>NZ_JAUHHC010000009.1 GCF_030410485.1 Roseateles violae | reverse complement strand
TGGGGCCACTGGGTCACGTCCCGCCTGCGGAGTTCGAAGCCAATTACCATCGTCAACGCGCTGGTCAGGCCGCGACCGCCTGACTTAAACCAACTGGCCTCCGCGGAAACCGGGGCGATTCAACAAGCAGCCGTAGACGAGCGGCAGCTTTCCGACCATCTCGACGCTAGCCTCGAGGTATGGATGCGGCTGCAAGGGACAATGCATGGCATGAAATCACCGAAGAGACTGCAGGCCCTGATCGACGAAGGCTTGATCGACAGCGTCCAGCGCCAGTTGATGAGCGGCAAGGAGGCGCAGGTCTTTGTGGTGCGCAGCGGCGGCGAGACGCGCTGTGCCAAGGTCTACAAGGAGGCCACGAATCGTAGCTTCCGCCAGGCGATCGACTACACCGAAAACCGCCGGGTCAAGAACAGCCGCCAGGCTCGCGCGATGGCCAAGGGCACGAAATTCGGCCGTGAGGCCCAGGAGGCGGCCTGGCAGAGCGCCGAGGTCGATGCGCTGTACCGCCTGGCCGGCGCCGGTGTGCGGGTCCCCAAGCCCTACAACTTCTTCGAGGGCGTGCTGTTGATGGAACTTGTCTGCGACGAGCACGGCGACGCCGCGCCGCGGCTCAACGATGTCCTGTTCTCGGCAGAGGATGCTCGTGCCCACCATGCCACCCTGATCACTGAGGTGGTGCGCATGCTGGTCACTGCTGGCGTCGTCCACGGCGATCTGTCCGAGTTCAACATCCTCCTGGGCGCCGACGGGCCGGTCATCATCGACCTGCCACAGGCGGTCGACGCGGCCGGGAACAACCATGCACAGCGGATGCTATTGCGCGACGTAAGCAATCTGCGCGATTTCTTCGGCCGTTTTGCGCCGGAGCTGTTGAAGACCGATTTCGGCCCTGAGATCTGGACCCTCTACCAGCGTGGAGCCCTGCATCCAGAAACGCCGCTGACGGGCCTGTTCGAGCACAAGACCGGCACCGTCGACCTGACCGGCGTTATGCGCGAGATCGATGACGCCCGGGCAGAGGACGCAGCCCGGCGCTTGCGCATGGCGCAGGCCTGAAGCCGGACGGAGATCCTGCCAGACAGCCGGTAGCTAGTTGCGTAGAGCCGCTACTGGGACCGGCCTCGACCTCACAGTCCCGGCCAAGAGCCGACCCTCGCGACCGACAGCTCTGCTGTCATGCGCAGGCCCTCATGGCCGGCCGCTTCTGGGCACCTCAACACCTTGTCGTCCTCCTTGAGGCGCTGGTCGTTGAGCAGGTTCACACGGGCGGCCGGGCGCTGAATGGGTGTGTCGTGGGAGTGAGCAGTGAGCCCTTCCGACACATCAGAGGGGTGAGGCCGCCGCCGATGCTGACGCCTGCGGTTGAGAGACGCTGCACCAACAAAAAGCGGGCCGGAGCCCGCTTCACGCCGGAGACGGCGCCGATCAGCCGCGGCGGCGGCGCGCCAGCAGAGTGACGAGCCCTAGCCCGGCAAGCATCATGGCGTAGCTTTCTGGCTCGGGCACCAGTGTGGGCGAGCCTGGTGTGAGCGCGAGATTGCCGGCGTAGCTACCCATGCTGGCGCTGTTGGTGCCAGTCAGAGTCAGTGTGTACACCCCCGGCGACAAGCTAAAGCCTACGGCGGGCGCGGCCCATACCTCGACAGGATCGCCGAGCACCGAGGTGAAGGCCAGCGAGCCCGGTGTGAGCACGATGCTGGTGAAATCGACATCCTGTGTACCGTTGACCGCGGAAGTGATGCTGCCATTGAAGGTCGCAAGCGTTGTCACGGTAAAGGTGAGCGTGTCAACGAAGGCGCCGGCGATGGGCGTATTGCCGAAAAATCCGCTGCCTGAGCTGAGATCGATCGCGCCCAGGGAGACAGCAAAACTACCCGCGCTGGCCAGGGCCAAGCTCGAAGCGGCGATGACTTTTGAGAGTTTCATTGCTTTTCCGCCTTGCTGCGTTTGGTGCATGAATGGACGGCTCCAGCATACGTCCGCGCTTGCTGCGTAGCAACATCCGGCGATGCAGCGGGCGGTTGAGCGTCCAATTCCGTATCTGGAGGCTGGACGACCGAGGGTCCGACTTTGGGTCGCCATGAGAATTGGAAGTCACGGCCAGGAGCTGCCTATCACGAACGACAGCTCCCGTGACTCGCGGCAGAGCCCGGGCGACAGGTATCCTTCGATGCGGTCGACGATCAAGGTCTGGAAATGCAAGCGGCCTCCGATGGCTCCGACCGTGAGTTCTTCGGTTCAACCGTGGTGGAGTGAGATTGAAACAAAAGCTGATTGGGTTCTTGCTGACCCTGGCTGTCACAACGCTGGTTGTAGCGGCGGATTCGGAGCTTGCTTACCCGCCGCCGCTGAAGCCTGCGGTGCAGGAGGCCAAGGCGGCCCGTCTCGCTGCGGAACTGCTTTCGCGCTTCCACTACAAGGCCGTTCCGCTCGACGATGCCCTGTCGAGCAAGATGTTCGACCAGTACCTGAAGGCGCTGGATCCCGAGAAGGTCTACTTTCTTCAATCCGACATCGACCGCCTGGCCGTCGGCCGTGCCCGGCTGGACGATGCGATCCTGGGCGAGGACTTGCGCGCTCCCTTCGAGATTTTCAATCTGTACGAACGCCGGGCCGTCGAGCGCATGGCCTATGCCCGCAGCCTGCTGCACAAGGGCTTCGATTTCAAGAGCGACGAAACGCTGATGATCGATCGCAAGGACCAGCCCTGGCCTGGGACCGAGGCGGAATCGCTTGAACTGTGGCGCAAGCGTGTGAAGAACGATTGGTTGCGGCTCAAGCTCGCTGGTCAGGATGACGCGGCTATCGTGAAGGTCCTCGACAAGCGCTACGACAACGCCGCCAAACGCTTGGGCAAGATCAAGGGCTCCGACGCATTCCAGGCCTTCATGAATGCCTACACCACAACGATCGAGCCCCACACCAACTATCTGGGGCCGCGTGCCGCAGAGAACTTCGACATCGCGATGCGACTGTCGCTGGCGGGCATTGGCGCAGTTCTGATCGATATCGACGGCTACGCCACGATCCGGGAGTTGGTGGCCGGTGGGCCCGCAAGCCAGTCGGGGCAGCTGCAGGTCGGCGACCGCATCGTGGGCGTGGCACAAGGCGAGACCCGCCCGGTGGACGATGTCGTGGGTTGGCGTCTGGACGACACGGTGGCCCTGGTTCGCGGCGCTGTGGGTTCGACGGTGCGTCTGGACATCCTGCCCGTCGATCAGGGGCCAGACGCACGGGTCAAGACGGTGATCCTGGTCCGCAAGACCATCACGATCCAGGATAGCGCGGCCAAGGCCAAGGTCTATTCGGTGACGACGGGCGAGGGCAAGCGCTTGATCGGCGTGGTCACCTTGCCATCGTTCTACGAGGATCTGGACGGGCTGCGCAAGGGTGACAAGGATTACCGAAGCGCCGGGCGCGACGTGGCCAAGCTACTGGCAGACATGAAGGCCCAGAATGTGGATGGCATTCTGATCGACCTGCGCAACAACGGCGGCGGCTCGCTGCGGGAAGCCATAGGCCTGACGGGCCTGTTCGTCGGCAAGGTTCCGGTGGTCCAGACGCGCAATGCCAAAGGCGAGATCACCGTCGAGAAGAACGTCAATACAGACGTGGCTTGGGATGGACCGATGGGTGTGCTGATCAACAGGGCCTCAGCTTCAGCGTCGGAAATCTTCGCGGCGGCGATTCAGGACTACGGTCGGGGCCTGATCATCGGCGAGCCCAGCTTCGGAAAGGGGACGGTCCAAACCGTGGCCGACCTCGACAAGATCGCCAAGAACGCCAGTCCCGTGTATGGCGAGGTGAAGCTGACCATCGCGCAGTTTTTCCGGGTGAACGGCGGCACGACGCAGTTGCGTGGCGTGATACCCGACGTCGGCTTTTTGCAAGGCAGCGATGACAGCTTATTCGGCGAATCGAGCTACGGCAACGCCTTGCCGTGGAGCAGTGGCGGCTGACTACGCCCCCGTGGGCGAGATCACAGCGCAGCTTCCGCGCCTGCTGGCCTGGCATGAGAGCCGCGTGCAGCGCGACCGTGACTACCAGGGCCTGCTGGAGGATCTCGCCAAGGCACGGGAACGTCGCAAGAACAATGTGATTTCTCTCAACGAAACGAAGCGGCGCAAGGAGCGTGCCGATCCGGAGGCCCGCCTTAGCGCCATGCTGGGCTCTGCGGGAGCGGGTGCGGACAGAGCGCTGGCGGACGATGGCTTGCAGTTCAACGAACGCAAGCTCAGCAAGGATCTGGCCATCGAGAAGACCCAGAAGTCCGTCAACGACGTGCTCCTGAACGAGGCTGTCAGCATCCTGTCGGACAGTGCGGCCTTGAAAGAGGGCAAATCTCAAATGGCAGCAGCGCCTTGTCGACCCGTCCTGTCGTGGTCACGGCCCTGTCCAAGGCGCCATCGAAGCAATAACGTTGATTGACCGACTGCATCGCCCAGCAGGTATGAATGGGTGTTAACTGGCAACTTCCTAGGCACGATGCGCACGGCTGAAACCGGCCATAAGCCGACCTCCGCCAGCGACAGCTTTGGATCTGGCTACTGCTTGGGCTCGGGTGCTGAACGGCTGAGGCCTACCGCACCAGCCGAGTCGCGGTCAGTTTGCGGCTGACCAAGGTCGACGCGGGCAGCCGCATCCTCAGCAAAAGCTCATGAAGCTGAGGCAGGCCATCTTGCCGCTTCCATGCCATGCCAGTCGAAGCTTGGCTCGCCACTCTGCCACGAGGGCTTTCGCGGCGCGGTACATTGAGTATTCATGGGGCACGCTGTAAGTGACACCGCCCTTTACTGGCTTGCTTGAAACGCCACCGGCGGAAGCGTCGCCCTTGACGGGACAAGTCCTTTGCGGGGTTGTCCTTTGTCTTCCCGATCCGATCCCCCCGCCGCAGACAAGGCGGCTGCAGTCATCGTTACTACGTCGTCCGACGAGGTTTCGCCGCGGCCCTTCTCGGGCGAGCACGCTGAACTGCAGCGCCAGGGTGCTAAGGCAGCCGCCCGCGGTGAGGCGGTCGAGTCGAACCCAATGTTCGACTCGATCAACAAGCCGGATGCCACCGGCGAGAGCGAGCAGGTGTGGTCCGGCCGGCGGGACGCCTGGGAGCGCGGCCATGACTCGCAACAATCCCCGATGGCGGCACCGGCGCGTCCTCCGGGCGGCATTGCCGCCAACGAGCGAGCGCAGGACGAGGCGATCTTTGGCGTCACGCGCGTGCTGACCTTTGCAGGCGTCAAGAGCCTGACCTCGGCGAGCGGCTTTTTCTTCGAGCGCGATGGCCGGCTCTTCCTGATCACCAGCCGGCACGTCCTCTTCGACGCCCCAACTGGGCATGCGCCGGATCGGATCGAGATTCAGCTGCATACCGATGCGCACGACCTGACGCAACTCTCCACGCTGTCTATCCTGCTGCATCGTGACGGCCTGAGCCAGTGGCATCACGCGCGCGACGGTGGCGGGGAGGTCGACGTCGCGGCCATCGAGCTCGACCGAACCGCGATGCCGGCCGGCTGCGTCGTGCGAGCCTTCCAGCCGAGGCATCTGGCGGTCGGATTCGACCTGTTCGAGGTTGGTGATCGCCTGGCCGTCCCAGGCTTCCCACTCGGCTTCTTCGACACCGTGCATCACTTGCCCGTGGTTCGGCAAGCCAGCATCGCCTCCTGCTATGGCGTTCGCTTTCAGGGACTGGGCTATTTCCTCACGGACGCGCGCATGCACCGCGGCAGCAGCGGCTCACCGGTGCTGGCGCGCATCGAGCCGGTCACGCCGGGCCGGCCGCGCTGGTGCCTGCTGGGCGTGCATTCCAGCCGCATGGACATGGCCAGCCGCGACGCGGCGCAGGACGAATCGCTGGGCCTGAACTGCGCCTGGTATGCCGACGTACTGATGACATTGACCTCGGGCGCAAGCCACATCGACCTATGACACAACCGCTGCTGCAAGCCGCCGACCTGCGCGGCGCCGCCCGCCTCACTGCCGATGCCGTCGCCGGCTTGGCCAGCTTGGTCGAGGCGATGCACGCTCGCATCGCCACAGCCCCCCGACTCCAGGGACTTGGCGGCGCGCCTGCGGCGGACGAACGCACTCGGGGTGTCACCGGCCTGGTGTACGAAACGGTGGGGGGCGTCACCCGCTTGGTGGGAGGCAGTGCCGAGGCCCTGCTCGGCTGGCTGGCGCCGGCCTTGGCCGCTGCCGATCCGCGCCAGCCGCCCCACCTGGAACGCGAAGCCATCCTGGCGGCGCTCAACGGCGTGCTGGGCGACCACTTGGCAGCGAGCGATAACCCGCTGGCGATCGCGATGCAGTTCCGCCATACGGGGCAGCCCTTGCCGCTGGAGCGGCATGCCTTGCGCCCGCGCCTCGGTGGCATGACGCCGAAGCTGCTCGTGCTGCTGCACGGCTTGTGCATGAACGACCTGCAGTGGCAGCGCGCCGGCCATGACCACGGCCAGGCACTCGCGCGTGAACTGGGCTACACGCCTGTCTATCTTCACTACAACAGCGGCCTGTGCGTGTCGACCAACGGCCGCATCCTGGCGCACCTGATGGAGGGGCTGTACAGCGTCTGGCCCATGCCGATTGAAAGGCTGGTCATGTTGGGCCACAGCATGGGCGGCCTGGTGGCACGCAGCGCCATCCATCACGGCGCGCTGATGCAGCGCGGCGGCCTCCGCTGGCCGGGGCGCGTGAACGACCTGATCTGCCTCGGCACGCCGCATCAGGGTGCTCCGCTGGAACGTGCGGGCCATCGTGTGGACCTGCTGCTCGGCGCCGCGCCGTATGCGGCACCGCTGGCGCGGCTGGGCAAGCTGCGCAGTGCCGGCATCAACGACCTGCGCTTGGGCAACGTTCTGAATGGTCCTTCGGGCGAAGATGGCACGCAGCGCTGTGATCGGGTCAGCCTGCCGGACGGCACCCGTTGCTTTGCCATTGCCGCCAGCCTGGGGCCGGCGGCCGGCAGCCTGAAGGCCAGGCTGCTGGGCGATGGCTTGGTGCCGGTGGCCAGCGCGCTGGGACAGCACGACGAGCCCGACCGCGACCTGGGCTTTGCGCCCGAGCGCCGGGCGGTGGTGCATGGCACGGGGCACCTCGATCTGCTGTCGAGCGCCAAGGTCTACGGCCACCTGCGGCGATGGCTGGGCTGACGCCATCGCTTCTCATGAACGCAAGACTCGGCCACAGCAGCGCAACGTGGAACCCGCTGAGCAGGTCGCAGAGTTCGGTAAAGACCGGTATGGGCCGACCGGCCCAGCCCAGGGAGCTGTCGGCGGCCTAGGTATTCCAGCCGCGCCGGCCTGCTCGGCCACATCAGCGACATCTGGTGCAGGTGAACAGTGTTCAAGGCTGCTTGCGTGATCGACCGAGCCGCTTTGCGTTTGCCATCGCCTTGCCATGTACCGGCGCCAGCCCTTTGGCCAAAATTCCCCAGGTGGCCGACTGGAACGAGGCGGCAAGTGCGCTCGCGCTCCTGGGGCTCTTCATCCACGGAAACATCAGTGATCGAAACGCGGCGCTCGCAAATGCTTGGTTTGCTCGCAGGGTCTGCAATGCCATGGCATTCCAGGCCTGGCTAAATGCAACAGTCTTTTCATCGAACATGCGCCGGAACTCGGCGCTATTGCGCGCCGAAGGGTTGGCTCCTGCAGCGGCCATTCGGGCCAGGCGGTGCGACACAACCAGCGGCGCTGCGATGGACAGCTCGGCGGTTTTGCGTGCCAGGCTGAGGGATTGAGTTTGACGTTTTGGCATTGTTAGCTCGTGGTTGATAAACAGACCCTAGCTTTGAAATTCCCAGTCCCCCTGCAGCAAGAAACGTAGCATCTCAGCGCTGGCTTGCGGTCCCATGGCGTCCGCCTAGGAGCCCGCCGGATCACCACCAAACCAGGCGTGGCCAGGGCCCTACATCAGCCAGTGCTGCGCAAGGACGTTGCCTCGCGCGTCCTTGTGCAGCCGGCGCGTGTCGCGCCTGCTGCCGTTGGCGCCGGCCGCCTGGCCCTCTTGTTTCTCCACGCTGACGGCGCCGGCGCTATGCGTCTGGGCCACGAATTCCTCGTATCTGGGATGTACGGTCGTATCGGCGACTCCCGTAGAAGACGACCATGCGCGCGTTGATGTCACGCTGGTGGAGCCGTCGGTTCCCGGTCGTGAGCAGGGGCGCCCCGAACTGCGATAGTTAGCGACGCCCTTTCTTCGTAGAACTCGTCTTCTTGCCGCTCCAAAATTCGATCACTTGCTTGACCATTTCGGCCTGCGCCGTACTCACCTGGCGTTTGGCAGCGGCTGTTGCTTGGCCCCGCGCCGAGTTTATGGCCCTGTTGGTCGAACTGAGCCAGACGCTCATGAAGGGATTCTTTGTGGTCCAAGGGTTGCGCATGTGATTCCTTTCATATGGAAGTCGGAAAGTAGGCGACTTCATCTTGCCGCCTTGTCTCACCCAGCGCCGTAGGCGATGCTGCCCTGCCGACGTAGGAGCGCGGCGAGGATAAGTAGGTGCGGCGCTCTGCCCCGCACAGGGCGCCATTGAGCCGGTCAGAGCTGCGCGTGCAGCAGCGAGGCAAGTCGTTCCAGCAGGCGCTCCTTCAGTGGCCGGTGCTCCCATTCCTCGAGGCTGATCCGGCGCGCTTTCGACCAGTCGGTGTTGAAAACCTGCTGCTGAAGTTGGCCGAATTCCGCGCTCAGGACGTTCAGATTGGCCTCGTCGTTGAGCCGGAACGAACGATTGTCGAAGTTCGTCGAACCCACCGAGGAAAACATGCCGTCGACGACGAGGCCCTTGACGTGAAACATCGTGGGCTGATATTCAGCCACCTCGATGCCGGCGCTGAGCATCGGGCCCCAGCTGCCGCGGGAGGCCTTGCGCACGAGTTCCGAATCGATGTGTCCGCTCGGGGTCAGCACGCGCACCTTGACGCCGCGCCGCGCCGCATCGATCAGGGTCTTGATGGTCAGCTCGTCGGGAACGAAGTAGGAGTTCGCGAGATCAATGGTCTTGCGCGCCGCCGTGATGGCCAGCAAATACATCAGCTGCATGCTCTCGCTGCCACCGCTGGGCGAGCTGCTGAACATCTGCGCGGCCAACGGTCCCATGGGCTTGAGGGTTGGAAAATAGGACTCGCCATGGAGAACCATGCCGGTGGCTCGCATCCAGTTGTCTAGGAATACCGACTGCATCTGCGCCACCACCGGGCCCTCGATGCGGAAATGCGTGTCGCGCCATTCCTTGTCGTTGCGCGCCCGGCCACGCCATTGATCGGCAATTCCCACGCCGCCGGTGAAACCGATGCGGCCGTCGATCACCAGCAGCTTGCGATGGGTGCGATTGTTGAGCTGCCCCCAGTTCGACCAGTAAGGCTCGTGAAACCGCTCGACCTCCACACCGGCACCTTGCAGAGCCTCGAGCAGCTTCGTCTCCATCTTGATGCTGCCTACCCAGTCGAGCAACACATGGATTCGGACGCCGGCTGCGGCGCGCTCAGTCAGCGCATCGACGAACTCCTGGCCGATGCTGCCCGACCAGTAGATATAGGTTTCGAACGTGATCGTGCTCCTGGCCGAACGGATGGCAGCCAGCATCGCCGGGAAGATCTCGTCGCCATTGAGAAGCGTGTCGATCTTGTTGCCCTCGACGATCGGCGGACCGAGCAGCGCGCTCAGTGAACGCCGAAACTCCGCATCGTCCGTTTCATAGAGCTTGGGCAGTTGCTGTTCGATCTTCTTCTCGCCGCCGGCGAGGTTCTGGAACAGCAGAACGCCGATCAGCGTGGACAGCGCCGTCAGCACGATCACACCGAGATAGGACATTGCAGCCTTCACCATAAAGGAGCTCAAGACAACCGTCGCCAGTCGCGGCTGCCCCGGTGAGATCGATCACCCGGCCCGATCCGAGTTGAGCACAGTTGCCGACTTCGCCGGCGCAGAAAAGATACCGTCCTGGGGATATCGAACGAACGCGAACGTGAACGCAGCCCTTGGGCTGCGTTCATAGAGATCCTCCGCCATCGTCCCGATGGCTTTTATGGCGCTGAAACTGGCAGTGTCGCGACCGAGCGCGACTGCGCGGCGCAGTCCGTGACCTAGGCGCCGCTCAACTCGGCGAGCAGTTCATCCTTTCTCGCCGCCATCTCCTCACCCAGGCTGTCGAGATCCAGGTCGCTCTTCGCCACCCTGGGAAACATCTCGCCTTCCTCTTCCTTGACGTGATGGTCGATGTATTCGCCCAGCACCTTGACCTTCGCATCGTAGTGGTCGTCTTCGGGCGATGCGGCCTGAATTTGCGCGATCAGGTCCTTGGCGCTGCCATGTTCGACATCGGCCTCGTCGACCAGGTCGGCATCGTCGCCAAGCACTTCGCGGGCGGCGGGGTAGAAGATCTCCTCTTCCACGCTGGCATGCGCCGACAAGGCCGCGCAGATCTGCTCGGCGAGCGACTGCTTTTCATCTCCATCGGCCTCGTCGTCGACGAGTTTCTGATACGACTTGAACATGGCCTTTACTTCCTTGTGGTCGCCTTTCAGCAAGGTGATCGCGTCGTCGCCAGCAGGCGTTGCCTTGCCTGATTTCGACTTTGAACCGGCTTTCGCAGATGTGGACATAGAGGACTCCAAATGGGCTGGTATTTCTAAAAGTGAGCGCCGGAGGTGCCGGCTACCCGGTGACGCTGGGCTACTGGCTGCCTGGAGCAGCGACAGAGCCCATCGCTTCTGGTGAAACTGGGTTTTGTTCGGCTTTCAATCCGCGTCAGTGCTGTTCCTTCGCGGTGATGCGGCCACAGGACTGAGTCTTCCTTCCAAGGGAGCCCAGCTCTCTTGTTGGCCGCTCGTGACCTTCGAGAAGATCGTTTGCAGTCGCCATGAATGCAGCGGCTCTGGTCAATGAACGAACAGGGCAATCAGGATGATGATTGGAATTGGGATACCCAGAAGCAACAGCAGAATGGATCGCATGGCTCGTCCCTCGCTCAGGTTTGAAGATCACGTTGACGGCCGCCAAAGGTGGCCATCAGGCTCGCGGCAAAGGCACCGATCAAGAGCGCGATGAAGGACCAGACGGCGACCTTGGCGGAGGCCTTGCGGGCCGCATCGGCCGCCTCGCGCGCAGCGGTCTCGGCGGCTTGCGCCTCGGTTCTGGCCTTCTGGACTGCATCGGCGATGCGCTTCTCCGCGTCGATCCGTGAAAGACCCGTGCGCTGCGCGATTGCTTCACCGGCGTAGCGCGAATCTTCCGGACTGAGCGCCCCGTTCTTCAAAGCACGGGCAAAGATGCGCGTGAACTCCGGTGCGGCACCCGCCGCACCCTCGCGGTGGCTGCCGGTGTCAGTTGCGACCCCGGCTGCGCTGGCCATGACCGCAGGTGTGGTGGCGGCAACCGGCGGCTGGCGGAACAGGGAGTCGACAAAATAGTCGATGTCGCCGCCGGGTGGGGTGTCGTTCGCGGCTCTCGAGGCGATGGCAGCACCACCACCCGCCGCGGCCGTCGCGGTAGCGCCGCTTCCGACCGTTGCCCCAAGCTCGGCGGCCGTGCCGAGCATGGCGCCGATCGAGGAGCTCAGAAGCGCGGCCGCCATCAGCGTGGCCAAGGCCCAGGCGAGAAAGCCATGGGCCGTGTCTCGGAAATGCACTTCGTCGCTATCGGCGCCAAGCCAGCGCGTGCGCAGACGGCCGGCCAGATAGCCGCCCAGCCCCGCCGCTGCGAGCTGCGTGAATGCAAGCCACGCGATCGTGCCGACTCCGAACGTCTTGGCGCTGATGCCATTGCCAGCCCACGGAGAGGCAGCCGACAAGCCCAGGCCGACGCCAAGCATCAGCAGGAGCATTGACAGTGCCGCCGCAGCCGCGGCGCCCGCAACGACTGCGCCCCAGGCGACGGCCGATTTTGTGATTCGCCTGTCCACATCGATCAGACGCGGTTCCGCGAGAGGCATTTCGTTTGCAAGCATGTCTGGATCCCAAAGTAGTCGGTCGAATGTGCGCTTTGCAACGAGATAGACCTGTAGGACGGGGCGAGGAATCACCGTAGTCGATTTCGGGATCAGCGCGCGCCCGCGATTGCCTTTAGCGGCCAGGGCTACACTCGCAGCTTGTCAACCCAACGGCCTGTGTCGCAATGAGCAATCGAGAGAGCAGTCGCTTGACGACACCTCTCGCGCGACGCGCGGGGGAGGCGCCCGACAGCCAGGCCGTCGCGCAGGCGCTGGTGGGTGTGTGGGCGGACATCGAGGACGCGCTTCACCCCGTTATCGGCCAGCGAGGCCTCACCGCGCTGTTTAGACGCTGCGCGCATCTCGGCGTTGCCGACTTCCCCTTTCTCGCTGCCCTGGACAGTGGAGCACCCGACCAGGTTGACCGCGGCGAGATCCTGGCGCTGTTCGGTGGCCTGCCTCCTGCCCAGGCATTGGACGCCGGCTCGCTCCTGCTCCTTTCGTTTCGCGAACTGCTCTCCACGCTGATCGGCCCCGGCCTCACCGAGCGCTTGCTTCAATCCGTGTGGTCCCCACCCTCCAGCGGTTCGTCCGCGCAGGACAAGCCCTCATGACCACCAAAGTCACGATCAACAGCCTGGCCACCGGTGTCCCGGGGCTCGACGAACTTCTCGGCGGCGGCCTGCCGGAGTTCTCGTTCAACCTGATCGCCGGTCAGCCTGGCAGCGGCAAGACAACGCTGGCCCACCAGATCATGTTCGCGCTGGCGAGCGAAGCACGTCCGGCCATCTACTTCACCGTGCTCGGCGAGCCGCCGTTGAAGATGCTGCGCTACCAGCAGCAGTTCGACTTCTTTGACGACGCGGCGATCAATCGCTCCGTGCGCTTCGTCAGCCTGTCGGAGGACGCGATGGCCGGCGATCTCGATCGGGTGCTGCAGCGGATCGCGGACGAGGTCCGCGCGCACGGACCGGCCCTGGTGTTCGTCGATTCCTTCCGCTCGGTCGTCCTGGCCGGCCAGGGCCATGGCGATGCGAACAACCGCTTGCAGCAGTTCATGCAGCAACTGGGCATGCTGATGACCTCCTGGCAGGCCACCACCTTCCTGATCGGCGAATACTTCACCGAGACGGACGCGAATCCGGTCTTCACCGTGGCCGATGGCTTGATCTGGCTGCGCCAGAGCGTCCAGCGCAACGCCATGGTGCGAAAGATGGAAATCCTGAAGATGCGCGGCCGCCCCTCGCTGCCCGGTCTGCATTCCTTCCGGATCAGCCGTCAGGGTCTCGAGATCTTCGTGCCGCCGGCCGCCTCGCAAGCCGATGCGTCGAGAAGCGGAGTCGGTCTGGCGCGCGCCAGCTTGGGCGTGCCCGGCCTCGACGAGATGATGGGGGGCGGCTTGCCCCGCGGCTATTCGCTGCTGGTGGCTGGCCCCTCGGGCTCGGGCAAGAGCATTCTGGCCGCGTCCTTCCTGGGCGAAGGCGCGCGCCTCGGCGAGCGGGGTGTCGTCGCGGCCTTCGAGCGGCGACCCAGCGCGTCGAGCAATGCGCGACTGGCGGCGCTGATCGACAGCGGCGAAGTCGGCCTGATCGCCGACCATGCAATGGACGTGTCGATCGACGAGGTCTTGATGCGCCTGATCGATGCGGTCCGTCGCCTGGATGCGAAGCGCGTGGTCATCGACTCGCTGTCCGGCTTCGAGCTGACGCTGGGCCCGTCATTCCGGGACGACTTCAGGGAGTCGCTGCTACGCTTCGTCAATGTATTGACCGGCATGGGCGTGACGGTGCTGATGACCTCGGAGCTGGAGGACCGCTACCAGGACCTGCGCTTCAGCCCCTACGGCACGGCCTTCCTGACCGATGCGATCATCCTGCAGCGCTATATCGAGGTGGGCAGTCGCCTGCGCCGCATCACGGCCGTCGTCAAGGTGCGCGAAAGCGCCCATTCGGACGAGTTGCGCGAGTATTCGATCGCCGCCGAAGGTCTTGTCATCGGCGAGCGCCTGCACGATCAGGAGGGCCTGTTGAGCGGACACCCGCGGCGCACGGTGGCTGCGCCGAGTCACGAGTCCGGACCGCCGCCGCCGCTCGGCGATCCTATTCGCTGAAGACGAATCGGCCAGCCATGAACAGCCCCGCAGCTGGCTCGCCGAATGCAAAAGCAACAAGGCGGGAGCTTGCCCGTCTGAAGGGCGAGATCGCCGAAGCGCGGGCCGAACTGGCGCTGGTCGAAGCGGATTTGTCCCAGGCCCAGGCGCGGCTGGGCGGCCATCAGATGGTGCAGTTGCTGGAGGCCAATGAGCAACTGGTCGTCGATGCGATGCGCATGCGCCGTGATGCGGAAACCTCCGCATTCGCTCTCGAGGCGGCGTTGCGGTCCAGCGAGCGCGACCCCTTGACAGGGCTTCCAAACCGATCCTTGCTGATCGATCGCTTCCAGCAGGCAACGGCCGGTGCGCGCCGGCATGAAAACTGCAGCGTGGCGCTGCTGTTTCTCGACCTCGATCGCTTCAAGGAGAACAACGATCGATTCGGCCATGCGGTCGGTGATCAGATCCTCATCGCTGCGAGTCGGGCGCTGACGGACTGCGTGCGTGGGAGCGACACCGTCTGCCGCCTGGGCGGTGACGAATTCGTCATCCTTCTCGCGGAGGTTATCCATGCCGACGACCCTGCCTTGGTGGCCGCGAAAGTACGCGATGCACTGCTTTCACTGACTCAGGTGGGGGGGCAGGAGGTTTCCGTATCCGCCAGCATTGGCGTCGGCGTCTATCCGGAAGATGGCGGGACGCTTGACGCGCTGCTGGAGGCCGCCGACATCGCCATGTTTCTGGTCAAGCGCGCCGGCGGCAATGGTTTCGCGCGGGCCGATCGCCGGACCGCACAGGGAGCAGCCGAGACGGGGGGCGTCGCGTCTGTGCGTGCACCGATTGAACTGCGGGCGCCGGTCCCCGGCGGCGATGTCGACGAAGCCGAGGCCGCAAGGGCCCTGGTCCTCGAACTGCAGCGCCGCTCCCGCGCCAAGGATGAATTCCTGGCCGTGCTGGGTCACGAACTGCGCAATCCGCTGGCGCCGATCGTCTCGACCCTGGACGCGCTGCGGCTGCTGGCCGGTGGTGCCGAGGGCAAGGAACACCAGCTGATCCGCAGGCATGTCACTCATATGGTGAGGCTGATCGACGAGCTGCTGGACATCGCCAAGCTGTCGGCCCGCAAGATCAAGCTGCGCGACGAGGAAGTGGCCATCGCCGAGGTGCTGGAGCAGGCGGTCTCGCTGGCCCGCCCGCTGCTGGATCAGCACATGCACCGGTTTCTGTTCACCGGCTGCGAACCCCGGCTTGCGTGCCGGGGAGATGCGGTCCGCCTGGCGCAATGCGTGTCGAACCTGCTGATCAATTCGGCGCGCTACACCCCGCCGGGCGGGACGATCGAGCTGCTGGCAATGCGCGAGGCCCAGCAGATCGTGATTCGCGTCAGGGACAACGGCCGCGGCATCAGCGAAGAACAGATGGCGCATGTCTTCGAACTCTTCTTCCAGGTCCAGGGTCTCGGCACCGAGCCTATCAGCGGGCTGGGTGTCGGACTGGCACTGGTGCGCAGCCTGGTCGAACTGCACGGAGGAACCGTGGAGGGCCGCAGCGCAGGCATTGGCCGAGGCAGCGAATTCGTCATCCGCCTTCCCGCCATTGATGCGCAGCCGCCGCTGCAAGCGGCCGAGTTGGCGGGCGGTGAATCTGCCTGGCTTGCTCGGCGCGTGCTCCTCGTCGACGACAACCAGGATGCGGCCGCGAGTCTCGCGACCCTGCTCGCCTTGGAGGGCCATCAGGTGTGGACCGCCCATCATCCGAATCTTGCACTGACGCTGGCAGCGCAGGTGCAGCCCCAGATCGCCATCCTCGACATCGGCCTGCCAGGGATGGACGGTTATCAACTGGCCCAGGAGATCCGGCGGCGTCATCCCGGCATGCAGACGGCCTTCATTGCGTTGACCGGCTACGGCAGCGCCCGCGAGGTCGAAAGAAGCGTGGAAACCCATTTTGACGCGCATCTGCTGAAGCCGGTGGCGTTCAGCGAACTGCAAGTGCTCATCCAGAAACTTGCTGCGGCGCAGAGCAGCGCGCCTCGTCCCTCGGCATTTTTCGACAAGGAGTGAGCAGACCACGATCGCGTCCGGCTCTTGGATGCGCCGACTCCGACTGCTGCGCCCATAAGCAGAACGAGCCCCTAGTAGTCGCACGCTCAGCGCTGCGCCGCAAGGGATCGTGGGAAATCGACATACCTAGGCCCGCGCAGAAGGCTAAAGCTCGATCGCACGAAGTCCGTCCTACACCCGACGGCTCGATGCTCCTACACGGAACGGGACAGACCGGTCTTAAATTGACTAATCGTCTTCCCAGCGCTGTCAGGGGATCCCCGCCATGCCGAAGAAATCAACCCGCCTGCAAACCTCGATCGACACCCGCTCCGACGGAGGCGGCGCTGCCGGCAACAGCCTGCACGATCACGCACCCGGCGCCGGCCGCTGCCCGATCCACGAGCGAGCGGGCAACGCCGGCGAACTGCATCAGGACGTGCAGCACAAGGGCAATGAGGCAAACGGGCTGGTTCATCTGACCGACAACTTCGGCCACCGCATCGCCGACAACCAGAATTCACTGCGCGCGGGCGAGCGCGGCCCGACGCTGCTGGAAGACTTCGTGCTGCGCGAGAAGATCTTCCATTTCGACCATGAGCGCATCCCCGAGCGCATCGTGCATGCGCGCGGCTCCGGTGCGCATGGCGTCTTCGAGTGCACGAAGGCGATTCCGGGACTGACGGCCGCGTCGATCTTCCAGGAGCAGGGCAAGACCTGCCCCGTCTTCGTGCGCTTCTCCACCGTGGCCGGCGGCGCCGGCTCGATCGACACGCCGCGCGACGTGCGCGGCTTTGCCGTCAAGTTCTACACCGACAGCGGCAACTGGGACCTGGTCGGCAACGACATCCCGGTCTTCTTCATCCAGGATGCGATGAAGTTCCCCGATCTCGTGCACAGCGTCAAGATGGAGGCCGACCGGGGCTATCCGCAGGCGGCGTCGGCGCACGACACCTTCTGGGACTTCGTCAGTCTGATGCCCGAGAGCATGCATATGGTGATGTGGGCGATGTCGGATCGTGGCATCCCGCGCAGCCTGCGCATGATCGAGGGCTTCGGCGTGCACACCTTCCGCTTCGTCAACGCCAAGGGCGATGCCAAGTTCGTGAAGTTCCATTGGCGGCCCCAGCTCGGCCTGGAATCGACGACCTGGGATGAAGCCTGCAAGATCGCCGGCGGCGATCCGGACTTTCATCGTCGCGATCTGTTCGAGGCCATAGCGACCGGGCATTTCCCGAGCTGGGATCTTGGGGTCCAGGTCTTCGACGAGGCCTTTGCGGCCAAGCAGCCCTACGACGTGCTCGACGCGACCAAGCTGATCCCCGAGGAGGACATTCCGCTCGAGTTCATCGGCCGCCTGACCTTGAACCGCAATGTCTCGAACTTCTTCGCGGAGACCGAGCAGGTGGCCTTCATGCCCAGCAACATCATTCCCGGCATCGATTTCTCCAACGATCCTCTGCTGCAGGGGCGCCTGTTTTCCTACCTCGACACGCAGAAGTCGCGCCTGGGCACGACGAACTTCCACCAAATTCCGATCAATGCGCCGAAATGCCCGTTTCACAACTTCCAGCGCGACGGCCTGATGCAGACCTTGCTACCCACGGGGCGCGCCAACTACGAGCCCAACAGCCTGGCCGAGGCCGGCGAGGACGGCGGACCGCGGGCCTGCCCGGAGACCGGCTTCAGCTCCTTCCGCGCCAATGACGAGCGCAACGAGGCCGGCCAGAAGCTGCGCCTGCGTGCGCCGCTGTTCGCCGACCATTACAGCCAGGCCCGGCTGTTCTTCCGCTCACAGACCGCGAACGAGCAGGCGCATCTGGCCTCGGCCCTGGTCTTCGAGTTGTCCAAGGTGTCGATCGAGGCCGTCAAGTCGCGGGTGTTGTCGCGGCTGCGCAATGTCGACGAGAGCCTGACCAAGCGCGTCGCCCGGGGCCTGGGCGCGGCTCTGCCCGCGAAGGCGAAGGCGGCAAGAGAGCCCATCGACATGAAGCCGTCGGACAAGCTCTCGATCCAGAAAAGCGCGAAGCGCACGCTGGAAGGCCGCAAGGTCGCCATTCTGTTCGACGAAGGCTCGGACAAGAAATCCATCGACAAGCTCAAGGGCCAGATCGAGCAGGCCGGCGGCAGCGTCGCCCTGATCGCGCCGAAGATCGGCCCGCTGGAACTGAAGGGCGGCAGCCTGAAGGCCGACGGCCAGTTGGCAGGTTCGCCCTCGGTGATGTTCGACGCCGTGGCCAGCATCCTGATGCCCGAGCAGGCGCGCAAGCTCTCCGGTCAGGCGGCCTGCCTCCAGTGGTTCATGGACGCCTATGCCCATTGCAAGACCATCGCGCATTGCGAGGGCAGCAAGCTGATTCTCGAGAAGGCGGGCATCGCGCCCGACGAGGGCGTCGTCCCGATCGAATCGCTGCTGAGCGTCGGCGTGAGCCGCCATTGGGAACGGGAAGCCTCGGTGCGCGAACTGGCCTGATCTGATGTCCGATGCAGATCCGAGGGGAGTTCGAATGGCGCAGCCACCCTTCTTTCATGAAGCATCCGGTGCCGTACGGTTCTGGGTCAGGGTTGACGGGGCGCTGATTGGCGCCAGCATCAGTCGGGAAACCCTGCACCATCGTTTTCGTCCAGGAGTCCAAGGAGATGAGCCCCTCGACACCTACCTGACATTTGCCAGCGTTATCCAGGCCGCCGTGGCAAGTCGCGTTGCGCAAGGGTCGATCGAACCGGTGATGCTGCGCGAGTTTGATTTGAACAAGTAGCGTCGCGCATGACGCGTCGCAGCGTGCGCCATCACTGGACAGCGCCACGTGGCTGCGGCAGCACCATGCCGCGCGCCTGAGCGTCAATGGACCAGGCGCGGATCGGCGGCGCTCCGGCCTGTACCCCGCCAAAAATAGTTGCGAAAGCCGCATCGGCCGCGTCGCGCACCGTTTCAAAGCGCACCAGCCCCATCGGAATCGCGGTGCATGAGGCATCGAAGATGTACCAGCGATCGCCGAGATAGACGTCCTGATCGCTCCGCTGTGTTCGCCACCGCACCGAAATACACCGCTGGCGCGTCTAGTCTGGCCCTACCCCTCAGCTTCAAGGAGCAATCCATGTCCAAAGGTCAACGCGGCAACAAGGAGTCGAAGAAACCGAAGAAGGTGCAGCAACCCAGCGTTCCGCTGGTGCCGACGGCGCTGGTGACCGGCATTGCGCCACGCGAGGACAGCCCCAAGAAGAAGTAGGTGCTGGCGGTCCCTGCCTGAATACCCGCCGTCGGTGCGTTGGCAGACAGACGGCCTCCCGGATCCCGGTCAAGCTGCGTCAAGAGAGCGACGCTTCCGTGCGCTCCACCAACAGCAGGGACCCCTGATGAATGCCAACAAGCTGATCCATGTGCCGACCGCGATCCTCGCGGTGACGGCTATCGCCTGGCTCGGCGCTTGCGCCAGCACGCCCGCGCCCAAGACCGAAATGGCGGTGGCCGAGGCGGCCGTCAAGAACGCCACCACCACCAACACCAGCGAGAACGCCCCGCTCGAACTGCAGAAGGCGACGGCCAAGCTGGCCAGCGCCCAGCAGGCCATGGCGAAGAAGGACTATGAGCGCGCCCGCGAGCTGGCCCAGCAGGCGCAGGTCGATGCCCAGGTGGCCGAGCTGCATGCGCAGTCGGTCCGCTCGCGCAAGGCCGCGCAGGAATCGCAGGACGCCGCCCGCGTGCTGGACGAAGAACTCAGCCGCAAGACGACCCGATAAATCCAGGAGATTCAGATGACAACCCGCTTTTTGCTTCTTGCCACCGTGCTCGCGACCTTGGCCGCCTGCGGTTCCATGCCCGATCGCAACAGTGCGCTTGAACAGGCCCGCGGCCGCTTCAATTCGGCCGGCGCCGATCCGCAGGTCGCGCGCCTGGCTCCCGAGGAATTGAAGAAGGCCGGCGACTCGCTGCGCGTAGCCGACCAGAGCTGGCGCGATGGTGCCGACACCGGCAAGGTCGACCATCTGGCCTATATGACGATGCAGAACGTGACGATTGCGCAGGACACGGCCAACAGTCGCGCGGCGCAGGCGGTCACCACCAATGCCGCCGCCGAGCGTGACAAGGCCCGCCTGGCCCAACGCACCAAGGAGGCCGACCAAGCCCAGCAGCAGCTGGCCGTCTCCGAAAAGAGCAATGCTCAGAAATCGACCGAACTGGCCGTCGCCGATGCGGCCGCGCTGCGCGACAAGGAGCGCGTCGAGCGCCGCGATGCGCGCGTGCGCGATCTGGAATTGCAGCTGCAACAGCTCAATGCCAAGAAGACCGAGCGCGGCATGGTGCTGACCTTGGGCGATGTGTTGTTCGACAGTGGTCAGTCCAAGCTGCTGGCCGATGGCTCGCGCAATATGGTCAAGCTGGCCGAGTTCTTCAAGCGCAACCCGCAGAACACCGCCAGCATCGAGGGCTATACCGACAGCGTCGGCAGCAGCAACGCCAATCTGGACCTGTCCGGTCGCCGGGCCCAGGCGGTGATGGCGGCCCTGGTGGACCTGGGCGTGCAGGCCGACCACCTCAGCATCAAGGCCCATGGCGAAGACATGCCGGCGGCCAGCAATGACACGGCCGCCGGTCGGCAATTGAACCGCCGCGTCGAAATCGTGTTTGCGGCACCGTCCGATGAGGTGTCGATGCGATGAACGCTGCGCCGGCCCTATCGATCCAGTGACGCGGCCGGCCCGGCCGGCCTGTTTTCGGCCAGCGCAGCCAAGAGCTTCAACTGGCGCTGCTGCATCGCCAGCAGTTCACCCCATTGCGTGTCGCGCAGCAGGTCGATCTTCTCGTGCAACAGCATGATCTCCAGCTCGGCCTTCAGATTGACCTCGTAGTCATGGCCGGCCGTGGCGCGATCCTTCTCCGCCTGCCGGTTCTGCGACATCAGGATGACCGGCGCCTGGATGGCCGCCAGCATCGACAGGAACAGGTTCAGCAGGATGTAGGGATAGGGATCGAAGGTCCGACCGAGACCCATCAGCAAGGCTGCGTTCAGCACCACCCAGACCAGCATCGTCGCCGCGAACAGGGCGACAAAGACCCAGGACCCTCCGAACTTGGCTACCGCGTCGGCCGCACGCTGGCCGCGGCTCGGGACGATCGCGTCGAAGTGCTGAGCCAGGTTGCGGGCAATAGGAGTGCGCTGCGCCATATGCCGGGCCACCTTACGGGTCGGCTCGTCCAGGGCCTCGTAAGGCCGGCCCAGCAACCGGGAGGCAATCTCTTCGTGCTTGTGCATAAGCTGTACTCCGACTGGCTCTGGCCCGCTCCGCGATGAGCGGCATGCGCGTGAAATTCGTCTTTGGCTGCGCGCGCCGACCGAACTTCTTCGGACGTGTCCGGCCCGACAATAGGCGCTTGCGCAGGCGAACTCTGTGCAGCAGCGCACACAGCCGATCCAAGCCCCAAGTTCTGCTCCCTGCGTTCGATAGCGCACAGACGCCATCGACGCGGTCCCATAGGGTGACGTGAGACCGGCCGATCGTCGTGCTGCGCCCGGCGCCGAGCGGAGCCGGTCCGTGAGTCGATTGACGAGGCGAGAACGAGGGAGCACTCCAAAGGCTTGGCCGCGGTGCAGACGGTGATGATGGCGAACGAAAGACTTGCTCAGGCCCAGGCCCCCAATCGCGGGGCCGCGGCATTCAGCGAAGAACTGGCCGGCGACTGGATGCTGCTGCGCGCGGCGGTCAAAGCCAGGCTCAGATCGACGGTGGCTGAGCCATCGACAGCCTCGTCCGACGTCGGGGCCACACTCGCCTGTTGGCGGGTCAGGGTGTTGGAATGCGTGGAGGCACTGGATCAACTGGATCGGGAGTTGTTTGAGCGTCTGGCTCGTGTCGGAGGCTTCGAACCGAACTCGCGTGATGGCGGGGGGGCAGGGGCTGCGGCGCCGTCCCATGGAGTTGCCCGCACTGGATTGGAGGCAGGCCCACCGAGCCCGTGTCAGGCATCCGGGGCGAGGCCGGCGATGGGCAGCCTGGCCAGCAATCAAGTTCAGGCCATGTTGCCATCGGCCGAAAGCCGCTGATCGCAGGAGGCGAAATGCGTCTGCCGAGGATTGGCGCCGTACATCGCGAGATCGGCGTTTCTCAGTAAGTCCAGGGTCGTCATGCTATCGGCCGATGGATCGCGATGCCGATGCTGGGCTGCGGCTCGACGCCTGCGCGCCGACCTTCACTGGCGCCGACACGGCCTCGAACGCTTGTCGGCCAACTAGGCCCCTCAGCCGTGCCTTGACGGCATTGAGCAGCACCTCCCAGTCCCCGACGCCCCCGATGTTGGCGGCCGCGGCGAGCGGCCCGCCCACCCCGCTCGTCGCCGCACTCTGGAGCACGGCGCTGCGATGTCGAGCGTCCTGCGGGTTGCTGCCGATGACGCCGGCAGACGAGGCTTCAGCTCCGACCCGGCACCGGTGGCGGCTTGCCGTCCGGCACCGCCGCGGGCGCGGTGCCGGACACCTTGCCCGGGGGGGGCGACCCCTCGGCCGTGAAGTCGGACTGCTGCTGCGCCAGCGCCGCGGGCTTGGGCGCAGCGATCGTGCTGGCCAGTCGCCGACGGGGTCTTTGAATCATGACTGTTTGCTCCTTGCAGTCCGGGGTTGATTGGTGCGCAGGCGCCCGCTCGCGTCTGTTCGCCAGCGCACATAAGCGACGCCAGCTCAGCCTAGCAACCGGGCGTAGACCCCTTGGTTGATGGCATAGCAACTGCAGGCCGCGGCCTCCAGCCCCTGCCGATCGAGCACGGTCAGCTCACCGCGTTGGTAGCGGATCAGCCCCTCGCCCTGCAGGACGCCGGCCGCCATCGTGACGCCGACGCGCCGCACGCCCAACATATAGGCGAGGAACTCGTGCGTGATGTGAAAGCGCTCGGCGTGGGCCCGGTCCTGGCTCATCAGCAGCCAACGCGCCAGCCGCGGGCCGATCAGATGAAAGCGCAGACAGGAGGCCGAGTTGGACAGCTGCGCCATCAGCACATAGAGATAGGCGTTGAGGCCTCGCCGAAGGGCCGGGCTGGCGGCCAGTTCGCGCCGGAAGCCGGCCGCGCCGAGGCGCCATGCCGGCCCCGCCCCCTGCACCAGCGCGCGCAGCGGCGCACGCGCCACCCCCAGCGCCAGCTGCACGCCCAACATGCCCTCCCGCCCGACCATGCCGACCTCCAGGCCCGGATGGCTGTCGACCCGGGTCACCAGCGAGATGAAACTGTCGGTGGGGAAATAGACATGTCGGGTGGCGCTGCCGGGCTCGCCGAGGGCTTGGCCGATCCGCAATTCGACCGGCTCGCAGGCGGCCAGCAGGCGTCGGCGATCGGCCTGCGGCAGTCGGGCGATCAGGTGATTCTGGTGGGGGACCAACAGCGGTGCTCCGGCAAGAAACTGTCGCGCGCCGCGGCTGGGCAGACTGCGAACACCGGCAGTCTGCGCGCGCTACCGCGGCGCGACTGTGCTGCAGCGCACACAGTGCTTCGGTCAGGGATTCTGGATCGCCGGCCGTGAGGGCAGCAGGCGTTCGTATTCCTTCTTCACCACCGCATAGCACTCGCAGGTACGGGTTTCGAGGCCAGGACGATCGCGCACGCTGATGTGGCCGCGGGCATAGCTGATCAGGCCCGCCTTCTGCAGTTTCAGCGCGGCCTCGGTGACGCCTTCGCGGCGCACGCCCAGCATATTGGCGATCAGCTCCTGGGTCATCACCAGGTCGTCGCCCTGCAGCCGGTCCAGGCTCAGCAGCAACCAGCGGCACAGCTGCTGGTCGAGCGAATGGTGGCGGTTGCAGACGGCGGTCTGCGCCATCTGCGTGATCAGCGCCTGGGTGTAGCGCAGCAGCAGGTGCATCACCGGCCCGGCCCGGTTGAATTCGTCGGTGACCCAACGCGCTCCAAGCCGAAAGCCCTGACCGGCGCTTTGCACCACCGCGCGGCTGGGCGTCGAGCCGCCACCCATGAACAGCGAAATGCCGACGATGCCCTCGTTGCCGACCACCGCAATCTCGGCCGAGGCGCCGTTCTCCAGCACATAGAGCAGGGAGACGATGGCCGTGGTGGGGAAGTACAGATGGCTCAGCGTGCGGCCAGACTCATACAGCACCTGACCCAGCGGCATGTCGACGGACTCAAGGTGTGGAAGCCAGCGCTGCCACTCGGCATCCGGCAAGGCAGCGAGCAGCCCGTTGCTGCGTGGATCGGGCGCGGACGCCATGGCAACTCCAGGTGAGGACGAGCGGCCGCAACGGCGACCAACGAGTTCCGTCAACTATAGGCACTTTGCCGGCGCTGAGTACGCTAACGCGCATTTGCTCAGGCACGCTTTCCAAAGGGCCGCGCAACTGGCGGCCATTGTGTTCGCTAGCGCACAGACCGGATTGGTGGGGGAATGCATCTTGCGTCCGGCGATACCAGCTAAGGCTGTTCTCGCTAGTGCCGTGCGCACCAACCCCTGGCGAGCGGGTCGCGCTGTTGCGCCTTTAACCTATGGAAAAGCAATGACCAATATCTCGCTTCACGCGCTGGCCGAGGAAGTCGCCCAGCTCAGGCATCACCTGCTCGAGATCCCCGGCTTCCTACGCGACCCGCGTCGCGGCCACCTGCTGCGACTGCTGGGCGAGACCCAGGCTGCCCTGCAGGAGTTTCCTAACAAGGTGCCGCGCCTGCAGCCGGCGGCAGCGGCGCATGGACTGGCCTCGCCTCGAGAGGCACGGGCGACCGAGCTTCAATAACTCTGCTCTGAAAGAGCGCCACACGGCAAAGTGGCCAAGGTTCTGTAACGTCGTTTCAGCAATCTGAATCGCCCCGGGTTTCGAGGAGGCTCCAACTGTAGAGAATGGAGCCATGAAGAAGTCCCCGAAGTTTTCGCCCGAGGTTCGTGAGCGCGCCGTGCGCATGGTGCAAGAGCACCGTGCGGAG
>NZ_JAUHHC010000008.1 GCF_030410485.1 Roseateles violae | reverse complement strand
GCTGGACCAGGGCCAGGCTGGCGACAACGTCGGCATCCTGCTGCGCGGCACCAAGCGCGAAGACGTCGAGCGCGGCCAAGTGCTGGCCAAGCCCGGCTCGATCAAGCCGCACACCCACTTCACTGCTGAGATCTATGTGCTGAGCAAGGAAGAGGGCGGTCGCCACACCCCGTTCTTCAACAACTACCGTCCCCAGTTCTACTTCCGCACGACGGACGTGACCGGTGCCGTGGAGCTGCCGAAGGACAAGGAAATGGTCATGCCGGGCGACAACGTGTCGATCACCGTCAAGCTGATCGCCCCGATCGCCATGGAGCAGGGTCTGCGCTTCGCCATCCGTGAAGGCGGTCGTACCGTCGGCTCGGGCGTCGTGGCTACCATCCTCGAGTAAATCTTCTTTTGCGTGAACGAGCCCGGGCGCTGCGTCCGGGCCTCACACAAATCCGTTCTTTGAAGGAATCGTCATGCAAAAGCAAAAGATCCGCATCCGCCTGAAAGCGTTCGACTACAAGTTGATCGACCAGTCGGCTCTGGAAATCGTGGACACCGCCAAGCGCACCGGCGCGATCGTCAAGGGCCCGGTGCCTCTGCCGACCCGCATGCAGCGTTTCGACATCCTGCGTTCGCCGCACGTCAACAAGACCTCGCGCGACCAGTTCGAAATCCGCACGCACCAGCGTCTGATGGACATCGTCGACCCGACCGACAAGACGGTCGACGCGCTGATGAAGCTGGATCTGCCGGCCGGCGTGGACGTCGAGATCAAGCTGCAGTAAAGCTGCGACGCGATCGGCGTCAAGCGCAAGGGGGCTCCTTCGGGAGCCCTTTGTTCTGGGCCTTCGACGGTGGGCTTGCATGAATCCTAGGGTTCACGCTATACTCGCCGTCTTTCCGCCAAAAGTGTCATCTTTGGCGGGTGTAAGCGCGCCGTTTGGAGAGATCCAAAGCTGCCTTTACCAGCAAGCGGTGCATCTGGTCAGCCTGGCCAATCGATGTCAGGCATTTGGAGAAAAAACATGAGTCTTAGCAATCGTCTCGGATTGCTGGGCCGCAAGGTGGGCATGATGCGCATCTTCACGGACGATGGCGACGCCATTCCCGTGACGGTGCTCGACGTGTCGAACAACCGCGTGACCCAGATCAAGACCGAAGAGACCGACGGCTACAGCGCCATCCAGGTGGCGTTCGGCACGCGCAAAGCATCGCGCGTGACCAAGCCGGAAGCCGGCCACCTCGCGAAAGCGGGCGTCGAAGCCGGTCAAGTCCTCAAGGAATTCCGTGTCGCTGCCGAAGTGGCTGCCGAATACAAGGCCGGCGCCTCGCTGCCGGTGACGATGTTCGCTGCCGGCCAGCTGGTCGACGTGCAGGGCACGTCCATCGGTAAGGGCTTCACGGGCACGATCAAGCGCCACAACTTCGGTTCGCAGCGCGCCTCGCACGGTAACAGCCGCTCGCACAACGTTCCTGGCTCCATCTCGATGGCGCAGGATCCGGGTCGCGTGTTCCCGGGCAAGAAAATGTCGGGCCACCTCGGTGACGAGACCGTGAGCGTTCAGAACCTGGACATCGTGCGCGTTGACGAAGCCCGTCAGCTGCTGCTGGTCCGTGGTGCTGTTCCGGGTGCCAAGAACGGCCATGTGGTCGTGCGCCCGGCCGTCAAGGTCAAGGTCAAGAAGGGAGCCAACTGATGCAGCTCGAGCTCCTGAACGAACAAGGTCAGGCCACCTCCAAGGTGGACGCTCCTGACACCGTCTTCGCTCGCGATTACAACGAAGCCCTGGTGCACCAGGTGGTCGTGGCCTTCCAGGCCAACGCCCGTCAAGGCACCCGCGCCCAGAAGGACCGCGAACAAGTTCATCACTCGACGAAGAAGCCGTTCCGCCAAAAGGGAACGGGCCGTGCACGTGCCGGTATGACTTCGTCGCCGCTGTGGCGCGGGGGTGGTCGGATCTTCCCGAACATGCCCGACGAAAACTTCACGCACAAGCTGAACAAGAAGATGTACCGCGCCGGCATGGCCGCCATCCTCTCGCAGCTGGCTCGTGAAGGCCGCCTGGCCGTCGTCGACTCGATCTCGATCGAAGCGCCGAAGACCAAGCTGCTGGCTGCCAAGTTCAAGGCCATGGGCCTGGAGTCGGTGATGCTGATCGCCGACGAAGTCAGCGACAACCTGCTGCTGGCTTCGCGCAACCTGCACAACGTGCTGGTCTGCGAGCCGCGCTACGCCGATCCGCTGTCGCTGGTTCATTACAAGAAGATTCTTGTGACGAAGGCCGCGATGGAGCAACTCAAGGAGATGCTGGCATGAGCGCCCCGAAATATGCTGAAGGCCGTCTGGCCTCGGTGCTGCTGGCTCCCATCGTGTCCGAAAAGGCCACGGCGGTTGCCGAGAAGCACAACCAAGTGTTGTTCAAGGTCCTGCGCGACGCCACCAAGCCCGAGATCAAGGCCGCTGTTGAACTGATGTTCAAGGTCGAGGTCGAGTCGGTCAATGTGGTGAACGTGAAGGGCAAGGCCAAGCGCTTTGGCGGCCGTGCCGGCCGTCGCGACCACGTCAAGAAGGCGTATGTCGCTCTGAAGGCGGGCCAAGAGCTCAACTTCTCCGGGGAGGCTGCGTAATGGCCGTCGTTAAAGTCAAGCCTACTTCGCCCGGCCGCCGCGGCGTCGTCAAGGTCGTGCACAAGCACCTGCACAAGGGCGCTCCGGAAGCTTCGCTGCTCGAGCCCCAGAAGCAGAATTCCGGCCGTAACAACAACGGTCACATCACGATGCGCCACAAGGGCGGTGGTCACAAGCACCACTACCGTGTGGTCGATTTCGTGCGCAACAAGGACGGCATTCCGGCCAAGGTTGAGCGCATCGAGTACGACCCGAACCGTACGGCCCACATCGCTCTGGTGTGCTATGCCGACGGTGAGCGTCGCTACATCATCGCTCCGCGCGGTCTGGAAGTCGGCGCAACGGTTCTGAGCGGCGCGGAAGCCCCGATCAAGGCCGGCAACACGCTGCCGATCCGCAACATCCCGGTCGGCTCGACGATCCACTGCGTCGAGATGCTGCCCGGCAAGGGTGCGCAGATCGCGCGTTCGGCCGGCGTGTCCGTGGTGCTGATGGCTCGCGAAGGCGTCTACGCTCAGCTGCGTCTGCGCTCCGGCGAAGTGCGCAAGATCCACATCGACTGCCGCGCCACGATCGGCGAGGTGTCCAACGAAGAGCATCAGCTGCGCCAGTACGGCAAGGCCGGCGCGATCCGTTGGAAGGGTATCCGCCCGACCGTTCGCGGTACGGCGATGAACCCGGTCGATCACCCGCACGGCGGTGGCGAAGGCCGCACCGGCGAGGGTCAGGCCCCCGTGTCGCCGTGGAACACCCTGACGAAGGGCTTCCGCACTCGTAACAACAAGCGCACGCAGACGTTCATCGTCTCGCGTCGCAAGAAGTAAGGGCTAGGCCATGACTCGTTCGCTGAAGAAGGGCCCGTTCGTCGACCACCACCTGATGGCCAAGGTCGACAAGGCGGTTGCCGCCAAGGACAAGAAGCCTATCAAGACCTGGTCGCGTCGCTCGACGATCCTGCCCGAGTTCATCGGTCTGACGATCGCCGTGCACAACGGCAAGCAGCACGTGCCGGTCTATGTGTCCGACCAGATGGTCGGCCACAAGCTGGGCGAATTCGCACTGACCCGCACCTTCAAGGGCCACCCGGCCGACAAGAAGGCCGGGAAGAAGTAAGGACTAGAGACAATGGAAACCCGTGCAATCGTACGCGGCGTCCGCCTGTCGGTCGACAAGGGTCGACTGGTGGCTGACATGATCCGCGGCAAGAAGGTGGACCAGGCGCTCAACATCCTGGAATTCACCCAGAAGAAGGCAGCCGTGATCATCAAGAAGGCGCTGGAGAGCGCCATCGCCAACGCCGAGCACAACGACGGCGCTGACATTGATGAGCTCAAGGTCACCACGATCTATGTGGAGCAAGGTGCCACGCTGAAGCGTTTCTCTGCCCGCGCCAAGGGCCGCGGCAACCGCATCAGCAAGCCCACTTGCCACATCTTCGTGTCGGTCGGCAACTGAAGGCTGAAGGAAGACTATGGGACAGAAAATTCATCCGACCGGCTTCCGCCTGCCCGTCACCCGTAACTGGGCGTCGCGCTGGTATGCCTCGAACCAGAACTTCGCCACCATGCTGGCCGAAGACCTGAAGGTTCGCGACTACCTCAAGGCCAAGCTGAAGAATGCTGCCGTTTCGCGCATCCTGATCGAGCGCCCCGCCAAGAACGCCCGCATCACCATTTTCTCGGCTCGTCCGGGCGTGGTGATCGGCAAGAAGGGTGAGGACATCGAAAACCTGAAGGCCGAACTGACCAAGCGTCTGGGCGTGCCGGTGGCCGTGAACATCGAGGAAGTGCGCAAGCCCGAAATCGATGCTCAGCTGATCGCCGACTCGATCACCCAGCAGCTGGAAAAGCGCATCATGTTCCGCCGCGCGATGAAGCGCGCGATGCAGAACGCGATGCGTCTGGGCGCCCAGGGCATCAAGATCATGTCCTCGGGCCGTCTGAACGGCATCGAAATCGCTCGTTGCGAGTGGTACCGCGAAGGTCGCGTGCCCCTTCACACGCTGAAGGCCGACATCGACTACGGCCTCTCCGAAGCCAAGACGACCTATGGCGTCATCGGCGTGAAGGTGTGGGTCTACCGCGGTGACCGCCTGGCCAATGGCGAGGCGCCGGTGATCAACACGCCGGCAGGTGCCGAAGATGACCGTCGTCCGCGTCGCAACGCCCGTCCGGGTGCTCCGGGTGGCCGTGGCCGTCCCGGTGGCGACCGTGCCCCGGCCGATGCTGGCGCAGGCGCACCCGCCGCAAAGCGCGTCGTCCGCAAGCCCGCAGCAGCCCCGGCCGCTAGCGAGCCCAAAGGAGAATAAGAATGCTGCAACCAGCTCGTCGCAAATACCGCAAGGAGCAAAAGGGTCGTAACACCGGTGTTGCTACCCGCGGCGCCGCCGTGTCGTTCGGTGACTTCGGCCTGAAGGCCACCGAACGCGGCCGCCTGACGGCTCGTCAGATCGAAGCTGCTCGTCGTGCAATCTCGCGCCATATCAAGCGCGGGGGTCGCATCTTCATCCGCATCTTCCCCGACAAGCCGATCTCCCAGAAGCCCGCCGAAGTCCGTATGGGTAACGGTAAGGGCAACCCGGAGTACTACGTCGCTGAAATTCAGCCCGGCAAGGTGCTCTACGAGATCAACGGTGTGCCGGAAGCCCTGGCTCGCGAAGCGTTCACGCTGGCTGCTGCGAAGCTGCCGCTGAGCTGCACCTTCGTGGCCCGCCAGGTCGGTACCTGAAGGGAAGGAACACCATGAAAGCATCTGAACTGCGTGGCAAGGATGTCGCTGCCCTGGAAAAGGAAGTGACCGATCTGCTGAAGGCCCATTTCGGCCTGCGCATGCAAAAGGCGACGCAACAACTGACCAACCACACCGTGTTGGGCAAGACGCGTCGCGACATCGCTCGTGCCAAGACCATCTTGAACGAGAAGAAGGGGGCCGCGAAATGACGCAAGCTCAAGAGAAGAACACCCGCACCCTGGTGGGTCGTGTGGTCAGCGACAAGCGCGCCAAGACCGTCACCGTGCTGATCGAGCGTCGCTCGAAGCACGAGCTCTACGGCAAGATCGTCGCTACCTCCCGCAAGTACCACGCCCACGACGAAAAGGGCGAGTACAAGATGGGCGATGTGGTCGAAATCGCCGAGGGCCGTCCGCTGTCCAAGACCAAGAGCTGGGTCGTGACCCGCTTGGTCCAGAAGGCGGAAGCGGTCTAAGCCTCGCTTCGACACTTTATTGAAGTCGTGCGCAACGCGGGGTCTTAAACTCTGCGCTGCTCAGACGGCCGGAACGCTGGAATACTGGCGGCCGGCCGTTTTCATTTTCAACCGGAGAAAACAATGCTGAAAGTCGGAGACAAGCTGCCCGCGGGCACGCTGCAGGAATTCATCGAGGTCGAAGGCAATGGCTGCTCGCTGGGCCCGAACAGTTTCGACATCGAGAAGGCCACGGCCGGCAAGAAGATCGCCATCTTCGCGCTGCCCGGTGCGTTCACCCCGACCTGTTCGGCCCAGCACGTGCCCGGCTATGTGCAGCAGGCGGAGGCGCTGAAGGCGGCCGGCGTCGACGAGATCTGGTGCGTGTCGGTCAACGACGCCTTCGTGATGGGCGCCTGGGGCCGCGACCAGAAAACCGCTGGCAAGGTGCGCATGATGGCCGACGGTAGCGGCGCCTTTGCCCAGGCCACCGGCCTGACCTTGGACCTGGTCGCGCGCGGCATGGGGGTGCGCTCGCAGCGCTACTCGATGCTGGTCGAGGACGGCGTCGTCAAGACGCTGAACATCGAGGCGCCCGGCAAGTTCGAGGTCAGCGACGCCAATACGATGCTGGCCCAGGCCAAGGCCTGAGCGCGGCGGATCGCCCGCCCCGGGGGGGCGGAGCCCAGAGTCCGCGCCCTAATTGTTTTCGGATCACTGCTTGACGCCTCCTAGGGTTTCACTGCATAATCCAAGACTTCGCCGATCAGCCAGGCGCATCTTGTGGTGCGTTATGGCCTCGGGTTCGCCCTCAAACCGCTGGGCGTCGCGACTGCAACGGTCGAGACGAGCAGCTTACGGGCCCAAGACTGCTTGATGAGCGCGTCGCGTTGTTGCGGCGGGTGACTCGGGACAAGTTGGGGATAGACATGATTCAAATGCAATCGCGGCTCGACGTCGCGGATAACACTGGCGCCAAGTCCGTCATGTGCATCAAGGTGCTTGGTGGTTCCAAGCGTCGCTATGCGCATATTGGCGACATCATCAAGGTCAGCATCAAAGAAGCTGCTCCGCGCGCTCGCGTCAAGAAGGGCGAGGTCTACAGCGCCGTGGTGGTTCGCACCGCCAAGGGCGTGCGCCGTCAAGACGGTTCTTTGGTCAAGTTCGACGGCAATGCCGCCGTGCTGCTGAACGCCAAGCTGGAGCCGATCGGCACCCGTATCTTCGGCCCGGTGACGCGTGAACTGCGTACCGAGCGCTTCATGAAGATCGTGTCGCTGGCACCTGAGGTGCTCTGAGCATCGTCAAGTCAAAGGTATTGCCATGAACAAGATTCGTAAAGGCGACGAGGTCATCGTGTTGACCGGCCGCGACAAGGGCAAGCGCGGCACCGTGTCGCAGCGTGTCGATGACGCACACCTGGTGGTGGAAGGCGTCAACGTCGTCAAGAAGCACGTCAAGCCCAATCCCATGAAGGGCACCACCGGCGGCGTGGTCGACAAGACGATGCCGATCCATCAATCCAACGTGGCGATTTTCAACGCCGCATCCGGCAAGGCCGACCGCGTGGGCATCAAGTTGCTCGCCGATGGCAAGAAGGTGCGCGTCTACAAGTCGACCGGCGAAGAGATCAAGGCTTAAGAGGTCCGACATGGCTCGTTTGCAAGAGTTTTATCGCGAGAAGGTCGTCCCCAGCCTGACTGAAAAGTTCGGCTACAAGTCGATCATGGAAGTGCCGCGCATCACCAAGATCACGCTGAACATGGGCGTGAGCGAGGCGGTCGCCGACAAGAAGGTCATGGATCACGCCGTTGGCGACCTGACCAAGATCGCCGGCCAGAAGCCCGTGATCACGAAGTCGAAGAAGGCCATCGCCGGCTTCAAGATCCGTGACAACGTGCCGATCGGCTGCATGGTCACGCTGCGTGGCGTCCAGATGTACGAATTCCTGGACCGCTTCGTGACGATCGCCCTGCCGCGCGTGCGCGATTTCCGTGGTATCTCGGGTCGCTCGTTCGACGGCCGCGGCAACTACAACATCGGCGTCAAAGAACAGATCATCTTCCCCGAAATCGATTACGACAAGGTGGATGCTCTGCGTGGTCTGAACATCAGCATCACGACGACGGCGAAGACGGACGACGAAGCGAAGGCGCTGCTGGCCTCGTTCAAGTTCCCGTTCAAGAACTGAGGTGACTCGTGGCTAAACTTTCCCTGATTCAGCGTGAACTGAAGCGCGAGCAACTCGTTGCCAAGTTCGCCAAGAAGTATGCGGAACTGAAGGCGATCATCAACGACGCCAAGAAGTCCGACGAAGAGCGTTATATCGCTCGTCTGGAGCTGCAGAAGCTCCCCCGCAATGCCTACCCGACCCGCCAGCGCAACCGCTGCGAGTTGACCGGCCGTCCCCGCGGTACTTTCCGCAAGTTCGGCCTGGGCCGTAACAAGATTCGCGAGCTGGCCTTCAAGGGCGACATCCCCGGTGTCGTCAAGGCCAGCTGGTAATCGGCACGATTAGGAGATTTCGCAAATGAGCATGAGTGATCCTATCGCCGATATGCTGACCCGCATTCGCAACGCGCAGAGCGTTGAGAAGCCCAGCGTCGTGATGCCTTCCAGCAAGCTGAAGGTCGCGATCGCCAAGGTCCTGAAGGACGAGGGTTACATCGACGGATTCGCGGTGCGCGGTGAAGCCGCCCGCCCGGAGCTGGAGATTGCGCTGAAGTATTACGCCGGTCGCCCGGTGATCGAGCGCATCGAGCGCGTGAGCCGCCCCGGCCTGCGCATCTACAAGGGCCGCCACGACATTCCTCAGGTCATGAATGGCCTGGGTGTGGCGATTGTCACCACCCCGCAGGGCGTGATGACCGACCGCAAAGCACGTCAAGCCGGTATCGGCGGCGAAGTGCTCTGCTACGTCGCCTAAGCGCAAGGAGAGACAGACAATGTCCCGCGTTGGAAAAATGCCGATCGCCGTCCCCGCTGGTGTGGATGTGACGATCTCCGCTGAGCAGATCAGCGTCAAGGGTGCCCAAGGCACGCTGGTGCGCGCGGTCAACCCGCAGGTCGTCGTCAAGAACGACGCCGGCAAGCTGACCTTCGCCCCCGCCAACGAGTCGGCCGAAGCCGACGCGCTGAGCGGCACGATGCGTGCGCTGGTGAACAATATGGTCAACGGCGTCAGCAAGGGTTTCGAGCGCAAGCTGACCCTGGTCGGCGTGGGCTTCCGTGCCCAGGCCCAAGGCCAGAAGCTGAACCTGCAGATCGGTTTCTCTCACCCGGTGGTGAAGGACATGCCGGCTGGCATCACGGTGACGTGCGCCACGCCGACCGAAATCCTGATCAAGGGTGCTGACCGCCAGGTGGTGGGTCAGATCGCCGCTGAGGTGCGTGCCTTCCGTCCGCCCGAGCCCTACAAGGGCAAGGGCATCCGCTATGCGGAAGAGAAGGTCGTCCTCAAAGAGACCAAGAAGAAGTAAGGAGCAGCGCAATGTTGACCAAGAAAGAACAGCGCATCCGTCGTTCGCGTCAGACCCGCGCCCGGATCGCCATCCAGCGCGTCGCACGCCTGACGGTGTTCCGCTCCAACCTGCACATCTACGCCAGCGTCATTTCCGACTGCGGCACCAAGGTGCTGGCCAGCGCGTCGACGGCCGAAAAGGAAGTCCGCGCCGAGCTGGGCGCCGCCGGCAAGGGTGGCAATGTGGCCGCCGCGACGCTGATCGGCAAGCGCATCGCCGAGAAGGCGAAGGCCGCTGGTATCGAGAAGGTGGCGTTCGATCGTGCAGGTTTCGCCTACCACGGCCGCGTCAAGGCGCTGGCCGAGGCCGCTCGCGAAGCCGGCCTGCAGTTCTGACGCAATAAGGAATACGAAATGGCAAAGTTTCAACCCCGCGCGCAGACCGAAGGCAATGACGACGGCCTGAAGGAAAAGATGATCGCGGTCAACCGCGTCACCAAGGTGGTCAAGGGCGGCCGTACGCTGTCCTTCGCCGCTCTGACGGTGGTCGGCGACGGCGATGGCCGTATCGGCATGGGCAAGGGCAAGGCGAAGGAAGTTCCGGTCGCCGTGCAGAAGGCCATGGAATCGGCTCGCCGCAACATGGTCAAGATCAGCCTGCGCAACGGCACCATCCACCACAACGTGGTCGGTGAGCACGGTGCTTCGCACGTGATCATGGCTCCGGCTCCGGCCGGTACCGGCGTGATCGCCGGCGGCCCGATGCGCGCCGTTTTCGAAGTGATGGGTGTGACCGACATCGTGACCAAGAGCCACGGTTCGACCAACCCGTACAACATGGTTCGCGCCACCCTGAATGGCCTGAAGCGCGCCACCACGGCTTCGGAAGTCGCCGCCAAGCGTGGCAAGTCGGTCGAAGAAATTCTCGGCTGATCGCTGCACTGGAGAGACACATGTCTGACAAGAAAACCCTGACGGTCAAGCTGGTTCGCAGCCCGATCGGCACGCGTGCCTCGCACCGCGCCACCGTGGTCGGCCTGGGCCTGCGCAAGCTGAACAGCACGAGCACGCTGGAAGATACGCCGGCCGTGCGCGGCATGATCAACAAGATCGCCTATCTCGTGCAGGTGCTGTAAGCGCCGCACGAACTGAGGACAAGAAGATGCAACTCAATACGATCAAGCCCGCGGCAGGTGCCAAGCACGCCAAGCGCCGCGTCGGTCGTGGTATCGGCTCCGGTCTGGGCAAGACCGCTGGCCGTGGCCACAAGGGTCAAAAGTCGCGCGCCGGTGGCTACCACAAGGTCGGCTTCGAAGGCGGTCAGATGCCGCTGCAGCGCCGTCTGCCCAAGCGCGGTTTCAAGTCGCAATCGCTGAAGTACAACGCCGAGATCAACCTCGACGACCTGCAAGCGCTGGCCGGCGACGAAATCGACGTGCTGACGCTGAAGGCCGTCGGCCTGGTGCCGGAACTGGCGAAGACCGTCAAGGTCATTCTGTCGGGTTCGATCAGCCGCAAGATCACGCTGAAAGGCGTGGGCGCGACGAAGGGTGCCAAGGCAGCCATCGAAGCCGCTGGCGGCACGGTCGTCGCCTAAAGCGATAGGAACGGGGCACAGTGGCTACCAACGCAAACCAACTGGCCAAGAGCGGCAAGTTCGGCGACCTGCGTCGCCGGCTTGTTTTCCTGCTGCTGGCGCTGGTCGTCTATCGCATCGGGGCGCATATCCCCGTGCCCGGTATCGACCCGGCCCAGCTGCAGCAGTTCTTCAAGGGTCAGGAAGGTGGCATCCTCTCCCTGTTCAATATGTTCTCGGGCGGTGCGCTGTCGCGCTTCACCGTCTTCGCGCTGGGCATCACGCCCTACATCTCGGCCTCCATCGTCATTCAGCTGATGACCTATGTGGTGCCGACGCTGGAAGCGCTGAAGAAGGAAGGCGAGGCAGGTCGTCGCAAGATCACGCAGTACACGCGCTACGGCACCCTGGGCCTGGCGATCTTCCAGAGCCTGAGCATCGCGCTGGCGCTGGAAAGCTCGGCCGGTCTGGTGATCAACCCGGGCTTCGGTTTCCGCCTGACGGCGGTGTCCAGCCTGGTGGCCGGCACGATGTTCCTGATGTGGCTGGGTGAGCAGATCACCGAGCGCGGTCTGGGCAACGGGATCTCGATCCTGATCTTCGGCGGTATCGCCGCGGGTCTGCCCGGTGCGATCGGCGGCCTGGCCGAGCTGGTGCGTACCGGCGCGATGGGGGCGGTTTCGTTCCTGGTCGTCGTGGCGATCGTCGTGCTGGTCACCTTCGGTGTCGTGTTCGTCGAGCGTGGTCAGCGCAAGATCCTGGTCAATTACGCGAAGCGTCAGGTCGGCAACAAGGTGTATGGCGGTCAATCGTCGCACCTGCCGCTGAAGCTGAACATGTCGGGCGTGATCCCGCCGATCTTCGCGTCGTCGATCATCCTGCTGCCGACCACGGTGGTCAGCTGGTTCGCGACCGGCGACAGCCTGCGCTGGCTGAAGGACATCGCCGACATGCTGCGCCCGGGTCAGCCGATCTATGTGCTGCTGTACGCCGCTGCGATCGTGTTCTTCTGCTTCTTCTATACGGCCCTGGTGTTCAACAGCCGTGAGACCGCGGACAACCTGAAGAAGAGTGGTGCGTTCATCCCGGGCATCCGTCCGGGCGAGCAGACCGCGAAGCATATTGACAAGATCCTGTCCCGCCTGACCTTGGCCGGCGCCATCTACATCACTGGGGTGTGCCTGCTGCCGGAGTTCCTGACCTTGAAGTACAACGTGCCGTTCTATTTCGGCGGCACCTCGTTGCTGATCATCGTGGTCGTGACGATGGACTTCTGGGCCCAGGTGCAGAGCTATGTGATGAGCCAGCAGTACGAATCGCTGCTGAAGAAGGCAAATTTCAAGGCCAGCTGAACAGGCTGAACCAAGTTTTTAAAAACAATCCAACCGAACAGAAACCGTAGGCATGGCGAAAGACGACGTCATTCAGATGCAAGGCGAGATTCTCGAGAATCTCCCCAATGCCACGTTTCGTGTGAAGCTGGAGAACGGGCACGTCGTTCTCGGTCACATCTCCGGCAAGATGCGCATGCACTACATCCGCATCCTGCCTGGCGACAAGGTGACCGTCGAACTGACCCCGTACGACCTGAGTCGTGCTCGCATCGTATTCCGGGCGAAGTGAGCTTTTCTATCCCCGGGTAACGCGCAGAGCGCTTAAGAAGTTAGTCAAGGAGCAGGCTATGAAAGTTTCGGCATCCGTCAAGACAATGTGCCGCAATTGCAAGGTCATCCGCCGCAAGGGCGTGGTGCGTGTGATCTGTACCGATCCGCGCCACAAGCAGCGCCAGGGCTGATAGCCGCACGACACGAGCGAATTAGAGGACGCACATGGCACGTATTGCTGGTATCAACATTCCGCCGCAAAAGCACACTGAGATCGGTCTGACCTCGATCTACGGCATTGGCCGTACGACCGCGCAGAAGATCTGCACCGCTTGCGGTATCCCGTTCGACAAGAAGGTCAAGGACCTCACCGACGCCGATCTGGAAAAGATCCGTGAAGAAGTGGGTCGCATGACCATCGAGGGCGATCTGCGCCGCGAGATGTCGATCAACATCAAGCGCCTGATGGACCTCGGCTGCTACCGCGGCTTCCGTCATCGCCGTGGCCTGCCGATGCGCGGCCAGCGCACCCGCACGAACGCTCGCACTCGTAAGGGCCCGCGCAAGTCGGCCGCTACGGGCAAGAAGTGATCTGCGGCAAGCATTGAAAGAAGGTCAATATGGCAAAAGCACCCAATAACTCGGCTGCCCAGCGCGTTCGCAAGAAGGTTCGCAAGAACGTTGCCGACGGCATTGCGCACGTCCACGCTTCGTTCAACAACACGATCATCACGATCACCGACCGTCAAGGCGGCGCCCTGAGCTGGGCTTCGTCGGGCGGCCAGGGCTTCAAGGGCTCGCGCAAGTCGACCCCCTTCGCTGCGCAGGTCGCCGCCGAAGTGGCCGGCCGTGCTGCTCAAGAGCAGGGCATCAAGAACCTGGATGTCAAGATCAAGGGCCCGGGCCCGGGTCGCGAGTCCTCGGTTCGTGCGCTGGCAGCGCTCGGCATCCGGATCAATTCGATCTCGGACGTGACGCCGGTCCCGCACAACGGCTGCCGTCCGCAGAAGCGTCGTCGTATCTAAACTTCGCGGTTTAGTGCGATAATCGCGAATTCGTTTTCCCAAGCCGGCTGGCGCGCAGCAACTTAGCTGTGGGCCAGTCGGCCGTTTTGCTGAAGTCAAGGGTTCGCCCAGCAGCTTCGATAAGCCCACCGTCCGAGCCCATAAAAACATTGGCCGGACTCGCGCAGGCGCCTCTTCCTAGGCCTTGCGTCAGATTGATGAAGGACACGCAAAGTGGCACGTTACCTCGGCCCGAAGGCCAAACTTTCCCGCCGTGAAGGCACCGACCTGTTCCTGAAGAGCGCCCGCCGCTCGATCGCGGACAAGGCCAAGTTCGACTCCAAGCCCGGCCAGCATGGCCGCACCTCGGGCCAGCGCACCAGCGATTTCGGCCTGCAACTGCGCGAGAAGCAGAAGGTCAAGCGCATGTACGGCGTGCTGGAGCGCCAGTTCCGCCGCTACTTCGCCGAAGCCGAGCGCCGCAAGGGCTCGACCGGCGCCAACCTGCTGCAGCTGCTGGAATCGCGTCTGGACAACGTCGTCTACCGCATGGGCTTCGGCTCGACCCGCGCCGAAGCGCGCCAGCTGGTCTCGCACAAGGGCATCACCGTCAACGGCGAGGTCGTGAACATCGCCTCCTACCTGGTCAAGGCCGGCGACACCGTCGCCGTGCGCGAGAAGGCCAAGAAGCAGCTGCGCGTGCAGGATGCGTTCAAGCTGGCCGAGTCGGTCGGCATGCCCGCCTGGGTCCAGGTCGACGGCACGAAGCTGGAAGGCGTGTTCAAGAAGGCTCCGGACCGCGATGAGTTCGGCGCTGAGATCAACGAATCGCTGATCGTTGAGTTGTACTCGCGTTAATCGTTTCGCTGTTGCCGACGGAGCCCTGGCGGGCCCTGTCGGCGTTCCCTCGTCTGGGCAGGGCCATTTCGGCTTGCCCGGCTGGTCCCTCAGCCTTATCGGTGTAACGAACCGAGGGTATTGAAAGAAAGACCTCATGCAAACAAATCTGCTCAAGCCCAAATCCATCAATGTGGAGCCTCTCGGCGGTCATCGCGCCAAGGTGACCCTGGAGCCGTTCGAACGCGGCTATGGCCACACCCTGGGCAACGCCCTGCGTCGTGTGCTGCTGTCCTCGATGGTGGGTTATGCGCCGACGGAAGTGACGATTGCCGGCGTGCTGCACGAGTACTCGGCCATCGACGGCGTGCAAGAGGACGTGGTTCACATCATGCTGAACCTCAAGGGCGTGGTGTTCCGCCTGCACAACCGTGAGGAAGTGACCCTGGTCCTGCGCAAGGAAGGCGAAGGCCCGGTCACGGCCGCCGACATCCAGACCCCGCACGACGTCGAGATCATCAATCCCGAGCACGTCATCGCCCATCTGTCGCAAGGCGGCAAGCTGGACATGCAGATCAAGGTCGAGAAGGGCCGCGGCTATGTGCCCGGCACGATGCGCCGCTATGGCGATGAGCCGACCAAGTCGATCGGCCGCATCGTCCTGGACGCCTCCTTCTCGCCCGTGCGTCGCGTCAGCTACGCCGTCGAGAACGCCCGCGTCGAGCAGCGTACCGACCTCGACAAGCTGGTCATGGAGATCGAGACCAACGGCGCCATCTCGCCGGAGGAAGCGATTCGCGCCTCGGCCAAGATCCTGGTCGAGCAGTTGGCCGTCTTCGCCCAGCTGCAGGGCACCGACCTGGTCGATGCCTTCGACCAGCCGGCCCAGCGCTCCAGCAGCTTCGATCCGATCCTGCTGCGTCCGGTCGACGAGCTCGAGCTGACCGTGCGTTCGGCCAACTGCCTGAAGGCCGAGAACATCTACTACATCGGCGACCTGATCCAGCGTACCGAGACCGAGCTGCTGAAGACCCCGAACCTGGGTCGCAAGTCGCTCAACGAGATCAAGGAAGTCCTCGCTTCGCGCGGCCTCACCCTGGGTGCTCGTCTCGAGAACTGGCCGCCGCAAGGTCTGGACAAGCGTTAATTTTCAAGAATGGGTGGCCCTCCGGCCACCCGGTGCACCCGGGCAGTACCTGATACGGCTGCTGGGAAATATCGTAGGAAAGGAAAAGCACCATGCGTCACCGTAACGGCCTCCGTAAACTGAACCGCACCAGCGAGCACCGCAAGGCGATGCTGCGCAATATGTGCAACTCGCTGCTGCAGCACGAAGCGATCAAGACCACCTTGCCCAAGGCCAAGGAACTGCGTCGCGTCGTCGAGCCCCTGATCACGCTGGCCAAGGAGCCGACCGTCGCCAACCGTCGTCTGGCTTTCGACCGCCTGCGTGACCGCGACATGGTCGTCAAGCTGTTCGACGTGCTGGGCCCGCGCTTCGCCGCGCGTCCGGGCGGCTACACCCGCATCCTGAAAATGGGCTTCCGCGTCGGCGACAACGCCCCGATGGCTTATGTCGAGCTGGTCGACCGTGCGGAAGGCGAGACCGAAGGCGTCGCCGCCGAGTAATCGCAGCCAGGACTCTGGTCGCCCGCGACCGAGCCCTGCAAAGGCCAGCTCTCGAGCTGGCTTTTTTTATGCCTCTTTGCGGCGGCCATCCGCCCGCTGGGCGAGCCGAGGCGATTCGGATTAAGCTCGCCGGCTTGGCGCCCTAGACGCACTCGAAACTGCACTCGAACCGCTCCCGACATGACCCGAAGACTTCTCCAGCTCGTCCTGCTGCTGCTTGCCACCCTGTGGCTTCCCGCGCAGGCCGATGATTTCCTCGACCCCGAACAGGCCTTCAAGCTCAGCGTCAAGCCGCTGGACGACAAGAGCGTGGATGTGACGTTCGAGATCGCGCCCGGCTACTACATGTACCGCGAGCAGTTCAAGGCCGAGGCGCAGGGCGCGATGCTGGGCGCGCCGGAGCTGCCGGCCGGCAAGACCAAGTTCGACGAGACCTTCCAGAAGACCGTCGAGATCTACCGCGAGCAGTTGCGCGTGCGCGTGCCGGTCGAGCAGGCCAGCGGCGCCTTCACGCTCAGCGTGACCGGCCAGGGCTGCGCCGACAAGGGTCTGTGCTACCCACCGATGACCAGCCGCTACGAGGTCCGCCTGGTCGGCTTCGGCGGCAGCGCCGCGGTCAAGCGGCTGGAGGCCGTCGATCCGCTGTCGGCCGGCACGGCGCCGTCGGCGGTCGCCGAGGCCGCGGCGCCGCTGAGCGAATCGGGCCGCCTCGATGCCGCCCTGCAATCGGGCCGCTTCTGGACCATCGTCGGCGTGTTCTTCGTCGCCGGCCTGCTGCTGTCGCTGACGCCCTGCGTGCTGCCGATGCTGCCCATCCTGTCCTCCATCATCGTCGGCAGCGGCGGCAAGGCCACGCGCAGCCGCGGCCTGCTGCTGGCCGCCAGCTATTCCCTGGGCATGGCGCTGATCTACACCGCGTTGGGCGTCGCCGCCGGCCTGGCCGGCGAGGGCCTGGCCGCCGCGCTGCAGAAGCCCTGGGTGCTGACCCTGTTCGCCCTGGCGCTGGTGCTGTTCTCGCTGTCCATGTTCGGCGCCTACGAGCTGCAGCTGCCTTCGGGCCTGAGCGGTGGCCTGTCCAATGCCTCCCAACGCCTGCCTGCCGGCCGCATCGGCGGCGTGTTCCTGATGGGCGGCGTTTCGGCACTGATCGTCAGCCCCTGCGTCGCCGCGCCGCTGGCCGGCGCCCTGGTCTATCTGAGCCAGACCCGCGACGTGCTGCTGGGCGGCAGCGCGCTGTTTGCGCTGGCCTGCGGCATGAGCGTGCCGCTGTTGCTGCTCGGCGCCTCCGCCGGCGCGCTGTTGCCCAAGGCCGGTGCCTGGATGGAGGGCGTCAAGCAGTTCTTCGGCCTGTTGCTACTGGGCGTGGCGCTGTGGATGGTGCAGCCGCTGTTGCCGGCCGCGCTGGCGCAGGCGCTGTGGGGCGCGCTCTTGATCGCCATCGCCGCGCTGCTGGGCCTGTTCCGCGCTGCCGGCGGCCCCGGCGCGCAGGCCTGGCTCGGCAAGACGGTGGCCATCGTCGCGCTGGTCTATGGCCTGCTGCAACTGGTCGGGGCGGCCGCCGGCGGTACCGATCTGCTGAAGCCGCTGGCCGGTGTGATGCTGACCCAGGGCGGCGTGGCCAAGGGCGAGGCGGCCGGCGGCGGCGCCGAGTTGCGTTTCCAGACGGTGCGCAGCGTCGCCGAGCTCGACGCGGCGCTGGCCGGCGCCGGCCGGCCGGTGATGCTGGATTTCTACGCCGACTGGTGCGTGTCCTGCAAGGAGATGGAACGCTTCACCTTCAGCGATCCGGCGGTGCGCGAGCGCCTGGCCAAGGTGGTCCTGCTGAAGGCCGATGTGACGGCCAACAGCCCCGCGGATCGCGAACTGCTGAAGCGCTTCAAGCTGTTCGGCCCGCCGGGAACGATCTTCTTCGACGCGCATGGACGCGAGCTCGAGGGCGTGCGGGTGATCGGCTTCCAGGACGCGCCGCGCTTTCTTTCTTCGCTTTCCGCGGCGGGGATCTGACGAGCGACGTGAAAATGTACTATACTGCCAGCTTCAGTCGCGGGGTGGAGCAGTCTGGTAGCTCGTTGGGCTCATAACCCAAAGGTCGTAGGTTCAAATCCTGCCCCCGCAACCACCGAATAAAGTAATGAAATCAACGACTTAGGTCGTTAAGAAAGCCAGCCGAAAGGTTGGCTTTTTGCATTCTGTGCCCAATTTGTGCCCTTCTCGTGCCCAGGCCGTGCCCAGCAGGATTGAGAGATGCGCCGATCGACCATTGGGTTCCGTGCCCCTTGGCGAGATGTGGTGCAAATAAGCAACGGTCTATAAAGCTTGATGACCATTAGGCAGAAAGTTGGGCACGGTACTCGGTGCCCAAGCTGTGCCTATGCTGAGTTCCACCGGACCAGACAGCCGGCCAATGGGATCGCTGTACTGAGGCCTTGTCGCTGCCGCGCCGAAGTTGCGGTCGTTGCCGAGCGCGACGGCCCGTCCGGTTGCCTGAAGTGCCCGGACAACGGCGTAGCGCTTTGCAGCGATTCTGTTGAAAAACTCGATCGAGTAACGACGTTGAGCTGAGCCGATTTGGCGGCAACGAATCATCGCTCAGGCATGCATGACCTTCGGCGCCATGCCCGCGCAGTACTGCCAATCGACTTCGCTTAGAACCTGCGCTCACTACGCGACAAAGGGCGAGTCAGCGCCTTCGCCGGGCAAGAGAACCTCGTACCTGAAGGTACGCCTGCTCAGCGGGGATTAGCTGAACGGCGCCGCGTTCGAACTCGTCAATTCGGCGGCGAAGCTCGACATACCACGCTGACCCTCCGTCGGTGTCGTGAGGATCGAGGCGGGCCAGCAGTGCTTCGGCGAGCCGTACTCTTTCTTCCGGCTGAAGCGCCATTGCTTGGGCCAACAGTTCGGCGACGGGGTCGGACATGCGCTGTAAGGGGATTGCCCCGCTAGTCTAGGCCGACAAGTCAGATCGCGCAGCAGGTAGCGCCAGGCGGACCGGGGCGGAGGACTGGGGCATCGTGTACCGATGTATTGTCGGAAGCTTGCTCTGCAGCGACAGATGACGTCGGACACGAAACCCCAGCCGGCTGCTTTTTACGCACAAGCCGACGCTCACAGTTAGCTACCTGCGGCGAGTTGCGACCTCAGGCTCATTGCCTGGCCAAGCAACTGATCCATCTGCCGGTACTGAAGATCTCCGCTGCAGAGGTCCTTTGCTCTTCTCAGGTCCGACACCGCCAGGTCAACCTCTCGAATGGCAGAGTCAATCGAGACCCTCGAATCCGACCTGCGAGCAAGGGCGACGTGGATTTGCGCACTCTTCTCGTACCAGCGGTACACATCCCCGACGTCGTGGTCGATTGCCTTCTTCGTGACTTCCAGCGCGGACTCAAGGCTGCCGCGACCGTACTCGGCCTCGAACCAGAGCTCGAAAAGAAGTTGTTTGCGCTGCCCGAGCACATAAGACTCGGTGAAGGCCTTACTTGCTTGATCTCGAAGGGGCGGCCTTTGCTTGAGACTGAATCGGCCAATGGCCAGGAGGAGGTCAGCATTGGGCTTCGTAAGCTGCTTATCTGCCGAGACCACCGCCTCAAGAGCTGCCTTCGGGTCATCCTCCTTGAGGAACGCAATTGCTTGAGCAATAGCCAGGCCAACTATCCCGGATCGCTTCTGGATGCTGAGCCCGACCGCGTCAGTACGAGCCCTCTTTGCGGCGCCAACGAGAGCCGCGTGATCAATACCCAAGCTTTGTGCGAGCTCGAGGACAAGCAGTCCGGTGTTGGGCTCAACGGTATATCGAGCCTCCCGGCCGATTGAAGGGGCGCTCACCAAGAACAGTCCTGCGAGCTCTTGAAGCGCGTCGCCCAGCGTTTGCTCCGCGTAGTCCAGGATACGCAAAAGCTCGACGTAGCTAGCGCTCTTCACGTGGCTGATCACGTACAGGGTTCGCTTCGCTTCGCGACTGAGCTGCTGGATTTCACGTTGCAGCGCCGCCTTTCTTGCCTCCAAGCCCTTTTCGCCTCTCCATTGGTTGATGGCCTGGTCCAGAGTAAGGCCGCGCCGCTCAAGACGCAGCAGTGAGTCCGTAAAGAGCGGCGAGCCTCCACTTACCTCTCGGAGATGCTCGATCTTGGAATCTTTCACTGCAGGAAGGCAATAGCGGTCTCTGACGACCTTCACATACTCTTTGAACTCATCGCTCTCCAGGCCGTCCAGCTTCAAGACGTTGTCGGGGGAGTACGAGAAATTCACCCGCGTAGTCAGCAGCATTTTGGTTTTGGCCGGGGTGCGCATGCCGAGCTCAAGCGCGCGTTGCTGATCCTCTGGCGTCAAGGAGTCAACGTCGTCTATCACCAGGAAGCTGGGTATAGTTGAACAACTTTCCAGTGCAAGCTGAAGCAGTTCCCGCGCATCGAGTCCTTCGAAGTCCGAGTCGACGCAACCATGTGCTGTTGCGATCGCTTTTAGAAGTGAATTAGCGTCCTCGAAGTTGGTGTGGTAGTTCTCTCGATGAGCATCCTCAGCGGGAATGAACTGGCGCTTTTTAGCCGTCAACCAGACAACCTGCTCGAATGGCTTAACGCGGCGCGATGCAACTTCTTCGGCAAACCGATAGGCCAGGCTCGTCTTTCCAAGCCCTCCTTCGCCAGCGATCAGCCGCACGCGCGAGAAGTCATCCGCGAGCCATGTCCAGAGGTCACCAAGGACCTCTCGGCGTCCGACGAATTTAGAGCAAACCAGGACTCGATCTGGCAGATTGTGTTCGAGAGGATCTTCGTCAGAAAAGTCTGTGGCTGACAGCTCGATGGATGGCGGGCGCCTGGGCGAGTACAAGAAGTCGTAATCGTCCGGAAGCTGCGCTACTGCATTGCTCTCGATTCTTCGAAAGACGACGTCACCGCGCTTGAAGCACAGTTTGCCGGGCTTTTCCTCAGGGCCATTCTTCGTGAACTTGACCGGGCTCTCACCCACGGACCGCTTCGCGATCCAAACAATCTCCAAGCATTTGCCATCGAGCACCTTGGAACTCGCTTGGATCCTCAGCTCGCTGCCTGTGTATGCGCGGGCTAGGTCCCTCAGCTTGCCGATCTGGACACTTCCGGGAACAACGCCAATGAGCTCAAACGCGCGGTCCCTTTCGATCTCTCGAACGCCGAAAACCAAGAAGCCGCCGTAAGAATTGTGCAGCGCCACCAGGTCGCGTGCAGTCTTCGCATATTCAAGATCTGTGGTAGGCGCCTGTTGCTTGAAGTCGAGGACTTCGCACTCTTGAAGGGCAGTCGCATCAACCTGAACGGCGCTAAGGATTGATGAATCCAGTACGCCTGCAAGGACGCACTTGTGCAATCGAATCACGTTTTCGCTCATTTATTTGTTCCTCTTGCTGCTGACTTGGCGCGTTCAATCTGCCCGCTGTTATGCAGCCCCTTCCTTAGGGTCGTTTGACTTTTTATGGGCACAGTGTGGCATGCCGTTCAGGTGCCCTTGTGAGTGAAAATCCCGAGCCAGGCTCAAACGTGAGTGGCGCGCGCCTGCGGCCATGCCAGACGCCATTCTTGCCAGCACTTCTCAGCCGATTTGATTCGCCCCGGGGCTGGCTAGATACCGCTGCGCAGTCGACGCTATCGACGCAGTTCTGCACGTGAAGAGGTGATTCCGCCAGTTTTACCGTCTGGCTCGGAGCCGTCTGCCTCGCTACTTTCCGGGTCATCGAACACGAGATGCAATGCAAACGGGACCGACCGGGGCCGGGTAGCTCCTGCGAACATCACCATGAGCCGCTGCACCTCATGGCGGAAGAAGCCCGCCGGCGGTACATGCAGCTCCAGACGCGCGTTGAGCACATTGCCGTCGTCCGTGGGTATCGCCATACGCTCGACCTTGCCGCGCGCTTGGCGCAGCTGTTTGGCCAACACATCGGGAGTTGGGCCGGTGCCTGGCGCAGAGACCGATTCGGCCAGGCGTCGCAGCAGCGAGCGGATTGGCGGCCGATCGCCGATGGACAGCCGTTCGGCCACCCGACGCGAATCGAGGTCCACCGGGAACCTAATCTCAGCCAGGGCCTGTCGTACGGGCGCCCAGACGCGCTGCGACGGCACGCCAGCGGGTTGCGCGTCCATAAGGAGTTGCTCCCAGTGCGCCTCGGTGTCGACATGGATAACCGAGCCGGTCAGCGTTGCCAGATACATCGCGGACTCCAAGCTAAGGCCCTTGTAGATCTGGAACTGCGCGCCGGCGTCTCCAAGGGGTAGCGGTTGCAGCAACGTGTACGGATCGGCCTCGGCTTGGCGCTTGAAGTAGGCGATGACCCGATCCGTCATTGCGGCGTCGGCCTCCGGCATGTGCTTGGCGATGTAGTGTCGCAGTGATGCCTCTGGCAGCATCCAGATGAACCGGCGGTGCTCTTCCTCCCCGAGCTTCAGGAGGCTGTGGAGCCCACCCTTGGGAGGCTTCCAGCCGGCGGTGCGACGGGTCAGGACGTCACGGACATGCTTGCCGAGCGGCGCGCTGACCTCGCCGGGGTCGGGCACGAGATGAACGAGGCCGGCGCGTATGAACGGCTCCAGCTTCAGCAGCAGCAAGACGTTCTTGAGCGTCTGCATCTTGTGGCCGGCCGGTGAGTCGATGGGGCTGTACTCGGGCTTCATGCGCGTGCCCAGGAAAAATGGGTTAACGAGCACGATCTCGTCGACATAGGGCAACCAGCCCAGCACGGTGGCGTCGACCGTGCGCGGATCGGCGATGCCGATGTAGACGGAGCGCAGCCTCTTGGGATTCGGTCGCGGCAGCAGCAAGGCCAGATCCGTGTCCTCGGGCCACAGTGTCGAGAAGGCGACATGGATGCGCCGGACCTGGTCGTCGCTCAGGGTGCGGCGTACGTCCTCCCAGGACGCACGCTCATGCAGGCCCAGGATGCCCTGGATGGCATTGCAGAACATCATGTTGCGCTCGCGCAAGCCGTAGACCTCCCACGGCGGTCGCTCGGCGGCCGGCACCTGCTGACAACAGTCCTTGTACGCGTAGGCGCTGCCGCAGCCGCAAAAGTCGTTGGCCGCGATGTTCTTGCGCGGCGACCTGCGGATCAGGAACTCATGAGCCTTAGACGTGCGGCCATGTTCGTCCCAGTACCCGGAGCTGCCGTCCTTGTAGCCGACGTAGATCTCCCCGCCGAAGCGCCAGAGGTCCGCTGTGGGCCGAAGTACCTTGGCGATCTGTGCCCACGAGCCGCTGAAGTGCCGCTCCGGGTAGAGCCAGTCCTTGTTGGCTGCTGCGATGTAGCGCCTCGCGCGCGACTTGAGCAGGTGGTTGATCGCGATCACCTCGTCTCGGCTCAGGCGTCGGTCGCGGATGAACGCATCCGTGCGGGTCATGCCCACGCCGTGGTGCCTGGCGTTCGTGCGCAGCCGGGTCAAATCTTGCCGGTCGGGCTCATTGGCGTATTCCAGGTGGGTGAAGATCAAACAGGTGTTGGCGTCCAGCGCGAACACGGTCTGCGTGCCCAGAGACGCCACCATCGGGTCCAGCGGATATGCGCAATCCGGTGACATGGGGTCGGTCTGCGGGTTGTAGACCGTCACCGGGTGGTCTGTCACGATGAACTTTACATCTGAGGCCGCCGCAGAGACGATCTCCCGAACGCCCTCAGCCCACATCGTGCAGTGCATGAGCCGCAAGGCCTGCATCTCCACCATCAGGTCGATCTGGTCCAGTGGGCCGTAGCACGAACGGATCCAGTCCAGACCCTTAGGCGTGCGCAGCTTCTGCGCGGCCATGTGCTCGAAGAAGTCCTGGAAGGACTCATGCATCTCGTTGGCGTCGCCGCGCGCGAAAGCGCGTACGGCCTTGGCACCTTGGTCGTCGATGGCGCCGAACAGGTGCTTCTCGATGTCGTCGTTGACGATGGGGCCGAATTGCGTGGTGTACAGGTCGTACTCGACGAAGCAGTTCTTGGTGCCCCATTCGTGCAAAGCCGTGCGCGGCACCTGCCGCCCGTCGGCCAGCGTCTTGCGGTCCGGATCGAGGTTCAGGTGAAAGAGACGAGACTGACCCGGGGCGAGGAAGCCACGCTGGTACCACTGCGGGACGAAATGGTTGTTCCGGGTCTTGGGGTCGGTCATCCGCTCACTTGGGTGGTTCGGAGCGCTAATTGTGCAGCCTTCCTCAAGCGCCGGCCCGACACCGCCACTGAGACAATCTCCGCCGCTTTCAGCTGTACCTAGTCAACCAGCGCACCCCGGCAACCATAATCAACACCACCATCGTCGGGTGAAGTTCTTCTTCGACGGCAGGATGCCAGGAAAAAAAGGAAATACAGCGGATCGGCATGCTCTGATGGGACCGCCGCTCGACCCGAGCAAGTAAAACAAGGGGGATCAGATGGACGTGGCGTGGAAGAATGGCTTCGACATTCCCGTAGTGCTCGATAGGCTCTTCAGCCTCTCTAAGGAACATCACATCCATTCGCTTGATGCCGACTCGCTTGTCATCTTTACGGTGCTTCGGTCGATGCTGAATTTCCCCCAGGATTTTTCCTCGGAAACGCGTCTCGAGTTGGTCTCTAAAGGGTGCGAAGCGGCCGTCAAAGCCAAGGCGAAAGATCCAGAGGCTTTTATCCGTCACGTGCGCGCCGCCGTTAAGGTCTACGGAAAAAGGTCGTTAGTAACGCACGTGATGTACACATCGATCACCGTCACGAGTGACAGCTTGCTCACCAGCACCATGGTCGGCGATGTCTCCATCAAGTTTCTCAAGGCGATGCCCAAGGTCGTCAAAGCGCAGCGTCAACGGTTCTTTGACCGGAATGGCCACTGGCTAGCGGTAGCCCATGAACCCAAGATGAAGGCTGTTAGAGCCGAGGTCGAGGCCAGATCCATGGAGGACGCCGCCGAAAAGTGCTTGGCGGCCGTCGACCTCTTGCGCGGCATCTGGAATTTCCTCAAGACCCCTCCGTGGCGCATCACTTTCGGCGGGCCGAGGAAGCCCATCAATGCCGTTTTTCTGGGGCCGATTCATACATTCCACAACTCAGCGGGAGAACTTGAGTCCGAGCAGTTCTGGTACGAGCCATCGCTGCAACGCGACACGCCACTGCTGCAGTTGGACGCCAAGGCGGCGGAGACGTTGAAGACGGGCGCCAAGATCCGAGCCATGCTACGCAAGCACGCTTACCGGGACGCTATGGAGAGTGCCTTCGTACGGTATGCGCGAGCAATGGATTCCATCGACCTTGACATGACCATCCAGAAACTATGGAGCCTTCTTGAGTTCTTGACGGACACCGGTATGGCTTCTTATGACAAGACTATCCGGCGAGTCCGGTTCTTGTCTGGGGACGAGCGCTTTACGGGCCAGGTCCTTGAGCACCTCAGGCGCTACCGAAATCGTTCAGTTCATGGAGGCCACTCTGAGGGCGATGTCGAGTCCGAGGTTTATCAGGTTAAGCGATATGTGGACGCGATGATCCGGTATCACCTAGTGAATCAGTTCAAGTTTTCCAGCATGGCGCAAGCCTGCGAGATGCTTGATCTTCCGCCCGATGAGACACAGCTGAAGAGCAAATTGGGCGTGACCCTGAACGCCATGAAGTTCAGGAAGGTGCCGCGTTGACCCGTTGGCCGCCCCGTTCGATTTAATGGACGGACTCCGAGTGGCGCTTCACCGACTGGACACACGAATCTGATCCGGCCAGGTCGATTAAGAGCCCATCCAGTCACGAAATGCTCAAGGACCGGTATCGGCCATAGCAGTCAGACGCAAGAGAAATCTGGCCGGCCGCAACCAGCCTATACCGGCCCTGTACACCCCACGTTTGTCGTAGCGCCGGCTCAGTTGGCGTTGTCGGGCATTCGCTCAAGTAACTCGCCGACGCTAATTCCAAATAGATCGCACAACTTGTCTATGGCGTCTATATCCACTCGCACAGCAGTTTCGTCATAGAGCAGGGTAATCGTGTTGCGATGCAGCCCCGTTTCGCGCGCGACGTCAGCGATCTTCATCTTGCGCTCGCCCATCAGTCTGGACAAATGGCACTTGATCACGTCGTTCCCTAAGAAAAAAAGTCATTCAGAACGACAAAAAGCACTTGCAAATGTCTTTCTTTGCCCTAAGATGTCATTCAGAACGACAAAAGTACCGGTGGAATGGAAATTTGTCGTCCTCATTGTCGCAACTTTGGCAAGGAGAGAGAAGTGCCCGAAACCACCTATCTGACGACTGACGAGCTGTCGGCCCGAATCAAATACGACGTTAGGACAATCCGAGAGCGGCTAAAGGACAGTGTTCTCCTTGAGGGGATTCACTACATTCGCCCGTTTGGTGGCCGCAAGATTCTGTTCGTCTGGGAGACGATCGCAAGGGACATCGGCGCAGCCGCCGCCGTGGACCGTTCCGCAATCCCAATGGCCAATGGCGGAGTCCTCCATGGGTAGCATTCGAGCGCGAGTAGACAACAAATTGTTGTTCTTCGACTTCCGGTTCAATGGGCAACGGTGTCGAGAACAAACGATGCTGCTCGACTCTGCATCCAACCGCAAGCGCCTTCAAAAAGCCCTCGACAAGATCGAAGAGCAAATCGCCGCCGGCACGTTCGACTACGCCGCAACCTTCCCTGGCAGCAAGCACCTGTCAAAGATGGCTGCTCCGGCGAATGGGTCGTCTGCATTGCCCGGTGTGGCACCGACGACACCGCCGGCCGGCGATGCCAACGCGTCCCCGCCGACACCAACCTTCGCGGAGTTCACCAAGCAGTGGCTCGCCGAGCACCAGGTCGAGTGGCGCCGCTCGCACATCAAGATCTTGAAGTCGACCCTGGATGGCCATCTGATACCCGAGTTCGGCCAGAAGCAAATCGGCCGCATCACCAAGGCCGAGGTGCTGGCCTTTCGGGCCAAACTCGCCGAGCTGCCGGGCAGGGTGCGGGACAAGATGAGCAACAAGCGCATCAACGGCATCTTGTCGCCACTGCGCCAGATCCTCAACGATGCCGGTGAAGCGCACGGCTTCAGCTCGCCGATCGCCACGCTCAAGCCGCTCAAGAACCGCAAGGGTGATGTGCAGCCCTTCTCGCTCGACGAGGTGCAAAAGCTGCTGTCGACGGTGCGTGTCGACTACCGCGACTATTTCACTGTGCGCTTCTTCACCGGCATGCGCACCGGCGAATGCCACGGGCTCAAGTGGAAGTACATCGACTTCGAGAACCGCCTGATCCTGATCCGCGAAACCATCGTGCTCGGCGAGGACGAGTACACCAAGACCGATTCGAGTCAGCGCGACATCCAGATGACGCAAGTCGTCTACGAGGCGCTGAAGCGCCAGTACGAAGCGACCGGCAAGATGAGCGCCTATGTCTTCTGCAACAGCGAAGGCATGCCGCTCGACAACAAGAACTTCTCGGACCGCGTCTGGTATCCGATCCTGCGGCATCTCGGCTTCGAGCGCCGCCGGCCGTACCAAATGCGGCACACCGCCGCGACCCTGTGGCTGGCCTCCGGCGAAGCGCCCGAATGGATCGCCCGCCAACTCGGCCACGCCAGCACCGAGATGCTGTTCCGTGTCTACAGCCGCTTCGTGCCCAACCTGACCCGGCGCGATGGCTCGGCCATCGACCGGCTGCTGGCGACCCGCTTCTCCAGCGGCAATGCCGGCAGGGAGTCACCCCCGTCGGCGGCCAACGACTCGGCGCAGCCGGGACAGCCTCCGCCGAGCGCGCTGAAGCACGCGGCATAAAGCCGCCCCCTCTCATCCATCCATCAACGCGCGACCGCCAAGGCGGCCGTGCTGGGCGAACTCACGCCTGCCGTTTCGACAGGCCTTGAATGCCGCCCGCCAAGGAGAGCTTCATGACTGATTCCCAGAACCCCTTGGTGCATCTGCGCACCGAGATCCTTTGGCTCCATGTGCTCCTGGCATCGGGCCTGGATGCGCCCGGCCGTGGACACCTGGCGCGGGCGCCTCAAAGCCTATCTGCGCGCTCACGGGCTGATCGCCGCAATCGCGCCGTCGCGCATCGCCGTGCTGCCCTTCAACCGGCCGCTGGCGCCGTCCGATCGCGGCGTGGTCCTGGGCTGGCTGATCTGCCAGCGCGAAGTCGTCTTCGTTCGCATCGAATGCTGCCGCGCCGAGTGGATCGCGGACTTGCAAGACATGACACCGGTCGGAGGCCTGCAATGAGCGTCGCTGCTAAAGCACCCAAAGCAGCCAAGGGATTCTGGCTGTGGGTTGAACCGCGGCCGGACACCGACGTCACGGACGAGGTCCGCTTTGCCCGGGCCTTCGAAGACTACGTCGGAGGGCAGGGACTGTGCTTATCCGGCGGACCGCTGCTCAGTCAGATCACCGGACAGACCCGCAGCCTCTCGCTGCAGGACCAGGTGAACCTGATCGACTGGATGCTGCTCCAACCGCAGGTGAGGGCGGTGTCCGTCACGCCGCTCGCCGCAGAGCTCGAGCCCACCCTGAACTCCGATGTAGGCCTGCTGCGAGTTCCGGCCCTCGATCTCGGCGTCATCGCCGTCTGCCTGCTGTACCGCATGGGCCGCCTGAAGCCGGAGCAGTACATCGAGATCCTGGGCGGCTACGTCCGGCGAGTTCATTGAGGACCAGCCATGACCAATACCAGAATCACGCTACCCCTCGCGCGCAAGCCTGCTGCCGTTTACCTGCTGCAGCGCCTCGACCGACGCCGCTTCAAGCTCGGCTGGGCGGTGAACCCCATCCAGCGCCTGCGGAGCCTGCCGGAGTACGACGCCCAGCAACTGGACCTCGAGGCCTCGCGCGTCTTGTGGCTGCCGAGCGCTCGGCGCGCCTGGGACTTGGAGCGCGCCATGCATCGCACACTGGCGCCGTTCAAGACACCCGCGTCGCATCGCGGGGATGGGCATACCGAATGGTTCCAGGGATCTGCCACCATACCGGCGCTCGAGCTTCTCTCGCGGTTTCCCCACCCGCCGGGTGAGCGACCGGCGCTCCTTGTGCCGCTTCTGGTCTCTCCGGTCGCGCCCGAACCGGTGAGCCTGCAAGACACCTGGAGCGCGGTCGAAGACGTGCTGCTGCGTCTGCAGGTCTGCACGGAAGTCCAGGTCTGCTCGGGTGAGCCGCTGGCCTTGCGCGTCAAGGATTTCAAGGTGCGCGTGCAGGGGCCGCTCCAGGACTTGCGCTCGGCCGCGATGGACACGGAGCTATACCTCTGCCGCGAGGGCGAGAACCTGCGACCGATTGCCCGCCTGATCGACTACGAAGGCAACGACCTGCTGGTGATCTTGACGCCCCTGAATATTCTGCGTCGGTGGCCGGGTGGCGGCGATGTGGCGCTTCAGATCCAGGCATTCCTGGCGCGGCTCCCGGTCGGCGCTTAGGGCAGGCCATGAAATGGTGTCGGGACTACGCCCTTACGGTACCTGGCCCCTGGCCTGGGCAGTCATCGCGCAACGCGTCCTCGCGATGGGCGCGCCGAAGCCTTGGGTCTTGCAACGGGCGCGCTCGCGTCGAACAGGGCGGTGATATGAACGCCCAGGCTGTCGGCCAAGGCGTGAATGATAGTCAACGTTGGATTGGCCTGGCCGGTTTCGATGCGGCTCATATAGGTCCGGAACAGCCCGCACCGGCTCGCCAGGTCCTCCTGCGTCAGGTTCGCGGCCTGACGCAGCTCCCGGATTCGCTCGCCGAAGACTTGTTGCGGGTGTTTGCGCACCGCCGCACTGTCTCGAAAGTACACTCATTCATACACACACTAATTCGCACATTTGCTGCGTTATGTGGTCGGGCAGATGTGAGGGGTCAACTCTTTCGGAGGAACTCATGCTGAAACGATGGATGCGGGTCTTGGTGTTGGCCTGTGCGGCCGTGCTGCAGGCGGGGTGCGCAATTGATCGGTCGCCGCCGCCTGAGAACGACCTGGTGGCGCTGGGTCGCTACTTCGGAGAGCACCTCCAAGCAACCGGAGACGAACCCCGATTGGTGGACTACGACGTGATTCGTGGCGGCCGAATGCGGGGCAAGTACAAGGAGGAGGCTGGATATCGCACGGCGAGCGCCTGGTGGTGCCGCGACGACAAGGGCGGCGATCCTTGGCTGTACGTGAAGCGCGCCTATTCCGAAATCTGCCAACGTCGCGGTGGCGTCTATGACGACGGCTTTTGCTCCGCGCGCGACGAGCATGACCGGGTCCTGTTCATGGCCAAGGTGACGCGCTTCAACGATATGTGCCAGCAGGTCGAGGTCTTGGTCGCTGAGCCGACGACAGCGGTTGCAACGCCGGCCTACACCGCCTTCCTGCGCGACCGTGGCTTCAAGAATGCGAGTCAGCTGGCGGCCGCAAGCGCGGCGAAGGAGGCTGCCGCGCAAAGTGCCAGACAGCGCGCCGACGATGCCAGGGGCGCTGAGCAATCCCGGCTTGCGAGAGAATGGCCGATGATGCAGCGCCGCGGCACCACCGTGTGTCGAACCGCGAACGGCATCCGCTATGTTGCGTACGTCGAAGACGCAACGGCAGATAAGCTCAAGCTGCTAGTGAGCCGCGCCTACTTGGTCCGGGCCACGTCGTTGTCTCCCGGCGATTTCCGGCAAGAGGTGATCTGGTCGGACCCGATCAACTGGTCGCTCTGCGCAGAAAAGTAGTTGCGGATCGAGTCGTCGAACTCGACGAGGCCTTGCAACGATGCATTGAGATCAGCGATCGACTGCGGTGATGGGCAGGTCACTAATGAATTGCGTTCATTGCACGCGCGGCGCATGCACATGGTTGCCTGCCGTAAGCGGCTAGACTGCCCGGGCAACTGCATTGGAGCTACTACATGGCCAAGTCTCTATCCCGAATCATGATCCAGATCGAGAAACTTCAAAAGGAAGCTGCGCAGATCCAGTCGGTCGTCATTGCTCGCATCAGGAAGGAAATCGCTCAGTTCGGTCTGACAGCCGAGCACCTCTTCGGAACAATTGGCGGCGACATCGTTGGCGGCGGGCGTCGGACAAGGGCGAAGGCGACAAAGCCAAAAACGGCGCCTGGTGCGAAGTCGCCGAAGTTCGCAGACAACCAAGGCAATACATGGGGCGGCATGGGCAAGCGTCCTCAGTGGATTCGCGATGCTCTCGCCGCAGGCCGTTCGCTCGATGAGTTCTTGCTCGTCAAGAAGAAGGCGACTGCTGAAGAGAAGAGCACCTCGAAGCCGAGTCGCAAGACTGCCGCAGCGAAGAAGGCCGTGCCCAAGAAGGTTGGTGCCAAGAAGGCTGGTGCCAAGAAGACGTCCGCAGCGAAGGTTGCGGCGCGCCCAGGGGCCGCCGTGACTGGGAAGGCTCCTGCGACGAAGCGAGCTTTGGCGGCCAAAGTCGTCAAGGCTGTTGGCAAGGCCCCTTCAAAGAAGAAGATACCGGCCAAGAAGCGAGTCAAGACCGCTGCCGAGCCGGCATCGGCTGCCAGCATCAAGGCTGAGTCGCCGCAGGTCTGAGTGACTGCCGGCCAAGGTGCGAGACCACGCCCTAGGGAACCGGGCGATCAGCAGGGCAGAGCTTGACCGAAATGCCATAAAGCGCGAGCAAGCCCATCATGTGACTGATGGCGACGCCGGGTTCGCCGGCTTCAATCCGGCCAATCGTCTGGACATGAACGCCGAGTCGGGCGGCCGCTGAGGCCTGCCCCTCGCCGGCCTGCACGCGCGCCTGTTTGGCTGCCGCGCCCATCTCCTTGATCGCCTGCAAGGCGTCGTTGTCTATCTCCGCAGAAATTCGTTTGCCTTGGGCCATGAGGCGATTGTCAAGCAATTGAGCCGTGGAGGCAGCCGCCGTCAGCGGGACCAAGGACTCCGGGCATCCAGTTGCGCAAGAAACCTTGCCGCTAGATCTTTTGAGCGCGGGCTGCGGGCAGGCCCAGGCGCGCAAACGCTTCGAGCAACGGGGCGGTATCGGGGACGCTCTTGAAGCGCATGACCTTGTAGCCAGCCGCAGTCAACAGAGCGGCTCTTTTTGCATCCTGTGACTCGCGACCTCGGTGCGAGGCGTCGTCCAGCTCAACCACGGCGATGACTTCGAAGGCCTTCGAGCAGACGACGAAGTCGGCCATCTTTCGGTTGAACGTTGCGCGGGTTGGCCGGTCCTTGGTGTCGAGCAGTGCAGAGAACGCCACTTGGGCCAGTACGACCGAGTCTGGCATCGCTTGCGACAGCCGGAAATACATGGCTTGCTCTCGCTCGGTCAGCGGTGGCCGCTTCCACGCATTGCCCGTGGCTTTGCGCCCCTTCCGCCCTGTGGCAGCACGGCCCAGGATCAGGATGGCGACGAAGGCAATGGCGCACAGCGCGATCAATGTCAGCGGAAATTTCAAGGGAGGCATCCTGTGGATGTGCCTGGTTCGGCGGTGGGAGAGCATAGACACCGGGCGCGAAGAAAGTCCCGTCCAACTCCTCGCGTGCCGTGAATTCCTCGACGTCTTCCTGAGCCGCCGAGAACGAACCGGATGGAATCCTCGCCGTGTGCGCACCGGTCCGAGTTGCGGGCGCAGGATGTGAGTCAAGGCTCGCCCAGCCTCCTCATTCAAGTGGTTAGGGTGGCTTTCCGGCGGCACGGCCCTGCTGGTGGGACGTCGCGATCTTCAATAGGGGAGGTGCCGGTCCGACTGTGGAGCGTCGAAATCGAACAGTTCTTGGAAACCTGTTGGCGCGGCAGTAAGCTGGCCGGCAGCCATCGGCGAGCGCGCCGACCGGGCGGTCGCGGCGACAAGCGGCTGTCAGTGAGAGGCAGGTTCTGTCCGTTCAAGATCCAAGTACGGGTCAGTCGTATCGGAGCTTCACATGAGCAAGGAAGGCAAACAGGTCTTTGGGCTGATCGAGTTCGATCCGACCAGGAATGTATTCGTTGGCCGGATCGTCGGATTTCCGCATATTGAATTCGAAGCCAAGGCGTTCGGAGACGTCGAAAGAAGGCTTCGCGAAAGCGTTCTCGCCATGATCGAAAGTGATTCGTTGGTCATGGAAACCGAGTTCTGCGCGCTTGTTCATCTCGCAGGCGGCGCCCGAGACGTCGCAGATTTGCCGGCGTCCAACGGTTAGTGGCCCGACACGGCAGTGCGTGCGCATTTCACGCCGCGGCATTGCGTCCATGCGGCTGCATGGGGCGTAACGGGGGGACGTCGTGGCCCAAGCCTGCGGGAGGTAGGCTGACGACGTGCAGTTGGCTGGTGCACCGGTGTCCGCCAAAGCGCTCTAGCTCGCGCCTGTGCGGCTGCTACTGCGCGGCACTTGAGCGGCAGATGCGCGCATGCTGCCTTTGGCGCGATCGCTGTGATGCGCGACGAGAGCGATTGCCGCAATGAAGATGCTGGGTGTCAGGCCTAGTTGAGCCGATTCGCGATTGTCGAGATCGCCGCAACGTGAATGGCGGCTTGTGAATCTCGTGGTTTTCCGGTCGCGACCCATCTGCGACATCCGCCAAGCCGATCTCGATGCCGCAAAGCGGTCCTCCGCGGTCTAATGATTCGAGCTTGTTCCGAAGAGCTCCGCCGCCAATGCCTTGGCCCTCGACATTCCCTCATCGGTCAGGCGGACAGACTCTGCGCGCCCGTGAGGATCGCTGATCAGGCCTTGGCTATGTAGCGCTTCCATTACTGCGAAGTCATAGCGCTTCCACGCGCGGCCGCCGTCGAACTCGAAAACGCCGAGCAATGCGAGGACGGTTTCCTGCACCTTCAGTTCCGCGTATTCCATACAGACCTCGCTCAACGTTCGAGCTGAGCCGACCGCGACGGCAGGACGCGGAAGGCCGAGAGTGAAATGTTGGCCTGCAGCGGCATGCCGTTGCGGGTCGGATCGAGCGAATACGAAGGGACTTCCCACCTTCGGGCAAACGGCGTCAGTGCGCCAGGATTGGGGGTTCTCGAAGTCATCAATCTGCAGCCATATGAAAGGGGAAGTCCATGGACAAGATTACCCGAGTCGGGGTGGATTTGGCCAAGCGTGCTTACCAGGTCCACGCCGTGGATCGCGCCGAGCGGCCGGTGCTGGCGCGACCGATGTCGCCGCAGCGCTTTGAGCAGTGGGCCGCCACGCTGCCGACCGGCTGCGTGGTTGCCATGGAGAGTTGCTCCGGCGCTCATCACCTGGCCCGGCGGCTGCGGCTGATGGGGCTGGACGCTCGGTTGATCGCTGCTCACTTCATCACCTCATTCCGGGTTCAGGGTGCCAGCGGCAAGAACGACGCCAACGACGCCGCCGCCATCTGCGAAGCTGCCTCTCGCACCCGCACGCGCTGCGTGACGGTGAAGACGCCAGAGCAGCAGGGCTGGCAAGGCATCCATCGCTTGCGCGAGGGCTACAAGGAAGAGCGCACGGCCTGCATCAACCGCATCCGTGGCCTGCTGGCAGAGTTCGGCCTCGTGTTCCCACAGAGCCCTGATGCGCTGCGCCGCGTGCTCAGCGACGTGCTGGAGGATGCGAGCAACGAACTGCCCGGCGTGATGCGCTTGGGCCTGCAGCGCTCGCAAGCGCACTGGCGGGTGCTGGATGATGAGATCGCCTGGTGCGATCAGCAGGTGAAGCTGCATGTCCGCCAAGATCGTGCTGCGACTCGTGCAGCCCAGTTGCATGGCGTGGGCGAACTCACTGCCTCAGCCCTGGTGGCCGCAGTCGGCGACATGAGCCAGTTCAAGAGCGCACGCCAGTTCGGTGCCTGGCTCGGCCTCGTGCCCAGCCAGAACTCCAGCGGTGGCAAGCACCGGCTGGGTCGCATCACCAAACGCGGCGACGACTACCTGCGCACCTTGCTGATCCAGGGCGCCAAGTCTGCGTTGCTGGCCGCGCCTAAGCGCAGCGACCGCATCTCGCAATGGCTGCAGCAACTGCGCGAGCGCGTGGGCTGGCAGAAGGCTCTGGTGGCCCTGGCCAACAAGAACGCCCGCATTCTGTGGGCGGTGCTGACACGGGAGATCGACTTCGATCCCGAGCATGTCCCGCCCATCCCGCAATGCAAGCTGCCCATGCTGAAAGCGCCACTGCCGGTCTGAAATTGACGATCCAGATTCACTTCGCAGACCCACATTCGTAGAGGCAAAGCACAGGTCAGACCGGCAGCAGGTGAGCCCGATAACCCGTCCGTTGCACGCCCGGCACGCCGAGTCAACAACGCCGAGCGAATGGGGTCCTGCTGAGCGGTTCGTATCTGGGGCCGCGGCAGTGCGCCGCTTCAAGCCCGTCTGTAGATGTTCAGTCTGTTCCTCGTTGCGATGCCGCTCAAAAAAACACAAGTCTTGAATGTCGGAAACTACAAGGGTCAGGCGTTGCTATGACTTGATCGAATTGTGATTGACCCGGTGGGAAGTCCCTGTAGATCGGTTAGGCAATAGCGAACAGATCGATTTGGTGGCTGCCATGTGAAACACGGTCACTTACTCCCCCGAACCTTCTCGCGATCCTCTTTGTATGTTTCGTAGGACTTGCCGTTCTGGCGATGGCACTCGGAACGCTCGATCGACGTAGCGAATTGATCGCAGCGTCGCGAAGCGGAATCTTGACCAAGATCGTAGATGTATGACATGCAGCCGGAAAGACTCGCCACGAATACAAGAAATACAAGGCGATGAAAATTCATATAGATGATTCGATTGAATCGTGCGAGATGTGTCAAACGATAGAACTCGGAAGATTCACTCTGGAGTCGCCCGCTGAACGTGAGTGCTACTGGTACCGTTGCCTAACGAATGAAAGGGACTTCCCCGTCCTGAGGTAGCCGCAGTGCGGCAGTCGGCAACCAAGTGCCACGATGGGAAGTGCGCTCTCTCATCAACTCGCTCAGAAGGGGAAGTCCATGGCCATTTTGTACGTCGGCATCGATCTCGCCAAGAACGTGTTTGCCCTGCATGGGGTGGATGAGGCCGGCCGGGCCGCCCTAGTGCGCCCGAGCATCGCGCGCGCCAAGCTGCTGGAGCTGGTCGCCTCGCTGCCGCCCTGCGTGATCGGCATGGAGGCCTGCTCCGGTGCCCACCATTGGGCTCGGCTGTTCGTCGCGCATGGCCATACGGTGCGCCTGATGGCCCCGAAGTTCGTCATCCCCTACCGCCTCTCGGGCCGGCGAGGCAAGAACGACGCCGCGGACGCCGCCGCCATCTGCGAAGCACTGCAGCGGCCGAGCATGCGCTTCGTGCCGGTCAAGAGTCTGGAGCAGCAAGGACAGCTCAGCGTGCACCGGGTGCGCCAGGGCTTCATCGAGCAGCGCACCGGACGATCAACCGCATCCGCGGACTGCTCAGCGAGTTCGGCATCGTGCTGCCGCTCAAGGCCGCCACCGTGCGCCGCCAGGCCGCTGCGTGCCTGGAGGACCTGCCCGGCTGGGCCAACACCGCTATCGGCGACCTGCTCAGCGAGTTGCATCACCTGGACGAGCGCATCGCCGGCTACGACCGGCACATGGCCCAGATGGCTCGCGAGGACACACGAGCCCGACAGTTGATGCGCCTGGCTGGCATCGGCGAGACCACGGCCTCGGCGTTGGTGGCCATGATCGGCAATGGGCATGAGTTCAAGTGCGGCCGCCAGTTCGCCGCCTGGCTCGGGCTGACGCCGGGCCAGTACAGCTCAGGCGGCAAGAGCCGGCTCGGGCACATCACCAAGGCCGGCGATCCCTACCTGCGCTCGCTGCTGATCCCGGGCGCCCGCGCCGTGCTCGTCAGCGCGAAGAACAAGACCGACGGTGTCAGCCGATGGGCTGTGGCGCTGGCCGAGCGTCGCGGCTACTGGAAGGCGATCGTCGGCATCGCGGCCAAGAACGCCAGGATGTGCTGGGCGATGCTCAGCAACGGCGAGCAGTTCGCGATGCCAGCTTGATCACCAGGGCACTGAATTCAACGACTTCTTCCGCCGCGTGACGGCGTGCGTCGATGGAACAAGGTTGGACCTGCGCGGGGTGTGCCTGATCACTTCAAGGGGAAGGCAATGCTTCTTCCCGGCTAACGATTGAGGCCCCCGCGTGCGTCTTGCATCAGGGTCCGCAGCATGTGAAGCGCTGCACCGATGACCGTTTGTAGTTTCGCCAGTCCGCACCTTGTTCGTTGCCTTGATGCCAGCGCCGGTGGTTGGAGCCAAGTCTTGCCTGTCACACCAGCAGCTCGCGCTGCGAGCTACGGAATTCATTTGCTTGACTCTTGGGGAAGCCCTTGTAGTAGAGGTGACCGACACGTTGCGGCAAGGGGCCGCGCGGTGCACGATTTCCAACGGCGCCGTGCGGCCCCTTGCCGCAACGTGTCCGAGTCGACCGCCCTGTTAGGGCGCATGCTCGTTGCGAAGAGGAGGCTTCGGCTCACGATGACTCCCGGCCTTGCAGCTTGAGATAAGCATCTACCGTTCCGCTCTTCGCGGAAGCCACAGCTTCTGCCCAGTCCTGCCCGACTGCTGGGTCCACCGTCTGCCCATCGGCCAGGAGCGACATTGAGCCCAGAAGTCCGCCGAGCTCCTCGCAACCCAACTCGTACTGCCTGCTCAAAAAGGCGTACATCGCGAGGTAGGCCTGACGCGTCGTGAGAGAAGTGTCTTCCATGCGCTCTAACGTCAAAGCTCAGAGGCCGCCGGGGCGGTCCGATGGAGCGGTTGGTTAGAGCGCATGGCTCTCAGTAGAAACCAGAGCGCACCGCCTGAAGCAAGGCCGGTGACCAACGCCAACGATATGTTCAGCAACCAAGTGCGTTGGAAGTACATGGAATTGTCAGGCGCGAGGAAGAAGCACAGCCCCGGAATCGTGCTGGCGAGACCGCCGGCAGCGCACTGCCAAAGCGTTGGTTCGCGCCATAAACGCTTGACCAGCAAATACAGAGGCAAGCCGACAACCAGAGCGCAGGGGTAGCTGAAGCGCGGGCAATTGGCGCTGGGCAACGCCTGATCGGCCGGGCCGGGGCGGCCGAACCGGACGGCGGTCTCAGAAGCGCAGCGGCGAGAAGGGTGTGGTCGGCACGCAGCTGGGGCGACCCTCCATCAGCTCGGCCAGCAAGCGGCCGCTGACCGGCCCGAGCGTGAAGCCCTGATGCCCATGGCCGCAGTTCACCCACAGCCCGGGATGCTGCGGCAGCGCGCCGATGACCGGCTTCATGTCGGCGCTGCAGGGGCGGCTGCCCATCCAGGGCTGGGCTTCGACGGCCTGGCCCAGATCGAGCAGCTGGCGCGCCTCGCGCTCGGCACCGTGCAGCTGGCGCGGCGCCGGCGGCGCATCGATGCGGGCGATCTGGGCGCCGCTGGTGAGCCGCAGCCCGCGGCACTGCGGGGCCAGCACATAGCCGCGCTCGGCATCCAGGGCGGCGACGTTCAGCGTCGCGCCGCCGGCATAGTGGCGGTGATAGCCGCGCTTGACGAACAGCGGCCAGCGGTAGCCCAGGCGCCGCAGCGCCTCGCCGGACCAGGGGCCCAGGGCCAGCACGGCCTGGGCCGCGCTGACGCGACCCTCCTCCGTATCGACCTGCCAGCCCGGGCCCGCGGCCCTGAGGCTGAGCGCGTCGCCCTTCAGCAGCCGCCCACCCTTTTGACGGAACAGCGCCGCGTAGCGCTCGACCAGCGCGCCCGGATCGCTGACACACCAGGTGTCCAGCCAGTGCACGGCGCCGGCCAGTCGCGGCCGCAGGGCCGGCTCGGCCGCCGCCAGCGCGGGCCCGTCCAGCAGCGCGACGCCCAGCCCATGTTCGGCCCGCAGCCGCTCGGCCTGACGGCTTGCCGCCTCCAGCGCCGCCGCCGTGCGGAAGAGGAAGCGCAGACCGCTTTCGCGGACCAGATCGCGGGCCCCGGCCAGCTCGATCAACCGGTCATGCGCGGCGGTGGAATGGGCGATCAGCGTCGCATACTCGCGCGCCGTACGCTGGTGGCGCAGCGACGCCGATTCGCGCCAATAGCGCAGCAGCTGCGGCCAGGCCGCCAGCAGGCCGCTCAGCTGATAGTCCACATCGAGGCCCTGGCGCAGGGCCACCGACAGCAGCGTGCGCCAGTCGCGCGGCATCGGGTAGGGCTCGACCGCCTCGCGCTGGATCGCACCGGCATTGCCGTAAGAGGTCTCCTGGCCGGGGCCACGCCGGTCCAGCAGCACGACATCGTGGCCCCTGAGTTGTAGCTCCAGTGCCGTGCAGGTGCCGACCATGCCGGCGCCGAGAACCAAGACTTGCTGTCCCATATGAGTGTTGTTATCCCTTTGGATGGATGGTGCCGGCCCGCTGAGTGGGGCTTGAACGCCTACGCGCGGCCGCCGCTCACGGCGTCTTGCCGCGCGCCCGGCGCAGGTGGTCCGAGTACAGCAGCTCCAGGAAGCGCTGCACCGCGTTGGCCGCCAGCCCGGCACGGATCGAATGCGCGTCGTCGAAACCATGGTTGGCCCCATAGGCCTCGGCATACGCCACCGGCGCTTGGGAGCTGGCACGCAGGCGCTCGACGAAAAGCCGCGTGTCCTCGACGCGGGCCAGCGCATCATGCGTCCCGGTCAGCACGAAGAAGGGCGCCGCATCGGCGCCGATATGCGTGCTCGGGTACAGGTCCGCCTGCACCTTGGGGTCGTCGCGCGACTCGGGCGGCAGCACATGGTTGTAGAGGTGACGGCCCAGCAGATCGTCGGGATCGAGCCTGTCGGCGGCCAGGCCGGCATAGAACGGCACGGCGGCCTGGATGCGCGTGTCCGCCGACTCGAAGCCCGGCTGGTAGCGCGGCTGCCCCGCCGTCAGCGCCAGCAGCGCGCTGAGGTTGCCGCCGGCCGAGGCGCCGGTGGCGACGATGAAGCCGGGGTCGCCCCCGTACTCGGCGATGTGCTCGCGGATCCAGGCTACGGCCTTCTTCGCGTCGACCAGCGGCGCCGGCCAGCGCGCCGCGGGCACCAGGCGGTAATTCAGCGTCACGACGATCCAGCCCCGCCGGGCCAGCAGGTGCATCAGCGGCTTGCCGGCCATGTTCTTGCCGCCCCACATATAGCCGCCGCCATGCATCTCGATCAGCACTGGCCGCGGCGGAGCGCCCGCTGCTGCCGGCTCGGCCGAGCGCAGCAGATCGAGCCGGTTGCGTTCGCCATGCTCGCCATAGGCGATGTCGGCCATCGTCTCGATGCCCTGCTCATCGAAATCGAGGGGCCGGATCCAGTCGCGCCAGCTCAGTTGCTCGCGCAGCAGCCGGGCGCGCTCGGGCAGGATTGCCTGGCGGTATTCGGCGCCAAAGCTCTGCTGCAGGGCCGCTTCGAAGCGCGCGCCGTCGGCCCAGCCGCGCCCGATCGCGATGCTCAGCAGGCCGACGGAGAGCAGCGTCAAAGCCGCTCCGACCTGGCCGCTGGGCGTTGCCAGCGCACCGCTGGCCAGCAGCGAGGCCGACACCGCCAGCGCAATGAGCAGCAGCTGCGGGCCGAGCTCGCTGCCCGCGAGCGCCATGCTGTCGTAGTAACTGCGGATGATGCTTTGGCGCCCGGTCCAGCGGAACACCGCCATGCCGCTCAGCAACAGCCAGAGCGAACCGAAGGCGAGCCAGAGCCCACCGCTGAGCGTGGTCAGCTTCATGGCGCTGCTTGTTCTTGCCGGACCGGCCGGAGGCCAAACTGCTCGCCGATTCCCTTGGCACAGAGGGCGGCCAGACGGTCCATCAGGCCCGCCTGCTCCGGCGTGCCGGCCGTGTGGGCCGCGCTTTCGGCCTGTCCCCAGCTGACGGCCAGCGCCAGGTCATGGGTCGGGAAGTAGGCCGCGCCCATGCCCCAGTAGCCGCCATGGCCCCAGCAGGGCATGCCACCCCAGATCCTGCCGCGCAACAGCGCCGAGTGCAGAAAGGCGCCGTCGGCAAAGCCCACCGTCGGCGTCATCAGCGCCATGGCCAGCGTCTGCGCCCGCTCGAACAGTTCGCCGCGCAGCAGTGCGCGCAGGAAGACGGCAAGCTCGCGCGTGGTCGACACCAGGCCGCCGCCGCCGTAGAGATCGCAGGAGGCATCGATCTGCAGAGCATCCCAGGCGCCGATGTACTGGTGGGCGCGCGGCTGTCCCGCCGGTGCCGCTTCCAGCGTCTCGAAGTGGGTCTGATCCAGGCCCAGTCGGGAGAAGGCCAGCCGCTCCCGCATCGCCTGCGGCAGCGGCTGGCCCGAGGCGCGCTCGATGCTCTCGCCGAGCAGCAGATAGCCAGTGTCGCTGTAGCTGAAAAGCCGGCCCGGCTCGGCCAGCGGGCCGCCCAGCTGCATCGCCAGCTCGATCTGCTCGTGCCGGGTCCACCGTCGTTGCGGATCGGCCTGCAGGGCGCGAGCGTAAGCCTCGCTGCTGGCATGGTCGGGCAGCCCGGCCGTGTGCGTCAGCAGATCGAACAGGCCGATGCGCTCGGGCGCATAGCCGGCCGCCGCCAGCAGCTCGACGCTGCGGCGGCCCAGGCGATCGACGAGGCGGTCCTGCAGCGCCAGCCGGCCCTGCTCGACCAGGCGCAGCACGGTGGCGGCGGTAAAGACCTTGGTGACGCTGGCGATGCGGAACGCGTGTTCGGGGCGCAGAGGCTCGCCGTCGAATTGGACCCGGCCGCAGGCGCCGGACCATGCGAAGCCGCTCGACGGCGCCAACACGGTGGCGACGATGCCCGGCAGCGAGGGGTCCATCGACAGGCTGCGCTCGATCTCGGTTTGAAGATGATGTTCCAGTGACGACATGACAGTGTGCGAGCGCAGGCCGGCTAGCCAGCGCCTGCACGTTAATGAAAAGCCGGGGCTGCGGGTTTCGCCCAGGCGACAAACATTTATGCGCGCTCACCCAAGCCCTTGCTTTCGTGCAATCGTCTACGTCGGAGCGGCGGGCACGCGGCTGCCGCCCCACCGATAACTTATGAAATCGCGTCGCATGGTTTTCTTGCGAGGCGACTGTTCCTAGGATGGCCGTCACCGGCGCGCCGAAGCGCCAAGGGAACGGGGCGTACCGCGCCTGCATCGCCAGCCCTGACCCCCGATCAAACGGCATCAACCAGGAGACACGCCCATGTTTGAAGGCATATTCACTGCCGTCGTCACGCCCATGGAGGCCGACGGCAGTCTCATCCCGGACCAATGGTCGGCCCAGATCCGGCGACAGGTTGACGCCGGCATCCATGGGCTGATCATCGGCGGGACGACGGGCGAGTTCTACGCCCTGACCGTCCACGAGCGCATCGAGCAGTTCCAGCGCGCTTCGAAGCTGCTGGGCCGTGGCACGCCCTGGTTGGCCGGCGTCAATGCGATCACGACGGCAGAAGTGCTGGTCCTGGCGCGGGCCGCGCGCGAAGCCGGCGCCTCCGGCCTGCTGCTGGGCGCGCCGCCCTATGCATCGCCGACGCAGGACGAGCTGGCCGAGCATTGCATCGAGGTCGACAAGGTGGCGAACCTGCCCATCGTCCTCTACAACTACCCGGCCCGCACCAACGCCGACATGGGCGACGAGTTCATGAAGAAGATCGCCGGTCGCAGCAATTTCGTGGCGATCAAGGAGAGCACCGGCGACATGAAGCGGGCCCAGGCCCAGCTGCGCGACTTCCCGTCGATCAAGCTTTGTTGCGGTTCCGAGGATCTCGCGCTGGACTTCTTCGCGCTCGGCGCCAAGATGTGGATTTGCGCGACATCTAACTTCGCCCCTCAGCTGATTCTGGATCTCTATCGCAGCTGCGTGATCGAAGGTGATTTCCAGCGCGGCCGCGAAATCGCCGCGCGACTGGCGCCGCTGACAGACGCGCTCGAGCAGGGCGGCAAGTTCATCTCCGCGGTCAAGCATGCCTGTTCCCGGCTCGGCTATTGCGGGCCTTCGGTGCGGCGGCCGCTGCTGCCGCTCAATGCCCAGGAAGCGGACCTGCTGGAATCCCATCTGGCCAGGCTCTGAAGTCCGGCGCGTCGCGGGCCTCGCTGCGGTATGCCGCAGGGAGGCTGCACGCCTGCGCGGCTTAACGCCCAAGCCAGCCTGCCGCTCTCCGATTTCCCCAATGCGATCCAGCAAGGATTTCTCGACCATGACTTCCACCGTTTCGCAGTCCTCGATCGACGAGGCCGCCGCTAGCCTCTCGCTGCCCTCGCGCGCCTTCATCGACGGTCGTTATCTGTCACCGGGGCAGGGCGCCGTGCACGCCAACCTCAATCCGGCCACCGGCCAGCCTTTCGGCGAGATCGAGTTCTACGGCGCGCGCGAGGTGGACCTCGCCGTGCAGGCCGCGCGCCGCGCCTTCAATGGCGGCGCATGGTCGCGTTGCGCGCCCGAGCAGCGCAAGGAAGTGCTGCTTCGGCTTGCCGCGCTGGTGCGCGAACATGCGCTGGAATTGGCCGTCATGGAGTCGATGGACAGCGGCAAGCCGATCAAGGACTGTCTGCACGAGATCGGCACCGAGGTGCCGAACTTCTTCCAGTGGTACGGTGAGCTGACGGACAAGCTGTTCGGCAAGGTGGTGCCCACCGGCGAAGGCACGACGGCCCTGATCGTCAACGAGCCGATCGGCGTCGTCGGGGCGGTCGTGCCCTGGAACTTCCCCCTGCTGATGGCCACCTGGAAGCTGGCACCGGCGCTGGCCGCGGGCTGCAGCGTGATCCTGAAGCCGGCGGAGCAGACGCCGCTGAGCGCCCTGCGCCTGGCCGAACTGGCCACGATGGCCGGCTTGCCCGACGGCGTGCTGAACGTGATCCCGGGCCTGGGCCCCAAGGTGGGCGAGCCCATAGGCCGACATCCCGGCATCGACGCGGTGAGCTTCACCGGCTCGAACGAGGTCGGCGCACTCTTCCTGATGTATTCGGCGCAGAGCAATATGAAGCCGGTCGGCCTGGAGATGGGCGGCAAGAGTCCGCTGATCGTGCTGGAGGATGCCGCCATCTCCGAGGACCTGATCGAGCAGGCGATCAATGCGGCGTTCTGGAACGGGGGGCAGAACTGCTCGGCCAATATGCGGCAGATCGTCCACCAATCGCGCAAGGCCGAGTTCCTCGACAAGATCCTGGCCCGGGTTGCCGGTCTGCGGGTCGGCGACCCGCTGGACCTCACCACCGAGATCGGACCCATGGTCTCGCAGGAGCAGCGCCGCCGCGTGCTGGGCTATATCGCGCAAGGGCGAGCCGACGGCGCACGCATTCTTGCGGGCGGCGACGCTGACGATCGAAGCGGCTTCTTCGTCCGCCCGACGGTGTTCGACGAAATGCGTCCGGAAATGTCGATCGCGCGCGAGGAGATCTTCGGTCCGGTGCTCGGTGTCTTCGGCGTCAAGTCGGTGGAGGAGGGGCTGTCGCTGGCCACCGATACCAACTACGGGCTGCACGCGAGCGTCTTCACCAGCGACATCGACCGGGCGCTGATGTTCGCCAAGCGCCTGCCCTGCGGCACGGTCTCGATCAATGGCTTCAGCGAGGGCGATGTGAAGACGCCGTTCGGCGGCTACCGCCGTTCCGGCTCCTTGGCCCGCGACAAGGGGGTCGAAGCGCTGCTGCAGTACACCCAGGTCAAGACAGTGTGGATACGCGCGCGGCCGGTCATGTCCTGAGCCCGGCGCTTCCAGGGCGCGCATACAGTTTCGGTGATGCGCCACCAAATATCTGTCCGGCGACCGGCTAAGGTCGTGGCTTTGCTGCCCCAGGCGCGAAGACGCCCCGGGCAGGTCCATGGAGCTAAGGGATCGAGGGACGCTGAATGATGCTGATTGCCGGCTGGCTGCTGCTGCTGCTTGGTGTGCTGTGGGCCGTGATGGGGTTGGCCGCGAGCTTTCGCGGGCGAGGCCGGGGCTTCCTGCTGCTGTACTGGGACAGCGTCGCCCTCGTCGGGACCGAGCTGACGTTTCCGCTCGTCGCGCTGATGGCAGTATCGACCAGCGTGCTGCTGCTGCTGGGAGCCGCGTCCACATCGGTCGGCCGGGCCGGCCTGTGGCTGAGCGCCGCCGCTGCGCTGATGATGGCGATCACGTTTCTGCGCGCCTTCGGCGATCGCCGCGTGATGCAGCGCGCGCTCGACGACGGGCTCGGCGATGCGGGCCAGTACCGCATCCCGCCGGAGCGAGCGGCCTGGATCGATCGCGCAACCGATTGGCGACGGCTGCTGCGCCCGATCAACTACGACACCTACGGCATCACGACCCGCCGCGACCTGGCCTACGGCCCGCACGGGCGCTTCAACACCCTTGACGTCCTGGCGCCCGCCGAGCGGGGGACGGCGCCGCTGCCGGTCCTGCTGCATCTGCACGGCGGCGGGCTCATGATCGGCGAGAAGAACAACGAGGCGCTGCCGCTGCTGTTGCACATAGCGCGCGCGGGCTGGATCGTCGTCACGATCAATTACCGACTGGCACCGACCAGCAAGTACCCCGCGCAACTCGAGGACACCAAGCGCGCGATCGCCTGGATCCGCGAGCACGCCAAGGAACTCGGCGCCGATGCGAGCTTCATCGCCGCGACTGGCGGCTCGGCCGGCGCCACGCTGGCGGCCCTCGCCGCGCTCACGGCGAACGACCAGCGCTACCAGCCGGGCTTCGAAGCGGCCGACACCTCGGTCCAGGCCGCCGTGCCCTTCTACGGCTCCTACGACCTCGTCAGCGCTGGCGCCTTGCCGCATCTGGAGGCGCATGTCTTCCCGCGCAGCCGGGCGGAGGATCCGCAGCTGTGGCGCGATGCCTCGGCCAGCTGCCTGGTGCGGCGCGACGCGCCGCCCTTCCTGATCTTCCACGGCAGCCACGATGCGCTGGCGCCGGTCGAAGACGCGCGCGCCTTTGCCGCGGCGCTGCGTGCCGCCTCCGCGGCGCCGGCCATCTACGCCGAGCAGTCCGGCGCGAAGCATGGCTTCGATGGCCAGTACTCGCTGCGGGCCGAGGCGGCCGTCGCGGCCACCCATCGCTTTCTCGAATCGGTCTACGCCAAGTCGCGTGCATCGGTCGCCGCGGCCTAGACATTGCAATGAGCACACGTTCGGCCGAAGTCCTGCGCGCCTTGACCGCGCGCAGTTCCGAATTCGTCGCGATCCGCCGCGACATCCATCGTTATCCCGAACTCCCTTTCGATGAGCACCGCACCAGCGAGCTCGTCGCCCGGCGTCTGCAGGCCTGGGGTTACGAGGTCGAGCGAGGACTCGGCGGAACGGGTGTGGTCGGGCGGCTGGTGCGCGGCCACGGTCACCGCCGGCTCGGCCTCCGCGCCGACATGGACGCGCTGCCGATCGACGAGACCAGCGGCGTGCCGCACGCGAGCTGCCATGCCGGCGTGATGCACGCCTGCGGCCACGACGGCCATACCGCGATGCTGCTTGCGGCCGCTGAATACCTGGCACGCGAAGGCCGTTTCGAGGGCACGTTGAACCTGATCTTCCAGCCCGCGGAAGAGGCTGGCGGCGGCGCGCTTCGCATGATGGACGATGGCCTGTTCGACAAATACCCCTGCGACGCCGTCTTCGCGATGCACAACCTGCCGGGCTTGCCCAGCGGACGTCTTGTGTTTCGCGAGGGCGCGACCGGTGCTTCGTCGGACTACGCCAGCGTCACGCTCACCGGCGTCGGCGGCCATGGCGCGATGCCGCACAAGGCGACCGACCCGCTGGTGGCCGCCGCCAGCATCGTGATGGCCTTGCAGACCATCGTCTCGCGCAATATCGATCCGCTGCAAATGGCAGTGGTGACGGTGGGCGCGCTCAACGCGGGCCGTGCCAACAACGTGATACCGCAGCAGGCGCAGCTGGAGATCAGCGTACGGGCGCTCGACCGCGCGGTGCGTGAGCGATTGCGCGAGCGGGTGTTGGCACTGGTGCAGGCCCAGGCCGAGAGCTACGAAGTGAAGGCCGCCATCGACTGGCGCCCCGGCTACTCGGTGCTGGTCAACACGGCCGAGGAGACGCAGCTTGCGCGCGAGGTGGGGATCGCGTTGCTCGGCGCCGAGTCCGTCGAGCTGCAAGGGGCGGCGCTGCCGGGCAGCGAGGACTTCGCCTTCATGCTCGAGCGGGTGCCCGGCAGCTACCTCTTCATCGGCAACGGCGATCGCCCGGGCTCGTGCATGGTGCACCATCCCGGCTACGACTTCGACGACCACAACGTGGCCATCGGCGGTGCCTACTGGGTCTGCCTGGCCGAGCGCTTTCTCGGCGACGGCAACTCCTCCCGGCAGCGCTGAGGGGATGCGGCCATTGCCGGTGCCTGCGTGTCTCCGGCACTTTCGCCTCGACGAGGCGGCCGGCCATCCGCAGAACCGGGCGCGGGCCGTCTTCTCGACGGCGTCCGGCCCCGTCGAACCGCTAGCCTTGGCTCAGACGCTCCACGAACTCGGCTGCTCGGCGGCCACGGCATAGCGCTCGATCGCCTCGGCGCAGCGCCGCGCGTCGATCAGGCCCTGCCGCTGCAGCGCCGCCAGCGCCGCGATGGCAATGTGCGTGCGGCTGACCTCGAAGAACTCGCGCAGTTCCTGGCGGGTGTCGCTGCGCCCGTAGCCGTCCGTGCCGAGCACGGTCAGCGGCGCATCTACATAGGACGCGATCAGTTGCGGCCAGGCGCGCACATAGTCGCTCGCCGCGATCACCGGCGCCGCGCCGTCCAGGCAGTTGGCGACATGGCTCCGCCGCGGCGCCGCCTCGGGATGCAGGCGGTTCCAGCGCTCGACCTCGCGCGCGTCGCGGGCCAGCTCGCTGAAGCTGGTGGCGCTCCAGACCTCGGCGGCCACGCCCCAGTCGTCCCGCAGCTGCCGCGCCGCCTCGATGACTTCGCGCAGGATGGCGCCCGAGCCGACCAGTCGCACGCGCGGCCCCGGCGCCTCCAGCCGGTCGAGGCGGTACAAGCCCTTGATCACCGACTCGTGCAGCTCCGGCGCGAGGCTCGGCTGCGCGTAGCTCTCGTTCATCAAGGTGATGTAGTAGAAGACATCGTCCTGCGACTCCAGCATCTGGCGCGCCCCGTGATCGAGGATGACGGCCAGCTCGCCGGCAAAGCAGGGGTCGTAGACGCGGCAGCTCGGCACCATCGCCGCCTGTACGACGCTGGAGCCGTCCTGGTGCTGCAGCCCTTCGCCACCCAGGGTCGTGCGCCCCGAGGTGGCGCCGAGCAGGAAGCCGCGCGCGCGCTGGTCGGCGGCGGCCCAGATCAGATCGCCGACGCGCTGGAAGCCGAACATCGAGTAGTAGATGTAGAAGGGCAGCATCGCCAGCCCGTGCACCGAATAGCTGGTGGCGGCGGCGGTCCAGCTGCTCAGCGCGCCCGCCTCGCTGATGCCTTCCTCGAGAATCTGGCCGTCGCGCGCCTCCCGGTAGCTCAGCATCGAGCCGATGTCCTCGGGCTCGTAGGTCTGGCCGACGGCGGAGTAGATGCCCACCTGCTTGAAGAGATTGGCCATGCCGAAGGTGCGCGCCTCGTCGGCGACGATGGGCACGACGCGCGGCCCGAGCTCGCCGTCCTTGAGCAGGCCGGTGAGCATGCGCACGAAGGCCATGGTCGTGCTCATCTCCTTGCCTTGCGCGTTGATCGCAAAGGCGGCATAGCGCTCGATCGCCGGCACGGCCAGCGGCCCGGCGGCGGCACTGCGCTGCGGCAGGCAGCCGCCCAGGGCCGCCCGGCGCTGGCGCAGGTACTGCATCTCGGGGCTGTCTTCGGCCGGCTTGTAGAACTGCAGCGACGCCACCTGCTCGTCGTCCAGCGGCAGTGCGAAGCGGTCGCGGAAGGCCAGCAGGTCCTCGCGCTCGAGCTTCTTCTGCTGGTGCGTGGTCATGCGGCCCTGGCCCGCCGTGCCCATGCCATAGCCCTTCTTGGTCTGTGCGAGGATCACGGTCGGCCGGCCCGTCGTCGACGCGGCGGCGAGATAGGCGGCATGGATCTTCACCAGATCGTGACCGCCGCGCTTGAGCAGGTCGATCTGCTGATCGCTCAGCCCTTCGACCAAGCTCTTCAGCCCTTCGTCGCGGCCGAAGAAGAACTGGCGGTTGTAGGCGCCGTCCTTGGCCGCGAAGGTCTGCAACTGCCCGTCGACCAGCTCGCCGAAGGCCTGCTGCAGCGCGCCACTGTCGTCGCGGGCGAGCAGACCGTCCCAGTCGCTGCCCCACAGCAGCTTGATCACGCGCCAGCCGGCGCCGGCGAACAGGGTCTCGAGCTCGTCCACGATGCGGCCGTTGCCGCGCACCGGGCCGTCCAGGCGCTGCAGATTGCAGTTGACGACCCAGACCAGATTGTCCAGCCGCTCGCGCGCCGCCAGCGTCAGCGCGCTGGTGCTCTCGGGCTCGTCCATCTCGCCGTCGCCAAAGACGCCCCAGACCTTGCGTCGCGCGTTGTCCTTCAGGCCGCGGTGCTCCAGATACCGCATGAAGCGCGCCTGATGGATGGACGAGATCGGCCCCAGCCCCATCGAGCCGGTCGGGAACTGCCAGAACCCGGGCATCAGCCAGGGATGGGGATAGCTCGAGAGCCCCGAGCTGCCAACACGCCTGGCGGCCAGTTCCTGGCGGTAATGGGACAGCTGCTGCTCGCTCAGCCGCCCTTCCAGGAAGGCCCGCGCATAGACGCCGGGCGCGGAGTGCGGCTGGAAGAACACCAGGTCGGAACCGGGGCCGTCGTCGCCGCCGCGAAAAAAGTGGTTGAAGCCGACCTCGAACAGGTCCGCGGCGCTCGCATAGCTGGCGATATGGCCGCCCAGTTCTCCATAGGCCTGGTTGGCCCGCACCACCATGGCCAGCGCATTCCAGCGCATGATCGAAGCCAGCCGCTCCTCGATCGCCAGCTCGCCGGGAAATGGCGCCTGCTGATCGATGCCGATGGAATTGAGGTACGGCGTGCCGGCACCGGGCGTCCAGGCGATCGCCGGCGTCTTGGCCCGCTCTGCGAGGCGATCAAGCAGGTAGCGCAGCCGGGATGGGCCCGCGGCGGCGAGCACGGAGTCCAGGGCCGCGAGCCACTCGGCTGTTTCCTGCGGGTCCTCGTCGACGGGCGCGGCAAGAAGAGAAGGCGAGGCGCTGTCCATGCTCGTTACCGTCGCCGGCTAGCGGGCCGCGCGCGCCAGGCCCGGCCGATCCGGCGAAAACGCTTCCCGGCTGACGCCCTGGGCGCGGATGTCGGCCGGGATGTCTTCGCCCAGCACCAGGGCCGCGGCGGTGCGCGCCATCGCGGGGGCGGTCTGGATGCCGTAGCCGCCCTGGCCGGCCAGCCAGAAGAAGCCGTCGGCGCCGGCGTCGAAGCCCAGCACCGGCGACTTGTCCGCCACGAAGCTCCGCAGGCCGGCCCAGGGCGTCGTCACCTTCGTGACCTGCAGCGTCGTCGCCCGCTCGAAGCGATCGACGGCCAGCGCGATGTCCATCTCGTCGGGCGCGGCATCGCAAGGCGCCATCGGGTCCTCGTTGGCCGGCGACACCAGCAGCTGCCCGGCATCGGGCTTGAAGTAGAACTGCTCGGACGCATCGACGACGGCCGGCCAGTGCGTGATGTCGTGGCCCTTTGGGGCGGGGATCATGAAGGCCGTGCGCCGCTTGGGCACCAGCCCGACGGGCGCGACGCCCGCCGCTCGGGCGACCTCGTCGGCCCAGGCACCGGCGGCATTGATCAGCAGGGGCGCCTCGTGAACGCCGGCGCGCGAGCTCACGCTCCAGCAGCCCGGCTTGCGCTCGAGCCGGGTCTCGCGAGCGCCCAGGACGATGGCCACGCCCTTGCGCCTGGCCACCCGCAAATAGCTCTGGTGCAGGGCCGCCACCTCGAGGTCGAAGCAGTCCTCTTCCAGCATCGATCCCGCCACCCATTCCCGGTTCAGGATGGGCAGCTGTTGCAGCGTCTCGTCGGCATCGAGGCGACGCATATGCCGGGTGTCCGGGGCGCTGCCGAGCTGATCCAGCTGTTGCAGCCCCTGCTGGCCCGCCACGATCAGGCAGGGCCGATGAATCATCAGCGGCACATCGACGAAGCCCTCGGGCGGCGTCTCCAGGAAGCTGCGGCTGGCGCGGGTCAGACCGCGTATCGTCGCGTTGCCGTAGCTCGCGAAAAACATGGCCGCCGATCGGCCGGTCGCATGCCGGCCGGGCTGGTCTTCCAGCTCGAGCAGGGTGACCTTGCAGCGGGTCGACAGCTCGGCGGCCAGCGAGGCGCCGGCCATGCCGGCACCGAGAATGATTACGTCTGAGGTGTTTGTCATGGGATCCAAGCGTGTTTGCGTGAGCGCCAGCGCCAGCGTCAGGCCTCAGAGCGGCCGGCAGGCCTGTTCGAGCCAGCGTGCCGTCGCTGTGGGGAGCAGCGGGGCCAGCTGGCCGAAGACGCTGCGGTGATAGTTGTCGATCCAGCTTCTTTCGCGGCGGCTCAGTTCTTCCGATCGGATGAGGCGGCGATCGATAGGCACCAGCGTCAGCGGCTCGAAGGCGAGCCAGCCCTCGCGGCCATCCTGGCCTTGGCAAGCCACGGTCAGATACAGGTTCTCGGTGCGGATCCCGTAATGGCCGTGCTTGTAGTAGCCGGGCTCGTTGGAGATCACCAGGCCCCCGATGAAGGGCTCGTCCACCGGACGGGTACCGCCGTCCCGGCCGATGAAGACCGGGCCCTCGTGAACCGACAGGAAGCTGCCGACGCCGTGACCGGTGCCGGTGGCATAGTCGATGCCCGACTGCCACAGGAACTGGCGCGCCAGCGCATCGACCTGCCCGCCTGTCGTCCCCGGCGGCAGCCTGCAGCAGGCGATCGCGATATGGCCCTTCAGCACCTCGGTGAAACGCAGGCGCATCTCCTCGCTCGGCTCGCCGATCGCCACCGTGCGCGTGACATCGGTCGTGCCATCGGGATACTGGGCGCCGGAATCCAGCAGGTACAGCTCGCCGCGAGCCAGGCTGCGCTCCTGTCCGGGCTTGGCGCAGTAATGGGCGAATGCGCCGCTGGGTCCCGCCGCCGAAATGGTCGGAAAGCTGAGATCGCGAAACTCCGGCGCCTCGGCGCGCAGCGCCAGCAGCTTTTCGGAGGCCTCGATCTCGGTCACGGTGCCGGCAGCGACGGCCTCCTCCAGCCAGTGGTAGAACCTCACCAGCGCCACGCCGTCGCGACGATGGGCCTGCCTCATGCCGATGATCTCGGCCTCGTTCTTGGCGGCACGCGGTCTTTCGCAGGGATCGCGTTGCCAGACGATCTCGGCAAGCTTCAAGGCGTCGAAGATGGCGACCGAGCATCCGCTGGGGCTCGCCGAAACGCGCTTGCGCGCAAGTGCGGCCAGGCTGGCGACCAGGGCCTCGTAATCGAGCATGCTGACGCCGGGCCCGAGATGGGACAGCAGTTCGGGCGAGCTCTTGGCCCGATCGACGAACAGCGTCGCCGTCGCGTCGGCATGCAGCAGAGCGAATGCGCGAACCACCGGCGTGTGGGCCACGTCGCTGCCGCGGATATTGAACAGCCAGGCCACCGAGTCCAGGGCGGTGATAACCGTCGCGTCGAGGCCCTGCTGACGCATCGCCTGGGCGATTGCCTCCCGCTTCGCTTGCGAGCTTTGGCCCGCATACTGCAGCGGATGCGGCGCAACGGCGGCGGCCGACATTTCAGGCCTGTCGGTCCAGAGCGCATCAACGAGGTTCGATGTGCAGGGGCGCAGCAGCACCCCGCGCTGCAGGCGCGACTGCATCGCGCTGAGCCATACCTGCGAGTGCAGCCAGGGATCGAACAGCACGGTCGAGCCATCGGGCGCATGGCGGTTCAACCAGTCGGAGAAATCGTGCCGGGGCGACAGCAGGCAGTCATACAGCGCGCTGTCGACCTCCCGGCCGACCTGCTCGACATAGCGGCCGTCGGTGAAGATTGCCGCCGCGTCTTCCAACACGACGGCGGTCGCCGCCGAACCTCTAAAACCGGTCAACCAGCGCAGCCGCTGCGCATGCTCCGGCACGTATTCGCTCATGTGCTCGTCGCTGATCGGCACCACGACACCGCTGGCACCCCGCTCGCGCATCAAGGTGCGCAGGCTTTGCAGCCGCTCGGCGGCAGTGGACGGATTCGATCGCGAGGGGCTTGCGGGATTGGGCATGCGATCGACTCTATCGACCGTCGACAAGGCGGCAATGGCCGCTCACCATCGATTTTTATGAGATCGCACGAAGCCGCAGGAGAACAGTAGTACAGTCCAGCCCGAGGCAATCGCATACATTTTGCGAAATCGATATGAAGACCAAGGCGACAGGCCGCCCGCTCTCATGGTGGGACCAGTTGGTGCAACCCGATGGCACCGAGCGCTTTTCCGAGATGCTCGAGCAACTCGATTTTGACGACCCGGCCTACCTGGCCGGCGCCGAACGAGGGGTCTTCAAGCGCTTTGCCCGGCGGGGCGTTCGTGTCTTCTTCGGTGGCATCGGGGGGAGCGGCTCCACCGATATTTGCCGCTATGACGGCGGCGTGGAGATCAGCGTCAACAACTGCGTGCTGCCGACGCTGCGCCGCCGCGTCACCGACGCCGACGAGGCGCTGATCTTTCTGCGCGCCACCCTTTGCTGCGACACCATCTATCGGGTCGAAGGCATGGCGCCGATGGTCTTCAATCGTCCGGAGCTGACCATGGTGTGCCTGCCCAAGGGGGTCAAGCTGACCATCGACGGGCGGGGCGGCTGCCGTCAGCAAGGCATCCTCGGCATCTTCCCTCCGTCCGCGCTGTCCGAGATCTTCGAGCTGTCGCCGCAGGATCTGCCGCCGCTGCTGCGGGCCGCCACGCTGGGCGAAGGTTCGCCGGGCCGCATCATCGCCTTGCCGCTGGACCACCGCGTGGCGAATCTGGTAGCGGACACGATAGACACGACGCTCGAAGGCGAGATGCGTGCGCTTCAGTACGCCGGCCGCCTGGCCGAACTGGTCGCTTATGCGCTGGATGCCGTCAAGCGCGATCCGGGCGTCCAGTCCAAGGGCCGGGGCGTCATGCGCTGGCGCGACGCCGATCTGGCCCAGTTGGCGCTCGAAAGGCTCAGTAAGGACTACCGCCAACCGCCGCGCTTCGACGTGTTGGCAAAGGACCTGGGTACCAACGCCAACAAGCTCCAGGCCTCGTTCAAGGGCGTGTTTGGCATGACGATGGCGCAGTATTGCCTGGAGCGCCGCATGCGCGAGGCCCAGCAGCTGCTGCTCGAAGGCAAGCTCAGCGTCGCCGAGATTGCCGACCGCGTCGGCTATGCCCACCAGAGCAACTTCTCGGCCGCCTTCACCGCCCATGTGGGCGACTCGCCGCGCGGCTACCGAAGGCATCGCGCCCCCATCAGTCTGGAGCTCGATCTGAGCTGAGCCGGTGGCTCTGCGGGTTTTCCAGCGGGCCAGTGCAATCGCATACGTTTTAAGTGCAGGGCGCCAATGCCGGTCCTCGCGCCGCTCGTAGGCTGTCGTCAGCCCGATTCTTGCGTTCATCCGCCCGAGTCGCGGCCGCCCTGCACAACATCACGCGCTCGGTGCTCGCGCCAAGCCCAACCCAACGAGAGAAGACATGTCCGTCGCCACCCCAACCGCGCCGTTCGACGCCAGCCCGCCCGCTGCGCTCGAGTCCACCCCCAAGGCCGCGTGGTACGCGCTCTTCGTGTTGACCATGGTGACGCTGTTCGCCTTCGTCGATCGCACCATCTTTGTGCTGCTGGCCGAGCCGATCAAGACCCGCCTCTCGATTTCGGACTTCCAGCTCGGCCTGCTGCAGGGCACCGGCATCGCGCTGTTCGCCAGTCTCGCGTCCTACCCGCTGGGCTGGCTGTCCGACCGCTTCGACCGGCGCGTCGTGCTCGGCGGCTGCGTGATCGTCTGGAGCCTGGCGGTGGTGGCTTGCGCGCTGTCGCAAACCTTCGAGCAGCTCTTCATCGCCAGCGCGATGGTCGGCGCCGGCGAGGCGGGTCTGGTGCCCGTCGTCTTCTCGATGATCCCGGATCTGTTTCCGGTCAAGCGACGCCAGCTCGCGAATTCGATCTTCGCGATCGCCGCGGCCTCCGCCGGCGGTCTTGCGCTGGCGATCAGCGGCCAGTTGGTCGCCCATGTCGATGCAGTGCGCCCGCTGCTGCCGGCGGCCCTGCAGGCCTGGGACGGCTGGCGGCTGAGCCTGCTGGGCGCGGCGTTGCCCGCGCCCTTGATGCTGCTGCTGATCGCGACCGTGAGGCTGCGCAAGCGCACCGCGGATTCGACGCCGGCTGCTGCAGTTGCCGCGGCCCAGCCGGACGAGCACGCGTCGGTGCGCCTGCTGCCCTTCATCCGCGAGAACTTCAGAACGGTGGTGTTCTTCCAGCTCGGCATCGCGACGGCCACGCTGGGCTTCGGCTCGATGGGCGCCTGGGTCAGCGTGATCCTGATGCGCGTGTACCACCGGACCGCGGAGCAGATCGGCTCGATCGTCGGCCCACTCACACTGTTGTCGACCGGTCTGGCCTTCCTGCTGAGCATCTACGTTGCGCGCCGCTTCGGCGAGCGCCATGGCGAAGCCCTGCCAGTGCGCGCGCTCTGGCTGTCATACCTCGTGGCGGCCCTCGCGAATCTCTCGCTGCTGTTCATCGACACGGTGGAACCGCTGTACGTCATCTCGACGCTGACCGGCATGCTGACCGGCGCGGCCGGCATGATGTATCCGACCGCCATCCAGAACATGGCACCGGCCCAATTGCGCGGGCGCCTGATCTCGATCCAGAGTGTCTGCTCGCTGATCTTCGGCGCGATCGCGGCGCCGGTCGTCGGGCTGGTGTCGGACGGCCTCGGCGATTCGCCGCGCAGCATCCTGATCGCGGCGATCAGCGTCTCGGTGCCGGCCTTGCTGCTCAGCGCCACGCTGCTGAGAGCCAGCGAGTCCACCTTCGCGAGGACGGTGGCGGCCGCACGACGCATCGAGGAGGCCGCTGCGCACTGATGCGCGCTTGCGGGCGCGGCATCGCGCCTGCACGCGTTGTTCGCATAAGTTTTTGACGGGAGTACGAACTCCCGGCCCGCCTTCGAAGCTTAGCCTTCCCAACAGGTTGCGATTCCGCGATCCGGTCGTTGCGCAAAGTCGATCAGCGAACCGTACACAAAAATGGAGACTGTTTCATGAGAGTGCCCGTCAAAGCCCACGGACGACATGCGCCGCGCGCTGTATTCGTCTGCACGGTAATTGCCGCCGCGATCGGCAGCGCCTATGCACAGACTGCCCCGGCGCCATCCAGCCCGGCGAGCGCTGCGGAGTCCGCCGGCTCGGCCAGCGCAACGGCCCGCCCGGGGAGCGAGGCGATCCAGGTGCTCGAAACCGTGACCGTGTCCGCCACGCGCCGCGCCGAACTGGTGCGCGATGTGCCGCTGGCCATCACCTCGCTGCCGGCCGAACGCCTGCAGGAGGTCGGCGCTAAGAGCCTGAACGACTACCTGCAGTCGGTGCCCGGCGTGGTGCTGCAGAACTCCAGCCTGCTGGACAACGGCGGCTTCATCATCATCCGCGGCATGACCACCGGCATCGACTCGCGCTCGCCGACCACCGTCTACATCGACGAGACGCCGCTGGCGGACGGCACGCCGTTCGACATCAATCTGCTTGACGTGAGCCGCTTCGAGGTGCTGCGCGGTCCGCAGGGAACTCTCTACGGCTCTTCGGCCATGGGCGGCATCGTCAAGTACCTGACCCAACAGCCGGATACCTCCGAGCTGTACGGCCGCGTCAACCTCGGCCTGTCCGGCACTGCGCACGGCGGCACCAACGGCATCGCCAGCGCCGTGATCAACGCGCCGCTCCGCGAGGACTTCGCCGCGCTGAGGGTCGCCGCGTTCGGGTCGCGCGACGGGGGCTATGTCGACGCCACCGGCGCAGCTGGCGGCAAGGATGTGAACAGCAAGAAAGCACGCGGCGGCCGGGTCGACCTGTCGCTGACGCCGACCAAGGAGTTCAGCGTCCGCCTGAACGCGATGACTCAGACGCGCGAGAGCGATGGCGGCAACCGCGTTGTCTACGACCTTAAGACGCAAAAGCCCCTGGCCGGCGACCTGGTCTATACCGAGCTGGGCGTCAAGGAGCCGCGCGAGGGCTCGCGCGACCTGTACTCGGCCACCCTCGAATACGACTTCGGCTGGGCACGCCTGAGCTCCGTCACGTCCCATCAGACCGTCAAGGACATCAGCCGGGTCGACCTGACGCCGCTGGGCACGCTGTTGCTTGGCGCGACCAACGCCTACGCCGATTCGGACGTGCGCAACCGCAAGACGACACAGGAATTCCGGCTGGTCTCGCAGACGCCCGGGGCGATTCAATGGCTGGTCGGCGCGTTCTTCGACCGTTTCGATCTGAGCACCCAGTCGACCGTCTCCGCCACCGGCGGCCCGATCCCCGGCGCACTGACGATCGATGGTGCCGAGCGCGACTATCGCGAATCGGCGCTGTACGGCAACGTTACCTGGAATGCCACCCAGGATCTGGCGCTGACCGCCGGCCTGCGCCTGGCGCGCTACAAGCAGAAGGACACGGTCAAGCAGGACGGCCTGCTGGTCGGTCCGCAGCCGCAGCGCACCGTCGAATTCAGCGAGTCGCCGGAAACCTATCTGCTGGCCGCCAAGTACCGCCTGACCCCGCGCAGCAACCTCTATGCGCGCGCAGCCAGCGGCTATCGCCCCGGCGGCGTCAACAACAACGCCGTCGACCCGCTCACCGGTCAGCCGATTCCGGGCGTGCCCTCGAGCTATGGCACCGACAGTGTGTGGAGCTACGAGGCGGGCTACAAGCTGAGCCTGCCGGACAGCGGCACGAGCTTCGAGGTGGCGCTCTTCCAGACCGATTGGAATGACCTCCAGCAGTCCACCACGGTCAACTCGGTGACCTTCGGCACCAACCTGGGCAAGGCGCGCATTCGCGGCATCGAGTTCTCCGGCGGTCTGCAGCCGCTTCGTCACCTCACGCTCGGCGGCTCGGTCTCCCTGCTCGATCCCAAGCTGCTGACCGACTCGCCTGGGCTGCAGGCCAAGTCGGGCGATCGCTTGCCCAATACGCCCAAGGTGGCGGCCACGCTGGGCGCCCGCTATGCGTTCGAGGTGGCCGGTCATCCCGCGTTCAGCGGACTGGGCGTCACCTACCAGGGCGAGCGCAATTCCGGCTTCCCGGATTCCGTCGCGCCGCCCAACTACAAGCTGCCCTCGTTCACGCAGGTCGATCTCTCGGGCGGGGTCTCCTTCGGCAAGGTCGGCGTCAACCTCTACATTCGCAACCTGACCGACAAACGGGGACAGCTCGGCGCCAGCACCGGCGACGCGCCAGCCCTGGGCCGCACCTATGTGTTCGTGACCGATCCACGCACCATCGGCCTCGACGTGTCGGTCCCGTTCTGAGCCGGCATGCGGTAGCGCGCGGCCGGCCGTCGGGCTCGGCCTCTCGCCACCGCACCCTCCATCGATATCTCTACAGACGCATTAGCGCGCATCCCAGACATGAACAACAGCGACACTGCCGCGCCGCCCCCCCCGGAGTCTGAACGCCAGCCCGTCAGCCTTGAAGCGCTCGAGGGCATCTTCTCCGCCGCCAACCGCAGCAACCAGCCGGGCCTGGTCGTCGGCATCTCGCATCGCGGCCGCAGCATCTACCGCCGCGGCTTCGGCCTCGCGAGCCTGGAATACGGGATCGCCAACACGCCGGAAACGCGCATGCGCATCGCCTCGGTGAGCAAGCAGTTCACCTGCTTCGGCGCCCTGCTGCTGGCCGAGGAGGGCAAGCTCGACCTCGACGCGCCGGTCGACAAGCTGCTGCCGGAGCTGCCGCGCCTCGAGGGCTATCCGACGCTGCGCCAGTTCATGACGCACACCTCGGGCCTGCATGATTCCTGGGACATGCACTTCATGGCGCGCGGCCTGGTCGCCCCGGGGCCTGGCATCGAACTGCGCTCGGCGCGGCGGCAGACGGCCGTCAATTTCGCGCCGGGGCAGAGCCAGCTCTACTCGAACACCGGCTACGGGCTGCTGTCCATCGCGATCGAGCGCGCCAGCGGCATGAGCTTCGAGAAGTTCATGAAGACGCGGGTGTTCGAGCCGCTGGGCATGCGCGATACCGAGTCGATCCCCAGCGACTTCATGATCGTGCCGCGCCTGGCGACGATGCACCAACTGCTGCCGGACGGATCCTGGCGCCGCGGCATCGGCTCCAGCGAGGACAACCAGGGCGCCGGCGCCGGGGTATCGACCGTCGACGACCTGCTGTGCTGGCTCGCGCAGCTGCGCGGCCATCAACGCAAGGTGGGCAGCGACCGCACCTGGCAGGCGATGACCGAGGTCGTGACCCTGGCCAACGGCTTCCGCACCGCCTATGCCTGCGGCCTGGTCCGCAACCAGTACCGCGGCGTCGAGGTGATGCACCATGGTGGCAGCCTGATCGGCGTGGCCTCGCAGCTGATCACCGTGCCGGCGCATGAGCTGGACATCGCCATCATCGGCAACTGCGAGCTGTTCAATCCGGTCGAGCTGGCCAACCAGGTCATCGATCTGGTCCTGGGCGACGCGCTGACCGAAGCCCGGCCGGCCTTCGCCGACAGCGAGGGCCTTTCCCACCTGTTCGGCACCCGCTGGCATTCGCCTACGGGCATGCTGATCGGCTTCGAGGACGTCGGCGGCAAGCTGGGCTTCTCCTTCTTCCATTCGCCGCCGATTCCGATGCTGGAGCGCCATGGCGACGAGCTGCGGCTGGGCGGTGGCGGCGCCGGCCCCTATGTGCTGAAGCTCTCCGAGCTGGCACCCGCCGCGGACGGCACGGCCCGCGAGGAGTTGACGATGTTCGATGCGGGCACGGCGATTCGCTTCAAGCGCCTGCCCGCGCAGCGTCCGTCCTCGCTGGAGGCCGGCAAGGACCTGATCGGCAGCTACCGCGTCGCCGATCTCGATGCGACGGCGCGCGTCGAGGCCGAGGGCGAGCAGCTGCTGCTGCACATCGACACCAACGTCGGCACGCGCTCGTCGGTGCTGGAGGCGCTGTCCGACCACGTGTTCGGCGTCGCGGTTCGCGATCCGGTGTTTCCGGCGCGCTATGCGATGACGGTCGACCGCAGCCGCACGGGCCGGCCCGCCTTCGAGCTGGATGGCGGACGCACCCGCCATGTGCGCTTCGAGCCGATCGACGCGCCGCGCGGTTAAAAAACGGCCGCTCCCGCGCGCGGGAGCGGCCCGCAGCGCTCAGCGCTCGACGAAGGCCGGATCGAAGGGCCGGCGCGAGAACACCTCCTCCACCCTGGAGGCGAAGTGGCTCAGCGGCTCGGTCGGGTAGTGCGGATCGAAGGAAGGCTGGTCCCAGCGCTCGCAGAAGCGCTGGCAGGACGCGGCCCAGCGATGGTCCTGGTAGGCCAGGTGGCCGGTCGGATCCTGGTCGATCAGGTGCGCGAAGTACTGCATCTGGAACAGGCCGTGCATCTCGATCACCCAAGTGACTTCCTTGCGCACATAGGGCCGGATCACGCTGGCCGCCAGCTGCGAATGGTTGGCCGTGCCCAGCGCGTCGCCGATGTCGTGGATCAGGGCGGCCACCACCATCTCGATATCGGCGCCGTCGCGCTCGGCGCGCGTGGCCGTCTGCAGTGAATGTCCCAGGCGGCTCACCTGGTAGCCCTGGATGGATCCCTCGCCATCGAGCTCTTCGAGTGCCTTCAGGATGCGGCGCGGCAGGCCGGCGTGGTACTCGATCTCGAGCCGGTGGAGATACTGGAATTCTTCGCGGGTGGCGTCTTTGAGCTGGGTGAAGCTCACGGTGCGCAGGGGCGTGGTCATGGTGCGATCTGGATTTAAGAGGTGGTGGGGATGCCGGGCCGCGGCGGCTCACAGCCCAGCAGGTGGCGGACGAAGAAGTCCTGCGTCCTGCGCATCACATAGGGAACGCTGCCGAGGATGTGGCCCGCATTCGGCACGAGCAGCAGGTCGAAGTTGCGATCGGCCCGGATGAGGGCATCGACAAGCCGCAGCGTCATGCTCGGGTGACAGTTGTCGTCCATATCGCCATGGATCAGCAGCAGCTCGCCGCGGATCCTGTCGACGATGTTGTTGTTGTCCTGCCTGGCGTAGAGCTCCGCATCCCAGGCGCCCTGGAACATCTCGCCCCAGTAGGGGATGTAGGCCGAGCTGTCGTGGCTGCCGCACAGCGCGGCGCCGCAACGGTAGAAGTCGCCGTGATCGGCCAGCGCGCGCACGGTCGCGAAGCCGCCGCCCGAACCGCCCGCAATGCCGACGCGCCCCTCGTCGAGCCAGGCATGCTTGCGCGCGAGCGCGCGGATCGCGTTGACATGATCGGGCAGGCCGCAGACCTCCATGCGCCCATGCGCGGCCAGCTGGAAGCGGTGCGAGCGGTAGGGCGTGCCCGGCGCATCGATGATGACGACCGCAAAGCCCAGGCAGGCCAGGCGCTCGGGCAGGCTGCCGTACAGCGCCGTGTCCCAGCCATGCGGGGCGGCAATGGTCTGCGGCGCCGCGTAGATCAGGTCGATGACCGGATAAGACCGCGCCGGATCGAAGCCCAGCGGCCGGTACAGCACGCCCCACACTTCTTCATCGCCGTCCAGCGCCGGCACGCTGAACGGCTCGGGCAGCGGCAGGCCCTGTGGCCGGCTGTGCCCGACCTCGGCGCGCTCCAGCGTCATCAGGATCTCGCCCGTGGCCGCGGACCGTAGCACCGAGATCGGTGCTTGCGTGACCGTCGAGTACACGTCGACGAAGTAGCTCGCGCAAGGACTCAGGCCGCGCCGCAGCGGCGGCTCACCGTTGCCCGCATGCGGCGCCTCGAGGGCGCGGTGATCGGCCGGCTCGGGCGTCAGACAGCGTGGCGCCGAGCCCTGCAAATCGACGCGGTAGACGAGCCGGTAATACGGGTCCACACCGGGCTCTCGCCCGCCGGCCGTGAACAGGACCTCGCCCGTGGCTTCGTCGACATGCAGCAACTCTCGCACCTGCCATGGGCCCTGGGTGAGCTGGCGCGCCGGTGCGCCAGGCTGCAATAACCACAGATGGCCCCAGCCGTCGCGTTGCGACCACCACAGCAAACGACCGTCGGAGAAGACATGAAAGATCGGTGTCTCGGCGAGTGTCGGCGCGGCCCGCACAACGGCGGGGCCGGTCTCGAACTGCAGCCGTTCGGCGCGGCCGTCGCTCGCGTCGACCCGCCACAGGCTGATGCTGGTGTGCAGACGATCGTTGTCGACGATGTAGAAATGCCGGCCGTCGGCCGACCAGCGTCCCTGGCCTTCGATGAAGGCGCGGTGCGCAAAGGTCTGCAGCACGTCGATCTGCGCGCGCACGCGAGCACCGTCGAGGCTGACGAACCACACCTCTGCCCGCTCTCGTTGCTCGTCCCCGTCATGCGCCATCGGAAACGGATAGCTGTACAGCGCGGGACGCGAGCCCTCGGCCGGCACCGACTGCACCAGGTGCATCAGGCCAACCTTGCGGCGGTCGATACGCACGATCGCGAGGCGTCGACCGTCGGGCGACCACAGCGCATGCGGCTTCAACGGCGGACCGAAGGCCTGGCGCGAGGCCTGCGTCGTGTAATCGACGAAGTCGCCCCATCCATATCCCGCGACACCGTCGGTCGTCAGGCCTTGAGCGGCCGGTTCATCCGCCGCCCTCAGCAGCAGGTTCGGTCCCTTCAACGCAACGGCCCAGCGGCCATCGGGCGATGCCAGCTCATCGGGGGTGAATGCGTCACCCTCTCGCCTGAGCTGTCCGCTCCCGCGCAGCCATCGCCAGCGACCGCCTGCATACTCGAATCTGAGCAGATCGCCCTGCGCGTCGAACTCCAGCCGGGTCGGCTGCAGATCGGAGAGCGCGATCTGGCGATCGAGTATCGACGTCAGTGCAGCGGCCAGCGCCGCCGGATCGAACAAGGCCGAGGAAGCGCGGGCCTGCACGTCGACTAGCAGATGTTCGCGTCCGAGCGCCGTCGTGCGCTCGTACCAGAAATACCGCCCATCGGCGGACCAGTGAGGCGTCACGGGACCATGCCGGAGCGGCTCTCGGCGCCCGGGCGCCATCGAAGCAGCCGCGCGATAACGCTGCTCGAGTTCTTCCCAATCTAACGAACGTTCCACGGAGCCTCCACGCGTGGCCAAAAATTCAGATCGCGGCGACGATAGTCGATATGCTCGATGTCATCGCGCAGCAGTCCAGGCGTCGACACGTAGTGGACCTGCTTTGCGATCGGCGCGAAGTCGGCGTAGAAGTGCTGCGAGGACTTCACGAATACCGCCTTCCGGGTCCGCAGGTCGATGCCAAGACCGCCGAAGATGTCGGTGCCCATCACCTGCTGGCGCTTCGAGATCAGCACGATGTCGGTGCCATTGGCGGCCTGCACCCAGGCGCTCGGGCCGCAATCGTGGCGCGCCCCAAGGCCGGTCTGGAAGTGATCCTCGCGCAGCTTCCTGACGGTGACCGTCACGTCGACAGGATCGCCCGAGGCCGGACCGAGCTTGCCGCCGATGCGCAGCGGCAGGCTGGCGCCCTCGCCCGCCGCGAACGCGATCTGCACCGCGACCGGATCCCAGATCGCGGCGATCGCGACGTTGGCCACGCGCGCATCGATCACGCCGCGCAGCACGAAGGTGCTGTCGCCCGGCGCGCCGCCACCTGCGTTGTCGGCCGTGTCGGCGAACACCAGCGGCCCCTGCGTTGAGGTGGAGATGATCTTCAGCGCATCGGGCAGCAGCAGCGGGCGCGGGCGGGTCTGCTCCCGCATGTCGCGGATCTCGCCGGTCAGCGAACGCGCCAGCGCGCGGCCATTGCTGCCGTCCACATCGATTCGGCGATCCGTCACGACCCACAGCTTCGCGCCGGTGTCCGGCGTGTCGCCATAGGGAAAGCCATGGCCGAAGCTGATGCTGAGCACGCCGTCGCGGCCTTCGAGGCCCTGCATCCGCTTGACGAAGGCGCGCATCGGCTCGCGCGTCGTGTGCCAGAAGCTCAGCATGCGCAGGTCCTCGACCGCGGTGACCGGCTCGACTTCACGCCGCGCAGTCGCGAGCGTCAGGTCCCAGACCTCGCGCAGGCGTTCCTCGATGTCGGTGTGCGGATATTCCTTGTACGCGACGATCACGTCGGCGTTGCGGCACATGCGTTCGGTGAGGTGGCAGTGCAGGTCGAGCTCGACGCCGATCGGCACCAACTCGCCGACGATCGCGCGCACCGCCTCGATCAGATCGCCTTCGCAATCCTCGTAGCCTTGCGCGACCATTGCGCCGTGCAGCGGAAGGATGACCGCATCGACCGGCATCGCGCGGCGCAGGCCCTCGAGCAGCTCCTCGCGCAACGATTCGTAGACCTGCCTGACGGTGCTGCCGCCGGGGGTCGCGTAAATCCCGAGCCCCTGCACATACTCGTGGCCCTGCTGCGCGGCCCAGCGCCGCATGGCATCGAAGAAGGGGCTGGTCTCGTTGGCCGGCGTGGCGTCGCCGCGGCCGATGACGCCGAACTCCTCGAACGCCGCCATGCCGGTCGGAGTCGGGGAGAAGGTGTTGGTTTCCGTCGCGATGGTCGCGGCAAAGATCTTCATGGATTCAGGAGTGGGGATCGGCCGCACGGGGCCAGTAGCGGAGGCTGCGATTGCGGTAGGCGATCTCCTCGAACCTCGAGGTCAGCGCGCCGGGCGAGTCTACATAGAGGGTGGCCTTGGCCAAGGGAGAGAACGCGGCGTAGAAGTGCTGCGTGCCCTTGATCACGATGAGGCGCTTGTCCTGCAGCGTGATGCCGATGCCGGTGAAGGCGTCGGTGCCGTAGATCTGGCCGCGCAGCGAGCACAGCAGCAGGTGGATGCCGCCCTCGGACTCGACCCACACGCTGCGGCCCATCGGCCAGCTGGCGCCGAACACGTCCTGCTGGTGCTCGTCCCTGATTGCGCGCACGGTGACCTGCAGGTCGACCGGCAGGCCCGAGGCGGGGCCGCACTTGCCGCCGACGCGCAGCTCCAGCCGCGCACCGACGCCGGCGTCCACGCACATCTGGATCGCGCCGAGATCCCAGAACGCGCCGATTGCCACGTCGCGGACACCGCGCTCCACCAGCGCGCGTAGCAGGAAGCTGCTGTCCGACATCGCGCCGCCGCCGGGGTTGTCGGCCGTGTCGGCCAGCACGACGGGGCCACCGTCGATCGCCAGGGCCTGGTCGAGCGCGGCCTCGATCTCCAGACCGGGCTGGCGGGTCGCGTCGCGCAGCGCCCAGAACTCGCGCCCGAGCTGATCGGTCAGGCGCTGCGCCAGCGCGGCATCGCCGTCGGTGACGACCCACAGGCGCGCACCGCAGTCGGCCACATCGCCCCAGGGGAAACCATGGCCCAGCGACACCGAGAGCACGCCGGGCTGGCGTTCGACCGCCTTCATGCGATCGACGAAGTCGCGCATCGGCCCGCTCGAGGTGCGCCAGAGGCCCACCATCTTGCAGTCGTGCATTGCGGTGACCGGCCGAACCTCGCCGCGCGCCGTCGCGAGCAGCAGGTCGAGCAGCTCGTCGGCGCGCTCACGCACGTCGGTGTGCGGGTATTCCTTGTAGGCGATGAGCGCATCCGCCGACTCCAGCATCTGCGGCGTCAGATGGCAGTGCAGGTCGAGCTCGGCGCCCACCGGCACGCGCTCGCCGACGATCTGCCGCACGCGGGCGAGGATGTCGCCCTCGCAGTCGTCGTAGCCGTCGGCGGCCATCGCGCCGTGCAGGAACAGAAAGACCGCATCGACCGGCATCGCCTGCCGCAGGTCCTCGAGCAGCTCGTCGCGTAAGGCCTCATAGGTTTCGCGCACGATCCGGCCGGCCGGCTCCGCGAACGCGCACAGGCCGGGGACCAGTTCGTGGCCGCGCCGCTCGCAGCTGGACTTGAGATGGCGCAGCGCCGCGACGCCCTCAGGTGCCTGCAGGCTGTCCTTTGCGTGGAACAGGCCGAAGGCCTCGAAGGCCGCCATGCCCGTCGGGGCCGGCGCGAAGGTGTTGGTCTCGGCGGCGATCGAGGCGGAAAAAATCTTCATGCGACGCGGCCGCTCTGCTGGCCCTTCTTGCGCCTCGGGGCCGAGCCCACGCGCTTGAACCACAGATGGCGGGTGCGCATGCTGTTGATGTAGAAGCCGGCGATCTCGCCGTCGCGGGTCTCGGCCACGAGCGAATAGTCGGCGCTGGTCGAATCACCCAGCACCTTGAGACCGAAGACCTTGGCCGACGTCGCCGTTGCCGACATGCGCACGGCGCCGAAGCCGCCCGCCAGCTTGACCAGCAGCTGCTCGCCGTCGAAGGCTATCGTCGCCTCGGCATCCAGATGCTCGCAGCGGTAGCGGCCGACGAGCGGCCGGCCGGCGGTCTGCGTGGACGGCACCTTGCGCGGCACCAGCGTGAACTTCACCGGCGATCCGGACTCGAGCACCAGCAGCTGCTTGGGCGGCTCGCCGCCCTTGCCCTTGAGCTCGTCCACCGACAGCACATAGGGGCCGATCACGGTGTCCTCGAAGGCCACACGAAGCGTCCTGCCCTCGTCGCGCAGCAGCGCTCCCGCGGGCGAGTGCGACATCGAGATGCCGAGCTTGCCTGCGCAGTCCTCGAAACCGATCACCAGGCCGGTCGCGTTGACGTATTTGGTGCCGAACAGCGGGCTATAAGGCTTGCTCTCGGCCATCTTGGGCGGCTCGCCCGAGACGGCCTGCGGCAGCAGCGCGTCGATGATGCGCTTGGCCTGCGCGTCGGGGCTGACCAGGGCGCCGTTGTTCAGGATGATGATGTCCAGCTCATGCGCCGGCACGGTCAGCATCTGGCACAGGCCACCGATGACGGCCCCCGAGTGGTAGATCACCTCGACCCCGCGGTAGTCATGCCGGAACAGGCCCAGGCCGTAGCTGCTCACCAGGCCGTTCTTCAGCGTCGTCGGCGCCCACAGCTGCGCCCAGTCGGTGGCCGCGGCAACCGTCTTGCGCGGCGCGCGCAGATGCGCCAGCCACTTCAGCATGTCGTCGATGGTCGAGACGATCGCACCCTCGCCCTTGATCTCCTCGCTCATGAAGATGCCGCGGCGCCAGGACTTGTCCGGCCGCGCGGTATGCAGCGTGGCCATGCGGGGGATCACGCCCATGTCGCCGGGGATCGACTCCGTCTCGCTCATGCCCAGCGGCTCGAAGATGCGCTCGCGCAGGAACTGCTCGAAGGGCATGCCGGCGGCCCGCTCGATCGCGATCGACAGCAGGTGGTAGCCGCCGTTGCAGTACATCTGCCCCTCGCCGGGCGCGAAGTTGGCGTCGGTCTGCAGCAGCTGCATTTCCAGCGCCCGGCCCGGGGGCTGCAGCGTCAGGCCGGCGGCGATGGTCACCAGGTCCACATAGTCGCGCAAGCCGCCCGTGTGGTTCATCAGCTGGCGCAGCGTCGGCACGCCGCGCGGCGTCGGCAGCTCGGGGATGTAGCGCGTGATCGGTGCATCGACGTCGAGCTTGCCGTCCTCGGCCAGCACAAAGGCCGCGACGCAGGCGAAATGCTTGCTCGAACTGCCGATGCGCATGCGCGTGGCAGGGGTGTTCGCGACGCCATGTTCGAGGCTGGCCAGTCCGAAGGCGCGCCGGTAGATCGTCTTGCCGTGCTGGGCCACGCCGACCACCATGCCCGGCGAGTCGCTGCGATTCCAGTTCTGGAAGATCTCGTCCAGCGCCGCGACGCCCGAAGCGGCCGGCTGGCCGGCGGCGGCGCGCTTCGCCCGTTTCGCCGGCTTCACGGCCGCCGACGCCGCCGCGGTCTCTTCGCGGCCGAAGCGGTGATTCGAGGATGCGCTTGCCTTCTTGGTCTTCATCGTTGTCTGTCTTCCTGAGTTGCCCATGGTCCGCAGCGGCGGCGATAGCGAAGGCTACGCCAGACCGGGCAGCGGACCTATCGCCGAACCGACAAAAACATATGCGAACCGCGACGCACCATAAAAAAACGGTTGACTGCGCTATCTGGACCGATATTTCGCCCACCTAAAGTGCCGACGCGGCCAAGCTTGAGACCGGTGCTCGGGCTTTTCCGCCTGCGACCAGCCCTTTACTTCACCGACAGCACACCATGACCCAAGCCTCGCGCGCCCACGGCCCAGCGATCAGTTCGATCAGCCTGCTCGAACGCGCCAACGGCAGCAGCGTCCTCCCGCCGCCCGAGCCGATGCCGGCCGCCGACCTGCGGCTGATGCTTGCCATGCGTGACGGCACCCGGCTGGACACCCAGGTCTGGCTGCCGCAGGACCGCGGCCAGGACGCCCGCGTGGCGGCCATCCTGCTGCGAACGCCGTACAAGGAATCGGTGATGGGCTTCAAGCGGCTGGGCGTGCTGCGCTATGTCGACGCGGGCTACGCGGTGGTGATTCAGACCATACGCGGCATCGGCATCAGCGAAGGCAAGTTCAGCTTCAATGCGCCGCACGAGCGCTGCGACGGCTACGACACGGTCGAGTGGATTGCCAGCCAGCCCTGGTGCAGCGGCCAGGTCGGCATGGATGGCAGCAGCTATGTCGCGATGACGCAGGTCGCCGCGGCGCTGGCCCGCCCGCCGCATCTGCGCTGCATCGTGCCGACCGTGCCGACCATGGACTTCTTCCGCGAGGTGCCGTATTGCGGCGGCGTGTTCGCGCGCTCCCATACGCTGAACTGGCTGAGAATCCTGCAGGTGGAATCGCTCAATGAGCTGAAGGCCGGCTTCATGTCCACCATGCCGGTGCTGGCCAGGCCCGATGTGCTTGAACGCATGCTCAGGCGGCCGGCCCGCGATGCGGGCGCCGACGATCTGAGCGGCGATTTTCTGGAGCACTACGAGACGGTGCTGCGGCATCCGACCTTCGACGACTGGTTCCAGGAGCGCAGCTTCGCCGCGCAGGAGCTGGCGGGCATCGACATCCCGATCCTGCTGATCAATGGCAACTTCGATGCCAGCGTCGGCAGCCTCACGCTGTGGCGCGGCATCGAGGCGGCCGAGCAGCACCGGCCCCGTCACCGGCTGCTGATCGGCCCCTGGGATCACGGGCAAAGCTATGCGGGCGGCGCCGAATCGCATGGACCGTACCAGTTCGGAACGAGCGCGCAGCTCGACCTGGTGGACTTCCGCCTGGCCTTCTTCGATCAGCATCTGCGCGCGCGCGGCAGCGGCCCCGAGATGGCCGAGCGCGTCCGTCTGTTCGTCACCGGCGCCAACGAATGGCGCGATTTCGCGAGCTTTCCGCCGGCCCAGGCGAGGCTGCGCGAGTTCCATCTTTCCAGCGGCGGACGCGCCAACTCGGCGCGCGGCGACGGGCGATTGGTCGCGGAGTCGGTCGCAGAGGCTCAAGCCTCGGATGTGTTCGTCGACGATCCGCAACTGCCCTTCGTCGGCGCGATTGCGGCGGGCCTCGAGCCCAAGCTGCTGCTGGACATGCGGGAGCGGGAACAGCACCACGAAACCCTGGTCTACGACGCCGGAGCGCTGGATGCGCCGCTGACCATCCTCGGCGAGGCCCGGGCCGAGCTGTTCGTCTCGGCCGACGTGCCCGATGCGGACGTGATCGTCTGGCTGGTGGAGCACCGGGCCGACGGACGCTCGATCCGGCTGGCCCAGGGGCAGCTGCGGCTGCGCTACCACGCGGGCTTCGATGCCGAGCGCTTCATCGAGCCGGGCGCGACCGTGCGCATCACGGTGCCGCTGACCTATGTGGCGCATCGCCTGCCGGCCGGCAGCCGGCTGCGCCTGCTGATCTCCGGCTCCAACTTTCCCTGGGCCGATCCCAATCCGCATGTGGCCGAGCCCATCGGTTCGGCCGCCAGCTGCCGCAAGGCGGTGCAGCAGGTCCATCACGACGTGCAGCGGCCTTCGCGCCTGCTGCTTCCCATCCTCGAAGCCTGAGACAAGACCATGCCCCATTCCCTGCCCCTGGCCCGCTTCATCGATTCGCACACCGGCGGTGAACCGACCCGCCTGCTCGTCAGCGGCGGCCCGGACCTGGGTGGCGGCTCGATGGCCGCCCGCCTGGCCGTTCTGCGCGAACGGCACGATCGGTGGCGCCGTGCGCTGGTCAACGAGCCGCGCGGCAGCGAGGTGCTGGTCGGCGGCATCGTCTGCGAGCCCCAGGACCCGGCCAACGTCTGCGGCATCCTGTTCTTCAACAACGTCGGCTATCTGGGCATGTGCGGCCACGGCACGATAGGACTGATCGAAACGCTGCACCACCTCGGCCGCATCGCGCCGGGCAGCCATCGCATCGAGACGCCGGTGGGCCTCGTGACCGCCACGCTGCACGAGGGTGGGGAGGTCAGCGTGGAGAACGTGCCCTCCTACCGCCATCTGCGCGAGGTCGCGGCGGACGTGCCCGGCATCGGCACGCTGCACGGCGACATCGCCTGGGGCGGCAACTGGTTCTTTCTCTGCGCCGATCACGGCCTGGCGGTCGACCAGACGCAGATCGAATCGCTGACCGGGGTCGCCCAGGCGATTCGCGAGGCGCTCCGGCGCCAGGGCATACGCGGTGCGGACGGCGCCGAAATCGATCACGTCGAACTGCTGGGGCCGCCCGGCTCGCCCGCGCACGATGGCCGCGCCTTCGTGCTCTGCCCCGGCGGCGCCTACGACCGCTCGCCCTGCGGCACCGGCACCAGCGCGAAGCTGGCCTGCCTGGCGGCCGAAGGACTGCTGCAGCCGGGCCAGACCTGGCATCAGGAGAGCGTCATCGGCAGCGTCTTCAAGGCGCACTATGCGAAGCTGGACGGCGAGGCCGCCGGTCGGGTGACGATACGGCCGACGATTCGCGGGCGCGCCCATGTGACGCTGGACGCCCAGCTGCTCGTCGATGCGGCCGACCCCTTCGCCTGGGGCCTGTGACGTGCGCCAACCCTTGGAGATGACGCCGCCCGCCGCCTTGCCGGCCGACATGTCCTCGACCCCCGCCGGTGCGCGGGTGCGGCAGCTCTATGAAGCCTGGTGGCAGCCGGGCACCGAGCAGCTGCACGGCGCCAGCGAGCTGGTCGCCCTGGACGGGCAGATCTGGTTCACCGGCAGCGCGATGCCCGGCGCGCTGGAGGCAGGGCCGGCGAAGCGGGTGTACCGGCTCGACGGCGAGGGCCGCTGCGATTCCTTGCCCGCGGGCACGCGGCTCGCACAGCCCTCGGCCCCGCTGCGGCTGCTGGCCCTGGTTCAAGCCCGGCCCGGCGGCGGCGATGCCGTCGAGCTGCTGAGCCTGGACGGCACGGAACGCCGGGAATCCTGGCTGGCCGGCGGTGTCGTCGAGCAGCTGCGCTGGTCCGCCGACGGCACGCAGCTGCTGATCCTGGTCGCGGGCCTGTCGGCCGACGTCTCGGGGCGCGAGGGCGGCCATTCGATGAAGTCCTCCGCCGGCCCGGCCTGGCTGCCCGATGTGGCCAGCCCGACGGGCGCCGATCGCTGGCGCAGCCTCTGGATCTGGGCGCCGGAGCGCGGTGCGCCGCGGCGCATCACCGAGGCGCCGTTCAATCCCTGGGAAGCGGCCTGGTGCGGTCCCAGCGACCTGCTGTGCGTTGCCAGCCATGACCACGGCGAAGGCAGCTGGTACGAGGCGGGCCTGTACCGACTGGGACCCGCCAGTTCCGAGCCGGTCCGCATCCGCCAGCCGGCCGAGCAGATCGGCTGTCCCGCAGGGTCGGCCGATGGCGAGTGGATGGCCTGGATCGAGGCCGTCTCCAGCGATCGCGGCCTGGTCTGCGGCCGCCTGCACCTGCAGCGCGCCGGCGCGCCGGCCCTGGCGCTGGACACCGAGGGTGTCGAGCTGACCGATATCCAGTGGCGCGACGAGCGGCGCCTGCTGTGCACGGGGCTGCGGGGGCTGGAGACCGTGGTCGGCAATCTCGACATCGGCAGCGGGGAGTTCGACATCGTCTGGTGCTCGGGCACGGCGACGCTGTCCGGCTGGCAGCCGGTGGCCATCCCCTGCGGGCGGGACGGCGCGCTGGCCGTCGTCGAAGCCTATGCCACGCCGCCGGCGATCGCGTGGCTGGAGCGCGGATCCGCGCGGCCGCTGCTGGCCATGGGTCCGGCCAGGCCGCCGGACGCCGGCACGATACGCCCGCTGCGCTGGCAGGCCAGCGACGGACTGGAGATCGAAGGCTGGCTGGTGGAGCCGACCGAGGCGCCGGCCGGGCCCGCGCCGCTCTTCGTCGATGTGCACGGCGGCCCCATCTGGGCCCACCGGCCGCGCTGGGCGGCCGGTCTGCGGGCCACGCCGGTCCTGGCCCGTCAGGGCTACCGGGTGCTGCTGCCCAACCCGCGCGGCTCCTGCGGCCGCGGCCAGGACTTTGCCCGCCGCGTCGTCGGCGATATGGGCGGCGCCGATGCCGACGACCTGATCACGGGTGTGCAGGCCCTGGTCGCCCAGGGCCTGGCGGACCCGGCGCGCGTGGCGATCAGCGGGACCAGCTACGGCGGCTTCCTGGCCGCCTGGCTGCCCACCGTCTGCAGCACGTTCCAGGCCTCGATTCCGATCTCGCCGGTGACCAACTGGTATTCGCAGCACTTCGGTTCGCAGGTGCCCTGGTTCGCGAGCGCCTTCCTGCGCAGCGCGCCGGGCCGGGCGGACGGTCCCTACCATGCGCTGAGCCCGCTGTTCCATGCGGACCGGATCCAGGCGCCGACGCTGGTGCTGGCCGGCCTGCGCGACAAGAACGCGCCGGCCTCGCAGGCCCTCGAGTTCTACAACGCCCTGGTCGAGGCGCGCGTCCCTTCCGAGCTGGCCATGTACCCGCTGGCCAGCCACAGCCTGCGCGGCTTTCCCGATTACCTTGACAGTGCCGCGCGCATCGTGGCCTGGCTGGAGTGCCATCTGTGATGAATCATCAAGCCCTGAGCGAACTTCGACGACAAGCGCTCGCCGCCGAGCTGAAGGGACTGCCGCAGCGGGCGGTCGGCAAGTCCATCGACGAGCTGGGCGGGCTCGGGCTGTCGGTCACGCGCGGCGACATGCTGTTCCCGGTGGCCGTGCTGAAGGAATCCGCGCTGGCCCACAACAGCGCCTGGATGAACGCCTTCCTGCGGCGCGCCGGCGTCAGCCTCTGTCCGCACGGCAAGACGACGATGGCCCCGCAGCTCTTCGCCCGGCAGCTGGCGGACGGCTGCTGGGGCATCACGGCGGCGACGGCCAGCCATCTGCGCACTTACCGCAAGTACGGCGTGCCGCGCATCCTGCTCGCCAACCAGCTGGTGGACCGCGCCGGCATCGAGCTGCTGCTCGACGAGCTGGCCGCCGACCCGGCCTTTGACGCCTATGTGCTGATCGATTCGATCGCCGGCCTGCGCCTGCTCGCGGCCGAGGCCGCCCGGCGCGGCCTGCAGCGTCCGGTGCAGGTGCTGCTGGAGGTCGGTGCCGAAGGCGGCCGCACCGGCGTCAGAACGCTGGAGCAGGGGCTGGAACTCGGCCGCGCGATCCGCGACGCGCAAGCCTTCATCGCGCTGCGCGGCGTCGAGACCTTCGAGGGCATCTTCGGTGGCCCGGACCAGGCGCAGATCGAGCTGCGGGTGCTCGCGATGCTGGACCTGGTCGCCGCGCTGGCCAGGACCGGCGTCGAGGAGGACTGGTTTGCGCCGGGCGAGCTCATCCTCAGCGCCGGCGGATCGGCCTTCTTCGACATGGCCGCGAAGGTCCTCGCGGCGGTCGATGCGCGCCGCGAGCTGCGCATCGTGCTGCGAAGCGGCTGCTATCTGACCCACGACGCCCTGTTCTACGAGCGCATGCAGGCCCGCATGCGGCAACGCAGCACGGCGCTCTACGGTCCGGGTCCGGGCTTGCGCAGCGCGCTCGAAGTCTGGACCGTGGTGCAGTCCATCCCCGAACCGGGGCGCGCCATCTGCGCGATGGGCAAGCGCGACGTCTCCTTCGACATGGACATGCCGCTGGCGCTGCACTGGCTGCGCCCCGATGTCCACGCAGACCCGCAGGCCGCGCCGGCGGGTCTGCGCATCACGGCGCTCAATGATCAGCATGCCTATGTCGACACCAGCGCCTGCGAGCTCGAGCTGCAGGTGGGAGACCGGCTGGGCTTCGGCATCAGCCACCCCTGCACGACCTTCGACAAATGGCCGCTGCTCTACCTGGTGGACGACGACTATCGCGTGCTTTCCGGCGTGCGCACCTTCTTCTGAGGCGGTGTCTCAGCCCAGGGCCGCGAGCAGCTCGGGCACGGCCGTGAACAGATCGGCCTCAAGGCCGTAGTCGGCCACCGAGAAGATCGGCGCCTCGGGATCCTTGTTGATCGCGACGATCACCTTCGAATCCTTCATGCCGGCCAGGTGCTGGATCGCGCCCGAGATGCCGGCGGCGATGTAG
>NZ_JAUHHC010000007.1 GCF_030410485.1 Roseateles violae | reverse complement strand
CACCCCCTGCTCCGGGCCATCGAGGCTGAAATAGGCGTGGCTGGTGATTCCGGCGATGGTGTCGGTCGGGCCGAGGTTCTCGACCTCGAAATGGATCTCGACCTGCTGGGCGGCGGTCAAGCGGTAGCTCGCCGTGGCTCGCAGCCTGGACGGAAAGCCCTGGTCGCCATCGGCGGAGTCGAGCTCGAAGTTGGCCCGCGTGGCGGAGCGCTGCACGCCCCGCCAGGCCCGCCGGTGAAAGCCGTCGGGGCCGCCATGGAGCTGGTTCAGCCCCTCGTTGGCGGTCAAGCGGTACTCGCGCCCCTGCAGCGCAAAGCCGGCGCCGGCGATGCGGTTGGCGACCCGTCCGACGATCGCGCCCATATAAGCCGACTGATCCCGATAGGCCGCCGGATCCGCGTGGCCCAGCAGCAGCTCGCGTCCATGCAGCCGCGCGCTCAGCCAGCTGGCGCCCCAGTCCATCAACTCCAGCTGCAGGCCGCAACCGTCATCCAGTGAATAGCGCTGGATCTGCATTCGGTTTCACTCTCCATCGGTCGGGGTCTGGGCTCAGCGCTGCAGCTTCAGCTGGCTGCATTTCAGCGCATCGGCATCGAGCGCGGCGCCGGCCTGCACGCGGATATTGGCAAAGGCCGCGGTGAACGGCGCGTCGGCCGCCAGGCTGAAGGGCTGCTCGATCCGGCTCAGCTCGGCACCGGCCGCGGCGAAACAGCTCAGCGGCACTTTCACGGTGCTGCGCTTGCCAACGCCGAGGCGCCGCAGCACATCGCCCAGCTCCAGCATGCCGGCACAGCCCGCCCCGCAGCCCATGGCCAGGCGCACCGAAGCGCTCGGTGCCTGCTCGACCACGGTGTCGAAGACCAGGGCCCCGTTCGGATAGGTCTGCAGCGCCGCCTTCTGCGCCGAGCCGGCGAACAGCCGGGCCGGCCCCTGCCAGACGACGCGGCGGGCGTCCTGCTGCGTGTTGATCTGCACCGTCGATACGCTGACCCGCGGCGCCGCCTCGGACGGATAGCCGAGGCTCGCGTTCAGATCGCCGCCGAGCGCCGCCTCGGGCCAGCTGCCGTCCAGGCTGCCCACCTGCAATTGATACGGCGGCTGATTCGACTTGACGAAGATGCCCATTTCGGTGGCGGCGGCGCAGCCACCCGAGCTTTGCTGCACTGGCAGCCGCGGCACGCTGGCCGGCTTGCCCGCATAGCTGAGGCCATAGCCCAGCGCGAACAGGGGCCGGGTCTTGCCCGGGCAGATCGCGGCCGGCCAGGCAAAGGGCAGACGGGCCGTGAAGTCATAGGACGGCGCGCCGCGGAACAGCAGATCGGCGACACCGCCGCCCTCGCTGCCCGGCAGCCAGGCCGCCACGAAGGCGTCCGACAGATTGATCAGGTCGTTGGCATAGACGGTGCGGCCGGACAGGAAGACGGTGACCACCGGCACGCCCTGCCCCGACACCTTTTTCAGCACTGCGAGGTCTTCCGGATAGCGGCTGCTGTGCTGCAGGGTGCCCGAGGCCGGGATGTCGCCATGGCCCTCGGCATAGGGCGTCTCGCCGATCACCGCGATGACGGCGTCGAAGCGGCGCACGTCGACGCCCTCGGCCGTCTCGCTGAACTGCAGCTCGCCGAACTCGCGCAGGCCGGCCAGGATGGTCGTGGCGGCGGGGAAGTCGCTGCTGCGGTTCTCCGTGCCCTGCCAGGTCAGCGTCCAGCCGCCCGCCTGGTTGGGCAGGCTGTCGGCGCTCTTGCCCACCACCAGGATGCGCTTGCCGCGCGTGAGCGGCAGCACGCCGCCGTTGTTCTTCAGCAGCACCAGGGTCTGGCGCGCCGCCCGCCGCGCCAGTTCGCGCGCCTGCAGGGCCTCGGCCTTGCCGTCCCAGACGCCCTCGCCCGGTGCCTTGTCGAACAGGCCGGCGCGCAGCTTGACGCGCAGGATGCGGCGCACCGCGTCGTCGATGCGGGCCTGCGGGATCTCGCCGCGCTCGACCTCCGCGATCGTGTTGGCGATGAAGGCGCGCCAGTCCTCGGGCACCATCACCATGTCGATGCCGGCCTTGATCGCCTGCGGGCAGGAAGCATTGCTGCAGCCCTGCACCTGGCCGATGCCGTTCCAATCCGAGACCAGCAGGCCGTCGAAACCCAGCCGCTCCTTCAACAGGCCGGTCAGCAGCGCATGACTGCCATGCAGCTTGCCGTAACCCACGCCGGCCGCCTCCTCGTGCCAGCTGTTGAAGGAGGCCATCACCGTCTGCGCGCCGGCATCCAGCGCGGCCAGATAGCCCTGGCCGTGGACCGCCATCAGCTCGGCTCGATCCGAACGGTTGACGCCCTGGTCGCGGCCCAGCTCGGTGCCGCCGTCGCCGATGAAGTGCTTGGCCGTGGCGACGACGTTCGCATCGCCCTTCAGCTGGCCCTGCAGGCCGCGCACATGGGCAGCGCCCAGACGGGCCACCAGGGCCGGGTTCTCCGAGAAGCTCTCGTAAGTGCGGCCCCAGCGGGCATCGCGCGCCACCGCGATCGTCGGCGCGAACACCCAGCGGATGCCGGTGGACCGCACCGCCTTGGCCGTCGCCGCCGCGATCTCCTCGACCAGGGCCGCGTCGCCGCTGGCGCCCAGGCCGATATTGTGCGGAAACAGCGTCGCGCCGAGCACGTTGTTGTGGCCGTGCACGGCGTCTGTGCCCCAGATCAGCGGGATGCCGCCGGGCGCCGCCAGCGAGGCCTGGTGGTAGGCCTTGGCCAGCGCCAGCCAGTCGCCCACGCCGGCCTGCTTGTTGTTGCCCGGCCAGGTGCCGCCGCCGTTCAGCACCGAGCCGATTGAATAGCGCGTGACCTCGGCGGGCGTGATGGACTTGATCTCGGGCTGGGTCATCTGCCCGACCTTCTGCGCCAGGCTCATGCCGGCCAGCAGCTTTTCGATGCGAGCCTCCAGCGCCGGGTCGGGCCGCGGCGCGGGCCGGCTCGGCCAGTCCGGCGTGGCCGCCACGGCGGGGACAATCGCCAGTAGCAGCAGCGAGAAAGAAGAAGCGGAGGGAAAGCCCGGGCGCCGACGGCGCGCTTGAAATTTAGCGTTCATGCTTGTCTCGATCTGGCCGCTTAGCTGCGGCTCTGGCCTGAATGCAAACAGTACACTGCGCACGCCCTTGGCCGCCCGCTCGTGATGACATATTCTTAATGACATTAAGAATGCGTTAATAGAACGTTAACCCTTAGCCGATGAAGCTCCTACTCGCCGAAGACGACGCCATCCTCGCCGAGGCGCTGGGCGCGCAGCTGCGCCGGGCCGGCTTCGAGGTCGAGCACGCGCCGAACGGCGCGGTGGCCGAGTACCTGCTGCTGAAAGCAGCGTTCGACATCGCCATCCTCGACCTCGGCCTGCCCATGGTCGACGGCCTCACCGTGCTCAAGCGCCTGCGCCAGGCGCGCCGCAATGTGCCGGTGCTGGTGCTGACCGCGCTGGACAGCCTGGACGACCGCGTCGCCGGTCTCAATGCGGGCGCCGACGACTACCTGACCAAGCCCTTCGACTTCCCCGAGCTGGAGGCGCGCCTGCATGCGCTGCTGCGCCGCGGGCGGCCGCTGAGCGGCGGCACCGAGCTGGCCCGGCTGAGCTTCGATCGCGAGACCCGCCGGGCCACGGCCGGCGGCGAGCCGCTGGACTTGAGCCCGCGCGAGGCGATGCTGCTGGACCTGCTGCTGCAGGAGCGCGACAAGGTCGTGACCAAGGAGCAGATCAGCCAGGCCTGGGCGCAGGACAAGAGCGAGAGCAGCAGCGGCGCCGGCTCGATCGAGGTCTATATCCACCGGCTGCGGCGCAAGCTGGAGCAGTCGGGCCTGGCGATCCGCACCGTGCGCGGCCTCGGTTATCTGCTCGAGGTCGAAGCGGCCGCATGATCCAGGCGCGCTCGCTGCACCGGCAGCTGTTCATCTGGCTGCTGGCGCCTCAGGTCGTGCTGTGGCTGGCGGCCGCACTTTTCACCTACAAGCTGGCCGGTCGCTATGCCAACGAGGCGATCGACGCCAGCCTGTCGCAGTCCTCGCGCGCGCTGGCCCGCCAGGTCAAGCCGCTGGACAACGGCCTGTTCATCGACTTCCCGCGCGCCGCCCAGGACATCCTCGAGGCCGATCCCAGCGACCGCGTGCTCTACACGGTCAGCACGCCGCCGGGGCATTTCATCCTCGGCAACCGCAACCTGCCGCCACTGCCGCCCGATGCCGCCGTCCAGGTCGGCGAGCCTTTCTTCTACAACGGCGAGCTGCAGGACCCGGGCGCGCCGCAGGCCGCCGGCAGCCGGGTGCGCGTGGCCGCCCTGCTGCTGAACTACGGCGCCGGCGACAGACCCGACCAGCCGCTGCTGGTGCAGGTCGCCCGCTCCAGCGCCAATCGCGAGGAACTGGCGCGGCGCATCCTGCTCGACACGGTACTGCCGCTGTCCGGCCTGATGCTGCTGATGACGATGATCGTCTGGGCCGGCATCCGCGCCGGCCTGGCGCCGCTGGCCCAGCTGCAGGCGCGCGTGGCCGGCCGCGCGGCGAATGACCTGACCGCCATCCAGCTGGAGGACGCGCCGCCGGAGGTGCGCTCGCTGGCCCAGGCGATCAACACCTTGCTGAGCGCCGTGCACCACAGCATCGGCGCGCACAAGCGCTTCATCAGCGACGCGGCCCACCAACTGCGCACCCCGCTGGCCGGCCTGAAGAGCCAGACCGAGCTGGCCATGCAGGAGGCCCGCGAGGCCCAGGCCGCGCCCGAGCTGCTGGCGCGGCTGCAGCGGGTGCACGAGAGCGCCCGGCGCAGCGCCCATCTGGTCAACCAGCTCTTGAGTCTGGCGCGCAGCGAGCCGGAATCGGCCTCGCAGCAGCCGATGCAGCCGCTGGACCTGCGGCGCCTGGCACAGGAGGTGACGGCCGAGCTGGTGCCGCGCGCGCTGGCGGCCGGTGTGGACCTGGGGCTGGAGGAGCCGGAGGACGACGGCGCGCTGCGCGTGCGCGGCATCGCACTGCTGCTGCGCGAGGCGCTGATCAATCTGATCGACAACGCGATCCGCTATGCCGGCCGCGGCGCCAGCGTCACCGTGCGGCTGCGCCGCTCGGCCGGCCCGTCCGGCGATTTGCTGCTGGAGGTCGAGGACAACGGCCCCGGCCTGGCCGATGCGCAGCTGGCGCAGATGTTCGAACGCTTCGTGCGCGGCAGCCAGGACGGCGAGGGCTGCGGCCTGGGTCTGCCCATCGTGCGCGAGATCGTCGAGCGCCATGCCGGCCGCGTGAGCCTGCTGCATGCACCCGAGCGCGGCCTGATCGCCCGGATCAGCCTGCCGGCGCTGGCCGAGGGTTAGCCCTCGCCTTCGTTTGTTAATGTTTCGTTAATAATTCTTCGGCCCGTAATCTTTTACGCGCCCAAGAACAACGGAGACAGCGCCATGAACAGCCGCCGCAAGCCCTTGTCCTCGCCCCACCCCCTTGGGGCCGCCCTGCTGCTGGCGGGGCTTGTTGCGACGGCGCCGGCGCGGGCCGGTGAGGTCGAGGTCCTGCACTGGTGGACCAGCGGCGGCGAGGCGCGCGCCGCCCAGGCGCTGAAAGCCACCTTGCAGGCCAAGGGCCATACCTGGAAGGACTTCGCCGTGGCCGGCGGCGGCGGCGATTCGGCGATGACGGTCTTGAAGTCGCGCGTGGTCTCGGGCAATGCCCCGGCCGCGGCGCAGATCAAGGGGCCCTCGCTGCAGGACTGGGCCGCTGAAGGCGTGCTGGCCCCGATGGAAGAGCTGGCCCGCGCCGAGCACTGGGACGATATCTTGCCCAAGGCGGTGGCCGCGCAGATGAAGTACCAGGGCAAGTACATCGCCGTCCCGGTCAATGTGCACCGCGTCAACTGGCTCTGGGCCAACCCCGAGGTCTTCAAGCGCGCGGGCGCCAAGCTGCCGACCAACTGGGACGAGTTCTTCGTCGCCGCCGATGCGCTGCAGAAGGCCGGCGTGATCCCGGTCGCCCATGGCGGCCAGAACTGGCAGGACCTGACCCTGTTCGAGAGCGTCGCCCTGGGCCTGGGCGGGGCCGACTTCTACGCCAAGGCCCTGGTCAAGCTGGACCCCGACACCCTCAAGGGCCCGCTGATGGAAAAGGTGCTGACGACCTTCAAGCGCATCAAGCCCTATACCGACAAGAATTCGCCCGGTCGCGACTGGAACCTCGCCACCGCGATGGTGATCAAGGGCCAGGCCGGGATGCAGTTCATGGGCGACTGGGCCAAGGGCGAGTTCATAGCCGCCGGCGGCCAGCCGGGCAAGACGTTCGTCTGCCTACCGGCGCCGGGCAGCGCCGCCAGCTTCAGCTACAACATCGATTCCTTCGCGATGTTCAAGCTGAAGAACGCCGCCAACAGCCAGGCGCAGAAGGACCTGGCCTCGGCCATCCTGTCGCCCGAGTTCCAGCAGCTGTTCAACCTGGCCAAGGGCTCGATCCCGGTGCGGCTGGGCGTGGCCATGGACAAGTTCGACGACTGCGCCAAGACCTCGGCCACCGATTTCAACGCCGCCGCCAAGGCCGGCACCCTGCTGCCCTCGATTGCCCACGGCATGGCCGTGCCGACACCGGCCGAGGGCGCGATCAAGGACGTGATCAGCCAGTTCTGGAACAGCGACAAGATGACGGTCAAGGATGCGCAGGCCAAGCTGGTCGCCGCCGCCCGCACCCGCTGACACTGTTCCATGCCGCGCGCCCCGCTGCTGCCCAAGCTGGTCATCGCGCCGGCCTTCCTTCTGGCCTTCGCCTTCATCTACGGGCTGATGGCCTGGAACGGCTATCTGTCGCTGTCCGCCTCGCGCATGCTGCCCAATTACGAGTTCGTCGGCCTGGCGCAGTACGAGGCGCTGTTCGACAACGAGCGCTGGTGGCTGGCGATGAAGAACCTCGCCATCTTCGGCGGGCTCTTCATCGTCGGCGGCATGGGCCTGGGCCTGCTGCTGGCCATCCTGCTGGACCAGAAGGTACGCGCCGAGGGTGTGCTGCGCACGATCTATCTGTATCCGATGGCGCTGTCCTTCATCGTCACCGGCACAGCCTGGAAATGGATACTGAACCCCGGCCTGGGGCTGGAGCACCTGATGCGGCAATGGGGCTTCGAGGACTTCACGTTCGGCTGGCTGGTCGACCCCGATATGGCGATCTACTGCGTCGTCATCGCCGGCATCTGGCAGTCGGCCGGTTTCGTGATGGCGCTGTTCCTGGCCGGGCTGCGCGGCATCGACGACAGCATCATCAAGGCCGCCCAGGTCGACGGCGCCAGCCTGCCCCAGGTCTATCGCCGCATCATCATCCCGACCTTGCGGCCGGTGTTCTTCTCGACGCTGATGGTGGTCAGCCATCTGGCGATCAAGAGCTTCGATCTGGTGATGGCGCTGACCGCCGGCGGCCCCGGCTATGCCACCGACCTGCCGGCCACCTTCATGTACACGATGGCCTTCTCGCGCGGCCAGATCGGCCTGGGCGCGGCCGGCGCCACGATGATGCTGGCGACGGTGGCCGCGATCGTCGTGCCCTACCTCTATTCCGAGCTGAGGGCCGCGCGATGATCAAGCCCGCTTTTCACTTCCAGCGCATCGTGCTGCTGGGCGCGCTGCTGCTATTCGCGGCCTTTTTCCTGATGCCGCTGTACGTGATGGTGGCCACCTCGCTGAAAGGCATGGACGAGATCCGCGACGGCACGCTGCTGGCCCTGCCCGCCGCGCCCAGCTTCGCCGCCTGGGCGCAGGCCTGGTCCAGCGCCTGCACCGGCACCGACTGCGGCGGCCTGCGGCCCTTCTTTGTCAATTCGGTGCTGATGGTCGTGCCGGCCGTGGCCGTGTCCACCGCTTTAGGCGCGCTGAACGGCTATGTGCTGACCCAGTGGCGCTTTCGCGGCAGCGAGCTGCTGTTCGCGCTGCTGCTGTTCGGCGTCTTCATGCCCATGCAGGTGGTGCTGCTGCCGATGAGCCAGGTGCTGGGCTGGCTGGGCATCGCCAACTCGATCTGGGGCCTGATCCTGGTCCATGTGCTGGCCGGCCTGCCCTCGACCACGCTGTTTTTCCGCAACTACTACGTCGGCCTGCCGAACGAGCTGGTCAAGGCCGCGCCCCTGGACGGCGCCTCCTTCTGGCAGATCTTCCGGCGCATCGTGCTGCCGCTGTCGACGCCCATCCTGGTCGTCACGCTGATCTGGCAGTTCACCGCGATCTGGAACGACTTTCTCTACGGCGTCGTGTTCGCCGGCGGCGACAGCCGGCCGGTGACGGTGGGCCTGAACAATCTCGCCAACACCTCCAGCGCGGTCAAGGAATACAACGTCGACATGGCCGCCGCCATGATCGCCGCCCTGCCCACCCTGCTGATCTATATCGTGGCGGGCAAATACTTCGTGCGCGGCCTCACCGCCGGCGCCGTGAAAGCTTGAGCATGGGTGCACTGACCATTTCCGCGGTCCGCAAGCGCTTCGGCAAGGCCGAGGTGCTGAAGGGCATCGACATCGAGATCGAGGCCGGCGAATTCCTGATCCTGGTCGGCCCCTCGGGCTGCGGCAAGTCGACCTTGCTGTCCATGATTGCGGGGCTGGAGTCGCCGAGCTCGGGGACGATCCACATCGGCGAGCGTGACGTCACCGATCTGCCCAGCCGCGAGCGCGACATCGCCATGGTGTTCCAGAGCTATGCGCTCTACCCGAACATGACGGTGGCGCAGAACATCGCCTTCGGCCTGGAGATGCGCAAGGTGCCCAAGGCCCAGCGGGCGGAAACGGTCGAGCGGGTCGCCCGCATGCTGCAGATCGATCACCTGCTGGACCGCAAGCCCGGCCAGCTCTCCGGCGGCCAGCGCCAGCGCGTGGCAATGGGGCGGGCCTTGGCGCGCGAGCCCAAGCTCTTCCTGTTCGACGAGCCGCTGTCGAACCTGGACGCCAAGCTGCGCATCGAGATGCGCGCCGAGATCAAGCTCCTGCATCAGCGCACCCGCACGACCACCGTCTATGTGACGCACGACCAGGTCGAGGCGATGACCTTGGGCGACCGCATCGCGGTGATGAAGGACGGCGTGGTCCAGCAGTTCGGCACGCCCGAGGAGATCTATTCACGCCCGGCCACTCGCTTCGTCGCCGAGTTCATCGGCTCGCCGACGATGAACTTCTTCACCGCGCTGGCCGATGGCGCGGGCCTCAGCGCCGGGGACTACGCGCTGCCCGCGAGCGAGGGCCAGAAGCCGATCGCGCGACAGGAACTGCTCTACGGCCTGCGCCCCGAGGACATCCGCCTGGCCGACGAAGGCCTGCCTGGCCGCCTGCTGATGATCGAGCCGACCGGGCCCGAGACCTATGTGCTGGTGGACACCGCGCTGGGACGCCTGACCGCGCGCGTGCCCGGCAATCTGCGCGGCCGGGTCGGCGATGCGGTGCATCTGCAATGGTCGGCCGAGGCCGCCCATCTGTTCGACCCGGCCACCGAGCTGCGCTTGGCCTGATATGAGACGCTGGATCGCGCTGGCGCTGCTGTGCACCGGCTTGCAAGTCGAGGCGGCCGAGCCCTGGGCCTGGCCCGGCGGCGCCAAGGCCGCGGTCAGCCTCGCCTATGACGACGCGCTGGCCAGCCAGCTCGATACCGCCATCCCTGCGCTAGACAAGGCCGGCCTGCGCGCCAGCTTCTATCTGATCTTGAGCAGCGAGACGCTGCGCAGCCGCATGGCCGACTGGCGCGCCGTCGCCGCCCGCGGTCACGAACTGGGCAATCACAGCCTCTTCCACCAATGCTCGCGCCAGGCGCCGGACCGTGGCTGGGTCAGCGCCGACAATGATCTGGACCACACCAGCGCCTCCCAGATGGCGGCGCAGGTCCGAGTCGGCAACACCTTGCTGCAGGCGATCGACGGGCGCAGCGAGCGAACCTTCACCGCGCCCTGTGGCGAATCGCTGGCCGGCGGGCAGGACTATCTGGCCTTGCTCAAGAGCGATTTCGTGGCGATCAAGGCGGGTTTCGGCGGCGTGGTGGCGGACATGCGCGGCCTGGATCCCCATCGCGTCGCCTTTGTCGCGCCGGCGGGCGCCAGCGGTGCCGAACTGATCGCCCTGGTGCAGCAGGCGGCCCAGGCCGGCACGATGATCAACATCACCTTCCACGGCATCGGCGCCGAGCACCTGAGCGTCAGCGCACAGGCCCATGCCGAGTTGCTGGCCTACCTGGCGGCGCACCGCGAGATCTACTGGACCGACAGCTTCATCAACATCATGAACTACGTGCGCGGCCGGCACTGAGCCGGCCAGCGCGCCAGCGCTTCAGAGCCCCAGCTCCTTCAGGATCGCTTCGCGCAGGGCCTGAGCCTCGGGACTGGAAAGCCTGCGGGGATGCGGCAGGTCGACCTCGAAGCTACTCTGGATCGCGGTCGGGCGCGCCGACAGCACCAGGATGCGATCGGCCATATAGATCGCCTCCTCGACGTCGTGGGTGATCAGCAGCACCGTGTGCCGCTCCTCGGCCAGGATGCGCAGCAATTCGTTGCGCATGCGCAGATTCATCAGCGCGTCGAGCGCCGAGAAGGGCTCGTCCATGTACAGGATCTCGGGCTTCACGACGAAGGCGCGGGCGATCTCCACGCGCTTGAGCATGCCACCCGACAGTTCGTGCGGATAGGCCGACTCGAAGCCCTTCAGCCCCACCATCGCCGCATAGTGGTCGGCCAGCGCCGCCTTCTCTTCGGCCGTGCCGCCGTGCACCGCGTCGGTCAGTCCGAACATCAGGTTCTGCTGCACGGTCAGCCAGGGGAAGACCGAACCATGCTGCGAGATCACGATGCCCTTGGGGCTGGGGCCGGTCAGTTCACGGCCGTCGACCAGCACCTGGCCGGCGTCCGGACGCTCGAAGCCCGCGATGATGTTCATCAGCGTGGATTTGCCGCAGCCCGAGGGCCCGACGATGGCGACGAACTCGCCCTCGGCAACGCTGAAGCCGACGCCGTCAATGACGGGCAGCGCGGCGAAACTCTTTCTCAGGTCCTTGACGACGATCTTGCCGTCCTGGTTCTTCTTATCGGACATAGCGCCATTTCACGGTCTTGAGTCTTTCCAGCAGGCGGGTGATGCCGTCGAGCAGCAGGCCGATCAGGCCGATGATGATCATGCTGGCGATGACGAGGTCGTAGCGGTTGCCGGCATTGCGCGAGTCCATGATCAGGAAACCCAGGCCCGAGCGCAGCGCGATCATCTCGGCCGCCACCACCACCAGCCAGGCCACGCCGATGCCGATGCGCATGCCGACGATGATCTCGGGCAGCACGGCGGGGATCACCACCTGGCGGAACAGCACGGCGCGCGAGACGCCGAAGTTGGCCGCCGCCCGCAGATAGCGCCGCTCGATCGTGTGCACGCCATTGGTCGTCTGCACGATCATCGGGAAGACCGAGGAGATGAAGATCAGGAAGATCGGCGAGATATCGTCCATGCCGAACCACAGGATGGCCAGCGGGATCCAGGCGATCGGCGAGATCGGGCGCAGCATCTGGAAGATCGGGTTCAGCGTGCGGTAGGCGCCGCCCACCCAGCCCATCCAAAGGCCCAGCGGCACCGCCACGGCGACGGCCAGGCCGAAGCCCACGCCGACGCGGAACAGCGAGGCACCGATGTGCTCCCACAGCGTGCCGTCCTCGGCCAGTTCCAGCGTGCCGGTAACGACGGCCCAGGGCGTCGGGAAGATCGCACTCTCGGTGCGCGCGACCGTCCACCACCAGAATCCGATGACCAGGGCCATGACCAGCAGCGGCGGCACGATCTTTCCCAGCCGCGCTCTGATGGCACCGAAACCATGTGAAGCGATTGAACTCACAGAATCCTCTTGATCAAGTCCTGCGCGCGCCAGCGCAGTGTTTCCCAGCCGCGCGTCGGCGCGGGCTCGACGATCACGTTCATCTGTCCGCTCGCATGCGCGCTGCACGCGAAGCTGTAGGTAGACGCGACCTCGAAGGGCAGCCGGAAACTCTGCCCCGGCATGATCAGCACCGGGCCGAAGATCTGCGGCACCTCGTCCAGGTTCTTCAGCAGCAGCACGTCCCGGCCGCCCAAGGTGAGCCGGATCGTGTCGGGCAGGATCTCGACCTTGTCGCCGGCCATGCGGCGCGCATAGGTGCCCTTGGGGATCTCGAACAGCTCGTCGCGCGAGTCAGGCGCGAGCGGGGCAAGCGCGGCCCAGCCCAGCAGGGCCGACAGCGCCAGCAGCAACAGCAATGCAGCAAGCCGGCCGCGCTTCACTTTGCGGTCAGCAGCAGCTTGAGGTCGTGCACGAAGTCGGCCGCATCGTGGCCGTAGGGCATCATCGCGCGCAGCCGGCCCTCACGGTCGATCAGGAAGACCGAGGTCGAATGGTTCATGCCGTAGAACTCGCTGGCCGGCTTGGTCTCGACCTTCTGGGCGACCACGCCGTACTGCTTGCGCATGGCGGCAAGATCCTCCGGCTTGCCGGTGCCGCCGATGAAGCTGGTGTCGAAGGCCGCCAGGTACTTGCGGATGCGCTCGAGATCGTCGCGCGCCGGATCGACCGTGATGTAGAGCACCTGCACCTCGGCGGCGCTCGCGCCCAGGGCCTTGCGCGCCTGGGCCAGGGTCGCCAACGTGGTGGGGCAGACCTCGGGGCAGTGGGTGAAGCCGAACACCAGCAAGACCAGCTTGCCGCGATAGCGCGCCAGCTTCAGCGCGCCGCCATCGCTGGCCTGCAGGGAGAACTCGGGCGCCGGGTGCGCGGGCTCGAACACGCCGGCCTTCAGCTTGGGCGTTGCGGCTGCCGCGGCCACGGCGTTTGCAGGTGCTATCAAGGCAGCGCAGACCAGCGCGAGGAAAGACAAGCAGAAGCGGTTCAAGAAGCGGCCTTATTGAATCAAAGCAATCAAAGCGTGATGGTGGTCGGTCGGGCCGCCCTGGCAAAGCTCTCGTCCATGTACTTCTCGTAGGCCACCGGGCTCTTGATCGTGCCCGCCTCGATGGACAGCTGCATCAGTTCCTCGAACTCCGCGCGGATCATGCGCAGATCGCCATAGGTGACGCGGTCGGTCGGATTCTCCATCACGAACTTGATGATGTTGGGATCCTGGTTGAAGTACTTGCGGCCCGCCGCGATCGCCACCGCCTTGTTGCGGTTCTCCTGCTGCTGATCGAGCCATTGACCGGCGCCCAGCACATGGTTGACCAGATCCTGCACCAGTGTCCGGTTGTCGCGGATCAGTTCCTCGCGCACGGTCAGCACGCAGCAGATGTAGTTGCGCCATTCGTCGCGCGTCATGCGCAAGGCGCGCGCATAACCGGCACGCTGGGCGGCAGCGCCGAAAGGTTCGCCGGTGCAATAGGCGTCGACCGCCTTGGCGTAGAGGGCGGCCGGCATGTCCGGCGGGGGCATCTCGACGATCTGGATGTCCTTGGGCGTCATGCCCTCCTGCGCCAGCATCTTGCGCAGGAACAGGAAGTCGACCGCGAAGCGGCTGGGTATCGCGATGCGCTTGCCCGTCAGATCCTTGAAGCGCTTGTAGGCCGAGTCGCTGCGCACCATGATGACGGCGCCCGAGCGGTGGCCCAGCGAGACGATCTTGACCGGGATCTTCTTGTCCGCCAGGTCCATCACCAGCGGCGCCAGCATATAGGCCGCCTGGATGCGGCCGGCCATCAGCGATTCCTTGATTTCGGGCCAGCCGTTGTACTTGGCGTACTCGAATTCGAAGCGCGGACCCGCGCTACCCTTGTTGGCCGCCGCCCGGGCCACGCAGGCCACCGGCAGAGTCAGATTGCAGGTGACCGGCAAACCGCCTACCTGCAAGGGGCCGGATGCCGCAGCCACCGCGGCGGGCGGGCTCAGCGCCGGCAGCGCCGCCGCCAGGGCCCCGCCCAGCAGGCGCCGGCGATCCGGGCGGAGGAGGGAATGTTCAGGATCGGCGGGCTGCATGGGGAACAAGGTCGGTCTCGCGTCGTTGGGCCGGATCATTCTCCATCACTCGGGAATGATGGCGGCTCGCGCACGAAACATCCGGGCTAGTGGACCGAGTCGAGCGCTCGGCTGGCGCCGACCAGGGCGGCCTGGTCGGCGGCCTCCACGACGAAGACCGGGATTTCCTGCAGATAGGCGCGAAAACGTCCCTTGGCCTCGAAGGCGGCGCGAAAGCGTGAGCGCTCGAACCACTCGCCCAGACGCGGCACGATGCCGCCGCCGATGTAGAGCCCGCCGCGCGCGCCCAGCGTCAGCGCCAGATTGCCGGCCACATTGCCAAGCAGGCTGGCGAACATCTGCAGCGCCTCCTCGGCCAGCGCATCGCCGCCGGACAGCGCGGCGGCGCTGATCGAGCGCGCATGGGCCTGCGGCGCGGCGTTGCCGCGCAGCTCGGCCAGGGCGAGATAGAGGTTCTCCAGCCCCGGCCCGGACAGCGCGCGCTCGGCCGAGACATGGCCGAAGCGGCGCTGCAGGAGCTGCAGCACGGCCGCCTCCTCGGGCTCGTAGGAGCTCAAGGTCACATGGCCGCCCTCGCCGCCCAGCGGCGCCAGCGCGGCGCCCGGCACGGCATTGACGGTCGGCACCAGGCCCGAGACGCCCAGGCCGGTGCCGGGCCCGATCAGGCCGATCGGCGCGCCGGCCACCGGCGCGCCGCCGCCGATCTGGCGGCAGGCGCCCGGCTGCAGCGCCGGCAGCGCCAGCGCCAGCGCCGAGAAGTCGTTCAGCACCAGCAGGCGCTCCAGGCCCAGCGCATCCTGCAGGCCCTTGATCGAGAAGGCCCAGTGGTGGTTGGTCATGCGCACATGGTCGCCGGTGATCGCGGTGGCGATGCCGATCGCGCCGGCGCGCGGCTTGTCCAGACCCTCGCGCCAGAGGTGGTGGCAGATCGCGTCCCACAAGGTCTCGAAATCGGCGCAGCGGTAGCTGCCGCAATGCTCGAGCGGTCCCTGGGGGCGCGACTGGCTGGCGAAGCGGGCATTGGTGCCACCGACATCGGCGAGCAGACGGGGATAGCCGGTGGGGTTCTTCATCATGACAGCGGGCGGCGTCGCATCGAACAGATGTGCCATATCAGGGCTTCTTCAGCGCATGGTGGGCGGCGATGAAGTCGCGGTACCAGTGCGCGCTGTCCTTGGCCAGGCGCTCTTGCGTCGCGTAGTCGACATGGAACAGGCCGAAGCGTTTGGTGTAGCCGCTGTTCCACTCGAAGTTGTCGAGCAGGCTCCAGTAGAAATAGCCGCGCACATCGACGCCGAGCTCGATCGCGTCGGCCAGCGCCTGCAGATGCGAGCGCAGATAGGCGATGCGTTCCTCGTCGGCGACGCGGCCGTCGACGACCTGGTCGGCATTCGCCATGCCGTTCTCGGTGATGGCGATCGGCGGCGGCGAATACTCGCGGGTGATGCGCACCAGGTGCTGGGTCAAGGCCTTCGGATAGATCTCCCAGCCCATGTCGGTGAAGCCCTGCTTGCCGGGCGCCGGCACGGCCGGCTGCTGGGTGCTGATGAAGCTGCGGGTGTAGAAATTGACGCCCAGGAAGTCCAGCGGCTGCTGGATCAGGGGCAGATCCTGCGGCTCGATCACCGGTGCGTCCTCGCCCAGGTACTCGATCACGTCGGCAGGGTACTGGCCGCGGAAGATCGGGTCCATATACCAGCGCACATTGAGGCCGTCGTCGATGCGGGCGGCGCGGCGGTCGCTCTCGGTGTTCTGCGCGGGGAAGGCCGGCGTGTGGTTCAGCACCACACCCAGCGGCGTCTTCGTCAAGGGCCGCATCGCCTTGATCGCCGCGCCATGGGCCATCATCAGATGGTGCGAGACCTGCGCGGCCGTCGCGCGGCTGGTCTGGCCGGGTGCGAACTGGGCCGTCTCATAGCCGAGCGTCGCGACGCACCAGGGCTCGTTCAAGGTCGCGATCGAGGCCAGCCGGTCGCCGAAGCGGCGCGCGACCTCGGCCGCGTAGGCGGCGAACAGGGGCACGATGTCCCGCGAGGCCCAGCCGTTGAACTGGTCATGCAGCGCGGCCGGCAGATCCCAGTGGTACAGCGTCGCATGGGGCTTGATGCCGGCGGCCAGCAACTCGTTGATCAGGCGATCGTAGAAGCCGAAGCCGGCCTCGTTCCAGGCGCCCGAGCCATCGGGCTGCACGCGCGGCCAGGCGATCGAGAAGCGGTAGGCGTCCAGACCCATGGCCTTCATCCGCGCGACATCGTCCTTGTAGCGGTGGTAATGGTCGCAGGCGATGTCGATATTGGAGCCGTCGTTGATGCGGCCCGGCTCGCGGCAGAAGCGGTCCCAGATCGACTCCCCCTTGCCGTCCTCGAAGGCCGCGCCCTCGATCTGGGCGGCGCTGGTGGCCGAGCCCCACTGGAAGTCGGCACGGAAAACCCGGGCCAGGGCCTCGGGCCCGAGCTGTGAGTCGTTGTCTTTGGCGTTCATCGGTTCAATCAATGGTGAAAGCATAAGCAGCGCGGAGCGCTCGAAGCCGGGTCGTTCAGGGGAGCCGTCGGCAGCACGGGGGCGACGGCACGCGATGACGGCGATCAGGCTTGCCGCCGCCTTGAGGCGGTCTGCTTGCTGGCCGCAGGATGCTGCTGCAGCGGGCCGCCGCCGGGGAAACCGCCAGGAGTTTTGCCAGTCATGTTGTCTCCATCCGTCCTTGCCAGCTTGCGACCTCCGCTCTTGACCTGGGGCTGGTCCGGCCGCTTGCTGCCCGTTCTTATTTCCGAACGGAACGGATGGTAAGGACATAATGACAGCGTTGTCAAATATAAAAGAAGATTGATCGACGCCCACCGAAGTCTCGATGGCAATGCGAACCATTCCGGCTCGAGCCGGGTCGGACGCATGCACAAAAAAGCGGCACGGCGCACGTTCCTAGTGCAATCCCTATGGCAGTTCGGCCGCCACCTGGATTTAATACGAGCACAAAACAAACTGGATCGACCCGCTAAAGGCAGCATGCCGGCTCGGGGTAGTCCACACCGCACCGACGCCCATGCTGCTCAGCCGTCGCCAATTTGCCGCCCTCCCCCTGGGCCTTGCGCTGCCCGCCGGCGCACGTCTTGCGGCGACCGAGCCGGCCTCCTTGGCCCAGGCCTTGGGCAAGCGCCTGCCCTTCGGCGCGGCGGTAACCGCCGCACAACTGCGCGACCCGGCCGTGGCGGCCTTCATCGCCCACCAGTTCGGCATGCTGGTGGCCGAGAACGCGATGAAGCAGGAGTCGCTGTCGCGCGGCGAAGGTCGCTACGACTTCGCCGACGCCGATGCCATCGTCGACTTCGCGCGCCAGCGCAGCATGCCGGTGCGCGGCCATGCACTGGTCTGGCACCACCAGGCGGCAAACTGGATGTTCACGGATGGCGCCGGGGAAGTCTCCCGCGCCACCCTGGTCGCCCGGCTGGAGCGCTATATCGCCGATGTGGTCGGCCATTTCCGCGGCCGCGTGTTCGCCTGGGATGTCGTTAACGAGGCCTTCCAGTTCGACGAGCCTGACGCGCAGACCGATGCGGCCGGCATGCGGATGAGCACATGGCGGCGCATCATCGGCCCCGAGTTCATCGCCATCGCCTTCCGCGCCGCCGCCAAGGCCGACCCCGATGCGCTGCTGTTCTACAACGACTACGAGAGCCAGAACCCGAAGAAGGTGGCGGCGATGCGCGGCCTGGTGCGGGATCTGCGCGCCGACGGCGTGCGCATCGACGGCATCGGCCACCAGATGCACTGCGGGCGCGTCTGGCCGAAGCTGGCGGATGTGGCGGACGCCATCGACGCGCTGGCCGCCGAGGGGCTCAGGCAGCATGTTACCGAGCTGGATATTGCGCTGAACGACACCCTCACCGGCAGCGCCGTCCAGGCCGCCACGCCCGAGCTGCTGCAGGCGCAGGCGCAGCGCTACGCGGAGCTGGTGAACCTGCTGCTGAGCCGGCGCGACAAGGTCAGCGCGCTGCTTGTGTGGGGCATCGCCGATGCCTACTCCTGGCTCTTGGGCTGGCCCCAGCCGCGCTTCGAGGCGCCGCTGCTGTTCGATACCCGACTCCAACCCAAACCCGCGTACCACGCGGTACTCGCCGCCGCACGTGCGGCGCAATAAGCACGCTTCTCCAAGCAGGACACCCCATGAGCACCTATTTCGACGCCATCGCCCCGATCCGTTACGAGGGCCCCCAAAGCGACAACCCGCTGGCCTACCGCTGGTACGACGAGAACCGCATCGTGCTGGGCAAGACGATGAAGGAACAGCTGCGCTTTGCCGTCTGCTACTGGCACAACTTCTGCTGGAACGGCTTCGACCCCTTCAGCCATACCGGCACCTTCGAGCGCCCCTGGTGGACGATCCAGGACCCGATGGCCGCCGCCAAGGCCAAGGCCGACAACGCCTTTGCCTTCATCAGCAAGCTGGGCCTGCCCTACTACACCTTCCATGACCGCGACGTGGCCCCCGAGGGCGCAACGCCGCGCGAGACGGTCGAGAACCTGAAGGCCATGGTCGACGTGCTGGGCCGCAAGCAGGCCGACACCGGCATCCAGCTGCTGTGGGGCACGGCCAATGCGTTCAGCCACCGCCGCTTCATGAGCGGCGCGGCCACCAACCCGGATGCCGAGACCTTCGCGATGGCGGCGCTGCAGGTGCGCGAGGCGATGAACGCGACCCGGGCGCTGGGCGGCATCAACTACGTGCTGTGGGGCGGCCGCGAGGGCTACGAGACCCTGCTCAACACCGACCTGAAGCGCGAGGGCGAGCAGTTCGGCCGCTTCCTGCAGATGGTGGTCGAGTACAAGCACAAGATCGGCCTGCCCGGCTTCGTGATGCTGGAGCCCAAGCCGCGCGAGCCCAGCAAGCACCAGTACGACTTCGACGTCGCCACCGTCTACGGCACGCTGCAGCGCTGGGGGCTGGAAAAGGAGGTCAAGGTCAATATCGAGGCCAACCACGCGACCTTGGCCGGCCACAGCTTCGAGCATGAGATCGCGCTGGCCAATGCCACCGGCCTGTTCGGCTCGATCGACATGAACCGCGGCGACATGCAGTGCGGCTGGGACACCGACCAGTTCCCCAACAACATCCCCGAGACCGCGCTGGCGCTGTACTACATCCTGCAGGGCGGCGGCTATACCCATGGCGGCACCAATTTCGACGCCAAGGCGCGCCGCCAGTCGCTCGATGCCGAGGACATGTTCCATGCCCATATCGGCGGCGTCGACGTCTGCGCCAAGGCACTGCTGATGGCCGAGGCGATGATCAAGGACGGCACCATGAGCCGCTTCGTCGAGCAGCGCTACAGCAGCTGGTCGGCGCCCTGGGCGCAGCATGTGCTTGCCGGCAAGAGCTCGCTCGACACCGTGGCCCAGCATGCCTGGGACCGCAATATCGACCAGCCGCCCGTCTCGGGCCGCCAGGAATTCCTCGAGAACTGGTGCAATAAATTCGTCGGCTAAGCCCATGTCCGGCCTCATCAACAACCCGGTGCTGCCGGGCTTCCACCCGGACCCGTCGATCTGCCGCGTCGGCGACGACTACTATCTGGCCACCTCGACCTTCGAGTGGTGGCCGGCCGTGCGCATCCACCACAGCAAGGACCTGGTTCACTGGCAGCATCGCGCCTACGCGGTCACGCGCAAGAGCCAGCTCGACCTGATCGGCCATCCCGACTCGTCCGGCATCTGGGCGCCCTGCCTGAGCTATTCGGAAGGCCTGTTCTGGCTGGTCTACACCGATGTGCGCAGCATGTATGGCGCGCATAAGGATGCGCACAACTATCTGATCACGGCGCCCAGCATCGACGGCCCCTGGAGCGAGCGCATCGCGCTGAACAGTTCGGGCTTCGACGCCAGCATGTTCCACGACGAGGACGGCCGCCACTGGCTGCTGAACCAGCAGTGGATCCATGTGCCGGGCAAGCACAACTTCAACGGCATCCTGCTGCAGGAATACGACCCCGAGGCCCGCCGCCTGGTCGGGCCGGTGAAGAACATCTATGCCGGCACCGAGCTGCAGGTGGTCGAAGGCCCGCACCTGTACCGCCGCAAGGGCTGGTACTACCTGATGACGGCCGAGGGCGGCACCTTCTACGAGCATGCGGTCACCCTGGCACGCTCGCGCAGCATCGACGGCCCCTACGAGACCCTGCCCGGCAACCCGCTGCTGACCGCGTGGAAGCAGCGCACCGACGGCCTGCAGCGCGCCGGCCACGCCAGCCTGGTCGAGACCCAGAACGGCGAGTGGATGCTGGCCCATCTATGCGGCCGGCCGCTCGAATGGAGCGGCCCGAATCTGGAACGCAACGACCCGTCCGCGGGCTACCCGGCCCTGCACTGCCCGCTGGGCCGCGAGACGGCGCTGCAGCGCATCCACTGGCGCGACGACGACTGGCCCGAGATCGAGGGTGGCGGCAACGTTCCCCATGCGCAGATTGCCGCACCGGCGCTGCCCCCCCATCCGTTCGCGCCCGAGCCGGTGCGCATCGGCTTCGACGGGCCGGAGCTGAGCCCGCAGCTCAACTCGCTGCGTGTCCCCGTCGACGAGAGCTGGCTCAGCTTGAGCGAACGCCCCGGCTGGCTGCGCCTGAAGGGGCGCGAATCGCTGATGAGCCTGTTCGAGCAAAGCCTGATCGCGCGCCGCCAGCAGCACTTCATGTGCCGGGTCGCCACCCGCCTGGACTTCGCGCCGGCCCACTTCCAGCAGATGGCGGGCCTGGTCGCCTACTACAACACCAGCAACCACGCCTATCTGCACGTCACCTGCGATCCCGACAGCGGCGCTCGCCTGCTGCGGCTGCAGGTCAACCGCGACGGCAAGCTCAGCGAGGCCTGCGCGCCGCTGCCGCTGGCCGACGGTGCGGTCGAGCTGGCCGTCGAATTCAGCCACGCACAGTACCAGTTCCAATTTTCCCAAAGCGCCCAGGGCGGGGTCTGGCAGGCCTTCGGCCCGGCGCTGGACACGGCGATGCTCAGCGACGAGGCCGCCACCCGCTTCGAGGACGGCTTCGCGCGCAGCTTCGGCTTCACCGGCAACTACATCGGCCTGGCCTGCCAGGACCTGGCGGGCACGCGGCTGCATGCCGATTTCGCCCACTTCGACTACGAAGTGACCTAGAGGCCGCGACGCCAGGCGCTCACGAAGACATCACAACAAGAGACAAGACCCGACCCATGAGCCAGCCCCTGTCCTTCCTCGAGAAAGCCGGCTACAGCGCGGGCGACGCCGCCGCCAACCTGGTCTTCATGACCATGGTGCTGTTCCAGCTCAATTTCTACACCGATGTGTTCGGGTTGAGCGCCAACGCGGCCGCCGCCATCCTGCTGTGGCCGCGGCTGTGGGATGCTGTCTTCGACCCGGTGATGGGCGTGCTGGCCGATCGCACCGAGACGCGCTGGGGCAAGTTCAGACCCTGGATCCTGTGGACGGCCGTGCCCTGGGCCGTGGTGATGGTGCTGGCTTACACGACGCCCGACAAGAGCTGGGGCTGGAGCACCGGCATGCTGGTGGCCTATGCCGGCATCACCAACACCCTTTTGATGACGCTGTACTCGATGAACAACATGCCCTACTCGGCGCTGGGCGGGGTGATGACGGCGGACCTGAACGAGCGCACCAAGCTGAACTCCTACCGCTTCGTCTCGGTCAACATCGCGCAGTTCGTCGTCGGCGGCTGCACGCTGCCGCTGGTCGCCAAGTTCGCGCAAGGCCATGACCGCCAGTACGGCTGGCAGATGACGATGACGATCTGGGCGGTGGCCTGCCTGCTGCTGTTCATGGTCACCTTCTTCACGACCAAGGAACGCATCAAGCCGGTGATGCAGGTGAAGTCCTCGCCGAAGCAGGACTTCGCCGATCTGCTGAAGAACGGCCCCTGGATCACCCTGGTCTGCTACACGCTCTTCCACTTCGGCATGCTGTCGCTGCGCGGCGGCGCCCACTACAACTACTACCATCACTACGCCGACAAGGCGGCCATGTTCGACTTCGTCGAGACGCTGGGCCTGACCACCAGCAGCCTGTCCGGCACCGGCAGCCTGGCGGACACGATGGGCTACATCGTCCACGGCACGCGCGACACGATCGCCAACTCCAACGTCGCCGATGTGTTCAACAGCATCGTCAACATGGCGGGCTTCGGCACCACCATCGTCTTCATCATGCTGTCCACCGGCCTGAGTGCACGGTTCGGCCGGCGTACCGTCGCGGTCGTCTGCTTCGCGCTGGCGGCGCTCAATGCCTTCGCCCTCTACCTGCTGCCGCCCACCGCGGTCTGGGGCATGCTGGGGCTCGCCGTCATCGGCTCAATGGTCTACGCGCCGACCTGCGCCATCATGTGGGCGATGTATGCCGATGCCGCCGACTACTCCGAGTGGCAGACCGGGCGGCGCTTCACCGGCATGGTGTTCGCGACCATCGGCTTCTCGCTGAAGGCGGGCCTCGCGCTCGGCTCGGCCAGCCTGCTGTGGATCCTGGCCGGCTTCTTCGGCTACGACACGCAGGCGCCGGCCGCCGCCAATGCCATCGAAGGCTACCGCGTGGCCTCCAGCATCGTGGTGGGCCTGCTGTTCGCCGCCTGCACCCTGTGCCTGATCGCCAACAAGCTGGGCCACCAGACCACGCTGCAGATGGCCGAGGAGCTGGCGCGCCGGCGCATGAAGGCCGAGGCGGGTGTGGCGTGAACCCGTCGCTTTTTCTGCCATGAGTACTGACCCTAGTATCGAAAATGACAACGGTGTCATTTAATTGTTCGACTCGCGAAGCAACTACAGAAAAAGCGCCCGAGCGCAGCACAAAGTTGGAGACATTCGCCATGCCAAGTAAAGCGTCGAGTTCGCCAAGCCGCATGGGGCCGCCGGCCCGCATGCGCCCATCGCGCGGAGACCGTTGTCCGCGCCAGTCACCATCGGCTCGTCACCGCCCCTAGAGATCAAGCCGATGCCCATGGGCATCGGCACCCATGCCGGCGGGGTGGGAGTGTCGCGGCTTGTGCTTGTGCACCCGGCCGCGCAAACCGCGACACCCTTCACCGCCGCCAGCTGCGAGGCTTGCAGTTCCAGGGCCTTGTTGTTCATGTCGGGTACGGGTAACTCCGTTGCACGGCACCCACTGCTGAATCCAGAGGAGACACATGAAAAAAGCTCGGCCCCTTCAGCGCAGGTCTGACACCGCACAGCGGCGCCACTTGCACCCCAAACCGGTCGCCGCCGCCTGTGCGGCGATGTTGACGCTGTTCGCGACCAACTCCGGCGCCCAGCAAACCGCGCCAGCGACGCCCCCCGCGGACCCGAAGACGCTGGATACGGTCGTCATCACCGGCATCCGGCAATCGCTGGACACCTCGCTGAGCCTGAAGCGCAACGCCCATGGCGTGGTCGACGGCATCGTCGCGGAAGATATCGGCAAGTTCCCGGACACCAACCTGGCCGAATCGCTGCAGCGCATCGCCGGCGTGTCGATCGACCGCGCGCCCAGCGGCGAAGGCTCCAAGGTCACCGTCCGCGGCGTCGGCCCGGACTTCAATATGGTGCTGCTGAATGGCCGCCAGATGCCGACCTCGGTGATCAGCAACGAGCTCGGCGGCGCCAGCGGCTCGCGCGCCTTCGACCTCGCGAATCTGTCCTCCGACTCGGTCTCCGCCCTCGAGGTCTACAAGACCTCCCGCGCGAATGCGCCGACCGGCGGCATCGGCGCGACGATCAACATCAAGACGGCCCGTCCGCTGGACCTGAAGGACCGCGTCGCCAGCATCGGCGTGAAGGCCAACTACGACGAGTCCAACTCGCGCCTGCCCGATCCCTTCCAGGGCAGCACCGTCACGCCCGAGATCTCGGGCATCTACAGCGAGACCTTCGCCGACCGCACGATCGGCATTGCCCTCAGCGGCAGTTGGTCCAAGCGCGACTCGGGCTCCAACAAGGCCTATACGCCTGGCGGCTGGCGCACCTTCACTCCGACCTCGGGGGACTGGGGCTCGATCCCGCCTAAGCCGGCCAGCGGCCCGGACCCGATCGCCAACCGTCCGACCGGCCTGTACTCGACCTCGGTCGACATGCGTTATTCGATCACGGCGTTGCAGCGCGAGCGCGTCAACGGCCAGGCGACCCTGCAGTTCGCGCCGACCAAGGACCTCACGTTCACGCTTGACCACACGATGGCGACCAACACCATCGACAAGAAGAACGCCGAACTGTCGAGCTGGTTCAACTTCTCCTTCGGCGCATCGAACCCGCCGACGACCTTCGCCGGCGGACCGGTGGCCACCCCCATCATCCAGACGGCGCTGTTCCCCAACAACGACCATGACCTGGCGATCAACGGCGGCATCTACGGCGAGAAGTCCAAGCTGAGCTCCACCGGCTTCAACACCGCGTGGAAGGTCAACGAGCAGATGAAGGTCGACGTCGACCTGCATCACTCGACCTCCAGCACCAAGCCGAACAGCCCCTACGGCACCTACTCGACGATGGATCTGGGTCTGTTCGCCCAGGGCAACGCGACTGGCTACTACGACCAGAAGTTCCCCATCCTGAGCCTGCCCACGACGGTCTTCGACGCCAAGAAGCTGCAGCTGACCGGTAGCCAGTTCAACAGCAATCTGAGCGACCAGACGGTCGACCAGTTCCAGACCGGCCTCAGCTACAAGCTCAATGCCGACAACCTGCTGAGCGCCGGCCTGGGCTTCACCAAGGTGAAGAACCGTGCGGCCAACTACAACAACCAGAACAACGACTGGGGCGGCGTCGGCCAGCAGGGCGACTACGCCAATGTGAGCACGCGCAACGAGAACCTGCACAGCTTCTTCGGCCAGATCCCCGGATCCGGCGATCCGCGGCAGTGGCAGAACTTCTACATGTTCGACTTCAACAGCCTGCGCGCCCGCTCGATCGAGGTCCTGATGGCCTCGCGGGGCTATACCCGCGAGCAAGCCGAAGCCTATCTATCGGCCTCCTCGGACTACAGCAAGGGCAATGACTGGCGTACCGAAGAGAAGTCGACCAGCGCCTTCGCACAGTGGGATCACGCCTTCGACACGGCCATCCCGATGAACATCTCGATCGGCGTGCGCTACGAGAAGACCACGGTCGACTCCTCGTCGCAGGTCGTCCCGGTCACGGCGACGTCCTGGGATTCCCAGAACGAGATCAACTACACCCGGGGCAGCCCGACCTTCGGATCCGGCAGCGGCAAGTACAGCTACTTCCTGCCCAGCATCGACTGGGATGCCGATCTGGCACCCGACGTGAAGGTGCGCGCCAGCTACGGCGAGAACATCGGCCGACCCGGTTGGGACACGCTGCTGGGCGGGGTGAACGTCAACGGCGCCAATGCCAATGCCGGCGGCGGCACGGCCACCCAGGGCAATCCGGCCCTGAAGCCGCTGCTGTCGAAGAACTTCGACCTGTCCGGCGAGTGGTACTACGCCAAGTCCAGCTATCTGGCGGCGGGCGCCTTCTACAAGAAGGTCACGAACTTCGTCGGTAGCTCGGGCGTCAACGCGACGATTGCGGGCGTCACCACCCCGATCGGCGGTGCCTACTACAAGGCCGGACAGGCGGCCTGCGGCGGCGCCACCGCGCAGCCGCTGTGCATCCGCAACTACATCTTCAACACCTACAAGGGCCAGCCCGGGGTCACCATCACCGGGGTCAATGCCTCCGGCGAGATCCAGGGCAAGATCGCCGGCCTGCCGACCGATCCGCTGATGCCCTTCGTGGTCACTACCTCGTCCAATGAGGCCGGCGACAACATCAAGGGCCTGGAGCTGAACGCGCAGCACATGTTCGGCAACAGCGGCTTCGGCATCGCCGGCAACTACACCTGGGCGAGGACGGGCCTGAAGTACGACGACACCAGCCTGGCCACGCAGGCGGCGCTGCTGGGCGTCAGCGACTCGGCGAACCTGGTGGGCTTCTTCGAGAACGCCAACTGGTCGATCCGGGCCGCCTACAACTGGCGCGGCGAGTTCCTGGCGGGCAAGACCGATGGCGCCGGCAACAACCCGGTCTACACCGAGCCCTATGGCCAGTTCGACCTGTCGATTGGCTACCACATCGGCAAGAGCCTGACGATCCAGGCGGACCTGATCAACCTGAACGACGGCTACATCCGTCAGCACGGCCGCTCCGAGGATCAGCTGATATCGGTCACTCAGACCGGACGCCGCTATCTGGTCGGCCTGCGCTACAAGTTCTAAGCAGGTCCGAGGCCGGGCCCGTGCCGCCTGCGGGCGGTGCGCGCCCGGCCTGCTCGTATTCCTTTACCGATGCCGCCTGCCTCCGTGCGAGCATCGGTGCATTTCATGTTGACGGGACCGATGTGACGGATGCGCTGAGACATATCGTGGTGCTGGGGGGCGGCTCGGCGGGCTGGATCACCGCTGCCCTGCTGGCGGCCGAGCATGGCGGAGCGGAGCCCGGCGCCTTGCGGATCAGCCTGATCGAATCGCCGGACACGCCGGCCATCGGCGTCGGCGAAGGCACCTGGCCCTCGATGCGCGAAACGCTGCGCCGCATCGGCCTGCGCGAAGCCGATCTGGTGCGCGAGTGCGACGCGGCCTTCAAGCAGGGCTCCTGCTTCGAGGGCTGGGTCGACGGCAGCGCCGGCGATCGCTACTACCACCCCTTCTCGCTGCCACAGGGCTATGGCGAGGCCGATCTGGTCGGCGGCTGGCTCAGCGGCGCCGACGCCGATCGCCCCTTCGCCGAATGCGTCAGCGCCCAGCCCCATCTGTGCAACGAACGTCTGGCCCCGAAGCAGACGACGACCCCGGAATTCGCCGCCGTCGCCAACTACGGCTATCACTTCGATGCCGTCAAGATCGGGCGGCTGCTGCGCCGGCACGCGATCGAGCAGCTGGGCGTGCGGCACATCGCCGACGAAGTGACCGCGGTGCGCTCGCATGAGAACGGCGACATCCGGGCGCTGCAGACCCGCGGCCACGGCGAGATCGAGGGCGATCTCTTCATCGACTGCTCCGGCCTGCCCTCGCTGCTGCTGGGCCAGCACTACGGCGTCGCGCTGCAATCCCAGCAGCAGGTGCTGTTCAACGACAGCGCGCTGGCGCTGCAGGTTCCCACCACCGACGCCCAGGCACCGCTGGCCTCGGCGACGATAGCCACCGCACACGCCGAAGGTTGGAGCTGGGACATCGGCCTGCCGACCCGGCGCGGCATTGGCCTGGTGTTTTCCAGCGCGCACACCGGCGCCGAAGCGGCCGAGCGGGCGCTGCGACGGCACATCGAGCGCAGCGGCGGCCCGGCTGCCGATTCGCCGGATCTGCCGGCGGCCCGGCTGATCCGCTTCACGCCCGGCTATCGCGACCATTTCTGGCACCGCAACTGCGTGGCGGTGGGCCTGTCGGCCGGCTTCATCGAGCCGCTGGAGGCCTCGGCGCTGGCCCTGGTCGAGTTGTCGGCGGCCTTCATCCGCGACGAGTTGCCGGCCAAGCGCGCCGACATGGACCTGGTGGCCAAGCGCTTCAACGAGGCCTTTGCCTACCGCTGGGCCCGCATCATCGATTTTCTCAAGCTGCATTACGCCTTGAGCCGGCGCGAGGACTCCGACTACTGGCGCGAGCACCGCCGACCGGAGACCCAGCCCGAGCGCCTGCGCGAGCTGCTGCAACTGTGGCGGCACCGCGCGCCCTACCGCAACGATCTGTACCGGATCGAGGAGGTCTTCCCCGCCGCCAGCTACCAATACGTGCTCTACGGCATGGGCTTCAGGCCGGCGCCCGCTGCCCTCCGTCCCGCGCGGCTGGCCGAGGCCCAGGCCTGCTTCCGCGACGCGGCTACAGTCACCCGGCGGCTGCTGGGGGGCTTGCCCCGGCACCGCGATCTCATCCATCACATCCACGCGCACGGCATGCCGGCTGCGTGAAAAGGCCCCGACCTCCATGCTCGAACTGCTCAACAACATCTCTCACAAAGACCTCCGCATCGTCACGCAGCGCGGCGCGCAATGGGGCGACGATGTGATGTCCTGCCCGGTCACCCCGGATGAATTCCGCAGCCTGCAGGCGGACTACCCAATCGTGTTCCAGCCGGACGGCAAGGGCGGCTTCCTGCCGGTCGCGCTGTTCGGCCTGCAGGAGGGCCAGAACCTCTTCCTCAACGAGCGCGGCTGGGACGCCGAGTACCTGCCGCTGGCGATGCTGCGCATGCCCTTCTCGATCGGCGTCGCCGGCGACGAGCTGCGCATGATGGTGGACATGGCCAGCCCGCGCATCAGCCGCGGCGCCGAAGGCGAGGCGGTCTTCCTGCCCCAGGGCGGCAACAGCGAATTGCTGGAGCGGGCCAATTCGATCCTGCGCACCTTGCACGAAGGCAATCTGGTGATCCCCGGCTTCATCGACGCGCTGGTCGCCAACGAGTTGCTGGAGCCCTTCGTGCTGGACGTCGAGCGCCCGGACGGCACGCACGGACAGCTGGTCGGCTATTCGATGATCCACGAGGAACGCCTCGCCGCCCTGTCCGCCGACACGGTGAGCCTGCTGCACCAGGCCGACTATCTGCAGCCGATCTATATGGCGATCGCCTCGCTGTCCAACCTCACGAAGCTGATACGCCGCCATCTCGCCCGAGAATGAACAAGCCCCTCGTCCAAGGAGTGCTCGGCGCTCGGCCCGCAGAAGACCACTGCTGGCTGCCGTCCCGGCCCCGCCCGCTGACGGGTGAATTTGAGCGGCCGAGAGCGCAGCGAACCGGCGAGGCGCGCTTGCGCGCTTCCAGCTCTGACTCGGCGCGCTTGTTTAAGCTGAGCGTAGCGAAGCGAGTTCGCGCCGCGAGCCGGTTTGCGAGCATCGAGGGCAGTCGGCGCAGCCGACCCGCTCGGCTGAACCCGGCAGCGGGCGGGGCTGGGACGGCTCAGCGCAATGCCGGCAGCTGTTTTGAGAGCTAGGACACCATGCTGGAACGCAAGGACCTGAGCCCGGCGGCGCTGCCCGACGATGTGCTGCGCTCGACCGAGCCGGTGCTGATGCGCGGCCTGGTGCGCCAGTGGCCGCTGGTGCAGGCCGCGCTGCGCTCGGATGCCGAGTTCTGCGACTACCTGAGCCCCTTTGGCGCCGGCAAGCGGGTCGGCCTGTGGCGCGGCGGTCCTGAGATCGAGGGCCGCTTCTTCTACAACGCCGATTTCAGCGGCTTCAACTACCAGCGCCAGATCGGCGTCTTCGACGCGCTGCTGGCCGAGTTGCTCGCCGAGGCCCATGCGCCGAGACCGCCGGCGCTCTATCTCGGCTCGACGGAGCTGGAGGGAACTTTCCCGGGCCTGCGCGAACGCAACGATCTGCCGGGCCTGCGCCTGCTCGATCCGCTGGTGAGCCTGTGGCTGGGCAACCGGGCCCGCGTGGCCGCCCATTTCGACGTGCCCGACAACATCGCCTGCGTCGTGGCCGGCCGGCGCCGCTTCACGCTGTTCCCGCCCGAGCAGGTGGCCAATCTCTATATCGGCCCGCTGGACCTGACGCCGGCCGGCCAGCCGATTAGCCTGGTCGACATCAAGCACCCTGACCTGGCCCGCTTCCCGCGTTTCGCCCAAGCGCAAGCGCAAGCAATGACGGTGGAGCTTGAGCCGGGCGACGCGCTCTTCATCCCCAGCCAGTGGTGGCACGCGGTCGAGGCGCTGGAGCCGGTCAGCGCGCTGGTGAACTTCTGGTGGCGCCAGTCCCCCAGCTATATGGACACGCCGCTGAACACGCTGATGCTGGCGCTGCTGAGCCTGCGCGACCTGCCGCCGGCCCAGCGCCAGGCCTGGAAGGCGCTGTTCGATCACTACATCTTCGCGGCGGACGAGCAGACCGCCGCCCACATCCCGCCCGCCGCCCGCGGCGTGCTGGACCCCATCACCGAGGACCGGGCGCGCCATCTGCGCTCCTTCCTCTTGAACCGATTGAACCGCTAGGAGCAAGCCATGACCCCGTCCGATCAACGCAAGCCGATACGCCGCATCGTCATCGCCGGCGGCGGGACGGCCGGCTGGATGGTGGCCTCCGGGCTGGCCAAGAGCCTCGGCAAGCAGTACGAGATCCGCCTGGTCGAATCGGAGGAGATCGGCACCGTCGGCGTCGGCGAGGCGACGATCCCGACCCTGCACTTCATGCACGAGATCCTCGATCTGGACGAGAAGGAGTTCATGCAGGCGACCCAGGCCACCTTCAAGCTGGGCATCAGCTTCGAGAACTGGCGCAACGTCAACGAGAACTACTTCCACTCCTTCGGCAGGACCGGCAAGGGGCATTGGACGGCCGGCTTCCAGCACTTCTGGCTCGAAGGCCGCAAGCGCGGCCTCGCCAGCGACTACGGCGACTACTGCCTGGAGCTGCGCGCCGCGCTCGACAATCGCTTTGCGCGCCTGCCCGACAACGGCATCAACTACGCCTATCACTTCGACGCCACGCTCTACGGCCAGTACCTGCGCCGCTTCTCCGAGGCGCTGGGCGTGCAGCGCATCGAGGGCAAGATCGCCAAGGTCCACACCGATGCCGCCAGCGGCGACATCACCGGCCTGCAGCTTGGCAGTGGCGAACTGCTCGAGGGCGAGCTGTTCATCGACTGCACCGGCATGCGCTCGCTGCTACTGGGCGAGACGCTGGGCGTCAAGTACGAAAGCTGGGCCCACTGGCTGCCCTGCGACAGCGCCGTCGCCGCGCAGACGACGCTGACCCGCGATGCCGTGCCCTACACCCGCTCGATCGCCCATCCCTGGGGCTGGCAATGGCAGATCCCCCTGCAGCACCGGGTCGGCAACGGCCTGGTCTTCAGCAGCAAGCATCTCGGCGACGAGGAGGCCAAGGCGGCGCTGCTGGCCAATGTGCAGGGCGAGGTCATCCGCCCGCCGCGGGTCATCAAGTTCACGCCCGGCCAGCGCGAGCTCGTGTGGAAGAACAACTGCATCGCCATCGGCCTGTCCAGCGGCTTCCTGGAGCCGCTGGAGTCGACCAGCATCCACCTGATCCAGAAGGGCATGACACGGCTGATCGAGTTGTTCCCCAGCGACGGCATCTGCCAGAGCGACATCGACGAATACAACCAGCAGGCGCGCGACGCGATCGAGAACATCCGCGACTTCGTCATCCTGCACTACCACGTCACCAACCGGACGGACTCGCAGTTCTGGCGCGACTGCCGCGAAATGGCGGTGCCCGAACACCTCAGGCACCGCATCCAGCAGTTCCGCGACACCGCCCGCGTGGTCATCGGTGCCGGCGAGCTCTTCGCCGAGAACTCCTGGATCCAGGTGATGATGGGCCAGGGCATTCTTCCCGCGGCCCACCATCCGATCACCCGCCAGATGGAGGACCGCAAGCTGGCGGAATTCCTCGGCGAGATCCGCAAGGACGTCGCGCGCAATCTGATGCGGCTGCCCAAGCACCAGGCCTATATCAACGACTTCTGTCCGGCGCAGAAGCCGATGGACATGCCGACGGGTCCGGGCCTGCGCATCAATCCCGCGGCGAAGCTGGAGACGCTCGAACTGGCCGGCGGCGCCCGCGTCTATATCGTCGACGATTTCGCCGAGAACCCGCAGGAACTGGTCCAGCAGGCCGAGAAGGCGATGCAGCAGTTCAAGGTCCAGCCCGGCCACCCCTATCCCGGGCCACAGCTGGCGCTGCCGGCGGAGATGGCCAGCACGCTGGACGCCTTCTTCCAGAAGCATTGCCGCGAGCCGCTGGGCGCCGGCCAGCCGCTGGCCATGTTCGGCCGCTACTCCCGCGTGACGCAGGACCCCGCGACGCTCGATGCCCGCCAGCGCATCTGCCACCGCGACGACTCCGGCCTCGAGCCCGGGCAGATGATGTCGGCCGCGGTCCACTACCTGTTCAAGGACGAGCAGCTGGGCGGCACCGTCTTCTTCCGCTCGCTGATGTCCGAGGAGGACACGCAGGCCTTTATGCGCGATGCCAACGCGATGGACGGCAGCGCCTTCGGAGCCAAGTACGACCTGGCCCCGGGCTATATGACGCAGAGCAACCGCTACTTCGAGGTGATCGGCCGCGTGCCCGCCCAATGGAACCGCGCGGTCTTCTACGACGGCGGCATCTTTCATTCCGGCGATATCCAGGGCGCCTCGCCGGCGGCTTACCAGACCGGCATGGGGCGGCTGACGCTGAACGCCTTCTTCAAGAGCAGCAGGCCGAATCCTTGAGCTTGCGAGGGCCCCATGGCCCTTGCCTTCGCCCCGGATAATGCCGGCAGCCCAGACCAGCACCATTGCCCATTCGATGAACGCCGCAACGCCTGCGCCACCGGCCGCGCCACCGATCACCGGCGACCAGCGCCTGGTGAAGAACATCAACCGCATCGCCCTGCTTCGCCTGATGCGCGAGGAGGAAGGCCTGTCGCGTGCCGATCTGTCCGAGCGCAGCGGGCTCACCCGCTCGACGGTCAGCCTGCTGGTCAAGGAACTGATCGACGAAGGCTGGCTGCGCGAGAACGAGGTCGTCGTCAGCAAGCAGCTGGGACGCCGTCCAACGCCGCTGCAGCTCGACGGACAGCGCTTCGTGCTGGTGGGGGCCGAGCTGACGCCCGACACGATACGGGTCGTGACCACCTCGATCCGCGGCGAGGTGCTGGAGGCCCAGCAGGCCGCGCTGCGCCGGGCCGACCCGGAAGGGGCCTGCCAGCAGCTAGTCGAAATGATCGCGGTGCTGGTGCGCCGCGTCGTCGGCGAGGGCCGGGAGTTGCTGGGCATCGGCGTGGGCCTGCCCGGGGCCGTCGATTCGCAGACCGGCATGCTGCTGTTCGCCCCCAATATCGGCTGGCGCAATGTGCCGGTCGGCGAACGCCTGCGCGCGGTACTCGAACCGGCCGGCCTGTCGGACGTGCCGGTGCACTACCAGAACGAGGCCGACCTGGCGGCGATCGGCGAGACCCAGTTCGGCCCGCGCCCGCCGGCCGATCCGCTGGTCTACATCAGCTGCGGCGTCGGCCTGGGCTCGGGCATCGTGCTGGGCGACACGCTGTTCACCGGCGCCACCGGTGCCGGCGGGGAGATCGGCCACACGACGCTGCATCCCGATGGGCGGCCCTGCTCCTGCGGACGGCGCGGCTGCGCCGAGGCCTATATCGGGCTGCGCGCCATTGCAAGCGAAGCCGGCACTGGCGGCCAAGGCGCGCTGCCGCTGGACCGCGAGGCGCTGAAGGCGGCGATGGCCGCGCGCCAAGCGCGGGCGCGGACGGCCTTCGAGGCGGCCGGCCGCAATCTCGGGGTGCTGCTGCAGAACATCTGGACCACCTTCGACCCGCGCTCGATCGTGCTGGGCGGCGAGGCGGTGGCGCTGGGCGGCAACGATTTCGTCGATGCCGCGCTGCAGGTGCTGGCCGACTATGCCGCCGCGGCCGGCGTGCGTGCGCCCACCGTGCGTCTGGCGCGCTATACCGAGCTGGCGGTTGCCGTCGGCGGAGCCGGTTATGCGCTGTACACGCTGATGCAGCCCTACCAGGCGGCGCTTCAGCAGCAGCGTTGAGCGTCTATTTCCGCTTGGTCACGGGCTTGGCGGCCGGCGCGCAGGTCGAGTTGCGCACCAGCAGCTCATAGGGCAGCACCCGGTGCAAGTCCGACTCGGCCAGCGGCTGGGCGTCGCTGCGGTTCGCGGCGATCAGCATCTCCACCGCCATCCGCGCCATCTGATCGACCGGCTGGCGCACCGTGGTCAGCGGCGGCCACACCAGGCTGGCGGCCGGCGAATCGTCGAAGCCGGCGATCGACAAATCGCTCGGCACGGCCAGGCCCAGGCGCTGCGCCGCGGCCAGCACGCCCAGGGCCATATCGTCATTGCTGGCAAACACCGCCGTGGGCCGTACGCGCCGGCTCAGCAGCTGATGTGCGCCATCGACACCGCTCTGGAAGGTGAAGTCGCCCTGCTGGATCAGCTCCGGATCGAGCCCCAGACCGTGGGCCTTCATCGCATTGGCAAAGCCCTGGTAGCGCAGGCCGGACGCGGCCTGGTCGCTCGCGCCCCGGATGAAACCGATGCGCTCGTGGCCGAGGCTGATCAAGAGATTGGTCACCTCCTCGGCCGCATGGACGTCGTCCATGCGCACGCTGGCCTGGCCCTTGGCCTGCCGGCCCGGCGACATCAGCACGCAGGGCGTGCCGCTTTCGCGCAGCGCCTTCAGCACCTTGGGGTTGTCGCACAGCGGCGGGGTCAGCACCATGCCGTCCGGCCGCAGCGCCGAGACGACGCGCTCGACCTGGCTGTCGATGTCCGGCGCATCGTTGTGCAAGGACTCGACGACCAGGTGGTAGCCGGCCTCGCGGCAGCGCAGGGTCGCACCCTGCTGCACGCCGGCGACGAAGGCGGCGCTGGGGTCGTAATAAAGCAGACCGATCAGGAAGGAGCGCGCGCCGGCCAGGCTGCGTGCGGAGAGCTTGGGCCGGTACTTCAGTTCGGCCACCACCTTCAGCACCTGCTCGCGGGTCTTCTCCTGCACGCCCGGCTCCTGGTTGAGCACGCGCGACACCGTCTTGATCGACACCCCGGCCTGCGCCGCCACATCGACGATGGTCGGTGCCGACGAACCTGCTGCTCTGCTTGCCACCGCTGCTGTCCTCGCTGGGTCTGTTATCGAGATGCCGCACTGTGCCACAGCCGCGAAGGACAAGCTCCTCGCGTATTGCGCGTGATGCCGGGGTTCGCAATCAGACAGTTGCCATTCCGTTTTCCTCAATTAGTTTTATGCCCGCACAATTGCGCTCGGCTGATGCCCCCCAACAATGACCGCCCCCTGAAGGAACGCCAACCATGATCACCCTCGGCCTGGACCTCGGAACCTCGGCACTGAAGCTCGCGCTGGTGCGCGACGGCCACGAGATCATCGCCAGCGCAAGCCGGCCGCTGACCGTGCAACGCCCTGCCCCCGGCCACAGCGAGCAGGACCCCGCCGACTGGTGGGCCGCCGCCTGCGCAGGGCTGGACGAGCTGCGCGTCAAGGCACCTGCGGAGCTGGCCGAGACCGCGGCCATCGCCATCTCGGGCCAGATGCACGGCGCCACCCTGATCGATGCGCAAGGCCGCACGCTGCGGCCCTGCATCCTGTGGAACGACGGCCGCAGCCAGCTCGAATGCGCGGAGTTCGAGGCGGCGTGGCCGGCTTCGCGGGAGGTGAGCGGCAATCTGGCCATGCCCGGCTTCACCGCGCCCAAGCTGCTGTGGGTGCGCAAACATGAGCCCGAGATCTTCGCCCGCATCGCCAAGGTGCTGCTGCCCAAGGCCTGGCTGGGCTGGAAGCTGAGCGGCCAGTTCGTCGAGGAAATGTCGGACGCCTCCGGCACGCTGTGGCTGGACGTGGCGAAGCGCCGCTGGTCGGCCGAGGCGCTGGCCGCCACCGGCCTCAACGAGGCGCAGATGCCGCGCCTGGTCGAGGGCAGCGCGCCGGCCGCCGAGCTGAGCGCCGAGCACACGGCCCGCTGGGGCTTCAAGCGCCCGCCGCTCATGGCCGGCGGCGCCGGGGACAACGCCGCCGGCGCGGTGGGCGTCGGTGCGGTGCGGCCCGGCGATGCCTTCGTTTCGCTGGGCACCTCGGGCGTGCTGTGGGCCACGACGGCCGGCTTCGCGCCGAACCCCGCGCGGGCGGTCCATGCCTTCTGCCATGCGCTGCCCGACACCTGGCACCAGATGGGCGTGCTGCTGAACGCCGCCTCGTCGCTGGCCTGGTGGGCCCAGGTCTGCGGCCTGCCGGAGGCGCAGCTGGTGGCCGAGGCCGCCGCCCTGTCCCACAGCAGCGCGCTGTTCGCTCCCTATCTGAACGGCGAACGCACGCCGCACAACAATGCCGCGCTGCGCGGCGGCTTCGCGCAGCTGGCCGCGGACACCTCGCGCGCAGGCATGACCCAGGCGGTGCTGGAGGGCGTGGCCTACGCGCTGCGCGACTGCCAGGCCGCGCTGCAGGACGCCGGCACCACGCTGCAGGAGGCCAGCGTGCTCGGTGGCGGCGCCCGCTCGGCCCACTGGGTACAGGTGCTGGCCGACGTCTTGGCGATCCCGCTGCACCAGGTCGCCGAGAGCGAACACGGCGGCGCCCTCGGCGCGGCGCGGCTGGCGCTGATGGCCACCGGCGCCGGCCTGGAGGTCGCCCGCCCACCGCAGCGCCTGCATACCTTCGAGCCTCGCGCCGACGCGGTGCGCCGGCATGCCGATCTATATGCGCGCTGGCAGCGGCTGGCCCCGCACGCGCGTGATCTCGTCTGAGCCCAATGGTGCTAACCCTCAAACCCGGAACGACAACGCTGTCATAAGATCGACAGCGCACGCCCCGACAAGAAAAAAGCACCCCGCCAGGGCGCAACCTGAGACATCCATGGCAACAGAAACTCCCCGCCGGCATCCGCTCACCTGGGTGCCCTCGCTCTACCTGGCGATGGGCCTGCCCAATGTGACCGTCGCCGTGGTCGCGGCCATCCTGTTCAAGAACATGGGCATCTCGAACGAGGACATCGCCCTCTACACCTCGCAGATGTACCTGCCCTGGGTGCTGAAGCCGCTGTGGTCACCGCTGCTGGAGCCGTTCAGGACCAAGCGCTGGTGGGTCATCGCGATGCAGTTCCTGATGATGGCCTCGCTGGGCGTGGTGGCCTTCTGCCTGCCGCTGGACGACTTCTTCCGCCTCTCGCTGGCCTTCTTCTGGGTCACCGGCTTCGCCTCGGCCACCCAGGACATCGCCGCCGACGCCGTCTTCATGACGACGATGTCGCCGCGCGACCAGGCCCGCTACGCCGGCCTGCAGGGCATGTGCTGGAACATGGGCGCGGTGATCGCCTCGGGCCTGCTGGTCTCGCTGACCGGCTGGCTGCACAAGGACCTTGGCCTGCCCTGGGTGCAGTGCTGGATGATCGTGATGGGCGGCAGCGCGCTAATGATGGGCGGCTTCGGGCTCTGGCATCTGCGCTACCTGCCGCCGGGCGAGCCCTCGGCGCTGCAGGGCCAGGGCCTGCGCGCGGCCATGCCGGCGCTGCGCGAATCCTGGCTGACCTTCTTCCAGAAGCCGCAGATCTGGATGATGCTGGCGGTGATCTTCTTCTACCGCTTCGGCGAAGGCTTCATCGAGAAATTCGGCCCGCTCTTCCTGCTCGACGCGCGCAGCGTCGGCGGCCTCGGCCTGGACAATCAGGCGCTCGGCTTCATCAATGGCACGGCCGGCACGCTGGCCTTCATCGCCGGCGCCTTCCTGGGCGGCTTCATCGTCGCCCGCTGGACCCTGCCGCGCACCTTCGTGCTGATGGCCCTGGTGCTGAACCTGCCGCATCTGACCTACTGGATCCTCAGCCACACGATGCCCACCGACATGTTCACGATCGGCCTGCTGGTGGCGATCGAGAAGTTCGGCTTCGGCATGGGCTCGGTGGGCCAGATGCTCTACATGATGCAGCAGGTGGCACCGGGCCCGTTCCGCATGACCCACTACGCCTTTGCCACCGGCGTGATGGCGCTGACCAAGTGGTCCACCGGCACCGCCAGCGGCTGGGTCTGGAGCGTCGTCGGGCACGACTACAAGGTCTTCTTCACCGGCGTGCTGATCGTCTCGGTCGTGCCGGTGCTGCTGGCCTGGCGGGCGCCCTTCCAGCACAAGCCCGCGCGCGACGAAGCGTCCGCCTTGGCCCCGGCCGGTGCGCACTGACAGTGCGACCAGCCGATGCCGGATTGACAGGGCTTGCTGGCCAGGCACAGGCGGCTGACGTACGCGTCGCCAGTCTCTGCAACTGCTTAGCGCCTGATGGCGTCAGTACGGCCGTGTAGTTGTCAAGCCGGCTGCGCGCCGCAGTGCAAACGTGGCCGCCGTGGCCCTGGCGAGGATTGAACGTTCAAGATGCTAGAGGCATTCTCAGGTTCAATCTAACGCCGCTGAGTCATGGCTACATCGTAGAAGCGATCGGTCAGGCGAAGGCGCTGGTCGGGCTGCCCCGCTCCGCCATCAGCCGAGCAGCTTGTGCGCCAGCGCCTTGACGCCCTGCGCCGCCTCGCTGCCGGGGAAATGCTCGAGCACCAGCTGGCGCTTGAGCACCGCCTGGCGCACGAGCGCGTCGACCTTGACCTCGCCCAGCAACTCCAGCTTGAAGGCCTGGCCGGGCGCGGCGCCGACGAAGCGCTGCAGCACCTGCTGCAGCTGGCCGCAGATCAGCTTACCCTCGCCGGGGCGGTTCGCCTGGTTCAGCACCAGGCCGATGCGGCGGCGCTCCTGCTGGGTGGCCAGCACCTTGATCGTCGCGTAGGCGTCGGTCAGCGAGGTCGGTTCCGGCGTGGCCACGACCAGCACGTCGCTGGCCATCGAGATCGAGAACAGCACCACGTCGGAGATGCCGGCGCCGGTGTCCAGCAGCACCCAGTCGAAGCGCGGCCGCACCAGCTCGACGATCTGCAGCAGCTTGTCGCGGATCTCCGGCGTCAGCCGCGAGTACTCGACCATGCCCGAACCGGCCAGCAGCACCGAGAAGCCGCCCGGCGCCGGCAGGATGGCCTGATCCAGCGTCGCCTTGCCGGTGAACACATCATGCAGGGTCAGCTTCGGATGCAGATTCAGCACCACGTCCAGATTCGCCAGGCCGAGATCGGCGTCCAGCACCAGCACGCGCTGGCCTCTTGCGGCGAGCGCCGCGGCCAGATTGGCCGAGACGAAGGTCTTGCCGACGCCGCCCTTGCCGCTGGTGATGGCCAGTGTGCGGGCGCCCCCGCGGGCGGCCGAAGTCCGGACGGTGGGCGACGCTGCTGCGTGCGGGGCGGCGGCTATCGTACTCATTCAACTTCCTGTTGCGTTACTGCGAACAACATGCCTTTTTCTTCGGCACTGACCAGCGAATCGATCTGCGGCTCCAGGCAGGCGCGGTTGCGGCCCTCGGCCTTGGCGCGGTAGAGCTGGCGGTCGGCCCGCTCCATCCACAAGAGCGAGGACGAGCGCACCCATTGCGGCGCAAAGGCCCCGCCGACGCTGATGGTGACGACGACCACCTGGCCCGGCGAGACCTCGATGCGCAGCTCGGAGACCCGCTCGCGGACCCGCTCGGCCACGGTGGCGCCGAAGGCGGTCGCGCAATTCGGCAGGATGATCGCGAACTCCTCGCCGCCGACGCGCGCCACCGAATCCATCGGCCGCACCACCTGCTTGAGCGCATCGGCAACCGCCTGGATCACCTGGTCGCCGGCCATATGGCCGTAGGTGTCGTTGATGTTCTTGAAATGGTCGATGTCCAGGGTCAGCAGCAGCGCCGGCTCGCCGGAGCGGGCGACGCGGTCGACCTCGCGCGACATCGCCATCTCGAAGCTGCGGCGGTTCGCCAGGCCGGTCAGGCCGTCGCGGCTGGACAGATCGCACAGCGCGTCGATCACGCCCTGCAGCCACTCGGCGCTGTACGGTTCGCTGTCGGGCAGCAGCGCGCCGGCCTGCTGCAGCAATTGCAGGGCCACGTCCAGCTGCAGCCGGCGGGTATCGAACAGGGCGGATTGAGGCAGCGGTTCCAAGCGGCGAAGGCGCGTTCTGAGGGTGCCGGCGCAGTCTAGCAGGGCCCATCCCCCTCCCAAGCCTCGAAACAGGCCCTGGTTGCAGGCACTGTTCACGCTATGCGCGGCGATCTGCGCCGGCGACACTCGGACGCCATGCAAAATCGGCAGCCCGGCCCGCGCCGGGCAGAGATCACCAGCGAGTTTCCCACCGATGTCCTCCGTCCCCACCGGCGCAGGCGGCGCCGAAGCCGTCGACCATGAGTTCAGCTTCAGCCGCGCCGACTTCGACCGCGTGCGCCAGCTGATCTACAAGCATGCCGGCATCAGCCTGCACGACGGCAAGCACGCGATGGTCTACAGCCGGCTGTCCCGGCGCTTGCGCGAGACCGGCCACCGCTCCTTTGCTGCCTATCTGCAATGGCTGGAGAGCATCAGCGGCCCGCAGGGCGCGCAGGAATGGCAGGAATTCGTCAACTGCCTGACCACCAACCTGACCTCCTTCTTCCGCGAAGACCACCATTTCGTCGCGCTGGCCGAGGACCTGAAGCCGCTGGCGGGCAAGCCGGTGCGGATCTGGTGCTGCGCCGCCTCGACCGGCGAGGAACCCTATTCGATCGCGATGACCTGCGCCGAGGCGCTGGGCGCCAGCGCGCAGATGCAGATCGTCTGCAGCGATATCGACACCAATGTGCTGAACACGGCCAAGCGCGGCGTCTACAACGCCGACGCGCGCGGCCTCGACGCGAGCCGGCTGAAGGCCTTCTTCATGCGCGGCACCGGCGCCAATGCCGGGCGCATCCGCGTCAAGCCCGAGCTGCAGCGCTGGACCGACTTCCGCGTGCTGAACCTGATGGACACGCAGTGGTCGCTGGGCGAGCCCTTCCACATGGTGTTCTGCCGCAATGTGATGATTTATTTCGACGCACCGACCCAGCGCAAGGTGCTCGAGCGCATCCACAAGGTGATGCGGCCCGGCAGCCTGCTCTATGTCGGCCATTCGGAGAACTTCACCGAGTCGCGCGACCTGTTCCGGCTGCGCGGCAAGACGATTTACGAACGCGTCTGAGCGCCCCAGGTAAACCCTCAAGTGACGGCGCGAGCGGCCGATAAGGACTGATGGTCACCTCCCCTGCCTCCAGCGGTGCCGGCATCGGCACGATCAACGCCGCCGGCGCGGGTGCGGCCCGCGTGGCCCGGCTCAAGGCCCTGCCTCGCAAGAACGGCGAAGCCTCGTTCTTCTTCTACGACGCACATTTCAAGAACGCCGCGGTGAAGATCCTGCCCGGCGAGTATTTCGTCGACAACGAGGACACGCTGCTGATGACGACGCTGGGCTCCTGCATCGCGGCCTGCCTGTGGGACCGCCAGGCGCAGATCGGCGGCATGAACCATTTCATGCTGCCCGAGGGCAGCGGCGATTCGGGCCGCTACGGCTCCTTCGCGATGGAACTCCTGATCAACGAGCTGATGAAGCGCGGCGCCGTCAAGAGCCGCATGGAAGCCAAGATCTTCGGCGGCGGCGCCGTCATCGCCGGCATGAACACGATCAATGTCGGCGAGCGCAATACCAATTTCGTCATCGACTATCTGAAGACCGAGCGCATCCCCATCGTCTCCAAGGACGTGCTGGACGTGTACCCGCGCAAGGTCTGCTTCCTGCCGCACAGCGGCAAGGCGATGGTCAAGCGGCTGGCACCGACCAATACCGACGCGCTCGTGCAGCAGGACCGCGCCGCCGCCCAGCAGGCGCAGCCGGTCGTCGCCAGCGGCGGCACGATCGACCTGTTCTGAGCGGCGCGAGCGCAGGAGAAGTAGACCCATGGCCAAGACCAAAGTCGTCGTCGTCGACGATTCCGCGCTGGTGCGCAGCATCCTCACCGAGATCATCAACCGCCAGCCGGACATGCAGTGCATCGGCGCGGCCGCCGACCCGCTGGTGGCGCGCGAGATGATCCGCAACCTGAACCCGGACGTGATCACGCTGGACGTCGAGATGCCGCGCATGGACGGCCTGGACTTCCTCTCGCGGCTGATGCGCCTGCGGCCGATGCCGGTGGTGATGGTGTCCACGCTGACCGAGCGCGGCGCCGAGGTGACGATGAAGGCGCTGGAGCTCGGCGCGATCGACTTCGTCGCCAAACCCAAGATCGGCGTGGCCGAGGGCATCCGCCAGCTGGCCCAGGACATCACCGACAAGATCCGCGTCGCCGCCAAGGCGCGCGTGCACCGCTCCAGCGTGCCGGTGCCCGGCGGCACCGCGCCCGCCGCGCCGGCCAAGCCGGTCACGATCGCCAGCCTGGGCCGCATGTCGACCGAGAAGATCATCTTCATCGGCGCCTCGACCGGCGGCACCGAGGCGACCAAGGACGTGCTGATCAATCTGCCGGCCGACTGCCCGGCCGTCGTCATCACCCAGCACATGCCGCCGGGCTTCACCAAGAGCTATGCGGCGCGGCTGGACGGCCTGTGCAAGATCAAGGTCAAGGAGGCGCAGGACGGCGAGCGCATCCTGCCCGGCCACGGCTATATCGCGCCGGGCGGCCTGCACCTGAGCGTCGAGCGCTCGGGCGCCAACTACATCGCCCGCGTGCAGGACGGCGACCCAGTGAACCGCCACAAGCCCTCGGTCGAAGTGCTGTTCCACTCGGCCGCCAAGGTCGTCGGCCCGAATGCGCTGGGCGTGATGCTGACCGGCATGGGGGCCGACGGCGCCAAGGCGATGAAGGTGATGAAGGACGCCGGCGCCTACAACTTCGTCCAGGACGAGGCCACTTGCGTCGTCTTCGGCATGCCGCGCGAGGCGATCGCGGCCGGCGCCGCCGACGAAGTGCTGCCGCTCAACCAGATCGCCACGCGCCTGATCGAGCGCCTGCGCAGCACGGCCGGCATGTCGCTGAACCGGATCTGAGCCCGGCTTCCTTTCGACCCTTTCCTCCCTTTCCCGCTCAACGCGGCCGCGGTGGCAGCGGCGGCGCGGCCGCGCGCGCCTCGGCCAGGCGCTGCGGCCAGCTCGGCGTCGCGCGCTGGGCGGATGCCACTTGCGCGATGGCCCGCAGCTGGGCGGCCTCGGCCTGGGCCAGCGCGCGCTCGCGCAGCTCGGCATTCGCGTCGCCGGCGGCCAGCGCCGGCTCCACCAGCACCAGGGCCAGCAGCAGCGAGGACAGCAGCGCGGTCAGCGCCGTCAGCAGGGTCAGCGCCAGCGGTTCGGGCTTGCGCAGCAGGCGGTAGCAGTGTTGGGCAGACATCGGAAGCTCCTGTTGGGACATCGATGCTGGTAATAATATTTTTCCAACAACCGCTTAACAAACTGTTTATCCTGGCCAGATTGGTAAGCCAATCTTTCCACCATGAGTCAACGACTGCCGCTGCAATACCTGGCCGCCTTTCGTGCCGCCGCCCGGACGCAGAACCTGCGCGCCGCCGCCGAGCAACTGAACTTGACGCACAGCGCGGTCAGCCAGCAGATCCGCTCGCTGGAGGGCCAGTTGGGCTTCGCGCTGTTCGAGCGCCAGGGCCGGCGCGTCGCGTTGAACGCCGCCGGCGAGGCGCTGCTGCGCGGCGTCGAGCGCGCCTACGGCGAACTGGAGCAAGCGCTGCTGGCCGCGGCGGCCGAGCATGGCAGCGTCGCGCGCAGCCTGCGGGTGACCATGCTGCCCTCCTTCGCCCAGCGCTGGCTGATGCCGCGCATTGGCCGCTGGCATGCGCTGCAGCCCGGCATCGCGCTGGAGCTGCATGTCTCGCAGGAGGTGATCGACCTGGAGCGCGAGGGCTACCACCTGGCCCTGCGCCAGGGCCGCGGGCCCTGGACCGGCCTGGTCAACGAGGCGCTGATCGAGTCGAATCTGCTGCCGGTGGCCGCGCCGGCATTGGCCAACCGGCTGATCGGCCGACCCGTGAGCGAACTCGCGCGCCAGCCGCTGTTGGGCGATCCGGCGCAATGGACGCAGTGGTTCGAGGCCGCCGGCCTGCGCGAGCGCGTGCTGCCGATGGCCATCTTCAACGATGCGGGCATGCTGCTGCAGGCGGCCGAGCAAGGCATGGGCGTGGGCCTGACCCGCGAGCTGCTGGCCGCCGACGCGCTGCTGGACGGCCGGCTGGTGCGCGTCGCGCCGCAAGTGCCGCTGGCCAGCGAGCAGCAGCGCTACCACCTGGTCTATCCGCCGGCGCTGGCGCAAGACCCGGCCCTGCGCGCCTTCTGCGACTGGCTGCATGCCGAGATCGCCGCCTCGCGCGCCGCGCTGGCCGGCCATCTACCGGCGCAGGCGCCGATGCAGGAGATCAGTCCGCCAGGAACAGCGACTGCAGATCGCTGAGGAAGTCGAAGCCCCGGGCCGTCGCCGCGATGCGTGCCGGGTCGGCCTCGAGCAGGCCGCGGGCGCGGCCCTGCTCCATCGCGCGGGCGATGCTGGACGGCGGCAGGCCGGTGCGTTCCAGGAACTGCGTCAGCGGCACGCCTTCCTTCAGGCGCAGCGCATTGAGCATGAACTCGAAAGGCAGCTCGCGGCGCGCGACCTCGTGCTCGTTCGACACCACCGCGCCCTCGCCGGCCTTTTGCATATAGGCCGCTGGCTCGCGCCAGCGCACCTGGCGCAGCACGCGGTGCGGGAAGGACAGCTTGGTATGTGCGCCGGCGCCGATGCCTAGGTAGTCACCGAACTGCCAGTAGTTCAGATTGTGGGTGCAGCGGTGGCCCGCGCGTGCATAGGCCGAGACCTCGTAGCGCGCCAGGCCGGCCGCGCCGGTGCGCGCCGTGATCAGGTCCAGCATCTCGCTGGCAAGGTCCGGGTCGGGCAGATGCGCGGGCGGCCGGTTCGCGAACAGCGTGTTCGGCTCTATCGTCAGGTGGTAGACCGACAGATGCGGCGGTGCAAAGGCCAGCGCCGTCCGCAGTTCCAGATCGAGTTCGGCCAGGGTCTGGCCCGGCAGCGCATACATCAGGTCCAGATTGAAGGTCTCGAAGCACTGCGCCGCCTCGGCCAGCGCCGCGCGCGCCTGCTTCGCATCGTGGACACGGCCCAGCAGCTTCAGCTTGGCGTCGTCGAAACTCTGCACGCCGATCGACAGCCGGGTCACGCCGGCCGCGCGGAAGCCCTTGAAGCGGTCCTTCTCGAAGGTGCCGGGGTTGGCCTCCAGCGTGATCTCGCAGCCGGGCTCCAGCGGCAGCCGCGCGCGCAGGTCCGAGATCAGTTCGGCGATCTGCTCCGGCGCGAACAGGCTGGGCGTGCCGCCGCCGATGAAGATGCTGACGACCGGCCGGCCCCAGATCAGCGGCAGAGCGGCCTCCAGATCGCTGCGCAGCGCCGCCAGATAGGCCCGCGCGGTCTCGACGGGCAACTCCTTGCCGTTCTTCCACTCATGCGAGTTGAAGTCGCAGTACGGGCATTTCTTCAGGCACCAGGGCAGGTGCACATAGAGCGACAGCGGCGGCAGCGCCGCCAGGCTCAGGGTGCCCGGCCGCATCAGCTTGATCACATCGGCCATCGCATCACCCGAGGTGCCAGACCTCGCGCATCTGGCGCACGAGGTCGGCCGCCGCCAGCGCGCGGTGGCTCAGCGCATTCTTCTCGGCCGCGCCCAGCTCGGCGACGCTGCGGCCCAGCGCCGGGATGAACAGCAGCGGGTCGTAGCCGAAGCCGCCCGCGCCCTTCAGCTCGGTCAGGATCTCGCCCTGCCAGCGGCCCATCGCGATCAGCGGCTCCGGGTCCTCGGCCGAACGCACGGCGACCAGCGAGCAGACGAAGCGCGCGCGCCGGTCGGCCATGCCGGCCATCTTCTCCAGCAGCACCGCATTGTTCTCGGCATCGCTCTTGGGCCGGCCGAACAGCGTCGCATAGCGCGCCGACAGCACGCCCGGCGCGCCGCCGAGCGCCTCGACGGCCAGGCCCGAATCGTCCGCCAGCGCCGGCAGGCCGCTGGCCCGGGCGGCGTGGCGTGCCTTGACGAGCGCGTTCTCGACGAAGCTGTGGAACGGCTCCTCGGCCTCGGCGATACCCAGCGAGCCCTGGGTGATCAGCTCGACTCCCAGCGGCGCAAACAGGGCCTGCAGCTCGGCCAGCTTCTTGGCGTTGTTCGAGGCCAGCACCAGCTTCATCGGCTTAGATCTCCAGCGCGCGTCGCTGCGCGGCCAGCAGCTCGCCAATGCCCTTCTCGGCCAGGTCCAGCAGCGCGTTCATCTCCTTGCGCGTGAAGGCCACGCCCTCGGCCGTGCCCTGCAGCTCGACGAAGCCGCCGGCCGCCGTCATCACCACGTTCATATCGGTGTCGCAGGCCGAATCCTCGGTGTATTCCAGGTCCAGCAGCGGCACGCCGTCGACGATGCCGACCGAGATCGCCGCGACCGCGTCCTTGATCGGCGAGCTGCTCAGCTTGCCCTGCGCGATCAGCCAGCTCACCGCATCATGCGCGGCCACATAGGCACCGGTGATCGCCGCCGTGCGCGTGCCGCCGTCGGCCTGGATCACGTCGCAGTCCAGCGAGATCGTGCGCTCGCCGAGCTTGGCGAGGTCGAACACGCAGCGCAGCGAGCGGCCGATCAGGCGCTGGATCTCCTGCGTGCGGCCGCTCTGCTTGCCCTTGGCCGCCTCGCGGTCGCTGCGCGTGTGGGTGGCGCGCGGCAGCATGCCGTATTCGGCCGTCACCCAGCCCTCGCCGGAGCCGCGCTTGTGCGGCGGCACCTTTTCCTCGACCGAGGCGGTGCACAGGACCTTGGTGCCGCCGAACTCGATCAGCACCGAGCCCTCGGCATGGCGGGTGTAGCGGCGGGTGATGGTCACCGGGCGCAGCGCGTCGGCCGCACGTCCGATGCGCGGCTTCTTCAGTTCAACAGTCATCGGAAATTCTTTCTAGGGTTTGGGCTTCTTGGCGGCGCGCTGGATCGCATCGCGGATCTCGCGCACCTCGCGCTCGATCTCGCTCTCGTCCATCTCGACGCGATGGTCGGCGACGCCCTGGATCGTCGAGGCGAAACCATCCTCGTCCAGCTCCTGCGTCGAGGGGGCATCGAGTTCGCCCTTGCCTTCCCATTCGACCGCCAGCACGGTGACATTGTCGCAGCGCGGGCCGCCATTGCGCAGCGCCCGCTCGACCAGTTCCGGCACCGCGTCGGCAATGGTCCGCTCGGCCAGTTGGGCGACGATCTCGTCATCGCTCAGATTGCCCCAGAGCCCGTCCGAGCACAGCAGCAGCCGGTCGCCGGGCTCCAGCAACAGCGGGCCGGCCGTGTCGACCATGGGCTTGCCCGGGCTGCCCAGGCAGGTGAACAGCACATTGCGATTGAAACGCTCGGCGCCCGGCGTCGCCCGGCCCAGCGCCTCGGCCAGCTCGATATAGGAATGGTCGCGGGTGCGCGCGACCAGCTTGCCCTCGCGCAGCAGGTACAGGCGCGAATCGCCGCAATGGGCCCAGAAGGCCTGGTCGCCCTGCATCACGCAGGCCACGACGGTCGTGCGCGGCGTGTCCGACAGGCCCTTCTCGATCGCGTAGCGCAGCAGCTGCTGGTGCGCGATCAGCACCGCGTCCTGCAGATAGCGCTGCGGCTCGGCCAATTGCGGCCGCGCCTCGCGCTGGAACAGCGCGGCCAGGGCCTGCAGGGTCTTCTGCGCCGCGACCTCGCCCTCCGGATGCCCACCCATGCCGTCGGCCAGCGCGAACAGGCCGGCCTCGCGGGTGTAGCAGTAACCCATGCGGTCCTCGTTCTTCTCGCGCCCGCCCTTGCGGCTGACCTGGAAGACCGAAAACTTCACGAAGGCCTCCGCCGAGCCGCCTCAAGGAGGCTTCGCTCCCTCTCGGGGGGCAGCGAACGAAAGTGAGCGTGGGGGCTCACGCTTTCGCCCCGGTTTTGAGGTTCTCCAGTTGCAGTTTCAGCCGCTCGCTGAAGCTCAGCTTGGTGTAGCGGCGCTCGGTCTCACGGGCCAGCTCCTTCTGCAGCGCGAACACGCTTTGCGGTCGCGACAGCGGATCGAGCGACATGCACCACTCGGTCACTTCGATCAGATTGTCCGAATAGACATTGCGCAGGCGCGACAGGCTCAGGGCCAGCCGGTCCTTCTCCAGGCGCTGCGGCGCGTCGTTGGGCGGATAGCCCTGCATGCAGGCATAGATGCAGGCGCCGATCGCGTAGATGTCGGTCCAGGGGCCGAGGGCGCCGTCGCGGCGGTACATCTCGGGCGCGGCGAAGCCGGGCGTGTACATCGGGCGGATGAAGTTGCCCTCCTTGCTCAGCACCTCGCGCGCCGCGCCGAAGTCCAGGAGCACCGCCTTGTTGTCGTTGGTGATGAAGATGTTCGCCGGCTTGATGTCCAGGTGCAGCATCTTGTGCTGGTGGACGATGCGCAGGCCGCGCAGGATCTCGTCGAACAGCGAGCGTATCGTCGATTCGCGGAAGACCTTGTCGCGCTTCATGTCGCGCGCGGTGACGATGAAGTCCTGCAGGGTATCGCCCTGCAGGTAGTTCATCACCATGTAGACGGTCTCGTTCTCGCGCAGGAAGTTCAGCACCGAGACGACGCTGGGATGCGAGATCTGCGCGAGAGACCGCCCCTCTTCGAAGAAGCTCTTCAGGCCCAGACGGTACAGCGGCTGCTTCTCCGGCTTGACGCGCGGCGTCAGTTCGCCGGGCGAGCGCTCGGCCAGGCTGGAGGGCAGATATTCCTTCAGGGCCACCAGGTGGTGTTCGGGATCTTCGGCCAGGTAGACCACCCCGAAGCCGCCTGCTGCCAGTCGCTTGATGATCTGGTAGCCCCCCACCACCGTGCCCGCAGGCAGGGGCGCCGGTTTCGGCTTTGACATAATCGCGCTTTGCTTTGCTTACCGAGTGCTAGATGCCAGTCTACAGCATGACGGGTTACGCGAGTGCCGCCTCGCAACCCAGTGTTTCCGGTGAAAACACCGGCGCCTCCAAGGCCTCCGTCAGCGTCGAGCTGCGCTCGGTCAACAGCCGCTTTCTCGACCTCGCCTTCCGCATGCCCGAGGAACTGCGCGGCCTCGAGCCGGCGCTGCGCGAGTTGCTGACGGCGCGCTTCAAGCGCGGCAAGATCGAGCTGCGCATCAACGCCCAGCGCGAGGCCGACAACGCCTGGCCCCAGCCGCAGCCGGAACAGTTGAACCGGCTGGCGCGGCTGGAAAGCACCGTGCAGGGCTGGCTGCCGCAGGCCAAGCCGCTGTCGGTGCACGAGGCCTTGCAGTGGTGCAAGAACGGCGGCGCTGCCGCCGAGCGCCTGGACGAGGCGACGATGGAGGCCGCGCGCGCCTGCCTCGACGGCCTGGCCGAGGCGCGCGAGCGCGAGGGCGAGAAGCTGGTCGCCGTGCTGCTGGAGCGCGTCAAGCGCCTGCGCGAACTGGCCGCCGAGGCCGAGCCGCTGGTGCCGGCCGTGGTGACGCGCCAGCAGCAGCGCTTTCTGGAGCGCTGGCAGGAAGCGCTGGCCAGCGCCGGCGCGGCGCAGACCGTGTCCGAGGAAGCGTCCCGCGAGCGCGCGCTCAACGAGGCCACCGCCTATGCAATCCGCATCGACGTGGCCGAGGAACTGGCCCGCCTGCGCGCCCATCTGGACGAGATCAGCCGCCTGCTGAAGAAGGGCGGCGAACTCGGCAAGCGCCTGGACTTCCTGGTCCAGGAGCTCTTGCGCGAGGCCAATACCTTTGCCTCCAAGTCGGCCGCGATCGAGCTGACCAATATCTCGGTGGAGATGAAGGTCGCCATCGAACAGCTGCGCGAGCAGGTCCAGAACATCGAGTGAAGCAGCAGAAGAAAAGACAATAGCGATATGGAATATCCGGGCAATCTCTTCGTCGTCGCTGCACCCAGCGGCGCCGGCAAATCGAGCCTCGTCAAGGCGCTGCTGGAACTGGACGCCAAGCTGGACGTGTCGATCTCGCACACCTCGCGCGCGCCGCGCGGCCAGGAGCAGCATGGCCGCGAGTACTGGTTCGTCGGCAAGGACGAGTTCAAGGCAATGGCGGAGCGCGGCGAGTTCTTCGAATGGGCGGAGGTGCACGGCAATCTCTACGGCACCTCGCGCGCGGCGATCGAGGCGCGCATGACGCATGGCGAGGACGTCGTGCTGGAGATCGACTACCAGGGCGCCCTGCAGATCAAGCAGCTGTTCCCCTATGCGGTGCTGATCTTCATCCTGCCGCCGAGCTGGGAGGAACTGCAGCAGCGCCTGGCGCGCCGCGGCGACACCGACCCGGAGGTCATCGCCCACCGCATGGAAAACGCCCGCGTCGAGGTCGCCCAGGCGCGGCATTTCGATTTCGTCGTCGTCAATGCGGTGTTCGACACGGCTGTTTTCGACCTGAAATCGATTGTCCACGCGCAGCGGTTAAAATACGCCGCTCAGCGCCGAAACCGCTCCGCGGTGTTCTACGCGCTCAATCTGCCGTAACCCCCGGTTCGGCACCCGCAACACCCAGCCCGGAACCACCACATGGCCCGCATCACCGTCGAAGACTGCCTGACCAAGATCCCGAACCGATTCCAGCTGGTGCTCGCCGCGACCTACCGCGCCCGCATGCTGAGCCAGGGCCACACGCCCAAGATCGAGAGCAAGAACAAGCCCGGCGTGACGGCGCTGCGCGAGATCGCCGCCGGCGAAGTCGGCGTCGAGATGCTGCGCAAGGTGCCGGTCTAAACCGGCGCCGCTGTGCGATCGACGGGCACCTGCGGGTGCCCGTTGTCGTTTTGGCGGTATCCCTGCCCCGGCTGGCCCGGGCGCGATGCGTTAAATTCGCCCCATGGGATTCCGTTCATTCGCCGTCGCCCGCCTGCCCGCAGCCCTGACCGGCCTGCCGGGCCTGCGCAGCACGGCCGCGCCGGCGCCGACCGAGGCCGAGGCCGCCTCCTTCGACGCGCTGGCCCACCGGCTGCACTACCTGCCCAAGGCCGACATCCGGCGCATCCGCGAGGCCTACAAGTTTGCCGACGCAGCCCATCTGGGCCAGTTGCGCACCAGCGGCGAGCCGTACATCACCCATCCGATCGCGGTGGCCGGCATCTGCGCCGAATGGCGGCTCGACGCCCAGGCCATCATGGCCTCCCTGCTGCACGACACGATGGAGGACTGCGGCGTCACCAAGGCCGAGCTGATCGAGAAGTTCGAGGCGCCGACGGCCGAGCTGGTCGACGGGCTCACCAAGCTGGACAAGCTGCAGTTCTCGACCAAGGAGGAATCGCAGGCCGAGTCCTTCCGCAAGATGCTGCTGGCGATGGCGCGCGATGTGCGCGTGATCCTGATCAAGCTGGCCGACCGCCTGCACAATATGCGCACGATGGACGCGATGGCGGCCGTCAAGCAGCGCCGCATCGCCCGCGAGACGCTGGACATTTACGCGCCGATCGCGCACCGGCTGGGTCTGAACCAGATCTACCGCGAGCTGCAGGAGCTGTCCTTCCAGTTCATCAGCCCCTGGCGCCATGCGGCGCTGTCCAAGGCGATCACGAAGGCGCGTGGCAACCGCCGCGACCTGGTCTCGCGCATCGAGCGCGACGTGCTGAAGGCCTTCGGCGAGTCGGAGCTCAAGGTCGAGATCCACGGCCGCGAGAAGACGCTGTACTCGATCTACAAGAAGATGAAGGACAAGCACCTGAGCTTTGCCCAGGTGTCCGACATCTTCGGCTTCCGCATCGTCGTGGCCGACCTGCCCAGCTGCTATCTGTCGCTGGGGGTGCTGCACCAGCTCTACAAGCCGCAGCCGGGCCGCTTCAAGGACTACATCGCGATCCCGAAGCCGAACGGCTACCAGTCGCTGCACACGACCCTGGTCAGCCCGCTGGGCACGCCGGTCGAGTTCCAGATCCGCACCGAGAACATGCATCTGGTGGCCGAGAAAGGCGTGGCCGCGCACTGGATGTACAAGGCCGGCACCAGCTCGCAGGGTATGCAGCAGCTGGGCGCGAACTGGCTGCAGTCGCTGATCGACATCCAGGACGAGACGCGCGACGCCAACGAGTTCCTCGAACACGTCAAGATCGACCTGTTCCCCGACGCGGTCTACGTGTTCACGCCCAAGAGCAAGATCATGGCCCTGCCCAAGGGCGCGACGCCGGTCGACTTTGCCTATGCGATCCACTCGGACGTCGGCGACCATTGCGTGGCCGCCCAGATCAATGGCGAGCCGGTGCCCCTGCGCACCGAGCTGCGCAGCGGCGACGTGGTCGAGATCGTCACCGCCCCCGGCGCGCGACCCAATCCGGCCTGGCTCAGCTTTGTGCGCACCGGCCGGGCGCGCTCCAAGATCCGCCATTTCCTGAAGAACCTGGAGCAGGAAGAATCGCGCGACCTGGGCGAAAAAATGCTGGCCCAGGCGCTGCGCGCCGAGGGGCTGACCCTGCCCAGCCTCGACGACGAGGACCAGACCGCCGCCCAGGCCTGGCAGCAGCTGGCCCGCTGGGCCGGCAACCGCCATGTCGACGAGTTGCTGGTCGAGATCGGCCTGGGCCGCAAGATCGCCAGCATCGTCGCCAAGAAGCTGGCGCGCATGCTGACCGAGCAGGGCCAGCGCCCCGACGCGGTGATGCTGACCATGGGCCGCTTCGGCGATGACGATGCACCGGCCCAGGGCCAGGTGATGCTGGACGGCAGCGAAGGCGCCTCGGTGCGGCTGGCGCCCTGCTGCCGACCTATCCCCGGCGACGACGTCAAGGGCTATCTGGGCCGTGGCGAGGGCCTCTTGGTGCACACGGCCGAATGCTCGGTCGGCCGCAAGCTGTTCCAGCGCGACTCCGAGCACTGGATCGCGGTCACCTGGGCCGAGGAGCTGAGCCGGCCCTTCGAGGCGGCCGTCTCCCTGCTGCTGAACAATGGCAAGGGCGTGCTGGCCCAGGTCGCCTCGGCCGTCAGCAGCGCCGAGGCCGACATCACCCATATCTCGATGAGCGAGGAATCGCAGGCGAGCGAGACGGCCGAGATGAATCTGCTGCTGTCCGTGCGCGACCGCCTGCACCTGGCCGATGTGCTGCGCACCTTGAAACGCTCGCCGGCGGTGCTGCGCGTCTGGCGCGTCAAGCCCTGATCAGGTTTTAGGCGCCGGGTAGCTCACCTCGATCACCTCGATCGTCTCGACGCCGCCCGGCGTCAGCAATTGCAGCTCGTCGCCCTCACGGGCCTTCAGCAGCACGCGCGCGATCGGCGAGATCCAGCTGACCTCGCCCTTCAGGCTGTCGCTCTCGTCGATGCCCTTGATGGTGATCGTCCGCTCCTCGCCTTTCGCGTTCGCGTAGGTGACGGTGGCGCCGAAGAAGATCTGGTCCTTGCCATGGTGCACGCTGGGGTCGGCGACCTCGGCGATGTCCAGGCGCTTGGTCAGGAAGCGCAGGCGGCGGTCGATCTCGCGCAGCCGCTTCTTGCCGTACAGATAGTCGCCGTTCTCGGAGCGGTCGCCGTTCTTGGCCGCCCAGGACACGGTCTCGACGATCTTGGGCCGCTCCACATCGAGCAGCTCGATGAACTCGGCGCGCAGCCGCCCATAGCCCTCGGGCGTCATGTAGTTGCGCGTGCCCTGCGGCAGCGAGGGCAGCGCCAGCTCCTCGTCGTCGTCCTGCTCGCTTTCCTTTGTGAATGCCTTGCTCATGCCGTGTATTGTGGCGCTGACGCAAAAACAATGAGGAGAACACGATGAGCGAAGGTCCCCTGGGCGGCCTGCGGGTGATCGAGATGGCCGGCATCGGCCCGGGGCCCTTCGTCGGCATGCTGCTGGCCGATATGGGCGCCGAGGTGATCGTCGTCGAGCGGCCGGCGGCGCTGCGCAGCTTGGGCGCCGGCGAGGCGATGAACCGCGGCAAGCGCTCGATCTGCCTGGACCTCAAGCATCCGCTGGGCCTGCAGGCGGTCAAGAAGCTGATCGCCGGCGCCGACGCGCTGATCGAGGGCTACCGCCCCGGCGTGATGGAAAGACTGGGCCTGGGGCCGGCCGACTGCGAGGCGGGCAACCCGCGCCTGGTCTATGGCCGCGTCACCGGCTGGGGCCAGACCGGCCCGCTGGCGCAGGCGGCCGGCCACGACATCAACTATGTGGCGCTGACCGGCGCGCTGTCGATCGCGACGCGCGAGGGCGTCGCGCCGAGCCTGCCCGCCACCCTGCTCGGCGATATGGCCGGCGGCGCCATGTTCGCCGCCTTCGGCATCGTCTGCGCGCTGCTGGAAGCCAGGGCCTCGGGCCGCGGCCAGGTCGTCGACGCGGCGATGGTCGACGGCGTCGGCGCGCTGACGGCGCTGGTCCATTCGCTGCGCGCCAGCGGCTTCTGGCGCGAGCAGCCGGCGCAGAACTTCTTCCTGCACAGCTCGCCCTTCTACGATAGCTTTAAATGCGCGGATGGCCGCTACGTGACCCTGGGCGCGATCGAGCCGCAGTTCTACCGCGAGCTGCTGCAGCGGCTGGAACTGCACGACCTTGACCCGGCCCAGCAATACGATGCGCGGCAATGGCCGGCGCTGCGCGAGCGCGTCGCCGCGCGCATCCGCACCAAGACGCGCGCGGAATGGACGGCGCTGCTCGAAGGCAGCGATGTGTGCTTCGCGCCGGTGCTGTCGCTGGACGAGGCGGCGCGCCATCCGCACAACCAAGCGCGCGGCAATTTCGTCGAGGTCGATGGCCATTGGCAACCGGCCGCCGCGCCGCGTTTCTCGCGCAGCGCGATCCGCGCCCCGCAGCGCGGCCCCGCACCGGGCGCCGATGGCCGCACCCTGCTGGGCGAGCTGGGTTTCGATGCGCAGCAGATCGCGGCCTTGCTGCCGAGCGAGGGCTGAGCCGGTCGGCAGGAGCGCAACTTGCCCTCGGGTGACATTCCCACTCGGAGTCGAGTCACCATGGAAAGCAAAGCCCGTCTGCTGGGGCATCCGATTCACCAGATGCTCGTCGTGTTTCCGCTGGGCTGCTCGGCGCCTCGGTCGGGTTCGATCTGCTGGCCATCGCCACCGGGCGGCCCATGCTGGCCGTCGTCGCCGACTACCCGATTGCCGCCGGCCTGATCGGCGGCCTGCTGGCGGCACCCTTCGGCCTGATCGACTGGCTGGCGATCCCACGCGGCACGCGGGCCAAGTCGCTCGGCGCGCTGCACGCCGGCGGCAACGTGATCGTGCTGAGCCTGTTCGCGCTCAGCTGGTGCTTGCGGCGCGACGCGCCCAAGGCGCCGAGCTGGCTGGCCCATGCGCTGGTCTTCATCGGCGTGACGCTGGCCCTGGTCACCGCCTGGATGGGCGGGGAACTGGTCGACCGCCTGGGTGTCGGCGTCAGCGATGACGCAAATCTCGACGCGCCGAGTTCACTGCGGCGCCGTCAGGGCCAGCCGGTATCCTGAACGCGGCGGTTGATCGCCCAATGGAAAACGGGCCAGACGCTTGCGCATCTGGCCCGTTGATTCTCTTCTTATTGTTTGGCGCGGCTGGCAGGATTCGAACCCACGACCCCTTGGTTCGTAGCCAAGTACTCTATCCAACTGAGCTACAGCCGCGAAGCCTTGCACTATAGCATTCTTTTTGGAAGAAGTCCAAAAAGAATGCGGCCAGTATCAGGCCGAGACGGTCATGGCCTGGTTCCGGCCGGCCGTCTTCGCGCGATACATGGCCTTGTCGGCGCGCGAGATCAATTCATCCAGGCTCGCGCCATGCCCCGGAAAGCCGGCCACGCCGAAGCTGGCCGTCAGCGCCAGTCCCTGGGCGCGCGGCGGCAACTGTTCGAGCTCGCTGCGCATGCGCTCCGCGAAGCGCTCGCTGAGCTCGAGCTCGCAATGGCTCAGCAAGAGGATGAATTCCTCGCCGCCGAGCCGTCCGGCCAGATCGCTGCGGCGCATCTGCGCGCGGATCACTTCGGCCACCTCGAGCAGCGCGGCATCGCCGCCGGCATGACCCAGCTCGTCGTTGAAGCGCTTGAAATGGTCGACGTCAAGCAGGATGGCGGTCACGCCGAAGCCGTGCCGGCGCGCCTGCTCCAGCAGATGCTCGCCCGCCTCGAAGACGCCACGCCGGTTCAGCAGGCCGGTCAGCGCATCGGTATTCGATTGACTGCGCAGCTGCTCAATCAGCGAATCGCGCTCCTTCTCCAGCGCCAGCCGCTGCGTGCGCTCCTGCAGCGCACGCACGGCCTGGATCAACGCGGCCAGTCCATCCTCGGCCGGCGCCTGCGGCAGCGGGGTCAGCGTCGTCAGTGGCCGGTTCGCGGCCAGCTCGTCGACGGCCTGTGCGATCGCCGCCAGCGGCCCGAGGACGCGCCGCCGCACCAGCAGCAGCAGCCCCACCAGGCCCGCCACCATCGCCACTGCACCGATCAGCACCAGGCCCAGCAGGCCCAGGGCCTCGCGCCGCGCGGCGCGCGCGCCGTCCAGCGACTGCTCGAGCAGCGCGTCGCGCACCTCGAGGATCGAGTTCATGTCCGGCACATAGGCCTCGGCAAAAGCGGCCGGGCTCAGCGCATGTGCCTGGCCGGCCTGGCTGGCGGTGATGACCTGCTCGGCCAGCGGCAGCGCCGTGCCGAAATAGCGTTGCTGCGCGCGCTCCCAGAGCTCGGCCGTCGGCGTGCCGCTCTGTGGCCGGGCCAGGCGCACCGAGATCAGAAAGCGCAGCTGGTCGATGCGGCCGCGCGTGTGCTGGACCGCGTCGAGCTCGGCCCGCGTCATCGGCCGACCCGCCGCCAGCGCGGCGGTGAAATGCGAGCCCAGCAGGCCGGCGTACTCGCGCAACTCGGCGCTCAGCCGCGCGGCCTGCAGCGGATCGCCGATCGGCGGATAGTCGTTCTGCGCCTCGTTGGCCAGCTGGCTGACCAGCGGGGCGAGCTGCCGGATCACCGCCACCATCGCTTGCACGCAGGCAGCGATCGCCTCGGACGAGCGCTGCGCCAGCGGCTCGGCGGCGACGCGATCGATCTGCTGGCGCGCCTGCTCCAGCGCCAGCCTCGCCCGCGCCAGCTGCGGCTCTCGATCGGGCACGACCGAGTCGGGTCGTACCAGCAGGGCCGCGAAGGCCGCATCGGTCTTGCCCCGCGCCTCGTCGAGGCGCTGACGGGCCGGCGCGGTATGCGGCAGCGGCTCGCCGAGCCAGCCATTGCTGGGTCCGCGCTCGCGCGAGGCCTTTTCGGCCACCAGCAGCGCCAGCCGCAATTCCTCCACCGCCGCCAGCGCCCGGCTGCTCCGCTCCAGCTCATGCAAGGCCCCACCGGTCAGCAGCGCCAGCAAGGCCACCGTGACCACCACCAGCAGCAGCGCGACGATGCGGAGCAGGCGGATCAGCGACATGAACGCGAGGGCGACGCGGCTTCGGGCTTGGGCATCGGGGCATTGTCACTGCCCGGGTCCATGAAGCAAGGCGGCGCGCAACCAAACCGCAGCGCCTTGCGAAGCCGCAAAGGAAAACGGGCCAGACGTTTGCACGTCTGGCCCGTTGATTCTCTTCTTATTATTGGTGCGGCTGGCAGGATTCGAACCCACGACCCCTTGGTTCGTAGCCAAGTACTCTATCCAACTGAGCTACAGCCGCGAAGCCTTGCACTATAGCATGGTTTTTTAGTCTCTCCAAGGAGAGCCGGTTTTTTTGTTCGACTCGCTGGCTCAGGGCAGCGAGGCCGCCGCCTCGTGGCAGCGCGCGCGGCGCTCCAGATCGCCATCGCGCTCGGCCAGCTGCGCCAGCATCATCCAGCTGCGCCGGCGCGCGGCGACCGGCATCGCACGATCGTCGGCCACCTGCTCCAGCAGCAGGCGCGCCTTGCCCCAGAGCTGGCGCTCGGCCAGCGCATGGCCCAGCGCGTAGACCAGATGCCGGTCGCGCGGGAAGCGGGCGACGGCGGCTTCGAGCCGCTGCAGCCATTCGGGGCCCAGGCCGGGCAAGACCGGCACCAGGGCCTCGGCCAGCGCGACGCGCTCGTCGGCCGTCAGCTCGCCGATATCGTCCCAGAAGGGCCGCAGCCAGCCGCGTCCATCATCGGGCGCGCCCAGGGTCGCGGCGCATTGCGCGGCGCGCGAAGCAACGATCGGATCGCGCCGGTCGGCACTGTCCAGTTGCTGCCAGGCCTGGCGCAGCTGATCGACGTCGCGGGCGCTGCTCAGGGCCTCGAAGGCCAGTGAGCGCAGCAGGCCCTGCGCGGCAACCTTGGAGAAGGCCTGGTGCTTGGCCAGCAGCCGCGCGGTACGCAGCGCCTCCAGCGGATTGGCGGCCAGCCGCGCGGCCTGCAGCTTCAGCCGCAGCGCCTGCGTGCGCCGGCCGACGCCGGGACTCAGCTCGGCCAGCAGACTCAGCGCGCGGCCGGCATCGCGATCGTCCAGCGCCCATTCGGCCGCCAGCAGCCGCGCGCCCTCCTCCAGCGCGCCGCGCCTGGCCAGGCCCAGCGCCTGCTGCAAATGCTCGTCGCGCCGGCGGCGGTCCTGCAGCCGGTGCGCGCTGCCGGCCGCCATCAGGTGGCTCAGCGCGGTGAAGTCCTGGTCCTGCGCCAGCTCGGGTGTCTGCGCCTGGATGCTCAGCGCCTTCTGCGCCGCCTTCTGTGCGCGGCTGTAGCGGGCACCGAAAAACTCGGCCAGCGCCTCGCGCAAGGCCAACTGCGCACTGCGCTCGCGCTGCGCGACCCGCCATTCGCGCGCACGCCGTGGCAGGCTGACCAGCGAGTTGAGCGTGTTGATCGCCGTCACCAGCGCGAAGCAGCTGCCGACCAGGACCAGGAGGAACAGATTCAGCGAGACATCGAGCCGCCAGCCGTTCCAGTAGAAGGAGGCCAGGCCGTCGTTGCTGCCCAGGGTCAGCGCGGCAACGACGGCCACGGCGAACAGCAGCACCAGCCAGATCACGGTACGCATGATGGCGATGGCCCCCGATCAGCGTCCGGCCGCCGCGGCGGCCAGCGCCGCCAGCGTGTCGTCGGGCCGCGGCACATTGACCTGGCGCGCCTGGCCGGCGACCTGGCGCAGCAGCTCGCTGGCCGAGACGACCTTGCGCGAACGGGTGTCGAAGTAGCGGTTGAGCATCTCCTGCGTATCGCGCAGATCGGCCTGCGCGGTATCGAACTGGCGGCTCAGCAGGGCCAGCCGCGCGTTCAGCAGGCGCAGCTTGAGGTTCTCGCGCAGGAAGAAGCTCTGCTCCGGCGCGATCAGCATGCCCTCCGGATGTTCGATGCGGGTCACGCGCAAGAGGCTGCGCGCCTCGTCCCAGACGCGTGCGCTCCATGCCAGCCATTGGCCGCGCGCCTGGCGCCACCAGCTCGCCACCGGCCCCTCGTCGGCATCGGCCGCCTCAGCGGGCGCCGCCGCCGGCCGGGCGACCGCCTTCGGCGCCTCGGTGCCGCGCGGCCGCGCGGCCTCGCTGGCACGCTCGGCATTCGACAGCAGCGGCAACTCATCGAGCAGGCGCACGACCTCGTCAAGCTTGATCGTCAGCGTCGACACGTCGACCACGCTGACCGCCTTGACGCGGTCCAGATCGCGGGCGACCGCGCGGCGCACGCCTTCCATGCGCGGCTGCTTGTAGCGCAGGAGGCGCTCGTCGGCCTGGCGCAGGGTCGCGACCAGCGGCTCGGCGCTGCCGGTGATCGAGCTCTGCTGCAGGGCAACGCGAATCGAGGCCTCGATATCGCCGATCACGTTCTCGTCCCGCGAGCGCGACATCGACTGGATCAACTCCTCCAGCTGGCCGCGCTGCAAGGCCACCTCGGCCAGCCGCGCCTCCAGCAGGGCCAGCTTGGCGGCGGTGTCGCGGCTCAACTCCTGCGACTGGCGCGCCGTCGCACGCGCCTCGCCGGCGTCCTGGCGGCCGGCTTCCTGGCGCCGCACCAGTTCCTGCTCGACCGCCTGCTGGCGGTTCAGGCTCTGCCAGGCCAGGCCGATCGCGACCACGCAGGCCAGCGCCAGCAGCAGCATGAGGAGGGACAGCCAGGTCGGCAGGCCGGGCGCGGCAGGCGCAACGGCGGCGGGCGGGACGGCGGGATTCGGCGCGGGGCCGTCGGCAGCAGGGTTGGGGGGGCTATCGATCACGATGCGGACGATTGTAGGTTCGCCCCTGCATCGCTTCGAGCGCGGCGGCGATGGCCGCGGCCTCCGGTCGCGCCAAAACCACATGCCCGAAACCCAGGCGCCGCGCGGCCTCGGCGATGCGCTCGTGGGTGCAGATGCAGCGGCCCGCCGACCAGTCCTGCGCTGCCAGCTCCGGCAGATGCCCGACCGCCTCGGCGCTGCTGAACAGCCAGACATGGCGATCCGGTGCCGCCACGATCGCGTCCAGCAGCGCGCGCTGCGCCGCGTCGAAGCGCGGCGCGCGGCGGCGGTAGACGCTGAAGTAGAGGGTACGGGCGCCGTGCTCGCGCAGACGCTGGGCCAGCCAGTCGCGCCCGCCCTCGCCACGCAGCAGCAGGGCCAGCCGGCCCCGCCAGTCATGGCCGGCCAGCTGCGGCCACAGATGTTCGGAGTCGAGGCTGGCCGCGTCGGCCGGCGGCTGGACGATCTGCCCGGCGGGCACACCGGCCGCTTCCAGCGCACGCGCGCTGCCCGGCCCGACGCAGGCGGCCAGGGTCTGCGCCGGCCAGGCGGCGCCGGCCGGTCGGCGGGCAAAGAAATGCTCGACCGCGTTCGGACTGACGAACATGGCCAGCGCCGCATCGGGCAAGGCGGCCCAGGCGGCATCGGCCGCCTCGGCCGCGCCGGCATCGATCTCCAGCAGCGGCAGGCTGAGCGCCTCCACACCCTGCTCGGCCAGGCGCGCGAGCCAGTCCCCGGCCTGCTGCCGCGGCCGGGTCAGCACCAGCGTCAAGCGGTCCGCGGCGGGCATGGCCGGCCGCGCCTCAGGCCAGGTAGGCGGCGGCGCCCTGCTCGCGCAAGGCCTGGGCCGCGCGGGCACCGAGCGCGCGGGCCTCGGCCTCGCTGCGCACCGGGGCGGCCAGCTGCGCCTTCAGCAGCGCCCGTTCGGTCTGCTCCGGATGGCCCAGCGCGACGGCCAGCTGCAGGGACCCGCCGTCCCAGCGCGCGTGGGCGGCCAGGGGCATGCTGCAGCTGCCGCCAAGCTCGCGCGACACCGCCCGCTCGGCCTGCGTGGCCAGCCAGGTCGGCTGATGCTTCATCGGCGCCAGCGCCGCCTTCAGCGCCGTCGCGTCGGCCCGCACTTCCAGGCCCAGCGCGCCCTGGCCCGCGCAGGGAATCATCTCGGTCTCGCTGAAGCGGCTGCGGATGCGCTCGGCCAGGCCCAGGCGCATCAGGCCGGCGGCGGCCAGCACGATCGCGTCGTAGCCGCCCTCGTCGAGCTTGCGCAGCCGCGTATCCAGATTGCCGCGCAGCGGCTCGATGCGCAGATCGGGCCGCAGCGCCTTCAGCTGCACGACGCGGCGCAGGCTGGAGGTGCCGACCAGGGCGCCCTGCGGCAGTTCGGCCAGGCTCGCGTACTGGTTCGAGACGAAGGCGTCGCGCGGATCCTCACGCTCGAGGATGGCGACCAGCTCGAAGCCCTGGGGCAGGTCCATGGGCACGTCCTTCAGCGAATGCACGGCCAGCTGCGCGCGCCCCTCTTCCAGCGCCGTCTCCAGCTCCTTGACGAACAGGCCCTTGCCGCCGACCTTGGACAGCGTGCGGTCGAGGATCTGGTCGCCGCGGGTGGTCATGCCCAGCAATTCGACGCGCCGGCCCTGCTGTTCGAGCAGCGCCTTCACATGCTCGGCCTGCCACAGCGCCAGCCGGCTCTCGCGCGTTGCGATGGTGATGGTGTTGTTGTCCTGACTCATGCGCCGATTATCGATGAGGCCTGCGCCGCCAAAGAAACTGCTAAAGTCGGATTTACGTAACTTCGTTACACACCCTCTGACGAGCCTCCCATGCCTGCCAAGCCCGCCAAGTCCGTCGCCAAGCCCTCCAAATCCGCCGCCGCGCCGCGCAAGAGCGCCGCCGCCAACGACAAGAACAAGCCCCTGATGGAGGACATCCGCCTGCTGGGCCGCATCCTCGGCGAGGTGATCCGCGAGCAGGAGGGCCGCGAGGCCTACGAACTGGTCGAGCGCATCCGCAAGCTCTCGGTCGCCTTCCGGCTGAAGCGCGACGCCCAGGCCGGCAAGACTTTCGACAAGCTCTTGAAGAGCCTGTCCGGCGAGCAGACGGTCAGCGTGATCCGCGCCTTCAGCTATTTCTCGCACCTGGCCAATATCGCCGAGGACCGCCACCATGTGCGCCGCCGCGAGATCCACGAGCGCGCCGGCAGCCTGGCCGAGGGCTCGCTGGCCTTTGCGCTGGAGCGCCTGCACGAGGCCGGCGTGCGCCCGGCCGAGATCGCCCGCAGCCTGCAGCATGGCTTCATCTCGCCGGTGCTGACAGCCCACCCGACCGAGGTGCAGCGCAAGAGCATCCTCGACGCCGAGCGCGCGATCGCCGGCCTGGTCGAGCGCCGCGACGGCCTGCACACCGAGCGCGAGCTGCGCGACAACGAGGCGCTGCTGCGCGCCCGCGTGACCCAGCTCTGGCAGACCCGCATGCTGCGCTATTCGAAGCTGACCGTCGCCGACGAGATCGAGAACGCGCTGTCCTACTACCACGCGACCTTTCTGCGCGAGATTCCCAAGCTCTATGCCGAGCTCGAGGAGGCTCTGCCCGGCCATGAGCTGAACAGCTTTCTGCGCATGGGCCACTGGATAGGCGGCGACCGCGACGGCAACCCGAATGTGACGGCCGCGACGCTGAACCATGCGCTGCGCCGCCAGGGCGAGGTCGCGCTGCGCCACTATCTGACCGAGCTGCACGAGCTCGGCGCCGAGCTGTCGATCTCCTACCGGCTGGCGCGCATCACGCCCGAGATGCAGACCCTGGCCGAGCGCAGCCCCGATCGCAACGAGCACCGGATGGACGAGCCCTACCGGCGCGCGCTGACCGGCATGTACGCCCGCCTGGCCGCGACCTTGACCGAGCTGACCGGCACCGAGGCGCTGCGCCACGCGGTCGCGCCGCAGGATCCCTATCGCAGCCCCGAAGAGCTGCTGGCCGATCTGCGCGTGATCGAGGCCTCGCTGCGCAGCCACCACGCCGACGCGCTGATCGCGCCGCGGCTCAAGCCCTTGATGCGGGCGATCCAGGTCTTCGGCTTCCATCTGGCCACGCTGGACCTGCGCCAGAGCTCGGACCAGCACGAGTTGGTGATCACCGAGCTCTTGGCCACGGCGCGCATCGCGCCCGACTATGCGGCCCTGGATGAAGCCGCGCGCCGCGAGCTGCTGCTGAAGCTGCTGTCCGACGCGCGGCCGCTGCGCGTCGTCGGCCATGCGTACGGCGAGAAGACGCAAGGCGAATTGGCGATCTTCGAGGCGGCGCGCGAGGCGCTGGCCCGCTTCGGCCGCGAGGCGCTGCGCCACTACATCATCTCGCACACCGAGACGGTCAGCGACCTCCTGGAAGTGCTGCTGCTCTTGAAGGAAGTCGGTCTGCTGCGCGGCACCCTGGACTCCAGCGATGCCATCAGCGATCTGATCGTCGTGCCCCTGTTCGAGACCATCGGCGACCTGCGCGAGGCGCCGACCATCATGGCCGAGTTCTATGCCCTGCCCGGCATCGCGGCCCTGATCAAGCGCGGCGGCGCCGAGCAGGACGTGATGCTCGGCTACTCGGACTCGAACAAGGACGGCGGCATGTTCACCAGCTCCTGGGAGCTGTACCGCGCCGAGATCGCCCTGGTCGAGATGTTCGCGCGCCTGCGCGTCGCGCACGGCATCACCTTGCGCCTGTTCCACGGCCGCGGCGGCACAGTCGGCCGCGGCGGCGGCCCCAGCTACCAGGCCATCCTGGCCCAGCCGCCCGGCACGGTGAACGGCCAGATACGCCTGACCGAGCAGGGCGAGGTGATCAACAGCAAGTACGCCAACCCCGAGATCGGCCGCCGCAATCTGGAAACCCTGGTCGCCGCGACCTTGGAGGCCACGCTGCTGCACCCGACCAAGAGCGCGCCGAAGAGCTTCCTCGACGCGGCCCAGGCCCTGTCCGATGCCAGCTTCAAGGCCTATCGCGGCCTGGTCTACGACACGCCCGGCTTCGCCGACTACTTCTTCGCCGCCACGCCGATCCGCGAGATCGCCGAGCTCAACATCGGCTCGCGCCCGGCCTCGCGCAAGGCCACCCGCGCGATCGAGGATCTGCGCGCGATCCCCTGGGGCTTCAGCTGGGGCCAGTCGCGCATCGCCCTGCCCGGCTGGTGCGGCTTCGGCTCGGCCGTCGCCGCCTTCCTCGGCGCCGAGGGCAGCGAGCAGCATCAGCAAGGCCTGGCCCTGCTGAAGCGCATGCACCGCCAGTGGCCCTTCTTCCGCACGCTCCTGTCCAACCTCGACATGGTGCTGGCCAAGACCGATCTGGGCATCGCCGAGCGCTATGTCGACCTGGTCGAGGACCGCCGCCTGGGAAAGAAGATCTTCACCGCCGTGCGCGCCGAGTTCGAGCGCACGCAGGCAGCGCTGAGCCTGATCACCGGCGAAAAGGACCGCCTGGCCGCCAACCCGGCCCTGGCCCGCTCGATCGAGCACCGCTTCCCCTATATCGACCCGCTGAACCATCTGCAGGTCGAGCTGATGCGCCGCTACCGCGCGATTGCCCCCGAGAAGCGCGCGGACGACCCGACGCTGGAGCGCGTGCAGCGCGGCATCCACCTGTCGATCAACGGCATCGCGGCGGGGCTGCGCAATACCGGCTGAGTGACGGGGTTCCTCGGCGGGCGGCCGTATAGTCGCCCCAAGCCGCCGGAGCCCCCATCTTGCCGACCCACCGTCATCTCCTCCTGATCGACCCGCAGAACGATTTCTGCGACGTCCCCGGCGCCAGCCTGCCGGTCGCCGGTGCGGATGCCGATCTGCGGCGGGTGGCGGCGCTGCTGCAAGCAAAGATCGACGATATCGACGCGATCACCGTCACGCTGGACACGCATCGCCGGCTCGATATCGCCCACCCGGGCTTCTGGATCACCGCCAACGGCGGCGGTGTCGCACCGTTCACGCAGATCACGGCGGCGCAACTGCGCGCCGGCCAGTTCCGGCCGCGGGTCGCCGGCCACCTGCCGCGCGCCCAGGCCTATGTCGAGGCGCTGGAGGCGCGCGGTCGCTACACCTTGATGGTCTGGCCGGTCCATTGCGAGCTCGGCAGCTGGGGCCATAACATCCATGGCCCGCTGCAAGAGGCGCTGATCGGCTGGCAGCTGGCCCGGCAGCGCCCTATCGAGTTCGTGCTCAAGGGCATGAACCCCTGGACCGAGCATTACAGCGCCCTGCAGGCCGAGGTGCCCGACCCGGCCGACCCGGGCACGCTGCTGAACCATGCGCTGGTCGAGCGGCTCGACAACTGCGACGAGCTCTGGATCGCCGGCGAGGCAAGCAGCCACTGCGTGAGGGCGACGGTAGCGGACCTGGTCGAGCATCTGCCCAGCGGCCGCCTCGACAAGCTGGTGCTGATCAGCGACGGGATGAGCCCGGTGGGCGGCTTCGAGGCGCAGGGCGCGAACTTCCTCGATGCGATGCGCCGACGCGGCCTGCGCCTGGCGCGCTGCGCCGAACTGGCGGCATGACGACGATGAGAAAGCTAGTCATCACCAGCCTGCTGGAGACCGATCTCTACAAGTTCACGATGTGGCAGGCGATGCTGCATCGCCATCCGCAGACGCATGCCGAGTATGCGTTCTGGTGCCGCAACGAGCCCGCCTATCCGCTGAGCGAGCTGCTCGACGAGCTCAATATGGAGCTCGACCATCTGTGCAGCCTGAGCTTTCGCGCCGACGAGCTGCAGTACCTGGCGGGGCTGCGCTTCATCAAGTCGGACTTCATCGACTTTCTGCGCATCTTCCGTTTCCAGCGCGACTTCATCAAGGCGCGCGCCAAGGGCCCGCATCTGGAAATCATCGCCAGCGGCCCGCAGGTCCATGTGATGGGCTTCGAGATCTATCTGCTGGCCATCGTCAACGAGCTCTATTTCCGCCGCTTCGACAACAGCGACGCGCTCAATGTGGGCCGCGAGCGCCTGCTGGCCAAGATCGCGCAGCTGCGCGCCTTCAGCCACGAGGCGCCCCGCCGCCATCCCTTCGAGTTCTTCGACTTCGGCCTGCGCCGGCGCTTCTCCGGCGACTGGCATCGCGAGGTGATCGCGACGCTGGCCCGGCAGATGCCGCGCTATTTCAAGGGCACTTCGAACGTGCTGCTGGCGCGCGACCTGGGCCTGGTGCCGATCGGCACGATGGCGCACGAGTATCTGCAGACCTTCCAGGCCCTGGGCGTGCGCCTGCGCGACCACCAGAAGGCCGCGCTGGAGGCCTGGGTGCAGGAGTACCGCGGCGACCTCGGCGTCGCGCTGACCGATGTGGTCGGCATGGATGCCTTCCTGGCCGACTTCGATCTCTATTTCGCCAAGCTCTTCGACGGCCTGCGCCACGACTCGGGCGACCCGGTCTGGTGGGGCGAGAAGGCGCTGGCCCATTACGCCAAGCTGCGCATCGATCCGCACACCAAGCGTCTGGTCTTCTCGGACAGCCTGACCATCGCCCGCGCGCTGGAGCTCTACCGCCATTTCGCCGACCGCACCCAGCTGGGCTTCGGCATCGGCACCTCGCTGTCCAACGACGTCGGCCACCGCACCTTGCACATCGTGATGAAGCTGACCCATGCCAATGGCCAGCCGGTCGCCAAGCTCTCGGACAGCCCCGGCAAGACCATGTGCGACGACGAGACCTTCCTGGCCTATCTGCGCCAGGTGTTCAGCCGACCGGCGTAAAAGAAGATGCAGCAGCCGCTTGTCAGCCCGCGCGGCATCGACCATCTTGCGCTGCGCGTGCGCGATCTCGAGGCTTCGATCGCCTTCTATTGCGGCCTGCTCGGCTGCCGCATCGAGGCGCGCAACGAGGCGGCCGGCCTGGTCCATCTGCGCGCCGGCGGCCAGATGCTGGACCTGGTCTGGCGCGAGGGACGCATGGGCCGCACGGACCGCTCCAGCGCCACCGCGCCCGGTGCCGAAGCGGCGGCGCCCAATCTGCACCACTTCTGCCTGGTCTGCGCCCCCTTCGACCCGGCCGCGCTGTCGGCGCGATTGGACGAAGCGAAGATCGAGCGCAGCGCCAGGCCGCAGACCAATCTGGGCGCCGAGGGCGATGGCAGCTCGATGTATGTGCTCGACCCGGATGGCCATCTGGTCGAGTTGAAGTTCTACCCGCCGAGCGCTGCCGCCTGAGCGCAAGCCCCAAGGAGAGCACCATGCCCCTGAGCCAGCGCATCGTCCAGGTCTGCCTGTTCCTGGTCGCCTTCATCGCGCTGGCCGGGGGCGCGCTGCAGCTCTATCTGGGCCAGCCGACGACGACGCCGCGGCTGGACAATGTGCACCGTTTCATGGCCGGGGTCTACTTCTCGACCGGGCTGATCAATCTATGGGCGGCGCTGACGATCCGGCGGCAGGGCACCCTCGTCTATCTGCTGGCCTTCGGCGTGCTGATGGCGGGGCTGGGACGGCTCTTGTCGATCAGCCAGGTCGGCCTGCCGGAGCCCGCCCTGGTGTGGCTCGGCTATCTGGTGCCCGAGCTGCTGCTGCCGGTCGTCATCGCGCTTGCGCATGCGGCGACGCAGCGGCAGCAGGCGAGAATAGACAAGCGATGACGGCGATCGTGATCCGCCCCGCGCTGCCGGCCGACGCGCCGGCCTGCATCGACCTGCGCGGCCGCACGCGCCAGAACGCCGTGCCGGCCGAGCGTCTGGCGGCGCTGGGCATCACCGCCCAATCATGGTCGGCGCAGATCGCCTCGGGCCGCCTGCCCGGCCATGTCGCGCTGCTTGCCGGCGAAATGGTCGGCTATTGCTTCGGCGACGCCGACAGCGGCGAGATCGTCGTGCTGGCCCTGCTGCCGGACTACGAGGCGCGTGGACTGGGCCGCACGCTGCTGCAGAAGGTGATTGACGAGTTGCGGGCGGCGCATGGCCATGGTCGGCTCTTCCTCGGCTGCTCCAGCGATCCGGCCAGCCGCTCGCACGACTTCTACCGGCATCTGGGCTGGCGGCCGACCGGCGAGATTGACAAGTACGGCGACGAGCTGCTGGAACTGCTGCCGCCGAACTGACTCGGTCAGGACTTGGGTGGCAGCCGCGCCTGCAGCGCACGCCATTCGCCGTCGCGAGCGACTTCGCGCATCCAGTCCTGCATCTGGCGCAGCGCCGCGCAGCTGGCCAGCTCCTCGGGAACCGGGAAGGCCTGCTGTGCGGCCTTGACCTGGGCCGGCGTCACGTCAATCTCGTCGGCCGACAGACCCAGGCGCTCGCCGACGCGCGCGCCGATCGCCACATCCACGAGGCCGCGCCCCTTGCTCGCCAGCAGCTTGGCGATGGCGACGCAATTCTGGCGGCGGTTGGCGTCGCGCACCGCCTCCGCCGAGCAGCTCGAACTGAAGCCACCAGCACCCAGCCACCCGAGCGCGAACGCCGATTCGCGGCCGATGGTCTCGAGCTGCAACGTGGAGCGCGCCCCGACCGGCGCATCGGCCGGCAGCGCCTCGTCGATGCCTCCGGTGAAACGGCCAAAGCCACCGTCCATGGTTTCCGCCCCGGCCGCGCGGTGCAGCGCCTCCTCGACGCCCGAGGCATCGCCGCGCTGGCGTGCTTCGCTCAGCATCCCCAGCCAGGGCCAGGCGTTGCCGGGCTCCAGCTGCGTCCAGCGGCGCAGGCTCAGCTGCTGGCAAGCCGGGCCGGCGCCAGGCCGGCTGCAGGCCTGCCAGGCCAGGCCGTAGGCGCGTGGGTCGCTGCTGCCGGCCGCCGCCGCCGCGGCGCCCTCGGTGTCGTTCTGTATCAGCCGTGCCAGCACCCGCGAGAACGCATCGCCGCGCGCCTGCAGCGTCGCGACAGCCTGGGCGCGCAGCGTCTCAGCCTGTGCTTCCCACTGTCGCTGCCAATCCGGCGGCGGCGCGTCCGAGGCCGACGCGTCCGGCGGCAAGCTCACCCAGCCCACGCCGCAAACCTCGATCGCCCCGGGCGGTATCGGCTCGGCCTTGGCAAAAGATGCGCCGGCCGCGAACTTCTTGACCACGGCCTTCGGCGGCTCGACCATCGCCACGGCCTCGACCCGAATCGGCAGCGGCAGCGGCATGGGAAGCTCCCGCCGCTCCGGCAGCAGGACCAACAGCAATATCAAAGCCAGGCCGGCCAGCGCCCAGGCCAGGCGCCGACGCACCGGCCTCATCCGGCCAGCGCCTCGCGCACCGCCGCGACCTGGCGGCGCGAGACGGCCAGCCATTCGTCGACATGGGCGATGCGCACCGCCCAGCCGCCGTCGGCGCCATCGCCATTGCCGCCGGCGCCATCGAGCCCGCCGAAATCGGTGGCCGCATGGCGCTCCAGCTCGCGCACCGCCGATTTGGCCACCAGGGCATTGCGGTGCACGCGCAGGAAGCGCTCGCCCAGCCGCGCCTCGTAGTCGGACAGGCTGCCGTCCATCACCAGGCTCTGGCTGGCCGTGCGCAGGGTCAGGTATTTCAGCTCGGCCTTCAGGTAAAGCACCTCGGCCAGCGGCACGCGCAAGAGGCGGCCACGGTCGTTGACGACGATCACATGGGCGTTCGCGTCCTGGCCTGGCTCGGCCTCGGCCGCCGACTGCGATTGCACGGCGGCGCGCTCGGCCAGGCGCTGGGCGACGCGCGCCAGGCTGGCCTGCAGGCGCTCGCGCCGCACCGGCTTGGTCAGGTAGTCGATCGCGTCGAGCTCGAAGGCGCGCAAGGCATGCTCGGCATGGGCGGTGACGAAGACGATGGCCGGCGGCAGCGGGCTGCCCTCGCCGGCGGCGGCGCCGGCGCCGCGCTCGCGCAGCGCATCGGCCAGTTGCAGGCCGTCCGAGCCTGGCATCTGCACATCGAGCAGGATCAGGTCGCAGGCATGCTCGCGCAGCCAGGACTGCGCCTGCGAGGCGGTGCCGGCCTCGGCGACGACCTCGGCGGCCGGTTCCTTGCAGGCCTCCAGCAGGCTGCGCAGGCGCAGCCGCGCCAGCGGTTCGTCGTCGACCAGCAGGACCTTCAGCGCTTGGGCAGCCATATTCAGCGGTTTGTCATCGGGGCAGGAGGATGCGAACGGTAAAGCGGTGCGGCTCCGGGTTCAGCTCGAAGCGCGCGGCCACATCATGCATCAGGCGCAGGCGCTGCCGCACATTGCGCAGCGCCAGGCCGTGACCGGAGGTGCGCGCCGGCGCGCCGACGCTGTTGATCACGCGGATCTCGACCTCGGCGCCACGCCGCAGCGTCTGCACCTCGACGTCGCCGCCCGCGTCGTTCGGCTCGACGCCATGGCGCACCGCGTTCTCGACCAGCGGCTGCAGCAGCAGCGGCGGCACGCGCGCGGCGGCGGCCGCCGGGTCCAGGCTCCAGCGCACGCGCAGCCGCTCGCCGAAGCGGATCTGCTCGATGTCCAGATAGCGCCGCGCCAGCTCCACCTCCTCGTCCAGGCTGACCGCCGCCGTCGCATCGGCCAGAGCGACGCGGAACAGCTCGGACAGGTCCTCCAGCACGCCCTCGGCCCGCTGCGGATCGACGCGCACCAGCGCGATCGCGCTGTTCAGGGTGTTGAACAGGAAATGCGGGCGGATGCGCGCCTGCAGCTCGACCAGCTGCGCCAGTGCATCGGCGGGCCGCTGCGAGCGCTCGCGCAGCTTCAGCCAGGCCAGCAGCAGGCCCGCGGTGGCCGCGCCGGTGATCGCGATGCTGGCCAGGCGGAAGGCGCCACTGGGCTCGTCGCTGGCCAGGTTCAGCAGCTGCCAGCCCAACGAGGCGGTCGCCGCGCCGAGCGCCATCAGAGCCAGCCATTGCCAGAGCTCGGGCAGGCGGCCCAGCGGGCGCCGCGCCGCGCAGACCAGCAGCAGCCACAGCAGCACGGCCGACATCGTCACGACGGTGCCGCTGGCCACCGCGCGCATCCATTGCGCCAGATCCTGCGTGGCCAGGCCCAGGCCCAGCGCCAGCAGGCCCTGCACGCCCAGCACCGCGCGCAGCACCAGGCCGACATGGCAGACGTCGAACACGCGGCCCGGATCGAACAGCGGCGCCAGCGGCTGGCCGGCATCATCGGGCTGGGTCGGCGCGAAGCCGAGGATGCTGGTCAGGCTGCTGCTGTCGGACCAGACGCTGTCGCGGGCGGGCTTGTGGATCGAGGAGGAAGAGGAATCGGCCATGGCGTTGCGGCAAGCGGGCGCGGAATGGGGGCCCGATAGAATCGCGTCTGTCTTGTTTCGCTTCATTGTGCCCCTGCCCAGGCCCACGCCCACCATGTCGTCTTCACCGATCTCCGACAACCAGCTCGCCAACAAATCCCAGGCCTGGTCGGCCCTGTTCTCGGAACCGATGAGCGATCTGGTCAAGCGCTACACGGCCAGCGTGTTCTTCGACAAGCGCCTGTGGGCGGCCGACATCGCCGGCAGCCTGGCGCACGCCGAGATGCTGCAGGCGCAGGGCATCCTGTCGGCCGAGGACCACGCCGCCATCGAGCGCGGCATGGCCCAGATCAAGAGCGAGATCGAGGCCGGCAGCTTCGAGTGGAAGCTGGACCTCGAGGATGTGCATCTGAACATCGAGGCGCGGCTGACCGAGCTGGTCGGCGTCGCGGGCAAGCGCCTGCACACCGGCCGCAGCCGCAACGACCAGGTGGCCACCGATGTGCGCCTGTGGCTGCGCGGCGAGATCGACGAGCTGTCGCTGCTGCTGAACGCCTTGCAGACGGCCCTGGTCGAGGTGGCCGAGAAGAACGCCGAGGTGATCCTGCCCGGCTTCACCCATCTGCAGGTGGCGCAGCCGGTTTCCTTCGGTCATCACCTCTTGGCCTATGTCGAGATGTTCGCCCGGGATTCGGAGCGCCTGGCCGATGTGCGCCGCCGCGTCAACCGCCTGCCGCTGGGCGCCGCCGCGCTGGCCGGCACCAGCTATCCGCTGGACCGCGAGCGCGTCGCCCGGACCCTGGGCATGGTGGATGACAAAGGCGTAGCCTGCGTCTGCCAGAACAGCCTGGACGCCGTCTCCGACCGCGACTTCGCGATCGAGTTCACGGCGGCCGCCTCGCTGGTGATGGTGCACGTCTCGCGCCTCTCCGAGGAGCTGATCCTGTGGATGAGCCAAGCTTTTAGCTTCATCGACCTGGCCGACCGCTTCTGCACCGGCTCCAGCATCATGCCGCAGAAGAAGAACCCCGACGTGCCCGAACTGGCGCGCGGCAAGACCGGCCGCGTGGTCGGCCATCTGATGGGCCTGATCACCCTGATGAAGGGCCAGCCGCTGGCCTACAACAAGGACAACCAGGAGGACAAGGAGCCCTTGTTCGACACGGTCGACACCTTGAAGGACACCTTGCGCATCTTTGCCGAGATGGCCGGCGGCATCACGGTGAAGCCCGAGGCAATGGAGCGCGCCGCGCTGAAGGGTTATGCGACCGCCACCGATCTGGCCGACTACCTGGTCAAGAAGGGCCTGGCCTTCCGCGACGCGCACGAGATCGTCGCGCATGCGGTCAAGACGGCTATTCAGGCAGGCGTCGACCTGTCGCAGCTGCCGCTGTCCGAGCTGCAGAAGTTCGATGCGCGGATTGGCGAGGACGTGTTCGAGGGCTTAAGCCTGCGCGGCTCGCTGGAGGCCCGCAACATCCTCGGTGGCACCGCGCCGGCCCAGGTGCGCGCCCAGGTCGCGCGGCACCGCGCCCGCCTGGCCCAGGCCTGATCCTGATCCCGCACAAGGCCGGCGCCGCCGGCCGCGCGCAGACTCGCAGCCCATGAATCACCCTGCCCTTGCCTGGACCGACAAGCTGGTCCTCAACCATGCCCAGCTCGATGACACGCACGAGGAATTCGTCGAGCTGCTGAATGCCTTCGGCGCCGCGCTGGACGCCGGCAGCGATGCGCTGCCGGCCTTTCGCGAGCTGCTCGCGCATACCGAGGCGCATTTCGCCATGGAGGAGGGCTGGATGGCCGCCGCCGGCTTCGAGCCGGTCAACTGCCACAGCAGCCAGCATGCGATGGTGCTGAACGTGATGCGCGAGGTGGTTCGCTATGCCACCGAGCTGAACGACCGCGAGCCGCTGACCATCGTGCGCACCGAGCTGGCGCAATGGTTCCCGGCCCATGCCGAGATGATGGACGCGGCCCTGGTCGAGCAGATGCGGCAACTGGGCCTCGATGGGCAGGCCGAGCCGCAAAGCGCCTGCTGCAGCGGCAGCAGCAACTGCGCCTGACTTCCGCGCCCGCGCACGGCGCTCTAATTCCCTGGCTCACCAATTCCCTACTTGGCGAGCCTCCGGCGCCTGTTGTACGATGACTGACAACAAACCGCCAACGATGCAGCAACAAGGCGGTCCCATCCCTACCGGAGACAAGCCGCCATGCACCAAAACCGTCGCTCCCTGCTTGCCAGCGCCGCCCTCGCCCTGAGCGCCATTCTCGCCACGCCGCTGGCGCAGGCCCAGGACAGCTGGCCCGCCAAGCCGATCAAGCTGGTCATTCCCTTTGCCGCCGGTGGCACCAGCGACATCCTCGGCCGCCTGATCGGCGAGAAGCTGCAGGTCGCGCTGAAGCAGACCGTCATCGTCGAGAACCGCGCCGGTGCCGGTGGCGTGCTGGGCGCCGACGCGGTTGCCAAGTCGCCGGCCGATGGCTACACCCTGCTGCTCGGCACGATCGCCAGCCATGCGATCAATCCGGCAATGAAGCCGAGGATGCCCTATGACGCGCTCAAGGACTTCGCGCCGGTGATCCTGCTGGGCAGCATCTCGAACGTGCTGCTGGTCGGCACCGAGCAGCCCTACAAGAACGTCCAGGACCTGATCGCCGCCGCCAAGGCCAAGCCCGACAGCATCGCCTTCGCCTCGGCCGGCCAGGGCAGCTCCCAGCACATGTCCGGCGAGCTGTTCAAGCTGCTGGCCGGCGCCGACCTGGCCCATGTGCCCTACAAGGGCAGCGCGCCGGCGATCCAGGACGTGATCGGCAACCAGATCCCGTCCAGCTTCGAGACGGTCACCGTCGCCCTGCCGCACATCCAGGCCGGCAAGGTGCGCGCGCTGGCCGTCACCTCGGCGCAGCGCGCCGCCGCCCTGCCCCAGGTGCCGACCATGCAGGAGGCCGGCGTGCCCGGCTTCGACGTCGCCAGCTGGCAGGCGCTGTATGCGCCGGCCGGCACGCCGGCGGCCATCGTCACGCGGCTCAACGGCGAGGTCGAGAAGATCCTCGCCCAGCCCGAGGTCAAGGCCAAGCTGGACGGCCTGGGCCTGGTGCACGGCGCCAACAGCCCGGCCCAGTTCGCCGATTTCAACCGCCAGGAAATCGCCAAGTGGACGCGCGTGGCCAAGGAAGGCAAGGTCACGCTGGACTGAAGACAACGAGATCGCCATGAGTGCAGTAGCTGCCCCGCCCCCCTCCCGCCCGCCGCTGACCATCCGCATGCATGCGGACGACAACGTGGCCATCGTCGCCAACGACGGCGGCCTGCCGGCCGGCGCCCTGCTGCCCGAAGGCGTGCCCGGCGCCGGCCTGACGCTGCGCGACCAGGTGCCGCAGGGCCACAAGGTCGCACTGACCGACATCGAGGCCGGCGGCGTCGTGCGGCGCTACAAGGTGCCCATCGGCTATGCCTTGAAGGACATCCCGGCCGGCAGCTGGGTGCACGAGCGCCTGCTACAGATGCCCGCGGCGCGCGCGCTGGAGGGCCTGCCGATGGCCACCGTCAAGCCGCCGTCGCTGACGCCGCTGGACGGCTATACCTTCGAGGGCTACCGCAACGCCGACGGCTCGGTCGGCACGCGCAACATCCTGGCGATCACGACCACCGTGCAATGCGTGGCCGGCGTCGTCGCGCAGGCGGTGGCGCGCATCAAGGCCGAGCTGCTGCCGCGCTATCCGAACGTGGACGACGTGATCGGCCTCGAGCACAGCTATGGCTGCGGCGTCGCCATCGACGCGCCCGACGCGGTGATCCCGATCCGCACCCTGAAGAACATCTCGCTGAATCCGAACTTCGGCGGCGAGGTGATGGTGGTCAGCCTGGGCTGCGAGAAGCTGCAGCCGACGCGCCTGCTGCCGCCGGGCAGCTTCGCCATCGTCGACGAGCGCGACCCGGGCGCGGGGCCGGAGACGGTCTGCCTGCAGGACGAGGCCCATGTGGGCTTCATGTCCATGCTGGACGACATCCTGCGCAGCGCCGAGCCGCATCTGGCGCGTCTGAACGCGCGCCGGCGCGAGACGGTGCCGGCCAGCGAGCTGGTCGTCGGCGTGCAGTGCGGCGGCAGCGATGCGTTTTCCGGCGTCACCGCCAACCCGGCGGTCGGCTTCTGCGCCGACCTGCTGGTGCGCGCCGGCGCCACCGTGATGTTCAGCGAGAACACCGAGGTGCGCGACGCGGTCGAACAGCTGACCAGCCGCGCCGCCACGCCGGAGGTGGCCGAAGCGATCGTGCGCGAGCTCGGCTGGTACGACCGCTACCTGGACCGCGGCCGCGTCGACCGCGCCGCCAACACCACGCCGGGCAACAAGGCCGGCGGCCTGTCCAATATCGCCGAGAAGGCGATGGGCTCCATCATCAAGAGCGGCAGCGCGCCGATCTCGCATGTGCTCTCGCCCGGCGAGAAGCTCGGCCGCCAGCAGCGCGGCCTGGTCTATGCGGCCACGCCGGCCAGCGACTTCATCTGTGGCACCCTGCAGCTGGCCGCCGGCATGAATCTGCATGTGTTCACCACCGGCCGCGGCACGCCCTATGGCCTGGCCGAATGCCCGGTCGTCAAGGTCGCGACGCGCAGCGATCTGGCGCGGCGCTGGCACGATCTGATGGACCTCAACGCCGGCCAGGTCGCCGACGGCGAGGCCAGCATCGAGGAGCTGGGCTGGCAGCTGTTCCGTCTGCTGCTGGACGTGGCCAGCGGCCGCCGCAAGACCTGGGCCGAGCACTGGAAGCTGCACAACGCGCTGGTGCTGTTCAATCCCGCGCCGGTGACCTAAAGCCCGGGCTAATCCGACACCCTGCTGCCAGCCGCTGGCAGCAGCGCGCGCGACAATCCGCGGCATGGCCGCCGAACCGCCCTCCAGCCCCCTGCCCGAGCGCCTGATCGCGCATCTGGACATGGACGCGTTCTACGCCTCGGTGGAGCTCTTGCGCTATCCGGAGCTGAAGGGCCTGCCGGTCGTGATCGGCGGGCGGCGCGAACATGCGCCGCGCCTGCGCGAGGACGGCACGCGCGAGTTCGCCAAGCTGCGCGACTACACCGGCCGCGGCGTGGCGACGACCTCGACCTATGCGGCGCGCGACCTGGGCGTTTTCTCGGCCATGGGCCTGATGAAGGCCGCGCTGCGCGCGCCCGACGCCATCCTGCTGCCGACCGATTTCGACCGCTACCGCCACTACTCGCGCCTGTTCAAGGCGGCCGTCGCCGAGCTGGCGCCGGTGATCGAGGACCGCGGCATCGACGAGATCTATATCGATCTGAGCGCCGTGCCGGGCATCCGCGAGCCGGTCGGTCATGACCCGCTGGGCGGCATCCGCTCGGTCGCGCGCGAGATCAAGAACTCGGTGCTGCGCGCGACCGGGCTGACCTGCTCGATCGGCATCACGCCGAACAAGCTGCTGTCCAAGATCGCCTCCGAGATCGACAAGCCCGACGGCATCACCGTCCTGCTGGCCGAGGAGATCCCGGCGCGCATCTGGCCGCTCTCGGTGCGCAAGATCAACGGCATCGGCCCCAAGGCGGCGGCCAGGCTGGCGGCGCTGGGCATTGAGACGGTCGGCCAGATCGCCGCGGCCGAGCCGGCCTGGCTGATCGAGCAGTTCGGCAAGAGCTACGGCGCCTGGCTGCACGAGGCCTCGCATGGCCGCGACAACCGGCCGGTGGTCACCTTCAGCGAGCCGGTCTCGATCAGCCGGGAGACCACCTTCGAGCGCGATCTGCACGCGGTGCACGACCGCGCCGAGCTGGGCCGCATCTTCACCCGGCTGTGCGAGCAGCTGGCCGGCGATCTGGAGCGCAAGGGCTACCAGGGCCGCACCATCGGCATCAAGCTGCGCTTCGAGGGCTTTCACACGGTGACGCGCGACCTGACCCTGGACGAGCCGATCGCCGATGCCCAGGCGCTGCGCCGCGCGGCCGGCAGCTGCCTGAAGCGCGTCAATTTCGACAAGCGCCTGCGCCTCTTGGGTGTGCGCATCGGCAATCTCTCGCATCCAGGCGATGCACCACCGGCCGCCAAGGCCAGGAAGACGGCGCGCGGCGCGTCGGCCGAGGCCCCGTCCGGCGCGGCGCGGCCGGAGACCCTGCCGCTGTTCTGATCAGGCGCCGGCGTCCAGGCTCGCCTGCAGCTTCTTGCTGAGGCCGGCGCGCACCAGCTGGTAGGAGCGCTCGACCAGCGCCTTCAGATCGGCCAGCGGCAGCGCCCTGGGGTCGCTCAGCTGCACCCAGCGGTGCCGCGCCATATAGGGCGCCGGGGCGAAACCGGGCAGGTCGCTGAGCTCCAGGAAGCGGTGCTCGTCGACCTTGAAGGAGCAGGAGGTCCAGGGCCCGGGCTCGTGGCCGCCGACCAGGAACATCTTGCCGCCGACGCTGGCGACCCAGTCGGCGCCCCATTTGATGTCCATCGTCGCGCCGGGCATGGCGGCGGCGTGTTGCTTCAGGGCGGCAAAACTCATCGCGCGAATCCTCGTGGTCGATCAGCGGTTCGGCAGGCGCCACAGCCAGACGGCGACGGCCAGGCAGCAGGCGCCGGGCAGCCAGCACCAGGCCAGCGGCAGCCGCGTGGCGGCGTAGACCGAGCTGAGCGCCATCATCAGCGTGGCCAGCTGCTTGGCCCGCAGCGGCACGGCACGGCGCTCGCGCCAGTCGCGCACCAGCGGGCCGAAGACGCGGTGCTGCAGCAGCCAGGCCTCGCAGCGCCGGCTGCCGCGCGCGAAGCACCAGGCGGCCAGCAGCACGAAGGGCGTGGTCGGCAGCAGCGGCAGAAAGATGCCGATGATGCCCAGCAGCAGCGACAGCACGCCGGCCAGCAGGAACAGCGGCCGCAGCAGCCGCGCCTGGCTCGGGTTCATGGCAGCGGCTTCACGTCGAAGGCGACGGTCAGGCGCATGCCCCCATCGTCGAAGGGCACCGTGCCATGCCAGAAGCAGGATGGGAACAAGACCAGGCGGCCGGCGCGCGGCTGCTCGATCCGCTGCGGCGCCAGGCCCAGATCCAGATCGGGCTCGCCGAACTTGATCCAGCCGGCCGGGCCCTGCCGATCGACCGCCGCCGGCAGCGCGACGTAGTAGCAGGAGCTCAGCCAGCCATGCGCGTGCACATGGTTGGTGTGGAAGCCCGTGCTGCGCAGCCGCGAGGACCAGGAATCGGTGAAGCGCCAGCCGCTGCCGCGGCGCCGCAGGAAGGGATGCTCGGCGTCGACGGGCAGCTCGGCGACATAACGGTCGATCGCCTCGGCAAGCCGCCGGCGCAGCGCGACGATCAGCGGATGGTCTTCGTCGAGCAGATTGCCGCGCGTCTGCGTGCCCTCGCGCAGGCTCTGGTCGATCGGCGCACGCCGGTCGGTATGGCGCCGGGTCAGTTCGGCCGCCAGCGCGGCATTGAAGGCCTCCATATCGGCAAAGCCGTCCGGCGCCGGCAGATCGAACACGCGCACCAGGCGCGCATAGTCGTTCAGCCAGGGCTCGCGCGGATCGCCAAGCGCGCGCCAGGCCAGGCCCAGCAGCGCCAGCACATGCTGGTCCTGCGGCGCCAGCGCCAGCGCCGCCTCGGCCTGCGCGGCCGCCTCGGCCGGCCGGCCGGCGGCCAGCAGGCTGTGTGCATGGTTGGAGCGCGCGGTCGGGTCGGCCGGCGCCAGGCGCACCGCCTGCTCGTGCGCGGCCAGCGCCTCTTCATGGCGGCCGAGCCGGCTCAGGGCCAGGCCCAGTCCGTCGTGATAGCCGGAGGCCGCCGGCGCACGGGCAATGGCGCGGCGGAACAGCTCCACCGCCTCGGCATGGCGCTCGGCGTTCAGCAGCAGGCGCGCATGGATGCCGGCGGCCGTCGCCGAGGCCGGCGCCGCCGCCTCGGCCGCGCGCAGCTCGGCGGCGAAATCGGCATCGCCGGCATTCCAGCGCAGCCGTGCCAGGTCGTACAGCGCCAGGCCGTGCTGCGGATCGCGCGCCAGCGCGCGCCGGTAGGCGGCCAGCGCCTCGTCATCGCGGCCCAGGCTGCGCAAGGTATTGCCGTGGTTGTAATGGGCATCGGCGACGTCCAGGCCCAGCGCCTGCGCGCGCTCGTGCGCGGCCAGCGACAGCGCATGCTGCTGCTGGCGCTGCAGCACGACGGCGCGGTTGTGATGCAGCGCGGCACGCTCGGGTGCGGCGGCAATCGCCGCGTCCAGGCTTTGCAGGGCGGCCGCCAGATCGCCGGCCTCTTCCTCCAGCATCGCGCGCAGCTGCAGCATATTGGCCGCGCCGGGCTTGCAGCGCAGCGCCTGCGCGATCGCCACGCGCGCCTCGGCGCCGCGCCCCAGGCGCTGCAGCATGCGCGCCTGGTTGTAATGCGCCTCGGCCAGGCCCGGCATCAGCTCGGCCGTGCGCCGGTAGCAGACCTCGGCCTCGGCGAGGCGCTGCAGGTCCTCGCGCACATTGCCCAGCGCGAACCAGGCCTGCGCCTGGCGCGGCGCCTGCTCGGCGACCTGGGCCAGCAGGCGCTCGGCCGCGGCCAGATCGCCGCGCGCCTGCGCCTGCAGGCCGGCTTGCAGCATGGACGGGAGGGTGGCGGCGTTGCTCATCATCGGCCGGCAGTTTAGCCAGTCCTGCCGCGGCTCAGACCAGCAGGCGGCCGCGAAAGCCGCGCGCCGCGTAATAGGACTGGACGCCGTTGTGATAGGTGAAGACCTGGCCATAGCGCCGATCGCAGAACAGCGCGCCGCCAAGCTGGCGGATCGCCGCCGGCGTGCGCACCCAGCTGGAGGTCTTCAGGTCGAACTCGCCCAGCGCCTGCAGCGCGCGGTACTGCGCCTCGTCCAGCAGTTCGATGCCGATGGCCGCGGCCAGCTCGACGGCGCTGCCGGCCGGCTTGTGCTCCTTGCGCGCCGCCAGCGCCGCCTCGTCGTAGCAGAGGCTGCGGCGGCCCGCCGGGCTCTCCGCCGCGCAGTCGCAGAAGAGCATGCGGCCGCTCGCCTCCTCGCGGCCGATCACGTCCGGCTCGCCGCCGGTCTGCTCCATCCGCTGCAGCAGCTCGAGCGCGCCCGGCTGCGCCGCCAGCCGCGCCAGCACCTCGGCCCAGGCAATGCCCGGATGGCGCCGGCCATATTGCTCGAAACGGGCCTGCAGCAGGCCCAGCAAGGAATCGCGTTCGGCTGTCTTCATCGTGGCCGCAGTGTAGGCAGGATCCGTGGATACAGTAGGGCACCGGTCCGCCCCCACGCCGAAGCGACAGAAAGACGACGCCATGCCCGTGATTACCTGCATCGAAGACCTCAGAGTGCTGGCCCAGCGGCGCGTGCCGCGGATGTTCTACGACTACGCCGACTCCGGCTCCTGGACCGAGGGCACCTACCGCGCCAACTCCGAGGACTTCCAGCAGATCAAGCTGCGCCAGCGGGTCGCCGTCAATATGGAGAACCGCAGCACGGCGACGCAGATGGTGGGCGTGCCGGTGGCGATGCCGGTGGCAATCGCACCGACCGGGCTGACCGGCATGCAGCATGCCGACGGCGAGATCCTGGCCGCGCGCGCGGCCGAGGCCTTCGGCATCCCGTTCACCCTGTCGACGATGAGCATCTGCTCGATCGAGGACATCGCCGCGCACACCCAGGCGCCGTTCTGGTTCCAGCTCTATGTGATGCGCGACCGCGACTTCATCGAGCGCCTGATCGACCGCGCCAAGGCGGCCAACTGCGGCGCGCTGGTGCTGACCCTGGACCTGCAGATCCTCGGCCAGCGCCACAAGGACCTGAAGAACGGCCTGTCCGCACCGCCGAAGCCGACGCTGGCCAATCTGATCAATCTGGCGACGAAGCCGCGCTGGTGCATGGGCATGCTGGGCACCAAGCGACGCCAGTTCGGCAATATCGTCGGCCATGTGCGCGGGGTCGAGAACATGGGCTCCCTGTCCGAATGGACGGCCAAGCAGTTCGACCCGCAGCTGAACTGGGGCGATGTCGAGTGGATCAAGAAGCGCTGGGGCGGCAAGCTGATCCTGAAGGGCATCCAGGACGTCGAGGACGCGCGCTTGGCCGTCGCCAGCGGCGCCGACGCGCTGATCGTCAGCAACCATGGCGGGCGCCAGCTCGACGGCGCCGAATCCAGCATCCGCGCGCTGCCGGCCATCGTGGAGGCGGTCGGCGCAGACATAGAGGTCCATATGGACGGCGGCATCCGCTCGGGCCAGGACGTGCTGAAGGCCTGGGCCCTGGGCGCGCGCGGCACCTATATCGGCCGCGCGATGCTGTACGGCCTGGGCGCCATGGGCGAGGCCGGCGTGGCCAAGGCGCTGGAGATCATCCATCGCGAGCTCGATCTGACGATGGCCTTCTGCGGCCATACGCAGTTGGCCCAGGTCGACCGTGGCATTCTCTTGCCGTCCAGTCTGCCGCGCTGAGCGGGCCCCCATGGCCGCGCTGTCAGCGGGCCCCAAGCAAGGCCGGCTAAGATGAGGGCATTCACAAGCCGTTACTCCCACCCGGCTGTTCACGATGAGCGAGTTACGCGCCCTGCTGTTGACCGATGTGGTCGACAGCACCCACCTGTCCACCCTGCTCGGCGATCAAGATATGGCCGCGCTGTGGGCCGCCCACGACCGAGTCGCCCGTGATCTGCTGCCGCCGCATGGCGGCCGCGAGATCGACAAGACCGACGGCATGCTGCTGCTGTTCGAGCAGGCCAGCCAGGCGCTGGCCTATGCACGCGCCTATCACCAGGCGCTGGAAGGCCTGCACATCCCGCTGAAGGCGCGCGCCGGCCTGCATGTCGGGCCGGTGATCCTGCGCGAGAACGAGGCGGCCGACATCGCCCGCGGCGCCAAGCCGCTGGAGGTCGAGGGCCTGGCCAAGCCGACGGCCGCGCGGGTGATGGCGCTGGCCAAGGGCGGCCAGACCCTGCTCAGCGCCGCCGCCGTGCAGGCGCTGGGCGAGCTCGCCGGCGAAGAGCGGGCGCAATCGCATGGCCATTGGCAGATGAAGGGCGTGTCCGAGCCGCTAGAGCTGTTCGAGGTCGGCGCCGGTCCGTTCAGCGCGCCGCCGGACGGCGAGAAGAGCTACCGCGTCGCCCGCGTCGGCGAGCGCTGGCTGCCGATCAAGGCCGTGCCCAACAATCTGCCGCCCCAGGCGACGCCCTTCCTCGGCCGCGAGCGCGAGATCGACGAGGTCAAGCGCCTGCTGGAGGGCACGCGCCTGGTCGAGGGCGTCCGCCTGGTGACGCTGCTGGGCATGGGCGGCCTGGGCAAGACCCGGCTCTCGCTGCAGGTGGCGGCCGAGCTGCTGGGCGACTTCCCCGACGGCGCCTGGTTCCTCGATCTGGCGCCGATCCGCGATCCGGCCCTGGTGCTGGCCGAGACCGCGCGCCTCTTGCAGGTGCAGGAAGAACCGGGGCAGCCGCTGCTGCAGACCCTGACCAAGCAGCTGCAGAACCGCCGCCTGCTGCTGGTGATGGACAACTGCGAGCACCTGATCGAGAAATGTGCCGAGCTGGCCCATGCGCTGCTGCGCGCCGCGCCGCAGCTGCGCATCATCGCCTCCAGCCGCATCGCCCTGCATGTGCCGGGCGAGCAGACCTATCCGGTGCTGCCGCTGCCGCTGCCGGGGCGCGAGCAGAGCGTGGCCGAGCTGGGACGGCTGACCGCGGTGCGCCTGTTCGTCGAGCGTGCCCGCGCGCACAAGCCCGATTTCGAATTGAACGAGCGGGAGGCCCCGGCCGTGGCCGAGCTGGTCGCGCGGCTCGAGGGCATCCCGCTGGCGCTGGAGCTGGCCGCCGCGCGCGTGCGCGTGCTGGCGGTGGCCGACATCAACAAGCGGCTGCAGGATCGCTACAAGCTGCTGACCGGCGGCAGCCGCCAGTTGCAGCAGCGCCAGCAGACGCTGCGCGCGCTGGTCGACTGGTCTTACGAGCTGCTGCAGCCGAGCGAGCAGCAGCTGCTGCAGCGCCTGGGCATCTTCGTCGGCGGCTTCGAGCTGGCCGCCGTCGAGGCGATCTGCGGCGAGGCGCCGCTCGATCCGCTCGACGTGCTGGACCTGCTCGACTCGCTGGTCGAGAAGTCGCTGGTGATGCTGGACCAGCAGCCCGGCGGCGCGACCCGCTATCGCATGCTGGAGACCTTGCGCGACTATGCGCGCGAGAAGCTGGAGGCCAGCGGCGAGCTGCTGCTGCTGACCCGCCACCATCTGGACCATTTCTTCGGCCTGGCCAAGCAGCTGCGCGACGGCCTGCAGGGCGCGCAGCAGGCCGAATGGGTCGAGCGGGGCGAGGCCGATCTGGACAATCTGCGCGTCGCGCTGGCCGCCGCGCGCAGCGGCGCCGAAGGCATCGATCCCTTCCTGGCCGTCAAGCTGCCGGTGGCGCTGCAGGGTTTCTGGACCATGCGCGGCTATCTGGCCGAGGGCCGCGAGACCGTGCGCGCCGCGCTGGCGATGCCGGCCATCCAGGCCACGGACATGGCCCATGCGCATGCGCTCTATGTCGGCGCGGCGCTGGCCATCACCCAGGGCGATCCGGCCGAGGCGCGCCGCATGCTGGAGACCTGCCTGGCGCTGCGGCGCCGGCTGCAGGACGAGACGGGCGTCGCCGCCACGCTGTCGACCCTGTCGATGGCCCTGCTGTCGATCGGCGATGCGGCGGCGGCACGCGCGGCCGAGGACGAGGCGCTGCAGCTGTTCCGCAAGCTGGGCCACCGGGTCGGCGAGGCGATTGCCCTGCAGCATCTGGGCTATATCGAATTGCGCCTGGGCCGGCCCGAGGCGGCCGCCGAGCAGTTGCGCCTGGGCGCCGCGCTGGCGCGCGAGCTCGAGAACCTGGAGGTCGAGGGTGAGTGCGAGCTGGTGCTGGGCGAGGTCGCCTTTGGCGGCGGCGAGCTGGCGTCCGCGCGCCAGCATCTGGAGCGCGCGCTGCAGCTGTGCCGCGAGGCCGGCGACAAGCGCGACGTGGCGCGCGCGCTGGCCAGCCTGGGCCGCTGCGATCTGCACGAGGGCCAGTTGCCGGCCGCGCGCGAGCGGCTGGCCGAGGCGCTGCGCGCCTTCCGCGCCTTCGAGATGCGCGAGGAACTGCTGCAAAGCCTGGACGACCATGCGCGCCTGGCCGAGGCGCGCGGCCGGCCGGCCATCGCACTGGCGCTGGGGGCCGCGGCCGAGCAGGCGCGTGTCCGCGCGGGTCTGCCGCGACCGGCCGAGGCCGGCAAGGCGCAGCAGCAACTGGAACAGCGTTTGAGTGCTCAGCTGGGTGCGGTGGCGGCCGAGGCGGCCCTGCAGGATGGCCGCGCCTGGACCTGGATCGAGGCGCTCGATCGCGCCCAGAGCCTGTCGGCGCCGGGCTGAGCGCCCGGCGGCCTTGAATCAGCCGCGGCGGCGGCGCGTGGCGAAGCCGGCAGCGCCCAGGGCGCCCAGCACCAGGGCGATCGAGGCCGGTTCCGGCAACTCGATGATCTGCAGGGTGACGGCAGCCGGATAGTCGGCGCCGTTGTTCCAGCCCTGGATGATGCCGGCCTGCGAGACGGCATAGCCCAGATGGGCGGTGGTGCCGCCGGACAGGAACTCGAAGGCCAGCGAGAAGTAGACGTCGTTGCCGCCGACCTTGGCCTCGCTGATCAGGCCCTTCTCCATCAGGAAGGGATTGGTGACCGCGGAGATGCCGTCGATGACGCCGGCGCTGTCGAAATGGGCGGCCAGCAGCCACATGTCGCCGGTGAAGTCCAGCACCTGCTTGGTCGGCTGCGGGCTCGGGTCATTGATGTTGTAGAGCTCCACATGGGCGCTCTGCACCTTCATCTTGCTCGGGCTGCAGTTGATCACGACGATGCGCACGCCGTCGACCGTCTTGCAGTCATCGGCCACATAGAAGACCGCCTCGCCACGCCAGCCCAGTTCGGCGAACGGCGCGCCGAACGGCGGATCCCAGCTGCCGACCACCAGCGTCGCCTGGGCCGGGGCCGCAAACAGGGCGGCCATCGCACAAAAGGCGCTGGCAATCAGATGGCGAAATTTCGATGACATTGTTCTTCCCCTCGTCGATACAAGTGAGCACCGCAGCAAAAAGCGGGCCACCGCGCGAGGGCGCGGTTAGCTTTCGCCTTAGATGCTTGAATCGACGGGCTAATCCGGCCGGCGCGGGACCGCTGACGGCCAGCCGCCGCCGCGCCGCTGTAAGGAATCCCGACAGCCAGTGGGCCGGCTGGCCGGCTCAGAACAGGGTCGTCACCCGCACCGTGCCGTCCATCTGCTCGGTGCTGACCTCGCTGGAGCCCTGGCGGGCGAGCCGGATCATCTGCTCATTGGTCGGCAGGATCTCGGCCACGAAGCCGCGCACGCCGGCGGCCCTGGCGTGCAGGGCCAGTTGTTGCTGCAGCTGGCTGCCCAGGCCGCTGCCCTGCCAGTCGGGGTGGACGATGAAGGCGGTCTCGGCCAGATTGGTCGAGGGGTCCAGCACATAGAGCGCATGGGCGACGACCTGCGGATCCTCGCGGCTGCCGGTGACGGCCACCACGGCCACCTCGGTCTCGCCATTGACATTGCACAGGCGCTGCACGTCGGCGATCGACAGGCCGCGGATCTTGCGGAAGAAGCGCGTGTAGACATCGCGCTCGGGCATGCGGTGGAACAGCTCGCGCACCGCGTCGCCATCGGCTGCGCCGGCCGGGCGCAGCAGCAGCTCGCGCCGGTCCTTCAGCATGACCTGGCGCTCCTCCTCGACCGCATAGGCACGCAGATTGCGCAGCTTCTGCTCGGCCGGCAGATAGCCGAGCTGCTGCGCCTGCTCGAACAGTGCCGGCCGGTGCTCCGGATGGGCGATCTGGATCAGCGCGATCGCGCGCTCGCGGATCGACTTGCCGAACAGATGGGCGATGCCGTATTCGGTGATCACGTAATGGACGTCGCTGCGCGCGATCGTCGCGCCCTCGCCGGCCGGCAGCACCGCCCGGATGCGCGAGACCTGACCCTCGGCATCGGTGGAGGCCAGGCAGATCACCGCCTTGCCGCCGGGCGAGCGCGAGGCGCCCTGCAGGAATTCGCTCTGCGCGGCCAGGCCGCCGTAGAAATCGCCGCCGAACTGGTCGGCGCAGACCTGGCCGCTCAGATCGACCGAAAAGGCCTGCGTCACGGACACCATCTTGTGCTGGCGCGACACCGTCCAGGCGTCGCAGACCGCCTCGATCGGCTGGAAGGAGAACAGCGGGTTGCCGTCGATCAGCTCGTAGAGCCGGCGCGAGCCCATCGCAAAGCTGCAGACGATCTTGCCCGGCTGGTTGCTCTTGCGCTTGCCGGTCAGGATGCCCTTCTCCAGCAGCGGGATGATGGCGTCGGTGATGACATCGGAATGGATGGCCAGGTCCCGCCGGTCGCTCAGGTATTTGAGCGCCTCGTTGCTGAAGCGGCCCATGCCGATCTGCAGCGTCGAGCCGTCGTCGATGATGCTGCCGATATAGCGGGCGATGCTCTCGACCACCGGCCCCGGCTGCGTCGGGTGCTGGTATTCGATCACCGGCGTGTCGATGGGCACCAGATGGTCGATCTCGCCGACATGCAGCATCGAGTCGCCCATGCTGCGCGGCATCGCCGGGTTGACCTCGGCGATCACCAGGCGTGCCCGCTTCAGCGCCGCCGGGATCACGTCCACCGAGATGCCCAGGCTGACATAGCCGAAATCGTCCGGCATCGAGACCTGGATCAGCGCGACGTCGACGCGCACGCGGCCGATCGCGATCAGCTCCGGCACGCGCGCCAGCGAGATCGGCACATAGTCGGCCAGACCGCGGCGCACGGCCGAGCGCATGTCCTGGCCGACGAAGAAGCTGCGGTGGCGAAAGCGCGTCAAGGGCTGGCCCTCGGCATCGTGCGCGACCGCATGGTCGGTCAGGAAATGCACGAGCTCCACATCGGCCGGCGTCGGCCGCAGCGCCTCCAGCGCCGCCACCAGCGCGCGCGGCGTCGCGCAGGCGCTGCCGACGAAGACATGGTCGCCCGGCTGGATGCGCGCCACCGCCTCGGCGGCCGTGCAGACCCTGTCGGCGCAGCCGGCCAGGCGCGGATCGATGCCGGCGTCGGCCGGATCCGGGCCGGCAGCGGCCTGCCGGCGTGCGGCCCAGGCGGCGGTCAGGCGGGCCAGCAGGCCGGCGGCTTGTTGCGTCATGCGGCGCTCCCGGTGGCCAGCTTGGGCGCGTCGAGCACCTGGCAGGCATGCTCATAGCCTTGCTGGACGATCTGGTCGAAACGGTTCCATTGCAGCATGCCGACCCGGTCCAGCGGCGGGTTCATATAGACGTCGGTCAGCTTGCGCACCTCGCGCTGGCGCGAGGTGCTGTACAGAATCGTCACGTTCATCAGATAGGCGGCCAGCGAGGGCAGCTTGTAGCGGCGCTGCTTGCGCGGGCGCAGCCGGTCGCGCAGCAGCGCCCAGGTGCCCGGCACCTCGGCATGCTCGATGCGGCGCGGCTTGCGGAAGCTGAGGTCGACGCCGATCACGCGGCCGATGCCGCGCGTGCTGCGCATCACGTCGACCGGGAAGTTGTTGAAGGTGCCGCCGTCGCAGAGCAGGTCGCCGTCGCTGATCAGCGGCGGCAGGGCGCCCGGTATCGCGATGCTGGCCAGGATCGCATTGCGCAGCGAGCCGCTGCGCACGATCTGCTCGCTGGCCTTCGAGTAGTTGGTGGCGACGCAGTAATAGCTCTTCCACAGATCCTCGACCTGCGCATCGTCCTGACCGGTCAATTCCTCCAGCCCCTGCTTGACGATGCGGCGCAGGCGCCGCCCCTTGATCAGCGAGAGCATGGGCAGCAGATTGAAGTCGCCGGTCGGGTTGGAGGAGAAGGCGCGCCGCGCGCTGCGGGTCACCGCGTCCGAGCTCTGGTCGGCCGCGACATAGGCGGCCATCACCGAGCCGATGCTGGTGCCACCGACGACGTCGATCTCGATGCCGCGCTCCTGCAGGGCGCGGTGCACGCCGATATGGGCCAGGCCGCGCGCGCCGCCGCCGGCCAGCACCAGGCCGACGCCGGTGCGGCTGACCATGCGCGCCAGCCGCGCCATATCGCGCGTCAGCTCGGGCCGGATATGGCGGTGGTCGGCCAGCGGCCGGCGCGCCAGCCAGGCCGCGGTGCCGCTGGGCGAGCGGCGATCGGCCGGATGCAGCAGCACCAGGATCTCGGCTGCGTCGGTGCGCGCCGGACGGCGCACCAGGCACTCTTCCTCGATCGGATGCAGCAGCGCCGGCTGGTCGGCATCGGCCAGCAGCAGCAGTTCGTCGCAATGGCGGGTGCAGCGCGAGGTCCAGGGCGTGGCGGTGGTGTCTGAGAGCAGCAGCACGAAGTCGTGCGCCGCCTCGATCTCGTCCAGGCGCACGGCGATGCGGCGGTTCGCGTCGACGTCGCTGGACGCGCGCTCGGTGATGCCGGGCTCGCCGAGGTCGGCATCGAGCCAGGCCGCATCGATGACGACGACACGGCCATGCGTGCCCAGCTGCTCGGCCAGGCTGGCGGCAAAGCCGGCCAGGTCGACACCGGCGCTGACCGGCAGCAGGCCCACGGTCACCGGCCGGTCCATCGAGGTGCGCGAGGCCTCGGTCTGCAGGCGCTGGATGATCTGGCGCGTCAGCGCGATCGAGACCTGGGCGCTGATCGACAAGAGGCGCTTGAACTCGGCCTTGCCCAGGCGCACCAGCACCGAGTCGCGGATCGCGACCAGGGTCGCCGAGCGCGGCTCGTCGGTATAGAGGCTCATCTCGCCGACGATCTGGCCGCGCGCGATCTCGCGCACCATGCGCTGCTCGCCATACTCGTTGGTGATGTAGGCGCGCAGGCGGCCGCTGACCAGCAGGTACATCGCGTCGCCGGCCTCGCCCTGCTTCATCAGCGGCTGGCCGCCGGCAATCTCCACCCATTCCAGATGCTCCAGCAGCAGTTCGATCGCACTCGGTTCGACATCGCCGAGCAGGGTCGGCAGATGGCGCATCAGCAGGGCATCGAGGTGTTGCGGGCGATCGGAAGCCTTGGGCATGGGGTGAGCGGCAATACAGACGGAGGATTGCGCTGAATGTACCGCGAGCGCAATGGCGGCGAATCAGCGCAATACCCGATCCCCAAGGGACAAGAGGCGCCAAGGCCTCTTGCTGCTGCCGGGGCGTACCGGCCCCTAACCCCCTTTCGGGGGTGAGTGATGCTCAGAACTTCATGTGCAGGTTAAGGTAGTACTGGCGGCCGCTCTCATGCCAGTAGCCGGGCGCGTTCTCGCTCAGGTCGTAGGTATGGCGCAGCGGGTTCAGCAGATTGTTGCCGTCGAAGGTCACGCTGATGTCCTTGGTGATCTTGAAGCCCAGCGACAGGGCCAGGCTGCCGTAGCCGTCGTAATAGCGCAGGCCGTTGTACTGCGTGATCACGCCGTTCGTCATCAGCGGCACATTGGTGCCATTGCCGACGAAGCCGGTCGAGTAGTCGCTGCGGTAGTTCCAGGCCAGGCTGGCGCTGAAGCGGTCGTCCTCGTAGTAGCCGCGCAGGTTGTAGGTCCACTTCGAGGTGCCCAGCATCTCGACGCCGTCGGCATCCTTGGAGTCGACGTAGGTGCCGTTGACGTTGACGCCGAAGCCGCCGCCGATCGGCAGTTCCAGCGCGCCTTCGGCGCCCTTCAGCTGCGCCTTGACGCCGCGCCGCGAGCTGACCACATAGGGGCTCATCGCATTGGTCGAGGTGTTGAAGTACTCGACCACCGAGGTGCCGGCCTTCACATAGTCGTGCAGGTGCTGGGCGAACACGCCCACCGAGGCCAGCGCCCGCGGCGCGAAGTACCACTGCAGGGTCGCGTCGACATTGTTGCTGGTCACCGGCTTCAGCCGCGGGTTGCCGCTGGTGCCGGTCAGCAAGGCATTGTTCAGCGAGACCGCGCCGGCCAGCTCGTTGTAGTTCGGCCGGCCCATGCTGCGCGACAGCGAGCCGCGCGCCAGCAGATCGCTGCGCAGCTGCCAGGCCATGTTCAGGCTGGGCAGCGCCGCCGTGTGGCTGGTCGACACCTGCTGCGGGATGTAGGTGGCGAAACGCGAGCCGACGATGGCGCCCGGCACATTGCAGGGCTGCAGCGGCACGCATTGGCCCGGGCCGGTGCCCGAGGTCAAGGCCTGGTAGGACAGCGAATCGACCGTCGTCTTGACCATGCGCAGGCCGGCATTGCCCGACACCTTGTCCGACAGCTCGAAGTCGCCCATCAGATAGATCGCCTGGTTGCTCTCGTCGACGCGATAGCCGCCGGCCCAGTTGCGGCCCTGGACCGGATCGAGGTAGTAGTACTTGTCGACGAAGCCCTGGATCTGCGCGGGATCGAAGCGGAAGGGATTGCGCGGGAAGTTGCCGTCCAGGCCGCTGGCCCAGTCGCTCGGGTACAGCGTCGCCGGCACCGGCACGTCACCCGGCGTGACGATGGCGCCCGGCGTCTGCGCCAGGCCGATAATGGTCGGGCCGAAGCCGGCGAAGCCCGGCTCGTCCTGGGCCTTCCAGCGCGGCGCGGTCACTTCGTAGAGCCGCGTGTGCTTGGAGCCGCGCACGCCCCATTTGACGGCGCTCAGCCAGCTGTTGCGCACCTGGTACTCGGCGTCCAGATGCAGGTAGTTCTCGCTGTCGCGCGAATCGGCGCGAGCACCCGAGGGGATCAGCTGCACGAAGCTGGATACCTGGCTCAGGTCGATAGCCTGGCCGGTCGCCGAGTTCGTCAGCGCGAAGTCGGTCGGGTTCGACTGGTTGATTTTGTAGCTGAGGTTCGGATTGACCAGGCCGAAGGTCAGCGAGGGCTGCGAGTTCGTCGCGCCGCGGCCCGCCGTGTAGCCGTAGCGGGCGCGCAGGCTCAGCTCGTCGTTGGCATTGACCTTCAGGTCCAGGTCGTAGAACGAGGTCTCCGACTTGGCACCCTGGCGCAGATTGTGGTCGAACTGCATGCCACCGACGCTGGCGGTCGAATTGGCCGGGCGCACCAGATCGGCCTTGACGATGGTGTTGCCGTCGATCACCGGATTGCGGATCAGCCAGCCGTTGGCGACCAGATTGGTCGGCACCGCATAGGCGGAGCTGTTGTAGTTGTCGGCCTGCAGCTCGGCCTTGAAGGCGCTGGCGTTCAGCTCGACCACGCGGTTGGGCTTGAACTGCACGGCCCCGAAGCCGCCGGCGCGCTCCCGCTTGCCCTCGAACATGGCCAGGTTCAGCGAGCCCGGCATGCGCTTGCCGGCCAGTTCCGGATTGCCCGAGGCAGCCGCCTGGGCGGCGCTGATCACGCCATAGCTGAAGGTCTCCTCGCCATCGCGGCGCAGGCTGCGATCTTCCTTGAATGCCTGCAGCAGCACGCCGAAGGTGTTGTCGGCGCTCTTCCAGGCGATCAGGCCGCTGAGCTGCGGGTCGATCTTGTCCGGCAGGTCGGCATAGACGGCGCCGACGGCGATCTCGCCGCTGAGCGACTTCTGGAAGTCCAGCGGACGGCGCGTGATGATGTCGATGCTGCCCGAGATGCCGCCCTCGGTCAGGTCGGCGCGCTGGGTCTTGTAGACGATGGACTGGCCGATCAGCTGCGAGGGCATCATGCCGAAGCCGACGCTGCGCACGCTGGACTGCTGGTCGCCGACATGCCAGTCGCCCGAGCTCAGCGAATGGCTGTTGACGGTCACCAGGTTCAGGTTGGGGCTGGTGCCGCGGATCGAGACGCGCTCGGCCTCGTCCATGGCGAGCGCGCCGCCGAACTGCACATTGACGCCGGGCAGGCGCGACAGCGCATCGGCGATGTTCTTGTCGGGCAGCTTGCCCACGTCCTCGGCCGAGACGACCTCGACATTGGTGTCGGCATTGCGCTTGGTGTCGAGCGATTTGGCGATCGAGGCGCGGATGCCGGTGACGACGACCTGCTCGAGCTTGGCCTTTTCCTCGGCCTTGGGCGGCGCAGTCGGCTCGTCGGCGGCGCGGGCGTTCAGCGCCGCGCCGAGCAGGCCGGCCGACAAGGCCGTCGAGAGCGCGGCCGCGACGGGGGTGCGATGGAATTTCATGGCGTCTCTTTCTGTTCTTGGGACGCGCGGCCCAGCGGGCGGCGGCGTCGGGTCGATCGAGGACCGGCAGCACGGCGACCGCAGCGGCCAGAACCGCGCCGCCGGGATCCGGCACCGGGCACCCGCAGCGGCGGGCGTCCGATTCCATCCGCCTGTTTGTAAAGCGGATGTAAATCGGTATTGGATTGGACTCGTTCCGCCGCCGGCGCGCGCATACCAAATCGATGCGCGGCCATGAGCTTGCGTTATGTCGGCTAGGGCGTCCGAATCCGGCCCTCGCAGAACTCGGCAATCATCCGGGCCGCCAGATACAGGCGCGGCACGATCGAGCTGACGAGGATGTACTCGGCGTCGCTGCTGTGCGCGCCGGCGCCGCGCAGACCGAAGCGCTCGACGACCGGTGCCTGCGTGCGCTGGGCGGCGAAGGCGGCGTCGGTGCCGCCGCCCTCGGCGATCGCGTCGACACGCAGCGCCAGGCCCAGCTCCGCATAGACCTTGCGCGCATGCTCGCCAAAGGCACGCGCCGCCTCGCTGGCCTCCAGCGGCGGGCGCCGGCGCTCGAAGTTCAGCTCGACGCGCGATTCGGGCAGCAGGCGGAACTGGATGCGCTGCTGCAGGCGCTGCTCCAGCGCCTCGTAGTCCTGCGTGCGCAGCACCCGCACATCGGCCTCGGCGGTGGCCAGCGGCGGCACCATATTGCGCACGACGCCGGCCTTGGCCATGGTCCAGTTCAGGCGCACGCCGCTGGCCGGGTCGCCCAGCTCGCGCAGTTGCAGGATCTGGTGCGCCAGCTCGTAGAGCGCGTTGACGCCGGCCTGCGGCGCGCCGCCGGCATGGGCGGCACGGCCATGGACGGTCAGCTGGGCCGAGGCGATGCCGGCCGTGGCCAGCGACAGTTTGTCGTTGCTGGCGCCCGAGCCCTCGAAGGACATCACCGCATCGGCCTCGGCGCCCAGCCGCGCCAGCAGCGCACGCGAGCCGGGCGAGGACAGTTCCTCATCGGCATTGAAGAGCACGGTGATCTGGCCATAGCCGCGGTAGTCCAGCGCCTTCAGCAGCGCCAGGCTGTGCAGCACGACGGCCAGGCCCTGCTTGTCGTCCGCAATGCCGAGGCCGTAGGCGCGGTCCTCGCGGATCGCAAAGGGCTGGCGCGCCAGCGTGCCGGCCGGATAGACGGTGTCCATATGCGCGATCAGCAGCAGCTTCTTCGTGCCGCCGCCGCGGAACACCGCCTTGACGCTGCGGCCCAGCTCGGCCGGCGTGTCCTCCATCCGGTAGACCTCGGCCGGCTCGACGAACTCGACCTCGCCGCCGAGCGCGCGCAAGCGCGCGGCCAGCAGCTCGGCCATGCGGCGCAGGCCGTCGAGATCGCGGCTGCCACTCTCGATCGCGCAGAACTCGCGCAGGCTGGCCAGCAGCGCCGGCTGCTCGCGCTTGGCCGCCGCCAGCCAGGCCGCTTGCAGATCGGCCGCCGCCATCAGCGGCGCCAGCAGCAGCAGGCTTGCCAAGCCCTTCCAAAGCCATCCAGCACGCATCGATTGCCTCCTCGTCGCCCTTGCCTGCCGGCGATTATCGGCAGGCTCGATATATCGAAAAGATTGAGGAGGTCGAGGCCCCACGCCGGCCCGCTCGATGCTAAATTTGCTGACACCAAGCTGACAAATCCCAGCCGTACCGATCCCAGCGGAGGTGTGCCATGACCCTGACGCAACTGGCCCAAGTGAAATGCTGGCTGCGCCTGCATGGCCGCCAGCACCCGGTCGAACTCTATGCCTGGGATCTGGTGCTGATGAGCTGGGTGCTGGGCTGGATCGGCGTGCCGGCGCTGCTCTTGCTGCATGCCTTCATGCTGCTGCCGCTGTGCCTGGCCAGCTTCCTGCTTCCCAGCGCCTATGCCGCCTGGCGTTCGCGCCTGCACCGGCGTGGCCGGCTGCGCTGCGACTGGCTGACGGCTCTCTGAGCGCCGCCCGCACCATGAACAAAGCCCTCGCATGCGAGGGCTTTGTGCTTGTCGGGCCGGTGCCGCTTCAGTGGATCAGGCCGATCCACTCGCCGGCGCGCTGATAGTCGTGGAACAGCTGCATGGACAGATTGCGCAGCGCCTGGCTGGCGCTGGCATGGCCCTGGGCCAGGCGTTCGCAGGCATAGAGCCGGTCGTAGAGCATGCGGGTCGGCTGCAGGGCGATGCCCTCGCCGGCCATCAGCGCCTCGAAGCGCTGCAGATCGGCCATCGCCACCGGGCCGGCGATCGGCGAGCCCAGCTCGACAGCAGCGGCGCGCGGGCGCAGCGCCGGATCGAGCTCGGCGCCGCCCAGCGTGTAGCGCGGCGCCTGCTCGGCCGGCAGATCGAAGCACAGCGTGGCGTCCGAATGCAGATCGGCGGGAAGCAGGTGCAGCGGGATGATCATGGCGGCCTCGTCGGAGCTGGCGTTGGCAATGGCGCCATGATGGCCGCCGCGCGCCGAACTTAAATCCGAAAAAGCCGGTCTTTCAGCCGCTGTTTCCGCTCAGGTCGAGCTGGCCCGGCGCGATGAAGCCGGCCAGCTGCTCGCACCAGTTGGCCGCCACCGGCCCGAGTTCGGCCAGCGCGCGCACCTCGACGCCGGCGTCGGCCAGCATCTTGCCCGAGGCCTCGTTGAGCGGCAGGTGGTGCGCCTTCTTCTCCAGATAGACGACGCGGCGGATGCCGACCTGGATGATGGACTGCACGCAGCGCGGGCAGGGGAACTGGGTCGCGTAGATCGTGCCGCCGGTCAGCGGCAGCACGACGCAGTTCAGGATCGCGTTGACCTCGGCATGGACGATATAGCTGTGGCGCGACTGGCGTGGATCGGCGTCGTCATCGGCCCAGTAGGCCGGGTCGCTGTCGTCGCAGCCGCGCGGCAGGCCGTTGTAGCCGACGCCCAGGATCTTGTTGTCGGCGCTGGCGATGCAGGCGCCGTTGCGCTTGCGCGCGTCCTTCGAGCGCGCGCCCGCCAGCAGGGCCACGCCCATGAACATCGAATGCCAGTCGATCAGGGATATGTTTTGCATCGCAGCTGCTTGACGGAACGCGCGCCGGGAGCCGGCGCCGACGACAGTCTAGCGGCCCCGGCGCGCGGGTTCAGACCGACAGGTCCAGGCCGCTGAGCTGCGAGCGCTCGACCATGCGCACCAGCTCGGCCACCGAGCGCACCTGCATCTTCTCCATGCCGCGTGCGCGGTGGACCTTGACCGTCTTCTCGGCCGTGCCCAGCTCGGCGGCGATCTGCTTGTTCAGCCGGCCGGCGATCACATGGCGCAGCACCTCGCGCTCGCGCGCGGTCAGCGTCGCCAGCAGCGCCTGGCCGGCCGCGCGCTGGCGGCAGTTCCTGCGCAGCAGCAGGTTCCTGTCCAGCGCATGCTGGATGGCCGCCAGCAGCACCGTCTCGTCGACCGGCTTGCCGAGGAAGTCGCTGGCGCCCTGCTTCATCGCCTCGACGCAGCGCTGCAGATCGGCCTGGCCGGTCAGGAAGATCACCGGCATATGGCTGGCGCGCGCCCTCATGGCCCGCTGCAGCGCCAGCCCGTCCAGGCCCGGCATCGCCAGATCGACGATCGCGCAACCATGCTCGGCCGGATCGAAGCCGGCCAGAAAGGCCTCGGCCGAGGCATGGCCGCTGACGGCCAGGCCCTGCGCCGCGATCAGCCGCTGCAAGGCGGCGCGCAGGCCGGCATCGGTATCGACGATGTGAAGGTGCGGCGGCGGGTTCTCTTCGGCCGCCTGGCCGCACAGGCATTGCTCATTGAGCTGGTCCATGATCCATCCCTGCTTTCGGATCGAGTCTCAATCGCTGCTTTTGTACTATGGATTCCGCCGTCCCGTGTGACCACAAGGCAGGTGTGATGATTTGCAACGCCGCACACGAGCCTGCGCATGGCGTCGTGATCAGCAGTTAGGCTGCGCGGCTTCCGTTTCAGCGCCAGCTATTGCCCACCGTCACATAGACGGTGCTGTCCTCGGGCCCCTTCGCATAGTCCAGGCCCATCCACAGCCCGACCCGGCGCGCCAGCAGATAGCGTAAGCCCAGGCCCTTGCTGACGGCCGAGCTGGCGTCGCTGAACGATTGCTGGCTGCCCCAGGCGCGTCCCGCGCCCATGAAGCCGACGACGCCCCAGCGCGGCGTCACGTTCCAGCGCAGTTCGGCCTCGGCAACGCCGGTGTTCTTGTCCTGGTAGCGCGCCGCCGGGATGCCGCGCATATCGATGAAAGGCAGCATGTAGAAGGGCACCTGGCCGCGCGCCGCGCGTCCGTCGAGCCGGGTGCCCAGCACCAGGCTCTTCTCCAGCGGCCAGTAGGCAAAGACATGGGCGCGATAGGCCTGGAAGCGCGTGTCGCTGCCCCAGTCGGGGTCGTAGAAGGTCGCGTCCAGCGCCGCCTTCCAGCCGCTGGACGGGGTGAAGATGTTGTCGCGCGAATCCTGCTCCAGGGTCAGGCCCAGGCCCGAGGTCTTGCGCGTCGCCTGGTCGGGGCGCAGGCCGGCGTCGGGGCGGCCGCTGATGTCGAGCTTGCTGTCCAGGTCCAGATAGAGCCAGCGTGCGCCGAGCCAGTAATTGCTCTGACCCAGGCGGCGCAAGGCCTGCTGCATCGACATCCAGCCGTCCAGCGTGTAGTCGATGCCGCCGGCGCCGGCCCCGCCCAGCGGCCCCTCGCCGATGCCGTAGAAGGCCAGATTGACCTGGGCGCGGCCGATGCCGCCGCGGTATTTCCAGCGCCCCTCGTCGAAGCTGGCCATGCCGCCGGCAAAGGCGGCCTTGGTGCCGTTCTCGGTGCCCAGCGCGGCGATCACCCAGATGTCGGGCGGGATCATCAGCCCGCTCTCGCGCGCCTTCTCGGCGCTCTCGCGCATCGAGTTGCGCAGGAACATCAGCGCCAGGCCGCCGCCGTAGCCGATCGCCGGCTCGCTGATGATGATGGGCACCGGCAGAAAGCCCTTGCGCTCGATCAGCCATTCGGAGATGTCGAGGTAGTTGTCCTCCTTGTCGACGAAGCCCTCGGGCAGCGCCCGTGCCGGCGCCGCGGCGCCCAGCCCGGCCAGCAGCAGCGCCGCCGCCATGATCAGGCCGCCGCTGGCGTGCCCCCCTGCTCTTCGATGCCGGATGCCCATACCGTTGCGTCCTTCTTCGTTTCGGTTCACGCGCCGCGGCGCGCCTGGGTGATCGATCTTCGCTGCCGGTCGATTGTGCCTAAGCTGCCAGGCGATGACGCAGCGATCGCGACGCCGGGCGCAGCGCTGCATCCAGCTCCGATGCGAACAGCGCACGGCGCTTGCCGGCATTGGACCTTGGTCCAATAGGCCGGGCGGCGCGCCGGCACCAATAGTCGGTGCCCATGAGTTTCGTAGTCCGCGGCGATGGCAATGCCGCCGTCGTCCATCTGATCGACGCCGATGCCGCCCTGCGCGCCGCGCTGGCCCGCCTGCTCAGCGCCGCCGGTTACCAGGTGCGCGCCCATGCGCGCGGCGGCGACTATCTGCGCCGCGATGCCGAGGACGCGCCCGGCTGCCTGCTGCTCGATCTGCATCTGCCCGACATCGGTGGCCTGGAGCTGCAGGCGCGGCTGACGCAAGACCCGACCCTGCAGCGGCCCATCGTCTTCCTGGCCGGCGGCGCCGATGTGCGCGCCAGCGTGCAGGCGATGCGCGCCGGCGCCTGCGAGTTCCTGACCAAGCCGGTCGAGCCTCAGCGCCTGCTGGCCGCCGTGGCCGAGGCGGTGGCCCGCGACGGCGAGGCGCGCGAGCGGCGGCGGCGCACCCGCCACACGCAGCGCCTGGTCGATTCGCTGGGCCAGCGCCAGCGCCGCGTGCTCGACGGCATCGTTGCCGGGCGGCTTTACAAGCAGCTGGCGGTCGAATTCGGCGTCAGCGAGCGCACGATCAAGCTGGACCGCGCCCACGTGATGCAGCGGCTGGGCGTGCGCAATCTGCCGGCGCTGATGAAGGTGCTGATCGAGGCCGAGCGCTTTGCCTGAGCCGCCGGGCCCGCCCGTCCTTCAAACCCGACCCCAGTAGCCGCCGAGGCATTTCGGCGCTATCGTTCGACGAGGCTTTTTTCTTCCCCGCAACCACCTGGAGCCGACATGATGATGTTGAATCGTAGAGAGCTGATCCTGGTCGCCGGCACGACGCTTGTCGCCGGTTGCTCGACCTCGACGGGCGGAACGGCCGATGCAGACGCCAAGCGGCGCGAGATCGAGGCAGCCGTCGACAACGCGATGGCCGAGCTCTACAAGGAGGCGCCCGGCTCGCGGGAGCTGGTGGACAAGGCGCGCGGCGTGCTGGTGTTCCCGAAGGTCGTCTCGGCCGGCTTCGTCGTCGGCGGCTCCTATGGCCAGGGCGCGCTGCGCAAGGGCGGCACGACGACGTCCTACTACAGCGTCGGCTCCGGCTCGGTGGGCCTGCTGGCAGGCGCGCAGTCGAAGGCCATGTACCTGCTGTTCATGACCGCCGAGGCGCTGCAGAAGTTCGAGGCCAGCCAGGGCTGGACGGCCGGCGCCGATGCCTCGGTGGTCGTCGCCAATCTGGGCGCCAATGCCAATATCGACACCAAGACCGCGCAGCAGCCCATCATCGGCTTCGTGCGTTCGAACGCCGGCTTCATGGCCAACCTGAGCCTGGACGGCACGAAGTTCAACAAGCTGACGACGCTCTGAGCCACAAGCCCCCCGCCCGAACGGCCGCCCGCCCGAGCGGGCGCGCCGCCGCGCTGGCGCTACTGCTGGCGGCGCCGGTGGCGGGGCTGCGCGCACAGCCGGTGGAGCCGCCGGTCCCACCGACTGCCCCGGCCGCCGCGGCACGCCCCAAGGTCTGCCTGGTGCTGTCCGGCGGCGGTGCGCGCGGCGCCGCCCATGTCGGCGTGCTGAAGGTGCTGGAGCGACTGCAGGTGCCGATCGACTGCATCGCCGGCACCAGTATGGGTTCCATCGTCGGCGCCGCCTATGCCTCGGGCACGCCGATCGACGAGATGGAGGCCATCATCGCCTCGATGTCGACCCGGCTGCTGTTCAAGGAGCTGCCGCCGCGCGAGGAGCGCTCGGTGCGCCTGAAGCAGGACGACACCAAGCCGCTGGCGCCGGTCGAGCTCGGCTATCGCGACGGCAAGCTGCTGATGCCCAAGGGTCTGGTCTCGGGCGTGCAGCTGGAGACGGTGCTGCGCGGCCTGTCCAAGGTGCAGGGCTTCCATCGTTTCGACCAGTTGCCCATCCCCTTCCGCGCGGTCGCCACCGATCTGGTGACCGGCAAGCCGGTGGTGCTGAGCCAGGGCGAACTGCCCAGCGCGATGCGCGCCAGCATGTCGGTGCCCGGCGCGATCGACCCGGTGCGCCTGGACGGCCGCCTGCTCGTCGACGGCGGGCTGACCAACAATCTGCCGGTCGACGTCGCGCGCGCGATGGGCGCCGACATCGTCATCGCCGTCAATCTGGGCACGCCGCTGCTCAAGCCGGAGGCCCTGAACTCCATCCTCGGCGTCACCGGTCAGATGGTCAACATCCTGACCGAGCAGAACGTGCAGGCCTCGCTGGCCAGCCTGAAGCCCAGCGACGTGCTGGTGCTGCCGAATCTGGGCGATTTCTCGGCCGCGGATTTCGATGACATGTCGCTGACGGTGCCGGTCGGCGAGGCGGCGACCCTGGTGGTGGCCGAGCAATTGGCGCGGCTGTCGGTGTCGCCGGCGCAGTACGCGGCCTGGAGCAAGCGCCGCCTGGCCGGCAGCCCGGCCGCGATCGAGCCGGTGGACGAGATCCGCTTCGCGGAGCTGCAGCATGTCAATCCGCAGGTCGCGCGCTCGGTGATGGTGACGCAGCCCGCTGCCGCGGTCGAGCAGCAGACCCTGGACCGCGATATGCGCCTGCTCTACGGCACCGGCGACTTCGAGCATGTGAACTACCGCCTGCTGGAGGAGCCGGGCAAGCGCGTGCTGGCCGTCGACGCGATCGAGAAATCCTGGGGGCCCAACTACCTGCGCCTGGGCCTGGGCCTGTCCTCGGACTTCGGCGGCGACGCCTTCTTCAATCTGCTGGCCAGCTACCGGATGACCTGGCTGAACTCGCTGGGCGGCCAGTGGTATTCGGAGGTGCAGATCGGCCGCAACAACCGCATCGACACCGAGTTCTTCCAGCCGCTGGAGCCCAGCCAGACCTTCTTCGTCGTGCCCTCGGCCGGCTACGGCCGGCGCACCCTCGACGTGTTCGACGCCGACCAGCGGGTCGCCAGCTACGACCTGCGCACCGGCCATATCGCGCTGGAGACCGGCGCGCAGTTCACCAAGTACGGCGAGCTGCGACTGGGCCTGATCTCGACCGATACGCACACCCGGCTGGACACCGGCCCCGCCATCTTCGAGCCGCCGCAGGAGCGCACGCGTCAGGTCGCGCTGAGCCTGCGCGCCTCGGTCGACCAGCTGGACAGCGCGAACTTCCCGCGTTCCGGCTATGGCGGCAGCCTGCAGCTGCTGAGCGCGCGCAAATCGCTGGGCGGCGATGCCGACTTCGCCCGTGCCGAGGCACGCGGCAGCTACGCCGTCTCCTTCGGCGAGCACACCTTCAACTTCGGCTTCAAGCTCGGCCAGCGCATCGGCTCCGATCCGCTGCCGACCAATGCCCTGTTCCAGTGGGGCGGTCTGCTGCAGCAATCGGGCTATTCGACCGGCGCCCTGCTCGGCGAGGAATTGCGCTTCGCGCGCATCGGCTACTACAAGCGGCTGGCGCGCTGGAGTTTGCTGGACGGCGTCTACGGTGGCCTCTCGCTGGAGGCCGGCCGGGTCGGCAAGCCCCTGGTGCCGAACAACGAACAGGGCACGCTGCGCTCCTTCGCGCTGACCCTGGGCGTGGACACGCCGCTGGGGCCGCTGTACTTCGGCTATGGCCGCGCCAATCGCGGCTACGACAGCCTCTATCTGTTCCTCGGCCGGCCCTGACCGGCTCGGGCCGTCCTCGATACGTTTTTCGACAGCCCGCTAGCGCAGCGTCACGCCGTCGAAGCGCATATTGCCTTCCGCATCGAGGCGGAAGTCGACGACGTTCTGGCGCAGCGGCACGACCAGCTCCCCATAGGCGATCACGCTGAAGGGCAACTGCTCGGCGGCAATGCGCTGGGCCTGGCTGTAGAAGGCCTTGCGCTGGGCCGGGTCCAGCGTACTCCGCGCCTTTTGTATCGCCTGCTCGTAGCCCTTGTCGCACCAGAAGCTGCCGCCCAGGCTGCCGCAGCTCAGCTGCGCGGCGGTGCCGGCCGGCTCGGCGTCGGCATTCCAGCCGGTCAGCGCCGCCTCGTGCTCGCCGGCGTCCATGCGCTTCAGGTACTCGCCCCATTCGTAGCTGACGATGCGGGCGGTGACGCCCACCTTGGCCCAGTCGGCCTGGATCATCTGCGCCATCAGCTGCGCGTTCGGGTTGTAGGCGCGCTGCACCGGCATCGCCCACAGCGTCAGCTTCAGATCGCTCAGGCCCGCCTGCTTCAGCAAGTCGCGGGCGCGTGCCGGGTCGTGGACGCTGGGCTTGATCGTCGCGTCATGCGCCCACAGCTCGGCCGGCAGCACGCTATTGGCCAGGCGCCCGGCGCCGCCGTAGACGGTGTCGACGATGGCCTTCTTGTCGATGGCCAGATCGAGCGCCTGACGCACCGCCAGCTGGTTCAGCGGCGGCTTCTTCGTATTGAAGGCCAGATAGCCGATGTTCAGACCGGCCGTGCGCACCAGGCGGATGGCCGGGTCCTTGGCCAGCTCCAGCGCGTCGGCGCGGCTCGCCAGCGCGCCGATATCGCATTCGTTCTTGCGCAGGCGCTGCGCGCGCACGATCGAGTCGGGCGTGATCGCGAACACCAGGTTCTCGACCCGCGCCACCTCGGGCCGCCAGTAGTCCGGATTGCGCACGAAGCGGACGACGCTGTCCTTCTGGTAGCTCTTGAAGACGAAGGGGCCGGTGCCGACGGGCAGCTGCTTGATCTGCTGCGGCCGGCTCTCCTTCAGCAACTGGGCCGCGTATTCCGCCGAGTGGATGCCGGCAAAGGAGACGACCAGGCTGGACAGGAAGGCGGCGTCGGGCTGGCGCAGGCGGACCCGCAGCGTGTGCTCGTCGAGCTTCTCGATCATCTCCACGCTCTTGTCCCAGCCCATATAGCTCATATAGGGCGCGATGCTGGGATAGGCGCGCTGGAACGGATGCTGCGGATCCAGCATGCGCTGGAAGGTAAACAGGACGTCGTCGGCATTGAAGTCGCGCGTGGGCTTGAACCAGGGCGTGGTGTGGAACTTCACGCCACGGCGCAGTTGGAAGGTGTAGCTGCGACCGTCGGCGCCGACGCTCCACGACTCCGCCAGGCCGGGGATGTGGCGCCCCGTGCCGCGTTCGCGCTCGATCAGGGTGCCGAAGACCTGCTCGGTGGCCTGGAAGTCGACGCCGGAATCGGTCTGGCTGGGATCGAAGCCGGCCGGGCTGCCCTCGGCGCAAAAGCGCAAGGTGGCCGCCTGTGCCGGCAGGGCCAGCAGCAAGGCGAGCAGGCCGGCGGCGAGCCTCATCACGATTGCAGCGCCGGCGTCGTGATCTCGCCCGGCACGCCCTTGCGCGCGAACAGGCTGTACATGGTCGGCACGACGAAGACGGTCAGCAAGGTGCCCACGCTCATGCCGCCGACGATGACCCAGCCGATCTGCTGCCGGCTCTCGGCGCCGGCGCCGCTGGCCAGGGCCAGCGGCAAGGCGCCCAGCACCATCGCGCCGGTCGTCATCATGATGGGCCGCAGGCGCAGCGCGGCCGCCTCGACGACGGCCTCGCCGACCGCCTTGCCCTGCTGGCGCAGCTGGTTGCTGAACTCGACGATCAGGATGCCGTGCTTGGTGATCAGGCCCACCAGGGTGATCAGGCCGATCTGCGAATAGACGTTCAGCGTGCCGCCGCTCCACTGCAGGGCCGCCAGCGCGCCGACCATGGACAGCGGCACCGACAGCATGATGATGAAGGGATCGACGAAGCTCTCGAACTGCGCGGACAGCACCAGGAAGATGAACAGCAGTGCCAGCACGAAGACCAGGCCCAGCGCGCCCGAGCTGCTCTTGTACTCGCGCGAGACGCCGTTCAGCTCGGTCGAGTAGCCGACCGGCAGCACCTTGGCCGCCGTCTGGTCCATGAAGGCCAGGGCCTCGCCCAGCGCATAGCCGGGCGCCAGGCCGGCGGTGATCGAGACCGAGCGGCGCTGGTTGAAGTGGTTCAGCTCGCGCGGGCTGACCGCCTCGCGCACCTTGACCAGGCTGGACAGCGGCACCATCACCTCGCCGCGACCGCGCACGAAGAGCCGCTCGATCTGGTCCGGCGTCGTGCGGCCGGCCGCCTCGGTCTGCACCATCACGTCGTACTGGTCGGCATCGCGCTTGTAGCGCGTCACCGCCCGCGAACCCAGCATGGTCTCGACCGTGCGCGCGACCTGGTCGACCGGCACGCCCAGATCGGCGGCACGCTCGCGGTCGACCTCCAGGAAGATCTCGGGCTTGTTCAGGCGCAGATCGTTGTCCGGCTGGACGAGACCGGGGTTCTTGGCCATCTCGGCCATGAATTTCTGCGTCACCTGGGCCAGATTGGCATAGCTGTCGCTGGTGACCAGCACGAAGTTGATCGGCCGCGAACCGAAGCCCTGGCCCAGGCTGGGCGGCGTGATCGGGAAGGCGCTCACGCCGGGCAAGAGGCTGACCTGCGGAATCATCGCGCGGGCGATCTGCTGCGTCGTGCGGCTGCGCTCCTCCCAGTCGATCGTGCGCAGGATGGCCGTGCCCGAGGACACGATGGAGCCGCCGGCGAACAGGAAGCGGCGGTCGAACTCCGGGTACTGCGAGGCGATGCGGTCGGCCGCGTCCAGATAGCGGGCGGTGAACTCCAGGGTCGAGCCATCCGGCGCATTGATGGGCATGAAGATCACGCCGCGGTCCTCGATCGGCGCGAGCTCCGACTTCGAGTTTACGTAGAGCCACCAGCTGCCGGCGCCCGAGCCCAGCATCAGCAGCACGACCAGCCAGCGCTGGCGCAGCGCGAAGCGCAGCGCCGCCGCATAGCGCTCGCTGATCCAGACCAGGCCCGCCTCCATGCCGCGGTCGAAGCGGCTGGGGTTCGGGTTGTGGCGCAGGAGCTTGCTGCACATCATCGGCGTCAGCGTCAGCGCGACAAAGCCGGAGACGACGACTGCGCCGGCCAGGGTCAGTGCGAATTCGACGAAGAGCCGCCCGGTGCGGCCGGGGGTGAAGGCCAGCGGCGCGAACACCGCGGCCAAGGTCATCGTCATCGCCAGCACGGCAAAGGCAATCTCCTTGGCGCCCTTCAGCGCCGCCTGGAAGGGCTCCAGCCCCTCCTCGATATGGCGGAAGATGTTCTCCAGCACGACGATCGCGTCATCGACGACCAGGCCGATCGCCAGCACCAGGGCCAGTAGGGTCAAGGTGTTGACGGTGAAGCCGGCGGCGGCCATTAGCGCGAAGGCGCCGATCAGGCTGACCGGAATCGTCACCAGCGGAATGATGGACGCGCGCAAGGTGCGCAGGAACACGAACACGACCAGGGCCACCAGCACGACGGCCTCGGCGATCGTGTGATAGACCGATTTGATCGAGCGGTCGATGAAGACCGAGTTGTCATTGGCCGGCAGCACCTTCACCGCGGCCGGCAGATCGGCCTGCAGCTTGGGCATCATCTCGCGCACGCCGGCCGAGACGTCGAGCGGATTGGCCGTCGCCTGGCGGATCACGCCCAGCGAGACCGAGGGCACGCCGTTCAGGCGTACGCGCGAGCGCTCGCTGGCGGCGGCCTCCTCGATGCGGGCCACGTCCTTCAGCCGCACGGTGAAGCCGGCCGTGTTACGCAGCGCGACCTCGGCGAACTGCGCGACGGTGTTCAGATCGGTGCGCGCGGTCACATTGAACTCGCGCTGCTGGCTCTCGATGCGGCCGGCCGGCACCTCCAGGTTCTGCCGGCGCAAGGCGTCCTCGACGTCCTGCACGGTCAGCTTGTAGGCGGCCAGGCGGTCCGGATCCAGCCAGATCCGCATCGCGTACTTGCGGTCGCCGCCGATCTGCACATCGGCCACGCCGGGAATCGTCTGCAGCCGCGGCTTGACGATGCGGTTGACCAGATCGGTGATCTCCAGCGGGTTCAGCGTCTCGCTGGAAAAGGCGATCCAGATCGTCGGCTGCGCATCGGCCTCGACCTTGGCGACGATCGGTTCGTCGACCGCATCGGGCAGCCGGCCGCGCACGCGCGAGACTCGGTCGCGCACATCGGCGGCCGCGTCGTCGGGGTTCTTCTCGAGCTTGAAACGCACCGTGATCTGGCTCTGCTCGGAGCGCGAGATCGAGGTCAGGATCTCGACGCCGTCGATGCCGGCGATCGAATCCTCCAGCGGCTTGGTCACCTGGCTCTCGATCACCTCGGAGGAGGCGCCGATCAGGCGGGTGTTGACGGTAACCACCGGCTCGTCGATGCGCGGGTATTCGCGCAGGGCCAGCTTGTCGAAGGAGACGATGCCGACCAGCAGCAGCAAGAGCGACATCACCGTCGCGAAGACGGGACGGCGGATCGAGGTTTCGGAGATGCGCATGATGGAACCGCGTCCCTCCTTCAGCGCGCGGCGACCGGCGAGGACGCGGCCGCGGTGGCCGCAGCCGGCGCGGTCGGCATGGCCGGCCGCTCGACGTCGACGACCTTCAGTGCCTGGCCTTCGCCGCGCATCAGCTTGGCCTGGCCGGCGGTGACGACGCGCTCGCCGGCCTTGACGCCGGCCAGCAGCTCGACCTTGCCGGCGATGCGGGCGCCGAGCTTGGCCTCGATGCGCTGCGCGGTCGGCGGCTTGCCGCCCTCGCCCTCGACCAGCTTGATCACATATTGCTTGCCGCCCTGCGGCACCAGCGCCTCCTCGGGCACGACCAGGGCATGGGCGCGCTGGGCAAAGACCACGCGCACGCGCGCGAACAGGCCCGAGCGCAGCTCATTACTGGCGCCCTGCACGCGGGCGCGCACCAGCAGCGAGCGGCCATTGGCCTCCAGCTGGGTGTCCAGCGCCTCGATGCGGGCCGAGAAGCTGCGGCCGGGCAGCGCGTCCAGGCCCAGCTCGACCTCCTGGCCGATCTTCAGGCGCGGCACATAGCGCTCGGGCAGGCGGAAGTCCACCCACATCGTCGAAGCGTCCTCGATGCTGACCAGGTCGGCGCCGTCCTTGACGTAGTCGCCCAGATTGACACTGCGGATGCCCATCACGCCATCGAAGGGCGCCAGCACCCGCATGCGCTCGAGCTGGGCGCGGTTCAGCGCGACCTGGGCCTCGGCCACCTCCAGCGCGGCCACCGCCTGGTCGACCGCGCTGGCGCTGACGAAGCCCTGGGCCAGCAGCTCGCGGCTGCGCTTGAGTTGGGTGCGGGCGATGCCGGCCTGCGCCTCGGCCTGCTGCAGCTGGGCCGCCTGCAGGCTGTCGTCCAGCTGGACCAGCAGCTGGCCGCGGCGCACGCGCTGGCCGTCGGCAAAGCCGAGCTTAGTGATGCGGCCGCTGACCTCGGGCTTCAAGAGCACCGCCTGGCGCGCGCGCAGCGTGCCGACCGCCTGCGCGTCATCGGCCAGATTGATCAATTCCACCTTGCCGGCCTCGACCGGCACCGGACCGCCCGCCGCCGCGCCACCGCCGCCACCGGCCGGCCGGTCGGTGGCCGGCTTGCCCGCCGCGTCGGCGGCGGGACGCTGGTGCTGCCACCAATAGGCCAGGCCGCTGAGGCTGGCGATCGCCACGATGGCGACGACGGTATGTAACTTCTTCTTCATGCGCGCGGTTCTCCGGAGCGCGCACTGTAGCGGTTCTCTTTACAAATCGATGCGAACAAAGGCCTGAAATCGGCTTTCAGACGGACCAATTGCCTCGCTCGTCCGCGATTCGCACAAGTTCAGCGTCCGACCGAGGCGCAGCCCTTGTTGGCCAGCATATCGGCGCGCTCATTGCCCGGATCGCCGGCATGGCCCTTGACCCAGCGCCACTCGACCTGGTGCAGCTTCCTCAGCGCGTCCAGCCGCTGCCAGAGCTCGGCGTTCTTGACCGGCTTGCCGTCGGCCGTCTTCCAGCCGCGCCGCTGCCAGCCGTGGATCCATTCGGTCATGCCCTTGCGCACGTATTCGCTGTCGGTATAGATCGTCACCTGGCAGCTGCGCTTGAGCGAGGCCAGCGCCTCGATCGGCGCGGTCAGCTCCATGCGGTTGTTGGTCGTGTTCGCCTCGCCGCCGAACAGTTCCTTCTCATGACCGCCGGCGGACAGCCAGGCGCCCCAGCCGCCGGGGCCCGGATTGCCCTTGCAGGCGCCGTCGGTGTAGATGACGACGACCGGCTTCTTGATCGTCGCGGCGGTCGGCGCCGTCTTCTTCTCTTGTTCTTCGCTCATTCTTGTTCTCGATGGTGATGGGGGTGCAGCGCCGCGACCGCCGGGGCGGCCTTGGCCGCGCTGGCCTTGCTGTGGCGCGCCAGGCCGATCAGGCGCATGCCCTGCACGCGCTTGACCGCGACGATGAAATAGACGGCGCCCAGCACCGGCCACCAGCGCTGGCCGATGCCCTCGATCCAGGACCAGCGCGCCAGCCACTGGGCCGAGCGCAGCGGCGGGCAATAGGCGCCGAAGCGCGCGCCCTCGACATCGAAGCTCAGCAGTCGCAGCCAGTCGCGCAGCCGCCAGTAGCCGATGAAGTCGCCGGCGCGCGGCAGGTACAGCCGCCGCTCGTGACCGGGCAGCAGGCGGCCGAGATTCTGCCTGAGCCCCCAGGCGCTGGCCGGATTGAGGCCCAGGATCACCACCCGCCCCTCGGGCCGCAGCACCCGCTCGACCTCGCGCAAGGTCTGGTGCGGATCGCGCGCCAGCTCCAGCGCATGCGGCAGCACGACCAGGTCGAGGCTGGCGGCCTCGAAGGGCAGCGCGTCGAATTCGCAGTGCAGCGCCACCGCCGCGGGGCCCTCGCCGTCCTCGCCTGCATCGGCGACGCTGCGGCCGCCATCGTGGCCGTTCAGTGCCAGCCAGCGATGCGGCATCCGGTTCGCGCGCAGCGCGGTCAGCTCGGGCAGGCCCAGCTGCAGCGCATGGAAGCCGAACAGGTCGGCGACGGCGGCATCGATCTGCTGCTGTTCCCAGGCGAGCAGGTAGCGGCCGGGCGGGGTCTGCAGCCAGGCGGCCAACTCTATAATCGACGCTTCGCGTGTCATGGAACTCGCTGCATGAATCTGGCCGCATGGACTTGATCGCAGTCGCCGCCTTTGCCGACAACTACATCTGGATGCTGCACGATGGCGTCGACGCCATCGTCGTCGATCCGGGCGAGGCGGCGCCGGTGCTGGAGGCGCTGGCCGCGCAGCGGCTGCATCTGGCTGGCATTCTAGTGACCCATCACCATGGCGATCATGTTGGCGGCCTCGCCGGCCTGCGCCCGCATCTGCGAGGCCCCGTCTACGGCCCGGCGCGCGAAGACATCCCCACCCCGTTCACGCCCTGCCGGGCCGGCGACAGCGTCGAGCTGCTGGGCCTGCGCTTTAGCGTCATCGACGTGCCCGGCCACACGGCCGGCCATATCGCCTACTACGCCGAACCCGTGGGTGAGGCGCCGCTGCTGTTCTGCGGCGACACGCTGTTCTCGGGCGGCTGCGGCCGTTTGTTCGAGGGCTCGCCGGCGCAGATGTACGCCTCGCTGCAGACCCTGGCCGCCCTGCCCGGCACGGCGCGGGTCTGCTGCGCGCATGAGTACACCTTGTCGAATCTGCGCTTCGCGCTGACGGTCGAGCCGGACAATGCGGCGCTGCGCGACTACCAGGCCTGGTGCCAGGGGCAGCGCGAGCGCGCGCTGCCGACGCTGCCGTCCAGCATCGCGACCGAACGCCAGATCAATCCATTCCTGCGCTGCAGCGAGCCGGCCGTCGCCGCCGCCGCGGCGACCCACCAAGCGCTGCCCGGCGCCGAGGCCGACCCCGTTGCGGTGTTTGCCAGCCTGCGGCAGTGGAAGAACGAATTCCGATGAGCGTCCCGACCCGACCGCAACACCTGCCCCTGTCCCGCCTGAGCATCCTGATGCTGTCCTGCCTGCTGGCCGCCTGCGCCAGCACGGCGCCGCCGTCCGAGCGCCAGCTCGAAGCCGGTGTGCAGGCCGCCGCGCCGGCCGACCCGGCGCCGGCCGCCCCGGCCGAAGCCACGCCGCCGGCCGCGGCCAGCGCCATCGCGCAGACGCCGGCCGAAGCCCAGGCGCTGACCACGGCCGCCGAGGTGCTGCTGGAGGACAGCCTGCGCCCCGGCGTCAAGGTCGACCTGAGCGCGGTCGAGGTGCGCGCCGATCTGTGGCAGCGGATGCGCAAGGGCTTCGTGCTGGGCGATCTGGACGACGACTGGGTGCGCAAGGCCGAGGCCTGGTACAGCGCCCGGCCCGACTATGTCGAGCGCATGACGACGCGCGGCAGCCGCTATCTGTTCCACATCCTCGAGGAGGTGGAGAAGCGCGGCATGCCGGCCGAGCTGGCCCTGCTGCCCTTCATCGAAAGCGCCTTCGTCACCGACGCGACCTCGCGCACCAAGGCGGTCGGCATGTGGCAGTTCATGCCGGCCACCGGCCGCGACTTCGATCTGAAGCAGAACATCTTCCGCGACGATCGCCGCGACGTGCTGGCCTCGACGCGCGCCGCGCTCGACTATCTGGGCCGGCTCTACAAGATGTTCGGCGACTGGCATCTGGCGCTGGCCGCCTACAACTGGGGCCAGGGCAATGTGGCCAAGGCGATCGCGCGCAACGAGAAGCTGGGTCTGCCGACCGACTACGAGAGCCTGCGCATGCCCGAGGAGACGCGCTACTACGTGCCCAAGCTGCAGGCGGTGAAGAACATCGTGCTGGCGCCGCAGGACTTCGGCCTCGCGCTGCCGGCGGTGGCCAACCACCCCTATTTCCTGAGCGTCAATATCGACCGCGATATGGACGTCAATATCGCCGCGCGGCTGGCCGGCATCAGCGAGGACGAGTTCAAGCAGTTCAACCCGCAGATGAACAAGCCGGTGATCCTGGCCGCCAGCACCGCGCAGGTGCTGCTGCCCTACGACAACGCCAGCGCCTTCGCGATCAATCTGGCCGCCCATCGCGGGCCGCTGGCCACCTGGACCGCCTGGGTCGTGCCGCGCACGATGAAGCCGGCCGATGCGGCCAAGCAGGTCGGCATGAACGAGGCGGCGCTGCGCGAGATCAACCGCATCCCGCCGAAGATGCTGGTCAACAAGGGCTCGACCCTGCTGGTGCCGCGCAATGCGCAGCGCGCCGAGGACGTCTCCGACTACCTGGCCGACAACGCCAGCATCAGCCTGGCCCCCGATGTGCCGCCGCTGCGCCGCATCACGGTCAAGGCCGGCAAGGGCGAGACGGTGGCCAGCGTGGCGGCGCGCTACAAGGTCAGCGCCGCGCAGCTCGCGCAGTGGAACAAGGTCGGCGGCAAGGCCAGCTTCAAGCCCGGCCAGTCCATCGTCGTCTACACCGCCGAGACGCGCCGCGTCGCCAAGGCGCCGGCGGCCCGGCCGAGCGCCGGCAACAAGGTCAGGAGCGGCCGCGCGGTCGTCGCGACGAGCGCGCCGGGCGTCGTCAGGCGCTGAAGAACAGCGCGACGCAGCAGGCCACGCCGGCCGTCCAGACCAGCGAGCGCAGCCAGGCCTGATCGGCCAGGTAAAGCGCGATATAGGCCAGGCGCGCGGCGATGAAGGCCAGCGCCAGCGCGTCGATGCGGCCCTGCGGCGCCTGCAGCTGCTGCGCGACCAGCACGCCGGCGATGAACAGCGGCAGCGCCTCGAAGCTGTTCTGCTGCGCCGCGTTCGCGCGCGCCTGCCAACCGCCTTGCCGCGCCAGCCAGGCGCGCGGGTCGTGGTTGTCGAAGCCGCCCTCGCGGCGCCGCTTGCCGAAGCCCTTGGACTTGGCCAGGCCGGCGCAGACCACCGGCAGCGCGCAGGCGATCAGGATGCAGAGATGGGCCAGCGTCATCGTCGGGTCTCCTTCTTGTTTTCCGCTCAGCGCCTGTCGCTGAGCGCATGGGCGATCGTGCCCAGGTCCACGTATTCGAGCTCGCTGCCGACCGGCACGCCGCGCGCCAGCCGGGTCGCCTTGATGCCGCGCGCGCGCAGGGCATCGCCCAGCACATGAGCGGTTGCCTCGCCCTCGGCGGTGAAGCTGGTCGCCAGGATCACCTCCTCGACACCGCCGTCGGCGGCCCGCTGCAGCAGCTGCGCCGCGCCGATCTCGCGCGCGCCGACGCCGTCCAGCGGGCTGACGCGGCCCAGCAGCACGAAGTAGTAGCCGCGGTAGGAGCCGGTGCGCTCCAGCACTGCCTGGTCGGCCGGCGTCTCGACCACGCACAGCAGCCGCGCATCGCGCGCCGCATCGGCGCAGATCGCGCACAGCGCCGTCTCGCTGAAGGTGTGGCAGCGCTGGCAATGGCCGATCTGCTCGCCGGCCGCCGTCAGGGCCGCCGCCAGTTGGCCCATCGCCTGACGCTCATGCTGCAGCAGGTGATAAGCCATGCGCTGCGCCGATTTCTGGCCGACGCCGGGCAGGCGCTTCAGCGCCTCGATCAGCTGTTCGAGCGCCGTCACCGGCTCAGAAGGGGAACTTCATGCCGGGCGGCATGGGCATGCCGGCGGTCAGCTTGCTCATCTTCTCGGTGCTGACTGCTTCAGCGCGGCGCACCGCGTCGTTGAAGGCGGCGGCGACCAGGTCTTCCAGCATGTCCTTGTCGTCTGCCAGCAGGCTGGGGTCGATGCTGACGCGCTTGACGACGTTCTTGCAGGTCATCTGCACCTTCACCAGGCCGGCGCCCGACTGGCCCTCGACCTCGACGGTCGCCAGTTCGTCCTGCGCCTTCTTCAGGTTGTCCTGCATGGCCTGGGCCTGCTTCATCAGGCCGGCGAGTTGGTTCTTCATCATGATGGGGCTTCCTTCGCGGATTCGTGGATGTGTTCAGTGGTGCTTGATCGAGCCCGGCACGATGCGTGCCGTCTTGAACTGGGCGAGCAGCGCCTGGGCCAGCGGGTCGTCGACGACGATCTGCTCGATCGCGCGCTGGCGGGCCTGGGCCGCGGCCATCTCGCGCAGCGCCGGCGAGTCCTGCGCGACGCCGGCCTCCAGCTCGATCAAGACCTCGCCCTGCAGCGCGGCGCTCAGCGCGGCCTGCAGCTTGTCCTTCAGGGCCGGCTGGCGCAGCGATTCGCGCTCGACGCGCAGGCGCCAGAGCTGCCGACCCTCGCCTTCCTCGCAGCCCAGGCATTGCGCCTGCATCGCCAGCTCGCGCGTCAGCGCGGTCAGGCCCAGCGGCATGATCAGCGCATGCCAGCGCTCGCCCAGCGGCGTCGGCTCCAGCTGGACGTCGGCGCCGGCGGTCGAGGCATAGGCAATGCGCTCGGCCGCGCCGGACTCGATCTCGTCGGCCGCGCCGGCTTCGCCCGCCTCGTCCTCGGCCGGCGGCGCATCGAGCCAGGGCGGCGGCTCGTCGTCGGCCTCCTCCAGCTTGTGCACGACCGCGCGCGGACGCAGACGCGCGCTGTGGCTGCCGGCGTCGGCGGCCGGTGCGGCAGCCGGCGGCGGCGCTAGAACGAGCGGGGCAGGCGCAGGTGCAGGTGCCGGCTGCTCGACGGCGACCGGCATCGGCGCCGGAGCGGGCGCCGCTACAGGCACCGCGACCGGTGCCGGAACGGGCGCCGCAGCCACGGGCACCGAGCTCACGGCCGGCATGGGCCGCAGCAGCGGCGCGGCGGCCGGTGCCGGTGCCGGTGCCGGTGCCGGTGCCGGTGCCGGTGCCGGTGCCGGCGCGGGCGCGGGCCGCGCGGCCGGCTTGGCGGCCTGCTGGGCCGCACTGCCGGTCGGGCGGAAACTCAGCATGCGCAGCAGCACCATCAAGAGGCCCGCGTATTCATCGGGCGCCAGCGCCAGCTCCTGCCGGCCATGCAGGGCCATGCTGTACATCAGCTGGATCTCATCCGCCGGCAGGGCCGTGGCCAGGCGGCGCGCCTCGGCGGTGTCGGGATCCTGCTCGTCCAGCGCGTTCGGCGCCGCCTGGGCGACCGCCATCTGCTGCAAGAGGCCGGCCAGGTCTTCCAACGTGCCGGAGGCCGACAGGCCCTGGCTGCGCAGGCCGTCGGCCTGGGCGACCACCTCGGCGCCGCTGGCGGCGATCAGCGCGTCGACGATGGCGACCACATGGCCGCGGTCGACGCTGCCCAGCATCTGGCGCACGCCGGCCTCGCTCAGCTGACCGGCGCCGAAGGCGATCGCCTGGTCGGTCAGCGACAGCGCATCGCGCATCGAGCCGCGCGCCGCGCGCGCCAGCAGGCGCAGCGCGCCCGCTTCGGCCGGCACGTTCTCGATCTGCAGCACGCGCGTCAGGTGCGAGAGCACGTTCTGCGGCGCCATCGGCCGCAGATTGAACTGCAGGCAGCGCGACAGCACGGTGACCGGCACCTTCTGCGGATCGGTCGTCGCCAGCACGAACTTCAGGTATTCGGGCGGTTCCTCCAGCGTCTTCAGCATCGCGTTGAAGGCGGTGTTCGACAGCATGTGCACTTCGTCGATCATGTAGACCTTGAAGCGGCCCACGACCGGCTTGTAGACGGCCTGATCGAGCAGCTGCGAGATCTCCTCGACGCCGCGGTTAGAGGCGGCGTCCAACTCCACATAGTCGACGAAGCGGCCAGCATCGATGTCGCGGCAGGCCTCGCAGACGCCGCAGGGTTGGGCGGTGATCGTGCCCTTGCCGTCCGGGCCGGTGCAGTTCAGGCTCTTGGCCAGGATGCGCGAGACCGTCGTCTTGCCGACGCCGCGCGTGCCGGTGAACAGATAGGCGTGGTGCAGGCGCTGCTGGGTCAGCGCATTGGCCAAAGCCTGCACGACATGCTCTTGGCCCACCAGCTCTTCGAAACTGTGGGGGCGGTACTTGCGTGCGAGGACCTGGTAGCTCATGGGCCGGCATTCTACGAGCGCCTCCTCCCCGGGTTTGTCGGGACGGGGTGAACGATAATCCGCGGCCATGAGCACCCACGCCCCCTCCTCTTCCGACACCCTCAGCTACGAGCAAGCCGGGGTCAACTACGACCTGATCGATCCGCTCAAGATCTCGGCCCAGCGCGCCGCGGCCGCTACCGGCGCCCACCTGGGCGCCCATGGCTTCAGCGAGGTGCTGGCCTCGCGCGGCGAGTCGGCCTATGTGGTCGACGTGGGGCCGTTCTACATCGCTTCCATCGTCGAATGCCTGGGCACCAAGACCCTGGTCGCCGACGAGATGAGCAAGCTGACCGGCAGGAGCTTTTACGCCGGCATCGCGCAGGACACCATCGCGATGGCGATCAACGACCTGATCACCGTCGGCGCGACGCCGCTGGTCGTGCAGGCCTACTGGGCCGCCGGCGGCTCGGACTGGTTCGGCGACAAGCAGCGCGCGCAGGAGCTCGTCGCCGGCTGGAAGAAGGCCTGCGACACCTGCCAGGTCGCCTGGGGCGGCGGCGAAACGCCGGCGCTGGCCGGCATCGTCGAGGAGGGCCGCATCGATCTGGCCGCCTCCTGCACCGGTCTGATCAACCCGAAGGAGCGGCTCTCGGTCGGCGACAAGCTGGGTGCCGGCGATGCCATCGTGCTGCTGGCCTCCAGCGGCATCCACGCCAATGGCCTGAGCCTGGCGCGCAAGCTGGTCGAGCGTCTGCCCCAGGGCTATCTGACCGAGATAGCGCCGGGCCTCTCCTATGGCGAGGCGCTGTTGGCGCCCACCGTCCTGTATTCGCCGGTCACCGAGGCGCTCTACAAGGCCGGCATCCAGCCGCATTACTGCGCCAACATCACCGGCCATGGCTGGCGCAAGCTCTTGCGCCATCCGGGCCGCTTCACCTACCGCATCCACACGGTGCCGCCGGTGACGCCGGTGCTCAAGTTCATGCAGCAGCAGGCCAAGCAGGACGACCGCGAGGCCTACTCGACCCTGAACATGGGCGCCGGCTTCGCCATCTTCGTGCCGGCCGCCGACGCCGCCCGCACCGTCGAGGTCGCGAAGGCCTGCGGCATCGACGCCTGGGTCGCCGGCGCGCTCGAGGACGGCGAAAAGCAGCTGCTGATCGAACCGCTGGGCATCCGCTTCAACGACGACGACCTGCAGCTGCGCTGATGCACGTCCGCATTTGACCTGAGTCGCCTGCCGGGCCGCTCCCAAGGGCGACTCAAGCCGATGTCGATGCCGGGTAAGCCCGGCATCGATCGGCGCCCCTCGAGGGGCGGACCAGGCAATCCTGGGCCGGGGGCTATAATCCCGCCTGACGGGCCTCCTCGCATGGAAGCGCGGCCAACCGGGTCAGGTCGGGAACGAAGCAGCCCCAACCGTTGCAACCAGTGCCGGGGTCAGGCTCGTCAACCTCCCTCCCCCGCCTTTTCTCCCTTCTCCCCTTTCGCGTTCCGCTGCGCCTTCCGCGCCGCCTACATGCGCTCGTTCCAATTGCTCACGCCTTCCGGCGCACAAAAGGCGCAGGATGGAGGCAGTCCGACTGCTCGAGAGCATGTTGCCGATGGCCCAGCCCGCAGACCGCCCGGCGCCAAGGAAAAGGCCGGATTCCACGCGAAGCGCCACCGCCGCCCAGGGTGATGGTGGGCCCAAGCGCGCGCCGCCCGGCGATCAGGACTGGCTGAACGGCGTGCAGGCGGCGCTGGAGCGTGTTGCCGCCCAGGCGCGCGAGCCCGATGCGGCGGCGCAACCGGCTCCCGCGCCGCCACCATCCGCTCGCGCCGCGCAGGCCGCAAGGCCGGCCGTGGACCACGCGATGCCGGCGCCCGCCCCGGTCCGCGGCAGCGCGATCGGCCGCTATCTATGGCCGGCGCTGATCGGTGCACTGGGCGGCGCGGCGCTGGCCGCGGCCGGCTGGTGGTGGCTCAGCGACCGGCAGCAGCCGCAGCAAGCGGAGACCGGAGCCAGCGCGCCGCAGCTCGCCATGCCAACGCTGCCAGCGCCAGCACTGCCACCACCGCCACCACCGCCACCCGCCCCCAAGCCGGCCCGGGTGGAGCCCGGGCTGGCGCTGATCCAGGCCCTGGCTCCACTGCCGCTGCTCGACCTGCGCGAGGCGCAGCCGCGCGTCAATGCGCAACTGGCCGCCCCCGGTCCGGCCCGGCTGGCCCTGCTGCGGCAGGATGCGCTGCGGGCGCTGCCGCGCACGCGCGCGCTGGCCGGCACGCGCCTGGTCGCGCCGCTGTTTACCGAGCCGCTGCAGATCTGGGTGCGGGCCGACTCCTCGCTGCGCGGGCTGCGGGATCTGGACCAGGCCGTGATCGATACCGGCCCGGCCGCCGGGGATGCGCAGACCGCCGCTCATCTGATGCGCGCGCTGTCCGGCCGGCGGGCGGCGGCCCGGCCCATGCAGCGCCAGATGGCCGACGACGAGGCGTTGATCGCGCTGCTGGGCCGTGAGGTCGATGCGCTGTTTCGCGTGAGGGCTTCGGACCTGACGGTGGACGCCGCCGCCGCCGCAGGCAGCGGCACCTTGCGTGCGCTGTCGCTGCAGGGGCGCCCGCCTCCGCCCGGCTACAGCCGCTTGGCCGATGGCGGCCTGGGCCTGAGCAGTTTCCTGCTGGTGGCCGGCGGCACGGCGGCCGAGCGCGAGCGGCTGGCGGCGCAGGCAATGGGACGTCTGTGCGCCGCGCTGCCGGCGCTGCGCGATGTCGATGCCCTGAACTGGTCGGCCGTGCGGCCGGAGATCGCGCGGCCGGCCGGCCGCCCCTACGCCGATTCGCTGAAGCAGGCGCGCGCCGCTTGCCGCGCCGCTCGCGCCTGAGCGGCGGCGGGCGACACCCCTACAATTTGTCCACGCCGCCATGGCGTCGACGATGGAGGGAGCAGCGCATGTCCGGCCCGATCGATTTCTATTTCGACTTCGCCTCGCCCTATGGCTATTTCGCCGCCGGGGCCATCGACGCGCTGGGCGCGCGCTACCAGCGCACGGTCAACTGGCATGCGATCGTGCTTGACGCCAACTTCCAGTCGCTGGAGCGCATCCGCATCCCCAGCAGCGTGATGCGCAGCGACTACATCCGCCGCGACGTCGAGCGGGTGGCGAGCTTCATGAAGCTGCCGTACAAGGCGCCCTCTTCGCTGGGCCTGCACACAGAGCTGGCGGCCCGGCTGTTCTACTGGTTCAACGACCGCGATCCGCAACAGAGCCGGGCCTTTGCGCAGGCGGTGTTCAAGGCCTATTTCGTCGAGGACCGCAATATCGCTCAGCTCGAGGTGCTGCAGCAGCTGTGCTGCCCGCTGCAGATGACGCCCGACGACGTGGCCAGCGTCGCCGGCGACAGCGCGACGCGCGCGCGGCTGAAGGCCGAGATCGACATGGCCGAGGCGCGCGGCGTGTTCGGCTCGCCCTTCTTCATCGTCGAAGGCGAGCGTTTCTGGGGCAATGACCGCCTGCCGCTGCTGGAGCGCTGGCTGGACGCCGGCACCTATTGATTGATTGATCGATTGAGGCGGCAGGCTCAGCTGGCCTGCTTGAAGGCCATCACCGCTTGGTTGCGCAGCGTGCGCAGCAGCGACAGTTCCTTCTCGCCCAGATCGATCGCACCGGCCTCGGTCTTGTCGGCATAGATCATTGCGAAGGAGGCGCCGCGCAACTGCATCGGCAGCAGCAGGAAGGTGACGGCCTTCGGCGGGCCCAGGAACCAGGCCGGCAGGCGCTCGGCAATCTTGGCGATCGAGGCATCGGCGATCAGGGTGTCCACGCCCTTCTGGCAGACCGCGGTGAACAGATCGGCCTGGCCGCCCGGCGAGCTCTTCAGCGGCACCTTGAACAGCGGCACGACCGCCTCGACGTCCTGGCCCAGGCCGAAGCGGCCGGTCAGCGTGTCGGTCTTGGGGTCGCGCAGGCAGAAGACCACGCGGCGGAAGCCCAGGCCGCGGTAGATCGTCTCCAGGATCATGCGCAGCACTTCATTGAGCTTGAAGTTCTCGACCATCGCGTCGGTGATGTCCTGGATGCCGGCGGCCAGGGTCTCGGCCGCCTGCTCGCGGCTGATCTGCTGCTCGCTGAGGACCTGCGTCGGCTCGAACACCTGGGTGGCCTGCAGCTGGTGCGGCGACAGCGAATCGCTGGCCGAGGGCTCCAGCGGCGCCAGCAGGCGCTGCGCCGGCGAATCCTTGGGCAGGGTGATGTCCATCGCCTGCGCCATCTGCGCCAGGCGCTGGCGCGCCTGGTCGGCCGCGGCATCGAAGGCCTCGCCGCTGACGCCCAGGGTGCGCGCATAGCGCTGGCCCATCGCGCGCATGCGCGCATGCGCCTCGACCGGCGTGGCCTGCAGGATCACATCGGCCACGTCGTTGGCCGCGCGGGCCAGCCAGCGCATGCGCTCGGCCGGCGTATCCGGCGGGCGGCTCGGCGGCTCGCCCTCGGGGCGGCACATGCTGCGCTGCAGGCTCTGCGGCAGCCCCCATTGCTTGGCCACGCCCAGGCCCAGCTGCTCATAGCTCATGCCCAGCACCTGGGCCGAGGCGGCCGCCTCGCTCAGCGGCGGCGCCGGCTTGTCGCCGCTGGCGGCACGCTCGGGCCGCGTGATGCGGCGGATCTGTTGCGCTTCCTCGGGGAAGTAGAACTCGGTCAGCGCGCGGCCCAGGTTGTGGAACATCGCGCACAGGAAGGCTTCCTCGTTCTCGCGCGGATTCGTGCACAGCTCGCGCGCCAGCGAGGCCGCCATCAGCGAGCGCAGGAATTCCTCGCGCAGCTGCTGCGCATGGGCCTTGTTCTCCATGCGCTCGAGCAGGATCAGCGAGAGCGCCAGATTGCGGATGCCGGCAAAGCCGACCAGGGCCACCGCACGCGAGACGGTGCTGATGCTGCCGCCGCCGGCATGGCTGAACTGCACCGTGTTCACCAGGCGCAAGAGCTTGTGCGTCAGCGCCACGTCCTTGAGGATCTCGTTGGACAGGCCGCTGATGCTCTCGCTCTCCGAGTGCGTCAGCCGCTGGATGCGGCCGACCGCCTCGGACATGGCCGGGAAATCGCTCTTGTGGCGCATCCGCCGCAGCAGGAATTCCAGGGTCGCGCCGTCGGCCACCTCGGGCGTGGGCTCGTGGGCGGGATGCAGCCAGGCGGCCAGCGCGTCGTGGAAGGCCTTGGCGCTCGCCCAGCGCTGCGCGAGATCGCGCGCCAGCCCGCGCTGGATCAGGCCGCGCAGCGCATCGTCCACATCGGCGGCCAGGCCCGAGGGCAGGATCAGATCCTGCTCGAGCACGCGGCGCACCGCGCGCCAGGGATCCGGATCCTGGTTCATCCGTTTGCCGCTGAGCATCTCGGCCAGCATGATCGCGCAGGCGACCACATCCATCGCCGCGCTGGGCGCCTCGCCGCGCGCCGCCTCGGGTGAGATATAGCCGGGCGTGCCGACGATGCGCTGCGGCCGCGCCGCATCGCCGCCCTGCGCCATGCGCGCGGCAATGCCGAAGTCCATCACGCGGGGGCGGCCCTTGGCGTCGAGCAGGATGTTGCTGGGCTTCAGGTCGCGGTGGACGACGCCGGCCTGCTGGGCCGCCTGCAGGCCGTCCAGCACGCCCAGCATCAGCTCCACCGCCTCGCGCGCCGGCAGCTGGCGGCGTTCGCGCAGGCGCTCGGCCAGGGTGCCGCCGGGCACGTACTCGAAGACCAGATAGGACTGGCCGTTGTGCGTATCGGCCTCGAAGACCGGCACGATGTTCGGATGCGTCAGCCGGCTGACCAGGCGCGCCTCGTGCAGCCATTCGTCGACCGCCTGGCGGTCGGTGCCGGGTTTCAGCAGCTTGACGGCGACCTCGCGATCGAGCCGCGGGTCATGCGCCAGCCAGACGGTCGCCTGCGCGCCCTCGCCCAGGCTCTTCAACAGCCGGAAGCGGCCGACATCGGGCGGCGGCAGCGGCATGCGGCCCGCTGCCGCGTCGCCGCCCTGCGTCTTGCCGCGCAAGCTCATCGGCCACCCGCCTCGTCGGCCGCGTCGGGCTTGGCGGCCATCGCCTTGCCGCGCAGCGCCGAGGGCTGGGCCGAGGAGGTCGGCTGGCCCGGCTCGGCGGACGCGCCGGCCTCGCCGGCCGGCGCCTGCAGCGCTTGGTAGACCTCGCGCAGGCCCAGGCCCAGATTGCGCGCATAGCGGCGCGTCGCCAGCTCGATACCGGCCTGGCGCTTGTTTTCGGGCAGGCCCAGCGCGTCGACCAGTTCATTGGCCAGGCTGCAAGTCAGGCGCAACAGATCGGCATCGTTGTCGGCGCCGCGCACCGCCGCATCGGGCGGCTGGCGGCGGATCATGTGCAGCAGTTCGTCGCCCAGGCTCCAGTAGCGCGCCACCGCCACGCCCAGCGCATCCAGATCGCAGCCCAGCACCGCATAGGCGGCCGCCTGCTCGGACAGGCCGCGCGGGTTCGGCTGCTCGGCCGTCGGCTCGGGCGCTTGCATCAGCTGGCGGATCTGCTGCGCATCGTCGGGGAAGTGGTACTGCACCAGCAGCCGGCCCAGGTTCTGCATCAGCGCAATGAGGTAGACAACCTCGGCGTCGTAGCCGGCCGGGCGCAGCGCCTGCGCGATCTGGCCGGCGCGCTGCACCCGCTTCATCAGACTGCCCAGCAGCGCCGCGGCGATCTCGTTCAGCGGGCCGGGCCAGGGCTTCAGCGCGCGCGCCGCCGCCTCGACCCCGTTCAGGCCCAGCATCGCGATCGCCCGCTGCATGTTCAGCACGGTGCCGTCGACCGGCGCGCCCTGCTGCTTGAGCGAATTGTTGACGCGGCGCAGCAGCTCCAGGCTGAGCGCCATGTCCTTCAGCACCAGCTCCGACAGCAGGCTGCCATGCTGGGTCTCCAGGCCCGAGGACTGCAGCAGCCGCGCCAGGCCGGTGCCGGCCATCGGCAGATGGCCGATGCGCTGCAGCTTGTCCATCAGGATCGGGATCGGGCCGCCGTCATCCTGCGCGGCCGACAGGCGCCAGCCCTCCAGCGCGCGTAGGAAGCTGCGGGCGATGTGATAGCGCTGGCGCGGCTGTGAGGCGGTCGCGCGGTTGCCGATCGCGCGCAGCGGATCGGGGATCGGATGCGGCGTCTCCCAGCCCAGGCGCACCAGTTCGCGGCCCAGCGGCTGCATCTGCTGCATGGCCAGCTGCAGATCCGGCTGATCCAGCACCGGCCGGCCGCCCAGGATGCGGTGCAGGACCAGGCCGACGCCCAGCAGGTCTTCCTCGGCCGCCTCGCGCAGCGCGCGGCGCGTCACCGTGCTGAAGTCGCTGCTGCTCGGGACGATCTCCTGCGCCACCTCCAGGCCCAGCACGCGGACCTGGTTGGCGGCATTGATGATCAGGCTCGCGCATTGCACATCGCGATGCGCATGGCCGGCCTCATGAGCGAAGGCCAGGCCTTCCAGATATTGGGCGATCCAGTCGGCCGCCTCCAGCGGCAGCGGCGCGGCCTGGCGCGCCAGGCGCTCGTCCAGGGTCTCGCCGAGCGAACGCTCGTAGGCGACGAAGGGCCATTGCTCGACCTGGCCGATCTCCACAACCGGCGCGATGTTCGGATGCTGGATGCGGGCCACGGCCTGCGCCGTGCGCTGCCAATGCTCCATCGCCTGCGCGCTGTTCGGCGCCTGCCGCGGCAGGCAGAGCATCAGCTCCTGGCCCAGGCGCGGATCGCGCACCAGCCACAGCATGCCGCGCGTGCTCTTGTTCAGCAAGGCACGCAACTCGAAGCGGCCGAACATGCGCAACGGCACCCCGGCGGCGCTGCCGGCATGCGGGGTTTGATCGGCGGACAGATGAGCGTCAGGCACGGAGAAGGCTGGCGAACGGGGCCGGGAAATGGGGGAATTCAGTTTGTACCTATTTGACACAATTTGGCGCCGCCGCATTGCCGGGAACTGTGCGGTATTCACCCGGGATTTCCGATTGCGGCGGGCCCGCCGACAGCCGGCAGCAAGCTTTGGCGCCGTTCAGTTCATCAGCCGAGCAGCTGAGCCCATACCTTGTCTAAGCGCTTCACGCTGACCGGCTGCGGCGTGCGCAGTTCCTGGGCAAACAGGCTGACGCGCAACTCCTCCAGCTGCCAGCGGAAGTCGGCCAGGCGCGCGTCCTGCGCGCCCTTCAGTTCGACCAGGCGGCGCTGGAAGCGCTGCTCCAGCGGCCTGAGCTCGCTCATCAGCTTGGCATCGCGCGCCGGATCGGCGCGCAGCTTGTCCAAGCGCGCGGTGATGGCCTTCAGATAGCGCGGCAGATGCTGCAGCTGCGACCAGGGCGTCGCGCTGACGAAGTGCTTGGTCATCAGCCGGGCCAGCTGGGCCGCGATGTCCTCGGCGACTTCCTTGGGCGCCCGCGCATCCTTCAGCTTGCGCGCCGCCGCCGCATACTCGGCCAGCACGATGCCGGTCTGCCGCGCGACCTCCTGGGCGATCAGATTGAGCCGACTGCGGCCCTCCTCGATGCGCGCCTTGAAGGCGAACTCGTCCTGCGGCAGCGGATCGGCCAGGAAGGCGCGGTCCAGCGCGACGCCGATGATCTGCTCGCGCAGCTCCTCGGCCGTGCCCAGGCCCATGAACAGCACGGACATCTTCTGCAGATCGGGGATGTTCTTCTCCAGGTACTTGAGCGGCTCCTTCAGCTGCAGCGCGAGCAGCCGGCGCAGGCCCAGCCGGTGCCTGGCGGCGGCCAGTTCGGGCTCGTCGAACACCTCGATCTCCACATGCGTGCCGCGGTCGATCAGCGCCGGGAAGCCGATCAGGGTCTGGCCGCCCTTCCTGACCTCCATCAGCTCGGGCAGCTCGCCGAAGCTCCAGGCCGTATAGCGCGCGGCGGCGTCGGCCGCCGGCTTAGGCGGCTTCTGGACGATCTCGGCGCGGATGCCACCTGGCGCGACCGGCGCGGGCGCGGGTGCTGGCGCAGATGCAGCCGCCGTCGGCAGCTTCAGCGCGGCCAGCGCCTGGAAGGCCGAGCGGGCCTGGCCGCCCAGTTCGGCCTTCAGTGCCGCCAGATTGCGCGACAGGCCCAGCTGACGGCCATGCTCGTCGACGACCCGGACGTTCATGAACAGATGCGCCGGCAGCTGTTCGAGCTTGAAGTCGTTCTTCTGGATCGCAAGCTGGGTGCGCTCGCGCACCGCCTTCAGCAGCACCTCGATGAGGCTGCCCTGGGCAAAGGGATTGAGTTCGACGAACTCGGCGACGAAATCCGGCAGCGGCACCAGGCGCGCGCGCGGCTTCTGGTGCAGGCTCTTCAAGAGCGCCGTCACCTTGGCCTCCAGCATGCCCGGCACCAGCCATTCGCAGCGCTCCTCGCTGACCTGGTTCAAGGCATAGATCGGCACGGTGACGCTCAGGCCGTCGCGCACATCACCGGGCTCGTGCAGATAGGAGGCCGAGCAGTCGACGCCGCCCAGACGTATCGTCTTCGGGAAGGCATTGCTGGTGATCCCTGCCGCCTCGTGGCGCATCAGCTCGTCGCGCGTCAGGAATAAGAGCTTGGGCTCGGCCTTGCTGGCCTGGCGGTACCACTTCTCGAACGTGGCGCCGGAGACGATGTCGGCCGGCAGCTGGCTCTCGTAGAAGGCATGGATCAGCTCGTCGTCGACCAGCACGTCCTGGCGGCGCGATTTGTGCTCCAGCTCCTCGACCTTGGCGATCTGCTTCTGGTTGTGGGCCAGGAAGGGCAGCTTGGTCTCCCACTCGCCATTGACCAGGGCCTCGCGGATGAAGATCTCGCGCGCGGCGCGCGGCTCGATCTTGCCGAAGTTCACCCGCCGATTGCTGTAGACGACGATGCCGTACAAGGTCGCGCGTTCCAGCGCGATCACCTCGGCCGCCTTCTTCTCCCAATGCGGCTCGGCCAGCTGGGTCTTCAGCAGATGGCCGGCGATCGTCGGCAGCCACTGCGGCTCGATGTTGGCGATGCCGCGGCCGAACAGGCGGGTGGTGTCGACCAGCTCGGCAGCGACGATCCAGCGGCCCGGCTTCTTGCTCAGATGCGCGCCCGGATGGCGCCAGAACTTGATGCCGCGCGCGCCCAGGTACCAGTCGTCCTCGTCGCTCTTCAGACCGATATTGCCCAGCAGGCCGGCCAGCATCGACAGGTGGATCTGCTCGTAGGTCGCGGGGCTGCCGTTCAGGCGCCAGCCATGCTCGGCGACGACGGTGTGCAGCTGCGAGTAGATGTCGCGCCATTCGCGCACCCGGCGCGGGCTGACGAAGTTCTCGCGCAGAAGCTGTTCATGGCGGCGATTGCTGAGCTTGTGCTCACCGTCACCGCCACGGCTCTCGCCCAGCCATTTCCACAGCTTCAGATAGCCGATGAACTCCGACTTCTCGTCGTCGAACTTCTTGTGCTTCTCGTCGGCCGCCTGCTGCTGCTCCAGCGGCCGGTCGCGCACGTCCTGACCGGACAGCGCGCTGGCGATGATCAGCACCTCGGCCAGCGCCTCGCGCGACTTGGCCTCCAGGATCATCCGGCCGACTCTGGGGTCCAGCGGCAGCTTCGACAGCTCCTTGCCCATGGCCGTCAGCTCGTTCAGCTCGTCGACCGCGCCGAGCTCGGCCAGCAGCTGGTAGCCGTCGGCGATCGCCTTCCTTGGCGGCGCCTCGATGAAGGGGAACTCGTCGACCTGGCCCAGGTGCAGCGCCTTCATGCGCAGGATCACGCCGGCCAGCGAGCTGCGCAGGATCTCGGGATCGGTGAACTTCGGCCGCTCGTTGAAATCCTTTTCGTCGTAGAGGCGGATGCAGATGCCGTTGCTGACCCGGCCGCAGCGGCCGGCGCGCTGGTTGGCGGCCGATTGCGCGATCGGCTCGATCTGCAGCTGCTCGACCTTGTTGCGGTAGCTGTAGCGCTTGACCCGCGCCAGGCCCGGGTCGATCACATAGCGGATGCCCGGCACCGTCAGCGAGGTCTCGGCGACGTTCGTCGCCAGCACGATGCGGCGCGCGCCGTGCGGCTCGAAGACGCGATCCTGCTCCTGCTGCGACAGGCGCGCGAACAGCGGCAGCACCTCGACGCCGGGCGGATGGTGCTTGCGCAGATGCTCGGCCGCCTCGCGGATCTCGCGCTCGCCGGGCAGGAAGACCAGCACGTCGCCGGGGCCCTCGCGCCAGAGCTCGTCGACCGCGTCGCCGATCGCGTCGTTGAGGTCGTACTCGCGCGATTCCTCGAAGGGTCGGTAACGCTGCTCGACCGGGAAGAGCCGCCCGCTGACCATCAGCACCGGCGCCGGGCCCTTGGCCGACTCGAAGTGCTTGGCGAAGCGATCGGCATCGATGGTTGCCGAGGTGACGATCACCTTCAGGTCCGGCCGGCGCGGCAAGACCTCGCGCAGATAGCCGAGCAGGAAGTCGATGTTCAGCGAGCGCTCGTGCGCCTCGTCGATGATCAAGGTGTCGTAGGCCTTGAGCAGCGGATCGGTCTGCGTCTCGGCCAAGAGAATGCCGTCTGTCATCAGCTTGACCGAGGCGCCCGGCTGCAGGCGGTCCTGGAAGCGCACCTTGTAGCCGACCACCTCGCCCAGCGGCGTCTTCAGCTCCTCGGCGATGCGCTTGGCCACACTCGAGGCGGCGATGCGCCGCGGCTGCGTGTGGCCGATCAGCTTGCCGGTATTGGCGCGGCCGCGGCCCAGCGCCAGCGCGATCTTGGGCAGCTGGGTGGTCTTGCCGGAGCCGGTCTCGCCGCAGACGATGATGACCTGGTGCTCGGCCAGCGCGCGCGCGATGTCCTCGCGCCGGCTGGAGACCGGCAGCGATTCGGGGAAGTCGATCGGCGGCAGCGGGTTGGCCGGAGTGGCGGCGGTGGCGCGGGGGCCGCGCGGCGGCCGCTCGGGCACCGGCGAGGACGGAGAGGAGGACGGCTTTGAATTCACGAGGCGCGGATTATCCGCGCCCGGCGAGGCCGCCGGAGCCTGCGGCACAATTCCGGCCATGAGTCTCGTCTTTCCCCACACCTTCGTGCCCTGGTTCCGCGCGGTCGCGCCGTACATCCATGCCTACCGCGGCGAGACCTTCGTCGTCGGCATGCCGGGCGAGTTGGTGGCGGCGGGCAAGCTGAATGCCTTCGTGCAGGACCTGGCCATCGTCCACGCGATGGGCATCAAGATCGTGCTGGTCCATGGCTTCAGGCCGCAGGTCAACGAGCAGCTGGCCGCCAAGGGCCAGAAGCCGCAGTACAGCCATGGCATCCGCGTCACCGACGCGGTGGCGCTGGACTGCGCGCAGGAGGCCGCCGGCCAGCTGCGCTTCGAGATCGAGGCGGCCTTCTCGCAGGGCCTGCCGAACACGCCGATGGCCAATGCCACCGTGCGCGTGGTCTCCGGCAATTTCCTGACCGCGCGCCCGGTCGGCATCGTCGACGGCGTCGATTTCCAGCACAGCGGCCTGGTGCGCAAGGTCGATGGCGCGGCGATCCAGCGCGCGATCGACACCGGCGCCATCGTGCTGCTGTCGCCGTTCGGCTTCTCGCCCACCGGCGAGGCCTTCAATCTGCAGATGGAGGACGTGGCCACCAGCACCGCGATCGCGCTGCAGGCCGACAAGCTGCTGTTCGTCTGCGAGGCCGCCGGCGTGCCGGAGAACCCGCAGGACCCGGACGGCGGCATCGATACCGAGCTGACCCTGGCCGACGCACGCCGCCTGCTGGCCGGCCGCAGCGGCCCCGTCGAGCCGACCGACGCGGCCTTCTATCTGCGCCATTGCGTGCGCGCCTGCGAGGCCGGCGTCGAGCGCTCGCACATCCTGCCCTTCGCCGTCGACGGCGCGCTGCTGCAGGAGGTCTACACCCACGACGGCATCGGCACCATGGTCGTCGACGAGAAGCTGGAGAGCCTGCGCGAGGCCACGCCGGACGATGTCGGCGGCATCGTCGCGCTGATCGAGCCCTTCGAGCGCGACGGCACCCTGGTCAAGCGCGACCGCAATGAAATCGAGCGCGATGTCGAGGCCTATACGGTGATCGAGCACGACGGCGTGATATTCGGCTGCGCCGCGCTTTACCCTTATGTGGAGGCCCGCACCGCCGAAATGGCCGCGCTGACCGTATCGGCCGAGGTGCAGGGCCAGGGCGACGGCGACCGTATATTGAAGCGCGTCGAGCAGCGCGCCAAGGCGATGGGCCTGTCCAGCATATTCGTGCTGACCACGCGCACGATGCACTGGTTCATCAAGCGCGGTTTCCAGCCGGTCGATCCCGAATGGCTGCCCGAGGAACGCAAACGCAAATACAACTGGGACCGACGCTCGCAGGTCCTTGTTAAAAAACTCGCCTGAAAAGGCTTTCGCCGGCGTGCCGTCGCACGTCCCCTGAATTCATTACCCATATCCGAGGTTTGTCATGGCCCGCAGCGTCCAATGTGTTTATCTGAAGAAAGAAGGCGAAGGCCTGGACTTCGCTCCCTACCCCGGCGAACTGGGCAAGCGCATTTACCAGAACGTCAGCAAGGAAGCCTGGGCGGCCTGGATGAAGCACCAGACCATGCTGGTCAATGAAAACCGGCTGAACCTGGCCGACCAGCGCGCCCGCCAGTATCTGGCCCGGCAGATGGAGCAGTTTTTCTTCGGCGCCGGCGCCGAGCAACCGGCGGGCTATGTCCCGCCGGCCGAATGAGCGCAGCGAATGAGGGAATTGCGGGGTCTGCTCATTTGCGCGCAGCGCAAGTGAGAAGACACCAGCAACCGGCGGCTATGTCCCGCCGGCGGAGTGAGCGAAGCTGGAAGACACCAAGGGCCAACGGGCCACGTCCCGCCGAGCGCCTGACAGAATATCCCCGTCTAATATTCCCGGGCGGATTTCACATACTGTTGCGCCAAATCCGCAGCCATTCCCCGTGCTGGATGGTTTTCGAATGACATGCCTATAATTGGCTCGTCATAAGTTGGTCGAAACCAAACATCGCGAGGATTTGCAAAGATGGCATCGCTGAAGGATCTTCTGGCCCAAAGGGCCGCGCTCGACGAACAGATTTCCCAAACCAAGGAGCGTGAGCGCGCCGACGCCGTCGCCAAGGTCAAATCGCTGATGGCCGAATATGGCCTGACCATCGCCGATCTGAGCGCGCGTGTGCCGAAGGCAGCAAAAACCTCCAAGGTCGCCGTCAAGTACCGCAACCAGGCCACCGGTGAAACCTGGAGCGGCCGCGGCCTGCAGCCGAAATGGCTGAAGGCCGCCATTAGCGGCGGCGCCAAGCTGGAAGATTTCCACGTTTGATGCGCCGCTGCCCCGCGGGTTTCCCGGGGCGATGAATTGCAGCACAAGGCCGCCGTCGGGCGGCCTTTTCCATTTTCGGCCGCATTTCTCGAAGCGGTCGAATCGAAAAACCGGCGCACGGCGCGCCCAGGAATCTGCCAGTCCCACCCGGGTTTTCGTCCACCCCAGATGAAGGGGCCGCCCGAGGGTTGGGCAGCCGGCGCGCTGCTAGCATCGCTGCGCCTTGGACCCGTCCGCCACGCCCTTCCCCGCCCCAGCCTCTCCTGCCGCTCTGGCTTTGCGTCGGCTGGGCGGGCTGCGCCTGCCGCTGCTCGCCGGCGCCGGGCTCGCCACCGGGCTGGCGATGCTGCCGGCCACCCCGCCCTGGGCGGCACTGGCCGGCATCGCCCTGCTTCCGATACTGCTGCAGCAAGGGCTTGCGGGCATTCAAGGCCGCCGGCGCCGGCATCTGCATGACACCCTGGACGCCTGCGGCATCGCGGCGGCCGAATGGCGGCCCGAGCGCGGCGACGGCGAGGGCTCGCCGCTGTGGCAGGCGCTGGCGGGACCGATCGCGGCGCGCCGCGCGCGGCCGACGCAATGGCTGGAACTGGCGCATCCGCTGGACCAGGAGCGCCTGCTCGCCGATTTCGAGGGCCTGCTGGCCCCGGACGGCGGCGACCGCCTGCGCGCCAGCCTGCGCCTGCCACAGGCCGATGGGCAATGGCGCTGGTATGAGCTGCAGGCCCGGGTCCAGCAGCGCCGCGGCGGTCGGGTGCGGCGCCTGCTGACCACGCTGGCCGATGTCGAGCGCCAGCATGGCGCCGAGGAGCGCCAGCGCATCAGCGTCGCGCTGTTCGCCCATCTGCATGAGGGCGTGCTGGTGACCGATCTGCAGCTGCGCGTGCTCGATGCCAATCCGGCCTATTGCCGGATCATGGGTCTGAGCCGCGAGGCCCTGCTCGGCCAGCCGGCCGCGCCGCTGCTGACGACGGTGCTGCACCGCTCGGGCCTGCGGCCGGAGCAATTGCAGCAGGCGCTGCAGGAACAGGGCGTCTGGCAGGGCCGGGTCAGCGGCGAGCGGGCCGACCGCTCGCCCTGCGTGCTGCAGCTGACGGTGGCGACGATTCCGGAACCGGACGGGCCGCTGCGCTACCGTGTCGTCACCGTGTCCGACCTGACCGAGGACACGCGCCGGCAGCAGCAGCTGCGGCAGCAGCAGCGCTTCGATGCCCTGACCGGCCTGGCCAACCAGCAGGAGCTGATGCGGCTGCTGACCCAGGCGCTGGCGGCCAGCGAGCGCGAGGGCTTCCGGATCGCGATCTGCCGGCTCGACCTGGACCAGTTCAAGCAGATCAACAGCCGCCATGGCAGCGAGATCGGCGACGAGCTGCTGCACCAGGTCGCCCAGCGGCTCGGCGCGGCGCTGCGCAGCGCGCCGCAATGGTCGGATGTGGCGGCGCGGCTGGGCGGCGACGAGTTCGCGCTGCTGCTGCGCGTCGCCGATGCCGAGGAGGCGCAGCGGGCGCTGGAGCGGCTGCTGAACGTGCTGCGCGCCAGCTACCACCTCGGCCCGGCCGGCGAGCCGCTGAGCCTGGAACTGACGGCCAGCATCGGCGCGACGCTGTTCCCGCTCGACAACTCCGATGCGGAAACCCTGCTGCGCCATGCCGGCCATGCGCTGTACCGGGCCAAGCACAGCGGCCGCAACGGCCTGCGCTTCTTCGACAGCGCCAAGCGCCTGCGCGACGAGGCCAGCCTGCTGGCGCTGGCGCGCATGCAGCAGGCGCTGGACGCCGGCGAGCTGCGCCTGTTCTACCAGCCCAAGCTGGATATGCAGGCCGGCCGCGTGCTGGGCATGGAGGCGCTGCTGCGCTGGCAGCATCCGGAGCGCGGCCTGCTGCCGCCCTCGCAATTCCTGCCGCTGATCGAGCAGACCGGCCTCGCCGTGCAGGTCGGCGACTGGGTGATCGATCAGGCGCTGAAGCAGAGCGCACAATGGCTGGCCCAGGGGCTCGACCTCACCGTCAGCGTCAACGTGACCGCGCGGCAGCTGCAGATGCCCGACTTCGCGCAGCGCCTGCAGGAGCTGATCAACCGCCACCAGGAGCCGGTGGCCCGCCACCTGAGCCTGGAGGTGCTGGAATCGGCCGCGCTGGCCGATGTGGCGGCCAGCAATCAGCTGATCCAGCGCTGCCGCGCCTTCGGCGTGCGCTTCGCGCTGGACGATTTCGGCACCGGCTACTCGACCCTGACCTATCTGAAGAAGCTGCCGGTCGACATGCTGAAGATCGACCGTTCCTTCGTGCAGAACATGCTGATCGATGCCCAGGACATGGCCCTGGTGGAGGGTGTGATCGGTCTGGCCCGCCACTTCGGCTGCAGCGTGATCGCCGAAGGCGTCGAGTCGGCCGCCCATGCCCGGGCGCTCTTGCGCCTGGGCTGCCAGCTGGGCCAGGGCAATGGCATCGCGGCGGCCATGCCGTCGGCCGAGGTGCCGGGCTGGATCGAGGCTTTTTCCCGCTCCCCCTGGCTGCTGCAACTGGGTGGCCGTGAGCAAGCCTGACTTAGACTGACGGGGTGATTCCACCCGGCTTTATCCAGGACCTGCTGTCCCGCGTCGACATCGTCGAGGTGGTGGGTCGCCATGTCGAGCTGAAGAAGGCCGGCATCAACCACAAGGGCCTGTGCCCCTTCCATGGCGAGAAGTCGCCCAGTTTCATCGTCAGCCCGACGCGCCAGACCTACCACTGCTTCGGCTGCGGCGTGCATGGCAATGCGATTGGCTTCCTGATGGAGCACACCGGCGCCGGCTTCGTCGAGGCGGTCGAGGACCTGGCCCAGCAGGTCGGCATGCAGGTGCCCGAGGACGAGCGCTCGCCGGCCGAGCGCGAGCGCGCCAAGGAGCAGAAGGCGCGCCAGGCGACCTTGACCGAGCTGCTGGAACGCGCCGCCAGCCATTACCGCACGCAGCTGAAGAAGAGCCCGCGGGCGATCGACTATCTGAAGGGCCGCGGCCTGACCGGCCAGATCGCCGCCCAGTTCGCGCTGGGCTATTCGCCCGAGGGCTGGCGCACCCTGGCCAGCGCCTTCCCCTCCTACGACGACCCGCTGCTGGAGGAATCCGGCATGGTCATCAAGGGCGAAGAGGACAAGCGCTACGACCGCTTCCGCGACCGCATCATGTTCCCGATCCGCAATGTGCAGGGCGAGACCATCGGCTTCGGCGGCCGGGTGCTGGACAAGGGCGAGCCGAAGTACCTGAACTCGCCGGAGACGCCGGTGTTCAGCAAGGGCCGCGAACTCTACGGCTTGTTCGAGGCGCGCGCCGGCCTGCGCCAACGCGGCTATGCGCTGGTGGTCGAGGGCTATATGGACGTGGTCGCGCTGGCGCAGAGCGGCTTCGGCAACGCGGTCGCGACCCTGGGCACCGCCTGCACGGCCGAGCATGTGCAGAAGCTGTTCCGCTTCACCGAGTCGGTGGTGTTCAGCTTCGACGGCGACGCCGCCGGGCGCCGCGCCGCCGGCCGCGCGCTGGAGGCCGCCCTGCCCCATGCGACCGATGTGCGCACGGTCAAGTTCCTGTTCCTGCCGCCCGAGCATGATCCGGATTCCTATGTGCGCGAGTTCGGTGCCGAGGCCTTCGAGCGCTATGTCGCCGAGGCGGTGCCGCTGTCGCGCCAGCTGGTCGAGACGGCAGCCGAGGGCTGCGATCTGGGCAGCGCCGAGGGCCGCGCGCGCCTGCTCGCCAATGCCCGGCCGCTGTGGAGCGCGCTGCCGGCCGGCCTGCTCAAGCGCCAGGTGCTGGGCGATCTGGCGCGCCGCGCGCAGCTGCCCGAGCAGGAGCTGATGGGCCTGTGGCAGCTGGGCAGCAAGCCCTCGGCGGCGGCCACCTCGGCCGCTGCACCTGAGGGCTTCTACCCCGACGATGGTCCCGAGCCGCCACCGCCCGACGAGGCCGGCGGCGCGCGGCCACTCAGGGCCAAGAAGGAATGGAAGAAGGACTGGAAGCCCAGCGGCGACTGGAAGCAGCGCCGCCGCGAGCCGGTCGATGAAACCTATGGCACGCCGCGGCGCCAGCCGGCCGGCCCGGCCGACCATGCGCTGCGCATGCTGCTGCTGCACAGCGCATGGTGGGAACGGCTCGGTGCCGAGGACCATCAGCTGCTGCACGAGCTACCGGCGCCGCATGGCGAGCTGATTGCCTGGCTGGAGCGCCATCTGGTCAACCATGGCGCGGGTGCCTGGGTCGTCATCGAGGCGGCGTTGATCGAGGACGGTCTGCTGGAACAGGCGCAGCGCGTCAGCGGCGGCCTGCGGCCCGAGGACGAGCCGGCCTTCGAGGATCTGCAGGAGGTGCTGCGCAAGCTCTGGCTGGCCGAGCTGAAGGCGCAGAGCGAGCGCCTGGCGGCCCGCAATCCGCAGGGCGAGGAGCTCGAGCAGTTCAAGCGTCTGCTGGAGCAGATCCGCCAGCTGAACACGGCCGGCAGCCCGGCACTTTGACCTTCTAAAGAATTTGGACGATAATTAAGGGTTTTCGCGCGCGTCAAGAGTGACGGCAAGCACTTCCGGACCCGGCCACCCAGCAGACACTGGGCACCCACAGCGGTATCAAGGCCACCTCTATCCGCCAAGGCTTGCAATTGCAAACGTTCACGCCAGCTTGCACGCGCCACGCCCCGAAGACCGCCGACCCGCTCGGCGGCGGCGGGACGTTTTGAACGCCACCTGGGCCGAGCTCCGCTTGAAAAGCGTCGTAAACGGCCCCAGGTGGCTGCTGCATTGCCGATCAAAAACCGCTCTCTCCGCGTCGTCGCCCCGATAAAACCTCCGAGGATCTACATGCCCGCCAAGAAGCCCACTGCCGCCGAAGCCGAAGACATCAAGAAGCCCGCCGCCAAGGCGGCCAAGACGGTCAAGGCCGCCGCCAAGACGGCCAAGGCGCCGAAGGCGGCTGCCACGGCAGCCACCGGCGAGGACAAGCCCAAGCGCGGCCGCAAGCCCAAGGCGGCCACCGAGACGGCTTCGAAGAAGGCGGCCAAGCCGGAAGCGGAAGACGTCGACCTGTCCGATCTGGAAGAGGATCTGGAAGGCGAGCCGGAGGTCGAGGCGGAGAGCGAGGAGGTCGAGGTCGACAAGCCCAAGGCCAAGCCGCTGCGCATGAAGGTCAGCCGCGCCAAGGAGCGCGCGCTGATGCGCGAGTTCGGCCTGGAAGAGACCGCACTGACCGAAGAGGAAGCCGCCAAGCGCCGCCATGAGCTGAAGACGCTCATCAAGATGGGCAAGACGCGCGGCTTCCTGACGCACCAGGAAATCAACGACCACCTGCCCGAGAAGCTGGTCAACGAGGAAATCCTTGAGGCGATCATCTCCATGTTGAACGACATGGGCATCGCCGTGTACGAGCAGGCGCCCGACGCGGCGACCTTGCTGATCCAGGGCAACTCCTCGCCGACCGCGACCGAGGAAGAGGCCGAGGAAGCGGCCGAGGCGGCGCTGTCCACGGTGGACTCCGAATTCGGCCGCACGACGGACCCGGTGCGCATGTATATGCGCGAGATGGGCACGGTCGAGCTGCTGACCCGCGAAGGCGAGATCGAGATCGCCAAGCGCATCGAAGGCGGCCTGCAGGCGATGATGCTGGCCATCTCGGCCTCGCCGACGACGATCGCCCACATCCTCGAATTCGCGACCAAGATCCGCGCCGGCGAGATGCAGATCTCCGAGGTCGTCGACGGCTTCGTCGCCGCCGACGAGGCCGACGACTACGTGGCCGAGGAAGACTTCGACGAGTTCGACGAGGAAGACGACGACGACGGCAATGGCGGCTCCAAGGCGCTGACCAAGAAGCTCGAGGAGCTGAAGACGGCGGCCCTGGTCAAGCTCGATTCGCTGTCGAGCAACTTCGACAAGATGCGCAAGGCCTTCGAGAAGGACGGTTACAAGTCGGGCTCCTACAACAAGGCCCAGAGCGCCATCAGCCAGGAGCTGATGACGATCCGCTTCACCGTCAAGACGATCGAGAAGCTGTGCGACATCCTGCGCTCGCAGGTCGATGACGTGCGCCGCTACGAGCGCGAACTGCGCAAGATCGTGGTCGACAAGTGCGGCATGCCGCAGGACCATTTCATCAAGACCTTCCCGCCCAATGCGTTGAACCGCCAGTGGGCCGAGAAGGAAGCGGCGGCCGGCAAGCCCTACTCGGCCGTGCTGTCGCGCAATCTGCCGCCCATCCAGGAACTGCAGCAGAAGCTGATCGACATCCAGGCCAAGGCCGTCGTGCCGATCGAGGACCTGAAGGACATCAACAAGAAGATGAACGAGGGCGAGAAGGCCTCGCGCGACGCGAAGAAGGAGATGATCGAGGCCAATCTGCGCCTGGTGATCTCGATCGCGAAGAAGTACACCAACCGCGGCCTGCAGTTCCTCGACCTGATCCAGGAAGGCAATATCGGCCTGATGAAGGCGGTGGACAAGTTCGAATACCGCCGCGGCTACAAGTTCTCGACCTACGCGACCTGGTGGATCCGCCAGGCGATCACGCGCTCGATCGCCGACCAGGCACGCACGATCCGCATCCCGGTCCACATGATCGAGACGATCAACAAGATGAACCGCATCTCGCGCCAGCATCTGCAGGAGTTCGGCTTCGAGCCCGATGCGCCGACCCTGGCCGAGAAGATGGAGATCCCCGAGGACAAGATCCGCAAGATCATGAAGATCGCCAAGGAGCCGATCTCCATGGAAACGCCGATCGGCGACGACGACGACTCGCATCTGGGCGACTTCATCGAGGACACCAACAACACCGCGCCGATCGAGGCCGCGATGCAGGCCGGTCTGCGCGATGTGGTGAAGGACATCCTCGACAGCCTCACCCCGCGGGAGGCCAAGGTGCTGCGCATGCGCTTCGGTATCGAGATGTCGACCGACCACACGCTGGAGGAAGTCGGCAAGCAGTTCGACGTGACGCGCGAGCGCATCCGCCAGATCGAGGCCAAGGCCATCCGCAAGCTCAAGCACCCGAGCCGCTCGGACAAGCTGCGCACCTATCTGGACAATCTGTAAGCTGGGTCGGACCGGGGCTCGCGTGAGCGAGCTGCCGCGTAGCGGCAACGCGGCTTGCGGCAAAGCCACAAGCTGCGCACCTATCTGGACAATCTGTAAACAGCTCGTCGACACGCGCACGAAGGCCGGGATCATCCCGGCCTTTTTCATGGCGTCGTCCGCCACCCGCCCAATCTGTATCGCGATGTGAACAGCGACGTCATTTGTTGGCGTTATTGCGGCCATCGGAGGCCGCGGCACCGGGCTACACTGAGGAATTCCTCACACCGCGCCGTCCAGCCGCCCATGACCGAAATTCGCGAGCGTACTGTCCTGTTTGCCGACCTGCGCGGCAGCACGGCGTTGTTCGAGACCTTGGGCAATGCCGAGGCGACCTCGGTCGTCACGCACACGGTCAGCCTGATCGGCCAGGCGGTGGACACCTGCAACGGCCGGCTGATCAAGACGCTGGGCGACGGCCTGATGGCCGTGTTCAACACGCCGCGCGATGGGGTCAAGTCGGCGATCCGCATGCATGAACTGCTGGAGCGCGTCGTCGCACGCGGCAAGCAGCATGGCGCCTCGCCGGGCCTGCGCGCGCTGCGCATGCAGGTGGCGCTGGCGCGCGGCGAGGTTGTCGAGATGGGCGGCGACTGCTTCGGCGATGCGGTCAATGTGGCCGCCCGCCTGCTCGACCATGCCGGCGACAACGAGACCCTGATCACCGCCGAGGTGCTGGCCGGCCTGACCTCGACGCTGAAGTCGCGCTTTCGCAGCCTCGACCGCATCGCCGTGCGCGGCCGCGCCGAGCCGGTCCATGTCCATTTGCTGGATCAACCGAATCAAGGCGATATGGCCGCCACGCAGTTCGGCGAGGTGGTGCCCGGCGTCGAGCCCGATGGCATCCGCCTGGTCTGGATGGACCTGGACCGGGTGTTCGACATCGACAGCATGCCCATCGTGCTGGGCCGCAGCGTGCAGGCGACCTATTGCATCACCGACGGCCGCGTCTCGCGCTCGCATGCCCGCATCGACTGGCATGGCGGCAGCTTCTCGGTCACCGACCTCAGCTACAACGGCACCTATGTGCGTTTCGGCAGTGCCGACGAGATCGTCGCGCTCAAGCGCGGCGGCTGCACCCTGCACGGCAGCGGCGTGATCGGCCTGGGCAGCCCGCCGGTCGACGCGGCCTCGCCGACGGTGCGCTTCGAGGTGCTGCATTTCGCCGATACCGAACCGCTGGCCCTGGGCCAGTCGCGCTCGCGCCGCTGACCTCCTGTTCCCTTCCCCGATGTTCCGCAAACCCGAACCGGCCTACCGTCATGGCAGCGCCAGCAAGACCGCCGTGCTGCTGTGCAATCTGGGCACGCCCGATGCGCCGACACCGGCCGCGCTGCGCCGCTATCTGGCGCAATTCCTCGGCGACCCGCGCGTGGTCGAGATCCCCAAGCTGGTCTGGAAGCTGATCCTCCACGGCATCATCCTGCGCACGCGGCCGGCCAAGTCGGCGGCCAAATACGCGTCCATCTGGCTGCCGGAGGGCTCGCCGCTGCAGGTCTGGACCGCGAAGCAGGCCAAGCTGCTGCAGGGCTGGCTCGGCGAGCGCGGCCACCAACTGATCGTGCGCCATGCGATGCGCTATGGCGAGCCGGCCATCGCCGCGACGCTGGACGCCTTGCGCGCCGAGGGCGTGACACGCGTGCTGGTGCTGCCGGCCTATCCGCAGTACTCCGGCGCGACGACGGCCAGCGTCATTGACGATGTCGCCCGCTGGGCGCTCGGCACCCGCCACCTGCCCGAATTGCGCTTCATCAACCGCTATCACGATGACCCGCTGCACATCGCCGCGCTGGCCGACAGCGTGCGCCGGCATTGGGCGGCGAACGGCCGCGCCGAACGCCTGCTGATGAGCTTTCACGGCATGCCCGCGCGCACGCTGGCGCTGGGCGACCCCTACCACTGCGAATGCCTGAAGACCGGCCGCCTGCTGGCCGAGGCGCTGGGCCTGGGTGCGGACCAATACCTGATCACCTTCCAGAGCCGCTTTGGCAAGGCCAAATGGCTGGAGCCGTATACCGAGCCCAGCCTGATCAAGCTGGCCACCGCGGGCGTCCGCTCGGTCGACGTGATCTGCCCCGGCTTTGCCGCCGACTGCCTGGAGACGCTGGAAGAAATCGACCAGGAGGCGCGCGCGGCCTTTCTCGCCGCCGGCGGCCAGCGCTTCGGCTACATCCCTTGCCTGAACGACAGCGAGCCGGGCCTGCGCGCCTGGACGGCGCTGATCGAGCGTCATCTGCAGGGCTGGCCGACGCAGCAGGCGCCGCAGCCCGATGCGGCGCAGCGCGAGCGCGCCCTGGCCGCCGGGGCGAGCGACTAGAGACTAGAGTCCGCGCGGCAGACTCCTAGGGCCGTCGCAACAGGCGCATCAGCCGCGGCAGCACCAGCACCGCCACGACCACGGCCAGGATGACCGCCGACAGCGGCCGCTGCACGAACACGCCCCAATGGCCCTCGCCGATCGACAGCGCATTGCGCATCTGCGCCTCGGCCAGCGGGCCCAGAATCATGCCGACGACGACCGGCGCGGTCGGGAAGTCAAAGCGCCGCATGACGACGCCCATCAGGCCCAGTGCCAGCATCAGGAACAGATCGAAGGCGCTCTGGCGCATGCCGTAGACGCCGACGGTGGCAAAGATCAGGATGCCCGCGTACAGCTGCGGCCGCGGGATCTTCAGCAGCTTCACCCACAGGCCCACCATCGGCAGGTTCAGTACCAAGAGCATCACATTGCCGATGTAGAGCGAGGCGATCAGCGCCCAGACCAGAGTCGAGGAGGTCTGGAACAGCTGCGGGCCGGCCTGGATGCCGTAGTTCTGCAAGGCGCTCAGCAGGATGGCCGCCGTCACCGAGGTCGGGATGCCCAGGGTCAGGAGCGGCACCAGGGTCGCCGTCACCGCCGCGTTGTTCGCCGCCTCGGGGCCGGCCACGCCCTCGATCGCGCCGGCACGGCCGAACTCCTCCTTGTGCTTAGACAGCTTGCGCTCGGCCGCATAGCTCAGAAAGGTCGGGATCTCGGAGCCGCCGGCCGGGATGGTGCCGAAGGGAAAGCCGATGAAGGTGCCGCGCAGCCAGGCCGGCCAGGAGCGCCGCCATTCGTCCGCCGTCATATGGACCTTGCTCATCCGGTTCAGGTCCTGCGTGCTGCGGCCCTCGTAGAGCGCCATATAGAGCGTCTCGCCGACGGCAAACAGGCCGACGGCGACCAGCACCGCCTCGATGCCATCCATCAGCTCGGGCACGCCCATGGTGTAGCGCACCTGGGCGGTGATCTGGTCCAGGCCCACGAGGCCCATCGCCAGGCCGATGAACAGCGCCGTCATGCCGCGCAAGGTGCTCTTGCCCAGCACCGCGCTGACGGTCGTGAAGGCCAGGAGCATCAGGCAGAAGTACTCCGGCGGGCCCAGGGTGACAGCGAACTCCGCGACCACCGGCGCGAACAGGGTGACCAGCACCGTCGCGATCGTGCCGGCGACGAAGGAGCCGATCGCCGAGGTCGCCAGCGCCGCGCCCGCCCGGCCGTTGCGGGCCATCTTGAAGCCCTCCAGCGCCGTCACCATGGTGCCGGTCTCGCCCGGCGTGTTGAGCAGGATGGAGGTCGTCGAGCCGCCGTACATCGCGCCGTAGTAGATGCCGGCGAAGAAGATCATCGAGGCGGTCGGCTCGACCTGGGCCGTGATCGGCAAGAGCATGGCCACCGTCACCGCCGGTCCCAGGCCCGGCAGCACGCCGATGCCGGTGCCGATCACGCAGCCCAGAAAGGCCCAGAGCAGATTGATCGGCGTGCCGGCGGTTGCAAACCCCTGCAGCAACTGATTCCAGAGTTCCATGGGTGCGTCCTCAGAGCCAGCCGCTGGCCGTCAGTCCGGGCAGATGGATGGCCAGCAGCTGGCCGAACATCCAGAACACCGGGGCGGCGATCGCCAGCCCGGTCGCGAGATCGATCAGGCTTTGCCGCAGGTCGCCGCCGGGGCGCCCCTCGGCAATGCGCAAGCCTCGTACGGCCAGCGCGAAGCACAGCGCGCAGGCCAGCACAAAGCCCAGCGTCGTGATCAGCGCCGCGTTGACGACCACGCCGGCGATCACCCAGGCGACCGCCCGCCAGTCACCGCGCACCGCGCCGGAGGGCGCCTCCATCTCGCGAAAGCCGCCGCTGCGCGCCTCCCAGATCAGCCACAGGCCGCAGATGATCAGCACCACCGACACCAGCCAGGGCAAGGCATTCGGGCCCACGCCGGCATAGCCGGCATCCGAGGAGATGTAGCTGGCGCCCCAGGCCAGCATCGCGCCGATCAGCAGCACGCCCAGGCCCACCCCCATCTGGAAGCGCCGCTGCGAGCGCTGCCCCATGCGCGGATCGCCGCTCATGGGGCTCAGACCATGCCCGACTTGACCATGATCGCCCGCAAGGTGGCGAACTCGCGGTCGACGAACTCGTCGAAGGCCGTGCCGGCCAGCAGGGCCGGCGTCCAGCCGTTCTTCTCCAGCGATTCGGCCCAGCTCTTGCTCTTGGTCGCCTGCACGATCATCTCGGTCAATGCCTTGCGCTGCTCGGCGCTGATGCCCGGCGGCGCATAGATGCCGCGCCAGTTGCCGATCTCGACATTGATGCCCAGCTCCTTCAGCGTCGGCGCGTTCAGGCCCTTGATGCGCTGCGGCGAGGTGACGGCGATGGCGCGCATCTTGCCGCTGTCGATGTATTGCTGGAACTCGCTGAAACCGCTGCCGCCCACGGTGACATTGCCGCCGAGGATGGCCGCCACCGCCTCGCCGCCGCCGCGGAAGGGCACGTAATTGATCTTGGCCGCGTCGACGCCGACCTCGCGCGCGATCATCGCCGCGGCGATGTGCTCGGTCGAGCCGCGCGAGCCGCCGCCCCATTTGACGCTGCCGACGTCCTTCTTCATCTGCGCGACGACGTCCTGCATGGTCTGCAGCGGCGAGGCCGCCGGCAGCACGAAGACGTTGTACTCGCTGATCAGCCGCGCGATCGGCGTCGCCTGCGACAAGGTCACCGGCGGCTTGCCGGTGATGATGCCGCCCAGCATCACCGCGCCCATCACCATCAGCGCGTGCGGATCGCCCTTGCTGGCATTGACGAACTGGGCCAGGCCCAACGCGCCGGCGGCGCCACCCTTGTTCTCGTACTGCACCGAGCTGGCAACGCCGGCGTCCTGCAGGGCCTTGCCGAGCGCGCGGCCGGTCGTGTCCCAGCCGCCGCCCGGGTTGGCCGGGATCATCATCTTCATATTGGCGCCGGCCGCGCGCGCCAGCGCCGGTGCCAGACCCGCGGCGGCCAGCGCCGCCATTGCCTTGAGGAATTGTTCACGCCGCATATTGCCGTCTCCTTCGTGCGTTCTTGCCTTCGATGCCGCATCGTCGCCGGCCCGGGCCTCCAGGGCAAGTGGTGCCGACGCATCACCGGCACGCCGCCGGCTAAAATCGGGGGCATGAAATCGGATCAGGGGCCCGGGCCCGAAGCGGGTCTGCGCCTGGATAAATGGCTGTGGGCCGCGCGCTTCTTCAAGACGCGCTCCTTGGCGGCCGAGGAGATCGGCAAGGGCCGCGTGCAGGTCAACGAGCAGGCGGCCAAGGCCTCGCGCGAACTGAAGCTGGGCGACCGGGTGCGGCTGCGCCAGGGCGTCGTCGAGCGCGAGGTCTGGGTGCGCGGCCTCTCGCATGTGCGCGGGCCTGCACCGCAGGCGCAGGCGCTGTACGAGGAGACGCCGGCCAGCCTCGAGGCGCGCCAGCGCGCGGCCGAGCAGCGACGGCTGGCGCCGGAACCGGCCCAGGCGATCAGCCAGGGCCGGCCGACCAAGCAGGACCGGCGCCGCCTGGCCGAATGGGACCGCTGGAGCGCCAGCAGCGATTCCTGAGGCCCGGCCGGTTCTCTAATTCGTAGATTTTCCGAAATCTCCCTCTTGAATTCCTGGATAGCGTGCCCATCTGGGCGCGATTGCCTTGTTTTGCCCCCGCATCATGACGACAGACAACAAGCCCGAAGATCAGCAAGACCCGCAGGCGCCGGCCGCCGCCGATGCCGCCACCGACGGCGCCGAGAACAAGATCGCCGACCTGGAGAACCGCCTGGCCGAGATGTCGGACGCCTATCTGCGCGCCAAGGCCGAAGTCGAGAACGTGCGCCGCCGCGCCGACGAGGAAATGAGCAAGGCGCGCAAGTTCGCCGTCGAATCGTTTGCCGAAAGCCTGCTGCCGGTGATGGACTCGATGGAAGCGGCCATTGCCCAGCCCGAGGCCAAGGTCGAGACCGTGCTGGAGGGCGTGCACGCCACCCGCCGCCAGCTGGCCGCCGCACTGGAGCGCAACAAGGTGCTGGAGATCAACCCGGCCGCCGGCACCAAGTTCGACCCGCACCAGCACCAGGCGATCAGCATGGTGCCTGCCGAGCAGGACGCCAACACCGTCGTGACCGTGCTGCAAAAAGGCTACTCGATCGCCGAGCGCGTCTTGCGCCCGGCCCTGGTCACGGTGGCCGCACCGAAGTAATTGCCTGGCTTGCGACGCTTGAAAAGCGGCAAGTTATCCACAGCTTAGAACTATCAGATTTCCGGACTAGGAGTAGAGAACATGGGAAAAATCATCGGCATTGACCTCGGCACCACGAACTCGTGCGTGGCCGTGATGGAAGGCAACACGACGCGCGTGATCGAGAACGCCGAGGGCGCTCGCACCACCCCGTCCATCATTGCCTACCAGGAAGACGGCGAGATCCTCGTCGGCGCCTCGGCCAAGCGCCAGGCCGTCACCAACCCGAAGAACACGCTGTACGCGGTGAAGCGCCTGATCGGCCGCAAGTTCACCGAGAAGGAAGTGCAGAAGGACATCGACCTGATGCCCTACACGATCACGGCCGCCGACAACGGCGACGCCTGGGTCGAGGTGCGCGGCAAGAAGCTGGCGCCGCCCCAGGTCAGCGCCGAGGTGCTGCGCAAGATGAAGAAGACCGCCGAGGACTATCTCGGCGAGGAAGTCACCGAGGCCGTGATCACGGTGCCGGCTTACTTCAACGACGCCCAGCGCCAGGCGACCAAGGACGCCGGCCGCATCGCCGGCCTGGACGTCAAGCGCATCATCAACGAGCCGACCGCGGCCGCACTGGCCTTCGGCCTGGACAAGCATGGCAAGGGCGACCGCAAGATCGCCGTCTATGACCTGGGCGGCGGCACCTTCGACATCTCCATCATCGAGATCGCCGATGTCGACGGCGAGATGCAGTTCGAGGTGCTGTCGACCAATGGCGACACCTTCCTGGGCGGCGAGGACTTCGACCAGCGCATCATCGACTACATCATTGCCGAGTTCAAAAAGGACCAGGGCGTCGACCTGACCAAGGACGTGCTGGCCCTGCAGCGCCTGAAGGAAGCCGCCGAGAAGGCCAAGATCGAGCTGTCGAACTCGGCCCAGACCGACGTCAACCTGCCCTACATCACCGCCGACGCGACCGGTCCCAAGCACCTCAACGTCAAGCTGACCCGTGCCAAGCTGGAGTCGCTGGTCGACGAGCTGATCGAGCGCACGATCGCCCCCTGCCGCACCGCGATCAAGGACGCCGGCGTCGCCGTCTCGGCGATCGACGACGTGATCCTGGTCGGCGGCATGACCCGCATGCCCAAGGTGCAGGAGAAGGTCAAGGAGTTCTTCGGCAAGGAGCCGCGCCGTGACGTCAACCCGGACGAGGCCGTCGCCGTCGGCGCCGCCATCCAGGGCCAGGTGCTGGGCGGCGAGCGCAAGGACGTGCTGCTGCTGGACGTGACCCCCCTGTCGCTGGGCATCGAGACCCTGGGCGGCGTGATGACCAAGATGATCGCCAAGAACACGACCATCCCGACCAAGTTCAGCCAGACCTTCTCGACCGCCGACGACAACCAGCCGGCCGTGACGATCAAGGTCTACCAGGGCGAGCGCGAGATGGCCTCGGGCAACAAGAGCCTGGGCGAGTTCAATCTGGAAGGCATCCCGCCGGCCCCGCGCGGCACGCCGCAGATCGAGGTCTCATTCGACATCGACGCCAACGGCATCCTGCACGTCGGCGCCAAGGACAAGGGCACCGGCAAGGAGAACAAGATCACCATCAAGGCGAACTCCGGCCTGTCCGAGGAAGAGATCCAGAAGATGGTCAAGGACGCCGAGCTGAACGCGGCCGAGGACAAGAAGAAGGTCGAGATCGTGCAGGCCAAGAACCAGGCCGACGGCATGGTGCACTCGGTGCAGAAGTCGCTGGCCGAGCATGGCGACAAGCTCGAGGCCGGCGAGAAGGAAAAGATCGAGGCCGCGATCAAGGAACTGGAAGAAGCCATCAAGGGCGACGACAAGGACGCGATCGAGGCCAAGACCGAGGCGCTGATGACGGCCAGCCAGAAGCTCGGCGAGAAGATCTACGCCGATGCCCAGGGCGCGCAGGCTGCCGCGGCGGCAGCCGCCGGCGCGGGTGCGGCCGAGCAGCCGCAACAGGCTTCGGCGCAGGCCGCCGGCAAGCCGGCCGACGACAACGTCGTCGATGCCGAGTTCAAGGAAGTCAAGGACACGAAGTAAGTCCGAGGCACGATGGCCGGCCCTGATCGATCAGTTGCCGGCCGTCATCGCCGCCGCGCCGGAGCCCAGGGCTTTGCCAAGCCTGATGCTCTTGCGCGGCGCCGCTGTTTTTAGCATCTGTCCGGAAACTGCCCATGGCAAAGCGTGACTATTACGAAGTCCTCGGCGTCGCCAAGAACGCCAGCGAAGAGGAGATCAAGAAGGCCTACCGCAAGCTGGCCATGAAGCACCATCCCGATCGCAACCAGGGCGATGGGGCGAAGAAGGCCGAGGAGGCGTTCAAGGAGGCCAAGGAGGCCTACGAGATGCTGTCCGACGCGCAAAAGCGCGCGGCCTACGACCAGTACGGCCATGCCGGCGTCGACCCGAACGCGGGCGGCTTCCGCGGCGGCCCGGGCGCGGAAGGTTTCGGCGGCTTTGCCGAGGCCTTCGGCGACATCTTCGGCGACATCTTCGGCGGCCAGGGGGGCGGCCGGCGCGGCGGCGGCGGCCAGCAGGTCTACCGCGGCAGCGACCTCAGCTATGCGATGGAGATCACGCTGGAGGAAGCGGCCCGCGGCAAGGAAACGCAGATCCGCATCCCCTCCTGGGAAGGCTGCGAGGTCTGCCACGGCAGCGGCGCCAAGCCCGGTACCAGCGCCAAGAGCTGCGGCTCCTGCAATGGCTCGGGCACCGTGCACATGCGCCAGGGCTTCTTCTCGATCCAGCAGACCTGCCCGCATTGCCACGGCACCGGCAAGATCATTCCGGACCCCTGCACCGCCTGCAACGGTCAGGGCAAGGTCAAGAAGAGCAAGACGCTGGAGGTGAAGATCCCCGCCGGCATCAACGAGGGCATGCGCATCCGCTCCGCCGGCAACGGCGAGCCGGGCGTCAATGGCGGCCCCAGCGGCGACCTCTATATCGAGATCCGCGTCAAGCAGCACGAGATCTTCGAGCGCGATGGCGACGATCTGCACTGCACGATGCCGGTCGGCTTGACGACGGCGGCGCTGGGCGGCTCGATCGAGGTGCCGACCTTGGGCGGCAAGGCCGAGATCGAACTGCCCGAGGGCACCCAGCACGGCAAGACCTTCCGCCTGCGCGGCAAGGGCATCAAAGGCGTGCGCTCCAGCTACCCCGGCGATCTGTACTGCCATATCGCCGTCGAGACGCCGGTCAAGCTGACCGAGCACCAGCGCAAGCTGATCAAGGAACTCGACGAGTCGCTGAAGAAGGGCGGCGAGCGCCACTCGCCGAATGCCAAGAGCTGGACCGACAAGGTCAAGGACTTGTTCAAGTAAGCCCCGGCCACTCGGCAAGAGCACGGCGCCAGCCACCTCCGGGAGGCTGGCGCTTTTTTCATGCCCTGCCCTGGCGCTGAGCCACAATGCGGCTCCCGTCGAAACGAGCACGTCCATGCGACTCCTGGCCCCCTTCAAACCCTCGCTGGCATCCCCGCTGACCCTGGCCTGGTTGGCGGCCGTCTGGATCGGCGTGCTGGGCAACTGGCCGCTGTGGCAGCGCATGATCGCGCTGCCCGAGCTGGACAACGCGCGCGGCCATGTCTTCGTCCTCGTCTTCATCGGCATCGTCATTGCGCTGCAGGGAGCCCTTCTGAGCCTGCTGGCCTGGCGGCGCCTGATCAAGCCGGTGCTGGTGCTGATGCTGATCGCCACCGCGGCGCTGGCCCATTTCATCGGCAGCTACGGCACCGTCATCGACCCGACGATGGTCGTCAACATCGTACAGACCGATGTGCGCGAGGCCCGAGACCTGCTCAGCCTGCGCCTGGCCCTGAGCCTGCTGCTGATTGCCTTGCCGCCCATCGTCTGGCTGTGGCGGCGCCCGCTGGCCGATGCCCCCTTCGGCCGCCGCCTGGGCTTCAATCTGCTCGGATTCCTGGGCGGCATCCTGCTGATGGTGGCCCTGGGCCTGAGCTGCTTTGCCGACCTGGCAGCGACGATGCGCAACTACAAGTCGCTGCGCTACATGATCAGCCCGGTCAATGCCTTCTACTCGCTGGGTGCCGTGGCTGCGCGGGCCGGCGCCCAGCCGAAGGGCCCGCCCGAGGTGATCGGCGCCGATGCCCGCCTGGCGCCGCGCCCGGCCGGCGCCAAGCCGCCGCTGCTGCTGCTGGTCGTCGGCGAGACGGCCCGCGCGGCCAATTTCTCGCTGGACGGTTACGAGCGGCCGACCAATGCCGAACTGGCCAAGCTGCCGGTGCTGAGCTTCAAGAACGTCACGTCCTGCGGCACCAGCACGGCGGCCTCCCTGCCCTGCATGTTCTCGCCGCTGGGCCGCGAGCAGTACGGCGAACAGAAGAAGCCGCAGCAGAACCTGCTCGACGTGCTGCAGCGCGCCGGCCTGGCCGTGCTATGGCTGGACAACCAGAGCGGCTGCAAGGGCGTCTGCGAGCGCGTGCCCAACAGCATGACGACCCAGTTGCCGGCCGGAGCCAAGCCGCTGCCGGCCGGGCTCTGCGACGGCGAGGAATGCCTGGACGAGGCGCTGCTTCACGGTCTCGACGAGCGCCTGGCCGCGCTCGACCCGGCGCGGACGACCCAGGGCGTCGTCCTGGTGCTGCACCAGATGGGCAGCCATGGCCCGGCCTACTACAAGCGCTCGCCGGCCGCGCGCAAGCCCTTCCAGCCCGAATGCACGAGCAATGCCTTGCAGCAATGCCCGCGCGAGCAGGTCGTGAACGCCTACGACAACACGATCGCCTATACCGACCATGTGCTGGCCGGCGCCGTGCGCTGGCTGCAGGGCCAGCAGCAGCGCTTTGATGCCAGTCTCTTCTACGTCTCCGACCACGGCGAGTCGCTCGGCGAGAACAATCTCTATCTGCATGGCGTGCCCTACGCCTTCGCGCCGCGCGAGCAGACCCATGTGCCGCTGATCCTGTGGATGTCCGAGGGCGCAGCGGCCGGCGATGTGGTCGGCAAGGGGCCGCAGGCACAGTGCATGGCGCAGCGTCTGGACCAGCCCTACTCGCACGACCACCTCTTCCACACGGTGCTGGGCATGGCAGGCGTGCAGACCAGCGTCTATCGGCCCGCCATGGACATGATCGCGCCCTGTCGCGCGCGCTGATCCGACGCAGATCCTCAGAACAACTCGCCCTGCCGACCACCGCCGGCCGGCATGGCCGTGGGCCGGCGGAACTGGCTCAGGTCCAGCACGACGCGCTCGCGCGTTAGGCCGAAGCGCTGGCTGGCCTTTTTCAGGCGCTGGGCAATCAGTTGCGCCCACAGGCCTTCGCCGCTCATCCGCGAGCCGAAGCGCGGATCGTTGTCGCGCCCCCCGCGCATCTCGCGCAGCCGCGCCATCACCCGCGCAGCGCGATCGGGGTAATGGCGCTGCAGCCAGTCCTGGAACAGCGGATTGACCTCCCAAGGCAGGCGCAGCGGGATGCTGAAGGCGGCGCGTGCGCCGGCCGCAGCGGCCGCCTCGAGGATGCGCTCGAGCTCCGGCTCGTTCAGGAAGGGGATCAGCGGCGAGACGCTGACGCCCACCGGCACTCCGGCCTGGGCCAGCGTCTCTATGGTGCGCAGGCGCCGATGCGGGGCGGCGGCGCGCGGCTCGAGGATGCGCGCCAGCGCCGGGTCCAGCGTCGTCACCGACAGATAGACCGAAGCCAGATTGCGGGCGGCCATCGGCGCGATCAGGTCCAGATCGCGCTCGATGCCGGAAGACTTGGTCACCATCGAGAACGGATGGCCATGCTCGGCCAGCACCTCGATCAGCGCGCGGGTGATGCCCAGCTTGCGCTCCACCGGCTGGTAGGCATCGGTGGCCGTGCCTATGCACAGCGAACGCGGCTGGTAGCTCGGGCTGGCGAAGCTAGCGCGCAGGCGCTCGGCCGCATTGACCTTGGCGATGATCTTGGTCTCGAAATCGATGCCCGGCGACAGGTTCAGATAGCTGTGCGTGGGCCGCGCGAAACAGTAGATGCAACCGTGCTCACAGCCGCGATAGGGATTGATCGAGGTATCGAAGCTGATGTCCGGCGACTGGTTGCTCGAGATGATGCTCTTGGCCCGCTCCTCGATGATCTGCGTGCTCGGCGGCAGATGCTCCTCGCCGGCCTCCTGCACCAGCGAACCCCAGCCGTCGTCGTATTGCTCGCGCAGCTCGTTCTGGTAGCGGTGCGCGATCGCCCAGCCGCTGCCGCGGCCCTTCAGGCTGTCGGCCTGGACATAGAGCGGCTGCGCCTGGGCGGGCGTCGCATTGGTGCTGGGCTTGAACGGCATACTGTTAATTTATACAGTATTCGTTCGGATTTCCAGCGCCGTTTCAATTTGACAGCAGGCCCGCCTCGATCAGATAGCGCGAGGGCTTGGCCGGGTCGAAGGCCAGGCTCAGCCGGCGCCGCGCGCGCGTCATCGCCACATAGAGCAGATTGCGGTTCTCGGCCGTGCTGCCCTCGCCGACGAACTCGCCGCGCGACAGATACGGAATCAGCACATGGTCGAATTCCAGGCCCTTGGCAGCCTCGATGCTGGACAGCGTGACCCGGGGGTTGCCGCGTAGCCGGGCCTGCGCCAGCTCCAGCGCATGCAGCAGCTCGAACACGCCGTCCAGGCCCTCGCCCTCGCCGACCACCAGTTGCACCAGCTGGGCGATGTTGTCGCGCAGCTGCTCGATGTCCGCACGCCGGACCAGCACCGCGCCGGCCAGGCCGGCGGGGTCGAGCGCCTTCATAAAGCGCTGCTCGAAGGCTTGGAGATCACCGCTGCGCAGCACCTCCATCGCCGCCTGCAGCCGCGGCAGCGCGAAGGCCGAGGCATTGCGCAAGACCTGACCCTCGATGAAGTCGCGCAGCCAGCCCGGCTGCGCCGCCGCCTCGTCGATCGCGCGGCGCTGCGCGCTCACCGCATCGAGATGGCGCAGCTCGCTGCTCTCGATCCAGGCGCCGGCGAACAGCATCAGCGCCTCCAGCATCTGCGCGCGCTGCGCCTTGCTGGCGAAGCCATCGAAGTCGTCGACCACATAGGCCTGCAGGCCGCGCACCAGCAGGATCTCGCGGCGCTGCAGAAAGGCCTGCATGCCCTGGACGCCATAGCCGATGCCCAGCTTCAGCAGCTCGCGTTCGATCAGGATGGAATGCGCCGGCTGGCGCAAGAGGATGCGCAATTCGCGGCATTCGGACTGCGCCAGATGCGCCTGCGCCGCGCGCGCGACCAGCTGAGCCATCACGCGCGGCGATTCGGCCGGCAGCAGCTGCAGCTCGGTCGCCTGCAGCGGCAGCGCGGCCGCATAGGGCTTGCGCGCCAGCGCGCCGACCGCCTGGGCCAACCCGGCGCCGAAACGGTGGCTGGCCGTCAGCGGCAGGCGCAGCGGCGCGCCGATCTCCTGGACGAAGCACTCGTGCATGAAACCGGCCTCGGCGCCGGCCTGCGAATGGATCACCTGGTCGCGGTCGCCGACGCCGACGAAGGCGGCGCGCCGGTTGTGCGCCAGCAAGGCCTTCAGGATGGTGAACATCGCGCGGTTGGTGTCGTGCATCTCGTCGACGACGATCAGCGCCAGGCCCAGCGCGAAGGGCGAGCGCTCGCCGACGAACTCCTCGCGCAGCAGCGCCCGCGCCAGGTCGTAGCAGGCATCGCCGTCGTGGCGGAACTGCGGATGGTCGGGATGGCCGCCGCGGCGTATCGCCTCGTAGGCGCCGCGCACCCGCAGCGTCAGGTAGTCGACCCCCAGTTCCTCGGCCAGCGCCGGGCTCGGCGTGCTGTCGGCATCGAGCTGCTCGATGGCCATGCGGCCCTTCAGCACCGCAAAGGACTTCAGCAGGCCCTCGACCAGGGCCGTCGACGGGCCGGCGACAACCAGCTCCTCCGGATGACGCTCCTCGGGCCAGCTCTGCGCGCGCTCGATCGCGCGCAAGACATAGGGCCGCACCTGCTCCAGGCTTGTCAGCTGTAGGGTGCCCGGCCCCTCGATCGCCTCGAGCAGCGCGGTGCTGAAGGCCTCGAAGCTGGCGATGCGCAGCGCCGCGATCTGCTCGGGCGCGAGGCCGATCAGGCGCAGTTGCGTGCGCAAGGCCTGCACCGCCGGCGCCGTGTAGGTCAGCGCCAGAATCATCGCCGGCTCGGCGCCGCGCCAAAGCGCCTGCGCGATGCGCAAGGCGAGCGTCGTCGTCTTGGCGGCGCCGGCATTGGCCTCGACCAGCACATGGCGGGCGCGCGTCAGCTGGATCGCCAGCTGTTCGGCGCTCGGCGCGATCTGCGCCGGCTCGAAGATCGCCTCGGACACCGGCGTCTCAGTACTCGCCGCCACCGCCGCCCGAGTAGCCGGGCGCCAGGTTCTCGAACTTGGTGTGCATGCGCTGGAAGGCCAGCTTCACCGTGCCGACCGGGCCGTTACGCTGCTTGGCGATGATGATCTCCGCCACGCCCGGCTCCTGGCACTGGTCCTTGGTGTAGTACTCGTCGCGGTAGATGAACATGATGATGTCGGCATCCTGCTCGATGGCGCCGGACTCGCGCAGGTCGGACATCATCGGCCGCTTGTCGGGCCGCGTCTCGACCGAGCGATTGAGCTGCGACAGCGCGATCACCGGGCACTTGAGTTCCTTGGCCAGCGCCTTCAGGCCGCGCGAGATCTCGCCGACCACGGTGGCGCGGTTTTCCTCGTTGGCCCCGCCATTGCCGCTCATCAGCTGCAGGTAGTCGATGATGATCAGACCCAGCTGGCCGCTGATGCGGGCCTGGCGGCGCGCGCGCGCACGCACCTCGGACGGCGACAGGCCGGGGCTCTCGTCGATGTAGATGCTGGCCTTGCCGAGCTTGTCGACCGCCTCGGACAGGCGACCCCATTCGTCGTCGGCCAGGCGGCCGGTGCGCAGATGGCCCTGGTCGATGCGGCCGATCGAGCCGACCATACGCAGCGCCAGCTGGGCCGCGCCCATTTCCATCGAGTAGATGACGACCGGCAGGCCCTCGTCGATGGCGACGTTCTCGCCGATATTGATCGCGAAGGCGGTCTTGCCCATCGACGGACGCGCAGCCAGGATGATCAGGTCGCCCGGCTGCAGGCCGGCCGTCATTCGGTCCAGGTCGTAGAAGCCGGTGCGCACGCCGGTCACGTCCTCGGCGCCATTCTCGGCCAGCTCGTTGACGCGGTCGATCAGTTGCACGACCAGGTTGTCCATGCTCTGGAAGCCCTGGCCGCCCTTGTTGCCTTCCTCGTTGATGCGAAAGATCTTGCCCTCGGCCTCGTCGACGATGTCCTTGACCGGACGGCCCTGCGGGTTCAGCGCCGCACTGGCGATCTCGTCGCTGACGCTGACCAGCTTGCGCAGCACGGCGCGCTCGCGCACGATCTCGGCGTAGCGGCGCAGATTGCCGGCGCTGGGCACGCTCTGCGCCAGCGCGTTCAGATAGGCCAGGCCGCCGCAATCGGCGGCCTTGCCCAGCGAGGTCAGCTCCTCGAATACCGTCACCACATCGGCCGGTTTGCCGGCATTGATCAGCTTGCCCGTGGCGGCAAAGATCAGCTTGTGCTCGAAGCGGTAGAAGTCGGTCTCGCTGAGCAGATCGCCGGCGCGATCCCAGGCGCTGTTGTCGATCAGCAGGCCGCCGAGCACGCTCTGCTCGGCCTCGACCGAATGCGGCGGCACGCGCAGGCGGGCGACTTCGTCGTCCTGGGCGCCGTTGGAGGAACCGGGCGCGGAAAAGATCGCTGACATGGCTGACTACGGCTATCCACAGCCCCTGTGCAGAAGGCTGTGGAAAAGATGTTCACGATCTGGGGTTACAGCGGGATAACTGCAGCCCCCAGAAGACAAAAAGCCGACGACTGGGCAGTCATCGGCTTTTCCGATCTGAGCAGCCATCAAGGCTGCCGACCATTAGGGCTTACTCGGTTTCGGCAACGACCTGCACCGTCACCTCGACGACGACGTCGGTGTGCGGAGCGACATTGACCGGGAACTCGCCGACGGCCTTCAGCGGGCCCAGCGGCAGGCGAACCTGCGACTTGGCAATGGCGAAGCCCAGCTTCGTCAGCGCTTCGGCGATATCGGCATTGGTGACCGAACCGAACAGGCGGCCGTCCACGCCAGCCTTCTGGCTGATGCGCACGGTCTTGCCGGCCAGGCCTTCGCCCAGTGTCTGGGCAGCAGCCAGCTTCTCGGCGGCGGCCTTTTCCAGTTCGGCGCGCTTGGCTTCGAATTCCTTGATCGCGGCCGCGGTGGCACGGCGTGCCTGGCGGGTCGGGATCAGGAAGTTGCGTGCATAGCCGTCCTTGACCTTGACGACGTCGCCCAGGTTGCCGAGGTTGGCCACTTTTTCAAGCAGGATGATTTGCATGATGGGTGACTCCTCAGACCTTGTGCTGGTCGCTGTACGGCAGCATGGCCAGGAAGCGCGCGCGCTTGATGGCAACCGTCAGCTGACGCTGGAAGAAAGCGCGCGTGCCCGTCAGACGAGCCGGCGTGATCTTGCCGTTTTCACCGACGAAATCGCGCAGCGTGTCGATGTCCTTGTAGTCGATCTGCTCGACACCGGTGACGGTGAAGCGGCAGAAACGCTTGCGGCGGAACAGCAGCGATTGTTGGTTGCGCTTGGGCTTCTTGTCCTTCGAGAAGCGACCTTTACCACGTGGCGGGGGCATATTGAACCTCGTTAATTTCTATCCGGAACGAACATGTCTGGCATCGCGCGGATCAGTCGACCGCCGTGACGTGGAAAATCGTCCCACGTCCGTTGCGCTGGTTGGTGAGGAAACCCGAGAAACGGGCCTCTGCACCGACACCCAGCGCCTGCAGTCGCTTGGCGGTTTCACCGATCGCCACCGCCTTGATCTCCATCGAGACCTTGCGGGGTCTGCCGGCTTCCAGCGCCTGCCCCTCGTGCTTCAAGCCGAGGTCCAGGGCCATCAGGCCGGCCGGTGTGTACCGGACCAATCCCAGCTCCAGCAGCGTCGCCTGCAAGATCAGCTGATTCACAGCCGATCAGGATTGCGGCAGCGCCGAAGGAGCCATGCGCCTATCGCCAGCGCGATTTAGGCTGCTTCTTGCTGAGGCGCCTTGCGGGCCTCTTCGCGCTCGACGCTCTTCATCATCACCGACGGGGTCGTCTCGGCCTTGGACTTGACGACGGTCAGGTGACGCAGCACGGCGTCGTTGAAGCGGAAGCCGGTCTCGATTTCTGCCAGGGTAGCCGGGCTGACTTCGATGTTCAGGCACAGGTAATGAGCCTTGGCCAGCTTCTGGATCAGGTAAGCCATCTGGCGGCGGCCCCAATCTTCGACGCGGTGCACGACACCGCCGCTGGCGGTGATCAGGCCCTTGTAACGCTCCAGCATGGCCGGAACTTGTTCGCTTTGATCCGGATGGATCAGCAGAACGATTTCATAGTGACGCATAAAAACTCCTTGTGGATTCCAGGCCCGGCCACGAAGCGGCCAAGGACCTGCGGAAGCCGCGCCACAGCGTCAAACTCGTGGCCCGGCAAGGGGAACCAGCGATTGTAATACGGAATCAGCGCTTTGCCTAGGAGACGGGCTGCCCTCGCCGCGCGGTCGTCGACGCGCTCAGGCCAGCGGCGAGCGCAGCCGGTCCAGCGTTTCCATCTGCGCGCGACGTGGCGCCGGCGTCAGCAGGCTGACGATGCAGTGCACCGCGAAGGCGGCCGGCACGCCGAAGGCGCCGGCCGAGATCGGCTGCACCCCCCACCACAGCTCGGCCGGGCCGGGCACGCCCAGGGCCGCACGCAGCCAGGGGTGGGCGCAGACCATGTAGTAGCCGGTCACGCCGAGGCCGACCAGCATGCCGGCGATCGCGCCCCAGGCATTGGCGCGGCGCCAGAAGATGCCCAGCACCAGGGCCGGGAAGAAGGCCGCGCCGGCGAATGAAAAGGCGGCCGCAACCAGGATCAGGATGTCGGCCGGTTTCTGCGCCGCCACCGCCGCCGCGATCAGCGCCGCCGCCAGCACCAGCGCCTTGGCCAGGGTGACACGGCGGTTGGCGATGGCGCCCGGGTTGATGACGCGGAAATAGACATCGTGCGACAGCGCCGCCGAGATCGTCAGCAGCAGGCCATCGGCCGTCGACAACGCCGCGGCCAAGCCGCCGGCCGCGACCATGCCGGAGACCACATAGGGCAGGCCGGCCAGCTCCGGCGTCACCAGCATGATGATGTCCCCGCCGATGCGCATTTCGCCCAGCTGCAGCACGCCGTCGCCATTGACGTCGCCGACCGACAGCAGCCCCGGATCGACGCGGGTCCATTGCCCGATCCAGGCCGGCAGCTGATCGAAGGGGATGCCGACCAGATGGTTGAAGACCTCGTACTTGACCATCACCGCCAGCGCCGGCGCGGTGAAGTACAGCAGGCTGATGAAGAACAGCGACCAGGCGACCGACTCGCGCGCCTCGCGCACCGAGGGCGTCGTGTAGTAGCGCATCAGCAGATGCGGCAGGCCGGCCGTGCCGACCATCAGGCAGAACACCAGAGCCAGGAAGTTGCGCCGCGAATCGTCGAAGGCCTGGCGCTCGGCCGGCGTGCCGTCCGGATCGCCGGCAAAGGCCTGCGCATGCGGCGGCATGCCGGCCAGCGGCTGTGCGCGCGCCTCGTCGGCCGCCTGCTGGCGCTGCCATTGCTCGCGCGCCTCGGCCGGCGTGCGGGGCAGCGCGGCGCGCTGTTTCTCGGCCGCCTGGATCTGCGCCAGCGGCGCATCGTCGGCCTTCAGCGCGGCGACCTGGCGCGCCGCCTTGATGCGCTCCTCGGCCAGGGTCGCCGGCACATCGCGCAGCTTGGCGGCGCTGGCCTCGGCGCGCTGCTGGAAGATCTGCTGCACCTGCAGTTCTCGCGGGTCGTGCAGCAGCTCCTGCTCGCGCTCGCTGAGCTTTTGCAGTTGGTAGCCGTAGACCGCCTGCGGCAGCGGCGAGCCGGTCTGCTTGACGCTCAGCCAGACGACCGGCACCACATAGGCGACGATGAGGATGATGTACTGCGCCACCTGGGTCCAGGTGACCGCGCGCATGCCGCCGAGGAAGGAGCAGACCAGCACGCCGCCGACGCCGACAAAGACGCCGATCTCGAAGGCCATGCCGGTCAGCCGCGTCGTGATAAGGCCGACGCCGTAGATCTGCGCGACCAGGTAGACAAAGGAGATCAGGATCGCCGCCAGCGCCGCCAGCAGGCGCAGGCCGTTGCTGCCGTAGCGCGCGCCGAGGAAGTCGGGAATGGTGAACTGGCCGAAGCGGCGCAGATAGGGCGCCAGGCACAGGGCGACCAGGCAGAAGCCCCCCGTCCAGCCCAGCACATAGGCGAGGCCGCCATAGCCGCTCAGGTACAGCGTGCCGGCCATGCCGATGAAGCTGGCGGCGCTCATCCAGTCGGCGCCGGCCGCCATGCCGTTGTAGAAGGCCGGCACGCGGCGGCCGGCCACATAGTATTCCTCGGTGTCGGTCGTGCGGCTCAGCACGCCGATCACCGCATAGACGCCCACCGTCGCCGCGAGGAAGCAGAAGCCGATCCAGTTCTTGGACAGGCCGAACTTCTCCAGCAGCGCCAGCGCCCCCACGAACAGGCCGAAACCCAGCGTGTACCAGGCATAGATGCGGTTCAGCCGCGGGCCGAGGCCGGCGGCTGCGGGCGACGAGGAGGAGGAAGAAGCGCTCGGTTTCGGCACGGCCGGATCATCCGGGGCCGACCCGGGCCTGTCGATAGCGACGAACCCGGGCGGCCAGGGCGAGGTCGATCAGCGCTTGGCCAGACGCTGCCAGGTGTCGACGACGGTGTCCGGATTGAGCGAGATCGAGACGATGCCCTCGCCGGCCAGCCAGTCGGCGAAGTCAGGATGGTCGCTGGGGCCCTGACCGCAGATGCCGATGTACTTGCCGGTGGCGCGGCAGGCTGTGATCGCGCGCGAGATCATCGCCTTGACGGCCGGATCGCGTTCGTCGAAATCGCCGGCCAGTTGCTCCAGGCCCGAGTCGCGATCGAGGCCCAGGGTCAGCTGGGTCAGGTCGTTGGAGCCGATCGACATGCCGTCGAAATGCTCGAGGAACTGGTCCGCCAGGATGGCGTTGCTGGGCACCTCGCACATCATGATCACGCGCAGGCCGTCCTGGCCGCCGGTGGCGGCGCGCTTCAGGCCGCGCTCGGCCAGCATCGCGACGACACGCTCGGCCTGCCGCACGGTGCGCACGAAGGGCACCATGATCTCGATATTGCTGAGACCCATCTCGTTGCGCGCGCGGCGCAGCGCCTCGCACTCCATCGCGAAGGCGTCCGAGAACTCGCCGCTGATATAGCGCGAGGCGCCGCGGAAGCCCAGCATCGGGTTCTCTTCGTCCGGCTCGTAGCGCGAGCCGCCGATCAGCTTGCGGTACTCGTTGCTCTTGAAGTCCGACAGGCGCACGATCACCGGCCGCGGGAAGAAGGCCGCCGCGATCGTCGCGATGCCCTCGGTCAGCTTGTCGACATAGAAGGCGCGCGGCGAGGCATGGCCACGGGCCACCGACTCGACCGCCTTCTTCAGGTCGGCGTCGATGTTCGGATAGTCGAGGATGGCCTTCGGGTGGACGCCGATATTGTTGTTGATGATGAACTCGAGCCGCGCCAGGCCGACGCCGGCCGACGGCATCTGCGCGAAGTTGAAGGCCAGCTGCGGGTTGCCGACGTTCATCATGATCTTGATCGGGCAATAGGGCAGCTCGCCGCGGTGCACCTCGCTGATCTCGGTCTCCAAGAGGCCGTCGTAGATATAGCCGGTGTCGCCCTCGGAGCAGGCCACCGTCACCAGCTGGCCGTCCTTGAGCGTCTCGGTCGCGTCGCCGCAGCCGACCACGGCCGGGATGCCCAGCTCGCGCGCGATGATGGCCGCGTGGCAGGTGCGGCCGCCGCGGTTGGTGACGATGGCGCTGGCGCGCTTCATCACCGGTTCCCAGTTCGGGTCGGTCATGTCGGTGACCAGCACGTCGCCGGGCTGCACGCGCTCCATCTCGGCCACGCTGGAGACCAGGCGCACCGGGCCGGTGCCGATCTTCTGGCCGATCGCGCGGCCCTCGGCCAGCACGGCGCTCTGTCCCTTGAGCTTGTAGCTCATCTCGACCTGGCCCTCGGCCTGGCTCTTCACCGTCTCGGGCCGGGCCTGCAGGATGTAGAGCTGGCCGTCGATGCCGTCGCGACCCCACTCGATATCCATCGCGCGGCCGTAATGCTGCTCGATGATCAGCGCGTACTTGGCCAGCTCGATCACCTCCGCGTCGGCCAGCGAATAGCGGTTGCGCTGCTCGGGCATGGTGTCGACCGTCTTCACCAGCTTGCCGCTGGCCGCCTTCTCCTCGGCCGAGGCGAATTCCATGCGCAGCAGCTTCGATCCCAGATTGCGGCGGATCACGGCCGACTTGCCGGCCTTCAGCGCCGGCTTGTGGACGTAGAACTCGTCCGGGTTGACAGCCCCCTGCACGACCGTCTCGCCCAGGCCGTAGCTGGAGGTGATGAAGACCACGTCCTTGAAGCCGCTCTCGGTGTCGATGGTGAACATCACGCCGGCCGAGCCGAGGTCGGAGCGCACCATGCGCTGCACGCCGGCGCTCAGCGCCACATCGGCATGGGCGAAGCCCTTGTGCACGCGGTAGCTGATCGCGCGGTCGTTGTAGAGGGAGGCGAAGACCTCCTTCATCTTGTGCAGCACGTCCTCAATGCCGACGACGTTGAGGAAGGTTTCCTGCTGGCCGGCAAAGGAGGCGTCCGGCAGGTCCTCGGCGGTGGCCGAGGAGCGCACGGCAAAGGAGACGCCCGGATTGTCGGCGGTCAGGCGGGCGAAGGAGGAACGGATCGCCGCTTCCAGATCGGCCGGAAAGGGCTGGGCCTCGACCCAGCCACGGATTTCGGCGCCGACCTCGGCCAGCGCGCGCACGTCGTCGGTGTCCAGCGTGGCCAGGCGGTCCTGGATACGGCGATCCAGGCCCTCATGCTTGAGGAACTCGCGGAAGGCATGCGCGGTGGTGGCGAAGCCGCCGGGCACGCGCACGCCGGAGGCGGCGAGCTGCGAGATCATTTCGCCGAGGCTGGCGTTCTTGCCGCCAACGACCTCGACGTCGCTCATTCTCAGCTGCTCAAAAGGAACGACCAGGGCGGTCGGCTCAAAGCGGGATGCAGACATGGGAAAACTCCGTGATGTTGTGAATTCCGCGCTTCCGCCACCGCGCTGCTAAGCGTCGGGCCGGCCGGGTCCGCAAGACTTGTCGATTCTGGTTGTCGCTTGGGGATCGGCATGGCCATGGCAGGAAATTGCGGCCGATTCTACGGGTAAGCCCGCTTATGATGAAAAGGCTTGTTGCAGTGCAAGGTGCAACAGGGCAAGAAAAGACTTCTTCGGACGCCGCCATGACTGATCGCACCGTGTACTTCATCTCCGACGGCACCGGCATCACGGCCGAGACCTTCGGCAACTCCATCCTGGCCCAGTTCCCGATCAAGCCCCGCCATGTGCGCCGGCCCTTTGTCGACACGACCGAGAAGGCCTATGCCGTGGTGCGCGAGATCAACGAGACCGGCGAGCGCGAGGGCAAGCGCGCGATCGTGTTCGCAACCCTGGTCGACCGCGAGGTGCTGAAGATCGTGCGCGACCATTGCCAGGGCCGGGTGATCGATATGTTCGCCACCTTCATCGAGCCGCTGGAAGAGGAGTTCCAGGTCAAGAGCAACCACCGCGTCGGCCGCTTCTCCGACGTTGCGCGCAGCCAGGAATATCACGACCGCATCGAGGCGATCAATTTCTCGCTGGCCCATGACGACGGCCAGTCGGCCAAGAACCTGGACGCGGCCGACGTGATCCTGGTCGGCGTGTCGCGCTGCGGCAAGACGCCGACCTCGCTGTACCTGGCGATGCAGCATGGCATCAAGGCCGCCAACTACCCGCTGATCCCCGAGGACTTCGAGCGCAACAAGATGCCGGCCTCGCTAGCGCCGCACAAGGGCAAGTGCTTCGGCCTGACCATCGACCCGGATCGGCTCTCGCAGATCCGCAACGAGCGCCGCCCGGGCAGCAAGTACGCCGACATCCTCAATTGCCGCTACGAGATCAACGAGGCCGAGAAGATGATGAAGCGCGAGGGCATCGCCTGGCTGTCGTCCACGCACAAGTCGATCGAGGAGATCGCGACGACGATCCTGCGCGACATCCGCCCGGACCGCCTGGTCTACTGAAGCCGTGCCGATCACCGCCCTGGCGCTGGTGCTGTGCGCCGCGCTGCTGCATGCCGTCTGGAACCTCGGCGCCAAGAAGGCCGGCGGCAACCATCACTTCGTGCTGGCCAGCGCGATCGGCGTGAGCCTCTTGTGGGGACCGGCGGCGCTTTACCTCGGCTGGCGGCAGATCCCGCAATGGCCGCCGACCGCCTGGGTCTGCGCGCTGGCCAGCGCGGCCATCCACATGCTGTACTTCAGCTGCCTGCTGAAGGGCTACCGGGTATCGGACCTGAACGTCGTCTATCCGGTCGCGCGCGGCAGCGGCCCGCTGGTTTCCAGCTTGGCCGCGGTGCTGGTCTTCGGCGAGCGGCTGGGCCTGGCCGGCTTGGCGGGCCTGACCGCCATCGTCGGCGGCATCGTGCTGATCGCCGGCGGCCCCGCCTTGTTCTTCCGCGCCGGCGGCGATGCCGCGGCGCGCGAGAAGCGACGCCTGGGCGTGCTATGGGGCGGTCTGACCGGCCTGCTGATCGCCAGCTACACGCTGGTGGACGGCTATGCGGTCAAGGTGCTGCTGGTCTCGCCGCTGCTGATCGACTGGGTCGGCAATGTGCTGCGCGTGCCCTTCTCGCTGCCCGCCGTGCTGCGCGACCGCGCCGGCTTCATGCCCGCGCTGCGCCGCCAATGGCCTTATGTGCTGCTGATGGCGGTCTGCTCGCCGGCCGCCTACATCCTGGTGCTCTACGCGATGCAGCTGGCGCCGGTCTCGCGGGTCGCGCCGATGCGCGAGCTGTCGATGCTGGTCGCCGCCCTGCTCGGCGGCCAGTTGCTGCAGGAGGGCGAGCGCCATTGGCGCCTGCTGGGCGCGGCCTTTATCGCGGCCGGCGTGATCGCGCTGGCGCTATAAGCGCTGGCGCGCCGACTCGTACAGGCAGATCGCCGCCGCGCTTCCGACGTTCAGCGACTCCTCGCCGCCCGGCTGCGGAATGCCGACCGTCAGCGCACAGCGCGCCATCAGCTCGGCCTGCACGCCCTGCCCCTCGTGACCCATCACCCAGGCGCAGGGCTGCGGCAGCACGATCTGGTGCAACTGCTTCTCTGCATGCGAGCTGGTCGCGATCAGCGGCGCGGCCAGCGCATCGAGATCGGCCGGCGCCAGGCCCTCGATCAGGCGCAGGCCGAAATGCGCGCCCATGCCGGCGCGCAAGACCTTCGGACTCCACAGCGCCGCCGTGCCCTTCAGCGCCAGCACCTGCCTGAAGCCGAAGGCCGCCGCACTGCGCAGAATGGTGCCGACATTGCCGGCATCCTGCAGCCGGTCCAGCACGACCGAGTCCAGCCCCGGGGTCAAAGCTTGCCCGGCGGCATGCGGTACCTCGAAGCCGATCTGCGCCGGCGACTCCAGGCCGCTGATGGTCTTGAACAGCGCCAGCGGCACGACCAGCATGCGCGGCGCGGCCTCGGCCAGCGCGCGCAGCGCCGGATCGGCGGCGGCCGCCTCGGTTAGCACCGCCTGCGTCACCGCATGGCCGCGCTGCAGGCAGGCGCGCACCAGATGGTCGCCTTCCAGCCAGACCGAGCCGAGCTTGCGGTAGGCGCCGCCGTCCTGGCTCAGCTTGCGCAGGCGCTGCAGCACCGGGTTGTCCTTGGACGTGATATGCAGGACGGTCGCGCTGCTCATCGCTGCCACTCCCGCACCGGCGCGAAGCTCTGGCGGTGCCAGGCGCAGGGGCCATGCTCGCGCAGCGCCGCCAGATGCTCGGCCGTGCCATAGCCCTTGTGGCTGGCAAAGCCGTAATGCGGCAGCGCCTCGTGCATCGCGTGGCATTGGCGGTCGCGGTGCACCTTGGCCAGGATGGAGGCGGCCGAGATCGCCTGCACCGTCGCGTCGCCGCCGACGATGGCCTCGGCCGGGATGCGCAGCACCGGGATGCGGTTGCCGTCGACCAGCACCTTGATCGGCTTCAGCCGCAGGCCCTCGACCGCGCGGCGCATCGCCAGCATCGTCGCCTGCAGGATGTTCAGCGTGTCGATCTCCGCGACCGTCGCCTCGGCGATGCAGAAGCACAGCGCCTTGGCGTGGATCTCGTCGAACAGCTGCTCGCGCTTCTTTTCGCTGAGGATCTTGGAATCGGCCAGGCCGCGGATCGGTTGCTGGTCGTCGAGGATCACCGCCGCGGCGACGACCGGGCCGGCCAGCGGGCCGCGGCCAGCCTCGTCGACGCCGGCCATCAGACCGATCGCGTCCCAGCTCAGCCCGAGTTGCTCAGGGGCGGACTCAAGCAGCGATGACTTGCGCGATCGCATCGCTGGCTCTTTGCGCGGTATTGCAGCGCAGCGTCAGGTGTTGCTCTTGGAAGATGGCCTGCGCCTTCGCATAGCGCTCGGGCTCAACAAGCCAGGCCAGGCCCTCGCGGGCCAGGTTCTCCGGCGTGCACCTGTCCTGGATCAGCTCGGGCACGACGAAGTCGCGCGCCAGCACGTTCGGCAGGCCGACCCAGGGTTGGTAGTTCTTGCCCTTCATCCGCCACCAGTTCAGCGCATGCATGCGGTAGGCGATGACCATCGGCCGCTTGAACAGCGCCGCCTCCAAGGTCGCCGTGCCGCTGGCGACCAGGGTGATGTCGCAAGCGGCCAGCGCCTCGTGCGAGCGGCCGTCCAGCAGTTCGATATTCAGCCCGGCGGGCAGCAGCGGCGCCAGCATCTCGCGCAGGCCCGGCGCGATGGGCATCACGAAGCGCAAGCCGGGACGCGCCTGGGCCATCAGCTGGGCAGCACCCAGCATCGCCGGCGCGATGTACCTGATCTCGCTGCGCCGGCTGCCCGGCAGCAGGGCGACGACGGTATCCGCTTCGCCCAGGCCCAGTGCCGCACGGGCGGCGGCTCTCGGTGGCTCCAGCGGGATCGCATCGGCCAGCGGATGGCCGACATAGCTGGCACCGATGCCTTCCTTGTGCAGGATCTCGGGCTCGAAGGGGAACAGGCACAGCACATGGTCGGCCGAGCGCTTGATCTTGTGGACCCGCTCGGCGCGCCAGGCCCAGATCGAGGGGCAGACGAAATGGATGGTCTTGACGCCCTGCTGCTTCAGTCGTTCCTCGAGGCCGAAATTGAAGTCCGGCGCGTCGATGCCGATGAAGGCGGCCGGTCGCTCGGCCAGCAGCCGCTTGCCCAGCTGCTTGCGGATGGCCAGCAGCTCGCGGATGTTCAAGAGCGCATCGACATAGCCGAAGATGGACAGCTTGCTGTGCGGCCACCAGGTCTCGAAGCCCTGGGCGATCATCTTCGGCCCGCCGATGCCCGCGCTCTGCAGCTCGGGCCAGCGCTGCCGCAATCCGGTCAGCAGCAGCCCGCCGAGCAGATCGCCGGACGCCTCGCCAGCGACCATTCCGAGCTTCATCAGCGCACGATCCCGCGCGTCGCGGCGGCGAGGAAGTCGCGCATCAGCAAGGCATCCTCCCCGCCCAGGGTCTCGATCTCGGCAATCGCCTGGGCCAGGGTCAGGCCCGAACGGTAGATCAGCTTGTGGATCTGGCGGATCGTGGCGATGCGCTCGTCGGAGAAGCCGCGGCGCTTGAGGCCAACCACATTGACCGCGCGCGCGGTCAGCGGGTTGCCGTCGACCGTCATGAAGGGCGGCACGTCCTGCGCCACATGGGCCTGGAAGCCGATCATCGCCTGCGAGCCGATGCGCATGCGCTGCAGCACGCCGGTCAGGCCGCCGATGGTCACATGGTCGCCGACCTCGACATGGCCGGCCAGGGTCGCGCCATTGGCCAGCACATTGTGGTTGCCGAGCACGACGTCGTGGGCCAGGTGGCAGTAGGCCATGATCCAGTTGTCGTGGCCGACGCGGGTCACGCCCTTGTCCTGCACGGTGCCGATATTGAGCGTGCAGAACTCGCGCACCGTGTTGCGGTCGCCGATCACCAGCTCGGTCGGCTCGCCGGCGTACTTCATGTCCTGGTTGGCTGCCCCGATCGAGCTGAACTGGTAGAAGCGGTTGCTCTCGCCGATGCTCGTGTGGCCCTCGATCACGCAATGCGGGCCGACGACGGTGCCGGCGCCTATCTTCACATGCGGGCCGATCAGCGTGTAGGCGCCGACCTCGACCGAGCCGTCCAGCTGGGCCGCCGGATCGACGATGGCCGTGGGATGAATCCGGCTCATGGTCTTCTTCTCTTACTCAGCGATGCGGCGCATCGTGCACATCAGCTGCGCCTCGGCGGCCAGTTGCTCGCCGACCAGGGCGCGGCCCGTGAACTTGTAGATGCCGGCCTTAGCGCGGTCCAGCGTCACGTCGAGGAAGAGCTGGTCGCCCGGCTCGACCGGACGCTTGAAGCGGGCGCCATCGATGCCGGCGAAATAGACGACCGACTTGTCGTCCAGCACCGTGTCCATGCTGTGCAGGGCCAGCAAGGTCGCGGCCTGGGCCAGCGCCTCGAGGATCAGCACCCCCGGCATCACCGGCCGATGCGGGAAATGGCCGAGAAAATGCGGCTCGTTGATCGACACGTTCTTCAGCGCGCGGATGCGCTGGCCCTTGTCCAGTTCGAGCACGCGGTCGACCAGCAGGATCGGGTAGCGGTGCGGCAGGCGCTTGAGGATGTCGTGGATGTCCATGATGTCGATTCGTTCGCTTGTCTCGCGGCGCAGGGCGCGCCGCCAATGATTTCTCGGGCCTCAGGCCTAGTCGCTGTTCGTTTTTTTCTCAAGCGCCCGCAGGCGCTCTCGCAAAGAATGCAGCTGGCGCAAGGTCGCCGCGTTCTTTTCCCAGTTCGCATTGTCGTCGAAGGGGAAGACACCGCTGTACTGGCCCGGCTTGCTGATGCTGCGCGTGATCGCCGTGCCCATCGAGATGTGGACATGGTCGGCCAGGGTCAGGTGGCCGATGATCATCGCCGCCCCGCCTATCGTGCAATGGGCGCCGATGGTCGTGCTGCCGGCGATCGCCGAGCAGCCGGCCATGGCCGTGTGCTTGCCGATGCGCACGTTGTGGCCGATCTGGATCTGGTTGTCGAGCTTGACGCCGTCCTCGATCACCGTGTCGTCGAGCGCGCCGCGGTCGATGCAGGTGTTGGCGCCGATCTCGACATCGTCGCCGATGACGACGGCGCCCAGCTGCTCGATCTTTTCCCAGGCCCCCTTGTTCGGCGCGAAGCCGAAGCCGTCGGCGCCGATGACGACGCCGCCATGGACGATGCCGCGCGCGCCGATGCGGCAGTCGTAGCCCAAGGTCACCCGCGCGGCCAGGCGCGTGCCGGGGCCGACCGCGGCATTGCGCTCGATCACGCAATGCGGGCCGATACGCGCGCCGTCGCCGATGCGCGCGCCGGCCTCGATCACGGCCAGCGGGCCGATGTCGACGCCCTCGCCCAGCGTCGCGCTCGGATCGATGACGGCGCTCGGATGGATGCGCGCCACGGGCTGCGGCCGCACGCGCGCCGCCCACCACTGGGTCAGGCGGGCGAAGTAAAGATAGGGATCGGGGGTGACGATGGCCGCCGCGCTGCCACCGGCAGCGGCACCGCGCTGGGTCGCCGCCTCGGCGAAGGCCGGCGCGACGATCACGCAGGCGGCGGCCGTCGTGGCCAGCTGCGACTGGTAGCGCGGGTTCGACAGAAAGGCCAGCGTCGTCGCGTCGGCGCTGGCCAGGGGGCCGATGCGGGCGATCGCCGTTTCGGGCGCACCATGAAGATCGCCGCCCAGGGCGGCGATGATCTCACTGAGGGAAACCGGGCTCACCCGATCTCCTCCGCTCACTTCTGCGCGTTCAGCGCGTCGATCACCTTCTTGGTGATGTCCACGCGCGGGCTGAAGTGGATCGCGTCCTGCAGGATCAGGTCGTACTTCTCGGCATCGAAGATCTGCTTGATGATGCGGTTGGCGCGTTCGACCACGGCCGACAGCTCTTCCTGCTTGCGCTGGGTCAGGTCTTCCTGCCACTCGCGGCGCTTGCGCTGCAGATCGCGCTCCTGCTCGATCAGGTCGCGCTGGCGGCGGTTGCGCTCGGTCTCGGCCAGGGTCGGGGCATCCTTCTCGAGCTTCTCGGCGGCGCCGCGCAGACGGCCTTCCAGATCCTTCAGGTCCTTCTCGCGCTTGCCGAATTCCGCTTCCAGCTTGGCCTGCGCGGCCTTGGCGAGGTTGGACTCGCGCAGCACGCGCTCGCTATTGACGTAGCCGATCTTGATATCTTGCGCCTGGGCGGCGATGGCCGCCATGGACATCGTGGCGGCCAGCGCCACCGCCTTCAACAGCTTGCTCTTCATCAGAATGCAGTCCCGATCTGGAATTGGAATTTCTCGATTCTATCCGTGGGTTGCTTGCGGATCGGCGTGCCGTAGGACAGGCGCAGCGGGCCCATCGGCGAAATCCAGCTGATACCCACGCCGGCCGAAGCGCGCAGCGAATCGACCGTCACCTGCTCGTGCTGCGCCCAGACATTGCCGACGTCCATGAAGCCGAACAGGCGGAAGGTCTTGTCGTTGCCGCCACCGGGCACCGGCAGGTAGAGCTCGGTGTTGACGTTCAGGCGCCGGTTGCCGCCGGTGTAGGTGCCGGTCACGTCGACCGGGCCCAGCGAGTTGGCCTCGAACACCCGCACCGAGCCGAGGCCGCCGGCGTAGAAGTTCTTGAAGATCGGATAGGGCTTGCCGGCGATGCCGACGCCCCAGCCCAGTTCGCCGTTGACGCCCAGCGAGATCTTGTTGGTGATCGGGAAGAACTGCTGGTACTGCAGATTGGCGCGCGCATAGGTCGCATCGCCGGCCGGGCTCAGCTCCAGGTTGACGCGCTGGTACTTGCCGGCCGTCGGCGAGATCACGCTGTCGCGGTTGTCGCGCTGCCAGCCGATGGTCAGCGGGAAGGCCGTGCTGTCCTGGCCGAAGGTGATCGCGTACAGCAGATAGCTGTTCGGCAGGCCGGCCGAGGTGGAGATCGTCGTCTGCTCGAAGCCGGCCCCGAAGAACACCGTGTCCAGCTCCGAGAAGGGCACGCCGAAGCGCAGCGAGCCGCCGCGGCTGATCAGCTCGTACTGCTCGCCCAGGGTGTTGTAGGGCTTGGTCGTGCGGTAGAACAGATCGAAGGCACGCGAGACGCCGTCGACGGTGAAGTAGGGGTCGACCGTCGACAGCACCAGCGCACGGCCGGTGTAGGCGGTGTTGACGTCGATGCCGAGGTAGTTGCCCGAGCCGAACACGTTTTCCTGCCGGATCGAGCCGGTCAGCGAGAGCTTCTGCTGGCTCGAGTAGCCGGCACCGACCGAGATATTGCCGGTCGGGCGCTCGACCACGTTCAGCACCACGTCGACCTGGTCCTGCGCGCCGGGCACCTCGTTGGTGTCGACGGTGACTTCCTTGAAGTAGCCCAGGCGCTCGATGCGGTCGCGCGAGGCCTTGATCTTCTGGCCGTCGTACCAGGCCGATTCGAACTGGCGGAACTCGCGGCGGATCACCTCGTCGCGGGTGCGCGTGTTGCCGGAGACGATCACCTTGCGCACATAGACGCGGCGCTGTGGCTCGGCCACGAAGGTCACGACGACCTGGCCGGTCGCGCGGTCGATCTCGGGGCGGCTGTCCACGCGGGCAAAGGCGTAGCCATAGGTGCCGTAGAGGTCCTGGAAGGCGCGTGTCGTCTGCGCCACCGCCTCGCCCTGGTAGGGCTGGCCGGGCCTGAGCTGGATCAGGCGCTTGAAGTCCTCTTCGCGGCCGAGGTACTCGCCCTCGAGCTTGACCGCCGTCACCGTGTAGGGCTGGCCCTCGTTGACGGTGATGGCGATATTGATGCTCTGCTTGTCCGGCGAGATCGTCACCTGGGTCGAGGTGACGGCGAACTCCAGATAGCCGCGGTTCAGGTAGTAGGAGCGCAAGGTCTCCAGATCGGCATTGAGCTTGGCGCGCGAATAGCGGTCGGTCTTGGTGTACCAGGTCAGCCAGCCGCTGGTGGTCTGCTCCAGGAGGCCCAGCAGGGTGCCCTCCGAGAACACCTTGTTGCCCAGGATGCGGATCTCGCCGATGCGCGCCGGCTCGCCTTCGGCGACCGAGAAGCTGACGTTGACGCGGTTGCGCTCCAGCGGGGTGATGGTGGTCGTGACCTCGGCGCCGTACAGCGAGCGGGTCAGGTATTGCCGCTTCAGTTCCTGCTCGGCGCGGTCGGCCAGCGCCTTGTCGAAGGGCTTGCCCTCCCCGATGCCGACCTCCTTCAGCGACTTGGTCAGCGCCTCGGTGTCGAACTCCTTCAGGCCGACAAAGCTGACGTTGGCGATGATGGGCCGCTCGTCGATGACGACGACCACCGAGTTGCCGTCGATATTGATGCGCACGTCCTTGAACAGGCCGGTCGCGAACAGCGCGCGCAGCGCGGCGGCGCCCTTGTCGTCGTTGTAGGTGTCACCGATGCGGAAGGGCAGCGAGGCGAAGACGGTGCCGGGGTCGGTACGTTGCAGGCCCTCGACGCGGATGTCCTTGAGCACGAAGGGGTCGACCGCCCAGGCGGCGCCTGACTGGAACGCGGCCGCAAAGGCCAAAGTCAGGATCGAGGGGCGCACACGCGCTCCCATTCTTGGAGAAGAGGACATGCAGTAGGAATCAATGCAGGCCCGCCAAGCGGGCCACGTCGTTGGAAAGGGCCAGAACCATCATCAGCATCAGGATCAGCGCGCCAATGCGCTGCAGTTGCCGCTGCCACCACTCGGAGACGGGGCGGCCGCTCAGACCCTCGAAAAGATAATACATCAGGTGTCCGCCATCGAGCATCGGCAGCGGCAGCAGGTTCAGCACGCCCAGGCTCACGCTGACCAGGGCCAGAAAGCCCAGGTATTGCGGCAGGCCGGCGCGCGCCGACTGCCCGGCGTAATCGGCGATCGTCAGCGGGCCGCTGAGGTTCTTCAGCGAGGCCTGGCCGATCAGCATGCGGCCCAGCACGCGCAGGGTCATGGTGGCGGTCTCCCAGGTGCGCTCGACGCCGTGCACCAGACCGTCGATGAAGCCATGGCGCAGCAGCACCAGCTCCGGCGGACCGCCGACCAGCGCGCCGATCTGGCCGATCGCATGACCGGCCTCGTCGACCACCTTGGGCTGCACCTCGATCTCGAGCGTCTGGCCGGCGCGCTCGACGCGCCAGCTCTGCAGCCGCGGCTGGCCGTCCGGCTGCACCGCTGCGCGGATGCGTTCGCGCAGGCCGGCCGCATCGACGATGGGGATGCCGTCTATCGTCAGCACCCGGTCGCCGGCGCGCAGGCCGGCCGCCTCGGCCGCAGCGCCCGGCGCCAGCCGGCCCAGCAGCGGCTCGCTGAAGGGGCCGCCGAAGCCGAGCTTGCGCAGCATCGCCGCGTCGAGCTCGCCGCCCCCCAGCGTATCGGTCGGCAGCATCACGCTGCGCCGGCCATGGCCCTGCGCATCGCTGAGCTCCAGCCAGAGCTTGCGGCCATCGGCCACCGCCGCGCTGAGCTGCCAGCGCAGTTCGGACAGCGCCCGCACCTCGTCCCATTGCTGGCCGTCGAGCGAGGTGGCGCGCACCAGATCGCCGGCGCGCAGCCCGGCATGCTCGGCCAGCGAGCCGGCCGCCGGCGTGCCCAGCAGCGCCTTCGGCTCCTCGCTGCCGATCCAGCCAGCGGCGCCGAATAGCAGCGCGGCCAGCAGCAGGTTCGCCAGCGGCCCGGCCGCGACGACGGCGACCCGCTGCCACAGCGGCCGGTTGTTGAAGGCCTGGGCGCGCTCCTGCGGCGCGACCGGGCCGTCGCGCTCGTCCAGCATACGCACATAGCCGCCCAGCGGCAGCGCGCTGAGCGTGAACTCGGTGGCCTCGGGGCCGTTCTGGCGACGCCAGATCACGCGGCCGAAGCCCACCGAGAAGCGCAGCACCTTGACGCCGCAGGCCTTGGCGACACGGTAATGGCCGTACTCGTGCACGACGATCAGCACCGCCAGGGTCAGCACAAAGGCCAGCAAGGTCATCATGCGGACAGCTCGGCGATCAGTGCCTGTGCATGGCGGCGCGCGCGCGCGTCCAGCGCCAGCAGGCCCTCGACGCTGGCACATTCGCCGGCCTCGGGATGCAGCTCCTCCAGCGACTGCCGGTTGACGCGGTAGATATGGTCGAAGCGCAGCCGTCGCTCCAGGAAGGCGGCAACCGCCTCCTCATTGGCCGCGTTCAGCACCGCCGTCGAGCCTTCGGCCGCGCGCAGCGCCTGCCAGGACAGGTGCAGGCCCGGGAAGCGGCGCTCGTCGGCATCCTCGAAGGTGAGCGTCGGCTTGGCGAGGAAGTCCAGCTGCTCGGCGCCCGACTCGACCCGCTCGGGGAAGGACAGCGCATAGGCGATCGGCACCCGCATGTCCGGCGTGCCCAGCTGGGCCAGCACCGAGCGGTCGCGGCAGACCACCATCGAATGGATGATGCTCTGCGGGTGGATGACGACCTTGATCTGCTCGGGCCGCAGATGGAACAGCCAGCGCGCCTCGATCACCTCGAGCGCCTTGTTCATCATGGTCGCCGAGTCGACCGAGATCTTGCGGCCCATCACCCAGTTGGGATGCGCGACCGCCTGCTCCGGCGTCACATCGGCCAGGCTGGCCGGGTCGCGCTGGCGGAAGGGGCCGCCGGACGCGGTCAGCACGATATGGTCGATGCGCTGCGCCCAGGTCGAGGGGTCCTCGGGCAGGCACTGGAAGATCGCCGAATGCTCGGAGTCGACCGGCAGCAGCATCGCCCCGCCCTGCTCGACCGCCTGCATGAAGAGGGCGCCACCGACGACGATCGCCTCCTTGTTGGCCAGGAGCAGGCGCTTGCCGGCGCGCGCCGCCGCCAGACAGGGTGCCAGGCCGGCCGCGCCGACAATGGCGGCCATCACCGCATCGACGTCCGGATGGGCGGCGATCTCGGCCAGCGCCGCCGCGCCGTCCAGCACCTCGGTCTGGCTGCCCTGCTCGCGCAGCACGCGGCGCAGCTCGGCGGCCTTGGCCGCCTCGGGCATCACCGCGAAGCGCGGCCGCCACTGCAGGCATTGCGCGGCCAGTTCGTCGACGCGACTCATCGCGCTGAGCGCGAAGACCTCGTAGCGCTCGGGATGGCGGGCCAGCACGTCCAGCGTGTTGACGCCGATCGAGCCGGTGGAGCCCAGCACGCTGACGCGCTGGCGTTGTTGCGGCGATGCGCTCATGGATGGAAGGAGGAACTCAGGGCCAGCGCCAGCGGGAACACCGGCAGCAAGGCATCGACGCGGTCGAGCACGCCGCCATGGCCGGGCAGCAGCTGGCTGCTGTCCTTGGCGCCGACGGCGCGCTTGATCAGCGACTCGAACAGATCGCCGACGACGCTCATCGCGGCAAGAAAGACCAGAGCCAGGATGGACACCGCGCCCATGCCGTGCAGCAGCCGGCCATAGAGGCTGGCGGAGTCGACCTGCAGATGCGCGTCGATGCCATGCACCCAGACGAGGCCCAGCAGCAGCACGCCGGCCATGCCGGACCAGACGCCCTCCCAGCTCTTGCCGGGCGAGATCGCGGGCGCCAGCTTGCGGCGGCCGAAGGTCCGGCCGCCGAAGTAGGCAGCGATATCGGCCATCCAGACCAGGCAGAAGATGGACAGCAGGTAGTTGATGCCGACCGCCCTCGCCTGCACGATGGCCAGCCAGGCGGCCCACAGCGCCAGCGCGCCCAGCGCCAGGCGCAGCAGGCGCGACACGCCGGGCCAGCGCGTGGGGCCGGCACGCAGGGCGAACACGCCGCCCAGCACCCAGATCAGGCCGGCCAGCCACCAGCACCAGGCCGGTGGCGCCTGCAGGCCCCAGGCCAGCAGGGTCGCGCCGCAGGCGGCGGCCAGGCCGGCGCCGAAGATCAGCGCCGGCGCGCCGGGCGCGCCATTGAGCCGCGCCCATTCCCAGCCGCCGGCGGCAATCATCACGATGGTCAGCAGCGCGAAGGGCCAGGGCGAGGCAGCGAACATCGTCGGCAGCAGCACCGCCAGCAGCACGATGGCCGTCAGGATACGGGTCTTCAGCATGGCGGTCAGGCGCTGGCCAGCGAGGCCGCGGCCGGGCTCGGCTTGACGCCGCCGAAACGCCGGTCGCGCTCGCGGAAGGCCTCGATCGCCGCGTCCAGCTGCGCCTCACCGAACTCGGGCCAGAGGCAGTCGGAGAACACGAACTCGGTGTAGGCGACCTGCCAGAGCATGAAGTTGCTGATGCGCACCTCGCCGCCGGTGCGGATGAACAGGTCCGGATCGGGCGCATAGCTCATGGCCATGAACTCCGAGAGCTTGGCTTCGGTCAGGTCTTCCGGTCGCACGCCGGCCTTGATCGCCGCCTTGGTCGCCTGCACGATGTCCCAGCGGCCACCGTAGTTGAAGGCGACGTTCAGGGTCAGCTTGCTGTTGTGCGCGGTCGCTGCCTCGGCCTCGTTCCAGGCATTGCGCAGCTTGTCCGAGACCGCCTCGCGGTCGCCGACGATGCGGATGCGCACGCCCATCGCGCCCATGCGGGCCAGGTAGCGGCTGACGGCGGCCAGCACCAGGCCCATCAGGCCGGAGACCTCGTCGCTGGGCCGCTTCCAGTTCTCGCTGGAGAAGGCGAAGACGGTCAGGTACTCGATGTCGCGGGCTATGCAGGCCTGGACGATCTTGACCAGCGCGTCGACGCCCTGCTTGTGGCCGAAGAATCTCGGCAGGAAGCGCTTCTTGGCCCAGCGCCCGTTGCCATCCATCACGATGGCCACATGGCGCGGCATCGGCTTGTTGTCGGAGTTCGTCGTCGTCACTGGCGGCATCCGCTGATCAGACCGCGAGGATCTCGGCTTCCTTGGCCGAAATCACCTTGTCGATCTCGGCGATCACGCGGTCGGTCAGCTTCTGCACCTCGTCCAGGCTGCGGCGCTCGTCGTCCTCGCCGATCTCCTTGTCCTTCAGCAGCTTCTTGGCCTGCTCGTTGGCGTCGCGGCGCAGATTGCGCACGGCGATCTTGCAGTCCTCGCCGGCATTGCGCACCACCTTGGTCAGGTCGCGGCGGCGCTCCTCGGTCAGCGGCGGCATCGGCACGCGGATCAGCTCGCCCTGGGCGGAGGGGTTCAGGCCCAGGTCCGACTCGCGGATCGCCTTCTCGATCTTGGCGCCCATGCCCTTTTCCCAGGGCTGCACGCTGATCGTGCGGGCATCGAGCAGGCTGACGTTGGCCACCTGCGAGATCGGCACCATCGAGCCGTAGTAATCGACGCTGACCTGGTCGAGGATGCCGGGATGGGCGCGACCGGTGCGGATCTTGTGCAACTCGCCCTTCAGCGACTCGATGGACTTGGCCATCTTGGCTTCGGCGTTCTTCTTGATGTCTGCAATGCTCATGATTCTTCGACCTTGATGTCGTTCCGATTCAACCTAACGCGGCCACGCGCTCAGACGTGGACCAGCGTGCCTTCGTCCTCGCCGAGCACCACGCGCTTGAGCGCGCCCGGCTTGAAGATGCTGAACACCTTGATCGGCAGCTTCTGGTCGCGGCACAGCGCGAAGGCGGTCGCGTCCAGCACCTGCAGGTTCTTGGTGATCGCCTCGTCGAAGCTGATGCGCGTGTAGCGTGTCGCCGACGGGTCCTTCTTCGGATCGGCCGTGTAGACGCCGTCGACCTTGGTCGCCTTCAGCACGATCTCGGCGCCGATCTCGGCGCCGCGCAGCGCAGCGGCCGTGTCGGTCGTGAAGAAGGGGTTGCCGGTGCCAGCGGCGAAGATGACGACCTTGCCCTCTTCGAGGTACTGCAGCGCCTTGGGCCGCACATAGGGCTCGACGACCTGCTCGATCGCGATCGCCGACATCACGCGCGCGGTCATGCCTTCCTGGCGCATCGTGTCGGCCAGGGCCAGCGAGTTCATCACGGTGGCCAGCATGCCCATGTAGTCGGCCGTGGCACGATCCATGCCCACCGAGCCGCCCGCGACGCCGCGGAAGATGTTGCCGCCGCCGATCACGACGGCCACCTCGACGCCCAGCTGCGTGATCTCGCGCACCTCCTGCACCATGCGCACGATGGTCGCGCGGTTGATGCCGTAGGCGTCATCGCCCATCAGGGCTTCGCCGGAGAGTTTGAGCAGGATGCGTTTGTGCGCGGGCATTTCTTACCTCTGTGAGCTGCTGGTGATGTATTTTGCTGCTGCAAGCGCCGCAAACCCGCCTTGTGGGCCGCCGCGACGCAAGCGCAAGTGTAATAAAGGGCGCCTGGGCGCCCTTTGTTTTGCTTGCCGTCGGGCGGTTTACGCGCCCTTGGCGGCGGCCACCTGTGCGGCCACTTCGGCGGCGAAATCGTCCACCTTCTTCTCGATGCCTTCGCCGACGACATAGAGCGTGAAGCTCTTCACCGTCGTGGCCTTGTCCTTCAGCATCGCGCCGACGGTCTGCTTGCCGTCGGCCGCCTTCACGAAGACCTGGTCCAGCAGCGAGACTTCCTTCAGGAACTTCTGCACCGAACCCTCGACCATCTTGGCGACGATGTCGGCCGGCTTGCCCGATTCGGCCGCCTTCTCGGTGGCGATCTTGCGCTCCTTCTCGACCAGCTCGGCCGAAACGTCGGCGCTGGACAGGGCCACGGGCTTCATCGCGGCGACGTGCATGGCGACATCCTTGGCGGCGACCTCGTCACCGTCGAACTCGACCATCACGCCGATGCGGGTGCCGTGCAGATAGGAGGCCAGCTTGGCGCCCGAGGCGTAGCGCTGGAAGCGGCGGATCGTCATGTTCTCGCCGATCTTGCCGATCAGGCCCTTGCGCACGTCCTCGACCGTCGGGCCGAAGCCTTCCTGCGACAGCGGCAGCGCCGACAGCGCGACCACGTCGGCCGGGTTCTTCTCGGCGATCAGCTGGGCGCAGGCGTTGGTGAAGGCCAGGAAAGCGTCGTTCTTCGACACGAAGTCGGTTTCGCAGTTCACTTCCAGCAGCGCGCCGGCCGTGCCGACGACGGCCGCGGCGACCACGCCCTCGGCGGTCACGCGCGAGGCGGCCTTGCCGGCCTTGTTGCCCAGCTTGACGCGCAGGATTTCCTCGGCGCGGCCCAGATCGCCGTCGGCCTCGGTCAGCGCCTTCTTGCATTCCATCATCGGGGCGTCGGTGCGGGCACGCAGCTCGCCGACCATGCTTGCGGTAATAGCAGCCATATCAATCTCCGTAAATCTGAATTCTTTGCAAACCACCGGGCGGGCCGGCGATCTTCTGCAAAAAAGGGGCTGATGAATCAGCCCCCTCTTGTGCGCCAACGAGCGGGAATCAGGCGCCTTCGCGCACTTCCACGAACTCGTCGCCGGAAGCGGCCACGGCCTGGACCACTTCATTGGTGGCGTTGGCCTTGCCTTCCAGGACCGCGTCGGCCACGGCCTTGGCGTACAGCGCCACGGCCTTGGCCGAGTCGTCGTTGCCGGGGATCACGTAGTCGATGCCCTCGGGCGAGTGGTTGGTGTCGACCACGCCGATGACCGGGATGCCCAGCTTCTTGGCTTCGGCGATGGCGATCTTGTGGTAGCCGACGTCGATAACGAAGATGGCGTCCGGCAGCGCGTTCATGTCCTGGATGCCGCCGATGTTCTTTTCCAGCTTGGCCAGGTCACGCTGGAACATCAGCGCTTCCTTCTTGATGGCGGGCTGGGTGCCGGCCTCGACCTGGGACTGCATGTCCTTCAGGTTCTTCAGCGAGGTCTTGACCGTCTTGAAGTTGGTCATCATGCCGCCGAGCCAGCGCTGGTCGACATAGGGCATGCCGGCGCGCTGGGCTTCCATCGCGACGACTTCGCGGGCCTGGCGCTTGGTGCCGATCATCAGGATGGTGCCGCGCTTGGCAGCCAGGCTGCGCACGAACTTCATCGCGTCCTGGAACGCCGGCAGCGTCTTTTCCAGGTTGATGATGTGAATCTTGTTGCGATGGCCGTAGATATACGGGGCCATCTTGGGATTCCAGAAGCGGGTTTGGTGACCAAAGTGGACGCCGGCTTCCAGCATCTCGCGCATCGTGACGGACATAAGTAACTCCGAAGGGTTGTGTCTAAAATCCGGCTCGAATCGCCCGGTTACCGCTGTTTCAGCAGGACACGGGCGACACCTTTCAGTGCCGGATTCGCGATTGATTCGCCGAGGCTTCCCGACGGGAGGCGGCCCAGCAAAACCGAACGAGTATACACGATTCATGTCAGATGACCTCAGGGAGGCCTTGCAGCGCGTGCAAGAAGGCCGGCTGCAAGCGGCGGATGCCCTGCGACAGAACCTGGACGCCCTGCGTTCGGACGCCTGCAGCCAGGCCTTCGTGCGCGATTTCGCCGCTTCGGCGCTGGCCTGCGCCGAAGCTGCCGATGCGCAGCGCCGCGCCGGCCTGCCCGCACCGGCACTGGCCGGCCTGGCGATCAGCGTCAAGGACCTGTTCGACGTGGCCGGCTTCCCGACCACCGCCGGTTCGCGCGTGCTGGCCGGCGCCGCGCCGGCCGCGGTCGACTGCCCGGCCGTCGCCCGCTTGCGCCGCGCCGGCGCCGCGCTGATCGGCCACACCAATATGACCGAGTTCGCCTATTCCGGTCTCGGCCTCAACCCGCATCACGGCACGCCGCTGAACCCGGCCACGCGGCGCATCGACGGCCTGGCGCGCATCCCCGGCGGCTCGAGCTCCGGCGCCGCGGTCAGCGTCGCCGCCGGCGCCGCCTGGGCCGCGCTCGGCTCGGATACCGGAGGCTCGATCCGCATCCCCGCCGCGCTGCAGGGCCTGGTCGGCTTCAAGAACACGGCCCGGCTGACGCCGACCGAGGGCACGGTGCCGCTGTCGCCGGCTTTGGACACCGCCTGCGCGATCACCCGTTCGGTGCGCGATGCGGTGCTGCTGCACGAGATCCTGGCCGATCGGCAGGTGAAGCCGAGCGCCCGCCCGCTGCGCGCGCGCCGCCTGGCCGTGGTCAAGGAGATCTTCCAGGACGGCCTGGATGCCGCCACCGCCGCCGCGTTCGAGCGCAGCCTCGCCGCCCTTGCCCAGGCCGGCGCGCAGATCGAGACGATCTCGCTGCCGCCGCTGGCCGGGCTGGTGTCCTATCGCGTCTCCAGCGTCGCGATCGAGGCCTGGGCCTGGCACAAGCCGCTGCTGAGCGCCCGCGAGGCCGAGTACGACCCGCGCGTCGCCCGCCGCATCCGCGAGGGCGAGGCGATCAGCGGCGCCGAGTACCTGGAGCGCCTGGCCGCGCGACGTGCCTTCATCGCTGCAATGGAGGCGCAGCTGCGCGGCTTCGACGCGGTGCTGAGCCCGACGGTGCCGGTGGTCGCGCCGCTGCTACAGCCGCTGCTGGACAGCGATACCGACTACGTCGCCGCCAACGCGCTGCTGCTGCGCAATACCAGCATCGTCAATGCGCTGGACGGCTGCGCGATCTCGCTGCCCTGCCAGGGCGCGGACGAGCTGCCGGTCGGCCTGATGCTGTGGAGCACGGCGCTGCAGGACGACACCGTGCTCGATCTGGCCCTGCAAGTCGAAGCGATCCTGACGAAGGCGGGCCACTGAGATGCGCATCGCCATCATCGGCGCCGGCATTGCCGGCGTCTGCACCGCTTACGAGCTGGCCGCCGATGGCCATCAGGTCAGCGTCTTCGAGCGCCGCGGCAGCGTCGCCGCCGAGGCCAGCTTCGCCAACAGCGGTCTGGTCGCGCCGGGCCTGGTACTGGGCTGGACCCAGGCGCCACTGTCGCTGGCGGGCCGCTGGCGGCGCTGGCGCCAGGGGCGCGACGAGGCGGCCGCCCTGCGCCGCCAGCGCCTGCTGAAGCTGGCCGTCTACAGCCACGAGCGCCTGCAGCAGCTGCGCCGCAGCCTCAAGCTCGACTACGAGCGCGCCGAGGGCATGCTGGTGCTCCTGCGCAGCGCGCGCGAACAGGCGGCGATCGCACCCGGGCTGGAGCTGCTGGCCGAGGCCGGCATCGCCCATCGCGCGCTCGATGCCGCGCAATGCCGCCAGGCCGAGCCGGGACTGAACCCGGAGGCCGCGCTGCACGGCGGCGTGCTGCTGAACGCCGGCGAGGTCGGCAACTGCCGCCAGTTCGCCCACCAGCTGCGGCTGGAGGCGCAGCGCCTGGGCGTGCAGTTCCGCTTTCACACGACGGTGCGCAGCATCGCGCCGGGCACACCGGCGCGGCTGGTGCACGAGTACACGCCACCGCACGAGGGGCCGGGGCCGAGCGCACGCAATGGCAATGGCGAGAATGGCGGCGATACGCAGCCGGCCGAGACCGGCCCCCAGCAGGACAGCTTCGAGGCCATCATCGTCTGCGGCGCGCAGGACTCGGCCGCGCTCTTGCAGCCGCTGAAGCTGAAACTGCCGCTGGCCAGCGCGCAGAGCTGCTCGATCACCGCGCCGCTGCGCCAGCTGGAGGCGCACCCGGAGCTGGGACCCAAGGCGGGGCTGTTCGACCAGCAGAAACAGGTCCATATCAGCCGCATCGGCCAGCGCGTGCGCGTGGTTGGCAGCGATGAGGCGCAGTTGCACAAGGTGCTCAACGACTGGCTGCCCGGCGCGATGGTGGCCGGCCAGTTGCAGCGCTGGCAGGGCCCGCATGCCACGCTGTCCGACGGCCTGCCGGTGCTCGGCGGCAGCGGCCTGGCCGGCATCTGGCTGAACCTCGGCCATGCCGACGGCGGCTTCACCCTCGCCTGCGGCGCCGCGCGCGTGCTGGCCGAGCAGGTCGGCGGCCTGACGCCCGAGCTCGATGTGAGCGGACTGGACAGCGCCCGCTTCGGCTGACAAGCTGGGGCCATGCAAAGATTGCTGCCCCTGCCGCTAAGCCTGCCCCTGTTCAATGTGGCGAGCAGCCGCGCGATCGAGGCGGCGGCACTGGCGGGCCTGCCCGTCGACGCGCTGATGGAGCGCGCCGGCCTGGCGGTCGCCCGGCTCGCGCTGGCGCTGCAGCCGGGAGCCGGCACGATCTGGGTCGCCTGCGGGCCCGGCAACAACGGCGGCGATGGACGCATCGCCGCCCGGCTGCTGCAGGCGCAGGGGCGGCGCGTCAGCATCGGTCTGACGCCGCCGGCCGATTGCTGCCTAGCGATCGATGCGCTGCTCGGCCTGGGGCTGAACCGCACGCCCGATGCGGCAATGGCCGCCGCGATCACCGCCCTGAATTCACTGACCGTGCCGGTGCTGGCCGTCGACCTGCCCAGCGGCCTGCTGGCCGATAGCGGTGCCCTGGCCGGCGCCGAGGCGGTGCGGGCGACGCATACGCTGTGCCTGCTGAGCCTCAAGCCGGGCCTGTTCACCGCCCAGGGCCGCGCGCATGCCGGCACGATCTGGTTCGACGACTTGGCCATCGCGCCGGCGCGGCGCGGCGACGCCGGCCTGCTGGGCCGCGACTGCCTGGCCGAACTGGCCGGGCCGGACCACGCCGCACACAAGGGCAGCCAGGGCGATGTGCTGGTGATCGGTGGCGCGCCGGGCATGCGCGGGGCGGCGCGATTGGCCGCGCGCGCGGCGCTGGCAGCGGGCGCCGGCCGCGTCTATCTGCACCTGCTCGGCGAGCCGGTCGAGGAGGCCGATCCGGCGCGGGCCGAGTTGATGCTGGCGGTGCGCTGCGAGCCGCAGGACCTGGCCGGCAAGACCGTCGCCATCGGTTGCGGCGGCGGCCAGCAAGGACTCGCCGAGCCGCTCGCCGCGGCCTTGCGGCATGCGCCTCGGCTGATCGTGGACGCGGACGCGCTGAACGCGATCGCCGCCAGCCCGGCACTGCAGCAGCTGCTGCGCCAGCGCGCGCCGCTGAGCAGCGTGCTGACGCCCCACCCGCTGGAGGCCGCGCGCCTGCTCGGCACGGACACCGCGCGCGTCCAGGCCGACCGCCTGGACGCGGCGCAAGCGCTGGCCGAGCGCTGCGCGGCGACGATCGTGCTGAAAGGCTCGGGCAGCGTGATCGCCTCGCCGGGACGGCGGCCGCAGCTGTGCAGCAGCGGCAGCGCGGCGCTGGCCAGCGCCGGCAGCGGCGACGTGCTGGCCGGCTGGATTGCCGGCCTGTGGGCGCCACGACCCGCCATCGAGCCCCATCTGCTGGCCGGCGCGGCCTCCTTCTGGCATGGGCTGGCCGGCGAGCAGCAGGCGGCAGGGCCGCTGCGCGCCGGCGATTTGATCGAACGCATGCATGCACTGCATGCGCCGCCTGAGGACTAACTCAGCGCTTCAACGGCTCAGCGGCGCTTGCGCGTGCGCGCCTCGCCAGCGCCACTCTTGCCGGTCTTCGTGCCCGGCTTGGCCGCCTTGGCCGACTGCCGGGCCGCCTTGACCGGATGCGGCGCGGCGGCCTTGCTGCCGCCCGCCTTGCGCTTGGCGCCCTTCAGTTCGCGGTCGGCGCGCCGCACCTGCTCCAGCGCCTCGACGGCGCTGCCCGGCGCGGCCGGGGCCGAGGCCCCGGCCTTGTCGCGCATCGCGCGGGCCAGCAGCCGGGCCTCCTCGTTGTCGCGCACCAGGCGGAAGTCGATCTTGCGGCCGTCGAGGTCGACGCGGCTGACCTGCACCTGCACGCGCGCGCCGGTGGCGTAGCGGATGCCGGTGCGCTCGCCGCGCAGCTCCTGGCGCAGTTCGTCGAAGCGGTAGTACTCGCCGCCGAGCTCGGTGATGTGGACCAGGCCCTCGACATAGAGCGCGTCGAGCTGCACGAAGAGGCCGAAGCTGGTGACCGCGCTGACGGTGCCGGCGAACTCCTCGCCCAGGTGCTCGCGCATATAGCGGCACTTGAGCCAGGCCTCGACATCGCGCGAGGCCTCGTCGGCGCGCCGCTCATTGGCGCTGCAATGGGCGCCGACGACGTCCCAGCGTTCGATCTCGGTCGAGGCATGGGCCGGATTCATCGGCGGCGCGCGGCCCGGCCGCTTGGCCGGCATCGGCACATTCATCTTGCCGGCATCGAGGTGGTAGCGCTTGCCGGCCAGGATGCACTTGATCACGCGGTGCACCAAGAGATCCGGATAGCGCCGGATCGGGCTGGTGAAATGCGTGTAGGCGGCGTAGCTGAGGCCGAAGTGACCCGAGTTCGCCGAGGTGTAGATCGCCTGCTGCATCGAGCGCAAGAGCATCGCGTGGATCTGCGCCGAGTCGGGCCGCTCCTTGGTCGCCGCGGCGATCGCCTGGTACTCGGCCGGTTTGGGGTCGTCGCTGATCGACAGGCCCAGGCCCAGCGAGCGCAGATAGGCCTGCAGGGCGACGCGCTTCTCCGGCGTCGGACCCTCGTGCACGCGGAACAGCGCCGCATGCTTGCTGTGCGCGATGAAGTCGGCCGAGCAGACATTGGCCGCCAGCATCGCCTCCTCGATCAGCCGGTGCGCGTCATTGCGCGTGCGCGGCACGATCTTCTCGATGCGGCCGTTGTCGTCGCAGATGATCTGCGTCTCGGTCGTGTCGAAGTCGATCGCGCCGCGCTGCTGGCGCTGCGCCAGCAAGGCGCGGTAGACATCGTGCAGATGCAGCAGATGCGGCACCAGCTCCTGCCGCTTGGCCGCCTCGGGGCCACGGGTGTTGCCGAGGATGGCAGCCACCTCGGTGTAGGTGAAGCGCTCGTGCGAACGGATCACGGCCGGGTAGAACTGGTAGGCGGTCACCTCGCCGGCCTCGCTGACCAGCATGTCGCAGACCATGGACAGCCGGTCCTCGTAGGGGATCAGCGAGCACAGGCCGTTGGAGATCTTCTCCGGCAGCATCGGGATCACCCGGCGCGGGAAATAGACCGAGGTCGCGCGCTCGTAGGCGTCTTCGTCCAGCGGCTCGCCCGGCTTCACGTAATGGCTGACATCGGCGATCGCGACCAGCAGGCGCCAGCCCTTGAAGGCGTTCTTGCCGCGGCCCTGCTTGTGCGGCTCGCAGTAGACGGCGTCGTCGAAGTCGCGCGCGTCCTCGCCGTCGATGGTCACCAGCGGCACATCGCGCAGATCGACGCGGTGCTTCAGGTCGATGGCGCGCAGGCGCTCGGGCAGCTTGGCCGCCTGCTGCAGCGCCTCGGGGCTGAAGCGGTGCGGCACATCGTACTTGCGCACCGCGATCTCGATCTCCATGCCCGGATCGTCGATCTCGCCCAGCACCTCGACCACGCGACCAACCGGCTGCGAATACAGCGACGGCGGCTCGGTCAACTCGACCGCAACGACCTGGCCGGCCGTCGCATTGGCGATGCCGTTCTTCGGGATCAGGATGTCCTGGCCCATGCGCTTGTCTTCCGGCGCGACCAACCAGATGCCCGACTCGAGCAGCAGGCGGCCGATGATGGGCCGCTTCTTGCGCTCCAGGATCTCCAGCACCCTGCCCTCGGGCCGGCCGCGCTTGTCGTAGCGCACGACGCGCACGCGCAGGCGGTCCCCGTGCATGACGGCGTGCATCTCCTGGGCCGAGAGATAGATGTCCGGCTGCCCATCGTCGGGCAGCAGAAAGCCGTGGCCGTCGCGGTGCCCCTGCACCTGACCTTCGACCTCGCCGAGCAGTGCACCGCCATCTTGCGGCGCCGCTATTGCATTCTTAAAATTTTTGATGATAGAATCTCTGTCTTTCCTGAAATGCCCAGGTGGCGGAATTGGTAGACGCACTAGTTTCAGGTACTAGCGGGTAACTCCGTGGAGGTTCGAGTCCTCTCCTGGGCACCAAAATACAAAAGGCCAGCACCCATTGTGCTGGCCTTTTTCATTTTCTCGAGGCATTTGCGCTGGCGCCAATACAACAAAGCCGACCCGGCATCGCTGCGGGGTCGGCTTTTCGTCATCGGCGATTCTGCGCTCAGACGACGAACTTCTTGGCCAGCGCGTCCGGCCGCAGATCGTCGTATTCCTCGAAGGGCTGGTGGATCCAGGGGCTGGTTTCCAGCATTTCGACGTAGTAGTCGGGCGTGTAGCTGGACACCGACTTGGTCCACAGCACGGCCGAGCGCAGCTCGCTGATCGCCGGCATGCCGCGCAGGCGCTCGACCACGGCCTTCAGCGTGACGCCCGAGTCCGACAGGTCGTCGACCAGCAGCACGCGGCCGGCCAGTTCACCCTTGGGCATGGTGATGTACTTGGCGATGTCCAGACGGCCCTGGATCGTGCCGGCCTCGGCGCGGTAGGAGCTGGTCGACATGATGCCCAGCGGCTTGTCGAACACGCGCGAGAGCACATCGCCCGGACGCATGCCGCCGCGGGCCAGGCACAGGATCTGGTCGAACTGCCAGCCCGAGGCATGGACCTTGAGCGCCAGGCGCTCGATCAGCATGTGGTATTCGTCCCAGGATACGTACAGATGTTTGCCGTCGTCGGTCAGCATGATGGATGGTTCTCCTGTTCGGTTTCTCGGGATGTCAGGCCTGGTACGGATGGCGCAGCAGGATCGTGTGTTCGCGATCGGGGCCGGTCGACACCATGTCGATCGGTGCGCCGATCAGGTCGCGGATACGCTCCAGATAGCGGCGCGCGTTCAGCGGCAGCGCGTCCCAGGAGGTCGCGCCGAAGGTGGTCTCGGTCCAGCCGGGGAAGGTCTCGTAGATCGGCTTGCAGGCCGCAATCTCGTCGCCGTCCAGCGGCAGGATGTCGATGCGCTTGCCGTCGAGCTCGTAGCCGACGCACATCTGGATCTCGGTCAGGCCGTCCAGCACGTCCAGCTTGGTCATGCACAGGCCGGTGATGCCGTTGATGATGATGGAGCGCTTCAGCGCGGCGGCATCGAGCCAGCCGCAGCGGCGCGCGCGGCCGGTGACGGTGCCCTTCTCCTGGCCGACCGTGGCCAGATGGTGGCCGACCGTGCCTTCCTTTTCCCACTCGAGCTCGGTCGGGAACGGGCCCGAGCCGACGCGCGTCGTGTAGGCCTTGGTGATGCCCAGCATGTAGTGCAGCATCTGCGGGCCGACGCCGGCACCGGCGGCGGCATTGCCGGCCACGCAATTGCTCGAGGTGACGTAGGGGTAGGTGCCGTGGTCGATGTCGAGCAAGGTGCCCTGCGCGCCCTCGAACAGGATGTTGGCGCCGGCCTTGTGCGCCTTGTGGATCAGGTAGCCGACATCGGCCATCATCGGCTTGATCACCTCGGCCATCTTCATCGCCTGCTCGAAGATGGGCTGGAACTCCAGCGCCGTGGCGTTCAGATAGCCCTGCAGCGCGAAGTTGTGCAAGTCCAGCAACTCCTTCAGCTTCTTGGCAAAGCGCTCCGGGTGCTTCAGGTCCTGCACGCGCAGCGCGCGGCGGGCGACCTTGTCCTCATAGGCCGGGCCGATGCCCTTGCCGGTCGTGCCGATCTTGCCGCTGCCGCTGCTCTCGCGCAGCGCCTCGCGGGCGCGGTCGACCTCGACGTGGAAGGGCAGGATCAGCGGGCAGCTCTCGCTGATGAAGAGGCGGGAACGCACCTCGACGCCGGCTTTCTCCAGGCGCTCGATCTCGCTCAGCAGATGGGTCGGATCGACGACCACGCCGTTGCCGATATAGCAGGCAACGCCGTCGCGCATGATGCCCGAGGGGATCAGTTGCAGGGCCGTCTTGACGCCCTTGATGACCAGCGTATGGCCGGCATTGTGGCCGCCCTGGAAGCGCACCACGCCCTGGGCGTGATCGGTCATCCAGTCGACGACCTTGCCCTTGCCTTCGTCACCCCACTGGGTGCCGACAACGACCACATTGCGGCCGCGCGCGATTTCGCTTTGCATCTTGATACCCGATTCGATCAATGATTATTAGTCTTCGGTGGCGGGCGGCTTCAGAGCGCGCGCACCACCCACTGCGTGTCGACGCGGACCAGTTCACGGTCGCAGTCGAATTCGTCGCCTTCGTGCTCATGCCCCGGCAGCATGCACACGACCGTCTCGCCGAGCTCGCGCAGGCGGCGGATCGCCGCGCGCAGGCCGCTGCCGTCCTCGCCGCCGTCCTGCGCATCACCGCTCCAGGGCGCACGCACGGCCGCCCGCAGCGGGCTGGTCGGGCTCAGGCTCACCAGCGTCTTCAGATCGAGGCTGAAGCCCACCGCCGGACGGCGCCGGCCGAACACCGCGCCGACCTCGTCGTAGCGGCCGCCGCGCAGCACCGCATCGCTGCTGCCGCTGGCATAGAGCGCGAAGCGGGTGCCGCTGTAATAGGCATAGCCACGCAGATCGGCCAGGTCGAAGCCCAGCCGCACCTGCGGATGCGTCTGCTGCAGGTGCTTGGCCAGCCACTGCAGATCATCGAGCGCGGCCTCTATGGTCGCGTTCTTCGGCAACTGCCGGCGCGCCTGCTCGAGCACCTCGATGCCGCCGAACAGGCTGGGCAGGGCCAGCAGCCCCTCCCGCTGGGCCTCGGGCAGATCGACGGTCAGTTGGGCCAACTCGGCCACGTCCTTGCTGGCCAGCGCGGCGATGATCGCGTCCAGCGCCGCCGGCGCCAGCTTCACATCACCGAGCACGCCCTGCACCAGGCGCGCATCGCCGAGGTCCAGGGTGATCTCGGCCAGGCCCGCGCGGCGCACCGCATCCAGCGCCATCTCCTGCACCTCGAGGTCCGCCTCGAGGCCGGCATGGCCGTAGATCTCGACGCCGAACTGCAGCGGCTCGCGCGTCGCATGCAGGCCGTCGGGCCGCGTGTGCAGCACCGGGCCGCAGTAGCACAGCCGCGTCACGCCGCGGCGGTTCAAGAGATGCGCGTCGATGCGGGCGACCTGCGGCGTCGTGTCGGCGCGCAGGCCCAGCGAGCGGCCCGACAACTGGTCCACCAGCTTGAAGGTCTTCAGATCCAGCGCATGGCCGGTGCCCGAGAGCAGCGAATCCAGATGCTCCAGCAGCGGCGGCATGACCAGCTCGCAGCCATAGGTGCGCGCCATGTCCAGCAACTCGCGGCGCAGTTCTTCGATGCGGCGCGCCTGGGACGGCAGGACGTCGGCGATGTGCTCGGGCAGCAGCCAAGCAGAGGACATGGGTTTGAGGCGGGCGGTTAAAAACGGCATTGTACCGGGCTTGCCGCCCGGCCCAAGCCCGCAGATGAGCGACCGGCTTGCCAGCTTCCTCAGTTCAGGAACAGGAACAGCATCAGCAGGCCGGCCAGCATGCTGGACAGACCGACGAAGCGGATCTGCCCATCGCTCATCGCCAGCACGCGGGCGAAGACCTGGCGCCACAGCGTCGGGCTCAGAAAGGGCAGGAGCCCTTCGAGCACCAGCATCAGCGCCATCGCGCCCAGCAGCATGTCCGACACGCCGTGCCGCCCGTCTGCTGCTTACTTGCCGCCGCGAGCTGGCGCCGGCGCGGCCGCACCGCCGCTGCCGCGCATGGCCTTGAAAAAGTCATTGGCCGGGTCGACCACCATCACGTCGGACTTCTTGTTCCAGCTCGCGCGATAGGCCTCCAGCGAGCGGTAGAACTGCGCGAACTGGGGGTCGCGGCCGAACGATTCGGCATAGAGGGCCGAGGCCTTGGCATCGCCCTCGCCCTTGATCTTCTGCGCCTCGCGATAGGCCTCGGCGACGATCACCTGGCGCTGGCGATCGGCGTCGGCGCGGATCTTCTCGCCGTCGGCGGCGCCGGTCGAGCGCAGCTCGTTGGCGACGCGCTTGCGCTCCGATTCCATGCGGCGGTAGACCGAGTCGGTGATATTGGCCGAGAAGTCCACCCGCTTGATCCGCACATCGATGATCTCGATGCCGAACTGCTTGGCCTCGTCCTCGAGGCGCTTGCGCACATCGGACATCACCTTGTCCCGCTCGGTGGCCAGCACGGCCAGCACGGTGCGCTTGGTCACCTCCTCGTTGAAGGCGGCCTGCACGACCGGGCTCAGGCGGTTCTCGACATTGCGCATGTTCACGCCGCTGTTGCGGATGAACTGGCGCGGCTCGGCGATGCGCCACTTGACCAGCCAGTCGATCACCAGGCTCTTCTTCTCGGCGGTGAAGATCGGGCGCGACTCGGGGCTGTCCAGCGTCTGCACGCGGCGGTCGAGCATGACGACGTTCTGCAGCGGCGGCGGCAGCTTGAACTTCAGGCCCGGCTCGGTGATCACTTCCTTGATCTCGCCCAGCGCATAGACGACGGCGAAGCGGCGCTGGTCGACGATGAAGAGCATCGAGCTGGCCAGCATGAAGGCGATCAGCGCGCCGGCGACGATCATGACAATACGGTTCATCGTGCTGACTCCCGCTCAGCGGCCCTCGCGGTCGCGGCCACGCAGGCCGTCGCGCGAGCGCATATCGTTGTTGTTGGCCTGGGCCGGCGGCTCGGCGGAGGCGGCCGGCACCGGCGGCGAGGCGGTCACGCTGCTGCCGCCGGCCTGCTGCATCAGCTTGTCCAGCGGCAGGTAAAGCAGGTTCGAGCCGTTGCGGCTGTCGACCATCACCTTGCTGACGTTGGAATAGACCTGCTGCATGGTGTCGATGTAGAGCCGGTCGCGCGTCACGGCAGGCGCCTTCTGGTACTCGGCCAGCACGCTCTTGAAGCGCTGCGCATCGCCGTCGGCCTGGGCGACGACGCTGGCCTTGTAGCCTTCCGCCTCCTCGCGCAGGCGCGCGGCCGTGCCCTGCGCCTTCGGGATCACGTCGTTGGCATAGGCCTGGCCTTCGTTCTTCAGGCGCTCGCGGTCGGCGCCGGCCTTGAAGGCGTCGTCAAAGGCCTGCTGCACCTGCTCGGGCGCCTGCACGTTCTGCACATTGACGTTCTTGATCAGAATGCCGGTCTTCAGGCGGTCCAGCTGCGCCTGCACCGACTTGACCAGTTCGGCGGCGATCGCGTCGCGCTGCTCGTAGAGCACCGAATCCATATTGCTCTTGCCGACGATCTCTCGCACGGCCGATTCGGCCGCCAGCATCACCGCCTCGTCCGGGCTTGCATTCTCGAACAGATAGTCGCGCGCATCCTTCAGCGTGTACTGCACGGTGAAACGGATGTCGACGATGTTCTCGTCCTGGGTCAGCATCGAGGAGTCGCGCAGGCCGGTCGCCTGCACGACCGAGTTGCGGCCAACCTCGACCTGCTGCAGCTGCGTGACGGCGACGATCTCGTTGGCCTGGAAGGGGTAAGGCAGGCGCCACTGGAAGCCGGCGTCCACCGTCTTGCTGTACTTGCCGAAGGAGGTGACGACCGCCTGCTGGCCTTCCTGCACGATGTAGAAGCCGCTGCCCAGCCAGCCCAGCACGACAACGCCGGCGATCAGGCCGGCGCCGATGCCGGCGCTCTTCATATCTGGCTGGAAGTTCTTGTTGCCGTTGTCACCGCCGTTGCCGCCGCTGGGCTTGCCGCCGAACATGCCGGACAGCTTGCGGTTGAAGTCGCGCCACAGCTCGTCCAGATCGGGCGGGCCGTCGTTGCGGCCGTTGCTGTAGATGCGATCCCAGAGGCGCTTGATCGCTCCGCCGGAACGGGGATGGGTATTCATGCTGCTGCTCATGCCTGTGTCGGATGGGTGGCCGCGCGCTCGTCCTCGGCGTGCGGGCCTTGTTGTTCTTCCACCGCGGCCTCGTGCCGGGCGATGCCCCTGGGATCATCTGAGGCGGCTTCGTCGATGTTCAAGGCGGCGGCCTGCATCGCCTGCACCAGCTGCTCGCGCAGCACGTTCAGACCGCTGCCCTCCAGCGCGCTGACGAAGACCCGCGGCGTGCGCACGCCGGTCTTGCCGTTCTCCTGGCGCTCGATCCAGTCCAGCGGCGCGCGCGGCCGCTGGCTCTCGTCGAGCAGATCGGCCTTGTTGTAGACCAGGATCTGCGGGATCTCGGCCGCGCCGATTTCCTCGAGCACGCGCTCAACCTCGGCCATCTGCTCGTCCAGCACCGGCGAGGCCGCGTCGACCACATGCAGCAGCAGATCTGCGTCGGCCGCCTCCTGCAGGGTCGCGCGGAAGGCCTCGACCAGCTTGTGCGGCAGATCGCGGATGAAGCCGACCGTGTCGCTGAGCGACACGCTGGCGCCGGCCTGCTCCAGATAGAGCGAGCGGGTCGTGGTGTCCAGGGTCGCGAACAGCTGGTTGGCCGCGTAGGCGCGCGCCTTCACCAGCGCATTGAAGAGGGTCGACTTGCCGGCATTGGTGTATCCGACCAGCGAGACCTTGAAGACGCCGTTGCGCTCGCGCGCGCGGCGCTGGGTGCCGCGCTGGCGCTGCACCTGCTTCAGCCGCTCCTTGGTCTTCTTGATGCGGTCGTCGATCATGCGGCGGTCCAGCTCGATCTGCGCCTCGCCGGGGCCGCCGCGCATGCCGATGCCGCCGCTCTGGCGCTCCAGGTGGCTCCAGCGCCGCACCAGGCGCGTCGCCAGGTACTGCAGCCGCGCCAGCTCGACCTGCAGCTTGCCCTCGTGGCTCTTCGCGCGGGCGGCGAAGATCTCGAGGATCAGCGCCGTGCGATCGGCCACCGGCACGCCCAGCACGCGCTCCAGATTGCGCTGTTGGGCGGGCGAGATCGCCTGGTCGAACAAGACCGTGTGCGCCTGGTGCGCCTGCACCAGCAGCTTGATCTCGTCGGCCTTGCCCGAGCCGACGAACAGCGCCGCATCGGGCGCCGCGCGCTTGGCGACGATCTTGGCCACCGGCAGGTCGCCGGCCGATTCGGCCAGCAGGGCGAGCTCGTCCAGGGTCGGATCGAAGCTGCCGCTCGGATGGGGATTCGTCGAGGCGCGACCGAAATCGACCCCGACGAGAATTGCGCGCCCCGCCTCGGCGGGCGGCGACGCGGGTGAGGAAGCGGAAGAGGTCAAGGTGTTGCGAGGGGGCCGCTAGCCGTTGTCGCTCAGGCCGCCGCGTCGCCGCTGCCCTCGGCAGCGTGGAAGTTCACCGCACGGCCCGGCACGACGGTCGAGATCGCGTGCTTGTAGACCATTTGCGTGACGGTGTTGCGCAGCAGGACCACGTATTGATCGAAGGACTCGATATGACCTTGCAGCTTGATACCGTTGACCAGATAGATCGAGACGGGCACATGCTCCTTGCGCAGCAGATTCAGGAAGGGATCTTGCAAGAGTTGGCCTTTATTGCTCACGATATGCTCCGTGTTGAGAGAGTTTGTTTTAGAGAAAGCGGGCAGGCAAGTTGCACCTTAACACAGGGAAAGCCCTTGGGTTGGAGGAACTCCAAGCCAAGGGCTTCGCCGAAGGCAAAGCCGGGGCGAGGGCCGAGCTTTGCGGAAAGCCGAGCCCCGAGCAAGCGCGACTCAATCCTTGTCGTCGAAGGGATTCTTCGACGAGCGCATCTCGATGCGCAGCGGCGTGCCGACCAGCTTGTAGTGGGCACGGATGCGGCCTTCCAGATAGCGCTTGTAGGCGTCGGTGACGCCTTCCAGCGAATTGCCGTGCACGATCACGATAGGCGGGTTCATGCCGCCCTGGTGCGCATAGCGCAGCTTTGGGCGGAAATGGCCGACCTTCTTGGGCGTCTGGTGCTCGACCGCTTCCTGGATCAGCCGGGTCAGCACCGGCGTCGTCATCTTCTTGTAGGCCGAGCTGTAGGCATCGGCCAGCGCCCCCCACAGCGGGCCCAGACCCTGGCGCTTCAGCGCCGAGATATTGTGGATGGGCGCGAACTTCAGGAAGGACAGACGCAGCTCGATCGAGCGCTTCAGCTGCTCGCGCTGGTAGCTGTCGATCGCGTCCCATTTGTTGACGGCCAGCACGACGGCACGGCCGCTGTCGAGTATGTAGCCGGCGATATGGGCGTCCTGGTCCGACACGCCCTGGGTCGCGTCGAGCAGCAGCAGCACCACATTGGCGTCGGCGATCGCCTGCAGCGTCTTGACGACCGAGAACTTCTCGATCGCCTCGAAGACCTTGCCCTTGCGGCGCAGGCCCGCCGTGTCGATCAGCTGGAACTGCTGGCCATTGCGCTCGAAGGGCACCGAGATCGCATCGCGCGTGGTGCCCGGCATGTCGAAGGCGACCAGGCGCTCCTCGCCCAGCCAGGTATTGATCAGCGTGCTCTTGCCGACGTTCGGGCGGCCGGCCACCGCCAGACGGATCACGCCGTCGGGCTCGCCGCCGGCCTCGCCCTGCTCGTCGAACTCGAAGGGCTCCAGCGCCGCCTCGATCAGGCTGCGGATGCCCTGGCCGTGGGCGGCCGAAACCGGGTGCGGCTCGCCCAGGCCCAGCTCGTGGAACTCGCCCAGCAACGGCGACTCGCTCATGCCCTCGGCCTTGTTGACGGCCAGCAGGATGCGCTTGTTGGCGGTGCGCAGATAGCGCGCGATGTCCTGATCCTGCGCCGACAGGCCCAGGCGGATGTCGACGACGAAGACGACCACATCGGCCTCGGCGACGGCCTGGCGGGTCTGCTTGGCCATCTCCTTGACGATGCCGGTCGTGCTGTCGGGCTCGAAGCCGCCGGTGTCGATGACGATGAACTCGCGCTCGCCGAGCCGTCCATCGCCGTAATGGCGGTCGCGCGTCAGGCCGGCGAAATCGGCCACGATCGCGTCGCGGCTCTTGGTCATCCGGTTGAACAGCGTGGACTTGCCCACATTGGGGCGTCCGACCAGGGCGATAACGGGCTTCATACGGCGGGTTTCATCTTCTTGTTCTTGTCGACTCGGGCGGTTGCGCTGCGACGGCCTATTCTGGCTTGATCGCGTAAAGACCGCCATTGCGGGTGGCGACCAGCGCGACGCCGTTCAGCACCAGCGGTGCCGCGACGATGGCCGAGCCGTCGGTCGCCAGGCGGGCGACGGTCTTGCCGCTGTCGCGGGCGACCAGATGCACATAGCCTTCGAAATCGCCGACGAGGACGAACTCGCCGACGGCGGCCGGCGAGCTCAGCTTGCGGTTCTGGAACTGCTCGGCGGTCCAGAAGGTGTCGCCATTGCCGATCTTCCAGGCGGTCAGGCGGTCCGAGCCGTCGGCGCCGTAGATGTACTGCGCATCGCCGCCGATGCCGCGGGTGCCACCGACATTGCGGCTCCAGATCGTGTTGCCCCGCTCGCCGCTGACGCAGCCGACGGCCGACTGGAAGCCGCGCGCGCAAAGCATCTCGCCCTGCCGCACCAGCGGGCCGATCAGATCGGCCAGGCGCTCGACCTCGTTGGTGCCGCGCGGATTGGCCACGCTGGCCTCCCAGCGCACGGTGCCGCGCAGCGGGTCGACGCCCGCCATGCGCGGACCCTGCCCGACGATCAAGGTGTCCTTGTAGACGCCGATGACACCGGCCTGGGCCAGGGTCAGCGCATCGCCGGGGCGGCGCATCTCCCACAGCTTGCGGCCGTCCAGCGCGTCGAAGGCCTGCACCTGGCGGTCCACCGTCAGCACGAAGACGCGCTCGCCGGCCACCAGCGGCGCCGTGTTGACCGGCGTCGGCATGGTCTTGCGCCAGAGCACCTGGCCGGCGTCGATGACGACCAGCTCGTTGCTGCGGGTCACGACGGCGGCGAAGCGACCGTCGCTGCCGACGCCGGCGCTGAGCTTGCCGCCGACCTCGGCGCGCCACAGCGACTGGCCATCGGCCGCGCGCAGCGCCTGCACGACGCCGTCATTGCCGGCGACGATGAACTGCTCGCCGCGCGCGACGAAGCTCAGCGGCGTCTGCAGGCCGTCCACACGGGCGTTCCAGAGCACGCGCGCCTTGCCGGCCGAGACATCGGCCTCCAGCGGCGTCGGCTTGGGCGCGTTCGAGGAGCCGAACAGCGAGCAGGCCGACAGCAGCGAGGCCAGCGTCAGCGCGGCGGCCAGCTTGATGGAGAAGATCTTGTTGGGCATCGTCGTCTTCATCACTTGGCGGCCGCGGTCTTCGGCTCTTCGGTGGCCACGCCCAGCGCGGCCAGCTTGGCCTCGATCAGGCGGCGGTAATCGACCGCCTTGTCCATGGCGGCAAGCGCCTTCTGGTACTCGGCGCGCGCCTGCTCCGGCTTGCCCTGCAGCATGGCCAGATCGCCGCGGCGGTCGGCGACCAGGGCGGCGAAATCGGCCGACTTGATCCCGTCCAGGGTCTTGGCGGCCTCGTCGTACTGCTTGGCGTCGAGTTGCAGGCCGGCCAGGCGCAGGCGGGCCAGCTCGCGGTACTCGTCCTCGCTGCCGTTCTCGGTCACCCAAGCCAGGCTGGCGCGTGCCTTGTCGGCCTGGCCCTTGTCGAACTGCAGCTTGGCCGTCTGCAAGGCGCCCTGGGCGGCATAGCCGGTGCGCGCATAGCGCTCCTTCAGGTCGCCGAAGACGGCGCCGGCCCGGTCGGCGTCGCCGGCCTGGACCGCGCGGTCCAGCTCCTCGTACATCGCCGCGGCCTTGGCGGCCTGGTCACGCTGCCACCAGTTCCAGCCCATCCAGCCGGCATAGGCGGCCAGCACCAGGGTCAGCACCCAGGTGATCAGATTGCCCCACTGCTTCCAGAAAGCCTTCAGCTGATCGAGCTGTTCCTGTTCTTCGAGATCGAGATGCGACGCCATGAGAGATTCGGTTTATTGGGTAAGGTGCGGCAAAGCCGCGATTATGCGTTGAGCAGTTCGACGGCCCAGTCGGCCACTGCGGACAGCGGCCGGGCGACCTGCTCGCCGCCCTCGCCGCCCTTCTCGCCACGCAGGGGCTTGACCGCAACCAGGCCCTGCGCCAGCTCGTCCTCGCCGAAGATCAGCGCCCAGGCGGCGCCGCTGGCGTCGGCCTTCTTGAACTGCGACTTCATGCTCGACTGGCCCGGATGCAGTACCACCTGCACGCCGGCCTCACGCAGCGCCTCCAGCGCCACCATCACCTGCGGCAGGCCCTTGGCCGAGGGCACGATCGCATAGGCATGCGGCACCGGCGGCGCCGGCAGCACGCCGACTTCCTCCAGCAGCAAGAGCATGCGCTCGAAGCCCATGCCGAAGCCGACCGCCGGCGCCGGCTTCCCACCGAGCTGCTCGATCAGACCGTCGTAGCGGCCGCCGCCGCAGATCGTGCCCTGCGCGCCGAGCTTGTCGGTGACCCACTCGAACACGGTCAGGTTGTAGTAGTCGAGGCCGCGCACCAGGCGCGGGTTGATCGTGTAGGCAATGCCGGCCGCGTCGAGGATGGCGCGCACGCCATTGAAGTGCGCCAGCGAGGCCTCGCCCAGGAAGTCCAGCAGCTTGGGCGCCGCATTGGCCATGGCCTGCAGCGCCGGGTTCTTGGTGTCCAGCACGCGCAGCGGGTTGGTGTACATGCGGCGCTGGCTGTCCTCGTCCAGCAGGGCCTTGTGCGCTTCCAGGTGGGCGACCAGCGCCTCGCGGTGCGCGCGGCGCTCGTCCGGCGCACCGAGGCAGTTCAGCTCGAGGCGGAAATGCTCGCCGTCCTTCAGGCCCAGTTCGCGCAGCAGCCGGCTGCCCATCAGGATCACCTCGGCATCGACATCGGGGCCGGCAAAGCCCAGGGCCTCGACGCCCATCTGATGGAACTGGCGGTAGCGGCCCTTCTGCGGCTTCTCGCGGCGGAACATCGCGCCGAAGTAGTAGAGGCGCCGGCCCGAGTCGCGCAGAAAGCTGTGCTCGGTCATCGCGCGCACCACGCCGGCCGTCATCTCGGGGCGCAGCGCCAGATGCTCGGCCTGGCCATGCTTGTCGGCGCGGTCCTCGAAGGCGTACATCTCCTTCTCGACGATGTCGGTCACCTCGCCGATGCCGCGCACGAACAGGGCCGTCGGCTCGACGATGGGCGTGCGCACGTTCTGGTAGCCATAGCGCTGCAGCACGCTGCGCATCTTGGCCTCCAGCCATTCCCAGCGCGCCGATTCCGGCGGCAGGATGTCGTTCATGCCCTTGACGGCCTGCAAGGGCTGCAACTTCTTCTGCTCAGTCATTCAGACGGTGGCGCCGAAGCGCTTCTCGATGTAGTTCTCGACCAGCGCGTGGAACTCGCTGGCGATGTTGTCGCCGCGCAAGGTGACGGCCTTCTGGCCGTCAATGAACACGGGGGCGGCCGGTGCCTCGCCGGTGCCGGGCAGGCTGATGCCGATGTCGGCATGCTTGCTCTCGCCCGGGCCGTTGACGATGCAGCCCATCACGGCGACCTTCATGTTCTCGACGCCCGGGTACTTGCCGCGCCAGATCGGCATCTGCGCGCGCAGGAAGTCGTCGATCTGCTTGGCCAGTTCCTGGAAGGTCGTGCTGGTCGTGCGGCCGCAGCCGGGGCAGGCGGTGACGCTGGGGTTGAAATGGCGCAGGCCCAGCGACTGCAGGATCTCCAGCGCAACGACGACCTCCTGGGTGCGCGACTCGCCGGGCTGCGGCGTCAGGCTCACACGGATCGTGTCGCCGATGCCCTCCTGCGCCAGGATGCCCAGGGCGACGCTGGAGGCCACCGTGCCCTTGGTGCCCATGCCGGCCTCGGTCAGGCCCAGGTGCAGCGCATAGTCGCAGCGCCTGGCCAAGGCGCGGTAGACCGAGATCAGGTCCTGCACGCCGCTGACCTTGCAGCTGATGATGATGTTGTCCGGGTTCATGCCCAGCTCGCGCGCGTACTCGGCCGAGCTCAGCGCCGACTGGATCAGCGCCTGGTACATCACCTGCTGGCCGTCCCAGGGCTCGGCGCGCTGGGCGTTCTCGTCCATCATGGACGCGAGCAGTTCCTGATCCAGGCTGCCCCAGTTGACGCCGATGCGCACGACCTTGTCGTACTTCATCGCCGCCTCGACCATCATCGCGAACTGGCGGTCCTTCTTGTCGCCCTTGCCGACATTGCCCGGATTGATCCGGTACTTGGACAGCGCCTGGGCCATGGCCGGGTGCTCGGTCAGCAGGCGGTGGCCGTTGTAGTGGAAGTCGCCGACCAGGGGCACGTCGATGCCCATGCGGTCCAGCTGCTCGCGGATATGCGGCACGGCCTCGGCCGCCTCCGGCGTGTTGACGGTGATGCGCACCAGCTCCGAGCCGGCGATCGCCAGCTCCTTGACCTGGATCGCCGTGCCGATCACGTCCACCGTGTCGGTGTTCGTCATCGACTGCACGCGCACCGGCGCGTCGCCGCCGATGGTCACCAGTCGCGAGCCCCAGCGAACCTGGGCCTGGCGCGAACGGCGCGGCGCCGGGCTGGCGGCCGCGATCGCTTCTTCAATGCTTGTCTGCGTATCGATCATCGGTACTGCTCGTCGGTTCAGTTCAATTCCAGCCGGGCGACGTTGTCCTTGCTCTGGCCGGCCAGATCGAGCGGCGCGCCGCGCACGCTCAGCTCGGTGCCGGCCACATTGCCTATCGTCACCTTCAGCGGCGGAACGCCCGCCAGTTCCTGCTGCTCGCCGGCGCGCAGCAGGCGCGACAGCAGGGTCTGGCCGCGGGCATCGACGACCTGCACCCAGGAGTCCGCCTTGGCCTTGAAGGACAGCGGCAGCTCGCCCGGCGCGGGCGCCGAGGCCTGGGCCACGAGGGCGGGTACGGCGCCGAGCGGCGCCGCGCTGGCCGCCGCGGGCGGCAGCGTCGGCACGGCGGCGCTCTGCACGGTCTCGCTGGCCGCCGGCAGCGGGGTCGCGGCCACCTCGCTGGCGATCGGAGCCATCGGGGCCGGTGCGGCCACCGGCGTCGCTGCCGTGTCGACCGGCGCCGGCGCGGACAGCCAGTGGGCCGGCAGCAGGTAGACCACCGCGGCGGCAACGAGCAGCAGCAGCGGGCCCCAGACCACCGGGCGCTGCAGCCAGGCCAGCGACGCGCCCTCCTCGCGCCCGCCGCGCTCGCGGTAGGGCTGGTTCAGGCCGCGCGAGACATCGAGCTCGCGCTCGCCGCCGGGCGGCAGCATCAGCATCACCGGCGCCGCGTCGACCTTCAGCGCGCGGCACATCGCCTTGGCCAGCGCGCGGGTGAAGGTGGCATCGGGCAGGTCCTGGTAGCGATCGGCCTCCAACGCCTCCAGCTTGGCCTGCGGCACCTTCAGCAGCGCCGCCAGCGCGGCGATATGCAGGCCGCGCTGCTGGCGCGCGGCGCGCAACCAGGCGCCGGCCGTGCTGGCGGATGCGGCGGCGGCGGCCGGTCGCGCGTCGAGCTCGCTGTCGATGGCTGTCATGCGCTGCTCCCCCTCGTCGTCCTTGTTGTTGTCGTCACTCATCGAAACGCCCCGCATTGAGCGCCTGCGTTTCCGGCGACTGCGCATGCTGCTTGCGCAATTGCTGGGCCAGTTCGTCGACGGCCACGCCATGGCCGAGCTTGCGCTCGATGCGCAGCTCCAGCCACAGGCTTTGCGCATTGCTCTGCTCGGGCTGGGCATTGACGCGGCGGATGTAGAAGCGCGCGCGGTCGAACTGCTTGTTACGGTACAGGGCCTCGGCCAGATTGACGGCCACCGCCGGGCTGGCCGGGTCGTATTCGAAGGCCTTGGCCAGGCTGCGCTCGGCGGCGTCCATGCGGCCGGCGCGCGCCTCGCAGACGCCCTTGGCCAGCAGGGTGCGGGCCGGCGCGCGGTAGCTGGTCTGGGCCAGCGCCTGGTCGAACTGCGCGTCGGCCTCGGGCCAGCGGCGCTGCTGGCACAGCATCCAGCCGTAGTTGTGCAGGGTGTCCGGATCGTTCGGATAGCTGGCCAGCGCGCGGCGGAAGTTCTCCTCCGCCAGCTGGGTCTCGCCCATCGCGGCATAGATCAGGCCGCGCAGATTGATCGCCTCGCGCATATTCGGCTTGGCCTGCAGCGCCAGCTTGACCTCGTCGAGCGCGGTGGTGTACTGGCCGCGTGCGAAATAGCCGGCGGCCAGTTCCATGCGCACGCCGGCGCGGCGGTCGGCATCGGTCTGGTCGGAATCGGTGCGCGGCGCGGCGGCATCGGTGGCACCGCCCCCCTTGCTCGTCGTCGTGCAGGCCGCCAGCGTCAGGGCCGTCAGCGCGGCAAGAGCCCAGCAGCCCAGCAGGGACCACAGGGAACGCTGTTCGGAAACCGACCGGGCTTGTTTCATGAGCTTTTTATTGTCTCGGAGTCAAGAAGGGCTCGCGCCTTTTACCACCACCGGCGCACGGACCATACGGATATGCGCGCGCGTGCGGTCCTGCACCTCGCCCGCGAGCTGGCCGCAAGCGGCGTCGATATCGTCGCCCCGGGTCTTGCGCACCGTTGTCACCAGCCCGGCCTTGATCAGCACCTCGGCAAAGGCCTGCACGCGCTCGTTCGAGCTGCGCTTCAGCCCCGAGGCCGGGAAGGGATTGAATGGAATCAGATTGAGCTTGCAGGCAACCCGGTTCTTCAGCAACTTGACCAGCTGCTGCGCCAGTTCCGGCGTGTCGTTGACGCCGTCGAGCATGCAGTACTCGAAGGTGATGAAGTCGCGCGGTGCCTTGTCCAGATAGCGATTGCAGGCGTCCAGCAGCTCGGCGATCGGGTACTTCTTGTTCAGCGGCACCAACTGGTCGCGCAACGGGTCATTGGGCGCATGCAGGGACACGGCCAGCGCGACCGGGCAGTCCTCGCGCAGGCGCTCGATCATGGGCACGACGCCCGAGGTCGAGACGGTCACGCGGCGGCGCGACAGGCCATAGCCATGGTCGTCCAGCATCATCTTCAGCGCCGGCACCAGGGCCGCATAGTTCTGCAGCGGCTCACCCATGCCCATCATCACGATGTTCGATATCACCCGCTCGCTCGTACCTTGGCGCTTGCGCAGCGAATGCTCGGCATACCAGAGCTGGGCGATGATTTCCCAGGTGGCCAGATTGCGGCTGAAGCCCTGGTGGCCGGTCGAGCAGAAACGGCAGCCGACCGCGCAGCCGGCCTGGCTGGAGACGCACAAGGTGCCGCGATCGGTCTCGGGGATGTAGACGGCCTCGACCGCATCGCCATTGCCGACGTCGAACAGCCATTTGATCGTGCCGTCGGTGGAGACATGCTCCGAGATCACCGGCAGCGCACGGATATGGGCCTTGTCGCGCAGCTTGTCGCGCAGCGACTTGGCCAGGTCGCTCATCTGATCGAAATCAGCGGCGCCCTTTTGATGGATCCAGCGGAACAGCTGGGTCGCGCGAAAGCGCTTCTCCCCCAGCTGCTCGCAGAACGCGGCCAGGCCTTCCAGATCAAATCCAAGCAGGTTGACCGCGTCCATATCGACTACCTCCGAGTGCCGGCCTCGAGGCCGGAGCACAAGAGGCGCTTGACCGATTTAACGGCTGTAAACATTCATGCCGGGGAAGAAGAAGGCAACTTCCTGCGCGGCGGTTTCGGCGGCGTCCGAGCCGTGGACGGCGTTGGCGTCGATGCTGTCGGCGAAGTCGGCGCGGATCGTGCCCTTCTCGGCCTTCTTCGGATCGGTGGCGCCCATCAGGTCGCGGTTCTTCAGGATCGCGCCTTCGCCTTCCAGCGCCTGGATCATCACCGGGCCCGAGATCATGAACGAGACCAGGTCATTGAAGAAGGGACGGGCCTTGTGGACGGCGTAGAAGGCCTCGGCCTCGCCGCGCGACAGGTGGACCATCTTGGCGGCCACGACCTTCAGGCCGGCGGCCTCGAAGCGGGCGTAGATCTGGCCGATGACATTCTTCGCCACGGCATCGGGCTTGATGATGGAAAGGGTACGTTCGATGGCCATGGCTCAACTCCTTAAAGTTCTTGAATCTGGGGGCTTGGGAAAACCCGCTATTGTAATGTCAGATGGTGACAAACCGCGGCCGGCCGGGGCTTCAAACCGGCCGGGGACGCGCATTCAGCGATGGCGGCCACCGAAGCCGCCGCCCGAGCGGCCGCCGCCCTGGCCACCGCGTCCGCCGCCACCACCACCGCGACCGCCGCGGCGCTGGTAGGCATCGGCGCCGATATAGCCGACCGAGGTCTGCATCGGATCCGGCTCGCGCGGGCCACTGCCCTGCTTGCCCTTGCCGCCGCGCCCCTGGTTCGGGCCATGGCCCTGGCCGCTGCCGCCGGCGCCGAAGCCCTGCGGGATGCGCTTGCTGCCGGTCGCGAAGCGCCGGTCGAAGGTCTGCTCCAGCGGGTTGATATTGCGCGGCATGAAGTCGTCGTCGTCCTCGCGCTCGCGATCCGGACCGCGGTCCTGGTTGCGATCCTGGCCGCGCGGCGCCTCGTTGAAGCGGTCGCGCTCCGGACGGTCCTGGCGCTCCGGCGGACGGCTCGGGCGCGGGCCGACACCGGCCTGGCGGCCATCGGCGCGGCGCTTCTGCTGCTGGTTGCGGTTCTTGTCGCCGCGATCGCCGCGATCGCCGCGCTCGTTGCGATCGCCCTGGGCATTGCGCTCACCGCGCTCGCCGCGCTCCTCGCGGCCGCCACCGGCCAGGCGGCGGATCAGACGCGTATCGTCCTCGCCCAGCTCGACCCAGACGCCGCGCTTCAGGCCGCGCGGCAGCACCACCGTGCCGTAGCGGATGCGGATCAGGCGGCTGACCGTCAGGCCCTGGGTGTCGAAGAGCTTGCGCACCTCGCGGTTGCGGCCCTCGGTGATGACGACGCGGTACCAGTGGTTGACGCCCTCGCCGCCGCCGTCCTCGATGCTCTTGAACGAGGCCTGCTGACCCTCGACGATCACGCCCTCCAGCAGGCGCGCCTTCTGCTCCGGCGTCAGCGTGCCCAGCACGCGCACCGCGTACTCGCGCTCGACGCCGAAGCGCGGATGCATCAGCTGGTTGGCCAGGTCGCCGGAATTGGTGAACAGCAGCAGGCCCTCGGTGTTCAGGTCCAGGCGACCGACCGCCTGCCACTTGCCCTGCTGCAACCTGGGCAGGCTGCGGAACACCGTCGGACGGCCCTCGGGGTCGTTGAAGGTCACGACCTCGCCGGTCGGCTTGTGATAGGCCAGGATGCGCGGCGCCGGCGGCGAGATGCGCACGCGGATCTGCTTGCCATTGACATGGACGCGATCGCCGAAGGAGATGCGCTGGCCGATATGGGCGACCTCGCCGTTCACCTCGATCTTGCCCTCGGCAATCATGTCCTCGATATCGCGGCGCGAGCCGATGCCGGCCTGGGCCAGCACCTTCTGCAGCTTGGGTGCATCGGGCTCCGGCGCCAGCACGCGCTTGCTCTCGCCCTCTTCGGCCTGTGCCTCTTCGGCCGGCTCCTCGGCACCCGCTTCGGCCTCCTCGGCATCGAAATCACCGGTCAGCACGGCGGCAAAACGCTCGCCGACGGCCGCCAGCAGCTCGGGCGCCGGCGCCGGCACTTCGCGCGGCGCACGGCCCTCGCCACCGGCCTCGGCGGACTCGCCGGCCTCGGCACGCTCGCCGCGTTCCTTGCGCCCACGGCGACGGTTGCGGCCGCGGCGCTCGCCGCCCTCGCCTTGGCCTTCGGCTTCACCGTCGGCGGCTTCGGCCGCTTCACCACCCGCCTCGGCCTCGCCGCCGCCTTCATCGGCCGCGGCGGCCGGCTCGGGCGCCAGGCTGAACAGCGGGACCTGCTCGGCAGGCGCAGCGGGGGCCGGTGCCGCCGGGGGCACCGGCGCCTCGGCCGCCTCGATCTTCACCGCGGTCTTGCGCGGCGCGCGCTTCTTCGGCGCCGGCGCCTCGTCGGCAGCGGCAGCGGCAGCGACGGTCTCGCCCGTCACTGCTGGCGCCGCCGCTTCCTCGGCGACCTTCTTGGCCGCCGTCTTGCGCGGAGCGCGCGGCTTGGCGGCGACCGGCGCGGCCTCGGCTTCGCCGGCCGCCTCGGCGGCGACCTTGGGCTTGGCCGGGGCACGCTTGCGCTTGCTGCTCGCAGCGGCCTCGGCGGCCTCATCATTCACCGGCGCGGCGGCTTCGGACTTGGGATCGATGTCGTTGGAATTCATGCGTTGGCTTGCACCTGTTCGGCGGCGTCGGACTGGGAGGGCTCGTCGGGAGCCGGTGGGGTCGGGGCTGCCGCATCGGGGCTGTCGGCAGGCGGGTGGGGTTCGGAATTGGATTCTTCGAGCAGCAGGCCCTGCAGAGCGGCGCCGTCGCCAAGCGCCTGGCCCAGCGCATGGCCGGGCGCGGCGCCGACCTCCAGCGTCGGCAACTGCTCGAGGCTGGACAGACCCAGGTCGTCGAGGAACTGGCGCGTCGTCGCATACAGCGCCGGGCGGCCCGGCGCCTCGCGATGACCGATCACGTCGATCCAGCCGCGCTCCTCGAGCTGCTTGACGATCTCGCTGGAAACGACGACGCCGCGGATATCCTCGATGTCGCCGCGCGTGACCGGCTGGCGGTAGGCAATGATGGCCAGCGTCTCCATCACCGCGCGCGAATAGCGGCGCGGCTTCTCCGGATGCAGCCGATCCAGGTACTCGCGCAGCTCCGGCCGGCTCTGGAAGCGCCAGCCCGAGGCGACGGCCACCAGCTCGACGCCGCGACCTTCCCAGTCGCGGCACAGCTCGTCAAGCAGGCTGCGCAGGGTGTCGGCGCCAAGCTCGTCGGCGAACAGGCTGCGCATCTCGCGCAGGGTCAAGGGCTGCTGGGCGCAAATCAGCGCGGTCTCAAGGACGCGCTTCGCATCCTGTGTGTTCATTGACTTTCGTCATCTTTCCCGTTCAAGCGGGGTTTTTGCGGTCCAGGCCCCTGGGGCTGGCCTGGCTCTGAGCCGACCGGGACCATCGGTCCTGCGGCTGCCTCGCGGCCCATCGTCCGATGGCGGCGGCAAGGCGGCGGCGACACCGGCTGCGGCGGACTCAAGACTTGCGGCCCGTCGCGCCTTTTCTGGCATCGCACGAGGCCGCATTGTATCGCGCTCAATCGCCGCGCTGGGGAAGCCGTGGCGCATCCAGGCCCAGCAAAGTCCAGGCCCGGGCCAGATCCTGTGGCATGGGCGCATCAAATTGCAGCGCCTGACCACCGATGGGGTGGGCAAACCCCAGGCGCGCCGCGTGCAGTGCCTGGCGCGCCAGCCCCAGCGCCGGCGCGCCGCCGTAGAGCGTGTCGGCGATCAGCGGATGACCCTTGTGCGCGAGGTGGACGCGGATCTGGTGGGTGCGGCCGCTGTGCAGCACGCAGTGCACGGCGCTGACGCTGCGCGCCGCGCCGTTCGGATCGGCCAGTTCGCCCTGCCCCAGCGGATAGACATCGGTACGCGAGGGCTTGCCGCCGGCCAGCACCGCCATCTTGATGCGGGTGGCCGGGTCGCGGCGCAGCGGCGCGTCGACGACCAGGGGCTCGGCCAGCCGGCCATGGGCCAGCGCCAGGTATTCGCGGTGCACCTCGCGCGCGGCGATCATGCGCACCAGCGCCGTCACCGCCTCCAGCGTCTTGCCGACGACCATCAGGCCGCTGGTGTCCTTATCGAGCCGGTGCACGATGCCGGCCCGCGGCAGGGTCGCGGCGGACGGATGGTGGGCCAGCAGGCCGTTCATCACCGTGCCCGACCAGTTGCCGGCGGCCGGGTGGACGACCATGCCGGCCGCCTTGTTCAGCACCAGCAGATGCGCATCCTCGTGGACGATGTCCAGCGCCAGCGGCTCGGCGCGGAAGGCGCGACTCTCCTCGGTCGGCAGCAGCTCGATGCGCACGCGCTCGCCGGCGCGCAGCTTGCGCGCGTCCTTGCGCACGGCCTGGCCGTCGATGCTCACGCAGCCGCGCTCGACCAGATGCTGCAGATGGTTGCGCGAGAACTCCGGCGCCAGGCCGACCAGCCAGCGATCGAGGCGCTGAGCATGGCCATCGGCGCCGACCTCGGCCTCGCGGACCTCGGCGCCCTCCTCGCCGGCGTCGGCACCGGCGCCCTCCCATTCCTCGTCGGCAGTGCTCGCCGTGACACCCAAGCGGGCAGGCAGGGCCTCAACCATATAATCGGCGCTCCGTTTTCAGCTGGGTCGGTGAAGAGCACCGCCCGTATAGGGATCATGATCGAAAAAAGCGTGGAACGCCGCCCGGCACAGGCCCTGACGGAGGCACCGCGGGGCCGTTTCGGAGCCGCCCTGGCGGCGGCCGCCGGCGTCGCCCTGCTGGCCCTGTCGGCCTGCTCGTCTTCGCCGAAGGACGACCCGAATTCGCAGGCCAGCCTGGACAAATTGTACGCAGACGCCCGCGACGACCTGAGCTCGGGCAGCTATGACCGCGCGATCAAGACCCTGGAGCGCATCGAGGGCCGCGCCGCCGGCACGCTGATGGCGCAGCAGGCGCAGCTCGATCTGGCCTGGGCCAATTACCGCGCCGGCGAGCGCGCCGCCGCGCTGACGGTGCTGGACCGCTTCATCAAGCTGAACCCGTCCAGCCCGGCGCTGGACTACGCGCTGTACATGAAGGGCCTGGTCAACTTCAACGAGGACCTGGGCCTGTTCGGCCGCATGGCCAACCAGGACATCTCCGAGCGCGACCAGCAGGCCTCGCGCGACGCGATGCTGGCCTTCAAGCAACTGGTCGAGCAGTTCCCCGAGTCCAAGTACTCGGCCGAGGCCAGCGTGCGGATCGACTACATCACCAACACCCTGGCCAAGTACGAGGTCCATGTCGCGCGCTACTACTACAACCGCGGCGCCTACCTGGCCGCGGCCAACCGCGCCCAGCAGTCGCTGAGCGAGTTCCGCTACGCCCCCTCGGCCGAGGAGGCGCTGTACCTGATGGTGCAGAGCTACGACAAGCTGGGCCTGCCGAATCTGCGCGACGACGCGCTGCGCGTGCTGAAGCTGAACTTCCCCAACAGCACCCTGGCCGCCAAGGGCTATTCCGAGAAGGCCTGGTGGAAGCTCTGGTAAGCGCCCGCCGCCCCGACTGAACCAGAACGCGTGCCCAGGCACGCGTTTTTTTCGTTTATGGCGCCTCGCGCTCCGCCGCCAGCTTCGCCAGCCAGTCCAGCGCCTCCTCCTCGCGCTCCAGACGCGTCATCGGCGGCAGCGCCTCGCGCAGGCGCCGGCCATAGTTCATGCCGGCCATGCGCGGGTCGCAGACCACCAGCAGGCCGCGGTCGCGCTCGGTGCGGATCAGCCGGCCGGCCCCCTGCTTCAGCGCAATCGCCGCCTCGGCGATGAAGTAATGCGCAAAGGCGTTGCGACCCTCGGCCTCCAGGCGCTGCACGCGGGCCTCCACCAGCGGATCGTTCGGCGGCGGGAACGGCAGCTTGTCGATCAGCACGCATTGCAGGCTGTCGCCGGGCACGTCGATGCCCTCCCAGAAGCTGGCCGAGCCGACCAGCACCGCGCGCGGATCGTCGAGAAAGCGCTGCAGCAGCACCCGCTTCGGCGCGGCGCCCTGCTGCAGCACGGCCAGCTGGTCGCCATGGTGCTCGAACTCGGCACGCAACTGGTCGGCGACGCTTTGCAGCGCGCGCAGGGTCGTGGTCAGCACGAAGGTGCGGCCGCCGAGGGCACGTGCGCAGCGTCCGGCCAGCGCCGCCACCTCGAGCGGATGGTCAGGCTCGGAGGGCTTGGGAAAGGCGCGCGGAATGTAGAAGCGCGCATGCTGGGCATAGTCGAAGGGACTGCCGACGCGCAACACCGTGGCGTCGTCCAGGCCCGCCGGCTCGGTGAACCAGGACAGGCGCTCGTCGTCGCCCAGCGTGGCCGAGGTGAAGATCCAAGCCTTGGGCGCGGCGGCCAGCTGCTCCTGCATCGCCTCGCGGATGTCCAGCGGCGACTCGACCAGGCGCGCCTGGTGCGGCGTCAGGTCGATCCAGCGCACATCGGCCGCATCGGGCTCGCGGGCGAACAGCTCGACCAGCTTCTTTAGCTGGCCGGCGCGCTCGTGCAGGCGCAGGAAGTCGGGCGCCAGTTCGGTGACGGTGGCCAGCATCTCGATCGCCAGGCCGGCCACCTCGGCCACCTCGTCCAGCGCCTCGGCGAAACCGGGCCGGCCGGCGCGCTCCTTCCAGCCCAGCTTGAGCATGCCGCGGACCTCGCGGCCGCCTGTGGCCAGCGGCCCGGCGCAGGCCAGGCGCAGCTCGCGCGCGGCGCGTTCCAGCCGCGCCTGCAGGCCCTGCCAGTCCTGCAGTCCGCGCGCCTGCGCCAGGCCCAGGCCCAGCACATCGCGGCCGAAATCGATCAGCTGGGCCGTGCCCAGCATGCGGCCGAGGAACTGCACGCCGGCCTCGGCCAGCTGATGGGCCTCGTCGAACACCGCCAGCTCGACGCTGGGCAGCAGCTCGGCGACGCCGGTGTCGCGAAGGGTCACGTCGGCAAAGAACAGATGGTGGTTGACGACCACCACATCGGCCTCCATCGCCTCGCGCCGCGCCTTCACCACATGACAGGCGCGGAACTCCGGGCAGTCGCTGCCCAGGCAGTTCTCGCGCGTCGAGCTGACCAGCGGGATCACCGGCGAGCGCTCGTCCAGGCCGTCCAGCTCGGCAAAGTCGCCGCTGACCGTGCCCTGCGCCCAGCGCTCGATGCGCGACAGCGCCAGCACGGCGCGGCGGTCGGGCAGCTCGGCGCTGTGGCGCGCATGCTGCATGCGGTGCAAGCAGAGGTAACTTCCTCGACCCTTCAGCAGCGCGATGCGCAGCGGCACCTGCAGCGCCTCGCACAGGCGCGGAAGGTCGCGCATGAAGAGCTGGTCCTGCAGGTTCTTGGTCGCCGTGCTGATCAGCGCACGGCTGCCCGACAGCAGCGCCGGCACCAGATAGGCGAAGGTTTTGCCCACGCCGGTGCCGGCCTCGACGACCAGGGTCTCGCGATGCGCGATCGCGCGCGCGACCGCCTGGCTCATCGCCAGTTGCTGCTCGCGCGGCCTGTAGCCGGGCGCCGAGCGCGCCAGCGGGCCGCCCTCGTCGAAGGCGGCCAGCACCCACTGCTCCAGTTCGCTCGGAACGCTGGTCGTTGCGGATTCGCTCAAGCTGAGGGACCCGTTCTCATGCGGGTTCATCGGGCTCGCAGGCCCGCTCCAGGCGCACGATGATGTCGCGCAGGCCGAGGCGGCGCTTCTTCAGGCGCTGCAGCGCCAGCTCGTCCAGCGGCTGCTCCAGCGCCAGGCGATCGATCAGCACGTTGAGGTCGGCATGCTCGATGCGCAACTCGATCAGGCGGCGCGACAGGGAGTGAAGTTGTTCGTCCATGGACACAGTCAGCGCGGGGGCGCGCCGGAGAAACGATTATAGTTTTGCGATCCCCAGGGCATGACCCGGGAATCGTTGGAATCACCGCCACAGCCGACCGACCGCATGACTCGCACCCCCCCGGGCTTTCGCCTGAGCGCCGCCACCGGCATCCACCGTGGCGACCGCGTCTACCAGCAGGATCAGGTCGAGGTGATGACCCATCCGCGCAATAGCAGCTGCATGCTGGCCCTGGTCGCCGACGGCATGGGCGGCAAGAGCGGCGGCCGCAAGGCGGCCGACCAGGTCGTGCTGACCGCAAGGCAGTTGTTCGAGCGCTTCGTGCCCGGCGAGGAGGATCCGGCCGAGCTGCTGGCCCAGCTGGTTGCCGAGGCGCATCTGATGATCAAGCTGACCGCGCTGGCCACCGAGGAGGAGCCGCACAGCGCGGTCGCCGCCTTCGTCATCGGCGCCGACCGGCGCTGCCACTGGGTGCATTCGGGCGATTCGCGCTTCTACCTGTTCCGCGGCGCGACCATGCTCCAGCGCACCTTCGACCATTCCTATGTTCAGAAGCTGGTCGACGAGGGCCAGCTGACCGAGGCCGAGGCGGCGGTCCACCCGCAGTCGAATCTGCTGACCGGCTGCCTGGGCACCGTGCAGGATCCGACCCTGAGCATCGACCACAGCGAGCCGCTGCAGGTCGGCGACACGATGATGTGCTGCAGCGACGGGCTCTGGCATTACTTCACCCCGCGCGAGATGGGCACGGTGCTGAACAGCCTGCCGCCACGCGAGGCGGCCGAGCTCTTGATCGACAAGGCGCGCCAGCGGGCGCGCGGCTGCGGCGACAACCTGTCGCTGGCGATCGTGCGTCTGCAGGCGCTGGACTAGGGCCTGCTAACAGACCCTAGCGCCGGGTCGACGAGGCCGGCGCGCTGGCGGCGCTCGCCGCGATGGCGGCCACCTCGGCGGCCGAGGGCAGCGGCAGCGGCGCGGCCGGCTTCTTGCCTTCCTTCAGGCGCTGCTGCTCGCGCCTTTGCACCGCCTGCTGGTGCTCGCGCGCCGCCTTCTCGCGCGCGGCGGTCTGCTCGAGCCGGCGCTGCGCCTCGCGCTCGGCGTTGGCCAGCTCGGCCTGCACCGCCTCGCCATGGACCTGCGCCGAGCCGCGCGGCGTGCGTGGATCGGGCGTCAGCCGGCCCGCCGGCGCCGAGGCGGCGGCCGGTGCGTTCAGCAACTCGTTGCGGCGGCGCGCCTCTTCCTCGGCGAATTCGCGCTGCTTGTCGGCGACCCGCTCGCGCTGCTGCTGAGCGCGCACGCGGCGCTGCTCGGCATCGAGCTCCTGCTCGCGCTGCAGCAGCGGCTGCAGTTCGGCGCCGCGGCGCTGGCGCAGCTTGTCCAGGCAGTCGTTGACGGCAAAGCGGTGCTGGCAGGCCTCGCTGTCCTGCGCGAAGCGCGCCTCGATCGCGGCGCGCTGCTGCTGCAACTGCGCGCGTTCGTCGCCGGCCTCGGCGGCAGCGGCAGCGGCAGCGGCAGCGCTCAAGGGCGCCAGCAGGCTCAGCAAAAAGGTCGTCGTCAGCAGCTTCATCGCGGCGGCCTCAGGTCAGCGAGGTATCGACATCCCGTCGGGCCAGGGCAAGATACTCCGACGATTGCATCTCCTGCAAGCGCGAGACCGTGCGCGGGAACTCGTGGGCCAGCGGTCCCTCGGTGTAGAGGCGCTCGGCCGGCACCGCGGCCGAGACGATCAGCTTGACGCGGCGGTCGTAGAGCACATCGACCAGCCAGGTGAAGCGGCGCGCCTCGCTGGCCAGGCGCACCGGCATCTCGGGCACCTCGGACAGGATCAGGGTGTGGAACTGCGAGGCCAGCTCCAGATAGTCATTCTGCGAGCGCGGGCCGCCGCACAGGGTCTGGAAGTCGAACCAGACGACGCCGCCGGCGCGGCGGCGCGCGCGGATCTCGCGGTGTTCGATATGCAGCAGCGGATCCTCGTCCTGCGCCTCGGCCAGCGACTCGAAGGCCGTCCTCAGCGCCTGGTCGGCCGTCTCGTCCAGCGGCCAGTGGTAGAGCTCGACATGCTCGAGCGCGCGGCGGCGGTAGTCAAAGCCGTTGTCGACATTGATCACCTCGAGCTTCTCGTTCAGCAAGGCGATCGCCGGCAGGATGCGATCGCGGTGCAGGCCGTTCGGATACAGCTCGTCGGGGCGGAAATTCGAGGTCGTGACGATGGACACGCGGTGCTTGAACATCGCGTCCAGCAGACGGTGCAGGATCATCGCGTCGGTGACGTCGGCCACATGGAACTCGTCGAAGCAGATCAGGCGGAAGCGCTTGGCAATCCGCTTGCCCAGTTCCTCCAGCGGATCGGCGATGCCCTTCAACTCCTGCAGCTCGCGATGCACCTCGCGCATGAACTCGTGGAAGTGCAGCCGCGTCTTGCGCGTCAGCGGCACGGCCTGGAAGAAGCAGTCCATCAGGAAGCTCTTGCCCCGGCCGACCCCGCCGTACATATAGACGCCGCGCGGCAGCGGCGGCCGTACCAGCAGCTTGGTCACCGCATTGCCGCGCCGCGCCTTGTAGGCCGCCCATTCGTCCTGGCAGCGCTGCAGCGCCGCGACGGCGCGCAGCTGCGCCGGGTCGGCCGTGTAGCCGCGCTCGGCCAGGGTCTGCTGATAAAGCTCGGTGACAGAGGTCATGAAGGAAGGGGCAGCTCGCGCCGCCCCTTGGTCGATTACATCGCTCAGAAGTTCAGCGTGCGCTTGTCGACGGCCAGCGCCGCCTCCTTGGTCGACTCGCTGAGGCTCGGGTGCGCATGGCAGATGCGCGCGATGTCCTCGGCCGAGGCCTTGAAGGCCATCGCGACCACGGCTTCCGAGATCAGCTCCGAGGCGAAGGGGCCGATGATGTGGACACCGAGGATCTCGTCCGTCGTCGCGTCGGCGAGGAACTTGACGAAGCCCGAGGTGTCGCCCAGCGCGCGGGCGCGGCCGTTGGCCAGGAAGGGGAACTGACCCGACTTGTAGGCGCGGCCGTCGGCCTTAAGCTGCTGCTCGGTCTTGCCGACCTGGGCGATCTCCGGGTGCGTGTAGATCACCGAGGGGATGATGTCGAAGTCGACATGGCCATGCTGGCCGGCGATGCGCTCGGCCACGGCCACGCCCTCTTCCTCGGCCTTGTGCGCCAGCATCGGCCCGCGCACGACGTCGCCGACGGCCCAGACATTGGGCAGATTGGTCTTGCAGTCATGATCAACGACGATGGCACCGCGCTCGTCCAGCGCCAGGCCGACGGCCTCCGGGTTCAGGCCTATGGTGTTGGCCGTGCGGCCGATCGAGACGATCAGGCGGTCCACCTCGAGCTTCTGCTCGGCGCCCTTGGCGTCGGTGTAGCTGACGCTGACGCCCTTCTTGTCCTTCTTGACCTCGCTGATCTTGACGCCCAGCTCGATCGTCAGGCCCTGCTTCTTGAACAGCTTGGCGGCTTCCTTGGCGACGGCCTCGTCGACGGTGGGCAGGAAGCTGGGCATCGCTTCGAGCACGACGACTTCCGAACCCAGGCGGCGCCAGACCGAGCCGAGTTCCAGGCCGATCACGCCGGAGCCGATCACGCCCAGCTTCTTCGGCACGGTGGGGATCCGCAGCGCGCCGTCGTTGGACAGGATCTGCTCCTCGTCGAACGGTGCGCCGGGCAGCTGGCGGGCGTTCGAGCCGGTGGCGACGATCACATGCTTGGCCGTGATGCTCTCGTCGCCGGCCTTGAGCTCATAGCCACCGTCCGAAGCGGCGACGAAGCTGCCGCGGCCGTGGAAGAAGCTGACCTTGTTCTTCTTGAACAGATAGAGGATGCCGTCGTTGTTCTGCTTCACGACCTGGTCCTTGCGGCCCAGCATCTTGGCCACGTCCATCTTCACCTCGCCGGTGGAGATGCCGTGTTCGGCGAAATGCTCGCGCGCATGCTCGTAATGCTCGCTGGACTGCAGCAGGGCCTTGGACGGAATGCAGCCGACATTGGTGCAGGTGCCGCCCGGGGCCGGACCGCCCTTCTCGTTCTTCCACTCGTCGATGCAGGCGGTGTTGAAACCCAGCTGGGCGGCGCGGATCGCGGCCACATAGCCGCCGGGGCCGCCGCCGATGACGACGACGTCGAATTGCTTGTTGCTCATATCGAGAACTCCTTGGCGCAAGACCTGGGGTCAGTGCGCGAGTTTGAGGGTGACGACCCCGCCGACTATCATCGCCACGCCGAGGAATCTCCACAGCGTGGCGGCGTCACCGAAGAACATCACGCCGATCAGAAAAGTGCCGGCGCCGCCGATGCCGGTCCACACCGCGTAGGCGGTGCCGATCGGGATCTCGCGCTGGGCCATCCACAGCAGCCAGCCCGACAGCCCCATCGAGACGACGGCGCCGACGATGCCGCTGACGCGGTACTCGGCCTGCTGAGACAGCTTGAAGCCCAGCGGCCAGCCGATCTCGAACAGGCCCGCCAGCAGCAGATAGACCCAGGCCACGCGGCGGTTCTTGTGAGGCTTAGATGTCGAACAGCAGGCGGGCCGGATCTTCCAGCGCTTCCTTCATCGTCACCAGGCCCAGCACGGCCTCGCGGCCGTCGATGATGCGGTGGTCGTAGCTCATCGCCAGATAGTTGATCGGGCGCACGACGACCTGGCCGTTCTCGACCACGGCGCGGTCCTTGGTCGCATGCACGCCCAGGATGGCCGACTGCGGCGGGTTGATGATGGGTGTGCTCAGCATCGAGCCGAAGGTGCCGCCGTTCGAGATCGAGAAGGTGCCGCCGGTCAGGTCGTCGATCGAGATCTTGCCTTCCTTGGCCTTCTGGCCGAACTCGGCGATCTTCTTCTCGATGTCGGCGAAGCTCAGCTGGTCGGCATTGCGGATGATGGGCACGACCAGGCCGCGCGGCGAACCGACGGCGATGCCGATGTCGAAGTAGCCGTGGTAGACGATGTCATTGCCGTCGACCGAGGCGTTCAGCACCGGGAACTTCTTCAGCGCCGCGACGGCCGCCTTGACGAAGAAGCTCATGAAGCCCAGCTTGACGCCGTGCTCCTTCTCGAACTTCTCCTGGAACTTCTTGCGCATCTCCATCACCGGCGCCATGTTCACTTCATTGAACGTGGTCAGGATGGCGTTGGTCGACTGCGACTGCAGCAGGCGCTCGGCGACGCGGGCGCGCAGGCGCGACATCGGCACGCGCTGCTCGGGGCGATCGCCCAGGTTTTGCTGGACCGGCGCGGCCACCGGCGGCAGCGCCGGCTTGGCGGCCACCGGTGCGGAGACCGGTGCCGGCACGGCGGCCTTCGGTGCGGCGGCCAGCGCGTCAGCCTTGGTGACGCGGCCGTCCTTGCCGCTGCCGGCCACGTCGGTGGCGGCCAGGCCCTTCTCGGCCAGCAGCTTGGCGGCGGCCGGCATCGCGACGTCGCCCTTGTTGGCGGCGGGTGCGGCGGCGGCGGCAGCGGCCGGTGCGGCGGCCGGGGCCGCAGCCGGAGCGGCGGCAGCGCTGGCCTTGCCCTCGGTGTCGATCTTGGCGATCAGCTGCTGGCTGGTGACGGTGGCGCCGTCGGCGACCAGGATCTCGCCCATCACGCCGCCGGCCGGCGCCGGGACTTCGAGCACGACCTTGTCGGTCTCGATCTCGACCAGGGTCTCATCGATAGCGACGGCCTCGCCGGGCTTCTTCTTCCAGGTCAGCAGCGTGCCTTCGGACACGGACTCGGAAAACTGGGGAACATTGACGTCAACGATAGCCATGATGTGTGTCTTTTTCGGTGTTCGGAAGCTGGCGACCCGGCGCGCTCTTCAGCGGCCGGGCCCGTGCAGCATTACTTGGTCAGGATGAAGCCCTTGAGCTTGCCGAAGGCCTGCTCCAGCAGCGCCTTCTGCTGATCCTGGTGCAGGTGGGCGTAGCCGACGGCCGGCGAGGCCGAGGCCGGGCGGCCGGCATAGCCGAGCTTCTGGCCATCGAGCATGTTCTCGTGGATGTAGTGCTGGACGAAGAACCAGGCGCCCTGGTTCTGCGGCTCGTCCTGGCACCAGACGATGTCGCTCGCTGCTCCGTACTTCTTGATCTCGGCCGCGAAGGCCTTGTGCGGGAAGGGGTAGAGCTGCTCGACGCGGATGATGGCCACGTCCTTCTTCTCGCCGCGCGCCTTGACCAGGTCGTAATAGACCTTGCCCGAGCAGGCGATCACGCGCTTGACCTTGGCTGCATCGATGTCGGGATTCTGCTCGGCGATGACGGTCTTGAACTCGCCCTTGGTGAACTCGTTCAGCGGGCTGGTCGCATCCTTGTTACGCAAGAGCGACTTCGGCGTCATGATGACCAGCGGCTTGCGGAACATGCGCAGTTGCTGACGACGCAGCAGGTGGAAGATCTGCGAGGCCGTCGTCGGCTGCACCACCTGCATATTGTTGTCGGCGGCCAGTTGCATGAAGCGCTCCAGGCGGGCCGAGCTGTGCTCGGGGCCCTGGCCTTCGTAGCCGTGCGGCAGCATCATCGTCAGGCCGTTGGCACGGCCCCACTTCACTTCGCCGGAGGCGATGAACTGGTCGATGACGACCTGCGCGCCGTTGACGAAGTCGCCGAACTGGGCTTCCCAGATCGTCAGCGTCTGCGGGTCGGCCGAGGCGTAGCCGTACTCGAAGCCGAGCACCGCCTCTTCGGACAGGATGGAGTCGATCACGACGAAGGGCGCCTGGCCCTCGCCGACGTTCTGCAGCGGGATGTAGATGCCCTCGTCGAACTTCTCGCGGTTCTGGTCGTGCAGCACCGCGTGGCGGTGCACGAAGGTGCCACGGCCGCAGTCCTCGCCCGACAGGCGCACCGGATAGCCGGAGGCCACCAGCGAGGCGAAGGCCATGTGCTCGCCCATGCCCCAGTCGACATTGATCTCGCCGCGGCCCATGGCGGCGCGGTCGGCCAAGACCTTCTCGACCAGCGGGTGGACCTTGAAGCCGGCCGGCACCGTGGTGACCTTCTCCGCCAGGCGCTTCCACTCGGTCACCGGCAGCGCGGTGTCGCAGCTGTCGGTCCACTTCTTGCCCAGGTAGGGCGACCAGTCGGTGGCGTACTTGCTCTTGAAGTTGGTCAGCACCGGGTCGACCGTGTGGCGGCCCTCGTCCATCGCGGCGCGGAAGGCCTTGACCATCTCGTCCGGGCCGTCGGCCGCCAGCACGCCCTGGGCGACCAGCTTGTCGCCGTAGAGCTTGCGGGTGCCGGGGTGCTTGGCGATGCTCTTGTACATCAGCGGCTGCGTCAGCGCCGGCGTGTCCTGCTCGTTGTGGCCCAGCTTGCGGAAGCAGACGATGTCGACGACCACGTCCTTGTTGAACTGCTGGCGGTATTCCAGCGCCAGCTGCGTGGCCAGCACCACCGCTTCCGGATCGTCGCCGTTCACATGCAGCACCGGCGCCTCGATCATCTTGACGACGTCCGAGCAGTACAGCGTCGAGCGGGTGTCGCGCGGGTCGCTGGTGGTGAAGCCGATCTGGTTGTTGATGACGATGTGCAGCGTGCCGCCGGTGTAGTAGCCGCGGGTCTGCGCCAGCGCCAGGGTTTCCATCACGACGCCCTGGCCGGCGAAGGCGGCGTCGCCGTGCACCAGCACCGGCAGCACCTGGTCGCCCTCGGCATCGCCGCGGCGGTCCATGCGCGCCTTGACCGAGCCCTCGACGACCGGATTGACGATCTCCAGGTGCGAGGGGTTGAAGGCCAGGCTCAGGTGAACCGGGCCGCCGGCGGTCGACACATCGCTGGAGAAGCCCTGGTGGTACTTGACGTCACCGGCCGGCAGATCCTCGGGCGCCTTGTGCTCGAACTCGGCGAACAGATCGCCGGGCATCTTGCCCAGGGTGTTGACCAGCACGTTCAGGCGGCCGCGGTGGGCCATGCCGATGACGATTTCCTGCACGCCCTGGGCGCCGGCGCTCTGCACGACCTCGTCCATCGAGGCGATGAAGCTCTCGCCGCCCTCCAGCGAGAAGCGCTTCTGGCCGACGTACTTGGTGTGCAGATAGCGCTCCAGGCCCTCGGCCGCGGTCAGGCGGTTCAGGATGTGCTTCTTCTTCTCCGGCGAGAAGGCGGGCTTGGCGCGCACGCTTTCCAGGCGCTCCTGCCACCAGCGCTTCTCGACCTGATCGGTGATGTGCATGATTTCTGCGCCGATCGTGCCGCAGTAGGTCTCGCGCAGGGCCTGGACGATCTCGCGCAGCGTCATCGTCTCGGCCTTGGAGAAATAGGTGTTCGTCGCGCTGAACGAGATGTCCATATCGGACTCGCTCAGGTCGTAGAACGCGGGCTCCAGCTCGGGAATCTTCGGGCGTTCGGTGCGCTTGAGCGGATCCAGGTCGGCCCAGCGCGAACCGACATTGCGGTAGGCGGCGATCAGCGACTGCACATGGACCTGCTTGCGGGCCACGGCCAGCTCGGTGCTGGAGGCCTTGTTGCCGAAGGCATTGGCGCGGGCGCGCTGGGCGAACGATTCGATCACCGGCGCATGGGCCACATCGCGGTTGTCCGAGCCGTCGACGGCCGGCACGTTCTGCAGCGCGTCGAAGTAGGCGCGCCAGTTCTCGGGCACGGAGCCCGGGTTGTCGAGGTAGGCCTCGTACATCTCCTCGACGTAGGGCGCATTGCCCCCGAACAGGTACGAGTTCGACCTGTATTGCTGCATCATCTTTCGCTCACCTTCTGCCCTGGTTTCCAGAGCTGTTGGCTGGTTGATAAACCTTCCGCGACACGGCTCGACCGGTTGGCGGATTGCGACCCGCCTTGACTGTTGCCAGAAAAGGGGACGGGAAGGACCGAGAAAAGTCTCGGGGCGGACTGTAGCACTGCTGGCTTACCCTAGGAAATCCGGCGCGCTCTGATGTGAATCAATCCACGCTCCAGCGCCGCGGCGAGCTGCCGGCCTTGACTGCAAACGTTTGCGAACCGGCAGGGCTTTGGCCTAGACTAACGGCTGCGGTCCCGCCCCACGATTGAATGGCCGGCCGCCGGGACAATAGGAGATCCCATGCAAGTTCAAGTCGTCGACTACCGCGCGTCCGACGCGGCCGAGAAATTCACCCGCTCGCTGCACGAGACCGGCTTCGGGGTGCTGACCAATCACCCGATCCAGCAGGCGCTGGTCGAGGGCATCTACGCCGAATGGCTGGATTTCTTCAACGGCGAGGAAAAGCACCAGTTCGCCTTCTCCAAGGAAACCCAGGACGGCTATTTCTCGACCGCGATCTCCGAGACGGCCAAGGGCGCGACGCAGAAGGACATCAAGGAATACTTCCACATCTACCCCTGGGGCCGCGTGCCCGCGCAGCTGAAGGCCAAGGCCGACGCCTACTACCAGCAGGCCAATGAGCTGGCGCAGGAACTGCTGTCCTGGGTCGAGCGCTACACGCCGCCCGAGATCGCCCAGCATTACCGCGAGCCGCTCTCGAACATGATCCAGGACAGCCGGCTGACGCTGCTGCGCGTGCTGCGCTATCCGCCGCTGACCGGATCCGAGCCGGCCGGCTCGCTGCGCGCCGCCGCGCATGGCGACATCAATCTGCTGACCATCCTGCCGGCCGCCAACGAGCCGGGCCTGCAGGTGCTGGGCAAGGACGGCGCCTGGTACGACGTGCCCTGCGACTTCGGCACCCTGACCATCAATATCGGCGACATGCTGCAGGAGGCCAGCCAGGGCTATTACCCCTCGACGCAGCACCGCGTCGTCAACCCGACGGGCGAAGGCGCCAAGAAGAGCCGCGTCTCGCTGCCGCTGTTCCTGCATCCGCGCCCGGACGTGGTGCTCTCGGACCGCTACACGGCCGACAGCTATCTGCAGGAGCGCCTGCGCGAACTGGGCGTGAAGACCTGACCCCACCTGCTGAAACGCTCACTGAAACGCCCGCAGACAAGGCCGGACGCCGCCAGGCGCCCGGCCTTTTCATTTCTCATTACAGTGGCCCATGGCCACGCCGCCCCGCGTCATCCTGATCCAGCCCGAGGCGCCGCTCAAGCCGGCGCCGGGCCAGCCCTGCAATGGCTGCGGCGTCTGCTGCCTGGCCGAGCCCTGCCCCGTCGGCATCGTCGTCAGCCTCAGACGGCACGGCGCTTGCCGCGCGCTGCGCTGGTCCGAGGACGATGGTCGCTATGTCTGCGGTCTGCTGCACGGGCAGGGCCAAGGCCTCGCCGCCCGCCTTCGGGCCCGGCTGGTTGCACGCTGGATCGCCGCCGGCGTCGGTTGCGATTCCGAGCTGGAGCCGCAGTCCGGGCAAGCCACTAGCCGGCAGCAGCGACGGCAAGGCTAGCATGGCCGGCATCAATCTCATTCGATACGCAGGAAGGAATGACGATGAAGACCCGCCTCAAGACGATTGCCGCCCTGCTGCTGGGCGCCGGCCTGGCGCTCGGCGCCCAGGCCGCCAGCTTGCGCTGGGCCGCGCAGAACGATGTGCTGACGCTCGACCCTCATTCGCAGGACCATGCGACCACCAGCGCGATCCTTCAGCATGCCTATGAAGGCCTGACACGCTACAACGCCAAGTTCGAGGTGGAGCCGGGCCTGGCGAGCAAGTGGAGCTTCACCAGCCCGACCCAGGTGCGCTTCGAGCTGCGCCGTGGCGTCAAGTTCCACGACGGCACGCCCTTCAGCGCCGACGACGTGATCTTCTCCTTCAACCGCATCCGCCAACCGCAGGGCACGATGCAGATCTATGTGGCGGGCATCAAGGAGATCAGGAAGGTCGATGACTTCACCATCGATCTGATCCTCGATGCGCCCAGCCCCATCCTGCTGCGCAATCTGGTCGACTTCCGCATCATGAGCAAGGCCTGGGCGGAGAAGAACAAGAGCCAGAACGTGCAGGACTACAAGGCCAAGGAGGAGACCTACGCCTCGCACAATGTGATGGGCACCGGCCCCTACAAGATCACCGGCTGGCAGCCCGAGCAGAAGATCACGATGGTCGCCCACAAGGACTGGTGGGACCAGAACAAGAGCAATGTGACCGAAGTCAGCTACCTGCCGATCAAATCCGATCCGACCCGCGTCGCCGCCCTGCTCTCCGGCGACGTCGATCTGCTGACCGATCTGCCGACGCCGGACCTCGCCAAGCTGAAGGCCGACGGCAAGCTCAAGGTGCTGGAGGGCAACGAGACCCGCACCATCTTCTTCGCGATGGATCAGGGCAGCGAGGAGTTGCGCGGCGCCAGCGTCAAGGGCAAGAACCCGTTCAAGGACAAGCGCGTGCGCGAGGCCCTGAACGTGGCGATCGACCGCGAGGCGATCAAGCGCACCATCATGCGCGGACTGTCGGTGCCGGCCGGCATCATGGTGGCGCCCGGCGTCAACGGCAATACGCCGGACATCGACCAGCCCTTGAAGCCCGACCTGGACAAGGCCAAGAAGCTGCTGGCCGAGGCCGGCTATGCGCAGGGCTTCGAAGTGCCGCTGCATTGCCCGAACAACCGCTATGTGAACGACGAGGAGATCTGCCAGGCGGCGGTGGCGATGTGGGCCAAGATCGGCATCAAGGCGCGGCTGATCGCGCAGCCGATGTCGCTGCACAGCCAGACCTTCCAGCGCTTCGAGGCGCCGCTGTACATGCTGGGCTGGGGCGTCTCGACCTTCGACGCGCTCTATGCGCTGCAGGCGCTGGCCCGCACCAAGACCAGCGGCGCCGACGGCAGCTTCAACTTCTCCAAGGTCAGCGACGCTAAGCTCGATCAGCTGATCGACGCGATGAAGTACGAGACCGACATCACGAAACGCAATGCGCTGATCCGCGAGGCGCTGCTGCGCGTGCGCGACGAGTCGCTGTTCGTCCCGCTGCACCACCAGATCCGGCCCTGGGCGATGCAGGCCAATGTCGAGACCCTGCACCGCGCCAACGACCGCCCCGAAGCCCGTTTCACCACGATCAAGTGAGAACCCCAAGCATGAGCAAGAAGAAGACCCTGACGACCCTGGCCGCGGCCCTGCTGCTGAGCGGCAGCGTTCTCGTGGCCCAGGCGGCGCCGCTGCGCTGGGCGGCGCAGAACGACATCCAGACCCTGGATCCGCATTCGCAGAACCATTCGTCGACGAACACGATCACCGGCTATGCCTACGAGGGCCTGACCCGCTACGACGAGAAGTTCCAGGTCGAGCCGGCGCTGGCCACCAAGTGGACCTTCACCAGTCCGACCCAGGTGCGCTTCGAACTCCGCAAGGGCGTCAAGTTCCATGACGGCACGCCCTTCACCGCCGACGACGTGATCTTCTCCTTCGGCCGCATCCGCCAGCCGCAGGCCAATATGTCCATCTATGTGTCGGGCATCAAGGAGATCAAGAAGGTCGACAGCCACACGATAGACATGGTGCTCGAGGGCCCCAACCCCGTATTGCTGCGCAACATCGTCTACTTCCGCATCATCAGCAAGAGCTGGGCGGAGAAGAACAAGTCGCTCAACACGCAGGACTACAAGGCCAAGGAAGACACCTATGCCTCGCGCAATGCGATGGGCACGGGGCCGTACAAGATCACCGGCTGGCAGCCCGACCAGAAGATCACCATGGTCGCCAACAAGGACTGGTGGGACCAGAACAAGAGCAATGTGACCGAGGTGACCTACACGCCGATCAAGTCGGACGCGACGCGGGTAGCGGCCCTGCTCTCGGGCGATGTGGACCTGCTGACCGACCTGCCGACGCAGGACGTCGCCAAGCTGCGCGCCGACCCCAAGCTGAAGGTGCTCGAGGGCAACGAGAACCGCACCATCTTCTTCGCGATGGATCAGGGCAGCGAGGAACTGCGCGGCTCCAATATCAAGGGCAGGAACCCGTTCAAGGACAAGCGCGTGCGCGAGGCGCTGAACCTGGCGATCGACCGCGAGGCGATCAAGCGCACCATCATGCGCGGCCTGTCGATGCCGGCCGCCGTCATGGTGGCACCCGGCACGCAGGGTTATTCCAGCGATATCGACCAGGCGCCCAAGGCCGACGTCGCCAAGGCCAAGGCCCTGCTGGCCGAGGCCGGCTATGCCGATGGCTTCGAGGTGCCGCTGAACTGCCCCAACGACCGCTACGTCAACGACGAGGAGATCTGCCAGGCGGCGGTGGCGATGTGGGCCAAGATCGGCATCAAGGCACGGCTGATCGCCGCGCCGATGTCGCAGCACTCGATCACCCTGCAGAAATTCGAGACGCCCTTCTATCTGTATGGCTGGGGCGTCACGACCTTCGATGCGCAGTACACCTTGCAGGACATCGTCCACACCAAGACCAGCGGCATCGACGGCAAGGGTAACTACACCAAGCTCAGCGACGCGAAGATCGACCAGTTGGTGCAGGCCATGAAGGTCGAGACCGACGCCGCCAAGCGCAATGCGCTGATGCGCGAGGCGCTGCTGCGCACGCGCGACGAGTTCTTCTTCGTACCGCTGCACCACCAGGTGCGGCCCTGGGCAATGCGCGCGAACGTCGAGACCATCCACCAGGCCAACGACGCGCCGCAGGCACGGTTCACCACCGTGAAGTAAACCGCCTCAGCGATGAAAAAGGCCTCCCGCGGGAGGCCTTTGTTTTGCGCGTCGCGTCGACTCAGAGCGCAAGCCGCTTGCGCGCCGCCTGGTACTCGCGCGCCAGGCGCTCGACCAGCACCCGCGCCGGCACGATCTCCCGCACCGCGCCTATGCCCTGGCCGCTGCCCCAGATATCCTTCCAGGCCTTCTTGGCACCGGCGCCGCCGAAGTCCATGGTCTTCACATCGCCTTCGGGCAGATTGTCCGGGTCCATGCCGGCCGCGAGCACCGAGCCCTTCAGGTAGTTGCCATGCACACCGGTGAACAGGCTGCTGTAGACGATGTCGTCGCTATTGCTGTCGACGATCATCTGCTTGTAGGCCTCGGGCGCACGCGCCTCCTCGGTGGCGATGAAGGCCGAGCCGATGTAGGCGAAGTCGGCGCCCATGGCCTGCGCCGCCAGCACCGCGTCGCCGGTCGCCATCGAGCCCGACAGCGCCAGCGGGCCGTCGAACCATTCGCGGATCTCGTGGATCAGCGCGAACGGGCTCTTGACCCCGGCGTGGCCGCCGGCGCCCGCCGCGACGGCGATCAGGCCGTCGGCCCCTTTCTCGATCGCCTTCTTGGCGAACTTGTTGTTGATGATGTCGTGCAGCACGATGCCGCCCCAGCCATGCACGGCCTGGTTGACATCCTCGCGCGCGCCCAGGCTGGTGATGATGATGGGCACCTTGTACTTGGCGCACAGGGCCATGTCGTGTTCGAGCCGGTCATTGCTCTTATGCACGATCTGGTTGATCGCAAACGGTGCGGCCGGCTTGTCCGGATGGGCCGCGTTGTAGGCGGCCAGGGTCTCGGTGATTTCCTTCAGCCACTCTTCGAGCAACTCGGCCGGACGGGCATTGAGCGCCGGCATCGAGCCGATCACGCCGGCCTTGCACTGCTCGATCACCAGCTTGGGATTGCTGATGATGAACAGCGGCGAGCCGATGATGGGCAGCGGGAGTTTCTGCAAAACGGGAGGCAGGGACACGGGGCGGCTCCTTAAAAGGCTTCCAGGCTCAGGGCGGTGACGCTGTCGGCGCCCTCGACGATCGCGTCGCGCAGGCCGCCGGCGCGGCTCAGGATGTGCTCGGCATAGAAGCGCGCGGTGGCGATTTTGGCCGTCATGAACGGCGCATCCTCGCCGGCCGCCAGCTTGTCCTCGGCGACCAGCAGCGAGCGCGCCAGCTGCCAGCCGGCGACCAGATTGCCGGCCAGCATCAGATAGGGCACCGAGCCGGCATAGGCGGCGTTCGGATTGCTCTTGCCGTTCTTGGCGATGAAGTCGACCACGTCCAGATAGGCTTCGCGCGCCGCCTTCAGGCGCTTCAGCACCGCCTTGGCCGCGGCGCTATCGCGCTGGGCCAGCAGACCCTCGGTCGCCTCGATCTGGCCGGCCACGGCGCGGGCCAGCTGGCCGCCGTCGCGCGTGGTCTTGCGGCCGACCAGGTCATTGGCCTGGATGGCGGTCGTGCCTTCGTAGATCGTCAGGATCTTGGCGTCACGGTAGAACTGCGCCGCGCCGGTCTCCTCGATGAAGCCCATGCCGCCATGGACCTGCACGCCGAGGTCGGTGACCTCCAGGCTCATCTCGGTGCTGTAGCCCTTGACGAGAGGAACCATGAATTCGTAGAAGGCCTGGTTCTGCTTGCGCGCCTCGGCGTCCGGGTGATGGTGGGCGGCATCGTAGGCGGCGGCAGCGACGATGGACATCGCGCGCGAGCCCTCGACCAGCGCGCGCATCGTCATCAGCATGCGGCGCACGTCCGGGTGGTGAATGATGGCGGCGCTGCCGGCCACCGAGCCGTCGACCGGGCGCGATTGCACACGATCGCGCGCATAGGCGACGGCCTTCTGGTACGAGGCCTCGGCCACGGCGATGCCTTGCACGCCGACGCCAAAGCGGGCCGCGTTCATCATGATGAACATGTACTCGAGGCCGCGGTTTTCCTCGCCCACCAGCGTGCCGATCGCGCCGCCATGGTCGCCGAATTGCAGGACCGCGGTCGGGCTGGCCTTGATGCCCATCTTGTGTTCGATCGATACGCAGTGCACGTCGTTGCGCGCCCCGAGCGAGCCGTCGGCGTTGACCAGGTACTTGGGCACGACGAACAGACTGATGCCCTTGACGCCCTCCGGCGCGCCGGCGACGCGGGCCAGCACCAGATGGACGATGTTCTCGGCCATGTCGTGCTCGCCCCAGGTGATGAAGATCTTGGTGCCGAAGATCTTGTACGTGCCGTCGCCCTGCGGCTCGGCACGCGTGCGCACCAGCGCAAGATCCGACCCCGCCTGCGGCTCGGTCAGATTCATCGTGCCGGTCCAGCTACCGTCGATCATCTTGGGGATGTAGGTCGATTTCTGCGCGTCGGTGCCGGCGGTCAGCAGCGCCTCGATGGCGCCGTCGGTCAGCAGCGGGCACAGGGCGAAGCTGAGGTTCGCGCTGTTGACCATCTCGCCGCAGGCGGCACCGATGGTCTTGGGCAGCGCCTGGCCGCCGAAGTCGCTCGGGTGCTGCAGGCCCTGCCAGCCGCCGGCGGCGAACTGGGCGAAGGCCTCCTTGAAGCCGGGCGTGGCGGTGACGACGCCGTCCTTCCAGGACGACGGGTTGCGGTCGCCGTCGACGTTCAGCGGGGCGATCACGTCCTCGTTCAGCTTGGCACATTCCTCGAGCACCGCCTGGGCGGTGTCGACGCCATAGTCGGCGAAGGCGGGGATCTGCTCGGTGAGGGTCTGCAGGCCGGCAAGCTCCTGCATATCGAACAGCATGTCTTTGACGGGGGCGCGGTAAGTCATGGTCTCACTCCAGATACAACAAGGGCGCCGCGACCGTGAAGTCGGGCGCCCCTCAGGCTCAATAGGCTTTAGGAATTACAGGCTGCTGACCAGTTCCGGCACGGCCGTGAACAGATCGGCCTCGAGGCCGTAGTCGGCCACCGAGAAGATCGGCGCCTCGGGATCCTTGTTGATCGCGACGATCACCTTCGAATCCTTCATGCCGGCCAGGTGCTGGATCGCGCCCGAGATGCCGGCGGCGATGTAGAGCTGCGGCGCCACGATCTTGCCGGTCTGGCCGACCTGCCAATCGTTGGGCGCATAGCCGGCGTCCACCGCGGCACGGCTGGCACCCAGGGCGGCGCCGAGCTTGTCGGCCAGCGGGGTCAGCACTTCCATGAACTTGTCGTTCGAGCCCAGCGCGCGGCCGCCAGAGACGATGATCTTGGCGGCGGTGAGTTCGGGGCGATCGCTCTTGGTGACCTCGCGGCCGGCGAATGTGCTCTTGCCGCTATCGGCCGCGGCGGCAATGGTTTCGACGGCGGCGCTGCCACCGGTGGCGGCGGCGGCATCGAAGCCGGTCGTGCGCACGGTGACGACCTTGATGGCATCGGCCGATTGCACGGTGGCGATCGCGTTGCCGGCATAGATCGGGCGCTCGAAGGTGTCGGGGCTGATGACCTTGGTGACGTCGCTGAGCTGGCCGACGTCGAGCAAGGCGGCCACGCGCGGCGCGACGTTCTTGCCCGAGGCGGTGGCCGGGAACAGGATGTGGCTGTAGTTGCCCGCGATGGCGACGACTTGCGCGGCCAG
>NZ_JAUHHC010000006.1 GCF_030410485.1 Roseateles violae | reverse complement strand
CGGCTTGACCACGTCAAGCTGCTTCTTCTTGGCCTTCATGATGTTGGGCAGGGTCACGTAGCGCGGCTCGTTCAGGCGCAGGTCGGTCGTGACGACGGCCGGCAGGCTCAGGGAGACGGTCTCTAGGCCGCCATCGACCTCGCGGGTGACGGCGACCTTGCCGTCGGCGACTTCGACCTTGGAGGCGAAGGTGCCTTGCGGCAGGCCGGCGAGCGCGGCCAGCATCTGGCCGGTCTGGTTGCAATCGTCGTCGATCGCCTGCTTGCCCAGGATCACCAGCTGCGGCTGCTCCTTGTCGACCAGGGCCTTCAGGATCTTGGCGACGGCCAGCGGTTGCAGCTCCGCGTCGGTCTCGACCAGGATCGCGCGGTCGGCGCCGATCGCCATCGCCGTGCGCAGCGTTTCCTGGCACTGGGTGACGCCGCAGGAAACGGCGATCACCTCGGTGACAACGCCCTTTTCCTTCAGGCGCACGGCCTCTTCGACGGCGATCTCGTCGAAGGGGTTCATCGACATCTTCACATTGGCGATGTCCACGCCGCTGCCGTCGCTCTTGACGCGCACCTTGACGTTGTAGTCGACCACTCGTTTGACAGGGACCAGAACCTTCATCGATTACTCCAGAGGACGAATTGACGTTAACGTTAATCAGATTCTACGGGGGCAGCCGCCCCCGTCCGGCCCCCCAACGATGGGTAGGGACCCGAAAAATAGCACGATCGTTCGATTTTAACCACGAAGCGGAGCGCCGCCGCCGCAAGCTAGACTGCCGCGCTGGATGAATATTGCCCTCTCCCCTGATCAAGTCGCCTGCCTGGGCGTGTTCGACTCCGGCGTCGGTGGCCTGACCGTGCTGCGTGAGCTGCGCCGCCAATTGCCCGCCGTGCCGCTGCGTTATGTCGCCGACACCGCCCACGCGCCCTATGGCCAGCGCAGCAGCGCCTTCATCACCGAGCGCAGCCTGGCCATCGGCCAGCATCTGATCGACCATGGCGCGCGCCTGCTGGTCGTCGCCTGCAACACCGCCACCGCGCATGCGATCCATGCAATGCGCCAGCGCTGGCCGGGCCTGCCCATCGTCGGCACCGAGCCAGGCATCAAGCCGGCCGTGGCGGCCAGCCACGGCGGCCGCATCGGCGTGCTGGCGACGCCGGCGACGATCGCCAGCGCGCGCTACCAGGCGCTGCTGGCCCGCCATGCCGGCGCGGCGCAGATCTTCAGTCAGCCCTGTCCGGGCCTGGCCGATCTGATCGAGACGGGGGAGTTGGAATCCGCCGCGTTGCGGGAACTGCTGGCGACGCTGTGCGCGCCGCTGCGTGCCGCAGGCGTCGACACGGTGCTGATGGGTTGCACCCACTACCCGCTGATTCAGCCCTTGCTGGAGGCGGAACTCGGGCCAACGGTGCAACTGTTGAACATCGAGGCGGCTGTTGCGCAGCAGGCGGCAAGGCTGTGGGCCGGGCTCGATCTGCCGGCGGCGGCGGGCCGCCTGGACCTGGAAACCAGCGGCGACCCGGAGGAGCTGACGCGCTTCGTGCAGCGTGCGCTCGGCTGGCAGGACGTCGGCGCGGAGCGGCTGACAATGGTGCCCAGGACGGGACTCGAACCCGTATGACCTTGCGGCCGGCGGATTTTAAGTCCGCTGCGTCTACCAGTTTCACCACCCGGGCATGGGGGCATTATCACGTTGGCCAGGACGCGAGCCGGGCCGAAACAAAAAAGGGAAGCCCGATGGGCTTCCCTTTCGATTTGGAGCGGGTAACGAGGCTCGAACTCGTGACCTCAACCTTGGCAAGGTTGCGCTCTACCAACTGAGCTACACCCGCATTTCGCTCGACGCCTGCTGACGTCAAGCCCGGCGCGAGCCGGTTGAACCTTTGCAGATTCTGGAGCGGGTAACGAGGCTCGAACTCGTGACCTCGACCTTGGCAAGGTCGCGCTCTACCAACTGAGCTACACCCGCTTTGATTCTTGGAGGCGCGGTCCGGAGTCGAACCGGACTAACCGGATTTGCAATCCGGGGCATAACCGCTTTGCTACCGCGCCGTCGAAATCAAATTTTTGACGCCGGAGTCTTTGGTGAGACTCTGACGAAAATGGGAAGCCGGGGCTTCCCATCTGTATGCCTGGAGCGGGTAACGAGGCTCGAACTCGTGACCTCGACCTTGGCAAGGTCGCGCTCTACCAACTGAGCTACACCCGCTTTGTTTTCAACACACTGCTCGCTGGATTTCGAATTTCTTCAATACCCGGCGCCGTTTGCGCTGAAGCAGCTATTCTATACCGGATTTGGAACGCGATGCAAGACTTTGAGGCCTTGCACGCGTTAAATCTCAGTGCGTCGCCGCCGGCGGCGCTGCCACCGCGGCTTCGGCCTTGGCGGCCACGGCCGGTTCCTCATCCGGCAGGGCCAGCGGCATCGACTCGAGCGCCACTTCCAGCACGCGATCGATCCAGCGCACCGGCACGATTTCGAGCTGATTCTTGACGTTCTCGGGGATGTCCTGCAGATCCTTGACGTTCTCTTCGGGGATCATCACCGTCTTGACGCCGCCGCGATGCGCGGCCAGCAACTTCTCCTTCAGACCGCCGATTGCCGTCACCTCGCCGCGCAGGGTGATCTCGCCGGTCATCGCCACATCGGCGCGCACCGGGATGCCGGTGAGCGCCGAGACGAAGGCCGTCGTCATCGCCGCGCCGGCGCTGGGACCGTCCTTGGGCGTCGCGCCATCGGGCACGTGGACGTGCACATCGCGCTTCTCGAACAGCTCGTCCTTGATGCCCAGGCGGCGGGCGCGCGAGCGCACGACGGTGCGCGCGGCCTCGACCGACTCCTTCATCACATCGCCCAGCGAGCCGGTCCGGATGATGTTGCCCTTGCCCGGCATCGAGGTCGCCTCGATCGTCAGCAGATCGCCGCCGACCTCGGTCCAGGCCAGACCGACGACCTGGCCGACCTGGTTCTTCTTCTCGGCGCGGCCGAAGTCGTACTTGCGCACGCCCAGGTAGTCGTTGAGGTTGTCCTCGGTGATGACGGCCTTGCCCTCGCTGGCCTTGAGCGCCAGGTTCTTGACCACCTTGCGGCAGATCTTGGAGACCTCGCGCTCGAGCGAGCGCACGCCGGCCTCCCGCGTGTAGTAGCGGATGATGCCGCGGATCGCCGACTCGGTGACCTCCATCTCCTCGTCCTTGACGCCATTGTTCTTGCGCTGCTTGGGCAGCAGGTAGCGCTGGGCGATATTGACCTTCTCATCCTCGGTGTAGCCGGACAGGCGGATCACTTCCATCCGGTCCAGGAGGGCCGGCGGGATGTTCAGCGAGTTCGAGGTGGCGACGAACATCACATCGCTGAGGTCGAAGTCGACCTCGATGTAGTGATCGCCGAAGGTGTGGTTCTGTTCCGGGTCCAGCACCTCGAGCAGGGCCGAGGACGGATCGCCGCGGAAGTCCATGCCCAGCTTGTCGATCTCGTCGAGCAGGAACAGCGGATTGCGCGTGCCGACCTTGGACAGGCTCTGCAGCACCTTGCCCGGCATCGAGCCGATATAGGTGCGGCGGTGACCGCGGATCTCGGCCTCGTCGCGCACGCCGCCCAGCGCCATGCGGACGAACTTGCGGCCGGTGGCACGGGCCACGCTCTGGCCCAGCGAGGTCTTGCCGACGCCCGGAGGGCCGACCAGGCACAGGATGGGCGCCTTGACCTTGTCGACGCGCTGCTGCACCGCGAGGTACTCGAGGATGCGGTCCTTGACCTTCTCCAGGCCGTAGTGGTCCTCGTTCAGCACGTTCTCGGCATTGCTGAGGTCGTGCTTGATCTTGGTCTTCTTGCTCCAGGGCAAGGCGATCAAGGTTTCGATGTAGTTGCGCACGACGGTGGCCTCGGCCGACATCGGTGACATCAGCTTGAGCTTCTTCAGCTCCGCATCGGCCTTCTTGCGCGCTTCCTTGGGCATGCGGGCGGCCTGGATCTTCTTGTCCAGATCCTCGAGGTCCGCGCCCTCTTCGCCGTCGCCGAGTTCCTTCTGGATCGCCTTGACCTGCTCGTTCAGGTAGTACTCGCGCTGGCTCTTCTCCATCTGGCGCTTGACGCGGCCGCGGATGCGCTTTTCCACCTGCAGGATGTCGACCTCGTGCTCGAGCAGGTCGAGCAGCTTCTCGAGCCGCTTGCCCACCTCGGCCAGGTCCAGCACCGACTGCTTGGCATCGAGCTTCAGCGGCAGGTGAGCCGCGATCGTGTCGGCCAGGCGGCCCGCATCGTCGATGCCGCCGATGGACGTGAGGATCTCGGGCGGAATCTTCTTGTTCAGCTTGACGTACTGGTCGAACTGCTGGGTCACCGCGCGGCGCAGCGCCTCGACCTCGGGCTTGGTGTCGACCTCGGGCGGAATCGGCATCACCTCGGCGACGAAATGCTCGTCGTTGTCGGTGATGGTCGTCGTCGTCGCGCGCTGCAGGCCCTCGACCAGCACCTTCACGGTGCCGTCGGGCAGCTTCAACATCTGCAGGATGCTGGAGACGCAGCCGACCTCAAACATATCGTCGGCCTTGGGCTCGTCCTTGCCAGCGGCCTTCTGGGCCACCAGCATGATCTGGCGGCCGGCTTCCATTGCGGCTTCCAGCGCCTTGATGGACTTGGGGCGCCCCACGAACAGCGGGATCACCATATGCGGGAACACCACCACATCGCGCAGCGGCAGCAGCGGCAAGGTGATCGGTTCGGCGGGCAAAACGGGATGACCGGACATGAAAACCTCTCTTTCTCAGGCCCATCTAAGGCCTGAGCGGATAAATGCAAGATGCCTAATGAGGGGCAGCAGCCGATTGAACCAGCTTAATGGCTATCAGGCGCTGGCCTTGGCCTGTTCGCGATACACGAGCAGGGGCTTGGCGTTCTCGTCGATGTTGTGCTCGTCCAGCACGACCTTGGCCACGCCGTCGAGCGCGGGCAGCTCGAACATAGTGTCGATCAGCGACTGCTCCATGATCGAGCGCAGGCCGCGGGCGCCGGTCTTGCGCGCCAGCGCCTTGCGGGCGATCGCCGTGAGTGCCGAGGAACGCACTTCCAGTTCAACCCCGTCCATCGAGAACAGCTGCTGGTACTGCTTCAGCAGCGCGTTCTTCGGCTCGGTGAGGATCTGCACCAGCGCGTCCTCGCTCAGCTCGCCCAGGGTGGCAACCACCGGCAGGCGGCCGACCAGTTCGGGGATCAGGCCGAACTTGATGATGTCCTCGGGCTCGACCTCGCGGAACACCTCCGAAACGCGCCGCTCGCTCTTGCTCTTGACGGTCGCGCCGAAGCCGATGCCGGACTTCTCGGAACGGTTCTGGATCACCTTCTCCAGGCCGTCGAAGGCGCCGCCGCAGATGAACAAGATGTTGGTCGTGTCGATCTGCAGGAAGTCCTGGTTCGGATGCTTGCGGCCGCCCTGCGGCGGCACCGAGGCCATCGTGCCTTCGATCAGCTTCAGCAGCGCCTGCTGCACGCCCTCGCCCGACACGTCGCGGGTGATCGAGGGGTTGTCGGCCTTGCGGCTGATCTTGTCGATCTCGTCGATGTAGACGATGCCGCGCTGGGCCCGCTCGACGTCGTAATTGCAATTCTGCAGCAGCTTCTGGATGATGTTCTCGACGTCCTCGCCGACATAGCCGGCCTCGGTCAAGGTCGTTGCATCGGCGATCACGAAGGGCACGTTCAGCAGCCGCGCCAGCGTCTGGGCCAGCAGCGTCTTGCCGGAGCCGGTCGGGCCGATCAAGAGGATATTGCTCTTGCTGAGCTCGACCGAATCCTTGGCCGTCGCCATATGGCGCAGGCGCTTGTAATGGTTGTAGACGGCCACCGCCAGCGTGCGCTTGGCGACTTCCTGCCCGATCACATACTGGTCGAGGCTGGCCTTGATTTCGCTGGGGACGGGCAGATCGCTCTTGCTGGCGCGCGCGGTGGGCGCATCCGCCGGCACCTCGTCGCGAATGATGTCGTTGCACAGCTCGATGCACTCGTCGCAGATGAACACCGACGGGCCGGCAATGAGCTTCTTCACCTCGTGCTGGCTCTTTCCGCAGAAGGAGCAGTAGAGGACTTTTTCGGTACTTGCGCCTTTTTTCTCGGCCATGGATCTGCTCAAACGTTCAGGCGGTACTGCCTGCTGTGATGATAGTTCAAACGCACAGGGGGCCCTTTTCTCGATAAGGGCCCCCTTAGGCTGTCAGTTGGATGCGACAACCCGCTGTTTCCACGGGTTTCTCTGCAGGAAAAGCGCTTAAGGACGCTTCTGGCGAAAGCGCCTCAAGGGCGCTTTTCCAGCACCTGGTCGATCAGGCCGTAGGTCTGCGCCTCGACGGCCGACATGAAGTAGTCGCGCTCGGTATCGGCCTGGATCTTCTCCAGGCTCTGGCCGGTGCGCTCGGCCAAGATGCGGTTCAGCTGCTCGCGCGTCTTCAGGATCTCGCGGGCGTGGATCTCGATATCGGTGGCCTGGCCCTGGGCGCCGCCCAGCGGCTGGTGGATCATGATCTTGGCATTCGGCAGCGAGAAGCGCTTGCCCTTGGCGCCGGCCGCCATCAGGAAGGCGCCCATGCTGGCGGCCATGCCCATGCACAGGGTCGACACGTCCGGCTTGATGAACTGCATCGTGTCGTAGATCGACATGCCGGCCGAGACGCTGCCGCCCGGCGAGTTGATGTAGAGATTGATCTCCTTGTCGGGGTTCTCGCTCTCCAGGAACAGCAGCTGCGCGACGACCAGATTGGCCACCGCGTCGTTGACCGGGCCGACCAGGAAGACGATGCGCTCGCGCAGCAGGCGGCTGTAGATGTCGTAGGCGCGCTCGCCGCGGCCTGACTGTTCGATGACGATGGGGACCATGCCCAGGTTGTTGGTGTCCAGCGCGCTCATTGACTTGTCCTCTGCTGATGATGTCTTTTATGGGGGCCGATTATGTCGTGACAAGAGGGAGGCCGCCGAAATGACAAAGGCGCCGGCCTCGCGGCTCGGCGCCCTCGTCGCTGTCGGCCTGCCGGCGATCAGTTGCCGGCGGCCATCAGTTCGTCGAAGGGCAGCGCCTTGTCGGTGACCTTGGCCTTGCTCAGCACGAAGTCGGTGACGTTGTTCTCGATCACCACCGCCTCGACCTCGGCCATGCGGTTGCGGTCGGAGAGGTACCAGCGCACGACCTCGGCCGGCTTCTCGTAGCTCTGCGCCATCTCTTCGATATGGGCCTGCAGTTGCTCGGGCTTGGCCTGCAGATTGTTGGCACGCACCAGCTCGGCGACGACCAGGCCCAGGCGCACGCGGCGCTCGGCCTGCGGCTTGAAGATGTCGGCCGGGATCTCGGCCTTGTCGGCATCCTTGACGCCGCGCTTCTTCAGGTCCTCGCGGGCATTGGCGACCATGCGCTCGGTCTCGCCGGCGACCAGGGCGTTCGGCACCTCCAGCTCGGCGGCGGCGACCAGGGCGTCCATCACGGCACCCTTGTTGCGGGCCAGCACGCGGAACTTGACCTCGCGCTCGAGGTTCTTCTTGATGTCGGCGCGCAGCGCCTCGACCGAAGCGTCCTTGATGCCCAGGGCCTTGGCAAAGGCTTCGTTGACCTCGGGCAGGTTCTGCGCCTCGATCTTCTTGACGGTGACCAGGAAGTCGGCTTCCTTGCCGGCGACATCCTGGCCGTGATAGTCGGCCGGGAAGGCCAGCGGGAAGGTCTTGCTCTCGCCGGTCTTCATGCCGCGCACGGCCTGGTCGAAAGCTTCCAGCATCTGGCCTTCGCCGATCATGAACTGGAAGCCCTCGGCTTTGCCGCCGGCGAAGGGCTCGCCGTCGATCTTGCCTTCGAAGTCGATGGTCACGCGGTCGCCCTCGGCGGCGGCGTCGGCCGCGGCGCGCTGGGCGAAGGTGCGGCGCTGCTTGCGCAGGATCTCGACCGTCTTGTCGATCGCCTCTTCGGTCACCTCGGCGGCGATGCGCTCGACCTCGGCGCCGGCCAGATCACCGATCTTGACCTCGGGATAGACCTCGAAGGTCGCGTCGAAGGCCATCTGGCCTTCCGGGGCCTCGTTCTTCTGCGCGATCTGCGGGGCGCCGGCGACGCGCAGCTGCGCCTCGTTGGCGGCGGCCGAGAAGGCCTGGCCCAGCTTGTCGTTCATCACCTCGTATTGGACCTGGTAGCCGTAGCGCTGGGCGACGACGCTCATCGGCACCTTGCCGGGGCGGAAGCCGTCGGCCTTGACCGTGCGGGCCAGCTTCTTCAGACGGGTCTCGACTTCGCTGTTGATGTCAGCGGCCGCCAGCGTGAGCGTGATGCGGCGTTCGAGCTTTTCGAGGGTTTCGACGGTGACAGCCATGTTCGACTCAATAAGTGTTGGACAACGTTCTGGTGCGCGGGGCCGGACTCGAACCGGCACGCCCGTGAAGGCGTCAGGACCTAAACCTGGTGCGTCTACCAATTTCGCCACCCGCGCGTGGGTGTTCAGGATTGGCTTGGCCCAGGCATGGCGGATGCCTGGCCGGGGCCGCCTCAATCCTTAGGCATTTCGGCAAACCGGTGATTGTAGCCGCTTGGCGAAGACCCACCTGCGCGGGCGGGCCCTCGAAGCCAGGGATGGGTTTCTAGCCTTGCGGCGATGGGGGCAACGGGAACGATGCGGGCGATGCAGGCGTTTGCGGCGAGCGCGGCGCCCGGACGCGGAACCAGGCCGCATACATGGCCGGCAGGGCCAGCAGGGTCAGCGCGGTGGCGACGATCAGGCCGCCCATGATGGCCACCGCCATCGGCCCCCAGAAGCCGCTGCGCGACAAGGGCACCATGGCCAGCACCGCGGCGGCGGCCGTCAGCACGATGGGCCGGAAGCGCCGCACCGCCGATTCGACGATGGCCGACCAGGCCGGCACGCCACGCGCGCGGTCCTGCTCGATCTGATCGATCAGGATCACCGAGTTGCGCATGATCATGCCCATCAGCGCGACCACGCCCAGCAGCGCCACGAAACCGAAGGGCCGGTTGAAGATCAGCAGCGCAGCGGCGACGCCGGCGATGCCCAGCGGCCCGGTCAGGAAGACCAGCATCGCGCGGCCGAAGCTCTGCAGTTGCAACATCAGCAGCGTGAAGGTGATGAAGAGCATCACCGGCACACCGGCGAAGATCGAGCCCTGGCCCTTGCTGCTCTCCTCGGCGGCGCCGGCGACCTCGATGCGGTAGCCCGGCGGCATCTGCGCCTGCAGCTTCTGCAACTCCTTCCAGACCTGGGCCGTCACCGTCGGGCCCTGCACGCCCTCGGCCACATCGCCCTGCACCGTCACCGCATAGCTGCGGCCCTCGCGCCACAGCACGCCGGGCTCCCAGCCGAAGCTGATCTTGGCGATCTGCGTCAGCGGCACCGAGCGGCCGGTCGAAGTCAGCACATAGGCATTGCCGATGTCGGTGATGACATTGCGCTCCTCCAGCGGCTGGCGCAGCACGATGTCGATCAGCTTGTCGCTCTCGCGGTACTGCCCGATGGTCATGCCCGACAGCAGGGTGCGCGAACCCTGGGCCAGACTCTGGCTGGACACGCCCAGGGCGCGCGCCTTGTCCTGGTCGACCTCCAGCTTGAGCACCTTGACCGCTTCGTTCCAGTTGTCATTGACGCCGCGCATATTCGGATTGGCGGCCAGGATGGCGCGCGCCTGATCGGCCCAGCGCCGCACCTCCTCGACCTGCTCGCCGGCGACGCGGAACTGCACCGGATAGGCCACCGGCGGGCCATTGGGCAGCAGCTTGACGCGCGTGCGCACCTCGGGGAACTCGGTCGCCATCAGCGTCGGCAGGCGCTTGCGCAGCGCCTCGCGCTCGGCCAGGTCCTTGGGCAGCACGATGGCCTGACTGACATTGGCCTGGGCGAAGACCTGGTCCTGCGGCAGGTAGAAGCGCGGCACGCCGCTGCCGATCCAGGTGCTGACCGAGACGACGCCGCTCTCGCGCCGCATGCGCTCCTCGAAGCGCTTGGCCAGCGCCTGGCTCTGCGTGATCGTCGAGCCCTCGGGCAGCCAGAGGTCGACGATGATCTCGGGCCGGCTCGAGTCGGGGAAGAACTGCTGCTGCACCCGCGTCATGCCGAACAAGCCCAGCGCGAACAGCAGGATCGTCGCGCCTATGGTCTTCCAGCGGTGCGCGACGCACCAGTGCACGATCCGGCGGAAGCGGTTGTAGAAGGGCGTGTCGAACAGCTCATGCGGCTCGCCGGCGGCGCGCGGATGGCTCTTCAGCAGCAGCGAGCCCAAATAGGGCACGAAATAGATCGAGACCACCCAGGAGATCAGCAGCGCCGCCGCGGTCACCGCGAAGATCGCGAAGGTGTATTCGCCGGTCGTCGACTTGGCCAGGCCGATCGGCAGGAAGCCCACCGCGGTGATCAGGGTGCCGGTCAGCATCGGCATCGCCGTCGCGTCATAGGCGAAGGTGGCGGCCGTCATCTTGTCGTGGCCCTCCTCCAGCTTGCGCACCATCATCTCGACCGCGATGATCGCGTCGTCGACCAAGAGGCCCAGCGCGATGATCAGCGAGCCCAGCGAGATCTTGTGCAGGCCCACGCCCCAGTAGAACATCGTCACGAAGGTGATCGCCAGCACCAGCGGGATCGTGATCGCCACCACCATGCCGGGCCAGACGTCGACGCTGAACTTGAACCCGGGCCGCATGTGCAGGCCCAGCGCAATGAAGCTGACCAGCAGCACGATGACGACCGCCTCGATCAGCACCTGGATGAACTCGTTGACCGAGCGGCTGACCGCCAGCGGCTGGTCCTGGATCTGCGCCAGCTCGATGCCCACGGGCAGCGCCTGGCGGATCTGCTTGGCCGTCGCCTGCAGCGCCTTGCCCATCGCGATGATGTCGCCGCCCTTGGACATCGATACGCCCAGGGCGATCACGTCCTTGCCCTGGTGGCGCACCATCACGTCCGGCGGATCGACATAGTCGCGGCGGATCTCGGCGATGTCGCCCAGGCGCAGGGTGCTGGCCTGGCCGGTCGCCGGGTTGACCGCGCGGATCGGAAAGGCGCCGAGCTCCTGCACCGAGTTGAACTGACCCTTGACCCGCACCTGCAGATTGCCGCTGCCGGCGTTCAAGACACCGGCGCCCTCGACGGCGTTCTGCGCCCCGAGCTGGTTGATCACCTGGCCGATGTCCAGGCCCAGCGCAGCCAGGCGCTTCTGCGAGATCTCGACGAAGAGCTTCTCCGGCTGCACGCCGAACAGGCTGACCTTGGCCACATTGGGCGCCTTCAGCAGCTGCGAGCGCACGCGCTCGGCATGCTCGCGCAGTTCCTCGCGGCTGAAGCCGTCGGCGGACAGCGCGAAGATCGAGCCGTAGACGTCGCCGAAATCGTCGTTGAAGAAGGGCCCCAGCACGCCCTGCGGCAGCGTGTAGCGCATATCGCCCACGCGCTTGCGCACCTGGTACCAGATCTCGGCCACCTCCTTGGGCGGCGAGTTATCCTTCAGCTGCAGGATGGTCACCGACTCGCCCGGCTTGGTGTAGGAGCGGATCTTGTCGATATAAGGCACTTCCTGCAGCGTGCGCTCGATCTTGTCGGTCACCTGCTCGGCGATCTGCTGCGCGGTGGCGCCCGGCCAGGCGGCCTGCACGACCATCAGCCGGAAGGTGAAGGGCGGGTCCTCGTCCTGGCCGAGCTGGAAATAGGCGGCGAAGCCCATCAGCATCAGCACGACCATCAGATAGCGGGTCAGCGCCGGATGTTCCAGCGCCCAGCGGGACACATTGAAATGGCCACCCTGTGGCTTGGCGGGCTTGTTGCTCATGCCGATCGATCCCCGCTTCAGCGCGAGGCCGCCGGTGTCGCCGAGGCGGCGCGGGCAGCCGCAGCCCCCGGCTCCTGGTAGCGCTTGACCTTCTGGCCCGGCGTCAGCACATGGACGCCGGCGATGACGACCTCCTGGCCGGGGCTCAAGCCCCCGCTGATCACGACCGCGTTGCCGTCCGCCCCGCCGATGGTCACCGGCTGCGGCTTGACCGTCATGGTCTTCGGATCGAGCAGCCAGACCGAGGTCTGGCCCTGCTGTTCCAGCACCGCCGCCAGCGGCAGCTTGATAATCTGCTCGACGCGCGGCAGCTCCAGCGTGACGGTGGCCGTCTGGCCCAGCTTGGCGTCGAGCTTGCCGGCATCGGCCTTCAGCATGAAGGTGCGGGTGACCGGATCGGTGGCGGCCGAGACCTCGCGCAGCGCGATGTCGCGCGCCGCGCCCTGGCCTTCGCCCCACAGTCGCACCTTCAGCGCACCGGGCCGCGCGGCGGCCCCGCGCACCTGGGCCAGCTGGTCCTCCGGCACGGTGAAGACGACATCGCGCGGGCCGTCGACGGCGACGCGCACGACCGGCGTGCCGGCCGCGACCACCATGCCGGGCTCGGCCTCGACCGCCGTCACCACGCCGGGCGCGTCGGCGACCAGCTGCGCATAGCCGGTCTGGTTGCCCTGGGCGCTGGCGGCCGCCTTGGCCTGCTCGAGCTGGGCCTGGGCGGCCTTGAAGGCGGTGTCGCGGCGCTCCAGTTCGGCCGCGCTGATGAAGCCCTGCTCCTTCAGCTCGACGAAACGCTTGTAGTCGGCGCTCATCTGGTCGCGGTTGACGCGCGCGGCCAGCAGGTTCGCCTTGGCCGATTCCTGCGCCAGCATCAGGTCCTGCGCATCGAGGCGGGCCAGCACCTGGCCGGGCTTGACCGTGTCGCCCAGATTGACGAGCCGGCTCTGCAGCTTGCCGCCGACGCGGAAGGACAGGCGCGACTCGGTGCGGGCGCGGATCTCGGCCGCGTACTCATGCGTCAGGCCGGCGGAATCACGGCTCAGCAGCTGGGTGCGCACGGCCCGCTCGGGTTCCGGCGCGGGCGCCTCCTTGCCGCAGCCGGCAAGCGCGAGCAGCGCGATCGACATCAGGGCCGGCGCCACCGCATGAAGCGCCTTGGACGGAACAGGGAGCATGAACACCTCGAACGACTCGGGTGGCGCCTCATAAAGGCCGGGCGCCGGTCTAACTGACTGATCGGTCAGTAATGTATGCAGCGCCCCCGGCGCTGTCAAACCGCGCGGCGCCGGGTACGCATCCGCTGCGCGCCGCCGACGCGGCAGCGCAATGGACACACAATCGCGGCCGTGAGCATAGAACACTACGAGAACTTTCCGGTCGCCTCCTGGCTGTGCCCGCCGCGGCTGCGGCCGGCCATCGCGGCGATCTACCATTTCGCCCGCACGGCCGACGATCTGGCCGACGAGGGCGAGGCCTCGCCGGCGCAGCGCAGCGCCGATCTGCAGGCCTACCGCGAGGACCTGCGGCGCGTCGTCGCCAGCCGGCCGCCCTCGCCGCGCTGGGCGCGGCCGGTGTTCGAGCCGCTGGCCCGCATGCTGGCCGAATATCGCCTGCCGCCCGCGCTGCTGCACGATCTGCTCGATGCCTTCGAGCAGGACCTGCACAAGAGCGAGTACGCCGACCGCGCCGAGTTGTTGGACTACTGCCGCCGCTCGGCCAATCCGGTCGGGCGACTGCTGCTGCATCTGTACGGCATCGCCGACCCGAGGGCGCTGCAACGCTCGGATGCGATCTGCTCGGCCTTGCAGCTGATCAATTTCTGGCAGGACATGACACGCGACTTACCCGCCGGCCGCGTCTACGCGCCGCTGGCCGACCTGGCCCGCCACGGCCTGACGGCCGCCGAGCTGCGCGAATGCCGCGACAGCCCACGGGCGCGCGCGCTGGTCGCCGAGCTCTGCGCCTGGGCCGGCGCGCTGATGCGCGAGGGCTCGGCCCTGGTGCACCAGATCCCGGGCCGCGCCGGCTGGGAGCTGCGGCTGGTGGTACAAGGCGGCCTGCGCATTCTGGAGAAAATCGAGGCCATGCATTTCGCGAGCCTGTTGCACCGCCCCGCCCTCACCGCCCTCGACGCCCCGCTGCTGCTGGGGCGTGCCCTGCTCATGCGCCGCGAGGGTCGCTCCGCATGACGCCCGAGCAATACGTCCAGGACAAGGCGGCCAAGAGCGGCTCGAGCTTCTATTACGCCTTTCTGTTCCTGCCGCCGCCGCGCCGCGCGGCAATCACCGCCTTCTACGCCTTCTGCCGCGAGGTCGACGATATCGTCGACGAGACGCATGACGCCGGTGTCGCCGCCACCAAGCTGGCCTGGTGGCGCAAGGAGGCGGCCGCCGCCTTCGCCGGCCATCCGACCCATCCGGTGATGCGTGCGCTGCTGCCGCATGTGCAGGCCTTCGACATCCGGCTCGAGCATCTGAACGCGGTCATCGAGGGCTGCCAGATGGACCTGGACCAGACCCGCTATCTGGACTACGCCGGCCTGCAGCGCTACTGCCATCTGGTGGCCGGCGTCGTCGGCGAGGTCGCCTCCGGCATCTTCGGCCGCAGCGATCCGCGCACGGTCGAATACGCCCACAAGCTGGGTCTGGCCATGCAGCTGACCAACATCATCCGCGACGTCGGTGACGACGCCCGCCGCGGCCGCATCTATCTGCCGATTTCGGAGTTGCAGCAGTTCGACGTCAAGGCGCACGAGATCCTCAAGCGGGAGTCGCCCTGGGGCTATAGCGAGCGCTTCACGGCGCTGATGAAGTTCCAGGCCGCGCGCGCCCATGCGCTGTACGACGAGGCCTTCGCGCTGCTGCCCGAGGCCGATCGCGCCGCGCAGAAGCCGGGCCTGATGATGGCCAATATCTACCGCGCGCTGCTGCGCGAAATCGAGGCCGAGAACTTCCAGGTGCTGCAGCAGCGCATCGCGCTGACCCCGCTGCGCAAGCTCTGGATCGCGATGAAGACGAACTGGCGCGGCCGGTGAGCAAGATCGCCGTCGTCGGCGGCGGCTGGGCCGGCTTGGCCGCCGCAGTGGCCGCCACCGAGCAAGGCCATGCCCTCACGCTGATCGAAATAGCACCGCAGCTGGGCGGCCGCGCGCGCAGCATTGCCGGCGCGGACGGCGAGCCGACGCTGGACAACGGCCAGCACATTCTGATCGGCGCCTACAGGGAATCGCTGGCCCTGATGCGCCGCGTCGGCGTCGATCCGGCGCAGGCCCTGCAGCGCCTGCCGCTGCGCCTGCGCTATCCCGATCACGAGGGTCTGGCCCTGCCCCCGGGCGAGCCGCAGTGGAGCTTTGTGCGCGGCGTGCTGGCCCATCGCCACTGGCCGCTGACCAGCCGCCTGCGTCTGCTGGCCACCGCCCTGCGCTGGCGGCTCGGCGGCTTCGATTGCGCGGCCTCGCTGAGCGTGGCCCAGCTCTGCGCGAGCCTGCCGCGGATCGTCAAGGAGGAACTGGTCGAGCCGCTGTGCGTGGCCGCGCTGAACACGCCGGCCGAGCGGGCCAGCGCGCGCGTCTTTCTGCGCGTGCTGGGCGATGCGCTGTTCGGCGGCGCCGGCGGCTCCGACCTGCTGCTGCCGCGCCGGCCACTGAGCGCCTTGCTGGCCGAACCGGCCGGCGACTGGCTGCGCGCGCAGGGCGCCGAGATCCGGCTCGGCAGCCGCGCCGGCGCATTGCAGGCGGAGAACGGCGCCTGGCGGCTCGACGGGGAGCGCTTCGACAAGCTCATCCTCGCCTGCCCGGCCGGCGAGGCGGCACGGCTGGCCGCCGACATCGCGCCCGCCTGGGCCGCGCAGGCCCGCGCCTTGCGCTTCGAGCCCATCGTCACCGTTTATCTGCACAGCGCCGGCTCGACCTTGCCGGCGCCCATGCTGGCCCTGCGCGAGAGCGCCGCGGCGCCGGCGCAGTTCGCCTTCGACCTCGGCCAGCTGGGCCAGCATGCGGGCCTGTTCGCCTTTGTCATCAGCGGCGCGGCGCCCTGGGTCGAGCGCGGCCTGGCCGAGACCGGCGAGGCGGTGCTGGCGCAGGCCATGCGCGAGCTCGGCTGGGCAAGGCCGCCGCGCGTGCTGCGCGTGCTGGCCGAGAAGCGCGCGACCTTTGCCTGCACGCCCGGACTGCAGCGCCCGGCCGCCCTGATCGCGCCGGGCCTGTGGGCGGCCGGCGACCATGTGGCCGGCCCCTATCCGGCGACCCTGGAGGGGGCCGTGCGCTCAGGCCTGGCGGCCGCCGCCGGCCTCGGCCAGATCGGCTAGGACAGCGCCGAAGCGGTGGAAGACGATGGACAGATGGCCCTCGTCCGCATACTCGCGCAGGCGGCCGTCGGCGAGCTGCCGAGCCATATGCCGCGCCATCGCCGGCGGCACATGGCGGTCGATGCCGCCCTGGTACAGATGGACCGGCATCGCGATGTCCTGCAGCGCAAAGCCGCGCGGGCCGGCAATCAGCTGCAGCTCGCGCGCCGGCCCGGCAACGCCCTGGCGGTAGGCCTCGGCCAGGCCGGCGGCTAAGCGGGCCGACTCGGCCGGATGCGCGGCCAGAAAGGCCTGGTCCGGCGGGGTCAGCAACTGGGCGATCATCTTGGCGGCCCGCCGCGGGTAACGGCGGAACATCAGCCGGTCCAGCGCCAGCAGCGGCGCGGCCGCCAGCGGATGCAGGCGCGCCAGGCGGAACATCAGGCCGAGGATGGGCAGTTGCCCGGCGCGCAGGGCCGGCTCGTCCATGGCGCCGATGCCGGCCAGCAGGCCCGCATACTCCAGCCGCGGCGCGAGCCGGTGCGCGCAGGCCAGCGCATAAGGCCCGCCGCAGGAGATGCCCAGCACGGCAAAGCGCGCATGGCCCAGCCGGTCGGCCAACTGGGCGACATCGTCGGCCCAGCCCAGGATCGTGCGTCGCGGCGCCGGATCGGAGGCGCCGAAGCCGGGCCGGTCCGGCGCGATCACCGCGACGCCGGCCGCCCTTCCCGGCTCGTGCAGGCCGAGGAACTGCGTGCGGCAGCCCGGAAAACCATGGAACAGGAACAGCGGCCGGCCCGCCGGGTCGCCGAAGCGGCAGAAGGCCAGCCGGCGGCCATCGTTCAGCAGACAGGTTTCGGTCAAGGGGGCGCTCGTCATGGCCGGCATTCTGGTCTAGCGCGGCGCGAACGGGGCAGCCAGCGGCTCGCCGATGAAGACCCCCTGCCCCGGCCAGGCCACGCTGCGCCAGTAGGCCTCCAGCGCCGTCGATCCCTGCAGATAGGACAGCAGCAGCAGTTGCGGATGCGGGAACTTCTGCAGATGGTTGCAGGGTTCGCTGACGTTGCCGTAGCTGGCCGTCGCGCCGGACTCCAACCACTCGATCGCATTCATCTGCCCCTGGCCCGGCGGATTGTCGAGCCGGCCACCGACCGAGGTCAGATGGTCGGCCAGCGCCCCGGGCAGCCAGTCGACCGCGTCCAGGCCCTGGACCCGTAGCAGCCCGGTCTGGTAGATCAGCGTGCGGGCCAGGGTGGCAGGCAAGGCCTGGCTCGATTCACGTCGAACCTCGAGGCCGAAGCGCGCCGGCAGGCGCCCGGCCGGCGGGAACAGCGCCGCACGCACATTGCGCGCCGCATCGGGCGTCGCGACGAAGAAGGCATTCGCCGGCGGCTGGCCCTCGGCCGGCAGGCTGTGGTCGGCGGCAATGCCGCGCTCGATCAGCGCTTCGGCATCGGCGACCGAGCGCGCCGCCAGCAGCATTGCCGGCCGCAGGCCCAGCTCGGCCTGCGGCCGCGCGCCGGTGTAGAAGACATAGGGCGAGGGCTTGGTCGGCGCACAACCGGCTTCGCACAGGCCCGGCTGGATGCCCAGGGCCAGCGCGCCGGTGATCGAGTTGCACTCGACCGCATAGGGCTGGCTCCAGGCCAGGGCCAGCCCTTGCACCGTGGCCGGCAGGCGCTCTTGCAGCTCGGCCTGCAGCGCCTCGAACTCGGCCCGGCTCAGCGAGGGCCGGCGCGGCAGGTGCAGCCGCAGGATCTGTGCCTCGGCAATGCCGCGCCGGCGGGCATAAAGCTCGCCGACCGCCACCGAATAGGGGTCGTCCAGATTGATCACCAGGCCCAGATCGGCCGCCTTCAGCCGGCCCTGGATGCGCGGCACCTGCAGCCAGCCCGCGGGTCGCGCCGTTGGCGCGGACCCAGGCCTCTGCCCCGCCGAGGCCGCGGTCGGCGGGGCATCCTGCGCCGAGGCCGCGCCGATCGCCAGCATCCAAAGCCCGCATTGCACGATGCGAAGCGCACCAGCTGTTGCAAAGCCGAAACTGCACAGAGCCGCGCGCCTAGATTTCGCCATCCAAAACAAAACAATCTCCCGCACAATCCGGTCCATGAAGAACAAAGAGGGTCAATCGCCGGCCATCCAGGTGCTGGAGCGCACATTCGCCTTGCTCGATGTGCTGGCCAGCCACCAGGATCCGGTCTCGCTGAAGGCGATCAGCGAATCGACGGGCCTGCACCCGTCGACCGCCCACCGGATTCTGAACGACCTGGCCCTGGGCCGCTTCGTCGACCGGCCCGAGGCCGGCAGCTACCGCCTGGGCATGCGGCTGCTGGAGCTGGGCAATCTGGTCAAGGCGCGGCTGGACGTGCGCGATGCGGCGCTGGGGCCCATGCGCGAGCTGCACAAATTCACCCACCAGCCGGTCAATCTCTCGGTGCGCCAGGGCGACGAGATCGTCTATATCGAGCGCACCTATAGCGAGCGCTCGGGCATGCAGGTGGTGCGTGCGGTCGGCGGCCGTGCGCCGCTGCACCTGACCTCGGTCGGCAAGCTCTTCCTGGCCAGCGACGATCCGCAGCGCGTGCGTGCCTACGCCACCCGCACCGGCCTGGCCGGCCACACCAAGAACAGCCTGACCGAGATCGGCGCGCTGGAGCGCGAGCTGGCGATGATCCGCCAGCGCGGCCTCTCGCGCGACGACGAGGAGCTGGAGCTGGGCGTGCGCTGCATGGCCGCCGGCATCTACGACGACCAGGCCAAGCTGATCGCCGGCCTGTCGATCTCGGCCCCGGCCGACCGGCTCGAGGAAGGCTGGCTGCCACGGCTGAAGGAGACGGCGGCGCATATCTCGTCGGCGCTCGGCTATCGGGGCTGAGCGCGGCCGAGCAGGCTTCAGGCCAAATGCAAACGGGCCCCGCGGGGCCCGTTCAGCTTTTGCGGCGGCGATCGCTCAACCGCCGAGTTTGGTCTGCGTGACCGCGGCGGCCGCGGCCGGATTGCCGCTCAGCCATTTGCGCACGCGCTCGGCGTCGCCGATACGCGCGTATTTGCCGGTCGAATCGAGGAAGACCATGATCAGCTTGCGGCCGGCCAGCTGGGCCTGCATCACCAGGCATTTGCCGGCCTCGTTGATGAAGCCGGTCTTCTGCAGGCCGATGTCCCAGCTGCCGCTGCGCACCAGGCCATTGGTGCTGTGGAAGGCCATCTGGCGGCGGCCGACCTGGACCTTGGCCTCCTTGGAGGTCGAGAACTCGCGCAAGAGCGGTACCTCGTGCGCAACCTTGACCAGGGCGGCCAGATCCTTGGCGCTGCTCTGGTTGCGGCTCGAGAGGCCGGTCGGCTCTACGTAATGCGTGTCCAGCATGCCCAGCTCTTTGGCCTTCGCGTTCATCGCGGTGACGAAGACGTCCAGGCCGCCGGGATAGTTGCGGCCCAGCGCATGGGCGGCGCGGTTCTCCGAGGACATCAGGGCCAGATGCAGCAGCTCGCCGCGGCTCAGCGTGGTGCCCACGGCCAGGCGCGAACCGGTGAACTTCTCGGTGTCCTTGTCCTCGTCGGTGATGGTGATCTTCTCGTCCAGCGGCTGGTTCGCCTCGACGACCAGCAGGGCCGTCATCAGCTTGGTGATCGACGCGATCGGCAGCACCGCCTGCGGGTTCTTCGAGAACAGCACCTCGTCGGTATCCTGGTCCATCACCAGCGCGACGCTGGAGGCCAGGTCGAGCGGATCATCGACCGCATGCAGGCCGTAGAGCTGGCCGAAGCTGGGCTTGGCGGCGATGGCCGGCACCACGCTGGCCTTGCGCGGCGAGCGCGAGGCCGGCTTGGCCTTGCGAACCTGCTGCTTCTGCGCCGTCGTGGCGGCCTCGGCCTGGGGTACCGGCAAGGCCAGCGCCGCGCCGGCCAGCGCCAGGCTCAAGCTCGATAAAACGGTGGAAAGATTCTTCAAGTCGGCCCCCAACAGCGGATCGCAGTTTATTGGATAGCAAAAACTCGCGCAAGATCAAAAACTTAGGCACGGCTCTTGAAGCTGTGCCTTTGCTCTCGATTTGCCTCGTTCCGGCCCCTGCGCCCGGTCTGGAAGACTGGCTTTCGCCGCCCCTAGCCTTGCGCCGCGACTCTCTCGGTCTTGCTCTGCAGCTTGTTCAACGCACTCAAATATGCTTTGGCCGACGCGACGACGATATCGGGGTCGGCCCCAACACCGTTGACGACGCGGCCGGCGTGCTGCAGACGCACCGTGACTTCGCCCTGCGATTCTGTACTGCCGCTGGTGATCGCATTGACCGAGTAGAGCAGCATTTCCGCGCCACTTTGCACGGTCGACTCGATTGCGCGCAGGCTGGCGTCGACCGGACCGTTGCCGTCGCTCTCGGCACGGTGCTCGACGCCGCCGGCCGCGAAGACGACGCTGGCATGCGGGCGCTCGCCGGTTTCCGAGCGCTGCGCCAGCGCGATCAGCCGGTAATGCTCCTGCTCGGCCGTCACCGATTCGTCCATCACCAGGGCGATGATGTCCTCGTCGAAGATCTCGTTCTTGCGGTCGGCCAGGTCCTTGAAGCGCACGAAGGCGGCATTGATCTCGGCCTCGGACTCCAGCGCGATGCCCAGTTCCTGCAGGCGCTGCTTGAAGGCATTGCGGCCGCTGAGCTTGCCCAGCACGATCTTGTTGGCGCTCCAGCCGACGTCCTCGGCCCGCATGATTTCGTAGGTGTCGCGCGCCTTCAGCACACCGTCCTGGTGGATGCCCGAGGCGTGGGCAAAGGCATTGGCGCCGACGACCGCCTTGTTCGGCTGCACGACGAAGCCGGTGGTCTGGCTGACCATGCGTGAGGCCGGCACGATCTGCGAGGCGTCGATATTGACGTCGAGGCCGAAGTAGTCGCGCCGCGTCTTCAGCGCCATCACCACCTCTTCCAGCGAGCAGTTGCCGGCCCGCTCGCCGAGGCCGTTGATCGTGCACTCGATCTGGCGCGCGCCGCCGATCTGCACGCCGGCCAGCGAGTTGGCCACCGCCATGCCGAGGTCGTTGTGGCAGTGCACGCTCCAGACCGCCTTGTCGGCGTTCGGCACGCGCTCGCGCAGGTTCTTGATGAAGTTGCCGTAGAGCTCCGGGATCGCATAGCCGACCGTGTCGGGAATGTTGATCGTCGTCGCGCCTTCCTTGATCACCGCCTCGACGACGCGGGCCAGGAAGTCCGGATCGGAGCGGTAGCCATCCTCCGGTGAGAACTCGATGTCGGCGCAGAGATTGCGGGCAAAGCGCACGGCCAGGATGGCCTGCTCCAGCACCTGCTCGCGCGTCATGCGCAGCTTCTTTTCCATATGCAGCTCGCTGGTCGCGATGAAGGTATGGATGCGCGAGCGCGCCGCACCGGCGAGCGCCTCGGCGGCGCGGGCGATGTCGCGGTCGTTGGCGCGGGCCAGCGAGCAGACGGTGCTGTCGCGCACCGCCGCGGCGATCGCCTTGACCGCCTCGAAGTCGCCATGGCTGGAGGCCGCGAAGCCGGCCTCGATCACGTCGACCTTGAGCCGCTCCAGCTGGCGCGCGATGCGCAGCTTCTCGTCCTTGGTCATCGAGGCGCCCGGCGATTGCTCGCCGTCGCGCAAGGTGGTGTCGAAGATGATCAGTTGGTCGGGCATGGGACGGCTCCTGCGGCAAATTCAAGCTGGCCACGCTGGGCGGCCCGGCGCAGGCCGGAGCTTATCGCCTTCAGCGAGGCCGAGACGATATTGGCGTCGATGCCGACGCCGAACAGGGTCAGGGCATCACCGATGCGCAGCTCCAGATAGGCGACCGCCTTGGCGTCGGCACCACTGCCGATCGCATGCTCGTGGTAGTCGAGCACGCGCACCGTCGTCGCCAGCTGCGCGTTCAGACCCTGGATGAAGGCGTCGATCGGGCCGGCGCCCTCGCCTTCGACGGCCAGCCGGCGCTGGCCCAGATCGGCATCGGCGCGCAGGCTGACGACGCCTGCCTCCGATTCGCTGAAGCTCAGGTGCAGCGGCGGCTGCGCGTCGCCGACGCCGTATTCGCGCGCGAAGATGGCCCAGATGTCGGCGGCGCTCTGCTCCTTGCCGCTGTCGTCCATCACCTGCTGCACGACCTGGCTGAACTCGATCTGCAGCCGGCGCGGCAGCTCGACACCGTACTCGGTCTCGAGCAAATAGGCGATGCCGCCCTTGCCCGACTGGCTGTTGACGCGGATCACCGCGTCGTAGCTGCGGCCCAGGTCCTTGGGGTCGATCGGCAGATAGGGCATGTTCCAGATCTCGTCGGCCTTGCGGGCGGCGAAGGCCTTCTTGATCGCATCCTGGTGCGAGCCGGAGAAGGAGGTGTAGACCAGATCGCCGGCATAAGGATGGCGCGGATGGACCGGCAGCTGCGTGCAATGCTCGGCGCAGCGGCGCACCTCGTCGATGTCGGAGAAGTCCAGCTGCGGCGACACGCCCTGCGTGTACAGGTTCAAGGCGATATTGACCAGATCGACATTGCCGGTTCGCTCGCCGCTGCCGAACAGACAGCCCTCGATGCGGTCGGCACCGGCCATCAGCGCGAACTCGCCGGCCGCCGTGCCGGTGCCGCGGTCATTGTGCGGATGGACCGAGAGCACGACGCCGTCGCGGCGCTCGATATGGCGGTGCATCCACTCGATCATGTCGGCGAAGATGTTCGGCGTCGAATGCTCGACGGTGGCCGGCAGATTGATGATGACCTTGCGCTCGGGCGTCGCGCCCCAGGCGGCGGTGACCGCATCGACGACGCGCTTGGAGAAGGCCAGCTCGGTGCCGGAGAACATCTCGGGCGAGTATTCGAAACCCCATTCGGTGCCGGGCCGTGCGTCGGCCATATCGCGGATCATCCGCGTGTGCGTGACGGCCAGCTCGACGATCTGCTCCTCGTCCAGGCCCAGCACGACCTTGCGCATCACCGGCGCGCAGGCGTTGTACAGATGGACGATCGCGCGCCTGGCGCCGACGAGAGCCTCGAAGGTGCGCGCGATCAGCGGCTGGCGCGCCTGCGTCAGCACCTGGATCGTCACGTCCTCGGGGATCAGATCCCGCTCGATCAGCAGGCGGACAAAATCGAAATCGGTCTGCGAGGCCGAGGGAAAGCCGACCTCGATCTCCTTGAAGCCGATCTTCACCAGCATCTCGAACATGCGCAGCTTGCGCTCGGCATCCATCGGCTCGATCAGCGCCTGGTTGCCGTCGCGCAGATCGGTGCTGAGCCAGATCGGCGCGCTTGTGAGCTGCGCGTCGGGCCAGGTCCGGTCGCGCAGGGCGACCGGCGCAAAGGCGCGGTACTTCAGGTTCGGTTGCTTCAACATGGGGGAGCTCCAAGTGAGATTCGCAACCTGCAGACTCGAAAAAGACTAACGGCCCGCTGCGGGTTGCATACGGGCCGTTGAGATCGATCGAGAGACGTTTTTCTGGACGTGCGCGATGGTCAGCGAACCCGGGGTTCACCTCGTAGTAGCAGCGCGATCGCGAAACGGTTCGACGTCATGGGGCTGGAATATAGCATGGGCCCGGGACGCTCGATCAACGGTGCAGACCCTGCTCGTCCGGCTCGTCGGTCGAAGTGGCGATCACGCTGACCGGCTTACCCTTCATGCGCTTGTAGCCGTAGACGACATAGCCCGAGAGGCCGTAGGCGCAGAAGATCGCGAACAGGCCTATCGGTGGGTTCTGGCTGATCAGCGCGATAGCCAGCGCGATCGCGACCAGCACGACGAAGGGCACGGTGCGCCGCGCGCCGACGACCTTGAAGCTGTAGAAGGGCGCGTTGGTGACCATGGACAGGCCGGCGAACAGGGTCAGGCCGAAGGCGGTCCAGACCACCCAGGGGAGGTTGGTGACCTGGCGCAGGCCTGCATCGTCGAAGGCCCAGATCATGCCGATCACGATGGCCGCCGCGGCCGGGCTGGGCAGACCCTGGAAGAAGCGCTTGTCGACGACGCCGATATTGACGTTGAAGCGCGCCAGCCGCAGCGCCGCGCCGGAGATGTAGACGAAGGACGGGATCCAGCCGAGCTTGCCCATGTCCTTGAAGGCCCAGATGTAGACGATCAGCGCCGGCGCGGCCCCGAAGCTGACCATGTCCGACAGGCTGTCCATCTGCTCGCCGAAGGCGCTCTGCGCATTGGTCATGCGGGCCACGCGGCCGTCCAGGCTGTCAAGCACGGCGGCGCAGAAGATCGCGATGCAGGCCAGCTCGAAGCGGCCGTTCATCGCCATCACGATCGCGTAGAAACCGGAGAACAGCGCCGCCAGCGTGATCGCATTGGGCAGGATGTAAATGCCCTTGCGGCGCGGCCGCAGCGGCGCCGGCAGTTCCTCGTCGTCCGGCAGCTCGTTCGGATTCTTGTTCTTCGCATCGGTCATGGGGCGGGAGGATAACAGGCCGGCCCCTGCGCCCCGATGGACCGAAGGCCTCAGTTCTTCAAGCCCAGCTGGCCCATCTGCCAGAGCAGGAAGCCGTAGATATCGGCGGCCAGCGCGATCGCCTGCGTGGCCGTGCTGCCGACGCCGTGGCCGGCCTGCAGATCCAGGCGCAGCAGCACCGGCTTGCCGCTGCTGCTGGCCGCCTGCAGCCGCGCGGCCGCCTTGGCGCTTTGCCAGACGTCGACGCGCGGATCGTTCATGCCATGCACCAGCAGCACCGCCGGATAGGCGGTGCCGTCCTTGATCTGGTGATAGCTGCTCATCTCCAGCAGGGCCGGGAACTCGGCCGCGTTCTTGGTGCTGCCGAACTCGGAGATATTGGTGATGCCGTTGGCGCTCTCCTCGACCCGCACCGTGTCCATGATGCCGACGTCGAACACGGCCGCCGCGAACAGCTCGGGCGACGTCGTCACCGCGCGGCCGACGAAGATGCCGCCGGCGCTGGTGCCCATCACCGCCAGCGTCTTGGGCGAGGCGATCTTGTGCGCTATCAGCCAGCGTGCGCAGGCCAGACCGTCCTTCCAGGTATTGGCCTTGCTCGCCTTGAAGCCGGCGCGGTACCAGTCGTCGCCGCGCACGCCGCTGCCGCGCACATTGGCCAGAGCCAGCACGCCGCCGCGCTCGATCCAGGCCAGCCAGGCCGGCGAGTAGCGCGCGCCAATCGAAAAGCCATAGGCGCCGTAACCGTAGAGCAAGGTCGGGTTGCTGCCGTCGCGCTGCAGGCCCTTCTTGTGCAAGAGCGTCAGCGGCACCCTGGCGCCGTCATGGCTGGCCACCTCGACGTCGACGACCTCGAGCTCGGGCAGGCCGGCCGGTGGCGTGCCGCCCTGCAGCCGGGCATCGACCGAGTTTGCGCCAGACAGCAGGAAGCTGCGCGGCAGCTGGGTCCAGCCGGCCAGCGTGTACAGCACATCGCCGTAGGCATGGGCCGGGTCGGCATGCAGCAAGGCCGCGCCCTTGAAGGGCATGGCGATCGGCTCGCCCAATCGGTCGCCCGGCTTGTAGCGGCGCAGCACCACGTCGGTGCCGATGCGCACGCTGGCGATCAGCGCATCGCGCGTCAGCACGAACTGCTCGAGCACCCCGCCCACCGGTGCGACGGCCACCTCGACGGCGCGCTTGAGATCGGGCTGGCGCAGATCGAGCTTGAGCACCTGCTTGCGCGGCGCCTTGGCGCGGCTCAGCAGATAGAGATCGTCGCCGCGCAGTTCCAGATCGACCAGCAGGTCGGCATAGCCGGCGATGCGCTGCCAGCGGATGCTGGGCTTGCCGAGGTCGGCCAGCGGCGCGGCGAACAGCAGGCCCTCCGGCAGCGTAGTGTCGGTGGTGCGCGCGATCGCCCAGCGGCTGCCGGGCGCGAAGCTCATCGTCGCGACGTCCAGCCGCGCCAGGCCCAGGCCGGTACTCACCGTGGGGCCGAACACCGGCTTGGCCTCGCTGGCCTTGTCGCCGACGCGCAGCCACAGCACGCGGCTGTCGAGGTAGGTCTCGCTGGCCGGCTCGCCGGCGGTCGGCGGCTTCAGCTGGTTGAAGGTCAGCGACTTGCTGTCGGGCAGCCAGCTGACCGGCGTCTCGTGCACACGCGGCACCGGCTCGCCGATGTTTTTGTTCTTGGCGATGTCGAGGATGTAGAGCGCCGCATCCTCGGAGCCGCCGGCCGACATGCCGTAGGCGATGTAGCGGCCGTCCCAGGAGGGCGCGAAGTAGTTGATCGCATGCGGCACGCCGCTGCGCTTGCTCTCGGCCTCGGGGTCGACCAGCACCTGCTCCTCGCCGGCCAGGCCCTGGCGCATCACCAGCTGGAACTGGCGCGCGCCGGCGGGCCGTTTCAAGTAGTAGATCCGGTCGCCCGGCATGCGCACGATGTCGCGCAGCAGATCGCCGCTGGCGGCGGTCAGCGCGGTGATGCGCTGCTCGATCGCGTCGCGCTGATCGATGCGGTCCAGCGTCTCGCGCGCATAGGCGGCCTGGCCGCGCAGCCAGTCCTGCACCGCGGGCGCCTTGACGTCTTCCATATAGCGATAGGGGTCGTGGACGACGACGCCGTGCAGGGTCTCGACGACGTCCTTGACCGGGGCCACCGGCGGCGAAGCGGCCTCGGCCATGGACAGCAGCGCGGACGTCAGCAGCAGCGCGCAGGAACGGGCAACGGTGGACATGGGAGCTCTCCGGATACGGGTCGTCGCCGACTGTAGCCGAGGCCTCCAAGGAAAAACCCCGCCGCAGCGGGGTTGTCGATCGGCCGGGCCGACGCTCAGCCCGTCCCGTGGCCGGGCCTGAGTCCGGCATCGGTCAGTGCACAGGCACTGCCCTCGGTCCGAATCTCAGTTCTTCGACTGGTCGACCAGGCGGTTCTTCTTGATCCAGGGCATCATCGCGCGCAGCTTCTCGCCGACCTGCTCGATCGGGTGCTCGGCGGTCAGGCGGCGGCGGCTCAGCAGGGTCGGGGCGCCGGCCTTGTTCTCGAGGATGAAGCTCTTCGCGTACTCGCCGGTCTGGATGTCCTTCAGGCACTGCTTCATGGCCTTCTTGGTCTCCTCGGTCACGACGCGCGGGCCGGTGACGTACTCGCCGTACTCGGCGTTGTTCGAGATCGAGTAGTTCATGTTGGCGATACCGCCTTCATAGATCAGGTCGACGATCAGCTTCAGTTCGTGCAGGCACTCGAAGTAGGCCATCTCGGGCGCGTAGCCGGCCTCGGTCAGCGTCTCGAAGCCCGCCTTGATCAGCTCGACGGCGCCGCCGCAGAGCACGGCCTGCTCGCCGAACAGATCGGTCTCGGTCTCTTCGCGGAAGTTGGTCTCGATGATGCCGGCCTTGCCGCCGCCATTGGCCGCGGCATAGCTCAGGGCCAGCTCGCGCGCCTTGCCGCTCTTGTCGGCATAGACGGCGATCAGGTGCGGCACGCCGCCGCCCTGGGTGTAGGTGCCGCGCACCGTGTGGCCCGGGGCCTTGGGCGCGACCATCCAGACGTCGAGGTCGGCGCGCGGCGTCACCTGGCCGTAATGGACGTTGAAGCCGTGCGCGAAGGCCAGCGAGGCGCCTTGCTTGATGTTGGGCTCGACTTCGTTGGCGTAGACGCCGGCGATCTGCTCGTCGGGCAGCAGGATCATCACGACATCGGCCGCCTTCACCGCGTCGGCGATCTCGGCGACCTTCAGGCCGGCGTTCTCGGCCTTGCTCCAGGACGCGCCGCCGCGGCGCAGGCCGACGGTGACCTTGACGCCGCTGTCGTTCAGGTTCTGCGCATGGGCATGGCCTTGTGAGCCATAGCCGATGATGGTGACGTTCTTGCCCTTGATCAGGGAGAGGTCGGCGTCCTTGTCATAAAAAACGTTCATGTCGTGCTCCAGGGAAAAATCGGTTCGGGATTGTTGGGAAGAAAGAGGTTCAGACGCGCAGGATGCGCTCGCCGCGGCCGATGCCGCTGGTGCCGGTGCGCACCGTCTCGAGGATGGCCGCGCGTTCGATCGCACCGATGAAGGCGTCGAGCTTGCCGGCGTCGCCGGTCAGCTCGATCGTGTAGGTCTTCTCGGTGACGTCGATGATGCGGCCGCGGAAGATGTCGGCGGTGCGCTTCATCTCCTCGCGCTCCTTGCCGACCGCGCGCACCTTGATCAGCATCAGCTCGCGTTCGGTGTAATGGCCCTCGGTCAGGTCGACGACCTTGACGACCTCGATCAGGCGGTTCAGGTGCTTGGTGATCTGCTCGATCACCTCGTCGGAGCCGGTCGTGACGATGGTCATGCGCGACAGCGAGGCGTCCTCGGTCGGCGCCACGGTCAGGCTCTCGATGTTGTAGCCACGGGCCGAGAACAGGGCGACGACGCGCGACAGCGCGCCCGGCTCGTTCTCGATGAGCAAAGCAATGATGTGTTTCATGATGGTGATCGTCCTTCGCGCTCTTCAGGCCGGCGGCGGTAACCGACGGCCCTTGGCCACGCTGTTCGATTGGCGAAAGTGGAAATGGCGGTGTCCGGGCCTTTGGACCTCTTCCCCGGCATCCCGGCCGCGCGCGGTAACGCAGCGGCGCGATGCCGACGTCGAGGCTCAGAGGTCTTCGGACCCCAGCAGCATCTCCGAGATGCCCTTGCCCGCCTGGACCATGGGCCAGACGTTCTCGGTCGGGTCGGTGCGGATGTCGAGGAATACCGTGCGGTCCTTCAGGCGGATCGCCTCCTTCAGCGCGCCCTCGACATCGCCGGGCTTCTCGACCAGCAGGCCCACATGGCCATAGGCCTCGGCCAGCTTGACGAAGTCCGGCAGCGCTTCCATATAGCTGTGCGAGTAGCGCTTGCCGTAGTCCAGCTCCTGCCACTGCCGCACCATGCCCAGGTAGCGGTTGTTCAGCGAGATCACCTTGACCGGCGTCTCGTACTGCTTGCAGGTGGACAGCTCCTGGATGCACATCTGGATCGAGCCCTCGCCGGTGATGCAGAACACATCCGACTCCGGCTTGGCCAGCTTGATGCCCATTGCATAGGGCAGGCCGACGCCCATGGTGCCCAGGCCGCCGGAATTGATCCAGCGGCGCGGCTCGTCGAAGCGGTAGTACTGGGCCGCCCACATCTGATGCTGGCCGACGTCCGAGGTGATGTAGGTGTCGCCGTCCTTGGTCAGCTTCCACAAGGTGTCGATCACCATCTGCGGCTTGATGAGCTCGCTGGACGGCTTGAAAGCCAGGCAGTCGCGGCGGCGCCACTCGTTGATCTGGCTCCACCAGGCATTGATCGCGGCCGAATCGGGCTTGGCCTGGGCCTCGCGGATCTGATGGATCAGTTCCTGCAGCACGTCCTTGACGTCACCGACGATGGGAATGTCCACGCGCACCCGCTTGGAGATCGAGCTGGGGTCGATGTCCACATGGATGATCTTGCGCTCGACCTGGGCGAAGTGGCGCGGGTTGCCGATCACCCGGTCGTCGAAGCGCGCGCCGACGGCCAGCAGCACATCGCAGTGCTGCATCGTCATATTCGCCTCGTAGGTGCCGTGCATGCCCAGCATGCCGAGGAACTGCGGATCGCTGGACGGCGTCGCGCCCAGGCCCATCAGCGTGTTCGTCACCGGATAGCCGAGCAGTTGGGTCAGCTCGCGCAGCTCGGCCGAAGCTTCGCCGAGGATTACGCCGCCGCCCGTATAGATATAGGGGCGCTTGGCCTGCAAGAGCAGTTGCACCGCCTTGCGGATCTGGCCGCTGTGGCCCTTGCGCACCGGGTTGTAGCTGCGCATCTCGACCTGCTTCGGATACTCGAAGCTGCCGGCCAGCTTGGTCATCGAGATGTCCTTCGGGATATCGACGACGACCGGGCCGGGACGGCCGGTGCGGGCGATATGGAAGGCCTTCTTCATCGTCAGCGCCAGATCGCGCACGTCCTTGACGAGGAAGTTGTGCTTGACGATGGGCCGGGTGATGCCGACGGTGTCGCACTCCTGGAAGGCGTCCAGGCCGATCGCCGGCGTCGGCACCTGGCCGGTCACGATCACCATCGGGATCGAGTCCATATAGGCGGTGGCGATGCCGGTCACCGCATTGGTGACGCCGGGGCCGGAGGTGACCAGGGCCACGCCGACATCGCCGGTGGCGCGGGCATAGCCGTCGGCCGCGTGGACCGCCGCCTGCTCATGCCGGACGAGCACATGCTGGATCGAGTCCTGCTTGTACAGCGCGTCGTAGATATAGAGCACGGCGCCGCCGGGATATCCCCAAAGGTATTTGACACCTTCGGCCTGCAGGCAGCGAACGAGGATTTCGGAGCCGTTGAGCTCCGAGGCTTGGGGGGAGGAGGAGTTTGGCTGCGCCCTGCTTTCCAATGCAGCGGCACGCTTGACTTCCGCGCTAGACATGTCCATTTCGAACCTCTGTGAATTTCTCTAACGAAAAACCATCGGTGCTCCTTCTCGCGCCCTCGTGAGGCGGATGTGGAGCCTGCGCGATCAACGAAACAGGCGCCCCGGTCGGGCGGCCAGCTTGAGACCAGATTCAGCTCTTGTGCGAAGCAGCATTATGCACGGTCCCGCGCCGGATCCGCGCCGCGAACGGCGAATCGCCCGGCCCGATGCGATAATTTGTCCATATCGCCAATCCGGGCTCCTCTTTCTTGGCCACCGACAAAGAACTCAACGACTTTCTGCGCAGCGTCGACAAACGCGCCTTCAAGCGCACCGCCTATATGGTGCGCGACGACGATGCCGCCCTGGACATCGTGCAGGACGCCATGATCCGGCTGGCCGAGAAGTACTTCGACCGCCCGGCGGCCGAACTCCCCCTTTTGTTCCAGCGCATTCTGTCGAATGCGACGATGGACTGGTTCCGCCGCCAGAAGGTGCGCAATGCGGTGATGCTCAATATGTCGGATTTCGAGTCTCCGGACCCGGAGTCGGAATTCGACCTACTGCAGATGCTGGAATCGCAGGACGGCGCGCTGGGCGCACTCAGTGCCGCGGACGAGGTCGCCCGGGCCCAGATCTTGCAAGCCATCGAACAAGAGGTTGCAATGTTGCCGGGACGTCAACGCGAAGCCTTCCTCCTGCGTTACTGGGAGGAACTGGATGTCGCGGAGACCGCCGCGGTGATGGAATGCTCGGAAGGCAGCGTCAAGACGCACTGCTCCCGGGCCGTTCACGCCTTGGCGAAGTCGCTGAAGGCCAAGGGGATCACATTATGAACAAGCAGCTGCATACGCATTTCGGACCCGAGTTGGAGGCGCGCACGACGCGCTTCGGCCTGCGCGTGGCCGCCGGCCTGTCCGAGCGCAGCGAGGCGCTGCCCCATGATGTGAGCGAGCGCCTGCGTTTCGCGCGCGAACAGGCGCTGCAGCGGGCGCAAAGCGCCCGCAAGGCGGCGGTCGGCCAGACCGAGCAGGCGGTCCAGACGGTACGCTCCGGTTCGGCCCTGGCCCTCGGCGGCCTGGGCGGCGGCTCCTCGCGCTGGCTGAAGTTCGCTTCCTTCCTGCCGCTGTTCCTGCTGGTGGTCGGCCTGCTGCTGATCCAGCATGGCCAGTGGTACGAGCAGATCCTGGCGGCGGCCGAGGTCGACACGGCGCTCTTGTCCGACAATCTGCCACCGGCCGCCTATGGCGATCCCGGTTTCTCGGAATACCTCAACGACGATGAGCAGCAAGAATGACGACAGGACCCGCATGACCCGGCTCCCGCTCGCCTGCCTGCTTTTCATCCGCCCTTCCCTCAGCCTCCTCGGCGCCGCCTGCCTGCTGCTGGCGGCGTCGTCGCATCCGGCCCGGGCCCAGGCCGAGGCCGCCGCCGCTTCGGCGCCCGCCGAGGCGGCGGCCAGCGCGCCGATCGTGAACACGCCGCCGCCGGTGGCACCGCAGCCACGCCCGCCGCGGACCGCGCCGCTGACCAGCCCGACGACCCTGCTGCCCCCGCCGCTGTGGCAGGAGCTCGGTCCGAACCAGAAACAGGCGCTGGCGCCGCTGGAGCGCGACTGGGACCGGCTCGACCCGTCCCAGCGCAGCAAGTGGCTGGAGATGGCGCCGCGCTTCGCCTCCCTGCCGCCCGAGGAGCAGGCCCGCCTGCACGAGCGCATGCGCGACTGGGCGCGGATGAGCCCCGTCGAGCGCCAGCAGGCGCGCGTCGGCTTCCAGGCCGCGCAGCAGCTCCATACCGGCGATCGCCAGGCCAAATGGGAGGCCTACCAGGCACTGCCTCCCGAGAAGCGCCAGGAACTGGCCGAGAAGGCGGCGCAGAAGCAGCAGGCGGACAAGCACGGCGGCGGCGCCAAGCCGCGGCCGGCCCCGGCTGCCGATGCCGCCCAGCCCAAGTCGAATCTGGTGCCGGCCCCGGCCAAGGGCCTGCCGCTGAAGCCGGTGGCGCCCTCGGTGCTGCAGGCCAAGCCCGGTGCCAGCACGGTGCTGATCACCCAGGGCGTGACGCCGCCGACGCACCAGCAGGCCGGCCAGACCAAGGTCTTCGCCGACCCGGAGCTGGTCGACAGCAAGACCCTGTTGCCGAAGCCGCAGGCGACGGCCTCCCGCTAAGCTTTCCGTCCCATGAGCGAACAAACCCTGCCGCCGGCGCCCGCCGCGGCGCCGGGCCTGGCGCGCCGCCTGGCCGCCTTCATCTACGAAGGCCTGCTGCTGTTTGCCGTCGCGATGGCGACCGGCCTGGTCTATTCGCCGCTGGCCCAGCAGCGCAATGCGCTGGAGCACCGCAGCGGCCTGATCATTGCGCTGGCGCTCAGCTTCGGCGCCTATTTCATCTACTTCTGGACCCGCAGTGGCCAGACCCTGCCGATGAAGACCTGGCATATGCGGCTGCAGCGCCAGGGCGGCGGCAATCTGGGCCTGGCGCAGGCGCTGCTGCGCTATCTGCTCAGCTATTGCTGGTGGGTGCTGCCCATCGCCGCGGCGGTGCAGATGCGGCGCTACGGGCTGGGCTTCGGGCCGATCGCCGCCGTCGGCAGCCTGGCCCTGCTCGGCTATGCGATGCTGTCCCTGGTGCTGCCGGGCCGGCAGTATCTGCACGATCTGCTGTGCCGGACCGAGCTGGTGACGCAGCGGCCGGCACCGAAAGCGCCCAAGCAATGAGCAACCCGCACAAGGGCCGCACCGGCCTGGACCGCCTGATGCGCGCGACCGGCTATTCGCTGGCCGGCCTGCGCGCCGCCTACCGCGGCGAGAGCGCCTTCCGCCAGGAGGTCTGGCTGACGGTGGTCGCGACGCCGCTGGCCTTCTGGCTCGGCCGCGACTGGGTGCAGATCGCGCTGCTGCTCGGCTCCCTGCTGCTGCTGCTGGTCGTCGAGCTGCTGAACTCGGCGATCGAGGCGGCGATCGACCGCATCTCCTACGAGCTGCACGATCTGTCCAAGCGGGCCAAGGACATCGCCAGCGCCGCCGTCATGCTGGCCCTGCTGCTGGCCGGCGGCATCTGGGCCGCCGCGCTGTGGCAGCGGCTGTTCGGCTGAAACCTTCTTAGACTGCCTCTTCGTCCCGGGACGTCTTAGACGGCCTCTTCGTCCGTTTCGCCGGTGCGGATGCGCACCACCTGCTCGACGGCGGTGACGAAGATCTTGCCGTCGCCGATCTTGCCGGTCTTGGCCGCCTTCAGGATCGCGTCGATGCAGCGCTCGACGTCATCGTCCTTGACGACGACCTCGACCTTGACCTTGGGCAGGAAGTCGACCACGTATTCGGCGCCGCGGTAGAGCTCGGTATGGCCCTTCTGGCGGCCGAAACCCTTGACCTCGGTGACGGTCAATCCGGAAGCGCCAACCTCCGCCAGGGACTCCCGGACTTCGTCCAGCTTGAAGGGCTTGATGATGGCGGTGATCTGCTTCATGGTGCTGCGCTCCGAAAGTGTTTTCTCGTCCGAATTTAAGCACGGAACGCGGGCTCAATCGGGGATGCGATCGAGCTCGGCCAGCCACACGGCGCTCTCCGAATCGCTGGGCGCCCGCCAGTCGCCGCGCGGCGACAGCGAGCCGCCGCTGCCCACCTTGGGCGCGTTCGGCACGCAGCTGCGCTTGAACTGGCTGCCCTTGAAGAAGCGCTGGACGAAGATGCGCAGCACGCGCTTGATCTCGGCCAGCGTGTACTCGTTGCGCTGCACATGGCTCTCGTCCGGCCAGGCGCCGCGCTCGCGGCTGCCCCAGGCGTGGCGGGCCAGGAAGGCGATCTTGCTGGGCGCATAGCCGTGGCGCAGCGTGAAGAACAGGTTGAAGTCCTGCAGCTCGTAGGGGCCGATCGCGCTCTCGGTGCTCTGCAAGACCTGACCCTTGGCACCCGGGTCGGCCGGCACCAGCTCGGGGCTGATCTCGGTGTCCAGGATGTCCAGCAGCACCTGGTGGTCGACCGCGCCCAGCTGGCGCGTCTCGGCCACCCAACGCACCAGATGCTTGATCAGCGTCTTCGGCACGCTGGCATTGACGTTGTAATGCGACATATGGTCGCCGACGCCATAGGTGCACCAGCCCAGCGCCAGCTCGCTCAGATCGCCGGTGCCCAGCACCAGCGCCTGCCGGTGGTTGGCCAGGCGGAACAGATGGCTGGTGCGTTCCCCCGCCTGCACGTTCTCGAAGGTGATGTCGTAGACCGGCTGGCCCTCGGCAAACGGGTGGCCCAGATCCTTCAGCATCTGCGTGCAGCTGGGCCGGATGTCGATCTCCTGCGCCTCGCAGCCGACCGCCGCCATCAACCGCAGCGCCTGGTCGCGCGTGCGCTCGCCGGTGGCGAAGCCGGGCATGGTCACGCCGATGATGTGGTTGCGCGGCAGGCCCAGCTGATCCATCGCGCGCGCGGCGACCAGCAGCGCATGGGTCGAATCGAGCCCGCCCGATACGCCGATCACCAGCCGGGCGATGCCGCTGGACGCCAGGCGCTGCACCAGCGCCTGCAGCTGGATGTTGTAGACCTCCTGGCAGCGCTCGTCGCGGCGGCTGCGCTCGGCCGGCACATAGGGGAAGCGCTCGACCTTGCGCTGCAAGGCCAGCGGCTGCTCGCGATCGAGGCCCAGCGCGAACTCGGTCGTGCGGAATTCCTTCACCTGCGCGGCATGCAGGCGCACCGACTGGCCGAAGCTGGTCTGGCGCATGCGCTCGCGCGCCAGGCGCTCCAGGTCGACGTCGGCGCCGATCCATTGCGAGCGGCGCTGGAAGCGCTCGCTCTCGGCCAGCGCCTCGCCGTTCTCGTAGATCAGCGCCTGGCCGTCCCAGGCCAGATCGGTGCTCGACTCGCCGGCGCCGGCCGAGGAGTAGACATAGGCCGCCAGGCAGCGCGCCGACTGCTGCGACACCAGCTGGCGCCGGTAGTTCGCCTTGCCGACGATCACGTTCGAGGCCGACAGATTCACCAGCACCGTCGCGCCGGCCAGGGCCGCGAACGAGGACGGCGGAATCGGCGTCCAGACGTCCTCGCAGATTTCCACATGCAGGCGCAGCAGCGGCAGGTCGGCGGCGGCGAAGATCTGCCGGCTGCCGAAGGGCACGCGCTGGCCCAGCAGTTCGATCGCATCGACGCTGGCCTCCTCGGCCGCGCTGAACTGGCGCGCCTCGTAGAACTCGCCGTAGTTCGGCAGGAAGGTCTTGGGCACGACGCCGAGGATGCGGCCCCGCTGCAGCACGACGGCGCAGTTGAACAGGCGCTGCTCGACGCGCAGCGGCATGCCGACGACGGCCACGGTCGGCAGCACCTCGGAAGCCTTCAGCACGGCGGCCAGTGCCTGCTCGCAGCCATCGAGCAGCGCGCGCTGGTGGAACAGATCGTCGCAGCTATAGGCCGACAGGCCCAGCTCCGGGAAGGCCACGAGGGCCACGCCGGCGGCGGCGGCCTCGAGCAGCAGCGCGATCGTCTGTTGGCCGTTGAAGAGCGGATCGGCGACCCGGCATTGCGGCAGGCCGACGGCGATGCGGGCGAAGTCGTGGCTGTAGAGATTGTCGAAGTGCATGACCGAATCCTGCCATCAAAGCGCCGGCTTTGCGTCTGCCCCTAAGATTTGCCTCCATCCATGAGCAATGACGAAGCGACGCTGCGCGTCGACGACCACCCCGCCGCCTTGGCGCCCGAAGCCTGGAACGCGCTGCTGGCCAGCGCCGACGCGCCGACGCCCTTCATGCGCCACGAGTACCTGCAGGCGCTGCACGACTCGGGCTCGGCCGTGGCCGACACCGGCTGGCGCGCGCAGTTCGCCAGCGTCTGGCGCGGCGACGAGCTGCTGGCCGCCTGCCCGGCCTATCTGAAGAGCCATTCCTACGGCGAGTATGTGTTCGACTGGGCCTGGGCCGATGCCTATCGTCGCCACGGCCTGGACTACTACCCCAAGCTGCTGGTCGCCGTGCCCTTCACGCCGGTGCCGGGCAGCCGGCTGCTGGCGCGCGATGCGCCCTCGCGCGCGCTGCTGATGCGCGGGCTGGAGCTGCTGGCCGAGCGGCTGGAGCTGTCCTCCGCGCATCTGCTGTTCGGCGACGCGGCCGACCGGGCGGCGGCCGGCGAACAAGGCTGGCTGGCGCGCAGCGGCGTGCAATTCCACTGGCAGAACGCCGGCTGGGCCGGCTTCGAGGACTTCCTCGCCTCGCTGCAGCGCGACAAGCGCAAGAAGATCCAGCAGGAGCAGCGCCGCGTGCGCGAGGCCGGCATCGAGTTCGAAGTGCGGCAGGGCGCGCAGATCACCGAGGCCGACTGGGACTTCTTCTACCGCTGCTATCAGCTGACCTACCGCGCCCACCACAGCACGCCCTATCTGACGCGCGACTTCTTCCGCCGCATGGCCTCGACCATGGCGGCGCACTGGCTGCTGTTCATCGCCAAGCGGGGTCAGACCCGGATTGCCGCCTCGCTGATCGCGCTCGATCCGGAACGCGGCCAGGCCTACGGCCGCTACTGGGGCGCCGTCGAGCCCGTGCCCTGCCTGCATTTCGATGCCTGCTACTACCAGCCGCTGGCCTGGTGCATCGCCAAGGGCTATGCCCGCTTCGAGGGCGGCGCACAGGGCGAACACAAGATGGCGCGCGGCCTGCTGCCGGTCGAGACCCATTCCAGCCATTGGCTGGCGCACCCGGACTTCAGCGACGCCGTCGCCGACTTCCTCGCCCGCGAGGGTCAGGCGATGCGCGGCTATATCGACGAGCTCGACGAGCATCGGCCGTTCAAGCGGCCATGAAAAAGAGCGCCCGCGGGCGCTCTTTCGATCGAAGGCCTGGCCTTGCGATTATTTCTGCAGCGACTTCGCGTAGGCAGCGATGCCGGAAACGATCTCGGCCTTGGCGGCCTCGGGGCCTTCCCAGCCCTTGACCTTGACCCACTTGCCCGGCTCGAGGTCCTTGTAGTGCTCGAAGAAATGCTGGATCGCGTTGAGGCGCATCTTGTTGACGTCCTCGGGCTTCTGCCAGTGGTCGTACATCGGCAGGATCTTGCTGGTCGGCACGGCCAGCAGCTTGGCGTCGCCGCCGGCCTCGTCGTCCATCTGCAGCACGCCGATAGCGCGGCAGGTCACGACCACGCCCGGGGTCAGCGGGAAGGGCGTGATCACCAGCACGTCGACCGGATCGCCATCGTCCGACAGCGTCTGCGGCACATAGCCGTAGTTGCAGGGGTAGTGCATGGCCGTCGTCATGAAGCGATCGACGAACAGCGCGCCGCTTTCCTTGTCGACCTCGTACTTGATCGGATCGGCGTTCATCGGGATCTCGATGATCACGTTGAATTGTTCGGGCGCCTTGGCGCCGGGCGTGACGTTGTGCAGGCTCATGATGTTCTGAAACGCGAGGGGAAACCCGGATTCTAGCGGCTGAGCTTGCCGCGCCCTGACGCCCGCACAGGGGGCAATCCGCTGGTAAACGATCAATTGCCGTGTCAAACGCGTCCCTTAGCATGCGGCGAGCGACCTGATCGATCGCGTGCAGCACTGGCGCTGAGAGACGGGCGTCCCCTTTATTCACACGGCAGATACACACAAGGAGACATGTTCATGTCGACGGAAGTAGCGCTGTATTTCGCGCTGGCCTGCGGGCTCGCCGCAGTCTTGTATGGCTTCATCCAACGAAGCTGGATCTTGAGCCAGGATGCGGGCAATGCCCGCATGCAGGAGATCGCCTCGGCCATCCAGCAGGGAGCGGCCGCCTATCTGGCCCGCCAGTACAAGACGATCGCCGTGGTCGGCATCGTGCTGGCCATCCTGATCGCGGTCTTTCTGGACAAGACCTCGGCGATCGGCTTCGTCATCGGCGCCGTGCTCTCGGGCGCCTGCGGCTTCATCGGCATGAATGTCTCGGTGCGTGCGAACGTGCGCACCGCCCAGGCGGCCACGCAGGGCATGGCCCCGGCGCTGGCCGTGGCCTTCAAGGGCGGCGCGATCACCGGCATGCTGGTCGTCGGCCTGGGCCTCCTGGGTGTCGGCCTGTTCTTCTGGATGCTCAGCGGCGGGCAGAAGGTCGATGCCGCCACGCTGAAGCCGCTCCTGGGCTTCGCCTTCGGCTCCTCGCTGATCTCGATCTTCGCCCGTCTGGGCGGGGGCATCTTCACCAAGGGCGCCGATGTCGGCGCCGACCTGGTCGGCAAGGTCGAGGCCGGCATCCCCGAGGATGACCCGCGCAATCCGGCCGTGATCGCCGACAACGTCGGCGACAACGTCGGCGACTGCGCCGGCATGGCGGCCGACCTGTTCGAGACCTACGCGGTCACCTTGATCGCGACCATGGCGCTGGGCGCGCTGATGGTCGGCGGCGCCACCATCAACGCGGTCGTCTACCCGCTGGTGCTCGGCGGCGTGTCCATCATCTGCTCGATCATCGGCTGCAGCTTCGTCAAGGCCAGCCCCGGCATGAAGAACGTGATGCCGGCGCTCTACAAGGGCCTGGCCGTCGCCGGCCTGCTGTCGCTGGTCGCCTTCTTCTTCATCACCCGCGTGATGTTCCCGCAAGGCCTGACCCTCAACGCCGGTGGCAGCGTGTCGGCGATGGCGCTGTTCGGCACCTGCGCCGTCGGCCTGGTGCTGACCGCGGCCCTGGTCTGGATCACCGAGTTCTACACCGGCACCCAGTACTCGCCGGTGCGCCATATCGCGCAGGCCTCGACGACCGGCCATGGCACCAACATCATCGCCGGCCTCGGCGTGTCGATGCGCTCGACCGCCTGGCCGGTGCTGTTCGTCTGCGTGGCCATCCTCTGCTCCTACTGGCTCGGCGGCCTGTACGGCATCGCCGTCGCCGCCACCTCGATGCTGAGCATGGCCGGCATCGTCGTCGCGCTGGACGCCTACGGCCCGATCACCGACAACGCCGGCGGCATCGCCGAGATGTCGGAGCTGCCGGACAGCGTGCGCGCCGTCACCGACCCGCTGGACGCCGTCGGCAACACGACCAAGGCGGTCACCAAGGGCTATGCGATCGGCTCGGCCGGTCTGGCGGCGCTGGTGCTGTTCGCCGACTACACGCACTCGCTCGAGAGCCGCGGCATGACGGTCAGCTTCGATCTGAGCGACCCGAAGGTGATCGTCGGCCTCTTCATCGGCGGCCTGATCCCCTATCTGTTCGGCGCGATGGCGATGGAGGCGGTCGGTCGCGCGGCCGGCGCCGTCGTCGTCGAAGTGCGGCGCCAGTTCCGCGACATCAAGGGCATCATGGACGGCTCGGGCAAGCCCGAGTACGGCAAGGCGGTCGACATGCTGACGACGGCCGCGATCAAGGAAATGATCGTGCCCTCGCTGCTGCCGGTGATCGTGCCTATCGTCGTCGGCCTGCTGCTGGGCCCGGCCGCGCTGGGAGGCCTGCTGATGGGCACCATCGTCACCGGCCTGTTCGTCGCGATCTCGATGTGCACCGGCGGCGGCGCCTGGGACAACGCCAAGAAGTACATCGAGGACGGCCACCACGGCGGCAAGGGCAGCGAGGCCCACAAGGCCGCGGTGACCGGCGACACCGTCGGCGACCCGTACAAGGACACGGCCGGCCCGGCGGTCAACCCGCTGATCAAGATCATCAACATCGTCGCCCTGCTGATCGTGCCGCTGCTGCCGATGACGGCGGCCAGCCAGAAGCCGGCCGAGCCGGCGGCCGTCGCGGCCAGCGCCGCGGCGCCGGCCTCGGCGCTCGATACGGCGGCGCCGGCTGCTCCGGCGGCGGCCAGCGAGCCGGCCTCGGCCGCTTCTCAGCCCTGAGTCGGGGCCGAGGGCAAGCCCTGCGGCTTGCCTGACGCCCGACGAAGGCCCGGCCGCCTGCCAGCGGACGGGCTGAGTCAAGCCCTTTCGTGACGGAATAGACAGCCCGCTTGCGGGCTGTTCCTACTTTGGGGCCGCGCAATCCGCGCCGACAATGGGGCCATGATGAACACGGCGATCACCCGGCAGGAACTGGAGCGGCGGCGCTCCCAGCTGCGCGATCTGCAGTCCTTCCTGGCCGATCAGGAGCAGGAATTCGCGTTGCTGCGCGGCCGGATCCAGGTCTTCGTCGACCGCTACACCGATCTGCTGGGCCCGCTGTACATGGAGCTCGATGCGCTGGAGTCGCAACTGCACTGCGCGACCAGCTATCTGGCCGAGGCGCTGCGCCGCAACGGCGTCGCCGCCCGCTCGCCGAAGCCGCCGCGCGCCACCGAGCTGCCGCGCCTGCCGCAGCTGCCCGGCGGCGCACCGCTGCCGCCCGAGCCCAAGGGCGGCCTGGTCGAGCTGGGCCCGCCCACGCTGAAGACCCTGTACCGGCGCGCGGCGATGCGCCTGCATCCCGATCTGGCGCCCAGCGAGCGCGAGCGCCGCCAGCGCGAGCAGCAGATGATGATCGTCAATGAGGCCTACGCGGCCGGCGACCGCCGGCGGCTCGAAAGCCTCTTGCTGGCGGCCGGCGAGGAGCCGCTGAAGGTCCATGGCGGCAATGCCGACGCCGTGCGCGACTGGCTCTCCCGCAGCGAGCAGGCGGTGCAGGGGCGGCTGCGCGTGGTCCAGGCCCATCTGGCGCTGCTGAAGGCACATGCGATGCACCAGATGTGGCAGGCCATCGCCGCCGCCGAGGCGCAGCAGCTCGATCCGCTGGCGGTGATGGCCAGCCGGCTGCGCGCGCAGATCGCCGAGCGCCGCCAGGAGCTCTATATCGGCCAGCGCCTGCAGCCGGACTCGGGCCTGGCCCAGGCCTTTCTGCACCGGCGCGTCGAGCGCATGGGCGCGAGCAGCAGCGCCCACTGAGCCCGCACCCGGGCCCGCCGGTCAGCGCTCGGCCGCCCAGGCCTGCAGCCCTTCGAACAGCTCGTCGGCCGCGGCCGCCAGTCCGGCGACCGCACCGGCCGCATTCGGCGCGGCGGGCCGGCCGATCTCGAAGCGCCTGAAGCGCGCCCCGGCCCCCTCGCCCAGCCAGGCCCGCACGCTGAGCCGCAGCTCGCTCTGCGTCGGCGAGGCAAAGACCTGCACGCAATCCTCCAGCTCCAGCCGCAGGGGCTGCCGGGCGGCTGCCGTCGGCGAGGCCGCGCGCTGGCGCAGACGTTCGGCCAGCAGCGCCGCCGGCGGCGCGACCCAGCGGCTGTCGCGGTAGAACTCGCGCCGGTAGCGATCGAGGTAGTCGAGCCGGTAGGCGATGCCGCTGCCGTTCATCCAGCTCGGCGCGTCGATGTCCAGCAGCTGCAGCTCGACCGCCGCGGCGGCGCTGCGCGGCGGCGGCGCGCCCAGCTCATAGAGCGCCGGCAAGGCCGGCGGCTGGCCCAGCGAACAAGCGGCCAGGGCCGGCAGCAGAAGGGAGACGAGGCGGCGCGGCGGCAGCATCAGCGCCCTCCCCGGCCGGCGTCGAAACCCGGCTCGCCGGGACCGGGCGCCGCCTGGGCGCGGCCGAAGATCAGGCTTTGCGGCTGCTCGCCGAGGCCGGTCGCGCTGCGCTCGACCGCGCGCGCGGCCAGGCCCAGCTCGTCGACCAGCGGCTGCTGGCGCAGCCGGTTGGCGCCGACCAGGGCCAGCTCCAGCCGCTGCGTGGTCTGCTGCAACTGCCGCGCCGCGACGGCCATCTGGTCCAGCGCCAGCGAGCGCTGGCGCAGCTCCTGCACCAGCAGGGTCGATTCGCCGGCCAGGCCGTCGACGCGCTGCAGGCTGCGCTCGGCCTCCAGCAGCAGATGGTCACCGCGCTGGGCCAGCGGCTGCAGCGCGGCGGCGGCCGGCCGCAGCGACTGCGCCAGCTGCGCGACGCTGCTGGACGCGTCGCCCAGATTCGCCAGCGCCCGCGCCAGCTCGCGCTGGTTGGCGTCGCTGAGCAGGCCGTTCAGACGCAGCGCCACCTCGTTGACGCCGGCCATCAGGCGCGGCGCATCGCCGCTCAGCTGCTCGAACAGCGAGGGCCGCAGCTCGATCGGCAGCTCGGGCGGCCGCGCCTGCGCGACCACGCCCTCGGCATCGCTCAGGTCGATGAAGGACAGGCCGGTGATGCCCTGGAAGCCGAGCCGGGCGAAGGTGGCCGTGGTCACCGGCGCGCTCTTCTCGACCTCGATCGTGACCCGGATCTGGCGCGGCTGCGCCGGGTCGAAGGCGATCTGCTCCACCTTGCCGATCGGCACGCCATGCAGCTTGACCGGCGCCTTCAGGTTCAGGCCCGGCACGCCCTGGCGCGCAAGAACGGTGTAGCTGGCCAGCTCGCGGTGGTCGCCCTGAAACCAGGCGACCACCGCGACCAGCACGGCTCCCAGTAGCACGATGAAGGCGCCGGTCGCCAGCGCATGGGAGCGGTTTTCCATCGCGTATCCTCAGGCGGCCAGCGGAGCGCGGGTCAGGCTCTCGCGATAGCTGCGGATGCTGTCCTCGGCGCATTCGGCCACATGGCCGAGGAAGAAGTTGCGGATGAAGGGATGCGGCTGGGCCGCCACCTCGGCCAGTGTGCCGACGGCCACCAGGCGCTGCTCGGCCAGCACGGCGACCCGGTCGGCCAGCGCGAACAGGGTGTCGACATCGTGGGTGACCATGACGACGGTCAGCTTCATTTCGTTGCGCAGGCGCTGGACCAGTTGCACGAACTGCTTGGCGCTGGCCGGATCGAGCCCGGCGGTCGGCTCGTCGAGGAAGAGCAGCTGCGGGTCGAGGATCAGCGCGCGCGCCAGCGAGACCCGCTTGACCATACCGCCGGACAGCTCGGCCGGCATCTTCAGCGCATCGGCCCCGGCCAGGCCCACCTGGGCCAGCTTGCGCATCACCAGTTCGGTGATCAGGCCCTTGGGCAGCGCCTTCAGCTCGCGCAGCGGCAAGGCCACGTTGTCGAACACGCTCAGCGAGGAGAACAGCGCGCCCTGCTGGAACAGCACGCCCCAGCGGTGCCGGACCTGGGCCAGATCGGCCGCCGCGCAGGCACCCAGGCGCTGGCCGAAGACCCGCACTTCGCCGGCCGCCGGCACCTCCAGACCCAGCATCAGGCGCAGCAGGGTGGTCTTGCCGCTGCCCGAGCCGCCGATCAGGGCCAGCACCTCACCGGCGCGCACGGTCAGGTCCAGATCGCGGTGGATGACGACGCCGCCGAGCCGGGTCGTCACGCCCCGGACCTCGATCACGCTTGTCTGGTCGGCGGCCATCGCTACAGCCCCACGCTGGAGAACGCGACCGCGAAGATCGCGTCGACGATGATGACGATGGTGATCGAGCTGACCACCGCATCGGTCGTGCCGGCACCGAGGCTGATGCTGTTGGGCCTGATGCGCAGGCCGAAATGGCAGGCGACGAAGGCGATCAGCAGGCCGAACACCACCGCCTTGGACAGGCCCAGCCACAGATTGGCCGCCGGCACCGCCGCCGGCAGGCCCTGCAGGAACTGCACGTATTCGAGTCCCAGGGTCGCCTGGGCGGCGACCATGCCGCCCAGCAGGATCATGCAGCTGGTCCAGACCACGATCAGCGGCAGCGAGACCGCCAGCGCCAGCAGCTTGGGGATCACCAGCCTGATCGTGTGCGAGATGCCCATCACCGACAGCGCGTCGAGCTCCTGCGTAACCCGCATGACGCCCAGCTGGGCCGTCATCGCCGAGCCGCTGCGCCCGGCCACCAGAATCGCCGCCAGCAGCGGCCCGAGCTCACGCCAGACGCTGATGCCCAGGATGTTGACGACGAAGATGTCGGCACCGAAGTTCTGCAGCTGGCGCGAGGTCAGATAGGACAGGGTCACGCCGACCAGGAAGCCGACCAGGGCGGTGATGCCCAGCGCCTGCGCGCCGGTGCGGTAGACATGCGCCGAGATGTCGCGCCAGGCGATCAGGCTTGGCTGTCGCGCAAGCTGCAGGCCGTCCAGCGCCAGTTGCCCCAGCAGCCGCGTCGCGTCGAGCAGGTGGTCCAGCAGCGCCAGCAGCTGCGGGCCCAGGCGGGCCAGGCCCTCGGGCATGCGCCGGCGCCGCACGCGCGGCAGGCCCGGCACGCTCAGCTGCGCGAACAGCGATTCATGCTCGGGCAGCCAGGCCAGCCGCGTCGGCTGCTGCCGGCCCCAGGCCTGCCACAGCAACAGCGCGCCGGCATTGTCCAGGCGGCTGAGGCCGCGCAGATCCCAGTCCTGCGTGCCGGCGCGCACCAGGCCGGCGACGCGCTCACCCAGCTCCTCGAAGCGCTCGCGCAGCGGCAGCAGCGTCCATTCGCCGGCCAGCCGGGCGACCAGGCCGCCATCGGCTCCGGGCTCGGTCTCCAGGGTCGGCAGCGCGGCGGCGTCCATGCGGCCAGCATAGCGGCGAACGGCGCCGGCGGCGACACCCCATGGGCCCGACCCGCCCAGGCGCGCCAGGTCTTGCCTGCCGCCGCAGGTAGCAATTCGCAACAGTCGCCGTCCTACAAGCGGCCGCGACCGAGGCCGACCAGGGCGCCGAAGACGCAAGCCTAGAGTAACTCTCAGCCGGTCCGCTTTTCCGGCCGACCCAAGCCACCCCACCGCCCCCGCCGGGGGTCGAACCGAAGGAGTACCTCATGAAGTCCTCGAAGTCTCTTGCCACCGGTATCGCCGCCGCCAGCCTGGTCGGCATCATCGGCCTCGCCTATGCCCAGTCGGACCAGACGCAGGCCACCGACACCCCGACGACGGCCGAGCAGATCGAGCGCGACCGCGCGGCGATCGACGCCCAGATGCAGCAGCAGCCGGTCGACCAGTTGGCCCAGTCCAGCACCGACAGCTCGCTGCAGCGGCAGAACACCCAGCCGCAGGCCAATGACACGACGCAGCTGCCGCCGGCCGACCGGGCGACCCAGTCGACCGAGGCGAACTCGATGAACAACAGCACGAACAACAACACGAGCAACAACACGAACAGCAGCTCGAGCCCCAGCTACAACAGCAGCTCGCCGAGCTACAGCAGCGACACGACCTCGCCGATGCCCGACCGCGCGACGACGGTGGTGCCGACCGAGCGCGCGCCGCAGGCCGACCGCAACTAATATCGGGTGAGTAGCCGCTACAAGCGCCGACAGGCGCCAACCGCCCCCTGCAGCGGCTTGCCGTGCAGGGGGCTTGCTCGGTCCGGGGGCAGCCCATGATGAGGACGATGGATCTCGCGATCGCCGCCCGTCGCTGGCTCGATGCCGATGTGCTGGACGGCATGAAACGGGGCCTGCTGCTCGGCACGGCGCTGCTGGTGCTGCTGGTTCCGCCCCTGCGCCCGCCGCGGCCTGCACCACATGCGCCTGCGCTGGCTCGCCATGCGCCATCACCGCCCGCCCTGCTCCAGCCCGCCGCCCCGACGCGCCGGCTGGAGATGAACGGCGAGCGCGCCTCGCAGCCGGTGCTGCGCGTCGCGCGCTGGGTCGTCGAATCCGGCGACAACGGCAGCCGCTTCTTCGCCATCCTGGACAAGAAGAACGCGCGCGTCTTCGTCTTCGAGCCCGGCGGCCGGCTGCGCGGCCAGACGCCGGTGCTGCTGGGCTTCGCGGCCGGCGACGACAGCGTCGAAGGCATCGGCGACCGTCCCATCGCCGAGGTCAAGCCGCAGGAGCGCACGACGCCGGCCGGCCGCTTCGTGGCCGAGCCGGGTCGCAATGCGAACAACGAAGAGGTGATCTGGGTCGATTACGACGCCGCCGTCTCCATGCACCGGGTGCGCCTGAACAACCCCAAGGAGCGCCGCGCCGAAAGGCTGGCCTCCCCGACCGCCGCCGACAACCGCATCAGCTATGGCTGCATCAACATGCCGCCGGCCTTCTTCGAGAAGGTGCTGTGGCCCAACTTCCGCGAGCGCGGCGGCATCGTCTACGTGCTGCCGGAAGTCAAGCCGCTGACGCGGGTGTTTCCCGCTCTGGCGAAAGCCGCCTGAAGCCCGGGCGTCGAATATTCGGCGAACGCCAGGGGTTTCTCGCTACAAATTGCAGCGTTTGTCGCCACTCCCACTACATTTGAGCGCTGGCGAGACGGGCCCTGCCGCCCGGACTCGAACAACGAGCAGTACGGGGTTGGTGGGCGATGGTCGGAATTTCGGCGGCGCGGGCCTGGGGTGCCCGCGGAGTGGTGGCGCTTGGCCTCTTGGCGGCCTTCGCCGCGCAGGCACAGACGGCACCGGCGGTCGGCAATGCCGACTTCCGCGGCCGCGAGGCCTCCGGCGAGGCGCGGCAGATCGCCCGCTGGGCGGCCGAGGCCGGCGATGCCGGCGGCCGGCCCTTCGCCATCGTCGACAAAAAGGCCGCCCAGATCTATGTCTTCGGTGCCGACGGGCTCCTGGTCGAGGCGGCGCCGGCGCTGCTGGGCCAGGCCAAGGGTGACGAGGCGGCGCCGGGCGTCGGCCGCATGGTGGCCACCGGCATCCCGGCCATGCTGCGCACCACGCCGGCCGGCCGCTTCGAATCGGAGCCCGGCCACAATCTGCGCGGCGAGGCCATCGTCTGGGTCGATTACGAGGCCGCCGTCGCGATCCACCGGCTACGCCCGACCGCCCCCGGCCAGCGCCGCCTCGAGCGCCTGTCCTCCGGCTCGCCCGAGGACAACCGCATCTCGCTGGGCTGCATCGTCGTCGACCCGGCCTTCTATGACGAGGTCGTCGCGCCGACCCTGGGACGCCAACGCGGCATCGTCTATGTGCTGCCCGACACGCGGCCCTGGCAGGCGGTGTTCAGCGGCGCGGCCGTGGTGACCACGGCCAGCGCCGCCACGCCGCTCTGACGGCCCTGCCGCCTCACTCCTCCGGCACGAAGATCCACAGCAGCAGATAGAGCAGCACCCCGCTGCCGGCGCAGACCGCCAGCAGGCAGGCGAGCAGCCGCCACAGCCAGGCGGCAACGCCGGTGGCCTGCGCGATGCCGCCGCAGACGCCGCCCAGCCAGCGATCGCTGCGGCTGCGCCGCAATCCATTGAGTCCGGCCAGCGCCGCGGCGTCGCCGGCCGCCGCCGCGCTCGCCGTGGGCCCGGTGCCCAGCACGCGCGCCTTGGCGCGGGCGAACTCCTCGTCGGACAGCGCGCCGCTGCGGTGCAGGGCCGCCAGTTTCTCCAGTTCCTCGCTATCGCTCATGGTCTTGCTCCCGGATCTTCAGTCATCGATGGCCGCAGCTTAGCCCCGGCCGCCGCGGCGCGGCGAGCGCGATCCGACGAACTGCAGCCCGGGCCGATGCGGCCGGGCTCCGGCGCGCCGGCCCGCTGTCGGACGCGCGGGCTGGGCCCCGTCCGACAGCGCGGTCGGCGCCGTCGCGCTACCTTGCTGCAGGACCCCAAGAAGACCCCTCGATGCCCGCCTCCACTTCCTCCAGCACCACCGCCCCGCCACCGCCGCGCCCCAAGCCCAAGCCCCGGTCGCGCAACCGCCCACCGCCCCTGTCGATGGAGGCCTGGCGGCAGTTCTTCCAGGTCGCCAAGCCCTACTGGCTGGGCAGCCAGCGTCGCGCCGCCTGGGGGCTGCTGGCCCTGCTGGTCGTGCTGATGCTGGCCGAGACGCAGTTCGCCGTGATGCTGAACCACCAGACCGGCGAGCTGACCTCGGCGCTGGCCGCCCGCGACGCCGATCGCTTCTGGCATTCGGTACGCCTGTGCCTGGCGATCCTCGCCTTCGCGGTGCCGATCTACGCCTTCTACTACTACATGCGCGACGCCTTCTCCAACCATTGGCGGCGCTGGCTGACCGGGCGCTTCCTGGACGGTTATCTGGCCGACCGCCGCTATTACGAGCTCGGCAACAGCGGCGAGATCGACAACCCCGACCAGCGCATCAGCGAGGACATCAACACCTTCACCGGCCGCTCCACCCATTTCCTCTTGATCTTCCTCGGCTCGCTGATGCAGCTGCTGGCCTTCGGCGCGGTGCTGTGGGCGATCTCGCCGCTGCTGGTCGGCATCCTGGCCGTCTACACCGTGCTGGGCACCGTCGTCGCGCTGTGGGTGTTCGGCGTGCCGTTGATCAAGCTGAATTTCTGGCAGCTGCGCCGCGAGGCCGACTTCCGCTTCGGCCTGATGCGCTTGCGCGAGAACGCCGAGGCGATCGCCTTCTACCGCGGCGAGCAGCAGGAGCGCGCGCAGATCGAGCGCCGCTTCGACGCGGTCTACCAGAACTATGCGGCGCTGATCAAGAAGCAGCGCGCGCTGAACCTGTTCCAGCGCGGCTTCAGCCAGCTGACCCTGGTCGTGCCCAGCGTGATCCTGGCCGGCCGGGTGCTGTCGGGCGAGCTGGAGGTCGGCCTGGCGGTGCAGGCCGGCGGCGCCTTTGCCGCGGTGCTGACGGCCGTCTCGCTGATCGTCGACAACTTCGAGAGCCTGAGCCGCTTCGTTGCCGGCATCGGGCGCCTGCACACGCTGTCGCAGCTGCTGCAGCACAAGCAGGACGTCAAGTCGGGCGCGCCGCGCCTGATCGAGCGACAGGAGGGCGAGCAGATCGCGCTGGAGCAGCTGAGCCTGTACACGCCGCAGCACGAGCGCGTGCTGATCAAGGCGCTGGACCTGCAGCTGGCGCCCGGCGACAGCCTGCTGATCACCGGCGCCAGCGGCTGCGGCAAGAGCTCGCTGCTGCGCGCGATTGCCGGACTCTGGCGCCTCGGCGAGGGCCGCGTGCGGCATCCGCCGCTGGAGCAGCTGTTCTTCCTGCCGCAGCGGCCCTATATGCAGCTGGGCAGCCTGCGCAGCCAGATCCTCTATCCGGGACTCTCGGCCGCCGGCACCGAGCCCGACGCCGCGCGGCTGCTGCAGATCCTCGCCGATGTGCAGCTGCCCGATCTGGCGGAACGGGTCGGCGGACTGGATGCCGAGCAGGACTGGGAGAAGCTGCTGTCGATCGGCGAGCAGCAGCGCCTGGCCTTCGCCCGCGTGCTGGTGCACCGGCCGGCCATCGTCATCCTCGACGAGGCGACCAGCGCGCTGGACAGCGCCAACGAGGCGCGGCTGTACGAGCTGCTGCGGGCCCAGCAGACCACGCTGATCAGCATCGCGCACCGCGCGGCCCTGCTGGTCCACCATCGCCAGGTGCTGGAGCTGCAGGGCGACGGCGGCTGGCGGCTGTGCGCGGCCAGCGATTACCGCTTCGAGGGCTAGGCTTGCAAGCCCGCCAGCACCGCCTGCGCCGAGGCTGCCGCATCGCCGCCGGCCGCCGCAAAGCTGGCCTCGAGCTCGCGCCAGTCCTCGGCCAGCAGATGGCGCTGCGCCTGCGGCAGCACGACGCCCTCCTCGCGGCCCAGATGGTCCCAGACATAGTCGATGTACTGTTCCAGCCCGCGCAGCAGCGCGCGCAGGCCGTCCGGCCGCTGCGCCGGGCCCAGGCGCTCCAGCCGCTCCAGCTGCCGGCCGACCTGCTGCAGCAGCTGCTGGTCGCGCCGGTGCCGGTGGTCGAGCTCGTCCAGCTCGGCATTCAGGGTCGAGGTGCGCTGGCGCAGCAGGCGGAACAGCTGCTCCGATTCCTTGCCATGGTGCAGATCGCCGTCGAAGGCCCGCAGGTAGTCGAGCGCCGCGCGCATCGCCGCCGCTGACGGCGCCAGGCCGCCGGCCAGCGCCTGGCGCAGGCGCTCGCGCCAGGCCTGCAGCACCGCGGCCAGCCCGCGGTGCTCCTCGCGGATCACCTCGATCGCGCGCTCGCGCGCCTGCAGCCGCGCGCCGGCGGCCACCAGCACCGGCACGCCGGCATGGCGCAGCACCTCGGCGGTGACCGCGCCCAGCGCCGCGCCGGGACGGGCGCGGCCGCCATGCGAGGCGATCACGATCAGATCGCAGCCCAGGCGCTGCGCACTCTCGACGATCAGCGCATCGGCCTGCTCGCCGGCGATGCACTCGCCACGGCAGGGCACGCCCGCGGCGCGGGCGGCCGCGTCGGCCATGGCCAGCAGCGCCTCGGCGCGGGCGGCGGCGGTCGGCTCGGCCTGCGCCTCGTCCAGCACATGCACGATGCTCAGGCGCGCGCCCATCGGCCGCGCCAGCGCGATCGCGTAGCCGACCAGGTCGATCGCCAGATCGCCGGCGTCGATCGGGACGAGAAGGTGCTGATACATGCGAAATCTCCATCTGCGCCGGCCATCCCGGGCGCTCTTCACCACGACCGCGATGCTAGGCAGGCAGCGCGCCGGCGATCCCACTCCTGCCGGGGGGGCCGCGCCGCGGACGCACCCGCGACGCCGGGCGGTACGATGTGCGCTCTTGCGAATGCCGTACACGCCTTGAGCTACCAACCCGCCCCCGATCTGCTGCTGAAGGTCACGCCGCCGCGCGTGCCGCGCCAGCTGCTGACGCGCGAGCCGCTGCAGATCGCCGGCGAGCGGCTCGGCGACGTGCCGACCCTGCTGGTGCAGGCGCCGGCCGGCTATGGCAAGACCTCGCTGCTGGCGCAGTGGCGGCTGGAGCTGCTGGGCCGCGGCACCGTCGTCGCCTGGCTGACCGGCCAGGCGCAGGACGACGAGGCGCGGCTGCTGCAGAGCCTGGCGCTGGCCGTGCGTATCGGCACCGGCCGGCCCGGTTTCGGCCAGCAGCTGCTCGAGGGCTCGGTGGTCTCGCCGCTGGAGGGCGTCACCCGCTGGCTGTCCGAGCTGGTGCAGAGCGCGCTGAATGTCGTGCTGGTGATCGACGACGTCGACCGCATGCCGCCCGCCGCGCATGCGATGCTGGCCTATCTGCTGCGCAACCAGCCCTCGAATCTGCGCGTGGTCATCGGCGCGCGCAGCGACTGCGATCTGGGCCTGGACGATCTGCTCAGCTATGGTCAGGCGCTGCGCCTGGGGCCGGCCGAGCTGCGCTTCGGCCTGGGCGAGGCGCTGGAGCTGATCCGCAGCCGGCTCGGCGCCGGCTTCGATGCCGATCTGGCCGCGCGCCTGCACGAATGCTGCGAGGGCTGGCCGCTGGGTCTGCAGTCGCTGCTGGCCGCCCTGTCCGGCGGCGCCGATCCGCGCGAGCTGCTGCAGTCGCTGGAGGACGGCAGCGCCGAGCCGGCGCGCGGCAGCGGCCTGCGCCAGCAGCTGATCGAGCTGCTGTTCTCCAAGCTGTCCGAGGCCGATCTGCACCTGCTGGAGAGCCTGTCCATCGCCGACCAGCTGCATCCGGAGCTGTGCCGGCTGCTGGGCGACGGCGAGGACGTGGCCAAGCGCCTGGACCGGCTGGCGCGCGACACGCCGCTGCTCAGCTATGCCGACCAGGGCGACTGGCTGCGCCTGCACACCCTGGCGCGCGACCGCCTGCGCCAGCGCGTGCAGCAGCGCCCGGCCGCCGCGCTGGCCGAGCTGCATGGCCGCGCGGCCGGCTGGCTGCGCCAGCAGGGCCTGCTCGATGCCGCCGCCCACCATGCCTGGGAGGCCGGCCGGCGCGAGGAAGCGCTCGATCTGGCCGAGCACAGCCTCTACGAGGCGCTGACCCAGCGCGGCCAGCAGTCGGTGCTGCGCAGCTGGCTGCAGCGCCTGCCCGAGACCGAGCTGCAGCGCCGCCCGCGCCTGCAGCTGGCGGCCGCCTGGTCGCAGGCGATCAGCGAGAACCACCAGGCGGCCGGCCATATCGTCGCCGTGCTGCTGGCCCAGCCCGAGGTCGCGCCGGCGCTGCGCTGCGAATGCGCGCTGATCCTCAGCGGGGCGGCGATCTTTGCCGACGACCCGGACCGCTTTGCCGCGCTGCACGATCCCTGGTCGGAGGCGCCGCCGCTGAGCGATCCGCTGCTGCTGCAGATGCACGCCAACCGCAGCGCCTTCCGCCTGCTGCTGCAGGGCGAGCCGGCGCTGGCGCGGGCGCGGCTGCAGCAGCATCCGCAGCTGCCGGCAACGATGCGCTACATCTCGCATTGGGCCGATCTGATCCAGGGCCTGTCCTATCTGTGGGAAGGCCAGGCGCGGCCGGCCGAGGCGCAGCTGCAGCCGGCGCTGCGGCGGGCCGAATCGGAGCTGGGACGGCGCAGCGCCTTTGCCTGCATGCTGGCCGCGCTGCTGGCCGCCTGCGTCTGGGAACAGGGCCGCGCCGCCGAGGCGCAGGCGCTGCTGGCCAACCGGCTCGACATCCTGGAGCGCAGCGGCCTGCCCGAGGCGGTGATGCTGGCCTACCGCACGATGGCGCGCATCGCCGCGATCGAGGGCGCGGAGCACCGCTCGCTCGACCTGCTGAACGGCCTGGACGCGGTCGGCCAGCTGCGCCAGCTGCCGCGCCTGCGCATCGCCAGCCTGGCCGAGCAGGTGCGCCTGCATGCGCGGCGCTATCGCAGCGAGACCTGCCGCGCGCTGCTGGCCCAGCTGGACGAATTGCTGGCCGCGCCCGAGCTGCCGCGCGGCCCGCTGTGGCATGGCGGCGTGGACATGCTGGCCGAGCTGGCGCGTGGCCAGGCAGCGATCGCCGCGCGCGACTGGCGCGGCGCGATCGCCCATCTGGAGCGCGCCGCCGCCGCCGCCCAGGCGCTGCGGCTGGGGCGTTTCCGCATCGAGGCGCAGGGCCTGCGCGCCTTTGCGCTGGAACGCTGCGGCGAGCGCGGCGCCCAGGCCCTGCTGCGCGAGAGCGTGGACCTGGCCGAGACCCTGGGCCTGCAGCGCGTGTTTGCCGACGCCCACCCGGATCTTGGCGAGATGGTGCGCCAGCTGGGCATGCCGGCCGCCGGCGCCGCGCCGGCCGCCCTGGTCGCCCCGCCGCCGCCGGCTCCGGCGCCGCGCCCGACCAGCAGCCTGGCGCTGACGCCCAAGGAGCGCGAGGTGCTGGACCTGCTGGCGCGCAATCTGACCAACAAGGAAGCGGCGCTGGCGATGCAGGTCGGCGAAGAGACGATCAAGTGGCATGTGAAGAACCTGTTCGCCAAGCTGGATGCCGGCACGCGCAAGCAGGTGGTCGGCCGCGCCCGCATCCTGGGCCTGCTGCCGCCGCTGGAATAGCGCCCGAATCAGCCCTCCCCCCTCGGCGATGGGGGGGTGTTCCGGCCCAAGCCTCCTTAATCTGCCGGGAACCGGTCCGCGCCGGGGCGTTCGCCCCGGCCGGGCCATCCCCCAGTGCCCAGGAGCCCGCAATGAACTTCCTCGACGGATCCCTCTTCCCCGAAAACCAGGACAAGCTGGTCATCACCGCCGCGCCCTACGGGCCCGAGTGGGTTCCCTCGGACTTCCCCGAGGACATCCCGGTGACGATGGAGGCGCAGATCCAGAAGGCCGTCGACTGCTACAACGCCGGCGCCACCGTGCTGCATCTGCATGTGCGCGAGCTGGACGGCAAGGGCAGCAAGCGCCTGTCGATGTTCAACGAGCTGATCGCCGGCGTGCGCAAGGCCGTGCCCGAGATGATCATCCAGGTCGGCGGCTCGATCTCCTTCGCGCCGGTCGGTGAAGGCGAGATCGCCAAATGGCTGTCGGACGACACCCGCCACATGCTGGCCGATCTGGATCCGAAGCCGGACCAGGTGACGGTGACGGTCAACACCTCGCAGATGAACGTGATCGAGCAGATGGATGCGCGCGACATCGCCGGCACCTCGCTGGGCGAGCCGGACGGCTTCCGCGCCTATACCGAAATGGTCGTGCCCTCGACGCCCAGCTTCTTCGAGGAGCATGTGCGCCGCCTGAGCAAGGCCGGCATCCAGAGCGCCTTCCAGTTCTACAACGTCAACAGCTACGAGACCGTCGAGCGCATGATCCGTCGCGGCATCTACAAGGGCCCGCTGATCTGCAACTGGGTCGCGATCGGTGGCGGCATGGATCAGCCGACCATCTACAGCCTGGCCAACTTCCTGCGCGCCATCCCCGACGGCACCATGCTGACGGTGGAGAGCAGCATGCTCAACACCCTGCCGATCAATATGATGGGCATCGCCATGGGCCTGCACGTGCGCTGCGGCATCGAGGACAACCTCTGGAACCAGAAGCGCACGGCCAAGATGACCACGGTCGAGCAGATCGAGCAGCTGGTGCGCATCTCCAAGGAATTCGGCCGCGACATCGCCACCGCCAAGGAAGCGCGCGAGATCTGCAAGATCGGCGTGTTCTACGACACGGTCGAGGAAACGCTGGCCGCGATCGGCTATGCGCCGAACGCCAAGGGCCGCCAGCAGGGCTGGCTCAACAAGGCGGCCTGATCGATGACGCTGGAGACGCGAGCGACCGTCCTGATCGTGCCGGGCCTGCGCGACGCGGTGCCCCAGCATTGGCAGACCTTGCTGGCGCCCAAGCTGGAACGCGTCGTCACGGTGCCGCCGATGGGGCGCGAGGATCTGGACTGCGCCAGGCGCGTCGCCGCGATCGAGGCGGCCGCGCGTGCCATTGACGGACCCATCGTCGTCGTCGCCCACAGCGGTGGCTGCATCATGCTGGCCCATTGGGCGCAGCAGAGCCGGCGCCCGGTGCATGCGGCGCTGCTGGCGACGCCGCCCGACTTCGAGACGCCGATGCCCGAGGGCTATCCCGAAATCGCCGCGCTGCGCGCCGGTGGCTGGCTGCCGGTGCCGCGCGAACCGCTGCCCTTCCGCAGCCTGGTTGCCGCCAGCCGCAACGACCCGCTGGGCACTTACGAGCGCATCGCCGCGCTGGCCGCCGACTGGGGCTCGGAGCTGCTGGACCTGGGCGAGGTCGGCCATCTGAACCCGGCCTCCGGCTACGGCGACTGGCCGCTGGCCAGCGAGTTGATCGCCCGCCTCGCCGCCACAGCCTGAGCGCAGCGATGCGCAGGCGTGCCGTTCTCTGCCTGCTGCCGGCGCTGGGCCTCGCCGCGCCGGCGCGCGCCCGGGTCGCGCCGGCCGACTCGCGCGAGCTGCCGCTGTACAACTACCAGACCGAGGCGGCCTACGCCGCCTGGACGCCGGGCGGCCTGACGCCACAGCTGGCGCATTGGCTGACCGAGCTGTCCGGCGGCCGCTACCGCTTCGTGCCGACGCAGCTGCCGCGGCCGCGCCTGGACCGCCTGCTGGCCGGCGAGGCCTGGACCGGCGTGCTGGCCTGGTCGAACCCGCGCTGGATCGGCGACCCGCAGCGCCAGCGCTTCCGCTGGAGCGGCCTGCTGCTGCGCGACCTGAAGCTCCTCGTCTCGCACCGCGAGCGGCCGGTCGACTACCGCGGCCCCGATTCGCTGGCCGGCCAGCGCCTGGGCACCGTGCGCAGCCACCGCTACGGCCCGCTGGCCGAGGCGATGGCCGCCGGCCGCATCCAGTACGAGGCCGTCAGCGACGAGGAGTCGAACCTGGCCAAGCTGCAGCGCCGCCGCATCGACGCCACCTTCATCAGCGCGGTCGCGCTGCTGCGCCTGCGCCGGCTCGACCCGGACGGCGCGCCGTGGCTGTACGTCTCGCGCCCGCCGCTGGCCAATGACCGCTATCTATGCTGCCAGCGCGACGATCCGGCGCTGGCGGCCCTGCTCGACCGCGCCACCGCCGCCTTTGCCCAGGCCCCGCAATGGCAGACGCTGCACGCCGAGCTGCGCGAGCTGGCGCGGCAGCGTCACGCCTGATCGGCGCGAGGGCATCGCGGGGACTCCGATGGCGCCTCGCAAATCGTAGTAGATTCCGCTGCGTTCGCATGGCGCCCGGCCATGCCCGGGACAGGCGAGGACCAATGAGCACAACAAGACCCCGAGACAGGGGCTGCGAGCAGCCGACCTGCCGGCGAGCAGCCGCGGCATGTCGCTGGACGCTGGCCCTGCTGCTGGCGGCCGCCCTCCGGCCCGAGGGCGCGCTGGCGGCCGGCGGCGGCCACCCGGACGAGGCCCCGCTCAAGCTCTATTTCTACGAGCGGCCGCCGTTTCACTACAGCGATGCGCAGGGCCGGGTCATCGGCAGCACCGCCGCGTCGACCGAGGAACTGCTGCGCCGCGCCGAGCTGCGCGTCCAGTGGGTCCCGCTGCCGGCCAACCGCATCCTCAACAGCCTGCGCAGCGAGCAGGCGCCAGCCTGCTCGCCGGGCTGGTATGCGACGCCCGAGCGGCGCGCCGAGTTTTGGTTCAGCCAGCCGACGATGCGCGACAAGCCGCTGATCGCGCTGCTGCGTGCCGACTTCGACGTGCCGGCCGGCATCACGGCCAAGGCCTTCTTCGAGCAGGCGCAGCTGCGCCTGCTGGTGAAGCAGAACTTCTCGCAGGGCGCCTATATGAACGCGCTGATCGCTCGCATGCCCGAGAGCCGCGTCCAGCGGGTCGCGCTGGAGGTGCCGGGCATGGTGCAGATGCTCAAGGCCAAGCGGGCCGATGCGATCATCACGACCGAGGCCGAGGCCGAACTCTTCGTCCAGGCCGCCGGCCTGTCGATGCGGGACTTCAGGATCGTCCGCTTCCCCGACGTGCCGGCCGACGAGTACCGCTACATCGTCTGCAGCCGCCAGGTCGATGCGCAGCTGCTCGCGCGTATCGACAAGGCGATCGCCGCGAGCAAGCCCTGAGCCCGGGCCCCAAAAGAGGCGGACGCCCTCAGGCCGCCGCTGAGGCCCCCGACAACCATTTCGCCTCGACCTCCGCCGCCGGCAGCGGGCGGGCGTAGTGGTAGCCCTGCGCGAAGTCGCAGCCATAGGCCTGCAGCAGATCGGCGGCGGCCTGGGTTTCGACGCCCTCGGCGACGACGACCATGCCGAAGCCATGGGCCAGCTGGATCGAGCTGCGCACGATGCGCTGGTCGGCATCGTCGCGCTCGACCTCACGCACGAAGACCTGATCGATCTTCAGCGCCTGCACCGGCAGCCGCTTCAGATAGGACAGCGACGCATAGCCGGTGCCGAAATCGTCGATCGACAGCTTGATGCCCAGCTCGCGCAGCGCCTGCAGCCGGCGTAACGCCAGATCGGCATGGCGCATCACCGCGCTCTCGGTCACCTCGAGCTCCAGCAGATCGGGCGCCAGCCGGTGCTGCTCCAGCAGCGCGCGCAGCATCTCCACGAAACCGGCATCGAGCAGATTGTTGGCGCTGATATTGACCGCCACCGGCACGCGGTGGCCGGCGTCGCGCCAGCGCGCCGCCTGGGCCAGGGCGAGGCCCAGCATGGCGCGGCTGAAGGCATGGATCAGCTCGGAGTTCTCGGCCAGCGGCACGAAACGCGCCGGCGGGATCGGTCCGCGCTGCGGATGGGTCCAGCGCGCCAGCGCCTCGACGCCGACCAGCGCGCCGTCGCTCAGCCGCACCTTGGGCTGGTAGACCTGCTCCAGCGCATCCTCGCGCAGCGCACGGGCGAACTCCGAGCGCAGGGCCAGCGCCTCGGCACTGAACTGGTCCATTGCCGGCTCGTAGCGGACGACGCGCTTCATCTCGTCCTTGGCCGCGTGCAGCGCGATGTCGGCGCGGCGCAGCAGGTCCAGCGCGTTCTGCGCATCGTCGGGGCACAGCGCGATGCCCATCGTCGAGCTCAGCTCGAGCTCCAGCTCGTCGACCCGCAGACCCTGGCCGAGGTCCGCGTCGAGCCGGGCCAGCAGCCGCTCGACGCTGGCCCGGTCCTCGACATCGCCGGCGGCCACGCTCCACTCGTCGCCGCCGACGCGGGCCACCAGCAGGCCTTGCGAGGCGGCCAGCTGCTGCAGGCGCCGGCCGATCTCGACCAGCACCTGGTCGCCGACCACATGGCCCAGCGTCTCGTTGATCGCCTTGAAGTTGTCCAGATCGAAGAGCACGACGCCGACGCGGCGGCCGCCGGACCGGTCGATCATCTCGGCCAGCCGGCGCCAGAAGGTGTCGCGGTTCAGCAGGCCGGTCAGCGCGTCGTGCTCGGCCAGATAGCGCTGGCGCTCCAGCGCCTGCTGCTGCTTGCGCAGCGCCCCCCGCAGCAGCACGGCGAAGACGACGATGCCGCCCAGACCGATCAGCAGCACCAGTCCCGGGCCGATCAGATCGCGCAGCCACAGCGCATCGAGCGCCGATTCGGGCAGGACGACGGCCACATAAAGCGGCAGGCTGGCGCTCTGCACATAACCGGCCAGTTGCTGACCCGGGTACAGCGCGCTGTCGAAGCGCAAGGTGCCGCTGGAGCGCGTCCGCAGCTCCCCCATGCGCTCGGGCGAGAGCGGCGGTCCGTTGGCCTCCAGCCGGCCTCCGGCATTGCCGAAGCGCAGCAGCCGCCGGCCGTCGGCAGCGACCAGGGCGACGCGGCTGTCCGGCAGCAGCTTGAGACTTTCGGCACCGTCGGCGAAGCGCGCCGCGCGAACCAGCGCGAACACCTGGCTGCGCGCGTCGACGCGCAGGCTCAGCGGCATCAGCCATTGCTCCTCGCCGGGCATCTGGATCAGCGGCTGCAGGCCGACGCCCTGCGCCGGCGGCTGCTCCAGCAGGGCGGCCAGCGCCTTTTCCTGTGCCGGCGAGGCGCGCGCGCCGGCGCGGTCGACCATCAAGACCCGACCCTGCTCATCGGTCCAGCCCAGCCAGGCCGACAGCGGGTCGTAGCGGGAGGCGGTGCGCAGCACCTGCTCGATGCGCTCGGCGGGCCCCGGATCGTCGGCCAGGTCGGCGACCATGCCGCGCAGGCTGGCGACCGACTGCAGCAGCCGCGCCGAGATCGAGGCTTCGAGGCCGCGGGCGACGTCCAGGGCGCTGGCCGCCGCATTGCGCTGGATGCTGTCGCGCTGCTGCGCCAGCAGATACAGGCCGCTGCTCAGCAGCAGGCCCACACTCGCGACGAGAATCCAGCCGACGCGGCGATCCGCCATGCAATCTCCCTGGGCAGGCCGCCTTGCGCGGCTCGTCAGCGGCGGGGCATCGCGATGCCCCACCTCACCAAGGCGGAGAATACCTTAGGCGTGGCCGGATGCGGCCTGCTGCGCCTTGCCCGGCAGCAGCCAGTGCGACAGCGCGGGGATCAGCAGCACGGCGCCGACCATGTTCCAGACGAACATGAAGGCCAGCAGGATGCCCATATCGGCCTGGAACTTGATCGGGCTCAGCGCCCAGGTGACGACGCCGGCGGCCAGGGTCACGCCGACCAGCACGACCACCTTGCCGGTGAACTGCAGCGAAATCCGGTAGGCCTCGCGCAGGCTGGCGCCACGGCGCTGCTGGGCCAGCTGCACCGACAGCAGGTAGAGCGCGTAGTCGACGCCGATGCCCACGCCCAGCGCGATCACCGGCAAGGTCGCGACCTTGACGCCGATGCCCAGGGCCACCATCAGCGCCTCGCACAGCACCGAGGTCAGGATCAGCGGCAGCACCGCGACGACGACCGCGCGCCAGCTGCGGAAGGTGATGAAGCACAGCAGCGCGACCGCGCCGTAGACCAGCAGCAGCATCTGGGTCCAGGCCTTCTTGACGACGACATTGGTGGCCGCCTCGATGCCGGCGCTGCCGGCCGCCAGCAGGAACTGGCGCTCGGGCGCGCTGTGCTCGCCGGCGAAGGCCTCGGCCGAGGCGGCGACGCGCGCCAGCGTGTCGGCGCGGTGGTCGGACAGATAGGCGATCACCGGCATCACCGAGCAGTTGGTGTTGAACAGATCGGGGTTGTTGACGCTGGCCTGCTGGGCGGCGTAGTTCAGCACGTCCTGGTTGCGCGTCAGGGTCAGCCACTTGGGATTGCCCTCGTTGCTGCCGGCGGTGATCTGGCGCACCGCATTGGTCAGCGCCACCGTCGTCTGCACGCCGGGGATCTGCTGCAGCTGCCAAGCCAGGCGGTCGGCCTCGACCAGGGTCTCGTACTTCAGGCAGCCCTCGGCCGGCGTCTTGACGATGACGGCGAAGGTGTCGCTGGACAGGCTGTAGTGGCTGGTCACATAGGCGTTGTCGCGGTTGTAGCGCGAGTCGGCGCGCAGTTCGGGCGCGCCCGGGTCGAGGTCGCCGATCTGCAGATGGCGGCTGACCAGCCAGCCGCCGACCAGCAGCAGCAGCGAGACGATCAGCGTCGGCAGCGCCCAGCGGCGCTCGACGAAGCGCTCGATCGCGGCCCAGACGCCGGTGTTCGTAGTGCCCTTCTGCTCGGCGGCCAGCGCGCGGGCGGCGGCCTTGGGGCTGACGCCCACATAGCTCAGCAGCACCGGCAGCAGCAGCAGATTGGTGAAGATCAGCACGGCGACGCCGAGGCTGGCGGTCAGCGCCAGGTCCTTGATCACCTCGATGTCGATCACCATCAGCACGCCGAAGCCGACCGCGTCGGCCAGCAGCGCGGTGAGGCCGGCCAGGAACAGGCGGCGGAAGGTGAAGCGGGCAGCGACCAGGCGATGCGCGCCGCGCGCGATGTCCTGCATGATGCCGTTCATCTTCTGCGCGCCATGGCTGACGCCGATGGCGAAGACCAGGAAGGGCACGAGGATCGAGTAGGGGTCGAGCTCGAAGCCGAGCGCGGCCACCAGGCCCAGCTGCCACAGCACGGCCACCAGCGAGCAGGCGATCACCAGCGCGGTGCTGCGCAGGCAGCGGGTGTAGATGTAGATGATGGCGGCCGCGACCGCCGCGGCCAGCGCGAAATACAGCGCGACCTGGTAGAGGCCGTCGATCAGATCGCCGACCAGCTTGGCGAAGCCGATCACATGGACCTTGACCTTGCCCTGCGCCTCGTACTTCTGCCGCAGCTGCTCGATCGAGGCCGACAGCGCGCGGTAGTCCAGCGGCTTGCCGCTGGCGCTGTCCTGGTCCAGCAGCGGCACCAGCAGCATGCTGGACTTGAAGTCGGTGCCAACCAGATTGCCGACGATGCCGGAGCGCGCGATATTGGCGCGCAGCTGCTCGGTATCCGCCGGCGAGCCCTTGTAGTTGTCCGGCATCACCGGGCCGCCGCGGAAGCCCTCCTCGGTCACCTCGTTCCAGCGCACGCCCGGCGCCCACAGCGACTTCAGCCAGCTGCGGTCGACGCCGGGCAGCAGGAAGAGCTCGTCGTGGATCTGCTTGAGCGTGTCCTGGTACTTGGCGTCGAAGATGTCGCCGTCCGGATTGGCGACGACGATGCGCAGCGAGTTGCCCAGGCCGCGCAGCTCGACCTTGTTCTCCAGGTAGTTCTGGATGTAGGGGTGGCTGCGCGGGATCATCTTCTCGAAGCTGGCGTTCAGGCGCAGCTTGGTGGCCGCGACGAAGCCGAGCACGAGCGTCACCAGCAGGCAGGCCAGCAGCACGCCGAGACGGTTGTTGAACACCAGCCGCTCCAGCAGCGAGCCGGAGCGGTGATCGAATTGGTCGAGCGAAGCGGGCAGCTTCAGCTCAGCGGTGGTCGGGGCGTGCATGAGTCGTCAATCCTTCGGTCGGGGCGCCGGGGGCGCTGCCGCGCGGGTCGGGCGGCGGCGGCCGGGGCCGCTGGGCATCAGGGCAGCGGGATGGCCTGGGCGCCGCGCGGGCCGACCATCACCAGGCCACGCGGGCCGGCGCCGATCAGCGCCGAAGCGGGCATCATGCGCTCGAGCTTCAGCGGCTGGAAGCTCTGCGCCTGGTCGCGGCTGGCCAGCACATGGCCGGACTGGCTGGCCAACAGCCAGCTGCCGTCGGCGGCGCGGGCGCTGGCGGTCAGGCCGACCTGCAGACCGCTGGGCACGGCGGTCCAGCTGCGGCCGCCGTCGATGCTGCGCAGCGCATTGCCGCGCAAGCCATGGACCAGCAGCAGCCCGGCATCGCCGTTGATGCCGAACAGGGTGCCCTGGTAGGGCATGTTCAGGGCCTCGAAGCGGCCGCTGGCCGGATCGAGTTTCAGGGCCAGGCCCTGCTCGCCGACCGCGTAGACGCTGCCGGCGATGCCGCGCACCGCATACAGGTGCAGGGCCTTGGGGTTTTCGACCAGATGCTGCAGCGGCTCCCAGTGCTGGCCGCCGTCGCGGGTCTGCAGGAACAGGCCGAAGGCGCCGACCGCATAGCCCTGGCGCGCATCGGCGAACCAGACGTCCAGCAGCGGCGTCTCGGCGCCCTGGGCGGCGAAACGCTTGGCCTCGGCCAGCGCCGCCTCGAGCGCGCGCTGCTCCGCCTCCTTGGGCGACTCGGCCAGGCGCTTTTCGTAGAAGGCCACCATCTGCGCGCCGAGCTGGCGGCCGTCGAGCTGGCGGGTCCAGGTCTTGCCGGCATCGCTGCTGGCCAGGATCACGCCGTCATGGCCGACCGCCCAGCCCTGCTGCGGCGTCGGGAAGCTCAGCGCCAGCAGGTCCGAGCTGACCGGCACCTGCGCCTGCTGCCAATGGGCGCCGGCGTCGTCGGTCCAGAGGATGTGGCCGCGCTGGCCGGCCGCCACGATCCGCTCGCCGGCCTGGGCCAGGCCGGACAGCGGCGCGCGCGGCGCCAGCGCGCTCTGCTGCGCCGGCGTGTCGAGCACGTCGCGAAAGCCGCTCTTGTTGTCGCCGGCGGCAAGCGCCGCCAGCGCCACTCCCAGGCTCAACAAGCCCAGGGATCGATGAACGAAGCTTCGTTTCATGCTCGAACTCCGGTACTGCAGGGGCGGCTTGCTCAGCGCACGCCGGAACCGGCCAGCGAATCGGCCGTCCACTCGCGCTCGGGCAGCGGCTTGGTGTGGCGCAGGCCGCCGGTCTCGGCGATGAAGCCCGTCACCGCGTAGACGCCGCCGATCAGATCGTAGTGGCTGAACATATCGGTGTACGGAGCCGGCAGATCGTAGCTCGGAGCCATATAGGCGAAGCCGGCACGGTAGAGCTGGCCGCGCGCGTCATAGGCATCCGAGGCGACGGCCGCCCACGAATCCTCGTCCAGGTAGAAGGTGCGCTTGCTGTAGATATGGCGCTTGCCTTCGCGCAGCGTCGCCTCGACGACCCAGACGCGGTGCAGCTCCCAGCGCACCAGATCCGGATTCAGGTGCTTGGGCTTGAGCAGATCGTCCTGCTTGGCGCCGTAGACGGCCTGGTAGGCGTTGTAGGGAACGATCATCTCCTTCTTGCCCACCAGCTTGAAGTCGAAGCGGTCCATCGAGCCGTTGAAGATGAAGGTGTCGTCGAAGGTCGACGCACCGGCCGTGCCCGGGTTCGGGGTGTCGAAGCTCAGGTCCGGCGCGACCTTGGTGCGGCGCTGGCCCGGCAGATAGCTCCAGGCGCGGCGCTCCTTGGCGCCGGCGTCCAGCGGGTCGACGATCAAGAGGCCTTCGCCGGCGCGACGGGCCGGGCCGCTATAGGTCAGCTTCAGGCGCCAGTAGGTGTCGGCGCTCTGCTTGCTGTTGTCCCAGAACGGGTACTCCTGCACGCTCATGCCCTCGGTCGCCAGATTGGCGCGGCCGCTGGCGTCGACGGTCAGATTGCGGTACTTGGCCTCGTAGGCCGGGCCGTTGAAGCGCAGCAGATGGTTCCACATCGCCTCGTAGCCGGTCTTGGGCATCGGGAAGGGGAAGCCGGCGTGGGCCTCCTGGATGCTGCGGCCCTCGTTCGTCGTCTTGGCCTTGACCGCGTTCTTGGCGGTGTTGTCGGTCACCCACTTCGGGAAGGCGACGCTGCGCTGGGTCGGGTAGACGTCGACGCGGAAGCTCGGGTACTTCTGCATCAGCGCCTTGGTGCCCTCGGTCAGTTGGCCGCTGAACTGGGCCATGTTCTTGGCGTCGATCGAGACGCGCGGCTTGTCGGCGGCGAAGGGGTTCGGGCGGATGCCGTCACCGGCCTTGAAGCCGGCCGGCAGCGTAGTGTTGCCGCCGGTATAGGCCGGAATGGTGCCGTCCTTGTTGGCGCTCTTGTCGGCGCCCACGGCGGTCAAGGTCGTGCCGAGCTGCTTGGCCTCGTCGGCGCTGACGGCGGCCAGGGCCGGCAGGCTGCCGGCGGCCATCAGCACGGTCAGGGCGGTGAGCTTGAATTGATTCATCGCTGTGCTCCTCAGAAAGTGGTCTTGAAGGTCAGGCTCACGAAGCCGCGGTCCTTCAGCAAGGTGGTGAAGCCGTTCTGCGCGGTCACGGCGGTGCCGTTGTCCTTGGTGCGACCGAAGTAGTCGATGTACTTCAGGTCGAAACGATACTTCTGGAACACGTCGGCGCCCAGGCCCAGGCTGTAATTGCCCATCTCCTCGTTGCCGCCGAAGGTGGTGGCGGCATTGCCGCGCAGGCCGACCGAGGCGGTGATCGGGGCCGACAGGTCGACGCCGGGCAAGACCTGGAACCAGGTCGGGGTGAAGCCCAGGCCCAGGCCGGTATAGGACTTGGTCGTGCAGCCGTTCCACTTGTCCACGCCCGGCGCATTGCAGGCGGCCGCGTAGCCGGCGCCGATCGCGTTGAACAGGTTGGCGCCGCTGCGCACCTTGGTGTATTCGGACCAGGTCACCTCGGCCGCCCAGGAGGCGGTGTCGAAGATCGGCGTCTTGGCGATCACACCCAGCATATTGATCAGGAAGTGGGTGGTGTCGCCGCGCGCGCCCTTGGTCTGCCCTTGCGCCGGCAGGCCCGGCGCGATGCCCAGCGTCTGCGTGGACAGCGGCGTGTTGCGGCGGAAGGACAGCTCGGTGCCGACGCTGACGCCGCCGATGTTCTTGGCCAGGCTGACGCCGTACAGCATGATGTCGTCGGCGTAGATCAGGTTGTAGACGCCCTTGCCCGGCACCGGGTTGGTGATCAGGGCCTGCGGCATCTTGTCGGCGTAGTCACGCACATAGAAGCCCAGCGTGCCGTCCAGCCACTCGGGGCTCCAGCGGGCGGCCAGGCCCCATTCGCCGCGCTGCTTGGGCGCGACCTCGCCGCCGTTGGCGATGAAGCCCAGCTGCGCGTTGATCTGACCGTTCGGGCCGTTGAAGGCGAAGTCGACCGGGCCGAGATAGGTGCCACCCTCGGGGTAGCGGAACGATTCCCACTCGAGCATGTATTGCGCGGCCAGCGACAGCGTGTCGGTGACCTGGGCCTGGACCGAGAACTGGTTCAGCGGGCGGAACAGCTCCTTGGCCTCGGTGCCCGGCGTGGCGAAACCCTTCTGCAGGTCCAGCGGATTCTGCGAATAGGCGATGCCGTGCATATTGCCGCCCAGCAGCAGCGACTCGCCCCAGTAGACGGTGTGGCGACCCAGCTTGGCCTGCACCGGCACGTCGCCGATGTCGACACCACCGAACACGAAGGCGTCCATCACCTCGCCCGAACCACCCTGGTAGAAGCGGTTGACGTACTTGCTGTACTTCTGGCCGACATAGCTCGGCGTGTACAGCGGCGAAGCGGCCGGGTTGCGACGGCTGTTGCCGTCGTAGGCGAAGTCGCGCCAGGCGGTACCGCTGAAGCGGGCGCCGAAGCGCTTCTTGTAGACGATGTCCAGCTCGGTCAGCAGGTCGATGCGCTCGGCGACGGCGTCACCGCGGTCGAAGCTGTAGGTGCCTTCGTCGGCGATCGGCGAATTGCCGATCTTGCTGTCGCGGCTCTCGACGCGCTGCGCGTAGTTCAGGCGCACCGTGTTGTCGAAACGGACCGACAGGTCCTGATTGCCGGTTTCGATCTCGAAGGCGCCGGCCGAGCAGGCCAGCAGAGCCAGGGCCAGGGGGCTGAGGCGCAGGCTGAGAGGAAGGGACTTGTGGCTCACGTTGTCTCCGCGGTTTGGTGGGTCGTCGCTCGCCGCGGACAGCCGCGTCGATGCCATGGATCACGAGGAAATTCTGGGAGTCGCCCCCCGTTATTGCCCCCCTCTTGGCTGGGGGGGGCGGGCTCAGCGCTTGCCAGTGCCCGGCGCTGTTTTCCCAGGCATTTCAGGCACTTGGCGCAGGCGCATCAATGCTTTGCGGAAATTCGTCTAAGTCGAGCGCGTGAAAAAGGCGCCACCAGGCCCGGCGGCAGCTTGCCATCGGGCCGAAGCGGGGGGCATCCCCCCGCTTGCGGGCGAAGCGCCGCGCGCGGCGTGCTCAGAGGCGGAAGCGCGCCACCGTCGCGTTCAGCTGCTCGGCCTGCTGGCGCAGGCTTTCGGCCGCGGCGGCGCTCTGCTCGACCAGCGCGCTGTTCTGCTGCGTGACCTGGTCGAGCTGCCCCACCGCCTCGCCGACCTGGGCGATGCCCTGGGTCTGCGATTCGCTGGCGGCGCTGATCGCGTCGATCAGCTCGGTCACGCGCTGCACCTGCAGCACCACGTCGCTGACGGTGCGGCCGGCATCGCCGACCAGCACGCCGCCGCTCTCGACGGTGTCGACGCTGGCGCCGATCAGGGCCTTGATCTCGCGCGCCGCCTCGGCCGAGCGCTGCGCCAGCGCGCGCACCTCGCCGGCGACGACGGCAAAGCCGCGCCCCTGCTCGCCGGCGCGCGCCGCCTCGACGGCCGCGTTCAGCGCGAGGATGTTGGTCTGGAACGCGATCCCGTCGATGGTGCCGATGATGTCGACGATGCGGCGCGAGCTGGCGCTGATCTCGCCCATGGTGCCGACCACGCGTTCCATCAACTCGCCGCCCTGGCGCGCCGCGCCCGAGGCGCCGCCGGCCAGCTGCGCGGCCTGGCGCGCGGTCTCGTTATTGTTCTGCACGGTGCCGGTCAGCTGCTCCATCGCGGCGGCGGTCTGCTGCAGATTGGAGGCGGTCTGCTCGGTGCGCTGGCTCAGGTCGGCATTGCCGGCGGCAATCTGCGCGCTGCCGGTGGCGATGCTCTCGCTGCCATCGCGCACCTGGCGCACCAGCTCGGCCAGCTGCTCGGCCATGCGCTGCATCGCGCGGATCAGCTGGCCGGTCTCGTCGCCGGCGCTGCTGACGGTCTGGTTCAGGCGCAGATCGCCGGAGGCGACCTGCTCGGCCATGCGCACCGCCGCGCGCAGCGGATCGACGATGGAGCGCAGGATGTTGTGGGCCAACGCGCCCAGCACCGCCAGCACTAGCACGGTGATGACGATATTGCGCAGCCTGGCCGCCTCGTAGCCGGCGCGCTCGGCCTCGTCGCGGCGCTCGGCATCGTCGAGCTGCAGGGCGATCAGCCGGTCGATCGCCGCGACGACCGGCCGCACGGCGGCGTCCAGCGGCTGATCGGCCAGATCGCGCAGGGCGACCAGGCGCTCGTTCTGCAGGGCATCGCGCAGCTCGGCCAGTCTCGGCTCGGCCGTCTGCATCGCGGCCTGCACCTGGCCGGCCAGCTGGCGCTCGTCGTCCTGGCTCAGCCCGCCCTCATAGGCCTTCCAGGCCGTGTTGGCGGCCTGGCGCGACTCGTCGAGCTGGCGCAGCGCCTGCGGCACCTCGATCGCACCATTGACCGCCTTGCGCGCCGCGTCGCCGATGCGGTCGGCATAGACATCGGACACCTGCTTGAGCTTGCGCAGCGCGACGATGCGCTCGACGACCAAGCCGTGCATGGCCTCGCTGGACTGGCGCTGGCGCAGCAGATTGGCGATGACGGCCAGCAGCAGCATGCCGGCCATCACCAGGACCAGGATCAGCAGGCGGGTGCGAATGCTCAGGTTCCGCATCGGGCGGCTCCTTGTGGGGGCTGAAGAAAGGGAAAACGGCGGCGGGCTGTATGCCGGCCGCCGCGCCGGGAGGCTGCGCTGCGCGCGCTCAGTAGGTGGCGTCGCCCTTGATGCCGGCGCGCTCCATCTTGCGGTGGCAGGGCGGGTAGTCCATCACCGCGTAATGCTGGGTGCTGCGGTTGTCCCAGAAGGCCATCGAGTTCGGCTTCCAGCGCCAGCGCACCTGGTACTCGGGGATCGCCGCCTGGCTGATCAGATAACGCAGCAGATCGCTGCCGCCATGCGTGTAGTCCTGGCCATAGCGCACGTTCTCGGGCGTGTGGAAGTTCGTGAAGTGGGTCGTGAAGGCATTGACGAACAGCACCTTCTCGCCGGTCTCCGGGTGGATGCGCACGACCGGGTGCTCGGCATCGGGGAACTGCGCATGCAGGCCCAGGCGCTTCTCGACCGGCATCGCCGCGCCGAAGCTGGCCTCGATGCTGTGGCGGGCGCGCAGGCCGGCGATCCGGCTCTTCACGTCCTCGGGCAGCTTCTCGTAGGCCAGCACCATATTGGCCCACATCGTGTCGCCGCCGACCGGCGGGCATTCGACGCAGCGCAGCACGCAGCCGAAGGGCGGCTGCTCGCGCCAGGTCGCGTCGGTGTGCCAGGCGTTCTCGTAGCGGTCGTTCGGCTGCTCGGGCGATTTGTAGATGCGCACCAGACCCGGGTTGTCGGGATCGGAGCCGGCCACCGGATGGTCCTCCAGCTCGCCGAAGTGGCGGGCAAAGGCGACATGCTCGGCGCGCGTGATGTCCTGGTCGCGGAAGAAGAGCACGCGGTGCTTCAGCAGCAGCGCGCGGATCTCGGCCACCAGACCGGGGTCGCGCGAGGCGGCACCGAGGTTCACATTGGAGAGCTCCGCGCCGATGGCGCAAGTCAGCTGCTCGACCCGGATGCTGCGCGTCAGCGCGGCGGCTTGGACAACGGCCGGTGCGCCGTCGATGCTGTGGCTCATCATCATTCCTTTGCCCGCGCAGAACTGCGAGCGTGGCGCAGTATTGGGCGGAGGACCCCGCCGATGCTTGACTTCAGAAGACGCAGACTTATCATTTCGCGCCACTAGCGAGCAGCCCTATTGATGCAAACCCTGATCCGTGCTGCCAGTCTCACCCACTTCGTCGACGTCGCGCGCAGCGTGGGCCTGGACCCCTTGCGCCTGCTGGCCGATGTGGGCCTCGGGCCGGACGTGCTGCGTGAACCCGATCTTCACATCTCGTCCGAGCGCGTCACCGAGCTGCTCGAGCGGGCGGCCGCGCAGTCCGGCTGCGAATCCTTCGGCCTGCGCATGGCCGAGTCGCGCCAGGCCGGCAACCAGCTCGGCAATCTGGGGCCGGTGGGCCTCCTGATCCGCGACCAGCCGACCTTGCGCGACTCGCTGAACGTGCTGCTGCGCTATTACCAGCCGCTGTTCAGCGGCGCGATGTCGCTGGGCATCGAGGAAAGCGCCGGCGTCGTCGTCATCCATGTGGACCTGGTCGTCGGCAAGGTGCAGCCGCTGCGCCAGGCGATCGAGCTGACCGTCGGCGTGATGCTGAGCGTGCTGCGCCAGTTCCTCGGCGCGCGCTGGCAGCCGCGCAGGATCTGTTTCACCCATGTGGCGCCGCAGGACATCGCCACCCATCTGCGCGTGTTCGGCCCCTGCGTCGAGTTCCGCCACGATTTCAACGGCATCGTCTGCGCGCGCCAGGACCTGGACACGCCCAACCCCTCGGCCGACCCGGCGATGGCCCGCTATGCGCAGCAGCTGCTGGAGCTGACCCTGCGCGAGCAGCACGATGCCTCGATGCTCGACGATGTGCGCCGCACCGCCCTGCTGCTGCTGCCCAGCGGCCGTTGCTCGATCGAGCAGGTGGCCCAGCATCTGGGCATCGTCTGCCGCACCGTGCAGCGCCGCCTGTCCGAGCAGGGCACCAGTTTTTCCGACGTGGTCAACGAGTTGCGCGTCGAGCTGGCCGAACGCCATGTGCTGGGCAGCGACCGGCCGCTGACCGAGGTGGCGGCCCTGCTCGGCTTCTCCGCGCCCAGCGGCTTCTCGCGCTGGTACACCGGCCAGTTCGGTCGCAGCCCCTCGCAGGCGCGCGCCGCGGGCCGCAGCGCGAAGGCCTGAGCGAGGCCTAGGCGAAAGCCACCGGCGCCGCGCCGGCCTGCATCAGCAGATCCAGCAGCTGCTCGGCCGGCTGCGCGCCGCTCAGCGCCAGGCGCTGGTCGACGACGAAGAAGGGCACGCCCCGCACCTGGTGCCGCGGCGCGGGCCGAGCCGCGCTGCGCACCACGCCGTGGCTGCGCGCGAGCTGGTCCAGCAGCGACTCGTCGCCCAGGTCCAGGCTGCGCTGGAAATGGGCCTCGAACAGCGCCTCGATCAGGGCGTCGACGGCGAGCGCCTCGCATTGCTCCTGCGCATCGGCGATCAGCGCATGGGCCGCCAGCGTGTTGGGCATGCGCGGGATGCGGCCGAAGTCGAAGCTGAGGCCGGCCGCGCGACCGGCCTGGCGCACCTGCTCCTGGCGTGCGGCAACCGCCGCGGCGCTGCCCAGGCGATGCAGATAGAAGGCCTCGAAAGGCAGGCCGCCGGTCGGGATGTCGGGCAGCAGCGCCTGCGAGCGCCATTGCAGCTCGACGCGCGTGCGCGGCTGCAGGCGCGCGAAGTCGGCCAGTGCCCGCTCGAGCTGGCGCTTGCCGATCAGGCACCAGGGGCAGATCAGGTCGAACCAGACCTCGACGCGGATGGCGGTGGCCGCCGTCATCGTCAAGGCTTCAGCACCGTCGCGCCGACGGTCTGGCGCGACTCGAGCGCGCGATGCGCGTCGGCCGCATCGGCCAGCGAGAACACCTGCTGCGGCTTGCTGACGATCTTGCCGGCCAGCACCAGGTCGAACAGCTCGTCGGCCATCTTCAGCATGTTCGGGCGCGGCAGCGCGTAGTCGACCATGGCCGGGCGCGTGACCCAGATCGAACCCTTGATGGCCAGCTGCATGGTGTCGATCACGACCGGGCCCGAGCTGGTGCCGTTGGAGACCAGGGTGCCGCGCTTTTGCAGGCAGTCCAGCGAGCCGGCCAGGGTGTCCTTGCCGACCGAGTCGTAGACGACCGGCACGCCCTTGCCGCCGGTGATCTCCTTGACGCGCTCGACGAAGTTCTCGGTCTTGTAATTGATCACATGGGTGCAGCCATGGGCCTTGGCGATCTCGGCCTTCTCATCCGAGCCGACCGTGCCGATCATGGTCACGCCCAGCGCGCGCGCCCATTGGCAGGCGATCAGGCCGACGCCACCGGCCGCCGCGTGGTAAAGGATGGTCTCGCCGCCCTTCAGCGGGAAGACCTGGCGGAACAGGTACTGCGCCGTCAGGCCCTTCATGATGATGGTCGAGGCCGTCTCGTCGTCGATGCCGTCGGGGATCTTGATCAGCACCTCGGCCGGCATCACGCGGCGCTCGGAATAGGCGCCCAGCGGGCCGAACATATAGCCGACGCGGTCGCCGACGGCCAGGAAGGACACGTCCGGGCCGACCGCCTCGACGACGCCGACGGCGTCGGATCCCAAACCGTTCGGCAGGGGCGCCGGATAGCGTCCGGTGCGGAAGTAGATGTCGATGAAGTTGACGGCGATGCCGGTGTGGCGCACGCGCACCTGGCCCGGACCGGGCTCGCCGACCTCGACCGTCTCGAACTTCAGGACCTCCGGACCGCCGGTTTCGTAGAAGCGGATTGCCTTGCTGCTCATGGAGTGATGCCTCGTGGTGATGTCAGGATTACGATCAGGCGCTGACGGCCTGCACGCGGATATTGGCGACGGCGCGCAGATCGGACTCGTAGCTGCGCATCGCATAGAGGAAGAAGCCGGCCGCCGCCAGGCCGAACAGCGGCACGACGGCCAGCGCCTGCGACAGGCCCCATTGGTCGGACAGCCAGCCGGTCAGCACCGGGCCGACGGCCAGGCCCAAGAGGTTCTGCGCCAGCGAGAGCACGGCGGCACCGGTCGAGCGCACGGCCGGGTGGATCACGTCGACGACGACGGCCGAGATCGGGCCGACCGTGCAGGTCATCGCGAAGCCGCCCAGCACGATCAGCGCGAACTGCGCGGAGCCCGCCAGCGAACCGGCAAAGGCGAACAGGAAGATCGTCATGCTGACCAGGCACAGCGCGGCCACCGTCAGCAGACGGAAGCGGGCGCGGTTCTTGGACATGCGGTCGACGACCAGGCCCCAGACGAAGCCGCCGATGGCGCCGGCCAGCACGACCAGGGCCGCCTGGCGCGAGGCCTGGTCGGCCGGCACGCCATGGACGCGGTTCAGGAAGCTGGGCAGCCAGGCCCAGATCGAGGAGACGACGATCAGTTGCATCGCCGCGCCCAGGCAGGCCCAGACCAGGGTCTTGGTGCCGGCCAGCGTGGCGGCCGTGCGGCGCAGCAGGGTGCCGACCGAGACATAGGAGCCGCTGGCGCTGGGGTTGACGATCTCCACCGTCTTGTAGTCGCGCACGAACAGGTACAGCAGGGCCATCACCAGGCCGGGGATGCCGACGACGCCGAAGGCCGTCTGCCAGCCCCAGCGCGCCGCAATGGCGCCGCCCAGCAGCACGCCCAGCACCGAGCCCAGGGAGGCGGCGGCGAAGAAGGCACCCAGCAGCGCACCGCGCAGGCGGCGCGGGAACAGGCTGGCGATCAGCGCCGCGCCGACCGAGCCATAGCCGGCCTCGCCGGCGCCGACCAGGGCGCGGGCGGCGAACAGCTGGGCGTAGTTGCGGCTGAACATGCAGGAGATCGTCGCCACGCTCCAGACGGTGGCCATCACGACGATGCTCTTGACTCGGCTGAAGCGGTCGGCCAGCAGGGCCACCGGCAGGCCGCCGATCGCGACCACGACCGAGATCACCGACACCAGGCCGCCGAGCTGCTTGTCGGAGAGGCCCCAGTCGGCCTTCATATAGGGGAACAGCGAGACGATGACCTGACGATCGATGTAATCGAACAGCATCAGGCCGAAGGTCATCGCGAAGGCAAACCAGGCCTGCGAGCGGCTGACCAGATAGTCGTCGCTGCCGCCGGCATCGTCATGGGGCATGTGCATGGGAAGTCTCGGTTCGTTCTTGGTCTTCGATTCTGGATCAGGCCGCGAAGCGCATCAGCAGCAGCACCAGGCCGGCCAGGAAGATCGTCTCGCCCAGCATCAGCGCGACCGGCTTGAAGCCGACCGTCACCAGGTCCTTCAGCTGCGTCTTCATGCCGATGCCGGCGATCGCCGCCACCAGGCACCAGCGCGAGATCTCGCTGCCCAGGCTCTGCACGCTCTTGGGCACCCAGCCGGTGCTGTTGATCAGCACCAGCAGCGCGAAGCCGACCGCGAACCAGGGCAGCAGCGGCGGACGCTCGCCGCCACCGCCATCGCCGCGCGCACGGGTCAGCGCCGCGGCGAACACGATCACCGGCAAGAGCATCGCGACGCGCATCAGCTTGACCAGGGTCGCGACGTCGCCGGTCTCGCGCGACAGGCTGTAGCCGGCGCCGACAACCTGGGCCACGTCGTGGATGGTGCCGCCGAGGAAGATGCCGGCCGCATTCGGCGACAGACCCAGCGCGTTGCAGATCATCGGGTAGGCGATCATCGCAAAGGTCGACAGCGCGCTGACGCCGATCACGGTGAACAGGGTCGCGCGCTCCTTCTGCGGATGCGCCGGCAGCGCCGCCGACAAGGCCAGCGCCGCCGAGGCGCCGCAGATCGCCGTCGCGCCGCCGGTCAGCAGGCCGAAGATGGACTGGAAGCCCAGGAGCTTGGCCACCAGCATCGAGACGGTGATGGTGATGACGACCGAGGCGACGACGATGCCGACCGGCCCCCAGCCGAGCGCGGCGACCTGCGCGATCGTGATGCGCAGGCCCAGCAGCGCGACGCCGATGCGCAGCACCTCGCGGGCGGTGAAGCCGATGCCGGCGGCGCAGGCGCCCTCGCCCGACAGGAAGTTCATCGCCATGCCCAGCAGCAGGGCGAACAGCATCACCGGCGCGCCGTAATGCTCGGACAGAAAGGTCGCGGCCGCGGCGACCACGCCGCAGGCCATGACGCCCGGGAACAGCGCGCGGGTGCGCGCCGGCCAGCGGCCGATCGCCAATGCCGTGCTCATCGCGGGCCTCAGGCCGTCGGCAGTTGGTGGTCGCGGAACTGCTCGCGCAGGCGGTGCTTGAGCATCTTGCCGGTGGCGCCCAGCGGGATCGCCTCGACGAAGACGACGTCGTCCGGCGTCCACCACTTGGCGATCTTGCCTTCGTAGAAGGTCAGCAGCGATTCGCGCGTCAGTTCGGCGCCGGGCTTCTTGACCACGACCAGCAGCGGGCGCTCGTCCCATTTCGGATGCTTGGCGGCGATGCAGGCAGCCATCGCCACGCCGGGATGGGCCATCGCGATGTTCTCGAGGTCGATCGAACCGATCCATTCGCCGCCGCTCTTGATCACGTCCTTGGCGCGGTCGGTGATGTGCATGAAGCCCTCGGCGTCGATGGTGCAGACGTCGCCGGTCGGGAACCAGCCGTCGACCAGCACCTCGCCGCCATCGCCGCGCAGGTACTGGGACACGATCCAGGGGCCGCGCACCAGCAGCTCGCCGCTCGTCTTGCCGTCCCAGGGCAGTTCCTCGCCCTGCTCGCCGACGATCTTCATGTCGACGCCGAACACCGCGCGGCCTTGCTTGGCCTGGATCGCATAGCGCTCGGCCTCGGGCAGCTCGAGCTGGTGGCGCTTGAGCACGCAGGAGGTGCCCAGCGGGCTGATCTCGGTCATGCCCCAGGCATGCAGCACCTCGACCGCGTACTTCTCCTGGAAGGCGCGCATCATCGCGGGCGGGCAGGCCGAGCCGCCGATGATGGTGCGGCGCATCGTCGAGAACTTCAGATTGTTGGCGTCCACATGGCTCAGCAAGCCCTGCCAGACGGTGGGCACGCCGGCCGAGACGGTGACGCCCTCGGTCTCGAACAGCTCGTGCAGGCTCTTGCCGTCAAGACCCGGCCCCGGCAGCACCAGCTTGGCGCCGACCATGCAGGCCGCGTAAGGCAGGCCCCAGGCGTTGACGTGGAACATCGGCACGACCGGCAGGATGGTGTCGCGGCCCGAGCAGTTGAGCGAATCGGGCAGCGCCACCGCATAGGTGTGCAGCAGGGTCGAGCGATGGCTGTAGAGCACGCCCTTCGGATTGCCGGTGGTGCCGCTGGTGTAGCACAGCGAGCTGGCACGGTTCTCGTCGAATTCGGGCCAGTCGTACTGGTCGCTGGCGGCCTCCAGCAGTTCCTCGTAGCAGAGCAGACCGTCGATCTTGCTCGCGGCCGGCATATGGGCGCGGTCGGTCAGCGCGACGAAGCGCTTGATCGTCTTGACCTTGGGCGCGATCGCCTCGATCAGCGGCAGGAAGCTGAGGTCGAAGAACAACACCTCGTCCTCGGCATGGTCGGCGATCCAGGCCATCTGGTCCGGATGCAGGCGCGGGTTCAAGGTGTGCAGCACATGGCCGGCGCCGGAGACACCGTAGTAGAGCTCCAGATGGCGGTAGCCGTTCCAGGCCAGGGTGCCGACGCGGGCGCCCTCGGAGAGGCCCATCGCGCCCAGCATATTGGCGACGCGGCGTGCCCGCGCAGCCATCGCGCGGAAGCTGTAGCGATGGATGTCGCCCTCGACGCGGCGCGACACGATCTGCTGCTCGCCATGGTGGCGCTCGGCGTGCACAAGCAGGGAGGAAACCAGCAGCGATCGCTGCATCATCAGGCCATTCATCGTCGTCGTCTCCGGGAGGCTCGTTGGATGGCACGCATTCTTCGAGCAGCGGCAAAAGTCTGATTGCCTGGGCACGACAGCGGCTTACCAATTGGCGCCAGCTTCCCTAGGGATATCGAGAGCCCGTCGACAAATGGGCTGGGGCGCCGCTGGCCAAGCGCATCGGGCGAGCCGAAATGGAGACGGCAATGAAAAACGGGTTGGCAGCTTTCGCTACCAACCCGTTGCCTCTCTTCTTGTTGTTTGGTCGGGACGGCGGGTTTCGAACTCGCGCCCCCCTTCACCCCGTCTATGTACAGTGCCAAGTGCATGGACTTGGCAGGTCAATGGATGATAAGTAAGTTCAATAAAATCAATCACTTATAGTCACATTGAACCAACGGTCCGGCCGGGACTCTGCCTCGCTTCAGGCATCGTCGGGAAGGCGAGTGCGGTGCCGGTGGAGCTGGCCGTGGAGAAGGTGCCGATGCGGCTGAATTTAGCAACGCGCAGCAAGGGGTTGGACCGCTCGCCGGTACACGAAGCATAAGCACTCCGACGCATGGTGCCGAGTTAACCGGGCCGAAGTTCGTATGGTACATTGCGCGGGCCGGGTGGAAGCCGCTCCAGGCGTCGGTAGCACTACTTGCCCTTGACTTCCGGCGCTCGCAGCCCCTCGACAGAACCTCCGTTGGAACGGCTTCAGCTGCGGCGGCGCCGCAGCAGGAAGCCGATCACAACAAGCCCGGCGATCATCAGCGCGTAGCTCGTCGGTTCAGGCACGACCGGAACTTGCGCGCTGATTGCGCCGTTGTAGATGCCGCCCGTCGTACCGTTGGCGATGCCGGTCACATTCAAATAGTAGTTCCCGGCCGGGTCGGGCGGGCCCGGACGAAGGATTACGGCATGCCAAGCTCCGGCTCTTTCTACGGCCGGTACTGCTGCGCCTGGCGATCCGCGAACGCTTCGACCTGTCGTCCATGACGCGCGCCTTTTTGCCATCGAAGGCCAGCTGACCTGTTCCACGCGGTGGACGGCGTTGCAGCGCCTGTTGAGCACGTCGGCACCAGCCTACAGGCATCCGCTTGCCGGTGCCAAACTTTGGATGGCGATCTTCTGAGTCACCGGCGGCGCAGCATGATGGGTTGAGCTGCCCGGAAGCTGCCGTTCGCCTACTACTGGTGATGGCCGAAAGGGCCGCGCCCGCTCAACGGAGGTCGTCAACACATCGACGACATCCTGTTCGACGGCGACGACAACGTCGACGGCTTCCAGCGCGCGATCGTTTTCGACCGCGGCTGAGGTCCCCTGCGCTCGGTTCTTGCCGCACCCACTGAATCGGCCTAACCTCACCGAATCACCGCTCGAGGCGAGGAGGGGCAGATGCGAAACATGCGTCCACTGAACCAGCCCTATGCCGCCGTGCGCCGCTGGCCGGTGCGGCTGGGTGCTGCTGTCGCGGCCATCCTGCTCTCCGGCACCAGCCAACAGGCGGCGGCGGATCTTCCGGACACACTCGGGCCGGCGCACATCTACGGCGAACTGGCCTTCAACTTCCCGCCCAAACTCGAAGCGACGATCGGCGAATGGGTGCTCATCTCGCCGGAAGGCCACAGCAAGCTGCGTCTCGACTCCGCGATTCTTCCGAGCCCGTACCTGGAGGCTTCGGCCGTGATCGCCCACGAGCCCTATACCGGGCGCGTCGTGGCAACAGCCGACTACGAGTTCATGGTCGTCGGTCCCGAGGCTAGCCCTCCGGTGCGGGTCGATATGACCGTAGCCGGTAGGGTCGTCGCGGACGCGGACATCCGGGGGGCCTTCTCGTTGAAGTCGACCTGGGCGCTGGATAGCTCGCTTGGCGGGCGGCTCCTTTCCGGCGGCATCGAGACCCCGACCTTGCAATCCCACTACAACGATGAGTATCACGAGACCGCCCACCTCGCCATAACCCCCAACAGTCGGATCAAGGTGAGCATGTTCGTCGACGTCTTCATTGCGGCCGGCGGTGGCCCCGGTGGCTCGGCCTATGCTCTCGTCGACCCCGTGTTCGCTTTCGGTCCCGGGGTCGGGCCCGAGTACTCGTTCGCCTTCAGCCCGGGGGTCGGAAACCTGCCGCTGGTTCCGGAGCCGCATTCCTTCATCCTCATGAGCGCCGGCCTGCTCGTGCTGGGATGGCGCATACGGCGCGCCTCGTTCGCGCCTCAGCGCGCAGTGGCCACGGCAAGCGATGCCGGGCCTTGCCAGTCGCCTCAAGCCTATGCTCAGTGGGCTGGCGCCAAGCTGCCGTTGTGAAGACCCGCTGATGGCCGATTCCAGCCGGCGCATCCGACCCGCTGCGGTCCATCACCTCGCCGATATTGCCATCGACAAGCGGTCGGTCAAAGCTCGGTTTTGCGGACACGGCGCATAGGTGGGCGCAGGGCCGCTTGAATGCAAGGTTCGACATCGACACGACTAGACACCCGCGACGGCTTCGGCGAGCTTCCGAGCGCTGCAGCATGGGTCGACGCCGTTCTGCCGCACCTCGCTGGCGCAACGCTAGCCCGCCGCCACGCGCACCGCATTGCGCCCCGCGTGCTTGGCGGCATAACACGCTTGATCGGCCGCATCCAAGACTTCCGCCAGCGAGCGGTGCTGCGCCGCAATCGCGACGACCCCGATGCTGGCCGTGACGCGCAGTGCCGGCTGGCTGGCACAGACGCCATCGCGCTCGATCTGGCCGCGCATCCTTTCGGCGATCTGCAGCGCATGATCCACCGGGCAGCCCACCAGCAGCACGGCAAACTCGTCGCCGCCCAGGCGTGCGACCGTATCTCCGGTCCGCACATGGGCTTGCAAGGCCTTGGCGACAGATTTGAGAATCGCGTCGCCAGCGGCATGACCGGCGCCATCGTTGACCTGCTTGAAGTGATCCAGGTCGATGAACAATGCGCAGTCGGCGTCGCGACGGCGGCGGTCGCCGACCACTTCGGCCAGTCGGGTCTCGAATTCACGGCGGTTGACCAGTTCCGTCAGCGGGTCGCGGGTGGCACTCCATGTCAAGGCCTCGCGCTGCCGGCGGGAGGCGGTCGCATCGGAGACGATCCATATTCTTCGACTTGGATTGCCCTGGACCGCTGCGCCGTGCACATGTGCCCACAGGCTCGAGCCATCCCGGCGGAGCAGCGGAACCTCCGCTTCGAAGCTGCGGCCCTCGCGGAAGGCTGTCTCGCCCCTTTCGTGCAATTCTTCCCGAGGTGCTTCTTCGGTCAACAAAGTGGCCCAGGGGCGGTCCAGTTCGCCAGGGCCGTAGCCCAGCAGATGTTCCAACTGCTTGCTGGCGAGTTCGATGCGGCCCTCGCTCGTGAAGGCAATGCCCACGGGCGCATGTGCCAGCATGGCCTCCATCTGCTGCAGCGTCTGCTGCATCGCCGCCCGGCTGCCCGCCAGCTGTTCGCCGACATGCTTCAGCACACGAGAGAGTTCACCGACCTCGCCGCCCGCTTCCGGCCAGCCCAGTTGAGGCGGATAAGCGGGCTCAAGGGCAAGCAAGGCGCGCCGCCTGAGCACACCCATCGGCCTCAGCAGCCAGGCCGTCAGGCCGAAGATGGCCAGTGCGCCTGCAGCAGCGACGCCGGCGGCGAGCATGATGGTCCGGTTCATCGCGCGACGGGCAGCGCCGAACACCGCCTCGCCATCCGCGACGCGGAAGACCATCCAATCCGTGCCCGGCACGGCGGCCATGGCCGCAAACTGCTTGCCGAATCGACCGGCCCAGGGTGCAGCTTCGAGCGGGCTTCCCATTGCACGCCACCGGAGCGCAAGCGGGCGCAGATCCGGATCCTCCTCGATCAGGGACAGCAGGCGGGTCTCATCCGCATGCGCGAGCACGTAGCCCCGCTGGTCCGCGACGATGGTCTGAAGGTGGGCGTCGTCGAGCAGCGCCGCATGCGGCAGCTTGGAGAGGAAATTGATCGTGTCCAGGCGCAGCACTCCGGCCAGCAACAGGCCCGCTTCATCGGACGCCAGCGGCATGACGATGGCCAGATCGAGCTTGTCAACGCCGGTCAGGCCGCGCAGCGGCGGCGACACATGGTTGCCCAGGGAGCGTCCGGGCGGCGCGAGCTCGGCTTGGCGGCCAACCGTCAGGCGATTGAACAGTGCAGCCAGGGCCGACTGCTGCGCAAGAAAAGTCTCGATCGCCGTGCGGCTCGCGTGCTGCCCGCGCGGCCACTGTCCGGCGGCCGCGGCCAGGGCGCGCTGACGCTCCGTCACGCTGGCCGACAGGACGGCGGCCAACTGGGCGACACCCAGATTGGTATCGGTGATCGCTTCCTCGGTGCGCCGCTCCACCTCGTGGACAGCGATCAGCACGGTGCCTGCGACGCTTGCGGCGATCAGAAGCGCGCTGGCCAGCGCAAGTCTCAGTTTTAAGGATCCCAGCAATCTCGACATCTCTAGGCCGCGGCCGATGAATCGGCCAAATCGACGGGGCATTCTGCCCCGACTCAATGCGGCTGCAAGCCCTAGTCACGCGCTTGCGCGTGTGGAACCCGCACGGATCGCGGCAATGATGGGACTGGGATCGTCCCGGTAAAGCTCCAGCAACTGCCTCTGTCGCTGTGCATCTGCCCCATCGAACCCACCGGCTTGCGCGACCGCCAGCGCCTGCAGCTCGAACAGCGTGGCGCCCTGCGCTTTTGCCGTGATGAGCGCCTGCCGCAAGGAGGCACCGGCTTGCTCCGTTGCTCCGCGCGCCAGCTCCATCTCGGCGCGCATCAGCAGCATCGGCGCGACCAGCATCGTCTCGCCCAGTTCGGCCGCCAGCGCCAGCCCGGCCTCGATGGACGCGGCGGCATCGGCCTCCCGGCCGGCCAGGCGGCAGGCCATCGCAAAGTGGTAGTGGAAGCCGCACAGACCGGTGCGCAGGCCCAGCTGCTGCGCGGCCTCGGCGGCAGCGCGCATCTCGGCCAGGCCCTCGTCCGCATGCTCGTAGGCCACCAGCGCATGGCCATGCAGCCAGCCAAAGCCGCTGCGCTTCTCCGGCAGCGCGTGATCGTCGACGAGGCCGTAGATGCGCTCGGTGAAGCGGTGCACGACATCGAATTCGCCGGCCAGCGCATGCAGGATGGCCGCGGCGTAGAGCGCCGTCACCTCGCTGAGCGGATTGCGGCTGGCCGCCGCCAGGGTCACCGCCCGCTCGGCCAGTTGGCGTGCGCGCCGCGGCTCACCGGCGATCCAGCAGACCAGGGCCAGGCCTTCCGCCGCCTCGACCCCCGGGTCCAGCACGAAGCTGGTCGGCGGCGGCTCGTCGTCGGACAGCCTGTCATGGACGTCCACCGCCTCACCTAGGCTGAGCCGGGCGGCCGCGAACTCGCCGCTCAGCATCTGGACCATGCCGCTCGCGTTCAGGCCGGCCAGGCGCAGGGCCGGACCGCCACGCCGCGCGGCCAGCTCCTGCATCTGCGCAGCCAGCGCACGCGCGCGCTCGATCTCGGCGCGCGAGTAGGCGACCCACCAGGCCCCCTGCAGCGCGCGCTGCCAGGCCGGGCTGTCCACTGCGTCGAGCGCGAGCGCCCGCTCGAAGGCGGACACCACCTGCGGGGCCGTGATGACCTCGAGCCGGGTCAGCGCCACCGCCTCGGCGACCCGCAGCTCGAGCTCCAAGCTCGGGGCCAGGCGGCCCTGCGCCAGCGCCAGCGCGTGGCGCGCCGCCTGCAGCGCGTCGCTGGGCGCACCACAGGCCAAGGCGCGCGCGGCGACGATGGCCAGCTGCGCGGCCGCTTCCAGCGGCATATCGCCGCGCTCGAAATGCAGGGCCAGTTCGGCGGCCACCTCGGGCAGCGTGGCGGCATGCGTGTCGGCGACCACCGCCGCCCATTGGCGATGCCATTGCAGGCGCTGCAGCGCCACCAGGCGCTCGTAGAGGACCTCGCGGTAGATCGCGTGGGTGAAGCGGTAACGCGCCGCCAGGCGGCCATCGTCCAATGAGGCCGTGCCATGTGCCTGCAACCAGGGCAGGCGGGTGGCGGCATCCTCCAGCCGTGCATGCAGCGCCTCGGCGTCAAGGCCGAGCAGGGTGGCGAGCGCCAGATGCGTGAACTCAAGACCGCCGACGCTGGCGGCTCCCAGCGCGCGCTGCTGCTCGGGCGCCAGGCGGTTGAGCTGGGTTTCGATGACGGCGGCGATGCTGCGCGGCACCGCCTGCTGCGCATCGGCGATCTGCCACCGGCCGGCTCCTCCGAGGGCCCCAGCGGCGATCAACTCGTCCACGACCGCGGCGACGAACAGTGGCAGCCCCGAGGTCTGGGCATGCAGCTGGCGGATGAACTCCTCCGGCGCCGGCTGGCCGACGCGTGCCGCGACGTAATCGCCGAGCTCCGCTTCGGACAGGTACTCGAGCTCGATGTCCTGGCACAAGCGGCGCAGGCGCAGTTCCTGGCGCAGCGCGGCCAGCGGGTGGTCCTTGAAGATCAGCTCGGTTGGCCGGATGGTGCCCAGCACCATCAGCGCGCCGGCGCCGCGCCGGCGCGCCAGATAGTCGAGCAGTTGGACCGTCGCGTGGTCGCTCCAGTGCAGGTCCTCGAGCACCAGCAGCAGCGGCCGCGCGGCGCTCAGCCGGTCGACCAGCTCGCCGAACTCGCGCAGCATCCGGTCCTGCGTGGCACCGGCGCTCTCGCGCTGCAGTTCGCGGCGGTCGGCGTCGCTGACGAACCAGGGCAGTTGCAGCAGCCAGCTTGGCGCGACGCTGCGCATCAAGGCAAGCGCACTGCCGCCCCCCTCATCCTCCCGGCAGAGGTTGTTGAGCGCCTCCAGCACCGGCATATAGGGCTCGGCCTCGCCGTAATGCTCGATGCAATGGCCGTAGGCCACGGCCAGCTCGGCGCGCTGGACCAGCCGTTCGACCAGGGTGCTCTTGCCGATGCCGGCCTCGCCAACCAGGAAGACGATCTGCCGCCGGCCGCTGCAAGCCGCAGCGGCGGCCTGGTGCAGGCGCAGCAGCACGCCGTCGCGCCCCACGATCGGGTGTCCCGTGGTGTCGCTTGCCAAGTCCGGTGGTGGCAGCGGCGACGCCGACGCCGGCGCGGCGCTGACCGGTGCAATGAAGCGATAGCCCCGGCGCGACACGGTCTCGATATAAACCGACTCGCGCGCGTCGTCACCCAGCGCATGGCGCAGTTGGCTGACGATGTTCTTGAGGGCGGCCTCGTTGATATGCCGATGCCCCCAGACCGCGTCGAGCAGCGCGTCCTTGGAAACCAGCTGGCCGGCGCGCCGCAGCAGCTCGCAAAGCACCTGAAAGGCCCGGGGCGCCAATTCGACCGGATGGCCCCGTTTTTGCAGCCGCGCCTCGGCCTCGTCGACCACGAATTCGCCGAAGCTGGCATGGACCTGCTGCTGGTTTTCCATTGCCCTCAAGTCTAGCCGGCGTGGCAGCAAGGTACGGATCCGAGACCGATCCGAGACGACTTGCCGGCGGCCCGCTTCGACACTGCCGGGCATGACACTGAACCCGCATCCGACCTATCCCGCGGCCGGCCACTACGTGTTGCGGCTGCACCAGGACGCGCTCCATGGAGCTCAGCGACTGGCCGGCCGCATCCAGCATGTCTCCAGTGGCGACAGCGCGGACTTCGCCAGCGGCGCAGACCTGCTGGCCTGGCTCGCCGGCCACGCGGCAGGGCGCCGGCCCGGCCCGGATGCGCAAGACCCGGGAGCGCCATGAAGACCTTCGTCACGGCCGTCTGCGCCGTTGCCGCCTCCTTTGTGCTGTCCTGGTTCGGCGAGATCTACAGCCATCCGGTCCCCCATCTGGCCCTGCCGTCGGGGGCGGACTGCGCGGCGCTGAGCCGCAGCGGACCACGGTCTCAGCCGCCCTGCAGGCGCCAGACCCCGAACGACACCACTTCCTCAAGTCATCCAGGAGAACATCAATGAAGATCCCCCGGGCTCTTGCCCCCTTGGCGGCCGCCCTGCTGCTGGGCGCCTGCCAACGCCATGAACCCAAAGCGTTCGAGGAGGTGCGCCCGGTGCGCACCGTCGTCGCCGGGCGCAGCGAAGGCTCGGTCGGCGTCGGCTACTCGGGCGAGATCGTCGCCCGCCATGAAAGCCAGCTGGGCTTTCGCACACCCGGCAAGGTCGCGGTGCGCCTGGTCGACGTGGGCAGCGTCGTCAGGCGCGGCCAGCCGCTGATGCGACTGAGCCCCGAGCAGGAGGCGCTGCAATTGAGCGCCGCCGGCGCCGATGTCGACGCCGCGAAGAGCCGGGCCGCCCAGGCCCGTGTCGATCTGCAGCGCACCGAAGCGCTGCTGAGCCGCCAGTTCGCCTCGCGTGCCGAACTCGACCAGCACCGCCTGGCGCTGGAGCAGGCCGAGGCGCAGCTGCGCGCGGCTGCCGCCCGGCGCGATGCGACGGCCAACCAGCAGGGCTATACCGTGCTGAGCGCCGACCGTGACGGGGTCGTGACCGCCATCATGGCGGAAGCCGGCCAGGTCGTCGCGGCCGGCCAGCCGGTCGTGACGGTCGCCGCCGAGGGCGAGCGCGAGGTGGCGATCAGCATTCCGGAATCGAGGGTCGACGAGCTGCGGCAGGCACGCTCCGTGCGCGTGTCGGTGTGGGCGCATCCGGGCCGCAGCTGGGACGGCGCGCTGCGCGAGCTGGCGCCCGCCAGCGACAACCTCACCCGCACCTACTCGGCACGCATCGCGATCCGCAATCCAGATCCGTCCGTGCTGCGCCTGGGCATGACGGCCTCGGTCCAGGTGCCGGATGCCGAGGGGCGCAGCGTGATCCGTCTGCCGCTGACGGCCATCGTCGACAAGCCCGGGCTGCGCCAGGTCTGGGTCGTCGACCCCAAGACCTCGCGCGTCGCGCTGCGCAGGGTCACGCTGGGCACCGCCCAGGACGACCGGGTCCAGGTGCTCGGCGGCCTGGCGGACGGTGAGACCGTGGTCAGCGCCGGCGTGCACATGCTGCAGGCCGGCCAGCGCGTGAAGCTGCCGCCCGCCACCACGGCGGATACCGCCGCGCCGCGCAGCGCGGCGGGCAGTGCGGGGGCCGCGACATGAAGGGCATCAATCTCTCCGAATGGGCGCTCAAGCATCAGCAGATGATCGCCTTCCTGCTGATGCTGCTGACCGTGGCCGGCCTGCTGGCCTATGGCAGCCTGGGTCAGAAGGAAGACCCGGAGTTCACGATCAAGACCATGGTCGTGCAGGCCTTCTGGCCCGGCAGCTCCTCGCAGCAGATGGCCGAGCAGGTCACCGACAAGCTCGAGAAGAAGCTGCAGGAAATCGCCGAGATCGACTACACGGCCACCTATGTGCGCCCAGGCGAAACGCTGATCAAGGTGAACCTGCGCGATGCGGTCTCGCCCAGGGAGGTGCCCGATGTCTGGTACCAGGTGCGCAAGAAGATCGGCGACATGCGCCACACGCTGCCGCGCGAGGTGCAGGGCCCCTTCTTCAACGACGAGTTCGGCGACACCTTCGGCAATCTCTACGCGCTCACCGGCGACGGCTTCAGCAACGCGGAGCTGCGCGAGTTCGCCGACGCGGCCCGCAATGAATTCCTGCGCGTGGGCGACGTCAACAAGGTCGACCTGGTCGGCAAGCAGGACGAGAAGATCTATGTGGAGATCTCCAACGCCAAGCTCGCCTCGCTGGGCATCGACCCCGCGCTGATCGCCGCGACGCTGGCCCAGACCAACGCGGTCGCGCCCGCCGGCACCGTGCAGACCGCGGGCGAGCAGGTGCGGCTGACGGTCAGCGGCGAATTCGACTCGGTCGATGGCATCCGCAACATCGGCATCCGCGCCGGCCAGCGCACGTTCCGGCTCGGTGACATCGCCAACGTCCGGCGTGGCTTCATCGACCCGGCCCAGATCAAGATGCGCTTCAACGGCGCCGAGTCCGTGGGCTTGGCCGTCAGCATGCGCAAGGGCGGCGACGTCATCCACCTGGGTGAGCAGCTCAACGCCACGGTCAAGCGCGTGCAGGCCAGCCTGCCGGTGGGCGTGCAGATCCATGCGGTCAGCGATCAGCCGCGCGTGGTCGAGGAATCGGTGCACGAGTTCAAGAAGAGCCTGGCCGAGGCCGTTGTCATCGTGCTGGCGGTCAGCTTTCTATCGCTGGGCATGCGCGCCGGCCTGGTGGTCGCGCTGTCGATCCCGCTGGTGCTGGCGCTGACCTTTCTCTCGATGTATCTGCTGGGCATCGATCTGCAGCGCATCTCGCTGGGGGCGCTGATCATCGCACTGGGCCTGCTGGTGGACGACGCAATCATCGCGGTCGAGATGATGCAGCTCAAGCTCGAGCAGGGCTGGGACAAGTTCCGCGCCGCGACCTTCGCCTACACCGCCACCGCCTTTCCGATGCTGACGGGTACGCTGATCACGGCGGCCGGCTTCCTGCCGGTCGGCTTTGCCAAGTCGGGAACTGGCGAGTATGTCTATTCGCTGTTCCAGGTGGTCGGCATCTCGCTGGTGCTGTCCTGGCTGGTCGCCGTCATCTTCACGCCCTACCTCGGCTTCAAGCTGTTGAAGGAGCACAAGGATGCGCACCACGACGAGGACGCGGTCTACCAGAAGGGCTTCTACCTCCGCTTCCGCCGCTTCGTCGACTTCTGCCTACAGCGTCGCGGCTGGGTCATCGCCATCACGCTGGCCGCCTTCGTCGGCTCGATCGCGCTGTTCAAGCTGGTGCCACAGCAGTTCTTCCCGGCGTCCGACCGGCCCGAGCTGATGGTCAATCTGTGGATGCCGCAGGCCTCCACCTTCGAGGCCAGCGAGCGCGAGGTGCAGCGCCTGGAGGCCGCCCTCAAGGACGACAAGGATGTGGAGGCCGTGACCAGCTACGTCGGCAACGGCAGCCCGCGCTTCTATCTGCCGCTGGACGCGCAGACGCCCAATCTGAACCTGGGCGAGATCATGGTCATGACCAAGGGCGGCGAGGCGCGCGAACGCGTGCTGGCCAAGATCCAGGGCCTGTTCGATCACGACCTGCCGAATGTGCGCGGCCGCGTCAACCGGCTGGAGAACGGTCCGCCGGTCGGCTATCCGGTGCAGTTCCGCGTCTACGGCAAGGACCTCGACCAGGTCGCCGAGATCGGCGCCCGCGTCGGGACCCTCATGCGCAGCAACCCCCATGTGCGCCAGGTCAACCAGGACTGGGGCGAGCGCATCAAGCGCGTGCGCATCGATGTCGACCAGGACAAGGCCCGGGCGCTGGGCGTCAGTTCGCACCAGATCAAGGCCGCCCTGGAAGCGTCGATCTCCGGCTCGCCCATTACCCAGTATCGCGAGGGTGACCAAACCGTCGACGTGGTCGCGCGCCTGGTGCAGACCGAGCGCAGCAACCTGGACAACCTGAAGGACGCCAAGATCTACCTGCGCGAGGGCAAGTTCGTGCCGGTGTCGCAGCTGGCACGACTGACCCTGGACAGCGAGGACAGCCAGCTGTGGCGTCGCAACCGCATACCCACGCTGACCGTGCGCGCCGACATCACCGGCGCGGAGGCGCCCGATGTGACCATGGCGCTGATGCCCAAGATCGAGGCGCTGGCCAAGGAATTGCCGCTGGGCTATGGCGTGGACGTCGGCGGGGCTCTCGAGTCGAGCCTGAAGGCACAGAAGTCGATCAACGCGGTGATGCCGGCGACCCTCATCGCGGTGCTCGTGCTGCTGATGATCCAGCTGCAGGACATGAAGAAGATGCTGCTGGTGCTGCTGACCGCGCCGCTGGGGCTGATCGGCGTCAGCGCCATCCTGGCGGCCTTCCGGATCCCGTTCGGCTTCGTCGCCATGCTGGGGGTGATCGCGCTGGCCGGCATGATCATCCGCAACTCGGTGATCCTGGTCGTGCAGATCGACCAGGACCTGGCCGCGGGGGCGCCGATGTGGACCGCCATCGTCGAATCGGCCGTGCGGCGCCTGCGCCCCATCGTGCTGACCGCGCTGGCCGCCATCCTGGCGATGGTGCCGCTGACGCGCTCGGTGTTCTGGGGCCCGATGGCCTGGGCCATCATGGGCGGGCTTGCCATTGCCACGCTGCTGACCCTGATCTTCCTGCCGGCCCTTTACGCCACCTTCTACCGGGCCAAGCGGCCTTCCATCCCCGACGCCGCCTAGGCGACGAAAGCACTGGCAACCATGAAACGGATTTACAAGACCGCCCGCTGGGCGGTGCTCACCACGCTGGTCCTGCAGACCTGCGCCGCCCAGGCCCTCGACCTCGTCGGTGCCTACGAGCAGGCCCTGCGCCACGACCCCGCCAAGCTGGCCGCCAATGAGGCGCTGGCGGCCGGCCGCGAAAAGGCGGTGCAGGGCGACTCGCTCCTCAAGCCGCGCGTCGGCCTGCAGGCCGGCTACGGCCGGCTCGACAACCACAGTTCCGGCGCTGTGCCGCCGGCCCTGTCGGCCGTGTTGCCGGAGCACAGCTCGGGCACGGTGAGACAGGCCGTCATCCAGTTGTCGCAGCCGATCTACGACGCCACGGCCCGGGCCGAGAAGCGGCAGCTGCAGCAGCAGGCCCGGCTCGCCGAGACCGAGTTCGACCAGGCCCAGCAGACGCTGGCCCAGCGCGTGGCCGAAGCCTATTTCGGCGTGCTGCAGGCGCAGGAGAACCTGCGCGTCACGCTGGCCGAGAAAGCGGCCATCGCGATGCAGCGTGAGCGCGCGCAGGCGCGCTTCGATGTCGGCCGCGGCAAGGCCACCGATCTGCAGGAGGCCCGCGCCCGCTACGATCAGATTCTCAGCAAGGAGATCAATGCGCGCAGCCTGCTGGAGCTGCGGCGCGCGCAGTTCGAGGAGACCACCGGCGCCGCGGCCGATGGCGTGGCCGCCCTCGCGCCTGGCCAGGCGCCGACCCCGCCCGAGCCCGACAACCTGCTGGCCTGGCAGCTGAAGGGCGAGGACCAGAGCACGGCGGTGCGGGTCCGGCGCTCGCAGCTGGAGATCGCCATCGCGGAGATCGAGAAGCACAAGATGTCCGGGCGCCCGAGCCTGAGCCTGGTCGCCAGCTATGCGGCCCGGGGCCAGAACGGCGGCCTGTCGCCGCTGGTGGCCGCCAGCAACGACCGCAATGCCTACGCCGGACTGCAGTTCAACCTGCCCCTGTACGCCGGCGGTGCGCTGGACTCGCGCGAGCGCGAAGCGCAGTCGCGCCGGCGCGAGGCCGAGCAGGAGCTGGCCGCCGCCAAGCGCGATGTGCGCCTGCAGGTGCAGGACGCCTATCTGAGCGTGCGCACGGGGGTGCCGCGGATTGCGGCCGCCGAGCAGTCGCTGCTCTCGGCGCGCACCGCGCTGGAGGCGACGACGCTGGGCCGCGATGTCGGCACCCGCACCGAGCTCGATGTGCTGGACGTGCAGCAGCGCGCCTTCGCGGCCGAGTTCGAACTGGTGCAGGCGCGGCTGGACTATCTGCTGGGGCGGGTGCGCCTGGCGGCGGCGGCCGGTGAACTCGGCGAACAGCAGCTGCGCGAACTGAACAGTTGGCTGGCCAAGCCTTGACATCATGAAGAGAAGCCTGCTGCACCGGTGGCTGCCCCTCGCCACCGCCATCGTGCTGACCGCCTGCTCGACGGCGCGCCCCTGGATCAACAAGCCAATCACGGCGGCGGCCGCCGCTGCGGCACTGCCCATCTCGCCGGCGGCGACTGCAGCCTCGCCGTCTATCGTTGCGGCGATCACCTTGTCCGGCGGCGGCGCGCGTGCCGCGGCCTTCGGCCTGGGCGTGCTGGAGGAACTGAAGGCGACCCGCTTCGAATGGGAGGGCCGCAAGACCAGTCTGCTCGACGAGGTCGGGCTGATCAGCGGCGTCTCCGGCGGCAGCGTGCTGGCGACTTATTACGCGGCCTTCGGCGACGAGGTGTTCTCGCGCTTTCACGAGGACTTTCTGCAGGCCGACTTCCAGACCGGCCTGATCCTGGACGCGCTGTCGCCACCGACGCTGTACCGGCTCGGCTCGCCCTGGTGGGGTCGCAGCAATGCCTTCAACCGGCGCCTGGACCCGGTGTTCCGCGGCATGACCTTCGGTGAATTGCGCGCCCAACGCGCGCGGCCCCAGTTGCTGGTCACCGCCACCGACCTCACCACCGGCGGCCCCTTCGAATTCACGCCGGAGCAGTTCGGCCTGATCTGCTCGGAGCTGGACAGCGTGCCCCTGTCCTTCGCGGTGGCGGCATCGTCTTCGGTGCCGCTGCTGCTGAGCCCGATGACGCTGCGCAACTACGCCGACCGTTGCGCCGAAGCAGCGCCCTCCGCCGCGGCCGATCCAGCCGGGCGCAATCTATCGGCACGCCTGCTCGACCTCGTCGCCGACAGTTACCGGAATTCGCAGGAGCGGCCCTATATCCATCTCGTCGATGGCGGCGTTGTGGACAACCTCGGCGTCCGCGGCCTGCTGGAGCGCACGCTCGCGGGCGGCACTTTCGAGGCCAGCTTCAAGGGCCTGCAGCCGGGGTCAGTTCACCAGATCGTGCTGATCAGCGTCAACTCCGAGCGCGACACCGCCGAGCGGATCGACGGCAGCGATCGCGTGCCCGGCCATCTGCAGGTGCTGGATGCGCTGGTCTTCGGCGCGGGCTCGCGCCTGAGCAAGGAAACGACGATGATGATCGACGACGTGGCCCAGCGCATGAACGAGGCGCTGCGGTTCGAGCGGGGACGTCCCGGCAGCCCCTTCGCGGCCGACGCCGAGATCCATGTGATCAATGTCGGCCTGCGCCAGCTGAAGGACCCCGAGATGCGCCGCAACCTGATGCAGGTGCCGACCGCGCTGACGATCCTGCCCATCCAGGTCGAGCAGTTGCAGCGGGCCGGCCGCGAGGTGCTGCGCGAGTCGCCGGCCTTCCAGCGCTTGCGGCGCAGCCTGGGCGCCGATCCGCAGTCGTTGACCGCCGCCGCGGCGGACCCGACCCGCTGAGGCGGCTTCAACCCGGCCGCTGATCCGATGCTTGGTCAACTGCAACACTACTGGAGCGGCAGCTTCCTGGCCGCCAACGCCTTCATCGGCCTGAACCTGCTCGGGGCCCTGCTGCTCGGGGCGCTGGTGGGCTACGAGCGCTCGTTCAACGGCCGGGCCGCCGGCATGCGCATCTACGGCCTGGTCTGCATGGCATCGACGGCGCTGACCGTCTTCATCGGCCATGCGCCGCTTTGGTTTGGCGGCACGGCCCCGCATCTGCTGGCCGATCCGACGCGGGTGGTGCAGGGCATCGTCACCGGCATCGGCTTTCTGTGCGCCGGCGTGATCACCAAGGACGGCCTGAACATCAGCGGGCTGACCACGGCCGCTTCGATCTGGACCTCGGCGGCGATCGGCGTGCTGCTGGGCGTGGGCTTCTATGCGGCGGCGCTGCTGCTGGCCCTGCTGTGCATGTTGTCGATGTCGCTGCTGCAGCGGGTGGAGGCGATGCTGCCGGGCCGCACCACGCTGGATGTCACGCTGAGCTTCCGGCCGCCCCATCCACCGTCCTACGACACCGTGGCCGGCATCGCGGCCGCGCGCGGCTACCGGCTGCTGCGCGACAGCCTGAGCATCGGCCTTGCCGAGGGCCGCCCGGTCTGGCGCTTCAGCGTGGTCGCGCTCGATCGCAGCAGCGCGATGGCGCCGGCCCTGCTGGCCGACGAGATTGCCGCCCATCAAGGTATTGCCAGCTTCAGCATCACGCCGGTGCGCAACTGATCACGGTAGACAGAGCATGTTGGAACCAGCCATCGCGCAGCGGTCGGAGATCGTTGATGAGCTCGACGCGCTGCTGCAACGGGCCGCGCAGGCCATGGGCCGAGATATCGAAGAGCGCCTGCGCGAGCAGGGCTTGACCCAGGCGCAACGACGCGCCCTGGCGATCCTGAGCCGGCAGGCGCTCACGCCGACCGCCATCTCGCTGGCCCTGAATCTGGACCCAGGTGCCACGACACGGCTGCTGGATCGCCTCTTGGCCAAGCGACTGTGCCGGGGGCGCCACGACGGCGTCGATGGCCGCCCCTTGCAACTGCAGATCACGGCGCTCGGGCGGTCGGCGCTGGAGCGAACGGAGGGCACGATGGCGGCCGTCCTGCGCGACTGGTTCTCCGCTGTCGACGACAAGGAGCTGGACGTGGCGCGCAGCCTGCTGTCCGGGCTGCTGGCATCGCGGACATGAGGGACAGCGCGTCCGGATTTCGGTGCTGAACCGAGACCGATGCAAGACGACCCGCAAGCCGGCAATGCGGACACTGCAGACATGCCGAACGTTCGCGGTCCTTTGCCGCAGCGCTATGGCCCGCAAGCCCCGTCATCCCATGCTTCAGCACCTTCCCTACATCAAGCTCGCCATCGTCGCGGTCTTCGTCGCCAGCACCGTCCATGTCCATCGACGCGGCCGGGTGCGCCTGGGTTTCTGGCGCCAGCTGACCGATCACTCGACCTTCATGGCGCCGATCAACTGCCTGATGTATCTATGCTCGCGCCTGCCCAACCGGCCCTATCTGCCGGCGGACCCGTTCCCGGAGCTCAAGCTGCTGGACGAGCACTGGCGGGAGATCCGCGACGAGGCCTGCCGGCTGGCGGCCGCCGGCGAGATCAAGGCTTCGGACAAGTTCGACGACGCCGGCTTCAACAGCTTCTTCAAGACCGGCTGGACCCGCTTCTACCTGAAGTGGTACGAGCAGGTCCACCCGTCGGCCAAGGCGCTGTGCCCGCTGACGACCGGGCTGCTGCAGCGCATCCCCAGCGTGAAGGCGGCGATGTTCGCGGCCTTGCCGCCGGGCGCCCGTCTGGTGCGGCATCGCGACCCCTTTGCCGGCTCGCTGCGCTACCACCTGGGCCTGCTCACGCCCAACAGCGATGCCTGCTACATCTCGGTCGATGGCCAGGACTACAGCTGGCGCGACGGCCAGAGCGTCATCTTCGACGAAACCTATCTGCACCACGCCGAGAACCGCTCGGACCGCATGCGCATCATCCTGTTCTGCGACATCGAGCGGCCGCTGAACAACCCGCTGGCGCGCGCCTTCAACCGCTTCATCAGCCGCACGCTGATCCGCGCCGCCGCGGCACCCAATGCCGACACGGACCGCACAGGCCGGCTCAACAAGGCCTTTGCCCATGTGCAGCAGGCCCGGCTGGCCGGCAAGCGCATCAAGGCCCGCAGCCGCCTCGGCTATTACCTGCTGAAGTGGCTGCTATTTGGCGGCCCGCTGCTCTGGTGGTTCTGCGCCTGAGCGGCCGGGACCTGTCCATCACTGCAAGCAAGACACGCACCGCCACGCGGTGCTCACGCCGGCCAAGCCGGCATTCCAAGGAGGAACCCCAAGATGTTTTCCAAACGACGTTCTCTGCTGCTCGGACTGACTGCCCTGACCCTGGGCCTGGCCGCTTGTGCGTCCAAGCCCGAGCTGTCCCGCATCCAAGACCCGGATGCGGACTTCCATGCCTACCGCAGCTTTGCCGTCCTGCCGGGCCGGCCTGACGGCAGCAGCTCGCTGGTCGAGCGCCGCCTGATCGCGGCGGCGCGCCTGCAGATGGAGCGCCGCGGCTATGTGTTGGACGAGTCGGCGCCCGACCTGCTGGTGAACGTCGCCGCGGTCCTGGAAGACCGGCAGCGGCTGCGCCCGGCGGCCGCCGATGCTCCCGGCAAGGAGGCGGTGGTGACCGAGGAATACCGGCTCGGCCGTCTGGCGGTCGACCTGATCGATGCGCGCCGCCGCGACGTCGTCTGGCACAGCACGGCTGAGGGCCGGGTCAGCGCCGAGATGCTGCGCGACGCGGGCACGGCGGCCGAAAAGGCGGTTGCGGCGGTCTTCGAGAGCTTCCCCGTCAAGCCGAAGGCACGGGTCGCGGCGAGCGCGCCGGCATCCCGGTAGGTCGGAAGGCCGCCCTGACGGCGCTCAGCCCGCCTGCCTTGCCGGGTCCTGCCGGAAGGCAGCCACGGCGGCCAGTAGATGGCGCGCCTGCTGCCGCAGGCTGTCGGAAGCCGCCGCACTCTGCTCCACCAGCGCGGCATTCTGCTGCGTGGCCTGGTCCATCTGGCTCACCGCCATGCCGACCTGCGCCACACCGGCGCTCTGCTCGGCACTGGCACTGCTGATTTCTCCCATGACCGCCGTGACGCCGCGGATCGACCTGAGCGTCTCGCTCATCGTCGCGCCGGCCTGATTGACCAGGGCCGTTCCCTGCTCGACGCGCACGACGCTGTCCTCGATCAGCCGCTTGATGTCCTTCGCGGCTTCCGCCGCCCGGCCCGCGAGGCTGCGCACCTCGGCGGCCACGACGGCGAAGCCGCGCCCCTGCTCACCGGCGCGCGCCGCTTCAACCGCCGCGTTCAGCGCGAGGATGTTGGTCCTGAACGCGATGCCGTCGATCACGCCGATGATCTCGGCGATCTTGCTGGAGCTGTCGTGGATACCCTTCATCGTGTCGACAACCTGGCCGACCAGCTCGCCGCCCTTGGCGGCGATGCCTGAGGCTTCCAGGGCCAGCTGGTTGGCCTGCCGGGCGCTTTCGGCGTTCTGCCGGACTGTCGCCCCAAGCTGTTCCATCGAGGCCGCGGTCTGCTGCAGGCTGCTGGCGGTCTGCTCGGTCCTCGCGCTCAGCTCGTTGTTGCCGAAGGCCATATCCGCGATGCCCGCATGAACGCCGCTGGCCTGGCTGCTCACATCGTCGAGCAGAGAGCGCAGGTTCAGCGCGGATTGATTGACCGCGCGCAGCAGCATGCCGATTTCGTCCACGCGGTCGAGGCTGGCGCTGCGCTCCGGATTGCCCGCGGCCGCACTTTGCGCCACCCGCAGCACCGTCGCCAGTGGCCCGGCGATCTGCGCTTCCAGCCAGAGGTTGACGGCGCAGCCCGCCAGCGTCGCCGATGCAAGCACGATCCCGAGCGCACCGATGCCCAGCCCCGCCGCGGCGCAGCTGCCGAGCACAAAGGCGAAGCCGGCCAGCGAACCGCAGCGGATGCGCCACCGGACCGGCATCGTCTGGAGCGCCGACATCCACCCCAGCATGCCGGTGCGAACGAGCAGGCCCTTGTACAGCGCTCGGCCGCGCAGCCTGCCCTCGCGGAGGTCTCGATAAAGCGCATCGGCGGCAGCGACTTCGGCGCGGGTCGGCTTGGTCCGTACCGACATATAGCCCAGCAGCCGGCCGTCCCGGCGCACCGGCGTGGCGTTGGCGCGGACCCAGTAGTGATCGCCGTTCTTGCGCAGGTTCTTCACCAGCGCGGACCAGGCCTCGCCCTCCTTCAAGGTGGCCCACATATCGGCGAAGGCCTGCTTGGGCATGTCGGGATGGCGCACGATGTTGTGCGGCTGCCCGAGGATCTCGTCCTGCTCGAAACCGGAGACGGCAACAAACGCCGCGTTGGCGTAGCCGATGTGGCTTCGCGTGTCGGTGACCGACATCAGGGTCGCGTCGTCGGGATAGTCGAACTCTTTCTGCGTGACGGCTTGCGTGGTGCGCATGGTTTCCTTTCCTGCTATTTGCTTTCCTTGGCAGGGCGCGTCGCCCTGCCGCGGTTTGAACCGCCCCGGACCTCGCCGGTGGCCCTCATGGAACTTCATGCGGAGAAAGGCGTGCCAGCAGCGCGCTGCGGACCAACTCGCAGCGCCTGCGGTCGAGGCGCTTGATGCCCCCTTCGCTCTCCAGCGTGCGCAGGGCTCGCGCGATCGATTCGCGCCGGGTTCCCAACAGCTCCGCCAGGGCCGCGTGGCTCGGCAGCGCCACCACCGCTGACTTGTCCGCGTCGCCCAGCAACACCAGGACATAGGCCAGCTGGTTGGCCATGCCCGGCAGCCGCAGGGCTTCTGCCCAGGCGGCCACCGAGGCAAAGTTCTCCACCACCGCCCGGGTCATATGGACCATGAACTGCGGGACGCTCGCGCTCATTTCCCGCATGGCGAGGACGGGAAGCTCGCAGACGCGAACCGTCGTGTGGGCGAAGCAGGAGACCTGATTCGGGCTGCCGAACATACCGAGGAACCCGAATGCCTGGCCGCGGCCCATGACGCCGATCGGACGCGAACGACCGTCCAGCCCGCGGCGATGAACAAAGGCGGTGCCCAGCTTGATGACGCGCACGAAGGCCGTGTCCTTGCCCTCCTCGAGCAGGGCGTCGCCGCGATGGAAGATGCGCTCGCGTAGATGGGGTGCCACCAGGGCGCGCTCCGCCTCTTCAAGTCGTCCGAGCACGCAGCGCGGGCCGATTGCGCAATCGCCGCAGCTATTCGCAGACATAGGTGGCTTGGAGGCAATGTGGTGTCAGAGACTGTCGACAAGGGATGCCTTTCTGTGTCAGCCAGGCCTCGCATTGCGCGGCCGAGATCGGCGCACTGAACAGATAGCCCTGCAATTCGTCGCACCGCTGCTCACGCAGGAAGTCGCGCTGATCTGCGGTTTCGACGCCTTCGGCCGTGACCTCCAGGCCTAGGGCGTGCGCCAGCGCGATGATCGATGCGGCGATCACGCGATCGCTGCCCTCGACCTGCAGGCCCTGTACAAAGCTGCGGTCCACCTTCAGCCGATGCAGCGGAAAGGTCTTCAGGTAGGCCAGCGAGGAATAGCCGGTACCGAAATCGTCGATCGCGAAGCGCACGCCTAAAGCGTTGATGCGATGCAGCAGTACGGCCACCTCGCGTGGATCTTCCATCAGCGCGGTTTCCGTGATCTCGAGCTCGAGCTGCCGCGCCGGCCAGCCGGTCTCGAGCAGCACCTGTTGCACGCAGGCGGCGAAGCCGGCGTGGCGCAGCTGGTGGGGCGACACGTTGACGGCCATCGTCAGGTCCGCAGCGCCGGCCGCGCGCCAGCGGGCGGCCTGCGCGCAGGCCTCGCGCAGCACCCACTCGCCGATGGAGACGATCAGTCCGCTCTCCTCTGCCAGACTGATGAAGACATCCGGAGGCACGTTGCCGTGCAGCGGATGCCGCCAGCGCAACAGGGCCTCGTAGCCGCTCAGCGCCCCGTCGCTGGCGTGCACACGGGGCTGGAAGGCGAGCTCGAACTGGCCCCTCTTGGTCGCATGCGCGAGCTCGCGCTGCAGCGACGAGCGCTCGCGCAGGCGTTCCGTCATCCGCTGCTCGAAAAAGCACCAGGTGTTGCGCCCCCGATGCTTGGCCCGGTACATCGCCAGGTCGGCATTGCTCAGCAGCTCCTCGACGCTTCGTCCGTCGGTCGGGTACATCGTGATGCCGATGCTGGCTCCGACCTTGAAGGCCTGCCCGCCATGCGCGAAGTCGGGCTCCAGCACACGCAGGACCTTGCCTGCCACGGCCGCGGCGTCAGCCTGCTGGGCGCCGACCAGCAGCACGGCGAACTCGTCGCCCCCCATGCGGGCCAGCAGATCGCCGCCACGCAGAGTCTGGGCGAGCCGGCGCGCGACCTGGCACAGCAGGGCATCGCCTTCGCTATGGCCGAAGCTGTCGTTGACCTGCTTGAAGTTGTCGAGATCAATGAACACCAGGGCCAGCGTGCCGCCGTGACGCTCGGCGTGGGCCAACGCCTTGGTGACGCTGTCGCGAAAGTGGCGCCGGTTCGGCAGCTCGGTCAGCGCATCATGCAGGGCCTGCCGCATCAATGTTTCTTCAAGCTGGCGGCGCTCGGTCACGTCGCGCACGATGCACAGCGTGCTGTGCCCGTCACCGAACTCCTGCGGCACCAGCGCGATCTCGACGGGAAAGCTGCCGCCATCGCGCCGCGCCGCCGTGAGCGATCCGCCGCGCCCCATCTGGCGGGCCTGCGGACTGACATCAAAGCGCGTCCGTGCCCGCTCGTGTTCGTGCCGCAGCGCTGCAGGCAGCAGCACCTCGACCCGCTGTCCCGTCAGTTCGCCGCTCGCCCAGCCGAACATGGCCGCCGCCGCCGGGTTGGCGTGCAGAATGCGCCCGCTCCCATCGACCAGCAGGAGCCCATCCGGCGCACTCTCGAAAAGCTGTTTGTAGCGTCGGCGGTCCACCTCCACCGCGCGACCCGATTCGACCAGCTGGTGCCATGGCAGCAGCACGCCTTTGCGAAACAGCGCCAGGTACACAAGCAGGCCGGCGAGCACCTTGTAGCCATCGCTGAAGATCCCGCCCGCGTGCTGCAGCGGCGGCATGCCGGAGCCACCGGCCACGCCGATGGCAAGCAGCAGCGCCGCCATGGCCAGCAAGGCGAAGGCGGCCGCGCCGCGCAGATGGCGAAGGAACAGCAGGCCCGCGGCCACCAGGGCGGTCGCTGCGAGCGCCAGCTCCGCGTAGGCCGCGGCCTGCTCCGTCCCGGGGCCCCACTGCAGCGCAGCCCGGGCCAGGGCGATGCTGGCCGCGATCCAGATCCCCGTGACGGCGATGCCGGCGCGAAGCGCGCGCGGCGAGCCCGGGTGGGCAGGTCCCAGCGCGGCCGCCAGCAAGGCAGCGATGGCCGCGCCATCGGTGCTCAGCAGCATCACCGTTGCCGCGTTGGCATCATGTGCGGCCGCCAAGCCGGGCATGCCAGGCGCCATCACCAGCTGCATCGCCGCAAGCACCGCCACTGCGAAGAAGCCGAAGCCTGCGATCACGAAGTTGAGCGGCTGGGCCCTGCGGGTGTTCCAGGTCAGCAGCGAGATCGCCAGCGCGATGGCCGCGCCAACCATCTTGACCAGCACATGCAGGCTGGCCAGCAGCGGTGGTCGCAGCTCGGACAGCGGCAAGGACTGAGCAAAGGCCAGCAGCGCCGCCGTCGCGACGGTGAGCAGGGCCAGCCCGCTCGTGCGCGCTTCGCTGGACGGCTCGCTATACACCGCCGGCCGCGGCCCATTCGACCGCTCGGTTCGGCGGGCGGAAGTCGGCTCTTGCACGGGAAGATTCAGCATGGACCGATCCTGTCGCATGGCCGCTGAAGGATGTGTGCACCGGGCTCCAATTGAGCGATATCGCGCACGCCCTTGCAGTCCCCGCGCCACATCGGACGATCGGCGGGCAAGGCGTGCGCGGGCTGCGGCCCACATCAATCTGCCAAGGCCATGCGCAGCGGCTGCCGCGCGCGGAAGGCCCATTTGCCGCCGAGGCGGAACGAGTCGAGTGCCCCCGACGAGGCGACCGCGAAGAACATCGCTTCCTCCAGTCCCAGCGCGGCGAACAGGCGCCGCTGGTTCAGCGAACGGCGGCGCAGGTCGCCTTCCTGGCGGGCCGCCTCGGCACCCGCACGCGAGAAGCGCTCGGCCACCGCCCGCAGATGCTGCAGCGCCTGCGGCCGGAGTGCCGGTATCGCGCGCGGCGCCGACAAGCGGATCTTCGCGATGAAGGGGTTCTTCCCGACCACCAGGCCCCAGGGCCGCCGGCCCGATGAGGGATCGAAGCACAGGGCCTCGAGTTTGGTGAGGCCGAACTCACGCGCGATGCGCAGACGCGCGGCCAGCCATTGATCGTGATTCGCCACCGCGGCAATCGCCGCCTCGGCCGCGTCCTCATCGCCCTCCAGCGGCAACACCAGCGAGCGCAGCAGCAGGCGCGCATGCTCGTCGCCTTGTGCAGCGGCGCTATGCAGCCAGCCCAACGCCTGCTCCGACTCCGGCAGCGTGGAAGCGCCGCGCAGCAGCAGCGCGCCCAGGCGCCGCTGCGCCTCGGCCACGCCGCAGGCCGCCGCCTTCTCCAGAAAGAAGCGCGCCATCTGCGGATTGGCCACCGAGTGGTGGTGGTCGGCATGGAGCCGGTACAGCTGCAGCCATGCCGCCTCGCAGCCGGCATCCGCGGCACGCAGCAGCAAGGCAGCGCCCTTGCGCAGGTTCCGACCCTCGGCGATGGCCCAGGCCGGCAGGCGGCCGAGATCGATGCCGCACAGCGCGCGGCCCAGTGCGTGGGCCGCGACACGGTCGCCGGCGCAGGCGCGGGCTTCCAGCAGCGGCTCGATGACGCCGGCCGGCAGCGCTGCAAGCACCTCGCCCGCGCTTTCCGCGGCCTCGACCATGCGCACCAGCAGCGCCGGCAGTTCCTCAGACCCATGGCCGGCAAGTGCGATCGCAGCCGCGAGCGCCCCGGCCGCAGCCTGCAGTTCGCGGGCCGCGAGCGCCTGCTGCGCGGCCGCATGGGCCACGGCATGGGCATCGAGCAATCCATGCTGCGCGAGCGTCTGCAGCCGCGGCTTCAGCGCGCCGGCCAGGCCGGGATCGAGGGCCGCCTGTGCGGCAATGCAGCCCTGGCGGGCGGCCGCCTGCAGCAGCGTGGTCCCCGTCACCGCGGCCGGGTGGCGGGCCAGCCACCAGGCAGCCAGCTTGGCCTGCGCGATGCTGCAGCCGGCGTCGGCCGCACGCTCCAGCGCAAGCAGCATGCGCGCTTGCACGATCTCGTCCAGCCTCATGTGCTCGGCCACGATCCGGTCCGCCGCCGCCGACGCGGCCACCGCCGGATGGGCGAGGTACTCAAGGCCGCTGGCCAGGTGCCGGGTGAAGCCGTCGCTGCCTGCGAGAAAACGGCGGCCGACCTCGCAACGCGCCTGGGCGTCGCCGCTGCGTGCCAGCGCGAGCAATCTGATGTTCTGTCTTTGCATGTCCTCGAAAACCTGCTGTTCAAGCCGGTCGCCACCTTAAGGCTTGCTCAAGGGTTTTCCCTTGCCCAAACGGTGAACGGGGCATTGCGGAAATCGGAACCATCGCCGGCCGCGCGGGCCTGGCGGACCAAGGGTCGCACCGATCACGGGGGGGCGTGCGAGCACAAGGGAGGGCCTTGTGCTCATGCGCCTTCCGCTGCGGGTTCGGGCTTTCTAAGCTGACTCCGTCGTCGCAGCCTGTATCCACATGGCATGCGGCGCATTCGACATCCGAAACAACAAGAGGAAACCTATGAAGAAGATTGCTGCGCTGGCCCTGCTCGCCGGTGTGTCCGCATTGGCGCAGGCGCAGACCCAGATCACCCTGTTCGGCGTGGTCGACGTGGCCGCGCGCCATACCAAGAACGGCGACGAGAGCCAGACTTCGCTGGCCTCCGGTGGTGCGGAGAAGAGTCGCCTGGGCATCCGGGGCACCGAGCAACTGAGCGGCGGACTGAAGGCCAGCTTCTGGCTGGAGGGCGGCCTGAACGCCGACACGGGCAGCTCGTCGGACAGCTCGCGCTTCTGGAACCGCCGCTCGACCGTGAGCCTGCATGGCGGCTTCGGCGAAGTGCGGCTGGGACGAGACGCCACACCCACCTACAGCGGCTATGCCAGCTACGACGTCTTTGGCGCCAGCGGCGTCGGCGATGCCAGCAAGTTCGTCAGCAAGCTGGGCACCGATGTCGACACGCTCGAGCGTGCCGACAACCTGGTCAGCTACCTGCTGCCGGCCGATAGCGCTGGCTTCTACGGTCAGGTCTCGGCCGCTGCAGGGGAAGGCGCGGCCGGCAAGAAGTACTACGGCGGGCGCCTCGGATTTGCCCGCGGAGCGCTCGACGTATCGGCCTCCTATGGCGAGACCACGGTCAGCCCGCTTGCCGGCAGCAAGGACGACAAGTACAAGCTCGGCAGCCTCGCCGCCTCGTACGACCTGCGCGTGGCCAAGCTCAGCGGCTATGTCAGTCAGGCCAAGTACGCCGACACCAAGCTCAGCATCGCCAACCTCGGCGCCTCGGTGCCGGTCGGCCCGGGTTCGGCGCGCCTGTCCTATACCTACGTGGACGCTTCGGGCCGCACGGCCGCCGGCCTCAACACCGAAGACAACGACTCTGGCCAGTTGGCTGTGGGCTATGTCTACGACCTGTCCAAGCGCACCTCGCTGTACAGCACCGTGGCCTATATCGACAACAGGCACGGGGCGAGCTATGTGGTGGACAGCAAGCCCGCGCTGCTGAGCTCGAATACCGGCAAGAACTCCACCGGCTATGAGTTCGGCATCCGCCACAGCTTCTGATCGGTCGTGCCGAGCCGCCGACCCTCGCGTCGGCGGCTTCAAGCCGCCTGCAGCCGTTCGGCGTGCTCGATCAGGTGGTCGAGAAAGGCCCGGGTGCGCAGCGGCAGGTGGCGCCGGCTGGCAAAGGCCGCGACCAGGGTGAAGCGCTCGGAGATCCAGGGGGCGAGCACGCGACGCAGCTGGCCGCTGCGCAGCATCGGCGCCGCCACCTGCAAGGCCTGGCTGCTGATGCCCGCGCCGTCCAGCGTGCTTCGCAACACCGCCTCATGGTCATTGCAGCTGAGCACGGGCGGCGCGCAGACGAGCTCTTCGTGATCCGGGTCGGTCTCGTCGACCAGCCACAGCTCGTTGGCCGCAAGGTCGGGCAGGCCCAGGCGCAGCAGTGCGTGCTGCTGCAGATCCTGCGGTGATTGGGGCATGCCGTGGCGGTCGAGGTAGCCGGGCGAGGCACACAGGATCGAGCTGCCCTCGATTACGCGCCGCACGACCGTCTCGGCAGGCAGGGTGATCTGCGCGGTCAGCAGCGTGATGTCGTTGGCCTCGATGCCGTGCGAGGCCAGCATGTCCGAACGCAGTTCGATCGTAAGCTTGGGATGACGGCGCCGAAAGTCGGCCACCGCCGGCGCGACCAGATGGGTGGCCAGGCCGGGCAGCGACGCCACGCGGATGCAGCCGGACATCTCCCGCGCATGACTGCGCGCCAGTTCCTCCGCCTCGTCGACGTCGGCAAGAATGCTGCGCACACGATCGAGATAGACCTCGCCTGCCGGCGTCAGGGCCAGCCGGCGCGCGCTGCGCTGCAGCAGCCGCACGCCCAGATGGGCTTCCAGCTCGCCGATCAGGCGGGTGATGGCCGAGGGAGAGACCTTGAGCTTGCGGGCGCAGGCGGCGAAGCCGTTCTCGGCCACCACCTGATCGAACACCGCCATCGACCTCAGCCTGTCCACGACAGCTCGAAGCGGAAAGGGAAACGGCCCAGCACCGCGCGCGCAGCTTCGGCCTCGGTTTCGCTCACCAAGGTGACCTCGACCCGGATGCCCAGGCGCGGATCGTTGATCACCTCGATGGCTGCGGCCGGCGCGCCGGCTTCCTGCAGGGCCGTGCCCAGCGCATCGGCGATTTCGCGCTGCCGCAGCGCGGGCTTGAAGATCTTGCCGATGCCGGTCAGCGGCATGGCCGGCAGCAGCCGGATCGCCTTCGGCCACGCGGCGCGTTCGGCGATGTGTTGCCGGGCGAAGGCCAGCAGTTCGTCCTCGGTGGCACTGGCGCCGGGCCGCAGCTGCACATAGACCACCGGCAGTTCGCCGGCATGCGGTTCGGGCCGGCCGACCGCGGCGGCCAGCTGCACGGCCGGATGACGGTGCAGCGGCTCCTCGATGCTGGCCGGGTCGATGTTGTGCCCGCCGCGGATGATCAGCTCCTTCTTGCGGCCGGTCAGGTAGAAATAGCCCTCGGCATCCTGCCGGCCGAGGTCGCCGGTATTCAGCCAGCGCCGGCCGTCCCGCAGATCGAGCCACAGGCCCTGGTTGTGGCCCGCGTCGCGATAGCCGGCGAACACATTGGGGCCGCTGATCACCAGCAGGCCGACCTCGCCGACATCGCAGTCGCGCAGATAGCCGCCGGCCTCGTCGAGCACGACGGCCTTCATCGGCTGCAGCGGCAGGCGCAGGCCGATCGAGCCCTTGCGCCGTTCGCCGCGCGGCGGGTTGCAGCTGCTGACGCAAGTGCCTTCGGTGAGGCCATAGCCTTCGAGAATCTTCAGCCCGGTCTGCTGCTGGAACGATCGCATCAGCTCTACCGGCAGCGGCGCCGCGCCGCAGAGCCCGTACTCCAGCGAGCCGATGTCGCGACCATCGATCGGCTGCTGCAGCAGCGCCGCATAGACGGTCGGCACGCCGCTGAAGAAGTTGATCCGGTGCCGCTCGACCAGCTCCCAGAAGCGCGCGATCACGCCCTCGCCGCGGTAGCCCTGGGGCGTGCCGATGACCACATGGGCACCGCGCGAGAAGGGCAGCAGGCCGGTGACCAGCACGCCGTTGACGTGGAACAGCGGCAGTCCGCAGAACAGGGTCTTGCCGGGCGCAATGCCATCGCCGAGCATCTGGCCAGTGCTCCAGGCATTCGCCACCTCGTTGCCGTGCGTGCGCATCGCGATCTTCGGCGTGCCGGTCGTGCCGCCGGTGCAGAAATAGGAAGAGGGCTCCTCCGGCCCGATCACGCGGCCGCCGACGAGGTGGTTGGTCGGCTGGCGCTGCAGGCCCTGCGCGAAGTCGTGCACGGCGCAGCGGCCTGGCGCGCTGTGCGTCCGGCCGGACGGATCGATCAGCAGCACATGCTCGAGGCTGTTGATGCCGTCCAGCAGCGGCGCCAGCTTCGTCCACAGATCGATGCCCGGCAGCGGCGCCAGCGTGATCAGCACCTTAGCTCGCCCGGCCCCGAGCAGCTCGGCGATCGCCCCGGGCTCCAGCAGCGGGTTGATCGCGAAGGCGATGCCGGCCGCCTGGCCGCCCCAGATCGCCAGATGGGTCTGCGGCAGATTGGGCAGCACAAAGGCGACCACGTCGCCGCTGCCCACGCCCAGCTCGTGCAGCAGGTTGGCGGTGGCGGTGATGCGGGCGAACAGCGTCGCGTAGGTCCAGACCTCGGGCCGCGCATGATCCTCCACGCGGGCAAAGAAGGACAGCGCCGGTGCGTCGGGATGGGCGCGCGCCGTCGCGCCGATCATCTCGTAAGTGCTGGCGGGCAGCGGGCCGTCGAAGCCGGCTTCGAGCGCCAGCACATCGGCAAGGGAGGCAATTCCGTTCATGGCAGGGTCGGGATGAGAGAGCGTCATGGCAGCAGCACCGCGCGCCCGGAAAGGCCGGCGGCCACATGGGCGAAGGCGGCGTGGGCCTCGGTCAAGGGCACGGCGAGGCCGACCGGCAGCCGGAAGCGGCCGAGGTTGACGCCGAGGGCCAGCGCGTCCAGGGCCGCGCGATCGGGCTTGAACAGGGTCCAGCTGTAGCGGGCCCGTGGCGCGCGGGCCACCACGGCGGCCTGGACGCAGCGGCGGTCGCGGCGGGTAGCCAGCATCCCGCCCAGCCATCCCAGCCGGTCGAAGTTCGCCAGCAGCGGATGGACCGTGGTGGCCTGACCCAGCGCTTGCGGGCCGAGGCGGGAAGCGAGCACGTCGTCGTCGTCCCAGTTCGCGAAGTTCAGCACCACGTCGAAGTCGCTGGGCAGCGAGGCAATGGCCAGCGGGCCGCGCTCGACCGTCAGCTGCGCCCCGAGCGCCCGGGCCTCTTCCCGCCGGCCCTTCGCGCAGATCGCCGTCACCTGGCTGCCCCACAGGCGCAGCTGCTGCAGCGCCAGGCTGCCCAGGCCGCCGCTGGCGCCATGGACCAGCACCCGGGCGCCGCGCGCGTTGGCGGCCTTCAGGCCGGCCGAGCGCAGCGCCAGCCACATCGTCGTGAACGAATAGGGCAGCACCGCCAGCGCGGCCGGATCGGCTTCTTCCGGGGCGACCCGCAGCAGCTGCTCTGAAACCAGCACATGAGTGGCATGGGCGCCGCCCGCGCGGCCGGTGGGCAGCAGGCCGAACACGCGCTGCCCGGCAGCGATGCCGGTCACGTCGGCGCCAACCGCCACGACAAGGCCGGCGACATCGTTGCCCAGCGCCAGGGGGAAGCGCGCGGCGCCCTTCAGCCCCAGCAGGCGGCGGCCGTAGCCGGCCGCGCGCTTGACGTCGATCGGGTTGACCGAGCTCGCCTGCACGCGCACCAGCACCTCGCCGCTGCCGGGCTGCGGCAGCGGCGCGCTGCGCAGAGTCAGCCGCGCCGGTGTGGCGGGCTCGCTGCAAATCAGTTCATGCCGCATGGTGGGATTCCTGCAAATTCTGATTGACCGCTGGCGGTGTCGCCGCGGGCGGCGCGACGAGCGCCAGCGCCTTTCTCAACAGCGCCTCGACCTCGGCCACCGGCCCCTCGGCCAGCACGCAGCGGTCGGGCCTGACGATGGCCACCCAGCCCAGCGGCACCTTGCGCGGCAGCAGCGCCTCGTCGAGCGCCTCCAGGCGCCGCGCCGCCGGTGCTAGGTGCTGGCCCTGCGACCGCTGGCACCACTGCCATATCCAGCCGCCGGCCGCCTGCCAGCGCCGAATCAGCGCAGCCGGCAACGCGGTCGTCGGGTCGACGCCGAAGCCGATCAGCGCCCATTGCAGGCCCAGTGCATCGTCGCTGAGGACCGCCTGGTCTCCGTTGGCCGGGCGGACCCAGCCCTGCGGCAGCATGGCTCCGGCGCGCAGCCGCTCGTGGCCGCGATCGCGCCAGAACAGGCCCTCGTCGAAGGTGTTCTGCGGCTTGATCTTCAGGTCCTCGAGCTGTGCGCGTCCGGCCGGCAGCAGGCGCAGCAGGCTCATCAGCCCGTGCACGGCAAAGGCGGTGGCGCGGTTCTGCGGCATCACCAGGGCGCCGAGCAGCAGCGCCAGATTGATGATCTTCTTTGCATGGGGCCGCCGCTCGGTGTCGTAGCTGTCGAGCACCCGCTCGCTGGCCTGGCCGCGCAGGACCCAGGCCAGCTTCCAGGCCAGATTGGCCGCATCGCGCAGGCCGGCCACCAGGCCCTGGCCGGCAAACGGTGGCGTGATGTGCGCCGCATCGCCGGCGAGGAAGCAGCGACCCTTGGAGAACTGCTTCACCTCGCGCGCATGGAAGCGGTAGACCGCCGTGCGCTCGATGCGGATGCGCTCGCTGTCGCACCAGGGCGCGAGCAGCTTGCGCACCGATTCCGGCTTCTCCATCTCCTCGGGCTTTTCGCCCGGGCGCAGCATGAACTCCCAGCGTTGCCGTCCCCCCGGGGCCACCATGCGCGGCGTCGGGCGGCGCGGGTCGCAGACGAACTCGACATGGTCGATCGGCGCCGGCACATCGACGGCATCGACGATCAGCCAGTCCTGCTGGAAGGTCCGGCCCTCGAAGTCCAGCCCCAGCGAGCGTCGCACCAGCGAACTGGCGCCGTCGACGCCCACCATATAGCGGGCGCGCACCTGGCTTGTCTGGCCGGCGGCGTCCTTCAGCTTGGCCTTGACGACGTGGCCATCGTCGACGAAGTCCTCCAGCTCCATGCCAAGCCGCACCTCTACCTCGGGGTATTGCGCGAGCCTGTCGCGCAGCACGCGCTCGAGCTCCGGCTGGTAGAAGCTGACCAGCGTCGGGTGGCCGTCGATGATGCCGCCGCTGTTGATGCGGGCAAAATGGCCGAACAGCGGCGAGCGGTACTGCACCTGCGGAATCGCGATGGTCGCGAACTCGCCGTCGCGCAGGCCGGCCAGCTGAAGAATGCGCAGCGCCTCGTTGTCGAGCACGATGGCGCGCGGCTTCGGGAAGATGGCGGTCGCCTTGTCGATGGCCAGCACGCGCACGCCGTAGCGGCCGAGCAGGTTCGCCAGCGCCGCGCCGACCGGCCCCAGCCCGACCAGCAGCACATCGGTGTCAAGTTGCGCGGCGTTCATGGTGCGGTGATGCGGGTGGTTTGCTCTCCGAGGTCGATCAGGCCGTCGTCGGTCCGGATCGAGGCCTGGATGCGGTCACCGGGCCGCAGATAGGCGGGGTTGCTGGCTCCCTTGCCGATGAAGGCGCGCCACTTGCCCGCTTCGCTGAGCAGATGCTTGAGGACGAACATCACCAGCTTGCCCGGCGCGCGGGCGGCGCAGCCGGCCGGGGTGCCGGTCGCGATCAGGTCGCCGGCATGCAGGTCGTGCATCGCGGCGAGCTCGCTCAACGTGGCGGCCGGCCCGTGGATCATGTCGGCGCAATAGGCGTCCTGCCGCGGCTGGCCGTTGACCGACAGGCGCATGTGCAGCTCGGGCCAGCGCGCCCATTCCTGTGGCGTCAGCAGCACCAGGCCCGGACCCACCGGGCCGAAGCCGCGGTAGCTCTTGCCCTTGTAGAACTGGCCCTGCGGCAGCTGCACATCGCGGGCCGACAGGTCGTTGACGATGGTCACGCCGGCCAGCCATTGCGGCAGGTCGTCGGGGCCGACCCGGGTGCCGGCAGGCAGCGAGCGGCGCAGCACCAGGCCGAGCTCGATCTCGTAGTCCAGCAGCTGAACATGGGCGGGGCGCACCACCGGCGCGTCGGCCGCCGTGATGCAGGACGGGGCCTTGGTGAAGATCGTATTGAAGGGGAAGTGCTCGACGCGCAGCCCCGACTCGGCGATATGGCTGCGGTAGTTGACGCCCTGGCAGATGAACTGCTGCCGGTCGGTGACCGGGGCCAGCAGCTCGACCTCGTCAATCGGCAGCGTGGCGCTGGCGGCCTCGGCCGCCCAGATCGGCGCCCAGCAGCTTTGCAACAACTCGCCGGTGCTGAGAGCCCCGCTGGCAAGCGGGGCGATGCGGCGGCCGAACAGGACGCCCCAGTGGGGCCTGGCGTGGTGGGTGTAACGGACAACGGTGCGTGGCATGGTGATTCGGGAGTTAGAGCCAGGGGCGTGCGGGCGCATCGAGCGCTGCGCTGAGGAGCTTCAGGCGCTGCGGCGTGATGGCCTTGCGGCGGATCAGGCCGAGCAGGCGCAGCAGCGTGCGCAGGTTCTTCTGCGGCTTCATCGAGGCCGGCGCGTCGGCGCCCCAGGCCCAGATGCCGCCGAAGTCCAGCGGCGAGTACGCGGTCTCGGCGTCGGCGGTGAAGACGTCGCCATCGGTGTAGTGCTCGTACTCGAAGCCTTCCGGGTCGTACCAGTAGTCGAACAGCTGGCTGCCCAGCAGATGGCGACCGATGCCCCACATATGGCGGTGGCCCTGCGCGCGCAGCACCTGCTGGCCCTGGCCCAGCGCGTCGAGATCGAGCACTTCGTAGGCGCTGTGCTCGTACTTCTCCTCGATGCCGCCGACGATCACCAAGGTGTGGTGGTCGGCCGGCTGCGCGCCGAGGTCGAGCCGGCAGAAGGCCAGGTTCGGGCTGCCGTCCGGCAGGTATTGCACATCGGTCGGGATCAGGCCCAGCACCCGCAGGTACCAGCCGGCCATGCCGGCGAAGTCCAGCGTCTGCAGCACCACATGGCCGAGCCGGACAACGCGCGCCGCCTCGATCGGCGTGCGCACGGTGCGGTTGACGCGTGGCGTGTGGTCGGCCGTGTTGGTCGTCGCCGTCACCGAGGGCCGCAGCGGCAGCGGCTCGACGCGCGCCTGCCGCTGCAGCAGCCAGACGCTGCGGCCGCTGGGGTCGCTCAGCTCGATGCCGCGGCCGCCGGCGGGCAGCTCGGCCGGCAACAGCCAGCGCGCGCCCAGCTCCTGGACATAACGCTGCAGATCGGTGTCCTCGGACATCAGGAAGGCCGGGCCGACGAAGCGGTCCGCAGGACCCGCGCTCGCGATGGCGATGCAGGGGACGGTGCCGGTGCCGCGGGCCACCAGACGCTGCGGTGTGGCGGCGGCGATATGGAAGCCGAAGTCGCGCCAGAAGCGCTCGGTCGCGACCAGATCGCGCTTCTCCCAGCGCAGGAAGGCCAGCTCGGTGGCACGCCCCAGGGCCGCAGGCCGCATCAGCGGCTGAATGCCGGCCGGCAGCCGGCTCTCGGGGTAGGACTCGGGCTGCCGCAGTACGGCTTGTTGAGCGCTCACGTCAAACTCTCTTCAGAAGCGGTGGTGATAGCCGAGCAGGAGCATCTGCACCTTGCTCGTCAGCGAAGTGCCGGTGCTGGGGCCGGTGCCGTTCAGCGTCGAGCGGGGATTGAGCTCGTAGCCGAGATTGATCTCGCCCTGGGGATTGAGTTGCCAGCTGCTGCCCAGGGTGAAGGCGCGCTCATTGATCGAGGGCACCAGCAGGTTCTGCAGGGTCCGGGCGCTGTCGATCTGCCCCTTGTTGAGGCTGAGGCCCGTGCGCAAGCTCCAGCGCTCGTCCAGCTGCCAGGCCGCGCCGAGGCGCAGAACCGGCTGGTTGCGCCAGGCAAATCCGTTCGGATCCTGCATCGCCTTGATCTCGCCCCAGAGGATGCGCAAGTAATCGGCCGCCAGGCTCAGCCGCTCGCTGGGCCGCCAGGCGACGCCGATGCCGTACTGCGCCGGCACGTCCACGCGGCCGTCGCTGTAGGCCAGCAGGTCCTGCTCATAGCCCTCTAGCCTGCCCATGCGGGTGCGCGACTTGAGGCTGATGCCGAACGTCCAGTCCTCGGCCGCCTGCCACAGCAGGCCCGCGCGCAGGCCGACGCCGGTGGCCGATTGCCGGCCATGGCCGGGCACCGGATAGAGGCCGCCGGGCACCGGCGCCGGAACGATCACGCCCGCGGCCTCGAACTGCTGCGCCGCCATATTGAGGCCCAAGCCCAGCGAGAGCTGCGGGCTGGGCGTCCAGGCGACGGTCGGAATCAGCTCCAGCACGCGCAGCGTCGTCATGGCCGCGGCGGCACCGGTTACCGGCAGGGCCGGCTGGCCGTAGTCCGAGCCGGCGCCGCTGCCGGCGATGCTGAGCCCCATGGCCCAGCGCGGGTCCGGACGCCAGTTGATGCCGCCCTCCGGGGCGGCCTGCGTCTGCTCGTTGTGCAGCTGATTGCCCGGCAGCACGTAGTTCGCCGACGAACGCCCGTTGAACAGCTGGATGCCCAGCGTCGATGAGGAGGGCAGCACGCCCATACCCGCGGGATTGTTGGCGGCGGCCTCGGCGTCGAGTGGCAAGGCGATGGAGGCGCCGCCCATTGCTGCGTTCTTGACGCCGTAGCCACCGGGTTGTGCCCCGTTGATGGCCAGCACGGCGCCGTGAGAGGCCAGCGTGGCGGCCGCGACGGCAAGTAGCTTGAGCCTGCGGGTTGCTTGCATGTCGTCTCCTGGTGAGTGTCGCGAAACCGTTCTTCTTTTCGTGATCATAATGACAAATATGTCATCATGACAATAGTGTCGTTTTAACCAGACCTTGCTGGCACAATCGATCCATGCAGACCGAGGACCACCGACAACGGGTCGCCGCCGAGCGGCGTGAGCGCATGCGCGCCAGGCTGATGGCCAGCGCGATGAAACTCGTCGCGACCAAGGGCCCGGGGGCCCTGTCGATCGACGATGTGATCTCCGCCGCCCAGGTTTCCCGCGGCAGCTTCTACAAGTACTTCCCCTCAGCCGAGGCGCTGGTGCGCGAGCTGGCCGTGGACATCGCCAACGAGCTGATCAAGATGGCCGAGCCGGCCGTCCAGCGCTATGACGATCCGGCGGAGCGGGTGTCCTGCGGCATGCGCCTCGTGGCCCGACTGGCGCTCGAGCATCCGCTGGCGGCGAGTTTCCTGGTCCAGCTCGGATGGCCGGACGTACGCGGGCCCGCGGTCCTGCTGAACTTCGTCGAGCGTGACCTTTCGGAGGGGCTGCGGCGTGGACGGTTCACGACTATGCCCATTGCCCTGGCCTTGAACATCGTTGCCGGCACCGTCATCGGTGCGGCCAACTGCATGCTCAAGCCGGACTGCCAAAACGACTTTGCCGAGCAAAGCGCAGCCGCTGCATTGCGGGCGCTGGGCCTGGATGCCGCGGAAGCCAGGCGGATTTCGCGGCTACGTTTAAAGCCTGTAGAGATCGGGGCTCAGGGCTTGCTCTCGGACGTATTGACTGCCCAGCTTGATCCTTGACGATGCCGAGAAATCGCCGCTAGCGATCGCAGAACAGTGGCCCTGCTTTAGGGCCGCAAGGCAGCTGCCGTAAGCAGGGCCAAAGACCGGGCATGTCTGCATAGGTGTCGCGCCGCATGGCGAAGCACACAGATTAGCTAGCTGGCGTGCGGAACCCTCGTGCCGGTTGACGGCGTACGGCTGCAGGTCACCATACGGGGCCAATCAGGCAGCCCGCCGCTGTTGAAGCTGCATGGCAATGGCGGATCGGCGGACGAGATGATTTGAACGGTCTGATGAATACCGCAGCTGAGCGCTACAGCGTCTATCTGCGCGGGATCAATGCAGCGAAGGGGACGACTGGCTGCGCAACGGCACAGCGCATCCGTGCTGCGTCATCGGCTCGACGCGGACCGGCTAGCCTGCCCGTCAAGCTCCACCGCCAATGCGCCGCGCGTCACTCTAGGGTTAAGAGGACGCGGTCGGTCGGATTACCCGCGCAATGCTTTCGTGAACGCATGCCGAAACAGCATGAGTCCCAAGCAATTGCTGGTCGGATCTTCCGTAGAGGACCGTGGAACTCCGCATTCTGCTGCGAAAGAATGAAATTCATCGCAAGAATGAAAAATGGGTTAGATGCTTTCGCATCTAACCCATTGATTTCTTTTGCTTTTCTTGGTCGGGACGGCGGGATTCGAACTCGCGACCCCTTGCACCCCATGCAAGTGCGCTACCAGGCTGCGCTACGCCCCGACTGAGCCTGTGATTATAGGCTATTTTTTCGCTCAAACCGATAAGGCTTCGCGAATCGACAGCAATTCGGCCTTGACCTGTTCGATCGACAGTTTTTCGGCGCCGGCCAGCGCATGCAGGGCGATGGCCGCGCGCGCCTCCTCGCCGGCCGCATCGAGCGCCGCCTCGGCATAGGCGGCCTCATCGGCCTCCTGGCGGAAGGCTACCGCCAGCGCCTCGCCGCGCGCGGCCTGGCCGTCCAGCAGTTGGTTGCGGGCACCGCTGATCGTGAAGCCCTGGTCGTAGAGCAGATCGCGGATGCGGCGGATCAGCAGCACCTCATGGTGCTGGTAATAGCGCCGGTTGCCGCGCCGCTTCATCGGCTTCAGCTGGGTGAATTCCTGCTCCCAATAGCGCAGCACGTAGGGCTTGACGCCGCACAGATCGCTGACCTCGCCGATCGTGAAGTAGCGTTTGGCCGGAATTGATGGGAGAGCCGCTTTATCCATTCAAATCAAGGGCTTCAGGTGGGGAGGTCAGACTCTACTCGAAGTCTTCCCCGGCCGGTGTATCACCTTGCACCTGGCCCTTGAGTTTGTGGCTGGCGTGGAAGGTCACGACATTGCGTGCGGCGATCGGGATCGCCTCGCCGGTGCGCGGATTGCGGCCCGGCCGCGGCGCCTTGCGGCGGATATTGAAGTTGCCGAAGCCGCTGAGCTTGACGTCGTCGCCGCGCACCAGGGTGTCGTGGATGATGTCGAAGAAGGCCTCGACCATGTCCTTCGATTCGCGCTTGTTCAGGCCCAGCTTGTCGAACAGCAGTTCGGCCAGTTCGGCCTTGGTCAAGGTCGGCGTCTCCAGGCTGGGCAACAGCACCCGCGCCGCCGCTCCACCGCCGTTGTTGTTGTTGTCGTCCATCATCGCAGCGCCCTCATCCATCGTTTTGTTCTTCGCCCACCCTCAGGCGCGCAGTCGGGCGCCGAGCCGCTCGGCCAGCGCCTGCAGCACCGCCGCCACCGTCTGCTCGATCCTATCGTCGGTCAGCGTGACCTCGTCGTCCAGCAGTTCCAGCCGCACGGCCATGCTGCGCTCGCCCGCCTGCAGATCCCCGCTGGGCTGGGCCGGCTTGAAGACATCGAACAGCCGCGCCGAGCGGATCAGGCCATCGTGCGCACCGGCGATCGCCGCCATCAGCGCCTCGTGCGTGACCTGCTCGCCGACGATGACGGCGATATCGCGCTGCACCGATTGCTGACGCGGAACGCCCTGCCCCTGCGGCAGCGTGCGGGCCAGCACGGCGTCGAGGGCCAGTTCGAACACGACCGGCGCCGACGGCAACTCATAGCCCTGGCGCCACTTCGGATGCAGCTCGCCGATCACGCCGATGTCGGCGCCGTCCAGCTCGACGCGGGCGCTGCGGCCCGGGTGCAGGGCCGGATGCTCGGCGGCTTTGAGCCGCAGCTGGCGCGGCGCGAACAGCGCCTCCAGATCGCCCTTGACATCGAAGAAGTCGACCTGGCGATCGCGCTGGCTCCATTGCTGCTGCTCCGCCGGGCCCCAGGCAAGACCTGCCACCCGCATCGGCTGCGCAACGCCGGCGATCGTCGAATCGCTTTCCACCACGGAGGCGTCGCGCAGGAAGACGCGGCCGATCTCGAACAGGCGCACGCGCGGGGCCTTGCGCGTCAGGTTGTAGCGCAGGGCGTTGATCAGGCTGCCGATCAGGCTGCTGCGCATCACGGCCAGCGGCGCGGCGATCGGGTTCAGCAACTGGATCGGATTGCTGTTGCCAGCCAGCTCCTGCTCCCAACGCGCCTCGACGAAGCTGAAGTTGATCGTCTCGTAGTAGTCGCGGCCAGCCAGCGCATGGCGCAGCGCATGGATCGCGCGACGCGATTCGCTGCGCACCTTGCCAACGACCGGCGCCAGCGGCGGCGTGTCGGGCAGGCTCGGGTAGCCGATCACGCGGATCACTTCCTCGATCAGGTCTTCCTCGATCTGGATGTCGAAGCGCCAGCTCGGCGGCGTGACCGTCAGCATGCCCTCGCCTTGCGTGAACTCCAGGCCCAGGCGCTTGAACACCTCGGCGCATTGCGCTTGCGTGACCGGCATGCCGATCACCTTGGCGGCGCGGGCAACGCGCAGCGTCACCGGCTTGCGCTCGGGCAGTTGCGTCGTCTGATCGTCCATGGGCCCCGCCTCGCCGCCGCAGATCTCCAGGATCAGCTGGGTGATGCGCTCGATATGGTCGACCGTGCCGGCGGGATCGACGCCGCGCTCAAAGCGGTGGCCCGCGTCGGTGGAGAAGTTGTAGCGCCGCGAGCGGCCCATCACCGCCTTGGGCCACCAGAACGCGGCCTCGACGTAGATGTTCTTGGTCTCGTCGGAGACCGCCGTGTGATCGCCGCCCATGATGCCGGCCAGCGACTCGACCGCCGACTTGTCGGCGATCACGCCGACCTGCTCGTCGACCTCGATCGTGTTGCCGTTCAAGAGCTTCAGCTGTTCGCCCTTCTTGCCCCAACGCACGACCAGTTCGCCATCGATCTTGTCGAGGTCGAAGATATGGCTGGGCCGGCCCAGCTCGAACATCACATAGTTCGATATGTCGACCAGCGGCGAGACCGGACGCTGGCCGCAGCGAGCCAGGCGATCGACCATCCACTGCGGGGTCTTGGCCTTGGTGTCGACGCCGCGCACGATGCGGCCCGAGAAGCGGCCGCACAGGTCCGGCGCCTCGATGCGCACCGGCAGCTTGTCGAGGTGCTTCACCGCGACCGGCTGGAAGCTCGGTGCCTGCAGCGGCGCGCCGGTCAGCGCCGAGACCTCACGGGCGATGCCGTAGACGCTCAGCGCATGGGCCAGGTTCGGCGTCAGCTTCAAGGTGAAGAGCATGTCGTCGAGCTGCAGATGCTCGCGGATGTTCTGGCCGATCACAGCCTCGGCGCTCAGTTCCAGCAGGCCGCCATGGTCCTCGCTGAGCTTCAGCTCGCGGGCCGAGCACAGCATGCCGAAGCTCTCGACGCCGCGCAGCTTGCCCTTGCCGATCTTGAACGGTTTGCCATCCTCGCCCGGCGGCAGCTCGGCGCCAATGGTGGCCAGTGGCACCTTGATGCCGGCGCGCGCATTCGGGGCGCCGCAGACGATCTGCAGCAGCTCCGGGCCACCGGCATTGACCGTGCAGACGCGCAGCTTGTCGGCGTTCGGATGCTGCTCGGCCGTCAGGATCTCAGCGACGACGATGCCATGGAAAGGCGGTGCCACCGGGCGCAGCTCCTCGACCTCGAGGCCGCTCATCGTCAGCAGCTCGGCCAGTTCTTGCGTGTTCAGCGGCGGATTGCAGAAGGCCCGCAGCCAGGATTCAGGAAATTGCATGGTGTTCGATCTCTTGCTTCGGTGGTGCTTGGCTTACTTGAATTGCGACAGGAAACGCAAGTCGCCATCGAAGAACAGGCGCAGGTCGTTGACGCCGTAGCGCAGCATCGCCAGCCGGTCGATGCCGGAGCCGAAGGCGAAGCCGATGTACTTCTCGGGGTCCAGGCCCATATTGCGGATCACCTGCGGATGGACCTGGCCGGAGCCGGAGACCTCCAGCCAGCGGCCCTTCAGCGGGCCGGAGCCGAACATCATGTCGATCTCGGCGCTCGGCTCGGTGAATGGGAAGTAGCTGGGACGGAAACGGATCTGCATATCCGTCGTCTCGAAGAACTGCTGCATGAAGTTCACGTAGACGGACTTCAGGTCCTTGAACGAGATGTTCTCGCCGACCCACAGGCCCTCGACCTGGTGGAACATCGGCGAATGCGTGGCATCGCTGTCCACCCGGTAGGTGCGGCCCGGCGCGATCACGCGGATCTCGGGCATCGGCAGCCCGGCGTCGATGGCGGCCTGGTGCTTCTTCACATGCTGGACCGCGTAGCGGATCTGCATCGGGCTGGTGTGCGTGCGCAAGACATGGCCCCCTTCGATATAGAAGGTGTCGTGCATCGAGCGGGCCGGATGGTCCTCGGGCGTGTTCAGCGCGGTGAAGTTGAACCAGTCATTCTCGATCTCGGGGCCGTCGGCGACATCGAAGCCCATTGAGCCGAAGATCGCCTCGATGCGCTCCATCGCGCGCGTGATCGGGTGCAGGCCGCCGGTGCCGCGCTGGCGGCCGGGCAGAGTCACATCAAGCGCCTCGGCTTTCAATTGCTGCTCGAGCTCGGCATCGGCCAAGGCCTGGCGGCGGGCATTGAGGGCGGCCTCGATGCCGCCCTTGAGCACATTGATCTCGGCCCCGCGCGTCTTCTTCTCCTCGATCGTCAATGCGGCCAGCCCCTTCATCAGCTCGGTCACGCGGCCGGACTTGCCGAGGAAGCGCGCCTTGGCGTTCTCCAGGTCGGCGGGCGTGGCCGCGGCCGCGAAATCGGCCTGGGCGCTCTGTAGCAATTGATCGAGATCGTTCATCGCGGGGCGGATGCGTATCTTTGAGTGGACAGAATAAAAAAGGCCGAACACCAGGTGTCGGCCTTGAAAGGTCGCACCCCGGCTTGCGCCGGGGCCAGCAGGCCGCATCGCTGCGGCTTTGCGAATTAAGCGAGAGCGGCCTTCACCTTGGCGAAGATGCTGGCAAAACCAGCCGGGTCGTTGACGGCGAGGTCGGCCAGGACCTTGCGGTCGATGTCGATCTCGGCCTTCTTCAGACCTGCCACGAACTTGCTGTAGGTCAGTCCCAGGCCGCGGCTTGCGGCGTTGATACGCGCAATCCACAGCTGACGGAACACGCGCTTCTTGGCACGGCGGTCACGATAGGCGTACTGGCCCGCCTTCATCACCGCCTGCTTGGCGATGCGGAAGACGTTCTTGCGACGGCCGCGGAAACCCTTGGCCAGGGCCAGAACCTTCTTGTGACGGGCACGGGCGGTAACACCACGTTTAACGCGAGGCATGTTTAACTCCTTTTGTTAGATGGTGGGATTACAGGCCAGCCAAGGGCAGCATCTGTGCGATGTGGCCCATGTTGGTCTCGTGCACGGACAGCGTGCCACGCAGGTGGCGCTTGTTCTTCGTGGTCTTCTTGGTCAGGATGTGGCGCTTGAACGCCTGACCGCGCTTGACGGTACCACCCGGACGCACGCGAAAACGCTTCTTCGCGCTGCTCTTGGTCTTCATTTTGGGCATGTGATGCTCCTTTTAAGATGTCCCAGGGGCGTCAACGATTCCTCGTTGCACTTGTTCAGCCTCTGGAGACTAATAAGCCCGCCGACGACCAGATCGACGGGCTAGAACCGAATTCGAAACTCAGCGCTTCTTGGGTGCCAGAACCATGATCATCTGGCGGCCCTCGAGCTTGGGCATGTTTTCCACCACCGCCACATCGGCCAGCTCGTCGCGGATCCGCTCCAAGAGCCGCATGCCGATCTCCTGGTGGGTGATCTCGCGGCCGCGGTAACGCAAGGTCACCTTGCCCTTGTCACCATCCTCGGCGATGAAGCGGCGCAGATTGCGCATCTTGATCTGGTAGTCGCCCTCGTCCGTGCCGGGACGGAACTTGACTTCCTTGATCTCGATGACCTTCTGCTTCGACTTCGCTTCGGCTGCGCGCTTCTGCTCCTGGTACTTGAACTTGCCGTAATCCATCAACCGGCACACGGGCGGGTTGGCGGTGGCGGAAATCTCGACCAGATCGACATCCAGATCGCCGGCCATGCGCAGCGCTTCCTGGATGCTCACGATCCCGATCGGCTCGTTTTCCGGGCCGTTCAAACGGACTTCGGGAGCCATGATTTCGCGGTTCAGCCTGTGCTTGCGCTCAGGAATCGCCCGACGATCAGCAAAAGTAGCGATGGTGCTTACCTTTCAACGAGCCCCAAGGCGGCGGGACCCAAACAAACGAAAACGCGCCCGAGTGGCCTTTTTAGACCTTCTCGGCAACGGCGGTGGAGATCTTCGACAGGAAGTCTTCCAGCGCCATCACACCCAGATCCTGGTTGCCACGGGCGCGCACTGCAACGGCTCCGTTCGCCTTTTCCTTGTCACCAACGACGAGGATGTACGGAACCTTTTGCAAAGAATGCTCGCGGATTTTATACGTGATTTTCTCGTTCCGCAAATCGGCCTGAACTCTAAGCCCTTGTTTTTGCAGAGTTTTCACAATTTCTGCGACGTAATCGGCCTGCGCGTCGGTGATGTTGGCGATGACCACCTGGGTCGGCGCCAGCCAGGCCGGCAGCGCGCCGGAATGCTGTTCGATCAGGATGCCGATGAAGCGCTCGAGGCTGCCGACGATGGCCCGGTGTAGCATCACCGGGGCCTGGCGCTCACCGGCCTCGTTGACGTATTCGGCGCCCAGGCGACCCGGCATCGAGAAGTCCACCTGCATCGTGCCGCACTGCCACTGGCGGCCCAGCGCATCCTTCAGCGTGTACTCGATCTTGGGGCCGTAGAAGGCGCCGTCGCCGGGGGCGATGATGAAATCGACGCCGGAGGCCCGCAGCGATTCCATCAGCGCGAACTCGGCCTTGTCCCAGATCTCGTCCGAGCCGATGCGGGCCTCGGGCCGGGTCGCGACCTTGTAGATGATGTCGCTGAAGCCGAAGTCCTTGTAGACCTTCTGCAGGAGCGCCGTGTAGTTCACGCATTCCTGCAGGATCTGGTCCTCGGTGCAGAAAATGTGGCCGTCGTCCTGGGTGAAGCCACGCACGCGCATGATGCCGTGCAGGCCGCCGGTCGGCTCGTTGCGGTGGCACTGGCCGAACTCGCCGAAGCGCAGCGGCAGGTCGCGGTAGCTCTTGATGCCGTGCTTGAAGATCAGGATGTGACCGGGGCAGTTCATCGGCTTCAGCGCATAGTCGCGCTTCTCCGACTCGGTCGTGAACATATTGTCCTTGTACTTGTCCCAGTGGCCCGAGGCCTCCCACAGCGACTTGTCCAGCAGCTGCGGGCCCTTGACCTCCTGGTAGCCGTTGTCGCGGTAGACGCGGCGCATGTACTGCTCGACCTCCTGCCAGACGGCCCAGCCCTTCGGGTGCCAGAACACGACGCCGGGCGCATGTTCGTCGATGTGGAACAGGTCCAGCTCCTTGCCGAGCTTGCGGTGGTCGCGCTTCTCGGCCTCCTCCAGCATCGTCAGGTACTTCTGCAGATCGTCCTTCGTCGCCCAGGCGGTGCCGTAGACGCGCTGCAGCATCTCGTTGCGGTGGTCGCCGCGCCAATAGGCGCCGGCCACCTTCATCAGCTTGAAATGCTTGAGCTTGCCGGTCGAGGGCACGTGCGGGCCGCGGCACAGGTCCTCGAACTTGCCCTCGCGGTACAGCGAGACGTCCTCGCCGGCCGGGATGCTGGAGATGATCTCGGCCTTGTAGTCCTCGCCGATGCCCTTGAAATAGGCGACCGCCTCGTCGCGCGGCAGCACGCGGCGCTCGACCTTCTCGTCCTTCCTGGCCAGCTCGCCCATCTTGTTCTCGATCGCGACCAGATCCTCCGGCGTGAACGGGCGCTTGTAGGAGAAGTCGTAGTAGAAGCCGTTCTCGATCACCGGGCCGATGGTCACCTGCGCCTCGGGGAACAGCTCCTTGACCGCATAGGCCAGCAGGTGGGCCGTCGAATGGCGGATCAGCTCCAGGCCGTCGGCGTCCTTGTCGGTGACGATGGCCAGCTGCGCGTCAGACTCGATCAGATGGCTGGTGTCGACCAGCTTGCCGCCATCGCCGTAGTTGACCTTGCCGCCCAGCGCCGCCTTGGCCAAGCCGGCGCCGATAGCGGCGGCCACCTCGGCCACGGTGACGGCCTGCGGGAATTCGCGCTTGGAACCGTCGGGGAGTTGAATCGAGATCATGGGAAAAAGCTCCGGCAAAAAACAAAAAGCGCGGTCCTTGCCGCGCTTTGTTGAGTGTGAAAAGACGAAAGCAGGCCGCGGCGACTAAACCCGAGTGGGGGTGGTGGTCGTAGTTCGCGGTGTCATAACCATCGTGCCTTTCTCGTCCTTGTTGGTCCGTGGATGGCCGATTGTAATCAAAGCGGCTCGGCAGCAATCGAACTGCGCTCGCAAGCCGTGGCGAATTCATCGCGCAGCCGCTCGCTCTCCGCGATCGCCCGCTGCCAGGCCGCGGCGCGGGCCTGCGTGTCCTCGCCGTAATGCTTGAAGTCCTCGCGGTCGGGCAGCTTGCCGCGCGGCAGCGTGCGCACCCAGTCGGGGTTCGGCGCCAACAGCACGACGTTGTCGAGGAAGGCGGTCGAACCATGCCGGCCCTTCAGCGCCTTGTCCAGCCAGCCGGGAATGACCTGGCGCTGGAAATGCGGGTACAGCACGAGGCCGTCGCCGATCATCGAGGCGTAATCCAGATGCAGGTGATAGTCGGTGATGCCGCCGTCCCAGTAGGCGCCGGCCGGTGCGCCGGGAATGTCGTGCACCGCCTGCAGCCAGAAGGGGATCGAGCAACTGGCCAGCACGGCCGGCAGGAAGTTGCGCTCGTTGAGCTCGACCTGGCGGCTGCGGTAGTCGTTCAGCGGCATCGGCAGCGGCGCGCGCGGGTCGGAGAAGACGACGCGCTCCAGCCAGGCCCCCATCGCGCGCCGCGCTAGTAGATTGGTCGCGAAGGCGCCACCATAGCCCAGCGGCGTGCGCAACCGCCCCTCGCGCGCCAGCAGATGCCGGCCGCGCGAGGTGAACACATGCAGGCGATAGCGCGGGTGCGCGAGCAGTTGCGCCTCGCGGCCGCCGAAGACCTCGGCCAGCTTGGCCGAGAAGCCGCGCGTGACGTCTGCAGCCGTCGGCGCCTTGCCGGGCCGGTGCTCGTAGCGCTGGTGCACGTATTCGTCGGCCAGGCGCGCGAACTCGCGCTCCGGATCGTTGAGGCAGGCCGTCGCCATGCGCCAGGCGCCGATCGAGGCACCGAGCAGATGCACCTCATGCGTGCTGGCGCCCAGCCAGGGGCCGAAGATCTGCCGGTCCAGCCCGTTCAGGATCAGGCCCTTGGGGCCGCCGGCAGCGCCGGGCACGATGCGCACGTCCTCGGGCCGCAGGCCGCGCTCGGCCAGACGGGCCCGCGCGCGCGGGCCGGCAAACAACTGCAAGGCTTTCATGGCCGGCAGTTTATGCGGTGGCCCCGCGGCGCCTCGCTCAGAGCTTGATCTCCAGCGCCGCGCCGAACTGCGTGCGGCCGCTGCGCTCGGTCAGCGTGTTGTCGCCGCTGCTCAAGAGCACCTGCGAGCGCGTATCCAGCGGCGCGAGATTGTTGGCCGACAGGCGCAGCGAGAGGCTGCGGCTGAACACCCATTGCGCGAACATGTCCAGCGAGCGGGTCGCCGACAGGTTCAGCGACTGGCTCAGCGTCTGCTGGGTCAGATAGCCGGGCGTGTAGGCCAGGCTGAGGCCGGTCGTCAGCGGCAGGCCGGCGAACCGGTAGTCGAAGCCGGCATTGGCGGACCAGGGCTGCTGGCCGTCCAGCCGGTTGTCGGGGCCCGGCACCGCCTCGACGCGCGATTTGTAGAGGCTCAGGGCGCTGCGCAGATTCAGCGCCGTCTTCGGATCGAAGAGGCTGGGCATCAGCTCGCCGGCGCGGCCCTTCAGCTCGAACTCAAGGCCGGCCGTCTTCGCCTTCGAGAAGTTCAAGGGTTGCACGACATAACGCGGCACCGGCGCGTAGTCGACCGTGCGCATGCTCGTCACATTACGGATCAGGTTGTCGACGCTGCGGTAAAAGCCGCCGATGCTGAGCATGCCGCCGCCGCTCAGGTATTTCTCGAAGGCGATGTCCAGGCCGGTGGCCAGTTCGGGCTTCAGATTGGCGTTGCCGATGCGGTCCGGCGAGAGCTCGGTATTGCCCTGAGGCTGGCCGTTGGCATCGGTCAGCGGAAACATGCCGCTGATGGCCGGCCGGGCGATCAGCTGGTTCAGATCGGGCGCCTTGTAGCTGCGCGTCAGGCTGGCGCGAATCAGATCACGCCCCTTGGGGTCGAGCTTGTAGTTCAGGTGCAGGAGCGGCGTGACCACGGTGCTGATATTGCGCACCGAGGCGCTGCCGCCGCTGCTGTCATTGCCCTCGCTGGTGGTCTCGATCCGTTCGCCGCGCAGGCCCAGATAGGCGGACCATTGCGGCGAGATCTCCCACTCGTCCTGCACGAACAGGGCCTGGCGGCCGATGCGGGCGGCGAACGGTTGACCGTCGAACTCGGGCAACTGCGGCACGCCCAGCTCGGTCGTCGTGCGCGTCTCCTCGCGCTGGCGCCATTCGAGGTCCCAGCCCAGGGTCAGGCTGTGCTCCTCGCCCAGCGCCTGTGCGTACTTGCCGGCCTGGGTGACGCTCTGGTCGTGGTTGTCGCCGATCGACTGGCGGCGCGTCGCGCCGTCGCGATAGGTCTGGTTGTCGAAGGTCCCCTTGGCGTCCTGCAGGCCGCCCTTCAGCTCGATGCGCTGGCTCTCGCTGAAGCGGTTCACCCACTGCACATTGCCGCGCAGCATCTGCCAGGTCCCGTGGTTGTAGGCGTCGTCGTCGAGGCTGGGGTTGCCGCTGATCACCTCGTTGACGTAGGTGCTGCGGTTGTTCCAGTAGCCCTTCTGTAGAAAGCCCTGCAGGGCCAGCGACTGCTCGTCGCTGATCTTCCAGTTCAGCCGCGGCGCCGAATTCAGGCCATGGCCCCAGAAGGCCTGCTTCGCATGCTGGACCGACTCGGACGGCTGCTGGTCGCTGCCGGGCATCTCGCGCGCGATGCCGAACTCGTTCAGGCCGCGCCACTCGAAAGCCGACAGCGGGATCGACATCGACAAGCCGCCGACGCGCTCGCCGAAGGTGAAGGTCGCGTTCGGCGTGGGCCGCACGGCACTGTAGTTGATGCCCAGCCGCAGATCGCGCTGCGAGACGCGCGGCGCATCCTTCAGGATGATGTTGATCGTGCCGGCCACCGCTTGCGCGCTCTGATCGGCCGTCGGACCCTTGGTGACCTCGATCCGCTCGACCTGGGCCGGGTCCAGCTGGGTCAGGTCGAAGCCCGGCGGCGCCGGATCGCCGTTGATCAGGATCTGCGTGTAGCCGGCGCCCAGGCCGCGCATCCGCGGCGCGCCGCCGGCCACCGTCACGCCGGGCAGGCGCTTCAAGACATCGGCCACATTGGTGTCGCCGAACTTGTCCATCTCCTCGCGGCCATAGACCTGCTTGGCGACCGGCGACTTGCGGCGCAGATCGGTATCGCTCTGCGGGCGTGAGCTGATCTCGACCCGCTCGAGCCGCTGGCCGGGGCGCGAGCCGCCCTCGCCCGGCGGGCCTTCCTGCGCGAAGGCGGCGGGGCTCAGGGCCAGCAGGGCGCAGGCGGCGGCGACGGGATGCAATTTCAAGAAAGACTCCAGGCAGATTCGAAAAAACCGGCGGCACCATAGCCCGGTGCCGCCGGTTTGTCTGGCCGCATGCGACCAACTGCGATTTTGAGGCGCCGGCCGGCGCCCCAAGACACTCAGCGCCGCAGCTTGGCGAAGGCCTCGGCCATGGCATTGCCAACCGGGGCGGCCGGCGCACGACCGGCCGGCCGCTCGTTGCGCGCCGCCGGACGGTAGCTATTGTCGGCCTTGCCGCCCTGCCCCTTCTGCGCCGGCGCATCGAGCTTCATCGTCAGCGAGATGCGCTTGCGGGCCAGGTCGACCTCGATCACGCGCACCTTGACGATGTCGCCGGTCTTGACCACCTCGCGCGCATCGTTCACAAACTTGTTCGACAGCTGGCTGACATGGACCAGGCCATCCTGGTGCACGCCAAGGTCGACAAAGGCGCCGAACTGCGCGACGTTGGAGACCGTGCCCTCGAGCACCATGCCTTCCTGCAGATCCTTGATGTCGTCGACGCCCTCGTTGAAGCGCGCGACCTTGAAGTCCGGGCGCGGATCGCGGCCCGGCTTCTCCAGCTCGGCCAGCACATCCTTGATGGTGATCGCGCCGAACTTCTCGTCGGCAAAGGCCTCGGGCTTCAAGGCGCGGATCACATCGCTCTTGCCGATCACGTCGGCGATCGGCCGCGCGAGCTTGTCGAGGATGCGCTGCACCAGCGGATAGGTCTCCGGGTGCACGCCGCTCAGGTCCAGCGGGTTCTCGCCGTCGCGGATGCGCAGGAAGCCGGCCGCCTGCTCGAAGGTCTTGGGGCCCAGGCCGGTGACCTGCAGCAGTTGCTGGCGGTTCCTGAACGCGCCATTGGCGTCGCGCCAGCGCACGATGCTGGCGGCAACGGTGCCGGACAGGCCCGAGACGCGCGCCAGCAGCGGCGCCGAGGCCGTGTTGAGATCGACACCGACCGAGTTCACGCAGTCCTCGACGACGGCGTCCAGGGTCTTGGCCATCGCTGCCTGATTGACGTCGTGCTGGTACTGGCCGACGCCGATGCTCTTGGGGTCGATCTTGACCAGCTCGGCCAGCGGATCCTGCAGGCGCCGCGCGATCGAGACGGCGCCGCGCAGCGACACGTCCAGATCGGGCAGCTCCTTGGAGGCGAATTCGGAGGCCGAGTAGACCGAGGCGCCGGCCTCGCTGACGACGACCTTCTCGATCTGCGTGCCCGGGGCCAGCTGCTGGATGCGCTTGATCAGGTCGGCGGCCAGCTTGTCGGTCTCGCGCGAGGCGGTGCCGTTGCCGATGGCGATCAGGTTCACGCCATGCGTGGCGACCAGCCGGGCCAAGGTGTGCAGCGAGCCCTCCCAGTCCTTGCGCGGCTCGTGAGGATAGACGGTCGCGGTGTCCAGCACGCGGCCGGTGTCGCTGACGACGGCCACCTTGACGCCGGTGCGAATGCCCGGGTCCAGGCCCATCACGACGCGCTTGCCGGCCGGTGCGGCCAGCAGCAGGTCGCGCAGGTTCTCGGCAAAGACCTTGATCGCGACGGCTTCCGCCTCGTCGCGCAGGCGCGCAAACAGGTCGCGCTCCAGGCTCATCGACAGCTTGACCTTCCAGGTCCAGGCCACCGTCTTGCGGATCAGCGCGTCGCCGGCGCGGTTGGCATGGCTCCAGCCCAGGTGACGGGCGATGCGGCCCTCGGCCAGGCCGGGTTGGCCGGCGACGACCTCCTCGTCCAAGACCAGCTTGGCGTCGAGGAACTCCTGCGTGCGGCCGCGGAACACGGCCAGCGCGCGGTGCGAGGGCACGGTCTTGATCGGCTCCTCGTAATCGAAATAGTCGCGGAACTTGGCGATATCGGGGTTGTTCTCGTCCTTGCCCTCCATCAGCCGGGACTTGAACAGACCCTCGGCCCACAGCCATTCGCGCAGCTTGCCGATCAGGGCCGCGTCCTCGGCCCAGCGCTCGCTGAGCAGATCGCGCACGCCGTCGAGCACGGCAAAGGCGTCGGCGAAACCCGCCTCGGCATTGAGGAAGCCGGCCGCTTCGCTCATCGGATCCAGCGTCGGATCGGCGAAGAGCTTGTCGGCCAGCGGCTCCAGGCCGGCCTCGCGGGCAATCATGCCCTTGGTCCGGCGCTTGGGCTTGTAGGGCAGGTAGAGGTCTTCCAGCTCCTGCTTGGTCGGCGCGGCGTTGACCGCGGCAGCCAACTCCGGCGTCAGCTTGCCCTGCTCCGCTATGCTCTTCAGCACGGCGGCGCGGCGCTCTTCCAGCTCGCGCAGATAGCCCAGGCGCGATTCGAGTTCGCGCAGCTGCACGTCATCGAGGCCGTCGGTGACCTCCTTGCGGTAGCGGGCGATGAAGGGCACGGTGGCGCCGCCGTCGAGCAGCTCGACGGCTGCATTGACCTGGGCCGGCCGAACCTTCAGCTCGGCGGCAATTTGAAGCAGGATCTTGTCCAAAACGTCGGGAAGCAGGAGAACAACAGGCGCGGGAGTTTGCCACAGTGCCCCTGTGGCGCCGGCCCATCGGCCGGCGCGGCCGTGATGGCCTGCACGGCGCGGCACATGGCACACTGGCCCGGCGTCTGGAAATAAACCAAAGGCCCGCCGGTCCCCGCACCGCAGCGGGCGCCGCCGGAGGATCCGACCGATGAAGCAGCCGCAGCGCCCCGCCCGCCCTCGCTCCCGCCTTCGCCTTGCCCTTGCCGCGGCCGCCGCGCTGACCGGCCTCGCCGCCGCGCCGGCCGGGGCGCAGAGCGCGACGCCGACCGAAGGCCCCTGGCGCTTCGCCGCCACGCTCTATGTCTATCTGCCCAGCGTCGACGCTTCGACCACGGTGCCGGCGGACGGCGGTGGCGGCACGATCAACTTCGACATCACCGACAAGCTGAAGTTCATGCTGATGGGCTCGCTGGACGCCCACAACGGCCGCTGGGGCGGCTTCAGCGATCTGGTCTACCTGAACCTCGGCAAGTCCGACGCCGTCAACCGCGACTTCACGATCGGCAATATCGGCCTGCCGGTCGATACCGCCGCCCAGACCGACTGGGATCTGAAGGGCTTCAGCTGGACGCTGGCCGGCCAGTACCGGCTGCTCGGCGACCCGGCGGGGCTCACGCTGGACGCGCTGGGCGGCAGCCGGCTGCTGGACATCAAGTCCAAGATCACGTGGGCGCTGTCGGGCAGCATCGGCAATCTCCAGCCCGCGGGCCGCAACGGCAGCCACGACTCCAAGATCTCGCTATGGGACGGCATCGTCGGCGTCAAAGGCCGCTATGCCTTCGGGCCCGACAGCCGCTGGTCGGTGCCGCTGTACGCGGACGTCGGCGCCGGCCAGTCCAAGCTCACCTACCAGCTGGCCGGCGGCCTTGCCTACCACTTCTCCTGGGGCGAGGCCTCGCTGCTGTGGCGCTACCTCAAGTACGAGATGAAGGCCGGCGACGGCGTGTTCAAGGACCTCGAGTTCAACGGTCCGATGATGGGCGCGACCTGGCGCTGGTAGGCGCCGCGCTTACTTCTTGCCGACGCTCTTGGCGCGGTCCAGCGACTTGCGCAACTTGCTGGCCCAGCCGGCGGCGATCGCGTCCAGCTCGCCCTTGTTCAAGGTGCCGTTGGTCCAGGTGATCTGGCCGCCGTTCAGGTCCGACACCTGGCGATCGACGACGCGGGCCAGCACCTGCCGGGTCTCGGAATCGAAGACCTCCAGCACCAGCGTCATCTCGCCGGCCGAGTCGGTGTAGGAACGGCTGCGCGGCGGCATGCCGACGTCGGGCGCGTTGATGTAGAGATTGGCGATGACGATGCGCAGCAGCAGCGCGTCGGGCGCCGGCTGGTCGACGACCGGGTAGCCGTCCTTGGCCCCCAGCGTTTCGACAAAGGCCTCGCGCACCCGCTGCGCGACGCCGCTGCGGATCTCCTCCCGCTCCGAGCTGCTGATCTTGAGATTGCTGCCGACGCGCTTCGGGTCCCAGCTCTTCGAGAAGGCCACCTCGACCGGGTTGATGATCACCTTGTTGTAGGCGGCCAGCGAGGCGCCCGGACGGGCGTAGAGCACGCCAACCGCCTTGGTGTCCACCTTCTTCAGGCCGTCGTGGCTGAGGATCTCGTCGGCCGAGCGGCCGCCGCCTTCGGCGGCATGGACGACCGGGGCGGCCACGCCCAGGGCCAGGAACAGGGCGGCGACCATTGCGCTGCGGATGCGGAAGCTGCTACTCATCGAATGACTCCTCGTTGCCATTGATCGGAGATAGTTCTGCTGCGCCTGCGCCGGCGCACCGCGATCGGGCGCAGGGTCAGGTGATGACGATTCTGGCGCTATCGGCGGCGCAGCGCCAGCCCGTGTGGTGCCCGGCCACCGCTACCCGCGTTTGCGGTTCAGCCGGGAAAGGCGCGCTGCAGCAGTGCATCGACCCGCAGCCCGCGCGTGTCCAGGCCGCCGGCCACATGGCCCCAGCGGCTGTCGAAGCGGCTGGCGATGAAGGCCTCGGCGACAAGATCCGGCGCGTCGCGGCGCAGCAGCGCGGCCTGGGCCAGCAGCACCAGGCGCTCGGCCAGCCGGCGGCCCAGGCCCTCCAGCTGCGCCGGCGGCGTGGCCAGCAGCGCACGCAGCTCGGCCAGCTCGGCACGCAGCAGCGGCTCCTCGCCGGCCTGCTCGCCCAGTTCGTCGAGCAGGGCCATGAAGGCCTGCGGCTCGCGCGCGATGGCGCGCAGCAGGTCCAGGCACATCACATTGCCCGAGCCTTCCCAGATCGAGTTGACCGGCGCCTCGCGGAACAGGCGCGCCATGATGCCGTCGTCGATATAGCCGTTGCCGCCCAGCACCTCCATCGCCTCGCCGGTCAGCTCGACCGCCCGCTTGCAGACCCAGAACTTCGCCGCCGGCGTCATCATGCGCACCCAGGCACGCTCGCCGGCGTCCTCATGCTGGCGCTCGAAGGCACGCGCCAGCCGCATCATCAGCGCCACGGCGGCCTCGCTCTCCAGGGCCAGATCGGCCAGCACCGCGCGCATCAGCGGCTGTTCGACCAACAGGCGGCCGAAGGCCTGGCGATGGCGCGCGTAATGCAGCGCCTGCACCAGCGCCTGGCGCAGCATCGCCGCGCTGCCGACCACGCAGTTCAGCCGCGTGGTGGTGGCCATCTCGATGATGGTGGGGATGCCGCGGCCCTCCTCGCCCATCAGGATGCCGTAGGCGTCCTGGAACTCGACTTCGGAGCTCGAGTTGCTGCGGTTGCCGAGCTTGTTCTTCAGGCGCTGGATCTGCACCGGGTTCTTTGTGCCGTCGGGCCGCCAGCGCGGCACGAAGAAGCAGCTGGGCGCCCCGTCGGCCGTCTTGGCGACGACCAGGTGCGCGTCGCACATCGGCGCCGAGAAGAACCATTTGTGGCCGCGCAGCCGGTATTCGCCGCCACGCCCGCCGGCGCCGGTCGGCGTGGCCGCCGTCGTGTTGGCGCGCACGTCCGAGCCGCCCTGCTTCTCGGTCATGCCCATGCCCAGCCAGATCGAGCGCTTCTGCACCAGCGGCAGGTCGCGCGGGTCGTAGTCCTTCGACAGCAGCTGATCCCGCAGCTGCGCCCACAGCGCCGGTTCCTTTTGCAGCACCGGAATCGCCGCCTGCGTCATCGTTGCCGGACACAGGGTGCCGGCCTCGATCTGGCCATGCAGATAGAAGCCCGCCGCCCAGGCCGACCAGCGCCCCGGCCGCGCATCGGCAAAGGGCAGCGCGACCAGGCCCTGGCGGCGGTACAGCGCCAGCAACTGATGCCAGCTCGGATGGAAGTCGACGCGGTCGATGCGCCGGCCGCGCTTGTCGAAGCTGTTCAGCTCCGGCGTCAGCCGGTTCGCCGTCTCGGCCAGCGCATAGCTCTCGGCGCGGCCCAGTTCGGCGCCATAGGCCGCCAGCCCCGGCTCGAAGGCCTGCGCCCCGGCATGCGCGAGCGCCTCGCGCAGCGGCAGGTCGGTGTCGAGCAGCCGGTAGTCGCTCAGCTCGTCGACCTGGTTGCCGATTTCATGGGTTTGCCAGTTCATCGCCATCTCCTTGCCGAAGTCTAGGCAAAAAAAAGGCGCCGGGCAGCAGCTGCCCGGCGCCCCTGGACCCCGCCCGCTCAGAGCTTGGCGCTGATCTCGATGCTGATCTGCCGCGGCGGTGTCACCGACGCATAGGGCGCGCCGAAGGGGGCGCCGGTCGTGCTGGCCGCGCTGACGTACTGCTTGTCGGTCAGGTTGTTGATCAGCAGGGCCACGCCCCAGCGCTGCTGCGGCGCCTCCCAGCCGATGCGGGCGTCGACGCGCAGGCGGGCCTCGCCGATGTCCAGCGTCGCCGTCTTGATGCAACCGCCCTGCGCCTGCGAGTCGTCGTTGCAGCGCTGGGCGCCGCTGTAGGCCCAGTTGAGGTTGAAGCGCGCCCGGCCCTGGGCCAGCGGCACGACCGCCTCGCCGCCCAGGGTGGCCGTCCACTTCGGCGTGCCCACCGGCTGGCCGGCGAGGTTCTTGCCGCCGCCCGGCGTGCTGAAGTGCTTGTAGGTCTGGTCGATGTACTCGGCCGCGCCGTTGATGCGCCAGGTCTTGTCGATCTGCCACTGGGCTTCCAGGTCCAGGCCGATCGCGGTCTGGTCGCTGACGGTGACCTGGTAGGAGGGCACGCCCGCCGGCGTGCTGGCCGGCACCAGGGTCAGGCTTTGCAGATTGGTGAAGTCGTAGTGGAACAGCGAGCTGGTGTAGAACAGGCCCGTGCCCTCGACGCGGCCCTTGGCGCCGATCTCGTAGTTGGTGACGCGCTCGGGCTCGTACTGGCCGCCGACGCTCAGCGCGTTGAAGCCGCCGGCCTGGTAGCCGCGCGTCACCGATCCGAACAGCATGGTGTTCTTGTCCAGATGGTGGTCCAGCACCAGGCGCGGGCTGACGTCGTTCCAGGAGGTCTTGGTCTTCAGCGGGGTGCTGGCCGAGCGCGGGTCGTTGAACTCCAGATTGCTCGTCATCAGGTACTGCAGCGCACCGGCCTCCTCGGGGCTCATCGCGCCCATCGCCACCAGGCCGGGGAAGAAGCCGGCCTTGTCCAGCGCGGCCAGCTGGGCGTCCAGCCCCGGCGCGATGCGGTTCGGGCTCAGCCAGGAGAATTCCTTCTCGTCGCGGGTGAAGCGGATGCCGCCGGTCAGATTGGTCGCGTCGCCGAGCTTCCAGATCACGTCGCCATAGGCGGCAACCGCCTTGTAGACGCCCTGCGCATTCATGTTCTCCTGCCAGGTCTGGCCCAGCAGATTGACGCCCGGGATGCCCAGCATCTGCGTGATGCCGGTCACCGTCGCGTAGGGCGCCAGGCCGGCGGCCGGGTTGTGCAGCAGCAGGGTGTCCAGCGAGTCGGTGTAGGCATTGACCTGGCTGGTCTGCTTGGCCTTCTCGTAATAGGCCGACACGCCGGCCACCCAGTTCAGCTTGTCGGTCTTGCCGTTCAGGCGGAACTCCTGCTGCCAGGTGGTGTTCTGCTCGACATTGCCCGTCATCAGGTAATGCGCGCGCAGGGCCGTGCCGTCGTTGTCCTGGAAGTTGTGGGCATCGAAATGGCGCCAGGCGGTCAGGCTGGTCAGCTCGCCGATCGGCGTCGTGTGCTCGATCTTCAGCGTCACGCCGTCGAACTTGCGCGCCTCCGAGTTCGGCTGCGGGTCATTGGCCAGGGTCTTGCCGCGCGGATCCTGCCAGTTGGACGGGTCGACCGGGAAGCTCGGCTGCGCAGGCAGCAGGAAGACCGGACGCGCCGGCTGGTCGAGCTTCTCATGCTCCCAGCTGAGCAGCACCGAGGTCTCCTCGCCGGCCCAGCGCAGCGCCATGCGCGTGCCCCAGTCGTCGGCGCCGCCCATCTTCTTGCCGTCGAAGCTGTTGGTCAGCCAGCCGTCCTGGTGGTGGCCGACGGCGCTGATGCGAAAGGCCGTGCTGTCGTTGATGGCGTTGTTGTACAGCGCCTCGATATGGCGCGTGCCCCGGTCGCCCAGGCGCAGCGTGCCGCTGGCCTCCTGGCGGTTGGCCGGGTCGTTGTTGACGATGGAGATCGCGCCGCCAGCGGCATTGCGGCCGAACAGCGTGCCCTGCGGGCCGCGCAGCACCTCGATGCGCTTGACGTCGTTGAAGTTCAGGAGCGCGCCGCCGGTCTTGCCGGTGTAGACGCCGTTCAGATAGACGCCCACCGGCGCGTCGGTGCCGATGCCGAAGTCGCCGGTGCCGATGCCGCGCATCGAGTAGCTGGGCTGGGTCGGCTGGGTGGCGCTGACGCTCAGGCCGGGCACATAGCCGTCGAGCTGGCCGATGTTGACGGCGCCCAGCGACTTCACCTTGTCGGCGCCGACCACGCTCATCGTGATCGGCACGTCCTGCAGCTGCTGGACGCGGCTCTGGCCGGTCACCTCGACGACGCCCAGATTGTTGACGGGCGCGCTGTCCTGCGCATGAGCCACGCCGGCCAGCAGGGCGGCAGCGCAGGCCAGGGCGACGGGCGTCGGGCTCGGTCTCTTCTTCATCGCTCTTGTCTCCTCGTGATCGTTCCAGTCAGTGGGTGGCTTCGTTGCAGCGGCCGGGCAAGGCCGCGATCCACTCGCGTATCAGCTGCATGCCCTCTTCATGCACGGTGCTGCGGCCCAGCTCGGGCATCATCACGCCGCCTTCCTGGGAGGCCAGGCGGAAGCTCATGATCGATTCGTCCGGCTTGCCGGGCACGATGCCGAACAGGCGGTCGCCGGTGCCCTTGCCGGCCGCCACCGGCGGCTTGCACAGGCCCAGATGACGGTCCGGCGCCAGGAAGGGCTCCAGGTTCAGCGCCGTGTTGCTGGCCGGGCCGCGCGGGTTGTGGCAATGCGCGCAGTTGATGTCCAGGTAGGCGCGTGCGCGGGCCTCCAGTGGCTGGGTCTTGTCCAGCCAGTTGGCGGCCTTCTGCACGCCGGCCAGGTCCTCGGGCAGGCCGCCCAGGTAGCCCGCCTTGACCATATGGGCAAGCTGGTTCTCGCTGCTGCCTTGATAAACGAAGTCGCGGTTCAGATGGCGCGCCTTGAGGCCGATCGGCTGCACTTCCTTGCTCTTGAGCTTGACCATATGGCAGCTCGCGCACTGGTTCTCGTTCGGCACCACATAGGGGAAGCTCTGGCGCTTGCCGGCCGCGTCCTGCAGCGTCAGCTGGAGCTGATCGCCGGTGCGGGCGAGCTCGGCCTCGGTCTGCTCGGCGTTCCAGACATAGGGCAAGGCGGCCCAGCCATCCGCGCGCCGCACCAGGATGCGCGTCTCGACCAGGCGCACCCGGCTCAGATCCAGCGCGCCGTCCTTCAGCTCGGCGCTGCTGTCCGAATGCGTCTGCAGCAGGGTCTGGCCCTCGCCCTTCGGGTAGTAGAAGGTCTTGGAGATGATGGTGCCGACGGGCAAGTCGAACACCTCCAGCTCGGAGAACTTGGCCCGCTGACCCTGCGGCATCCAGACCGTGCGCAGCTTGTGCGCATGGTCGGAGAACAGCGGCGTGTTCAGCTCGTAGGGCATCACGCCGGTGTTGAGCTTGAGCTTGCCGCCATCGGCACGCAGCACATGCCAGTCGCTCAGCTTGGCCGGACGGCCCTCGGCGATGAAGGCGACCGGCTCGGGGGGCTTGCTGCAGGCGGCCAGGCCGGACAGCGCCAGCGCACCCAGCAGGGAGCGCCAGCCATACAAAGACTTCAACATCGGAAACGGATTTGACTCAGCTGCGGCCGGCCAGCACGACCGGGTTCAGACGCGGCAATTCGCAGTCATGCGGCTTGCTCGCATCGATCTGCGGGTTCTTGTACTTGTTCGGGCCGTCGGCATTGAGCACCTGCGACTCGCCGTTGCGCACGCAGATGCGCTCCTCCGGCTTGCCGGCGCTCTTGGCATCGGCATAGCCGTCCCACAGCACATCGGGGAAGCGGCCGTTGATGCCGAACATCACCGTCTTCAGGGTCTTCAGGTCCAGGCCGTCCGGCGAGTCGCCGCCACCGCTGAAGCGGTTGCCCGTGACCAGGATGGCGCGCGGATAGGGGTCGTAGCTGGGCTCCACGCCCTCCTTGGAGAAATAGCCGGTCGAGTAGTAGCTCGAGATGATCACATTGCCGGTCTGGTTGTCGGCAATGTCGTTGTCGAAGATCTCGACCTTGGAGTTCGAGTTGATGACGATGCCGGAGCCGGCCGGCACGCTGGCGACCGCCGTGCCCTTGGCGCCGAAGTTGGCGCGGTTGTTCTTCACCGCCTTGTTCTTGTAGACCCGGGTGCTGTGGCCGGGCTGCGAGAGATTGGGCATGTTGAAGACCAGGATGCCGCCGGTGTTGTCGGTCGCCAGGTTGTCGTAGACATCGGCGTTGACGGTGTTCTCGATCTCGATGCCGGCGACGTTCTGCTCGGCGCGGTTGCGGCGCACGATCACGCCGGTCGACTGGCCGACATAGATGCCGGCGTCCGAGGCGCCATAGGCCTCGCAGTCCTCGATCAGCACATTGCGGGTCTTGACCGGGTAGATGCCGTAGGCACCGTTGCTGGTCTTGGCCTCGCCGCTCCAGCGCACGCGCACCTTGCGCACGGTGATGTTCTCGCCGTCGTTGATCTTGACCGCATCGCCCTTGCTGTCCTCGATCGTCAGGCCTTCCAGCGTGAAGTCGTTGGCGTAGACGATCAGCCCTTCGGGGCCGCTGGTCTGGCCCTTGAAGGAGATGATGGTCTTGTCGATGCCGGCGCCGCGGATGGTCACGCCATTGCCGCGCAGCGAGAGGCCGCGGTCGAAATGGAAATTGCCGGCCGGGATCTCGACGACGCTGCCGGGCTTGGCATCGAGCAGCTGCTCCTGGATCTTCTTCTGCAGCTCGGCATCGACCTTGGCCTCGCCCAGCGGCGTGGCCGTCTTCGAACAGGCGCACAGGGCGGCGGCCGCGAGCAGGGTGAACAGGAGTTTTCCGCACGCCAGCGGGCGCGGGAAATCGTGGGGTCGCATCAGCTCGGTCTCCTCAGAATCTTCTTCTTGCGCGCGCTTGCCGCGGAACGCAGGGGGCGAATGTACGCAAGGCGGGAGCGCGCCCTGCCCCGGGTTTGCCCAGCTCCGCGCCAAGCAATCGTCAGGTCTGCGGCCATCGTCGATTGGTTCCTTCGCGCTGCGCCTCGATGCGGCCGACTGTAGGGCCGGCTCCGTGCGCGACGGGGGGTGCAATGCGGCCTGAATGCGGGTGGCGCAAGGCCAGCCTCGCCCCTGGTTTTCCCCAGTCAGCGCCGCGCGAGGCAATGGGCCGCGGCGCCCTCGCCGGCCACGCGGCCGCTGGCCATCGAAGCCGTCAGCAGATAGCCGCCGGTCGGCGCCTCCCAGTCCAGCATCTCGCCGGCGCAGAACACGCCGGGCAGCGCCTTCAGCTGCAGCTCCGGCGTCAGCGCCTCGAAGCGCACGCCGCCGGCCGTGCTGATCGCCTCGGCCACCGGGCGCGCGGCCAGCAGGGTCAGCGGCAGGCGCTTCAGCGTCGCGGCCAGCCGCGCCGGATCCTGGTAGGCGCTCTTGTCCAGCACCTCGTGCAAGAGGCCGGCCTTGAGGCCCTCAATGCCCAGCCGGCTCTTCAGATGGGTGGACATCGAGCGCGTGCCGCGCGGCCGCGCGACCTCGGCGGCGACGAAGTCGGCCGTGCGATCGGGCAGCAGGTCCAGCTGCACCGTCGCCGAACCGAACTCGGCGATCTCCTCGCGGATCAGGCTCGCGGCCGCATAGACCAGCGAGCCCTCGATGCCGGTCGCGGTGATGACGAACTCGCCGCGGCGCTCGAAACGCCGGCCGCCCCGCCCTTGCAAATGCAGGGCGACCGGCTTGACCGGCTGGCCGGCAAAGCGCTCGGCGAAGACGGTGCTCCAGCCCGGCGCCGCGGCCTCGGCCCGCGTCGCGCCAAGGTCGAAGCCGCAGTTAGCCGCGCGCAGCGGCGCGATCTCGACACCGCGCGCCGCCAGCCTGTCGACCCAGGCACCGTCGGAGCCCAGCTGCGGCCAGGAGGCGCCGCCCAGGGCCAGCACGGTGGCGGCCGGCCGCAGGCGCAGCTCGCCCTCGGGGCCGGTCAGGCGCAAGGCGCCATCGGCATCCCAGTCCAGCCAGCGCCTGCGCATATGAAAGCGCACGCCCGCCTCGCGCAGCCGGTGCAGCCAGGCGCGGAGCAGCGGCGCCGCCTTCATATCGCTCGGGAACACGCGGCCCGAAGTGCCGACGAAGGTGCTGACGCCCAGGCCCGCGGCCCAGTCGCGCAGGCCCGGGCCGTCGAGCCGGCGCAGCAGCGGCTCGATCTGGGCCGCGCGCTCGCCGAAGCGGCCGAGGAAGGGCTCGAAGGCTTCCGAATGGGTCAGGTTCAGCCCGCCCTTGCCGGCCAGCAGGAACTTGCGGCCCACCGAGGCCATCGCGTCATAGACCTCGACCTGCAGCCCGGCCTCGGCCAGGGTCTCGGCCGCCATCAGGCCGGCCGGGCCGCCGCCGATGACGGCGACCTGGGGGGCGGAGGGGGCGGGAGCAGCGGACATGGCGGACGGCGATTCGAAGGGAGCGGCAGTGTGCCAGAAGCTCAGACCGCCGCCGCGGCCTGCAGCTCCAGCGTGAAGCGGCTGCCCTCGCCGGCCTCGCTGTGCACCCGGATGCGGCCGCCCATGCGCTCCGTCAGCTGCTTGCAGATGACCAGGCCGATGCCGGTGCCCTCGGTGGTCGCGCCGCGGCCCAGGCGGTTGAAGGGCTGGAACAGCTGCGACTGCTGCTCGGCGCTGAGGCCCAGGCCGCCATCGGCGACCTCGATGCAGAACAGCGCCGGCTCGCGCGGCCCGGCGCTGACGCTGACCCAGCTGCCGCGCCGGTTGTACTTGATCGCATTGGACAGCAGGTTGTGCAGCACCTGCTCCAGCCGCACCGGATCGGCCAGCGCCATCCGCTGCTGCGTGTCGGGCGCATAGCGCAGCGCGATGCCGGCCGCCTGCGCCGCCGGCATCGCCAGCTCGACGCAGCGCTGCACGACCGGGCCGGCATCCAGCGGCCGCGGCTCGACGGCCAGGCTGCCCGACTCCAGCCGCGAGAAGCTCATCATGTCCTCGATCAGCACCAGCAGGTGGCGGGCGGCGCTCTCGATGTGCGCGATGCGCTGGCGCTGGGTCGCGTCCAGCGGCCGCGCCGCGTCGTTCTCCAGCAGTTGCGCAAAGCCCAGCACCGCGTTCAGCGGCGTGCGCAGCTCATGGCTGGCCTGCGACATGAACTCGGTCTTGGCGCGGTTGGCCAGCTCGGCCACCGCGCGCGCATGGTCGGCGTCCTGCAGGCGCCGGCGCTCGGCCAGCTCCTGGCGCAATTGCTCGGTGCGCGCGACGACCTGGCGGCGCAGCGCGCGGTTCCACGCATAGAGCAGGCCGACGGCGGCCAGGCCCAGGGCCAGCACGCCGGTGGCGGCGATGACGACCTCGCGCCGCAGGCCGGCACTGTCGCGGTCCAGCGGGATCCAGCGGTCGGCGATTTTCTGGCGTTCGTCGGCACCGATCTGGTCCAGGCCCTTCTGCAGGATGCGGCCCAGCATCGGCCAGTCGCGCCGGTAGCCGATGCCCAGGTCGTAGGCAAAGCCGATGTCCGCGACGACACGCACATTGCCGATGCCGTCGCTGCGCATCAGAAAGGTCGCGCTGGCCAGGTCGGCAACGCCGGCCCCGATCTCGCCGCCGGCCAGGCGGCGCAGCAGATTGCGGTCGTCGCTCTCGATCTGCAGCGGATTGCCGGGGAAGCGCTCGGCCAGGAAGCCACCGACCGCATAGCCGCGGCTGACCGAGACCGGCTCGCCGGGCGCGAGCTCGCCGGCCTCGGCGCCCGCCGCGCCGGCGACGCGGCGGCGCAGCAGCACTGCCGGCACCGAGATATAGGGCCGCGTGAAGGCGAGGAACTCGCGCCGCTCGGGCGCGTCGCGCAGCGACATCATCATGTCCAGCCGACCGCCCCTGAGCGCCTGCATGGAGTCGGCGAACGGCGCCGGCGGCATCAGCTGCAGTTGCAGCCCGGTCAGCTGCTGCAGCCGGGTCGCATAGTCGATCGAGAGCCCGCGCACCGCGCCGCCGGCATCGACGAAGGTGAAGGGCCCGTAGCTCCTCGAGCTGGCGACGCGCAGGACCGGGTGCTCGGCGATCCAGGCGCGCTCCTCGGCGCTCAGCGCCAGGCCGTTGGCGCGCGCGGCGCTGGCCAGCAGAAGCAGGGCAAGACCCGGGCACCAGAGACCAAACCGGCGAATCGAGCGGATGAGGATGCGGATCACCCCCCGATTGTGCCCCCGCGGGGGGCGGGTCTCAGCCCTCGCGCAGCGCCGCCTTCAGCTTCGCGCCGATCTCGGGGCGATCCTTGAATGGATCGGTCGGATTGCGCAAGAGCATCACATCCTCCAGCCGCGTCTGCACGCCGGCCAGCGCATGCGGGTGGCTGAACACATAGAAGCGCTCTTCGTCCATCGCGGCGAAGACCATGGCCGCGACCTCGGCCGCCGTCAGCTTGCCGGAGGACACCGCCTTGTCGCTCATGGCCTGGCCGATCAGCTGGCTCTTGGTGGGCTTGGCGGCCGGCGCGTCGGCGGGCCGGTTGCGATGGCTTTGCGAGATGCCGGTCGGCACGAAGAAGGGGCACAGCACCGAGGCCCGGATCTGCTCGGTGACCAGGGCCAGGTCTTGATGAAGCGTCTCGCTCAGCGAGACCACCGCATGCTTGGAGACGTTGTAGACCCCCATATTCGGCGCGTTGAGCATGCCGGCCATGGAGGCGGTGTTGACGATATGCCCCTCGTAGCCGGGATCGGCGGCGGCCGCCTCCAGCATCATCGGCGTGAACAGGCGCACGCCGTGGACCACGCCCATCAGATTGACGCCCAGCACCCATTCCCAGTCGGCCAGCGTGTTCTCCCAGATCAGGCCGCCCGAGCCGACGCCGGCATTGTTGAAGACGACGTGCGGGGCGCCGAAGCGGGCCTTGACCGCCGCAGCCAGCGCCTCCATCTCGGCGGCCTTGGCCACGTCGACCTTACGCGCCAGCACGGGCACGCGGCCCTCGAACTCGGCCGCGGCCTTGTCCAGTGCATCGCTCTGCACATCGCAGAGCACCAGGTTCATGCCGCGCGCGGCGGCGATGCGGGCGACCTCGAGGCCGAAGCCCGAGCCGGCGCCGGTGATGACGGCGGTCCTGCCTTGGTAGTTCTTCATGCTTGCTTGCTTTCCTGTTCTGCCTTGCGCAAGGCATAGCCGATGCGCGGGAAATGGACGTGGACGATGCCGGCACGCTCGTCGCGGCGGCGCAGGGTGACGCTGTCGTTCGTCAGGCCGACCAGCTCGCCGGCCACCGGATCGAAGGCGTAGTCGAGCGGCGTGACGGTCAGCGCCTGGCCGGGCTCGAAGCCCAGGCCGGGCATCACCTCGACCTCGGCGTGCCGGTTCGCCGCGGCGGCCAGCGCGATCGCCTCCTCGCTGCTCATTGCCGTGCTCTGGCCATGGCCGAAGGCGCGCACGCGCTCGTACCAGGCGGCCAGGCGCTCGTGCGGCGCCATGATGGCGGCCAGCGGGCCGGCGCGGCGGATGAACCAGAGGCAGTGGACGACGGCGAAGTCGGCAATGCTGGGCAGGCCGCCGCAAAGGAAGTCCCGGCCATCGGCCAGCATCTGTTCCAGCCAGAGCAGATAGCTTGTCAGCGCCGCCGTCGCATCGGCCAGCGGCGCACGCCTGACGCCGGCCGACATGGCCATGCGGTCAGCGCCAAAGGCCTTGATCACCTCGGGCGGCACGCCGGCAAAGACGGTCGCGATGCCGGCCGGCTGCATCGTGTAGGGCGCGGCGGCCCAGAACAGATCGGTGTCGGCCCATTGCGCGATCAGCGCGGCCGTGCCGCCGGCCTCGCGCGGGTAAAGCGTCGGCGTCGGCGCGAGCCGGTCGATGCGCTGGCACATCAGCGCCGTGTCGCAATAGATGTCGGCGCCGATCTGCAGAAAAGGCGTGCGGCGGTAGCCGCCGGTCAGCGCGAGCACATCGGGCTTGGGCAGGATCACCGGCACGGTGACGCTGCGCCAGGCCAGGCCCTTGTAGCCCAGCACCAGGCGCACCTTCTCCGAGAACGGCGAGCCGGCGTAATGGTGCAGGATCAATGCTGGATCGCTCATGCGGCGGGTCTCCTCATATCCAGATGCGGGATGCCGTCCTCGTCGTAGAGCGCCGAGAGCGGCTCGAAGCCGAGGCTGGCGTAGAAGCGCTGCAGATAAGCCTGGGCGCCGATGTCGATCGGCAGGCCCGGCCAGCGCCGCGTGCATTCGGCGATCGCGCGCTCCATCAGCCGCCGGCCCAGGCCCTGCCCGCGCGCCGCCGGCGCATTGACGACGCGGCTGATCATCGGGTGGACCTGCCGCGCGCCCTTGATGCCCGGCGCCAAGAGCCGCGCGCAGACCATCAGGTCGCCCTGCCCGTCATGGCCCAGCAACTGCCAGGCGCCTGGCCGCAGATCCAGGCCATCGGGGTCAAGGAACACGCAGTGCTGCTCGACGACGAAGACCTGCGCGCGCAGCGCCAGCGCCTGGTACAGCGCGCTCGTGCTCAGCTCGGCCGCCGGCGCGCAGGTCCAGCGCAGCGGATCAGTCATTGCCGATCCGGCTCAGATCAGCTTGACCAATTGCTTGCCGAAGTTCTTGCCCTTGAGCAAGCCCAGGAAGGCCTCCGGCGCGCTGGCGATGCCGTCCGCCACCGTCTCGCGGTACTTGAACTTGCCGGTGGCAACCAGGGTGCCGAGTTCCTTCAGCGCCTCGGGCCAGACCTCCATGTGCTCGCTGACGATGAAGCCCTCGATCTTCATCCGGTTGGAGAGGATCAGCTGCGGGTACTGCATCGGGATCGGCTCGCCGTTGTAGCCGGAAATCATGCCGCACATGGCGATGCGGCTGAAGGCATTGGCGCGCAGCATCACCGCGTCGAGGATGATGCCGCCGACGTTCTCGAAATAGCCGTCGATGCCCTTCGGGCAGGCTTCCTTCAGCGCGGTCGACAGGCTCTTCACGTCCGGGTGCTGCTTGTAGTCGATGCAGGCGTCGAAGCCCAGCTCCTCGACCACCTGGCGGCATTTGTCCGGGCCGCCGGCCAGGCCGACCGCGCGCGCGCCGCGGGCCTTGGCCAGCTGGCCGACCGCGCCGCCGACGGCGCCCGAGGCGGCGCTGACGACGACCGTCTCGCCCGGCTTCGGATCGATGATCTTCACCAGGCCGTACCAGCCGGTGACGCCGGGCATGCCGACGGCGCCCAGATAGGCCGACAGCGGGATGTGCGTCGTGTCCACCTTCTGCAGCACGCCGCGCTGGTTCGCATCGACCAACTGGTACTCCTGCCAGCCGCCCATGCCGACCACCTTGTCGCCGACCTTGAAGTGATCGTTCTTGGAGTCGACGACCTCGCCGACGGTGCCGCCGATCATCACCGCGTCCAGCGGCTGCGGCGCCGCATAGCTCTTGCCCTCGTTCATGCGGCCGCGCATATAGGGATCCAGGCTCAGGTAATGGTTGCGCACCAAGACCTGACCCTCGGTCAGCGCCGGCACGGCGGCTTCCACGAGCTTGAAGTTGGCGGCGCTGGGTTCGCCCTGGGGGCGCGAGACGAGGTGGATCTGGCGATTGACGGTCATCGGAGTCTCCTGCGTGATGTTCGAGAGGAATGCCGCATTGAAGCATGGCATGCCCGGCAGGGGGAGTCTCGTCGGCGACAGAAAAGCACGGTCGTTCTTTTTTAGACTGAGGCCCCGCCGTCCATCGAATCCCGAGCCATGCAACATCCTTTCGACGCCGCCATCGCACTCACGCCCCTGCCCGGCGACGCCGGCCATCGCGGCGCCACCAGCCCCGCCTACGCCAATATGGTCGGCCCCTTCGGCGGCGTCACCGCCGCCACCCTGCTGCAGGCGGCGCTGGTCCATCCGGCGCGGCTCGGCGAGCCGATCGCGCTGACGGTGAACTTCGCCGCCGCGCTGGCCGAGGGCGGCTTCGAAGTCATCGCGCGGCCGGTGCGCAGCAACCGCTCGACCCAGCACTGGCTGATCGAGCTGAGCCAGGGCGGCGAGACGGCCGCGACGGCCAGCGCCGTGTTCGCGCTGCGGCGCGAGACCTGGTCGAGCGCCGAGGCCCAGATGCCGGCGGAGGTGCCGTCGGCCGCGAGCCTGGCACCGGCCCGCGCTCGCTTCGGCGCACCGGCCTGGGTGCAGCGCTACGACATGCGCTTTGTGGACGGCGGCATGCCCGAGGCCTTCGACGGCCGCGAGCAGCCGGCCTCGCAAAGCCGGCTCTGGCTGCGCGACGAGCCGCCGCGGCCGCTGGACTTCGCCTCGCTGGCGGCGATCTGCGACAGCTTCTTCCCGCGCATCTTCCTGCGCCGCCGCCAGCTGGCGCCCATCGGCACGGTAACGCTGACGACCTATTTCCATGCCGACGCGGCCCTGCTCGCGGCGCAAGGCGAGCGGCCGGTGCTGGGCTGCGCGCGCGGCGTGAACTTCCGCAATGGCTATTTCGACCAGAGCGCCGAGGTCTGGAGCGATGCCGGCCAGCTGCTGGCCAGCACGCACCAGATGGTCTACTTCAAGGGCTGAGCAGGATCCTCGCCCTTGTTCTGCAGCGGCTTGAGCGCCCGGTCGCGCGCCGGCAGCGCCTTGATGAACTTGAAGGTGCCGGTCGCGTGGGCGCACAAGCGCCCCTGCTCGTCGAGCACCGAGCCTTCGCAGAAGGCCATCGTCGCCGTGCGGTGCAGCAGCTTGCCCAGGCCGCGCAGCCGGCCTTCGCCGGGTCGCATGAAGCTCGTCTTCATCTCCACGGTGACGACGCCGGGCCCGTAGCCCTCGCCGCTGCGCTGCGGACTGCGCGCGGCAATCGCCATCGCCACGTCCAGCAAGGTCATCACGACGCCGCCATGGGCCACGGCCCAGGAGTTCATGTGCGCGTCGGTCAGGTTCACCGACAGCTCCGACTCACCGCCGCCGGCGGCAAGCAGCTCGAAGCCGAGCTGTTCGACGAAAGGGATATGGACCGGAAAACTCAGCGGCGGCGTGCTCAAAATCAGCCTCCAACGAGGGCGCTGACGCCGCCGTCGACGGCCAGGATCTGGCCGGTGATGTGCTTGCCGGCGCGGCTGGCGAACAGCAGCACGGCGCCCTTCAGGTCCTCGTCGTCGCCGAGCCGGTTCAGCGGCGCATGGGCCGCCATATTCTTCTCGCCGACCGCGGCCAAGAGGCCCTTGGTCATCTTGCTGGGGAAGAAGCCCGGCGCGATCGCGTTGACGGTGATGCCGTGCTGGCCCCACTCGCCGGCCAAGGCGCGCGTGAAGTTGACCGCCGCGCCCTTGCTGGTGTTGTAGGCGATCGTCTTCATCATCACCGGGTTGCCGCCCAGGCCGGCGATCGAGGCGATATTGATGATGCGGCCGCTCTTGCGCGGGATCATGCTCTGCCGCGCCACTTCCTGGGCGACGACGAAGAGGCTGCGGATGTTCAGGTTCATCACCTTGTCCCAGGCCTCGATCGTGTGCTCCTCGGCCGGCGCGCCCCAGGTGGCGCCGGCGTTGTTGACCAGGATGTCGATGCGGCCCAGGCGCTCCATCGTCTGCGTCACCAGCGCGCGCGCCTGGGCCTCATCGGACGCGTCGGTGGCAATCCAGCGTGCGTCGATGCCGCGATCCTGCAGATGGGCAACCGCCTCTTCGAGGTCGGCGGCCTTGCGCGAGCTGAGCATGATCTTGGCGCCGGCCTCGCCCAGCGCCTCGGCCATCTGCAGGCCCAGGCCGCGCGAGCCGCCGGTCACCAGGGCCACCTGGCCGCTCAGGTCGAACAGGTCTTGAACTTTCGTCGTTGTCATCGGGATGTCTCCATTGAATTCAGGGGAAGCGCGAGCGGATCCAGATCAGCACCACGCCGACGGCCGCCGCGATGCCGCCCTTGACCATCAGCACATAGCCGAGCACATGGCCCTCGGGCGCCCCCAGGCGAAGGAACAGGCCCAGCGAGGCGGCCAGCAGGCCGGCATAGATCAGGATCCAGACCAGGCGCTCGATCCACAGCAGCGCCTTGGCCGAGAGCGGCTTGCGCGCATCAGAACCAGGCATCTTGCATCTCCCGGCACAGCGGCTCGCGGCTGGCAACGACGGCCAGCCAGGCATCGATCTTGGGCAGCTCGTAGGCGAAGAAATAGCGCGCCGCCGCCTGCTTGCCGCGGGCGAAGTCGCTCTCTCCCTCCGCCGCCAGCGCCAGCTCCAGCCAGATCCAGGCCAGCACCAGATGACCGAAGGCCTGCAGATAGGGCGTGGCATTGGCCAGCGCCTCCTCGGGCGCGCCGGTGGCCCAGGCGCTCTTGGTCGCGCGGCCGATCTTGGCCAGCGCGGCGGCCAGCTCGTTGACTCGTTCGGCCAGCGCCGGCCGTGGCAAGGCCCGCTCGATCGTCGCATTGATGCGCGCGGCCAGCAGTTGCAGCGCGCGGCCGCCGTCCATCACCACCTTGCGGCCCAAGAGGTCCAGGCCCTGGATGCCGTGCGTGCCCTCGTGGATCATGTTCAGGCGGTTGTCGCGCCAGTGCTGCTCGACCGGGAAGTCGCGCGTGTAGCCATAGCCGCCCAGCACCTGGATGGCCAGCGAGTTGGCCTCCAGGCACCATTCGCTGGGCCAGCTCTTGGCGATCGGGGTCAGCACCTCCAGCAGCAGCGTCGCCTCGGCGGCCGCATCGGCGTCGCCGGTGTTGGCCTCGTCGACCAGGCGCGCGCAGAACAGCTCCAGGGCCAGGCCACCCTCGACATAGCTCTTCTGCGCCAAGAGCATGCGCTTGACGTCGGCATGCTCGATGATGGGCCGCTGCGGCTGGGCGGCGTCCTTGCCGCCGGGGCCGATCGCGCGGCCCTGCGGCCGCTGGCGCGCGTACTCGAGGCTGGCCTCGTAGCCGGCATAACCCAGCATCACCGCACCGAGGCCGACGCCGATGCGCGCCTCGTTCATCATGTGGAACATGCATTTCAGGCCTTCGCCGGGCTTGCCCACGAGATAGCCGACCGCACCCGCCTTGCCGCCCGGCTTGAAGCGGCCCTCGCCGAAGTTCAGGAGGCAGTTGGTCGTGCCGCGGTAGCCGAGCTTGTGGTTGAGGCCGGCCAGCGCAACGTCGTTGCGCTCGCCGCTGAGCTCGCCCGCGGGCGTGACCAGCTTCTTCGGCACGACGAACAGTGAGATGCCGCGCGTGCCGGGCACCAGCTTGCCGTCCGGGCCGGGGATCTTGGCCAGCACCAGATGGATGATGTTCTCGGTCATCTCGTGCTCGCCGCCCGAGATCCACATCTTGTTGCCCTTGAGCCGGTAGCGCGGGCCCAGCGGATCGGCCGCGTCCTCCGGCTCGGCGCGCGTCGCCACGTCCGAGAGGGACGAGCCGGCCTGCGGCTCGGAGAGGCACATGGTGCCGAACCAGCGGCCGGCGAACTCGTTCTTGGCGAAGACCTCGCGCTGCGCCTCGCTGCCATGCGCCATCAAGAGATTCGCATTGCCCTTGGTCAGCATCGCATAGCCGCTCATCGCGACGCTGGCCTTGCTGATGAAGGCCTTGCCGGCCATCTCGATCACGCAGGGCAGCTGCATGCCGCCGAGTTCGTAGTCCTGGCTGCCGGCCAGCAGGCCCGCGTCGACGAAGGCGCGCATCGCCTCGTGCGTGGCCTGGGGCAGATGGACCTGCTCGCCGTCGAAATGCGGCTCCTCGGTATCGGCCAGGCGGTTGAAGGGCGCAAACTTCTCGCGCGCCAGGCGCTCGCAGGTGTCCAGCACCGCGCCGAAGGTCTCGGCATTGTGGTCGGCAAAGCGCTCGCGCGCGCTGAGCTCACCAACCCGGAGCCAGTCGTTCAGCAGGAAGTCCAGGGTCTCGCGCATATCGCTACTCGCTTTGTCATTTCGCTTGGGTGACGGCCATCGTGCCCGAGGCCTTGACGACCAGTTGGCGCTGCTGCTCATCCCCCTCGCCCGAGATCGCATGGACCTCGGCCTCGGTGAACATGATCTGCCGGCCGGGCTTGAGCACCCAGGCCTCGCAGACGAGTTTGTCGCCGCGCGAGCCGCGCAGCAGATTGGTCTTGAATTCGGCGGTCAGGATCCAGTGCCCCTCGGGCGCCAGCGTCTGCGCCGCCGCGCCCATCGAGTGATCGGCCAGCGAGGCCAGCACGCCGGCATGGGCCACGCCGGTGTGCTGCAGATGCTTGCGTTCGAGCGTCAGCTCGGTCCTCACCCGCCCCGGCTCGACCGCCATCGGCCTCACACCCAGTTCGACCATGAAGGGCGCGCTGGCGAAGAAGCGGCGCAGGCTGTCGAGGTCAGCATCCATGGCCCGCTGCCTATTCCTGCTGTAGCTGGAAGGCGTAGACCTGTTCCACGCGCCAGGCCGGATCGATGCCCTCGGGGCGCGGATACCGTTTCAGCACGCCGGCGGCCACCTCGTCCAGATAGCTGCGGAAGCTGTCCTTGACCCAGCGGCTGTCGCGGTCGCGCACCGCATCGCCGTTCATCGCGCCGGTCATCTGCCGCATCTCCAGCTTCAGCGGCGTCCATTCGATCGTGCCGGCGGCCGGCTTGAAGCTCATCTGCAACTCGCCGTCGAGCGAGAACTGCACGCCCTTGCTCGGGTACTCGACCTCGCCGGCCAGGGCGGCGGTGACGCCCAGCACATAGACACAGGCGCGCAGCCGACCGGCCGGCCAGGCGCGCAAGGCCTCGACAAAGGCCTCGGGCTGGTCGACCAGAGACTTGGCCGAGGCGCATTCGGGCAGCAGGTTCTGCGGCCAATGCTTGGACGCCCACCACAGCGCCGCCGCCGGGTCGCGGCCCGGGGCGGCGTAGCCGGCGACCAGGCGCTGGGCGCCGGCATCGTGGCCGGCCTCATGGGCCATCAGGTACATGCGTGCGGCGCGGTCCCAGTCGGGCTTCAGGCACAGGCCCTGCTCGTACATGGTGCCGGCCATCAGGTAGATGCCGGCGTACTTGCGGGCCATGCCCTCGTTCAGCCGCGCGGCCGCCAGCTTGCAGTCGCGGTGCTGCAGCGCGACCAGCACATCGTCGATCGCCTGGGTTTCCAGCCGGGTGGGCGCCGGCCGCTGCTCGGCGGCCGGCGCTGCCACCGGCGCCAGCAGCAACAGGCCGCCCAGCAGCGACAGCGTCGGCCCAGCCGATCGCAGCCGCCTCACAGCACCTCGAACACGCCGGCCGCGCCCATGCCGCCGCCGATGCACATCGTGACGACCACCTTCTTGGCGCCGCGGCGACGGCCTTCGATCAGCGCATGGCCGGTCAGGCGCTGGCCCGACACGCCGTAGGGGTGGCCGACGGCGATCGCGCCGCCGTTCACGTTGAGCCGGTCCATCGGGATGCCCAGGGTGTCGGCGCAGTACAGCACCTGCACGGCGAAGGCCTCGTTCAGCTCCCACAGATCGATGTCGGCGACGGTGAGGCCCAGCTTCTTCAAGACCTTGGGCACGGCGAAGACGGGACCGATGCCCATCTCGTCGGGCTCGCAACCGGCGACTGCGAAGCCGAGGAAGCGGCCCAGCGGCTTCAGATCGTGCTTGGCCGCATAGTCCTCGCTGACGACGACGCAGGCGCCGGCGCCGTCGCTGAACTGGCTGGCATTGCCGGCCGAGATCAGGCCGCCCGGCAGCGCCGAGCGCAGGTCCTTGATGCCCTCATAGGTCGTGCCTTCGCGCAGGCCCTCGTCGGCCGAGATCGTCACTTCCTTGGTCATCAGGCCCATGACCTTGTCGGCCACGCCCATCGTCGTCGTCACCGAGATCATCTCGTCGGCGAACTTGCCCGCCGCCTGGGCGGCGCAGGCCTTCTGCTGGCTGGCGGCGCCGTACTGGTCCATGCGCTCGCGCGAGATGTTGTAGCGCTTGGCGACCTGCTCGGCCGTCTGCAGCATGCTCCAGTAGATCTCGGGCTTGTTCTTGACCAGCCAGGGGTCGGCGTACATATGGCGGTTCGCCTCGTTCTGCACGCAGGAGATGCTCTCGACGCCGCCGGCGACATAGACATCGCCCTCGCCGGCGATGACGCGCTGCGCGGCCATCGCGATCGTCTGCAGGCCCGAGGAACAGAAGCGGTTGATGGTGACGCCGCTGACCGAGATCGGCAGGCCGGCGCGCAGCGCGATCTGGCGCGCGATATTGCCGCCGGTCGCGCCCTCGGGCGTCGCGCAGCCCATCAGCACGTCCTCGATATGGCCGGCCTCGACGCCGGCGCGCTCGACCGCGGCCTTGACCGCGTGGCCACCCAGGGTCGCGCCATGGGTCATGTTGAAGGCGCCCTTCCAGCTCTTGGCCAGGGGGGTGCGGGCGGTGGAAACAATGACTGCTTTGCTCATGATGTGTGTCTCGCTAGATGTTGTCGGCTTCAGGAGAAGGACTTGCCTTCGGCAACCAGGCGCTTGATCAGCGGCGCGGGCTCCCAGAACTTGGCGTCATCGAGCGGATTCTTGGCAAAGCGCTTCATCGCCTGCACGACATTGAACAGACCCACCGTGTCGGCATAGCACATCGGGCCGCCGCGCCACAGCGGGAAGCCGTAGCCGGTCAGGTAGACCATGTCGACGTCCGAGGCGCGCTGGGCAATGCCCTCCTCCAGCAGGTGAGCGGCCTCGTTGACCAGGGCGAACACGAGGCGGTGGACGATCTCCTCGTCGCTGATCTCGCGGGCCTTGATGCCCAGATCGGCGCGGTGCTTCTCCAGCAGCTCGGCGACCACCGGTGAGGGGATCGCGTCGCGCTTGCCGGCCTGGTAGTCGTACCAGCCGGCGCCGGTCTTCTGGCCGAAGCGGCCCAGCTCGCAGAGCTTGTCGGCCGTCTTCGAGTAATGCATGTTCGGCCGCTCCTGCGCGCGGCGCTTGCGGATCGCCCAGCCGATGTCGTTGCCAGCCAGATCGCCCATGCGGAACGGCCCCATCGCGAAGCCGAACTTCTCGGCCGCCTTGTCCACCTGCTGCGGGCTGGCGCCCTCGTCGAGCAGGAAGCCGGCCTGGCGCGAGTACTGCTCGATCATGCGGTTGCCGATGAAGCCGTCGCAGACGCCCGAGACCACCGCCGTCTTCTTGATCTTCTTGGCCAACTGCATCACGGTGGCCAGCACGTCCTTGGCGGTCTTCTCGCCGCGCACGACCTCCAGCAGCTTCATCACGTTGGCCGGGCTGAAGAAGTGCAGGCCGACGACGTCCTGCGGACGCTTGGTGAAGTTCGCGATCTTGTTCAGGTCCAGCGTCGAGGTGTTGGAGGCCAGGATCGCGCCGGGCTTCATCACCTCGTCGAGCTGCTTGAACACCGACTCCTTGACACCGAGTTCCTCGAACACCGCCTCGATGACCAGATCGGCCGAGCCGATGTCGGCGTAGTTCAGCGTCGTCGACAGCAGGGCCATGCGCTGCTGGTACTTGTCTTCCTTCAGCTTGCCCTTCTTGACCTGGGCCTCGTAGTTCTTCTTGATCGTCGCGATGCCGCGGTCCAGCGCCTCCTGCTTGGTTTCCAGAATGACGACCGGGATGCCGGCGTTCAGGAAGTTCATGCTGATGCCGCCACCCATGGTGCCGGCGCCGATCACGGCGACCTTCTCGATCTTGCGCACGGGCGTGTCCTCGGGCACGTCGCCGATCTTGCTGGCGGCGCGCTCGGCGAAGAAGGCATGGCGCAGCGCCTTCGACTCGGGCGTCTGCATCAGCGCCAGGAAACCCTCGCGCTCGGCCTTCATGCCGTCCTCGAACTTCTTCGTCACCGAGGCGGCCACGGCCTCCAGGCAGCGCAGCGGCGCCGGGAAGTTCTTGCTCATGCCGCCGACCATATTGCGGGCGAACTGGAAGTAGGCATCCGGGTTTCCGTGGCGCGCCTTCAGTTCGCGCACCTTGGGCAGCGGCCGCTTGTCGGCCACGTCCTGCGCGAAGGCGATCGCGCCCTCCATCAGATCGCCGTCGACGATCTTCTGGAACAGCTGCTGGCCCGGCACCTGGGCCAGCAGTTCGCTGTTGACCGGCTCGCCGCTGACGATCATGTTCAGCGCGGGCTCGACGCCCAGCGCGCGCGGCAGGCGCTGCGTGCCGCCGGCACCGGGCAGCAGGCCCAGCTTCACCTCCGGCAGCGCGATCTTGGCGCCCGGCGACGCGACGCGGTAATGGCAGCCCAGCGCCAGCTCCAGGCCACCGCCCATGCAGACGGAGTGGATCGCGGCGACGACCGGCTTCGTGCAGTTCTCGACCACGGCGATCAGGCTGTGCAGGGTCGGCTCGGTCAGCGCCTTGGGGCTGTTGAACTCGCGGATGTCGGCGCCGCCGGAGAAGGCCTTGCCGGCGCCGGTGATGACGACGGCCTTGACGGTCGCATCGTCCTCGGCCTTGGCAATACCCTCGGCCGCGGCCTTGCGCGTTTCGAGGCCAAGGCCGTTGACCGGCGGATTGTTCAGCGTGATGACGGCGATATTGCCGCGGACTTCGTAGGTGGCTGACATGCTTGCTTACCCCTTGATGGCGGGCGGTTGAGATGCCCGGACGGTACAAACCCGCCCCGGCGCGGAATAAATAGAACGATCGTTCGATTCTAGGCAGCGGCGCCGCAGCGACGATGTCCCTGTCGTGACAAAGGACCTTGCTGTTTTGCAGAGGTCGGGCGCGGCGCGGCCTCGGCATGATCGCGTCTATCCTATCCGCAGGCTGCGGCTCGCATGGCGCCTTCGAAGGCCGCCGCCGCGCGTGTCAGTGCCGGAACTGGAACTGCTGTGTCGGCGCGAAGTCATCTCCGCGGCTCAGGGGCAGCAGCTGCGTGGCCACGAAGCCATCATCGGCCGGCTCAGCCTCGCTCGGCGGGTCGGGCTGCAAGGCGGGCGCCGCCTGCCGGACCGGTGCCTGGCCTTGGGCCGCGCGGCCGGCCGCCTGCGACCGCAGCGCGGCCAGTTCCTGCTGCACCTGCTCGAGCTGGCGGCGCGCCTGCGTGTTCTGCTGGCTCAGCAACTGGCGGGCCGCCTCGAGCTGGGCCTGGCGCCACTTGGCGCCGGCCAGCTCGCGCCCCAGTTTCCAGGCCAGCAATCCGGCGCCCAGCGCCGCCCCGATGGCCAGACCTCCCAGCCCCGCACCCAGCTGACCGATGTCCATCGCTGCACCTCCGGCGTCGTTGCGCCCATGGTGCACCGCTTCGGCCGTCTTGTGGGCGCGCACGCACACCCTGGATGAGGGAATCGCCGGCGGCCGACGCGCGCTGGATCAGACCTCCAGCCACTCCTTGCGGATATAGCTGTTCGCGCGCAGCTCGCCCGGCGCGCCCTCGAAGACGATGCGGCCATGGCCCATCACATAGCAGCGCTCGGAGATCTCCAGCGCGATCGCCAGCTTCTGCTCGACCAGCAGCACGGCGATGCCGCGGCGCTTCAGCTCCTTCAGGTACTCGGCGACCAGCTCGACGATCTTGGGCGCCAGGCCCTCGGTCGGCTCGTCGATCATGATCAGGTCCGGGTCGCCCATCAGGGTGCGGCACAGGGTCAGCATCTGCTGCTCGCCGCCCGAGAGCACGCCGGCCTCGGTGTGCTGGCGCTCCTTCAGGCGCGGGAACATGGTGTACATATCGTCGAAGCTCCAGCGCGGCCTCGATGCGCCGCGCTTCTGGCCCAGCATCAGGTTCTGGTGCACGGTCAGCTTGGGGAAGATGTCGCGGTTCTCCGGGACATAGCCGACGCCATCGTGCGCGATCTCGTAGGCCTTGCGGCCCAAGAGCGCCTTGTCGCCGAAGCTGATGCTGCCCTGCGCGTCGACCTGGCCCATGATGGTCTTCACCGTCGTCGAGCGGCCCGAGCCGTTGCGGCCCAAGAGGCTGACGATCTCGCCCGGGCGCACCTCCATCGTCACGCCATGCAGCACATGGCTCTTGCCGTAGAAAGCGTGGACGTTGTCGAGTTTGAGAATACGGTCACTCATCAGTGCGACTCCGCGAGCACAGAGCCCAGATAAGCCTCCTGCACGCGCGCATTGGCGCGCACCGCATCGGGCGTGTCGAAGGCAATCACCTCCCCATAGACCAGCACGGCGATCTTGTCGGCCAGGCCGAAGACGACGCCCATATCGTGCTCGACGGTCAAGAGCGTCTTGCCCTCGGTGACCTCACGGATCAGCTGGATGAAGCGCTTGGTCTCGCTCTTGCTCATGCCGGCGGTCGGCTCGTCCAGCAGGATCACGCTGGAGCCGCCGGCGATCGTGATGCCGATCTCCAACGCGCGCGCCTCGGCATAGGTCAGGTTCATCGCCAGCACGTCGCGCTTCTTGTCGAGCTTGATCATCTCCAGCACGGCTTCAGCCCGCTCATTGGCGTCCGTCAGGTCGGCCAGGAACTTCCAGAAGGCATAGCGGTGGCCCATCGACCAGAGCACGGCGCAGCGGATGTTCTCGAACACCGACAGGCGCGTGAACAGATTGGAGACCTGGAAGCTGCGCGACAGGCCCAGGCGGTTGATCTCGTAGGGCTTCTTGCCGTCGATGCGCGCGCCATGCAGATTGATCTGGCCGCTGGAAAGGCCGAAGCGGCCGCTGATCAGATTGAACAGGGTCGACTTGCCGGCGCCGTTGGGCCCGATGATGGCGACGCGCTCGCCGGCCTTCACCTGCAGCTGGGCGCCGCGGATGATTTCGGTCTTGCCGAAGCTCTTGCGCACGTCCAGCAATTCAAGTGCGTAGCTGCTCACAGCGACTCCCTCCGCTTGATTTCCTTTTCGATCTCTTCCTGCACCTCGCTCCACTCGCGCCGGTACTGACGCCGCGCCAGCTCGAACAGGCCCACGCCGACGAGCAGCACCAAACCGGCACCGAACCAGGCATCCAGCCCGCGCGCGTTGATCGTCGCGCCCATGAAGCTCATCTGCGGGCCCAGGGCCTCGTTGAGCTTCAGGTGGTAGAGCATCTCGACCATCGCGCCGCCGCCGAACAGGATCGTCAGCGCCGTCACGCCCAGGGCCAGGTAGGAGGTCCAGAGCTGCTTGAGCTTGCCGAAGGCGGCCACGCGCAGATTCATCATCACCAGGCTGGCGATGCCCCCCGGTGCGTACATGACCATGAACAGGAAGACCAGGCCCAGGTAGAGCAGCCAGGCCTTGGTCAGCTCCGACAGCAGCACCAGGGCCACGACCATCAGCACCGCGCCGATGATGGGGCCGAAGAAGAAGGTGGCGCCGCCGAGGAAGGTGAACAGCAGGTAGGCGCCCGAGCGCGCGGCGCCGACGACCTCGGCGGTGACGATCTCGGTGTTGATTGCGCTCAAGCCCCCCGCGATGCCGGCGAAGAAACCCGAGATCATGAAGGCCAGGTAGCGCACCCAGCGGGTGTCGTAGCCGACGAACTCGACCCGCTCCGGGTTGTCGCGCACCGCATTGAGCATGCGGCCCAGCGGCGTGCGCGTCAGCGCGAACATCGCCGCCGTACAGATGAAGCAGTAGATGGCGATCAGGTAGTAGACCTGGATCTGCGGGCCGAAGTTGATGCCCATCACCGCCTTGCCGACGACCCGGTTGCCCGAGACGCCGCCCTCGCCGCCGAAGAACTCCGGCAGCATCAGCGACATCGACCAGACCAGCTCGCCGATGCCCATCGTGATCATCGCGAAGGTGGTGCCGGCTTTCTTGGTCGACACATAGCCCAGCAGCGCGGCGAAGAAGAGCCCCGTGACGCCGCCGACCAGGGGCACCAGGCTGACCGGGATGTTCCAGCTGCCGGCCGCCGCGGCGTTCAGCGAGTGGATCGCCAGATAGGCGCCGAAGCCGCTGTAGACCGCATGGCCGAAGCTGAGCATGCCGCCCTGACCCAGCAGCATGTTGTAGGCCAGGCAGGCGATGATTCCGATGCCGATCTGCGTCAGCATGGTCTGCGCCAAACCGCTGGTCCACAGCAGCGGCGCGACGAGCAGCACCAGGGCAAACAGGCCCCAGACGAACCAGCGTCCGACGTTGTGTGGCTTGAAGTGAAAGTGATGTGCGGAGGAACTGGTCATGGCATCAGTCCTCGCGCGTACCGAAGAGGCCCTTGGGCCGGAAGATCAGGATCAGCACCATCAGCAGATAGGGCAGGATGGGCGCCACCTGGGCCAGGGTCAGGCGCAGGATGGGATAGCCCGGGGTGTCGGGCGTCACCGTCGCGCCCATATGGCCCAGCAGGCTGGCCAGCGAGCCGTCGACGGTCAGCGGCAGCGTCTGCAGCAGGCCGATCAGCAGCGAGCCGACAAAAGCGCCCAGCAGCGAGCCGAAGCCGCCGACGACGACGACGACGAAGATGATGCTGCCCACCAGCACGGCCATGGTCGGCTCGGTCACGAAGGTCATGCCGCCGATCACGCCGGCCAGGCCGGCCAGCGCGCAGCCGCTGCCGAAGACCAGCATGAAGACGGCCGGCACGTTGTGGCCCAAGGCCTCGACCATCTCCGGGTGCGTCAGCGCGGCCTGGATCACCAGGCCGATGCGGGTGCGCGTCAAGAGCAGCCACAGGGCCAGCAGCATCAAGAGGGCCACGCCCATCATGAACACGCGGGTCAGCGGGAACTTGGAGCAGGAGGCCGCCGCGCACATCTCGGCCGGCGCCGAGCCGAACACCAGCGACAGGCCGCTGCTGGGGCTCTGCACGAAGGTGAAGGCCGAGCCCTGCAAGGCTGCCGGCGGCGTGAAGGGCACCGCCGTCAGGCCGAAGACCAGCTGCACCAGCTCGAGGATCACATAGCTGAGGCCGAAGGTGATCAAGAGCTCGGGCACATGGCCGAACTTGTGCACCCGGCGCAGCGCCAGGCGCTCGAACAGCGCACCGGCCAGACCCACGAACAGCGGCGCCAGCAGCAGCGCCGGCCAGAAGCCGACCAGGCCGGTGAAGCTGTAGGCGAAATAGGCGCCCAGCATGTAGAAGCTGGCATGGGCGAAATTCAGCACGCCCATCATGCTGAAGATCAGCGTCAGGCCGGAGCTGAGCATGAACAGCAGCAGCCCGGAGGACAGGCCGTTCAGCAGATTGATCAGGATTTGGTCCACGGGGTCGTCATGAGAGAACGGCGGCGGCCGCGTGTGGAGGGAAGAGACGGCAGGATGGGCGGCAGCGCCCATCCTCCGTTCAGGCAGTATCGGGAAGCGTGCGCCTTGCTTACGAAGGCCGCTTCATCTGGCAGCTCGTCGGCGTGCTCGAGACATAGGACTCGTAGGTCTTCACCGGCACCAGGGTGGAACCGCTGTTCTCGGGCGAGTAGTTGTACTTGGCGTCGGTCTTCTGCCAGACGGTCATGTACAGCGGCTGCTGCAGCTGGTGGTCGGCCTTGCGCATCTCGACCTCGCCGTTGAAGCTCTTGAACTTCAGGCCTTCCATTGCCGCGGCCACCTTGACCGGGTCGGTGCTCTTGGCCTTGGCCATCGCCGTCGTCAGCGCCTCGTAGACGTGGATGAAGCTGCCGGTGTAGAAGTCGTCGTTGAAGCGCTTCTTGAACTCGGTCTGCCACTGCTCCATCTGGCCGCCCATGTAGTAGTTGTTGTAGGAGACCTGGAAGATGCGGCCATGGCCGTTGGCGCCCAGCGCCGCCGGCGTGCCGGTCACGCCGGTGTAGTAGGTGAAGAACTTGCCGTTGTAGCCGGCCTCGTTGGCGGCCTTGACCAGCAGGGACAGGTCCGAGCCCCAGTTGCCGGTGATCACGGTGTCGGCGCCGCTGGCCTTGATCTTGGCGATATAGGGCGCGAAGTCGCGCACCTGGGCCAGCGGGTGCAGGTCCTCGCCGGCGATCTGGATGTCCGGGCGCTTGCGGGCCAGCATCTCCTTGGCGTACTTGGCGACCTGGTGGCCGTGCGCGTAGTTCTGGTTCAGCAGGTAGACCTTCTTGACGTCGGCCTGGTCCTTCATGAAGGTCGTGATCGCCTCCATCTTCATCGAGGTGTCGGCGTCGAAGCGGAAGTGCCAGTAGCTGCACTTGCTATTGGTCAGATCGGGATCGACGGCGGCCGTGTTCAGGTAGACGACCTCCTTGCCCGGGTTGCGCTCGTTGTGCTTGGCGACCGCGTCGGACAGCGCCAGCGCGACGCTGGAGCCATTGCCCTGCACGATGTAGCGCACGTTCTGGTCGATCGCCGACTTCAGCGCGTTCAGCGACTCGGCGGGGCTGAGCTTGTTGTCGATCGTGATGATCTCGAACTTCACGCCGGCCGGATTGCTCTTGTTGAACTTCTCGGCAAAGAACTGCAGGCTCTTGACCTGGTTCTGGCCGACCGGGCCCATCAGGCCGGACAGCGGGTCGATCCAGGCGATCTTGACCGTCTCGCCCTTCTGGGCAAAGGCGGCGGCTCCGCTGACGAGCAGGGCGGCGGCCAGGGCGGTCTTCAGGGGCTTGCTGCTGTACATCGTTGTCTCCTTTTGGTTTGCAAGGCGTGTAAGCGGTGTGTGCTTGTTGGCGCCGGCCACAGTAATGGACGCCGGCGTCCGTCAGCTTGGGGATTTACCCCGAAGCGCCACGGATTCGATCAGGTGCCCGGCAGGCGGTGGCTCTTGAACTGCTCGCGCAGCCTGAGCTTCTGGATCTTGCCGGTGGCCGTGTGCGGAATCTCGGTGACGAAAACGACGTCGTCGGGGATCTGCCATTTGGCGATGCGGCCATCGAAGAAGGCCAGCATCTGCTCACGCGTCAGCTCGGCATCGGGCTTCTTGACGACCACCAGCAGCGGTCGCTCGTCCCACTTCGGATGCGGGCTGGCGATCGCCGCCGCCTCGAAGACGGCCGGGTGCGCCATCGCGATGTTCTCGAGGTCGATCGAGCTGATCCACTCGCCGCCGGACTTGATCACGTCCTTGCTGCGGTCGGTGATCTGCATGAAGCCGTACTCGTCGATCGTCGCCACATCGCCGGTCGGGAACCAGCCGGGCCGTCCGTCCAGCGCGACCAGCGGCGAATCCGTGTGGCCGAAGTAGCGCGCGATCACCCAGTGCCCGCGCACCAGCAGATTGCCGGAACTCGCACCGTCCCAGGGCAGCTCGCGGCCCTCGTCGTCGGCGACCGCCATGTCGACGCCGTAGATCACCTTGCCCTGCTTCTCCAGCGCGCGTTGCTGCTGCTCGGCGGGCAACTCGAGCTGGCGCGAGGTCAGCTTGGCCAGGGTGCCCAAAGGCGACATCTCGGTCATGCCCCAGGCATGGATGACCTCGACGCCATAGTCCTCCTGCAAGGTCTTCATCATCGCCGGGGGGCAGGCCGAGCCGCCGATCACCGTGCGCTTGAAGGTGGAGAACTTCAGGCCGTTGGCCTTGACGTAGTTCAGCAGGCCCAGCCAGACCGTCGGCACGCCGGCGCTGAAGGAGACCTTCTCGGTCTCGAACAGCTCGTACAGCGACTTGCCATCCAGGTACGGGCCCGGCATCACCAGCTTGCAGCCGACCAGGGCGCCGCTGTAGGGGATGCCCCAGGCATTGACGTGGAACATCGGCACGACCGGCAGCACGACGTCGCGCGCCGAGCAGTCCATCGCATCGGGCAGCGCCGCGGCGAAGGCATGCAGCAGGGTCGAGCGGTGGCTGTAGACGGCGCCCTTGGGGTTGCCGGTGGTGCCCGAGGTGTAGCAGATGCTGGACGCGGTGTTCTCGTCGAAATCGGGCCAGGCGTAGTTTCCGTCCTCGGCCTCGACCAGCTCCTCGTAGCAGAGCAGATTCGCGATCGAGCTCTCGGCCGGCATGTGTGCGCGGTCTGTCATCGCGATGAAGTGGCGCACGCTCTTCAGCTGCGGCGCCAGCCTCTCGACCAGGGGCAGAAACGTCAGGTCGAAGCACAGCACGCTGTCCTGCGCGTCGTTGCCTATCCAGGCGATCTGCTCGGGGAAGAGCCGCGGGTTGATCGTGTGGCAGACCAGCTCGGAGCCGGAGCTGCCGTAATAGATCTCCAGATGGCGGTAGCCGTTCCAGGCCAGGGTGCCGATGCGATCGCCGGGGCGGCAGCCGAGCCGGGCGAAGGCCTGGGCCAGCTTGCGGGCGCGCAGCTCGGCGTCGCGCCAGCCATAGCGGTGGATGTCGCCCTCGACGCGCTTGCTGACGATCTCGGTCTCGCCGGAATGCCGGGCCGCATGCTTGATCAGCGACGAGATCAACAAGGGGCTCGCCATCATCTGACCCATCAACGCCATCTGCCGTCTCCTGTTCTGTGGGCCGTCGAGCGGCCTGTCCGAACCAGTCTAATGCAGCGCTCCAGGCGCTCATAGTCACCCTCGTTACACCGCGCAGGCCACCGGGCCTAGGGTATTCACTGCAGAGCGCACCGAGATGGTGTCCTCGGCCGCCGCACGCGCTCCGGCGGATGAACGACAGCCCGGTGTAGCGCGTCGGAGAAGCCCCGCCCCGGCGCGGCCGGGAGCCGCTGGCTACACTGGTTCGATGAATGCGCCCGATCTCCGCCCGCTGCCTACGGCCTGGCTCAATCGCTTTGCCGGCCTGGGCGCGGATTTCTATACCGAGCTGGCCGCCAGCGGCATGCCGGCACCGCACTGGGTGGCACAAAGCCCGGCCTGCGCCGAGTTGCTGGGCTGGCCCGCCGACTGGGCGAGCCGGCCCGACTGGAATGCGCTCCATGTGCTCAGCGGCAACGCCAGCTGGCTCGGCATGCGGCCGCTGGCCAGCGTCTACAGCGGCCACCAGTTCGGCGTCTGGGCCGGCCAGCTGGGCGACGGCCGCGCGCTGCTGCTGGGCGAGCTCGACACGCCGAACGGCCCGCAGGAACTGCAGCTGAAGGGCGCCGGGCTGACGCCCTACTCCCGCATGGGCGACGGCCGCGCGGTGCTGCGCTCGTCGATCCGCGAATTCCTCTGCTCGGAGGCGATGGCCGCCCTGGGCATCCCGACCACGCGCGCCTTGGCCATCACCGGTTCGGCGCTGCCGGTGCGGCGTGAGACCATCGAGACGGCCGCCGTGGTCACCCGCGTCGCGCCGAGCTTCATCCGCTTCGGGCATTTCGAGCATTTCGCCCACAGCGACCAGCATGCGGCGCTGCGCCGCCTGGCCGATTTCTTCATCGAGCAGCATGCGCCGGACTGCCTGGAGGCCGAGAACCGCTACGTCGCCCTGCTCGAGAAGGTCGCGGCCCAGACGGCCGAGCTGATCGCCGCCTGGCAGGCGGTCGGCTTCTGCCATGGCGTGATGAATACCGACAATATGTCGATGCTGGGCCTGACCATCGACTACGGCCCCTTCGGCTTCCTCGACGGCTTCGATCCCGGCCATGTCTGCAACCACTCGGACCACCAGGGCCGCTACGCCTACGCACGCCAGCCGAACATCGCCTTCTGGAATCTGCATGCGCTGGCGCAGGCGATGCTGCCGCTGCTGGACGAGCCGCCCGAGGCCGCCGGCGAACGGCTGATCGCCGCGCTGGATGCCTACAAGAGCGTGTTCCCGGCCGCGCTGATGGCGCGGCTGCGCGCCAAGCTGGGCCTGGTCCAGGCGCTGGACGGCGATCAGGCGCTGATCGACGACTGGCTGAAGCTGCTGGCCGCCGGCCGCAGTGACTTCACGATCGCGCACCGGCGCCTGGCCGAGTTCGGTGCGGCGCCCGAGCCGCTGCGCGACCTCTTCCTTGACCGCGCGGCCTTCGACGCCTGGGCCGAGCGCTACCGCGCGCGGCTGGCCGCCGAGGCCAGCGTCGATGCGGAGCGCGCGCTGCGGATGAAGACCGTCAACCCGGCCGTCGTGCTGCGCAACCACCTCGCCGAGGGCGCGATCCGCGCGGCCCAGGGCGGTGATTTCGGCGAGATCGCGCGGCTGCTGAAAGTTTTGCAGCGCCCCTTCGACGAACCGGAGTTGGCATCGGACGCCGACTTCCCGCCCGACTGGGCTCAAACCCTGGAGGTCTCCTGTTCATCATGAGCGCACACGACGACAAGAAATACCCGGTCCAGAAAAGCGACGCCGAATGGCGCGCCGAGCTGGACCCCATGCAATACCAGGTGGCCCGCCACGCCGCCACCGAGCGCGCCTTCACCGGCAAGTACTGGGACCATTGGGACGCCGGCCAGTACAAATGCGTCGGTTGCGGCACGCCGCTGTTCGAGGCCGACACCAAGTTCGACGCCGGCTGCGGCTGGCCCAGCTACTGGGCGCCCGTGAACAGCGAGGTGATCGAGCGCGTCGTCGACAAGAGCCACGGCATGGTGCGGGTCGAGGTGCGCTGCAATAACTGCGGCTCGCACCTGGGCCATGTCTTCCCCGACGGCCCCGAGCCGACCGGCGAGCGCTTCTGCATTAACTCGGCCGCGATAGACTTCGCGCCGAAACCCTGATCCCCGACCGATGAAGCTATTGCTCGACTTCCTGCCGCTGATCCTGTTCTTCGGCGCCTTCAAGTATGCGGAATCGCATGCCGCCTGGGCCGCCAGCTTTGCCAGCACCCATTTCGGCTTCCTGGTCTCGGGCGGCGTGGTCGGCAGCGAGGAGGCGCCGGTGCTGCTGGCGACCCTGGTCGTGATGATCGCGACCCTGGCGCAGGCGCTGATCGTCAAGCTGCGCGGCCAGAAGATCGACCTGATGCTGTGGATCAGCCTGGGCCTGGTCGTCACCCTGGGCGGCGCGACGGTCTGGTTCCACAACGAGACCTTCATCAAGTGGAAGCCCAGCGGCCTGTACTGGGCGATGGCGCTGGTGTTCTGGGCCAGCGCGGCCTTCTTCGGCAAGAACCTGATCCGCGCGATGCTGGGCGGCGAGCTGCAGCTGCCCGATCCGATCTGGGCGCGGCTGAACCGTGCCTGGGTGCTGTTCTTCGGCGCTCTGGGCATCGTCAATCTCTACGTCGCCTACAACTTCTCGACCTCGGCCTGGGCCAACTTCAAGGTCTTCGGCGTGACCGGCCTGATCCTGCTCTTCACCCTGGCGCAAGGCGTCTATCTGAGCCGCCACCTGCCCGAGCCCGAGGCCGAGAACGCCGGCGACGAGGCCGCCAAGCCATGAGCCTGGCGCAGACGATCGAGCAGCGCCTGCGCGAGGGCCTGCAGCCGCTGGCGCTGAGCGTGCAGGACGACAGCCATCTGCACGCGGGCCATGCCGGCGCTCGCGAGGGCGCGCATTTCAGCGTCGCCATCGTCAGCGCGCGCTTTACAGGTCTTCACCGAGTGGCCCGCCACCGGCTCGTATATCATTGCTTGGCCGAGTTGATGCAGCAGGGCATCCATGCGCTGGCCATCGATGCCCGCGCACCGGACGAAGGCTGAGTCTTCCGCGAACACCTCCATAGAGACAAGCGCCACGCTGGCGCCATTTTTTTACCCCTAGCTGCTCCCCATCCATGAAGAAGATTGTGCTTGCCGCCGCTGCCGCGGCCCTGTCCGCCGCCGCGCTGCTGCCGATGTCGGCCAGTGCGCAGAACGTCGCCATCGTCAACGGCAAGCCGGTGCCGAAGTCGCGCGTCGACCTGCTGATCGGCCAGGTCACCAAGAGCGGCCAGCCGCGCACCCCGGAGCTGGAGGCCAAGGTCAAGGACGAGGTCGTGCTGCGCGAGATCTTCATGCAGGAAGCGGCCCGCCGCGGCATCCCCGCCAGCGCCGACTACCAGGCCCAGCTCGAGCTGACCAAGCAGTCGCTGATGATCCGTGAGCTGTTCGCCGACTACGCGAAGAAGAACCCGGTGTCGGATGCCGAGGCGCAGGCCGAGTACGACAAGTTCAAGGCCGCCAACTCGGGCACCGAGTACCGCGCCAGCCACATCCTGGTGGAGAAGGAAGAGGACGCCAAGAACCTGATCGCCCAAATCAAGGGCGGCAGCAAGTTCGAGGACGTCGCGAAGAAGAACTCCAAGGATCCGGGCTCGGGCGCCAACGGCGGCGACCTGGACTGGTCCGCCCCGAACAACTACGTCAAGGAATTCAGCGACGCGCTGGTCAAGCTGCAAAAGGGCGAGATGACGGCCGAGCCGGTCAAGAGCCAGTTCGGCTACCACATCATCCGCCTGGACGACACCCGCCCGCAGACCTTCCCGGCCTTCGAGGACGTCAAGGGCCAGATCATCCAGCGCATGGGCCAGCAAAAGCTCGCCGCCTTCCAGGAAGAGCTGCGCGCCAAGGCCAAGACCGACTACAAGTTCGGCAACCAGCAGTAAAGCCGGCCGGCTTTCGGCAAGACCGCGCGGCGCCATCGGCTCGCGCGGTTTTTTCTTGCCCGCGCGATCGCCGGCAGGAAGCTGCTATGGGTTACATCGGCCGCCCGGCGTGCCGCCAGGCGGCCTGCGCTCGCTAGTATGGGCGCCCCACCCTGCCGCACAAGGAGCCGTCGCCATGTCCGCCAAGACCGGCGACAGCGCGGCAATCTGGACCGGATGCGGGCCTTGCTGGACGTGTTCAGCCCGGAGCTCGGCGTCACCGATCCGGTCTCCGGCCACTCGATCTTCGACACGGCCGGCCGGGCCTGATCAGAGCCAGCCATAGACGTGGATCCGGAAGTCCTGCGGCTGCGGCGGCAGGTCCGGAATGAGGAGCCGGCTGCGGTGCAGGCAGTTGCAGCCGGTGGCCACGCCGTCGCCCGGGGCGCGGTAGCGCGCGCGCACGAACAGATGGCCGCCCAGGCGCTGCACCGCGGCGCTGTCCAGCACGTCGGCGCAGTTCTGCGTCTGCTCGATCAGCAGCTCGTAGCGCGTGCCGGACCAGGCGCCGCGTGCCGGCGCCGCGGTCGTCGGCTCGAAGCGGCAGGCCTCGGGCATCACTTCGACGCCGGGCAGCGCCAGTGGCGTCCAGCGGAAGAAGACAAAGGTCAGCGCCAGCAGGCCCAGGAGCGCCAGCGCCGCCGAGCGCAGCCGGCGCCTCATTGCAGCGGGGACAGGGTGCCGGCCTCGATATGCAGCTGCCGCTCGCAGCGCTGCGCGATCGCCGGGTCGTGGGTGACCAGCACCAGGGTCGTGCCGGCCTCGCGGTTCATCTCGAACATCAGCGCCATCACCTGGGCGCCGGTGGCGAAGTCGAGGCTGCCGGTCGGTTCATCGGCCAGCAAGAGCGCCGGCCGCTGGACGAAGGCGCGCGCCAGCGCGACCCGCTGCTGCTCGCCGCCGGACAGCACGCGCGGGTAATGGCCCAGGCGCTGGCCGAGGCCGACGCGCTCCAGCATCCGCGTCGCCAGCGCCTTGGCCTCGCGCTCGCCGCGCAACTCCAGCGGCAGCATCACGTTCTCCAGCGCGTTCAGGTTCGGCAGCAGCTGGAAGCTCTGGAACACGAAGCCGAGCTCGGCGCCGCGCACGGCGGCGCGCTGGTCTTCGCTGAGCGCGAACAGGTCCTGGCCGCGCAGGCGCACGGTGCCGCTGCTGGGCCGGTCCAGCCCGGCCAGGATGGCCAGCAAGGTGCTCTTGCCCGAGCCGGAGGCGCCGACGATGGCAACCGACTCGCGTTCGCGCAGGCCGAAGCTGATGTCATGCAGAATCGTCAGCTCGCCGGTGGCGTCCTGCACCTTCTTGCTGACGGCGTCGACTTCGATCAGATGGACGGACATGGACAGGATGGTGATGAAGCGTGATGGTCGTGGAGCGCCTGGAGCGCCGCCGAATCGGCGAGGATACCTGCTGCACTGTAGCGCCTTGGCGCTGGCCCTCACGGTGCCAGGTCTTGCCAGCGCCGCGGCGGCCAAGCAGGCAGCGTCGGCAGGGCCGCTGATCCTGGTCCTCGGCGACAGCCTGTCGGCCGAGTACGGCCTGCCGCGCGGCCAGGGCTGGGTCGCGCTGCTCGAGCAGCGGCTGGCGCAGCAAAAGCGCCCGCAGCAGCTGCTCAATGCCAGCATCAGCGGCGACACGACGGCCGGCGGACGCGCGCGGCTGCCGGCGCTGCTGCAGCAGCGCAAGCCGGCCATCGTCATCATCGAGCTGGGCGGCAACGACGCCCTGCGCGGCCTGCCGCTGAAGAGCAGCGAGGACAATCTGCTGGCGATGGTGAAGGCCGCCAAGGCGGCCGGCGCCAAGGTGCTGCTGCTGGGCATGCAACTGCCGCCGAATTACGGCGCCAGCTACGGGCGCGACTTCGCGGCGCTGTACGAGCGGGTCGCCCAGACGGAGAAGGTCGCCCTCGTGCCCTTTCTGCTGAAGGGCGTGGCCGACCGGCCCGACGCCGAGGCCTGGTTCCAGGCCGACCGCATCCACCCGCTGGCGCGGGCGCATCCGCAGATGCTGGACAATGTCTGGCCGGCGCTGCAGCCGCTGCTCTGAGCGAGCGGCGGGCATGGCCCCCTGACGCTCAGCGCTCCTGCTGGCCGGCGCGGCCGGAGCGCGAGCCGCGGTTGCCGTCGTCGTTGCTGTCGCCGCCGCGGCCGCGGTGTTGTTGCTGCGGCGACGGCTGTTGCGGCTGCGGTGGCGGCGCGATCACCGGCTGCGGCATCGCCTGCTGCTGAGGCTGCGCCTGCGCAGCGCGCGGCGGCTCGACCGGACGCGAATAGGGCTGCGGCTGCTGCTGGATCTGCGGCCGGATGCCTTGCGGGGCCTGCTGCTGCTCCTGGCGTTGCTGCTCCTGGCGTTGCTGCTGCTGTTCCTGTTGCTGCTGCTGCATGCGCTCGGCCTGGTGGCGCCGCCAGCCTTGCTCCTGCCTCTGCTCCTGCCGCTGCGGCTGCTGTTCGGCGCTGCGTTCCTGCAGCCGCTCCTGGGCACGCTCCATCTGGCGCTGCGCATTGGGCGTCATGAGGTCGACGGCGCCGTTCGGCGGCATCGCGCGCGGCACGACGGTCGGGGCCTCGCGCTGCGGCTGCGGCTGCTGATCGCCGCGGCCGGCCTGCCAGGGCCGCTGCTGTTGCGGCACCGGTTGCGCTTGCGGTTGCTGCGCCTGCTGCTGCGGCAGCAGCCCGCGCTGCGCACGCTCGGGAAGCGACATCGGCGGCAGCTCCTGCTGGGGCTGTTGCGGCTGGACCTGCAGCTGCTGGGCCGGCGGCGTGCGCTCGGGGCGCGGCGGGCCCGCGCGCTCGCCACGATCGCGATCACCACGGCGGCCGCCCGGTTCGTTGCTGCGCCAGCCCATAGTCGGCGGCGCCGGGCGGGCATTGCCGGCATCGGGCCGTGCCATGCCGACGAATTCATTGCGCGGCGGCGGAGCCGGCATCGGACGCAGCTGCTCCCTTGGCACGGCCTGCGGCGGCAGCGGCCGCGCCGGACCGGTGTGCGCCGGCAGGTAGCTGATCGCGCCGGCGACGTCGCGGTTGCGGTGCGGGCGCTCGACCGTCACCGGATCATGGTCGCCGTTGATGCGGCGCATATAGGTCGGCGTATGGCGGTAGGCCGGCACATAGTTCTCGCGCGGGGCCAGCGGATACCAGCCATAGCGCGGCGGCGGCGGGCGGCCGCCGACGCTGACGCCGACACTGACCGCGCCGGTGCCCACCCAGGCGACCAGGGCCGGCGAGTAGACCGGCCGCGCCACATAGCGGCCCGGCGCCCAGCACCAGCGACCGCCCCACATGACCCAGCGGCCATAGTGGAACGGCGCGAAGCCCCAGGGCGCGTCGTCGACCCAGGCCCAGCCCCAGTAGCGCGTCCAGGCCCAGTGGCCATAGCGATAGGGGGCCCAGTCGACGGCGACCTGGTAAGGCGTCCAGACGGCGCCGTACTCGGGCGACTGCTCCCAGCGGCCGTGGCGATCGAGTTCCTCGGCGCCGGTCATCTCCGGCGACACATAGCGCTGGCTCTCGGCGACGGCAATGCCGGCCTCGCGCTGGTCCTGGCTCAGCATCCAGTCGGCGAAGCCGTCGTTGTTGCCCTCGATGCGCTGGCGCTCGACGCGCGGACCGCCGGCCCACCAGAACTCGGCCTGCTCGCCGGGTTCCAGCAGGGTCGGGGCAATCTCGCTGCCGCGCGACGATTCGAAGCGCAGCCGCCCCGCCCAGGCGAAGGCGCGCGCGCCGCGGTCGATCTGCTCGATCCGGTACAGGCCCTTGTTCTCGGGAATCAGCGTGCCCTCGCGGGTGCGGATCTTGTAGTCGGTCGCCGCATCCGGCGAGCGCAGGCGCAGGCCCAGATCGCCCTTGTCCAGCGACAGCAGCACCTGGCCCTCGTCGAGCAGGGTGAACTCCAGATCGCTGCGCTCGTCCAGCCAGACGCTGGTCGAGCCGATGCGCAGCGCGACGCGCGAGCGCTCGTCGGTGCGCAGGCGATCGCCCTGGCCAATGGTCTGGTTGCGGGAGACGCGCACCCAGTCCTTGGCCTCGGTATCGAACAGCCAGGCATCGCCATAGACCTCGGCAATGCGGCCGACGCGCGCCGGCGGGTCGGCCATCTGCAGCTCGCTCTGCGCGGCGGCCGGGCGGGCCAGGCCTATCAGCAGGGCCAGCGCCAGCTGGAACCAGAGCGCGCGGCGCCAGAGGCCGGCAATTCGGTGCGATGTTTGGGGGGCGGCTGCGTTCATGCGGCGTTGGTGGGCAAAGGGGGCTCCTCGGTTGGGATACAACGCCCGAGCGCCGCCCGCCGCCGACCGTCTTACAAAACTTTTCAACAGCCGGCCGGCACCATCCCGCTCAATCGTCGCTGTTCGGATCGAGTTCGGGGAACAGCACCGAGGTGAAGCCGAAGCGGCTGAAGTCCTTCACCCGCATCGGGTAGAGCAGGCCCAGCAGGTGGTCGCATTCATGCTGGACCACGCGGGCGTGGAAGCCCTCGGCCTCGCGCTCGATAGGCCGGCCGTCGGCGTCGAAGCCGCTGTAGCGCAGCCGCGCATGGCGCTCGACAACGCCGCGCAGGCCGGGCACCGAGAGGCAGCCTTCCCAGCCCTCCTCCATCCGCTCGTCCAGCGGCGTGATGACCGGGTTGATCAGCACGGTCGGCGGCACCGGTGGCGCGTCCGGATAGCGCACATTGCGCTCATAGCCGAAGATCACCAGCTGCAGATCGACGCCAATCTGCGGCGCGGCCAGGCCGGCGCCATTGGCGGCCACCATGGTCTCGAACATATCGGCGATCAGCGTCTTCAGCGCCGGCGAGCCGAAGTCGCTCGCGGGCACCGGCTTGGCCACCCGCAAGAGCCGCGGGTCGCCCATCTTCAGAATCTCGTGCACGGCCATTCGCTCGTCTCCCTGCGCTATCGTTGCTGCCGCATTCTAAGAAGGAGACGGACGGCATGGACTTCATCGAGGATCTCGGCCATGGCCTCTACGCGATCGACACCGGCTTCCAGCGCCCGCGCTTCGACGCCGCCTATCTCGTCGTCGAGAACGGCCGCGCCGCCTTCATCGACACCGGCACCAACCATGCCGTGCCGCGGCTGCTGGCGGCGCTCGACCGGCTGGGCCTGGCGCCGGACGGCGTCGACTGGGTGATCCCGACCCATGTGCACCTCGACCATGCCGGCGGCGTCGGCCTGCTGATGCAGTCGCTGCCCACCGCGCGCCTGCTGGTGCATCCGCGCGGCCTGCGCCATATGGTCGATCCGCGCGCGCTGTGGGACGGCGCGCTGGCCGTCTATGGCGAGCAGGAGATGCAGCGCTCCTATGGCGAGCTGGTCCCGGTGCCGGCCGAACGCGTCGAGGCGAGCCGTGATGGCCAGGTGATCGAGCTGGCCGGCCGGCCGCTGCTGATCCTCGACACGCCGGGCCATGCGCGGCATCACCATTGCATCTGGGACGCGCAAAGCCGCGGCTGCTTCACCGGCGACACCTTCGGCCTGTCCTACCGCGAGTTCGACACGCGGCAAGGTCCCTGGATCCTGCCGACCAGCACGCCGGTGCAGTTCGACCCGCCGGCGCTGAAGGCCTCGATCGCGCGGCTGCTGGGCCTCGGCCCCCAGTCCATGTATCTGACGCACTACGGCCGCGTCGGCGAGGTCGAGCGCCTGGCCGCGCTGCTGCTGGGCCAGATCGACGAGATGGTGGCGCTGGCGCTGGCGCTGAAGGATGCGGACGAGCGCCACGAACGGCTGAAGGCCGGCCTGGCGGCGATCTATCTGGAACGCCTGCGTGCCCATGGCTCGATGCTGGCGCCGGAGCGGCAGCTGCAGCTGCTGGCGATGGACATCGAGCTGAATGCGCAGGGGCTGGCGGTCTGGCTGGACCGGTGACTCACTCGGAAGCCGCTGCAGATAGCGCAGTTGCTCCTGCGCAGCAAGGGTCAGGTGCGGCGCGCTATCCCGCTTTTGAATGAGTACCAGCTGATAGTCAACGATCTCCGGCAATCCCGCCACAGCCCGCAACCGTTCTCCCTGCGAGCGGAGTCCCTCGAATCGCTGCCTCGCCGCATCGAAGTAGCGCAGGCGGCGTTCGAGATCGCCGGCGACCATCTCGTCCGTCAGACGCTCAAGGTTGTCAACGCTGGAGCGCTGCAACGCAAGGGTGAAAGCGGCCAGGGCCGCTCTGGCTCTGGGTCGATAAGCCGCCTCGTCCCCGGCCTGCCAGCTGGCGTGCAACAAGTCATAGCGCAAATCCTGCTCCCGCGCCCCCATCGCTCGGCGCAGCCAAATCTGCAATTCATGCCGATCGACTTCCGAACGCAGGCGCTGATACTCGCTGGACGCGACCAAGCCCCTGAGCCGCGAAAGTTCTTGTTTGCTGAACTTTTCCTTGTAAAGGACAAAACCATTGCCTGGGCACTGCGGTGCTCTTGCTACTAGACGCGGCGGGATACCCCAGTGCCGTCCATCCAGGTAGGCGTTGACACCGCCGGCGGCGAAATCAGGCCGTTCGCCCCGCGCCCCAGGGTACTCACTGACACTGCTGAAGCGTTCGCCGTCCAGCGGGCATACCCAGTCGAAGATAAACGGAATGTGGGCATGGACCCGCATGCAGAACAAGAGGGCCAGCGCCCCGACGGCACGATGCAAATTGAGCAGGCACATCATGGAGCCAGTAGTCGGTTCGCCCCATGTTAGCGGCCCTCTCAGGCATCTAGGCCTGCACCTGAATTTAATGCCTAACTGCCGCGGTCATGGTCCGCTATCAGCGCAGCGCCAGTGTCATGAACACGCTGAACGGGTCCGGCTTGTAGTCGGCGAACGGTCCGCAGTCCTCGAAGCCGAAGCTGCGGTAGAGCCGATGCGCCGCCTCGAAGCCGCCGTCGGCCGGGCCGGTCTCCAGGCTCAGCCGCTCATAGCCGCGCTCACGGGCGACGGCGACGATATGGCTCAGCACCGCGCGGCCGGCGCCACGGCGGCGCAGCTGCTGAGGTGTGCGCATCGACTTGATCTCGCCATGGCGCTTGTCCAGCTCCTTCAGCGCGCCGCAGCCGAGCAGTTGCTCGCCGTCCCAGACGCTCCAGAAGCTGATCTCGGGCCGGCGCAGCTTGGACAGGTCCAATGCATGGACGCTCTCCGGCGGCGACAGCTCGTACATGCTTTGCAGGTGTTCGTTCAGCAGCGCGTGGATCTGCGGGCGGCTCAGGTCGTCGAGTTCGATTTTCAAGATGTCTTGGTCTGCGTTTTACGGGCCGAGCGCCGGACCGCTCCCAAGCCGGCCCGCGTGGCGATGTGCGAGCGGGGCATTCCCCGCGAGCATCGCCGTCCCCTCGGGGGACCGCCCAAGGTACTCCTTGGACGAGGGGCTCAAGGCTCCAGCCCGAGCTCCTGAATCTTGCGCGTGATCGTGTTGCGACCGATGCCCAGCTTCTGCGCGGCCTCGATGCGGCGACCGCGGGTGACGTCGAGCGCGGTCAGGATCAGGCTGGCCTCGAAGCGGCGAGTCAGCGCATCCCAGACATCGGGCTCGCCGGCGGCCAGCAGGCGGCGCGCCTCGCGGGCCATCTCGGCCACCCAGGCGTCGGGGCCGGCGCCGAAGCTGGGCAGCGCGGGCGCCGCCGAGCTCAGCGGCGCCTGCGGCGCCTCGGCAAGCGGCGCAGCGGCCGGGGCGGCCACACCGGCCGGGCCGGCAACGGGCGTCGGCGCCACCATCAGCTCCTGCGGCAGGTCCTTGGCCTCGATCAGCTGGCTGGGTGCCATCACGCTGAGCCAGTGGCAGATGTTCTCCAGCTGCCGCACATTGCCGGGGAAGTCGAAGCCGACCATGCGCGCCAGCGCGGCGTCGGACAGGCGCTTGGCTTCGACGCCCAGCTCGGTCGCGCTGCGCTGCAGGAAGTAGCGCGCCAGCATCGGGATGTCCTCGCGCCGCTCGCGCAGCGGTGGCAGGCGCAGGCGGATCACGTTCAGCCGGTGGAACAGGTCCTCGCGGAAGGCGCCCTGGCGCACCCGCTCCTCCAGGTTCTGGTGCGTCGCCGCGATCACCCGCACATTGCTGCGCAAGGGGCTGTGGCCGCCGACACGGTAGAACTGGCCGTCGGACAGCACGCGCAGCAAGCGCGTCTGCAGGTCCAGCGGCATGTCGCCGATCTCGTCGAGGAAGAGCGTGCCGCCGTCGGCCTGCTCGAAGCGGCCGCGCCGGGTCGCCTGCGCGCCGGTGAAGGCGCCGCGCTCGTGGCCGAAGAGCTCGCTTTCCAGCAGGTCCTTGGGGATGGCCGCGGTATTGATCGCCACAAAGGGGCCATCGGCGCGCGGGCTGTGCTTGTGCAGCGCGCGCGCGACCAGTTCCTTGCCGCTGCCCGACTCGCCGGTGATCATCACCGTTACATTGCTCTGGCTGAGCCGGCCGATCGCGCGGAACACGTCCTGCATCGCCGGTGCCTGGCCCAGCATCTCGGGCACCTGCGCGGCGGCCTCCTCCGCCACGGCCTCGCGCTGGCTCTCCTCCTGCGCGCGGCGGATCAGCTCGACCGCGCGCGGCAGGTCGAAGGGCTTGGGCAGGTATTCGAAGGCGCCGCCCTGGAAGGCCGAGACGGCGCTGTCGAGGTCCGAATAGGCGGTCATGATGATGACCGGCAGGCCGGGCAGCTTCTCCTTGACCTTGGCCAGCAGGTCCAGGCCCGAGCCGCCGGGCATGCGGATGTCGGAGACCAGCACCTGCGGGCTGTCGCCCTCGTCCAGCGCGGCCAGCAGATCGCGGCCATTGCTGAAGCTGCGCACCGGCAGGCCTTCGCGGCTGAGCGCCTTCTCGAGCACAAAGCGGATCGAATGGTCGTCGTCAACAACCCAGATGGATTTCATCAATCAATGCTCCCCTTCGCGGCCGCCATGCGGCTAGGGCAAAGGCAGGGTAATTCGAAAATCGGTCCGGCCCGGTTCGCTCTCGCAGTCGATCATGCCTTGGTGCTGCTGGACGATGGTCTGCGACAGCGTCAAGCCCAGACCGGAACCGCCATCGCGTCCGGAGACGAGCGGATAGAAGATGCGGTCGAAGATCTCCGCCGGCACACCGGGGCCGTTGTCCTCCACATGCAATTCCAGTGCCAAGCGCCAGCGCTGTTTGCCGATGGTGACCTGGCGTGCGACCCGGGTGCGCAGCACGATGCGCGCGCCGCCTTCGGCGATCTGGCGCTGCAGCGCCTGGGCCGCGTTCTGCACGATGTTCAGCACCGCCTGGATCAGCTGTTCGCGATCGCCGCGGAAATCCGGCAGCGAGGTGTCGTAGTCGCGCTCGATGGCCAGGCCGCGCGGGTATTCGGCCAGGATCAGCGAACGCACCCGCTCGCAGATCTCATGGATGTTGACGTCGGCCACGACCTGCGCGTGGCGGTGCGGCGCCAGCAGGCGGTCGACCAGCGACTGCAGTCGGTCGACCTCGTGGATGATGACCTGCGTGTATTCGGCCAGCTCGGGCCCATATTCATCGGCCGGGAGCTCCATCGCCAATAACTGCGCGGCACCGCGGATGCCGCCCAGCGGGTTCTTGATCTCGTGCGCCAGATTGCGCGTCAGCTCCTTGGTCGCCTGCACCTGGTCCAGGCTGCGCTCCTCGCGGTCCTGCCGCGCCTGCTGCGCGTTCTCGATCAGCTCGACCAGCACGTCCCCACCCGGGCCGTCCATCTGCGAGACGATCACATGGACCGGCAGCAGTTCCTCCTGCGGCCGCGCGCCGCAGCGCAGCAAGGCGTCGAAGCGGCTGCTCGAATAGGTGTTGGCGGCGACGCCGGCGACCGTGTCGCTGAGCCGGCCGGCATCCTGGAACCAGTCGAACAGATTGCCGCGCTGCACCGCGCGGCGCGAGAGCCGCAGCACGTTCTCGAAGGCGGCGTTGGCAAACACGCATTCGCCGCCCGGGTGGACGACGGCCACCATCGTGGCCAGCATGTCCAGCGCCTCGTAGCGCGCGCTGTCGCGCGGTTTGCTTTCTTGGTCTTCGCTCATCGGGGCTGACCGGCCGCCCCGACGCGAGAGGGTGCCGCCGCCTCAGGGCAGCTTGCTGATCTCGCGCTTGAGCGCCTGGATATCGGTTTCCTGGCGATTGATGCTGGCCTTGAGTTCGGCCATGCGGTCCAGGTATTTCTGGTAGTTGCGGCTTTCGTCGCCGCGCTTCTCGCCACTGCCGCCGGCGTATTCGGCCTGGGCCGTGGCCAGCCGCGCTTCGGCCTCGCGCAGCTCGGTCTCGAGCACGCGGCGGCGCTCGTTGTCGCGCTGGCGCTGCTGCTGCGGATCGATGCGTGCATCAGCGCCACCCGCCGAAGCGCGCGCCTCGCCGCCATTGAGCGGCGCGCCGTTCGGCGCGCTGCCGGCCGGGCGTGGCCGCGGCGCCGACATCACCGTGATCGGCGTGCCCTCGATCGTGCGGCAGCCCTTGTCCTGCGCCTCCTTGGCCGACAGCGCATCGGTGTAGAGCACCGGCGGGCCAGGGCAGCGGTAGACCGCGGCCTGGGCCGTGGCCGCCGTCGCGGCCAGCAAGATCGTCGTCAATGCGGTACGAGGAATCGGCATGGCGCGATTGTGGCCCATCCGGGCAGCAGGCCGCCGCAAGCAAAAGGGACGGCCGAGGCCGTCCCTTGCATGCAGCGAGGCAGGGGCGCGCCGCGAGAAGCACCCGCGCGCCGCCCATTGCCATCAGAGCGCGTAGTACATATCGAACTCGACCGGGTGCGTGGCCATGCGGAAGCGGGTCACCTCCTGCATCTTCAGCTCGATATAGGCATCGATGTAAGCATCGGTGAACACGCCGCCCTTCGTGAGGAATGCACGGTCCTTGTCCAGGTAGTCCAGCGCCTGGTCCAGGCTGTGGCAGACGGTCGGGATCTTCGCGTCCTCTTCCGGCGGCAGGTGGTAGAGGTCCTTGGTGGCGGCCTCGCCCGGATGGATCTTGTTCTCGACGCCGTCCAGACCGGCCATTAGCAGCGCGCTGAAGGCCAGGTAGGGGTTGGCGGAAGGATCGGGGAAGCGCGCCTCGATGCGGCGGCCCTTGGGGTTCGCCACATAGGGGATGCGAATCGAGGCCGAACGGTTCTTGGCCGAGTAGGCCAGCTTGACCGGGGCTTCGAAGCCGGGCACCAGACGCTTGTACGAGTTCGTGCCGGGGTTGGTGATCGCGTTCAGCGCGCGGGCATGCTTGATGATGCCGCCGATGTAGTACAGCGCGAACTCCGACAGGCCCGCATAGCCGTCGCCGGCGAACAGGTTCTTGCCGTCCTTCCAGACCGACTGGTGCACATGCATGCCGCTGCCGTTGTCGCCGACGATGGGCTTGGGCATGAAGGTCGCGGTCTTGCCATAGGCATGGGCGACGTTGACGATGATGTACTTCTGCAGTTGCAGCCAGTCGGCGCGCTGGACCAGCGAGCTGAACTTGGTGCCGATCTCCATCTGGCCGGCGTTCGCCACTTCGTGGTGATGGACCTCGACCGGGATGCCGCACTGCTCGAGGATCAGGCTCATCTCCGAGCGCATGTCCTGGAAGGAATCGACCGGCGGCACCGGGAAGTAGCCGCCCTTGACGCTGGGACGGTAGCCGGTGTTGCCGTGCTCGTATTCCTTGCCGGTGTTCCAGGCAGCTTCTTCGGATTCGATCTTGAAGAAGGAGCCGGCCATATCGTTGGCCCAGCGCACGCTGTCGAAGACGAAGAACTCGGGCTCGGGGCCGAAGAAGGCGGTGTCGCCCAGGCCGCTGCTCTTCAGATAGGCCTCGGCGCGCTTGGCCAGCGAGCGCGGATCGCGCTCATAGGCCTTGCCGTCGGCGGGGTCGACGACGTCGCAGGTAAGGATCAGGGTCGGCTCTTCGAAGAAGGGGTCGATATTGGCCGTGTTCGGATCCGGCATCAGCAGCATGTCCGAGGCTTCGATGCCCTTCCAACCGGCGATCGAGGAGCCGTCGAAGGCGTGGCCCGACGTGAACTTGTCATCGTCGAAATGCGACACGGGCACGGTGACGTGCTGCTCCTTGCCACGGGTATCGGTGAAGCGGAAGTCAACGAACTTGACTTCGTTTTCCTTCACCATGTTCATCACGTCGGCGACGGTCTTGGCCATCAATAACTCCTAGCGGGGAAAGGCTGTGAATTTGGTTCGAATTCGGCACGCGCTCGATCAACAAGGCGCCGCTGTCCGTGTAAGCAGAACTTGTGCCAACCCGGCTCCATCAGGCTCCGTCACGGTGCATCGCCGATTCGCCGCGGCATTATGCGCCGGCATGGGGCCGGCGATGGCTGGCCCAAGCTCGCAATGCACCGCTCGAGTGCCTGGACCGCCGGACTATCGCACCATTTCAGTGCTTATGACAGCACCGAATTGAAGCACGCCGGCCTTCAGCGCGGCGTAGGCCGCGTCCAACTGGGCCGCCTCGCCCTTGACGCCCAGCTCGATATGCCGGCCCCAGCGCGGGTGGTCGACGCTGGGCAGGCTGAACACCTTGATGCCGGCAAAGTCCGCCTCGATGCGTTCCATCAGCGGGGTCAGGCTGGCTTCCATCGCGCCCTGCACGATCAGCGAGCGCTCGATCACGCCGACAGGCCGGTGCAGCGCCGCATGGCGGTCGAGCACCCATTCCATCATCGGATGCGCCATCACCGGAAAGCCGGGCACGAAGTAGACGCTGCCGACCGAGAAGCCGGGGATCTTGTTGTAAGGGTTCGGCACGATCTCGGCGCCGGCCGGGAACACGCCCATCTCCAGCCGCCGCAAGGTGTCCGGATGATCGGGCTCGGCGCTGCTGCCCTGCTCGGCGGCCATCTGCAGGATGCGCTGCCAGATCAGCTCGCGCGCCTCGGGGTGCAGCACCAGTTCTCGGTCCAGCGCCGCGGCGGCGGCCTGGCGCGTGTGGTCATCCGGCGTCGCGCCGATGCCGCCGCAGCAGACCACCAGATCGCCGCTGGCAAAGGCCAGGCGCAATTGCGCGGCGATGTGCTCGCGCTCGTCGCCCAGGTACTGCGCCCAGGACAGGCTCAGGCCGCGCGCGGACAGCAGCTCGATGAACCGGGCCAGATGACGGTCCTCGCGCTTGCCGGACAGGATCTCGTCGCCAATGATGATCAGACCAATCTTCATGGGCAGGGCCCTCAGATCGGCGGCAGCAGCGGCGAGGGCGGCGCGGCCGGATCCAGCACCTCGGCCAGCGGCGGAATCTCGCCCGCGGCGGCGGGCTTGACCGCCTCGCCCTGCCGCGCCCGCAGTTCCTGCAGCGCGGCCAGCGCGTAATGGGCGAACCACAAGGTCGAGAAGGCGAACACCAGCGTGTAGAGCCAGATCGAGACCAGCACCAGGAAGGGGGCCAGCGCGATCGCGATCACGTTCAGCGCCCAGATCATGGCCGGTGCCGCGCCCAGATAGCCGGTCACCAGGCCAAGCATCATCAGCGGCAGCCGGTGCTCGCGCATCAGGCGGCGGCGCTCGACCACCGAGGCATGCTCGGCCAGCACGTCGAAGGTGAAGACGCGATAGCCCAACCAGCCCCAGATCACCGGCGGCAGGATCAGCACCAGCGGCGGGATCAGCCAGAAGGGCAGGCTGACCAGCAGCGCCAACAGGGCCAGCAAGGCGTTCCACAGCGACCAGGCCGCGCCCTGCCACCAGGCGGCACCCTGCTTGCGCTCCAACTGCGGGAAGCGCCGCGCCGTCACCAGGCGCACCAGCGAGGGCGTCATCATCAGCGCGACCAGCAGCAGGCTCAGCACCACCAGCACCGGCAGCGAGAGCACCAGCACCAGCACCGGTGCCAGGGCCGAGCGGAACTCGTTGGCGCCGATGAAGTTGAACCAACCCAGCATGGTGTCGATCAGGCGCCAGGAGTCCAGGGTCGCCCGCACCGCGTCGATCGCCGGCTCCCAGAAGAAATAGCCGAGGCCGATCGCCAGGCCGGAGGCCAGCAGCAGCGGCAACAGCGACAGCGCGATCACGCGCGGATGCAGGCAGTAGGCGGCTGCGCGCCAGAAGGCATCGGCCACGCGGCCCATCGAGGTCACCATATCAGCTCATCCTCCGGTATCCGGCCAGGCGCTTCAGGCCCAGCCATTGCTGGGCCCAGAAGCCGCGGCCATAGTCGCGCCCGCCCTCCTCGGCCAGCTGGTCGCGCACGCCGGTCGGGTCCCAGCGCAGCGCGAAGTCGGCGGTGCCGAAGAGGATGTCCCAGATCGGGAACAGCACGGCGAAATTGTGCCCGCCCAGCGTACCGCGTCCGCCCGACTCATGGCCGATGCCGATCGAGTGATGGCGGCGGTGAAAGCGCGGGCTGACCAGCACACGCTCCAGCCAGGGTCCGAACCAGAGCCGCACATTGGCATGCTGCAGGCTCTCCAGCAGCTGCGTCAGCGCGACCAGCGCGACGAACTGCCCGGGGCCGACGCCCAGCAGCCGCGCCAGCAGCACGAAGGCTGCATCGATCAGCACCGAGTCGAGCAGGTGGTTGCGGTTGTCGCTCCACATCGTCATCTGGCGCTGGCTATGGTGCAGCGCATGCAGCTGCCACCACCAGGCGAGGCCATGCTGGGCGCGGTGCAGCCAGTAGTTGACGAAGTCGAACAGCAGCAGGTACAGCCCGAAGCTGACCCAGGGAATGTCGCTGACGCCGGGCCAGACGGCGTCGAGCTGCCAGGTCGGCAGACCGGCCATGCGCAGCTCGCCGGCCAGCCAGTCCCAGAGCGGGTCGATGCTGAAGAACATCGCCAGCCGGAACAGGCCCAGCCGGTGGATCAGGGTGTAGATCATGTCCACGCGCACGGCCGCCCGATCGGCCAGCGGCTCGACCGGCCGCCAGCGCTCCAGCGCGCGGAAGACCAGCAGCATCACCGCGATCTGCAGGAGGCCCACCAGCAGCCAGCCGGTCGCATCGAAGGCGTCCTCGAGCAGATTGCCGCCGCCCAGGCCGAACACCAGCGGCTGCACCAGGCTCTCGTAAAGCCACAGCTGCAGCTCGGCAAAGCCGTCGGCCAGCCAGTCCATCACGGCTTGCGCCCCCTGGCCGCCCATTCGCGGAAGACCGGCGCATAGCGCGGATGCTCGCGCAGCGGCGCGAAGCAGAAGCCGCGCTCCTTGAGCCCCTGCAGCAGCGGCTCCAGCACGGCCGGCGCCCAGGGATCCTGGCGCGACCAGATGCCCAGATGCGCCATCAGGATGTCGCCCGGCTTGATCGTGCGCAGCGCCTTGTCCAGCAGCTGCGCATTCGGATAGCGATCGCTGGGCAGTTCGTCGCCGAGGAAGCCGGCCGCACTCCAGCCGACATGGTGGAAACCGCAGCGCTGGGCCGCCGCCAGCAGGGCCTTCGAGGTCTTGCCGGCCGGCGCGCGGAAGATCGGCCCCAGCGGCTTGCCGGTCATCTCCTGAAAGCGCTGCGCCACATGCTGCAGGCTCTCGCAGTACTGCTCGGCGCTGAGCTCGCGGATGCGCGGCTCCTGCTGGCCGGCGACGGTACGGAATTTGAAGCGGGACTTGCCGTCCACATCCGGCAGGTCTTCCAGCCAAATGTCGTGCTCCCAGGTATGGGCGCCGAAATCATGGCCCTCGGCCGCGCGCTCGCGCCACCAGGGCGCCCATTGCTCGTCCAGGGTCGTGCCGCCGCTCAGGGTCGGCTCGTTGGCCAGGAAGAAGGTGGCCTTGGCATCGAACTTCTTCAGCGTCTCGGCGATCAGCGGCGCGACGCCCATATGGCCGGTGTCGAAGCTCAGATAGACCGGCTTGTCGCAGCTCTGCGCGCCGGACATCAACGGCGCCAGCGCCATCAGGGCCACCAGCGCCAGAACGGCACGCCGATGCACGATGGTCCTCCTCACTGCCGCGGCATGTGGTCCAGCGTCCACACGCCATGCGGCGACTTGCCGACCTTGACCTGGCGCACGATCTTGTGCGTCGTGGTGTCGATCATCGTCAGCTTGCCGGCCCAGCGCGAGGTCACCAGCAGGGTGCGGCCGTCGCCCAGCAGTTCCATATCGTCGGGGCCGCTGGGCGCAGGATAGCGGTCGACCACCGACAGGGACTGCAGATCGATCTTGCTGATCGAGTTGCCGGCGCGGTTGCTGACCAGCACATGGCGCTTGTCGCCCCAGGCGCGGAAGGAATGCGCGCCGTCGCCGGTGGCGATGCGCTTGACCAGCTTGGGCGCGGCGCCCGACACATCGTAGACCTCGACCTCGCTGCCGCCGGTCAGGCCGACCAGCAGGTGCTTGTCGTCCGGCGCCAGATAGATGTCGGCCGGCATCTTGCCGACCGGCGTCTTCCAGCGCGGCGCCTGCGTGGCCAGATCGATGGCCAGCAGCTCGTCACTGTCCTGCAGGCTCACATAGAGCGTCGTGCTCTTGCTGTCGATATAGAGGTGGCTGGGCGTCTTCGGCGCCGGGATGCGCTTGACCAGCTGTAGCGGTTCGGCCTGGTTCTGCGGCTGCCAGCGGTACAGGGCCACATGATCGAGCCGGTTCGCCGCGGTGACGAACCACTTCATGTCCGGCGAGAAGCGCAGGTGGTAGGGATCGCTGATGCCGCGCAGCACGCGCTGCACCTCGGCCGTGGCCGGGTTGACGAAGGTCAGCGAATCGCCCAGCGCATTGGCGACGACCAGCGACTTCTCGTCCGGCGTCAGGTACAGATGGTGCGGTTCCTTGCCGGTCGGGATGCGGCGGACCTGCTTAAACGTGACCGGGTCCACGACGCTGATGTCGGCATCCAGCGAATTCAGCACGAAGATCGGCGGCTTGGCGTCGGCGGCGAGCGCAGAAATTGCGGCGCCGGCGCTCAGCGCCAGCGTGGCGGCCAGACGCGGCCAGGACGAGGAAGGCATCGACAACATCCTTGAAGCATGAAAAAAGGCGGCTCGCTCGCCGCCTTCGCTAGTGTAGTGCCCGGACCTTATTCGTCGTCGCCACCGAGGATTCCGCCCAGCAGGCCACCGCCGGCGAAGCCGCCCAGCACCGAGCCCTCCTCGCGACCGCGCCCGCCCATCTGCGGCGCGGCGGCGAAGATGCGCGAGGCCAGGCGCGAGAAGGGCAGGCTCTGCAGCCAGATCTCGCCCGGGCCGGTCAGCTTGGCCAGGAACAGGCCCTCGCCGCCGAACAGCGCCGTCTTGATCTTGCCGACATACTGGATCTCGAAATCGACGCCGGGCGTGTAGGCGACCACGCAGCCGGTGTCCACCATCAGGGTCTGGCCCGGCTGCAGCGTGCGGCGCACGACGGTGCCGCCGGCATGGACGAAGGCCAGGCCGTCGCCGTCGAGCTTTTGCATGATGAAGCCCTCGCCGCCGAAGAAGCCGGTCGACAGCCGCTGCTGCACCGCGATGCCCAGCGAGACGCCACGCGCGGCGCACAAAAAGGCGTCCTTCTGGCAGATCAGCGTGCCGCCCAGCTGGCGCAGGTCCATCGGCAGGATCTTGCCGGCATAGGGCGCGGCAAAGGCGACGCGCTGCTTGCTCGGCGCCTGGTTGGTGTAGATGGTCGTGAACAGCGACTCGCCGGTGACCAGGCGCTTGCCGGCGCCGAGCAGCTTGCCGAAGAAGCCGCCCTGGTTGGCCGAGCCGTCGCCGAACACCGTGTCCATCGCGATGCCGGCGTCCATGAACATCATGCTGCCGGCCTCGCCGATCGCCGCCTCGCCGGGGTCGAGTTCGACCTCGACGAACTGCATCTCGCTGCCCTTGATCTCGTAGTCGACCACGTCCATTGCCATTGCTGCTCTCCGATACGGCACAAAAAGAAACGGCGCGAATATTAGCGAACTTCGCCTGCCTATACTGCGTCGCATGAGTGGTCCCCTTGAAGCCGGTGGCGAGGCGCTGAAACCGGGCGACAGCTATGTGCAATCCTTCGCCCGCGGCCTGTCGGTGATACGCGCTTTCGATGCCGATGCGCCGCGTCAGACCCTGACCGAGGTCGCCAAGCGCTGCGGCCTGACCCGCGCCGGCGCGCGCCGCATCCTGCTAACCCTGCAGACCCTGGGCTATGTGAAAAGCGACGGCCGGCTGTTCGCGCTGACCCCCAAGATCCTCGACCTCGGCTTCGCCTATCTGTCCACGCAGCCGCTGTGGCAATTCGCCGAGCCGGTGATGCAGTCGCTGGCCGCCGAGCTGCGCGAGTCCTGCTCGGCCGCCGTGCTGGAAGGCCAGGACATCGTCTATGTGCTGCGCGTGCCGGCGCGCAAGATCATGAGCATCAATCTGGGCCTGGGCAGCCGGCTCCCGGCCTGGTGCACCTCGATGGGCCGCGTGCTGCTGGCCGGCCTGCCGCCGGAGGAGCTGGAGGCGCAGTTGGCACAGGTCCGGCTGCAGGCCCATACCGGCCGCACGGTGGCGCGGCTCGATGATCTGCGCGCGCGCATCGAGCAGGTGCGCCGCCAGGGCTGGTGCCTGGTCAACCAGGAACTCGAGGAAGGCCTGGTCTCGCTGGCCGCGCCCCTGGTCGATCGCAGCGGCCAGACGATTGCCGCGCTAAACGTCAGCGGCCAGGTCAACCGCACGCCGCCCGAGGCGATGCTGCAGGACTGCCTGCCCAAGCTGGTCGAGGCCGCGCATGCTATCTCGCGGCTCTTGCAGATCAAGTCCTAGGAGAAGCGCGATGGCCGACCGCCCCGCCGTGCAGTTCGACCGCGCCGGCGCGGTCGCCACCATCACGCTGGACCGCCCGGCGCGCCGCAATGCGGTCGACGGACCGACCGCGCGAGCGCTGCGCCAGGCCTTCGAGCGCTTCGAGGCCGATGCCGAGCTGCATGTGGCGGTGCTCACCGGCGCCGGCGGCCATTTCTGCGCCGGCGCCGATCTGGCCGCGATGGCCGATCCGGCGCTGCGCAACGAGCTCGAGCCCAGCGGCAGCGCGCCCGGCCCGATGGGCCCGACGCGGATCGCCTTCGGCAAGCCGGTGATCGCCGCGATCGAGGGCTATGCGGTCGCCGGCGGCTTGGAGCTGGCCCTGATGTGCGATCTGCGCGTGGCCGCGCGCGGTGCCAGCTTCGGCGTGTTCTGCCGCCGCTGGGGCGTACCGCTGATCGACGGCGGCACGGTGCGCCTGCCGCGGCTGATCGGCCAGAGCCGCGCGCTGGATCTGATCCTGACCGGCCGCCCGGTCGAAGCCGAGGAGGCGCTGGCGATCGGCCTGGTCAACCGTCTCGTCGAGGACGGCCAGGCGCTCGCGGCCGCGCAGCAGCTGGCGGGCCAGATCGCCGCCTTCCCGCAGGCCTGCCTGCGCGCCGACCGTGCCTCGGCCATCGCGCAATGGGAGCTGCCGCTGGCCGAGGCCCTGCGCCAGGAAGGCGCCGCCGGCTTCGCCGTCCTGGAGGCCGAAGGCCTGGCCGGCGCCGCCCGCTTCGCCGCCGGCGCGGGGCGGCACGGCGAGTTCTAAGCAGCCGGGTGGGTCGGGTCGACCCAGCGCACATCCTCCGGCGGCTCGGCCGGCTCGATATCCAGATTGATCGCCACCGCCTCGCCGTCGCTGCGCACCAGCACGCATTCGAGCACCTCGCTCGGGCTGGCGTTGATCTCCTGGTGCGGCACGAAGGGCGGCACATAGATGAAGTCGCCCGGGCCGGCCTCGGCGCTGAACTCGAGCCGCTCGCCCCAGCGCATGCGCGCGCGGCCGCGCACGATGTAGATCACGCTTTCCAGCGGCCCATGGTGGTGGGCGCCGGTCTTCGCGTTCGGATGGATGTGCACGGTGCCGGCCCAGAGCTTTTGCGCGCCGACGCGGGCGAAGTTGATCGCCGCCTTGCGGTCCATGCCGGGCGTCTGGGCGGTGTTCGGGTCGAGCCGGTCGGCGGGAACGACGCGGACGCCGTCGTGTTTCCAGCTTTCGCTCATCGCTCTGCTCCGGCTTGGCTGCACCGGGCCTTGGGCCTGCAGGCCCAAGGCTTGATGCGGGCGAGCCGACAGCCGCGGGGCTGTCGGCTACCCCGGATCACCCCATGTGCAGACCGCCGTTGCAGCTGAAGTCCGCGCCGGTAGTGAAACCGGAATCGGGGCCGGCCAGCCAGGCGACGATGGCGGCGATCTCCTCGGGCGTGCCCAGGCGCTTGACCGGGATCGTCTGGACGATCTTCTCGAGCACGTCGGCGCGGATCGCGCGGACCATGTCGGTGCCGATATAGCCGGGGCTGACCGTGTTGACCGTCACGCCCTTGGACGCGACCTCCTGCGCCAGCGCCATCGTGAAGCCGTGCATGCCGGCCTTGGCGGCCGAGTAGTTGGTCTGGCCGAACTGGCCCTTCTCGCCGTTGACCGAGGAGATGTTGATGATGCGGCCCCAGCCGCGGTCCAGCATATCGTCGATCACCTGCTTGGTGACATTGAACATGCTGTCCAGATTGGTGTTCATCACCGCGTCCCAGTCACCCTTGCTCATCTTGCGGAACACGCTGTCGCGGGTGATGCCGGCGTTGTTGACCAGCACGTCGACCGGGCCATGCTCGGCCTTGACCTTGGCAAAGGCCTGCACCGTCGAATCCCAATCGCCAACATTGCCGACCGAGGCGTAGAAGGCGTAACCCAGCGCGGCCTGCTCGCTGAGCCATTTGCCGTAGTCGCGGCTCGGTCCGCAGCCGGCGATCACCTTGAAGCCTTCCTTGTGCAGGCGCTGGCACATGGCCGTTCCGATGCCACCCATGCCGCCGGTGACGTAGGCCACTTTTTTGTCGCTCATCTGAATCTCCTTCAAGCCGGCTCCTGCGCCGCGTCCTACGCGCCGGGCCGGACTCTGGGTCTTGGTATCGAAGAAGACGCGTCTTGAGCCTCCCGCAAGCCCTACCGATGGTCAAGCGGGTTGCCCCTAGCTTTGCCCCGTTGTCAGCGCTCCACGGTCAGCGCCACGCCCATGCCGCCGCCGATGCATAGCGAGGCGATGCCCTTCTTGGCATCGCGGCGCTGCATCTCGTGCAAGAGCGTCACCAGGATGCGCGCGCCCGAGGCACCGATCGGATGGCCCAGCGCGATCGCGCCACCGTTGACATTGACCTTGCTGGTGTCCCAGCCCATCTCCTGATGCACCGCGCAGGCCTGGGCCGCGAAGGCCTCGTTGATCTCCAGCAGATCGAGATCCTGCGGCTTCCAGCCGGCGCGCTGCAAGGCCTTCCTGGCCGCCGGCACCGGGCCCATGCCCATCAGGGCCGGGTCGAGGCCGGCGCTGGCGTAGGAGGCGATGCGCGCCAGCGGCGTCAGGCCCAGTTCGCGCGCCTTGGCCGCGCTCATCACCATCACCGCGGCCGCGCCGTCGTTCAGGCCCGAGGCATTGCCGGCGGTCACGCTGCCGGCCTTGTCGAAGGCGGGCCGCAGGCTGGCCAGCGCCTCGGCATTGGTCTTGCGGTTGATGAACTCGTCCTTGTCGAAGACGATGGGGTCGCCCTTCTTCTGCGCGATGCTGAAGGGCACGATCTCGTCGGCGAAGCGGCCGGCGTCCTGCGCCGCGGCCGCCTTCTGCTGCGAGGCCAGCGCCAGCGCGTCCTGCGCCTCGCGGCTGATGCCATGCTTCTTGGCCACGTTCTCGGCCGTGATGCCCATGTGGTACTGGTTGTAGACGTCCCAGAGGCCGTCGACGATCATTGTGTCGATCAGCTTCCAGTCGCCCATGCGCTGGCCCTCGCGCGAGTTCGGCAGCACATGCGGGCTCATGCTCATGCTCTCCTGGCCGCCGGCGATGACGATCTCGCTGTCGCCGTCGCGGATCGCCTGCGCCGCCAGCATCACCGCCTTCAGGCCCGAGCCGCAGACCTTGTTGATGGTCATGGCCGGGATGCTGTTGGGCAGGCCGGACTTGATGACGGTCTGGCGCGCCGGGTTCTGGCCGCAGCCGGCCTGCAGCACCTGGCCGAGGATCAGCTCGCTGATCTGCTCGCCGGCCAGGCCGCTGCGGCGCAGCAGGTCCTGAACGACGGCCGCGCCCAGGTCGACGGCCGGCGTCTTCGCCAGCGTGCCACCGAATTTGCCGATGGCGGTCCGCGCCGCCGCCACGATCACGATTTCAGTCATCACCATCTCCTGTCGGGTCCAACATCAACAACAAATCGAATCCGGCGGCCCGGGCCGCGCGGACGCCTCAAGCCTTCTGCTTCACATAGCGGCCCGGCGCCGGCTCGATCGCCTTGTAGCCGCGGCCGCCGGGGGCCTTCGGTGCGGCCTTCTTCTTGCCGGCATGGCCAGCCAGCCAGTCCGCCCAGTCGGGCCACCAGCTGCCGGCATGCTCGACCGCCGTGTCCATCCAGCCCTGCGCCTCGGCCGGCAGCGCGGCCGTCTTGCCGGTCCAGTAGCTGCGCTTCTTCTTCGCCGGCGGATTGATCACGCCGGCGATATGGCCCGAGGCCCCCAGCACGAAGCGCTTCTTGCCCTTAAAGACCTGGGTCGAGCGGTAGGCGGCGTCCCAGGGCACGATATGGTCCTCGCGCGAGCCGTAGATATAGAGCGGCGCCTCGATCTTCGTCAGGTCGATCTTCTCGCCGCAGACGGTCAGTCGGCCGGGGATCTTCAAATCGTTCTGCAGATAGGTGTGGCGCAGGTACCAGCAGTACATCGGTCCGGGCAGATTGGTCGCGTCGCCGTTCCAGTACAGCAGGTCGAAGGGCGGCGGCGCCTCCCCCTTCAGGTAATTGCCGACCACATAGTTCCAGACCAGGTCGTTCGGCCGCAGGAAGCTGAAGGTGGTCGCCAGCTCGCGGCCCTGCAGCAGGCCCGGCCCCTGCGCGGCCTGCGCGCCTATCGTCATCTCGCGCATCTGCACCAGCGCCTCGTCGATGAACAGATCGAGCACGCCGTTGCTGGAGAAATCGACCAGGGTGGTCAGCAGGGTCACGCTGGCGGCCGGCTGCTCGCCGCGCGCGGCCAGCACGGCCAGCGCCGTCGACAGAATCGTGCCGCCGACGCAGAAGCCCAGCGTGTCTATCGTCTTGGTGCCGCCGATCTCCTGGACCACCGAGATCGCCTTGATCGCCGCCTGCTCGATGTAGTCGTCCCAGGTCCAGTGCACACAGCCCTGATCCGGGTTGCGCCAGCTGACGACGAAGACGCGGTGGCCCTGCTCGACCGCGTAGCGGATCAGGGAGTTCTCCGGCTGCAGATCGAGGATGTAGAACTTGTTGATGCAGGGCGGGATCATCAGCAGCGGTCGCTCGAAGATCTCCTTCGTCAGCGGCTTGTACTCGATCAGCTGGAAGAAGTCGTTCTCGAACACGATGCTGCCTTCGCTGCTGGCCACATTGCGGCCGACCTCGAAGGCGCTCTCATCGGTCTGCGACAGATGGCCGCGCTGCACATCGCCCCACAGCTGTTGCAGCCCCTTGGCCAGGCTCTCGCCCTGGCTGCCCAGCGCCAGCGCCTGCGCCTCCGGGTTCAGCGCCAGGTAGTTGCTCGGCGAGACCGCATCGCTCCATTGCTGGACCGCGAAGCGGATGCGTGAGCGCGTCTTCTCGTCGCCCTCCACCTTCTCGGCCATCTGCTGCATGGTCTTGGCATTGAGCAGGTACAGGCGCGCCAGGAAGGCGCTGGCTGGATTGGCCTGCCAGGCCGGGTCGGCGAAGCGGCGGTCGCCGAGCGGTTTGCGCTCGCCCTCGCTCGCGCCGCCCTGCAGCGACTCGTTCCACAAGGCGGTCGCCTGCTTCAGATAGTCGGCCTGCAATTCGGCCAGGGCCGTCGGCGATATTTGCGGCAACTGCGTGCCGGCCGCGGCCTTCCACATCTCGCCCAGGCCGCTGATCGCCTGCTGAAGTTCCTCGATCGGTTTCTCGGCTTTGCTCTTGCGCGTCGTCGTCATAGCGTTCTTCCTGAACTGACCCAGGCAAGAAGCTTGCCACATTGCCGCGGGATCGGGGGGTCGCGACGATGTTGTACGCTCGCCCTCTTACCCGCCGATGACACCGCATGTATCTCGTTGCAATCGCCTGGTTCTATGTGGCGCTGATGATGGCACTGGCCGAAGCGGTCAGCAGCCAGGGCAGCGTGCTGGGCGCGCTGATCACCTTCACGCTCTACGGCCTGCTGCCCATCGGCATCGTGCTCTATGTGATGGGCGCGCCGCGCCGGCGCGAGGCGCGGCGGCGTCAGGAGCGCGAGGAACTGCTGCAGGCGCAGCAGCGGGCCGCCGCCTCAGCGCAGGGAGATGGCGGCGACCATGCGGCCGCCGAGCCGCTCGCGCCGGTAGGAAAAGAACCGTGAGGGCTCGCTGACGGTACACCAATGCCCGCCGCCGATGCCGGCCAGGCCCAGCGCCTGCAGGCGCCGGCGCGCCAGGCCGGCCAGATCGGCGCGCCAGCGCGGCTCGCCGGCCGCATTGGGCCGGTAGACGAAGAACTCCGCGCCCGCCTCGCTGGGCTCGACGCCGAAGGCCTGCAGCACGTCGGCGCCGACCTCGAAGGCCGCCGGTCCGATGCAGGCGCCCAGCCAGGCATGAATGTCGGCCGCGCGACATTGGGCCGCCTCCATCAAGGCCGCGACGGTGTTCTCCAGCACGCCGCCGGCCAGGCCGCGCCAGCCGGCATGGGCGCCGCCGACCCCCGCGGGCGCGGCGAACAGCACCGGCAGGCAGTCGGCCACCTGGATCGCCACGCCCAGCGCCGGATCGGTGCTGACGCTGGCGTCGGCGGCGGGAATCGTCGCGCCGGGCTCGGCATGCTCGGGCCGCAGCCGCAGCACCTCGACGCCGTGGACCTGCGGCATGAAGATCGCCGATGCGCCGAGCGCGCGGCTGACGATGGCCCGGTTCTCGGCCACTGCGGCCGGATCATCCTCGACCGCGCGGCCGATGTTCATGCTGGCATGGGCGCCCTGGCTGACGCCGCCGGCACGGGTGCTCATGAAGGCGTGCACATGCGGCAGCGACCAGTCCGGTCTCAACCAGTCACGGTGGGCCCCTCGGCCGCCGGTTACGTCGTCCGATCCCTCGGGGGGATGGAGCTTGGCTTGGGAGCGGCCCGGCGCTCGACCTGCTGGCTCATTCCGCATCGGGGCATTCCGACGGTTGGGTGCCCGCGAAGGCCTCGTGCGCCATGCAGTTCGCATGGACGCGCATCACTTCCGGCAGCGCATCGAGCTTGCAGTCGAAGCGCTGGGCATTGAAGACCTGCGGCACCAGCACGCAGTCCGCCAGGCCCGGCCGCTCGCCGAAGCAGAAGCGCCCGGCCGTCGTGCGCAGCCGCTGCTCGACGACGGCCAGGCCGCTCTCGACCCAGTGGCGGTACCAGCGCTTTTTCGCGTCCTCGTCGATCTGCAGTTCGCGCACCAGATAGCGCAGCACGCGCAGATTGTTCAGCGGATGGATCTCGCAGGCGATGTCCTGCGCCAGCGCCCGCACCTGGGCCCGGGCGACCGGCTCGGCCGGCAGCAGCGGCGGCTCGGGATGGGTCTCGTCCAGGTATTCGATGATGGCCAGCGACTGCGTCAGCAGGCTGCCCTCATCGAGCTTCAGCAGCGGCACCAGATGCGAGACCGAAGCAGTGGCAAAGGGCTCGGCGTGCTGCTCGTTCCTGACCAGATGGACCGAGCGGTAGTCGTAGTCCAGGCCCTTCAGCGCCAGCGCGATGCGCACCCGCCAGGACGCCGAGGAGCGGAAGTAGTTGAAGAGTTCCATGAGCGTATTGTGAGCCCCTCGCCCGGCGCCGCGGCGCGGCGCCAGTCGGTCCCCCGACGGGACGCCGATCATTGCCGGCCTGGGCCGGCAATGACATCGGCTGCGGGCCTTGCTTGGGGCGGCCCGGCACGGCGGCCCTAGTCCGTTCGCCCTCGCCCGCGGGTGCGCAGGCGATTCCCGACGGTCGCCTCGATGCGGCGCACCACTACACTTGCGCGCATGTGGCTGCCCCATCGCTTCAAGCATTGCTCCGCCTGCGGCGCCGCCGTCGAATACCGGGTGCCGGCGGACGACAACCGCGAGCGCGCCACCTGCACCGCCTGCGCCAGCATCCACTACCAGAACCCGATCAATGTGGTCGGCACCCTGCCGGTCTGGGGCGAGGGCGCGGACGCGCAGGTGCTCTTGTGCAAGCGCGCGATCGAGCCGCGCTACGGCCTGTGGACGCTGCCGGCCGGCTTTCTGGAGCTTGGCGAGACTGTTGCCGAGGGCGCCGCGCGCGAGACCGATGAGGAGGCCGGCGCCCAGATCGAGCTGGGGCCGCTGTACTGCCTGCTGAACGTCGTCAAGGTCGGCCAGATCCATCTGTTCTACCGCGCGCGCCTGCTGTCGACCGAATTCGCGCCGGGCCCGGAGACGCTGGAGGCGCGGTTGTTCCGCGAGGAAGAGGTGCCCTGGGATCAGCTGGCCTTCCGCACCATACGCGAGACCCTGCAGCGCTTCTTCGAGGACCGACGTCTGGGCCGGCCCTTCGCCCTGCACAGCGCGGACATCGCCTGAAGCAGTCCGAACCGGCTGAACCGGCGGGAAGCCGGCCGGCGGGCACGCCGCTTGCCCGCGCCGCGGTTCATGAAACTGCTGTTGCTGCTTGCCGCCTTGGCGATGCCGCTGATCGCGTTGCTGTCCGAGCAGGGCCAGTTCGGCCCGGACGCCGGCGTGCTGTCGGCGCGTTACCCGACCCTGCTGCTGGCGGCCGGCTATGCCTTCGCGATCTGGAGCCTGATCTTCGCGCTGGACCTCGCCTTCGCCGTCTGGCAGGCCCTGCGCCGCGGGCCGCTGGCGCCCGCGCTGCGCCGGGCGCGGCCGCTGGCCCTGGCCGGCTTCGTGCTGACGACCGCCTGGATGCTGGTGTTCTCGCAGCGCCTGTTCTGGCTCGCCCTGCTGATCATCTGGAGCGCACTCGCCTGCCTGCTCGGCGCGGCGCAGCTGATGGCGCGCATGACCGATCCGAACGGCGAGCTGTGGCTGGGCCTGCTGCCGCTGGGCCTGCATGCCGGCTGGCTGTCGCTGGCAGCGATCCTGAACACCGCCCAGGTTGTCGTCGCCTACCAGTTGCTGCCGACCGGGGACATGCTGCCCTGGAGCCTGATGCTGTGGGCCATCGCCGCCCTGCTGCTGCTAGGAGCCAATGCGCGGCTGCAGGGTCATCCGGCCTATGCCTTCGCCGTGCTCTGGGGCCTGGTCGGCGTGGTCATCGAGCAGTCGGGCAGCAGCCTGCCCGGCGCGCGCACCTCGGCCGGTGTCGCCCTGAGCCTGGCCGCCCTGTTGCTGGGGCAGACCCTTTATCTGCAGTGGCGCGCGCACCAGCGCGAGGGCGGCACGGCCGGCGCCCTATAGTCGGCCGGCTCTAGGCGGCGGCGCCACGTTGCGTCGCCCAGGGGCCGGTGACGCCGTCCAGCTCGCAGTCCCACAGCGCCTGCACATCCATCGCATCGACCAGACCTTCGGCATAGACCTTCAGCGCCAGGCTGCGCAGCATGATCAGCATGCCGCGCACGAAGGCGGCCCGCGAGGCATCACCGGAAACGCCGGCGACGACGGCGACGTCCAGCTTCACGTAGTCGAGCCCGGCCTGGTAGAGCCGCTCGACATGGGACAGGCCGGCGCCGGCATGCTCCAGCCCCAGCTTGATGCCCAGCGGCCGCAGCTGCCGGCCCAGCTCCTGCAGCAGATCGAACTGGTTGATCGCCGCACCCTCGGCCAGCTCCAGGCTCAGCTTGCGCGCGGCCGGCGGCGACTGGAACACCAGCTCGCGCAGGCGTGCGACGAAGCTGCCGTCGGTCAGCGAGGCCGGCGCCAGATTGATGCAGCGCGGCTGGCCGTCGGCGCTGATCGCCTCCAGCGCCAGCGCGACGGCCAGCAGATCGACCTCGGCCGTCAGCCGGCTGCGCAGCGCCAGCCAGCGCGCGGCCGGCTCGAACTCGCCTTGCGGGTCCAGCCGCAGCTGCAGCGGGCATTCCAGATGCAGCAGGCGGCCGGCGCGGTCCAGCACCGGGAACTCGACCAGGCGCGCGCGGCGCTCCTTCAGCGCCGCCTCGATCTGCGCGCGCCAGGCGCGCTCGCCCTGGCTGCGGCGCGGCGGCGTGCGCACCGACTCGATCGCGAAGCCCGGATGGGTCTCGGCGCGCGCCAGCGCCGCATCGGCCTCGCCGAACCAGCTGCTCAGCGGCCGCTCGCGCGGCAGGTCGACCGCGCCCAGCGCCACATGGATGCCGCCGCCAAAGGCCGGCAGGCTGGCATGCAGGGCCTCGGCCAGCGCCTGCGCCGTCTCGGCCGCGACGCCGGGCGCCGGCAGCCAGAGCGCGAAATCGGCGCCGTTCAGCCGCCCGGCCAGACAGCCCTGCACCCGCTCCGGATAGACCTTGATCGCATGCGCGATCGCCACCAGGATCTGGTCGACCACCGGCCGGCCCAGTTGCTGGTTCAGCTGCGCCAGATCGCGCAGGCGCAGCAGCACCAGGCCGGCCTCGGCCGGACCCTCGTCGCGGCTCAGCGCCGAATCGAGCTCGGCAATGAAGTGCTTGCGCGAGCTCATGCCGGTCAGCACATCGGCGTGCGCCTGCTGGCGCAGCACCTGCAGCTGCTCGGACTGCGCCTCGAACATGCTCTTGATGCGCAGCACCATCGCGTTCATCGCGCGCGTCAACGGCTGCAGCTCGCGCACCCGCGCTTCCTCGACGGTGGTGAAGCTGCCGTCGATGACCGCCTGCGCCTGCGCGACCGCGTTGTCCAGCGGGCGGCGGATGCGCCGCAGGATGGCGAAGGCCACCAGTCCGGCCACCACGCCGATGCCGCCCAGCAGCAGCGCATGGCGCCGTGTGCTGCGCCAGAGCTCGTCGTGCGCATAGGCCGAATGGCTCTGCACCTCGATCGTGCCGATGGCGTTCCAGCCGCTGGACAGCTGGGCCACGCCCGGCTGCACCTCGATCGGCAAGAGCGCGACGAACCAGGCCGGCGCCTGACTGGCGCGCGCCGGCGCGACGCGCTCGAAGCCCAGCTCGCCATTGGCCTTGCGCCAGCGCACGCGCTGGTAGTGCCCGGTGTCGAACTGGGCCGAGATCAGCAACTCCATCAGGGCCGGATCGCCCTGCTGCTGCGACAGCGCCAGCGCCAGCGACTGCGCGTTGTCGGCATTCTTCTGCTGCAGCTGCGCCTGCAGCAGCTGGCGCACCGAGCCGGCCGACACGGCCACACTGCCCAGCAGCGCGGCGAGCACGACGCCCAGCAGCAGCAGACCCACTTGACGCATCAAGGACATTGCGGATTTCCCCTCGTTGTCTTCATTAGAACCCCTCCGCGCGCACCTTGGCCAAGAGATCGCGCCACAGCGACAGGCGCTGCAGCGGATCGCCCTTGGAACTGATGCCGACGCCGTCCCACAGGCCTTCGCTATTGAAGCTGAAGACCGGCTGCAGATCGGCGCGTCGCGAGGCCGGCCGCAGCTCGGGGACCAGATTGTCCAGAATCAGCGGCTCGGCGCCCGGCTGCGCATAGTAGGCCAGCACCATATGCGCGACCGAGCGCCCGTCCAGCAGGGCGCGCACATAGACCATGCGCAGCTTGGCCACCGGCATGCCGGCAGCGACCAGGCTGAAGTACTTGGCGATCGCATAGTCCTCGCAGTCGCCGCGGCCCTTGGCCAGGCTTTCCAGCGGGCTGGCCCAGTAGTCAACGCGGCCCCAGACCTCGCTGTCCTCGGCGAAGGCGATGCGGCGGTTGAAGAAGTCGTTGATCTGGGCGAGCTTGCGCGGCTCGTCCAGCGCGCTGGCGCGCTCGATCAGCTGCAGCAGCGCCGGCGTCTCGGCGACCGCGCGCGGGCCGACCTGGGCGGCCGCCTCCTGCAGCCGCGCGGCGTCCAGCGCCAGCCCCGGCGGCGCCCAGGTCAGCAAGCCCAGCAGTACGCCCAGCGCCCAGCCATGCAGCACTCGGCGCGGCGTCCACGCGCCTTGCCGTCGTCGGTGCTTGCTGATCGAAAAAGCCATGCGCGGGCGCAGCCAAACGTGGAGGATTGCGCGGGCACGCGCGCGGGGCCTGAGCGTGTTTCGGGTAATCTGGCGGCACTGTACAGGCTGCTCCGAGCGATCCGGCCCCGCCCTGTGCCTCCAGCGATCGGTATTTGATGAATAGCCAGGAAATCCGCCAAGAAGTTGACAAGTCGCGCAGCAGCGGCGGACTCAAGCAGATCGTCATCCCGCCCTGCCCGGAGGCGCTGATCCAGTTGCAGCAGGCGCTCGCCCATGAGCAGCCGGACCTGAATGTGATCCAGCGCATCGCCGCCGCCGATGTGGCGATGTCGGCCACGCTGCTGCGCACGGCCAACAGCCCGCTCTTCAAGCCGATCGGCAAGCCCTGCACGACGGTCGGCCAGGCGATGACGCGCATCGGCCTGCAGGCGACCCTGGCGGTGATGATGGGCTTCCTGGTCAGCAATGCGATCCGCGTCAACCACCCGCAGTTGCACCGCTTCTGGCAGCGTTCGACCAAGCGGGCGATGGCCTGCGCCTTCGTCGCCGCCCAGCTGCCGGATCTGCCGGCCGGCCTGGCACCGGGCCTGGCCCATACCTTCGGCCTCTTCCTGCATGTGGGCATGGCCGTGCTGATGCAGAGCGTGCCCGGCTACGGCGGCACCCTGGTCGAGGCCGGCGCGCGCATCGACCGGCCCTTCATCGCGACCGAGAACGCCAACCACCGCACCGACCACGCCGTCGTCGGCGCCCTGGTGATGCGGGTCTGGAACATGCCGCCGGAGCTGATGGCCGGCATCCGCCTGCACCATGACTTCGCCGTGCTCGGTGGCACCAGCGTCGAGCCGCTGGTGCAGGGCCTGATCGCCGCCGGCCATGTGGCCGAGCATCTGATGCGCCGCCACGAGGGCCTGCCCGCGGACGCCGACTGGATCGCGCACCGCGCCGCGGCCCTGGCCTGGCTGCGCATCGACGAGGCGCGCCTGGCCGAATGGGACGAGCCGCTGCGGCCTGTGCTGGACGCGGCCTGACGCGGCGCCGCCGGATCAGGCCGGCGAGGACCTCATGCCGTAGACCTTGCCGCCGAGGAACAGGTACTCGGCGCGCAGCACCGCCTCGCCCTTCTCGCCGGGAAAGGTGAAGCCGATCACGGCCAGCTCGGTGCCGGGCTTGATCTCCGCCACACCCCAGGCCTCCAGCCGCGTCAGCGGCGCCAGCTCGATTTCCCAGCGCTTGTCGGCGCGCGTCGGCAGCTGCGTGCGTGCCAGCAGCGCCGGGCCGTCGACGTCGGCGCTCTGCTTGGGCAACTGGCGCTGTGGCAGATCGGCCGGCAGCGTGAGCCTGGCCGGCAATTCGAGTTCGATCTCGCCGTGCGGGTTGCGCCACAGCACCTTGGCCGCGCGGCCCTCCAGATAGAGCGGGCGCTGCTGGTCGAAGCTGCTCCAGCCATGGTGGGCCCAGGCCGGCAGGCCCAGCGCCGACAGGCCGGCAACAAGGAGGGAACGTCTCTGCATGGGGCTCTCCTTAGACGTAGGCGATCGAGCGTCCGCAGATGATGACAGCGAGCCAAAACCCCAGCGAGAGCAGGCCCTGGGCCCGGCCCCAGCGATCGGCGCGGCCGCTGCCGCCGCGCAGATGGAACAGCCCCGCATTGAGGCCGGCCAGCGCGATCAGCAGCAGCTTGAGCCGGAAGGCGGCATTGCCAAGCAGCTCGCCCGGTTGGGTGGAGAACATCGCCAGGCCGGTCGCGGCACAGAGGCCAAAACCGACGAGCGCCAGCGGCAGTGTCAAGCGCGCCAGGGCCGGCAGGGGCAGGGCCGGCGCACGACCGAGCAGGCACAGCTCGAAGATCAGCAGGCCGCCGAACAGCAGCGCGATGCCGACGATGTGGACGACCTCGAAGGCCGGGTAGGCCCAGGCGGCGACATTCATCGCGCTGGCACCCTCACCGCCAGCCGCGCGGCGGCCAGGTCCCAGCGCGCGCAGCCGACGCTCTTGAACACCCGCGTGCGGCCGTCCGTGGCCGGCCGCCGGCCCAGCACCAGTTCCTCGAGGCTGGGCAGCGGCCCGGTGAGCCCGGCCGCCAGCAGATCGCCGGCCTCGGCCCGGGCGCCTTCGGGATCGTCGACGAAGACCTCGGCCGCCGCGACGAGGGCCGGCGGCAGCTCGACCATGTCGTGGCGGAAGGCGCCGACGCCGATCACCAGCGCGCCCTCGCCGACGCCGTCGGCCAGCACCGGCTCGCGGCTGCTGGTCGCGGCGATGAGCAGGTCCCAGCGGCGCTGGGCCTGCTGCGCCGCCGCGATCGTCTCGGCGCCTTCGATGGCCACCGGCCTGCGCGCCTGCACGCAGATTCGCGCCTGCGGGTGCAAGGCCCGCAAGGCCTCGACATGGGCCAGCGCCTGCGCGCCGCTGCCGACGACCAGCACCTCGCGCGGTGGCCGCGTTGCCATCAATTCGACGGCCAGCAGGCTGACGGCGGCCGTGCGCCGCGCGGTCAGCGTCGGGCCGTCGAGCAGGGCCAGACGCTCGCCGCTCGCGCCGTCGATCACGATCACCTCGCCGGCAATCGTCGGCCGGCCGCGCGCCGCGTTGTGCGGATGGACGGTGACCAGCTTGGTGACGGCGATGGCAGCCGAGCGCGCCGGCATCACCAGCAGCGTGCCGTCCTCCGGCAACGGCAGCACCAGGCGCGGCGGGCAATCGATATTGCCGGCCGCATGTTCGCGGCAGACGGCGGCAATCTCGGCCAGCAGCGGCGCCCAGGGCAAGGCGGCGGCGGTCGCGGCGGCGTCCAGCACTCGCATCGGCTACGGCCTCCTCAGACGCTCAAGGCGGCCACCAGCAGCATGTACAGGGTCAGCACGATGCAGGCGATGATCAGCAGGAACAGCGTGCGCCAGGCGGCGCCCCAGCGTCCCAGCGCATAGGTGCCGCGCAGCTGGGCATACATATGCAGCGGCGGGCCGAAGCAGATCAGCAGGCCCATGGCCCATTGCAGGCCCAGCACATCGAACAGGGCCAACGCCGACATCATCAGGGCCATTGCCGACAGCGAGTAGAGCGCGAACACCGCATGGTCGAACAGGGTGAAGCGGCGCTTGAAGACGAACAGCAGCCAGATGAAGGGCAGCGAGATCGGTAGCACCAGAAAGGCGAACTTGGCGGCGCCGCTCTTCATCTTGTACAGGGTCAGCTCGTGGTTCTCGACCGCATGCAGGATTCGCTTCTCCAGCGTCGAGTTGGCCAGCCCGGGCATATTGCGGCTCAGCTCCTCGTGCAGCCGCGCCTCGGTCAGCGGCGCGTCGCTGGTGTCGGGCTGACCCTGGGCCCGGGCCTCGGCCTTGCGCAGCCGCTTCTCGAGCCGCTGGCTCTTGCGCTCCTGGCTGGCGATCTGCTCGTTCAGCTCTTCGCGCAAGTCCTGACCCTTCGCCTCGCCGGCCGGCAGCTGTTCGAGCCGGGCCTGCAAGGCCGCGAGGCGGGCGCGGGCCTCCTCGAGTTCGGCGGCGATCTCGGTCGGCGTCCCCGAGGGCGCAGCGCTGTCGCTGCTGACGAAGCTCATGTCCGAGCCGGTCAGCGAGAACACGAAGAACATCAGGAAGACCAGGAACAGGTAGAGCGCCAGTGGCGACACATAGCGGACGCGCCGGCCGGCGATGTATTCGCGCGTCAGGCGGCCGGGCTGGAACAGCAGCGCCGGCAGCGTGCGCCAGAGCCTGCTGTCGAAATGCATCACGCCCTGCAGCCCCTGCTCGCCCAGATGCCGCAGCGAGCGGTGCAACTGCGCCTTCTGGCCGCAGACATGGCAGAAGGCGCCCTGCAGCGCGGCGTCGCAGTTGGCGCAATGGCTGGGCCCGGCCTGCGCCGCTGGCTTCGCGCCACCGCCCCTGGCCGCCTCGTCGGCAATCACCGCCTCGGCCAGCACATCGCCCGCCACATCGACACCCGCCATGCCCATCCCCATCCAGATAGATTGATCGTTGCGCCTCGGCCGCAGTATCGCGCAGCGCCCGCCGACAATGCGACGATGGACAAGGAAGAAGGCCGCCACCCGGTGCTCGCGCGCGCCCCCCGCCGACTGCGCTGGGCGCTGCCGCTGATCGCCCTGCTCTTCCTGCCGCTGGGCTGGGCGCTGTTCGGCCCGCGCGGCGTGACGGTCGAGGTCGAGGCCAAGCGCTGGCGGTTCGAGCTGGAGGTCGAGCAATACGTGTCCGAGTTGGGCTCGGACTGGTGCGAGGCGCTGCCCGCCGATGCGCGCGACGTCAGCCGCCGCTGGATGGACCGGCCCGACGGCCAGCGGGCCGAGCATTGCCGCTACAGCCAGATGCAGTGGCGCCGCCGCTGGGGCGCATTGAAGGAAGGCGGCGAGGCCGAGCCGCCGGCCTGGCCGGAGCCGCGGCTGAAGGAGGGCGAACGCCTGGGCCAGCGCAAGACGCGTTACGAACTGCTGCTGCGCGCCGACGATGGCCGGCTCTGGACCTGCGCGCTGGCGCCGGAGGCCTGGCGGCGCGTGCCGCGGCAGGCACGCTTTCGCGTCCAGGTCGACCGCCAGGGCACGGCCGACTGCGCGACCCTGCCGGCCTACTGAGACGCGGCGGAGGGGCCGAGCAGATCGGCCAGGGCCGGGTCCAGCATCGGAAACCTGAAGCGATAGCCGAGTTCAAGCGCGCGAAGCGGTGTCAGCCGCTGGCCGCCGAGCAGCAGCACCGACATCTCGCCCAGCGCCAGCCGCAGCAGCCTGGCCGGCACCGGCAGCAGGGCCGGTCGATGCAGCGCCCTGGCCAGGGCGCGGGTGAAGTCGGCATTGCGCAGCGGCGTCGGCGCGCAGGCATTGAGCGGCCCCTGGCAGGACGGCTGATGCAGAGCGAAATCGATCAGGCCGACCTGATCGTCCAGATGGATCCAGGGCATCCACTGTGTGCCGGACCCCAGCCGCCCGCCCAGGCCCAGGCCGAAGGGCAGCCGCAGCCGGGCCAGCATGCCGCCCTCGGGCGCCAGCACCGGCGCCGTGCGCAGCAGCACGACCCGCAGGCCCAGCGCCTCGGCGCGCAGCGCCTGCTGCTCCCAGGCACGGCACAGGGCCGCGCCGAAATCTTCGGGTCCGGCCGCGCTCTGCTCGTCGAGCGGGCGCTCGCCGCAATCGCCATACCAGCCCACGGCCGAGCCGGACAGCAGGACCGGCGGACGCTGGGCCTGCCGGCCCAGCCAATCGACCAGGGCGGCGGTGGCCGTCACCCGGCTGTCCCACAGCAGCTGGCGCCGGCCGGCGGTCCAGGGCCGGTCGGCGATCGGTGCGCCGGCCAGATTGACCACCGCATCGAGCGGCGGCTGGCCCTCCAGCCGCTGCAAGCCGTCGATGCCCTGTGCGCCGCTGCACAGCGCCGCGACCCGCTGCGGCGACTGCCGGCTGAGGACCGTCAGCGCATGGCCCTGCGCCGCCCAATGCCGGCACAGCGCCCGGCCGATCAGGCCGGTGCCGCCGGTCAGCAGGATGCGCAGGCCCATCGGCCGCTTGCCTCAGCGGCGGGCCGGCGGCACGTCGGTGCAGCTGCCGTGCGCGACCTCGGCCGCCAGGCCGATCGATTCGCCCAGGGTCGGGTGCGGGTGGATGGTCTTGCCGATGTCGACCGCGTCGGCGCCCATCTCGATCGCCAGCGCGATCTCGCCGATCATGTCGCCGGCGTGCGTCCCGACGATGCCGCCGCCGATGATGCGGTGGCTCTCCTCGTCGAACAGCAGCTTGGTGAAGCCCTCGTCGCGGCCGTTGGCGATCGCGCGGCCCGAGGCCGACCAGGGCAGCAAGCCCTTCTTGATCTTGATGCCCTTGGCCTTGGCCTCGTCCTCGGTGATGCCGACCCAGGCCACTTCCGGATCGGTGTAGGCGACGCTGGGAATCACCCGCGCATCGAACTGCGCGCGCGCCAGCTTCTCGTCGCCCAGCAGCTCGCCGGCAATGACCTCGGCCGCCACATGGCCCTCATGCACCGCCTTGTGGGCCAGCATCGGCTGGCCGACCAGATCGCCGATCGCGAAGACGTTCGACACGTTGGTGCGCATCTGCACGTCGACCGGGATGAAGCCGCGATCGCTGACGATGACGCCGGCCTTGTCGGCGCCTATCTTCTTGCCGTTGGGCGAGCGGCCGACCGCCTGCAGCACCAAGTCGTAGAGCTGCGGCTCCTTCGGCGCGCCCTCGCCTTCGAAAGTGACCTTGATGCCCTCGGGCGTCGCCTCGGCCGCCACCGTCTTGGTGTTCAGCATGATGTTGTCGAAGCGCGGCGCGTTCATCTTCTGCCAGACCTTGACCAGGTCGCGGTCGGCGCCGGTCATCAGGGTCGGCAGCATTTCGACGACGTCCAGGCGTGCGCCGAGCGTGCTGTAGACGGTGCCCATCTCCAGGCCGATGATGCCGCCGCCGACGATCAGCATGCGCTTCGGCGCCGTCGTCAGCTCCAAGGCACCGGTCGAGTCGATCACGCGCGGGTCGTTCGGCATGAAGGGCAGGCGCACCGCCTGCGAGCCGGCCGCCAGGATGATGGCCTTGAACTTCAGCGTCTGCGTCTTGCCGCTGCGCTGCTGGCCTTCGCCGGCGGTCTCTTCGACTTGCACATGGTTCGCATCGAGCAGCGTGCCGTAGCCGCGCACGACGGCGACCTTGCGCATCTTGGCCATCATGGCCAGGCCGCCGGTCAGCTTGCCGATCACCTTCTGCTTGTGCTTCAAGAGCTTGGGCAGTTCGACCTTGGGTTCGCCGAATTCGACGCCCAGATCGGCGAAATGCTTGACCTCGTCCATCACCGCAGCGACGTGCAGCAAGGCCTTGGACGGGATGCAGCCGACATTCAGGCAGACGCCGCCCAGGGTCGCATAGCGTTCGACCAAGGCCACCTTGAGCCCGAGGTCGGCGGCGCGGAAGGCGGCCGAATAGCCGCCGGGGCCGCCGCCGAGCACGACCACGTCGTAGTCGCCATCGGCGGCGCCGGCGTAGCTGGCGGCCTGCGGTGCGGGAGCCGGCGCAGCGGCGGCGGCTGAGGGAGCCGGTGCAGCGGGCGCCGGCGCGGCGGCGGCGTCGCCCTCCAGCGTCAGGATCAGCGTGCCCTCGTTGATCTTGTCGCCCAGGGCCACCTTCAGCTCCTTGACGACGCCGGCGGCCGAGCTCGGAATCTCCATCGAGGCCTTGTCGCTTTCGACGGTGATCAGGCTTTGCTCGGCCTTGACCGTGTCGCCGGGCTTGACCAGCAGCTCGATGATCGCAACGTCCTTGAAGTCGCCGATGTCCGGGACCTTCACTTCGATGATTGCCATGTGGGGCTCCTCTCCTTACAGGGCAATCCGACGGAAGTCCGCCAGCAGCGAGGCGAAATAGACATTGAAGCGGGCCGCGGCCGCGCCGTCGATGACGCGGTGGTCCCAGCTCAGGCTCAAGGGCAGGATCAGGCGCGGCTGGAAGTCCTTGCCGTCCCAGACCGGTTCGATGCTGCTCTTGCACACGCCCATGATCGCCACCTCGGGCGCATTGATGATGGGCGTGAAGTACTTGCCGCCGATGCCGCCCAGCGACGAGATCGAGAAGCAGCCGCCGCTCATATCGGCCGGACCCAGCTTGCCGTCGCGCGCCTTCTTGGCCAGCTCGCTCATCTCCTGGCTGATCTGGAAGATGCCCTTCTTGTCGGCGTCCTTAATCACCGGCACCACCAGGCCGTTGGGCGTGTCGGCCGCGAAGCCGATGTGGAAGTAGTTCTTCAGCACCAGGGTCTCGCCGTCCAGCGAGGCATTGAACTCGGGGAACTTCTTCAGCGCCGCGACCGCGGCCTTGATCATGAAGGCCAGCATCGTCACCTTGATGCCTGCCTTCTCGTTCTCCTTGTTCAGCTGGACGCGGAAGGCCTCCAGCTCGGTGATGTCGGCATCGTCGTGGTTGGTCACATGCGGGATGACGACCCAGTTGCGGTGCAGATTGGCGCCGGAGATCTTCTTGATGCGCGAGAGCTCCTTGCGCTCGACCGCGCCGAACTTCTCGAAGTCCACCTTGGGCCAGGGCAGCAGGCCCGGGAAGGCGCCACCAGCGCCAGCGCCCGCGGCAGCACCGGCCGGTGCGGCCGCCTTCTGCGCGGCCGTCTGCAGCGATCCGGCCATCACCGCCTTGACGAAGCCCTGCACATCGCTCTCGACGATGCGGCCCTTGGGGCCCGAGCCCTTGACCTCGGCCAGCGGCACGCCCAGCTCGCGCGCCAGCTTGCGGATGCTGGGCGAGGCGTGCGGCAGCTTGCCGCTGGGCGCCGTCGGCTCATGGGCCGGCAGCGCGGCCGTCGGCAGCGCGCGATGCTCGGCCGGCGCGGCCGGGGCGACGACGGTATTGGCGCTTGGCGCGGCGGCGGCAGCGGGCACGGGGGCCGGCGCGGCCGGTGCGCCACCAGCGGCTTCGAGCAGCGCCAGCAGCGAACCCTTGGACACCTTGTCGCCGAGCTTGACCTTCATCTCCTTGATCACGCCGGCATGCGAGCTCGGTATCTCCATCGAGGCCTTGTCGCTCTCGACGGTCACCAGGCTCTGCTCGATCTTGACCGCGTCGCCGGCCTTGACCATCACCTCGATGACGGCCACCTCGTCGAAATCGCCGATGTCAGGCACCAGGACCTCGACCGTGCCGCCGGCGGCGGCTGCCGGCGCGGGGGCAGGCGTGGCGGCGGCGGGCGCGGGGGCCGCCGCTGCCGCGGCCGGAGCCGGGGCGGGCGCCGGCGCGGCGGCCGCGCCGTTTTCAGCTTCGAGCAGCAGCAGCACGCTGCCCTCGTTGACCGTGTCGCCGATCTTGACCTTCAGTTCCTTGACGACGCCGGCGTGGCTGGACGGGATCTCCATCGAGGCCTTGTCGCTCTCGACGGTGATCAGGCTCTGTTCGGCCTTGACGGTGTCGCCGGGCTTGACCAGCAGTTCGATGACGGCCACGTCCTTGAAGTCCCCGATGTCGGGGACCTTGACTTCAAGCAATGCCATTTTCTTGTTCTCCGTTGTCGCGGCCGATCAGGCGTAAAGCGGGTTGATCTTGCTGACGTTGATGCCGTACTTGGCAATCGCCTCGGCCACCTTGGCCGCCGGGATCTTGCCTTCATCGGCCAGGCTCTTCAAGGCGGCGACGACGATGTAGTGGCGATTGATCTCGAAATGCTCGCGCAGCTTGCTGCGGAAGTCCGAGCGGCCGAAACCGTCGGTGCCCAGCACCTTGTAGGAGCGGCCGGCCGGGATGAAGGCGCGGATCTGCTCGGCGTAGTTCTTCATATAGTCGGTCGAGGCGATCACCGGGCCCTGCACCTTGGACAGCTGCTGCGTCACATAGGGCACGCAGGCCAGCTCGGTCGGGTGCAGGAGGTTCCAGCGCTCGGCGTTCTGGCCGTCGCGGGCCAGCTCGTTGAAGCTGGGGCAGGACCAGACATGGGCGCCGACACCCCAGTCGGCCTCCAGCAGCTTCTTGGCCGCCTGGCTCTCGCGCAGGATGGTGCCGGAGCCGAGCAGGTTGACCGTCAGCGGTTGTGCGGCAGCTTCCTCAAGCAGGTACATGCCCTTCAGGATCTGCTCTTCCGTACCCGGCTTCAGGCCCGGCATCGGGTAGTTCTCGTTGAGCAAGGTCAGGTAGAAGTAGACGTTCTCCTGGTTCTCGACCATGCGCTTCAGCCCGCTGTGCAGGATCACCGCCACCTCGTGCGCGAAGGTCGGATCGTAGGAGATGCAGTTGGGGATGGTGCCGGCCAGGATGTGGCTGTGGCCGTCCTCGTGCTGCAGGCCCTCCCCGTTGAGCGTCGTGCGGCCCGAGGTGCCGCCCAAGAGGAAGCCGCGCGCCTGCATGTCGCCGGCGGCCCAGGCCAGGTCGCCGATGCGCTGGAAGCCGAACATCGAGTAGTAGACGTAGAACGGGATCATCACCCGGTTGTTCGTCGAGTAGCTGGTCGCCGCGGCGATCCACGAGGCCATGCCGCCGGCCTCGTTGATGCCTTCCTGCAGGATCTGGCCGGCCTTGTCCTCGCGGTAGTACATCACCTGGTCCTTGTCGACCGGCGTGTAGTTCTGGCCCGCGGGGTTGTAGATGCCGATCTGGCGGAACAGGCCTTCCATGCCGAAGGTGCGCGCCTCGTCGACCAGGATGGGCACCGTGCGCGGGCCCAGTTCCTTGTCGCGCAGCAACTGGGTCAGGAAGCGGACATAGGCCTGGGTCGTCGAGATCTCGCGGCCCTCGGCGGTCGGATCCAGCACCGCCTGGAAGGTGGCCAGGTCCGGCACCTTCAGCGCCTCGTCGGTCTTGGGGCGGCGCTTGGGCAGGTAGCCGCCCAGGGCCTGGCGGCGCTCGTGCAGGTACTTCAGTTCCTGCGAGCCCTCGGGCGGCTGGTAGAAGGGCAGATTCGGCAGATCGGCATCGGAGACCGGGATGTTGAAGCGGTCGCGCATCGCCTTGATGTCGTCGTCCTGCAGCTTCTTGGTCTGGTGGGCGGTGTTCTTGCCCTCGCCGATCTTGCCCATGCCGAAGCCCTTGACGGTCTTGATCAGCATCACGGTCGGCTGGCCGACGGTGTTGACGGCCTTGTGATAGGCCGCATAGACCTTCTGCGGATCATGGCCGCCGCGCTGCAGGCGCCAGATGTCCTCGTCGCTCATCTTGGCGACCATCTCGAGCAGCTTGGGATGGCGGCCGAAGAAGTTCTTGCGCACGAAGGCGCCGTCGTTGGCCTTCATCGCCTGGTAGTCGCCGTCCAGCGTTTCCATCATCACCTTGCGCAGGATCTCGTCCTTGTCGCGCGCCAGCAGCGGATCCCAGTAGCTGCCCCAGATCAGCTTGATGACGTTCCAGCCGGAGCCGCGGAACTCGCCCTCGAGCTCCTGGATGATCTTGCCGTTGCCGCGCACCGGGCCGTCCAGGCGCTGCAGATTGCAGTTGACGATGAAGATCAGGTTGTCGAGCTTCTCGCGCGCGGCCAGGCCGATCGCACCCAGCGATTCCGGCTCGTCCATCTCGCCGTCGCCGAGGAAGACCCAGACCTTGCGCTTGCTCGTGTCGGCGATGCCGCGGGCATGCAGGTACTTCAGGAAGCGCGCCTGGTAGATCGCCATCAGCGGGCCCAGGCCCATCGAGACGGTCGGGAACTGCCAGAACTCCGGCATCAGCTTCGGGTGCGGATAGCTGGACAGGCCCTTGCCGTCGACCTCCTGGCGGAAGTTCAGGAGCTGCTCCTCGCTGATGCGGCCCTCCATGAAGGCGCGCGCATAGATGCCGGGCGCGCTGTGGCCCTGGATGTAGAGCAGGTCGCCGCCGTGAACGCCGTCGTCGCCATGCCAGAAATGGTTGAAGCCGCAGCCCAGCATGGTCGCCAGCGAGGCGAAGGAGCTGATATGGCCGCCGAGATCGCCGCCGTCCTCCGGGTTCAGGCGGTTCGCCTTGACGACCATCGCCATCGCGTTCCAGCGCATGATCGCGCGCAGCCGCTCCTCGATCTCGATATTGCCGGGGAAGCGCTCCTCCTGGTCGGCGGGAATCGTGTTGACGTAGGCGGTCGTGGCCGAGAACGGCACCTCGATGCCGGCCTGGCGCGCATGGTCAATCAGCGTCTCGAGCAGGAAGTGGGCGCGCTCGCCGCCCTCCTCGCCGATGACGGCCGACAGCGCGTCCAGCCATTCCTTGGTTTCGAGGGCATCGGTGTCGTTGGCGGCGGCGCCGAGAAATTCTTGCGGTTGCGCGGACATGCTGCTTGTCTCCTGTCGAGGATTGCCGGTGGAGCAAGCGGGTCGCCCGTCCACGACTGTTTTAGAGGATTGCGTCGAAAGCAATGCGTCGGGCCGAGTGTCGCACAAGTTTGCCGCACTCTCAAATGGTGCGATTGCATTTCACATTATGAACTTGAGGACATTCCAGCAGCGGCAGCGGCCGCTTGCGCCGGGATAATCGCGCCATGCCCCATTTCTCGAATTTCCGCGGCTCCCTGCGCCGGCTCGCCCTGCCGACGCAGCGCCTGGTCGCGAGCTGGTGGCGGCGCCAGTCGCCGGCCCGCCAGGACCGCTTCGCCACGCTCGGTCCACTGATCTCGGTCCTGCTCTTTCTCGCGGCCATCATTTCGGCCTTCTGGTATTTGCGCAACGAGGAAATCGAACGCGAGACCGAGGCGGTCAAGCGCGATACCGAAATCGCCCAGCAGCAGATCCGCCTGCGCCTGATCGAGAACCAGGAGCAGCTGGTGCGGATCGCTCGCGAAATAGTCACCCGCACCGTCGATGCGCATGACTTCGGCGCCCAGGCCAAGACCTTTGCGCGCGAACGCCCCGAGCTGACCCATGTGAGCTGGCTGTCGGCCCGCCGCGAGCGCCGCGCCAGCGTCAGCGCCGCCGGCTTCCAGGACGACAGCCTGATGGCCACCGACGGCAGCGACCCCTCGATGCCGGTCGCCAATCAGTCCAGCCCGGCCGAGCTGGCCTTCCAGGCCGCCAAGGAGCGCCGCCAGCCGGTCTATTCGCCACCTTTTGCCGACAACAACGGCACGACCGTGTTCCAGATCCAGGTGCCGCTGATCGACCGCACCGGCTTTTCCGGCGTGCTGATCGCCGAGTACGCGGTCGAGGGGCTCTTGCGCTACTCGGTGCCGACCGAGGTGGCGACCCGCCATGCGATTGCCGTGCTCGATGCGCGCGAGCAGGTCGTCAGCAGCACCGTCACCCCGATGCCGGGCCAGCGCATCCAGCGCGCGTCCATCCTGCACGAGGTGCCACTGGCGCCGGCGATGAACGGCCTGATCCTGCGCGGCCAGGGCTACCGCACCTCGATCGGCCTGATCTCGAACACCTTGTTCTGGATGGTGGTCGCGCTGTCGGTGCTGACCGTCTGGATGCTCTTGGGCACCTGGCGCCATATGCGCCGGCGCCTGCAGATCCAGACCGCGCTAGCCTCGGAGACGAACTTCCGCCGCGCAATGGAGAACTCGATGCTGACCGGCATGCGGGCCATGGACATGGATTCGCGCATCTCCTATGTGAACCCGGCCTTCTGCGCGATGACCGGCTTCTCCGAGGCCGAGCTGATCGGCCGCAAGCCGCCCTTCCCCTACTGGCCGCCGGATCGCTACGAGGAAAACGCGCGGCTGCAGCAGCAGGAGGTGCAGGGCCGCAGCCCCGCCGGCGGTGCCGAGGTGCGGGTGATGCGCAAGGACGGCACGATCTTCGACGCGCGCATGTATGTGAGCCCCCTGGTCGACACCAAGGGCAAGCAGAGCGGCTGGATGGCCTCCATCACCAACATCACCGAGGCCAAGCGCGTGCGCGACCAGCTGAGCGCCTCGCACGAACGCTTCACGACGGTGCTGGAAGGTCTGGACGCGGCGGTGTCGGTGCTGTCGGTGCAGCAGGGCGAGCTGCTGTTTGCCAACCGCAGCTACCGGCTCTGGTTCGGCGCCGATCCGGCCGGCCATGCGCTGCTGGCCGGCAGCCAGCTGGGTCGCGGCAACAGCCCGGACGCCGACGAGGAGGTCGACGACTACAGCGGCCTGCCGGCCCAGCACCTGACCGACACCGGCTCCGATCCGCGCGAGGTCTATGTGGACTCGCTGGAGATGTGGTTCGACGTGCGCTCGCGCTATCTGCAATGGACCGACGGCCGTCTGGCGCAGATGCTGATCGCCACCGACATCACCGTGCGCCGCCATGCCGAGGCGCTGGCCGCCCAGCAGGCCGAGAAGGCGCAGGTGACCAGCCGATTGATGACGATGGGCGAGATGGCCTCCTCGGTCGCGCATGAGCTGAACCAGCCGCTGACGGCGATCACCAACTACTGCAACGGCATGGTCTCGCGGGTGCGCGGCGACGCGATCAAGAAGGACGATCTGCTGGCCGCGCTGGAGAAGACCGCCAAGCAGGCGCAGCGCGCCGGCCAGATCATCCACCGCATCCGCAACTTCGTGAAGCGCAGCGAGCCGCAGCGCCAGGCGGCCCAGGCCTATGCGATCGTCGAGGATGCGGTCGAGCTGGCCGGCATCGAGCTGCGCCGCCGCAATGTCGCGATCCACACCTATGTGGCCCAGCGCCTGCCGCAGCTGATGGTCGACCCGATCCTGATCGAGCAGGTGCTGATGAACCTGCTGAAGAACGCGGCCGAGGCGATCGACAATGCCTCGCTGCCGGTCTCGCGCCGGCATATCGAACTGCGGGTCGTGCCCAAGCATACGCCCGAGCTCGGCGGTCATATCGAGTTCAGCGTCACCGATATGGGGCCGGGTTTGCCCGAGGAAGTCATTTCTCGGATGTATGAGGCATTTTTCTCGACAAAGGCCGATGGATTGGGCATCGGCTTAGGGTTATGCCGGTCTATCGTGGAGTCCCACCAGGGCCGGATCCGGGCCGAGAACCTCTACAATGGATCGCTTGTGGTGGGGTGCCGGTTCGCCTTCACCATCCCGGTAGATATCTCCCGCTCGGAGCCCCTGACAGCAGGGCCGGCGGGGCTAGCAGTGAACGAAAAAGCGACACCATGAGCCTGATTCCTAAGAAGGGTAATGTCTACGTCGTCGATGACGACGAGGCCGTCCGCGACTCCCTGCAATGGCTGCTGGAAGGCAAGGACTACCGCGTCAAGTGCTTCGATTCGGCCGAATCCTTCCTGTCGCGCTATGACCCGCGCGAGGTCGCCTGCCTGATCGCCGACATCCGCATGGACGGCATGAGCGGCCTGGAGCTGCAGGACCGCCTGATCGAGCGCCGCAGCCCCCTGCCGGTCGTTTTCATCACCGGCCATGGCGACGTGCCGATGGCGGTGCAGACGATGAAGAAGGGCGCGATGGACTTCATCGAGAAGCCCTTCAAGGAAGACGAGCTGCTGGCCCTGGTCGAGCGCATGCTGGACCAGGCGCGCAATGCCTTCTCGACCCACCAGGAAGCCGCCAGCCGCGACGCCCTGCTGTCGCGCCTGACGACGCGCGAGGCCCAGGTGCTGGAGCGCATCGTCGCCGGCCGCCTGAACAAGCAGATCGCCGACGACCTGGGCATCAGCATCAAGACGGTGGAGGCGCACCGCGCCAACATCATGGAAAAGCTCAACGCCAACACCGTCGCCGACCTGCTCAAGATTGCGCTCGGCGCACCGGCCAAGGTCTGATCCGCACAAACCCTGAAGAGGCCGCCTGACAGCGGCCTCTTGCACTTCTGGAGTCCCGATTCATGACTGCAACTCTCATCGACGGCGTCGCGCTGTCCAAGCAAGTCCGCGCCGAAGTCGCGCTGCGCGCCGCCGCGCTGACGGCCAGGGGCACCAAGCCCGGCCTGGCCGTCGTGCTGGTCGGCGACAACCCGGCCAGCCAGGTCTATGTGCGCAACAAGGTCAAGGCCTGCGAAGACGTCGGCTTCCACTCGGTGCTGGAGAAGTACGAGGCGACGATGAGCGAGGCCGAGCTGCTGGCCCGCGTCGAGGCGCTGAACAACGACCCGACGATCCACGGCATCCTGGTGCAGCTGCCCCTGCCCAAGCACATAGCCTCCCACAAGGTCATCGAGGCGATCTCGCCGGCCAAGGATGTCGATGGTTTCGCCGTCGAAAGCGCTGGTGCGCTGATGGTCGGTGAGCCGGGCTTCAAGGCCTGCACGCCCTATGGCTGCATGAAGATGCTGGAGAGCATCGGCATGGCCGATCTGCGCGGCAAGCATGCGGTCGTGATCGGCCGCAGCAATATCGTCGGCAAGCCGATGGCGATGATGCTCTTGCAAGCCAATGCGACGGTGACGATCTGCCACAGCGGCACGGCCGACCTCGGCGCGATGACGCGTCAGGCCGACGTGATCGTCGCCGCGGTCGGCAAGCAAAAGGTCTTGACCGCCGACATGGTCAAGCCGGGCGCGGTCGTCATCGACGTCGGCATGAACCGCAATGACGAGGGCAAGCTCTGCGGGGACGTCGACTTCGAAGGCGTGAAGCAGGTGGCCGGCTGGATCACCCCGGTGCCCGGCGGGGTCGGACCGATGACGATCACCATGCTTTTGGTCAACACGCTAGAGTCGGCCGAACGCGCGACTTCCTGAGTTCGAGACACCATGAGCAACCCCCTGCTGAGCACCGCCCCCCTGCCCGCCTTCGCGACGATCAAGCCCGAACACATCCAGCCGGCGATCCAGCAATTGCTGGACGAGGCGGACCGGGCGCTGGCGCTGGCGACCTCGGAGGCGACGCCGGCCGATTACGACGCGCTGTCGGCGACCCTGGGCGTGGCGACCGAGCGCCTGGGCCATGCCTGGGGCGCGATCGGCCATCTGAACGCGGTCGCCAACACGCCCGAGCTGCGCGAGGCCTATAACGCGATGCTGCCGGCCGTCACCGAGTTCTTCACCCGCCAGGGCGCCGACGAGAAGCTCTATGCCAAGTACAAGGCGATCAAGGCCAGCGGCGCGCCGCTGAACCCGGCCCGCCAGCAGGCGCTCAAGCATTGGCTGCGCGATTTCGTGCTGTCCGGCGCCGAACTGCAGGGCGCCGCCAAGGAGCGCTTCGCGGCGATCCAGGAGCGCAGCGCCGAGCTGGGCCAGAAGTTCTCCGAGCATGTGATGGACGCGACCGATGGCTTCGCCTACTACGCGACGACCGAGGAGCTGACCGGCGTCCCGGCCGATGTGGTCGCCGCCGCGCGCGCGGCCGCCGAGGCCGAGGGCAAGCAGGGCCACAAGATCACCCTGCACTTTCCCAGCTATATGCCGGTGATGCAGTACGGCGAGAACCGTGCGCTGCGCGAGACGCTGTACCGTGCCTACGTGACCCGTGCCAGCGAGCTGGGCGCCAAGCCCGAGCTGGACAACAGCGCGCTGATGCAGGAGCTGCTGATGCTGCGCCAGGAAGAGGCGCAATTGCTCGGCTTCAGCAACTTCGCCGAGGCCTCGCTGGTGGCCAAGATGGCCAGCTCGCCCGCCCAGGTGCTGGACTTCCTGCGCGACCTGGCGCGCCGGGCGCGACCGTTCGCGGAAAAGGACCTGGCCGAGCTGCAGAGCTTCGCCCGCGAGGAGCTGGGCCTGGCCGAGCTGCAGGTCTGGGACAACGCCTATGCGTCCGAGAAGCTGAAGCAGGCCCGCTACGCCTTCAGCGACCAGGAGGTGCGCCAGTACTTCACCGTGCCGCGCGTGCTGCAGGGCCTGTTCGACATCATCGAGCGCCTGTTCAATGTGAAGATCGTCGAGCAGCAGGCCGAGGTCTGGCACGACACGGTCAGGTTCTACCGGCTCGAACGGGAGGGGCAACTGGTCGGCCAGTTCTACCTCGACCTCTACGCCCGCCCCGGCAAGCGCCCCGGCGCTTGGATGGACGAGGTGCGCAGCCGCTGGGCGCGGCCGGAAGGCGTGCAGCAGACGCCGGTCGCGCAGCTGGTCTGCAATTTCGCCTCGCCGGTGGGGGACAAGCCGGCGCTGCTGACGCACGACGATGTGACCACCTTGTTCCACGAGTTCGGCCATGGCCTGCATCATCTGCTGACCCAGGTCGACGAGCTGGGCGTGTCGGGCATCTCGGGCGTCGAATGGGATGCCGTCGAGCTGCCCAGCCAGTTCATGGAGAACTTCTGCTGGGAATGGGAAGTGCTGCAGCAGCTGACCGCCCATGTCGACACGGGCGAGCCGCTGCCGCGCGCGCTGTTCGACAAGATGACCGCGGCCAAGAACTTCCAGAGCGGCCTGCAGACGCTGCGCCAGATCGAGTTCGCGCTGTTCGACATGCGCCTGCACGCGGAGCCCGGCAGCGAGGCGGCCGTGCAGGCCCTGCTCGACGAGGTGCGCAGCGAAGTTGCCGTGATCCGCCCGCCGGCCTTCAACCGCTTCCAGCACAGCTTCTCGCACATCTTCGCGGGCGGCTACTCGGCCGGCTACTACAGCTACAAATGGGCCGAGCTCTTGAGCGCCGATGCCTGGAGCGCCTTCGAGGTCGAGGGCGTGTTCAATGCCGACACCGGCCGCCGCTATCTGCAGAACATCCTCGAGGTCGGCGGCTCGCGCGACGCGATGGACAGCTTCAAGGCCTTCCGTGGCCGCGAGCCGCAGATCGACGCCTTGCTGCGGCATCAGGGCATGGCCTGACCCGTCGCGGACGCCTTCAGGCCTCGCCCGGCCGGTCGCGGGCGACGAGGGTCAGATATTGCGCCGGCGTGCCGCCAGCCAGCGGCTTGACCATCACCCGCAGCATCTGCTGGCGCTGCCCGATGGTCAGCGGGCCGCGCTCGCGCGTCTGCACGAAGCCCTGCCGGTGCCAGAAGCGCTCGGCGCGCGCATTGCCGATCACGACGCCCAGGCGCAGCCATTGCGCGCCCTGCCCGTTCATCCAGCGCTCCAGCGCGTCGTAGAAGGCCTGGGGCCGGCCGCTGCCGTGCAGCGAAGTGGCAGCGATGAACAGGCCCAGATGCCAGACCCTGGGCGCCAGGAAGTCCGACAGCAGCGAGGCCATCGCCTGCAGCCCGCCCCCGGCGTCGGCGAAGCCGATCACCCAGCGCCCGGTGTAGCTCATGCCGGCCGGCGGCAGATCGTCCATCTCGCTCTGCGCCTCGTTCGCGCCGGGCGGCGCACCGCCGGTGAGGACAAAGTAGTCCGGATTGGCCTCGAAGAAGCGCTGCAGCGCCGGCACGTCGGCAGCGGCCAGCGCGCGCGCCGTCACGGCCCCGCCCTCGATGCTGAATAGTCCGGAGTCCATCGCCGCGATTGTGCGGTCAGAATCGGATCATCTTCGCATTCAGACCGCAGCATGCCCAAGACCGTCCTCATTACCGGTTGCTCCAGCGGCATCGGCGCCGCGCTGGCGCGCGAGTTCCAGCGCCGCGGCCACCGGGTGATCGCCAGCGCGCGCCAGCCGGCCGCGCTCGCCGAGCTGGCCGCCGCCGGCCTGCAGACGCTGGCGCTGGACGTCAACGACGCCGCCAGCATCGAAGCCGCCGTCGCCGCGCTGCAGGCGAGCGCGCCGGACGGCCTCGATCTGCTGATCAACAACGCCGGCTACGGCCAGTTCGGCGCCGTCATCGATCTGCAGGCCGAGGATCTGCGCGCGCAGTTCGAGACCAATGTGATTGCGCCGGTGATGCTGAGCCGCGCGCTGCTGCCGCTGCTGCGCCGACGGCCGGGGGCCTGCATCGCCCATGTCGGCAGCATCTCGGGCCTGCTGACCACGCCGTTTGCGGGCGCCTACTGCGCCAGCAAGGCGGCCCTGCATGCGCTGGCCGACGCGATGCGCATGGAGCTGGCGCCGCTGGGCCTGCGGGTGGTGACGGTGCAGCCGGGCGGCATCGCCTCGCATTTCGGCGCCGCGGCCAAGGAGCGCGTGCGGCTGCCGGACGACTCGCTCTACCGCGGCATCGCGGCCTTCGTGCGCGGCCGCGCCGACGCCCAGCAGCACGGTGCCACCCCGGTCGACCAGTTCGCGGCCACCGTAGCCACGCATCTGCTCGATCCACGGGCCGGGCCGATCTGCCGCACCGGCTCGCAGAGCCGCAAGCTGCCGCTGTTCAAGCGCTGGCTGCCGACGGCGCTGCTGGATCGCAAGCTGAGCGAGCGCTTCGGCCTGGACCGACTCTGAGCTGCGGCGCCCGCCGGCTCAGCGCATCAAGCCGGGCGATGCCGTCTGTGTCTCGCGGGAGCACAAGATGCTATCGGCATTTGCAATCCTGAAGGCAAACGCTTGATTTCAGCGGATATGGCGCCGGCGATTCTGCGCTAGCGCTGCCGGTCCTCCAGACACCGCATCGGCGACACCGCTCATTTGAGGGGTCCGGCGCGTCCGGGGCCCGATGTCGGCACGCCGAATGCTCTCCTCCGGCTGCCGCGGGGCCGACGCAAGGTCTGGCCCCGTACCGGCGCCGTTTGCCGCAAAAGGAGTCAATCATGCCTAAGCGCTCATACCCCACGATGGGTCGCGCGCCGCTGCCGGCGGCGCTGCTGGCCGGGCTCTTGCTCTCCGCCTGCGGCGGGGGCGGCGGCGGCAATCCGGCCCCGCCGACGCCGGGCGTGGTCAAGCTGACCGTCAAGGACAGTTTCGGCGCGCCGGTGCCCGGCGTGACCGTGCAGGGGCCGCAGGGCCAGCAGGTCCGCACCGATGCGCAAGGCACGGCGCTGGTGCCGCTGGATTCACCCACCGCCAGCGCCACGCTGAGCCTGTCGCGCGACAGCTTCGTCCCCGGCAGCGTGACCGTGTCCGGCTCGGCCAGCGAGGTCAAGGAAACGGCGGTCACGCTGGAGCGCTCGACCGCGCCGGCCGGCGGATCGCTCGCCACGCGCAGCGGTGCGGCACCGGGCGTTGACGCCGCCGGCCAGCAGATGAGCTTCGAGATCGAGTTGCTGGTCGTCGACGGCAAATCGCAGCCCATCACCAACCTGACGGCCGCCGATTTCAGCCTGCGCGCCTGCAGCCCGCTGGCCAGCACCGAGGGCCACGACTGCGTGGACGGTCCCGGCAGCAGCCCGGACACCGGCTACACGCCGCTCACCGCGCAGCCGCAGGCGCTGGCCCTGATCGCCGGCGCGCCACTCACGCCCTTTGCCACCGCCCTCTTGCTGGACCAGAGCGGCAGCATTGCCGATACCGATCCGACCGGCGCCCGGCTCTACTCGACCAAGGCCTTTGTGCAGGGCCTGGGCAGCGGCGACCAGGCGCTGCTGGCCGCCTTTGCCGGCATGCCCGGCGCCGCCATCCCGAGCTCGCCGCTGAGCGTCTACGGCCCCTTCCGCGACCGGGCCTCGGCCAGCAGCGCCTATTTCCCCATCCTGGACGGGCTGGCCATGCAGCTGGGCGGCAACACGCCGCTGTACGACTCGATCGACGGCCTCCGCCAGCAGATCGCGACGACGCTGCCGGCACCAGCCGGCCTGCCCAAGGCCATCGTCATCTTCACCGATGGCGCCGACACCAGCTGCAACGGCGCCGAGGCCTGCCGCCTCGCCCGCGAGCGCACGATCGCGGCGGCCCGGCAGGAGGGCACGCGGCTGTTCACCATCGGCCTGTCCAAGCGGGTCGACCCGGTCGCGCTCGCCGAGCTGGCCAACGGCACCGGCGGCGCCTTCCTCTATGCCGACAACACGCAACAATTGCTGCCGCTGTACGGCAGCGTCGGCAATCTGGTCAGCCTGGGCCAGCCGGTCTACCGGCTGCGCTGGACCATCAATGCCGAGACGGCGGGCAGCCTGCGCTCCGGCGCCGCCCTGCTTGGCCAGGTGCAGGTCAAGGCCGGCCAGAGCAGCTTCGATATTCCCTTCGTGGTCGGCATTCCCTGAGGGCCGCCGGGACCGCTACTTGAAATCGCCGACGGTCGAGATCACGAAGCCGTCCGGCCGGATCAGCCTGCGCCAGGCGGCGTTCGCCTGCTCGACGCTGACCGCCTGCAGCTCGGCCTCGCGTCGCGCCACCTCGGCCCAGCTCTCGCCGTCGTCGGCCATGCGCAGCAGGCTGCTGGCCAGCACCGCCTCGCGCGCGCGGCTTTGCCGGCGCGCCTCCAGCACATCGGTCTTGGCGCGCGCCAGCTCGGCCTCGGTGATGCCCTGCTCGCTGAGCCGGCGCAGTTCCTGCTGAACCAGGTCCAACACCTGATCGCGGTTCTGCGGCGCAAAGCTGCCGCCTATCGTCAGCCCGGCCGCATGGCCGAAGTGGCTGACCGCCAGGCCCGAGCCGATGCCGTAGCTGAGGCCCTCGCGCTGGCGCACCCGCGTCGCCAGCCGGTTCTCCAGCGCGCCACCGCCGAACACATGGTGGGCCAGCAGCAGCGGCAGATAGTCCGGGTCGCGGTCGTTCAGCGCGAAGTCCTGCCGCCATTGCGCCAGCGCATTGGCCTTGTCGCGTGCCGGCACGTCGAAGCGGGCCGGCGCCACCGTGATCGCCGGCGCGATGTAGCGCACATAGCGCGGCGCGGCCGGCTTCTTCCAGCCGCCGAACAGCTGCTCGATCGCCGCGGCAAGGCCCTCGGGCAGCGCGCCGACGACGGCCACGCGCGCCTCGTTGGCCGACACATAGTCGGCATAGAAGCGCCGCACATCGTCGAGGCTGGTCGCCTTCACGTCCTCGAGGCGCTCGTCGATGCTGCGCAGATAGTCCGGATCGCCGCGGCCGACGCCGCGCGCCTGGTTGTAGTGCGCGCGCACCGCCTGCTGGCGCAGGCTCTCGGGCTCCTGGCGCGCCGCCTGCAGCGCGGCCAGCGCCGATTGCTGGCCGCGCTCGAAGGCCTCGCGCGGCAGCAGCGGCGCCTGCAGCACATCGGCGGCGATCTTCAGCGCCTCCAGCAAGCTGTCCTGCTCGGCACTCAGCGACAGCAGCAGGCCCTGGTCGGCCGTGCCTATGCTCATTGAAGCCTTCAGGCGCTGCAGCGCATCGCGCAATTGCTGCTTGTCGTAGCTGCGGCTGCCCTCGGACATCAGGCGACCGACCAGGTCGGTGCCGCGGCGCGCGAAGGTGGCGCGCCGTTCGCCCCAGCGCAGCTGCATCTCCAGCCGCACCGTGTTGCCGCGCGTTCTCTTGGCCAGGGTGTGCAGCTCGATGCCGCTGGGCAGGACCTCGCTGCGCGTGCGCGCGGCCAGCTGCTCGGGCGTCGGGTCGAAGCGCTCGCCGTCCTCCAGCCTGGGCGGCCCCTTCAGCGCGGCCAGGCGTTCGTTCAGCGGCGGCGCCGCCGGGATTTCCACCCGCTCGACGCTGGCCGAGGGCAGATAGCGGCCCAGGCTGCGATTGGCCGGGCGCAGGTAGGCGCGGCGCACCCGCTCCACATCGGCCAGGCTGACCTTGGGCAGGTCCTCCATCAGCTGGAACAGCAGCCGCCAGTCGGCCGCCCCGAGGCCGGAGATCTGCTGGATCAGCGCCTCCGGGTTCTTCATCTGCTCGCGGTAGGACAGCAGCGCCAGCTCGCGCACCCGCTGCAGCTCGGATTCGTCGAAGGGCTTGCCGGCGCGGCCCTCGATCAGGTCGAGCAGGCGCTGCTCGACCTTGGGCAGATCGGCATCCGGCGGCAGCACCGCGACGGCGCGCATGCCGCCCGGCTCGACGCCGCCGAGCCCGCCGATACCGGCCGACAGCGCCAGCCGCGGCTCGACCAGCTCCTTGTAGAGCTGGCCGCTGGGCTGCAGCGACAGCATCAGGCCCAGCACCACCAGCGGCGCCGAATCCGGATGCGCCAGCGCCGGCACATGGTAATAGGCCATCAGCGCCGGCTGGCCGCCGACGCGGCGCACCACCACCAGGCGCTCGCCGTCCTGCGCCGGCTCGACCGTGTAGGGCTCGGGCACCGGCCCGGCCGGATTGCCCAGCGGGCCGAAGGCGGCGGCGATGCGCTGCAGCGTCGCCTCCTTGTCGAAGCGGCCGGCCACCATCAGCATCGCGTTGTCGGGCCGGTAGAAGCGCTTGTAGAAGGCCTGCAGGCGCTCGATCGGCACGTTCTCGATATCGCTCTTGGGCCCTATCGTCGAATGACCATAGGCATTCCAGTCATAGGCCAGCGCCTGCACCCGCTTGTTGAGCACCTGCATCGGCTCGTTCTCGCCGCGCTCGAACTCGTTGCGCACGACGTTCATCTCCTTGTCCAGATCGGACTTGGCGATCAGGCTGTTGAGCATCCGGTCGGCCTCGAAGCGCAGCACGAAGTCCAGCGTCTGCTCGTTGGCGTTGAAGCTGGCGAAGTAGTTGGTGCGGTCGGCGGTCGTCGTGCCGTTCCAGCGCATGCCGCGGCGCGCGAATTCCTCCGGAATGTCGCGCAGGCTGGGCGTGCCCTTGAACAGCAGATGCTCGAGCAGATGCGCCATGCCGTACTCGCCCTGCGACTCGTGCCGGCTACCGACGCGGTACATGATGTTGACCGTGGTCGTGCTCTGCGCCTCGTCGGGGAACAGCAGGATCTGCAGGCCGTTGGCGAGCCGGTATTCCTCGATGCCGCCGATCTCGCGCAGCAGGCTGGGTGGGGCCGGCGGGGGCGGCGGCAGCGGGGCCTCCGGCGCGGGCGCGGGCTTCGGCGCCGGCAGGGCGGCGGCCTTGGCCGGCGCCTTCGGCGGACTGGGCGGACTGGGCGGATTGGCGGTCTTGGCCTCGGCAAGGCCCAGGCTGGCGGCCAGGGCCAGGGCGATCAGGATCGGGCGCATCGTGGCGGACTTTCTCGGCGATGGTCGGCCGGCCCATTGTGCGGCCTATCGCGCCGCTCAGGGTTCGAGGCGGTGCAGGCGCACCTGGCGCGCCGGCCATTGGGCCGCGACCAGCACCGAGGCCATCAGCCACAGCGGCGCGGCGGCGACGCTGGCCGCGGCCAGCAGGCCGAAGCCCAGCGGCATCGCCACCGTCGCTCCATTGGTGGCCAGCATGCGCAGGCCCAGCGCCTGGCCATGGCGCTCGGGCGGCGTCACCTGGTGCAGGGTCGCCAGCACCATCGGCTGCACCGAGCCCAGCGCCAGGCCCAGCACCGCCGAGCCGAACATCAGACCGGCCGTGCCCGGCAGCCAGGCATAGACGGCCAGCATGCCGGTGGCCAGCAGCATCGCGGCGCGCAAGGCCTTCAGCTCGTCGATATCGTCGGCCCAGCGCACGATCGCCAGGCGCACCAGGGTCGCGGCGACGGCAAAGGAGCCCAGCACCAGGCCGATGCTGGCGGCCGACAGGCCCTTGGCATGGCCGACCACCGGCACGACGAAGCTGTGCGCATCCCAGCAGGCCGACAAGGCGATATTGAGCAGCAGCAGATGGCGCAACGCCGGCGCCCGCAGCAGGTCCCAGGCCGGCCGGCTCTTCTCGCCCCCGGCATGCTGCTGCGGCGGATGGCGCGGCACCTTCTGCGCCAGCGCCCAGGACAGCGCCGGCAGCACGACGGCCAGCGCGAAGGCGCTGCGGTAGCCGGCATGGTCGATCAGCAGGCCGGTCGCCACCGGCGCGATCGCGTTCGACAGCGCCGGCCCCAGCGCGACCCAGCTGAACACCCGCTTCAGGTCGCCGGCGTCATCGGCCATCAGCCCCGCCTCGCGCTGGATCGCGACGGCCGCCAGGCTGATCGCGCCGCCGCTGGCCAGGCAGGACAGACCGATCGCCCACAGCTGCTGGCTGGCCAGCGCGATGAGGGCGCCGGCGCTGGCCAGCAGCACGCCCATGCCGACCGGGCGGTGGAAGCCATGCCGGTCGGCCAGCCGCCCGGCCCACAGCGACAGCACGATGGGCGCGACCGCGAACAGGCTCAGCAGCACGCCGACCGCCCATTCGCCGTGACCATGGTCGAGCACCCAGAGGCTGGCCGCGACCCGGGTCACCGCCATGCAGGCATGGACGGCGATCAGGGTCGCGACCAGCCAGGGGAAGGCATGCCGCAGATGCGTCGGCGGCGGCCGGTCGGAGTTCAAACCTCGGCCTCGTCGGCGTCCTCGCCGGGCAACTCCAGGCGCAGCAGGCGCGCGGTCGACTCATCGCTGAGCGCCTCCACGCTCTTCAGCTTGCGCGACATCTGACGGGTGCGGGTCTCGGCCTGCTCGATCGTGTTGCTGGCCTCGTCGAGCTTCTTCTTGGTCTTGGCCAGCACCTCGCCGAACTTGCCGAACTCGGTCTTGACCGCGCCCAGCACCTCCCAGACCTCGGCCGAGCGCTTCTCCAGCGCCAAGGTGCGAAAGCCCATCTGCAGGCTGTTGAGCGTGGCCAGCAGGGTGGTCGGGCCGACCAGCATCACCTTGTGCTCGCGCTGCAGCGCCTCGACCAGGCCGGGCCGGCGCAGCGCCTCGGCGTAGAGGCCCTCGGTCGGCACGAACAGCATGCCGAAGTCGGTCGTGTGCGGCGGGGCGATGTACTTCTCGCGAATCGTGCGCGCCTCCAGGCGCAGCCGCGACTCGATCGCGCGCGCCGAGCTCTCGGCCACCGCCGCGTCGGCGCGCTCCTGCGCATCGAGCAGGCGCTCGTAGTCCTCGCGCGGGAACTTGGCGTCGATCGGCAGCCACAGCGGCTGGCCATCGTCGCGCTGGCCCGGCAGCCGGATCGCGAACTCGACCCGCTCGTTGCTGCCCGGCACCGTCGCCACATTGGCCGCGTACTGCTCGGGCGTGAACACCTGCTCCAGCAGGCCTGCCAGCTGCACCTCGCCGAAGATGCCGCGCGTCTTCACATTGGTCAGCACCCGGTTCAGCGAGCCCACGTCGCGCGCCAGGTTCTGCATCTCGCCCAGGCCCTTGTGCACCTGCTCCAGCCGCTCGGCCACCTGCTTGAAGCTCTCGCCCAGGCGCTGCTCCAAGGTCGCATGCAGCTTCTCGTCGACGGTGGCGCGCATCTGCTCGAGCTTCTTCTCGTTGTCCTGCTGGATGCTGGTCAGGCGCTGCTCGACCGTGCCGCGCAGCTCGGCCAGGCGCTGCTCATTGCTCGCCGACATGGTGCGCAGCTGCTCGCGCATCGCGTCGGTCAGGCGCTGCATCGCCTGATCCAGCGCGCCGCGCGAGGCCAGCGCCTGGCTGGCCAGCGATTCGTTGCTGGCCTGCAGGCCCAGGCTCAGCGTCTGCTGGAACTGGCTCATGCCCTGCAGCAGCTCCTGGCGCGTGCCGCTGGCGCTGCGGCCCATCTCGTCGCGCAGCTCGCGCTCGAGCCGCTCGCTCGATTGCGCGATGACCGGGGCCAGGGCTTGCGCGAGCTGCGGCCCCGGATCGACGGCCGGCCGCTGGCGCGCGAGCAGCAGGACCAGCAGCACAAGAACCAGGGCCAGGGCGGCCAGCAACAGCATCTCGATCGTCGTCATCGGGCGATTGTCTCAGGCCGCCGGCGCGGCCCGCCGTGCCGCTTGCGCACAGCGCCCGCGGCTGCCGACAATCGGGCCGACGGAGCCGCGATGGACAGCAAGGACAAGCCCAACGCCAGCGACGGCGGCCTGCGCGCCGCCGTGCCGGTGATCGTCGCGGCGCTGAGCCTGGTCGGCGTGCTCGGCGGCGCGCTGCTGTCGAACTGGGACAAGGTCTTCGGCCATCGCGCGGCGGCGCAGCTGCCGCAAGCGCAGCCGGTCGACCGGCTGCAGGGCGTCTGGCACAGCGGTCTCAGCGAACACCCGTATCAGCCTGGTCAGCGCTTCCGGCTGCGGCTGGAGGTGCAGCGCCTGGCCAGCGGCGGCATCGCCGCGCTGGTGGCCGACATCCCCGAGGGTCGCGAGCAGGCCCAGACCTACGAGGCGCAATCGCTGCAGAGCAGCGCCGACGGCCTGGACTTCAGCGTCGAGCGCCGCTGGTGCTGCGAGAACGGCCAGGAGCGGCCCTACCAGGTCCGCTACCGCCTGAGCCTCGATCCGCGCGACGCCTCGCAGCTGCTGCTGAGCCGGCGCAGCAATGCGCCCGGCGCCGGCCAGGTCGAGCGTTTCGTGCTGGAGAAGCGGCTTTGAAGCAGCGGAGCCGGGGTTTCCCCCAGGCGTCTGAGCTCCGTCACCCGCCGGTGCTGGCTTCACAATCCGCCTCGCCCGCGCGCTGCGCGCATCAAACAGGGAGACCGGCAGGATGATGAAGATGACATTCACACGACGAGCCCTTGTCGCCGCAGCCATGCTGTCGGCCATGGCCGGGACGAGCCGGGCCGCGGAGAGCCCCACGCCGGCCACCTCACCGACCTATGCGGTGATCTCGCTGATCGGCGATCAGCTCGGCCTGATCGGCTTCCAGCCGCAGGTGGGCAGCCGGCTGAACCAGAACCGGCGAGGCTCGGCGACCATGCCCGATGCCGGCTTCGACGCGACGGCCTTGCGCACGATCCAGCAGACCATGCAGCAGGCCGACCCCAAGGCCAATGTGCTGCTGTACAGAATCACCTCGGCCCGGCTGTCGGCCAATCCCGCCCTGCTCTTCAATGGCGAGACGGCGGTGATCCCGCCCGCCTTCGAGGAAGGCATGAAGGCAGACGGCGCGAACTATCTGATCCTGCTGACGCGCCGACGCGGCGAGGCCAATATGAAGGCGAGCTTCAACGACCAGGGCTCCGGCGTCAGTCTGGGTTCCGGCAATGTCGAGGGCATCGGCTATTTCGCCGACGCGCTCACGCCGATGGTCAATGTGGACACGAACTTCAGCAGCACCGGCTATCTGGCCGCCTATGTGTCGCTGCAGCTGTCGCTGATCGAGCTGTCCACCAGCAAGGTGCTCGCGCAGATCCCGGTCGTCGAATCACGCGCGCTGGCGGCCGACGGCAGCGACAGCAGCGCCGACCCCTGGCAGATCGTGCCGCACGAGAAGAAGGCGGCCTACACGAACCAGCTGATCGAGTTCGCGGTCGGCCGCAGCCTGCCGGGACTGCTGAAAGCGGTGCCGGCCAAGGCTCGCTAGCTGCGCCCCAGCACCTCGGGGTTCAGGGGCGTCGGCGGCTTGCCGCCGGTCAGCGCGGCGATCAGGTTGTCGACGGCCAAGCCGCTCATCGCGCGGCGGGTCGGGATCGAGGCGCTGGCGATATGCGGGGTCAGCACGATATTGGGCACCGTCAGCAGGGCCGGGTTCAGCGCCGGCTCGCCCTCGTAGACGTCCAGACCGGCGGCCGCGATCGTGCCCGCTGCCAGGGCCTGGGCCAGCGCCGCGTCGTCGACGATGCCGCCGCGGGCGATATTGGTCAGCGTCGCGGTCGGCTTCATCAACGCCAGTTCGCGCGCGCCGATGATGTGGTGAACGGCCGGGCTGTAGGGCAGCACCAGCACCAGATGGTCGGCCTGGCGCAGCAGTTCCTCCTTCTCGACCCAGCGCGCGTTCAGAGGCGCCTCCTGCTCGGCCGGCAGCCGGCTGCGGTTGTGATAGATCACCTGCATGCCGAAGCCCAGCGCGCCGCGTTTGGCGATCGCCTGGCCGATGCGGCCCATGCCGAGGATGCCCAGGGTCGCGCCATGCACATCGCTGCCGGCGAACATCGTCACCGACCATTGCTTCCACTCGCCGCGGCGCAGGAAATGCTCGCTCTCGGCAATGCGGCGCGCGGCCGCCATCATCAGCGCGAAGCCGAAGTCGGCCGTGGTCTCGGTCAGCACATCGGGCGCATTGGTGACCAGCACGCCGCGCGCCGTGCAGGCCGGCACGTCGATATTGTTGTAGCCGACCGCCATCGTGCTGATCACCTTCAGCGCGGGGCAGGCGTCGAGCAGGATCTGGTCGATCTTCTCGCCGCCGGCGATATAGACGCCGGCCTTGCCCTGCAGGCGGCGGATCAGCTCGGCCTGCGGCCAGCCGTCCTCGCTGTCATTGGTCTCGACCTCGAAATGCGGCCGCAGCCGCTCGACGATGTCGGGGAAGGTCTTGCGTGCCACCAGCACCTTGGGCTTTTTCTCCGTGCTCATCGATGATCGTCCTTTGCTTGCTTGTCAGCGAAACCAGATCCAGCCCATCAGCGCACACAGCGGCAGCAGCAGCGCGCAGGACCAGCCCATATAGCCGAAGAAGCCGGGCATGCGCACGCCGCGCTGCTCGGCCACCGCCTTGACCATGAAGTTGGGCGCATTGCCGATATAGCTGAGCGCGCCCATGAAGACGGAGCCGGCCGAGATCGCGGCCAGGACCAGCGCCTGCGTGCCCATCAGCTGCTGCGGATCGCCGCCGGCCAGATTGAAGAAGACCAGATAGGTCGGCGCATTGTCCAGAAAGCCCGACAGCAGGCCGCTAGCCCAGAAATAGGCCTGCGGCAGCGGCCGGCCCTCGGCGTCGGCGACCGCGTGGACGACGGCGGCGAAGGCGCCCGCCTCGCCCGCCTGCAGCGCCGCCAGCACCGGCGCCATGGTCAGGAAGATGCCGGCGAACAGCTTGGCCACCTCGGCCATCGGCGCCCAGGAGAACTGGTTCTTCTCGCGCACGCCGCGCGGCGTGATCGCCAGCGACCAGGCGATCACCGCCAGCAGCAGCGCGTCGCGCAGCAGCGCCTGCAGCTCGAAGCGGTTGTGCAGCAGCTCGATCGCGATGCCCGGCTTCCAGCTGCCGCTCATCAGCACCAGGCCGGCGATCGCCAGCAGCGGCAGGAAGTTGATGCCGCCCTCGATGCCCAGGCGCCCGGTATCCGGCGTCGGGTCCTGCAGCGGCGGCCCCTCGCGCCGGAAATGGAAGCTGTCGATCGCATAGAAGATCGCCAGCAGCGCGAGGTTCAGGAACAGCGCCTGCGGCCACAGATGGCGCAGCGGCCAGAGGAAGTCGACGCCCTTCAGAAAGCCCAGGAACAGCGGCGGGTCGCCCAGCGGCGTCAGGGCGCCACCGGCATTGCCGACGATGAAGATGAAGAAGATCATCACATGGGCATTGCGGCGCCGGTTGTCGTTGGTGCGCAGCAGCGGCCGCACCAGCAGCATGGCCGCGCCGGTCGTGCCCATCAGGCTGGCCAGCAGCGCGCCGATCGCCATCAGGCCGGTGTTCAGCCCCGCGCTGCCGTGCAGATTGCCGCGCAGATAGATGCCGCCGGCGGCGGTGAACAGCGCGGTCAGCAGGATGATGAAGGGCAGGTAGTCGGCCAGCAGCGTATGCACCAGCAGCTCGGCCGTCGCCTCCAGGCCCTGGCCGCGTGCGAAGGGCAGCAGGAAGACCAGCGACCAGGCGGCGGCGATCTTGCCGAAATGCGCATGCCACAGCCGCGGCGCGGCCAGCGGCAGCACCGCGATCGACAGCAGCAGGCCGCCGAAGGGCAGCGCCCACAGCGCGCCGAACTGGCTTCCGTCCAGCGCCATCGTCAGGTGTCGAGGAAGCGGGTGAACTGCTCGACCGGATCGCGCTCGGTCACCAGGTCGTTCTCGACCGCGGCCGGATCGGCCCAGCCCAGCGCCATGCCGCACACCAGCATCTGATTCGGCGCCAGCTGCAGTTCGTCGGCAATGATGCGGTGGAACTGCGTGAAGGCCGCCTGCGGACAGGTGTGCAGGCCGCGGCCGCGCGCGGCGACCATGATGCTTTGCAGGAACATGCCGTAGTCCAGCCAGCTGCCCTGCTGCATGATGCGGTCGATCGTGAAGATCAGGCCCACCGGCGCGTCGAAGAAGCCATAGTTGCGGCCATGCTGGTCGTGCATGCGCGACTTGTCGCCCTTGGCGATGCCCAGCAGCCCGTACAGGTCCCAGCCGACCTTGCGGCGCCGGTCGATATAGGGCGACACCCATTCGCGCGGGTAGTAGGCGTACTCCTCGCTGTGCGTGGCCAGCTCCTCCGGATCGTCGTAGACGGCCATGATGCGTTCGGAAAAGCGCTTCAGCGCCGCGCCCGTCAGCACATGGACCTGCCAGGGCTGGGTGTTGGTGCCCGAGGGCGCGCGGGCGGCGACGCGCAGGATGTCCTCGATCGTCGCGCGCGGCACCTCGCGCGGCAGGAAGGCGCGCATCGAGTGGCGGGTCGTGATCGCCGCGTCGACGGCGGCGGTCTGCTCCGGCGTCGCCGGATCGAATTTGTTCAGCATGGTGGGCTCAGCTTTTGCAGGGCTTGTTGATAGGCCGGCGGCAATTCAGCCACCGGGCGGCGCGTCTCGCGATCCACATAGACATGGACGAAATGGCCCAGCGCCGCGCAGCGCCCGGCGCCCTCGGCAAACAGGCCGATCTCGTAGCGCACGCTGGAGCGCCCCAGCCTGCCGATGCGGATGCCGGCCTCGATGCGCTGTGGGAAGGCCAGCGATTCGAAGAAATTGCAATGCGTCTCGACCACCAGGCCGATCACCGCGCCGCCATGGATGTCCAGCGCGCCGGCGCCGATCAGATAGCGGTTCACTGCGGTGTCGAAGAGGCTGTAGTAGACGACGTTGTTCAGATGACCGTAGATGTCGTTGTCCATCCAGCGCGTCGTCAGCGGCTCGAAATGGGCAAAGGCCTCGCGGCCCTCGGCTTGCGGTCGGGTGGGTTCGCTCATGGCCTCATTCTTCCATTGCTTGCCGGTCGCGCCACAGCGACCAATGGCGAGCCGCCTCGTTGAGCGTGTTGACCTGGCAGGCGACCGTGGTCGCCAGGTCACGGCCATAGCCGCCGGCCATGCTCAGCGCCACCGGAATGCCGCGCTCGCGCAGCGCCGTCAACACGCGGCGATCGCGCTCCAGCAGGCCGGCCGTCGTCAGCTTCAGCCGGCCCAGGCGGTCGCCCTCGTGCGGATCGGCGCCGGCCAGGTAGAAGGCCAGGCCCGGCCGCTCCTCGCGCGCCCACAGCCGCGCGAGCGTCGCATCGAGCGCGGCCAGGTAGTCGGCATCGCCGCAGCCGTCCGGCAGCTCGACGTCCAGATCGCCGGGCTCCTTGCGGAAGGGAAAGTTCTTCGCCGCATGGATCGAGCAGGTGAACACGCTGGCGTCGTCGCGGAAGATCGCCGCCGTGCCATTGCCCTGGTGCACGTCCAGATCGATCACCAGCACGCGCAGCAGCTGGCGCCGGCGGCGGTGCCACTCGGCCTGCATCAGCCGCGCGGCCACCGCGACATCGTTGAACACGCAGAAGCCGCTGCCCTTGTCCGCATAGGCATGGTGGGTGCCGCCGGCCATATTGGCGGCCACGCCCTCGGCCAGCGCGGCGCGTGCCGCGGCGATGCTGGCGCCGACCGAATGGCAGGAGCGCGCCGCCATCTGCGGCGACCAGGGGAAGCCGATCTCGCGCTGCTGCGCGGCGCTCAGGCGGCCGAGCAGCACCGCCTCGACATAGTCCGGCGTATGCGCCAGCGCCAGTTCGCCCTCGCTGGCCGCCTCGGCCGGCTGCATCCGCAAGAGCCCCGGCCGCGCCTCGAAATGCTCGCGCAGCAGCCGGTACTTGGACTGCGGGAAGCGGTGGCCCGGCGGCAGCGCCAGGCTGTGGGCATCGGAATGGAAGGCCAGCATCGCCGCTCACGATAGCCGAAGCCACGGCGGCGCGGCTGTCCAGCCGGGGACGCCCTGCGCCCGCAGCAGCGCAGCTTGCGACAGCCATTTGGCCAATGCCCCTAATTTTTGCTGCACCGCACAAAAAGCACTTGCAATGCCGTACCGTAGCCCTATACTTCGTTTCATGTTGCAGTGCAGCAAAGCTGTAAGGCAACCCGACCATCCTCAACCCTGGAGAACCTCAATGCTGACCGCTGAACAAGTCCTCGCCGCTCAAAAAGCCAATCTGGAAACCCTGTTCGGTCTGACGAACAAGGCCTTCGAGGGCGTCGAGAAGCTCGTCGAACTGAATCTGCAAGTGGCCAAGACCGCCCTGGGCGAAGCCGCCGAAACGACCCGTGCCGCGCTGTCGGTCAAGGACGCCCAAGAGTTGCTGAGCCTGCAAGCCTCGCTGCTGCAGCCGAGCGCCGAGAAGGCAGCCTCTTACAGCCGTCATCTGTACGACATCGCCACCGCCACCAATGCCGAAGTCGCCAAGGTTGCCGAAGCGCAGCTGGCCGATGTGCAGCAGAAGTTCGCCGCCGTCGTCGACACCGCCGCCAAGAACGCCCCGGCCGGCACCGAGAACGCCGTCGCGCTGGTGAAGTCGGCCGTTGCCGCTGCCAACAACGCCTTCGAGTCGGTGCAAAAGGCCACCAAGCAGGCCGCCGAAGTCGCCGAAGCGAACTTCCAGGCCGCGACCGCCCAGGCCGTCAAGGCCACGCAAGGCGCCACCACCCGCAAGCGCGCTGCCTGATCGCTGTCACCCACGTCTCCTCGGCGCCCCCTGGCGCCGCTTAAGGCCCGGTCATCGACCGGGCTTTTTTTATGCTTGGGCCGCGCCCCGCCGCGGCGTCTGCGCCGCCCCACCCACGCTGCGCAGAATTTCCTGGATGAGCAGCTCGCGCAGCGCCTCGCGGTCGAGCAGCGGATAGCGCGCCACGCCCAGCGTCAGCTGCAGATAGCCGAGCAGCTGCGCCACCAGCAGATCGGTCTGCATGCGCAGCAGCGATTCCTCGGGCTCGCCTGTGGCCTGGCCCTGCAGGCAGGCAGCGACGCGCTCGCGAGTCAGCAGCAGCAGTTGCGCATAGGCGGGCTGCCGCCCCAGATCGACCAGATCGCTGGCGCCGGCCGTCTGCGCCGCCGAAAGATAGACGAGCCGGTACTGATCGACTCGCTCCTCCCAAAAGGCGATCAGGCAGCGCAGATGCACGTCCAGGCGCTGCAGCGGCGTCGCCGATGGCTGCGCTGCCGCCTGCAGGCGCTCGACCAGGGCCTCGAAGGCCTCGACCCAAAGCCCGCTCAGCAAGGCCTGCTTGTCGCGGAAATAGCTGTACATCGCCATCGTCGACAGACCGAACTCCTCGGCCAGGCGGCGCATCGACAAGGCCTCCAGGCCCTCGTCGCGATGGATCTCGCGCGCCCGCGCCAGCATCCGCGCCTTCAACTCCGACATCGCCGCCGGGCTGCGGCGCAGTCGCGTCGGCTGGGCGGGCGCACCCCGATGTAGCTCGCTTTTCTTACTCATCTGGGCACTATCGTACACATACGCCAGCAATTCTGGAGATTCGTTAAATCGTCACAATCACCCGCTTTTCTAATGGTTTACACCAGGCCGGGCCAGCAACAATGATCGGCACGGCATGCAGCATCCCGGCAGGCCGACCCTCTCCACCGTCACTGGAATTGCCATGCAAACGCTCGATCGCCTCTCCGTCGGAGCCAAACTGGGCCTCGCCTTCTTCATCGTGCTGCTGATCACCGCGATCGCCGGCGGGGTGTCGATCACGCAGCTGAGCCGCGTCAATGACACGGCCAGCGCCATGGCCGAGAACTGGCTGCCGGCGACGCGCTCGGCCCAGGCCATGGCCCAGCACGCGACCCGCTACCGCACCCGCGAATACAGGCTGGTGATGACCGAGCAGGCCGAACGGGCGCCGGTCGTCGAATCGATCAAGAAGGCGCAGGCCGAGGTCGAGAAGCAGCTGGCCGCCTACGAGAAACTGGTCGACTCGGCCGAGGAAGCCGCCAAGCTGAAGCAGTTCAAGGAAGCCTGGGGCGAGTATCTGGAGCATGCTCGGGCGCTGCAGAGCAGCGCGCTGCAGGGTGACGAGGACGCCGCCCGCAAGGCGCTGACGGTCACCGGCCTGAAGAAATTCGATGCGTTGACCAAGGCGCTCGACGAGCTGGTCGAGCTGAACGTGGCCGGCGCCGACGCCGCCAACAAGCTCGGCGACGAGATCTATGCGCGCGGACGCTGGCTGATCATCGGCATGAGCCTGCTGGCCATCGCGCTCGGTGCCGGCCTCGCCTTCACGATCACCCGCCGCATCACCCGGCCGCTGGCCGCTTCGGTGCAGCTGGCCGAGGCGGTCGCCCAGGGCGATCTGAGCCGCCAGGTGACGGTCCAGGGCAGCGACGAGGTCGCGCAATTGCAGCGCGCGCTGATGAGCATGGTCGAGCGCCTGCGCGCGCTGGTGTCCGAGGTACGCAATGGCGTCGACTCGGTCTCCAGCGCCTCGGCCCAGATCGCCACCGGCAACCACGATCTGTCGGCCCGCACCGAGCAGACCGCATCGAATCTGGAGGAGACGGCCTCCAGCATGGAGGAGCTGACCGGCGCCGTCGCGCAATCGGCCGATACCGCCCGCCAGGCCAATCAGCTGGCCAGTTCGGCCGCCGCGGCCGCGCAGCGCGGCGGCGAGGTCGTCGGCAGCGTGGTCCAGCGCATGGACCAGATCAGCGAATCGTCGCGCCAGATCGCCGACATCATCGGCGTCATCGACGGCATCGCCTTCCAGACCAATATCCTGGCGCTGAACGCCGCCGTCGAGGCGGCGCGCGCCGGCGAGCAGGGCCGCGGCTTCGCCGTCGTTGCCGGCGAGGTGCGCACCCTGGCGCAGCGCAGCGCCGAGGCCGCCAAGGAGATCAAGGCACTGATAGTCCGCTCGGTCGAGACGGTCGAGGCCGGTGCCGGCGACGTCGCCCAGGCGCGCCAGACCATGGACGAGATCGTCGCCGGCGTGCGCCGCGTCACCGATCTGATGGGCGAGATCGCCGCCGCCGCGACCGAGCAGCGCGACGGCATCGGCCAGGTCAACCAGGCGGTCGCAACGCTGGACCAGATGACGCAGCAGAACGCCGCGCTGGTGGAGGAATCGAGCGCCGCCTCGAGCTCGCTGCAGGACCAGGCCCAGCGCCTGGCCGAGGTCGTCTCGGTGTTCAGGCTAGGCCGCTGAATCGTGGAGCCCCTCGCCCGACCGCATCCCCGCTGAACGCGGGTGCGGCCGGTCGGTCCCCCGGGGGGACGGCCTTGCCCGCGGCATCGAGCCGCGAGCAGGCCAGCGGGGCCGGCTTGGGGCGGCCCGGCGCCCGGCCCTGTTTCAGCGAATGCCCAGCCGATCCAGCTGATCGGCCACCAGCTCCAGCCTGAGCAGCGGATTGTCCAGCTGCATCAGGCGTTGGCGCTCCCCGGCCGGCAGCGGCAGCATCTCGCACCAGCGGTTGGCCAGCCAGCCGCTGTCCTCCCATCGATAGGGCGGCTGCAGCGGCAGCTCGGCCGCCGCGGCGCCCTGCTCCAGCGTGTGCAGCAGGCCCTGCAACAGACCCGCCAGCGGCCGCAGATCGTCCGGCACCGGCACCTGCGCATCGTGGTCCAGCAGCTCGGCCCTGCCGACCCACAAGCCATGCGGCAGGCAATGGCTGTCGGCGAGCCGGAAGCGCTGTAGGCCGCGGCAGCGGATCTGCAGCAGGCCCGGCTGCGGCTTCTCGCAGAACTCGATCTGCGCCAGGGTGCCGACCGGCTGGAACGATTCGCGCACGAAGGCACCGTCGGCCGCCGCCGCGTCGCGCCGGCGCACCTCGCCGCCCTCGATCAGCTGGACGACGCCGAAGGGCTCGCCGCTCTTCTGGCAGCGCGCGATCAGATCCAGATAGCGCGGCTCGAAGATGCGCAGCGCCAGCCAGCCGCCGGGGAACAGCACCGAGGCGAGCGGGAACAGCGGCAGGGCGTCCATGGTCGTCTCGCTCATCGCCTGCGCCCTCAGCGCGTCTTGGCCTCGATGCGCTGGCGGATCTGCGCCAGCGCCGCCTGCGCCGCCTCGCGGCCGGCCTGGATGCTGCGCCGGCGCGCCGTGAAGTCGGCGCTGCCGATGCCGTCCAGCCTGGGCCGCAGCACGATGTCGGCCTCGCGCAGCTCGAAATTGTTGATGCTGCGGCCCATGATGGAGACCGTCTGCAGCAGCATGCGGATCGCATCGCTGCCGGGCTTTTCCTCCGGCGGCGAGGAGATGTCGATCGCGACGATCAGCTCCGCCCCCATCTGGCGCGCGAAGCGCACCGGCACCGGCGCGACCAGGCCGCCGTCCACATAGTCGCGGTTGCCGATCTTGACCGACTGGAACACGGTCGGCACCGCGCTGGACGCACGCACCGCCGTGCCGGTGTCGCCGCTGCGGAACAGCACCGCCGCGCCGCTGGACAGATCGGTGGCGACGATGCCCAGCGGGACCGCCATCTGCTCGATCAGCTTGCCGCCGGTCTTCTCGCGCACGAAGCGGGCCAGCGCCTCGCCGCGGATCAGGCCGCGGGTCGGGAAGGCCCAGTCGCTGATCGCGCCCTCGTCCATGTTCTCGGCCAGCGTCGCCAGCTCCTTGCCGTTCTTGCCCGAGGCATAGAGCGCCGCGACCAGGCTGCCGGCCGAGGTGCCGGCGACCAGATCGACCTTGATGCCCTGCTCCTCGAAGACCTGGATCACGCCGATATGGGCAAAGCCGCGCGCCGCGCCGCCGCCCAGCGCCAGACCGATGCGCGGCGGCTTCGGCGGCGGTTTCGGGCCCGGTGGGGCCGGCTCGACCGGGGGCGGCGCGGAGCTCGCGGCGGCCGGGGTTTCGACCAGGGGCGGGGTGCTGGAACAAGCGGCCAGCGCCAGGGTGGCGGCCAGCAGGCTGCGGCGGCGCAGCGCGCCGGCCGCCAAGGCGGGAAACGGGAACATGCGCGCGATTCTAGGGTTGGCAAGGTTCACAATCGCTCATCGCCCGACCGGAGAGCGCCATGGCCATCCCGCATGCCAATCACGGACAGCTGATCGATCTGAAGCCGCTGAGCGAGAGCGGCGGCGAGGGCCAGAGCACCAGCCTGATCAAGACCGACCAGCTGCAACTGCTGCACATCGTGCTGCGCCAGGGTCAGCAACTGCACGAGCACAAGGTTGCCGGCGAGCTGAGCATCCAGTGCCTGGCCGGCCGGGTGCGCCTGGACCTGCCGGGCCGGCAGATCCCGCTGTCGGCCGGCCAGCTGACCCTGTTGCATGGCGGCGAGCCGCATGCGCTGGTGGCCGAGCTGGACAGCAGCCTGCTGCTGACCCTGGCCCTGCAGCATTGATCGCCAGCATGTCCCAGCCGCCTCAGGAGAGCTTGTAGCTCTGCAGATGGATGGAGGTCTCGGTGGCGCTGATGCCCTTGATCAGGCGGATGCGCTCCAGCACCTCGGCCAGCTCGGCCAGACTGGATGAGCGCAGCTCGGCCAGCAGGTCCCAGTGCCCGTTGGTATCGAACAGGCCGGTCACTCCCGGCTCGCCGAGCAGGATGGCGATCACCTCGCGCGTGCGGTTGCCCTCGACGGTGATGCTCATCCAGGCGGTGATCTCGCTCGGCACGACATCGGGCCGCAGGCGCACCGTGTAGCCGTTGATGATGCCGCTGTCCTCGAGCCGGGCAATGCGGTTGGTCACCGTGCCGCGCGACACCTTCAGTTTGGCCGCCAGCGTGGCGATGCTGGCCCTTGCGTTCAGGCGCAGCAGGGCCAGCAGCTGTTGATCGAGGGTGTCCATCGCGGTGTCCTTGTCATTTTGTCAATCACTACTGCCATTTTGACAAAATATATTGAAATTCTTGCCGGATTTTGCGCTTCTACTTGGCGTGCGGCTTGAGAACAATGCTGAGCAATCGCACTCGGAGACATTGCATGACCACCGTTCTGACCCCCAAGGACCTGAGCCGGATCTGCCAGCGCAAGGGCATCAAGGAAAGCCTGCGCGGCCTGCTGAGCTATATCGAGGCCGACTTCCTGCGCTGGCAGGAGTTCGACAAGAGCCCGCGCACGGCCAGCCATTCCAAGGACGGCGTGATCGAGCTGATGCCGACGGCCGATGCCACCCAGTACAGCTTCAAGTACGTCAACGGCCATCCGAGCAATGGCCGCCTGGGCCTGCCGACGGTGATGGCCTTCGGCGTGCTGGCCGAGGTGTCGACCGGCCGGCCGGAGCTGCTGTCCGAACTGACCCTGACGACCGCGCTGCGCACGGCGGCCACCTCGGTGATGGCCGCGCGCGCCCTGGCCCGGCCGGACAGCCGCGTGATGGCCCTGATCGGCAACGGCGCCCAAGCCGAGTTCCAGGCCCTGGCCTTCCACCATCTGATGGGCATCACCGAAATCCGCCTGTTCGACGTCGACCCGGCCGCCACGAACAAGCTGCTGCGCAATCTGGCCGATGTGGCGGGCCTGCAGCTGACCGTCTGCGCCAGTACCGCCGAGGCGGTGCGCGGCGCCGACATCGTGACGACGGTCACCGCCGACAAGCGGCTGGCGACCATCCTGCTGCCCGAGATGATCGAGCCGGGCATGCACATCAATGGCGTCGGCGGCGACTGCCCCGGCAAGACCGAGCTGCATCCCGAGGTGCTGAGGCGCTCCAAGGTCTTCGTCGAATACGAGCCGCAGACCCGTATCGAAGGCGACATCCAGCAGATGCCGGCCGATTTCCCGGTCACCGAGCTGTGGCGCGTGCTGCGCGGCGAGGCCAAGGGCCGCGACGATGCCGCCCAGATCACCGTCTTCGACTCGGTCGGCTTCGCGATGGAGGACTTCTCCTCGCTGCGCTGGCTGCGCGACTGCGCCGCCGAACTGGGCCTGGGCGCGCCGCTGGCGCTGATTCCCGAGCTGCAGGACCCGCGCGATCTGTTCGGGCAGCTGCGCGTCGGCAGCAGCAGCATCGGCGGCAGCACCACGCCGGCCCGGCAGCCGCTGCCGGCCTGAAGTCCGGCGTCAGCGCAGATAGTCCTCGATCTCGATCGCGTCGATCTGCTCGGCGGCCAAGAAGCGCTGCGCATAGTCGCGGCAGACGCCGGAGCGCAGGAAGAGCTCGAACAGCTGCGCATCGATGTGCTGCTCCCGGGCCATGCGAGCCATGATGCCCAGCGCCTCGGACAGGGTCTTGCCCTTTTTGTAAGGCCGGTCGTCGGCGGTCAGCGCCTCGAACACGTCGGCGATCGCCATCATCCGCGCCGGCACGCTCATCTCGGTGCGGGCGCGGCCGCGCGGGTAGCCGCTGCCGTCCATCTTCTCGTGGTGGCCGCCGGCCAGCTCGGGCACATGGCGCAGATGGCGCGGGAAGGGCAGCGACTCCAGCATCTTGATCGTCTGCACGATGTGGTCGTTGATCTTGTAGCGTTCCTCCTCGGTCAGGGTGCCGCGCGCGACCGAGAGGTTGTGCAGCTCGCCGCGGTTGTACAGGTACTCGGGCTCGCGCAGATGGAAGCCCCAGCGGTTGTCGCTGGGCATGCGCTGCAGCGGCGGCCGCTCGACCAGATGCTCGGGCTTGTCGGCCAGCAGGGTCTCGCGCACCGGCAGCGACGGCGCCGGCCGCAGCGCACGGCGGCGCTTCTCCTCGATCGACAGGCCCAGCCGGTCGTCCAGCGTGCGTTGCCAGCTGCGCGCGCCGATCTCGCGCAGCCGCGCCAGCTTGTCGCTGGCCATGAACTCGCCGCCCTCGTTGCAGCTGGCGACAAAGGCGAATTCCTCGTCCAGCGCCGCCCATTGCGGCGCCAGCCGCTCGCGCAGATGCTGCAGCTCGGCCGGGCCGCGGTTCTCCTCCAGCAGGGCGATCCAGGCATCGCGCTTGAGCACCTCGAAGCGGGTGCGGATCTCGTGGATGCGGTCGTAGATCGTCTCCAGCTTGGTGGCCTTGTCGACCACGTATTCCGGCGTCGTCACCTTGCCGCAGTCGTGCAGCCAGGCGGCAATGTGCAGCGCCTCCCAGTCGTCCTCGCTGAGCGCGAAGTCGGCGAACGGCCCCTGCTGCGTGTCGCAGGCGGCCTGGGCCAGCATCTTGGTCAGCTCGGGCACGCGCTGGCAATGCGCGCCGGTGTAGGCGCTCTTGGCGTCGATCGCGCCGGCCAGCAGCTGGATGAAGGCCTCCAGCAGCGCCTTGCGCGCGCGCAGCAGCAGCTGGTTGTCGACGGCCACGGCGGCGCTGCCCGACAAGGCCTCGACCAGGGCCAGCAGCGGCGCCGGCAGCGCGTCGGCATCGGCAAAGCCCAGCGAAAGCGCGCCGATCGCCTGGTTCTGCCGGTTCTTCAGCGGCAGCGCCAGCATGCGCACCCGCTGCACCGGCAGCGCCTCGAAGATGCGCGCATAAATCGCGCCCTGGGTCGGGCCGCCGCGGCGCAGCTCCAGCTCGACCGGGCCGTCCTGCCGCAGCGCGCGCACGGCGGCCGAGGGACTGCCCTCCTCGTCCAGCGACCAGGGCGGCAGGATCGTGATGTCGAGCACCTCGCCGCGCAGCCGGCCGGCCGCCGGCTGCAGCCGCCGTCCATCGTCGCTGAGCAGGTGCAGCGCGCCGCCGACGGCGCCGGTGACGGCAATCGTCTCGACCAGGATGCGGTCCAGCAGGCGGTCAAAGTCCTGCTCGGCCGACAGCGCGCGCGAGATGTCGAGGAAGTTCTGCAGCGACTGCTTCATGCCGCCCATGGCCTCGGAGAGCTGATCGACCTCCAGGATGCCGCTGCGCTGCGGCGGGCTGCCCTGATCGCCGCTGAAGTCGAAGCGCCGGATCGCCTCGGCCTCGCGGGCCTGGCGCACCAGCGGCCGCGAGACCAGGCGCGCGGTCCACAGCGCCGGGGGCAGGATCAGCAGCAGCAGTGCGACGCTGATCCAGGCGCTGTCGCGGCGCGCGCGCAGATAGTCGCCCTGCAGCTCGTCGCGCGGCGAGGCGATCGCCAGCCGCACCCGCGTGCCGGTCAGCTGCGGCAGCGGCTGCATGCGCACCACCCATTCGCGCTCGCCGACCACGATGATGGGCTCGGCCGCCTCGTCGGCCGCGCCGGCGCGGTCGCGCCGCCAGAGCTGGCTCAGCGCCGGCGAGCCGATCTCGTCGACCAGGGCCATGCGGCGGCCGTCGCGCGGCGTGTCGCCGGCGCCGGCATAGGCGAGCACGGCGCCGTCCTCGCCGACTATCATCAGCTCGGCCGAGGGCGTGAAGCGCTGGCGCTGCAAGGTGCGCGACAGCGCCGCCAGGCTCAGGTCGACGCCGGCGGCGGTGCGCGCCGTCGTGCCGGCATGGGCCAGGGTCAGGCCGATCTCGCCGGTGGTGAAGAAGACATAGGGCGCGGTCTGCACCGGTGCGGCGTCGGCGCCGGCGGCGACCGCCTGGGTGAACCAGGGCCGGCCGCGCGGGTCGAAGCGGTAGTCGGGCCGCTCGCGCCGCTCGATCAGGTTCAGTTCACGGTCGTAATAGGCGAAATAGCCCTGCGGCAGCGCGCCGTCGCGGTCGACCGATTGCAAGAGGAAGGCGGCCGACTGCGGCGCATCGAAGCGCGCGCGCAGCTCGGGCGTGCCCAGATGGCGCAGCAGCGCGAAGGAGCCGTTGGCCACGCCGCCATAGACGGCCGACAGCGATTCGTTGGTGCGCAGCACGCCGGCCATCAGCGGCAGCCGGCCCAGGCGCTGGCCATGATCGCCGCCGGTCAGCAGCGGCGTCGCCGCCAGCAGGGTCGCCGCCATGCCGGCCGGCCGCATCTCGGCGTCGATCACCAGCGCGATCTCTCGCCCGACGCGCTCGAACAGCTCGTTCGCCTGCGCCTGCAGCCGCCGCTGGCTGACGTAGTAGTTGTAGCCGACCAGGGCCGCGTAAAGCGTCAGGACCAGGCCGATCATGATGACGGCCAGGACCAGATAGATCGAACGCGGCTGCGGATTCCTCTTGCGCATGAGCCTCCCTCTGCTGCTGCAGCGATTGAGGCCCAAGACGGCAGCCGCCGTCAAGGCCGGGGCTGGCGGGTGTCGGGAATTGCCCGCAGACGGGGCAAGAACTGGCCCCCGGGACTCAGCCCTTCGCCTTCTTGCCGCGCTCCGGGATGACGGTGGTGATCACCGCCGAGGGCCGCTCACTGAACACCGGCGGCTTGTTGCTGCCGCTGTCCTTCTTCGGCTTCTTTGCCTCTTTCTTGCCTTGCTGTCCCTTGTTGGCCATGACGATCCTCCTTTGCGTCGCTGGCCGGAGTGTACGGACTTCGCCGGCCCCTAAACTGGCTCCATGCAATTCGCAGCGCTGATCAAGGAAATCGGCCGCGGCGCCCGGGGCGCGCGGGATATGGAGGCCGTCCAGGCCGAGGCGCTGTTCGGCGCGATGCTGGACGGCCGGGTGCCGGACATGGAGCTCGGCGCCATCCTCCTGTCCATGCGCATCAAGGGCGAGAGCGAGAGCGAACTGCTGGGCTTCGTGCAGGCCATGCAGCAGCGCACGGCAGGGGTCGAGGTGCCCGAGGGCCCGCGCTGCGTGCTGCTGCCGACCTTCAATGGCGCGCGCAAGCAGGCCAATCTGATGCCCCTGGTCGCGCTGCTGCTGGCGCGTGCCGGCGTGCCGGTGCTGATCTTTGGCCGCCACGACTTCGACAGCCGCCAGAGTCCCTTAGAGCTGCTGGCCGCGCTGGGCCTGCCGCCGGCCGCCGATGTCGCCCAGGCGGCGGCCCAGCTGCGCGAACGGCGCCTGGCCTGCCTGCCGCTGGCCGCGCTGAACCCGGGGCTGGACGCGCTGATGGCGCTGCGCCCGCGCCTGGGCGTGCGCAACAGCGGGCACAGCGTGGCCAAGCTGCTGGACGCGGCGCCCGGCCGCAGCGTGCGCGTGGTCGCCGTCACCCATCCGGAATATCTGGACAGCATGGGTCAGGCGCTGGGACCGCTGACGGCCGACGGCGGCCGGGCGCTCCTGATGCGCGCCAGCGAGGGCGAGGCCTATGCCCATCTGCGCCGGCGCGCCCATCTGATCGGCTTCGCCGATGGCCGGCGCCGCGAGCTGCACCCGGCCGACACGGCGGACCTCGATTGGCCGCTGTCGGAAGCCTGCGAGGCCGAGGCCAATGCCCGGCTGATCGAAGCCCTGCTGGCCGGCCGCGAGCCGCTGCCGCCGCGGATTGCCGAACAGGTCGAAGCGCTCAGCGCCCTGGCGCGGCACTGAATCGCTCATATGCTTATCCAAGAATAAGCAATCTACGATTCAGTAGTTCCCTTATATATAAACGCTACATAAAGTCCGCCTCCTAAGCCTTTCCAGGCATTTGGGAGCGTTGCTCGTGGACTGCACGGCGATCGTCAACGGCGTCGATGGCGGCTCGCTCTTGATGGCCGGCCGGAAGGTGGTCGCACCCTGAATGCCGAGCTCTTGACGCCTATGTACGCCTATACCGATTTCGACCGCCAGTTCGTCCACGCCCGCGCCGCGCAGTTCCGCGACCAGCTGGAGCGCAATCTGGCCGGCACGCTGTCCGACGACGAGTTCCGCCCCCTGCGCCTGCAGAACGGCTGGTATGTGCAGCGCCATGCGCCGATGCTGCGCGTGGCCGTGCCCTATGGCGCGCTGTCCAGCAAGCAGCTGCGCCAGCTGGCCCTGATCGCGCGCCAGTGGGACCGCGGCTACGGCCACTTCACCACCCGCCAGAACCTGCAATACAACTGGATCCCGCTAGTCGACGCCGCCGACGTGATGGACGCGCTGGCCGCCGTCGACATGCACGGCATCCAGACCAGCGGCAACTGCATCCGCAACATCACCAGCGATGCGCTGGCCGGCGTCGCGCCCGACGAGATCGTCGACCCGCGTCCCTATGCCGAGCTGCTGCGCCAGTGGAGCACGCTGCATCCGGAATTCGCCTTCCTGCCGCGCAAGTTCAAGATCGCGATCTCGGGCACCGTCGAGGACCGCGCCGCGATCGGCTGGCACGACATCGGCCTGCAGCTCGTGAAGAACGCGGCCGGCGAGATCGGCTTCAAGGTGCTGGTCGGCGGCGGCATGGGCCGCACGCCCATCATCGGCCAGGTCGCCACCGAGTTCCTACCCTGGCAACAGATCCTCGTCTACATCGAGGCGATCGTGCGCGTCTACAACCGCTACGGCCGCCGCGACAATATGTACAAGGCGCGCATCAAGATCCTGGTCAAGGCCGAGGGCCAGGCCTTCTTCGATGCGGTCAACGCCGAGTTCAAGGCCATCCTCGAGCAGGACGAGGGCGGCCGCGAGCACCTGCTGCCGCAGGCCGAGCTCGAGCGCGTCGCCGCGCACTTCGTACAGCCGGCCGGCGTGCAGGCCACGGCGGCCAGCGACATCTTCGCCGGCGTGCAGCCGGGCGCCTACAAGCGCTGGCTGGAGCGTAATGTGCACGCCCATGCGCTCGCCGGCTACCGCGCCGTCACGCTGTCGCTGAAGCGCAGCGGCACGCCACCCGGCGACGCCAGCGACCAGGCCATGCATGACGCCGCCGAGCTGGCCGATCGCTTCAGCCAGGGCGAGTTGCGCGTCAGCCACGACCAGAACCTGGTCCTGCCCTGGGTGCGCGAAAGCGATCTGCCGGCCTTGTTCGAGGGCGCGCGCGCCGCCGGCTTCGCGACGCCGAACATCGGCCTCCTGACCGACATGATCGCCTGCCCCGGCGGCGACTTCTGCGCGCTGGCCAATGCCCGCTCGATCCCGGTGGCGCAGGCGATCACCGAGCGCTTCGACGATCTGGACGAGCTCTACGACCTCGGCGACATCGACCTGCACATCAGCGGCTGCATCAACAGCTGCGGCCACCACCACAGCGGCCATATCGGCATCCTCGGCGTCGACAAGGACGGCAGCGAGTGGTACCAGATCACGCTGGGCGGCTCGGACGGCTCGACCCTGTCGGGCGCGGCCCAGCCGGGCAAGGTGATCGGCCCGTCGTTCGCCGCCGACGAGGTGCCGGACGTGATCGAGTCGCTGGTGCAGACCTACCGCGGCCAGCGCCAGGCGGGCGAGCGCTTCATCGACACCGTGCGCCGCATCGGCATCGAGCCGTTCAAGGCGCCGGCCAACGCGCAGCGCACCTTGACCGCCCGCGCCGACGCCATCGCCGCCTGATCGAGAAGAGGCCAAAAGAATCATGAAATTCATCGACACCAGCAAGAACGAATGGCATCGCGTGCTCGGCGAGGACGGCCCCAAGCCCGACCCCGATCCGGCGCCGCAGCTGCTGCTGACGCTGGAGCAATGGCATGCGGTGCGCGGCCACTGGCCGGCCGCACTGCCGACCGCGATCGAGCTGCCCAACGACTACGCCGTCGAGGAGCTGGCCGACGACCTGCCGCGCTTCCAACTGATCGTGCTGCGCTTCCCGAAATGGGTGGACGGCCGCGCCTACAGCCAGGCGCGCCTGCTGCGCGGCCGCTACCGCTTCAAGGGCGAGATCCGCGCGGTCGGCGAGGTGCTGGTCGACATGCTGCAGTTGCTGTCGCGCACCGGCTTTGACGCCGTCGAGCTGCGCGCTGACCAGAGCCGCGAGGCGGCCGAGCGCGCGCTGCGCTTCTTCCCGGCCTTCTACCAGGGCGCGCTGAGCGAGAACCGCCCGGCGACCAAGCCGGTCTTTGCCGAGACGGCCGAGGCCTGAGATGAGCGGCGCGGAAGTGTCTTCCTTGTCGCCGTTGCCCGGCGCGGCGAGCAGTTCGGCCAAGAGCCTCTATGCCCGCCAGACCACCGGCTTCGACGCGCGGCTGGCGCGCACGGTCGAGCTGCTGCGCGCGGCCGTCGCCATGCATGGCGCGGGCCTGCTGCAGTCGACCTCGCTGGGCGCCGAGGACATGGTGATCACCGACCTGATCGCCCGCCATGCGCTGCCGGTCGCGATCGCGACGCTGGACACCGGCAAGCTGCACGCCGAGACGCTGGCCCTGATCCCCGCCATCGAGGCGAAGTACGGTCTCAAGGTCGAAGTCTTCCGCCCGGCCGCGGAGGCGGTGATCCATTTCGTCCGCACGAACGGCGAGGACGCGATGTACCGCAGCCTGGCGCTGCGCAAGGCCTGCTGCGGCCTGCGCAAGCTGGAGCCGCTGTCGCGCATGCTGGCCGGCCGCAGCGCCTGGATCACCGGCCTGCGCCGCGAGCAGAGCACGAATCGCGCCGAGGTGCCCTTCGACGAGGACGACGGCCAGGGCCGCCGCAAGCTCAATGTGCTGGCCGAGTGGAGCTGGGCCGATGTCTGGCACTACATCGAGCAATTCGATGTGCCCTACAACCCGCTGCACGACCAGTTCATGCCCTCGATCGGCTGTGCGCCCTGCACCCGCGCGATCGCCGTCGGCGAGGACTTCCGCGCCGGCCGCTGGTGGTGGGAGGAAAGTTCCAAGGAATGCGGCTTGCACGCGACGAACAAGACGATTGGAGTAACGGCATGAATGCCCCGGTGAATCTGCAGAGCCTGCTTCCCACGGTCGACCACCGCCATCTGGACCATCTGGAAGAAGAGGCGATCTTCATCCTGCGCGAGGTCGCCGCCTCCTTCGAGCGGCCGGGCCTGCTGTTCTCCAGCGGCAAGGACAGCTGCGTCGTGCTGCGCCTGGCCGAGAAGGCCTTCAAGACGCGCGACAGGAGCGACCCCACCGGCAACAGCTTCAAGGGCCGCCTGCCCTTCCCGCTCGTCCACGTGGACACCGGTCATAACTTCCCCGAGGTCATCGAGTTCCGCGAGCGTCGCGTCGCCGAGATGGGCGAGCGCCTGATCGTCGCCCATATGGACGAGTCGATCGCCCGCGGCACCGTGCGCCTGGCGCATCCGCTCGAGTCGCGCAACGGCCACCAGACGGTGACCCTGCTGGAGGCAATCGAGGACAACCGCTTCGACGTGCTGATCGGCGGCGCCCGCCGCGACGAGGAAAAGGCGCGCGCCAAGGAGCGCATCTTCAGCCACCGCGACGCCTTCGGCCAATGGCAGCCGAAGGAACAGCGGCCCGAGCTGTGGAATCTGTTCAACACCCGCATCCGCCCGGGCGAGCATTTCCGTGCCTTCCCGATCAGCAACTGGACCGAGCTCGACGTCTGGCTCTACATCGCCCGCGAGAACATCCCGCTGCCCAGCCTCTACTACGCGCACGAGCGCCAGATCGTCCGCCGCAAGGGCCTGCTGGTGCCGGTCACCGAGGTCACGCCGCCCGAGGGCGACGAGCGGATCGAGACCGAGACCGTGCGTTTCCGCACCGTCGGCGACATGACCTGCACCTGCCCGGTCGAGAGCAGCGCCGCCAGCGCGGCCGACATCGTTGCCGAGACGCTGACCGTCACCGTCAGCGAGCGCGGTGCCACCCGCATGGATGACCGGACCAGCGAGGCCTCGATGGAGCGCCGCAAGAAGGAAGGCTATTTCTGATCATGAGTGCAGTCTTGAACACCCTGATCCACGACGACGAAGTCGACACCCAGCACCGCGCGCTGCGCTTCCTGACGGCCGGCAGCGTCGACGATGGCAAGAGCACGCTGATCGGACGCCTGCTCTATGACAGCCGCGCGATCCTGGCCGACCAGCTGGACACGCTGGAGCGCCGCGCGGCCGGCCAGCCCATCGATCTGTCGCTGCTGACCGACGGCCTCGAGGCCGAGCGCGAGCAGGGCATCACGATCGACGTCGCCTACCGCTATTTCGCGACCAAGCGCCGCAAGTTCATCATCGCCGACGCGCCGGGCCACGAGCAGTACACGCGCAATATGGTGACGGCCGCGGCCGGCTCCGACGCCGCCGTCGTGCTGGTCGACATCACCAAGCTCGACACCACGGTCGACGAGGTGCAGCTCTTGCCGCAGACGCGCCGCCACAGCCTGCTCGCGCATCTCTTGCGCGTGCCCTCGATCGTGTTCGCCGTCAACAAGCTCGACGCCGTCGCCCAGCCGGGCCCTGCCTTCGCCGCCGTCGCCAAGGCGCTGAACGCCTTTGCGGCCCAGGCCGGCATCAGCATCGCCGCCATCGTGCCGGTCTCGGCCCTGCGCGGCGACAACGTCACGCAGCCGCTGGCGGCCGACTGGTACGACGGCCCCTCGCTCTTGCAGGTGCTGGAAGGCCTGCCCGGCGTGCAGGAGAAGGTCGAGGGTCAGCTCTTGATCCCGGTGCAGTACGTGGCCCGCGAGGGCGAGGGCACCGGCAACCAGCCCCGCACGCTGTGGGGCCGCATCGCCCACGGCCAGATCAAGGCCGGCGACGAGGTGCAGATCCTGCCCAGCGGCGAGAAGGCTCTGGTGGCCGAGCTGCGCCGCGCCGGCGAGACGGTCGAACAGGCGGTGGCCGGCCAGTCGGCCGGCCTGGTGCTGGACCGCCAGCTCGATGTCTCGCGCGGCGACTGGATCGTGACGCCCGGCTCGGCCACGCCGGTGCAGAGCTTCGAGGCGACGCTGGCCTGGCTGGACACCGAGCCCGCCCTGCCCGGCCGCAAGTACTGGCTGCGCCATGGCAATCGCTGGGTGCAGGCGCGCATCGCCGCGATCGAGCACAAGGTCGACATCCACACGCTGGCTGAAGACCCGGCCCAGCAGCTGAACGTCAACGAGATCGGCCATGTGCGCATCGAGGTGCAGGCGGCCCTGCCGGTCGAGGCCTATGCCAGCAACCGCGTCGGCGGCAGCCTGATCGTCGTCGACCCCACCAGCAACCGCACCTCCGGTGCGCTGCTGGTGCGCTGAAGGAGCAAAGACCATGAGGGGCAAGGTCATCTTCGTCAGCGCCGGCCCCGGCGCGGCCGATCTGATCACGCTGCGCGGCGCGCGCGCGCTGGCCGCGGCCGATGTCGTGCTGTTCGACGCGCTGACCGATCCGGCCCTGCGCGAACTGGCGCCGCGCGCGCAATGGCTGGACGTCGGCAAGCGGGGCTTCTGCCACTCGACCAAGCAGGAGGCGATCAATGCCGCCCTCGTCAAGCAGGCGCAGCAGCACCGCCTGGTCGTGCGCCTGAAGGGCGGCGACGCCAGCGTGTTCGGCCGGCTCGAAGAAGAGCTGCTGGCGCTGCAGGAGGCCGGCATCGGGAGCGAGGTCGTGCCCGGCGTGACCGCCGCGATTGCCGCTGCCGCCCAGACCCAGCGCCCGCTGACCCGGCGCGGCACGGGCCGCAGCGTCAGCCTGACGACGGCGATGACCAAGGACGGCGAGCTGCAGGCCGCCCGTTCGGCCGACACCGAAGTCTTCTACATGGCCGGCCAGCAGCTGGCCGCGCTGAGCCGCAAGCTGCTCGAGGCGGGCTGGCCCATCGACACGCCGGCCCTGGTCGTCTCGCGCGCCGGCTGCGCCGATGCGCTGTCCAGCGAGCACCGCCTCGCCGACCTGGCCGCGGCCGGCATGCTGCACCGTGGCCGGCCGACCGTCGTCACCGTCGGCGCCGGCGCCCGCGCGCTGGGCGGCAAAAAATCATGGCCCCTGACCAAGAAAACCGTGGAATCTGCGCCGGAAGCCCTGGTAAACACCCTGAACGATTAAAATCCCGCATTTGCCGTCGCTGCGCCCAGATGCAGCCCGGCCCGGCCACACCAACAACAGCTTCAAGCCATGACCCACGTCGTCCTCGAATCGTGCATCCGCTGCAAGTACACCGACTGCGTCGATGTCTGCCCGGTCGACTGCTTCCGCGAAGGCCAGAACTTCCTGGCCATCGACCCGGATGAATGCATCGATTGCGCCGTGTGCATCCCCGAATGCCCGGTCAACGCCATCGTCCCCGAAGAGGACGTGCCCGGCGATATGCAGCACATGATCAAGCTCAATGCCGAGCTGTCCAAGAAATGGCCCAGCATCACCAAGCGCAAGGCCTCGATGCCGGACGCCGAGGAATGGAAGGACCGCACCGGAAAGCTGTCCGAGCTGATTCGCTGATTTCCCACTGACTCCCGGCTTAGTCCCCGGGCTCAAATCCCTATGGAACCCCAATTGAACGCAGAGATCGCCAAGACCGCGGCCGAACACGGCGGCCCCATCGAAACCGATGCCGTCATCGTCGGCGCCGGCCCGGTGGGCCTGTTCCAGGTGTTCGAACTCGGCCTGCTCGAGATCAAGGCCCATATCATCGACTCGCTGGCCTACCCCGGCGGCCAGTGCATCGAGCTGTACCCGGACAAGCCGATCTACGACATCCCGGCCGTGCCCGTGTGCACCGGCAAGGAGCTGACCGACAACCTGATGAAGCAGATCGAGCCCTTCGGCGCGACCTTCCATCTGGGCCAGGAAGTGACGACGGTGCAGAAGCAGGACGACGGCCGCTTCTATGTCGAGACCTCCAAGGGCACGAGCTTCCTGACCAAGACGATCTTCATCGCCGGCGGCGTCGGTTCCTTCCAGCCGCGCACGCTGAAGGTCGAGGGCGTCGACAAGTACGAGGGCAGCCAGGTCCACTACCGGGTGCGCAATCCCGAGCAGTTCGCCGGCAAGAACATCCTCGTCATCGGCGGCGGCGATTCGGCGCTGGACTGGGCGCTGAATTTCTGCGGCGGCAATGCCGACGGCAACCCGCACAAGGCCGAGAGCGTGATCCTGCTGCACCGCCGCGACGGTTTCCGCGCCGCGCCGGCCAGCGTCGCCAAGATGCATGAGCTGTGCGAGCAGCACGAGATGCAGTTCCTGGTCGGCCAGGTCAGCGACATCGTCGAGACCGACGGCCAGCTCACCGGCGTCAAGGTCACCGGCGCCGACGGCGTCACCCGCGTCGTGCCGGCCGATCAGGTGCTGGTGTTCTTCGGCCTGTCCCCCAAGCTGGGCCCGATCGCCGAATGGGGCCTGGCGCTGGAGCGCAAGCAGATCGTCGTCGACACCGAGAAGTTCCAGACCTCGATCCCCGGCATCTTCGCCGTCGGCGACGTCAACACCTATCCGGGCAAGAAGAAGCTGATCCTGTCGGGCTTCCACGAGTGCGCGCTGGCCGCCTTCGGCGCCGCGCCCTATGTCTTCCCCGAGAAGCGCGTCCATCTGCAGTACACGACGACCAGCCCGAAGCTGCACAAGGTGCTGGGCGTCGACTCCCCCGTCTTCGACTGAGTCACGAACTCAGCCGCCATGCCAGGCCGCCCCTCGGGGCGGCCTTGTCTTTTACGGCCCAGCCTGCCAGCCGCGCTCGCGCGCCCGCCGCTCGGCCTCTGCATCCAGCGCATCGCCCTGGCGCAAACCGTCGATCGCCTCCAGCAGCGCCGGCGGCAGGGCGGTGGCGGCGCTACGGTAGGCGGCGGCATCCGGGCTCGCCGCCGGCAGCGGCTGTAGCTGGCGCAAGCGCCAGTGATCGCCCTCGCGGCAGGCCAGGCCGGCGCTGCCGCCCTGGGTGAAGCTGCGGCAATAGCCGCCGCCCTGAGCCACGAAGCTCAGGCCCGGCGTGACGCCGCCGGCCGATTCGCCGGACAGGCGTGTGTCCAGCGCCTGCGCCAGCGTGCCGCGCGCCAGCAGGCCGTCTTGGTTGAAGTCACCGAGTAGCTTCGGGCCTAGCACGAGGCCCAGCACGAGGCTCGCCGCCATGCCGCCCCACTGAATCCAGCCGAGGCGCCTCTGCGCTCGCATGCTGTCCAGCGATACGACGGTGGCACTCGGTTTCAGCAGCGCGCTGAGCCGCTCAGGCACCGGCTCCTGCAGCACCGGCGCGTAAGCCCGGCCCAGCGTCTCGCGCAGGCGCTGCTCGCGCGCGAGCGCCTGCCGCAGGGTCGGGTCTTGCACCAGCCGCTGCTCGAAAGCCGCCCGCGCGGCCGCATCGAGCTCGCCGTCCACATAAGCCATCAGGGTTTCGTCGATCCCGCTCATTTCAAAGCTCTCCATCACCGAGCATGCGCTGCAGCGCCTCGCGGCCGCGCGCCAGGCGGCTGGTCAGCGTGCCGATCGGCACGCCCAGGGCCTCCGCCGCGTCCTTGTAGGCCAGGCCCTCCACCAGCACCAGGCCCACGGCCAGGCGCTGCTCCTCGGGCAGGCGCGCCATCGCGGCCTCGACGGACAGCCGGGTGATCAGGCTGCCGGTTTCTGAGACGCCGACCTGCTCGCCGTCGGGTGCCAGGACCTCGTCGCGGCGGCCGCGGGCGCGCAGCTCATCGATCCAGGCGTTCTTCATGATGCGAAACAACCAGCTGTCCAGGCGCGTGCCTTCCTGCCATTGATCCTGCGCGCGCAGCGCACGCTCCAGCGCGATCTGCACCAGGTCGTCTGCGTCTTCGCGCTGCCAGGCCACCGTGCGGGCGAAGCGACGCAGCCGGGGCAAGAGCTCGGCGATGCGTTGGCGCAGGTTATCGTGGGCACTCATGCTTGCTTGATGATCGAAGAACGTCGGCGCGCCGGATTTTCTTCCATGCCTGCCGCGTTATCGTGTGAATGAAGAAGAAGAAAACAGCTCTTGCCCTGCTTGCCGTCTTGCTGCTGCTGGTCAGCGAGGCCGGCCTGGCCCAGCTGCGCCTGCCCGGGCTGCCGCAGCTGCCCAACCTGCCGCCCCGCAGCGACGGCCTGCTGCGTCAGCGCCTTGAACCGCTACAGGCGCCGCTCGAGGAGCTGCAGGGCCTGCGCCAGCGCCTGAGCGAACAACTGCTGCAGCGCCACCCGCGCGAGCTGGCGCGCGACCCGGCCGGCGAGCTGATCCTGCGCCGGCAGTTGCTGGCCCTGCCCTCCAGTGCCTCGGCGCGCGAGCGCCTGCTGGCCCTGCCCGAGGTCCGGCTGCTCGAGGAAACCCGGCTCGATGGCCTCGATCTGGGCTGGCTGCTGCTGCAGGTCGACACCGCCCTGCTGCCGCGCCTGCGCGCGCTCGACCCGGAGGGGCTGTACGACTACCAGCATGTCTATCTGGGCAGCGGCACGGTCACGAACGCCGCCGACGCGCCCGCAGCGGCCGCGCCGCCGCCAGGCCCCGTCGGCCTGATCGACAGCGGCATCGATGCCCGGCACCCGGCCCTGCGCGAGATCGCGCTGGAACGCTTCGGCTGCGCGGGGGCGACCCGGCCGGCGGCGCACGGCACGGCCGTGGCGTCCCTGCTGGCCGGTCGCGACGGCGGCTTCCGCGGCGCGCTGCCCGGGGCCACGCTCTATGCCGCCGATGCCTATTGCGATGCCGCCGACGGTGGATCGGTGCAGCGCATCGCCCAGGGCTTGGCCTGGCTCGTGCGCGAGCGGGTGGGCGTCATCAATATCAGCCTGGTCGGACCGCCAAATCAGCTGCTGCAGCGCGCCGTGGCGGCGGCCCAAGCCAAGGGGCATCTGATCGTGGCGGCGGTCGGCAACGACGGGCCGGCCGCGCCACCGCTGTATCCGGCAGCCTGGCCTGGCGTCGTCGCGGTGACCGGCGTCGATCGGCGCCGGCGCGCGCTGCCCGAGGCCGGGCGCGGTCCGCATGTGATGCTGGCGGCGCCGGGCAGCGAACTGCTGGCCGCCGATGGAAGCGGCGGCTATCGGCCGCTGCGCGGGACCTCCTTCGCCGCGCCGCTGGTGGCCGCCCTGCTGGCCGCCCACCTGCCCAGGCCCGACCCGGCGGCCGCACACGAGGCGCTGGCCCGCTTGCAGGCCGAGGCCCTCGATCTCGGCGCCAGCGGCCGCGACGAGATCTATGGCTGGGGTCTGGTCGGCGAGTCGCTGCGCACGGCTGCGCCGCGCTGAGCGGCGCAGGGCGAGCTTACCAAGCGTTGCATCTGCGGCGGAAGAAGCCGGCGGGCGGGCTCGTTCTTCGGATGTGGGTGCCGGATGGTCCGGTACCGCACGGCAAGAACGAACTGGAGATCCTCATCATGAAAGCCACCCGCAATCCTTCCAACATCCCGCTCACCACCGCCCTGCTCGCCGCGCTGGTCGGCGCCTTGTCTCTGAGCAGCACGCCGGTGCACGCCGGTCTGCTGGGCGGCGGTGCGGGCAGCGCCGGCAGCCGCGGCGCTGCCATCGGCGGGGCCATCGCCGGCAACGCCGGCGCTTCGATCAATGGTTCGATGGCGGGTCTGCAACGGCCCGATGCCGGGCGCGCACGCGACGCGCTGGGCCAGGGCCGCGACAAGCTGAGCGAAACGAAGAGCGGCGCGACCGACAAGCTGGAGCAGGGCAAGTCCACAGCTCAAGCGGCCGCGCCGACCGCGCCCGACACCACGGCGCCGAGCGGCAAGGCCGAGGCCTCCGGCCAGGCCTCGGCGCATCGCGAAGGCAGCTCCGTCGGCGGCAATGCCGCGCTGAGCGGCAGCGGCTCTCGCTGATGCGCCCAGACCTGCCTTAGAATTCACTGCCCCGCCGAGCAATCGGCGGGTTTCGCTAGGGGTGTTGAGTCGCGCCGATTTCGATCGCTGCGCCTCGACTGAGAAAGTCCCTTTGAACCTGTTTGAGGCCCGCTTGCGGGTCGCAAAGTCCCCGAAAGGGGATTGAGGTAATCCTCGCGCAGGGAAGCACGCATCAGCCGCCGTCGATCTCCGTTTCTCTTCTTTCTCGCTTCGACGCCCGGCCCTGTCGTTCGCCGACCTGCCATCGCTTTGTGGTTTCGATGGCAATCCAACGTTCTCTTCCTTCCCCGTCCCTGCTTGCTCTCGCGGCCGGACTCCTTTGCGCCGCCGCCCAGGCGCAGACCCTGCCCACCGTCTCGGTCAGCGGCCGCTCGGCCGAGACGCCGGTGCTAGTCGGCGGCTTCGGTGACGTACCGGTCGCCAAGCTGCCGATGCAGGCTGCCGTGCTCTCTGGCGAGCGCCTGCTGGACCTGGGCATCAACAGCTTGGCCGGCATCGTGAGCCTCGACGCCAGCATCGGCGATGCCTACAACTCGCAGGGCTATGTCTCCTATCTGAAGATCCGCGGCTTCGACCTGGACAACCGCTTCAACTACCGCCGCGACGGCCTGCCGATCAATGCGGAGACGGTGCTGCCGCTGACAAACAAATCGGCGGTCGAGGTGCTCAAGGGCACCAGCGGCGTGCAGGCCGGCACCAGCGCGCCGGGCGGTCTGGTGAACCTGCAGGTCAAGCGCCCGCAGGCGGGCAACTTCACCAGCGTCGGCCTGTTCTACAACGAGCGCGGCACGGTCGAGGGCACGCTGGACTGGAACCAGCGCCTGAGCCCCAGCCTGGGCCTGCGCGTCAACGCCAGCGCCGCCCATCTGGACCCGCTGCTGCACGACGCCAAGGGCAATCGCCATCTGCTGGCCGCAGCTGTCGACTGGCAGGCCGGTGCGGCGACGCGACTCGAAGCCGAATTCGAAGTCAGTCACCAGAGCCAGCCCAGCCAGCCCGGCTTCAGCCTGCTCGGCGACACGCTGCCCAGCGCGAAGAGCATCGACCCGCGCGTCAATCTGAACAACCAGGACTGGAGCCAGCCGGTCGTCTTCGACGGCCAGAACGCTTCGCTGCGCCTGACCCAGCAGCTCGATGCCGACTGGAAGGCGCAGGCCCATCTGGGCGTGCAGCGCCTGCAGAACGACGACCGCCTCGCCTACCCCTTCGGCTGCACGGCCGCCGACGGCAGCTATTACGCCGATCGCTACTGCCCGAACGGCGACTTCGATATGTACGACTTCCGCAGCGAGAACGAGCACCGCGACAGCGACGCGCTGGACCTCTCGCTGGCCGGCAAGTTCACGACCGCCGGCCTGCGCCACGACTTCGGCGCCGGCCTGCTCTTGAGCCGTTTCAAGAGCCGCTTTCAGCGCCAGGCCTACAACTGGGCCGGCACCGGCAATATCAGCGGCATTCCGCGCGCCACGCCCGATCCGAGCCTCACCGACGAGAACACCAACCGCGACGAGAGCAGCCGCGAGCTCTATCTGCGTGACGCCATCCAGCTGGGCGCCGACTGGCAGGCCTGGCTGGGCCTGCGCCACAGCTGGCTCGAGCGCGACAGCGTGCGCACCGACGGCTCGCGTGCCACCCACTACAAGCAGGACTTCACGACGCCCTGGCTGGGCCTTTCGTATGCGCTGTCGCCGCAGCTGATGGCCTATGCGAGCTGGGGCGAAGGCATCGAGTCGACCGTCGTGCCCAACCGCAGCCGCTACACCAATGCCGGCCAGGCGCTGCCGGCACTGCGCAGCGAGCAGTTCGAGCTGGGCCTGAAGGCCGGCAGCAACACGGTCGACTGGTCGATCAATGTGTTCGACATCACACGCCCGCTCTGGCGCGATATCGGCAGCTGCGATGTCGCAGCCAGCTGCACGACGACGGCCGATGGCGAGGCGCGGCACCGTGGCATCGAGGCGCAGGCCGATCTGAAATGGCAGGGCGGCGGCCTGCTGGCCAGCGCGATAAAGCTGAGGGCGCGCCGCGAGGGCAGCGCCGATCCGGCCCTGAATGGCCTGACCCCGCCGAACACGCCGGAGACGACGCTGAAGCTGCTGGCTCGCCAGGGCGTGCTGCCCGGCCTGCAGTTGCAGACCGGCCTGGTCTACGAAGGCCCGCGCCCGGTGCTGCCCGACAACAGCGTCGCCATTCCCGGCTGGACCCGGCTCGATGCCGGCGCCCGCTACGACCAGGTCTGGGGCGGACAGTTGCTGATCTGGCGCGTCGGCGTGGACAACTTGGCCGACCGCCGCGCCTGGAAGGAGTCACCCTTCCAGTACGAGCATGTGTACTTGTACCCGCTCGCACCGCGCACCTGGCGCGCCAGTTTGGAAATCCAGTTGTAATAAGCCTCGAACTCGGTCTATAATGCAAGGCTCTGTTCCTCGATAGCTCAGTCGGTAGAGCGCCGGACTGTTAATCCGTAGGTCCCTGGTTCGAGCCCAGGTCGAGGAGCCACAGAACATAAGAGAAGCCGCTGCTTCGCAAGTTGCAGCGGCTTCGATTTGAAGAAGTACCGTAGTACCGATCAATTCCTCGATAGCTCAGTCGGTAGAGCGCCGGACTGTTAATCCGTAGGTCCCTGGTTCGAGCCCAGGTCGAGGAGCCAAATCAAAGCCCTGCATGCGAAAGCGTGCGGGGCTTTTTCTTTGCGCTCGAATCGGCGACCACGGGCGCCGGAACGACGCGGCGATACTAGAGGCTCTGTCAGTCCCCGCCTACCATGCCCCTCCACTACGCCCGCCGCCTCACCGGGCGCGACCGCACGGCCCTCGCCAACCAGCACCTCGGTTGCGCGCTCGCCTTCGTGGCCGGGGCGGCGAATGCGGGCGGTTTTCTGGCGGTCAGGCAGTACACCTCGCACATGACCGGCATCGCGTCGGTGATGGGCGACATCTGGTGCTGGGCGATCTGCCGCTTGTGTTAAAGCGGGCTCGGCGCGTTGCTGAGCTTCATGTTCGGCCCGGCCTGCTCGGCGGTGATGATCAATTTCGCGCGGCGGCGTCGACTGCACAGCGAGTACGCGGCGCCGCTGCTGCTCGAGGCGGGCCTGCTGATCGGCTTCGGGCTGCTGGGAGCGCGGCTGTCGCAGGTGCGGGCCTGTTCGTGCCGGTCACGGTGATGCTGCTGCGCTTCATCATGGGCCTGCAGAACGCCGTCATCACCAAGCTCTCGCAGGCCGAGATCCGCACGACGCGCCTGACCGGCATGGTTACCGACATCGGCATCGAGCTCGGCAAGCTGTTCTACTGGAACCGCACGAAGCGGGACGAGCACCCTGCCGTGCGGGCCAATTCGTGGCGGCTCTATCTGCTGTCCAAGCTGGTCGCCTTCTTCTTCGCCGGCGGCCTGCTCGGCGCCCTCGGCTTCAAACATGTCAGCTATGTGGCCACGGTGCCGCTGGCCTTGCTGCTGGTCGTGATGGCGAGCATGCCGGCGACCGACGATCTGGCTGCGATGGCAAACCGACGCTAGCCGGAACCCCTCGCACGATCCATCGGAACGCAAAAAAGCCCGGTGGCGCGAGCGACCGGGCTTTCTCGTTGAGGCGAATCGCCCGAGCGGAACTCAGGCGCCCAGCACGCCCCGGATATAGCTGCCGATCGCATCATCCTGGCAGTTCGTGAAGAACAGCTGCTGGAATTTCTCGCCCGACACGGCGGCCTTCAGCAGGTCCTGGTCGACGCTCTTCAGCACGCTGAGCATGTCCTTGCAGGAGGCGGCCTTCAGGTCCTTCAGGATGCCGCGGTTCTTGGCCATGATGGCGGCGCGTTCCTTCGGGTAGCCGGCGCCGCGCTCATGCTCGAACAGCTTGCGGTAGCAGTCCTGCAGATTCAGCTCGGCGGCCCAGCCGAAGCCCTTGGCATAGGGCATTGACAGGCAGTTACCGTCATTGATCTGGCCGAACAGGAAGGCATCGGTCGGGTCGATCACCAGGCCGCAGAACACGCCGGGCATCGAGTTGCAGGCCAGCATGGAGCCCATGCCGGTGCCGCAGCCGGTGACGACGAAGTCGGCGGCCCTGGAGTTCAGCAGGATGCCGGCCAGCAGGCCGTTCATCACATAGGTCAGCGAGGCCTTGTCCTCGGGCGTGTACATGCCGTAGTGGTGCACGCTGTGGCCCAGCGGCTCGGCGACGGTCTTCAGCGCGTTGTGGACGATCTCGGACTTGGCGGCTTGGCTGTTCTCGATGATGAGAGCGATCTTCATGGCAGGTGGCTTTCGGTTTGCGAAGCAAAGAAATGAAGGAACGGACAGACGGGCGGAGTTCCGCCCGGTGCATGGGTGGGCCGCAGCACCGCAGGCAGAGGGCCTGGGCGCGGGCCGTCATGCCAGGTGCAATCCCGAGAGCGGGCAAGACTGCGTGGTCCGAATGAGCCACCTGGCCAACCGCGCACCTCGTGCGAAGACGAGGCGCTGGCGCTGCCGACATTGTGCCGCCTTCTCGGCGCCACCGCCGGCGGCCGGGCAAATTCTGCTCCTGAGCCCGGCCAAGCACCCAGTTTGAATTCGCAAGCGCTGCTTGCATTGACTAGGGTAGACCGACGACATCGCCGCCGCCGCAGGAGGTCCGCATGAAGAAGACGCTCAGGTCCCGCCCGCCCCTGCTTCACCGCCAGGCTGGCGGCCGCGCGCGCGCCCTTGCACTGGCCTTCGGCTGCCTGGCAATGGTCTCATCGGCGCCGGCGCTGACGATCCAGTTCATCTACGACGATGCCGACGGCAGCGGCTTTCTCGATGCCAGCCTGGGCGCGCAGCGCCGCCAGGCCCTGAGCAGCGCCGCCGATGTCTGGGGGCGGCTGATCCGCTCGTCCTATGCCGACGAGGTGGTCACCGTGCGGGCCTCCTTCGCCGACTACGCGGCCGGCAGCACGACGCTGGCCTCGGCCAAGCCGAACTATTTCTACAGCGATTTCTCCTCGGCCGGCAAGTTCGACGACACCAACTACCCGAAAGCGCTGGCCAATCATCTGAACGGCGCCAACCTGTCGACCCGCCACGAAATCACGATGCGCGTCAACCGGGCGCAGAACTTCTACTTCGGCGACGGCACACCGGGCGCCTCGGAGGTCGACTTCATCTCGGTGGCGGCGCACGAGATCGGCCACGGCCTGGGCTTCTTCAGTTCCTTCCGCCAGGACGGCGATTACGGCCTCTATGGCGACGGCACTTACGCGCCCATCATGCTGCCCTCGATGTATGCGACGCCCTACGACCAGTTCCTGACCTCCGGCCCCAACGGCGCCTATCTGCTCTCGATGTCCGACGGCGCCCGCAAGGCCGCGATGACCAGCGGCAATGTCTTCTGGAGCGGCGCCAATGCGATCGCCGGCAACGGTGGCATGCCGGTGCAGCTGAACGCGCCCAGCCCCTGGGATCAGGGCTCCAGCATTGCCCACCTCAACGAGGGTTCGGGCCTGCTGATGGCGCCGTCGATCGGCCCCGGCGTGATGCGTCGCACGCCCAGCGCCACCGAGCGCGGCATGCTGCGCGATATGGGCTGGACGCTGTCGGTCTTCGCCTCCGAGCTCAGCTGGGCCGGCGCCGGCAAGCGCCTCGGCGATGCGGCCAACTGGATCGGCGGCGTCGCGCCCCTGCCCGGCGACAGCCTCGTCTTCGGCGCAGCAGGCGCCGGCGGCAGCGAGATCGACGTCGACGTGGTGCTGTATTCGCTGGGCCGCATCCGCTTCACCGCCGACGCACCCGCCTACACGCTGAACTTCGCCTCGGGCACTGACACCAGCTTCACCGGCGACGGCCTCGTCAACGAGTCGGCCCAGCGCCATGCACTGCGCCTCGCCACCGGCGTGCAGATGGCCTTCGAGAATTCGGCCGGCGCGTCCAATGCAAGCTTCCGGCTAGCCGGCGGCGACACGCGTGTCGTGTTCCAGCCGAACACGCCGGACTTCTACTTCGACCGCACGGCCGGGGCCGGTGCTGCCTTCCGCGATAGCGCCAGCGCCGTCAGCGCCGGCTTCGAGGTCGGTGGGGGCTCCGGCAATGGCGGCATCCGCGCCCGGGTCGTCTTCAGCGACCGGAGCACGGCCGCCGATGCCAGCTTCGTCAATATGGCCGGCAGGGCCGGCCAGGGCGAACCGTACCGGGGCATCCCCACGGTCCAGTTCGGCTTCGGCGGCGAGACCCGCTTCGAGGACGATGCGAGCGCCGGCCGCGCGCGCATCACGAACCAGGGCATCCATCACAGCTTCTCGGCCAGCCAGGGCACCGGCGGCTACACGACCTTTGCCGACCGCGCCAGCGCTGGCAATGCCGTCATCGAGAACCTCGGCGGCGATGGCTTCGCGGTCGGCGGCGTCACCGAGTTCATCGACGACTCGAACGCCGGCCAGGCAAGCTTCACCAACCGATCGGGCATGATCACCGGCGCCGGCCGCACCGCCTTCTTCGATCGCGCCAGCGCCGGCCGGGCGAACATCGTCAACATCGCCTCAGCCGGCTTCGCCCTGGGCAGCGGTGCCGACCCGGCCTTGACGGTGTTCCGCAACAACTCGGTCGCCGGCAGCGCGACGATCAGCAACCAGTTCGGCGGCCGCACCGCCTTCTACAACGACAGCAGCGCCGAGCGGGCGACGATACGGCTGGCGCAATGGGCGGCGTCGAACGGCGCCCTGTCCTTCCACGACCACGCCTCGGCCGGCGACGCCACCATCGTCGGCATCCAGGGTGAGATCGCCAACGGCGCCGTCTACATCACGGCGCAGTTCAACGACGACTCGACGGCCGGCAACGCGAGCTTCCGCAGCGAGGCCGGCGCGATGCCCTTCCAGCTCGATTTCCGCGGCCGCTCCACGGCCGGCAGCGCTCGCTTCGACGGCGGCATCGTCGGCCAGAACCGGATCGAGTTCTGGGCATCATCGAACGCCGGCAGCGCCAGCCTGACGCTGCGCAATAACGCGCTGATCGCCTTCTACGACAACAGCAGCGCCGGCAGCGCGACGATAGACGTCAATGGCTGGCTGCTGCTGCGCCACAACGCCACGCTCGGCGACGCGCGCGTGACGATCGCCGGCTCCGATGCACTCACCAACCGCGCCGAGCCGCTGACGATCGCCGACGCCGCGCGGGTCGGCAATGCCAGCATCACGCTCCTGGGTGGCACGGCCCCGAACGTGCGCGGCGCCGAGATGGTGATCCGCAACACCGGCCGCGCGATCGACGAGCGGGTCGGCAATGCCTCGATCACCGCATTGGCCGGGCAGAACGGCGGCCAGGGCGGCGCGCTGCTGCTCGAGACCGAACTGCGGGCGCCGGGTCTGCGGCTGGCGACCGAGGGCAATGGGCGCCTGCGCATGCTGCCGCTGTTCCGGCCCGGCGGCGCGGGCATCCTCGAGATCGGTGCCATCGAGGGCTCGGGTCTGTTCCAGATCGACGGCGGCATCGGCGTCGAGTTCACGACCGGCCGACTGAACACCAGCACGACGGTCTCGGGCACGATCGCCGGCTACTTCAAGCAGTTCAGCAAGGTCGGCACGGGCACCTTGACGCTGGCCGGCGCCAATAGCTACACCGCACTGACCACGGTGGACGGCGGCACGCTGTCGGTCACCGGCTCCATCGGCGGCGATGTCGTCGTCAATGCCGGCGCCGCGCTGGCCGGCACCGGCAATGTCGGCGGCAAGGTGACCGTCAACGCCGGCGGCCTGCTGGCCCCGGGCCTGTCGCCGGGCACCCTGCACATCGGCTCGCTGGACCTGCTGCAGGGCGGCGTGCTGCAGATGGAGGTCGGCGCCGAGCGCCGCGACCTGCTCGTCGTCGCCGGCGACGCCGCACTGGCCGGTACGCTGCAGTTCGAACTCTGGGACGGCTATCTGCCGCACGCCGGCGATACGATTGCGCTGTTCGAGCTTGGCGGCAGCCGGCAGGGTGCGTTCTCGCAGGTGCTGTTCCCCGACTTCGCGCCGGGCTTCCAGTACCGCTTCGCCTTCGATGACAACACGCTGAGCCTGGTCGCGCTGAGCAACGCCCAGCCGGTGCCCGAGCCGGCCAGCGCCCTGCTGCTGCTGGGCGGCCTCTTGCTGCTGGGCGGCCGCCGCCTCAGGCTCCATTAAAATCGCTACCGGCGAATCGCCACGCTGCGCCCCGATGCCGATGCATCGGGGCTTTTTTCTGCCCCCGCCGCCCCAGGCCTGCCGTGCACGACGATCTTCGCCCCCATACCCTTGAACTGCTGCGCAGCGGCGCGCTGGCCGGCAGCCGGCGCCTGAACCTGGTCGGCCTCGGCCTGCGCGAGTTCCCGCCCGAGATCCTCGAACTGGCCGACACGCTGGAGATCCTCGACCTGTCCGGCAACGCGCTCGATGCGCTGCCCGAGGAGCTGCCGCGCCTGCGCAAGCTGCGCATCCTGTTCTGCTCCGGCAACCGCTTCGGCGCGCTGCCGGCGGTGCTGGGGCGCTGCGAGCAGCTGGAGATGGTCGGCTTCAAGTCAAACCGGATCGCCGAGCTGCCGGCCGAGGCGCTGCCGCCGCGGCTGCGCTGGCTGATCCTGACCGACAACGCGATCGAGACGCTGCCGGCGGCGATCGGCCGCTGCGTGCGCCTGCAGAAGCTGGCGCTGGCCGGCAACCGGCTGCGCGAGCTGCCGCCGCAGCTGGCCGATTGCCATCGCCTGGAATTGCTGCGCATCTCGGCCAACCGGCTCGAGCAATTGCCCGACTGGCTGCTGGAACTGCCGCGGCTGTCCTGGCTGGCCTTTGGCGGCAACCCCTGCAGCGAGGCGCGCGAGCAGGCGGCGCTGGCGCAGAGCACGCTGGCCGACCTGCCCTGGAGCGCGCTGCGCATCGAGGCGCGGCTCGGCGAGGGCGCCTCGGGCGTCATCCATCGCGCCATGCGCAGCGATGGCACCGAGGGGGCCGTCGCGGTCAAGGTCTTCAAGGGCGCGGTCACCAGCGATGGCTGGCCCGGCAGCGAGCTGGCGGCCAGCATCCATGCCGGCGCGCATGCCAACCTGATTCCGCTGCGCGGGCGCCTGAGCGGCCACCCGGCGCAGGCCCAGGGCCTGGTGATGGCGCTGGTCGGCCCCGAGTTCCGCAGCCTGGCCGGGCCGCCCAGCCTGGCCTCCTGCAGCCGCGACGTCTATGCCGAGGGCACGCGCTTCGAGCTGGCGGCCCTGCTGCGTCTGGCCGGCGGCATCGCCTCGGCCGTGCAGCAATTGCACCGGCGCGGCATCATGCATGGCGATCTCTACGGCCACAACATCCTGCACTGCGGCCAGGGCCGCGCGCTGCTGGGCGACTTCGGCGCCGCCTCCTTCTTCGATCCGGCGGCCGCGGCACAGGCCGCCGCCGTGCAGCGTATCGAGGCGCGCGCCTTCGGCTGCCTGCTCGAGGAACTGATCGAGCGCTGTACACCGGCCACCGCGCACGAAGCCGCGGTCATCGAGGCGCTGGCCGCGCTGCGCGATGCCTGCCTGGACGAGCGCCCCGGCCGCCGCCCGCTGTTCGACGCGATCATGCACAGCCTGGCGGCGCACGGCTGAGCCGCAAGGACGAGAGTCCTTGCTCGCTGGCCGCCACGCTCCTGCCGGCGGCCAGCGGCGGCATCAGGCCGCGATCGAACGCCAGGCCGCCGCGGCCAGCGCCTTGGCATGGCGGCCCGGCGCGGTCTGCCGCCGGCCGGCCAGCCAGGCGCGGCAGTAGGACTCGGCCGGGCCCAGGATCAGCGCCGGGATCAGCTCGACCGGCAGGCGCAGCGCCTCGCCCCCGGCCATCGCCGCCTCCAGGCGCTCATCCAGCGGCCGGTAGCGCTGCTGCAGCTTCTCGGCCAGCAGCGCGCCGCCGGGACCCTTGGCCACCGCCTCGCGCGCCAGCAGCACGAAGCGCGCCATCTCCGGCGTGTCCTCCGCCCATTGCAGATAGGCCCCGATCAGGGCCGCCACCATGCGCGGCGTGCTGTCGGCCGCCGCCTCCACGGCCGCGGCGATCGCGCGGCTCTGCTCGTCCAGGCCGACGAAGAACAGCGCCGCGACGACGCCTTCCTTGTTCTTGAAGTGGTGGTAGATGGTGCCGACGCTCTGCCCGCTGCGCCGGCGCAGCTCGTCGATCGTGCAGGCCTCGATGCCCAGCTCGTTGAAGCACAGCAGCGCCTGCGACAGCACCTCGCGCTTGGCCGCGCCGCGCGGCCCGGGAAAGGCGGCGGCGATCAGGGCGAGGGATGACTCCGAGGGCGAGGCTTGGCTTGACATGATGGGGAATTTCTAGAATATTATTCTAATTTCAGAATCCCGAGAAGCCGGGGCGTCGAGGACCGAAGCAAGACTGATATGGGCTTTCTACCGAATCTGCTCGTCGGGCGCCACGGTCGCGCGGCCGCCTTCTTCCTGCTCTATCTGACCGAGGGCATCCCGCAGGGCTTTGCCACCGGCATGGTCGCCACCCATCTGCGGCGCCTGGGCGTCGGCCCGGCCGAGATCGGCGCGACCCTGGGCCTGATCATGCTGCCCTGGGCCTTCAAATGGGCCTACGGCCCGCTGATCGACGTGCTGGGCCTGGGCCGCATCGGCCGCCATGGCCGGCGCCGCGGCTGGATCCTGCTGACCCAGAGCATGATGGTGCTGACCCTGCTCGTGCTGCCGCTGCTGGAGCTGCCGGCGCAGCTGGGCCTGTTCGGTGCGCTGCTGCTGGTGCACAACCTGTTCGGCGCGATGCAGGACGTCGCCGTCGACGGCCTGGCCTGCAACAGCCTGAAGGAGAACGAGCGCGCCTTCGCCAGCGGCCTGATGTTCGCCGGCCAGCATATGGGCATGCTGGTCGGCGGCAGCGGCGCGCTGTTCCTCAGCGCCTGGCTGGGCTTCCAGCCGCTGGCGCTGTTCATCGCGCTGGCGATCGCGCTGGTGACCTGGCTGGTGGTCCTGCCGATGCGCGAGGACGAAGCGACCGCGGCGCAGGCGCCGGCCGAACCGCGGGCCTCGGCCATCGCCAGCGCCGGCCGCGAGATCCGCCGCTTTGCCATCGAGGCCTTCGGCGCCTTCCTCGGCTCGCGCCGCGCCTTCGGCGGCCTGCTGTTCGGCCTGCTGCCGATCGCGGCGATGTCGCTGTCGCTGTCCCTGCAGTCCATGCTGGCCGTCGACCTGGGCCTGAGCAACCAGGACGTCGCCTGGCTGGGCACCGCCTCGGCGCTGCTGACGGCGATCAGCTGCGTGCTCGGCGGCCTGCTGTCGGACCGCATCGACCGCCGCCGCGCGCTGGCCGTCTACATCGTGCTGATCAGCCTGCCGGTGCTCTATCTGGCCTCGGCGCTGCAGCAGCATGGCTGGCTGATGCCGAGCAGCGGCAAGCAGGCCGCAGCCGGGCTGATCCAGGCCTTCTGGATCGCGACCCTGGCCTACCACCTGGCCAACGGCCTGATCTACGGCGCGCGCGCGGCGCTGTTCATGGACGTGACCCGGCCGGCCGTGGCGGCCACGCAGTTTGCCGTCTTCATGGCGCTGACCAATCTGTCGATCGCCTACAGCTCGGTCTGGCAGGGCATTGCCGTCGAGCAATGGGGTTATCCCAAAACGTTGCTGGTCGATGCGCTGTTCGGTCTGAGCAGCATCGTCTTCCTGCCGATGATGGGCAGGCAGCTCGCCGGCGACGGCGAAGCGCTGGCCGGCCGGCGTGCGCGCCAGCTCGCGCTGGTGCTGGGCCTGCTGTGCTGGGCCTGGCTGCCCTTCCACCACTACGGCGCACAGCTGGGCGCCGGGCAGAAGATCGGCCAGCTGCTGTTCAGCGTCATCTTCGTCGCCGCGGCGCTGTTCCTGCTGGCCGCCGGCGCGCTGCTGGCGAGGCGCGCGCTGGCGCTGGCCGCGCTGGCCCTGCTGCTGATGCACGGCCGCCAGCAGATCGAGGCGCTGGCCGGCGGTCCGCTGCTGCTGGACCTGGTCCCGCTGGCCGGCGGCCTGCTGCTCTTGCTGCTGGCGCGCCAGCGCTGGAGCGCGCTGGAACCGGCCGCGCCCATTTCTTCCCAGCCCATCGAGGCCGTTCCCGCATGAGCAGCACCCCCCTTCCCCTTGTCATCAACGCGCTCGGCACGCTGGACAACCCGAACCTGCAGTTCGCGCCCGGCGCTGCCGACCGCGCCAAGCTCGCCTATGGCAATAGCGCAGCCGGCGTCGATGCGCGCTCGCTGGCCGACGCGCTGGCCTCGGGCCTGACGGCGGTCAACATCACCCTGGGCCATGTGGCGGGCAGCGACGATCCCTTCGAGACCACCGTGCGCGACATCGCCAGCTGGGACGCTCTCATCCGCAGCCATGGCGAGCAGCTGCGCAAGGTCCATGTCGGCGCCGATATCGCCGCCGCCCGGGCGGCGCGCCAGATCGGCGTGATCTATGGCTTCCAGAACACCGAGATGCTGGGCACGCAGCTGGAGCGCGTGCGCCTGTTCGCCGATCTGGGCGTGCGGGTGATCCAGCTGACCTACAACGGCCGCAACCAGGTCGGCGATGGCGCGACGGTGGCCGACGATCGCGGCCTGAGCGCCTTCGGCCGCGAGGTCGTCGAGGCCTTGCAGCAGCAGGGCGTGCTGGTCGACCTGAGCCACAGCAGCGAGCGCAGCTGCCTGGCCGCGCTGGACCTCGCGCGCCGGCCGCTGGCGATCACGCACAGCGGCTGCCGCGCGGTGGCCGACCATCCGCGCAACAAGAGCGATGCCGAGCTGCGCCGGCTGGCCGAGGGCGGCGGCGTGATCGGCATCTACTGGATGCCCTATCTGCGCCTGCAGGGCCAGCCGCTGGCGGCCGACCTGATCGCGCATCTGGAGCATGCGATCGATGTCTGCGGCGAGGACCATGTCGGCATCGGCACCGACGGCTGCGTCAGCGCGATCGACGACAGGGACGCCTACCGCCGCCATCTGGAGGCCGAGGTCGAGACGCGCCGGCGCCTTGGCATCGGCGCGCCGGGCGAGACGGCCGAGGTCTCGCTCTTCCTGCCCGATCTCTGCGGCCCCGGCCAGTTCGCCCGCCTGGCCGAGCTGCTGGCCGCGCGCGGCCACGGCGAGGCGCGCATCGCCAAGCTGCTGGGCGGCAATTTCGCCCGCCTGTTCAACGAGACGCTGACGAAGACCCCATGAAGAAGACCACCATGCTGCTGGCCGCCCTGCTGCTGATGGGCGCGGCCCAGGCGCGCGAGGACAAGGTGCAGATCCACGGCCAGGCGGCCGGCACGCAGACGGTCGACGTCGCTGCCGCCACGACCACGGTCGACTACCGCTATGCCGACCGCGGCCGCGGCGATCAGCTGAAGGCCAGCTGGACGCTGGACGAGAAGGGCCTGCCGCTGCGCTACGAGGCCCGGGGCCTGGACTACTGGCATGCGCCGATCGAGGAGCGCTTCGAGGCCGCCGGCGGGCGGCTCAGCTGGCACAACCGCGTCGACCGCGGCGAGCAGGCGCAGACGGCGACGCCGGCCTTCTACCTGCCGGCCAACGCGCCGCCGGAATACCAGGCGGTGCTGGCGCGCGCGCTCTTGAAGGCGCCCGGCCACAAGCTGGCGCTGCTGCCCGGCGGCGAGGCGAGCCTGCGCCGGCTGCAGACGCTGCAGCTCAATGGGCAGGACCTGACCCTCTATCACATCGCCGGCCTGGACTTCATGCCGACGCCGATCTGGCTGCATGCCGACGGCAGCACCGCCGCCGTGCTGACCGACTGGCTGGAGACCCTGCCGCCCGAGCTGCTGGCCGTGCGCGGGCAGCTGATGGCCGCGCAGGACGCCGCCGCCCAGGCCTGGCATGCCGAGCTGGCGCGCACGCATCTGCGCACGCCGGCCGGCGGCACGCTGCTGATCCGCAATGCGCGGCTGTTCGACCCGCGCGACTTGAGCGTGCGCGAGCGGGTCAGCGTGCGCATCGTCGGCGATCGCATCGTGCAGGTCGACGAGGACGCCAAGCTCGCCGCGCCGGCCAGCGGCGAGGTGATCGATGCACGCGGCCGCTTGCTGATGCCGGGGCTGTGGGACGTGCACCAGCATTTCAGCGGCGTCGACGGCGTGTTCGACCTGATCGCCGGCGTCACCAGCGCGCGCGATATGGCCAATGACAACGAGGCGCTGCTGGCGCGCGTCAGGCGCTTCGACGCCGGCACCGAGCTCGGTCCGCGGGTCGTGCTGGCCGGCATCATGGAGGGCACCGGCCCGCTGGCCGGTCCGACCGATGTGCGCATCGACAGCGTCGAGAAGGCGCTGGCCGCCGTCGACTGGTATGCCGACCGCGGCTACGAGCAGATCAAGATCTATTCCTCCTACCCGCCGACGCTGATCGCGCCGACCGCCGAGCGCGCCCATGCGCGCGGCCTGCGCGTCAGCGGCCATGTGCCGGCCTATGCGACGGCCCGGCAGTTCATCGAGGCCGGCGCCGACGAGATACAGCACCTGAACTTCATCCTCCTGAACTTCTTCCCCGAGTTCCAGGAGACGCGCGGCAAGGACCGCTACACGGTGGCCGCCCAGAAGATCGGCGCCTTCGATCTGGACCAGCCGCGCTTCGCCGAGTTCGTCGCCTTGCTGCGCCGCCACGGCACCGTGCTCGATCCGACCATGGTGACCCTGGAGGGCCTGTTCTCCGGCGAGCCGGCCAAGGCGGCGCCGGCACTGCGGCCGGTGGTGCAGCGCTTCCCCATCGTCGCACGGCGCCAGGCGCTGTCGGGCGCCGTCGCCGTGCCGGCCGGCCACGAGGCCGACTATGCCAAGGCCCTGCCCGGCTTCCTGCGCATGCTCAAGCGCCTGCACGAGGCCGGCGTGCCGCTGATGCCGGGCACCGACGCCTTCGCCGGCTACAGCCTGCACCGCGATCTGGAGCTCTATGTGCAGGCCGGCATCCCGAATGCCGAGGTGCTGCGCCTGGCGACGCTGGGGCCGGCGCGCGTGCTCGGCGCCGAGTTCGACCGCGGCGTGATCGCGCCCGGCAAGCGCGCCGACCTGATCCTGGTCGACGGCGACCCGCTGACGAACATCGCCGACATCCGCAAGATCCACCGCACGATCAAGGGCGGGCGCATCATCGACCCGCTCGCGCTCGAGCAAGCCCTCGGAATCGCCAAGCCATGATCGAACATTTCAACTCCGGCCAGGTCCTGCCCGCCGGCGTGCCCTTTCCCGAGGGCACGCGGGTCGGCCATCTGCTGTTCCTCTCCGGCGCGCTGGGCAACATCCCCGGCCGGCTGGAGCTGGTGCCCGGCGGCATCGCGGCCGAGGCGCGCCAGACGATGGAGAACATCCGCACCGTGCTGCGCGGCCAGGGCCTCGATCTGCAGCATCTGCTCCGCTGCACGGTGATGCTGGCCGATATGGCCGAGTGGCCGGCCTTCAACGAGGTCTACAAGGCCTTCTTCGGCGAGCTGCCGCTGCCGGCGCGCAGCGCCTTCGGCGCCAGCGGCCTGGCCCTGGGCGCGCGGGTCGAGGTGGAGTGCATCGCGGCGCTGCCGCAGGCCTGAGCGCCCAGACTCCTAGGCCCGGCCCCAGCAGTCGCCGAGCTGCTGCTGCAGGCTGGCCAGGATCTCGTCCGACAGCGCCGGCGCGCCGGCGGCCGTCGCGCGCGCCAGCACCATGCCGCCGACCAGGGCCGACAGGCTGAGGATGGCACGCGCCTTGTCGGCCGCGTCCGGCGCCTCGGTGCGTGTGCCGTCGGGCCGCTGTCCGGCCAAGGTTTCCAGATAGGCGGCGATGCCGCGCGTCAGCGCGTCGGCGATCGGCCCCGGCGCGCGCGCCGCGTCGGCCGCCAGCGCCGGCATCGGGCAGCCCTGGCCGGCCGCGTCGCGGTGCTGCGGTCGCAGATAGTTCTGGAAATAGGGCCGCGCATCGCCGCCATGCTTGTCCAGGCTCGCCCGCAGCCGCGCCAGCGGCGCCGCGAAGGCCAACTCGCAGGCCTCGGCGGCCAGCGCCTCCTTCGATTCGAAATGGCCGTAGAAACCGCCATGGGTGAAGCCGGCCTCGCGCGTGATCTCGGCGACGCCGACCCCGTCGAAGCCGCGCTCACGGTAGAGCCGCGCCGCCGTTTCGAGAATGGTCTGGCGGTTGGCGCTGGCCTGTTCCTTCGAGACCTTCATCGTGTCGACTCCTGTTGCACAGGGTCTCATTCTAGGCCGGCCACCCTTTTTTGAGTATGGTCGTCATCAAAACACTTATGATGACGATGCCAATCAATAACCCGAGGTGAACCCGACATGCTCGCAACCGCCCTCTCGCCCTGGCTGCAAAGGCGCCGCCTCCATTTCGCCTGGGTCATCGCCGGCCTCACCTTTCTGACCATGCTGTTCATGTCGGCGGCGCTGGGCCTGCCCGGCGCGATGCTGCAGCCGCTGGCGCGCGAGTTCGGCTGGAGCACCGGCGACATCTCCTCCGCGCTGGCGCTGCGCTTCGCGCTGTTCGGCCTGATGGGGCCTTTTGCCGCCGTGCTGATGGACCGCTTCGGCCTGCGCGCGGTGATGTGCATGGCGCTGGCCCTGGTCGGCGGCGGCATGCTGCTGGCGGCCGGCATCAGCGAGCTCTGGCAGCTGGTGCTGCTGTGGGGCCTGCTGCTGGGCCTGGGCAGCGGCATGACGGCCCTGGTGCTGGGCGCCGTGGTCTCGAACCGCTGGTTCGCGACGCGCCGCGGCCTGGTGATGGGCCTCTTGACCGCCAGTGCCGCCACCGGCCAGCTGGCCTGCCTGCCGATCGCCGCCTGGATGATCGAGCACTGGGGCTGGCGCGCGCCGCTGCTGCCGCTGGGCCTGATCTGCTTGGCGGTGATGGCCCTGGTCTGGACGCTGATGAAGGACCGCCCGGCCGATCTCGGCCTGGCCGCCTTCGGCGCCGCGCCCGATGCGCCGCCGGTGCCGGTGCCGCCGCCGATGCGCGTGACGGCGCCGTTCACCGCGCTGCGCGAGGCGGCCACGCAGCCCACCTTCTGGCTGCTGTTCGGCAGCTTCTTCATCTGCGGCCTGTCGACCAATGGCCTGGTGCAGACGCATTTCATCTCGCTGTGCGGCGACCAGGGGCTGGCCGCGGTGCCGGCCGCCTCGGTGCTGGCGATGATGGGCGCCTTCGATCTGGTCGGCACGATCGCCTCGGGCTGGCTGAGCGACCGCTACGACGCCCGCAAGCTACTGTTCTGGTACTACGGCCTGCGCGGCCTGTCCCTGCTGTGGCTGCCGCAGGCCGACTACACGCTCACCGGCCTCTCGCTGTTCGCGCTGTTCTACGGCCTGGACTGGATCGCCACCGTGCCGCCGACGGTGCGCCTGGCCGCCCAGACCTTCGGGCCCGAGCGGGTCGGCCTGGTCTTCGGCTGGGTCTTCGCCGCGCATCAGATCGGCGCGGCGGTGGCCGCCTGGGGCGCGGGCCTGAGCCGCAGCGTGCTGCTCAGCTATTCCCCGGCTCTGTACGCGGCCGGCGCGGCCTGCATGGCAGCGGCGCTGATGGCGATGGCGATCCGCCGCCCGGCCGAGCCGAAGAAGAACTGAAGGGAAAACCCCTTGCTTTTCGTCAAAAAGCCGTCACGAATCGCGGGCACAATGCAAGGCATCCAAGGCGAGAAACCGGCTGCAGATTGGGCAGAGTACTGGAACCCGTGACCAGCGCCGCGGAAACCGTCCCCACGATTCGTCGCGGGTGTCCGGAAGTCAACAGGGCCATGCCGCAAGGCTTGGCCCTTTGCTTTTGTGGCGCCGCTTTGACGTCCGGCACTTGACCGCGGCCCCCGCGGCTGGGCACACTGCGCATCCCTTCCACACACAACAAGGAGTCCGCCATGGCTGCAAATGATCTTGCCCTGCGCTCGTCGGCCGCCTTGCTGCTGTCGCGCTAAGACTCCCCGGGGCGTCTTTCGCCCCCGAGCCGCCGCGCCCTCCTCGTCGCGGCCGACGACCGAACCCTCCGATTGCCACCCGCCTGCGCGGGCGCGGCCTTGCCGTGCGCGCCGCGGGCTCCTTCTGGATTCGTTCGTCGAAACCATCATCATGCTCGACTCTTCTCTCATCGAGGCCTTGCGTCCGCTGGGCCTGAACCTTTCACTGCTGTCTCAACTCGATCGGGAACTGGAGCCCGATACCGAACTCTGGCGCCTGGCCGAAGTCCAGCGCGAGCGCCTGGGCCTGATCGGCGCCACCGGCCGCTGCGAGGCGCGCGCGCTGCCGGCGCTGCGCGAAGCGCTGCTGGCCGACGGCGAGGCCCTGGCCGTCGGCGACTGGCTGCTGGCCCGCCGCAACGCGCAGGGCGAATGCTGGGTGCAGCAGCGCCTGACGCCGCTGAGCCAGATCGCGCGCCGCGACCCCGAGGGCCGGCGCCAGCCGCTGGTCAGCAATGTCGATCTGGCCCTGCTGGTGATGGGGCTGGACCACGATTTCAATCCGGCGCGGCTGGACCGCTATCTGGTGCTGTGCCATGCGGCCGGCGTGCCGGCGCTGCTGCTGCTGAGCAAGGCCGATCTCTGCCCGGACGTGGACGGGCGCGTCGCCACGCTGCGCGCGCATCTGGCACAGAGCCCTGCGGCGGTGCTGGACATCGTGGCCGTCGACGGCACGGCGGCCGCGGCCACGCGCGCGCGGCTGGCGCCTTGGCTGGGCACGGGCCAGACCCTGGTGCTGCTGGGCTCCAGCGGCGCCGGCAAGTCGACGCTGAGCAACGCGCTGTGCGAGGCCACGCTGCAGGACACCGGCAGCGTGCGCGCGGACGACAGCCGCGGCCGCCACACCACCACCGCGCGCAGCCTGCATCGCCTGCCCGGCGGCGCCTGCATCATCGACACGCCGGGGCTGCGCGGCCTGCAGCTGGACGCCAGCAGCGCCGAGGTCGGCGCCGCCTTCGACGATGTGACGCGTCTGGCCGGCGCCTGCCGCTACCGCAACTGCAGCCATGGCGGCGAGCCCGGCTGCGCGGTGCGGGCACAGCTGCATCCGGCACGGCTGAAGAGCTATCAGAAGCTGCAGCGCGAGGCGGCGCGCGAGCAGATGACGCAGCAGGACCGGCGCGAGCGGCTGGCGCTGTGGAAGGCGCGCGGCCGCGAGGCGGCGGCCTCGCTGAAGGCCAAGCGTGGGGAATGAGCACTGCGCAATCGGTCACGCCGGCCCGCGCGGGGCGCACAGCGCCCCGTAAAGAAGTTAAAAACCGGGCGCTGCGCGGCCCGTCGCTTGCTGCTTCCATGCGATGCTTCGGCCCCGCCGCATCCTGCAACAACGCCCTCGCCGTCCACCGTGTCGCCCCGCTCCGTTCCCGCTCCCCGCCCCTCGCGCCTGCCGGCGCCGAGGCCGCTGAACCTGGCCCTGCTGCTTGCCCTGGCCGCGCCCGGCGCGCTGTGGGCGCAGATCAGCGAGGAGGCGGCGGCCAAGCCGCCGGCCAGGCCCGCCAGCGCGACGGCGCCCGAGAAGGACGGCAAGGCGCAGCTGCAGCGCGTCGAGGTCAGCGGCCAGCCCAGCGACGAGGCGGTGCGGCGCGCCTCGACGGCGGCCAAGATCGTCATCGGCCGCGAGGAGATCGAGCGCTTCGGCGACAGCACCTTGGGCGAGGTGCTGAAGCGCCTGCCCGGCGTGACCACCGGCGGCCGGCCCGGCCGCGGCGGCGACATCCGCATGCGCGGCATGGGCGGCGGCTACACGCAGATCCTCGTCGACGGCGAGCGCATGCCGCCGGGCTTCTCGCTGGACCAGCTGCCGCCGGACCAGGTCGAGCGCATCGAGATTCTGCGCGCGCCCTCGGCCGAATACGGCGCCCGCGCCGTGGCCGGCACGATCAATGTCGTCTTGCGCCAGGCGCTGCAGAAGAAGATGAACGATGTGCGCCTGGGCCTCTCGTCCGAGCGCGGCCGGCTGCAGCCGAACTTCGGCTGGACCCGCAACGACAAGCTCGACGAGCATGGCGGCGCCTACAACCTGACCGTCAATGCGATGGGCATGGAACGCATCGACGACATCAACACGGTGGCGACGACCTTGCTGCCGGCCAGCGGCCGCCAGAGCACGCTGACGACGCTGGGCCAGAGCGAGGAATCGCGCCGCGGGATCAACATCAATGCGCGCCTGCAATGGCGCTTCGACGGCGGCGACACCTTGTCCATCCAGCCCTTTCTGCTGGCCGGCAGGGGCAGCACCGGCAGCCAGTTCACGCAGCAGCAGAGCAATTGCGATGCGGCGCTGGGCGACCCGGCCAGCTCCATCCCCTGCGTCGGCTTCGACAAGGCGCAGACGAATGGCGAGGGCCGCAACACGGTGCTGCGCCTGAATGTGCAGGGCATGAAGCGGCTCGGCGAGGACAGCCGGGTCGAGCTGCGCGGCAGCGTCGGCGGCGCCGACTCGCAGCAGCACAGCTTCCGCCAGGAATACCTGGGCGGCGCACCGGTGCGCAACCAGGACGACACGATCAACAGCCGCGACAAGTCCTGGAACCTGACCGGCAAGTATTCGCGCCAGCTGGAAAACGAGCACAGCCTGGTCGGTGGCCTCGAGGGCGAGGGCACCGCGCGCGAGCAGACCCGAGTCAGCCTGCAGAACGGCCTGCCGCGGCCCGAGCTGGCCGACTTCGGCGACAACCTCGAGGCCTCGACCTCGCGCCTGGCCGGCTATCTGCAGGACGAGTGGAACGTCGGCAAGCAATGGTCCTTCTACGCCGGCCTGCGCGGCGAGACCATAGCGACCCGCAGCACGGCGGCCAACTACAAGGTCAGCAACCGCTCGACCGTCTGGACGCCGCTCTTGCACGGGGTCTGGAAGTTCAGCGAGAAAAGCCGCGACCAGATCCGCGCCAGCCTGACGCGCAGCTACAAGTCGCCCAATCTGAACGACCTGATCGCGCGGCCCGGCATCAATCCGCAATACCCCTGCACGCCGGACGGCGGCTGCGGCCCCAACGAGCCCAACTACCCGGACCGCACCGGCAACCCGGACCTGCGGCCCGAGCTGGCGACCGGCATCGACCTCGCCTACGAGAGCTATCTGGGCAAGGGCGGCGTGCTCAGCGCCAATGTCTTCGCCCGCCACATCAAGGACCTGATCCGCAACACGACCGAGCTGGAGGACGTGTCCTGGTCCGAGGTGCAGCGCTGGGTCTCGCGGCCGCGCAATATCGGCACGGCGCAGACCTATGGCATCGAGCTGGAGGCCAAGTTCCGCGTCGACGAGTTCATCGCCGAGGCCTGGCCGGTCAATATCCGCAGCAATCTGAGCCTGTTCCACTCGAACGTCGACGGAATCCCGGGCCCCAACAACAAGCTCGACCAGCAGCCGCGCGGCACGGCCAATCTGGGCTTCGACTACCGGCTGCGCAGCCTGCCGCTGAGCTGGGGCGCCAGCGTCAACTACACGCCGTCCAACGAAGTGCGCCAGTCCGAGCTGCAGGCCAGCAGCACCTCGAAGAAGGTCGTCACCGACGCCTTCGCGCTGTGGAGCTTCAACCCGAACGCGCAGCTGCGCCTGTCGGCGACCAATCTGACGCCGCTGGACTACAGCAACGGCACGATCGTCGCGACGCCGGACAAGATCATCAGCACCGAGAGCAGCGGTCGGACCTTCATCACCTGGGGCTTACGGCTGGAGCTCAAGGTTTAAGGTTCAAGGCTGACGCCCGCCGCCCAGCAGGCGCGCGGGCAGCATGACGAGGGCGCGCAGCAGCGCGAAAACGCCCTCGACGCCGATGCCGATCAGGCGCAGCGGCAGCGAGATCAGCCAGACGAAGGGCCACAGCAGCAGGGCGAGCAGGGCCAGCGGCCAGCACAGAAACAAGAGCAGCAACCAGAGCAGCAGTTTCAGCATGCTGGCGACTATAGAGAGCCTGCGCCCCGCGCTCCAAGCTGCGGCGACGGGCTGCGTCACGGCCCGGACAGGCCGCGTGAGAGCCCGACGGTCGCGGCCTGGAAAAGAAAAAGCCGCTGAGGGCAGCGGCTTGCGGTCGTCGGGGGTGGCGGCTTACTTCCCGCTCGGCACCTTGCCCTCGACACCCTTCACATAGAAATTGATGCCGGAGAGGAACTTGTCGTCGGCGCTCTCGCCGGCCTTCAGGATCTCCTTGCCGTCCTGGCCGACGAGCGGGCCCTTCCAGATCACGAACGAGCCGTCCTTCAGGCCGGCCTTGACCTTGTCGAGCTCGGCCTTGGCCTCGGCCGGCACGGCCTCGGCGACCGAGACCAGGTCGATCGCGCCTTCCTTGACGCCCCACCAGGCATGCTTGCCCGGGCCGGCCGTCCACTTGCCGTCCAGCGCCTCGCGCACCGCGGCGATGTAGTAGGGCGCCCAGTTGATGACGGCCGAGCCCAGATGGGCCTTGGGGCCGTAGGCGGTCATGTCCGAATCCCAGCCGAAGGCGTACTTGCCGTTCTTCTCGGCGGCCTGCAGCACGGCCGAGGAATCGGTGTTCTGCATCAGCACGTCGGCACCGCCGTCGATCAGCGATTGCGCGGCCTCGGTTTCCTTGGGCGGATCGAACCACTGGTTGACCCAGACCACCTTGACCTTGATCTTCGGATTGGTGGACTGCGCGCCGAGCGTGAAGCTGTTGATATTGCGGATCACCTCGGGGATGGGGATGGAGCCGACGACGCCCAGGGTGTTGGTCTTCGTCATCTTGCCGGCGATCACGCCGGCCATATAGGCGCCCTCGTAGGTGCGCGAGTCATAGGTCCGCATGTTCGCGGCCTGCTTGTAGCCGGTCGCGTGCTCGAACTTGACGGCCGGACTGTCCCCGGCGACCTTCAGCATCGGCTCCATATAGCCGAAGGTGGTGCCGAAGATCAGCTGGTTGCCCTGCTGCACCATGTCGCGGAAGACGCGCTCGGCATCGGCCGCCTCGGGCACCTTCTCGACGAAGCTGGTGGCGATCTTGTCGCCGAACTCCTTCTCCAGCGCCTTGCGGGCGTTGTCGTGCGCGAAGGTCCAGCCGCCGTCGCCGACCGGGCCGACATAGGCAAAGGCGATCTTCAGCGGCGCCGGCTTGGCGGCCGCGGCCGGCTCCGAAGCGGCCGGCGCCACCGGCGCGGCCTCTTCCTTCTTGCCGCAGGCGGCCATCGCCAGGGCCAGCACGGTGAGGCCGGCGAGTTTGATCAGTTTCATTGTTGGCATCTCCATTCAGGAACCGGGAACGAAAGGCTTGCCCAGCGAGGCCGGCATATTGGCGCGGATGAAGCCGGCATTGCTGGAGATCAGCACCAGCACGGCGATCGTCGACAGATAGGGCAGCATGCTGAGGAACTGGCTGGCCACCTCGACCCCCTGCCCCTGCAAATGGAACTGCAGCATCGTGACGAAGCCGAACAGATAAGCCCCGAGCAGGATCCGTGCCGGCCGCCAGGTGGCAAAGGTCGTCAGGGCCAGGGCGATCCAGCCCTTGCCGGCGATCATGCCCTCCACCCACAGCGGCGTGTAGACCACCGACACATAGGCGCCGGCCAGGCCGCACAGGGCGCCGCCGGCCATCACGGCGGCCAGGCGGATGCGCCGCACCGGATAACCGAGCGCATGGGCGGACTCCGGCGACTCGCCGACCGCGCGCAAGACCAGGCCCGCGCGCGAGCGGTAGAGGAACCAGGCCAGTGCAAGGGTCAGCGCGATTGCCCCATAGACGAGCGGATGCTGGCGGAACAGGGCCGGGCCGATGAAGGGGATATCGGCCAGGCCGGGGATCGCGAAGCGCGGCCGGGCGCCGAGCTTCTCCTGCACATAAGCGATGCCGACGAAGGCCGAGAAGCCGCTGCCGAACAGGCTCAGGGCCAGGCCGGCCGCATACTGGTTGGTGTTGAGCCAGATCACCAAGAGGCCGAACAGACCGGCCAGCAGCGCGCCCGCGCCCATGCCGGCGGCAAAGGCCAGCCCGTCGCTGCCGGTGTGCACGGCGGTCGCGAAGCCGGCGATGGCCGCCACCAGCATCAGCCCCTCCGCGCCGAGATTGACGATGCCGGCCCGCTCGTTGATCAGGAGGCCCAGCGCGGCCAGCGCCAAGAGCGTGCCGGCGTTCATCGAGGCGGCAATCAGGGCCGCGATCGCGTCGAGATTCATGCGGCCGCCCTCGGTGAAGCGGGGACCCAGCGCAGGCGATAGAGGATCAAGGTGTCGCAGGCCAAGAGCGCGAACAGCAAGAGGCCCTGGAACACGCCGGTGATCGCCTTGGGCAGGCCCAGGCGCGACTGCGCCAGCTCGCCGCCGATATAAAACATGCTCATCAGGATGCCCGAGAAGACGATGCCGACCGGATGCAGGCGGCCGACGAAGGCGACGATGATGGCTGCGAAGCCATAGCCGGCCGGCACATAGGGCGTCAGCTGGCCCAGCGGTCCGGCCGCCTCCAAAGCGCCGGCCAGGCCCGCCATGCCGCCGGACAGTAGCAGCGCCGTCCACAGCGCCTTGGTCGAGGAGAAGCCCGCATAGCGCGCCGCCGCCGGCGCCAGGCCACCGACCTGCAGGGCGAAGCCCGCATAGGTGCGGAACAGCAGCACCCAGAAGCCGATCACCGACACGAGCGCGATCAGCACGCCGATATGGACCCGCGTGCCCTCGATCAGGCGCGGGATCTTGGTGACCGGCAGGAAGCTGATCGTCTGCGGGAAGTTGTAGCCGGCCGGATCCTTCCAGGGCCCGTAGACCAGGTAGGCGAGCAGCAGCTCGGCCACATAGACCAGCATCAGGCTGACCAGGATCTCGTTGGCGTTGAAGCGCGCGCGCAGCAAGGCCGTAATCGCCGCCCAGGCCATGCCACCCAGCACGCCGGCCACCAGAATGAGCACGACGATCCAGCGCCCGGTGTCGGGGCCGGCCTGCATCGCGACGAAACCGCCGGCCAGCGCACCGATGACGAACTGGCCCTCGGCGCCGATATTCCAGACGTTGGAGCGGAAGCACAGGGCCAGGCCCAGGGCGATCAGGATCAGCGGGGTCGCCTTGATGCCCAGCTCGCCCCAGCCGTAGGCGCTCTTGATCGGCTCCCAGAAGAACATCTGCAAGCCGCGCAGCGGGTCCTTGCCGAGGATCAGGAAGAGCCCGACGCCGAGCAGCACCGTGATCGCCAGCGCCAGCAGGGGCGAGGCCAGCGACATCCAGCGCGAGGGCTGCGGCCGCGTCTCAAGCCGCAGCATGGCGCGCTCCTTGTTGCCGCGGCTGCTCTTTCCACAGCCCGCTCATCCATTCGCCCAGCAGGGCCGGCGTCGCGTCCGCCGGGTCCAGCGGCGGCGACAGCCTGCCCTTGGCCATCACGACCAGGCGATCGCTGATCTCGAACAGCTCGTCAAGCTCCTCGCTGACGACCAGCAGCGCGCAGCCGGCATCGCGCAGCTGCAGGAGCTCGGCGCGGATCTGCGCGGCGGCGCCGACGTCGACACCCCAGGTCGGCTGAGAGATCAGGAGCACCTTGGGCCCGGCGGCGATCTCGCGGCCGACGATGAACTTCTGCAGATTCCCGCCCGAGAGGCTGCGCGCCGCAGCGCCGCTGCCATCGGCCTTGACCTTGAAGCGCTCGATCAAGGCCTCGGCCAGGCGCCGCACCTCGCCCATGCGCAGCCAGCCGCCCGGGCCAACGGTCTCGGTGCGGGTCAGCAAGGTGTTCTGCGCCAGCGACAGGGTCGGCACCGCGCCGCGGCCCAGCCGCTCCTCGGGCACGAAGTGCAGGCCCAGGCGGCGCCGGCGTCGCGTGCTGGCGGCCGCGATGTCCTGGCCGAACAGCAAGACGCTGCCGGGCAGGCCGCGCGGGTCCTCGCCGGACAGGGCCGCCATCAGCTCCTGCTGGCCATTGCCGGACACGCCGGCCACGCCGACGATCTCGCCGGCGCGCAGGCACAGATCGACGTCGACCAGGGTGGTGCCGAATTGCGTTGCCTTGGCCAGGCTCAGGCGCTTCAACTCCAGCGCGGGCTCGCCCGCTTTGCGCTTGCCATGCGGCAGCTGTGGCGGCTCGGCGCCTATCATCAGCCTGGAGAGCTCGGCGCTGCTCTGCGTGCGCGGATCGACCTCGCCGCTGACCTTGCCGGCGCGCAGCACCGTGCAGTGGGTGCACAGCGCGCGGATCTCGTCGAGCTTGTGGCTGATATAGAGGATGGCGCAGCCCTGCTCGGCCAGGCGGCGCAGGGTGACGAAGAGCTTGTCGACCGCCTGCGGCGTCAGCACCGAGGTCGGCTCATCCAGGATCAGCAGTTGCGGACCGGTCAGCAGCGCCCGCACGATCTCGACGCGCTGGCGCTCGCCGACCGACAGCGTGTGCACCGGCCGCAGCGGATCGACCTCCAGCCCGTACTGGCCGGCCAGTTCGCGGATGCGCGTCGTCACCTCGGCCAGGCTCAAGCTCTTGTCCAGGCCCAGCCAGACGTTCTCGGCCGCCGTCAGCGTGTCGAACAGCGAGAAATGCTGGTAGACCATGCTGATGCCCAGCGCGCGCGCCTGGGCCGGGCTCTTGATGCGCACCGGCTGGCCGTTCCAGCGCAGCTCGCCGGCATCGGGCTGGACCGCGCCGTAGATGATCTTCATCAGCGTGGACTTGCCGGCGCCGTTCTCGCCCAGCACGGCGTGGATCTCGCCGGCGCGCACGCTGAGCCCGATACCCTGGTTGGCCCGGACATTGCCGTATTGCTTGCTGATGCCGACGGTTTCCAGGCGCAGGGTCATGGGGGCGGATTATCGATCGGGCCTTCTTCGGAATTGCGGCTTGCCCGCCACATAGCTGGCAAGCAGATTGCGCTCATCGGACAGGATCATCCAGGCAAAGACCTTCTCATGCAATTCGCGCGCCACGGCATGGCGGGCCTCGGCGACCGGCCCTCTCGCCCAGTCCCAGACGCAGACATCGGCCAGGCGGCCGGCGTCGAAGGAGCCGATCTCCCCGCCCAGGCCCAGCGCCTCGGCGGCGCCGCGCGTCGCCGCATGCAGGGCCGCCCAGGCGCTGAGCCGATGGCCGGCCATGGCCTGCACCTTGTAGCCGTCGAGCAGATTGCGCTGCATGGAGAGGGACGTGCCGCCGCCCACATCGCTGGCCGCCGAGACCCGGAAGCCGGCCGCGCGCGCCGCCGGCCAGTCGAACAGACCGCTGCCGAGGAAGAGGTTCGAGGAAGGGCAGAAGGCCACCTGGGCGCCGCTGGCGGCCAGCTGGCGCCGGTCGTCCTCGTCCAGCCAAATGCCATGGGCCAGCACCGCGCGCGGGTGCAAGAGCCCCTCGCGCGCATAGACGTCCAGATAGCTGCGTGCATCGGGAAAGAGCCGGGCCACCCATTCGACCTCGCTGCGGTTCTCGGCCACATGGGTCTGCATGAAGAGCGAGGCATCGGCCCGGCACAAGGCGCCGGCCATCGCCAGCTGCTCGGGCGTGCTGGTGGGCGCGAAGCGCACGGTCACCGCGTAGGCCAGGCGATCACGACCGTGAAAGCGCTGGATCAAGTCGATGCAATCGCGCTCGGCACCGGCCACATCGTCGCGCAGGCCGTCCGGCGCATGGCGGTCCATCAGCACCTTGCCGGTGACAAGCCGCATGCCGCGGGCGGCGGCGGCCTCGAACAGCGCCTCGGCCGAGGTCTTGTGCACGGTCGGGAAGACCACGGCCGCCGTCGTGCCATGGGCCAGGAGCGCATCGACAAAGCGCTCGGCGCCGGCGCGCGCCACGGCCGGGTCGGCATAGCGGCATTCGGCCGGGAAGGTGTAGGTGTTCAGCCAGTCGAGCAGCTCGGTGCCGTAGCTGGCGATCACGTCCAGCTGCGGGCAGTGCACATGGGTGTCGATGAAGCCGGGCAGGATCAGCTTGCCGCTGTGGTCCTCGCGGTCCCAGCTCGCATCGGGCGCGGCCGCCTGCGTGCCGACGATGCGGCCGTCCTCGATCAGCAGCCAGTGATCGGGCTGGAAGCGCACGGCCGGGCTGTCCAGCTGGGCCCAGCCGGGCATCGAAGTGAAGTCGAGCAGATCGCCGCGCAGGGCCAGGCGTTGCTTGGGGTTGGTTGTCGTCGTTGTCATTGCGTGTCGGAAGAAATCAGTCGGGCGGCGGCCGGCGCCTGGGCGACCAGCGCGCGGGCGACGTCGCGCACCTGCTCGCGCAGCCAGCGCATCGGCGCGGCGGCATGGCTCAGCTGGTGCCAGAGCTGGTAGTAGCTCATGGTCGGGAAGGCGATCGGGCAGCGCAGGATGCTCACCGGCAGCTGGCCCAGATAACGCGAGCAGAACAGCCGCCCGGTCGTCAGCACCAGCAGGCTGTTCGCCACCATCTGCGGCAGCTGGCCGAAATGCGCGCTGCGCACCGCCACCGAGCGGGCCAGGCCCAGCTCGGCCAGATGCTCGTCGATGACGCCGGCCTGGCCCGGCGACAGCGGCATCGGCGCCAGGTGCTGGCAGGCCAGGTACTTCTCCACCGTCCAGCCGCGGCCCTTGGCGCGGGCCATCGGATGCTCGTTGCCGACCAGGCAGACGACCTCGTCGCTGAGCAATCGGCCCAGATGCAGTTCCTCCGGCGGCTTCAGCCAGTTGCCGATCACCAGATCGACCTCGCCGCGCGAGAGGCTGCGGCGGTAGTCGTACTCGGCCGACAGCGGCTGCAGGTCCAGCTGCACGCCCGGCGCCAGGCGCTGCAGGCGCGCGACCAGCTCGGGCAGGAAGAGCGGGTCCAGATAGTCGCTGGCGGCGATGCGGAAGCGCAGCTCGGCCGCTGCCGGGTCGAAGTCGCCGCGCCGGCTGCGCTTGCCGAACAGGGCCTCGGCGTCGTGCAGCAGGCGCTGCGCCGGTTCCAGCAGTTCCAGCGCGGCCGGTGTCGGCGTCATGCCGGCGCCGCTGCGCACCAGGAGCGCGTCGCCGGTCAGCGCACGCAAGCGCCTCAGCTGGGCGCTGACGGCGGGTTGTGTGCTGTGCAGGCGCAGGGCCGCCCGGGAAACGCTGCGCTCGGTGATCACGGTGTGCAGGACTCGCACCAGTTGAAGCTCGATCTTGTCGAAATCCGCGCGCAGGCTCATACGCCCATCCTCATATAAACCATTCTTCAGATGGTATATCGTCGCTGGACATCAGCAGTAAGTTCCACCGATGGACCACCGACCGCTACGCTTCTTCCACCAGGGCCAGATCCGCGCCATTGCCGGCCTGCCGACGACGACGACCGTCCTGCAATACCTGCGCGAGCAGGCCCCGCATTGCACCGGCACCAAGGAAGGTTGCGCCGAGGGCGACTGCGGCGCCTGCACGGTGCTGCTCGGCGAACTTGACGCCGGCGGCGCGCTGCAGCTGCGCAATGTCAATGCCTGCACCCAGTTTCTGCCGACCCTGGACGGCAAGGCGCTGCTGACGGTCGAGGACCTCGGCAGCAGCGACAACTTGAATCCGGTCCAGCAGGCGCTGGTCGACTGCCACGGCTCGCAATGCGGCTTCTGCACGCCCGGCTTCGCGATGAGCCTGCAGGCCTGCTACGAGCAGCACGGCGAGGCCGGCACGCGGCCGACGCGCCAAGAGCTGGCCGACGAGCTGGCCGGTAATCTGTGCCGCTGCACCGGTTACCGGCCCATCCTCGATGCCGGCGAGCAGATGTTCGAGGCCCCGCCGCAGCGCCTCGACCGCGCGCCGATCCGCGCCGCGCTGCAGGCGCTGCGCGACGACGCGCCGCTGCACTATGCGGCACCGAGCCCCGCCTTCGGCGGCCGCATCGATCATTTCCATGCGCCGCGCACGCTGGCCGAGCTGGCCGCGCTGCGCGAGGCCAGGCCCGAGGCGCGGCTCCTGGCCGGCTCGACCGATATCGGACTCTGGGTCAACAAGCAGTTCCGCGATGTCGGCGAGCTGATTTATCTGGGCAACATCGCCGAGCTGCGCGAGATCCGCCCTCAGGCCTTCGACGATGCCGGCCGACCCGGCCTCTGGATAGGCGCCGGGGCGGCGCTGGAAGAGGCCTGGGCCGCGCTGAGCGCGATCGCAGCGCCGCTGCGCGAGCTGTGGCTGCGCTTCGCCTCCAAGCCGGTGCGCAATGCCGGCACGCTGGGCGGCAATATCGCCAACGGCTCGCCGATCGGCGATGGCGCGCCGGCGCTGATCGCGCTGGGCGCCGACATCGTGCTGCGCCGCGGCGCCGTGCAGCGCCGTCTGCCGCTGCAGGACTTCTATCTGGACTATATGAAGAACGCCTTGCAGCCCGGCGAGTTCCTCGAGGCGCTGCTTGTGCCCCTGCCCGCCGCGGACCTGCGCCTGCGCGCCTACAAGATCGCCAAGCGCTACGACAGCGACATCTCGGCCGTCTGCGCCGGGCTGGCGCTGCGGCTGGCGGACGGCGTGGTCGCCGAAGCGCGCTTCGCCTTCGGCGGCATGGCGGCCATCGTCAGGCGAGCGGCCAAGGCGGAGGCCGCCGTGCTGGGACAGGCTTGGAACGAAACAACGGTCGCGGCCGCCGCGGCCGCGCTGGCCGAGGACTTCAAGCCGCTGGACGATATGCGGGCCAGCGCCGCCTACCGCATGCGGGTGGCGCAGAATCTGTTCAGACGGCTGTGGCTGGAAACCCGCGAGGAGGCGCCGCTGCCGGCACCGGCGCTAAGCGTCTGGCAGGCCGTCTCGTTCACCAGGAGCGCCGCCGCATGAACAAGCCGCTCGATCTTCCCGTCGATACGACCGCCCTGCCCCAGGTCGGCGTCAGCCGTGCCCACGAGTCGGCCGCCCTGCACGTCAGCGGCGAGGCCGTCTACACCGATGACATCGCCGAGGCCCAGGGCACGCTGCATGCGGCCCTGGGCCTGTCGTCGGTCGCGCATGGGCGGCTGCTGTCCATCGATGTCGAACTGCTGAAGCAGCAGCCCGGCGTCGTCGCGGTGCTGACGGCCGCCGACTTCCCCGGCGAGAACAACTGCGGCCCGCTGGTCCACGACGACCCGATCCTGGCCGAGGGTGAGCTGCGCTATCTGGGCCAGCCGGTGTTCGCCATCATTGCCAGCGATCGCGAGCTGGCGCGCCGCGCCGCCTCGCTGGCCAAGCAGGTGATCAGGTTCGAGGCGCTGGAGCCGGTGCTGACAGCCAAGGCCGCCCACGCCAAAGGTCAGTACGTGCTGCCGCCCATGCACATGAGCCGCGGCGATGCGCAGGCCGCGCTGGCGAGCGCGCCGCACCGGCTGGACGGCGAGTGGGCCGTCGGCGGCCAGGAGCAGTTCTATCTGGAGGGCCAGATCAGCTACGCGCTGCCGCAGGAGAACAAGGGTCTGCTGCTGCACTGCTCGACCCAGCATCCCAGCGAGATGCAGCAGCTGGTCGCCCATGCACTGGGCTGGAGCGCGGCCCAGGTGCAGGTGCAATGCCGGCGCATGGGCGGCGGCTTCGGCGGCAAGGAATCGCAGTCGGCCTTGTTCGCCTGCGTGGCCGCGCTGGCCGCGAGCCGGCTGCGCCGGCCGGTCAAGCTGCGCATCGACCGCGACGACGATTTCCTGATCACTGGCCGGCGCCATGGCTTCGACTACCGCTGGAGCGTCGGCTACGACGACGAGGGCCATATCCTCGCCGCCGAGGTCGATCTGATCTCCAACTGCGGCCACTCGGCCGATCTGTCGGCGCCGGTGATGGCCCGCGCGCTGTGCCATTTCGACAATGCCTACTGGCTGCCGAATGTGGCCCTGCACGGCTATTGCGCGAAAACGAACACGCAGAGCAACACGGCCTTCCGCGGCTTCGGCGGCCCGCAGGGCGCGCTGGCGATCGAGATGATCATCGACTCGGTCGCACGGCGGCTGGGCCTCGATCCCTTGCTGGTGCGGCAGCGCAATTTCTATCGTGATGGGCATGACCTGACCCCCTACGGCCAGCGGGTCGAGGACAACATCCTGCAGCCGCTGACCGACCGTTTGATCGAGACCAGCGGCTATCACGCTCGCCGCGCCGACATCGCCGCCTTCAACGCCCAGAGCCCGGTATTGAAGAAGGGCCTGGCGCTCACCCCGGTCAAGTTCGGCATCTCCTTCAACGTCGTCCATCTGAACCAGGCCGGCGCCCTGGTCCATGTCTACACCGACGGTTCGGTGCTGGTGAACCATGGCGGCACCGAGATGGGCCAGGGGCTCAACACCAAGGTGGCCCAGGTCGTCGCGCACGAGCTGGGCATCGCGCTCGAAGACGTGCGCGCCAGCGCCACCGACACGCACAAGGTGGCCAACACCTCGGCCACGGCCGCCTCGACCGGCAGCGATCTGAACGGCAAGGCGGCGCAGGACGCCGCGCGCCAGATCCGCCTGCGCCTGGCCGCGCTGGCCGCTCGGCTGCTGGGCGGCGCGGCCGAGGACGTGCGCTTCGGCGGCGGGCTGGTGCAGCTGGGCGACCAGGCGATCGCCTTCAAGGAGCTGGTCGCCAAGGCCTATCTGGAGCGCGTTCAGCTCTGGAGCGACGGCTTCTACGCGACGCCGGGCCTGCACTGGGACCGCACGAAGCTGCAGGGCAAGCCCTTCTTCTACTACGCCTATGGCGCGGCCGTCGCCGAGGTGCTGATCGACACGCTCAGCGGCGAGAGCCGCGTGACCCGCGCCGACGTGCTGCACGACGTCGGCCAGTCGCTGAACCCCGCGCTGGACATCGGCCAGGTCGAGGGCGCCTTCGTGCAGGGCATGGGCTGGCTGACCATGGAAGAACTCGTGTGGCATCCGAAGACCGGCATGCTGAGCACGCATGCACCGAGCACCTACAAGATCCCCACCGCCAACGACAGCCCGCCGGACTTCCGCGTGCAGCTCTTCGACCAGCCGAATCGCGCCGACAGCATCCACCGCTCGAAGGCGGTCGGCGAGCCGCCGCTGCTGCTGCCCTTCTCGGTGCTGCTGGCGATCAAGGATGCCATCGCCTCGACGGGCGCGGAGCGCTGCGATCCGCTCTTGCGCGCGCCGGCGACGGCCGAAGCGGTGCTGGACGCCGTCGAGGCCCTCAGAGCGCCCGCGTCATGAAGACGCTGAACGGATCCTCGGCATAGCCGGCGAAGGGCCCGCAGCGCTCGAAGCCGAAGCTCTCGTACAGCGCATGGGCCGGCGCGAAGCCCTCGCGCGGGCCGGTCTCCAGGCTCAGCCGCGTGTAGCCGCGGCGCCGCGACTCCTCGACGATATGGACCAGGATCGCGCGCGCCGCGCCCTTGCGGCGATGTGCCATAGCGGTGCGCATCGACTTGATCTCGCCGTGGCCATCGCCGAGCGACTTCAGCGCGCCACAGCCGAGCAGCTGGCCCTCGGACCACAGGGTCCAGAAGCTGATCTCGGGCCGGCGCAGCGCGTCCAGGTCCAGCGCATGCACGCTCTCCGGCGGCGACAGCGCGCGCATATTCCGCAGATGCTCCTCCAGCAGCGCGTGGATCTCCGGCCCCGTCAGGTCGTCAAGGCGGATTTCTTGAGCCGACATATCTGTCCCTTGTTCGGTTGATGGATGAAACGATAAAGGCTCGCAAGATCGGTGCCATTGTCGGCCGCCACCGTTCAGAATCGAGCCGCCGCCATCGGGAGTCGCCATCATGGATGCATCGATCGCCAAGCCCGACGCCGTCGGGCGCCCGCTGTCCTCGCTGCCCGGCCCGCGGCCACTGCCGCTGCTGGGCAATCTGGCCCAGATCGAGCCGGCCCGCATGCACCAGCAGCTCGAGCAATGGGCGCGCGACTACGGGCCGGTCTACCGCCTGCGCCTCGGGCCGAGCGAGGCGCTGGTGGTCGCGCGGGCCGATCTGGTGCTGGAGGCGATGCGCGAGCGGCCCGAGGGCTGGCGGCGCCTGCCGGCCATGCAGCGGGTGATCGCCGAGATCGGCGGCCATGGTCTGTTCTCGGCCGAGGGCGAGGACTGGCGGCGCCAGCGCAAGCTGGTGATGGCGGCCTTCGACCCCGGCCATCTGAAGCGCTACTTCCCCTCGCTGCTGCGCGTCACCGAACGTCTGCGCGCCTGCCTGGCCGAGGCGGCGCGCAGCGGCGAGGCGCTGGACCTGCAGACGGTGCTGATGCATTACACGGTCGACGTGACCGCGGGCCTGGCCTTCGGCATCGACATGAACACCTTGCAGCGGCCCGACGATGCGCTGCAAGGCCATCTGGACCAGATCTTCCCGATGCTGGGCAAGCGCATCTTCGCGCCCGTCCCCTGGTGGCGCGTCTTCAAGCTGCCGGCCGACCGCCGCTTCGACCGCCATCTGCAACAGGTCCACGAGGCCGCGCGGCGGCTGATCGCGCAGGCGCGCGAGCGCATCGCGCGCGATCCGGCGCTGCGCGAGCAGCCGAACAATCTGCTGGAGGCGCTGATCGCCGCGCGCGATGAGGAGGGCGGCGGCCTCTCCGAGGCGGACCTGCTGGGCAATGTGCTGACCGTGCTGCTGGCCGGCGAAGACACCACCGCCCACACGCTGGGCTGGACCCTGCACCTGCTGCACACGCATCGCCCCGAATGGGAGCGGCTGGTCGCCGCCGTCGACGCGGCGCTGGGCGAGGCGGACATGCCGCGCAGCTTCGAGCAGGCACGCGCGCTGGAAGCGATCGAGCGGGCCGTCAACGAATCGATGCGGCTGCGGCCGGTGGCGCCGCTGTCGCTGATGGAAAGCAATCGCGATCGGGTGTTCGGCGGCATCGCCCTGCCGCGAGGCGCCAAGCTGATCTGCCTGACGCGGCCCGGCGCCGTCGATACCGCCCTGGTCGGCGACGCGGCCGACTACCGGCCGCAGCGCTGGCAGGCCGCCGCGCCGGGCGAGGAGCCGGCCCATGCGCTGCTGAAGGCCTCCCTGCCCTTCGGCGCCGGCCCGCGGCTGTGCCCGGGCCGCTATCTGGCGATGCTGGAGATGAAGATGGTGCTGGCCATGCTGGCGCGCAACTTCGAGCTGGGCTCGGTCGCCACCGCCGACGGCTCGCCGCCGCAGGAGCGTTTCGCCTTCACCATGTTTCCGCTGGGGCTGAAGATCCGGCTGGCCGAGCGCCGCCGCTAGCCGGCCGGCGCTGGTGCGAGACTGCGGCCCATGATGCGCGCTGCCCTGCTCCGCCGCGGCCTGCTGGCCGCCCTGCCCTTGCTGCTGGCCGCCTGCGCCGCCACGCCGCCACCGCCGCCGGCCATCATCCCGGTCGCTGCCTGGGGCGGCGAGCCCGGCCCGGCGAGCGGCGCGCGGCAGACGATCAGCCGTATCACCCTGCACCACCAGGGCGAGACCTGGGTTGTCGGCCATGATCCGGCCGCCTATCTGCGCCGGCTGCAGCAATGGTCGCGGCTGAGCAAGCGCTGGGCCGACATCCCCTACCACTACGTGATCGCGCCGGACGGCCGCATCTATGCCGCGCGCCCGCCCGAGCAGGCCGGCGACACCAATACCGAGTACGACCCGCGCGGCCATGCGCTGGTGATGCTGCTGGGCAATTTCGAGGAGGTCGAACCGAGCCGCGAACAGCTGCTGGCGACGGCCGAGCTGATGGCCTGGCTGGCCCGCGCCCATCGCCTGAGCCCGGAGCTGATCGCCTCGCACAAGGACTACAGCGCGCAGACGGTGTGCCCCGGCAGGAATCTCTATGCCTATCTGGAAAACGGCTGGCTGAGGCGCGCGGTCGCGGCGCGCATGGCCGGACAGCCGGCGCCGCCGCTGTAGGCGAGCGCCCCGGCCACTCAGCGAAAACACCGAGGCCGGAAGTCACGACGCCTAGGGTGAGTCTGAATGTGCGGCCGCGCCGGAATCGCCATAGTCGGCGCAGAGGGAGCGACCGAGCTCCGAATCCGCCGAGATGAGAACGATATTGATCTGGCTGGTCTGGCTCTGCCCGGCCTTCGCCGCCGCCGATTCCTGGGATATCTACACGCACAGCCTGGGCGGCCAGGTGTCGATGGTCGGCGGCGAACTGCGCGGCCGCGAGCATGCCGGCAAGCGGGCCTATTACCTGGAGCTGGTCCGGCGCCTGCGCTCGGAACTGGGCATCGACGGCTTCATCCACGAGGTGCCCTTCGCGCGCGGCCTGCAGACCGTGCAGCGCCATCCCGGCGTGGTCTTCTTCAATCTGAACCGCACGCCCGAGCGCGAAGACACCGTGCAATGGGTGGGGCCGATCAGCCGCGAAAGCGACTATCTGTTCGAAAGCGCCGCGCGCCCGACCCAGGTGCGCAGTCTCGACGATGCGCGCGCCCTCTCGGTCTGCGTGCTCAAGGGCAATGTGCACGACGAGTTCCTCAGCCGGGCCGGCTTCACGCAGCTGACGCGCACCGGCAGCTACAGCGCCTGCCTGCGCATGCTGGCCGCCGGCCGCGTGCAGCTGATCGCCGCGGCGACCAGCCCGGGCATGGTGCAGCGCCTGAACGAGGCCGGCCTGCCGGACGCCAGCGTGGTCCGCACGCCGGTCATGCTGACCACCACCGTGGGCTATATCGCCTTGTCGCGCCAGACCCCGGCGGACGAGGTCTCGCGCTGGCAGCAGGCGCTGGACCGGCTGAAGCAGAGCGGCGAGCTGAGCGCGATGACGCGGCGCTACGAAGAGTAGACGGTAGATCGCTCGACACGCAGGCAGGCGGACAAAGAAAGACCCAGCCTTGAGGGCTGGGTCCTGTCGTCCCCGATATCACCAAGGCCTTGGGGGTAGTTGCCTTGCCGGCCTGCAGGCTTCTCGGGGAGGACGATGTCAGCCTAAGCCCGCGCGCGCCCGGGCGGCGTCATCCCGCGCCGCGCGGCGCTGTAGGACGAGCCCGCACGATCGCCGATGGTTCCGGCGACCAGACGCTCGGGCTCAGCGCACCAGCATCGCCCTGAAATCGTTGACGTTGGTGAAGGTCGGCCCGGGCGAGACCAGGTCACCCAGCGGCGCGAAGAAGCCGTAGCCGTTGTTGGCATCGAGCTCCTTGCGCGCGTTCAGCCCGAGCGCTGCAGCCCGCGCCAGGCTTGTGGGCGTGACGATGGCGCCGGCGTTGTCCTCGATGCCGTCGATGCCGTCGGTGTCGGCGGCCAGCACATGGATGCCGGGCTCGCCGTTCAGGCCCAGCGCGCAGCCGAGCAGGAATTCGGTGGCCCGCCCGCCCCGACCGCCCTTGGCCTTCACCGTCACCGTCGTCTCGCCGCCGGAGAGGATCACGCAGGGCTTGGCGAAGGGCTGGTCGCGGCGCTGGACCGCGCGGGCCAGGGCCGCATGCACCAGGCCGACCTCGCGCGATTCGCCCTCGATCTCGTCGCTGAGGATGTAGGCGGCGAGGCCCAGGGCGCGTGCCGCCTCGGCGGCCGCCTCCAGGCTTTGCTGCGGCGTGGCCAGCATGCGCAGCTCGTGGCCGGCCAGGCGCGGGTCGCCGGGCTTGGGCGTCTCGAAGGCGCCCGACTCCAGGCCCTCCCGCGCCGCCCTGGGCAAGTCGATCCGGTAGCGCTCGCAGATCGCCAGCGCATCGGCGCAGCTCGTCGCGTCGGCCACCGTCGGGCCGGAGGCGATCACGGCCGGGTCGTCGCCGGGCACGTCGCTGATCAGCAAGCTGACGACACGCGCCGGCGCGCAGGCGGCGGCCAGCCGCCCGCCCTTGATCGCCGACAGGTGCTTGCGCACGCAGTTCATCTCGCCGATCGCCGCCCCGCTCTTCAGCAGCGCGCGGTTGATCGCCTGCTTGTCCTCCAGCGTGAGACCCGGCGCGGGCAGGCTCAGCAAGGCCGAGCCGCCGCCGGAGATCAGGCAGATCACCAGATCGTCCGGGGTCAGGCCTTGCGTCAACGCCAGCATCTGCGCGGCCGCCTGCTGGCCGGCCGCGTCGGGCACCGGGTGCGCGGCCTCGACCAGCCTGATGCGGCGCGGTTCGTAGTCCGGCGGGCGATGGCCGTAGCGGGTGATCACCAGGCCGTCGAGCTTGGCATGCGACGGCCAGGCCGCCTCCAGCGCCTGCGCCATCGCGCCGCCGGCCTTGCCGGCGCCCAGCACCAGGGTGCGGCCCCGGGCCGGATCAGGCGGCGGCGGCAGCGCGGCCGCCAGCATGCGGGCCGGCAGCGCGCGCGCCACCGCCACATCGTAGAGATGGCGCAGCAGCGCCTTCGGGTCCTGCAGCAGCGGGTCGGAGCTCATGCGCCGATTATGCGGACGCGCCGCCGAGCTCGTGGGCTCCCATCAGTTCCAGCGCGCGCACCAGCGCCGAATGGTCGAGCTGGTCCCAGCCCTGGGCGGCGCAGGCCTGCATCAGCTGAGCCGCGTTGGCGGTGCCGGGCAGGGCCAGCGACAGGCTCTTGGCGCTCTGCAGCGCCAGGTTCAGGTCCTTCTGGTGCAGGCCGATGCGAAAGCCCGGATTGAAGGTCCGCTTGATCATCCGTTCGCCATGCACCTCGAGGATGCGGCTGGAGGCGAAGCCGCCCATCAGCGCCTCGCGCACCTTGGCCGGGTCGGCGCCGGCCTTGCTCGCGAACACCAGCGCCTCGCCGACCGCCGCGATGTTCAGCGCGACGATGATCTGATTGGCGACCTTGCAGATCTGGCCGGCGCCGGCCTCGCCGACGCGGGTGATGTTCTTGCCCATCAGCTCGAACAGCGGCTTGATCCGGTCGAACACCGGCTGCCTGCCGCCGACCATGATGGTCAGGCTGCCGGCCTTGGCGCCGACCTCGCCGCCGGAGACCGGCGCGTCCAGCCAGTCGGCGCCCAGCGCCTCGATGCGGCGGGCGAAGTCCTGCGTCTGCAGCGGCGCGATCGAGCTCATGTCGACGACGGTTTTTCCGGCGGAGAGCCCTTGCGCCACGCCGCCCTCGCCGAACAGCACCTTCTCGACATCGGGCGTGTCCGGCACCATGGTGATGATCACGTCCGCCGCGCGCGCGACCTCGGCGGCGCTGGCGCAGACGGTGGCGCCGGCCGCCTTCACCTCTTCCCGCAGCGCGCCGCGGGTATGGACGAAGAGCGGATGGCCGCCCGCCGCCAGCCGCGCCGCCATCGGCGCGCCCATGATGCCCAGGCCGATGAAGCCGATCTTGATGCTCATTGCTGGTTTTCCTCTGAATCTTCAGTCTTGCTTGAACTTGTCGCGCAGCGCCTGCGTCGCGCCGCGGAACACGCCCAGATCGCTGCCGACGGCGACGAAGCGGGCGCCCTGCTCGATATAGCGGCGCGCATCGGCCTCGACCGGCGCCAGGATGCCGACCGCCTTGCCGGCCGCCTGGCAGGCGGCAAAGATCTCGGCCATCGCCGCCTGCACCTCGGGATGCAGCGGATTGCCGAGCTGGCCGTAGCCGGCCGCCAGGTCCGAGGGACCGATGAAGATGCAGTCGACGCCGTCGACCGCCGCGATCTCGGCCACCGCGGCCACGCCGGCGCGGCTCTCGATCTGCACGATCACGCTGATCTGCTCGTTGATGCCCTGGAAGTAGCCGGGCACCGTGCCATAGCGGTTGCTGCGCTGCGCCACCGAGACGCCGCGTATGCCTTGCGGCGGATAGCGGGTCGCGGCCACGGCGCGCCTGGCTTCCTCGGCGCTCTCGACGAAGGGCACGAGGAAGTTGTAGAAGCCGGCGTCCAGCAGGCGCTTGATCTCGACCGCGTTGTTGGACGAGGGCCGCACGACCGGCGCGCTGACGCTGTCTTTCAGCGCCATCAGCTGCGGCACGAAGCTGCTCACCTCGTTGGGCGAATGCTCGCCGTCCAGCAGCAGCCAGTCGAAGCCGGCCACGCCCAGCACCTCGGTGCTGATCGGGTTGGCCAGCGAACACCAGCAGCCGATCAGCTGCTCGCCCGCCAGCAGGCGCTGGCGGAAGCTGTTCGGAAAGGGGCAGTAGGGGGTGGTGGGCGTCGGCATGGCGGGGCTCGCTCTCAGTCCAGCTTGATATTGTTCTTGGCCACGACGGCCGACCAGTTCTTGCGCTCCTTGGCGAAGAAGGAGCCGAACTCGGCCGGGTTCATCGTGAAGACCTCGGCGCCCTGGGCGCTCAGGCGCGAGCGGATCTCGGGGCTGCGGATGATGCGCACCAGCTCGGCCGAGAGCCTGGCCACATCGGCGGCCGGCATTCCGGCCGGCACCAGCACGCCCTGCCAGGTGCCCGACTCGAAGCCCGGCGCGCCCTGCTCGGCGATCGTAGGCACGTTGGGCAGCAGCGGCACGCGCGTCGCCTTGGACACGCCCAGCACCTTCAGCTTGCCGTTCTGCACATGCGGCAGGGTCGCCAGCATGCCGTTCATCAGCACCTGGGTCTGGCCGGCGATGGTGTCGGTCACCGCCTGCGAGCCGCCCTTGTAGGGGATGTACTCCCACTTCGCGCCGGTGGCCGCGGCGACGGCCAGGCCGGCCACATGCGGCGCGCTGCCGATCGCGGTGACGGCGAAGTCGAGCTTGCTGGTCTTGGACAGCGCGACCAGTTCCTTCAGATTGTTGGCCGGCACGGAGGGGTGGACGACCAGCATATGCGGCGAATAGGCCAGCATCGCCGCACCCTTCAGGTCCTTGCTGGGATCGAAGGGCAGCTTGGTATAGACCGAGGGGCTGATCGCCAGCGCCGTCACGTCGCACAAGAGCAGCGTGTGGCCGTCATTGGCCTTGGCGACGAAGTCGGCGCCCAGATTGCCGCTGGCGCCGGCCTTGTTCTCGACGATCACCGGCTGCTTCAGCGCCTCGGACAGCGGCTGGCTGATGGCGCGGGCGATGATGTCCGAGCTGCCGCCCGGCGTGTAGGGCACGACGATGCGCAGCGCCTTCGTGGGCCAGGCCTGGGCCAGGGCCAGCGCCGGCAGCGTGAGGGCCAAGGCGGCGAGCGTGCGCCGGATCGTTCTGTCTTGCATTGCTTGTCTCCGAAAGAAAGGGGTGACGCCTCAGCGCAGCAGGCAGGGCCGCTTCGGATCAAATTTCCAGCCGCGGATCAGGTACTGCATCGCCACCGCGTCGTCACGCGCCCCGAGGCCATGCTGCATATAGAGCTGATGCGCCTTTTCGACGGCGGCCATGTCCAGCTTGACGCCCAGGCCCGGCACCGTCGGCACCGCCACCTCGCCGCCGACGATCTGCAGCGGGGCTTCGGTCAGGAACTGGCCGTCCTGCCAGATCCAGTGGGTGTCGATCGCGGTCAGCCGCCCCGGCGCGGCGGCGGCCGCGTGGGTGAACATGGCCAGCGAGACATCGAAATGGTTGTTGCTGTGCGAGCCCCAGGTCAGGCCCTGGTCGCGGCAGGTCTGGGCGACGCGCACCGCGCCGCTCATCGTCCAGAAATGCGGGTCGGCCAGCGGGATGTCGACCGACTGCAGGGCCAGCGAATGGACCAGCTGGCGCCAGTCGGTGGCCACCATATTGGTCGCCGTCGGCAGGCCGGTCGCGCGGCGGAATTCGGCCATCACCTCGCGGCCGGAGAAGCCGTCCTCGGCGCCGCAGGGATCCTCGGCATAGGCGATCACGCCGTGCAGATCGCGCAGCAGACGGATCGCGTCCTTCAAGAGCCAGCCGCCGTTCGGGTCCAGCGTGATGCGGGCCTCGGGGAAGCGGGCCTTGAGCGCCTTGATCGCCTCGACCTCGGCCTCGCCGGCCAGCACCCCGCCCTTGAGCTTGAAGTCGGCGAAGCCGTAGCGGGCCTGGGCCGCCTCGGCCTGGGCGACGATGGCCTCGGGCGTCAGCGCGGTCTGGTGGCGCTGGTGCAGCCAGCCGCCAGCCCGGTCTTCGCGCACATAGGGCAGATCGGTCTTGCCGGCATCGCCGACGAAGAACAGATAGCCCAGCATCGGCACCTTGTCGCGCTGCCGGCCCTCGCCCAGCAGCTCGCAGACCGGCACGCCGAGATGCTGGCCCAGCAGGTCCAGCAGCGCGCACTCGACCGCCGTCAGCACATGGATGGTCGTGCGCAGATCGAAGGTCTGCAGGCCGCGGCCGCCGGCGTCGCGGTCGGCGAAGCGCTCGCGCACCAGCTGCAGCAAGGCATTCCAGCGCGCGACCGGCTGGCCGATCAAGAGCGCCGAGGCCTCTTCCAAGGTCTGGCGGATGGACTCGCCGCCGGGCACCTCGGCCACGCCGGTGTGCCCGGCGCTGTCCTCCAGAAGCAGCAGATTGCGGGTGAAGAAGGGCCCATGGGCGCCGCTCAGGTTCATCAGCATGCCGTCGCGCCCGGCGACCGGGATCACGCGCGCTGTCTTGATCGTCGGAGTCGTGCTCATCACTCAGTCCGCCGTGATTTTTCCGGTCTCGATGACCTTCTTCCAGCGCGCGAACTCGCTCTTCTGGAAGGCCTGCGCCTGCTCCGGCGTGTTGGCCACCGTCTCGATACCGATCTCGGCGTTCTTCTGCTTGACGGCCGCATCGTTCAGCGCCGCCTGCAAGGCCGCGACGATCTGCGTGCGCACCGCCGGCGGCAGGCCCGCCGGCGCGGCCACGCCCTGCCAGGAGTAGACGTCGACGCCCTTGGCGCCGGCCTCGGCCAGGGTCGGCACATTGGGCAGCACGGCGGAGCGCTTGTCGCCGGTGACGGCCAGCGCGCGGAGCTTGCCGCTCTGGATGTGCTGCAGCACCGCGTTGATGTTCTGGAAGGAGGCGTCGACCTGACCGCCCAGCAGATCGGTGATCGCCGGTGCGCCGCCCTTGTAGGGCACGTGCAGGCCCGAGGTCCCGGTCTGCTGCCAGAACAGCTCGACCGTCAGGTGGTCGGAGGAGCCATTGCCGCTCGACGCGAAGCTCAGCTTGCCGGGTTCCTTCTTCTGCTGCGCGATCACATCGGCCACCGAAGTCAGCTTGGACGCCGCCGGCACCACCAGCACATTCGGTGCCTGCACGGCCACCGTCAGCAGGTCCAGGTCTTTCAAGGCGTCGTACTGCACGCCCTTGATCAGATGCGGGGCGATCACGAAGGGACCGAGGGACGACACCAGCAGGGTGTAGCCGTCGGCCGCCGTGCGCTTGACCTGGGCCGTGCCCATGGTGCCGGTCGCGCCCGGCTTGTTCTCGACCACGACGGTCTGGCCCAGCTTCTCCTGCAGCTTGGGCGCGATCGCGCGGGCCAGCGAATCGGTGGAGCCGCCCGGCGGGAAGGGCACGACCAGGGTGACCGGCTTGTCCGGATAGGCGGCCAGCGCCGGCAGGCCCAGGCTCAGACCCAGAGCCAGGCCGCCCAGCAGCCGCAGCAGCGGCCGGCGACCATGGAAAGAGGAAGAAGGAAGCGAACGAGGCGTCATCGAACTTGTCTCCGTCTGATGTTGTCAGTCATCATACAACTGCAAATTCGGCGCTGACAAGCCCGGCCGAGGAATGTCCCTACTCGGTGCTGCGGCCAGTGGCGCCGCCCGCGCCGAGCAGGCTCAGCGCCGCGCGCCGGCGCCGCTCGCGGCTGTTCGCCAGGTGGGTGCGCATGGCCGCGCGGGCCGCCTCGGCATCGCCGGCGGCGATGGCGTCGAGGATGCTCTCGTGCTCGGCATTGACCTTCTTCAGATAGGCCTGGCGCTCGGCCGTGTCGCTCTGCGGCAGCGCGGCCAGGCGCGCGCGCGGGATGCTGGGCGCGCCCAGGGTCGCCATCAGCTGCTCGTAATGCGGATTGCCGGTGGCACGCGCGATCTCCAGATGGAACTGGAAGTCGGCCGCCACCGCATCACGGCCGGCCGCGATCGCGGCCGTGAAGGCGGCGAGCGCCTCGCGCATGGCCGCCAGTTGCGCCTCGCTGCGCCGCTGCGCCGCCAGCGCGGCCGCCTCGGTCTCGACGCCGATGCGCAGCTCCAGCACCGCGACCACATCGTTGAGCGTCTCCATCTGCTCCGGCGCGATGCGGAAGGGCCCGCCCTCGCCCAGGCCCAGCACGAAGGTGCCGATGCCATGCCGCGTCTCGACCAGGCCGGCCGCCTGCAGCTTGGAGATCGCCTCGCGCACGACGGTGCGGCTGACCTCGAACTCCGCCATGATGGCCGCCTCGGTCGGCAGCTTGTCGCCCACCGCCAGGCGCCCGTCGCGGATGCGATCGCCCAGGGCCTCGACCAGGCCCAGGGCCAGGGTCTTCGGGCGGCGGCGGGCGGAGGTCGGCGTCGATTCGGCGGGGGCGAGGGTCATGAGGCGGGCGGCGGGTTGTATGACGACATTGTCGCAAAGCCGCGGCCGCCTGCGAAGCCGGGCCGGCTAGCGCCGGCGGGCCTCGAACCAGCGCCCCAGCAGCGCCCGCTCCTCCTCGCTGATGCCGGTCGCGTTGTTGAGCGGCATGGTCTTCTGCAGGACCGCCTGTTGGTACAAGGCCTGTGCGTTCTGCTCGATCAGGGCCGGCGTGTGCAGCTGCACGCCCTTCTGCGCCAGCTGCGCGTTGTGGCACATCACGCAGCGCTGCTCGACGACGGCCTGCACTTGCGCGAGGGTCGGCGCGGCCGCGAGCTTCGGTCCCGGCGCCGGGGCCAGCCAGACGATCAGCACGGCCAGCAGGGCCAGGACGATCGCGACCAGGGGCCAGGCATTGACGCCCTTGTGTCGTTTGACGAAGAAGGTCCGCACCAGCGCGCCGGTCAGCATCAAGAGCAAGAGCACGGCCCAGTTGTGCGGATGGCTGTAGAGCATGCCGTAGTGGTTGCTCAGCATCGCGATCAGCACCGGCAGGGTGAAATAGGTGTTGTGCACGCTGCGCTGCTTGCCGCGCTGGCCGTGGATGGGGTCGACGGCCCGGCCGGCGCGCATATCGGCGATCACCTGCCGCTGTCCCGGGATGATCCAGAACAGCACATTGGCGCTCATCATCGTCGCGATCATCGCGCCGGTGATCAGGAAGGCGGCGCGGCCGGCGAACAGCTGGGCCGCGGCCCAGGCCGCGAAGCCGATGAAGACGGCGATCAGGCCCAGCACCAGGCCGTCGTTGCCGATGCTGCCATCCTTCGTGTGGCCGAAGCGGCGGCAGATCTGGTCGTAGGCCAGCCAGCCGGCGGCGAGAAAACCGAGGGCGGCGCCGACGGCCGCCGGCGTCGAGCCCCAGTCATGCACGCGCCGGTCGATCAGGAAACTGTCGGCATTGACCAGGTACAGCAGCACAAACAGCGCGACGCCGCTGATCCAGGTCCAGTAGCTCTCCCAGTAAAACCAGTGCAGATGCTGGGGCAGGTTCGCCGGCGCGACCATGTACTTCTGCGGGTTGTAGAAGCCGCCGCCGTGCACGGCCCAGAGCTCGCCGTCGACGCCCTTGGCCTTCAGATCGGGCGTCTCGGGCTTGAGCAGGTGGTTGTCCAGCCAGACGAAGTAGAAGGAGGCGCCGATCCAGGCAATGGCGACGATCACATGCAGCCAGCGCAGCAGCAGATTGGCCCAGTCGAGCAGATAGCTTTCCATGCTTACTCGGAAATGGGCCGGTCACCACGGCTGGCGCAACTGTGAACCGGCGGATGTCGCGCTGACCGGCCGGGCCGGGCGCCGCTGCGACTTGTGGCGCAGTGTAGCGAGAAGCCCTTCAGGCGGCCGCCGGCCGCTGCGGAATCTTCAGCCCGCGCTGCACCGCGGGCCGCGCCAGGAACTTCTCCAGCACCCGCTTCACCTCGGTGAAATCGTCGAAGCCGACCAGCTCCCCGGCGCCGTAGAAGCCGACCAGATTGTTGATCCAGGGAAAGCTCGCGATGTCGGCGATCGTGTACTGGTCGCCGACGATCCAGTCGCGGCCGGCCAGATGCCGGTCGAGCACGGCCAGCAGGCGCCGCGCCTCGGCGACGTAGCGGTCACGCGGGCGCTTGTCCTCGTAATCCTTGCCGGCGAATTTGTGGAAGAAGCCGAGCTGGCCGAACATCGGCCCGATGCCGCCCATCTGGAACATCAGCCACTGGATCGTTTCATAGCGCAGGGCCGGGTCTTGCGGCAAGAGCTGGCCCGTCTTCTCGGCCAGATAGAGCAGGATCGCGCCCGACTCGAACAGCGGCAGCGGCCGGCCGCCGGGGCCGTTCGGGTCGACGATGGCCGGGATCTTGTTGTTCGGGTTCAGCGACAGAAACGCCGGCGAGAGCTGGTCGTTGCTGTCGAAGCGCACCAGATGCGGCTCATAGGGCAGGCCGGTCTCCTCCAGAAAGATGGAGACCTTGACGCCGTTGGGCGTCGGCAGCGAATAGAGTTGAAGGCGATCGGGGTGCTGGGCGGGCCATTTCTGGGTGATGGCGAAGGCGGACAGATCGGTCATGAAGCGATGAACGGATGGAAGAAAGTAAGGAAGAAGAAGCTCAGCCCGGGATATCCGGCTCGACCAGCTGCGCCAGCTGCACGAGCGACTCCTGCCAGCCGAGATAGCACATCTCGGTCGGTATCATCTCGGGGATGCCCTCCTGCACCACGCTGATCTCGGTGCCGCAGGACACCTGCTTCAGCTCCACCGTGGTCTGCATCTCGCCCGGCAGATTGACGTCATCGAAACTGGCCGTGTAGCGCAGTCGTTCGTTCGGCACCAGCTCGCGGTAGCTGCCGCCGAAGCTGTGGCTGTGGCCGGTGGAGAAGTTGGTGAAGGACATGCGATAGCCGCCGCCGACCCGGGCGTCCATCTGATGGACGCTGCCGGTGAAGCCGAAGGGCGGCAGCCAGCGGGCCATGGCGTCGGGCGTCAGGAAGGCGCGATAGACGCGCTCGGGCGGCGCGCGCAGCACGCGATGCAGGCGGACGGTTCCGGTGGGCATGGGCGGTCTCCTTGTGGGGATGCTTACGGGTCGGGCGATTCTCTGCGATTGCGTCCGCCCATGTGCAAGGCGGGCCGAATCGGCCCGCCTCAAGTCCCCGGGACTCTTCCGGCTCAGCGCATCCAGCGCCGCCGCATCAGCGCCAGCAGGCCCAGGCCGCCCAGCATCAGCGCATAGCGCTCGGGCTCCGGCACCGCCGAGACGGCGGCGACGCCAGTATCGGCGAAGTCGGTGAACACGCCGTCGACGCCCAGGCGCAGATAGGCCTCGATCTCGGCCTGGCCGTTGGCATAGCCGAGGATGCCGGCATCGTTGCGGAAGGTCCAGGTGTGGACGAAAAGGCCGCGCTGGTGGGCCGCCTCGATGACGCCGGTGCTGCCGACGACCCGGCGGTCGGCGCCGGTGATCTGGCCGTCGCCGTTGCGGTCGACACCGTCGGCCACCGTCTTCAGCAGATAGGGCTTCCAGGGCCCGACGCCATCGGCATAGGTGGCGACGAAGGACAGGCCGACGTCGCTGACGATGTCGGCAAAGCTCAGCTTGCCGCCGCGCGCGGCGACGTCGAAGGGCCGGTCATAGGGCGCGACCAGGGACAGCGAGCCGTCCGGCTTCACATCGTCGGCATCGACCAGCTGCACCAGCTTGATGTCGGTCTTGGTGTTCAGGTACTGCAGGTTCGAGACCTCGAAGCTCTGGATGAAGACCGGCGCACTGCCCGTGTTGCCATAGGCCGCGTGCAGGGTGCTGACCAGCTTGTCCTCGAAATAGGTCTTGGACAGGCCCAGGCTCTGGGCGACGCCGGACATATAGGTCGAGTGCTTGAGCTCCGGATAGATGCCGATCTGGCGGCCGGTCTCGACGCTCTTGGCCTTGGCCAGCGCGATCACCTCGTCCAGGGTCGGGATCTCGAACAGGCCGTTATAGGCCTGCGAGCGGTTCGCGCGCGGCTGGACCGCGCGCAGGGTCTTCAGCTCGGCCAGGGTGAAGTCCTCGACGAACCAGTCGGTCGTCTGCACGCCGTCGACGGTCTTGGTGGTCTTGCGGCCGGCAAAGGCGGCGATGCTGGCCACATTGGTCGTCGCGCCTATCATCGGCTCGTGGCGGGCGACCAGCACGCCGTCCTTGGTCATCACCAGATCGGGCTCGATGTAGTTGGCACCCAGCTCGATCGCCTTGGCATAGCCCTCCAGCGTGTGCTCGGGCAGATAGCCGGAGGCGCCGCGGTGGGCGATCACCAGCGGCGCCTTGCCGTCCAGCGTGTTCCAGGCCTGCGCCGGCAGGGCGGTGGCGGCGAGGGCCAGCGCGGCCGCGAGCGTGGTGAGCAGCGGGGCGTTCTTCTTGCTCATGGGGTCTCCTTGTAAGGTGGTCCCCAAGTGTTTGCGTGCTCCGTGACAGAATCAAGAAACCAAAGCAGGCGACGCTCCTCACCCCCTAATCCATCAGGAGCTGGGCCGCGACGGCCACTGCGATCACCGCGGGCTGCTTGCCGGCGATGCCGGGCAGGCCGATCGGGCTGGTGACCCGGGCCAGTTCCTCGGCCGAGAAGCCGCGCGCCTCGAGCCGGTTCCGGAAGGCCGCCCATTTGCTCTTGCTGCCGATCAGGCCGATGAAGGGCAGATCGCCGCGTTCGCGCTGGCGCCGCAGGCAGGCGGCGACGATGTCCAGGTCCTCCGCGTGGCTGAAGCTCATGATCAGCAGCTTCGAACCCGGGGCCAGGTCTTGCACGGCTGCCTGGACCGGGTCCGAGTGCTCGGCGACGACGTTGTCGGGCAGCGCCTCGGGAAAGATCCCGTCGCGGCTGTCGATCCAGCGCACGCTCAGCGGCAGCCGGCCCAGCAGCTCGACGATCGCCGCGCCGACATGGCCGCCGCCGAACAGCGCCACCGGCTGCCGAGATCCCTCCTGCGCCAGGCGTTCGCGCAGGCCGGCGATGTCCTCGCGGCCCAGCAGCTCGTAGCGCAGATGGACGACGCCGCCGCAGCATTGGCCCAGGCTCGGCCCCAGGGCATAGCGCCGCAGGGCCTGGCTGACGGCGCCGCGCTCCAGATCCGCGCGTGCCTGCTCCATCGCATCGAACTCGAGCCGGCCGCCGCCTATCGTGCCGATACACCGCCGCGGCTGCGTCACCGCCATCCAGGCACCGACCTCACGCGGCCCGCTGCCCTCGACCCGGTCCACCGTCACTAGCAGCGCCCGGCCTTCCTGAGCCAGAACTTCTTGCAGCCGTTGCCAGTCACGCATGGCGGATCGCCACGAAGTATTGAGGCCGCGGCGGGTCGAGCGCCGGGCCGCCCCAAGCCGGCCCGCCATGGCGATGTGCTTGCCGGTCGATCCGGCAAGCATCGCCGTCCCCTCGGGGGACCGGCCAGCGTACGCGCTGGACGAGAGGCATCATGTCAGCTGCCCCGGTAGGTCGAGTAGCTCCAGGGGCTGGCCAGCAGCGGCACGTGGTAATGCGCGGACTCGTCGGCAATGCCGAAGTCCAGCGGCACCTCGTCCAGAAAGGGCGGCTCGGGCAGCTCGACGCCGCAGCCCCGGAAATAGTCGGCCACGCCGAAGACCAAGCGGTAGCGGCCCGGCTCCAGCGCCGGGCCTTCGAGCAGCGGCGCATCGGCGCGACCGTCGGCATTCAGCAGCAGCGACTTGATCGCCTCCACCTTGTGCCCGTCGAGTCCGTCCAGCCGGTACAGGCGCACGGCCATGCCGGCGGCCGGTCGGCCCTGCATCGTGTCCAGCACATGTGTGGTCAGCTTGCCCATTGTGGTGATCTCCGGTTCAGGCAAAGTGTATACACTTCGGCACACAATGCCAGCCAAGCAAGCCCCCGCCTCCGCGACCGAGCGCATCGCCGCCGCGATCACGCAGGCCATCGTCGAGCGGCGCCTGATGCCGGGCACCAAGCTGGCCGAGCAGAAGCTGGCCGACATCTTCAAGGTCTCGCGCACGCTGGTGCGCCAGGCGCTGAACCAGCTCAGCCGCGATCGGCTCGTCACCCTGACGCCGGCGCGCGGCGCCTTCGTCGCCGAGCCCAGTGTCGAGGAGGCGCGCCAGGTCTTCGAGGTGCGGCAGATGCTGGAGGCGGCGATGCTGGCCCGCCTGGCCCGGACGATCACGGCCGGGCAGCTGGCCGAGCTGCGCGCCCATCTGCGCGCCGAGCGCGAGGCGATCGCGCGCAGCGACGTCTCGGGCCGCACGCGGCTGCTGGCCGACTTCCATGTGCTGCTGGCGCGCATGCAGGGCAACGAGGTGCTGGCCCAGCTGCTTGGCGATCTGCTCTCGCGCAGCTCGCTGATCTCGCTGATGTACCAGAGCTCGCATTCGGCCGACGAATCGCAGCGGGAGCATGCCGCCATCGTCGACGCGCTGGCGCGCGGCGATGCGAAGGCGGCGCTCGAGCTGCTCGAACAGCACCTCGGCAATGTCGAGGCCAATCTGCGGCTGAAGCCGCGCATCCAGGACCTCGCCGAGGCGCTGACGACATCATGAGCGACACCCCACCCCGCTATCCGCGCGACCTGATCGGCTATGGCGAGAACCCGCCGCAGGCGCAGTGGCCGGGCCAGACCCGCATCGCCGTGCAGTTCGTGCTGAACTACGAGGAAGGTGGCGAGAACTCGGTGCTGCACGGCGATGCCGGCAGCGAGCAGTTCCTGTCCGAGATGTTCAACCCGGCCGCCTACCCGGCCCGGCATCTGAGCATGGAGGGCATTTACGAGTACGGCTCGCGGGTCGGCGTCTGGCGGCTCCTGCGCGAGTTCGAGAAGCGCGCGCTGCCGCTGACCGTGTTCGGCGTCGCGATGGCGCTGGAGCGGCATCCGGAGCTGACCCAGGCCTTCGTCGAGCTCGATCACGAGATCGCCTGCCACGGCCTGCGCTGGATCCACTACCAGAACGTCGACGAGGCCACCGAGCGCGAGCATATGCAGCGCGCGATCGCCACCATCCAGCGCCTGACCCTGGCTCGCCCGACCGGCTGGTACACCGGCCGCGACAGCCCCAACACCCGCCGCCTGGTCGCCGAGCAGGGCGGCTTCGACTACGACAGCGACTACTACGGCGACGACCTGCCCTTCTGGCTGCAGGTGAGGAAGAGCGACGGCGCGCTCAGCCCGCATCTGGTCGTGCCCTACACGCTGGACTGCAACGATATGCGCTTCGCGCTGCCGCAGGGCTTTTCGCATGGCGACGAGTTCTTCGACTATCTGCGCGACAGCTTCGATGTGCTCTATGCCGAAGGCGCCGACGCGCCGAAGATGATGAGCATCGGCATGCACTGCCGGCTCTTGGGCCGGCCCGGCCGCATGCGCGCGCTGCAGCGCTTCCTCGACCACATCGAGAAGCACGACCGGGTCTGGATCTGCAAGCGGGTGGACATCGCGCGGCATTGGCGCGCCACCCATCCCTTCGATGCCAGGACCGCCTTTGTCTGGGAGTGAGCGCCATGACGCTGGATGATCTGAACCGGGCCGATGCGGCGGGCTTCGTGCGCCTGCTGGACGGCGTCTACGAGCATTCGCCCTGGATCGCCGAACGAGCCGCCGCCGCACGGCCTCCCGCCGGTTTTGACAGCCTCGCGCAGCTCAAGCATGCGCTGGCCCGCGTCGTGCGCGAGGCCCGGCGCGAGGAGCAGCTGGGCCTGATCCGCGCGCACCCGGAGCTGGCCGGCAAGGCCATGGTGGCGAAGACGCTGACGGCCGAGTCGACCAACGAGCAGAGCAAGGCCGGGCTGACCGATTGCACGCCCGAGGAGTTCGCGCGCATCCAGCAACTGAACGCCGACTACAAGGCCAAGTTCGGCTGGCCCTTCATCCTCGCCGTGCGCGGCCCGCGCGGCCTGGGCCTGACGCGCGCGGAGATCATCGACAGCTTCGCACGGCGCCTGACGGGCCATCCGGACTTCGAGCGCGCCGAATGCCTGCGCCAGATCCACCGCATCGCCGAGATCCGCCTGAACGACAAGTTCGGCGTCGAGCCGGTGCTGGGCAATCGGGTCTGGGACTGGGCCGAGCAGCTGGCCGTCCATTCGGACCCCGGCTTCAAGGAACAGGGGCAGCTGACCGTCACCTATCTGACCGACGCGCATCGCGCGGTCGCCGCGCAGCTGGCCGCCTGGATGCGCGAGGACTGCGGCTTCGACGAGGTCGGCATCGACGCGGTCGGCAATGTCGTGGGCGTCTACCACGGCAGCGACACCGATGCGCCGCGCCTGCTCACCGGCAGCCATTACGACACCGTGCGCAATGCCGGCAAGTACGACGGGCGGTTGGGCATTCTGGTGCCGATGATCTGCGTGCGCGAGCTGCAGCGCGCCGGCCGCCGCCTTCCCTTTGGCATCGAGGTCGTCGCCTTTGCCGAGGAGGAAGGCCAGCGCTACAAGGCGACCTTTCTCGGCTCCGGCGCCTTGATCGGCCGCTTCAAGCCCGAGTGGCTCGCGCAGCAGGATGCCGACGGCATCAGCATGGCCGAGGCCATGCGCGCGGCCGGTCTGCCGGCGACGCTGGACGCAATCAAGGCGCTGCAGCGCGAGCCGGCGCGCTACCGCGGCTTCGTCGAGGTCCATATCGAGCAGGGCCCGGTGCTCAACGAGCTGGACCTGCCGCTGGGCATCGTGACCTCCATCAACGGCAGCGTCCGCCATGTCGGCGAGGTCCAGGGCATGGCCTCGCATGCCGGCACGACGCCGATGGACCGGCGCCGCGACGCCGCGGCCGCCGTGGCCGAGCTGATCCTCTTCGTGGAAAAGCGCGCCGCGGCCGTGCCCGATGTCGTCGGCACCGTCGGCATGCTGGAGGTGCCGGCCGGCTCGATCAATGTCGTGCCCGGCCGCTGCCGCTTCAGCCTCGACCTGCGCGCGACGACGAATGCGGCGCGCGATGCGCTGGACGCCGATGTGCAGGCCGAGCTGGCGCGCATCTGCGAGCGCCGCGGCCTGAGCTTCCAGCTGACGCCGACCGAGAAGGCCTCGGCCGCGCCCAGCGACCCGGCCTGGCAGCGGCGCTGGGAGGCGGTCGTCGAGGGCCTGGGCCTGCCGGTCTTCCGCATGCCCTCGGGGGCCGGCCACGACGCGATGAAGCTGTTTGAAGCCATGCCGCAGGCCATGCTGTTCCTGCGCGGCCAGAACTCGGGGATCAGCCACAACCCGCTGGAGTCCATCACCAACGATGACGCCCAGCTCTGCGTGCAGGCCTTTCAGGCGCTGCTGGAGTCGCTATGAGTCACGCCTACGAACAGCTCGATGCCTGGATCGCCGCGCATTTCGACGAGCAGATCGGCTTTCTGCAGGCCCTGGTCCGCCAGCCGACCGACACGCCGCCCGGCGACAACGCGCCGCATGCGGAACTGACCGCGCGCCTCCTGGCCGCGATGGACCTGCCCGCCGACGCCTATCCGGTGCCGGCCGCCGAGGTCCAGGCCCAGGGCATGCAGTCGATCACCAATCTGATCGTGCGCCGCCGCTATGGCGAGGGCGGGCCGGTGATCGCGCTGAACGCGCATGGCGATGTCGTGCCGCCGGGCGAGGGCTGGACCCACGGCCCCTACAGCGGCGAGATCGTCGACGGCAAGCTCTACGGCCGCGCCGCCGCCGTCAGCAAGAGCGATTTCGCGACCTACACCTTTGCGCTGCGCGCGCTGGAAGCGCTGGGCCTGCCGCTGCAGGGCGGGGTCGAGCTGCATTTCACCTATGACGAGGAATTCGGCGGCGAGCTGGGCCCGGGCTGGCTCCTGAAGAAGCGCCTCACCCAGCCCGATCTGCTGCTGGCCGCCGGCTTCAGCTACCAGGTCGTCACCGCCCACAACGGCTGCCTGCAGCTGGAGGTGACGGTGCATGGAAAGATGGCGCATGCGGCCATCCCCGACACCGGCGTCGATGCGCTGCAGGGCGCGGTGGCGATCCTGAATGCGCTGTACGCGCAGAACCTCGAATACAAGAAGATCAGCAGCCGGGTCGAGGGCATCAAGCACCCCTACCTGAACGTCGGCCGCATCGAGGGCGGCAGCAATACCAATGTCGTGCCCGGCAAGGTGGTGTTCAAGCTCGACCGGCGGATGATTCCCGAGGAAGACCCGGCCGTCGTCGAGACCCAAGTCCGCGCGGCGATCGCCGCAGCCGCCGCAAGCTGCCCCGGCATCACGGTCGAGATCAAGCGCCTGCTGCTGGCCCGCGCGCTGCAGCCGCTGCCCGGCAACCAAGCGTTGGTCGAGGCGCTGCAAAGACATGGCGAGGCGGTGTTCGGCGAACCCATCCCGACCTCGGGCACGCCGCTGTACACCGATGTGCGGCTTTATGGCGAGCAGGGCATCCCGGCGGCCATCTATGGCGCCGGCCCGCGCACGGTGCTGGAAAGCCAGGCCAAGCGCGCCGACGAGCATCTGGTCCTCGACGATCTGCGCCGCGCGACCCAGGTCGTCGCGCGGACGCTGCTCGATCTGCTGCGCAAATAGCGGCCCAGGGTCCGCGCGAGCAGACCGGCCGTCGCCAGCATCGCGGCCATGTGCACGGCCAGCGCCGCCAGCCCCAGCGCCAGCGAACCGGAGGCGGTGATCTGGCGTGCCGGCCCCTCGCCCAGGCATAGCGGCAGCAGGGCCGGCAGCAGCAGCATGCCGCTGCCCTGCGTGCAGCCGCCCAGCAGCGCGCCCAGCCCGACCAGCCAGCCGCTGCCGCCGCTCCTTCGGCGCCGCAGCCACAGCATGGCGATCAGCAAGGCGGCACCGAGCGCATAAAGCAGCCGGCGGTCCGGATTCAGGCCCATGGGGAACACAGCGGCCACCAGCGCGATCGAGGCCAGATGGCCACCGGCCAGCGCCAGCAGGCCGCGACCCCGGCCATCGATCGCGCAGAACAGCCAGCCGCTGGCCGGGTTCAGGCCATGCAGGGCGCCGAGGCCGGCCAGCGCCAGCCAGGGCCAGGGACCGATGTCGGCGGCCATGGCGGATCGCCTCAGCGCTGGGCCGCGCAGCAGCCGCCCGCGGCCGGGGTCGAGGCCGGGGCGTCATAGCGGTCGTGATGCCGCACCCATTCCATGCTGTAGGCCAGCGCCTGCTCGTCGCGGCCCTTGGGCGCCAGGTCCAGCAGCGGATAGGTGCCCATCATCACCTCGACGCCACGGCCATAGCTGGAATAGCAGTGGAAGACGCTGCCGTCCGCCTCGCGGTAGAAGACGCTGAGGCCGGGCGCCTCCTCGTGCGGGAAGGGCTGCCGCACATAGTTGTAGGGCACGGCACCCTCGGCGCGCTGCTGCGGCGTGAAGGAGACGCCGAAGTCGTAATTGAAATCGCTGTGCTGGGAGGACACCCAGCGGAACCGCCAGCCCATGCGCTGGCGAAAGCGCTCGATCTCGGCCAGCGGCGCGCGCGAGACGGCCAGGAAGCTCAGATCGCGCTGCGCCAGATGGGCGCGGGCGCCGTCGATATGGTCGGCCATGAAGGAGCAGCTCTTGCAGCCCTGCTCCCAGCCGGGCGCGAACATGAAATGCTGGACCAGCAGCTGGCGGCGGCCGTCGAAGAGCTGGTCCAGGCCGCGCTCGCCCTCGGGCGTGTCGAAGAGATAGCGCTTGTCGACGCGCCGCCAGGGCAGCGCGCGGCGCTCGCGGGCCAGCTCGTCGCCGAGCCGGGTCAGCTCCTTCTCGCGCGCCAGCAGGCGGCGGCGCTCGGCCAGCCAGCGCTCGGGCGAGACGACCGGGTGGGAATCGGAGGTGCTAGTGGCGGTGCTCATCGGTTCAGCTCCTTGCTCGTGGGGTTGAAAAAAAGGCGCAGTGATCCACGGCGGCGCGGCCCGCGCGCGCCGGGACGGGTCAATGAATTGATGGAGTTAGGCCGCGGCCTTGCGCGGCCGTCGCACCGCGCGGACCTTGCCGCTGGCGCCGCCGCCGCAGTAGAAGAGCTCCGCGCCGTCGGACTCCAGGCCGCTGACGAAGGCGCCGGCCGGCATCGCCAGCCGCTGCAGCACCGCGCCGCTGTCCGCATCGATATGGCGCAGCTCGCTCTCCTCGCCCTCCCAGGTTCCGTGCCAGAGCTCGCCGTCGACCCAGCTGACGCCGGTGACGAAGCGGTTGGACGCGATCGTGCGCAGGATTGCGCCGCTGGCCGGGTCGATCTGGTAGATGCGGCGCTCGCGGTAATGGCCGACCCAGAGGCTGCCCTCGGCCCAGGCCAGGCCCGAATCGCCGCCCTGCCCCGGCGCCGGGATCGAGGCCAGCACGGCGCCGCTGGCCGGGTCGATCTTGTCGATGCGGGCCTCGGCGATCTGGTAGAGATGCCGGCCGTCGAAGGCGGTGCCGGCGTCGCAGGGCCGCTCCAGGCTGCGCAGCGGCTCGCCGCTGGCCGGATCGAAGGCCAGCAGGCGCTCGCCGGTGGCGGCCCAGACGCGCTGGCCGTCGTGCGTGATGCCGGCGATCTTCGCCGCGCCCTCGAAGGGGCCGTATTCGCGCACGATCTCGGCCTGCTGCACCGGCGCCGGCGTCGAGGGGGACTCGTTCTTGCTGCTCATCGCGGGGTCCTTGTCGGCACCAGGCAGCGGCGCCGTGAACACAATTTAGCCGGACGCCAGCGCGCCCGGGAGTAACAAGATCGTCGTGAATCCGGCCGGCGCCAGCCAGCGCTGCGCGCGCCCGCGGCCGACCGAGCGCACCCGCCGCTGCGCCTGCAGTTCCGCCAGCGCGCGCTGCACGCTGCGCTGGCTGGCGGCGAGTGCCAGGGCCAGGGCCGAGGTCGACCAGGCCGCGCCGTCGGCCAGCAGGGCCAGCAGCGCGCCCTGCTCGCCCTCGACCGGCGGCGCCAGCACGATGAGCTCGCCCGAGCGCGGCCGTAGCGCGTAGCCGCGCGGGCTGGCCGCGATGTCCGCCAGCGGCGCGATTAGCGCGCGCAGGCGCCCGATCTCGACCCGCAGCCGCGCGCGGTGCGAGTCCTCCGGCTCGCGCAGGCGGAACAGGCGCAGGATCAGCTCGCCGCGCTCGACATCGCCGGGCCAGGCCTCGGCCAGCGCGCGCAAGAGCGCGAACAGCAGCGGCCGCCGCGCCAGCGGCAGCCACTGTTCGCCGGCGCGCAGGCCGTGGCGGCAGGCATCGACGAGCAAGGCGCCCGAGGCCAGCAGCGCCTCGACCTCGTCCAGCCGCAGCAGGGCCGGCTCCGCACCGGCCAGCAGGCGCCGCGCCGCCGGCCGAAGCAGCGCCTGTCGCGCCTCCTCGACCTCGGCGATCAGCGCCGGCACGCCGGCGCGCTCGGCGGCGGCGCGGGCCTCGGCCAAGGCGGCCCGCGCCGCCGCGCTGCGCAGCGAGCGCTGCGCCAGCTCGGCCGTGGCCAGCGCCGCGACGGCCGCCAAGGCCGGCGGCAGACCGCGGGCATCGATCGTGGCGAGTGCCGCGGCGGCCTCGTCCAGGCGCCCCAGCAGCAGCAGGCGGCGCAGGCCGATCAGCCGCGCCTGCAGCGCATTGGCGCGGTCGCCGCGGGCGGCCAGCAGCGCCGCGGCGGCGTCCAGCGGGCGCGGCGAGCCGCCCAGCTCCTCGCGCATCGCCAGCGCCACCTCGGCCTCGGCGACCCGGCAGCGCGCCCGCGCCAGCTCCTCGTGCGCACCGAAGCCGCGCGCGGCGCGGCGCAGCAGCTCGCGGGCACGCCCCAGCTCTCCCAGCTGGGCCATCGCGATGCCGCGCAGCGCCACGGCCGGCGGATCCTCGCGCAGGCCGACGCGCTTCAGCGCCGCCAGCGCATCGCCGACGGCCAGCGCGCGGGCCGCGGCGGCGATCATCGAATCCATCGCGCCATCCTAGGGCCGGCCGGACCGGCAAGCCAGGGATGGACGCGCGCCGGTGCTCGTCGTAGAAGGACGCTGGTCTTGTCCACAGGCAGGAGTCCGCCATGCAAGCGATCCAACGACTGCTTCGCCGCCCGAGCATCGCCGCATGGGCCGCCGCCGCGCTGCTGGCGGCCGCGCCGGCGGCGGCCCGGGCCGAGATCCGCGTCTCGGTCGCCGCCGAGGCGGACCATTCGGCCAGCGACCAGGTCGTCTTCGACGACGCGGTGAAGAAGGCCTCCGGCTATATGTTCGCCGCGCCCAGCGGCGCCGGCGGCAGCGTCGAGCCGGGATTGCTGGACGGCTGCCCGCCCATCGTCTGCGGCCAGGCGCTGACGCCCGGCGCCACCGCCGCGGCCAGCGCCGACATGAGCCTCGGCCATCTGGGCGTGGCCGCGCGCGGCTGGTCCAATCCGCCCGAGCTCTACAACGCTCAGGGCCTGTCGGTCGTCCAGGTCCGCGACACCCTGTTCGCCAACGGCACGCTCAGCTTCAATATCCGCGTCAACCTCGGGCTGAACGCCAGCCAAGGGGAGGACACCTTCGCGCGCTACGAGTTCTCGCTGTGGCTGCGGACCGACCCCGACACGATCGAAACCTTCTTCGGTTTCTCGGCCTGGGACAACCCGAGCGGCGCCTCGAACCTGGTGCCCGAAGGCCGCGGCGCCTCGGCCTTCACCAAGCGTTTCTGGGACGGCCCCGGCCAGGGCAGCTACCAGGACTTCGACGAGGTTCCCTCGGTATTCACGATCAGCATCGCCGTGCCCGCGGCCAGCATCAGCGGCAAGGAGTTCGGTATCGCCAACCTGGCCCAGGCCGAGGCCGAGGACAGCAACACCGCCTCGGTTTCCTCGCTGAACTCCGGCTGGCTGGGCATCAGCGGCGACTACGCCTCGGCCGCCGGTTACAGCTACACCGGCTTCAGCGCAGCGGTGCCCGAGCCCGGCACGGCCGCGCTGTGGCTGGCCGGCGCGGGCCTGCTGCTGGCCGCCCGGCGCCGCCGCCGCGGCTGATCGCTCGCCGCCCGCGCGACCCAAGCTGGGGCGCCCTGCCCCGCGCCGCAACCCCAAGCCGGTGCCCATGCACCGCCGCGACGCCCGCCGGCCCGGCGGTGGCTTGCCAAGGCCCGGCGCCGGTGGCACGGAGCTTGCATTTTTGCTGCGAGCGCGGACGGCCACAGTCCGCGCGGAGATCCACCGCCCCACGCCCCGGAAGACACGATGCCGCAAGCCAAAGAGAACCAAGCCGCACGCCGCCCCTGGCTGCTCAAGAATCTGGGCCTGCTCGCCCTGTCCGGCCTCGCCCTGCTGGCCGCTCCGGCCCGGGCGCAGACGGCGCCGACGCCGATCAAGTTCCAGCTCGACTGGCGCTTCGAGGGCCCCTCGGCCCTGTTTCTCCTGCCCATCGCCAAGGGCTATTTCAAGGACGCGAAGCTGGACGTGACGCTGGATGCCGGCAACGGCTCCGGCGGCGCGGTCACCCGTGTCGCCTCGGGCTCCTACGAGCTCGGCTTCGCCGACCTGGCCGCGCTGATGGAGTTCCATGCCAACAACCCGGATGCGCCGAATAAGCCGGTGGCCGTGATGATGGTCTACAACAACACGCCGGCGGCGGTGCTGACGCTGAAGAAGAGCGGCATCGCCAAGGTGGCCGATCTGTCGGGCAAGAAGCTCGGCGCACCGGTCTTCGATGCCGGCCGGCGCGGCTTCCCGATCTTCGCCAAGGCCAACAAGCTCGGCGCCGTCAACTGGATCAGCATGGACCCACCGCTGCGCGAGACCATGCTGATGCGCGGCGACGTCGACGCGATCACCGGCTTCTCCTTCACCTCGCTGCTCAATCTCGAAGCGCGTGGCGTCAAGGCCGCCGACGTGACGATCTTTCCCTATGCCGACAACGGCGTGAAGCATTACGGCAACGCGATCATCGCCAGCCCCAAGCTGATCAAGGAACATCCGGAAGTCGTCAAGGCCTTCCTGCTTGCCTTCGCCAAGGGCGCCAAGGAGGTGATGGCCCAGCCCGATGCGGCGATCGCCTTCGTCAAGCAGCGCGACGGCATCATCAACGAGGCGCTGGAGAAGCGGCGCCTGCGCCTGGCGATCGATGCGGTGATCGCCAGCCCCGACGCGCGCGCCGAGGGCTTCGGCCAGGTCAGCACGCCGCGCCTGGCCCTGATGGCCAGCCAGATCTCGGACGCCTATGGAACGAAGACGCGGGTGCAGCCCGAGGCGGTCTGGAACGGCGGCTTCCTGCCCAGCAAGGCCGAGCTCGACGTGCTGCCCAAGCCATGAGCGACAACGGGCCCTTCGTCCAGTTCAACCGCGTCTGGCTGGCCTATAACGACGAGTTGTGGGCGGCCGGCAAGTTCGCCGTCGAGGACATCTCGCTGCAGCTGGCGCGCGGCGAGTTCGCCGCCATCGTCGGGCCTTCCGGCTGCGGCAAGTCGACCTTCATGAAGCTGGCCACCGGCCTGAGAAAGCCCAGCCGCGGCGAGATCCAGGTCGACGGGCTGGCGGTGGACGGGCCGCTGAAGATCAGCGGCATGGCCTTCCAGGCCGCCTCGCTGCTGCCCTGGCGCACGACCCTGCAGAACGTGATGCTGCCGCTGGAGATCGTCGAGCCGCACCGCTCGCTGCTGCGCGAGAAGAAGGCCGAGTACACCGAGCGCGCCCGCGCGCTGCTGGCCAGCGTCGGCCTCTCGGGCTACGAGGACAAGTTCCCCTGGCAGCTGTCCGGCGGCATGCAGCAGCGCGCCAGCATCTGCCGCGCGCTGATCCACGAGCCGCAGCTGCTGCTGCTCGACGAGCCCTTCGGCGCGCTGGACGCCTTCACCCGCGAGGAGCTGTGGTGCGCGCTGCGCGACCTGCAGGCGGCGCGCGGCTTCAATGTGATCCTGGTCACCCATGATCTGCGCGAGAGCGTGTTCCTGGCCGACACCGTCTATGTGATGAGCCGCAGCCCCGGCCGCATCGTCCACCGGCGCGCGATCGAGCTGCCGCGGCCGCGCGAGCTGGAGCTGACCTACACGCCGGCCTTCACCGAGATCGTCCATGAGTTGCGCGGCCATATCGGTGCGCTGCGTCATGTCGGTAAGAGCGCCGCGGAGCTGGCCCCATGAAGGCGCGTCAGCAGAAACTGTTCCGCCCCGTATTCCAAATCTGGGCGCCCTGGCTTCTGCTGCTGGCGATCCTGCTGCTCTGGCAGGTCCTGTGCAGCGCGCTGCAGGTCTCGGACTTCATCTTCCCCAGCCCCTCGCGGATCGCCGAGGCCCTGGTCGAGTTCCACACGGTGATCCTCGGCCATGCCTGGCGCACCTTCTGGGTCACCGTGCTGGGCTTCGGCATCTCAATCGTCGTCGGCGTGCTCCTGGGCTTTCTGATGGGCAGCTCGCCGCTGGCCTACAAGGCCATGTACCCGCTGATGACCGGCTTCAACGCCCTGCCCAAGGCGGCCTTCGTGCCCATCCTGGTCGTCTGGTTCGGCATCGGCGTCGGGCCGGCGGTGCTGACCGCCTTCCTGATCAGCTTCTTCCCCATCATGGTCAATATCGCCACCGGCCTGGCGACCCTGGAGCCCGAGCTCGAGGACGTCTTGCGCGTGCTGGGCGCGCGCCGCTGGGACGTGCTCATGAAGATCGGCCTGCCGCGTTCGCTGCCCTATTTCTTCGCCGCGCTGAAGGTCGCGATCACGCTGGCCTTCGTCGGCACGACGGTGTCCGAGATGACGGCCGCCAACGAGGGCATCGGCTATTTGCTGATCTCGGCCGGCGCCTCGATGCAGATGGGCCTGGCCTTCGCCGGCCTGGTCGTCGTCGGCGCGATGGCCATGCTGATGTACGAGTTGTTCGCCGTGCTGGAGCGCCGCCTGACCGGCTGGGCGCATCGCGGACAGGAAGCGCATTGAATCGAGACCATCCAAACCGAGGAGTGATGATGATGAGCAAGACGAAGACCGCAAGCACCCGTATCGCCACCGCCGCCCTGCTGGCGCTCGCCGCCGGCGCCGCCAGCGCGCAGTCCAAGGTGACGTTGTACGGCCTGATGGACATGAGCGTGGGCTCGACCAAGAATGTCGGCGGCGAGGCCATCATCGGCGCCGAGAGCGGCAAGATGAGCACCAGCTATTTCGGCCTGTCCGGCACCGAAGACCTGGGCAACGGACTCAGCGCCTTCTTCACGCTGGACAGCTTCATGCGCATGGACAGCGGCGCCTCCGGCCGCTTCAACGGCGACGCCTTCTGGGCCCGCAATGCCTTCGTCGGCCTGAGCAGCAAGGATCTCGGCACCGTGCGCGCCGGCCGCAACACGACGCCGCTGTTCGTCTCGACCCTGCTGTTCAATGCCTTCGGAGACTCCTTCGGCTACTCGCCCAGCATCCGCCACTACTTCACCAGCGGCACCGTCACCGGTGACAGCGGCTGGAGCGATTCGGTGCAATACCTGACCCCGACCTGGTCCGGCTTCAGCGCCGGCGCCATCATCGCCGCCGGCGAGGGCGCGGGTGGCAAGAACTACGGCGTCAATGCCGGCTACAACAGCGGCGCCTTCGCCTCGGCCCTGGTCTGGCAGCATGCCTACAAGGACCCGAGCACGACATCGCCGCTGGACAATACCGAGACCTGGCAGCTCAACGGCAGCTACGACTTCGGCGCTGCCAAGCTCTTCGGCCAGTACGGCGAGGTCGACAACAAGAGCATCCACCGCGACTACAAGATCTTCGGCCTCGGCGCGACCATCAATGTCGGCGCCGGCAAGATCCTGGCCCAGTACGGCCAGATCTCGGCCTCGGCCGGCCCGGATCGCAAGACCTTCAGCATCGGCTACGACTACTGGCTGTCCAAGCGCACCGATCTCTATCTGGTGGGCATGAGCGACCAGCTGGACGGCCAGTCCGACGGCGCCAGCTACTCGCTGGGCCTGCGCCACCGCTTCTGAGCCCGGCCCGGGGGCGGCGGCTAGAATGCCGCCCCATGTTCCATCGCCGCGCCCATCACCGCCTGCAAGCCTGGTTCGCCATCGCGATCCTGCTGCTGGGCGCGCTCGCGCCCTCGATCAGCGCGGCGCTGAGCCATGCGCGCGGTGATGCGCTGGCCTGGCAGGAGATCTGCAGCAGCTCGGCCACGCCGCGCGGTGCCGCCAAGCAGGCGCCGGCCCAGCCCTCGAGCTTGGACCTGCTGACCATGGGCCATTGCGCGATGTGCCATCTGCACGCGAGCGATCTGGCGCTGCCGCCCCCGGCGGCGCAGGCCTTGGCGCTGCGGCTCGATCTCGGGTTCGCGATGCCCGAGCGCTTCTACAGCGCCAACGGCACGCCCCATGCATGGCGCAAGGCGCCGGCGCGCGCGCCTCCGCTGTCCGTCTGAGTCTCTGCGGCGCCCTCCGCGGCGCCCTCGCGGCCCCGCTTTCTCCAGCCGGGGCTCCGCTGCTACTCATTCGGACCTTCGATGTACGACAAGAAGAATTTTCCGTCCGCGCTCGGCGGCGCGGCCCTGGCCTGCATGCTGCTGAGCCCGGCCGCCCGGGCCTGCGACGATTGCGGCGACGAGGCGGCGGACATGGCCGAGGCCGTCCCCGCGCCGGCGGCCAAGAAGCTGGGCCTGGTCCAGGTGCTGGGCCAGGCGCCGAGCTCGCTGCCCAGCAATATCCCGACCACGCGCGAGAGCATCACGCGCGAGGAGATCGCCCGCACGGTCAACGCCAGCGATGCCGAGGATGCGCTGAAGTACTTCCCCAGCCTGCTGGTGCGCAAGCGCTATATCGGCGACTACAACCACGCCATCCTGTCCAGCCGCGCCTCCGGCACCGGCAATAGCGCGCGCTCGGCCGTCTATGCCGACGGCGTGCTGCTGTCCAACTACCTGGGCAACGGCGTCGGTGGCCTGTCCTTTCCGCCGCGCTGGGGCCTGGTGACGCCGGAGGAGATCGAGCGGGTGGACGTGATGTACGGCCCCTTCTCGGCCGCCTACCCGGGCAATTCGGTCGGCGCCGTCGTGGACTACCAGACCCGCATGCCGAGCCGCTTCGAGGCCCATGCCAAGCTGGGCTACAGCAGCCAGGACTTCGAGCTCTACGGCCGGCGCGAGCATTACCGCGCCTGGCAGGCCAGCGCCGCCATCGGCGACCGCGCCGGCGCGCTGTCCTGGTGGCTGAACCTCAGCCGGACCGACAGCGAGGGCCAGCCGCTCACCTTCGCCAACCGCCTGCTGGCCAATGGCACGCCCGGCAGCGCCGGCACACCGGTCAGCGGCGCCCTGCTGCAGCCGAACAGCGCGAACCAGCCCTGGTTCCTGCTCGGCGCCGGCACCCAGTACCAGACCCGCCAGGACCATCTGAAGCTGAAGCTGGCCTACGACCTGGACCCGACGCTGCGCGCCAGCTATCTGCTGGGCGTCTGGCGCAACGAGGCGCGGGGCGATTCGCAGAGCTGGCTGCGCGATGCGAAGGGCCAGCCGGTCTACGCCGGGACGATCAATATCGACGGCATCCAGTTCAGCGGCGCGCAGGCGCTCAGCGGCGGCGATTTCGCGCTGACGCGCGAGCAGCTGCAGCACCTGATGCACGGCCTCTCGCTGAAGAGCCGCACCCAGGGAGAATGGGACTGGGAGCTGGCCGCCAGCCTCTACGACTACCAGCGCGACGACAAGCGCCAGAACGCCGCCGCCAATCCGCAGCCGGGCGCGCTGAGCGGCGGCGCCGGCACCCTGGCCGATGGCAGCGGCAGCGGCTGGAACTCGCTGGCCGCCAAGGCCGTCTGGCGCCCGGCCGCGGCGGCCGGCCGCCATGTGATCGAGCTGGGCCTGCAGCAGGACAGCTATCTGCTCAGTTACCTGGCGTCCCAGATTCCCGGCAACTACCTGCTCGATGGGCCCGGCGCGCTGTCCAGCCAGGTGCGCGGCAAGACCCGGCTGCAAAGCGCCTATGCGCAGGACGCCTGGCTGATCGCCGAGGACTGGAAGGCCGTGCTGGGCCTGCGCGCCGAGCATTGGCGGGCCGATCAGGGCCGCACCGACTTCTCCGCCGGCAGCGGACAGGATTACCCGGCACGCAGCGAGACCGACTGGTCGCCCAAGGCGGCGCTGTCCTGGCAGCTGCGGCCCGACACGCTGCTGAAGCTCGCAACAGGCCGCGCGCTGCGCATGCCGACGGTGGCCGAGCTCTATGGGGCGACATCGACGACGAACTCGCAGTACATCAACGACCCGAATCTGCGGCCCGAGAAGTCCTGGACCGCCGAGCTGACGGCGGAGCAGGCCTTCTTCGGCGCACTGCAGGTGCGGCTGACCCTGTTCGCGGAGGACACGCACGACTCGCTGTATTCGCAGACGATCCTGGACCCGGCCGCCAACCGCAATATCAGCCGGGTGCAGAACATCGATCACATCGCCACGCGCGGCGCCGAGGCGACGGCCTCCATGGTCGACGCGCTGCTGTCGGGGCTGGATCTGTCCGCCAGCCTGAGCTACGCCGACTCCATCATCAAGGCCAATAGCGGCTTCGTGACGACGCCGGGCGACACCCTGGGCAAGTGGCAGCCGAACATCCCGCGCTGGCGCGCCACCGCCCTCGCCGCCTACCGCTTCAACGCCCAGTGGAGCGCCAGCCTGGCCGGCCGCTTCAGCGGCCGCCAGTACCGGACCCTGAACAATGCCGACGTCAACGGCTTTGCGTACATGGGGGTCAGCAAGTTCGCCAGCGCCGATCTGCGCCTGCTGTGGAGGCTGGACCGGCACTGGAGCGCCGCCTTCGGCATCGACAACCTGAACGACTACCACTACTGGAACTTCCACCCCTATCCGCAGCGCAGCTACAGCGCCGAGCTGAAGTTCGATCTCTGAAAGGCAGACGATGAAGCACAAGAAACCATCCCTGATCGCCGCCCTGCTGGTGCTGGCCGGCAGCGCCCGGGCGCATATCGTGCTGGAGCAGCCTTCGGCCGAGGCGGGCAGCGCCTACAAGGCGGTGTTCAAGGTCGGCCACGGCTGCGAGGGCTCGGCGACGCGGCATATCACGGTCCGCCTGCCGGAGGGCTTCCGTGGCGCCAAGCCGGTGCCCAAGCCGGGCTGGACCCTGAGCCTGCGCATGGCCCCGCTGGCCCAGCCCTATGAGAGCCACGGCCGCCGGATCGAGCAGGACCTGGCCGAGGTCACATGGACGGCAAATAGTGAGGCCGATCAGCTGCAGGACGCCTGGTACGACGAGTTCCAGCTGCGCGGCACGCTGCCCGAGCAGCCCGGCGAGCTCTGGTTCAAGCTGCGCCAGGTCTGCGCCCAGGGCGAGACGGACTGGGCGGAGATTCCGGCCGCCGGCGCGAGCAGCAAGGGCCTGAAGGCGCCGGCGGCCCGCTTGAACGTCACGGCCAGGACGGCCGAGGCCGGCCACGCCCACTGAGCGCGCACGGCTCTTGCTAAGCTCCTCCCATGGGATGGATGGGACGCTTGACGCTGGACTACCGGCCGGACGATGAGGGCCGCACGATCGCGCTTGATCGGCACGAGGGCCCGCTGCGCGTGCTGCAGCGGCTTTATCCGGAGGGGCCCGGGGTCTGCCACCATGTTCTGGTCCACCCGCCCGGCGGCATCGTCGGCGGCGACCGGCTCGAGATCGAGGCCAGCCTGGCCGCCGGCAGCCATGCGCTGATCACCACGCCCAGCGCCACCCGCTTCTACCGCAGCGCCGGCGCGACGGCGACGCAAAGCCTGCGGGCCCGGCTGGCCGATGGCGCGCGGCTCGAATGGCTGCCGCTGGAGACCCTGGTCTACGACGCGGCGCTGGCCGAGAACCGCATGCGCTTCGAGCTCGCGCCGGGCGCCGAGATGATGGGCTGGGACCTGGTCGCGCTGGGCCTGCCCGGCGCCGGCCTGCCCTTCCGCCGCGGCCGCTATCTGCAGCATCTGGAACTGCCCGGCCGCTGGCTTGAGCGGGGCCGGCTCGATGCCGAGGCCGACGCGGCCCTGCTCGACTCGCCGCTGGGCCTGGCCGGCCGCCGGCTGCTGGCGACCGCCTGGTTCGCCGCCGGCCGGCCGCTGAGCGCCGCGCGGCGCGAGGCGCTGCTGGAGGCGGCGCGCGCGCACTGCGCCGCCGATCCGCTGCTGGCCGCCAGCGCCGGCGCGACGGCGCCCGAGGACGGTGTCGTCGTGCTGCGCCTGCTGGCCGAGCGGGTCGAGCCGGCCTTCGCCCTGCTGCTCAAGGTCTGGGCCGACTGGCGCCGCCTCGCCTGGGGCCTGCCGGCCTGCCCGCCGCGGATCTGGCGCACCTGAGCCGGAGAAACACCGCTTCGGCCGCCCTCTTCGGCCGATCGAAGCCCGGCCATTCCGCCGATGATTCCACCCGTCATCGAGGGGAATCTGACGTGGGATTGATCAAGAACATGAGCATCGCCAACAAGCTGAAGGGCGCTTTCGCGCTGCTGACCGGCCTGCTGCTGCTGTTGGCGCTGTTCTCTTACACGCGCCTGCAGATCGTGCAGGGCGAATCACGCGAGATCAGCGGCAACTGGCTGCCGGCCGTGCGCTACGCCGGCGCGATGGACACCGACATCGCCGACTACCGGATCAGCCTGCTGCAACAGATGGCCGCGACGACGCCCGAGCAGATGGCGACGGCCGACAAGAACATGAGCGATGCCTCGGCCTTGTTCAAGACGGACAGCGAGCAGTACGCGAAGCTGATCAACAGCGACGAGGAGCGCAAGCTCTACGAGCGGTTCAAGGACAGCTTCGGCCGCTACCAGGATCTGGCGCGGAAGGCCGTCGCGCTGAACAAGGGCGGCCAGCAGGACGAGGCCCGCAAGATCCAGGGCGGCGAAGCGCGTCAGGCCTATCTGGAATCGAACAAGACCATCGGCGAGATCGTCGAACTGAACAACAAGGGTGCCCAGGCGTCGGCCGAGCGTGCCGAGCAGACCTACGGCCGCGCGACGACGCTGCTGCTGGTGGTCGCGCTGGCCGCGGCCGGCGTGGCCGCCGCGATGGCGGTGGCGCTGATCCGCGCGATCACCACGCCGCTGGAGCGCGCCGTGCAGGCCGCCGACCGCGTCGCCGACGGCGATCTGAGCCAGGCGATCGAGTTCAGCGGCAAGGACGAGACGGCCCGCCTGCTCGAAGCAATGCAGCGCATGCAGCAAAGCCTGATCGCCACCGTCGGCGGCGTGCGCAGCGGCGCCGACTCGGTCGCCACCGCCAGCGCCCAGATCGCCCAGGGCAATGCCGATCTGTCGGCCCGCACCGAGGACCAGGCCGCCTCGCTGGAAGAGACCTCGGCGACGATGGAGCAGCTGAACGCCACCGTGCGTCAGAACGCCGACAACGCCGCCCAGGCGAACCAGCTGGCGCAGAGCGCCAGCCAGGTCGCCCGCGACGGCGGCCAGGTCGTCGGCGAGGTGGTGACGACGATGCGCGGCATCGAGGACAGCTCCAAGCGCATCGCCGACATCATCTCGGTGATCGACGGCATCGCCTTCCAAACCAATATCCTGGCCCTGAACGCGGCGGTCGAGGCCGCCCGCGCCGGCGAACAGGGCCGCGGCTTCGCCGTCGTGGCCGGCGAGGTGCGCAGCCTGGCGCAGCGCAGCGCCGAGGCCGCCAAGGAAATCAAGAGCCTGATCAACGACTCGGTCGAGCGCGTGCAGAGCGGCACCCAGCTGGTGGACCGCGCCGGCCAGACCATCCAGGACATCGTCAACTCGGTGCAGAAGCTGGCCGATCTGGTCGGCGAGATCAGCAGCGCCAGCCGCGAGCAGAGCTCGGGCATCGGCCAGGTCGGCGAGGCGGTCACGCAGCTGGACCAGGCCACCCAGCAGAACGCCGCCCTGGTCGAGGAAAGCGCCGCCGCAAGCGAGAGCCTGAAGACGCAGGCCCAGGCGCTGCTGCAGGCGGTCGCCAGCTTCAAGCTGAACGCCGCGCAGGCGACGAACGGCAGCAACGCGATCCGCAAGCCGGTCGCGGCGCCCGCTCCGCGCCCCACGCCGGCGGCCCGGCCGCTGGCCGCCAAGGCCGCAAGCGCCAGGCCCGCTCCGCTCGTCAAGCCGGCCACGCCGAAACCGGCTCCGGCCCCGGCGCTGGCCGCGACGGCCGCGAAGGCGGAGACGGACGGCGACTGGACCTCGTTCTAAGCGTCCGGCGCTCACCCTCAAATTCCGCGCCAGGGCTGCATGCCGCCAGGCATGCCCGGCCCGCGCGATCCGCGCTCGCCTTTCCACACCGCGGCCCCACATTGCTAGCGATTGCCGCAGCGATGTCCAGGGCGGTGTCCCGCGCTCCCCAAGCCCCGGCCTCGTGCCGGGGCTTTCTTGCTTCTAGGGGTTCTCCATCGGCTGGGCGCGCTAGACCGAAACCAGCGCGCGCACGCCCTGGGCCTGCATCTCGCTGCCACGGCCGCGCGCGATGACCTGGCCGCGCTCCATCACCAGGTACTGGTCGGCCAGCTCCTCGGCAAAGTCGTAGTACTGCTCGACCAGCACGATGGCCATGCGCTGGCGCTGACCCGGCTCGAGTTCCAGGCCCTGGTCGGCCAGCTGGCGCAGCACGCGGCCGATGTCCTTGATGATGCTGGGCTGGATGCCCTCGGTCGGCTCGTCGAGGATCAAGAGCCGCGGCCCCGCCGCCAGCGCGCGCGCAATCGCCAGTTGCTGCTGCTGGCCGCCGGAGAGATCGCCGCCGCGGCGATGCAGCATCTGCTTGAGCACCGGGAACAGCTCGAACAGCTGCGGCGGGATGCGGCTGCCGGCGCGCTTGTAGGCCAGGCCCATGCGCAGGTTCTCCTCGACCGTCAGCCGACCGAAGATCTCGCGCCCCTGCGGTACATAGCCGATGCCGCGGCGCACGCGCTGATAGGGCGTGTCGCGCGCGATGTTCTGCCCGTCCAGCAGCAGCTCTCCGCTTCTGATGGGCACCACGCCCATCAGGCTCTTCAGCAGCGTCGTCTTGCCGACGCCGTTGCGCCCGAGGATCACCGTGATCTCACCCTCGCGCGCTTCGAAGCCCACGCCGCGCAGGATGTGGGAGCCGCCGTAGTACTGGTGGAGGTCGGTGGCTTTCAGCATCGCGCTTGCCTCTGGTGTCCTGCTTCTTCCGCGATGAGCGGGGCATGCCGATGCCAGCCGGTATCCATCCGACTTCGTGTCCCCCGGCCCTGCGGGCCTCCTCCTTTACCTACGTCGGACGGACACCGACTGCCATCGGCCCAACGACCACCCCGCTTCCGCGCCAAAGCAAGGGCCGGGGGAGCGAGCTCGGACACGAACAGTCCGGGGGACTGTTCGTGCCTAGCGAGCGCCAGGGCGTCCTCGCCCTGGCACGGAGGTCGGCGGGTACCCGCTGTCGGCCGACCAGCGCAAGTCACCATCAACTCAGCGCCCAAGGTACACCTCCACCACCTTCTCGTTCGCCTGCACCTCGGCCAACAGCCCTTCCGCCAGCACCGAGCCCTCGTGCAGCACGGTCACCTTCTTCTTTCCCTGGGTCAGCTGGTCGACGAACTTCATATCGTGCTCGACGACGACCAGCGAATGCTGGCCCTCCAGCGACAGGAACAGCTCGGCCGTGCGCTCGGTCTCCTCGTCGGTCATGCCGGCCACCGGCTCGTCGAGCAGCAGCAGCTTCGGGTCCTGCATCAAGAGCATGCCGATCTCCAGCCACTGCTTCTGGCCGTGCGAGAGCAGGCCGGCCTGGCGTTGCGCGGCCGGCAGCAGGTGGATCAGCTCGAGGATCTCGGCGATGCGGTCCAGCTGCGCGCCGGAGAGGCGATGGAAGAGACTGGCACGGGCGCGGCGGTCGGCCTTCAGCGCCAGCTCCAGGTTCTCGAACACCGACAGCGGCTCGAACACCGTGGGCTTCTGGAACTTGCGGCCGATGCCGATCTCGGCGATCTCGTTCTCGCGCAGGCGCAGCAGGTCGATGTTCTGGCCGAAGCTGACCGTGCCCTCGTCGGGCCGGGTCTTGCCGGTGATGACATCCATCATCGTCGTCTTGCCGGCACCGTTGGGGCCGATGATGCAGCGCAGCTCGCCGACATTGATCAGCAGGCTCAGCCGGTTCAGGGCCTTGAAGCCGTCGAAGCTGACCGTCACGTCGTCGAGGTAGAGCGCGACGCCATGGGCAAAGTCCGGCAGGCCGGCGGTCAGCAGGCGGCCGAAGGACGCGCCGCGGCCACCCGAGGCATCCTTCTGGGCCTCGAGCTCGGCATGGTGTTGCAGCGCCTCGGCGCCGGCCTCCATCAGCTCGGGCGTCATTCCCGCTCTCCCTTCTTGCGGAACAGGCCGATGATGCCGTTCGGCAGGAACAAGGTCACCGCGATGAACAGCGCGCCCAGGAAGTAGAGCCAGAACTCCGGAAACACCTGGGTGAACCAGCTCTTCGCGCCGTTGACGAAGAAGGCGCCGACGATGGGGCCGATCAGGCTGGCGCGGCCGCCGACAGCCGTCCAGATCGCGATCTCGATCGAGGCGGCCGGGCTCATCTCGCCCGGGTTGATGATGCCGACCTGGGGCACATAGAGCGCACCGGCGACGCCGCACATCAGCGCCGACAGGGTCCAGATCGCCAGCTTATAGGCCAAGGGGTCGTAGCCGGTGAACATCACCCGGCCCTCGGCATCGCGGATCGCCTGCAGCACGCGGCCGAACTTGCTGGCGACGATCCAGCGCGCCATCAAGTAGAAGCCCAGCAGGACGAGGCCGGTGGCGACGAACAGCGCCATGCGCGTGCCGGGCAACTGCAGCGGGATGCCGGCGATGCGCTTGAAGTCGGTGAAGCCGTTGTTGCCGCCGAAGCCGGTCTCGTTGCGGAAGAACAGCAGCATCGCCGCATAGCTGAGCGCCTGCGTGATGATGGAGAAGTAGACGCCCTTGATGCGCGAGCGGAAGGCGAAGAAGCCGAACACGAAGGCCAGCAGGCCCGGCACGGCCAGCACCATCAGCAGCTGAAAGGCGAGGCTGTCGCTGAAGCCCCAGTGCCAGGGCAAGGCCTTCCAGTCGAGGAAGACCATGAAGTCCGGCAGATCGCTCTGGTAGTTGCCGTCGCGGCCGATCTGGCGCATCAGGTACATGCCCATCGCATAGCCGCCCAGCGCAAAGAAGAGGCCGTGGCCCAGCGACAGGATGCCGGTATAGCCCCAGATCAGGTCCATCGCCAGCGCGCAGATCGCGTAGCACATGATCTTGGCCGTCAGGCCGACGCTGTAGTCGCTCAGGTGCAGCCAGTGGCCCGGAGGCACCCAGAGGTTCAGCAGCGGCACCAGCACCGCGATCGTCAGCAGGGCGACCAGCACGGCGCTCCAGCCGCGCGCGGACAGCAGGCGCGGCGCCTGCGGCAGCAGCGCGGCGGTCGAGGTGGTGGGGGTGTTCATCATCATCTCGTGGCTCATCAGGCTTCCGCGCTGCGCCCCTTCATCGCGAACAGGCCCTGCGGCCGCTTCTGGATGAAGACGACGATGAAGATCAGCACCATGATCTTGGCCAGCACCGCGCCGGCCACGCCCTCCAGCAGCTTGTTCAGCACGCCCAGGCCCAGCGCCGCGATCACCGTGCCGGCCAGCTGGCCGACGCCGCCGAGCACCACGACCATGAAGCTGTCGACGATATAGCTCTGGCCCAGATCGGGGCCGACATTGCCGACCTGGCTCAGCGCGCAGCCGGCCAGGCCGGCGATGCCGGCGCCCAGCGAGAAGGCATAGCAGTCGATGCGCGCGGTATTGACGCCCATGCAGGCGGCCATGCGGCGGTTCTGCGTGACGCCGCGCACGAACAGGCCCAGGCGCGTCTTCGCGATCAAGAGCGCGACGCCGCCCAGCACCGCGAAGGCAAACACAATGATGGCGATGCGGTTGAAGGGCAGGGTCAGATTGCTCATCACCGCGACGCCGCCGGACAGCCAGGCCGGGTTCTCGACCGGCACGTTCTGCGCGCCGAACAGCGAGCGCACCGCCTGCATCAGCACCAGCGAGATGCCCCAGGTGGCCAGCAAGGTCTCCAGCGGCCGGCCGTAAAGCCAGCGGATCACGCTGCGCTCGAGCACGGCGCCCACCAGGGCCGCCGCCAGGAAGCTGGCGGGAATGGCCAGCAGCACGTAGTAGTCGAAGCCGCCCGGCAGCCAGGCGCGGAAGGCGTTCTGCACCAGATAGGTCGCATAGGCGCCGATCATCATCAGCTCGCCGTGGGCCATATTGATGACGCCCATCAGCCCGTAAGTGATGGCCAGGCCCAGCGCCACCAGCAGCAGGATGGAGCCCAGGCTCAGGCCGGTGAAGACCAGGCCCAGGCGTTCGCCCCAGGCCAGGCGGCCGTCCAGCGCGGCCAGCGCCTGCTTGAGCGCCGACTTCACCTCGGCGTCCGGCTCGGCGGCGATGCGCTCGACCAGCAGGCTTTTGACGGCCGGGTCGCTGGCGTCGGCCAGCTGCTGCGCCGCCTCCAGCCGCCGCGACTTGTCCGGCGAGGCGACGACCAGGGCCGCGCGCAGCAGGCCCAGCTGCTGCTTCAGCGCGGCATCGCTTTCCTGGGCCAGGGCCTTGTCCAGCAGCGGCAGCTGCGACTCGTCCAGCCCCTGCTTGCCCAGCTCGGCGACGGCCGCGCGCCGGGCGGCGGGATCGGGCGAGAACAGCTTCAGCGCCGCCAACGCCGCCTGCAGCGCGCCGCGCATGCGGTTGTTGTTGACGACGTCCTCGGCGCCGTCCGGCGCCGGCTGATCGGCCGCGGCGAGCACGACGGCCCGGTCGGCCAGCAGCTTGACCCGGTCGTCGAGCAGCGCCTGCACGAAGGCGGCCAGCTCCGCATCGCCGCGCGCCGCGGCCGCATTCAGCGCGGCGATACGCTCATCGGTCTCGCCGGCCGCGATCGCGCGGCTCTGGTCCGGGGTCAGGGCATGCGCCTGGCTGCTCAGAATGACAAGCAACAGCCAAGCGCCCGCCTTCAGCAGCAGGCGCTGGATCATCACGGAGGCCCGATCAGGAGGACTTGGCGACCGGCTCGTCCTTCTTGCCCTTGTTCTCGGGAATGAAGGGGCTCCAGGGCTCGGCCTTGACCGGTCCGGGCGTCTTCCAGACCACGTTGAACTGGCCGTCGGCCTTGACCTCGCCGATGAAGACCGGCTTGTGCAGATGGTGGTTCTTGGCGTCCATCGTCGAGGTGAAGCCGCCCGGCGCCTTGACCGTCTGGCCGGCCATCGCGGCGATCACCTTGTCGGTGTCGGTGCTCTTGGCCTTGGTCACCGCCTGCGCCCACATATTGAAGCCGATATAGGTGGCCTCCATCGGGTCATTGGTCAGCGGCTTGTCCTTGTGGCCGGCAATGCCCTTGGCCTTGGCGTAGTCCGCCCATTTCTTGGTGAACTCGGCATTGGCCGGGTTCTTGACCGACATGAAGTAGTTCCAGGCGGCCAGGTGGCCGACCAGCGGCTTGGTATCGACGCCGCGCAGTTCCTCCTCGCCGACCGAGAAGGCCACGACCGGCACGTCGGTCGCCTTCAGGCCCTGGTTGCCCAGCTCCTTGTAGAAGGGCACATTGGAGTCGCCGTTGATGGTCGAGACCACGGCCGTTTTCTTGCCCTCGGCCGAGAACTTCTTGATCTTGGCGATGATGCCCTGGTAGTCGCTATGACCGAAGGGGGTGTACTCCTCCATGATGTCGGCGTCGGCGACACCCTTGCTCTTCAGGAAGGCACGCAGGATCTTGTTGGTCGTGCGCGGATAGACATAGTCGGTGCCCAAGAGCACGAAGCGCTTGGCGGAGCCGCCGTCCTTGCTCATCAGGTATTCGACCGCGGGGATGGCCTGCTGGTTGGGCGCGGCGCCGGTGTAGAAGACGTTCTTGCTCAGCTCCTCGCCCTCGTACTGCACCGGGTAGAAGAGCAGCGAGTTCAGCTCCTCGAAGACCGGCAGCACCGACTTGCGCGACACGCTGGTCCAGCAGCCGAACACGACGGCCACCTTGTCCTGCGAGATGAGCTGCTTGGCCTTCTCGGCGAACAGCGGCCAGTTGGAGGCCGGGTCGACGACCACCGGCTCCAGCTTCTTGCCCAAGAGGCCGCCCTTGGCATTGATCTCCTCGATCGCCATCAGCACGGTGTCCTTCAGCACGGTCTCCGAGATCGCCATCGTGCCGGACAGCGAGTGCAGCACGCCGACCTTGATCGTGTCGGCGGCGAAGGCGCTGGGCAGGCCGAGGGCGGCGAGGCCCAGGCTCAGGGCGGACAGGCTCAGGGCGCGGCGGGATAGCAGTTTCATGGCGACAGGCTCCGTGGTTGGTCGTGGAGAAGAAGAAGGACGGGGACAACTGGATGCAGTCTGTCCAGGCCCGCGCGGCGGCGGAATACGCCATCTGGCGTAGGTCGTGGCGGCCGCGCCGCGTGCGCCGCTGCTCGGCGGGCCTGCGCGAACCCCGAGCAGCGGGCGGGGCTGGCGGGCGCCGCCGCTTCATGGCAGCATCGGCCGCCATGCTGATCCACGGTGCCTGCCACTGCCGCAATATCCGCTTCGAGCTCGACTGGCGGCCTGAAGCGCCGCTCGAGATCCCGGCGCGCGCCTGCGGCTGCAGCTTCTGCCGCAAGCATGGCGGCGTCTGGACCTCCTGCCCCGGCGGCACGCTGTCGGTGCGCATCGCCGATCCGGCCCGGCTCAGCCGCTACGCCTTTGGCACGCGCACGGCCGACTTCCATGTCTGCGCCAGCTGCGGCGCCGTCCCGCTGGTGACCAGCACCATAGCCGGCCGGCTCTACGCGGTCGTCAACGTCAATGCCTTCGAGAACGTCGCCCCGGCGCTGCTGAAGCGCTCGAGCGCCGACTTCGACGGCGAGGACGAGGCCGGCCGGCTGGCCCGGCGGGCGCGCGGCTGGATCGCGGACGTGCGCTTCGTCGAGGGTGAGTAGCGCTGATCGGCGCGGCGGCCTGTCCTAGCCGGCCCTGCCCTCGCCCAGCTGCGCCGCCAGATGCTCGACGAAGGCGCGCACCCGCGCCGCCGTCTGGTGGCGCTGCGGGTAGACGGCGTAGATGTCGGCGTCGGGCGTCCAGTAGTCGGGCAAGACCTGCACCAGGCGGCCGCTCTGCAGATAGCGGGCGATGTCCCATTCGGCGCGCATCAGGATGCCGTGGCCGTCGAGCGCCCAGTTGACGGCGATCTCGCCGTCGTTGGTGCTCAGATTGCCGCGCGTCTTGATCGCCTCGCTGTGCTTGTCGCCCCCATTGCGCCCGCTGCCCTGGGCCAGCCGCCACAGGCCATAGGCCTCCTCGCCCTGGCGGATGCCGATGCAGTTGTGGGCGCTCAGATCGGCCGGCACCTTGGGCGTGCCGCGGCGCGCCAGATAGGCCGGCGCCGCGCACAGCAGGCGCCGATTCGGCGCGATGCGGCGCGCGATCACGCGCGCGTCCGGCGGCGGGCCGAAGCGGATGCAGACGTCGAAGGCGTCCTCGCTGAGCGGCGGCGGGCTGACCGAGAGCTGCAGCTGCACCTCGACCTGCGGATGGCGGCGCACGAACTCCGAGACCAGGGGCGCCACATGGCTGCGGCCGAAGCCCAGGGTCGCGTTGACGCGCAAGAGCCCCTTGGGCGAGCCCTGGGCCGCGCCGAGCAGGTCCTCCAGATCGCCGATCTCGCCGAGGATGCGGCGCGCATGTTCGAGCATCAGTTCGCCCTCGGGCGTCAGGCTCATCCGTCGCGTCGTGCGGTTGACCAGGGCGACGCCGACGCGCAGCTCCAGCTGCGCCAGATGCTTGCTGACGGCCGGCGTCGTCACGCCCAGCTCGCGCGCTGCGGCGCTGAGGCTGCCGGCGCCGGCCAGCGCCGAGAAGAAGCTCAGATCGGCCGGCTGGATGCCGCCGCCGCTGCCGCTCTTGCCACTGCCGTTGCCGCCGCTTCTGCCGCTTCTGCCGCTTCCGGAAGCCATGGTGACTTGTGAACTCAGGTTAACAATGGCTTCACTTTAGCGGCGTCCCCAGCGACCGTCGACTTTCTACAGTTCGCCCATGGCAGACATCCCCTGCCGCATTGACGGGTCCGAGGACCCAGGAACTGAAGGAGACAGCGCTATGAAGACCTATCGCATCGCCACGATCCCTGGTGACGGCATCGGCAAGGAAGTGATTCCGGCCGGCCAGCAGGTGCTGGAGGCGCTGGCGACGGCCAGCGGCGGCGGCTTTGGCTTCGAGTTCGAGAACTTCGGCTGGGGCGGCGACTGGTACCGCGCGCATGGCGAGATGATGCCCATCGACGGGCTCGACGCGCTGCGCGACAAGGACGCGATCCTGTTCGGCTCGGCCGGCGATCCGGACATCCCCGATCACATCACGCTGTGGGGCCTGCGCCTGAAGATCTGCCAGGGCTTCGACCAGTATGCGAACGTGCGGCCGACCCGCATCCTGCCGGGCATCGACGCGCCGCTGAAGCGCTGCGGGCCCGAGGACCTGAACTGGGTGATCGTGCGCGAGAACTCCGAGGGCGAGTACGCCGGCGTCGGCGGCCGCGTCCACCAGGGGCACGCTATCGAGGCGGCCACCGACGTGTCGATGATGACCCGCACCGGCGTCGAGCGCATCATGCGCTACGCCTTCAAGCTGGCCCAGTCGCGCCCCCGCAAGCTCTTGACCGTGATCACCAAGAGCAATGCGCAGCGCCATGCGATGGTGATGTGGGACGAGATCGCCCTGCAGATCAGCAAGGAGTTTCCCGACGTCACCTGGGGCAAGGAACTGGTCGACGCAGCCACCGCGCGCATGGTCAACAAGCCCGACACCTTGGACACCATCGTCGCGACCAATCTGCATGCCGACATCCTCAGCGACCTGGCCGCCGCCCTGGCCGGCAGCCTGGGCATCGCGCCGACTGGCAATATCGATCCCGAGCGCCGCTACCCCTCGATGTTCGAGCCGATCCACGGCTCGGCCTTCGACATCATGGGCAAGGGCCTGGCCAATCCGGTCGGCACCTTCTGGTCCTGCGTGATGCTGCTCGAGCATCTCGGCGAGCAGGCCGCCGCGGGGCGGCTGATGGCGGCGATCGAGCGCGTCACCGCCGACCCGGCCCTGCACACCGGCGACCTCGGCGGCCAAGCCCGCACGGCCGATGTGACCGCCGCCGTCTGCGCGCAATTGCGCGACGAGCAGCAACGCAAGGCCGCCTGAGCGGTCCGATCACGATCACAAGAGGAGACAAACGATGAGCCACAAGCCCAATCGCCGCCGGCTGCTGCTGGCCACCGCCCTGTTCGCCGCCGCCACGACGGCGGTTCATGCCCAGGCCTGGCCGGCCAAGCCGGTCACCCTGGTCGTGCCCTTCCCGGCCGGCGGCACGACCGATGTGCTGGCCCGTGCGCTGGCCGACAAGCTGCAGCCCGTGCTGGGCCAACCGGTCATCGTCGAAAGCAAGCCGGGCGCCGGCGCGACCCTGGGCGCCGACTATGCGGCCAAGTCCAAGCCGGACGGCTACACGCTGCTGGTCGGCGCCGTCCACCACACGATTGCCAGCAGCGTCTACAAGAAGCTGCCCTACGACTTCCAGAAGGACTTCCAGCCCATCACCGAGATCGCGCTGGTGCCGAATGTGCTGGTCGTCAACGCGGCGACGCCGGCCAGGAACGTCGCCGAACTGGTGGCCCTGCTGAAGACGCAGCCGGGCAAGTTCAGCTACGGCTCGAACGGGAATGGCACCGCCCAGCATTTGATCGGCACGCAGTTCGAGAACGTCACCGGTACCGACCTCATGCACATCCCCTACAAGGGCAGCGGTCCGCTGGCGACCGACCTCCTGGGCGGGCAGATCACGATGTCATTCGACACGGTGACGCCGGTGCTGCCGCATATCAAGGCCGGCAAGCTGCGCGCGCTGGCGGTGACGACGGCCAAGCGCAGCTCGGCCCTGCCCGATGTACCGACCCTGGACGAGGCGGGGCTGAAGGGCTTCAATATCGGCACCTGGTTCGGCGTGCTGGCGCCGGTAGCGACGCCCAAGGACATCGTCGCGCGGCTCAATGCCGAGATGGTCAAGGTGATCCAGTCGCCGGACTTCAGGAAGCGCATGGACGAGATCGGCGCCGAGCCCATCGGCAACAGCAGCGATCAGATGGCCCAGCAGATCAAGGGCGAGACCGAGAAGTTCGCCAAGCTGGTCAAGGACGCGAAGGTGACGATCGAATAGCGATCGGGCAAGCCTTGCGCCGCTTTGGGGCGCCCCGGCCGTGACGTATTCGGCGGACCGCCCGCGCCGACCCGGCCGTCGGCGCTTGACGCTTTCTAGAATCCGGCGACCCTGCCCCCAGGGGACGTACTCGAACGGATCAAGAACATGAACGGACTCCTGCGCCGCGGCGCGATCGTTGTCGCGGCCTGCCTGCATCTCGCCGCCTCGGCCCAGGACGGCGCCGCCCCGGGCAAGATGGTCGACATCTTCAAGGAGGTGCGGAACAAGCACCTGATCGACTGCATGAAGCTGAAGGCCGACAGCTGCGCAGCCCTGATGGACGGTTACGAGCGCGCCTACCGCGCCCCCGATGCGACCGAATCGGAGCGCCACGATCTCTTCAAATATGCGATGCAGGCGCTGACCTGGCGCGGCGCGGCCCTGCGCGAGAGCGGCAAGCCCGAGGAGGCGCTGCAGGTGCTGGGCGCCGGTCTGGCCGGTGTGCGCGAGCATTTCGACGGCGGCAAGCATTTCCACACCTATATCGAGAACCAGCGCCTGTTCAAGGAAGCGGCCCTGACCCTGCTGCAACTGGATCGCGTCCCCGAGGCCGACCGGGTCATCGCGACGGGACGCCAGGCCCTGGATCGCTTCGACGACAACCGCGCCAAGCTGACTTCCGAGCGCCAGCGCGACCTGCTGAAGGGCGGCTTCGTCGACGGCGAGGAATTCGAGATGGCGCTGGCCAAGGTCTACACCAGCAACTACTTCCCCGGCCGCCGGCCCTCGCAGGGCATCCAGCCGAAGATCGAGAAGACCGAGTTGCAGAACCGCGGCATCGAGGCGCTGCGGCGCGCCGAGCAATGGCTGTGGCGCAAGGACGAGGCCGGCGTCAAGAACGCGCTCGACGTCGATCCGCGCGTGCGCTATGCCGAGATCAAGAACGATCTGGGCTCGCTGCTCTACGACCAGGGCAAGAAGAAGGAGGCCGAGAAGGAGTACCTCGCCGCCGCCTCGGTCGCCTGCGATCTGGTCGAGACCGGCAAGAAGGCCACCGGTGGCAGCGCCGACTATGTCAGCGCGGCGATGGCCAAGCCCGCCTGCTCGCGCGCGTCCACCGGCTGGTCACTGGCCAGCGGCGAGTACGAGAAGGCCTTCAATGCCGTCTTCGACAAGTGGTACAAGGCCGAGCTCAAGCTGATGCAGGAAGGCATGACGCCGGCGACGCCGTTTATCGGCAAATAAATAAGTTCGTTCAGGCCGGGCAGGCGGCGCCCTCGCCCTGCTGGATCAGGCTCTCCAGGCACTGCTCGCGGATGCCGTAGAAGCGCTTGATCTCTGAGATCTGCGCCAGCAGCTCGGGCCGTTTCTTCTCGGCCGCGGCCAGGGCCGCGCCGCTCTTCTTCACCGCCAGGATCATCTTGTTCTTGCTGGTGTGTTCCAGCGCGATGAACTCGAAGACCTGGGTCTCGTAGCCCGAAGCCTCCAGCAGCAGCGCGCGCAGGGCATCGGTGACCATTTCGGCCTCCTGGCCCAGATGGATGCCGTGCTGCAGCATCGGCCGCAGCTGCGGCGGCAGCTGCATCTGCGGGCGGATCTGCTTGTGGCAGCAGGGCGAGCACATGATGATGCCGGCGCCGGCCCGCAGGCCCAGGTGGATTGCGTAGTCGGTCGCGATATCGCAGGCATGCAGGGCGATCATCACGTCCAGCCGCGCGGGCTTGTAGTGGCGCACATCGTCCTGGACGAAACGCAGGCCCGCCAGGCCATGCTGCTGGGCCGCGGCATTGCAGAGCCGGACCATGTCCTCGCGCAGCTCGATGCCGCTGACCTCGGCCTGCTTGCCCTGGCTGCTCAGCCAGTCGTGCATTGCGAAGGTCAGATAGCCCTTGCCGGAGCCGAAATCGCTGACATGGATCTCGGCCGCCCCGGCCAGCGGGCTGCTCTTGATCGCCGCGCTCATCACCTCGATGAACTTGTTGATCTGCTTCCATTTGCGCGACATCGCCGGCACCAGCTGGCGCTCGCCGGCCCTGCCCTCGTGCGTCAGGCCCAGCGCGGTCCAGAACGGCTTGCCCAGCTCCAGATGGCGCTGCTTTTCCTTGTCGTGCGCGGTCGGCGCGGCGAGCTCGTCCGCGGCCAGCTTGGCGACGCGCAAGCTCGGCCGGCCCTTGCGGCTGAAGGCCAGCTGCAGCTCCTGGCCGCCGGCCAGCAGATGGGCGTTCTGGAATTGGGTGCCGAGCAGCTCGTCGATCAGGGCCAGGCCTTGCTCGAGCGGGTGGTTCTTGGTGACATCCTTGCTCGCATGCCGCCACAGAAAGGACAGCTGACGCTCGCCGCGCAGCTCGAGCTCGCGCACGGTCAGCCGCTCGATCTTCTCGTCCTTGGGCCCGCTGTACTTGCTCAGCAGCAGCTTGTTGAAGCCGCCCTCGCCGCTCAGCGCCAGGCGCAGCAGGCGCATGAAGCGCTGGCGGGCATCGGCCTCGGCGGCGGGCGGCGGAGTGATCAGATCGGTGAACATCGGCGAGGGCTGGCGGAAAACCCGATTCTCCCCCATGGCCGCGGCCCTAGCATCGCGGCATGGAACCGAGAACCCCACTTCTGCCGGCCTTGCTCGCGATCGCGTTCGCGGCCCAGGCCGCCGAGCCCGAATGGAGCAACAGCCTGGGCATGCGCTTCGTCCGGATCCCGGCCGGCGAATTCCTGATGGGCAGCGAGGAAAGCCCCGAGGCCCTGGCCGCGGCCTTCCCGGCGCTGCCGCGCGAGCGTTTCCTCAAGCTGACCGACGAGGGGCCGGTGCACCGGGTGCGCATCACCAAGCCCTTCCTGATGGGTCGGCACGAAGTCACCGTCGGCCAGTTCCGGCGCTTCCTGCAGGCCTCCGGCTATGTGCCCGAGTCGATCGCCGACGGCACCGGCGGCTACGGCTGGCGCAAAGACTACGACCCGGCGACCAGCCCGCGCGGCGACGCCTTCGAGGGCAGGCTGCCGCGCTATTCCTGGGCCGATCCCGGCTTCGCGCAAACCGACGACCATCCAGTCGTCAACATCACCTGGAACGACGCGGTTGCCCTCGCCGAATGGCTCAGCAAGACCGAGGGCCGGCGCTACCGGCTGCCGACCGAGGCCGAATGGGAGTACGCCTGCCGCGCCGGCACGCGCACGCGCTACGCGTCCGGCGACGATCCGCGCTCGCTGGCGCGCATCGCCAATGTCTTCGATGCCGACAGCGCCGCCCTGTGGCCGCGCTGGCAGGCGATGGCGCTGCCGCACCACGACGGCCACGCCTTCACCGCCCCGGTGGGCAGCTTCGCGCCGAACGCCTGGGGCCTCTACGACATGCACGGCAATGCCTGGGAGTGGGTGGCCGACTGGCATGGCGAGGACTACTACGCGCAGTCGCCGCTCGACGACCCGCAGGGCCCGCCCAAACCGGCCGGAGGCGGTGTCAAGGTCCGCCGCGGCGGCTCCTGGCACACCTGGGCTTTCTACGCGCGCTCGTCGTTCCGCAATTGGAATGCGCCGGACACGCGCTATACGCTGGTGGGGATGAGGTTGGTGAGGGAGGACTGAGCTTGGGCTGAGCCGACGGATTCAGCCGGCTTTCGGAAGCAGCCGCCGGTCTTGCGGGTGCGAGCGGCCAGCCCATTGTGAAAGAAGCGCTCCAGCGCGGCATTGTGCTCAGAACCTTGCCCGCGCGGACCACGAAGCTCGAACGGCCTCGACTAGGATGCCGCGGGGCCGGAGATGCCGCCCCTCTGGAGCACCATTCGATATGCCACTTCATCGTCTGATTTGTTTGCTGTTCGTCGCGGCGCTTGCGGGCCTTCCCTCGCTGTCGTCAGCCGCGGAGCTGGGCATCTGGTTCCCGTGCACGGGCAAGAAGGCCAAGGCCGAGGGGCGCTCCGTCGACATTCGCAGCTATCTGCGGGTCAACACCGTCGGCATGAATATCGACGACATCGAGAATCTTTACTGCGTGACACCTGTCAAATGCGTGGCTCTCGGCCACTGCAAGGCGGCGTCGCCGGAACAACAGCTCGCTGCCGACAAGCTGAAACAGGAACTCGCCGCCGAGGAGGCGCGCCTGCAGCGGGAGCGGGCGGCGAAGGCGGCCGCGGCACAACGGGCCCAGGAGCTCGAGCGCCAGCGTGTGGAGCAGGAGCGTCGCCAGAAGGAAGCGGCGCTTGCGGCCGAGAAGGCTCGCCGTGAACGGCTGATGGCGGAGGAGGCAAAGCGACTGCGCCTGTCTGCCCAGGAAGCCGAGCGCCTCGTCACCGCGCGCGAGGATGCCCGCAAGAAGATGCCGCCCCAGCCCGAGAAATGCACGATCGACTACCCGGCCTACTCGCAGAAGCTCGACATGACCCCTATCGTCATGCTGCAGGCCAAGGCGGAGCGCGACTACGCCAAGCTTGACCGAGCGACGCTTTGCAACGGCCGACCCGGCCGGCTCGATCCCCTGCAATGCGACAAGCCTGCCGACTTCTTCGGCGCCAAGTTCGCTTCCTGCTCCGCAACGATGCACTGCCCGGCGCGCCAGGAAACCAAGGCTTGCGCGCGCGCGAGTGCCCAATGAGGAGAATCGCTTGAATCCTTGCGCCCGTCTCTTGCCGGCCACGCTCGGCATCCCCGTTTTCATGCTGCTGGCCGCGTGCGCCGGCTTGCCCGGCTCGGCCCCCGAGGGCTGGCGGCAGCTCGCCACCGCCGCCGAGGCCAAGTCGAAAAGCGCGGGGGGCGTGACGATGCGCTTCGAGTGGCAAGTGCCCGGCAAGCGCCTCTTGATGCTCGCGAGCCTCGATGACGAGCAAGTCGCCCTGTACCAGTTCGATCAGGGCCTGCAGCCCGAGGCTGAGAAAAACCGGGTCCGCTGCCATTTCGAGGCCGACACGCTCAGCTGCGCGGGACTTGGCGAAGCCGCCGCTTCGCCGGTGGCCGGGGCCGGTACGGATCTTTGGACCGCGCTCGCCAGCCATGCCGCTCAGCAGATCCGCAGGTCCGATGCGCTTGTGCGGGGGGCGCGGCAGGGCCAGATGGCCCAGTCGCGAGCGCCTGTGGCGCTCGATTTGCTGCGCCAGCGCCATCCCTTCGAGTGGGGCGGCGATTACGAGACGGTGGAAAACGCCCAGGCCTTTCTCGAGGCCCTGACGGCGCGTGGCACCGCTTTCCGCAGCACCTGGCCTCAGGTGCCCGCACTCGGCTCCACGCTGAATCAGTGGAAGAACAAGGGCGACTTGGTCACCGTGAAGACGACGCAGCGTTGCGCGTCTCTGGCCAGCTCCGGCGCCCGCACGGCCTACCACCACAACCACGACTTCTGGGCCTCGGATACGGTGCTCTTCGAGTCGGTTTACGCTTGGCAGCAGCCGATCGACTGGAGCGCCGTCGAAGGCGTCAAGTTCGACGGCGGCGACGGCGTATTCATGTATGGCTCCTATGCGCGTGCTTTCAATGGCCAGGGCCTGAGCTATCGCAGCGGCTGGGATCCCGACATCCTCACGGCCAATGCCACCCGCTTCGATCCGGCCAAGTACAGCGTGCGCGACTGGAATCTGCATCTGGTGCTGCCCGATACCGGCGGACTGCGAGAACGGGCGCTGTATGCGGTGACCTTCCTCCAGATCATGTGCCGCAAGCAAGGCTGAACCCGATGCCTGCGGCTTGCCGATCTGCAGACCGGGATGGTCTGTGACTCGGCCGCCTTGAAGCACCGGCGTCGACAAGAGGTCGGCCCACAAATGACGCGGGCGCTGCCCTTCACAGGGGAGCGCCCGCGGGTCCGGCTACAGGCGCCGGGCTACGTGAGGTAGGAATCCGTCCCGGCCCTCTTTCAAGGGCCAGAGGCTGCCCCGGACCTAGAAGTTGTGTGCATATCACCTCCTTATCTGGTTGCCACGGAAACCGCAGCGTACTCGCTTCCATGATCTCCGTCGATGTCCTATGGGCGCCAATTTGAGTCTGCGCTGCCGCAGCGCCGTAGGTGCGGAACAGTAAGGCTTTGTTCGGCCCGGTTAATGGGGCATTGATTTATTACAGCTCCTTACCACCTCTCTTGGAGGACTGTCTAGAGTTGATTTACTTCTTCCCTCACGAATCCACCAATGTCGAGACTTTCTTCACTCTTTGTCGCCAGCAGCGTCATCTTGCTGAGCGCTTGCGCCACTCCGGATTTCGTCAAAGAGACCGTCGCTCCGGTGCAAACCAGCGTGGACGGCCTCGGCGCTCGCGTGCAGGCGCATGACGATCGCCTCAAGGCCCTGGATGGTCGTGTGCAAGGCAGCGAGGCGCAAATCTTGGCCTTGCAGCAGGAGGCTGCGGCGCGAGCCCAGGCTGCCGCCAATCTTCCCAAGCCGCCCGGCCTGCTGATGAGCACCGTGCTGACCGATGACAAGATCAAGTTCAGTTCGGGCCGTGCCCAGCTCACCGAGCAGGCCGGCCGTGAACTCGATCAACTGGTCGCCAAGCTCAAGGCCGACAACCAGCCGGTGTTCATCGAAATCCAGGGCCATACCGACGCCGCCGGCAGCGACACGGTCAACCAGCAACTGGGCCTCAAGCGGGCCGAAGCGGTGCGCCTGTACCTGGCCCGCGCCGGCCTGCCGCTGGCGCGCATGTCAACGATCAGCTACGGCGAATCTGCGCCGCTGGCCGATAACAAGACCCGCGAAGGCCGCAGCGCAAACCGACGCGTTCAATTGATCGTGATGCGCTGAGCGGAAAGGAGGGGTTGTTGGCACCCGGTCGGTCAACACTCCGACCAGCGGCTCAGCGTCGGCTCCGCCAGGCACGCAGCGCACAAGCGGTCCTCGGCCCGGCGGGATCGGGGGTCCCGAGCGTGCCGAGCGTGCCGCAAGCATCGGACATGCTGCCCCTCGTGTGAGCGCCTTCTAGGGCGAGAATCACGGCCTGGACTGCCCCCCAGACCGCTCATGACCGACGCTCAATACACGACCTTGCCGCAATGGCCCAAGGCCTATCCGGCCAGCGGCGCCAGCGCCACCTTGAAGCTCCTCAACGAGGATTTCATCGTGACCGAGCTGCCGCTGCAGCTGCCCTCCGGTGCAGGGGAGCACCTCTGGCTGGACGTCGAGAAGAACGGCGCCAACACCGCCTTCGTCGCCCAGCAGTTGGCCGAGGCCGCCGGCGTGCAGGAAAGGGACGTGGGCTATGCCGGCCTCAAGGACCGCTACGCCATCACCCGTCAGTGGTTCAGCATCTATCTGCCGAATGGAAAAAGCGAGACGCCCGACCTGACCGCGCTTCAGCACCCGGAATTCAGGGTGCTGAGCCAGAGCCGCCACCTGAAGAAACTGCGCCCCGGGGATCTGCACGGCAACCGGTTTCGCATCGTGCTGCGTGAGGTGAGCGGCGAGCGCGAGGCCATCGAGGCGAATCTCAAGGCCGTTGCGTCACAGGGCGTGCCCAACTACTTCGGCGCCCAGCGTTTCGGCCATGATGGCGGCAATGTGCAGCAGGGACTGGCCATGCTCGCGCGCGAAATCCGCGTGCGCAACCCGAAGAAGAAGGGCCTCTACCTGTCGGCGCTGCGCTCCTTCCTCTTCAACGAAGTGCTGGCGCTGCGCATCCAGCAGGGACTCTGGGGCAAGACCCTGCCCGGTGACGTGATGGACGAGGCGGGCCGGCCCACCGGACCGCTCTGGGGTCGGGGCCGCGTGATCACCAGCGATCAAGCGCAGGCCCTGGAGATGGGCGTGGCCGAACGTCACGCCAGCTTGTGCGACGGCCTGGAACACGCCGGTCTGGATCAGGAGCGCCGCGCCCTGGTGGCAAGCCCGATGGAGATGTCGTGGGAATGGCCGCAAGTCGATCAACTGGTGCTCAGCTTCTCTTTGCCCGCCGGGAATTACGCCACTTCCGTTCTGAACGAAATCCTCCGCAGCACGGAGCCGGACCGGCATACGGCAGCGGCTATGCCCTCGTTCGAGCTGGAGGCCTGAGAACTCAGCCAGAGCCGCTATCGCGGTCGCTGGCCCCGTAGCGCTTGCTGCCGCTTGCTGCGCTCCGCGTCTCTATCGCAGCTCCGCCCAATCGCTGGCGATGCAATCCCTCCCCAGCCCCTTGGCGCGATAGAGCGCCACGTCGGCCCGGTCCAGCACCGAGGACAAGGACTCGTCGGGCCGCGCCTGGGCAATGCCGGCGGAGAAGGTGAACGGCACACCTTCGTGCGGCTCGAGGGTGCGTCGCACCCGTTCCATAGCCGTGCAGGCATCGTCCAGCCCCGTGCCGGGCAAAAGCAGGAGGAACTCCTCGCCCCCCAGGCGCCCCAGCGCCTGACCCGCGCGCAGGTGCGCGAGCACATGATCGCAGAAGTGGCGCAGCACCGCGTCACCGAAGGCGTGTCCATGCGTATCGTTGATGTTCTTGAAGTGATCCAGGTCCAGCACCGCCATGCTGATCGGTTGCGATTGCTTGCGTGGATCGTCCAGCGTGCTCTGCGCCAGCTGCAAGATATGGCGGCGGTTCGGGACGCCGGTCAACTCGTCGGTGAAGGCGGCCTTGACCGCCTGTTCGTGCACGCGCTCGAGTTCGGCGGCCATCTGCTGCTTGTCGCGCAGCAGGCGTTCCAGATCGGCCTTCTGATCGCGCAGCGACTTCCGTTGCAGATAGAGCGCGGCGAACACCGAGACCTTGCTCTCCAGCACCAGGGGCTGGACCGGCTTGAGCAGGAAGTCGACGGCGCCGGCCTCATAGCCGCGGAAGGTCCGATCCGCATCCCCGGGCAAGCCGGTCAGGAAGATGATCGGGATTTCACGCGTGCGCTCGTCTTCGCGCATCGCTTCGGCCAACTCGAAGCCGCCCTGACCGGGCATGTGAACGTCCAGCAGGGCCAGCGCGAAATCGTGCAGCCGCAGCAGTTCGAGAGCCGCCTTCGCAGAGCCCGCGCTGATCACCTCGATGCCCGGGCGGTCGAGCAGCGACTTGGTGGCGATCAGCGTGTCCGCGTGGTCATCGACATGGAGCACCTTGGCCGTCTCTTGCACAGCCGGCTGCTGATCCGGCGCGCTCATCTTGCCGACCTTCTGGCGGTCTGGATTGCCTGGACCGGACCCAGCGGCGCGCGACGACGCGGCGCTGCGCCGTCCGTGCGCACCCTCCTCTTGCTGCCGGCCAGGGCATCCGGGCCGGCGTGGGCGGGTGAACGGGCATACCGTGGGCAAGCTGTGCGATCTGCCATGGGGGGACTCCGAGGACGGGCGGGAACGAGGCGGCCATGCGCGGACGGGCCGCAGCCGATCGGTCGGTCGACGAAGCGGCTCAGACTCTCAGTCGGAGCGTGGAAAGAAAGAGCGGCGCCGGCGGCGGGTGCGACCGCGGCAGCGCCACCCGGGCGCCGGTATCGGCTGCTTGGGCATCGCGGGCCGGCGTCAGCTCCAGCACATGGACGAGCAGCGGCGCCACAGGGGCCAGGACCTTGGACTCTTCGAACGATTGCGGCGTGCCGGACCGGCTCGCCGCACACAGAGCTGGCTGTTCCATGTCCATATCCTCGCAGGGCATGCTAGAGGCCGTCATCGTCAGCGTGGACGCGGCTTCCGGCTGCTGTGCCGGGCAAACATAGTTGGCCAGCACCAGCTGCGAGAACAGCAGCGACAGCACCATGCACAAGACGGTGCTCAGGCGGGTGGCGAAGCGACGGCCCATAGACGGGTTCAGTTTAGCTCAGGCCTTTCTCTGCCAGTTCAGCGCTCTGCGCGTCCCGCGGGCGCCTGGCGCCCGGGCGCAGCGGCGGCTCCCCTGTCCTTGGGGGTGGGGCCGATCATCCAGGAATGTTCATTGCCGCGGTGGCCGGCGCCGATCTGGCGTCTTTCTTCTCAGGAGCAGGAAATGAAACTGGCTATCAGCGTCACCGCCGCCTTGCTGGCGGCATCGGGGGCCGCCCAGGCCTCCTTGGAGTTCAAAGGGGTTCAGGATTTGAATGGGACCGGACTGGGCGCGGTCCAGACGGTGCTGACCTTGCATGCGACCGGCGGTGGCGACACGGCCATGGGCAGCGTCGGCGTCGGCGTCGGCAACACCATGCAGACCACCGGCGACGCGCTGACCGGCGCCTCGCAAACCCAGTTGCTGAGCTTCGGCGATGCGGGCATCAGGGATCTGTCGGCCTTGCGCGTCGTCTTCAACGCCGCCGAACCGGGCAATAGCGCCGCCAATGGCATCGAGCTGAACAATCTAATGTTGAGCTTCTACGACCCGAGCGGCAACCAGGTGTTCAGCTCCGGCGTGTTCTCGCCGCAGAGCTACGACGCCACCTTCACCGGCGTGGGCAAGGCCGGCTTCCTGTTCGGTCTCGATGCGACGCAGACCGCGGCCGCGCAAGCGGCGCTCGGGCCCAGCTTCAGCGGCTACCGCATCGGCCTGTCGGCATCCGTGGCCCAGGCCACCGGCGGACCGGAGACCTTCTACCTGAGCAATGCCGTGGTCGCCGCGCCGGTCCCCGAGCCCAGCAGCTACGCGCTGACGCTGATGGGCATGATCGCCGTGGGCGGCTTCGTGCTGCGCCGCCGCCGCGGCTGACGGCCGGCGCCTTTCCGGGGCCGCCCGCCCTCAGGCGTAGGTCACCATCGCCGCACCCTCGGCAAAGTCCAGGTGCGGCAAGGTGTTGTAGGTCACCAGCATGTGCCGCTTGGGCGTGAAGGCGAACTCGGTGACCGAGCTGTTGCGGATGCGCAGGTTCAGCTCGATCGTCGTCTCGGCCGGCGTCGCCAGCACCTGGCCGACGGCGGTCGAGATCGGTCCGCCGCTGGAGACGATCAGCACCTGGCCGCCGTGGTGGTGTTCGAGCACATGGTTCAGTGCGCCGGCCACGCCGGCGGAGAACTCGGCGTAGCTGGGCATGCCCGCCGGCTGCGCCGCGCCGCGCATCCAGGCCTGCAAGCCCTGGCGCAGCAGGCGGAAGTGATGGCGCACCATCTCCGGATTGCCGGGCCGCTCCAGCGGCGCCGGATGGATCGCGCGTATCACCGCCTCGCTGTCGTATTCATTCAGCCCGGGCCAGAGCAGCGGCGCGGGCGTCGCATCGGCCAGGCCTTCCGCGATGCCGGCGAAGGACTGCGCGTGGCGGCGCAGCGTGCCGGTCAGCACCGCATCGAAGCGCAGGCCGCGCGCGCGCCAGTACTCGCCGAGCTTCACGCATTGATCGTGGCCCAGCGCGCTGAGCTGGTCGTAATCGTCGGCGCCGAAGGAGGCCTGACCGTGGCGGACGAGATAGAGCGTTCCCATGCTTTTATCATCGCGGCAAACCGGGCCGGGGCCTGTCGCTTGGGCGACCGCCCCGGTGTCACGCCGCCATCTCCGAGGAAATCCTGAATGAACAGCAGCCCCGCGATCGAAATCGAAACCGCCCCGAATCCGCAGGCGACCCTCATCGTGCTGCACGGCCTGGGCGCCGACGGCAATGACTTCGTGCCGATCTGCAATGAACTGGACCTGCGCGCGATCGGCGGCGTGCGCTACCTCTTCCCGCATGCACCCGAGCGGCCGGTGACGATCAACGGCGGCTACCGCATGCGCGCCTGGTACGACATCCTCGGCACCGACCTCGTGCGCCGCGAGGACGAAGGCGGCCTGCGCGAATCGGCGGCGGCCATCGCCGCGATGATCGACGCCGAGATCGCGCGCGGCATCCCGGCCTCGCGCATCGTGCTGATGGGCTTCTCGCAGGGCTGCGCGATGACCCTGATGACCGGCCTGCGCTATCCGCAGCGCCTGGCCGGCCTGGTCGGCCTCTCGGGCTATCTGCCGCTGGCGGCGCTCACCGCGGCCGAGCGCCATGGCGCCAATGCCGATGTGCCGATCTTCCTCGCCCACGGCCGCATGGACCCGGTCGTGCCGATCGCGCGCGCGCAGGACAGCCGCACGGCGCTGCAGGCGCTGGGCCATCCGGTCGAATGGCATGACTACCCGATGCCGCACTCGGTCTGCGCCGAGGAGGTGGCCGACCTGAACCGCTGGCTGCTGGCCCGCCTGGGCTGAGATGGCCTCGGAGGCCGGCGCGGCAGCCCGTCGCCTGCTGCTGGCCCGCGCGCTGCGCGGCTTCGCCGACGGCTATATGGCGGTGCTGCTGCCGGCCTGGCTGCTGCTGCTGGGCCTGGGCACCCTGGAGGTCGGCATCCTCAGCACGGCTACGATGCTGGGCTCGGCGCTGGCGACCCTGGCCGTCGGCGCCTGGGGCCGGCATTGGCCGACGCGGCGCCTGCTGCTGGCCGCGGCGCTGCTGATGGCGGCCACCGGCCTCGGCTTCGCCGGCCTGGGCACGTTCTGGCCGCTGCTGCTGGTCGCCTTCGTCGGCACGCTGAACCCGAGCTCCGGCGACGTCAGCGTCTTCCTGCCGCTCGAGCATGCCTGGCTGGCCGGCGCGGCCCAGGGCCACGAGCGCACCGCGCTGTTCGCCCGCTACAGCTTGCTGGGCGCGCTGAGCGCCGCCGTCGGTGCGCTGGCCGCGGCACTGCCGGACGGCCTGGCCCAGCAGTTCGCGCTGCCGCGCGAGGCGGCGCTGCGCGCGATGTTCGTGCTCTATGCGCTGATCGGCCTCATCGTCTGGCTGCTGTACCGGCGGCTGCCGCGCGCCGCGCTGCCGGCGGCGCCGGCCCAGCACTCGGCGCTGGGGCCTTCGCGCGCCATCGTCCTGCGCCTGACCCTGCTGTTCAGCGTCGACGCCTTTGCCGGCGGTCTGGTCGTCAATGCGCTGCTGACGCTGTGGCTGCATCAGCGCTTCGGCCTCGGCCCGGCGCAGGCGGGTCAGGTCTTCTTTATGACCGGCCTGCTGGGTGCCCTCTCGCAGCTGGCCGCGCCGCGGATCGCACGCCGCATCGGCCTGATCAATACGATGGTGTTCACCCACATCCCGGCCAACTGCTGCCTGCTCGCCGCGGCGCTGGCGCCAGGGCTGCCGCTGGCCCTGGGCCTGCTGTTCCTGCGCGCGGCGCTGGCGCAGATGGATGTGCCGGCGCGCAGCGCCTATGTGATGGGCGTGGTCACCCCGCCCGAGCGCCCGGCCGCGGCCAGCTTCACCGCGGTGCCGCGCAGCCTGGCCGCCGCCCTCAGCCCCAGCCTGGCCGGCGCCCTGTTTGCCGCCGGCTTCTACGCGACGCCGCTGCTGGCCTGCGGCCTCCTGAAGATCGCCTACGACCTGGCGCTGTGGCGGGCCTTCCGCAAGCACCCGCCGCGCGAGGACTGAGCCCTGTCGCCCTGCGGCGGCCGATGCTATTCTGTCCGCGCCATCCGCCCCTCGTCCCGAGCGGCGGGGGCATCGCGGAGACGCAAGCGTGGACATCGTTGAGCTGAGCATCGAGGGCCGCGCGATCCGCTCGCCGGCCAGCTGTTCGATCCTGCAGGCCTATGTGCAGGCCGGGCAGACCCTGGTCGAGGGCGTCGGCTGCATGGGCCAGGGCGTCTGCGGCTCCTGCCGCGTGATGGTCCGGCGCGCCGGCGAGCGCGAGGTCCGGACCGCGCTGGCCTGCGAGACCGTCGTCGAGGCCGGCATGCAGGTCGCCTTTCTCGACTATCTGAGCGCCTCCGCCGTGCGGCACCGTTATGGCGCCGAGGACATCGGCGGCAGCAGCTGGGATGCGCTGGCCAAGGTCGGCGAGATCTTTCCCGAGGCCGCGCATTGCCGGCATTGCGGCGGCTGCGACCGGGCCTGCCCCAAGGGGCTGGAGGTGCAGCGCGGCGTCAATCTGGCCAGCGACGGCCGGCTCGGCGCGGCCAGCCGCGTCTTCGACGAATGCGTGATGTGCAATCTCTGCACCCTGGCCTGCCCCGAGCACATCCGGCCCAACCATCTGGGCCTGTTCGTGCGGCGGATGATGGCCGCGCAATCGCTGCGGCCGGCCAATCTGCTGCGGCGCCTGCGCCAGATCGACAGCGGCGAAATGACGATCGATTTCGACGCGCCCGGCGCCCGGCCGCCCGAAGCGCATGGCTGAGGGCATCGCCTACGAGCTGGCGCGCCAGCGCTACCGCCCGGGCACGGCCCCGCCGCTGCGCGGCGATGCGCTGCCGGTGCCGGAGCTGCTGCGCCGCTACCACCCGGACCATGGGCCGAATGCGCGCACGCCGCTGGCCGTCGGCGCCAACCGCGGCGAGCCCTGCCAGCCGGAGCTGGCGCGGCTGCTGCAGGCCAATGCGCTGATCGACGATGTCGACATCGCCGGCGCGGCCATGCTGACGACCGAGGTGCTGGTGGTCGGCGGCGGCGGCGCCGGCTGCGCGGCGGCGCTGGCCGCGGCCGCCGAGGGCGCCCAGGTGATGCTGGCGACCAAGCTGCGCCTGGGCGACAGCAATACGGTGATGGCCGAGGGCGGCATCCAGGCGGCGATCGGCGAGGACGACAGCCCCCAGCGGCATTTCGAGGACACCTTGCGCGCCGGCCATTTCTGCGCCGACCCGGCTCTGGTGGCGCAGATGGTGATGGACGGGCCGGACGTGATCCGCTGGCTGATCCGCCTGGGCATGCAGTTCGACCAGGAGGGCGACGGCCGCAGCGGCCATGCCGATCTGCTGCGCAAGAAGCCCGGCGGCGCCTCGGCCGCGCGCATCCTGTCCTACCGCGACTACACCGGCCTGGAGATGATGCGCGTGCTGCGCGAGGCGGTCGAGCTGGAGCCGCGCATCGAGCTTGCCAACCGCAGCCCGGTCGTCGAGCTGCTGTCGGACGAGCGCGGCCGCTGCGCCGGCGCCGTCATCTACCAGCTCGAGGGACGACGCTTCGTGCTGGTGCGCGCCCGCGCGGTGATCCTGGCCACCGGCGGCGCCGGCCGCCTGCATCTGAACCGCTTCCCGACCTCCAACCACTACGGCGCGACCGCCGACGGCCTGGTGCTGGCCTACCGGCTCGGCGCGCGGCTGCGCGAGCTCGACTCGTTTCAATACCACCCGACCGGCATCGCCCATCCGGCCCATCTGGCCGGCGGCCTGATCTCGGAGGCGGCGCGCTCGGCCGGCGCCACGCTGATCAACGGCCTGGGCGAGCGCTTCATCGACGAGCTGGCGCCGCGCGACGTGGTCGCCTCGGCCATCCTGCGCGAATGCGAGGAGGGCCGGGGCATCAGGCGCGACGGTCAGCTGGGCGTCTTCCTCGACACGCCCTCGCTGGAGGCGGCCCAGCCCGGCATCCTGGCCGAGCGCCTGGTCACGCTGAGCCATCTGGCCCATCGCTGCGGCCAGGACCCGGCGCTGGAGCCCTTTCTCGTCTACCCGACGCTGCACTACCAGAACGGCGGCATCGCGATCGATGGCGACGGCGCCAGCAGCGTGGCCGGGCTCTACGGCGCCGGCGAGGCCAGCGGCGGCCTGCATGGCCGCAACCGGCTGATGGGCAATGCACTGCTGGACATCCTCAGCATGGGCCGGCGCGCCGGCACGGCCGCGGCCCTGGCGGCCCGGGCGGCCGGCGGGCCCATCGTCGGCCGCGCCGGCATCGGCCATGTCCATGCCTGGCAGCGCGAGCTGACGCTGGCCGGCCTGCCGCTGCACACGCAGGCGCCGCAGCTGTTTCCCGGCTATGCCAATTTCGATCTGCACGCGCAACGAGGGGCGGCGGCATGAGCAAGAGCAGCGTGAACCAGGTCCTGCTGAGGGAGCAGATCCACGTCGGTGCGGACCTGCCCGCCTGGCTGGCCCAGGGCGGCGGCGCGGGCCTGGCGCGGGCGCTGCAGCAGCCCGAGGCGATCATCGCCACCATTGCCGCCGCCGATCTGCGCGGCATGGGCGGCGCCGGCTTCGCCACCCACCGCAAATGGTCGGCCGCTGCGGCGGCGTCGGGCCCCGACAAGACCATCGTCTGCAATGGCAACGAGGACGAGCCGGGCACCTTCAAGGACCGCTTCCTGCTCGAGCACACGCCGCACCAGGTGATCGAGGGCGCGCTGATCGCTGCCCTGGCCATCGGCGCGAACCAGGTCGTGCTCTACATCAACCCGCATGAGCCGCGCGCGCTGGCCGCCGTAGGCGCGGCCCTGCAGCAATGGCGCGGGCATGCGCTGCTGGCGCAGATCGAGCAGCGGCTCGGCGGGCCCGTGTCGCTGGCCGTGCTGCCGAGCTCGGGCCTTTATGTGGGCGGCGAGGAGACGGCGGTGATCGCCAGCGTCGAGGGCGGCTTCCCCTTCCCGCGCCGCAAGCCGCCCTACCCGGCCGAACAGGGCGTCCATGGCCGGCCGACCGTCGTCAACAACACCGAGACCCTGGCCCATGTGCCGGGCATCCTGCGCCATGGCGCCGACTGGTACCGCGGCCTGGGGCTCGGGGCGGCCAGCGGCACGAAGCTCTATTCGCTGTCCGGCGACGTGCTGCGGCCGGGCCTGTACGAGCTGCCTATGGGCACGCCGCTGGAAGAGCTGGTCTTCGGCCATGGCGGCGGCATGCTGCAGGGCAAGGAGTTCAAGGCGGTGTTCACCGGCGGCCCCTCGAACACGCTGCTGACCCAGCGCGACCTCGACGTGGCGCTGGATTTCGACTCGCTGCGCGAGCGCCGCTCGCGCCTGGGCACCGGCGCGATGATCGTCGTCTCCGAGGGCACCAGCATCGTGCGCAAGGTAGCGGAGTATGTTGAGTTCTTCGCCCAGGGCTCCTGCGGCCAATGCCCGCCCTGCAAGGGCGGCACCTTCCAGCTGACCCGGCTCTTGAACCGCATCGACACCGGCCGAGGAGTCGCCGCCGACCTGGAGTCGCTGGAGAACCTCTGCCGCATCCTGCCCGGCAGCGGCCGCTGCGGCCTGATCGACGGGGCGGTGACCGTCGTCGAAAGCTCCCTGCACCGCTTCCGCGACGAATACGAGGCGCTGCTGGGCCGTTAGCAGCCTGTCAGCGGCCGGTCTCCAGCCCGCGCACCTTGCCCATCGCCATCGCCGCCGCGGCGGTGCGGGTCTCGACGCCCAGCTTCTCGAACACATGCTCGAGGTGCTTCTGCACCGTGCGCGGGCTGGCGCCGACGATGTCGCCGATGTCCTGGTTGGTCTTGCCCTTGACGACCCAGTACAGCACCTCGGCCTCGCGCGCGGTCAGCTTGAAGCCGTGGATCAGCCCGTCCATCAGCGCCGCGTCGTCGGCCTCGCGCATGACGATCAGCCATTGCCCCTCGCCCAGCGCATCGGGGTCGACCGCATGCAGAGTGAAGGACAGCCGCCGCGCGCCGCGCGTCGCCGCCGCCGCATCGCCGGGCCGCAGCTGCGGCAGCACGGTCAGGCCGGCCGGCTCGGCGCCGGCGCGGCGGCGCAAGGCCTCGCGGTGCAGCCACAGCAGCAGCTCGGGCGGCAGGCGGCCGCGCTCGAAATGACCGCCGCTGAAATAGTCGGCCATCAGCGCGCGCGCCAGCGCCGTCTGCCAGACGCAGCGGCCGTCCTTCTCGTGCACCGCCATGCTGGCGTGGCCGAAGGCGTCCAGCGCATTGCGCGCCTGGCGCTGCGCGCGGGCGCTGCGCAGATGGGCGGCGATGCGGGCCAGCACCTCGCGCGGGCGGATCGGCTTGGTGACGTAGTCGACGCCGCCGGCGGCAAAGGCCGCCTCCACATGCTCGGTGTCGGAGAGGCCGGTCATGAAGATGATGGGCGCGGCGGCGGTCGCCGGGTCGGCCTTCAGCCGGCGCGCGACCTCGAAGCCATCCAGGCCCGGCATCAGCGCGTCCAGCACGACGACGTCGGGCGGCAGTTCGGCGGCGATGCGCAGGGCCGCCTCGCCGCCGATCGCCACCAACACCGTGTAGCCGGATTCGTCCAGCGCGTCGTGCAGCAGCGCCAGATTGTCCGGCACGTCGTCGACGATCAGCACCCGCTCGGCGTGGCTGGCCACCGGCGGGCTGCTGGGCAAGGCCGCATCGATTTCCTCGTGGTAGGGGGGGTGATCATTCCTCGGACTCATGGCGGTCCTGGGCTTGCAAGGCGCGTGCCACCAGCCGGCCCATCGCCTGCAGCTGGAACTCGCGCGCCAGCTGCTGCAGCTCGGCGAGGAAGTCGCCGGCCGCCCCCTCGGCCACCATTCTTTCGAGCTGCTCGTGGATGCCGCGCACATGGCCCAGCTGCAGCCGCTGCTGCAGGGCTTGCAGCAGCGCGCGGGTCGGCAGCCGGTCCGCAGCGGCCGGCGGCGCTGGCGAGGCGGCGGCGCTATGGCGCAGCCGCCATTGCAGCGCCAGCTTCTCGCCCAGCCAGTCCAGCAGTTCGTCCAGGCGCACCGGCTTGACGATGAAATCGCGCTCGGCCAGGCCATGGCCGGCCGGGCTCAGGCCGCGCTCGAAGGCATTGGCCGAGACGATGGCGACCGGCACGTCGGCCAGCAGGCCTTGCGCGCGGAGCGCCGCCAAGGTCTGCCAGCCATCCAGGCCCGGCATCGCCAGGTCCAGCAGCAGCGCATCGGGCCGCCAGTCCGGGATCATGGCCAGCGCCTCGGCTCCGCCGGCGGCCAGGCGGATCTCGAAGCCCAGCGGCTCCAGCATCGCGCGCAGCAGTTGGCGGTCGGCCTCCTCGTTGTCGACGATCAGCAGGCGCCGCGGCGGCCCGGCGAAGCCGATGCGCGCGGCGCGCAGGCGCTGCCGCGCGGCCAGTGCACCGTCGTGCAGGCTGGGCAGGAACAGGCGCAATTCGAAGCGGGTGCCCTGGCCCGGCGTGCTGCTCACCGTCAGCTCGCCGCCCATCAGATCGGCCAGCATCTTGGCGATGGTCAGGCCCAGGCCGGTGCCGCCGCTGGCGCTGGCCGCCTGGCCACGCTCGAAGGGTTCGAACACGCGGGCCAGCTCCTCGGCGCTCATGCCGGGGCCGGTGTCGGCGATCTCGAAGCGCGCCATCTCGCGCGCGTAGTGCAGGCGCAGCGAGACCGTGCCGGCGGCGGTGAACTTGATCGCGTTGCCGAGCAGATTGATCAGGATCTGCTGCACGCGCTTGGCGTCGGCACGCACCCAGTCGGGCAGGCGATACGGGCGCTGGTAGTCGAAGTCCAGGCCCTTGAGCCGCGCCTGCGGGCCCAGCAGGCGCACCAGATCGTCCATCGCCTCGGCGATCGCCCAGGGGCCCGGCTCGAGCGGGAAACGGCCGGCCTCGATGCGAGCCAGATCCAGGCTGCCCTCGATCAGCGACAGCAGATGCTCGCCGCCGCGGCGTATCACCTTGATCGCCTGCTGGCGATGCGTCGGCATGCCGGCGTCCTCGTCGAGGATCTGCGCATAGCCGAGGATGGAATTCAGCGGCGTGCGCAGCTCATGGCTGATGCTGGTGATGTAGCGCGTCTTGGCCTCGTTGGCGGCCTCGGCCTGCGCCTTGGCCTGCTGCAGCCGCGCGTCGGTCAGGCGGTGCGACTCGATCTCGGCGAACAGGGCCTGGCTCTGGCGGCGCGATTCCTCCTGCGCGACCTGGCGGCTCTTGTGCGTCAGCACCAGCCACCAGCCGATCACGCCGGACAGCAGCAGCAGCGCCACCAGCGCCTTCGCATAGGAGTCGCGCAGATGCGGGGCCAGCTCGGCCGCCCGCAGGCCCAGGCGACCGAGCTCGTGCTGGTAGAGCAGGCCGAACAGCAGCAGCAGCACCGGCGTGACCAGGGCCATCAGCCCCAGGTACTGGATCAGGCCGCTGTCCAGCAGGGGCCAGACCTTGCGCGGCAGCAGCTTCTGCAGAAGCGTGCGCGCCTGCACGGCCAGCCGCGCCTGCGGCTTGCACAGATCCTCGCAGCGCGCGTCGAGCGAGCAGCACAGCGAGCAGATCGGCCCGCGGTAGGCCGGGCAATGGGCCATGTCCTCGCCCTCGTAGGCCCGCTCGCAGATGCAGCAGAAGCGGCGTCCGCCCGCGCCCGGCTCGGCCCACCGGGCGATGTAGTAGCGCCCGCCGGTGGCCCAGGCCAGCAAGGGCGAGCAGACCATGGCGGCCACCAGGGCGATCAGGGCCGAGAAGGCCTGGGCCATGGCACCGAACAGGCCCAGATGCGCGCTGACCGACAGCAGCGAGGCGACCGCCATCGAACCGACGCCGACCGGGTTGATGTCGTACAGATGGGCGCGCTTGAACTCGATGCCCGGCGGCGAGAGGCCCAAGGGCTTGTTGATCACCAGATCGGCGACCACGGTCATGATCCAGGCGATCGCGATGTTCGCGTACAGGCCCAGCACCCGGTCCAGCGCCTGGAACAGCTCCATCTCCATCAGCAGCAGCGCAATCAAGGTATTGAACAGGACCCAGACCACGCGGCCCGGATGGCTGTGGGTCAGCCGCGCGAAGAAGTTGCTCCAGGCGAGAGACCCGGCATAGGCATTGGTGACGTTGATCTTCAGCTGCGAGACGATCACCAGCAGGGCGGTGGCCGCCACCGCCAGGCCCGGGCGGCTGAACACCGTGTCGTAGGCGACCAGGTACATCTGGTTCGGATCGACCGCGCGCTCGCTGGGCACCATCAGGCTGATCGCCAGATAGGCCAGCAAGGCGCCGCCCAGCATCTTGGCCACGCCCAGCAGCACCCAGCCGGGGCCACCGACGAAGACGGCCGCCCACCAGCGCCAGCGCTTCTTGGCATCGGCGGCGGGCTCGGGCATGAAGCGCAGATAGTCGGCCTGCTCGCCCATCTGCGTGATCAGCGCGATGCCCACCGTCATCGCCGCGCCGAACAGCGGCAGCTTGAATTCGCCCCCGCTGCCATGCACGCCGGCATAGCCCTGCACCTGCTGCAGCAGATCGGGATAGCGGCCGAACACGAAGCAGTAAGGCAGGATCAGCAGCGCCAGCCAGAGCGGCTGGGTCCAGGCCTGCAGCCGCGCGATCGCGGTCACGCCATGGGTCACCAGCGGCAGCACGACCAGCGCGCAGAGCAGATAGCCCCAGGCCGGCGGGATGTCGAAGGCCAGCTCCAGCGCATAGGCCATGATGGCGGCCTCCAGCGCGAAGAAGATGAAGGTGAAGCTGGCGTAGATCAGGCTCGTCAGCGTCGAGCCGATATAGCCGAAGCCGGCGCCGCGGGTCAGCAGATCCATGTCGACGCCGTGCCGCGCCGCATAGACGCTGATCGGCCAGCCGGCCAGCAGGATCACCAGGCCGGTGGCGAGGATCGCCCAGAAGGCGTTGACGAAGCCGTATTCGACCAGCAGCGTCGCGCCGACCGCCTCCAGCACCAGGAAGGAGGCCGCGCCGAAGGCGGTGTTGGCGACGCGCGCGCCCGACCAGCGCCGGAAGGCATGCGGGGTGAAGCGCAGCGCATAGTCCTCCAGCGTCTCGCGGGCGACCCAGGCGTTGTAGTCGCGCCGGATCTTGACGACGCGCTGGACGGGTTCGGCCGACTGGACGCTGGCGCTTGGAGGCTGCATGCTCCTTCCATATCAAGACCCGTGCCGTCTTGGCATGCCTTCTGCAAAGCCCGACCCATGGAACTGACGCCTAGGGAAAAAGACAAGCTGCTGATCTTTACCGCCGCGCTGCTGGCCGAACGCCGCAAGGCCCGCGGTCTGAAGCTGAATTACCCGGAGGCGGTGGCCCTGATCAGCGCCGCCATCATGGAGGGTGCCCGCGACGGCAAGAGCGTCGCCGCGCTGATGAGCGAGGGCAAGACCGTGCTTTCGCGCGCCGATGTGATGGACGGCATCGCCGAGATGATTCCGGAGATCCAGGTCGAGGCGACCTTTCCCGACGGCACCAAATTGGTGACCGTGCACCAACCGATTGCCTAACTCGAAAGCGCGCACCAAGATGAAGAAAACCCTCACCCTCGTCGCCTTGAGCAGTGTTTCGGGCCTGGCCTTGGCCCATGGCGGCAGCGACACCGGCGCCCATCATGGTTTTGTCGAGGGACTGCTGCACCCGTTCACCGGCCTCGATCACCTGGCCGCGATGTTGGCCGTGGGCGTCTGGAGTGCCGGCAGCGCCGGCCGCCGCTGGATCGCGCCGCTGGCCTTCGTGGCGATGCTGCTGATCGGTGCGCTGCTGAGCCAGGCCGGCCTGGCCCCGCCCGGCATCGAGACCATGATCGCCGCCTCGCTGCTGGTGATCGGCGCGCTGCTGCTGGCCCCGCGCCGTCCGCCGCTGGCGATCGCCACCGCGCTGATCGGCGGTTTCGCGCTGTTCCACGGTGCCGCCCATGGTCAGGAACTGGCCGGCGGACCGGCCTTGGCCGGCATGGCGCTGGGCACGGCGCTGCTGCATGGCCTGGGCATTGCCTTGGGTACGGCGCTGCGCCGCCAGGCCGCCTGGCTGCCTCGCGCGACCGGGCTGGGCGTCGCGCTGTTCGGACTGGGCCTGCTCGCATGATCCCCGGCGAACTGCTGATCGACGATGAGAACGCCGTCCATCAACTCAATCCAGGCCGGCGCACGATCACGCTGGTGGTCGTCAACGGCGGCGACCGGCCGATCCAGGTCGGCTCGCATTACCACTTCGCCGAAACCAATGGCGCGCTGAAGTTCGACCGCGCGGCGGCGCGCGGCATGCGGCTGAACATCGCCTCCAGCCTGGCCGTGCGCTTCGAGCCGGGCCAGCAGCGCACGGTCGAGCTGGTCGACTATGCCGGCGACCGGCAGGTCTGGGGCTTCCGCGGCCTCGTGCAGGGAAGGCTCTGAAGTGAAACAGCCCCTCGCCCAAGGAGTACCTTGGTCGGTCCCCCGCGGGGAAGGCGATGCTTGCGGCATCGAGCCGCAAGCACATCGCCGCCGCGGGCCGGCTTGGCGAACCGAGGCCGGACATGAACAGTCCCTGCGGACTGTTCATGCCTGCCGAGGGCCAAGGGCCTCCGGCCCTTGGCGGCCCGGCGCTCGGCCCGGAAACTTCATGCATCGCGGCTACCGCGAATGCGGAATGGACACCTGATATGGCGACGATCGGACGCCGCGCCTACGCGGAGACTTATGGCCCCACGGTTGGCGACCGCCTGCGCCTGGCCGACACGGCGCTGGTGATCGAGGTCGAACAAGACCTGACCCTGCGCGCCGGCGGCTATGGCGAGGAGGTCAAGTTCGGCGGCGGCAAGACCATCCGCGACGGCATGGGCCAGTCGCAGCGGGTCAACGGACCGGCCGCCAGCGACGCGGTCGACTGCGTGATCACCAATGCGCTGATCCTCGACCACTGGGGCATCGTCAAGGCCGATATCGGCCTGCGCGGCACCCGCATCGCGGCGATCGGCAAGGCCGGCAATCCGGACGTGCAGCCGGGCGTAGACATCGTCATCGGCCCGGGCACCGAGATCATCGCGGCCGAAGGGATGATCGTCACCGCCGGCGCCGTCGACACCCACATCCACTTCATCTGCCCGCAGCAGATCGAGGAGGCGCTGATGTCGGGCGTCACGACGATGATGGGCGGCGGCACCGGCCCGGCCACCGGCACGCTGGCGACGACCTGCACGCCGGGGCCGGAGAACCTGCGCCGCATGCTGCAGGCGGCCGATGCCTTCCCGATGAACCTGGGCTTTCTCGGCAAGGGCAACGCCAGCCGGCCCGAGGCGGCACGCCAGCAAATCGAAGCCGGCGCGATCGGCCTGAAGCTGCACGAGGACTGGGGCACGACGCCGGCGGCGATCGATTGCTGCCTGTCGGTGGCCGAGGAGACCGACACCCAGGTCTCCATCCACAGCGACACCTTGAACGAGAGCGGCTTCGTCGAGGACACGATCGCCGCGACCCAGGGCCGCACGCTGTGCGCCTTCCACACCGAGGGTGCCGGCGGCGGCCATGCGCCGGACATCATGCGCGTGGTCGGCGAGGCCAACTTCCTGCCCTCGTCCACCAATCCGACGATGCCCTACACGGTCAACACCGTGGACGAGCATCTGGACATGCTGATGGTCTGCCACCACCTGGACGCCTCGGTGGCCGAGGACCTGGCCTTTGCCGAAAGCCGCATCCGCCGCGAGACGATCGCGGCCGAGGACGTGCTGCACGACCTCGGCGCGATCTCGATGTTCTCGTCCGATTCGCAGGCCATGGGCCGGGTTGGCGAGATGGTGCTGCGCTGCTGGCAGACGGCGCACAAGATGAAGCTGCAGCGCGGCGCCCTGGCCGGGGACAGCGAGCGCAACGACAACGAGCGCGTCAAGCGCTATATCGCCAAGCTGACGATCAACCCGGCGCTCTCGCATGGGGCGGCGCACGAGATCGGCAGCATCGAGGTCGGCAAATGGGCGGACCTGGTGTTCTGGCGGCCGGCCTTCTTCGGCGTCAAGCCCAGCCTGATCCTGAAGGGCGGCTTCATCGCCGCCAGCGCGATGGGCGATCCGAATGCCAGCATCCCGACGCCGCAGCCGGTGCATTACCGGCCGATGTTCGGCAGCTTCGGCGGCGCGCTGCAGGGCGGCTCGCTGAGCTTTGTGTCGGAGGCGGGTCTGGCCGCGGCCGAGGGCTATGGCCTGAAGAAGCCGCTGGCCACCGTGCGCGGCAATCGCAGCGTGCGCAAGGGCGACATGATCCGCAACAGCTACCTGCCGCGCATGGAGATCGACGCCCAGACCTACGAGGTGCGCGCCGATGGCGAGTTGCTGACTTGCGAGCCGGCGCAGAGCCTGCCGCTGGCGCAGCGCTACTTCCTGTTCTGAGATGCACCTTGAATCGCCCCGGTTTCCGCGGAGGCCAGTTGGTTTAAGTCAGGCGGTCGCGGCCTGACCAGCGCGTTGACGATGGTAATTGGCTTCGAACTCCGCAGGCGGGACGTGACCCAGTGGCCCCA
>NZ_JAUHHC010000005.1 GCF_030410485.1 Roseateles violae | reverse complement strand
AAGCCTGATGACCATAGCGAGTTGGTCCCACTCCTTCCCATCCCGAACAGGACAGTGAAATGACTCAGCGCCGATGATAGTGCGGATTCCCGTGTGAAAGTAGGTCATCGTCAGGCTATTATCCCCAGCTAACCCCTCGCATCTCACCGGTGCGAGGGGTTTTGCTTTTGGGCGCCGATTCAATGAAGTGGCCAGCTGACCAAATGATCGTGGCGATGAAGGCCCACATGGCTAAGAATCAATACCAGACGTTCGGCAGGATATTCGATCGCGTTCATCGGCAAATCACCGACGCTATGTGGCATTCGATAGTGCAGCGTCATGTGAGGGTCGCCATTGCTCAGCGGTCGCTGACCAACGCGGCGCAATAGCGCGGTGACCAATCGGCGCAACTCGATAAAGCGTTGGCGGCTCCGCGCTTCACAGCGCAGAGTAAAGGCTTGATCCCTAAACCCTCGCAATCGATCGAAGCGCAGCTGGAGCGCTCCGAATCGGATGCCGCTCAGCGCTGCAACGATGGCGTCGATGACGAGTTGCGGGGGCAATCCGTCCGCGCCGAGTCCTTGATTCAGATTCAAGACGGTGGCGTGCAGGCGATCGGCCGACTGCAAGCCTTGCAAAGGTATGCCAAGTTGCTGGCGCAGCGGTTTGGTGTCGACCAGGATCTTTCCCGCGTCGGCCAGCGATGTCAGCACGGCGAGGAACAAGTTGTAGCCAAGCGGCTGACGCCTGGGTTCGCCAAAGCCGGCGTTCTGGTACGGTGGTGAATCTCCTTCAAAGCCGTCGAGTAGGCCTTGCCGCGCGCAGTCGAAGGGAAAGAGATTGCTGCTGAGGTCAAGCGCCATCGATACACCTCATCGATTGCTTCAAGGACGGCTGATGGTATCGCCCTCCAGTTTCAGCGTGCCGCCTCGCGCCAGTTCCCCCAGCAGGGTCTCGGTCCATTCCTGCAGCGGAAGGTTCGCAAAGTGCCGCGCCCACATCGTTCGATGAATCGGCGTCTGCTCGAGCCAGTCATTCAATTCGGCACGCGAACAACGGCCGAGCTCGAGCAGGTGATAAACGAGCAACGCCTTTGCCGCATGCCGTGTATGGCGCTCCGGATTCCTGCGGAAGAAGTCCAGCCGCGAACGCGCCTCGGCCAGCGCCGCTTGCACGTCGGTGAACGCACTCCCATGCCCGGGCACGACCACACGGACCGGCAGCGTTTCGATCAGATCCAGCGTGCGCTCCACCTCGTGGAAGCCCGTCTCGCCCTCCAACTCGGGGAAGACGATGCCGAAGCCGTGCTCCCACAGCGCGTCGGCCGAGACCAGCACGCCGGACTCCGGCTCGAACAGGATCAGCGAATGCGGATCATGGCCGGGTGCGGCCAGCACCTTCCATCGGCGGCCGGCTTGCTCCAAGGTTTCGCCGGGATTCAATGCTCGCGTGGGCGCGAATCGCTCGCAGCGCTGCCCGGTCAAACGGTAGCTGAGCTGCGCCTCGTCCCAATCGCGCGCCGCCTCGAAATGGCCTGGCGGAATCCAGATCGGGCAGTTGCCAAAGGCGGCGGCCAGATGCGCATTGCCGCCGCAATGATCGGAATGCAGATGGGTGTTGACGATCAGGCGCAGCGCGCCGCCTGGCCCCAGGGCCTCGCGCAGCAGGGCCAGGGTCTGTTCCTTGTGCGTGCAGTAGCCGCTGTCGACCAGCACCGCGCCACGCGGGTCGCCTTGCAGCAAGAGCGAGTTCGAGGACAGCCAGCCGCGCTCGAGCATCCGCATATCGGGCGGCAGCAGCGTCGCGGCAGCGCCCGAGACGGGGCTCGTCATGTCGTGCTGCGCAGCTCCCGGCGCAGGATCTTGCCGACATTGCTCTTTGGCAGCTCATCGCGGAACTCGATGTACTTGGGCCGCTTGTAGGCGGTCAGCTGCTCGCTGCAATAGGCCAGCAAATCCTCCTCGGCCAGGGCGAGGTCGCTCTTGACGACATAGAGCTTGACCGCCTCGCCCGACTTCGCGTCCGGAATGCCGACGGCCGCGCATTCGAGCACGCCCGGGTGCATGCTGACGACCTGCTCGATCTCGGTCGGATAGACGTTGAAGCCCGAGACCAGGATCATGTCCTTCTTGCGGTCGACGATGCGCACATAGCCCTGCTCGTCCATCACGCCGATATCGCCGCTCTTGAAGAAGCCGTCGGCATACATCACGTGCGCGGTTTCCTCCGGCTTGTTCCAGTAGCCGGCCATCACCTGCGGGCCGCGGATGCAGATCTCGCCGCGCTCGCCGATGGCCAGATCGCGGCCCGCATCGTCGCGGATCGCGATATCGGTTGACGGCACCGGCAGGCCGATGCTGCCGTTGAAGCTCTTTAGATCGAGTCGATTGATCGTCGCCACCGGCGCCGTCTCCGACAGACCATAGCCCTCGACGACCGGGCAGCCGGTGATCTTCAGCCATTTCTCGGCCGTCGCCTGCTGCACGGCCATGCCGCCGCCGTTGGAGATCACCAGTTCACTGAAGTCCAGCCGCGCGAAGGCGGGGTCATTGGCCAGCGCATTGAACAAGGTGTTCACCGCCGGGAACATATTGACCTTGTACTGCTGCAGAGTCGCGATGAAGCCGGGGATGTCGCGCGGATTCGGGATCAAGAGATTCATCATCCCCTGGCGCGCGCCGAGCATATAGCAGGCCGTCAGCGCGAAGATGTGATACAGCGGCAGCGCGCAGACGGTGGTCAGCTGCTTGCCGCCGAGCTGGCTCAGCATCGGCTGGAACCAGGCCTCGGCCTGCAGGATGTTGGCGACCACATTGCGATGCAGCAAGGTCGCGCCCTTGGACAGGCCGGTCGTGCCGCCGGTGTACTGCAGGAAGGCCACGTCATTGGGGCCCAGCTCGACGCGCTTCAGCGTCATCCGGCCGCCGTCCTCCAGCGCCTTGTTGAAGCGGGTCACGCTGCGGCCGGCATCGAGCGGCAGGCGGAACTCCGGCACCATCTTCTTCAGATGGCGCACCGCGAAATTGATCAGCGGCCCGCGCCACCAGCCGAGCAGGTCGCCCAGCGAGGCCAGCACCACATGCTTGACCTCGGTCTTGGCGATCACCTCCTCCAAGGTCGCGGCAAAGTTCTCCAGCACGATGATGGCCTGCGCGCCCGAATCCTTCAGCTGATGCTCGAGCTCGCGCGGCGTGTACAGCGGATTGACGTTGACCACCGTGTAGCCGGCGCGCAGGATGGCCGCGATCGCGACCATGTACTGCAGCACATTGGGCATCATGATCGCGACGCGCGTGCCCTTGGCCAGGCCCTTGGCCTGCAGCCAGGCACCCAGCGCCTGCGACATCTGGTCGATCTCGCCAAAGCGCAGGCGGCGATCCATGCAGGCGGCGGCATCGCGCTGCGCGTACTTGCGGAACGACTCCTCCAGCAACTCGACCAGCGAGCCGTAGACGCTCACGTCGATCTCGGCCGGCACGCCGGCCGGGTAGCTTTGCAGCCAGGGCTTGGCGCCCGCGTTCTGTGTGCCTGCCGCGGCGGCCGCCGCCGGTGCGCGATCTTGTGCCAATACTTCCACGACCCTGTCTCCTGATCTCGTTCGGTGTCTGTCTGCACGCCGCTTCTTGCGGTCGATCTTCGATGGTCGCGGCTGACCCGGGTGCTAGCTAGGGTAATTGCCCTAGTGGATCGTCGCCTGTGGGACAGGCGGCGGGCGCGGCGGCGAACAGCGCCTGCGCCAGCGCCTCTTCGCGCCGGCGCACCGTCTGCAGGAATTCGCCGGCGCCGCGCATCTCGCGGAAGGTGTCGAAGCCGCTTTCCAGAAAACGCTGCAGCTCGCCCATGCCGGCCGCCGTTGCCGGCCCGCGCATCATCCGCAGCGCCTGACGCAGCAGCGGCTTGCGCGTCAGCTGCTCCAGCGACTCCCCGACCGCCAGGCAGAGATCGATCTGCTGCTGGCGCAGCGCAGCCTCCCCGCTGGCCTGCCAGGCGCGCCGGTAGCTGGCCGCATCGGGCTGGTCCCGGCCCAGCAGCTGGCCCATCCGCGTGTCCAGCCGCTCGGAGATTGCATGCAGCAGCGCAAGCCGGCCGACGGTGGCGACGACCTCGGCCGGGAACAGCCGGGTCAGGGTCGGCACGACGCGGGCGAACTGCGCGTCGCGGCGCGTGTAGTCGCCGGGGCCGTAGAGCTCCTCGAGGAAGAAGCGGGTCGCGGCCGCATAGCGCGGCGTCGCCAGCAGATCGGCATAGGTCCTTGCAAAGCGGCGCTGCTGGTAGGCCTTCAGCGCCTCCACCCGCGCGGCCAGGCCGGGCTCGGCCTCCCGCAGCGTGCGCTGGCGCTCGACCTCGCGCAGCTGGCTCAGGATCTCATCGGCGTTGGCGAAATCCATGGCTGATGGTTGGGGCGGTGGACAGGCTGCGATTGTGCCTGCGGGGCTGCTCCTACACTGGGCGCATGAACGGACGTCTGCAACGCTGGCAGCTGCTGCTGCGCCTGCTGCTCGCGCTGGCGATCGCCGTCGCCGGCTGGCGCGCCGGCTCGCCGGGGCTGGGCCTGTTGCTGGCGGCCCTGCTGTTCTGGTTCCATGGCCTGGTGATGCTGGGCATGTTCCTGAGCCTTCTGCGCATCAACCGCGGCGCCAATGGCATCGTGTCGCTGCTGCGCGCCTGGGCACGCGAGCTCTGGGTCTGCGAACGGGTGTTCGGCTGGCAGCAGCCCTTTGCCGAGCATCGCGAGCCCGACTTCGTGCCGGCGCATGGCGAGCGCCGCGGTGTGCTGCTGCTGCACGGCTATACCTGCAACCGCGGCTTGTGGAATGGCTGGATGCGCCGGCTGCGCCAGCGCGGCCATCCCTTCATCGCCCTCAGCCTGGAGCCGGCCTTCGGCTCGATCGATGCCTATGTCGAGGCGATCGAGGCGGCGGTGCAAAGGCTCACGGCCAGCAGCGGCCGGCCGCCGCTGATCGTCGCCCACAGCATGGGCGGGCTGGCCGCGCGTGCCTGGTGGCGGCGCCATGGCGCGCCGGGCCGCGTGCAGCGCGTGCTGACCCTGGGTTCGCCCCATGGCGGCACCCTCACGGCTCGCTTCTCGCCGGCGCTCAATGCGCGGCAGATGCGCCCTGGCAGCGCCTGGCTGGCCGAACTGGCCGGCAGCGAAGCCCGTGCGCCGGGCGCCGGCTTCGACTGCTATTACAGCGCCGCCGACCAGATCGTCTGTCCGGCACCGACGGCGGTGCTGGACGGCAGCCGCGCGGTCGCGCTGGCCGGCGTCGGCCATCTGGCGCTGGTGTTCGAGCGCCGGGTCTTCGAGGACGTGCTGCGGCTGCTGGACTGAGCTTGCCAGCTCAGTTTTTGGCGTCGCTCAGCACGCCGCGGCGGATCTGGTCGAGCTCGATCGATTCGAACAGGGCCTTGAAATTGCCCTCGCCGAAGCCCTCGTTGCCCTTGCGCTGGATCAGCTCGAAGAAGATCGGGCCGATCACTTCCTTGGTGAAGATCTGCAAGAGCAGCTCGTTCGGCGCGTCCAGATGGGCGGCGCCGTCGATCAGGATCTTCAGCCGGCGCAGCTCGGCCACATTCTCGCCATGGCCGGGCAGGCGCTTGTCGATCAAGTCGAAATAGGTGTCGATGGTGTCCTGGAACACCACGCCGTCGGTCTTCATGCCTTCGACGGTCGTGTAGATGTCGTCGGTGCCCAGGGCGACGTGCTGGATGCCCTCGCCGTGGTAGAGGTCCAGGTATTCGGCGATCTGGCTCTTGTCGTCGCTGCTCTCGTTGATCGGGATGCGGATCTTGCCGCAGGGGCTGGTCATGGCCTTGCTCTTCAGGCCGGTCAGCTTGCCCTCGATGTCGAAATAGCGCACCTCGCGGAAGTTGAACAGGCGCTCGTAGAAATCGGCCCATTCCTTCATCCGGCCGCGGAACACGTTGTGCGTCAGATGGTCGATATAGGTCAGGCCATGACCGGCCGGGTTCGGGTCGACCGGCTGGCCGTTCGCGTCGAGCAGGGGCACGAAGTCGACGTCGTAGATCGAAATATTGCCGATCTGGCCCGGCGCCGCGCCGTTCTTGCCCTGCCAGCGATCGACCAGATAGATCAGCGAATCGCCGATGCCCTTGATCGCCGGGATGTTCAGCTCCATCGGGCCCGTCTTGTTGTCGAAGCCCCAGGCGCCCAGCTCCAGCGCGCGCTGGTAGGCCAGCGCGGCGTCCTTGACGCGGAAGGCGATCGCGCAGATCGACGGGCCATGCAGGCGCGCGAAGCGCTGCGCGAAGGCATCGGTCTCGGCGTTGATGATGAAGTTGACGCCGCCCTGGCGGTACAGGGTCACGTTCTTGTGGCGGTGCTTGGCGACGGCCTTGAAGCCCATCGTCTCGAACAACCGGCCGAGCGCAGCCGGATCGGGCGCGGCGAATTCGATGAACTCGAAGCCGTCGGTGCCCATCGGATTGTCCCAGGGGGTGAAGGTGGCCATGGCAGTGATTCCAGCAAGTCTTGTCAGCACCGAACTTTAGGCGCTGCTCCCCGCAGGATTCATGCGAACTCAGGCGCAGCCTTTTCCGCAGACGCAGGAATCCTGCAAAAATATCGCGTATGGAAAGCGAAATCCAGCTCGATGCGATCGACCGGCGCATTCTGCGGGCGCTGCAGGTCGACGGCCGCCTGACCTATGACGCGCTGGCCGCCCAGGTCAATCTGTCCGCCTCGGCGGTGCTGCGGCGCGTGCGCCGGCTCGAGGAGGCCGGCGCGATCGCCGCCTATGTGGCCCTGGTGCCGCCCGAGCGGGTCGGCCTGGGCCTGACCGCCTATATCAATGTGCGGCTCGAGAAGCAGACCGAGAGCCATAAGCGCAACCCGATGGACCTGTTCCGCGCCGCCGTGCAGACCTGGCCCGAGGTCGTCGAATGCGCCGCGCTGACCGGTGAGATGGACTATCTGCTGCGTGTCGTCGTGCAGGACATGGCGCATTACGCCCGCTTCATCAGCGAGACCCTGTTGAAGCACCCAAGCGTGCAGGACTGCAAGACCAGCTTCGTGCTGGATCGCTTGAAGAACACCACCGCGCTGCCGCTCTAGGACCTAGTCGTCGTACTCGTGCAGCAGCTTCAGCGTGTGCTCGGGGCTGAGGTTCAGCAGTTCGCCGATCTCGCGCAGATCATCGGGGATGGCGGCATCGTCCCAGCCCTCGGCCGTGTGCCGGGCCAGGCGCACGGCCAGCTTCACGCACAGCACCTGCGGATCGTTGGCGCGCTTGTCATTGGTGATATGGGTCAGGAGTTCGGGCAGGCGCCAGGCCTTCATCAGCGCCTGTTCCAGATCGGCCAGCTCGATGTGTAGCAACTCGCGCTGCACGACGGCGCTGCGCAGCTGCCGGTCCGCCTGCTGGCGCTGGCGGATCTGCAGCGCCAGCTCCGGCGCATGCAGCCACAAGAGCATCTCGGCGAAGTCGTGCAGCAGCGCCGCGCTATGGATCACCGCCGCGTCGGGGTCGAGCCGGTGCGCGGCAAAGGCCAGCGCATAGCGCGAGGCCCGCTCGGCCCGGCGCAGCACGCGCTGCAGGCCGGCCAGCGCCTCGGGCTGCCGGGCCAGCCGGTCCTCGACCGTGGGCTGCGAGCCGAACTCGCGGAAGAAGGGCGTGATGCCCATCAGCACCAGCGCGGCCGTGACCGTCTCGGCGTCGGTCAGCAGCCGGCTGCTGCGGTGCGAGGCCGCGTAGGCCAGCACCTTCAGTGTCATCAGCGGATCGTTGGCGATCAGCTCGCCGAGGCGGTTCGCGTCGACCGCGTCCTCATTCTGGCGCAGCAGCTCAAGCGCCGCGGCGGTGTCCGCCAGCACCGGGATCTCGGCGTCGCGGAGGGCGGCCGTCCAGCCGGCCAGATCCTGCGGGATCTGGCGCGGCGGCATGGCGGTCGGGGGCGATGAGCTCATCGTGGCGCTGGCCGCAGTGGGCGGATGTCGATGTCCCATCGTATACCGGCGCCGCCGGGCCGGAGGTCGATGAAAGCATCAGCAGCGTGCCCAGCGCGAGCAGCAGCACCGGCATCACAGCCGCCGGACGCCCGGCAGCTTGCCGACCAGACGCCCGTCCATGTACAGCGCGCCTTCCGGTGCGCCGGCCTCGGCATAGAACTCCAGCTCGGGCCGGCGCCGGCGCAAGGCCTGCACCCGGGCCAGCGCATCGGCCAGGCGATCAAGCATCGCGCTGGCCCCGCGCAGCGCGGTGGCGGCGCGGCCGCGCCAGGCTTCGTGGACCAGGGCTTCGTCTCCAGGGCCCTTCAGTTCGCTCAGTCTCATGATGTTCTCCGCGCCGGCGCTCGGGCCGGCCTAGGGTTCAGGGGCTGCGGTCGGGCTGACCGAGCTGCTGGATCTGCTTGAGCAGATCGCGACGCGCCGCCTGGCGCGCATTGCCGTCGGCGTGGCGGCCGGCCTGGCGAAGCAGGCTGGGGCCGACCAGCGGGTTGCGCGGCTTGCTGGTGCGCAGCGACAGGCGCAGCGGACGGGGAGCGATGAACTTGGACATAAGACTCTCCTGCGCGAGGACCGGCCTCGCTGGCTCTTCGGGAATGCGGCGGCGCCACTGCGGCGCTGCAGCGTCTGGCTGGCCACGAGGGCCGTCGATCAACAAGGGGCGTATGGCCGGCGAGCCGGCGCGGTGGGAGCTGGGCCGACCCCGGCGGCCGCTCCACGAGGGAGCGATGCGAGGCGGGCGGCGCCCGGTCAAGGCGTTGAGAAGACTTGATTCATTGCGGTGAACAACGCCGCAACTTGCGCAAATGATAAACGATCAATTATCTTGCGCAAGCGCTTTTTATCGAAGCTGATAAACAATTTAGGGGGTGTGGCGCCGTCGCCTACGGGCGTGCGCCGGCCCGCGCCGGCGGCGCGGAGCCGCCGCGCGATCGACGAGCGGGCGCGCGCTCGATCAGTGCTTCGGCTTCTTGGCCTTCAGCGGCGCGACGCCCTGCTGCAGGCGGCGCCATTCGTCCAGCTGGTCGGCCGCGCCGGCCGGGGCAGGGGCCGCTGCCGCCGGCCGGGCCGCCATCGCAGGCGCCGGCTCGGGCGTCAGCACCTCGCCGAGCAGGTCCAGCAGGCGCGTGCGTGCGCGCTGCGGATGACGGCGGTAATAGGTCAGCACCAGGCCGACGATGAAGCGCTCGTCATCGTCCTGCGGCACGCTAGGCGCGTTGCCGGCCGCTGCTGCGGCGGCGGCCGGTGCGACGCTGCCGGCGGCCGCTGCCTGCGCGCTGTTGTGCTCATGGTCCATCCAGCCGGGCGGCTTGTGGAACAGCTGCTCGAACTGCCGCGCCAGGCGCTCGCCGATCTGGCGGCTGCGGCTCTTGATCTGGCTCCAATAGCTCGGCTGGATCTGCAGACGCTCCGCGAAACGCCTTTCCAGGCCCCGCAGGGTGGCGGCATCGGGATGCTTGACCGTCGCGCTGACGAATTCTTCAAACAGGAGCAGCGCGTTGTCCAGGCGGATCGTGGCGGTGTCCCGGATCGGGGGTGACATGGGCCGTATGATAAAGCCTCGTTCATCGCCGAAGCGCCGAGGAGCCGCCATGCAGATAAAGAAGCCCGTTCTTCCTGCCGTCCTGTGCCTGGCTCTGCTGGGCGGCGCCGCCGAGGCGGCCGAGCGCAGTCTTGATAAAGAAGTGATCATCAAGGCGACGCCGGAGCAGGCCTGGCAGAGCTGGACCACCCGCGAGGGCATCGTCGGCTTTTTCGCGCCGGACGCCAAGATCGAGCCCAAGGTCGGCGGCGCCTTCCAGATCTATATCGACCCGAACGGCAAGCCGGGCGAGAAGGGCGCAGACGACATGCGCTTCATGGCGCTGCAGCCCTACAAGATGCTCAGCTTCGACTGGAATGCGCCGCCCAGCCTGCCTGAGGCGCGGGCGCAGCGCACCTTTGTCGTGGTGCGCTTCGCGCCGGTCGATGCGGCCCACACCAAGGTCACGCTCCACCACAGCGGCTGGGGCGAGGGCGGCGAATGGGACAAGGCCTATGGCTACTTCGACCGCGCCTGGGGCAATGTCCTGAACAACCTGAAGCTGCGCTACGAGAGCGGGCCCAAGGACTGGAGCGAGTGGCTCAAGCAGCTGGAGCAGTACCGCGCGCAGCAGGCAGCCTCCGCGCCCAAATAGCCCTCAGCTCACTCCTCCTCGCGCACCTTGTAGGCCGAGATAAGCGCCGACTGCTGGTTGGGCGGCACCGGCTCGTAATGCGAGAGCACGACCGTGTAGCGGCCCTGGCCGCTGGTCATCGCATTGAGCCGGGTCTGGTAGCTGGCCAGCTCGGCCAGCGGCGCCTGGCCCTGCACGATGATGGAGCCCGGCATGGTCGTGCGCGTGCCGTTGACCTGGCCGCGCCGCGAGGCCAGATCGCCGGTGATGTCGCCGATCGAGGCGTCCGGCGTGCTGATCTCGACCAGCACGATGGGCTCCAGCACCAGCGGCCGCGCCTCCTTGACGGCTTCCATCAGCGCGCGCCGGCCGGCGGTGACGAAGGCGATCTCCTTGCTGTCCACCGAATGGTGCTTGCCGTCGTAGACGGTCACCTTCAGATCGACCAGCGGATAGCCGGCGACCACGCCGGTCTCCAGCGCCGAGCGCACGCCCTTCTCGACGGCCGGCATGAACTGGCCCGGGATGGTGCCGCCCTTGACCGCGTCCACGAACTCGAAGCCGGCGCCGCGCGGCAGCGGCTCGATGCGCAGATAGACCTCGCCGAACTGGCCGGCGCCGCCGCTCTGCTTCTTGTGGCGGTAATGGCCCTCGGCCGGGGCCGAGATCGTCTCGCGGTAGGCGATGCGCGGCGGCTGGGTCTGCAGCTCGAACTTGTAGCTCTCGCGCATGCGCTCCAGCAGCATGCGCAGATGCAGCTCGCCGAGGCCGTAGACCAGGGTCTCGTTGGTCTGCGCCGCGCGCTCAACCTTCAGGCAGGGGTCCTCATCGACCAGGCGCGACAGAATCTCCCACAGCCGCTGCTCGTCGCCGTGCCGCGCCGGGCTGATCGCCAGGCCATGCACCGGCACCGGGAAGTCCAGCGGCTTCAGATGGATGTGCTCGTCCTCGGGCGCGTCGTGCAGCACCGCGTCGTAGTGCAGCTCCTCGACCTTGGCGATCGCGCACAGATCGCCGGGCAGCGCCTGCTCGACCTCGACATGCTTGCCGCCCTGCAGCATGAACAGATGGCCGACCTTGAAGGGCTTGCGCGCATGGCCGACGAAGAGCTGGCTGTTGCGCGTCAGCGTGCCCTGGTGCACGCGCAGGATGCCCATCTTGCCGAGATAAGGGTCGGCATTGACCTTGAACACATGGGCCAGCACATGGGCGCCCGGGTCGGGGCTGGCCTGCAGCGGCTGGGCTTCGGCGCCTTCGCCGCGCAGGAACTGCGGCGGGTTGCCCTCGCTCGGGTTCGGCAGCAGGCGCTCGATCACGTCCAGCAGTTCGGCCACGCCGGCGCCGCTCTTGGCCGAGGTGAAGCAGACCGGGATCAGATGGCCCTCGCGCAGCGCCTGCTCCAGCGGCGCATGCAGCTCGCGCGGGTCGACATCGCCCTCGTTCAGATAGCGGTCGACAAAGGCCGCGTCGACCTCGACGACCTGCTCGACCAGCGCCTGGTGCGCCTGGCCGACCGAGGAGAAATCGGTCTGGCCGGTGATGTTGAAGAAGCAGTCCAGCACCTTGGCGCCGCCTTCGGCCGGCAGATTCAGCGGCAGGCATTCGCGGCCGAACAGTTCGCGGATCTGGGTCAGGAGGCCCGGCAGGTCCAGCTCGGGCAGATCGATCTTGTTGATGACGATCAGCCGGCACAGGCCGCGCTGGGCGGCCGCATCCAGCATGCGCGAGGCCATCAGCTCCAGGCCGTTCTGCGCATCGACGACGACGACGGCCGTGTCCGCCGCCTCCAGCGCCGGCAGCGACTGGCCGATGAAGTCCGGCGCCCCGGGCGTGTCGATCGCGTGGATGCGGATGCCGCCATGGTTCATATGGACCAGCGAGGCATGCAGCGAATGCTGGGCCTTGCGTTCGAGCGGATCGTGATCGCTGACGGTGCTGCCGCGTTCGATGCTGCCGGGCTGTGCGATCGCGCCCGCCTGGTGCAGCAGCGCCTCCAGCAATGTCGTCTTGCCGGCGCCGGCCGGTCCCACCAGGGCCAGGCTGCGTATCTTGGCAATCTCTGCCGCGATGCCCTGGGAGCTGGGGACGCCGGCGCCGTCTAGGCTGCCGGCGGGGCTGCTGCTGTTGCTGGCCATCGCGCACTCCTTTGGAGCTGGTGCCGGCTGTCTCGGACCGGCCTGGCCCCAGCGTAGGGCATGCGCGCCGGGCTCGCAAGAGGGGTGGCGCCCCGCTCTGCCGGGGCGGCGCTCAGGGCCCGCAAGATGGCGGCCACGACGGCGCCGGATGGGACTCGAGGTCCAGCCGGAAGATCTCCCCGGAGCGGCGGCCCAGCGACTGCGCGAACAGCAGGCGGTCGCCCGAGGGCGACAGCGCCGGGCCGACCTGGAACACCGTCGGCAGCGCAGGCAGGCGGCGCTGCTCCACCCAGCGATCCGAAACGCTGGCCCGGCCGAACAGGTACAGATGCGAGCGGTCGCCGCGATCGGCAACCAGCACCAGCCGGCGCCCGTCCAGCGACACCTCGGCCTCGTACTCGTTCATGGGCGTGTTGAGCTCGGCCACGGCCGACACCGTCCAGGCTTCGTCGTGCTCCTGCCTGGCCATGTAGATGTCCGAGCCGCCCTGGCCGCCCGGGCGGGAGGAGCCGAAATACAGCACGCCCTCGCGGGTCAGCCGGGGCAGCAGCTCGGAGCCCTCCGAATTGACGGGTTCCGGCAGGCGCCGGGGCGTCTTCGACCAGCCGCCGCCCGGGAGCCGATCGGCGACCCAGATGTCCAGATCCTCATTGCCGCGGCCAGCCTGATGGGCGTGGCGCGAGGAGATGAAGTAGAGCTGCCGGCCGTCCGGCGTCACGAAGGGATCGCCTTCCAGCACCGGCGCCGGTGCCGGGAACGGCGGCGGCACCGGACGGGACCAGCCGCCTCGTTCGCAGCGCGACCACAGCAGCCGGTAGTTCTGGAAGCTTTTGTCGGCGCGCATGAAGAACATCTCGCGGCCGTCGGGGGTGAAGGCCGGCGAGGACTCGTAGTCCTCGGACGCGATGGCGGTCGGCGTCCATAGCACCGGCTCCGCCGCGAAGGCGCCGACCATGCCGGCCAGCAGCAGGACCTGCGCGAACAGCCGCCCGGCGCGCGCGGCTGTTCGCCCTCGTTCTCGGCACGGGATGCACTCGCTGGTCTTCATCGCTTCATCGGGTCGGCGCGGTTTCGGCGGGAGGCCAGCCCGGATGCTAATCGTCGTGGCGCTAGCATGGCGCGATGAAAGCACTGACCTTCTCCCGTTTCGGCGGCCCCGACGTCCTCGAATACATCGAGGTGCCCGATCCGCGGCCCGCACCCGGCCAGGCGTTGTTGCGGCTGCAGGCGATCGGCCTGAACTTCGCCGACGTCTACCGCCGCCAGGGCCGCTACCACCTGCGCGGCGCCCCGCCCTATATCGCCGGCTACGAGGGCGCCGGCGTGATCGTCGAGGCGCCGCCGGGCAGCGGCTTCGCGGCCGGCGATCGGGTCGGCTTCGCCGACGCGCCCTTTGCCAATGCCGAGCTGGTGGCGGTCGATGTCGAGCGCCTGATCCGGCTGCCGGACGCGATCACGGCCGAGACCGCCGCGGCGCTGCTGCTGCAGGGCCTGACCGCGCAGTTCCTGGCCAGCGACAGCCACGCGCTGCAGGCCGGCGAGCGCGCCTTGGTCCATGCGGCGGCCGGCGGCGTCGGCGGCCTCCTGATGCAGCTGGGCCGCGCGCGCGGCGCGAGCATGCTGGGCCTGGTCTCCAGCGAGGCCAAGGCGCAGGGCTTGCGCGAGCAGGGCTTCGAGGTGCTCTTGCAGGCGCCCGCGGCCGGCGCCGATCTCGACGTGGTCTACGACTCGACCGGCACGACGGTGCTCGATTCGCTGCAGCAGCTGCGCAGCGGCGGCACGGTGGTGTTCTACGGCATGGCCGGCGGCCCGCCGCCGGCCGTCGATCCGCGGATCCTGATGGACGGCTCCAAGCGCCTGGTCGGCGGTGACCTGTGGAATGTGCTGAGCAGCGCCGAGCAGCGCCAGCGCCGCGCCGACGAGCTGTTCGCGCTGGTCGCGGCCGGCGCGCTGCGCGTGCCCATCGCCGCGCGCTTTACGCTGGCCGAGGGCGCGCGGGCCCATGCGCTGCTGGAGGCCCGCGGCACTGTCGGCAAGCTGCTGCTCTTGCCCTGAACGGGCTGTGCGTCTAGGGCTTGGCCCGGTCGGGTTTGCCGTAGTCGCAGACGCCGTCCGGGAAGGCCTTCTTCAGGCTCGCGATCTCGGCCGCGCCCGGCTGCCAGGGCGCATACGTGCCGTCGGCGACGGCCGTGTCCACCGACTTCAGCGCGCACTGGTAGATGCCGCCGGCCAGCGGCGCGCCGGCCACCGTGCGCGATGTTCCATAGAGCGGGAAGGCCTGGGTGCAGGCGCCCGGCGGCTTGTTGTCGAGGATGCCGTCCCAGGCGTCAGCGCCGGCATAGATCAGCTTGCCGCTGAGGTCGAAGCAGCTGTCGACCGCGCGCGCCGGCCGGTTCTGTGCCAGCGTCTTGTCCGGGTTGGCGCGGATATTGGCCATCCACTCGTCCATCACCGCGATCGCCTCCATGCTCTGGCTGGCCTTGGGCACGCCGGGCCGGGTGTCGGTGAACCAGATGACGATGTGATCGGCATTGCCCATCTTCTCGAGCGCGCGCTTGCGGATCGCGAACGATTGATGGCTGTTGTGCATGTCGAGCTCGCGCTCCATGTACTGCCGATGGTCGATGGTCGGCAGCGGCATGAGGCCGCTGAACACCATGCCCGAGCTGTAGGCGGCCCGGGTCGCGATCGGGTCGCCCTGGGTGCGCGGCGCGGCCTCGCCCGGCGCAGGGCTGAGCCGCATATTGCGCCGGCTCCAGGGGTCGAAAGTGGCCGGGCTCAGCGGGCCGAGGAAGGGGAAGCCCTCCTGCACCATCTCACTCGGATGCTTCCAGCCGCCGACCTTCAGATTGACGTCGAGGAACTCGGCCGGCGTGATCTTGCCGCTCTTCAGCGCGTTCAGGCCGTACTGCACGCCGACGTTGTCCCAGGTCGGCCGCGCCGCGCCGCTGGCATCGACGCCATAGATATTGCGCAGATCGTCGTAATGGGTCCAGCGGATCGCGGCGATGTCGCTCTGCGGCTCGAACAGCGCCTGGTTCGGTGCCTGGCCGTAGAGCGGGTTCATCGCCAGCGGGCTCAGGCCGCGCCAGGACTTCACGCATTCGGTCGAGCCCGGCGCCGTGCTGTAGCCCAGCGCGGTCTTGGCGGCGGCGAGCGGATCGGCCACCGCGTCCTCGGCGTTCAGGCCGACCAGCAGCGAGCGGTTCTTGGTGATCCGCCATTTCGGGTTGGCGCGGTCGGTCGCGTCCATATAGTGCTCGAGCAGCTCGCAGTCACCGACGTGGATGGTCTGCGTGACCATGTCCGGATAGCTCTGCACCGGCAGCGCCGCGTCGAGGATGCCGGGCTCGTTCTGCGCCAGGATGTACTGCTGGATCGCGCCGCCGGAGCCGCCCAGGCCATAGGTGTAGAGCGGCCGGCCATAGCGCTCGATGAAGCGCTCCTTGGTCATCATCGCCGTCTCGGCCGCCAGCTGCAGGTTGTAGTGCGTGCCGGTGTTGTTGCCGCTGGAATGGACGATGGCCGTGCCGGTGGCCAGGATGTCGGCATTCATCGCGCCGCCATGCAGGGTGCCCTGCGAATGGCCGATCGCGACACCGCCCTGGAACCAGTACTGCAGGCGCTTGTTCCACAGGCTCAGGTCCGGCGCCGTGCCGGCCGCGGCGCCGGCCTCGCCGCGCGGCGCCAGCATCGCGAAGCTGTAGAGGAAGCGGTTGATCGTGCCACGCTCCTGGCGCACGACGAAGTCGACCTGGCGGCCGTCGGCCAGGGTCGTGCGCGCCATATCGGCCGGCGCGGCGCCGCCGCTGGGCAGCAGCTTCCATTGCCCGGCCGTGCTGCGGTACCAGTAAGTGACGAAGGTATCGATCGCGCAGCTGAGCGTGTAGCCGATCTTGTTGCCATTGGCGTCGAAGACCGGATGGCCGGGCGGCGCCGTCGTCTCGACCTTGGGCTGCTTGCCGACCGCGCCCTGCGTCGTCGTGCAGACGAACGGGTATTGCTGCGGGCCGGAGAAGATCGGCCCGTTGATCGGGTAGTTCCTCAGCGCCAGGCTGTCCATCAGCGGGCCGCTGCGGTGGCGCAGCTGCAGCACGTTGTCGCCATTGACCAGGCCGCTGACGACGCCTTCCAGCTCCTCGCCGAGCAGGCTCTGCGCATCGCCGAGCCGGCGGCCGTTGAGCCAGAGCTCCAGCTTGTTGCGCAGACCCGGCGGCGACTGCACGGCGATGCGGGCATCGCCGCCGGAGACGCGCTGCGCCGAGCCGGACACGATGCTCAGCGAGGCGGCGGCCTCATGATCCAGCGATTCGCTGTCGACCTTGGCGCCCAGCGGCTTGGATATCGATTCGCTGCTCTCGCTGCTGCCGCCGCCACCGCAGGCGCTCAGCACGAGCGCGGCGGCCAGACAGCTCGCCCAGCGGGCGCAGCCGCGGGAGGGGTGATGCTTCATCATCGGCTTGTCTCCTTGCTCTGGTTGGGGCCAGGGCAGGCGCCGATAGGCGCGGCGGGCCCGAGGCCGGCTTCACCATAGCGAGAACGACAGGCCGGCGCCATCGGGCCGGCGCGGCTCACCCCTAGATTGCCGGGCGGCTGGCGCACGCTCGCAGCGTGCTAACCGGGCGGCTCAGCGCGCTAGACCAGGCGCGCCAGGCGCTTGTAATACAGCGCGCTGCCATGCAGCCGCCCCTCGGCGCAGGCGTCGTAATCGGGAATCTCGCCGGCGCGCTGCCAGCCCAGATGCGCATAGACCGCCTCGGCCTGCGAGCCGGCCGGCGTCTCCAGCACCAGCAGGCTGCGGCCCTGCTCGGCGGCCGCGTACTCGACCCGGTGCATCAGCTGGCTGGCGATGCCGCGGCCGCGCGCGCCGCTGTGCACCATCAGGCGCTGCACCTCGCCACGATGGTGCGCATTGACCCGCGGGCACAGCGAGAGCTGGACCGCGCCCTGCAGCGGCCCCTCGTCGCCCGCCTCCGTGGTCTCGCAGGCGATCCACAGGCTTTGGTGTGCCCCGAGCCGGGCGAACACGCCATGCCAGTGGTCCAGCGCCGCATAGCGCGACAGCGGCGCCAGGAAGCCAAGGCTGGCGCCATGGTGGACGCCATCGATCAGCAGATCGGCCAGCGCCGGCAGCCATTGCAGATCGCGCGAATTGAGCTGGCGCACGGCGATCGTCGACGGTTGGCGAGAGCTTGCGGGGTCGAGCGTCGGGCGGCGATGGAGTCGCGAGGTGGCGGTGCTGAAGGAGAGAAGCATCGTGGGTCCTGCTTTCGGATGAGGGCTCCCGCCTTGTGGACGGGTTCTGGTAAATCCCGATGCAAGCGCTATGCCAGCGCGGCGCTGCCGCTGGCGACAATCGCGCGCAACTGTTCATTCTTCACGTCCTGCCATGCGCCCGACCCTCCGCAAACTGCTGTCCCTGCTGCTCCTGTCCCTGCCGCCGCTGCCGGCCCTGGCGCAGGCCGAACTCGACAAGCTGACCCTGTTCCATGCGCCCGTGCTGCTGCTGCGCAATGTGCAGCTGTTCGACGGCAGCGGCGCCGCGCCGCAGCCGCAGCGCGCTATCCTGATCCGCGACGGCCGCATCGAGCGCATCGCCGCCGATGCCGAGCTGCAGGCGCCGGCCGGGGCGGTCGTGCGCGATCTGGGCGGCGCCGCGGTCGCGCCGGGCTTCGTGCTGATGCACGAGCACCAGTTCTACCCGGTCGAATCGGGCAGCTATGGCGCGATGTTCCGCAGCTTCCCGCTGCTCTATCTGGCCGGCGGCGTGACGACCCTGCGCACGGCCGGCAGCATGAGCCCCTATGCCGACCTGAACGCGCGCCGCGACATCGAATCCGGCGCCGCCGCCGGGCCGGACATGGACGTCACCGCGCCCTATCTGAACGGCGCCACGCCCTTCGTTGCCCAGGTGCCGCGCATCAAGAACGCGGCCGATGCCGAGCGCATGGTGCGTTACTGGGCCGACGAGGGCGCGAGCTCGTATAAGGGCTATATGCACCTGACGCGCGCGCAGCTGGCCGCGGCGGTGAGCGCCGCCCACGCGCGCCAGGCGAAAATGACCGCCCATCTGTGCGCGGTCAGCTACCGCGAGGCGGCCGATGCCGGCATCGACAATCTCGAGCATGGCTTCATGGTCGCCAGCGACTTCGTCAAGGACCGCAAGCCCGATGTCTGCCCGGCCGGCGACGCGGTCGGCCGCTCGCTCGACGCGCTGGCCGTCGACGATGCCGGCATGAAGGCCCTGCAGGCGCATCTGATCGCGAAGAAGGTTGCGATCACCTCGACCCTGACGATCTACGAGACCTTTGCCCAGGGCCGGCCGATGGCGCCCGCCGGCGCGCTGGACCTGCTGATCCCGCAGCTGCGCGAGCAGTACGTGAGCCGCTACACGACGATCCAGCGCGGCGCCCCGAATCTGTGGACCCGCCTGCTGCCCAAGGCCATGGCCTGGGAAAAGCAGTTCGTCGAGGCCGGCGGCCTGCTGCTGGCCGGCACGGACCCGACCGGCTACGGCGGCGTGGTGCCCGGCTATTCCTCGCTGCGCCAGCTGGAGCTGCTGATCGAGGCCGGCTTCGAGCCCGCGCAGGCGATCCGCATCATGACGCTGAACGGCGCCCGCTATCTGGGCCGCGAGGCCGAGATCGGCAGCCTGGCCGCCGGCAAGCGCGCCGACCTGGTCGTGTTCCAGCAGCCCATCGTCGCCGGACAGCCGCTGCCAGGACTTGCCTGGACCATGAAGGCCGGCCGGGCCTTCGACCGCGACAAGATCCTGGCGATCTGGAAGGGGCGGGTGGGGCTGCAGTAGCTTGTCCAGGTTTGCGGGTAGCGGGCTGGCGCCGGGACGCGGGCGCATGCCCTTGCTCCGTGTCCCCCGGGCCGCAAGCGGCCCTCCTCCTTGACCTGCGCAAGCGCATGCGCCCGCATCCCGGCTGATCCACCGCCGGACGGCTGCGGCTGAGTCATGGCGCGAGCAGGAGGGCGGGCAGGCCTGATGCGTAGGTAAAGGAGGAGGCCGAAGGCCGGGGGACACGGAGCATCAGGCCTGCCCGTCCTCCTGCGGTCTTGGCTGGCGTCCTGAACCAAGGCTTACTGAAACGCGACTTCCGCAAAGCTCCTCAGCTTGCGGCTGTGCAGCTGGCTCAGCGGCCCGCTGCGCAGCAGCTCGACCGCGCGCAGCCCGATCTGCAGGTGCTGGTCGACGCGGGCGCGGTAGAACTGGTCGGCCATGCCGGGCAGCTTGATCTCGCCGTGCAAGGGCTTGTCCGACACGCACAGCAAGGTGCCGTAGGGCACGCGGAAGCGGAAGCCGTTGGCGGCGATGGTCGCGCTCTCCATGTCCAGCGCGATCGCGCGGCTCTGGCTGAAGCGGCGCTCGGGGCCGCCGTCGCGGCTGTTGGGCAGCAGCTCCCAGTTGCGGTTGTCGGTCGAGGCGACGGTGCCGGTGCGCAGGATCTTCTTCAGCTCCAGGCCGGCTAGGCCGGTCACGTCGGCAACCGCGCGCTCCAGCGCCTGCTGGATCTCGGCCAGCGGCGGGATCGGCACCCACAGCGGCAACTCCTCGTCCAGCACATGGTCCTCGCGCACATAGGCATGGGCCAGCACATAGTCGCCCAGGCTCTGCGTCGTGCGCAGGCCGGCGCAATGGCCCAGCATCAACCAGGCATGCGGGCGCAGCACGGCGATGTGGTCGCTCATGGTCTTGGCATTGGCCGGGCCGACGCCGATATTGACCATGGTGATGCCGCTGCGGTCGCGCCGCAGCAGGTGGTAGGCCGGCATCTGCGGCAGCCGCGGCGGCACGCGGCCCAGGGCGTCGTCCGCCTCGGCCTCGCAGCCGACCCTGCGCGTCACGACGTCGCCCGGCTCGACGAAGGCGATGCAGTCGTCCAGCTCGTGCGGCCGCGCCGGATCGGGCGCGCGGCCCATCAGATCGTGGCCCAGGCGCTGGAACTCGTCGATGTAGAACTGGTAGTTGGTGAACAGCACGAAATTCTGGAAATGCGCGGTCGAGGTGCCGGTGTAGTGGCGCAGGCGCTGCAGCGAATAGTCGACCCGCGCGGCGGTGAACAGGGCCAGCGGCCGCGCCTCGCCGGGGGCCGGGTCATGCGTGCCGTTGGCGATGCCGTCGTCCATCGCCGCCAGGTCGGGCAGGTCGAACAGATCGCGCATCAGCAGGCGCCGCTCGGGGCTCAGGCTGCCCTCGATATGTTCGCGCTCGCCCAGGGCGAAGTGCAGCGGGATCGGCTCGTGGCTGCTGCCGACCTCCAGCGCGACGCGGTGGTTCTGCAGCAGCAGGCGGAACTGCTGCAGGTAGTAGTCATGGAACAGATCCGGCCGCGTCAGCGTCGTCTCGAAAGTGCCCGGGCCGGCGACGAAGCCATAGGCCAGGCGCAGGCCGCCGTCCGCCGGCTGCGGCGCGCGCGCGACCGTGTCGGTGCGCACGCGCAGCAGCGGATAGCAGGCGCGCACCAGCGGGCCGACATCGGCGCCGGCGACGAAGCGCTGCAGCGCCTCGCGCAGATGGGCGCAGCCGGCCGCATGGATCTCGGCGACGCGGGCCAGCGCCGCCTCGGCATCGTCGAAGTGGACCGGCGCAAAGAACGGGGCTGTCGCTTGCATGAGGGGCTATTTCTTCAGCGGGATGGGCTGCGCGCGATCGACCGGCACCGCGGTGACGCTGTTCTGCGGCGAGCCCTCGATCACGCGGTCCGAGTAGCTCAGATAGACCAGGGTATTGCGCTTGGCGTCGACCATGCGCACCGTGCGCAGTTTCTTGAACACCAGCGAGGTGCGTTCGCTGAACACCTCCTCCTGCTGCGGCAGCGCGCCGGCGATGGCGATCGGGCCGATCTGGCGGCAGGCGATCGAGGCCTCGGACTTGTCCTCGGCCAGGCCCAGGCCGCCCTTGATGCCGCCGGTCTTGGCGCGCGAGACATAGCAGGCAACGCCCTGCACCTTGGGGTCGTCATAGACCTCGACGACGATCTTGTGGTCGGGCCCCAGCCACTGGAACACCGTGTCGACCTCGCCGATCGCCTCCGAATCGGCGCGGCCGCAGCAGGCCAGCGCCACCGTGCTGACGGCCATCAGCACCGTCCTTCTGTTCATCGTCGTCTTCATCATGTGAGCCCCCTGTGGGAACAGTCTAGCCCCGGGCCTGAAAGCCCGGGTGATAGGCGACCGTGCCGCCGGGCAGCGGTCCGTCCGTGAGCAGCGCCTGGAAATACTCGCCGGGCACGCCGGGCAGGCGCAGGCCCGGCTCCTGCCGGAAGCCGAAGCGGCCGTAATAGGCCGGATCGCCCAGCAGCACGCAGCCGGCGGCGCCCAGCGTGCGCAGCCGGGCCAGGCCGCGGCGTACCAGCGCCTGGCCGATGCCGCGACGCTGCAGCGCCGGCGCCACCGAGAGCGGACCGAGGCCGTACCAATGCGGCGTGCCGTCGCTGATGGTCACCGGCGAGAAGGCGATATGGCCGACGATGCCGCCGTCCTTGTCTTCGGCCACCAGCGAGAGGCTCAAGGCACCGGCACGGCGCAGCGCGTCGACGATGAAGGCCTCGGTCTGGCTGCTATAGGGCTGGCCGGCAAAGGCGGCGCGGGTCAGCGCGGCGATCGGCGCCGCATCGGCGGGCGCTTCGGCGCGTATCGAGAGATCGCTGGGCGGCAAGACGGGCTCCTGGGACCGGATGCCCGATCCTAGGGCCTTCAGCCATGGCGCGCGCGGCTGTCGGCCGGCGCCTCGTCGCGCTCGGCCAGCCCGTAGTCGCGCAACACCGCGGCCACGCGCAGCCGGTAGTCGGCGAACACGCCGGCGCGGCCCTCGTTCTGCGCCGCGCGATGCGTTTCCAGCGTGCGCCAGCGCTGCACGGCCGCCTCGTCGCGCCAGAAGGACAGCGACAGCAGCTTGTCCGGCGCGCTGAGGCTCTGGAAGCGCTCGATGCTGATGAAGCCGTCGATGCGCTCCAGCTCGGGCCGCAGCGCGGCGGCCAGCTCCAGATAGCGGGCGCGGCCCTGCTGCGTCGGCCAGACCTCGAAGATCACGGCGATCATGCTCATGCGAAGGACTCCTCGTCGAAGATGGCGATGCGGGCATTGGGCAGGGTCAGATATTGCCAGCGCGTCGGCCAGCGGGGCGGCTGCCGCTCCAGCAGCCATTCCAGCGCCTCGGCGGCGATCGCCAGCGCCAGCGAGCGGCCCGGGCAGCGGTGCGGGCCCGCGCCGAAGCCCAGGGCCGCGCCCTCGCTGCCGGCCAGCCGCAGCAGCAGTCCGTCGCCGGTATTCAGCCTGAGCGCGCCGATGGCGAGCGGCTCGCGCGCATAGCGGCGCGTGTTCAGCACGACGCCAGGGGTGTCCTGCAGGCCGGGCAGCCAGGCGGCGACGTGGCCGGGCCGGCGGCGCCCGGCATCCTCGGCCAGCGCGACCAGGCCCCGGCCCAGCAGGGCGGCGCCGGCCTCGAAGCTCTGCCACAGCAGCGCCAGCCGGTTCGCCGGCTCGTCCTCGGCCGGCAGGCCCAGCGAGGGCGCCGGGCCCAAGGCCTGCAGCAGCGCCGCGCAGGCAGCGTCGGCGGCGTCGAGGCCGGCCGGCGTTGCGGCCGGGGCCAGGCCTTGCGCCAGCGCCCGCAGCTGCTCGAGCAGCCGCCGCTGTGCGGCCAGATTGGCCGGAGCCAGACCCAGCAGGCTGGCCATGCCGGCCAGCGGCAGCGCCCACAGTGCATGGTTCCAGCCGGCCGCAAAGGCGATCGCCGCCTGGCTGCGCGCCGCCGCCCGCGCCGCCGCGATCGGCAGCCGGTCCAGCGCCTCGACCAGCGAGCGCTTGCCCGCTGCATGGCCCTCATCGTCGCGCTGCCGCAGCCAGCGCGCGAACAGCTGTCCCAGCAGGCGGCCCTGCAGATGGGGCGGCAGCGGCTGCGCCGGCGGGCGCACGCCCAGCCGCCCATCCTGCAGCAGCGCGCGCACCAGCGCCGGGTCGCCGACTTCCCACAGTCCCGTCTGGGCGTTATGGGTCAGGGCATCGTCGGGTCGGGTATCCATGGCCGCACTGTGCGCCTGGTCCGGCGACAACGCTTCGTCTACGATCGAAGCATGAATGCAGATGCCGAAACCGCGCTGGCCCGGGTCGCCGCGCTGATCGCCGAGCCGGCCCGGGCGCGCATGCTGTGCAGCCTGCTGGACGGCCATGCGCGCACAGCCACCGAGCTGGCGGCCGTCGGCGAGATCGGCGCCTCGACGGCCAGCGCCCATCTGGCCAAGCTGCTCGAGCAGGGGCTGCTCGACTGCCTGGCCCAGGGCAAGCACCGCTACTACCGGCTGGCCGACGCCGAGGTCGGCCGTGCGCTGGAGGCGCTGCTGGTCGTCGCCGGCGTGGCGCGCCCGCCCTTCAGGCCCAGCACGCCGGACGGCCTGCGCGAGGCGCGGCGCTGCTACGACCACCTGGCCGGCGGCTGGGGCGTGCGCCTGCACGACCATGCGCAGGCACAGGGCTGGCTCGATACCGACTACGGGCTCAGCGAGGCCGGCGCCGCGGCGCTGCAGCGGCTGGGCGTCGACGTGGCCGCCGCGCGCCAGCGCCGGCGCCGGCTCGCCTGCCCCTGCATGGACTGGAGCGAGCGCCGCCCGCATCTGGGTGGCGCGCTCGGCGCGGCCTGGCTGGAGGCCCTGCTGCGCCAGCGCTGGCTGGAACCCGAGCTCGACAGCCGTGCGCTGCGGCCGACGCCGCGCGGGCGGCGCGCGCTGGCGGCGCTGTTGGCCGAGGGCTGAGCCGCTGTCATCTGGGCGGCAGCGCCGCGCCGACCGGCGGCCTACAGTCGAAGCAGGAGGATGGATCCAATGCTCGAATTGAAGGCTCCGATGACGGCGCTGGTGCAGCAGCTGGCCGTGGCGCCGGGCCAGCCGGTGCGCGCCGGCCAGGCCCTGCTGGTGCTGGAGGCGATGAAGATGGAGCACGAGCTGGTGGCGCCGGCCGATGGCATCGTCGCCGAACTGCTGTGCGCGATCGGCGAGACGGTGCGCGAGGGGGAATCGCTGCTGCGCCTGGCGCCGCAGCGGCTCGACGCGCCGGCACCCGGGCCTGCACACGCGGTGCCGGCCGGCGAGCGCCCCGCGCTGGCCGCCTGGCGCGAGCGGCAAGCCCTGACCCTGGATGCGGCGCGGCCGGAGGCGGTCGCCAAGCGCCATGCGCTGGGCCTGCGCAGCGCGCGCGAGAACATCGCCGATCTGCTCGACGCCGGCAGCTGGGTCGAATACGGGGCGCTCGCCTATGCCGCCCAGCGCGGCCGGCGCAGCCTGGAGGACTTGCGCGCGCAGACGCCGGCCGACGGCATCGTCTGCGGCATCGGCCGCGTCGATGGCGTCGAGCTGGTCGTGATGGCCTATGACGCGACGGTGCTGGCCGGCACCCAGGGCATGCGCAACCACCAGAAGAGCGACCGCATGCTGGAGATCGCCGCGCAGCGCCGGCTGCCGGTGCTGCTGTTCGCCGAGGGCGGCGGCGGGCGGCCCGGCGATTGCGATATGCCCATCGTCGCCGGCCTGCATGTGCCGACCTTTGCGTCCTTCGCGCGGCTGTCCGGCCAGGTGCCGCTGATCGGCATCGCGGCCGGGCGTTGCTTTGCCGGCAATGCGGCGCTGCTGGCCTGCTGCGATCTGATCATCGCGACGCGCGACAGCAATATCGGCATGGGCGGGCCGGCCATGGTCGAGGGCGGCGGCCTGGGCCGCTTCCCGCCCGAGCAGATCGGCCCGGCCGCGGTGCAGGCGGCCAATGGCGTCGTCGATCTGCTGGTCGAGGACGAGGCGGCCGCGGTGCGCGCGGCGCGCCACTATCTGGGCCTGCTGCAACCGGGGCGGCGCGCCGACTGGCAATGCGCCGAGCAGCAGGCGCTGCGCGAGGCCATCCCCGAGAACCGCCAGCGCGCCTATGCGGTGCGGCCGCTGGTCGAGGCGCTGGTCGATCGCGGCTCGCTGCTGGAGCTGCGGCCCGAGCATGGCGGCGCGCTGCTGACGATGCTGGCGCGCATCGAGGGGCGGCCGCTGGCGCTGCTGGTCAGCAATTGCGCGGTCAACGGCGGCGCGATCGATGCCGAGGCGGCGAGCAAGGCGGCGCAATGGTTCGAGCGCTGCGAGGCCGCCGGGCTGCCGCTCGTGAGCCTGATCGACACGCCCGGCTTCATGGTCGGCCCCGCGGCGGAGGCGCGCGGCCAGGTGCGCGCCTCGGGCCGGCTCTTCGTCGCGGCGGCGCGCCTGCGCGTGCCCGTCGTGAGCATCGTGCTGCGCCGCGCCTACGGCCTGGGCGCGATGGCGCTGGCCGGCGGCAGCCTGCACCGGCCGCTGATGAGCCTGGCCTGGCCCAGCGGCGAGTTCGGCGCGATGGGGCTGGAGGGCGCGGTGCGCCTGGGCTATCGCAAGGAGCTGCAGGCGCTGCCCGAGGGGCCCGAGCGGCAGGCGCTGTTCGACGAGCTGCTGGCGCGCCAGGTCGACAACGGCCGCGCGCTGCAGATGGCCGAGATGCTGGAGATCGACGCGGTGATCGACCCGGCCGAGACCCGCGCCGTCGTCGCGCGGCTGCTCGCTTGATGGCGCTGTGCCGGCCCCCACCGGCGCGGAGCGAAGCCGTACACTGCTGCGGCCCATGAAGATCGACGTCCCGACCCTGATGCTGGCGCTGCTGATCGGCTTCCTGCTGCTCTCGCTGCAGCTGGGGGTCGCGCAGCGCGGCGCGCTGCGTCAGCCGGAGCTGCGGATCTGGGCCCAGGGCTCCTGGGCGATGCTGGGCGGCTTCGCGATGCTGGCGCTGCGCCCCTGGATCCCGCTGGGCGCCTCGGTGCTGCTCGGCAACGGCCTGATGTATGTCGGCATCACGCTCTACGGCCAGGCCCTGCACCGCTATCTGCTCGATCAAGCGCTGCCGCGCTGGCGCTGGGGCGCGATGCTGCTGGCGATGGGGCTGCTGGCCCTGGTGCGCGACTGGCCGACCGGCCAGCGCGTCGGCACCGCCTCGCTGCTGCTGGTGCTGCTGCTGCTGCCCAGCACCTGGCTGGTGCTGACGCGCGGCTGGCGCAGCGAGGGCTCGATGCGCACCGTCGGCCTGACGCTGGGCGTCGCCTGTCTGGCGCTGTGCCTGCGCGGTGCCCATGCGATCGTGCAGCCCGAGCAGTATGCCGAGCTGATGCAGGACCGGCCGGGCCCGGGCCTGAGCTTTCTGGTCGGCTTCCTGAGCCTGCTGGGCGCCGGCTTCGGCTTCGTGCTGGCCTGCTTCGAGCGGGTGGCCAAGCGCATGGAGGAGATGGCGACGCTGGACGGCCTGACCGGCTGCGTCAACCGCAGCACCACCGACGCGCTGCTGCTGCACAGCCTGGAGCGCGGTCGCCGCGAGGGCTCGCCGGTCGCCTTCGCGCTGCTGGACCTCGACCACTTCAAGCAGATCAACGACCGCCATGGCCATGCGGCCGGCGACGCGGCGCTGCGCGCCTTTGCCGCCGAGGTGCGGGCGCGGCTGCGCAGCTCGGACGTGATCGGCCGCATGGGCGGCGAGGAATTCGGCCTGCTGCTGCCGGCCACCGATGCGCCCGGCGCGGCGCGCCTGGTCGAGCAGATCCGCGCGGCCGTCGAGGCGCTGGAGCTGAGCTGCCCGCAGGGCCAGCGCTTCCGGCTGACCGTGTCGGCCGGCGTCGTCGTCGCCGCCTCGGACAGCGGGATCAGCGCCGACCGCCTCTATATGCTGGCCGACAAGGCGCTGTACCGCGCCAAGGAGCAGGGGCGCAACCGGGTGCTGCTCGGCGACGAGCCCGCCCAGCCGCCGGCGGCCCGGCTCGTCGCGCTGCCGCCCGGAGCCTGAGATGGCCGCCGCGCCGACGGTCCAGCGCCTGCAGCAGATCCTGCTGTGGCCGCTGCGCCTGATGCCGGTCGGCGAGGACGAGACCGGTGCGCCGCGCCGGCCCTGGGAGCTGCTGCGCGCGCAGCCGGACAGCGCCTGGCGCGAGGTCATCGACGAGTACACCGGCGCGCCCGCCGGCTTCCACGAGCGGCATTACCAGGAGTTCGTCACCTTCCTGCCCTATGTGCAGCGCTTTCTCTATGGCGAGGGGCGCGGCGCACAGCGCGCGGGCGGCGATGCGCTCGACGAGGGCGGCGGCTCGGCGCTGAAGGTGTTCCGCCGCGACGACGTGCGCGGCCTGCGCCTGCGCACGCGGCCGCAGGACGAGCCGCTGCGCCTGGACATCGTCCATGTCGATCTCTACTTCTTCGTCGACGTGGACGTGGTGATGCTCAATGTCGAGGCCAGCCATGAAGCCGGCGGGCTGGCGCTGGCGCAGGCGCAGGAGCTGCTGTACCGCTTCGGCCGCGCCTATCCGTCGGGCTGGGACGCGCAGGGCGAGCCGCTGCACTGCCTGGCCGAGGCCGAATGGCTGGACGCCCAGGGCGCGGTGCTGGCCCGCTCGGACAGCATGGAGCGCGAGCGCTTCATCGCCCATGTGCATGCGCACCGCGCGCCCAAGATCGCCGCACACTGGGACTGGCTGCTGCGGCCGCTGATCAGCCACGACTCGGCCGAGCCTGGCGCGCTGCGCTACCGGCAGATCGAGTACTACCGGATGCCGCTGATGGCCTATCTGGCGCTGGACGATCCGCGCGCGCTGGGCCGCAGCGATTTCGTGCGCCTGGGCCTAATCACCGGCTCGGCCGAGGCTGCGGAGGAGGCGGCGGCCCTGCCCTATGCCGAGCAGCACCTGAGCGACTTCGAGCAGCGCCATTGCTACGACCGCTTCTGGCGCGCCGGCGGCGCCGCGCCGGACACCCGCTATCTGTGCAGCGGCCATGCGCTGGTGGTCGTCGGCCGCGCCGATGCCGAGTTCTTCCGCTGCCGCGACCGCGGCGTGCTGGCGCAGTTCCGCCATCCGCATTTCCTGATCTTTCTGATCGTGCATTTCCAGAAGGCCGCGCTGCTGATGTTCTCGGACCGGCTGGCCGAGGCGCTGCGCCGGCTCGACGTCGGCGATGCGCGCAGCGTCAAGCGCTTCAAGCGCGCGATCCGCGCCAGCTTCGAGGGCTTTCTGCGCTTCTCGCACCGCTACTGGTTCCAGGAGGTCGCCGAGCAGGCGCAGGCGCGCGCGCTGTTCCGGCTCAGCGCCGAGCATCTGCAGCTGCAGCCGCTGTACGCCGAGGTCAAGCAGCGCATCGGCGATATGAACAGCTATCTGGACACCGACAGCCTGCGCCGCCAGGCCAATACCGTTGTGCGCCTGACCGTGGTGACGATCTTCGGCATGGTGGGCACGATCACCACCGGCTTCCTCGGCATGAACCTGCTGGCCGAGGCCGAGGCGCCGCTGTCGAGCCGGCTCTGGCTGTTCGGCGCGGTGCTGCTGGCGACTATCGTCCTGACCGTCTACACGATGGCCAAGTCCAAGCGCCTGTCGGACTTCCTCGATGTGCTCTCCGACGAGCGGCTGAGCTGGCAGCAGAAGCTGAGCGCCTTTGTCGCCGTCTGGCGCGCCGGCAAGGAATGAACGCGCCGCAGTCTTTAAGCTGCCGTCAGCAGGCCTCGTACTTCCAGTGCCGGGCCTTGCCCTCGGCCAGCCACTCGACGCTCTGCGCCAGGCGCTTCGCACGCGTGTCCTCGCGCTTGGCCTCGGTGATCCATTCGATGTAGTCACGCTGCTTGCCGGGCGGAAAGGCCTCGAAGGTGGCGCGCGCCTTTGCGTCGGCGGCCAGTGCGGCCAGCAGGTCGGCGGGCGCCTCCAGCCGCGGGCGCGGCTTGCGCTCGAGGCTGGACTTGGCGCCGCTGCGGATCAGCGCGGCCGCCTGCTTGATCTGCCGCTGCAGCTCGCGCTGGGCCGGCAGGTCGGCGAGCTTCTCGATGCGGCCGTACTGGCCCATCGCCTCCGAGCGCTTGCCCTCGGCCGCCTCGTCGCCGGCCGCGCCGCGCTGCCAGAAGCCGAAGGTGCAATGCGCCTTGAAGGCGGCCATGCCGGCGAGGATCTTGCCGTCGAGCAGGAAATGCGGCATGCCCCATTTGATGGCCTCGACCGTCTCCGGGCAGGCCCGGTGCACCTGCTCGCGCAGCAGCTGCAGGATCGGCCGGGCGAAGTCCGCCGACTTCTCGATATAGGCGTCGATGCGCGGGTCGATGCGGAGGGCGTCGCTCATGCGCGGACTGTAATGTCGATCGCGGGCCGGCTCAATCGTCGTCCAGATGCGGGCATGATCGCCCCATCACCTTCTTGGAGCTTTTCGATGCGCGCATTGCTGTCCCTGTCCGCCGGTTTGTTGATGAGCGTTGCCGCCGTCGCGGCGCCGCAGAACTACGAGATCGATCCCGGCCACACCTATCCCAGCTTCGAGGCCGACCATATGGGCATCTCGGTATGGCGGGGCAAGATGAACAAGAGCAGCGGCACGGTGATCTACGACAAGAGCACGGGCACCGGCAGCGTGGACATCGCGATCGACTTGGACAGCATCGACTTCGGTCACGAGGCGCTCAATGCCTGGGGCCGCGGCGAACATTTCTTCGACACCGCCAAGTTCCCGCAGGCCCGCTACACGGGCCGCTTCGAGGGCGCCAGCAACGGCGTGCCGACGCGTCTGGTCGGCGAGCTGAAGCTGCATGGCGTCAGCCGGCCCCTGCAGTTGTCCATCCATTCGCTGAAATGCGTGCCGCATCCGCTCTACAAGCGCGAGCTCTGCGGCGCCGACGCCAGCGGCAGCTTCCGGCGCGACGAGTTCGGCCTCGATGCCGGCAAGGACTACGGCTTCAAGATGGACGTCGCCCTGCGCATCCAGGTCGAGGCGCTGGCCGCACCCTGAGCGGGAGATGCCTCGCCCAAGGTGGGCCTGGACCGCTACGATTAGGGCCGTGCGATCCCCGCCACCGAAAGGATGACGATGACCATGAACCGAAGCCCGAATGCCGCGCTGTCGGCCTCCAGCGACGCCGGCAAGCTGGTGCTGCGCGTCGCGCTGGGCCTGCTGATCCTGCTGCACGGCATCGCCAAGGTCAAAGGCGGCGTGGGGCCCATCGAGGTCATGCTGGGCAAGATGAATCTGCCCGCAGCGCTGGCCTATGGCGTCTATATCGGCGAGCTGCTGGCGCCCATCCTGCTGATCGTTGGCGTCTGGACGCGGCTGGCGGCCCTGATCGTCTTCGTCAACATGCTGTTCGCGGTCGCGCTGGCCCATATGGGCCAGCTGTTCACGCTGGGGCCGCAGGGGGGCTGGGCGCTGGAGCTGCAGGGCATGTTCCTGTTCGGCGCGCTGGCGGTGGCCCTGCTCGGTGCCGGCCGCTACAGCGTCGGCGGCCTGGGCGGCCGCTTCAACTGAAGGCGGCCCGGGAGGCGGCGATGCTGCTGGTCTGCCCCTTCTGCGGCGTCAAGAACCGCGTGCCCGAGCAGCGCCTGCACGAAGGCCCGGTCTGCGGCCATTGCGGCGGCGCGCTGATGGAGGCGGCGCCGGTCGACCTGGACGAGCGCGCCTTCGACGGCTTCATCCAGGGCACCGAGCTGCCGGTGCTGGTCGACTGCTGGGCCGCCTGGTGCGGGCCCTGCAAGACCATGGCGCCGCAGTTCGCCGCCGCGGCCGCGCAGCTGCCGCTGGTGCGCTTCGTCAAGCTGGACACCGATGCGGCGCCGACGCTGAGCGCGCGGCTGAACATCCGCAGCATCCCGACCCTGCTGCTGTTCAAGGGCGGGCGCGAGATCGCGCGCCAGGCCGGCGCGATGCCGGCCGCGGCGATCGTCGACTGGCTGCGCCGTCAGGGCGTCTGAGCCTGGCGACGCCTCAAAGACCGGAGCCGCCGCCCCGCGCGTGCGTCACGCCGCCGTCGACGGTCAGCGTGCTGCCCACCACATAGTCGCCGGCGCGCGAAGCCAGGTAGATCGCCGCGCCGGCCATGTCCTCGTCGACGCCGATGCGGCCGGCCGGTACGCGGGCCGCCACCTCGGCCTCGTGGTCGCGCGCCAGCTTGTTCATCTGCGAGGCGAAGGCGCCCGGCGCGATCGAGCTGACGACGATATTGTTCTCGATCAGGCGCAGCGCCATGCGCCGGGTCATGTGGATCAGGCCGGCCTTGCTGGCGGCGTAGGAGTAGGTCTCCTGCGGGTTCACCGAGATGCCGTCGATCGACACGATATTGATCACCTTGGCCGGCCGCAGCTCGGCCGCCTTGGCGAGGAGGCCGTGCAGCGCCTGGGTCAGGAAGAAGGGTGTCTTCAGGTTCAGGTCGACGACCTTGTCCCAGCCGCTCTCCGGAAACTCCAGAAAGGGCGCGCCCCAGGCGGCGCCGGCATTGTTGACCAGGATGTCCAGGCCGCCGCTCTCGCGCTCGGCGATCTGGCGGGCCAGTGCCTGCGCGCCCTCGACCGTCGCCACATCGGCCGGCAGCGAGAGGCAGTCGCCCAGCGCGGCCAGCTCGGCCGCCGTCGCATCGCAGGCCTCGGCCTTGCGCGCCGAGATATAGACCCGGGCGCCGGCGCGCAGAAAGCCGGCGGCGATCATGCGGCCAATGCCGCGCGAGCCGCCGGTCACCAGGGCGACGCGGCCCTGCAGCGAAAACAGCTCGCCGGTGTAGTTATTGTCTGCTCTGCCCATCGCCGTCTCCTGTGCTTTTGATCGCCACAGGCTAAGGCGAAAAGACGGCGACCGCAGTCGCCAAGGTGCCAGCCCAGCGGCTCAGAGGCCCTGGCGCAGCGGCACGCGCAGGCGCTGCGACAGCAGCACCGCGCCGCCGCCGTTGTGCGCATCGGCATAGCCCAGCTGCTGCAGCAGGCTCAGCGCCTGCTCGGCGCGTGCGCCGGTCGAGCAGTAGACGACGATGGGCTGGCGCGGGTCGGGCGCCTTGTGGACCAGCTCCTGCTCCAGCTGCGGCAGCGGCAGGCTCAGCGCTCCGGGGAGATGGCCCGACATGTACTCGGCATAGGAGCGCACGTCGATCAGCAAGGCATTGGCCGGCAGCGGCGCGCCCTCTTCGTCGATCGCGCCGGCCGAGGCCGGCTGTCCTTGGGCATGGAGGGTCATGGTGAAGAACTCCTTCGCGCTGATGCGGTGGCGCGCCACCGTGCTGACGCTGTTCTACACCAAGACGGCGGCCGACGCGAGCCTCATTGCCGAATGGAAAGCTGCCCGCCACATCGCTTCACACCGCGTTCAGGGCCGCAGATCGGGCGCCGCAACCAGGGGCAGGCCCTGCGCGCGCGCCTCGGCCCATTGGCGCTCCTGCGCGCGGCGGTAGGCCGGTCTCTGCTGCAGCCGCTGCCAGTAGGCGGCGACCTGCGGTGTGAACTGCTCGGCCAGGCCCAGGTGCTGGGCCAGCAGCAGCGCATAGCCGACCGAGATGTCGGCGGCGGTGAAGCGCCCCGCACAGAGAAAGGGCTGCGCGGCCAGCCGCGGTTCCAGCGTGCGCAGGCGCGCCAGGAACCAGCGCGCATAGTCCTCGGCGATCTGCGGCTGGCGGCGCTCGGCCGGCTCGAAGAAGCGGTAGCGCAAGACCAAGGTCTGCGGAAAGGTCAGCGTCGCCTCGCCGAAATGCAGCAGGTTCAGATAGGCGCCGAAGTCCGGCTCGGCGGCGGTGACGTCGAGCGTGCCGGCGCCATGCCGCGCCGCCAGGTACTGGCAGATCGCCGCCGATTCGCTCATCCGCGTCGGGCCATCGACCAGCAAGGGTACGGTGCCCAGCGGGTTCTGCTCCAGATAGCTTTTCTGCAGCGCACGCGGCGGAAACGGCAGCATCTGCAGCGCATAGGGCAGACCAAGTTCCTCCAGCGCCCATAAGGGACGGAAGGAGCGGGCGGACAGGCAGTGGTGGAGCGTGATCGGCATGGTGGCGGATCCTAACCAGGCTTGCCGGCGCTCACTCCCTACACTACGGGCCTGCTCGGGACGGAGGGCCAGACGATGCGCGAGGGATCGGGATTGCGGCCGCATGGCGGGGCGCCGGCGGCCTGGCTGACGACGGCGCTGCTGCTCGGCTTGATCGGCCGGCCGGCCGCGGCGGCGATCGATTGCTGGATCGATGCCGAGACGCCGAAGGTCGCCGATGGGCTGAGCCTCGCCGATCCGCGCGTCGCGCCGATGCGCCAGGCGCTGCAGCAGCTCAACGCGCTGCTGCACAAGCAGCCCGAATTGCACGACTTGCCACGCACGCGGCTGCGCAGCAGCTGGCAGGTCGGCGGCCAGTGGGCCGAGCCGGCGCGCGCGGGCAGCTTCCTGCTGCGCGACCACCGGGAGAAGGTATGGACGCCCGGGCGCTGCGACGTGATTGCGGGCGCCGACCGGCTCGGGCCCTGGGCCTCCATCGTGGCCACGATCAATGCGCCGGAGGCCTTCTTCGCCACGACCGCGCCGGAGATCGATGACGAGCAGCTGCGCGCCTGGCGCGAGCTGCCGCAGACCGGCACGATCCAGGGCCGGCCGCTGTACGCCGGCCACATGCTGGTCGTCACCCGCAACGGCCGCCTGCCCTGGGTGCCGGTGACGACGGCCGAGTACGTCGACTTCACCCTGCGCGATCTGCGCCGCAAGCTCAAGGAGGTCGAGGAAAGCCGGGCCAGGAACGCGCTGCCGCCGGCCGGCAGCGCCGACCGCGAGGCGGCCGACGAGGCGCAGGTGCAGAAGGTGGCCGAGGGCATGCGCAAGATCGATCCGAAGGCGGCCGACAAGATGGTCGTCGAATTGCGCGCCCAGCTGGCGGCCAACCGCGCGGCCGAACAGGCGGCCGAGGCGCGGCGGCGTGCGCGTCCCGGCATCGACGACGAATGGCACGCGACGATGATTGCGCGCGTCGAGGCCTGGCGCGCCAGCCTCAGCCCCGCGCAGCTGGCCGCCCAGGCGCGGCTGGGCATCAATGGGATGCAGCAGCCGGAGCCGGGCACGCTCGAGCGCTATCCGCTGCTCGCCAAGCCCGATCCGGCCTTTCCCTGGGACGCCAAGCAGCCGGCACGGCCGCAGATGATCAAGATCTCGGTGATGGGCGGCGAGGTCTTCGAGCAGCCGATGCAGCGCGTGCTGCAGACGCTGGATCTGCGCGCACTGCAGGGGCTGGTGCAGTGGTGACTACATGCTGCGCCGGTACTGCCCGCCGACCTCGAACAGCGCGCTGGTGATCTGGCCCAGCGAGCAGACGCGCACCGCGTCCATCAGCACCTCGAACACGTTCTTGTTGTCGATCACGGCCTGCTGCAGGCGCTGCAGCATCGCCGGCGCGGCGGCCGCGTTGCGGGCATGGAAGTCGGCTAGACGCGTCAGCTGGCTCTGCTTTTCCTCGTCGGTCGAGCGGGCCAGCTCGATATGCTCGGGCACCGGGTCGCCATGCGGGTTGCGGAAGGTGTTGACGCCGATCACCGGGTATTCGCCGGTGTGCTTCAGCATCTCGTAGTGCATCGACTCTTCCTGGATCTTGCTGCGCTGGTAGCCGGTCTCCATCGCGCCGAGCACGCCGCCGCGCTCGGAGATCTTCTCGAACTCGGCCAGCACCATTTCTTCGACCAGCTCGGTCAGCTCGTCGATGATGAAGGCGCCCTGCGAGGGGTTCTCGTTCTTGGCCAGGCCCCACTCGCGGTTGATGATCAGCTGGATCGCCATCGCGCGGCGCACCGACTCCTCGGTCGGCGTCGTGATCGCCTCGTCGTAGGCGTTGGTGTGCAGCGAGTTGCAGTTGTCGTAGATCGCGATCAGCGCCTGCAAGGTCGTGCGGATGTCGTTGAAGGCGATCTCCTGCGCATGCAGCGAGCGACCCGAGGTCTGGATGTGGTACTTGAGCTTCTGGCTGCGTTCGTTGGCGCCGTACTTGTCGCGCATCGCGACGGCCCAGATGCGGCGCGCCACCCGGCCCAGCACCGTGTACTCCGGGTCCATGCCGTTGCTGAAGAAGAAGCTCAGGTTCGGCGCGAAGTCGTCGATGTGCATGCCGCGGGCCAGATAGGCCTCGACAAAGGTGAAGCCATTGGAGAGCGTCAGCGCCAGCTGCGAGATCGGGTTCGCGCCGGCCTCGGCGATGTGATAGCCCGAGATCGAGACCGAATAGAAGTTGCGGACGTTGTGGTGGACGAAGTACTCGGCGATATCGCCCATCACCTTGAGCGAGAACTCGGTCGAGAAGATGCAGGTGTTCTGGCCCTGGTCTTCCTTCAGGATGTCGGCCTGCACGGTGCCGCGCACATTGGCCAGCACCCAGTCCTTGATCTTGGCGGCTTCATCGGCGGTCGGCTCGCGGCCGTTGTCGCTCTTGAACTTGGCCAGGTTCTGGTCGATCGCGGTGTTCATGAACATCGCCAGGATCGACGGTGCGGGGCCGTTGATCGTCATCGAGACGCTGGTGCTGGGATTGCACAGATCGAAGCCGTCGTACAGCGCCTTCATGTCGTCCAGCGTCGCGATCGACACGCCGGAGTTGCCGACCTTGCCGTAGATGTCCGGGCGCAAATCGGGATCGTTGCCGTACAGCGTGACCGAGTCGAAGGCGGTCGACAGGCGCTTGGCCGGCATGCCCTCGCTGACCAGCTTGAAGCGGCGATTGGTGCGGAAGGCGTCGCCCTCGCCGGCGAACATGCGCGTCGGATCCTCGCCCTCGCGCTTGAAGGCAAACACGCCGGCCGTGTAGGGGAAGCTGCCCGGCACGTTCTCCAGCAGCAGCCACTTGAGCAGCTCGCCATGGTCCTCGTAGCTGGGCAGCACGACCTTGCGGATCTTGCTGCCCGACAGGCTGGTCGATACCAGGGCGGTGCGGATCTCCTTGTCGCGGATCTTCACGACGTACTCGTCGCCGGCATAGGCTCGTCTCATGTCGGGCCACTGGGCCAGCAGCTTGGCGGCGGCGCCGTCCAGCTGGGCGCTGCGCGCGCCGGCCAGGTCCAGCAGCGCGTTCCTGGTCTCACCCTTGTCCGCATGGGCCTCGAGCAGCATGCGCGCCGATTCGTTCAGCTGCTGGATCTCGCGCGCCAGCTTGGCCTGCGCGCGGGCGCGCTTCTTGTAGCCGCGCACCGTGTCGCTGATCTCGGCCAGGTAGCGCACGCGCGCGCCCGGCACGATGGGGGTCTGGTGCGTGCTGTGGCGGGTGTCGACCTGCGGCAGCCGGCCTTCGGCCAAGGTCAGGCCCAGCTCGGCCAGGCGCGGCTTCAGCGCCTGGTACAGCGCCGTCACGCCATCGTCGTTGAAGCGGCTGGCCATGGTGCCGAAGACGGGCATGGTCTCCGGCTTCCGGTTGAACGCTTCCTTGTTGCGCTGCACCTGCTTGGCCACGTCGCGCAGCGCGTCGAGCGCGCCCTTGCGGTCGAACTTGTTGATCGCGACGAACTCGGCGAAGTCCAGCATGTCGATCTTCTCGAGCTGGCTGGCCGCCCCGAACTCGGGCGTCATCACATACATGGGCACGTCCACATGCGGGACGATGGCCGCGTCGCCCTGGCCGATGCCCGAGGTCTCGACGATCACCAGATCGAAGCCGGCCAGCTTGGCCGCGGCGATCACGTCGGGCAGGGCCTTGCTGATCTCGCTGCCGAAGTCACGCGTCGCCAGCGAGCGCATGAAAACCCGTTGACCTTGCTGCCAAGGTCCGATCGCGTTCATGCGGATGCGGTCGCCCAGCAGGGCGCCGCCGCTCTTGCGGCGCGAAGGGTCGATCGAGATCAAGGCGACGCGGAGCTGGTCGCCCTGGTCCAGGCGCAGCCGGCGGATCAGTTCGTCGGTGAGGCTGGACTTGCCGGCGCCGCCGGTGCCGGTGATGCCCAGCACCGGGGTCTTGATGCCCTTGGCCTGTTCCTGCAGCGCGGCGAGCAGCGAAGGGTCGGCCTTGCCGTTCTCCAGCGCCGTGATCAGCTGGGCCAGCGCGCGCCAGGCGGCCTCGGTATGGCCCTGGATCGCCTCCAGCGATTTCGGCGCATGGGCGCTGAAGTCCTGGTCGCTCTTCATGACCATCTCGCCGATCATGCCGGCCAGGCCCATGCGCTGGCCGTCCTCGGGCGAGAAGATGCGAACGCCGTGATCGGCCAGATCGCGGATCTCGGCCGGCACGATCACGCCGCCGCCGCCGCCGAAGACCTGGATGTCGGCGCCGCCGCGTGCTTTAAGCAGCTCGACCATGTACTTGAAGTACTCGACATGGCCGCCCTGGTAGGAGCTGATGGCGATGCCCTGCGCGTCCTCCTGCAGCGCCGCGGTGACGACCTCGTCGACCGAGCGGTTGTGGCCCAGGTGGATCACCTCGGCGCCCATGCTCTGCAGGATGCGCCGCATGATGTTGATCGCGGCATCGTGGCCGTCGAACAGGCTGGCGGCGGTGACGAAACGCACCTTGTTCGTGGGGCGGTACTCGGCCAGGGCCTTGTATTCGGCGGACAGATCGGTCATCGGTGTCTCCTGCGGCGGCCGGGGGCCAGCGCCGGTTCTATCAGCAAAGATGACCGGATTCTATGGGTTGATTGACGTTTACGTAAACGTCAATTCGCCAAGAGCCGGAGATTCGCCGTTTAGGCGCTTGACCCTGACGCAAGGTCAGGGTTCATCATGCGGGCCTCATCGCTGAGGGACACCCATGGAACTGACGGTTGGAGAGCTGGCCCGGCGCGCGGGGCTGACGGTCCGCACGCTGCATCACTACGAGGCGCTGGGCCTCTTGCGCGCCTCCGGCCGCAGCGAGGCCGGCTATCGCCGCTATGGCGAGGCCGATGTCTTGCGCCTGCATCGCGTGCTGGCCCTGCGCGATGCCGGCCTGTCGCTGAAGGAGATCGCGCCGCTGCTGGACGGCGAGGGGCCGCAGCCGCTGGCGGCCGTGCTGCAGGCCCAGATCGCGCAGATCGAGGCCCAGCTGCAGACCCAGGAGATGCTGCTGCAGACCTTGCGCAATGCGGCCCGGCGGCTCGAGTTGCATGGCGACGGCGGCGATGCGGTGCAGGTGCTGCTGGATGCGATGGCCGTGCGCGGCATCCAGGAGCGCCATCTGAGCGCCGAGCAGCTGCGCGAGCTGCGGCGCGGCTGGCAAGCCATGCCCGCGGCCCAGCGCGAGGCCGTCGAGGCCGAATGGCCGAGCCTGGTCGCGCGGGCAACGGCGGCGATGAACGCCGGCACCGAGCCGGCCGACCCGTCGGTGCAGGCAATCGTCAGTCGCTGGCTCGAACTGCAGCAGCAGTTCCTCCAGTTCGCGCCCGAGATGCGCGAAACGATGCAGCGCATGTATGCGGCCGAGCCCGAGCTGAGCCGTCAGACCGGCGTCACGCCGGCCCTGCTCGACTATCTGCGCCGCTCGAAGCAGACGCTGGCGGCACTGAACAAGGAGGAGAAGACATGAGTACGCCAGCACCCGCCGTCGCAAGCGCCGCGCGCCGCGCGCTGCTCGCCAATGCGAACTTCCGCTGGCTGATCGCCGGCGGCCTGCTGTCCATGCTGGGCGACCAGTTCACCCTGCTGGCCTTGCCCTGGCTGGTGATGGCCATCGACCGCGATCCCCTGGTGCTGGGCACGGTGCTGGCGCTGGGCAGTCTGCCGCGCGCGGGCTTCATCCTCGTCGGCGGCGCCATCGTCGACCGCCATTCGCCGAAGACGGTGCTGCTGCTGACCAAATGGATCAACGCCGCGCTGCTGGCCCTGCTGGCGGCGCTGGTGATCAGCGGCGCGGCCACGCTGCCGGCCGTCTATGCCCTGAGCCTGGCGATCGGCCTGGCCACCGCCTTCAGCTACCCGGCCGGCAGCGCGATCCTGCCGCAGGCCGTGCCGGCCGAACTCTTGCAGCCGGCCAATGGCCTGATGATGGCCGCGCGCCAGACGGTGCTGCTGCTGGGTCCGGTGCTGGCCGGCCTGCTGGTGGCCGGCGGCGGCGAACCGGGGCTGAGCGCTCGCGGCTTGGCGCTGGCCTTCGGCTTCGACGCGCTGAGCTTCGCGGTCTCGGCCTGGACGCTGATGCGCGTGCGCACGGCGTCTGCCGCGGCCAAGACGCGGCAGCCGGTCTTCGCGGCGATCGCCGAGGCCTTGCGCAGCTGCTGGGCCGATCGCGAGTTGCGCGCGCTGCTCCTGTATTTCGCGGCAATCGCCTTCTTCGTCGGCGGGCCCATCCAGGTCGCACTGCCGGTGCTGGCCAGCGAGCGCCTGCCCGGCGGCGCTGCCTCGCTGGGCCTGATGCTGGCGGTCCATGGTCTGGGCATGCTGGCCGGCATGGCCGTCTCGGGCCTGCGACCGCAGTGGCGGCTGTCCACGCTGGGCGGCACGCTGCTGCTGATCGACGCCGTCGCCGGCGGCGTGTTCCTGGTCTTCGGTCATGTTCATGCCGCCTGGCAGGGCGCGGCGCTCTTGCTGCCGCTGGGCGCCTTGGCCGGCTTCATGCAGGTGGCGGTGTTCAGCTGGCTGCAGCGCCGCATCGCCCCGGCCATGCTCGGCCGCAGCATGGCGCTGTTCATGTTCATCGTGATGGGCCTGGCGCCGCTGGCCGCGGCGGCGGCCGGCGCGGCGTTGCGCGTGCTGGACGTGACCGAGCTGTTCACGGCCGCGGCGCTGTGCCTGCTGGCCGTCGTCAGCATCGGTACGCTGTTCACGCCGATCCGGCGCATCGCCTACCTGGCCCAGCGCTAGTTACGGCACGCTTCTTGCGGCGACGCTGGCGTGAACCACGCCGATTCCCACCGCAGCCTGCGCATCCTGCTGATCGACGACGGCGCCCATCGTGTCGAGCTGATCCGGCAGGAGCTGGTGCGCCAGGGCTGCGAGGTCGTCGGCGTGATCGATTCGGCGACCCTGATCCATGACTGCGTGCTGCGGCTGCGACCCGATGTCGTCATCGTCGACGCGGAGTCGCCGACCCGCGACACGATGGAGAACCTGGCGCTGCTGAACAGCCAGATGCCGCGGCCGGTCGTCGTCTTCGCCGAGGACGGCGGCGACGATCCGATGCGCCGCGCGCTGAAGGCCGGCGTCAGCGCCTATGTGATCGCCGGTCTGCGGCCGGAGCGGCTGAGCCCCGTGCTGCAGGTGGCGATCGCGCGCTTCGAGCAGGACCTGGCCCTGCGCCAGGAGCTGAGCCAGGCCCAGGCCCAGCTGACGGCACGCAAGCGCGTCGAGCGGGCCAAGGGCATATTGATGAGCGAGCAGGGCCTGGACGAGGACGCCGCCTACAAGCGCCTGCGCCGGATGGCGATGGACCGCGGCGTGCCGCTGGCCGAACTGGCCGAACGCATCATCGACGCGCAGGATCTGCTGCGTTCCTGAGCCCGTTCGCAGCATCAATCGCACCAACTTGGGCGAGCGCTGCCGGCAAACGGTGCGCGAGCGGCCTGCCGCAGGCGCAAATGAGCGCCAATCCGCTGGCACGCTTTCTGCTCAATGTCCGATGTGGCCCGCAACGGCGTGGGCCTCGCTCTGCACAAGGTTCTAGGACAAAGGCGTCCGATCTGCTGTGCCCCGCTTGCGGGTGCGCTGCGATCGCGACGCCTTTTTTATTTATGTCTTCGGAGGTTGGCATGGGACAGGTGGCAAAGGAGGGTCTGATGAGTGAAGCGCGGCGCAAGCTCTTGGTCGGCGGCGCGGCCGCCGTCGGCGGCAGCCTGGTGGCCCCGCAGGTCTGGGCCGCCGGCTCGGACAAGCCGGAGAAGGAGGAGGTGCGGATCGGCTTCATCCCGCTGACCGACTGCGCCTCGGTCGTGATGGCCTCGGTGCTGGGCTTCGACAAGAAGTACGGCATCAAGATCGTGCCGACCAAGGAGGCCTCCTGGGCCGGCGTGCGCGACAAGCTGGTCAATGGCGAGCTGGACATGGCCCATGTGCTCTACGGCCTGGTCTACGGCGTGCACCTTGGCCTGGGCGGCCCGAAGAAGGACATGGCCGTGCTGATGACGCTGAACAACAACGGCCAGGCGATCACGCTGTCGAAGAAGCTGGCCGACAAGGGCGCCGTCGACGGCGCCTCGCTGGCCAAGGCGATGGCGGCCGAGAAGCGCGAATACACCTTCGCCCAGACCTTCCCGACCGGCACCCACGCGATGTGGCTGTACTACTGGCTGGCCAGCGTCGGCGTCAATCCGATGAAGGACGCGAAAGTCATCACCGTGCCGCCGCCGCAGATGGTGGCGAATATGCGGGTCGGCAATATGGACGGCTACTGCGTCGGCGAGCCCTGGGGCCACCGCGCGATCATGGACGGCATCGGCATCACCGCGGTGACGACGCAGGACATCTGGAAGGACCATCCGGAGAAGGTGCTCGGCTGCACGGCCGACTTCGTCAAGAAATACCCGAACACCGCGCGCGCCGTCGTGATGGCGGTGCTGGAGGCCGGCCGCTGGATCGACGCGGGCCTCACGAACAAGCTGAAGATGGCCGACACGATCGCCGAGAAAAGCTATGTCAACACCGGCGTCGACGCGATCAACCAGCGCATCCTCGGCCGCTACCAGAACGGTCTGGGCAAGACCTGGGACGACCCGAATCACATGAAGTTCTTCAATGACGGTTCGGTGAACTTCCCTTACCTGAGCGACGGCATGTGGTTCCTCACCCAGCACAAGCGCTGGGGCCTCTTGAAGGAGCATCCCGACTATCTGGGCGTCGCCAAGCAGATCAACCAGATCGATCTCTACAAGGAAGCCGCGGCCCAGCTGAAGGTGGCCGTGCCCAAGGACCCGCTGCGCAGTTCCAAGCTGATCGACGGCGTGGTCTGGGACGGCAAGGACCCCGCCAAGTACGCCGATTCGTTCAAGGTCAAGGCTTGATGAGGAGCATGAAATGGTCAGTGCAGTCTTTCATTCCCCCCGTGAGCACGCAGGCGCTGCGGCGCCGGTGAGCGTGGCTCTGCCGGCCGCGGAAGCAGTGGCTGCGGTCGCAGCCAAGCCCGTCAAGGCGCGGCGCCCGCTGGACATGAACAGTGTCTGGATGCGCGTGCTGCCGCCGCTGCTGGGCCTGGCCCTGCTGGTCGGCGTCTGGGCTTTGCTGACCCAAAAGGGCGGCAGCTTTCCCACGCCGGCCGCCACCTTGGCTGCCGCCCTCAAGCTGTTCGCCGACCCCTTCTACAGCAATGGGCCGAACGACCAGGGCATAGGCTGGAACATCCTGTTCTCGCTGCAGCGCGTGGGCCTGGGCTTCGGCCTCGCGGCCCTGGTCGGTATCCCGCTGGGCTTCGTCATCGGCCGCTTCGAGTTCGCCAGCCGCATGGTCTCGCCGCTGATTAGCCTCTTGAAACCGGTCTCGCCACTGGGCTGGTTGCCGATCGGCCTGCTGGTCTTCAAGAGCGCGAATCCGGCGGCGATCTGGACCATCTTCATCTGCTCGATCTGGCCCATGGTCGTCAACACGGCCGTCGGCGTGCAGCGGGTGCCGGAGGACTATCTGAACGTCGCCCGCGTGCTCAAGCTGAGCGAATGGAAGATCGTCAGCAAGATCCTCTTCCCCGCCGTGCTGCCCTATATGTTGACCGGCGTGCGGCTCTCGGTCGGCACCGCCTGGCTGGTGATCGTCGCGGCCGAGATGCTGACCGGCGGCGTCGGCATCGGTTTCTGGGTCTGGGACGAGTGGAACAACCTGAACGTCCAGCACATCATCATCGCGATCTTCGTCATCGGCATCGTCGGCCTGCTGCTCGAATGGGCGCTGATGAGCATCGCCAAGCACTTCTCGTACGAGGACTGAGCCATGAACGCGAGCAGCAACAAACCCTTCATCGAAGTGCAGGGCGCCGAGATGGTGTTCAACACCCGAAAGGGCTCCTTCCACGCCTTGCGCGACATCGATCTGCAGGTGCGCCAGGGCGAGTTCATGACCTTGATCGGCCATTCGGGCTGCGGCAAGAGCACGCTCTTGAATCTGATCGCCGGCCTGATCCGGCCGACGCGCGGCGTGCTGCTGTGCGAGAACCGCGAGATCACCGAGCCCGGTCCCGAGCGCGCCGTCGTGTTCCAGAACCATTCGCTGCTGCCCTGGCTCAGCAGCTTCGAGAACGTCTACCTCGGCGTCGAGTCGGTGTTCGGCAGGCATGAGATGAAGCGCAAGCTGGCCGAGCGCACCGACGCGGCGCTGGCCCTGGTCGGCATGAGCCACGCGATGTTCAAACGCCCGCACGAGATCTCGGGCGGCATGAAGCAGCGCGTCGGCATTGCCCGTGCGCTGGCGATGGAGCCCAAGGTGCTGCTGATGGACGAACCCTTCGGCGCGCTCGATGCGCTGACGCGCGCCAGGCTGCAGGACGAGCTGCTGAAGATCGTCGCGCGCACGCACAGCACCGTCGTCATGGTCACCCACGATGTCGACGAGGCGGTGCTGTTGTCCGATCGCATCGTGATGATGACCAACGGGCCGGCCGCGACTATCGGCGAGATCCTCGAGGTCGACATCCCGCGCCCGCGCGACCGCGTCGAGCTGGCCGAGGACCCGGCCTACGTCCACGCGCGCAAGGCGGTGATCGATTTCCTCTACACGCGCCACAGCCACGTCGAGAAACAGGCGGCCTGAGGCGGCGCGTCCTTGCCCGGAGATTGCAGATCATGAAGAAGATGAAGCTGGTGATGGTGGGCAACGGCATGGCCGGCGTGCGCACGCTGGAGGAACTGCTGAAGATCGCTCCGGACCTGTACGACATCACCGTATTCGGCGCCGAGCCGCACCCGAACTACAACCGCATCCTGCTCTCGCCGGTGCTGGCCGGCGAGCAGACGCTGGACGAGATCGTCTTGAACCCGCTCGACTGGTATGCGGACAACGGCATCACCCTGCACCTGGGCAAGCAGGTCACGCAGATCGACCGCCTGCGCCGCAAGGTGATCGCCGCCGACGGCACCGAGGCCGAGTACGACCGTCTGCTGATCGCCACCGGTTCCAGCCCCTTCATCCTGCCGGTGCCCGGCAAGGAGCTCGACGGCGTGATCGCCTACCGCGACATCGCCGATACCAATGCAATGATCGAGGCCGCGACGAAGTACCGCCATGCGGTCGTCATCGGCGGAGGACTCCTGGGCCTGGAGGCGGCCAACGGCCTGATGCTGCGCGGCATGCAGGTGACCGTTGTCCATATCGCCGGCTGGCTGATGGAGCGCCAGCTGGACGACCAGGCCGGCGACCTGCTGCGCAAGTCATTGGAACAGCGCGGCCTGCGCTTCCTGCTGGGCGCGCAGACGCAGGCCTTGATCGCTCGCAAGGACGGCCGCGAGGATGGGGACGACACGCCTAGCCGGCGTGTCGGGGCCGTGCAGTTCAAGGACGGCACGGAGATCCCGGCCGATCTGGTCGTGATGGCCGCCGGCATCCGCCCGAACACGGCGCTGGCCGAATCGGCCGGCCTCCACTGCAAGCGCGGCATCGTCGTCAGCGACACCTTGCAGACGGTCACCGACCCGCGCATCTACGCGGTCGGCGAATGCGCGGCGCATCGCGGCATCGCCTACGGCCTGGTCGCGCCGCTGTTCGAGCAGGGCAAGGTCTGCGCGACGCATCTGGCCGAGTTCGGCATCGGCCGTTACGTCGGCTCGCAGACCAGCACCAAGCTGAAGGTGACCGGCATCGACCTGTTCTCGGCCGGCAACTTCATGGGTGGCGAGGGCACGGAAGAGATCGTGATGAGCGACCCCTTCGCCGGCGTCTACAAGAAGCTGGTGATCAAGGACGACCGGCTGATCGGCGCCTGTCTCTACGGGGACACGGTCGACGGCAGCTGGTACTTCAAGCTCTTGCGCGACGGCCGCAAGATCGCCGACATCCGCGACAAGCTGATGTTCGGCGAGAGCAATATCGGCGACGTCGGCCACCAGGGCCATAACAAGGCCGCGGCCATGGCCGACAGCGACGAGGTCTGCGGCTGCAACGGCGTCTCCAAGGGCAAGATCTGCAAGACGATCAAGGACAAGGGCCTGTTCACCCTGGAGGAGGTGCGCAAGCACACCAAGGCCAGCGCGTCCTGCGGTTCCTGCACCGGCCTGGTCGAGCAGCTGATCATGTTCACGGCCGGCGGCGACTACTCGGCCGCGCCGAAGAAGAAGGCGATCTGCGCCTGCACCGACCTGAGCCACCAGGAGGTGCGCGACGCGATCTTCAAGGAGCACATCACCAGCCTGGACCAGCTCTACAAGCTGCTGGCCTGGAAGACGCCCAATGGCTGCGCGAGCTGCCGGCCGGCGCTGAACTACTACCTGATCTCGTCCTGGCCCAAGGAGGCGCAGGACGATCCGCAAAGCCGCTTCATCAACGAGCGCAGCCACGCGAACATCCAGAAGGACGGCACTTATTCTGTCGTCCCGCGCATGTGGGGTGGGGAGACAACGGCCGACGAATTGCGGCGCATCGCCGACGCGGTCGACAAATACAAGATCCCGACCGTCAAGGTCACTGGCGGCCAGCGCATCGACCTCTTGGGCGTCAAGAAGGAGGACCTGGTCCATGTCTGGAAGGACATCGGCATGCCCTCGGGCCATGCCTATGCCAAGGCCTTGCGCACGGTGAAGACCTGCGTCGGCAGCGAATGGTGCCGGATGGGCACGCAGGACTCGACTCGGATGGGCAAGGACCTCGAGCGGGCGATGTGGCGCATGTATGCGCCGCACAAGGTCAAGTTCGCCGTCAGCGGCTGCCCGCGCAACTGCGCCGAGGCAGGTATCAAGGACGTTGGCATCATCGGCGTCGACTCGGGCTGGGAGATGTATGTGGCCGGCAATGGCGGCATCAAGACCGAGGTCGCGCATTTCCTGACCAAGCTGAAGACGGCCGAGGAGGTGCTCGAGTACACCGGCGCCTTCATGCAGCTCTACCGCAAGGAGGGCTGGTACCTGGAGCGCACGGTGCACTACGTCTCGCGCGTGGGCCTGGACCACGTCAAGGCCAAGATCCTCGACGACCCCGAGGGCCGCAAGCAGCTCTGGGCCGAGCTGCAGTTCGCGCTCGACGGCGAACCCGATCCCTGGTTCGAGTTCGACAAGGCCAAGGTCGATCTGCGCCAGTTCGAGGCGGTCTGAGGAGCTAAGCGCCATGACGAATGAATGGAAAAGCATCTGCGCGGTGGCCGACATCCCGGTGCTCGGCTCGCGCCGCGTGCAGCGCGCGAAGGGCCCGCAGGTCGCCCTGTTCCGCACCGCCGACGATCAGGTCTTCGCCCTGCTGGACCGCTGCCCGCACCGGGCCGGCCCCCTGAGCCAGGGCATCGTCTTCGGCAAGGCGGTCGCCTGCCCGCTGCACAACTGGACCATCGGCCTGGACACCGGCTGCGCGCGCGAGCCCGACGAAGGCTCGACGCCGACCTTCACGGTGCGCGTCGAGGCGGGCCAGGTCTTGCTGAACCAGCAGGAGCTGGACACGATCGCGATCGATCTGCAGCCGGTCAAGGCCGGGCCCTGCACCCGCGCGCATTGCTGAGATCGCCGTGATGGCAGAGACCCGCTCGACCTGCCCCTACTGCGGCGTCGGCTGTGGCGTCATCATCGAAAGCGAGGGCGAGCAGATCACCGGCGTGCGCGGCGATCCGGCGCATCCGGCCAATTTCGGCAAGCTGTGCAGCAAGGGCTCGACCCTGCACCTGACGGCGACGCCCCTCGTTCTGCAGACGCGCCGGCTGCTGCAGCCGATGCTGCGCGAGGGGCGCGGCGCGCAGCCGCAGGCGATCGCTTGGGAGCGGGCCAACGAGATCGCCGCCGAGCGCCTGCTGGCGATCCGCGCTCAGCACGGCCCCGATGCGATCGGCTTCTACATCTCCGGCCAGCTGCTGACCGAGGACTACCACGCCTTCAACAAGCTGGCGCGGGCCGTGATCGGCACCAACAATATCGACAGCAACTCGCGGCTGTGCATGAGCTCGGCCGTCGTCGGCTACAAGCAGACGCTGGGCGCCGATGCGCCGCCGGCCTGCTACGAGGACCTGGACCACGCCGACTGCGTCTTCATCACCGGCGCCAATCCGGCCTGGGCGCATCCGATCCTGTTCCGTCGGCTCGAGGCCGCCAAGGCGGCCCGACCGGCGATGAAGATCATCGTCGTCGATCCGCGCCGCACCGAAAGCGCCGAGTTCGCCGATCTGCATCTGCAGATCCTGCCGGGCACCGATGTCGCACTGTGTCAGGGCCTGCTCCACGCGATGATCTGGGATGGCTGGGTCGATGCCGCCTACATCGCCGCGCACACCCAAGGCTTCGAGGCGCTGAAGGCGCTGGTGCGCGGCATGACGCCGCGCGAGGCGGCGCGGATCTGCGGCATCGAGGAGAAGGACCTGCTGCAGGCGGCCGAGTGGTTCGCGCGCTCGCCGGCGAGCTTGTCGCTGTACTGCCAAGGCCTGAACCAGAGCAGCAGTGGCACGGCCAAGAACACGGCGCTGATCAATCTGCATCTCGCGACCGGCCAGATCGGCCGGCCCGGCGCCGGCCCGCTGTCGCTGACCGGCCAGCCGAATGCGATGGGCGGGCGCGAGAGCGGCGGCATGGCGACGCTGCTGCCCGGCCACCGCGATCCGGGCAGCGCCGAGCACCGCGACGAGATCGCGCGGCTCTGGGGCTGCGACGCGCTGCCGACTGCGCCGGGCAAGACGGCCGTCGAGCTGTTCGAGGCGGCCGCGCGCGGCGAGATCAAGGCCTTGTGGATAGTCTGCACCAACCCGGCGCAGTCGCTGCCCGAGCAGGCCCTGGTGCGGCGCGCGCTGGAGGCCTGCGAGTTCGTCGTGCTGCAGGAGGCCTTTGCCGACACGGCCACGGCGGCTTATGCCGATCTGCTGCTGCCGGCCGCAAGCTGGGGCGAGAAAGAGGGCACGGTGACGAACAGCGAGCGCCGCATCAGCCGCGTCCGCGCCGCCGTGCCGCCGCCGGGCAGCGCGAGAGCCGACTGGCGCATCGTCCGCGATATCGCGCAGCGGCTGGAGGCGCGGCTGCGGCCGGGCCGGCCCGGCCTGTTCGACATCGATTCGGCTGAGCAGCTGTGGCTGGAGCACCGCGCCGCCACCGTCGGCCGCGACCTGGACATCGGCGGGCTCAGCTACGCGCTGCTGGACATGAAGGGGCCGCAGCAATGGCCGTATCCGGCCGGTGGCGCGCCACGCGCGCGGCTCTACGAGAACGGCCTGTTCGCGACGCCGAACGGCCGTGCCCGCTTTATCGCCAAGCCGTATCAGGCACCGCTGGACAAGCTCGATGCCCGCCACCCGCTGAGCCTGACGACCGGCCGCCTGCGCGACCAGTGGCATGGCATGAGCCGCAGCGGCACGGTCGCGCGCCTGTTCGGTCACGAGGGCGCGCCGGCGCTCTCGCTGCACCCGGCCGATCTGCCGCGCCGCGGCCTGGTTGAGGGCGATCTGGCCCGCATCCGCTCGGCCCATGGCGAGCTGGTGCTGACGGTGCGCGCCGATGCCGGCGTCGCGCCTGCCCAGGCCTATCTGCCCATGCATTGGGGCTCCGAGTTCATCGGCGGCTTCGGCATCAATGCGCTGACCCAACGCGGCTTCTGCCCCGACTCGAAGCAGCCGGAGCTGAAGTTCGCCGCCATCGATGTGCAGCGCCTGGACCTGCCCTGGCGCCTCAGCGCGGCCGCCTGGGTGACCGGCGGCGAAGGGGCGGCGATGCGCGAGCGGCTGCGCGCGCTGTTCGGCGAGTTCGGCTATGCGCATTGCGTGCCGGTGGCGGGCCCCGAGGGTCGCGAGGGCTGGCGCTTCGAGGCCGCCTGCGCCGAGCCGCCCGGCGCTGCGTTGGTCGAGCGCCTGGCCGAGGCCTTGGGCCTGCAGGGGCCAGGTCTTTTGCGCTATGCGGACAGCCGGCGCGGCCGCAGCCGCCTGCTGCGCCTGGAGGGCGAGGGCGCCGCGGCGCGCCTGCGCGCGCTGCTGCTGGTCGGCAATACCGAGGACGGCGCGGCGGCCGCCTGGCTGCTGCCGCTCTGGCGCGAGGTCGAGCCGGTCGCCCCCTATGGCCGGCAGCTGCTGGCGCCGGAGCCGCTGCAGGGCGGTGCCCGGCAGCCGGCGCGCAGCCCGCAGGTCTGCAACTGCTTCGATGTGTCCGAGGCCCGCATCCGCACACAGCTGCAATCGTGCAGCGGCACGCCGGTGCAGCGCCTGGCCGGCCTGCAATCGGCCTTGCGCTGCGGCACGCAATGCGGCTCCTGCCTGCCGGCGCTGCGCCGGCTGGTCGCCGAAACCGTTGAGGAGCTCACGCCATGACGATGACGAACCACATCCATCCGGTCAGCCTGGTCGGCGCCGGTCCCGGTGATCCGGAGCTGCTGACCCTGGGCGCGCTGCGCCGCCTGCAGCAGGCCGACGTGATCCTGGCCGACGAGCTGGCCGATGCGCGCGTGCTGGCCCTGGCCAATCCGGCCGCGCGCGTGCTCAATGTCGGCAAGCGCGGCGGCCGGCCCTCGACGAACCAGCGCTTCATCCACGAGCTGATGATCCGCGAGGCGCGCAGCGGTGCCCGGGTCGTGCGGCTGAAGGGCGGCGACCCCTTCGTCTTCGGACGCGGCGGCGAGGAGGCCGACGCGCTGCGCGAGGCCGGCATCCCGGTCGAGGTCGTCAACGGCATCACCTCGGGCCTGGCCGGGCCGGCCAGCATCGGCATCCCGGTCACCGACCGCCGCTGCACGCCCGGCGTCGCGCTGGTCACCGGGCATAACGGCGACGCTGGCATCGCACCCGACTGGGCGGCGCTGGTGCGCAGCCGGCTGACCCTGGTCGTCTACATGGGCGTGGCCCGCTGCGAGACCATCGTCGCCGCGCTGCGCGAGGCGGGCATGCGCGCCGACATGCCGGCCGCCGTCGTTGCCGCCGCGCACACGCCGCGGCAGCGCCAGGCGATCGGCTGCCTGGCCGAGCTGCCGGCAACGATCGCCCGCGAGGGCCTGGCCAGCCCGGCCATCCTGGTCATCGGCGAGGTCGTCGCGCTGGCGGCCGGCACCGAGAGCCTGCTGGAACGGCTGCGCGTCGGCGGCTGAGGGCGGCGCCCTTGCGGCGCGCCCCCAAATAGAGCACGATCGTCCGCCTGTGCGAGCCGAGGAGACGAGCGTGCCGAACGAACAGCAAAGCCTGCGCGACGAGCGCCTGGACGAGGTCTTCAAGCTGCTGCGCGCCAAGCTGCCGGCGCAGCAGGGCGAGACCCTGGCAGAATTCGTGCGCATCTATTTCGGCCAGGTCGATCCCGAGGAGCTGGCCGAGCGCCAGGTCGCCGATCTCTATGGCGCGGCGCTGTCGCACTGGAGCTTCGCCGCGCGGCGGGAGCCGGGTCATGCCAAGGTGCGGGTGTTCAACCCGACCATCGGCGAGCATGGCTGGCAGTCGACCCACACCATCATCGAGATCGTCAACGACGACATGCCCTTCCTGGTCGACTCGGTGACGATGGAGGTCAACCGCAACGGCCTGACCCTGCATCTGATCATCCACCCGCTGGTGCCGGTCGAGCGCGGCGCCGACGGCGCGCTGCAGGGCCTGGGCGGCGAGCGGCGCGAATCGTTCATCCATGTGGAGGTGGACCGGATGACCGATGCGGCGCGGCTGGAGGCGCTGGCCGCCGACGTCGCGCGCGTGCTCGGCGATGTGCGGGCGGCGGTGGCCGACTGGCAGGCGATGCGCCAGCGCCTGCTCGACGTGGTCGATGCACAGTCCGGCGCCGGCCTGCCGCTGGCCGCGGCCGAGCTGGCCGAGGCTCAGGCCTTTCTGCGCTGGCTGGCCGACGACCATTTCACCTTCCTGGGCTGCCGCCGCCACGAGTTGAGCCGCGGCCCCGATGGCGAGGACCAGCTGCGGGTCGTGCCCGACTCGGCGCTGGGCATTCTGCGCGAGCGCAGCGCGCAGGAGGCGGTGGCCTCCTTCGCCGCGCTGCCGGCCGAGGTGCGTGCGCAGGCGCGCCGGCCCGAGCTGCTGGTCCTTACCAAGTCGACCGCGCGCTCCACAGTGCACCGGCCCGGCTACCTGGACTACATCGCCGTCAAGCGCTTCGCCGCCGACGGCAGTGTCAGCGGCGAGGACCGCTTCCTGGGCCTGTTCACCTCGACCGCCTACAGCGCCAATCCGGCCGAGATCCCGCTCTTGCGGCGCAAGGTCGCCGACGTCGTCGCGCGCGCCGGCCTGGCGCCGGGCAGCCATGCCGGCAAGGCGATGATCAACATCCTGGAGACCTTTCCGCGCGACGAGCTGTTCCAGATCGGCAACGACGAGCTGCTGGCCACCGCCACCGGCATCCTGCACCTGGGCGACCGCCAGCGCTTTCGCCTGTTCGTGCGCCGCGATCCCTTCGAGCGCTTCCTGTCCTGCCTGATCTATGCGCCGCGCGAGCATTACACGACCGAGCTGCGCCAGCGCTGGCAGGAACTGCTGGTGCAGGCCTTCCAGGGCAGCGGCTCGGAGTTCAACGTCCATCTGTCCGAATCGGTGCTGGCGCGCATCCAGATCACCGTGCGCACGCAGCCGGGGCGCATCCCGCGCTTCGAGGTGCGCGAGCTGGAGCAGCGCCTGGTCGCCGCCGCGCGGCGCTGGGACGACGATCTGCAGGCCGCCCTGGTCGAGGCCTTCGGCGAGGCGCGCGGCATGCAGCTGCTGCACCAGTTCGGCGAGGCCTTTCCGGCCGGCTACCGCGAAGAGTTCGCCGCCCGCGCGGCCGTGCCCGACGTCGAGCTGATGACGCGGCTGGGCGACGGCCAGGCGCCGGGCATGAGCCTGTACCGGCCGCTGGAGGCGCCGGCCGGCAGCCTGCGCTTCAAGCTGGTGCGCCAGGGCGAGCCGCTGATCCTGTCCAGCAGCCTGCCCATGCTGGAGCACATGGGCATGAAGGTGCTGGACGAGCACCCGTACCGGATCACGCCGCGCGGCGCGGCGCCGATCTGGATTCACGACTTCGGCCTGGTCAGCAATGTCGGCGCGGCCGAGCTGGAGGTCGACGCGCTGCACCAGGTCTTCGAGGATGCCTTCGGCGCCGTGCTGTCCGGCGCGGTCGAGAACGACGACTTCAACCGCCTGGTGGTCGCCGCGCGGCTGCCGGCCGAGCAGATCGTCGTGCTGCGCGCCTATGCCAAGTACATGCGGCAGATCGGCTTCGCGCTGTCGCAGAGCTTCATCGAGCAGACCCTGGTCGCCCATGCGGCCATCGCGCGGCGGCTTCTGCGCCTGTTCGAGCTGCGCTTCGATCCGCAGGCTGGCGACGCGGCGGCGGCGCAGGCGGAGGCGGCGGCGATCGAGGCGGCGCTGGACGATGTCGCCAATCTGTCCGAGGACCGCGTCTTGCGGCAATACCTGGCCCTGATGCTGGCGACGACGCGGACCAACTTCTGGCGCCGGCGCTCCTATCTCTCCTTCAAGTTCGATTCATCGAAGGTGCCGGGCCTGCCGGCGCCCAAGCCCATGTTCGAGATCTTCGTCTACTCGCCGCGCTTCGAGGGCGTGCACCTGCGCGGCGGCCGGGTCGCGCGCGGCGGCCTGCGCTGGTCGGACCGGCCGGAGGATTTCCGCACCGAGGTGCTGGGCCTGGTGAAGGCGCAGATGGTCAAGAACACCGTCATCGTGCCGGTCGGCTCCAAGGGCGGCTTCGTCCTGAAGAAGGCGCCCCCGGCCAGCGACCGGGAGGCCTTCATGAGGGAGGGCGTGGCCTGCTACCAGGACTATCTGCGCGGGCTGCTGGACCTGACCGACAACCGCGTCGGCGACGCCATCGTGCCGCCGCCCGATGTGCGCCGCCACGACGGCGACGATCCCTATCTGGTCGTTGCCGCCGACAAGGGAACGGCGACCTTCTCGGACTACGCCAACGGCATCAGCAAGGAATACGGCTTCTGGCTCGGCGATGCCTTCGCCTCCGGCGGCTCGGTCGGCTACGACCACAAGGCCATGGGCATCACCGCGCGCGGCGCCTGGGAATCGGTCAAGCGCCATTTCCGCGAGATGGGCCGCAACACGCAGCAGAGCCCCTTCACCGTGGCCGGCATCGGCGATATGTCGGGCGATGTGTTCGGCAACGGCATGCTGCTGTCGCGCCATATCCTGCTGGTCGCGGCCTTCGACCACCGACACATCTTCCTGGATCCGACGCCGGACGCGGAGCGCTCCTTTGTCGAGCGCGAGCGCCTGTTCGCGCTGCCGCGCTCGTCCTGGGCCGACTACGACCAGACGCTGATCTCGGCCGGTGGTGGCGTCCATCCGCGCAGCGCCAAATCGATCGCGATCACGGCCGAGGTGCAGCGGGTGCTGGGCATCACGGCCGCCGCGCTGACGCCGACCGAACTGGTCAACGCGATCCTGAAGGCGCCGGTCGACCTGATCTACAACGGCGGCATCGGCACCTATGTGAAGGCGGCGCGCGAGACCCATGCGCAGGTGGGCGACCGGGCCAACGACACCCTGCGCGTCAACGGCGGCGAGCTGCGCTGCAAGGTCTTCGCCGAGGGCGGCAACCTGGGCTGCACGCAGCTGGGCCGGATCGAATATGCGCTGGCCGGCGGCCGCATCAACACCGATGCGATCGACAACTCGGCCGGCGTCGACACCTCGGACCACGAGGTCAATATCAAGATTCTGCTGGGCCTGGCCAGCGGCGACGGCGAGCTGACCGAGAAGCAGCGCAACACCCTGCTGCCCGAGATGACCGACGAGGTCGCCGCCCTGGTGCTGCGCGACAACATCTTCCAGACCCAGGTGCTGTCGGTGACCGGCCGCATCGCGCCGATGCTGATGGACGCGCAGACGCGCTTCATGCAGTTCCTGGAGAAGAGCGGCCGGCTCGATCGCGCGATCGAGTTCCTGCCCAGCGACGAGGAGATCGCCGAGCGGCGTGGCAAGAGCCAGGGCCTGACGAACCCCGAGCGCGCGGTGCTGCTGGCCTATTGCAAGATCTGGCTCTACGACGAGTTGCTGGACTCGACCCTGCCCGACGATCCCTGGGTGTCGACGGCGCTGCAGCGCTATTTCCCCAGCCTGCTGCAGCAGCGCTTCGCCGGCTATATGCCGCGCCATCCGCTGCGGCGCGAGATCATCGCCACCCATGTGACGAACAGCATGATCAACCGCGTCGGCAGCACCTTCGTGCACCGGCTGCAGGAGACGACCGGCGCGCGGCCCTTCGAGGTCGTGCGCGCCTATCTCTTGAGCCGCGAGATCTTCGGCATGGTGAGCCTCTGGCAGGGCATCGAGGCGCTGGACAACCAGGTCGCCGACGAGCTGCAGTCGCAGATGCTGATCGACACCAGCCGCCAGCTCGAACGTGGCACCAAATGGTTCCTGCGCTCGCGCCGGCTGATCGACGATATGGGCGAGACGATCGAGCACTTCACCTCGAACGTCGAGAAGCTCGGCGCGCGCCTGCCGCAATTGCTCGATGCCGACGAGCGCGCGCGGGTCGACGCGGCGGCCGCGCACTACATTGCCGGCGGGGTGCCGGCCGCGCTGGCCGAGCGGGTGGTCACCTTCGGCACCCTGTACGCGACCCTGGACATCGCCGAGATCGCCGGCAGCGCGCGCTGGCCGGTCGAACTGGTCGCGGCGATCTACTTCGACCTGGCCAACAAGCTGGGCATGCCCTGGCTGCGCGACAAGATCAATGCGCTGCCCGGCGACCAGCATTGGCAGATGCTGGCCAAGGGCGCGATGCTGGACGACCTCTGGGGCCTGCAGCGCGCGATCGCCAGCGCGGTGCTAGCCGGCAGCGGCGGCGATGGCGAATCGCCGGAGGCCCTGGTCGACGCCTGGCAGGCCAGCAACGGCCGCACGATCGAGCGCGCGGCGCAGCTGCTCGGCGAGCTGCGCGCGGTGCCGGCGCCGGATGCGGCCATGCTGTCGGTGGCGCTGCGCGAGCTGCGGGGGCTGGCCTAGCAGCGGCCCGCCCAGGGCGGCCGCCGGCCTCAGCCGAGCTGGAAGCGGCTCATCAGACCCGACAGCTTGACCGCCTGCTCTTTCAGCGATTGCGCGGCCGCGGCCGATTGCTCGACCAGGGCGGCGTTCTGCTGCGTCATCTGGTCCAGCTGGTTGACCGCGCCGTTGACGCGGCCGATGCCGATGCTCTGCTCGCTGGCCGAGGCGCTGATCTCGCCGATCGTGTCGGCGACGCGCTGCACCGAGGCGACGATCTCGCCCATGGTCTCGCCGGCGTTGTTGACCAGCGCGGTGCCGGCCTCCACCCGCTCGACGCTGGCGACGATCAGGTTCTTGATCTCCTTGGCCGCCTCGGCCGAGCGGCCGGCCAGCGAGCGCACCTCGCTGGCGACGACGGCAAAGCCGCGGCCCTGCTCGCCGGCGCGCGCGGCTTCGACCGCGGCGTTCAGCGCCAGGATATTGGTCTGGAAGGCGATGCCGTCGATGGTCGCGATGATGTCCGCGATCTTCTTGCTGGACTCGTTGATGTCGCCCATGGTCGTGACGACCCGCGAGACCACCTCGCCGCCGCGGCCGGCCGCCTCGGCGGCGCTGCCGGCCAGGGTCTTGGCCGTGCCCGCGGCCTCGGCGCTGTGGCCGACGGTGACGGTCAGCTCGCTCATCGAGCTGGCGGTCTGCTGAAGGTTGGAGGCCGTCTGCTCGGTGCGGCTGGACAGGTCCAGATTGCCGCTGGCGACCTCGCTGCTGGCGACCTGGATGCTCTCGGCCGACTCGCGCACCTGGCCGACGATCCCGGCCAGCGAAGCCTGCATGCTGGCCAGCGAGCGCATCATGGCCGCCGCCTCGTCCCGCTCCGCGCCATGGCCTCGCACCTGCGGCGCAGCGCGCAGATCGCCGGCGGCGATGCGCTCGGCGAACTGGGTCGCGTCGGCGACCGGCGCGACGATCGAGGCCGACACGCGCCAGGCCAGCAGCAGGCCGGCCGCGCAGCAGGCGGCGAAAGCCAGCAGCAGCACGACGAAGATGGTGTTGACGAGGCCGTTGACCTGGTCGAACACCGCCTCGCTGGTCTTGGCCAGGGTGGCCTCCAGGCCTTGCAGCATCGTGATGGCCGGCTCGTAGGCGGCGTCGGCCGACTTCATGTCGGCAAAGGCCTCCTGCGCATCGGCATAGCCGTTGTCCAGCAGCTTGGTAGCGACCGGTGCCACCGCCTTGCGGTAGCTGGCGATATGGGCGCGGAAGGCGTCCAGATCGGCTTTCTGCTTGTCGCTCTTGCTGAGCGTGCCGAACTGCTCCATTGCCCGGTCCAGCTCCTGCTGGGCCTTGTCCCAGGCGGCCTTGGCCCGCTTCATGTCCTCGTTGTTGAAGATCGAGGCGACCAGGGTCGAGGTGGCGGCGCGGCTCTCGATCAGCCGCGTGCGGCCGGCCGTCGTGATGTTGTTGGCCGGGATCAGCTCATGGGTGATGCCATGCAGCGCCTTTTGCGCGATGTTCAGGCCGAAGCCGCCGATGCCGGCCAGCACGGCGCTCATCAGCAGCATCAGGCCGAAACCCAGCAGCAGCCGGGGGCGGATATTCAGTTGGCGCAGCATGCGGCGCTCCCTCTCTTGAAACGATGAAAGCCTTCCGGCCGCGGAGCCGGAAGGTCGGGTGGTGGCGGGGCCAGAATCAGAACGTCTCCCAGTCCCCATCCGCGCTGGCCGGCACGGCCGCCAACGCCGGCTTGGCGGGGAGGGCGGGCTTCGCTGCCGCCACCGGCTTTGCCAGCGGCCGGGCCGGTGCCGGCTTGGCTGCGGCCTGGACCGCCGGCTTGGTCGAGGCGGGGGGGGAGGGCGGCCTCGATGTCGCCGCGACGACCGGCGTGACCGAGCCGACGGCCGCCCCCTGCAGCTTGAAGCCGCTGACCAGATGGGCCAGCTTGCCGGCCTGCTCGCGCAGCGACTCGGCCGCGGCGGCGCTCTGCTCGACCAGGGCGGCGTTCTGCTGGGTCATCTGGTCCAGCTGGCCGACGGCGCCGTTGACCGAGACGATGCCCTCGCTCTGCTCGACCGTGCTGGCGCGGATCTCGCCGATGATGTCGCCGACCTTGCCGACGCTGGCGACGATTTCGTCCATCGTGCTGCCGGCGTCCTGCACCAGGCGGGCGCCGACCTCGACCTTGTCGACGCTGCTGCCGATCAGGCCCTTGATCTCCTTGGCCGCCTCGGCCGAGCGCTGCGCCAGCGAGCGCACCTCGCCGGCGACGACCGCGAAGCCGCGGCCCTGCTCGCCGGCGCGCGCCGCCTCGACCGCGGCGTTCAGCGCCAGGATATTGGTCTGGAAGGCAATGCCGTCGATGACGCCGATGATGTCGTTGATCTTCTTCGAGCTGGCGTTGATCTCGTCCATGGTCGCGACGACCTGGCCGACGACCTCGCCGCCGCGCTGCGCGACCTGGGTCGCGCTGTCGGCCAGCTGCTTGGCGGTGGCGGCGCTGTCGGCGCTCTGCTTGACGGTGCCGGTCAGCTGCGTCATCGAGCTGGCCGTCTGCTGCAGATTGGAGGCGGTCTGCTCGGTGCGCTGCGACAGGTCCTGGTTGCCGGTGGCGATCTCGGCGCTGGCGGTCTGGATGCTGTCGGCGCTATGGCGGACCTCGCCGACGACGCGGTTCAGCGCGTCCTGCATCGCAGCCAGCGAGCGCTGCACGGTGCCGATCTCGTCGCCGCGGCCGGTGTCGATGCGGCCGCTGAGGTCGCCGCCGCCGATGCGGTCCGCCTGGCGCGCCAGCTCGGCCAGCGGCTGGCTGATCGAGCGGACCAGGAAGAAGGTGGCCGCGCTCAGGCCGGCGACGATCAGCACCATCAGCCCGCCGGCCAGCCAGACCGTGCGCATGCGCTCGGCGCCGGCCGCCACGCGCAGCTCGTCCGAATGCTGCTGCTGCAGCTTGACGAAGTCCTGCTGCGCGTCCAGATAGACGGCCACCGCCGGCTGCATCCTGGCCTTCAGCGCGGCCGCCGCGCCGGCCTGGTCGCCGCCGCTCTTCATCTTGACGATCTCGCCGCGCTGCGCGATATAGGCCGCGCGCGTTTGCGCGATCTTGGCCATCGCCGCTTTCTCGGCCTCGCTGGTGGCCAGTGCCTCCAGTTCCTTCTGCAGCTCGGAGATTCTGGCCGAGGTCGCGTCGATCTCGGGCTTGAAGGTCTCGCCCACGCCGGCATCGGCGCTCAGGATGCTGGCGACGGTGCGGGTCGCGTTGGTCTCGGTCAGGCCGCGCCAGCGCAAAGAGAGCTCGAACTTGCGCTGTTGCTCCTGCTGTTCGACGGTGGCCTTGGCCTGCAGCGCCTGCGTGCGCGTGGCCGAGGCGGTCGTCATCAGCACGACGACCACCGCCAGCGCAATGACCGGCAGCCACAGCTTGGTGGATATGGACAGTGATTTCATGGGCCTTGTACCGCTCGTTTCCCCGGCGCGTGCAGCTTGTTGCTCAGAGGCGTTTTGCGCTTGCTTGGCACCGGAGCAAAGGCTCCTCCATCTGCGATATCGGCCGCCCGCGCCGCAACTTGAGGCCCTGCGCGCGGCGCCGGAACTGGTAGGCTGGCGGCGTTGACGACAAGCGCCGCCTCCCACCATGAGCTTTCTGGCCATCGATATCGGTAATACCCGCCTGAAATGGGCGCTGTATGCATCGCCCCAGCCGGGGGCGGTACTGCTGGCCCATGGCGCGGTGTTTCTGGAAAACATCGAGCAGCTCGGCGAGGGCGATTGGCAGCGCCTGCCGGTGCCGCACAGCGTGCTGGGCTGCAATGTGGCCGGCGACGCGGTGCGTCGCCGCGTCGAGGAGCAGCTGGAGCTGTGGGATGTGACGCCGCGCTGGATCGTCTCCAGCGCCCAGGGCGGCGGCATCAGCAATGGCTACGACCACCCGGGCCGGCTCGGCACCGACCGTTTCGTCGCCTTGGTCGGTGCGCGCTCACATAGCCTCCGGCGCGGGCCGGCGCGTGCCTGCCTGGTCGTGATGGTGGGTACCGCGGTGACCGTCGACGCGCTCGAGGCGGACGGCCATTTCATCGGCGGCCTGATCCTGCCCGGCCACGGCATCATGCTGCGCGCGCTGGAGGGCGGCACGGCCGGTCTGCGCGTGCCGACGGGCGAGGTGCGCGAATTCCCGACCAACACCTCGGACGCGCTGACCAGCGGCGGCAACTACGCGATCACCGGCGCGATCGAGCGCATGCACCGCCACCTGAAGCAACGCGCCGGCCACGAGCCCTTGACCCTGATGACCGGCGGCGCCGGCTGGAAGGTCTCGCCGGCGCTGGACATCGAGCATGAGCTGATCGACAGCCTGATCTTCGACGGCATCCTGACCCTGCAGTCGCACCATCTGGCGCTGTAGGCGGGACTCAGGCCCAGGGGTTGGGCGTGAATTTGCCGCTCAGCAGCACACCGGACTTGGCCGAGACCAGGCCAAAGGCCGCCTTCAGCTTGCCCTTGCCGACCATGGTGATCTGGCCGCTTGCCGTGTCCAGCGGCAGCCCCTTCAGCGTCTTGTTCTTGTCGGGGCCGGCCGGCACGAGGAAGCTGGCCGCGGTGTCGAAACTCAGGTCCAGGCTCGCGTGCACGCCTTCCTGGGTGACGATGCTGAAGACGACCTTCACCGCCGCCGTTTTGGCCGTGCGGCTGGACTGGCCCTCGGCCCGGCTCTTCAGCGTCACCGCCAGCTCGCTGACATTGTTGGCGTCGGTGGGCGCGTGGCCGCTGAAGTCGCTGGGCTCTATGGTCCAGCGGCCCTGGGCGTCGAAGCTGGCCTCGAAGCTGATCTCGTTGACATAGGGACCGAAGTTGCCGTTGCGGTCCGTGTAGGTCGTCGTCTTGCCGGTGAAGGTGGGCATGGCGGGGCTCCTGGTCAAAAATGGAATTCGCAGTCGCTGTTGCTGCTGCCATCGGCCGAGCGCAGGCTCACCGTCAGCAGGCCGGCCTGGGCATCGGCGCGCAGCAGGGCATAGCCGTTGGCCGCGGACATCGCATGCAGCCTGACGCTGCCCACGCAGGGCGTGCCGGGCGGGCCGAGGTCGACGGGCGGGCCGCCGAGGACCAGTTCGTCGGGCCGCTGGTTCGCGAAGGGCCAGGGCGCGTACAGCGCCGAGGACACGATGCCGATCACGCGGCCGCTGCCCAGCGGCTCGAACTCGAACTCGCACACCGAGGACAGATGGCTGTCGCCGCTGAGCAGCACGACGCGCTCGATCGCGTTGGCGTGGATGAAGTTCAGCAGCGTGGCGGTCCAGCAGGGAAAGCCGCTGCCGGTGTCGCTGTGCAGGCGCTCGGCCACCCGGTCCTTGTTGAAGCGCTCGGGCGGCAGCAGCGGCGAGGGCGAGAGGATGAACTTGATGCTTTGCGCCGGCGCGCTTTTCAGGCCGGCCAGCAGGGCCGCCATCACGTCCGCCCGCAGCAGGCTGGCGCGGCCGACGGTGGCGGCACTGCGCGCCTCGCGGTGGATGCGGGTGTCCAGCACAAAGACCGGATGGCCGGCCGGATGGAAGACATAGCTCTGCGAACCCTCGCCGCCCAGCCTTGTGCGCTCGCCATAGGGGCCCAGCGCGCGCTGGAAATGCCCGAAGGCCTGCAGCGCCGCACCGACGTCCACCTGCGGCAATTCGGGCGCGCCGGCCAGGCCCGGCCAGTCATTGCCGACCTCATGATCGTCCAGCATCGCGAAGCTGGGCAGCCGCGCCGTCGTGCGGCGCATCGCCGGCAGGCCGTAGCTCAGCTCGTAGGAGCGGGCGATCATCGCGCTGTCCTTGGGCAGCAGGGCCGAGGGCGAGCTGGCGCCGCTGAACACGCCGCCGCCGGCGTCGATATAGACCTGGTCGCCGGCCAGCAGCAGCAGCTGGGGCCCATCGGCGCGCTGGGCGTCCTCGGCGAGCCGCGCGTAGGAGGCGCCGGCGAGCTGCTCGTCGATCAGGGTCGGCGGGTACTGGCAGCTGGCGAGCGCGAAGCTCAGCGGCGCCGAAGTGTCGGCGCCACCGCGGTCGGCCGCGGCGGCAACGCGGGCCGTCAGCGTGAACACGCTGCGCTGCGCCTCGGCGCTCATGTCCTGACGGTCCCCCAGCAGCGTCAGGCGCAGCGCGGCGATCGTGCCCGCGTCGGCGGCGCTGCTGTGGGCCAGCCAGGCCGCGGGCTCGGCCTCGGCCAGCGTCGGCGCCTGGTCGGCATGCAGGGTCAGCAGGGCATGGTTGGCGGGCCGGCCCTCGGCATCGAGCAGCTGCAGCGTCAGCACCTGGCCATAGTCGCCGGGCCAGGGCAGCAGGCGGGCCTGCTCCAACTGGGGCGCGCCCTCGAGCACCGGCACGACCGCCACCGCATAGCAGCGCGGCGCCTGCGGTGCCGGATGGACCAGCAGCTGGAACTGCAGCCAGCGCTGCCCCTGCACCTCCAGCGGCCGCAGCCAGCCCAGCATCGGGCCCAGCGCCGGCAGCTGCGCCAGCGGTGGCAGGGGCTTGAGCGCGCGGCCCGGGCGCGGCAGCTTGGGGTCGTCGAGAAAGTCGCGCAAGCTCGGGTAGATGTCCCGGCGGATGTCCTTGCCGAAGATGCAGTCCAGGTGGCCATAGCGCTCGAACACGGCCAGCTGCGTGGCGCCTTCGCCATACAGGCGCCGGCCGGCCTGCGAGCGGTCGGCCGCGGTGGAGACCGGCTCGCCGCGGATCTTCTGCAGCAGCTGCAGGCTGTTGAGGCTGCCCTGCCAGTCGAACACCCGGTTGCGCTGGCCATGGATGAACAGCACCGGGAAGCCGAAGCCCTCGGCCAGATTCGCTTCATGGACGAAGCGGTTGCGGCCCTCGCTGTCGGTCAGCAGCTGGTAGCGGGTGAACTGGATCGCCTGCAGGAGGATGGGCACCTTGACCCAGCCGAACAGCGCGTCCAGGCAGGCCAAGGTCGAATCGGCCACATTGGGCAGCTCGAACAGCTGGCCGAAGATGCCGTCCGCGCGGTGGCGGATGCGCAGGAAGTCCGATTCGCTGACCGGCGAGTTGCGCTGTCGCATCGCTTCGCTGTCCTCGCCGCTCTCGTTGTCCGGATAGGGAAAGAGGGCCAGCATCGCGTCGGCCAGGTCGAGCCGGGACGGCCGCGGCGTGATGCGCTGCCAGACCGGGCGGCCATCGGTGCCGAGCGTGGCCTGGTAGTCGGGGCAGGCATCGAGCTCGTCGATCTCGAACATCTGCTCCAGCGCGCCGACGACAAAGGCGCGGAAGCGGTTGTAGGGACTCAGCCGTGGCAGCGGACCGGTCTGCGACAGCACGGCGGCACGGATCTTCGGCGCCAGCCGCAGATCGTTCAAGGTCGCCATGCAGAACATCAGCCCGCCCATGCAGTGCGCGAACACGTCGAGCCGCGGCTGGCCGCTGCGGGCCAGCACGCAGTCGATCGCCGCCGGAATCTCGACCTGGGCGATGCGATGCGTCGACCAGTGCTGCGGCTCCAGCTTCTGGCGTCCCCATTCGTTGCCGATGCTGCTGCTGAGGTCGAGGATCCAGACATCGCGCCGGTCTTCGTGAAGGCAGCTCAGCAGGCTGTGCGGAATGCTCGGATGGCTGAAGATGCTGCCGGAGACGCCCAGGCCATGGATCAGCAGCAGCGGCGCGCCGCAAGGGGCGGCGATCTTGTAATGCGTCAGCCGCGCACCGCGGCCGTCGAGCTCGATCACCTCAGGCTCGGCGCCGGCAACCGGCCCCGGGTAGCGCTCGTCCAGGTGCTGGGCCTGGCCCTCGCCGGGCGGATCGCCGAGGTCGGCAATCGTCTTGATCCAGGACATCAGCAGGCGCCGCAGCACGAAGACCCCGCTGCTGCCGAGGTCGACCAGCGCATCGACGAGATTGGAGGCCCGCAGCAGCGACAGCAGGGGCTCGCGCTGTGCGGCCAGGAAGGCCAGGTCTATCGTCAGCCGGCCGATCGGCTGGCGCTCATGGCGCAGCGTCAGCTCGCTGAGCTGGCGCAAGGGGTTGGGGGCGACGAAGGGCTGGTCCTCGTCGTCGGGTTCGGGCGGCAGGCCCAGCAGCTTGATGCCCTCCAGGCGGTCGTTGATCCGCAGCGGGCCGCCCCGGTCCACGCCGATGCCCTGCACGCTCAGCCGGTAGACCAGGGTGCTCATCCGCTCCTTGCAGCCGGCCGGGCCGGGGGCGAAGAACAGCATCTGGCCGCCCAGCTCGGCGCTGCAGACCAGGGTGTCGGCGCTGGGGGCGATGCTGAACTCGTCATCGTCGGGCCCTGCCTCGTGCAGCGTCAGCGTGCCGCGGCGCAGCTTCAGCACGCCATCGGGCTGCTGCAGCGCGCGGTGCAGGCCCGGAATCGTCTCGAACTCGATCTCCAGGCCGGCCCAGAAATGGGTCCGGCCCGCGTCGAAGCTGACCCGGCCCTGCAGGCGCTCGCTGAGCTGCCAGTCGGCCCGTGGCGGCGGGATGCGCCGCGGCGCCGCGCGCGGCCGGTCCGGCAGGTCGGCCTCGATCGATGCTTGCGCGAGGCCCCAGTGCTCGCGCAGCTGCGGCGCCGCGTGCTCGGCCAGCGCGGTGATCGTGAAGGCCGGATTGATGCCCAGCGCGGTGGGAACGATGGAGCCGTCGAGCACGGCCAGGCCCTCGTGGACATCGCCGGTCGGATCGAAGACTCGGCCGCAGCGATCGACGACGCCGCTGCCGGCGTCGTCGCCCATGCGGCAGCCGCCCAGCGGATGGACGGTGACCGAGACATTGACGAGGTTGCGCCGGCCGATATTGAAGCCGGTCGTCGACACGGCCGTGCCGCCGCCTCCGCCGACCTGATCGAGCCGCTGCTGCAGCCAGCCGCGCAGGCGCTCGGGCAGCTCCGCCGCAATCGGTTCGGCCCAGTCGATCCGCAGCCCGGCCTCGACGGCCGCCCGTCGTCCGGGTGGCGCCGGCAGGCGCAGGGTGCCGGCCGCGGCATCGGGGCCGACGAAGGCATACAGGCTCATGCGGTCGATGTCGGCCTCGGTGAGCGCCGCGGCGACCGGATCGTCGCTGTCGCCCATCGTCTCGTCGCGGCGTTCCGGCGACTGCAGCAGGCGCGCAAGCAGGAACACGATCTCGCCGAACAGCGGCCGCAGCGCACCGGGCACGGACAGGTCTTCGAGCACATAGCCGGGCGCGGCCTCGTCCGGCAGATTGACGATGCCGAGGATGGTCGGGCCGGCGTCGCGTTCCTCGGCCGGATCGGTCTGCGGATCGGCGGCGGCGCGGATCCGCTCGCCGTTGCCATAGGCCGCGGCAATGCGGTCGCCATTGCAGGAGAAAGCGCTGCCGAGCCGGGCGGACAGCGGCAGGCCGCGCTCGCGCGAGCGCAGCAGGATCTCGGTCGAGCCCAGGGTGCCGGCGGCTAGCACGACGCGCCGGGCCCGCAGCTTGAAAGCATGGCCATCGGCCGGACGCAGGCGCGTGTCGGTGTAATGCCAGTGCACGATCCAGCCGCCGGGGCACTTCTCCAGGTATTCGACGGCGCCGCCGCAGAACAGCCGCGCGCCTGCCTGGCGGGCCTGGCGCAGATAGTTGAGGTCCAGCGAGAGCTTGGCGCCCTGGTTGCAGCCGGTCATGCAGTCGCCGCAGAGCGTGCAGGGCGGCAGCTCGTCGGTCTTGGAGCCGGGCTCGAAGTGCACGGTCAGCGGCAGCCGGGCGGCGCGCGGCGGCGGCGCTTCGTTCGCGGCCGCGCCGGCCCGGCCGGCGAGCGTTTCGCGCGGCCCGAGCCGGGCCATATGGTCCAGCTTGGGCACGCTGCGGCCCTCGGGCAGCATGCGCGGGTTCAGCATGGTTTTCGCGGCGCGGAAGGCCTCGCGCAGGCTGGCCAGTCGCAGGCCCTCGGGCCAGCCCTGGCGGAACACCGTCGCCGGCGGCATCCGCATCACGCCCGCATTGATCAGCGAGCCGCCGCCGAGCCCGTTGGCCAGCAGGGCCGACACATCGGCGCCGATGCGCAGGTCGAACAGGCCCAGATCCATGCCGTGCGGGGCGCCGCCATCCTGCAGGCTGAAGCGCACCTGGCCGGGCAGCTCGGCCCATTGCGAGGGGAAGCTGCCGGGCAGATGCTCGCTGCCGCGCTCGAGCAGCCAGACCTTGCAGCAGCGCTCCCGCTTCGGCTCGTAGCTGCCGGCCAGCCGGGCTGCGGCGACGGCCCCGCCATAGCCGCTGCCGACGATCAGGATGTCGCAGTCGAACTCGCCATCCTGTTTGGCGCCGCCGGTTTCCAGCTCGGCCGCCAATTGCTCGGCGCCTTCCGATAACCATGTGTTGGCCGTTGTTTGCATGGTCGCCGTCCTTCCCTGGCGCTGTGACCGGGATCAAGCCGCCGTGTCGCCGTCGTGCCTGTCCCGCAAACCGTCGTCGATGGCCGCCGCCAGCATCGCCTCGCTGGCCGGCTTGCGCAGCATCGGCACGCCGACGCGGGCGGCCTGCTCGCGCAAGGCGGCCGAGCTGTCGGCCGAGACGATGACTGCCGCCAGGCCGGGGCGCTCGGCGCGCAGCCGCGTGATCGCTTCGAAGCCGTCTTGAGCCTCGGCCAGGCGGTAGTCGACGAGGGCGATCTCGGGCTCGTGCTGCGGCAGCGCGGCCAGCGCCTCGGCCAGGCTGGCGCTGCAGCAGACCTCGCAACCGAGGCCTTGCAGCGCATGAGCGTAGGCCGATCGCACGGCAGGATCATCATCAAGAACAAGCACGCGCCGCCGCGCCAGCGAGGGTCCGGCGGCGCGCAGCGCATCGGCCGATGGCGCCGGCGCGGCGTCGCCGCGCGGCAGGCGCAGATGAAAGCGCGTGCCCTCGCCGAGCCGCGATTCGATCGAGTACTCGATGCCCAGCAGTTGCGCGAGCCGGCGCACGATGCCCAGGCCCAGGCCATGGCCGCAGCTGCGGTCGCGCTGCGGATTGCCGAGCTGCACCAGATCCTCGAAGACGCGCTGCTGGTCGGCCTCGGCGATGCCGATGCCGCTGTCCTGCACGGTCAGCAGCAGATGCGTCGGCTGCGCCTGCACCGACAGCCGCACGCCGCCCTGGGCGGTGAACTTGATCGCGTTGTCGATCAGGTTGGACAGCAGGCGCTGCAGCATGCCGACGTCGCTGCTGACCACCAGGCCCTCGGGGCAGTCGGCGCTCAGCAGCAGGCCGCGCGCCTCGGCGGCCGGCCGGAAGCGCCCGCACAAGGCCTGCAGCAGCCGGTCCAGCGGAATCGGCCGCAGCAGCGGCGTGACCACGCCGGCGTCGAGCTTGGAGACATCGAGCAGCGCATCCAGCATCTGGCGCAAGGCCTCGATGCCGGCGCCGATCTCGCCGGCGATCGCGCGGCTTTCGGCATCGAGCGCGCGCCGCGATAGCGCGCTGCTGTTCAGCGACAGGCTTTGCAGCGGCTGGCGCAGATCGTGGCTGGCGGCGGCCAGGAAGCCGCTCTTCGAGCGGTTCGCCTGCACGGCCGCATCGCGGGCGCGCGCCAGCTGGCGGCGTTCCTCGGTCAGCTGCTGCAGCAGGGTCATGTTCTCGAGCCGCATCCGGTAGGACTCGTCGAACAGCTGCATGTTCTGCCGCGCGAAGCGGATCTGCACCGCCATGAACAGCAGCACCAGGGCGGCGATGCTGATGCTCAGCGAGTCTGCGCGCAGCAGCCACATCGTCGCCGCCGGCAGCGCGATGCCGCCGACATAGGCGACGAAGGCGGCCGGCACCGTGTAGGTCGTCGACACCGCGCCGGCGCTCAGCGACAGCAGCACCATCGTCAGCAGCGCCGCGAAGCCGATCTCCAGCTGCAGCATCAGCAGCGCCGAGCTGCCCTGCGCCAGGCCCAGCGCCAGGGTCATCCAGGCGACCTGGCGCATGCGCGGTGCGATCGGACGCGCATGCTGCTGGCCCAGGCGCTTGATCGCCGCGGCGCGCGCCTCGCGCACGGCCAGCACCAGCAGCAGCCAGACCAGCACCAGGCGGGGCTGCGCGCCGCCGATCCAGGCCAGCGCCGCGATGACGAAGGCGACCAGGGTCATCTGCAGGCGCAGCGCGGCGCTGAAGCGCACCAGCACGTCGAGCCGGCGGCTGTCGTAGCGCGCCGCGTCATCGGACGAGGCCGCGAGCGCGCCCGCGCCGTCCGCTTCGGCCAGGGTGGCGGCGCCCATTGCCTATTCCAGCGCGCCGGCCGCGTCGGCCTGCAAGACCCGGCACAGCGCGCCGACGCGGTTCTTCACGCCCAGCGCCTTGTAGACCATGGACAGATGGACCTTGACGGTGCCCTCGGCGATCTGCAGGCGCCGCGCGATCGTCTTGTTGGGCAGGCCCTGCAGCGCCAGGCCCAGCACCTCGCGCTGGCGGCCCGACAGCTCGCTGCGCAGGAAGGCAACCAGGTCCTCGCTGCGCACCTCGTCGGCCTCGCGGCCGCGCACGATCTCCTCGGCAAACAGGAACTCGGCCGGCGCATAGACCTTCTGCCGCAGCACCAGGCGCAGCGCGGCGGCCATATCGGCCTCGCCATAGGATTTGGGGATGAAGCCGGCCGCGCCGGCATCCAGCACCGCGCGGATGTGCTCGGCCCCGCTCTCGGCCGAGACCATGCAGATGATGGCCCCGTCGAAGGCCGCCTGGATCAGCTTCAGCGCCTGCAGGCCCTCGATGCCGGGCAGGTGGTAGTCGAGCAGGATCAGGTCGAACTTCTCGGCCGCCAGCGCGCAGGCGGCATCGAGGTCGCGCACCGCGCGGAAGTGCAGGTCCGCGGCCCAGTCGAAGTCGTCGGCCACCTTCTCGAGCAGCCGGCGCGTGCCGTTCCATACCAGCTCATGGTCGTCGACCAGCAGCACTCGCATCGCCGGACCCCCTTCTTGTGGCGCCGGCCGGGGCCGACGCAGCGTTGTTGGGAAGCGCAGGCAGCGTAACCGAAGTCGCCCGATCGCGGACCTAAACCAAGGGCCTAGTTCGAAGGGCCAGTCCTTCGTTCGGCCCGTTCGGCCACTGGGTCTAGGCCGCCCGCGGGGCGGCGGCTAGGCCTTCATGTGAATAGATTTGGCCCCCGCCGCCGCCCAGACTTCAGCTCAGCAGCAAGCTGTTTCTGCTGCGTTTCAGGGGGTAGCAAATGCAGTTCACGTCCACCACCACCTTCCCGCAAGCGAGCCAATCGGCGCAGCTGCTGTTTCCGGCCCTGGTCGCCGGCAGCAGCCGGGCCGAGCAGGTGCTCAACGGTCTGCCGCAGCCCTTGCTGGTCTGCCAGGCGGATCGCCGCCTGCTGTTCGTCAACCGCGGCGCCGAGCGCCTGTTCGCCGACACGCTGGCCCGTCAGGCCGGCCAGCGGCTGATGGCGATCGGCCAGCTCGAGGCCGTCAAGCTCGAGGAGTTGCTGCGCCTGGCCTGCGCCGACAGCGCGACCCAGGCCGGCCTGTGGTTCAGCCCCAATCTGCAGACCGGCTGGCTGCATGTGTGCACGCTGTCGCCCGCCATTGCGCGGGCGGCGGACTGGCCCGGCGGCTGCCTGCTGCTGACGGTGCAACTGGACCGGCCCGGCCTGGCGCAGAGCGCGCGCATCGATGCGCTGTGCCAGCAATGCCGGCTGACCAACACCGAGCGCTATGTGCTGATGCTGCTGGCCGATGGCCAGGCGGTCAATGCGGCCGCGCATCAGCTGGGCCTGCAGGTCAGCACCCTGCGCACCCATGTGCGCAATCTGCTGGGCAAGACGCAGGCGCGCTCGCTGATGCAGCTGCTGCGCTGGCTGGGCAGCGCCGGACCGATCTTCGGCTGAGGCGCGGGCCGCAGGGCGGAAAGACGTAAAGGGCGGGGCCTCCCGCCCTTTCTCTTGCGTGGGCGCCGCAGAATACGGTGATCGCGGGGGTCGCCGCGGCAAGGACGTACAAGACGTAGCAGCACGCACAGGGAGTTACCGTGGAAAGTGTCTACATGCCGCTTCAGCTGGCGCCGACTTCGCTCACTCAACCGATTCTTTCGAACTGGTCCTTCAATCTCTTCAGCATCGACCTGGGCGCCACGTCCAACGCGAAGGTGGAGCAGCAGGCGCTCGAGCAGGTCGGAAGCTACGGCAAGCAGATCGGCCACCTGGCCGAAGCGCTTGAAGTCGTGATTCGGAAGCTGCAGCTGCTCGATAGCGCGCACCTGGCTCAGAGTGAAAGAGATGCGCTGCTGGTCTTCTTGGGCGATGTCGCTGCGGTGCGCAAGCTCAAGACCAGGTACGACTCCCTCGCGGCGTCCTAGGTCGGCGCACTCGACGGCCGAAGGCGACGAGCTTCGCCGTGTGCCCTGGACGAGATGGCGGAGCTTAAGCGGGGCGCGGTCAGCCGCTTGCCAGCCGGAACAGGAGCCCGGCGACGCCGGAGCCGAGCACGACCGGGATCACGCCCAGCTTGTAGCGAAGCAGTGCGAGCGCCGCCGCCGAACCGATGATCGCCGAAGCCCATTCGAAGCGGCCATCGAAGCCCTTTGGCCAGAGGACGTGATACGCAAAGAACAGCGCCAGGTTGACGATGACGCCGACGACCGCGGCGGTGATGCCGGCCAGCGGCGCGGTGAACTGCAGCTTGCCATGCGTGGATTCGATGAATGGAGCGCCGAGCAGAATGAAGAAGAAGGAGGGCAGGAAGGTGAAGAAGCTCACCACGCAGGCGGCGGTCGCGCCCGCCAGCAGCAAGGCCTCGGGGCCGAACAGCGCTTGATTCCAGGCGCCGACGAAGCCGACGAAGGCCACCACCATGATGAGCGGACCGGGCGTGGTCTCGCCCAGCGCCAGCCCGTCGATCATCTGAGGCGCCGTGAGCCAATGGAATTGCTCGACCGCGCCCTGATAGACATAGGGCAAGACGGCGTAAGCGCCGCCAAATGTGAGCAGCGCGGCCTTGGTAAAGAACCAGCCCATTTGGGTCAGCGCGCCGGACCACCCGAACAGGGCGATCAGCCCGCCCATGACCGCAGCCCAAAGCCCCAGGCCGACGGCGATGACCGTGCGCAACCGGGCCCAGCTGAAGCGCGCATGCGCAGGCGTCGGCGTGTCGTCGTCGATCAGCGCCGGGCCGTAAGCCTGCTGGGCGGCGCCGTGTCCGCCGCCGCTCCTGAACTTGTCCGGCGCGTACTTTCCACCGGCATAGCCGACGATGCCGGCCATCAGCACGATCAGTGGAAAGGGCAGATTCAGCAGGAAGATCGCTCCAAACGCACCCAGCGCGATGCCCCAGAGCCAGCGGTTCTTGAGCGCGCGTGAGCCGATGCGCCAGGCGGCATGCACGACCAGGGCCGTGACCGCAGGCTTGATGCCGTAGAAGAGGGCCGCGATGGCGGGTACGTGGCCGTAGGCCATGTAGACCCACGACAGGGCGATCAGGATGATGAGCGAGGGCAGCACGAACAGCGCGCCGGCCACGATCCCGCCCCAGCTCCGGTGCATCAGCCAGCCGATGTAGGTGGCCAGCTGCTGGGCCTCGGGGCCCGGCAGCAGCATGCAGTAGTTCAGCGCATGCAGAAACCGGTTTTCCGAGATCCAGCGCCGCCGCTCCACCAGTTCCTCATGCATCAGGGCGATCTGCCCGGCCGGGCCGCCAAAGCTGATGAAGCCGAGCCTGAGCCAGTAGCGAAACGCTTGCGCGCGGGTCAAGCTGGGCGGCGACAGGGCTGCCGTACCGGCATCGGGCTCAACGGTCATTGAATGCTTCCATGGCGGCGTAGATCCTGTCGCAGCGGCGCGGCATCGTCCGCATGAGCGGATGAGGATACGTCAAAGGCCGCGGGGGACTCGACCAAGGGCAAGCGCTGTCGGCTTCTGTCGCAATCGGGTGGGCGCTCTGCCTCTTTGGCCCTCGAAAACGGCCGGCCCGAAAGAAAAGGGCCGGATGCTCGATGCTCCGGCCCTCCGATATGGGCTGGCGACCGTCTTGTCTTTGCTCTGGCAGGCGCTGCGACGCGTGTCGGGTCTCACCAGGCGGGCCTCAATGGTTGACCCAATCCATCTCGCCGGCGGCGCGGGCGCGCAGCATTTCGCGGGTCACGTCTTCACGCGTCAGCGGCATGGCGCCGGCCGAGCTGGGATCGGCCTGCAGCAGCGCTTCGGGCGCGTATTCGTCGCTGGCATAGGCGATGGTGCCGGGGGAGGTCTGCGCGCAGGCGGCCAGCGCCAGCAGCGCGGGGACGAGCAGGAGGCTCGGAGTCGAGGGCTTGTTCATGATGCTTCCTTCGATGCAGGGGGATTGGGCTCACAGCTCGCCGGCCGCGCGCGTGCGCTTGGCTTCGGCGCTCAAGTCGGCGCGGCCGGCCTTGGCGTTCGCCTGGCCGCCATTGCGCGCGCTCATCGTCAGCGGCGGCGCGAGCTGGTAGCCGTTGACGCCGATCTCCGAATGCAGCAGGGCCAGTTCGCCGCTTTCGCGCGCCTGCTGCAGCTCGGCGATCACCTCGGCGCGGGTCTTGGCCGGGGTCGGGTCTTGCGCCCGCGCGGCGCCGGCGAGGGCGATCGTGGCGAGGACGGCGATCAGAGGAATATGGGTGGTCTTCATGATGAACTCCTGGGGTTGGGGCCGCGCGGCGCGCGGCCGGCTTCGATCGGAGACCGCCGGGGCGGCCTCCGGATTTCATGGATTCAGTCCTTGCGCGCCAGGGTCAGCGGCTCGGCGCTGCGCACGGCCATCTGCTGCTCGCGGCCGCTGCCGTCGTCCGGCTTGAACACGACCATGAACATGTAGCGCTGGTTCTCCTGGCCGTCGTTGACGCAGCTGATCGAGCGGACGGCGCGCTTGAGCGGCCGGCGCTGCTCCCAGTAGCCGCCCTCGGTCTGCACCGAGTCGACCGCGTGGCCCTTCAGCTGGAAGCTGACCCTGACCTCGCTGCTGCCGTCGATATAGGGCAGCGAGCGCGCCAGCGAGGCCTTCACCTCTTCGGCGTAGTCGGGGCAGGCGCGCTGCACGTCGAAGCGCGGCGTATCGCGGTTGCCGGTCACCTCGACCGGCTGCAGCCGGTTCTCGACCATGTCCTGCGCCGAGGCTTGCAGATGAGCCGCCAGCGCGGCGCCGGCCACGAACAGCAGGCCCAGTGCGCGATGCATAGCATTCGGTTCCATGATGAAAGCTCCTTGTTGGCCCGAGACGGACGACCGGATGGCCGCCCTGTCAGCAACTTAGGAGTGCGCCCTCAGGGCCTCAACGACGGCGCGCGCAGCGCTCCGCACAGCTGTGGAGTTACGCGCCAGAACGGTGCGCGGGCCCGGCGCCGGCGGCAGTGGTAAGCACTTGTTCCGCCGCCGCCGTCGCGACGGCGAAGGAGTAAGCTGCCTGCAACGACAGGAGGACGGTCATGAAGTGCTTCGCCCCAGCCCTTGCCTCAGCTTGTGCTCTCGCCGCCGGCGCCGCGCTGGCGCTGCTGGCCGGCTGCGCCTCGACGCAGGTCGGCGCGCAATGGTCGGATCCGAGTTTTCGCGGCCAGTCGCTGCGCGGCGCGCGCCTGCTGGTCGTCTGCGAGGCGCCCGATCCGGCCACGCAGCGGATCTGCCAGGACGAGCTGGCCGCGCGCGTGCAGGACCTGGGCGCGACGCCGGTGCAGGCGCCCGATGGCGCCGCGCGTGCTCCGGCCGCCGAGCAGTTGCTGGCGGCCGCGCGGGTGGCGGGCGCGCGGGCCGTGTTCAGCGCCTCGGTGCAGCCGGACGCGACCATCGTCAACCCGGGGCCGACCTTCAGCTTCGGCATCGGCGGCTTCAACAGCGGCGGTTATGGCAGCGGCACCAGCGGCGGTGTCGGCGTCACCGTGCCGACCGGCGGCCAGGTCAGCACCGGCTATGCGGCCAACGGCATGCTGACCGATGTGGCCAGCGGCCGCATGATGTGGACGGCCAAGGCGACCACGCCACCGCAGGCCAATCTGAATGCGCAGTTGGCCGAGCTGGCCAAGGCCGTCGTCGGCGCCGCGCAGCAGGCCGGCTTGTTCTAGTGCTTGGGTCCCGGGGGCGGCGGCGTCACCGGCACGATCTCCCAGCCGCCCGGGCATTCGCTCGCGTGCGGATAGAACATCTGCGACTCGCGGCAGTAATGCCACTGCGCCGGGGCCTGCTGCTGGTATTGAGCGTTGGCCGCCGGGGCCGGCTGGATGACGGTCGGATAGGCATAGGCGGCCGGCGGATAGGCATAGGCGTAGGGATAGCCATAGCCATAGGGGTAGCCGTACCAGCCATAGGGGTAGCCATACCAGCCGCCCCAATAGCCGGGCCAATAGCCGCCGACCCAGATGCCGCCGCCATGGTAGTGGCCGCCGCCGCCGTGGTAATGACCGCCCCCGCCGCCGTGATGACCGCCACCGCCACCGCGCCCGCCGGCCTCGGCAGCGCCGGTGGCCAGCAGCAGGCCGGTGGCGACCAGGGCGAGCAAGCGCGGTGCGGTCCTGGCCATCGACTGGGTGAATTGGCGCAGCATGGCAGGGTCCTCCTCGACAAGCGCCGCCGCCCCGGCCGGGGCCCGGCAATGGCGGCATGGGGCTAGCTTAGCGCTGCCCGGCAACCCGGTCCACGATGGAGGTATTCGAGGGTGGCGGCCGCCGCAAGCCCGGGTTTGCGATCAATCGATCGCTGGAGGGGCTGCCGATGAAGACCACCAAGACCGCCGGGCCCGTACCCAGCCCGATCCGCCTGGCGCTGGCCGCGGGCCTGATGAGCTTGCTGAGCAGTCCGGCCGGCCGGACAGGGCGGCTTCAAGACCGACCAGCTGGTCTTTGCCGAGGCGAGCAAGATGGACCTGAGCGGGCTGGCGATCAGCTTCCGCTTCCTCGGCAGCACCGATCCGAACGCGTTCAAGGCCCAGGGCGGCTTCGCGATCGAGCGCTTCTTCGAACTGCAGGGCGGGGGCGAGCTCGAGCATGGCAAATTCGCCGCGGTCAGCTTCAGCGCCAGCTCCGATGCCTACCAGATCAGCAATTTCAGCTACAGCGTCGATGGCGGCGCGAGCTTCGGCGCGACGCCGGTGCCGGAGCCGGGCACGATGCTGTTGATGCTGGCCGGGCTGGCCGGCCTGCCCGGGGCTGCGGCGCGCGGCCCGCCTCAGAGGATAAAGCGCGACAGGTCCTCGTTGCGCGCCAGTTCACCGAGCTTGGCATCGACGTCGGCGGCGCCCAGCGCGACGGTCTGGCCGCCGAGATTGGGCGCGTCGAAGCTGAGCTGGTCCAGCAGGCGCTCCATCACCGTCGACAGCCGGCGTGCGCCGATGTTCTCGGTGCGCTCGTTGACCTCGTAGGCGATCTGGGCGATGCGGCGGATGCCGTCGTCGCGCAGCTCCAGTGCCAGGCCCTCGGTGGCCAGCAGCGCCTGGTACTGCTTGACCAGGCTGGCATGGGTGCTCTTCAGGATCGCCTCGAAATCGTCGACCGACAGCGAGTCCAGCTCGACGCGGATCGGGAAGCGGCCCTGCAGCTCGGGGATCAGATCGCTGGGCTTGCTCAGGTGGAAGGCGCCCGAGGCGATGAAGAGGATGTGGTCGGTCTTGACCATGCCGTACTTGGTGTTGACCGTCGTGCCCTCGACCAGCGGCAGCAGATCGCGCTGCACGCCTTGGCGCGAGACGTCGGCACCGCCATGCTCGGAGCGGCCGGCCACCTTGTCGATCTCGTCGATGAAGACGATGCCCATCTCCTGCGCCGATTGCAGCGCGGCGGTCTTGATCTCGTCCTCGTTGAGCAGCTTGCCGGCCTCTTCCTCGATCAGCAGCTTCATCGCCTCGCCGATCTTGAGCTTGCGCGGCTTGCGCTTGTTGCCGCCGAACTGGGCGAACATGCCCTTCAGCTGCTCGGCCATGTCCTCCATGCCCTGGCCGCCCATGGGGCTCAGGATCTCCATGGTCGGCTTGGGCTCCAGCAGCTCGAGCTCGATGTCCTTGTCGTCCATCTGGCCTTCGCGCAGGCGCTTGCGCATCGCCTGGCGGGTCGGGTTCTCGGTGTCGCTTCCCGGCACCAGCAGATCGAGCACGCGCTCCTCGGCGGCGTCCTCGGCGCGGGTGCGCTGGCGGCGCATCTGCAGCTCGCGCTCCTGCTTGACGGCCGTGTCGACCAGGTCGCGCACGATCGAGTCCACGTCCTTGCCGACATAGCCGACCTCGGTGAACTTGGTCGCTTCTACCTTGATGAAGGGCGCGCCGGCCAGCTTGGCCAGGCGGCGGGCGATCTCGGTCTTGCCGACGCCGGTGGGACCGATCATCAGGATGTTTTTCGGCGTGATCTCGCCGCGCAGCTTCTCGTCGACGCGCTGGCGGCGCCAGCGGTTGCGCATCGCGATCGCGACCGCGCGCTTGGCGGCGTTCTGGCCGACGATGTGGCGGTCCAGCTCCGACACGATCTCCTGAGGGGTCATGCTGCTCATTCCAACACCTCGATCGTGTGGTTCAGATTGGTGTAGATGCAGATCTCGCCGGCGATCACCAGCGACTGCTTGACGATGTCCTGCGCGCTCAGCTCGCTGTGGTTCAGGAGCGCCTTGGCAGCGGCCTGCGCATAGGCGCCGCCGGAGCCGATCGCGACGACGCCCTGCTCGGGCTCCAGCACATCGCCGTTGCCGGTGATGATGAGGGACGCCGTGCGGTCGGCGACGGCCAGCATGGCCTCCAGCCGGCGCAGCACGCGGTCGGTGCGCCAGTCGCGCGTCAGCTCGACGGCGGCGCGCACCAGATGGCCCTGGTGCTTTTCCAGCTTGGCCTCGAAGCGCTCGAACAGGGTGAAGGCATCGGCGGTGGCGCCGGCAAAACCGGCCAGCACCTTGTCGTGATAGAGCTTGCGCACCTTGCGCGCGCTGGCCTTGACGACGATATTGCCCAGCGTCACCTGGCCGTCGCCGCCGATGGCGACCTGCACGCGGCCATCGGGCAGGGCGCGGCGCACGCTGACGATGGTCGTGCCGTGATAGACGGAATGTTGAGGGGTGTCCATGGGAACTCCAGCTTGGGACAGAGGCCTGTATTTCAATCGCGGCGCGCGCAATGGGCAGCGAAGCGGTGCTGGCTAGGCGCCGAAGCGAAGACAGTAGCACCGCTACGGCGAGCGCCGGCAACGACGCCAGCAGCCCATTTCGCGTGCCGTTCTCAGACCTAGACCTGGCGGACCTTGATCTTCGCGTGCTCGTTGATGCCCATCGCACCGAAGAACAGCGCCACCAGGCGGTGCGCATCGCCGAAGACGACGCTGCGGTTCTCGCTGCGCCGGGCGAGCACCCAGTTCAGCAGATCGCCGGCGGCCATGAAGTCCAGCCGGATCAGCTTGGGGCAGGCCACGTTGACGATGGTCGCCGCGCCGAGCTCGGCCGTCATCAGGCGCAGGGTCTCGGAGATGTCGCCGACCAGCTGGCCGCTGAGCTCCAGCTGCACGCTGGGCACCATCTGCGTCTGCTCGGTGATCGTCGACTCCAGGAAGCTGGTCGACAGCTCGGAGGCCGAGGCGGTCGTCGATGCCGGCCCGCTGGTCGACAGGCTGGCGCCGCTGACGCGCACGCGGCAGCTGGCGCGCTCCCAGGACGGCGGCGACACCTCGTAGGTGACGCAGTAGTCGATCGCCGTCTCGTCGAACTGGTCCGGCCGGTTGACCAGGCGCAGCGCCTCCAGCCGCAGCATCCACAGCGCCGGATCGACGTCGCGCACGGCCACCGGCGCCTGCTCCTTCAGCAGTTGCAGGAAATGGTCGCCCGACAGCCAGCGCATATCGAGCTGCTGCTTGGCCCAGACGCGGAACAGCTGGCGCAGCTGCTCGGCCGCCTCGGCGTCGAGCTGGCGCAGCGGCGCCCAGTCCAGCACCCAGGGCATCGGCAGGTTCTGACAGCGCTGCTGCAGCTGCTGCACCGACTCGGCCAGCAGGTACTCGGGCGCCGTCCAGCCGACGCCGCCGGAGCTGCCCATCGGCGCGCGCACGCTCTTGGCGGCCTCGGCCACCAGCTTGGGCATCGAGAACCATTGCGGTGCCGACAGGCCGAACTGCTGCGCATAGTCGACCGCCAGCGCCTCGAACTTGGCCTGGGCGCCGGTCGCGCGGTAATGGTCGAACAGCACCAGCCAGGTCTCGCCATGCAGATTGCGCAGGCCGCCCGGCTTGATCAGCTCGGACAGGATGCGCTCGGTCGTCTCGTAATCGGCGTTGGCGAAGGCGATCACCGCCTCGTCGAGCTCGGGATCGTGCACCAGCTCCTGCGCCGCATGGGAGGCGGCCTCGGCGATGCCGAAGCTCAGCGGCGGCCCGGCCGGTGGCATCTCCAGCGGCGGCAGATCTCTCAGCTCGGGCAGGCGGCTGGGCTTGGCGTCGGACAGCGGCGACATGCCGGCGCCCATGGTCACCGCGGCCGGCGGCGGCAGGGCCTCCAGCCGCTCGGCCTCTTCCGGCGAGGCGAACTGGCTGACCCGCGCGATCGGGGCATGCTGGGAATTGGGGGCCTGGGCGGCATTCGGTGCGCCGCCGGGCGTCGGCTCGGTCGTCAGCGTGCTGGCGAAATGGACCGGCCGCGTGCTGGTCTCGAAGAAACCGGGCGGATGGCCGCCGGCCAGCTGCGTCGGCGCGAAGCTCTCGCCGACCATCTGCTGCTCGATCTCGTTGATCTTGTCCTTGACGCGCGGATCGATCTTCGAGTTCATCTCGCTGATCCGCTCGACCTCGTCCAGCCGGGAGCTCGAGGAGCCCAGCGCGGCCAGCTGCTCGGGGCTCAGGCCCTCCCGGCGGATGCGGCGCAGCATGTCGAGCTCGCGCTTGCGCACGAAGTCGTTGCGGCGCTTGCGCTCGACCATCGCCCGCAACTCGGCCTTGGCCATATCGCCCTCGGGATCGTCCTGGCGCGAATTGATCTCGGCCCAGTCGGTCGTCGGATTGGCCACGAAACGCGCGACCTTGCGGAAGAAGCTTTCGCCGTCTTTCGGTTCTGTCATGCGCGCGGAGTCATTGCTGGCGGAACGGGCGGCGCGGGGCCGCTCAGTCCCCGAACATCTTCTGCTTGAGCTCGCGGCGCTGCTGCGCCTCCAGCGACAGGGTCGCCGTCGGGCGCGCGATCAGCCGGCCCAGGCCGATCGGCTCGCCGGTCTCGTCGCAATAGCCGTAGTCGCCGCTGTCCAGGCGGGTCAGCGACTGCATGATCTTCTTCAGGAGCTTGCGCTCACGGTCGCGCGTGCGCAGCTCCAGCGCATGCTCTTCCTCGATCGTCGCCCGGTCGGCCGGATCGGGCACGATGGAGGTGTCCTCGCGCAGATGTTCGGTCGTCTCGCCGGCGTTGGACAGCACGCCGTTTTTCAGCTCGGTCAGCTTGGCGCGGAAGAACTCGATCTGCTTGGCGTTCATGTACTCCGAGTCGGGCATCGCCAGCACCTCGGCATCGGTCAGCTCGTGACCGGGCTTGGTCTTCCAGGCGTTGGCCAGCTTGGGGTCGGCCTTGGCCGTGCTACGGGGGCTTTCAATCACGGGACTGCTCATTTGTCGGGTGGGCGGCTTGGGAGGGGCGAAGCGGTCGGCGAAACGACTGCTGCCGGTCGCGGGCGAGGGACTGGCCTCCAGCGTGGCGACGGAACTCGCCTCCATCGCCTCGTCGGCCTTGGCCTTGGTCACCTTCGGCGACTTGGCAGCCGCCGTCGGGGTGCTGGATTTTGGGGCCTGTGTCTTACTCACGTTTCGCTCCTCGCTAGGCAGTTAGTTATACCTGCTCTAGATTGCAATCGGGACCAGCTGTCGCCTTAATGTCGCCATTTTGGGCGCCGCGGATTGTAGCCACGATACAAGCGCTGCCAATCCGCTAGTGTGTCACTAGGCCAGGCAGCCTTCCAGCCCCTGCATCAGGATGTCCTTGGGCAGGTCGATGCCGATGAAGACCAGCTTGCTGGTCTTCTTCTCGCCGGCCGCCCATTTCGGGCCCAGATCGGAGCCCATCAGCTGGTGCACGCCCTGGAAGATCACCTTCTTGTCGGTGCCCTTCATATTCAGCACGCCCTTGTAGCGCAGCATCTTGGGGCCGTAGACCTGCACGATCGCACCGAGGAAATCCTCCAGCTTGGCCGGGTTGAAGGCGCGGTCCGAGCGGAATACAAAGGACTTCACGTCGTCCTCGTGCGCATGGTGGTGCGGATGGTCGCAATGTTCGCCATGCTCGTGGTCATGGTCGTGATGATGGTGGTGATCGTGCTCGTCGGCCTTCAGGAAGTCCGGGTCGATCTCCAGCTTGGCGTTCAGATTGAAGCCGCGCAGATCGAAGACCTTGGCCAGGGCCACCTCGCCGAAATGCGCGGTCTGCACCGGCGCCCGCGGGTTCATGTGCTTGATCCGGTGCGTCAGCGCCTCGACGCCGGCCGGCTCGACCAGATCGGCCTTGCTGATGAAGATCTGGTCGGCAAAGCCGACCTGCATGCGCGCCTCCTGGCGCGTGTTCAGCTGCTCGTCGGCATGCTTGGCGTCGACCAGGGTCAGGATGGAGTCCAGCAGATAGCTCTCGGCGATCTCGTCGTCCATGAAGAAGGTCTGCGCCACCGGGCCCGGATCGGCCAGCCCGGTGGTCTCGATGATGACGCGATCGAAATCGAGCTCGCCCTTGCGGCGCTTGGCGGCCAGATCGCTCAGCGTCGAGCGCAGATCCTCGCGGATCGTGCAGCAGACGCAGCCATTGTTCATCTGGATGATCTGTTCCTGGGTGTCCGAGACGAGGATGGAGGTGTCGATGTCCTCCTCGCCGAACTCGTTCTCGATGACGGCGATCTTCTGCCCATGGGCCTCGGTCAGCACCCGCTTGAGCAGGGTTGTCTTGCCGGAGCCGAGAAAGCCGGTCAGGATGGTGGCGGGGATCAGCCCCGGGGACGTGGTCGATGACATGATGGTGCGGCGCCGCTGGGCGCACGTTGGGAAACTTGGCTCCCTAGATAAGGGCGGCTGACTTTGTTGCAAGAGCCGCCCGGTGTCAATCGGTTATTCTGTAAGCCTTGCAACTTCGACACGCATCTCCTGTGTCTGAACCCCAGCCTAGTCGGCCCTCACAGCGTGGGGGCCAGAAACCTGCCGCCGCAGCCCAGGCGCGCGGCCTCCTGAATCGCATGCTGGAGTTCCTCCATCCGGGACCGGACTCCAAGACCGAACTGATCCGGACCCTGGCCAGCGCCGAGCAGCGCGAGCTGATCGAGCCCGAGTCGCGCCAGATGCTCGAGGGCGTGCTGCGCATGGCCGAGCTCAGCGCCGGCGACGTGATGGTCGCCGCGCCACGCATGGATCTGCTCGACATCGAGGCGCCCTACGAGGAACTGCTGGCGACGGTAATCGATTCCGGCCATTCGCGCTTTCCGGTCTTCGAGAGCCAGCGCGACAACATCATCGGCATCCTGCTTGCCAAGGACCTGCTGAAGATCCAGCGCGCGCCGGAGCTGAACCTGCGCGCGCTCTTGCGCCCGACCATTTTCGTGCCCGAGAGCAAGGGCCTGAACGAGCTGCTGCGCGATTTCCGCTCGAACCGCAATCACCTGGCCATCGTCATCGACGAGTTCGGCAACACCGCCGGCCTGATCACGATCGAGGACGTGCTGGAGGAGATCGTCGGCGAGATCGAGGACGAGTTTGACGAGAAGGACGGCGACTCCGGCATCTACACGCTGGCCGATGGCAGCCAGCGCGTCGCCGGCGACACCGACATCTCGGCCGTCAACGAGAGCTTCGGCGTGCAACTGGCCGAGGGCGAGTTCGACACCATCGGCGGCCTGGTCGCGCATGAGCATGGCCGTGTGCCGCGCCGCGGCGAGTTCGTCGAGATCGAGGGCCTGCGCTTCGCGGTGATGCTGACGCGCGGCGGCTCGGTGCGCTGGTTCAAGGTCACCCGCGCCGAGGAATCCGAGGGCTGATGCGGCTCGGGCTTGCCCTGCCGGCCGCGCTGCTCGCGGGCCTTGCACACACGGCGGCCTTCGCGCCGACCGGGGCCTGGTGGTTGCAGATCCTCGCGCTGGCCGCGCTGATCGCCCTGGTGGCCGATGCGCCGCCGCGCCGCGCCGCGCTGCTGGGCGCCGCCTTCGGCAGCGCCTGGCTGGCCTCGGGCCTGTGGTGGCTGTACATCAGCATGCACGAGTTCGGCCATATCCCCGCGCTGCTGGCGGCGCTGGCCGTGCTGCTGCTGGCCCTGTTCCTGAGCCTCTATTACGCCGGCGCGGCGGCACTGGCGGCCCGGCTGAAGCTCGGCTTCAGCGCGCCGCCGTGGGCCGCCTGCTGGTTGCTGGCCGAGCTGGCACGCGCCAGCTGGTTCAGCGGTTTTCCCTGGCTGGCCAGCGGCTATGCGCACAGCGTCGGGCCGCTGGCGCTCTGGGCGCCCTGGATCGGCGTCTACGGCATCTGCGCACTGGCGGCGGCCTGCGCGGCGGCGCTGGCCGGCCTCCTCGCGGCGCGGCGCTGGAAGCCGGCACTGGCGCTGCTGGGGCTGCTCGTGCTCGGCGCGCTGCTGCCGCGCGACTTCACCGAGAGCGGCGGCCACCTGCGCGTGTCGCTCCTCCAGCCGAACGTGCCGCAGGACCAGAAGTTCGACCAGGCGCTGATGGTGGCGAATCTGGAGCGGCTGGCGCGGCAGATCGAATCGGCGCGCGGCCAGCTGGTCGTCACACCGGAATCGGTCGTGCCGCTGCCGCTCGACTATCTGCCCGCCGACTATCTGCAGCGCCTGCAGCGCAGCGCGGTCGAGCGGCCGCTGCTGCTGGGCGTCTTCCTCGGCAACGAGCGCGAGGGCTTCGTCAACTCGCTGATCGCCATCGGCGGCGAGCAGGGCTATTCCTATGGCAAGCGCCATCTGCTGCCCTTCGGTGAATTCGTGCCGCCGGGCTTCCACTGGTTCGTGCGCGCTATGGGCATCCCGATGGAAGACCAGGCCCGCGGCCAGCATCAGCGCGCCTACGAGTTGGCCGGCCAGCGCCTGCGGCCGCTGATCTGCTACGAGGATCTGTTCGGCGAGGACTTCGTCGACAGCGTCGTCGGCCCCGCCGCGGCCAGCGTGCTGGTCAATGTCAGCAATCTGGCCTGGTTCGGCGAGCTGATGGTGCAGGACCAGCATCTGCAGTTCTCGCAGATGCGCGCGCTGGAGTTCCAGCGCCCCTTCATCCGCTCGACCAATACCGGCGCCACCGCCGTGCTCGACCATCGCGGCCGGCTGACCGCCGCGCTGCCGCCGGCGCAGGCCGGCGTGCTCGAGGCCGAGGTCGAGGGCCGCAGCGGCAGCACGCCCTACGCGCGCTGGCTGGCTGCCTGCGGACTCTGGCCGCTGTGGGCGCTGGCTTTGCTGGCGCTGGGCCTGGCCGGGTGGCGTCGGCGGGCCCCGTAGAATCGGCGGCTGCGATCGTGTATCGCCACTCTCCTCCACCACCGAGCGACCCTATTCATCCATGCTGAGCTTCCAGCAAATCATTCTGACCCTGCAGGACTACTGGTCCAAGCAGGGCTGCGCGCTGCTGCAACCCTATGACATGGAAGTCGGCGCCGGCACCAGCCACACGGCGACCTTTCTGCGCGCGCTCGGTCCCGAGCCCTGGAAGGCCGCCTATGTGCAGCCGAGCCGCCGCCCCAAGGACGGCCGCTACGGCGAGAACCCGAACCGCCTGCAGCATTACTACCAGTTCCAGGTCGTGCTGAAGCCGGCGCCGGCCAACATCCTCGAGCTCTACCTGGGCTCGCTGGAGGCGCTGGGCTTCGACCTGAAGAAGAACGATGTGCGCTTCGTCGAGGACGACTGGGAGAACCCGACGCTGGGCTGCTGGGGCCTGGGTTGGGAGGTCTGGCTGAACGGCATGGAGGTGACGCAGTTCACCTACTTCCAGCAGGTCGGCGGCATCGACTGCAAGCCCATCACCGGCGAGATCACCTATGGCCTGGAGCGTCTGGCCATGTATCTGCAGGGCAAGGAGTCGGTCTACGACCTGGTCTACACCGATGGCCTCACTTATGGCGATGTGTTCCACCAGAACGAGGTCGAGCAGTCGACCTACAATTTCGAGCACAGCGATGTCGACTTCCTGCTGCAGGCCTTTGCCGCGCACGAGAAGAAGAGCCAGCAGCTGATGGCCGAGCAACTGGCGCTGCCGGCCTACGAGCAGCTGCTGAAGGCCGGCCACACCTTCAATCTGCTCGATGCGCGCGGCGCGATCAGCGTGACCGAGCGTGCCGCCTATATCGGCCGCATCCGCAATCTGGCGCGCGCGGTCGCGCAGAGCTATGTGGACAGCCGCGCGCGGCTCGGCTTCCCGATGGCCCCGAAGGCCTGGGCCGATGAAGTGATTGCACAGATCGAAAAGAAGAAGGCGGCCTGAAGATGTCCTCGAACCTGCTCGTTGAACTGTTCGTCGAGGAACTGCCGCCGAAGGCGCTGAAGAAGCTCGGCGAGGCCTTTGCCGCGGTGCTGGCCGACAGCCTGAAGGCGCAGGGCCTGGTCGCAGCCGATGCGGTGGTGACGCCCTTCGCCTCGCCGCGCCGCCTGGCCGTCCATATCGCGGCGGTGGCGGCCAAGGCTGCCGATCGCGCGGAGACCAAGAAGCTGGTGCCGGTCGCCGTGGGCCTGGATGCCGCCGGCCAGCCGACGCCGGCGCTGGTCAAGAAGCTGGCCGCGCTGGGCCTGCCGGCCGAAGCCGCCGCCCAGACCTATCGCGAGCTCGACGGCAAGGCCGAGGCGCTGTTCATCAAGACCACCGTCGCCGGCGCCAGCCTGGCCGAGGGCCTGCAAAAGGCGCTCGACGAGAGCCTGGCCAAGCTGCCGATCCCGAAGGTGATGAGCTACCAGCTGGCCGATGGCTGGAGCGACGTCAAGTTCGTGCGCCCGGCCCACGGCCTCGTCGCGCTGCATGGCGCCGCGCTGGTCGGCGTGCAGGCGCTGGGCCTGGTCTCGGGCCGCGAGACGCGCGGCCACCGCTTCGAGTCGCAATCGCCGACGCTCGCCATCGAGAGCGCGGACAGCTATGCCAGCCAGCTGCGCGAGCAGGGCGCCGTGATCGCCTCGTTCGCGGAGCGCCGCGCCGAGATCGTGCGCCAGCTGGAGGAGCGTGCCGGCGGCTTGAAGGCGATCGACGACGAGGCCCTGCTGGATGAGGTGACGGCCCTGGTCGAGCGCCCGAACGTGCTGGCCTGTCAGTTCGAGCCCGAGTTCCTGGCCGTGCCGCAGGAATGCCTGATCCTGACGATGAAGGCGAACCAGAAGTACTTCCCGCTGCTCGATGCCGCCGGCAAGCTGACGAACAAGTTCCTCGTCGTCTCCAACATCCGCCCGGCCGATGCCTCGGCCGTCATCGGCGGCAACGAGCGCGTCGTGCGCCCGCGCCTGGCCGATGCCAAGTTCTTCTTCGACCAGGACCGCAAGAAGTCGCTGGAGGATCGGGTGACGGGGCTCAACAAAGTCGTCTACCACGGCAAGCTGGGCACCCAGGGGCAGCGCGTCGAACGCGTGCGCGCGATTGCCAAGGCGATCGCCGTCCAATTGGGCGGCAATGCCGCGCTGGTGGCCGATGTCAGCCTCGCCGCGCGCCTGGCCAAGGCCGATCTGCTGACCGATATGGTCGGCGAGTTCCCCGAGCTGCAGGGCATCATGGGCGGCTACTACGCGCGTCATGACGGCCTCGGCGAGGCGGTCGCCTTCGCGATCGAAGACCACTACAAGCCGCGCTTCGCCGGCGACGAGCTGCCGCGCAACGAGGTCGGCCTGGTCGTGGCGCTGGCGGACAAGCTGGAGACCCTGGTCGGCCTGTTCGGCATCGGCCAACTGCCGACCGGCGACAAGGATCCGTTCGCGCTGCGCCGCCATGCGCTGGGCGTCGTGCGCATGCTGTCCGAGCGCGCCGGCGGCCTGAGCCTGGACGCGATCATCAAGGCGGCGGTCCCGGCCTTCGGCGCGCTGATCAAGGACCCGAGCGAAGCGCTCGCCGAATTCGTTTTCGACCGACTGGCCGGCGCGCTGCGCGAGCAGGGCTTCAGCGCCCAGGAAGTCGATGCGGTCCTGGCCCTGCGCCCGCAGCGACTGGCCGACGTCGCCGAGCGCCTGAAGGCCGTTCGCGCCTTCGCGGAACTGCCCGAGGCGGCCTCGCTGGCCGCGGCCAACAAGCGCATCGGCAATATCCTGAAGAAGAGCGAGCAGGCGGTCGAGGCCAGGGTCGATGCCGGCCTGCTGCAGGAAGCGGCCGAGAAGGAGCTCGCCGCCGCGCTGCACGGCGTTGCGCCCAGGGCCGAGGGCCTGTTCCGCGACGGCCGCTATGCCGACTCGCTGCGCGAACTGGCGGCGCTGAAGGCCCCGGTCGATGCCTTCTTCGACGGCGTGATGGTGAATGCCGAGGACCCGGCGCTGCGCGCCAACCGGCTGGGCCTGCTGAAGACCTTGCACGAGGCGATGAACCGCGTCGCCGATCTGTCGCGGCTGGCGAGCTAAGAAGGCGATCGCAGATGCGCTCCGATCACAGCCACGGCATGAAGCTGGTCATCCTGGGCCGTGACGGGACGCTCAACCATTACCGCGACGACCATGTGAAGTCGATCGACGAGCTGCAGCCACTGCCCGGCGCGCTGGAGGCGGTCGCGCGGCTCAACCATGCCGGCTGGCACACGGTGATGGCGACCAACCAGCCCGGCATCGGCCGCGGCCTGATCGACATGGCCTCGCTGAACGCGGTGCATATGCACCTGAACCAGCTGCTGGCCGAGAAGGGCGGGCGGCTCGATGCGGTGTTCTTCTGCCCGCACACGCCGGAGGAGGGCTGCAGCTGCCGCAAGCCCTTGCCCGGTCTGGTCCAGCAGATCGGCCAGCGCTTCGGCGTCGATCTGCAGCAGGTGCATATGGTCGGCGCCTCGCTGCGCGATCTGCAGACGGCGCAGGCCGCCGGCTGCGTGCCGCATCTGCTGCGCAGCGACCGCCTCGGCGCGCTCGACGAGGCGCAGCTGGCGGCCCTGGTGGCCCAGGTGCCGGGCGCGACCGTGCACGACAACCTGAGCGCCTTTGCCGAAGACCTGATCCTGCGCGAGCGTCGCGCCCGCGCCGATGCGCGCGGCGAGTCGCTGGCCCCCGATACCAGTCCCGGAGACCTGAACTGATGTTGTTGTTCGCGGCCCTGCGCTCTGCGCTGTTCCTCGTCTGGATGGCGATCACCGTCATCCCGGTCGCGATTGCGGCCATGCTGATCTCGCTGTTCGTGCGCGGCACGCCGGTCTACTGGACCTGCATCTTCTTCCTGCGCCTGGCGATCTGGGGCGCGCGCTTCATCTGCGGCGTGCGCTGGCGCATTCAGGGCATGGACAACCTGCCCAGCGAAGCCGATGCGAAGAAGGCCGTGATCCTGCTGTCCAAGCACCAGAGCACCTGGGAGACCTTCGCCTACCCGACGCTGATGTCGCATCCGCTGGCCTATGTGTTCAAGCGCGAGCTGCTCTACATCCCCTTCTTCGGCTGGGCGATGGCGCGGCTGGACATGATCCATATCGACCGCAGCAAGCGCGCCCAGGCCTGGACCAAGGTGGCCGAGCAGGGCCGGCGCCTGGCGGCCAAGGGCATCTGGGTGATCATGTTCCCGGAAGGCACGCGCATCGCGCGCGGCCGCAAGGGCGAGTACAAGACCGGCGGCACGCGGCTGGCGATCGAGACCGGCGTGCCGGTCGTGCCGATCGCGGCCACCTCGGCGCGCTGCTGGCCGCGCAAGAGCTTTCTGCTGCGCCCCGGCGTCATCGACATCTCGATCGGCCGGCCGATCAGCCCCGAGGGCCGCGAGCCGGCCGAGATGATGCGCGAGGTCGAAGGCTGGATCGAGGCCGAGATGCACCGCCTCGATCCCAATGCCTATCTTGCCCCGGCGCGTTCCAGCGCGGCCGCTCGCGCCTGACCAGAAGCGCAAGCGATGCTGAAGCGCCTGGCCAATCTGCTGCAGGACAACAAGCAGCTGTCGCTGTTCGACGAGGAGGCCGGCGCGGTCGAGTCGCCGGTGCCGGCCAATCCGCGCGCGCAGCGCGAGATGCGGCTCGGCGAGCACAAGGTCGCCTACGAACTGAAGCGCGCGCGCCGGCGCAGCATCGGCTTCGTGGTCGGCGCCGAGGGCCTGCGGGTCAGCGCGCCGCGCTGGCTGCCGCAGGCCGATATCGAGCGCGCGCTGCAGCAGAAGTCCGACTGGATCCTGCGCAAGCTGGTCGAGCAGCGCGAGCGCGCGCGTCGCGTGCAGGCCGCCCGCATCGAGTGGCGCGATGGCGCCAGCCTGCCCTATCTGGGCGAGCCGCTGCGCCTGTGCCTGAGCCCGGCGCAGGATGGCGTCCTGCTCGACGAGGCCGAGCGCGTGCTGCACGTCGGCCTCCCGCTGGGCGCCGGCGAGGAGCAGATCCGCGACACGGTGCAGGCCTGGCTGCAGCGCCGGGCGCGCGCGGTGTTCGAGCCGCGCTGCGCGCATTTCGCCGCCGCCCTGGGCGTGACGATGAAGCAGCTGCGCCTGTCCTCGGCGCAGACGCGCTGGGGCAGCGCCAGCGCCGACGGGTCCATCCGCCTGCATTGGCGGCTGATCCATTTCGCGCCGTCCATCATCGACTACGTCGTCGCGCACGAGCTGGCCCATCTGCGCGAGATGAACCACAGCCCGCGCTTCTGGGATGTGGTGCGCTCGGTGCTGCCCGATTACGAGCAGGCGCGCGGCCGCCTGCGCGAGGAATCGATCGTCGCCTCCTGATCCGGCGGCGGCATTTCCCCCTTCAGGGGGGCTTGGCGGCGCCAGCGCCGGCGGGCAAACTTTCTTCACAAGCTGTCATCACCGGCATCCCGATTCCCTTCAGGAAGGAATCACCCGCAGCCAGGGCTCTCGGGGCGCCTAACACGCCAAGCGGGCGGATGCATAAAGAGGCCATGTCCCGCCGCCGTCCGGCTCACGCCGGGTGGCGGCGGAGGCATCCCACCGCTTCACTCAAGCCATCACCAAGCCCGACTTCAGCAGGCGCTGAAGCGGTAGATGCCGTCGGCCGGATCGCGCCGCCGCGTCAGCCGGCCGGCCAGCCACAGCGCGTTCAGATGCGCGACCGACTCGCCCATCGCGAAGGTCGTCTGGTGCAGATCGAGCTGGCGCTTGAACAGCAGGTCGAGCAGCTCGGCCGCATGGCAGGGCTTGGCGCGGCAGGCGGCCAGCACATCGGCCAGGCGCTCCTCGTGATGGGCCTGCAACTGGTCGACGCGCGCATGCAGGCCGCGGAAGGGCTTGCCATGCGAGGGCAGCACCAGCGTATCGGCCGGCAGCGCCAGCATCCGCGACAGCGAGTCCAGGTACAGGCTCAGCGGATCAGCCTCGGGCTCGACGTCGACGACCGAGACATTGGTGGAGATGCGCGGCAGCACCATATCGCCCGAGATCAGCAGCCCCAGTGCCTCGCAATGCAGGCTCATATGCTCGGGCGCATGGCCATAGCCGGCGATGCAGGTCCAGGCGTGGCCGCCGATCTCCAGGCGCTGGCCGTTCATCAGGCGGCGGAAGCTCGAGGGCACGGCCGGCACCATGCTGGGGTAGTAGCTGGCGCGGCCGCGGATCTTGGCCAGCGATTCCTCGTCGCTCAGGCCGTGGCCGGCGAAGAAGGCGGCCGCCGTCTCGCCGCCCATGCCGACCGTCGAGCCGCTGGCCAGGCGGGCCAGATTGAAGTCGGTCGCGCTGATCCAGAGCCGGCAGTTCCAGCGCTCGGTCAGCCAATGCGCCAGGCCCATATGGTCCGGATGGAAGTGCGTGACGATCAGGCGCAGCACCGGCAGGCCGTCCAGATGCGAGGCGAAGACCTGCTCCCAGGCGGCCTTGGTCGCGTCGTTGCAGATGCCGCTGTCGACCAGGGTCCAGCCGGGCTGGCCGTCGATCTCGTCGCGCAGCATCCAGAGGTTGATGTGGTCCAGCGCAAAGGGCAGGCCCATGCGGACCCAGCGCAGGCCCGGCGCCAGCTCCAGCACGCCGCCCGGGGCCGGCAGCGCCTCGCCCAGCGGATAGCTCAGTTCGGATTCGCGTGCATTGGCCATTTGCGCTGCCTTAGACTTACGTTTACGTTAACGTAATTAGAAGCCAAATCAGCGATGAGCTCCGACACGAACGCGACAACCCCGGCCGAGGGCGGCGGCCGCCTGTTCACGATCACCGAGCTGGCGAGCGAATTCGACATCACGCCGCGGGCGATCCGCTTCTATGAGGACATGGGCCTGCTGGAGCCCAGCCGCGCCGGGCGCAACCGCGTCTACACCCACCGCGATCGCACGCGGCTGAAGCTGACCCTGCGCGGCAAGCGCCTGGGCCTGTCCTTGCAGGAGGTCAAGCAGCTGGTCGATATGTACGACTCCGAATCGGACGCGGCGCCCCAGCTGAAGGCCTTTCTCGAGGTGCTGCGCCAGCACCGCCGCCAGCTGCAGCAGCAGCTCGACGATATCGAGGTCACCCTGGCCGAGATCAGCCAGCATGAGGAGCGCTGCGAGGCGCTGCTGGCCGAGGCGAGCACCGGGCGCTGAGCGCCTTTTCCGCTGCTGTTTTCCCCCGTCTGCGGTCGGATTGCACATCCGGCCGGCGCACCCGCGGGCAAACCCGCTGCCGGGGCGCTGATCGCCCGCCTAAATTGCGCGCGCAACAGGCCCCGATGAGGGCCTGCCGACGCCCCGATGCCAGGGTAGGGAAGGAGGGAGGAGGAGTGGTGCCTAAGCCGAACCAGGAGCCGCGCAGGCCGTCGTTCTACGCCCGCGGCCTGCTGGCTTGTGCCGCAGGCCTGCTGCTGCTGCCGGCCGCGGCGCAGACGCCGGCGGCCAAGCCGCTGAGCGAGATGACGCCGGCCGAGCGCGCGCAGCGCGACGCCGACAAGGTCTTCCAGTGGATTCTGAAGGCAGACCGCATCCAGCCGAGCAAGCCGGCCGCCGCGCCGGCTGCTGCGCCGGTCGCCGCGGCGGCGCGCAAGGCGCCCAGCAATGGGGCGGCAAGCAGCCGCCCCGCAGCCCCCACCGCACCGTCGCCGGAGGCCACGCCGGTACTGGCCGAGGCGGGCGCCGTCGAGCCGCCGACCCAGGTGGCTCTGGCCGCGCCCAGCGTGGCGGCGCCGCGCCCCGAGCCAGCGGCGGCTCCCGCACCGGCCGCGCCGGAGCCCGAGCTGCCGCTGAAGCTGCTGGTCAAGGTGGAGCCGGTGCTGCCGCGCCAGCTGATGGCCAGCCTCGATTCGGCGACCGTGCAGGTGCGCTTCAGCGTGCAGCCCGATGGCAGCGTGCAGCAGGTCGAGGCCCTGCACAGCAGCAACCGGCGCCTGACGCCGGCCGTGCTCGCCGCGGTCTCGCAATGGCGCTTCGAGCCGATCCCGCGGGCGCGCGATGCGAGCGTGGAGCTGGCCTTCGGCAAGGACTAAGGGCGGCTGAGCGGCGCCGGCGCATCGCCCGGGCGCTGGACGCTGCAGCCGCTCAGCGCGGCCGCCAGCGCGTCGAGGAAAACGCGGGTGCGCAGCGGCATCAGTCGCCGCTCCGGAAAGACGGCCCAGCAGGGGGCCGGCGGCAGACACCAGCCGGGCAGCACCCGTACCAGCTCGCCGCTGTCCACATGCGGGCGGGCGAAGTGGTCGTCGACGGCGGTGATGCCGACGCCGGCCCGCGCCAGGCGCAACAGCATATTCGGCCCGTTGACCAGGGTGCGCTGTGCCGGCACGCCGCTCCAGCGCTGCGGCTCGGCGCCGTCGCCGCGCTGCAGCTGCCAGGGCTGCGGTTCGCCCGAGCGGCTCAGGATCATCAGCCCATGCATCGCCGCCAGCGCCTCGGGCAGCTGCGGCTCGCCATGCAGCTGCAGATAGGCCGGCGCGGCATACAGGCCGATGCTCAAGAGTGCCAGCCGGCGTGCGGCCAGCTGGCTGTCCTGCGCCAGCTCGCCCATGCGCACGGCCAGATCGAAGCCCTCGGCGATCAGATCGACGCGGCGCGGCGAGAGGTCCAGCTCCAGCTGTACCTCCGGATAGTCGAGGGTGAAGCGGCTCAGCATCTCGGTCAACAGCGCCTGATGCGCAAAGTCACCCGGCATCGACACGCGCAGCCGCCCGCTGGGGCGCTGCTGGCGGTGCAGGGCCAGGGCCAGCGCGCCATCGACCTCGGCCGCCAGCGCCCGCGCATGCTCGAGGATGCCGCTGCCGAACTCGGTCAGGGTCAGGCGGCGGGTGCTGCGCTGCAGCAGCTTCTCGCCCAGGCGCTGCTCCAGCGCGGCGATGCGGCGCGAGACGGTGGACTTGGGCAGGCGCAGGCGCTCGGCCGCGCGGCTGAAGGAGCCGGCTTCGATCACGCGGCCAAATAAAAGCAGGTCGTCGGCGTCCAGGCTCATGACTGTTCCGTTGGTGGAACAATCATATCCAGATCGATGGCTTCTGTCGTCGATAGGGGATCAATACAGTGAGGCCATCGTCAATCACGACGAAGCAACCCCAAGCGGAGTCCCTGTATGAACATCCTGCAAATCAATTCCAGCGCCCGCCGCGTTCAGAACGGCCAGGGTTCCTTCTCCACCCGTCTGGCCAGCGAGTTGGTCGAGGCGCTGCGCGCCGGACAGCCCGACGCCCGGCTACAGGTGCGTGACCTGGGCCTGAACCCGCATCCGGCGCTGGACGAGGCCGGCCTGGCCGCGCTGTTCACCCCGGCCGAGCAGCGCAGCGCCGAGCAGGCCGCCCGCGTCGCCGCCAATGACGCGCTGATTGCCGAGCTGCAGGCGCAGGACGTGATCGTCATCGCGACGCCGATGATCAACTTCGCCGTGCCCACGCAGCTGAAGAACTGGATCGACGCGGTGGCCCGCGCCGGCACCACCTTCCGCTACACGGCCAACGGCCCCGAGGGCCTGGTCAAGGGCAAGAAGGTCTATGTCGTCGTCGCCTCCGGCGGCAAGCATGCCGGCCAGGCCACCGACGGCATCACGCCCTATCTGCGCACGGTGCTGGGCTTCCTGGGCATGAGCGATGTGAACTTCGTCTACGCCGAGGGACTGGGCATGGGCCCCGAGGCCGAGGCCGCCGGCGTGGCCGCCGCGCGGGCGCAGATTGCCGAGCTGTTCAGCCCGGCCACGGTATGAGGCCATCGAACGAGTATTGAAACGCTAGGAAAGGAAACGACCATGAGCACCACCCCCCTGCAGCAGTTGCAACAGCCGCGCGCCGTGGAGCGCCTGGTCGCGGGCCAAGCGACCAGCGACGGCGCCGGCGTCAAGCTGACCCGCGTGCTGACCCAGCCGCTGCAGCGCCGGCTCGATCCCTTCCTGATGCTGGATGCCTTCGGCTCGGACCAGGCCGACGACTACATCGCCGGCTTCCCCGACCATCCGCACCGCGGCTTCGAGACCGTCACCTATATGCTCGAGGGCCGCATGCGGCACCGCGACTCGGCCGGCAACGAGGGTCTGCTGGGCAATGGCGGCGTGCAATGGATGACGGCCGGCCGCGGCGTGATCCACAGCGAGCTGCCCGAGCAGGAAGAGGGCCGGATGGAAGGCTTTCAGCTCTGGCTGAACCTGCCGGCCCGCGACAAGCTGCGCGCGCCCTGGTACCGCGACATCCCCAGCGCCGAAATTCCGGAGTACGAGCGCGAGGGCGTCAAGGTGCGGGTGATCGCCGGCGAGAGCGGGGGCGTGGCCGGCGCGGTGCAGCGCGAGCTGACCGAGCCGCTGTACCTGGACCTGCACCTGGCGCCCGGCGCGAGCTTCGAGCAGGCGCTGCCGGACACGCACAACGCCTTCGTCTATGTCTACCGCGGCGCGCTGAAGTTCGACTCCGGCTGCACCGTGCCGCAGCAGCGCATGGCCATCCTGGCCAACACGCCCGGCAGCGACGGTGTGCGCCTGACAGCGGGCGAGGAGCCGACCCGCGCGATCCTGATCGCCGGCCGGCCGCTGAACGAGCCGATCGCGCAGTACGGCCCCTTCGTGATGAACACCCAGGCCGAGCTGATGCAGGCGGTGCGCGACTTCCAGACCGGCAAGCTGCTCGCCTGAAGTCCCCGCGGCCGCGCTGCCCCATCAGCCCGCCGGTGCCACCGGCGGGCTTTTTTCTTGGCGGATGTTTCGGGATGCATCGACTGTCGGAGCAATCCGACGCCGCTTCGCGGTCGCTGCCGATTCTGTTGTCGCGATCGGCTGGCCAAACTGTGTTCATGCTCAACGACCAGTGAGAACCACCATGAACCCAATGCTTCATCGTAGTCACGTCACCCGTCTGCTCGGCGCCGCCCTGGCCGCGAGCTTGACCTTGGGCCTCGGCGCCTGCGGCAGCATGAGCCACCAGGAAAAGAGCGCCGTGATCGGTACCGCCGTTGGCGGCGCCGTGGGCGCGGCGGCGACCGGCAGCACTCTGGGTGCGGTCGGCGGCGCGGTGGTCGGCGGCGTCGTCGGCAACGAGGTCGGCAAGAAGAAGTAAGCACCACATCTTCAGCCGACCGAAGCGTTCGACGAGCGAGCTTGCCATGTCCATCCCATCCCCCGTCCCTCCGGTCGCCAGCCTGCTGGTGTCGCCCGAGTTCGCCGGCCAGACCGGCGATGAGGCGTCGCCCGGTGCCGAATCCCTGGACTTCGGTTACGAAGGCGCGTTTCCGTATCTCTTGACCACTACGGGGGCTGCGCCGCCGGAGGGTCTCGGGGCTTGAACCGCGATGAGCATCGCCAGCCTCTCGTCAAGCCCGCCACTGCGGCTGCTGTCCCGGCACCCGCATCTGGCGGGCTTTCTTTTTGTCCTGCTGCTGCTCCTTGCCGGCTTCGCCTTCGGCGAGCTGGCGGGCTGGCCCTGGCTGGCCGGGCCGCTGGAGCGGGCGCTGGGCGAGCGCCTGGGGCGCACCGTCGAACTGGTGGAGACGCCGGGTGGCGAGCGCATGCGCGTCTCGCTGCTCGGGGAGGTCGATGTGCATGCGGCGCGCCTGCGCATCGGCGGGCCGGACTGGCGCAACCAGGCCAATACACTGGACGCCGGCAACGTCACCCTGCGCCTGCGCTACCGCGATCTCTGGGCCTGGAAGCGCGAGGACAAGCCGCTGCGCATCAAGGAGCTGTCGGCCGAGAGCCTGGACGCCGATCTCCTGCGCCGTGCCGATGGTTCGGCGACCTGGCAACTGGGCCGCGTCCAGTCCGCCGACGGCCGCGCCGCCGCCGCGCCGCCCTTGCTGCGCTTCGATCGCCTGCTGCTGAACCGCGCCAGTCTGGCCTTCGACGATGCGCCGCTGCAGCTGAAGGCGCATATCGAGGCCAGCCTGAGCGACAAGCCCTCGCCGCTGCGCCAGCGCCAGGAGGTCGGCCTGACGGCGCACGCCGAGGGGCGCTACCGCGGCAAGCCGATGACGGCCGCTGCCGAGACCGGCTCGCCGCTGCCCTGGGTCGGCGCCAGCGACGATCTGCGGCCGGTGCCGCTGGCCTTGCGCCTGGAGGCCGGCGCGGTGAAATTCGGCTTCGAGGGCGTGGTCCGCGATCTGCTGGGCCTGCGCGGCCTGGACGGCCGCCTGAAGCTGGCCGGTCCCTCGCTGGCCGCGATCGGCGATCCGCTCGGCGTGACCCTGCCCACCACGCCGGCCTTCGATGCCGAGGGGCGGCTGAGTCGCCCCGGCGACCAGCTCTGGCATGTCGACGTCGAGCGCGCGCTGCTGGGCCGCAGCCGCCTCAACGGCAGCTTCGACTTCCGTCCCGCTGACGCCGGCCGCCGGCAGCGGCCGCTGCTAAGCGGCCGGCTCGGCGGCGATTCGCTCTGGTTCGCCGATCTGGCGCCGACCATAGGCGCGCCGGCGCCCGAGCAGCCGGCCGCCGCCGACGGCCGTCTGCTGCCCGACCGCCGCTTCGATCTGCCCTCGCTGCGCGCGATGGACGCCAACGTGGAGGTGGCGCTGCGCCGCGTCGACCTGGGTCGTTACTTCGCCGTGCCGATCGCACCGCTGAATGCGCGCATTGTCCTCAACGACGGTGTGCTGACCCTGTCCGACATCGATGCGCGCAGCGCCAGCGGCCGCATCGCCGGCAGGCTCAGCCTGGACGGCCGCGAGGACGTGGCGCTGTGGCAGGCGCGGCTGCGCTGGGCCGGCGTGCGGCTGGAGCAATGGATACGCCAGGGACGCCGCCCCGATCAGCCGCCCTATGTCAGCGGCCTGCTGAACGGCCGGCTGGCGCTGGACGGCCGCGGCCGCTCGACGGCCGAGCTGCTCGCCTCGGCCAGCGGCCGCGCGCAGCTGCATTTGCCCAGCGGCAAGATCTCGCACCTGGCCGTCGAGGCGGCCGGCATCGACATCGCCCAGGGCCTGGGCATCCTCGTGCGCGGCGACGATTCGCTGGCGATGCAATGCGCGGTCGCCGATCTGAACGTGCGGCGCGGCAAGGTCGTGCCGACGGTGATGCTGGTCGACACGCGCGATTCGACCCTGTTCGTCGACGGCCAGATCGCGCTGGACACCGAGAAGATCGATCTGCGCCTGAAGGTGCTGCCCAAGGACTTCAGCCCGCTGAGTCTGCGCACACCGGTGCTGGTGCGCGGCAGCCTGGCCGATCCCGACGTCTCGCTGGAGCCCAAGCCGCTGATGGTCAAGCTGCTGCCGGCCGCCCTGCTGGCGGCCATCCATCCGCTCGCGGCGCTGCTGCCGCTGATCGACGACGGCGAAGACAAGGACGGCCATGAACGCGCGCTGCTGCAGTCCTGCCAGCGTCTCAATGCGGTGGCCGTGGCCAAGGGTTGATGATTGAGGAGAGAGCGATCATGCCGATGCCCGCTGCTTCGATGAGCGAAGTCCGGATGGCGCCGCGCCAGCAGAAGCTGGTGATCGGCGGCCTGCTGCTGGCTCAGCTGCTGGTCGTGCTGCTCTATCTGGTCGTCGCCGACGGCGTCGAGCAGGCGCAGCGCCGGCATCTGGCCCAGCAACAGCAGGCGCGCGAACAGCACCGCTGCGGCATGCTGGCGCTGCGCGGCGAGCGCGAGCAGTGTCGCAAGGCCTTGCTGCTGGTCGCCCAGCATTGAGGGAGCCGGAAGAAGAAGCGAGGAGATTTATTCGAGCGGTGCGAACACCAGCATCGGGCAGGGCATCACGCAGTGCAGCCGGCTCGACTGCCCGTGCAGGGTCAGCACCGCATAACGGCGCGGGCCGATGCAGACCTGGCTGAGCCGGTGCTCGGCCGGCGGCGTCGGCAGCTGCAGCTGGCGATCGCAGCCATGCATCAGCCGCAGCTGGCGGGCCAGCGCGCTCTGGATGTCCAGATCCGGGGCCAGCTGGCCGAACAGCGCGATCAGGCCCAGCAGCGAGCCGCCGCCTTGGGCCTGCTGGCGCAGGTCGCGGTCGAGCGCCTGCGCGCTGGCCATATCGCCCAGGCGCAGGTAGAGATGGATGCGGAACCAGGGCGTGGGCGGCAGGCCTTCGCTTTGCAGGCGTTGGCGCACGCAGTCGCGCAGATAGGCCTGCAGCGCCGGGCTCAGGCACTGGTCGGCCGGCGAGGAGCAGGGCAGGGTGGCGGCGGCCAGCATGGGTGGCCCGTCAGCCGCCGCCGCTGGCCAGCAGCGTGATCGAGGAGCCGACCAGGCCCTGCGCGATCTGCGCCGCGAAGTGCAGCGGATGGTCGTCCGGCTGCAGCGGCAGGAACAGCAGCGACAGCAGGCACAGCAGCGGGTAGACGGCACGGCGGCGCAGATTGCGCAGCCGCGGCGTCAGGTGCAGTTGCAGCGAGCTCATGGGCAGACTCCTGGTCTCGCGCCGCGCCTCAGCTGCGGGCGTCGACGGTCAGACGGTTGTCCACGCTGAGCACGCCCTTGACGCCGGCGGCCAGCTCGGTGGCGCGCTGGCGCGCCTGCTCGTCGGGCGCGCTGCCGCTGAGCGCGACGCGGCCGCCCTGGGTGTCGACATTGATCTTCAGCGCGCTCAGGCGCGAATCCTTGGCCAGCTCGGCATTGATGCTGGCGGTGATCGAGGCGTCGCTGACGTTCGCCTCCATCTTGTCGGCGGTGCGGGCGCCGGCGTTCTTGGCGTCCTGCGCGGCCTCCTTGATATCGGCCTTGGCCTCGCGGGCGCCTTCCTTGGTCTCGGCAACGGCCTTGTCGACGCGCTGGCCCAGGGTCGGGTCATCGCTGCGCTGCTGGCAGGCGGCCAGACCCAGGCCGGCGCCGAGCAGCAGACCGGCCAGGCGCAGCGCGCGGATCGAAGCGGTGGGAGCGTGGGATGGCATGGCGAACTCCTTGCGGTGGGTGCGGTAGCGGCGAAAAGCGGCCTTGCGATGAGCTCAATGTACGCAGCCACCCGCCGCGCCTGCATGGGCGCAATCCGCATCGACGTGTGGGCCACTGCTGTGGCGGGCTGTAGGCGCCGGCCTACAGCGGCTCGGTCGATTCCGGCGCCATGGACGGCGGCGCCGGGGCCGGCTCCGCAGCGGGCAGCTGCGGCAGCAAGGCCGTCAGGACCGTGCCCTGGCCGGGGCTGGAGCTCAGCTTCAGCGAGCCGCCCTCGGCGGCGACGCGGTAGCGCATGCCGACCAGGCCATGGGAGCTGCGCGCCTGGGCCTGCGGATCGAAGCCCTGGCCGTCGTCGCGGACCTCGACCCGCGCCTGTCCATCGGCCGTGGAGACGAGTCGCACCCGCACCTCGCGCGCCTTCGCGTATTTGGCGATATTGGTCAGCGCCTCCTGCACCAGACGGTAGACGGTCAGCTCGGCGCGCGGCGACAGGCGCACCGGCTGCAGCTCGGTATGGACCGGGATCTCCAGCCGCTCGCCGAACTCGCGCGCCTGGATCTCCAGCGCCGGCAGCAGGCCCAGATTGGACAGCGAGGAGGGCCGCAGGTCCTCGATGATGCGGCGCTTCAGCGCGATACCGCTGTTCAGCGTCTCGGTCAGATGCGCCAGGCGCTCCAGCAGGTCCGGCGCCAGCTCGGCCAGCCGCGGCTTCAGCCGCGCGGTCTCGAGCTTGGCCGCGGTCAGGAGCGCGCCGAGTTCATCATGCAGCTCGCGCGCCAGGTGGTTGCGCTCGTCCTCGCGCGCCGACTGCAAGTGGGTGGCCAGCTCGGTCAGCTCGGCCGTGCGCTTGCCGACCTCCCATTCGAGCTGGTCGCGTTCGGCCGCGATCGCGCGCGCCTGCTCGTCGCGCTGCGCCGCCAGCGCGCGGCTCTGGCGCAGGAACATCGCCAACGCCAGCAGGCTGATCGCCGTCATCGCGGCGACGCCGATGCGGTTCAGCAGCAGCGCGTCATAGACCTGGCTGCGGCCGCTGGCGACCCGCTGGTTCTGCAGGTGCAGCAACTCCTCCGAGCGGCTGCGGATCAGGTCCATCTGGTCGCGACCCAGCCCGGCCTGCACCAGCTCCAGCGCCGCGTCGGGCCGGCCGGCGCGCTGGCGCTGCACCGCCTCGGCCAGCTCGCCCATCTTGGTGATGACCGCCTCCTCCAATTGCCGGTGCAGGCGCTGCGCGCTGAGGTCGCCGCGTTCGGCGTAATGGTTCTTCAGGTCCTTGAGCGCGCGCGACAGGTCATCGGCGGCCTCCTCATAGGGGGCCAGGTATTCGGGCTTGCCGGTCAGCAGAAAGCCCCGCTGCGCCGTCTCGGCATCGGCCGAGCGTGCCATGATGCTGTACAGCAGCAGCCGCGCGCGGCCCATCTGCACCAGGTCGGCCAGCGTATCCTGGGCGCGGCTGTAGCTGGCCTCGCTGATCACCAGCATGGCGGCGGCGGCGAGCACCGCCAGCGGAAAGGCGAAGGTGCTCTTCTGCAGCCGTTCCAGCAGGGCCGAGAGCCGATTCTTCATGGCCTAAACTCCTGAAATCGAACACAAGGGGGCTGATTCATCATGATTCGCGTTGGCATCGTCGACGATCACGCCATTGTTCGTGCCGGACTGCGCCAGTATCTGTCCGAACAGGTGGATCTGCGCGTGACCGGCGAGGCGGCCAATGGCCGCGAGGCGCTGGACCTGGTGCGCGGGGGCGAGGTCGATGTGCTGCTGATGGACATCTCCATGCCCGAGCATGGCGGCGTCGACGCGCTGGCCGCGATCAAGGCGCGCGCGCCCGATCTGCCGGTGCTGATCCTGAGCGGTTTTCCGGAGGCGCATTACGCGACGACCCTGCTGCGCCAGGGCGCGTCCGGCTACCTGAACAAGGAATGCGAGCCCGAGGAGATCATCAAGGCGATCCGCACCGTTGCGCTGGGCCGGCGCTACATCACGCCGACGGTGGCCGAGCTGCTGGTCGACGGCCTCGGCGGCGAGGGCGAGCAACTGCCCCACGAACTGCTGTCCGAGCGCGAGCTGCAGGTCTTTCTGCGCCTGGCCAAGGGCGAGACGATCAGCCATATGGCCGAGCTGATGTGCCTGAGCGTCAAGACGGTCAGCACCTACCGCGCGCGGGTGATGGAGAAGATGAAGCTGGAGTCGAACAGCGATCTGACCTATTACGCGCTCAAGAACGGGCTCATTCAGTAGTCCTGAGGCGCAGCTGCGAGGCGTCCGGCGCCAGCAGGCGCGGGCCGTCGAAGCCCTGCACCTCGACGCCGGCGAAGGCGCCGCTGCCGGCATTCCAGTCGGCGGCGAACTGGTGGATTTCCTCGCCGCTGCGGCCGACGAAGTTCCACCACAGCAGCGGCTGCTCGGTGAGCGGCTCGCCGCCCAGCAGCAGCAGCCGGCAGGCGGCCTCGGCGCGCAGCGCCAGCGCGTCGAAGCCCGGTGCCAGATAGAGCAGGCTGCCCGGCTCCAGCCGCTGCGCCGGCTCGCCGGCCGGGCTCAGCTCGACGCTGCCCTCCAGCACCATCAGCCCATGCTCGAAGCCGGGCCGCAGCGCCAGCACGGTCTCGGCCGCGCCGGCGCTGGCCAGGTCCAGCCCCAGCAGCGGCGTGTGCTGCGGCACCGGCGAGCGCGCACCGCCATGTTCGCCGGCCAGCAGGGTCAGCGCGAAGCCGCCGGCCGCGAGCCGCGGCAGCGTCGCGAAATGCTCGAAGGCCGGTGCGCAGAAGCGCTGCGCATCGGGCAGCGCGATCCACAGCTGGGCCAGCTGCAGCCGTGCCGACAGCGATTCCTCCGAATGCGCGATGCCGCGACCGGCCGTCATCAGATTGACCTGGCCGGGGCGCAGCACCTGCTCGCTGCCCAGGCTGTCGCGGTGCAGGATCTCGCCCTCGATCATCCAGCTGAAGGTCTGCAGGCCGGTGTGCGGATGCGGCGCGACACGCATGCCGCCATCGGGCGCCAGATCGGCCGGGCCGGCATGATCCAGAAAGCACCAGGCGCCGACCAGACGGCGGCGCGCGGTCGGCAGCGCGCGGTTGATCGGCAGGCCGCCGACATCGCCGGGATGGCCGGGAATCTTTTCGACCAGAGGCATGAGGCTTACTCCTTGCGGCGTTGAGCGATGAAGCGGGAAAAGCCCTGCAGGAAGCCGGCCAGCTGGCTCTTCAGCTTCTCGTCCTGCAGCGCACCGTCGGCGGCAAACAGCTGGTCGGCATGCGAGACCAGCAGCTGGCCGCCGAACCAGAAGTCGACCCCGAAGGCGCGCAGCACGCCCAGCATCGCCTGCTGGCTCAGCTGGGTGCCGAAGCCGCCCGGCGTCGCGCCGATCAGCGCGGTCGGCTTGCCGGCAAAGGTCTTGCGGCCCTCGGCCGGCGGGCGCGAGATCCAGTCCAGGCCGTTCTTCAGCACGCCGGGGATCGAGTGGTTGTACTCCGGCGTGCAGATCAAGAGGCCGTCGGCCGCGCGGATCGCCTCGCGCAGCGCTGTCACCGCCGCCGGCGTGCCCTGTGCCTCGACATCGGCGTCGTAAAGCGGGATGCCGTGCAAGGTGTGCAGCTCCAGCTTCAGCTCCGGCGGCGCCAGCGGCTGGGCGGCGCGCAGCAGCGCGGTGTTGTAGGAGGCCTGGCGCAGGCTGCCGGACAGGGCGACGATGGTAGGCATGCCGATGGGAGTGAAGTGACGCAGAGGATCGATTCACCCCCATCATGGCACGAGGGCCGGCCGGCCCTCGCGCGCCCGCGCAATCAGCCGGCCGCGACCTCGATGCGCCGCGGCTGCGCATGCGCCTGCTTCGGGATGCGCAGGCGCAGCACGCCGTCCTTCAGCTGCGCGTCGATCTGGCCGCTGTCGAGCTCGCGGCTCAGCGTGAAGCTGCGCCGGTAGCAGGGCGTGCGCAATTCGGCATAGATGGCCTCCAGCCCCTCGGGCGTGCTCGGCTGCACCTGGCCCTCGATCCACAGCGTGTTGGACTCGATGCGGATGTCCAGCTGATCGCGCGGCACACCCGGCATATCGGCCAGCAGGGTGATGCCGGACTCGTCCTCGTAGACATCGACCGCCGGCGCGATCGCCGCCCGGCGCTCCTGCTCGTTGCGGCCGCGCGAGAGCGCGCTGCCGGCCTGTTGCGGCTGCTCGTTCTGACGTTCCTGGTTCATGATGCTTGCCTCCTTACTGCACATTGATACGCTGCGGCTGCGCCGCCTGCTGGCGCGCCAGGCTGACCTGCAGCACGCCGTCGCGGTAGCGCGCGTCGACCTGGCTCGTGTCCACGTCGTCGGGCAGGGCGATCGCGCGCAGGAAGCGGCCGGCGCTGCGCTCGCGGCTGTAGACATTGATCCGGGCGTCCTCCTGCGGCAGATCGGCGACGCGTTCGCCGGCCAGGCGCAGCACGCCGCGCTCGACCGTCACGTCGATCTTGGCGGGATCAAGGCCGGGCGCGAACAGATAGACCTCGACCTTGTCGGGCGTGCGGCCGACATTGACCGGCGGCAGCGTGCCGGCGGCCGCCGAGCGGATGCTGCTGGGCAGGCCCGGCGTGCCGAAGACATCGTCCAGCTCGCGGCGCAGGCGCTCGAACTGACCGAACCAGATGCCCGGCTGACTCCACAAGGATGCGTACATGGTGACCTCCTGTCGATGGGTGGTGGGCACCGACCGGCAAGAACCCGACCGGCCGGCTTGCCCGCAACACTTAGGGGTCGCCCGCGGGCTTTCAAGAGGGCTGTCGAAGGCGCTGCACGCGCCGGCGCTCAGACCTCTTCCAGGCCGTCCAGGATCGGGCAGTCGGGCCGCTCGTCGCCATGGCAGCAGCCGACCAGCGCCTCCAGCGTGCGCTTCATCGCCTGCATCTCGGCCAGGCGGCGCTCGAGGTCGGCCACATGGGCCTGGGCGATGCGCTTGACGTCGGCGCTGCTGCGGCGGCGGTTCTGCCACAGGCGCAGCAGCTCGCCGATCTCGGCGATCGAGAAGCCCAGGTCGCGCGCGCGGCGTATGAAGCGCAGCGTGTGCACCTCCCTGTCGCCGTAGCGGCGGTAGCCCGCCTCGCTGCGCGCCACCGGCGGCAGCAGGCCCAGGGACTCGTAGTGCCGCAGCATCTTGGGCGAGATGCCGGAGCGCTTGGCCGCCTCGCTGATGTTCACGTCCATGCCCGGTTCCTCGTCTCGTTCAGGCGGCGCGGCCCTGCCAGCGCGTCAGCAGCAGCGCATTGCCCACCACCGACACGCTGGACAGCGCCATCGCCGCGCCGGCCAGCATCGGGTTCAGCAGGCCCAGGGCGGCCAGCGGGATGCCGACCAGGTTGTAGAAGAAGGCCCAGAACAGGTTCTGGCGGATCTTCGCGTAGCTGCGGCGCGAGATCGCGATCGCATCCGCCACCAGGGCGGGGTTGCCGCGCATCAGCGTGACGCCGGCCGCGGCCATGGCCACCTCGGTGCCGGTGGCCATGGCCAGGCCCACGTCGGCGGCGGCCAGGGCCGGCGCGTCGTTGATGCCGTCGCCGACCATGGCCACGACGCGGCCGCCGGCCCGCAGCTCGCCGACGATGCGCGCCTTGTCCTGCGGCAGCACCTCGGCGCGTACCTCGTCGATGCCCAGCTCGCGCGCCACCCGCTCGGCCGCGCCGCGGTTGTCGCCGCTGATGAGGGCGGTGCGTATGCCCTGCGCGTGCAGCTCGGCCACGGCCGCCGCCGCCTCGGGCTTGAGCGCGTCGCCGAAGGCCAGCAGGCCGATCAGGCGCGGGACTTCACCGGGCGCCGCCAGCCAGGAGACGCTGCGGCCCTCGTCCTGCAGCGCCTGCGCGCGCGCCTGCAAGGCCGCCAGGTCCACGCCCAGCTCCTGCATATAGCGGCTGCTTCCCAGCGCCAGGTCTTGCCCTTCGACCTGCCCGCGCAGGCCGCGGCCCGGTACGGCCTGCAGCCCGGTCACGGCGGGCACGGCGAGGTCGGCGCGCTGCTGTGCCGCCTCGCGCACCGCCCGGGCCAGCGGGTGTTCGCTGCCGGCCTGCAGCGCGGCGGCCAGGCGCAGCAGCGCCGGCTCGCCCTCGAGCGCCAGCAGGCGCGGCCGGCCCTCGGTCAGCGTGCCGGTCTTGTCGAAGGCGACCAGGCTCACCCGGTGGGCCCGTTCCAGCGCCTCGGCGTCCTTGATCAGGATGCCCCGGCGTGCCGCCACGCCGGTGCCGGCCATGATGGCGGCCGGGGTGGCCAGGCCCAGCGCGCAGGGACAGGCGATCACCAGCACCGCCACCGCATTGAGCAGGGCGCGCTCCCAGTCGCCGCCGCCGATGCCCCAGCCCAGCAGGGTGAGGGTGGCGATGACGATCACCACCGGCACGAACACCGCGCTGACCCGGTCGACCAGGCGCTGGATCGGCGCCTTGTGGCCCTGCGCCTGCTCGACCATGCGGGCGATGCGCGCCAGGGTCGACTCGGCGCCCAGCGCCGTGCAGCGCAGGCGCAGCAGGCCCTCGCCGTTGACGCTGCCGCCGACCAGGCGGCTGCCCGGCGCCTTGTCCACCGGCAGGCTTTCGCCGGTGATCAGCGACTCGTCCACCTGGCTATGGCCCTCCAGCAGCTCGCCGTCCACCGGGATGCGCTCGCCCGGCCGCACCAGCACGGTGTCGCCCAGGCGCAGCGCGGCCAGCGGCAGCTCCTGTTCGGCGCCATCGCGCAGCACGCGGGCCCTGTCCGGCTGCAGCGCCTGCAGCGCGCGGATGGCGGCCGTGGTCTGGCGCTTGGCGCGCGCCTCCAGCCACTTGCCCAGCAGCACCAGGGTGATGACGACGGCGGCCGATTCGAAATAGAGCGCATGGGCGCCATGGCCGCGCAGCATCAGCCACAGGCTCAGGCCGTAGGCCGCGCTGGTGCCCAGGGCCACCAGCAGATCCATATTGCCGCTGCCGGCGCGCAGCGCGGCCCAGCCGGCGCGGTAGAAGCGCGCCCCCAGCCAGAACTGCACCGGCGTGGCCAGCGCCAGCTGCAGCCAGGCCGGCAGCATCGCGTGCAGGCCGAAGGGCTGGGCCAGCATGGGCAGCAGCAGGGGCAGCGACAGCAGCGCCGCCGCCAGCACCGGCCAGCCGCTGCTGTGCCAGGCCGGGCGGGCGGCGTCAGCACCGTCGGCGTGCTGCGGCCGGGCCTGGTAGCCGGCCCGGGCCACGGCCTCCAGCAGGGCGGCCGGCCCGGTGCCGGCCAGCAGGCGCAGCCGGGCGGTCTCGGTGGCCAGGTTGACCTCGGCCTCCAGCACGCCCGGCACTTTCTTAAGCGCCTTCTCGACGCGGCCGACGCAGGAGGCGCAAGTCATCCCCTCGACGGCGAGGGTCAGATCCTGCTGGCGCAGCGCGAAACCGGCCTTCTCGATGGCGGCATTCAGCGCCGGCAGCGCGGCGGGGCCGGCCACGCTGGCGGCCTCGGTGGCCAGGTTGACGTTGGCCTGCTGCACGCCCGGCACGGCCTTGAGCGCCTTTTCCACGCGCTTGACGCAGGAGGCGCAGGTCATGCCGTCGATCGGCAGGGTCAGGAGGGGATGGGTGGTGCTGCTGCTCATGGCCTCATGGTCCAGCTTGACATGATGGCAAGGTCAAGCCTTCTTCGGTCGATGCGCCGCGCTTGACCTTGCCATCATGGCAGGGATTAAGCTGCCCGCAGCATCGTTGACCCGATCCAGATCCAAGGAGCCCGCAGTGACCGAGCACTACCAATTCCATCTGCCCGATATGAGCTGCGGCCACTGCGTGGCCGCGATCACCGAGGCGGTGCAGGCCGCCGACGCGGCCGCCACCCTGCAGTTCGACCGCGAGCAGCGCCGGGTCCAGATCGCCAGCGGCGCGCTCGACCAGCAGGCGCTGGCCGAGCTGCTGAGCGAGGCCGGCTATCCGCCGGCGTCGCCAGCCTCGGCAGCCTGAGCGCGAATCAGGCCTTCTTCAGCAGGGCCGTGTCGATCGGCAGCTTGCGCAGGCGCACGCCGGTGGCGGCGTAGATCGCATTGCAGACGGCCGGCGCGATCGGCGGCGTGCCGGGCTCGCCAATGCCGCCGGGCGCTTCGCTGCTCGGCAGGATCAGCACCTCGACCTTGGGCATCTCGCTCATGCGCAGCACCGGGTAGTCGTGGAAATTGCCCTGCTCGACCTTGCCGTCCTTGAAGCTGATCTGGCCGTAGAGCGCGGCGGAGAGGCCATAGCAGATCGCGCTTTCGATCTGGCGCTGGATGGTCTGCGGGTTGACGGTCTGGCCGCAGTCGACGGCGGCGACGACGCGGTGCACCTTGGGCACGCCGTCCTTGTTCACCGACACCTCGGCGACCTCGGCCACATAGCTGCCGAAGCTCTCGGCCACCGCGATGCCGCGCTTGACGCCGGCCGGCAGCGGCTTGCCCCAGCCGGCCTTGTCGGCGGCGGCCTGCAGCACCGCACGGTGGCGTGGGTGCTTGGCCAGCAGATTCAGGCGGAACTGCAGCGGATCGGCCTGGGCCGCGGCGGCCATCTCGTCGATGAAGCTCTCGATGAAGAAGGCATTCTGCGAATGGCCGACCGAGCGCCAGAACCAGACCTGCGGGCCCGGCTCGGCGCGGCCATAGGCGATGCGCTGGTTGGCGATGTCGTAGGGCTGGTCGGCCAGGCCCTCGACGGCCATCGCATCCACGCCGTTGTCGGGGATCTTCATGAAACCCGAGGCGGCCATGATGGAGGGCGAGCCGATGTCGGCGCGCAGCATCGTCGCCTGGCCCTTGGCATCGAGCGCGCCCTCGAACTTGACCAGGGAGGCCGGGCGGTAGTAGCCGGCGGCCATATCGTCCTCGCGGGTGTAGATCAGCTTGACCGGGCTGCCGCTGAGCTTGCTCAAGAGCGTCGCGTCGATGGTGAAGTCGGGCGCGAAGCGGCGGCCGAAACCGCCGCCCAGCAGCAAGGTGTTGATCTTGACCTTCGCCGGCGTCGCCTGCGCGACCTGACTGAGGATGCCCTGGGCGGGGCCCTGGCTCTGCGTGCCGGCCCAGATCGTCACCTCGTCGCCCTTGACCCAGGCCAGGCAGTTCAGCGGCTCCATGCAGGCATGGGCCAGATAGGGCACCTCGTACTGGGCCGCCAGCACCTTGTCGGCATTGGCCGAGGCGTCCTTCAGATTGCCGTTGTCGACCGCGACCGCGCTGGCGTTGGCCGCGCCCTCGGCCAGCAGGCTGGCGACCTTGGCGCTGTTCAGACCGGCGTGCTCGCCCAGATCCCATTGCACATCCAGCGCGTCGCGGCCCTGCTTGGCGGCCCAGTAACCATCGGCCAGCACGGCCACGCCGCCGGGGATGGTGATGATCTTCTGCACACCCTTGACCTGGCGCGCCTTGGCCTCGTTCATGCCCTTGGGCTTGGCGCCGGCGATCGGCGCGCGCGCCATCACCGCGACCAGCATGCCGTCCACCTGGGCGTCGATGCCGAACTTGGCCGTGCCGTTGAGCTTGGCCGGCGTGTCCAGGCGCCGGGTCGGCTTGCCCAGGATCTTGAAGTCCTTGGCGGCCTTCAGCGTCGGCTTGGCCGGCACCGCCTGCTTGGACGCGTCGGCGACCAGGGCGCCATAGGCGATCTTCTTGCCGCCGGGGGCGAGCACATGACCCTTCTCGGTGCGCAACTGGGCCGCGTCGAGCTTCAGCTGGGCCGCGGCTGCCGCGACCAGCATTTGCCGCGCCGCCGCGCCCGCCTCGCGCACCGGCTGCCAATGCGCGCGCACCGTCGTGCTGCCGCCGGTGGCCTGCATGCCGAACATCGGGTTGTTGTAGGCGGTGTCGACCGGCGCCTGCTCGACGCTGACCAGGGCCCAGTCGGCATCGAGCTCCTCGGCCAAGAGCATCGGGATCGCGGTCAGCACGCCCTGGCCCATCTCGGCCGAGCCGCAGACGACGGTGACCCTGTTGTCCGGCGTGATGCGCAGCCAGGCGTTCGGCGCGAAGGTGTTGGTGTTGCTATTGGCCTGCGCCCGGGCGCGCTGGGCCGCCAGCGGCAGCGCGAAGCCGATCACGAGGGCCGAGCCGGCGCTGGTCTTCAGGAAGGCGCGACGGCTGGCTTGTTGAAGGCTGTCGTCCATGCTCAGGCTCCCTTCAGGCTGCCGGCCGCGTCGTGGATGGCCGCGCGGATCTGGTTGTAGGTGCCGCAGCGGCAGATGTTGCCGCTCATTGCCGCATCGATGTCGGCATCGCTGGGCGACTTCTTGCCGGCCAAGAGCGCGCAGGCGCTCATGATCTGGCCGCTCTGACAGTAGCCGCATTGCGGCACGTCGATCTTCAGCCAAGCGGCCTGCACGGCCTTGCCGGTCTTGCTGGCGCCGATGCCCTCGATCGTCGTCACCTTCTTGCCGGCGGCGGCCGACAGCGGCGTCTGGCAGGAGCGCACCGCCTGCCCGTCCAGATGCACGGTGCAGGCGCCGCACAGCGCCATGCCGCAGCCGAACTTGGTGCCGGTCAGCTGCAGGTCCTCGCGCAGCGCCCACAACAGCGGTTCGTTGGGATCGGCGTCGGGAAGCGACACCGGCTTGCCATTGACCGTCAGCTTGATCGTCATCGACCTTCTCCTCGTCGGGATATTGGAATTCCAGAACGGCGGCAAGCCTACACCGAAAGCCGGCCTGCCGCTCGACGCGGTGACGGGTGTTTCGTTCCGCCGCCTGGCGCGCTACGCTGAAAGGGCTGCCCAAACCCGCAGGAGCTCCTCATGGCCACATCGCCACCCAGCCCCTCCAGACTCGCGGCCTGGCTGGCGGCGCATGCGCCGGCCTGTTTCCTGCTGATGAGCGCGGCCTTCATCGTCTTCGGCCTGCTCTCGCTCGATCTGGTGCGCCTGGTCGCGGCCAATGCCGGCTTTCTATGGCGCTCCGGCTGGGACGGCCTCATCGCCGACGGCGGCTGGCTGCAGCTGCTGGAGCTGATGCTGGGCGTCTTGGCGGCGATCGCCGCCTACCTGGTCTTCAAGCTCTGCGAGCATGTGCTGGTGCAGCGCCTGGCCTTTGGCCGGCGCTGAGCGGCAGTGGCGGCCATGTCCTCAGCTGCGGCTCAGCGCGTCCTGCAGCTCGCCGCGCAGCCGGCGCAGCGACTGCAGCTCCTGCTCGGGCGCCTGCAGGGCCGGCCAGAGCAGGGCGACCAGGTCGCGCGCGCTCTGATCGACGTCGATCTGACGGCCGGCGATGATGACCTCCCAGAGCATGTGCTCCATCGGCCCGAAGACCAGCGAGCGCAGCATGCGCAGCGGGATGTCCTGGCGCACCTGCCCCAGCGCCTGGCCGCGCGCCAGCAGCTCCATCAGCGGGGCGGTGTAGCGGCGCTGCAGCTCGATGAAGGCCTCGCCGAACTCGCTGCCGCTGACCATCTCGGCCTCGCGCTTGCGGCCCTCGGACAGCACCAGCTCGCACAGGCCGGTGCCCTGGATCAGGAACAGGCGCAGATGGGTGTGGACGATGAATTCCAGCTGCTCGCGCACGCCGGCCTCGCGCGGCAGGCCGCCCTCGATCGCCGCGATGATCTCGTCGTACCAGTCGGCGATCACCCGCATGCAGAGCTCGCGCTTGCCGCGGAAATAGGTGAACACGGTGGCCTCGGAGACACCCAGCTGGCGCGCGATCTCGGTCGTCGTCGTGCGCTCGTAGCCGCGGCTGGCGAAGACCTGGCGCCCGACGCGCAGAATGTCGCGCACCCGCTGCTCCGCCTTGGCGCCGGCGGGCGCCCGGCGCGAAGCCGGCGGGGCGGCCGGGGCAAGGTTTTTTTCGTTCACGGGGCCGATTCTGCGCAATAATTGAGTAAAGCTCAAGTCCTGCTTGAGCGGTGTTGATCGCCGGCTTGTTCCGCACGGTTGGCGCCGACGTACGAATAAATTGAGTCGAACTCACGGAGACTTCATGGCTGCTCTCACCACCAAGCTCAATGCCCGCTCGGCGGACTTCCGGGCCAATGCCGAGGCGATGCGCGGCCTGATCGAGGACCTGAATGCGCGGCTGGAGAAGATCGCCGAGGGCGGTGGCGAGGCCGCGCGCGCCAAGCACACCGCCCGCGGCAAGCTGCTGCCGCGCGAGCGGGTCGAGCTGCTCTTGGATCCCGGCACGCCCTTCCTGGAACTGGCCCCGCTGGCCGGGCTGAATATGTATGACAACGCCGCGCCGGGCGGCGGCATGATCGCCGGCATCGGCCGCGTCGCCGGCGTCGACTGCATGATCGTCTGCAACGACGCGACGGTGAAGGGCGGCACCTACTACCCGGTCACCGTCAAGAAGCATCTGCGCGCGCAGGAGATCGCCGAGCAGAACCGCCTGCCCTGCGTCTACCTGGTCGACTCCGGCGGCGCCAATCTGCCGAACCAGGACGAGGTCTTCCCCGACCGCGACCACTTCGGCCGCATCTTCTACAACCAGGCCAATCTGTCGGCCAAGGGCATTCCGCAGCTGGCCGTCGTGATGGGCAGCTGCACGGCCGGCGGCGCCTATGTGCCGGCGATGAGCGACGAGACCATCATCGTCAAGAACCAGGGCACGATCTTCCTCGGCGGCCCGCCGCTGGTGAAGGCCGCCACCGGCGAAGTGGTCTCGGCCGAAGATCTCGGCGGTGGCGATGTGCACACGCGCCTGTCCGGCGTGGCCGACCACCTGGCCAATGACGACACCCATGCGCTGGCGATCGCGCGGCAGTCGATCGGCAAGCTGAACTGGCGCAAGCAAGGCCAGCTCTTGACCCAGGCACCGAAGGCACCGCTGTTCGACCCGGCCGAGCTGCACGGCGTCATCCCGACCGACACGCGCAAGCCCTTCGATGTGCGCGAGGTGATCGCCCGCATCGTCGACGGCTCGGAATTCGACGAGTTCAAGGCCCGCTACGGCGCGACCCTGGTCTGCGGCTTCGCCCATATCGAGGGCATGCCGGTGGGCATCGTCGCCAACAACGGCATCCTCTTCGCCGAGAGCGCCAACAAGGGCGCGCATTTCATCGAGCTGTGCTGCCAGCGCAAGATCCCGCTGGTCTTCCTGCAGAACATCACCGGCTTCATGGTCGGCCGCAAGTACGAGAACGAGGGCATCGCCCGCGCCGGCGCCAAGATGGTGACGGCCGTCGCCTGTGCCCAGGTGCCCAAGTTCACCATCATCATCGGCGGCTCCTTCGGCGCCGGCAACTACGGCATGTGCGGCCGCGCCTACTCGCCGCGCTTCCTCTGGATGTGGCCCAACGCGCGCATCAGCGTGATGGGCGGCGAGCAGGCGGCCAGCGTGCTGGCCACCGTCAAGCGCGACGGTATCGAGGCCAAGGGCGGCGCCTGGAGCGCCGACGAGGAACAGGCCTTCAAGGCTCCGATCCTGCAGCAGTACGAGGAGCAAGGCCATCCGTACTACGCCAGCGCGCGGCTATGGGACGACGGCGTCATCGACCCGGCCGACACGCGCCGCGTGCTGGCGCTGGGGCTCTCGGCGTCGCTGAACGCGCCGATTCCCGAGACCAAGTTCGGCGTGTTCCGGATGTAAGCCGTGACGGTCGCTATCCGCCCGCTGCGCGCCGACGACTCGCTAGAGGCGCTGACCGCCTTGCTGCACGCGGCCTATGCCTCGCTGGCCGCCCGCGGGATGAACTTCACCGCCGTCGACCAGAGCGTGGCGACGACGCGCGAGCGCGTTGCCAAGGGCCAGGCCTTCGTCGCCGAGCTGGACGGCCGCTTCGTCGGCACGGTGGCCGTTTCCGGTCCGCGCGCGGCCGAGGAGCGCTATCTGAACGATCCGGTGCCGGCGGTCTATGCGCGGCCGGGCACGGCCATCCTGGCCCAGCTGGCGGTCCATCCGGCGCAGCGCGGCCAGGGCCTGGCCGAAAAGCTGATGGACGCCGCCGAAGCCTGGGCCGGCGCGCAAGGCTACAGCCATGTCGCGCTGGACACGGCCCAGCCGGCCGAGGACCTGCAGCGCCGCTATGCGCGGCGCGGCTATGTCGAGGTCGATGCCGTGCAATGGGCCGGCAAGAGCTACCGCAGCGTCGTGATGCTCAAGGAACTGACGAAGGAAGCACAAGCATGAGCGCCACCCTGAAGATCGAACGCGCCGGTCACATCGCCCGCGTCACCCTGAACCGACCCGAGGTCCGCAATGCCTTCAACGATGCGGTGATCGCCGAGCTGACGGCCGCCTTCGCCGAGCTGGGGCAAGACCCGGCCCTGCGGGCGATCGTGCTGGCCGCCGAGGGCAAGGCCTTCTGCGCCGGTGCCGACCTGAACTGGATGAAGGCGATGGCAGGCTACTCCTGGGACGAGAACCATGCCGACGCCGGCAAGCTGGCCCAAATGCTGTGGACGATCTACAGCTGCCCGGTGCCGGTGATCGCCCGCGTGCAGGGCGATGTCTATGCCGGCGGCGTCGGCCTGGTCTCGGTCTGTGACATCGTCGTTGCCGTCGACACGGCCGGCTTCTGCCTGTCCGAGGCCAAGCTGGGGCTGCTGCCGGCCACGATCGGGCCCTATGTCGTGCGCGCGCTGGGCGAGCAGGCCTCGCGCCGCTATTTCGTCACCGCCGAGCGTTTCCCGGCGGCCGACGCGCATCGGCTGGGCCTGGTCCATGAGCTGGCAACGGCCGAGACGCTGGATCAGAAGGTCGACGCGCTGACCTCGGCAATCGCCGCCAACGGCCCGGCCGCCGTGCGTGCCTGCAAGAAGCTGGTGCAGGACGTCGCCCACGCGGCCATCACGCCCGCGCTGCGCGACGACACCGCGCGGCGCATCGCGGACATCCGCGCGAGCGACGAAGGCCGCGCCGGCGTGCAGAGCTTCCTGAACAAGAGCGCGGTGCCGTGGCTCTGAACGAGATCGGCCTGCCGCATCTGTTCGCCCTGGCCGCCGCGCTCGGCTGGGCCAGCGGCATGCGCCTGTACGCGACGGTGCTGATCGTCGGCCTGGGCGGGCGCCTGGGCTGGCTGCCGCTGCCGGCGGGCCTGGAGGTGCTGACGCATGGCGGCGTGCTGATCGCGGCCGGCGTGCTGGCGGCGGTCGAGTTCCTGGCCGACAAGATCCCGGCGGTCGATTCGCTGTGGGACATGGTGCACACGGTGATCCGCATTCCGGCCGGCGCCGCGCTGGCCGCCGGCGCGCTGAGCGCGCAGGGCGTGGGCGGCGAGGCCTGGACCGTGATCGCGGCGCTGCTCGGCGGCACCTTGGCCGCCACCGCCCATGCGGCCAAGACCGGCACGCGCGCGGCGGCCAACACCTCGCCCGAGCCCTTCTCCAACATCGCGCTGTCGCTCAGCGGCGACCTGCTGGTGCCGGCGCTGCTGTGGCTGGCCTGGAACCATCCGCTGGCCTCTGCCGTGTTGCTGGTGCTGCTGCTGATCGTGGCCGTGCTGCTGATCCGCCTGACCTTCAGGCTGCTGCGCGGTTTGGCGAGCAAGCTGCGCGGCGGCGCGCGGGCCGCCTGATGAATGGATGGTGATGACGACGATGATGAACGAACTCGCCCGCCGCAGCCTCGATGCCGTCTGGCACCCGTGCACGCAGATGGCGCGCGCGGAACAGCTGCCACCGCTGCCGATCGCGCGCGGCGAGGGCGCCTGGCTTTACGACTTCGAGGGCCGGCGCTATTTCGATGCGAACGGCAGCTGGTGGGTCAATCTGTTCGGCCATGCGGACCGCGGTCTCAACGAGGCGATCAAGCGCCAGCTCGACACCTTGCCGCATGTGATGCTGGCCGGCTGCACGCACGAGCCGGCCGTGCGCCTGGCCGAGCGCCTGTCGGCGCGCACCGGCGGCGCGCTGGGCCATTGCTTCTTCGGCAGCGACGGCGCCAGCGCCGTCGAGATCGCCTTGAAGCAGAGCTTCCACAGCTGGCGCAATCGGGGCCGCGGCGACAAGCGCGAGTTTGTCTGCCTGAAGAACGGCTATCACGGCGAGACCATTGGCGCGCTGGCCGTCACCGATGTGGCGATCTTCCGCGATGCCTACGACCCGCTGCTGATGCGCGCGCATATCGTCGAGTCGCCGGACTCGCGGCTGGGTAACGAGGCGCAGGCGCTGGCCGCGATGCGCGCGCTGCTGGCCGAGCGCCACGCGCAGATTGCCGCCGTCATCGTCGAGCCGCTGGTGCAGGGCGCCGCCGGCATGGTGATGCATGCGCCCTCGTATCTGAAAGCCCTGCGCGAACTGACACGCGAGTTCGGCGTGCACCTGATCGCCGACGAGATCGCGGTCGGCTGCGGTCGGACCGGGACCTTCTTCGCCTGGGAGCAGGCCGGGACGGAATGGCCGGACTTCATCCTGCTCAGCAAGGGCATCACCGGCGGCACGCTGCCGCTGTCGCTGGTGCTGACGACCGACGAGGTCTATCGCGCCTTCTGGTCCGAGGACGTGACGCGCGGCTTCCTGCATTCGCACAGCTATACCGGCAACGCGCTGGCCTGCGCGGCGGCGAACGCGGTGCTCGATCGCTTCGATGCCGGCCAGTTGGAGGCCAATGTCCAGCAGTCGGCGCTACTGGCCGAAGCGTTCGCGCCGCTGGCCGACGATGCGCGCATCGTCAAGCTCCGCCAGCGCGGCATGATCCTGGCCTTCGACCTGAAGAATCCCGGCGAGCGCTTCGCCGAACGCTTCCACCTGGCCGCGCGCACCCACGAGCTGCTGATCCGCCCGATAGGCGCGACCGTCTACCTGATGCCGCCGTACCTGATCGATGCCGCGACGGCGGCGTTTCTCTTCAAGGCCGTGCTGGCCACACTGGACGATGTATGTCCTCGCTGATTGAGCACCTCGACGCCAAGCTGCGCGCGATCGCCGCGCAGGACCTGACGCGCTCGCTGCGCGCCGCCGAAGGGCCGACCGGACCCCGCCAGCGCGTGCGCGGGGCCGACGGCCTGGCGCGCGAGCTCTTGATGTTCTGCTCGAACGACTATCTGGGCCTGGCCGCCCATCCGCGCCTGGCCCATGCGCTGGCCGAGGGCGCGGCCGCCTATGGCGGCGGCTCCGGCGCCTCGCACCTGATCAGCGGCCATTCGGTCGCCCACGAGCGGCTGGAGGACACGCTGGCCGCCTGGTATGCGCCGCACATCCCGCGCGCCCGGGCCCTGAGCTTTAGCACCGGCTATATGGCGAACCTGGCCGTGCTGGGCGCGCTCGGCGATGCGGAGGCCGAGATCTTTTCCGAGGCGCTGAACCATGCCTCGCTGATCGACGGCTGCCGGCTGGCCAAGGCCAAGCTGAGCCGCTACGGCCATTGCGATCTGGTCCAGTTGCGCGGCTTGCTGCAGGCGAGCCAAGCCAGGATCAAGCTGATCGTCACCGACGCGGTGTTCAGCATGGACGGCGATATCGCGCCCTTGCCCGAACTGCTGGCGCTGGCCGAGGAATTCGACGCCTGGCTGATCGTCGACGATGCCCATGGCTTCGGCGTGCTGGGCGCCAAGGGCCGCGGCGCGCTGGAGTTGTTCGATCTGAAGAGCGAGCGCCTGGTGCTGATCGGCACCTTGGGCAAGGCGGCCGGCCTCTCGGGCGCGTTCGTCGTCGCCGAGGCGACCATCACCGATTACCTCGTGCAGGCGGCGCGCAGCTATATCTTCACCACCGCCTCGCTGCCCGCCGTCGCGCATGCGCTCTTGACGAGCCTGGAGCTGATCGAGAACGAGCTCGGCCAGCAGCGCCGCGCGCGGCTGCGGGCCTTGCAGCGCCGGCTGCGCACGGGTATCGCCGCGCTGCTGCAGCGCCGGCCGGAGCTGGGCTGGAAGCTGGCGCCGTCCGAGACCCCGGTGCAGCCGCTGATCATCGGCGGCAATGCCGAGGTGATGCGCCTGGCCGCCGCGCTGGAGCAGGAGGGCCTGCGCGTGCCGGGCATCCGCCCGCCGACGGTGCCCAAGGGCGAGGCGCGGCTGCGCATCACGCTCTGCGCGACGCATGAGGACGCCGACGTCGATCGCCTGCTGGCCGTGCTGGAAAGGGCGGTCTCGTGATGATCAAGGGTTTTTTCATCACCGGCACCGACACCGAGATCGGCAAGACCGCCGTCACCGCCGGCCTGACCGCGCTGGCGATCGCGCAGGGCGTGAACGCCGTGCCGATCAAGCCGCTGGCCGCCGGCCAGGAACTCGTCGACGGCCAATGGCTCAACGACGATGTGCAGCGCCTGCATGCCGCCTGTGGTGGCCGCTTCACGCCGGCCCAGATCGGCCCGCTGCAGCTGCGCACGCCCTGCGCGCCGCATATCGCGGCGAAACTCGAAGGCGTCGCCATAGCGCGCGAGCCGCTGCTGGCGGCGATCCGCGCGACGGCGGCGCTGGCCGATATCGCTTTTGTCGAGGGCGTCGGCGGTTTCCGCGTGCCGCTCACCGAAGGCTGGGACACGGCCGACCTGGCCGTCGACCTGGCCCTGCCGGTGATCCTGGTCGTCGGCCTGCGCCTGGGCTGCATCAACCATGCGCTCTTGACGGCCGAGGCGGTGCGCGGGCGCGGCCTCACGATCGCCGGCTGGGTCGCCAACCAGGTCGACCCCGCCATGCCCCATGTGGCGGACAATCTGGCCGCATTGCGGGCCGCCTTCGACGGCGAATTTTCTGCCCCTTGCCTGGGCCATGTGCCCCGGCTTTGCTATCCCTCTTCGGCGGCCGTGGCCGCGCATCTGCGGCTGCCGCCGTCCCTGGAATTGAAGTGACCACCATGAATCAGATCCAAACCCTGACCCCTACCACCGACGCCGACCGCCGCAATGCCAAGGCCTGGACCGTCAACGAGGTCGCCGCGCTGTTCGAGCTGCCCTTCAACGACCTGATGTTCCGCGCCCAGCAGGTGCACCGCGAGCACTTCGATGCGAACGCGGTGCAGCTGTCCACGCTCTTGTCGATCAAGACCGGCGGCTGCGAGGAGGACTGCAAGTACTGCCCGCAGTCGGCCCATTTCGACACCGGCCTGAAGGCCGAGAAGCTGATCCCGCTGCAGGAGGTGCTGGAGGCCGCGCGCGCCGCCAAGGCCAATGGCGCGACCCGCTTCTGCATGGGCGCCGCCTGGCGCAGCCCGAAGGATCGCCATCTGGAGCAGATCGGCGAGATGATCTCCGAGGTCAAGGCCATGGGCCTGGAGACCTGCCTGACAGCCGGCATGCTCGGCGAAGGCCAGGCCGAGAAGCTGAAGGACGCGGGCCTCGACTACTACAACCACAACCTCGACACCGCGCCCGAGTTCTACGGCCAGATCATCACCACCCGCACCTATCAGGACCGCCTGGACACGCTGGACCGCGTGCGTGCGCAAGGCCTCAAGGTCTGCTCGGGCGGCATCGTCGGCATGGGCGAGACGCGCCGCCAGCGCGCCGGCCTGATCGTGCAGCTGGCCAATCTGGACCCGTATCCGGAGTCGGTGCCGATCAACAACCTGGTGCAGGTCGAGGGCACGCCGCTGGCCGGCACGGCCGCGCTGGACCCGTTCGAGTTCGTGCGCACGATCGCGGTCGCCCGCATCACGATGCCGCGCGCCATGGTGCGCCTGTCGGCCGGCCGCGAGGAGATGCCGGAGGCGATGCAGTCGCTTTGTTTCCTGGCCGGCGCCAACTCGATGTTCTATGGCGACAAGCTGCTGACGACCAGCAACCCGCAGGCCGAAAAGGACCGCGCGCTGCTGGACCGCCTGGGCATGCATTGCGCGACCGAGGCGCAGCTGTCGGAAGGCAAGGAGGCCAAGATCACGCTGAATGCCTCTTCCTCGGCCGAGGCGCAGAGCAGCGCCTGCCGCGCTCACTGAAAAAGAGAAGCCAGGAAAGCGGAGACCGAGCGATGTTCAAGAAGATCCTGATCGCGAACCGGGGCGAGATCGCCTGCCGCGTCGCCGCCACCGCGCGCCGCCTGGGCGTCAAGACCGTGGCCGTCTATTCCGAGGCCGACGCGCGGGCCAAGCATGTGCAGGCCTGCGACGAGGCGGTGCTGATCGGCGGCCCGGCGCCGCGCGACTCCTACCTGCAATGGCAGCGCATCCTCGATGCGGCGAAGGCGAGCGGCGCCGAGGCCGTGCATCCGGGCTATGGCTTCCTCAGCGAGAACGAGGAATTCGCCCAGGCCTGCGCCGAGGCGGGCCTGGTGTTCATCGGCCCGCCGGCGTCGGCGATCAAGGCGATGGGCCTGAAGGCCGAGTCGAAGCGGCTGATGGAAGCGGCCGGCGTGCCGCTAGTGCCCGGCTATCACGGCGCCGAGCAGGACCCGGCGCTGCTGAAGGCCGAGGCCGAGCGCATCGGCTATCCGGTGCTGATCAAGGCCAGCGCCGGCGGCGGCGGCAAGGGCATGCGGGCGGTGATGAAGGCCGAGGACTTCGAGGCCGCGCTGGCTTCCTGCAAGCGCGAGGCGATCAACAGCTTCGGCGACGACGCCGTGCTGATCGAGCGCTATGTGCAGAAGCCTCGCCATATCGAGATCCAGGTCTTCGGCGACACGCAGGGCGATTGCGTCTACCTGTTCGAGCGCGACTGCTCGGTGCAGCGCCGCCATCAGAAGGTGCTGGAGGAAGCGCCGGCGCCGGGCATGACGGCAGAGCGCCGCCGCGAGATGGGCGAGGCCGCCGTTGCCGCGGCTCAGGCCGTCGGCTATGTCGGCGCCGGCACGGTCGAGTTCATTGCCGAGCAGGACGGCCGCTTCTATTTCATGGAGATGAACACGCGGCTGCAGGTCGAGCATCCGGTCACCGAGGCGATCACCGGCCAGGACCTGGTCGAGTGGCAGCTGCGCGTCGCCGCCGGCCAGCCGCTGCCGCTCAAGCAGGACGAGCTGCGCATGAGCGGCCACGCGATCGAGGCCCGCATCTGCGCCGAGAATCCCGAGGCCGGCTTCCTGCCGGCGACCGGCAGCCTGCATATCGCGCGCTGGCCGCAGCATGTCAGCTTCGAGCGCGGCGACGTGCGCCTCGACGCTGGCGTCGGCGAGGGCGACGAGATCAGCCCGTACTACGACTCGATGGTCGCCAAGCTGATCGTCTGGGGCGAGGACCGCGCCCAGGCGCTGGCCCGGCTCGACGCGGCGCTGCGCGACACGCATATCGTCGGCCTGCAGACCAATGTGGCCTTCCTGCGCCGCTGCGCGGCGACGAAGTCCTTCAGCGAGGCCGATCTGGACACCGGCCTGATCGAGCGCGAGCGCGCCGCGCTGTTCGAGACGCCGGGCCTGCCCTTCACGATCACGGCCGCCGCCGTCGTCGCCCACACGCTGGCCGTCGAGGCGCTGCAGCAGACGGACGACCCCTGGAGCCGTCGTGACGGCTGGCGCCTGTACGGCGCGGCGATCCGCCGCTTCGATCTGGAGTTGGCCGGCACGCACCACGAGGTGAAGCTGGCGCGTCGCCACCAGGGCGGCATGCAGCTGACGGTCGAAGGTCAACAGCTGCCATTCGCCGTCAACTCGGTCGGCACCGAATCGCACGAGCTGATCCTCGGCGAGGGTCTCGCCCAGAAGCGGGTGATGGTCAAGGTCTATGCCCAGGGCGAGAAGATGGCCGTGTTTGCCGAGCAGGGCTCGGCGATCGTCACCGAGATCGATCCGATCGCCCATGCCGGCGAAGGGTCGGCCGAGGCCGGCCGGCTGACCGCCCCGATGCCGGGCAAGATGGTGTCCTTCCTGGCCCAGCCGGGCGACAAGGTCACGAAGGGCCAGGCCCTGGCCGTGATGGAGGCGATGAAGATGGAACACACGATCAGCGCGCCGCGCGACGGCATCGTCGCCGAACTGCTGTTCGCCGTCGGCGATCAGGTCGGCGATGGCGCGGAACTCTTGCGCTTGGAAGCTTGATATGAGCCTGCCCAGTCGAGTCACCCTGGTCGACGTCGGTCCTCGCGACGGCCTGCAGAACGAGAAGCAGCCGGTCGCGACCGAGCACAAGGCGCGTCTGGTCGCGCTGCTGCAGGACGCCGGCCTGAAGGAGATCGAGGTCACCAGCTTCGTCAGCCCCAAGTGGGTGCCGCAGATGGCCGACAACGTCGACGTGATGACCGCGATCGAGCGCCGCCCCGGTGTACGCTATTCGGTGCTGACGCCGAATATGAAGGGCCTGGAGGCGGCGCTGCCGACCAAGCCCGACGAGATCGTCGTATTCGCTGCGGCCTCCGAGGCCTTCAGCCAGAGGAACATCAACTGCTCGATCGCCGAGAGCATAGCCCGCTTCGCGCCCGTCGTCGCCGCCGCGCACGAGGCCGGCATCAAGGTGCGCGGCGCGCTGTCCTGCGCGGTCGGCTGCCCCTACCAGGGCGAGGTCTCGCCGGACGAGGTCGAGCGCGTCGTCAAGCTGATGCAAGGCATCGGCGTCGACCATATGGGCGTGGCGGACACGATCGGCGTCGGCACGCCGAAGAAGGTCCAGGCGGCGATGGAGCGTGCGCTCAAGCATTACCCGCTGGTCGAGGTCAGCGGCCATTTCCACGACACCTATGGCCAGGCGCTGACCAATATCTATGCCTGCCTCGAAATGGGTGTCCACCATTTCGACGCCAGCGTTTCGGGTCTCGGCGGCTGCCCCTATGCCAAGGGCGCCACCGGCAATGTGGCGACCGAGGACGTGGTCTTCATGCTCAACGGCCTGGGCATCGACACCGGCATCGACATCGACAAGCTGGTCGACGCCGGCGCCTTCATCTCGAACGTGCTGGGCCGCTCGCCGGTCTCGCGCGTCGGGCGGGCGCTGCTGGCCAAGCGGGCCGCCTGAGCCACCGGCTGCCGGCCATGGCGAAGCCCAAGGCGCTCGGCCCGGCGGATTCGACCGCCGCGGTCGACGCCTTCATGCAGGCGCTGGCGCATCCGCTGAAGCGCGAGATCGAGGCGCTGCGCGCGGCCCTGCTCGGCGCCGCGCCGAGCATCGCCGAAGGCATCAAGTGGAATGCGCCGAGCTTTCGTACCGGCGAATATTTCGCGACCACGCATCTGCGCGAGAAGCGCGGCCTCGGGCTGGTCCTGCATCTGGGCGCCAAGCCGCGCGAACTGCCGGCCGGCGGCCTCGCGATCGACGACCCCGCACGGCTGCTGAAGTGGCTGGCGCCCGACCGGGCGATGATCGTGTTCGCCGATCTGGCGGCCATCGAGGCGAACCAGGCCGCGCTGCAGGCGCTCGTGCGCCAATGGATCACCTACGTCTGAAGGCCGCCGCGGCTCACTACTGACGCAGCGTGCGTCCGAAGAAGTCCAGCGTCCGCTGCCAGGCCAGCGCTGCCGCCCCGGCGTCGTAGACCTCGGGCCGGCTGTTGTTGAAGAAGGCGTGCTGCGCCGCATAGCGGTGGATCTCGGCCGGCCGCGTCAGCGCGGCCTCGAAGGCGTCGACGACGGCGGGCGTGCACCAGTCGTCCTGTTGAGCGAAATGGCCTTGGAACGGAATCGCTATCTTGGCCGGGTCGGCCAGCTGTTTCGGCGGGATGCCGTAGAAGCAGCTGGCGGCGGCCAGGCCGGGCAGGCGCACCGCGGCGGCCACGGTCAGCGCGCCGCCCATGCAGAAGCCCATCACACCGACCTTGGGGCAGCTGCGCTTCAGATGCACCAGCGCGCCGGCCAGGTCCTGGTCGCAGGCGTCCACGAAATTGAGGCCATTCATCATGTGGCTGGCTTCGTCGGCATCGCTGGCGATGCGGCCGCGGTACAGGTCCGGCGCCAGTACCGTGTAGCCCTGGGCCGCAAAGCGGTCGACCAGCTCCAGGATATGGGCTTTAAGGCCCCACCATTCCTGGATCAGGATCAGGCCGGGACCACCTGCCGGGCCCTCGGCCAGATAGCCGGCGCTGCTGGCGCCGTCGGGGCGCTGGAATTCGATCATCGTGCCCATGCTTGCTTGCCTCCTCAGCTTTGCGGGTTGCGCACGCGTTCGGTGAACCACCACATATGGCCGTCGCAGTCGAGCGCGCCATAGCTGCGATCGGCCCAGTACTCGGGGCCGTAGTCGTGCAGCGAGGGCTCCGAGATGATGGTCGCGCCAGCCGCGCGGGCGCGCTCGCAATGGGCGTCGACATCGTCGACGAAGAGCATGAGGGACTGGCTGTTGGCGCCACCGAGCTGGCGCGGGCTGCGCATCTTCACGCCGAACTTGGGCGCGCGCGCGCCGCCGCCTTCGCCGACCATGATCAGCGCCTCGCCGTAGACCAGCTGGCTGTGGACCACGCTGCCGTCCTCGCCGTCGACCTTCAGCTGCAACTCGAAGCCGAAGGCCTTGACCAGCCAGGCGATCGCTTCGGCGGCGTTCTCGTAGAACAGCGAACTGGACAGCCGCGGCCAGCCCTTCGGTGTCGGCTTCATGGGCGCTCCTTGCAGGCGATGGAGATGGCGAGCTTAGGGCCGGCGCCGTCCATGCACAATGGCCCATCGTTTCGCGGAGGGGCCATGCCCAAGGTTCTGCTCTTCGATGTGTTCGGCACCCTGGTGGACTGGCGCGGCGCCATCGCGCTCGAAATGCAGCCGCTGCTGGGCAAGCCGCGTGCCGAGGCCTTTGCCGACGCCTGGCGCGCGCAGTACCAGCCGGCAATGGAGGAGGTCCGGGCCGGGCGCATCGCCTTCTGCAAGCTCGATGTCCTGCACCGCCGCAATCTCGACATCGTGCTGCGCGACTTCGGTCTCGACCATCTGGACGAGGCGGCGCGGCGCGAACTCAATCTGGCCTGGCACCGGCTCTCCGCCTGGCCCGATGTCGGCCCGGGTCTGCAGCGCCTGCGCAAGCGCTTCCTGCTGGCCCCCTGCTCGAACGGCAATATCTCCTTGATGGCGGCGCTGGCGCGGCTCAACGGCTGGCACTGGGACGCGATCACCGGCGCCGAGCTGGCGCGCGACTACAAGCCCAAGGCCATCGTCTACCGGACCGCCGCCGAGGCCTTCGACGCGGCGCCCGGGGACGCCTTGATGGTGGCGGCCCACAGCGGCGATCTGGCCGCCGCCAAGGCCGCCGGCCTGGCCACCGCCTTTGTCGGGGCCCGACGAGCAGGGCCCGGGCCGCGGCGAAAGCCGCGCGGCGCTGCCGGTCGACTACGAGGCGGGCAGCCTCACCGAGCTGGCCCAGTTGCTGGGCTGCTAGCGCTTCAGGACCTTGGCCACGCGATTGGGTCGCAGCCGGAACGCATCCGGCATGCCCGAGCCCAGCAGCGGCCGCAAATACATGCGGAAGGCATCGGTGACGTCGGTGCCCTCGGGCGTGATGAACTCGTCTTCCATCACCCGCGTCTTGCCGGCGACGGCCGCCAGCGGCAGCAGTTCGTAGTCGACCGAATAGAAGCCGCGCCGCTTGATCGCGACGGAGCCGTCGCGGTCGCCGTGGAAGGCGAACTGCACCGCCTTTTCGCCGACCTCGCGCGCCTCGCGCTGGTCGACGTCGGACACGCAGCCGATGAACGAGCGCTGCAGATAGCCGAAGGTGTCGCCGCGCACGCGCTTGATGCCCAGCTTGTTCTTGATCTCCTCGCACAGCAGATCGGCCAGCGCGCCGGTGCCCGAGAGCTGCACATTGCCGTGCGCATCGCGCTCCAGATCGCCGGCCAGGCGCGAGAGGATGGGCGTGCCGGCCGCGTCGTGGATGCCCTCCGACACGGCGATCACGCAGCGGCCGTGGCGCTCGTGCATGGTCTTCACATCGGCCAGGAAGCGCTCCAGCTCGAACACACGCTCGGGCAGGTAGATCAGGTGCGGGCCGTCGTCGGCGAACTTCTTGCCCAGGGCGCTGGCCGCGGTCAGAAAGCCGGCATGCCGGCCCATCACCACGCCCAGGTAGACGCCGGGCAGGGCGGCGTTGTCGAGGTTGGCGCCGGCAAAGGCCTGGGCGACGAAGCGCGCGGCCGAGGGAAAGCCCGGCGTGTGGTCGTTCTCGACCAGGTCGTTGTCGATGGTCTTCGGGATATGGATGCAGCGCAGGCCGTAGTTCGCCGCGGCGGCCTCCTCGGCGACTATGCGCACGGTGTCGGAGGAGTCGTTGCCGCCGATGTAGAAGAAATGGGTGATGCCGTGGGCCTGCAGCACCTTGAAGATCTCGTGGCAGTACTTGGCATCGGGCTTGTCGCGCGTCGAGCCCAGGGCCGAGGACGGCGTCTGCGCGACCAGCTCGAGGTTGTGGCTGGTCTCCTGCGTCAGGTCGACGAAGTCCTCGTTGACGATGCCGCGCACGCCGTGGCGCGCGCCATAGACCCGCTGCACGCTGGCATGGCGGCGCGCCTCGAGCACGACGCCGACCAGCGACTGGTTGATCACGGCGGTGGGCCCGCCGCCCTGGGCGACGAGGATCTTTTCAGCGGTCATGTCCAGGCTCCGGGTAAAGGGGGCCGGGCCATTGTGGCCCAGCGCCGCCCTGCGGGCGAGCCCCGGCCGATCGGGGCGACAGGCGCCCAAGCCGCGCCCGGATCGACAGAAGGCCGCGCGAGCGGTCTTTTTCCGCGGATCGCGCGGCGCCGGCGGTCGCCTAATCAGGGATGAAGCGGGGCCAGTCCGGCCTGCAAGCCTTGTGGAGACAAGCGGATGTTCAAGCTGAACGAGATGAAGATATCGACCCGGCTGGGCCTGGGCTTCGGCGTCATGGCCTTGCTGATCCTGCTCCTGGGCGCGCTGGCCTGGAGCCGGCTCAGCGCCATGGACGAGCAGTTCAAGCTGGCGATGGGCGACCGCTATCCCAAGGTCAAGGCCTTCCAGTCGATCAAGGACACCAACAACCAGGTCGCGCGCTCGCTGCGCAATCTGGTGATCATGACGGACAAGGCCGAGATCGAGGCCGAGTTCGCCACCATCGACGCCGCCTCCAAGTCGACCGCCGCGACGCTGGACGAGCTGACCAAGATCATGAGCACGCCGGGCGGCAAGGCCGGCATGGCCAAGCTGAACGAGGCGCGCGCCGCCTATCGCGTCGAGCGCGACAAGGTCACCAAGGCGATCCGCGCCGGCGACCTGGAGACGGCCCGCACGGTGCTGCTGAACGATATGCGGCCCAAGCAGCTGGCCTATATGGCGGCCGTCGACGAGCTGATCACCCTGGGCGGCAAGCTGATGGACCAGGCGGCCGAGCAGGCCGCGCAGGAGGCGCGCAGCGCCAAGCTGCAGATGAGCGTACTGGTGCTCGCGGCGCTGGCGCTGTCGGCGCTCCTGGCCTGGTGGCTGATCCGCTCCATCATCGGCCCGCTGAACGCTGCCGTGCAGGTGGCCAGCGGGGTCGCTGCCGGCGATCTGTCCACGCGCATCGCCACCGGCGCTGCCAACGAGACCGGCCGCCTGCTGAACGCGCTGCGCGAGATGCAGGCGCGGCTGTCGGCGATCGTGCGCGAGGTGCGCGAGGGCGCCGAGAGCGTCGCCACCGCCTCGGCGCAGATTTCGTCCGGCAACAACGATCTGTCGGGCCGCACCGAGCAGCAGGCCTCGGCGCTGGAGGAGACGGCGGCCTCGATGGAGGAGCTGGGCAGCACCGTGCGCGGCAATGCCGACAATGCGCAGCGGGCCAATCAGCTGGCACTGGCGGCGTCCAGCGTCGCCGGCCGCGGCGGCGAGGCGGTCGGTCAGGTCGTCGAGACCATGCGTGAGATCAGCGCCAGCTCGCAGAAGATCGCCGACATCATCGGCACCATCGACGGCATCGCCTTCCAGACCAATATCCTGGCGCTGAACGCGGCCGTCGAGGCGGCACGCGCCGGCGAGCAGGGCCGCGGCTTTGCCGTCGTTGCCAGCGAGGTGCGCGCGCTGGCCCAGCGCTCGGCCGCCGCCGCCAAGGAGATCAAGACCCTGATCCAGGCCAGCGTCGAGCGGGTCGAACTGGGCTCCAGCCAGGTCGGCCGCGCCGGCGAGACGATCGCCGAGGTCGTGGCCTCGATCCAGCGCGTCACCGACATCATGGGTGAGATCAGCGCCGCCAGCCGCGAACAGAGCTCGGGCGTGGCCCAGGTCGGCGAGGCCGTCGCTCAGATGGACCGCGCGACGCAGGAGAACGCCGCCCTGGTCGAGCAATCGGCGGCCGCGGCCGAGAGCCTGAAGACGCAGGCGCGCCAGCTGGTCGAGGCGGTGGCGGTGTTCCGGCTCGGCTCGGCCTGAGGGCGGCATAAGCGGCGCTAATGCCGCTGTAGCGCGGCGAATCTCGCTTCACAGCCGCGGCGGGCGGGCATACAAAGGGCTTTTCCAACGCCGGAGCCCGGTCCATGCGCATCGCCTGTCCGAAGGAAATCAAGAACCATGAGTACCGCGTCGGCCTGACGCCGGCCAGCGTGCGCGAGTTGGTGGCGCGCGGCCATGAGTTGATCGTGCAAAGTGCTGCCGGCAGCGCGATCGGCCTGAGCGACGAGCAGTACCTGGCCGCCGGCGCGCAGATCGTGCCCGAGGCGGCCGAGCTGTTCGCGCGCGCCGACATGATCGTCAAGGTCAAGGAGCCGCAGCCGGCCGAATGCGCGCTGCTGCGGCCCGGCCAGATCCTCTACACCTATCTGCACCTGGCACCGGATCCCGAGCAGACCGCGGCGTTGATCCGCTCCGGCGCGATCTGCATCGCCTACGAGACCGTCACCGGCCCCGGCGGCGGCCTGCCGCTGCTGGCGCCGATGAGCGAGGTGGCCGGCCGCATGGCCGTGCAGGCCGGTGCCGCCCATCTGGAGAAGAGCAAGGGCGGCATGGGTGTGCTGCTCGGCGGCGTGCCGGGCGTGGCGGCGGCCCAGGTGGTGATCCTCGGCGCCGGCGTCGTCGGCACCCATGCGCTGCAGATGGCCGTGGGCCTGGGCGCGCGGGTGACGGTGCTGGACAAGAACGTCGACCGGCTGCGCCAGCTGGACCTGATCTTCGGCAATCGCATCACGACGCTGTACTCGAGCGCGCAAAGCGTCGAGGAGGCGGTGCTGGCCGCCGATCTGGTGATCGGCGGCGTGCTGATCCCCGGCGCGGCGGCGCCCAAGCTGGTGACGCGCGCGATGGTGGCACGGATGAAAAAGGGCGCCGTCGTCGTCGACGTCGCGATCGACCAGGGCGGCTGCTTCGAAACCTCGCACCCGACCACCCATGCCGAGCCGACCTTTGTCGTCGACGGCGTCGTCCACTACTGCGTCGCGAACATGCCGGGCGCGGTCGCCCGCACCTCGACCTTCGCCCTGAACAACGCGACCATCGGCCACGCGCTGGCCCTGGCCGACAAGGGCTGGCGCCAGGCCTTGCGTGACGACGTCCATCTGCGGGCCGGCCTCAATGTGGCGGCCGGCCAGGTCACTTACGAGGCGGTGGCGCGGGCGCTTGGCCATCCCTATGTTCCGGCCGCCACGCTGCTGGCTTGAGCAGCCGCCGCGTTCGGCGTAGGCTAAGGCCACGCTGAAGGAGTTTGCGATGCCCGATACGACCCAAGCCCAGAAGGACCGGCTGATCCGCGACCTGCACTCGGTGGTGGCCGAGGCCGAGGCGCTGCTGAAGGCGACGGCCGGCCAGGCCAGCGAAGGCTCGGCCGAGCTGCGCGCCAAGGTGCAGGACAGCCTGGACCGCGCGCGCCGCCATCTGCACGATCTGCAGGACGCCGCCATCGAGAAGGCCCGCGCCGCCGGCCGCGCGACCGACGACTATGTGCACGAGAACCCTTGGCAGATGATGGGCGTCGCCGCCGCGGTCGGGCTGCTGCTCGGGATGCTGATCTCGCGCCGCTAGCGGCCTGTCAGGCGCCGCGCGGCTGGCCGTCGCTCATCCAGCGCTCCAGCATCTCCGCCTGCATCGGCCGGGCGAACAGATAGCCCTGGCCCTCGTGGCAGCCCAGGGCCAGCAGTTGCTGGCGCTGCTCCTCGGTCTCGATACCCTCGGCGATGACGGTCAGGCCCAGGCCGCGGCCGAGGTTGATGACCATCTGCGCGATCGTCGAGCCGGCGCTGGAACTCTGCGCCTCGCGCACGAAGGCGCGGTCGATCTTGAGCCGGTCGACGTCGAGCTGGCGCAGATGGCTCAGCGAGGAGAAGCCAGTGCCGAAGTCGTCGATGGCGACGGTGACGCCGCTGCGCTTGATGTCGGCCAGCAGGTGCATCACCAGCTCGGTGTCGCCCATGGCCATGGACTCGGTGATCTCCAGCTCGATATTGCGACCCTCGACGCCGGCGTCGCGCAGCGCCAGGCTGAGCACGTTCATGAAGCCCGGGTGGCGGAACTGCGCCAGCGAGATATTGATGCACATGCGGAAATCGGCATGGCCCTGCTCCAGCATGCGCTTGAGCTGGTGGCAGGCGGTGCGCAGCACGAATTCGCCGATGCTGATGATCAGGCCGCTCTGCTCGGCCAGCGGGATGAACTGATCGGGCGGCACGAACTTGCCGTCCTCGGTGCGCCAGCGCAAGAGCGCCTCGGCGCCGATCGCGCGGCCGCTGCTCAGGTCCATCTGCGGCTGGTAGACGACGAAGAGGCGGTTTTCCTCGAAGCCGGCGCGCAGACCCTTCAGGAGCTTGAAACGCTCGCGCGCGTCGATGCCCATCTCGGGCGAGAAGTACTGCGAGGAACCGCGGTGCTGCTGCTTGGCGCGCTTCAGGGCGATCTGGGCGTCGAGCAGCAGCTCGGAGCCGACGGCGGTCGAATCGCCCAGGCGTACCAGGCCGGTCGTTGCCGACAGCTGCAGGCGCTCGCCGACCACCTCGAAGGGTTCGACGAAGACCTGCTGGATGGTCTCGGCGCTGACCAGCGCTTGCGGGCCCAGCAGGCCGAACACATCGGAGCCGACGCGGGCCATCGAGGTGCTCAGGCCCAGCCGGTCGCCGAGCCGGGAAACCACCGCGCGCAGCACCTGGTCGCCGAACTGGTGGCCGAAGGCGTCGTTGATGTCGGAGAAGTCGTCGATGTCGATCAGGGCCAGGGTGATGCCGGCCGGATCCTTCAGGTTCTGGTCCAGCAGATCGACGAAGCGGTTGCGGTTGGGCAGGCGCAGCAACTGGTCGTTGTAGGCCTGGTCCAGCAGCTGGCCGTAGAGCACGACGTTCTCGAAGCCGACCGCGATATTCGAGCAGAAGGCACGCAGCAGCTGCTGCTCCAGATCCGCCAGCGGCCGACCGACGTCGACCAGGGCCGCCATGGCGCGGCCGTTGCTGAGGCCGAAATAGAGGCAGGTGCCGTGATCGTAGAAGCTCTCGCGCGCGCTCAGGCAGCGCTGCAGGCGCTCGCGCACGGTTGCGATCTGCACGGCCGACAGCGGGCGGTCGATCAGGCTGCTGTACTGGCCGGCGGCGGCGACGATGCGCACATCGCCGTCGCTGCCCTCGGCACCGGCGCCCTGGGCGCAGACCAGGCCCTCGGGCAGGATGCCCAGCAGCGCGCACAGCTGGGTGACGACGCCCTCGGCGAAGCGGTGCAGGCCGCGCAGCTGCGACAGGCCGGCGCTGGCCTCGACCACCATCTCCAGGCCGCGGCGGCTGGCTTCCAGCGCGCAGATCTGGCGGTAGGAGCGGATCGCCGCCGTCAGCACCGTGTACAGCCGCGTGCGGGTCAGCTCCGACTTGGTCTTGTAGTCGTTGATGTCATAGGCCTGCACCGTCTCGATCTCGGGGGCATAGCCGGGCTGGCCGGTGCGCAGCACGATGCGCACCGCACGCTGCTTGAGCTCGTCGCGGATGTAGCGCACCAGGCGCAGGCCGGCGTCTTCGGACTCCATCACGACGTCCAGCAGCACGATGGCCAGGTCCGACTCGCTGCTCAGCAGCTGGCGCGCTTCGGCGGCCGAGCTTGCGTGCAGGAAGCTCAAGGGCTGACCCTCGACGCGCAGGCCCTGCATGGCCAGCTCGGTGGCCTTGTGCACATCGCCGTCGTCGTCGACGATCAGGATCCGCCACGGGCGCGCGTCTGCATCCAGCGGCGTGTCGTCGAGCTCCCCGCCATCCAGAAACTGCAGCAAATCGTCGTCGTCCGTCGCGCCGTCGCCAGCCGGACTGTTGTTCTCGCGCATGGGGTGTCCCGTCTCCAGGGCCTTGTTCGACAATAGATGTGCGAGGGTAGGTGATTCCATTCCCTCGTGCCATGGCGCAAGCTCGCTTGACGCGGCGCTGGCGCAACGCAATAAACGTGGTTATAGACGATTTGCCGGCCGGCTCCTGGGATCAGACGTGCAGGAACCCGCGGCTTGGGGAGTTTTCATATGAGCAGCGAGCGGCCCGAGGCGACGATCGGCGCGCCCCCCGACGGGGTGCTGGCGACGCTGCGCCGCATCGCGACGCAGGCGCTTGAGCTGCTGCAGACGCGGCTGGAGCTGCTGTCCACCGAGCTGGAGGCCGAGAAGCTGCGCCTGCTGGCCGCGCTGACCCAGGGCCTGGTGGCGGTGCTGCTGGGCATCGCCGCCATCGCGATGCTCAGCATCGCGCTGCTGCTGCTGGCGCCCGAGCGCCTGCGCTGGCTGGCCGCGCTGGCGCTGGGCCTGCTCTATCTGGCCGGGGCTGCCTGGTGCTGGCTGCGCACGCGGGCGCTGCTGAGCCAAGGCGGCGGCCTGTTCGCCGCCAGCGCCGCCGAGCTGCAGCGCGACCGCGAGGCGCTGGAGCGCTGATGGGCGGGCTGGCGCGCCGGCAGGCCGAGCTGCAGCAGCGTCAGCTGGCGCTGCGCCTGCGCAATCTGGAATTGCGCGCCGGCCTGCGCAGCGATCTGCGCCGGCTGGCGCGGCCGCTGGGCTGGTTCGGCGCGGCCGGGGCCGGCGCCGGCATCGCCGTGCTGCTGGCCGGCGCGCGCCGCCCGGGCAGCCTGCTGCGCGCGCTGGGCATCGCCCGCCTGGGCCTGCGGATCGCGCGGCTGCTGCGCAGCCTCCGCGCCTGACTCCGAGCTTGGTTCAGCGCTTGATCTTGGTCGCGGCCGACTTGCGTGCCGCCGGCTTGGACGCGGGCGGCCGCGCGCCGGTCACCCGCGGTGGCAGGCCGGTGTGCTGGGTCAGGATCTGACCCTTGCGCGGCGTGCCCGGGCCGCCCGCGGCGCTGCGGGTCGCCACCGTGGGCTTGGCGCCGGGCTTGGCCGCGACGGTCGAGTTCTTGCGCCGCGCGCTCTCGTAGCTGCCGTCGGTGACCGGCTGGAACGTCGGGATCAGGTGGTGCTTGCCGTTGCCGATCAGGTCGGCCCGGCCCATCGCCTTCAGTGCCTCGCGCAGCATCGGCCAGTTGTTGGCATCGTGGTAGCGCAGGAAGGCCTTGTGCAGGCGGCGCCGGCGCTCGCCGCGGACGATGTCGACCTCCTCGCTGTCGCGCGTGACCTTCTTCAGCGGGTTCTTGTTCGTGTGGTACATGGCCGTGGCGGTGGCCATGGGGCTCGGGTAGAAGGTCTGCACCTGGTCGGCGCGGAAGCCGTTCTGCTTCAACCAGATCGCCAGATTCATCATGTCCTCGTCCGAGGTGCCCGGATGGGCGGCGATGAAGTAGGGGATCAGGTACTGCTTCTTGCCGGCCTCGGCGCTGGCCTTCTCGAACAGCTGCTTGAAGCGGTCGTAGGTGCCGATGCCCGGCTTCATCATCTTGGACAGCGGGCCGTCCTCGGTGTGCTCGGGCGCGATCTTCAGGTAGCCGCCGACATGGTGGGTGACCAGTTCCTTGATGTACTCGGGCGACTGGATCGCCAGGTCGTAGCGCAGGCCCGAGCCGATCAGGATCTTCTTGACGCCCTTCAAGGCCCGCGCCCGGCGGTACATCTTGATCAGCGGATCGTGGTTGGTGTTCAGGTTCGGGCAGATGCCCGGGTAGACGCAGCTGGGCTTGCGGCAGGCGGCCTCGATCTCGGGCGACTTGCAGCCGATCCGGTACATATTGGCCGTCGGGCCGCCGAGGTCGGAGACGATGCCGGTGAAGCCCTTGACCTTGTCGCGCATCTCCTCGATCTCGCGGATCACGCTGTCTTCCGAGCGGCTCTGGATGATGCGGCCCTCGTGCTCGGTGATCGAGCAGAAGGTGCAGCCGCCGAAGCAGCCGCGCATGATGTTGACCGAGAAGCGGATCATCTCCCAGGCCGGGATCTTGGTCGCGTGCTCGTGGCTGCCGTTCTCGTCCGCATAGCGCGGGTGCGGCGAGCGGGCATAGGGCAGGTCGAACACATGGTCCATCTCGGCCGTCGTCAGCGGGATCGGCGGCGGATTGATCCACAGATCGCGGTCGCCATGGGCCTGGACCAGGGCGCGGGCATTGCCGGGATTGGTCTCCAGATGCAGCACGCGGTTGGCGTGGGCGTAGAGCACCGGATCGCTCTTCACCTGCTCGTAGGCGGGCAGGCGGATCACCGTGTGTTCGCGCGGCGGCAGGGCGATCTTGCCCGTGCGGTGGATCGTGATCGGCTTGGGCGCGTCGGGCGCCGTCGCCGTGTCGCAGACCTCCTGCTTGATCTCCTGATAGGGGCTGATCAGCTCGTCGACGCGGCCCGGCTGGTCGACCGAGGTCGAGTCGAGCTGGAACCAGTCGCTCGTGTCGTGCTCGTCGCGGCGCATGAAGGCGGTACCGCGCACATCGGTGATCTGCGTCACCGGCTCGCGGCGGGCCAGTCGGTGCGCGATCTCGACGATCGCGCGCTCGGCATTGCCGTACACCAGCAGATCGGCCTTGGCATCGACGAGGATGGAGCGGCGCACCTTGTCGCTCCAGTAGTCGTAATGGGCGATGCGGCGCAGCGAGGCCTCGATGCCGCCGATGACGACCGGCACCTCGTTCCAGGCTTCCTTGCAGCGCTGCGTGTAGACCAGGGTCGCGCGATCGGGCCGCGCGCCGCCGGCGCCGCCGGGCGTGTAGGCATCGTCGCTGCGGATCTTCCGGTCCGCCGTGTAGCGGTTGATCATCGAATCCATATTGCCGGCGGCGACGCCGAAGAACAGATTCGGCTTGCCCAGCGCCTTGAACGGTTCGGCGCTTTGCCAGTCCGGCTGCGCGATGATGCCGACGCGGAAACCCTGCGCCTCCAGCGTGCGGCCTATCACCGCCATGCCGAAGCTCGGATGGTCGACATAGGCGTCGCCGGTGACGATGATGATGTCGCAGGAGTCCCAGCCGAGCTCGTCCATCTCCTTGCGGCTCATCGGCAGGAAGGGCGCGGGCCCGAAGCGCTTGGCCCAGAACGGGCGGTAGCCGGTCAGGGCCTTGTTGGCTTTCGGCGGGGCGATGGCGGGATGGGCGGACACGGCGGCACTCTGAAAGAGATTAACCCGCGATTGTCCCAGGATTGGGGCAAACCCGGGCGTCATGACCGCAAATCAGTCGGCCGGGCCGTGGTTTTCTGACGCCGTGGCCGCGGGGGAGGGCGGCGCCGTGCCCAGGCTGCAGACCGCCTGCTGGCCCAGCCGGGCCAGCTCGGCCGCGCTCATCGGCGGCAAGAGCGAGGGGCCGGCGGCGCGACCGAGGCTGGTCAGGAAGTTGTCGACGACGGTCGAGCCGACGGCCAGCAGGTCGAAGGAATCGGGGTCGCTGATCCACTGGTGCAACAGGCCGTCGACCATGCTGACCAGCGCGATCGCCGCACCCTGGGTGTCCAGGCCGGTCGGCAACTGGCCCTGCGCCACCGCGCGATCGAAGGCCGCCTTGTTCTGCTCGCGCCAGGTGCGCCGGGCCCCCTGCTTGCGCTCGTGCAGCGCCTGCATCTCGCCGGTGTACTCGACCTTCTGCATCGCGATCTCGAACACCCGGCGGGTGCGCTCGTTGTGCATCGCGCAGTAGAAGACGTTGACCAGGCCCCAGCGCAGCTCGGCCAGGCTCAGCGCCTCGGCGGGCGGGGCGTGCAGGCTCACGCCTTCCTCCAGCGGCATGGTGCCGCGCTGCATCATCGCGTCGAACAGCTCGGCCTTGTCCTTGAAATGCCAGTAGATCGCGCCGCGCGTGACCTCGGCCTGCTGGGCCACGTCCTGCAAGGAGGTGCGCGATACGCCGCGACGCTGGAACAGCGTCTCCGCCGCATCCAGGATCCGTTCGCGCGTCTCCAGCGCCTCTTGCTTGGTCTTTCGGGCCATCGTGTGTGGATTTTATGCCGAAACATACATGCACGGATGTATGTATGGCTATACTCAGGGTCAACCCGAGGCCGAAAGCACAATTCGTCTCGTTTCTTGCGCCCCGTCAAAAAGGAGCGCAGGAATTGCTCGATCCGTCCAAGATTCAACAAATCCAACCCGACTGGCGAGGTTTCCATCGTGATCTGCCGCTCCGCAATGAAGAAAGAACAACATCCCCCTGGCCGTGAGGCCGCAACGCTGAGCCGCAGCGCCCGCGCGCTGTACCTGCTGCCGCTGGCGATCTCGGTCGCCGCCGTGCTGGCCGGTTGCGGCGCCAAGGACGGCGCCGCCGCGGGCGGCGGTCCGGGCGGCGGCATGCCGCCACCGGCGGTCGGCGTGGTCACGACGGTGCTGCAGCCGGTGACCCTGCAGACCGAGCTGCCCGGCCGCGTCGAGGCCTTCCGCACGGCCCAGGTGCGCGCCCGCGTCAACGGCATCGTGCAGAAGCGCCTGTTCGTCGAGGGCAGCGAGGTCAAGGCCGGCCAGCCGCTGTTCCAGATCGACCCGGCGCCCTACCAGGCCGCGCTGGACAGCGCCAAGGCCACGCTGGCCAAGGCCCAGGCCAATCTGGCCCAGGCTTCGGCGCTGGCCGAGCGCAACAAGCCCCTGGTCGAAGCCAAGGCGATCAGCCAGCAGGAATTCCTGGTCGCCGAGGCGGCCGCCAAGCAGGCGGAGGCCGATGTGGCGGCCGCCAAGTCGGCGATCACCAATGCCAAGCTGAATCTGGACTACGCGGCCGTCACCGCGCCGATCTCGGGGCGCATCGGCCGCGCGCTGGTGACCGAGGGCGCGCTGGCCAGCGCCGCCGAGGCGACCCAGCTGGCGCTGATCCAGCAGACCTCGACCGTCTACGTCAACTTCACCCAGTCGGCCACCGAGGTGCAGCAGCTGCGCCGCGCGCTGGCCAGCGGCAAGCTGCAGTCGGCCGGCGCGAATGCCGCGCTGGTGCGCATCGTGCTCGACGATGGCAGCGAGTACGAGAAGCCCGGCCGCCTGCTGTTCACCGACCTGAGCGTCGACGCGACCTCGGGCCAGGTGACCCTGCGCGCCGAGGTGCCCAACGAGAAGCTGGCCCTGATGCCGGGCCAGTATGTGCGCGTGCGCCTGAACCAGGTGCAACTGCCCTCGGCCATCGTGCTGCCGCAGCAGGCGGTGACGCGCGCGGCCAGCGGCGACACGGTGCTGGTCGTCGGCGCCGACAAGAAGCCGGCGCCGCGCGTCGTCAAGATCGACACAGCCAAGGGCAACCAGTGGGTCGTCACGGACGGGCTGAAGCCGGGCGAGCAGGTCATCGTCGACGGCTTCCAGAAGATGTTCGTGCCGGGCGCGCCGGTCAACCCGGTGCCCTGGACGCCGGGCGCCTCGGCGCCCGCGGCGGGCGCTTCCGCCCCGGCCTCGGCGGCCAGCCACTAAGCGAGCGGGGTTCACACGATGGCTCGCTTCTTCATCGATCGCCCGGTTTTTGCCTGGGTGATCGCCCTCTTCATCCTGGTCTTCGGCGCGGTCGCCACGCTGAAGCTGCCGGTTGCGCAATATCCGACCGTCGCGCCGCCCTCGCTGGTCATCAGCGCGGTCTATCCGGGTGCCTCGGCCAAGACGCTGGAGGAAAGCGTCGTCTCCGTCATCGAGCAGGAGATCAACGGCGCGCCGGGCCTGGCCTATATGGAGTCCGTGACCCAGGCCAATGGCACCGGCGCGATCACCGTCACCTTCGAGCCCGGCACCAATATCGACCTGGCCCAGGTCGAGGTGCAGAACCGGCTCTCGCGCGCGACGCCGCGCTTGCCGGCGGCGGTGACGCAGCAGGGCGTGCGCGTCGACAAGTCGCGCAACAACTTCCTGCTCTTCGTCACGCTCTCCAGCAAGTACGGCTCCATGGATCCGGTGGCGCTGGGTGACTATGCCTCGCGCAACATCATCCCGGAGATCCAGCGCATCCCCGGCATCGGCCAGGCCCAGCTTTTCGGCACCGAGCGCGCGATGCGCATCTGGCTCGATCCCGCCAAGCTGCTGAGCTTCAATGTCTCGCCGGCCGAGGTCAATGCGGCGATCCGCGCGCAGAACGCGCTGGTGCCGGCCGGCGTGATCGGCGATCTGCCCAACCTGTCCAGCCAGACCATGTCGGCCACCGTCGTCGTCAAGGGCCAGCTGGAGAGCACCGAGCAGTTCGGCAACATCGTGCTGCGCGCCAATCCGGACGGCTCGACCGTGCGCCTGCGCGACGTCGCCCGCATCGAGCTGGGCGGCCAGAGCTATGGCTCCTACTCGCGCCTGAACGGCAAGCCCTCGACCGGCATCGGCGTGCAGCTGTCGCCGACCGGCAATGCGCTGGCGGCCGCCACCGCGGTCAAGGAGCGGATGGAGGAACTGCGCCGCTTCTTTCCCGAGGGCGTGATCTACGAGATCCCCTACGACTCGTCCAAGTTCGTCAAGATCTCGATCGCCCAGGTGGCCGAGACCCTGGTCGAGGCCATCATCCTGGTGTTCCTGGTGATGTTCCTGTTCCTGCAGAACTGGCGCTACACCCTGATCCCGACCCTGGTCGTGCCGGTGGCCCTGCTGGGCACCTTCGCCATCATGCTGGCCATGGGCTACAGCATCAATGTGCTGACGCTGTTCGGCATGGTGCTGGCGATCGGCATCCTGGTCGACGACGCGATCGTCGTGGTCGAGAACGTCGAACGCATCATGAGCGAGGAGGGCTTGAGTCCCCGCGAGGCGACCAAGAAGGCGATGGGCCAGATCTCGGGCGCCATCATCGGCATCACCGTCGTGCTCGTCTCGGTCTTCGTGCCGATGGCCTTCTTCGCCGGCTCGGTCGGCAATATCTATCGCCAGTTCTCGCTGGCGATGGTGTCCTCGATGCTGCTGTCCGCGCTGATGGCGCTGAGCCTGACGCCGGCGCTGTGCGCGACTCTCTTGAAGCCGGTCGAGGCCGGCCACCACCATGCCAAGAGCGGCTTCTTCGGCTGGTTTAACCGCGGCTTCGCCCGCACGGCCAAGGGCTACGAGGGCTGGGTCGCCAAGCTGCTCAAGCGCAGCGGCCGCATGATGATCGCCTATGTGGCGGTGATCGCGGCGGTGGGCTGGCTGTACATGCGCATGCCGACCTCCTTCCTGCCCAACGAGGACCAGGGCTATCTGATCGTCAACGTGCAGCTGCCGCCGGGCGCGACGGCCAACCGCACCGAGGCGGCCGTCAAGGCGGTCGAGGACTTCATGCTCAAGCAGCCCGAGGTCGAGGCGACCATCGGCGTGATCGGCTTCTCCTTCTCGGGCCAGGGCCAGAACGCCGCCCTGGTGTTCGTGCCGCTGAAGCCCTGGGAAGAGCGCAAGGGCCCCGAGCATGCGTCCAGCGCCGTCGCCCAGCGGGCCTTCGGCGCGATGATGGGCGGCGTGCGCGACGCCTTCATCTACCCGCTGTCGCCGCCGCCGATTCCGGAGCTCGGTACCGCCACCGGCTTCGCCCTGCGCCTGCAGGACCGCGCCGGCCTCGGCCACGAGGCGCTCTTGAATGCGCGCAACCAGCTGATGGGCATGGCCTCCCAGAGCAAGATCATCACCGGCATGCGCCCCGATGGTCTGGAGGATGCGCCGCAGCTGCAGATCGACATCGATCGCGACAAGGCCAATGCCCTGGGCGTCAGCTATGACAGCATCGCCAGCGTGCTGGGCACCCAGCTCGGCTCGGCCTATATCAACGACTTCCCGAACCAGGGCCGCCTGCAGCGCGTGGTCGTGCAGGCCGATGCGAAGAGCCGCATGCAGCCCGAGGACCTCTTGCGCCTGAACGTCAACAACAACCGCGGCGTGGCGGTGCCGGTCTCGGCCTTTGCCAGCACGCACTGGATCAAGGGCCAGATGCAGGCGGTGCGCTACAACGGCTATCCGGCGATGCGCCTGGCCGGCGATGCGGCACCGGGCTATTCGACCGGCGACGCGATGACCGAGCTCGAGCAGATGGTGGCCAAGCTGCCGCCGGGCATCGGCTACGAGTGGACCGGCCTGTCGCGCGAGGAGAAGCTCTCGGGCTCGCAGGCGACCATCCTGCTCGCCTTCTCGCTGCTGGCCGTGTTCCTGTGCCTGGGCGCGCTGTACGAGAGCTGGTCGATCCCGATCTCGGTGCTCCTGGTCGTGCCGCTGGGCCTGCTGGGCGCGGTGATGGGTGCCACCTTCCGCGGCATGCCCAACGACGTCTACTTCAAGGTCGGCCTGATCACCATCATCGGCCTGTCGGCGAAGAACGCGATCCTGATCATCGAGTTCGCCAAGGACCTGCAGGCGCAGGGCAAGGGCCTGGTCGAGGCGATCCTGGAAGCCTGCCATCTGCGCTTCCGCCCGATCATCATGACCTCCGTGGCCTTCATCCTGGGCGTTGCGCCGCTGTTCTTCGCCACCGGCGCCGGCTCGGCCAGCCAGCGCGCGATCGGCACCGGCGTGCTGTCCGGCATGATCACCGCCACCCTGCTGGCCGTGCTCTTCGTGCCGATTTTCTTCCTGGTCGTGCGCCGCATCTTCAAGGGCAGCGAACGCCAGCAGCGCCTCTATGCGCATGAGCTGGAAGGCAAGCCGCAGGCGCCCGGCTCGGAGGAAGCCGTATGAAAACAATCACCATCAAGCAAAAAATCACCGCCCTGACGGCCGCGGCCGGCGCCCTGCTGCTGGCCGGCTGCGTCAACCTGGCGCCCGAGCACCAGCGCCCGGCGGCGCCGGTGGCGGCCGACTGGCCTGCGCCGGCGGCGAGTACCGGACAGGCCGCGGCTGAGCTGAGCTGGCAGAACTTCTACGCCGGCGATGCGCGCCTGCGCGAGCTGATCGGGCTGGCCTTGCGCAACAACCGCGATCTGCGCACGGCGCTGCTGAACGTCGAGCAGGCGCGGGCGCTGGCCCGCGTTGCCGACGCCAACCGCTATCCGACCGTCGGCGTCGGTTTCACCAGCAGCCGCACGCCGGGCGCCAAGGACACGATCAACAGCAGCTACCAGGCCGGCCTGCAGGTTGCCGCCTACGAGCTGGACCTGTTCGGCAAGCTGCGCAATTACAGCGACGCGGCCGCGGCCCGCTACCTGGCCACGGCCGAGGGCAGCCGCGCCGCGCAGATCGCCCTGGTCGCCGGCGTCGCCTCCACCCATCTGGCCCTGCAGGCCGATACCGAGATGCTGGAGCTGAGCCGCCAGACGGTCGAGTCGCGCGAGGACAGCCTGCGCCTGATCCGGCTCAAGTACGACGCCGGCTCCGCCTCGCTGCTGGACCTGAACAGCGCCGAATCGGCTGCGGCCGGCGCGCGCGCGACCCTGGCTCAGAACCAGCGCCAGCGCGCGCAGGACGAGAACGCGCTGGTGCTCTTGATCGGCCAGCCGCTGCCGGCCGATCTGCCGCCGGGCCGCCCGCTCGCCGCGCAGGCGCTGCCCGACGTGCCGGCCGGCCTGCCCTCCGAGGTGCTGGTCGGCCGCCCCGACGTGCTGCAGGCCGAGCAGCAGCTGATCGCCGCCAACGCCAATATCGGCGCGGCGCGCGCGGCCTTCTTCCCCAGTATTTCGCTGACGGCCAGCGCCGGCACGGCCAGCACCCAGCTGTCCGAGCTGTTCAGCAACACGGTCTGGAGCTTCGGCTCGCAGATCCTCTTGCCGATCTTCGACGCCGGCCGCAACCAGGCGAATCTGGACGCGGCCCGGGCGGCGCAGGGTGCGGCGGTCGCGCAGTACGAGAAGGCGGTGCAGACGGCCTTCCGCGAGGTGGCCGACGCGCTGGCCGGCCGCGCCACCTTCGGCGAGCAGCTGCGCGCGCAGGCCGAACTGGCGCGCGCCGAGAACGAGCGCTTGCGCCTGATCGAGCTGCGCTACCAGCAGGGCGTCTCGAACAGCCTCGATCTGCGCGATGCGCAGCGCTCCGCCTTCCTGGCCCAGCAGGCGCTGGTGCAGGTGCGCCTGGCGCAGTTGCTGAACAGCGTGCAGCTGTACAAGGCGCTGGGCGGTGGTCTGGTGGAGGCGAACGGCAAGGGCTGATCGGGTCCTGGCGCCAGCAAAAAGGGGTCCCGCGGGACCCCTTTGCGCTTTCTATTCGGCCGGATGCTTGTTCAATGCGCGCGCGCCCAAGCCAAACCTTCGGCCGTCGCGTAGCGGATCGCCGCACGATGGCTCTGGAAGCTCGGCGTGAAGCGCATGACGCGGTCATGGCTGGCCATGCCGCGGCCGGAACGAATCGAGACGGAGGCGGCGAAGCTGCCATCGTCCTGCGGTTTGGTCATCGGTGAGACAAGATATTTGCCCACCTCAATGCTGTTCTTCTGCATTTTCGATATCGAGGTGTGCGCCGGGACAAAGACGAGTCTCAGCGCGATTGGAATGAACGAAGGCCAGAGCGCCATTTCGCGGCCATCAGGCAGCGGGCGATCGGGATTTCAATGGGTTTGGACGACCTTGTGAGCGAGGTCATTCGGGTGGCATCGGCTGGGAAGGCCGATTGCAACTTGCCGGGTCTTCTTCTGATCTAGGCAAGCTGTTGATGGCGGCGCTGCGGGAACACCCGTGGCGCCGCGCTGTTCGTCCCGAGAAACTCGGGACCGGTGACGCTCACGCGTCACCGTTTTGGCGGCTGAATTACAGCGCGCGGATGTTCGAGGCCTGCAGACCCTTGGGGCCTTGCTTGACTTCGAATTCCACCTGGGCGCCTTCGGCCAGCGTGCGGAAGCCGCCGTTGTTCTTGATCTCGCTGTGGTGGGCGAACAGATCCTTGCCACCGTCGGTGGGGGTGATGAAGCCGAAGCCCTTGCCGTCGTCAAACCACTTGACGATGCCAGTTTGCATGCCGCTCATGATGTGTTCCTTGGAAAAACAATGAATAAGAGAAAACCTCGCGACCCCATGGTCGGCGAGGACAGAAACACTCAAGAACAGTCAATGGGGGAGTTGAAACTGAAGCGAGCCGACGGCCGGAGGCCGTGAGGGCTGCAGATTGAAGACCTTGAATAAACGGTCTTGTGCGGTTCTATGGAGGCGGAATGTAGCACAGAATTCATGGCCTTTTGTTTTCTGCGCCCTTCATGCCGCCGATTCCCCTCAGGCGGGCGCGATCTGCACCGCCACGCCGCTGAGCACCGCGTTGCCGGACAGCGGATCGCGCGCGCCGTCGTCGAGCAGCGCATTCATATTGAGGCCGGGCCGTTCGGCCGCCTGCCGCAGTCGGGCGCCGGGCAGATCATGGCCCCAGCCATGCGGCAGGCTGACGACGCCGGGCATCAAGGTCTCGCTCAGCTCGACGCGCACCAGGCCGGCGCCGGTGGTCGTGGCCAGCCGGGCCCGGCCGCCGTCGCTGAGGCCCAGGCGCGCGGCATCGGCCGGGTGGACCAGCAGCGTGCAGCGCTCGGGTCCCTTGGCCAGCACCGGCAGGTTGTGCATCCAGCTATTGCCGGAGCGCATGTCCCGGCGGCCGATCAGCAGCATGCCCTCGACCGGCGGCGCGTCCAGCGCCGCGGCGACCTGGGGCAGATCGCCGAGCAGCAGCGGCGGCGCCAGCTCGATGCGGCCGGTCGGGGTGCGCAGCATCTCGGGGATACGCGGCTGCAGCGGCCCGAGGTCGATGCCGCCATCGGCCGCCTTGATCTTGGTCAGGCTGAGGCCTTCGGGCTTCAGGCCGAAGCGGTCGCCATAGGGGCCGCTGCGCAGTGCCAGATCGATCAGGCGCTCGGGACCGCGCTGCTCGCCCAGCGCCGCCAGCACCGCGCCGGCCTGCTCGCCGGCAAACTTCTGCACATCGGCGGCGATCGCCGCATCGTCGAGCGCGGCAATGTCGACATGGCGGCCGCGGCCCTCGACCAGGGCGGCCAGGCGCAGGATGGTCTCCCATTCCTCCGGCGTGCCGGCCGGCCGCTCGAACACGGGGCCGGAGAAGCGCGCATGGTTGCGGAAGGAGAACTGCGGGAAGGCCATGTCGAAATGCAGGTCCTCCAGCGGCGACAGGCCGGGCAGGATCACATCGGCATGGCGGCTGGTCTCGTTCAGATAGATGTCCAGGCTCAGCATGAAGTCCAGGCCCTCGAGCGCGCGCGCCAGCCGCGGGCCGTTCGGCGCCGACAGCACCGGATTGGCGGCGATGGCGATCAGCGCGCGCACCTGGACCCCGTCCGGTCCATCGGCGGTCTCGATCTCCTCGGCCAGGCAGGTGATCGGCAGTTCGCCGAAGACCTCGGGCGCGCCGGAGACCCGGCTGGCGCGCCGGCCGGTGGCCACGCCCTTGCCGCTGCCCGGCTTGCCCAGCGTGTTGGCGGCGAAGGCGGCCGCCTTCGGGAACATCGCGCCGCCCGCGGCGTCGAGATGGCCGGTCAGCACGTTCAGCACATCGACCAGCCAGCTGTTCAGGCTGCCGAAGCGCTGCGTGCAGGTGCCCAGGCGGCCGTAGACGCAGGCGCGCGGCGCGGCGGCCAACTCGCGCGCGAGCCGGCGCTGGGTGGCGGCATCGATGCCGCAGCCGGCGGCGGTGCGCTCGGGCGGGTAGGCCGCGACGGCCTGCTGCACGGCCTCGACGCCGTTCGTCCATTCGGCCAGGCGGCCCAGCCGGACCAGGCCCTCGTCGAACAAGGTGTGCACCAGCCCCAGCAGCAGGAACACATCGCCGCCGGGGCGGATCGCCAGATGCTCATCGGCCTGGGCGGCGGTCTCGGTGCGGCGCGGATCGATGACGACGATGCGACCGCCGCGCTCGCGCATGGCCTTGGACTTGCCGCGGTAGTCGGGCACGGTCCACAGGCTGCCGTTGCTGACCATCGGATTGGCGCCCAGCATCAGCAGATAGTCGCAGCGCTCGATATCGGGCACCGGGATGGACAGCCAGTGGCCGAACATCAGGCCCGCGCTCAGCTGCTTGGGCATCTGGTCCAGGGTCGAGGCGGAGAAGATATTGCGCGTGCCGATCGCCTTGACCAGGCGCGGGATGTAGCTGAGCAGGCTGATCTTGTGCGCGCTTGGATTGCCGAAGACGGTGGCGACCGCATCGCCGCCATGCGCGGCGATCAGCGGCAGCAGGCGCCGCTCGATCTCGGCAAAGGCCTCGTCCCAGCTGGCCTCGACAAAGACGCCGTCGCGCTTGATCAGCGGCGCGCGCAGACGGTCCGGGTCCTCGTGCAGATCCTTCAGCGACACGCCCTTGGGGCAGATGAAGCCGCGGCTGAACACATCCTGCTCGGCGCCGCGGATGCTCAAGACCTGCTTGCCCTCGCTGCGGACCTCAAGGCCGCAGCAGGCCTCGCACAAGGGGCAGATGCGGTAATGGCTTTGCGGCATGGCGGCGTCTCCTGTTTGTCGCCGATTGTGCGGCGGCGGACGCCGCCGCGGCGGTCATCTTGGCGACAGGCCCTAGAACGGATCGAAGGCGATGCCCCGCCGGCGCAGCTGATCCAGCATCAGCCGGCGCCACGGCCCCTGCGGAGTCCAGACGCGCGCGACCGCTTCCCAGGCCTCATGCGGATCGACGCCTTCGACCAAGACGCGGTACAGAAAGGTCAGGCTCGAGGCGCGCATATTGACCTGGCAGTGCACCAGCAGCTTGCGCTCGCGCAGCTCGGCGAGTTGGCGGACGAATTCTTCGTAGTGCGCGGCCGTCGGCGCGCCGAAGGGGATGGGGATGTGGCGCCAGATCAGGCCCTGGGCCGCGACCAGCTGCGGCTCCTCCCGCACGGCGTCCGACACCGTGGCCGGCGCCAGATAGAGGACCGCCTCGTAGCCCTGCTCCTTCAGCGTCGCCAGCCATTCGGCCGAGGGTTGGCCGGCGGTGCTGAGCCGCGCGTCGATCACGACCAGATTCGGTGGCGGCGCCGGGGCGGCCAGCGCGCTGCCGCAGAGCAGCGCGAGGGCGAGAATGCCGCCACGCATCACATCTGCCGGAACAGATGCGCGTAGCTTTCGGCCACCAGCAGGGTGTCCGCATGCTCCTTCAGCCGCACCTGCATGCGGCCGCGGAAGTCGCGCGTCACCGCGGCAACGGCCATCGCATTGACCAGGGTCGAGCGATGGATCTGCCAGAACTGCTGCGGATCGAGCTCGTCGACCAGCTCCTTCAGCGGCTTGCGGATCAGCGCCTCGCCCTCGCGCGTCGCGACCTTGGTGTATTTGTTGTCGGACTGGAAGTACAGCACCTCGTCGACGGTGATCAGCTTCAGGGTCTGGCCGATCGAGGCATTGATCCAGCGCAGGAAGCCGCGCGGCGCGGCCGCGCCGCCGGGCCGCGCGGCCAGCTGGTCCAGCAAGGGGCCCAGCTCCACCGGCGGGCCGGCCAGGCGCTGCTTGACCCGGCCGATAGCGGTGAACAGGCGCGCGCTGTTCAAGGGCTTCAACACATAGTCGACCGCGCCCTGGTCGAAGGCGGCCACCGCGTACTGGTCGTAGGCGGTGACGAAGACCACATGGCTGCGCCCGCCGACCTGGCGCGCGACATCGAGGCCGGTGGCGCCGGGCATCTGGATGTCCAGGAACAGCACGTCGGGCCGGTGCTCGTCCAAGAGGCGCAGCGCCTGCACGCCGTCGGCCGCCTCGCCGACGATGGACAGCTCGGGCCAGAGCTTGCCGAGCTGCTCGACCAGCTCGTGGCGCAGGGTCTCCTCGTCCTCGGCCACGACGGCCGTCGCCGCACTGAGCGTTCTCATCATCGATTCAGTTCCAGGGTGAACAGGGTCGTGCCGGCCAGGCTGCGGCAGGCCAGCCGCGCCGGGCCGCCGGACAGCACGCGCAGCCGCTCGGCCAGCGACTGCAGCTCGGCATCGTCGCCGCACAGGCCGGGCCGGTCGAACTCGAGCAGCACGCGCAGGCCGCCCTCATGCGTCTCGGCGCTGAGGCTGCAACAGCTGGGGGTCAGCTCGGCCAGGCGCAGCGCGCGCTGCAGCAGCGGCAGCAGCAGCATCGGCGGCACGCTGGCGCCGCGCAGCTCGGCCGGCCAGCGCGCTTCGAAGCGCGGCGTCGCCTGGCCCAGGCCCTGCAGCACGCCCAGATAGCTTTCCAGCAGATCGGCCTCGGCCTCCAGACTGGAGCCCGATTCGCGCAGCCGCGGCAGGGCAACGCGCAGGTGGCGGATCAGCTGCTCCATGCGCGCCGGGGCGCGCGCGTCGGCGCGGCCATAGGCCTGCTCGATATCGACCAGCGCGTCGAACAGCAGCTGCGGCTCGACCTGGGCCTGCAGCGCGGCCAGCCGCGCCGCCATCGCGCGGCGCTTGATCTGGCTGTGCTCGTGCAGCATCTTCTGCACCGATTCCTCGTAGTGGCGGCGCCGGCGCAGCAGTTCGACGACGGCGATCATCATCGCCGAGGGCATGAAGACCCACAGCGTGTCGCCCAGCATGCCGGCGACATTGAGGCTGGGCATCGGCGGCAGGCCCTTCTTGGCCCGCATCAGATCGGAGACCGAGGGCCAGGGCAGCAGCTTCTCGACGCCGGCGCTGATCAGCATGGCCAGCGCCGAGCCGATCAGCACGGCCAGCGCCAGCCGCAGAGGGCGCTTCGGATGCTGGCGCTCGCTGCGGTCGGCCGGCAGCCAGACGGCCAGCAGCGCCAGGCAGGCGACCACCGGCAGCAGCAGATGGCGCATCACCACCGGCGCCAGCTGCGTGCCGACATCGATCTCCAGCAGCGAGCTGAGGTCGATCAGGCCGAACAGCAGGCCGGCCAGCGCGAAGGCGGCCAGCTCCTGCCAGTGCAGCGAACGCCAGGCCCGCAGCAGATGGCCGAGCAGCGCCGCCGGCTGGCCGCTGCGCGGCGGGTGCAGCACGGCGCTCATGGGGCCGCCGCCGCCAGCGCCTGCATGGGCATGCGCACCCGGGCCACCACGCCGCGCGGCTGCGCCGCTTCCAGCTCCAGCGCCGCACCGGCGCCGAACAGCGCGGCCAGGCGTGCGCGGGTGTTGGCCAGGCCCACCCCGCTGCCGCCGCTGCTGGCAAAGCCCTGGCCGTTGTCGCGCACCTCGACGGCCATTTGCTCGACGCCGTCGGCGCCGCTGCTGGCATGGGCGTGGATCTCGATGCGGCCGCCCTCGGGCAGGGGGCTGAGCCCATGCTTGATCGCGTTCTCGACCAGGGTCGGCAGCACCATCGGCGGCAGCCGCGCCTCGAGCAGGCGCGCATCGGCCTCGATGCCGAAGCTCAGGCGTTCGCCCATGCGCATCTGCAGGATGGTCAGGTAGTTGCGCACCAGTTCCAGCTCCTGGCCCAGGGTCGAATCCTGGCGCCGCATGCTGGGCAGGGCCGCGCGCAGATAGGCGATCAGGCTGACCAGCATGTCGCGGCCGCGATCCGGCGTGGTCTCGTACAGGCGCTTGACGTTGGCCAGGGTGTTGAACAGGAAATGCGGCTCGATCTGCGCATTCAGCGCCGAGACCTGGGCCTCCAGCTGCTGCGCCTCCAGCGCCGCGCGCTCGCGCGCCACCTGGCGCAGGCGGTCGCGCGCCGCGTGGTCGGCGCGCAGCACGCGCAGCACCGCGTACGCCATGCAGCCGAGCAGGGTCCACAGCGCCACCGTCGAGTAGAACCAGCCCCACATGAACTTGACGCCCGTCATGCCGTAGTTGGCGACGTAGTGCCGCGCCAGCGCGCCCAGCAGCGCGCCGCAGGCGACCGCCGCGCCCTGCAGCGCCAGCACCCGGCGGCCCGACCAGCGCTGCGCCGCCGGTGTCGCCAGCAGCGCCTCGACCAGGGCCACGGCCAGCAGGATGCTCAGGCCGGTCAGCAGCGACTGGCGGCTGAAGCGGATCAGGCTGTACAGCCATTCGTCGAAGCGCATCGGCTCGCCGTCGTACCAGGCCAGCGCGCGCGAGGTCGCATGCAGCAGGCAGAAGTAATAGACGGCGGCGATCATCCGCAGATTGAAGACCTGCAAGAACGCCGATCGTGCGGCCCATGGTGATGACGATGGGGCGGCTGACGGCGGCACCGGCGCAGCGGTGCTTCCTGGCTTTTGGCTCATGGGCTGCATTGTGTCGCCGCCGGCCCGGCCGCGTACAGGCTTGCGACGAAATCGCCCAGGGCGGGACGAAACAGCCCGGCGGCCGCCCAGGCCCGGCCATGCATACTGCGGCCAGCGAAGCGCGAATGATCAGGAAAGGAAGACCGCGATGCGTATCGATATTGGCCAGGGCGTGCGCCTGTTTGTCGACGTCGAGGGCCCGGGCCTGGTGCCCGACGGGCCGACGATGCGGGAGAAGCCGACGCTGATCTGCATGCACGGCGGGCCGGGCTTCGACCACTCGGCCTACAAGCCGGCCTTCTCGCAGCTGGCCGACATCGCCCAGATCGTCTACTACGACCACCGCGGCCACGGCCGCAGCGACCCCCGGCCCAGCAGCGAATGGACCTTGGACATCTGGGCCGACGACATCGTGCGGCTTTGCGACGCGCTTGGCATCGCAAAGCCCATCGTGCTGGGCCAGTCCTTCGGCGGCTTTGTCGCCCAGCGCTACATCGCCCGCCATCCGGGCCATGCGTCCAAGGTGATCCTGTCCAGCACCTCGCACCATATGGGCATGGAGCGCAAGCTGGCGATGTTCGAGAAGCTCGGCGGGCCGCTGGCGCGCGCGCTGGCCGAGGCCTTCTGGAGCGACCCGACGCCGGCCAGCTGGGCGGCCTACTGGGCCGGCTGCCGCAAGCTCTACAACACGCGCGAGCCGCGCGATCCCGAGGCCGGCCTGCGCACCCTGGTGCGCGAGGAGATCCTGCTGCACTTCGTCGCCGGCGAGAAGCAGGGCCTGAACCTGCTGCCGGGCCTGGCGCGGGCGCAATGCCCGGTGCTGGTGCTGGCCGGCGAGGACGATCCGGTCTGCCCGCTGGAGGATGCGCAGGAGATCGCGGCGGCGCTGCCGGCGCCATGCTCGCGCCTGGTCAGCTTCCCGGGCGTCGGCCATGGCGCCTGGCGGGACGATCCCGAGCGGGCCTTCCCGGTGCTGCGCGAGTTCATCCTCTCCTGAGAAGAGGGGCTCCCAGGGGCCCCTCAGCCGGCGATCAGCGCCTTCAGATCGCGCTCCAGCAGCGCGTGGTCGCCCAGATTGATCTCGACCAGGCGGCGCAGATGGGTGATGCTCTCGATGTCGATGCTGCGGCACAGCATGCCGGCCCGCTCGCCCTCGACATGGGCCAGCTCGCCGGCCATCGAGATCACGGTCTGCTGGTCGGCCAGCAGCAGCTTCAGCAGGCAGGGCGTGCCCGCACCGACCAGCGCGCCCGCGGGCAGCTGCAACAGCGCGCCCTTCAGCGACAGATCGAGCACCTGCGCCTGCAGACGCTCCTGCGTGGTGATCAGCTCGGCGCCGGTCGCGAAGGCGACGCGGTTGAACTGGCGGCGGTCGGTCTCGATGGCGGGCTCCCGGTGGCTGTGAACCATGCTAGCAGAGCACCGGCTCCCTGCCTCAGGCCTGCGCGGCGGCCGAGGCGCAGATCGTGCTGTGGTCGACCGCGCGCTGCAGGCGCAGCGGGATCACCGCCTCCAGTCCCATCGATTCCAGCATGAACCAGCAGGCGCGCAGATAGGCCGCGGTCGCGCGGCGTGCCTCGCCACCGGGCAGGCCGGCCAGCTCGCCGGCGCGCTGCACGGCCGTCTGCTGCTGGCGCGCCTGCGCATGGCCGCGCGGCTCGATCAGCGGCGCCTGGTAGCGCAGCGCGATGCGGGTCAGCAGGCTCTGCACCTCGTCGTCGTCCACATGCCCGCCCAGCAGCCGGGCCAGATCGCCCAGCAGTTGCTCGGCACCGGCGGCCAGCAGCCGGGCCGCGTGCTCGCTGCCGCCGGCCAGATAAAGGGCCGCGGCCAGATCGGCGTACTCCAGCGCCATTGCCAGCTTGGGCAGATCGTCCTGTGTGCTCAAGGGCTCCTCCTGCGGGCTTGCTTGTCGTCTTGTGTTCTATCGCGAGCGCGGCCCAGTGTAGGCGGGCGAGCTGCGCACGGCTTGCGACAAAGATCACGCCGCTGGCATTTGTCCTACAGCGTGCTGCCGCTTCCACCCGCTGCGGGGCGCCCGTCCATTCGTTAAGCTCGGGTTCTCCCCAATCCCGACAAGAACAATGACGAACGCTTTCATCCGCTCCCCGCTCGACCGCCGCCAGGTGCTGGGCCGGCTCGGCGCCCTGCTGGGCGCCGGCCTGCCCGCCGGCATGGCGCTGGCCGCCGACAACGATGACGCCACCTATGACCAGGACTCGGTGCTGAAGGCGGCCACCGATTTCTTCGGCAGCACGACCGAGGGCCTGGCCAAGGTGATCGAGAAGGCCTTCAAGGAGCAGGGGCGGCCCAACGCCTATATCAAGGGCCAGGAGGCCAGCGGCGCCCTGACCCTGGGTCTGCGCTATGGCGAGGGCCAGCTGATGATGAAGAACGGTGGCGCCAGCCCCGTGTTCTGGGCCGGCCCCTCGATCGGCTTCGACGCCGGCGCCAATGCGTCCAAGGTCTTCACCCTGGTCTACAAGCTGCCGCGTGCCTCGGCGATCTACCAGCGCTTCCCCGGCGTCGACGGCAGCTTCTACTACGTCGGTGGCGCCGGCATCAACTACCAGCGCCTGAACGGCATCACCTTGGCGCCGATCCGCCTGGGCGTCGGCCTGCGTGCCGGCGCGAGCATCGGCTATCTGCACTACCGGCCCGAGAAGTCGTACAACCCCTTCTGAGCGTTCGCGGCGACACCAATGAAACCCTGCTGATACAAGGTGGAAAGCGGCGCGCAACAATTGGCCCCGAAACTGCAGCGAAAACACCCGCCAAGGGAATCGCCGGCCGTTTCCAGGAGAGGACGCCATGAAGTTGTTGACGCGCCTGAACCGCTCCGCTCATCACCACTTGCCGACCGGCCTGCATCTGCTGCCCTGGCAGCTGCCGCAGGAGGGCTCCAGCGATCCCGAGGCGAGCAGCTTCGTGCTGGCGGTCGCCCTGGTCAGCGTGGCCGCCGCCCTCGTGCTGGTGCTGGCACCCTGAGCGGGCATCTGCTTTCTTTTCTTGCTGGCTGCCTTGCCGGCCCGCGCAACAAACGCAACCAAGCCGCGCGCCGCCTGCAACAAGCCTGATACCGGACGCCTTCACAGTTCGATGCCAAGGCCCGCCACCCGGTGGCGCCGCCCATCGAATCGAGAAGGAAGCTTCATGTCCGCTGTCATCTCCACGCAAGAAGTCGCCCTGGTCCGCCGCAGCTTTGCCCTGGTCGAGCCGATCGCCGATACGGCCGCCGCGCTGTTCTACGGCCATCTGTTCGAGGCCGCGCCCTCGCTGCGCCGCCTGTTCCGCGGCGATATGGCGCAGCAGGGCCATCAACTGATGCAGATGATGGGAGCCGCGATGCGCCTGCTGGACCAGCCCGAGCAACTGCTGCCGGTGCTGCGCCAGCTGGGTGCCCGCCATGTCGGCTATGGCGTGCAGGACGCCCATTACGCGCTGGTCGGCGCGGCGCTGATCAAGACCCTTGAGCAGGGCCTGGGCGACGCCTTTGATGCCGACACCCGCGCCGCCTGGCTGGCCGTCTACGGCCTGATCAGCCGCACGATGATGGATGCGGCCAAGCCGGAGCTGGCGCTGGCGGCCTGAGAAGCCGAGCCGGCCCGGTCCTCATGCCTCGGTCAGCGCGCGCACGCGCTCGACCATCTCGGCAGGTGCGAAGGGCTTTTCGAGCAGCGCGCAGCCGGCCTCGCGCAGGAAGTCGGTGGCACCGGGGCTCAGGGTGTCGCCGGTGATGATCAGCATCCGGGTCGCCAGCAGCGGCTGGCGCTCGCGCACCGCCCGCCACAGCGCCGCGCCATCCATGCCGGGCATGCGCAGATCGCTGACGATGGCGTCGAAGCGCGCCTCGGCCAGCAGTTCCAGCGCGACCAGGCCCGATTCGGCCGTCGCCACCTCGAAGCCGGCGCCCTCCAGCGCCTCGCGCAGCAGGCCGGCCAGTTCGGTCTCGTCGTCGACCACCAGCACGCGCAGCTGACGCCGCGCCGCGTCGGCGATCGGCGCCGGCGCCGCCTGGGCCGGCTGCGGGCCGGCCACCAGCGGCAGCTTGAGCAGGAAGCTGGCGCCGCCGGCCGTGTCCTCCAGCTGCAGCTCGCCGCCATGCTCGCGCGCGACGCTGCGCGCGACGGCCAGGCCCAGGCCGGTGCCCTTGCTGCCGCCGTTGTCGACGCCGTTTGCCTCGCCGTCGCCCTTGGTGGTGAAGAAGGGCGCGAACACGCGCTCGCGCAGCTCGGGCGCGACGCCGGGGCCGTTGTCGGCCACGCGCAGCCACAGGCGCTGGCCGTCGGGATCCAGCCCGCTGGCGATGCTCAGCCGCCGCTCGCCGGCCTGGGCCGACAGCGCCTGCTGCGCATTGACGATCAGATTCATCACCAGCTGGCCCAGCCGATCGGGGTCGGCCTGCAGCTCGGGCAGATCAGGCGCGAGCGCCAGCTCCAGCGTGATGCCGCCCGAGCGCAGCGAATAGCCGAGCAGCTCGACCGCCGCCCGCACCAGCTCGTTCAGCGGCACCGCCTGGCGCGTCTGCGGCTTGGCGCGCGCCATGTTCAGAAAGGTGCGCACGATGCGGCCGCAGCGCTCGGCCGCCTCGCGGATGCGCCGCACATCGTCGGCAAGCCCGCCGCCGGCCGCCTTGCCCTCCAGCAGCGCCGCGCGACCCAGCACGATGGACAGCGGGTTGTTCAGCTCGTGCGCGACGCCGGCCAGCAGGCTGCCCATCGCGGTCAGCTTCTCGCTCTGGCGCAGCGCCTCGCGCTGGCGCTCGATCTCCTGCTGCGCCTGGCGCTTGGCGCTGATGTCGTTGATGAAGGCGGTGAAATGGTGGCTGCCGTCGACGTCGGTGCGCGCCAGCACCATCTCGATCGGGAATTCGCTGCCGTCGCTGCGCAGCCCGCTCATCTCCAGGCGCTGGCCGGCCAGGCGCATGTCGCCGCTGCTGCGCGCGCGCAGCATGCCGGCCTCGTGGGCGGCGCGCAGCCGCGCCGGGATGATCAGCTCGCCGACCGGCCGGCCCAGCGCCGCCGCGCGCGCCAGGCCGAACATCGCGGCCGCGGCCGGGTTCCATTCGGCCACGCGGCCCTGCTCGTCGGTGGTGATGATGGCGGCCAGCGCATGGTCGACGATGGCCGACTTGGTCGCCTCGCTGCGGCGCTCGCGCTCGCGCGCCTCGCGCTGCGCGGCGAAGGTGGCGCTGATCACGCGGATCCAGGGCTGCCAGCGCGGCGTCAGCCGCGGCTCCGCCGCCGCCTCGTCGCGCGAGCGCTCGGACAGAAAGCGCATCACCGCCAGCACCGGCTCGATCACCCGGTGGCGCAGCATCCACTGGCCCAGCAGCAGCAGGCCCATCAGGCCGGCGCCGATCAAGGCATAGGGCAGCAGCTCCGGCACGATCTGCGCCAGGAGGCCGGCCTCCGGGCGCGCGACGACCAGTGTCCAGGGCGCGCTGCGCAGCGGCAGCGCGACGACGCGCAGGCCCCCGGCGGCAATGCCGCGGCCCTCGGCCGCGCGGGCGTTCGCCAGCACCGCCTCCTCCGGATGTTGCGCCAGCTCGCCGGCGCGCGCCAGCACATCGCCGCGCGGGCCGATCAGCCACCAGGAGGCCGGCGATTCGCTGGCCGCCGCACGCGCCAGGCTTTGCAGTCGCAGCTCGGTCGCGACCAGGCCGCGGAAGCGCTCGCCGGCATAGACCGGTGCGCCATGCACGACGCTGGCCTGGCCCGGCACCCAGTGCCAGAAGGCGCCCTGCGAGGGATTGCCGGCGCTGGCGCTGCCGAACTCGGGCCGCTCGTACCAGCGCTGCACCGCCGTCGCCAGATCGCCGCCGCCCAGGCCCTGCAGCAGCTGGCTGCTGGGCAGCCAGGGATAGAGCAGCACATGGCGCTGCGGCCAGGCCAGGTAGTAGGAGCGGGCCAGCTCGGCATGGCGGTCATGGGCACGCTCGGCCAGCGCGGCAAAGGCCTGCAGCCGCCAGAGCACCGCCTCGTCGGGCCGCTCGTCGGCCGGCCACAGCAGCTGGGCCAGGCCCGGCTGCAGCAGCTGCGGCAACTCGTCCAGCGTGTAGCCGCGGCCGGGGCCGCCCTGCAGCGCGGCGGCCAGGATCGCGTCGGGCGCGCGCGCCGCGGTGATCAGCTCGCGCTCGGCGAAGCGGCGCAGGTCCTCGACATGCTGCTCGGCCTCGCGCGCCAGCTGCTGCAGCGCGTCGCGCTGGCGGGCCGCCTCATGCTCGAGCCCGCCCAGCGCATTGCGATGCGCGGCCAGGCCCTGGCCCAGCGCCAGCAGGGCGACCAGCAGGAACAGCGGCAGGCTGACCAGCCACAGCAGGCGGCGGTAGCGGCGCACGATGGCTGCCGCCGCGCTGGCATGCAGTTCGGTGGACGGCGATTCAGCGCTGGGCATCGTGGTGATCCTCCTCCGGGGCGGACAGCGGCAGCCGCCGCACGGCGGCCAGCAGGTCCTGCGGCTTGAATGGTTTTTCCAGCGCCGGACAGCCGCTGTCGCGCAGGAATTCGGCGGCCGCCGGCGACAGGATGTCGCCGGTGACGAATAGCATGCGCCGCGCCAGCGCCGGATGCAGGGCCTGCACCGCGCGCCAGAGCTCGGCGCCGTCGACCTCGGGCATGCGCAGATCGCTGATGATGGCGTCGAAGCGCGCCTCCAGCAGCAGGGCCAGGGCGACCGCGCCCGACTCGGCGGTTGCGACCTCGTAGCCGGCGCCCTCCAGCGCCTCGCGCATCAGCGCCGCCAGCTCGGCCTCGTCGTCGACCACCAGCAGGCGCAGCGGCGCCCGCTCGGCCGCCGGCTGGGCATCGCTGTCGTCGGCCTGCGGCTCGGGCACGCCGCTGATCGGCAGGCTGAGGCGGAAGCTGGCGCCGCGGCGGCCCGGCTCGCCGCCCTCCAGATGCAGGTCGCCGCCATGCTCGCGCAGCAGCGAGCGCGAGACCGACAGGCCCAGGCCGGTGCCCAGGCCCTCGTCCTTGGTGGTGAAGAAGGGCTCGAACAGCTTGTCGCGCACCTCGGCCGGCACGCCGGGGCCGTTGTCCTGCACGCGCAGCCAGATCCGCGGCTCGCGCCCGCCGGGCCGGCGCGCCTCGACGCCGGTGGCGACGACGATGCGGCGCGGCTCCTCGCCGGCGCTCTTCTCGGCCAGCGCATGCTGGGCATTGATCAGCAGGTTAAGCAGCACCTGGCCCAGCTGGTCGGCATCGCCCATCAGCGGCGGCAGGTCCGGGTCGAGCTGCAGCTCCAGCGCGATGCCGTGGCTGCGCAAGGTATAGGCCAGCATGTCGGCGGCGGCGCGGACGATATCGTTCAGCGCCACCGGCGCGCGCTGCGGCGCGCGTGCCCGCGCCATATTGAGGAAGGTGCGCACGATGCGGCCGCAGCGCTCGGCCGCCTCGCGGATGCGCTGGGCATCGGCCTGCAGCGGGCTGCCCTGCAGCTTGTCGTCGAGCAGGCCGGCGCGGCCCATCACGATGGCCAGCGGATTGTTCAGCTCGTGCGCGACGCCGGCCAGCAGGCTGCCCATGGCCGACAGCTTCTCGGCCTGGCGCAGCGACTCGCGCTGGCGCTCGATCTGCTGGCGCGCCTGCTGGCGCTCGGACACGTCGACCAGCGAGGCGGTGTAGTTGGTCTCGCCGTCGAGCTCGCTGCGCCACAGCACCATCTCGACGGCGAACTCGCTGCCGTCGCGGCGCAGCGCATGCATCTCCAGCCGCCGCCCGAGCAGGCTGGGCGCGGCGCCGGCGGCCAGGCGCTCGAGGCCGGCGCGATGGCGCGCGCGGTAGCGCGGCGGAATCAGCAGCTCGGCGACATCGGCGCCGCGCACCTCGTCCAGCCGGCGCTCGAACATCTGTTCGGCCGCCGGGTTGAATTCGACGATATGGCCGGCCGCGTCGGTGGAGACCATCGCCTCCAGCGCATGGTCGAGGATGGCCGATTTGCGCGCCTCGCTGCCGCGCTCGCGCTGCAGCAGATGGAACTGGTGGGCGAAGGTGGCGCCCAGGCTGTCGACCCAGACCTGCCAGCGCCGCCCCAGCCGCGGCGCCGGTGCCCGGTGGTCGGCCGACAGCGCGCGCAGATAGGCCAGCAGCTGCATCGCCGGCTGCACGAAGTGGCGCGCCAGCAGCCATTGCGCGGCGACCAGGCCCAGCAGCAGGGCCAGCGCGATCGCCGCGTTGGGCAGCAGGCTGGGCAGGATGCGCGCGCGCAGCTCGGCGCGCGGCACCGCGCTGACATAGGTCCAGGGCGAGCCGGGCCGGGTCGCAGCGACCAGCAGCCAGTCGCCGACGCTTTGCGGCCCCTGGTCCAGCGCCGCGCGCAGATGCGGCTCGGCCAGGCCATCCGGCGCCCGCGAGGCCCAGCCGGTCAGCGCCTGCTGCTCGCCGGGCGGGCCCTGCTCGGTATCGGCCAGCACCTGGCGCGCGGCGTCGACGATCCAGTCGCGCTCGCCCGGCAGGGCCCAGGCGCGCAGCCGCGCCTGCAGATCGTCGAGGCGGAAGTCCAGCGAGACCTCGCCGACGATCTGCGCGCCGACACGCACCGGCGCCATATGCGAGACGACCAGATGGCCGGCCAGCTGGCTGCGATAGGGCGGGCCCCAGTGCGAGGCGCCCGCGTCCTCGATCGCCGGTGGCTGGGCCGCCAGCCGTGCGCGCGTCCTGGCCGCTGCGGCGGCGCGCAGCGGCGCCAGCTCGCGAAGCGCGGCAACGCCCATGCTCTGCAGAATCGTCGCCGGCTCGATCCAGGGATAGCCGAAGGAGCTGTTCAGATCCATGGCGGCGAACCAGGTCGCCTCGAAGCCGGGCGCGCGCGCATGGGCGACGCGCGCCTGGTTGACGAAGGCGGCGGCGCGGCGCAGCCAGAGCGGATCGAAGGGCCGGCCGTCCGGCTCCGCCCACCAGACCTGACCCCAGCGCAGGCCGGCGGCCGGGTCGGCGATGGCCCAGCCGTCGGCGCGGCCGCCGACCTCGCGCGGCGCCAGCTGGGCGGCCAGCGCCGGGCCCGGATCGGGCGGCTGTAGCCAGAGCTCCTCCATCAGCCGGCGCAGGTCCTGCACATGGTCCATCGCCGGGCGTGCCAGCAATTGCAGGTCCTGTGCATGCTGCTCGGCCAGGCGCTGCTGCTGTGCCTCGACCTCCGCCATGCGCTGCCGGTACTGCAGGCTGCTGAGGATCAGCAGCAGCACGAAGACCGGGGCCAGGAACCAGGCCATCAGGCGGCGCGTCGCCACCAGGTTGCGCAGGACGGGATCCGGCTGCGCGGCGGGCATTTAGCGGCTGACGAAGACGTAGCCGACGTTGCGTACCGTCTTCAGCACCTCGGGCTTGTCGGGGTTGCGCTCGACCTTGCGGCGCAGCCGCATGATGCGCAGATCGATCGAGCGGTCGAACACGTCCCAGCCGCGGTTGTGCGCCTGTTCCATGATCTGGTCGCGGTTCAAGGGCCGGTTCGGATGGCGGGCGAACAGGGCCAGCAGATCGAACTCGGCCGCCGTCAGGGGCAGCTCCTGACCCTGGCCGTCGAACAGCCGGCGCTGCTCCAGATCGAGCAGGCACATGCCGAAGGGCACGCGCTGCGCTGTCTGGGCCTCGCTGGCGGCCGGTGCTGGCGCCGGCGCGACCGCCACGGCCGCCGCCGCCGCCTGCGTGCGGCGCAGCACCGCGCGCACCCTGGCCAGCAGCTCGCGCAGATCGAAGGGCTTGGAGACATAGTCGTCGGCGCCCAGCTCGAGCCCGACGACGCGGTCGACCGCGTCGCTGGCCGTGGTCAGCATCATGATGGCGACCTGCGGATGCTGCTCGCGCAGCCAGCGCGCCAGCGACAGCCCGTTCTCGCCGGGCATATTGAGGTCGAGCAGGGCCAGATCCGGCCGCTGCTCGGCCAGCAGCGCGCGCGCCTGGCCCGCATCGGCGGCGGCGCGGACGGCAAAACCCTGGCGTGTGAAGTACTCGGCCAGCAGCTCGCGCAGCTCGGCTTCGTCGTCGACCAGCAGCAGTGAGGGCAGGTTGGCGCTTATATCAGACGCTCCATGCGGACAGGACCGAACCGAGCATGATGATGCCAGTCATGTACTGGCTTGCGAACCCGGCCAAACCCCGCATCAGGCCGGCCGGCGGCGGCGCGCCGGCCTCGGCCAGGTCTTCGACGAAGGCCTCGCTGCGGTACAGCGGCGGGCGGGTGTCGACGAACTCCAGCTGCTGCAGCCGTTCGGCCGCGCGCGCCTCGGCACGGGCCAGCAGGGCCTGGCGTTCGGCGCTGGCGCTGTGGGCGATAAGCTCGTGAGTCAGTGTGCGCTCACCCGTCGCGGACGGCTGGCGGCTTTGGGCGGACAGGGCGGACAGGGTGGACATGGGGAACTCCTGGACTGCGGAACGGTTCCTACTGTGCGCCGCGGTGGTATCAGCCGGGTTTCGCTGTCGCGCGGCTTTTGTTTCAAATATTTTCCGGTCGCCGCGACTTCCAAATTCCACGCGGCGCAAGAGGGCTTCGTCGGGTTGTCGGTCGGCGGCGAGGCGCTAGAGTGCTTGCATCGTCATGGAGATCCGAATGTCGTCCCCCACCCAAGCCACGCAGACCAGCCTGATTCCCGACAGCGCCGAACCCGGCGGCGGCCGGCTGAGCCCCGCGACCCTGCCGGCGCAGGCAATCAGCGCCGAGGTGCTGCAGGAGAAATACGCGAAGGGCGAGGAGAAGACGCTGGACGAGCTGCGCACGCGCGTCGCCACGGCGCTGGCCGCCGCCGAGGCGCCCGAGCGCCGGGCCGAGTGGAGCGCCCGCTTCCTGGAGGCGCAACGGCGCGGCTTCATCCCGGCCGGCCGCATCCTCTCGGCCGCCGGCACCGAGCTCTCGGCCACCCTGATCAACTGCTTCGTGCAGCCGGTCGGCGACTCGATCGCCACGCCGGAGGACGGCTATCCGGGCATCTACACGGCCCTGACCGAGGCGGCCGAGACCATGCGCCGCGGCGGCGGCGTCGGCTACGACTTCTCGCGCATCCGGCCCAAGGGCGCCTGGGTCGGCTCCACGCAAAGCCATGCCTCCGGCCCGGTCAGCTATATGCGCGTGTTCGACCGTTCCTGCGAGACGGTCGAGAGCGCCGGCAGCCGGCGCGGCGCGCAGATGGGCGTCTTGCGTTGCGATCATCCGGATGTCGAGGAGTTCATCCACGCCAAGGACCAGGGCGATCTGAAGAACTTCAATATCTCGGTCGGCGTCACCGATGCCTTCATGGAGGCGGTGCAGGCCGATGCCCAGGTCGAGCTGGTGCACCGTGCCGAGCCGGGCGAGCAGCAGCGCGAGCAGGGCGCCTACCAGCGCGGCGACGGGCTCTGGGTCTACCGCAAGCTGCCGGCGCGCAGCCTCTGGGACCAGATCATGCGCTCCACCTACAACCATGCCGAGCCCGGCGTGCTGTTCCTGGACCGCATCAACAACGACAACAACCTTTATTACTGCGAGTCGATCACCGCGACCAATCCCTGCGCCGAACAGCCGCTGCCCTCCTATGGCTGCTGCTGCCTGGGGTCGATCGACCTGACCCGCTTCGTGCGCGATCCCTTCGGTGCCAAGGCCCGCTTCGACGAGGCCGGCTTCACCGAGGTCTGCGCGGTCGCTACCCGCATGCTCGACAACGTGCTGGACGTGACGCCCTGGCCGCTGCCGGCGCAGCGCCAGGAGGCCAGCAACAAGCGCCGCGTCGGCCTGGGCTTCACCGGCCTCGGCGACACCCTGGTGATGCTGAACCTGCGCTACGACAGCGAGGCCGCGCGCGAGATGGCGCGCCGCATCTCGGAGGTGATGCGCGACGCCGCCTATGCCGCCTCCAGCGACATCGCCGCCGAGAAGGGCGCCTTCCCGCTCTTCAATGCCGATCTGTACCTGAGCGGCGGCAGCTTTGCCTCGCGCCTGCCGCAGGCACTGAAGGACAAGATCCGCGCCCAGGGCTTGCGCAACTCGCACCTCTTGTCGATCGCGCCGACCGGCACGATCAGCCTGGCCTTTGCCGACAACGCATCGAACGGCATCGAGCCGGCCTTCAGCTGGAGCTACACGCGCAAGAAGCGGCTCTCGCAGATCGAGGGCGGCGGCTTCAAGGAATACTCGGTCGAGGATCATGCCTGGCGCCTGTACCGCCATCTGTTCGGCGAGGACGCGCCGCTGTCCGAGGCCTTCGTCACCGCGCTGGAGCTGAGCGCGGCCGACCATGCCTCGATGGTGGCGGCCGTCGCGCCCTATATCGACACCTCGATCTCGAAGACGGTCAATGTGCCGGCCGACTATGCCTATGCCGATTTCCAGGACCTGTACCTGCAGGCCTGGAAGGCCAACCTGAAGGGCCTGGCGACCTATAGGCCCAACACGGTGCTGGGCTCGGTTCTCAGCGTCGACAGCCCGGCGGTCAAGGAGCCCGAGCCGCTGCGCCCGGTCGTCAACGAGGGCGGCGCCAACCAGCGCCTCCTGGTCAAGACGCTGCCGAACGCGGTCCTGGCCTCGCTGCGCTGGCCCAGCCGGCCCGAGATGCCCGGCGGCAATCCGGCCTGGAGCTACATGATCCAGCACCCGCATGGCGACTTCGCGCTCTTCGTCGGCGAACTGCCGGCCGAGGGCCCCGAGGCCGGCCTGTTCGGCCGGACCTTGCCCTTCGAGGTCTGGGTCAACGGCGCCGAGCAGCCGCGCGGCCTGTCGGCCCTGGCCAAGACCCTGTCGATGGACCTGCGCACCAATGACGCGGCCTGGCTGAAGCTCAAGCTCGACGCGCTGGCCACGGTGGCCGAGGAGCGCGCCTTCGAGATGCCGATGCCGCCGGGCGGCGACAAGCGGCTCTTCCCCGGCGTCGTCGCCGCGACGGCCGCGGTGATCCGCTGGCGCTGCGAGCAGCTGGGCGCGCTGCAGGAGGGCGGGCCGACGCCGGTGCTGGACGCGATGTTCAGCCGCGAGGAGCCGCGCACCACCGTCTCCGGCACGCTGGCCTGGGCCGTCGACGTCGACAACCCGGCCACCAACGAGCAGTTCACCCTGACCCTGAAGGAGGTCAGCCTGCCGACGCCGGACGGTGGCTTCGTCACCCGCCCCTGCGCGATGGGCTTCTCGGGCAATTACCCGAAGGCGCTGGATGGCATGGCGCGACTGCTCTCGCTGGACATGCGGGTGATGGACCCGGGCTGGATCGGCATGAAGCTGAGGAAGCTGCTCAATGTCGGCGAGCCGCTGGGCCACTTCATGGCGCCGGTGCCAAGTCTTGCCGGCGAGCGTCGTCAGCAGATATGGCCCTCGACGGTCGCCTATGTCGCGCGGCTGATCATCCACCGCTATGCGATGCTGGGCGTGCTGGACGAGCAGGGCATGCCGCTGGTCGAGATGGGCCTCTTGCAGGCGCCCAAGGCGAAGACGGCGGCCGGCGCCGCGGCCGAGCTGCCGACCATGGCCGGCCGGCCCTGCCCGGAATGCGGCAACCACACGATGATCCACAAGGACGGCTGCGATTTCTGCACCGCCTGCGGCTATGTCGGACAGTGCGGCTGACAAGGTCGCCGGCGCGGTGCTGCAACTGTGTGCGGTACCCCATAACGTGCTAATGGAACCGCATAAGCTGCAAGTCGGCACCCCATAACATGCTAACGGGCACGCCATATGCTGCAAGTCGATCCCCATAACTTGCAAGCTCGGCCCCAATAGAACGGCAGGTCTGATGCAAAGGCCCCAGAGATCAGACGATCTCCGGGGCCTTTCTTTTTTGACCTGCGCCTCAGGGGTTGGCTATTGGGAACTCAGGATTGGTCAGAGTTGCCGGGATGAGGTGGCCTTCACGGCGTGCCGGCCAGGCCTGTGTCCTAGTCGCCCGCGGGGAATAGGTCGATCAGTTTGCATGCCGCCCAGAAGGCTTTGCGCTCTTCTTCACCGCGTTGGTCCAGTCGCGGCTTTTCCCTTGCGAAGGCGAGCGGTCGTTGCTGTTGCAGCCACGGCGGATGTGGGCCTTCCTCAACCGATCGAAGCAAGGCCATCTTTTCTCGAATCTCTGGGTCGCGGTATTCCGTCTTCAGCCACGAGCCAAAGATGAAGGCTTCAAGCCTCCACGCCAGCGGAACCCCTGGGCCGAGCGCGTATCCACGCGCCTTGTGGGCGATAGCAATGTAGGTCTCGAAGTGCTGCCGCTCCAACTGCCGAAGCAAGGCATCGTGAGCAACGGTCAGCAGCGCCGCCACAACCTCAAAGTGGCCGATCTGCCTCGCATCGAACAAGTCGCAAACCGCCACGATGACGGAGCGGTGGTTGAAATCCTGCCGGAGCCAAAAAGGTGAAGTTGCAGAGGCTTGGGGATCCAAGAACAGGGTGGATACCTCCTGAGGAAGCCGACCTGCCATCGCGCGCAGGTCGCCGGCACTGGTCGAAGGGGTGCCTGCCAAGTCCCAGACGACATGGTCGTAGGCCGCGAGCGTTTTGGGAAACCGCTGGTCAACCCTCTCCAGCAACGATCGAGCTGGGCTTGTCCGCCCGAACTTGTACTTGTTCCACCTGGTACCGCGATGCCGATCCCGGGCGGCTTGGTCGCGCTCATCGAAGTGCTTCTCCAGTCTTGAGCCAGTCCAGCCGGAAATGATCCTCACGAACTCGAACCAGGCCGCTGTTCGTGCCACTTCAAGCGGCGACCTTTTTGGGCGACCGGCGGCGCGCGGTGCATTTGACACCGTCATTTGGACCTTTAGTGTCTGAAAAATAGTCGATTTTAATCCGCGTACTTAGACAGCCTCTTCGATTAGGCAATTTGGCGACGCACCCGACGTGGGTGTGTCGGGCGAAAGCCCTTGATGGAGAGATTGCTGCGATGCAACAAAACCTGAGCGAGAACGTGGCCGAGGTGTCGAATGACGCAGTACGGCCCGATCAAATCCTTGAACTCATCCTCCCCGAGCCAGATGAACTCCGAGCCCGAACGGTGGTGTCGCGATCGAAGGCCCGCGGGACCGGCAAGTACCCGAGCTGGAAGAACGGGCGAATGCTGGAGTGGGAGTCGCCGCATGAGCTGAATGCGTTTCGACTGCTTGACGTTGATCCGTCGGTTACTCGATTCAACGAACAGCCCCTGGTGATCAAGTACTTGCAGGATGACGAAGAGCGCCTCCACGTCCCGGACATCAAGGTGGTGCGGGGAGCAAGGAAAGAACTCTGGGAAGTCAAAACCTTGCGGGACGCCCAGGATGAAAAGGTTGTGCGTCGAACGCACCTGATGACCGCCGGCCTCCGCACGTATGGCTACACCTACCGCGTCGTCATTGCCGAAGATCCAGCGGCCAAACCGCGGATGAACAACGCGTTGACGGTGCTCAAGTTCGGGCGCGCCGAAATCCCCCTTGTTGACCGTGAGCGACTGCGCCGGACGCTGACCAACTGCGGTTGTCTGACCTGGGGAGCCGTTGTGGCGGGTGACCTCGGGCCGCGAGGCCGCCAATACATCTGCCGTCTGATTCTGGAGGGGGGGCTCCAGTTCGACATGGATCGGTGCCTGAACTCCACAACGGCAATTTCGGTTCTCCCGCTTGCGGCTTCACGTGATCCGGCGCCAGGTGCGCCGGCGGCGACGCCGGGCGAATCCGGCGAGAGCTGCGAACTCGCGATGAGTGGGGAGGAGGTCTGACATGGGCGCCATGGCATTCCAACAGGGGACTCTCGTTCGCTTTACACGAAAAGTCTATCGAATGGTCCGCAAGGTCAGCACCGACCCCAATGACAGCCATGAGCGCGATGAGCGCGATGTCGTTTGGCAACTGGAGGATGAAAAGACCAAGCGCGTGATCGAGAAGTCAGATTCAGACCTTCGATTGATGTACGTCGCTCGCGAACTCGACTTCGCTCGTGACGATGAAAAGCGAAGCGACGAGAAACGGGGTGGCGATAGGACGGACTTCGGCAAGCCATATCTTGACGTGCCAGAGAAGCGGTTCGACAGAGCCAAGCTCAAGCGCACCTATGCGCTCGCGGTGATGGGTCTCAGCACCACGAAGGACACCATCATGAACACTGTCCAGGAGACCTGGCTCAAGCTAGACAAGCAACCTCCAGTCGCTCCTCATTGGACCACTGTCTATCGCTGGCGGAAACAGCTCATCAATGCCGGCTTGGATGTCCATGCGGTCGTAGACAAGGTAGACAAGCGAGGCAACCGCACTGAGCGGTATCCGGAGAAAGTTATCGAGATTGCAGAACAGGCCATTGATACGGTCTATCTGCAACGAGAGCGCAAGACGATTCAGGACACCGTAGACAAGGCCCAGCATGAGGTCAATCTGGAAAACACAAATCGAGTCGAGGGATTCAAGCTTCCGAGCCCAACCCGTCGCCTAATCGAAAGATTGATCGGAAAGATTCCCGCATTCGACATCTGCGTGTCGCGATATGGGCGCACCGTCGCCGCCAAGCGGTTCAGGTCCGTGCTTGGTCACCGGACGACCGAAGCTCCGTTGCAGCGCGCCGAGATCGACCACACGCTGATGGACCTCATGGTCATCGACGATGACTCAGGACTACCACTCGGACGGCCGGTACTGACTGCATGCATCGATGACTACTCGCGATGCGTCCTGGGCATCAACATCGGCTTCGAGCCTGCGAGCTTCCTCACCGTCGCGAGGTGCCTGAAGAACGCCTTCATGCCCAAGACGAACTTGAAGGCGCTCTATCCGAAGGTCCAGAACGACTGGGATGCTCATGGCGTGATGCGCGAACTGTCGATGGACAACGGTCTGGAATTTCACAGCAACAGCTTGGAGGAAGGCTGCTATTCGCTGGGCATCGAAATTCACTACTCGCCACGGAAGTCACCTTGGTGCAAAGGGAAGATCGAGCGCTACCTGGGAACGATGAATGCGGAGGTTGCGCACATTGCGCCGGGGACGACGTTCTCCAACATCTTTGAGAAAGACGATTACGACCCGGCAAAGCACGCCGTCGTGCGACTGAGCACCTTGCAACACGTCGCCCGAATCTGGATCTGTGATGTCTACCACCAGCGCCCTCACCGCACGCTCAAGGTCCCACCGGTTCAGATGTGGAAGTCGGGCATCAATGTCGAAGACATCTTGTTGCCAGAGGACCCGGAAAGGCTCGACGCCATTCTGGGACGTCGCGAGCAGCGGGTCCTTACGCACAAGGGGATCGAGTTCGAAGGCCTGCTCTACAACTCCCCGGACATGACGACGCTACGCATGCGGCACGGCGAAAAGCTGGACGTTGAGATCAGTATCGACGACGGAGATATTGGCAAGGTCGTCGTCTTATCTCCCGACAAGAAGCGCATGTTCGTCGTGCCGGCACTTGCCCAGACCTATGCCAAGGGGCTTACCGCCTGGCAGCACAAGGTATGCAAGCGGTACGCAGCGCGGGAATGGGAGAAGTACGACTCATCTGCGTGGTTGAAGGCGAAGGAGACCATCGCCGAAATGATTCGGGCGGAGATGAGTCACAAGAAGGGCAAGAACAAGAAGAACAAGCCACGAAACCGCATGGGTCGTTGGACCGAGGGGAAAAGCCTGCCACCGGCACCTCCTAGTCCTGCATCTGCACCGGCACCAGCACCAGCACCAGCACCAGCACTACCTCCCCCGCCAGCGGCAGCGCAGCCCGCATCAGCGCCTGAGGCGCCGCGCTTCGGACACGTCATGCGATCGCGCACGCCGCCGACCAACCCCACTTCTAGCTGATCGGAGTATTGATATGGAAGCTCGATATGTCATCGAGAACACGCTGGTGCCTCACACCGCCTTCGAGGGCGCGATGAAGCGAATCAAGCAATGCCTCGCTCACGGCAAGATGTCCCCGGAGCCAACCTGCCTTGCGCTAGTCGGTGAGTCCGGCACGGGGAAAAGCCGTGCTCTGGAAGAAACGGAAAGTCTGATGCCTCGCAGCCGCAATGCTGAAGGTGCCATTGTTCCTATTCTGCGTGTGAGGGCGCCGGCGCGGCCGACTGTCAAAGGGGTTGCTGGGCTGCTTCTGCAGGAACTGGGTGATCCAAAGTCCGAGGTCGGGACCGAGATCAGCCGGACAAAAAGGCTGTTTGACAAACTGAACGATTGCGGGACCCAGATCATCATGTTGGACGAGTTCCAGCACTTCTTCGACAAGGGAACACGCAAGATCTTCCACGACGCCGCCGACTGGCTCAAGATCCTCGTAGACCAGACGAAGGTGGCGCTGGTTGTGAGCGGTTTGGAATCGTGCCTGCCTGTGATCAGGACCAATGAACAGCTCTCTCGGAGATTCACAGCACCGGTGTTCATGCGCCGGTTCAACTGGCTTGTCGAGTCCGAGCGAGCCGAATTCATCGGCATTCTCGAAGCCTTCAACGCGTCGATCTCCGAGCACTTTCGGGTGCCTGAACTGAATAGCGAGGAAATGGCCTTCCGCTTCTGGTGCGCATCTGGAGGCCTCATCGGCTATCTGACGAAGCACCTTCGTCAGGCTGTGTGGGATGTCTGCGATGCCGAAGAGTCCGACATCACGTTTGAGCATCTCGGCGCCGCATATGACGACGCGATCTGGTCTGCTCACGGCACAGAAGAGACGGTGTCACCCTTCAGTCGATCCTTCGTGGTCGACGCTACCCAGGAGAACATTCTTGCGGCGCTGAAGGTCGGCACGCGCGAGGTCGATCAGGATCCGGCGCCCCGCAGTCGTCGCAGGGCCGCCTCCGCCGGGCCTAGCGTGAGCCACGCATTGAAGTCGCGAGGTGCCTAAATGCCAATTCAACTCTTGCTTCGAACGCCGGATCCGATCCCGGGCGAAGGCATTTTTGGATATGTCTTACGCCTGTCCGAAAGAAACGGCTACGACTCGCCCTGGCACGTTTTCCAGCATGCCGGCTATTTGCAGCAAGAAATGATCGCCCCCGGGTTCGAACCTCGTCGGCTTGCCGCCATTGTCGGCAAAGAAGCCGATCTCCTCGAGAGGTATTGCTATTCGCGGCTAACCGATGATGGTCAACGGGAGTTCCAACTCAATGGACATAGCCTTGGCAGAAGGTTGGGCAAGACGCTTCGGGTTCGTCGTCCGGCGATTTGCACGGCATGCATTGAGGCGGATGGGTTCGCGGACGCTTGCTGGGACGCGCAGGCATTCGTAGCTTGTCCCAAGCACGGAAGGCTTTTGTTGCTGAACTGCCCGGCATGCGAATCGCATTTGAAGTGGTTCAGGCCTGGCCTGCTCCAGTGCCACTGCGGTGCGTCGCTGGCCGGTGTGGTTGCGGATACCGCTTCAGCGGCGACACAGGGATTGATGGCCGTTCTTCGATCGACGATCAGGAGGGAAGCTCTGCCGCCAGATCAAGGCGTTCACCTGAGTCTTCCTCATCGGGAACTGTCGGCCGTGCCCCTGCGAGGATTGCTGCATGTGCTGTCGGTGTTAGAGAAACTGGACACGGAGGCCAAGGTGTCGGACGGTCCCGATACGACCGCGGCCGATGTGTTCTTCGACTGGCCGAACGGATTCCACGCCTATCTCCGCCGGATGGCGAGTACGGGCATAGCGTCCGGAGTCGAGACCGTGGGTCTCCGGAAGCGGTTTCACAGACTCTACGAGGGACTCTTCAAGCGATGCCGCATGGTCAACGGCATGGAGTTCATGCGCGAAGAATTCGTTCGCTTCGGTCGCGACGAGTGGGGCGATGGCGTTGTTGACTTCAAGCTGATGGGCTCCGAACCTACCAAATCAAGGTTCACTTCCGCATCAGCGCTGGCGTCTGAACTAGGTGTTATGCACATTACGGTTCGTCGTTGGATGGAAGTCGGAGCTATTCCCTTTAAGACGGTGGAAGTCGGCCAAGGCAGCCGATTTGTGGCGGATTCGGCAGCGGTGTCCCAAGTTGCTGCGTACAAGGAGAATCGTGTGCATGGGCGTGAGGCCGCGAAGCTGTCGGGCCTTCCCGTGAGCGCTCTTCGAGAGCTCAAGAAGTCTGGGCATTACTCCACCAACGCCATCGCGAACTGCAGGGCTGGCTTCTGGCCCGTAGACCTGCAGCAGCTGAACGATCGACTGCTTGCTACTGCGGGCGACGCTTCTGGGAAAGCTGACGAAGTCGAATGCAGTCGGGAGGCGCTGGTATCTCTGGGCCGGATCCTCGGATTCTGGAAGTTGGGAGCCGTTCGAGCCAAGGGAGCTTTCCTAGCGGAAGTGCTGGATGGCGAACTCGTTCCTGTGCGGCGATCAGGCGACCATGCGAATGACCTGTTGTTTCGAATTGGCGACGTCGAATCTTTCAGGGTTAGGTTTGCCCTAGGAACCGGGCGAGAGTACATCAGCGCCAAGACTGCGGCTCATATGCTCGGCGCAAGTACAACGATTGTTGCCGCCCTGGTCGAGGCCGGGCATTTTCTCCCCGCCGGCGATCATGGTGTCCGCCTTAGCCGGTGTTCCGTCGATAAGTTCATGGAATCCTGGAAACCGCTGAACGCGCTCGCCAAGGAGTTGAATACCTCTTCTATGGCCCTGAGACTGAGCGCGGATGCATTGGACATCAAGGTAATGCGAGTGCCCTATAGCGCCGGACGGCAAGCACCCTTCGTAGCCACCGCAGATGCGGTGGTCCTCCGGCAGGCTTTCGCTAACCGGCGATCCAAGCGACGCAGCGGTGAACTCGTCTGACCCTGACTGCTCAGTCAAGCAGCAAGTCGAGCAGCATCTCAATGCGTGCTTTGACCGGGCTCAATGCACCGGCGCTGGGCAGGGCTTCGTTCGAGGCCGTCACCGGGCCGGCGTCGCAGCGGGTGCTGCGCAGCACGCGCACGCCCCGCGCCTGCGCCTCGCGCAGCGCCTGCTCCAGCGCGGCGGACAAGCTGCCGTTGCCGGTGCCGGCGACGATCAGGCCGTCGACGCCCTGGGCCAGCAGCGCGCGCACGATGGAGCCGTCGGCGCCGACGTGGTTGAGCACGATCTGCACCCGCGGCCAGTCGGCCGTCGGCCGCGCGAGCCGCGCCAGGCCCAGGGCCTCGTTGACCATCGCCTGCGCCCACCAACGCACCCGCCCCTCTTCGACGACGCCGAGCTGGCCGCCGTCGGCCGAGGCGAAGGCATCGACGCGGTAGCTGTGCACCTTGCGCACCTGCTCGGCCGTGTGGATCGCGCCGGCGAAAACGACGAGCACGCCGCGCGCCAGCACATCGCCGGCCACATTGACGGCATCGAGCAGATTCTGCGGCCCGTCGCTCTGCAGCGCCGTCGCCGGACGCATCGCGGCGGTGATCACGACCGGCTTGCTCGGCGCCAGCACCCGTTGCAGGAAGTAGGCGGTCTCCTCCAACGTATCGGTGCCATGCGTGATGACGATGCCGCGCACCTCGGGCCGCGCCAGCTGCGCCGCGACGCGCTGCGCCAGCCGTTGCCAAGTCGCGAAGTCCATGTCCTTGCTGTCGAGCTGGGCGACCTGCTCGGTCTCGAGCCGGCGCGCGGCCAGCGGCGGCACCGCCCTCACCAGCTGGGCCACGCCCACCTGGGCGGCGGTGTAGCCGACGTTGTCGGCCGCATCGACGGCCGTGCCGGCGATCGTCCCGCCGGTGCCCAGAATCACGATCAAGTTGCGTTGCCCCTAGCCGCCTGCCATCTGACCAACCCCGGTCGAGGTGCCCTGAGACGCTGCCGGTTGCCATGCGGAATCAGCTACGGAGGCTATACACGGTCCGAAGCCGATGCTTCGGAAGCCTTCTTTCCGGCAGCGTCCTGCTAGTTCGATAGAGTCGCCATCAAGAAGGAACAGTCGGTTCTCGCCGCTGCTCAACCGCAAGATCCTCTTGCCACCGTCTGTGAGCTCTAGCAGCGAGCCGGCCTGGCTTCCAATTGGCCCAGAAAGAGTCCCCGTACCGAGCAAGTCACCTGCATTGAGCTCGCAGCCGTTGACGGTGTGGTGCGCAATAAGCTGGGCCATCGTCCAGTACGCCGCATCGGCGTAGTTTGACCTGCTGATGACCTCGCCGCGCTGGCCCCAGTCGCGCATGCGCTGCGTTTGAAGACGAACTTCAAGGTCAATGTCGATCGCCCCTTGAATCGCATTCCTGGCAGACGTCAGATAGCCAAGCGGCTGTGGATCTTCCTCTGGGCGCGAGAACGCCTTTCGGAACGGCATCAGAGCTTCTAGGGTGACGATCCATGGGGATACGGTGCTGGCGAAGTTCTTTGAGAGAAACGGGCCGAGAGGTTGGTACTCCCAGGCCTGGAAATCTCTCGCGCTCCAGTCGTTGAACAAGCCAAGGCCGAACACATGGTCTTCTGCGGACTCCATGGATATCGACGTGCCCATTTCGTTGGGCTTCCCTACGAAGATCCCGAGTTCAAGCTCAAAATCTAGCCGCTGCGAAAGCGACAGCCGCGGATCTTCACCCGTCGGTCCCTTCACTTGTCCCTTCGGCCTCGGGAAACTGTGACCGCTGGGCCTGATGGTCGAAGCACGGCCGTGATAGCCGATCGGTACCCATTTGTAGTTTGGCAGCAGCGGATTGTCTGGTCGGAACAAGCGGCCTACAGAGCTTGCGTGGTGAATGCCGACATAGAAGTCGGTGTAGTCGCCAATGTGGCAGGGCAACCCCAGTTCCACTGCAGCGATTGGCGTAACGGCGGGTCGCCAGGCCTTTTCGACGGGCGATCCCTGCATCAAGCCTTCGAACAGCGCCCGGCGCAATGCCTTACGCGCGACGGGTCCTCTCGCCATGAGACTGTTCATGTCGATCTCATCGACGAGGCCGGTGCGGGCTAGGTCAAGCACCATATCGCCGATAGCGACGCCAATACGCCAGGCGTCCCCGCTATTGCGCCTGAACCTGCCGAAAGGCAGGTTTTGAATGGGGAAATCAGAACTGGCCTCGTTCGCGGATTCAACCCAACTTCGGGCGCGCGGATCGTGGGTTTCGTCGAGGTCCAGATTCATTGCTGGAACTCCCGCTGGTGAAGGAAGGCCGCATGCTTAGGGGCACGCTTCGTGGTATTCCATTCCTCCAACATTTCCCACTTGACGGCATCCAGTTTCTTAAGCATCAGTGCCTCGTCCGGGTCGGGGCATGCCAGTTCGACGCGATGGCCATTCGGATCGAAGAAATAGATCGAATGGAAAGCGCCGTGGTCGGTCACTCCCAGGACTTCGACGCCGTTGCTTTCCAGGTGCTCCTTGTACCGAAGCAGGGTCTCGCGATTGGCGACACGCAGGGCGATGTGCTGAACCCAAGTGGGCGTATTCAGGTCGCGGCTCATACTCGGCTGCGTCGGCAGCTCGAAGAACGCCAGAACGTTGCCACCGCCGGCATCCAGAAAGATGTGCATGTAGGGGTCAGGTGCCTTCGTCGAGGGGACTTGATCCTCGGCAATGGCGAGCATGAAATCCATGTTCAACATTTGCTGGTACCAGCACACCGTCTCCTTGGCGTCTTTGCATCGATACGCGACGTGATGAATTCTGTCGATTTTCATGATCTGCCTTTGTTGTGCTGGTGTCCGTGCGAGGCACCGGGCCTTTTAAGGCTTCAGCACGCCGCGTCGAATCTGATCTCTCTCCATCGACTGGAACAACGCCTTGAAGTTGCCTTCGCCGAAACCGTCGTCGCCCTTGCGCTGGATGAACTCGAAGAAGACCGGTCCGAGCAGCGGTTGCGAAAAAATCTGCAGCAGCAGGCGCTTCGAGCCTTTGTCCGTATTGCCGTCGAGAAGGATGCCGCGGCATTGCAACTCGCTAACGGTCTCACCATGGTCAGGCAGCCGCTCTTCGAGCATCTCGTAGTAGATGTCATTCGGCGCCGTCATCACCGGAATGCCGGCCATCTGCAGAGAGTCGACGCTCTTGAAGATGTCGTTGGTTAGCAGCGCGATGTGCTGAATGCCTTCGCCGTTGAACTGCATGAGGAACTCTTCGATCTGACCCGATCCGCCCTTGGACTCCTCGTTTAACGGAATGCGGATCTTGCCGTCCGGCGCTGTCATTGCCTTGGAGGTCAGGCCGGTGTACTCGCCTTGGATATCGAAGTAGCGAATCTCACGGAAGTTGAAGAGCTTCTCGTAGAAGCTCGCCCAGTAGCTCATGCGACCGCGATAGACGTTGTGCGTCAGGTGGTCGACGATACTGAGTCCGTGACCGACCGGGTGCCGGTCGATGCCTTCGATGAACTCGAAGTCGATGTCGTAAATGGACTTGCCCTCTTCGAATCTGTCGATGAGGTACAGCGGTGCGCCTCCGATGCCCTTGATCGCCGGCAGGCGCAATTCCATCGGCCCCGTCGGAATGTCGAGAGGCTGGGCGCCACGCTCCAGCGCCGTGGCATAGGCCATATGAGCGTCTCGCACGCGGAAAGCAAGGCCGCAGGCCGACGGTCCGTGCTCGGCGGCGAAGTACGATGCAGCGCTGTTTGGCTCGTTGTTGATGATGAAGTTGATGCCGCCTTGGCGCCATAGCTGGACGTTCTTGCTGCGATGCTGGGCGATCATTGTGAAACCCAGCTTCTCGAAGATCGACTCGATGACACCCGGTGTTGGCGAAGCGAACTCGACAAACTGGAAACCCATCAACCCCATCGGGTTGTCAAACAAATCGCTCATATCGTCTCGTCGTCCTGTCAAAAAAAATGGCTGCTTAGTGGCGGTTGGTCAGCGCTCGTTGGCTGCTGAGGTGACGGTCCTGAACTCACGAGGAGTTCGAATCCTCCAAGCGATAAGCTGAGCGCCTTGCCGGAGTACGTGCCCTCCTGCATCCCCGATCGTTCGCGACGATTGGATCAACATGCAAGCTCGTCCTTGATCGGTATAGATGGTCGTTGACAGCGTCGGCACACAGAAGCGAGCAATCTGACTCGAGTGAAGGCAGATCCCGAGGCGCCGCAGCACGACGCTTCTATGCGCGGCGCCCACACCCCATACCTCAGGAAACACATCACTCCCGAGGAGCCACGATCGGAGCAGAGCTTGTGATTCGGCGTTTGCCGCAGTGACCGCGCAGCAGTCGAGCCCAACCAGAGTCTCTAGGATCTTGGAGGCACGCATGGCACTGATGTCCACTGGGCGTTGGACGGGTGTCGAGTCCGGGAAGGTCCGAAAACTGCCGATGGCGAACTGGGACGGGTACATGTTGGGGCTGCCTTCTTGTGCTGGCGCAGCAAGTGTAATCAACAAACAGTTGAAATTCAACAGATAGTTGATCCCCCCCGTACCACCGTTCTAAAGAGGCGAAGCCAAGGTGCCTTGACCGACGCAACGGCTCACTTGCTCAAGGCCAATCAAGGTCCGTTGGGCGGCGGAAAGTTGCCTAGCCGAGGAAGGATCGGCCTTGTGGTGGTAGACGCTGAACAAACTGTTGAAGTGATCGCCTAAAGGGACGATGCTTCGCCCATAGACATGGGTGCCGATGGACATCGCACTGATGCTTAGGTTTTTGCGATCGCATGCTGCCGAAGGGCCTCCTCGTTGGGTTCTATTCCCCAGCCCGGGCCAGCAGGCACAGCAAGAGTGCCGTCCGAGATCTGTAGACTTTGGAAGAAGAGGCCAGCCACCCAGGGTGGCGCATCGACATCCACCTCCATTAGATGGAAGTTAGGAGCGATCGCACAGAGGTGGGCTCCCATTGCCGCTGCTAAAGGGCTGCTGAAAACGTGGGAATTGATGTTGACGTCATATGCGCCTGCAAGCGCGGCCAGGCGAACAGATTCACCCATGCCGGCCCACATGACGTCGATGATTGCGTAGTCCACGGCGTCCGCTGCAAGATATGGCAAGGCACTACGCCGGTGAACGACGGTCTCAAGCGAAGCCATCGGCGTGCGTGTGGCCTGCCGAATTGCTGCCATGGACTTCGCATCAGGAAGATCGGATTCAAGCCAGGCCAGTTTGTAGGGCTCCAAAGCTTGCGCGATGCGCCTTACACCTGCGGGCTTGAAGTTGAAGTTCAGATCCAGTGCGAGCCCAAACGCGGGTCCGACGGCGTCGCGGAGCGTAGAGATTTGCAACTCAATCGCTTCGAGCAGAACGCCATCTAGGTTGAGCTCCGGCCCTCCCAAATCGCGGCCGAATCCGGGCATGTAGACACGCGGCCCCTCAGCGCCGAATAGCAGCACATTGGTTTTTAGGAATCGAAAGCCGCGGGAGGTGGCTTCATGCGCCATGGCTGCCAAATCTGCAAGTTGGCGTAGCGGGGCAACTCCGAGATGGTGGGCTGCGCGAACTCGGTACATGCCGAAGTGCGACCAGTAGCAAGGAAGCCGATCGCGGACAGCGCCGCCAAACATTTCGTAGACAGGGATTCCCAACGCCTTGCCTTTGATGTCCAGACAAGCGTTCTCGATAGCAGCGGCGGCCTGCGCATTCAGCCCGCCAGACGCGCTCCGGGCGAGTCCTTCTAGCCTCTGTGCTACGCGCGCCGAGTCTCGCGGGTCGACGTGCATCACACTGGCGCACATCTGCTCAACGATGTGCCCCAGTCCTGCGCCACCAAGGATCTCGCTGTACTCAGACCAACCGGCTAAGCCGCTATCAGTTGTCAACTTCAGGAAGCAAAGCGGCTTAATGCCGCCGTCCACTAGGAAGCGTTCGGCTTTGACTATCTGCATAAGACGGCTATGCTGATCAATAACCGTTGTAATGTCAATGCTTGTGCATCAATGAAGTCGTAGGGTTTGCTTAAATGCGCGCGATGCTCGCAATGTGCTTTACTCGCATGCATGAAAGACTTTCCGAACGCCATGCCTGCAACTAAGTTTGAGCTTCCGGATAGCTGGAACCGGCCTGCGCCGGACGGTGCGACGCTTGCAATGGTCGACTTTCCAAGCGTTTTGCTGGTGGGCGCCGTGACAATGATTCAGCGTCATCTGACGCGGCCGGCACTTGAGCCATATGAGCTGGGCGTGCCTGAATGGCGGTTGATCGCCTTTCTGCATGAGAACGGGCGCAGCGTCGCCGGCGAGATCGCCAGTCGAACCTGGATGGATAAGGCGCAGATCAGCCGCGTCCTGGATGCATTGATCGATCGTGGATTGGTCTCTCGTGACAGCGATCCAAAGCATCGCCAGCGGTTCTTGGTTGAGCTCACGGCAAAAGGGCGGCGACTTCACGGCCAGGTGTTTGAGGCCACGCGCCAATTGCAATCTCAGCTGCTGCTGGCGCTGTCTGCTGCCGAGCGCAAGGGGCTCTACACAGCGCTAAAGAAGATGCAGTCCTTTGCTGCAGATGCTGGGGCGCATGCAATGCAGGATGTGTCCGAAGCTCCATTGCCGAAGACGCGCCGCGCGCGGTCGCCCCGCTAGCTACAGGCGCCACTTCTACGTATCAGACAGCGACTCGGAAGCGATCGCTGCGGGCACCCTTGTGCAGGTCAAGTATTTCCGATTGGGGCTGACAAGCGCTTCGATTTGCGCCATCATACAGTTGACATATCAACGCTTTTGGGGAGAACCCCAATACAGCCTTCGACTCTTGTTGCATAGAGTTCAACAAAATGTTGATGCCTGCAACGTGTTGGTTGACCGGGCTGGACGTTCGTTACAACTGTTTGTCGAGGATGACGATGCGCGGTGGTTTACGCGAAGTGCGGGCAATGAGTCGAGCGGCAGTGGCGCTCGTTGCGTGGGGAGCATTGAGTTTTGCTTGGGCGGGGCGGCCGCCAAGGTCGCTGGAGGTCGTGTTGACGCCGGTCGCCACAGAAGGGCGGATCCAACGGCTTGACGTGGCCATGCGCCTACAGGCGCCTGATGCTGCCGCGGGCTCCACGCTACTTCGTATGCCGACATTCGTTGTGGGAGTTCCCACGGCTGCGTACGACGCCAAGGCGATTTCGGCGCGTGACGATCTCGGCGAGCTGCAACTCACGACTGAGGACGAGCCGCCGACACCAACTGGAAAGTACCGTCGGTGGCTTCCAGTCCGCGCTACGGCTGGCGACGTTCGTTTTCACTATGGCGCCGCACCGCGTATCGTTGACGCGCAGACTCGCAACGGGCCCCTCTTTGATCTTCGTAGCGAAGCGGGCGGCGTAATTGGTTCCGGGGTGTACTTCATTGCAGCGCCGCCGGGCGACGAAACCTACCGACTCTCGCTTGCGTGGGATTTGTCAAAGGTTCCGGCCGGATGGCGAGGCGTATCCAGCTTCGGCGAAGGCCGAAAGTCTGAGCTCGTAACCTCTGAGACGCTGGCATTCAGCTATTACGCGGCGGGGCCGATAAATAGCGTTCCCGAGAAGGCTGACGCGGCCTTTGCTCTGTATTGGCTTGCGACGCCACCCTTCGAGCCGATCGGGCTATCGCGGGACATCCAGCAACTCTACACGTACATGTCGCGTTTCTTTGAAGACGAGGGTGCGCCCTACCGAATCTTCGTCCGAGGCAATCCATATCCAGCCGGAGGCGGCACGGCGCTGAACCGTTCGTTCATGCTCGGCTATGGAACTGACGGCCAGACCAGCAGTGGCGGGGACACACAAATGATCCTTGCACATGAGGTCACGCACAACTGGCTGCGCTTCAATCGCGGCGAGCATGCCGACACGGCTTGGTACTCGGAGGGAATGGCCGAGTTCTATGCGGTGCTACTGGCGCGTCGAGCCGGGGTGATTAGTCTGGATAAGTTCGAACGTGTCGTTAGCGAGCACGCGTCTGACTACTACACCAATCCATACGTCGGGCTGCCAAATCCCGAGGTTGGAAAAAAGTTCTGGCAGGACCCCCGCGCCCAGCGTGTTCCATACGGTCGGGGTTTTATGTACCTGGCACGCGTCGACGCCCTAGTGCGCGCCCAGACGAACAACAAGCGCAGCCTTGATGACCTCGCTCTTGAAGTGCTGAGGCGACAGCGCTCGGGTGCCAAGGTTGGAAACGAAGAGTGGGTCCAGATGGTCGCGGAGACGCTGGGGCCGGCGGCGAAGAAAGACTTCGACGCGATGGTTGGCGGTGAACGAATTGAGATCCCTGGCAACAGCTTTGGACCCTGCTTCGCGCCTCAGACGGTCACCGAGCGGCCTTTCGAACTTGGGTTTGATGAGTACAAGCTCGCAGCCGTCACTGGTCTGCGCCCCGATACCGAGGCAGCAAAGTCCGGTCTAGCGAATGCCGACGAAATCGTTTCAATGTCGCCGATCCGTCAGTCAAAAGAGGACCCAGCGAAGTCAATGACTATCACGTTCCGAAGGGCCGGTGCCGAGCATACGGTTTCCTACCTCCCGCGAGGCGCCGAGGTGGTCAGCGCACGTTGGCGTCGTGTGCCGGGCGTCCCAGATGCCGAGTGCAATCTTTGATGAAGCGGCCTCGAAGAATTGGAACTCCTATGAATCGGCCCATCTCAATCCCAGGTCGCTTGGTCGCCGGAATTTTCTCTTCCATGGTGCTTGTAATCGCGCCTGTCGTTGCGCAAGCGCAGGCGTTGACGGCAGCAGCCTCACCGGACAATGCGTCTTTGATCGCAGGTCCCATCGTTACTCGACACCAGATGGCCTTGAATGGCCGCGCGATCTCCTATGTCGCGACCTATACGGAGTTGCCACTGCCAGAAGGATCGGCGGAACCGCTCGCTACGATCTCAGCGACGTCGTACACCTTAACGACGGACGGTCCTAGCGCGCGCCCCGTCCTGTTCCTGTTCAATGGTGGGCCGGGCGCGTCTTCATCGCCGCTTCACTTCAATGCCTTTGGACCGCTGCGTTTCTTCGAGCGCGAGGGGAGAGAGCCTAAGCGGCAACTTGAATCGAACCCGGACACCTTGCTAGACGTAGCCGACCTTGTATTCGTGGACCCGGTCGGAACTGGTTACAGCCGGGTGTTGAAGGGTGACGGCCCGAGTCCCTATCTCGGCATAGATGGCGATGCGCGCGCTGCGGTTTCCATCATCCGACACTGGCTGAGCACACATGCACGTCAAGGCTCTCCGCTCTTCATCGGTGGGCAGAGCTATGGCGGGTTCCGCGTTGCTTCGATGATGCGATACGCCAAGGACCTGCCGCCCGTGTCCGGACTGCTGCTGGTGTCGCCGCTGTTGGACGCAAGTTTGTCGACTCCGGCCGTTGGCAACGAACTTGTGTTCGCCATGGACCTTCCTTCGATGGCCGTTGCTGCGTGGTTGCACGGACGAGGAAACCGCGAGGTGCAAGGCCGGTCCGCTGCGGAAGTATTTGATCGGGCGCAGGCTTTCGTGCGAAACGACTACCTACCGGCCTTGCTGCAAGGATCCAAGTTGCCGAACGATCACCTGGGCTCCCTAGCGTCCAGAATGTCCGGCCTGATCGGCATCGACGCGGCCGAGCTCAAAAATCGAAGACTGCGGATTGAGAGCGAATACTTCTTAACGCATGTACTGAACGAGGCCGGGAAGCGACTCGGACGATTGGACACAAGGGTGATCGGCTCAAGCAGCCCGCCTGCGGCGGGGCGACCAACCAATGACCCTTCTCTGACAGTTAGCGCTGGGCTGGGTCCCATCGACAAATACTTCCGGGAAGTGCTGAAGGTGCCGGTTGAGCGCAAGTACGTGACGCTCTCCTTCGACGTCAACGGAAAGTGGAACTGGCATGACGTGGGCGGGCAAGAAACGCTCTACATGAACCCTGCCAAATACATCGCCGCTGCAATGCGCGACCGAGACACGTTGCGCTTGCTGTACGTCGGTGGCCTGTTTGACATGGCGACCACTGTCGCAGCGTCCGAGTACGCCCTTGATCATGCGGGGCTGCCGATGGAGCGCGTTCGCTTTGAGCGCTTCGCTTCACCACATTCGCCGTATGACGACGCTGCCAATCTTGAGCGGTTCTCGGCCGAAGTGCGCCGCTTGCTTGTCGGGCGATAGCTCCCCGGAATCGCAAAAGGGCGCTTGCATGACTCAACGCAAATTCAACTGTTTGTGTAAATTCAGGCAATAGTTCTGGTTTTCTCCTACATAAAACAGAGTAGTTGTCATCATAATTTCAACACAATGTTGAAAGTTAGCGCAAAGACTGATTCAGCATTCACCTCTCCCCACATCAATTACCAGGTCGATTGCATCGACCGTTCGAGGCAGAACATGAAGCATCCGATCCGCACCGCACCCTCTCGTCGTCTCCACACTGCTCGCCCACCCGTCGAACTCCATCGGTTGGCCGACGCAGCGCTACGGGCGCTGCTGGGTGGCGCGTTGACGCTCGGTGCAGCCGGAGCTATTGGCCAAGAGACCGACAAAGTTGGCGCAGACAAGTCGGAAGCTGAGACGCGCAAACTGGAGACCGTCGTCGTCACAGCTCAGAAGCGGACACAGAGCCTTAAGGAGGTGCCGATGTCCGTCGAGGCTATCGACACCGAACGCCTGAGCGCCCAAGGCATGGTGAAGCTGTCTGACTTCTACTCCCAAGTGCCTGGCTTGAGCTACAGCCCGAGCAGCATGAGCAGCTTGATCGTGATGCGCGGCATCGCAACCAACAGCGGCATCAATGTTCGGCCGACGTCGGGCGTGGTGATTGATGACGTTCCGTACGGTTCGGCGACCAACACCGGTGTGGTCCCAGACCTCGATCCCTCGGATATTCGCCAGATCGAGGTGCTGCGCGGTCCGCAGGGGACGCTTTACGGCGCAAGCAGCATGGGCGGCTTGTTGAAGTACAACATGGCTGACCCAGATACGGTGCGGGCTACCCGGCGCATCGAGATTGGGGGCAGTACCGTTACCGACGGCGGAAACGGGTACCAAGGCCGTTTCTCCATTAACCAACCGATCTCTGACTCGATGGCTGTTCGCGTCAGCGGGTTTAAGCGTCATGATCCCAGCTACGTCGAGAACCTGCACTCCGACGAAAACAATGCCGCCGATGTCTATGGTGGCCGCTTCGCGGCGATCTTGAAACTGACGCCGACCTTCACGGTGCGGGCCTCGACACTGCTTCAGGACACATCGACAAATGCCAGTTCCTCAGTTGACGTCGGCTATGACCTAGTGCCGAAGTTCGGTGAGGGTGTGCATGACCGCATGCCGGGTGCCGACAACTATCACTCGCGCAGCAGCGTCAGCTCGCTGAAGTTCTCGGCGGACCTAGGTTTTGCGAGCTTCGACGCCATTACCGGTTACAACGAAAGCCGACAGAAGGCGCTTCAGGACGCCTCCTACACGGCCATTGGCGCGGCCGCGATTGGCATCAATGCTGCGCTGGGCCTCGGGCTCTCTGCTCCGGGCGTTGCTATCGATAACCGGTTCGACAGCACGACGACGTCGCAGGAGCTTCGCCTGACATCGAAGGACGGACTGGATCTGCAATGGCTGGTCGGCGGTTTCTACAGCCTCGAAAAAGTCAACAGTGTGCAGAACTTCTATCTTGGAGAACGGAAGTCCCACAACATCATCACGACGATGCCGCTGCTCATCGCGACGAACGAAAGTGAGTACAAGTCGACGGCTCTTTTTGGCGACGCCACGTACAAGTTCACCGAGCGATTCGACGTCGCGGTTGGCGCGCGGGTGGCTCGTGGCAAGAACCGCGGTACCTCGGTTGCTGGAGGAATTCTGACGCCACCGACGACAACGCCTAGCGGCAACGACGATGACGACACCACCTATCAGTTCTCGCCTCGCTATCGCATCGACAAGAATCTCATGACCTACTTCCGCGCTGCGTCGGGTTTCCGCGCGGGCGGCAGCAACATCGTTGTGCCGGGCTCCAGCATTCCGCCCAGCTTCAAATCTGACAAACTGAACAGCTATGAGCTGGGCGCTAAAGGTACCTTCCTCGACCGCGAGCTGAGTCTGGACGCAGCGCTGTACCGGATCAATTGGAATGATCTGCAGGTCAACCAGGTCGACACCACGTTTGGAGGAGCCTATACGACCAATGCGGGCAAGGCGCGCAGCCAGGGCCTTGAGCTCAGTGGCGTCTACCTTCCCACGCCCGATTGGCGCGTACAGGCAACCTACACATACAGCGACGCTACGCTGACCGAGGATATTCCAGGATTCGTCGAAGGACAGACCGCTTACGGTAAGTCTGGTGATGTGCTCCCCTATTCGGCGCGCTCGACGATCTTCGCAGCGGTGACGCGATACTTCGGCATGAGCAACGGGCTGGACCTGTTCGTTGGCGCAAATGCGAACTACGTCGGTGCGCGCGATATGGAGTTTGTCCAGTCGGCAACGGTTCCTCGTGTCCACCTCCCCAGCTATACGCTTCTGGGATTGAATGCCGGCGTGCAAGGGACCGGTTGGACGGTAACCGCCTACATCCGAAATTTGACCGATGAGACCGGTTACATCACTGCAGGCCGCCGAGCCGCTTCCATGGCAAGCGGCACCAACGCGACGGTTGCCGCAACGCCGGTCCAGCCGCGGACATTCGGCGTGACCGCGTCCTGGGACCTCTAAGAGAAGGCCCGTGATGTTTCGACACTATTTGAGGCAGATCGGCCTCGCTGGTTTCGCTATCGGCGCAGTCATGCTCGCAACTCTTACCGCCCACGCCGACTCTGGTGTGGAAGAGGTGAGTCGGACGCAGCACAAGGGCACCTTTGGCGGAAAATCCGTGAGCTACTCAGCCGTGGTGGAGCGTACGCGCATCGCCCTGGCGGACAGAGGGCCCTTCGGCCAAGTTGTCTCGACGGCTTACCTTGCTGAAGGTGGGCACGACGCGGCCAGTCGGCCAGTGATCTTTCTCTTCAATGGTGGACCCGTCGTGCCTTCGGTCTACCTGCACATGTTGGCCTTCGGTCCCAAACGGCTGTCGGTACCTGATGATGTGCGGGCTGATCCGGCTACGTTTCGGGTTGTCGACAATGTCGACACGGTCATCGATCAAGCGGACTTGGTCTTCTTCGACCCGATAGGGACAGGATTCAGCCGCGCGCAATCGCCGAGCACCGCACGGGACTTCTTTTCCGTCGATGCAGATGCGCAGGAGCTGAGTAACTTCATCACGCAGTGGTCGGAAGCCCATGGGCGTACGGCGTCGCCGAAGTTCCTATTCGGCGAAAGCTACGGGACGGTTCGCGCAGCCGCAACGGCTCGCCGCTTGACTACGACAGCGCCGCAGGTGCGGTTCGACGGTGTCTTCATGTTGGGGCAAGGTCTCAATATCGTGGAGACGGTGCAGCGGCCGGCGAACATCATGAGCTACGTCGTATCGCTGCCAACCCTCTCGGCGCTGGGCTGGCACCACGGCAAGGTAAGACGTGACGGGCGCAATTTTGAGCAGTTCATCGAGGAGTCGCGCAGATTCGCGCGCGACGAGTACCTTCCGGCTTTGTACCTCGGCTCGGCGTTGCCGGCCGAGCAACGGGCGCGACTCTCGAGGCGGCTCGAGGAGTTGACCGGCTTGCCGGCTGCGCGCTTTGACAGCACCAATCTTCGTGTGTCGAAGATGCGCTATCGCGCCGAGCTGCTTGCGGACCAGCAACTAGTGCTAGGCATGTATGACGGTCGCTACACCGCCCCGGCGGCGACCAGGCCCGGGCCGCTTCCCGACGGCTCGGAGGTGCTGATGAAAGCTGCGCACTCGGCGTTTGCCGATTACGCAAGGCGGGATTTGTCGATCACGCTGCCTGATCCATACGTCACCGATTCGGCAGTGAAGTCCTTCAGCGAGTGGGGGTGGGGAGGTAGTGCACCGTTTGACGACTGGCCCTTCATGGCCTGGATGAACGAGGCGATGAGCAAGAATCCTCGATTGAGGCTTGTGCTGGGCAACGGCTACGCAGATACGCTGACTACCGTTGGGGCGACAGAGCATGCAATCGCCCAGTCCGGATGGCCGAAGGATAGGTTGAGCGTGCACTACTACGAGGGAGGGCACATGCTCTACTCAGTGCAGCGCAGCCATCAAAAGCTGATGCAAGACGTGCGCTCGATGCTGCGAGCGACAGTAACCGCCGCCAATGCCGACACTGGCGAGCAGACCAAGCCGGTGGCAACCCCATGACAACTGATTCAATCAAGAGTGCCAATCATTCGATGACAGGTTCGAAGGCGCGCCTGGTCGAGTCGCCAGCCTTCTACGCGATCCTGATTTTCGGCGCGATGACGCTGAACTATCTCGACCGCTCTATCCTGTCGGTCCTCATCATTCCGATGAAGTCCGAGCTCCATCTGACCGACACCGATATCGGTTGGCTCTTGGGCTTTGGGTTTGCGCTCGTCTATGCGCTGCTCGGGATTCCTCTCGCGCGCCTCGCGGACCGCGTTGGCCGACCACTGGTGGTCGGTACGGGCTTGGTCGTGTGGAGCGCTGCAACGGTCGCATGCGGCTTTGCTGGCGCTTTCATGCCACTGCTCCTGGCTCGAATAGGCGTAGGAGTGGGTGAAGCCGCTGGCACTGCGCCGGCATTGGCGCTTGTGGGCGACCAGTATCCCAAAGCTCGCCGCCCGTTCATTCTCGGCGTGGTTAATGCCGGTGCATCTCTAGGAACGTCGGTAGGGCTGGCCCTCGGTGGTTTGATCGCCCACCATTACGGTTGGCGTGTTGCCTTCTTCAGTGCAGGGCTCCCTGGGGTACTTCTTGGAATCTTGATCATTACTACGCTGAAGGAACGGCGTCTATCCGAAGGTGGAGTGGCAGCTAACTCGGCTTCGAGCGCCCCTGCGCGCATGCCGTCGATCCTTGAGTCAGCAAAGTTCGTGCTGACCCAAAGTTCAATACTCATGACGCTGGCCGGAAGCGTCTTCATTGGCTTTATCCTGATGGCGCTTATCGCGTGGTCTCCCAGCTACTTTGCGCGAGTACACAAGATTGAGCTTTCCAAGATCGGATACACGCTTGGAATCATCAAAGGTGTGGCCGGAGTCGGCGGCGCCTTGATGGGAGGATGGCTCGCGTCCCGCTTGGCGAAACGTGATGATCGTTGGCAGTCTCTAATGCCAGGGATGGCAGCGCTTTTGCTTGCGCCGGTGTTCGCCATATTCCTCTCGGCCAGCAACGCGGTCGTCGCCTTCGGAGCGCTTGGCGTTGGAATGTTCCTGGTGTCGGCGACGCTGGGACCCATCTATGCTGTCTACCAATGCACGGCACCTGCTCTTCTGCGCTCTCAGGTTTGTGCGCTCCATGTGCTCGTTGCTAGTCTGGGACTTGGGGCGGGTCCATTGATCATCGGGTATCTCAATGAGACCGTCTACGCGACGCGAGGACAGCTGGCCCTCCAGTCTTCTCTGTGGGTGCTGGTTGGCGCTGCGCTGATAGCGGCAGCATGCCTGAGCCTAGCTGCTTTGTTCATCCGAGCCGATATTGCACGCGCTGAGCTTCACGACGGGAAGTGAAGGGCGATGGGCGCCTCCATGTCTGATGTCCTTCCGAGCTGAGGCAGAATGCATCGGCAAACGCCCTCGCAGGCAATGGCAATTTCGGCCGTACAGGCCAAGAACGGATCCCGGAACCGATGACGAAGAAGCGCAAGTCCCTGCCGACCGTCGATCACTTTCAGCCAGCATCCTTGCCTCCTGAGATCGTCGCGGAGCGACAGGTGCTCATGAAGGCCCTGGTGCCCATCGTGAAGATGCTGGGGACTATCGTCGGCCCGAACATCGAGATCGTGCTGCACGATTTGATGCAGCCGGAGCATTCGATCATCGCTATCGCGAATGGCCACATCTCGAATCGGACGTTGGGCGGATCGATCATTTCCGGTCCTAAAGGTGATATGGCGTTCCTCGAGACCAAAAAGCAGTTGGTCGAACGGGGTGAGGCGAAGCACTCGATCATCGACAACTACGCAACGGAAACTGAGGGTGGGCTACGGTTGCGGTCCTCAACAGTGGTCTTCCGCGACGCAAACGGCGATCCCTTTGTGGCCCTGTGCCTTAACGCCGATATGACGATGCACCAGGCTGTTCATGACTGGCTTGGTCAGTTCCTGATGCCAATGATGCCGAAGCGGGAAAACGAGGCGGGGTCGAGGCCGGCGATGGATACGCTGATGTCGGAAATCATCGACGAGGCCGTGCGGCGTTTGGGTAAGCCCGTCAGGCTGATGAACAAGGATGAAAAGACGCAGGCAGTTCAGACCATGCTGGAGCGCGGGCTCTTCATCGTGAAGGGTGGTGTCGAGCGCGCGGCGTCTGCGTTGGGTGTCACGCGCTTTTCGATTTACAACTATCTTGAGGCAATCCGGCAAAAAAACGGTGGCGCTACGCCAGAGCAATTGGCAGCTGAAACCGTTGCGGGATCAAAGGCCTCTAAAGAGGTCAAGGCCCGACCTGCGTTGAAGTCGGAGGCACGGCCGTCAAGGCGGAAGGCGGCCTGATATGGTCCGTTCGCGACTCTTGATCGATTCGTCCTCATAGGCTAGTTCTGCCGCACGCCACCGGGTCGCGGAAGCGCCAATCAGAAATCAACAAACTGTTGATACAATGACAAAACGTTGAATTTCCCCGTGCGCTTCGCGCGGGCTTGCATTCCAGTCATGCCATCAATCGAAGACCGACTAAGCATGCGGGGCCTTGTCCTACCCGCTCCGATCCGTTCTCCCGATCGAGTTGAACTGCCCTTCCCATTCGTTCAGATTCAGGGTACGCGTGTGTTGATCTCTGGACATGGACCATTGAATGCAGATGGCTCGATCGCAATGCCATTGGGAAAGGTCGGGAGAGATTTGACGATCGAGCAGGGCTATCGCGCCGCGGAGCAGACTGCGTTGACGATTCTGGGTAGTCTGAAGCGGGCGCTTGGCGACCTGGACCGAATCAAGGCCTGGTCTCGTGTCTTCGGAATGGTGAACTCCGCACCAGGCTTTCACCAGCAGCCGGCAGTGATCAATGGCTTCTCACAGTTGATCTTGGATCTCTTTGGACCTCAGCGTGGTAGCCATGTGCGAAGCGCGGTTGGAATGGCAGAGTTGCCTTTCAACATTCCCGTGGAGATCGAGGGAGAAGTTCTGCTGTTCGAATGAGCTTTCGCGTCATAGCTGCCTGATGTTGACATTGTTCACCTACTTCCGGAGCTCAGCTTCGTATCGTGTGCGGATTGCACTCGCGCTGAAGCGACTGCCTCACGGCGCCATTCCGATCCATCTGGTTCGAAATGGCGGTGAACAGCATTCGGCTGAGTTCGCGTCGCTGAATCCAGCCCATCTTGTTCCTGTCCTCATGGACGGCCCACACACGATGAGCCAATCGCTGGCGATTCTGGAGTACTTGGAGGAGCGGTACCCCGAAGTACCACTGCTACCTACCGAAACAGTTGGACGGGCTCGCGTCCGAGGCTTGGCACAATCCATCGCATGCGAGATTCATCCGCTCAACAACCTGCGGGTGCTGCAGTATATGGAGCGGGATCTGCATATTGACGAAGAGGCACGGGCCCGCTGGTATCGACACTGGGTGGCGTTAGGCTTTGAAGCCATTGAGCACGAGCTGAGGACGAGTCCCCGCACCGGAGCTTTCTGTCACGGCGATGCTCCAACTATCGCAGATTGCTGCCTTGTGCCGCAGGTGTACAACGCAAGGCGATTCAATGTTTCCTTGGACAGCTATCCGACGATTGTGGAAATCGTCGAGCGCTGTGACGCCTTGCCTGCGTTTCGGGCCGCAGCACCGGCTGTCCAAGCCGATGCCGCTTAGCGAAGTGCTTGGGAGATCCCCGACGCTAGTTGACTCAGAATTAGCATCGTCCCTTCGCTGCCGATGCGGCAGCGACAGTGCCTTGGCTGGCTTCAGATAGCTTGAGGATCGCCAACCTCCATCCTTTGACGGCGCTCTTGCGGGTGCTGATCACGATTGACCATCATGCCGGTTGGAGTTGACACATTGCTGGTCCTGACCTGATGCCGCCGATCGCTCAGCAGCGATTGCTGTCCGCCGCTCGAATGATGCTGACGGTCAGGTCCCGCGGGAAGCGGTCACTGACCCAAAAGACTGTTTCTTTGGCCTTACGCTCATTCGGCTGTCTGCCCAGCCAATGCTGGCCCGGAACTTTCTTTTAGCTTGTCCAGCACCCACTGCGCGCGATCCGTGCAGGCAAGCGCGTCGGGGCGGTTCTTGACGCTGTCGATGGCAACCAAGAGTTGCGCCTTGTTCTGCTCCAGACGCTTCTGCAGAACTTCGATTTCCGCGACCTTGCGTTCCAGGCTCCCCAGCAACTCGGCGTGCTGCCAACGGGCTTGGTCGTTGGGGAGAAGGTTGCGAATCTCATCGAGCGAGAACCCCGCGCTCTGCGCGCTGGTGATGATGTCCAGTGTCCACAAGGCCTCCGGCCCGTATTCGCGGTAACCGTTCTCCTTGCGCTCGACCCCTCGGATAAGCCCGCTCGCCTCATAGAAGCGGATGCGCGAGGGTGCCAACCCGCTGTGCTTGGCCAGTTCGCCGATTTTCATGGTGGACCTCAAATTACCGCTTGACCCTCAAGTTGACTTTAACCTTAAAGTTTCGTCATCGTCAAGCGAGGACCCAGCCATGAAGGCAAGCGCAGAGCATCCATTTCCCCAAAGCCGAGGCCCCGTGGCCAGGCTCAGCACGACGGTCATGACGTTCATTTGGAACAGCCTGGCTGCGCTCACGGCGGCGGCTTGGCTGGCGGCCCCTGGGCCGGCCCAAGCCCAAACACAGGCCCCGGAATCAGCACCTGCTAAGCGAGTCCTCATCGTGGTGACCAATCACGCGGACTATCCGAGCCGGGAAGACAAGACCGGCCTGTGGCTGACCGAGCTGACCCACTTCTGGGACGTGCTTCAGGAGGCCGGGATCGCCATGCATATTGCAAGTCCCGCCGGCGGCAAGAGCCCTTTGGACGAACGGAGTCTGAGCGCGTTCTATCTCGACGACGCAGCACGCTCCCATCTGCGGGACCCGGCGTTCATGGACCGGCTACAGCACACGCTGCGCGCTGCGGACCTGGACCCGCCCAACTACTCGGCCATCTACTTCACCGGCGGTCACGGGACGATGTGGGACTTTCGGGATGCGCCCGACCTGAAACAGCTGTCCGAGGCCATCTACAGCCAGGGCGGCATCGTTTCGGCTGTCTGTCACGGCAACGCAGCCCTGGTGCAACTCCGCGGCCCCGACGGACAGCCGCTCATCGCAGGGCGTCGGGTCACCGGCTTCTCGAACTTCGAAGAGCGCTTGGCCGGCGTGCGGGACCAAGTCCCCTTCCTGCTTGAAGACGCGCTGGTGGCTGCTGGCGCGAAATACGAGAAAGCCTGGATTCCTTTCACCTCGTTCGCGCTGACCGATGGGCGGATCGTCACCGGCCAGAACCCTCAGTCCGGCAAGGCTGTCGGTCTGCAAGTGCTAACGCTGCTTCGGGCCCAGCAATCGAAATCCGACAACAAGTAGCCCACTTTTAACCAGCCGGGTGCCTTGCACGCTGCCAGCGCTCCGGCCAGATCACTCCACTCCACCAGGAATACCGCCATGAATCATCGAGCTTTCATCGCATCTACCCTCGTCGCCCTGAGCACAGCCACCAGCGCCGCATGGGCCGCTGAGGCGGCAGCGCCTGAAATCACGACCATCAATCTGGCTGGGCGCGAAGTGCCTGTCGTCAAGGGCGGCCTCTACGACCGTTTCCGCTCCAACCCTCCGCTTTCCGTCATCGCCGCCGAGGCGCCGGACGTCGACCTGAGCTGGTTCAAGCAGCTCAAGAAGGAGAAGGTCGACATCGGCTTCGAGTCCTATTCACCGAACTTCTACTACAAGAACAGCCGAGTCACGGCCATCTTCACGGCCGATCTGGCGAAGCTGAAGGAGCTGATGCCGGCCAAAGTCCGCGAGCAGGTCCAGCCCCTGCAGGTCTGGCCGGGCCGCGGCCTCATTGCGCTGACGGCTTATACCTATCGCTACTGCGACAACGACAGCTACAACGAAATCGGGCTGTCCGTTGTCACCAACCGGCCTGGCTCGACCAGCTTCGGGCCGTTCACGCTGATGCGTCAGTCCATGTCGGACGATTTCTGGGGCTACGTGCTCAAGCTGCCCGTGAACACCGAGCTGGCGCGCGTGCGGGGCGTCGTGGGCTACAACCTGCCAAAGTGGCTAACCGACATCACGTTCAAGGAGACCGACAAGTCCGTCGTCGTCGAAATCTTCGACAGCGAAACGAAGAAGCTCGACGTGACGCTCGAGACGCAAAAGCTGACGGACCTGTCCAGCAAGGAGACGCTGGTGACCAACAGCTTTACCAACGTCGATCAGAAGGGACAGCTGACAACCGGCTATTCGGTGTCGCGTCAGCTCAGCCATGCCAGCAGCTCCAGCGCCGAGTCCGTCCATCTGACGCTGACCGACGGAAGCTTGTCGGCGTACATCAAGGCGCTGAAACTGGGCAAGTTGGTGAAGTACGAATACGTGCCAGATTTCCAGGGCGCGCTGTACTCGCCCAAGCCACTTTGAGCTCCTGGTCCATCTGAATCCGAATTGGGAAGGAAAACTATGCAAACCATCCTGGGCGCGACAGGCCAGATCGCCGTCGAATTGGCCCGAGAGTTAAACCGGAACTACACGCGCGACCTGCGACTCGTGAGCCGCAATCCGCGCAAGGTCAACGAGACCGACGTGCTGGTATCGGCGAACCTGCTGGATGCGAAGCAGACAGCGGAGGCGGTCAAGGGCAGCGAGGTCGTGTATTTCACGGCCGGCTTGCCGCCGGACACGCAGCTGTGGGAGTCACAGTTCCCAACCATGCTGAAGAACTCTCTCGACGCCGCCCGAGCCGCGCGTGCGAAGTTCGTCTACTTCGACAACACCTACATGTATCCGCAGGACGACCGACTGTTGACGGAGGAGGCCCCGTTCGAACCAGTCGGCCGCAAGGGAAAGGTCCGCGCGGCGATGGCCTCCATGGTGTTGAAGGAGATGGCACGAGGGGAGATTCCGGTGCTCATTGGCCGCGCCCCTGAGTTCTACGGCCCGGGAAAGACGCAGAGCTTCACAAACGCCCTGGTCATCGACAAGCTCAAGCTCGGCAGGAAGCCGAAGGTGCCGGTGCGCGACGACACGCGCAGGACCTTGATCTGGACGCCCGACGCCAGCCGGGCCCTGGCCGCACTGGGCAATGCGCCGGATGCCTATGGACAGACCTGGCATCTCCCCTGCGACGACGACCGACCGACCTACAAGCAGTTCGTGGCTATGGCCACCGAGGTCTTTGGCCGGCCCGCCGGGTACGGAGTCATCAGCAGCATGGCGATGACCGTGGCGGGTCTTTTTGCGAAGGAGGTTCGTGAAATCCGGGAACTGCTGCCACGCTACAAGCAGGACAACCTGTTCGACTCGAGCAAGTTCAAGCGCCGTTTTCCCGATTTCGTCGTGACCACCTACCGGGAAGGCTTGCGTCTAATTCGGCAGGAAGCAAAGAGCGCCTAGAGACGGACGGCCAGAGCTCGTCTCTCGCGCCGAGCATTGGCACTTACGTGCCAAGGAGAATTCATGCAACTGAACGTCAACGGACAAAGTCACGAACTTGATGTCGAACCCGAGATGCCACTGCTCTGGGTGCTCCGGGACGAGCTGGGCATCACCGGCCCCAAGTACGGATGCGGCATGGGCCTGTGCGGTGCCTGCACGGTGCACATGGACGGCGTCGCCATTCGCTCCTGCCTGACGCCTGCCGGGCAGGTGCAGGGGAAGGTCACGACGATTGAAGGTCTCGGCAACCCTGCTGAGCTTCATTTCGTCCAGCAGGCGTGGGTAGAACATCAAGTTGCGCAATGCGGCTACTGCCAGTCCGGGCAGATCATGACGGCGGCCGCCCTGCTTGCGAGCAAACCTGCGCCCACCGACGCGGAGATTGACGCGGCGATGTCGGGAAACCTCTGTCGTTGCGGGACCTACCCGCGCATCCGTGAAGCCGTCAAGGCAGCGTCCAAGGCCCTGGTCGGAGGTGCGAAATGAGTCGCGGTGGGAGCATCGCGCGTCGGGCTTTCCTGATCGGTTCAGCTGCCATCGCGGGCGGCGTTGCCTTTGGGACCTACCTCGTGCGCAGAACGCCATCGAACCCCTTGCTTGGCGACCAGCGAGAAGGCGAGGCCGTCTTCAACGCCTGGGTCAAGGTCGATGCGCAGGGCATCACGCTCATCGCACCGCATACCGACCTCGGGCAAGGCGTTCGCTCGGTTCAGGCGGCGCTGATTGCGGAGGAGCTCGATCTTGAGTGGGGCCAGTTCCGTGTCGAGTCCGGCCCGCCCAGCGCGGCCTACTACAACACGGCTCTGGCCAGCGAGCAGGTGCCTTTCATGTCGACGGACACCAGCTCCACGGCAGAGGCACTGCGGTCCACCATGGGTGCCGCGTTCAAGGTGCTGGGACTTCAACTCACCGGCGGCTCCAGCAGTGTGCCGGACAGCTTCGTCAAGCTGCGCCTGGCCGGCGCCGTCGCGCGCGAGACGCTCAAGCTGGCGGCCTCGCGGCAGACTGGTCTGGGCATCGAGCAGTTGAAAACAGACAAGGGCCACATCGTTACGCCGGACGGCCGGCGTCTGGCCTACACGTCGTTGGCCAAGGACGCGAGCACCCTGGAGCCCGTGCAGGACGTCAGGCTGCGCGAGCCCTCGCAATGGCGCTTGATTGGCAAGCCGATGCAAAGGTTGGACATCGTGCCCAAGTCGACCGGCACGCTGAAGTTCGGCATCGACCTGCGCATGGATGGCCTGCTCCATGCCGCGGCAAAGATGAACCCGCGCCAGGGCGGACGAATGCTTGGCTTCGACGATAAAGCCGCATCAGGCATGCGCGGGGTGAAGAAGATCATTCCCGTGAGCAACGGCGTCGCCGCGGTCGCCGACAACACTTGGCGCGCCTTCCAGGCCGTCAACGCCATCAAGGTTGAGTGGGGACCAGCCCCGTATCCCGCGGAGCAGGCGGATCACTGGCGAGCCGTGTCAGAGTCCTTCGTTCCCGAGCGCCTCGACAAGGTATGGCGCAATGATGGCAATGTCGAGGCTGCCCTCGACGGCAGAGCCATCAGTGCGGAATACAAGGCGCCGTATCTGGCCCATGCGCCGATGGAGCCGCTGACCGCGATTGCCAGGTACACGCCGGAGCGCGTGGACGTCTGGGTCAGCACTCAGGTGCCGCGGTTTGCGCAGGAGAAGATCGCCACGATCACCGGCGTGGCCGTTGAGGCTGTCCACCTACACAACCAGTATTGCGGAGGTAGCTTCGGCCATCGCCTGGAGTCCGAGAACATCACGCTCGTGGCAGAAATCGCCAGGCAGATGCCGGGTGTGCCGATTCAGCTGACCTTTAGCCGCGAGGAGGACTTCGCCCATGACTTCCCGCGGCAAATCACCATGAGCCGGGCGCGCGGCAGCGTGAAGGATGGCCGAGTCGAGGCGCTGGCGCTCGACATCGCCTCGGTCTCTGCCAGTGCCTCGCAGATGAAGCGCCTGGGGCAGTCCGTACCCGGGCCCGATGGCCAGATTCCGGCGGGCGCCTGGAACTTGCCCTATGCGTTCCCGCATTTCCGCATGCGTGCCTATCGGGTGCCCGAACTGGCTCCCACCAGTTCCTGGCGTTCGGTTGGTGCGTCGTCGGCCGGCTTCTTTGCCGATGGATTCCTGGACGAGCTGACCTACGCCGCTGGGGCCGACCCGCTGCATGAGCGCCTGCGCCTGATGAACGACCCCGTCGCCCGCCAGGTGCTGGAAGCCGTGGCAGCGATGTCGAATTGGAAAGGCCCCAAACTGGGAGAAGGACGGGGGCGTGGCGTCGCCTTCGTGGAGTCGTTCGGGGTTCCCTGCGCCCAGGTGGTCGAAGTCACGAAGACGGAGCAAGGCATCCGCATCGACAAGGTGTGGGTGGCACTCGACGTCGGCAAGGTCGTCGATCCCATCAACTTCGACAACCAGGTCAAGGGGGCTGTCATTTGGGGGCTCGGGCACGCGATGAACTGCGAGCTGACCTATGCCGATGGCATGGCCCAGCAGACCAACTTCCATGCATACCAAGGCATGCGCATCTATCAGTGTCCGGAGATTCAAGTGCGAGGCCTGGAGAACGGGTCGAAGGTACGCGGAGCCGGCGAGCCACCTGTACCGCCCGCTGCGCCGGCACTTGCAAATGCGATCTTCGCCGCGACCGGAACTCGCCTGCGGGAGATGCCGTTCTCAAAGTATGTCAGCTTCCTCTAAGGGAGCCACGGCCTCGCCCTCAGCGACCGCTTGTCCAGATTAAGTAGTCGCTCGACCGCCCAAGGCGACCGGCTGCAATCAGCCTTAAGCGGAAACCTGTGCGGTCAGTCTCAATCAGCGAACTGCACTGCTGCCGTCAATTCTTATCGGCACAAGTGGTCAACTTGGCAGGAATCCGCCCCCCTCTCGGAGACAGCGCTTCGCCGATGTGCATGATGGCGAGTGGCGTCAACGTTCCCCCGATGACTCGCCGAACATCTGTGACGCTTGGCTGTGGTGACGGCTCCGGCTGCGACCGGCATTGTGGTTGTTTGCAGCGGTACCTTCCTACTGCCCCGCGTGGAAGTACACAGGTTTCAATCGCAGTGTTCACCATGGCTTTAGCGCACGACTTCGCCGTTAGCGCCAGGAGAACCCGGATGACGAAATAGCGATCCGTTGATAAATTCAACATGTTGTTCAATAGAATCAACATGGTGTTTAATTTCGGGGCTGAGGCCTCAATCAAGCAAAAGACGGAGCAACTTGCATGAACAGACGTGAGATGTTGGCGGCATCCATCGTCCAAGGGACGATGATTGGCGGCGCATTCGCTGCTACAGCAGATGCGGGGCGTACCGAGTCGGGTCCATCCGCGCTAGGCTTTCCTGCGAAGTCAGAGTTCTCTGTTGGGGAGGGGTGCTACCTCGATTCGGGGTCGATGCATCCGATCGGGAAAGGAGCTCGGAGCGCACTCGATAGCTATCTCAAGTTCCGCTCCTTTTCGCCTGATGCGCCGCCCCGTAAGGGATTCGAGGAGGATGAGGTGCGGGCAAAGTTCGCGCGATTGATCAACGCCTCGCCGGATGAAATCGCGTTCGTTCAGAGCACGACCACCGGCGAGAATTTGGTCCTTCAGGTCTTGGGTTTGCCAGCCAAGGGTGCGCACGTCGTCACCGACACACTCCATTTCTTTGGCTCGCTGCCGATTTATTCCGAAATGGAGAAGGCCGGAGTTGAGGTCACCTGGATCGTACCTAGGGACGGGAAAATCTTGCTGGACGACATCGAGAAAGCCGTCCGCAAGGGAACTCGTTTGGTTGCGCTTTCACAGGTCTCAACTATCAATGGCTTCGAGCATGATCTCAAGAAGGTCTGCGAGATCGCGCATGCAAAAGGGGCGCTCGTCTATGCCGACATCGTGCACGCTGCGGGATGCGTGCCGGTAGACGTACGGGCTACTGGTGTCGATTTCGCCGCTTGCGCGAGCTACAAATGGCTGATGGGGGACTTTGGGCTCGGATTCCTCTATGTGCGTAAAGACCGTCAGGCCCTACTGCAGCCGCCGTACATGGGCTATCACCAGATCAAGTCATTCACGCCACATTATTTGCCTTTTGATCCGCCGGGCAACGGGGTCGCCGACTACGCACGATTTGAAGGCGCTACAGGTCTCTTCGGGCAAGGAACATTCTCGTTCGCGACTGCTGCGCTCCTGAATCATTCCTTGGACTACATCCAAAATCTAGGCGTCAAGGCAATCCAGGCGCACGCGCAGACGATGATCGAGCGGCTAAAGGCGGAACTTCCTCGAAAAGGCTACTCCGTGTATACCCCGCCGGATGCGCGGACCCCAATGGTCGCTTGCTTGATGCCGAACGCGCGTCAGGTTTTGAGTCCAATCATGGCCCAGGAAAAGATTCGGATCACGACCTCAGCGAACAGGTTCCGGGTGTCCGTATCCGTGTTCAACGATATGAACGACGTTGAGCGACTGCTTGCAGTACTACCGAGCCGATGATCCGATGAACTGGTCAAGATGACAAAGGGCCAGTTGGCCCTTTGTCATTGGACAGCAGTGCCTTACCAGCTATGCCGCATGGCCAAGGTCATGCCGGTTCTGGCGGTGAACCCGTTGAAGCTCATGCCTGTTCCCGTGATGCCTTGGCTAGCGCTCCTGTCGTTGTAGTGGCCATAGTCGATTTCTGCGTAAATGTCCGTACGTTTGGACAAAAAGTACTGTGCGATGGCGTACCCGGCGTCCTTGGTCGCTGAAACCTTTTGACCGCCGGCGCCCACAATGTCACCCGTGATGCTGTCGTGGTAGAGACCGACTATGAAGTTGTAGCGAGCACTGGGTGCCCAGGTAAAGCCGCTGAGCTAGAGACGATCGTTTCGATTGGCCTTAAGCGTTCCTGTAACACCTGAGGCGCCTAGCGAATTGAATGCGCTCTGAAGGTTGGTGTTCGCAAGCGGCGTTCCCGACAAGTTCGAACCGGCAGCAAATCCTGCATCACGGTCGCCATCTATGTAGCCGAGAAAAAGCTTGAACGGGGCGACGTTGTAGGCGCCGCCGACAGTGAAGCTTCGGGCGTCCCTTCCGGTGAGATCAGTGCTGCGTTGAATAGCGCCGCCAAATTCGAGGGTGTCAGAGCTGCGATAGAAGTACGCACCGACAGTCCGCCCCTGAGAGCTATTTGTCTGCTCCCCGAGCGAGTACATTGCGCCAAGACTGACGTTGCCGATCTTTGTTCCGTAGGTAACGCTGTTGTCGAAGCGAGTTCCCTCGATCAGCACGGGGGCCGCGGTTTCAAGAATGTTGCCAATCCCCAGCGGATCGTAGTTCGAGACGGTTCGATGCATCACACCGTACAGACGTCCTGCGGCTATGGTTCCCCATTGACCTGAAATCCCTACCCAGGCCTGGCGACCCCACATCTGTCCTTGTTGCTCGATGCCGCCGGTATCGACCGCCATGCCATGCTCAAGTACGAACATAGCTTTGGTCCCGCCTCCAAGATCTTCGGTTCCTCGGATGCCCAGTCGATTTCCGGTCATCGGTCCATCGCCAAGCGTTGTGAGCGAGTCACCTCCTGCTGTGGCATGGTTGACGTGGCGCACCCCAATATCGATAAGGCCGTACATCGTCACGGACGTCTGAGCTGATGCAGTTGCACCGATGAGCAGCAGCGCGCCCGACAGTACTGAGAGTTTCATAGGTCTCCATAATTCTTTGATTGACTGACCCGGAATGGCATCGTCGACTCGAGCGCTGGAGTGGGTCTCCTCTAGCGTTCGTTCTCAAGCGGTCGACCTGCCAGGTAGTTGCCGAGATTTCGGATGAAGAGTTCAGACTCGCGTCGCGTGTTTTCGGCCGAGGCGGCAGCGTTGTGAGGCGAGATCCAGACATTGGGAAGCGACCAGAGAGGAGAGTCGGCGGGCAGCGGTTCTCGCTCAAAGACGTCGAGGTAGGCAGAGCCCACACGGCCATTCATCAGAGCTTCCTGAAGTGCGAGCTGATCAATCACCGCTCCGCGGCTGACGTTCACAACTCCGGCTCGTGCCGGTAGAGCTCCTATCACTTGTCGCCCGATGAGGCCCTCGGTACGTGGAGAAAGCGGGCAGCAGACAATGAGCCAATCTGCCGTTTGGACGACGTCCGCGAGCTCTTCGTACGTAACGGTGTGGTCGACACTAGGTAGCGGCTCTGCTCGGCTGCGTACACCTGTCACTCGCAATCCCAGGGTTCTGAGCAACCGAGAAACCTCTAGGCCGATCGGCCCCAAACCCACAACAACGGCGTGCTGGCCCGGCAAGTCACGCGGCAAGCGGTCCTGCGGGATCTTCGACCAGGTTCTGTGCCGTTGGGCGGAGAGCCAGTGTCCAAACCCTCGTGAGAGAGCCATTACGGCTGCAACGGTGCTGTGGGCAACAGGCTCTGACGCAATGCCTGAGCCTGATGAGATCTGCACACCACGTTGGATGACCGGCCTATAGAGAGGCAGGTCAGTTCCTGCCGACATGACCTGCAGCCAGCGGAGCTTTGGGCAGGCTTCGATCAGGCGAAAGAAGCGCACGGATGAGGGCCCTGTCGGAGCCCCGGCGTTCAAAAGATCCAACGAGTACCAAGCTGCCTCGATGTCGCTTAGCACGGCTGGAAAGTGCTCTGCTTCCTCCATGCCGACCAAACGCAGATCAGCGGCATTCGCCATGGATTTCAGGGCGGAGCCATGCTCAAGCAGTCTGGCTGTTGAAAGGAGCAGGGAGGCCACCATTACTCCTTATCGGGGCGTGACGTTGCCATCAATTGGCTCAGCGCCCCGGAGGCAATTGATGGATCGTCCCCGAAAGCGCATGCGTCGGCTGCAGGCTGACTGTCTTGTGCCGGGGGGAACCACAAGGGTCCGGCTGGTGGGTTTGCTGCATATTCCAGAAAACCCCAGCCAGGTGATCCGGCGCAAACCGGCCGGGCGTTCCGGCCCAAAGGAGGCCGGCTGCAGCGGCGCAATGCAGACCAAACAGTCTGATGCATGCCGGCCGCTCGGCAAACTACTCCATCGATTCCGTGCAGTGGGCGACCACGCTCTCCGGCGGAAAGTAGGCCACTCATTCCAGAAGGTGTCGCCGCGCTGCGGCCAATCACGCGGGCGGCCAGAACAATCTGCAGCCCAACTGCCTACTCCGGCAAACTAGCCCACCATTTCCGAGCAAAAGGTGTCCACCATCTCCAGTGGAAAGTAGGCCACGCATTCCACGTCGGCCGCGATGGTGCAATTCGTCAAATTATTCCGAGGGACATCCACCGTGAAGGCGCAAAAGACGCGCCCAGCCGCACTCACGCTCCTGGGTGCTCGCCTACTTCGCCTTCATTGCCGTCTTTCGATTTGGCCGTCGAAGTGCAGATTCAACCAAACCCACGATGGTTCCACAGTCGGCTCCAAGAGCTGAGCAAATCTTCAGTACAACGAACAAGGTCGGCTGACTTTCTCCTCGCTCGATGCGTCCGTAGTACGACCGTTCGACGTTGGCCATGTGTGCCATGGCTTCCTGAGAGATTCCAGCTGCCAGACGGCCTTCGCGCACTATTGAACCGAATGCAGCTGCAACGTCAGCATCAAAACTAGTTGCGCCGCGCGGACGCCCTCGACGAGGGGATGGATTTGGACGGGAAGGCATTAGCCCAAGCGTCCCGTAGTCGTCCCTCTGGAGCCACGTTATTTATAACGCAGGACGGATCCATGGCGATTGCCTGGCTTAGGTCACCTACTACGTCTGCAAAGCGGTCAAGCGGCCTTTGTCTGCTTGTGCTGGCTAGCGCTACGCGCAACTTAGACGCAGCCGGTTTGGGCTTACCAATACATTGCTGCGGGTTTAGGCTGGTCTGAGACATTGGCCTACGGGCGGCCAATGTCGGCGGACGCAACAAGCGGTCACGCGGGTCAGCGCCGACTCGGTGCCGGCCCGTATGTCCAGCGGCTCGACCGCCGGCCATACAGCGTCGATGCGGATCACCGCAACTACTCGCGCGTCCAGACGGCGAACTCGGCCGCCGCCGATGCAGGCCAGTTGATCGTCATGGCGAAGGCACCACGGCGCAGCTCAACTCGGATGTCGGCGCCGGTCACAGGCCCCGTTATGGCAGGTGCCGAGGCAAGTGACAGCGGGACGAACCCGCTTGAGATCGCGAGAACTTCATGCTTACATTCACGCACCAGTTGCCGCCAGGATCGAGTGCCAAGCTCAGGTCGCATTGCCATGCCGGCGCTGCTTGGCTGACTTCGTTCAGCCTGAGAACGGGCCCAGTCACAGGTGCTGAAGTGCTAGCGATTGCTTGGGCGGCATATCGCGGGGAAAATGGATTCGCCAGAACCAGATCGTAGCGGGGCACGATATGCAAATCGACACAACGCAGCACCTGCTTCGCTTCTTGGCCCGGCTGATCGAGGAGAGTGGGGGCGTTGCAGATCACGCGGATCTCGCGGCTTGGCTCGACGAATGGCTTGCCACGCCATTGCCCGAGTTCCTAGGTATGACGCCAGCCCAGGCGATGGTCGATGAGTCTGGCCTTCGCCAAGTTGAAACGTTGCTCGAACGCATGCGCGGCGGCCTACCCGCATGAGGCGACACGATCGCTCGCGCCGGCTCCATCTATCCATTACCGTGTTAGTCGGTTGCCCTCAAGTGCAGTAGCGCCCGGTGCAGGGTATCGCCATGGAGCGCCAACTTGAGGCCGCGAGGGATGCGCAAGGCGCAGTGGACATCTGCCTTGCACGCAACCCACGTCCCCCATCTCGACAGCCATATCGCTGTGTTCTGCCGGGATACTTCAAGTACGACGGCGGCTTAAGGCTGGTCAGAGACATTAGCCGAGGGGCGGCCAATGTCCGCGGCCGCAACAAGCGGTCTGTGGGACAGGCTGGCGACGAGCGACGGGTGTTCAACCCCGATCTACTCAAACCGGGTGTCAACTGATCCTATGTCCAGAGTGAGCTGCCGATGCAGTCCCTCTAGTGAGGCCGGCGAAATGGCATCACTGCGCCGGGCTTCACCTCGTCGGCGGTCCGCGCTTGATTCCTCACCTTGTCGAGGCTTTCTGTAGGCGTGGCCGAGGGGTTGACTAGTCCCGCTGCTTGCGGCCGCAACACATCCTCCGACAATGCTGCAACGCGCGCCCTTCGCTGGGCTGTTTGAAAGGGATCGACGAGGGCGGCGTTGGCTGCACCCGTGTTGCTTGCAGCGCAAAGTGCGCCAGGATCTTTGTCACTCAGCACGCTCGTGAGGACGCGCATGCGGTGAGGAATGAAAACGTCACGCAAGGTGTTGGAGATTACCTGACGATTGCTGGCTGGCTCCTTCTCCTCTGAGATGTGGACGAAGAAGAAGTTGCCTGTCGGATCTGCCTTTGGGCGGGGGAAAGTAACGGCCGTGCCGTTGAGGGTGCCCAACTGCTTGTCCACTGAGAACTGGTGGCAGCCGCCGCAGGTGATGACGCCCGCTCGGTTCAGGATCTCATCGCGAGATACGGATCGACCACCCGCAGGTGCCTGCCAAGTGGCGGGCAGCGAGGCGCGAAACTGAGCGCCGGCGACAGTGGCGGGATTGTCTTCGTTGCCTTGGGACACGCTCTGAAATTCGTTATCGCGCGCTGCTATTGGTGCGCCGATGCAGTTCAGCAGGCCTTGGTTGAACATCTCAGGGGGCAGGGTCGGTGAAGCCTTTTCGTCAAAGTGGCGCAACGCAGCCATGTAGGTGGCGCGGAACTGCTCTTGGAAGCGGACTCGTTCTTGTTGTTCTTCAGCGCTGCTGCTTGGTTTATTGTCGCTGTAGAACTGAGCCCAGGGATTGGACTGCACTGGGGCTGAAACGAAGGCCAGAGTCGCTGCTGCAATTGGAGTGATGCGGAACTCGCGAAGTTGCCATGGATTTGCCTGCGGGTTGTTGCTGACGAAGAGATTTGCGCGGACCTGACCAAGGAACCCACCGTAGTTCAGGTAGTGAACGACCGGTGCGTGACCGGGTAGCCCTTGAAAGTAGAGAGCTTTCAAAAGCGCAAGACGTTCGGTCGGGGTGGTTGCAGCACCGATCTTCTGCCATTGCGCGGCCACGGCCTGGCATCCCTGGAGTCCGCGCTCTGGCTGTGGATTAGGTAGTTTGGCCTCAAAGATCAGGAGAAAGCGTTTGGACGGGGCATTCTCCTTTGTCGAGTAGACGATGCGGTGCTCGCCGCAATCACTCCAGTCTGCTGGGGCCAGATCGAGCCTGTTGAAGAAGCCGATGGGGATAAGCCCATCCGGCCCATTGGCGTCGAGCAGAGCCTGTGCAACGAGTGCAGCTTCGCGGGGGCGCTGGTCGGTGACCATCGCAAGCCCGCTGATTGGATTCGCCCTGTCTTTGACGTTAAACGTTCCGCGCATCGTATCGACCAGCGCCACTCTGTTTGCCAGTGTGTCTTGCAACATTGCTGAACGCAGAATTGCTCCGATGGTCTGGCCGAAGGAGAACTCATCCTGCAAGCCCGTCATATCGCGTACGACGATCGCTGCTTCGGGGACGGTCACTGCCGGTGATGCAGGTGATTCAAGCGCGGCCATCGAGGCCCCGGACGATGGGCGATTTTCGCGGTCGGCTTGCATCGCGCAGGCTGCCAACAGCGCAGACACAGCCGTCGCGACGGCAAGAAGAGTCTTTACGGACAGTTGTGTGCGTGGTTGATCCATTGAGACCTCCTGGTTGGTGCTGTTGAGGATGCGTTGCGGCGATCCATCAGGTAGGTTGGACGATGCGAGTTCGACATACACCCGTCCTCACCGCTTGAAAAGAAGGTTATTTGCCACACTCTAGAGAGAGAATGAGCTTGTCATCCTTGGCCTGGATGGCTTTGGCGCAAGCGGCGTATTTGATTTTCGCCAACTCGAGCTGCGTTTCTGCTGCGAGGACGCTGGCTTGACCTTCGTCTTTTCCCTTGAAGCTGGTGAAGATCTTGCCCATCGCCTCAAAGTAAGCACCAATGACGTCCGCTGGGAGCTTCAACAGCCCGATCAGTTCGCCATCGGCATTTTGGTCGTACTTTGTCGGCATGCCATCGGTAAAGGCGAACTCCGCCTCGTTCGATGCAAACAGCGTCTTGGCGATGGGCAGGAAGCGGGTTGTCGCTTGAGAAGGTGAAAACTTGATCGCTGATGCACTAATCTTGCTCGGCTCAGACGTGCTGACGACCTGCACCAGGTACGGCTCTTCTTGGCGGTAGAAGATCCCGGTGCCCTGGCGCCCTTTGCTCAATTCATCCTTCGTGACCGGCTTTGACTCCGTCTCTGCGGGCCAACGCAGGGGTTCGAAGACTACGCTCAGGCCACACGCAAGTTTTCTATCTTTTTCCACACGACTCTTGAGCTGCACGACATAGGTAAATGAACCCTTCGGGCACGGGCCTTCCTTTGTGGGGTCGGTCATCGCAGCCGCGGCGCCGAAGCTTGCAGCCAAGTTCTTCAGGACGTCGCTGATGCCGCTTGTGGTCGTGGATTTGGCGGAGGTCAACAGGCCGCTTGCGCCTACACCCACCTTGATCTCGTTCTTGCCGATCCAGTTGCGATTGAAGTTCAGGACGTATGGCTGGCTCAGATCGGGATAGGCTGCAGAGCTTTCGATGCTGGCGCTGACTCCACTGTCGTTGTTGACCACCGTGACGATGAAGTCCTTGTTCGGCATGTAGTACACCAGGCCATCCCCCGGAGCATCACTCTGGATGGAGTCAATGCTCGCGCATGCAAGAAGCATGGGCGAACAGATGGCGAGCACGACATACTTTTTCATTTCTTCCCCTGTAGAGAGCTGGGCATCCTCCGACTTGGGGCGCGGAAACGTCATCCTCAGTCGTGTGTATGGACTTTCATTCGTCTCCGCGTTAAATCACAATTCTCATCGATGGAGTACCAATGCTTGGCCGACTAACTCTTTTTCTCAGCGTCATCGCGGCGCTGTTGATCGCTTCGTCTTCCGGTGCGCAACCGTCGCCTGGAATCTCGGGCAAAGCGTTGCGCGAAGCGATAGAGGCTGCGAGGGCAACGCCTTTCGATGAACCGACGCTCGATCGCCTCATTGCCTTGCTGCCCACCTTCGTGGCGCCAGACAACACGCGCCTGTTTGTGGTTGAAGGCGACTTGCCCATGACACGCGAAGAAGTCCGTCTGCACATGGCACAAACGGGCAAATTGCAGGCCAGCAAGGAAAAGTCCTCAGAGCTGATCGCCAATATGGTGGACGGCAGGCCGGACCGGTGGGACGAGAACCGTAAGGGCAAACTGACTTACGCTGTACAGCGGTCGAGTTTTTCGACGCAGGCCGCGTACGACGAAGTGGTAACGAACATGGCGCTGGCGACCAAAGCCTGGGAGGATGCCTGCGATAGCTGTGCGGTGCGTTTCTCGTATCTGTCGCAGTTCGATGCCAACCCGTCGCACGACAATGTGCTGTTCATCGTCCGGGCGGTGGATGCTGAAGGACCCTACATCGCAACCGGCTTCTTTCCCTCCTGGCCCAAGTTCCGGCGGTACGTGAACATCTACCCGGCCTACCACACGACAACGGTGGACCGCATCGGGGTGCTCAGGCATGAGTTGGGGCACGTTCTTGGGTACAGGCACGAACACATCCGAGATGTGCAGGGTTGCGCATCTGAAGACGGCGAATGGCGTGCGCTGACCGAGTATGACCGCGGCTCCGCGATGCACTATTTCTGTGGCAACGGCGGGTCGTTCACCTTTCAACTGACCGACCTTGATCGTGAAGGGCATCGACTGCAGTACCAGCCTACACAGCAGGCCAATGCGCTGGAAGCGCCGCCACAGACCGGAGCATCCAGTTCCGGTGCTCCGACGCTCGTGGTGCGTTTCGAGGGTGGTGAGGTCGCGGACAACATTGTGAGCGTCGCACAGATTCTTGTAAAGGCGGGATTGGTCCGCACTCGGAGCGTTCAGGTTCAGCCTGGCCATGTGATCTGCAATCTCTATCGTGAGGCAATTAACTTCCCTTCCCGTGTGAGATGCCCTGAACGCAAAATGACCGAGTTAGCGCAGATGCTCAACCCCGATCTGCGCGGAATCGACAAGGGTTTGCAGGTTGGAACGCTCATTGAAGTGCCGAAGGACCTTGAGCTTCGAGCCTATGAGTATCCGCAGGTGTACTCGAGCCTGAAAGACGCGGCCCGGCTGAAGGCCGACCTGTCTCGGTGGCATCTCGTTTCGAAATCGAGCTTCAACGCACAGTCAGCCACAGTCAGACTGAATTTCGAGGGGTTCGAGTTGCGCGTTTCAAGTCCGGAGGGTTCGAGGCTGGAGCGGGTTGCGCGTGAGATCGTCAGGCTTGATTCAGCCAACATCTATGCTGACACGACGACGCGGACCTTGGCGCAGCGCATTCATTCGCTGCCGATCGATCTGATCAAGCAATGCCGTGCGGGCGCACCGGAACCAGGGGAGGCGAGTTACGCGAGCATGCTGGGCGTCGATGAGGTTGCCTCCTGCGCCAGGACATGCACGGCCCCGGGATGCACGCCAAGCCGCATTTACTTGATCGATCGCCCGGTCGCCTCCAACGGGGACATCGTCAAGGCCTTGAAGGGGAGTCCTCCAGCTGCGTCTGATCTTTCGGGACGCAAATTTTGCAGGGAGATCAACGAGTCTGAGTCATTCCATGGGACGCACCTGGCGGGGATCATGGTCAGTCAGCCCAATGGTTATGGCTTTGTCGGCCTGTCGCCTTCATCCGTCTTGGAAAACTGGGACACGGTGACCGTGCCGTTGGCAGATACAGACCTTGAGCAGCGAATACGCGAGGAAGCGAATGAGAACGTTCCGCAAGTCTTCGTGTTTGCGAGCGAGTTTCCACAGTATGACCCTGCGTTTGTGCAGGCAGGGGAGCTGACCGACGGCGAAAGGATGCGATTTCAACTGAGCCAAGCTGCGAGGCGCATTAAGGGGACCAAGGTGCTTTGGATCACCGCCGCGGGACAGGGACTCAAAGGACAGAAGGGGGTCGAACTGTCTGCTCAATCCGCGCTTTCCCCCATGAACCTGGGTGATCTCCCCAACGTCATCGTTGTCACGGCATGCACGGACTGCTCGAATGACCAAGCGGCACTATTGGCGGAGGCTCGCTATTCGCAAACGATGGTGACGATCGCAGCGCCGGGTATGGACATTCCGGGTTGGGCGGACGGCTCTTCGGTCACGATGATGAGCGGTACGTCTCAAGCTACCGCCTTCGTGGGCGGTGTTGCGGCCGCCATGCTCAATTGCAGTGCGCGCCGACCAGAGGAGGTCAAGAAGCGCCTGATCCTCACAGCCCGGCCAGCGTTTGGCCGAGCGGATTACCAGAAGTTGCAATCCGGGATTGTGGATGTTGATCTGGCGCTGCGCAGCCCTGAGGTGACTTGGCTGAAGACCATTGGCTCTCCGCTTGCTGAAGCCAAAGTCTCTGCTTGGTGTGCGCGGAGTGGAGGTGCCCTGCAGTTGAAGAACTTGTTCGACGACGTGGCCGAGGAGCGCGCCGTGCGCCTCCCGGACATCCTGAGAATTACTCGCTATCACCGCGGACCGCCCAAATGGGTTGTCTTTGAGAGAGACCTTGACGACATCGACAAGGTGAAGCGATCGGCGCCGGGGCGCATCTCGGACGGTCCTCTCCTCAAGCTGGAGGGCGGGCGCGTCGTGCGATCCTCCGAAGTCGAAGAATTACTCCTCGCCAACCGGGTGACAAAGGTTGAATCATGCAGTTAAGGGCCAACTGCAGTCGGGCTGTCCTCTTGCTGTTCGGCGCGATGCTATCGACATCGGCTGCGTCCCAGCAATGTGATGCACAGCCTGCAATGCTCACCAGCTTCGGTTATGCATCCAACGATGGCATCGTGGTAGAGCCGGGCATCATGAGCACACGCGACTACCGGGATGGCGCGCTCAAGGTTCGGTATGTGCGATTTCTGATCAACGTCAAAAACACGAACGGGGCGCGGTGGCAGTTGATCGTGAGGGATGCCGATCTGCGGCCGGTGGAGTCGATCACGAGTGCCGCCGTTCCCCCTAATGGATCGCTCTGGACGCGCCGTATCTACACGGAAGGAATGGTGACGTTCCATTTCACTTCTTCCGATCCGAACTCACGGCTGGAAATCCCGACGACCGTCGTCATGCCTGAAGACTCTAAGCGGCCTTACTACTCCATTCAGACCCAGCCCGCGAAGTTCATGGACCTCTACAAAGAGGCCTCCTCGGAGAAACGCATCGCTGGCGATCACATTGGCATGCTCTCGGCTATTTGGGGCTCCGCATCATGGTGCTGCAGCGCCGTCGCTGTCACGGAGGACTTGGTCCTGACCAACTGGCACTGCGGCGGCAACGAGAAGATCCTCGGGAACGAATCTGGTGTGTGGTCTCAGGCTATTTGCGATAGAACCATCATCGATTTTTCCTGGGACCAAGACGGGACTGACCGTGAGTTCGCATGCATGGAGGTTGTGGACATGGATCCGGCTGCCGACTTCGCACTATTGCGAGTGGCTCCCATTCATCGACTCGATACGCTTCGACCAGCAAAATTGCGCAGTCAGGGCCCAGGTGTCGGCGAAGAATTGCGCCTCATACACCATCCGGCTTGCCGCCCCAAGAATGTCACGGACGGCTGTCGGGTTGGTGCTGTCAACGTGCGAAGCTGGCGAGGCGCACTGTCGAGCGATTTCCAGTACCCATGCGACTCCGAAAATGGCAGCTCCGGCGCCCCTCTGCTTGACAAGAACGATCAGGTGGTGGGAATTCACCACCTGGGCTTCGAGAAGATGGAGGACGGTACCTGCGATCGTTTGAACAAGGGTGTGGCGCTTCCAGCCATCCTCGGCGCTATGAAGCCCACAATCGCGGACCGCATTCGGAAAAACAACCCGCTGCGCTAACTTGCTTCATAACGCCTCAGCGCGGACTGCTGGCCTCCAGCTCCTGCTTGGTCAGAGCCTCCCGTACTACTGCATCGATCAGACGGATGTTACGCGGGGCGGCCTGCACTTTGATGGGTTCAAATGCTCCGGCTGTAGTTTTAGGTAAATGAGGCTCTCAGCCTTTGCGCAGGCTCCTGGCCTTCAGATGGGCGTCGTTAGCGATGACTCCGATGTTGCACACCTTAGGCATGAGTGCCTTGGCACGAGCGGGGGCAGCGAGCCCGCCTTCTCCGAGCAACAGCTAGCCGCGGAGACGCCTTCGACCGTAGCACTCCGCGAAGCTGCCCTTCGCCCCAGCGTCTATCGCTGGGTCGTACGACTGCTTGAAGCCAGATAGCGTGAGTACGCCCTTCGCCCGCCAACGACCGCACCCGCTGCGGAGCCGACGGCCGGTTCAGGTTGCCATTGCTCCGGCGCCCATGCAGTCGTTGTCGGCCGCACCGGATCTGCGCTGAGCGTCATGAGCCACAAACGGCCCGCCATGCAGCCCGCAGTGCCAGTGCATCGGCCAACGCATGGTGGCGCTCAAGTCCTCGATATAGAGAGGACTCGAGCCAACTTGCCTCAGCGGCTAGCTCGCCTTCGACGCGGCCAGTGATGCTATGGATGTTCTCGGGCGCCAGCAGGGACCGAACTCGATCCCAGATGCATGCCTCCATCATTGCGTCCTTCAGTAGAGCGAAGTCGTCGTCGAAGTCATAGGCCACGGTGATCTGACCGCCGGCGACAGCGGCTCGTGCGATCAACCACTCTCCAGCTCTATTGCCCAATTCCCGCGCCGAGCACTTCGATTTGGGCATTCGGCCGAATTGAGGAATCACTGTGTGGCGGGTGAACTCGCTGGAGGCGCGAAGCCTCTTGTGGCCGACAGGGTCCAGAACCAGGTCGAGCTCCGCATAAATCTCGGGCCCGTCGCGCGAGACCATTGAAAAGCTCAGCAGAGCTGGAGAAATTAGGTCGGTGAATTCGGTGTCAAGGAAGACCATTGCAGGTTGGCTTACGTCGAGAAGTAGGCAACGTTTTGTGGGAGTAAGCGGGCAGCTCAGTCGGAATCTGGCGTTACTTGCAATTTGTTCGGGCCCTCAGCGTCTGACTCCCGCCCTATGCCCCGCTTTCCGGGGGCAGCTGTATACCGAGATGCACGAAATCTCGCGTCAGGAACAGGGTGAGCCTTCAGCCGCTGATCGAGTTCCCTCACAAACGCTACGAAGTCAATGTCCAGGGCGTTCAACCAAGCCCAAAGTTCCAAAACGTCCAGGCGACGCGTGCCGCTTTCAACCTTGCTTACGGTCGCCTGTCCTCGCCCAAGGCGTGTCGCCAAGTCGAGCTGGCGGAGTCGCTGCGTTTCGCGCCGACTACGCAATAAGTGTAGGAAAACATCGTTGTGTCGACTGTGTAGAGACTTGAGCATGGGGCACCTTGAGCCGACACCGTAGCCCAACACGCCACGTATTCGGAAAAGGAATCTATCGCCTGTCAGGGGCACGGTTCATCTGCAAATCTAGACAACCTATTACGTGCTGCGCAGAATAGTTGCGTTTTAAATAACGCAACTTGTATCCCTCAATGCTAAGCAATATTCAAGGCCTCTGACCCATGTTTGCCACTTTGCCCCAGCTAGCTTTCCCGATGCCGCCAGACCTTGGTCCGCCAGGCGCCCGCTTCTGGTCCGCCTTTCATTTCACCTACCCCCACCCTTGGTTTATCGCCACGTTCAGCTTGGGTTCGGGTCGCGACGAAATGCATCGGACCTGGGGCATTGCTTCAGACCTTCACCTGGTGCAGCGAATTGAGCATCCTCCCACGGGAAAACTGATTGAGCTGCTCTGCATCCTGCCCCCTAGAGACTCACCTACGCGCCGCTGGTCAAGTCGCGAAGTGGCCTCTGTTTGGCGAGTACGAGATCCTGTGGACGGGAGGGAGGCCGTCGTGTTCCGAGATACCTTGGGGCTCGATTTCATCGCGGGCCTACAAGACGAGGCCGCCGTGAACTTTCCGGATCGACAACTCGTGGTTGCGATCCCGCAGAAGGGCTCACGATCTGCAAGAACTCGAGCTCAATGAATGCTAGGCGCCGCCGGTGCCGGGCGAGCTATGCCGAGGGATGGACTTCGACCATTCGGCGCGGTAGTTGCGTCGACCTCCCACCGACACTTCACCTATTCCAACTTGGGCAGCGGGTGTATTTCTCTAGACCCAAAACGGGTGGCGTGCTGATGTCTATTCGGCCAAAGCTATCTATCTCTGGACGATTCGTATCCGCGCGAGTTCGCCGAGCAACTCGTAGCCTCGCGTCATACGGTCCCCGCCGAGCCAGCCTGGACAAGAGGTGGACATCACTCAATTCCATCTATGGCTTCTCGGATGAGTCTTTGGAACCTTTCTGACCAGCCTTCGTGCTCTTCCTCAAGGAATCGCCTCGCAAATCAAGACGGTGACTACCGCTCACCAGGCGATCCAGGATCGCGTCGGCCTGCGTCGCGTTCCCCCCGGCGCCGGACTTACCCCCCGTGGTCAGGTAGTCGTGCCAGCGATCAATAGGCAGCTGGCTGGTGATCAGGACCGACTTCGAGCCGGCCCGCTGTTCAATAACTTCCAACAAGTCAGCGCGTCCCATCGAATTGATGGGCGAAATACCGAGATCGTCAAGGATCAGCAGATCGGGCCTGCCCAATTGAGCGAGCTGCTTGCGGAACGTGCCGTCAGAATGCGACATCGCCAGATCTTCAAGCAGTAGCGGAACGCGCTTGAAAAGGACGCTCATCCCGAACCGGCACGCTTGGTTTCCCAGCGCGCACCCCATCCAGGTCTTGCCGCTGCCGGTGACACCTGTGAAGAGAAGATTCTGCCCAGACCGAATCCAGTTGCAATGCGTCAGCGATGCAAGCCGAGATCGATCGATGCCGCGCTCCGCCCCGTAGTAGATGTCCTCGACGCACGCCGTGGGCTCTCGGAATTTCGCCGCCTTCAGCAAGCGGCTGAGCCTCTTGTTGTCCCGAAAGCTGCTTTCCTGGTCGACGACCATGCCAAAGCGCTCCTCGAAACTCAGGTCCGAGACTGCGGCGGTAGTGGCCTGCACTTCCACAGCTGACGCCATGCCGTAGAGCTTCATGGCATGGAGCTTTCGAATGGTCTCGTTGTTCATCATGTTCGGTCTCCTTCGGGATGATTGGGTCAGCGGTAGTAGTCAGCGCCGCGAATGTTCTCGTGGTCGATGTGGTCTTCGTCATCGTGATCTGCGTTCGGCAACCGATCCAAGTTGCTCCGCAAGATGAACCTGAGCGTGCTTAGTGACGCAGGTGGCGTGCGCAAGGCGACTGCGCATGCCGCATCCATCCGGTCTGCGCCGAACTCGGTCACCATCTTGCGCAGCCCGATGGTTGCTCGATAGCCCAGCTCTTTCACAGTGATGCCCTCAAGGAGGCGCAGCATGAAGGTGCCGACGTGCTCACCAAACTCTGATGCCGTGGCAATTGCAGAATCCGATGACCAGGATGCAAAGTAACGATGTGCAGACGTCATATGCAGCGGATCGATGGTTGGCGGCGCGCCCGGTGAGGCGCGCACATGACTGGCTACGCGCTTGGATTGATGCAACAGTTCGACCGTCGCTGAACTCGCCCGGATATCGATTTCCTTATTGCACAGCGCAAAAGGAGCGCTATAGATACAGTCCTGGTACGTGAAACGACCGTCTGGACCGACGCGGACGCGAGCGAACTCGGCGTACTCGAAGCGTTGATCGGGAAGCGGCCGCATCGCCGGTCGATCTATGGCCTCGAACCAACTGCGCCGGGAGCCGCCCGTCTTTTGGAAAGTCGCTTGATTCAGCGTCTCGAGCAACGGACGAATCGCAGCATTCAGTTGTTCAAGCGACGAGAACGTTTCATGGCGCAGCTTGAAGAGGATCCAGCGTTGAATGAGGCGGACGCCGTTTTCAACCTTGGCCTTGTCTTTAGGCTTCCGGGCTCGCGTCGGCAGCACCGTCATCGAGTAGTGCCTTGCAAGATGCTGGTATGTGTCGTTGATCTGGGGTTCCGTCCGGCTAGCTTTGGTGACGGCCGCCTTCAAGTTGTCGCAAACGACAACCTTAGGTGTGCATCCAAAATATTCGAACATCCGAACGTGTGCCGCGATCCAATCAGGCAAACGCTGACTCCAGTGCGCCTCGACGTAGGTCAGCGAAGAGGCACCGAGTACTCCGACGAAGATCTGTGCGCTGCGCTGTTCACCATCTGGGCCCGTGATCTGCATCAGCATCCCGGAGTAGTCCACAGCCACTCGCTCACCGGCGACGTGCGTCTGGCGCATGTAGCTTCTGAGGCCTTGCCTCCATTCGGCATAGCACTGGCAGAAATAGCTGCGCGCCATTCCATCCGGATGCTGGGCCAGATACTCTTCATGCAGCGCGGTCAGGGTGGCACCTGACTTCTGCATCGCCTTGTGTACTTCAGCCCAATCGGGCATCGGCTTACGGTGGACGACGGTGGTCTCTACCGGAAAGAGCAGCGCTTTTAAGGCCGCGTCATCGGCGTCGACGGGCAAGGGCCACGTGATGCCCGCGAATCGAGCTCGCATTAGGTAGTCTGCAACCGTGTCCCTCGACATACCGAGGCTCTCTGCGATGCGACGACCGCTTGCCCCTTCTTCGAAATGCAGTCGAAGCAGGTCGTAGACCATGCGCATTTGAAGTCTCCTGTTCGCCATTCCCGAGCCGCCGTATGGCGGATCCATGCGCGCAGGTCACCGCAAATTGGCACCCTGCACGGATTACCGAAAACAGGCGGTCCGAGCGCTTGACACGCTCAAACACGAAGCTCAGAATGCGCAGCAGAAAGTCCCCACTTTCGAAAACGCTACAAGATGGCCTGCGGCTGGTACCTGCAGGCCATTTTTCATTCTGGCGCTGACCTGTTGGTTGTTTAGCCTTTAGGCAAATCCTTCCCATCACTTCCGTCGGCTGTCCCGTGACCGCGTCGGGCGGACGCCCCGCGCGGCTTGAAGACATACCGTTGCGGCCAAAGCTCCTGCACCGACACGCCAATCTTTTGAGCGATGAACGTCGCTACGGCATGGGCCGTCACTCGGTCGTGGATCACGTTGCCAACTACAGAGATCGAGACGTTCAACTCGGTCGCAACTGCACGCTGGGTGTACCCCGATCTCCGCAGGCGATAGCAGATCTCGATAGCATCCATGTGAGGTGACTGTGTCATTGGAAAAGCGTAGGATGTCTCTGATGCGCAGTAAATATCTCAATTGAGAGAAATATAATCTACCCAGAAATGAGTGAGCAAGCGATTTTTGACGACGACATCCTGATGATTGCTGCTCGGCTCCGCGCGGTTCTCGCGCATATGGGGGTCAGTCAGACGGATCTCGCCCGCAAGATGGGGATGAGTACCGGCTACGTGAGCGAGGTTGCTCGGGGGCTGAAGCGCCCTGGTACCGATCTGCTTCTCGCATTGAAGCGGGAGTTCGAGGTATCTATTGACTGGCTCCTTACGGGAGCCGGCTCCATGTTCGGCGGCGTCGGGATACGGCATGACTTGCTGCGAGCAATCCTCATTCAGATAGCTGTAGCTCGCGCTGCGGTGGTGGACGGAGACCCTGTCGCCAAAGACTTCCTCCGGCTAATTGCCGACGGGCAGCTCGGGCTAGCCAACGAACAGCCGCTCTTTCGTGAGCTGCTGGAACGGATTGCCCCAGATGATCGGTACATTGACCTCGCAGTAGAGCTGTACAACGGGCATGCTTGGACGTCGGACCCAAACGAGCAGAGGAGAAACATCCTCGCTTCGGCCATCGCACACTTTCAGGCCCGCAAGCCCGTCGACAAAATGACTGCCTTACTGGGCGAGACCAACCGGAACGTCCAGATCAATATCGGCAAGAAGCAGCGCGTTGCCGGCAGGGACTACAACGAGAAGTGACCTATGAGCGGGAACCAGGAACTAGGCCAACAATTCAATCTTGGGCAAGGCCAAAAAGTGGCTATGCGTGACTATGTGGAAGTCGCAATGCCGCAGCCTTTGGACCTACTGCTCGCCACGACGCCCGATTCTGAGCTAGATGTGTGGTGTACGGAGCGGGGCCGGCTGTTTCGGGCCAGATTTGGTTTCGATGCTCCACAGCCCGCCCGTGCGGAGATTGTCGAAATCAGGAAGGCCTACGGTTTCACGGACCTTCAGATCAAGCAGCTCTTCAAGGCCGGTGTTCTTCGCGTTCGTGGGTTGACAGCGACGTTGAAGCCATCAGTTTCCGTCTTGTGGATTGGATACGTGCAGATCACCTGTTTCGCTGTTTGGACGGCCATGTGGTGCGCTTTGGTCCTGAGCCAACCTGGTTTCGACGGGCGGCACATGGCAGCGATATCGGTTTATCTAGCGTGCTTTTTCCTTGCTGGCTATCCGGCATATCTATCAATGATTCGGCCCAACCGCATCGTTCACGTACATCGTGCACAGACCACAGGACAGACTGGCGCACAAACGTCGTGATCTCACGGGTCGGTTACGGGCCTATTGGGCATGCGTGAACATCACGTAGGATTGCGCCAAATAGGGACCAAGGGGGGCGTACTCTGGCTGAACTCCAAGCTATCGCCGGCAACCATGCTGACGCCACAACCCATGTCATTTTTGTACATGGACTTTCTGGCGACATAAGGACGACTTGGACCTCCACGGCCTCAAAGCCTCCGGTGCTTTGGCCAGGCTGGTTGTCTGAAGACATTGCTGGGCTGGGCATATGGCTTGTTGGCTATCCTGCCCCGAAGACCAATTGGGGCGGCATCGCGCTGGCGCTGCCCGATCGGGCGGACAACGTCCTTGCCAGACTGCTTGTTGAGCCCCGGCTGGCGAATGGCAATGTCATCTTTGTCGTGCACAGCCTTGGCGGACTCGTCGTGGAACAGTTGCTCCGGAGCGCCGATCGTGATGCCGAGAGCAATGGTAGGGCCCAGGATTTTCTCGCGCGCGTTAGGCGCATAGCCTTCTTAGGTACGCCGCATCGTGGCGCGATCCTGGCCAACCTCGCAGTTGCACTGCGGATGCTCTTGCTTCGGCCTTCCGCCGCAACGCGGGATCTTCTTTTAGGCAGTCCGCAGCTGAAAGACCTCAACCGCTGGTATCGAAAGAAAAGCCAGGCCAGCGGTATTGAGCATCTGCTGTTAGCCGAAGGCCGCCCCGAACGCGTTTTGGGGATCAACCTCCATGAAACCTTCGGAAAGGTCGTTTGGTCGGATAGTGCTGATCCAGGATTGCCCGAGCTGCCCATCACGGTGGATGAAAGTCACACAACCATTTGCAAGCCCGATAGCCGGGAAACAGATGTCTATGTTCTCTTGAAGGAGTTCATCGCGCGCCCTTTTGCCGTTCCGCGCCTAGCGCGGATGGCAGAGGCGCTTGAAAGCAATACCAGCCAACTCAGGCAACTTACGACGCAGAGCCAGGAGCAAACTCTAGCGCTCGAAGCCGTCAAGCGAACAGTCGAGGCCAGATCACTTGTGCCGGCCATGGACACGGCAATTGTTGACGCCGAGGTTGCGCGGCAAACAGAGCGCTTGCGCAGATGTCGGTTTTTTGCAGGCGTCAATACGATCGAGGACGCGCGACGCTTGACGGTCAGCTTGGACAACGGTGTCCTTGCACTGGCTAGCAGCGCCACTAAAGGCGAGGCGCTCGCCTGGTGCGCAAGGTTCCTAGCGACTACTGCGCCTGACGAAGCGCAGTCGGCACTGGATCGCATCACAAGTCCTAGCCAGGAACTGATCTCGATTGCCCGGGCTTTCATAAAGCAGGGCAGCGGCAACCTTGCGGATAGTCTCGGATTGCTGGCTGCTATTGACATGCCGATGGCGCGCGGCGCCGCGTACATCTGTGTTCAGAAGACTAAAGGGTTTGAAGAGGCCGAGACTTGGCTTCAGCACGCCGGCTTGACTGGCGCCGATCTCGACAGCGATGCAAAGCTGTTTCGGCTTGGATCTGCATTGGACGCAGGATCATGGGACATCGCGTATGAGCTTGTGACCGCGCTGACAACAGCCGATTTCGAACGAACGCCCGCGATTCTCAGGTTCGCAGCGGATGCATATCTCATACAAGCGGTGCCGGATGAATTGCGGATGCTGCCGCGACAATACATTCCTAGCAATGCTGCGACATTTCCACTGCGCAGCGAGCCTGACAGCCTCGGCCACAGAAGAAGAGCTGTGGAACTCTACGAGCGCCTGGCATCGGTCGCCGCTGAACTCGGAATGTCGGTAAGCGCAGGAGACGCAAGTGATCGAGCGCTCTGGCTTCGGCTTCGGGACCCCGAGCACGAAGCGTCTGCCCGAAGTGAAATGACCGCCAGCCTGAGGGACCCGACGGTACTCCTTCGACGCCTTAATCTAGCTGTGCAGTTTGGTATCGAGATTGATCTACCGCAGGTCGAAAAGGAAGTCGATCGCCAGACGGCCCTGAGCGGCGGGACCTCGCCTGATGCCGCAGTGGCGCGCTTTTCGCTTGCGTTCGTTCAAGGAAGCCACGCTGCTGCTGCCTCGTATGTTGACAAGCATCGTGCGCAGCTATTGGACCATCTCGAATGGAAGGGCGTCTATTTCTTCGAGATCGAGACGCTCGCCAAATCTGGGCAAGTCGCACAAGCAGAAGTTCTCCTCCGGGAGGCGATAGGCAAAGGTATTACGCCGAACGAGGAAGATCGGCTGCGCCGCCTGCTTGAAGAGGTTGCTGGCAATGATCCTATCGGTGGCCGACTCGCGACCTATGAAAAGAGTAGGTCCATTGTGGATCTGCGCCTCCTTGTCGATGCCTATGAGGGTACGAGAAATTGGGCAAAAACTGCGGAGTACGGCAAGTCTCTATTGGCCTTGACTGGCGATATTGCCGACGCACATCGATACGCGGTCGCGCTATACAACCAGGAGCGCTTAGAAGAAGTGCTGGCCGTATTTGCTGAATACGCTGATCTATCCGTTCGGTACGACCAGGCACGTCTCCTCTATGCCCGCACTCTTTGCGAGCAAGGCCGCCTCAATGAAGCGCGCTTGGCGTTGGATGCATTGCGCCAAACTGCCGATTCAGCCGGCGCCCGCCAATTGCAAGTCAGCCTTGCCGTCACCTCAGGAGACTGGGAATCGCTGCAAGGATTTGTCGAGAGCGAATGGAGCAACCGCGTGGAGCGAGCGCCCACGGAGTTGCTCCGTGCGGGACAGATTGCACAGCTCATTGGCGTTGCGCGAGGAAGGGATCTTGTGCGCGAGGCGGCGCAGCGAGCCGCAGGGGACTCGGCAACCCTCCTCGGTTGCTATCACGCCGCAGTTTCTGCCGGTTGGGAAGAAAGCCGCGAAGTGTTTCAATGGTTCGAGCAAAGCGCTGCGTTATCGGAGCAGGCGGGCGATGGACTTGTTCAGAGGTTTTCGATCGAAGACATCGTTGAGCGGAAACCAGCTTGGGATAAGCGTGAAGCCGATGCTTGGAGTCTACTCACCAAGGGAGAGATTCCCCAATTCACGTTCGGTCGGATCCTGAACCGGTCGCTTCTGAACTTATTCCTGTTGCCGGCGCTCAGCAATGTCGATGAGCCGGACGTTCGCCGACGGCCAATAGTTCATGCACTCAGTGGTGCGCGGGCATCAGCGGCGTTCGACCCCAGCGTGATTGCGATGGACCCCACGTCGCTGATCACAGCGGAGTTGCTGGGAGTCCTTGGTCTATACATCTCCACATTCGACAGGATCGTCATCCCTCACAACACGCTTGGCTGGCTGCTGGACGAGAAAGCCCGAATCCTCTTTCATCAGCCCAGCCGGGTCGCTGCTGCTCGAGAGCTTCGGCAAATGATTGCTGACCGACATTTACGGGCCTTCGACGGCACTTCATCTGCGCCGGAGGGCCTAATCAATGAAGTTGGCGAATCGCTGGCTGCGTTGATTGCGGAGGCCTCGGATCCTATTCATTCAGATAAGAGGCAACGGTTGGTCGTTCGAGGTGGCCCCATCCACAGAGTCAGTACCTTCATGAAAGAGGAAGCTGATCTTGCTGGCTATATGCCGTGTCTCTGTAGCGCGGTGGATGTAGTCGACAAGCTTGCGCAGAAAGGTATTCTTACTGCGAAGGAGGCCGACGAGGCCCGCGATGCGCTTAGATTGCGAGAAGCTCCGTGGCCGTCTAGACCCGACATTGCGGACGGCGCTGTTCTCTATCTGGATGACATCACCGTCTCTCACCTGGAATTCCTTGGGCTCCTCCAGAAACTGCATCGCGCCGGCGTTACGGCGGTCGTTCCTCAAAGCGAGATAGAGGAAGCCAATGCGCTCATTCGGCATGACGCAAGCAGCGCCGCTGTCATCAAGGTCGTGGACGGGCTGCGCAGCAATTTGAAGAATGGTCTTGAGAGTGGCAAGGTACACCTCGGAAGAGCAATTCGCGTCGACGACGAGGATAGCCCCCGGGGCGCATTGGCGCACCCGTCCGTCGCCATGCTAAGGCTGATCGACAACGCGGATGCTGGCGTCAGCGACGACCGATTCCTGAATCAACATCTTTCCATCGCGTCAGAGACGTCTACCAAGCCGTTGCTGACGACCGTTGACCTACTAGATTCCCTGCAGCGACGTGGCGCGCTCTCCGCGGCAAAAGTCCTAGAAGCCAGGACAGCGTTGCGTCGCGCGAACTATGCGTTGATGCCCCTCAGTCACAAGGAACTGTCGGAGTTCATTTCCAGCGCACCTGTTGTCAATGGAGCTCTTGTTGAGACTGCAGAACTGCGGATCGTTCGGGAGAATGTCCAACGCATCCGCATGAGTGATTTGCTTCAGTTCCCCAAGGAGCTCCCTTGGCTGAACACTGTGCTCGGCGTTTCAATGCTTGTGCTGAAGGAGCAATGGACTGGCGATTTGGACGAAGCTGCGGCATGCGCACGGTCAGACTGGCTTTTGAAGCTGGGTGATGTCCGGGGCTGGACGCACCGCCTCAATGAGGGGGCACAACAACTAGAAGATCGATACCTAAACTGGGTGGCGCTTCTGATGATGCTTGCTGTGACTCAGTCTCAAGCGGTGAAAGAAGCCTATTGGCGCTGGTTCGGCTCTCGTATCCTCAATCCAATTGCCGACGAGGATCACAAGGCATATGGGCTTCTGCTCGAACGCGCTAAGGCGATCGTTGACCAAGGTGTCGACTTTTCGGCGGACGAGTTGGAGGCGGGAAATGAATCGTAGGGCTATCGAAGGGGTGCTTGTTCAAGCAGCCATTGATCTGCTCCCTCCCGACGTTCAACGCGCCCTCCTTGATGACAAGGCATTCATTGGACGATGGCGCATCGCAACGACAACCAGCCTGGCGCTCGGAAAGGATGGCCCATCCTTTAACCGCAGCCAGCTCTATCAAAGCATTCGGAGCGCCATCCGAGACCTTGGGTCTGTCATCTCCGTCGACGATCAGAATGGTCGGACTTGGCAGTTGCTCGCCGAGCCGCGAGACGAGGGCGTGGCGTTTTCACTGCGTACCAAAGAGAAACACTATTCTTTGATGGACCACTCCGCACTTGCGGACGATGTGTCGGTTAGAACAGGCTGGTTCGAGCGAATGGTGCCGGCGATTTTCTTGGACCGCGAGAGCACCCAAAGCTGGCTAAATCGTCTGCGGCAATCACCACTCAGTGACGATGAGTTCGCAGAACTGATAGCGGACATCGAGCTAACGCCAGCAAATGTCTTCCGGGCTCTTCGGGCGAACATGGAGCAAGTGAATGTCGATGTCACAACGCTGGTTCCACATGATCGCCGCTACTACGAACATCTTGTCGGGAGACTTGGGCAGAGCGCCACCGTCGCGGAGTATGTTGAGGCTGGAGCAAAGCCTCGCATCGCGAATCTTCAAGGCGGTGAGAGTCGGCAGGGGTTTAGTTTTGCGCTGCTGATGTGCTCGGCGGGGGCGATTGCAGAGTGCGTACAAATCGACGCGTTTGACCGACATGAGCTAGTTCAAATTTATGAGTGGTTGGTCGAGCATGGCGATCCGATCTCGCGAGTCGGCGCGGTAGAGATTGCGCTTTCTCATCTGGATGTCTTTCCCGAGCTTGGTCCACTTGTTGAGCGGATAGTCGAAGGACTATTGCTAGACGATCCCGAAGACGACGGTAGCAGTTTCGCTCTCTTGTGCGCCACGGTTGTCATGGCGGCCTCTGAACTCGCGCGGAAGCGTACTCTTGGAGATGCCCCTCCGTTCTATCTCAGGCAAGCAGCGATCGCACATGCCTCGCTTGTGATCCGCGCCATCAATGAAGCGCGAATCAATATTGCAAGCGTCACACGATGGGCCCAAGCTATGGGCATTGGTCAGATCTACTTTCTGCAAGGACTGATCGATCTTCGCCGTGAACCTCGTTGGCTTCCCGACTTCGTGGGCGCCGATCAACTTCGTTTTGAGTTCATAGGTCGCATAACGAATGCGGCAGGTCGGAATGAAGGCAAGATCAAACTCGATTCCCTAAGGAAGCTTCTCCTTGGTCCAGACTCAAAGCTTGCGCAAGCCGCCCAGTGGCCTTTCCCGCATCTCCCCGGCCCGATGGAAGGCGCGGTCGCTTCTGGGCGTCCCTATCCTGACGACTTGCTGCGTGCGGTGAGAACCGCGCTTGAAGCTGATCGTCTTGAGGCAAGTGCATTTGCGGGACTTGTAAACGGGGCACTGCTATTTGACATGCAGGAAGGAATGGCGGACCTCGCAGCAGGCGCATTGCGGCGTGTCAGATTTTCTCTTGAGGACACAGACGACAAAGGTAAGAACTTCAGTCTTGTGGGGGGGCTTGCAACTCTTGCCGCGGTCACGCGCAGTGGAGACCTCGCGGATGCACTCCGTGTGCTTACGCGTGTTATGCGGCGCCGGAAGCGTCTCAGTGGAGATCTAGACGAGGAGTTGAGGATTGCCTTAATCACCGCGGCCTCATTCGAGGACCTAGAAGAATGGGCTCGATTTGCGGGTGAATGGCTCACCGAGATCGCTTTCGAGACGAGCGACAAGAATGCGGCAAGAGCTTTCCTGCCTAAGCTCCGTCGCCTAGTGAAAATGGAACCGATGCTTGCTAGGCACTGCGCATCTGCTGATGCTGCTCTGGACGCATTCGCACACTAGCCGAGTCAATCCTCCGAGCGCCCCTCAAGACGAGACGGCGATGAGTTTCACAGACTGATTTCTGCCGACACCGGGCGCGTCTACATGCGTCGGGGGCGCTTCAACCTATATCGTTGGATAGTTGAGGAGAAGAAAGTCTGGCCTGGTTTGCTTCGGCGCGAGCGGCATAGATTCAAGCTGGAAGCCTATGCCGAATTCGTCTGGAGCGACCGGCGCACTTTGAAATGGAACCTGCGGCCGCCGAGACCGGAATATGCAGGTTTGCTGCAGGGGATGGTTGTGAGGCTGCACACAGGCTTGATCCCTTTATCGAAGCGAGGTTGCTCGATTCAGAAGTTGCTGACACTAAAGCGATGCTCTTCCAACACCGTTGTCATGTCAACGGTAATTGACACGAGAATGCAAAATTTACCGTTGCTAAGTCATCGGTGTAAATCAGGATGAGATAGTCGGGAATGCTGTGCTTTACTGGTCAAGTGAGTAAGTTGTCAGCAGCCTCGAATTCAGCCGCAGTCATGGACCTTCCTGATAGCTGGCGTGACCCGTTGCCGGACGGATCAACCCTCGCCATAAGGGACTTTCCCGGCGTCCTGATGGTTGGGACCGCCACCGCGATCCAGCGAAATTTGACGAAACCCGCGCTTGATGTGTTCGAGTTGGGGCTGCCCGAGTGGCGGTTGCTTTCGTTCCTTCATGAGAACGGGCGAAGCATCGCAGGAGAAATTGCTAGCCGGACTTGGATGGACAAGGCGCAGATCAGTCGTGTACTTGATGCGTTAGTCGCGCGTGGGCTAGTGCAGCGAGACTCGGATCCGCAGCACAAGCAACGCCTGTTAGTGGAGCTGACGAATAGGGGACGACAACTGCAGGCACAGTCGTTCAAGGCCACGCGAGGGCGTCAGTCCGAGCTGCTTACGGTGCTGGCGTTGTCTGAGCGCAAGGCTCTTTTCAGCGCGTTGAAAAAGCTCCAACGCTTCGCGGAAGCTGCGTAAGCGGAAGGTGATGGGATGTCTTGAGTACTCGGGTCGATCGAGGGGAAACAATCGGTGAACCGGCCGCTCGCCCGCATAGCTGATCGACGACGAGGTCGCAGCGCACGTCCCCATTCACAACAGGTGGGCGGGCAACTGAACTTCGCGCAAGAAGTCCATGAGGGCGGCTTCATCACCAGCGACGCCGAAATTGATCGCGTTGAGCTTGCCGCGTTGAGGGACCTTGTCGAGCGTCTGGCGGCCGCCAATGGGGTGGACGCAGAACTGAAAGCGGCCATGAAAAGGCAGGTCGACACGACGTCGGAGCGCCTTAGCTAGTCGCGCCGCGCGTTTGGCTTAACCACCTTGCGCGCATCGTGCGAGGTGCGATAGCATGGCCACGCGCAAGTCGGCGCCAGCTGCTCACCTTCGGCAAACCCTCGCGGGACGACCTTCACAAATCCCTTGTCCGATTCCCCTCTGTGGCGAACGCGGCAGTGAGCACCGGTCGTTCGCACGCAGATGAAGGAATCTGACATGCGACACATCCCTACGTCCGCCGCCATGGTGGACAAACTCAAGAAGCAGGCCAAGCGCCTCCAGCGCAACGCCGGCGGCAAGCACGTCGACTTGCTTAACCGCGTCGCGCGCAGCGCCGGCTACCTGCATTGGCACCATGTGCAGCTATGCGCCAAGGAATCCGTTGCCAAGCGCGGGCTGGATGCACTCAAGGACGAGGTCGCGCTCATCCAGGCGGCGGCCGCCGACGGCGTGACGAAGTTCATCATCACTGGCGCGAATGCGAACATCGTACCTTTGCTGTTAGTCGCACACCAGGGCGACGCTTGGCTGCTAGAACCCAGCGAACAGTTGGTCGCTTGCCTGACGTGGCGCGGTCAGCAGCAAGAACTGGATCTGGACGAGACCGCAAGGCAAATCAATATTGGCTGGGATGGGCACTACGAGCTTGTCGGGCCTGCCTTTGTCTTGGAGACGACGCACCCTGATGTCGGCGCCCGCATGTTGATGGGCTATCCACTCGACGAGTTGCGTCAGATGATCGACAAGACCCAGGACTTTGTAGGCAAGTTCGCGGCGCTCTTCCACCCAGACATGAGCATGAAGATTACGCCGGCCGTTGCCAACGACATGATTGCCGCCGGCTGGGATCCCAAGAAGGTCGAAGAGGCGGCCGCATCCGGCTTGCGCTACTCGCCGTCGCGCAACACCGTCCTAACCCCCATGATGCGAGGCGGCTTCGGTGACGGGTTCGATACGGAGATCGACGACGAATAGCAGGACCGGAACCCGGCGGCCGAGCGCAGGCAGGGTGCCTGCGCCGGCCGCCCCCCGATTCGCCAGTTTGTAAAGCATGCGTGAGTTCAAGGCTTGATGGACAGGGCGACGTCCACAATTTTGATGTCGCGAGCCGGTTGGTTTGATGGTTAGGCTTCGCGCGCAAGAAACGGAGCACCTATGGCCGCCGACCAAGTAAAAGCGGATGCCGGACCTTCCCTGGCACGCAAGTATTCGCACTACGAAGTTGCCTATATCAAGCTGCGTACCTCCATGGCGGTGCTGGCTATCCTGCTGCCGGTCAGCCTGGCGTTCGTTTCCTACATCGTCCATGACTACGGCTTTCAGCCGTCGATCAGCCATTACTACATCGCCGGCGACTTTGAGCGCAATCTTCTGGTGGGCATGCTGTCCTGCATCGGCGTGTTTCTGATGCTCTATGAAGGCTATAGCACCTTAGAGAACCGCGTTCTCGATGTCGGGGGCTTCCTGCTGGTCTGCGTCGCATTCTTCCCGCTGAACCTGACCTCGTTCGTGCTGTGGGGACACACGATTCAGGTGCAGTGGGAGTTGGGCCCAATCACGCTATCGGTCCATGGCTTGACGGCCGTGGGGTTCTTCATTTGCATGATCTACGTCAGCACCGTGCTCTCCGGTCAGACGCTTCGAGGACGGGGCAACAACGTCCGCTGCAAATGGCTACTGCGCTACTGGCTGGTTTCTGCCGTTATGGCAGTAGCGATGGTGGTGGCGCTTCTTGGGCACCAGATCCAAGGGTCTCTTTTCCATAAGCGCGCGGTCTTCTGGGTTGAATCGATCGGCGTGGTCGCGTTCGCCATCTTCTGGCTGATGAAGACACGCGAAGTGAACCCCACGGTGAGCTACCGCCTCAAAATATTTGCACCGCTCTCGACGGCAGCAAAGGAAACGACGACGCCAGCAGACCGGCTTCAAGAGCTCGGCCCCCCGGCGTTGGAGAGCTCTGAGGCGGTAGGCACCGAGCCGTCATCGCTATGTGCCTTTCTCCGACGTCTGCAAGGTGCGCTCGGGGCGGATAGCGATGTCGGTAAGAGTAAGCCTGAACACGATGGCAGTGGGAAGGGCTTGGTTCCGGACGGCGTCCAGAAATCGTCTTGAATTGTCTGGCGACGTGGCACCAAACTGCACGTACTCCGCCATCAGCACACGCGTATCGCTGTCTGAGGCAGCACAAGCCCTGAATGTCAGAACCAGTCGCGGCCAAGTCTCCTCAGTGCTGGACCCAACCTTAGAGGGTGAATCATTGTGAGTCTTGATGCGGCTTCCTGAGTCACACCATACGGGTCATGGAAGAGTCGCCCGCTTCAGGCTTCTGCGTCTATGACCTGCTCGCGTTCGAACAACTTCATCGCCGTCAGCCCGACCTGGCGGGTGTCATAGAAGGCATAGGCGCTGACACCCATCGCACCGATCAGCGGCACCCAGCGGGAGACAGATTTACCGACGAGTTTCTCGCCGAGCTTCAGGCCCACCGTCTTCGCGAGCTTCTGCAGCGCGCTGCCGACGACCGGGCGCACGACGAAACGTTCGCCGACGCGCACGACCAGATCGCGCACTGCCTGCGCCGCCGTGTAGCGGAACAGGCAGTAGAGCATCTGCGAGGACCCCAGCTCGGCCGAGCGGCCGTACAGCGCCGCCACATCGGCGACCAGCTGCGCCTGGATGCGCCAGACCGTCATCATCTCGGGCAGTATCGTCAGCCAGCCGACCGGCCCCGGGGGCAAGGCCAGCGCCCCGGCCGCCAGCGCGGCCCGCGAGGCCGCCTCGTGCGCAACCTTGCGAGCAGCCTCTGCCGGGCGCTCGCTCAGGCGCTGCGTGGACTCGGGTGTTCGTGCCACGAGCTGCAGCACCGCCTCCGCGACTTTGTCCGTAGATTGGCCCATTTAGGAAAGTCCTCTTGGGAGAACCATACTGCATAACTGACGATTAGCGGTCGCGTGGACTTTGCGTAGATGCCTTGGTCGACACCAGTACTGACCGACCCCTTCCGCATCAGTAGATGTCGGAGTAGACTTTCAACAGCAGGTCGCTGATCTGTAGCTGATTCGGTCTGCTAGGACCGAATCCAGAGGTCGAATCGACCTCTTCCAGCAAGGTGTTTTCAAGCACCCCTCCAGACCGCTGAGCCATGGCTGTCTAACCCGGAGGTCGCACCAAGTGGCTGCTTCGCTGTGCCCAAGTCCCCCGGTTTTCTAGGCATCCCACCGGTCTTCTCTCGCCGGATGGAGTTCAGTGGCGAGGGTCATTTGGGCCGGAAAAGCCACTTGCAGGTTATGCGTGCATCTTGGTGGCCATTAGCAGCATATGGGGGGGCGCGGCTTGCAACTTATGGTGTCGAGGGGCTGCCTAAGTGCTTGTCACCATTAGGGCCCTGCTTGCAGGTTATGCGTCATCGCACAAACTGGTGGCACGGACGCCGGAATCGACGCAGCGCCTGAGCGAACGCCCGGCCGAGGCGGCCCGCAAGGCCGCGCATGAGGCCGCCTCGCGCGCGGCCTTGGCCGCCGGTGCGCTGGCCCTGCCACCCGGCCCGCTCGGCTGGCTGACGATCTTGCCGGAGATGATGACGGTCTGGCGCATCCAGGCGCAGCTGGTCGCCGATATCGCCGCGCTGTATGGCCGCTCGGCCGAGTTGGGCCCCTCGCAGATGCTGTACTGCCTGTTCCGCTACACGGCGGCGCAGGCGGTGCGCGATCTGGTCGTGCGCGTCGGCGAGCGCTTCGTCGTGCGGCCGCTGGTCGGCGGCGCGCTGCAGAAACTGGCGACGGCCGTCGGCATGAGGCTGGGCGAGAAGATCGTCGGCAAATCGGTCTCTCGCTGGGTCCCGCTGCTCGGCGCGATGGGCGTCAGCGCCTATGCCTTCTACGACACCCGCCAGGTCGGCCTGACGGCGATGAAGCTGTTCGAGCGCGAGCAAGTCGTCGAGATGGAGCGTCCGGCGACGGCTCCTTAAGGGTCTACTTCGCCGTTTCCCGCATCGCCTGCGCCAGGCCCCTGTTGCCGCGCGCCTCCAGCGCTTCGATCGCGCCTTCGCGGTCCCGCACTTCATGGTGCTGGTTCAGCTTGCGCTTGCATTCGAGCCGCTGGACGCGGACCTCGAGGCCGACGATATGGGCCAGCATGCTCGTCAGATAGTCGGCCGGCGCCTCTCCCATCTTCCAGGGCTGCGGTTCGCTCGCCTCGTGCTGGCGCGTCAGCCGCGCGACGACGCGGCGGACGAAGTTCTCGTCGTCGTGGATGTGGATCGTGCCATGCGCATGGACCACCTCGTAGTTCCAGGTCGGCACGCGGCGGTGCGTGTCCTGCTTGCCCGGGTACCAGTTCGGCGAGATATAGCCCTCGACGCCGCGGAACACGACCAGCACCGGGTCGCCGTCCTTCACCTCGCGCCAGATGGTGTTGGCGCGCGCGACATGGGCGATCAGGGTGCCGGCCGGTCCCTGCCCGGCATCGAGCTGGAAGGGCAGGTGGTTCGCCTCCAGGCCGGCGGCCGTCTGGGTGACCAGCATGCCCAAGGCATGCTCGCGGATGATGCGGTGGAGTTCCTCGTGGCGAGTCTCGGCGAATTGCGGTGGCAGGTACATGGGGCGCTCGGCTTGACGATGGCGGTGCCGGGGAATCCGGCCCAGGGCGCTACTGTGCCGCCAGACCGGCCGGTGGAAAAGAACCCGTTGCGGTGCTTTTCGCCACGGCCCGATCCGGTGCAGATTCCACCAAGCTGGTGCGTCCATATGCCGCGTTAGTCGGTTTACCGGGATGCAGCGGCAGAAACGGGCAAAAAAAGCCCCGGATCTTGCGATCCGGGGCATGAACCACCGGTGAGCGGTGGAGGAGACAAGCGAAGATATGGGTGACTCAGCAGCATCCGTGCCAGTTTGCGCGTGGCTTCGTCGGCGAGGGCGATTGTCGCCCGCTGGCCTGCGGTGTCGGCACAAGCGATGCCGCCGCTCGGCCCTTGCCGGGCAAGGTCTTGGCGGCCGGTTCAGAATGCCGGCAGTCTGTGGACTCCCTCAATGCGTACCCTGATCGAACTGCTGGTCCAGCATGGCGTGCTGCTGGTCTTCCTGGTCACCCTGGCGGCCCGGGTTGGCGCGCCCGTGCCGGCCGCGCCGCTGCTGGTCGTGGCCGGCGGCCTGGCGGCCGCCGGGCAGCTGTCGGGGGCCTGGAGCTTCATCGTTGCCGTGCTGGCGAATCTGCTCGGCGACGGCGTCTGGTACCAGGCCGGCCGCCGCTTCGGGCACCGGGTGATGCGTCTGCTGTGCCGGGTCTCGCTGTCGCCGGATTCCTGCGTGCGCCAGAGCGAGTCGCTGATCGAGCGTTGGGGTGGCAGCGCGCTGCTGGCGGCCAAGTTCCTGCCCGGCATCTCGGTCGTGGCCGCGCCGATGGCCGGCGCGCTGGGCATGCCGCTGGCGCGCTTCATCGGCTTCGACCTGATTGCCGGCGCGCTGTGGAGCGGCGTCTTCCTCGCGCTGGGCCTGCTGCTCAGCACGCAGATTCAGCAGGTGCTGGACATGCTGGCCGGCGCCGGCCTGCTGGCCGGGCTGGCGCTGCTGCTGATCGTCATCGGCCTGGTCCTGCGGCGCTGGTGGCAGCGGCGCCAGTTCATGCGCGCGCTGGAGATGCCGCGCATCAGCGTCGACGAGGCGATCGCGCTGGTCGAGCAGGGGCAGGAGCCGGTCTTCATCGATGTGCGGGCCGCCGCCAGCCGGGCCGCCGATCCGCGCCGCATTCCGGGCGCGCGCCTGGCCGAGCCGCAGCGCATCGCCGAGCAGGCCCGCAGCCTGCCGCGCGACCGCGAGCTGGTGCTCTACTGCAACTGCCCCAACGAGGCCTCGGCCGCGCTGGCGGCCAAGGCGCTGGCCCAGCTGGGCTTCACGCGGGCGCGGGCGCTGAGCGGCGGGCTGGACGGCTGGGAGGCCGCCGGCCGGCCGGTGGCTCTGGCCTGAGCGCGGCCGCGTTCGAGGGTCTGCCCTGCAGCGCCGGCGCGGACCCGCGCCTACACTGCGGCCGTGTCGACCGAGCTGCACACCGCTTCGCTGCCCGCGATCCTCGATCTGGAGGCCTCGGGCTTCGGTCGCGGCAGCTACCCGATCGAGGTCGGTTTCGTCGATGGCCAGGGCCGCAGCTTCTGCAGCCTGATCCGGCCGGTGGCCGACTGGCAGCATTGGGACGAGCGCGCGCAGGCGTTGCACGGCATCAGCCGCGAGGCGCTGCTGGCCCATGGGCGACCGCCCGAATGGATCGCCGCCGAGATGAACGCGCGGCTGGCCGGCCAGACCGTCTATTGCGATGGCTGGGGCAATGACTATCCCTGGCTGGCGCGCATGTTCGACGCGGCCGGCATGCAGCCGCGCTTCAGGCTCGACGATCTGCGCCGCCTGCTCAGCGAGGACGAGGCGGCCGGCTGGCACGGCCTGACCGAGCAGATGCGCCGCGAGCTGAAGACCGAGCGCCATCGCGCCAGCAGCGATGCGCGCATCCTGCAGCTGGCGCTGCAGCGCCTGCGGCAGCAGCGCGCCGGCACGGCGGCCTTGTGAGCGGCGGCGGCACTCAGGCCGCCGGATTCAGCAGCACGGCGCCCTGGAAGCGGCCGCGGCCGCCGCGCTTGGCCTCGTAGAGCCGCGCATCGGCATCGGCCATCAGCGCCTGCAGATCGGCGCCCTCGGCGCGGGCGACGCAGTAGCCGATGCTGACGCCGATCTGCAGCTGCAGCTGCTCGATGCGGAAGGGCCGGCACAGCGCGGCCACCAGCTTGGCGGCCAGGCTCTCGGCGACGCCGGCGGCCTCCGCCGGGCTCAGCGCCGTCAGCAGCACGGCAAACTCGTCGCCGCCCAGGCGCGCCACCAGGTCCTGCGGCCGCACCGTGTGACGCAGCCGGCCGGCCACCGCCTTCAGCGCGGAACAGGCCCAGCGGCGAGGCGTCGCTGGTCGCCTTCAGCTCGGCCTCGCGCAGCCGGGTGCGCCGCTGCAGCCGGTTCATCATCACCGTGATCGCCAGCGCGGCGAGGCTGATCAGGCCGCTGAGCAGCAGCACCAGCCGGCGCTGGCGCTGGTAATTGGCCAGCGCCGCGTTATCGCTTTGCGAGAGCAGCAGCTTGAGTCCGAAGCCGGCCAGGTTCTGGTAGGCGCCGCTGCGCTGCAGGCCGTCGGTGGCCGAGCCGTCGCTGGTGAACAGGCCCGCCGTCCCGGCGAAGTCCGACAGCCGGTGCCGCTCGTTCTCGAACAGATTGCGGCCGCCCAGGCCGGGCAGCTCCGGCGTGCGGGCCAGGCCGATGCCATCGCCGCGCATCAGCAGGATCGCGTCGTCGGGCCCGCGCAGGAAGTTGCGGTGCAGCTCGCCGAGCCGGCCCAGATCGATCAGCGCCATCACGATCCCCCATTCGCCGACCGGCGCGCTGAGCCGCATCGTCAGCGGCAATTGCCAGGGGGCGTCGGGGCGCAGGCGCAGCGGCAGGCCCAGCGCCAGGCCGTCGGCGGACGGCCCGGTCAGCTGCATGAAGTAATGGCGCGAGCCGATGTCGATCTGCGCCCGGCCGATGCCGGCCGGCAGGCGCAGCACCTCGCCGGTGCTGGAGACCAGGGCCAGGTCGATCAGCCGGTGCGAGGTCTCGCGCAGGGTGCCGGCCAGCTGCGTCAGCGAAGCGTCGTCCAGCCCGCCCTCGCGGCCGCGTGCGCAGCCACAGATCGACGGTGCGCAGGCTGTTCTCGGCATCGCCGAGCACGGCCACCGTCTGCACCGCCGCCGCCCGAGCAGCGCTGCGCAGGTCGCGCCGCTGCTCGTCCTGCAGCTGCTTCGGATAGACAAGCACGAACCAGCCGACCAGGCCCCACAGCAGCAGCACCATGCCCAGCGCGAGCAGCGGGCCGGCGGACAGCAGGCGCTCGCGAAGACGGCCGGCTGCGGACGAGGCAAGAAGTGGCATCTTGGGAGAGGCGCCGGGAAGACCGGCGCGCACCCATTGTGCCCAAGCCGCGCCTCGGTACAAGCCTGGGGCGGCGGCCGCGACGGCGCGGCTAGACTGGGCCGCATGAGCCTCAGCGACATCCAAGCAAACCCCAGGAACGCGCCGCTCAAGCCGGCGCTGGAGCCCAAGCGCGCGCCGCTGCAGCCGCGCGCGGTGGAGACCTATGAGCGCATCCTCGCCGCCTGCGCCGAGTTGCTGGGCGAGGTCGGCATCGAACGCCTGTCGACCAATCTGGTCTGCCAGCGCGCCGGCATCTCGCCGCCGGCGCTGTACCAGTACTTCCCGAACAAATACGCGATCCTGCACGAGCTGAGCCTGCGCCTGATGCAGCAGCAGAACCGCCTGCTGCAGCCCTGGGCGGTGCCGGCGACGATGGCGCTGCCCGAGGCCGAGTTCACGCACAGCATGGCCGCGCTGTTCCTGCAGATGCAGCAGCTGACCGCCGAGATGCCGGCCGGCGTCTGGGTCACCCGCGCGCAGCGCGCGGTGCCGGCGCTGCAGCCGCAGCGCCTGCGCTCGCGCGAGGTGCTTGGCGAGATGGTGCTGGCGCCCTTTCTGGTCGCTCATCCGCGGGTCGATGCGGCTCGCGCGCAGCTGACGATACGGCTGGCGATCGACGCGCTCTACAGCGCCCACGAGCTGCTGTTCGACGAACCGGCGCTGGACCCGCAGGCGGTCGCGCAGACCATGGCCGAGATGGTGGCGGGGCAGCTGGCCCGGCTCTGTCGGGCCGGCTGAGCGCCTGCCGCGGCTTGCGCCGGTGCGAGGGCTGGTGCATATTGCCCGCGGCTGTGTTCCTGTCGCCGGGCGGAACACGGCACCGGGTTTTCATGTGCTCGCCTGGCAATCGCTCTACCGAGCAAGGAGTCGCTATGAATACCGTGATATGGCTGATCGTCGGTGGCCTGATCGGATGGGTCGCCAGCATGATCATGAAGACCGATGCCCAGCAGGGCATCATCCTGAATGTCATCGTCGGCATCGTCGGCGCGATGCTCGGCGGCTGGCTGCTGGCACCGCTGTTCGGCGTCTCCACGATCAACCAGGGCAACTTCAGCCTTGCCGGCCTGGGTCTGTCGCTGCTCGGCGCGATCATCTTGCTGGGCATCGTCAATCTGTTCCGCCGCGGCAGCATGCGTTAAGCGTGCGCTGCGGGCCCGGCCCCTGACAAACGGGCCGGGCAAGCGTGCATTCCTGCCGCCCTCGGCTGCGGCCGTGTGTCAGACGGCCGGGGCCGTGTCTTTCTCACTCGCGCAAGACAGCGCGCTGCTGCTAAGTTTCGTTTCCTTGTTTTGCAGCGGTCCTGTGCGAGTCATGAAGTTGATTGGAATTACCCTGCGGCGGCCCAGCTACGGCGAGGTGACGGCCGCGACCATCATGGGCGTCGGCCTGTGGATCGCCTTGCTGGGCCTTGCCCATGCGTTGCGCTGGCCGCTCGACCTGATCGACGCCGGTGCCTTGCTGCTCGTCAGTTGCTGGGGCTGCCTGTGCGCGCGCGTCGGCATCGACATCGTCCGCGGTGGTCGCCACCTGCTGGCCAATCTGCTGGTGGCGGCCTTGCTGCTGGGCGTCTACAACGCGGCCTGGGCGCTGGCCAGCCTCTGACCACGCCCGCGGGGCTCAGCCGCCGCCGACCACCCCGCAAGCCACCCGCGCCCCGCCGCCGCCCAGCGGCATCGGATGGTCGGCATGGTTGTCGCCGCCGGCGTGGATCATCAGCGAGCGATTGCGTACATCGTCGAGCTTGAGCCGCGGGCCCAGCACCGGCGAAGTGGCCGTGCCGTCGGCCGCCACATAAAGCGGCGGCAGATCACCCAGATGGCCTTCGCCCCAGGGCTCGCCATGCTTCTTCGTGCCCTGCGGATCGAGGTGGCCGCCGGCGCCCAGCGCCGGCACCATCGCCCCGGCGTTCTCGGCCGGCGCGCAGGACGGTTTCTCGTGCACATGAAAGCCGTGCAGGCCAGGCGGCAGGCCGCTCAGCGCCGGGTAGAAGGCCAGGCCATGGGGCGTCTCGACGATGCGTATCGTGCCGACGCCGGCACCGCTGCCGCTCTTCTCGGCCAGGTTCATCGTCACGCCGATCTCGGCGGCCAGCGCGGCGGAGCCGGCCAGCAGCGTGGCGGCGGCGAACATCATCCGTGTCACGGTCATCATCGATCCTCCTTGCAGGGGTGGGAGCCTCGCATGCGAGGCCGGCGGCGTCAGCCCGATTGTTGATGAAGCGCCTGCCGCTGCAGCAGGGCCAGGCAGGCGATGCACAGGCAGTCGCTGCCGCCGTACTGCCGCGCCAGCTGCTCGCGCAAGGCCTCGCCGAGCCGCAGCTCGAAGCAGGGGCAGCTGACCTCGCCAGCACCGCAGTGGAAGGCGCCGCCGCAGCGCGGGCAGCGGGCGTTGTCGGGCCGCGCGGCGGCTGCGGGCTCGCTCATTGGAACAGCGCCTGGTGCTGCTCGCGCAGCAGGTTTTTCTGCACCTTGCCCATCTGATTGCGCGGCAATTCGATGGCGACGAAGAGCTTCTTGGGCACCTTGAAGTTGGCGATCTGCGCCTTCAGCGCGGCGATCATCGCCGCCTCGTCCAGCCGCGCGCCCGGCTTGGCAATGACGATGGCGACGACCGCCTCGCCGAAGTCCGGATGCGGCACGCCGATGACGGCCGATTCGGCCACGCCGGCCATCTCGTTCAACCAGCCCTCGATCTCGGCCGGGTAGACGTTGTAGCCGCCCGAGATGATCAGGTCTTTGCTGCGGCCGACGATGGTGAAGTAGCCCTGCGCGTCGCGCTTGCCAACGTCGCCGGTCTTGAACCAGCCGTCCGCGGTGAACTCCTCCTTGGTCTTCTCCGGCATGCGCCAGTAGCCGGCGAAGACATTCGGGCCGCGCACCTCGATATTGCCGATCTCCTCCGGGCCGCAGGGCTGGCCCTTGTCGTCGTGGACGCGCACGCCGACGCCCGGCAGCGCGAAGCCGACGGTGCCGCCGCGGCGCTCGCCGTCGGCCGCGCGATAGGGGTTCGAGGTCAGCATGATGGTCTCGCTCATGCCGTAGCGCTCGAGGATGGTGTGGCCCGTGCGCTGCTGCCAGTCCTTGAAGGTCTCGATCAAGAGCGGCGCCGAGCCGCTGATGAAGAGCCGCATGTTCCGACAGGCCTCGCGGTTCAGCCCCGCCTCGCCAAGCAGGCGCACATAGAGCGTGGGCACGCCCATGAACAGCGTGGCCTCGGGCAGACGCGCGATCACCGCGCGCGGCTCGAACCTGGCGAACCAGATCATCTTGCTGCCGTTCAGCAGCGCGCCATGCGAGGCGACGAAGAGGCCGTGCACATGGAAGATGGGCAGCGCGTGGATCAGCACGTCGCCAGCCTGCCAGCCCCAGTAGTCCTTCAGGGTCTGCGCATTGCTGAGCATATTGCCGTGGCTCAGCATCGCGCCCTTGCTGCGCCCGGTCGTGCCGCTGGTGTAGAGGATGGCGGCCAGATCATCGGGCTTCTTGAGCGCGATCTCGTGCCGGTCGCTGCAATGGGCGGCGCGGTCGAGCAGGGTGCCCGTGCGGTCCTCGTTCAGCGTGAACACGTTCTGCGTGCCGGCCAGGAAGGCGATCTTGCTGACCCAGCCGAAGTTCTTGCCCGCGCAGACGACCACGGCCGGTTCGGCATTGGCGATGAAGTACTCGATCTCGGCCGCCTGGTAGGCGGTGTTCAGCGGCAGATAGACGAAACCGGCGCGCAGCACGGCCAGGTAGAGCATCAGCGCCTCGACGCTCTTTTCGGTCTGCACCGCGACGCGCGCACCGGCCGGCAGCTCCAGCGATTCCAGCAGATTGGCCAGCATCGCCGTGCCGCGCTCGAGATCGCGCCAGCTGTAGCGCTGGCCCGCCTGCGGTCCGTCCGCGCATTCGATGGCCGTGCGGTCCAGCTCGGCCGGAAAAGCCGCGCGCAGCGCGGCGAACAGGTTGGCGTTCATATCAATCCAGTTTGGCGCCGGAGCTTTTCACGACCTCGGCCCAGCGCCTGATCTCGCCGTGCACGAACTGGCCGAAGGCATCGCCGTAGAGATTCGGCACCTCGGTGCCCAGGCCTATCCAGCTGGCCTTGATCTCCTCGCTGGCGAAGGCCTTCCGCAGCTCGGCCTGCATGGCGGCGACCACCTCCTTGGGCGTGCCCTTGGGCGCCCACAGGCCATACCAGGTCGAGACCTGGTAGCTGGGCACGCCGGCCTCGGCGCTGGTCGGCAGCTCGGGGAAGCCCGGCGCACGCTTGGGCGAGGCGACGGCCAGCGCCTTGATGCGGCCGCCCTTGATGTGGTTGGCCGAGGAACCCAGGCCGTCGAACATCAGGTCGACCTGGCCGGCGATCAGGTCCTGCAGGGCCGGGCCGGCGCCGCGGTAGGGAATGTGGGTGATGAAGGTCTGGGTCTGCAGCTTGAACAGCTCGCCGGCCAGATGGTGCGAGGTGCCGTTGCCGGCCGAGCCGTAGTTCAGCTTGCCGGGGTTTTTGCGCGCCATCTCGAGCAGGCCCTTCAGATCGTTGACCGGCACGCGGGCCGGATTGACGACGATGACCTGGGGCACGCTGGAGATCAGCGCGACCGGGATGAAGTCCTCCTCCAGCTTGTACTCGAGCTTTGGGTACATCGAGGGCGCGATCGCATGGTGGACCGCGCCCATGAAGAAGGTGTAGCCGTCCGGCGCGGCCTTGGAGGCGATGGTCGCGCCGACGGTGCCGCCGGCGCCGCCCTTGTTGTCGATGATGAACTGGCGGCCGGTGTTCTTGCTGAGCATGGCCGTCAGCGGGCGGGCGAAGGCGTCGGTGCCGCCGCCGGCCGGGAAGGGCACGACCCAGGTGACCGGCTTCGTCGGCCAGGCGGCCGGCTGCGCCAGCGCGCTGCCGCAGGCGGCGCCCAAGGTGAGCAGCGCCAGCGCGGCGCGTCGGGTGAAGCAAAAGTGGTTCATCGGCTTGTCTCCTCGGGCCCTCGTCGGAGCCTGTTATGAATGGATGCGCGAATCGGTCCGTCCGTCGTTGCTTCGCTCGTTCGTTCGTCTCAGAGCAGCGCGGCGACGCCGCGCGAGTAGGCGATCTCGCCCTGGGTGAAGGCCTCGTGATGGCCCTCGATCTTGCCCAGGTCGTACAGGTAGTTGACCATCATGCCGCAGCTTTGCTTCAGGCCCTTGGCCGAACGGTTGCCCAGCGGGTTCAGCCGTTCGAGCCGCGCACCATTGTCGAGGTGGAAGCGCGCGACCGGGTCGCCCTGCGGCGTCGCCGACTGCGCGACCAGATAGACGGCGGCCAGGCGCAGCAGCGCCTGCTGCGCCTCCTCGTCGAGCTGGCTCAGCGGCTCGGCCTGGCTGAGCCGCGCCCATTCGCCGCCGCAGGTCCGCTCCAGCAGCTCGCGCGCCGCGCGGGCGCGCTCCAGCTGCGGCTTCTTCAGCCCCGGCAGATCGTCCAGCCGGCCCTTGGCCAGCCAGGCGGCGAAGCCGGGGATCGGCGACAGGGTGCAGAAGCTGCGCAGCTTGGGGATCTCGCGCTGCAGATGCTCGGCCACGCGCTTGATCAGGAAGTTGCCCAGCGACACGCCCTTGAGCCCGGGCTCGCAATTGCTGATCGAGTAGAAGACGGCGACCTTGTACTTGTCCAGCGGCATGGTCTCGGCCTTCTTGTCGATCAGCGGCGCGATCGCGCCGGGCATCTCGGGCAGCAGCGCCACCTCGACGAAGATCAGCGGCTCCTCGGGCAGCTGCGGATGGAAGAAGGCGAACAGGCGGCGGTCCGGCTGCAGGCGGCGGCGCAGATCGTCCCAGCCGTCGATCTCGTGCACCGCCTCGTGGCGGATGATCTGCTCCAGCAACTGCGCCGGCGAGTTCCAGTCGACCTGGCGCATCTGCAGAAAGCCCGGGTTGAACCAGGACGAGAACAGGTGCAGCAGGTCGGACTCGACGCTGCGCCATTCCGGATGTCGGGCCAGGCCGCTGAGCAGCGCGCGGCGCAGCCGCACCAGGGTGCCGGTGGCGCCGGGCGCGCGATTGAGGCGGCGGAACAGCTCCTGGCGCGGCGGCTCGCTGGCGCGTATCAGCGCCAGCAGGCGTTCGGCATCGGGCGCCTCGGCATAGGCCTGGGCGGCGGCCAGCACGGCCGCCGGGTCGGGATTGAAGTCGCGTGCCAGCCGGTCGAAGACGTTTTCCAGCGAGGCGGGCTCCAGGCCGGCCAGGCGGGCGATCAGCTCGCGCGCCAGGCCCAGGCTGTTGGCCTCGCCGCGCTCGGACAGCAGGCGTCGGGCGGCGATCAGGAATTGGCGTTGGCGGTGCGCGCCGCGCAGTTCACTCAGCATGATGCGGTACTCCTTCGTGCATCGCTTGCAGGGCGGCCAACTGGGCCAGCAGATGGGCCTGCATCTCGCGCTCGGCCGCGGCGCCGTCGCCGGCCACCAGCGCCTCGATCAGGCGGCGGTGCTCGGCCAGCGAGGCCGCCAGCCGACCCGGCGACTTCAGCTGCCGGCCGCGCATCAGACGCAGGAATTTGCGCAGATCGCCGGTCACGCGCTCCAGCCAACGGTTCGCGGCCAGCTGCTGCACCAGGCTGTGGAACTGGTGGTTGACCCGGTAATAGGCATCGATGTCACCGGCCGCGGCGGCCAGCTCCAGCTGCTCGTGCAACTGCCGCAGGCTCAGGCGCTGCGCCGGCGTGGCCTTGCGCGCGGCCTCGGCGGCGCAGCGGCCCTCCAGCATCGCCATCACCGGGAACAGATCGGCGGCGTCCTCGTCGCGCATCGCGATCACCCGGCAGCCCTGGCGCGGCAGCAGCTCCAGCAGGCCCTCGGCGACCAGCACCTTCAGCGCCTCGCGCAAGGGGGTGCGGCTGATCTGCCATTGCTCGGCCAGCGCCTTCTCGTCGATCAACGCGCCGGGCGCCAGCTCGCGCTCGAAGATCATCGCGCGCAGCCGCGCGGCGACGCCGTCGTGCATGGAGCTGCCGCGCAGCGGCGGGTGCGCCGGCTCGGCCGCCGAAGCGCCGGCCTCGCGCAGGCCGCGGCTGGATGCTGCGGCGGGAACGGTGGCAGGCATGCTGGACATGGCCAGGACCCTCCGGTAAGTCTGTGATTTCATAATTACAGCAACTGGACCGAGTGGCATCAGGGTTTACGCGAATGTCGGGTGTGATCGGCCGGCGGCTGAGGCCGAAGCGGCACTGCTACATTGCCCGGGCCGGACCTGCGCGCCGGCCCTTCCTTGTTTGCTCACTTGCTTTTGCCCAGGCTCCCGTGAACTCCGCCTTTGCGCTTCCGCTCGACGACGATGGCGTGCTGCAGCTGGCCGCGCAGTCGATGTTCGAGGTTTTCGCCCGCAATGCCGAGGGCATGCTGGTGGTCGACCGCAACCACCGCATCGTCTGGATCAGCGAGGGCTACAAGCGCTTCCTGCCGGCGCTGGGCTTCGAGGACGAGCGCGATTTCGTCGGCCACCGGGTCGAGGAGGTGATCCCCAACACCTTGCTGGCCCAGGTCATCGACAGCGGCCGGCCCATCCTGGTCGACCTGCTGACCAACAAGGCCGGCACCTTCCTGGTCAGCCGCCTGCCGCTGCGCGATGCCGCAGGTGCGGTGATCGGCGCGCTGGGTCTGGTGCTGCTCGATCATCCGGAAACGACCATGCAGCCGCTGATCGCCAAGTTCGGCCGCCTGCAGCAGGAGCTGGCCGATGCGCGCCGCCAGCTGGCCGCCGAGCAGGTGAAGAACCGCCGGCCCAAGTACCAGATCGCCAGCTTCATCGGCTCCAGCCCGGGGGCGCTGGAACTGAAGCGGCTGGCGCGGCGCGTCGCCCAGACCGATGCCAGCGTGCTGCTGCTCGGCGAGACCGGCACCGGCAAGGAGCTGCTGGCCCATGCGATCCATGCCGCCTCGCAGCGCGCGCCCAAGGCCCTGGTCAGCATCAATATCGCGGCCGTGCCCGAGACCCTGCTGGAGGCCGAGTTCTTCGGCGTCGCGCCGGGCGCCTATACCGGCGCCGAGCGCAAGGGCCGCGAGGGCAAGTTCAAACTGGCCGACGGCGGCACCCTGTTTCTCGACGAGATCGGCGACATGCCGCTGGCCCTGCAGAGCAAGCTCTTGCGCGTGCTGCAGGAGCAGGAGCTCGAGCCGCTGGGCAGCAACCAGGTGATCAAGGTCGATGTGCGCGTGATCGCCGCGACCAGCCGCGATCTGGCGGCCATGGTCGCCGCCGGCAGCTTCCGCGCCGATCTCTACTACCGGCTCAATGTGCTGCCGATCAAGGTGCCGCCGCTGCGCGAGCGCAGCGACGACATCGAGGCGCTGGCCGATGCGCTCAGCGAGGACATCGCGCGGCGCAGCGGCATGCCGGCGCGCCAGCTGACGCCCGAGGCACTGGACCTGCTGGCGCGCCAGCGCTGGCCCGGCAATATCCGCGAGCTGCGCAATGTGCTGGAGCAGGCCAGCATGATGAGCGACGACCTGCAGCTGACGCCCGATCACTTCAGGGGCCTGCTGCCGCTGGCCGCCGGCCGGCCGAGGCCGCCGGCCGCGGAGGAGGCGGCCGCCGCGCCGGAGGCCTTGCTGCGCCCGCTGCCCGAACAGATCGCCGCGCTGGAGCGCCGGGCGATCGCCGCCGCGCTGGCGCAGACCCGCGGCAACAAGCTCGCCGCCGCCCGGCTGCTGCAGATCTCGCGCGCGGCGCTGTACGACAAGCTGGCCCAGTACGGCGAGGACCTGGCCGCCTGATCTGTCTGAGTTCCAGGCATGCCTGAATTTCGGACAGTCCGCGCGGCGATCCGGCTGCCTGAAATCCGGTCATCGCGCCTGGCCGTGGCGGCCATGCCCGGCTTTGGGTGCGATTTCTAGGTGTTTGCACCAGGGCTGCGCATCCCGGCATGGGCCTTGCACTAAAAAGCGCATCACCATCGCGCTCGCTGCATCGGCGTCGCGGGGACAACAAGGAGACAAGCGATGACGATGATGACGATCAAGAAGCGGAGGCTGCTGGGCCTGGCCAGCCTGATGCTGCTGGCCGGCCCGGCGCTGGCGGCCGGCGGCGAGGTCCGCATTGCCCATGTCTACAGCAAGACCGGCCCGCTTGAGGCCTATGGCAAGCAGACGCAGACCGGCTTCATGATGGGCCTGGACTATGCGACCGGCGGCACGATGACGGTGGCCGGCAAGAAGCTGGTCGTGATCGAGAAGGACGACCAGGGCAAGCCCGATGTGGGCAAGAGCCTCTTGGCCGCCGCCTATGGCGACGACAAGGCCGATCTGGCCGTCGGCCCGTCCTCGTCCGGCGTCGCCCTGGCCCTGCTGCCGGTGGCCGAGGAATACAAGAAGATCCTCTTGGTCGAGCCGGCCGTCGCCGATTCGATCACCGGCGACAAGTGGAACAAGTACATCTTCCGCACCGGCCGCAACTCTTCTCAAGATGCGATCTCGAATGCGGTCGCGCTGGACAAGCCGGGCACGGTGATCGCGACGCTGGCGCAGGACTACGCCTTCGGCCGCGACGGCGTGAAGGCCTTCAAGGACGCGATCAAGAAGGCCAAGATCGTCCACGAGGAATATCTGCCGACAACGACGACCGACTTCACCGCCGGCGCCCAGCGCCTGATCGACAAGCTGAAGGACCAGCCGGGCCGCAAGCTGATCTTCATCATCTGGGCCGGCGCCGGCAACCCGTTCAAGATCGCGGACCTGGACCTGAAGCGCTACGGCATCGAGATCGCCACCGGCGGCAACATCATGCCGGCCATGGTCGCCTACAAGAACTTCCCCGGCATGGAAGGCGCCAGCTATTACTACTTCGGCATGCCCAAGAACCCGGCCAATGAGTGGCTGGTGGCCAACCACTACAAGCAGTTCAAGACCCCGCCGGACTTCTTCACCGCCGGCGGCATGAGCGCGGCGATCGCGGTCGTCGAGGCGCTGAAGAAGACCGGCGGCGACACGAACACGAACAAGCTGATCAAGACCATGGAAGGCATGAGCTTCGAGACGCCAAAGGGGAAGATGACCTTCCGGCCCGAGGATCATCAGGCGATGCAGTCGATGTATCACTTCCGCATCAAGGTCGATCCGGCATTCGCCTGGGGCGTTCCTGAATTGATCCGGGAAATCAAGCCGGAGGAAATGCAGGTCCCCATCCGTAACAAGCGCTAGTTCGCTCGGCTACTGCGCGGCCGCCTGGCGTCGTTGCGGGTCCTCCCGCGGATCCTCACGTACAGGAAGTACGTTCCGGTCCGCGGGTCCCCCCGCGCCTAGCCAGACAGCCGCTCGCTACGCCTCGGGCTCGAAGACTTTGAAGAAGCTTTTTCGCTGTGCTTGAAACTCGTGATTTGACGATCCGCTTCGGCGGCCATGTGGCCGTCGACCATGTGTCCTGCGCCTTCCAGCCGGGCAGTCTGACGGCCATCGTCGGGCCCAATGGGGCCGGCAAGACGACTTATTTCAATCTGATCTCGGGCCAGCTGCGAGCGACCGAAGGCCAGGTCTTGCTGGACGGCGAGGACCTGAGCCGGCTGCCGGCGCCGCTGCGCACGCGGCGCGGGCTGGGCCGGGCCTTCCAGCTGACCCAGCTGTTCCCGAACCTGTCGGTGCTGGAGAACGTGCGCCTGGCCGTGCAGGCGCGGCGCGGCGTGGGCCTGCGCATGCTGTCGGTCTGGCTCAATCACCGCGAGCTGCTGGACGAGGCGAGTGCCATCGTCGAGCGGGTGCGGCTGTCCGCGCGCGCCGACGCGGCGGCGGCCAGCCTGCCGCATGGTGACCAGCGCAAGCTTGAGGTCGCGATGCTGATCGCGCTGGATCCCAAGGTCTATATGTTCGACGAGCCGACGGCCGGCATGAGCGTGGACGAGGTGCCGGTGATCCTCGACCTGATCCGCGAGCTCAAAAGCCAGCGCCAGCACACCATCCTCTTGGTCGAGCACAAGATGGACGTGGTGCGCGAGCTGGCCGACCGCATCATCGTGCTGCACCAGGGCCAGCTGGTGGCCGACGGCGAACCGGCCGCGGTGATCGCCTCGCCGATCGTGCAGAACGCCTATCTGGGCGTCGCCAGCGAGGAGGCCGCGGCATGAGCGAGAGCCTGCTGAGCCTGCGCGGCGTCCACACCCATATCGGCGCCTATCACATCCTGCACGGCGTCGACCTCGAGGTGCCGGCCGGGCAATTGACGATGCTGCTGGGCCGCAACGGCGCCGGCAAGACGACGACCTTGCGCACCATCATGGGGCTGTGGCAGGCCAGTCGGGGCCAGGTCTTGTTCGACGGCCAGGCGATCACGGCGGCGGCGACGCCCGAGATCGCGCAGCGCGAGATCGCCTACGTGCCCGAGAACATGGGCATCTTCGCCGACCTGACGGTGGCCGAGAACCTGCTGCTGGCCGCGCGGCGCGCGCGCCGGCTGGCCGAGCTGGATACCGAGCGGCTCGAATGGCTGTTCCACCTGTTCCCGGCCCTGAAGAGCTTCTGGCTGCATCCGGCCGGCAAGCTCAGCGGCGGCCAGAAGCAGATGCTGGCGATCGCCCGCGCGATGATCGAGCCGCGCCGCCTGCTCTTGATCGACGAGCCCAGCAAGGGCCTGGCGCCGGCCATCATCCGCAACATGATCGACGCGCTGCGCGAGCTCAAGCGCACGCAGACAACGGTGCTGCTGGTCGAGCAGAACTTCATGGTCGCCAAGGCGCTGGGCGACAGCGTCGCGGTGATGGACGATGGCCGCGTCGTGCACCGCGGCGCGATGGCCGAGCTGGCCGAGGACGAGGCGCTGCAGCAGCGCCTCTTGGGCCTCTCGCTGGGGGCGCACCAATGACGACGATGGCCAAGAACAAGTTCGACCTCGTGCCGCTGCTCTTGCTGGCCGCGCTGGCGCTGGCCGCACTGCCCGCCATCGGCAGCGCCAGCAGCTGGGCCACCCTGACCCTGGCTGGCCTGGCCATGGGCCTGATCATCTTCATCATCGCCTCGGGCCTGACCCTGGTCTTCGGCCTGATGGACGTCTTGAACTTCGGCCATGGCGTCTTCATCGCGCTGGGCGCCTTCATCGCGACGACGGTGCTCGGCGCGATGGGCGGATTCACCGCCAGCCCCTCGCTGGCCAGCAATCTGCTCGCCGTGGCCGCCGCCTGCGCGGTCGGCATGGCGGTCGCCGGCGCGGTGGGCCTCTTGTTCGAGCGGGTGCTGGTGCGGCCGGTCTATGGCATGCACCTGAAGCAGATCCTGATCACCATGGGCGGCATGATCATCGGCGAGGAGCTGATCAAGGTGATCTGGGGCGCGCAGCTGATCGCCCTGCCGCTGCCCGAGGGCCTGCGCGGCGCGCTGGTTCTCGGCGGCGAGGTCGCGGTGGAGAAGTTCCGCCTGCTGGCCGTGCTGGCCGGCCTGGCGGTTTTCGTGCTGCTGCTATGGCTCTTGAACCGCACCAAGCTGGGCCTCTTGATCCGCGCCGGCGTGCAGGATCGCGAGATGGTCGAGAGCCTGGGCTACCGGATCCGCCGGCTCTTCGTCGGCGTCTTCGCCGGCGGTTCGGCGCTGGCCGGCCTGGGCGGCGTGATGTGGGGCCTCTACCAGCAGGGCGTGACGCCGCAGATCGGTGCCCAGGTCAACACGCTGATCTTCATCGTCATCATCATCGGCGGCCTGGGCTCGACGCTGGGCTGCTTCGTCGGCGCCTTGTTGGTGGGCCTGATGGCCAACTACACCGGCTTTCTCGCGCCCAAGGTGGCGCTGTTCTCGAACATCGGCCTGATGGTTGCCGTGCTCTTGTGGCGCCCACAGGGCCTGTACCCGGTGAAGTCGGCGTGACGATCATGTTGAAAAACCTGCTGTCCCACGACCTGCCGCGCAGCCGTCTGCTGGCGCTGCTGCTGATCGTCTGCGTCGCCGGCCTGGCGCTGACGCCCTTCATCTTTCCCGGCACCAAGGCACTGAACGTCGCGGCCAAGATCCTGGTCTTCATCGTGCTGGTCGCCAGCTACGACCTGCTCTTGGGCTATACCGGCATCGTCAGCTTCGCCCACACGATGTTCTTCGGCATCGGCGCCTACGGCATCGCCATCGCCAGCACGCGCATGGGCGAGGGCTGGGTGGCCGTCGCTACCGGCCTCGCGGCGGCGCTGGCGGTGTCGCTGGCGCTGTCGCTGCTGATCGGCCTGTTCTCGCTGCGCGTCAAGGCGATCTTCTTCGCGATGATCACGTTGGCCGTGGCCTCGGCCTTCCTGACGCTGGCCTCGCAGCTGTCGGACCTCACCGGCGGCGAGGACGGGCTGAACTTCAAGGTGCCCGAGGCGCTGCAAGCGGCGACCGAATATCTGGAAGAGCCCTTGCTCGGCGCCAGCATCGACGGCCGCTTCGCCGCCTACTACCTGCTCTTCGTCGCCACCGTCGCCCTGGTCCTGCTGATGCTGCGCATCGTCAACTCGCCCTTCGGCCGCGTCTTGCAGGCGATCCGCGAGAACGACTTCCGCGCCGAGGCGATCGGCTACCGCAGCGTCGTCTACCGCAGCCTGTCGAATGTGCTGGCCGCGCTGTTCGCCACCTGCGCCGGCGCCCTGCTGGCGCTCTGGCTGCGCTACAACGGGCCGGACACCTCGCTGTCCTTCGAGATCATGCTGGACATCCTCCTGATCGTCGTCATCGGCGGCATGGGCACGATCTATGGCGCGGTGATCGGCTCGGTGCTGTTCGTGCTGGCGCAGAGCTATCTGCAGAACCTGATGCAGCTCGGTGCCTCGGCCGTCGAGGGCCTGCCGCTGCTCTCGCAGCTGATCGCGCCGGAGCGCTGGCTGCTGTGGCTGGGCCTGCTCTTCGTGCTGGCGGTCTATCACTTCCCCAGCGGCATCGTCGGGCGACTGCGTGGAGGCGGGAAATGAAGTGCACATCCAACTACCTGCAGTGCGAGGGCCGCGATATCCACTATATGGAGTGGGGCGCCGGGCATAGCGAGGTCGTCATTGCCTGGCACGGCCTGGCGCGCACCGGGCGCGATATGGACGATCTGGCCGAGCATCTGTCGACCCGCTATCGCGTCATCTGCCCCGACACGATAGGCCGCGGCCTGTCGCAGTGGAGCCCGGAGCCGGGGAGTGAGTACTGCCTGGACTTCTATGCGAAGCTGGCGCTTTCGCTGGTCGACCAGCTGGGCCTGAGCGAATTCCACTGGGTCGGCACCTCGATGGGCGGCGCGATCGGCATCAAAGCCGCGGCCGGCGCCTTGCGCGGCCGCATCCGCCGCCTGGTGCTGAACGATATCGGCCCGCAGATCGCGCAGGCGGCGACGGACCGCATCCGCAGCTATGCCGGCAATCCGGCCGCCTTCGCCACCGTGTCCGAGCTGGAGCAGTACTTCCGCAGCATCTACAAGCCCTATGGCTGGCTCAGCGATGCGCAGTGGCGCCGGCTGACCGAAACCTCGACGCGGCGCCTGCCCGACGGCCGGGTGACGCCGCATTACGACCCGGCCATGGTGCGCCAGTTCATCGACCACCCGGACGACTACGAACTCTGGGAGGAGTGGGACAGCCTCGCCCTGCCGGTGCTATGCCTGCGCGGCGAGAGCTCGGACCTGCTGCTGGCCGAGACGGCCGAGCAGATGCGCTCGCGCGGCCCGCGGGCAGTGGTGGTGAATATTCCCCGTTGCGGCCACGCACCGGCGCTGAACGTGCCGGAGCAGTTCTCCCTGGTCGAGCGCTTCCTGGCCGGCTAGGGCCTGTTAACACCACGGCAATAGGCCGCGTTGTGACCGAAACGGTCGCTGGCAAGGCGCAAACCGCAGCCGGGTTGGACACCCGGCGAGGATTTGCAACGCTGCCAGCGGCCTTTTCGGTCACAACCCTTCGGGAAGGCCTGCCAAAACGGGCCACTCGTCGTTGCAGCGCTGGCCCGCACGCGAGTGCGGGCGGCGCGATGCGCCTAGATTGACCCGTTTCGGCGGGCCTTCGCGACCCATTGCCGTGGTGTTAACAGGCCCTAGTTCTGCCCCGGTATCTGCAGCCAGCGGCCCAGGCGCTCGCGCAGCGAGGCGAAGTCCAGCGGCTTGGTCAGGTGCTCGTCCATGCCGGCCTGCATGCTGGCCTGCACATCGCTTTCCAGCGCATGGGCGGTCAGGGCCAGGATGGGGAAGCCGGGCAGGCGGCCGCTGCCCTGCAACTCGCGCAGGCGGCGCGCGCATTCGAGCCCGTCCATGCCGGGCATCTGGATGTCCATCAGCACCAGGTCCGGCGCCTGCTCCAGGCAGGCGTTCAGCGCCTCCAGCCCGTTGCGGGCCAGGCGGGCCTGGATGCCCATCAGGGTCAGGAATTCCAGCGCGACGACCTGGTTGATGTGGTTGTCCTCGACCAGCAGCACCACCGGCTCGCGCCGGCCGGCGGCCGGGTCTTGTTCCGCCCCGGCGGCATCCGGCCGCGGCGCTTCGGCATCGCCGGCGGTGGCCAGGCGCCAGGGCAGCCCCACCTCGATCATCGGCTTGGTGTCCTCGAAACCGTTCATTGCCGCTTGTCCTCCACCGCCACTGCTGCTACGTCCTTCTTGTCCCATGATCCTTATTGTCCCTGTCGGCGCGCCACCCGGATCCGACGGCGCCGTGCCATTGTTGCCGCAGCCCTCGGCGGCGCGCAATGCGCACGCTCCGGGCCGGCGGATCGCGGCCGGGCGGGCTCTTGACAGCGGCGCCAAAGCCGGCGAGGCAAAAAAACGAGGCGCCAGCGGCCGGAAGAGGCCTCTGCTGACAGGATTGGCAGCGCGGCCTTCCTAGAATGTCCGCTCCCAGCGTTCCAGCAGGCAGCTCCAATGTCAGAAGAAGGTCTGATCCGCATCCGCGGCGCCCGTCAACACAATCTGAAGAATCTCGACCTGGACATCCGGACCGGCGAGCTGACCGTGGTCACCGGCCCCAGCGGCTCGGGCAAGTCCAGCCTGGTGTTCGACACGCTCTACGCCGAGGGCCAGCGCCGCTATGTCGAGACCTTCTCGGCCTATGCGCGCCAGTTCCTGGACCGCATGGACCGGCCGGCCGTCGACAAGGTCGATGGCGTGCCGCCGGCGATCGCGATCGACCAGACCAACCCGGTGCGCACCAGCCGCTCGACCGTCGGCACGATGACCGAGCTGAACGACCATCTGAAGCTGCTCTACGCGCGTGCGGCCGAGCTGTTCGACCGCAAGACCGCGCAGCCGGTGCGCCACGACACGGCCCAGACGATCTATGCCGAGCTGCTCGAGCGCGCGGCCAAGGCCGGCGACCCGCGCCTGGTGCTGACCTTCCCGGTCGAGCTGCCGGCGGGCACCAGCGCGGAGCAGGTCGAGCAATGGCTGGCGGCGAGCGGCTTTACCCGCGTCCAGGCCGAACGCGAGATCGCCTCGCCGACCGGGCCGCGCAAGCTGCTCGACGTGGTCGCCGACCGCTTCCGCATCGCCGGGGCCGACAAGCAGCGCGCCATGGAGGCGATCGAGCTCGCGCTCAAGCGCGGCGGCGGCCGGCTCAACATCTATGTGCTTCCCGCCGAGGAAGCGCAGGAGACGGAGCTGTGGCGTTACTCGACCGGCCTGCACTGCCCGGACAGCGATCTGCGCTACCAGGATCCGCAGCCGCCGCTGTTCTCCTTCAACTCGGCGATGGGCGCCTGCGAGACCTGCCGCGGCTTCGGCCGCGTGATCGGCGTCGACATGGGTCTGGTGATCCCGGACGAGAAGAAGACCTTGCGCGGCGGCGCGATCAAGCCGATGCAGACGCCGGCCTGGGAGAGCTGCCAGGCCGATCTGATGAAGTACGCGGGCGAGGCCGGTGTGCCGCGCGACACCGCCTGGATGCAGCTGTCGCAGGGCCAGCGCGACTGGGTCGTCAACGGCTCGCCGAACTGGAACGGCAACTGGAACAAGCAGTGGTACGGGGTCAAGCGCTTCTTCGAATACCTGGAGAGCAAGGCCTACAAGATGCACATCCGCGTGCTCTTGTCCAAGTACCGCAGCTACACGACCTGCGGCAGCTGCGGCGGCGCGCGGCTGAAGACCGAGTCGCTGCTGTGGCGTGTCGGCGCCAAGGCGCTGGCCGACGCGGTGCTGCCGGCCGGGCAGCGCATCATGCCGGTCGGCGTCGAATGGACGCGCGCCCAGCTGGAGGCGCTGCCGGGCCTGTCGCTGCACGACATGATGCAACTGCCGCTGCACCGCCTGCGCCGCTTCGTCGACGAGCTGCAATTGCCCAGCACGATGCTGGACGACGCGCTGAAACTGCTGCTGGACGAGATCCGCAACCGCGTGCGCTATCTGTGCGACGTCGGCATCGGCTACCTGACCCTCGATCGCCAGAGCCGCACGCTCAGCGGCGGCGAGGTGCAGCGCATCAACCTGACCACGGCGCTGGGCACCTCACTGGTGAACACCATGTTCGTGCTCGACGAGCCCAGCATCGGCCTGCACCCGCGCGATATGAACCGCATCATCGAGGCGATGCAGCGCCTGCGCGATGCCGGCAACACCCTGGTCGTGGTCGAGCATGACCCGGCGGTAATGCTGGCGGCCGACCGCCTGATCGATATGGGGCCGGGCCCGGGCGAGAAGGGCGGGGCCATCGTCTTCGACGGCACGCCCGAGCAGATCCGCGCGGCCGACACGCTGACCGGCGCCTATCTGGGCGCGCGCAAGCATGTGGGCATGGGGCTGAAGCGCCCGGTCGAGGCGAACACGCCGCGGCTGATCGTCGAGGGCGTGCGCGAACACAATCTGAAGAATGTGACGGTGGAGTTCCCACTGCAGCGCATGGTGGTCGTCACCGGCGTCTCCGGCTCGGGCAAGAGCACGCTGATGCAGGACGTGCTCTATCCGGCGCTGGCGCGGAATTTCGGCCAGGCGACCGAGGCGCCCGGCGCGCACGAGCGCCTGCTGGGCGCCGACTGGCTGGCCGATGCGGTCTTCGTCGACCAGTCGCCGATCGGCAAGACCGCGCGCTCCAACCCGGCCAGCTATGTGGGCGCCTTCGACGAGATCCGCAAGCTCTTCGCCGATGCGCCGCTGGCGCGCGAACGCAGCTACACGGCCGGCTATTTCTCCTTCAATGCCGGCGACGGCCGCTGCCCGACCTGCGGCGGCTCGGGCTTCGAGCATGTGGAGATGCAGTTCCTGTCCGACGTCTATCTGCGCTGCCCCGATTGCGACGGCCGCCGCTACCGCGCCGAGTTGCTGGATGTGAAGCTGCTGCGCGGCGCGCGCGAGCTCTCGGTCGCCGATGTGCTGGAGCTGACCGTCAGCGAGGCGGTCGCCCTGTTCGGCGCCGACCGCGAGGTCGTCGCCAAGCTGCAGCCCATCGTCGACGTCGGCCTCGAATACGTGAAGCTGGGTCAGCCGGTGCCGACCCTGTCCGGCGGCGAGGCACAGCGGCTCAAGCTGGCCGGCTTCCTCGCCGAGGCGGCGGCCTCGGCCAGCAAGACCCGCCAGGCGGTGGCGAAGAAGGGCACGCTGTTCCTGTTCGACGAGCCGACCACGGGCCTGCATTTCGACGATATCGCCAAGCTGATGCGCGCGATGCGCAAGCTGCTGGCGGCCGGCCATTCGCTGATCCTGATCGAGCACAACCTGGACGTGATCCGCGCGGCCGACTGGATCATCGACCTGGGCCCGGAGGGTGGCGAGGACGGCGGCGAGCTGGTCTGCACCGGCACGCCCGAGCAGGTCAAGGAGCACCCGAGCTCGCACACGGCCCAGGCGCTGCGCGACTATGCGGCGCAGATGGACCGCGCGCCGATGAAGGTCGAGGAGGGCCGCCCGCTGCAAAGCCTCGTGCGCGCGCGCCGCAAATCGGCGCAGGACGAGGCGATCCGCATCGTCAATGCGCGCGAACACAATCTGAAGTCGGTCGACGTGGCGATCCCGCGCGGCAAGTTCAATGTGATCACCGGCGTCTCGGGCTCGGGCAAATCGACCCTGGCCTTCGACATCCTGTTCAACGAGGGCCAGCGCCGGTATCTGGAATCGCTGAACGCCTATGCCCGCTCGATCGTGCAGCCGGCCGGCCGGCCCGAGGTCGACGCGGTCTGGGGCATACCGCCGACGGTGGCGATCGAGCAGCGCCTGTCGCGCGGCGGCCGCAAGAGCACGGTCGCCACGACGACCGAGGTCTGGCATTTCCTGCGCCTGCTCTATGTGAAGCTGGGCGTCCAGCACTGCGTCAAGGACGGCACGCCGGTGCGGCCGCAAAGCGTCGAGTCGATCGCGGCGCAGCTCCTGCGCGACTACAAGGGCCGGCATGTCGGGCTGCTGGCGCCGCTGGTCGTCAATCGCAAGGGCCTGTACACCGACCTGGCCAAATGGGCCAAGGCGCGCGGCCACACGCATCTGCGCGTCGACGGCGAGTTCGTGCCGACGGCGGCCTGGCCGCGGCTGGACCGCTTCCGCGAGCACACGCTGGAGCTGCCGGTCGGCGATCTGGTCGTCGGTGCCGACAAGGAGGCCGAGCTGCGCGAGCTGCTGGCCCGCGCGCTGGACCTCGGCAAGGGCGTGCTGCACTGCTTGAGCCCGCTGGACGAATTGCAGGAGGCGATCGCCGACGGCCAGAGCACGGCCGCCATCGGCAGCATCAAGGTCTTCTCGACCAAGCGCGCCTGCCCGACCTGCGGCACCAGCTATGGCGAGCTGGACCCGCGCATGTTCAGCTACAACAGCAAGCATGGCTGGTGCAGCAGCTGCGTGGGGACGGGTCTTGCGCTGACGCGCGAGCAGCGCAAGGCGCTGGACGACTCGGTGCTGGAGAAGGACAACCGCGGCCGCGAGCAGGGCTTCCCGGCCGAGGAGACCGAGGTCGAGGGCCTGGCCGACCAGCCCTGCCCGGACTGCTGCGGCACGCGGCTGAACCCGGCCGCGCGCGCGGTCACCTTCGAGGACCAGGCGATCTCGACCGTGGCCGGCTGGAGCGTGCGCGGGGCGCGCGAATGGGTGGACGGCCTGGCGCTGTCCGGCCGCGATGCCGATATCGCACGCGACGTGATCACCGAGATCCGCGGCCGGCTGGAGTTCCTGGAGGAAGTCGGCCTCGGCTACCTGACCCTGGACCGCGCCGCGCCGACGCTTTCCGGCGGCGAGGCGCAGCGCATCCGCCTGGCGGCCCAGCTGGGCAGCAATCTGCAGGGTGTCTGCTACATCCTCGACGAGCCGACCATCGGCCTGCATCCGCGCGACAACCAGATCCTGCTGAAGGCGCTGGGCACCCTGGGCGACAAGGGCAATACCCTGGTGGTCGTCGAGCACGACGAGGACACCATACGCCGCGCCGATCACATCATCGACATCGGCCCCGGTGCCGGCAAGCGCGGCGGCACCGTGGTGGCCCAGGGCAGCGCGGCCGAGCTGGCCCGCCATGCCGATTCGGTCACCGGCCGCTTCCTGGCCCGGCCGCTGATCCATCCGCTGCAGCAGCGGCGCGAGATGCTCGACGAGGCGCCCAAGCTGCGCGTGCTCGACGCGACCCTGCACAACCTGCGCTCGGTGAGCATCGACGTGCCGCTGCACCGCCTGGTCGCGATCACCGGCGTCTCCGGCTCGGGCAAGAGCACGCTGGCGCGCGACGTGCTGCTGGCCAATATGGCGATGGCCGTGCCGCTGCGGCGCGCGCCGAATCCCTGGATCGGCTGCGCCGGCATCGAGGGCCACGAGCAGGTAGACCGCGTGCTCGAGGTCGACCAGACGCCCATCGGCAAGACGCCGCGCAGTTGCCCGGCCACCTATATCGGCTTCTGGGACGCGATCCGCAAGCTCTTCGCCGAGACGCTGGAGGCCAAGGCGCGCGGCTATGCGCCGAACCGCTTCAGCTTCAACACCGGCGAAGGCCGCTGCCCCGGCTGCGAGGGTCAGGGCATGCGCACGATCGAGATGAGTTTCCTGCCCGATGTGAAGGTGCTCTGCGACCAATGCCATGGCCAGCGCTTCAACCCCGAGACCCTGGGCGTCAGCTGGCGCGGCAAGAGCATCGGCGACGTGCTGCAGATGGAGATCGACGAGGCGGTTGAGTTCTTTGCCGCCATGCCCAATATCGCCCATCCGCTGAAGCTGCTGCAGGACGTGGGCCTCGGCTACCTGACCCTGGGTCAGCCGAGCCCGACCCTGTCCGGCGGCGAGGCGCAACGCATCAAGCTGGTCAGCGAGCTGGTCAAGGTGCGCGACGACGTCACCCGCCGCGGCCAGAAGGCGCCGCACACGCTCTATGTCTTGGACGAGCCGACCGTGGGCCTGCACATGGCCGATGTCGAGCGCCTGATCAAGGTGCTGCACCGCCTGGTCGCCGGCGGCCATTCGGTGGTCGTCATCGAGCATGACCTGGACGTGATCGCCGAGGCCGACTGGGTGATCGACCTGGGTCCCGATGGCGGCACGGCCGGCGGCTCGGTGGTCGTCGCCGGCACGCCGGAGGCCGTGGTCGCCTCGGGCAGCCACTCGGGCGTGGCGCTGGCGCCGGTGCTGGCGCGGACGGCCTGAGGCCCTCGGCGTCCGGCGAGGAGCGGGCGCGATGCAACGGGTGGCGGTGTTCGGCAATGCGGGCGGCGGCAAGTCCACGCTGGCCTGCCGCCTGGCGGCGCTGACCGGACTGCCGCTGCATGTGGTCGACATGATGGAGTTCCGCCCCGGTGGCGCCCGGGTGCCGCAGGACGAATTCCTCGCCGCCCATGCCCAACTGCTGCGGCGCGAGCGCTGGATCATCGACGGCTTTGGCGGCGCCGGCCCGGCCTGGGAGCGTTTCGCCCGGGCCGACACGCTGATCCATGTCGACCTGGCGCTGCCCTGGCACTATCTGGGTGTCACGCATCGCCTGCTGAAGGGCCTGTTCGTGACGCCGGCCGGCTGGCCCGAGGGCAGCCCGATGTGGCGCAGCTCGCTGAGCAGCTACCGCGTGATCCCGCTCTGCCATCGCCATCTGACGCCGCGCTACCGCCAGCTGCTCGCCGAGCAGGCCGGCGCCAAGCGCGTGCATGCGCTGCGCTCGCCGGGGCAGATGCGGGAGTTTCTGGCGGCCGTGGCGCGAGAGACCGTCACGCGCGGCGGTTGAGCTCCATCTCTCGATTTCCAGCAGCTAGCGCAGTCCGGCGGTACCTGGTTCTTTCGCCATGGCCCGACTAGGCTTTTGCTCAGAATCAAGGCGTGTCACTCGCTATCGCGGAACGCATATGGACCAACATTCCACGTCGACCCCTTACGACGCAGCTGCCTTGGCTGGAGCGGCTCTCGCCGGAGCACTGGCTGCGGCAGTGAACCCGGGGCCCTACGACATCTTCAGCGCGATCATCAGCGTCACGATACTGCTGGTCATTTGGGCTTACGAGCGGGGCCGAAACAGGGACTTTGCTCAGAGCCTGGCCCTGGCGGCAGTGGTTGCCTTCGTTTCCTTGCTGCTCCTCGGGCTGCCCTTGGAATTGCTAGCCGGTCAGGGCAGCCTGGATGGTGTGTGTGCTCTTGGGAATGGCAACTGCCGCCCGAATGAGTACGAAACTGCGGTTCCGGACTGGTGGTTAGCCTTGACCTGGATTGCTGTGACGGCAATCGTGACCGCGGTCGACCTGCAGCGCCAAAAGTCGCTGCTGACGAGCGGCGTTTAGTGCAGATTCCGCTTGTCCCGCTTCCTGCCCTTGAAGCTCTTGGGCCGGTAGACATTGCCATCCCATTCGCCGTCCACCATCTTGCTCCCGGCGCGCGCGCGGCGTATCGCCGCCTCGGCCTCGGCCGCCGCGGCGCGGTGCTCGGCGGCGCTGGCGCGGCGCGTGCGCCAGCGCCTGGCCCGCTGCCAGCCGCTTTGCAATCCGCGGCCCAGGCGGCGCAGGCGCTCGTCGAGCCGGCGCTGCTGCGCGGCGGGCAGGGCCATGCGCAAGGCGAGCGCGATGCAGATCAGCAGGACGAGGGCGGCGAGAAATTTTTCGATCATCAGGCCGCTAGTTTCTCCGATGTTCCGCAGAGCGAACGTAAAGGCCCCGACCCGCACCTAGAATCCGCCCGCCCCGAGCCTGGGAGAGCCTGGAGATTGCGTGTGAGTGTGTCGAAGATGATGGGCAGGAGCTGCCGGATTGCTGGTTTGACCGCGGCCCTGCTGGCTGCGGCGGTGCTGACGCCGCAAGCGCTGGCGACCGCGCCGGCCCCGGCGGCGACGCTGAGCCTGGAGCGGCTCTACCGCGCCGAGCCCTACCGCGGCGAGAACGCCAAGGAGCCCGAGTTCAGCCACAGCGGCCGCTATCTGGCCTATCGCTGGAACCCCTTCGGCGAGCCCGGCACCGATCTCTATGTGCACGACAGCAAGACCGGCAAGACCCAGCGCCTCACTTCGCCGGCGCTGATGGCCGCCTTCGACGCGCCCGAGGATCTGGAGCGCTTCGAGCGCAAGCTGAAGCAAAAGCGCGACGAGACGGCCGAGCGCCAGGCCCGCGAGGAGGCGCAGCAGGCCTATCTGGCCGGCCAGGCGGTCGACCTGAACCAATGGGATGTGGCGGCGATCGAGAAGGTCAAGCAGGAGCTTGCCGCGAAGAAGCAGCGCGATGACGCGCAGAAGCTGGCCGACAAGACCGAGGCCGAACAGGAGAAGAAGGCGGCCGCCGCCCTGGCCGCACAGCGCGCCGGCACGGCGGCGCCGATGCCGGATGGCGCTGCGGACAAGGTCGAAAAGAACGAGAAGAACGAGAAGTCGGCCGAAAAAGGCGCCGACAAGGACAGCAAGGAAGGCTGGGAATGGCGCGACGAGCTGAAGAAGTCGCAGGCCAGGAACAGGCTCAAGCCCAGCGATCTCTATCCGGGCGTGGCGCAGATCGTCTGGGCGCACAAGAAGGACGAGCTGATCTTCCAGTACCGCGGCGGATTGTTCCGCTGGGTCGCCGGCGAAGCCAGGGTCCAGCCGCTGCTGAACACGCAGCGCGAGCTGAAGATCGTCGCCTACACGCCCGATGACCAGGGCTTTGTCTTCACCGACGAGAGCCGCGTGCTGCGCGCGCAGTTCAAGGCCGCAGGCGTGCAGGTGCTGAACCGCGAGCTGATCCATCCGGACGATGCGGAGAAGAAGTACAAGATCGAGTCCACCGTGCTCAGCGACGATGGCCGCTGGATGGCCCTGGTCGGCCGCGCGCCCCTGAAGGGCGCCGAGGACGGCAAGCCGGCCGCCGCGCCGGCGCCGGGCCGCCAGGTGGAGATCATGAATTACGCCGAGCGCTGGGCGACGGCCAAGAAGGTGCCGCGCGAGGTCAGCGACGACAAGCGCACGGAGAAGCCGCTGGCCGTCTACATCCGCCGCGTGCCCGAGGCCGGCGAGGCGCCGCGCCGTCAGGCCGAGCCGGTGTTCACGCAGGCCGGCGGCGACGGCTGGTTCGAGATCAGCGAAGTGGTGTGGGCGCGCGACGGCAGCCATTACGCCTTCGTCACCTGGGAGCGCGAGAAGGAGCTGCTGCGCGTCTACCTCGGCGGTACGCAACAATGCCCCCAGGGTGACGGAGTACGTCGCCCACCCCCCGAGGGGGCGAAGGAAGCTTGGGGCGGCCCGGCGCTTCCTTGCGAGTCCGCCAAGCCCGAGATCGTGCTCGAGCGCCGCGGCAATGTCGGCCATGAGGTGGTCAATGTGATGAAGCCGGCCTTCACGCCGGACGGCAAGCAGCTGGTGCTGAACCTGGACGAGAGCGGCTGGCGCCAGCCCCATGCCTGGGACATTGCCGCCAGGACGCTGCGTCCGCTGCTGAAGGGCGAGTTCGAGGCCTACCAGGTGCTGGGCTTCACGCCGGACAGCAGGCAGATGTTCGTGGCCGCCAACAAGGACGACCTCGGCGCGATGAACCTGTTCCGCGTGGCGATGCAGGACGGCGCGATGACGGCGCTGGGCACGGCCGGCGAATACCACCGCAATGCGGTCGTCTCCGAGGACGGCCAGTGGCTGGCCGCCAATGCTGGCAACTGGGCCGAGCGCCCCGAGCTGAAGCTGATCAACGCCGCCAGGCCGGCCGCAGCCAAGACCCTGACCGACAGCCATGACAAGACCTGGACCCAGCTCGACCTGCTGCGGCCCGAGCGCTTCTCCTTCAGGAACCGTCACGGCGACCAGATCGCCGCCTATGTGTTCAAGCCGGCCGGCTGGCAAACCACCGACCGCCGCCCGGCCGTCGTCTACACCTATGGCGGCCCGCTGAACGACCGCCACATCGTCGAGGTCGATTCCTTCCAGCAGACCGGCTATGTGTTCGCCATGTATATGGCGGCGCGGCATGGCTATGTGACGGTGGCGGTCGACCCGCGCGGCCATTCCAACTACGGCCGCAAGTTCTCCGACGCGAACTGGGAGCAGGCCGGCGCGCCGCAGGCGGAGGATCTCGAAGACCTGCACAAGTACATGGCGGCGAACCTGGGCGTCGATCCGCAGCGCGTCGGCCTCAACGGCTGGAGCTTCGGCGGCTTCCAGACCCAGTACACGCTGTACACCAAGCCCGATCTCTTCGCCGCCGGCATCGCCGGCGCCGGCCCGACCGAATGGGAGAACTACAACAGCTGGTACAGCGGCCGCACGATCGGCAAGGTCGACCGCACGAAGCCGAATCTGCGCAAGTACTCGCTGCTGCCGCTGGCGCGCCATCTGAAGAAGCCGCTGCTGCTGGTGCACGGCATGCAGGACCCGAACGTGCTCTACCAGGACACGGTCAATGTCTACCGCGCCCTGCTCGAATCGGGCAAGGACGCGCTGGTCGACCTCTACCTCGACCCGGACGGCGAGCATGCGATGGGCGGCACGGTCAAGCCGGTCGGCCTGCACCGCAAGTACGAGGCCTTCTGGCTGCAGCACCTGGGCACGGCGATGCGCTGATTGCTCGAGGAGCGAAGCGCGCGGCGCCGTCCCCAGCGCCGCGTGCGCAAAAGCTCACGGATCCGCTCTCTTCTCCCCCGCTTGTGCGGGGGAGTCCCCGTATTCGCGGGATGCGCAGGCCGCCGCCGACCCGGACACTCGCGCCCTGCGCCGCAAGAAGAAGCAGCAATCAGAACAAAGCCCGGATGGAGCGCGGCGGCCGCCATCCAGACGATGCGAGGGAATCCGCAATGATGAAGAAGAACACGATCAAGGCCCTGACCCTGAGCGCCGGCCTGCTGGCCAGCCTGTCCTCGGCCGAGGCCGCCAACGTCATCCTGAACGGCGAGTTCGATGCCGGCCTGAGCGGCTTCTCGTCCAGCTATGCGATCGGCGGCGACGCCTATGCGCCGGGGGTCGTCAATGTGGGCAGCAATCCGAACGCGCTGCACAGCGGCTGGGCCAGCTTCGGCGCCTTCAGCGGCGAGAACATGCTGATCGTCAACGGCGGCGAGAGCCTGGCCAGCAACGTCGTCTGGTCGCAAACCATCCATCTGACGGCCGGCACCAGCTACGACTTCACGGCCGCCGCCGCCAGCGTCTACAGCGGCAACCCGTCCAAGCTGCAGGCCGTGCTGACGGTCGGCGCCGTCGACCATGTGCTGGGCACGGTGCAGCTGGGCGCCGCGGGCGAATGGCAGAGCTGGGGCGGCAGCGTCGTCTCGCCCTTCAGCGGCAGCGCGCAGCTGAAGCTGCTGAACCTGTCGACCGACTACAACGGCAACGACTTCGCGATCGACTACCTGTCGCTGACCAGCGCCGTGCCCGAGCCGCAAAGCCTGGCCCTGATGCTGGCCGGCCTCGGCGCGATGGGCTTCGTCGCCCGCCGGCGTCAGCGCGGCTGAGCGGCCGCCCGGACGAAGGCAGCGTCATGAGGACGCCATGGCAAAGGGCCCCGCGGGGCCCTTTTCTTTTGGCTGCCGCCAGGCGCGGTTTCAGGCCCGCCGCGCGTACAGCGCCAGCACCGCGTCCGGGATCGCCCGGCTCAGCGCATCGCGCTCGTGCGGATCGGCCAGGCGCTCGCGCTCGGCCTCGGGCAGCTGTGCCTCGTCGGCGCCCAGCAGCGTGATCGGCTCCAGCAGCGCGGCCGTCTCGGCCTGCTCGAACAGCGGCGCCCAGGCCGCGGGCGCCAGGTCGACGGCGCTCATGAAGCCGATCGCCCAGTCCTCCGCGTCGGTCAGCTCTTCCTGCTCGTCCTCGCCGTCGAACTCGGCGACGCTGAAGATCGGCTCCCAAGTCGCCTGCGCGCCGGCCCAGTGGAAGGCGATCGAGCGCAGATGGCGCAGCACCAGCAGGATCACGCGCTTCTTCTGCTTGCCGCTGGCAAAGGGGGCGTTGTCGCCCTCGCCATCGCCGCCCCAGATCGTCGGCAGCCAGTCGGCGCCGGGCTTGTCGGCCAGCGGCTCGGGGCTCAGCAGCAGGCCGGCCAGATAACCGTCCAGCGCCTCGATATTCATGGCGCCATCGCTGGGCAGATTGGCTAGCAGCTCGTCCAGCGTCGACAGCTCCTCGTCGCTGAGCGGCAAATGGTCGGATTCGGGTTTGTAGTGCGGATATTCCATGGCGGTTTTCTTCTTCTCTGTCAGCCGTGCCGGCCGTGGCGGCTCTTCGGCTTCTTGGCGTCGAATTCGGCGAGCTGGGACTTCAGCAGCGCCATCAGCACGCGCGCGTTCTGCTCGGTCATCGAGATGACCGAACTCGGCTCGATGCCTTCGAGCGGCTGCTTCTCGGCGATCAGCGCGTCGACCTTGAACATCACTAGGCCGTTGAGCGTGTTCGACGCGGCCTTGAACTTGCTGACTTCGATGTTGTGGATCTTCATGCCCCGATTGTCCCCTGTCTGCCGCGGTGCTCAGCGCTGACGCTGGCGCTCGTCGACGAAGCGCTGCAGGTCCTGCAGGCGGATCTCGCCGCGGCCGTCGCTGTCCAGCGCCTGGAAGTTCTGCACCGCGAAGCCCCAGCCGGCGCGGCGCGCCTCGTCCAGGCTCAACGCGCCGCGACCGGCCGCATCGGCCTGGCGGAACTGCTGCGCCAGCTTGCCCATCACCTGGGCGCGCAGCGCGGCGCCGCTGCTCGGCGCGGCCAGCGGCGCCGCGCGCGCGCCGGGCGGCAGCCAGGGATCGGCCAGCGGCTCGACGCGGCTTTGCGCCAGCGCGCCGCCGGTGGCGAGCAGGGCGGCCGCGCAGCCGATCAGGCTTTTCTTCATCGCAGGCTCCTTCAGGGCGTGGCGGCGAGGCCGCGCAGCAGGACGGTCAGATCGGCGGCCAGGGCCGGCCGCACCTGCTCGTCCAGATAGGTCATATGGCCGCCGACATAGCGGCGCAGCTGCAGGCCGGCCGGCGCGCTGCCGAGCCGGGCCAGGTCCAGTTCGGTCTGGCGGAAGGGCGTGGCCAGGTCGTGATAACCGCCGATGACGAAGACCTTCAGATCGGGCTTCAGGGTCAGTGCCAGCGCAAGATCGGGAATCGCGTCGGGCAGCGGGTGACCATCGTGGCGCCAGTCCCAGAGATTGATGCTGGCCTCGTTGAACATCAGATAGGGCACGGCCGCCTGGTACTTCAGCTGGCGCAGATAGTCGCCGATGGCGCCGCGGAAGGCCGCGGTCAGCACCGTGTTCGACGGGTCGCCCTCGCTGGCCAGCGGCGTGCCGAGGGCGGCGGCGATGCGGCTGTCGTAGCGGCCCAGCAATTGCTGCGGCAGCAGCAGGCGGCGGTACTGCTCGGGCCCCAGCAGCGGCGCGGTCTGCCAGTCGCTGGCGGCCAGGCCGCTGTAGTCGGCCAGTTGCTGGCTCATCGCCATCGACAGCGGCAGGTGGCTGCTCAGATAAAGCTGGGCGGCCGGCTCGTAGCTGGCGCCCACATAGTCGACGATGCCCTGGACGAAGCCGGGCAGGGCGGCGTCCAGATTGGCCGGCTGCGGCCGCGCGCGCTGGAACCAGGCGGCCGTCGCGCCATAGCTGGGCACGAAGCTGCCGCAGCTGAGCCGGCCCGGCTCGAGCACCGCGCAGTTGCTGTTGTAGTCGAGGATGGCGGACTGCAGCACCAGGCCCTTCAGCGGCGCGCCGGCCGCCAGCAGCGCCTGGGCCAGGATGGGCGTGCGCAGGCCGCCATAGGATTCACCGTAGAGCAGCAGCGGCGCGCTGCCGCGCTGCGTCTTGGCCGTGTAGCGCAGCACGAAGTCGCGGAAGATCGCCGCATCCTGGTCCACGCCCCAGAAGCTGCGGTTGTTGTTCGGCGCGATCGCCTGCGAGTAGCCGGTGCCGACCGCGTCGACGAAGACCAGATCGGCCTCGCCGAGCAGGCTCAGCGGGTTGTCGACCAGGGTGGCCTGCGGCAAGGTCGTTGACGGCATGTTCGTGACCAGGCGCTTGGGCCCCCAGGAGCCCAGATGCAGCCAGACCGAGGCCGAGCCGGGACCGCCGTTGTAGAAGAAGACGATGGGCCGGGTGGCCGGCGCGCCCTTGGCCGTGTAGGCGATGTAGAACATGCTGGCGCCCGCCGGCGTGCCGGCATTCAGGTGGCCGACGCTGGCGGTGTAGTCCAGCGTGGCGCCGCTGGCCAGGGTCAGGCGCTGCTCGGTCTGCGCCGCGGCCTCGCTGGCGCTGGGCAGCGAATCGCTGGCGCCGCTGGCGTAGACGGTCGGATCGACGACGAGGGCCGGGTCGACGGCGGGCGGCTCGGGCGCGCTGCCGGACCCGCCACCGCCGCCGCCGCAGGCGGCCAGCAAGCCAAGCAGCAGGGCAAGACATGCCCCCGCAAGCCGCGCCCTGGGGCGGCCGCCGTTTCCTTCATCGACCTTGGGGCTGCTGCTCATCGGGCCTCCGTCGAGCTGGCGATCGAGTGCCTACTATGCCAGCCTCTTGGCGCGCGGCCACAGCCGTTTCGCCAGGCTGACCAGGGCCAGGCACAGCGCGCCCGCGGCCAGGCCGGTCAGCGCGTCCACCGCAAGACCTGCCACCGGGCCGAGCCAGGCGGCCAGCGCCTGCGGCGCGCCATGCAGCCAGGGCAGGCCGTGGGCCAGGATGCCGCCGCCGACCAGGAACATCGCCGCCGTGCCGGCCACCGACAGCGCCTTCATCAGCCAGGGCGCCGCGGCCAGGATCGCGCGCCCCAGTTGGCGGCTCGCCGCTTCCGGGCGGCGGCTCAGATAGAGGCCGGCATCATCGAGTTTGACGATGGCGGCGACCAAGCCGTAGACGCCTATCGTCATCAAGGCGGCCACGCCCGTCAGCACCAGCAGCCGGGTCGGAAAGGCCGCCTCGGCGACGGTGCCCAGCGTGATCGCGATGATCTCGGCCGAAAGGATGAAGTCGGTGCGCACGGCGCCGCGGATCTTCTCCTGCGCAACGACGGTCATGTCCTGCGCCGGATCGGCCAGCGCGGCGCTGAGCGCCTGGTGCTCGGCGGCGTCCTCGTCCTTGCTGTGCAGGAGGCCATGCGCCAGCTTCTCGAAGCCCTCGAAGCACAGATAGGCGCCCCCGACCATCAGCAGCGGCGTGACGGCCCAGGGCGCCCAGGCGCTGATCGCCAGCGCCGCTGGCACCAGGATCGCCTTGTTGCGCGCGGAACCCTTGAACACCGCCCAGACGACCGGCAGTTCGCGCTCGGCCGGCACGCCGCTGACCTGCTGCGCGTTCAGCGCGAGGTCGTCGCCCAGCACGCCGCTGGTTTTCTTGGCCGCCAGCTTGGACAGCAGCGCGACATCGTCGAGCAGGCTGGCAATATCGTCGAGCAATGCAAGAAGGCTGGAAGCCATGGACAATCCCGGTCGTGATTCGAGTGCGTTCGCGCCTTTGTACCAAACCCCCTTGAAACCGCTTTGTCGATGAAACCGATCCTCGTCCTAGCCATTTCCGCAGGCATGTTGATTGCCTCCCCGACCCTTCGCGCCGACACGGCCGGCGCGCCCGCGAAGGCGGTCTATGACGAGCAGGCCGATGCGCGCGCCGAGCTCAATCGCGCGCTTGCCGCGGCGCAGTCGCAGCAGAAAAACGTGCTGGTCGTGTTTGGTGCCAACTGGTGCGGCGACTGCCTGGCGCTGGAGCGCAAGATGAGCGCGGGCTCACTGGCCAGCCATGTCTCCAAGCGCTTTGTCGTGCTGAAGGTCGATGTGGGCCGCTTCAACCGCAACACCGATCTGGCGGCCCAGATGGGCGTGCCGCTGAAGAAGGGCATCCCGGCCGTCGCGGTGCTCGAACGCGATGGCGGCGTGCTCAGCGCGACCGGCGGCGGCGAGCTGGCCGATGCCCGCAATATGGGGGATGAAGCGGTGCTGAAGGTCTTCGAAGGCCTGCACGCGCGTCCCTGATATCGGCTGCCTCCGTCGAGGGGTCAAACCTTGCCTTTTACTTGGCGAGCGCCTAGCTTTTGGGCATGGCACGTCCTCTACGCATCGAATTCCCCGGCGCGGTCTATCACGTCAGCTCGAGGCGCGCGGCCGGCGCGCCGGCCTTTGCCGACGACGATGACCGCCAGGTCCTGCTCGATCTGCTTGCCCAGGCGATGCAGCGCTTCGACGCGCAGGTGCTCGCCTATTGCCTGCTGCCCGACCATTACGACCTGGTGCTCTACACGCGTCAGGCCAATCTGTCGCGGCTGATGCGCCATGTCAACGGCGTCTACACCCAGTACCACAACCGCCGCCATGGCGGCTCCGGCGCGCTTTTCCAGGGGCGCTTCCGCGCGGTGCTGGTCGACCGCGAGGCGCTGCTGCTCGATCTGTGCCGCTATGTCGAGCTGAGCCCGCAGCGCCTGGGCCTGGTGTCCGGCGCCCAAGACTGGCCCTGGTCCAGCTACCGCGCCCATGCGGGGCTGGAGGAGGCCCCGCCCTGGCTCGATGTCGACGGCCTACACGGCTATGTGCTGAGCCGCCCGGCCACGACGGCGGCCGAGCACCGGCGCGCCGCCGAGCGCTATGCCAGGCTGGTCGCCAGCGAGCCCGAGCTCGATCTCTGGGCCGGCCGCCTGCGCCAGCAGATCTTCCTCGGCGACGCCGCCTTCGCCGAGAAGATGCGCGCCTGGGCGGCGCGGGCCAGCGGCAATGGCGCGCGCCGCGCGGCGCGGCCCAAGGCCTGGGCCGACTGGCTGCGCGAGAGTGAGTCGCGCGAGGAGGCGCTGTACCGCGCCCATACCGAGGGCGGCCTCTCGATGACGACCCTGGCCGGTGCGCTGGACCTGTCGGTCTCGCGTGTCAGCCGCCTGATCGCCGGCTACGAGCGCGCGCAGGCCGAGGCCACCGCTTGATGCCCCACCTGCCGGGCTGGGCGGCATGCGGCCTGCTGGCGCTCGCCTTCTGCGCCCCGGCCCGGGCGCAGCCCCAGCCCCAAACCTATGCCGGCCCGCTGTTTGACGCCCATCTGCACTACAACGTCGAGGCGCAGCAGCCGCATCCGCTGGCCGATGTGCTGGGCCGCATGCAGCGCGCCGGCGTGCGCGCGATCGTCGCCAACAGCCGGCCCAATGCCGGCACGCAAGACCTGGCCTCAGCCCGCGAGGCGACGCGCGCGGCCGGCGTGCAGGTCGTTCCCTTCGTGCGCCTGTACCGAAATCGCGCCGACTACAACGGCTGGTTCGCCGACGAGAGCATCTACCGGATGGTGCTTGAGGAGCTGGCGCGCGGCACGGCGGCCGGGCCCTATCGCGGTCTCGGCGAATTTCATCTCTACGACAGCGCCAATGCCGACGGGCCGGTGGCGCGCCAGTTGATGCAGCTGGCCGCCGAGCGCGGGCTGGTCGTGCTGGCCCATGTGGATGACGATGCGATCGACAAGCTGATGGCCCATGCGCCGCAGGCTCGACTGATCTGGGCCCATACCGGCATCGGCGGCACGCCGATTGCGCGGGTACGCGAATTACTGCAACGTTATCCGCAATTGAGGGGCGAGCTGTCCTACCGCCCGGGCCTGCTGGAGGACGGCCGGCTCGGCCCCGCCTGGAAGGCCTTGCTGAGCGAACAGCCGCAGCGCTTCCTGATCGGCTCCGACACCTGGGTCAACCAGCGCTGGCAGCATTACGAGGCCTTGATGTCCGAGGCGCGCAGCTGGCTCGGCGAGCTGCCGCCGGCCGCCGCACGCAAGATCGCCTGGGAGAACGGCGCGGCGCTGTTCGGGCTGACGGCCGAGTGATTCGATCCCGTGCCGATCGATCAATCGGCCGCGGCACCTTGTTCGAGCAGCCATTCGCGCAGCTGCCGCAGCGCGCGGCTCGATTGCGCCGCGCGGCGCGTGCACAGCATATAGCCGCCGCCGACCTCGACCGGGCGCGCGAAGGGGATGACGATGCGGCCGCTGGCCAGCTCGTCGTCGATCAGGCAGCGCTGCACGACGGCCACACCGAGCCCCGCCAGCACGCCCTGCACCAGCATCGCCACCTGCTCGAAATCGGCGCTGGCCGCGAGCGTGTCCAGTCGCTCCGGCTCGACGCCGACCGCCGCCAGCCAGGCGCGCCAATGGTCGGGGTAATGGGTGTGGAACAGCAGCGGCCGCGCCAGCAGATCGGCCGGCTCGCGCAGCGGCGGCTCGGCCGCGATGTCCTGCGGGCGGCAGATCGGCACGATGGCGCGGCCGACGATGTAGTCGGCGACGATGCCATTGGGCCAATGCGCCTCGGCGGGCCGCAGCCAGGCATCCACCTCGGCGGCGCCGAAATCCTCCTCGCGCTGATAGGGCACCAGCGCCAGCGCGATCTGCGGATGGCGGGCCTGCCAGTCGGGCAGGCGCGGGATCAGCCATTGGCTGGCCAGGGTCGGCGCCACCGACAGGCGCAGCCGGGTCGGGGCCAGCGGCGCGCGCTGGGCCAGCGCGGCGGCCTCCAGGCTTTGCAGCGCCGGCTCGATCTGCGCCAGGTACTCGCGGCCGGCCGTTGTCAGCTCGGCGCCGCGGGCCTGGCGCACGAACAGGGTCTGGCCCAGTTCCTCCTCCAGCTTGCGCAAGGCCCGGCTGATCGCGCCCTGGGTCACGCAGAGCTGCTCGGCGGCCTTCGAGAAACTGCCGTGGCGGGCGGCCGCGGCAAAGGCATGCAGTTCGTGCAGGGACGGGGAGTGAATGCGCATGGGACGATTGTGCAAGGGCGCTGAAAAGCCTGCCGTGACCGTTTGTAGAGGGTGCGCATCTATCCCCGGCGGCTGTGGATAAGCGCGTGGGCAAGCTGCCCACAGCGTGCGCAAGCGCTTGATCGCCCAGGGATTTTCTTGCGCTGCCGCATTCTTGAGCACAGTAGACTCGGCCCCATGCTGAGCACCGAACAGAAACAGGCGTATGACGCGCAGGGCTTCCTGATCCTGCCGGGCTTCAAGAGCGCCGCGCAGATCGCCGCCCTGCGCTCGCGTGCCGAGGCGATCGTCGAGGCCTTCGATCCGGGTGCGCAGCGGGCGATCTTCTCCACCCAGGAGCAGGACCGCAAGGTCGACGACTACTTCCTCGACTCGGCCTGCGAGATGCGCTGCTTCTTCGAGGAAGAGGCCTTCGACGCGCGCGGCGAGCTGCGCGTGCCCAAGGCGCTGTCGATCAACAAGATCGGCCATGCGATGCACGATCTCGATCCGGTCTTCGATGCCTTCTCGCATGGGCCCGAGCTGGCCGCGCTGGCGCGCGATCTGGGCCTGGCGCGGCCGCAGATCTGGCAGTCGATGTACATCTTCAAGCAGCCGGGCATCGGCGGCGAGGTGCGCTGGCACCAGGATGCCAGCTTCTTCGACAGCGAGCCGGTCACGGTGACGACCTTCTGGTTCGCGCTGGAGGATGCGACGCGCGAGAACGGCTGCATGTGGACCGAGCCGGGCGGCCATCGCGGCGCGCGCGGCGTGCTGCGTGAGCGCTTCGTGCGCGAAGGGCGGCGGGCCTGGATGGAGGCGCTGGACGACACGCCCTGGCCCGCCACCGAGGCGAACGCGGTGCCGCTGGAGGTCGAGGCCGGCAGCCTGGTCGTCTTCCACGGCCTGCTGCCGCATTACAGCGCGGCGAACCGCTCCGCGCGCTCCCGCCATGCCTATACCCTGCATGTGACCGACGGCGCCAGCGCCTATTCGCCGCGCAACTGGCTGCAGCGCGACGCGCTCCTGCCGGTGCGGGGCTTCTAGCTTCTAGGCCTGCGCCTGCTGGCGCTCGGCGCGCGCGACGTCGCTGCCCAGGCGCTCGCACAGCAGTTCGATCAGGTGCATGCCGAAGGCCGGGTTCTGGTAGTAAAGCTGCTTGACCGTGCTGGCGTGGATCTGCAGCACCGTGCAGGCGCTGACGCAGCGCGCGGTGTGCGTGCGCATGCGGTCGGGCGAGAACAGCGCGATCTCGCCGAAGATGCGGCCGCGCTGCAGCGGCTGGCCGATGTCGGACAGCTCCATCTCGCCGTCCAGCAGCAGATAGAGCCAGTCGGCGCGATCGCCCTTCCTGAACAGCGTCTGCCCGGCGCGCAGCCGGCGCGACTTCATATAGGGCCGCAGCCACAGCCCGGCCAGATTGGCATCGGCGGCGGCACGGCTGACCCGGCGCGTCAGCCGGGTCACCTCCAGCGCGCGATAGAGATTGGCCGGCAGCAGCACGGCCGCGATCGCCAGCGTCAGCGGCGCCGGATGCAGGGCGCCGTACAGGGCCAGGCCCAGATTGCCGCCGACGGCCAGCCAGCGCAGCGGCAGCATGGTGCGCATCAAGGCGCCCAGCATCATCAGCAGCAGCGCCAGCGTCGCGGCCAGATGGGCGAAGATCTGCGTCGGCGAACCCAGCGCCATGCCGGCCCAGGCCTGCAAGGCGGAACCGCCCTGTCTTGCGATCTCCGCCAGCTCCATCCAGCCTCCGATCGGCCCTCGGCCCTTGTTGTCTGCGGATCGCGCCGATCTTAGGGGCGCTCCAGCGGACCATGCCCTCGGGCAAGCCCGCAGGCCGCTTCAGTGCGTGGGCGTGTGGCGCGGGGCGGCCAGCTCGGCGTCGACCCAGACCTCATGGCTCTGCTCGCGCGCCATCGCCAGCTGCTGGCACAGCTCGGTGATGCCCAGCTGATCGCCGCCGACGACCTCGGGCAGCGGCGCGGCGCAGACCTCGGCCGGCAGATCGGCCAGCGCGCCCAGCAGCTCGAACAGCAGTTCCAGGCTGGGCTCGCCATCGGCCTCCAGCTGGCGCGCGGCGCCCAGGCTGCGCGCCATATACCAGCAGGCGCTGGCGGCGTCCTCGCATTGGGCGTGGTACAGCGCCTGGTTCTCCAGCGCCTCGGCACGGGCGCGGCGCTCCGCCGGCGTCTCGGGCTCCTCGCCTTCGCGGTCCTTAGCGGACATGGCGGGACCCGGCTGCGGTCGATTCAGCTGTTTGCGCGCCATCGAAGTCGTCGTCATCCATTGCCGTGAACGTCCTCATGCTAGCGGGCCCCTCGCCGGGAGCGGTCCCGCGACCCAGGGATACGGGCGTGAAAATATCACGCCCCGTCACCTGCAGCCGCCGGCTCAGGCCTTTTTCTTCACCGGCCGTGTCCAGCCGGCGATCGCGACCTGCTTGCCGCGCGCGACGGCCAGCTCGCCGGCGGCCACCGGCTTGGTGATCGTCGAGCCGCCGCCGACGGTGGCACCGGCGCCGATCTCCACTGGCGCGACCAGCACGCAGTTCGAGCCGATGTGCACGTCGGCGGCTATCACCGTGCGGTGCTTGTTGGCGCCGTCGTAGTTGGCGGTGATGGAGCCGGCGCCGTAGTTGACCCGCTCGCCGACCGTCGCGTCGCCCAGATAGGCGAGGTGGTTGGCCTTGGCGCCCTTGGCCAGGGTCGAGTTCTTGACCTCGACGAAGTTGCCGATATGGACCTCGGCGCCCAGATCGGCGCCGGGGCGCAGGCGGGCGAAGGGGCCGATCAGCGCGCCCTCGCCGACCTTGGCGCCGGCCGGCTTCTCGCCGTCGATATGGCTGAATTCGTGGATGCGCGCGCCGGCGTCTATCGTCGCGTTGCGGATCACGCAGTTGGCGCCGATCTTCACGCCGTCACCCAGCACGACCTGACCCTCGAACACGCAGTTGACGTCGATCTCGACGTCCTGGCCGCAGTTCAGCGTGCCGCGCAGATCGAAGCGCGCCGGGTCGGCCAGGCGCACGCCGGCCTCCATCAGCAGGCCGGCCTGCTGGCGCTGGTAGCGGCGCTCCAGCTCGGCCAGCTGGGTCGGGCTGTTGACGCCCAGCACCTCGGTCTCGTCGCCGGTCTTGACGGCGACCACCGGCACGCCTTCGGCGACGGCCATCGCGACGATGTCGGTCAGGTAGTACTCGCCCTGGGCGTTGTTGTTGTTCAGCTGACCGACCCAGCGCTTCAGCGCCGCCGTCGGCGCGGCCATGATGCCGGTGTAGCACTCACGGATCTGGCGCTGCTCGGGCGAGGCGTCCTTGTGCTCGACGATGGCCTTGACCGCCTCGCCCTCGCGGATGATGCGGCCGTAGCCGCTGGGGTCGCTGTAGTCGATCGTCAGCAGGACCAGCCTTTGCTCACCATCCGGGCCGGCGCTGGCCTCGACCAGTGCGCGGGCGGTGGCGGTGGCGGTCAGCGGCGTGTCGCCGCTGAGGATCAGCGTGCTGCCGCCCTCGCCCAGCTCCGGCACCGTCTGCTGGATCGCATGGCCGGTGCCCAGCTGCGGCATCTGGCGCACGAAGGCGATGTCCGGGCCGGCGACGGCGGCTTCCACCTGCTCGGCCCCATGGCCGGTGATGACGATGCGCTTGTCGGCGGCCAGCGCCTCGGTATTGGCCAGCACATGGCCCAGCAGCGGTCGGCCGGCCAGGCGGTGCAGCACCTTGGGCAGCGAAGACTTCATCCGCGTGCCCTTGCCCGCGGCCATGATGACGATGTTGAGGGACATTTCCACCGATTCAACGACTTTGTGAAGCCGCGATTATCGGCGCGAACTAGGAACCGGCCGGCGCGCTCGCCACCCCCTGCGGCGCCGGCGCGGCCGGCGTCACCATCACCGAGATCCGGTGCGACTCCGGATTGGGCCGCGGGAAGTCGCTCAGCGCGGCCGAGAACATCGCCGAGATCAGCGCGGCATCGCCGACCGAATAGCCCTCGCTGCTGGCATGCGCCTCGAACAGTGCCTCGTTGCTGGCGCGGTCGCGCACCAGCACGGCCACCTCGCGCTCGTAACGCCGCTCGGGCCAGTACCAGCCCGGACCCCAGTAGCTGCCATAGGGTCCATAGGGCCAGCCGCCGTAGCGCCAGTAGTAGCCGCCATAGCCCCAATAGCCCCAGCCGGGGCCGCGCCAGCCCCACCAGATCGGGTCGCCCCAGTAGGGATAGTCCTGGGCATTGACCTGGGCGCCCAGCGAGATCAGCACATCGGCCGTCTTCGGGTCGGCGGCCGGCCTGAAGCCGGCGCGCTCCAGCGCCGGGCGGGCATGGTATTCCAGCTCGGCTTGACGCCGGGACAGCTGCTGCGAGGGCAGGCGCTCGAAAGCATAGCTGCCGGCGCCGCGGGCCTCGGGCCAGGCGCCGAAGCTGACGACGTCGGCCGAGATCGTGTACGGCCCGGCGCAGGCAACGAGGCCGGCGACGAGCACGGCGAGTCCGGCAAGCAGAAGAGGGCGACGGTTCATAAGGCCTCCTTGGCTTGGCCCTATTCTGAACCGCCCGAATGGCCTTTGCGTCAGGCGCTTCAGTCCTGTTGCAGCCGTATGACCGAGCCGGCGCCGTTGGCGCTGGGCGTGCCGCAGGCCTCGTCCTCGTCGAAGGCGATGTCGCCGTCCGCGACCGGCGCGCCGGTGGCCCTGATCGTCTCGAAGGGGAAGAGCTTCTTGTCCATCATGTGCGAGGGCACGATATTGCCCATGGCGGTGAACATGTTCTCGATGCGGCCGGGGAAGCGGCGGTCCCAGTCATTCAGCATCGCCTTGACCTGCACGCGCTGCAGGTTCTCCTGGCTGCCGCAGAGATTGCAGGGGATGATGGGGAATTCGCGGTGCTCGGCCCAGCGCACCAGGTCCGGCTCGCGCACATAGGCCAGCGGGCGGATGACGACGTTCTTGCCGTCGTCGCTGACCAGCTTGGGCGGCATGCCCTTCATGCGGCTGCCGAAGAACATGTTCAGGAACAGGGTCGTGACGATGTCGTCGCGGTGGTGGCCCAGCGCGATCTTGCTGCAGCCGAGTTCCTGGGCGACGCGGTAGAGGATGCCGCGGCGCAGGCGCGAGCACAGGCCGCAGGTCGTCTTGCCCTCGGGCACGACGCGCTTGACGACCGAGTAGGTGTCCTGCTCCTCGATATGGAAGGGCACGCCGCGCGACTTCAGGTAGTTCGGCAGCACGTCTTCGGGGAAGCCGGGCTGCTTCTGGTCGAGGTTGACGGCCACCAGCTCGAACCTGATCGGCGCGCGCTGCTGCAGGTTCAGCAGGATGTCCAGCATCGTGTAGCTGTCCTTGCCGCCGGACAGGCAGACCATCACCTTGTCACCGTCCTCGATCATATTGAAGTCGCTGATCGCCTGGCCGACCTGGCGGTGCAGGCGCTTGGAGAGCTTGTTGATCTCGTGCTCGGCCTTCTTCTGCGCGGCCAGGGCCTCGGCGTCGAGGGCGGGGGAGAGGGTTTCGATAGTCATAGCATTCACCATTGGCCGGCTTCGGCGCTGATCGCGACCTGGCAGTCCGGGAAGATTTCGAGTTTGGTCACCTTGATGCGCACGCCGACGACACCGGCCAGGCGCATCAGCCGCGTGCACAGCTTGCCCAGCAGGGCCTCCAGCAGATCGGTGTGCTCGGCCGTGCATTCGTCGATGATGATGGCGCGCACGCGCCGGTAGTCCAGCACATGGCCGATGTCGGCGTCGCGCGAGACGATCACCTGGGCGCCCAGATTGACCTCGGCATCGACCTGGATCGGCTGCGGGCCCTCGCGCTCGAAGTCCAGCACGCCCAGATTGGCGCCGAAGCGCAGGCCGGCGATATGGATCACCTGGCGGTTGCTGCGGCGCAGGGCCGGCGGTGGCTGCGACTCGCGCAGCGGGCGCAGAAAGGCCTCGATCTGCTTGGCCGCGACGACGCCGTCGCCCAACGCCGTCTGCACGCAGGGATGCTGGCGGCCGCTGGCATCGCCGGCGACGAACAGGCCCAGCGGCGTGAAGCGCGGCTCGTCGCGGAAGGGCTGGCTGGGCGCCGTCACGCCGGCGCGCTGCAGCGCATCGGCCACCAGCAGCCAGGCGCTGGGCTCGGGCTCGTAGCCCAGCAGCACCGCCACATGGTCGAAGGCTTCCTCGCCGAAGGCCTTGGAGCGCACGCGCACCGACTCGCCGTCCGCTTCGACGGCGCTGGGCAGCGGCAGGGCCGGGCGGCGCGCGATCGCCGCGTCGGCCTCCAGCTGCTGGACCAGATGCGATTGCGCGCGCCAGTCCGAGCGCGACCAGATCGTCACCTGGTGACCCTGGGCGCGCAGATAGAGCGCGTTCTCGACCGCGTTGTCGCCGCCGCCCAAGAGCAGCACCCGGCCGCGCGGCAGCGTGGCGCGACGCGCGGTCAGCTCCAGCGCATCGAGCACGCGGCCGCCGCGGCCCTGGGCCGGATACAGCGGGCCCGGATGGCGCGGCGTCAGGCCGGTGGCCAGCAAGAGGCTCTTCGCCTGCAGGCGCTGCGCGCCCTCGGCGCCATGGAGCTGCAGGCTCCAGCCGTCGCTGGCGCTCCAGTCCAGATGCTGCAATTCGGTGGCCGTGCGCAGATGGACGGCCGGCTGGCGGCCCAGGTGCCCGGCATAGCGGCCGCCCAGCTGCGACAGGCGCAGGCCCGGCTCGCCGAGCAGCCAGTCCTGGGCGAAGTCCAGCGCTTCCAACCCGGCGCAGAGCCGCGGCGCACGCTCGATCAGGGCGACGGACAGGCCCAGCTGCGCCAGCCAGCTGGCGGCGCTGCAGCCGGCGGGGCCCGCCCCGATGAGGGCGGCGTCGACGATGGCGGGCAAGGGGGCGGACATGGCGGGGCTTGGTAAAACCCCTGATTATCCCAGGCTTCCCCGGATCACCCCGGCCGCATTACACGGTTGACCCGCGGCGGCCCGCGCCTCAGGCGCGGCCGGGGGCCGGCTGCGGGCGCCGCATCCGCTGCCAGAGCCGCCAGCCGAGCAGCAGGGCCAGGATGGCGCCGTAGATCGCCGGCTCGCCGAAATTGTTCTTGCCGGCGCGCATCCAGATGAAGTGGGCCAGGCCGACCAGCACCAGCAGGTAGATGAACTTGTGCAGGGTCTGCCAGCGGCGCGCGCCGAGCGCCTTGATGGCGCGGTTGAAGGAGGTCGCGGCCAGCGGCAGCATCAGCGCCCAGGCCGTGAAGCCCATCAGGATGAAGGGCCGCTTGGCGATGTCTTCGGCGATGTCGCCGAAGTCCAGACCCATGTCCAGCCAGCCATAGGCCAGCAGGTGCAGGCAGCCGTAGAAGAAGCTGAACAGGCCCAGCATGCGGCGAAAGCGCGCCAGCGCCGGCTGGCCGCTGAGCACGCGCAGCGGCGTGATCGCCAGCGTCAGGCAGAGGCCGCGCAAGGTCCAGTCGCCCAGCGAGCGGATCAGGTGCTCGGCCGGATTGGCGCCCAGCTTGTCGGCATAGGCGCCCCAGACCAGCCAGGCCAGCGGTAGCAGGCAGACGATGAACAGCAGCGGTTTGGCCGCCGGGTGCAGCCAGGGCGAGCGCCGGGCCCCCACCTCAGAAATTCTTCCTCAGGTCCATGCCGGCATAGAGCTGGCCGACCTGGGCTTCGTAGCCGTTGAACATCAGGGTCTTGCGCTTCTTGGCGAACAGATCGTCCTCGCCGATGCGGCGCTCGCGCGACTGGCTCCAGCGCGGGTGCTCGACCAGCGGATTGACGTTGGAATAGAAGCCGTATTCCTGCGGCGCCGCCTGCGTCCAGCTGGAGGTCGGCTGCTTCTCGACGAAGCGGATCTTGACGATGCTCTTGGCCGACTTGAAGCCGTACTTCCAGGGCACGACGATGCGCACCGGCGCGCCGTTCTGGTTGGGCAGCAGCTCGCCATACATGCCGAAGGTCAGCAGAGTCAGCGGGTGCATGGCCTCGTCGATGCGCAGGCCCTCGACATAGGGCCAGTCCAGCACCGCCGAACGCAGCCCCGGCATCTGCGACTTGTCTTCCAGGGTGATGAATTCGACGAACTTGGCCTTGGAGTTCGGTTCCACCTTCCTGATCAGCTCGGCCAGCGAATAGCCGACCCAGGGAATCACCATCGACCAGCCCTCGACGCAGCGCAGGCGGTAGATGCGTTCCTCCATCGGGCTGAGCTTCAGCAGCGCGTCGATGTCGTAGACGCCCGGCTTGGCGATCTCGCCCTCGACACGGACGCTCCAGGGCCGCGGCCGCAGCGTATGGGCGCGCTGGACCGGGTCGGACTTGTCGGTGCCGAATTCGTAGAAGTTGTTGTAGCTGGTCGCGTCGACATAGGCCGTCGTCTTCTCCATCACGACGGCGCCCTCCACCGCGCTCTTGGCGCCGGGCAGTTTGGCCAGCTTGCCGGGAGTCTGCGCCAGCGCCTCGCGGCCGGCCCAACTGGCGAGCGCGGCGCCGGCCGCGCCGGAGGCCATCAGGCGCAGCCATTGGCGGCGCTGCTCGTAGACCGAGCGGGGCGTGATTTCGGAGGCGGGAACCGGAGGCAGGATCAGGCGAGACATGGTGGCCCTCAACAGATGATCTCAATGCCCGTCAGTCGCACGGGCCGGCAAAAGCTTACGCCAAGCCGCCCTCATCCTGCTGCGCGCCGGCCGCCCGTTCAGAGCGTGCCGTAGGAGTGCAGGCCCGACAGGAACATATTGACGCCCAGGAAGGCGAAGGTCGTCACGACCAGTCCGCCCAGCGCCCACCAGGCGGCGACGGCGCCGCGCAGGCCTTTCATCAGCCGCATATGCAGCCAGGCCGCATAGTTGAGCCAGACGATCAGCGCCCAGGTCTCCTTCGGGTCCCAGCTCCAGTAGCCGCCCCAGGCCTCGGCGGCCCAGAAGGCGCCCAGGATGGTGGCGATGGTGAAGAAGGCGAAGCCCAGGGCGATCGCCTTGTACATCAGGTCGTCGAGCAGTTCTAGCCGCGGCAGGCGCGCGGTCAGCGGCTTGCGCAGCGCGACGGCGATGACGAAGAAGACCAGCAGGCCGGCCATCTTGCGCGCCCAGCCGTCCAGGCCGGCCAGGGTCTCGGCCGGCAGGTCGGCAACGCCGAAGCGCGTCGCCAGGATGGCGGCGACCAGGGCCGCCGGCATGCCGACCAGGCCGATGATCAGCGCGCGCTGCGAGGCCGTCTTCAGCAGATAGGCCATCGCCACCATCGCCGACAGCGCGAAGGTGCCGTAGCCGACGAAATTGGCCGGCACATGGATCTTCATCCACCAGCTCTGCAGGGCGGGCACCAGCGGCTGGATCTCGTGCGCCTCGCGCGCCACCGTGTACCAGAGCAGGAAGGACACCGCCGCGCTGATCACCAGCAGCACATAGGCACCTAAAGCGCGGGTCTTGAAGCGCGCCTCGTAGTACAGGTACATCAGCGCCGTCAGCCAGGAGAACAGCACGAAGACCTCGTACAGATTGCTGACCGGGATATGGCCGATGTCGGGGCCGATCTGGTGGCTCTCGAACCAGCGCACCATGGTGCCGGTCAGGGCCATGAAGACGGCGCCCCAGACCAGCTTGGAGGCGATCGCCTCGGCCGCGCTGCTCTGGCCCTGCTTGGCGAAGAAGCCGCCCCAGTAGAACAGCGTGCTCATATAGAACAGCACGCACATCCACAGGATGGCGCTCTGGCTGGACAGCATGTACTTCAGGAAGAAGACCTTGTCGGCCGCAGCCAGGTCGGCGCCGAAGCCATCCGTCTGCCGGCTGTACAGGCTGATGGCCAGCAGGCTGGCCGCGCCGACGGCGACGCTCAGCAGGCGCAGCGGCCGCCAGAACCAGCCCAGCGCGATCAGCGCCGGCATCGCGCAGGCGAGGATGCCTTTCTCGTAGCCGTCCATCGAGGCGCCGTAGCGCGAGAAGGCGTAGAGGCCGCCGGCGACGACCAGGGCGGCGAACAGCCAGTCGATCGCGTCGCGGCCCTGCAGCGGGCCGCGGCGGCCCAGCGTGATGCTTGCGGTGGAGGTGCTGCTGTTCATGTCGGTGAAGCCTCGGCTGTTTCGTCGTCTTCCTGCAGCAGCGCGTGCTTCAGCTGCTCGAATTCGGTCGTCGTGTCGGGGGAGTCGCGGGTGCTCGACAGCGCCATGCGCAGGCGCGTCGCTTCCGGCTGGCCGGGCGCCGGCTCCAGCCAGATCCACAGCCGGCGCTCCTTGATGTAGAGCATCGCGAACACGCCGATGATCAAAAGGATAGCGCCGAGATAGACCAATTTCTGCCCCGGCGCGCGCGCGACCTGGAACACGCTGGCCTGCACCTGCTTGAAGTCGTCCAGGCGCAGCAGCACCGGCGCCGGATAGAACATGCTGTCCGACAGCGCCAGCACCGACTGCGTCATGAAGCCCTGGGTCGCCGCATCGGCCGCCGGCACCGGCAGGCCGGCCTGCTCGCGGCCCAGCTTGTAGAGCTCGAACAGGCAGCCGTTGAGGATGCGCAAGAGCACCTCGGAGACGCGCTGGCGCTCGGCCGCCGGCACCTCGCTGTCGATGAAGCTCGAGAGCGCCGGCAGGCCGCCCCAGCCGCCCTCGGCCAGGCTGGGGATCTTGTCTTCCGGCTTGACGCCCTCGGCGCCCGCGAACAGGGCCAGAGCGCGGCGCGCGGTCGCCTGCAGCTGCGGCGTCATCTGCGGCTTGTCGGACGGCGTTGCGGCCACCGCATAGCGCAGCGCCGCCTGCTCGCGCTGGGCCGGGTCGAGCAGGCTGCGGCGCAGCCGCATCCAGCCGTCCATCTCCAATTTCTCGTCGGCCGGGATGCGCAGATAGCGGAACGATTCGGCCGGCGTCTCGCGCACGCCGGCCAGGAAGACGCGCTGCCCGTCGAGCTCGATCGGCAGCATGTAGTTGTTGTACTCGCGCGCCTGGCCCGAGGCGTCGCGCAGCCGGTAGCTGAACGAAGGGCCGACGTTGTGCAGGCTCTTGCTCTTGCTCGATTTCGCGCCGCTGCCCAGATGGCTTTGCAGCGAGTCGACCAGATCGACCTTGCGCACATCGGTGCCGCTGCCGGCCTCGGCGGCGCCGCCCAGGTTCTCGACATTGATCACGCGCAGGCCGGCGAATTCCAGGCTCAGCTTCTCGCTCTCGTTGCTCAGCGAGGTACTGTTGCCGACCACGCCCTCGATCGTGAAGGGCTGGCCCTTGCCGGCCAGCGGCAGCGCCTGCAGCTTCAATTGCGAGCCGCCGTCGTCGAAGCTGCTCTGGTAGATCGCCACGCCGCGGTGGATCACCGGCTCGTTGACCTTGACCGTGTGCTGGCTGATGGCACCGCTTTCGTGATCGCGGATCGCGATCTCGCTGGCGAAGAGCTTGGGCATGCCGGTGTCGTAGTACTCGACGATGAACTTGCGCAGCTCGACGTCGAAGGGCAGGTCCTGCAGCACGACGCCGGTCGGCATCGAAATGATGGCGGTGGCCGCACGGCCGTTCTCGGGCACCAGCAGATTGCCGCGGAAGCTCGGGTTGGCCGGCGACAGCCGGTGCTCGGCCGCCACCTCGCTGACCAGGCCGGCGCCGGTATAGATGCTCTTGCCCTGCGCCCACATCAGCGCGCGCACGATCAGGTCGCCGTCCAGCAGGCCGCCGACGCAGACCAGCACGATGGCCGAGTGCGCGGCCAGATAGCCGATCTTGTTGGCCGCGCCCTTGCGGGCGGCGACCATCACGCCGTTACTGCGCAGCTGCGCCTTGGCCTTCCAGCCCAGATGGTCCAGCAGCGCCGAGACCCGGGCCAGCGCCGCCTCCGGCGCGACGGCCAGATGGCCCAGCGCCTTGTGGTGGTGGGCCTGCAGCGATTGCTCGCGCACATGCTCCTTGTAGGTCTTCAGATCGTGAATGATCTTGGGCGTGTTGCGGGCGATGCACAGGCTGGTCGAGATGACCAGGAAGGCCAGCATCAGCAGGAACCACCAGGCGCCGTAGACGGTGTAGAGGTCCAGCTTGCCGAACAACTCCGACCAGAAGGGGCCGAACTGGTTGACGTAGTTCGTCAGCGGCTCGCGCTGCTTGACCAGGGTGCCGGTGATCGCGGCGATGCAGATGACGACGAAGACCGCGATCGCGAAGCGCATCGAGGACAGCAGATCCACCAGCTCGCGCGCGGTGCTGTTGCTGGGCGGGCGGGGCGGCGGGAGGCTGGCGGCGGTGGTCTCGGACATGGCTCGATTGTCGACGCTGGGGCGGCCGGGGACGGCGCCATCAAAAAAGGCCGGTGCGGTCACCGGCCTTTCCTGGGTGCAGCGGCTGCTGCTGTTGTCTGATCTCAGCGCAGGCCGGCGATGTAGTCGGCGACGGCCTTGATCTCGCGATCGTTCATCTTGGCGGCGATCGCCGTCATCTGGGCGCTGTTGGCGCGGGCGCCGCTGCGGAAGGCATTCAGCTGCGCCTCGGTGTAGTCGCCATGCTGGCCGCCGATGCGCGGGTACTGGGCCGGCAGGCCGGCGCCGTTGGGGCTGTGGCAGCCGGCGCAGGCTGGGATCTGGCGATCGGCGATGCCGCCGCGGTAGATCTTCTCGCCCAGGGCGACCGAGTCCTTCATCTTGGCAAAGCCCGGCTTGGCGCTCTTGCTGGCGTAGAAGGCGGCGACGTTGCGGATGTCCTCGTCGCTCAGCGGGGCGGCCATGCCCTGCATCACCGGGCTCTTGCGCTTGCCGTCCTTGAACTCGTGCAACTGCTTGGCCAGGTATTCGGCATGCTGGCCCTGGAGGATGGGATTGGCCGGGCTGCCGCGCGAACCGTCGGCCGTGTGGCAGGCGGCGCAGACCTGGGAGGAGATGGCACCGCCCTTGGCCAGATCGGGCTTGGCGGGGGCCGTCGTCTCATTGGCCTGGGCGGCCTGAGTGGCAAATGCCAGGAGCAGGCCCGACATCAGGATAGCGGCAGTCTTCTTCATGAATGGATGTTTCGATAAGCGCAACCCAAGGATTTTACAATGGCAATCCACAAAGCCTAAGACGTTCATGACCAACACTGCTTCCGCCCCGCAAGAAACCGACCCCGTGGCGGAGCCCGTCAGCGACAAGCAGGCGCTGGGCTGGACCCACACGGCGCGCTTCCTGACCACGGCCAGCCAGCTGGTTCACCTGCCGCCCAACGAGATGCCGGAGATCGCCTTCGTCGGCCGTTCCAATGCCGGCAAGTCGACCGCGATCAACACCCTGGCCCAGCAGAAACGCCTGGCCTTCGCCTCCAAGACGCCCGGCCGCACCCAGCACATCAATCTGTTCGAGCTGGGTCCCAAGGACGCGCCGAACGCCTGGTTTGCCGACCTGCCCGGCTATGGCTATGCGGCCGTCAACAAGGCGGCCAAGCAGCGCTGGCAGAAGGTGATGGCCGACTATCTGGAGACGCGCCGCAGCCTCTCGGGCGTCGTGCTGATGGTCGATTCGCGCCTGGGCCTGACCGATCTGGACAAGCAGCTGCTGGAATTCGTCGCCGCCCGCGTCGGCACCGGCGAGGTCAAGCTGCTGGTGCTGCTGACCAAGGCCGACAAGCTCAACCGCAAGGAAGCGACGGCCGCGCTGCAGGCCTGCCAGGCCTACCTGGGTGAGCTGGCGACCGAGGATTCCGACGTTGCGGTGACGCTATTCTCGGCGCTGAAGAAGCAGGGCGTGGCCGACGTCGCCCAGATCCTGCACGAATGGGCGCATGCGCCGCGCGGCGACATCGCGTGGACGGCGCCGGCCGAGGAGCCCGAGGCCGGCGAGGCCGCCGAAGCCGACAAGGCTGAATAAAGAAAGCAAACCGGCCCGCTCGCAGCGGCCGCAATCGGGGGAGACGGGGATGAGGAAGCTGTTTGTGCTGCTGGGCCTGGCCCTGGCGGTGTCGGGCCTTGCCGAGGCGGCGCCCGGCGATCTGCTGCGCAGCGTCCCGTCCGGCGCGGCCGTCCATGGGGCCGTCGCGCCGCTGCCCGAGGGCGGCTGGTGCGCCGGCAATCTCAGCGGCGAGCTGTTCTGCCTCGATGCCGGCGGCCGCCGCCGCACGCTGACCCTGGCCGACGGCCCGCTGCTGAACGCGCCGCTGGTCCAGCGCGGACGCCTGGTCGTCGCCAGCACCCATGGCGTGCAGGCCTTCGCCCTGGCCGACGGCAAGCCGCTGTGGCGCCTGGCCCTGCCGCCGCTGCCCGCCCCGGTGCTGTGGGACGCCTATATGCCGGACCCACTGCCGCTGGGCGAGGAGGACCTGCTGGTCGCCCATGGCCGCGAGCTGCTGCGGCTGAACGCCGCCGACGGCAAGCCGCGCTGGCGGCTGAGCCTGGACGCGGCCGTGATCGCGCAGTTGCAGCTGCAGGGCGGCAGCCTCTGGCTGGCCGACGTCGAGGGGCGGCTGCTGAAGATCGACCCGGCCAGCGGCGCGGTGCGGCAGCGCTGGGCGGCGGCCCAGGGCCTGATCCAGGGCGCGCCAGCGTTGCGCGAGGACGGCTGGGCCTGGATCACCGGCCGCGATGCGCGCGTGCGCGGCTGGCGGCTCGACGGCAGGAATGGCGGTGGCGGCGCCCAGGTCTGGGAAGCCGATCACGGCGGCAACTGGATCATGGCCGCGCCGCTGCTGCTCGGCGAGCAGCTGATCGTCGCCGAGTCCGACGGCTTCCTGATCCAGGCCTATCGCGCCCGCGACGGTCAGCGGCTCTGGCATTTCGGCCTGGGCCAGAACGTGTTCCAGGCACCGGTCGTCGACGGCGAGCGCCTGCTCGTCGCCAGCGGCCGCGCCTACCAGGCCGATGCGCAGGGCCTGGTGACGGCGATCGGCGCCGGCGGCGAGCTGCTGTGGCAGCGCGCGCTGCCGGCCAATGCCTTCGGCCGGCCGCTGCTCGTCGGCCGCCGCCTGGTCGTCGGCACCGAGAACGGCCAGGTGCACGAGATCGCGGTCGATTAGGCCTGTCGCCCGCTTGACAGGGCGCCTGCCGGCCCGGCCCTATGCTGGGCCGATGACGACGCCGACCATCGAGACTTTCGCTCTGCAGCTGCCGCAGGGCGGCATCACGCTGTCCTGCCGCGCCGCCGGCCCGGCCGCGGGACCGCGGCTCGTCTTGCTGCACGGTTTCCCCGAGGCCGCCTTCGTCTGGGACGAGCTGATGGCGCTGCTGGCCGCGCAGGGCTACCGCTGCATCGCGCCGAATCTGCGCGGCTACGAGCGCTCCAGCAGCCCGCGCGAGGTCCAGGCCTACCGCGCCAAGCATCTGGTCGCCGACATCGCCGGCCTGATCGCCGCCACCGGCGAGGGCCCGCTGGCGGCCCTGGTCGCGCACGACTGGGGCGGCGCCGTCGGCTGGAACCTGGCCGTGCAGCGGCCCGAGCTGATCGAGAAGCTGATCATCATCAATTCGCCGCACCCGGGTACTTTTTTGCGCGAGCTGCAGCTGAGCCCGGCCCAGCAGCAGGCCAGCGCCTATATGAACTTCCTCTGCCGGCCCGATGCCGAGGCGCTGCTGGCCGAGAACGACTATGCGCGGCTCTGGCCCTTCCTGACCGGCATGAACGGTGCGCCCTGGCTGGACGAGGCGACGCGCCAGCGCTACCGCGAGGTCTGGGGCCTGGGCCTGACCGGCGCCTTGAACTACTACCGCGCCTCGCCGCTGCGGCCGCCGACGGCCGAGGACCCCGGCGCGCTGGCGGTGAAGTTCGCGCCCGAGTTCGTCACCGTCCGGCTGCCGACTTGTGTGATCTGGGGCGAGGCCGACACCGCGCTGCCGCCCTCGCTGCTGGACGGCCTGGACGCCTTCGTGCCGCGGATGACGCTGCATCGCGTGCCCGGCGCCACGCACTGGATCGTGCACGAGCAGCCGGGGCGGGTGGTGGAGCTGATGCTGGGGTATTTGGGGGCGTAAGGCGGCAGCGAGGCCGTTGAGCGGCGGCGCAGGTAGCTTCGGCACAGCCGGCATCGCGGGCTCCTGCTCTCAGTTGTAACCCGTGCTGCTTTTGTCGAAATTTTTAGTACCCTGCCGTCGACGTCCAAGAGAAGGAAAACGTCAATGAATCAACGGCTTGGTGACTCCCGGTGCGGATTTGTTATGCGGACAACACCGTTGTTAGGGCGACAGTGACTGTCGCCCCATAACAAGTTATGCCTCTTAGGGCTATGCAAACAGTTCTCGCCCATGTCGGCTCGATAGTCGCGATCGCACTGCTGGCGAGTTTTCCAGCCGCAGTGATGGCACCGGTTCTCCACCCAGGCATCTACCAAAGCTTGTCGGACGCAGTCTTCCTTTTTCCAATGGTGCTGCTGGTAACTGCGCCCCTCACGGCGGCCGGCCTAATACTTATCGGGATGCCCCTCGCGCTAATGCTGCGTCGAGCAGGGCGGTTGTCACGAAGGTCGCTGGCGGGTTGGGGGACAGTAATTGGCGGGACCGTGTTCGCTCTTTTGGCTGTTCGCGAGATCAGTTTTTGGGGCATCGCCTCAGCGTTTTTATGTGGCGCAGCAGTGTCCCTTTGCGTCGCGCTTATGTATGCGAGCGTAGCCGCCGTACCATCGCACCGTCACTCCGGGACGATTGCGGGAAAGGTGTGACCCGAGATGACTATAGCTTTACGCAGGAGGCATAACCTGTTGGTCAAGCGCGGACCGCCTGCGGCGCCCGCTTACCGCCGACGTTAGCGCCCATGCCCGAAGTCACCGTTGATTTCATAACCAAAGATCCGTGGCAGATGGTTCTGGTCGAGGAGGGGCCCTGGGAGGATGTCCCGGCCAGTCTCCGGCGACTGCAGGAACGTCTGTACACCTGCATCGATGCTGCAATTGACGGCAAGCTGGCGGAACTCTACCCGGACTCGCTTGGGGCAAATGTCGTGGTTCGGCTGGACGGGTACAGCCTACCCATGCCGGACAGCCGAGAGTTCTTTGAGAGGTTTAGCTCAACCGTCATGGACCTTCCTGACTACAAGGCTGCCTTGGAGACTTCCCGGCACGTCTCGGGCATCCAGTTCGTGGCGTTTTTCAAATGATGGGCGCTAACAATTCATTCAAGCCGAAGCCGCTTCTCGGCTCGGCTCAATTCAGGCGTAAGCCTCAAAAGATGCATCGACGCGACGCCCTGGTCTTCGCTGCCCTTGTACTCGCCGTCTCAGCCTCCGCGCAGAGCGCCAGCGCCCCGCAAGCCGACCTCGCGGCTGCGCAAGGTGCTTGGTCGGGCAAGCTGACGTACCGCGATTACTCTCGTCCGGACCGGCTTGTCACACTTCCGGCTCGCCTCTTCGTGGCGCTCTCCGGTCCCTCCGAACTTGTCTTTCACTACGTCTTCGATGACGGGCCAAGCAAGACCGTCTACTCCTACGAGCGGATGACATTCGACTTTGCCGGCAACCTGATCAGTTGGACCTCTGGCCACCCGGGTATCAAGACGACACAGAATCGCATCATGTCGTCGCAGGCGCAGGATGGCGGCCGAGTGATCGTCTTCGAGCGAGAGGATGGCGAGACCAAGAGCCGCTACGTGCTGAGCCTTCACCCCAAGGCGCTAAGCCTCGGCAAGGAAGAGAGCACGCCAAGCGGTGAGTTCCAGTTCCGCAACAGGTACGAGTTCTCAAGGTGAGGCTTGCCTTGATGGCGAGCCTCGAGATCTGTCGCGCATCAGATTCGGGTCAGCACTTGGACGGCTGCGCCTCCGATTCGCGACCAGGCGCGTGGTCTCAAATCAACTCCAAGGAGCGCATGATGAATAGGAAGCAAGGCATCGTCCTCATCGCCCGTACCAGCACGCTGCTGATGTTCGTCGCCGCGCTGGCCCCGCAAGCCGCCCTTGCCCAAGACCTTGCCGCCGGCAAGGCCCGCGCCGAGACCGTCTGCGCCGCCTGCCATGGCGCCAACGGCGTCAGCGTCAGCGACACGATCCCCAATCTGGCCGGGCAGAAATCGGCTTATCTGGCCTCGCAGCTGCGGGCGCTGAAGGAGGGCACGCGCAAGAACGCGCTGATGAACGCCATCGCGGCGCAGCTCGGCGCGGAGGATATCGTCAACGTGGCGGCGCACTTCGCCTCGCTGCCCGGCGCCGGCCAGTCGACGGCGAAGTCCGACTTCCTGCCGACATTGGCGAAGACCAGCGCCAGCTTGCCCGAGGCCTATCCGAACGGCTTCACGATGTACCAGACGGTGAACCGGGCCGATATCAACCAGGTGCGCTACCTCTATGCCAACGCGGTGGCGCTGCAGGCGGCGCGCGAGGGCAGGCCGCTGCCGGACGGCTCGATACTGGTGCTCGAGCAGCATGCGGCCAAGCTGGGCGCCGACCGCAAGCCCGTCGTCGGCGCCGATGGCTTCTACGAGCGCGACAAGCTGGTGGCCTACGCCGTCATGGGGCGCGCCGCCGGCTGGGGCAAGGATATCCCCGAGCTGCTGCGCAACGAGGACTGGAACTACGCCGTCTACACGCCGGAGAAGAAGGCGCGGCCGGGCGTCAACCAGGCCGAATGCCTGGCCTGCCACAAGCCGCTCGACAAGGCGAGCTTCGCCTTCTCGCTGCCGGCCTTGCAGGCCAAGGCGCGCTGAGCTTGCGCAGGCGTGCCGCCGCGGCCGCCTCTTGCGGCCGGCCGGTTCGTCGCTATCATCGCCCCGAACAAGGAGGCAGATGCGATGAAGTCCGGCTTCTTCTGCTTGGTGCTCGCAGCGAGCGCGCTTGGTTTCTCCGATCCGACGGCGGCCCAGGAGCTTACGCTGACGCGGCTCGACTGCGGCAGCGGGTCCAATGACCCCCGGCGCTTCAGCGACACCTTCGCCTATCGCGAGACGACGAAGCCCTTCACCTTCAGCTGCTATGTGATCCGCCATGGTGCGGATGTGATGGTCTGGGACACCGGCTATCTGCCGGGTTCCGTCCCCAGCGCGACCAACAAGCCGCTGGTCGAGCTGCTGAAGCAGATCAACCTCAACCCCGACGACGTCAAGTACGTCGGCATCAGCCATTTCCACGCCGACCACACCGGCCAACTGGCCCCGCTGAAGAATGCGACCCTGCTGATCGGCAAGGGCGACTGGGACGGCATCAATGCCAACCCGCCGATGGGCGGCGCGAACACGAAGGGCTTTGCCGAGTGGATGGCCGAGAAGCGCAAGGTCGAGCCGCTGAGCGCGGACAAGGACGTGTTCGAGGACGGCAGCGTCATGGTGCTGCGCGCGCCGGGTCACACGCCGGGGCACAGCATGCTGCTCGTGCGCCTGAAGGAGATGGGGCCGGTGCTGCTGAGCGGCGACGCCGTGCATTTCCACGAGAACTACGAGCAGGAAGGTGTGCCGGGCTTCAACCATGACCGCGCGCAGACCCTTGCCTCGATCCAGCGCATCAAGCAGATCGAGAAGAATCTGAAGGCGACGGTCATCATCCAGCATGACCCGCGCGACATCGGCAAGCTGCCGGCCTTCCCGGCCGCGGCCAAGTAAGTAGGTAAGCAGGCCCATCCACAGTCTTCGCGGCGCCCCGCGCCAGCCAGCGGGCCGGGGATGCCAGTCTTGTTCCCAGCGCCGGGCATCCGCGCGGCGACATTGCCTAGAGGAGATCGCCATGAGCGACATGCCAGACTTCTCGAATGTAGAGGGCGGATCGAGTTCGACCGCCGCCAAGATCTACGAGGTCAAGCCCGGCGACAGCCTGTCGAAGATCGCCAAGCATGAATACGGCGATGCCAACAAATGGCAGCTGATCTTCGAGGCCAACAAGGACCAGCTGTCGGACCCGAACAAGATCTTTCCCGGCCAGAAGCTGAGCATTCCGCCGCTGGCCTGAGCGGCAAGCAAGGAGAACCCCGTCATGCAAACCAGACTCGCCCCCGTCCTCCTCGCCTCCGTCGTCGCGCTTGCCGCCTGCGGCAAGAAGGCCGAGGCCCCGCCGCCACCGGCCCCGACTCCGATGCCCGCGCCGGCGCCCGCCCCGACGCCGGCCCCGGCGCCCGCCGGCGTCAGCCTATCGTCGGTGAGCCTGGGCAAGGCGGTCGATGCCGACAAGAAGATCACCGCGGCCAGCGAGGTGTTCGCCAAGGGCGACACGATCCATGCCGCCGTCGACACCAGCGGCAGCGGATCGGCCATGCTGGTGGCGAAGTGGACCTACACGAAGGACGGCAAGACCGTCCCGGTGAAGGAAGACAGCGCGACGATCACGCCGACCGGGCCGGCGACGACCGAGTTCCACATCGCCAAGCCCGACGGCTGGCCGACCGGCGACTATCAGGTCGAGATCCTGCTCGACGGCAAGTCGGTCGCCACCAAGTCCTTCAAGGTCCAGTAGGCAGGTGGATGCGGCGCCTCAGGGTCGGCCGATGAACAGATAGACGGCCGTCCCCCCGCCCGTTCCCGGCGCATAGCCCAGCGCCAGATACAGCGGCCCCAGCCCCGTGTCCGCCCCGAGGAACACGCTGCCCGCCGGCCGCAGGTCTTCCAGCGCGAACTTCTGGCTGCGGCGCCAGGCGTTGCCGATCTCCAGCGAGCCGCCGACGAAGAAGCCGCGGGTCAGCACCGGCTTGTCGCGCAGGCGCAGGTAGTAGGTGGCGCGGCCGAAGACCAGGGTGTCGCCGCTGAGCTGGTCCTTCTTGTAGCCGGACAGCTGCTGGAAGCCGCCCAGCGTATAGGGACCCTGCGTCGAATCCGGCGACTGGCGCGCGTCGAGCGTGCGGCCGTAGAGGTTCAGCGTGTGCGCGCCCCAGCTCATCACGCCATTGGCCTGCAGCTCGGTGCGGGTGAAGCTGGCGTCGCGCACGTCCTTGCCGTTCGATTGCTTGCCGCTGGTCAGCTCGGCCGAGAGCCGGTAGCCGCGCTGCGGGAAGTTGGCGAAGTCGAGCTGGTCGACGACGGCCAGCAGACGCAGGCCGTATTCACGCCAGTGCTGGCGCAGCACCGCGTCGATCTCGGGCGCCACCTGCATGCGCGAGGCGATCCGCCAGTCCTGCCGCACCAGGCCCAGCCGCACCTCGCCGAGTTCGGCCCAGGGCTGGCCGAGGTCGAGGCCGAGGGTGGCGGCCGAGCGGTTCAGCAGCAGCAGCGGGCGGTCGGCGCCATCTTCGTAGAGCGGGATGTTGCGGCGCCCGACCTCGCCCCAGCCGGAGACGAACCAGTCGCTGCCCTTGCCCAGCTGCAGCGGCTGGTAGAGCTCGCTGAAGAGGCGCGGGTCGTGACCGATCGAGAGCTGGTTGCGCCATTCGGTGCCGCTGGGCGTGAGCCAGTGGCGGTTGTGGCTGACGCGCAGATTGAAGAAGCTGTCGCCGGCCATATCGGTGCTGAGGTCGATGCCGACGCGGAAGTAGTTGGGCCCCCAGGGCTTGTCCTCCAGCGTGTAGACCAGCGCATCGCCGCTGCCGTCGGCCTGCGGCTCGACGTGGTAGTCCACCCGCTCGTAGTCGCCGGAGGAGGCCAGGTGTTGCGCATCGCGCTCGGCGCGTTCGGCGTCGAAGGTCTGACCGGGCTTGCTCTGCAGCTGGCGCACCATTACCGCCGGGTTGGTCAGCTCGCTGCCCTCGAAGCGGATCGCCGCCAGCCGCGTGCCCTGCGCGTCGCGCTGCCGGCGCGCCAGCTGCCATTGCGCATAGGCCTCGGGCGGCACGGCGAAGCGGCGCAGCTGCGGCAGCAGCTCCTCGGCCGCGCGCTCGCCCTGGGCGATCAGCTCGCGCACCTTGTCGAAGTCGCCGGAGGTCAGCTCGCCCAGCAGCGGCGTGATCAAGAGGTCCTGCTCGCCGAGGCTGGCGATGCTGCGCTGCACGTTCTGCTCGGTCAGGATATTGATCATCTGCGCCGTCACGCCGACCAGCGAGCTCAGCGTCTTGCGCGGGGCCAGCGGCGTGCCCACATTGACCGCGATCACGCTCTGCGCGCCCATGCCGCGCGCGACATCGATCGGCAGGTTGTTCACCAGGCCGCCGTCGCCGAGGATGCGCTCCTCGGCCGTCTTGGCCGGCGCGTCGGCGCGGCCGCCTGGCGGCGTGTCGACGGGCGCCAGGTCGACCACCATCTCGGTGGGCGCGAACACGCCGGGCACGCTCATGCTGGAGCGCATGGCCAGTGCCAGGTCGCCGTCGTCGAGCACGACCTGGGCGCCGGTCTCCATATCGGTGGCGATCGCGCGGAAGGGCGTCGGCAGCTGATCGAAGTTGCGCACCTGGCGCACCGGCCGCGTGTAGCGGCGCAAGAGGATCTCCAGGCCGCGGCTGGACAGGGTGCTCTGCGGTGCGCGCAGTTCGCCGTCGCGCATGCCGAACTCGATCACCGGCGAGAACTCGAAGTCCTCCTCCTTGCGGCGCTGCGACAGCTGCTGGCGCTCGACGCGGCCGGCGAAGACGCGGTCCCAGGAGACCAGCAGCAGCTCGCGTTCGAGATCGGCCGCCGACATGCCGCTGGCATAGAGGCCGCCGATGATGGCGCCCATCGAGGTGCCGGTGATCAGATCCGCCGGCACGCGCTCGCGCTCCAGCACCTTCAGCACGCCCACATGGGCCAAGCCGCGCGCGCCGCCGCCGGACAGCACCAGGCCCAGCTTGGGCCGCGCGGCCTCGGCCGCGGGCGGCTGGATCTCCTCGGCCCGGCCGGCTGGCAGCAGGGCGGCAAAGCAGAGGATGAAGCTGGGGGCGAAGGCAAGCCTAGCGGGCATCGTCGAGGTCTTGCATCAGCGTCTGCACCGCGCGCTCGACCACGCCGGTGTCGTCCAGCGCGGCGATCAGGCCGTTGGCCAGCAGCTGCTGCAGCGCGCCGCGCGTCATCGAATGGCGCTGCTCCGGGTCCTGGCCGACGAAGAGGAAGAACTGCCGGCTCTCGCCGACCCAGGCCAGCTGGGCGGTCAGCCACTGGCTCTGCACGAACAGGTGGTACCAGCCGCCCACCTGCTGCGCATCGAGCCAGCGCTGCGCCGCGGCGCGCGCATCAGGCGAGTCGTTCTGCGCATACAGCTGCACGGGCACCGTCGGCAGGCGGCTGCGGTCGACCTTGGTATGCGCCCAATGCTCGGGCAGCTGCGATTCGCGCTCGTGCAGCAGGCGCTGCAGCAGCTCGTCATCGGGAGCGGGGTCGGGCGCCGGCGACTCAGCCGCCGCGCGCGGCGGCAGCGCGCTCTGGCCGCGCAGCAGGCGCGCATGCTGCTGCATCAGCTCCTGCAGCACCGGCTCGCGCTGCGGTTCGGTCAGGCCGATCGCATCGCAGCCGGCGCGCAGGCCCTGGATCAGCGCCGGCAGGCGCTGGCGCAGCGCGGTGCCGGAGGCGTCCGGCTGCAGGCTGTCCAGCAGCTGGTCGACCAGGTCGATGGCGGCATGGGCGCGCGGCGCGTCGCGGCCGTCCTGCACCATGGCCTGCACGATCACCTCGACCCAGCGCGTCTGCAGGAAGCGGCGCAGGCGCGGGCCCAGCGGGGCGCCGATCAGCTGCGCGTCGATCTGCTCGCGCACCAGCTTCAGCCATTGCGGGCGCAGCTGCTCGCGCTCCAGCGCGGCCAGCGCGCCGGCGCTGCGTTCGCTGCGTTGCTGCGCCTGGCTGCTCAGCTGCTGCTCGACCCGCGCCAGCACCTGCTGGAACAGCAGGGCGCTGGGCGCCGGCGTGTCGATCAGCAGCTGCAGCTCGGCCTCGATGAAGCGCAGAAAGCCCTGCAGGCCGGGCTCGTCCTCATGCTCGAAGCCCATGCCATGGGCGGCGACGCGGTTCAAGAGCCGCCAGGCCGGATGGTCCTGGCTGCGCAAGAGGCTGGGGTCGCGCCGCGACAGGCGCACGACAGCGACCTGCAGCCGCGCCAGCGCCTGGCGGATCGGCGGCAGCAGGCGCGGGTCGGCCAGGATCTGCTGGTAGAGCCGGCTGAGCATGTCGGGCGCGCCGGGCTCCGCCGCGCCCGGCGCCGCATCGAGCGGCTGCGGGCGGGAGCTGTTGTAGGCCAGCACGCGCTGGGCCAGTCCGTCGAAGCTGGCCGGCTCGGTGGGCTGCAGATCGCGGGTCGGCAGCCGCGCGCGGGCAAAGCGCTGCTGCGCATCGCTGTCCTCCAGCCTTGCGGCATGGCCGGCCACCAGCTGGCTCAGGTCGGCGGCGCTGAGCCGCTCGCACAGCGCGGCGTAGAGCCGGTGCAGCGCCGCGCCCAGCGGCGTCGCGGCCACCTCCATCAGCGCATAGCGGCGCTGCGCATCCAGCTCGGTGCCGAACAGTGCCTGGTACAGCGCCTGCGCGAACAGGGCCGGGCGCAGCGGGTTGTCCTTGCTGCGCGCGCGTGCGGTGCCGCGCAGCGCGGCGAAGAAGTTGTCGAGCTGGTGCAGCTCGACCTTGCTGGCCTGCTCGATCGCCTGGATCGCCTGCGCGATCGCGATGTCCTGCAGCGCCTGCTGCTCGTCGACCAGGCTCAGCGCGTCGAGGCCGCCGCTGCGGCGCTGCAGCGGGTCCTCGCCGCGGCGCGCCGCCTGCAGCAGCGGCAGCAGCGCCGCCTCGAAGTCGGTGGCGAAGCGCGGCCGCAGCCGGCGCCAGCTGTCCTGCAATTCGAAGTACTGGGGCCGGGCGGCCAGCGCGTCCTGGGTCGCGTCCTGTACATGGCGGCTCAGCGCGGGCAGACGGGTCAGCGCCTCGTCGAGCAGCGATTGAAGATTCGGGGCGAAGGGCATCGGCTCATTATCGACGCCGGATCCGCCGCCGCCGGCCGGGACCAATCAACAAGAGGTAAGCGCCGGCTTCGTTCGCGCAGGGCCATGAAAAAAGGGCCGCATCGCTGCGGCCCTTGGTGCTTGCTTGAGCGCGAGGCTCAGGCGCCAGGCATTACATGCCCATGCCGCCCATGCCGCCCATATCGCCCATGCCGCCAGGCATGCCGGCCGGGGCCTCGTCCTTCGGCGACTCGGCGACCATGCACTCGGTCGTCAGCATCAGCGAAGCGACCGAAGCGGCGTTCTGCAGCGCGGTGCGGGTCACCTTGGTCGGGTCCAGGATGCCCATCTCGATCATGTCGCCGTAGGTGTCGTTGGCGGCGTTGAAGCCGTAGTTGCCCTTGCCGGCCAGCACCGCGTTGACGACGACCGAGGCCTCGCCACCGGCGTTGTTGACGATCTCGCGCAGCGGGGCTTCGATGGCCTTCAGCACCAGCTTGATGCCGGCGTCCTGGTCGGCGTTGTCACCCTTGATCTCGCCAGCGGCTTGCTTGGCGCGCAGCAGGGCGACGCCACCACCGGCGACGATGCCTTCCTCGACGGCGGCACGCGTGGCGTGCAGCGCGTCTTCGACGCGGGCCTTCTTTTCCTTCATCTCGACTTCGGTGGCGGCGCCGACCTTGATGACGGCCACGCCGCCGGCCAGCTTGGCCACGCGCTCTTGCAGCTTCTCGCGGTCGTAGTCGCTGGTGGCTTCCTCGATCTGGATGCGGACCTGCTTGACGCGGGCCTCGATGTCGGCGGCAGCGCCGGCGCCGTCGATGATGGTGGTGTTTTCCTTGCCCACTTCGACGCGCTTGGCCTGGCCCAGATCGGCCAGCGTGACCTTCTCCAGCGTCAGGCCGACTTCCTCGGCGATGACCTTGCCGCCGGTCAGGATGGCGATGTCTTCCAGCATGGCCTTGCGACGGTCACCGAAGCCCGGGGCCTTGACGGCGACGACCTTCAGGATGCCGCGGATCGTGTTGACGACCAGGGTCGCCAGGGCTTCGCCGTCGACTTCTTCGGCAATGATCAGCAGCGGGCGGCCCGACTTGGCGACCTGCTCCAGCGTCGGCAGCAGATCACGGATGTTGCTGATCTTCTTGTCGTACAGCAGCACGAAGGGGTTGTCGAGCAGGGCGGCCTGCTTTTCCGGGCTGTTGATGAAGTAGGGCGACAGGTAGCCGCGGTCGAACTGCATGCCTTCGACGACGTCCAGCTCGCTGTCCAGCGACTTGCCGTCTTCGACGGTGATCACGCCTTCCTTGCCGACCTTGTCCATCGCCTCGGCGATGATCTTGCCGATCGACTCGTCGCTATTGGCCGAGATCGAGCCGACCTGGGCGATTTCCTTCGAGGTCGTGGTGGCCTTCGAAGCGGCCTTCAGCTGGGCAACCAGGGCCTGGACGGCCTTGTCGATGCCGCGCTTCAGGTCCATCGGGTTCATGCCGGCGGCCACGTACTTCATGCCTTCGCGCACGATGGCCTGGGCCAGCACGGTGGCGGTGGTGGTGCCGTCACCGGCGTTGTCCGAGGTCTTGGAAGCGACTTCCTTGACCATCTGGGCGCCCATGTTCTGCAGCTTGTCCTTCAGCTCGATTTCCTTGGCGACCGAGACACCGTCCTTGGTCACGGTCGGGGCGCCGAAGGAGCGCTCCAGCACCACGTTGCGGCCCTTCGGGCCCAGGGTCACCTTGACCGCGTTGGCCAGGATGTTCACGCCTTCGACCATGCGGGCACGAGCCTCGCCGCCAAAGATCACGTCTTTTGCTGCCATGTGTATTTCTCCGAATTCAGTGTTGGGTTTGACTACGCCGCCGAAGCATCAGTGGTTGCCGAGGAAAGCGTAGCGAGCGGCTGGCGGGCTAGGCGGACGGAGCGCAGGGACCGGAGCGTACTTCCTGTACGCGAGGATCCCGAGCACCGCCCAACGACGCCCGGTAGTCGCGCAGTAGCTTTACTTGGCGACCACAGCGAAGAGGTCTTCTTCCTTCATCACCAGCAGTTCTTCGCCATCAACCTTGACGGTCTGGCCCGAGTACTTGCCGAACAGCACGCGATCGCCGACGGCGACGTTCAGGGCCACGAACTCGCCCTTGTCATTGCGCTTGCCCGGACCGACGGCCAGCACTTCGCCCTGGTCCGGCTTCTCGGCGGCGGCGTCGGGAATGACGATGCCGGAGGCGGTCTTGGTCTCGTTTTCCAGGCGGCGAACGATCACGCGATCGTGCAGAGGACGCAGTTTCATCAACATCTCCTTGAGATTTCTCGGTAGCAAGAACCACGAAAACCGGCAGGGCCGGCTTCCGTCGGGGATCCATGAAAGCCTGGCCAGGCCGGGACTTTCGTTTATTAGCACTCGATGGTGGCGAGTGCTAGCAGTCGGATTATAGGGGCGCTCGATGGGCTTTCAAGAGGGGGGCCCGAAGCGGCGCCGGCGGGCATCGCGGCTCGGTCCCTGCCGCGTGCCCGCCACCGTCGACTTGCCGCGCCGCGCCGCCGCGGCGTGGTTTCCCCGCATCTTTACCGAAAGCCGCTTGCGCGCACGGCGGCGCCTCGGGCTAGCATTCGACCCGGCAACGCGCTCGCGGGGTCAGGCCTTTCAGATTGGGATTCCGTTTGCGGATGGAGGACTTCTCATGGCGACTCTCCAGTCCTCGGGCAGCGAGGCAAGCATCGACCTGACCCTTGCGCGAGCGGCGGCGGTCCCGCCTTATCTGCAGCAGGCCTATTGGTGGGCCTATGTGCATCCGAATGCGGTGCGGGTGTTCGAGCGCGACTGGCTGGTCAACGCCATTCTGTGGGGCAATTACGGCCGGCTCTGCGATGCGGCGCTGACGGCGCTGGGCGAGCCGCTGCAGGGGCGCAATCTGCAGATCGCCTGCGTCTACGGCAATCTGACCGAGCGGCTGCGCGCGCGGCTGGCGCCCGATGCGGGGCTGGACGTCGTCGACGTGCTGCCGGTGCAGCTCAGCAATCTGGCGCGCAAGCTGGGTGCGCCCGATCCGCGCGTGCGGCTGCGCCTGGGCGACGCCTCGGCCATGACCGGCATCGCCGACGCCAGCTACGAGCGGGTGCTGCTGTTCTTCCTGCTGCACGAGATGCCGGAGGCGACCCGCCGCGCGACCTTGGCCGAGGCGCTGCGGGTGCTGCGGCCCGGCGGCCGCCTGGTGATCGTCGACTACCACCGTCCGCCGCCCTGGCATCCGCTGCGCCTGCCGATGCGGGCCGTCTTCCATCGGCTGGAGCCCTATGCAATCGATCTGTGGCGCCAGGAGATCGCCGCTTTCATGCCGGCCGACGCGGCGATCGCGGCGATCGAGAAGCAGACCTATTTCGGCGGCCTCTACCAGCGGCTGGTCATCACTCGCTGAGCGGCCGGGGGCATGGCGCCGCTGCCGGCAGGCGAGATTTGACCCTGGACCCGGGGTGGGGTCGGTGCTAGCATCCCCGACGCACAGTGATCGCCAGCAGCGAAAGCGAGGTTCCGGATGAGCAAGCTTTTTCGTTCGCAAGCCCTTTTCATTGTCTCCGCGCTCGCCTGCGCGGCGCCCAGCTGGGCGGTCGACGCGAGCGCGGCCCAGGCGCTGGCCCGCAAGAGCGACTGCCTGAAGTGCCATGCGGTGGACAAGGCCAAGACCGGCCCCTCGTTCAAGGACGTGGCCGCCAAGTACAAGGGCCAGGCCGATGCCGAGCAGAAGATCGTCACCCATCTGACGACCGGCCCCAAGGTCAAGATCGATGGCAAGGAAGAAACGCACCCGAATCTGAAGTCGGCCAGCGAGGCCGAGATCAAGAACGTGGCGCAGTGGATCCTGTCGCGCTGATCTTTTAGAACAAAGGCCGGTCCCGGCCGGGGCCGGCCGACCAATCCAGGGGGTGCGCGATGTTTGCTGCGTTGCGGCGGTTCTGGGCCTTCCTGATGCGCCCCAGTACCAAGCCCTTGCTCGTGTTGCTGGCGATCGGCGGCATCGGCGGCATCCTGTTCTGGGGCGGTTTCCACACGGCGCTGGAGGCGACCAACACCATGCCCTTCTGCATCTCCTGCCATGAGATGCGCGACACTGCCTTTGCCGAGTACAAGGAAACCATCCACTACAGCAACCGTTCGGGCGTGCGAGCGAGCTGCCCCGACTGCCATGTGCCCAAGGAATGGGGGCCGAAGATCTACCGCAAGATCGAGGCCACCGGCGAACTCTGGGGTTCGTGGATGGGCACGATCGACACGCCGGAGAAGTACGAGGCCCATCGGACCCGGCTCGCGCAGAAGGAATGGGGGCGGATGAAGGCCAACCAGTCGCTGGCCTGCCGCAACTGCCATTCCACTGAGGGCATGAGCCCGGAGAAACAGAACGAACGTGCCCAGGCCCGCCACGCCAAGGCCAAGGCCGAGGGCATGACCTGCATCGACTGCCATTTCGGCATCGCACACAACGAGCCCGAAGGCCCGGGGCCGCAGGAGTTGTTCGACAAGGACGGCCGCAGGAAGCCGCAGCCATGACGACGAGAAGCGGTGGCCGCTCGCGGCGAGCGCTGACCGTCTTTTGCTGAAGGGGTGTGAGCCATGAAGATCATCAGGGGCATGGGGCTCTGGGTCTTGATGACGATGGCGCTGGCCATGGGCGCCCAATCAGCGCGTGCGGCCGATGCCGTGCTGAAGGGCGATGCCGTCTGCACGCGCTGCCACGACGAGTCGGAGATGTACCCGGTGCTGTCGATCGGCAAGACCAAGCATGGCACGGCGGCCGACGGCCGCACGCCGACCTGCACCAGCTGCCATGGCGAAAGCACCCGCCATGTGCAGAACCAGCCCAGGGAAGGCGAGCAGGGCCGGCCCAAGCCGGATCGCGTGTTCGACGGCGCGCTGCAGGGCCTGTCGCCGGTCTCGCGCGTCGACTCGGTGCCCAAGTCGCCCGGCAAGCGCACGACGGTGCCGGCCGCCGAGCTGAACTCCGCCTGCCTCAGCTGCCATCAGGGTGGCAAGCGTGCGCACTGGCAGGGCAGCGTCCACGAGAACCGCGACGTGCCCTGCACGGCCTGCCATCAGCTGCATGTGCAGCATGACAAGGTGCGCGACAAGCAGACCCAGCCCGAGGTCTGCTTCCTCTGCCACCGCGAGCAGCGCACCCAGCTCAACCGCCAGTCGCACCACCCGGTGGTGGAGGGCAAGGTGGCCTGCTCCGACTGCCACAACCCGCATGGCACGGCCGGTGTCAAGCTCCTGGTGCGCGACAGCGTGGTCGACACCTGCTACAGCTGCCATGCCGAGAAGCGTGGCCCTTTCATCTTCAACCACCAGCCGGTCACCGAAGACTGCACGCTGTGCCACAACCCGCATGGCAGCACGGTCTCCAACCTCTTGAAGTCGCGGCCGCCCTTCCTGTGCCAGCAATGCCACGAGCCGACCAGCCACCGCGGCAATGTGCCGGGCCTGCTGGCCGGCACCGGCACGACGGCCGGCGCGCGCGGTATCACCCAGGCGCGCGCCTGCCTGAACTGCCACACGAACATCCATGGCAGCAACAACCCGACGAACAGCTCCGAATCGCGCTCGATGCGGCGCTGATGAGCGGCCAGCCTGCACGGAGGTCGACATGAATCATCGTCATACATGGCAAGCATCGCCGGCCCCGCTGGCACGCGGCGCCCGGCGCAGCCTGCTGGCCGGCGCCGCATTGCTGGCGCTGGGCGGGCCCGCGCTGGCCGAGGACGAGGAAGGCCCGGACATCAAGACTCTGACCAAGCCCGAGTCGACCATCAGCGTCGGCGGCGGCTATCTGAGCGACGACAACCGGCGCTTCGGCCAGTACAGCGGCCTGAGGAAGAAGGGCGGCTACCTGCTGCTGGACGCCGACATCCTGTGGCGCGACGACGCCACCGGCGCCTGGACCCGGGTCTTCGGCCGCAATGTCGGCCTCGACAGCCGCGAACTGCGCGGCGAATACGAGCTCCAGGGCAACTGGAGCGCCTTCATCGACTACAACCAGATCCCGCGCTACGACCCGCTGACGATCAATACCGGCCTGGCCGGCATCGGCACGGCCACGCAGACGCTCAACGGCACGGCGCTGCGCGACGTGATGCTGGACACGCGGCGCGACCGCACGACGCTGGGCTTCGGCAAGCAGCTGCCGGCCGGCTTCGACTTCCAGGTCCGCTACATCAGCGAGGACAAGAACGGCTCGCGCGTATTCGGCCGCGGCACGGCCGACTTCCTGGCCGACCCGATCGACTACCGCAGCGAGCAGCTGGAGGCGATCCTTGGCTATACCAGCGACAAGCTGCAGCTGCAGGCCGGCTACTACGGCACCGCCTTCAAGAACAAGAACAGCGTGCTCGACGTCAACACCGGCGTCGACATCGCGCTAGCGCCGGACAACGAATCGCATCAGATCTTCCTCGGCGGCGGCTACAGCTTCTCGCCGACGACGCGTGCCAATTTCAAGGCCGCCTACACGCGCGGCAAGCAGAACGAGACCTTCTACACGACGGCGACGCGGCCCAGCGTCACGAACACCAATCTGGGCGGCGAGGTCGACACGACGCTGATCCAGGCCGGCATCAGCTCGCGGCCGAGCAGCCAGCTGAGCCTCCTGGCCAATCTGCGCTACGAGGACCGCGACGACAAGACGCCGCTGTACCAGTACATCGACGCCTCCAGCAGCCGCGACGGCTTCAACACGCCCTTCTCGCGCACCACGACGCAGGCCAAGGCCGAGGCCTCCTATCTGCTGCCCATCGATCTGCGCCTGACCGGCGGCGTCGATTACGAGCGGCGCAAGCGCTCGGTGCTGGCCATCCGCCAGGCCAGCTGGCGGGCCGAGAACGACGAGACCACACTGCGCTTCGAGGTGCGGCGCAGCCTGTCCGAAACGCTGAACGGCTCGCTGGCCCTGCACTGGGCCGACCGCGACGGCTCCGACTTCCTCGACGCCAACAACAACACGGCGGCCGACCTGGTAGACCCGATCCATTTCGCCGACCGCAAGCGCGAGAAACTGCGCCTGACGCTGGACTGGGTGCCGATCGAGACCTTGTCGCTGCAGCTGATCGTCGACGCGGCGCGCGACAAGTACCACACGCGCAATCTGGGCCCCGAGGACGGTCGGGCCCAGTACATCTCGCTGGACGGCAACTACCAGCTGAACGAGAACTGGCAGCTGCTGGGCTGGATCTCGAACGACGACAGCAAGCTGAACCAGACGACGAGATCGAACAGCGCCAACGGCACCCTGGTGCCGGTCCAGAACTGGGAAGCGCGCATGCGCAACAAGGGCGAGGCCTATGGCCTGGGGCTGCGCGGCAAGATCGGCAGCGCCTTCGACCTGGGCGCCGATCTGCAGTACGCCAAGGACACCAACGTCTACCAGCTCAATGCGGTGATGCCGCCGGAGGCCCTGCTGCCCGATATCGGCACCAAGCACACGACGGCGCGGCTGTTCGGCCAGTATGCGGTGAAGAAGAACCTGTCGGTGCGCATGGACCTCGGCTACGACCGCTTCAACACCAATGACTGGACCTGGGCCGGCTGGCGCTTCACCGACGGCACGACCGTCGTGAACCCCAACACCAGCAGCACCTTCTTCGGCCTGTCCCTGGTCTACCGGATGTGGTGAGCGCGGCGCTCAGCGCCGCCGACCGGCCTTGGCTGCGGATTTGGCCGCGGCCTTGGCTTGCGGCGCCGCCGGCAGGGCGGTGCGCGCCGACTCCATGATCGGGTAGGCATGGTCGATCGCGTAGCGGCCGAAGGGCTTCTGACCGCCGGTCTTGATGAAGTAGTCGTGCCAGTGCCGGGCGGCGCTCCAGATCGCCTCGGGGCAGGAGGCGCGCGACTCGAGGCCCGGGGTCAGGTCGAACTCCTCGGCCGCGCAGACGGTCTCCAGCATGCAGGCCGAGGGCAGGCCGTAGTTCTCGTGCAGCGGGTTGCCGGTCTTGGCCACACCCCAGGAAAAGGCCAGCCAGCGCAGCACATGCTCGAGCGTGTCCAGGGTCGAGCGCGAGCTCATGAAGGCGTCGACCCGCGCCAGCACGCGCGCCTGCGGCAGCGGCAGCGCGATGAGCGCGATGTTCGGATAGCGCTGCGCGTCGTCGAAGGCGGTCAGCGGCGTGCTGACCACGCCATTGCTCTTCGGCCCGTACTCGGGCCCGTCCGGCTGCATCAGCGGCACATGGATCGCGCGCGCGCCGGCCAGCGCCGCGCCCTCCGGCACCAGCAGCAGCGCTTCCGACCAGTAGGAGGGCTGCATGTCCGGCCGCAGATGCGATTGCGCGATGCGCAGCCGGAACGACAAGGTGTCCGCGCCGCCGATCAGCGCGATCAGGCTCCATTGCTCGGGTGTCGCTTCGCGCATCTCGCGCCGCACCCGCTCGCACCAGTCCACATTGCCCTGGCCGCGCTTGCGCTTCAGCGCGCGGAAGTCCGGGTTCGGCGTGCTGCTGGTGGAGCGGGCTTGGCGTGTCATGGCGGTCTCCCGTGTTCAGATATTGCGCATCTGGCAGGCCGGCGTCGTGATCGAGCGGGCCAGCGCCTTGTCGCCCGAGATGCCGTAGTAGCTGACCTCGAAGTCGATGCCGCCGCCGGCGCGGGTCAGCGACAGCACGGCGATGCGGTCACCCTGCAGCTCGAGCGGACCCAGCCCACCCTTGTCGGCATAGGGGGCGAAGCGGCCCTGCTCGCGCAGGCGCTTGGGCAGCGGCGCGGCCTTGCCGTGGCGTGGCCAGGGCTTGGCCGTGCCGAAGATGCCGCTGATGCCGTTCAGCGTCTGCTTGGCCGCGTCCAGCCCCGGCACGCGGATCAGGCAGGACGGCGAGACGATCACCTCGTACAGCGTCGTGCGGCCGCTGCCCATATCGCGCACGCGGGCGACCCGGCTCCAGTGCACGTCGCCGGTCACGTAGAGCACCGGGATGCCGGCCGCCGACAGCCGCTCCAGCGCCGGCAGGATGGTGTCCAGGTATTGCGCGTAATTGCTCATCTCGGCGTCTTCGCTGAGCCGCTTGCTGGCGCTGGCCGGCTCGACCAGCAGGGCCTGGCCGGAGACCAGCATGCCGAAGGCCGGCTGGCCGGCGGCGCGGCGCGCCTGCAGATCGGCCTCCCAGGCGGCGAACTGCTGCAGCGCCGGCGGCGCCATCAGCAGGCCGAAGCGATCGTCGCGCAGGCTGCGCATATCGACGACCAGCATGCTCAGCGGCTCGATGTCGATGCGCTTGCAGCCGCCGGCCGGGCCGTCGAGCTGGTAGTCCTCGTAGAGATCCTTGGCGATGGCGGCCCATTGCCGGCGGCCCGCCTCGGTCCAGGTCTTGGGCAGCTGGGTCTGGCGGTAGGGGTAGTTGTTCCAGTACTCGTGGTCGTCGGCGACGCAGACATAGGGCGCGCGCGCCAGCAGCGGGCCGAGGCCGCCGCTGCCCAGCTGCGAATCGACGAAATTGCGCCGGTACTTGCGCGCCAGCTTGCGGGCGACGCCGGCATCGTCCTCGGGCAGGTCCTCGAAGATCGGCAGGTCGCCGTAGATCTGGTCGCCCATCATCAGGGTCATGTCGGTGCGCAGCATGATCTGCGAGGCGATGGTGCCGACCAGGCCGGCGCCGTCCTCGGGCTGCGAGTAGCAGGAGCACAGGAGGATGTTGAAGCTGCCGTCCAGCTTTCGCGGCAGCGCGCGCGGCAGCGTGTGCGTCTTCAGCGGCGGCAGCGCCTGGCCGGCGACCTCGATCAGCACCGTGTAGCTCGTCGCCTCGGCCAGGCCGCTGATGCGGAACACGCCGCGGTGGTTCAGCGGCCGGCCCTGCGCATCGGTGATGCGGTCGCGGATCGGCGTCAGCGGCGCCAGCGCCTCGACCTGCCCCCCGCCGCCGGCCAGTCGCAGATTCGGTGGCTGCGGCGTCGCGGTGTCGAAGATGCCGACCCAGATGCGCAGTTCGGCGGGCGCCGCGGCCAGCGAATACGCAGCGAGCATCATGTAGCCACCCCTGTTGCCCGGACAAGGCTACTGTGACATCGACGTCCGGCGGCCGGGGGCATCGGCTTAGGGATGTTCAGCCGGCGCGGCGGCGCTAGACGATGCGGCAACTGTGCCCGCGAGGTCCGCCATGCCGCAGATTCCCTATGACGCCAGCCGCAAGGCCCTGTTCCATCCGGAGGCGCGCGAGACCCTGTTCGCGCAAGGCCTGGCAACGGGCGACGAGGTGCAGCTGGCGCTGGAGGCGGCGCGGCTGGCCTACTACCGCTACGACGAGGAGGCCGAGCAGCTCGAACGGCTGGCGCAAGCGCTGGCCCTGGCCGGCTTCGGCCGGCCCGAGCTGTTCAGCCATGCCGACAGCGACGGCCAGGGCTATGGCTGCGTCAATGCCGAGGGCCTGGGCCTGCTCGCCTTCCGCGGCACGCAGCCGGACCATGTGGGCGACCTGGTCAGCGATGTGCGCTTCGTGCTGAAGCCCTGGGAGCTGGGCCGCGGCAAGGTCCACGCCGGTTTTCGCCACACCGCCCTGGGCCTGTGGCCCGAGGTCCAGCGCTGGCTCGCGGCGGCGCGACCGCAGCGCCTGATCGTCTGCGGCCACAGCCTCGGTGCGGCGATCGCGACCCTGCTGGCGCTGCCGGCCGGCGCCCAGCGGCTGGTGACGCTGGGCTCGCCGCGGGTCGGCGATGCCGACTTCGCCGCCGATCTCGAGGCCTCGTCCTTGGAGCCGCTGCGCGTCGTCGGCTGCTGCGACGTGGTCACCGAATTGCCGCCGGCGGGCCTGGACTTCCGCCATGTCGGTGCCGACTTCGTCTACATCGACCGCGCCGGCCAGCGCCATGCCAGCCCCTCGGCCGAACTGATCGACGCCGACCGCCAGGCGGCGCGCCACGCCTATCTGGGCGAACAGGCCTTCCGGCTCGGCACGGTGCTGATCCGCGACCTGGCCGACCATGCGCCGATCAACTATCTGCGCGCGTTCTGGCCCTGATCGGGGGCCGCCTCGGCCGGTTCCGGCTTGTCGGGGAAGCGGATCACGCTGACCTCACCGTCCGACTCCATGCGCGCGATCTTGACCTCGTCGAGCTTCTCGATGCCATGCTCGCGCAGCTTGCTCATCAGCTCCGGCACGGTGATCAGCTGGCTGCGCAGCGTCGACAGGATCAGGCGGCCGCGCCGCACCAGCACGACCGGCGGCGGATCGACGATGGCGCGCAGGCGCTTGCTGCGGTAGCTGGCCCAGTCGAGCAGCAGGTTCCAGCCGGCGATCGTCCCGACCAGCAGCATGCCTTCGGCCACCGTCTCGTAGGGGCCGGCCATCGCGTTCTGCGAGGCGTCGGCGATCAGCACCAGCAGCAGGATGTCGGCGATGCCGATCGAGCCGACGTCGCGGCGCAGCACGAAGCGGAACAGCACGAACAGGAACCAGTAGATCGCGCTGCCGCGCAGCACCAGTTCCCAGGGATTCATCTGGAAACTGAACAGCTCGCGCAGCATGTCCATCTGGGCCCGCTGCGCTCGTTCAGCGGCGCCGCGACAGCCGGCGCAGATTGGCGCTGGCCGTCGCATGCAGCGGCGCGATGCCCTTGCCGGCGATGCTCAGCACGCCACCGGACAGCAGGCCCGGCAGCGGCGATGCGCCGGGGCGGGACCAGGCCCAGGGTGTCCACCAGCTGCGCAACAGCGCGAGCCCGATCTGCTGCTGCAGCTGCCAGGCCCGCAGGCCCATCGCGATCCAGGCGGTGGTGAAGGCGGCGAACTTTTCGCTGCCCATGCGATTGAATTCGGCCCGATCGCGGGGTGTCGGCTGGTGGCCGGCCGCGATCATGCGGCCGACCCGGTGCGCAATGACCTGCGGGGCGACCAGGGCCAGCTCGGCTGTCTGGCTAGCGAGACGGGCTGTCTTGCGTGAACGTCTGGCGGACATGGCAAACCTCGGTGATGCATGGATTGCGCTTCAGTCTATGCATTCGGAAGGCCGCCCAGCGCGGCCGTCCGGAAGTCGCGGCGGCGTCCTACAAAAGCAGCGCGCACTTGCGAACTGTATGTTCATACAGTACATTTTCGACCAAGCCGCCCATCCCTTTGGAGATCGCCATGCCCACCATCCGCAAGCTGCTGAGCCAAGCCCTGAGCCAGCCCCTGAGCCAATATTTGCGCGACCCGCAAAGCTGGGTCAGCCTGATCGCCGCCTCGACCCTGATCGGCCTGTGCGCCGGCGTGTTCGAGCCGGCCGATGTGGCGCCGGCCCTCGACCAGCAGCTGGCGGCCGCGCAGATCGAGACGGCCTGAGGCCCGAGCTTGGGCTGGCGCGCGGGCCGGCCAGGGCCTAAACATGAGCATGGACCGGCCGCCGGCCGGGCGTCTCAGGAGCGGGCCATCATGAGCACAAGCAGCAATGCCGGATTCCCCAGCAGCCACGCGACCTGCATGCTGCCGGTCAAGGACCTCGACCGGGCGCGGCGCTTCTACGGCGAGGCGCTGGGCCTGGAGGCGATCGGCAGCAAGCCCGACGGCAAATTCGTCTACCGCTGCGGCGGCACCGAGATCGCGCTGATCCCCAAGCCCGAGGGCACGCAGGCGCGGCACACGGCGCTGAGCTTTCGCGTCGACGACATCGCCGCGGCGATCGAAGGGCTGCAGCAGCGCGGCGTGGCCTTCGCCGACTACGATTTGCCGGGGCTGAAGACGGTCGGCCATGTCTGCGTGCTGGGCGCCGAGAAGGCCGCCTGGTTCGAGGACACCGAGGGCAATATCCTCTGCCTGCACGAGGATCTGGCCTGAAGCGGCGCGCCTTCGCTACGATGGCGGCCCGTCCCCCCACTGCGCTGCCGCCATGCAACTGATCGGAATGCTCGATTCGCCCTATGTGCGCCGCGTCGCGATCTCGCTGCAGCTGCTGGGCCTGCGCTTCGAGCACCGGCCGCTGTCGGTGTTCCGCAACTTCGATCAGTTCCAGGCGATCAATCCGGTCGTCAAGGTGCCCACCCTGGTCTGCGAGGACGGCCAGGTGCTGGTGGATTCCACACTGATCATCGACTACGCCGAGAGTCTGGCCGGCCGCAGCCTGCTGCCGGACCAGCCCGCACAACGCCTGCGCGCGCTGCGCACGATAGGCCTGGCGATGGCCGCCTGCGAGAAGAGCGTGCAGCTGCTCTACGAACGCCGCTTGCGGCCGCCGGACAAGCAGCACGCGCCCTGGCTGGAGCGGGTGACCGGCCAGATGCAAGCCGCCTTTGCCCTGCTGGAGGCCGAGCTGGGGCAGGGGGCGGCGCCCGAGGCGACGCGGCAGGACGGGCTGAGCCTGGCCGTCGCCTGGCATTTCGCGCGGCAGACCGCCGGCGATCTCTTGAGCGCCGACACACACCCGCGGCTGGAGTCCTTCTCGGCCGCCGCCGAGGCGCTGCCGGCCTTTGCCGCCGCGCCGCATGGCGAGGGCCGGTTCGGCCCGGCCTGAGCCGAACCGCGTTTTCAGCAAGTCCTGACCTTTGTTCGTGGGGGCGTGCTGCCGACGCCGCTGAGGTCTTGTGCGCCTCGTCCGACAGCGCAAGAGGCGCTCGGACGACAGGAGGGTGCCGCGCGCCTGTCTAAGCTGGATTCATCTCCGGCTCGGGATGCACGCGATGAGCGCCTTCTGTTTCGCCAGTCTGTTCGAACTCGCGGCCGCCGGCCTCGGCCCGGACGGCGGCGAGCCCGGTTCAGACGATCTTGATGCCCAGATTGGGCAGGCCGTCGATATGGCAATCGATCACATCGCCGCGCACGACCGGGCCGACGTTCTCCGGCGTGCCGCTGTAGATGATGTCGCCCGGCTTCAGTTCGAAGGCCTGTGACAGGCGGCTGATCTGCTCGGCCACGTTCCAGATCATCTGGTTCAGATTGGCGTTCTGCTTGGTCTGACCATTGACCTTGAGCCAGATCGCACCCTGGCTGAAATGGCCGGTCTGCGCGACCGGATGCAGCGGGCCGATGGGCGCCGACATATCGAAGCTCTTGCCGATCTCCCAGGGCTTCTTCTCGTCGCCCATCGCGCGCTGCAGATCGCGTCGCGTCATGTCCAGGCCGATCGCATAGCCGTAGACCAGGTCCAGCGCGGCTTCCGGCGTCACATTGCGGCCGCCCTTGTGCAGGGCGGCGACCAGTTCGACCTCGTAGTGGTAGTTCTTGGTCAGGGTCGGGTAGGGGTGATCGGCGACCGTGCCCGGTGCGACGTTCTGGATTGCGTCGGCCGGTTTCTGGAAGAAGAAGGGCGGCTCGCGCGTTGGGTCGCTGCCCATCTCGCGCGCATGGGCCGCGTAGTTGCGGCCTATGCAGTAGATGCGCCGCACCGGAAAACGCTGCTCGCTGCCGACGATGGCGATCGTGCTGGGTGCCAGCTCGAACGGCGTGCCGGGTTTGCTGCTGCTGCCAGCGCTGGCGCAGCCGGCGAGCGCGCCGGCTGCCACGCTGGCGGCGGAACTGCTGATCATCGTGCGGCGATCCATCTGGCGGTCTCCTTGGCTGGTGGAACGAAAACTCAGAGCGGGCCGCGCAGGCCCGCGTCCGCCTCGGCCCAGGCGCTTGCCAGCGCGGCGCGCGCGGCGTCCGCCTCGGCCCGGCGGTCCTGGGCCTGCAGCGCCTGGCTCAGGCCGCGCAGGGCCCAGCCGCTTTGCGGATGCTCGGCCAGGTCGCGGCGGAAGCTCTGCTCGGCCGCGGCCCAGTCGCGCGCACGCAGCTGCATATCGCCCAGCGCGAGCCGGTTGCCGGCGGCCAGCAGCGGCGGCTCGGCGCCGTCGATGTCCTTCGCTGCGGTGATGGCCAGCGCCTGCTGGCCCAGCGCTTCTTCATGGCGGCCCTCGGCCGACGCGATCTCGGCGCGCAGCCGGGCCTGCGCGCTGCCGGCGATGCCGCGCATCTGCTTGCTCATGTAGTCCGGCCGCTCGCCGGCCATGGTGTTCAGCATCGCCGCGGCCGGCTCCATCCGGGCCAGCGCCTCGCGGGCCTCGGCCGGGCGGCCCAGGCGTGCCAGCGCGGTGCCGCGCGCCAGCTCAGTCAGCACCAGGGTCTTGCTGCCCTTGCCCGCCGGTGGCGCCTCGCGCAGCAGCTCATCCCAGCGCTCCAGCCGCATCAGGGTCAGCAGGGGCTGGGTGCCGCCATGGTCGCCGCCGCCGCGCAGGCTGTTGGCGCGCGCCACCTGCAGGGCCAGCTCGCCGCGGCCCTGCATCAGCGCGGCATACCAGCGGAAATTGCCGTTGTGGCCGCGCCAGTCGGTGCCGGGCGTGAAGCCCTGCTGCTTGAGCGTGGCGCGCATCGCCTCGTCCGCCGCCAGCGCCTCGGCATTGACGCGCTCGGCATCGGCATAACGACCGATCTGCGCGTAGGTATGCGAGGGCATGTGCAGCAGACGCGGTGACTTCGGCGCCAGCGCGCCGAGCCGGTCGGCCGCCGCCTCGGCGCGCCCGGCCTGGTGCACATCGTCGACGGTATGGATCAGGTAATGGTTGAGCCCGGTGTGTCGCGGCTGGCGGGTCAGCGCCGCCTCAAGCTTGTCGGCCAGCTCGCCGATGCGGCCGGCCGGCTGGCCGCGCTCATCCCACCAGTCGACGCGGGTGGCGATCAGTTCCGCCTCGGCATACAGGCTCAGCACATCGGGATCGTCCGGGTAGCGATCGGCCAGCAGTCGCATCCGCTCGGCATAGGCGATGTCCAGCGGATCGGCCTTCTCCTCGTTGCCGGCGCCGGCGCCGCAGACCTGGGCCTGCAGCGGCGCGATATTGCGCGCCTCGCTGGCATGGGCATAGCGCAGCGCCAGCGCCCCGATCAGCTCACGATCGCGCGGCGGCAGCGTCGCGGCGCGCCGCAGTGCGTGGTCCAGATAGGGCAGGGCGTCCTTCACGCCCTGGCGTTCGGTCCAGTTGATATTGGGGCCCATCTGCCAGGCCACGCCCCAGGCGCACATCGCGCAGTCCGGGTCCAGGGCCAGCGCCGCCTTGAAGCTGCGCTGCGCCTCGCGCTCGTTGAAGCCATAGGCCTGGCCCATGCCCTGGGCGAACAGCTGCCGGGCCTCGGCCGAAGGGCTCTGGACGGCCAGGGTGGCCGTGCCGAAGCCGTCCAGCCGCGGCGCGCGGGCCTGGCGGTCGGGCTGCAGCGGCGCGATGCCACAGGCCGCGGCCAGCAGGGCGGCAGCAACGACGAGCAGCGAACGGTTGGCAAGGCGGTGATTGCCCATCGCGAGACCGGGGTCGAGGAGGGCTCACCTTGCCCGCCCGGCGCAGCCGAGTCAACGGGGTTAGCCTGGGCCGCTGCCTATTTCAGTCCGAGGGCCGCCCAGCCTGCGTGGCCGAGCTTCTCCATCGTTTCGATATTCGTCTCGAAGATGGCATCGGTATCGGCCATCGTCTCGGTCGCCCGCTCGATGCTGCTCTCGCGCAGGATGTGCAGGGTCGGGTAGGGCGAGCGGTTCGTGTAGTTGGTGATGTCATCCGGCGCGGTGCCGGCGAACTGGTACTGCGGATGGAAGTTGGCGAACTGCAGCTCGCCGTCGAGCTCCAGGTCCTCGATCAGGGCGTCGGCGGCGCCGAGGAAGTCGTTGAAGTCGAGGAAGTCCTGCAGCAGCAGCGGATGGATCACCAGGGTGGTCTCGATCTCGTCCGGATCGGCACGTTTCAGGAACAGCAGCTCGCGCGCCAGCTCCTTCAGCAGCTCCTCCGGCGTCGTCGCGCTGCTCACCACATAGCGCAGGCGCTGGTTGACGTGCACGCTCTTCGCGAACGGGCAGAGGTTCAGGCCTATCACGGCCTTCTCCAGCCAGGCCTGGGTCTGCTGGCGGATGGTTTCGATCTCTTGTTCGGTCATGACTTACTTGTTCAGGCCGTCCAGCGCCTGGCGCGCGGCCTGCCGGGCCTGCTCCAGCAGCTGCTGTTTCCAGTCCGCGCTGTCGATGTAGAAGGCTTCGCGCATCTGCTGCTTGATCGCGCGCGCCTGTTCGGCCGGCGCGTCCGGATGCGCCTCCAGCCAATGGTCGGCGCGCAGCGCGTCGATCATCTCGCTCAAGGGCACGGTGCCGTACTCCAGCGCGATGCCGGTGTACTCGGCCTGCGGGCAGGTCTCGAAGATTACGTTCCACATCAGGCCCTGCAGCGGCGCCGAGCTGGAGCTGCCGTCATGCACCGTCGTCACCTCGGCGCCCCACCAGGCGCGGGCGCGGGCCAGCGCGGCCGCGTCGTCGCGGCAGGCGAAGATGCGCTCGCCGTGTCCCCGCGGCCCCAGGCCCGTGTGCAGATCGATCCAGCCGATATGGCGGGCGCCGCGGCCTTGCTCTTCCAGCAGATGGCGCAGGGTCTGATGGCTCCAGGTTGGCGCATGGCCGCCATAGAACAGGCCCAGCTCGTCCGTGTACTGGCCGCCGGTGATCGCGGTCTGCAGCGCGCGCTCGCCATGCTGCTCGGCATAGGCGCGCAGACGGGCCGCATCGGCCTCGGTCGGTGGCCAGTGCGGCGGCACGAGGGCCGAGGCAATCTCCTCGTAGCCGGCGTTCCGGGGCAGCGGACGGTGGAAATCGTGGAAGTTGCGGTTCAGGTCCACGCCTTCCTGCGTGACCCGGCGCAGCCAGGAAAAGCCGTAGGGATTCAGCGCATGGATGTAGAGCACGGCCACGCCGCTGGCCCGCACGGCCGCATGCCAGCCCGGGTCGGACAAGAAGCCGACCTGGATGCCCGAGCCGGCGAAGCCCTCGATGCCATGGCAGCCGCTGCTGATGATCAGCAGGCGCTCGGCATCGCGCGGGCCCTGGCGCACTGCGTCCAGCGCCAGCCGCTCGCCCTCGGCGCCCAGCAGCGGGTGCAGATGTTCCTCGTTGTCGAGGCCGGCGGCTTCGGCGGCCGCGAGGAACTTCGCGCGCGCCTCGGCGTAGCCGGCGGCGAAGAAGCTGGAAGTGGACGGGGCGTTCATGGACGCGGCTTGGCCAGCCAGGCCTCGGCCATGCGCACCCACATCGAGCCGCCCAGCGGGATCAGCTCGTCGTTGAAGTCGTAGCTGGGGTTGTGCAGCATGCAGGGCCCCATGCCGTGGCCACCGACGCGGTGGCTGCCGTCGCCGTTGCCGATCAGGAAGTAGCAGCCGGGCTTTTCCAGCAGGTAGAAGCTGAAGTCCTCGGCGCCCATCGTCGGCTCGAACTCCTGCACGTTCTCGGCGCCGACCAGATCGCTCAGCACCTCGCCGACGAAGGCGGTCTCGGCCGCATGGTTGATCGTCGGCGGATAGTTGCGGCGGAAGCTGAACTCGCACTGCAGCTCGAAGGTCTGGGCCACGCCCTGGGCGACCTCCTTCATGCGGCGCTCGATCAGGTCCAGCACCTCGAGTGTGAAGGTGCGCACCGTGCCCTGGATCTCGCAGCTGTCCGGCACGACATTGGTCGCCTCGCCGGTGTGGATCATCGTCACCGAGATCACGCCGGCGTCGATCGGCCGCTTGTTGCGGGTGATGATGGTCTGGAAGGCCTGCACCATCTGGCAGGCGGCCGGCACCGGGTCGATGCCGTTGTGCGGCATCGCCGCATGCGCGCCCTTGCCGCGCAAGACGATCTTGAACTCGTTGCTGGACGCGAACACCGGGCCGGTCTTCAGCGCGAACTGGCCGGCCGCCATGCCGGGCCAGTTGTGGGCGCCGAACATGGCCTCCATCGGGAATTTCTCGAACAGCCCGTCCTTGATCATCTCGCGGGCGCCGCCGCCGCCTTCCTCGGCCGGCTGGAATACCAGGTAGACGGTGCCGTCGAAGTTGCGGTGCTTGCTCAGGTGCTTGGCGGCGGCCAGCAGCATGGCCGTATGGCCGTCATGGCCGCAGGCGTGCATCTTGCCGTGGTGTTTGCTGGCATGGGCGAAGCTGTTGTGCTCGGTCATCGGCAGCGCGTCGATGTCGGCGCGCAGGCCGACCGCGCGCTCGCTCGTGCCGTTCTTAACGATGCCGACGACGCCGGTCTTGCCCAGGCCGCGGTGCACCGGAATGCCCCAGTCGGTGAGAGCCTTGGCGATCAGGTCGGCGGTGCGCTCCTCCTCGAAGCACAGCTCGGGGTGGGCATGGATATCGCGTCGCAGGGTGGCGATGCTCTGCGCATCGGCAAGAATCGAGTCGATCAGCTTCATGGCGCTTGCTCTCAAAAGATGTCCAAAGACCTTCTTTTGAGTTTACCCGCCGCCCCTGAGCCGCGCAGGCTTCGGTGCGCCTGACGGCCGCTTAGCGCTTGACCTTGCCGTCGGCCGTCAGCATCGAGAGCTCGACGAAATTCGAGGCGGTGTGCCGCGTCGGGCCGAACTTCATCGGGAAGCCGCCCGGGTTGAAGCTCTGCAGGCCCTCCAGCGCGGCGACCAGGCCCTCGCGGCTGGGCCGGCCCATGCGGCGCAGGCCCTCGCTGAGCACCTTGGCGGCCAGGAAGCCCTCGATGCCGTTGTAGTCCGGGCGCAGATCGCCCCCGGCTTTGGCCAGCGCCGCCTGGTACTCGGCGGCGATGCCGCTGGTCGTGCCGAAGGGATAGGGCATCACCTGGCTGACGACGACGCCCAGGGCGTCCTTGCCCAGCTCGTCCAGCAGGGCCTGCGTGCCGACGAAGGAGACGTTGTAGAACACGCCGCCGTAGCCGGCGCGGCGCGCCTCGCGGATGAAGGCGGCGCAGCTCTTGTAGGCGCTGATCAGTACGATGGCCTCGGGCTTGCCCGGCAGCAGCTCGCGCACGGCCTTGGCCACGTCCACGCTGTTGCGCTCGACGGTCGAGGCGGCCTGCGGCTGCAGGCTCAGCGGCTTCATCGCCCGCGTGACGCCCTCCAGCCCCGCCTTGCCATAGCTGTCGTTCTGGTGGAAGACCGAGATCTTGTGCAGGCCCAGCTCGGCCAGCTGCTTGACGATCAGCGCCGTCTCCTCGTAATAGGAAGCGCGCACATGGAAGACCCAGCGGCTGAGCGGATCGCGCAACGCCTCGGCGCCGGTCAGCGGCGCGAAGAACGGAATCTTGTGCTGGTTGACCAGGGGCAGGGCGGCCAGCGAGGTCGGCGTGCCGACATAGCCGAACAGGGCGAACACGTCCTCGTCGATGAATTTCTCGGTATTGGCCTTGCAGCGCTCGGGGTCGTAGCCGTCGTCCAGGGTCTTCAGCTCGACCGTCATGCCATTGATGCCGCCGGCCGCGTTCAGCGCGTCTAAGAAGAGGCGGGCGCCCAGTTGCATCTGCTTGCCCAGCTGGGCGGCCGGCCCCGACAGCGGCGCCGACTGGCCCAGCAGCAGGCGGCGGCGCGGGGCGCCCTGCGGCACGGCGGCCGCCGTCTGTTCCTGCGCCCGCAGCGGCGGGGCGAGCAGGCCGCCGGCGAGGCTGGCGGCAAGGGTGGAAAGGGCGGCACGTCTACGCAAGCGATCCTCCGGCGCGGTCAGGGCACGTTCATCGGGGTTGGAGAAATAATCGAGTCATTGTGCGGGGGCGCCGGCGGCGCGGCGGCCGGCCCAAGCCCCCACCCGACGGCTGCCGTCCTCCCATATGCAATAGTTCACGCATGAATCCCGCTGTTACCGCTGCCTTGCAGCATGTCGTCCACGGTGCCTGTCCGCATGATTGCCCGGACACCTGCGCGCTGAAGATCACCGTCGAGGCGGGCCGCGTCATCAAGGTGCAGGGCCGGGCCGAGCATCCGAGCACCCATGGCGCGCTGTGCACCAAGGTCTCACGCTATGCCGAGCGGACCTACCACGGCGAGCGCCTGCTGCGGCCGCTCAAGCGCGTCAGCGCCAAGACCGAGGCGCCGCGCTTCGAGCCGGTGTCCTGGGCCGAGGCGCTGGCCGACATCGCCGCGCGGCTGAAGGCGATCGCCGCGCGCGATCCGCAGGCCATCCTGCCCTATAGCTATGCCGGCACCATGGGCCTGCTGCAGGGCGAGGCGATGGCCGGGCGCTTCTTCAACCGGCTGGGCGCCTCGCGCCTGGACCGCACGATCTGCGCCTCGGCCGGCGGCGCGGCGTTGACGGCGACCTATGGCCACAAGCTGGGCATGCACCTGCCCTTTTTCGCCGAGAGCCGGCTGATCCTGATCTGGGGCAGCAACTCGATCGCCTCGAACCTGCATTTCTGGACCTATGCGATGCAGGCCAAGCGCGAGGGCGCCAAGCTGATCTGCATCGACCCGCGCAGGACCGAGACGGCCGACAAATGCCACCAGCACATCGCGCTCTTGCCCGGCACGGACGGTGCGCTGGCCCTGGGCCTGATGCACGAGCTGATCGCCCATGACTGGCTCGATCACGACTACATCGCCCGCCATGTCGATGGCTGGGACGAGCTGCGCGGCAAGGCGCTGGGCTGGCCGCCCGAGCGGGTGGCCGAGGTCTGCGGCATCTCCGCCGAGGAGGTGCGCGGCCTGGCGCGCGACTATGCGACAAGCAAGCCGGCGGCGATCCGGCTCAACTACGGCATGCAGCGCGTGCGCGGCGGCGGCAATGCGGTGCGCCTGATCGCGCTGCTGCCCTGTCTGAGCGGCGCCTGGCGGCAGCGCGCCGGCGGCCTGCTGCTGTCGAGCTCGGGCTGGTTTGCACCGTTCAAGAACCCGGCCTTGGAGCGGCCCGATCTGCTGCCGGGCCCGCTGCCGCGCCTGATCAATATGAGCACCATCGGCGACGACCTCTTGCGCGAGAGCTCGGCCGAGTTCGGCCCCAAGATCGAGGCGGTCATCGTCTACAACAGCAACCCGGTGGCCGTCGCGCCGGAGTCGCCGAAGGTGGTTCGCGGCTTCCAGCGCGCCGATCTGTTCACCGTCGTGCTGGAGCACTTCATGACCGACACGGCCGATCTGGCCGACTATGTGTTGCCGGCGACCACCCAACTGGAGCACCTGGACCTGCACACCAGCTACGGCCACACCGATGTGCTGATCAACGAGCCGGCCGTGGCGCCGCTGGGCGAGGCCAAGCCGAACACGCAGATCTTCCGCGAACTGGCCGCCGCCTGCGGCTTCGACGATGCCGCCTTTGCCGACAGCGACGAGCAACTGGCCCGCCAGGCCTTCAACCGCGACATCGACTTCGACGCGCTGCGCGCGCAGGGCTGGCAAAGCCTGCCCCTGGCCGAGGCGCCGTTTGCCGAGGGCGGCTTTGCGACGCCGAATGGCCGCGCCAATGCGGCCGGCGCCGACTATGTGCCGAACTACGAGAGCCGGCAGTCCTCGCCCGAGCTGGCGCGGCGCTATCCGCTGGCGATGATCTCGCCGCCGGCACGCAATTTCCTCAACAGCAGCTTCGTCAATGTGAAGAGCCTGCGCGACATCGAGGGCGAGCCGCTGCTGGAGATCCATGCCGACGATGCGGCGGAGCGCGGCCTGACCGACGGCGCGATGGTGCGCGTGTTCAACGAGCGCGGCAGCTATCTGTGCAAGGCGCGCATCAGCCCGCGCGCGCGGCCCGGCGTCGTCAATGGCCTGGGCATCTGGTGGCGCAAGCTGGGCGCGGCGGGCACCAATGTCAACGAGCTGACGCACCAGCGCCTGACCGATCTGGGCCGGGCGCCCAGCTTCTACGACTGCCTGGTGCAGGTGGCCGCGGCGTGAGGCGGGCGGCCGCCGTTCCGCTGGCGGCGGCGGCGCTGCTGCTGAGCGGCTGCGGCCAGCTGGGCTATCTGAGCCAGTCGCTGAGCGGGCATCTGAGCCTGATCTCCAGCGCCCGGCCGGTCGAGGACTGGCTGGCCGACCCGGCGCTGAAGCCGGCGCTGCGCGAACGACTCCTGCTGAGCCAGCAGATGCGCGATTTCGCGATCGCCGAGCTGCACCTGCCGGCCAACAGCAGCTACCGCCGCTATGCCGATCTGAAGCGCGGCGCGGCGGTCTGGAACGTGGTCGCGACGCCGGAGCTGAGCCTGCAGCCCAAGACCTGGTGCTTTCCGGTGATGGGCTGCGTCGCCTACCGCGGCTATTTCGACCGCGGCGCGGCCGACGCCTATGCCGAGGAACTCCGGCGCGAGGAAGGGCTGGAGGTCATCGTCGGCGCGGTGCCGGCCTATTCGACCCTGGGCTGGAGCAACTGGTTCGGCGGCGACCCGCTCTTGAACACCTTCATCGCCTATCCGGAGGGCGAGCTGGCGCGCATGGTCTTCCATGAGCTGGCGCACCAGATCGCCTATGCGGCCGACGACACGACCTTCAACGAATCGTTTGCCACCGCGGTCGAGCGCCTGGGCGCCGAGGCCTGGATGCAGCAGAAGGCCAGCCCGCAGGCGCGCCAGGACTACCAGCGCGGCCTGGAGCGCCGCCAGCAGTTCCGCGCGCTGGCTGACGCGACGCGCCGGCGCCTGCAGGAGGTCTATGCCGGCTCGGGCGACGACGTCGGCAAGCGCGCGGACAAGGCGCGGGTGATGGCGGAGTTCCGCGCCGACTACCAGCGCATCAAGACCGAGCAATGGGAGGGCTATGCCGGCTACGATGACTGGGTCGCGCGGGCCAACAACGCCAGCTTTGCGCTGCTGGCCGCCTATGGCGAGCTGACGCCGGCCTTCGAGGCGCTGTTCGAGCGTCTGGGCCGCGACTGGCCGCGCTTCTATGCCGAGGTCAAGCGCCTGGCGGCGCTGCCCAAGGCGCAGCGCCGGGCCGAGTTGGCCGGCTGAGCGCCGCACGAAAACGAGGAGACATGACGATGGCCGATATACGCATCCACCGCGAGCACCAGCTGGGCCTTCAGCGCGCGCGCGAGCTGGCCTGGGCCTGGGCCGAGAAGGTCGAGGAGAAGTTCGACATGGAATGCACGGTGCTCGAGGGCAAGAGCAGCGACACGGTCGAGTTCAGCCGCTCCGGCGTCAAGGGGGAGCTGACGGTGGCGGCCGACCACTTCGAGCTGCGCGCCAAGCTGGGCCTCTTGCTGGGCGCCTTTAGGGCGACGATCGAGGAGCAGGTCGAGAAGGAGCTCGATGCGCTGCTGAAGAAGGAGACCGCCAAGGCCGCAAAGAAAAAGCCGACCTGAGCGGTCGGCTTCGCAGGCACCCTGGTGCCGGGCCTTGCTTACTTCAGCGACTCGATCAGGTCGATGTACTGCTGCATCGCCTCGTCGGTCGAGGTGCCCTTCAGCTCGTTCCAGGCATCCCATTTGGCGCGGCCGACCATATCGGTGAAGCCGGGGCGCTTGCCGTCCACATCGCCGGCGCTGCCCTGCTTGTACAGCGCATAGATCTTCAGCAGGGTCATATTGTCCGGACGCTCGGGCAGTTGCTTGGATGCCGCGACGGCGGCTTCGAATTGCTCTTTCAGGCTCATTGTTTCCTCTCCTTGGGGCGGCCGGGCTGGCGGCTTGGTGACAATCGGGATGGACGCAGCGGATGTTACCCAGCATTGTCTGGGCGGCACACTCTAGAAGACAGAAGAAAGCTCGAGCAAGGAGACGACTTTGGCGCCAGCAATGCAGGAACGCATGTCCAAGGTGGACACCGCCTGGCTGCGGATGGACACCGAGGCGAATCTGATGATGATCGTCGGCGTCTGGTACATCCGCCCCGGCATCACGCTGGCCGCGCTGCGCGAGCGGGTGCAGGACCGGCTGTTGCAGTACACGCGCTTTCGGCAGAAGGTCGTCGAGGACGCGCTCGGCGCGCAATGGGTGGAGGACGAGGACTTCGACATTGCCCGCCATGTGGTCGCCGAGGAACTGCTGCCGCTGCGCGGCCAGCAGCGCCAGGACGTGCTGAAGGAGCGCGTCGGCGAGTTGGCCGCCCAGGCGCTGGACCCCGAGCATCCGCTCTGGCAGTTCCAGCTGATCGAGAATCTGGACGAGGGCCGCAGCGCGCTGATCGCGCGCATCCACCACTGCATTGCGGACGGCATCGCGCTGATCTCGGTGATGCTGTCGATCACCGACGGCGGCAAGGCGCCGCCGCCGCGCAAGCAGCAGCCGCGCGACGACCAGGACTGGCTGGGCGACGCGCTGCTGCGGCCGATCAGCGACCTGACCATCAAGGCGATCGGCCTGGCCGGCGCCGGCGCGGCCAAGTCCATGGAGGCCTGGATCAACACGCCCTCGCCGGTGGACAGCTCGATGGAGGTGGCTCGCATCGGCGCCCAGGCGGTCAGCGACGTTGCCGCCTTCGCGCTGATGCCCGACGATTCGCCGACGCGGCTGAAGGGCAAGCCCGGCCCGCACAAGCGCGTCGCCTGGGACGAGGGCCTGGCGCTGGACACGGTCAAGATCGTCGGCAAGGCGCTTAATGCCTCGGTCAACGACGTGCTCTTGAGCTGCGTGGCCGGCGCGATCGGCCGCTATCTGGCCGACAAGGGCGAGGACCCGACGGGCAAGGAGATCCGCGCGATGGTGCCGGTCAATCTGCGCCCCTTGGACAAGGCCTACCAGCTGGGCAACCGCTTCGGCCTCGTGCCGCTGGTGCTGCCGATCGGCATCGCCAATCCGGTCGAGCGCCTGTACGCGGTGCGCGCGCGGATGAACGAGCTGAAGGGCAGCTTCCAGCCGGTGATGGCCTTCGGCCTGCTGTCGGTCGCCGGCCTCTTGATCAAGCCGGTGCAGCACGCGATGCTGGGCATCTTCGCCAAGAAGGCGACGGCGGTGATGACCAATGTGCCGGGCCCGGCCGAGGCGCTGAAGTTCTGCGGCGCCACGGTCGAGCGGGTGATGTTCTGGGTGCCGCAGTCCGGCGACATCGGCGTCGGCGTCAGCATCCTCACCTATGCCGGCAAGGTCCAGTTCGGCCTGATCACCGACAGCGGCCTGTGCCCCGACCCGCAGGCCGTCGTCGACAACTTCGCGCCGGAGTTCGAGAAGCTGCTGACGCTGAGCCTGATGCTGCCCTGGGGCGCCGACGGCTGGGACTGATGCATGCCCATGGAGAGCCCTTGCGGGGGCTCGCTATCCTCATGAATGGAGCCTTATGGCCAAGTACCTGATCTCCTTTCCCAGCAAGGCCATGGTCGTCCCCGACGAGCAGATGGAAGCGGTGGGCCGCGACGCGCACGCGGTGATCGAAGAGGCCAAGACCGCCGGGGTCTATGTCTTCGCCGGCGGGATCGACGAGTCGGTGCCACCCGTGCTCGTCTCGGCGGACGGCAAGGCGGTCGCCGGCGGCTACCCCTGGGCACCGAGCCTGGACGGCGGATTTGCCGTGCTCGAACTGCCCTCGCGCGAGGAGGCCGTGGCCTGGGCGGCGCGCATCGCCAAGGCCTGCCGTTGCGATCAGGAATTGCGCGTCTTCGGATTCGATCCGCGCGCCTGAGCGACCGGGTGGGCTGGCGCCTACTCTTCCAGCTCCTGCCGCGCCAGCTCCACGTCCAGCCGTTCCATCGCGTCCATCGCCTCGCAGGCGGCCGCGTCGGCATAGAGCTGCTCGGCCTCCTTCATGCGCTTGTCGCCCTCCAGCATCACCAGGCCGTTGGCGCGCTCGATCATCGCGATCGCGCTCGTGGGGTTCAGCTTCAGCGCCTGCTGGAACATCTTCAGGCCGGTGGCGGCATCGGCGCCCTGGGTCTTGCCCAGGAGCTTGCCGACCTTGTCGATCACCTCGGCATGGAAGGCGCCCAGCGCGATATGGGCGTCGGCATGCTTGGGTTCCAGCGCGATGGTGCGCTCCAGCGCATTCTTGACCTTGCTGCCCAGGCCCTGGGCCAGGGCCTTGGCGACGCTGATGCCCTGGCCGTAGCGGCCGATCGCGTAGGCCTGCTGGTACCAGGCGTTGGGGTTCTTGGGCTCGGTGGCCTGCTGGGCTTCGGCCCGCTCGGCGATCTCAAGGAACATCTCGAGCTTCAGCTTCTCCTTCTTCTCGAGGTAGTTCGCGTAGATCGCCTGCGCCTTGTTGGCGACATTGATGCCGGCCCCGCCGGCGGCCAGGCCCGCCTCGTAGGCGGCCTGGAACTCGCCGGCGTGGAAATGAATCCAGGCCTCGACCACGGCGGCGTCCTTCGGATACGGCTCGGCATCGCCGGCATGCAGGCGCGCCCACTGCTTCTTCAGCGTCGCGGCGTTGTAGCGGTAGGCGCTGTTGTCATATGGGAAGGCGGTCCACTTGGCCATGGCGCTGTCTCCTTGATTGATTGACAAATTGATCAGGCTTGTTGCTGGTATTGGCCGGCGAGGGCGTAGAGATGGTCTTTGGAGGCCGGCTCCAGATAGGGCAGGAGCAGGCTCAGCAGATGGAAGGCGCCGCGCATCAGCGCCGCACCGGCGCGTTCGGGCTCCAGCGCATGGCGCGGGTCACGCACGTATTCGTAGCTGAGCCAGTAGCTCAAGAGCACCACCATGGCATTGGCCGTCGGCGCGGCCTCGCGCGCGTCCATGTCCAGCGCGCCGCCATGCTGCAGACCGGCCAGCACCGCCCGCATCGCCTGACCCTTGGCGGCCAGCACGGCCTGGAAATGCGTCTCCAGCCGGCGGTTCTTGGACAGCAGATCGTTCAGGTCGCGGTAGAGGAAGCGGTGCTTCCAGATCAGCTCGTAGAACATATGGAAGAACAGCCAGGCGTCCTCGACATTGCGCACCTGGTCGGCCGCCTCCAGCAAGGTGTTCAGCTCGCCCTCGTAGCGATTGAACAGCGCGTTGATCAGCTCGTCCTTGGCCGGGTAGTGGTAGTAGAGATTGCCGGGGCTGATGCTCAGCTCGGCCGAGATCAGCGTGGTCGAGACATTGGGCTCACCGAAGCGGTTGAACAGGTCCAGCGTGACTTCGAGGATGCGCTCCGCCGTGCGGCGCGGCTTTTTGGTGGCCATGTAGTGCTTGTCTCCTGGGAGCGGATTCTGGCATCAGCCGCCCCGAGCAGGTTTTTCGCCGCCTTCCTACAATGCGCCGCCATGCATCCAACGACCCCCGCCATCTCCTTCCAGAATGTCAGCAAAACCTATCGAGGGGGCCGGGTCAGGGCACTCGACGGCGTGTCCTTCGACATCCAGCCGGGCGAGTTCTTCGGCCTGCTGGGGCCCAATGGCGCCGGCAAGACCAGCCTGATCAGCATCCTGGCCGGACTGGCCCGCGCCAGCGGCGGGGCCGTCAAGGTGCTGGGTCACGACGTCGTCGACGACTATGCCGCCGCCCGCAAGGCGCTGGGCATCGTGCCGCAGGAGCTGGTCTTCGACCCCTTCTTCAGCGTGCGCGAGACCCTGCGCATCCAGAGCGGCTATTTCGGCGTGCAGAACAACGAGGCCTGGATCGACGAGCTGCTCGAGAACCTGGGCCTGGCCGACAAGGCGCACGCGAACATGCGCCAGCTTTCCGGCGGCATGAAGCGCCGCGTGCTGGTCGCGCAGGCGCTGGTGCATCGGCCGCCGGTGATCGTGCTGGACGAGCCGACGGCCGGCGTCGACGTCGAGCTGCGCCAGACCCTGTGGCAGTTCATTGCGCGGCTGAACCGCGAGGGCCACACGGTGCTCCTGACCACGCATTACCTGGAAGAGGCCGAGGCGCTGTGCCAGCGCATCGCGATGCTCAAGCTCGGCCGCATCGTCGCGCTGGACAGCACCTCGGCGCTCTTGAAGGGCACGGCCTCGACCATGCTGCGCTTCAAGACCGATTCGGCGCTGCCGATCTCGCTGCTGGAGCAGTCGCGGGTGACCGGCCGCATCGTGCAGATCAAGGCCCATGACGCGGCCGAGGTCGAGACCATCCTGGGCACCCTGCGCGCCGCCGCCTGCCCGATCGAAGACCTGGAGATCGGCCGCGCCGATCTGGAAGACGTGTTCATCGAGATGATGCAAAGAGAAGAAGAACATCAAGGAGCCGCGGCATGAGCGCCAGCCACGCTTTCACGCTGCAGGGCGCCCGCACCCTGTTCTACAAGGAGGTGCTGCGCTTCTGGAAGGTCAGCTTCCAGACGGTGGCCGCGCCGGTGCTGACCGCCGTGCTTTACCTGCTGATCTTCGGCCATGTGCTGGAGGACCATGTGAAGGTCTATGGCACCGTCGGCTACACCAGCTTCCTGATCCCGGGCCTGGTGATGATGAGCGTGCTGCAGAACGCCTTTGCCAACAGCAGCTCCAGCCTGATCCAGAGCAAGATCACCGGCAACCTCGTGTTCCTGCTGGTGACGCCGCTGTCGCACTGGGCCTGGTTCGCCGCCTATGTCGGCGCGTCGATCGTGCGCGGCCTGGTCGTCGGCTTCGGCGTCATCGTCGTGACCTTCTGGTTCGCGCCGCCGGGCCTGGCCAATCCGCTCTGGATCATCGCCTTCGCCCTGCTGGGCGCGGCCATCATGGGCACCCTGGGCCTGATCGCCGGGCTCTGGGCCGAGAAATTCGACCAGATCGCCGCCTTCCAGAACTTCATCATCATGCCGATGACCTTTCTGTCCGGCGTGTTCTATTCGATCAAGTCGCTGCCGGCCTTCTGGCAGGGCGTCAGCCATCTGAACCCCTTCTTCTACATCATCGACGGCTTCCGCCGCGGCTTCTTCGGCGTCAGCGACGTCTCGCCCTGGCTCAGCCTGGGCCTGGTCGCCGGCGCCTTCGTCGTGCTCGCGGCCGTCGCGCTGGAACTGCTGCGCCGCGGCTACAAGATCCGCAGCTGAAGGCGCCGTTTAGAATCGACGCATCATGGCCGATCCCACCCCCGCCGAAGTCCAGCAGTACATTGCCGCCGGCCTTGCATGCTCCGAGCTGCAGGTCGAGGGTGATGGCCGCCATTTCTTTGCCACCATCGTCTCCAGCGAGTTCGAGGGCCTGAACCGGGTGCGGCGTCACCAGCGCGTCTACCGGGCGCTGGGCGACCGCATGCGCGAGCAGATCCACGCGCTGTCGATGAAGACGCTGACCCCGGCCGAGTGGGCCGCCGCCCCGCAAGACGCGAGCACCGAGCACCACCACTGATCGATCCTCACCCGCACGCGCGGCGGGTGGCGGTCTGGCGCTTCGGCAAGAGGGCGCCACCTGTCCACCGCTGCGATTGCACCCCAGCAGACACCAGCCAAGCACAGCATGGACAAACTTCTCATCCGCGGCGGCCGCCCCCTGGCCGGCGAAGTCCTCATCTCCGGCGCCAAGAACGCCGCCCTGCCCGAGCTCTGCGCCGCGCTGCTGACGGCCGAGGCGATCACCCTGCACAATGTGCCGCGCCTGCATGACGTGGCGACGATGCTGAAGCTCTTGCGCAATATGGGCGCGACGGCCGAGCGCAGCGAGACGCGCCCGGACGAGGTGACGCTGAACGCCGGCCCGGTCGACAAGCCCGAGGCGCCCTACGAGCTGGTCAAGACCATGCGAGCGTCCATCCTGGCCCTGGGCCCGCTCTTGGCCCGCTTCGGCCAGGCCAAGGTCTCGCTGCCGGGCGGCTGCGCGATCGGCTCGCGACCGGTCGACCAGCACATCAAGGGCCTGCAGGCCATGGGCGCCGAGATCACGGTCGAGCATGGCTATATCCATGCCAAGGTCGCCGGCGGACGGCTCAAGGGCGCCCGCATCACGACGGACATGATCACCGTCACCGGCACCGAGAACTTCCTGATGGCCGCCGCGCTGGCCGAGGGCGAGACCATCCTCGAGAACGCCGCCCAGGAGCCCGAGATCAGCGACCTGGCCGAGATGCTGATCGGCATGGGCGCCAAGATCGAGGGCCATGGCACGAGCCGCATCCGCATCCAGGGCGTGGACAAGCTGCACGCGCCCAAGACCCCGCACCGCATCATCCCGGACCGCATCGAGGCCGGCACCTTCCTGTGCGCGGTCGCGGCCGCCGGCGGTGACGTGCTCCTGAAGAACGCCGAGGCCAAGCACCTGGACGCGGTGATCGACAAGCTGCGCGAGGCCGGCGTGACGATAGTTCCCGGCGCCGACACGATCCGCGTCAAGGCCGCCGGCCGGCCCAAGGCGGTCGGTTTCCGCACCAGCGAGTACCCGGCCTTCCCGACCGATATGCAGGCGCAGTTCATGGCGGTCAACTGCATCGCCGAGGGCGCGGCCAAGATCAGCGAGACGATCTTCGAGAACCGCTATATGCACGTCAACGAGTTGGTGCGCCTGGGCGCCCGGATCGAGGTCGACGGCTCGACGGCGGTCGTCAGCGGCGTCGAGCGCCTGTCCGGCGCGACCGTGATGGCCACCGATCTGCGCGCCTCCGCCAGCCTCGTCATCGCCGGCCTGGTCGCCCAGGGCCAGACCACGGTCGACCGCATCTACCACCTGGACCGCGGCTACGACCGCATGGAAGACAAGCTGCGCCTGCTGGGCGCCGACATCGAGCGGGTGTCCTGAGCATGAGTGCGACGATCACGCTGGCGCTGTCCAAGGGCCGCATCTTCGAGGAGACCTTGCCGCTGCTGAAGGCGGCCGGCATCGAGGTGCTGGAAGACCCGGAGACCTCGCGCAAGCTGATCCTCGCGACGAACAAGCCGGAGGTGCGCGTCGTGCTGGTGCGCGCCAGCGACGTGCCCACCTATGTGCAGTACGGCGGCGCCGATCTCGGCGTGGCCGGCCGCGACGTACTGATCGAGCATGGCGTAGCGGGCATGTACGTGCCGCTGGACCTGAACATCGCGCGCTGCCGCATGAGCGTGGCCGTGCGCGACGACTTCGATTACGCCACCGCGGTCCAGCAGGGCTCGCGCATCCGCGTCGCCACCAAGTACACCGAGATCGCCCGCCAACATTTCGCCGACAAGGGCGTGCATGTGGACCTGATCAAGCTCTACGGCTCGATGGAGCTGGCGCCGCTGACCGGCCTGGCCGACGCGATCGTCGACCTGGTCTCGACCGGCGGCACCTTGCGCGCCAACCGCCTGATCGAGGTCGAGCGCATCATGGACATCTCCTCGCGCCTGGTCGTCAACCAGGCGGCGCTCAAGCTCAAGCGCGAGCCGCTGCGCCGGCTGATCGACGCCTTCGCCTCCGCCATTCCGAAGTAGTTTTTATATCCCATGCTCATCCGCCAGCTCAGCACCACCGCCCCCGACTTCGAAGCCGAGTTCCAGCGCGTGCTGCACTGGTCGGCCGAGACCGATTCGGCGATCGAGCAGCGGGTGGCCGAGATCCTGGCCGATGTGCGCCAGCGTGGCGACGCCGCCGTGCTCGAGTACACGGCGCGCTTCGATCATCTGCAGGCCACCACGCTGGGCGAGCTGGAACTGACGCGCGAGGAGCTGAAGGCCGCCTTCGAGGCGATCACGCCGGCCCAGCGCGCGGCCCTGGAAGCCGCCGCCGCCCGCGTGCGCAGTTATCACGAGCGGCAGAAGCAGGCCTGCGGCCAGAGCTGGAGCTACCGCGACGAGGACGGCAGCTTGCTGGGGCAAAAGGTGACCCCGCTGGATCGCGTCGGCATCTATGTGCCGGGCGGCAAGGCGGCCTATCCGAGCAGCGTCCTGATGAACGCGATTCCGGCCCAGGTGGCCGGCGTGCCCGAGATCATCATGGTCGTGCCGACGCCGAAGGGCGAGAAGAACCCGCTGGTGCTGGCCGCCGCCTATGTGGCCGGCGTGCACCGTGCCTTCACGATCGGCGGCGCGCAGGCCGTCGCGGCCCTGGCCTACGGCACGGCGACGGTGCCGCGCGTCGACAAGATCACCGGCCCCGGCAATGCCTATGTGGCCAGCGCGAAGAAGCATGTGTTCGGCCAGGTCGGCATCGACATGATCGCCGGCCCCAGCGAGATCCTGGTGCTGGCCGATGGCACGACGCCGCCGGACTGGGTCGCGATGGACCTGTTCTCGCAGGCCGAGCACGACGAGCTGGCGCAAAGCATTCTCCTGTGCCCCGACGCCGGCTATATCGCCCAGGTGCACGAGGCGATCGCACGCCTGTTGCCGACGATGCCGCGCGAGGCGGTGATCCGTGCCTCGCTGGCCGGCCGCGGCGCGTTGATCCAGACCCGCTCGATGGACGAGGCCTGCGAGATCAGCAACCGCATCGCGCCCGAGCACCTGGAGGTGTCGAGCGCCGAGCCGCAGCGCTGGGAGCCGCTCTTGCGCCATGCCGGCGCGATCTTCCTCGGTGCCTACACCAGCGAATCGCTGGGCGACTACTGCGCCGGCCCCAACCATGTGCTGCCGACCTCGGGCACCGCGCGCTTCTCCTCGCCGCTGGGCGTCTATGACTTCCAGAAGCGCTCGAGCCTGATCGAGGTCAGCGAGGCCGGCGCGCAGAAGCTGGGGCCCATCGCCGCCGAGCTCGCCTATGGCGAGGGCCTGCAGGGCCATGCGCAGGCGGCCGAGATGCGCTTGACGAAGAGCGTCGGCGGCTGAGCGTTGGCTGTTCCGGCGCTGCCCGGTCGATGGGTTGTTTGTTCGCATTTCGCCCGGATCGGGCGAATGTCGGCGTGATCCCGGAATTCGGCGTGCCGCCGCCGGCCTCACAATGCCGCTTCCCCGGCAGCGTGGAGCGGCGGCATGACGGAAATCTTCGGCTATCTCGGCGCCTTGCTGACGCTGGCGACCTTCTCGATGAAGACGATGCTGCGCCTGCGCATCGCCGGCATCGCCGCCAACTTCGCCTTCATCAGCTACGGGGCGCTGGGCCATGTCTACCCGGTGCTGCTCTTGCACCTGACCCTGCTGCCGCTGAACATCTGGCGCTTGCGCCAGTTGCTGCGCTTGACCAGCGAGCTGCGCGGCGCCTCGATCCAGGGCGTGCCGGCCTCGCTCGAATGGCTGCAGCCGTTCAGCCACCGCCGCCTGATGCGCGCCGGCGAGACGCTGTTCAGGCTCGGCGACGAGGGCAAGGAGATGGTCTTCGTGCTGGACGGGCGTTTCCGCGCGGTCGAGGCCGATGTGCCGCTGGGCAAGGGCGAGTTCATCGGCGAACTGGGCCTGGTCTCGCCCTCGCATCGGCGCACGCAGACGGTGGTCTGCGACGAGGACGGCACGCTCTTGCTGATCAGCTACGACGAGGTGCGCCAGCTCTACTTCCAGAACCCGCGCTTCGGCTTCTTCTTCCTGGAGCTGGTCGCCCAGCGCCTGTTCCACGACGTCGAGCAGCGGGCGGCGCGGCAGGCGGCTCAGGCCTGAAGGCACTCAGGGCGAGCCCAGACCTGCCGCCTGGGCCGACAGCGTGCCCAACTGCTCGTACAGCGGCAGCGTGTTCGTCGGCCGGCCCGGGTGGACGCGGTTGGCCAGCAGCACGAAGAAGCTGCGACTGCCCGGGTCGAGCCAGAAAGCGCAACCGGTGAAGCCGGTGTGGCCGAAGCTCAGGCCCTTCGGATAGAGCTTGCCGCGCGGCCGCGAGTAGGCCGTGTCGATGTCCCAGCCCAGGCTGCGCACCGGGAGGCCGGCCGGCGACTGCGGCGTCGTCAGCAGCCGGACGCTCTCGCTTGAGAGCAGGTGCCGGCCGTCGTCCATCACGCCGCCATTGAGCAGCATCCGAGCGAAGCGGGCCAGGTCGGCGCTCGTCGTGAACAGTCCCGCATGGCCGGCCACGCCGCCCATCTTGCGGGCGGTCGGATCGTGGACCTCGCCGCGCAGCATGCGGCCCTCATCGAGCTTTTGCGTCGGCGCGATGCGCGCGACGGCGAAGCGGCGCAGCGGCAGATAGCCGCTGTCGCTCATTCCCATCGGCTCGAACAGGGCCGTCTGCGCGAACTGCTCCAGCGGCATGCCGGCCTGCTTCGCGACGATGATGCCCAGCAGGATGTAGTTGAGGTCCGAGTAGCGGAACTGAGCGCCGGGGCTGCCGTCCAGCGCCAGCGCGCAGCCGATTCGCTGCGCCGCGGCGATGCCGGACCAGTCGCCGGCGCCGTTGCCGGGCAGGCTGGCCGGCAGGGCCGAGCTGTGGGTCAGCAGATGCCGGATCGTGATGCCGGCCTTGTCGGCCCCGCCGCAGTCGGGCAGATAGCGTTGCAGCGGCGCCTCGATGTCGAGGCGGCCCCGCTCGCGCAGCAACTGCACCAGGGTCGCCGTGACGACGGCCTTGGTCAGCGAGGCCGCGTCGAAGATGGTCGCCTCGTCCAGCGCCTCGGCCTGCGGCTCCAGCGCGCGCTGGCCATAGGCGCGTTGGTAGGGCGCATGGCCCGCCTGCTCGATCCAGAGCTGGCCGCCGGGCATCTGCTCCTTGTCGATCATCGCCTGCATCGCCGCATCGGCCTCGGCCAGAGGGGCCTGGACCAGCGGCGGCAGTGCCTGATGGGCGGCGCAGGCAGCGACGAACAGCAGGACGGCGAAGGCGGGCAGGCGCCGGGACGAGGTCTTCATCGGCGCAGATTGTCAGTGGCTCCTTCCGAAGGCGACCATGCCAAAGCCGGTCCTGGCGATAAGCCCAAGTAACACGAACTTCGTGTTCCACGAACTTCGTGTTAAATTGCGAGCCATGAAGAACGTCACCATTTCGATGGACGACAGCGTGGCCGAGTGGGCGCGCCTGGAGGCGGCGCGGCGCAATACCAGCGTCTCGCGTCTGGTCGGCGAGATGCTGGCCGAGAAGATGCGTTCGGACGATGCCTACGAACGGGCGATGCAGGACTGGCTGCACCGCGAAAGGGCCTGGGTGTCGGAAGGCCAGCCCTATCCGGGCCGGAGCGACGAGCGATGAGCTCGGTGACCGTCTTTGTCGACACCTCGGTGCTGATCCTCAGCGAGGACGGCGCCCGGCCCGACGCGCGCGAGCAAGTGCTGGCCTGGCTGCGCCGGCTCTGGCAACAGCGCAGCGGCCGCGTCTCGACTCAGGTGCTGAACGATTTCTACCGCCTGGTGACGACCCGCATCAGCCCGGCCATGCCCAATGGCGATGCGCGTGCCGAGGTGCGACGCTACCAGCGCTGGAGCCCCTGGCAGATCGATCATGCGACGGTGGAGAGCGCCTGGTCGATCGAGAGCCGTTTCGGCCTCGCCTATGCCGACGCCCTGATCGTTGCCGCCGCCAAGGCGCAGGGCTGCGCTCTGCTGCTGAGCCTGGAACTGCCGCACGGCCAGGTCTACGACAGCGTGCAGGTGTTGGATCCGCTGCGGGCGGCGCCCGAGCCCTTGTTGGAGAAGTGATGATGACGATGGACAGAATCGAACAAGGTCTGGCCTGCTTTCGCGACGATCTGCGCGCGACCCATGCCTATGCGGTCCAGCCCAGCGCGGGCCTGGTCAAGCTGGACGTGATGGAGAACCCCTTCCGCCTGCCGGCCGATCTGCAGCGCCGCCTGGGCGAGCGACTCGGCGCCGTCGCGATCAACCGTTACCCGGCCGAGCGCACCGCCGATCTGGCCGCCGCGCTGGCGGCCCATGCCGGCATGCCGGCCGGCTGCGCCATCACCCTGGGCAATGGCTCGGACGAGCTGATCACGATGCTCAGCATGGCCTGCGGCCGGCCCGGCGCCACGGTGCTGTCGCCCATGCCCAGCTTCGTCATGTACGAGATCTCGGCGCGCTACCAGGGCCTCAAATTCGTCGGCGTGCCGCTGCGCGAGGACTTCGAGCTCGACGGCCCCGCGATGCTGGCTGCGATTGCCGAGCATCGTCCGGCGCTGATCTATCTGTCCTATCCGAACAACCCGACCGGCAATCTCTGGGACGCGGCCCTGATCGAGCAGATCGTCGAGGCGGCGCCGGGCCTGGTGGTGATGGACGAGGCCTATCAGCCCTTTGCCGCCGCGCACTCGATGCCGCTGCTGGAGCGCCACCCCCATGTGCTGGTGATGCGCACGATGAGCAAGTTCGGCCTGGCCGGCGTGCGCATCGGCTATCTGATCGGCCGCGAGGCGCTCATTGCCGAGGTCGACAAGGTGCGGCCGCCCTTCAATATCGGCGTCTTGAATGCCGAGGCGGGCCTGTTCGCGCTCGAGCATGCCGAGGTCTATGCCGCCCAGGCGGCCGAGCTGCGCGCGCAGCGCGAGGCGGTGTTTGCGGCGCTGCAGGCAATGCCCGGCGTCAAGCCCTATCCGAGCCAGGGCAATATGATTCTGCTGCGCGTGGCCGATGCGGCGCGCACCTTCGCCGGCATGAAGGCACGCGGCGTGCTGATCAAGAACTCGTCCGCCGCCCATCCCTCGCTGGCCAACTGCCTGCGCATCACGATCGGCACGGCCGAGGAAAACGCGGCCATGCTGGCCGCACTCAAAGAGAGCTTGTCATGAGTAGCGATCGCATCGCGGAAGTCAGCCGCAACACCAAGGAAACCCAGATCACCGTGCGCGTCAATCTGGACGGCACGGGCGAGGCCCGGCTGAACACGGGCATCGGCTTCTTCGACCATATGCTGGACCAGATCGCGCGCCATGGCCTGATCGATCTGGACATCGAGGCCAAGGGCGATCTGCACATCGACGGCCACCACACGGTCGAGGACGTCGGCATCACCCTGGGCCTGGCCGTCGCCAAGGCGATCGGCGACAAGAAGGGCATCACCCGCTACGGCCACAGCTATGTGCCGCTGGACGAGGCGCTGTCGCGTGTCGTCATCGACTTCTCCGGTCGCCCGGGCCTGGAGATGGACTGCAAGTTCACCTCGGGCGCCGTCGGCGCCTTCGACACCCAGCTGACCTACGAATTCTTCCAGGGCTTCGTCAACCATGCGCTGGTGACCCTGCATGTCGACAATCTGAAGGGCCACAACGCCCATCATCAGGCCGAGACCATGTTCAAGGCCTTCGGCCGCGCGCTGCGCATGGCGATGACGCTCGATCCGCGCTCGGCCGGCCAGATTCCGTCGACCAAGGGAAGCCTCTGACATGAGCAGCAAGAAGGCGACCGTGGCCGTCGTCGACTACGGCATGGGCAATCTGCGCTCGGTCTCGCAGGCGGTGCTGCATGCGGCGGCCGATACCGGCGTCGAGGTCCTCGTCACCTCCCGGCCCGAAGAAGTCCACGCGGCCGAGCGCATCGTGCTGCCGGGCCAGGGCGCGATGCGCGACTGCATGCGCGAGCTGGCCGACTCCGGGCTCAAGGAGGCCGTGCTCGACGCGGCGGCCAACAAGCCCTTGATGGGCGTCTGCGTCGGCATGCAGATGCTGCTGGACCACAGCGAGGAGCAGGACACGCCGGGGCTCGGGTTGATCCCCGGCCGGGTCCGGCGCTTCCAGCTGGAAGGCCAGGTCCAGCCCGACGGCAGCCGCTACAAGGTGCCGCAGATGGGTTGGAACCGCGTGCACCAGACCCAGGCGCATCCGGTCTGGGGCGAGGTGCCCGACGAGAGCTGGTTCTACTTCGTGCACAGCTTCTACGCGGCACCGTCTGAAGCGCGCCACAGCGCCGGCGAGACCGACTACGGCCAGCGCTTTACCTGCGCGGTGGCTAGGGATAATATTTTTGCGACTCAATTCCATCCCGAAAAAAGTGCCGCGCTGGGCCTTGCCCTCTACAAGAATTTCCTGCGCTGGAAGCCCTGAGGATCCCCACCTCCACCTGTCGCTCGGCCTTTTTCCTTCCTCCCCCTCTCAAAGCCTCGGCCATGCTGCTGATACCTGCCATTGACCTGAAAGACGGACGTTGCGTGCGCCTGAAGCAGGGCGATATGAATGATTCGACGACCTTCGGCGAGGACCCGGCCGAGATGGCAAGGCGCTGGGTCGATGCCGGCGCGCGGCGCCTGCATCTGGTCGACCTGAACGGCGCCTTCGCCGGCAAGCCGGTCAACGAGCCGGCGATCAAGGCCATCCTGCGCGAGGTCGGCGACGAGATCCCGGTGCAGCTGGGCGGTGGCATCCGCGACCTCGACACGATAGAGCGCTATCTGGACGACGGCCTGTCCTTCATCATCGTCGGCACGGCCGCGGTCAAGAACCCCGGCTTTCTGCAGGACGCGGCGACCGCCTTCGGCGGCCACATCCTCGTCGGCCTGGACGCCAAGGAAGGCAAGGTCGCGACCGATGGCTGGAGCAAGCTGACCGGCCACGAGGTGATCGACCTGGCCAAGAAGTTCGAGGACTACGGCATCGAGGGCATCATCTACACCGATATCGGGCGCGACGGCATGCTGACCGGCATCAATATCGACGCCACCGTCAAGCTGGCACGCGCGCTGTCCATTCCCGTCATCGCCTCCGGCGGCCTGTCCAGCATGGCCGATATCGAGGCGCTGTGCGCGGTCGAGAGCGAGGGCGTCGAGGGCGTCATCTGCGGCCGCGCGATCTACACCGGCGATCTCGACCTGAAGGCGGCGCAGGCGCGCGCCGACCAGCTCAGCCAGGGCTGAGCGCTACAACACCGGCCGCGCTGGCAGCGGCCCATCCAGAGAAGTCCATGCTGGCCAAACGCATCATTCCCTGCCTCGACGTCACCGGCGGTCGCGTCGTCAAGGGCATCAACTTCACCGAGCTGCGCGACGCCGGCGATCCGGTCGAGATCGCCGCGCGCTACAACGAGCAGGGCGCCGACGAGCTGACCTTTCTGGACATCACCGCGACCAGCGACGGCCGCGACCTGATTCTTCCGATCATCGAGGCGGTCGCCTCGCAGGTCTTCATTCCGCTGACCGTTGGCGGCGGCGTGCGCGAGGTCGCCGATGTGCGGCGCCTCCTGAATGCCGGTGCCGACAAGGTCAGCTTCAACTCCGCCGCCGTGGCCAATCCCGACGTGATCCGCGCCTCGTCCGACAAGTACGGCGCGCAGTGCATCGTCGTTGCGATCGACGCGAAGCGCCGCGCGGACGGCAGCGGCTGGGACGTCTACACCCATGGCGGCCGCAAGAACGTCGGCCTCGACGCGGTCGAATGGGCGAAGCAGATGGCCGAGTACGGCGCCGGCGAGATCCTGCTCACCAGCATGGACCGCGACGGCACGAAAAGCGGCTTCGACCTGGAACTGACCCGCGCCGTCAGCGATGCGGTCGGCGTGCCGGTGATCGCCTCCGGCGGCGTCGGCTCGCTCGACGATCTGGCCGACGGCGTGCAGAAGGGCGGCGCCGACGCGGTGCTGGCTGCCAGCATTTTTCACTATGGCCAGCACACGGTCGGTGAGGCGAAGGCCTTGATGGCGGCTCGCGGAATCCCGGTCCGGACATGAGCACCCCTCGTCAAACGGGCACGTTTGCCGGTCCCCCGAGGGGACGCCGGTCGACTTGGGGCGGCCCGGCGTTCGGCCGGCAATGAGCGAGGTCCGCATCATCGGCGGCCAGTGGAAGCGTTCCAAGCTGCCGGTCGCCGACAGGCCGGGCCTGCGCCCGACGCCGGATCGCGTGCGCGAGACGCTGTTCAACTGGCTGGGCCAGGAACTGGACGGCTGGCGGGTGCTCGATGCCTTTGCCGGCAGCGGCGCCCTGGGCTTCGAGGCCGCCTCGCGCCATGCGGCCGAGGTCGCGCTGCTCGAGCGCGACGCGGCCCTGGCCAAGAGTCTGCAGGCCAGCGCCCAGCGCCTGAAGGCGCAGAACATCAGGATCGAGTGCGCCGACGCCCTGGCCTGGATGGCCCGCTCGGCGCCGGCGCGCTTCGAGCTGGTGCTGCTGGACCCGCCGTTCGCACAGGACCTGTTCCTCGCCGCCTTGGGCGCGGCCGTGCCGCTGCTGGTCGACGGCGGCCTGGTCTATCTGGAATCGCCGGAGCCCGTCGCCGCAGCGGCCGATTTGGGCCTCTTGCCCTGGAAGCAGGGCCGCGCCGGCGCCGTCCATTACCAGCTGCTGCGCAAGGGCGGAGCGCCGCGGGGATAATCGCGGCCATCATGACCTCCGCGACCGTTCTCACCGCCGTCTATCCCGGCACCTTCGACCCGATGACGCTGGGCCACGAAGACCTGATGCGCCGGGCCAGCCGCCTGTTCGAGCGACTGGTCATCGCGGTGGCGGCAGGCCACCACAAGCGCACGATGTTCACGATCGAGGAGCGCCTGGAAATCGCGCGCGAACTGGCCGCACCGTACCCGAATGTCGAGGTGATCGCCTTCCGCGGCCTCTTGCGCGACTTCGTCGTCGAGCATGACGGCAAGGTCGTCGTGCGCGGCCTGCGCGCGGTCAGCGACTTCGAGTACGAGTTCCAGATGGCCGGCATGAACCGCAAGCTGATGCCCGAGGTCGAGACGGTGTTCCTGACGCCCTCGGACCAGCACCAGTTCATCTCCAGCACCTTTGTTCGCGAGATCGCGACGCTGGGCGGCGATGTCTCGCAGTTCGTGTCGCCGTCGGTGCATCAACGGCTGACGGCGCGGATCGAGAAAGGGGCGTAGGACATGGCCCTGATGATCACCGACGAATGCATCAACTGCGATGTCTGCGAGCCCGAGTGCCCCAACAACGCGATCTCGATGGGCGAGGAGTTCTACCAGATCGCCCCGGACAAATGCACCGAATGCGTCGGCCATTTCGACGAGCCGCAATGCGTGCAGCTCTGCCCGGTGGCCTGCATCCCGGTCAACCCGGCCCATGTCGAAAGCCGCGAAACCTTGATGCAGAAATACCTGCGCCTGACCGCCGCCGCATGAGGACGTTGGCGCGGCGGCTGCTGCTCGCGCTGTGCTTGGCCGTCGTCTCGGCGGCCGTGGGCGCCCAGGAAACGAGCGAACCGTTCAAGCTGCAGCAGCTGGCGCCCGGCGTCTACGCGGTCATCGACCAGGGCGGACGCGCCGGCGCCAATGCCGGCATCGTCATCGGCAGCGAGGCGGTGGCTCTCGTCGACAGCCTGTACCGACCCGAGGCCAGCGTCGCCTTGCTGGCCGCCGTGCGCCGACTGACGCCGCTGCCGCTGCGCTATGTCCTGAACACCCACCACCATATCGACCATGTGGGCGGCAATGCGCTGCTGGCCGAGGCCGGTGCCGTCATCGTGGCGCAGCGCCGGGTGGCCGGCTGGATCCATGCCGAGAATCTGCGCCTGCTCGGTGGCGACAAGGCGACGCCGGCGCAGCGCGAGCGCGTGGCCGCGCTGCGCGCGCCGCAGCAACTGTTCGACGAGCGGCTGGAGCTGGACCTCGGCGGCGGCCGGCGCCTGCTGCTGCGCCATTGGCCCGGCCATACCGGCGGCGACACGGTCGTTACCGTGTCCGACGCCGGCGTCGTCTTCATGGGCGATCTGTTCTGGCGGCGTGCCGTCCCGAACCTGATCGACGCGCGCGTCGCCGACTGGATCGCCAGCTTGGGTGCCATCGCTGCCCAGCCCGGCGCCGTGCGGCGCTTTGTGCCCGGCCATGGCGAGGTCGGCGGGGCCGCCGAGCTGCTCGAGTTCCAGGCCTATCTGCAGGCCTTGTCGCGGCAGGCCGGGGCGGTGCTGGCCCAGGGCCTGGCCGCCGATGCCGCGCAGGCGGCGCTGCTGCAGCGGATGAGCGCCAGCCATGGCGACTGGGCCTATTTCAAGGGCCTGGGCGCCGCCAATGCGCGCGATATGCTGGCCGAGCGTCGCGGCGAGAAGCGGGTGCCTCCGGTTCAGAGTTCCCAGCAGGCGCCGTAGCGCGGCGGCGCCGGCCATTGCTCGGCCTCGGGCAAGGCCTGGCCCCGCTCCAGCCGCCAGCGCCGCGCCAGCATCCAGCCGCCATGGCCGACGACCAGCGCGCCGGGTTCGGCCCGCCAGCCGGCCGCACGGTCCAGCAGCTCGACCAGGCTCTCGCCGCCGCCGGGCCGGTGCGTGGCAAAGTCGGCGACCCAGGCGTCCAGCTGGGCCTTGTCGATGGCGCTCCAGGCCAGGCCGTCCCAGCGGCCGAAGTCCAATTCGGCCAGCGCCGGATCGATGCGGTGCTGCCAGCCCCAGTGCCGCAGCCAACGGCCGACGTCGGCGCAGCGTTGCAGCGGCGAGGTCCAGATCCGCCGCGGCAGCCGCTCGCGCCGGGCCACCTGCTGGATGCGCCGCGCCAGGCGCTTGGCGCGCCGCCAGTGCAGCGGCAGATCGCAGCCGGCGCCCACGCAAAGCCCCGCCGCGCCCTCGGGCCGCGGATGGCGCCAGACCCGCAAGGGCTCAGAAGACATCGAGCAGCGCCACGAAGCTCAGCAGCCCGGCCAGTTCGGCCAGCTGCTGGGTCGCGCCCAGGGTGTCGCCGGTATAGCCGCCCAGGCGCCGCTCGAGCCTGCCCTGCACCCAGAGCGTGACCCCGGCCGAGGCAAGCACGGCCGCGCAGAGGCTGGGCAGCAGCTCGGGCCGCAGCCAGGCGATCGCCGCGCCGATCAGCAGGCTCGAGGCCAGCGCGAAGGCCAGGGTGGCCTCGCTGGCCTGCGTCGCCAGCGGCTTGGCCTTGGCATGTTCGGCGTCGCCGGCATAGGGCAGCTGGTGCAACAGCCAGATCGGCGCCGCGCGCGAGCTGGCATGGCCCCAGACCAGGGCCAGCGCGGCCAGGCCACCGTCGGTCTCGGCCAGCGCCAGCAGGCAGGCCGCCTTCAGGCCCAGCATCAGGATCAGGCCCAGCGCGCCATAGCTGCCGATGCGCGAATCCTTCATGATGGCCAGCGCCTTCTCGCGCGAGACCGCGCCGCCGAGGCCGTCGCAGCTGTCGGCCCAGCCATCCTCGTGGAAGCCGCCGGTGATCCAGACGCCGGTGGCGATGGCGAGCCCCACCGCGATCGAGCTTGGCCAGATCCATTGCGCGGCCCACAGCACGAGGCCGCAGATGGCGCCGACCAAGAGGCCGACCAGGGGGAAGTAGCGCGCGCATTGCTGCAGCCAGGCCGGCTCGAAGCCGACCCAGGCCGGTATCGGGCAGCGGCTGAGGAACTGCAGGGCGATGAAGAAGAGGCGGACTTCGTGCCGGAGGACGGAAAGCATGGCCCGCACTCTAGCGCCCCGCGAGCAAGGGCTCGATCGGCCTGCGCCGGCGCGGCGCTTCGCTTAGTATGGCCCCGTCGTCCATTGCCGACATCCATGACCGCAGCAAGCATCCTCGCGCTGATTGCCGCCGGCCTCCTGCCGCTGGGGCTGCTGCTGTGGTTCTGGCTGCGCCAGCGTGCCGAACTGCAGCGCCTGCGTCAGCGCGAGGCGCGGCTGGCGATGGCGCTGGATGCCAGCGAGGCGGCGCTGTGGGAATGGCATATCGCCGAGCAGCGCATGGTGCTCAGCGAGCGCTATTTCGAGCAGCTCGGCTACCCGCCCGGCGATCACGAGGCGACGATAGAGCGCTGGCGCGCGCTCCTGCATCCCGACGATGCCGAGCGCGCCATCGGTCTGGCCCTGGAACATACGCGCGGCGACGAGCCCTCGCAGGGCATCTATGTCAACGAATACCGGATGCGCGACGCCCAGGGCCGCTGGCGCTGGATGCTGGCGCGCGGCCGCGTCACGCAGCGCGCGCCCGACGGTCGGCCCATCCTGATGGTCGGCACCCATATCGACATCGATGCGATGAAGCGCCAGCAGCGCAAGGCCCTGACCCTGCAGCAGCGCTTCCAGAACTTCTACAGCTCGACGCCCGATGCGGTCGTCATCGCGCGGCGCTCCGATGGCTGCTTTGTCGACGTCAATCCGAGCTATGTGGCGATGACCGGCCACACGCGCGAGGAGGCGCTGGGCCGCAACGGCGACGAGCTGGGCATGTGGGAGCCGCCCGAGCAGCGCGAGCAGCTGATCGCGCGTCTGCAGAGCACCGGCCAGGTCGACTCGATGCGCATGCACCTGCGCCACAAGGACGGCCGCGTGCTGACCGGCCTGATGTCGGCCCGGCCCATGGTCGAGGATGAGCAGCAGTACCTGCTCTACATCTTCCGCGACATCAGCGACTACGAGCAGCTGCGCGCGCAGGCCGACAGCGCGCGCGCCGAGCGGGCGGCGGCCGAGGCCGCCAGCCGCGCCAAGACCGAGTTCCTCTCGCGCATGAGCCATGAGCTGCGCACCCCGCTGAACGCGGTGCTCGGTTTTGCCCAGCTGCTGCAGGGTTCCGAGGGTCTGCGCGCGGCGCAGCGCGACCAGGTCGCCGCGATCGCCCAGGCCGGCTGGAATCTGCTGAACCTGATCAACGACGTGCTGGACATCGCCCGCATCGAGTCCGGCGAGATGCGGTTGCAGACCGGTCCGGTGGCGCTGCGCCCGCTGCTTGAGGAGGCGCTGCGCCAGCTGGCCGGCGAGGCGCAGGCGGCCGGCGTCGAGTTGCGGCCGGCCGTGGTGGGCGCCGAGTTCGAGCATTGGCTGGACGCCGACGCGCAGCGCCTGCGCCAGGCCCTGCTCAATGTGCTGGGCAATGCAATCCGCTACAACCGCCGCGGCGGCTGGGTGCGCATCGCCTGCCGGGTCGATCGCCAGGCCGGCCGGCTGCTGCTGCAGATCGCCGACAACGGCCTGGGCATGGATGGCGAGCAGCTGGCCCATCTGTTCGAGCCCTTCAACCGCCTGGGCCGCGAGCGCGAGGGCATAGTCGGCACCGGCATCGGCCTGGTGCTCAGCAAGCATCTGCTGGCGCTGATGGATGCCAGCCTGGAACTGCACAGCGAGGCGGGCCGCGGCACGACGGCGACGCTGGGCCTGCGCCTGGCCGATGCCAAGGCGGCCGCCGGTGCGCTGATGGCACAGGCGCTGCAGCAGTCGCGGCCCGCGGCCAATGCCCCGGCGGGCGGCGGCGCGCCGCTGTCCCTGCTCTATATCGAGGACAACGAGGTCAACCAGATCCTCGTCGCCGAGGCGCTGGCCGGCTGGCCCGGGCTGGCCGTGCACCTGGCCGAGACCGGCGGCGCCGGCCTGCGGCGGGCGACCGAGCTGCGGCCCGACCTGATCCTGCTGGACATGCGCCTGCCGGACATGGACGGCCTGCAGGTGCTGCGCGCGCTGAAGGCCGATGCGGCGCTGGGCGCGATCGCCGTCGTCGCGCTGTCGGCCAGCGCGATGCCGGACGAGATCGCCGAGGCGCGCGCGGCCGGCGCGCTCGACTACTGGACCAAGCCGCTGCAGCTGGACCGCTTCGTCAAGGATCTGCAGCGCCTGATGCTCAGCGCGGGCCGCTGACGCCGGCCGAGTCGAAGCTGGCCATCTCGGCCAGGATGCGGCAGGCCGATTGCAGCAGCGGCCAGGCCAGGGCCGCGCCCGAGCCCTCGCCCAGGCGCAGGCCCAGATCGAGCAGCGGCTCGGCGCCCAGGGCCGCCAGCATCGCGCGATGCGCGCGCTCGTTCGAGCAATGCGCGAACACGCAGCGCTCCAGCAGGGCCGGCCGCAGCCGCGCGGCGACCAGCACGGCGGCGCTGCTGATGAAGCCGTCGACGACGATCACGCGCCGCTCCAGCGCCGCCTGCAGCACGGCGCCGACCATCATCGCGATCTCGAAGCCGCCGAAGGCCGCCAGCGCGTCCAGCGGCTCGACGGCATGTTCATGCAGGCGCAGCACGCCGGCCAGGATCGCGGTCTTGCGCTGGAGTTGGGCGTCGTCAAGACCTGTCCCCCGGCCGGTGCACTGCCCGATCTCGATGCCGGCCAGCCGGGCGAGCAGCAGCGCCGCCGCCGAGGTATTGCCGATGCCCATCTCGCCGAGCAGCAGCGCATTGCCGGGGCGCTGGCCGACAATCTCGCGGCCGCGCGCGATCGCCTGCGTGCATTGGGCGGCGCTCATGGCCGGGCCGCCGGCGCTGTCGGCCGTGCCCGGCGCGATCTTGGCGACGACGAGGCCCGGGCGCGGCGCGAAGTCGTGCGCGACGCCGGCATCGACGACCGTCAGCGCCAACCCATGCTGGCGCGCCAGCACGCTGACCGCCGCGCCGCCGGCCAGGAAGTTCTCGACCATCTGCCAGCTGACGTCGCTGGGATAGGCCGAGACGCCGCGCGCGGCGAGGCCGTGGTCGCCAGCGAAGACGATCAGCTGCGGCTCGACCAGGCAGGGCGCCTCGCTGCCCAGGATCAGGCCTAGACGCAGCATCAGCGCCTCCAGCCGGCCCAGCGAGCCCAGCGGCTTGGTCTTCTGGTCGATGCGCCGCTGCAGCGCGGCGGCCAGGGCCGGGTCTTGCAGCGAGGGAAGGTCGGGGATCAGGGGGTTCGTCATGCAATCAGGCGCTGCAGCGCGCCGGTTTCGAAGTGTTGATCGATGTAGTCGGCCAGGCCGTCGAAGACGGCGTCCAGGCTGCGCACCGTCTGGCCGAACAGGGCCTGCAGCACGGCCGGCTGCTCAAACAGGCCATGGGCGTACAGGCCCAGCACAGGGCCCTGCTGCCAGCCTATCGCCTCGCCGGCATCGGCGCTGCGCAGGGCGACGGCAGCCGGCGCCATGGCCGGATGCTGGGCCGTGCGGCCATGGTGGATCTCGTAGCCGCGGGCCCGCACGCCGGCCAGCCGCTGCCAGGGCGCGGCCAGGTCGGCCTCGAAGCCGAACTCGGCGGGGCGCAGCAGCTTGTCGCGCTCGAACTGGGTCACCAGGGGCAAGAGGCCCAGGCCCGGCGCATTGCCGTCGAGTTCATGAGGATCGATCAGGCTCTCGCCCAGCATCTGCAGGCCGCCGCAGATGCCCAGCAGCGGCTTGGCCGCGGCCGCATGGCGGGCGATCTCCAGATCGAGCTTGTGCGCGCGCAGCCAGGCCAGATCGGCGGCCACCGCCTTGGAGCCGGGCAGGATGATCCAGTCGGCCGCCTGCAGCTGGGCCGGCTCGCGCGCCCAGACGAGCCGTACGCCCGGCAGACCGCGCAGCGGCTGGAACTCGTCCAGGTTGGACAGGCGCGGGTAGGCGACGATGGCGATGGTCAGGCCGGTGCCCGTCGGTGCATCGTCGAAGACGCCGTCCTCTTCGGGCAGGCCATGGCCGCGCCACATCGGCAGCACGGCCACGGTCGGCACGCCGGTCAGCTGCTGCAGCTGCTCGGGGCCGGGCGCCAGCAGCGCCGCATCGCCGCGGAAGCGGTTCAGCACGAAGCCCTTGATCAGCGCGCGCTCGTTCGCCGGCAGCAGCTGATGCGTGCCGTAGAGATGGGCAAAGGCGCCGCCGCGATCGATGTCGGTGACCAGCAGGCAGGCGGCCTGGACCTCCAGCGCGCAGCGCATATTGACGTAGTCGCTGGCATGCAGATTGATCTCGGCCGGCGAGCCGGCTCCCTCGATGACGACCACCTCGTTTTCGGCCATCAGCTCGCGCAGCGCCGCCCGTGCAACGGGCCAGAGCTTCTCGCTGCGCTGCCGCCAGGGCATGGCGCCCAGCTCGGCGCTGACCTCGCCCATCAGCACGACCTGGCTGCGGGTATCGGCCTCGGGCTTCAAGAGCACCGGGTTGTGGCGGACCTCGGGCTGGCAGCGCGCGGCCAGGGCCTGGAAATACTGGGCCGAGCCGATCTCGCCCATGAGCAGACCGGGGCCAGGTACCACTCGGGCGTTGTTGCTCATGTTCTGCGCCTTGAAGGGCGCCACCTTCAGGCCCTGTCGCGCATACCAGCGGCACAGCGCCGTCGCGAGCCAGCTTTTTCCCGCAGCGCTGGTCGTGCCCAGCACCATCACCGCCTTGGCCGTCATCTTGTCCTCAATGCCTTGATCAATGCTTGTTGCGAAGCCGGCGGCAGGGTCGCGATGCGGACCCAGCTCGGCAGGCCGAACGATGCGGCATCGCGCAGCTTGATGCCGTGCCGTTCCCGCAGCGGCGGCAGGGGCTTGCCGGGCCGCGCCAGCCAGAAAGGCGTGCAGCTGTCCTGCTTGTCGCCTTGCTGCCAGCCAAGCTCCGCCAGCAGCGAGCGCTGCTGCGCCTTCCATTGCCGCAGCTGCGCGCGCGAGTCGGCCAGCCAGGCCTGCGTGTCCTCGTCCTGCCAATGGCTCAGCATCGCCACGCCCTCGGCCGACAGCAGCCAGCTGGCGGCCAGCGATTGGATTGTTTCGCGCAGTGCCTCGTCCGCGGCCGGCGCGATCAGATAGGCGGCGCGCACGCCGCAAAGCCCCAGTGCCTTGTTCGGGCAGACCAGCCGCCAGCAATGCGCCGGCAGCGCCGGTGCCTCGCCCTGCAGGCACAGCGGCGCATAGGCCAGGTCGACGGCGACGATGCTGCCGGCGGGCCCGGCCAGCGCAGCCAGATCGGCCCGGCTGCCGCCGCAGGGGTTGTTGGGCTCGCAGGCCCAGATCAGCGCGGGCCGTTCGGGCCGGGGCAGCTCGTCGGCGCGATAGCCGCGGACCTCCATGCCCAGCGCCCCGGCGGCGGTCGCATAGTCGCCAAAGCCCGGCCGCGGCACCCAGACCTCGCCGATGCCGCGCAGCCTGGCCGCCAGGCTGAGGCGCCGTATCGCCTCGGCGCCGCCGGCGGCCGGCAGGATGCGGTCCGGCTCGACGCCGTGCGCCGCGGCCAGGGTGTCGCACAGGGCCAGGTATTGCGGGTCCGGATAGCGGCGCCGATCGGCGTCCAGCACCGCTCGCCACAGGCGCGGCGGCGGGCCCAGCGGATTGGCATTGCTGGAGAAGTCGTGGACGATCGCCGGCCCGCTGTCGGTGCCGCCATGCAGTGCGCTATTCACAAACCACCTCCACGCAGCGCCCAGGCGGCCAGGGCCAGCCAGCCGGCGCTGGCCAGCAGCGCCCGCAGCGCCAGCGCGTGGGCGCGCGCGATCTGCGCGGCCTGCACTTGGGCGCCGCCGGTGTTGAGCGCGTAGACGCCCGGCTTGGCCAGCCGCACACCGAGGCGCAGCGCCATGGCCGCCATCGGCCAGCCGCTGTTCGGCGAGGGCGTGCGCCGGGCCTCGCGCACGAGCGGCGCCAAGAGGCGCGGCCGCAGGCCCAGCAGGGCCAGTGCGGTGATGCGCGCCGGAATCCAGGACAGCAGATCGTCGGCGCGTGCGGCGAACTTGCCGGCCCATTCCCAGCGGCCGCGATAGCCCCACATCGCATCGGCGGTGTTTGCAAAGCGGTACAGCGCGGCGCCGGGCAGGCCGGCGATCGCGAACCAGCACAGCGGCGCGACGACCGAGTCGTTGAGGTTCTCGGCCAGGGTCTCGATTGCCGCCTCGCGCAGCGCCGTCTCGTCCAGCGCGGCCGTGTCGCGGCTGACCAGGCGGGCCAGCTGTGCGCGGCCCTGCTCCAGCGACAGCGCCAGCCGCGCTTCGACCGCCAGCACCTCGTCCGCGAGCATGCGCCAGGCCAGCAGCGGTTTCAGCAGCAGGCCCAGCAGCGCCGCGCAGCCGAGCAGGGCGGCCGGCGAAGCCCAGGGCTGCAGGCCGGCGATCAGCGCGATCTCCAGCGCCAGGGCCAGCGCGACGGTGAGGAGTGCGCCGAGCAGCCAGGCCAGCGCGCCGCCGAGCAGGGCCGCCGACGGCGGCAGCGCGAGCAGGCGCTGTCCCAGCGCATCGAGATAGCGGCCGATCGCGACGACCGGATGTGCCCAGCGCGGCGGCTCGCCGAACAGGCGGTCGATCAGCAGGGCCAACAGCATGGCCAGCGGCGGCAGCAGGGCCATCATCACCATCAGCCGGTTAGCGGCAGCGCCAGCCATTGGCCCGGCTCGATCTCGAGCATGCGCAACCGCTGATCGAAGACCTGCTGCAGCGCCGCATGCGTGGCCGGATCCTGGGGGCGGCCGCGGTGCAGCACCCGGCCGCCGGCCATCACCAGCAGCCAGTCGGCCCGCAGCGCGATATTGAGCTCGTGCAGCACGCTGACGACGCTGCCGCCGGCGGCCACCGACTGGCGCACGATGGCGATCCAGTCGGCCTGGTGCGGCGGGTCCAGATGCGCCAGCGGCTCGTCCATCATCAGCAGCTCGGCGCGCACCGCCAGCGCGCGCGCCAGCAGCACGCGCTGGCGCTCGCCGCCGGACAGGGTGGCCAGGCGGCGCTCGCGCCAGTCCCAGCTCTGCGTCTGCTGCATCGCGGCGCGCACGCAGTCGAGGTCCTGCGCGCTGGGCGGGGCCAGCCAGGCCTGGTGCGGCAGCCGGCCCAGCATCACCACGTCCTGCGCCCGCAGATCGTCGGCGCCGCCCTCGTTCTGGCCCAGCCAGGCCAGCTTGCGGGCGCGCTCCCGGGCCGGCCAGGCGGGTAGCGGCCGGCCCTCCAGCAAGACCTGGCCCTCGATCGCGATCAGGCCGGCCAGCGCGCGCAGCAGGGTCGACTTGCCGGCGCCGTTGGGGCCGACGATGGCGGTCCAGCGGCCGGCCGGCAGCTCCAGTGCTATGTCCTGCAGCACCGGCCGGCCCTGCAGCCGCACGCGCTGCAGCGAGGCGCTCAGCAAGGCGGCGCCGCTCATGCCGCCCCCGTGCGCCGGTGCATCAGCGCCAGCAGATAGACGCCGCCGAGCACGGCCGTCACGATGCCCACCGGCAGCTCCTGCGGCGCGACCAGCCAGCGCGAGGCGACGTCGGCGGCCAGCAGCAGCACGCCGCCGGCGCAGGCCGACAGCGCCAGCAGCCAGCCATGGGTGCTCGCGCATTGGCGGCGCACCAGATGCGGGGCGACCAGGCCGACGAAGGCGATCATGCCGGCCTGGGCGACCGCGGTGCCGGTGGCCAGCGCGAAGGCGCCCAGCAGCGCCACGCGCAGCCGGCCCAGGCGCAGACCCAGCGAGGCGGCGGTCGCCTCGCCCAGGCTCAGTGCGTCGAGCGCGCGCGCGCCGCCCAGCGCGATCAGCAGCGCGATCAGCAGGGCCGCCGCCATCAGCGCGACGCTGCTCCAGCCCAGCAGGCCGGTGGTGCCGAGGATGAAGGCCTGCATCGCGCGCATGATGTCGGGCGCGAGCAGCATCAGCAGCTGGGTCAGCGCGGTCAGCACGACGCCGACGACGACGCCGGCCAACAGCAGGCGCAGGCCCTGCTCGGCGCCGCGCGCCAGCGCCAGGGTCAGCAGCACGCCGGCCAGGGTGCCGATGAAGGCGGCACCGCTGAGGCCCAGGCGCTGCAGCCAGAAGGGGTCGCCGACCGCGCTGCCGCTGGCGACCAGGGCGATCGCCACGGCCAGGCCGGCGCCGGAGGCGCTGCCCAGCAGATAGGGATCGGCCAGCGGATTGCGGAACAGGCCCTGGGCCACCGCGCCGGCCAGGCCCAGCAGCGCGCCGGCGCACCAGGCGCCCAGCGAGCGCGGCAGGCGGATCTCGAGCAGGATCTGCCGGGCCAGCGCGGCATCGCCGGCGCCCCAGTCGAAGCCGCTGCTGCCGACGGCCAGGCCCAGCAGCAGCAAGGCCAGGCTCAGGGCCAGCAGCAGCACCAGCAGCTTAGCGGGACGGCGCATCACCGCGGGGTGCCGCTCTTGTCGCCGCCGCCGCTGTGCTCGCGCAGGCAGCGCGCCATGATCTGCGCCGCTTCGGCCAGGCGCGGGCCCGGCCGCACCAGCACATCGCCCTCTTCGCGGCTGAAGACGCAGATCTGCTGCCGGCGCACGGCGCTGATGCGCTCCCAGCCGGGGCGGGCGGTGATGCCCTCGGCATCGCGCGAGCCGACCATGATCACGTCCGGGTTCGCGCGCACGACGAACTCGGGGTTGATCTTGGGGAAGGGGCCCATGCTGGCCGGGATGATATTGCGCGCGCCGAGCCGCGCGATGATCTCGCCGATGAAGGAGCTTTCGCCGGCGCCATAGGGGCCGCTGGCGACCTCGTAGTAGACGCGCGCCGAGCGCGCCGCCGGGGGCAGGCTTTGCGCGGCCGCGCCGACGCCGGCCTCAATGCCGCGCCACAGCCGATCGGTGTCCTGCACGGCCAGCAGCTGCGCCGTCTTGCCGAGCACGCGCCGCACATCGGCGTAGGACTTCGATTCCAGCGTGACGACCTTGAGGCCCAGCGCCTGCAGGCGCTCGGCCATGCGCGAGGACGGCGAGACCAGCACGACATCGGGCCGCAGGGCGACGATGGTCTCGATATTGCTGTCGTCAATGCCGCCGAGCTTGGGCAGGGCCGCGACCTGCGGCGGGTGGTTCGAATAGCGGTCAACGCCGACCAGGCGGGCGCAGGCGCCCAGCGCGCAGACGGTCTCGGTCAGCGAGGGCACCATGCTGACGATGCGCTGCGGCGGCGCGCTCCATTCGCTGACATGGCCGGCGTCGTCCTTCAGCTGGTAGGCGCCGGCCGGCTGGGCCAGGCCGCCGAGAAGGGCGAGGAGGGGCAGCGCTGCCTTCATGGAACGGAAGAAATAGACCTTATTCGACATCGCGGCTCCAGGCCTGGCCGGCCACCATCAGGGTCAGCTGCCGGCAGCGTTCGGCGACCGACTGGTTCAGCCGGCCCAGTTCGTCGACATAGAAGCGCGCCTCGGCCGTGATCGGCGAGACGCCCCAGCCGACCTCGTTCGAGATGATCACGAGCGGCGAGGCCAGCGTCGGCAGCGCATCGAGCAAGGCCTGGCACTCGTGCCGCCAGCCAGCCAGATCGGGTATGCCGTTCATCGGCATCAGCCAGTTGGTAAGCCACAGCGTCAGGCAGTCGACGACGATCAGGCGCTCGGGCGCGGCGATGGCGCGCAGCGCCTCGCTCAGGGCCAGCGGCGCCTCGACCGTGTCGAAGCCGGCGGGGCGCTGGCGGCGGTGATGGGCGATGCGCTCGCGCATCTCCTCGTCCAGCGCCAGCGCCGTGGCCAGCACCGTGACGCGGCGGCCGGGCGCCTCGGCGAGCCAGGCCTGCGCGAGCCGCTCGGCATGGCGCGACTTGCCGCTGCGCTGGCCGCCGACGATCAAACGGTGCTGTGCCATCCGCGAGCCCCTCAGAACGACGGCGAGTAGCGCAGGCCCAGCATCACCGTGCGCGGTGCCTGGGCAAAGCCGGTGGCCGTGTAGTACTCGCGGTCGAAGGCGTTGTCCAGGTTCAGCTGCAGGCGCAGCTGCTTGCTCACGGCCCATTGCACATCGAAGTTGAACAGCGCATAGCCGGCCAGCGCGCGGGTATTGGCCGCGTTATCCCAGCGCTGGCCGGAGGCCTGCATGGTGCCGCCCAGATGCCACTCGCCCAGGCTGGTCTCGGCCCGCAGGGTGCCGAAGCTCTTGGCGCGGCGGGCCAGCTGCTTGCCGGTCATCTCGTCCTTGGGCGACTGCAGATCGACGGTGGCCGTCAGGCGCAGGCCGGACAGCGTCGTGCCGGCCGCCAGATTGACGCCCTGCAGCCTGGCCTTGGCCACGTTCTCGTAGCAGCCGAAGCTGCTGTTGCAGCTGCCGGCCGCGCCGAAGACGATCAGGTCCTCGATGCGGTTGCGGTAGGCGCTGGCGCTGATGTCGAAGCCTTGCGCATCGAAGCGCAGGCCGATCTCGGCATTGCGGCCGCGCTCCGGATCCAGCGCCTGGACGCCGGGCTTGCTGAGGTCGGGGCCGTAGATGCTGCCGCGCTGGTACAGCGTCGGTGCGCGGAAGGCGTTGCCGAAGGACGCGTAGAGGCGCAGGCCCTCCTGCAGCTTGAAGCCGCCGGCGATGGTGCCGGTATCGATGCCGCCGAACTGGCTGTCGTCGTCGTGACGGCCGTTCAGCTGCAGATCGAAGCGCTCGGCCTTGTAGAGCCAGCCCAGGCCGATCGCGTTTTCGTCGCGCTTGTCCTTGCCGGTCCTCAGGCCGCTGTTCTCCAGCGAGTCCTCGCGGCGCTCCAGCAGCAGGCTCAGCTGCTGCTCGCGGCTGAGCTGGTAGTAGCCGAACAGCGAGACATTGCGGATCTCGGTGTCGGTCAGATAGGGGAAGGGGGCCGGATCGTTGAAGGCCTTGGTCTCGTAGCGGTCGCGGCTGGCGCCGGCGCTCAGCTCGGTGCGCAGCGCCTCGCTCCAGCGCGCGTTCCAGGCCAGGCGCAGGGCGCGGTTGTCCTGGATCGAATGGTCGTCGACCTGGGGCTTGCTGCTGTCGCCGTCGTACTGGCCGTCGACATGCGCGGCCAGCGCGACCAGTTCCAGTCGCTGGCCCTCGGCCAGATTGGCACCCAGGCGCAGGCTGGCGTTGTGGTTCTTCCAGCCGTCGCTGTCGGGGACGTAGGAGAAAGTGCTGGCCGGCGTGGTCGCATTGAAACCGTCGCTGCGCTCGCCGGCCAGGCCGATCGCATAGTCGAACTGCTTGCTGCCGCCGGCGATGGAGGCGTCGAGCTTGTAGCTCTGCAGATTGCCGACGCTGGCACCCAGGTCCAGCTTGGTCTGGCCGTCGCCGCCCTTGCGGGTGAAGATCTGCACGACGCCGCCGATCGCGTCGGAGCCGTAGATCGCGCTGGCCGGGCCCTTGAGGATCTCCACGCGTTCGATCTGCGCCAGCGGGATGGCCTGCCAGGACGCGCCGCCGGTCGATTGCGAGTCGATGCGCACGCCGTCCAGCAGCACCAGGGTATGGCGGTTGTCGGCGCCGCGCAGGAACAGAGAGGTCGTGCCGGCCGGGCCGCCGTTGCGGACCATTTCGGCGCTGCCCTGGTTGCGCAAGAGGTCGGCGACGGTGCCGAAGGACTGGCGCTCGATCTGCTCGCGGTTGATCACGGTGAGGTCGGCCAGCACATCGCCCAGGCGCTGCGGTGTGCGGCTGGCGGTGACGACCACCTGGTCGAGACGGTTGTTGCCCGAGGGCTGTGCCGCGGCGGGCAGGGCGATGGACAGGGCCGCGCAGGCGAGCGCGATCGGGCTGGCGACATGAAAGACGCGAGCGGCACGGGTGGTGCGAGAGATCATGGATGGAACGATGGAAACGACCCAGGCGCCAGCCTCCCCGCTGGTGCCTGTGAACAACGGGCGCTGGAGAGCCCGTCAACGCGTTGGCCGGTATCCGGGCTTGTGGAGCCAGTCCTGAGTCCTTCCCAGCGCGCAAGAGCAGCGCCAGTGGAGCGAGTACAGGAGTTGAAGCCGATCGATAGGCTTCGTCCACTTACCGTTGCGGGGACAGCTCAGGTTAGATCAGCCTCGGCGAGGCGCGCCCTCCTGATTCCCGTTTAACTGCGCGGACATGAATGTCCGCACGAGCACCAACGGGCGTGATTCTAGCCGCCGCTCGGCTTGGGCTGCGGCTTGGGCGGCTTGATCGGCTTCAGCGGCCGGCCGGGCTTGTCCGGCTCGTTCAGTGTGTGGATGGGCGCCGGGGCGCTGGCGGGCAGATTCCGGCCATCGATGCCGGTGGCGGCATCGGCACGCTTGCGCGTCTCCTCGGCCTCGCGCTGCTTGCGCTGCTGCTCCATCTGGCCGGCGCGCTTGGCCTCGGCGGCGGCCTGGCTCCTGGCCGCCTTCGCGTCGGCCGCGCTCGGCTGCTGGTACTCGATCTGCTGGGCCGCCCCGCTGGCCTTGGCGCTGCCGGGGCAGGGCGAGTCGCGCAGATCGCGGCCGTCGGGGCCGCAGCGATAGATGGTCGCCGAGCGCGTCTGCGTCTGGGCGATCGCGCCGCCGGCCAGGGCCATGGCCAGCGCGCAGACAAGGACGCGGTCGGAGAGGATCATCGTGCTTCGCCTTCCTTGCTGGCTGCCGGCAACTGCTCGGGCCGCGGCGGCTTGGGCCGCGGCGGCTTCGCGTGGATCTTCATCATCGCCCGGTCCATCTGGCCGGACAGCATCAGCTCGACCGCATCCAGCGATTTGGCGATGCAATCCTCGATCAGCTGGCGCTCGGCCAGCGGCGGCTTGCGCAGCACATAGCTGGCGACCTCGGTCTTGATGCCCGGATGGCCGATGCCCAGGCGCAGGCGCCAGAAATTGGCCGAGCCGAGCTGGGCCTGCATGTCCTTCAGGCCGTTGTGCCCGCCATTGCCGCCGCCTTGCTTGAACTTCATCTGGCCCGGGTCCAGATCGAGCTCGTCGTGGATCGCCAGGATCTGCTCCGGCGCGATCTTGAAGAAGCGCGCCAGCGCCGCCACCGACTTGCCGGACAGGTTCATATAGGTCATCGGCTGCAGCAGCCAGATCGGGCCGTCGGCGCCGCGCGCATTGCTGACCCGCGCCGCCAGGCCGTGATAGCCGCGCTCCACCTGCAGCGTCGTGCCGAGCTTGCGCGCCAGCGCATCGATCCACCAGAAGCCGGCGTTGTGGCGCGTGTCCTCGTATTCGGGGCCCGGATTGCCCAGGCCAACAAAGAGTCGAATCATGAGGGCGATTATCGGTGGCGAGACGAAATGAAAAAGGCCCCGCAGAGCGGGGCCTTCGCTGGGCTGAAGAGCCGGGGAAGAATTACTTCTTGCCCTTCTTCTTGCCCTTGCCGTCGTCGGCGGCCGGAGCGGCGGCAACGACGATTTCCTCGGCGACCGGGGCCACGGCGGTGGCGACGGCCGGGTTCGGCTTGCCGTGCACGATGGCCTTGACGCCGGCGGGCAGCTTCAGGTCATTGATGTGCAGCGAGTGACCCAGGGTCAGGCCGCTCAGGTCGACTTCGATGAACTCGGGCAGTTGCTGGGCCAGGCAGCTGATCAGCAGCTCGGTGATCACGTGGTTGACCGTGCACTTGTCCGTCTTGACGGCCGGCGAGTTCTCTTCGCCGATGAAGTGCAGCGGGATCTTCTTGGTGATCTTGGTCGTGGCATCGACGCGCTGGAAGTCGATGTGCAGCACCTGCGGCTTGTAGGGGTGCATCTGGAAGTCGCGCAGCAGGACCTGCTCGTTCTTGCCGTTCAGTTCCATCGTCAGGATGGTGCTGTGGAACGGCTCCTTCTTCAGCGCGTGGAACAGCGCGTTGTGATCGAGTTCGATCATGGTCGGCTCGCCGGCGCCGAAGACGATGCCCGGGACCTTGCCCGAGATACGCAGGCGGCGGCTCGCTCCGGTCCCCTGCAGCTTGCGCTCGAAAGCGGTGAAATTCATAGCTAACTCCAAAGTGACGACGCGCCACCATTGGCGCATCGGGTGGAAGGCCCGCGACCAGGCTCTTCCGTTTCGAGTCCTCGCCCTTTCGGGCGCGGGCTCAGAAATTGTTGTTCTGTTCCGGTCGCGCTTGCGCGCGGAGCCCGATCAGAAGTTGTTGTTTTGCTCCGAGAACAGGGAGGTCACCGACTCGCCGTCGGAAATGCGGCGGATCGACTCGGCGAACAGGAAAGCCGTCGACAGCTGGCGGATCTTGCCGCAGGCCTTGGCGGCGTCCGACAGCGGGATCGTGTTGGTGATGACGACCTCGTCCAGCTGCGACTTGGCGATGCGCTCGATCGCCGGGCCCGACAGGATCGGATGGGTGCAGTAGGCGAACACGCTCTTGGCGCCGCGGTCCTTCAGCACCTCGGCGGCCTTCACCAGGGTGCCGGCGGTGTCGATCATGTCGTCCATGATCACGCAGTTGCGGCCGTCGATCTCGCCGATCACATGCATCACTTCGCTGACATTGGCGGCCGGACGGCGCTTGTCGATGATGGCCAGATCGCAACCCAGCTGCTTGGCCAGCGCGCGGGCGCGGACCACGCCGCCGACGTCGGGGCTCACCACCACCAGGTTCGAATAGTTGCGGCTCTTCAGGTCCGACAGCAGCACCGGCGAGGCGTAGATATTGTCGACCGGGATGTCGAAGAAGCCCTGGATCTGGTCGGCGTGCAGGTCCATCGTCAGCACGCGCTCGACGCCGACGGTTTCCAGCAGGTTGGCGACCACCTTGGCCGAGATCGGCACGCGCGTCGAACGCGGGCGGCGGTCCTGGCGGGCATAGCCGTAGTAGGGGATCACGGCGGTGATGCGGCGCGCGCTGGCGCGCTTCAGCGCATCGACCATGATCAGCAGTTCCATCAGGTTCTCGTTCGTCGGCGCGCAGGTCGGCTGGATGACGAACACGTCGCGGGCGCGCACGTTCTGCTGGATCTCGACGGTGACCTCACCATCGGAGAAGCGGCCGACGACGGCCTTGCCGAGCTCGAGGCCCAGATGGGTGGCGATTTCCTGGGAGAGAACCGGATTCGCGTTGCCGGTGAAGAGGACGGTATTGAGCAGCACGGGCCATCCCTTGATCGTCTTGGCCCTGGCCGAACCATCGTCCGGGGCCGGGTCCGGTTCAGAAAAATATTTGGCAGGGGAGGAAGGACTCGAACCCTCGCATGTCGGAATCAAAATCCGATGCCTTGACCAACTTGGCGACTCCCCTACACAGGACACAGCCGGAGAGGCTGCACCCCAAAACTTCTTCAGTCCGCCCAGCCCAGCAATGGGTGTTGGGTCAAACCGTGGCAGATCCTACCAGTCCAAGCCGCCGGAAGCTCCGGCAGCATTGTCGCCTTGGATTGGCTGGACATGCCATCTTTCCCGTCCACCTCGGCAAACACCGCGCTGCCCGAACCCGTCATCCGGCTATTGCCGAAGCGGTTCTGCAGCAGCTGCAAGGCTTGCGTCACTTCGCTGCTGGCTGCCTCGGCAGGAGCCTGCAAATCATTGCGACCCCAGCCTTGCTTCAACCAGTCTGCGTCGCCTCTCGCTTTGTTGGCGCCGCTGCCGTTGTGTGCAGGAAAGCCCGCTACTATAGCCACAGAATCCGATCTTGCCAAGAGGGGGCTTGAAAATATTTGCTTGGTCGCGATGCTGACCGCCGGTTTGACGACCGCATAGACCCGCCCGGCCGGCAGATCGACAGGGTGCAGGATCTCGCCTATGCCCTCGACGAAGGCATTGCGGCCGCCGAGGAAGAAGGGCACGTCGGCGCCCAGCTTCAGACCCAGCGGCAGCAGCCGGGACAGCGGCCAGTTCAGCCCCCAGAGCCGGTTCAGCGCCAGCAGGGTCGAGGCGGCGTCGGAGGAGCCGCCGCCCATGCCGGCACCGGCCGGCAAGCGCTTTTCGATATGGATGTCGGCGCCGAGCTCGCAGCCGCTGGCTTCCTTCAGCGCGCGCGCAGCGCGCAGGCAGAGGTCGTCTTCGGGCAGCACGCCGGAGGTCTGTCCGCTGTCGTGGCGGGCCAGCCGGCCGTCGGCGCGGCGTTCGAAATGCAGGGTGTCGGCCCAGTCGATCAGGGCGAAGATCGATTGCAGCAGGTGGTAGCCGTCCGGCCGCTTGCCGACCACATGCAGGAACAGGTTCAGCTTGGCCGGCGCGGCCACGTCGTAGATCGCCTTCATCGTCACTGCTGTTCGTCGATGCGAGCGCGCAGGGTCACGACCGGCTCGGCGCGCCGGGTCGCGACGATCAGCCCCTCGGAAAAGCGGGCCAGGTCGATCTGCCAGCCCAGCTGCTCGAAGCCATTGGCCGTGGCCTGGCTGGCCGCCTGGGGCCAGGGCTTGCCGCGCAGCCAGTCGAACAGCGCGGCGACCGGGATCGCCTCGCCAAGCAGCTCGCGCGTCAGCGCGTCCAGATCGTCGAAGCGGCGCTCGTCCTCGGGCGTCTGCAAGCGCACCTCGCGCTCGCGCCAGAGGGCGCGCGCAACCAGGCTGCCCAGCGGCGTGCTCAGCTCCAGCTGGCCCGTCTGCGGATTGCCGATCAGCTCGAAGCCGGCATTGCCGCCGCTGGCCTTGCCGCCCGCGCCGCCGGCCACCTGCACGCTGAGCCTGCCGGCCAGGCGCAGATCGCCATCGGCGACCTGGGGCGCCGGCTTGCGAGTCAGGCTGCTGCAGCCGGCCAGCAGGGCCGCGGCGCAGAGCAGGGCTGCCGTCGCCGTTCGTGTCGCGCACCTCACAGCTTGGCCTTCAATCGGGCCAGCGTTTCCTTCAAGGCCTCGTTCTTGGGATCACGTGCTGCTCCCTCCTGCCAGACGCGGCGGGCCTCGTCCTGGTAGCCGCTGACCCACAGCACCTCGCCCAGGTGGGCGGCGATCTCGGTATCGGGCCGCGCGGCATAGGCCTGGCGCAACAGGCGCAGCGCCTCGTTCTGGTTGCCCAGCCGGTATTCGACCCAGCCCATGCTGTCGACGATGAAGGGCTCGTTGGGCGCATAACTCAGGGCCTTGACGATCAGCTCGCGCGCCTCGTCCAGCCGCACATTGCGATCGGCCAGCGAATAGCCGAGCGCGTTATAGGCGTGGTGATGCTCGGGCTTCAGCGTCATCACCTTCTTCAGCAGCGCTTCCATCTCATCGAGCCGGCCCAGCTTCTCGGCCATCATCGACTGCTCGTAGAGCAGATCGGCATCGGCGGGCAGGCGGGCGCTGGCGCGCGCCAGCACCTCGTAGGCGGCCTGCCATTGCTGGGCATCGCGCAGCAGCTGCGATTCGGCCAGCAGCTTGGCGCGCACATCCTCGTCGCTGGTCTCGGGCAGCGCCTGCAGCAGACGGCGGCCTTCCTCCAGCTTGCCCTGGCGGGCCAGCAGCGAGGCCTGGCGGAACTGGGTCTCGATGCGGCGATGCTGCTTGTCGACCTTGGCCAGCCAGGATTCGGCCGCCTTCAGATCGCCGCGCTGCTCGGCCGCCTGCGACAGCATCAGCCAGGCCTGCTGACGCGCCTCGGTATTGGCCGTTGCGGCATCCTCGTCGGCCGCCTTTTCCGGCAGGCGCTTCAGGTATTCGAGCAGGGCCGTCTCGGCCGCCTTGGCGTGGCGCAGATCGAGTTCAAGCGTGCCCAGGGCAAACCAGGCCGCGGCGGTCTCCGGCGAGGTCTCGGTGACTGTGCGGAACTCGCGTGCGGCCTCGGCGGCGCGCTGCGCGCGCGCCAGCGCGCGGCCATAGGCCAGGCGCAGCGCATTGTTCTGCGGCTGGGCCTGCAGCCGCGCGGTGATCAGCGCCTCGGCCTCCGGCCGGGTGGGCATCAGCTCCAGCGCCAGTTGCATCGCGTCGTCCAGCTCGGGCGCGGCCTGGGCCAGTTCGCGCGTCAGCTCCAGCGCCTGCGCGGTCTCGCCGGCCTGCAAGGCCAGCCGCGCCTGCACGGCCAGCGCCGCGACGCGGGTGCCGGGTTCGCGGGCCGCCTGCTGCAGCAGCGGCGTCAGCGAGGCATAGACCTTCTTCGGCTCGGCCGCGCGCTGGAACAGCCGCGGCAGCGAGGCCAGCAAGGCCGGGCGCTGCGGCTGCGGCGTCAGCGCCATCAGCGCGCTCAGCGGTTCGGCGATCTCGGCCGGCCGGTTCAAGAGCGCCAGCAACTGTATGGTCATCTGCTGTGCTTCCAGCGATGTGGGCACCGAGTCGCGCCAGGCCCTGGCGGCGCTCAGCGCCTGGTCGCCGGCGCGTGCCTGCAGCGCGATATTGATGACCCGCTTGAACAGCTCCTCGTCCTGCGTGCGGCGCGCTGCGTCGAGCAGCACCTGGTAGGCGACGCCGGCCTGGCCGGTGCGCAGCTCCATCTCGCCGACCAGCAGTTGATAGAACAGCGGCGCGTCCATGCTCGAGTTGACGACCGGCGCCGAGGCGGCCGCGTCCTGGGCGGCGGCGATGCTGTCGTCGGGCTTGGCCTGCGCGCTCGCCTGGCCGAGGCAGGCGGCCAGCAGCAGCGTCAAGGCGACATGCGGCGAACGGCGAAGGCCGGCGCTGCGACGGAAATTCTCGGGCATGCAAGCTCCTGGATCGGCGAGAGGCCACGGCATCGCGCCGGGCGGGCAATCATTCTGCCCCGATATCATGCCGCCATGCCCGAACTCCCCGAAGTCGAAGTGACCCGCCGCAGCTTCGCCGACGCGATCGCCGGAGCGACGGTGTTGCACGCCCGCCTGGGGAAACCGCTGCGCTGGCCGCTGGGCCTGGCGGTCGAAAGCCTGGTCGGCGGCCGCGTCGGCAGCGCCAGCCGGCGAGGTAAATATTTGTGGCTGCCCGTTTCCAGGCCGGCCGCCGAGGGCGGTTTGCTGCTGCATCTGGGCATGTCCGGTTCGCTGGCCTTTGCCGCCCAGGCCGCTGCGCCGGGCGCGCACGACCATTTCGATCTGCTCACCGACCGCGGCCTGCTGCGCCTGACCGACCCGCGCCGCTTCGGCGCCGTCGTCTGGTCGCAGGGCCTGGACGCCGATCCGGCCGCCAAGCTGCTGACCGGCCTGGGCCTGGAGCCCTTCGATCCGCGCTTCGACGGCGCCTATCTGCACCAGCGCCTGGCCGGCCGCCGGGTCGCGGTCAAGCTGGCGCTGCTGGCCGGCGACATCGTCGTCGGCGCCGGCAATATCTACGCCTGCGAGGCGCTGTTCCTGGCCGGCATCGACCCGCGCCTGCCGGCCGCCCGCCTGAGCCGCCCGCGGGCCGAGAAGCTGGCGCAGGCGGTGCGCGGCGTGCTGACGCGCGCGCTGGACGCCGGCGGCACGACCTTGCGCGACTTCAGGGACGCGCATGGCGTGGCCGGCAGCTTCCAGATGCAGGCCCAGGTCTATGGCCGCGAGGGCCAGCCCTGCCGGGTCTGCGCGACGCCGGTGCGCCGCATCGTGCAGGGCCAGCGCTCGAGCTTTTTCTGTCCCACATGCCAAAAGAGATAGTCCCGCCCGCCGGCTTTGCCGATCTGCTGATTGCCTGGCAGCGCCGGCATGGCCGCAACGAGCTGCCCTGGCAGAACACCCGCGATCCCTATCGCGTCTGGCTGTCCGAGATCATGCTGCAGCAGACGCAGGTGACGACGGTGCTGGGCTACTACCAGCGCTTTCTGGAGCGTTTCCCGACCGTCGTCGCGCTGGCGGTGGCCAGCCTGGACGAGGTGCTGGCGCTGTGGGCGGGCCTGGGCTATTACAGCCGGGCGCGCAATCTGCATGCCTGCGCGCGGGCGGTGGCCGAGCAGCATGGCGGCGAATTCCCGCGCAGCGCGGCCGAGCTGCAGCAGCTGCCCGGCATCGGCCGCTCGACGGCGGCGGCGATCGCGGCCTTTGCTTTCAGCGAGCGGGTGGCGATCCTGGACGGCAATGTGAAGCGGGTGCTCTCCCGGCTGCTGGCCTTCGACGGCGACCTGGCCAGCGCGGCCGAGGAGAAGCGGCTCTGGCGCCATGCCGAGGCCCTGCTGCCGGCGCGCGAGATCGGCCGCTACACGCAGGGGCTGATGGATCTGGGCGCCGGCATCTGCTCGGTGCGCGCGCCGCAATGCCTGCTGTGCCCGGTGTCCGAGCTTTGCGCCGGCCGCGCCGAGGGCGAGCCGGGCCGCTATCCGATCAAGACCAAAAAGCTCAAGCGCGGTCGGCGCGAGAACTGGTGGCTGTGGCTGGAAAGCGAGGGTCGGGTGCTGCTGCAGCAGCGGCCGGCGCAGGGCGTCTGGGCCGGGCTATGGAGCCTGCCGATGTTCGACGACGAGCCGGCGCTGCTGAGCGAGGCCGGCCGCCTGGGCGCGGAGCTGGAAGTGATGCCGCGCATCGAGCATGCGCTGACCCATTTCGACTGGGTGCTGCACACACGCCGCGCCGAGATCGAGGCGGCGCCGGCGCTGCCGGCCGGTGGAGAATGGGTAGCACGCGAGCGCCTGGCCGACTATGCGCTGCCGGCGCCGCTCAAAAAGATGATTGCCTGAAGGGGAGTCGATGCTGAACAACAAACCCGAATTGAAGAGCGCCGTCGAATCGGCATTGATCGCGCTGCTAGTCGCCGCCTGCTGTCTGTGGTTCCTGATCTCGTCGGCGAACCTGGAAGACCCGCCGGTCGCAAGAATGGCGCTGCTGGGCATAGGCCTGGGCTGCGCCGTCGCCGCGCACATGACCTTTATGGTGATCGCGGTCAAGCGCGCCGGCCGCGCGCTGCTGCCCTGGCTGGCCTTCATCGTGCTGCTGTTTCCGGTTGGCACGGCCGCCTTCCTGGCCGTGCTGGCCTCGGAAGAGGGCAAGCAGCGGGCTTGAGCCTGCTAGCGGGCGTCCAGCTCGCGGTGCCGCTTCAGCACCTGGCCATGGTGGCTGAAGCGCCGCGCCAGCATCTCGACCAGATAGACCGAGCGGTGCTGGCCGCCGGTGCAGCCGATCGCCACCGTCAGATAGCTGCGCTGGTCGGCGGCGAAGCTGGGCAGCCAGCGCTGCAGAAAGCCGGCGATCTGCTCCTGCATCACGCCCACCTCGGGCTGCGCCGCCAGATAGGCGGCCACCGGCGCATCGCGGCCGGTCAGCGGCCGCAGCTCGCGGTCGTAATAGGGATTCGGCAGCACCCGCACGTCGAAGACGAAGTCAGCATCGCTGGGCACGCCATGCTTGAAGGCAAATGACTCGAACACCAGGGTGAGCGAGCTGCCGCTGACGCCGACCAGATCGCGCACCCAGCTGCGCAGCTGGGCCGGGCGCAGCTGGCTGGTGTCGATGACGGTGGACTCCACGCGCAGCGCGGCCAGCAGCTCGCGCTCCAGCGCGATCGCATCGAGCAGCGCGCGGTGCTGGTCCTCGCCGTCCAGGCTGCCGAACTGGGTGTCGTAGTCCTGGCGCAGCGGATGCGGGCGGCGCGTCTCCGAGAAGCGCCGCATCAGCGCCTCGGTATTGGCGTCGAGGAAGATCGAGCGGATCGCGACGCCGCTGGCGCGCAGGTCCTTGATCAGCGGCAGCAGCAGCGGCAGCGAACCGGCGCTGCGCACGTCGACGGCAATGGCGACGCGGCGTTCACTGCGCTGACGTTCCAGGCGCAGGAAGTCCAGCAGCAGCTCGGCCGGCAGATTGTCCACGCAGAAGAAGCCGGCATCCTCCAGCGCATGCATGGCGACCGACTTGCCGCCGCCGGCCATGCCGGTGACCAGCACGACATCGCTGCGCTCGCCATCGTCCGGGATCGGGGGCAGTGCGCTCATGTGCCGGCCTTTCGCGTCGCGCGTACGGCCGGCTGCCGGGCCGCCAGCGCGGCGCCGCTGTCCAGCATCTCCTGCGCGTGGGCGATGCTGGTCGAGGACAGTCGCTCGCCGCCCAGCATGCGGGCGATCTCGGCAACGCGGGCCTCGCCCACCACCGGCCGCACATCGCTGCTGGTGCGGCCCTCGGCAAAGGCCTTGGCCACGACCAGATGCTGGTCGGCGCAGGCGGCGACCTGGGGCAGGTGGGTGACGGCCAGCACCTGGGCCGTGCGGCCCAGCTGCTTCATCAGCCGGCCGACCGTCTCGGCCACCGCGCCGCCGACGCCGGCGTCGATCTCGTCGAAGATCAGGGTGCCGGCGCCGCCGCTGGCACCGTCCTGCTGGCAGGTCGTGACGGCAATCGCCAAGGCGATGCGCGACAGTTCGCCGCCGGAAGCGATCTTGGCCAGCGGCCGCGGCGTGCTGCCGGCATGGCCGGCGACCAGGAACTCGGCCGATTCGAGGCCGAAGCTCTGCGGCTGCGCCTGGGCCAGCAGATTGATCTCGAAGGCGCCACCGGCCATGCCCAGCTGCTGCATCGCCTGCGTCACCGCGGCGGCCAGCTTGGGCGCGGCGGCGGCGCGCGCGGCGCTGATGCGCCGGGCTTCCTTGTCGAAGGCCTGGCGGGCTTGGGCCAAGGCTTGCTCCAGCGCCTGCAAATCGCCCGCGGCGTCCAGGGCCTGGAGTTCATCGCGCCATTGCTGCAGGAGCGCCGGCAGCTCGGCCGGCGGGCGGCGATAGCGCCGCGCCAGCGTCAGCCAGGCCGAGACGCGCTCGTCCAGCTGCTGCATGCGCTCGGGGTCCAGCTCGGTGCCATGCAGATAGGTGGAGAGCGAGTGGCTGGCGTCCTGCAGCTGCGCCTGCACGCTGCGCAAGGTGTCGACGGCCGGCTGCAATTCGGCATCGAAGTCGAGCACCTTTTCCAGCTGGTCCAGCGCCGAGGCGGTCAGCGATTCGGCGTTCTGCTCGGCCTCGGACAGCGCGTCCAGCGCCAGCCGCGCGGCGTCCAGCAGCGACTGCCCGTGCGACAGGCGCTGGTGCTCGGCATTCATCTCGTCCCACTCGTCCGCGCCGGGCGAAAGGCGATCGACCTCGCCGATCTGCCAGGCCAGGCGCTCGCGCTCGCGCAGCAAGTCGGCCGAGCGGTTCTGCGCCGCGTCCAGGCGCTCGGCGGCCAGCTTCCAGTCCTCATAGGCACGCGCCAGCGGCGCGGTGTCCAGGCCGGCATAACCGTCCAGCAGCGCGCGCACCGAGGGCGCGCGGGTCAGGCCTTGCCAGGCATGCTGGCCATGGATGTCGAGCAGGCTGTCCGCGCTCTCGCGCAGCTGGGCGACCGTCGCCGGGCTGCCGTTGATCCAGGCGCGGCTCTTGCCTTGCGCGTCGATCACCCGGCGCAGCAGCAGGGTCTCGGCCTCGCCGTCGAAGCCGGCTTCCTCCAGCCAGGGCTGCAGCGCTGCCGGCGTGTCGAACTCGGCCGTGATCTCGGCGCGCGCCGCACCCTCGCGCACGACGCCGGCATCGCCACGGCTGCCCAGCGCCAGCTGCAGCGCGTCGATCAGGATGGACTTGCCGGCGCCGGTCTCGCCGGTCAGCACGGCGAAGCCGGGTCCGAAGTCCAGTTCCAGTTCGGAGACGATGACGAAGTCCCGCAGGCTCAAACGCCTCAACATGATTCAGCTCACCCCTTCGTACCAGCGCAGCTTGCGGCGCAGCGTGGCGTAATAGCTCCAGCCCTTCGGATGCAGGAAGCGGATCTGGTGGGCCGAGCGGCGCACGGTGATCAGATCGCCGTGCAGCAGGCTGGCCAGGCTCTGCATATCGAAGTTCACGCTGGCGTCGCGGCCGGCGACGATCTGCAGCCGCACCTCGCCGTGGTCCGGCAGCACGATGGGCCGGTTCGACAGCGCATGCGAGGCGATCGGCACCAGCAGCCAGCCGGCGATGCTCGGATGCAGGATGGGGCCGCCGGCCGACAGCGCATAGGCGGTCGAGCCGGTCGGCGAGGCGATGATCACGCCATCGGCGCGCAGATTGGCGACGAACTCGTCGCCGACGTCGACCCGCAGCTCGACCATGGCCGCCGTCGCGCCGCGGCTGACGACCACATCGTTCAGCGCCAGGCCTTCGAAGATGCTCTCGCCGTCGCGCAGCACCGAGCCTTCCAGCATCGCGCGCTGCTCCATCTCGTAGTCGCCGGCGAGCATGGGCGCCAAGGCCTCGCGGTAATGCTCGATCGAGATATCGGTGATGAAGCCCAGCCGCCCCTGGTTGATGCCGACCAGGGGCAGGCCCTGGCGCGCCATGTCGCGGGCAAAGCCCAGCATCGTCCCGTCGCCGCCCACGACGATGGCCAGGTCGCATTGCGCACCGAGCTCCTCGTTGGTCAGGCCCTCGAAATCGGTGATGCCGGTGTTCTCGGCCGTTTCGCGCTCCAGCGACACATCGAGGCCCAGATCGGTCACGAAATCGGCGATCTCCTCGAGAATCGGGCGTATGCCGCGGGCCTGGTGCTTGCCCACCAGCGCGACATGTCTGAAACGTTTGGACATGGCAAGAATTACACCACAGCGGGTGTTCACTCACTGAAGCCCGGCGCGGGCCTCCGTACAATCGCGCCATGCTCGACGAGCGCTCGAAATCACTGCTGAAAACCCTGGTCGAACGCTATATCGCCGACGGCCAGCCGGTCGGTTCCCGCACGCTGTCCAAGGCCTCGGGCCTGGAGCTGAGCCCGGCGACGATACGCAATGTGATGGCGGACCTGGAGGAACTGGGCCTGATTGCCAGCCCCCACACCAGTGCCGGCCGCATCCCGACCGCGCGCGGCTACCGCCTCTTCGTCGACACCATGCTGACCGCCCAGCCCAGCAGCCTCGTCGCCCAGCCGCGCGGGATCGAGACGCCGGCGCTGCAGCCGGACCAGCCGCAGCGCGTGATCGCCAGCGCCGCGCATCTGCTGTCCAGCCTGTCGAATTTCGTCGGCGTCGTCACCGCGCCGCGCAAGCCCAGCGTCTTCCACCATATCGAGTTCCTGCGCCTGGGCGAGCGCCGGGTGCTGGTCATCATGGTCGCGCCGGACGGCGATGTGCAGAACCGCGTGATCTTCACCGCCCAGGACTTCAACCAGGCCGAACTGGCCGAGGCCAGCAACCGGCTGAACGCGCATTACGCCGGCCTGAGCCTGGAACAGGTGCGCGAGCGCCTGAAGGGCGAGGTCGACGCGCTGCGCAGCGAGATCGCCGGCCTGATGAGCGCGGCCGTGCAGGTCGGCAGCGAGGCGCTGGCCGACGAACAGGAGCGCGTCGTCATCTCGGGCGAGCGCAATCTGCTGGCCGTGCAGGACTTCAACAACGATATGGGCAGCCTGCGGCGGCTGTTCGACATGTTCGAGCAGAAGACGCAGCTGATGCGCCTGCTCGACGTCTCCAGCCGCGCCGAGGGGGTGCGGATCTATATCGGCGGCGAGAGCCAGGTCGTGCCCTTCGAGGAACTGTCCATCGTCTCCTCGCCCTACGAGGTCGACGGCCAGGTCGTCGGCACCCTGGGCGTGATCGGCCCGACCCGCATGGCCTACGACCGCATGATCCAGATCGTCGACATCACCTCGCGGATGATCAGCCAGGCGCTGTCGCAGAAGTAGCCGCCGTCCCGCGCATACAATCGCGGGCCTTCCCGAGATGTGGTTTCCGGAGAGGGGAAACAGCAGTTGTTGTATCAGTGGGCCGTTAGCTCAGTTGGTTAGAGCAGAGGACTCATAGCGAAAGTTGTGCACCGGGAGGCGAAAGCGCCCGAGTGAATGGCGTCAAATTCGGCGAAACCTGACGGCCGCAAGGCACAAGGCAACGCCGAGCCAAGCCCCGCGAGGGGAAGGTGTAGAGACTAGACGGCGCCCGCCTACCGGCCGCAAGGCCCATGGCGAAGGCATAGTCCAGGGAGTCCAGAAATGGGCACAAACCGGAATCCTTTGGTCGCAGGTTCAAGTCCTGCACGGCCTACCACTTAGGACATGCACGCCGGATTGCGCGGCCATGAGCCGAGCGGGCCCGCGGCGCGGAGCGCTCGGCCGGGCGCTGCAAGAGCCGTCGATTCGCGTTAGGGTTGGGGCATTCATCGACGAAGGGGCCCGGCGCCAGCGCCTGGGCCCTGGCGCCGAGCCCAGATCGGAATCCAAGCCATGAGCACCAAGCCCCCGCCGAGCTCCGCCCTGCTGTCCGTGGAGGCCCTTGGCTTCCCGTGGGAGACCATCGACCCCTTCCTGTTCTGCGTGCACCACGACGATGCCTATCCGCCGGGCAATGGCCGCTACGGGCCCGCCGCCTCGCTGCTGTCGGGCCGTCAGATCGGGTCGGACTTCTCGCGCAAGGACGGCTGGAGCATGTATCACGGCCAGCAGGTGCCCGGCTTCCCGGCGCATCCGCATCGCGGCTTCGAGACGGTGACGATCGTGCGCAAGGGCCGCATCGACCACTCCGATTCGCTGGGTGCCACCGCGCGCTTCGGCGGCGGCGACGTCCAGTGGCTGACGGCGGGCAAGGGCATCGTCCATGCGGAGATGTTCCCGCTGCTGCACACCGAGCGTTCGAACCCGCTGGAGCTGTTCCAGATCTGGCTGAACCTGCCGGCCGACAGCAAGATGGTCGAACCGCATTTCACGATGTTCTGGTCGCAGGACATCCCGCGGCACCGGGCCATCGACGAGGGCGGGCGCGGCACCGAGGTCGTCTGCATCGCCGGCAGCCTCGCGGCCCCGGGCGATGTGACGAGGCCGCTGGCGCCGCCGCCGGATTCATGGGCCTCGCGCCTGAACGCGGACCTGGCCATCTGGACCATCCGCATGGAGCCGCAGGCGCGCTGGCTGCTGCCGGCGGCGATCGGCGAGGGCACGCGTCGCAAGCTCTACTTCTTCGCCGGCAGCCAGATCACCGTCGAGGGCCGGGAGGTGGAGGCCAGATCAGCGATCGAGCTGCGGGCGGGCGCCGATGTCGCCCTGATCAATGGAGACGAGGTCGCCGAACTGCTGCTCTTGCAGGGCCGCCCCATCGGCGAGCCGGTGGCCCAGTACGGGCCCTTCGTGATGAACACCGAGCAGGAGCTGCGACAGGCATACGAGGACTACCGGCGCACCCAGTTCGGCGGCTGGCCCTGGGCCGACCCGGCGCCGGTGCACGGCGAGGAGGACGGGCGCTTTGCCCGCCATGCCGACGGCAGGACGGAGCGCCACGCGTCCGAAGAGCGCTGACCTATCGGCGGGCGCGGCGATCCCCGGGCCGCATGGCCATCAGCTGTTCGTAGAAGGCCTGCGCCGCGAACGACAGCCCGCGTTCGCGCCGCCGCACCAGATAGACATTGCGCTCGAGCCCGGGCCAGCCCAGCGGCCGGGTGACGAGTTCGGGCGCGCCGAACTGGTAGAGGGTGAGCGTCGGCACCACGCTGATGCCCAGGCCGGCACGCACCATGCCGGCGACGGTCGCCAGCTGGTCGACCTCGAGCAGCGCCGGCAAGCGCTGCGGATGCGTGGCCGCCTCCACGTACTGCCGGACGCTGGAGGTGCGGGACAAATGGATGAAGGGGTAGGGCGCCAGGTCCGCGGGTTGCGGATTGCGCCGAGCGGCCAGCGGATGATCGGCCCGGCAGACCAGGTGGAAGCCATCGCTGCAGAAGCGCTCGGCCTGCAGCTCCGGGGTGTCGGCGCGCGTCGCGGCCAGCGCGAAGTCCGCCTGCCCGTTCTTCACCCGCTCGATGCAGGCTTCCGACAGCACGTCCGCCACCTGCAGCTCGATGGCCGGATGACGATCGCGGAGGCCGCCAGCACCTCGGGCAGCCAGCCCGCCGCCAGCGAGGGCAGCAGGGCGATGGACACCCGGCCGCGCTGCAGCGATGCGCGCTCGCGGACCGCGCCGATCGCCGCGTCGAACTCGGCCAGCACACGCCGCGCGGAGCTCTCGAAGGCCCGGCCTTCCAGGCTCGGTTCGACGCTGCGGGTGCTGCGGTCGAACAGGCGCGCTCCAAGCTCTTCCTCCAGCTGCCGGATCAGCGCGCTGAATGCCGGTTGCGAGAGATGAGCGGCCTCGGCGGCGCGGGTGAAGCTGCGCAGCTCGGCAAGCGCGAGGAAGCCGCGCAGATGGCGAATCGAGAGATTCATAGGCGTCTCGGATCAGTCTAGTTGAAACTTTGATTTCACAGATGAGTCGCCCGGGTCTAGATTCCGCTTCAATGGACAAGCAGATGCAGGAGACGACCGAGATGACAGCGCCCCTCTTGCGCATCGGCTGCGCGGCCGGCTTCTCGGGCGACCGCACGGATGCCGCGGCCCCGGTCGTCGAGGCGCTCGCCGCGGCGGGCGGCCCGGCGGTGCTGATCTTCGAGACCTTGGCCGAACGGACGCTGGCGCTTGCCCAGCTGGCGCGGCGGACCGATCCGGAGGGCGGCTACGAACCGCTGCTCGACGAGCTGCTGAGGCCCGTGCTCCAGCGCTGCCTGGCCGCGGGCATCCGCATCGTCAGCAACTTCGGCGCGGCCAACCCGGTCGGCGCGGCCCGGCGCATCCATGGCATCGCGCGCGAACTCGGGCTGCAGGCGCCGCGCATTGCCGTCGTCGAGGGCGACGACCTGAGCGGCGAGGCGCAGCGTGCGGCGCTGGCCGCCACGCTCGGCCCGGAAGGCGAAGGCCTGCAGATGGTGTCCGCCAATGCCTATCTGGGCGCCGAGGCCATCGCCGACGCGCTGAGCGCCGGCGCGCAGATCGTGGTCTGCGGCCGGGTTGCCGATCCCTCGCTGGCGCTGGGCCCGGCGCTCGCGCATTTCGGCTGGGCTCGCGACGACTGGGATCGCATCGCCCGCGCGACCATGGCGGGGCATCTGCTGGAATGCGGTTCCCAGGTCAGCGGCGGCTATTACGCGGATCCCGGCTTCAAGGACGTGCCGGGGCTGGCGCGCCTGGGCTATCCGATCGCCGAGATCGAAGCCGACGGCTGTTGCACGATCACCAAACCGCCCGGCAGCGGCGGGCGCGTCGACGAGCACACGGTCAAGGAGCAGCTGCTCTACGAGGTCCACGATCCGGCCGCCTATCTGACGCCCGATGTGACGGCCGATATTTCGCAGGCCCGCGTGGTTCAAGTCGGCGCCGACCGGGTTCGCCTGGAGGGCGTGCGCGGCCATGCGCGCCCGGCCGGATTGAAGGTCAATGTCTGCCACGAGACCGGCTGGCTGGCGGAGGGCGAGATTTCCTACGCCGGCGCGCGGGCCGAGGCGCGGGCACGGCTGGCTGCCGAGGTGCTGGGCGAACGCCTCGCCGGGCTGGGCCTCTTGCGCGCCGACCTGATCGGCGTGGCCAGCGTGTTTGGCGACGACGCAGGCCGCTGGCTGGCTGCCCAGCCGGTCGGCGAGGCACGCGACGTGCGGCTGCGCGTGGCCCTGAACCATGCCGAGCGCGCCAGCGCCGAGCGCCTCGTGCGCGAGGTGACGGCGCTCTACTGCTGTGGCCCGGCCGGCGGCGGCGGCGTGCGGACCTCGCTGCGCCCAAGGCTGGGCACCCTGTCCTGCCTGCTGCCGCGCGAGCAGGTGCCGGCGAGCTTTCGCTTCATCGACGGGGAGGGCGCGTGATGACGACGATGACGAAGCTTCCGCTGCATCGCCTGGCTCACGGTCGCACCGGCGACAAGGGCAACCGCTCCAACATCAGCGTGATCGCCTGGCACCCGGCGCTGTGGGATCTGCTGGTCGAGCAGGTGACGGAGGCAGCCGTGGCCGCGGCCTTCGCGCATCGGCGGCCCAGCGCGGTGCGGCGCTTCCTGCTGCCGGGGCTGCAGGCGATGAACTTCGTGCTGGACGAGGTGCTCGACGGCGGCGTCAATGATTCGCTCAATCTCGACAGTCACGGCAAGGCCCTGTCCTACCTCCTGCTCGACCTGCCCATAGACGTGCCCGAGGCGCTGCTGCCTCATCTGGTCGGGCGCTGAGTCTCGTTCACCACCAACACTTCACTGACCCACGGAGACAAGCAATGACCCGCCATCCGATTCACCGCCGCGCCATGCTCGCCGCGGCCGCTGTCGCACTGCTCCTGCCGCTTGGCGCATGGGCGGACGCCTATCCGGCCAAGCCGGTGAGCTTTGTGGTGCCCTTCGCGGCGGGCAGCGCCACCGACCAGCTGGCGCGTGCCTTGGGCCAGTCCTTCACCGAGCAGACCAGGCAGGCGGTCGTCGTCGACAACAAGGCCGGCGCGAGCGGCATGCTGGCGGCGCAGGCGGTCGCGCGGGCGCCGGCCGATGGCTATACGGTGCTGATCACGACCAACACCACGCAGGCGGCGAACGAGCATCTGTACAGGAAGCTGCAGTACGACCCGGTGAAGGATTTCGCGCCGGTCACCGGGCTGGGCAAGGGCGGCCAGGTGCTGGTGGTCAATGCGGCCTCGCCCTACAAGAGCGTCGCCGAACTGCTGGCCGCGGCGCGCGCCAAGCCGGGCAAGCTGAGCTTCGGCAGCGGCAGTTCCTCCAGCCGCGTGGCCGGGGAGCTGTTCCAGCAGATGAGCGGCACCGAGCTTCTGCACGTGCCCTACAAGAGCAACCCGTTGGCCATCACCGATCTGCTCGGCGGCCAGATCGACATGATGATCACCGACACCGCGACCGGCGTGCCGCAGATCAGGTCGGGCAAGTTGCGCGCGCTGGGCGTCTCGACCACCAAGCGACTGCCCCTGCTGCCGGACGTGCCGACCATCGACGAGGCCGGCGTCAAGGGCTACGACATGAGCTACTGGTTTGCCGCCTATGTGCCCGCGCGCACGCCGGCGCCGGTGCTGCAGAAGCTGCACGAGCTTCTGACCGCGGCACTCAAGACCCCGGCGGCCAAGAGCTTCTTCGAGAACAGCGGCGGCGAGGCCTTTCCGACGACACCCGAAGCGCTGGCCAAGTTCCAGCTCGACGAGGCCAGGAAGTGGGGCAAGGTGATCAAGGCAGCCGGCATCGAACCGGAATGATTGGATTGCGCAGGCGCTAGCGCGAGTCGCTCGGGCGCCTGAGTTCGGCCGCGAGCTCTTGCTTGCCGAGCGCTCTGCGCGCGCGACTGCTCTGTCTCTTTGCTTCGAGCCGCTTACCCCAATGACCACCGCCGTTCTTGGCGCCGTTGTGCTCGGTCTTGCGAACCTTGTAAGCCATGCGGCATTGTGCCGCCTGGAAAGCTCCCTGCCCGGCCCTCATTGGCTGCGATACTGCCGCGCCAAGAGGAAATCCCATGTCAGACAGCAGCCAAGCCACGATCATTCTGTCCGCCGAGGAACGCGACCTGATCTGGTTCATACCGCAGGCCGAGGGCGGCAAGCTGGTGCCCGAACGCGTTCAGTTGTCCCTGGAGGCCAAGGGCATCTGCACGATGAACCCGACGGACGGCCGACGCTGGCTGACCGTCTTCGGCGACCGGGTGCGACGCGGTGTCGTGCCGGTCAGGATCGAGGGCTAGAAAGCGGCTCCAGAGCCCGGCGCGGCTCGGCCTCCGGGCGGGAAGCTGTGCAATAGTGCGGCATGCCCGACACGCCCGACAGCCAGGATCTCGGACGGCGCCTCGCCCTGATCGAGGGCGAACTCGGCGCTGCCCTTGCCGCGCGGCAGCAGAGCGAGGAACGGTTGCGCACCGTGCTGGAAGACGTCCGCAGCCGCTTCTATCTGCTCGATCGGGATTGGCGCTTCGTGCTGGCGAGCCGGCCGGTGCTCGAAGCCTGGGGCATGCAAGCGCACGAGGTGCTCGGCCACGACTTTCTCGAGGTCTTCCCCCAGGCCGCAGGCAGCCCTGCCTATGAAGCGCATCGCCGGGTCATGTGGACCGGAACCTCCGAACGCTTCGAAACCGTCTCGCCGGTGCTCGATCGGCGCATCGAGCTGGAGATCACGCCGACCCGGCAGGGCGGCCTGTCCGTGGTCTTCCGCGACATCGAGGAGCGCGCGCGCGCCGAACAGTCGCTGCGCGAGAGCGAGGAGCGCCTGAGGCTGGCGATCGATATCGGCGAGATGGCCAGCTGGGACTGGAATGTGCGGACCGGCCAGGTGGCCTGGAACGACCGGCATTTCCTGATGCAGGGCTATGGCGTCGGCGAGGTGACGCCCAGCTACGAGGCCTGGCTGGCCCGGCTTCATCCGGAGGACCGCGAGGAGGCCGCCGCGCTGATCCGCAAGGCCATGGACGAGCGGCTGACCTTCATCCACGAGTTCCGCAGCCTGCATGCCGATGGGCGCGTCGTCTGGTGTTCGGCGCGCGGTCGCTTCTTCTACGACCTACAGGGCCGGCCCGAACGCATGGTCGGCGTGATGCAGGATGTCACCGAGCGCAGGCGGACCGAGGCCTGGCTGCGCGCGAACGAAGAGCGGCAGGCCTTTCTGCTGGAGTTCAGCGACGCCTTGCGCGCGGAGTCCAGCGCGACATCGACCGCCGACCGCGCGGTGCGGATGCTCGCTGAGCGGCTGGGCGCGGACCTCTGCTACACCGCGTCCATCCACCCGGACGAGGACCGTGCCGATATCGCGCACCAGTTCCGCAGCCCGGGCACGCCGCCGGTGCCGGCGAGCCTGCGGCTCTCCGACTTCCCGGACGCATTCCGGCAGATCCATGAACGCAGCCTCGTCTTCGATGACGTCGCCCATGCCGCCGAGTTGTCGGAGATCGACCGGCGCCATCTCACTGGCCTGGGTCTGGCTGCGGTGATTGCCGTCCCGCTGCGGCGCGGGCCGATGAACGTGATGTGGGCCATGACGGTGGGCACCCGGCAGGCACGGCGCTGGACGGCCAGCGAGGTCGCGCTGCTGGAAGACGCCACCGAACGGACCTGGGCGGCGATCGAGCGGGCCCGGTCCGAGGCCGCCCAGCGGGACAGCGAGGCGCGCTTCCAGCAGTTCGCCAGCGCTTCGGCCGCCGGCCTGTGGGTCAGGGATGCGGGCTCGCTGACGATGGAGTTCGTCAACCCGGCCGTCGCGTCTATCTACGGCATCGGGTTGCCGGCCTTCCCCCGCGATGCGGAAGGCTGGGTGCAGCTGATCCTGCCGGAGGACCGCGATGCCGCGCTGGAGCAGATCGAGCGCGCGCGGCGCGGCGAGGCGGTCGTCCACGAATTCCGCATCCGGCGCGTCGAAGACGGCCCGCTGCGCTGGATACGCAATACCGACTTCCCGCTGTTCGACGCGCAGGGCCGGGTCGAGCGGATCGGCGGCATCGCCGAAGACGTCACCGAGGCGAAGCTGGCCGCCGAACAGCAGGCGCTGCTGCTTGCCCGGCAACGGCTGCTGCTGCAGGAGAACGAGGCGGCGCGGCAGGCGCTGGAAGCGGCCAACTCGGCCAAGGACCACTTCATCGCCATCCTCTCGCACGAGCTGCGGACCCCGCTGACGCCGGTCTCCATGGCCTTGCAGATGATGGCCAGGCGCAAGGAACTGCCCGCCGACGTCCAGGACATGGTCGCCATGTGCATGCGGAACATCCAGGCGGAAACCCGCATGGTCGACGACCTGCTCGACCTCACCCGCATCGCCCGCGGTGGCCTGGAGATGAACCGGGCGCCGCTGGATCTGCACCAGGTCATCCGCAATGCCTGCGAGATCTGCGCGACGAATCTGCAGCAGAAGCAGCAGCGGCTGAGCGTCGAGCTGCGGGCGGCGCTGCATCACACCGTCGGCGATGCGCATCGCCTGCAGCAGCTGGTCTGGAACCTGCTGCAGAACGCCTGCAAGTTCACGCCGCCGGGGGGCGCCGTCCAGGTGGCCACGCGCAACGAAGGCGAGCGCTTCATCATGACGGTGCAGGACAACGGCGTCGGCATCGAGGCCGAGGCGCTGACGCGGATCTTCGAAGCCTTTGTCCAGGCGGGCAACTGGGTGGCGCGCGAGTACGGTGGCCTCGGCCTGGGCCTGTCGATCTCCAATGCCACGGCGCTGGCCCATGGCGGGCGGCTGTGCGCGGAAAGCCCCGGAGCCGGTCGGGGCGCCACCTTCATTCTCGAATTGCCGCTGGAACCCCGGACCGGCGTGTAGCCGAGCGCCGGCCGAGCGCCGGGCCGCTCCCAAGCCGGCCCAGCTGGCGATGCGCTTGCGGCTCAATGCCGCAAGCATCGCCGCCCCCGCGGGGGGCCGCCCAAGGTACTCCTTGGACGGGGGGCCTCAATACCCCGCCGAGCGCGGTGCTGCTTCGCCGCGCTGGTGACTGCGGGCCGCGCGGCGCTGGTCGCGGCGCAGCCGGCCGGTGGCGATCCAGCGGACGAGCCAGGGGATCTTGCGCACGCTCATGCCGGTGGCGCGGGCGAGCAGATAGGCCTTGGCGCATTTCTCCAGCAGCTCGGCATTGAAGACCAGACGCTCGAGGCCCGTGCCCAGGCACAGCACCTTGGCGCCGAGCACGCAGGCGTTCGCGCCCTCGCGCAGGCCGGCCGCCAGTCGCGCGGGATCGGCCGTCGCGGCCATGGCGCGGACCCGCCAGCCCAGGTGCCGGAGCTGCTCGTCGAACACGCCGGGCAGCACTCCGCCGGCCTCCGGCAGCGCGGCGGCCCAGGCCTGGCGGCCGAGCAGGACGGCGCCCGCATCGGGCCGGGCCTGGTAGACCGCGCGGTGCAGATCGGCGGCGCTGGCGACGACGCCGTCCAGCGCGATGCGCAGCGACACCGTCGCATCGCCGCTGACCAGCAGCATCGCGCCGCTGCCCGGCACGCGGCAGGACAGCGTGTCGCCGGGCAGCAGCAGTTGCCGCGACAGCAAGCGCTGTCGCGCCGCCTGCAATTCCTGCACGTAGGCCGTCTCGTCGATGGCCATGCTCACACCATGCCCAGCACCGACTCGAAGCGGTTCAGCGCCTCGTCGATCACCGCGTCGGTATCGGCCATGCTGGTGTAGAGCCGGCTGCCGGCCAGGGTGACGATGCCATGCGCCATATAGGCCGCGCCCATCTCCTCCATCATGTGCTTGCGGGCGTTGACCTCCTTCATCAGCTTGATCGGCTTGCGCATGCTCATCAAGAGCACGGCCGAGGTCTGCAGATGCACGACCGAGCCGGTGTTGTAGGCCACATAGGGCAGGTCCAGGCGCTCGATGATGGCGTTCAGGCCCTTGCACAGGCGGTCGCCGGCGCGGCCGGCCAGCAGCGGCGCGCCGGTCTGCGCCATTGCCTCGATCGCGTGATAGCCGGCCACGCAGGACAGCGGATTGGCCGACAGGGTGCCGCCGACGAAGGCGCGCTTGGACGTGTTGCCGATGCCGCCGGCCAGCAGCAGCATCACCTCGCGCCGGCCGCCGATGCCGCCGGCCATCAGATAGCCGCCGGTCAGGCATTTGCCGAACACGGTCAGATCCGGCCGGACGCCGAAATAGCCCTGCGCGCCGCCCATGCCGATGCGAAAGCCGCTGACCACCTCGTCGAAGATCAGCAAGGCGCCGAACTCGTCACAGAGCCGGCGCACCCCGGCGTTGTAGTCCTTGTGCACCGGACGCGTTCCGCTTTCGGGGCCCAGCGGCTCGACGATCACGGCCGCCGTGCCGCCGCGCAGGCGATTGAGCCAGAGCTTGCGGCGCAGCGCCTCCAGGTCGTTGGGGAAGCATTCCTGGGTGTGGGCGGTGCTGCCGCCCGGGATGCCGATTGCCTCGCGCCGCCCGGTGCCGGGCAGGCGCATGCCGTAGACCATCTGGTCGCTCCAGCCGTGATAGGCGCCGCCGATCTTGATGATCCATTGCTTGTCGGTATAGGCGCGCGCCAGCCGGATCGCGCCCATCACGCCCTCGGTGCCCGAGCCCAGCATGCGAAACATCTCGCAGGCCGGCATATGCTGGCGGATCAGCTCGGCCAGCTTGATCTCGTACTCGTGCGCCATGCCGGTGACCGGGCCGCAATGCTCGATCAGGGCCTGCACCTTCTGCCGCAGCGGCGCGTAATTGCTGCCCAGCAGGGTCGGGCCGCCGGCCTGCAGGAAGTCGATGTAGCGGTTGCCGTCGATGTCCCACAGATGCGCGCCCTCGGCCCGCTCCATCGCCAGCGAGAACGGGTAGTTGAAGGCCAGGTTGTGCTGCACGCCGCCGGGGATCACGCCGGCCGCCCGCTGCGCCAGCGCCTTGCTGCGCCGGCATTTCGTCTCGAAGTAGTTGAGCACCTCGTTCATTCGCTCGCGGCGTATCGGCCGCGGCGGCTGCTTCAGCAGCGCCTGCAGGCGGGCGTAGATCGCGTCGGTATCGGGCCAGGCGCTGATGCCGTAGGCGGCGGTGGCCGCTTCGGTCTTGTCGGGGGCGGGGGCAAGTGTGGTCATAAGAAGATCTCAGCAGGAGTTTGTCAGCGCCGCCTCGGCGCGCCGGCGCAGCGGGTGCTGCTGCGGCAGCTGGCCGGCCTGCCGCAGCAGCCAGCGCGCGGCCGTGGCCTCGATGCGCGCGACCAGCTCGGCCGCCCGTGGCAGATCGGGCGCCGTGCAGATCAGGCCGTGGTTGCGCAGCAGATAGGCGTGGATGCCCTCCCGCAGCGTCCGGCGCAGGCGCTTCACCAGCAGCGAGGTGCCGGAGGGGGCGTAGCCGACGACCTCCAGCCGCGGCCCGAGCGCGGCGATATCGGCCGCCTCATCGAGCGGCAAGGCCTGGCCCAGGAGCGCGACGGCGCTGGCCAGCGGCTGGTGCGTGTGCACGCTGGCCAGGCGTTCGGGCCAGCGGCGCAGCAGGCTCGCGTGCATCGCGCTCTCGACCGAGGGCTTCATTTCCCCGGCCACCTGGGCCAGCGTATCCAGGCGCAGCACGGCGATCTGTTCGGGCGTCATGCCGTAGTAGTCGGCCGCGGACGGCGTGACGGCGAAATGCTGGGCGTCCAGCCGCAGCGCCACATTGCCGCCGGTGCCGGCCAGATAGCCCTGGTCGGCCAGGCGCAGGCAGCTGGCTATCACCGCCTGGCGCTGGGCCAGGAACGGGGTGCTGCTCATGCCTGAGTCCCTCCATTGAGGCGCCGGTAGACCGGCCGCAGATGCCGGAACAGTTCGATGAAGGCGCCGAACTTCTGGTCGTAGAGCGCGCGGTGCGCGGGCTTGGGTTCGAAGCGGCGGCGGTAGCGGGTCTGCCGCGCCGCCGTCTCGAAGTCCTGCAGGCCCAGGGCGACGAAGGCGATGGTCGCCGCGCCGACGGCGTTGGCCTGCACCGGCGCCTCGAGCTGGCGGATCTGCGCGTCCAGCACGTCGGCGAAGATCTGGCACCAGACGGCCGAGTTGGCGCCGCCGCCGAGCAGGGTCAGCTCTTGCAGCGGCCGCTGGAGGAAACGCTCGACCGGTTCCTTCATCCAGCGCGTGTTCAGCGCCACGCCCTCCAGGAAGGCGCGGATCATGGTCTCGCGCGAATGGGCCAGGGTCAGATTGAAGAGTCCCGCGCGCAGCGAGCGGTCGTCGACCGGGCAGCGCTCGCCCATCAGCCAGGGGAGGTAGAGCAGGCCGTCGCTGCCGGCCGGCGTGCGCTCGGCGATGCGGTCCAGCAGCTCGTAGACGTTGTCGGTGACCGCCTCGCGCAGCAGCTCGTCGCGGTGGTAGAGCACCTTCTCCTTCAGGAAGGACAGATTGCTGCCGGCGCTGGTCTGCATCGCCACCATCAGGTACTTGTCCGGCAGCGCGCAGGGCACGGCGGCGATGCCGGCGCGGATGTCGGTGCGCTTGGCGCTCACATGGGCGCCGATCCAGCTCGAGGAGCCGATGTACAGATGCGCATCGCCATCGGCCAGGGTGCCGGCGCCGATTGCGGCCGCCGTGTTGTCGATCGCCCCGGCCACCACCCGGGTGCTGCGCGGCAGGCCCAGCGCGTCGGCCACCTCGGGCCGCAGCGCACCGAGAAGCTCGGTGCAGCGGACCAGTTCGGGGAACTTGTCGGCGGCGATGCCGCTGGCGGCGATCAGGCCGGCGTCGTAGCGGATCTGGCCGAGCCGGCGGTTGTCGGTCACCCAGGAGGTCAGGATGGAGTCGACGGTGGCCACGCAGCGGCCGCTCAGCCGCAGATTCATATAGTCCAGCACATTGAGGAATTTGTGCGTGCGCGCGTAGACCTCCGGATGCTCGTCGCGGATATGGAGCATGTGTGCCGAAGGGTCCTTGCCGGACAGATTGGGCGCGCCGCCGGTGAGGCGCAGCCAGCGCTGCAGCTTGAAGGCGTCGTAGCCGGCGACATTGAGCCAGCCGCGCGAGCGCGCCCGTATGCCCTCGCTGCCGCGCATGTCCATCCAGGTCATCGCCGGCATCAGCGCGCGGCCCTCGCGGTCGATCGCGACCGTGCCCTCGCCCTGGGTCGAGCAGCAGACGGCCACGATGCGGCTCGCTGGCACCAGGCCGCTGGCCAGCAGCTCGGCGGCGCTGTCCAGAAAGGCCTGCCACCAGTCCTCGGGCCGCTGCTCGGCGCCGGCGCCCGGCAGCAGCTGCGTCGCTACCGGCCGGAAGGCCCAGGCGCGCACCCGGCCGTCCAGCGACACCAGGGCGGTCTTGCAGCCGGAGGTGCCCAGATCGACGGCCAGCACATGGGGATGGGCGGTGGTAGCGGAGAGGGACGACACGCAGGCGGGCAGGGCAGGAGACGATGGGATCGAACTCTAGGTGCCGCCCCGCCTCGGGCGTGACAGCCGAAACGGCCGCCGGTGGGGTCTCAGGCTGCCAAAGTCCTCAGGCTCGCGCCGAGGCGTCCTTCTGCATCATCGACTCGCGCAGCTCGCTCGGTGCCGAGCCGGTCCAGCGCTTGAAGGCGCGGCGGAAGTTGTGGGCATCGCTGAAGCCGACCGCGATCGCGATCTGCTCGACCGATTGCGCGGTGTTGCTCAGCAACTCGATCGCGCGGCCCTTGCGGACGTTGTCCAGCAGGGTCTGGTAGGAGACGCCGCTGTCGGCCAGCCGGCGGCGCAGGGTGCGGGCGCTGAGGTGCAGGCGCCCCGCCACGTCGGCCAGGGTCGGCAGGTCCTGCATGTTCTGCCGCACCGCGCGCTCGACCGACTCGAACAGATCGACCTTGTCCTGCTCGCGCAAGGTGCCGACGTCGAGGAACTCCAGCGCCTGGCGGTGACTCAGCGGGTCGTAGGTCAGCAGCGGCTTGGCCACCCAGTCATTGGCCGCGACCAGCGCATTGCTGGGCTGATCGAACAGCACCGGGCAGCCGAAGACGCGCCGGTATTCCGCCGCATAGGCCGGCGCCGGATAGGCCAGCTCGATGCGCTCGGGGCGGAAGCTGTTGCCGACCAGGCCGCGCGCGATCTGCAGAAAGCTGGCGAAGGCCTCCTCGACCAGGAAGACATAGATCTCCGGATCGGGGAAGCGGTTGGAGGCCTGCACGCGGGTCGTCGTCGGCCCGGGCTCCATATCGAACTGCAGCATGCTGCCGGCGAATTTCTGCAGGCCCATGCCCAGCGCGGTCGCGTCGCCCAGCGTGCGGCAGGTCATCATCGCGTAGCCGAGCAGGCCGATCGAGGCGATGGTCTCGCTTTCGCCGATGCGCAGGCCCAGGGCCTGGCCCGGCGCCATCTGCAGCGCGCGCCGGATCATCAGGCTGCCCTGGCGGTAGCTGACCCGGCAGGCCGGATTGCTCAGATCCTCGACGGTGAAGCCCAGGCCCATGCACAGGCGCGCCGGCGCGACACCCAGTTCCTCCGCGGTGGCGGCCAGGCAGCGCAAGAGATAGACGGGCAGATTGGCAACGGTGCTGCGGTCGGGGGACGAGTCGGACACGGGACAACTGAAAACGCGGTGGCACTCATTGTCGGCGGGCCACGGCGCTGCGTTCCTCGGGGTTATCTCTGGCTCCGGGCTGGCCCTGGCCGACCCGCATGGCGGCCGCATTGCACCCGCATGGCGGCGATGCCGGCCCCCTATAGTCGCCGGCATCAAACACGGGATGGGTGGGGCGCAAGTTCATGTCTTCGGTCAAGCGGGTCTTCAGGGTCTTCAGCCTGGCGGCGGCCTTTGCGGCGGCGCTCAACGGGACCATGGTGATGCCGTTGATCGTGCTGGCGCTGACGCGCATCCCCGGCATCGACGAGGGCAGGGCCACGGCGATCGCGGCCGCCGAGCTGGCCGGCATCGCGCTCTACTGCCTCTTGCTGCCGCGGCTGGCCCAGCGCACGCGCCGGGCGACCATGGGCTTGGGCCTGCTGTCCCTGATCGCCGGCGAGCTGCTCACGCAGCAGCTCGACAGCATCGCCTTGCTGAGCGCCGCGCGCCTCTTGACCGGCCTGGGCGAGGGCGCCCTGTTCAGCCTGGTCAGCACCGCCGTGGCCGCCGAGGCCCATGCCGAGCGCATCTGGGGTCAGATCAATCTGGTCGGCGGCCTGGCGATGGGCCTGCTGCTCTACGGCCTGTCGATGCTGCCGCCGGTGGCCGACCGCGGCCCCATCTTCTACTACCTGGCCGCAATGGGCGTGTGCCTGGCGCCCTGGGTGCTGATGATGGAGCCGCGGCCCGCCGCGCAGGCGGCGCCGCGCGTCGCGCCGCTGAAGCGCTCGCACAAGAGCCTGATCTGGACCGTGGTCGCCCTGGTCTACGCGGTGCAGGCCGCGCAATGGGCGGTCAGCGGCTATCTGGGCGAGCAGGCGCGGATCTCCGGCGAACGCGTCGGCCTCTATCTCGCGCTGTCGTCGATCCTCGGCTTTGCCGGCGCCCTCGTGCCATCGCTGAGTCGCGACCCGCGCCGGCGACTGCAGTTCGTGCTGCAGGGCTTCGGCGTGATGGCGCTGGCCCTGCTGCTGTTCTTCAATTTGCTTGCCGACGCGCCCTTCCTGATCGGACAGATCGGCGTCAATATCGGCTTCTATATGGTGACGCCCTTCGTCACCGGCCTCCTGACCGAAAGCGACGCCGACGGATCGCTGGTGCTGCGCACCTTGATCATCGCGCTGCTCGGCGCGGCGCTTGGCACGGCGCTGGCCGGCGAGCTGTTCGCGCAGGCCGGGCCGGGGGCGTTCAGCCTGGTCTGCCTTGCGATCGTCGCGCTGGCCATGGGGGCCGCCGGCCTGGTGTTCCGGCAGCTGCGGCCGGCCGTCGACGTCGAGCTGCACGGGGTCAAGGCTTGAGCGCCGCGCTGCGGACCAGCCTTGCGCTGGCCGTCCTGCTGGCCGCCTGCGCGGCGGCCGATCCCTCCGGCCTGTTCGCGCCGATCGGCTGGACCGGGCATCCGATCGCTCAATGGTGGTGGTGGGCGCCCTATCTGGTCTATGCGCCGCTGGCGCTGCTGGGGACCTATGCCGCCAGCCGCGCGGTGCTGGCCGGGCCGCCGGTCGGCTGGCTGCGCCGTGTCGGGCGCCTGTGGGCCGCCATCGTGCTGGTCGTGGCCGCCGCGCAGGTGGTCTGCGGTGCCCTGCTGCTGCTGCCGCTGATTTGGCAGCAGCGCTATGTGCTGCCGCTGGAATCCTCGGCCGCCTTCGTGTTCTGGAGCAGCGGCTATGCGGCCGTGAAGATGCTGCTGCTCGGCTGGCTGCCGGCCGCGGTCGGTGCGACGGCGCGGCCTATCGATGCCGGAGCGCAGCCGGCGGCGCCGCTGCCGGTGGTCGCCGGCACGCTGCTGCTGCTCGCGCTGCTCGGCAGCTGGCTCGCCACGCATTGGTGGCAGGGCTCGGCCCTGGGCTATGTCTACGGCCAGGACGGCGCGCTGTTCGCGCCCAGCGCCGCTGCCGGGCCGCTGCGCAGCGTGCTGGCGCTGACCTTGATCGCTGTGGTGATGTGGCGGGCGCTGCGGGCCTCGGGCTCCGCCCTGCATGCCGGCGCGATGGCCGGCCTGGCGCTCTGGCTGCTGCAGGCCGCGCTCTGGCTGCTGGGCCGGCCATGGGCCGCGGCCGATCAATGGGGCGTGCCGGCGCTGGTCGTGCGCGGCCTGGAGGCCGGTTCCTTCGCGCTGCTCTGCGCCTGCATCGCCGTGCCGCTCAATGCCCTGTTGCGAAACAAGGGTTCCCGGCAGCGCAGGGCGGCCCTGGCCGTCTGCGCGCTGGCCCTGCTGATTGCCGGCCTGCAGGCGCTGCGCTTCGAGCCGCCCGGGCTCGCTGCAGAGGTCGACGCGAGGACCTCGCCGGGCCTGCGCGTCGTCCACACGCCCGCGGGCTCCATGCTGGCCGATCCGAACGGCGCGCGGGTGATCCTGCGCGGCATCAATGTCAACCAGCTGGGCGCCTATCAGCCGCGCGATGCCGGGCTGCCGACGGTGCTGCCGCTCACCGAGCAGGACTTCGCCGACATCGCCGCGCTGGGCATGAATGTCGTGCGCCTGACCCTGTCCTGGTCCGAGCTGGAGCCGCAACCGGGGCAGATCTCCGAGGCCTATCTGGCCCGCATCGCCACCGCGCTGGACTGGGCGCGCGCGCATCGCGTCTATGTCGTGCTCGACATCCATCAGGATGCCTGGGGCATGCAGGTCGGCGCGCCGCCCGGCACCGAATGCCGGCCCGGCAGCTCGCCCATGGTCGGCTGGGACGGCGCGCCGCCCTGGGCGACCTTGAGCGACGGCACGGCCCCCTGCCAGTTCACCGGCCGCGATATGGCGCCGAATGTGTCGCGCGCCTTCCAGTCCTTCTATATGGACCGCGAGGGCATACAGACCCGGCTGGTGCAGGCCTGGGGCGCCTTGGCCAAGGCCTTCGGCGCCGACCCCATCGTGGCCGGCTACGACCTGCTCAACGAGCCCAACTTCGCCGAGACGCCGCCGATCGCCTCGACCCTGCTGCTGGCCAATTTCTACGCCCGCAGCATCGCGGCGATCCGCGAGGCCGAGCGCTCGCTGCCGGACGGCTTCTCGCACCCGGTCTTCATCGAGCCCAGCATCTTCTGGAGCGGCTTTGGCATCGACAATCTGCCGCCGCGCGATTTCAGCAGCGACCGCCAGATCGTCTTCTCCCCGCATCTGTACAACGAGTCCATCACGGCCGACCAGGACTTCGGTTTCACCTTCGTGTCCATCGAGCGCGGCGTCGCGCTGGCCGAGGCGGCGGCGCGCCAGCTGCGCATGCCCTTGTGGATAGGCGAATGGGGCTTCTTCAAGCCGCCGGGCAGCGAGCTGCCGGGCCTGGAACGCCAGGTCCGCGCCGAGGACGCGGCGCGCATCGGCTCGGCCTTCTGGGCCTGGAAGCAGGGCTGCGGCGACCCGCATGTCTATCCCGGCAAGGTGGCGGGCAATATCCGCCTCTGGCGCTGCCCCGAGATGGAGGAGATCGGCAGCGAGCCGCGCATCACCGGGCCGCTGAGCCGGCCCCTGCTGCGCAGCTCGCCCGATCCGCTGGCGCTGTTGCGCCGCGACGCGGCGGGCATCTCGCTGAGCGGCCATTGGTCGGGCCGCGCCAGCGACGAGGCGGCGGCCTGCGCGCTGGAGCTCTGGCTGCCCGGCGAGCGCGCGCCGCAATGGCAGGCGGGCGAGGGCGTGCGGCTTGCGAGCGTCACCCGGGTCGCGCCGGGCCAGGCCAGCCTGGGGCCCAGCGGGGGCTGGATCCTCAAGGCCTGCCTGCTCGGCGGCCCCTATCGCTTGCGGCTCAGCTGAGCGCTGCGCCGGGTGCCGGCCGCAGCCGCAGCTTGCGCAGCAGGCCGGCCGGGTCGAACAGCAGCACCAGCTCGGTGGCCGCGCGCGGGCTTTTGTCGGCGCCGGGCCAGCGATAGACCCAGACCGCATAGCCGCTGTCGAAGTCGATCACGATGGCCGGGCCCAGGGCGGCGGCGACCTCGGCCTTGCCGCTGCGCCCGAGGACGACCCGCGCCACGGCCGCCTGCGGCGTCAAGGCCTCGCCGGCCGGGCCCTGCGCAAAACCGGGGCCGCCCGGCGCGGGCTCGCCGCGGCGGGTGCCGGCGCAGGCGGCCAGCGACAGGCAGAGGAGCAGGGCGAGGAGCCGCGCCCTCATTGTTCATCGTCCATATAGTCGAACTCGACCCGCGTGTCGTCGGGCCAGCTGTGGTCGCCCAGCGGCAGGAAATAGCTGCGGTCGACCAGCACCTCGCAATCGCAGAAGGGCAGATCGTCCTTCAGGCCCGGATCGTCGCTGGCCCGCGCGTACAGGCGCTCGACCGGCAGCGTCTCGCGCCGCGCGCCGGCGACCAGGGTCACGCCGAACAGCGGCCGCTCGGTGAAGAACAGGTACTGCGTGTCGGGCCGGTCGCAATAGCGCTTGCTGTCCTGGAACAGCTCGGCGATGCGGGCGATCACGCCGCCGTTGGAGATCAGGCCGGCCTCCAGCCCGACCTCGCATTCCAGCCGCAGATCGCCGAGCCGCCGGCTGCCGGCCGGCCAGCCGGGCGTGCGGATCTCGGTGCGCCAGGTCATGCTCAGGCGCTTGCGATTGGGCGAGACCAGCGCGTCCTCGCGCAGCGCGCGTTCGTCGCGCGGCAGCTCGAAGCTGTGGTCCAGCGCGATCGGCAGCGGGTAGTCGAAGCTTCGGCCTATCAGCTCGAGCACGATGTCGTCCATCTCGGTGCCGCGCTGGCGCGGCAGCAGCTTGAAGCGCAGCGAGGCGTTCGGCGCCACAGCGGCGCGCTCGCGCTCGAAATAGTCGAGGCCGCGCAGCATGCGCCGGTAGGACTTCTGCACCGGCTCGCTGGCCCGGCCGCTGATGCTGACCGGCGGCAGCGTGTCGCGGCGCGGCTCCTGCGCGAGGGCGGCGCCGGCGCCGAGCAGGAGCGCCATCATCGTGTGCAGCGCCGGGCGCTTCATCGCGGCGCTCCGGCCTCAGCGCTGCAGCGTCACCGGCGCCATCCGGCGGATGTAGAAGAGGCCGTCCCAGTGCGTGCCCAGGCCATTGGCCTGCATGCCCGGCCAGGGCGGGCCGAAGTCCAGCGCGCGGGCCGGCATCGCGGCCAGGCCCGGCACCGGCCGGCGCGGGCCGTCCACGAAGATGAACTCCGCCGCATCGCTCGCGGCCAGCGCCGCCTCGACGCTGTCCGCCGCGGCCGGCGGGATATCGCGCAGCTCGCCGCTGCCATCGTCGAGCCAGCGGCCTTCCAGCGCGGTGGTGTTCAGCGCGTAATAGGCGCGGCCCAGGCGCTCGCCGACGAGGGCGCCGGCCATGCGGTGCTGCGGGTCGCGCTGCAGGCCGCGGCCCAGATGCGCGATATGACCCCAGACCACGATCTTGCGGCCCGCGTAGACGCGCTCGATCAGCCACAGCAGGTTGTCGGCCATCGCATGGTCGCGCTGGTAGTCGCCGTCCCAGACGGTGCGCGCCTGGGCCTGCAGTCCCGCCACGCTGCGGCAGGCGAGCATCGCCGCCTCTTCGTCCGACGCTGGCGTGCAGAGCTGCTGCCGCAGGCCGGCCAGCGCCGCGTCGAAGCGGCCGCGCTCCTCGGCCGGCGGCGCCTGGCGATCGAGCTTGAACAGGCGGGCGCCAAGCCGCTCCAGCAGCGCCCAGTCGATCGTCTCGGCGGCGCGCGCATCGCGGGCGGCGAGCCGAGCGCGCAGCGCCGGCAGCAGCGCCTGCTGGCTGGCGTCGCCGGTCAGCTGGCTGTCGAAGCCGGCCAGCGCCAGCGGGTGCGGCGCCCGGCGGCGCGCGTCCAGATAGCGCAGCAGCTCGCGGCCGGCATCGCTCTTCGAATACATATAGAAGATCTTGCCGGGCGCCAGCGCGTCCAGGCTGGCCTGGCCCTCGGCCAGCGCGCGGTTCAGCTGCGCGACGTCGAACAGGCCGCTCTCGATCAGCAGCACGTCGAAGCCCAGGCGCTCGTGCAGATAGCGCAGGAGGCGCAGCTTCAGCTCGAACTCCTGGCGGCCGCCATGCGTCTGCTCGCCGAGGGCGACGACGCGCGCATCCGCCAGCGCGGCGCCGAAGGCCGCGAGTGCCGCATCGTCGATCGCGGCCGCCTGCGTCGCCGCCATGGGGCGCGCCTGCTGGCGCAGCCAGGCATGCGCCGGCTGCGGCTCGGCGGCCGCGCAGCCGGCGCTTGCAGCAATCAGCAGTGCGGCGACCAGCCGGCTCATCGGCGCCCGGTTCAGCTGGCCAGGATCTTGCGCCCGTTCAGCGGCTGCGTCGGCCGCGCATTCAGCTTGAACGGAAAGGCCTCGACCTGCGCCTTGGACAGCGCGGCCGGCGTCTTCAGGATGTAGAAGCGCACGCCCTCGGTACAGGGCGGCGTCGTCTCGCCCTCGTAGCCCCAGTCATGCGGTGGTGCCGCGTGGTCCGCAGCCAGCAGTGGCGCCGAGGCCGTCGCGAGGACGGCCGCCGTGATCGTGAGGATGCGCTTCATGGAACCTCCGCAGCGGTGGTGGAACAGACCCGGCTCGGCGGACGAGTCTACCCGCCTGGCGTGCGGGCCGTGGGCCCGCGCGGGGTCAGGTGATATCTTTACATCGGCATCAAGCGACCCCCATGACCCTGCATCCACTCTACCGCCGCCGCTGGCTGTCCGCCGCCTGCCTCGCGCTGGCCGCCTGTTCCAGCAACGGTGACGGCAGCTCGCCCTATGCCGGCTCCCCGCAGTTCAAGGACGGGCTGTTCGCCAATCCGCCCAATCCGCAGACGCCGCCCGGCGCCGGCAGCTGGACGATCTGGTCGCGCTTCATCTTCGGCAGCAAGGTCGGCACGGTGCCCGTCGACGCCATCCCGGTGCGGCCGCTGAGCGGCGCCCAGCTGCAGGCGCTGGATCCGCAGCGCAACCATCTGATGCGGCTGGGCCATTCCTCGCATCTGCTGAAGCTGCAGGGCCGCTTCTGGCTGATCGATCCGGTGTTCGGCGAGCGGGTGTCGCCGGTCGGCTTTGCCGGCCCCAAGCGCTTCCATGCGCCGCCGCTCAGCCTGCAGGAGCTGCCGCCGATCGAGGGCCTGATCCTCTCGCACGACCATTACGACCATCTGGACCTGCCGACGATCGAATACCTGGCGCGGCGGGTGCAGCGCTTCTTCGTGCCCCTGGGCGTCAAGGCGCGGCTGCTGGACATGGGCGTGCCGGCCGAGCGGGTGCAGGAGCTGGACTGGTGGCAGTCGGCCGCGCATGCCGGCGTGCGCCTGAGCGCGACGCCGGCCCAGCATTTTTCGGGCCGCAGCCTCGCCGACCGCAATCGCACGCTGTGGGCGTCCTGGGTCATCGAGTCGGCCGGGCAGCGCATCTTCTACAGCGGCGACTCCGGCTATTTCGACGGCTTCAAGCGCATCGGCGAGCGCTTCGGCGGCTTCGATCTGGCCCTGATCGAGAACGGCGCCTACGATGCCTACTGGCCCGCCGTCCATATGACGCCGGAGCAGAGCGTGCAGGCCTTTGTCGATCTGCGCGCCAAGGTGCTGTTCTCGGTCCACAACAGCACCTTCGACCTCGCCTTCCATCGCTGGCAGGAGCCGCTGGAGCGGCTGGCCGATCTGGCGGCGGCCAGCCATATCGAGCTGGCCACGCCCGAGATCGGCGAGCCGATGACGGTGGGCGAGCCGCGCAGCAACCGGCGCTGGTGGCAGGGCCTCAGATAGCGAAAAAAAGGCCCCGGCACGGGCCGGGGCCAGCAAAGCCAAACGCCGTCATCGTCTGTTTGGCTCCTGCTCAGGGAGGAAAAGCAGGGCGCATCGAGAACTCGACGCGCGGCGCAACTCTATCAAGATCGGGGCCGGCCCCGGCCGGGGCGGCCATGAATGATGCGCCGCCGCCCATAAGCTCGGGGGATGGGAACGGCTCTTGCCCGGGCGAGCGCATGCGGGTCACCGGCTCCTGCCATTGCGGCGCGATCGCCTACGAGGCCGAGGTCGATCCGGCGCGGGTCGTCCTCTGCCATTGCAGCGATTGCCAGCGCCTGAGCGGCTGCGCCTATCGCGTGTCGATCGCCACCACCCGGCAGCGCCTGCGCCTGCTGCGCGGCGAACCGGCGTGCTATGTGAAGCAGGCCGACAGCGGTGCACGGCGCGCGCAGGAGTTCTGTGCCGCTTGCGGCTCGCCGCTGTTCACCTACGACCTTGCCACGCCGGACCGGATGGGCCTGCGCGTCGGCTGCATCGACCAGCGTCAGGCGCTGCGGCCGGCCAGGCAGATCTGGTGCCGATCGGCGCTGCCCTGGGCGATGGACATCGCGGCGCTGCCGCGCAGCGCCGAGGAGTGAGGCCGCGGATAGCCGACAGCGGCCGACAGCGGCCGCCAGCGCTTGGCTGCTCAATGCTGACGCTGTTCCTCGACGGTACCGGTAGCGGCGCCGAAGCCGACCGGCTCGCCATGCGGATCGCGCGCGCAGCGAAAGGCTTCCTCCAGGAAGGGGAGCACCACCAGCAGGGTGCCGGCCAGCAGCAGGACGCTCAGCGTGGCGGCGGGCAGGGGCTCGCGCTTCCAGGCCAGGCTCCAGTCGGCCGGCTCGCTGCCCAGGCCGACGATGGCCAGCGCCTGCTCCCAGTGCAGCAGCGCCAGCGCGGCGAGCGCGACCCAGGGCGCGGCGATCTGGAAGCTGTGCAGCCATTGCTCGACGACGGGGATCGCGCGCCGGCGGATCGCATACAGCAGATCGGACCAGAGCGTCAGCTCGTGCAGCAGGCTGCCCAGTGCCAGCAGGCTCAGCACCAGCGCATTGACCTCGGCCAGCAGCGCCAGCAGCAGGCAGGGGCCCAGCTCGGCCAGCATCAGCAGATGCAGCAGCGCCTCCTTCAGCCCGGCCGTCCGTTCCATCTTCAGCATGCGGTGGCACAGCCAGTCGCCGAAGCCGGCCGCCATCCAGACCGGCAGCAGCACATAGAGCAGGGTGTTCTGCAGCAGCTGGCGGGTCGGGTCGTCCATGATCCGCCCGCCCGGCAAGCGGCGTTCCCTAGAGGCCGAAGGGATAGAGATCGGGCAGCTGCTGCCCGGCCGCGGGCCGCTCCGGCAGCGGCGTCAGCGCGTGCGTGCGGTCGAACCAGACGAAGCCGTCGTACTGCAGCGGCAGGGTCGATTCGGCGTAATGGCTCCAGCGCTCGCTGTCGGGCCGGTAGATGACGCCGACATAGCGCTCCAGCCGCGGCTCCAGCAGCTGCCGCTGCAGCGCCGGCCGCCGCCCGCCGCGCAGCGCCGACAGGTCGAGCAGGAACTGCGGCAGCGCCGCGTCGTGGCAGATGCGCTCATAGCTGTCCGGCAGCGAGGGCCGCAGATTCATCACCTGCATCTCGCCGTCCCAGTCGCTGGCTGCGGCGACGGTGCCGGCATGGGTGCCGAAACCGATCAGCGCGACCCGGTCCTCGCCGAAATGCTGGCGCGCCAGCTGGCCGATATTGTGTTCATTGCGCATCGAGCCCATATCGGTCTGCCGCGCATCGCCGATATGCGAGTTGTGCGCCCAGACCACCGCCTTGGCATGCGGTCCGCGGAAGTCCAGCAGCCGGCGCAAGGTATCGAACATATGCGAGTCGCGCAGATTCCAGCTGTCCGCGCCGCCGTAGTACATCACCCGGTAATAGCGCTCCGCCGCGACGATCAGCCGCGCGTTCTGCGTCGCGTCGAGGAAGCGGTCGTCGTCAGCGGGCGCGTCGCCGAGCCGGCGCTGCAGCAGCTCGCGGCATTGCGCGATCACGCCGGCCTCGCAGCGCTCGAAGGCCGGCTGCCGGGCCGCGCGGCCATAGGTGGCCGGATCCTGCTGCCAGGGCGTCAGGCAGCCATAGCGCGCGCGCGCAATCTGCGCCGCCTCGGGATCGACCCGGTCCAGATAGTCGAGCACGGCGGCGATCGAGCCGCGCAGGTTGTACAGATCGAGGCCGTAGAAGCCGACCGCGCCATCGGCCCGCTCATGGGCCGCGTTATGGCGGCGCAGCCAGCCGACGAACTGCGCGAAATCGCGGTTGCGCCACAGCCAGCGCGGGAAGCGCTGGAACGGCGGCGTACCGGCCGGCGCGGCGCCCGCCTCCTCGCGCGCGCGCACATGGCGGTCGATCGCCGCGGCATCGGGCCAGTCGGCCTCGACGGCGACGATCTCGAAGCCATGCTCGGCGACCAGGCGGCGCGTGATCGCGGCGCGCGCGCGGTAGAACTCCGAGCTGCCATGCGTGGCCTCGCCGAGCATGACGACGCGCCGATCGGCATAGCGGTCGAACAGGCGACCGAAGGCCGGATCCTCGATATCGGGCAGCGGCTCGGCCGCGGCCGCCAGCAGCGCGGGCAGGCGCTCGTCCTCGGGCCAGCCATGGGCACCGATCAGCGGCACGAACTGCACCGGCGCGATCAGCTCCTGCTCGTAGCGCTGCTCGTCGAGCCGGGTCAGGCGCACCAGGCGCTGCCGCCCGCGCTCGCCGACCGGCATCACCAGCCGGCCGCCGATCGTCAGCTGCTCCTTCAGCGTCGCCGGCACCTCGGGCCCGGCGGCGGAGACCAGGATCACGTCGAAGCACAGCGGCCCGGGCCAGCCGCTGCTGCCGTCGCCGACGATCAGCTCGACATTGGCGTAGCCCAGCGCGTCCAGGCGCTGCCGCGCCAGGCGCGCCAGCGCCTCGTGGCGTTCGATCGCGCAGACCCGGGCGGCGATCCGGCTCAGCACCGCCGTCGCATAGCCGGAGCCGGCGCCGACTTCGAGCACCGTGTCGCCGCGCGCGACGCGCGCCGCCTCCAGCATCGCCGCGACGATATAGGGTTGCGAGATCGTCTGCCCCTGCCCGATCGGCAGCGGCGAGTCCTCGTAGGCGAACTCGGCCAGTGCCGCATCGACGAAGCGCTCGCGCGGCACCTCGCGCATCGCCTCCAGCACGGCCGGGGCGCGCACGCCGCGATTGGCGATCTGGGAGGCGACCATGCGCTGACGCCGCGCGACCCAGGATTCCTCGGCCGATCCGGCCGCCGATTCCGTCATCGAACATCTTTCCGATTGCGCCTGTCCACGGCAATCGGCATGCTCGATCGGACGCCCCGACGCCGCGGGCCGGCACGGCCGCGCGCTTTGCCGCCAGTGCTGCCGTAGCGTTGACGGGCCCTAGTCGAAGGGCGGCGGCTCGGCCTTGTCGGCCCGCTCGGCCTGTTTGCGCTGTTCCGGCTCCGCCGTGCCGGGCTCGGCCATCTTGCGATGCCGCTCGGCCAGCAGCTCGTCCGGCGTGATATGGGCCAGCATCGCCTGCAGCTTGTTCTTCCAGCCGGCGACCACATCGGCCTCGCCCCCCAGCATGGCCTCGAAGCCGGCGCGCGCGACATCGGCCGGCGCGGCCTTGTCGTCGTCGGCGCCGACGTTGGTGTCCTCCAGCCCGGCGCGCGCGAAGAAATGGGTGTCGGTCGGCCCCGGCATCAGCACCGTCACCGTCACGCCGCTGTGCGCCAGCTCGTTGCGCAAGGCATGGGAGAAGGAGTCGATGAAGGCCTTGCTGCCGTTGTAGACGGCCTGGAAACTGCCCGGCATCAGGCCGGCGATCGAGCCGGTGATCAGGATGCGGCCGCGGCCGCGTTCGCGCATGCCGCGACCCAGGCGCTGGATCAGGTCCAGGGTGCCGGTGATATTGGTGTCGATCACATGGCGCACCGCGGCGAAGTCCTGGTCCAGGAAGGCCTGGCCCAGGCCGTGCCCGGCATTGGCCAGCAGGTACTCGACCGGCCGGCCGGCGACCGCCGCGATCAGTTGGTCGACGCCGGCGGCCGTCGCCAGATCGGCCCGCACCGTGCGCACCTGCCGGCCCTGCAGGCCCAGGGTCCGCGCGACCGCGTCCAGATCGCCCTGGTCGGCGGCCAGCACCAGTTCGCAGCCATGGCGGGCGCACAGCCGCGCCAGTTCCAGCCCGATGCCGGAGGAGGCGCCGGTGACGACGGCAAGCGCCGCGCTGCCGGCTTGTTCTTGATCGCTGCTCATGATGCTTCCTTGCGAGAGAGGGCGCGCGGCCGATGAGGGCGGGCGGAGCAATCCGGATGCCTCGTCAGCGCGGCACGGCGCGCTGCAGCAGGGCCAGCAGGGTCGGCAGCATCTGCGCCGCCTCGACCGGCTTGACGAAGACCGCCTGGAAGCCGGACAGCTGGGGGAGCAGGCGCTCCGGCGTGTCGCTGAGCGCCAGCGCCGGGATGCGCCGCGCCAGCGCGACGCCGCGCAGCGCCTCCAGCCGGCGGATGCGGCGCAGGATCTCGTTGCCGTCCTCGTCGCCCAGCCGCAGATCGCAGATCAGCAGCTGCGGCCATTGCGCGACCGGCCGCTCGTCGAACCAGTGCAGGGCCGCGGCGCCGCTGCCGAAGCCCTGCACCCGGGCGCCGAGCCGCTCCAGCTGACGGCGCAGCTCCTCGCCGCCCTGCGGCGAATCGTCGATCTGCGCGATCTGCAGGCCGGCCAGCGGCAGCTGGTCGGTGCCGGTCGGCGGCGCGGCGGTGGCCGGCGCGGCGCTCGCCTGGCGCAGCGGCAGCGCGATCGTGTAGCGCATGCCGGCCCCCTCGCCGGGCGGCTCGGTCTCGAAGCGGCCGCCCTGGCGCTCGATCAGCGAGCGGATCTCCAGCGGGTCGACCTGCGGGCGCACGCCGTTGCTGCCGTTCAGGCCGTTCATTCCGTTCGGGCCGTTCGATCCGTTGTCGCCATGGCGGCCGTCGGCGATGCCCAGCCGCGCCGCGTCGCCCTGGCGGTCCAGGCTCAGCTCGATGCGGCCGCCGGCCGGCGTCGCGTGGAGCACCGTCTCGAGCAGATCGCTGATCACGCGCGCCAAGGTGCGCAGGTCGCCGAGCACGCCGGCCTGCTGGATGTCGATCGCCGAATAGAGCTTGATGCCGCGCGCGTCCATCTCCGGCCGCAGGCTGTCGATCGCATTGGCGATCAGCGCGACCAGATTGACCGGCTGGCGCGCCAGCCGCCGCTCCAGCCGCTCGACCTCCAGCTGCTGGCGCTGCAGCTGCCAGAGCTGCGCATAGAGGCCCTTGCGTTCCAGCAGTTCCTCATGGCGGCCGCGCTCGACGATGCGGCCCTTGTCCATCACCACGATCAGGTCCGCGTCGACGATGGTCGACAGCCGGTGCGCGATCACCAGGGTCGTGCGGCCCTCGGCGATGCGGTCCAGCTCCTTCTGGATCTGGCGTTCGGCGCGCGTGTCCAGGGCCGAGGTCGCCTCGTCCAGAATCATCATCGGCGGGTTCTTCAGAAAGGCGCGCGCGATCGCGACGCGCTGCTTCTCGCCCCCCGAGAGCTTGACGCCGCGCTCGCCGACCAGGGTCTCGTACTGCTCGGGCAGGGACAGGATCAGCTCGTGGACCTGGGCCGCCTGCGCCGCCGCGACGATCTGCTCGCGCGTGGCATCGAGCCGGCCGTAGCCGATATTGCCGGCGATGGTGTCGTTGAACAGCAGGGTGTCCTGCGGCACGATGCTGATCGCGCCGCGCAGGCTGGCCAGCTGCAGCGTGCGCAGGTCCTGGCCGTCGATCGTGATCGCGCCGCCGTCGACATCGTGCAGGCGCAGCAGCAGGCGGGCCAGGGTCGACTTGCCCGAGCCCGAGCCGCCGACCACGGCCACCGTCGTGCCCGGCGCCAGCGCCAGGCTGATGCCGAACAGGATCTGCCGCCCCGGCTCGTAGCCGAAGTCCACATGCTCGAAGCGGATCTCGCCGCCGGCCACCTGCAGCGGCCGCGCGTCGGCCGGCTCGCGGATCTTCGGCCGCTGCTCCAGCAGCTCGAACAGGCGCTCGATATTGACCAGCGCGTCGCGCGCCTCGCGGAAGACGAAGCCGAGCGCGTTCAGCGGCAGGCAGATCTGGATGATGTAGGCATTGACCAGCACCAGATCGCCGACCGTCATGCGGCCCCCAACCGCCATATCGCCGGCCATCAGCATCACCGCGGCGACGCCGGCCGCGATGATGGCGCTCTGGCCGATGTGCAGGGCCGACAGCGCGCGCTGGTTGGACACGGCCGTGTCGATCCAGCGTGCGCAGATCTCGTCATAGCGCTTCGCCTCGTGGCGCTCGCGCGCATAGGCCTTGACCGCGTCGTAGTTCATCAGCGTGTCCAGCACATGGCTGTGCGCGCGCGAGTCCATCTCGTTGACCTTGCGCTGGCGCAGCATGCGCCGCTCGGTCAGCACCGAGGTGTAGACGGCGTAGACGACGAAGCACAGCAGCACGACCAGCGAGAAGGCCTGGTCGTAGCCGACCCACAGCACGGCCAGCACGATGAAGAACTCGAGCAGGGTCGGCACGATGGTGAACAGGCCGGCGCCGAGCAGGAAGCCGATGCCGGTGGTGCCGCGCTCGACGTCGCGGATCAGCGAACCGGTGTCGCGCTGCGCATGGAAGCTGGCGCTCAATTCGAGCAGATGCGCGAACACCCGCTGCGACATGCCGATCACCAGCTGCTGGGCGACGCGCGAGAACAGCAGGTCGCGCAACTCGGTGAACAGGGTCCCGGCAAAGCGCAGCAGCGCATAGCCCAGCAGCAGCGCGACCAGCAGCAGGCCCAGATGGGCGTCGGGGGCCGGCGCCGCGCCCGCCGCCGGCGTGCCCAGCCGGTCGATGATCATCTTCAGCAGCAAGGGCACCGCCACGCCGACCAGCTTGGCGACGATCAGCAGGCCCAGCGCCGCCAGCGTGCGCCCGCGATAGCGATGGACGCCGCGCCAGAGTTCGGCCACCACGCCGCGCGAGCCGGTGCTGAGGATCGTCATCCCCACCAGTCAGCAATCGCCAGACCCGCCGCCGCGCATGGCGCGCGGCGCAGCGGGCCTGCGGCGCTGTAAGAGGCGCCGCAATTTCTACAGGGCGGCCGGCGCAGCGATGAAGACGGATTTTCGAGTCGCCGGCACACCGCCTGCCATGGCCGGCGCATCCCGGCCAGAAAAGGTTCGCCATGAGTCCAGATCCCAGCACCGTTGCAGCAAGAAGTTCGGAAAGCCCGACGCCGTCCTCCGCCTCTCCACTGTCCTCGCTGGACGGTCGGGTGGTGCTGATCAGCGGCGGTGCCGGCGGCCTCGGCAGCGCGATCGCGCGCACGCTGGGCGAGGCCGGCGCGCGCGTCGTGCTGGCCGATATCGATGCCGAGCGCACGCGCCGCCGCGCGGAGGAGCTGAGCGCCGAAGGCCTGGCCGCGCGGGCGCTGTTGCTGGACGTCGGCGACGCGGCGCAATGCGAGCGCGCCGTCGCCGCGGTCGGCGAGGAATTCGGCCGCCTCGACGTGCTGGTCAACAACGCGGCGATCGACGTCACCGCGCCGCTGGCCGAGTTGGCGGTCGAGGACTGGCGGCGCGTGCTGGCGGTCAATCTGTTCGGTGCCCTGGTGCTGGCCAAGCATGCGAGCGCGCTGATGCAGCGGCGCGGGCAGGGCGGCCATCTGATCAATATCGCCTCGACCGCCTCCAAGCGCGCCTGGCCCAATGCCAGCGCCTATCACGCCACCAAGTGGGGCCTGCTCGGCCTGTCGCATGCGCTGCATGCGGAGCTGCGGCCGCAGCGCATCCGCGTCTGCGCGATCGTCGCCGGCGGCATGCGCACACCGTTTCTGCTCGACCGCTTCCCCGGCATCGACCTCGACAAGCTGCAGGAGCCCGTCCATGTCGCGCGCGCGGTGCGCTATGTGCTGGAGCAGCCGGAGGGCACCTGCGTGGCCGAGATGACGGTGTTGCCGGAGCAGGAGACGTCCTGGCCCTGAGGCGGCGCAGCAGCGCTTCGGCACACCGCTTGCCTTTGAGGCAGTACCTCAACGACCGACCCGCCACCATCATGAATGCCCTCAGAATCGCCCTGATCAGCGAGCACGCGTCGCCGCTGGCATTGGCCGGTGGCGTCGATGCCGGCGGTCAGAACGTCTATGTGGCCCATATCGCGCGCTGTCTGGCGGCTGCCGGCCACCACGTCGACGTGCTGACCCGCCGCGACGATGCGGCGCAGCCGACCATCGTCGATATGCGGCCCGGCGTGCGCGTGCTGCATATCGACGCCGGTCCGCCGCGCTTCGTGCCCAAGGAGCAGCTGCTCGAACACATGCCGGCCTTCATCGAGGCGGCGACCCAGCTGTTCGCCCACAGCGAGCCCTACGATCTGCTGCACGCGAACTTCTTCATGTCGGGTCTGGTCGGCCTGGCGCTGAAGCGCCGTTTCGAGCTGCCCCTGGTGACTACCTTCCATGCGCTGGGCCTGGTGCGGCGCCAGCACCAGCGCGAGGCCGATCTATTCCCGCCGGCGCGCATCGCCATCGAGCGCGCGCTGGTGCGCGAGTCGGACCGCGTGATCGCCGAATGCCCGCAGGACCAGAGCGATCTGATGCGCCTGTACGAGGCCGATGCGCGGCGCATCGCCTGCATTCCCTGCGGGGTCGACACGCGCGAGCTGCGGCCCGGCGACAAGCGCCGCGCGCGCCAGCGCCTGGGCTTGGCCGCCGACGAGTTCATCGTGCTGCAGCTGGGCCGCATGGTGCCGCGCAAGGGCGTGGCCAATGTGATCGCGGCGATGGCCGAGCTGCCGCCCGCGCTGTCGGCGCGGCTGCTGGTCGTCGGCGGCGGCAGTCGCGAGCCGGACGAGCAGGCCTCGCCCGAGATCGGCCGCCTGCGCGGCATCGCGCGCGGCTGCGGCGTGGCCGACAGGGTCGAGTTCGTCGGCCGGCGCGAGCGCCAGGAGTTGCGCGACTTCTATGTGGCCGCCGATGTCTTCGTCACCACGCCCTGGTACGAGCCCTTCGGCATCACGCCGCTGGAGGCCATGGCCTGCGCGACGCCGGTGATAGGCAGCGCGGTCGGCGGCATCAAGCACACGGTGCTGGACGGAGTCACCGGCTTGCTGGTGCCGCCGGAGGACCCACCGGCCCTGGCCGCTCGCCTGCTCGATCTGCAGGCGAATCCGGCGCTGGCCGCGGCCATGGGCCGCGCCGGCGTGCGCCGCGTGCGCTCGCTGTTCACCTGGGAGCGGGTCAGCCAGCAGCTGCTGGATGTCTATGCGGCGCTGGCGCAGGGCCAGGAGGCGGTGCCGCTGGCGGCGCGGCTGCTGCGCGAGGGCGGCCAGGGCGGCAAGAGCGGCAAGGGCGTCGTCGTCGGCCTGCACTCATGAGCGAGCAGGCCATCATCATCCACCGCCGCGGCGCCCCGGACCCGGCGCCGGCAGCACCGTCGGCCGACTGGAGCGGCGTGCGGCGCCTGCTGGCCGTGCGCCTGGACAATCTGGGCGATCTGCTGATGACGACGCCGGCGCTGGCCGCCCTGCGCGAGAGCCTGCCGACCGCGCGCATCACCCTGCTGACCTCGCCCTCCGGCGTGGCCGCCCAGCACCATCTGAGCATGGTGGACGCGGCGATCGCCTTCGATGCACCCTGGGTGCGCAATGGCCTGCAGGCCGAGCAGCTGAGCGCGCCGGGCGCGGCCGAGGCGGCGCTGCTGCGCCAGCTGGGTCGCCAGCAGTACGACGCCGCGGTGATCTTCACCACGGCGACACAGAGCGCGCTGCCGATGGCGATGATCGCGCGCCAGGCCGGCATCCCGCTGCGCCTCGCGCATTGCCGCGAGAACCCCTACACCCTGCTCAGCGACTGGGTTGCCGATGCCGAGCAGATCAACGGACAGATGCGCCACGAGGTGCGGCGCCAGCTCGACCTGGTCGCGCGCATCGGCGCACGCACGGCCAACGAGCATCTGCGCTTCCGACTGCATCCGGCCGACCAGCGCCGGGCCGAGCAGCGGCTGCAGCGGATGGGCATCGATGTGCGGCAGTCCTATGTGCTGATCCATCCGGGTGCCAGCGCGGCCTCGCGGCGCTGGCCCGCGCCGCGCTTCGGCGAGGCCGCCGACCTGATCGCGCGCCAGACCGGCCGGCGCATCGTCTTCTGCGGCGGCCCCGGCGAGAGCGACGCAATCACCAAGGCGCGCGCGGCGATGCGCCGACCCTCGGTCGCGATCGGCGGCGGGCTTTCGCTGGGCGAGCTGGCGGCGCTGATCGACGGCGCCTCGCTGCTGATCTGCAACAACAGCGCGCCGGCCCATCTGGCCGCGGCGCTGGGCACGCCGCTGGTCGATCTCTACGCGCTGACCAATCCGCAGCACCGGCCCTGGCGGGTCGCCTCGCGCGTGCTGAGCCACGACGTGCCCTGCCGCTGGTGCCTGAAGAGCAGCTGCCCCGAGCGGCACAACGACTGCCTGGCGCTGATCGAGCCGGCCGAGGTCGCGGCCGCCGCGCTGGCGCTGCTGCGCACGCGGCGGCGCTACCCGATCGCGCAGGACGGCCGGACCGAGGAGCTTGCCGCATGAAAGTCACGCTGGGATTGAACGCCGCCTTTCACGACAGCGCGGCCGTGCTGCTGGTCGACGGCGAGCCGGTCGCCGCGGCCGAGGAGGAGCGCTTCACGCGCATCAAGCATGCGAAGCGGCCGCTGCCCTTCAGCACCTGGGAGCTGCCCTTCCATGCGATCGACTGGTGCCTGAAGGAGGCGGGGCTGACGATGGCCGAGGTCGACCATGTCGGCTACAGCTTCGACCCGCAGCGCTTCCTGGCCGGGCGCGAGGATCTTCTGCTGCCCGGCGGCTCGCACATCGCCCTGCCGCTGCAGCCCTCGGCCGCGCGCGATCCGCGCGCGCAGCGCTGGGACAGCCCCTGGGATCCGCTCTTCCTCGCCTCCATCGTCAATGCGCCGCGCCAGCTGGCCGACGGCGCGCCGCATCATCTGCGCCGGCGCCTGCTGGTCGGCGAGCGCCGGCGCTGGCAATGGCATTTCGTCGGCCACCACCTGAGCCACCAGGCCAGCGCCTTCCTGGCCGCGCCCTTCGAGCGCTGCGCGGTGCTGACCCTGGACGGCCGCGGCGAGCGCGCCACCACGGCCTACGGCGTCTACCGCGAGCAGCGCTATCTGCCGCTGGGCGAGGTCGAGATGCCGCATTCGCTGGGCCTGCTGTACGAGCAGGTGACGCGCCAGCTGGGCTTTCTGCATTCCAGCGACGAGTACAAGGTGATGGCGCTGGCGGCGCTGGGCGAGCCGCGCTGGGCCGAGAGCCTGGCCGAGCAGCTGCGCCTGACCGGCGCCGGCCGCTACGAGATCGCCGAGCTCGATCTGGATGCGCTGGTCGGCCCGTCGCGGCCGCCCGGCGTCGAGCTGGAGCAGCGCCATTTCGATCTGGCCGCCTCGCTGCAGCAGCTGCTGGAGACGCGGGTGCTGGAGCTGGCCGGCTGGCTGCGCGAGGTCAGCGGCGAGCCGCTGCTGGCGATGGCCGGCGGCGTCGCGCTGAACTGCGTGATGAATGCGCGGCTGCGCGACGAGGGGCCGTTCGAGCAGGTCTGGGTGCAGCCGGCCGCCGGCGATGCCGGCACCGCGCTGGGCGCGGCGCTATGGGTCGATGCGCGCGAGCGCCTGCCGGCGCCCGAACGGCTGGACAGCAACGGCGGCGGCCAGCGGCTGGCGCCGCGGCGCTGGACCATGCGGCATGCCTATCTGGGCCCGCAATGGCCGGACGAGGAGGTCGAGGCGCTGCTGCGCTGGGCCCGGCTCGGCTACGAGCGCCTGGCCGACGATGTCGCGCTGGCCGAGCGCACGGCCGCGCTGCTGGCCGACAACGCCATCGTCGGCTGGTTCCAGGGCCGCATGGAATGGGGGCCGCGCGCGCTGGGTGCCCGCTCCATCCTGGCCTCGCCGATCGACCCGGCGATGCAGCAGCGGCTCAACGAGCTGAAGGACCGCGAGGACTTTCGGCCGGTCGCGCCGGCCGTCGGCGCCGAGGACTTCGCCGACTGGTTCGAGCCGGCCGGGGCCAATGGCGGCAGCTCGCCCTATATGCTGTTCACCTACCGCTGCAAGGCCGAGCGGCGCGCGCGCATCCCCTCGGCCTGCCACAGCGACGGCAGCGCGCGCGTGCAGACCGTGCATGCCGACAGCAATCCGAGCCTGCATGCGCTGCTGCAGGCCTTCGGCCGCCGCACCGGCGTGCCGGTGCTGGTCAACACCTCCTTCAATGTGCGCGGCGAGCCCATCGTCTGCAGCCCCAAGGATGCGCTGGACGCCTTCTTCTCGACCCCGCTGGACGCGCTGGTGATCGGCCGCTTCCTGCTGAGAAAGTCACCATGAGCGCCGCGCCGCCGGCCGCTGTGCAGATCAGCGTCGTCGTGCCGACCTTCCGCCGGCCGGCGCTGCTGCAGCGCTGCCTGGACGCGCTGCGGCAGCAGCGGCTCGACGAGGCCTTCGAGGTGCTGGTCGTCGACGACGGCCATTGCGACAAGACGCGCGAGCAGGTCGAGGCCCTGGCGCGCCACTGGCCGGGCCTGCGCTATCTGCGGCCGCTCGATGCGCGCCCCGGTAGCGGCCCGGCGCAGGCGCGCAACTGGGGCTGGCGCGTGGCCCGCGCCGAGCTGATCGCCTTCACCGACGACGACACGGTGCCCGACCCCGGCTGGCTGGCCGCCGGCCTGGCCGCGCTGCGCGCCCGGCCCGAGTTGATGGCGCTGGCCGGCAAGGTGAGGGTGCCGCTGCCGCCGCGGCGGCCCAGCGATCACGAACGGATGACCGCCGGCCTGCAGCGGGCCAGCTTCGTCACCGCCAATGCCTTTGTGCGGCGCTCGGCGCTGGAGGCGGTGGGCGGCTTCGACGAGCGCTTCCGGCGCGCCTGGCGCGAGGATTCGGACCTGCAGTTCCGGCTCGAGCGGCGCTTCGGGCCGATACCGCGCTGCTGCGGCGCCGTCGTGCTGCATCCGGTGCGGCCCGAGCGCTGGGGCGTCTCCCTGCGCCAGCAGCGCAATGTCTTCTTCGACGCGCTGCTCTACCGCAAGCATGCCCGTCGCTACCGGGCCGAGCTGCGGCCGCGGCCGCCCTGGGACTACTACGCCATCGTGCTGCTGGCGCCGGCCGCGCTGGTGCTGGCCCTGGCCGGCCGGGCGCAGGCGGCGGCGATCGCCGCCTTGCTGGCCGCGCTGCTGGTGCTGGCCCTGGCCGCGCGGCGCCTGCGCGGCAGCGCGCTGACGCCGGCCCATCTGCTGGAGATGCTGGCGACCTCGGCGCTGATCCCCTTTCTGTCGGTCTACTGGCGGCTGCGCGGTGCGCTGCACTTCCGCGTCTGGTTCGTATGAAGCGGGTGCTGGTCCTGCGTGCGCTGATGCTGGGCGATATCCTGTGCGCGACGCCGGCGCTGCGCGCGCTGCGCGCCGGCCTGCCGGGTGCCGAGATCACCCTGCTGGCCCTGCCCTGGGCGCGCGGCCTGGCCGAGCGCCTGGACAGCATCGACGAGTTCATCGAGTTTCCCGGCTGGCCGGGCCTGCCCGAACGGCCGCCGGACCGGCCGGCGCTGTCCTGGCTGCTGGCGCGGCTGCGCGCGCGGCGCTTCGACCTGGCGATTCAGCTGCACGGCAGCGGCGGCATCACCAACCCGCTGCTGGCCAGCTTCGGCGCGCGCTTCAATGCCGGCTTCTGCCAGCCGGGCGCCTGGACGCCGGCCGGCGATGCCAAGCGCTTCCTGCACTGGCCCGCCCAGGGCAGCGAGCTCGAGCGCCTGCTGGCGCTGTGCGATCACCTGGGCCTGCCGCGCCAGGGCACGGCGCTGGACTTCCCGCTGCGCGAGCCGGACCGCCAGGAGGCCGCGCGCCTGCTGGGCGCGCTGGCCGGCCGGCCCTATGCCATCGTCCATCCGGGCGCGCAGCTGCCCTCGCGGCGCTGGCCGCCGGCGCGCTTTGCCGCCGTCGCCGATGCGCTGGCCGCGCGCGGCCTGGCCATCGTGCTGACCGGCACGGCCGACGAGGCGCCGCTGACCGCCGCCGTTGGCGCGGCGCTGCGCGCGCCGGCGCTGGATCTGGCCGGCAGGACCTCGCTGTGGAGCCTGGGCGCGCTGATCGAGGGCGCGGCGCTGATGATCAGCAACGACACCGGCGTCTCGCATATCGCCGCCGCGCTGGGCCGGCCCAGCGTGGTGATCTCCAGCGGCGGCGATGCGGCGCGCTGGTCGCCGGCCGATGGCGCGCTGCACCGCGTGCTGTGGCAGCCGCGCGGCTGCCGGCCCTGCGCCGAGCCGGTCTGCCCCTATGCGCTGGACGGCCACAGCGCCTGCGGCCTGGCGATCGCCAGCGCCAGCGTCGAGCGCGAGGCGCTGCGCCTGCTGGACGCGCGGCCGCCCGCACGGGAGAGCCGCCATGCCTAGCCGCGGCCGCCGCCTGCGCGTGCTGACCTGGCATGTGCATGGCAACTACCTCTACAACCTGACACAGGTGCCGCAGGACTTCTACCTGCTCACCGACGCGGCGCGCTCCGCCCATCACAGCGGCCGCAGCGGCAGCCTGCCCTGGGGCGAGAACGTGCACGAGGCGCCGATCGAGCATGTCGCGCAGATGGAGTTCGATGTGCTGCTGTTCCAGTCGCGCGCGGCCTGGGACGAGGAGCAGCACCGCATCCTGACGTCGGCGCAGCGCGCGCTGCCGCGCATCGTGCTCGAGCACGACCCGCCGCAGCAGCACCCGACCGACACCGTGCACTGGTGCCAGGACCGCGGCGCGCTGCTGGTCCAGGTGACGCCCTTCAATGCGCTGATGTGGGATGCCGGCGTGACGCCGACACGCGTGATCGAGCATGGGGTCAAGCCGCTGCGCGAGCTGCCCTGGCGCGGCGAGCTGGAGCGCGGCCTGGTGGTCGTCAACAACCTGCCGCGCCGCGGCCGCCGCCTCGGTCTGGACGTCTACCAGACGCTGGCCGCCGAGCTGCCGCTGAAACTGGTGGGCATGGGCAGCGAGGCGATCGGCGGCGCCGGCGAGGTCGCACAGGCGGCGCTGCCCGAGCTGCTGGCCAGCCACCGCTTCTTCTTCAACCCGATCCGCTACACCAGCCTGGGCCTGGCCATCATCGAGGCCATGCTGGCCGGCCTGCCGGTCGTCGGCCTGGCGACCACCGAGCTGGTCAGCGTGATCGCCAGCGGCCGCAACGGCTTCGTCGACACCCGGCCGGCCGCGCTGGCCGAGGCGATGCGCGCGCTGCTGCGCGAGCCGGCGCTGGCGCGCGAATGGGGCGAGGCCGGCCGGCGCACGGCGCGCGAGCGCTTCGGCATCGATCGCTTCGTCGCCGACTGGCTGGCCGCGCTGGACCTGGTCAGCTCCTGATTCATTGCAAGGAAAGCAAGCCCATGAGCATCCCCCCGACAGCAGAACCCGGCCTGGTGCTGGTCAGCGGCGCCGCCGGTTTCGTCGGCAGCCATCTGTGCGACGCGCTGCTGCGCCGCGGCCACCGCGTGCTGGGACTGGACAATCTGAGCACCGGCGATCGCGCGCATCTGGCGCATCTGGAACAGGAGCCGGCCTTCCGCTTCATCGAGCACGACATCACCGAGCCGCCGCCGGCCGCGGCCGAGGGCGCGCGGCGCATCTTCAACCTGGCCTGCCCGGCCAGCCCGGCCTGGTACCAGCGCCGGCCGATCGCGACCCTGCTGGCCAGCACGGCCGGCACCTGGCAGCTGCTGCAATTGGCGCGGCGCAATGCCGCGCCGCTGCTGCAGGTCTCGACCAGCGAGGTCTATGGCGATCCGCAGCAGCATCCGCAGCAGGAAAGCTACTGGGGCCATGTCAACCCGATCGGCATGCGCGCCTGCTACGACGAAGGCAAGCGCGCCGCCGAGGCGCTGTGCTTCTCCTGCCGGCAGGAATGGGGGCTGAGCATCCGCGTCGCGCGCCTGTTCAACTGTTATGGCCCGCGGCTGACGCCGGGCGATGGCCGCGTCGTCAGCAACTTCATCGTGCAGGCGCTGCGCGGCGAAGCGCTGACCGTCTATGGCGACGGCCGCCAGACGCGCAGCTTCTGCTATGTGGACGACACCGTCGACGGGCTGCTGCGGCTGATGGACGGCGAGCATCCGGGACCGATCAATATCGGCAATCCGGACGAGCACACGGTGATGGCGCTGGCGCAGCGGGTGCTGGCGCTGACCGGCAGCGACTCGGCCCTGGTGCGCCGGCCGCTGCCGCCGGACGACCCGACGCGGCGCCGCCCCGATATCGACCGCGCCCAGCGCGAACTGGGCTGGGCGCCGCGCATCTCGCTCGACGAAGGGCTGCGGCACACGATCGCCTATTTCGAGCAATGCCTGGGCCTGCCGGCGCGCGCCGGCCGCCAGCCGACGGCCGCGCTGAGCGCCGGCCGCTAGCGCCGATCACTCGCGCGGATCGCCGCTCAGGCGCTGCTGCCACTGCCGCAGCGCCTGCAGATAGTCGGGCACCGGCCGGCGCTCCAGCGTGGTCGGATCGACCTGCCAGAGCCCGCTCTCGTGCCAGCGCGCCGGCTCGTTCCAGTCCGGCCGGTCGACCAGCGGATAGAGGCAGAAGCCCCACAGCGGCAGGCCCAGCTGTTCGCGCGCGCGCAGCGCCTCGGCGGCCATCTCGTTTAGCCAGTCGGCGCGGCCCGCGCCGACATGGCCGGTCTCGGCGATCACCAGCGGCCGGCCGTAGCGCCGCCAGGCCTCGTCCAGCAGCCGGCCCAGCGGCAGCCAGCGCGGGTCGTGCAGATGCCAGGCCAGGCGCCTCTCGCTGAGCAGCTCCCACTGGCTGCTGTGGTAATGGTTGACGCCCAGCAGGTCCAGCGCCGCCGGGCTGCCGCCCAGCGCCGGCTCCAGGCGGCCGGCCAGCAGGTCCCAGGCCTGCCATTGCCAGCCGCGCACCTCGGCGGCGCGCTCGGCCAGATCGGGCCGATCGGGCGGCGCGACCACATGGCACAGCGGCTCCACATGCAGAAAGCGGGCGCGCGCATCGACCGCGCGGATCGCCTCGATCGCCGCCAGTGCCGCGCGCGCCAGCCGGCGCTTGATCCGGTAGCCGCTGACCTGCGAACTCTCGGCCGCCGCGCCGGCGCCGTTGTTGGGCGGCGCCATCAGCTGCGGCTGCGAGGCGGCCCAGGCCAGATAGCCGATCTCGTTGACCGGCGTGTAGACCGGCGCGCCGGCGCTGAGCGGCTTCAGCAGCCGCGCCACCTCGGCGGCAAAGCGCGCGAAGCGCGCGATCAGCGCGTCGTCGTGCAGGCTCAGGTCGGCTGGCAGGCCGTAGTGCCAGATCGTCCACAGCGGCTGCAGGCCGTGACGGCGCGCGCCATGGGCGATGCGCTCGACCCGGCTCAGGTCGATGCGGCCGCCGGGCGCCTCGCACAGGCGCCAGCCTATGCTCTCGCGGATGCTGAACAGGCCGGCCTCGGCGGCGCGCCGGTAGTCCTGGTCCAGCCGCTCCAGATGGCCGCTGGCCTGCTGCAGGTCGAGCGCGTCGCCGCGGAAGTTGATGTGGTCGGCGCCCTCGAAGCCGCCGGCCCAGAAGGAGGCCAGCGGCGAGGCTTCCGGCCTCATCCGGCCAGGCCCAGCCCGATCTCGATCTGCTCGCACCAGGTGTGGCCGACGAAGATGTGCGCCTCCTGGATGCGCGCGCTGTCGTGATGGGCAATCACCACCGCCTGCTCGCAGCGCTGCAGGGCCGCGCCGCCGTCGCGGCCGAGCAGGCCCACCGTGTGCACGCCCAGAGCGCGCGCGGCCTCGAAGGCGCGCAGCACATTGGGCGAGGCGCCCGAGGTCGAGATGCCGATCGCGCAATCGCCGCGCCGCGCCAGCGCGGCCAGCTGGCGCGCGAACAGCTGCTCGTAGCCGTAGTCGTTGGCGATCGCGGTCAGCACCGCGGTGTCGGCCGACAGCGCCAGCGCCGCCAGCGGCCGCCGCTCGCGCCGCAGGCGTCCGCTCAATTCGGCCGCTAGGTGCTGGCTGTCGGCGGCCGAACCGCCATTGCCGAAGAAGAACAGGCGCCCGCCGCGCGCCAGCGTGTCGGTCATGCGCGCGGCCGCCGCGGCGATCGGTGCGGCCAGCTCGTCCAGCGCCTCGAACAGGCGGCGGTGCTGGGCCAGGTTGTGCGTGAACAGCGCCAGCGGGTCGAGATGGCCGCGCGCGATCGGATCAATGACGGTATTCATCATGGCGGGACTCCTGATGCGGCGGCAGCGGATCGAGCGAGGGCGGCGCGGCCGCGCCGTCGAGCTCCTCGGGCCGCAGGCTGGCGGTGCCGAACTTCTGCACCACCAGGCCGGCCGCGCGATTGGCCTGGCGGGCCGCCTCCTCGATGCCGCGGCCGCCGGCCAGCGCGCGCGCCAGCACCGCCAGCACCGTGTCGCCGGCGCCGCTCACGTCATAGACCTCGCGCGCCTGCGCGGCAATGCGCAGCGGCGCGCGCCCGGGCGAGAACAGCACCATGCCCAGCTCGCCGCGCGTGACCAGCAGATGCTCGAGCTCCAGCTGCTGGCGCAGCGCCCCCATGCGGCGCTCGAAATCCGCCTCGTCGCTCCAGGCACCGGCCGCCTGCGCGGCCTCTTCGGCATTGGGCTTGAGCAGCCAGGCGCCGCGGTAGCGGACGAAATCGCGGCCCTTGGGGTCGACCAGCACGCGGCAGCCGCTGCGCCGTGCGCCGTCGATGAGGGCGCGGCAGTCGGACAGCGCGCCCTTGCCGTAGTCCGACAGCAGCAGCCAGCGGTAGCGCGGCAGCAGCTCGGCGGCCAGCTCGGCCAGCGCCTGCGCGCTGTCGCCGGGCGCCGGCTGCTCGATGTCGATGCGCAGCAGCTGCTGGCGGCGGCAGACGACGCGGATCTTCTGCGTCGTGCAGATCTGCGTGCCGCGCACCGCCTGCAGCTCGACGCCGCGCGCGATCAGCAGCTCGGCCAGGCGCCCGCCGGCCTCGTCCTGGCCCAGCAGGGTGGCCAGGGTGACCGGGCAGTGCAGATCGATCAGATTGATCGCGACATTGGCGGCGCCGCCGGCGCGCTGCCATTCGCTGCCCATCAGCAGCACCGGCACCGGCGCCTCGGGCGAGATGCGCTCGACGCTGCCTTCGAGGTAGCGGTCCAGCATGCTGTCGCCCAGCACCAGCACGGCATCGGAGGGGGGATGGTCTCTCATGCCGCCCCTTCGGCAATTCGCATGCTCGCGATGCGCCGCAGCAGCGCGCTGCTGGACAGGCCGCCGACATGGGGCACGATCACCGTGCGCCCGCCCCAGCCGGCCAGCAGCGCGGCCTCGGGCAGATCGCCAAGCCGGTAGTCGCCACCCTTCACATAGACCTCGGGCCGCAGCGCGGCGATCAGCGCCAGCGGCCGGTCCTCGTCGAACAGTAGCACCGCCGAGACGGCGGCCAGCGCGCCGACGATGCGGGCGCGCTGCCGCTCGTCAACGAGGGGCCGACCCGGCCCCTTGCCCAGGCGCCGCGCCGAGGCATCGCTGTTGATGCCGACGACCAGGGAGCGGCCGAGCGCGCGCGCCGCCTCCAGGCATTCCACATGGCCGGCATGCAGCAGGTCGAAGACGCCGTTGCTGAACACCAGCGGGCGCGGCAGCTGCTCGCGCAGCCGGGCGATTGCTTCGTGGTCCATGGTGTCCTGCGCCTCCTTATTTGCGCCGTTCCGCGGTGGCCGGGCCGCGGCGCATCGGCGTCGCGCCGTGCAGCTGCTGCACGGTGGCGCCGGCCAGCCGGCTCAGCAGCTGCGCGCTGCGGGCGATGCTGTCGTCCAGATTGAAGGCCTTCAGCGCGCGCTCGCGCGCCCGGGCGCCGAAGGCGGCGCGGCGTGCCGGATCGCCCAGCAGGCCGGCGCAGCGCGCGCCGATGTCGTCGTAGTCATTGCTTGCGACCAGCCAGCCGTCGATGCCATGGCGCACGATGTCGGGCACGCCGCCGACGCGGGTGGCGACCACCGGCACGCCGCTGGCCATCGCCTCCATCAGGTTCAGCGGCATCGCCTCCGAATGCGAGCTGCAGGCCAGCACGTCGATCTCGCCGTACAGCCAGGGCATGTCGGTCTGCAGGCCGATCAGGTGCACCCGCTCGCCCAGGCGCAGCTGCCCGATCTCGCGCCGCAGCGCCTCCAGCATCGGCCCCTCGCCCGCCATCACGCAGTGCGCGCTCTCCAGCCGCGCCAGCAGCGGCCAGACCGAGCGCACGAAGACCTCGGGCCCCTTCTCCGGCGAGAAGCGGCCGACGAAGCCGAGCAGCGGCGTGTCGGCGGCCAGGCCCAGGCGCGCGCGCAGCGACTCGGCGCCGGCGCTGCGCGGCCGCGGCTGGAAGACCTCGCAGTCGACGCCGTTCGGATCGTGGCTCAGCAGCTCGGGCAGCACGCCCAGGCCCAGCGCGTGGTAGTAGGTCTCGCGGCAGACCACGCTCAGATGGCTGCCGACGCTGCGGTGCAGCTCCAGGTCCAGCAGGGCCAGCTGGCGGCCGTGGATGGTCGTCAGCACCGGCCGGCGGGCGAGCCGCCCGGCCAGCGCGGCCAGCAGGTGGGCATTGGGCAGATGGGCGTGCAGCAGGTGGATGCCGGCATGCTCGACCAGGGCGGCGGTCATCTGCACCGAGCTCCAGGAAGGATCGGCCGGCATCGGCGTCACCAGCACCTCGGCCTCCAGCTCGCGCAGGCGCTCGGCCAGCGGCGCCTCGTAGGGCAGCAGCGCGGTGATCGCAAAGCGCTCGCGCGGCAGGCGCTCGACCAGGCGTTCGACCCAGCGCTCCATGCCGCCGACGATCGCGTTGCCCAGCAGCTGCAGCACATGGATGCGCCCGTCGCGTCGCGGCGGCAGGCTCTCGTCGCTCAACATGATGGATGCTCCTCGTTCAGCAGCACAGCGGGCGCAGGCGCGGGCCGCGGGCGAGCAGGCCTGCCTGCGGCGGCAGCGCGAGGCCGGCCGGCGCGCTGGCCGGGGCCGGCAGCGCGCTCGGGGTCCGGCGTGCCGCGCCCAGCCAGGCCGCGGCCGTGCCGCTCCAGATCTGCTCGCGCCCCTCGGCATCGAGCTCCAGCCGGTCCAGCAGATCGACCAGCCAGCCGCGCCGCTCGGCGATCTCGGCGCCGGAGCAGGGCAGGAAGCAGTCGCTGCCGAACTGCAGCGATTCCGGGCCCAGCACCTCCAGCGCCAGCCGTATCGCCTCCAGCCGGTAGGGCGGCGGCGGGCCGAAGGAAAGGTCGAAGCGGAACATCGCCTCGGCGCCGCGGCGGCCATGGATGCGGTCGATCAGGCCGACGGCGATCGCCTCGTCGGTCCAGGGCCAGGACAGATGGGCGAGCGCGACGCGCACGCCCGGATGATCGCGCAGCGCCTCGAAATAGCAGGGCCGGCAGAAGCGGCCGGAGCGGCCGTCGATGAAGATGCCGCTGTGGAAGAGCAGCGGCAGCTGCAGCTCGGCGGCGACGGCAAAGGTCGGCTGCACCGAGTCATCGAAGGGATACCAGCCGCTGGGCACCATCTTGGCGCCGCCGAGGCCCGCGTCGATCGCGCGGCGCAGTTCCTCCGGCGCCTCGAAATGGCTGGGGTTGACGACGGCCAGGCCGATCAGCCGGTCCTCGTGCCCGCGTATCAGGCGGGCGAGGTGGCTGTTGGCGCGGCGCAGCGAGCCCGCATCGGAGAGCGAATAGCCGGCGGACAGAAAGGGCGCCAGCAGCACGCCCTGGTCGATGCCGGCCTCGTCCAGCGCCGTCAGCACGTCCTGCGCCGTCTCCTGGCCGGTGCAGTGCAGATGGGCGTCGATGATCATCACGCGAGCCCGTTGAGACCGGCATCGGCGGCCAGCGCCGGCAGCGGGCGCAGGCTCTCGGTGCGCGAGCGGGCGAGCTCCTCGCGTATGGTGGTGACGATCAGCGCCGCGCTGGCGTCCCAGGAGCTGGCCGCGACCAGCTTGGCCGCGCGCTCGGCACGTTGGCGGCGCAAGGCCGGTGGCCGCGCCAGCTCGGTCTCGCAGGCGGCGATGAACTCGCTCGCAGTGCCGGCGATGCCGACGACATGGCCGTAAAGAAGGCTAACGTCGTGGATCGCCGTGCTGACGACCGGCTTGCCGGCGGCCAGGTATTCCAGCGTCTTGGTCGGGCTGATGAAGCGCGTCGCCTCGTTCAGCGCAAAAGGCATCAGGCACAGATCCCAGCCGGCCAGCAGATGCGGCAGCAGCGCATAGGGCTGCATGCCCAGCCAATGCAGATTGGGCCGCTGCGGCAGCGCGGCCGGGTCGATCTTGACCACCGGGCCGACCATGACGAGGTGCCATAGCGGATGGCTGTCGGCCAGCGCCTCGACCAGGGTCAGGTCCAGGCGCTCGTCGATGACGCCGAAAAAGCCCAGCCGCGGATACGGCAGATGCTGCTGCAAAGCTTGCGCTCGCGCCGCCAGCCCCGCATCGGGCGCCTTGCGCTCGAGCGAGAAATGCGCGGCATCGACGGCGCTGGGCACGCACAGCACCTGCGGGTGCAGCGCCCGTTTCGCTTCGTACAGCGACGGCCCGCCCGTGAAGACCAGATCGACCCGCCGCATCAGCGCCGACTCGCGCTGGCGCAGCTGCCGCGGCGCGCCCTTGAAGGCCGACAGCTCGTCCATGCAGTCGTAGATCAGCAGCCGCGGCCGCACCAGCTTGACCAGGGGCAGGGCCATCGGCGTGTAGAGCCAGACCATCGCCTCGGCGATGCCCTGCTCGGCCAGCCAGTCGCCCAGCAGTGCCTCCAGCACCGGCAGCTGGTCGTCGTGGAAGCCCGGCGCATCGATCGCGGTATGCGGCAGCAGTCGCGTGACGCCGCATTCGAGCGTCGTCTGTTCGAGCTGGTTGACGCCGTCGCTCGCCCGGCGCGGCTCCTCGATGAAGATCACCCGCCAATGGCGCGCCAGCCGGCTGAGCAGATGCTGGGGCCGCTGGTAGACGAAGTCCCAGCGCAGGTGTGAGAAGACGAGCAGCGGCGGCAGCTTCATGACGATGGCGGTGAACAGTCGGACATGCCCCCTGAAGGCAAGCACCGTGCCGCGCGCCGGGCATCGCCATTGCCGCTGGCCCATAAACCGCCCAGACGGCAACCCGAGAGATCCGATGGCAAGCCCCCATCCAGCAGCACCGGCGTCGTTTGCGACGCGCGAAACGACCGTCGACGGCACAGCCGCGACGCTGCGCGAGCCGCTCAGCTTTGCGGGCGGCGCTGCGTGCCAGCGCCTGGTGCTGATGCCGGCCGGGCCCTGCGCGATCCGCGAGGACGGGCGCAGCGCCACCCTGATCTGGTTCGACGGCGGCCGGCGCTGCGAGCTGGCGATCTCGCTGCTCGATCTGCAGGCGCTGCTGGCCGGCGGCGTGCTGCGCCGCGAGGCCGCGGGCTGACCCGGCCGGCGCGGCGCCGCCGCCCGGCCGATGACAGCGGCTGCCGACCGGGCTTAGGGACGGGCTTAAGGACGGGCTTAAGGACCGCTGGCGGCCGAGGCCGGCGCGGTCGAGGGCGATGTGGTGGACGGCGCCGTGGTGGTCGGCGTGTCGGGCGTGCTCGGGCGGCGTTCGCAGCCGCTCAGCAGGGCCAGGCCGCCGAGGCCGGCGATGACGAGCAGCTTGCGGACGGAAGAGGTGCGGAAAAAGCGCGACATGGCGGAACTCCGGTGATGAGGAACCTTGACGCGGCAAGGTCCGTGCCGGCCGCCGCGGCCGCTCGCCCGCGCTGCGCGCCTTGCAAATGCTGCCGTAGTTGCCGGTGCCCGGCGCTGGAGCTCAGCGCGCCAGGTCGAGCTCGCGCGCGGCCTCGTCGAGCATCTTCTCGATGTCCTCGACCGCCAGCGGCTTGACCAGGTGCTGCTTGAAGCCGGCCATCGCGCTGCGCTCGCGGTCGGCCCGCATGCCGTAGCCGCTCATCGCCACCGCGTAGAAGGGCTGCGGCTGCTTGATCTGGCTCAGCAGTTCCCAGCCGTCGCCATCGGGCAGGCCGATATCGGACAGCAGCACGTCGGGCGCAAATTCCGCCAGCGCCTGCAGGCCGTCCCCGACCGAGACGGCGCTGCGGACCTCGTGGCCCAGCATCGCCAGCAGCAGGGTCAGCGTCGTGCGCGTGTCGGTGTGGTTCTCGACCAGCAGGATGCGCAGCGGGCGCGTGGCGGCGGGAGCGTTCATGAGTGAACCTTACATCTGTGCCCAGGGCAGTTCAACGGTGAAGGTCGCGCCCTGGCCGCGGCCCGGGCTGCTGGCGCGCAGGCTGCCGCCATGCGCGTCGACGCTTGCCTTCGAGATGGCAAGCCCCAGGCCCAGACCGCCGAACTCGCGCGCCACCCAGGGGCCTTCCTGCGTGAAGGCATCGAAGATGTGCGTCAGCGCGTCGGCATCGATGCCGACGCCGTTGTCGCTGACCTCGATGCGCACGACGTCCCCGACATTGGCGGTGGCGACGCGGATCCAGCCCTGGGCCGGGGTGAACTTGGCGGCATTCTTGAGCAGATTCCAGATCACCTGCTGCAGGCGCCGGCCGTCGCCCAGCACCTGCGGCGAGGCGGCGTCCAGCGCCAGGATCAGCTGCTGCTGCTTGGCCTGCATGTCCGGCTCGCAGATCTCGATCGCGCCGCGGATGACCGGATGCAGATCGACCGGCTCGTGCGCGACCTCCAGAGAGCCGCGCGAGATATGGGTCAGGTCCAGCAGATCGTCGATCAGGTTCGACTCGATGCGGATATTGCGCAGGATCAGGGCCAGCGCGTCCTGCATATCGGCCGGGACGTCCTTGCGCCGTGCCAGCAGCTGCACGGCCATCGCCGCCGGCGTCAGCGGCGTGCGCAATTCGTGCGAGAGCACGGCCAGGAACTGGTCCTTGGCCAGATTGGCGGACTCCAGCGCCGCGCGCGCGGCCTCGTTCTCGCGCAGCGCCTCCACCAGCTCGGCCTGGCTCTGCTCGACCGCCTGCTGGGCGAGCCGCGCCTCGCTCTGGTCGCGCAGGATCTTGACGAAACCGACGATCTTGCCGGCGTCCTCGCGCATCGACATCATCATGCCGCTGGCCCACAGCGGGCTGCCGTCCTTGCGCAGGTGGAAGCGGTCGTCCCCGGCGCGGCCCTCGGCCAGCGCCTGGCGCGCCTCCTGGGCCGGCACGCCGGCGGCGATGTCCTCGGGCGTGAACAGCATATCGGCCGTGCGGCCTATCGCATCGGCCTCGCTGTAGCCGAGGATGCGCTCGGCGCCCGGATTCCAGCTGGTGATGCGGCGCTCGAGGTCCATCGTGAAGATCGCGTATTCGCGTGCGCTCTCGACCACCATGCGCATGCGCTCCTCGCTGCCGCGCAGCGCCGCCTCGGCGCGCAGGCGCTCGCTGATGTCCACGCAGACGGCGATCGCCGTGCCCTTGCCGGCGCTATCGGCGGGCAGGGCGGTCACGCTGTTGTGCACCCAGACCTCGGCGCCATCGCTGCGCAGCAGGCGCTTCTCGAGCTCGTAGGGCTCACCCTGCTGCTGCAGGCGCTGCATGCGCTCGCGGTGCAGCGGCAGGTCGTCCTTGTGGATCAGCTGCTCGACCTCCTGGCCCAGCAACTGCTGCTCGGTGTAGCCCAGCATCCGGCAGAAGCGCTCGTTGACGAAGCCCAGGCGCCCCGTCGCGTCGATCTGCACGACGCCGACGGCGGCCTGGTCGACGATGGCGCGAAAGCGCGCGTCGGCGATTCGCTGCGCCTCCTGCGCGCGCTTGCGCTCGGTGATGTCGATGAAGGCCAGCACGACGCCGGCGATGCGGTCGTCTATCGTGCGGTAGGGTCGCAGGCGGGCCAGATACCAGTTGCCGCCATGCTCGCCGACCTCGCGCTCGATCGACATCAGCGTGTCCAGCACGCTCTTGGCGTCCGCGGCCAGCGAGCCATAGCGCAGCCGGCTGGTCAGATCGGTCAGCGGCCGGCCGATGTCGGTGGCGATGAAATTGAACAGCGAGACCGCCGAGGGCGTGAAGCGGCTGATGTGCAGCTGGCGGTCGAGGAAGACGGTCGCGATCGCGGTCGCGTCCATCAGATTGAGCATATCGCTGTTGGCATGGCCCAGCTCGTCGACCTTGCTCTTCAGCTCGTGGTTGACGGTGGTCAGCTCCTCGTTGATCGACTGCAGCTCCTCGCGGCTGGTCTCCAGCTCCTCGGTTGCCGAGCGAAGCTCCTCGTTCATCGCCTGCAGCTCTTCGTTGCTGGCCTTCAGCTCCTCGGTCGAGGCCTCGTACTGCTCGACCGTGTCGCGCAGATGCAGCTTGAGCCGCTCGATCTCGCGGTCCAGCTGACGGGCGATCGGGTCGGCCGCCTGCGGCGCCGCCTCGCCCTCGCCCTTGGCGATCACCTCGCCGGGCTCGAGGTCGAAGCTGATCAGCATCAGGCCGGCGGCGATCTCGGTGGCCGGCACGATGCGCAGGCTCACCGCCACCGGCCCGTCGGCCATGTCCAGGCGCACCTTGGGCACATGGGTCGTCTCGCTGGTCTGCGCGGCCTGGTAGAGCGCCGCGCGCAGCTCGATGCGCAGCGCCGGATGCACCAGGCGCAGCAGATTGTGGCTGGGCTCGCCGCCGGAAAACTGCAGAAAGCGCGAGGCGGCCGGCGACAGGTGCAGGATCTCCTGCTCGGCATCGACCAGCACCGAGGGCGGCGCCAGCCGGTCGAGCAGGCGCAGATGCACCTCGCCCCAGGGCAGCGCGCGGCCGTCCACGGGCCGGCTCGGCGCCCGCCCGGCCGGCAGGCCCTGCTCGAAGCCGCGGCCCGCGGTCACGGTTTCCTCCAGCGAGGCCTGCTGGGCCTCCAGCGTCAGTGCCAGGGTGCTGGGCCCGGAGGTCACCGGCAGGCCGTAGCGCAGCGCCGGCCGCTGCTGGAACAGGCGGTGCTTCTTGTCCAGCACCGAGAACAGCGTGCTGCCTTCCTCGACCGATTCGGACGAGCCGAGGAAGAGCAGTCCCTCGGGCCGCAGCGCGAAGTGGAAGAGGTCCAGCGCGCGGCCCTGGGCCTCGCGGTTCAGGTAGATCAGCAGATTGCGGCAGGTCAGCAGGTCCAGGCGCGAGAAGGGCGAGTCCTTCAGCAGATCGTGCATCGCGAACAGCACCGTCTCGCGGATCTCGCGCCGCACGCGGTAGCCGCGATGCTCCTTGACGAAGAAGCGGCGCAGCTGCTCCTCGCTGACGTCGGCCTCGATCGTCGTCGGATAGACGCCCTCGCGCGCCAGCTGGATCGCATCCTCGTCCAGATCGGTGGCGAAGACCTGCACGACCGGCGGCGCGTCCAGCGAGCGCGCGTACTCGTGCAGCAGCATCGCGACCGAATAGGCCTCCTCGCCGGTGGCGCAGGCCACGACCCAGACGCGCACGGTGTCGCCGGCCCCCTTGTTGCGGAACAGCTCCGGGATGCGGGCCTCCAGTGCGGCGAAGCAGTCGGGGTCGCGGAAGAAGTTGGTGACGCTGATCAGGAGGTCCTGCAGCAGCGCGCCGGCCTCGCCGGGCCGCGTGCGCAGGCAGTTCAGATAGCCGCTCAGGTCGTCGATGCCGTTGACCTGCATGCGCCGGCCGATGCGGCGCAGGATGGTGGCGCGCTTGTAGTAGGAGAAGTTGCGGCCGGTGCGGGTGCGCAGAAAGGTCAGCACCTCGCGCAGCTGGCTTTCCTCGCCGCTGCCGCGCGGTTGCTCCTGGGCCGGCTGCGGCCCTTCCTCCGGCGGCAGGCGCACGCGCTGTTCGAGCTGCTGGTAGTCGACCAGGCGCGCCGGCATGTCCGTCACCGGCAGCACCCAGTCGACCATGCCGGTGCCGATGGCCGCGCGCGGCATGCCGTCGAACTCGGCCTCGCCCGGGTCCTGCGCGATGGTCAGGCCGCCGCGCTCCTTGATGCGCTTGATGCCGATCGCGCCGTCGCCGTCCAGGCCGGACAGCACCACCGCCGCGGCATGCGGGCCATGGGTGTCGGCCAGGGTGCGGAAGAAATGGTCGACGGCGATGTGGCGGCTGCGGTCCTGCGGCAGCTCGAACAGGCGCAGATGGCCGTCCATGGTCCTGAGGCCCTTGCCCGGCGGGATCACGTAGACGCGATCGGCCTCCAGGCGCTCGGCCTCCTGCACCTGGGTCACCGGCATCGTGGTGCACAGCTGCAGGATCGCCGCCAGATTGCTCTCATGCTCGGGCGATAGATGCAGCACGACCACATAGGCCATGCCGGTGTCGGCCGGCATGGCCTGGAAGAAAGCGCGCAGCGCCGCGATGCCGCCGGCCGAACCGCCCAGGCCGACGACCGGCAGCATCTGGTAGCCGCGGGTCGGCACGACGTTGTCGATTTCGTCGGCCAGTTCCTCTTCGGCGCGGTCGCGCGAATCCAAAGCCTCGCTCATAGGCCTCCCTTTGCCCGAACCGTCATTGCATGCTCTCGATGGAAACGAAAATTATGCGCCATCGAGCCGACGGAAAAGCCCTGCTTGCCGAGGCAAGCCGGGCGCCATCGGAATGCCCTCGCGAGGGCATGCGGCTTGCCTGCGGGGATGCTGTTCACCACCCGGAAACGGAGCCTGCATGGAGCGCCCGGCCATCTTCGTCGACAAGGACGGCACCCTGGTCGAGAACTACCCTTACAACGTCAATCCGGCGCTGCTGCGCTTCATGGACGGCGCGCTGGAGGCGCTGGGCGCGCTGGCGCTGGGCGGCTATGCGCTGGTCGTCGTCACCAACCAGAGCGGCATCGGCCGCGGCTTCTTCACCCGCGAGCAGTTCGCGCTGCTGCAGGCGGAGCTGCTGCGCCGGATCTGGGACGAGGCGGGCATCCGCTTCGACGACTTCCTTGTCTGTCCCCATTCGCCGGGCCGCGACGGCCGGCCGGCCTGCCTGTGCCGCAAGCCGGCGCCGGGCCTGCTGACGCGGGCCGCACGCCGCCATGGCCTGGACCTGCGGCGCTCCTGGATCGTCGGCGACACGCTGGACGACGTGGAGGCCGGCCATCGCGCCGGCTGCCGCGGCCTGCTGCTGGACAGCGGCGGCGAGACGGTCTGGCGCCGCTCGCCGCTGCGCGAGCCGGAGGGCGTCTGCGGCAGCTGGGCCGAGGTCGCCCGCACGGTGCTGGGCGCGCCGCAGCGGCCGCCGCTCACCGCCGATCAGGACTCGGCGTATTCCTTCAGGCGGTTGTAGAGCGTCTTCAGGCTGATGCCCAGGGCGGCGGCGGCGCGCTCCTTGTGCTGGCGATAGTGGCGCAGCGTCATCTCGATCAGCGCCTTCTCCGCCGCGGCGACCGAGCAGCCGGGGCGCAGCAGCAGGGTGTCGGCGCCGATCGCCAGCGCGTCGTTGCGCCGCGGCGGCTCGCGCGCCGGCGGCGGCGCCGGGGGCGCGTCCATGCGTGCGGTCGGCAGCCATTGCTCGGTGATCAGCGGCCCGCTGGCCATCACATAGGCGCGCTGGACGACGTTGCGCAGCTCGCGCACATTGCCCGGCCACCGGTAGGCGGCCATGCGGGCCAAGGCCTCGGCGCTGAAGCGCTTGGCCTCGCCCTCGCGCGCGCCGATCAGCTCGAGGAAATGCGGCACCAGCAGCGCGACATCGTCGAGCCGCTCGCGCAGCGGCGGCATCTCGATCGGGAACACATTGAGGCGGTAGAACAGGTCCTCGCGCAGCTTGCCGGCGGCCACCGCCTCGGCCGGCACGCGGTTCGAGGCGGCGAGGATGCGCACATCGGCATTCATGGCCTGGGCCGAGCCCACGCGCATGAAGCGGCCGGTCTCCAACACATGCAGCAGCTTGACCTGCAGATCGGCCGGCATCTCGGTCACCTCGTCGAGGAACAGGGTGCCGCCGCCGGCGCGCTCGAAGAAGCCCTGGTGCTGGCGGTCGGCGCCGGTGAAGCTGCCCTTCTCGTGGCCGAACAGCTCGCTCTCGATCAGGTGCGGCGAGATACCGCCGCAGTTGAGCGCCACAAAGGGCTTGCGGCGGCGCCGGCTCAGCTCGTGCACGGTCTGCGCGACCAGCTCCTTGCCGGTGCCGCTCTCGCCGGTGATGAAGACCGTCACGCCGGTGCCGGCGACACGCGCGATCTGGCGGTAGACGCGCTGCATCGCCGCCGAGCGGCCGCAGATCCGGCCGAAGCGGCCGCGCTCGGCCAGCTCGCGCTCCAGGTCGGCGGCCTCGGCCTGCAGGCCGGTCGGCCGCTCGATGAAGCGCGCCAGCAGCTCCTGCAGCTGGCCCGGCGCCACCGGCTTGAGCAGGTAGTCGGCCGCGCCCTGGCGCAGCGCCTCGATCGAGCTTTCGATGCTGGCATAGCCGGTGATCAGCACCACCTCGGAATGGGCCAGCAGCGCGTCGTCGGCAAACAGCTCCATGCCGCAGCCGTCCGGCAGCTGCAGATCGAGCAGCACCAGCTGCGGCCGCTGCAGCAGGATCTGGCGCCGCGCCTCCAGCAGCGTGTGCGCGGTGGCGACGCTGCATTGCTCGCGCGCGACCAGGGCGGCCAGCGCCTCGGCCGAGGCGATCTCGTCATCGACGATCAGCACATGCGCCATGGCCATCGTCCTGGTGTCGGGTCGAGCGCGCCCAGGGCGGCAGCGTGCCCGCCTGCACCGCGCCCTCGCGCGCCGCGCGCAGCATGGCCAGCAGCCGCTGCGGCGCGATCGGCTTGTGCAGCAGGGCCACGCCGCAGCGGCTGGCATCGGTGCGGCTGCTGGTCATGATCACGCGCAGGCCCGGGCAGCGCCCGCGCAGCAGCCGCGCCAGCGCGATGCCGTCCGGCAGGTCGGGCAGCAGCGCCTCGCACAGCAGCACGTCGATCGGTGCGCAGCCGGGCCCGAAGATCTCCAGCGCGCCGGCCGCGTCGGCCACGCACTGGGCGCGGCAGCCGTAGCGCGCCAGCAGCGCGGCGGTGGCGGCGGCGAAGTCCGCGTCGGCATCGACGATCAGCAGCCGCAGGCCGGCCAGCAGGCTGGCGTCGGCGGCGCCCGCGTCCTGCGGCGTCGCCAGCGCATGCGCCGGCCGCGCCGGCAGCAGCAGCCAGACCGCCGTGCCGCGGCCCGGCGCGCTGCGCAGCCAGCAGCGGCCGCCGGCGTGCTCGCAGAAGGCGCGCACCTGGCTCAGGCCGCGGCCGCTGCCGGCCGGCTTGGAGCCGAAGAAGGGCGCGAAGACCTGTTCGGCCAGCGCCTCGTCCAGCCCGCGGCCGTCGTCGCTGAGGCAGATCGCGGCATAGTGGCCGTGCGGCAGGCCGATGCTTTCCTCGGCCGTCGCGGCGCGCGCTTCCAGCCGCACCTGGCCAGGCCGGCAGCGCGGGGCGCCGCCGGCGATGGCCGCCGGGATGGCGCCGGACATGGCCTCGCGCGCGTTCAGCGCCAGGTTCAGCAGGGCCAGCTCGAGCTCGCCGGCATCGACCTCGACGCTGCCGGCCTGCTCGTCGACCTCGATCCGCAGCGCGATGCGCGAGCCGAGCGCCAGCTCCAGCAGCTCGCGCTGCATCGGCAGTTCGGCGGCCAGATCGATGGCGCGCGGCCGCGGCGGACGCGGCTCCGCCAGGCGCAGCAGGCGCCGGGTCAGCCGGCCGCCCGATTCGACCGAGGCCAGGATGGAAGCCATCAGCAGCGTGGTCTGCGGATCGGCGCTGGAACGCTCGGCCAGCTGGGCGTTGTGGCCGATCGCGCCGAGCAGATTGTTCAGCTCGTGGACCAGGCCGCCGCTGAGCCGGCCCAGCAGCTCCAGGCGCTGGCCGCGCAGATAGTGCTGGGCCTCGCCGGCGGCGGCCTTCATGCCGCCGCCTCGCTCATCTGCGCGAAGTACTGCGAGCGGCCGGTCTTGTAGAGCTGGTACCAGGCCTGCAGCACCTCCTCGCGGTAGATCCGCAGGCGGGCGAAGATGGCCTGGGCGAATTCCAGCGGCGCCATGCCGCCGGCCGTGATCAGCAGCCCCTCGTCGTCGATGACGGCCGGCTCGTCGACATAGTGCTCGGCGCCGCCGTAGCCCTGCTCCCTGAGCCCGTTCAGATAGGCGGGGGCATTGCTGCCGTGGCGGCGCCGGTCGAGCAGGCCGATGCGCGCCAGGCCGGCGGTGGCGCCGCAGATCGCCGCCACCGGCACGCCGGCCTCGAGGAAGGCGGCCGCCTTGTGCGCGCTGTCCAGATGCTCGCCCTGGTCCCAGCCGCGGCCGCCGGGCAGGATCAGCAGCTCGGCATCGGCCGGCTGCAGCGCCGCCAGCTGCCGGTCCGGCAGGATGCTCAGTCCGCCGGCCGAGACGACCACGCCGCTGCCGACGGCCACCGTCTGCACCCGCCAGCGGCCCGGCTCGCGCTGGAACTCGGGGCTGTTGATGCCGGCGATCGCGAAGGCCGGCTCCCAGTCGGCAAAGCCGTCGAAGACATAGAGGTAGACGCTGCGCAGCGGGGCCTGGGGGATGTTCATGGCGGCTTCCGGGGCAAGCGCCGTGCCCCGCGGCGGCCGCTTGCGCACTGTCGCCGGGAGCGGGGACGCGGGGTGGCCGGCTCGGCACCGGCCTTGCCACTCGGGACGAACGAAGCACAACCCAGGAGTCCCCGCCATGCCGCGTAGCAAGAACCCGGAAACGAGCAAGAGCACCAGCACCGCAGCCACCAAGGCCGCGAAGGCGCCGAAGGCCACGAAGGCCACGAACGGAGCCCCGCCCGCCAAGGGCGATGGCGACGGCGATCTGCTGCAGCGGCAACACGAGGCGATGCAGCAGCTGGCGGCCGCGCGGCCCTTCAACGAGTTGAAGGCCGGCGAGCATGGCCGGGACCCTGCGCTGCAGCCGCAGGCCGGCACGCCGGTCGAGCCGGCCGACGAGTCGGCCACCGCCAGCAGCGTGCGCGAGACCGTCGTCTCGATCAAGCTGGGCAGCCAGGCGCAGCCGGGCCACAACCCCGGCAACGAGTCGCTGGACCGGGTGCGGGTGGACTCCGGCGGCCAGGCGCTGACGACCAACCAGGGCGTGCGCGTGGCCGACAACCAGAACTCGCTGAAGGCCGGCCTGCGCGGACCGACCCTGCTGGAAGACTTCATCCTGCGCGAGAAGATCACGCATTTCGACCATGAGCGCATCCCGGAGCGCGTGGTCCATGCGCGCGGCTCGGCCGCCCATGGCTATTTCGAGTGCTACGACCCGCTGGACCAGCTGACGATGGCGGCGCCCTTCGCGGCGGCGGGCAAGCGCACGCCGGTGTTCGTGCGCTTCTCCACCGTCGCCGGCGAGCGCGGCTCCTTCGACACCGCGCGCGATGTGCGCGGCTTCGCGGTCAAGTTCTATACCGATGACGGCAACTGGGACCTGGTCGGCAACAACATCCCGGTCTTCTTCATCCAGGACGCGATGAAGTTCCCCGATCTGGTCCATGCGCTCAAGCCCGAGCCCCACCATGCGATGCCGCAGGCGGCCAGTGCGCACGACACCTTCTGGGACTTCGTCTCGCTGATGCCGGAGTCCGCCCATATGCTGATGTGGGTGATGTCGGACCGCGCGATCCCGCGCAGCTACCGGATGATGCAGGGCTTCGGCGTGCACACCTTCCGCCTCGTCAATGCCGCGGGCGAATCGAAGCTGTGCAAGTTCCACTGGTCGCCGCGCGCCGGCACGCATTCGCTGGTCTGGGACGAGGCGGTGAAGATCTCCGGCGCCGACCCCGATTTCCACCGCCGCGATCTCTGGGAGGCGATCGAGGCCGGCAGCTTCCCTGAATGGGAGCTGGGCCTGCAGATCTTCGACGAGGAGCAGGCCGAGAACTTCCGCTTCGACGTGCTGGACCCGACCAAGATCGTGCCGGAGGAACTGGTGCCGCTGCTGCCGGTCGGCCGCCTGGTGCTGAACCGCAATCCGGACAATTTCTTCGCCGAGACCGAGCAGGTGGCCTTCTGCACCGCCCATATCGTGCCCGGCATCGACTTCACCAACGACCCGCTGCTGCAGGGCCGCATCCATTCCTATGTGGACACCCAGCTGACGCGCCTGGGCGGGCCGAACTTCCACGAGATTCCGATCAATGCCTCGATCGCCCAGGTGCACAACAACCAGCGCGACGGCCTGCACCGCCAGGCCATCCATCGCGGCAGCGTGTCCTACGAGCCGAACTCGCTGGCCGGCGGCTGCCCCTTCCAGGCCGGCCGTGCCGGCGGCGGCTTTGTTTCCATCCCGACCCCGTTCCCGGCGACGGGCGAGGGCGACAAGTTGCGCGGCAAGCCGGAACGCTTTGCCGACCATTTTTCGCAGGCCACCCTGTTCTGGCGCAGCCAGTCCGAGCCCGAGCAGCGCCATATCGCCGGCGCCTTCCGCTTCGAGCTGAGCAAGGTGCAGGTGCCGGCGGTGCGCGAGCGCGTTGTGTCCCTGCTGGCCAATGTCGATGCCGGGCTGGCCGCGGCGGTGGCCGAGGGCCTGGGCTTCGCCGTGCCGGCGCCGCAGCCGCGCGCGCTGGAGCCGGCGGTCGAATCCGAGCTGGACAGCTCGCCCGCGCTGTCCCTGCTGGCGCGGCCCGGCGATGGCGGGGTCCAGACGCGGCGCGTCGCGCTGCTGGTCGTCGACGGCGCCGATCTGGCCAGCCTGCGCGCCGCGCAGACGGCGCTGCGGGAGGCCGGCGCGACGCCGCGCTTCGTCGGCCCGCGCATCGGCCCGCTGGGCGCCGACGAATCAATGGCGATCGAGATGTCCTTCGAGCAGGCGCCCTCGGTGCTGTGGGACGCGGTGGTGCTGGCCAATGACGCGGCCGCCGCGCGGCCGCTGTCGATGTACGGCCAGGCGCTGGATTTCGTCAAGGACCAGTACCGCCATTGCAAGCCCATCCTGGCGCTGGGCGGGCCGGGCGGCCTGCTGGCCGCGGTGAATCTGCCGCTGATGCTGCCCGAGGGCGAGGCCGACCCGGGCCTCTTCGTCTGCGCGCCGCCCAGCGAGACCGACCCGGCGCTGCGCACCGATGCCGACACGGTGACCGCCTTCATCGCCGGCCTGGCGCGGCACCGGCATTTCGAGCGGGAGACCGATCCGCCGCGGGTCTGATCGTCCCGCTAAACCTTGCGGGGGTAGCCGGTGTTGCGGGCGGCTTGTTCGCTGCCCGCATCGACGCGGCGCTGCTCGGCTTCGGCTGCCGCGGGCGGCTGCTTGGCAGCTTTCGCGCCGCCGCGCGGGGGCTTGGCCGCCTTGGGGCCGTCGTCCTTGGACTTCTTGCTGCTGCTGCGGGTCGCCATGGCGGTCTCCGTAAAGGAAAGAAAAAGCCCCGGCTTGCCACCGGGGCTGGGCTCAGTTAGCTGAAGAGAAATCGATCAATCAGCTCTTGCTGCTGCCGCTGGCGCTGCTGCTGCTTTTGCCGCTGCCGCTGCTACCGGATTCGCTGCCGGTCGAGCCTGTGGAGCCGGTCGAGCCGGTCGAGGATGAGGCCGACTGCGGCGAGGACGAGCCCGTGCTGCCGCTGCCGGAGCCCGAGCTGGAGCCGGTGCTAGAACCGGAACCGGAACCGGCACTCGAACCTTGGCCCGAGCTGGAGCCCTGGCCCTGGCTGCGGCTGCTGCGCCAGGTGTTGAACTCGTCCGAGAACTTCTTGTAGCGGTCCTCGCGCCAGGAGCGGTAGTCGTTGTCCAGATTGTTCATCTGCTCGGTGCGCCACTGGTGGTAGTCGGGGTCGAAATGCTCGTGCTGGCCGCCGCTGCCACCGCTGCTGCCGGAGGAGTAGCTGCCCGAGCTGCTGCCGTAGCTGCCGTAGCCGCCGCCGAGATGGCTCTGCTGGCCGCCGCGGCCGCTGCCGCCGCCCTGCTGCGAATAGCCGCCGCCGGAGCCGCCGCCATAGCCGCCACCCATCTGCGAGCCGCCGCCCTGGTAGCCACCTTGGTAGCCGCCCTGGGAGCCGCCTTGCGAGCCCTGGTAGCCGCCGCCGTAATTGCCGCCGCCGCCTTGGTAGCCGCCGCGCGAACCGTAGTCCTCGCCTTGCTGCCAGCGCTGGCCGCCGCCGCCGCTGCGCCCGCCGGCATAGCCGCCGTAGCCGCCGCCGACATAGCTGCCGCCACCCTGGCCGCCGCCGTAGCCGCTGCGATCGTCGTCGCCCCAGCTGCCGCCGCCACCGCCCTGGTAGCCACCACCCTGGTAGCCGCCGCCCATGCTGCCTTCGTAATTGCCCTCGTAGTCGCCGCGGCTCTGCTGGCCGCCGCTACCGCCCATGCGCTGTTCGTAGTCCTGGCCGCCGCCATAGCGACCGCCGCGCGAGCCGGAACGACCCTCTTCGTAGCCGCTGCCGCCGTTGCCGCCGCGCGATTGGTTGTGGTCTCGTTGGTGACCCATCATGATCTCCTTTCGGTACTTCGATGGATTGAATGCATACAGGCGGGCTGCTTCGCCCTGCCATGCATAAGAAGCCGGCAAACGCTATTCCCACCGGCACGCGCGGCGCAGCGGCGTGCGATGCGCGCCCCGGCTGGCCTTCAGTCCCAGGCCGGCGCCAGGCCCGCGGGATCGGCCTGCCGTTCATTGCGCTCCAGCGTGTCGATCGCGGCCAGGTCCGCCGCGTCAAGCCGCAAGGCGCGCGCGGCCAGATTGCTCTGCAGGTTCTCGCGCCGCGTCGAGGACGGGATCACCGCATGGCCCTGGCCCAGCGCCCAGGCCAGCGCCACCTGGGCCGGCGTCGCGCCGTGGCGTGCGGCGATGCGCCGCAGCACCGGATCGGCCAGCACCTTGCCGTAGGCGAGGGTCATGTAGGAGGTCAGCGGGATGCCCTGCGCGCGGGCGAACTCGACCAGCCGGCGGTTCTGCAGATAGGGGCTGATCTCCACCTGGTTGGTGGCGATCGCCTCGGCGCCGGCAATGGCGATCGCCTGCTGCAGCAGCGCGATCGTGAAGTTGGAGACGCCAAGATGGCGGGTCAGGCCTTGCGCGCGGGCCTCGGCCAGCGCCTGCAGCGATTCGGCCAGCGGTACCGCGCCGCCGGGCGAGGGCCAGTGGATCAGGGTCAGGTCCACCTGTTCCAGGCGCAGCTTCCTCAGGCTGTCCTTCAGGCTGGGGATCAGCCGGTCGCCGGCCAGCTGTTCGGTCCAGATCTTGGTCGTGACGAAGAGCTCGCGGCGCGGCAGCCGCGCCGCGGCAATGGCCTGGCCGATCTCGGCCTCGTTGCCATAGATCTGCGCGGTGTCGATCGCGCGGTAGCCGACTTCGAGCGCCTGGCGCACCGAGTCGATGACGGTCTGGCCCTGCAGGCGGAAAGTGCCGACGCCGATGGCGGGGACGATGGAAGAGGACATGGGAAAAACTCCTTGGTGAGAACGGCTCAGTGCGCGGCCGCGGCCTGCGGGCCCTGCGACGCGATGCCGGCGCGGCGGTCGAGCCGGCCGCTCCAATGCGTGAGCGCCAGCGAGACCAGCACCACGACGGCGCCAATCCACGGCGTGTGCATCAGGCCCAGCCGGCTGACGATCAGGCCGCCGGCCCAGGCGGCCATGGCGATGCCCAGATTGAAGGCGGCGATGTTCAGGCCGGAGGCCACGTCGACCGCCTGCGGCGCGAAGCGCTCGGCCTGCTTGACCACATAGACCTGCAGGCCCGGCACATTGCCGAAGGCGACCGCGCCCCACAGCAGTACCGTGACGACGGCCAGTGCCTTGTGCGGCGCCGCGAACTGGAACAGCAGCAGCACCGCGGCCAGCAAGGCGAAGATCCAGCGCAGCGCCAGCACCGGCCCCAGCCGGTCGGCCAGGCGGCCGCCCCAGAGATTGCCGACGGCGACCGAGACGCCGTAGACCAACATCACCCAGCCGACCGCGCCCGGCTCGAAGCCGCTGACCTCGGTCAGGATGGGCGCCAGAAAGGTGAAGGGGATGAAGCTGCCGCCATAGCCGATCGCCGTCTTCGCGTAGACCAGCAGCAGGCGCGGCTCGGCCAGCACGCGCGCCTGCTGGGCCAGCGAGGCCGGCGGCCGGTGCGCCAGGCCGCGCGGCAGGAAGAGGGCGCTGCCGACGACGGCGATCAGGCCCAGGGCGGCGACGGCCAGGAAGGTCGCGCGCCAGCCGAAATGCTGGCCGACGAAGGTGCCCAGCGGCACGCCGGTGACCAGGGCCACGGTCAGGCCGGTGAACATCAGGGCGATCGCGCTGGCCGCCTTGTCCTTGGGCACCAGGGCGGTCGCCAAGGTCGAGCCGATCGAGAAGAACACGCCATGCGCCAGGCCGGTCAGGATGCGCGCGGCCACCAGCGCGCCGTAGCCCGGCGCCTGCCAGGCCAGCAGATTGCCGGCGGTGAACAAGCTCATCAGCGCGAGCACCAGGGTCTTGCGCGGCATGCGGCCGCTCAAGGCGGTCAGCAGCGGTGCGCCGATGGCGACGCCCAGCGCGTAGAGGCTGACCAGCAGGCCGGCCGAGGGCAGGTCGACGCCGAGGTCGGCCGCGATGGTGGGAATGAGGCCGACGATCACGAACTCGGTCGTGCCGATGGCAAAGGCGCTGAGCGTCAGCGCCAGCAGGGCAATGGGCATGATGAAAACACTCCGGTTGAGGGAGCGCAGTGTGGCCGCGGCGCTTTTGCAGAAAAACCCCGTTATCCGCCAAAGATAATTGCACCGCAATCAATAATCGGAGCGATGAAGACCTCGCTCGATGAGTTGCAAGCCCTGGTCGCCGTCGTCGATGCCGGTTCGATCACCGGCGCGGCCGAACGCCTGGGCCAGACGGTGTCCGGCCTCAGCCGTGCGCTGGGCCGGCTGGAGAAGAAACTCGACGCGACCCTGCTGCGCCGCACGACGCGGCGCATCGCGCTGACCGAGGAGGGCAAGGCCTTGCTGGAGCGGGCGCGCGCCATCCTGCAGTCGGTGGACGAGGCGGAGGAACTGATGGCGGCCCGCAAGCGCCAGCCGGCCGGGCGCCTGCGCGTCAATGCGGCGACGCCGCTGATGCTGCATGCGCTGGCGCCGCTGGTGCCGGAGTTCCGCGCCGCCCATCCGCAAATTACGTTGGAACTGGACACCGACGAGCTCAATATCGATCTGCTGGCGCGCCATACCGACGTGGCGCTGCGCATCGGCGCGCTGCGCGATTCGACCCTGCGCGCGCGGCCGCTGGCGACCAGCCGCATCCGCGTGCTGGCCAGCCCCGGCTATCTGGAGCGCGCCGGGCGGCCGAAGAGCGTTGCCGCGCTGGCGCAGCACCAGCTGCTGGGCTTTGCGCAGCCCGAGTCGCTGAACCGCTGGCCGCTGCGCGGGCCGCATGGCGACGAATGGCCGGTGCAGCCGGTGCTGAGCGCCTCCAGCGGCGAGACCCTGCGCCAGCTGGCGCTGGCCGGCGCCGGCATCGTCTGCCTGTCCGACTTCATGACCGAGGGTGACCGCCGGCGCGGCGAACTGGTGCAGCTGCTGGCGCGCGACACCGTCGATGTGCGCCAGCCCATCAATGCGGTCTACTACCGCAACACCCAGCTGGCCGCGCGCATCGAATGCTTTCTGGCCTTCGTCGAGGCGCGCTTCGCTCAGGCCCCCTGGGCCCGGGCCTGAAGCGCGGCCAGCACCGCGGCCGTGCGCTCGTCGGCCGGGAAGAAGGATTCGATCGCCAGCTCCTGCAGGGTGATGTCGACCGGCGTGCCGAAGATCGTCGTCGTGCTGATGAAGCTCAGCAGGCCCTGCTCGCCGATCAGCTGGAAGGGCACGGCGACGGCCGCGGCCAGCTCCATCGCCGGCAGATCGTGGCCGCCGGCCGGCGCCGGGTAGGCGCGCAACTCCTCGTGCAGGGCCTGCAGGCCCGCATCGCCGGTCGCCGCGATCTGCTGCTGCAGGCGTTCGAGCAGGTGGGCGCGCCACTGCGGCAGATTGGCGATGCGGGGCGCCAGCCCGTCCGGATGCAGGCTCAGGCGCAGCACATTGATCGGCGCCTGCAGCAGCGCCGGCGCCGCGCCGGCCATCAGCAGCGGCACGATCGCGTTGTGCGCGACCAGCTGCCAATGCCGGTCAACGGCCAGCGCCGGATGCGGCTCATGGCCCTTCAGCACCAGATCGACCGCGCGCCGCGCCGCCGCCAGCGCCGGATCGTCGAGGCCGCGCTGCGGATACATGGGCGCGAAGCCGGCCGCGACCAGCAGCGCGTTGCGCTCTCGCAGGGGCACCTCGAGCCGCTGCGCCAGGCGCAAGACCATCTCGCGGCTGGGCGCCGCGCGGCCGGTCTCCACATAGCTGAGATGGCGGGTCGAGATCTCGGCCTCCTGCGCCAGGTCCAGCTGGCTCATGCGGCGCTGCGTGCGCCAGTGGCGCAGATGGACGCCGAAGGGATCGCGGGCGCCGGGCTGACGGCCGGCCAGAGCAGCGGGTTCGAGGTGCATGGGGCCGATTCTGCGGCGTCCGTGCCGCCGCGCCATGACCTGCGAGGTTATCGACCGGCGGCGGGCGCGCCGGAATCATCGGGCCGACGCCGCAGGAAGGGCCTGCGGCGATGCAGCCAAGGAGCAAGACCATGTCCTCGAACCCCCGGTTCTCGTCCCCGCGTTTCCTGTCCCGCGTGATGTGGGCCGACGCCGCCTCCTGCGCCGCCACCGGCGCGCTGCAGCTGGGCCTCACCGGCACCCTGGCCGCGCTGACCGGCCTGCCGACCGCGCTGCTGAGCGGCACGGGCCTTTTTCTGCTGGCCTATGCCGCGTTGGCCGCGGCGATGGCCCGGCGTGCGCGGCCGCCGCGCACGCTGATCGGCCTCGTGGCCCTGGGCAATCTGGGCTGGGCGATCGCCTGCCTGGCGCTGGCGGCCAGCGGCCTGTTCGCGCTCAGCAGCTGGGGCATCGCCTGGCTGCTGGCCCAGGCCGTCTGCGTGATCGTGCTGGCCGAGCTGCAGTGGACGGGGCTGCGGCGCACGCGCGGCGCGCCGGCGGCGGCGCTGGCCTGAGGGGCGGCGGCCTCAGCCCAGGCGCTCGCGCGCCAGCGCGACGCCGCGGCCCAGCGCCTCCAGCTTGGCCAGCGCGACCGCGCGCGACATCGGCGCCAGGCCGCAGTTGGTGCAGGGCCGCAGGCGCTCGCGCGGCACATGCTGCAGGGCGCGGCCTATGGTGTCGGCCACCTCCTCGGGCGTCTCGATCTGCTCGCTGGCGACGTCGATGACGCCGACCATCACGTCCTTGCCGGCCAGCAGCGCCATCAGCTCCGGCGGCACATGCGAGTGGATGAACTCCAGGCTGACCTGGTCGATGCTGCTGGCGGCCAGCGCCGGGAAGACCTTCTCGTACTGCCGCCATTCCTCGCCCAGCGTGTTCTTCCAGTCCACATTGGCCTTGATGCCATAGCCGTAGCAGATGTGGACGGCGGTGGTGCAGCTCAGACCCTGGGCCGCGCGCTCCAGCGCCTTGACGCCCCAGTCGGCCGCCTGGGCCATATAGACATTGAAGGCCGGCTCGTCGAACTGCACGATGTCGATGCCGTCGGCCTGCAGGGCCAGCGCCTCCTGGTTCAGCAGCTCGGCGAAGGCAAAGGCCAGCTTGACCCGGTCGCCATAGAAGCGGTCGGCCACCGTGTCGACGATGGTCATCGGCCCGGGCAGGGTGAACTTGGTCTTGCGTTTCGTGTGCGCGCGCAGCAGCCGCGCCTCGGCCGCATGGACGCGGCCCTTGAGCTTCAGCGGCGCGACGACCTGCGGCACCATCGCCTTGTAGCGGTCGTCGCGAATGCCCATCTCGACCTTGTGCTCGAAGTCGATGCCCTCGACCTGCTCCAGAAAGCCGTGCACGAAATGCTGGCGGCTCTGCTCGCCGTCGCCGATCACGTCCAGGCCGGCGTCCTCCTGCGCCTTGATCCACAGCAGGGTGGCGTCGAGCTTGGCCTGCTGCAGCTCGGGGCCGGCGGCCTTCCATTGCGGCCACAGCTTCTCGGTCTCGGCCAGCCAGGCCGGCTTGGGCAGGCTGCCGGCAATCGTCGCTTCGAACATCATCGTGTCTCCCTTGGGGGGCTGCCTATTTGTTGCCGACGGCGACGACGCGCCAGCGCTTGTCCTCCGCCTGGCAGGCGGTGACGATGGAGCTCTTCTCGGCGCGTGCCTTCGCATAGGTGCTCAGCCGAACCTTCTTGCAGGGCGCGCCGCTCTTCTTGTCCTTCAGCCGGGCGACCACCTCGAAGCTGCCGCCGGAGCCGGTGGCCGGGTTGTTCCATTTATGCGCTTGCGGCTCGCCTTCGGCATTCATCGCCTGCTGGGCATGCTCGAAGAACAGCTTCATGTCCTCGTCGTCGAACTGCTCGGCCGGCGTGCCCTGCAGGATCTTGACCCAGCCGACCGCCTGCGCCGGCAGCGCCAGCGCCGCGAGCAGGGCGGCGGCGAACAGCGATCGGGCCGCTTGGCGGGCTTTCTTGTGCATCGGTTTCATCACTGACAACTCCTTCAGACCGGCCCGGTGTCGCGGGTGGCCGGCGCGGTGAACCAGGCGCTCCTGGGCACGATCTTCGCCTGGGCGGGATCGTCCAGGTAATGCGGGGACATGATCTGCACCCCGTGTTCGTTGAACACGTCCTGAATGTTCGCATGCAGATTGGCCAGCACCTCGGCGCGCGGCCGCGGCTCGCTGGGCACGGCCTGGCAGACCAGGCGGTACTCGGGATAGAAATCCGCCAGCGCGGTCTGGAACACGCGCGGCCGCGGCTCGGCCAGCACGCCGGGCGTGCGCAGCGCCGCCTCGATCAGCATTGCATGCACCTGGCGCCAGGGCGTGTCGTAGCCGATGGTCACCGTCGTGTCGACGATATAGCCGCGGCCCTGCACCGAGCGCGAGTAGTTCTTGGTCACCGTGCCCAGCACCAGCGAGTTCGGCAGGGTCAGTTCCTCGCCGAGGCCGGTGCGGATCTTGGCCGTGAAGGCGCGCATCTCGGTGACCGTGCCCTCGTGATCGTCGATGCGCACGTATTCGCCGACCCGCAGCGTGCGCGAGTACATCAGGATCAGGCCGGCCGCCGCCTGGCCGAACAGGCTGGAACCGCCGACGCTGATCATCAGGCCGATCAGCAGTGACAGGCCGCGGAAGGCATCGCTCTGCGAGCCGGGCAGATAGGGGTAGGCCATCACGATGGCGAACAGCCAGACGCCGATATTGAACAGCCGCCGCGTCGGCCGTGCGGTGTCGGCATCGAGGCCGCCCAGCGTGCCGCGCCCGGACTCCAGGCGCTCGAAGAAGGGCGCGGCCAGATCGATCACCAGGCGGGCCAGGCCGACGATGATGATGGCCACCAGCAGATCCGGCAGCGCATGCAGCACGCCGTTGCCGATGCGGCTGACGACGCCGATCAGGTACTGGTTCAGCGTCTCGCCCCAGGGGCGCGAATAGGGGAACTGGCCGAGCAGGAAGCTCAGCCATTGATAGCAGAGCAGGGCCAGCACCAGCCAGGACAGCAGGCGCACCAGCCAGCGCGCGATGACGACCAGCTTGTCGCGCGGCAGCAGATGGCCGCCGGCCACCTGCAGCGTCTCCATGCGCTTTTGTAGCAGCGCGGACAGCCGTCCGCTCAGCCATTCGCGGGCGCGCCAGGTGACGACGCAGGCGAGCAGAAAGGCCAGGGTCGCCAGCCCCGCATGGGCCAGGCTCTTCAGCAGCCGGCCCTGGTCGCGGCTTTCCTGGGTCGCGGCGATCGCCCCGCGCAGCGCGGCGACGGCCGCCTGGGTGGCTTCCTCCAGGCTCTCGCCGCGCATCGCGTCGGCATCGCCGGGCAGCAGGAACATCGTCAGCCGGCCGTCGATCAGCAGCACATTGCCTTGCCCATGCGGCTGCACCTTGACCTCGCCGGGGCCGCCGGTATCGATCACCGCGTTCAGCACCGCCTCGGTGCGGCGCGCGCGATCGGCCGGGGCAGCGCCCAGAAAGGGCACGCGCAGCACGGCGATCGGGCGGTTGAACAGCACCACCGTCGCCTCGGGCTGGGCGGCGCCGGCGGCGGCCTCGCTGGCGGGCTTGGCGGCGGCGGCGGCGATCGGGGGCTCGGACTCGGCCCGGGCCGGCAAGGCCGATAGCGGCAGCCACAGCAAGAGGGCGGCCAAAAGGCCGCCCTGCACGCGCGCAAGGGCTGCTGCGAAGCGGCCCCGGGCAGCGCTCACGCGGTCGGTCCGCTCATGGCGTGACGCGCTTCCAATGCTCGTCCGGATCGAACTGCTTGATCGCGCCGGCCAGCTTGCTGGTCTGCGGGCCCAGATCGCGCTCGTAGACGACGCCATCGTGGTTGACGATGAAGCTCATCACGCCGGACTGGCCCCACAGCACCGGCCAGGCGACCAGCGCGTAACCGGTCAGCAGGCGATCACCGAGCAGATAGCTGCGCGCGCCGCCGGCCGCGTGCGGGCCCTGCGCCTCGAGGATCTTGAAGCGGTAGCCGTGGTAGCCGGTGCCGGGCTTGCTGGGGATGAAGCCCTCGCCGAGCGGGCTGTCGTCGCCCAGCTTGGGATCCCAGATCAGACCGTCGCGCTTGCCGGGGTTGCTGAGCAGGCGCCGCGCGTATTCGGGAATGCCGTCGCCATTGCGGTCGGCCAGCGCATAGTCGCGCTGCGCGTCCACATAGGCCAGGGCCGCCTGGATCGCCGACTGCTCGTTGGTGCCGATGCGCCGCTCCAGCAGCGCCTGACGGCCGCCGCTGATGTCGAACTTCCACTGACCCTGCGGCGTGCGCGCCAGCGGAATCGGCAGCGGCCATTTGTCGTTGCCGATCAGCAACTCGCCACGGTCTTTGTCCACGCTGACCGCGCGTGCCTCGCGCGCCTTGTCCAGGAACAGCTGGCGGTCGTTCGAGCGCAGGTCCTGCGGCGGCAGCAGTTCGCGCCATTTCGCGCCCAGCACGCGGGTAAGCGCCTTCTCGTCATTGGCCGCGACGGCGCTGATCAGCGCGTCGGCGGCCACCTCGGGGGTCGCATAGGCGGTCTGCGCGCGCGCGCCGCCCGGCGCGGCCAGCGCGAGAGCCAGCAGGCCGCAGGCGATCAGCGATGTGTTCTTCTGCTTCATCATTCCTGTTCCCTCCGGGCTTAACGGCGACGGCCGCCGCCACCACCACCGGCGCGTGCGCCGCCGGAATGGCCGCCCATGCTGCGCTGGCTCGAGGCGGCGCTGGAGCGGCCGCGATCGGCCGCTGCGCGCGAGCCGGAGCTGTTGTTGACGCCGGAGAAGGCGCTGTCACGCGCGCCGCCACCGGGGCCGCCCGAACCGAAGGAGCCGCTGCCGCCGGCACCGCCGCGGTCGCCGGAGCCGAAGTTGCCGCCGCCACCGCGCTCGGCGCTCGACACCGCCTGGTTCGCGCGTTCGCGGCCGGCCGAGCCCTGCAGATCGGCGCGTCCGGCGGCCGGATCGGCGCCGCGCTGCGACAGGGTGTTGGAGGCCGCATTGCGCTGCGCGTCGCGGCCGTCCTTGCCGCGATAGCTTTCGCGGTTGGCGGCGCCGTCACGCGCCTTCTGGCCGTACTTGTCACGGCTGGCCGAATCGCGGTAGGGCACGTTGCCGCGCCGATCGGCGTTGTGCTGGAACTTGTTGTTGGTGTTGTTGATCTGGCGGTTGGTGTTGATGTTGTTGAACTTGTTGACGTTGATATTCACATCGCCGCCGCCCCAGTTGCAGCCGCCCCACAGGCCGTTGGCGATGCCGACGACGGCCGCGCCCCAGAACACACCGGCCACGAAGCCGCCGGTCGGGTAGTAATAAGGTGGTGGCGGCCAGTAGTAGGGCGGATAGCTGGGATAGGGCCAGGCGCCATAGACACTGGGCTGGTAGGCCGGCACATAGACGGTGTCGGTCTTGGCCGGCTCGACGATGATGACCTGCTTGCCTTCCTCGGTCGTGTTGGTCACCTTCTGCTGTTCATTGCTCTTCAGGTTGCCCGCCTCCTGCGCCTTCTTGCGCAGGAACTGCACCCGGTCCATCACCTTGGCCGGATCGGCCAGGAAGGCATCGCCGAGCTTCTGCACCTGATCGGGCTTGTCGCCCATCATGGTCAGTAGCTGCGGGAAGGCAACCAGCGACTGCACGGCCGGCTCCCAGGGCTTGTCCTTGACCTTCTCGATCGCGGCATCGCCCTTGTCGTCCGGGTGGGCCTTGGTCCAGGCCGCCGCCTCCTTGACGTCGGCCGGATAGGTCGAGGCCATCAGCACCTGCGACAGCAGCGAATCGGGATACAGCGCGATCGGCGCCAGCATCTGGTCGATTTCGGCATCGCTGAAGCTGGAGCTGCCGCTGGACGCCGCGGCCGGGGCTTGCGCCCGCGCCGAGCCACCGAAGAGCAGCAGGGTCAGCAGCGCCGGGATGAGCCAGCTCATCAAGCGCCGCCAGGGCGCGTACGGCATCGAATGATCGAATGTCATCACTTGCTCCTATGCAAGGGCCAGGTCTGCCGTCATCGCCTCGGCCGCCAGGAGCTTTGTACCCGGCTGGAGTCGCCGGCGTCAAGACGACTTTACGCAGGCGCTGCGGCGGTGGCCCCACGGCATCGGCCCCGCATCGGGGTCAGGTATTGCGCCAGCCAAGCGCATGTAAGCAGGCGTTTGTAAGAAAGTCCCCGGCGCCTTGCAATTGCCGCTTCAGCCGGGATACTAGCGACAGGAGGATTTCAGCCATGCAGGCCCGTGCGCGCAAGGCCATTCGCAACGCGGCGCTGCTGGCCGCCGGCCTGTTCTTGGCCTATCTGCTGTTTGCCTGGTTCGGCTTCGAGCCGCTCGTCAAGTGGGCGCTGCCGCGCTGGATCGAGCAGCGCAGCGCCCATCATCTGGCGCTGGGCCGGGTCGGCCTGCAGCCCTTCAGCCTGGCGGTCGAGGTGCAAGGGCTGACCCTCACCGAGCCGGACAACAAGCCGCTGCTGACGCTGGACCGGCTGCTGATCGACCTGAACCCGCTGGGCCTGTTCCGCCGCGCCTATGCGCTGGACGAGCTGCGGCTGACGGCGCCGCGGCTGCGCTTCGAGCTGCGACCCGAGGGCGGCACGAACTGGCAGGCGCTGCTCGACGCGCTGGCCGGCCCGCCGCAGGATCCGCCGCCCGAACCACAGGCGCCGCCGCGCCTGCTGCTGGCGCTGATCGCATTGGAGGGCGGGCATATCGACTTTGCCGACAAGCGGGTGGAGGGCGGCTTCCAGACCTATATCGGTCCGCTGCAGGCCGAGCTGCGCCAGCTCTCGACCCTGCCCGAGGACCGCGGCGAGCATCTGCTGTCGGCGCGCACCGGCATCGGCGCGCAAATCCGCTGGAAGGGCACGCTGGCGCTGAACCCCCTGGCCGCTGATGGCGAGATCGAGATCGACGCGCTGGCGCTGGACAAGCTCTGGCCCTATATGCGCAGCACGCTGCGCATGACGCCGCCGCAGGGCCAGGCCGATCTGCGGCTGCGCTACCACGCCGGCTATGTCGAGCGGGCCTTCGATCTGAAGCTCGACGGGCTGGAGCTGAAGCTGCAGCAGCTGGCGCTGAAGGGCCTGGACGAGACGCAGCCGGCGGTAGCGCTGGACGCGCTGCGCCTGAGCGGCGGCCGGCTCGACCTGCGCCGGCGCGAGATCGGCTTCGCGGCGCTTGAGGTCGCCGGTGGGCGCCTGGCGCTGGAGCTCGATGCCGGCGACCGGCCACGCATCTTGTCCTGGCTGGCGCCCGCGCCGCCGTCCGAGGCGCCGCCTGCCGCACCCTGGAAGCTGAAGCTAGACAAGCTGGCCATCGCCAAGCTGGGCCTGCACGCGCACAACCGCGCCTTTGTCGAGCCGCTGGACATCGACGTCGGCGAGCTGACGCTGGGCCTGAAGGCCGAGGCGCTGCTGGGTGCCGAGCCGCAGATCCGCATCGACGATCTGGGCCTGCGGCTCGACGGCCTGCGCCTGAGCAACAAGAGTTCCGCGCGGCCGCTGCTGGAGCTGGCCAGCCTCGGCCTCGACGGTGGCCACCTGGCGCTGGCCGAGCGCGAGCTGACGTTGGAGCGCGTCTATGCCCAGGGCGCGCGCCTGGCCCTGGTGCGCGATGCCCAGGGTGGCATCGGCTTCATCGACGCGCTGCGGCGCCAGCCGCCGCCGGCGACCCCCACGCCGCCGGCGGCGGCCGGCCCGCGCTGGCGCTACAAGATCGCCAGCATCGAGGCCGAGGCCAGCGAGCTGAGCCTGCGCGACGAATCGGCCCAGCCGGCCGCCGGCCTGACGCTGGCGCCGCTGCGCGCCGAGTTGCGCGAGTTCAGCGACGACGCCAAGGCCGGCATGCCCGTCAAGCTGGACCTGAGCGTTCGCGAGGGCGGCCGCTTCGAGGCCGGCGGCAGCCTGCAGGCCGGCGGCGAGGCGGGCGAGCTGCGCTTCGCGCTCAGCGATCTGGCGCTGGCGCCGGCCCAGCCCATCATCGCCCGCTACAGCGCGCTGGTGCTGGCCGGCGGCCAGGCCAGCGCGCGCGGGCGCCTGCAATGGCAGGCGGGCAAGCCGCGGCTGGAGACCAGCCTGACCGTCAGCAAGCTGCTGCTGAACGAGGCGCGCAGCGGCGAGCGCGTCCTCGGCTGGCGCCAGCTCTCGGGCCCGCGCCTGCTGCTGACGCCGCAGCGGATCGATCTGGGCGAGCTGAACCTGGAGGGCCTGGGCGCCAAGCTGACCATCTTCAAGGACCGCAGCAGCAATGTCGCCCAGCTGCTGAAGCCGCAGGAAGCGGCGGCGGCATCCTCATCGCCTCCGCCTCCGCCTCCGCCGCCCACGCAGCCGGCGGCCGCCGCCGCGCCAGCGCCGCAGCTGGCCCTGAGCCGCCTGCGCCTGAGCGACGGCAGCGTCGACTTTGCCGATCTGTCACTGGCGCTGCCCTTCGGCACCCGCATCGGCGATCTGAACGGCCATCTGGCCGGCCTGTCCAGCCAGGCCGGCGCCGTCGCGCGGCTGGAGCTGGAGGGCAAGGTCGGCGAATTCGGCCTGGCCCGTGCCAGCGGCCAGCTGCGGCCGCAGGATCCGACCGGCTTCACCGACATCCGGCTGATCTTCCGCAATGTCGAGATGAACGAGCTGACGCCCTATTCGGCCACCTTTGCCGGCCGCCGCATCGAGTCGGGCAAGCTCTCGCTGGACCTCGAATACAAGATCAAGCAGCGCCAGCTGGCCGGCGACAACCAGGTCATCATGGACAAGCTGACCCTGGGCGCCCATGTGGACAGCGTGTCGGCGGTGAATCTGCCGCTGGACCTGGCGATCGCGATCCTGCAGGACAGCGAGGGCAAGATCGATCTGGGTCTGCCGGTCTCGGGCAGCCTGGACGATCCGCAGTTCAGCTATGGCGCGCTGATCGGCAAGGCGCTGGTCAATCTGCTGGGCAAGATCGTCAGCGCGCCGTTTCGCGCGCTGGGCGCGATGCTGGGCATCGATGCCGACAAGCTGGACCGCATTGCCTTCGACGCCGGCTCGTCCGCGCTGCTGCCGCCCGAGCGCGAGAAGCTGAAGAACCTGTCCCAGCTGCTGGCCAAGCGCGCCGGCCTGGCCGTCGCGATCCACGGCGACTACAGCGTGCAGAGCGACGGCGAGGCACTGAAGAATCTGCGCCTGCGCCGTGCCGTCGCGCAGCAGAATGGCCGCCCGCTGGGCGAGGGCGAGGATCCCGGCCCGATCAGCACCGGCGAGCCGGCAACGCAGCAGGCGCTGGAGGCGCTCTACGCCCGCCGCTTCGGCGCCGAAGACCTGGCCGCGCTGAAGCAGCGCCACCTGCAGGCCAACCCGGCGCCGCCGCCGGACAGCGCGACCGGCCGCTTCATCTCCAAGCTGTCCAGCGCGGTCAAGCCGGCGCCGAAGCCGCTCAGCGCCGCCGAGCAGCAGCAGCTGGCCGGCCAGGGCCTGCACGAGTTGCTGGCGCGCCGCCTGCTCGATGACTATGCGCCCGACGAGGCGCAGCTGCGCGCGATCGGCAGCGCGCGCGGCGAGGCCATCGTGCGCGAGCTGAGCAACCGCGGCGTTGCCGCCGGGCGCCTGAGGGTCGAGCCGCCGCGCGCGGCCGAGGGCGAGGGCGCGGTCGTGCAGGCCGAGCTCAAGCTGGACAGCAAGACCGCAGCGCCGCCGGCGAGCGCTGCCAGCGCGGTCGCCGCGCGCTGAAGGAACTGCTAGAGCGGCTCGCTGCCGGTCACGATCGCGATCTGGCCGCTGAGCGTCTTGTGCACCGGGCAGGCCTCGGCGATGCGCAGCAGGCTGGCCTGCTGTTCGGCGTCCAGCGTGCCGGCATAGCGGATGCGGCGGCGCATCTGGTAGCCCTGGGCGGTCTTCTCGTGCTCGACCTCGACGCGCAGGCGCTCGACGGCCCAGCCCTTGCGCTTGATATAGAGCTGCAAGGTCAGCGTGGTGCAGGCGGCCAGCGCGCCGTCCAGCAGCTCGTGCGGCGTCGGCAGGCCGCTGCCGCCGGCCTCGGCGTCGAGATCCACCTCGACCGAGGTCTTGGCGAAGGCGACCGTGCAGGCGCTGCGGCTGCTGGCGGCCACCCATTCGGCATTGTTGATGAAGCGGTTGCTGCTGCTCACGGCGGGTCCTCTGGCTGGGCCGAGCGATGCGATCGGCAAGAGCCGAAGGCTAGCACCGCTGTCGCTCATCGGTGGCGTGCGCAGCCCGCCCGGGCTTGAAGCGCATACGATCGCTGTCCATGTCGAACGCGCCGCCCATCACTGCAGGCCCGGAGAATCCGGCCGTCCCCGAGATCCCGTCGGCCGCCGTCGTCTGCCTGTCGCTGGCCGCCTTCGGCAGCGGCGCCGCGCTGCGCGTCAACGACGCCCTGCTGCCGCGGCTGGCGCTGGAGTTCGGCATCACGATCGGCGAGGCGGCCCAGGTGATCAGCATCTTCGCGATCGCCTACGGCCTGGCCCAGCTGCTGTTCGGCCCGGCCGGCGACCGTTTCGGCAAATACCGCGTGATCGCCTGGGCCAGCCTGGCCAGCGCCCTCACCACGGCCTTGTGCGCGGCGGCGCCCAGTTTCGACAGCCTGCGCATCGCCCGCCTGCTGGCCGGCGCGACGGCGGCGGCCATCATTCCGCTCTCGATGGCCTGGATCGGCGACGTGGTCGCCTATGAGCAGCGCCAGCCGGTGCTGGCGCGCTTTCTGATCGGCCAGATCTTCGGCCTGGCCGCCGGCGTGACGCTGGGCGGCTTTGCCGCCGATCATCTGAGCTGGCGCCTGCCCTTCGTGCTGCTGGCGCTGCTGTTCGCCGCCATCGCCGCCGTGCTGTTCACGATCAACCGGCGCCTGCCCGCGCATGCACGCGCGATGCGCAAGCCGGGCCCGGGCCAGGGCTCGGCGCTGGCGCATATGGCCTCGGACTTCGCCCATGTGCTGGCGATGCCCTGGGCGCGGGTGATTCTCGCCACCGTCTTCCTCGAAGGGATGTTCCTCTACGGTCCCTTCGCCTTCGTCGCCGCCCACCTGCACCGGACCTTCGGCCTGTCGCTGTCGGCGGCCGGTGCGGTCGTGATGCTGTTCGGCGCCGGCGGCTTCATCTTCGCGCTGGGTTCGGCGCGCCTGGTCGCGCGTCTGGGCGAGCTGGGTCTGGCCCGCGGCGGCGGCGCGGTGCTGGCAATCGCGCTGCTGGGCATGGGTCTGGCGCCGCAATGGCTGTGGTCGCTGCCAGCCAGCCTGCTGGCCGGCCTGGGCTTTTACATGCTGCACAACACGCTGCAGGTCAATGCGACGCAGATGGCGCCGCAGCGCCGCGGCGCTGCCGTGTCGGCCTTTGCCTCCTGCTTCTTCCTCGGCCAGTCGGCCGGCGTCGGCCTGGCCGGCGCCATCGTCGGCCGCACCGGCACGGCGGCCCTGATGGGCGGCGGCGCGATCGGCGTGCTGCTGGTCGCGCTGAATTTCGCGCGCCTGCGCGCGCGGCGCTGAAGCGGCTTCAGGTCCGGGCCGGGCCGCCGACCGGCGTGTTGGCAGCGCCGCCGCCGGGACTGCCGACCGGCGCGCGCAGCACGCGGGTGCGGCCGCCGCTGGTGACAAGGATCACCGCCTCGCCGGGGTTCAGCAGCTCGGGGCTGCGCGCCTGCACGATGGCGCGACGCTCGCCGTTGCGCAGCTGCAGCAGCAGCTCGACCGCTTCCTCGCGCGTCGCGCTGCGCTCGATCGCATTGCCGAGCACGGCGCCGAGCACGGCGCCGATCACGCTGACCACCTGCGCCTCGGGATAGCTGTGCACCGAGGCGCCGGCGACACTGCCGATCAGGCCGCCGGCGACGGCGCCCGCGCCGCTCTGCGAGCCGTCGACCACGACCGGGCGCACGGTGAGCACGGTGGCGTCGAGCACCTGCGACAGCTGCTGCGCCTCCCGCGGGTGGATGACGTCGGGGTGGGTCGTGCTGCAGGCGCTGAGCGTGGTGGCGGCCGCGACGGTCGCGGCCAGCACGATGTTCTTCTTCATGGGGAGCTCCTCGGGCTTGTCGCTTGCAACGGCCGGCATCGTAGCGGCGTTGACCGCGCGGCCTGTTGCTGCGTATTGCCGCCGCGTTAAGGCGGCCTCAAGCGTGCAATCTGCTCGAGCGCGGCACGCTGGCGAGCAGGAATTCCATCTGGTCGGCCAGGATGCGGCGGCCGCGCAGAATCATGTCCTCGTGCAGGCTGGGCACATAGGGCAGGTAGAGCAGGCTCATGCGGGCCTCCTCGGGAATGCGGTTGCCCTTGCGGCCGTTGCAGGCGCGGCAGGCGGTGATGCAGTTCATCCAGCTGTCGATGCCGCCGCGCGAGGTCGGCACGATGTGCTCGCGCGTCAGGTCGTCGACATGGAAGCTGTGGCCGCAATACGCACAAACGTAGCGGTCGCGGACGAAAAGCTTGGGATTGGACAGCGCCGGCGCCTGGCGCCAGGCGCGGCTCGGCACGCTGCCGCGCACGGCGATGATCGGGTGGACGTCGATGCGCGACTGCAGGCCGGTGCGGCGCTGCAGGCCGCCGCGCATCACATGGCAGGGATCGCCCAGGGTCCAGGCGATGCCGTCGCTGGCGTAGATCACGGCGGCTTCACGGGTCGTGATCCAGGCCTGCGGCCGGCCGGAGACATCCAGTTGAAGCACGTCCACAGCGTTGACCTCCAGACCAAAGCGTACTGCAATAGTGCGCACTGACTCAAGTCCTCAACGGCCAAGCACCGCTCAACCATCGCTCAAACATCACCTAGCCATCGTGATCAAACAAGACCTAGAGCCCGACGAAGTCCATCCAAGCCATCGCCCCGACGCGGCGGCAGCACCGCCACCGGAGCCCTCCCTGGAGCCGCCGCGGGCGGCGCCGGTCGACGTGCGCAGCGTCTCCCTGGCCGTGCTGACGCTGCTGGCCAGCCTGTTTGCGCTGCAATGGGCCAAGCCGGTGCTGATCCCCATGCTGCTGGGCCTGATGATGAGCTATGCGCTGGCGCCGGCGGTGGACCGGCTGCAGCGCTGGCACATCCCGCGGGCGCTGGGCGCGACGGTGCTGCTGACGGCGATCAGCGTCGGCATGGTCTGGGGCACCTGGTCGCTGAGCGACGATGCCGAGGCGCTGGTCGAGACGCTGCCCGAGGTGACCAAGAAGATCCGCCAGCTGACGCAGCCCAAGCGCGGCAGCGTCTCGACCCTGGACAAGGTGCAGCGCGCGGCGACCGAGCTGGAGGCGGCGACGACTCCGGGCGGCAGCGCCGGCCGGGTGCCGCCGCCACCGCCACCGAGCTCGAAGATCGACATCCGCGGCTATCTGCTTTCCGGCACGCTGGGCGCGCTGGCGCTGCTGGGGCAGATCTCGGTCGTGTTCCTGATCGCGCTGTTCCTGCTTGCCTCGGGCAGCCGCTTCCGGCGCAAGATCGTCAAGCTGGCCGGACCCAGCCTGAGCCGCAAGCGCACGACCGTCGAGACGCTGGACGAGATCAGCGCGCAGATCCAGCGCTATCTGGTCGTGCAACTGGGCCTGAGCGTGATCGTCGGCGTCGCGACCTGGGCGGCCTTCTATGCGATCGGCCTGCGCCAGGCGGAGATCTGGGGCGTGCTGGCCGGGGTGACCAACCTGATTCCCTATGTCGGCGCGGTCCTGGTCGGCGGCGCCTCGGCCATCGTCGGCCTGGTGCAGTTCGGCAGCATGGAGATGGCCGCGCTGGTCGGCGGCAGCGCGCTGGCCGTCCATGCGCTGGTCGGCAATCTGCTGGCGCCTTGGTGGACCGGCCGCGCCAGCAGCATGAACCCGCTGGCCGTCTTCATCGCGGTGCTGGTGTTCGGCTGGCTGTGGGGCGTCTGGGGGCTCTTGCTGGGCGTGCCGGTGCTGATGGTGGTCAAGGCGGTCTGCGACCGGGTGGACGCGCTGAACGCGATCGGCGAGCTGCTGGGCGAATGAGCCGGCAAGAACTGGGGGTTGCGAGCGCTTGCTTGGCGTTGATCCAATAGCGCAGCCGCGAACAGGGATGAGCTGCGGCGACAACATCAACAGGAGACAGCTATGCGAATCAGACTTCCGCGCGTCCTGATGCTGGTCGGTGCCCTCGCGCTGGCCTGGACCGGCACCGCGCAGGCCCAGCCGAATCTGGAGAAGCTCAAGCAGATGAAGGTCGCATCCACCGACCTGAACATCCCGGTCGTGCCGCAGACCGGCAAGAACGCCGATGCGATCAAGGAGAACCTGAAGCGCGTCAAGCTGCCGCCCGGCTTCAAGATCGAGCTCTATGCGATCGTGCCCGATGCGCGCCATATGGCCGTCGCTCCGAGCACGAACATGCTCTTCGTCGGCACGCGCAAGACCACCGTCTGGGCCGTCACCGACCGCAACAGCGATGGCGTCGCCGACGAGGTGAAGAGCTTCGCGCCCAGCCTGAAGTTCAGCAACCCGAACGGCGTCTGCTGGACGAAGGACGGCTTCCTGATCGTCGCCGAACACAACCGGGTGCTGAATTTCCCGGCCGCCGAGTTCTTCTACGAGGGGCCGGACGTCGCCGTGATCGAGGTCGTTCCGCAGGGCAAGCTGATCCCGCCCGAGGAGGAGAGCTACAACCATGGCGCGCGCACCTGCCGCGTCGCCGACGACGGCAAGCTCTACATCACCCTGGGCCAGCCCTACAACGTGCAGCCCAAGGAGAAGGTGGCGCTGTACGAGCAGATCGGCATCGGTGGCATGGTCCGGCTCAATGCCTTCGATGGCTCGGGCCGCGAGGTGGTCGCCCGCGGCGTGCGCAACTCGGTCGGCATGGACATCAACCCCAAGGACAAGAGCGTCTGGTTCACCGACAACCAGACCGACGGCATGGGCGACGACACGCCGCCGGGCGAGCTGAACCGCGTCTCCAAGATCGGCGAGCATTTCGGCTACCCCTATGTGCACGGCCACAATGTGCAGATCGCGGGCACCGCCGCCGCGCCGGACCTGAAGGACATGAAGCCGCCGGCCGCCTGGACCAAGCCGCAGATCGAATTTCCGGCCCACCAGGCCCAGCTGGGCATGAGCTTCTACAACGGCAAGATGTTCCCGGCCAAGTACCAGGGCGGCATCTTTGTCGCCGCCCATGGCTCCTGGAACCGCAGCAAGGCCAGTGGCGGCCTGGTCAACTTCGTCTCGATGAAGGCCGATGGCACGGCCGACAAGAGCGAGGTCTTCGCCGAGGGCTGGCTGGACGAGAACGGCATCTACCGCGGTCGCCCGGTCGACGTGGCGGTGGCCAAGGACGGCTCGCTCCTGATCAGCGACGACTTCGCCGGCGCGATCTACCGCGTCAGCTACAGCGCGCCGTGATGAGCCTTGCCTCGCTGGCCAGGCCGGCGCTCGCCGGCCTCGTCCTGCTCTCGCTGACCGGCCTCGCGCCGGCCGGCGATGTGGAGGCCGGCCGCGCCAAGGCGCAGGCCTGCGCGGTCTGCCACGGGCCGCTGGGCCTGTCGACGGCGCCCGACGCGCCGAACTTGGCCGGCCAGCCCGAGCTCTATCTGGCCGCGCAGCTGCGCGCCTACCGCAGCGGCGCGCGCAAGCACGAGGTGATGGGCGTGATGGCCAAGCCGCTCAGCGACGAGGACATCGCCAATCTGGCTGCCTGGTTCGCGGCCATCCGCGTGGAGGCACAGCCGCCGAACTGAAGCCGGCCAAAGCCGACATTCGTGAGTTTCTAGGCGCCGCCCTCTAAAAATGGCCGGAGCCGGCGCCAGGGTCCCGGGCTTTCTGCAAAATAGAACGACCGTTCGTTTTATTATTCGGCTTCCGCAGCCGCCCCCGGGACCGCCAGTGTCAGCCATCACCAGCCCCAGCAGCAAGCAGACCAGCCCGGCCACGCCGGTGGCTGCGCGCAAGCCCGCCCGCGTCGCGCGCTCGCTGCAAAAGGGCCAGCAGACGCGCGCCATCATCCTGGAGGCCGCCCTGCAGCAGGCCTCGCACATGGGCCTGGAAGGCCTGTCGATCGGCGCCCTGGCCGACCAGACCAAGATGAGCAAGTCCGGCGTGTTTGCCCATTTCGGCTCGCGCGAGGAGTTGCAGATCGCCGTCGTCACCGAATACCACGCGAAGTTCGAGGAAGAGGTCTTCTTCACCGCGATCCGCGCGCCGCGCGGCCTGCCGCGGCTGCGCGCGATGTTCGAGAACTGGGTGCGCCGCGTCTCGGTCGAGATCGACTCGGGCTGCATCTATATCAGCGGCGCCGTCGAGTTCGACGACCGGCCCGGCCCGGTGCGCGATGCGCTGGTGGCCATGGTCAAGGCCTGGCACGCGGCGCTGCACAAGGCGATCACCCTGGCCCAGCAGGCCGGCCATCTGCGCGCCGACGCCGATGTCGAGCAGATTCTTTTCGAATTGCACGGACTGATTCTGTCCCTGCACCACGATGCGCGCTTCATGCGCAGCCCGGGCGCGCTGGAGCGCGCCGGCAAGGGCTTCGAGCGCACGATCCAGTTCTATGCCACTGCGGCCGGTGCCGCGGTGACCCAGCAAGCCTCCGAACCGGTCGCCGGCAAAAAGCGACCCTGATCCCCTGAACTTTCCCATCCAAGGACTAGGACATGCCCCAGTACAACCCGCCCCTGCGCGACATGCAGTTCGTCATGCATGAGCTGTTGAACGTCGTCGACGAGCTGAAGCTGCTGCCCGCCCATGCGGACATCGACGTGGACACGATCAATGCGGTGCTGGAAGAGGGCGGCAAGTTCGCCTCGCAGGTAATCGCCCCGCTGAACCTCAGTGGCGACGCCGAGGGCTGCCAGCTCGACAAGAGCACCCACGAAGTGACGCCGCCCAAGGGCTTCAAGGAAGCCTACAAGCAGTATGTTGAGGGCGGCTGGCCCGCCCTGTCCTGCGACCCCGAGTTCGGCGGCCAGGGCCTGCCGCTGATGATCAACCAGGGCCTGTACGAGATGATGAACTCGGCCAACCAGGCCTGGACCATGTACCCGGGCCTGAGCCATGGCGCCTACGAGGCCCTGCACGCACACGGCACGCCGGAGCAGAAGGCGACCTATCTGCCCAAGCTGACCTCGGGCGAATGGACCGGCACCATGTGCCTGACCGAGCCGCATTGCGGCACCGACCTTGGCATGCTGCGCAGCAAGGCCGAGCCGCAGGCCGACGGCACCTACAAGATCACCGGCTCCAAGATCTTCATCTCGGCCGGCGAGCACGATATGGTCGAGAACATCGTCCATCTGGTGCTGGCCCGCCTGCCGGACGCGCCGGCCGGATCGAAGGGCATCTCGCTCTTCGTCGTGCCCAAGTTCAAGGTCAATGCCGATGGCTCGCTGGGCGAGCGCAATCCGGTCTTCTGCACCGGCCTTGAGCACAAGATGGGCATCCATGCCAATTCGACCTGCCAGATCACGCTGGAAGGCGCCGTCGGCACCCTCGTCGGCCAGCCGAACAAGGGCCTGGCCGCGATGTTCGTGATGATGAACGCTGCCCGCCTCGGCGTCGGCAACCAGTCGCTGGGCCTGACCGAGGTCGCCTACCAGAATGCCGTCGCGTATGCGAAGGACCGCATCCAGATGCGCGCGCTGTCGGGCCCGAAGTCGCCCGACCTGCCGGCCGACCCCATCATCGTCCACCCGGATGTGCGCAAGATGCTGCTGACGGCGCGAGCCTATGCCGAAGGCGGCCGCGCGCTGGCCACCTATGTCGCGCTGCAGCTGGACAAGGCGCTGGCCTCCGACGACGAGGACGAGCGCAAGGAATGCGAGGCCGAGGTCGCGCTGCTGACCCCCATCATCAAGGCCTTCATCACCGACAACGGCTGGATCGCCACCTCGCACTGCATGCAGGTCTTCGGCGGCCATGGCTTCATCCACGAGTCGGGCATGGAGCAGTTCGTCCGCGATGCGCGCATCAATATGATTTATGAAGGCACCAACACGATCCAGTCGCTGGATCTGCTGGGCCGCAAGGTGCTGGCCAACAACGGCGCGACCTTGAAGAAGTTCGGCAAGAAGATTGCCGCCTTCGTCGAGGAAGAGGGCGTCGTTGAGGCGATGCAGGAGTTCGTCAACCCGCTGGCCGACATCGGCGACAAGGTGACCAAGCTGACCACCGAGATCGGCATGAAGGCCTTCCAGAATCCGGACGAGGTCGGCGCCGCCGCCGTTGACTATCTGCGCGTCGTCGGCCACCTGACCTTTGCCTACTTCTTCGCCCGCATGGCCAAGATTGCGCTGGAAAAGCAGGGCAGCGGCGACAAGTTCTACACCGCCAAGCTGGCCACCGCGCGCTTCTACTTCGCCAAGCTGCTGCCCGAGACGGCCGGCCTGATCCGCAGCTGCCGCGCCGGCCTGACGCCGCTGATGGAGATGGACGAAGCGCTGTTCTGAACCGGTCCCCGAGCTTCCCCCCAACAGGAGACAAAGCGATGATCAAGCAACTCGTCACGGCGGCCGTCATCGGCCTCGCGGCCCAGGCGGCGCTGGCGCAGACCAGCCCGGTGGGCCTGTGGAAGACCATCGACGACGACGGCAAGACCGAGAAGTCGCTGGTGCGCATCAGCGAGAGCGGCGGCGTGCTGACCGGCACGATCGAGAAGCTGTTCGACGCCAAGAGCGCCGACAACCGCTGCGACAAGTGCACCGACGACCGCAAGGACAAGCCCATCGTCGGCCTGCAGATCATCCGCGGCATCAAGCAGGATCCCGATGACAAGGCGCTGTGGGGTGGCGGCGAGATCGTCGACCCGAACAACGGCAAGATCTACAAGGCGCGGCTGAAGCCCATCGAGGGTGGCAAGAAGCTGGAGATGCGCGGCTATGTCGGCACGCCGATGTTCGGCCGCACGCAGACCTGGGTCCGCGTCGAGTGATGTTTATCGGCGGAGCCTGGGCTCCGCCGCAATGATTGATTAGGAGAAGTCCGTGAGTCGATTCCAAGTTCGCAAAGTCGCCGTGCTCGGCGCTGGCGTGATGGGCGCGCAGATCGCTGCGCATCTGGTCAACGTCAAGGTGCCGGTCGTGCTGTTCGACCTGCCGGCCAAGGAAGGCCCGAAGAACGGCATCGTCGGCAAGGCCATCGAAGGCCTGAAGAAGCTCAAGCCGGCCCCGCTGGGCGTGCCCGAGAACGCCGCGCTGATCCAGCAGGCGAATTACGAAGAGCATCTGGAGCTGCTGAAGGACTGCGACCTGATCATCGAGGCGATCGCCGAACGCATGGACTGGAAGCTCGATCTGTACACCAAAATCGCGCCGTACATCGCCCCGCATGCGATCGTCGCCTCGAACACCTCGGGCCTGTCGATCACCAAGCTCAGCGAGGTGCTGCCGGAAGAAATCAAGCCGCGCTTCTGCGGCATCCATTTCTTCAACCCGCCGCGCTATATGTACCTGGTCGAGTTGATCAACACGCCGACCACGCGTCCTGAAGTGATCGACCAGCTGGAAAGCTTCGTCACCACCGCCGTCGGCAAGGGCGTCGTGCGCGCCAACGACACGCCCAACTTCGTCGCCAACCGCATCGGCGTTGCCGGCATGATGGCGACGATGATCGAGGCCGAGAAGTTCGGCCTCAGCGTCGACGTCGTCGACGACCTGACCGGCAAGAAGCTGGGCCGCGCCTCCAGCGGCACCTTCCGCACCGCCGACGTCGTGGGCCTGGACACGATGGCCCATGTGATGAAGACCATGCAGGACAATCTGCAGGCCGACCCGTTCTACGCGATGTACGCCACGCCCAAGGTGCTGGCCGCGCTGATCGAGAAGGGCGCGCTGGGCCAGAAGGCCGGCGCCGGCTTCTACAAAAAGGTCGGCAAGGACATCCAGCGCCTGGACTTCGCGACCGGCGAGTACGTGGCCGGGGGCAAGAAGGCCGACGAAATCGTCGCCCGCATGCTTAAAAAACCGGCGGCCGATCGCATCAAGCTGCTACGCGAATCGACGAACCCGCAGGCCCAGTTCCTCTGGTCCATCCTGCGCGACTCCTTCCACTACGCGGCCGTGCACCTGAACACCGTGGCCGACACAGCGCGTGAGATCGACTTCGCGATGCGCTGGGGCTTCGGCAGCCAGCAGGGGCCGTTCGAGCTGTGGCAGGCCGCCGGCTGGAAGCAGGTCGCCGAGTGGATCGCCGCCGACATCGCCGGGGGCAAGACGCTCAGCAGTGCCCCGCTGCCGGCCTGGGTCACTGAAGGCCCGGTCGCGGACAACGGTGGCGTGCACAGCGCCAATGGCTCCTGGAGCGCCGCCGAGGGCAAGTTCAAGCCCCGTGCCAAGCTGCCGGTCTATGAGCGCCAGGCCTTCCCCGAGTCGCTGGTCGGTGAGGGCGCGCCCGAGCCGCTGAAGTCGGGCACCGAGGAGTTCAAGAACGAGGAGGTCCGCGTCTGGTCGCTGGACGGCGAGGTGCTGATCGCCTCGATCACCGCCAAGCTGCACCTGATCAGCCCCACGGTCACCGAAGGCCTCTTGAAGGCCGTCGAGATCGCTGAGGCGAAGTACAAGGGCCTGGTGATCTGGTCGCCGGACGATGTGTTCTCGGCCGGCGCCAACCTCGAGGCGCTGATGCCGGTCTTCATGACCAAGGGCGCCAAGGGCATCGCCCCGGAGGAGAAGAAGCTGCAGGACATGATGCTGCGCATCCGCTACGCCAATGTGCCGGTGGTCGCCGCGATGCGCGGCCTGGCCCTGGGCGGCGGCGCCGAGCTGGCCGTGCACTGCGCGCGCCGCGTCGCGCATATGGAGTCCTATGTCGGCCTGGTGGAGGTGGGCGTCGGCCTGATCCCCGGCGGCGGCGGCCTGGCCTATATCGCCCGCCGCGCGGCCGAAATGGCCGCTGCCGGCAATGCCAATGCCGACATCTTCGCCTTCCTGAAGGACGGCTTCACGACGGCCGCCACCGCCAAGGTCGCGACCTCGGCGCTGGAGGCGAAGAAGAACGGCTTCCTGCTGGACAGCGACATCATCGTGCCGAACAAGGACGAGCTGCTGTTCGTCGCCTCGGCCCAGGCCAAGGCCATGTTCGACTCCGGCTATCGCGCGCCGCTGAAGGCCTTGATCCCGGTCGCCGGCCGCTCCGGCATCGCGACGATCAAGGGCCAGCTGGCCAATATGCGCGACGGCGGCTTCATCAGCGCGCACGACTACCACCTGGCTTCGTTGATCGCCGATGTGGTCTGCGGCGGCGAGGTCGAGGCCGGCTCGCTGGTCGACGAGGAATACCTGATGTCGCTGGAGCGCAAGCATTTCTGCTCGCTGCTGGAGCACCCGAAGACGCAAGAGCGAATCATGGGCATGCTGCAAACCGGCAAGCCCGTGCGCAACTAAGGATCACCGACCATGAGCAAGCAAGTTCAAGAAGCCTTCATCTGCGCCGCCACCCGCCTGCCGATCGGCAAGTCGGGCCGCGGTTACTACAAGAACACCCGCCCGGACGAGATGCTGAGCCGCGCGATCCAGGCCGCACTGGCCCAGGTGCCGGGTCTTGACCCGAGCGCGATCGAGGACGCGATCATCGGCTGCTCCTTCCCCGAGGGCGAGCAGGGCATGAACATCGCCCGCGTGTCGGCGGTGCTGTCGGGCCTGCCGAACACCGTCGGCGGCGTGACCGTCAACCGCTACTGCGCCTCGGGCATCACCGCGCTGGCGATGGCCGCCGACCGCATCCGCGTCGGCGAATCCGAAGTGATGATCGCCGGCGGCGTCGAATCGATGTCGATGGTGCCGATGGGCGGCAACAAGCCCTCGCTGCCGCCGGCCATCTTCGAGCGCGACGAGAACGTCGGCCTCGCCTATGGCATGGGCCTGACGGCCGAGAAGGTCGCCGCCCAGTGGAAGGTCAGCCGCGAGGCGCAGGACGAGTTCGCGCTCGAATCGCACCGCCGTGCGCTGGCGGCGATCGAAGCCGGCCACTTCAAGGCCGAGATGACGCCGTTCGAGATCGTCACCCGCTCGCCCAATCTGGCCGACGGCTCGGTCATCACGAAGAAGCGCCTCGTCGAGGTCGACGAAGGCCCGCGCGCCGATACCTCGCCCGAGGGCCTGGCCAAGCTCAAGCCGGTGTTCGCCGCCAAGGGCAGCGTGACGGCCGGCAACAGCTCGCAGACCTCGGACGGTGCCGGCGCGCTGATCGTGGCCTCGGAGGCGGCGGTCAAGCGCTTCGGCCTGACGCCGCTGGCCCGCTTCGTCAGCTTCGCCGTGCGCGGCGTGCCGCCCGAGATCATGGGCATCGGCCCGATCGAGGCGATTCCCGCGGCGCTGAAGCTGGCCGGCATCTCGGCCGCCGATCTCGGCTGGGTCGAGCTGAACGAGGCCTTCGCCGCGCAGTCGCTGGCCGTCCTGAATGACCTCGACAGCAAGGGCATCGTGCTGGACCGCAGCAAGGTCAACCCGAACGGCGGCGCGATCGCCCTGGGCCACCCGCTGGGCGCCACCGGCGCGATCCGCGCGGCCTCGGTCGTCCACGGCCTGCGCCGCACCGGTGCCAAGTACGGCATGGTGACGATGTGCGTCGGCGCCGGCCAAGGTGCCGCGGGCATCATCGAACGTCTGTAAGACGTCCTGAGCAAGCGCGGCCACGGCCGCGTTTTTCTTGTTTGGAGGCCAGCATCATGATCAGCTTCAAGGCAAGCGACGGCTTCGAACTGAGCGGCCATGTCTACGGCGACGCCGGCACGGCCAAGGCCGGCCTCCTGATCGCGCCGGCCATGGGCGTCGAACAGCGCTACTACGCCGAGTTCGCCCAGTGGATGGCGGCGCAGGGCTGGCTGGTGCTGAGCTTCGATTACCGCGGCATGGGTGCCTCGCGCCCGGCCGCGCTGCGGCGCTCGCTGAAGGGGCTGGACGCCGACATCCGGACCTGGGCCGAGCGCGATGCCGCGGCCGCGCTGGACGAGCTGTCGCGCCGGCTCGGCGATGAGGCCAAGCCGGTGCACTGGCTGGGCCATAGCCTCGGCGGCCAGATCCTGGGCCTGCTGCCGAACCGCGCCCGCGTGTCCCGTGCGGTGACCGTCGGCTGCGGCAGCGGCTACTGGCGCGAGAATGCCGCCGGCCTGCGGCGCTATGTCTGGTGGCTCTGGTACTTCCTGGTGCCCTTGACCTTGCCGCTGTTCGGCTATTTCCCGGGACGCAAGCTACGCAAGGTCGGAGATCTTCCCAAGGGCGTAATGGCGCAATGGCGGCGCTGGTGCCTGGATCGCGACTACATGATGGGCGAGGGCGGCGAGGCGCTGCGCGCGCAGTACGCAGCGCTGGCGACGCCGATGCTGTCGCTGGCCTTCACCGACGACGAGTTCATGTCCCGCCGCAACACCGAGTCGCTGCACGGCTTCTATGCCGGCGCGCGGCCCGAGCTGCGCCGCATTGCGCCGGCCGACATCGGCGCGCGCCGCATCGGCCATTTCGGTTTCTTCCGCAAGAACTTCGAGCCGACGCTGTGGCCACAGGTGCCGGCCTGGCTGGGCTGAACGGGAGCCGATGCTATGCAACGACGCCATCTGCTGATCGCCGCCTCGGCGCCGCCGCTGCTGGCCGGCTGCTCGGGCGAGCTCACGCCCGGCTTCGCCAGCTGGAAGCAGGCGCGCGAGTCGGTGCTGGAGCTGCTGTTCCGCCCGCGCACGCTGCAGGGCGCCTGGACCCTGCCGCAGATGCTGCAGCATGCGGCGCAAAGCATCGAGTATTCGATGCAGGGCTTTCCGGAGGCGAAGAGCGCGCTGTTCCGCCACACGATAGGCAAGGCCGCCTTCGCCGTCTTCGACGCGCGCGGCAAGATGAACCACGACCTCGCCGAGCCGATACCCGGCGCGCCGGCGCTCGACGCCCAGCATGCGCTGAAGACCTCGGTGCAGCGCCTGCTCGATGCGATGGAGGCCTTCGCGGCCTTCAAGGGCGAGCTCAAACCGCATTTCGCCTATGGCGAGCTGAGCCGCGCCGAATACGAGCGCGCGCACCTGATGCACCTCGCCAATCACTGGACCCAGTTGCAGCCCGCCCGCAGCTGAACGAAGCAACCACGACAATCGCTAGGATTCCAAGGAGACCCTTATGAGCATCAAGACCGCCCTCGTCAACGGCGTCGCGACGATCGAGATCGCCCGCCCCGAGAAGAAGAACGCGCTGACCGCCGAGATGTACCAGCAGATGGCCGACGCGATCAAGGCGGCCGCCGCGGCCGGCGAGGCCCGCGCGATCCTGATCACCGGCCAGCCGGGCATCTTCACCTCGGGCAACGACATCGAAGACTTCATGAGCCGCCCGCGCTCGGAAGAGGACGCGCCGGTGTTCCAGTTCATGGAGGCGCTGATAGCCTGCGACAAGCCGGTGATCGCCGCCGTCACCGGCGCCGCCATCGGCATCGGCACGACGATGCTCCTGCACTGCGACTTCGTCTACGTGGCCGACGACGCCCGCCTGGCCATGCCCTTTGTCAGCCTGGGCCTGGTGCCCGAATTCGCCTCCAGCCTGCTGGTGCCGCAGCTGATGGGCAATCGCCGCGCGGCCGAGAAGCTCTTGCTGGGTGACCCCTTCACCGGCGAGCAGGCGGTCGAATGCGGCATCGCCAATGCGGTGCTGCCGGCCAGCGAGGTCGTCAACCATGCGCGCCGCGTCGCCGAGCGCTTCAACAGCCTGGCGCCCAGCGCCGTGCGCGAGAGCAAGCGATTGATGCGCGAGCCGCAGCGCGCCGCCCTGCGCTCGACCTACAAGGCCGAGGCCGAGATCTTCGGCGCCCGCCTGCGCAGCCCCGAGGCGACCGAGGCCTTCCAAGCCTTCTTCCAGAAGCGCCAGCCGGACTTCAGCAAGTTCGAGTGATGCTCACCCAGGCCGCCAAGCTGGCCCTGGCGCCGCTGCTGCTGTGGCAGGGCGCCCAGGTGCGGCGGCGCGCGCTGCGCCTGCCCGAGGCGGCCGGCGCGCGGTCCGGCCTGGCGGGCAGCGGTGAATTGCGCCTGCGTCTGCTGATCGTCGGTGACTCCTCCGGCGCCGGCGTCGGTGCGGCGACGCAGGAGGAGGCCTTGGCCGGTCGCCTGAGCCGGGCACTGGCCGATCGTCTCGGCGGCGCTGTCCACTGGCAGTTGCGGGCCACGACCGGTCATCTGAGCCGCGACGCCTTGGCCGAGCTGCGGCTGGCCGAGTTGCAGCCGGCCGATGTGCTGGTGACGGCCCTGGGCGTCAACGACGTCGTCGGCCAGGTTTCGCCGCGCCGCTGGCTGGCGACGCTGAGCGAGATCGACGCGCTGGCGCGCCAGCGCGCCGGCGTGCGCTACACGCTGCACAGCGCCGTCCCGCCGATGCATGCCTTTCCGCTGTTGCCGCAGCCGCTGCGCTGGCTGATGGGCGCACAGGCCCTGCGTATGAATCGCGCGCTGGGCCGGGCCTTGTTCGGCGATGCCGGCCGGGGCCTGCAGGCCTTGCCGCCTGATCTGCACGGCGCGGCGGCGGCCCGCTTGATGGCCGAGGATGGTTTCCATCCCGGGCCGGCCGGTTATGCGCTGTGGGCCGAGACGCTGGCCGAGCGCATCGCCAAGGAAATGCAGCGCCAGCGCCTCAAATCACATTGAGTTCGCGATAAGGCCGGCCGGCCGCGATCCGCGTCGGCGACAGGGGCCCCAGATCAAGGCTGCGATAGGCGCCGAAGGCAATCAGCTCGGCCAGGCCGCGGCCTATGCCCGGCGCATGCTGCAGGCCGTGGCCCGAGAAGCCGCAGGCCAGGAGCAGGTTGGGGCATTCGGCCAGCGGGCCGACCAGGCCGTTGTGGTCGAAGTCGCACATCTCGTAATAGCCGGCCCAGGCCCGCTCGCAGCGCAGCGTCTCGAAGCCGGGCACGCGCGCCGCCAGGGCCGGCCAGAGCCGTTCCTCAAACAGATCGGCTTCGGGCTCCAGCGGCAGGTCGGGCGCGTCGTCGAGCGGCGGGCCGCCGCAAAGGAACTGGCCGGCCTCGCCCTCGGGGCGCAGCCACAGGCCCGAGGGGTCGATCAGCAGCGGGCAGCCGCTGGCCGTCTCCGGGCTGCGAAAGACATAGACGCTGCGCCGTCGGGCGCTGACCGGCACCTCGAGTCCGGCTGTCGCGGCCAGCGCGCCGGACCAGGCGCCACAGGCCAGCACATAGAGGTCGGCCTGCATCAGGCCCTCGGCCGTCAGCACGCCGTCCAGCGCGCCGCTGGCGTCGCGGCGCAATTCGAGCGCCTCGGCCCGGCGATAGACACTGCCCTGTCGCAGGGCGCGGCGGCGCAATGCCTGCAGCAGGCCCCAGCCGTCGAACCAGCCCTCGCCGCGCCGCCCCCAGCTGCCCAGGGCCAGGTCTTGTGTGGCCAGCCAGGGCCAGCGATGTCGCAGCTCGGTCGGCGTCATCAGCTCGATCTCCGCGCCCTGCGCCGTCTGCAGCGCCTGCAGCTGGCGCAGATCGGCGGCACCCTTTTCCGTCGCCAGATAGAGATAGCCCTGCTCCTGCAGCCCGGCCTCGGGCAGGGCGCGCAGGTAGTGCAGGCCGAACTGCGATAGCGCGATGTTCAGCGGTGTCGAGAACTGCTGGCGTATGGAGGCGGCCGACAGGGCGGAGGACGCGCGGGCATAGCTCGGGTCGCGCTCCAGCACTTCGACCTGCCAGGCCGGCTCGGCGCTGAGCCAGGCCGCCACGGCGCTGCCGATCGCGCCACCGCCGATGATCAGGACCGAGCCAGCCATCGACGGCGTTCAGCCCTGATTGAACGGCCGCGGCTTGCCCTGGTTGTCGATCGCGACATAGGTCAGGTTCGCCTCGGTGACCTTGACGACCTGCGGGTCGGCCGGGTTGCGCTCGGCGACGACCTCCACATGGACGGTGATCGAGGTGCGGCCGACGCGCGTCACCTGCGCATAGAAGGACAGCAGGTCGCCGACCGAGACCGGCTGCTTGAAGATGAACTCGTTGACGGCCACGGTCGCGACGCGGCCCCGCGTGATGCGTGCCGGCAGCACCGAGCCGGCGATGTCGACCTGGGCCATGATCCAGCCGCCGAAGATGTCGCCATTGGCATTGGCATCGGCCGGCATCGGCATCACGCGGATGACCAGTTCGCGCGGCGTGGCGGGGCTGGGGCTGGTGTGGTGGACGTCGGTCATGGGGGCTTGCTGAGAGAATCGAACCTCATTCTCGGCGACAAGCCTTCCAAAAAGCAAAACCGATGCAACGCAGTCCCGCGCTTCCCGCCACCCAGTCCGCCAGCCCGAGCGCGCCGCAGAAGACCGATTGGGCCACGGTCGCCAAGCTCTTGCCCTATCTGTGGCGCTATCGCTGGCGGGTGGGTCTGGCGCTGCTGTTCATGCTGGGCGCCAAGCTCAGCAATGTCGGCGTGCCGCTGCTGCTGAAATCGCTGATCGACAGCTTCGCCGTCAAGCCGGGTTCGGCCGAAAGCATCGTCGTCGTGCCCCTGGGCCTGCTGATCGCCTATGGCGGCCTGCGGCTGTCGACCTCGCTGTTCACCGAGCTGCGCGAACTGATCTTCGCCAAGGCCACCGAGGGTACGGCGCGCTCGATCTCGCTGCAGGTGTTCCGCCATCTGCACGACCTCTCCCTGCGCTTCCATCTGGAGCGGCAGACCGGCGGCATGACGCGCGACATCGAGCGCGGCACCCGTGCCGTCCATTCGCTGATCTCCTACTCGCTCTACAGCATCGTGCCGACCTTGATCGAGGTCGTGCTGGTGCTGAGCCTGCTGGCGATCAAGTTCGACGCCTGGTTCGCCTGGATCACCCTGGCCGCGCTGGCCTTCTACATCACGTTCACCGTCGTCGTCACCGAGTGGCGGACCAAGTTCCGCCGCCAGCTCAACGAGCTCGATTCGGTCGCGCACAGCAAGGCGATCGACTCGCTCCTGAACTACGAAACGGTCAAGTACTTCAACAACGAGGACTTCGAGGCGCGGCGCTACGACGAAAGCCTGGAGCAGCTGCGCCGCGCGCAGCTGAAGTCGCAGAAGACGCTGTCCCTGCTGAACACCGGCCAGCAGCTGATCATCGCGAGCGCGCTGGTACTGATGTTGTGGCGCGCGACCCAGGGCGTCGTCGCCCGCCAGATGAGCCTGGGTGACCTGGTGATGGTCAACGCCTTCATGATCCAGCTCTACATCCCGCTGAACTTCCTCGGCGTGATCTACCGCGAGATCAAGCAGAGCCTGACCGATCTGGACAAGATGTTCCGCCTGCTCGAGAAGGAGCGTGAGGTGGCCGATGTGCCGGGCGCGGCCGAGCTGCGGGTCGAGGGCGCGGCGGTGCGTTTCGAGGGCGTGAGCTTCGCCTACGACAAGGCGCGGCCCATCCTGCACGAAGTGTCCTTCGAGATCCCGGCCGGCAGGAAGGTGGCCGTCGTCGGCCCCAGCGGCTCGGGCAAGAGCACCTTGGCGCGGCTGCTCTACCGTTTCTACGACGTCGACGCCGGCCGCATCACGATCGACGGGCAGGATGTGCGCGCGGTGACGCAAGCCAGCCTGCGCCGCGCGATCGGCATCGTGCCGCAGGACACGGTGCTGTTCAACGACACGGTGGCCTACAACATCGCCTACGGCCGGCCCGGCGCCAGCCGCGAGGAGGTCGAGGGCGCCGCGCGCGCCGCCCATATCCACGCCTTCATCAGCGCGACGCCCAAGGCTTACGAGACCATGGTCGGCGAGCGCGGCTTGAAGCTCTCGGGCGGCGAGAAGCAGCGCGTCGCGATCGCCCGCACCTTGCTGAAGAACCCGCCGCTGCTGATCTTCGACGAGGCGACCTCGGCGCTCGATTCGCACAACGAGCGCGCGATCCAGGCCGAGCTGGAATCGGTCGGCCGCAACAAGACGGTGCTGGTGATCGCGCATCGCCTGTCCACCGTCGTCGATGCGCACGAGATCCTGGTGCTCGAAGCCGGCCGCATTGTCGAGCGCGGCGACCACGAGAGCCTGCTGGCGCTGCAGGGCGCTTATGCGCGGATGTGGCGCTTGCAGCAGAGCGGGGGCGAGGCGCAAGCTCTCGAGCGGCCATGAAAAAGGGCCGCTGCGAGCGACCCGGCCGTGCATCTGAAGATATGCCTTACTGGTTGCGCTTGCGGCTCCAAGCCAGCGCTCCGAGCGCGGCCAAGCTCAGCGCCATGCCGGTCGGCTCGGGCACATTGCCACCCCCATTGCCGGCCGCGTCGGCGAAGCTGATATTGTCGAACCACAGCTTGCCGCTGGTGCCGCTGATGTCGAAGGAGCTCGCGGCGACACCGTTCAGGTCGAGGCTTAAGGACGTCCAGTTGCAGACGAAGGCGGAGGCGTCGCACAGCGCGGTTGCCGGGCCGGTCGCCGAGCTGACGGCGGAGCCATTGACCAGGTGGGCCGTAATCGTCACCGTCGACTCACCGCCGTAGATCAGCGAGAAGACGCCGTTGAATTGGTGGTCGGTAGTGATGGTGAACAGATTCGCGACGCCGTTGGTGTTGCGCGAGGTGTTGAGGTTCACCGCGCCACGGTTTGCGGTCGTGCCGCCCGGGCCGTAGAAATTGCCGAGGCCGATGTCCTCGCCGAAGACCTTCTCGCTGCCCGCCAGAAAGACGCCCTCCGAAAAATGCGCGCCCTTGGCCGCGTACAGCTCCCCGACCGCCATATAGCCGGTGTTGGCCGTCACATCCTCGAAGTCCAGCAGCAACGGATCGGCAAACGAAGAGACTGCAGCTACCAGCATGGTGATCGCCGGTATCGACTTGATAGCCTTCATGACCCCGCTCCAATCATTTGAATTGATCTTGAACCCTCGCTGATAACTGTACTCAAACGTAACTGGATTCAAGCCCCTCGGACCCCTTCATATAAGGGGGCGCATAGCGCACCCACAGGGGCGGCAGGGCGCCGGCGGGCCGGCCGCTACACTGAAGCGGTGGAAACCAAATGGCTCGAAGATTTCGTCAGCCTGGCCGAGACGCGCAGCTTTTCGCGCTCCGCCCAGCTGAGACATGTGACCCAGCCGGCGTTCTCGCGCCGCATCCAGGCGCTTGAGGCCTGGGCCGGCGTCGATCTGGTCGATCGCTCGTCCTATCCGACCCGGCTGACCGGCGCTGGCGAGACGCTGCTCGCCCAGGCGGTCGAGATCCTGGGCAGCCTGCAGGCGACGCGCAATATGCTGCGCAGCCATCAGTCGGCCGGCCAGGACATGATCGAGTTCGCCGTCCCGCATTCGCTGGCCTTCAGCTTCTTCCCGCACTGGCTGATGGACCTGCGCCAGCGCTTCGGTGCCTTGAAGAGCCGGCTCAATGCGCTGAACGTGCACGACGCGATGCTGCAGTTGAGCGAGGGCAACTGCGATCTGCTGATCGTCTACCACCACGCCAGCCAGCCGCTGCAACTGGACCCGGAGCGCTACCAGATGGCGTCCCTCGGCCATGAGACCCTGGCCGCCTATGCCAAGGCCGATGCGGAGGGGCAGCCGCTGTTCCGCCTGCCCGGCCATCCGGGCCAGAAGATCCCGTTCCTGAGCTATGCCTCGGGCGCCTATCTGGGCCGCCTGGTCGAGCTGATCGTCAAGGAGTCGGCCAAGCCGCTGAACCTGGACGCGATCTACGAGACCGATATGGCCGAGGGCCTGAAGGCGATGGCGCTGGAAGGTCATGGCCTGACCTTTCTGCCGGCCAGCTCGGTCAAGAAGGAGCTGAAGGCCCGCCGCCTGGTGCAGGCCGCGCCGCGCGGCGAGTTCGAGCTCAGCATGGAGCTGCGCATCTACCGCGAGCGGCCCGAACTGTCGCGGCGCAACAAGCCGGCGGCGCTGGCGCTGTGGGACTTTCTGACTTCCGCCGGCTAGCGCGATTGCCATAGGCTGTCTCGCAAATGCCTGCGCTCCGTAAAAACCCGTATTCGGCGGCGCGGCCCGGCGTGGTCTGCTTCACACCTTGAATCGACCCCGCTATCTGGAGTGTTTATGAAGAAATCTGTGCTCGTTCTTGCCTTGGCCGCGGCCACCGGCCTGGTCCACGCCGAAGACACGCTGAAGAAGATCAAGGACAGCGGCGCCGTCACGATGGGTGTGCGCGAATCATCCGGTGCGCTCTCCTACACGCTCGGCGATGGCAAGTACGTTGGCTACCACGTCGAGATCTGCCAGAAGGTGCTGGCCGATGTGCAAAAGCAGCTGGGCCTGGCCAAGCTGGACATCAAGTACCAGCCGGTGACCTCGCAGAACCGCGTGCCGCTGGTGCAGAACGGCACCGTGGACATCGAGTGCGGCTCGACGACCAACAATGCCAGTCGCGGCAAGGACGTCGCCTTCGCCGTGACGACCTATGTCGAGGAAGTGCGCATCGCCGTCAAGGCCAACTCGGGCATCACCTCGATCGCCCAGCTGAACGGCAAGAACGTCGCCACGACCACCGGCACGACCTCGGTGCAGCTGCTGCGCAAGCATGAGCGCGCCGCCAACGTCGACTTCAAGGAAGTCTTCGGCAAGGACCACGCCGACAGCTTCCTGTTGCTCGAATCGGGCCGCGCCGACGCCTTCGTGATGGACGGCCAGATCCTGGCCGGCAATATCGCCAAGTCCAAGAGCCCGGCCGACTACAAGATCGTCGGCGAGGTGCTGTCGGTCGAGCCGATCGCCATCATGATCCGCAAGGACGACCCGGCCTTCAAGAAGAGCGTGGACGACAGCATCAAGGCCATGATGAAGTCCGGCGAGATCGCCAAGCTCTACGACAAGTGGTTCATGCAGCCGATTCCGCCGGCCAATACCAAGGTCAATCTGCCGGCCAGCGAGGCGACCAAGGCCGCCTGGGCGAATCCGAACGACAAGCCGGTCGAAGAGTACGCGAAGAAGTAATAAGAAAAAGGGCTGGGCATACGCCTGAGCAGCGAGGCCGCCTGCCTAGCCTGGCGGCCTCGGTTTTTTGAGAACAGGAGTTCGCGGTGGCGACATGGGATTGGCAGGTGTTCTGCAAGAACACCATCGACGGGGAGGTCGTGCCGCGCTGTTTCGGCAGCAACGGCGACATCACCTATCTGGACTGGATGCTGTCGGCCTGGGGCTGGACGCTCAGCGTCGCCTTGCTGGCCCTGGTGGTGGCGCTGCTGGTCGGCGCGCTGATGGGCATCCTGCGCACGACGCCCAGCAAGGCGCTGGTCGCGATCGGCAATGTCTGGACCGAGTTGTTCCGCAACATCCCGCTGCTGGTCCAGGTCTTCCTCTGGTACCACGTGCTGCCTGCGCTGTTCCCGGTGCTGCGCGGCGTGCCCAGCTTCATGCTGGTCGTGTTCGCGCTGGGTTTCTTCACCTCGGCGCGGATCTCCGAGCAGGTGCGCGCCGGCATCCAGAGCCTGCCCAAGGGTCAGCGCTATGCCGGCCTGGCAATGGGCTTCAGCCTGCAGCAGACCTATCGCTATGTGCTGCTGCCGATGGCCTTTCGCATCGTCATCCCGCCGCTGACCAGCGAGAGCATGAACATCATCAAGAACTCCTCGGTCGCCTTTGCCGTCAGCATCGCTGAATTGACGATGTTCGCAATGCAGGCCCAGGAGGAGACCTCGCGCGGCGTTGAGGTCTATCTGGCCGTCACCGGCCTGTACTTCGTCTCGGCCTTCCTGATCAACCGCATCGCCCTGTTCATCGAACACCAGGTGCAGATCCCCGGCACGATCGGAGGCGGCAAATGATGCGCCCCCACGTCACTTCGTTCCTGCCCCCAAGCTCGTGCAGCGAGCTTTTACAAGCCCTTGGGGCGCTCGCCTCCCTTGGGGCGGCCCGGCGGGAGGCGCCATGAACCTGGACTTTGCATTCCTCGACTGGAGCGTCGTCTCCAGCTTCATCGCCAAGGGCTTCTTCTTCTCGATCCAGCTGACCTTGATCGCGACCCTGGGCGGCATCGCGCTGGGCACCTTGCTGGCGCTGATGCGCCTGTCCGGCAAGCGGTGGCTGATCCTGCCGGCGGCCTTCTACGTCAACACCTTGCGCTCCATCCCGCTGGTGATGGTGATCCTGTGGTTCTTCCTGCTGATCCCCATGCTGATCGGCCGGCCCATGGGGGCCGAACTGTCGGCCATCATCACCTTCACCGTCTTCGAGGCCGCCTATTTCTCGGAGATCATGCGCGCCGGCATCCAGTCGGTCTCGCGGGGCCAGGTCTTCGCCGGCTATGCGATGGGCATGAGCTACCGCCAGACCATGCAGCTGGTGGTGCTGCCGCAGGCCTTCCGCAATATGCTGCCGGTGCTGATGACGCAGACCATCATCCTGTTCCAGGACACCTCCCTGGTCTATGCGATCGGCGCCTATGACCTGCTGAAGGGCTTCGAGGTCGCCGGCAAGAACTTCAACCGCCCGGTCGAGACCTATCTGGTCGCCGCCGTTGTCTACTTCGTCATCTGCTTCAGCTTGTCCATGCTCGTGCGCCGGCTGCAGAAGAAGATCGCCATCATCCGTTGAAGGCCTGAGCCATGATTGAAATCAAGAACATCTCCAAGTGGTACGGCCCCTTCCAGGTGCTGACCGACTGCTCGACGAACATCGCCAAGGGCGAGGTCGTCGTCGTCTGCGGCCCTTCGGGCTCGGGCAAGTCCACGCTGATCAAGACCGTCAACGCGCTGGAGCCGATCCAGAAGGGCGACATCGTCGTCGACGGCATCTCGATCACCGACCCCAAGACCGATCTGCCCAAGCTGCGCTCGCGCGTCGGCATGGTGTTCCAGCATTTCGAGCTGTTCCCGCATCTGAGCGTGACCGAGAACCTGACGATCGCCCAGATCAAGGTGCTGGGCCGCAGCGCCGACGACGCCAAGACGCGCGGCCTGAAGATGCTGGACCGCGTCGGCCTGTCGGCGCACAAGGATAAGTTCCCCGGCCAGCTGTCCGGCGGCCAGCAGCAGCGCGTCGCGATCGCGCGGGCGCTGTCGATGGATCCGGTCGTGATGCTGTTCGACGAGCCGACCTCGGCGCTCGATCCGGAGATGGTCGGCGAGGTGCTCGACGTGATGGTCAAGCTGGCCCACGAGGGCATGACGATGATGTGCGTGACCCACGAAATGGGCTTTGCCAAGAAGGTCAGCAACCGCGTGATCTTCATGGACGCCGGCCGCATCGTCGAGGATTGCACGCGCGAAGACTTCTTCGGCAGCCCGGAGGCCCGCTCGCCGCGCGCCAAGGACTTCCTGGCCAAGATCCTGCAGCACTGATGAAGAAAAGGGCGCCATCGGCGCCCTTGTCGCATGTCCCGACGGGCCTCAGGGCTCGATCGCCGCGCCTACGACGGCCTCGCCGCCGGCGATCGTGCCGATCCGCGTCGCGCGGCCGCTGGCCAGATCGATCCGGTACCAGCTCGAGCTCGTTCCGCGGCTGATGGCCGAATAGGCGGCGTTGGAGAGGTCCGAGATGTCCAGCGTCGCGTGCTCGAAGGGGCCGATGCCCAGCGGGCCGACCGTGTACAGCCGCCCGGTGTTGGGCGAGACCATCGGCTGCACGCCTTCCTTCATGCCCTGGTGCACCAGCAGGCCCTGGCGGCCGTCGAGCGCGTAGTTGGTGGTGATCTTCTCGTTGTCCTTGTTGTAGGTATAGCCGGCGGCGACGATGGCCGGCGTCTTGCCGGCGTTCGCGTCGGCCGCGTCGTAGGCCAGGCGGCCGTCGAGCTGCACGCCGGGCTGATCGGGGTTGCCGTCGACGATGGCGCCGGTGTCCGGATGCAGGCGCAGATTGAAGCCGGCGTCGTTGACGACGCGGATGCGATCCACCGTCGGGTTGAAGTCGAAGCCCCATTCGGTCGCGCCCTCGCGCGGCAGCGCCAGCGGCGTGCCGACCGGCGTGGCCGTGGCGCTGGTGGTGTCGATGCGGTAGAGCTGCCCGCTGGCGCCCAGGCCGAAGAGCTGGCCCTTGGCCACGCGGTAGTCGATGCCCAGCAGATGCTCCTGCGCGGCCAGGCCGGTGAGCGAGCGGCTCGACAGCAGCTTCTGCGGCTGGCCGGCATTGAACTGGATCAGCTTGTTCGAACCGGTGACGGCGTAAATCGTCTCCTTGGCCGGCGGACCGAGGGGTTCGCCGGGCTCCTGCGTCGCGCAGCCGCCCAGCAGGGCGGCGGTGGCCAGGGCCAGGACTTGACTCTTCATGGTGCGATTCCTCGTTGAAACGACGCGCCATTGTTGGCGCGCCGCCGCGCCGGGCGTTCACCGCGATGCGCGCCCCGCGCGACGGATTTCACGGCCGGGCCGGGTGCGACAATCCCCGCCATGAGCAGCAGCACCACCACCCTCACGATCACCCGCCCCGACGACTGGCATCTGCATGTGCGCGACGAGGCGGCGATGCGCAGCGTCGTGCCCTACACGGCGCGCCAGTTCGGCCGCGCGATCATCATGCCGAATCTGCGTCCGCCGGTGACGACGGCCGAGCAGGCCGCGCATTACCGCGCGCGCATCCGCGCCGCGGTGCCCGAGGGCATGGATTTCGAGCCGCTGATGACCTTGTATCTCACCGACCTGACGCCGGCGGACGAGATCAAGCGGGCCAAGGATGCCGGCGTCGTCGCGCTGAAGCTCTACCCGGCTGGCGCGACGACGAACAGCGACGCCGGCGTGACCGACATCAGGAAGACCTACCGGACGCTGGAGGCGATGCAGAAGGAGGGCATTCTCTTGCTGGTCCACGGCGAGGTCACCGATCCGGCCATCGACGTGTTCGACCGCGAGGCGGTCTTCATCGACCGCGTGATGGCGCCCTTGCGCCGCGACATGCCGGAGCTGAAGGTGGTGTTCGAGCACATCACGACCAAGGAGGCCGCGCAATACGTGGCCGCGGCCGACCGCTATACGGCCGCGACGCTGACGCCGCAGCATCTGCTCTACAACCGCAACGCGATCTTCACCGGCGGCCTGCGCCCGCATTACTACTGCCTGCCGGTGCTCAAGCGCGAGGAACACCGCCAGGCCCTGATCCAGGCGGCCACCTCGGGCTCGCCCAAGTTCTTCCTCGGCACCGACAGCGCGCCGCATGCCTCGGTGATGAAGGAGAACTCGGTCTGCGGCGCCGGCTGCTTTACCGCGCTGTCGGCGCTGGAGCTCTATGCCGAGGCCTTCGAGGCGATGGGCGCGCTGGACAGCTTCGAGGCCTTTGCCAGCTTCAACGGCGCCGACTTCTACGGCCTGCCGCGCAACAGCGGCACGATCACGCTGAGCAAGCAGGAATGGACGCTGCCCGAGGCCGTGGCCTTCGGCGATGCGCAGCTGAAGCCGCTGCGCGGTGGCGAGACGCTGGCCTGGAGGCTGGAAGCATGAGCAGCCGCGTGATGCTGCTGGTCGATTTCGACAATGTCTCGACCGAGGTGATCGAACAGGCCTTCGAGTTGCTGCGCCAGGACTATGGCGCCATCCATGTGCGCCGCGCCTACTGCACGGCCGAGCAGGCGCAGCAGCATGCGGGCTTCATGAAGCGCCTGGGCCTGCGACCCATGGTCAATCTGGCCGTCGGCAAGAACTCGACCGATATCGCGCTGGCCGTCGATGCGATGGACCTGGTGCTCGCCGAGCGGCCGACGGTCGTCGTGATCGTGTCCTCGGACTCCGACTACACGCCGCTGGTCGGCCGCCTGCGCGAGAAGGGTGCCTGGGTGCGCGGCTTCGGTCAGCAGGGCAAGACCGGCGAGGGCGTCCCGGGCGCCTACGACCAGTTCAGCGATATCGCGCATCGCTCGGGCGTCGCCGCGGCCAAGCGGGGCCGCACGCAAGCGCCGACCCCGGCGCCGGCCGCCAAGCCGGTGCCGGCTCTTGCCTCCGCGCCCGCACCGGCCGCCGCAAAACGCAAGCCCGCCGCGCGCAAGAAGTCCGTGGCCGCGCCCGCGCCGGCCGAAGCCGCGGCGCCCGCGCTGCCGCCCGAGATCGAGGCCATCCTGCAGGCCGTGCCGGCGCTGCGCGGCGGCGAGCGGGTCGAGCTCGGCGAGGCGGCCCAGGCTTTGCGCCAGGCCGGCCTCTTGGCGCGCACGGCGCCCTCGACCAAGCTGTTCAAGAAGCATGGCGCGCATTTCCTGCTGTCGCCGGAGCGCCAGCCGAACAAGGTGCAGTTCAGCGCCGCCTGAGTTGCCGCGGCCCGGGGCCGAAACCCGCTAGCATCGGCGCCATGCATCATGGCTCGATCGGGGAGGATCGCTTGCTCTCAATGTCGAAGAGGCGCCGGCCGGGCCGGGCCGCGTCCATGCTGGCGCTGGCTGCGCTGCTGCTGTCCGGCGCCGTCTCGGCGCAGGTTCGGCCGCCGGTCGCCGCGTCCGCTGCCACGCCAGCGGCCGCTGCGGCCTCGGCACCGCCGGCCGCCGTCTCGGCCACCGCGCGGCGCGTCTACGAGCGCGCCCGCTCGCAGCTGCTGCAGATCCGCACCCTGCTGAAGAACCAGGACAGCCAGGCCTCGGTCGGTTCCGGCTTTCTGGTCAGCGAGGACGGCCATGTGATGACCAACTATCACGTCGTCAGCCAGGCCGCGCTGGAGCCCGATCGCTACCGCCTGCGCTATGCGACGACCGAGGGCCAGGAGGGCCGGCTGGAGCTGCTGGACTTCGACGTGCGCCGCGATCTGGCCCTGCTGCGTGCGGTGCCGGCCGACGCCAAGAGTCTGCAGGGGCGCGGCAAGCTGGGCTTCCGCCCCTTGGGCGAGCCGCTGTCCAAGGGCGATCGCATCTATTCGATGGGCAATCCGCACGACGTCGCCTTCGCCGTCGTCGAGGGCAATTACAACGGCCTGGTCGAGCGCAGCTTCGACGCGCTGATCTACTACGCCGGCAGCATCAACGCCGGCATGAGCGGCGGCCCGGTGGTGGACGAGGAAGGGCGCGTCGTCGGCGTCAATGTCTCGGCGATGTTCTTTGCCCAGCAGATGAGCTTTCTGGTGCCGGGCGAATACGCGCAGGCGCTGTTCGAGCGCAGCCGCGATGCCAAGGCGATGACGAAGCCGGCCTGGCCGCGCCTGCGCGAGCAGCTGCTGGCCTACCAGGACGAGCTGACGATGCGCTTCGTCGCCCAGCCCTGGCGTTCGGCCGGCCACGCGCGCTACCAGTTGCCGGTGCCGCAGGAGCAGTTCATGCGCTGCTGGGGGCGGGGGACCCCGGCCGATACCAAGGGCCTGGAGTTCCAGCGTTCGCAATGCCGGATGGAGCATGCGCTGTTCGTCAACGGCCAGTTGCAGACCGGCTATCTGGACATCTCGCACGAGGCCTACGACGGCCGCAAGCTCGGCGCGCTGCGCTTTGCCAAGCAGTATTCGGACAGCTTCCGCAACGAGCGCCTGGGCCGCGAGGACAAGACCCGCACCGCACCGTTCTGCAAGGAGGAGTTCATCGACCGCGAGGGCCTGCCGCTGCGCGCCGTCGTCTGCCTGCGCGCCTACCGCAAGCTCGAGGGCCTGCACGATCTGAGCATCCTGGTGACGACCGTGGATGCCGCCACCGAGGGTGCGCTGGGCCGCTTCGACGCGCGCGGCGTCTCCTTCGACAACGCGCTGAAGCTGAGCGCCCATTATCTGGAGGGTTTCGCATGGACGGCGGACCGCAAGACCGCGCCGCGGTGATCGAGGTGCTCGACCGCGACGGCCAGGCGCGCGCCGTCCACAAGATCCGCCAATGGCCGGCCCGCATCGGCCGTTCGCCCGGCTGCGAGCTGGTGCTGGACGACGCGCATGTCGCGGCCGAGCATGCCGAGCTCAGCTGGAGCGACGAGGCCGAGGGTCCGCGCCTGACCCTGCTGCCCAGCCTGAATGGCGGCTGGATCGGCGAGCGCCGTCTGGCCGCCGGCGAGTCGGTGGCGCTGGGCGCTGCGGCGCTGTTTCAGCTCGGCGCGACCCAGCTGCGTTGGCGCAGCGCCGCCGCGCCGCTGGCGCCCGAGCTGCCGCTGGAAAGCCATCAGCTGCGCCGCGTGGTGACGCGCGCCGGCCGGCTCGCGCTGCCGCTGCTCCTGCTGGCCTGGCTGGCGCTGCTGGCCTTCGAGCAATGGACCAGCCTGAACCCCGGCTCGCGGCTGATCGAGTACAGCTCGCCGGTGCTGGGGCCGCTGGCCGCGGTGCTCGGCTGGGCCGCGGCCTGGTCGCTGGTGACGCAGCTGTTCCGCCACCGCTTCCCCTTCGCCAGCCATCTGCGGCGCGCCCTGGTCTGGCTGCTGGCGATGCAGCTGCTGGACAGCCTGCTCCCGCTGCTCGCCTATGCCTTCTCCTGGGGGCGGCTGATGGTCATCGGCGATCTGCTATTCCCGGTCAGCATGGCGCTGCTGTTGTGGTGGCATGCCAGCCTGGTCTGGCCGCGCGCGCGCCGTGCGCTGGCGACCGGCCTGGGCCTGCTGCTGCTGCTGGGCCTGGGCCTGAACGCCGCGCGCCGCCAGGAGCAGCAGCACTGGTTCGGCCCGCCCTATCTGAGCGCGCTGCCACCGCCGGCCCTGCGCCTGGCCACGCCGAAACCGCCGCAGGCGCTGCTCGAGCAGCTGCGTCCGCTGCAGGCGGAGCTGGCCCGCCAGGCGAAGAAGGACAACGAGGAGCCGGATTCGGACGGCCAGGAAGAGTAGGCCGCGCAGGCGTGTCGGCTGAACGATAATGGCGGCCGTGAAGCAAGTCAGACCGCCGCTGGCCCGGGCATGGAAACATGGGGCTGGAGGAAGGTCCGGACTGCACAGAGCGGCGTAGCAGCTAACGGCTGTCCGGCGTGAGCCGAGGATCAGAGCAACAGAGACGAGTCGATCGAACGTGCGGGGTGTCACAGCCCCGCGGGACCGCAAGCGCAGCCTGCGGGATCGGGTGAAACGGGCAATCTCTACGCGCAGCAACACCAAGTAGGCCAGTATTGATGCGGCTCGCAGAGCTGGCGGGTAGGTGGCACCGAGCCGGGCAGCGATGCCCGGCCAAGAGGAATGGCGGTCACGGGACCGGGCCCGCAAGGGTCAGGTCCCGCACAGAATCCGGCCTATCGACTTGCTTCACCTTTTTTCCTGCCGGCCGAGCGGCAGCGATCAGCGGCGCAGCAGCGCCTCGATCGTCTGCTGCACGGCCAGCGACTCGGCGTAGCCGGGCAGGCTGTGCGAGCGGCCTTCGATCATTGCCACCCATTGCTGCAGCTGGTCGGCCTGGGCTGCGTTGCGCAGCAGGGCCGCGTCGCCGAGCGGGCGGCTGCCATCGTGGCGACGCTGCTGGACCTCGCTGAACCACTGGCCCAGCTCGATCTCGCCGGCGGCGCCCCGCCACAGCATGCGGTTGCGGTCGGCCACCTCACCGGCCACGGCGCCGGTGATGCGCACCGGCACGCCACCGGCCTGCAGCTCGGCGCGCAGCGCCGTCTCGGCGCCGATGCCGTCGGCCGGATAGCTGGCGGCGCTGGCCTGCACGGTCGCCGGGCCCAGCACGCGCTGCAGCACGAAGATGAAGTGCGACAGCACCTCGCGGGTGAAGCCGCCCTCGACACGCTCGGCCAGCCAGCGGCCGGCCGCCGCCTGCCAGGGCCGCGGCCAGGCAGCGAAAGCCACTTCCAGCTCGACGGCGGTCAGCTCGCCCAGCGGCCGCTTGGCGGCGGCGCCGAAGCTCGTCTGCAGCAGGCCCAGGCCCGGCGAGGAGGCGAGGGCGAAATTGACCGCGGCGCGTCGGCCCTCGCGCTCGATGCGCGCGATGCAGCGGCGCGCGGCCTCGAAGTCCACCGTCAGCGGCTTCTCGCAGAACACGGCCAGGCCGGCGTCGAAGGCCAGCTCGGTGAGCGCCATATGGGGCGCCGGCGGCGTCGCGATATAGAGGCTGTGCAGGCCTTCGCTGGCGATCAGCCCGGCCGCGCTGTCGGCCGCGCGCAGCTGCGGATAGGTCTGCAAGGTCCGGGCGACGGCGGCCGGATCGGCGTCCCAGACCCAGGCGGCCTGCAGGCGCTCGTGGCCGGCCAGCCGTGCCAGCATGCGCTGGCCCATCACGCCCAGACCGATCACGCCGATACGCAGGCGCTGTCCATCATCACGATTGCTCATCTCATCACCACGCTCGTTCGCATTGCACAGACATCGAGCCGCGCAGTGTAGGGGCCGCCGCTACACTGGCAAGCCATCCCCGCGCCGCATCGTCCCGCGATCGGCCTCCAAGAAGAAACGATCGATGAATCCAGAAGCCAGCCAATTGTGGCGCGCCCCGCGCTGGGCCCTGGCCGTCTTGCTGGCCTGCCTGGGCATGATCGGCCCGTTCTCGATCGACACCTATCTGCCGGCCTTCTCCGGCATCGCCAAGGCGCTCGGCGCGACGCCGGTCGAGATGCAGCAAACGCTGTCCAGCTATCTGTTCGGCTTCGCGGTGATGAACCTGTTCCACGGCGCGCTGTCCGACAGCTTCGGCCGCCGCCCGGTCGTGCTCTGGGGCATGGCGGTGTTCACCCTGGCCTCGCTGGGCTGCGCGCTGGCCGGCAGCATCGGTCAGCTGGTGTTCTGGCGCACGGTGCAGGGCATGTCGGCCGGCGCCGGCATCGTCGTCTCGCGCGCCATCATCCGCGATATGTTCCCGCCGTCCGAGGCGCAGCGGGTGATGTCGCAGGTGACGATCTTCTTCGGCGTCGCGCCGGCGATCGCACCGATGGTCGGCGGCTTCCTCTTCGTCCACGCGGACTGGCATTCGATCTTCTGGTTCCTGGTGCTGGTCGGCGTCGCGCTCTTCGTTGCCAACTGGCGCCTGCTGCCCGAGACCCTGCACAGGGAGATGGTCCAGCCCTTCCACGTCGTGCCGCTGCTGAAGGGCTACTGGCGGCTGACCAGCAGCCGGCGCTTCCTCCTGCTGGCCTTCGCCAGCGGCGTGCCCTTCAACGGGCTCTTCCTCTATGTGCTGGCCGCGCCGGTCTTCCTGGGCGAGCATCTACAGCTGGCGCCGCAGCAGTTCTTCTGGTTCTTCTGCTTCTCGATCGGCGGCATCATGGGCGGCGCCTGGCTGAGCGGCCGCCTGGCCGGCAAGATCAAGCCCAAGCACCAGATCCGCCATGGCTTCGTCATCATGGCCCTGGTCTCGGTGCTCAATATCGTGCTGAACCTGCTGCTGCCGCCCAGCCCCTGGTGGTGCCTGCCCATCATCTTCGGCTTCGGCTTCGGCTGGGCGCTGATGGTGCCGGTGGTGACCATCCTGGTGCTGGACCAGGCGCCCGACCGCCGCGGCATGGCCTCCTCGCTGCAGGCCTGCATCGGCAGCATCGCCAACGGCATCGTCGCCGGCGTGGTCGTGCCCCTGGTCATGCATTCGACCCTGGCGCTGGCGCTGACGATGATGGCGATGATGTGCATAGGCCTGCTGGCCTGGCTCTGGGTCAAGCCCGCAGTCAGTTAAAGATTCATCGGCGGCGGCCGATGAAGCAGCGATGAGCAAGTTCCCGTTCCGCCGTGCCGGCGCCGCCGCCGTCGTCTCCTGTGCCCTGCTGGCGCTGTCGCCGGCGGCCGCCGCCGCTGCGGACGAGGAGCCGCTGGAGCTGCTGCGCCAGCGGCTGGCCGAGCAACTCAGCAAGCCGGAAGCGAAGCCGGCCGCCAAGCCCGGCAAGGCGGCGCCGGCCCGGCCGGCAGCATCCTCGGCCGCCCATTCATCGGCCCATCCGGCCGCCTACTCGGGCGCGCTCGAACCGCGGCCGGAGCCCCGGCCCGAGCCGGCGGCCCATGGCGCCGCCGCCGCCCACTGGGGCTATGCCGGCGAGGCCGGGCCCGAGCATTGGGCCGGCCTGAGCGCCGACAACCGGCTCTGTGCCAGCGGCACGCGGCAGAGCCCCATCGACATCCGCGAGGGCATCAAGGTCGAGCTGGAAAAGATCCGCTTCGACTACCGGCCCAGCGGCTTCTCGGTGCTGGACAACGGCCACACGGTGCAGGTCGATCTCGCCCCCGGCAATGCGCTGCAGGTGATGGGCCGGCGCTACGAGCTGCAGCAGTTCCACTTCCACCGGCCGAGCGAGGAGCGCGTCAACGGCCGCGCCTACGAGATGGTCGCCCACCTGGTCCACCAGGACGGGCAGGGGCGGCTGGCCGTGGTCGCGGTGCTGCTGGAGCGCGGCGCCGACGGCCGCCCGCATCCGTTGGTGCAGACGGTCTGGAACAATCTGCCGCTGGAGAAGGGCGAGGCGCTGCCGGGCCCGGGCCAGCTCGATCCGCTGCAGCTGCTGCCGGCCGAGCGCGGCTACTACACCTATATGGGCTCGCTGACGACGCCGCCCTGCTCGGAGGGCGTGCTGTGGATGGTGATGCGCCAGCCGGTCGCGCTGAGCGCGCAGCAGATCGCCATCTTCGCCAAGCTCTACCCGATGAACGCGCGGCCGGTGCAGGCCGGCGCCGGGCGGCTGATCAAGGAGTCCCAGTAGGCTGCGCGTTGATGCTGCCAGGCCTGCGGCTGGCCGCGGCGCGGCTGAACCACAGGTGCAGGGTCGCGAACAGCTGTTCGGCGACCACCGGCTTGGCCACATGGTCGTTCATGCCGGCCTCCAGGCAGCGCTGGCGCTCCTCGGCAAAGGCATTGGCCGTCATCGCCAGGATGGGGATGTCGCGGCCGATCTCGGTGCGGCGGATCGCGCGCGTCGCGTCCAGCCCGTCCATCACCGGCATCTGCACGTCCATCAGCACCAGCGCGTAGTCGCGCTGGCCGATCATGTCCAGGGCCTGCTGGCCGTCCGCGGCCACGTCGACCTCGATGCCGGCGCTGGCCAGCAGCGCGACGGCGACCTCCTGGTTGACCGCGTTGTCCTCGGCCAGCAGCACCCGCGTGCCGCCAAACTGCTGCTGCAGCAGCTCGCGCGCCGCATGGCTGCGCGGCTGCGGCGCCGCCGCGGCCGGCGCCGCCTCGCTCTTCTCGACCTTGAGGCTGAACCAGAAGCGGCTGCCCAGGCCCGGCGCACTGTGCACGCCGACCTCGCCCTGCATCAGCTCGGCCAGGCGACGGCAGATCGCCAGGCCCAGGCCGGTGCCGCCGTAGCGGCGCGTCGTCGAGCTGTCGGCCTGCTCGAAGTCCTGGAACAGGCGGCGCTGCACGTCCTCGGCGATGCCGATGCCGCTGTCCTGCACCTCGAAGCGCAGCTGCAGCGCATGGCCCAGCTCGCGCTCGACGCGGGCGGACAGGCGCACGAAGCCGACCTCGGTGAACTTGACCGCATTGCCGGCGAAGTTGAGGAGCACCTCGGAGATGCGCTGCGCATCGCCCAGCAGCACCTGCTTGGCCAGCCGCGGCTCGACGTCGACCTTGACCTGCAGCCGCTTCTCGGCCGCGCGCTGCGCCAGCATGCTGGAGATGTTGTCCAGCACCTGGGTGACGGTGAACTCGCTGTGCTCCAGCTGCAGCTTGCCGGCCTCGATCTTGGAGAAGTCCAGCACATTGTTGATCACCGACAGCAGGTGCTCGGCCGCATCGGCCACCTTCTGCAGCCGCTCCTGCTGCACCGGCTCGGTGGTGTCGCTCTGCACCAGATAGGTCAGGCCGATGATGGCGTTCATCGGCGTGCGGATCTCGTGGCTCATATTGGCCAGGAAGGCGCTCTTGGCCAGACTGGCCGCCTCGGCCGCCTGGGTCGCCTCGGCCAACTCGGCGGTGCGCGCCTCGACCAGTTCCTCCAGATGGTGGCGGTAGCGGCCCAGCTCCAGCGCGTCGCGGCGCTGGCGCGAGATATCGGTCAGGAAGCCGTGCCAGAGCACGGTGCCGCCTTCTTCCAGCTGGGCGATCGCATTGCCGTAGAGCCAGCGCTCGCTGCCGTCGCTGTTGTGGGTGCGGAACTCCTGCTGCCAGGGCGCCAGATGCCGGGCCGAGGTCATCAGCGATTCGCGCACCGCCGGCCGGTCCTCCGGATGGATCTGCTCGAACCAGGGACGCGCGTCATGGCCCAGCGCATGGGCGCTGAGCTGGAAATAGTCCTTCACCGCCTCCGACACATAGGCGAAGGAGAAGCTGCCGTCGCGGCCCAGGCGCAGCTGGTAGACAACGCCCGGCACCGTCTCGGCCATGCCGCGCAGGCGCTCGATCAGCGCGCGCTGGCGGTCGAACTGGCCCTGCAGCGCGTCGCGCATATTTTCCAGATGGCCGCCGAGCCGGCCGATCTCGTCATGGCTGCCCGGTTTCAGCTGGGCGCTGAAGCGGCCCTCGGCCAGGTCGTTGGCAAAGCCGCCAAGCTCGCGCAGCGGCCGCATCACGCGCGAATTGAGCAGGGCCAGGATCAGGGCGAGCGAGGCCAGCAGCTGGCCGCCGACCGTCAGGCCGTAGAGCCAGCGCTGGCGGGTCAGCGCCTCGGTGCTCAGATGGTCGTCGATCTCGATCTGGATATGGCCGATGCGGGTCGAGCCGCGGAAGACCTCGCGCTCGCCCTGCACCGCATGGCCGAGCTTGCGCTCGGGGTAGCTCATCTCGATGAAGGGCACGCCCTGCGAGGCATCGCTGACCTTGACCCGCACGACATCGGGCGACTTCATGATGGCCGACACCACCTCGCGCGCGGCCACCGCGTCCAGATTCCACAGCAGCTCGGGCAGGCTGGAGGCCAGCACGTCCAGCTTGGCCTCCAGATCGCGCTGCTGCGCGCTGGCGGCGACCTGGGGCTCGCGCAGGCCGATCAGGATGCCGCCCACGGTCAGCGCCGGCAGCAGCAGGCCGATGCTGGCGCCCAGCGCGATCGCGACGAATAGCGAGCTCGATGCTTTTCTGCTCAAAACCTGTGACCTCATCAATCCCGCTGGCGGCCTGGGGCGGCCGGCTCGGCAGTCCTTGCCCTTCCGGTCGGCCAGGCCGGAATCCTGCGCATTCTCTCCCCGCGCCCGGTCGCTTCCAGCGCATCCTCGGCGCTTTGCCGCCAATGGCGCCGGGTTTTCCACTGTTTTTGACGGGATTGTGGCGGCGATCCAACCGTCGGATGCTCGATTCTGGTGCCGGCGGCCGTCGCTGGTGCGCGCGCCTCGCTCCGCTGGTGCATCGGGCGCCGCGGCGGTGCGGCAACCGGGAGGCGGCAGCCGCTGGCGGCGGCTGGTGCGCTTATTGCAACGCCCGCTGCAGGAGACTGCCATGAGACCGAGCTTCGACGAAATGCAGGCCCCGGGGGGCGCCGATCCGACGACGACGCGCGAGCATTACCGCAGCTATGCCCAATGGCTGGCCGAGCAGCCGGAGGCGACGATGCGGGCGCGCCGCGAGGAGGCCGAGCTGATCTTCCGCCGCGTCGGCATCACCTTTGCCGTCTATGGCGACAAGGACGGCGGCGAGGGCACCGAGCGGCTGATTCCGTTCGACCTGATCCCGCGCGTGATCCCGGCGCACGAATGGCGCGAGATGGAGCGGGGCCTGCGGCAGCGGGTGACGGCGCTGAACCGCTTCATCGAGGACGTCTACCACGGCCAGGAGATTCTCAAGGCCGGCGTGGTGCCGGCCGAGCAGATCCTGGGCAATGCGCAGTTCCGCCCGCAGATGATGGGCGTCGACGTGCCGCGCGGCATCTACTCGCACATCGCCGGCGTCGACATCGTGCGCGCCGCCAATGCCGACGGCACGGGCAGCTATTACGTGCTGGAAGACAATCTGCGCGTGCCCAGCGGTGTCAGCTATATGCTGGAGAACCGCAAGATGATGATGCGGCTCTTTCCGGAGCTGTTCGCCCGCCACCGCATCGCGCCGGTCGCGCATTACCCCGATCTGCTGCTGGAGACTCTGCGCAGCGTCGCGCCGCAGGGCATCAGCAATGCCGGCGAGCCGACCGTCGTCGTGCTGACGCCGGGCATGTACAACTCGGCCTATTTCGAGCATGCCTTCCTGGCCCAGCAGATGGGCGTCGAGCTGGTCGAGGGTCAGGACTTGTTCGTCAAGGACGGCTTCGTCTTCATGCGCACGACGCGCGGGCCGAAGCGGGTCGACGTGATCTACCGCCGCCTGGACGACGACTTCCTCGACCCCAGCGTGTTCCGCGCCGATTCGCAGCTGGGCTGCGCCGGCCTGGTCGAGGCCTACAAGGCCGGCAACGTCACCCTGTCGAACGCGATCGGCACCGGCATCGCCGACGACAAGTCGATCTATCCCTATGTGCCGCGGATGATCGAGTTCTACCTCGGCGAGAAGCCGATCCTGAACAATGTGCCGACCCATATCTGCCGCGAGCCCGAGGCGCTGGCCTATGTGCTGGATCATCTGCCCGAACTGGTCGTCAAGGAGGTGCATGGCGCCGGCGGCTACGGCATGCTGGTTGGCCCGGCGGCGACCCGGCAGGAGATCGCCGACTTCCGCGCCCAGCTGCTGGCGCGACCCGACAACTACATCGCGCAGCCGACGCTGTCCCTGTCGACCTGCCCGACCTATGTCGAGTCCGGGATCGCGCCCCGCCACATCGATCTGCGCCCCTTCGTGCTGTCCGGCACGACGGTGCAGACGGTGCCCGGCGGCCTGACCCGGGTCGCCCTGAAGGAGGGCTCGCTGGTGGTCAACAGCAGCCAGGGCGGCGGCACCAAGGACACCTGGGTGCTGGAAGGCTGAGGGAGGACGAGATGCTTTCAAGAGCCGCCGACCATCTCTTCTGGCTGGCCCGCTATATGGAGCGGGCGGGTCAAGCGCGCAGCGCTTGGGGCGAAGCCCACAACACGGCGACGCGCGTCAGCGCGTGCGGTGTTTTCTGCCAAGAGGAGCCGAAGCATGCTGTCTAGAACCGCTGATCATCTCTTTTGGCTGGCCCGCTATATGGAACGGGCAGAAAACACCGCGCGCATGCTGGACGTCAACTACCAGACCTCGCTGCTGCCGCAGTCGGCCGAGCTGGCCGAGCAGGGCTGGCACAGCCTGCTGTCGATCTCGGAGCTCAGCGCCGACTACCAGGCGCGCTATGGCGAGGTCGAGGCGAAGACGGTCAAGGACTTCATCGTCCGCGATGCCGCCAATCCCTCCTCCATCATCAGCTGCCTGCGCGCGGCGCGCGAGAACGCCCGCGCGGTGCGCGGCACGCTGACGACCGAGGTCTGGGAGACGACCAACCACACCTGGCTGGAGTTCAACCGCCTGCTGAAGGACGGGCTGCTGACGCGCGATCCGGCCTCGCTGTTCGAATGGGTCAAGTTCCGCTCGCATCTGTCGCGCGGCGTCACCGTCGGCACCATGCTGCAGGACGAGGCCTTCGACTTTCTGCGCATCGGCAGCTTTCTGGAGCGGGCCGACAACACGGCGCGCCTGCTCGACGTCAAGTTCCACCGCCAGCCGGCCGCGGCGCAGAGCCAGCGCCAGAGCCAAGGCGAGGAGGAGGGGCCGGCCGAGCGCGACACGGCGCGCGATTTCTACCACTGGTCGGCCATCCTGCGCTCGGTCTCGGCCTTCGAGATCTATCGCAAGGTCTACAGCAATGTCATCCAGCCGGACAAGGTCGCCGAGCTGCTGATCCTGCGCGCGAACATGCCGCGCTCGCTCGCGCATTGCATGGGCCGGCTGATCAGCAATCTGAAGCGGGTCGCCAACGACCCGGGCGGCGAGACCATGCGCCAGGCCGGCAAGCTGCGCGCCGAGCTCGAGTATGCGCAGATCGACGAGATCATCGAGGCCGGCCTGCATGCCTTCCTGACCCAGTTCCTGGAACGGGTCAATGCGCTGGGCGCCGGCATCAGCCGCGATTTCATCATGATGCCGTCGTCCTGAGCGGGAGGGATCGCCTTGTCCATCCACATTGCGCTGAGCCACGTCACCGAGTACCGCTACGACCGCCGCGTCGCGCTGTCGCCGCAGATCGTGCGCCTGCGCCCGGCGCCGCATTGCCGCACGCCCATCCTGTCCTATTCGCTGCGGGTCGAGCCGGACGAGCACTTCATCAACTGGCAACAGGACCCCTTCGCCAACTACCTGGCGCGCCTGGTCTTCCCCGAGAAGACCGGGCGCTTCTGCGTCAGCGTCGAGCTGGTGGCGGAGATGGCGGTCTACAACCCCTTCGACTTCTTCCTGGAGCCGCAGGCGCAGCAGTTTCCCTTCGACTACGAGCCGGCGCTGCGCGCCGAGCTGGCGCCCTATCTGGTGGCGGAGCCGGCGACGCCGCTGGTGAGCGACTATCTGGATGCGATCGATCGCCGGCCCATGGCGACGATCGACTTCTTGGTCGCGCTGAACCGGCGCGTGCAGCAGGATGTGTCCTATCTGATCCGCATGGAGCCCGGCGTGCAGACGCCGGAGCAGACGCTGGCCAAGGGCTCGGGCTCCTGCCGCGACTCGGCCTGGCTGCTGGTCCAGCTGCTGCGCCGGCTGGGCCTGGCCGCGCGCTTCGCCTCCGGCTATCTGATCCAGCTGAAACCGGACGAGCAGGCGCTGGACGGCCCCAGCGGCGCGGCGAGCGACTTCACCGATCTGCACGCCTGGTGCGAGGTCTATCTGCCCGGCGCCGGCTGGGTCGGCCTGGACCCGACCTCGGGCCTCTTGGCCGGCGAGGGCCATATCCCGCTGGCCTGCACGCCGCAGCCGTCCAGCGCCGCGCCGATCAGCGGCGCCGTCGACGCGGCCGAGGTCGAGTTCGAGCACCGGATGACGGTGACGCGCATCTGGGAATCGCCGCGCGTCACCAAGCCCTATGGCGAGGACCAGTGGGCGGCCGTGCTGGCGCTGGGCGAGCAGGTCGACGCCGAGCTGGCGGCCGGCGATGTGCGATTGACGATGGGCGGCGAGCCGACCTTCGTCGCCGTCGACGACCGCGACGGCGCCGAGTGGAACACCGAGGCGCTGGGCCCGAGCAAGCGCCTGCGCGCGCAGGAGCTGCTGCTGCGCCTGCGCGATGAATACGGCCAGGGCGGCTTTCTGCACCACGGCCAGGGCAAGTGGTATCCGGGCGAGCAGCTGCCGCGCTGGGCGCTGTCCATCTGCTGGCGCGCCGACGGCCAGCCCTGCTGGCAAGACCCGGCCCTGTTCGCCGACGAGCGCGAGCCGCAGCCCTATGGCGCGGCCGACGCGCGCCGCTTCATCGAGGCGCTGACCCAGCGGCTGGGCCTGGACCCGGCCCATCTGCAGACCGGCTACGAGGACTCGCTCTACTACCTGTGGCGCGAACGCCGCCTGCCGGCCAATGTCGACCCCTTCGACTCGCGGCTCGACGATGCCGTCGAGCGCGAGCGCCTGCGCCGCGTCTTTGCCCAGGGCCTGGCGGCCGAGGTCGGCTATGCGCTGCCGCTGGCCCATGACGGCAGCCGCTGGCGCAGCGGACCCTGGCAGTTCCGCGATCCGGGCGAGGGCGAGGGCAGCGGCCGCATGTATCTGCATCCGGGCGATTCGCCGATGGGCTACCGGCTGCCGCTCGATGCGCTGACCTGGCTGCGCCCCGAGGATCGCCAGCAGGTGATCGAGCAAGACCCCTTCGCGCCGCGTGCGGCCCTGGCGGCGCCGGCGACCCTGCGCATGCAGATCCCGGGCCTGGAGCGGCCCGAGACCAGGACGGCGCCGGCCGAGGACGACGCGACCATACGCACGGCGCTGTGCGTCGAGGCGCGCGACCCGCGCCGCGCCAGCGGGGTGTCCTCGGCCTCGTCGACAGCGGCCGGCGGCGCCCTCTATGTCTTCATGCCGCCCTTGGCCCGGCTCGACGAGTACCTGGAGCTGCTGGGCGCCGTCGAGGCGACGGCCGCCGGGCTGAGCATGCAGATCCTGCTCGAGGGCTATCCGCCGCCCCGCGATCCGCGGCTGAAGCTCCTGCAGCTGACGCCCGATCCCGGCGTCATCGAGGTCAATGTCCAGCCGGCGCAGAGCTGGGCCGAGCTGGTCGCGCACACCGAGTTCCTCTACGAGGCGGCGCGGCGCTCGCGGCTGTCGAGCGAGAAGTTCATGCTGGACGGCCGCCACGGCGGCACCGGCGGCGGCAATCACTTCGTGCTCGGCGGCGCGACGCCGGCCGACTCGCCCTTTCTGCGCCGGCCCGAGCTGCTGGCCTCGCTCTTGGCCTACTGGCACAACCATCCCTCCTTGAGCTATCTGTTCTCGGGCCTCTTCATCGGCCCGACCAGCCAGGCGCCGCGGGTCGACGAGGCGCGCAACGACCAGCTGCGCGAGCTCGAGATCGCGCTCGGCGAGATCGCCCGCGCGCGCGAGCGGCATGGCGAGCAGCTGCCGCCCTGGCTGATCGACCGCGCGCTGCGCAATCTGCTGATCGATGCCAGCGGCAACACCCACCGCAGCGAGTTCTGCATCGACAAGCTCTACTCGCCCGACTCGGCCACCGGCCGCCTGGGCCTGGTCGAGCTGCGCGGCTTCGAGATGCCGCCGCATGCGCGCATGAGCATCGTCCAGCAGCTGCTGCTGCGCGCGCTGCTCGCGCGCTTCTGGCGCGAGCCCTACCGCGCGCCGCTGGTGCGCTGGGGCACGGCCCTGCACGACCGCTTCATGCTGCCGCATTTCGTCCAGCAGGATTTCGAGGACGTGATCGAGGAACTGCGCCGCGCCGGCTACGGCTTCGATGCGCAATGGTTCGCGCCGCATCACGAGTTCCGCTTCCCCAAGATCGGCGAGCTGGCCGCGCGCGGCGTGCACCTGACCCTGCGCAATGCGCTGGAGCCCTGGCATGTGATGGGCGAGGAGACCGGCGGCGGCGGCACGGTGCGCTATGTCGACTCCTCGCTGGAGCGGATCGAGATCAAGGTCAGCGGCCTGGTCGATCCGCGCCACCGCATCGCCGTCAACGGCATCGCCCTGCCGCTGCAGCCGACCGGCCGCGCCGGCGAATATGTGGCCGGCCTGCGCTTTCGCGCCTGGCACCCGCCCTCGGCCCTGCATCCGACCATAGGCCTGCAGGCGCCGCTGACCATCGATCTGGTCGACGACTGGATGCAGCGCTCGCTGGCTGGCTGCCGCTACTTCGTCGCCCATCCCGGCGGGCGCAATTACGAGACCCTGCCCGTCAATGCCTACGAGGCCGAGAGTCGCCGGCTGGCGCGCTTCACGCCGCTGGGCCACAGCCAGGGCCGGCTGGAGCTGGCGCCGCCGCGGCCCAGCCTGGAGTTTCCGTTCACGCTCGACCTGCGCCGCGCCGGGCCTTGATGCCGGCCCGGCAGCAGGCATCATGTCGGGATGTCCAAGACCGTGAGCGCATCGCTGCCGCAGCAGTCCAGCCTGCTGCCCGAGCTGCTGCCCCAAGACCTGCCCGACCCGCTGGCGCTGGCCGCCGCCGCGGTGCTGCAAGGCAAGGAAGGGCGCTATAGCGAGCTGCACCAGCGGCCCAATGGCCGGCCCGGCGCCGCGCCGCCGCCGCTGGGTCCGCTGTGGCAGCAGTTCTTCGCCGCCAGCGGCGCGGCCGGCTGGCTCGATCTGGCCGGACGGCGCCAGCGCACCCAGCGCCGCGTGCAGGAGGACGGCGCCAGCTACAACGTCTACGACGAGGGCGGCCAGTCCTCGCGGGCCTGGCCGCTTGAACTGCTGCCGATGCTGATTGCCGCTGACGAGTGGCGGGCGATCGAGCGCGGCGTCGCCCAGCGCGCGCGCCTGCTCAATGCGGCGCTGGCCGATGTCTATGGCGCGCGCCGCCTGCTCGACGAGGGCCTGCTGCCGGCCTCGCTGGTGTTCGCCCATCCGCAGTACCTGCGCGCCCTGCACGGCTGCCGGCCGCTGGGCGGCATCCATCTGCACATCGCCGCCTTCGACCTGGCGCGCGGGCCGGACGGGCTGTGGTGGGTGGTCGGCCAGCGCACGCAGGCGCCCTCGGGCCTCGGCTATCTGCTGGAGAACAGGCTGATCATCGGCCAGCAATTCCCCGAGGCCTTTCGCGCGATGTCGGTGCAGCGCCTGGCGGCCAGCTTCCAGGCCCTGCTGCAGGGCCTGCAGCGGCTCTCGCCGGAGGGCGAACGCGCGCGCGTCGCCCTGCTGACGCCCGGTCCGCGCAACGAGACCTATTTCGAGCATGCCTTCCTGGCCCGCTATCTGGGGCTGACCCTGGTCGAGGGCGGCGACCTGACCGTGCGCGAGGACAAGGTCTTCCTGAAGACCACCCTGGGCCTGGAGCGCGTCCATGTGCTGCTGCGTCGGGTCGACGACGAATACCTGGATCCGCTGGAGCTGCGCTCCGATTCGGCGCTGGGCGTGGCCGGCCTGCTGCAGGCCATGCGGGCCGGCGGCGTCGTCGTCGCCAATGCGCCGGGCGCCGGCTGGCTGGAGAGCCCGGGCCTGTCGGCCTTCTGGCCCGGCGTCGCCCAGGCCCTGCTGGGCGAGGAGCTGCTGCTGCCGGCGACCACCGCCTGGTGGTGCGGCGAGGACAGCGCCTGGCGGCAGCAGCGCGAGCGCCTGGCCGACTTCATCGTCGCGCCGACCTTCCCCGGCGGCGCGCCCAGCGTCGTCGCCGACCTGGCGCCGGCGGCGCGCGCGGCCCTGCTGGCCCGCATCGCCGCCGACCCGGCCGCCTACACCTTGCAGGCACGCATACGGCCGTCCGAGATGCCGGTCTGGGATCAGGGCCTGCTGGAGCCGCGGCCGGCGGTGCTGCGCGTGTTCGCGCTCTCCGACGGCCTGGGCGGCTGGCGCGTGCTGCCGGGCGGGCTGACGCGCGTGGCGACGCGCCGCGACGAGCAGCCGCGCCGCGAGAGCGGCGGCGATCCCTGGCTGTCGATGCAGGGTGGCAGCGCCAGCGTCGACACCTGGGTGATGACCGAGGGCAAGGTCGACAGCACCAGCCTGCTGCCCAAGCCGCTGCAGGCGGCCGATCTGGCCCAGGTGCACTGGACGGTGACCAGCCGCTCGGCCGAGAACCTGTTCTGGCTCGGCCGCTACTCGGAACGCGCCGAGAACAGCCTGCGGCTGGCACGGCTGACGCTGGATGCGCTGGCCGGCTCGATGCGCGGCAGCACCTCGGCCCAGGTGCTGCGCGTGCTGGACGCGCTGGCGCGCCGCTACGGCCTGGTCGGCGAGGACGTGCCGACGCCGCAGCAGTCGCTGCGCTTGTTCGAGCGCGCGCTGGTCAAGGCCCTGGTCGACACCGAGGGTTCGAACAGCGTGGCCTGGAACCTGCGCGCGCTGCAGTCCTGCGCGCAGGCGCTGCGCGAGCGGCTGTCGTCCGAGCATTGGCAGCTGATCCACGAGACGGCCGACCAGTTCATCGAGCAGCTGTCGGCGCTGCTGGCGGCCGGGCAGGGCAGCATCCCGCTGTCCGAGGCGCTGGGCGTGCTGGCCCGCGCCGACACGCATCTGGCGGCGATCACCGGCGCGCAGACCGACCGCATGACGCGCGACGACGGCTGGCGCCTGCTCAGCGTCGGGCGTCAGATCGAGCGCCTGGACTTTCTGTCCAATGTGCTGATCGAGGGCTTTGGCGAAGGCCTGCAGCAGCACGACGACGGCTTCGCGCTGATGCTGGGCCTGTTCGATTCGACGATCACCTACCGCGCGCAGTTCCAGGGCCGCCGCGAGGTGCCGCCGCTGCTGCAGCTGCTGGTGCGCGACAGCGACAACCCGCGCTCGCTGGCCTGGGTCGCCAGCACCCTGCGCGGGCGCTTCCTGAAGCTCTCGCGCCACGACAGCAGCTGGGCGCTGGAACAGGTCCGGGCCTTGCCGCTGCCCGAGCGCTGGCCGATGGAGCGCATCGCCGAGCCTGATGCCGAGGGGCGCTACGCGCTGCTGACGACCCTGCTGCAGGCCTGCAGCGAACAGGCGCAAGCACTGTCGGTGCAGATCGGCCGGCGCCTGTTCTCGCATGTCGGCAGCGTCGAGCGGATGGTCTGGCAATGAGCGAGCTGCGCTGGTTGCGCGTGCTGCACGAGACCGTCTACGACTACGAGCCGGCGGTCGAGCTCGCCCATCACCTGGCCTGCCTGAGCCCGCGCGAGACCGCCTGGCAGCAGGTGCGCGACTGGCAGCTGACGATCACGCCGGCGCCCGATGGCGAGGCCGATCTGCAAAGCCGCCTGAGCCTCGATCCCTGGGGCAATGCCCGGCTGGTGTTCAGCCATGCGCGGGTGCATGAGCGCCTGCTCGTCCGCAGCCAGTTCGAGGCCGGCATCCGCGCGGCGCCGGCGCCCGATTGCGCGGCCAGCCCGCCCTGGGAGCAGGTGGCCGAGGCGCTGCGCTACCGCGCCGGTGCGGTGCGCACCGAGGCGGTCGAGTTCACGCTGGCCTCGCCGCTGGCGCCGCGCGACGCGGCGCTGGCCGAGTTCGGCCGCCAGGCCTTCGAGCCGGGCCTGCCGCTGGCCTCCGGCGCGCTGGCGCTGATGCGGCAGATCCATGCGCAGTTCAAGTACGCGCCGCTGGCCACCGACGTCGGCACGCGAGCGCCGCAGGCGCTGGCGCTCAAGCGTGGCGTCTGCCAGGACTTCGCCCATGTGATGATCGCCGCCTGCCGCTCGCTGGGCCTGGCCGCGCGCTATGTGTCCGGCTATCTGCTGACCCGGCCCGCGCCGGGCAAGCCGCGCCTGGTCGGCGCCGATGCCTCGCATGCCTGGGTCGAGGTCTGGTGTCCGCGCCTGGGCTGGCTGGCGCTGGACCCGACCAACAATGTGCAGGCCGGGCAGGACCATGTGACCCTGGCCTGGGGGCGCGACTATGCCGACGTGGCGCCGCTGCGCGGGGTGATCCGCGGCGGCGGCAGCGCCGAGCCGCGGGTGGCGGTGACGGTCGAGCCGATGGACGAGGCGAAGGCCTGAAGGCTGGCGTCGCGTGTCAGGTGTTGCGCCGATCCCGCCGATCGGGGCCAATGCCGGGGTGCTTTAGCGCCGGGCCTGGGCTAGTATCGGGCCGTCCAGGAAACCAGTGTCGCGCCCGCCGGCGCCGTCCCGCTCGCTCATGCGTCTGCAAGCCCTTGGCCCCGCCGCCCGCCTGTTCGGTTTCTCGCTGCTGTTGACGGTGCTGACCACCGGGGCGCAGGCGCAGATGCGGTCGCCGCGGATCGACGGCACCAATCTGCAGAAGCTGGCCAACGGCATCGTCGGCATCATGTCCTACACGGTGGCGCCCGACGTGACGACCAGTTCGCTGTCCATCAACAATGCGGCGACCTCGAACTCGGCGCTGGCCATCACCCAGTTCGGCGGCGGCTTCACCTGGAGCAAGGACACGCCCATCTTTCTGGAAGGCAATGCCGCCTACTCGCGCTACGACCCGGTCTTTGTCGCCAGCGAGGGCGGCGATTCGCGCGCGCTGCCGACCAAATGGAACTCGGTCTCGGCCACCGGCGGCATCGGCTGGGATTTCCCGATCTCCGAGCATTGGGTGATCCGGCCCATCTTCAATTTCACGCTGGGCCGCGTCGCCAGCGATCTGCGCATCGCCAAGTACTGGCTCGAGGAGAACAAGAACCTCGAGATCAACTTCCTCGACGGCGGCACGATGAAGGCGACCGGCCTGGGCGGCGCGCTGATGCTGGACTACGAGAAGTTCACGCCCGAGCACGACGACGATCTGGAGATCCGCTACACCAATGTCGACCTGAAGAGCCATGGCGACCGCGGCATCGTCACCGGCTATGCCAAGGCCGAGAGCATCAGCATCTGGGCGCGCCGGCGCATCCCGACCGGCTGGGGCACGGTCTGGGACCGGCCGGTGCGCTATGTGCTGGAGGGCGCCTCGACCAAGTTCCTCGGCGACGAGGGCGAGGTGGGACTGAAGCTGATGAACTCGATCGGCTTCGGCCTGGAACTGGACTCCAGCGCCAAGGAGATGTGGGTGACGCGCTGGCGCGCGGTGATGCGCTACAAATTCGGCCCCAATATGAGCGGCTGGGCGCTGGGCCTGGCCGTCAGCTTCTAGCGCGACATTTGCACGGCGCTCCCGCCAAGCTTGCAAAAACCTGTCGCAGATTGCAAAGCCTCTGTCGTCTGAGGTGAAGTCCCGGGCCGCCCCCGTTGGGAAAATAAGGGTTGTCCCGTAGTCCACGGCAAGACAGCGGCTCCGGCCCCCGGCCCGGCGCCGCCGCTGCCCCCTGATTTGCGCTGCGAGACGCTTGATCCGATGTTGCGCAGCAGCGGGCCGCCGGCCCGCGACGAGGGCGCAGCGCCTACAACAGGCAGCTCGATCCGCCCGGAGCGAGCCTGCCGCGATGGAAGGGGACGACTCGATGCGCATCCAATCTGCGCGCCGCTGGACCGCTGCGGCCATTTTTCTGATGTCGACGGTGTGCGTGATCGCGCTCGCCTCGTCCTTCCATCTGTTCCAGGAACAGAAGGCGCTGCACGCCCAGGTCCTCCAGTCGAACGAGGCGCTGCAGCAACTGTCGGCGGCCAGCCGCGATCTGACGCGCAACAGCCGGCTCTACATCGTCACCGGCCAGCCGCGCTACCGCCAGGCCTACGAGCATGAGCTGGACTCGACGCGCCGCCGCGATGCGGCGGTGGCCAGCCTGCTCGCGCTGGGCCTGACGACGCAGGAGCGCGTCGCGATCGACCGCGCCAAGCAGCTGTCCGATGCGCTGGCGACGGTCGAGAAGCAGGCGCTCGATGCGATGGCCGGTGGCGACAAGGAGGCCGCGCTGGCCATCGTCTTCGGTCCCGCCTATCTGAGCGATGCGGCGCGCATCGGCGAGCTGGTCGAGGACGCCAGCGCGCTGATCAAGCAGCGCGTGGGCAGCGCGATGGAGACGATATCGACCGAGGCGAGGACGGCGGCCGTCGTCGCCATCGTCTGCCTGCTGGCCGAGATCGGCCTGATCCTGGCCGTGCTGGAGCTGTTCTACGGCCGCCGCGTGCTGGCGCCGGTGCTGCAGCTGACCGACGCGGCGCGCCGCCTGTTGGCCGGCGAGCGCGCGGTGCGCTTCGACGCCGACCGCCCGGCCGTGGAGCTGCAGGATCTGGGCCGCACGCTGGAAAGCTATCGCCAGCAGGCCGACGAGCTGGCCCAGCAGAGCTGGCTGCAGCAGACGCTGACCGAGATCGGCGATGCGATCCACCAGGTCGACACGGTGGAGGAATTCGGCAGCCGCCTGCTGGCCAGCCTGGCGCCGCCGCTGGAAGTCGGCGTCGCGCTGCTGCACCTAGTCGGCGAGGACGATGCCGTGCGGCCGGTGGCGGCCTATGGCTGCACCATCCCCGATCTGCTGCTCGATATCGACGAGCCGGGCGCCAATGCGGCCGGCCTTGTCGGCCAGGCGCTGCAAAGCGGCGAGGTGACCGAGATCAGCCAGGTGCCTGGCGACTATCTGCGCATCAGCTCGGGCCTCGGCGCGGTGCGGCCGGCGCGGCTGATCCTGATCCCGCTGACCTTGATGCGCCAGAAGGGCGCCGTCATCGAGCTGGGCCTGCTGGCCGAGCCTAGCCCGGCCCAGCGCGCGCTGCTGGCCAGTCTGGCCAATGTGGTCGCGCCGCGGCTGGAGATCCTGCTGCGCAATGTGCACACCCAGCTGCTGCTCGAGCATGCGCAGGTGCAGGCGCGCGAGCTGGGCGAATCGGAATCGCTGCTGCAGGCGCGCAGCACCGAGCTGGAGGCCTATACGCTGGCGCTGAGCGAGCAGCAGGCAGCGCTCGAGCATACGAAGGCCTGGTACCAGGGCATCATCGAGGCGGCGCCGGACGGCATGATGGTGGTCAACGCCGAGGGCGACATCATCCTGGCCAATCCGCAGCTGGCGGCGATGTTCGGCTACACGGTGCGCAAGCTGTGCGAGATGAAGGTCGAGCAGCTGGTGCCGGCCGGCGCCGGCATCCGTCCGTTGGGGGGCGCCGCCAACGGCGATCTGCAGGGCCTGCGCAAGGACGGACGCCTGTTCCCGATCGAGGTGGGCCTGTCGCCGCTGCCGCCGCTGGGCGGCCAGGGGCCCTGCGTCTGCGCCTCGGTGCGCGATGTGTCCGAGCGCAAGCGCGCCGAGCGCGAGCTGGTGCTGGCCCGCGACGCGGCGGAGAGTGCGACGCGCGCGAAGAGCGAGTTCCTGGCCAATATGAGCCACGAGATCCGCACGCCGATGAACGCGATCATCGGCATGGCCTATCTGGCGACGAAGACGCCGCTGACGCCGCAGCAGCGCGAGTACCTGGACAAGATCCAGCTGGCCAGCAAATACCTGCTGGGCGTCATCAACGACATCCTCGACTTCTCGAAGATCGAGGCCGGCAAGCTCGATGTCGAGCGCGTGCCCTTCCGCGTCGACGCGGTGCTGCAAAGCGTCGCCACCCTGCTGATGGACCGGGCGACCGACAAGGGTCTGGAGCTGGTGTTCGACATCGACCCCGGCGTCGAGGACGAGCTGGTCGGCGACCCGGTGCGGCTGGGCCAGATCCTGACCAACTTCACCAGCAATGCGATCAAGTTCACCGAGCGCGGCGAGGTCACCGTGAGGACCGCGCTGGAGCAGGACCGCGGCGACGAACTGCTGCTGCGCTTCTCGGTGCGCGATACCGGCATCGGCCTGACGCGCGAGCAGCAGGCGCAGCTGTTCCGGCCCTTCCAGCAGGGCGACGGCTCGACCACGCGCAAGCATGGCGGCACCGGCCTGGGCCTGGCGATCTCCAAGCGCCTGGCCGAGCTGATGGGCGGGACGGTGGGCGTGCAGAGCGTCGCCGGCCAGGGCAGCGTGTTCTGGTTCACCGCCCGGATCGGTCGCGGCCAGCTCGAAGCTGCCGCGCCGCTGGCGGCATTGACGGCGGCGCCGGATCTGGCCGGCCGGCGTGCGCTGGTCGTCGACGACAACCCGCAGGCGCGTGCGGTGCTTGTGGCGCAGCTGCAGGCGCTGCAACTGCAGGTCAGCGAGGCCGACTCGGGTGCGGCGGCGCTGCGCCTGAGCGGCGCCGCGCTGGAGCGCGGCGAGCCCTTCCACGTGATCTTCATCGACCGGCTGATGCCGCAGCTGGACGGCCTGCAGACCGCCAGCGCGCTGCGCGAGCAGCGGGCGGCGCGGCCGAACGCGCTCGAGCTGCCGGCCACCCATCTGGTGATGATCGGTGCGCAGGGCAGCGACGGCCTGGCCGCGATGGCCGCCCGTGCCGGCGTCGCCGACTGCCTGGACAAGCCGCTGACCGCGGCCAAGATCGCCGATTGCCTGGCCAGGCTCTATGCGCGCCATCCGCTGGGCATGCAGCCGGCCGCGCGACCGGTGCTGGCGCTGCGGCCGCAGCTGGATGCGCTGCAGGGCGCACGCGTGCTGCTGGTCGAGGACAACGAGCTGAACCAGGATGTCGCGCTGGGCCTGCTCGGCGAGCTGGGCCTGCAGGTCGATCTGGTCGGCAATGGCGAACGCGCGGTCGACAGGGTGCAGGCCGGCGACTACGACCTGGTGCTGATGGATCTGCAGATGCCGGTGATGGACGGCATCACCGCCACCCTGTTCATCCGCGCGCTGCCGGGCTGCGCCGGTCTGCCCATCGTCGCGATGACCGCCGACGCGATGGAGCATGACCGCCGCCGCTGCCTGGAGGCCGGCATGAACGGCCATATCGCCAAGCCGGTCGACCCGGACCAACTGCTGCAGGTGCTGCTGGCGCATATCCGGCCGCGCGCCGATCGGCGGCCGATGGCGGCCGCTGCTGCGCCGGTGATGGCGGCATCCGATACGGCCGAGCAGGCGTCGCGCGATGCCGGCCCCTCGGATTACATGAGCTTCCGGCGCGCCAACCGCGCCTCCGACTTCCGCGAGGCACTGACGATTCTGCAGGGCTCGATGGCGGAGGCGGTGGACGGGGAAGACACGGGGCTCTGAGCCGCCGTGCTGAACAGAAGGGCCGAGCCGGCGCCGTCCGGCTCGGCCCTTCGTCTTTCGGTCCGGCCAGATGCCGAGGCAAGCCGCCACGGGAAAACGCCTAAAACAACTTCATCTTCCACTTGCAGACCGTTTTGCAAGTCCTTATTTTTGAAGGATATTTGGTGCCGCATTCGCTCTAGAATTCGACTCTAAGTGCTTGATTTCATTGGAATTTTTTACGATTTGCCTTGACCGGCTGAACTCCGCTTAGTAAAGTGTTGGAAAGTGGAGTTTGGTGGAGACGAGTGGCAAATTTTGTGTTTCAGGGGGCAAGCGCCTTGGCAATGGATGCCAAGGGGCGTCTGGCCGTCCCGACACGCCACCGTGAGGTCCTGCAGGCGCTGTGCGCCGGCCAGCTGACCGTCACCAAGCATCCCGAGGGCTGCCTGATGGTGTTCCCGCGCCCGGCCTGGGAAACCTTCCGCGACAAGATCGCGGCGCTGCCGATGTCGGCGGCCGGCTGGAAGCGCGTCTTCCTCGGCAATGCCATGGACGTCGAGATCGACAGCGCCGCCCGCGTGCTGATCTCGCCCGAACTGCGCGCCGCCGCCAAGCTGGACAAGCAGGTGATGCTGCTGGGCATGGGCAGTCATTTCGAACTCTGGGACGCCGAGGCCTATGCCGCCCACGAGGCGCAAGTGATGGCGTCCGAAATGCCGGACGCGCTGAAGGACTTCAGCTTCTGAGCATGAGCGCGCCCACCCCGTTCTCCCACACCACCGTGCTGTTGCACGAGACCGTCGACGCCGTGCTGAACGATCCGGACGGCGTCTATGTCGACGGCACCTTCGGCCGCGGCGGCCATTCGCGCCTGCTGCTGCAGAAACTCGGACCCGGAGGGCGTTTGGTCGCGATCGACCGCGACCCCGAGGCCATTGCGGCCGCCAGCTCCGGCGAAACGCGGGTCTCGGACCCGCGTTTTTCCATTTGCCACTCCGGCTTTGCCGATATGCGCGCGCAACTGTCGGCGCTGGGCGTCGAGCAGGTGCAGGGCGTGATGCTGGATCTGGGAGTGTCGAGCCCGCAGATCGACAACCCGGAGCGCGGTTTCAGCTTCCGCTTCAGCGGCCCGCTGGACATGCGCATGGATACCACCCGTGGCGAGAGCGCCGCGGATTTCCTGGCCCGCGCCGACGAGCGCCAGATCGCGGAGGTGATACGCAACTATGGGGAAGAACGGTTTGCTGCACAGATTGCAAAGGCGCTTGTTGCTCGTCGGGAGAGCGGGGGTGCTATCCGAAGCACCGACGAACTTTCCGAAATCGTGGCTCGTGCGGTCAAGACCCGAGAGCCGGGCCAGAACCCTGCAACGCGCACATTTCAGGCGCTTCGGATTCATGTCAATGCCGAGCTTGAGGAGCTCGAGCAGGGGCTGAACGCGGCGCTGGCCCTGCTGGCGCCCGGTGGCCGCATGGCGGTGATCAGCTTCCATTCGCTGGAAGACCGCATCGTCAAGAACTTCATTGCCGGCCACAGCAAGCAGGAACTGGACCGCCGCGCTATGTTTGCCGAACCGAAGCCGCTGGCGCTGAAGGCGCTGGGCCGGATCAAGCCGAGCGAGGCCGAGGTCGATGCCAATCCGCGCGCGCGCTCGGCCGTGCTGCGGGTGGCCGAGCGCACGGCGGCGCCGCTGCCGCCGGTGCACGAGAAGCGGCGTCGCCGCGGCTGATGGGACAAGCGACGTGGGCCGTCTGAACTTCCTGCTGCTGATTGCCGTGCTGGGCAGCGGCCTGGTGCTGGTGCACAGCGCCTATGAGGCGCGCCGCCTGTTCACCGAGATCGACCGCGCCAAGGTCGAGGCCGCGCGGCTGGAGTCGGACAGCCAGCGCCTGCAGGCCGAGCGCCATGCGCAGGCCACCAATCTGCGCGTCGAGCAGGTCGCGCGCGAAAAGCTGCGCATGAAGACCATCACGCCGGCCGTGATCCAGACCGCCGGCGACCATGGCGTCGCCGCCTCCGGAGCGCAGCGATGAAGGGGCTGCTGAAGGCCTTGTCCGGCAAGGGTGGCCGCCAGGCCGGCGCGCGCGTGTCCAATACGCGCAGCGTCAGCTATTCGACCAGCCCGCTGCTGGCCTCGAAGACGCCGTCCTGGCGTTCGCGTTTCCTGGTCGCGCTGGTCGGCCTGGCCTTTGCGGGCCTGCTGGGCCGCGCCCTCTATGTGCAGGTGATCGGCACCGACTTCTATCAGAAGCAGGGTGAGGCGCGCTATGCCCACACGGTCGAACTGCCGGCAAGCCGCGGCCGCATCAATGACCGCGCCGGCCAGGTGCTGGCCGCCAGCGTTGCCGTGCCCTCGATCTGGGCCATTCCCAAGGAGGTCGATGCCGATGCGGACAAGCGCCGTGCGCTGGCCAAGATCCTGGGGCTGAGCGGCGCCGAGCTGGAGAAGAAGCTCGACCCGGCGACCCGCTTTGTCTGGCTGCGCCGCCAGGCCGACGACCAGACCGCCGCCCAGATCAAGGCGCTGAACCTGAAGGGCGTGTTCCAGGACCGCGAGTACAAGCGCAAGTACCCGGAGGGCGAGGCGGCCGCCCATGTGGTCGGCTTCACCAATATCGAGGAGCGCGGCCAGGAGGGCATCGAGCTGGCCTTCCAGAAGGACCTGCAGGGCCGCGACGGCTCGCGCGCCGTCGTGCGCGACCGGCTGGGCCGCGTCGTCGAGGACATCGGCGAGCGGGTGCCGGCGGTCAACGGCCGCGACATCGATCTGTCGGTGGACTCCAAGGTGCAGTTCTTCGCCTATCAGCGCGTGCGCGATGCGGTGGCCGAGCACAAGGCCAAGGCCGGTTCGGTCGTCGTGCTGGACGCGCAGACCGGCGAGGTGCTGGCGCTGGCCAACTACCCGAGCTACGACCCGGGCGATCGCCAGAACCTCAGCGGCGCGCAGCTGCGCAACCGCGCGCTGACCGACATCTTCGAGCCCGGCTCGACGATGAAGCCGATGATCGTCGGCCTGGCGCTGGAGACCGGCCGGGTGACGCCCGACACCATCGTCAACACCGGCCGCGGCAGCGTCAGCATCGCCGGCTGGTCGCCGACCGACCACACGCCCAAGGACGCGCTGAGCGTCACCCAGATCATCCAGAAGTCCAGCAATGTCGGCGCCGCCAAGCTGGCGCTGGGCATGCAGCCGCGCGAGATGCACGAGCTGTTCACCAGCATCGGCCTGGGCCAGCGCCCGCAGATCAACTTCCCCGGCGCGATCACCGGCAAGCTGCGGCCCTACAAGAGCTGGCGCCCGATCGAGCAGGCGACCATGGCCTATGGCTACGGCCTGTCGGCCTCGCTGTTCCAGCTGGCCCATGCCTACACGGTGTTCGCGCGCGACGGCGAAGTGATCCCGCTGACCATGACCAAGCAGGCGCCCGGCACCCTGGTGCACGGCATCAAGGTCTTCTCGCCCAAGACGGCCGCCCAGCTGCGCGAGATGCTGCAGATGGCGGCCGGCCCCGGCGGCACCGCGCCGCAGGCCATGGTCAGCGGCTACAGCGTCGGCGGCAAGTCCGGCACCGCGCACAAACAGGAAGGCAAGGGTTATGCCGGCCACAAATACCGCAGCTGGTTCGTCGGCATCGCACCGATCAGCAAGCCGCGCATCGTCGTCGCGGTGATGGTCGACGAGCCCAGCAATGGCCAGTATTTCGGCGGCGCGGTTGCCGCCCCGGTGTTCAGCCAGGTGGTCGCCCAGACCCTGCGCCTGATGGGCGTCCCACCCGATCTGGACGTCAAGCCGCAGATCCTGGCGGTGCAGAAGACCCAGGCCGTCGAGGAGAGCTTCTGATGCTGACGAAGCTGAAATCCCCCGAGGCCGCGGCCCGCTGGCTGCAGGAATGGACCACCGGCGCGCTGCGCACCGACAGCCGCGCGGTGGCGGCCGGCGATGCCTTCATCGCCTGGCCCGGCTATGCGCGCGATGGCCGCGAGTTCGTGCCGGCCGCCCTGGCCGCCGGCGCGGCGACCTGCCTGGTCGAGGACGAGGGCGTCGAGGCCCATGCCTTCAGCGATGCGCGCGTCGCCTCGCTGCCGGGCCTGAAGAGCAAGACCGGCCTGATCGCCGCCGCCTACTACGGCGAGCCCTCGCGCGGGCTCGACATCGTCGCGACGACCGGCACCAACGGCAAGACCTCGACCGCCTGGTGGACCGCGCAAGCGCTGGCCCTGCTGGGCGCGCGCTGCGGCGTGGTCGGCACCCTGGGCGTCGGCGAGCCGCCCATTCCGGGGCATGCCGGCCGGCCGGCCGCGATCGAGTACACCGGCCTGACGACGCCCGATCCGGTGCTGCTGCAGGCGGCCTTCCGGCGCATGGCCGACGCCGGCTTCAAGGCCTGCGCGATCGAGGCCTCGTCGATCGGCCTGAAGGAGCATCGCCTGGCCGGCACCGCGATCAAGGTCGCGCTGTTCACCAATTTCACCCAGGACCATTTGGACTACCACGGCGATATGGACGCCTACTGGGCGGCCAAGCGCGAGCTGTTCGATTTCGAGGGCCTGCGGGCTGCGGTGCTGAACGTCGACGACGCCAAGGGCGCCGAACTGGCCGCCGAGCTGGCCGGCCGGCTCGATGTCTGGACCTATGCGCTGAATCGCGAGGATGCGCGGCTGTCGGCGCATGCGCTGCACTACCGCGCCGGCGGCCTGGCCTTCACGCTGCGCGAGGGCGATGAAGAGCTGCTGGTCGAGACCGGCCTGATCGGCGAGTACAACGTCGCCAACCTGCTGGCCGTCATCGGCGGCCTGCGCGCGCTGGGCCATGCGCTGGCCAGCATCGCCGCCCTCATCGGCCAGGTCACGCCGGTGCCGGGCCGGATGCAGCGCATCGGCAACGGCCGCGAACTGCCGCAGCCGGTGGTCGACTACGCGCACACGCCGGACGCGCTGGACAAGGCGCTGAGCGCGCTGCAGCCGCTGGCGGCCGCGCGCGGCGGGCGCCTGCTGTGCGTGTTCGGCTGCGGCGGCAACCGCGACCGCGCCAAGCGCCCGCAGATGGGCGCGATCGCCGCGCGGCTGGCCGCGCGCGTGATCGTCACCAGCGACAACCCGCGCCATGAGGCGCCCGAGCAAATCCTCGCCGACATCGAACAGGGCATGGCAGCGGACGCGCCACGCCTGGCCCTGGTCGATCGTCGCGAGGCCATTGCACGTGCCGTGCTCGAAGCCGGCGCGCGCGATGTGATCCTGGTGGCCGGCAAGGGCCACGAGGACTACCAGGAGATCGCCGGCGAGCGCCGGCCCTTCTCCGATGTCGACGAGGCGCGCGCCGCGCTGATCGCGAGGGCCGGGCTGTGACGACGCTGATGACCCTGGCCCAGGCCCACCACCTGCTGCTGCCGGCCGTGCCCGAGGCGCGGCTGATCGGTGACGGCGCCACCGAGATCGCGCGCGTGCACAGCGACACGCGCAGCCTGCAGGCCGGCGATCTCTTCGTCGCGCTGCGCGGCGAGCGCTTCGATGCCAACGACTTTCTCGCGCAGGCGGCGGCCTCCGGTGCCGTCGCCGCGCTGGCCGAGCGCGGCCTGACCGAGGCCGGCCTGCCCGGCATTCTGGTGCCCGACGCCAAGGCGGCCCTGGGCCAGCTGGCCGCCGCCTGGCGCCGCCACTGCCATCTGCCGCTGATCGCCGTCACTGGCAGCAATGGCAAGACCACGGTCACCCAGATGATCGCCAGCATCCTGCGCGCCTGGCTGGGCACGCACGCGCTGGCGACCGAGGGCAATTTCAACAACGACATCGGCCTGCCGCTGACCCTGCTGCGCCTGCGCCAGGACGATGCGGTCTGGCATCGCGCCGCCGTCGTCGAGCTGGGCATGAACCATCCGGGCGAGATCGCGCCGCTGGCCGCCTTCGCGCAGCCGACGGTGGCCCTGGTCAACAACGCGCAGCGCGAGCACCAGGAATTCCTGCAGACGGTCGAGGCCGCCGCGCTGGAAAACGGTGCCGTCATCGGCGCGCTGGGCCCGGCCGGCGTGGCCGTGTTCCCGGCCGAGGATGCCTGCGCGCCGATCTGGCTCGAGCTGGCCGGCTCGCGCGCCGTGCTGAGCTTCGCCCTGCAGGGCCAGGCCGACGTGACCGGCCGCGCGCGCTGGGTCGATGCGGGGCATTGGGCGCTGGAGCTGCGCACGCCGGCCGGCGATGCGCCGGTCGCGCTGGCCGTGGCCGGTCTGCACAACGTGCGCAATGCGCTGGCAGCCGCCGCCTGCGCGCTGGCGGCCGGCGCGCCGCTGGCCGCCATCGTGCGCGGCCTGGAGGACTTCCGCCCGGTCAAGGGCCGCTCGCAGCTGCGAAGCCTGGAGCGCGAGGGCCGGCGCATCACGCTGATCGACGACAGCTACAACGCGAATCCGGATAGCGTGCGCGCGGCGATCGAGGTGCTGGCCGAACTGCCCGGCGATTCCTGGCTGCTGTTGGGCGATATGGGCGAGGTCGGCGATCAGGGGCCGGCCTTCCATGCCGAGGTCGGCGCCTATGCGGCCAGCCGCGGCCTGGCCGCGCTGTGGACCGCCGGCAGCGCCGCGGCCGCCAGCGCGGCCGCCTACGGTGCGGGCGCGCGTCATTTCAATACGGTGGCCGAGCTGATCGGCGCCTTGTCCACCGCCCCGGCGGTGCAGAACATTCTGGTCAAGGGATCGAGATTCATGAAGATGGAACAGGTGGTTGCGGCGCTGGCCGCGGGAGCAAGCGATGCTGCTTAGCCTGGCCCAGTGGCTGCAGACGCTGTTCCCCGACTACGGCTTCCTGCGCGTCTTCAACTACATCACCTTCCGCGCGGTGATGGCGGCGATGACGGCGCTCTTGATCGGCCTGGCCTTCGGGCCCTGGGTGATCCGCCGCCTGACCGAGATGAAGATCGGCCAGCCGATCCGCCAGTACGGCGTGCAGCAGCATCTGGCCAAGAGCGGCACGCCGACCATGGGCGGTGTGCTGATCCTGATCGGCATCGGCATCTCGACCCTGCTCTGGTTCGACTGGAGCAACCGCTTCGTCTGGGTGGTGATGCTGGTGACCATGGGCTTCGGCGCGATCGGCTGGGTCGACGACTGGCGCAAGGTCGTCGACAAGAACCCCGAAGGCATGAAGAGCCGCGAGAAGTTCTTCTGGCAATCGCTGATCGGCCTGGTCGCCGCGCTCTACCTGGCCTTCAGCGTGTCGGAGACCTCCTTCCTCGGCGTGGTGCAGCTGTTCACCCGCTGGGTCACCAGCGGCTTCTCGACCGAGCTGCCGCCCAAGGCCGACCTGCTGGTGCCCTTCTTCAAGGCGGTCAGCTATCCGCTGGGGGTGTTCGGCTTCATCGCCCTGAGCTATGTCGTCATCGTCGGCACCAGCAATGCGGTCAACTTCACCGACGGTCTGGACGGCCTGGCCATCATGCCGGTGGTGATGGTGGGCTCGGCGCTGGGCGTGTTCGCCTACCTGACCGGCTCCTCGGTCTACTCCAAATACCTCTTGCTGCCCTACATCCCCGGCGCCGGCGAGCTGATGATCTTCTGCGCCGCCACCGCGGGGGCGGGTCTTGCCTTCCTCTGGTTCAACACCCATCCGGCCCAGGTCTTCATGGGCGACGTCGGCGCGCTGGCGCTGGGCGGCGGCCTCGGCACCCTGGCCGTGATCACGCGCCAGGAGATCGTGCTGGGCATCATGGGCGGCATCTTCGTCGCCGAGGTGCTGTCGGTGATGCTGCAGGTCAGCTGGTTCAAGTACACCAAGAAGAAGACCGGCACCGGCCGGCGGATCTTCAAGATGGCGCCGCTGCACCACCATTTCGAGAAGTCCGGCTGGACCGAGACCCAGGTCGTCGTGCGCTTCTGGATCATCACCATGCTGCTGTGCCTGATCGGCCTGGCCAGCCTGAAGCTGCGTTGAGCGACAGATGAAACATCTGAGCGGACTCAAGGTGCTGGTGCTGGGCCTCGGGGACTCGGGCCTGGCCATGGCCGCCTGGGTCGCCCGGCACGGCGCGGCCGCGGTCCGCGTCTGGGATTCGCGCGCCACGCCGCCGCAGCTGGCGGCACTGCGCGAGCAACTGCCGGCGGCCGAGTTCTTCCATGGCGAGCTGCAGGCCCAGGCGCTGGACGGCGTGCAGCTGCTGCTGAAGAGCCCCGGCCTGTCGCCGCTCGATGCGCGCCTGCAGCCCCTGCTCGAACGCGCCCGCGCGAGCGGCGTGCCGGTGCAGGGCGAGCTCGATCTGTTCGCGCGCGCGTTGGCCGATCTGAGGGCCGAGCGCCGCTACGCGCCGGCCGTGCTAGCCATCACCGGCACCAATGGCAAGACGACGACCACCTGCATGACCAGCCTGCTGGTCGAGCGCGCCGGCCGGCGCGTCGCGACGGCCGGCAATATCGGGCCGAGCATGCTGACGACGCTGGGCCAGGCGCTGGACCTTGAGCCCGTGGTGACCGTCGAAGAGGCTCCCGCTGCCGAAGCGGATGCCGTCTTGATGGAGGAGACCGGCGGCGAGCCGGTCCTGCAGGCGGCGGAGGACGCTGCGCAAGGGTCCGAAGCGGCCGAGCCGGCCGAAGATGTGCTGCCGCCGGCCGTGTCGACGCTGGACGAAGTCGACGCCTTGCTCGACGCGGCGCCGCTGCCGATCAAGCCGCCGCCGCCCAGGGGCCCGGTGTTCGAGCACCTGCCCGAGGTCTGGGTGCTGGAGCTGTCGAGTTTCCAGCTCGACGAGGTGCAGGGCTTCGAGCCGACGGCCGCCGCGGTGCTGAACCTGACGCAGGACCATCTGGACTGGCATGGCGATATGGCCGCCTATGGCCGCGCGAAGGCGCGCATCTTCGGCACGGACTTGAATAGCGGGGTGGTGATGGTGATCAACCGCGACGACCCGCTGGTGGAGGCGATGGTGCCGGCCCCGGTGCTGGTCAAGCAGGGCCGTGGCCGCCCGGCCAAGAGCGTCTCGCGCCAGGTATTGCGCTTCGGTCTGGACGCGCCGCAGCGGCCCGGCGACTTCGGCCTGATCGAGGAGGGCGGCATGGCTTGGCTGGTGCGCGCCCGCGAGGCCGACGAGACGCAGCTGTCGAAGAAGCGCGGCCGTGACGAGGACGAGGAAGCGCTGATCATCCAGCGCCTGATGCCGGCCGACGCGCTGCGCGTGCGCGGTCGCCACAATGCCGCCAATGCGCTGGCCGCGCTGGCCCTGGCCACCGCCGCCGGCTGCCCCTTGGCGCCCATGCTGCACGGCCTGCGCGAATACCGCGGCGAGCCGCACCGCGTCGAGCATGTGGGCACGCTGGACGGCGTCGATTTCTATGACGACTCCAAGGGCACCAATGTCGGCGCCACCGTCGCCGCCATCCTGGGCCTGGGCGCCGACCGCGCGCCGGCCAAGCTCGTGCTGATCCTCGGCGGCGACGGCAAGGGCCAGGACTTCTCGCCGCTGGCCGCCGGCGTCGCGCGGCATGCGCGGGCGGTCGCCCTGATCGGCCGCGACGGCCCGCAGATCGCCGCGGCGCTGGCCGGCAGCGGCGTGCCGCTGCAGTCGCAGGAGAGCCTGGAGGCGGCCACCGCCTGGTGCCTGGCCCAGGCGCAGAGCGGCGACAGCGTGCTGCTGAGCCCGGCCTGCGCGAGCCTGGACATGTTCCGCAACTACGCGCACCGCGCCGAGGTCTTTGTCGCCACGGTGCGGGCGCTGGCGGACGAGCGGGGGGTGTCGCTGTGAGCGCCGCGCTGTCCTTGAAATCGCTGGGCCAGCGCCTGCGCGCGCTGGGCGGTGGGGCGCGCGGCGAGGCCGGCGGCGCCGATGTGCCGGTGCGCGACTGGGTCTCCACCTCGGCCGGCCAGCCGACCAAGCTGCAGGGTGTCGACCTGACCCTGGTCTGGGTCGTCGTCGCGCTGATGGCCCTGGGCCTGCTGATGGTCTACTCGGCCTCGATCGCGATGCCGGACAACCCGCGCTTCGCCAAATACCAGCCGACACATTTCCTGACCCGTCATGTGGTTGCGGTGCTGTTCGGCCTGGTGGCCGCCCTGGTCACCGTGCAGGTGCCGGTGGCCACCTGGGAGCGCCTGGCCCCCTGGCTCTTCGTCGCCGCGCTGGTGCTGCTGGTGGTCGTGCTGATCCCGCATGTGGGCAAGGTCGTCTACGGCGCGCGGCGCTGGATCCCGCTGGGGGTGATGAACTTCCAGCCCAGCGAGCTGGCCAAGATGGCGATCGCGATGTATGCGGCCAGCTATATGGTCCGCAAGATGGACGTCAAGGAGAACTTCTTCCAGGCGGTCTGGCCGATGGTGGTCGCGCTCGGCGTCGTCGGCGTGCTCTTGCTGGCCGAGCCCGACATGGGCGCCTTCATGGTGATCGCGGCGATCGCGATGGGCATCCTGTTCCTGGGCGGCGTCAACGGCCGCATGTTCTTCCTGATCGTGGCGGTGCTGGTCGGCGCCTTCGTGCTGATGATCACCTTCAGCGAGTTCCGCCGCGAGCGGATCTTTGCCTATCTGAATCCCTGGGACGAGAAGTACGCGCAGGGCAAGGCCTACCAGCTGACCCATTCGCTGATCGCCTTCGGCCGCGGCGAGTGGTTCGGCCAGGGCCTGGGCGGCAGCGTCGAGAAGCTGCACTACCTGCCCGAGGCCCATACCGACTTCCTGCTGGCCGTGATCGGCGAGGAACTCGGCTTCGTCGGCGTCGCCGTCGTCATCATCGCCTTCTTCTGGCTCTCGCGCCGCCTCTTCCACATCGGCCGCCAGGCGATCGCGCTGGATCGCGTGTTTGCCGGCCTCTATGCGCAAGGCATCGGCATCTGGATGGGCGGCCAGGCCTTCATCAATATGGGCGTCAACCTCGGCGCGCTGCCGACGAAAGGCCTGACCCTGCCGCTGATGAGCTTTGGCGGCTCGGCGATCTTGATGAACTGCGTGGCCCTCGCTGTTGTTCTCCGCATCGACATCGAGAACAGACAACTCATGCGAGGAGGCCGCGCATGAGTATCGTATTCCGGGCCGAGCGCCGGGCCGCTCCCAAGCCGGCCCGCGATGCCAGCCGGCAGGCTGGCGTCCCCTCGGGGGACCGACCAGCGTACCCGCTGGGCGAGGGGCGCCAATGAGCAAGCACCTCGTCATCATGGCCGCGGGCACCGGCGGCCACATCATTCCGGGCCTCGCCGTCGCGGACGAAATGAAGCGCCGTGGCTGGAGCGTGTCCTGGATGGGCACCGAGCAGGGCATGGAGAACAGGCTGGTGCCGCCGACCGGCCTGCCGCTGGACCGGCTGGCCTTTGCCGGCCTGCGCGGCAAGGGGTTGAAGCACGCGCTGACCGGCGTGTTCAAGCTGGTCCAGGCCTTCGTCCAATCGCGCCAGGTCTTCGTCACGCGCAGCGCCGATGCGGTGCTGGGCATGGGCGGCTATGTCTGCCTGCCCGGCGGCCTGATGGCCTGGCTGATGCGCCGCCCGCTGATGCTGGTCAATGCCGACGCGGCCATGCTCTTGAGCAACCAGAGCCTGAAGCCCTTCGCCCGCCGCATCGGCTTCGGCTTCGACGGCGTGGCCGCGGCCTCGACCGACAAGGCCGTCGTCACCGGCAATCCGGTGCGCGCCGAGATCGAGGCGCTGCCGGTGCCGGCCGCGCGCTATGCCGGCCGCACGGGGCCGCTGCGGCTGCTGGTCGTCGGCGGCTCGCTGGGCGCGCGCGCGATCAACGAGGTGATCCCGCAGGCGCTGGCGCTGTGGCCGGCCGAAGAACGCCCGCGGGTCGTCCACCAGGCGGGCCAGGCGAATCTGCATGCGGTGCAGCAGGCCTATCGCGAAGCCGGTATAGAACCTGGTGATGGGGCGGAGATCCTGCCCTTCATCGAGGACATGGCGGCGCAGCTGGCCGCCGCCGACCTGATCGTCTGCCGCGCCGGCGCGGTGACGGTCAGCGAGCTCTGCGCGGCCGGCCTGCCGGCCGTGCTGGTGCCGCTGGTGGTCAGCACGACCTCGCACCAGCGCGACAACGCGATCTTCATGGCCCAGCATGGCGCGGCCATCCACCTGCCGCAGCAGGAACTCAGCGCGCAGGGCCTGCACGAGCTGCTGCGCAGCCTTGACCGCGAGGCGCTGCTGGCCATGGCCGAGAAGGCCCGCAATCTGGCGCGTCCGCGCGCCGCGGCGCGCGTCGCCGATGAAATCGAATCGATGGTGAAGCCATCATGAAGCACGCAGTCAAGCACATCCACTTCGTCGAAGGCAGCGAGGCCGCCGAAGCAATCACCCCGGCCCGGGAGGCTCGGCCATGAAACACGCGGTCAAGCACATTCACTTCGTCGGCATTGGCGGCGCCGGCATGAGCGCCATTGCCGAGGTGCTGCACAGCACCGGCTACCGGGTCTCCGGCTCCGACCAGAACGACAGCGCGGTCACGCAGCGGCTGGCGGGCTTGGGCATCACCGTCCATATCGGCCACGAGGCCGGGAACATCGCCGGCGCACAGGCGGTCGTCACCTCGACCGCGGTCAAGGGCGACAACCCCGAAGTGATCGCCGCGCGCGCGAAGAAGGTGCCGGTGGTGCCGCGCGCGGTGATGCTGGCCGAGCTGATGCGCCTGAAGAAAGGCATCGCGATCGCCGGCACCCACGGCAAGACGACGACGACCTCGCTGGTGACCTCGGTGCTGATCGAGGCCGGCAGCGATCCGAGCTTCGTGATCGGCGGCAAGCTCTTGGCCGCCGGCGCGAACTCGCGCGTCGGCCAGGGCGAGTACATCGTCGTCGAGGCCGACGAGAGCGATGCCTCCTTCCTGAACCTGCTGCCCATGATGGCCGTCGTCACCAATATCGACGCCGACCATATGGAGACCTATGGCCATGACTTCGCGCGCCTGAAGCATGCCTTCGTCGACTTCCTCGAGCGCATGCCCTTCTACGGCGCGGCGGTCCTCTGTGGCGACGATGCAGGCGTGCGCTCGATCATGCCCCTGGTCTCGCGGCCCATCGTCCGCTACGGCCTCGGCGAGGACAACGAGGTGCGCGCCGTCGACGTGCAGGCGCTGCCGGGCGGCCAGATGCGCTTCACGGTGCAGCGACGCAACGGTCAGGCGCTGCCGGATCTGCAGGTGACCCTAAACCTGGCCGGCGAGCACAACGTCTTGAACGCGCTGGCGGCGATCGCCGTTGCGACCGAGCTGGAACTGCCGGATGCGCCGATCGCCGCCGCCCTGGCCAAGTTCGGCGGCGTCGGCCGGCGCTTCCAGTCCTATGGCGAGCTGCCCGCCGCCGATGGCGGCCGTTTCGTCGTCATCGACGACTACGGCCATCACCCGGCCGAGATGGCGGCCGTGCTGTCCGCCGCGCGCGGTGCCTTTCCGGGTCGGCGTCTGCTCTTGGCCTTCCAGCCGCACCGCTACACCCGCACGCGCGATTGCTTCGAGGACTTCGTCAAGGTGATCTCGACGGCCGATGGCGTGCTGCTGACCGAGGTCTATGCGGCCGGCGAGGCTCCGATCGCCGCCGCCGATGGCCGCGCGCTGATGCGCGCGCTGCGCCTGGCCGGCAAGGTCGATCCGCTCTTCGTCGACGAGGTGGCGGCGCTGCCGCGGGCGATCGGCGAGCAGGCGCGCGATGGCGATGTGGTGATCGTGATGGGTGCCGGGTCCATCGGCGCGGTGCCGGCGCAGACGGTTGAACTGTTGAAGGAGGTCCGGTAATGCCGCTGAACCTGGATCTGAATATCGATGTGAAGTCGCTCGGCAAGGTGGCCGTGCTGATGGGCGGCAGCTCCGCCGAGCGCGAGGTCTCGCTGACCATGTCGGGCCCCGGCGTGCTGAAGGCCCTGCAGGCGCAAGGCGTGGACGCTGTCGCGTTCGATCCCTCCGAGCGCGAGCTGGGCGAGTTGAAGGCGCTGGGCGTCGCGCGCTGCTTCATCGCGCTGCATGGCCGTGGCGGCGAGGACGGCACGGTGCAGGGCGCGCTCGAATTGCTGGGCATTCCCTACACCGGCTCCGGCGTGATGGCCTCGGCGATCGCGATGGACAAGGTGATGACCAAGAAGGTATGGCTGGCCGACGGTCTGCCGACGCCGCGCTGGGTGACCTTGCGTCCGCACGAGCAGCAGCCCGAGCGCGTGCGCTTGGTGCCGGACGAGCTGGGCCTGCCGCTATTCGTCAAGCCGCCGCACGAGGGCTCCAGCATGGGCGCCTCCAAGGTCAGCGGCTACTCGCAGATGCAGGAGGCCGTCGAGCTGGCCGCGCGTTTCGACAGCGCCGTGCTGTGCGAGGAATTCATCGAGGGCCTGGAGCTGACCTGCCCGCTGCTGGGCGAGGGCGAGACGGCGCAGGCGCTGCCAGTGATCCAAATCGAGGCGCCCGAGGGCAAGTACGACTACCAGAACAAGTACTTCACCGACGTCACGCAGTACCACGTCGGTCGCCTGTCCGAGGCGCAGGAGCAGGAAATCCGCGCGCTGGCGCTGGCCGCCTACCGCTCGCTGGGCTGCCGCGGCTGGGGGCGTGCGGACCTGATGCTGCGCAAAAGCGACGGCCGCGCCTTCCTGCTGGAGATGAACACCTCGCCCGGCATGACCTCGCACTCGCTGGTGCCGATCTCGGCCAAGGCGGCCGGCATCTCCTACGAACAGCTGTGCCTGTGGCTGATCGCCCAGGCGCGGCTGGACAGCAGCAAGGCCTGATCGAGACAGACGATGCCCGCCGCCAGCCTGACGCCCAACCCGCTGCCGCCCGATGTCCGCATGATGAATGCGGTGTCGGCGCTGCTGCTGACCGGGCTGCTGCTGCTGGCGCTGGCCTTTGCCGCCAAGGGACTGCTGCGGCTGCCGGCCTTTGCGATCCGGGCGATCCAGGTCGAGGGTGACGTGACGCGCAACAGCGCGGCCTCGCTGCGCGCCAATGCGCTGCCGCATCTGAGCGGCTCCTTCCTCAGCATGGACCTGCAGGCCGGCCGCCAGGCCTTCGAGGCGGTGCCCTGGGTGCGCAGCGCGACGGTGCAGCGGGTCTGGCCGAACCGCTTGAAGGTGCGCCTGGAGGAGCACCGGCCGGCCGCCTACTGGGAAACCAAGGCCGAGGGCGCCGACGCCGACAGCGATGCCAGCGTCGAGAAGTCGCTGGTCAACAGCTTTGGCGAGGTCTTCCAGGCCAACCTCGGCGATGTCGAGGACGAGGACCTGCCGCTGCTGGCCGGTCCGGCCGGCAGCTCGGCCGCGATGCTTCGCATGTGGCAGCTGCTGCAGCAGCAGGTGGCGCTGATCGGCGACCGGGTCGAGCGCCTGGACCTGTCCGGCCGCGGCTCCTGGCGGCTGAGCCTGGAAAAGGGCGCCACCGTCGAGTTGGGTCGCGGCAGCGAGAGCGAGGTGCTGGCGCGTTTCGGCCAGTTCGTGCGCACGATCACCCAGATCACCTCGCGTTACGGCACCCCCCTCTTGTCGGCCGATCTGCGCCATCAGGACGGCTATGCGGTGCGCCTGCGCGGAATATCGACGACGCCGAATCCGGCCAATAAGCCGGGTGTCAAGAAAAACTAAAGGATGAGCATGGCCAAGGAATACAAGGATCTGGTCGTTGGTTTGGATATCGGCACAGCCAAGATCATGGCCGTCGTGGCCGAGGTGCTGGGCAATGGCGAATTGCGCATTGCCGGCCTGGGCGTCGCTCCCTCGCATGGCCTGAAGCGCGGCGTCGTCGTCAATATCGACGCCACCGTGCAGTCCATTCAGCAGGCGCTGAAAGAGGCCGAAATGATGGCCGACTGCAAAATATCAAGGGTTTTCACGGGGATTACCGGCAGCCATATTCGCGGCCAGAACTCCACCGGCATGGTCATCGTGCGCGACAAGGAGGTCACGCCGGTCGATGTCGCGCGGGTGGTCGAAACGGCCAAGGCCATCAATATCCCGAACGACCAGCGGCTTTTGCTGGTCGAGCCGCAGGAATTTGTCATCGACGGCCATGAGGTGAAAGAACCGATCGGCATGAGCGGCGGCCGGCTGGAGGTCAAGGTCCATATCGTGACCGGCGCCCAAAGCGCGGCCGAGAATATCGTCAAATGCGTGCGCCGCTGCGGTCTGGAAGTGGACCAGCTGGTTTTGAATCCCAGCGCCTCCAGCCTGGCGGCGCTGACCTCGGACGAGCGCGACCTGGGCGTGGCCATCGTCGACATCGGCGCCGGCACCACCGATGTGGCGATCTTCACCGGCGGCTCGATCCGGCACACGGCCGTGATCCCGATCGCTGGGGACCTGATCACCAGCGATATCGCGATGGCCCTGCGCACGCCGACCAAGGACGCCGAGGAGATCAAGGTCGAGCACGGCGTCGCCAAACAGCTCTTGGCCGACCCGGCCGATCAGGTTGAGGTGCCCGGTCTGGGCGACCGCGCGCCGCGCATGTTGTCCAAGCAGGCGCTGGCCGGCGTGATCGAACCGCGGGTCGAGGAAATATTTTCGCTGGTCCACCAGGTGATCCGCGAGAGCGGGTATGAGGAACTGCTGTCCTCGGGAATCGTGCTGACCGGCGGATCGGCGGTGATGCCGGGTATGGTGGAACTGGCCGAGGACATATTCCTCAAACCGGTGCGGCGCGGCAATCCGACCTATTCGGGCGCGCTGTTCGACATGGTTTCGAATCCCCGCTCGGCGACAGTGATGGGTTTGCTGGAAGAGGCGCGTCTGTCGCGCACCCGGGGTTTGAAGGCGGCCCAGCAGGCCGGTTCCATGAAAACCATGTTTGGCCGGGCCAAGGATTGGTTCCTCGGCAACTTCTAAAAAGACGAACGCCGGCCGCGAGCCGGCGCTTGGGGTATGGCAAAACTGCCGAAATCAGGCGGCAGTTTTGTAAAAAAAGGGCTGTTCCCTGTATTTTTCAACGGTTTGCTTGGGCATAATTGGCGAAGGAGGTTCATATGGCGATCGAGATGATTGAAGAGTTTGACCAAGGCACCCAAATCAAGGTGATTGGCGTTGGCGGCGGCGGCGGCAACGCGGTCGACCACATGATTGAGCAAGGGGTTCAGGGCGTGGAATTCATCTGCGCCAATACCGATGCGCAGGCGCTCAATCGCTCGAAGGCGGACCAACTGCTGCAACTGGGCAGCTCGGGCCTCGGTGCAGGTGCCAAGCCGGAAATGGGCAAGGCCGCGGCCGAGGAGGCCGAGGAGCGCATCCGCGAATCGATCGCCGGCGCGCACATGCTGTTCATCACCGCCGGCATGGGCGGCGGCACCGGCACCGGCGCCGCGCCGGTGATCGCCAAGGTGGCCAAGGAAATGGGCATCCTGACGGTCGGCGTCGTGACCAAGCCCTTCGAGTTCGAGGGCAATCGCCGCTCGAAGGCCGCCGATGCGGGCCTGGCCGAGCTGGAAGCCAATGTCGATTCGCTGATCGTCGTACTGAACGACAAGCTGCTCGACGTGCTGGGCGACGACGTCACCCAGGACCAGGCCTTCGCGCATGCCAACGACGTGCTGAAGAACGCCGTCGGCGGCATCTCCGACATCATCCACATCCCCGGCCTGGTGAACGTCGACTTCGAGGACGTCAAGACGGTGATGAGCGAGCCGGGCAAGGCGATGATGGGCACGGCCCAGGCCAGCGGGCCGGACCGCGCGAGCAAGGCGGCCGAGGCGGCCGTCGCCTGCCCGCTGCTGGAAGGCATCGATCTGTCCGGCGCGCGTGGCGTGCTGGTGCTGATCGCCGCGAATCGCAACACCTTCAAGCTGAGCGAGTCGCGCAATGCGATGAACGCGATCAAGCGCTACGCCAGCGAAGACGCGCACATCATCTATGGCACCGCCTATGACGAGAGCCTCGGCGATGCGCTGCGCGTGACGGTGATCGCGACCGGCCTGAGCTCGCAGCGTGCGCGCCAGCAGGCCCCGCTGTCGGTCGTGCACCAGACCGAGGTGATGCGTCGCACCGGCACCGACAATATGCCGGTGCTGACCCAGCAGGTCAGCGTGCCGGGCAGCAGCGCGGCGGCCGGCCTGGCCGGTCTGGGCCATGGCGCCCATGGTGGCGACTACGGCGCCAACCCGGTGCCCAGCGTCTGGCGCCACGGCCGCACGGCCGCCGCCAAGGTCGAGGCCCTGTCCTCGAACGGCATGGACGAAATCGAGATCCCGGCCTTCCTGCGCAAGCAGGCCGACTGAGGATCGAAGACCGGGCGCCCTCGGCCCGGCATCCCCGCAAGACCCGGCGCGGCATCGCCAACCTCCTTCCCGCCGCGCCGGGTCTTCATCATTTTTGTGCGCCCGCTTGTGTGGCATGCTTGCTCATTGCATGGCCAACAACAAGAAGTGCCCTTGAATGGCTGAGTCCCTCCGTTCCGGCTGGATGCGATCGCTGGCCCTGGTGCAGGCCCTGCTGTTTTCGGGCCTGCTGCTGCTGTTGCAGCCGGCAGGGGCGCAGATGATTCCGCTGCCGGAACAGGCGCCGCGCAGCGGCGGCCAGCAGGCGACGACGGCGCGGCTGGCGATCAGCCAGTGGAGCGCCGACGATCTGAAGGCCTGGTGGGCGGCGCTGCGCACCATGGACGGCGGCCCCGGCAGTTTCCCCGACCACCTGCCGCCGCGCCTGCAGCCGCCGGACGATCCGGCCGCCTGGCGGCCGGTCAGCCTGCCAGATGTGCGCACGCGCGAGGCCGGCAAGGGCCTGTCGGCCGAGGACCCGCAATACCAGATGCGCTGGTACCGGCTGCGCTACACGCCGCCGCAGGGGCGCTGGTCGACCAGCGTCGCGCTCTATATGCCTCGGCTGGTGACGATGGCGGCGGCGGTGCTGGTGCATACCGAGGAGGGCTGGCGGCCGGTGTTCGACAACCAGGCCGGCGCGCGCGAGCAATGGGTGCGGCCGCTATGGGCCGCCTTCCCGGCCGCGCTGACCGAGCTGCGCCAGGAGCAGGAGCTCGATGTCGTCGTCGCGGTGCCGGTGCTGCGCGACAGCTTCTATGCGGTCTCCAGCGCCTGGCTCGGCGCGCGCGAGGATCTCGAGCCGCAGTACCAGCGCCGCTGGGCCTTGCAGATCGGCGTGCCGCAGGCAACCGGCCTGACCTTGGTGGTGCTGGGCCTGTTTTCGTTCGCGCTGTGGGTGCGCCGGCGCGAGGAGCCGGCCTATCTGCTGTTCGCGCTGGCCACCGTGGCCTGGCTGGTGCGCAATCTGCACTACCACCTGGACCTGCCGCGCACCCGGCTCGGGCTGGAATGGTTCTGGTGGGCGACGCACGCCTCGATGTCCTGGGTGATGCTGCTGACCTTTCTGTTCGCGCTGCGCTTCGCGCGCCAGCGCCATCCGCAGTTCGACCGCGCGATGGCCATCTTCGTCATCGCCAGCAGCCTGCTGTCGATGCCGATCTGGCTCAGCTGGCTGGACACCCTGGTGCTGCAGCATGCGGTCAACGCGATCGTCGGCACCATAGGCACCTTGTTCGTCGGCGCGGTGGCGGTGCGCGAGGGCAGCCGCGAGCTGCGGCTGATCGCGCTGAGCCTGCTGCTGGGCCTGGCCCTGGGCGTGCACGATCTGTTCCTGCTGGCCGGCTGGGCCTGGCCCGAGCACATCTACCTGATGCCGTTTGCGACGCTGATCATCGTCGTCAGCTTTCTCTATGCGGTGCAGCGACGCTATGTCGGCGCGCTCGACGAGGTGGAGCTGACCAATGCCAGTCTGGCGCAGAAGCTCGAGCAGCAGGGCGCGCAGCTGCAGGCGCAGCACGACCGCCTGCGCGAGGCCGAGCGCCAGCAGGCGCTGCTGATCGAGCGGCAGCGTCTGATGCAGGACATGCACGACGGCCTGGGCTCCTCGCTGCTGTCGGCGATGGTCGCCGTCGAGCAGGGCAGCATGGACCAGGACAAGGTGGTCGAGGTGCTGCGCGAATGCGTGGACGATCTGCGCCTGGTGATCGATTCGCTGGAGCCGGTCGGCCACGATCTGGTCTCGCTGCTGGCGACGATGCGTTACCGCCTGGGCAAGCGCCTGCAGGCTGGCGGCCTGGTGCTCGAATGGGACGTGCAAGACCTGCCCCCGCTCGAATGGCTGGAGCCGCCCGACGCGCTGCATGTGCTGCGGCTGATGCAGGAGGCGCTGTCCAATGTGCTCAAGCATGCGCGGGCGACGCGGGTGCGCATGGTGACGCGGCATCACGGCAGCTATGTCGAGATCCGCGTGGAGGACGACGGCGACGGCTTCGACGTCGGCAATGCGCCGGCCGGCCGCGGCCTGAAGAGCCAGCAGCGCCGCGCCCAGCGCCTGGGCGGCCATGTGCGCATCGACAGCAGCCCCGGCCACGGCACGCGGCTGAGCCTGCGGCTGCCGGTGTTGCGCAAGGGCCCGACTCAGCAGAACCCCGGGTAATCACCGACAATCGGGCCATGCTGCAACAAAGAACCATCAAGTCGCTGACGCGGGCCGTCGGCGTCGGCATCCACAGCGGCCAGAAGGTCGAGCTGACCCTGCGACCGGCGCCGGCCGATACCGGCCTGGTGTTCCGCCGCGTCGACTTGAGCCAGCCGGTCGAGATCCCGGTCAGCGCCGAGTCGGTCTGCGACACCCGGATGGCGACGACGATCAGCCCCGGTGGCGAACCGGGCGGCCCCAAGGTGCAGACGATCGAGCACCTGCTCTCGGCCTGCGCGGGCCTAGGCCTGGACAATCTCTATATCGACATCAGCGCCGACGAGGTGCCGGTGCTCGACGGTTCGGCGGCCAGCTTCGTCTACCTGCTGCAGAGCGCCGGCATCGCGCTGCAGGATGCGCCCAAGCGCTTTCTGCGCGTCAAGAAAACCGTCGAGGTGCGCCAGGGCGAGGGCAAGCGCCTGATGTGGGCCAGGCTGGAGCCGCACCATGGCTACACCCTGAGCTTCCAAATCGAGTTCGACAATCCGGCCGTCTCGGCGACCGGCCAGCACTATGTGTTCGACATGGGCTCGGGCCAGTACAAGCGCGAGATCGCCCGCGCGCGCACCTTTGGCATGACCAGCGATATCGAGCTGATGCGCTCGCGCGGCCTGACCCTGGGCGGCTCGATGGACAACGCCATCGTCGTCGACGACTACCGCGTGCTGAACGCCGACGGGCTGCGCTACGACGACGAGTTCGTCAAGCACAAGATCCTCGATGCGATCGGCGATATGCAGGTCGTCGGCCATCCGCTCCTGGCCGCCTACACCTCGTTCAAGGGCGGCCATGCGCTGAACAACAAGCTGCTGCGCGCGTTGCTGGCCGACCCCGAGGCCTACGAGATCGTCAGCTTCGACGACGAGCGCGAGGCCCCGCAGGGCTTTGCCGAACTGGCGCCGGCCTGGTAAATCGGTTCAGGGAATACCCGAACTCATGCTGATCTTCCGCCTCGTCGTCGGCCTGCTGCTGTTTGCCGCCGTCGTCTGCTTCGCGATGTATATCGGCACCCGCCAGCTCGTCTGGCGCCGCCGCGGCCTGGTCATCGTCAAGTGGACGGTGCTGGCGGGGCTGGCCTTCTTCGCGGTGCTGATCCTTGAGCGCCTGGCCTTGCTGCTCTGAGCGATTTCCGCCCGTTTCTTCTTTCTTTTTCGTGACAGCCGAGCGCAGGGTCGGGTCTTGACTCGGTTGTGGCGCCGATGACGCGCCCGGGGTGAAGCCGCTTGCGCGGCTTGGACGGCTGCGCTAAGTTCGGCCTGCGTGGGTCAGTTTGTGAACTGGTTCACGAATTGAGCCGCGCGGAGGGCGCGGCCGCCAACAAGAAAGAGCTGTCATGACAAAGCCGGGTAGCCCCGGAGGCTTCGAGGGGGGCCTCAGCGAACGTTTGCCGTTTCGCGTCACCATTGCGAACCGAGACGAACTGACCGAAGTGGCGCGGATGCGTGCACTTGCCTATGGCCGACACTTGCCCGAACTGGGGCAGCGTTTGTCAGAGCCGGAGCCGGCCGATTTCGAATGGGGCTGCGAAGTCATCGTGGCCAAGTCCAAGCTCGACGGCACGATACTGGGCACCTTGCGGACGCACACCAATGTGCTGAAGCCGCTGCCGCTCGAAGCGTCGATGACGCTACCCGCGCGCTATCAGGGCAAGCGCCTGGTCGAAGCGACGCGGCTCAGCGTGCAGAGCGGCGGCAATGCCTCGCTGGTGCGCAATGCACTGTTCAAGGCCTTTTATCTCTACAGCCTGGGGCAGGGCGCCGATTGGCTGGTCGTTGCCGGCCGGCGGCCGGTGGACCGGATTTACGATGGCCTGCTTTATACCGACGTCGCCGAGTCGGGCGCCTTCTATCCAATGGCCCATGCGGGCGGCTTGCCGCACCGCGTAATGAGCATGGCCGTCGCCGAAGCCGAGCCGATCTGGCGCCAGGCCGAGCATCCGCTGTATGGCTTTGCTTTCCAGACCCGGCACCCCGACATCGATCTTGACGCCGTGCGCGATCTCAGCGTGGTCTGGGGCGTGACCAACCCGACACCCGGTGTCCGCAACCATGCCCTCCATTCGAGCATTCCCTTGCGTCGCGCCAGCGGCGCCGTTCTAACCTGAGTCTCAGTGCAGCATGCCGGTCAGGGCTGCATCGGCACGTTCGGAGAACAGCGGGATCGTGTGCGGATCGCGGGCCTGCAGCTTGCGCACGAAGGCGGCGATCTCCGGATCGGTGATGAAGTCGGCGGCCGAATCGGCCTCGAGGATACGCTCCGGCATCACCGGCCGGCTGATTGCATAGCCCTGCGCATAGTCCACGCCGGCCGCGACCAGCGCCTTCAGCACCGGCAGGTTCTCGGCATATTCGCCGATCGATTTCATGCCCAGGCTGCGCACCAGACCGCCCAGCGCGGCCAGGATGGCCATGCTGGCCGGGTTGCTGGCGGCATCGCGGACCAGGGAACCGTCCAGCTTCAGCGCGTCGACCGACAGGCCCTTCAGGTAGCCGAACGAGGAATAGCCGGCGCCGAAGTCGTCCAAGGCCACCTTGACGCCCAGATCGCGGGCGCGGTCGATGAAGCGCTGCATATGGACCATATCGGTCAGCGCCACCGTCTCGGTGATCTCGATGCACAGGCGCGAGACCGCGTCGCGGTGGTACTCGAACAGGCGGAACAGATCCTCGACGAAGGCCTCGTCGTTCAGCGAGCTGCCCGAGAGATTGACGCCGACGAACTGCGTCTTGCGCAACTGCGAGGCATGCGCCTCCAGCCAGGCGATCGTCGTCGAGACGACCCAGTGGTCGATGATGGCCGTCTTTGCATGGGCCTCGGCCGCCTCGATGATGATCTGCGCCGGCACCAGCTCGCCGCTGGGCTTGCGCATGCGCAGCAGCACTTCGAAGTTCAGCGAGTCGAGCGGCGCGTTCAGCGAGAGCTCCGGCTGCATCATCAGGAACAGGCCCTCGGGCGTTTCGCCGCGCTCCAGGCAGCCGATCAGCTCGAGCTCGTTCTTGTGGTGCTTGAAGAAGGCATCGCCGCCGTCCATCACGACCAGGCGCTCGGACGGCCGCTTCTTGGCCATGCGGCACAGGGTGTCGGCGGCCGAGACGATTTCCTTCAGTTCGGCGTCGCCGAAACCGTCGGTCGCGACCAGGCCGCCGGAGATGCTCAGCGCGAAGCGCTGCGTGTCGATCTGGAATGGCGCCGAGGCGATCAGCGCGCAGATGTTCTGGCAGCGCTGCGATGCTTCGGCGATCGAGGCATGCGGGAAGGCGACGACGAACTCGTCGCCGCCGACGCGAGCCAGCAGATCGGCCGCGCCGAGCTGGCTGCGGATGCGTTCGCAGACCTGCTTCAGCACCGCGTCGCCGGCGCCATGGCCGTAGAGATCGTTGATCAGCTTGAAGCGGTCGAGATCGAAATAGGCCAGTGTCTTGGGCGGCTGCTGGGCGCGCTCGAACTTGCGCGACAGGCCGCGCAGGTTCAGGCATTCGGTCAGCGGGTCGTGGTTGACCAGGAACTCCAGCCGCGAGGTCGCGCGCACCCGTTCCGTGATGTCCTGCAGCGAGCCTTCGAAGATGCGGCCGTCTATCGTCGACGCCTTGATCGCGAACCAGCGCTCGCCGCCTTCATCCCGTCCATTCGCGCCGCCGTTGAGCGGCCGTGCTTGCAGATCGAGCGCCGCCGGGGCTGCCATCGCGTTGAGCATCAGGAACTCGCCGACCACCTCGTCGCCGAACACGCAGGCCAGTGGCAGCGCCTCACTGCTGGCCGACAAGCCCAGCATCGTCTTGAAGGCCGGGTTGGCGTTGACGATGGTCTCGCCGTCTCGCACGGTGAACAGGCCGATCGGCGAATCGTCGTAGGCCGCCTTCATCGTCCGCTGCGCCTGCTCGCGTTGGCGCCGATCGGTGCGCATATGTTCGGCCACGGCGGCCGAAGCGAGCAGCGCCGTCGCGATTGCGGCGGTAACGCTGTTCAGCCCGCGCATCAGTGCCTGCTGGCCAATCGCCGCGGCGACGACCTCGTTCAGCGTTGCCACGAGCGCGACGACGATGGATGAGGCATACCACAGCGCGGGGCGCGAATGCGGGCGGCGCAAGGTCCGGTAGATCTGCGGCAGCGTGATGGCGAACAGCAGCGCCGAGCCTATCCACAGCACCGGCAGTACCTGCTCGAAGCTCAGGGTGGCGCAAAGCAGCAGCATCAAAACGCAGCTGACCTGCTGCAAACGCAGCAGCCAGCGCGCGCCGATGTCGATCATCTCCTGCCGAAAAAGCAGGCCGAAGACGGTGACCGTCAGCACGAAGTAGGTACAGACGGTCCATTGCCGCATCGGTGTCAGCAGGGCAGCCGGCAGCGGCATGCCGAACAGCAGGAAGTCCGAGCCATCCGACAGCAGGGCCATGCGCATGCTGACGAAGAGCCAGCCGACGAAGGCCCAGTAGAGGCGGCTCCGATTGATCGTCGCGATCAGCGCCATCGACATCGCCAGCACGCCGAGGCCGACCTCGATCATCGAACCGATGCGCTGGAATTGATCCTCGGCGGCGTTCAGCGCTGCGGCGCCCCAGACCTGTGCCGTCAGCTTGGCGGGGCCGCGGAAGGTCGAACGGCAGATCAGATCGACCACCTCGGTGCCGGCAGCGACATTCAAGGCAAATCCACCGCGGGTCGCCTTCAGCGCACCGCCGTTGTCGCTGTCCCGGTCGACCTGACCCAGCAAGCGGCCGTCATGGCGGTCCCAGCACTGCAGATCCATTGCATGGCGCGACGGAAACTCGACCGCCCAGTTGCCCCCTTCGGGCGGTGCCTTGGCCTTGGTTGCGAGCCAGAAGGGATGCGTGGACAGCCGAGTCTCAACCGAGGCGCGCGAGGGTTGCTCGGACAGGCGCTCGGCTATGAAGGGCAGGTCGCGTGCGATCGACGATGTCTGTTCCCAGACGGTCAACGCCAGCGGAATACCACGATCCTGAACCGGTTGGCGCAGATGCCAGAAGAAAGCCAGCCCCGCAATGACGAGCACCGCCGCCGGAAGAATCCGGGCGGCGGCGGTGTTGAGGAAGTTTTCAACGGCGTCGCGCAAGTGGGGCTCCCACGGGACGGCGCCTCTATCAACGATGGGAGCGTCCCGCTTGTCCCGAACCTTATCGGTTCAGACCCGACCCCACTTCAGGGGGATTGTGGAGTTGCTGTGACAAAGCGTGAATTGCGTCACCGAAAATATGCGATCGTTCGAAGGGCGGGCTTCAAGCCCGGTGCCGGGCCTTGCCCTAACGGCCGATTCTTGCTGTCCGGCGGCTCAGTCCTCCAGCGCCTGCAGCTGCACCAGCCGCTGGTAGAGCCCGCCCTCGTGGAACATCAGCTCGGCATGGCTGCCGCGTTCGGCCAGATGGCCGTGGTTCAGCACGATGATCTGGTCGGCCTCGCGGATGGTCGACAGGCGGTGGGCGATCGCGACGATGGTCACCCGGCCGCGCAGGGCCTGCAACGCCTCGCCGACGATGCGCTCGGTGGCGCTGTCGATATTGGAGGTCGCCTCGTCGAGGAAGAGGATGGTCGGCGCGCCGGCCAGCGCGCGTGCCATCGCGATCAGCTGCTTCTGGCCGGTCGAGACGCGGGCGCCGCCCTCGCCGAGCAGGGTGTCGTAGCCCTGCGGCAGGCCGCTGAGGAAGTCGTCGATGCGCGCCGCCTTGGCCGCTGCGACGATCTGCGCCTCGTCGATCGCGCGGCCCATGGCGATGTTCTCGCGTGCGCTGGCCGCCATCAGATAGGGCTCCTGCGGCACCAGGCCGACCGCGGCACGGAAGCTCTCGTCCGGGATGCTGGCCAGAGGCAGTCCGTCGACCGTGATGCGGCCGGTCTGCGCGGCGTAGAAGCGCAGCAGCAGAGCCATCAGGGTCGACTTGCCGCTGCCGGTGTGGCCGACGATGCCGATGAAGCTGCCGGCCGGGATCCGCAGATTCAGCTCGTGCAGCACCGGCCGCTCGGCGTCGTAGCCGAAGCTCAGATGCTCGATCGCGATCTCGCCGCTGGCGATGCGGCGGCCGGTCGTCGCTTGCGAAGCCGGCGCATGCTGTTGCAGCAGGCTGCGCACACGCGCGGCGGCCACCATCGACTGCTGCAGCTGGCCGAACTGCATGGTGATCTGGATCAGCGGCTCGACGACGCGGGCGACATAGCTGAGGAAGGCGTAGAGCAGGCCGACCTCCAGCCCCGACAGCTCGCGCCGGCCGAAGCCATAGATGACGGTCACCAGCAGCAGCACGTTCAACAGGTCCAGCGCCGGCCGCAAGAGCCAGGCATTGGCGCGCAGCTCGGCCACGCGGCCGCCGAAATGGGCCTCGTTGGTCGCCTCGAAGCGCTGGCCGAAGCGCGGCGCCGCGCCGGCGGCCTGCAGCACGGCCATGCCGGCCATGCTCTCGGCCATCTGCGCATTGATCTCGCTGCGCAGCTGGCGCTGCCGCGCCACCGCCGGCGCGCTGAGCCGCTGGTAGGCGCTGATGATGATCAGCATCGCCGGGATCAGGGTCGCGACGATCAGCATCAGCCGCCAGTCCAGCCAGGCCATCGCGACGATGGAGCCCAGCACGACGATGCTGGAATCGAGCATCACATAAAGCACCTGGCGGTACAGGGTGTTGACCGCCTCGGTGTCGTTGGTGACGCGGCTGACCAGCTGGCCGGTGATCGCCTTGTCGAAGAAGGCCATCGGCAGCGCCAGCACATGGGCATAGACGCGCTCGCGCAGGCGCAGCACCGAGCGTCGCGCGATGCCGGCCATGCGCGTCAGCTGCGCATAGCGGATCCAGCTCGAGGCCCAGCCGCTGATCAGCAGGGCGAGCAGCAGCGCGCCCATCGCCGCCGCGTCGAATTGGCGCGGCAGCAGATGCGCGTCGATGAAATGCTTGCCGATGATGGGGCCCAGCGCCTCCAGGCCGGCGGCCAGGCAGAGCCAGGCCAGGCCGCGCCAAAGCTGCGGCCGCTCCGGCGCCGCCGATTCCAGCAGCAGGCCGACCGAGGACCAGGGCCGCTCGCGTTGCGTGTCGTCGTGCTCAGGCTTCTGCATCGATGCTGGCCTCGAGTTGTTGATAGCGCCATTGCGAGGCATACCAGCCGCCGGCGGCCAGCAATTCTTCGTGGCGGCCCTGCTCGGCGATGCGGCCGCCGCGCAGCACGGCGATATGGTCGGCGTCCATCACCGCGCTGAGCCGGTGGCTGACGATGATGACGCTGCGCTCGGTCCTTGCCGCACGCAGTTCGCGCAAGTGTTCGAGGATCTGCGTCTCGGTGCCGGTGTCGACGGCCGACAGCGCATCGTCCAGCAGCAGGATGGGCGCGTCGGACAGCAGCGCGCGGGCAATCGCCACGCGCTGGCGCTGGCCGCCGGACAGGCTGACGCCGCGCTCGCCGACCTCGGTGTCGTAGCCCTTCGGCAGACGCCGTATATCGTCGTGGATGGCGGCCAGCCGGGCCGCCTGTTCGATCTGCTCGCGCGTTGCCTCGGGCCTGGCCAGCGCAATGTTGTCGGCGATCGAGGCCGAGAACAGGAAGGGCTCCTGCGGCACCCAGGCGATGGCCGCGTGCAGCGCCTGCAGGCGGAATTCCGGCAGCGGCCGGCCGTCGATCAAGATCTGGCCCTGGTCCGGCTCGAACTGGCGCAGCAACAGGCGCAGAAGCGTCGACTTGCCCGCGCCGGTCGGGCCGACCAGGCCCAGGGTCTGGCCCGGCCGCAGCTGCAGGCTGACGCCATCGAGCGCCGGCCGCGCCGCTTCCGGATAGCCGAAGCGCAAGGCCTCGAAGCGGATCTCGGCGCGTGCCGGCAGCGCGGCGCTGCCGCCGTCGGCGAGGCTCAGCGGCGCTTCCAGCACCGGCGCCAGCCGCCCCCAGGCCGCGCGGCCGCGCTCCAGCAGCGACAGCACCCAGCCGGCGGCGAACATCGGCCAGATCAGCTGGCCCAGGTACATGGTGAAGGCGGTCAGCTGGCCGATCGTCAATTCCTCGCGCTGCACCAGCCAGCCGCCCAGGCCCAGCGCGATGACCATGGCCGCGCCCAGGGTCATGCCGACGGCGGGCTCGTAGGCCGCCTCCCAGCGCTGCGCCTGATAACTGGCCTCACCGGCGCTGTCGGCCAGCTCGGCGAACTGGCGCGCATTGCGCTCGACCAGACCCAGCGCGCGCACGGTGCGCACGCCGGCCAGGCCTTCCTGCACATGCTGGTTGACCAGCGAGAAGCGGTCCAGCGAGCTCTTCCAGGCGCTGTGCACATGGTCGGAGATGCGCCAGAAGGCGAAGCCCATCAGCGGGAAGGGGACCAGCGCGGCCAGGCCCAGCCGCCAGTCGACGCCGGCCGTCATCATCGCCAGCACCAGGATCAGGGTCAGCGAGCCGTCGAAGGCGGCCAGCAGCGCCTCGCCGGCGGCCATCTCGACCGCATCGATGTCATTGGTCGCCAGCGCCATCAGGTCGCCGGTGCGCTTGCTCTGGAAGAAGGCCGGGCCCTGCAGGCTCAGCCGCGCGTAAAGCCGCGTGCGCAGCTGCTGACCGAGCCGGTAGGCGGCGGCGAACAGCGCCAGCCGCCAGCCGACCCGCAAGAGATAGATGGCCAGGCCGGCGCCGACCAGCAGGCCCAGCTCGATCAGCAAGTCCTGGCCCCGCAGCCGGCCGGCAACCAGGCCGTCGACGACCTGGCCGACCTGGCGCGGGATCCAGACGGTCAGCAGCGCGATGCTGGCCAGCATCAGCGCGGCGGCGGCATAGGCGCGCCAATGCCGGCGCAGGAAGCCGGCGAGCATCTGGGTCAGGGACATCGGGAAAAGGAGGGCACAGCGGGTCGGGGTGCCGATTCTAGAATCGCCCCGGGTCCGGGCCAGTCCGGACGGGAGTCGCCCCATGCAGGATTTGCTTAACCGCGCGCTCGACCAGCATGCTGAGCAGCCCGCCGCGGCCGCCGCCACGCTGGCCGAGGCGCTGTCGCTGACCGCCAAGGCCGGTGACGAGGAGCTGCTGGCGCTGCTGCGCACGGCCGAGCATGTGCTGCTGGGTCATCTGGCCGATGGCGCGGCCCTGCGCGAGCTGCTGGCGGCCCTGCCCGAACGGGCGGCGCTGCGGCCGGCGCTGCAGCGCATCGCGGCGGCGCTTTCGCTGACGGCCGGCGAATCGCCGCTCTGGCAAGACCTGGCGCCGGCCGAGCGGGTGCGTGCGCATTACAACGCGGCGCTGGCGCGCACGCGTCGCGGCGATCTGGCCGGGGCGCGGCGCCTGCTCGACGCCGCCCAGGCACAGGCCGGCGAGGCCGGCAACGATGCCGCCGCGCAGAAGGCCCTGGCCGCGCTCGCCAATAATGTGGCCGGCGATCTGCGCTATTACCACCGCGGCGGCGACGCCGACTACGACACGCTGATGCTGGATGCGGCCGCGCTGGCGCTGGCGGCCTGGACGCACGCCGGTGGCTGGCTCGAGCGCGAGCGCGCCGAATGGCAGCTGGCGTTGTGCGCCGCGGCGGCCGGCCGGGCCGAACAGGCGCTGGCCCATGCGAGGCAATGCCTGCGGATCTGCGAAGAGCAGGGCGCCGACGCCTTCGAGCGCTTCTTCGCCCACGAGGCGATCGCGCGCGCCGCCCATGCCGGGCGTGATCCGGCCCTGGCCCGGCAGGCGCGCGAACAGATGGCGGCCCTGCTGGCGCGGCTGCCCGAGGCGGATCGCGTGATGGCCGTTCAGAGCCTGGCCGAGCTGGACGCCAGGCTGGCGCGCTGAGGCCGGGACGAGATCAGCCAGAGGCCGGCGAAGGTCAGCGCACCGTTCAGCAGCAGCAGCTCCAGGCCGATCTCGTAGGCGCCGAACAGGGCGCGCTGGCGGCTGTCGATCAGCCAGCACAGCAGCGGCGCGGCGATCGCGACCAGCGGCACCCAGCCGTCGCGCGGCTGGCGCCGGGTCAGCAGGCCGAAGGCGAACAGGCCCAAGAGCGGTCCATAGGTATAGCCGGCCAGCTTCAGAATCAGGCCGATCATGCTGGGGTTGTCGACCCAGCGGAACACCAGCACCAGGAGCAGGAAGACGGCGGCGAAGCTCAGGTGCACGCGGCGGCGGACGGCGGTCTTCTTCGCCTCGCTCCAGTCCTGGCGGCGTTGCAGGCCCAGGAGGTCGATGCAGAAGCTCGAGGTCAGCGCGGTGATGGCGCCGTCGGCGCTCGGGAACAGCGCCGAGATCAGCGCCAGCACGAAGACCAGCTGCACCCAGGCCGGCAGATGGCCCAGCACCACGGCGGCAAACAGCTGGTCGCCGCGCTCGGCCATGGCCTGCTGCGTTGCGAACAGTTGCAGCAGCCCGCCCAGGAAGAGGAAGAGCAGCACCACGACCAGCATGATCAGGCTCAGCGTGATCACGTTCTTCTGCGAATCGGCCAGGCGCCTGACCGAGATGTTCTTCTGCATCATCTCCTGGTCCATGCCGGTCATCGCGATGCTGATGAAGATGCCGGCCAGGATCTGCTTGGCGAAGAAGAAGCGGCTGTTGGGGTCGCCGACGAAGATCGTCGACAGGCCGGCCGCGTCGAGCTCGCGCAGGCTCTGTCCCAGGCTCAGGTCCAGCCCGCGCAGCAGGTAGACGACGCAGATCACGAGCCCCAGCAGCATGCCGCTGGTCTGCAAGGTGTCGGTCCAGACGATGGTCTTGACGCCGCCCTCGAAGGTGTAGGCCAGGATCATCAGCAGGATCACCAGCGCCGTCAGCCAGAAGGGCAGGCCCAGGCGCTCGAGGATCAGCTCCTGCAGGATCTTGACGACCAGGTAGAGGCGCGCGGTGGCGCCCAGGGTGCGCGAGACCATGAAGAAGCCGGCGCCGGTCTGGTAGGCGCGCGGCCCCAGGCGCCCGCGCAGGAAGACGTAGATCGAGCTCAGATTGAGCCGGTAGTACAAGGGCAGCAGCACATAGGCGATGACGAAGTAGCCGATGAACTGGCCCAGCGCGATCTGGAAATAGCTGAAGGCGGTGGCGCCCACGGCGCCCGGCACGCTGATGAAGGTGACGCCCGACAGCGAGGTGCCGATCATGCCGAAGGCGACGAGCATCCAGTGGCTGCTCTTGTTGCCGATGAAGAAGCTCTCGTTGTCGGCGCCGCGCGAGCTGAGCCAGGCGACGATCAGCAGCAGGACGAAATAGGCAAGAACGAAGGCAAGCAGCAGCAGCGGCGACATGGCGGCGATTATCGAAAACGTCGCGTGCGCGCCGCATTCCGTCTTGAGCGGCGGGCATAACCGGCGCCGCCGCTGCCGGGGCGAGCGTTCAGCGCGACAGCAGCAGCCTGATCCCGAAGCCGATCAGCACCAGCCCGGCCAGCTTCTCGAGTGCGCGGGAAATGGCCGGGTTTCGCTTCAGGCCTGCGGCCAGATGCAGGGTCAGCAGGGTGACGATCAGGCCGTAGGCGAAGGTCAGGGCCGCGATCGTCGCGGCCATGGCGGCAAAGGTCGGCAGGCCCAGATGCCGGGCAGGGTCGACGAAGAGCGGGAAGAAGGCCATGTAGAAGACGATGGCCTTGGGGTTCAGCAAGGTGATCAAGAGCGCCTGCTGGAAATACTGGCGCGGCCGGATCTCCAGCACCGGGCCGCTGCCCGGCTTGGCCAGCAGCATCTTCAGGCCCAGCCAGGCCAGATAGGCGGCGCCCAGCCACTGCACGGCGGCGAAGGCGGCCGGGTAGGCGGCCAGCAGGGCGGCGACGCCGGCCACGGCCAGCCACATCAGCACCTGATCGCCGGCGATCACGCCCAGCGTCGCGGCAAGGCCGCCGCGCAGGCCGCCCTTGCCGGTGGACGAGATCAGGGCCAGATTTCCGGGGCCTGGAATGGCCAGGAAGACGATGATGGCGATGACAAAGGCGCCGTAGTCTGCAATGCCGAACATCGCTTGCCTCCTGCAGATCGATCAGTAGGTGCGGCCGCCGCGGAACTGCGCGTGCTGGCGCCGCTGCAGCGTCGTGCTGCGGCTCATCGCGTCGAAGGACACGCGGGCATGCGCATGCATGACCGCCAGGCCCAGCGCATCGGCCGCATCCTTGCCGGGCTCGGCGGGCAGATTCAGCAGGCGCTTGACCATGGCCTGCACCTGCTCCTTCTTCGCATGGCCGTGGCCGACCACGGCCTTCTTCATCTGCAGCGCGGTGTACTCCGACACCGGCAGATCGCAGGAGACCAGGCTGGTCAGCGCCGCGCCGCGCGCCTGGCCCAAGAGCAGGGTCGATTGCGGATTGACGTTGACGAAGACGATCTCGACCGCCGCGCATTGCGGCTGGTAGCGCGCGACGACCTCGCGCACGCCGTCGAACAGGATCTTCAGCCGCGCCGGCAGATCGCCGGCCGCAACCGCGCTGGTCTTGATGGTGCCGCTGGCGACATAGGCGAGCCGCGGGCCCTCGGCGTCGATGACACCAAAGCCCGTTGTCTGTAGACCAGGATCGATACCGAGTATGCGCATCAGATGCTTGCCTTGAAATACCAGCGGACCGAATGGAAGAACACCGGCGCGGCAAAGCACATCACCGCGACGCGGTCGAGCAGGCCGATCGCGCCGGTGATCGAGCTGCGGTTGCCCCAGTAGACGACGCCGGCATCGCGCTTCAGCGCCTTCATCGCCAGCCCGCCCATCATGCCGCTGGCCGATGCGATGATGGCCATCACCAGCGCCTGGCCGGCCTTGAAGGGCGTGATCCAGTACAGCAGCGCGCCGGTCAGGCCGGCGGCCAGCACGCCGATCCACCAGGACTGCAGCGAGAAGCTGCGGCTGATGCGGCGCGCGACCGGGCGGCGCCGCTGCGAGCGGCTGACGACCTGCTGGACGATCTGGCCGACGCCCACCACCATCACCAGGAAGAAGAGCAGGAAGGCGCCGCGACCCTCGTAGCCCTTGAAGTCCAGCAGCAGCAGGGCCGGCGCGTGCGAGAGCCCGTAGACGCAGACCATGATGCCCCACTGGATCTTGGCATTGCGCTCCAGATAGTGGCGCGGATCGCCGGCCAAGGCGCTGGCGACCGGAATGGCGAGAAAGCCGTAGACCGGAATCAGCACGCTGAAGATGTCGAAGCGGCGCGTGCCGACCAGCACGTACTGCAGCGGCAGCAGCACGAAGAAGGCCAGGATCAGGCTGCGGTGGTCGGCGCGGGTGGTGTGCATCAGGGTGATGAACTCGCGCAGCGCCAGGAAGGAGAAGACGCCGAACAGCAGGGTCGCGCCGACGGGGCCCGAGATCCAGGCGGCCCAGAACAGGCAGGAGCCGACCCAGATCGCCTTCAGGTCGCGGCGGAACTGGCGCCAGTTGTCGTCGCGGCGCTGGCTGGGTTCGCGCTCCTTCAGCGAATAAAGCGTGCCGCCGATGCTGATCAGGATCAGCAGGCCGAACAGGATCAGGAACAGCAGCGCGATCTGCTCGTTGGCGGCCAGGGAACGCAGCGATCTCATCAGGCGCGCTCCACGACCGGCCGCTGCGCGATCACCGCGTTACGGGCGCGCTCCAGAAAGGCGCGCTTGTCCTCGCCCGGCTGCAGCTGCAGCGGCTCGCCGAAGGTCACCGTGCACAGAATGGGCACCGGCACGACCTCGCCCTTGGGCATCACGCGCTGGACGTTGTCGATCCAGGTCGGGATCAGCTGCACATTCGGGAACTGCTCGGCCAGGTGGAAAAGGCCGGCCTTGAAGGGCTGCGGCTCGCCCTTGTTCGAGCGCGTGCCCTCGGGAAAGATCACCAGCGAGTCGCCGCTGCCCAGCGCATCGATCAGCGGCTCCAGCGGATCCTCGTCCGGCGTGCTGCGCGTGCGCGAGACATAGATCGCATTGAAGACGGCGGCGGTCAGCCAGCCCTTGAGCTTGCTGCTGGTCCAGTAGTCGCGCGCGGCGATCGGCCGGGTGATCGTGCGCAGCTCGCGCGGCAGCGCGGCCCAGATCAGGACCCAGTCGAAATGGCTTTGGTGGTTGGCGAAGTAGATGCGCTGGTCACTGGTCGGGGGACAACCCTTCCAATGGCCCTGGGCGCCGGTGATCAGGCGCGCCAGGCCGGCCAGCAGCGGACCCATGAGATCGGCTAGAGACATGGCGCGATTATCCCTGCGCCGCGCGGCGCGGCCATCGGTCGATCCCCCAGGCCGACCTCAGGCCAGCGTCACCGACCTGCCGCTCAATTCGCGCGCCAGCCCGCTGGCCAGCCTGGCGGCCATGCCGTAGACGCTCAGCTGCGGATTCGCGCCGATGCTGGTCGGGAACAGCGAGCCATCGTGCACCGACAGATTGGCCAGCTGCCAATGCCGGCCGTCCGGCCGCACGACGCCGCGCGCCGAATCGGCCGCCAGATTGCAGCCGCCCATCACATGGGCGCTGCCGACGGTGGCCAGATAGGGCCGCATGTCCAGCCGCGCGATGCCCGCGCGCGCCTCCTGCCAGCTCTTGTAGTCGGCCGCCTGCTCGTGCACCGGCCGCACCGATTGTGCGCCGGCGGCAAACTGGATCTCGGCCATGCTCAGATAGGCGCGGCGCACGCCGCTCAGCAGGTAGTCGTTCAGCGCATAGTGCAGCTGCGGGCTGCCGTCGCCGCGCAGTGCCACGCTGCCGCCGGGCGACTCGGCATGGAAGCCGTCGCGCAGCAGGCCGATCATCAGCTGCGCATTCGGCAGGCTGCGCGCGCGCTCGGCCAGTGTCGCGCCCAGGCCGCCCAGATTGGTCAGCGCGAAGGCCGGGTGCACCGGTGCCACCTCCAGCTTGTAGCCGATCGGCCCATCGACAGGCTGGGTACGCAGGAAATGATCGGAATAGACGCTCAGCGGCGCGCCGGCCCAGCCCTGCACCGGCTGCTCGAACAGCGCATGGCTGGCGACGGTCGGATGCAAGAAGGTTCGCCTGCCCAGCAGCCCATGCGGATCGGGCGCGCCCGAGCGCAGCAGCAGGGCCGGCGAATTGATCGCGCCGCCGGCCAGCACATAGTGGCGCGCGCGGATGCGGATCTCGGCGCCGCTGACCGCGCCGTCGAGCGCGACCGGCTGGCACCGCAGCGCGTCGACCGCGCCCTCCTTCAGCTCGAACTTCTGCGCGCGCGTCTGCACGAGCAGGCGGGCGCCCAGGTCCAGCGCGGCCGGGATGGTCGTCACCAGCATCGATTGCTTGGCATTGGTCGGGCAGCCGAGGCCGCAGGAGCCCAGGTTCCAGCAGCCCTTGACGTTGCGCTGCATGGTCGCCGCGGCCAGGCCCAGCTTGGCCGCGCCGCGGCGCAGCACCGCATTGTTCTCGTTCGGCGCGGTCGGCCATTCGGCGATGCCGAGCCGCCGCTCGACCTGCTCGAACCAGGGCGCCATCGCCGCCGGGTTGAAGTCCTCCAGGCCGAAATGCCGGGCCCAGTAGGCCAGCGTGTCGGCCGGCGTGCGGAAGGAGCCGGTCCAGTTGACCGTGGTCGAGCCGCCGACGCAGCGGCCCTGCAGCACCGGCATCGCCTGGTCGGCCGTCTTGCGGCCGCCGGCCTCCTGGTACAGCGTCGAATAGGCCTGGTCCTCGCGCTGGTGGAAGTCCGAGCTGGAGCGCAGCGGGCCTTCCTCGACGATGACGACGGCGAGCCCGGCCTTGGCCAGCAGCTCGGCCGTGATGCCGGCGCCGGCGCCGCTGCCGATGATGGCGACATCGCAGTCCAGCGCGGGGGCGGCCGCCGGCTGCGCGCCGCCGAAGACATGCCAGCCGCGCGCCAGGCCCTCGCGGATCGGGTCGGGGATGCTGTTGTTGGTCATGGAATTTCTCGCGGGCCCGGATAGCCGGCCAGCCGCGCATGGGCCGGCTCGGCGAAGAAGACCAGGCAGCCGAGATCGCGCAGCGCGCGATAGACCTGCTGGCGCGTGTCGCTGCCGGAGACGCGCATCGCGTCGAGCGCCGCCTGCAGCTCGGTGGTCGGCACGCGGCTCCAGTCGGCGGCCAGGCCGCTCAGGGCCAGCCGGCCGCCGCTGCTGCCCAGCAGCGAGAGCAGCTGCGAGAGATCGCCGCGCAGCGCTGCCGGCAGGCCGGCGATGCTGCCGTCGAGCCGGTCCAGATAGCGGGCCAGATCGGCCTCGCGCGCTAGCGCGTCGGCGGGCCACAGCCCGTCCATCAGCGCCAGCGCGACCGCGCCCAGCAGCGCGCGCGACTCGGCGCTCAGATGGCCGTCCTTGCCCAGGCCGGGCTTCAGCAGGGCCAGGCCGCCGCCGGCAAGGCCCAGCAGCACGGTGGCGCCAAGGCCCAGCTTCAGCAGGCCGCGTCGTCTCATCAAATCGTCTCCGTCATCATCTGCGTCGAGGCTAACCGCAATGACGGGGCGGGCCAAGCGTGTTGGCCCCCGGCTAGAGCGCCGGCCCTAATCGCGGGCCGCGCGCCGACGCTCAATGGCGGAAGTGGCGCACGCCGGTGAAGACCATCGCGATGCCGCGCTCGTTGGCGGCGGCGATCACTTCCTCGTCGCGCATCGAGCCACCCGGCTGGATCACGCAGCTGGCGCCGGCATCGGCCAGCACGTCGAGGCCGTCGCGGAAGGGGAAGAAGGCGTCGCTGGCGACGGCCGAGCCCTTCAGGCTCAGCTGCGCGTTCTCGGCCTTGATCGATGCGATGCGGGCCGAGTCGATGCGGCTCATCTGGCCGGCGCCGACGCCCAGGGTCATGCCCTCGCCGCAGAACACGATCGCATTGCTCTTCACGTATTGCGCGACGGTCCAGGCGAACAGCAGGTCGTCGAGCTGCTGCGCGCTGGGCTGCAGGGTGGTGACGATCTTCAGGTCTTCCTTCTTCAGGAAGTGGTTGTCGGCCGTCTGCAGCAGCAGGCCCGAGCCGACGCGCTTGCTGTCGCCGTGATTGCGGCCCTGCAGCCAGGGCGTGGCGCCGCCCGGCGGCAGCTCGATCTGCAAGAGGCGCACATTGGCCTTGGGCGCGAAGATGGCCTTGGCTTCGTCCGTGAAGCCGGGCGCCATCAGCACCTCGACGAACTGCTTGACGACCAGTTCGGCCGCCGCCTTGTCGACGATGCGGTTGAAGGCAATGATGCCGCCGAAGGCGCTGGTCGGGTCGGTCTTGAAGGCCTTGGCATAGGCCTCGGCGGCCGTCGCCGCGACGGCGACGCCGCAGGGATTCGCGTGCTTGACGATCACGCAGGCCGGTGCCTCGAAGCTCTTCACGCATTCCCAGGCCGCGTCGGCGTCGGCGATATTGTTGTAGCTGAGTTCCTTGCCCTGCAGCTGCTTGCCGGTGACCAGGGAGCCGGGCGCCGGGTAGAGGTCGCGGTAGAGCGCCGCGCTCTGGTGCGAGTTCTCGCCATAGCGCAGGTCCTGCACCTTGACAAAGCTGCTGTTCATCTGCGCCGGGTAGGCGCTGTGCGAGCCGTCCTCGTTGATCGCGCTGAGGTAGTTGCTGATCGCGGCGTCGTACTGGGCGATGCGGTTGAAGGCGGCGACGCTGCAGGCGAAACGGGTCTTGTCGCTGGTCCTGCCGGCGCTCTTCAGTTCTTCCAGCACCTGCGCGTACTGGCCGGCGTCGGTCAACACCGTCACGTCCTTCCAGTTCTTGGCCGCGCTGCGCACCATCGCCGGGCCGCCGATGTCGATGTTCTCGATCGCGTCCTCCAGCGTGCAGCCGGGCTTGGCGACGGTGGCCTCGAAGGGGTAGAGATTGACGGCCAGGATGTCGATCGTGGCGATGCCATGCTCATTCAGCGCGGCCACATGCTCGGGCAGGTCGCGGCGTGCCAGCAGGCCGCCGTGGATCTTCGGGTGCAGGGTCTTGACGCGGCCGTCCAGCATCTCCGGGAAGCCGGTGTGCTGGGCCACCTCGGTGACCGGCAGGCCGGCATCGGCCAGCAGCTTGGCGGTGCCGCCGGTGGACAGCAGCTTGACGCCGAGGCCGTGCAGGGCCTGGGCGAAGTCGACGATGCCGGTCTTGTCGGACACGGAGATCAGGGCGGTCAGTTGCGACATGGGGGTTCTCGGTGGGTTTCGAATTCGGTCAGAGCATCTTGTGCTCGGTCAGCTTGCGGCGCAGCGTGTTGCGGTTGATGCCCAGCCAGTCGGCGGCCTTGCTCTGGTTGCCCTGGGCCTTGGCCATCACGACCTCCAGCAGCGGCTTCTCGACCAGGCTGATCAGCATCTCGTGCATCGAATGCGGTTCCTCGCCGTCGAGATCGCGGAAATAGGCTTCCAGGTTCTCGCGCACGCATTGCTCGATCGGTTTCGGGGTCATGCCTCAGGCCTCTCTTTTCTTTGTTGGTTCTTCTTCGTTGTCGTCGTCATTGGCCGCCACCGCCTCCAGATAGGGCAGCCGCTCGTATTGCGCGGCCAGCTCCTCGAACCAGCGCGTCAGCGCCTCAACCTGGGCCGCGCTGCTTTCCAGCAGATTCATCTGCTGGCGGAAGGCCTCGCCGCCGGGCAGGCCGCGCACGGCCCAGCCAATGTGCTTGCGCGCGCTGCGCATGCCGGTCAGCTCGCCGTAGAGGCTGTAGTGGTCGTGCAGATGCTCGACCAGCCAGTCGGCCGCCTCGCGCACGGTCGGCGCCGGCAGCTCTTCGCCGGTGGCGAGGAAATGCGCGGTCTCGCGGAAGATCCAGGGCCGGCCCTGGGCCGCGCGGCCTATCATCACCGCGTCGGCACCGGTCAGCGCCAGCACCTCGCGGGCCTTGCGCGGCGAATCGACATCGCCGTTGGCGACGACCGGGATGCGCAGCGCCGCCTTGACCGCGGCAATCGTCGCGTATTCGGCGCTGCCCTTGTAGCCCTGCTCGCGCGTGCGGCCGTGCACGGTCACCATCGCCACGCCGGCCTCCTGCGCGGCCAGCGCCAGGCGTACCGCGTTCTTCTCGCTCTCGCACCAGCCGGTGCGCATCTTCAGGGTCACCGGCACATCGCCCATCGCGCGCGCAGCCTCGACAACGGCCGCGATGATCTGCAGCGCCAGCGGCTCGTCCTGCATCAGTGCCGAGCCGGCCCATTTGTTGCAGACCTTCTTGGCCGGGCAGCCCATATTGATGTCGATGATCTGCGCGCCGCGGCCGATGTTGTAGTGGGTCGCCTCGGCCATCATCTGCGCGTCGGTGCCGGCGATCTGCACGGCGATCGGCGCCGCCTCGCCCTCGTGGTTGGCGCGGCGCGAGGTCTTCAGGCTGTGCCAAAGATCCTTGCGCGAGGTCACCATCTCGCTGACCGCATAGCCGGCGCCCAGGCGGCGGCAGAGCTGGCGAAACGGCCGGTCGGTGACACCGGCCATCGGCGCCACGAACAGATTGTTCGGCAATTCGTAGGGGCCAATCTTCACGGCGGACGGCATCAAAGAGAAGGTCGAGGCTGCTCAAAAAAGAGGCAGAAGTATACCTTTAAGCGCCGCGCGGTCCCTCCATAATCGCGCCGATGGAAGCCTATCTGCAGTCGCTGATCGAAGGCCTGCTGGCCACCCTGGCGCTGCCCAAGGTGGGTCTGCCCAGCGTCTTCATCATTGCCCTGGTCTCGGCCACCCTGCTGCCGCTCGGGTCCGAGCCGGCGGTGTTCCTGCTGGTCAAGGCCGATCCCAGCCTGTTCTGGCCGGCCATCGTCGTCGCGACGATAGGCAACACGATGGGCGGGGCGATCAGCTGGTGGATGGGCTATGGCGCCGAGCGCGTCTACGAGCGCGCCACGCACCACGCGCCGACCGAGGCCAAGGCCCTGGTCTGGCTGCAGCGCTTCGGGGCCAGGGCTTGCCTGCTGAGCTGGCTGCCCATCGTCGGCGATCCGCTGTGCGCGGTCGCCGGCTGGCTGCGCCTGCCCTTCTGGCCCTGCGTCGGCTATATGGCCATCGGCAAGTTCTTGCGCTATCTGCTGATGACGACGTTCGGCCTGTGGGTCGCCGAGCGGCTGGTGGCCTGAAGCCGGGCTGAATTTCGCAGCGGCCCGGCCAGCGGCGAGAATGGCGGCTTTCCGAACCCGCCTCGCCATCGCCATGAGCAACGCCGCCACCAGCGCCTACGAAGATCTGCAGCAGCGCCACCGCCGCCTGCATCACCTCGCCCATCTGCAGGCGATCGCCTCCTGGGACCAGTCGGCCAATATGCCGGCCAAGGGCAACGAGGCGCGCTCGCTGGCCCTGGCCGAGATGGGCGGGCTGATGCACCAGCTGGCGACCGAGCCGGCGCTGAAGGAACTGCTGGCGCGCGCCGAGGGCGAGGCGCTGGACGAGGCGCAGCGCGCCAATCTGCGCGAGATGGGCCGCGTCTGGCGCGCCTCGAACGCGCTGCCGCAAAGCCTGGTCGAGGCCAAGAGCCTGGCCAACTCGCGCTGCGAGCATGCCTGGCGCGAGCAACGCCCGGCCAATGACTGGGCCGGCTATGTCGAGAACCTGCGCGAGGTCGTGCGCCTGGCCCGCGAGGAAGCGCGGCTGCTGGCCGAGAGCAGCGGCCTGTCGCTCTACGACGCGCTGATGGACCAGTACGAGCCGGGCATGCGCGCGACGGAAGTCGACCGCGTGTTCGGCGACCTGCGCCAGTGGCTGCCGGGCCTGATCCGCGAGGTGCGGGCGCGCCAGCAGAGCGAGACGACGCTGCAGCCGCAGGGCCCGTTCGCCAAGGAGGCGCAGCGTGCGCTGGGCCTGGATGCGATGCGGCTGATGGGCTTCGACTTCGAGGCCGGCCGCCTCGACGAGAGCGCGCATCCCTTCTGCGGCGGCGTGCCCGAGGACGTGCGCATGACCACGCGCTACCGCGAGGACTCCTTCCTGCCCAGCCTGATGGGCGTGATCCATGAGACCGGCCACGGCCGCTACGAGCAGAACCTGCCGCGCGAATGGCTGGGCCAGCCGCTGGCCGCCGCGCGCTCGATGGGTCTGCACGAAAGCCAGAGCCTGTCCTTCGAGATGCAGCTGGGCAGTCATCCGGCCTTTGCCGCGCTGCTGCAGCCGCTGCTGGTCAAGCACCTCGGCGAGCAACCGGCCTTCGAGGCGGCCAATCTGCATCGCCTGCTGACGCGCGTGAGCCCCGGCTATATCCGCGTGGACGCCGACGAGGTGACCTACCCGGCCCACATCATCCTGCGCTACGAGATCGAGCGCGCGCTGATCGAGGGCCAGATCGAGTGCGAGGACATCCCGGCGCTGTGGGACGCCAAGATGATGGAGCTCTTGGGCCTGGACACGCGCGGCAACTACAAGGACGGCTGCATGCAGGACGTGCACTGGGGCGCCGGCCTGTTCGGCTACTTCCCCTGCTACACGCTGGGCGCGATGTATGCGGCGCAGTTCTTCGCGAGCATGCGGCGTACGCTGCCCGATCTGGATGCGCGCATCGCCGCCGGCGATCTGGCGCCGGTGTTCGGCTGGCTGAACGAGAACATCTGGAGCCAGGGCAGCCGCTGGACCACGCCGGAGCTGGTCCGCCGCGCCAGCGGCGAGACGCTGAACCCGGCGCATTTCCGCGCCCATCTGCAGGCGCGTTATCTGGCGTAAGCGGCTTCCAGCCGATCGAGGTCGGCGCGCAGCCGCTGCAGCGCGGCCTCGGTGCGCGTCGGCGCGGGGCTGCTCAGCAGGCGCCGGCTCGCGTCGGCCAGCACCTCCTCGCGCAGGGCCAGGCCATGCCGGCCCAGCTGCTCGCGCAGGCGCGGCGCGCGCTCGCGCAGCGCCGCGCGCGTGGCCTGGTAGGCATGTTCGGCCAGATGGCGGCGCTTCGAGTAGCTGAAGGTATTGGCCATGAAGATCTCGGCGTCGCCGGGATCGGGCTCGAACAGCAGGATGTCGGTGTCCGGATGGCTGTTCTCGTAGCCGCGCAGGCCCAGCTCCAGGCGTGAGCGGATCAGCGAACGCAAGGTCTGGCTCAGCACCAGGGGCAGGCCGCCGTCGACCAGGCTGGGAATGGGGGCCGAGGCCTCGGCCCGGTAGGGCACCAGCGGGTTCAGGCAGATCAGCAGGTCGACGCCCTCGTCGAGAAGCAGGGAGGCGTGGATGGTCTTCTTCAGCGCGCCGTCGACATAGTGGCGGCCCTCGATCTCGACCGGCGGATACAGGCCCGGCAGCGCCGCGCTGGCCTGGGCCGCGCGCGAGATCGGCACATGGTCGCGGCCCGGCATGCCGAAGGGCACGGCCTCGCCGCTGTCCAGATCGGTGGCGACCAGCACCAGGCGGCGCTTCAGCTGGCGGAAATCATCGCTGCGGCCGGGCTGCTCGAACTGGCGTCGCAACTGCGCGGCCAGCGCCTCGCTGGACAGCAGGCCGGTCGGCAGCGCTCGGCCCAGCCGTTCAGCCGCGGCCAGCAGCGAGCGGCGCTTGACGAGGCTGTCCCAGCCGGCGCGGGCCAGCAGCGCGGGCAGGCGCCTGGCGCGCTGGCCGAATTCGTCCCAGGCCGGCTGCAGCAGCCGGGCCGGCTCGAAGCGCTCGGCCGGCGCGGCGCTGCCGTCGATGAAGGCGGCGCACAGCTGGCGCGGACTCAGGCCGTTGGCCAGGCCGGCGGCGATGAAGCCGCCCGCGCTGATGCCGACATAGCCTTCGCAATCGCAGCAGTCCAGGCCGGCGATCGCTTCCTCCAGCGCGCACAGCGCGCCGATCTCGTAGATGGCGCCCAGCGGGCCGCCGCCGGCCAGGGCCAGGCCTATCCTGGGCCGGCGCTGCTGGGTGCCCGTCGCGCGCTGCTGCTTCGTCGTCTTCTTCGTCGTCAAAACGGATCAGTTCAGGGCAGGGCGGGCGCGGCGCCGGCCTTGCCGCTCTTCTTCGCCGCGGCCTTCCTGGCCGCCGGCTTGGTGGCCGCCTTTGCCGCGGGTTTGGCGGCGGGCTTGGCCGCGCTGCTCTTCTTCGCGGCAGGGCTCTTCTTCGCGGCCGGCTTGGCGGCGGTCTTCTTGGCCGCCGGCGCCTTGACGCCGATCGCCGCGCTCAACGCGTCGATGCGCTCGATCAGCGCGTCGATGTCGGCGGCACTCGGCACGCCCAGGCTCTTCAGCGCCTTGGCGACGCGGTCCTCGAAGAGGGTTTCGAGCTTGTCCCATTGCTGGCCGGCCTTGTTGCCGACCTCGCCGGCCATGCCGCTCATCTTGCTGGCCATCGCGCCCAGCTTCTGTTCGGCGGCCGACTGGGTCTTCTTCTGCAGCTTCTGGCCTTCGCTGACCAGGGCCTCGAAGACCTTGCCACCCTCGCCCTGCGCCTTGGCGAAGGCGCCCAGGCCCGCGGCCCAGATCTGCTGGGCCGAGTCCTTGACGCTCTGGGCCAGCTGGCTGTCCAGCAGACCGGCCGGCAGCGCGCCGCCGAACAGGCCGTCGCTGTCACTGCTCTTCTTCTTGGCGGCCATCTTTTGAAGCTTCTTGACCATGTCGTCCGTCCTTTGGGTGGGTGGTGGCCAGACTATAGGGCGCGCAGGCCGCCGCAGCGCGCCGATTCCTAGTGAGCAGGCTCTACCGTCACCTTGGGGAAAGCGCGCAGCGAGGCGCGCGGGCGGCTGGTCAAGAATCGTGCGGGAAGAAAGCAGATCCACAGGAGACAGTCATGCAGTATTTCGTCACCGGTGCCACCGGCTTCATCGGCAAGCGCCTGGTCAAGAGCCTGCTCGGGCGCCGCGGCAGCACCGTCTACTTCCTGCTGCGCGAGGAAAGCCGCGACAAGCTGCCGGAGCTGCTGGAGTTCTGGGGCGTCGGCAAGGCGCGCGCGATTCCGGTCTTCGGCGATCTGACGGCGAAGAAGCTGGGCGTCGCCGCCGAGCAGATCAAGGCGCTCAAGGGTCAGATCGATCACCTCTACCACCTGGCCGCCGTCTACGACCTCGCGGCCGACGAGGAGTCGCAGGTCGCCGTCAATATCGAGGGCACGCGGGCGATGGTCGAATTCGCGCAGGCGATCGATGCCGGCCATGTGCACCATGTCTCCTCCATCGCCGCCGCGGGCCTCTACGAGGGCGTGTTCCGCGAGGATATGTTCGAGGAGGCGGAAGGGCTGGACCATCCGTACTTCATGACCAAGCACGAGAGCGAGAAGATCGTGCGCAAGGAGTGCAGAAAGCCCTGGACCGTCTACCGCCCGGCCATGGTCGTCGGCGATTCGCGCAGCGGCGAGATGGACAAGATCGACGGCCCCTACTACTTCTTCAAACCGATCCAGCGCCTGCGCCAGATCCTGCCGCCCTGGATGCCGGCGATCGGCCTGGAGGGCGGGCGCGTCAACATCGTGCCGGTCGACTTCGTCGTGGCCGCGCTGGACCACATCAGCCACCAGCAGAAGAAAAGCGGCGGCTGCTTCCATCTGGTCGACCCGGTCGGCTACCGCGTCGGCGACGTGCTGGACATCTTCAGCCGCGCGGCCCATGCGCCGAAGATGAGCCTGTTCGTCAATGCGGCGCTGATGGGCTTCATCCCGAAGAGTGTCAAGAAAGGCCTGATGGCGCTGGCGCCGGTGCGCCGCATCCGCAATGCGGTGATGAAGGACCTGGGCCTGCCCGAGGACATGCTGACCTTCATCAACTACCCGACCCGCTTCGACTGCCGCGAGACGGAAGCCGCGCTGAAGGGCTCAGGCATTGCCTGCCCCAATCTGCAGGACTACGCCTGGCGGCTGTGGGACTACTGGGAGCGTCACCTCGACCCGGCGCTGCTGATCGACCGCAGCCTGAAGGGCGCCTGCGGCGGCAAGGTGGTGCTGGTCACCGGTGGCTCCTCGGGCATCGGCCTGGCGGCGGCCAAGAAATTCGCCGAGGCCGGCGCGATCACGGTGATCTGCGCGCGCGACGAGGTCAAGCTGAAGGAGGCGGTGGCCGAGATCCGCGCCCACGCCGGGCCGCAGGCGCAGATCCACAGCTACTCGGCCGACATCGCCAACGAGCAGAGCTGCGCCGAGATGGTCGCCTGGCTGGCCGAGCAGTTCGGCGGCGTCGACTTCCTGATCAACAACGCCGGCCGCTCGATCCGCCGCGCGATCGAGTCCAGCTACGACCGCTTCCACGACTACGAGCGCACGATGCAGCTGAACTACTTCGGCTGCCTGCGCGTGACCATGGGCCTGCTGCCCGGCATGGTCGCCAAGCGGCGTGGCCATGTGGTCAACATCTCCTCGATCGGCGTGCTGACCAATGCGCCCCGCTTCTCGGCCTATGTGGCCAGCAAGGCCGCGCTGGACGCCTGGACCCGCTGCGCGTCGAGCGAATACGCCGACTTGGGGCTGACCTTCACGACCATCAATATGCCGCTGGTGCGCACGCCGATGATCGCGCCGACCAAGATCTACAACAATGTGCCGACCCTGAGCCCCGAGGAGGCGGCCGACATGATCGCCCAGGCCTGCATCGCCAAGCCGGTGCGCATCGCCACCCGCCTGGGCATCACCGGCGAGCTGCTGCATGCGCTGGTGCCGCGCGTTGCCCAGATCGTAATGAACACCAGCTTCCGCATGTTCCCCGACAGCGACGCCGCCCAGGGCGCCAAGGGCGGCAAGCCGCAGCTCTCGGCCGAGGCGATCGCCTTGCAGCAGATGATGAAGGGCATCCACTTCTGAAGCCTTCGGAGGCGCCGCCATGATCGAACTGCTGCCGCCCGCGCCGCTGCTGCTGGCCTTTCTGCTCGCCTCGCTGATCCTGGCCCTCACGCCGGGGCCGGGCGTGGTCTATATCGTCACCCGCACGCTGGCCCAGGGCCGGGCGTCCGGCCTGGCCTCGGTCGCTGGCGTGGCGCTGGGCAATTTCGGCAATGCCGCGGCCGCCTCGATCGGCCTGGCGGCGCTGCTGAGCGCGTCGGCGACCATCTTCGATGCGGTCCGCTATGCCGGCGCGGCCTATCTCTGCTATCTGGGCCTGCAGGCGTTGCGAGCCGACCCATCCAAACAGAGGAGCGAGCCTGTGACCACGGGCATCTGGCGGGTACTGGGCCAGGGCTTTCTGGTGGCGTTGCTGAACCCGAAGACCACGCTGTTCTTTGCGGCCTTTCTGCCGCAGTTCATGCAGCCGACGGCCAGCCCGGTGCTGCAGGCGCTGGCCTTGAGTGCCGTCTTCGTCGCGGTGGCGGCGATCAGCGACGCCGGCTATGTGCTGCTTGCCGCGACTTTGGCACCGGCCCTGCGTTCGGCGCAGGGCGCGGCGCGGATGGGCCGCTATGTAGCGGCCGCGGTCTATTTCGCGCTGGGCCTCTATGCCGCGCTGACGGGCACGCGACCGGCGAAGACCTGATCGACCTTCAGTCGACCTGGACCTTCGCCTCGCGGATCACCTTGCCCCATTTGGCCGTCTCGGCATTGATGAAGGCGCCGAATTCGGCCGGCGTGCCGCCGACCGGGATCGTGCCCATGGCTTCGAGCTTGCCGCGGACCTCGTCGGTGCGCACGATCGCGTGGACCTCGTCAGCAAGCTTCCTGACGATATCGGCCGGAGTGCCGGCCGGCGCCAGGATGCCGGCCCAGGTGCTGCCGGTGAAGCCGGCAACACCCTGCTCGATGAAGGTCGGCACGTCCGGCAAGGAAGGCAGGCGCTTTTCACTGGCCACGCCGATCAGGCGCACGCGGCCGCTCTTGCCCGGATTGATCAGCCCGGATGCGGCGTCGAGGAAGAGCTGGATCTGTCCGCCCATCAGATCGGTCAGCGCGGCGGCCGCGCCGCGGTAGGGGATGTGCACCATATAGCTGCCGGTCAGCGATTTCAGCAGCTCGGTGCTCAGGTGCGCGGCCGAGCCGTTGCCGCTGGAGCCGAAGCTGATCTTGCCGGGGTTCTTCTTCGCATAGGCGATCAGCTCGGCGGCGCTTTTGAACGGCGCCTCGTTGTTGACGGCCGCCACCAGCGGCGACTGGCCGATCAGCGAGACCGGCGCGATGTCCCGGGCCGGGTCATAGGGCAGCTTCGGATAGAGGCTGGTATTGGCCGCGTAGGCGGCGATGACCACGGCCAAGGTATAGCCATCGGCCGGCGACTTGGCCAGCGCGTCGACGCCGATCACGCTGTTCGCGCCCGGCTTGTTGTCAACGACGAAGGACTGGCCCAGGCGCTCCTGCAGCTTCTGCGCGATCAGCCGCGCGGTCACGTCGGTGAAGCCGCCGGGCGGGTAGGGGACGATCACGCGCACCGGCTTGGCCGGCCAGGCCGCCTGCTGCGCGAACGCGTTCGGCAGCGCGGCGAGCGCTCCCAGGCCCAGCGTGAAATCACGGCGCTTCATGCTTGCGTCTCCTTTTTGTAGCGGTCTCTGAGTTCGCGCTTGAGCACCTTGCCGATCGCGCTGCGCGGCAGTTCCTCGATGCTGCGCAGATCGGCCAGGCGCTGGGTCTTGCCGACGCGCGCATTGAGCCAGGCGCGCAGCTCGGGGTCGGGCGTTGCGTCGCCAGCCGCGTGGACGACGTAGGCGACCGGCGTCTCGCCCCATTCCTCGCTGGGCACGCCAACCACGGCCACATCGGCGACGGCCGGGTGCCGGCGCAGCTGCGCCTCCAGATCGCTGGGGTAGATATTGAAGCCGCCCGAGATGATCATGTCCTTCTTGCGGTCGAACAGGATCAGAAAGCCATCCGTGTCGAAGCGGCCGATGTCGCCGGTGCGGATGAAGCGCCGGCCGTCGGGCGCGAACCATTCGGCCTCGCGCGTCTTCTCCGGCTGGCCGTGGTAGCCGCTCATCATGCCCGGAGAATGGCCGACGACCTCGCCCGCCTCGCCCGCGGCCACTTCGATGCCGGCCTCGTCGATCAGCCGCATGTCATGGCCCTCGCTGGGCCGGCCGACCGTGTGCAGCTTGTCCGGGTGCAGATGCGCCTCGAGGATGCAGGTGCCGCCGCCCTCGGTCATGCCGTAGAACTCGACCAGGCCGCCCGGCCAGCGCCGCAACACCTCGGCCTTCAGCTCGGCCGGGAAGGGCGCGCTGGTGCAGAACTTGATCTCGAAGGCGCTCAGCTCGTGGCGGTCGAAGTCCGCATGCGCGAGCAGGCGCCGGTACTGCACCGGCACCAGCATCGTGTGCGTGACGCGGTGCCGTTCGGCCAGATCGAGATAGGCGCCGGCCTCGAACTTGCTCATCAGCACCACGGTGCCGCCGAAGGCCAGGGTCGGGAAGAACACGACCAGGGTCGTGTTCGAGTACAGCGGCGTCGACAGCAGGGTCGTTTTGCCGGGCCCATAGCCGTACTTGGCGCCGCGCTGTACATGCATCCAGCGCATGCCATGCGGCTGCACGATGCCCTTGGGCGTGCCGGTCGTGCCGGAGGAATAGATGATGTTGAACGGCGCCTCGGGCCTCAGGGTCACGTCTTGCGGCCGGCTGCCCGGCGGCGCCAGCCAGGCCTCGAAGTCGGGGTCGTCCAGCGCGATCGTGCGCCGGCCCGCCGGCACCAGGGCGGCGGCGCTGGCGTCGACGAAGATCAGCCGCGCCTGCGCATCGGCCAGCATCGCGGCGAAGTCGGCCGGCGTGCTCGAGGCGGCCAGCGGCGCGACGACGACGCCGGCGCGCAGGGCGCCAAGGAAGACGGCCGCCTGGCGCGGCGTCGACAGCCCGCTCAGCGCGATCGCATCGCCGGGGGCCAGGCCCTCGCGCTGCAGCGCCGCGGCGATGCGGTCGACCAGCGCGTCGAGCTCGGCATAGCTGAGCGCCTGCCCGTCCTGCACCAGTGCCGGCAGCTCGGGCCGGGCAGCGGCATGCTCGCGCAGCAGCTCGGCAATATTGCGAAAGCCGTCCTCCACCATGTCCTCGAGCTCCTACTTCGCCGCCAGGCCCAGCCGCTCGATCAGCTGCTTGTCCTTGGCATAGGTCTCGACCGCCCATTTGCGGTAGTCCTCGCCATTGCGGTACCACATCGCCTGGTTCAGCTGCTCCAGCAGCTCGATGTGCTTGGGGTCGTCCATTGCCTTTTTGTAGGCGTCGTGCAGGGCCTTGACCACGGCCGGGTCCATGCCCTTGGGGCCGACCAGGCCGTAGGGCGAGGTCGCGACGATGCCGTAGCCCAGCTCCTTGGCGGTCGGCACGTTCGGCCAGCGCTTGGTGCGCTCCTCGCCGAAGGTGACCAAGAGGCGCATCTGGCCGCCGTCGACGAACTTGTCCCAGCCGCTGGCGTCGCTCTGCGCCATCACATGGCCGCCCAGCAGCGCCTGCTGCAGATCGGCATTGCCCTTGAAGGGCACATGGGTCAGCTGCACCTTGGCATTGCCGGCCAGTTCTTCCATCAGCAGATGCGGGCTGGAGCCGGTGCCGGTGGAGCCGTAGTTCAGCTGTCCGGGCGCCTTGCGTGCCGCCTCGATGTAGTCGTTGAAGCTCTTGTAGGGCGAATCGGCGCGCACGGTGAAGCCGAAGGTGTAGCCGGACACGCCGATGATGAACGTGAAGTCCTTCAGCGGGTCCCACTGCGTCTTCTGCATATGGGGGATGCGCAGCATGCCCAGCGGAAACTGCGCGATCGTGTAGCCGTCGGGCTTGGCCGTCAGCGCCATCGTGCCCGGGCCCAGGGTGCCGCCGCCGCCGGGCTTGTTGTCGATGATGATCTGCTGGCCCAGGTGCTTGGAGGCGAGCTCGGACAGCGCGCGCAGATGGCGGTCGGTCGAGCCGCCGGCCGGCCAGGGCACGATCAGGGTGACCGGCTTGCTCGGGTAATTGTCGGCATGGGCCAGGCCCAAGGGGGCCAGCGTGGCGGCGGCGGCAAGCAGCAGCAGGCTGCGGCGCGGGTTCGGGGTGCTTGGCTGGTTCATCTGCTTGTCTCCTGTTGTCGTTTAATCAATCAATCAATCAATGGGGCAATCAGTCAATCGCTCTTCTTCGCGGCCTCGGCCGCCTGCTGCTGCAACTCGCGCCACATCACCTTGCCGCTGCCCGACTTCGGCAGCGCGGCGACGAACTCGACCAGGCGCGGGCATTTATAGGCCGCCATCTGCTCGCGCGACCAGTCGATGATGTCCTGCTCGCTGAGGCCCGTGGTGCCGGGCTTCAGCACGACCAGGGCCTTGACCGTCTCGCCGCGGCGCTCGTCCGGCACGCCGATCACGCAGGCCTCCTGGATCGCCGGGTGGGCGTACATCAGTGCCTCGACCTCGGCCGGCCAGACCTTGAAGCCGGACGCATTGATCATGCGCTTGAGCCGGTCGCTCATGAAGTAGTAGCCGTCCTCGTCGATGCGGCCCAGATCGCCGGTGCGCAGAAATCGCTTGCCGTCGAGCTCGACGAAGGCCGCGGCGGTGGCCTGCGGATCGCGCCAATAGCCCTGCATCACTTGCGGGCCGCTGACCAGGATCTCGCCGCTCTCTCCCGGCGGCAGCGTGGCCAGCGTCTCGGGATCGACGACGCGCGCCTCCACATCGAAGACCGGCACGCCCAGGCACTGGGGCTTGGGCCGCTGCGGCGGGTTGATGTGGGTGGCGGCCATGGTTTCCGACATGCCATAGCCCTCCACATAGTCGAGCCCGGTCAGCGCCTTCAGCTTGGCGCAGATCGCCGCCGGCATCGCCGCGCCGCCGCCGCGGATGCCGGCCAGGCTGGACAGGTCGTAGTCCGGGAGCCGCGGGTTGGCCAGGAAGTCGATCATCATGGTCGAGATGGTCTGCCAGACGGTCACCTTGTAGCGCTGCATGCAGATCGCCGCCGCCTCGCGGTCCCAGCGCGGCAGGATGACGATGGTGGCGCCGATGTAGAGCGGCCCGTTCAGGCTGCCCGACAGGCCGGTCACATGGAAGAAGGGCAGCACGCTTAAGTAAACAGCGTCCTGCGTCCTGCCGAACCAGCAGATGCCGCCGACCAAGGTGCTCATCACGCTGCGATGCGTGTGCATGCATCCCTTGGGCCGGCCGGTCGTGCCCGAGGTATAGGGCATCACGCAGAGATCGTCGGGGCCGGCCGTCAGCGGCCCCGGCGTGATCCCGGCGGCCAGCACCTCGGCCCAGGCGCTCAGCCGCGGATCGGCCAGCGGCCGGCGCGGCGCGGCGACGAATTCGGGCACCGCCAGGTCGGTGGCCTGGCGCAGATAGTCGCCGTAGCTGGCGACGACCAGCTGCCGCAGCCCGTCCTCGCCCAGCAAAGGCTGCATCTGCTCCAGCAGGTCCTGCGCGACGAAGGCCGTGCTCGCGCCGCTGTCCGCGACGTAGTGGCGCAGCTCCTCGCCGCGGTTCATCGGATTGATCGGCACGACCACCGCATTGGCGCGCAGGATGGCGTAGAAGGCGATCACCCATTGCGGGCTGTTCTGCATGTACAGCAGCACGCGTTCGCCGGCCTTCACGCCGGCTTGCTGCTGCAGCCAGCCGGCGACGCGCTCGCATTCGCGCTTGAAGGCGGCGAAGCTCAGCGCCGTGTCGTAGAAGACGATGAAGGGCTTGTCCGGGTAGCGCGCCGCCGACACCTCGACGTTGAACCACAGATTCGTCTGCGGCAGGGTCAGGTGTTGTGGCAGGCCCGGCGGCCAATGCGCGAAATGCGGGTTGTTCGGGTCGGACTTCATCGCAGGGAGCCTGCCGGCCGCCTTCGGGGGGCGGCGCGGCAGGGCTTTCTTTACTTCACTTCACTCTACTGCTTGGCGCGCGAAACCGGCGCGGGCGGGAAGGGCTGGCCGCCGGGGCCGGCCTCGAAGCTCAGCGGGCCGGCGGCCGCCTGCTGGCCGACGCCGGGCTTGCTCCAGTCGCAGACGCCGCCGGGGAAGACCGCATTCAGCCGCGCCAGCTGGGCGGCGCCGAGCTTGCCGCCATAGTCGTTGGCGTCGACCGGCTTCAGCTGGCACTTGAGGATGTCCTCGCTGCGCGGGCCGCCGGCGACCTGGCGCGGCGAGCTGCGCGGCGCCAGATAGGGATCGGCATCGCAGCTCGCGGCGTTCGTCACCTTGGTCGACTGTGCCGCGTCGCTGCTGAGCAGGCAGTAGTCGCCCGCCGCCGCCGGCCGCGTGTTGCGGATCTTCTGCTCCAGGCTGGCGCTGCTGCTGTCGGCCTTCAGGGCGGTCAGCCAGCTGTCCATGGTCGTGAAGGCCTCGGTCGCCATCGTGGCCGAGGGCGAGAAGCCGCTGCGGCCGAAGCGCCAGATCGCCTGGTTGCCATGGCCGCCGCCATCGCGGTCCAGCCGGTCGCGGATCGAGAAGCTGCGCCATTGCTGGTGAATGCCGAACAGCGCCACGCCCTGCAGCGAGGCGGCCGGGATGCCGGCGAAGCCGGGCGGCACATTGATCAGCGAGTCGTCGTAGCCGCGCATGTCGATGACGGCGGTCTTGGCCAGGTTGGCGCCGCTCATCACGATGCCGGCGCGGTAGGCGATGTTCAGCGCCTCGGCATCGGCGACGCTGCGGGCGGCGGTCGGGTTGGTGTCGCGGTCGGCGCCGCCGACGATCTCGTTCAAGGTGACGAACTCCTCGCCGCTGATGGCGCCGGACTGGAGCGCCTTCAGCCCATACTGCACGCCGGTGTTGTCGCGCGTGTCGCGCGCGGCCGGGCTGCCGGTGGCCTTGCCCCAGATCGATTCGGCCCAGGACCAGGCATTGCAGCGCGCGCCGCCCGGATTCGTCACCGGGTCGTAGACCAGGGCGGCCGGCAGCTGGCAGTTGTTGGTGGCCGTCGGCGACTGCACGATCACGCCGCTGTCGTTATTGGCCGCCGGCACGGTGCGCTGGAAGTAGACGCCGGCCTTGGAATTGCTGCCGAAGAAGTTGTACCAGCCATGGCAGGCGCTCTGGTCCATATGGCCGTTGATCGCCGCCTTGCGCGCATTGACCTGGGCCGGAGTCTGGCCCGTCATCAGGGCCAGCCACTGCGGCTTCTGATAGGCCTCGACCAGGGCGACGCAGTCGGCCACCTCCATCGTCACCGTCTCCGAATCGGGGAAGGTGCAGGAGACGGTGATGCCGTCCAGCAGACCGGGGTTGATCGAGGCGTTCATATTGCTGTTGATCGAGCCGCCCGAGCAGCCGTTGCCGACGGTGAACCTGATCGCGCCGTACTGGTCGCTGATGTGCTCCTTCATCATCATCACCGTCTCGCTCATCATCACCCGGTTCGAGTTCTGCAGCGAGTCGGTCATGCTGTTGTTGACGACCATATAGCCCCTGGACAAGGCGCGGTCGTCGGTCCAGGCGGTGGCCGGCCGGGCCTGGCGGCGCGGCTGGCCGGTGCTGGCGCCGAAGTTGTACTGGACCTTGCCGTTCCACTGCGCCTGCGGCGCGACGGCGCTCCAGGGCTTGGCCGGGTCGAACAGCACGGCGATGTCATAGATGCCGCGGTTCATCGTGCCGCGCTCGACGCGCACGATATAGGGCAGGGTCTGGCCGGCGTCGGTGGTCGTCGTCGCCAGGTCGGCCGGCGTGCTGCCGCCCACGGTATAGGGCTTGAAGCAGGGGTTGGCCGGCGGCGTCGCCGTCGTCGGCGGGGTGGTCGCGGTGAAGGCGACCGCCGGGCTCGGGTCCGGCAGCGCGAAGCTGCAGCCGGCCGCGGTGGTCTTGTAGTAGAGCTTGTACTCGGTGGCGATATTGCACTTGCCGTCGCTGGCCGTCGTCGTCAGGCCGCTGGCATTGGTGGCCGGCAGCGAGGCGGTCGCGCCCTGCGGTGTCGGCGTCGCGCAGACGAAGGGCGTCGGTTGACTGCCGCTGTAGACCGGGCCGCCGCGATCGTGGTTGGTGATCGTCAGCGCGGTCGTGCTGACATCGTCGCCGCTGACGGTCAGCACATTCGCGCCGACCTTCATGCCGCTGACCAGGCCGGTGATGCGGCCGTCGGCGCGGGTGGCGAAGGCGCTCGTGATGTCGCTACCGTTGATGTCGGCCTTCAGGCCGGCCGTCGTCGCGCCGGCGGGCAGGATCAATTGCACCAGCACATCGCCGTCGCTGACCAGGTCGGCGCGGTTGGACAGGGTCTTGATCTCGAGTACCGGCTTCGGTTCGTCGTCGCTGCCGCAGGCGGCCAACAGCACGGTGCTGGCCGCCAGGGCGAGGCAGGCGCCGGGCCGGCCATGCAGCCGGTGCAAAACATGCAATCGCGTCATTGCTTGTCTCCGTCGTTATGGGTGAGTCCGCCCCGGCCGCCGCGCAAGCCGCGGTCGCCGGAAGCTGCAGGCTGTCGGTTTCGACGCTCCGTTGACTTCTTCCTGGCCCCAACTGCTTTCTGATATTCCGCTGAACGGAATACGAAATCGACGTGGACCAGTCTACGCAGCCGCTTCGCCGCTGTAAACGAGACAAAGGGATTGCGAGCATCGGCGGCGTGCGCGAACGGCACCGAATCTCGCTATATTCCGCTTAGCAGAAAAAAGGAAGAGCCATGGGGCGGACCCGCCAACCGGCCAGCGCGGCGGCCAGCGAGCCGGCTGCGCAGGACCGGCGCTTCGTCACCGCGCTGGCGCGCGGGCTGGAACTGCTGCGTTGCTTCCGGCCGCAGGACCGCTGGCTCGCGCACCAGGAGCTGGTGCGGCGCAGCGGCCTGCCGCATGCGACCGTGTCGCGACTGAGCTTCACCCTGGCCAGCCTCGGCTATCTGCGCCATCGCGCCGCCAGCGGCGAATACGCGCTGAGCCCGGCCGTGCTGGCGCTGGGTTTCAGCGTGCTGACGAACTTCGAGATCGGCCGCATCGCGCGCCCGCTGATGGAGCGCCTGGCCGAGCGCACGCAGTCGGCCGTCTCGCTGGGCGTGCGGCACGAGGCTTCGATGGTCTATGTGGCGCATTGCCGCAGCACGGCGCGGCTGATCCTGGGCCTGGACGTCGGCACGCGGCTGCCGCTGGCCGAGACGGCGATGGGCCGCGCGCTCTGGTGCAGCGCGACCCCGGGCCTGCGGGCCCTGGTCGGCGAGAAGCTGCAGGCCCAGGATCCGGCGCGCTGGCCGCAGCGCCTGGCCGGCCTGCAGCGCGCCGAGGCCGACTATGCGCGGCGCGGCTATGCGGGCTCGGAATCGGAATGGGAAAGCGAGATCGCCGCCATCGGCGTCGGCATCGATATCGGCGACGGCCGCGAGCCGCTGGCGCTGACCATAGGCGGGCCGGCGGCTCGCTTGCAGGGGGCGCTGCTGCACGAGGAATTCGCGCCGCTGCTGGTCGAGAGCGGGCGCGCCATCGTCGCGGCGATCCAGGCGGGCGACTGGCAGGATTGATCGAGCCCGTCGGCGGCCGGCGGGCGCGACAGCCGGCCCGCGCGATGCTAGGCTTGCAGCGGTCCGGGGGCCATTAGCGAGCGAGGTGCCAGATGGGTCAGGGATTCGGGATGGAGTCGCCGTCCAAGCACAAGCAGACGCTGCTGCGACAGCCGGCCCGCTGGCTGGTCGTGATCGACTCGGGCGGCTACACGGTGGCGCGGCTCTTCCTCGAGACGCGCGAGCAGATCGCCGAGTTCGACGCCAGCACCGAGGAGACCGCCTCGATGATCAGCGGCCTCAGCGCGACGCGCGGTGCGGCTGGCGCCGAATGGGACCGGGCCCTGGCCGGCCACAGCGCCGAGGAACGGGCGGCGGCCGAGGTCTATCAGCTGCAGGTCTGAGCCGCCGCGCAGCTGCTGCCGATCTGGTCTACGGGGCGGTCTCGATGGCCGTCACGGTGAAGACGCCGTTCTGCGCCTCGGCCCTGAAGCGGACCTTGTCGCCTTGCTTGAGGCCGTCGAGCAGCTTCGGGTCCGCGGCCTTGAAGACCATGGTCATCGCCGGCATGTCCGGGTTCTGCAGCGGCCCGTGACGCAGCCGTCAGCTTGCCCTGGGCCTTGTCGATCTTGCGCACCTCGCCCTCGCTTTGCGCCGCTGCGGCGGGCGGCGTCTGGGCCGTCTGGGCATGGGCGCCGAGCGCCAGGGACGTCAGCAGGCTGGCGAGCAGGACTCGAACGCGATTCATAGGGGTGCTGGAGCTTTTAGGTCTTGGGATAGCGGGCGAACACCGAGTCGCGGCCGCGCTTGTCGATCAGCAGCACCGTGTAGGGATCCTTGCGCGCGCCGACCTCCATGCCGGGCGAGCCGACCGGCATGCCCGGCACGGCCAGGCCGATGGCGGCCGGCTTCAGGGCCAGCAGGCGCTTGAGCTCCATTCCATCTGCGCGCCGCGGGCTTCACAGTCAAGGTCCATGAGGTCGGCGACACGACGGCCGTGCGCAAGCGCTACGGCATGCCGGACGACTTCGGCAGCTGCCACTCCGCCCTGGTCGCCGGCTATGTGATCGATCGCGCCGCTGCGGCCCGGCTTGACGTGGACCATATGCGGCTCCTCATGCTCCATGCCGGGGAACTTCTTCATCATCTCGGCATGCTGCTTCAATTCCTCGGGGCCGCCCAGCACCAGCTCGTGCAGGACCTTGCCCTGCTTGCTCGCGACGAGCCGGACCGTGATCTCGGCCGGCGTGAAGCGCATCGTGTCGGCCGTCTCGACCCGGATCGTCCGCGTCGCCTTGGCCGGATCGCCGGCCTGGCCGAAATCGGTGACTTCGATCTTAGCGGCGTCGAAGCAACGCGGCGCCGCATGGGCCTCGTCGCCATGGACAAAGGCCGGGCAGAGCGGCAGGGCCCCGGGCAGCGCCTCCCAGGGCCATCGATGCAGAGGGTTCTTCATGAGCTGTACTTCCAAAAACCAGCTTAAACCTTGCCGCCGTGACAAGGTCAAGCGGGTCACACCTCGCTTCGAGATCGGGCCGGCGGGCCTATATTGAGGGCATGAAACGAGCACGCCCGCTCCTTGCCGCCGCGCTGCTCGCGCTCCCGCGATTCGCCGGCGCGGAGATCGTGCCGGTCCAGTGGGATGCGGCAGGCCGCTTCGGCCGGGAGATAGGCATCGCGCCGGGGCAGTTCCTCGAGGTTTGCGAAAAGCTGCCGGAAGGCGGCCGGGTCGCCTGGTCCTTCGAGGCGGCCGGCCCGCTGGACTTCAACATCCACTATCACGAGGGCAGCGAGGTCCGCTTCCCGGCCCAGAAGGCGCAGATCGCGCGCGACGAGGGCCTCTTGACGGCGGCGCTGAAGCAGGACTTCTGCTGGATGTGGACGAACAAGGCTGCGGCGCCCTTGGTGCTGCGCTTCCGGCTCGAGCAGCGGTGAGTGAACCCGCGCCTGACGACCCTGGGCGCCGAGGGGGTGGCGGCCCTTGATCCAGCGCAAGCGCGGCCGCCGCCACGGGGGGCAAGATGGCTGCATCGCCGGTCACGATGAAAAGAGGAGTCATGAAGATCGTTCTCGCGGTCGATGGCAGCAGCTATACCAAGCGCATGCTGGCCTATATCGCCGCCCACGAGGAACTGGTGGGCCAGGACAACGAGTTCGTCGCGCTGAACGTGACGGCCGATCTGCCGCCGCATGCGGCGCGCCATCTGCCCGCCGAGGTGCTGCAGCAATACTTCGCGGACGAGGGCGAGAAGGTGTTGGGCCCGGTGCGCGAGTTCGCCCGCCTGCAGGGCTGGGCGCTGCGCGAGCGCCATGCGGTCGGCTACCCCGGCGATGTGCTGGCGCGCCTGGTCGAGGAGGAGGATCCCGAGCTGCTTGTGATGGGCTCGCACGGCCATGGCGCCTTCACCGGCGCGCTGCTCGGCTCGGTGTCGGCCCGCCTGCTGGCCAATACCAAGGTGCCGGTGCTCTTGATCCGTTGACGCAGAGGAGGCGGTGGCGATGAACAGCGTCTTCAAGCATGTGCTGGTGGCCACCGACGGCTCGCCGATGGCGGACCGCGCGATCGCGCTGGCGCTGCGCGTCGGCGGCGGGGCGAAGGTGACGGCGCTGCTGGTCGTGCGCGACTACGGCCTGCCCGAGTATCTGCGGGCCGCGCTCGCCCACCGGCCCGATGCGCAGGCGCTGCGGAAGGAGATCGTCGCCGAAGGCCATCGCCTGCTCGACGCGGCGATCGAACGGGCCGTCGGCGGCGATGCACGCATCCAGCGGCGCGTCGTGCTCGGCGAGCAATCGCCCAGCCGCGAGATCGTGGCCCTGGCCGAGCGCGAGGGCTGCGATCTGATCGTGATCGCCTCGCACGGCCTCGGCGGCCGCATGGCGGGCCTGCTCGGCAGCCAGTCGCAGGGCGTGCTGACGCTGGCGACGCTGCCGGTGCTGGTCGTGCGCTGAGACCGGCGCGCGTTCAGGCGCCGAGGCCGCCGAGCTTGTGCATGCGCGCGAGCCAGCGCTCGACGCCGGCAGCGCCCAGCGATTCGACGCCGCCGATCAGCGTCTCGCGCACCGGCGCGAAGCCGACGAAGCCGAGGATGTTGCGCTCCAGCGAGCGGATGCTGTGGGCGCGGAAGTACCAGCGGTAGATCAGGGCCGGCATGCCCATGGTGACGACGACGCGCGCCGAGCGGCCTTGCAGGAGCTTGGCGCCGGGCGTGGGCGCGTTCTTGCCGGCCAGCGCGAAGCCGGGCCGGGCGATCTGCTCGAGCAGGGCCTTCAAGAGCGCCGGCATGTCGCCGAGCCAGAGCGGGAAGACGAAGACGATATGGCCGGCCCAGGCGATGTCCAGCTGCACCGGCCGCAGCGCGGCGGGCACGGTGCCGCGCTCCCAGTCGCGCTGGCTGCGCAGCAGCGGGAAGTCCAGCCGCGCCAGCTCGACGATGCGGAGCTGATGGCCGGCCGCACGGGCGCCGGCCGCATAGGCGCCGACCAGCGCATGGCAGAGATGGCCGGGCTCGGCGTCCGGATGGCCGTCGATGATGAGGATCCTGCGAGGATGCGAGTCCATCGGCGCGTTTCCAGCCGAGCGTCCGCTCAATGCGCGAGCAGCAGCGGCACCGGCGAGCTGCGCAGCAGCGTGCGCGTCACGCCGCCGAGCACCGTCTCGCGCAGCCGCGTGTGGCCGTAGCCGCCGGCGACGATCAGCTGCGCCTCGACGTCGACCGCGTGCGAGATCAGGGCCTCGCCGACCGGCATCGCCGTGCTCATCTGGCGGACCTCGACGCGCAGGCCGTGCCGCGCCAGCCAGAGGCCGATGTCTGCGCCGGGCAGCGGGCCGTGACGCGGATCGCCGCCGGCCGAGCTCTCGAACACCAGCACCTCGACCGTCCGCGCCTGCCGCAGCAGCGGCAGCGCGTCGTGCATCGCGCGCGCCGCCTCGCGGCCGCCGTCCCAGGCGACGACGATGCGGCCATCGAGCGGCAGGGTCGGGTCGGCGCCGGCATAGGGCAGGGCCAGCAGGGGGCGGCCCGAGTGCAGCAGCACGCTCTCGGGCATGCCGGCCTGCTGCGCGGCGCTCCAGCGGCCCGGCTCGGTCTGCGTGACGACGCTCAGATCGCAGTAGCGCGCGGCCAGCGTCATCGCGGCGCTGACGTTGTCCTCGACCATGCGGCCCTCGTAGGAGCTCAGGCCGAGCGCCTTCACCTGCGCCTCGAAGCGCCGGACGCTCTCCTGCGCCTGGCGGCGCAGCAGGCCCAGCGTCGCCTGCAGATAGTCGCCGGCGCCGGGCAGGCCGCTGTAGTCGGCCGGCACCATCACCCAGTCGGTCGGCGCGAGGCCGATCAGATGGGCCTCGTGGCGGCGCGCCAGCGCGGCGGCCGCGGCGACGCGCACGGGCGTCTGCTCCTGGGCGTCCAGGTGGACGAGGATGCTGCGGATTTCCATATGCTTCTCCCGGTGTCGGTCATCGAATCAATCGAGCGCCGCCTGCTCCAGATAGTCGGGCACGCGGCAGCGCCAGCCGAGCTCCCGCTCGATGCGCTGGCGCAGCGCATCGGCGGCCGCCGGCTCGCCATGGGTGATGAAGGTCTGGCGCGGCGGCCGCGCGAAGCCGCGCAGCCAGGCCAGCAGTTCGTCGGCGTCGGCATGGCCGGACAGATTGCCGAGCTGGGCGACCTCGGCGCGCACCGGCACGTCCTCGCCATGGATGCGCAGTGTCTTCGCGCCAGCGGCCAGGGCCGCGCCGCGCGTGCCGCCGGCCTGGAAGGAGCTCAGCAGGATGGTCGTCCGCCAGTCCGGCGCGAAGCTCTTCAGATGGTGGACGACGCGCCCGCCGGTGGCCATGCCGCTGGCGGCGATGATGATCATCGGCCCGCGGCCGGCGCTCAGCGCGCGCGACTCGTCGGGCGTGTTGACGATGCGGGCCGCGTGGCACATCGCCGCGCATTGCGCCTCGCTCAGGCGATGCTGGCCGCGATGGCGCCAGTACAAGGCTGTGGCGTCGGCGGCCATCGGGCTGTCGAGAAAGACCGGCAGATCCGGGATGGCCTCGCTGCGCTTCAGCTCGGCCAGCAGATGCAGCAGCGTCTGCGCGCGGCCGACGGCGAAGGCCGGGATCAGCAGCACGCCGCCGCGCGCGGCCGTGCGCTTGACGACCTGGGCGAGCTGGGCCGGCACGTCGACCGGCTCGTGCAGACGGTCGCCATAGGTCGATTCGGTCACCAGGATGTCGGCGCCGGCCATGTGCTCCGGCGGGCGCAGCACCGGGTCCTGCGGGCGGCCGAGATCGCCGGTGAACAGGACATTGCGACCGTCGCCCTCGAGGCGGACGAAGGCCGAGCCCAGCATATGGCCCGAGGGGGCCAGCTGCGCCGTCAATCCCGGCAGCGCGGGCCAGTGCACGCCGCAGTCCACCGGCTGCAGCAGCGCCAGCGCGCGGCGCGCGTCGGCCTCGGTGTAGAGCGGCTCGGCCGGGCGGTGCTTGGAGAAGCCATGCCGGTTCGCGTAGGCGGCTTCCTCCTCCTGCAGATGGCCGCTGTCGGGCAGCAGGATCGCGCAGAGATCGCGCGTCGCCGGCGTGCAGAAGACCGGGCCGCGAAAGCCCTGGCGCGCCAGCAACGGCAGGTAGCCGCTGTGGTCGATATGGGCATGGGTCAGGATCAGCGCGCCGATCTCGCGCGCGGCGATGGGCAGCGGCGCCCAGTTGCGCAGGCGCAGCTGCTTGTAGCCCTGGAACAGGCCGCAGTCGATCATCAGCGTCGCGCCCGCGTGGCGCAGCAGGTATTTGGAGCCGGTGACGGTGCCGGTGGCGCCGAGGAACTGGAGCTGCATCAGGGGCCTCCGCGCCTAGCCCTCGGCCGCGATGCGCATCACGACCCGACCCTCGATCGCGCCGCGCTCCATGCGCTCGAAGACGGCGTTGATGTTCTCGAGCCGCTCCTCGCTGAAGACGGTGTGGATCTTGCCCTCGCCGGCGAAGGCCAGCGCCTCCTGCAGGTCCTTGCGCGTGCCGACGATGGAGCCGCGCACCGTCTTCGCATTGAGCACGACATCGAAGATCGGCAGCGCGAAGTCGCCCGGCGGCAGGCCGACCAGGGCCATCGTGCCGCGCTTGTGCAGCATGCCCAGGGCCTGCGAGAAGGCGCTCCGCGAGACGGCCGTGACCAGCACGCCATGGGCGCCGCGCAAGGCGCGCTGGACCTCGCTGGCCGGGTCCTGCGTCGCCGCGTTGACCAGCATGTCGGCGCCCAGCTGCCGGGCCATCTGCAGCTTGGCCTCGTCGATGTCGACGGCGATCACATGAAAGCCCATCGCCTTCGCGTACTGGATCGCGTAATGGCCGAGCCCGCCGATGCCGGAGATCGCGACCCAGTCGCCGGGCTTGCAGTCCAGCACCTTCAGGCCCTTGTAGACGGTCACGCCGGCGCACAGCACCGGCGCGATCTGCGCGAAGCCGACCTGGGCCGGCAGGCGGCCGACATAGCCGGGATCGGCCAGCACGTATTCGGCATAGCCGCCGTTCACCGTGTAGCCGGTCATCTGCTGGGCATCGCACAGGGTCTCCCAGCCGGTGATGCAATGCTCGCAATGGCCGCAGGCCGTGTGCAGCCAGGGCACGCCGACGCGGTCGCCCTCCTTGATGCCCTTGACGCCGGCGCCCAAGGCGGCGACGAAGCCGACGCCCTCGTGGCCGGGGATGAAGGGCAGCCTGGGCTTGACCGGCCAGTCGCCGCGGGCGGCGTGCAGATCGGTGTGGCAGACGCCCGAGGCGACGACCTGGACCAGCACCTGGCCCGGCCTCACTTCGGGGACCGGCACTTCGCAGAGTTCCAGCGGGCGCGCGAAGTCGCGCACGACAGCGGCTTTCATCGTCTTCATCGCGGGCTCCTCGATCAGCTCATCCGGTTCGCGTCCAGGGTGGCGAAGGACTCCGGCCGGGGTCTGCGGACGATCAGCACGGGCACCGGCGACAGGCGCAGGATGTGTTCCGCATCGCTGCCCATGAAGAGCCGCGCCGCGCCGCGGCGGCCATGGCTGCCGATGACGATCAGATCGGCCGCCCAGTCGCGCGCCTGCTCGATGATGCGGTCGACGATGGCATGGCCGCCGCTTTCGATCAGCCGCGTCTCGACCGTCGCGCCAGCGGCCGCGGCGCGTGCGCGGGCCGCCTCCAGCAGGTCCGCGCCCAGATTGCGCAGGCCGACCAGCACATCGCGGGAGTAGACGGCGGCCGGTTCGAAGCCGGTGGCGCCCAGCAGCTCGTCGATCACATGGACGACGCGAACCTTGGCGCCGATCTGCCGCGCCAGCCGCACGGCCTCGTCCAGGCCGAGCAGCGAGCTCGCGCTGCCGTCGCAGGGCACGAGGATGTGCCGGTAGGCGGCTTGCGGAGCCGTGTCGGCCGGCAGGCCGGCCGGACGTTCGAGCGCGAATCCGCTCTTCACTTGCATCGCTTGCATCGCAGAACTCCTTCAGGCCGGGTGACGGTGCAGCGCGGCGCCGGCGGGCCTGTGGCCGAGCCGCATGTCCTCCTCCAGCCGCTGCTGGCAGGGCGCGCAGCGGATCGCCATCGGCATCAGCAGCAGCCGCGGCAGGCCGATCGGCTCGCCGCAATCGCAGCAGTCGCCGTAGTCCTCGCCGTCCATGCGCTGCAGGGCCGCCTCGACGGCCTCGAGCTCGGACAGCTCGCGCCGTTCGCGGACCTCGGCGAGACGCGAGAGCGCGTCGCGCTGCGCCAGGTCCTTGAAGTCCTTGGCGTCCGGGGCCTGCATCGCGGCGTCCTGCGGCCGGGGCGCGTCACCCAGTTCGGCGAACAGCTCGCGCCGCAGCGCCAGCAAACGGGCGCGCAGCCGGTCCAGATGGGCGTGGGTGTGGATGTCCATGGTGAGCCTGCCTCTTGCTACGGGACGCCCTTGCTGGATCGTCCCGGCCTCCATGTTCCCAGCGCTACCGCCGCGGGTATTGATGCATGTCAACGCTTGCCCCTGAGGGCACCCGCGCCGGGCCGCACCGAGCCTCGGAGGCGCTCACTGCGCCTACTTGAAATCGCGGCTCTCCAGTGTCAGCCGGCCCAGCAGCGGCGTCAGGTTCTCGAAGCGGCGCGCCAGCAGATGCTGGACGCCGCCGTCGCCGCGCTGCCAGATGCCGTCGACGGCCAGCAGGCGCGAGCGCAGGATGATCGAGCGGTTCGCTTCAAAGACCTTGGGCCAGACGATCACCTGGACGTTGCCGGTCTCGTCCTCCAGCGTGACGAACAAGGTGCCCTTGGCGGTCTGCGGCATCTGCCGGCCCGAGACGATGCCGCAGGCGCGGGCGCGCTTGCCCGCGCGCCATTGCTTCAGCTGCTCGGCATTGCTGAGGCCGCGCCGAGCCAGGCGCTCGCGCAGGATGGCCAGCGGATGGCTGCGCAGGGTCAGGCCGGTGGCGACATAGTCCCACAGCACCTCCTCGTCCTCGGCCGCGGCGGGCAGGGTCAGCTCGTCCTCCGGCGCGATTGCGCCCTGCAGCAGCTTGGGCATGGCGCGCAGCGCCGAGGCCTGCCAGACCTGCTGGCGGCGATGGCCGGCCAGCGACAGCAGCGCATCGGCGGCCGCCAGCTGCTGCATCTCGCGCTGGTCGAGACCGGCGCGCAGGGCCAGGTCTTGCGGATTGGCGAACGCTGCCTCGGCGCGCGCGGCGACGATGCGCTCGGCCGCCGCCTCGGGCAGGCCCGCGACCAGGCGCAGGCCCAGGCGGACGGCCGGCTGTTGCTGGCCCGGACGCTGTTCCAAGCTGCTGTCCCGGTCGCTGTGGCCGACATCGGGCGGGCGCACCTCCACCTGATGGCGCTGTGCGTCCTGCACCAGCTGGCTGGGCGAATAAAAGCCCAAGGGCTGCGAGTTCAGGAGCGCGCACAGAAAGATCGCCGGCTCGTGGCATTTCATCCAGCTCGACACATAGGTCAAGAGCGCGAAGCTGGCGGCGTGGGACTCGGGGAAGCCGTAGGAGGAGAAGCCCTTGATCTGCTTGAAGATGTCCTCGGCGAAGCGCTCCTCATAGCCGTTGCGGCGCATGCCGGCCATGATTTTTTCGTAGAAGGCCTGCAGGTCGCCGGGCCGCTTCCAGGCGGCCATCGCGCGGCGCAGCTGGTCGGCCTCGCCGGCGCTGAAATCGGCGGCGATCATCGCCACCTGCATCACCTGCTCCTGGAAGATCGGCACGCCGTAGGTCCGGCTGAGCGCCTTCTCGAGTTCCTTCTTGGGGTATTCGATCTTCTCGCCGCGTCGATGCTTGGCACGTTTGGTCAGATAGGGGTGGACCATGCCGCCCTCGATCGGCCCCGGCCGCACGATGGCGACCTCGACGACGAGGTCGTAGTAATTCCGGGGCTGCAGCCGCGGCAGCATCGACATCTGCGCGCGGCTTTCGATCTGGAACACGCCGACGGTATCGGCCTTGCAGATCATGTCGTAGGTCGGCTGGTCGCCCTCCTGAATGTCGGCCAGCTCCAGCCGTGGCCCGCCGCGCAGCTGCTGATAGAGATCAAAGCAGCGCTTGAGGCAGGACAGCATGCCCAGGGCCAGCACGTCGACCTTCATCAGCCCGACCGCGTCCAGATCGTCCTTGTCCCATTCGACGACGCTGCGGTTCTCCATCGTTGCGTTCTCGATCGGCACCAGGCGCGACAGCGGGCCCTCGGTGAGCACGAAGCCGCCGACATGCTGGCTCAGATGGCGCGGCATGCCCACCAGCTGCCGGCTCAGCGCGACCAGCTGGCGCAGCCGCGGGTCGGCCGGATCGAGCCCTAGCTCCTGCTGCAGCACCTGCAGCCGCTCGGGCGGCAGCGCCTCGCTGGACCAGCCATGGTGGTCGCGCGCCAGCGCCTCCAGCAGTGCCTCGTCCAGGCCCAGCGCCTTGCCGACGTCGCGGATCGCGCTGCGCGAGCGGTAGCTGATGACGACGGCGGTCAGCGCGGCGCGCTCGCGGCCGTATTTGCGGTACAGGTACTGGATCACCTCCTCGCGGCGTTCGTGCTCGAAGTCGACGTCGATGTCGGGCGGCTCGTTGCGCTCGCGGCTGATGAAGCGCTCGAACAGCAGGGTGCTGCGGTCAGGGTCGACCGAGGTGACGAAGAGGCAGTAGCAGACGAGGCTGTTGGCCGCCGAGCCGCGGCCCTGGCAGAGGATGCCCAGCGCGCGGGCCTCGCGCACGATGTCGGCGACGGTCAGGAAGTAATGCTCGTAGCGCAGCTCCTCGATCAGGGCCAGTTCATGCTCGATGCGCTCGCGCCATTTGTCCGGCACGCCGTCCGGCCAGCGTTTGCCCATGCCTTCATAGCTCAGGCGGCGCAGATGGCCGCTGGCCGTCTCGCCGGCGGGGACGACCTCGCTGGGATAGTGGTAGCGCAGCTCGTCCAGCCAGAACTCGCAGCGCCGCGCGATCGCCACGCTCTGCTGCAGCAGCTCGGCCGGGTAGAGCTGGGCCAGGCGCAGCCGGCTGCGCAGATGGGCCTCGGCATTCGGCTGCAGCGCATAGCCGCATTCGGCCACCGGCTTGCCCAGGCGCGTCGCCGTCATCACGTCCTGCAGCGCCTTGCGCGAGCGCAGATGCATGTGCACATCGCCGCAGGCCACCAGCGGCAGGGCGGTGGCCTCGCCCAGCTGCTGCAGGCGCTGCAGCCACAGCGCATCGCCGCTGTCGCGCAGCAGCTCGACGCCCAGCCAGGCACGCCCGCTGAAATGGCGCAGCAGCCAGCGCGCCGGCGCCAGCAGCTGCGCCTCATCGGCCTCGCGCGGCAGCAGCGCGATCACCAGGCAGTCGTCCAGCGCCTCGGCCCGGATCTCGCGCCAGCGCAGCCGGTACTCGCCCTTGGTGGCGCTGGCGCGGCGCAGCCGGGTGATGAACTGGCTCAGATTGCCGTAGCCGTTCATATTGGCCGCCAGCAGCAGCAGCTTGAACAGCGGCGTGCCGGCCTCGTCCTCGTCACGGACCAGGAACTCGCTGCCGATGACCAGATGCGGAAAGGCGCGGCTGCTGGGCGTCTGCGCGGCGATGCGGCGGCGCTGGCTGAAGGCGCGCACGACGCCGGCCAGCGAGCATTCGTCGGTGATCGCCAGCGCCGTGTAGCCCAGCTCCCAGGCGCGGCTCATCAACTCCTCCGGATTCGAGGCGCCGCGCAGAAAGCTGAAGCTGGAGAGGCAGTGCAGCTCCGCATAGTCGGGCGGCTCCAGCCCGGCCTTCATCCGAACACCCCGTGCAGGAACCAGCCCGGCCGGGCCGTCGGCTGGCGCTCGCTGTAGATCCACAAGAGGCCCAGCTCGGCGCTGCGGTAGAGGAAATAGTCGCGCTGCTGCGGCGCGCCGCCGTCCCACCAGCCGGCCTCGATGCGGTGCGGGCCGGCCAGCAGTTGCAGCGGGCCGCCGGCCAGCGGCTGCTCCTGGGCCGAGACGGCCAGGCGCTGCGGCGGCTCCAGCAGCCAGCTCGGCTGCGGGCCCGGCGGCCGGCGCAGGCTGCCCGCCTGGCGCTCGGCCACCGGCCAGGGCAGCCAGCGCTGCATGCGCTCGAGCCGGTGGTCCTCCTGGCGCCGGCCCTCGCGCACATTGCCGCGGCCCAGGCGCACCGACAGGCGCTCGAGCAGCTGCGGCAGTGGCTCGGCCGCCTGCTCGGGCGAGCGGGGCAGCAGGCTGGCGCTGTGCTCCTGCAGCGGCAGCAACTGCTCGGCGCTCAGGCTCAGCTCGCCGGCCGGCGCGGCCAGCTGCAGCTGGGCCAGGTGCTCGGCCGCCAGCCGCGACAGATGGCCGAAATCGCGCGTCGTCTCGGCGGTGGCGATGCGCAGCGTGCCGCCGCTGCCGCTGTCGCGCGCGCGCATCGCGTCATGCTGCCAGTGCAGATCGAACTCGCGGATGCCGGCATGGCGGGCGGCCAGCCAGGCGCAGAGCTGGCGCAGCAGCTGCTGCAGATAGTGCAGCAGGGCCGGCGCATGCTCGACCCGCCAGGGCAGCTCCAGCCGGGCCGCAAAGCGCTCGGGCAGCTCCAGCCAGCGATGGGCCTCGGGCGCCTCGCCATAGGCCTGGTCCAGGGCCTGCAAGAGCGCGCTGCCGAAGCGGCGCGCCGCGGCCGGCCGCGGCAGCCGGCGCACATCGGCCAGGCAGCGGCAGCCCAGCCGCGCCAGCATCGCCTGCTGGGCCGCGACGGCGCTGAGGCTGGCCAGCGGCAGCGCATCGAGCCGGGCGTGGAAGTCCGGCCCCAGGCCGTTGACGATGCCGGCGCGGGCCAGGGCCAGCGCGCCGAGGCTGCTCGGCGCCCAGGCGATCGCCCGCAGGGCCAGCCCGCTCTGCGCGGCCTGCTGGCGCAGCAGCCGGTGCAGCGCGCGGGCGCCGCCGAACAGGCGCAGGCTGGCGCCGACCTCCAGCACCACCGCCTCCTCCAGGCAGGCGACGCGCGGGCTGAAGCGCAGCGCCAGCCAGGCCAGCGCCTGCTGCCGGGCGGCGGCGGCCTGCGGCGTGTCGGCTGCGTCTTCAGCGCTGTCCGACGCTTGCGGAAGCAGGGCGAGCCAGTACATGCAGTGGCTGCGGAATTGGCGCGGGCGGCTCGCCGGCGGCCAGCATGCGCGGCGTCAGGATGGGGGCCAGCTCGGCCGGCACCGAGGGCAGGCTCAGCCAGCCCTCGCAGGCCGGCCCCCGGCGCTTCAGGATGCGCACATCGAGGCTCCAGCCGGCGCCGGGCGTCAGCAAGAGGCGCAGCGGCGCGGCCGACGATTGCTGCTGCACCGCCCAGGGCCGGAACAGGAAGATCGGCGCGTCCGAGGCGAGGGCGCCGGCCTGCAGGCGGCGGATCTGCTCGGGCCGCGCCTGCGGCAGCCAGGCCAGGATGGCCGCGGCCGCGTTCGACTTGATCGCCTGCTCGGTCGCCCACAGCTGCTGCTGGGGCGCGTCGGCGGCGATCCAGATCAGCTGCTGCGGCGACAGGCCGCAGGCCTGCAGGCCGGGCAGGTGCGGGGTCAGTGGCGGATTGATCAGCAGCACCGGGCGGCGGGCCGCCGCTTGCCGCCCGCTCGTAGCGCCCCCGCACAGACCGCTCAGCAGCGGCGCCAGCAAGCGCCATTCGAGCACCGCATGCTGGGGGCTGATGATCTCGACGAGGCCGCGGGTCGGCCAGCCGCCACCGGGCAGCTCGGCATCCAGCGCCGCAAAGCCGCTGGGCAGGCAGGGGCTGCTGCAGGCACCCAGGCTGCTGGCGCGCCAGAGCTGGGCGTGCAGCGTTTCGGGCGCGGGGAGGGCGGATTCGGTCGCGTGCATCTGAAAACCTGTATGAACATACAGTATATGGCCGGGCAGCTCGGGCGCAAGCGCGGGCCGAAAAGCCGGCTCGGTCGCGCGCCTTTTCGTGCGGACTCCACGCCGACCACCCGAATAAGGGCTTACGAAAGACCCGGCCGCGCTTTAAGGTCCAGAATTAGGGTTTACACCAGTCTTCAGCGATCACCCAGCCTCATCGATTCATGGCCTTGAGCGAGTTTTCCGTCCCCGCTTTTCCGGCGCAGCTGGAGACCGCGCGCCTGTTGCTGCGGGCCCCGCAGGCCGGCGATCTGGATGCGGTGTTCGAGTTGCAGGCCGATCCGATCGCCAACCGTTTCAGCCCCAGCGGCCCGCTCGCCTCGCGCGAGGCGGCCGCGGCGCTGCTGCAGGGCTGGCTGGCGCATTGGCAGGCGCGTGGCTTCGGCTACTGGGCGATCGCCCGGCGTGAGCAGCCCGAGCAGCTGATCGGCTTCGGCGGCGTGATGCAGCGCAGCCTGGGCGGCATCGCCGGCCTGCATCTGTACTTCCGCTTCCTGCCGCAGCACTGGGGCCAGGGCCTGGCCTCCGAGATGGCGCAGCAGGCGCTGGAACTGGCCTTCGCGAGCCTGCACGCGCCCAGCGTGCTGGCGGTCGTGCTGCCGGCCAACACGCCCTCGCGCAAGACGCTGGAGCGCATCGGCATGCTGCTGAAGAGTTCGCTGGCCGATGTGCCGGGCCAGGCGCCCAGCCTGGTCTACGAGCTGACGGCCGCCCGCTTCGCCGGCCTGCCGCGGGTGCCGCCGGCACCGACGCCCTTCGGCGCCTGAAACGAAAAAGCCCCGCATCGGCGGGGCCTCGATCGCTTGCGGCTGGCTTGCTCAGCCGGCCCGGCGCCGGCGCGCCACCGCGCCGACCACCAGCAGGCCCAGGCCCATCAGCGCATAGCTTTCCGGCTCCGGCACGGCGGCGGTGACCAGCATTGCATCGGCGATCAGTTGGTGGGCCTTGGCGGTCGGATGGATGCCGTCCCAGAACAGCGCGCTGGCCGGGTTGCAGGCATTGATCGCCGCGCCGCAGGCATGGCTGACGTCGGTGATGCCATAGGCGGCCGGGTTGGCGATCGTCTGCGAGAGCATGCCGAAGATGTCGAAGGCCGTCACGCCGCTTTCGCTCTTGAGCCGGTAGGCCAGCGCATCGTTCATCGTCGTCGCCAGCAGCGTGCTAATGCCCTGGGCGCCGACCGCATTGGCGAAGGGCGAGGCGCCGAGATTGGGCGTGTTCCAGACGATGATGTGCTGGGCGCCGGCGGCCTGCAGGCTGTCGACCATATTGCCGATGTCGGTCGCGTACTGGCTGGCGTTGGCGGCAATGATGCTGACCTGCTGGGCGAAGCTCAGGCCCGGCACCGACAGCGCTTCGGCCGCCGCGCGCGCATTGTTGCCGCCACCGGCCAGCACATAGAGTGCGTCGCCGGGCGCGCTGCCGCCGACTTTGCCGAGGAACATGCCGACCTGGTCGCTGAGGCTGAAGGCGCCGCCGGGGCCGCTGGTGCGGGCGCCGCCGGAGGCGTAGTTCGTGCCGCCCGCCAAGGAGGGCAGGGCGGACAGGCCCGCCGCCGCGGCGAAGTCCGTGGCCCAGGTCGGGCCGTTGCTGTAGGTGCCGAAGGCGTTGCTGCCCTTGTTGTAGGTGTTCGAGGGCACGTACAGATTGCCGCTGATCACCTGGGTCGGGTCGTAGGCGCCGAGGATGTAGTTGTTGCCGCTGTCCGAGAGGCTGTCGCCGAAGACGTAGAGGCTGCTGTAGCTGACCGCCTGGGCGGGGCCGGCCAGCAGAGCCGCAGCGATCGTCGAGACACCCAGGATCAAACGAAGCGCTTGGAGTTTCATGGCGGCCTGCTCGGTGGATGAGGGATGAAACAAACAGGCGCAAGCTAGCATGCGGCCGGCGGCCGGCCAATCGGGGTTGAGATCCGCCCCCCGCGAATGAGGGGTGGGACTCAGCGCAGCGGTTGCTGCTGCTGTGGCTGCTGTTGCGGCTGGGGCTCGCCCAGCGGCTGCGGGAAGCGCCGCAGACCCTGCAGATCGAGCACGCGCAGGCCGCCGTACTCGATGCTGATCAGCTTGTGCAGCGCCAGCGTGTTCAGCGCCTGGTTGACGCGCTGGCGCGAGAGGCCGACCAGATAGCCGAGCTCCTGCTGGGTGATGCGCAGCAGGCTGCCGACCCCTGGATACAGCTGCGGATGGAACAGCGCGGCCAGATTGCGCGCGACCTTCATGTCCGGATCGGAGATGCGGTCGATCTCGCGCGCGGCGATGAACTGGCCCAGCCGCTCGTTCAGCTGATTCAGCATGAAGCGGTTGAAGGCGATGCTGTGCTGCAAGAGGCCGTGGAAGGTCTCCAGCGGCAGACCGGCGACGATGGAGCGGCGCAGGGCCTGGATGTTGTAGCGGTAGGCCTCGCGCTTGAGCAGGGTGCCCTCGCCGAACCAGCCGCCGGGCGGCACGCCGGTGAAGGTGATCGCCGGGCCGGACGAATCGTCGTTGCTCATCTTCAAGAGGCCGTCGATGACGCCGAACCAGTAATTGGCCGGCCGGCCGATGCGGCAGACGCGCTCGCCGACCTCGGCCTCGGCCACCTGCAACTGCGCGATCGCATGGGCACGCTGGGCCGGCTCCAGGATGGCCAGCCAGGGAATGGCGTCCAGCTCCTGCTGCGTCGGCGCACGGGCGCGCTGGCGCAGCGGCGGCGGTGGGGTGGCGCTGGCGACGTCGTGGTTGGCATTCATCGGGACCCCATTACCGCCAGCAGAAGCGAGGCTGACAAGCGCTGCGCGGCGGTATACGGGAAAGCGCTCCCCCGGGAAGTCCCTAGGATTGTCGTTGCATTGACAACATGGCGTCAAAGTCCCGCCTAGCATTGCACTGCATCGAGGCGGCTCGCGCCCCTCATCGGGGCGACGGTGCACCGACCAGGAGACAGCAGTGGCGACGACGACAACGACATTCCCGCGGCTCTTGCTGGCCCATGCGGCCGAGCGCCCGAACGCGCCGGCGCTGCGCGAGAAGGAATACGGCATCTGGCAGACGCTCTCGTGGGCGCAGCTGGCCGCCCTGGTGCGCGAGCTGGCCCAGGGCCTGGCCGATGCGGGCCTCGCGCGCGGCCAGCACCTGATCGTCGTCGGCGAGAACCGGCCGCGGCTGGCGGCGACGATGCTGGCGGCACAGTCGCTGGGCGCGATTCCGGTGCCGCTGTACCAGGACGCGGTGGCGGCCGAGTTCGTCTTCCCGGTCAACAACGCCGAGGTGGCCTTCGCCGTCGTCGAGGACCAGGAGCAGGTCGACAAGATGCTGGAGATCCGCGAGCAATGCCCGCAGCTCGCCCACATCTGGTTCGACGATCCGCGCGGCCTGCGCAATTACGCGGAGCCGGGTCTTGCCTCGCTCGACGATCTGCTGGCGCGCGGCCGCCGGCACGCCGAGGCGCACCCTGGCTTCTTCGAGGCCCAGGTCGAGGCCGGCGCAAGCGGCGATGTGGCCGCGATGTTCTTCACCTCGGGCACGACCGGCAACCCCAAGGGCGTCGTCCACACCCATGCAACCCTGATCGACCGCGCCCAGGCCGGCGCCCGCTTCGACAGGCTGACCAGCGACGAGGAGGTGCTCGCCTATCTGCCGCCGGCCTGGGTCGGCCAGAACATCTTCAGCTATGCGCAGTGGCTGGCCTGCGGCTATGTCGTCAACTGTCCCGAGTCGGCCAGCACCGTCTCCATCGACCTGAAGGAGATCGGGCCGACCTATTACTTCGCGCCGCCACGCGTCTTCGAGGGCCTGCTGACCAGCGTGATGATCCGCATGGAGGACGCAGGCCGCTTCAAGCGCTGGCTGTTCGCCCGCTGCATGACGCTGGCGCGGCGCGTCGGCCCGGCGCTGATGGACGGCAAGCCGGTCGCTGCCCTCGACAAGCTGAAGTACGCGCTCGGCAATGCGCTGATCTACGGGCCGCTGCGCAACACCCTGGGCCTGTCGCGCGTGCGCGTGGCCTACACGGCCGGCGAGGCGATCGGCCCCGATCTGTTCAGCTTCTACCGCTCGATCGGCATCAATCTGAAGCAGCTCTACGGCTCGACCGAGACCGCCGTCTTCGTCTGCCTGCAGCCGGACAACGAGGCGCGCTCGGACACCGTTGGCGTGCCGATCGAGGGCGTCGAGATCAAGCTGGCCGACAGCGGCGAGATCCTGGTGCGCTCGCCGGGGCTGCTGAAGGGCTATTACAAGAACGAGGCGGCGACGGCCGAGGCGCTGACGGCCGATGGCTGGTACCACACCGGCGATGCCGGCTTCATCGATGCCGGCGGCCATCTGAAGATCATCGACCGCGCCAAGGACGTCGGCCGCATCGTCGGCGGCCCCAACGACGGCGCGATGTTCGCGCCCAAGTATGTGGAGAACAAGCTGAAGTTCTTCGCCCATATCAAGGAGGCGGTGGCCTTCGGCGACAAGAAGGACCGCGTCTGCGCCTTCGTCAACATCGATTTCGAGGCGGTCGGCAACTGGGCCGAGCGGCGCAACCTGCCCTATGCCGGCTACACCGATCTGGCCGGCAAGCCCGAGGTCTACGAGCTGATCCGCGACTGCGTGGAGAAGGTCAATGCCGATCTGGCCCAGGACGAGCTGCTGGCCGGCAGCCAGATCAGCCGCTTCCTGGTGCTGCACAAGGAGCTGGACGCCGACGACGGCGAGCTGACCCGCACCCGCAAGGTCCGCCGCGGCGCGATCGCCGACAAGTACGGCGTGCTGATCGAGGCGCTCTACGCCGGCCGCGCCTCGCAGTTCATCGAGACCGCGGTCAAGTTCGAGGACGGCCGCACGGGCAGCGTGGCGGCCGATCTGAAGATCGTCGATGTGAAGACCTTCCCTGCAGTGAAGAGGGCCGCCTGATGTCGAACAAGAAGATCGGCGAGGTCATTCTCGACGTCGCCAACATCTCGCTGAGCTTCGGCGGCGTCAAGGCGCTGACCGACATTTCCTTCAATGTCCGCGAGCACGAGATCCGCGCGATCATCGGACCCAATGGCGCGGGCAAGAGCTCGATGCTGAACTGCATCAACGGCGTCTACCAGCCGCAGCAGGGCCAGATCACCTTCCGCGGCCAGACCTTCAAGCACATGAACTCGCGCCAGGTCGCCGAGATGGGCGTCGCGCGCACCTTCCAGAACCTGGCCCTGTTCAAGGGCATGAGCGTGCTGGACAACATCATGACCGGCCGCAATCTGCGCATGAAGAGCAATCTCTTCCTGCAGGCCCTGCGCTGGGGCCCGGCCGAGCGCGAGGAGATCGCCCAGCGCGAGACGGTCGAGCGCATCATCGACTTCCTCGAGATCCAGGCCTACCGCAAGACGCCGGTCGGACGGCTGCCCTACGGCCTGCAGAAGCGCGTCGATCTCGGCCGCGCGCTGGCGATGGAGCCACAGGTGCTGCTGCTCGACGAGCCAATGGCCGGCATGAATGTCGAGGAGAAGCAGGACATGTGCCGCTTCATTCTCGATGTCAACGACGAGTTCGGCACCACCATCGTGCTGATCGAGCACGATATGGGCGTGGTGATGGACATCAGCGACCGCGTTGTCGTGCTCGACTACGGCAAGAAGATCGGTGACGGCGCACCGGACGAGGTGCGCAGCAACGAAGACGTGATCCGTGCCTACCTCGGCACATCGCACTGAGGACCGCAGCATGGGTTTCTTCCTCGAGACATTGATCGGTGGCCTGATGGCCGGCATGCTCTATTCGCTGATCGCGCTGGGCTTCGTGCTGATCTACAAGGCCAGCGGCGTGTTCAATTTCGCGCAGGGCGCGATGGTGCTGTTTGCCGCGCTGGCGATGGCGCGCTTCGCCGAATGGATCCCGCAATGGACCGGCGTGCAGAGCCCGCTGCTGGCCAATCTGGCGGCCTTCGTGCTGGCGATGCTGGTGATGGTCGTCATCGCCTGGCTGATCGAGAAGCTGGCGCTGAGCCGGCTGGTCAACCAGGAGGGCATCACGCTGTTGATGGCGACCTTGGGCATCACCTATTTCCTCGATGGCCTGGGCCAGACCCTGTTCGGCAACGACATCTACAAGATCGATGTCGGCATGCCCAAGGATCCGGTGCTGATCGGCGAGTCGCTGTTCCAGGGCGGGCTGCTGGTCAGCAAGGAGGATCTCTACGCCGCGCTGATCGCCGCGCTGCTGGTGGCGCTCCTGGCCCTGTTCTTCCAGAAGACGGCCACCGGGCGGGCGCTGCGCGCGGTCGCCGACGATCACCAGGCCGCGCAGTCGATCGGCATCCCGCTGTCGACGATCTGGGTGATCGTCTGGAGTGTGGCCGGCTTCGTCGCCCTGGTCGCCGGCATCATCTGGGGATCGAAGCTGGGCGTGCAGTTCTCGCTCTCGCTGGTCGCCCTGAAGGCCTTGCCGGTCGTGATCCTCGGCGGCCTCACCTCGGTGCCCGGCGCCATCATCGGCGGGCTCATCATCGGCGTCGGCGAGAAGCTGAGCGAGATCTATATCGGCCCGACGCTGGGCGGCGGCATCGAGATCTGGTTTGCCTATGTGCTGGCCTTGCTGTTCCTTCTCGTCAGGCCCCAAGGCTTGTTCGGGGAAAAAATCATTGATCGGGTCTGAGCCATGCTTTACAGAGAGAACGGCCAGTTCAAGGCCAGCTACCGCGCCGATCAGCAGATCTTCCCGATCCGCCAGGACCGCATCGCCATCATCGCGCTGCTCCTGATCGCCTTCGTGCTGGTGCCGCTGAGCGCACCGGAATACCTGTTCCGCGCGATCCTGATCCCCTTCCTGATCCTTTCGCTGGCCGCCCTGGGCCTGAACATCCTGGTCGGCTACTGCGGCCAGATCTCGCTGGGCACCGGCGCTTTCATGGCCGTCGGCGCCTATGCGGCCTACAACTTCCAGGTGCGCGTCGAGGGCATGCCGCTGATCGTCTCGCTCTTGCTGGGCGGCGCCTGCTCGACCGTCGTCGGCGTGCTGTTCGGCATTCCCTCGCTGCGTATCAAGGGCCTCTACCTGGCGGTGGCGACCCTGGCCGCGCAGTTCTTCGTCGACTGGGCGGCGCTGCGTCTGAAATGGGTGACGAACAACTCGGACTCCGGTTCGGTTAGCGTGGCCGGCCTGAACGTGTTCGGCATGCCGATCGAGAGCCCGGCGGCCAAATACTTGTTCTGCCTGGGCTTTGTCACCGTCTTCGCGCTGCTGGCCAAGAACCTGGTGCGCTCGGCCATCGGCCGCGAATGGATGGCGATGCGGGACATGGACGTGGCCGCGGCCGTGATCGGCATCCGGCCCGTCTATGCCAAGCTGACCGCCTTTGCCGTCAGCGCCTTCATCGTCGGCGTGGCGGGCGCGCTGTGGGGCTTCATCCATCTGGGTGCCTGGGAGCCGGCGGCCTTCAATATCGACCGCAGCTTCCAGCTGCTGTTCATGGTCATCATCGGCGGCCTCGGCTCCATCATGGGCGGCTTCCTCGGCGCGGCCTTCATCGTGCTGCTGCCCATCCTGCTCGACCAGATCCCGCTGTGGTTCGGCATCCCGATCTCGACGGCCACCGCCTCGCATCTGACGACGATGATCTTCGGTGCGCTGATCGTGTTCTTCCTGATCGTCGAGCCGCATGGCCTGGCGCGGCTGTGGGCCACGGCCAAGGAGAAGCTGCGCCTGTGGCCGTTCCCGCACTGAATGTTTTTTTAAACCCCTGAGTTCCGTTCCGCCAAAGCAATGCACCCCGAGTGCCCAAGGAGACAAGCATGATGAAACTCAAGACCCTCGCCCTGGCCTTCGGAGTCGGCGCCGCCGCGCTGGCACCGGTCCTCACGCAGGCGCAGCAGGCCAAGGAGCAGTTCTTCCCCTTGCTGGTCTACCGCACCGGCGCCTATGCACCCAACGGCACGCCCTGGGCCAATGGCAAGCAGGACTACATCAAGCTGATCAATGCGCGCGACGGTGGCATCAACGGCGTCAAGATCTCCTTCGAGGAATGCGAGACCGGCTACGCCACCGACAAGGGCGTCGAGTGCTACGAGCGGCTCAAGGGCAAGGGCGCCACGCTGATCGACCCGCAGGCCACCGGCATCACCTTCGCGCTGACCGACAAGGTGCCCAATGACAAGATCCCGCTGATCACCCTGGGCTACGGCCTCTCGGCCTCGCAGGACGGCAATGTCTTCAAGTGGAACTTCCCGCTGATGGGCAGCTACTGGACGGCCGCCGACATGCTGATCCAGCACATCGCCAAGAAGGAGGGTGGCTTCGACAAGCTCAAAGGCAAGAAGATCGCCATCGTCTACCACGACTCCCCCTTCGGCAAGGAGCCGATGCCGCTGCTGGACGAGCGCCAGAAGATGCACGGCTTCGAGCTGGTCAAGATCCCGGTGACGGCGCCCGGCGTCGAGCAGAAGTCGGCCTGGCTGCAGGTGCGCCAACAGCGGCCCGACTATGTGCTGCTGTGGGGCTGGGGCGTGATGAACTCGACCGCGCTGAAGGAGGCCCAGGCCACCGGCTATCCGCGCGAGAAGATGTACGGCGTCTGGTGGTCGGGTGCCGAGCCCGATGTCAAGGACGTCGGCGAAGGCGCCAAGGGCTATAACGCGCTGAACCTGAACAGCTCGGGCCAGTCGCCCAAGGTGATCCAGGACATCCTGAAGCTGGTGCACGACAAGGGCCAGGGCACCGGCCCGCGCGACGAGGTCGGCTCGGTGCTCTACACCCGCGGACTGATCATCCAGATGCTGGGTGTCGAGGCCGTGCGCCGCGCGCAGGAGCGTTTCGGCAAGGGCAAGGTGATGACCGGCGAGCAGGTGCGCTGGGGCCTGGAGAACCTGGCGCTGGACCAGAAGAAGCTCGACGCGCTGGGCTTCGCCGGCGTGATGCGGCCGCTGTCGACCTCCTGCGCCGACCACATGGGCTCGACCTGGGCGCGCGTTCACACCTGGGACGGCAGCAAGTGGAGCTTCACTTCCGACTGGCTGCAGGCCGACGAGCAGATCATCAAGCCGATGGTCAAGGCCGGCGCGGACAAGTACGCGGCGGAGAAGAAGCTGACCCGTAGAACGCCCGAGGATTGCCAGAGCTGATGGAGCAGGTGGAGGACTCCGCGAGGAGTCCTCTTTCAAGCGCCGCTGGCGACGCTTGAAAGAGTCAAGGGGTACGAATGAGCAACATCCTTCTGAACGTCAACGGCATCGAGGTCATCTACAACCACGTGATCCTGGTGCTGAAGGGCGTGTCGCTGCAGGTGAAAGAGGGCGGCATCGTCGCGCTCCTGGGTGGCAACGGCGCCGGCAAGACGACGACCTTGCGCGCCGTATCCAATCTGCTGGCCGGCGAGCGCGGCGAGGTGACCAAGGGGTCCATCGAGCTGCGCGGCGAGCGCATCGAGAAGCTCTCGACCTCGGACATGGTCAATCGCGGCGTGATCCAGGTGATGGAGGGCCGCCACTGCTTCGCCCACCTGACGATCGAGGAAAACCTGATGACCGGCGCCTACACGCGCAAGGATGGCAAGGCGGCGGTGGCCGCGACGCTGGAGAAGGTCTACAACTATTTCCCGCGCCTGAAGACACGCCGCACTTCGCAGGCGGCCTACACCTCGGGCGGCGAGCAGCAGATGTGCGCGATCGGCCGCGCGCTGATGGCCGAGCCGAAGATGGTGCTGCTGGACGAACCGTCGATGGGCCTGGCGCCGCAGATCGTCGAAGAGGTGTTCGAGATCGTCAAGGACCTGAACGCCAAGGAGCGCACGACCTTTCTCTTGGCCGAGCAGAACACCAATATGGCGCTGCGCTATGCCGACTATGGCTACATCCTCGAGAACGGCCGCGTCGTGATGGACGGCGAGGCGCAGGCGCTGCGCGAGAACGAGGACGTCAAGGAGTTCTACCTGGGCATGGGTGGCGGCGACCGCAAGAGCTTCAAGGACGTCAAGAGCTACAAGCGCCGCAAGCGCTGGCTGGCCTGAGCACCAAGGAGGCTTTCATGTCCGAGGAATGGGGTTTTGCAGCACCACCGTTCAAGCCCGAGGAGGCGCTGCAGCGCTTGCGCCGCGATCTGCGCGAGCTGGGTCTGAACGAGCGGGAAGGGCGCTTCGAGCGCCGCGGTACGCCGATCGCCCGCGCGGCTGTCGACGGCGCGACGCTGAAAGTGGCCATCGTCAAGAGGCCTTCGCGCACGCCGGAATGGGCCGAGAAGACGCTGAAGGACAGCGCGCAATTGCGCGACTTCGTGGCCCTGCTGAAGAAGAGTCTGTCGGGATGGAGTGATGTCGATGAGTGAGCAGCAGTATTACGACGCGCTGGAGGCGCGCGATCCGGCCGCGCGCGAGCATGCGCTGCTGGCCGCGCTGCCGGGCCAGATCGCCCATGCGCAGCGCGCCGCGCCGGCCTTTGCCGAGCTGCTGAGCGGAGTCGAGCCTGCGAGCGTCGACAGCCGCGCGGCGCTGGCGAAGCTGCCGGTGACGCGCAAGCACGAGCTGCTGGCGCGCCAGCAGGCGCGCCGTGCCGACGATCCCTTCGGCGGCTTCTCGGCCATCGCCTGGGGCCTGCGCGGCCGCGGCGCGCGCAAGGTCTTCCAGTCGCCGGGAACGATTTACGAACCCGAGGGCAGCGGCGCCGACTACTGGCGTGTCGCCCGCGCGCTGCATGCGGCGGGCTTTCGGGCCGGCGATCTGGCGCACAACAGCTTCAGCTACCACCTGACACCGGCCGGCTCGATGATGGAGACCGGTGCGCTGGCGCTGGGCTGCACGGTCTTCCCGGGCGGCGTGGGCAACACCGAGCTGCAGCTGCAGGCGCTTCAAGAGCTGCGGCCCGAGGGCTATGTCGGCACGCCCAGCTTTCTGAAGATCCTGGTCGACAAGGCGGCCGAGCTGGGCCACAAGCTGTCGATCAACAAGGCCCTGGTCAGCGGCGAGGCCTTCCCGCCCTCCCTGCGCGACTGGCTGGCCGAGCGCGGCATCGCCGGCTACCAGTGCTATGCGACGGCCGACGTGGGCCTGATCGCCTACGAGACCGCCGCGCGCGCGGGCCTGGTGCTGGACGAGGGCGTGATCGTCGAGATCGTGCGCCCGGGAACGGGCGAGCCCGTGCCGGAGGGAGAGGTCGGCGAGCTGGTCGTGACCAGCTTGAACCCCGACTACCCGCTGATCCGCTTCGGCACCGGCGATCTGTCGGCCGTGCTGCCCGGCGCCTGCCCCAGCGGCCGCACGAACACCCGCATCAAGGGTTGGATGGGCCGCGCCGACCAGAGCGCCAAGGTGCGCGGCATGTTCGTCCACGCCGGCCAGGTGGCCGAGATCGTGCGGCGCTTTCCGGAGGCGGGCCGGGCGCGCCTGGTCGTCGAGGGCGAGATGGCTCAGGACCGGATGACGCTGAAGCTGGAGCTGGCCGGCACCGCGCCCGCGGGCCTGGCCGACAAGGTCGCCGCGGCGATCCGCGACATCACCAAGCTGCGCGGCGAGGTCGTCTTCGTCGCGCCGGGCACGCTGCCCAATGACGGGCGGGTGATCGAGGACGCGCGCCGCTACGACTGAGCCGCGGGACGAAAAAAGGGCCGGACGGCTGCCCGGCCCTTTGTCCTTGCGGAGTCTGCGAAGGGCTCAGGCCGTCGCCGCCTCGTCCGGTTGGCGCTGGTCGGCACGCCGCCGCTTTGCCGCCCAGGCCACCACGCCGCCACCGAGCAGCAGCATCAGATAGCTCGAGGGCTCGGGCACCGCGGCGATCGCCGCCGCGGCAAAGCCCTGCATGGCCATCGCCTGCTGGGCGGTGAAGCCCAGGTCCATCGCCGCCGTGTCGAAACCGAGCACCGTCGGGCTCTGGCCGGTGATCTCGCCGAACACGACCAGCGCGTGCAGGTAGTAGCCGTAGTTGCTCGCGTGGTAGCTGTCGGGCGCCCACAGGTTCACCTGCCCCGCGCTGATGCCGTCGTACGGATTGGAATCGGCAAAGCCGGCGTCGAAGGCATTGTTCCAGGCCAGGCCTACCGGGTTCAGGCGGCTGACGATGTCGCTGTTCTGGTTCATCGCCACCTGATAGCCCTTCTGCACGTCGATGGCCATCTGGTGAATGTCACCACCGCACCAGGGGCTGGGCGGACTGGCGCTGTTGCAGGCCGGCTGATAGGTCAGGTTGGCGCGCGACCAGGTGGACGTCAGGCTGATATCGACATCCGGATTGCTCGACTGGAACACCTTGCCGAGGATGTGGGTCCAGGTGCTGATCTTGGCCGGGTTGCCGGGGTTCGCGAAGTCCAGATTGCTCTGGCCGTGCATCACCACCTTGTCCCAGGGCTGGTTGATCAGCGCCAGCCGGTTGTCGAAGTGGAAGTCCAGATTGCTGCCCGGCTGCGTTTCCAGCGACACGTCGTAGTTCAGCCCGCGGTCGACCGTCATCTGCTTGAACAGCGCCGGCACGCCACCGATGCCGCTGCCGTTCAGGTCGGTCACGCTGGACGGTTTGTAGAACATCACATCGGGCGCCGCGCCGGCCGGGTCGCCATAGGTGAAGCTGTTGCCGATGAACAGGATGCTGGTGGACTGGGCCAGCGCGGGTGCCGCCTGGCAGGCCAGCAGAACCGCGGCAAGCACGGCGCCGTGGCGCAAGGGAAGACCAAATGTCATACGCATATTGCCTCCAGTTTTTCTACCAAATGCTGCGAGCACAGGCGCCACCCGGCGACCCGGTCGCGCAAAAAATCTAGCAGTCGGCCTGTTCACGGACCATCCCGAAGCAGGCCACCCAAAGGGCACATGGATTGCTGTTCGCACTGCTGCGCTGCATTGCGCGGCTGCTCGTGCGATCTGCAGCCTCAATCGCTTCTTATGTCGATTCGCTGCCTCGTCGTTCGTCTTGTCACCATGTCTCCCACGCAGCGAGGACCACATGGGCAAGCTGATCGTCGAACAGATCGTCAGCCTCGACGGCTACGCCGAGGATGCGCAAGGCAGCATTGACTTCTTCGTCAATGCCGGCTGGGTCAATGAGGTGGACCAGGAGCAGTTGCGCCTGTTGTCGGGCGTCTCTGCCATCGTCCTGGGTGCCAGGACCTACCGCATGTTTGCCGCCTACTGGCCCTCGGCCGATCCGGCCAGGGAGCCGGTCGCGGTCACTATCCGCGAGCTACCCAAGTTCGTCGTCTCCTCGACGCTCAAGGAGGCGCCCTGGGGTGCCGACGATGTGGCAGAAATCCTTGCCGGAGACGGCGTGGCCGCGCTGCGCCAGCTGCGCCGCCGCTTCGCGGGTGACCTGATCATCTGGGGCAGCCTGAGCCTGAGCGATGCCCTGCTGCGCGCGGGCGAGGTCGATGTGCTGCGCCTGCGCGTGCTGCCGCTGCTGCTGGGACGCGGGCGCTCCTTCGCGCCGGCCGATCTGGGCTTGCGCAGCCTGGCGTTGCGCTCGACGCGATCGTTCGCGGGTGGGCTGCTGGTGCTGGAATATGCGCCGGCGCGGTGAGCCGGCGGCCCTCGGCCGGAACGCTCAGCGCGCGGCGAGCAGTTCCTCGGTGGCGCTGCTGCGCCAGGCGGCGCCTGCCATCACGCCCGCGCCGCGGCCGTTGCTGGCGACCAGGCGCTGCGGCACCGGGTGGCGCACGCCGCTCGCGGTGCTCAGCGCGCGGCCGGACATCGCCCATTCGCTGGCGCCGCCGACCAGCCAGTGCAGGCGGCCGCGGGCCAGCGGCTGCAGCGAGGCCAGCAGGGCCTGGGCGCGGAGGTCACCCGGCTCGCCATAGATGACGATATCGCGCGACAGGTCGAGACCGGCGCGCGACACGGCCGCCTCCAGCGCCGCCAGATCGCCGCGCTGCAGCCAGCGCTCGAGCTCGGCCGCCTCGATGCGCCGTGCGCCCGGCAGGCCGGCAGCGGCCTGCGCCCGCAGGTCCCAGGCCAACGCGCCATCGCCCAGCGCGGCCTCGGCCGCCGGGGCGGACAGCAGGTCGGCGCGGGCACTGCCCAGCAGGGCCAGGGAGGCCAGGGCGGCAATGAAGCAGCGGGAGAGCAGGGGCGTTCGGGTCAGCATCGCGCCACTGTAGGGACGCCCTCCGGCAGCGTCCAATACAGAGTCGCAGAATCCTTATTCGCCAGCGCAATAAGGCGGCAGCGGCCGCGGCGGCGACCGCTCCTTTTTACTTACGTAGTTCCCGCTACGACGGCCGCGGGGCGGCGCCCTAGCATTGCCTCTTCCATCGACACCCCTCCACCGAGACGACAGGAGACGAGATGAACAAAAAGCTGATGACGCTGCGGGGCCTGATCGCCGGCCTGGGCCTGACGGCCGTCGGCGCGGTCTGGGCCGAGTATCCGGACAAACCGGTCACCATCGTCGTGCCCTTCGCGGCCGGCGGCCCGACCGACAAGGTCGCGCGTGACCTGGCCGAGGCGCTGCGCAAGCCGCTGGGCGCGACCTTGGTGATCGAGAACGTCGGCGGTGCCGGCGGCACCTTGGGCGCGACCAAGGTGTCCAAGGCCGCGCCGGACGGCTACACGCTGCTGCTGCATCACATCAGCATGGCGACCTCGCCGGCCCTGTACCGCAATATGCAGTACAAGACGCTGGAGGACTTCGAGTACCTGGGCCTGATCAACGAGGTGCCGATGACTGTGATCGGCCGCCCGACCCTGCCGGCCAACAACTACGCCGAACTGGTCAAGTGGCTGGAGGCCAACAAGGGCAAGATCAATCTGGCCAATGCCGGCCTGGGTGCCGCCTCGCATCTGTGTGGCCTGCTGTTCCAGAGTGCGCTGAAGATCGACATGACCACCGTGCCCTACAAGGGCACCGGCCCGGCGATGACCGATCTGCTGGGCGGCCAGGTCGACATCATGTGCGACCAGACGACCAATACCACCAGCCAGATCGACAGCGGCAAGGTCAAGGCCTTTGCCGTCACCAGCCCGAAGCGCCTGGCCGGCCCGGCCCTGAGTAAGCTGCCGACCTTGGACGAGGCCGGCCTGAAGGGCTTCAATGTCTCGATCTGGCACGGCATGTATGCGCCCAAGGGCACGCCGAAGGCGATCGTCGACAAGATCAACGCGGCCTTGAAGCAGGCGCTGAACGACCCGGAGTTCGCCAAGCGCGAGGAAGCGCTCGGCGCCGTCATCGTCCACGACGCCCGCAACAACGGCCCCGAGCACAAGAAGTTCGTCGAGGCCGAGATCAACAAGTGGGGCCCGGTGATCAAGGCCGCCGGTCAATACGCCGATTGATCGACGGCAAGCGCTGTTCCGATGGCAAAGGCCCGCTTCGGCGGGTCTTTTCTTTTTCAGCCCGGCGCCGCGATGCGCAGCGGGATCGTCACCGGCCCGTCGTTGATCAGGGAGACCTGCATGTCCGCGCCGAACTCGCCGCTGGCGACCTCGGCATGGCGCCGGCGCGCATGGGCCAGGCAATGCTCGTACAGTCGCCGGCCCTGCTCGGCGCCGGCCGCGCCGCTGAAGCTGGGCCGGTTGCCGCCGGCGACATCGGCGGCCAGGGTGAACTGCGAAACGATCAGCAGGCCGCCGCCGATGTCCTGCAGGCTGAGGTTCATCTTGCCGGCGGCGTCGCCGAAGATGCGCAGCTTCAGCACCTTGTCGATCAGCTTCTCGGCCTGCGCCTCGCCATCGCCCGGCTCGGCGCAGATCAGCATCAGCAGGCCGGGGCCGATCGCGCCTATCGTCGCGCCGCCGACCTCGACGCTGGCTCGGCGCACCCGCTGCAGCAGCGCGATCATGGCGCGCTCTCCTCGGGCTGCTGCTCGACGGCAAGCGACTCGACATGGGTCGGCAGCAACTGGATCGTCGCGCGCAGGCCCGGCACGGCCGCCATCAGCGCCTGCTCGACCTCGGCCCGCACGGCCGCCGCGCGTCCCAGGGTCCAGGCCGAGGGCATGTGCATATGCAGATCGACGAAGCGGCGCTGGCCGGCGCTGCGGCTGGCCAGATGGTCGAAGCGTATGGTCTGCTGGTCGAAACCGGCCAGCACCTCGCGGATGCGCGCCAGCGATTCGGCGTCGAGTGCCTCGTCCATCAGGCCGGCCGAGGCGCGCCAGACCAGGTGCACGCCTTCGCGCAGGATGTTGGCGGCGACCAGCAGCGCGACCAGCGGATCCAGCCATTGCCAGCCGCTGACGATGACGCCGAACAGGCCGACGACCACGCCGACCGAGGTCCAGACATCGGTGAACAGATGGCGCGCATCGGCCTCCAGCGCGACCGAGCGCAGCTCGCGCGCCTTGCGCAGCATCGCAAAGGCCAGGCCGCCATTCAGCGCCGAGCTCAGCACCGTCAGCGCCAGGCCCAGGCCCAGTTGCTCGACCGGCTGCGGGTCCACGAGCCGGTGCACCGCGCCCCAGGCGATGCCCAGCGCCGCGGCGACGATCAGCACGCCCTCGAAGCCGCCGGAGAAATACTCGGCCTTGTGATGGCCGAAGGGATGGTCCGCATCGGGCGGGCGGGCGGCGATCGTCAGCATCGTCAGCGCGAACAGCGCGCCGGCCAGGTTCACCAGGGCCTCCAGCGCATCGGCGGCCAGGCTGACCGAGCCGGTCCACCACCAGGCCGCCGTCTTCAGCGCGATCGTCACCAGCGCGGTGGCGACCGACAGTTTCAGGTAGGAGCTCGCTTGCATGCGGCCATTGTCAGCCAGCCCAGCGACCTACAATCCGCGCAGCCACAAACTCCAGCCCCGCACGCCATGAAAACCGAGCCTGCCGCCGCCCCGCATATCGTCGATGTCGCCCATATCGCCCCGCGCGAGAAGGCCGAGATCCTGTCGCAGGCGCTGCCCTATATCCGCAAGTTCCACGGCAAGACCATCGTCATCAAGTACGGCGGCAATGCGATGACCGACCCGGCGCTGCAGCAGGACTTCGCCGAGGATGTCGTGCTGCTGAAGCTGGTCGGCCTGAACCCGGTCGTCGTGCACGGCGGCGGCCCGCAGATCGAGGACGCGCTGAACAAGCTGGGCAAGAAGGGCCACTTCATCCAAGGCATGCGCGTCACCGACGAGGAGACCATGAGCGTTGTCGAGTGGGTGCTGGGCGGCGAGGTGCAGCAGGACGTGGTCGGCCTGATCAACGCCGCCGGCGGCAAGGCGGTGGGCCTGACCGGCCGCGACGGCGGCATGATCCGCGCGCGCAAGCTGAAGATGGTCGACAAGGACGATCCGAACAAGGAACACGATATCGGCCAGGTCGGCGAGATCGTCTCTATCGACCCCAGCGTCGTCAAGGCGCTGCAGGACGATCAGTTCATCCCGGTCGTCAGCCCGATCGGCTTCGGTGAGCACAACGAGAGCTACAACATCAATGCCGATGTGGTCGCCGCCAAGCTGGCGACCGTGCTGCAGGCCGAGAAGCTCCTGATGCTGACCAATATCAAGGGCGTGCTGGACAAGGAAGGCCAGCTGATGACCGAGCTGACGCCGCGCCGCATCGACGAGCTGATCGATGACGGCACGATCAGCGGCGGCATGATTCCCAAGATCGCCGGTGCGATCGACGCGGCCAAGAGCGGCGTCCACGCGGTCCACATCATCGACGGCCGGGTGCCGCACGCGATGCTGCTGGAGATCCTCAGCGATCAGGCCTACGGAACAATGATTCGGTCTCACTGAGGCCGAAGCTTTGTTCCGCGTCCGAGCGCAGCGGGGACTTGCAATGATCCTCACGTGCTGAAAGCCATGCCGCGCCGGCCGGTCTGGTTATTCGACCTGGACAACACGCTGCACAACGCCTCCCACCAGGTGTTCGGCGCGCTCAATGTGGCGATGAGCGACTACATCGTGCGCCATGTCGGCGTCGATGCGGCCGAGGCCGACCGGCTGCGCGCGCTGTACTGGCGCCGCTATGGCGCGACCCTGCTGGGCCTGGTGCGCCACCATGGCGTCGAGGCCGCACACTTCCTGCGCGAGACCCATGGCCTGCCGGATCTGGACACGCATACCCATGCGCATGACCGGGCGGCGCTGAAGCGGCTGCGCGGCCGCAAGATCCTGCTGACCAATGCGCCCGAGGCCTATGCGCGCCGGGTGCTGGCCCTGCTGGGCCTGCAGCGCTGCTTCGAGCGGGTGATCGCCTTCGAGCAGATGACCATGTTCGGCCAGCTGCGGCCCAAGCCGGATGCGCGGATGTTCCGTCATCTGCTGGGTCGGCTGCAACTGCGCCCGCGCGACTGCGTGCTGGTCGAGGACACGCTGATCCACCAGAAGTCGGCGCGCGGCGTCGGCATGCGTACCGTCTGGATGCAGCGCTGGCTGCGCGGCGCCAGCCACGGGCCCGAGGCGCATCTGGGCCTGCGCCGCCGGCCCGCCTATGTGGACCGGCGGATCAGCCGGCTGGCCGCGCTGCTGCGCTGAGCCGGTCGTTTCATCCCACGATTGCAGGGCGGACTCGGGCCTATCATGGGCACGATCGCTTGCCCCGGGGGCTCCGCGCGGCGGAGAATGGACCAAAGCCAGCAAAGCGCCATGCCCACATTTTCCGTGCTGATCGTCGAAGACCAGGCCCGCTTCCGGGACGCCTTCGCCCATGCGCTGTCCAGCGTCAGCGATATCGAGCTCTTGGGCATCGCGCCCGACCTGCCGCAGGGCCGGCGCATGTTCGACCAGTTGCAGCCGGACGTGTTGCTGGTCGACCTGGACCTGCCGGGCGGCAGCGGCATCGAGCTGATCCGCCATGCGGCGCATACGCGGCCGCAGTGCGAGGTGATGGTGATCTCGGTGTTCGGCGACGAGCAGCATGTGCTGACCAGCATCGAGGCCGGCGCGACCGGCTATCTGCTCAAGGACAGCCTGGCGCTGGATCTGCCAGGACAGCTGCGCTCGCTGCGCGCCGGGGGCAGCCCGATCAGCCCGGTGATCGCGCGGCGCCTGCTGATGCGGCTGGCGCCGGCCGCCAACCATCTGAACAGCGTGCCGCCCGACTCGGGGCACGCACCCTTTGCCGACGAGGAGGTGGTCGCGCTGTCCGAACAGGAATCGCGCGTGCTGCACCTGGCCGCCAAGGGCTTTACCTTCGACGAGATCGCCAACTTCATGCAGGTCTCGCCGCACACGGTGATGACCTATGTGAAGCGGGTCTACCGCAAGCTGCATGTGCGCTCCAAGGTCGAGGCGATCTACGAGGCGCGCCGGCTCGGCTGGCTGCGCGACTGAGCCGGCGCCCGACGGGCAAATTCACCGCCGGACGCGGATACGGCCTGTGACAGAATCGGCGGCAAGCCAGCCCCGAAACCACGATGCCGATGCCAGTCTCCGACGATCTGAACGCCGCCGCGGCCGTGCCCGAGGCCACGACGCCCCCCGCCGCCCTGCGCAAGCGCCCGCGCCCCGGCGAGCGCCGCGTGCAGATCCTGCAGACCCTGGCCGGCATGCTGGAACAGCCGGGCGCCGACCGCGTGACGACCGCGGCCCTGGCCGCCAAGCTGGAGGTCAGCGAGGCCGCGCTGTACCGGCATTTCGCCAGCAAGGCGCAGATGTTCGAGGGCCTGATCGAGTTCATCGAGAGCAGCATCTTCACCCTGCTCAACCAGATCATCGAGCGCGAGGGCGCCAGCGGCGCCGCGCAGGCGCAGAAGATCGTCGCCGTGCTGCTGCAATTCGGCGAGCGCAACCCCGGCATGGCGCGGGTGATGGTCGGCGACGCGCTGGTCTACGAGAACGAGCGCCTGGTCGCGCGCATGAACCAGTTCTTCGACCGCATCGAATCGGCGCTGCGCCAGGTCTTGCGCGCGGCCGCCGAGGCCAGCGGTTCGCCGACGCCGACCGTGGACGCCAATGCGCAGGCCTCGGTGCTGGTCAGCTTCATCATCGGCCGGCTGCAGCGCTATGCGCGCTCGGGCTTCAAGCGCCTGCCCAGCGAACAGCTGGACGCCGCGCTGCGCATGCTGGCCGCCTGAGGCCGGTCGGCGGCTGACCTTAAACTGCAGCGATGTCTGCAGTCGAACAACTGATCGCGCGCGCCGAGGCGCTCTTGGGCCGGCTCGAGGCCGTCCTTCCCCGGACCCTGCAGGCGCCCGATTGGGGCGCCTCGGTCGCCTTCCGCTACCGGCGTCGTGCCGGCGGCCATATCCTGGAGCCGGTGCGCCATGTCGCGACGATCCGGCTCGAGGACCTGAAGGAGGTCGAGCCGCAGAAGGAAAAGCTGCTGCGCAATACCGAGCAGTTCGTTGCCGGCCGGCCGGCCAACAATGTGCTGCTGACCGGCGCGCGCGGCACGGGAAAAAGCTCGCTGATCAAGGCGGTCCTGAATGAATTCGCGGCCCGCGGCCTGCGCCTGATCGAGGTGGACAAGACCGATCTGGTCGATCTGCCCGATCTGGTCGATCTGGTCGCCGATCGGCCGGAGCGCTTCGTGATCTTCTGCGACGACCTCAGCTTCGACGAAGGCGAGGCCGGCTACAAGGCGCTGAAGTCCATGCTGGACGGCTCGGTCTCGGTGGCCGGCGACAACGTCCTGATCTATGCGACCAGCAACCGCCGCCATCTGCTGCCCGAGCAGATGAAGGACAACCTGGCGGCGCGCATGGACGAGAACGGCGAGCTGCATCCGGGTGAGGCGATCGAGGAGAAGGTCTCGCTGTCCGAGCGCTTCGGCCTCTGGGTCAGCTTCTATCCTTTCAGCCAGGGCGAGTACCTGGCGATTGCCGCGCAATGGCTGCGCTTTTATGGCTTGAGCGAAGAGCAGATCGCCGCGGCCCGCCAGCCGGCCCTGGTCTGGGCGCTGGAGCGCGGCTCGCGTTCGGGTCGCGTCGCCTGCCAGTTCGCCCGCGATCTGGCCGGCCGCGGCCAGATCGAGCCGGTCCCGGCACCGGCCAGCGACAGCCAGCCGCCTGAGGGCCTGGACCATGTCTGAGCCGAAAGACGAAAGAACGCCCGTCGATGTGGCCGTGGGCGTGCTGGTCGAGCGCGATGCCGAGGGGCGGGAAGGGCGCTTCCTGCTGACCTCGCGCCCCGAGGGCAAGGTCTATGCCGGCTACTGGGAGTTTCCCGGCGGCAAGCTGGAGGCCGGGGAGACGGTCGAGCAGGCGCTGCGCCGCGAACTGCAGGAGGAGCTGGGCATCACCATCGGCGCCGCCCACCCCTGGAAGATCGAGCTGATGGACTATCCGCATGCGCGGGTGCGCCTGCATTTCTGCAAGGTCTATGACTGGGCCGGCGAGTTCGAGATGCGCGAGCAGCAGCAGATGGCCTGGGAGAACCTGCCGGTCCGGCAGCAGCCGGTGCTGCCGGGCACGATTCCGGTGCTGCGCTGGTTCGCCGACGAGCGCGGCCATGCCGGCGCCACGCATCGGGGCTGAGTACACTGGCCGCATGGACTGGCTCGACGAGATCAAGTGGGATGCCGACGGCCTGGTGCCGGTGATCGCGCAGGAGCGCGACAGCGGCGATGTGCTGATGTTCGCCTGGATGAACCGCGAGGCGCTGGCGCGCACGGCCGAGCTCGGCCAGGCGGTCTACTGGAGCCGCTCGCGGCGCAAGCTCTGGCACAAGGGCGAGGAGTCCGGCCATCTGCAGATCGTCCACGAGCTGCGGCTGGACTGCGACAACGACGTCGTGCTGATGAAGATCACCCAGCAGGGACACGAGCCCGGCATTGCCTGCCACACCGGCCGTCACAGCTGTTTCTTCCAGCGCCTCGAGAATGGGGCCTGGACGGCTGTCGAGCCGGTGCTGAAGGACCCCGAAAGCATTTATCGCAAATGATGAGCCCGCAAGACGATACGCTGGCGCGCCTGGCCGCCGTGATCGAGTCGCGCAAGCCCGCCAACGGCGGCGACCCAGCCAGCAGCTATGTCGCCAAGCTGTTCGACAAGGGGCTGGACGCGATCCTGAAGAAGATCGGCGAGGAGGCCACCGAGACGGTGATGGCCGCCAAGGACGGCGATGCGAAGAAGCTGGTCTACGAGGTTGCCGACCTCTGGTTCCACTCGATCATCGCGCTGAGCCAGTTCGAGCTGAAGCCGGCCGACGTGCTGGCCGAGCTGGCGCGCCGCGAGGGTCTGTCGGGCCTGCAGGAATTCGCCCAACGCGGCCAGGCCGGCGCAAAAGAGGAGGAGCCCAATGACTGAAACCACCACCGTCGTGCTCGATGCCGAGCGCGAGCGCGGCCTGCGCACGGTCGGCCTGATCAGCTACATCCTGCACACCATCGTCGCCATCGGCGCGGTGCTGCCCGGCGTGCAGGCCAGCGTCGTGCTGCTGATCGTGGCGGTGATCCTGGACCTGCTCAAGCGCGGCGAGGCCGTCGGCAGCTGGCAGGCCTCCCATTTCAGCTGGCGCCTGCGCAGCGTGTTCTGGGCCGGCGCGCTGTACTGCCTGACCCTGCCGCTGTGGTTCCTGCTGGTCGTTCCTGGCTGGATTGCCTGGGTGCTGATCTCGATCTGGTTCCTCTACCGGATCGTGCGCGGCTGGACCACGATGAACGCCCACAAGCCGATGCCGCTATGACGACGACCGATCCCAACTGCCTGTTCTGCAAGATTGTTGCCGGCCAGATCCCGTCCAAGAAGGTCTACGAGGACGAGCAGCTGCTGGTCTTCCACGACATCCACCCCTGGGCGCCGGTCCATGTGCTGCTGATCCCGAAGCTGCACATCGCCTCGATGGCCGAGGTCGGGCCCGAGCACGCGGCGCTGCTGGGCCATATGACGGCCCTGGTGCCACGGCTGATGCGCGAGCTGGGCGTGACGAACGGTTTCCGCACCGTCGTCAACACCGGGCCGGACGGCGGGCAGGAGGTCTACCATCTGCATATGCATGCGATGGGCGGCCCGCGCCCCTGGCTGAAGGGCTAATCGTCCGCGACCGGCGACCGTCGTCGCCGGCCCCTAGAATGTCGAGATTCGTTTCGGGAGAAGATCCATGGGTTCATTCAGCATTTGGCACTGGCTGATCGTGCTGGTGGTGGTGGTGCTGATTTTCGGCACCAAGAAGCTGGGCAATATCGGCAGCGACCTGGGCCGCGCCGTCAAGGGTTTCAAGGACGGCATGAAGGACGGCAGCGCCGACGCGCCGGACGCCCCGGTGCCGCCGGCACAGCAGGTGACGGCCAAGCGCGCCGCCGACGAGCGCAATACCGTCGACGTCGAGGCCAAGACCAAGTCTTGAGCCCGCGCGCCATCGCTGCTGAGGCCGCCGCACCGCCCGCATGATTGATTTCGGTTTCGACAAACTCGCCCTGATCGGGGCGGTGGCCCTGGTGGTCATCGGCCCCGAGCGGCTGCCCCGCGTCGCCCGCACTGTCGGCCATCTGCTGGGCAAGGCGCAGCGCTATGTGGCCGACGTCAAGGCCGAGGTCAACCGCTCGATCGAGCTCGAAGAGCTCAAGAAGATGAAGACCGGCATGGAAGACGCCGTGCGCGATGTCGAGCAGACGGTGCGCCAGGAGGTCGACACGGCCAACAAGGCCTTCGAGCAGAGCTGGGCCGAGGCGACCGGCAGTGGCAGCAGCGACCAGGGCTACGGCAGCACGCTGCGCACGCCGGCCTCCTACCAGGCGCCGAAGAAGAACTGGCGCCTGAAGCGCGGCGCGACGCCCCAGTGGTACAAGCAGCGCGAGGGCGTGCGCCGCCATGTCCAGTCTGGTGCCGCCCGCGTGGCGCGCTTCCGCCCGCCCGGCCGCCGTTCCTTCTGATCCCATGCCCGACACCCCGAAGCCCGACGACGAACTCGCCGGCACCGAGCAGCCCTTCGTCTCCCATCTGATCGAGCTGCGCGACCGGCTGGTGCGCGCCTTCATCGCGATCGGCCTGGCCTTCGGCGTGCTGGCCGTCTTCCCCGGCCCGGCGGCGCTGTACGACCTGCTGGCCGCGCCGCTGGTCGCCCATCTGCCGGCCGGCTCGACGCTGATCGCCACCAATGTGATCTCGCCCTTTCTGGTGCCGCTGAAGATCACCCTGCTGGCCGGTTTCTTCGTCGCCTTGCCCTATGTGCTCTACCAGGTCTGGGCCTTTGTCGCGCCGGGCCTGTATTCGCACGAGAAGAAGCTGGTGCTGCCGCTGGTGATCTCCAGCACGCTGCTGTTCTTCGTCGGCGTGGCCTTCTGCTACTTCTTCGTCTTCGGCAAGGTCTTCACCTTCATCCAGAGCTTCGCGCCGAAGAGCATCACGGCGGCGCCCGATATCGAGGCCTATCTGAGCTTCGTGATGTCAATGTTCATCGCCTTCGGCGCCGCCTTCGAGGTGCCCGTGGTCGTCGTCGTGCTGGCACGCATGGGCCTGGTGACGGTGGCCAAGCTGCGCGAGTTCCGCGGCTACTTCATCGTCGTCGCCTTCATCATCGCGGCCGTCATCACGCCGCCGGACGTGGTCTCGCAGCTGGCACTGGCGATCCCCATGTGCCTGCTCTACGAGGTCGGCGTGTTTGCCGCCGGCTACTTCATCCGCTACTCGAAAGCGCCCGAGGAAGAGCCGCAGCGGCCGGCGCCTTAGCTTCGATCAGTCCTCCTCGGCCGGCTCGCGCTGCGGCCTGGGCCGCTGGCGCACCGTCAGGGCCAGCTCCAGCTGCTTCTGGCCGCGCTGCACCGCCACCACCGTCTCGCTCTGCGGCTTCAGCGCCGACACCGCGGCCAGCAATTGCGCCGGCGTCTGCACCGGCCTGTCGCCGACGCGCAGCAGCACGTCGCCCGGCTTCAGCCCGGCCTTGTCGGCCGGCGCATTGGCGACCACGCGGCTGATCAGCACGCCGGCCTGGATCGGCAGCTTGAAGGCCTCGGCGAACTCCGGCGTCAGATCGCGGGTCTCGACGCCGATCCAGCCGCGCGCGACCTCGCCGTCGCGCAGCAGCGCCTCCATCACCTGGCGCGCCGTCGTCACCGGAATCGCAAAGCCGATGCCCAGGCTGCCGCCGCCGCGCGAGAAGATCGCCGTGTTGATGCCGACCAGATTGCCCTCCGCGTCGACCAGGGCGCCGCCCGAGTTGCCCGGGTTGATCGCCGCATCGGTCTGGATGAAGTTCTCGAAGACGTTGATGCCCAGCTGCGCGCGGCCCAGCGCGCTGACGATGCCCGAGGTGACCGTCTGGCCGACATTGAAGGGGTTGCCGATCGCCAGCACCACGTCGCCCACCTGCAGCGCCTCGGCATCGCCCAGCCGGATCACCGGCAGGTGCTCGAGCTTTATCTTGAGCACCGCGACGTCGGTCTCCGGGTCGGTGCCGACCACGCTGGCATGGACCTGGCGGCCGTCGCTGAGCGCCACCTCGATGTCGGCGGCGCCATCGACCACATGGCTGTTGGTCAGCAGATAGCCGTCGGCCGAGACGATCACGCCCGAGCCCAGGCCCTGCTGCGGGCGCCCGCCGCGGCCTCCCTCGCGGCCCGGCGGACCGAAGAAGCGGAACCAAGGATCGCGCGAGCCGGCCGCGCGCGAAGGTGGCGCGCGGCTGGCAGTGATGCTGACGACGGCCGGTGCCGCGCGGCGCGCGGCCAGCGCGTAGCCGGGATGGGCGGCGCCGCTGGCGGCCAGGGCCGGCGGCAGCGGCGCGCTCCAGCCCGGATCGGGCGCCTCGCGCCATTGCAGCCACTGCGGCTTCAGGGTCGCCAGCACGAAGACGATGGCCAGCGCCACCGTGGTGGCCTGAGCGAAAATCAGCCATAGTCTGCGCACAAGCACCCTTTCCAATGACGCACCGCCACGATCTCGCCCGCCATCTCGATGCCCTGCTGGAGCCGGGGCGTTTCAAGGATTATGGGCCGAACGGTCTGCAGGTCGAGGGGCGCGCGGAGATTCGGCATCTGGTCTGCGGGGTGACGGCCAGCCTGGCCCTGATCGAGGCGGCGATCGCCGCCGGCGCCGATGCCATCCTGGTCCACCACGGCCTGTTCTGGCGCGGCCACGACGGCCGCGTGACCGGCTGGATGAAGCAGCGCCTGCAGCGGCTGCTGCAGCAGGACATCAATCTGTTTGCCTACCACCTGCCGCTCGATGCGCATCCGCTGCTGGGCAATAACGCACAGCTGGGCCTGCGGCTCGGCTGGCAGGCCGATGGCCGCTTCGGCGAGCAGGAGCTGGGCTTCATCGGCCCGCTGGCCGCGCCGCAGCTGGCCGCGCTGCAGGCGCATATCGCCGAGCGGCTGGGCCGCGAGGCGCTCGCCGTGCCCGGCGACGGCCGGCCGCTGCGCCGCGTCGCCTGGTGCACCGGCGGCGCGCAGGGCTTCTTCGAGGCGGCGATCGCCGCCGGCGCCGATGTCTTCGTCACCGGCGAGATCTCGGAGCCGCAGGCCCATTACGCGCGCGAGAGCGGCGTGGCCTTCATCGCCGCCGGCCACCATGCGACCGAGCGCTACGGCGTGCAGGCGCTGGCCGCGCAGACGGCGGCCGAGCTAGGCTTCTCCCAGCAGTTCATCGACATCGACAACCCGGCCTGAGCCATGACAGCCACCCGCAAGCCCCTGCTGCTGACCATGGGCGATGCCTGCGGCATCGGCCCGGAGATCACGGCCGCGGCCTGGCGGGCCGAGACGGCGGGCGATCTGTGCGTGGTCGGCGATGTGGCCGTGCTGCGTCGCGCGATCGCCGCCTTGGGCCTGCCGCTGCCGGTGGCGCGGCTCGATGCGCCGGACGAACTGCCGCAGCTGCCGCCGAACTGCCTGCCGGTCTGGCAGCCGGACGGCCTGCCGGCCGATCTGGCGGACTGCCCGCTCGGCCAGGTCGATGCGCGCGCCGGCGCCGCGGCCGCGCGCTGCATCGAGGCCGCGGTCGATGCGATCCAGGCCGGCCGGGCCGCCGCCCTGGTGACCGCGCCCATCCACAAGGAGGCGCTGCATGCGGCCGGCAGCGAGTTTCCCGGCCATACCGAGATGCTGCAGTCGCTGGCCGCGCGCGCCCATCACAGCGGCGTGCTGCCGCCGGTGCGCATGATGCTGGCCAACGAGGAGCTGCGCACGGTGCTGGTGACCATCCACTGCTCCTTGCGCCAGGCGATCGAGCAGATCAACCAGGACAGCGTGCTGCAGACGCTGCGCATTGCCGATGCGGCGCTGCGGCGCTTCGGCATCGCGCGGCCGCGCATTGCCGTTGCCGGCCTGAACCCGCATGCGGGCGAGGGCGGCTTGTTCGGCAGCGAGGAGATCGACCATATCGCGCCGGCCGTCGCCAGCGCGCGCGCCGAAGGCATCGATGCGCGTGGCCCCTTCGCGCCAGACACCGTCTTCATGCGGGCGCGCCACACGGCGCAGCACCCGGGCGAATTCGACCTGGTCGTCGCGATGACGCATGACCATGGCCTGATCCCGGTCAAGTACCTGGGCGTCGAGCAGGGCGTCAATGTGACCCTGGGCCTGCCCTTTGTGCGCACCAGCCCCGACCATGGCACCGCCTTCGACATCGCCGGCCGCGGCAGCGCCGATCCGGCCAGCATGGTGGCGGCGATCCGGATGGCGCGCCGCTTGATCGGCTAGAGGATCAGCACAAAGACGACGCCGCCCTCAATCGGCCGCACAATCCGGGCCTCATAACAACGAGTGTCTGCCAAGGGAGCGAGATGAGAAAAGCGATGCGAGCGGCCGCGGCCGTGCTGCTGTGGGCCTGCCTCGGCGCCGCCGGCGCGGCGGAAGAGGGCGAGGCCGAGGTCTGGTTCGAGGTGCTGTTCGACACGAGCGGCCAGGCCAGCGAGGTGGTCCCGGTCAACGAGGCCGAGCAGCCGGCCGCCTTCTGGGCCTTCATGAAGCCGCGCCTGCAGGCGCTGCGGGTCGACCCCTTCGTGCAGGACGGGCGTGCGGTCACCTACCGCACCGGCGTGCGGCTGGGCCTGCAGATCGGCCATGACGGCAAGGCGCCGACGATGGCGCTGCGCTCGCTGACGATGGCGCCGGCGGTGCTCAAGCGCTATGCGGCCAAGCAGCCGAACGAGATCTCGACGCCGGGCTGGAATGGCGAGGTCGGCGTGCTGTGCACGATCACCCGCGAGGGGCAGTGCCGGGTCAAGAGCGTCGACAGCCTGCCGGGCGTGGCCGATTCGGTGCGCCGCTGGGCCAAGGTCTCGGCCGAGGGCTGGCGTTTTCGCGCGATCGAGATCGATGGCCAGCCGATCGAGTCGGAGCAGAAGATCACGCTGATGCTGGCCGTCACCGAGGAAATGCCGGACCGCAATGTGTTCCGCAAGCTGAACCCGCTCTGAGAGCGCGGGGCCGGCGCGGACCGGGATCAGGCCTTGCTGAGCTCGGCCAGTTGCTTGCGCGCCCGCGCGGTCGCGCGTTCGAGCAGATAGGCGTTCTCGAAGGCGCGCAGGCGGCCCGCCTCGCACAGGCGGCGCAGCATGCGCGCGGTCATCGTCACCGTCTGCTGGTGCTTGCTGCCCTGGGTGAAGATGAAGAAGCTGCGGCCGGCGCTGATATGGGCCAGGCGCACCTTGGCCCAGCCCTCGTTGATGTGCATGCGATAGGCGAAGCCCAGCTGCAGATGGTCGATTAGCAGCGCGCCGGCGCTGGGCTCGGGCGCCTCGGCGACCGGCGGCAGGCCGTCGATGCTGATGTCGACCGCCTGCAGCGCCGGCTCGGGCGGCTCGGCGCCGAGGTCGATGTCGACCTGGCCGTTCCAGTCCACGCCGGCCTCGTCGACCAGGCCCAGGCTGCGCGCCTCCTCGGCGCTGAGCCGCGCGCCCATGTCCAGGTCCTGCGGCACGGTGATCGGCGCCGACTGCGAGGGCGGGGGCAGGTCTTGCTCGGCCGGCGGCGCACAGCCGAAGACCTGGTCGAGCTGCTTGACCAGCAGATTGGTGTCCAGCGCCGACAGCGCCTGGCCCTTCAGCGATTCGGCATGGGCCGGCAGCAGTTGGCCGAAGAAGGCCTTGCGCGCGGACTCCGGCCAGGCGATCAGGTCCAGCCCCTCGTTGAGCGTGCGCATCAGGCCCGGCAGCTGGCCGAGGAAGGTCTGGCGCTGGGCGGTGCCGCCCTTGGGCTGCACGCTCATCACCAGCTCGCGGCCGAGCTGGCGCAGGCGCAGCGCGCGCTCGGGTGCGCCCTCGCGCGAGGCCAGCACGATGGCCTGGCTCCAGACCTGGGCCAGGAAGTCGCGCAGGAAGCCGTCCATCGGCACCGTGGCCAGCGCCTGCTGCAGCTGCTGCATATAGCGCTGCTGCAGGCGCAGATCGGTTTCCTTGCGCTCGAGCAGCGCGGCGGCGTCGCCCTGCGCCTTCAGCGCGCGGGCGGTCTGCTCGGCGATGAAGGCCTCGAGCGCGTCCAGCTTGCTCTCGTAGACGTCCATGCGGTCGAAGTCGCCGTTGGCGACGTCCTGCACCAGCTCGCGCACATGGGCGAGGAAGGACTGGCCCGGCTCTTCGGAGAAATCGTCGAAGGCGCAGGCCAGCGAGGCCATGCGGTTGACGAAGCGGCGCACCGGGTGGCGGCGCGAGGAGAAGAAGCTCGGGTCGCCGAGCGCGACGCGCAGCACCGGCAGCTGCAGCCGGGCCAAGAGCCGCGCCATTTGCGGCGGCACCTTGGGATCGGCCAGGATCTGGTCGAACAGGCTGCCCACCACGTCGATGACCATATGGTCGAGCCGGCCGGTGGCGGCCTGGCGCAGCTCTTCGCGGTGCAGATGGATCAGATTGGGCGGCGGCGGGGCCGCCTGCCAGTGCATCGCGCCGCCGGCCTCGGCCGCCGCGGCCAGGCCGGGCGCGCCGAAGTCGCCCGGCTGGGTATAGCCACCGGTGGCCGAGACGCCGCCCGCCGGCACCTGCGCCAGCCGGCGCAGCAGGTCCATCATCTGCGCATCGACGCTGCCTAGGCCGCCCGCTGCGATGCCGCGGTTCGACCCGCGGCGATCCTGGCCGCCGTAGCCGCCACCATGCCCGCCGTGCACGCTGGCGCCGCCATGGCCGCTGCCATAGTCGCCCTGCTGGCTGCGGCCCAGCGGCTGCGAACGGGTCGAATGGGCGCCATGGCTGCTGTGCATGCTGTGGCCGCCGCCCGAGTCGGCGCCGCGCACGCGCAGGTCCTGCGGACGCAGGCCCCGGCTGCGCAGCAGCTCGGCGATGTCGGCGTAGCAGCTGCGCATCTCCTGCGCCAGCGCGCGGGTCAGCTCGTCGATCAGCACCTGCCGCGTCGACGCGTCGTCGCTGACCGCCTGCACGCCTTCGAGAAGCGCCTGGCCGATCAGCTCCGGACGCAGCGGATTGCGTTCGCCGCTGCTGAGGCCGGCCACATAGGACTCGACCTCGCGCAGCTCCCACTCGCTGTGGTGGCCGATCGCCAGGCCGATGCGGTCGGCCGCGACCAGCGCGTCGACGGCGTCGTCGTCCATCAGCGAGAGCTCGGTCCAGGCCTTCTTCGGCGCGGCGGCCGGCTCGGGCGCCAGCTGACCCTGTTCGGCCATCAGCTGGCGGCGCAGGCTTTGGTGGAAACCCTGGCCGAAGGCGGCCTGCTGCTTGCGGAACAGGAACTGTGCCGACAGCAGCGCATCGCGGCGCTTGATCTGGCCGGCCGACAGCGCCGACAGGCCCAGGCCTTCTGCGCAGCGCTCCGCCGCCTGCTCGGCCGCCGCGCGAATGCGCTGCAGCGCGGCGTCCAGATGGGGGTTCAGTCTCGGGTCGGGCGCATTCATGGTGTCTTGAACGGCCCTGTGGTCAGTTCACCACAGGGCAATGGGATCAGTATCGGCCGAAAGAGGGCTGCACTGCAGTCGCTGGCGCGCCGCCGGAGGCGTCGGGATGCCAAATAGCTGACAGTTCGGGGCGCCGAAACCTTTGCTTACCCGGGCGGCGACTCAGCGGCGCAGGGCGTCGCGGATCTCGCGCAGCAGCACGGTGTCTTCGGGCGTCACCGGCTCGGGCGCCGGGGCGGCCGGCTCGTCGCGCTTGAGCCGGTTGATCTGCTTGATCATCAGGAAAATGATGAAGGCCAGGATGATGAAGTTCAGCAGAATGGTCAGGAAGTTGCCGTAGGCGAACAGCGGCACGCCGGCCTTGGTCAGGGCCTCGTAGGTCATCGCGCCCTTGTAGTCGGGCGGCGGACTGGCCAGCATGACGAAGTGGTTGCTGAAGTCGAGGCCGCCGACCGCGCGGCCGATCAGGGGCATGATCAGGTCCTTGACGGCCGAGTCGACGATCTTGCCGAAGGCGGCGCCGATGATCACGCCGACCGCCAGGTCGACCACATTGCCCTTGACGGCGAACTCCCTGAATTCCGAGAAAAATCCCATTGCGGCTCCGATCGATGAGCGGGCGGGGCGCCCGAAAGGTCGGCCCATTGTCCACGCCGCCGGTGTTGCTGCAACGACAAAGCGATGCGATTTGCGTCGCGCATAACGCCCCGGCAGGACGATGCCGATGGGGGAGCCCGCCGGCGTCCGCTAGAATCCTCGGTTGCCCCCGATCAGAATCATCAGAAGTCAGTCAAGGATCCTCATGAGTGACCAGCAAGTGGACCAAGGCAAGCGCACCTGGCTCATCGCCACGAGTTGCGCCGGTGCCGTTGGCGGCGTTGCCACCGCCGTGCCCTTCGTCAGCACCTTCACGCCGTCCGAGCGCGCCAAGGCCGCCGGCGCCGCCGTCGAGGCGGACATCTCCGGCCTGAAGCCGGGCGAGAAGATGACCGTCGAATGGCGCGGCAAGCCGGTGTGGATCGTGCGCCGCACGCCCGAGCAGATCGCCGAGCTGCCGAAGATCGACGCCCAGCTGGCCGATCCGAATTCGGACCGCAAGGCCTATCCGACGCCGGACTACGCCAAGAACACCAACCGCTCGATCAAACCGGAGTACTTCGTCGCCGTGGGCATCTGCTCGCACCTGGGCTGCTCGCCCAGCGACAAGTTCGTGGCCGGCCCGCAGCCCTCGCTGCCGGACGACTGGCACGGCGGTTTCCTGTGCCCCTGCCATGGCTCGACCTTCGACCTGGCCGGCCGCGTGTTCAAGAACAAGCCCGCGCCGGACAACCTCGAGGTGCCGCCCCACATGTATCTGTCCGACACCAAGATCCTGATTGGTGAAGACAAGAAGGCCTGAAGCTAAAGGACAGAGGTCAACATGGCTGAATTCAAGCAAGCTCCCGCTGGCGCCTCGATGGGCGAACAGCTGATGACATGGGTGGACAACCGCTTCCCGGCGTCCAAGATGTACAAGGAGCATATGTCGGAGTACTACGCTCCGAAGAACTTCAACTGGTGGTACATCTTCGGCTCGCTGGCGATGCTGGTGCTGGTGATCCAGATCGTCACCGGCATCTTCCTGGTGATGCACTACAAGCCGGACGCGGCCCTGGCCTTCGCCTCGGTCGAGTACATCATGCGCGATGTGCCCTGGGGCTGGCTGATCCGCTACATGCACTCGACCGGCGCCTCGGCGTTCTTCGTCGTCGTGTATCTGCACATGTTCCGCGGCCTGATCTACGGCAGCTACCGCAAGCCGCGCGAGCTGGTCTGGATCTTCGGCTGCGCGATCTTCCTGTGCCTGATGGCCGAGGCCTTCATGGGCTATCTGCTGCCCTGGGGCCAGATGTCCTACTGGGGCGCCCAGGTGATCGTGAACCTGTTCGCCGCCGTGCCCTTCGTCGGCCCGGACCTGGCCCTGCTGATCCGCGGCGACTACGTCGTCGGTGACGCGACCTTGAACCGCTTCTTCTCCTTCCACGTGATTGCCGTGCCGCTGGTGCTCCTGGGCCTGGTGGTCGCGCACATCATTGCGCTGCACGAAGTCGGTTCGAACAATCCGGACGGCGTGGAGATCAAGGCCAAGAAGGACGAGAAGGGCCGCCCGCTGGACGGCATCCCCTTCCATCCCTACTACACGGTGCACGACATCTATGGCGTGAGCCTGTTCCTGCTGGTGTTCACGGCGATCATCTTCTTCTCGCCCGAACTCGGCGGCTACTTCCTCGAGTACAACAACTTCATTCCGGCCGACCCGCTGAAGACGCCGGCGCACATCGCCCCGGTCTGGTACTTCACGCCCTTCTACTCGATGCTGCGCGCGACCACCGACGTGATGGTCAATGTGCTGGTGGGCATCATCGGCATCGGCGCCGTGCTGGCCGCGATCAAGGGCAACTTCTCGGGCAAGGCCAAGGCCGCCCTGCTGATCGGCGCGCTGATCGCCTGTGCGCTGCTGAAGATCTTCGACGCCAAGTTCTGGGGCGTCGTGGTGATGGGCGGTGCGGTCGTGATCCTGTTCTTCCTGCCCTGGCTGGACCACAGCCCGGTCAAGTCGATCCGTTATCGCCCCGACTGGCACAAGTATGTCTACGGCGTGTTCGTGATCTTCTTCCTGGTGCTGGGCTATCTCGGCATCAAGCCGCCGAGCGATATCGGCACGCTCATCGCGCAGGTCGGCACGCTGTTCTATTTCGGCTTCTTCCTGCTGATGCCCTGGTGGAGCAAGCTCGGCACGCCCAAGGCGGTGCCAGACCGTGTGACCTACCACGCCCACTAAGCATCGGAGCTCAATAGAAATGAAGAAACTCATCGCTACGCTGCTGATCGGCCTGGGCTTGATCGGCGGTGCACAGGCCTCGGAAGGCGGCATCCCCTGGGACAAGTTCCCCAAGGACAAGATGCAGGACGTGGCCTCGCTGCAGAACGGCGCCAAGCTGTTCGTCAACTACTGCCTGAACTGCCACTCGGCCGCCTTCATGCGCTACAACCGCATGCGCGACCTGGGCCTCACCGAAGCGCAGATCAAGAGCAATCTGATGTTCGCCTCCGAGAAGGTCGGCGACGTCATGAAGATCTCTTTGGACGCCAAGCAGGCCAAGGACTTCTTCGGCGCCACGCCGCCGGACCTGACCGTCATCGCGCGCTCGCGCGCCGACGGCGCCAAGGGCTCGGGTGCGGATTACCTCTACACCTATCTGCGCACCTACTACCGCGACGACACCAAGGCAACCGGCTGGAACAACCTGGCCTTCCCCAGCGTCGCGATGCCGCATGTGCTGTGGGAGCTGCAGGGCCAGCGCGTCGCCAAGTTCGAGGAAGCGGACGACCCGCACGAGCATGGCAAGAAGATCCATGTGCTGAAGGGCTTCGAGCAAGCCACCCCGGGCAAGCTCGACGCGCTGCAGTACGACAACGCGGTCGGCGACCTGGTCGCCTATCTGCAATGGATGGGCGAGCCGGCCCAGGGCGAGCGCTTCCGCCTCGGCGTGCTGGTGCTGCTGTTCCTGTCGGTCTTCACCGTGCTGGCCTGGCGCCTGAACGCGTCCTACTGGAAGGACGTCAAATAGCTTCTCGTCCTCGCCGGCCCGCCAGGGCTGGCAAAGACGTCAAGTAAACGCCTCCAGGCCTGATACCGCAGTGGGGCGCTCGCCGAGCCACCCACTGCGTTTGCTTTTTGTGCGGCGACTGGTTCACACTGGCGCCGCGAACTGTCTCAAGACAATACCCTGATCCTCAACGGGAGCCTGCCGCCATGATGGTGCTTTACTCTGGAACCACCTGCCCCTACTCGCACCGCTGCCGCTTCGTGCTGTTCGAAAAGGGCATGGATTTCGAAATCCGTGATGTGGACCTGTTCGCCAAGCCCGAAGACATCGCGCTGATGAACCCGTACAACGAGGTGCCGATCCTGGTCGAGCGCGACCTGATCCTGTACGAGTCGCACATCATCAACGAGTACATCGACGAGCGCTTCCCGCATCCGCAGCTGATGCCCGGCGACCCGGTCGCCCGCGCCCGCGTGCGCCTGTTCCTGCTGAACTTCGAGAAGGAGCTGTTCGCCCATGTGAACATCCTCGAAGGCCGCGGCACGACGACCAAGGCGACCGACAAGCAGCTCGAGAAGGCCCGCGCCCAGATCCGCGACCGCCTGACCCAGCTGGCACCGATCTTCCTGAAGAACAAGTACATGCTGGGCGACGACTTCTCGATGCTGGACGTCGCGATCGCGCCGCTGCTGTGGCGTCTCGACTACTACGGCATCGACATGTCGAAGAACGCGCTGCCGCTCTTGAAGTACGCCGAGCGCATCTTCTCGCGCCCGGCCTATATCGAAGCGCTGACCCCGTCCGAAAAGGTCATGCGCAAGTAAGCTGGCCCGCGATATGGATCAAAGCAGAGGAAACGGGGATCGGAACGGGCCGCCCAGCAGCTCGACCCGCCCCTATCTGATCCGCGCCCTGCACGACTGGTGCAGCGACAACGGCTTCACGCCGTATATCGCCGTGCATGTCGACCGACTCGTGCAGGTGCCGATGGAGTACGTCAGCAATAACGAAATCGTGCTGAACGTCGGCTTCGACGCGACCAGCAGCCTCGACCTGGGCAACGAGTTCATCCGCTTCAAGGCCCGCTTCGGCGGCGTCGCGCGCGAGATCATCGTGCCGGTGGACCATGTCGTCGCCATCTATGCGCGCGAGAATGGCCAGGGCATGGCTTTCCCGGCGCCGGAGCCGCTCGGTGCCGCAGCACCGGTGGTCAGCGCTGCGGACAGCGCCACGATGGAGTCCTCGCGTCCGCCGACCCCGCTGCGCGGCCTGCGCCTGGCCCCCAGCGCCACCGACGCCGGTGCCCCGGCGGAACCGGCCGAGACCGCCGCGGCGACCGAGACGCCCGAGGGGCCCGACCAGCCCGACGGCCCGTCCGGCGGCGGACGCCCGGCGCTGAAGCGCGTCAAGTAGTCGCGAGTTTCTTTCCCGTTCGGCCGCAGGCAGGGGCGACTCGCTTTGCCCCTACAATGCGAGCCTCTCGTTCACCGAGACGCCGGCTTAGCTCAGTTGGTAGAGCAACCGCCTTGTAAGCGGTAGGTCATCAGTTCGAATCCGATAGCCGGCACCAGCAATTTAGCCCGTAGGTCTTGAGACCAGACGCTGCGGGTTTTTGAAAAGTCCTTGCGTGATAAGCACTTATCGCGTGAGGACTTTTGTCTTTATACCGCGATCACGAGCCGGCCAGAAGTCCGGAACTGTGCCAACACGGGTCAATCAGCGCCAATCGGGCCCCTTGCCAGACCAAACACCCACCGAACACACCAACTTCTGCAAGGGATAAACAGGTCTCGCTACTCCTTGCAACCAACCAGGAGCGTAAGCGTCCGGCGAAGCCATGTTGAGTTTTTTCCTCTAAACCCGGGGCGATTCAGACAGCCACGAGCGGCAGCTTTGCGGCGACGCAATCATTTCTGCTCAAAGGTGAGAACCGCCTTAATAGGCGGGGCGACGACTGGCACTTGCGCCGCGCTTGCTAGTGCGCAGGCTGCGCCTCCGGGAATCTCCACTTGCCGCTCAAGATTTCGGGCCGTGGCCGGTACAGGCGTACCCAGTAGTTCCATCCGTCCATGATCGGAATGCAGTTCGAGACCTTTCCGTCGCAGCCGCCGAACTGCACGGTCGTCGAGCCGTCTGCGTCCTTCTGAGCGGTCAGGTTGTTGACCGTGTAGGCGTTGAGCGGATTCTTCTGGTAATAGCCCTTGGCGTCGTACACGCTGATCGACCAGAAGCCGTCGACGGGGACGTCCTTGACCGTGAGCCGATGCACGGTCTGGCCGTCGTTCTTGGGCGGCACGACGGTGACGTACATCGCCGCATTCTCCGGATTGCCACCCCAGCCGGTCGCCGCGCCGACCAGATGCCGCACCGGGTCGACCTTGCCGCGGGCACCGAACATGCGCTGGGTATCCGGAATGGTCGCCGCCAGCTGGATCAGCGCTTCTCCGACCTTCTTGCGGCTGGCGTCGTCCCAGTCGGGCGTCTCGAAGCTGCCGACATTCGGCTGTATGGCGCTGAGCGCGTCCTGCAGGGCGTGGGCCTGCTTGACGTCGGCGGGATCCGCGGGATCGACCAGCGTGCGTATGCCGATGAGCACGTAGCGGGTGCCAACCTGCTGACGCGTGTAGGTATAACGGCCGGCACCGTAGACGACCGCCGGCACATAGTGGTCCTGATCGATCAGCTGCATCGACATGAACCTGGTTCCTGCGTCCGGCAAGGTGACCGTCAGCGGCCCTGCATCGAGGTCGAACACGCCGGCCGAGTACAGCGTATCGCGGTTGCCGCGAACGACGGTCTGCTTCTCGATCGGCAGCAACTCGCGGATGTGGTGGAACTTGCCGAACCCGCCTGACTTGACCGTCACGCCGAACTCGCGATCGGTCTCTGCCCGGCTGAAGTTGTCGGGCGTCACGACGATCGGCATGCCGCCTTGCGCCAGGGCTGCCCCCGCGGTCAAGGCAAGCGCCAGAAGGAATGGCCTGGTGCTCATTTGAGCTCCTCGATGTCCGGGAGAACCCATGACTTGTCGAACAGCGGCTGCTCCGGTCCATAGAGGCGGAACAGCACTTCGAAACGTCCGTCTGCACGTGTCGGCACCCAGTTCGATTCCTTGCCTGCCGGTGCCTGCGCTCCGAAGAACACGTCGACGGAGCCATCGGCATTCTTCTGCAGGCCCTGGCTCGTGGAGGCGCGGCTGGACCACTTCTGATCGCGGATCAACGCGTGCGTGTCACGGTCATAGGCGGTTGCCGACCAATAGAGCTTGACGGGCGCTTTCGGCGGTACGGTCAGCCGGTAGCTGCGAGCGCCGTCGAGTGGCTGTCCGGCCTTGTCCTTGATGGACAGCAGATAGAACTGCCCCTGGCCCAGATGTTTCGCACTGAAGAATCCGAACATATACATCACGCCCCGGCCGCTCACAGGATAGGAGTCGCGCTGGCCAAAATTGCTTCCCAGGCCCTTGAGAACCTCCGGCGAAACCGGGATTGCCCAGCGGCTGGAGGGGAAGTAGGGCGGCACAAAGGCGGCTTCATACTGCGCTTCGAGCCAGGCGCGCGCTTCGGCGGCCGCTGTCTTTAGGAGGGCCTGGGTATCCGTATCCGGCGCGAAGGGCTTGCCCTTCTCGATGCCGATCGACTTCAACAGATCGATCATCACCCGGTCTCGCTCGATCCAGGGCTCACGCTGCACGAAGCGGTGCAAGGTTTCGAAAAAGCGCTGGTCGTAGGGAATCGTGCTGTCATAGACGGCCTCCGAGGCGTCGACGAACTTCGTGGCCGGAGGGCGGCTCGCCTGTGCCAGCGGATAGATCTTGACCTTGCGCCCGTAGGCCACCGCCTTGGCGATGTCGGCGTCACTGCCGCTGCCGATGTTCGAGCGCAGCAGCGCGTAGCCGCTGTAGGTCGATGAAGGCATGCGGATATAGCCGTTCGGTACCGTCCCCTTGTAGTCCGGGGGAAGGATCAGATATTTGCCGCCCTTGCCCTTGTCGACGCCGGCCGGCCCCACGTCCTCAATGGCCGTTTGCCATCCTTCGTCCACGCTGCCGGTGATGGAGTTGCCGCCAGCGGCCGGCGGAATCTCCAGCACGACCGGCCCCTGGCGCGTGTCGTAGAACGGCATCAGGTAGATCACATCGGGGTTCGGCGTCAGCGTCTGGTTCTTCCAGTCCGGCAAGCGCGACCAGTAGACGACCTGGTTCGGCGCGCCCCCGGCCTTCACGAGGGCATCGTGCATCAGCTCGAAGTTCACCGCCGGCACGCCCCAGACCACCGCCTCGACCGCGCGGCGCTCGATGGCCCGGCGGACGCTGTCGTCAGCGGGCTTCTGCGCCGCCGCGGCGCTGCTGATGCAAGCCGCGATAAGCGCGGCAAGAACGGATCGGATCATGTTGTCGCTCCTGAAGCGATAAATGCTGACAACTGCGCGCCTACAGGGGGAACTGCAGGTTCAGTCCAAAGAACACCTGGAACTTCGGCAGCCCATCGCCCTCGTGCGACACGCTCCACTGCGGTTCGACGAACGCGTTGATCGTGGTCCTACCGGACTTGAATACCTTGCCGAGGCCTGCGCCGACCGGGATGACATGCGTGCTGTGTGCGAAGTCGAATGTCCACACGGCGGTGCTGCGCAGGTACCAGCCTTGCGGCAGGTTGTAGATGATCAGCGGTTGCAGCTGCATATTGTTCTGCGTCGGGCGGTCGTCGTCGCCGGCAAACGAGTGCTGCCAGGTCAGCAGCCCGCCGAGCAGGCCCCAGCGTTGCGGCACGATGGCCATCGTGGCCAGGCCGGCCTGCCACTTGCCGGTGCCCTGTTCGTCGCGGCTGGCGGTGGGAATCGTCAGTTGCGGCCCGATGCCCCACTCGAAGCCGCTCTCCTTGAACAGCACGATGTCGAAGATGTTCAGATCACCCAAGCCGGTGTGGCGGCCCGCCGGTGGCAAGTCCGGTGTGGTGACGACCGGCAGCGTCAGGCGAAGCAATTGCGGCATGCCGAACAGCTTGTGCGGCAGCGCGCCGCGCAGCAGAAACGCATTGCTGTCGGCGTCGCTCAATCCGTAGATGCGCGCGGTGTAGGAGTTCTGAAGGTTGAACGCGATCGATGGCGAGAGCGGGTTGTTCGACGCGTTCATCTCGTCGTTGCTCACCTGGGCACGAGCAGCGCACGCGGTGGCCACCGCAATGGCAACGGTCGATGCGACTCGCAAGTAAAGGGCAGGAGCACGCATTTGGTCTCCATTGGTCACGCCGTCCGAGAATCATATCGGCGCAGAAGCATCAGCGCATCCTTGCTTTGCTGCTCTTGGACGTTGGCCCCCTGCGGCAATTCGAATCGCATCGAATGTGCCGGCCGTCCTTCGAGTGGGACGACCCAGGGCTTCTCGGGAATGGAACTTGCCGTGGCGCTTCAGCCCGCTCAGAGCTTGAGAAGGCCGGCGTACAGGCAGTAACCGGCGACGGCGGCGCAGATCGATACCACCGCGAAGATCAGCTTCTCAAGGCGGGTGAAGACCGGCAGGTCCTGCTCGCGCTTGGCTATCGCAAACAAGATGGCTCCCGGCGCGTAGAGCAGACAGGACAGCAGCAGGTACTGCACGCCGCCGGCGTAGAGCAGCCAGATCGCATAGACCAGGGCCAGCACTGCGATCATCAGATCCTTGCGGCACTCAGCGAGAGATCCCTCATAGGTCTCGCCGCGCCAGGCCAGGCGCATGGCGTAGGCGGCCGACCATAAATAGGGCACCAGGACCATCGAGGTGGCCAGGTACAGCAGGCTCAGATAGCTGCTGTTGCTGAACAAGGTGATCACCAGGAACAGCTGGATCAGCGCATTGGTCATCCACATTGCATTGACCGGCACCTGGTGAGCGTTCTCCCTGCGCAGGAAGGCGGGCATCGTGCGGTCCTTGGACGCGCTGTAAAGAATCTCGGAGCACAGCAGCGCCCAGGACAGCAAGGCGCCGGCCAGCGAGATCGCAAGGCCCACGCTGATCAGCACCGCGCCCCAAGGGCCGACCACATGCTCCAGTACATAAGCCATCGACGGGTTCTTCAAGCCGGCCAGTTCGGGCTGGCTCATGATGCCCAGCGACAGCACATTGACCAGCACCAGCAGCAACAGAACGCCAAGGAAGCCGATCACGGTGGCACGGCCCACATCGCCGCGTTTCTCGGCGCGTGCCGAGTAGACGCTGGCGCCCTCGATGCCCACGAAGACCCATACGGTCACCAGCATCGTGCCGCGCACCTGATCCAGCACGCTGCCCAACTCGACGTTTGCGCGGCCCCAGAAATCGGCCGTGAACAGCTCCGCCTCGAAGGCCATGGCGACGATCACGATGAAGATCGCCAGCGGGATGATCTTGGCTACCGTCGTGATCTGATTGATGAAGGCGGCGTCCCTGATGCCGCGCCAGACCAGGAAGTGAACGCACCACAGCAGCACGGAGGCGCAGATCACCGCCAAGGTCGTGTTGCCATCGCCGAACACCGGGAAGAAATAGCCCAGCGTGCTGAACAGCAGCACGTAGTAGCTGACATTGCCCAGCAAGGCCGAGACCCAGTATCCCCAGGCCGAGGAAAAGCCCATGTAGTCGCCAAAACCGGCCTTGGCATAGGCGTACACGCCGGCGTCCAATTGGGGCTGGCGGTTGGCCAGGGTCTGGAACACCAGGGCCAAGGCCAGCATGCCGACGGCCGTGATGATCCACCCGATCAGCACCGCGCCGGCACCGGCGCTGGCCGCCATGTTCTGCGGCAGCGAGAAGATGCCGCCGCCGATCATCGAACCCACGACGATGGCGGTCAGGGCCGGCAGCTTCAGCTTGTTGGCAGGTTCTGGCATGGTGCCGTCGGTGCATGTTGACACTGATTCATCGGCTCGCGCAGCGCATGGGCTCACCGTGCGCTGAACTTAGCCGAGAGTCGGTGTCAGGCACAAGCCCCCGAGGCTGGGCGAGTCGGTGAGTCGGCGCCCCCCGTTGATCCAATCTTCGCCAAGCTCAGTAGACTTGGCGCACGAATCAGCGGAACGGGACATTGGCCGAAGTTCAAGTGCCAGCCCGCAACGGTCGATCGCACCGGAGAACGCCTTGACGATTTCGATCCTCCTGCAGTTCGTCGTCGTGCTGGCAGCCATCTGGATGGGGTCGCGTCATTCGGGCGTGGGTCTCGGCCTGTGGGGCGCCGTGGGCCTGCTCGTGCTGGTGGTGGTTTTCGGCGTCAATCCGACGTCGCCGCCGATCGACGTGATGTTGATCATCCTCGCCGTCATCATGGCCGCGTCGGTAATGGAGGCCGCCGGCGGGATCGACTTCCTCGTGCGGGTCGCCGAGAGGGTCATCCGGGCCAATCCGAAGTATGTGACCATCGTGGCGCCGCTGACCACCTGGAGCTTCACCTTCCTCGCGGGCACCGGCCACATCGTCTACCCGCTGCTGCCGGTCATCTATGAAACCGCCCACCAATCGGGCATACGGCCCGAGCGGCCGATGGCCATTGCCACGATTGCCTCGCAGCAGGCCATCACCGCAAGCCCAGTCGCCGCGGCTACGGCCGCGATGATCGGCCTCTTTGCAGAAAAAGGCCTGACGCAATGGGGCCTGCCGCAGATCCTGATGATCTGCGTGCCGGCGACGCTTGCGGGCGTCGTTGTCGCCGCCATCGTCTCGATGTTCGTCGGCAAGGATCTCGTCCGTGACCCGGCCTACCAAGCGCGCTTGAAGGCCGGCGACGTTCCGCCGGCGGAGCCGCCGGAGCAGCGACCGCCGCTGAAGCCCGCCGCAAAAACCTCAGCCCTCATCTTCCTCGCCGGCGTGGCGCTCGTCGTGCTGTTCGGTTTCTTCCCGGCGCTGCGCATCTTGCCCGGCGAAAAGAGTGCGCTCGGCATGCCGACGGTGATCGAGATCGTGATGATGTCGGTTGCGGCGCTGATGCTGCTGGTCACCAAGGTCGACGTCGACTCGGTCCCGAAGACGGCGACGCTGCGTGCCGGCGTCGTGGCGGTGATCGGCATCTTCGGCCTGGCATGGCTGGGCGATAGCTTCATCGCCGCCCATAGGGACGTCGTCGTGCCGGCGATCGGCCATTGGGCAGAAGCCGCGCCCTGGACCTTCGCCTTCGGCCTGTTCTTCGCCTCGGTGCTGCTATACAGCCAGGCCGCGACAACGCGGGCGTTGATGCCGCTGGGCATGGCGCTCGGCATCCCGCCGCAGTTCCTAATCGCGATGTTTCCGTCGGTCAACGGCTATTTCTTCATCCCAACTTACGGCTCGCTGATCGCCGCGATCAATTTCGACCTGTCGAACACGACGAGGATCGGCAGGTACGTGCTCAACCATTCGTTCATGATCCCGGGGCTCGTCGCAACAACCGTCGCCGTAATCGTCGGACTGTTCCTCGCGCAACTAATGTTCTGAGCCTCAGGGCGTGGATAAACGCGCCGGCTGATCCGGCATCCTATCGATTGCCTGCAAACCAGTCGCTCGCCGAGGTCAGCTCCTGGCCGTGACTTCCAATTCTCATGGCGACCCAAAGTCGGACCCTCGGTCGTTCAGCCTCCAGATACGGAATTGGACGCTCAACCGCCCGCTGCATCGCCGGATGTTGCTACGCAGCAAGCGCGGGCGTATGCTGGAGTCGTCCACTCATGCACCAAACGCAGCAAGGCGGAAAAGCAATGAAACTCTCAAAAGTCATCGCCGCTTCGAGCTTGGCCCTGGCCAGCGCGGGTAGTTTTGCTGTCTCCCTGGGCGCGATCGATCTCAGCTCAGGCAGCGGATTTTTCGGCAATACGCCCATCGCCGGCGCCTTCGTTGACACGCTCACCTTTACCGTGACAACGCTTGCGACCTTCAATGGCAGCATCACTTCCGCGGTCAACGGTACACAGGATGTCGATTTCACCAGCATCGTGCTCACACCGGGCTCGCTGGCCTTCACCTCGGTGCTCGGCGATCCTGTCGAGGTATGGGCCGCGCCCGCCGTAGGCTTTAGCTTGTCGCCGGGGGTGTACACACTGACTCTGACTGGCACCAACAGCGCCAGCATGGGTAGCTACGCCGGCAATCTCGCGCTCACACCAGGCTCGCCCACACTGGTGCCCGAGCCAGAAAGCTACGCCATGATGCTTGCCGGGCTAGGGCTCGTCACTCTGCTGACGCGCCGCCGCCGCGGCTGATCGGCGCCGTCTCCGGCGTGAAGCGGGCTCCGGCCCGCTTTTTGTTGGTGCAGCGTCTCTCAACCGCAGGCGTCAGCATCGGCGGCGGCCTCACCCCTCTGATGTGTCGGAAGGGCTCACTGCTCACTCCCACGACACACCCATTCAGCGCCCGGCCGCCCGTGTGAACCTGCTCAACGACCAGCGCCTCAAGGAGGACGACAAGGTGTTGAGGTGCCCAGAAGCGGCCGGCCATGAGGGCCTGCGCATGACAGCAGAGCTGTCGGTCGCGAGGGTCGGCTCTTGGCCGACAGCGCCAGTACGAGATCGCGCCACAATGCTGCAGCCTTCCGGGCAAGTCATCCTGCAAATCTCAGGTCAAGGCCTCAGCGCTCCACGAGTTAAACGGCCGCGGCGCCCCTTCAGGTGTGCCCGCCGAGCGAAGCGCACATTGCCACCAGCCCACGTCGCGCCAATGCCCCAGCTTGAAGCCGACGTCGCGGTACACACCAATCGGCGTGAAGCCGACCGACTCATGCAGCGCGACGCTAGCGGCATTGGGCAAGGCGATACCGGCGAACGCCTGGAAGTACCCCAGGTCAACCAACACTGCCTTGAGCTCGCCATAGAGGCCCTTGCCGATGCCCTGACCACGAGCGTCCGCTCGCACATAAGCCGTTGTGTCGACGACCCATTGATACGCCGGGCGCTCGCGATGCCGGCTTGCGTAGGCGTAGCCGTTCACCGCGCCATGCTCGTCTTCGCTGACCAGCCAGGGAAGCGTCTGCAGCGTCACCGTGATGCGCTCTCGCATCTGGGCTGCGCTTGGAACGTCCAACTCGAATGAGATAGGCGTGTCGCGCACGATAGGCTCGTAAATCTCCGCGATGGCTTGAGAATCTTCCGGCGTGGCGACGCGGATTCCCATCGCTAGCTTCCTTCCGTCTGCAGCGGTGTCTCGAGCGGGAACAGTGCGGAGGCAGCCGCCCCGAGTTCCTGGTACGCACATATTCTGGCTGCAAAACCGACATAGCGCCACCTTGGAGCCCGGGCGATTAGCGTCGCGGAATGCAGTCAATTTGCGGAGGATGGGCCGTTAGATGACAGTTTCGTCAACGACACGTACCCGCGCATGGTGTGCTCCAAAGCGGCCACTGGCGACGGTCGGCTTGTGGCCGCGAACGTGAGTACGGCTTCCTAGCCGGCGGCGACTGCGCAATGAGAGGGCCTGGTTGCCGAAGAGCTCCTAAGATCCGGCGCGTAGTCGACATGACTGAGCGGTTTGCAAGTCATCAACGCGCGCCTCTGATCAGTACTCTTTGATCGGCACGTTTGGCAAGCTCAGTGCTAATCGGGCGATCTGATCCTTGCGCATGAATGCCACTCCCGGATGCTGCCGCGCATAGCGCAGGAAATCGCCCGTGACTTTCACTCGCGCCGGGGTGCCGCCGATCCGGTCATGGGTAGAGATTGACATCATTCTGCGCCGGTAAGCCGCTTCTTCGTACAACTGGTCGAACTCATCCTTGAGCTCCTGTCCGAACGCCGATGCAGTGAGTGGGCCTTCTGCACCATAGCGCGCAATGTCGTTGTTGCGCAGCGTGTAAGGCACGATCGCAAATGGTTTACCGTTGACCTGCGTGGTCATCGGCTCGTCGCTTGATAGATCGTCGATGTGGTACGTAAAGCCTAGGCTCTGAAGAACGCTCAGCGTGTTCGGCGTGCCACGCAGCCAGAAGGCGTTGAAGCCGACCGGGCGCGTGCCCGTGGCCCGCTCGATAGCGTTGATGTTGGCGGCGTAGGAGGCGCGCTCCTCGGCTTCGCTCAGCCTCCAGTGCGGCGTCCACGTCTGGCCATGCGCGGCAGCCTCGTGGCCGCGCGCTACGATTTCGCGGGCCAGCGCCGGATTTCGTTCGACGGCCTGCCCGGTCATGTGCGAGGTGACCTGCACGCTATGCTTTTCCCACAGGTCAAGCATGCGCGGGATACCTTCGCGAATGCCATAGTCGAACCAGGTGCGGGCGGGCAGATCGGGCACGTTCTCGACGAGCGGTGGGAACGGCGCGCCGTTGTTGTGTTCGCTTTGGGCCCCAGCTTCAAACTGCATGGAGACGGAGATCACGAGGCGAATGTTGTCGGGCCAAAGGCTGCGGCCGGACGCGTGGGATGAAGACATCGTGAACCTTTCCGGTAGATAAAAAAAAGGACTTGTCATCGCGCGGCCGTGACCAACTCGACCGTTGGCCCTTCGGGAACCGCAATGAAGAACTGCCGCTCGCCCGTTGCAGGAACGTCGGCTTCATGAAACAACCAGCCCTCGTCGTCGAGCCGTTGGCGAATCGTCTGTGCCTCCGCGACGCGGAAGGCGATGTGGTCAATCAAGCCTGCATGGCCCGAATCATTCCGCGCTCCGACCTGCTCGGCGAGCTCTCCGCTGTTGTCGCGTAGCGCGACGTGCACGACAGCCTGCTCACCCGAATAGAGCCACCAGCCCGGGAAACGAAATGGCGGCCTCGGGCCGATGCGAAGTCCGACTACTTTGGTGAGGAAGGACAGCGTCGGCTGCGCATCCCTCACGACAAGCAGTACGTGGTCGAGCCGCGGCAGCGACGACAAGAACACCTCAGGCAACCAGTGCGCCGCTGTCCAGGTCAATGACGGCCCCCGTGAGCGCGCGCGCCTGCATCGCGAACAGATAGCCGGCGGCGGTGTCCTCGTCGCTGGCCGCAAAGCCCGCGGGCAGCGTGCTTGCCAGTCTTTCGAACATCGCGCTTCGGCTCGCGTCGTCCATGAACCGCCAGCTCGGCGTGTTTACGGGGCCAGGGCTGACGGCGTAGACGCGCAGGGGCGCAAGCTCGCGCGCCAACTGCCGCGTGGCGGCTTCGAGAGCCGCGTTGATGGCTGTCTTCACTACGGAGTTGGGCGCGGGCTTGCGTGCCAGCACGCCGGAGGTGAAGCCAATCGATCCGCCGGGACGCAGGTGCCTCGCCGCATGCTTGGCCGCGACGAGGCTGCCGGTCAGCTTGACCCCGATGGCCTCGCGCATCGTAGAGATGTCCAGCATGGGCAGCGGCGACGAGCCAATCAGCGCCCCAGCCGTCACGACCAGATGGTCCAGTGCGCCGATACGTTCAAAGACGGCGGCAACGTCATCTTCATCCGTGATGTCGATCGATTCAGTCTCAAGGCCGGGGTTTGCGGCCGCCGCCGAGGCCAGCCGCTCGGCATCGCGCCCAGCGGCGATAACGCGGGCGCCGAGTTTGAGCGCGCCGCGCGTAACGGCCAGGCCGATGCCCGAGCTCCCGCCAATGACGAGGACTGTCTGGTTTGAAAGGGACATGAATGACTCCTTGCCAATGGGTGAGCGGTTCAGGGATGCACGACGCCGAGCTGCCGCAGCAGCGTCAGGTTGTCTTCGATGTGCCAGTTCTCGGCGATCAAGCCGTTCGCGACGCGGTAGATGTCGGTTGCGATGAAGTTCACGGAACGGCCATCGCCGGACTTGCCCTGGAAGGTGCCGGTGTAGTGGCCGGTGAAGCGCAAGCGGGCGATCACGCGGTCGTCCACCAGCATCAATTCCTGTACCTCGGCTTTCAGGTCGGGCACGGCCTCGCGAAAGTTCTTCGAGGCGAAGAGCGGGCCTTCGAAGCCCTGCGGCCGGCCCGGCGGCAGCGTGCGGTCCACGAAATCGGGTGCCAGCGCGAGCCGCGCAAAACTGGCTTCACCGGTGTTCCAGAAAGCGACGTAGCGGCGCGCGGCCAAGGTCATGGCCTCGCGTTGCGCTGTACTGATAGACCGGTCCGCGACGGTGTGGGCGGGCTCAGGCATGGGCTCGCCAGCAGCAGCCAGTGCGGGAGTGGAGGACAACACTGTAGCGGTCGCCATCACGGCAAGGGCTACAGCACGGCGGGGGGTGAGAGGTAGTGAGTTCATGTTTGGCACTATCAATCGTTTCCATTCAAGAGAAAATGGCCGATATCTGAAAACCACCTATTCCAAAAAAGAACAGATGACTGAACTCGCCGACATGAAGCTCTTCGTTCAGACCGTGACTGCCGGCAGCCTCTCGGCCGCGGGCCGGGAGCTGGGTTTTTCGCCTGCTGTTGGAAGCAAGCGCCTTGCGCGGCTGGAGGCGTCGCTGGGCACGCGGCTGCTGCAGCGCAATTCCCGGACCTTGTCACTGACGGACGAAGGTGCCATCTATTTCGAGCGCTGCCAGGCCATCCTGGCCGAAGTGGAGGACGCCGAGGCCGCGATTGGCCGAGGCACGCTCGGGCCGCGCGGCGTCCTGCGCGTCTCGTCGCCGGTGGCCTTGGGACGGCGCTGGATCGGGCCCGCGATGGCGGGCTTCGCGCTCGACAACCCGGGGGTGTCCGTGCACCTGTCGCTGTCTGACTCTGTGGTTGATCTGATCGAAGGTGGCTTCGACTGCGCCGTTCGCATCGGTGACATCGAGGACTCGCGTCTGGCGGTTCGCCCCCTCGCACCCAATCGGCGCGTGGTGTGCGCGGCCCCGTCCTATCTTGCGCATCGCGAGCCGCCAAGGACACCAACCGATTTGTTGGCGCATGACTGCATCGTGATGACCCACAACCTCGCCGGCCACGCGGATTGGCGGTTCTGGCCGGTAGACAAACCCTCCGGGACATCGACCACCGTGCGCGTGCGCGGTCGCATGGTTGCCGACAACGGCGAACAAGCTCACGATTGGGCGCTGGCGGGACTTGGCTTGGTGCGACGTTCCGTCTGGGACGTCATGACCGAATTGAACGACGGTCGTTTGGTCGAAGTCATGCCAGAGTGGACCGGCGACAAGGCGCCGATACAGGTGGTCTATGCGTCACGCCGCTTCCTGCCAGAGCGGACCAGACGGTTCATCGACTTGCTAGCGATGCACTTCGCGACGCACCAGAAGTCTTGATCGAACCGATGGCATATGTTGCCCGGTGAAGTCTCGACGATCGAGCGATTGGCAAAAATCGACAACTCCATTTTCTTGAAGAAAGGCCCCATGAAGTTCGCGGCTTCCTTTGGCCCGCTTCGTTGAACTTCTACAAAGCAGCCGGTCACGAATGTCAGGAGATGGCCGAGACCGACCGGACGCGGAACTCGCCGACAGCGGCCGGTGGCTAGGTCGTTTGCGCTGGCTGCGCGGCAGCTTTCTGGCGGGGCTGACTACTGACGCAGACGGCCATTAGCAGGTACTGACGAGCGTCAGCTTTGCGGGCGGCTAGGCACTACCGCTGGGCTCCGCAAGGATGGCGCGACTGACGTTCTCGAGCTTTGTGTGCCCGCAGAACGCCATCGTGGTGTCCAATTCCTTGTGGATGATTTGCAGAGCTCGCGTGACGCCAGCCTGTCCCATTGCTCCGAGCCCATAAAGGAACGCCCTCCCGATCCAGGCGCCTTGAGCCCCCAGAGCTCGGGCCTTGAGCACGTCTTGGCCAGATCGGACACCGCTGTCTACGTGAACCTCTACGCGTTGGCCTACCGCGTCGACGATGCGCGGCAGCGCCGTGATGCTGCTTTCCGCACCGTCGAGCTGGCGACCACCATGGTTACTGACGACGAGGGCGTCGGCGCCGGAATCTGCAGCCAACCTTGCATCGGTTGCCTCCATGATCCCTTTGAGAATCAATTTGCCGCCCCAGCGCTTTTTGACCCACTCCACATCCGCCCAAGACAGCGCGGGGTCGAACTGCTCGTTCACCCACGACGACAAGGATTTCATGTCGCTCACGCCCTTCATATGGCCCAAGAGATTTCCAAATGTGCGTCGGCGAGTTCGCAGCATCCCAAGACACCAGGCCGGCTTCGTGGCCAGATTGACCAGGTTGCGAAGCGTCGGCCTTGGCGGAGCCGTCAAGCCGTTGTAGATGTCCTTGTGCCGCTGACCAATCACCTGGAGGTCCAGGGTCAGGATCAGCGCGCTGCATCGAGCGGCTCGCGCTCGCTCAATCATCAGCTCCATTGCCGAACGGTCTCGCATCATGTAGAGCTGGAACCAGAACGGTGCCTTGGTATGAGCGGCTACATCTTCGATCGAGCAGATGCTCATGGTCGACAGCGCGAAAGGCACACCGAACGCCTCTGCCGCCTTTGCGGCCAGTATTTCCCCGTCGGCGTGCTGCATGCCGGTCAAGCCCGTCGGCGCAAGTGCGATCGGCATCGAGTAGTCACTGCCAAGCATCATTGTCGAAGTGCTGCGCTCAGCAATGTTCACTGCAACGCGCTGACGAAGCTTGATGCCCTGAAAGTCAGCTTCGTTGGCGCGATAGGTGCTCTCCGTCCAAGACCCTGAGTCCACGTAGTCGTAAAACATGCGCGGGACTCGCTTCTCGGCCAGGCGGCGTAGGTCTTCAATGCAGGCGACAGGCGGCATGGTTGTCCTTGTTAGTGCACCAGGTCATAGCAATATGGTGCGGGCGGCCTCTAACTCGGCTGCCAACCTGAATAGTCTTTGCTGAGTCAACTCGCTGATATGACCGTTGAAGAGTTCGACTTGGTCAATGGCTCGGGTGGCTCGAAATCGCGGACTTGGTCATGGAGCGGGAGCCGGGTCGAGCGGCCAGATGGGACGTGCGAGATGACGAAACGGCAGCTTTCCAAGATCGCCGTGGAGCGAGCCAGGAGCGTCGCAGTACACGACTGCAGAGGCCACTGCATCGAAGCCCATTCGAAAGTGTTGCGTCGACTTCACCACGATCAACGCTTTCTTAAAGAGGTCGACGCCCATCTCAGTGAAGCAATCCGGAGAGAACACTTGTTGGCGGATCGAGTTGATGACGATGTCGATGGCGGGCGTGCGGACGGTCACTGCCAGCCCTAGCGCTTCCCTGCCGCCCGACAGACCGCGCTGAGTAGCGTCGTCCCTCACGCAAACCACTTCTACATCGAGGTCCACTGGCTCGCCCGACAGCGGGCCGACCTTGCCGCCGATGCGCAGGGGAAGCTTCGCGCCAACGCCGGCATTGGCGGCAATGGCCGCGGCTTGCGGGTCCCAGATCATCCCCAGCGCCACGCCGCTCACGCCTTGCCGAAGCAATTCGCTGAGCACGAAGGTGCTGTCACTGGCAGCGCCGCCTCCGGGGTTGTCCGAGCCGTCGGCGAACGCGACCGGTCTGCCTTTCGCGCCGTCCACAAGCGAGAGAGCGCGCGCAAGCGCGTCCCTGAGCGGCAGCCGCGTCCCCTGCGTCTTCGTGCCGATTTCGTACAGGCGTGACGCCAAAGCGGCGACTGTAGAACGGGCACGTTCTTCCGCCGTCTCTATCCGAGGGTCGTACCACGCGAGCAGCGCAGCGCGTGAGTGCGGCGTGTCGGACCATGCGAAGCCGTGCATGGCAGACACCGAGGCGATGCCCGGCGTGTTTTCGCACTGCTTGAGCTGGACGACGAACTCCTTCATTGGATCCTCGGTGGTGCCCATCAGGGCGAGCATCGGTACGGGCCTCATCACTGGCCGAGGCATGGTGCGTCCCCCGCGCACGACGTCGGCCAGCAGGTCACGCAACTCCTGGGCGCGGTCCCGAAAGTCAGTGTGCGGATACTCCTTGCATGCCACGAGCAATGCGCCGCTCTGCAGCATCGAGTCGGTAAGGTTGCAATGCAGATCAAGGAGAACGCCGACCGGCGTTACGCCCACGCGATCGCGCAGCCGGTTGAGGAGATCGCCTTCGCAATCCCAGCATTCGCTGGACACCATGGCGCCGTGTAGGACGAGAACGATGAAGTCCAGCGGACCCGCGCGCTCGATCTCCTCGAATAACTCGTCCCGCAAGCGCTCGTATTCGCGATGCGGCAGGGGGCCGCCCGGCTGGGCCCAGGCGCACATACCAGCGACGGCTTGATCACCCGCCTGTGCGCAGACTTCGAGCATGTCCCCGTAACCAGGAAAGGCCATTGCCGTGGCGATCGTTGCATCGTCTCCACCCCGGTGGAAGACGCCCTCCACGAAGCTGCGCCGGCTCGTCGGCAAGGGCGAAAAGGTGTTCGTCTCGTGCGCGAGGCCGCCAACGAAGACTCTCAGCGGCGAGGATGCGGTCGAAGATTCCATTCGATGGGAGGCGAGTTGGAGGGATAGATTGGTCGTTCTAGACACGCAATTTCCTGAATGGAAATATGTAGGTTCGACGATCAAAGCATTCATGCCGTCATTTGTTCCAGCGGGGTTAGCCGTTCAGATACCTGTGGAGATCCGGTAGCGGCATAGCCCCGAAGGCCAGGACACGCGCATGAAAGTCGCGCAGGTCGAATCGACCCCCCAGTTTCGCGCGAGAAACTTCCCGAGCCCGAATTAGCTCCGTGTCGCCTAACTTGTAGGCGAGAGCCTGAGCAGGGATGTCGCATGCATATCTCAGCGTCTCACTGCGGATCTCCGCATCTGACATCGAGGTGTTCTCACGCATGAATTCACGCGCTCGCTCCAGCGACCACCCCAGCGCGTTCATCCCTGTATCAACGACGAGCCTGCACGTGAGAAATATGTCCAAGGCGCATCGCCCATATTGTTCTTCCGGCGTTTCATAGAGCCCGAGCTCACCTGCCAGGTGTCCAGCGTACTCGGCCCAGCCTTCGTTGAAGGCGTTGCAGAATGCGTTGCGGCTGATCGGCAGCAGCGCATCGTTCCCATACTGCATAGACAGGTGAAGATGATGCCCCGGGACCAGCTCGTGAAAATTCAAGGCCGCGATGGTGTGCAGCGGGACCGCGGTGAGGTGGCCGCCATTGAAAAGGTATTGGGCCTGCTCCTGACCCGGCTTCGCGGGAGAGTAGAAGCCGAACGTCATGCTGCCTTCGAGCGCCTTGGGCAAGGGTGCGGCGCCGTATCCAACCTTGAGCGGCTCGCGGAATGCGGAGGAATAGGCGCGGTCCATGCGGTCGATATAGCGCTGGAACACGGCGGTCACTGCCTCGGGCGTTGCCGCACTGAACCTGGCGTCGTTCCGGACGAACTCCAGATAGGCTTTCGGGTCATCCGCCAGGCCGCACTGCGATCGGATGCTCTTCATCCGCTCGTGAATTCGAGCAATGCGCTCAAGGCCGATCTCATGAATTTCCTCGGCCTCCAGGTCCAGCGTCGTGTGAAGCCGAATGAGCCCGCGGTAGATTTCCCTGCCGCCCTCGTACTGCGCCATCCCGACGCCCTGCGGCGCCTTGTCCTCATAGTCCTGGTCCAGCACGTCTGCCCAACGGGCGAAAGCCGGTTCGATGCAGTCGGCAACGCGTCGTGTTGCCTCCGCTCGAAACCGCAGCTCGTCGCTCCTGAGCCCGCTCGCAAAGCGCTCGGTTCCGTCGGGCACCAGCTGTTTCAGCCGCCCCTTGAAGCCCGCGATGATGGCGCGGGCGGCCGGCAACTGGGGCTTCGGGATGCGCATGCCCGCCACCGCCTGCTCGGCTGTGCGTTCCGCCATGCGATCGACGCATTGCGCCAGGTCATGAAGCACCCCGAGGTACCGGTCGAGATCGCCGCCCGTCGCGAACTGCTGACGCGTCAGGCTGTCGATGAACATCTGCAGGACGAATCCACCGCAATACGCGCTGGGGGCAAAGAGCCCGTAGAAGCCGATACCGGTCGGATCGAATACGGTGGGATACCAGGCGCCGGCATTCCGTCGCATTTCCATCGCATAGCGCGCCTGTCGCAGCGGAATGCCTACCGTCTGGGGTAGCGACCACGCGTCGATTTCATCGATCTGCTTGAGAATCCCTTCGGCCCTTGCAGAGACTGCACGGGCCGCCTCCCCAGAGAAATCGGGCAACTTCGCCAGTCGCTCACCTAGCTGCATTCGCACGAATGGGCAGTCGCGAAAGAGCTCCCAGGCGTCGGAAGTGAGGCGGCTAGCGGCGCCAATGGCACGGTCTTGAAACGTCATCGCGAGAGCTTGTCAACTGTTGAGGCCAGTCACGGTTGCGCAGAGATCGGGAGAGCGGGCCGTTTGGTGCAAGAAGGTTGCCGGCCCGCCCAGTCCCTGCACTCCGCAGAGACAGTATGTTTTTCAGAAGGACGCGCTGAGCGTCACCCCGACAGTCCTGGGCCGGGCCATGGCCACGCCCACAGGGCCGCCAAGAGGGACTCCGCTGGCATCGGCGCCGAGCTGGGCCCGCTTGTCAAACAGGTTGCGGACATAGGCGGCCAACTGGTAGCGCCCTAGGTCCACGCCACCCTGCGCATCCATCAAGGAATACGCGGGCAGCCTGAAGTTGGGAATCGAAGGGCTGCCCTCGAAGCCCGAATTGCGCTCGCCCACATAGCGCCCGGACACGCCCACAAAGGCTGCATGTCCGCCCGCGCTGAACTTGTAGGTCGCACCGAACGATGCGGAGAAGCGTGCGCTATTGGGCAGTCCTGCGCCGGCCGGGGCCAACCCGGGGGCGCTTTCGGTCAGCTCGCCCTCATTGAAGGAAAGCGCCGCGTTCAGGTCCAGCGAAGTGCTGGGGCGCAAGGTGGCTGACAACTCCGCCCCGTTGATCTCCGCCTTGCCACCATTGACGATGACGCTCACGCCACTGGCGGCGAACAGTTGCTGGATCTGGTCCCAGCGAATGTGGTAGACCGCTGATTCGATCGACAGGGTCTTATCGAGGAGATCCGCCTTGTAGCCGGCCTCATAGCTCCAGAGCGAATCGCTCTCGAACGTCGTGGGCGCCAGCAACGCACCGGTCGCCGGATTCGTGAGGACCACGTTCGGGCCGCCCGGGCGATACCCGCTTGCGGCACGGAAGTAGATGTTGCTTGTGTTGTTCAGTGCATAGCTGACGGTCGCCAGGTAGGTGCTACTGGTCTCCGCGGAGTCATTCGTGCGGGATGTCGGCCCACCGACCAGTAGCCCATCCGTGTTCTGGCTGAAGGTCTGTCTGTTGCGGGAAAGACGGGCGCCAAGGGTCGCTGATAGGTCGGGTGCGAACTTCCATGTGACGTCACCGTAGACCGCCGTTTCCGTGTACTTGCTCGGAATGGACGATGCGAGCAGGAGGGGGGTCGGCGCGCCGCCGGGGAAAGTGGCCCCCAGCTGTTGGCCGTTGCTTGCCTGCTCGTCGGTGTAGAAGACCCCGGCAAGCCATTCGAGGTCGGACTTGCCTTGAGAGGTGAGCCGGAATTCCTGCGTCTTCTTCTGTACATCCACGGCGGTGTCAGCCGCTACCGAGGCGACAGGGAGCCCCGCGCCAGCCAGCAGCGGAGCGTAGATCGCGGTGCCATCGAAGCGCTGGGCCAGCTTGGCCTTCTGCGATGATGTGACCGAGTTGAGCCGCGCCCACCCGAAGTCGTACTCGACGTCGGCTGCGTAGAGCTCGATCTTGGTCTTGCTCGGCTCGCGCACGACGAGGTCGCGCGTCAGATCGTTGACCAGGGGTTGGTGCGTGGCGAAGTTGAACTGGACCAGGTTCTTGCCGGCGACATCCGTCTCCTGGCTCACCGCAGTCAACTTCACGCGCAAGTTACGGGTCGGTTGCAAGAGCAGCGCGACACGTCCGCCGGTGGCCTTGCGCCGGTCCAGATCGGACCCGACGATAGGACCCGTACTGTCGACAAAGCCGCCCACCTCGTCATGGAACGCCGAGATACGCAGACCCGCGACGCCTTGCTGCAGCGGCACATTGAGCACACCGCCCACGGTGCTGCCCGACTGGCCCTCACGGGTTGAGCTTGCACCCAGCCGCACGCTGCCCGAGAAGTCGTACAGCTCCGGCTCGTTCGTGACGTACTTCAGCATGCCCCCCATGGCACCTGCACCGTACAACGTACCTTGCGGCCCGCGAAGGACTTCGATGTGGTGAAGGTCCATCAGCCCCATGTCCAGGCTCATCACGCCGCCGAAACCGTAGGCGCTGTTGGAGCCGAACGAAACGTCGTCGATGTAGGTGCCGACGGTGGGCGCGGTTTCAGGGCCCGTCGACACACCGCGAACGGTCACGGTCGCGTTGCCAACCGTGAGACCCGAGTTGACATTGACTCCGGCCTGATCGGCCAGGTAGTCGGGCAAGCTCGACGCGCCCGCGTCCTGCAGTTTTTCCGCAGAGACGGTGCTCACCTGGAGCGGCACTTCGCGCACCGGCTCGCGGCGACGTGTCACGGTCACAGTCACGGTGTCCAGCGTTTGCGGCGTGGCCGTTGCAGGCTTGTCCCCGCGCCTCCCCGAGTCCGAGGAAGGCTCGGTCGTCGCTGCTGGATCCGATGTAGCAGAACTCGCCGGCCCGCTCTGGGCTCGCGCGCCGACGGCAGCTGCGCCGAAGGCCGCGGCGATCAGCAGGGGCAGCAGCCGCATCCTGGGGAATTGGAATTGAGATTGGCCACAATGCCGGATGCGATGCGTGTCGAGATCGATCATCAAAGAGTCTCCAATATCTGATTGACTTTCCTTGGCGACTCGATCGTAGGTCGGCCCCCGTCCGCGGTTTTAGGCCAGGCTCCCCGCTCCTTAGGCTGTTGGAACCGAATTAGCTGCGGACGAACTTCACTCCGCGCGTGCGCAGGCTCGAGTAGCTGAACCCCGTGACCCCGTTGGCGTTGCGCTCCACCCGCAGCGCCGCGCGCATCGGGAATGCGACCGCGTATTCGCAGAGGTACGCCCCGCAGCCGACGGCCTGCAGAAAGTAGGCGCCATGGCCATAGAGCCCTTGCACCACAAGCTTTAGCTTGCCGTGGTCGAGGCTGACTTCGGCCGTCGTACCCAGCTCGGGAACCGCGTAGTGCCCGACGAGTTCGTCGGGGATATCCGTTGGCGGGTCGCCGATCAACGACAAGGTTTCGGTCACGCAACCCTCGGTCATCACAAGCTCGTCCGGCGCCACCTCGGCAAGCTGCTTCAGTTCCGCCGTCCTGAAGACGATGGGCCCGGTCGCGACCTTCTCGAAAGGCACTGCAAGGTTGCCGTCCACATTCATCGTGGGTAGCGGGGTATTGCATACGCTGGCGAAGACGCCGCCGCCCAGATCGTCGAATCGGACGACGATGTCAGAGGACGTGGAACGGTACGTCTTTCCGATGAGGGCGCGGAACGGCTCGGCCAGAGCGTTGATCGCGCGAGGCTCGAGCGTCTCGTCCAGCAGTACACAGTCGATCACCGTCTCCGCCAGGTCCATCGGGTTCACCAGCGCACCGTTCGTGAGGATCACTACATCCAGCTCGCGCGAAGGGACGGTGATCATCTGGCACGCGCCGCCGATGACGCCTCCGCCGTGGTGGATGACGCCGAGCCCACGGTAGGTCTGCGGCATCAGGCCGAATGCATACGGTACCTCGAGGCCCGATGCCAGCTGCGAGGGCGTCGTCATTTGTTGCCAGGTGGCCGCCGAACCCACCTGCTTCGTTTCCGCCCGCAGATGGGCCAGCCACAGCAGCATGTCATCCACGGTCGATACCATGCCGCCTTCGGCGCGCATGTCTTCGTACGGGAACTGGCCCTTGCGCCAACCGCCCTCGGCCCGCGGCGTGTGCAATGTGGCAAGACCCGGAACGATGTCTATGTCACTGCTGGCCCACGACGAATTCCTCATGCCGATCGGCTCGAAGATTCGCTTCGCGACGAAGTCTTCCAAGCTCATGCCGGCCACACGGTCGACGACCAGCGACAGCAGCTGGTACCCGCCGTTGTTGTACATGGCCTTCTGACCGGGCGCGAAGTTCGACCCGCCCAGTCGCAACTGCTTCTCGAGCGCGTAGCCGCGCGGCTTCACCGAGATGCCATCGACGAGCAGACTTACGTCGAAGAAGTCGCGCAGGCCGCTCGTGTGCGTCATGAGCTGGCGCAGCGTCGGCTCGCCGGCCTCCGCCGGCAGCTCCGGAATGACACCGCGCACGCTGGCGTCAATGTCGACCTTCCCCTCTTCGGACAGCAGCATCACGGCCAGGCAGGCGAAGTGCTTGCTGGTAGAGGCAATGCGAAAGCGCGTGGACAGCTTGTTGGCGATACCCAACTCAAGGCTCGCCAGCCCGAAAGCCCTTTGGTAGATGACCTTGCCCCGCGACGCCACGCCGATCGCGAGACCCGGCTCGTCTGAGCGGTCGAATCGGGCCAGCACCTCGTCGATGCGTTCCTGTACTCCGAGCTTCATGTCGGCCGTTTCATTCAGTGGGTTCATAGTTGGTTCGCCAAAGTTGACCGGCCGCGATCGCGGCCGTTTGTTTACTGAAACACGACGGTGCGTGACCCGTTGAGCATGACACGATGCTCGGCGTGCCAGCGCACTGCACGGGACAGCACGACGTTCTCCATGTCCTTGCCGTTGCGCACGAAAGCATCAGCGTCGAAGGCATGGGACACCCGGTGCGTTTCCTGCTCGATGATGGGCCCTTCGTCGAGGTCGCTCGTCACATAGTGGGCTGTCGCGCCTACCACCTTGACGCCGCGCGCGTAGGCTTGGTGGTAGGGCTTGGCTCCCTTGAAGCTGGGCAAGAAGCTGTGGTGGATGTTGATGCAGCGCCCTTCGAGGTGCCGGCACATTTCATCCGACAGCACCTGCATGTAGCGGGCCAATACCGTCAGCTCCGCGCCGCTCGATGCGATCGCCTCGCGGAAGCGGCTCTCCTGCCTGTCCTTGCCATCCGACATGGGCAGATAGTGATACGGCAAGCCGTACCACTCCACGAGCCGTCGCATGTCTTCGTGATTGCTGACCACCCCCACCACATCGAGCGGTAGCTCGCCGCTGTGCCACTGGTGCAACAAGTGGTTGAGACAGTGGCCGTGCTTGCTCACAGCCAGCAACACTCTTGTTCGCGAATCCGCAGCGTACAGGGCGAGCTCCATGCCAAAACGCCGCGCGACGGGCGCCAGAGCTTTGCGGAAATCTTCGAGAGTGCGCACCACCTCCCCTGTCGGCCTGAAGACCGTCCGCATGAAGAACAGCCGGGTCTCCGGGTCGCCGAAATGCGAACTCTCCGCGATGAACGCTTGCGAGGCGGCAAGCGCGGTCGACACTGCGGCCACGATACCGATGGTGTCGCGACAACGGATTGTGAGGATGTAGTCAGGTGAAGTCATAGATCGGAGAACGCGCCCTCGTGCGAAAACGCCAGCCACTGGGCTAGATAAGGGAACAACGAACGGTCCGCGACCAGGCGGATCCGGTCTGCTTCCGGACGGACAAGGAGCACTGGCACATCCACCAGGCGGCACCGGCTGGCGCGCCCTTCAGCGGGAATGGCCGAGTGGTCCACCAGGTGTGCGAGCCATTCGTCGAGCCGCGGGCCGTGGAGCTCGATGACCCCGGTCCCATGCGTCATCTCGATGGCCATCACCTCCAGATCGACCCCTGGCGCTAGTTCGTGCAGGATTTTCTGCAAGGCCGCAGCGTCATCACCGACCACGATGATTTCTCCGGCGTGCCGTCGTGTCGCGAGCAATCCGTCGGCGGAAACGAGGTCCGTGCTGCGCTCAGGCCAGGCAAAGCCCGATTGCGAGAGCGCCAGCTGCGCGGCTGGGGAGCCCGTGATGTGCCGGATCGAGACGACACGCATCGCGTTCAACCGTCGCGCGCCGGGACGATCGGCGTCCGCGTCGATCCAGGGCAGGAGGTTCTGCATGAACGCGTTGGCGGAAACGGACAAGGGCTCAACCATGCAGGCGCTCTCCGGAAGGATCGAAGAAAGGTGTCTTCACGACTTGCGCTTCGATCTCGGTGCCGAGGTGATGGATGCGCAGCTTCTCACCCAATCGAGAGGAGCCATGCTGCAGCATCGCCAGGGCGATGGGATGCTGCAGCATGGGGCTGTGACCGCTGCTGGTGACGAAGCCGTCGATCGGCGCCGGCGGCGCATAGGGAGCAATGTGCGCCCCGACGGGAATCCGCGACTTACCGTCCGTAGGGACGATTCCGACCAGTTGCATGCGATGTGGGTCCGTGGCTGCGGCGCGCAGCAGTGACCGGCGCCCGACGAAATTGGCCGCCTTCCTGTCGAGTCCGCGGGCCATACCAATGTCATGCGGCAGCGTGGTTCCGTCGGTGTCTGCCCCGACGTGGATGAATCCTTTTTCTAGGCGCATCAACATCAGGGCTTCCACGCCGTACATGCCGACCTCCAGGCCATACGACCCGCCGAGCTGCCAGAGGCGTTCGATCAGCGCTTGCGTGTGCAGCGCGGGGAGGTTGATTTCGTACCCCAGCTCGCCACTGAAGCTTGCGCGCATAACGCGCATCGATACCCCCGCATAGTCCACCTCGCGTATCGTCATGTGCTTCATCGAAGCCGGCGCGAGCGCGGCGTCGAAGCCGGCGGCCTCGAGCAACTGCCAGGCCTTCGGGCCCGCGACGGTCACGTTGCCCCACTGGCTCACGACCGGTTGCACGATGACGCGCAGGTCGACGAATTCGCACTGCAGCCATTCCTCGAACGCCAGCGCGGCACGCTCTGCGCCGCCACTGGTGGTGTTCAGCCAAAAGTGGTACTGGCCCAGGCGCGCGACGATCCCGTCGTCGATCACGATGCCGTTCTCGTTCAGCATCAGGCCATACCGCGCGCTTCCGACCGCCAGCGTGCTCATCGTGCCGACGTACATCAGATCCAGGAACGCCGCCGCATCCGGCCCGTAGATTTCGATCTTCCCGAGCGGAGATCCTTCGAAAAGACCCACGCTTGAACGAGTCTGGGCCGCTTCGCGTTGGGCGGCCGCGTCGAGGCTTTCGCCCGCCTTGGGGTAAGCGGCTGGGCGCAACCAGCCGCTGAATTCCTCGAACAGCGCGCCTCTCGATTGGTGAAAGGCATGCGCCGGCATTCGCTTGAGCGGCCGGTACCGCTCACCGTTCCGGCCCGCGGCGATGGCCCCGAGCGTCACGGGTTTGTAGGGTGGGCGGAACTTTGTCGTCCCGACTTCGCCGGGCGAGCGGTTTGTGAGCATGCCCATCGTGACGAGCGCGTTCACGTTGCTGGTCTTTCCCTGGTCGGTGGCCATGCCTGTCGTGGTGTAGCGCTTGAGGTGTTCCACCGAGCGATAGTTCTCGCGCGCAGCCAATGCGATGTCCGTGTCACACACGTCGTTCTGCAGGTCGACAAACGTCTTGCCTGAACGCCTTGCGAGGAGAGCACCTGGCGGCGCGTTGGTCGAAGGGACGGGGCCTGTGCCCGTAACGGGCGCAGGTGCGCGGCAACCCCGCCCGGTCTCACGCGCATGCTCCCGTGCCGCGTCGAGGTCAAACGCACCGGCACAGGCACCCACCAGGTCGACGCCATGCGCCAGACGAGAGGGAACGAACATCGACGAGGCGGGATCCCACTGCAGCCCGCCGCCCGCTTGCGAATGCAGGCTCACGTTCGGCGTGAACCCACCGGTATGAAGCAGCGTGTCGGCCTCGACCACGCGAGGCTTTGGATCGCGGGCACTCGCCACCAGGACGCCCGAAACGCGGGTTCGGCCGCGCACACCAACAACATGCTCGCCGTTTCTAAGGTCGAGCACCGCTGAGATGTTTACGCCGCAACTGCGAAGGCGTTCCGCCAGCTCCACCCCGGCATCGCAGGCGCTCGCGAGGACCACTTGCTGTCCCACAGCAACGCCGTAATGTGCTGCGTAGCGTTCGGCGCTGTGGGCAAACATCACACCGGGCCGGTCGTTGTCGGGGAAGAGCAGGGGCCGGTCGAAAGCGCCAGTCGCGAGGATGGTACGGCCGGACCGGATCTTGATCGTGCGTTCGCGCACGACGCCGTGGCCGGGCTCGATGGCGACCGCGAGGCCATGGTCGTACAGACCGAAAACGGTCGTGCGGGTGCGCGTTATCACGCCAGCCTTGGCAGCCCGGTCGACGAGTGATGCAAGCTGCATCCCAAGTTGTGATGCCTGCCCGGACGCCCCCGCAGCGACCGTCGCGGCCCAGCCGCCTACCCAAGGGTCCGATTCGATCAACGTGACCTGCGCGCCTTGCTCCGCCGCTCCGACAGCAGCTTCCAGCCCCGCAAGGCCGGCACCGACGACAAGAACGTCGGTCGCGACCGATAGCTCGTCGTAGCGATCCGGGTCTGCCCCATCACCGGCGCGGCCCAAGCCCGCCATGCGGCGGACCATGGGCTCGAACAGCTGCCAGCGGGGCCACATGAGCGTCTTGTAGTAGAAGCCAGCCGTGAGCACCGGGGCGAACAGCGAATTGATTGCGCCCAGGTCGCACCGCAGGCTCGGCCAGGCATTTCCCGTGCGCGCAACGAGTCCGTGCAAAAGGGGGGTGTCCGTCACGCGCGTATTTGGAACCCGCTCCGCGCAATGGCCGATGTCGAGCAGTCCCGTGGGTTCCTCCGCGCCGCAGGAGACGATTCCACGCGGCCGGTGGTACTTGAAGCTGCGACCGATCAAGCGCTCGCCACTTGCGATCAGTGCCGATGCAAGCGTGTCCCCGGCGAAGCCAGATAAGGCGCGCCCGTTGAACTGAAAATCGAGCCTGCGGCCCCGATCCAGCGCAACGCCTGCGGGCGAGGGGAGTCGGTAGCCAGCCATCAGGCTTTGATCTCCGGGCGCGGGTCCGTCATGCGGTAGATCGCCTTGATCTCGTGTGTCACGGTGCTGCGGACCATGTTGAACCAGCGGCCGCAGCCAAAGCTATGCCTCCAACGTTCGGCGCTGTCACCTTTCGGGTTGTCGCGGTTGAACATGTAGTCGCCCCATTCCTCGTCGCTGCAATCGAGCGCAGGGCGCTGGATGTGACTCTGCCCGCCGCAGTGGAATTCGTTTTCGGGCCGCTTCCCGCAGTGGGGGCAGTCAATCTGGAGCATGTCGCGACGTCCTTCTCAATGTGCGATGCCGGCGGCCGCTGCTTCGTCGATCAAGCGGCCGGTTGCGAACCGTTCAAGCTGGAACGGCTCGGCCAGCTCGTGGCTCTTCCCGGTTGCCAGCACGTGAGCCAAGGTCCAGCCGCCGACGGGGATGGCCTTGAAGCCTCCCGTGCCCCAGCCGCAATTGATGTAGAGACCAGGCACCGGGGTGGGGCCGATGATCGGGCTTGAGTCCTGCACCACATCGACGATGCCTGCCCATTGGCGCAAAAGTCGCAGTCGCGAGAACGAAGGAAACATCTCCAGTGTGGCGGCGAGTACCTGCTGAGTGACCGCATAGCTGCCTCGTTGGGCGTACGACGGGTACAGGTCGAGCGCACCACCGATCACCAGTTCGCCCTTGTCGCTTTGGCTCCAGTAGGCACCGACCGCCGGTGACAGAAGCACCGTGTCGAGCACGGGCTTGATAGGCTCACTCACCATGGCCTGGAGTGCGTAACTCGTGACTGGCAACCGGAAGCCCGCCATGTCGGCGAGCACCGTGGAGTGCCCAGAGACGGCCATCGCGACCTTCTCAGCGCGGATGTCGCCTTTGCCTGTGCGAACGCCGGTGACCCGGCCGCCGTCCATGATGAAGCCGTCGACGGGGCAGCTCTGGATGATGTCAACACCAAGAGCTGACGCCGCGCGGGCATAGCCCCACGCGACCGCGTCATGGCGCGCAGGCCCTGCGCGTCGCTGGATGAAGCCGCCCAGAAGCGGGAAGCGCGCGCCCGCGTCGAAGTTCAGGCGCGGAACGAGCCGGCGCAGCTCCTCGGCGGTTAGCAGATCAGCGTCTATGCCGTTGCATCGCATCGCGTTGGCCCAGCGGCTGTGCGCGTCCAGGTCGTGGCGGGAATGTGCCAGGGTCACAATGCCGCGCTGGCTGAACATGATGTTGTAGTTCAGTTCCCGGGAAAGTCCTTCGTAGAGGCGCAGGGAATGCTCGTAGAGCCTTGCGCTTTCGGGATAGAGGTAGTTGGAGCGGATGATCGTCGTGTTGCGGCCCGTGTTTCCGCCGCCGATCCAGCCGGCTTCCACGATCGCCACGTTGCGGATGGCGTGGTTCTTGGCGAGGTAGTAGGCGGTGGCCAAACCGTGCCCGCCGCCGCCGATAATCACGATGTCGTACTTCTTCTTCGGTTCAGCCTCTCGCCACGCGGGCGCCCAGTCATCGTGGCGCGGCGAAGCGGAGAGAAGGCTCCAGGCTGAATAGTGTGTACGCATCGTGGATTTCGAGCGTACCGGAGCGACGCCCTGCGCTCTTCGGCCTGCGTACCAAAAACTTAGGCCTTAGGCCCGCTTGCGTTTCCGGCCGGCCGCCGGCGCGGATGCACGGGCGATGTTCGCCTCGCCGCAGAGGATTTCGACGTAGGTCCTGGCACGTTCGCGACGTCCCGGCTCTGGCTCGTCGATCCCGATCGCGTAGTAGCCGATTTGGTGGAAGTAGAAGACGCGGGCGCGCAGGTCGGCTTCCTTCTTGCCACAGCCGAATGCCAGGAACACCTCGTAGAGGGCGGCGATGCGCTTTGCATCGACGCCCGCCACAGCAACCGCGACGGTTGGATCGGACCGTGCCCACTCGCGTACCGCAAGGTCGAAGCGCGGGTCGTAGATGTCCTCGCGAATCAGGTGGTCCACGATCTCATCGACGGCGCGCAATGCGTCAGCCGGGTTCCTGAGCACCAGCCGCAACGGCACGAACAAAATCGTTTCGTACCAGAGCTTCAGCAGTCGCGACAACAGGTCGGCGCGGTCGACAAAGTGGTGATAGAAGCCGCCGCGGCTCACGCCGATCCGCTGCGCGAGTCGGTCCACCTTGACGGCCTCGATCCCTTCCTCGGACAGTGTCCGGCGGGCCTCCTCGACCCAGCGCTGCGCAGGAACCTTTACGGAATTGACCATTCCGGTAAATCGTACATGACTGTCTTTATTAACTCATCGTCGCCAAACGCCGGTGTAAACCAGTAGATCGACAGCAGCCCATAACCTTAAAAATACAAACGTGAATGTTTTGAGGAGATTCGCATGAGCCCACGCTTCTTCGAGCCCTTCGCAGGCCGTAGCCAGCCGCCGATCGTCGACTGGGCCGGTGGGGTCGAATTCGACCTGCGCGGGATCGGCGAAGGATCGGTGCGGACCTATTGCGGCGACGACGCCCAGATCACGGTGGGGGACGTGCAGTTCCATCGCGACATCCGATACCGCGCCGTGCTGTCGACCGACGCCTTGCTCATTCGCGCCTCGCTGGCCAACAGCTGCGCCTATGTGCAGAACGGGGAAACATGGTCCTTTCAGCGCCCTGTGGTGGCGGTCTCGGCGCTGCCGCGCGGTACCGTGCTGGATGTCGGCATCGCCGGCGGCCTGCGGCAACGGGCCGTGACGGTGCTCCTCGAACCCCAGTCGTTGCTGGCCCACCATCGGCTCGAGCCGGGCGACTTGCCCGAACCCTTGCGGAGGCTGGCGGGTGGCGAGCTCGATCGTCCCTGCAACGCGCTCACGATGCCGATCCAGACGGACATCGCTAGCCTTGTGCAGGACGTGGTCCACAGCCGGCTCACGGGGGCGCTGCGACGCATGCAGGTGCAGGCGCGAGCCAGCGAGCTGTTGGCCCTCGTCGCTGCTTCGTGGAACGAGCGGCTCGAATTGACTTCGAGCTCCGGTGTACGAAGCCGCCGCGACGCGGAGATCATCGCCGCCGCCCGCCGCATCCTCACGGAGCGATTCGCGGACCCGCCGACGCTGCTCGAACTCTCCAGCGAACTGGGCACCAACAAGAACAAATTGAATCAGTTGTTCCAGCAGACGCTCGGCACGACGCCCCAGGCGTTCTGCCTGCAGCAACGAATCGGGCGCGCGCAGGCGCTGCTTATCGAAGGACAGTTGAGCATCGGGCAGGTCGCCGACGCCGTCGGCTACCAGCACCAGAGCAGCTTTGCCGTGGCGTTTCGCGATGTCGTCGGCGAATCGCCACGGGAATTTGCACGGCGGAGCAGGCCAGGGCGATTGGTCGCGATTCACTGATGCGCCGCCGTGCAGGCATCCTAAAACTTCCGGCGTGAACCCTAAATATCGGGGTTCGCCAACCGGTACGCTCGGCGCATGAAGATCACGTACCCTGCCACGCGGCGCGTGCCCGAGACGGTCAACTTCGGACCGGTCTCGTATGTCGATGAGTACCGCTGGCTCGCGGAGAGTACGCCGGAGACCAAGGCGTGGGAAGACGCTCAGGACGAGATAGCGCGAGCTGCGTGCAACGCAACGCCCGCCATCGAGCCCTTGCGTGCGCTTCTCGCCGATGGCTACGTCGACATGTTCAGCTTCCACGCTCCTCGGCCGCTCGGCGGGCGCTGGTTCCGCCGCGACGTGCCTGATGGAGCGCAGCTGCCGCACATCACCGTTTCGGACTCGATCGATGGCGAGCAGCGCATGCTGTTCGATGTGGCGACGTGCGGCCCGCACGCCGTCCTGTATGACATTAAGCCGTCACCCGATGCGTCGTTGTTGCTGGTGACCGTGACGGAAGGAACGGGGACGGTCGTGCGCGTCATCGACGTGGCGACCGCCGAAGTGCGCCATGCGATCAGGTTCGCCACCGCGACGGCGCCGAGTGCATGGCTACCAGACAACGCAGGCTTTTATTACACCGGAAGAGCGGACGCGGCGCAGACGGATTTGCCAGCTGCGCCCGGCTTGCGCGTCTTTGAACAACTGCTGGATAGTGCCTTGACAAAGCGGCTTGTCCTGCTTGCGCACGCGCACCCAGCCGTCATGCCGACTGTCACTGTGGATGGCCGCTACGCCGTCATCCGAGAGAACCAGACGTCAGTGCATCCGACCTACATCAAGCGGCTTGTCGAAGGTGCTGAGTGGCAACCGTTCCTTGACGCGAGCTATGGCATGGTGAAGGGCACGATCGTCGGCGGTGAATATGTGGCCATTACGATGGACGAAGCGACGAACGGTCGCCTGATAGCGATCCCGCTGGCAACGGCGCAGGATCGATCGACCTGGCGGGAAGTGTTGCCCGAAGGCGAGGCGACGCTGGCGAGCGTAACGGAATGCGCGGGGCGGCTTGTCGTTGCCGACATGCCCAACGGCACTTCGCGCCTGCGCGTGGTCGCACTCGACGGAACGGTGGAACGCGAGATCGAACTGCCCAGCGCTGGCGCCGTAGGCAAATTTGCGCTCGGCTTCGTCCTGTCCATCATCGATGAAGTCGTGTGGTCCGATGGGCAACGCATTTCGTTCGTGCATTCGTCGCTTCTGGAGGGGCCTCGTGCCTATTGCCATGACGTCGCAAACAACCAGACAAAGGCGTTGACGCCGCCGGCGCGTCGCCTCGATGGCGCGACGCTTGAGACGTTGAACGCGCAGGCGGCCGACGGAAACCTGGTCACCTATCACTTGTTGCGCTCGCCCGATGCGAGCGCAGTGAACCGGCCGACGATCGTTACTGGCTACGGCGGATTCAATGTTCCCTGGCTGCCATGCTGGAGTGAAATGGCGGCAGCGTGGGTTCGGGCGGGAGGTGCGTGGGTGCACGTGCACCTGCGCGGCGGCGGCGAGTTTGGCGCAGGCTTCTGGCGCGGCGGCCGAATGGCCCAGAAGCCGAATACCTTCGCCGATCTCTTCGCTGTCCTGGAGGACCTACCGCGCAGAGGTATCGCTCGCTCGGAGCAGATCGGCCTCACCGGCACGTCGAACGGCGGGCTGACGGTATGCGCAGCCATTAGCTTCCGGCCGGACCTATTCGGGGCTGCCGTCCCTCAGGTGCCTTTGTGCGACGCACTAGACTGCTCCCGAGACCCCTTCACAGCTTCAGTCGCGGCGGCCGATTACGGTAGTCCGCTCGTTGCCGAAGAAGCGCAGTGGCTCTATCGGTGGTCGCCTTATCAGAACCTCCGGGTGGGGAAGAGATACCCGGCGGTCTTGGTCGATTGTGGAGCGGACGACATGGCCTGTCCGCCCTGGCATGGCCGCAAGTTCGCAGCGTGGCTCCAGAACAACGGACAGCCCGGGTCCGGGCCGGTGCTGTTACGCGTCCGCCAGCATGTTGGCCACAACACGATGACCCGCGACAAGCACGTCGAACGCGACTCCGAGGCACTGGCCTTCATGGCGGAGCATCTGCAGCTGCCGGTGCGCTAGTCATGTTCCGCCGATGGTCGGCATTGCCCAGGGCGAAAACGATCGCTGCAGCCCAACAGGTCGCCCAGCGGGGACACGCAGCTGGTTCTTAACGCCACGCCTACAGCCTCAAACGGCTGATTGACATCATCGGCACTGCGAGGGCTATCAAAGCGATGCGCCAGCGAAATAGGACTTGCTGCCTATACGCCCAACGCGCGAGGCGCGGCTTGCTTAGGCCGAAAACGTGCGTCCATAGAGGGCGAGTCGAATGCGCTCACGGCACTTCAACTCGTTTGATGTGCTGTAGGGATCCGAATGCAAACGAAAAGGCATATGAAGTGACTCGAGAGATTCTGGTTCTCGGTGCCGGCATGGTCGGCGTCTGTACGGCTTTGGAGCTGCAGCTGCGCGGGCATCAGGTCACCCTGGTGGACCGACGGCCACCGGGCCAGGAAGCCTCCTACGGGAATGCCGGCGTCATCCAGCGTGAAGCCGTCGAGCCCTACGCCATGCCGCGCGACTGGCGGGCCTTGCTGGACGTGGTCTTCCGTCGAGGGATCGACGTGAACTACCACGTGAGTGGGCTGCTGGCCTTCTGGCCCCAGTTGCTGCGATATTGGCAGGCCTCTGCACCCGCATCGCATCGCGCCATCAGTCGGCAGTATGCGGGTCTGATCGCGCATGCCACGGACGAGCATGCGCGTCTGATGCGCCTGGCTGGCGCGGAGGATTTGCTGCAGCGCGATGGGCTCCGCATGATCTACCGAGATGAAAGGGCGATGGAACATGCGCTGCGGAATGCACAGCGCGTGTCACGCGAGTACGGGATACGATTCGCAGCGCTGGACTCGCGGGCCATTGATACGGCAGAACCCGCCTTCCGCATACCCTTGGCCGGCGCCGTTCACTGGCTGGACTCCTGGAACATCGGCGATCCTGGCGCCTTGGTCGAGCGCTATGCACAGCTCTTCCTGCAGCGTGGCGGGCGCTTGCTGCGTGGCAATGCAGACAGCCTGAACGCCACCGCATCTGGCTGGCAGGTCGAGACCGACGAAGGGCCGGTGCAGGCGCAGCAAGCCGTCCTCGCCTTGGGCGCATGGGCCGACAGCCAAGTGCGACGCCTAGGCTACCGTTGGCCCCTCTTTGTCAAACGTGGATACCATCGTCACTACACGGGTGGAGCGAAGCTAAACGTGACCACGTTGGATGCAGAACGCGGCTATGTAATGGCGCCGCAGCTGCGAGGTCTACGCGTCACCAGCGGTGCCGAGATTGCTTGCATTGATTCAACGCCTACGCCGCGCCAATTAATCGGCGCAGAGGCCATGGCCGGCCAGTTGCTGGATCTTGGTCGACCGGTAGAAATCGACCCCTGGATGGGCAGTCGGCCCTGCTGCGCGGACATGAAGCCCATCATCGGAGCTGCCCCGCGGCACCCGGGGCTTTGGGTCAACTGCGGGCATGGTCACCAGGGCTTCACGCTGGGGCCTGCAAGCGCAAGGCTATTGGCCGACCTGATGGAGGGAGGCTCTCCCTACACTGAGGCAGAAGCGTTCTCGCCAACACGGTTTCGCATTTAAGAATCTTTAGCGAGCCTCTTAACCGGCAGTTGAAGGCCGGCCATTTGGCTGACGAAGGAATCGCCTTCAGGTCGACGTCAGCGGCGAACGGTACCTTTGGACCGAGGTGCAGCATCGGACGCGTGGGAAGTTTTCGAGCGAGAAGGGGCCCTCAACGTCGCCACTGGCGCGCGCTATCGCAAGGCGATTCTGGAGCGTGGCGGCAGTCGCCCCATGACCGAGAACTTTGTCGAGTTCGTCGGACGCCCACCGAAGATCGATGCGTTCCTGCACCAGCGTGGTGTCGCTGGTGCCGTCTGAAATCGATCAATGTTGTGAAAGCTCGACTGTCACTTTGATAGGGTGAACCCCACGATCTCATGCCGCGCTACGCCTCAATCGCCCAGAGTGCCGCCTACCTTTGTGTGCCCGCTGCTGCGGGACCTCCTTCGGGAGTGCTCAGCTCCGACTGGCAGCTTCGGGGCGGCCAATTTGCGGTCGCGGATGTCGGTTCAGGGTCGACATGAGCCTGACGGAGCGTGCAGAAGCGGTCGTTGGAACCGGCACGCGGCGGGTGCCGCAGTGAGAGGCCGGTTGCGAAGGTGCAGCGGCCGACCATGACCGGTGACGTTCAACGACCGGTGTCGGTGTTTGCTGCCGTTCAGCCACTGGACCGTGAATGACTCAGATCGGCCTACTGGTGACGATTGATCATGCTCGTGGATTCGCCGCAAGCCGTGCACGCGTTCTTGCCGCTCGTTCAGCCAGCAGTTGGCGGCCACTGCCCCTTGATTTCCAGATTTCCTGCGGCTTCATACGGCCAGCATCCAGCTCGCCGTGGCCACAGGACTAACGCAAAGACGCGGTTGAACCACAGCAGGCGGCGCCCCTGCGCGAGCCATTCCCGTAGCAGTGAGCCGACAAGCGCATAGACAAAATTACTGCTGAACGCGAAGGCGGCCATGATTGCGCAGACGATCGACAGTCGCTCGCCCGGATTGGACGCGGGCCTGCGGGCGGCGTTGACCACCCAGCCGGCGGTCAGCGTCAGCGTCAGCGCGAGCATCCAGGCCTTGATATTGAAAAACTGCAAACCCACGCCTTGCCAAAAGCTTACGTTCAATCGGTGTTCGTTGGCCTGCGCCAGATGGGCGGCGCGGGCGAGCTTCCACCCCAGCCACAGCATATAGGCCACGCCCAGCAGCTTGACGGCCCAGCCCAGCGCCGGCAGAGCGGGCCGAGTTCATCACCATACGCGTCCAGCGGGACAGCGGTTATCGCTCTCAGGTCAAGTTCTGGATCGATTGCCTGGGTGAGCGCTGCTAGTCCGATCGCCTTCAATGGAGCGAAGTCCGCTGCGGCCGCCTGAGCGCCATGAAGCTGGCCGCGGCAGTGAGGCGCGGGCACGACGATCGCCGAGATGACGGCGCTGCCCGGCCTCGAAGCCTCCTGGCCCTGAGGGCTCTGACAAAAGACCGGCCGGGCGGGCGCCCGCCGCCGGCCGGCCATGATAGGAAGGCGATCGTTCGGTCGATCGATCAGCTGTTCCGACGATTGCGGCGTCCCAGCCAGCCCAGCACGCCGAGGCCGGCCAGCATCAGCGCATAGCTTTCCGGTTCGGGGACCGCCTGGGCCGTCGGCGCGAGATTGGCCGTGCCGCCATAGCTGGCCGAGATCGCCGTTCCTGCCGCCAGCGTCGGCCCCGCCACGCCGTTGACCGTCAGCGTCAGCGGTGCGTTGAGGTTCTGCGGGCCGAAGGTGGCCGTCTCGACCGCGCCCGTGCCCGACAGCGTGAAGGCCTGACCGTTGATCGTCACGGAAGTGAAGTCGATATTGCCGGTGTTCATGAAACCGACGGTGATCAGCCCCCCCGAGAAGGCGCCGCCCACGTCGGGCGAAAAGGTGATCGTGTCGGTAAAGCTTCCCGCCAAACTGTGCGTCACGCCCCAGCCTGCCGAATAGACACCGGCGGAATCGACGTCGGGAACCAGGGTGACGGTGCGGTTGATGTCCTCTGCGAATGCGGCCCCGCTGACGAGGGCCAGCGCGGCGGCGTAGACGATCGGTTTAAGTTTCATGGGTGCTCCTTGCTGCGGGTTGATGTCGGACGTGGGCGGGATCGCCCACGGCGCAAGGTGGCAAACCTCGTTCCGGCTGCGGCATACGCTTTTGGGGGATGCCGGTCGCTGATCCGGGCGCCGGACGTCGCCCGCCCCGGTAGGACCGAATCGTTACTGCTTGCTTGAAACGCTCACATGCACGCCCTCAGGGGTAGGCATGAGCCGGGTCAAGATTGGGTTCGCCTACGGCGGGTGACCGCGACGCCGCCCATGCCGACGGCGAGAAGGGCAAGCGGGGCGGGCTCCGGGAGTTCGATGGCCTGGGGCGCGACGGCCTGCTCGGCTGAGCCCAGAAGGGTGACGGTGGCAGATTGGACCTGCGATCCCATTCTGGAGAGCGACACATCGTCCAGGCTGACTTGAAATAGGCCGCCGTTTCCGAGCAGGACGGGCACCGGCGACCAGTCGATGACAAAGTCCACCTGCGAATCGCTGACGCTGCCGGCAGTCGCAGTGGCGGCACCGCTGATGGTTACGACCTGCGCCACACCGTTCTGATCGATGAAGGTCAGGCTGGCGCTGATGCCGAGATCGTCGGTTTCCCTGAGCAAATCGATCCCACCATGGGCATTCACCTCCTGCAGATCGAGAGTCCCAAAGTCAAAAGTGACCGACTCATCGATGCCCAGCGCGAAGCTCTGCGGCATGAATGCGCTCGTCGAGTATCGAACGTCGAGCAAGGTGCCGTTGAGCTCGGCACGGTCAATTCCGTAGCCCGCTCCCTGCATGAACTGGGCACCGGTGATGGTGAAGGGAACAGTAGCGGCGCTTGTCCCTGCGGACATGCCGATCATGGCCATTGCGCTGCTTAGCGACAGGATCTGGCGAACAAGGTTCATGGGGCCTCCCACTCTTCTTCGATGGCGTCGAATCCACAATGCGCCGGGCAGCTAGCCCTGCTGCAAGGTCTGGGGGTCACTTGCGCTATTCATGCGGATGGACCAAGTGGTGTCTTCAAATGTTGGGTCGATCAGCCCGCCTGGGCTGAGTGCCGCTTCGGCTAACTCCCGGCCATCGCCGCGCGTCCGCCGCTGGCGCAGCATTTGCCTGGTACGTTCGATGCGCAACATCATGTTGACGAGCGCTGTTTTTGCCGGCCCCATCTCAGTTCGCATGGTGAACCTCCTGTCATGAAGCATCGGCGAAGAGCCAGAGCGGCTCTGTCGGTCTGAACCGCAGCTGTAACGTTATGTATCGCTTGTGCCGGTGTAGGAATCGGCTTACGCAAAAGCGCGGTGACGGCATTTCGATTGCTATGCACCCGTCAGGATCGGAACGTCGCCATGAACTTGAACCTGGCCATCAAGGGCGCACTCGGAGGCCTTCCGGATGCCGGTTTCGACGAGGCCGCATTGCTTCGAGAACTGGCGGCGCAGGGAATGTCAGCCGAGGACAGCCGGCTTGCGCTGGAAAAGGCCATCCTCGATGGCTTTGTCGAGCGGACCGCTGCCGGAGCGCTGTCCAAGCTGCCGCGGGCATTTGAAGCCGACGACGCCGGGCGCCCCTAGCAGGCAGAGCGACCGTCAGCAGCGATCGGCCGGCCGCCGCTGCGGCGCGGAGGCTCGCGGTGGCGCCAAGCATGCCGGCCCACCGGCTCGACGAGAGCTCAAGGCCAGGACAGGCTCGCCGTCAGCCGGAAGCTGCGCGGCTCGACCGGGTGGAAATGCCGGTCGGCCACGGTCGCGGCCTCGCCCTGCAGGCGCGACTCGTAGAAGTAGTCGATGTCGCTGGCCTGGCGCTTGAACAGATTGAAGACGTCCAGGCTCAGGCGCAGCTGCGGGCTGGCCTGCCAGCTCGCGCGGGCATAGGCCAGCGTCGTGGCCTTGGAGCGCTGCGAGCCGTCCTCGACCAGATCGCGTGGGCCGAAATGGCGCAGCTGGAACTGCGCGGACCACCGCGATGAGGGCTCGTTCCAGCTCAGGCCCAGCGAGGCGACGCGGTCGACAGCACCGGGCACCCGGTTGCCCTCGGGCGCGTCGTCGCGGTAGCGGGCCTTCGAGGCGGCCAGGTCCAGGTCCAACTGCCAGCTGCGGTTCAGCTGCCAATGGGTGTTCCACTCGAAGCCCTGGCGGCGGCTGGCGCGCTGCGGCTCGGTGTCGCCGGCATCGCCGACAAAGACCAGCTCAGAGGCCAGGTCCAGCCGCCACAGCGCCAGCGAGCTCTGCAGGGCCGGCAGCCACTCGCTGCGCAGACCCAGCTCACCGCCGCGGCTGGGCACGAGACCAGGCACCGGCTCGACCGGCGTGCCCTCCTTGGGCGCGATGCGGGCGACCGTGCCGCGCGCGTCGTTGCTGTGAAAGCCCTCTCCGTAGTTGAGGAACAGCTCGGTCTTGCGCCAGGGGCCGAGGATCAGCGCCAGCTTCGGCGAGACCAGGCTGTCCTGCGCCCGGCCGCTGTTCTCGGCGATCGAGCTGTGCACTTTGAAACGCGCGGCATCGCCGCGCAGCCCGACGACGCTGCGCAGCCAGGGCGTCCAGCCGCTGGACAGTTCGGCATGGACGCCGGCGCTGGTTTGCCGCAGCTCGCTCTCCTGCCTCGTCGCGAGGCGCCGGCGCGCCTCGGTGGCATAGAGGCCCACCGGGCTCAGGCCGTCGTGTCGGAACTGGGCGCCCAGGCTGAACTGCTGGTGCAGGCCTCGCCATTCGAACTGCCAGCGCCGGCTCGCCTCGCCGCCGAGCAGCTGGCGCGCTTCAGCCTGCTCGAACTGGTCGCCGTGGAGCGGATCGTCGAGCAGATAAGTGAAGTTGGAAAACAGCGTCAGCCGCGACTGGACGTAATAGGCATCGAGCTGCCAGTCGCCGTCCTCGGTGTTGCGCGTCTGCCGGGCCGAGAGGCTCAGGCGCCGGCTGCTGCCGCCGTCGCTGGGGTCGAGGCTGCCGAAGCGGTCGAGGCGGCCCCCGGCCACGGCCCGCGCGGGGATCTGGTCGGTGGCGGTCCAGCGGCTGTCGTAGGCCATCAGGCTCAGCGAGCGCGAGCCGTCCTCGCCGCCCTCGCTGTAGCGCAGCACGCTATTGAACTTGCGCAGCTTTTCCGGCTGCTGCCAGGGGCCGTCGTTGCGGTGCAGCTCGACGGCGCCCAGCAGGCGGCCGGGGCCCAGCGCCAGGCCCCCGGCCAGCAGCGCGCGGGCGTAGCCGTGCTCGCCCAAGGTCAGGCTGGCCATCTCGTGGGGAAGCTTGTCGCGCAGCAGCAGGCGCGCGCTGCCGGCCGAGGCGAAGTCGCCGTCGCTGGCGCTGTAGGGGCCCTTGCGGTAGTCGATGCGCTGGACCAGTTCGGGGATCAGGAAGTTCAGATCGCTATAGCCCTGGCCATGGGCATGGCTGACCATATTGACCGGCATGCCGTCGACATAACTTGCGAAATCGGTGCCATGGTCCAGATTGAAGCCGCGCAGGAAGTACTGGTTGGCCTTGCCGTCGCCGCTGTGCTGGGTGACGATCATGCCGGGCACGAACTCCAGCAGCTCGGCCGGCCGCAGCGCCGGACGCGTCTCGATCAGGCTGGCGCGCACCGTGCCTTCGCTGGCCGCATTCGACTGGCCCAGGCCCAGCTGGTAATGGCCGAGCACCTCGACCCGATCGAGCCGCTCCGGCTGTGGCTGCGGCTCGGCCGCCTGCGCCAGCAGCGGCGCCAGCAGGGCGGCGACGGACAAATCCTTGATCAGGCTCATGGCAGTTTCAGGTCCAGGGCGCGCTCGGCCAGCCAGACGGTGGCCAGCAGCGCGATCAGGGCCGAGCCGCCACCGAGCAGGCCGCGGCGGTAGCCGCCCTGCTTTCGCAAGACCCAGGCCAGCGGCACGAAGACGGCGACGATGGCCAGCTGGCCGGCCTCGACGCCGAGGTTGAACATCACCAATGGCCCGGCCAGCCCGCCCTGAGCGAGGCCGAGGTCCTTCAGCGCGCCGGCGAAGCCGAAGCCATGGACCAGGCCGAACACCAAGGTCAGGCGCCAGCGGCCGCTGTCCAGCAGCGGATAAAGATTGTTCAGCGCCGCCAGCAGCACGCTGAAGGCGATCAGCGATTCGACCCAGCGCGAGGGCGGATCGACGAGGTCGAAGGCCGCCAGCGCCAAGGTGATCGAATGCGCGACGGTGAAGGCCGTCACCACCCCCAGCACCTCGGCCAGCACCGGCCGCAGCCGCGGCGCCGGCTGCCAGCGGCCCGCGGGCCGCACGAGCACCGCCGGCAGCAGCAGTGAGAGCAGGAAGAGGAGGTGGTCGACGCCGATCCAGATGTGATGGATGCCTTCGACGAAGAAGCTGGCCAGGCTCGGCGCCGGCGTGGCGGCGGCCTGGCCCAAGGGGAAGCGACGCGCCTGACCATCGGGCGCCAGCACCAGCGTCCGGGCAGCCGGCGCGTCCAGCGCCAGATGGGCGACGCCGCGATGCGTCGGATCGCTGGCGGCGAACAGGCGATAGCGCAGGGTCAGCTCTTGCGGCGCGGCGGCGCAGACGAGTTGCCGGCGCAGCAGCAGGTAGCGGCCGTCGCTGTGGCTATCCAGCTGCAGCGGCTGCAGCGGGCCGGCCGGGCAGGCGGCGCCCTGCGCGTCCAGCAGTTGCAGGCCCAGTCCCTGCTCGGCCAGGGCCGCGATCTCGGCCGCGCGCTGGCGCACCTCGCCCCAGCGCAGCTCGCCGTCATCGTCGGCATCGAGCTGCAGATCGCGGTCGAGGTCGCGCAGCGCGATGTCGAAACGCTGCTCCAGCACCTGGCCCTGCAGCGTCAGGCGCAGATAGGCGTCGCTGGGCTTGTGGGCCTGGGCCGCGCCGATTAGCAGCAGGCCCAGCACCAGGAGGATGGCTTTCATCGCGCGCGCTCCGCCAGGCGACGATCGGCAAAGCCGGTCTCGCGCTGGAACTGCCGCAGCGGCTCGGCCGCGGCGGGCTGGCCGGCGGTCAGCGCCGCGCGCTGCAGCAGCAGCGCATCGGCCGGCTCCTTCTGCAGCGCCCAGTTGGCCTGGGCCTGGGCCAGCGCGATGCCGGGCTCGGGCCGCAGGTCGAGCGCGAAGCGGGCCCGCTCGCGGCCATGGCTGTCGTCGCCGCGCTCGGCGGCCGCATCAAAGCGGGCCTGCAGCTCGGCCGCCGCCGCGCCGGCGCGTGGATCGGCGGCCTGCTTCCAGGCGATCGCCAGGCGCAGCAGCAGCGCATCGGGCAGGTTGCCGGCTTCCCCGAAGCCGAGCACCACATGGGCCGCGTCCCGCCAGCGGCGCTGCCTCAGCAGCCAGTCGGCATAGGCGACGCGCGGATAGATCTCGGGATTGGCCTGCAGCGCCTGCCGGTACAGCGGCCCGGCCTCGGCGCGGCCGCGGCGCTCGGCCAGCTCGGCGCGCAGCAGGGCGATCCAGGCCTGCGGCGCGCCGGGCAGCGCCGACAGGCGCAGCAGCGCGGCCTCGGCCTGCTCGGTCCGGCCCTGCAGGCCGTCCAGTTCGGCAATGCAGACCTCGCCGTGCAGGCGCGCCGCGGCGCCCAGCGCCGCGTAATGCGGCCCGGCCAGGCGCGTGCAGCCCAGGCGCGCCTCCCGCCAGCGGCCCCGCACCTGCAGCACGGCAGCGCGGGTCAGCTCCGCCTGGGCCTGCAGCGGCAGGGGGACGCCCGGTGTGGCCAGCAGGCCGTCCAGCTCCAGCAGCGCCGGACCGAAGTCGTGCTGGGCCTGGCGTATCGTCGCGCGCAGCAGGCGCACCGGCGGCGGCGCGGCGCTCCACCAGGGCGCCAGCAGCGCCTGCGCCTGGCCCAGCTCGCGCGGGTCGCCCTGCAGCCGGGCGCGGGCGATCGCCTCGCGCGCCAGCTGCAGGGCCAGCGGCAGGTTCTCCGGCGCCTGCTGCAGCCGGGCCCGCAGCAGGCGAGACTCGGCGCGCTGCGCCGCCGAGCCCAGGCGCTGCGGCAGGCGTTCGACGAGCTCCTCGTCCCGCTGCGGCGTATAGGGCTCGGCCGGCGCCGGCTGGGCCGGCAGGCCCAGCAGCAGCGCGATGCACAGGGGCAGCGCTGTTTTCATCGCTCAGCTCACCGCGACCGGTTCCTCGCTCTCGCTGCCGGGCGCCGGGTCGACATTGCCGGCGTTCAGCGGCTCCTCGCTCTCGCTGCTGCGCTGGCTCTGCGAGATCGCGAACTGCGTGTAGGCGGCCGAGGAGGCCATCGCGCTGTCCGGCACCTGGCTCGCAGCCGTCGGCGGCACCGGCATGTCGCCGCCGTCGTCGTGGCCGCCGCCGCAGGCGCTCAGAAGACCGACGACGCCCAGGCTCAGGAGATGGATGGTTTGCTTGCTGTTCATGACCGCCTCCTCAACGGGTGCCGCCGATCGGCGTGGACAGATAGGGGAAGCCACTCAGCAGCGGCAGCGTCGCCTGGTCGACCGCGTCGTGCAGCTTGAAGGCCGTCGCACCCAGCGGCACGGCCGAGGGCTTGCAGGCGGCGCCGAACTTCAGCGCGTCGTTGTCGCCATTGGCCACGCACAGCCCGCCCATGACCGCCACCAGCGAGATGTCGACGACATCGTCCTTGGGCCGGCGGCCGTTCGGGTAGCCGGCGTTGTCATTGCCGCCGGCCAGCAGATTGCCGACGATGCCCAGCCGGTTCTGCTGCGCGAAGGGCACGGCCGGGATCGCCGTGTTCAGCCGCAGCTCCTCCGAGGCCACCACATTGGCCGGCTGGTTGACGCCCTTGATGCCGGTCAGGAAGGTCGTGACCAGATCGTTGCGCGGCAGATTGGTCGGCGCCGTGCCGGGCAGGTTCAGCACGGTGGCGATCAGGGCGGGCAGGGTCGGGTGGGTGACGTAGTTGGCGAACTGCGCGTCGTCCCTGGGCTTGGAGGCATTGAAGCGGTCCTTGTCGGGCAGGCCGATGACGACCTCGTTGACCAGGGGCATGCCCAGGCGGGAGACCTGCACCCAGGCGCCGCCGGCCTTGTCGTTCGCCTGGTGGCCCGGTTTCGGGCTCGGGTCGAGCAGGCGCGCCTGGCGCAGGCTGGCCGTCGTCCAGCCGCCGATCACCGTCTCGTTGCCGGCGGTCAGGCAGCTCTTGTGGACCTCCAGCGCCAGGGTGGTGACGTTCTTGTAGGCCAGGTCATTGGTGCCGGCATTGATCAAGCTCGGGTCGGTGATGACGCCGACCGGCGCATTGACCAGGTCGAAGATAGTGCCCAGATTGACGGCGAACGGGTCCTTGCGCTGGCCGACGAAGAGCTTGGCCGGCTGGCCGCAGCCGGGGATATTGACGCCGTAGACATGCTTGGCCGCATAGGCCGCGTAATCGGCGATCGTCTTCACGCCGATGTTGTCGACCGGCTTGTCGAAGCTCGCGCCGCCGCCATTGGCGTTGGTGACCGACTGGCGACCGCCGGCGCGGCGGTCGCCGCGCACCACGTCGACGGTGAAGCTCTCGTTCAGGTTCAGCGAGGCGGCCTTGACCTCACTGACCGGGCCGGACTGGATCAGCGGGATGGCCACGCTCTTGTCGCCTATCGTCAGCGCCGTGCCCTTCAGCGTGTTCTTGAAGCGGAACTGGAAGCTGATGTCTTCCTTGGCATCGCCGTTGTTGTCGATATGGATCTCGTAGAGCGCGTGCGGATCGAGCGAGAAATAGTTGGGCCCGCCGTAGGCGTCCTGCAGCGGCAGGTAGTTGGCGATCAGGGTGACGTAGTCGCTGCGGCCCGGCTCGTAGCTCATGAACAGGTAGAAATCGCTGGCGTCGACCTTGGGCACGGTGGTGATGAAGGGCGCCTCGCGGTGGCTGGAAGCCTGGGCCGCGCCCGCGGCCAAGAGCAGGGCGGCAAGGGCGAGCGGACGCAGCCGCATTGTTTGGGGTGCATGCATCTGGGTCTCCTGGATGAGTGGACGGTCTGTCCACATTGGCGCTTACGCGCATCGGCACGCGCTGGATGCGCGTGGCCCTGCCGGCGAGGCGGGCTTGCATCCAATCGGCGCCGCGCAACGTAGGGGTTGGCCTTGCATCCGATTCGGGGGCGGTCGCGTAAGAATGGCTGATGGACCCCACCCCGACCCAAGAGCCCCTGGCCGCGCTGCTCGCGCGTATCGCCCTGGGCGACCGCGGCGCCTTCGAAGCGCTCTACCGCGCCACCTGCGCCCAGCTGTTCGGCGTCGTGCTGCGCATCAACGGCGATCGCAGCCAGGCGGAGGAACTGCTGCAGGAGGTCTACGTCAATGTCTGGCGTTCGGCCGGCAGCTACCAGCTGCTGCAGGGGCCGGCGCTGGCCTGGCTGACCCGCATCGCGCGCAACCGCGCGATCGACGGCCTGCGGCGCCGGGCCGCCGAGCCGGCCACCGTCAGCCGCTACGCGGCCTCCGGCGAGGGGGACGGCGAGGACCGCGACCTGCTGGCCCGGGTGGCCGACGAAAACGCCGGCCCCTTGGAGCTGCTGGACCGCGCCTCGCGCCGCCATGCGCTGGAGCGCTGCCTGCAGGATCTCAGCGGCGAACAGCGCAGCTGCCTGGCGCTGGCCTATTACCAGGGCTATTCGCATGCCGAGCTGGCCGACCATCTGCGCCAGCCGCTCGGTACGGTGAAGAGCTGGCTGCGGCGCGGCCTGCAAAGCCTGCGCGGCTGCCTCGACCGGGCGGCGGGGCTGCTGGGCGGAGGGCTGGCCTGATGGACTACAGCCGCCCCGATCTGGCCGAGAAGCTGGCCGCCGAATATGCGCTGGGCACGCTGCGCGGCGCGGCGCAGCGCCGCTTCGAGCAGTTGCTGCCCGCCCATCCGGCGTTGCGCGAGGCGCTGCGGCGCTGGGACCGGCGGCTGCAGCCGCTGGCCACGCCGCTCGAGCCGGTCGAGCCGCCCGCCGCGCTGTGGCCGGCCCTTCAGCGCCGCCTGTTCGGCGAGCCGCTGCCGGCGCCGCGCTGGTGGCAGCGCCTGGGTCCCTGGCGGGCTTTCGGCGGTTCGATGGCGACGCTGGCTCTGGGGCTGGCCCTGCTGCTATCGCAGCCGCTGCCGGCGCAGGCGCCGCTGGTGATCGTGATGCAGAGCACCGCCGACGGCGCCGGCTTGCTGAAGGCCGGTTTCGTGGCCAGCGTCAGCGCCGATGGCCGGGCGCTGGTCCTGAAACCGCTGGGCGAGGTGCGGCTCGACGCCAGTCGCGCGCTGGAGCTCTGGGCCGTTCCTGCCGCCGGCGCGCCGCGCTCGCTGGGCCTGGTGGCCGGCCAGGGAGCGACCACCGTGCTGCGCGCCAATCTGCTGCGCGACACCAGCGCTTTCGCTCTGAGCCTGGAGCCCCGCGGCGGCTCCCCGACCGGCGCGCCGACCGGCCCTATCGTTTCCGCCGGCAGCATCTGAGGCAGCCATGGGGCGGGGTGAACGCGCAGCCCGCCCCTTCTTCCGAAGCGCGCTTCTTGTTTTGACAGACCCTAGTCCCGCGCGTGCGGATCCTCGACCCGCGGCCAGAAGTCCAGCGAACGCCGGCGATAAGGAATGCTGGCGAAGTCCAGCGACAGCGCGCCCGGGGTGGAGACATAGAACACCGCGCGGGCCAGGGGCGCGAACTGCGCGTGGAAATGCTGGGTCGACTTCACCACGATCAGCGACTTGTCCTCCAAGCCGATGCCCATGCCGGTGAAGGCATCGGCGCCGTAGGTCTGGGTGCGGATCGACGAGAGCAGCAGGTGCAGCCCGTTCGCCGCCTCGACCCAGACACAGGTCCCCAGCCGCTCGCGTGAATCCAGCGCGCTTTGGCTGTGGTCTTCGACGACGCCGCGCACGAGGACGCGCAGGTCTACCGGCAGGCCCGACGCGGGGCCGCATTTGCCGCCGACGCGCAGATCCAGTTCGGCGCCGACGCCGGCGTCCTTGCAGATCTGCACGGCGCCCAGATCCCAGAGCGCCCCCAGCACCAGATTGCCGATGCCGCGCTCGATCAGCCGCCGCAGGATGAAGGTGCTGTCACCGGCCGCGCCACCGCCCGGGTTGTCGGCGATATCGGCCAGCACGACCGGCCCTTCGCCGAGCGCGAGGGCCTGGTCGAGCGCCTCGTCGATGCCCAGGGTGTGGGGGCTGATCGCCGCGCGCAGATCCCAGAACTCGCGCCCCAGCCGCCCGGCCCACTCGGCGGCCAGCGCCGCATCGCCGTCGGTGATCACCCAGAGTTTGGCGCCGGCCTCGGGCACGTCGCCCCAGGGGAAGCCATGGCCCAGCGAGACGGACAGCAGGCCCGGCTCGCGCTCGACCGCCTGCATGCGCGCGACGAAGGACTTCATCGGCTCGCGCGTCGTGTGCCACAGGCCCACCATCTTGCAGTCGAACACCGCGGTGACGGGCCGGATCCGTGCGGCCGCCGTGTCGACCAGCAGTCGGTAGAGCTCGCGGCCGCGCGCCTCGCCGTCGACATGCGGATATTCCTTGAATGCAAGGATCGCGTCGGCCGAGCGCCGCATCCGCTCGGTGAAATGGCAATGCAGGTCGAGCTCCAGCCCGATCACGACCTCGGGGCCGACGATGCAGCGGATGTGCGCGGCGAGATCGCCCTCGCAGTCGTCATAGCCCTCGGCCGCCATCGCGCCGTGCAGCAGCAGCTGCACCGCGTCGACCGGCATCGCGGCGCGCAGGTCGGCCAGGATCTCGTCGCGCAAGGCCTCGTAGACCTGCCGGACCGTGCGGCCGGCCGGCTGGGCCAGCGTGCACAGGCTCTCCGCCACCTCGTGACCGTCGGCCTCGATCATGTCGCGCAGAAAGCGCAGGAAGGAGCCGGTGCCCTCGGGCGCGCGCCTGCTGGCGTCGCCGTGGAAGATGCCGTATTCCTCGAAGCCGCCGCGGCCGGTCGGCGCGGCGGCAAAGGTGTTGGTCTCGGTAGCGAGGTGGGCAATGAAGAACTTCATCGGCAGGTCAATCGGCGATGCGCTGGAAGTGGAGATTGCGCGTGCGCAAGGTGTTGAAGCGCAGGCCGCTCACCTGGCCGGCCTCGTCGCGCTCGACCCGCAGCGTGCCGCCCAGCGCGGCCAGCTGGCCGCCGAAGTTCCAGGCGAAGAGCTCGTCGGACAAGGGCTTCAGCGTGAGCCGGTTCGGCCCGAATTCGCTAGCGATGCGCACGATCAGGGCCTCGCCCTCGAACTCGATCCGTGCCTGCGCGTTCAGGTCGGGTACCCGGTAATGGCCGAGCAGGGCCGGCCCGATCTCGGCCAGCGGCGGCGCCTGCAGCCGCTCCAGCCGCTGCGGCGTGCCGCCATCGTCGAGCTGCAGCGTCGGCGGCGCGCTCTCGCCGGCGGCCAGCGGCCCGATCGCGACGCGGTAGGGGCCGGTGACGATGCGGCTGAAGTCCAGGCACAGCGCGTCGCCCTCGTCGCGCGCCGGAATCGGCGGCGAGTTGTGGACGACGAAGCCCAGCTTGCCGCCCGCATCGCCGAAACCGAACACCATGCCGGTAGCCGGCGAGGCGTAGAAGCTGCCGACCAGGGCCTGGTAGTCGGCGCTCGCGGCGGTCTTCTCCGCCGGCAAGGGGAAGGCCGCCTCGCCCAGCATCGCCTCGACGACCTTGTTGGCCAGCTCGTTGACGCTGACGGCGGCGCCGTTCGAGATGATGATGATGTCCAGCGCATGCGCGGGCACGGTCAGCATCTGGCAGTTGCCGCCGATCACCGTGCCGCCATGGTGGATCACGTCCACGCCGCGGTACTGCTCGATCTGCAGGCCGAGGCCGTACTTGCTCAGGAAGCCGTTGTTGAGCCGCGCGGGCCGCAGCAGCTGCGCCCAGCTGTCCTCGCTGCCGATCTTGTGCGGGCCGCGCAGATGGGCCAGCCAGCGCAGCATGTCGTCGATGGTCGAGACGATCGCGCCTTCGCCGCGCACCTCCTCGCTGGGAAACATGCCGCGCCGGTAGCTGCCGTCGGGCTGCGGCACATGCAGGGTGGCGACGCCACGGTGGATCTCGAAATCGCTCTGCACCGACTGCGTGTCCAGCATGCCCAGGGGCGCGAAGATGCGCTCCTGCAGGAACCGCTCGAAGGGCAGGCCGGCGACGCGCTCGATCACCAGCGACAGCAGCTGGTAGCCGCCGTTGTTGTAGATCATCTTCTCGCCCGGCGCGAAATTGGCCTCGCTCTGCCGCACTTGCGCGGCCAGCGCCGAGCCCTTGGGCGTGATGGTCATGCCGCAGGCGATGAAGGACGCGTCGAGATAGTCGCGCAGCCCGCTGGTGTGGTTCATGAACTGGCGCAGCGTGGGCTCGACGCCGAGCGCGGGCAGTTCGGGAAGCTCCGGAAGATAGCGGCGCACGCCGACGTCGAGATCGAGCTTGCCTTCCTCGGCCAGCAGCAGCGTGGCCAGGCTGGCGAAGTGCTTGCTCGTCGAGCCGATGCGCATGCGCGTGGCCGGCGTGTTGGCGACGCCATGCTCGATGCTGGCCAGGCCGAAGCCGCGCCGGTAGACGGGCCGGCCCTGCCGGGCGACGCCGACCACGATCCCCGGCGCATCGCTGCGCTTCAGCGGCTGGAACAGTTCGTCCAGCGCGGCAATACCGCTCTGGTCGGCAGAGGATTCGTTCATGGGACTTCCTGTCAGGAATGCTTGGCGACGCGCATCGCCCGGATGAAGGCGCCCAGGGCGCAGAGGCTGGTGATGACGCCTACGTAGGTCAGCGGAACGGCGATGTCCGCCTCCTGCCCGAAGGCCTGGGCGGCGAGGCTGACGAGCAAGGGGGCGATGCCGAAGGCGGCCAGGCCGATGACGGCGATCAGCAGGCTGAAGCAGATGCCGCGCAGCTCGTTGGGCAGGATCACCATCATGGCCGAGGTCGCGGCGATGTTCACGCAGGCGCCGGCGGTAAGCAGCAGCGCCATCAGGATGGCGAAGCCCGTCACGTCGGGCATGACCGGGAAGAGCGCCGCGGGCACCGACAGCCCCGCGCCGAGCACCGCGCCGAGCATGACACCGCTGCGCCCGCGCCCGCGCTGGCCCAGGTCGGCGGCCAGGCCGCCCAGCACCGCGCCCAGCACATTGGAGCCGAGGTTCAGCATGCCCATCCAGGTGCCGAAATCGGCGGGGGTCTGGTGGAAGTTGCGCGTCAGCACCGGCACCGTCCAGATTGCCGCGGCGGCGTCGGCCATGCCCACCGTCACCATGCCGCCGACCAGGGGCAGCAGAAAGCGCCGGTAGGCCCAGAGCTCGCGCAGCGCGGCGCGCAACTTCGCACCCTGCGCCGCGCCGACCTCCTGGCGCGGCGGCTCGCGCATCAGCAGCAGCGCGCCGGCGGCGACGAGCACCGCGGCGGCGAAGGCCAGCTGCACCAGGCGCCAGGGCGCCAGCGCCGACAGGCTGCTGCCGGCCCTCAGCAAAGTCGGCAGCCAGGACAGCAGCATGCCGGCCAGCACAAAGGCTAGCGCGCCGCCGAAGGCCTGGCCCAGCGAGGTGAGCATGATCATGCGGCCGCGCTGCGCGGCGCTGGTCAGATCGGCCACCAGGGACAGGGCGGCCGGCTGCGCCGCGACGACCGCCGCGCAGACCAGCATGCGCGCGATAAAGGTGGTGGCGAAGTCCTGCGCGAAGGCGGTCACGACGCTGCCGGCGGCGCAGATCAGCGCCAGGATCACCAGCAGGCGTGCGCGGTTGGCGCGATCGACCAGGCGGCCCAGCGGGATCGACATCAGCGCGGTCGGCAGGGCGATCGCCATGCCTTGCAGCAGGGCCATCTGGTTGTCGCCGAGGCCCAGGTCCTTGCGCACCAGCTCCTGCAGCGGGCTCAGCGCATAACGCGCCGCCGTGCCGGTCAACATGGTCAGCGTGATCAGGCCGATGGCGGCCTTGCGGATGCCGGCCCGCGCTGCGGGCGTGGCCGGGGCGGGGTCGTCGAAGGTGCTGGCGTTCATGCGCGGCTCAGTAGTTGAGGTTCCAGCTCATCAGCTGGCCCACCACGCCGATCCAGACCACGCCCAGCAGGGCGGCCGCCACCAGCAGGCTCCAGATGCGGGACAGGCGCGAGGCATCGCTCGCCTGCATGCGCCAGGCGGCCCCGACGCCGACGACCGCAGCCGCCACCGGCGCCAGGCCGGCGATCTGCAGCGCGCCGATCAGCCCGTCGTTGGCGCTGTTGTAGATCGCCAGATCGGTGTTCAGCACCGGCTGGATCAGCAGCAGCCAGGCCAGCAGATAGACGGCGTCGACGGCGACGGCGATGCGCTGCCAGCGGCGCAGGCGCTGGACTGCGGGCGAGGCGCCGCTGCTCGCGCGGTCGGCGCGGCGCAGCAGGGCGCCGATCGGCCATATCAGCAGCGTGCCGAGCAGCACCAGCACCGACAGCGAGAGCAGCGTCAGGGTCAGCGGCGCCGAGCGCAGGAAGGACGCCTCTTGCAGCACCGAGACCGGGTTCTCGCTGTCGATCACGGTCTTGACGCCATCGACCTCGCTCAGCAGCAGCTCCTGCGCGCCGCCGATCTTGCGCCAGCGCTGCGGGGCGATCTCGCGGAAGTCGTCGCTGCCGCCCATGAAGTTGGGCACCGTGATCGTGCCGTCGGACTTGGCCGTGATCACCGTCTGCGACATCAGGTAGAGGGCGCTGAGGAAGCCGTTCTCGATCCGGCGCGAGCTCTGGTAGCGGCCGGCGATGCGCTGGGCGTCGGCCGCGGCCGAGGCCAGGGCGGGCGGCTCGGCCTGCGGCGGGGCCGGGAAGTAGCGGTCCATGAAGCCGTCGAACAGCTCCTTGCGGGCGCCGTAGACGGCGGCGTCCTTGCCGCGGCTGTTGAAGCTGAAGAAGATGCCGACGCCTTCTTGCGGCAGCAGATTCATCTCGGTGTGGAAGACGATGGTGTCGCCGCCATGGCCGATCACCGTGCGGCCGTTCTGCGTGCCGGAGAAGAAGCCATGGGCCATCACGGCGAAGCCGGCCGGCCCGGGCGGCTGGCTGGGGCTGTGCATCAGCGCCGTGGTGGCCGGGCTCAGCATCGCGTAGCTATCGAGGCTGCCCTGCTGCAGATGGGCCAGCATGAAGCGCGCCATATCGGCCGCCGTCATCGTGGCGCTGCCGGCCGGCGCGGTGGTGATGAACTCGAAGGGCGAGGGCTTGTCGTCGCTGGCCTGGCGATAGCCCTGGGCCGCCAGCTTCTGGAAGCGCTCGGGCAGCGGATGGGCCATGGTGCTGTGCATCATGCCCAGGGGCTGGAAGACATGTCGCTCGACATAGCGCTCGAACGGTTCGCCGCTGACGCGCTGGACGATATAGCCGGCCAGCGCGACGCCGTAGTTGGAATAGGCCGGCACCTGGCCCGGCGCGAACAGCATCGGGCGCGGATGCTGCTTCAGGTATTGCTCGGTGGTCTGGGCCTGCTTGGGATCGTAGGCGAGCACGTCCTTCAGGCCCTCCTCGAAACCGGCGCGGTGGTTCATCAGATCGCGCAAGGTGATCGGCTTGCCGAAGCGCTCCTCGATCTTGAAGTCCAGGTAGTCGTTGACGTTGCGGTCCAGGTCGAGCTTGCCCTGCTGCACCAGTTGCATCACCGCCGTCCAGGTGAACAGCTTGGAGGTCGAGCCCGGCCGCACCATCGTGGTCTCGGGATCCATGCTCGTCTTGGCGGCGACGTCGGCGTAGCCATAGCCCTTTTGCAGCAAGACCTTGCCGTCCTTGACGACGACGATCACCGCGCCGGCGATGTCGCCGCTCTTCAGCGCGTAGGGCACCCGGCCATCGAGCCAGGCTGCGAGGTCGGCGGCCTCGAGCTGCGGCGCGGCGGCGATGGTGGCGGGCGCACTCGCCGGGCTTGTCGCCGCTTGCGGGTTGGCCGCCACCGATGCGGCGATGGCGAGCAGGCTGCCGGCCGCTGCGAGTCTGATCAGTTTCATCGAATCACTCTCTCCATCTCGAAATGCCGGCGCCGCGAGATGCGCGGCGCCGGCATTCTTTTCACCAAGGCACTACAGGGTCAGAAGGATGCGCTCACCGTCGCGCCTATCGTGCGCGGCGTCGCCGGCGTTGCGTTCAGCGGGCCGCCGAAGGCGGTCAGCGCGGTGTCGGCGCTCAGGATGGCCCGCTTGTCGCCGAGATTGCGCACGAAGGCGGCGATCTGCCAGCGGCCGAGGTCCAGCCCCCATTGCGCATCGACCAGGGTGTAGGCCGGCATGCTGAAGTTGGGCACCGAGCTGCCCGCCGCGTCGTAGCCGGCATTGCGCTGGCCGACATGGGTCACGTTCAGGCCGGCATAGGAGGGCTTGCCGCGCAGCGCGAACGCATAGCGCGCACCCAGGCTGGCCGAGAACTTGGCGACGTTCGGGATGCGCGAGCCGGCCGGGCCCAGTCCGGGCGCGTCTTCGGTCAGCTTTGCTTCGTTGCTGGCGAGCTGGCCGTCCAGGCTCCAGTGCTCGTCGAGCCTGTAGTGGGCCGCCAGTTCGATGCCCTTCAGCACGGCCTTGCCGGCATTGCCGCGCACGGTGGTGGCGCCGTAGACCATGGGCAGCTGCAGATCGCTCCAGTGGATGTCGAACAGGGCCAGTTCCAGCGACAGGCGCTTGTCCAGCAGATCGGCCTTGTAGCCGGCCTCGTAGCTCCACAGCGTGTCGGGGCCGAAGGAGGTCGGCGCGCCGGGCACCAGCTGGCCGTTCTGGTCGATGGCCGGCGGGTTGGGGCCGCCCGGGCGGTAGCCGCTGGCGGCGCGGAAGTAGACGCTGCTGTTCTTGTCGAGCGAATAGCGCGCGGTGGCCAGATAGGTGGTCGAGTCGTCCTCGGCCGGCGTCGTGAAATCGGCCACGCCATTGGTCAGCGCGGTGAAGAGCTGCTTGTTGCGCGCGACGCGGGCGCCGACGGTGAAGGACAGCGCGGCGCTGGGGTTGTAGGTCAGGTCGCCGTAGACTGCGTTCTCCTCGAAGCTGGAGGGCGTGCCGGCGGTCACCAGGGTCAGGTTCGAGCCGTCGGCCGCCATCTGCGCCCACAGCGTCTGGTCGTAGCTGCCGCTCTCCTTGTTGTGATAGGCGCCGAGCAGCCACTCGACGGTGCCGCGCGCCGAGGTCAGGCGCAGTTCCTGCGTGCGCTTGTCCAGCCCGCTCATATTGTCGAGCTCGACGAAGTTGGTGCCGGGCACGCCGATGATGTCGCTGGCGTCCTGCACGGTGCGGCTCTTCATGCGCTGGTCCGACAGGATGGCGTTCAGCCGCGCCCAGCCGAAGTCGTATTCGAGATCGGCAGAGGCGATGTTGTTCTTGATGCGGTAGGGCTCGGCCACCGACAGATGGCGCGTCAGATCGCCGTACAGCGGCTGGCCGTACTGCGGGTCGCCGACGGTGGAGCCGTATTGCACGAGGCCGGTGCCCTCGCGTTCGATCGTCTGCTGGGTCGCGGTCAGGCGGACCTTCATCTTGGACATCGGCTCCAGCAGCAGGGACACCCGGCCGCCGCGCGTGTCGCCGTCGTTGATGTGCTCGCCGGCCGCGCGGCCGACCGCCGTGATATAGCCGCCGTCGTGGTCGTTGAACAGGGCCACGCGCATCGCCGCCGCACCTTCGCTCAGCGGCACGTTGAGGACCGCATGCTCGGTATGGCCCAGCGCGCCGTTCTTGCTGCCGCGCAGGCCCAGGCCGACCTTGCCGGACAAGCCGTAGCTGTCCGGTTCATTGGTCACGTACTTCAAGAGGCCGCCCATGGCGCCGGCGCCGTAGAGCGTGCCCTGCGGGCCCCGCAGCAGCTCGATATGGTTCAGGTCCAGCAGGGACATATCGAGCGCCGACACGCCCACCGTGCCGACGAAGGAGGTGCTGGAGCCCGAGGCGACCTCGTCGATATAGGTGCCGACGGTGGTCGTGCCCAGCGAACCGACGCCGACGCCGCGCACATTGAGCTGGCCGCGGCCGGGGCCGCCGTCGGAGTTGAACATCACGCCCGGCAGATTGCCGATGTAGTCGCTCAGCGAGGCCGCGCCCGAGCGCTCCAGCCCTTCGACGCTCAGCGCCTCGACGCGCAGCGGCACGTCGCGCAGCGGCTCGCGTCGACGCGTGGCCGTGACGGTGACCGCGTCCAGCACCTCCGCGTCGCGGGCTGTCTTGCTGTTCTTGTCGCCGGCGTTCTCGGCGCGCGCCGCGTCGGTCGACGCCGCCTGGTTGCTGGCCTGCGCCCAGGCCGGGGAGGCGCACAGCGCCGCGATGCAGGGCAGCAGCAGGGACGCCAGCTTGTGGCGCCTCGAGGGCACGTCGCGGCGGACGAACCGGGTGGACCGACTCATGACTTCTCCAGGTGGAAGAGTGAAGATACCTACGAAGTTTCCGATTAGTATAAAAACTTTCCCATCGGTGTAAACGTTAAATGTGCTTATACCCGTGCGACTGGCGACGGCCCGGTCTTCTGGAGAGATGCGATTCGATCGGCCAGGTCGGGCAAGTCCCGATCATGTTTTATGGCTTTGCAATGTTCCGAATGATAAAGTAATTATCCAAAATGGAAAATTTAATGGAAATCCGGAAATGAGCAGTGCTCCGCTTCAGCTGCAATTCATCGTCGTCGGGGCGGGGATGGCCGGCGCCTCGATTGCCGCCGAACTGGCGCCGCATGGGCCGCTGGTGCTGCTGGAGGCCGAGTCGCAGGTGGGCTACCACACGACCGGCCGTTCGGCCGCGCTGTTCTCCGAGGCCTATGGCAATGCGGTCATCCGGGCGCTGACCCGCGCCAGCCGCTCCTTCTTGGAACAGCCGCCGGCCGGCTTCGCCGCGGCGCCGCTGCTGCGTGCGCGGGACACGCTCTACCTGGCCGGTCCGGGCCAGCGGCATCTGCTGGCACAGTTCCGCGCCGATCCCGCGCTGGCCGCGCACACCTCGCTGCTGAGCGCCGAGGCGGTGGCGGCCCGCGTCGGCATCCTGCGCCCCGACTTGCAGGAGGGCGCGGTGCTCCACGCGGGCTCGGCCGACATCGACGTGGACCTGCTGCACCAGGGCTTTCTGCGCCAGGCCCGCGCGCGTGGCGCGCAGCTGCGCCTGGACAGCGCGGTGCGCGCGCTGCGGCGCGAGGGCGGCGACTGGGTCGCGCATACGGACGGCGGCGTCTATCGCGCGCCCGTCCTCGTCAATGCCGCCGGCGCCTGGGCCGATGCGGTCGCCACGATGGCGGGCGCGCGGCCGCTGGGTCTGCAGCCGCTGCGGCGCACGGCGGCGCTGATCGATGCGCCGCCGGGCCTGGACATAGCCGCCTGGCCCGCCGTCATCGGCGTCGACGAGAGCTATTACTTCAAGCCCGATGCCGGCCACCTGCTGATCTCGCCGGCCGACGAAACACCGAGCCCGCCCTGCGACGCCCAGCCCGAGGAGCTCGATGTCGCCATCGCGGTCGACCGCTTCGAGACCGTCACCGGCCTGCAGGTGCGCCAGGTCCGGCATCGCTGGGCCGGCCTGCGGGTCTTCAGCCCCGACCGCAGGCCGGTGCTCGGCTTCGATGCCGAGCTGCCGGGCTTCTTCTGGTGCGCGGGCCAGGGCGGCTATGGCATCCAGACCGCGCCGGCCCTCGGCCGGGCCGCGGCCGCCCTGGCCCTGGGCCGGCCGCTGCCGCCCGACTTGCAGGCGCTGGGCGTCCAGGCCTGCCAGTTGTCACCGCTTCGATTCATCAAGGAACACCGCCATGAGCCTGCCGCTGCCTCTTTCGCTTGACTACCGCCTGCACGACCTGACCCTCGCCAAGCCCTTCCATATCTCGGGCTACACCTTCAGGGACGTGCCGGTCCTCGACGTGAGCCTGCGCGCCGGCGGCCTGCTCGGCCGCGGCGAGGCGGCCGGGGTCTATTACAGCGGCGACCTGCCCGCGAACATGCCCGCCCAGCTGGAAGCGGCGCGTCCCCACATCGAGGCCGGCCTGTCGCGCCAGGCCTTGCGAGAGCTGCTGCCGGCCGGCGGCGCGCGCAATGCGCTGGACTGCGCGCTCTGGGATCTGGAGGCGCGGCGCGCCGGCTGCGCGGTCTGGCAGCTTGCCGGCCTGCGCCGGCCCCAGCCGCTGCTCACGACCATGACCCTGAGCGCCGATGCGCCCGCCGAGATGGCCGCCGGTGCGCAGCGATTCGCCGGCGCGCGGGCGCTGAAGCTCAAGCTGACCGGCGAGACCGAGCTCGACATCGAAAGAGTGCGGGCGGTGCGGGCGGCGCGGCCCGAGGTCTGGCTCAGCGTGGACGCCAACCAGGGCTTCACACCGGCCACCATCGAGCGCCTGCTGCCGGTGCTGGCCGACTGCCGCGTGATGGTGCTCGAGCAGCCCTTCTCGCGCGGGCGCGAGCAGGACATGAAGCTGATCGACGCGCCCTGCGAGACCGCGGCGGACGAGAGTTGTCTGAGCCTCGCCGAGCTCGAGCGCATCGCGGGCCTGTTCGACATCGTCAATATCAAGCTCGACAAATGCGGCGGCCTGACCGAGGGCCTGATGATTGCCGAGCGCGCACGCGCGCTGGGCATCAAGGTGATGGTCGGCTGCATGCCGGGCACCGGCCTGGCCATGGCGCCGGCCTTCGTGCTGGGGCAGCTCTGCGATGTGGTGGACCTGGACGCGCCGCTGGCCATCTCCAACGATTGCCGGCCGACGGTCCGCTACGAGGACGGCCGCATCGACAGCCCGGCCGAACTCTGGGGTGGGCAGGCTGCCTGAGTTGGGCCGTTCAGGCCCCGCCGGCGGCGCGGCTAGGGCTGTTGCTGCTGCACCTTGATCCGCAGCAGCGCCGGCAGCAGGCCCTGCTCCTGCAGCAGCTGCTCCAGCCGCGGCTGCAGATGGCGCAGCTTGGCCGCGACGGCGGCATTGGCCACCAGCAGGGTCCAGCCCTGCTCGTCGACCGGCCCCGGCTTGACGAAGCTCGCCAGCGCGCCGGGCAACGCCGGCCGGATCGCTTCCAGGCGGCGGTTCGATTCGCGGATCAGCTGGCCCAGCCGGGCCAGGCCGTCGTGCTGCCGCAGCGCCTGGGCGATCGGCAAGGGGTCGGGCACGGCGGGCCGGCCAGGGGACGGGGCAGGGCGGGGCGGCATGGCCGCAGTGTACGGGCGGCGGCCGCCACGGGGGCGGGTGCTAAACTGCCACGCTTTTGCGCGCAGCCCTTGGCCGGCGGGACTTGCATTGCGGCCGGTTCGCCCCCATGTCGCTGTGTTGCTGCTGCCCGCGGGAAACCCGCAAGCGCATGAATTCCAGGGCCAGGCCGAAGACCGCGCGTCGATTCGGTCCGGCTCGCCACGACAACCGATCGATCACGCTGCATGTTGCCCAAGCTTCTCACCCAGATTTTTGGTAGCCGAAACGAGCGCCTGCTCAAGGGCTATCGCCGCGTCGTCGCCCAGATCAATGCGCTGGAGCCGCAGTTCGAGCAGCTCAGCGACGAGCAGCTGCGCGCCAAGACCGAGGAGTTCAAGCAGCGCGTGGCCGGCGGCGAGTCGCTGGACACGATCCTGCCCGAGGCCTTCGCCGTCTGCCGCGAGGGTTCGAAGCGCGCGCTGAAGATGCGCCATTTCGACGTGCAGCTGATTGGTGGCATGGTGCTGAACGCCGGCAAGATCGCCGAGATGCGCACCGGCGAGGGCAAGACGCTGATGGCCACGCTGCCGGTCTATCTGAACGCGCTGACCGGCAAGGGCGTGCATGTGGTGACGGTCAACGACTATCTGGCCCGGCGCGATGCCGAGTGGATGGGCAAGCTGTACAACTTCCTCGGTCTGACGGTCGGCATCAATATGCCGCACATCCCGCGCGAGCAGAAGCAGGCCGCCTATGCCGCCGACGTCACCTACGGCACCAACAACGAGTACGGCTTCGACTATCTGCGCGACAACATGGTCTACGAGACGGCCGACCGCGTGCAGCGCGGCCTGGCTTTCGGCATCGTCGACGAGGTTGACTCGATCCTGATCGACGAGGCGCGCACGCCGCTGATCATCTCGGGCCAGGCCGACGACCAGACCGAGGTCTACCAGGCGATCAACAAGGTCGCGCCGCTGCTTCAGCGCCAGATCGGCGAGATGGACCCGCGCACCGGCGAGGGCGTGATCGAGCCGGGCGACTTCACCGTCGACGAGAAGTCCAACCAGGTCTACCTGACCGAGGACGGCCACGAGAACGCCGAGCGCCTGCTGAGCCAGGCCGGCCTGCTGGCCGAGGGTGCCAGCCTCTACGACCCGTCCAACATCAGCCTGATGCACCATCTGTACGCCTCGCTGCGTGCGCATCATGTGTTCCATCGCGACCAGCATTACGTGATCCAGGACGGCGAGGTCGTCATCGTCGACGAGATGACCGGCCGCATGCTGAAGGGCCGCCGCTGGAGCGACGGCCTGCACCAGGCGGTCGAGGCCAAGGAAGGCGTGGCGATCCAGAGCGAGAACCAGACGCTGGCCTCGATCACCTTCCAGAACTACTTCCGCATGTACGGCAAGCTGTCGGGCATGACCGGCACGGCCGACACCGAGGCCTACGAGTTCCAGGAGATCTACGGCCTGGAGACGGTCGTCATCCCGCCCAACCGCCCGACCATCCGCAAGGACGAGCTGGACCTGGTCTACAAGACCACCGACGAGAAGTACAAGGCGGTGATCGATGACGCGCGCGAGTGCCATGAGCGCGGCCAGCCGACGCTGATCGGCACGACCTCGGTCGAGAACTCGGAGATCATCTCCAAGCTGCTGCAGGCGGCCAAGCTGCCGCACCAGGTGCTCAATGCCAAGCAGCACGCCAAGGAGGCCGAGATCGTCGCCCAGGCCGGCCGCCCGGGCGTGATCACGATCGCCACGAACATGGCCGGCCGCGGCACCGATATCGTGCTGGGCGGCAATGTCGAGAAGCAGGTGCAGTTCATCGAGGCCGACGAGAGCCTGTCGGCCGAGGAGAAGGCACGCCGCATCCAGCAGCTGCACGACGAATGGCAGGGCCTGCACGACAAGGTCAAGGCCGAGGGCGGCCTGCGCATCATCGCCACCGAGCGCCACGAGAGCCGCCGCATCGACAACCAGCTGCGCGGCCGTTCGGGCCGTCAGGGCGACCCGGGTTCCTCGCGCTTCTACCTGTCGCTGGACGATCCGCTGATGCGCATCTTCGCCGGCGACCGCGTGCGCGCGATCATGGACCGCCTGAAGATGCCCGAGGGCGAGGCGATCGAGGCCGGCATCGTGACCCGCTCGATCGAGAGCGCGCAGCGCAAGGTCGAGGGCCGCAACTTCGACATCCGCAAGCAGCTGCTCGAGTACGACGATGTGTCGAACGACCAGCGCAAGGTCATCTACCAGCAGCGCAACGACATCCTGGAGGCCGACAGCCTGATCGCCCAGATCGGCAATCTGCGCGCCAGCGCGCTGACCGATGTCGTGCAGACCTTCGTGCCGGCCGACAGCCTGGAAGAGCAGTGGGACCTGCCGACCCTGGGCCGCGTGCTGAAGGACGAATGGCAGCTCGACGTGCCGCTGCAGGAGCTGGTCGCCAAGAGCGATTCCATCACCGACGAGGAGATCGTCGAGGCGGTCGTCAAGGCCGGCGACGAGGCCTTCGAGGCCAAGCTCGAGCGCGTCGGCCTGGAGCAGTTCACGCCCTTCATGCGCATGGTGCTGCTGCAGAGCATCGACCAGCATTGGCGCGAGCATCTGGCCGCGCTGGACTATCTGCGCCAGGGCATCCATCTGCGCGGTTATGCGCAGAAGAACCCGAAGCAGGAATACAAGCGCGAGGCCTTCGAGCTGTTCTCCCAGCTGCTCGACGTGGTCAAGATGGAGGTCACCCGCACCCTGCTGAACGTGCGCATCCAGACGCAGGAGGAGGCCAGCCAGGCCGCCGCCGCCATGGAGGAGCGCGCCGAGTCGGTCAGCAACGTGACCTACACCCATCCGAACGAGGATGGCTCGGTCTCGCAGGACGCGGCCGAGCCGGGGCCGGTGAGCCTGGCCGCCCATGTCGGCCGCAACGATCCCTGCCCCTGCGGCAGCGGCAAGAAGTACAAGCTCTGCCACGGCAAGCTGAGCTGAGCCGGGCAAGCAACCGGCCGCATCGCACAGGCGGCCGGCGTGACGGATTGCGCACAACGCTGCCGCAGTCCACTGGGTTGAGGGGTGGGGCTGTCAAGCCCCTCCCCCTAAAGTGAAGTCCAAGGGCGCAGGAGCGGTTTTGCCGGCGCGCTGCCAACCCACAACTTCACTACGGCCCACCATGACGCTCAAGAAAGCCCTCGTTTCGCTGTCCCTCGCCCTCACCGGTTCGATCGTGCTGGCCAGCCCGGTGCTGTACGAGCAAGGTGGCCTGAACGGCAACTTCTCCAAGCAGTACAGCTTCACCGTCGACAGCGAGCGCGAGTTCAACGGTGTCGTTAACACGCGCAGCAAGAATTTCGGCGAGATCGAGATCTATTCGGTCGTGCTGAGCCAGGGCAGCGTCGAGTACCGCTTCGATGCGGCCGACGATGCCTTCAAGTTCCTGTCGGTCACCGACACCAGCGAGAACGAGATCATCAAGGGCTCCGAGGTCCAGTGGTACCGCAAAAGCTATGAGCTGAGCCCGGTCAAGCTGAGCGCCGGCCAGTGGGTGATGACCGTCAACGGCTTCGACGTCGACAACAAGACCAACGGCTTCTTCTCCGCGGCGCTGACCGACGTCAGCAGCGTGCCCGAGCCGCAGACGCTGGCGCTGCTGGGCGCCGCCGGCCTCGGCATGTTCTGGGTGAGCCGCCGCAAGGCCAAGAACTCGGCCCGCTGATTCGCTTGCCCGCAAGGCCCGACCATGAACGCACTCAAGTCCACCGTCGCCGTGGCGCTCGCGCTCTGCGGCCTTGGCGCCGCGAGCGCCGGCCATGCCGCCAGCCTCGACATCCAGTATGTGCAGACCAGCGGCGTCGTGCTGAGCACCTCGCGGTCGGACGACTACCTGACCGGCGGAATGGAGTACCTCGATGTCGCCGGCCACAGCTTCGAGGCCTTCTGCGTCGAACTGGCGCAGGGCCACGCCAGCGCGACGGCCGGCTTCCAGCGCTTCACGGTCGGCGGCTTCTCCGGCCAGCAGGCCAGTTTGCTGCAAGGCTTGTTCTCGAGCAGCTATGCCGGCTTGAATGGCGCCACCGAGAAGGCGGCCTTCCAGACCGCTCTCTGGGAGATCACGCACGAGACTTCGGGCGTGCTCAACGCCAGCGACGGCAGCTTCCATTTCGACTGGCTGAGCCTGGACAGCACGGCGGCCGAGGATGCCGCCTTCCTGGCCATGACCTCAGGCTATCTGCAGGCCGCCGCCGCTTATGCCGGCCCCGCCCGCTACACGCTGACCCGGCTCAGCAGCGGGGCCTACCAGGACCTGCTCACCGCCAGTGCCGTGCCCGAGCCGGAGAGCTATGCGCTGCTGCTGGCCGGCCTCGGCGTGGTCGGCTTCGTCGCCGGCCGGCGTCGCCAGGCGCGCTAAGAGAACGGCCGCGCGCGCGGACCGCGCACGATGCACAGCAAAGGGCTCCCGCGGGAGCCCTTTGTCATTGCGGGCGCGCAGCACTGCCTACAATTCGCGCCATTCCCCGCCATCTCTGCGAGTGCCCCATGCCCGTCAATCTCAGCGCCCCCGATCCCGCTTCCTTGCATGCCGTGCCCGGCGTCCGCCTGGGCGTGACGATGGCGGGCGTGCGCAAGGCCAACCGGCGCGACCTCAGCGTGATCGCGCTGGACGAGGGCGCCTCGGTGGCCGGCGTGTTCACCAAGAACCGCTTCTGCGCCGCGCCGGTGCAGGTCTGCCGCGAGCATCTGGAAGCGCAGGCCGGCAGCGGCGGCATCCGTGCGATCCTCGTCAACACCGGCAATGCCAATGCCGGCACCGGCGAGGACGGCCTGGCGCGCGCGCGCCAGAGCTGCGCGGCGCTGGCCCAGCTGATGGGCCTGCAGCCGACGCAGATCCTGCCCTTCTCGACCGGCGTGATCATGGAAACGCTGCCGGTCGAGCGCATCGTCGCCGGCCTGCCCGCCGCCATCGCGGCGCTGAAGGCGGACAACTGGGCCGAGGCCGCCGCCGGCATCATGACCACGGACACCCTGCCGAAGGCCGCCTCGCGCCAGATCGTCATCCAGGGGCAGACGGTCACGATCACCGGCATCAGCAAGGGCGCCGGCATGATCCGCCCGAATATGGCGACGATGCTGGGCTATGTGGCGACCGACGCGAACATCGCCCCTGGCCTGCTGCAAAGCCTGGTCACCGAGGCGGCCGACGCCTCCTTCAACCGCATCACGATTGACGGCGACACCTCGACCAACGACTCCTTCGTGCTGATCGCCACCCACAAGGCCGCGCACGCGCGCATCGAGTCGCTGGCCAGCCCCGAGGGTCAGGCCTTGCGCGCGGCCGTCATTGCGGTCTCGCAGCAGCTGGCGCAGGCCATCGTGCGCGACGGCGAGGGCGCGACCAAGTTCATCACGGTGACGATCGAGGGCGGCCGCGACGAGGCCGAGTGCCAGCTGGCCGCCTATGCGATCGCGCACTCGCCGCTGGTCAAGACCGCCTTCTTCGCCAGCGACCCGAATCTGGGCCGCATCCTGGCGGCGGTCGGCTATGCCGGCATCGCCGATCTGGACCAGACCCTGATCGAGATGCATCTGGACGAGGTCCATGTCGTCACCAAGGGCGGCCGCCATCCGGGCTACCGGGAAGAGGACGGCCAGCGCGTGATGAAGCAGGCCGAGATCACGGTGCGGGTCGATCTGCGCCGCGGCGCCGCCCGCACCACGGTCTGGACCTGCGACCTCAGCCACGACTACGTCAGCATCAACGCCGACTACCGTTCCTGACCGCGCCGGTGACCGCGGCGCGCGCCGGGTGATACTGAGGGCCTGTTGAGCTTCGACAAGGCCGACCTCGACCCGATGCGCGCATCCACCATCGTCCTGCTGGGCGGGCTGCTGGCCGCCAGCCTGGCGCTCTACGCCTGGCGCGGCGGCCGCGAGAGCGAGGCGCCGCGGCCCCTGCCGGCACCCCTGCCTGCGGCCAGCGCAGTGGCCTCCGCGCCGCCGCTGCCGCCGCCTCCGCCGGCCCAGGCCCCGGCTGCCAGCCCGGCCGCAGCAGCCAGGCTGGCGGCCGTGAAGCCGGCGGCCTCGCTGCCGCGACCGGTGCAGTCGAGCTTCGCGCTGTCCAGCGAGCACCAGGCGCTGATCCAGCAGACCTTGCTGGCCGCCGCCGATCATCAGCTGCTGGAGCGCGAGCCGCGCGACGACGCCTGGGCCAGCGAGGCCGAGCGCCTGATCCGCCAGGCGCTGGCGCGCCATGCCAGCGCCGGCGATTTCGAGCTGCTGGCGGTCGACTGCCGCCAGACCCTGTGCGCGATCCAGGCCTTCAGCTACGGAGACAGCGGCCATCGCGCCTGGGTGGAGGCGATCGACGAGCTGTACAAGGAGACGCTGGCCGGCCTGTTCGACTCGGTCAACACCGCCTTCCCCACTCAGGGGCGGCGCTCGCCGGTGCTCAGCTTCCTGCACCGGCGCGCTGCGGCGGCAAGCGCCGCCCAGCCCTGAGCGGCGTTCGGCGTGGCCTCAGGCGGGCGCGCGCAGCCGGGCCTCGAGCTGCGTGCGCAGCTCGGCCACTTCGGCGGCGAAGTTGTCGCGCGCGGTGACCGCGCCGACCAGCTCCATCTCGGCCGCCAAGCGCGCATCGGAATCGGCCGCCGAGGCCGCCAGATTGCGCTCGAGCTGGCGGCGCAGCTCGGCCAGCTGGGCGTCCTTGCCCTCGATCGCCAGCTGGTCCTTGGCCTTGCCGACCAGGGCATCGGAGGCGATCGTGCGCGCGCTGCGCAGCTCCACCGTCAGCCGCTCGATCGCGGCACCGCGCTCGGCCAGGCCAGCCTGGGCCTGCTCCAGCGCTGCCGTCGCCTGCGCCAGCCGCGCCTGCAGGTCTGCGCGCTCGGCGGCCAGCGCTTCGCCCGCCTGCCGCTGTGCGGCCAGCTCGCCCTCGGCCTGTGCCAGGCTGGCGCGCGGGCCGGCGCTGGCCTCCAGCGCGATCTGGCGGGCCCAGTCGCCCAGGGCGGCGCTCAGCGATCCGGGGATGGCGATAGCGCCCACTTCATCAACTGCCATGTCTTGTTCCGCGATTCGATCCACCGCTCACGATAGCGCAGCACCTGGGCGGCGGCGCGGGCCCGCCGGCGCGCCGGCCGCCGCCGGGCCGGCGGCTGTGATGGATGTCACGGCCGCGGCGGCAGTCGGGCGCTCAGGAGCGGAACAGCCGGGAGTACTGCGTCTCGTGCTGAGCCGACAGGATGGCCAGCATCGGCGTGAAGGCCTGGCGCGCGTCCTCGCCCAGCGCCAGCGCCGCATCGACGACGGCCGGGATGGCGGCGCCCAGCGCGTCGAGCATGCGCTGGCCGGCGCTCTGGCCCAGCGGCACCGCCTTGATCGCGGCGGCCACCATGTTCTCGGCCCAGCCGAAGGCCTGGGTTAGCAGCGCCTCGCGCGGCGCTGCACCGGTCTGCGCCAGCGCCAGCGCATAGGCGATGGGCCAGCTCGGCGCCGGCTGCAGCGAGGCAAGCAGTGCCAGCTGCGCGGCGCCGGCTTCGCTGTTGCTACCGTTCTTGTTGCGCAGCCATTCGAGCAGAGAGCGCCCCATCTGCTCGGCCTGCAGGCGCAGCTCGCGCGTCTCGCGAGTCTGCAGCACCCAGTCGTTCAAGGCCCGTAGGCGCTCGGCATCGCCGGCCAGCCAGGCACGCAGCGCGGCCGCGCAGACCGGCAGATCGGCGCGGCCCAGCGCCAGCTGCAATTGATCGAGCAGCCAGGCGCGCGCGCTGGCCTCGTCGCTGACCCGGCCGCTATCGACGGCGGCCTCCAGCCCCTCGGAATAGCTGAAGCCGCCGACCGGCAGCGCCGGCGAGGCCAGTTGCATCAGCTGCAGCCAGGTCTGCGGGGACAGCGCGGTCGCGGCCGTTGCGCTGCTCACCGGCTCAGTGCTTGCAGCCGGGGCCATGCACATGAGCTTTGCCGCTGTCTTCCGCCTTCACCGCGATGCCGATCGGCTTGCCGCGGGACGGGTTTGCGTGCGCATGGCCGTGTTGGTGGTGCGCGTGATCGTCGTGGGTGTGCGCATGCGCTTCGGCCGCCGTGTAGGCGCCGCTCTCGGGCTCGAAGGGGCTCTGCAACTCGGCGACCTCCAGATGCATCATGCGCAGCATCTCGGCCAGCACATGGTCGGGCTCCAGCTTCAGGTGATCGGGCTTCAGCTCCAGCTGCACATGGCGGTTGCCCAGGTGGTAAGCGGCGCGCAGCAGGTCGAAGGGCGAGCCATGCTCGGCGCAGAAGCGCACCTCCAGCACCGGCTGCGGCGCGGCCTCGACGAGGACCAGGGAGCCGTCCTCGGCCAGCAGTACATCGCCGCCGCGCACGACGCTGCCGCGCGGCAGGAACACGCCCAGATGGCGGCCCTGGCTGTCGGTGATGTCGAAGCGGCTCTTCTGGCGCACGTCCCAGTCCAGCGCGACCTTGGCGGCGCGCTTGAGCAGGACCGGCGCCAGGCCCTGGCCGCGCGGGATCAGTTTGTTGATGGTCAGCATAGGCCCCGAATGTAGCGAATCCGCTGGGGCCGAACGTCGGGGCTAGAAATTGACCGCCTTGGTCTTCAGGCCGCGGGCGACCAGGGTGGCGTTGATCAGCTGCGCCTCCTCGCGGCTGGCAAAGGGCCAGATCGCCGCGCGCCAGCCCTCCGGTGTCTCGAAGACCTGGGCCTGCAGGCCGGCCGGATCGAGCTGGGTCGGCGCGACGGTGCCGCGCATCTTGGCCAGCAGCGCCTCGGCCTCGGCCTTGCCGCTCTTGCCTGCCTTCGGCGGCCCGACCAGGGCGACGACCGGCTTGCCGCTTTGCGCGGCCAGCTGCACGGCAGGCTTGATGGGCAGGGTGGTCGCCAGCCGCTCCGGCGGCGCCGAAGCGGGCGCCGAGGCTGCGGCCACCGCGGTAGAAGCAAAGGGCGGCGCGACGGACGCTGCCGGCGGCGCCGATGCGGCCGCTGCGTGCAGCGGCGCCGCCGAGGCCGGCGCGGTCACTGGCGGCGCGAGCAGGTGCGGGCGGATGTCCGGGGGCGGGGCGGTCGCGGCGGCCACGGCGCTCGGCTCGGGTGCCGAGGCGGCTGCGCTGGCTGCTGCGGCGATGGGATTGGGTGAGGGGGCCGAGGCCACCGACGCCGCTGCGGATGCATCACTCGCGCGTGCTGCCGCTGCGGTGCTGGCGAGTTGGGCCTTGCGGGCCGGCGCCGAGGCGGGCGCGGGAGCGGGCGTCGCCGCGGCCAGCAGCTGTCCGCCCGGCTCGTCCGCCGCGCGTGGCCAGAGCGCCAGGCCGGCCATCGCCGCCGGCGCCAGCAGGACCAGCGCGACGATGCCGACGCGCAGCGGGCTCAGGCAGCGGCGGCCGATGATGCTGGGCCGATCGGGCCGGCGCGGCTGCGCGCGGCCGACCAGCACGCGGCTGCGCGAGGCGCCGGCGTCGATGGCGGCGCTCATCAGATAGAGCTCGAAGGGCCAGGCGCCACCGTCGGCGCGGCCGGCCAGCAGGCGGTCGTCGATCGCGATATCGCGCTGCGGCCAGGCGGCATCACCGGGCCGGCTGGCATGGCCATGGCGTTCGGCGAAGCCGGCGATGCGGCGCGCCGACAGGCCGTCGACAAAGCGCTCGCTGAAGGCCGGCCAGACCTCGGGCGCGCGCAGGCCGAAGCGGCGCAGCGAGGACGCCAGGCGCTCGCGCCAGCTGCCGCCGGGCGGGATCTCCTGGTCGGCCAGCGCATCAAGATGGGCCGCGTTCGGATGGGCGGCAACCGTGCTTTCCTCGTCCCAGGCGGCGGCCAGGCTTTCGGCCGAAATCTCCTCGCTCAGCGTCGGCTCGATCGAGCCCATGGCCGCGGCCACGCGGCCGCTGCGCATAAAGGGCAGGGCCACGATCCCGATCGTGTGCACGTCGTAGATGCTGATGCGTTTTGCGAGCGGGTGCCTGTTGTGCCAGGCGACGACCTGCTCGGGCAATCGGTCCATGCGCTGCTTGTTTTCTGTTGCCGCTCTCGCGGCAGCCACGGCACGACGCCGCAGCGCGATGTTGCCCGAACGGTCGGCGGCCGTTGCCGCGACAAGCGGCGTAAAACCGGGCCAAACCCCGGGATTGGCGCGGGGCCTACCGGCGAGCCTAGGCCGCCGCGAGCGTGCGCGCCGCCCCCGGCAGGGCGCCTGCAGCGCCCTGCCATGGGCTTCGCGAGCCGATCTCCGTTACCGCCGGCCGGTCTGCCCGTCCGTCGGCGGCTGCCGGCCGCCTAGCAGATCCGACGCCGCGACAGCAGCGGCAGCAGCCCCAGGCCCAGCAGCATGCTGAGCGCGGTGGCCGGCTCCGGCACCGCCGTCACCTGGGCCGAGCCGAAGCTCACGTCGACCTGCTCGGCGGCCAGATTGGCGAAGGGGAAGGTCGGCGAGGCGTTCAGGCTGACCATGCTGCTGCCGGCCGCCTTGCTGCTGAAGTTCAAGGTGGCCGCCTCGAAGTTGCCGGTCGGCGTGTTGAGGAAGCTGTTGAATGCGACGCCGCTGAGCGTGCCCGCCACATTGTCGATCGTGCCGGTCAAGGGCGCGAACTCCCAGAGCGCCGTGTTGATCGTCACGCTGGTCAAGGACAGCTTGCTCGCGTCGAAGCTGACGTTGAAGCCGCCGCCGACGAGATCGTCGGTGAAGGCCGAGCCCATCACCTTCAGGCTGAAGGCCTCGGGCAGGCCGACCGAACTCGAGGCGGGGGCCAGGACCAGGTTGCCGGCGGCACCGGCCGCGGCACAGGCACCGGCCATGCTCAGGGCGGCCAGCAGTTTCTTGGTGCTATTCGTTCGCATGAAAGTCCCTTTCGCGTGGGTGGTACAGGGTCGTCGGGAACGCGGGTCGCGCCTCACTGGCCGCCCGCCGGCAGATGCCAGGCCGAAGGGCCGGGCAGCTTGCCGAAGCGCGAGCGCAGCAGGGCCAGGTCAACGGCATTGACGATGCCGTCGCCATTCAGGTCGGCCGGACTCGGGCCGCTGCTGCCGAAGGCATTGCGGACGATGGCCAGGTCGAGGCTGTTGACGACGCCGTCGTTGTTGACGTCGGCATCGCAGGCATCGCCATAGCCGTCGCCGTCGCTGTCCTTCTGGTCGGGGTTCTTGACCGCGGCGCAGTTGTCGCGGCTGTCCGGCACGCCGTCGCCGTCGCTATCGGTTTCCTCGAGCGCCGACTGCTGGGTGGCGCCGTCGCTGGAACCGACGCGGGCGAGGAAGTTGCCGCTGAAGCCCTTCAGATCGATATTGGCGAAGCCATCCGCATTGACGCGGCCGCGCCCGATGATGTCGCCGTTCTTCGGGTTGATCAGCACGGCGGTGATCAGCTCGGGCCGTGGCAGGTTCTCCGGGCAGCTCAGGCAGGGGTTGATCGGCACCTTCAGCTGCGCGATGCCCTGGATCACCTTGATATTGACCAAGCCGAAGTTCCACGGCGGCGTCGCGCGCAGCTGCACGGTCGGGTCGCCAAGCAGGTTGTACAGGTTCAGCTCCTGGCGCAGGCCCTGCACGCCCGGGCGGGTACCGCCGACGTCGAAGGGGTGCTGGTTCGGCGCGGCGCCGGTGCTGACGGCGGCGATATAGCTCTTCGCGTGGTTCAGCAGATCACCGAGCCGGCGTACCGGGGTGGCCGGGCCGAAGCCGCCCGCCAGCCCGGGCAGGAAGGCGTCGAACAGGCCGATCGCGAGGTGGTTGTTGTCGATCGTGCTGCTCGAGCGGGTGTCGCCGATGACGGCCAGCGCGCCGTCGGACTTGCGCACGAAGTTCTCGGCCCACCAGATCGACGTTTCCTCGGCCGGCGTCATATAGCCGCCGCCGACGATATTGCCGGGCAGGTCCACCGTCTCGCCGTCGAACACGCCGCTGGCGCAGTTGACGCTGAAGACGACCGGGAACTGGTTGTTCATCACCGAGATCGCGGCCAGATTGCCGATGCCGAAGCTCGGCGTGCCCCAGCCGGTCCACCAGCCGTGGTCGCGGTGGAAGAGCAGCGAGGTGCCGGCGTTGACCGCATTGACGACATCGGTGGCATTGCCGTTCCAGGCAAAAGTCGGCTTGCGCAGCGCCGCCGGAATGGCGCCGCCGCCATGCCAGAACTGCGGGTTGCTGGCCGCCGAGGCGCCGTAGATGCGCCGCACGCTATAGCCCTGGGCCAGCGCGTGGGTGCGGATGATCTCCGAGGTTTCGGCGAACCAGCGCTCATCGGTATTGCCGCTGCCCTGGAACTGCGAGGCGAAGGTCAGGCGGCTGTAGAAGTCCTGGCCGAAGATCGGATTGGCCGGCGGGCTGTTCTCGAAAGCCATCACCTTGGACACCATCACGTTCGCCTGTGCCAGCGTGTCGACCGGGAAGCGGCCGAGGCCGAAGGGCGGGATCGAGGTCGCGGTGGCGCCCGGCTGGAACTGGCCGTACCAGATGTCGCTTGCGTTCTTGGCGCTGTCCCAGCTGTTGTTCTGGTCGTAGTGCGTCGGGATGAACTCGGCGTCGCCCATCAGCAGTACCCACTTGGGCTTGATCAGATGGGTGTTGTAGTAGTTCGCCAGCCAGTTGCGGATGCCGGTCGCCGTGCCCCCCGAGACGATGGTGCTGGTGTCCAGCACCACGGTCGAGATGCCCAGCGACTGCTTGTGCGTGCGCAGGGTATTGGCCGCGGCGAGGAAGGCGTGAGGGGTGATGATGATGAAGCGCGCGCCGAACAGATTCGGTGGCAGCTTGAAGGGCGGGCACAGCCGGTTCAGCGCGCCCTGGTTGATCGCATAGCGCAGGGCCGGCAGCGGCATTCGCTGCACGAACTGGTCGATGTCATCGAAGGCCGGCAAGGTCTTCTGCTCGGCCAGATGGTCGATCACGAAGCAGTCGCTGGCCGGGTGCAGCACCTGCACCAGATAGCTGTCGTGCCAGGTCAGCAATTGCTGGCTCGGGTTGTAGCCATAGGGCGTGAAGCGGAACAGGTCGACATTGGCATCGCCCTTGAAGAGGGAGTTGCGGTCGGTCTCGTCGCCCGGCGCATGGCCGCCCTTGGCATAGCGGTCGGCGTTGAACTCGAAGGGCGGCAGCTTGTCCGGCTTGATCGCCTGCGCCGTGTCCGGCGGCTGGATCGGGTAGATCCGTGCCTGCAGGCGGCGGATATCGCCCTCCGGGATCACCTGCACCTCGGCCGGCTCCTTCAGGTCGACCGGCAGCGCCAGCGGAAAGCCGATCACCGGCAGTTCCGGGAAGCTGCGGTTCTCGGCGCCGCCGAGCAGGCCGCCCTGGCCGATCTTGCGCTGCGAGAAGCGCTGGAACTCGCCCGAGGGGGTGTCCACCGTCTCCAGATCCGGTGCGCTGACCGTGATCCGCAACAAGGTCGAGCGGCTGCCCTGTTCGACCACCGCCACCGACACCGCGGCCAGCGCGGGCGGCGTCGCCAGCGCCGCACAGAGCAGGGCCAGCGTCCAATGTTTCAGTTGCCTGAATCGCATACTGCCTCCACTTGCCCCTTTCCGGGGCTGCAACCATCGCTGTATCAAAACGATGCAGCTGGAGCAAAAAGGCTAGGCGATAGGCAGGGCATCACAAGTGAGCGATCGGCGCTCACCCCTAGAGCTTGGGCTCCCAAGCTAGGGAATGTGGGCCGGTCATGATTGCGGGTAATCCCTGGAGTGGCGGGCATGGCCCGCGCGACGGAATGATCGCTAGCGTTGCGGCCGGCTGGCGCCGGCACGGGCGGCCCGCCAGCCCAACCAGGCGGCCTGGCGGCGCTGCGGATCGGGCTCCAGCAGTTCCAGCAGCAGCGCCTTGACCCGGTCCGCCTCGGTGGCATCGATCTGGCCCAGTTGCTGCGGCAGCCGTTCGTCGATCAGCCGGGCCAGCGCCTGCATCTCGGCCGGATCACCGCCCTCGGCATAGAGCTGGCGCAGGCGCAGCAGCGCGTCGCTGAAGATCAGCGCCGCCGCCATCCGGCCGAGCTCGCCATCGGGGTCGGGCTTTTGCGCCTGCTCGTCGATCAACTGCTTCAGCTCCGCGTAGCTGAGGCTGGGCTGGCTGGCCGAGGGCGCCACCGGCGGTTGCGCCGGCATCGCCTCCGGCCCGGGCACCGTGGCGCCGGCACCGAAGGGCGAGACGGTGGCCACCGGTGCTGCCGACGGCGGCTCGGCCCGCGGCGGCGGCGCTGCTTCATCGGCGGGCGGCTCGAACAGCAGGAACAGCAGGGCGGCCGCGGCCAGCAGCATCAGGACGCCGGCGATGCGAAAGAAGCGCGAAGGCATCGGCATGCCGTCAATATGCGCCAGCGTTCCCCATCTCACAAATAGGCGACGAGCTCTGCGTCAATAGACCTATCTGGAAGCGCGATATGCAAGCTGAGGAATGATAGATTGGCGGCCGGGAGAAGCCAGCCAGCAGGCTGGCCATGAGGAGCGCGCATCATGGCTGTTGTCGACCATCCCATCGTCGTGTTCGCGATCAGCCTCTTGGCGATGGCGATCACGGCCTTTGTCGGTTCCGCCCTGGCGCGACGCGGCGTCGTCGATGCCGATGCGCACGAGTACTTTGCCGTCGTGCAGACGGCCACGCTGACGCTGTTCGGCCTCGTCGTCGGTTTCACCTTCTCGATGGCCGTCAACCGCTACGACCAGCGCAAGAACTACGAGGAGGAAGAGGCCAATGCGATCGGCACCGCCTATGTGCGCGTCGAGCTGATGCCGGCGGCCGAGGCGTCGCAGGCCCAGGCCAAGCTGCGCGACTATCTGCAGCGGCGCATCGCCTGGTATGGCGAGACCGATGCCGAGCGCCTGCGCGAGATCGACAAGCAGACCGGGCAGTTGCAGAACGAACTGTGGGCCACTGTGCGCGGGCCGGCGACGATGCAGCCGAATCCGGTCATGGCCCTGGTCGCCTCCGGCATGAACGATGTGCTGAACAGTCAGGGCTACACGCAGGCGGCATGGTGGAACCGCATCCCGCGGGCCGCCTGGCTGCTGATGCTGGCTCTGGCGGCTTGCTCGAACCTGCTCGTCGGCATGGGCTCCAAGCCTCGGGCCGGCCGCCTGCTGCTCTTGATCCTGCCCTTTATCGTTGCGCTGGCCTTTTTGCTGATCGCCGACATCGACAGCCCGCGCCGCGGCATGATCGCCGTCAGCCCGCGCAATCTGCTGGCGCTGGCGCAGTCGCTGGCGCCTTGATGCTTGGCCCTTGCCGACGCGCGAGCGTCAATCGGCCTTGGTGCGCGCTGCGAACTCGGTCCAGGGCTGGGTGGGCCGGTCCTTCATATGGCCGCGCAGCCACGCATACTGCGGATGGCGGGCGAAGAAGGGTTCGACCTCGAAAGGCGTGCCACAGGCACGGCCCCAGCGGCCGAGCATCTTCATCTCGCGCGCCAGCGGCCCCGACGTGACCTTGCCGTCGAGCGAGCCCCAGGGGTACCAGGGCTCGTTGCCACCGAGGCCCGAGCCGTCGTTGTCGGTATGGCCACAGATCGTGCGCGGGCTGGGGCAGTCGGCATCGAGGTAGACGTCGTGGTGGTCTGCGAGCATGCGGGTGGCCAGCGCGGCATCGATGCGGCCGTGGTGGCGCTCGCGCAACTGCTCCCAGCGCACGCGACGCGAGCCGCTCTGCAGCACATTGTCGAAGCCGCTGGGCCCCGAGCAGCCGAGATTGCGCACGCGCACGTCGAGCGGGATGTTGTAGCCGGCATAGAAACCGCTGCCCACCACCGGCTGCAGCGCCTCCTGGTGCAGCGTCAGCTCGTAGGCCGCGATGCGGCGGCGCTTCACGTCGCCGAGGAACCAGGTATTGGTGTAGCCCCCGTTGTTGCCGAAGCGGAACAGCTCCACCCACTGCTCGATCGTCGAGGCCTGCTGCGCGGCACGGCGGGCGCGGAAGAACTCGGGCAACGCGGCCGGATCGAAGCCGCTGCCGTTGATCGAGGTCTCGACGATCGCCAGGCCCTCGCCGGTCAGCCAGAAGTCGGTGCTGCTGGCGACGTAGCCGGGCACCGACTGCATCAGCAGGCGCGGTCCGCCGGCGGGCGCGATATCGAGGATGACGTTGTAGGCGTCGCCGTTGGCAAAGCGCTGCCAGGTGGTCTGCGCGATCACGACCTCGCCGTCGCGCGTGGCATCGCCCACGGCGACGAAGGCCGAGCAGTGGTGGCCGAAGTGGTGCCAGCGCCGCGCACCGAGCTGCAGGCCCGTCGGTGTGGCCTTGGGCAGGGCAACGGCAGGCTGGATCTGCCCCGCCATCACCGCCGGGAACCACTGGCAGATCAGCTCCGGGTAGGCGTTCCAGCCCAGCAGCTCGGCCAGCGTCAGCGCGCGCGCATCCGCCGGCCGGTTCGCGTTCGCCCCTTCGACGATGCCCTCGAGTTCCTCCAGCAGCTCCACGCCGGAACCGTCACCCAGCTGGCCGCCGAAGTTGGACGCCAGCGTCTTCTCGAACATCGCCAGCGCATTGGCGCAGAACCAGGCGAAGTCGACGCCCGTGTCCATCAGCACCAGGAAGTCGATGTGATGCAGGGCCTCGCGGATTTCCGCGGCCAGCAGATAGCCATGCTGGAAGCCGCGCTCGCGCGGCCGGCCGCCGACCCGCAGGTGGATCCATCCGTTGACGTCCTCGCGCGAGGCGCCCCTTAGACGCTGGCCATCGTTCATCGGGCACCCTCGGCAGTCGATGCCGGCGGATCTTACGTCGCTTTGTAGGGGCGAACATCACTCCCATGCGGCGCCGCCGGAGACTCGCTTCCGAATTCAGCGCCGTGCCACCGCCTGCGATCCAAGAGGCGCAGCGTGGCCTCTTGCGTCAGGAATTCGCCAGTGCCGCCCTGGTGGATGTACCCGCGCACTCCGGTGTCGATTCAAGGAAGAACCGGATCATCTCGGAAGATGCATCGGGCCCCCGGCTGTCCGTGAAGGACCCCGCGGAGTTCCCGCCGAACCAGGCGTGCCCTGCACCGTGGACGACCCACTCTTCAACTTGGGCACGGCCCCCGCTGTCGACGAACTCCGTTGTGGTGCAGCGCCGACCGCCGACCCTGACGTCGAGCCGCGTCAGGCCTTGCAGTGGCACGCCGGCGCCTTCGAACGAGCCGACCGCCTGCTCGGCAATCGCCGAGCCGTTGGCGATGGTCACGATACTGTCGGCATCGCCGTGAAACACAATCGTGCGCAGCTTGAGTCCGCTCGCCACTCGGGCCCTTGCAGCCTGGCTGCCACCCTGCATTGCGGCGAACGCCGACGGGACATCGTGTGCCGCCCCGACCGGCAGTCCCGAATGGGCGCCCACGGCGGCAAACATGCCGGGATGGGTCTGAGCCAGGGTCAGCGCCATGGCGGCGCCCGCCGACAAGCCGGCGACGAAGACCTTGTCGGCCTGCACCGCGTGGCTTTCACGCACCTCTCGCACGATGCCGGCCAGCAGCGAAGGCTCGATGCCATCGCGCGTCTGCTGGGACTTCTCGAACCAATTCCAGCAGTGCGAACCGTTGGCATTGCTGGCCTGGGCCGGATAGACCACGAGGAAGCCGTGGCGCTCGGCCAGCGAGTTCATCCGCGTACCGATGGCGAAATCTTCAGGATTCTGCTTGCACCCGTGCAGCATCATCAGCAGTGGCATCGGGGCGCCGGTGTAGACCGATGGCACGTAGAGCAGGTAGTCCCTTTGACCTCGAGGTCCGGCATGAGTCCGTCGCAGGACTCGACCGCCGGGGCCATATTCCGATTCTCTGGGGTGAAGCTCCGGCCCATAGGCGGGCTCCGAACCCCCGAGTAGCCCGGCGGCGGCCAAAGCCTCGTCAATGACGCGCCTGACATCGACGGCCTCCGATCGTCCTCGAGGCAAACCGGCTCGGTCAAGGGCACGGTGGATGGTGGCAATGATGGAAGGTGTTTTCACAAAAGTCCCATGTGAATTGCTGCGGTGCAGCAATAATGCGCCAAAATCCCTCTGGCCCTATATCTTCTTTAGGCGTAGGACAGGTCCCACATCCCGTTGAAGCGGTATGCGCACGGCCGCTTGTGGCTGCCGCTGACCTTCGTTAACGGCGGATGTCGCTTGGCAGCCCAGACCTGCCCCGCGGTGATGAGGCCTGGCTTGACTAGCTTGCCTTGCTGACGGCCCTGCGCGCCTGCGCAACCAAGGCTGAGATAAGCCTTGTCCGGACGGACGCGCGGGGCCAGATGATGCCGAATCGGCGTCGATACGTTTGATCCGCCACGATCAGCCTGGCGACGCGCAATCCGCGCCACCACGGTACCGACGCATCAGGGGCAAGCGAGACGCCGAGCCCACGATCGACAAGCATCGCGATTGCTGGAAGAGAACTGAGCTCAAAGCGCTCATGGGGAGTGATGCCGGCCTTTCGCAGATAGGCGTCGGCCTGCTTGCCGCCGCCAAGATGCCGATTGAATCGGATGAAGGGTTCGTCACGCAGCAGGGCATGCGCATCGCGCTGACCCCATTTGGCCGGCGCCATCACCACCAGCGGTTCCTCGCACAGCTGTTCCCAGCACATCGTCTTGGGCAGAGCGAAGGGAGGATGCAGGCAAATGGCAGCGTCGAGCTCGCCGCGCGAAACGGCATCGTAGAGATCCACCGACAGGGCGGAACGAATGTCCACCCGGGCCTCCGGATAGACCTTGACGAAACCGGCGAGGACCTCTGGCATGAGGCTGTGCAATGCCGTATTGATCGCGCCGAGCTTGAGTTCGCCGGTGGCGGCTTCGTCGTTGATGGCTGCCTTGATATTGCGCAGATCGAGAAGGATGGTCGTCGCCTTGTCGACCAAGCGATGACCGGCTTCGGTGGGCACGACGGTTCGCCCCGCCCTGACAAGCAAGCGCGTTCCCAGTTCCTGCTCGAGCAGCTTGAGCTGATGCGCGACCGCGGCCGGCGTGAGCTCGAGCCGGCGGGCGGCCTCGGACATGGAACCCGACTCGACCACAAGCACGAATGTATCGAGGTAGCTCGTCTCCACGTCCTTGGCCCCAATGACTTGATAGCGCCATTATCAAGTGATCAAAGATTGCAGCGCTGTTTTATTGTTCTGGACACAACCATACTGAGCTCATGTCGTACCGGAGCTGCTCCCCTGTCCGCGATCGTGATTGCCGGACAACCCCTCTGAACGGCTAGCGCGTTTCGACGCACCGCGACTCGGGTCTAGCGCTTCGACCGATCCGGTCCTGCATCACCGTTTCTACATACCAAGGAGACATCATGTCGCCAATGCTTCGTCTCGCCTGCGCGGTCCTGCTGGCCGGCCTGGCCGGCGGTTCTCAATCGCAGACCGCGTACCCGAGCCAGCCGATCCGGCTCATCGTGCCGTTCCCGCCCGCGGGTGGCACCGACGTCGTCGCCCGCCTGATGGTCGAAAAGCTGCGTGCGGCGAACGGCTGGACATTCGTGGTGGACAACAAGGCCGGTGCGGGTGGCAACATCGGTCTGGATGCGGTGGCCAAGAGCAAGCCCGACGGGTACACGCTGGGCCTGGGCCAGACCGCCAATCTCGCGATCAATCCGCATCTCTACGCGAAGATGCCCTATAACGCGAGCAAGGACTTCGTTCCCGTGGCGCTGGTTGCCGGGCAGCCGGTGGTGCTGGTCGTCAATGCAGCGTCTTCCTTCAAGACGGTGGCCGATCTGGTGGCGGCAGCCAAGGCCAAGCCATCGGCAATCACCATGGCCTCTGCAGGCAACGGTACCGTCGGGCACCTCACCGGCGAGCTCTTCTCCAAGCAGGCGGGAGTCAAGGTCAACCACATCCCCTACAAGGGAGCGGGGCCCGCGGCCACCGACTTGCTGGGTGGCCAGGTCGACTTCTATTTCGCGACGCCGCAGACGGTCATCCCCTTCGTCAAGACCGGCAAGCTGCGGGCACTGGCGGTCAGTTCGGCCAGGAGGCTCCCGGTCCTGCCCGAGGTGCCGACCATGGCCGAGGGCGGCATGAAGGGCTTCGACACAACGGACTGGAAGCTGCTGCTTGCTCCGGCCGGCACGCCCGCCGACATCGTCAAGCGCCTCAACGCCGAAGTGGACCGGGCAATGTCCAAGCCGGCGACGGCCGCCCAATTGCTGGCCGAAGGGAGCATTCCCTTGAGCGGATCCCCCGAGGAGGCGGCACAGCACCTGAAGACGGAACAGCAGCGTTGGGGCGTCGTCGTGCGCGAGAGCAATGCCAAGCTCGATTGAGATTCCGATGCTTCAATGGAGATGCGCATGAAGCTATTGAACCCACAGCGGCCCATGGCCATGATGGCTCTGACGCCCGCCCCGGCGCCCTGCATCAAAGCGAATAGGAGTACATCATGGCGATCAAGCCGCTTCACGGCATCCGGGTGCTGGATCTGACCAATGTGCTGGCCGGCCCGTTCGCTTGCCATCAGCTCGCTCATATGGGGGCCGACGTGATCAAGGTCGAGGCCCGGGGCAGCGGCGATCTTGCGCGCCAGCTCGGTGCCGACATGGAGCTCAACAAGTCCAATATGGGCGTCTCCTTCCTGGCCCAGAACCCCGGCAAGCGCTCGATCACGCTCAACCTCAAGCACGCCAAGGGCAAGGAGGCCTTCCGCTGCCTGGTGGGCACGGCCGACGTCGTGATGGAGAACTTCCGCCCCGGCGTGATGGAGCGCTTGGGCCTCGGCCATGCCGAGCTGATGAAGGAGAACCCGCGGCTGGTGTATTGCGCCATCTCCGGCTTCGGCCAGGACGGGCCGCTGCGCGACCTGCCGGCCTATGACCAGATCATCCAGGGGATGTCGGGGATCATGAGCGTGACGGGCGCCCCGGAGAATGCGCCTTACCGCGTGGGCTATCCGGTGGCCGACACGATCGGCGGCATCACCGCAGCCTTTGCCGTCGCCGCCGCGCTGGCCGATCGGCAGCGCAGCGAGGGCGTCTTCATCGACGTCTCGATGCTGGAGGCGGCGATGGCGACGATGGGTTGGGCGGTGTCCAACCACCTGATCGCCGGGCGCGAGCCGATGCCGCTCGGCAACGACAACGTGACGGCGAGCCCGTCGGGCACTTTCAAGACTGGCAACGGTCTTCTCAACATCGCTGCGAACAAGCAGGAGCAGTTCGAGGCCGTGTGCCAGGTGCTGAAACATCCCGAGTGGGCAGCGGATCCGCGCTTCCAGGATCGTCACGCCCGTCTGCAGAATCGCGAAGAGTTGCGCGTCTCCATGCAGGAGGCGATGGCAGCAAAGTCTGCTGAGGAGTGGTGGCAACTGTTCAACGAAGCCGGTGTGCCGGCCGGCCCGGTCTACACGGTCGCGCAGGCCTTGTCGCATCCGCAGGTCGAAAGTCGCGGAATGCTCGCCACATTCAGGGACGCTCCGGGTGTCGGGCGCGACATCCGGGTGGTGCGCACCGGCTTCAAGCTCAATGGCGAGGCTCCGGCGGTCGACACGCCGCCGCCCTTGCTGGGCCAGCACAGCGAAGAGATCCTTGCCGAGTTGAACTACACGGCCGAAGAGATCGAGGCGCTGAAGGCAGACCAGGCTGTTTGAACATCACGGAGGCAAGATGAGCGATAGAGAAGTTTCGACATCCCCAGGCTCGGCTCAGCAGGAATGCCAGGACTGGTGGCGGACCTCGATCATCGAAATGACGCCCGGCGTCATCCGCTACCGCGGCTACCCGATCGAGGAACTGATCAGCCATCAGGTGAGCTTGTCGCAGATGATCTGGCTGATGACGCGCGGGGACTTGCCGAGCAAGGCGCAGGCTGCGCTGTTCGAGGCGGCCCTGATGTCGGCGGTGGACCATGGCCCGCAGGCGCCCAGCATCGCCATTGCACGCATGGCGGCGACATGCGGCGTCGGGCTCAACAACGCGATGGCTTCGGCCGTCAATGTGCTGGGCGACGTGCATGGTGGCGCGGGCGAGCAGGCCGTAGCGCTGTATCAGGACATCGCCGAGCGCATGGACAGCGGCGCTGGGGAGGCCGATGCGGTGCAGGCCGGATTGGATGCCTTCGTCGAAGTCCATGGCAAGGTCATTCCCGGTTTCGGCCACCGCTTTCATCCGGTAGATCCACGAACAGCCCCGCTGCTCGCGCTGGTCGAGGAGGCCACACGGCAGGGCGTGGTGCATGGGCGGTTTGCGGCGATCGGCCGAGCCGTGGAAACGCATCTCACTGCTCGGAAGGGCAAGCCGATACCCATGAACATCGACGGCGCGACCGCCGTGATCTATGCCGAGTTGGGCTTTGCAGCGCCTCTCGCGCGTGGCTTGTTCTGCTTGTCCCGCTCGGTCGGCATCCTCGCCCATGCATGGGAGCAGATGGAGCTAGGCGTGCGCATCAAGGGACCGCTGCCCCGTCGCTATATCCCGAGCTATGACGGCCCCGAGCTCCGACCAGTCCAGCTTCATGATTGAGGGCGAGCGTGAACGACCGAAGACTCAATGGAAGTCGCAAGGCGGCTTGACGCTCCATGGAGTCAACTCCTCAACGATCCGAAGTAGGCGACGACCTTGCCGTCGGCGACGGTGAGCTGAATCAGATGCTGATCAGGCGATGGAAGCTCTGACGAGGTCTGCTCCACGCGGGCAAAAGCATGCTCGTTGGCCATCGCCACGCGCTTGACCATGAACGACTCGGCCTTGTCGATGAAGGCAGATGGAAATTTGCAGAGCCAATGAGGGTGCAAGCTAGAACTCAAATACGTACTGACGCAGGCGCAACTGTACGTGTGACTGTCGGTGCTTTATAGGGAGCGTCCGTTGTGCTGCGCTGCAATCGTGAGTCCTGCCCGGCAATTTCGTAAAGAAGTTAGTCATGTCGTCCAGTGACGCGTCCAATCATGACGACTTGAATCGCCCCGGGTTTCGAGGAGGCTCCAACTGTAGAGAATGGAGCCATGAAGAAGTCCCCGAAGTTTTCGCCCGAGGTTCGTGAGCGCGCCGTGCGCATGGTGCAAGAGCACCGTGCGGAG
>NZ_JAUHHC010000004.1:322127-711230 GCF_030410485.1 Roseateles violae | reverse complement strand
CCATGCCGGCCTGGCGCTCGAACCCCAGTACCCGCCGGACACCGTGCACCACCTCGGCGAAGCGTCCTGGCCTCAGGTGGGCTACGTGTTGCGCCCCGGGCAGACGCAGCGGCACTGGATCCGGATCCGCTTCGAGCAGAGCTGACGGAAGCGACCATCACGCGCCTGGTGAGCGGCGGATCTGATCCTTTCGGCAGCATCACCACGCTGCATCTGATATACCCGAATGGCATCGAAACAGTTGAGTCGACTGGCTGGTGGCCGTGAAGTTGGCGCAGCGCTTCCGCGCCAAATCGGCAACCGACTTCGCGGAATTTCCCTATCGCGTCCGCGCGCCGAACTGCTAGCCGCGCGTAGCGCAGCCATATCTGGCGCGAATCGCCTTTTTCATCAACCGCCCATCCTCAACTTTTCCAGGGGACACCTCATGCTTGTACTTCGAAAGCTCTATCTGCTCTTCAGCCGCGACTGCGAGCAAGCAGCGCCTGCGCATGGCTGGCCAGCGCGCGGCGCAGCGCGGCCGGCTTGACGATGCTGAAACCGAAAGGGAGGCGGCTGAAGTCGCGCGCCATCGACTCCAGGTCGTCGGCCTGTGCGCATAACCTGACCCCCTCGGCGCAGGGGTCCAGCAGACCCATCTCGGCATAGAGCGCGCGGCGCGCGGTCGCCAGATCGCAATGCAGGATCGCCTCGACCGCGTGGCTGCGCGGCAGGGTCGCGATGGACTCGGTCAGATAGGCCAGCACATCGAAACCGGGAGGGCGCCCGAAGCTGATGGGCAGCGCCTCGACCGATTGCACGCGATCGAGGCGAAAGGAGCGCACGGCGCGACGCAGATGGCAGTGCCCGACGGCATACCAGGCGCCGCCGCGGTAGGCCAGGCCATAGATGTCGACATCGCGAGCGCTCGCGCTCTGCGATGCGTCCAGATAGCCCAGGCGAACGCGCTGCTGCGCGCGTGCGGCAGCGCTCAGGCCGAGCAGTTCGGCGCTGGCATTCGGCGGCTGCGCGCCGCTCGGACGGCGCAGGTCCAGCGCCACCACCTCATTGACATCGCCGATGCGCCGGCGCAGCGGCTGCGGCATCACGCGCTCCAGCTTGGCCTGGGTGCTGGCAATCGCGGGCAGGATGCCGTTGAGCCCCAGTTCGCGGGCCGCGCGCAAGCCCATCGCCAGGGCGAGCGCCTCGTCCGAGGTGAACATCATCGGCGGCAGCTTGTGGCCGGCCGTCAGCGCATAGCCACCGTCGCGGCCGCGCTGCGCGTCGACCGGCACGCCCAGCTCGATCAGATGCGCGATATAGCGCCGCACGGTGCGCGGCTCGACGCCCAGCCGCCGCGCCAGTTCGGCGCCGGGCAGGCGCGCGTTCGATTGCAGCAGCTCCAAAACCGCTAGCACCCGACTCGTCGGCTTTTCCATCGGTTCATGGTTCCGTTCGATATAGGACCGATTCTGTCCTAAGTGCTGCCTAGACTGCCTTCACCCCTTTTTTTCGGAACCCGCCATGGACGCTGGCCACGAACTCTGGATCTACTTCGCGCTGACCTTCGGCATCATCGTGCTGCCCGGCATGGACATGGCCTTCGTCGCGGGCAGCGCCCTGACGGCCGGCCTGCGCGGAGGGCTGCTGGCACTGGCCGGCATCGTCGTCGGTGGCTTCGTCCATGTGATCGTCAATGTGCTGGGCCTGAGCGCGCTCCTGCTGCTGTGGCCCGCAGCGTTCAATGTGCTGCTGCTGGCCGGCTGCGCCTATATGAGCTGGATCGGCCTGGCGATCCTGCGCGCAGCGCCTTCGGCCGGCCCGCAACTGAAGCCGGGCGAGGCCGGACAGGCGCGCGACGCCATCTTCCTGCGCGGCGTCCTGAACTGCCTGCTCAATCCCAAGGCCTATGCCTTCATGCTGGCGGTGTTCCCGGGCTTTCTGCGCACGCCGCAGCGCGGTGTGGCCGAGCAGGCGCTGCTGCTAAGCGCCATCACCGCCGGCAATCAGATTGCGATCTACGGCGTGGTCGCCCTCGTCGCGGCCGGCGCCCAGCGCTGGGCCGGTCCGGGCGCTGCCGCGCAACGTGGCCTTTCCCTCGGCGTCGGCTCGATCCTCATCCTGGCCGCCGCCTTCACCGCCGCCGCCGCTTGGCGCTCGGTCTGACGCTGGCTTTGCAACACAGAAAGGACTTCATCATGGGTACAGCTGCCGATTTCGACTTCCTCGTCGGTGCCTGGCGGATCCGCAACCGCAAGCTGCTCAAGCCGCTGCAGGGCGCCGACGACTGGGAGCAGTTCGGCGCCAGCATGCGCATGAGCAAGCTGCCGGGCGGCATCGGCAATGTCGACGACTTCACCCCCGAAGGCGATTGGCGCCCGGGCTTTGTCGGCATGTCGCTGCGGGTGTTCAACCCGCTCACCGGCCTCTGGAGCATCTTCTGGCTGAACAACCGCGACGGCGGTCTGGAGGCTGCCACCGGCCACCTCTTGCCGCCGGTGGTCGGCGGCTTCGACGGCGACCGGGGCATCTTCGAGGGGGATGATCGTTACGACGGTCGGACGATCCGGGTCCGCTACCAATGGGACCGGCTGGGCACCGAGCAGCTGCGCTGGCAGCAGGCCTTCTCCAGCGATGGGGGCTGCAGCTGGGAGACCAACTGGGTGATGGAGATGAGCCGCGCCTGAGCGCGTTGACGACCCGCCATGCCGGGCCTGTGCGCCGCTATCATCGAACGCACACAAGGAGACGATATGAAGTTCAGCTTCTGCTTGGCGCTCGGCATGGGCGCGCTGCTCTCCCTGTCGGCGGCGGCCCAGGAGGTCTCGCTGACGCGGCTCGATTGCGGCAGCGGGACCAACGACCCGAGGCGCTTCAGCGACAGCTTTGCCTACACCGAGACCAGCAAGCCGTTCACCTTCAGCTGCTACGTCATCCGCCACGGCGCGGATCTGATGATCTGGGACACCGGCTATCTGCCGGGCTCGGTTCCCAGCGCGACCAACAAGCCGCTGGTCGAGTTGCTCAAGCAGATCAACGTCAACCCCGATGACGTCAAGTATGTCGGCATCAGCCATTACCACGCCGACCACACCGGTCAACTCGGCCCGCTGAAGAACGCGACGCTGCTCATCGGCAAGGGCGACTGGGAGGGCATCAACGCCAATCCGCCGATGGCCGGCGCGAACGTGAAGGGCTTCGAGGAGTGGATCGCCGAGAAGCGCAAGGTCGAGCCGCTGAGCGCCGACAAGGACGTGTTCGGCGATGGCAGCGTCATGATGCTGCGGGCGCCGGGGCACACGCCGGGACACAGCATGCTGCTCGTCCGCCTCAAGGAGATGGGGCCGCTGATCCTGAGTGGCGATGCCGTCCACTTTCATGAGAACTATGAGCAGGAGGGCGTGCCCGGCTTCAACCACGACCGCGCTCAGACCATCGCCTCGATCCAGCGCATCAAGCAGATCGCGAAGAACCTGAAGGCCACCTTGATCATCCAGCACGATCCGCGCGACATCGGCAAGCTGCCGGCCTTTCCCGCGGCGGCGAAGTAAGGGGCGGGTCGAGCATCGAGCGGGCGCGCGGCTATCCGGGCTGCCTGTCGCTGCCGGTCTATTTCACGGTGCCGGCTGGCGCCGCCCGCGCAGGGCGGCGGCGCCCAAGCCCGCCAGGCCAAGCGTCAGCAAGAGAGCCGCAGAGGGCTCGGGGACCGATGCGGCAATGCCGACAAGCGGCAGGCTGCCGCCCGTCGTTCCGATCAGCGTGGCCGAGCCCGTGGCCAGATCGATGGTGAAAAGCTGTGCCCCGCTGGCGGTGCCGATCGCGGCGTAAGCGATGCCTGTCGCGCCGGAAACGTCGAAGCCGAAGGGGTTGGTCAGATTGGGCAGGCCGAGCGCGCCGACCGTGCTGAAGCTGCCGGCCGCGGGATTGGGCATGCTGACCAGGAGCGGCGGATTGATGCTCGCGCCGGGACGGCTCACGAGGCCGTACAAGGAGGTGGAGCTCGCACCCGGGACGTTGTTGGTATAGGCAAAAGCGGGCAGGAGGGGCGTGATCGCCTGGTTCGGGTCGCCCGAGGCAAAGGAGAAGGGGGTGTCCACCAGCGTCGCGCCGGTATCGACGTTGATGCGCACGTTCTGTACGGTGCTGCCAGTCAGCAGGTTGCCGGAGACGCGGAGCGAGAACTGGCCTGCCGCATCGGCGACCGGATCGAAATCGAAGCCGGTGTTTCCGCCGCCCGCCACACCGCCGAGGGCGCTGACCGCAAAAGCGAAGGTCGCCGTCCCGCTCACCGAATCCAGGGTGTAGATGCGGTTGTTGTTGGTGATCCCGTAGATGAGGCCGTTGGAAGGCCGACGATCGATGGCCACGATCGAGTCGGTCCCCTGCAGCCCCGAGATCACCACATCGCGGGTCAGCGTTCCAGGTGTGGCGCTGTCGAAGGTCTGGATGCGTTGAACGCCGGTGGTGACGGCAACGATGTCCTCCGCGCCACTGGCGGTGCAGAACAAGCCGAGGAGGGGAAGCAGAAGAAGCCGGGACTTGAGCATCGGAAGCTCCTTTCCAACGAGCGCGAATCCAGGCCGCGGCTCTAAGCCACGGCTTGGAAATGAGTGCGCTCATTCTGCAAATGGCGGCCGAGCGCCAACAATCCCCACGCCTAGGGGCGCAAGCTGCAAGCGCCGACAGGCTTGCTTCGTCGGCGATGCAGTCTGCGCGCTTGCGTCGGTGATCAGCGATAGACGTGCTCTGCCTTGTTCGCGGTCCAGCGGTCCTCGAAGTGCGCGGCGTCCTCGTCATTTTTCGCGCGCACGCCCATCAGAATGCCGCCCTTGCGAATCCCTTCTTCGTAATGCTTGACCCGCTCTTCCGGCATGTTCCAGCCCACGAGCGCTCCGATCAGACCGCCGCCGGCTGCGCCCGCCCCCGCGCCGGCCAGCGCCGCGGCTAGCGGCCCGGCAATGACCAGGCCCAGCCCCGGCAGCGCGAGCGTGGTACCCGCTGCGGCAAGGGCGGCGGCAATGGCACCCACGGTGCCGCCGATGGCTCCGCCCACGGCCGCGCCTTCGGCGGCCCTGTTGCCGAGCTCGGTTTCCGTGCCGGTGTCGGCGAAATGCTTCTGCCGGGTTTCATCCGACATGACGACGTCGACGTCGCTCGGGCTGTAGCCGCGCTCGCCCAGCGAGCCGTAGGCGGATTCGGCGCTCGCGCGGTCCGGGAAAAGTCCCGTCACCATGCGGCGGTCATTGCTGGTGTCCATGAATGCTCCTTGCGTGTTGATTGCGGTCCAGGTGCCCGATGCGGAATCGCAGCGGGCGCTCGTATGCAGAGCGAAATCCGGCAACAGCATTCCCAGCTCGCGCTGGATGGCGCGGCCGGCGCTCCCGTTGGCATGGGTGCCACGACCGCTCCCACCGCCGGTAAGCCGAGGCCGAAGCGGACATGGGGCAGCTGTCGGTCCCGCGGCCTTGCAAACCAGGGTTTTCATGGGTCTCCTGCGACTTCAATCGTGGGGGTAAGCAATGTTTGCCGGGCGTCCATGCATCGCCGACCTGCTGCAACATCCGTTTACAAGCCAGAATCCCTGCTAGCTGTAAAGGCTTTTGATGGCGTCGACGCTGCGTCAAAGGTCCTGGTTGCGGTAGTTCAAGGCGGCGAGCCTCCCCGGTCTCCTGATGCCGGCGGTGCGCGAGAAGGGCGTCCACGCCCCCGAATCAGGTGTGCCTGAGGAGACCGCCATGCAGTTGCTGCGTCAGCTGAAGAGCCGTATCGCCCAGTCCCAACACGCCCGTTGGGCGATGGCACAGAAGGCGAGCAGCCCTCTGGCGCGGCGGCCCTCGCTGCGGCTGGAAGCGCTGGAGCCGCGTCTGCTTCTTTCGGCCGACCCGATGACCGCAAGCGCCGCGGGTGTCTATACGGTCAGCTTTGCCGGCAGCGACGACGTGGTGGAGATCCACCAGTCGGCGACCTCGGCCAACGGCGGGGTGGTCGTCAACCTGACTTATCTCGATGACGCGGCAGCATCGAAGACGCTCACCCTCGGCAACGAGACCGTCGGCATCCTCGGTCTGGTGCTCGATGCCGGCGCGGGCAACGACCGCATCAGCACCGATGCGCTGTCGGTGCCCTTGACGATCAAGGGCGGCGAGGGCACCGACACGCTGATCGGCCCCGACGTCGACACCGACTGGCTGATCAGCGCGGCCAATGCCGGTTCGGCGCAGGGCATCAGTGGCTTCAGCGGGATCGAGAACCTCAGCGGCCGCGGCGGCGACGACCGCTTCAGCTTTGTCGGGGCGGCCGCGCTGAGTGGTCAGCTCGACGGTGGCAACGGCGAAGACACGCTGATCGGCGGCAACCAGGACAACAGCTGGAGCCTGTTCGATGTCAATGCCGGCATGCTCAACGGCGCTGCCTTCCGGGCCATCGAGAACCTCACGGGCGGTAGTGCCAAGGACGAATTCCGTCTGCAGGCCGGCGCCTCGCTGGATGGAGAGCTCCTCGGCGGCGCCGGCGTCGACACGCTGTTCGGCGCCAACGCGGTCAATCTGTGGAAGCTCAGTGGCGCCGGGAAGGGTCAGCTCGGTGACCTGCATTTCGATGCCATCGAGAACTTCACCGGCGGCAGCGCCGACGACACCTTCAAGCTGAGCGCCGGTGCCTCGGTGGCGGGCACGCTGGACGGCGGCGTCATCGACAGCGCCGCACCGGCGCTGGACACGCTGGACTACAGCGGTTTCGGCGCGCCGGTGACGGTGGACCTGGAGCAGGCCCTGGGCACGGCCGTGCATGCCTTTGCCCATCTGCAAAGCGTGGTGGGCAGCGCCGCCAGCGACACCCTGATCGGTCCGGTCGCGGTGCTGGACCAGACCCGCTGGGACATCACCGGCGGCAACAGCGGCAGCGTCGACGGCATGGCCTTCGCCGGCTTCGAGAGTCTCACGGGCCAGGCCAGCAGCAACGACGCCTTTGTCTTCGTCGGCAGCGGCAGCATCAGTGGCATGATCGCCGGCGGCGCGGGCGGCCTGGACGGCTTTGCGGCGCAGGACGCCAGCGGCCACATCACCGCCTACCAGCCCACGGGCGCCGACCAGTCGGGCGCCACCGGTCACGGCGGCAACTTCAGCGGCATGGACCGTTACGACGCGCTGGTCACCACCGGCAACCATGTCGTGTTCACCGGTTCGATCTTCGACACCGATATCGTCGTCGACACGCCGGCCCCGGGCCAGACGCGCGTGCGTCTGGACAACTTCAGCTTCAGCAATGGCGCCAGCTCCAGCTTCAGCTTCGCCAGCCCCAGCGGTTCGCTGTCGCTGATCACCGGCAGCGGCGACGACCGCATCAGCATCAACGCGCTGGACGCCGGCTTCAGCGGCGCGCTGCTGCAATTCAGCGGCGGCATCCTCACCGCCACCTTGCGCGAAAGCGCCGACGCGGTCGGCTTCGTGCTGTCGCCGGACTTCAACGACGCCGGCGTCATCCTGGACTTCGTGCTGGACGCCGGCCTGGCCAGCGAACATGTGCAGACCTTCGGCAGCGACGGCAGCGGCGTCGCCGAGGTGCACATCCTGGCGCGCGGCGGCGACGACCGCGTGACGGTGGGCGTGCTGCTGCCGGTGGATCTGATCGTCGAGGTCGACGGCGGCGCCGGCAACGACACGCTGACCGGCCCCGACGAAAGCGCGAGCGGCGGCGTCAGCTGGACCATCGACGGTCTCAATCGGGGCTCTGCCAGCGGCATCACCCATTTCCAGGCCTTCGAGAACCTGCGGGGCGGCACCGGCGACGACCTCTTCATCCTGCGCAGCGGCGACAGCGGCGTCGGCCGCATCAGCGGCGCTATTGACGGCGGCAACGGCGGCGCGCTGGGCTACGACTCGCTGATCGGCGCCAATATCGACAACCTCTGGCTGATCGATGGCGCCGATGCCGGCGTGGTCAACGGCCAGACGCGGTTCAGCTCGATCGAAGGCGTGATCGGCGGCGAGGCGGCGGATGAGTTCCGCCTGCTCGCCGGCGGCTCGATCAGCGGCCTGGTCGATGGCGGCCTGAGCCGCGAGGTCGGCGACACCGGCGTGGCCGCGCCGGACACGCTGAGCTTCGCCAGCCGCAGCAGCGGCGTGACGGTGAACCTGAAGGTCTATGTGCCCGGCGAGCCGGAACCGCTGCCCGCCCAGGCCACCGACGTCGCCGCCTTCGACCGCATCGACATCCTGGTGGGCAGCGCGGCGGCCGACAGCCTCGTCGGCCCGCGCCCGCCCGAGGCCGAGGACCCGAGCGCCGAGGGCGCGACCATCGCCAACTGGACGATCAGCGGCCCCAATGCCGGCGATGTGGCGGGCATCCATTTCAGCGGTTTCGAGTCGCTGGTCGGGCGCGACGACGTCAACGACTACTTCCTGTTCGAGGCGGGCGGTTCGCTCAGCGGCACGCTGCACGGCGGCATCCTGGCCGGCAATGAGCTCCGCGACGGCTTCGCCGTCTCCAACGGCGTCACCACCGACGTCTTCGTGCCCACCGTCGCCGAGCAGGGCGGCGCCGTCGACCTCTATGGCCGCCATGTGGTCTACACCGGCATGGACCCCGAGACGCTGACGGAGGGCGACGCCGCCAACCTGACCCTCAGCGGCACGGTATTCGCCGACGACATGGTGCTGCGCGACATCGGCACGCCCGGCGACGGGCAGATGCAACTGCTCTTCAACAATCTGCGCTTCACCAGCGAGGGCCTGGTCTTCGGCTCGACCATCGACTTCCAGGCCCCGACCGAGTCGCTGACGATCAACGGCAGCTTCGGCGCCGACACCATCCATGTGCAGGGGCTGGATGGCAGCTTCGCCGCCGACCTGCAGATCTATGGCAACTTCGCCGGTCGGCCCAATCCGCTGACCGACATCTACGTGGACAAGGTGGTGTTCGAGGGCGACGTGGCGACGCACGGCGGCTATCTCGAGGTGTTTGCCGCGAACATCCAGGTCAAGCCCGGCGCGATCCTGTCGACGCTGGCTCCCAATGCCAGCGATGCCGACAACGACATCGTCTTCCGCGCCCGCCGCATCGGCACGCCGGACATCGAGAACCTGCTGCCCTCGGGCTATATCGCCCGTTCCGTCGACATCGATATCGGCGCCGGTGCCCAGCTCCAAGCCGCCAACATCTACCTGGTGGCGCAGGCCGAGGACCGCGACATCGCCACCCAGCTGGGGCTGACGACGCTGCAGAAGCAGTGGTTCGTCGATCCCGGCCTGAGCCTGCTGCAAGACTTCATCGCACTGCCGATCAAGGTGCTGGTGAAGGCCTCGGAAGCGCATGTCGACATCGGCGCCGGTGCCCAGATCCTGGCCGGCGACGTGATCGGCATCTATGCCACCGCCTCGGCCGACGCCAGCGGCCAGGCCTCCAGCCTGCTCTTCAGCCTCGGCTACGCGCAGGCGGACGCCAAGGCGAGCATCGATGTGCGGGCCGGCGCCAAGATCGAAGGCGGCGGTGCCGTCAACATCACCTCGGACGGCAGCGCCACGGCGGCCATGTCCACCGCCACCGAGGTCGAGGAAGAGGGCCCGGTGAAAGGGCGGAAGTCCGTCCCCTTCGCGGCCTCGCTGGCCGTCAGCTGGGCGCGCCTGAGCTCGCTGACCACCGTGGCGCCCACAGCCGAGGTGCATGGCGGCCGCACCGTCAACATCCGCGCGCTGGGCGAGACCGAGTCCGAGGCCGAATCGGAGGCCGGCCTGTTCGCCGATGGCGTCGCGGCGCTGTCGCTGGCGCTGCAGTTCTCCAAGGCCGATATCCGCGCCGACGTAGCCGGCAAGGTGCAGGCGGACATGAACACGAACGGCGGCGAGGTCGTCAAGTTCGAGTTCGACCCGACGCTGAAGGCCGCGGCCGTGACCAGCGCGGCCACCGTCAAGCGCCTGATGCCGGCCGACGACGCCAACGGCATCGTCGGCGACACCGTGCAGGTGACCGAAGAGGTGCCGGTATCGGCCACCGACCCGGCCGGCTGGTCCGACCTGCTGATGCCGGCCGGGACCGTGTTCGAGTACATCGGGCCGCGGGTCTCCAACGCCGCCGGCATCGACCTCGCAGTGGCCAAGCAGAACTACCGCGATCCGACGCTGTGGCGCGTCACCTCCGAACCCTGGGGTTACGTCGACTTCGCTAACAACCGCATCTCGGTCTACAACCAGGCCAATCAGGCCAACAACTGGGTCGTCGTCACCGAGGACACGGCCGATTATTCGTCGCGCCGCGGCATGAGCATCGGCGGCCTGACCAACGGCGAGACCTACACCGTCATCGCGCTGGAAGACGACCCGACGACGGCCGTCGACGAAAGCCGCTACGTCCAGCTGGCGCGCAACGAGCAGAACGCTATTGACGGCGTGCCGATCGACCTGTTGACCCCGGCCGAGGCGAAGGCCAAGGCGATCGCCGAGTTCGTGGCGGCCTCGGGCGCCATCGGGCCGATCGCGATTGCACAAGCCCTCGCGGCGGCGACGGCCTTGTACGGGCCGGTCGACTTCTCGCCCAGTACCAACTCGAACCGCTTCACGCAGGACGACATCGTCGGCGACAAGATCACCGTCAACGGCCCGGGCAACACCTTCGAGCTCGGCCAGGCGGTCAACTTCTTCGAGCCGGGCCATGACGACAATGACCGCGTCGTGCCCAGCTTCAACCCGGACGGCACGCCCGAACTCGACGCCGACGGCGAGCAGATTTCGCGCTGGCGCGACCCCGACGGCCTCATCGACGGCCAGATCTACACGCCGATGATCGAGGGGCTGGAGCATGGTGGCCTCTACTACATCATGGCCGGCACCGACCAGTTCAATCTGATCGGCGACCAGCGCCTGGTCGACAAGCAGACCTTCCAGCTCGGCGCGCTGGAAAACGAGACCCGCGGCGGCGTCGCCCGCATCAAGCTCGGCGCCGTGACGCCGCTGCCGGCGGGCCAGAGCTACCGCCTGGCGGCGACGCAGATTCTGGACTCGACCTTCCTCACCTTCGGCATCGGCTCGGCCCTGGGGGCCAGCGACACGGCCTCGGCTACCGCCGGCTTCGAGGCCGAGGATCGCGACAAGCCCAAGACGCCGAAGAGCGGCTTCGACTACAAGCAAAGCTTCTTCGACAACCTGGTCGGCCAGGTGGCGGCCAGGTACCAGGCCAACAGCAACGCCGGTGGCGCCAACGGCAAGCCCTTGGGGCAGGTGGCGGGCGCGCTGGCCTTCAGCTTCACCGATCACGTCGTCGAGACCCTCATCCGCTCCACCGCGGACCTGAACTCCAACGACGATATGGAGTTGACCTCGGGCATCACCGAGGAACTCTCGATCAGCGCCGAAAGCACCGGCGAGGAGCAGAAGGGCAAGACGGACACGAACACGGGCAAGGCAGAGCCCAACACCTCGGCCGACAACAGCATCGCCGCCGCCCTCACCGTGGGCGTGATCAACAACGCTTCGCGCGCCATCATCGAAGGCGGCGCCCATCTCGACTCGATGCGCGCCCTGCGCCTGCTGTCGGGCGTGACCTATCCCTTCCTGACCCGCCTCGACGAGTTCGTGCCCGCCTCGGCCGGCGAGTTGAGCGACAACATTTCCAGCAAGGGCTTCGACTTCTTCAACACCTACCTCGACGGGTCGGGCGGGCTGAGGTCGCTGATGAACACCTTCACGCGCAGCACCACCTCGGCCGACAAGGTGGCGGTGGCGGGCTCGATCAACGTCCTGGTGTTCAACAACGTCGCCGAGTCCATCGTGCGCAGCGGCGCCGTCATCAACCAGGACCCGTTCTACCGCCCGGCGCCCGAGTACTACAGCGACCCGGACAACTACGACCCGGCCAACAACGACAACGTCACCCACAGCGCCAACGCCAACAATGTCGACGAGCATGTGGTCTCGATCGAGGCGACGAACTGGATGCAGTTCATGGGCGTGACCGGCGTGTTCGCCTTCCAGCTGCCCAGCATCGAGATCAGCGACCCGCTGCGGTTCGCCGCCAACGGCCTGGACGAAATCGACCCCTCCTTCGATGCCAGCCTCACCCCGACCAAGGGCGGCAAGGGCGGTATCGGCGGCGCCATCAGCCTGCGCTTCCTGAACAACACCACGCACGCCATCATCGAGAAGGACGTCGACCTTTACAGCGGCCAGCAGTCGGGCCTGAACGTCAAGGCCGAGGAAGCCATCATGGGCTTCTCCTTCAACCAGGCCGGCGCCGACGCCGGCAAGCTGGCCGTCGGCGGCACCTTCTCCTTCCTGAAGCAGGACAGCGACACGCTGGCCCATATCGCCCAGGGCTCGCGCATCACCGGTGGCCGCGTCGACGTCTATGGCGGCAGCCTGGAGACGCAGATCAACTGGGCCGGCGGCGTGGCCAAGAGCAAGGCCATCGGCGCCGGCATCTCGGTGGCCATCAACGAGATCGATCGGGACACGCGCGCCATCATCGGCGAGTTGGACGACAACGGCGTCGACGTGAGCCAGGCCGAGGGCATCGACGTGGTCGGCGCGGTCACCGCGCGCGCCAGCGTGGCCGGCGGCCTCTACGCCTTCACCGTGGCCGGAGCGGTGGCCAACGGATCGCCCGACACGCCGCAGGCCAATGCCGGCGGCAACGCGCCGGCGGCCGGCGCCGCCGGGCAGGCCGGCAACGTGCCGGCCGCCGCGGGTGCACCCACCCAGGGACAGAAGGACCAGCAGGCCAATAGCAGCCTGGCCGTGGCCGCCGCGGTGTCCATCAACCATGTCACCGATGTCACCCGCGCCTCGCTGACCGATTACGTGGTCAGGGCGGACGCCGTCGACATCAAGGCGGTCAACCACAACGACATCGTCTCGGCCACCGGCGGCCTGGCGCTGGCCAAGACCGACTCGGGCGCCAACGCCGTCGCGCTGGCCGGCGCCTTCAGCTACAACGGCATCGACGCGCGCACCGACGCCTTCATCGACGATGCCCATCTGACGCTGCGCAGCGTCGACTTCCAGGACTTCGTCGTCGAGACGGCCCAGCGCCGCCTGTCGGTGACGGCCGACGACGTCTCCAATATCTGGAGCCTGGCGGCCGGCGGCGCCGGCGCCGTGGCCGCCGGCGGCAAGACGAGCGGCGGCGGCAGCACCGTGACCGGCTCGCTGGCGGGCTCGGTGGCGCTGAACTTCATCAGCGGGCACACGCGCGCCCGCATGCTCGACAGCGAGGCGATCCTGCTCGGCGGTGACGCCGTCAGCGATGCCCTCGTGCACGCCGGCAACGATGCCGACATCTTCGCCCTCGCCGGCAGCGTCTCGCTGGCCCAGGCCTCGGGCAGGGGCACCAGCGTGGCCTTGTCGGCGGGCGTGGCCATTGCCGTCAACACCATCGCCACCGACACGGAGGCCCTGCTCGAGGACAGCGAGATCCTGTGGGACCCGCAGGCCAGCGGCGGCATCACGGTCGAGGCCCTCTCCAGCGGCAGCATCAAGACCTTCTCGGTCGCCGGTGCCTTCGGCGGCGCGATCGCCCAGCAGTCGGGCACCGGCTTCGCGGGGGCGCTGGCCGGCTCGGGCTCGGTCAACAACATCGATGCCGACACCGTGGCCGCCGTGCGCCGCAGCCATGTCGACGCCGAAGGCGCCGTCGACGTCAGCGCGCACAACGATGCGCAAATCATCGCCGGCGCCGGCGTGCTGGCCATCGCCATCGGCCAGTCCACCCAGGGCACGGCCGCGGCCGTCGCCATCGGCGGCTCCTTTGCGATCAACCGCATCGACGGCGACGGCGAGGGCAATCTGGCCTGGGCCGAGGTCGACGACTCCCGGCTGAGCGCGGGCGACGCCATCACCGTCGATGCGCACAGCAGCGGCCAGATCCTGGCCCTGGCCATCGGCGCCGCCGGCAGCCTGGGGGCCTCGGCCAGCGGCGCCGTGGGCGCGGTCAGCCTGGCCGGCTCGGTCGGCTACAACAAGGTGCGCAACAACACCCAGGCCCGCGTGCGCGGCGACAGCCTGCTGCAGAACCGCGGCGGCGGCAGCAGCGGCATCGCCGTCACGGCCGAGGACGATTCGTCGATCGTCTCGGTTGCCGGCGCCGCGGCGCTGAGCTTCGCGCTAAGCCAGGAGACCGCCATCGCGGCCTCGCTGGGCTTCTCGCTCACCGTCAACGAGATCGAGAACACGCTGGTCGCCGAGGTGCTCGATTCGGACATCGAGTCGGCCGGCGGCTTCACCGTCTCGGCCGACAGCGAGGCCGAGATCACCTCGGTCGCCCTGGGGCTTGGCCTGGCGGTGGCCATCAGTGGCGGCGCCAGCGCGGTCAGCGTCGCCGCCACCGGCGCGCTCAGCTTCAACGAGATCGACAACAGCATCACGGCGCGCATCGCCAACACGAACGCGCCGGACGCCGCCAACCCCGAGGCCTCGGGCACCGTCGATGCCGACGGCCTGCTGAGCGTGACGGCCAGCGACGATTCGACGATCAATGCCTTCGGCATGGCCGCCGCCGCCAGCATCGGCGGCACGACCGATGGACCCGGCATCGCGGTCTCGCTGGGCCTGGCGCTCGCGCACAACCGGATCGAGAAGGAGGTCGGCGCCAGCCTGGTGAACCTGGGTCGCGTGGACACCGGCGGCGCCGACGTGCTCGTCACGGCCAGCGACGCGTCCTCGGTCGGGGTGGTCACCATCGCGGCCGCCGTGGCGGTGGCGGTCGGCAGCATCGGCGTCGGCGTCGCCGGCGGCGCGGCGGAGTCGACCAATATCGTGCTCTCGCACACGCATGCCGACATCGAGGGCAGCGTCATCGGCAGCAATGCGCATTCGGTCGGCGATGTGACGGTGGAGGCCACGGGCACCGCCGAGATCCACGCCACCGTCGCCGGCGTGGCGGTGGCGGTGGGCCTGGGCACCGACGGCGTCGGCGTCGCCGCCGCCGTCGGCATTGCCGTGGCGCGCAACTTCATCGGCTGGGACCCGAACGCGCCGGGCGTGACGGCCGATGTCGACGTGCCCAGCCAGGGCGACAAGAACGCGCCGCGACAGCCCACGCTGACCCCGGGGCTGAAGGTGCGCGTGGTCGAGGGCGCGCTGGCCGGCGACATCTACGAATACATCGGCCCGCCGGCCAACGACAGCGATCCGGACACCGCGGGAGCCCAGGGCTTCGACCTGCGCATCCAGCAGTACCGCGATTCGCGGCTGTGGAAGCAGGTCAATGCGGCGAAGAACGCCTCGCAGATCCAGGCCTCCATCGTCGACAGCAGCGTGCGCGCGGCCGGCGACCTGAGCGTCGGCGCCCATTCCACCGAGAGCATCGACGCGGTCGTCGTTGCGCTGGCCGCGGGCATCGGCGGCGGCACCGAGGTCGGCATCGCGCTGAGCGGTGCCGGCAGCTATGCCGAGAACAAGATCGCTCTCGATACCCTGGCCTTCATCGACCGCGATGGAAGCGCCGGCATCCGCGCCGGCAGCGTGCAGATCCTGGCCGACGACTCGCCGGGCATCAAGTCCATCGCCGGTGCGGCCTCGGTGGCCGTGGGCTTCGGCGCCGAGGTGGGCGCGGCGATATCGATCGGCCTGTCGCTGGCCTTCAACGAGATCGACAACCACGTCGATGCCTTCATCCGCGATGCCGACAGCGGCGTCAGTAGCTCGTCCGGCGACCTCACGATCACCGCGCTGCAGCAGGGCCGGCACCTGTTCGACGTGAACCTCGGCGGCCTGCTGACCGCCGACGAACTGGCGGACGCGGCGACGGCCGACCAGGACATCGGCGAGACCGCGGCGCTCAACGAGGCCACGCAGGACGCCAAGGGCGACGCGCTGCTGCTGGGCCGGCTGCGCGCGGCCATGGACGCGGCCCTGCAGGCCGCCGGCATGGCGCCGCTGGCCGTCACCGAGTCGGTCACACCCGAGGCGATGCTGACGCCCGAAAGCGGGCGCATCGACATCGGCAGCGTGCAGAACGGCAAGCAGCTCGTCTTCGACGCCTCGCATCCCTATGCCACCGGCGACAAGGTCCTCTACGACGCCAAGGGCGGCCCGGCCATCGGCGGGCTGGTCAGCGGACAGACCTATTACGTCATCAATGTCAGTGCCAAGGTGATCGAGCTCGCGAGCTCGGAGGCGAACGCCAAGGCCGACACGCCGGTGGCGATCCCGCTGACGCCACCGGCCGGCGGCACCGACGGCCAGTCGCTGCGCAGCCTCTACAACCTGAGCGACGGCACGACGGTGAAGACGGCCGCCGGCGTCTACCGCTATGTCGGCAGCGACAACGACGGCAAGAACGCCAATCTCGCCACGCAGAACTACGCGGATGCCTCGCACTGGCTGCGGGTCGACAAGCTGAAGGTTTCCGAGTCGGTGCCGGGCAGCAACTGGCTGGTGGTGGCGCCGGACGGCCAGACCTTCGTGCTCGAGCGCACGAGCGCGATCGGCGCGCCGCTGACGGTGAGCGTCAGCAAGGGCTCGATCGAGGCGCTGTCGGCCGCTGGCTCGGTGTCCATCGGCCTGGGCACGGTCGGCATCGGCCTCGCCGGCGCCGGCGCGGTGGCGCAGAACGTCATCCTGGGTACGACCAATGCCTTCGCCGAGGACAGCGTGCTGCACAGCGCCGGCGACGTCTCGCTGAGCGCGGTCAGCACGATCAACATCTCCTCCGTCGTCCTCTCGCTGTCCATCGCGGTCGGGGTCGGCCAGGTCGGCGTCGGCGCGGCCATCGGCGTCTCGGTGGCGCGCAATTTCATCGGCTGGGAGCCGGGTTCCGATCCGAGCCCGATCGAGGTGCGGTCCTACCTCAGCGGCAGCAGCGTCATCGCCGCTGGCGAGCTGCGGCTCGACTCGCTGGCACGCCAGAACATCGATTCCATCGTGTTCGCGGGTTCGGCGGCGGTGGGCGCGGGCAATGTGGGCGTGGGTATTGCCGGCTCCGGCGTGTTCTCGGAGAACCGCATCGCCGCCGATGTCCGCAGCGCCATCGGCGGCGCGGGCGCCGTGATCGAGGCCTCGAGCGTCGACCTGACGGCAGACGATCGCTCGACGATCAGCGCCTTTGCCGGCGCGGTCGCCATTGGCATCGGCGCGGGGACCGTGGGCGTGGGCGTCTCGATCGGCGTGGCCCTGGCCCAGAACACGATCAACAACAGCGTGCTGGCGACGGTCAGCGGCGCCACGGTGCACGCCACGCAGGGCGACATCCGGCTGGACGCTGAAGATGTGGCCACGATCCGGGCCGTGTCGGCCGCGGCCTCGGTGGCCCTCGGTGCCGCCGGCACCGTGGGCATCGGCGTGGCCGGCGCCGGTGCGCTGGCCGAGAACGTCATCCTCGGCCGCACCGACGCCTATCTGTCGCAGGCCAGCCTCACCGCGTCGGGCGCCGTGGCGCTGCGCGCCGAGAACAAGTCCAGCATCGACGCCATCATCGTCTCCGCCGCGATCGGCGTCGGTGTCGGCGGCTCGGTCGGCGGCATCGGGGCCTCGCTGGGCGTCGGCCTGGCGCGCAACTACATCGGCACGCAGAACCACATCAGCGTGCCGCACAGCTACACCAGCAGCGACAACGTGCTCGCGCTCGGCACCGGTGCGACCGTGCTCGTCAGCGACGGGCCGCGCGCCGGCGACGTGTACGAGTACCTCGGCGACCCGCTGGTGGTGCAGTTCGACTTCACCACGTCCAGCAGCAGCGGCCAGGTCAATACCGGCGACCGTGTCAAGCGCTTGGCGGGCGTGGGCGGCGCGGCCGAGGACGCGGTGTTCGAGTATTTCGGCAGCAGCCCCCTGTCGGCCGGCAGCCTGGCCACGCAGGACTACAGCGACCTGAAGCTGTGGCGGCAGGTCACCGCGGTGCAGGGCGATTTCTCCGACTCGACCTTGTGGAAGCTGGTCAACCTGAACAGCGCACCGCTGGAGGTCAAGGCCTTCGCCGAGGACAGCAGCATCCGGGCCGGCGGCGCCTTGGCGATGGTGGCCAATGGGCAGCAGTCCGTCGACGCCTTCGTGTTCACCGGCTCGGTGGCCGTCGCCGCCGGTTCGCTGGCCTCCGCCGCGGCCGCCGGTGCCGGCGTGGCCAGCGACAACCGCATCAGCACCGATGTGGCCGCCTATATCGACGGCAGCGGCGCCGGCGGGATCTCGGCGAGCTCGGTCGATCTGCACGCCAGCGACCTGTCGCAGATCCAGGCCGACACCGCGGCGGTCGCGGTGGCCGGTGCCTTCGCCGCCTTCGGGGCCGTCGCCGTCTCGGTGGGCGTTTCCGTGGCCAACAACTCGGTCGACAACCAGGTCTCGGCCTATATAGCCGACGCCGGCGTCGAGGCCAGGACGGGCGACGTTGCCATCACCGCCGTCGAGAACGCCAGCATCGAGGCCGTGTCGGTGGCAGCCTCGCTGGCCATCGCCGGCGCCATCGGCAGCGGCGCCATTGCCGGCGCCGGCGTGGCCGCCACCAACAGCATCGGCAATGTGGTCGACGCGCATATCCTGGATGCATCGGTGCGCAGCGCCGGCGGGGTCAGCGTGCTGGCCGACGACACGGCCACGATCTCGGCGGTCAACGCCTCGGTGGCGGTGGCCGGCGGCGCCGTCGGCATTGCGGTCGGTGTGCTGGTGGCCAGCAACGACATCCACGACGACGTCAACGCTTCGATCGGCCGCTCCACCGTGACGGCCCTGGGCGGCGACATCGCCGTCACCGCGCACGACCTGCCCACGGTCACGACCAAGAGCGCGGTGGCCGCCGTGTCGGTCACGGCCTCGGCCGCGGTGGGCCTGTCGCAGGCCACCATCGCCGGCACCACGCAGGCCCTGGTCGATGCGTCGACGCTGAGCGCCCTCGGCCACCGGGTCCGCGTGCACGGCACATCCAGCGCCGACATCGATGCGCTGACCGTCGGCGCGGCCGCCGGCACCGTCGGCGTCGCCGCGGTGGTCTCCGAGGTCACGATCGCCGGCGCGACGCTGGCCGGCGCGACCGGCCAGTCGACCATCATCTCCAGCGGCCTCGACATCCTGGCCGATTCGCACAATATCGCCACGCCCGAGACCGACGTCGTCGCCATCGGCCTGGCGGCCGGCGCCGGTGTGCGCTCCAGCAGCTTGATCGAGCGCTCGACGCGCGCCTTCGTCGGCGACGGCGCCAGCGTCTCCGCCGGCAGCGGCGAAGTGTCGATAGACGCCCAAAGTACGTCGCATGCCACCGCCTCCACCACCGGGGTGGCGGCCGGTGTCGGGGTCGCGATCAATGTCGTGCTCGTCGACGCCACGATCGAGGGCGACACCACGGCCAGCATCGGTGCCGGCGCGCACGTAAGCGCCGGCGACGTGTCGGTGTCGGCCAAGGCGGCCAACACCGTCGACGGCAGCACGCTGGGACTGGCCCTGTCGGGCCTGCTCTCGGTCAGCGCGGTCAAGCAGGAAGCCTTCATCGGCAGCGCCACCGCTGCCAGCATCGGCGCCGGGGCCGCGATCGAGGCGGCCGACCTCGACGTCCTGGCCCAGGCGGACAACAGCGCCGTGGCCGACGTGTTCTCCTTTGCCGCCAGCTTCCTCGCCAGCGGTGCCGGTGTGTCCGCCAACGCCGACATCACCGCGCAGACGACGACCATGGCGAGCGTCGGCGACGACGCGCAGCTCCGCCTGTCCGGCGCGCTGACGGTCGATGCCAGCGCGAACAACAGCGCCGAGGCCTCGGCCCGCGGCGGCGCGGGCGGCTTGTTCGCCGGCATCACGGTGATGCTGCCCGAAGCCCATGTGCGCGGCGCCACCGGCGCCACGATGAATGGCGACCTGCTGTCGGCGTCCGACGTCACCGTCTCGGCCGAGGCCACCAACACCGCCGAAGCGGTGAATGTGTCGGTCAGCATCGCCGGCGGCATCGCGTTGAGCGTCACCGGCGCCACGGCCGAGGTCACGTCGACGGCCGGCGTGTCGGCCAGCGTCGGCGCCAGCGCCAGCGTGGCCACGGCGGGCACGCTGCTGGTCGATGCCAAGGCCAGCAACAAGGCCCACGCCAAATCCGATGTCGGCTCGGGCGGTGGCATCGGCGTCGCCGCCTCCCGGCTCACCGCCACCGTCGCAGGCGGCACGCAGGCCAGCATGGACGGCACGGTGTCGCGCGCCCAGGCGGTCGCGCTGCATGCGAACGGCGACAACAGCGCAAACACCGAGGCGCTGGCCATCAGCATCGGCTTGTATGCCGGCGGCGGCATCGCGCCGGTCTCCAGGGTGACGCCGGAGGCGTCGGTGTTGGCCCGCATCGGCGGGACGGCGCGCGTGACCGACAAGAACGCCGCCGTCGAGGCACGCGCCAGCAGCACCGACCTCAGCACGGCCAGCGCCACCGGCGTCAGCATCTCCGGCCTGACCGTCAACATCATGCATGTCGAGTCGAGCGTCGGCGGCGCCACGCGCGCCACCGTCGGCGATGGCGCCGTGCTGGATGCCGCCTCGCTGCTGCTCGACGCAGCGGCAACGACCAAGCCTTCGTCCACCGAGACCAGCGTCGGTCTCGGCCTGCTGTTCTCGGCCGTCAAGGCCGAGACCGTGGTGCTCGATACGCACGCCGTCTCCGCGACCATCGGGCAGTCCGCCACCATCGACACCGTCGGCGACGTCCGGCTTCTCGCCACCAGCACCAGCCAGGGTCAAGTCAATGTCGGCCTGGGCTCGGGCGGCTTCGGGGCCGGCGTCGGTTCCTCGGCGACCGCCTTGCTGACGCCGGTGGTGACGGCCTCGATCGGGCAGGGCAGCGCCGTGAGCGCCGGCGGCGACGTCAAGCTCGATGCCGAATCGCATCGTGCCGCGGCCAATGTGTCGACCAAGGGCGTGGCCATCGGCGGCATCGCCGTTGGCACGATCACGAACAGCGGCCTGATCACGCCCACCGTGCGTGCCACCATCGGCGACGCCGCCACGGTGCTTGCCGGCGGCCGCGTCGACGTGCTGGCCGACATCCTGGCGCAGACCGACACCGGTGGCGTCACGCTGGGCGACACCTTCCAGCCGGCCAACGACATCGACATCACCGGCGACACCATCCGCTTCGTCGCGCACGGCCTGGGCACCGGCGACGTGGTGACCTACGACCCCAACGGCAATGCGCCGGTGCAGACCGCCGGTGGCGCGCTGCAGTCCGATCGCAGCTACCGGGTCATCGTCATCGACGGCAACCGCGTGCAACTGGGCGCCACCTTCGGCGCCGGATCCGCCGACACCGGCTCGCTGATCGATCCGGGTGTCGGCGTCGACGCGGCGCGCGACGTGATCCGCTTCGCGGCGCCCCATGGCTTCGCCACCGGCGACGCCGTGCGCTACGACCCGGGATCGACCGCAGGCATCGGCCTGAATCCGAACAGCACCTACTTCGTACGCGTGCTGGACGAGCGCACGGTCAAGCTGTTCACGACCCAGGCGGCCGCCAACGCCGCGCCGACAGGATTCGACCCGTCGACATCGCCGTCGACCGTCACCGCCGACAACTTCATCCATCTCGGCGGTTTCAGCAATGGCCAGGCCGTGAGCTATGTCGCGCCGGCGCCGACCGTCTTCAACAGCGTCCAGGTCGACACCGATGGTGTTCATGACAGCGACGACAACATCAAGGCCGGCAGCCCGGCGCTGCTGACCGTCAACAACGACAGCCTCTATCTCGCCCGCTTCGACGCCGACGGCAACTATGTCGGCGGTTCGGGCTATGCCACCGGCAACAAGGTCACCTATGTGAGCAACGGCGCCGCGATCGGCGGCCTGACCAATGGCGCGAGCTACTACACGCTGGCGGTCGACGCCAACAAGATCCAGCTGCTGCCCAGCTATGCCGCGCTGAGCAGCGTCAGCTTCAACCAGGTCAACAACGCGGCCGACACCATCGTGCGCAACGACGGCGGCAACTGGGCCGCAGACGGCTTTGCCGCGGGCCAGCAGATCCTCATCACCGGCACGGCCAACAACAACAGAACGTTGACGATCCAGAGCGTCAGCGGCAACACGCTCAGCATCGCCGGCGACGTGCTGGCCAACGAGGCCAACCACGCGGCCACCTTGCGCGGCACGGCGATCCCGCTGACACCCGACAAGTCCGGCGGCGCCGGCGTGCAGCACCAGTTGGTGCGCCAGACGCTCGGTGCCTTGCAGGCCGGCACGACCTATTACGTCGTCAACAGCGATGGCGCCAAATTCCAGCTCGCGGCCACGCCCGGCGGCGCCGTGCTGAACGTCAACGACATCGGGCGCAGCGGCACGCACGCCTTCGGCGGCGCGGGCGTCGAGCTGGCCGGCACCGGCGGCACGCAGTCGCTGCACATCGACCTCGCCGGCCCCTTGCCCGGCGGCAGCCACAAGCTGCTGGGGCAGGGCGGCACCTCGCTGCGGCTGCTGTCGCCGCCCCCCGGCGACGGCGCCTCGCATGCCAGCGTCGACTTCGGCGCCGGCGGCGGCCTGGCGATCAATCTGCCGACGGCCCGGCTCACCATCATCAACGACGCCCAGGCTTCCATCGGCGCCGCGCGCGTCGATGCCGAAACCGGCATCACGGTCGCCACGCATTCGGTCAGCAAGGGCACGGCCTATGTGTCGGCCGTCGGCGGCGGCGGCATCTCGGCCATGAAGGACGCGGACAGCGTCGATGTCGTCAATATCAGCAAGGCCTCCGTGGCCGACGACGCCGTCCTCAAGTCGCGCGGCCATGTCGCGATCCTGTCCGACTCGTCGATGGACACCCATGTCTACGCCCAGGCCGAGGGCGGTGGCGTGGGCGCCGGCTCGAACGCCAGCGCCACCACCAGCGTCACCAGCAGCACCACCACCTCCGTTGGACAGCGCGCCCAGATCGATGCCGACACGCTGACCTTGAATGCGCAGGTGTCGCATCTGCAGACCTATGTGCACAGCTTCGCGCTGGCCGGCGGCTTCGTCGCGGTCGCCATCTCCGACGCCAACGTCGACACGAAGTCGACGGTCACCAGCTTGATCGACACCGACGCCCGCATTCGCAGCACGCGGGGCGTGGACATCGGCGCCTTCCACCGCGACGCCCATGTCGACCGCGACACGCTGGCGATTCCGATCGCCTTCATCCCGATCCCGATCGAGACCGGTGGCAACAGCACCAAGCTGAGCGACCTCGTCCTGGCGCGCGATGGCGCGCGCGTCCAGACCGCGCCGCGCTCGAATGCGGACACGCCGCTGCGCCGCATCGATGGCAGTGACAGCGACGCCACCGGCGCCGGCGTCAACGAGAACTACACGGCGCTCGCGCTGCTGGTGCAGGCGGACGACACGAACGTCAGCGATGTTTCCGAGCAGATCCGCAATATCCGCTGGGACGCCGATGTCGAGATCTCCGCCGGCCCCAGCCCCGAGGTGCTGATCGACGCCAACGGCAATGTCGTCAAGGCCATCGGCACCACGGTCACCATCGCTGCCAACGGCGACGCGATCGTCGGCGACGTGCCGACGCCCGCGGCGGTCGGTGGCCAGGCCCTGTTCATCTCGAACAAGATCCAGAACGACCTCGCCGATCCGAGCGCCACCGATTTCCGCGCGCTGTTCCAGTTCGCGGACACCTTCAGCGGCATCACCATCACCAATCTGTCGACGCGCCGGCTGCAGATCAACAACATCAGTGTCGGCGGCGCCAGCAATGCCTTCGTCGACCTGCAGGCCCATGGCGACGATCGCGACGCCAGCCTGACCTTCGATCTGCGCCGCACGGTTGCGCCGACCGATGTGGTGGTCCAGAACCTCAATACCCAGCTGGGCTTCGCACCCGACATCGTGCTCAACGGCACGATCGAGAACCCGATCGGCAGGACGCGCATCACCGCGCTGACCGGCGATATCGTCGCCGCCACCGCGCGCGACCAGTTCATAGCCGGGCGCACGACGCTGATCCGCACGCGCGATCTCGTCCTCGATGCGCAGCAGGGCACGATAGGCTACGACGCGCAGAACCCCGGCGCGAAGAAGCACCTGTCGGTGGACGTCGTGCAGGGTCCGCTGTTCGCGTTCAGCACGCCGCAGCTGCTCGAGACCGGCGACGCGGTGGTCTACCACGCCAGCCCGGCGGCCGCGCCGCTCGGCAATCTCGTCGACGGCGCCACCTACTATGTGATCCGCCTCGACGACCAGCGCATCCGCCTGGCGAGCACGCCGGCGAACGCACACAACGACCTGGCGATCGCGATCGATCCGGCCAACCTCGACAAGGGCACGCACACGCTGACGCATGGCGCGACGACGATCGCGCTCACCTCCGGCACGCGTCTGCTGGCGCAGGCCGGCGCCGACGACTTCCTCGATCTGAAGGGCCGGCTGCGCGACCCCGCGGCCCAGCTCGGCGGCGCCGGCCTGCCCAACCCGCACACCTTCAACATCGACCTGGTCCGGGCCGGCATCACCGGCAACGGCAGCGACGACCTGATCCTGCAAGCGGGCGTGCTGGAGGCGAACGTCGGCAACGCCGGCGGCGTCCGGGTGCGCGCGACGACGGGCCCGGCCGTCGACCGCAACTTCTACAACCAGTTCCGGCCGGACGACCCGCCGAACGCCAGCTTCGGGGCCAAGCTCGACGTCGGCTTCTACGGCGGCAACGGTGGCAGCACCACCATCAAGTCCACCTACAACTTCGTCAACCCGAACGGCCAGACGGCCGGCCTGGTGGCCAACGGCAGCCCGAGCACCGGCAACATCATTGTCAAGGCCGCCAATGCCGCCCCGTCGGCGCCGCAGGTCAATGTCAGCGGCATCACCGACATCCTTGGCGCCGCCACGGGCCATATCGACGTGCTGACGAACGGCTTCGTCACGCTGACCGAGCAGATCGGCGACATGCGTGTCGGCGACATCACGTCCACCGCGAACGAGGTCACGCTGACCGCGCCGCTGTCCATCGTCGACGCCCTCGACGACCCCAGCGCCGACGTCACCGGCGTCAACATCACGCTGAAGGCGATCGCGGGCGGCATCGGCAATGCAGCGGGCGGCACGCGCATCAACTTCGTAGAAACCAATCTGCTCGACCAGGTCGACGGCGCCGCCAAGTCCGGCCTGCTGAAGGCCGATGCGCTGCAGAGCATCTACCTGGAAGAGACCGACGGCGACCTGCGCGTCCACCATGTCTACTCGACCGCCGGCAACGCGACCCTGGTGGCCCGCAGCGGCTCCATCGTCGACGGCGACACCGGCGACGTCGACGCCAACGGCCAGACCTACAAAGACGCCGACGGCCGCATCCGCGATGGCGTCAACGTCTTCGCCTTCGACATCGACCTCGATGCGCGCGGCAGCGGCAGCCTCGGCAGCGCCGGCGACGACCTGGACATCGATTCCCGCAGCGGCGGGCGCCTGTTCGCGCAGGCTGCGAGCAATGTCTACCTCACGGAGGTGAATGGCGCACTCAATGTGCTGGCGGCGCGTGCGCTGGGCGGCACCCTGCGCCTGACCGTGCCCGACACCTCGGCGGCCGACACCGAGAACCTGGTGCTGCTCGACGCCGGCGGCGCCACCGCGCGAATCTTCGAAGATCAGGCGACGCCGGTGACGCAGGGCGAGATCCTCGCCTTCTTGACCGCCACGCTGTGGGTCGGCGACAACGTCAGCACGGCGGCCAGCAGCCGCATCGTTGCCGGCGGCGCTGGCGGCCTGGGCATCACGGTGCGCGGCGACAGCCGCCGCATCGGCAAGACCGACAACGTCGATCCGCAGATCGACGGCACCGGCCAGCCCGAGCAGGTCGACGAGGACCGCGGCACGCGCATGCTGCTGCGCGGCACCATCGGCCGCCTCGGTGCGCCGGCCGAACTGTCGGTGTTCAACGCCAACAGCAAGGAGTTCACGCGCTTCTTCGGCCATGCCGAGGCCGACACCTTTACCTTCGACCAGACCTTCCTCACCGCCAATACGACGGCCTATGGCAGCTGGTCGGTCTCCAGCGCCACGCTGGCCGACGACGGCGAGGACCGCTTCCTCGTCGACCGCCTGCAGTCCATGCATGTCTTTGCCGACGGCAGCGGCGACACGCTGACGCTGGATGGCCAAGCCGACACGGACTTCTACGAGATCCGCACGACCGGCAGCCAGGGCGTGCAGCGCAACTACGTCGTCAACATCCTGGACACCGGCGCGCCCGCGGACGGTGTCGACGAGGCCGCCATCTACGGCGTCGACGGCAGCGAGGTCGGCGGTAGCACCGACGACATCTTCCTGCTGCGCCGCTCGGCCTACATCCCCGACGAAGCGGCCAGCGCGCCGGGCTTCGTCGCCCTGCTGCACGGCTCGCTCAACCAGGCGCGCACGGCCAGCGCCGACGGCTCGGTGCGGCCGCAGCAGGTGCAGCGCGTCAACTACGATGCCAACCTCAATGGCCGGCTCAACGTCTACGGCGGTGCCGGCAACGACTTCTTCGCCGTCGACGACACCAGCACCATCGTCACCTTGGACGGCGGCAGCGGCGCCGACGCCTTCCAGATCGGTCAGCTCTTCGGCAGCCAGCGCCTGCCGGCCAATCTTCCTGCCGCCGACGCCTTCAGCACCATCGCCACCACGCGCGGCTACCTGAGCCCGGGCGTTTCGGCACCGCTGGTGGCCCAGGGCGGCAGCGGCAACGACAGCTTCACCGTCTACAGCAACAAGGCCGAGCTGCGCCTGGAAGGCGACGCCGGCGACGACGAGTTCCTGATCCGTGCCTTTGCGCTGGCCCAGACCGACGCCAACGGCAATATCGTGCGCGATGCGAGCGGCGTGGCCGTGCCGCTGCTGACCAGCGACATCTCCACCGCCTCGCAGATGAAGGTCAAGCCCGGCGAGGGCAACGACACGGTCCAGTACAACATCAACGCGCCGGTCTCGGTGGATGGCGGCAGCGGCTTCGACAAGCTGGTCATCCTGGGCACCGAGTTCGCAGACAACTTCGTCATCACCGAGGACGGGGTGTTCGGTGCCGGCGTCAACGTGCGCTTCGACAATATCGAGGTGCTGGAGATCGACGGCCTCGAGGCCGACGACGACTTCTACATCCTGGGCACGCCGGTGGGCGTCAAGATCCGCGTCATCGGCGGCCTGGGCAGCGACAGCTTCAATGTCGGCGGCGACGTGGCCGAGCCCATCGTCATGCAGCAGCTGGAAGGGGCGTCCAGCAGCATCACGCACGGCGTCAGCTCGCCGGGCGGGCTGTACGACAACATCGCCGCAGCCGGCGTCGGCGCCACCGTGGCGCAGGCCGGCACCGGCGCGGTGATCATCACCGAGACCGGCGGCAGCACCAGCGTGCGCGAAGGGGCGCTGGGCAACGCCGCCAGCAACGACAGCTACCTGGTGCGCCTGGCCACCAAGCCGGCCGAGGGCATGACGGTCTACGTCACAGTGTCGGCCGCGCGCTCCGCGCGCGAGGAGAAGGCCGCCGGCGGCGACACGCTGTGGCTGTCGCAGGGCGACGCGGCCCACTTCACCCGCACGGTGCCGGTGGACGGGCAGGACGAGGTGCGTGAGAACCGCGCCCTCGTGCTGGCCTTCACGGCCGCGAACTGGGACCAGAACCAGACCGTCTACGTCCATGGCGCCCAGGACAGCCTGTCCGAAGGCACGCGCACCGTGACCGTCAACCACAGCGTGCGCGCCGTGGTGAATGCCGGCGCCGTGGTCAGCGCCGAGGACCGCAAGAAGACGACGGACAGCTTCGACTTCGCCAAGGTGCGCAATGTCGAGGTGACGGTGCTGGACGACGATGCGGCGACGCTGAGCGTCGAGCACAGCGGCGGCTCCACGCTGGTGCTGGAAGGCAGTCTCACGCCGGGCGCCGGCGGCTACACGCCGGGTCTGGCCGACAGCGTCACGCTGCGCCTGGGCAAGCTGCTGACGGGCAGCCAGACGGTCACCGTCACCCTGAGCTACGACCCGCAGCAACTGCTGCTGGGCGGCGCGGCCCTCACCCCGCTGGGCAACGGCCTGGCGCGGGTCACCTTCGACGCGGCCAGCTCGCTCAGCGGCATCCAGATCGACCTCAGCGCGGTGGACGACCTCACCCGCGAAGACCTCAAGCGCTCCTTCATCGACGCCGTCGTCAGCGCCCAGAGCGGGACCACCGACTACACCGGCCAGCGCCTGCAGTTCGCCGTCAGCGTCTACGACAACGACACCGCCGGCGTGCTGGTGCGGCAGAGCAACGGCTCCACGCAGGTGGTGGCCGACGATCCCGCCGTGCCGGGCGACCAGTCGGTCAACGACAGCTACACGGTGCGCCTGACCTCGGCGCCGACGCAGGACGTGGTGATCACCATCGCCACCGACGGCCAGGTGCTGACCGCCCCGACCACCCTGACCTTCACCGCCGCCAACTGGTATGTGCCGCAGACGGTCACCGTCAAGCCCAACCCGGCCTTCGTGGCCGGCTCGCTGCCGATCGACCCGGCTACGCAGCGCGAATGGCCGATCACGCCCCATCTGCTGACCAACCTCGGCGGGCCGCTGGAGATCGTCGGCGGCACCCGCGGCGAGCGTGTGCTCAACGAGGCCGTCCTGCTGCCGGGCGAGCGCAATGCCCCGTTGCTGACGATCGCCCCGCAGCCGAACGAGCGCGACCAGATCGACACGCTGAACATCTTTGATGACGACAGCCAGGAAGACAAGGTCGGCGTGCTCGGCCGCACCGGCCTGACCGGCTTCGGCATGCCGCCGGCCCTGAACATCCCGACCAACCGCTTCGGCGAGAGCTCGGCCCTGGCCGGCATCAGCTGGGGCGATGCGGCCAGCGGCAAGTCGGACATCGAGGTGCTGAACCTGCTGCTGGGTCAGGGCAACGACACGCTGAGCATCACCGGCACGCTGCAGGGCGCCGACGACGGCCCGCAGGCCGATCGCGGCCCGGCCCGCCACGGCACGATCACCATCGTGCATGGCGGCGGCAACAGCGCACTGACGCCGAACGGCAGCAGCATCGTCGGCGACCGCATCACGGTCACCGGCGGTGCGGGTGCCGGCTCGCCGCTGGTCATCTACGGCGATACCTCGCAGGACGGCAACTGGTACGCCGGTACGACCAGCGCCACCAGCCGGCGCGACAACCTGGTGCTGGGCGCCAAGCTCTTCGACCAAGTCGGCACGGCCGACGACCTGTTCCGCTTCCCGCGGGCCAATCCCTTCCAGCGGGCCGGCAACGACGTCATCGACGCCAGCGCCCTGTTCACCGGCGCCGACGTCGAGACCACCGTGCTGGGCATCGCCATCTACGGCGGCGCCGGCAACGACACGATCATCGGCACCGGTGCCGGCGATCACCTGGCCGGCGGCTCGGGCGACGACACCATCCGCGGCGGCGGCGGCGTCGACCTGATCTATGGCGACTCGGGCTTCAACGTCGACCCGATCACGCGCACGCTGGTGATGGTCACGGCCGACGCCGGCTTCGGCCGGCTGCCCTTCGGGCCCGTGCACGACGAGATGATCGCCGGCAAGGACACGCTCTCGGGCGAGGCCGGTGCCGACATCATCTTCGGCGACCATGGCGTCGTGAACCAGATCGTGCCGCGCGGCACGATCCACCCGAACTACGCCGCGGCGGCCGGCCGCCAGGCGGTGTTCGGCTACGCCACGGCCAATGCAAGCAATCTGCAGTTCCCGGTGACGGCCAGCGACAAGCTGCTGACCACCGGCTTCGTCGACTCGGTGGCCAGCGAACGCTTCGCCAACGGCGCGGCCGATCTGATCTCCGGCGGCAGCGCCGGCGACCTGATCTTCGGCGGCGGCGGCGGTGACGAGATCCACGCCGGCAGCGGCGATGACCTGGTCTTTGGCGACCAGGGCCAGGTGCAGGCCGTCGGCGGCTTCTTCCTGTCCAGGGAAAGCCTGCCCCCGCTGGCGCCCGAGCTGCGCCCGGCGGGTCAGCGTTCGGTGGTCTTCACGGCCATCAACACGACGACCAACGTCGGCAGCGGCGACGACCTGATCTATGGCGACGACGACAGCGACGTGCTGCTGGGCCAGCAGGGCAAGGACACAGTCTTCGGCGGCAACGGCGACGACATCCTGATCGGCGGCGGCAATGTCGTCGGTGCGCTGGACGGCGACGACCGCCTCGACGGTGGCACCGGCAGCGACGTGATCGCCGGCGACAACGCCGACATCTACTACCGCCCCGACAACCTCGACGTGCGCTTCGCCACGCTGACCGGCGCCACGCTCTACAGCGAACTGGCGGGGGCCGGCGAAGGGCGTTCGCAGACCGTCTCGGTCGATGCCCAGGGCCGGCCGCTGAACGCCGATCCGGACGGCGTGCTGCCGGCCGGCGTCACGGCGCAGCGAGTGCTGCATCGCGAATACCGCATCCGCCTGCTGGACCACAGCGCCGCGCTGGAACAGCAGCCGAACAACCGCGACGTCCGCGTCTGGGGCAATGACTACATCGCCGGCGGCGCCGACGATGACGAGATCTTCGGCCAGCTGGGCGATGACCTCATCCAGGGCGATGCGTCCATCCTCGGCCCGCAGGTCGCCGCCAGCATCAGCGGCGGCGGTGCGCTGATCGTGCAGGCCTCGGTCGAGAGCCTGCTCAGCGATGGCGAGGACTATGTCGAGGGCGGCGGCGGCAACGACGTGATCTTCGGCAACCTCGGCCAGGACGACCTCATCGGCGGCAGCTCCAACCTCTACGGCCTGAGCGTGCCGAACCTGCGGCCCGATGGCGCCGACATCATCTTCGGCGGCGCCGGTACCCGCATCGAGCGCAACACGCTGGGCACCGGTGGCGATTCGCGTCTCAGCCTGATCGCCGAACATGCCTTCGATGCCGACGTGATCACCGGCGACAATGCGGTGATCCTGCGCATCCTCGGCGCCAACGGCCAGCCGCTGAGCTTCACCTACGACCAGACGGTCGACATCGGTTCCGATCCGGCCAATCCGCAGGCCACCGAACAGCGCAGCGGCCAGCGCATTGTCGTGCGCACCTTCGACCTGCTCGACTACACGCCGGGCAACGATGCGGCCGCGATCGGCGGCAACGACCTGGTCAAGGCCGAGGACAGCGACGACATCGTCCACGGCGGGCGCGGCAACGACGTGCTCTACGGCGACGGCTGGGACGACGATCTCTACGGCGGCACCGGCAGCGACCGGCTGTTCGGCGGCAGCGGCGAGGACGGCCTGCTCGGCGATGATGGCCGCATCTCGACCAGCCGAAACGGCTTGGCCGAGCCGCTGTACGGCATCACCATCAGCACCGAGCGTCTGATCGAACTGCCCGGCCCCTTCACCGGCGCGGTGGTTGATCTGAACGGCTACATCAAGAAGACCGTCAATCTGCTGGCCTGGGAGCAGCAGGGCGGCGACGACGTCGTCTATGGCGGCCTCGGCGACGACTTCATCCACGGCGGCGACGGCAACGACGCGCTATCGGGCGCCGAGGCGCTGACCCCGTTCTACAACGATGTGCGGGCCGCCACCGCGGCGCCGTTCCAGTACGACCCGATCACCCGCAAGCTGGACTTCTACGACGCCGACAACCCGATGGTGAAGGTGGAGGGCTTCCTGCTGAACTTCGAGGCCTTCGATCGCGGCGTGCTGATCGAGGACGGCAAGGACTGGATCTTCGGCGACGGCGGTCACGACGCGCTGTTCGGCGGCACCGGCCACGACCGGCTGTTCGGCGGCCTGGGCGACGACTACCACCAGCTCGACGACAACCTCGACACCCACGGCGGCCTCAACGACGAGACCGACGACGCGACCGATGTGCAGAACACCGCCGGCACCGGCGACTTCGCCTATGGCGGCGGCGGGCTGGACGTGCTGATCGCCAACACCGGCCATGATCGGATGTTCGACTGGACCGGCGAGTTCAACAGCTTCATCGTGCCCTTCGCCCGCTTCGGCGCGCCGACGATCAACCGCCTGCTCTCGCCGCATGCGCAGGCCTTCATCACCGAGCTGGCCTACGCCGGCGGCGCCGACCGCTCGCAGGCCGAGCCGCATGGCGAGATCGGCCTGGTGAACCAGGACGATCCGGAGTGGAACGATCAGCATGGCGGGCCGCGCGACCCGCAGCCGGGCCACGGCCATGCGAAGTACGACGATTCCGGCGGCAAGGAGGATGACCGCACTTTGGCGCCGCTGCAGACCCAGCATGGCAGCACGCCCAGCGGTGGCGTGCCCTCGGCGCCCGACACGGCGGTGATCCAGATCGAGAGCGCGATCAACGCGGTCCTGCCGCTGGCGCCGACGACGGCCGAGGACGCCGACCAGCCCACCGGCCCGGCACTGGCCGCCGGCACGGCGCTCAAGCTGACTTACCTCGTGCGCAATCTCAGCCCGGACGGCGCGCCGATCAGCGATGTCAGCTTGCTCGACGATGCCGGCACGCCGGCCCTGCTGGGCGATGACATCGTGCCCGTTTATGTCAGCGGCGACGATGGCGACCGGCTGCTGGAAGTCGGCGAGACCTGGCTGTTTGCCGCACCGACGGGCAGCCTGGCCAAGGCCGGCCTGCAGCGCCATCTGGCGACGGTGCAGGGCAACTCGGCCGCCGGCAACGCGCTGCAGGACGACGATCTGGTCTATTACAACGGCAATGGCACGCCGCAGCCGGCGATCCGCATCGAGAAGGCCCTGAACGCGGTCGACCCGCTGAACCCGACGGCCGCCGAAGACGCCGACGGCGCCCCGGGCCCGACGCTGCTGATCGGCACGCCGATCACCTGGACCTATCTGGTCTTCAACGACGGCGCCGAGGCGCTGAGCCTGAGCGCCATCGTCGACGATGCCGGCACGCCGGCCGTGACCGGCGACGACTTCACGCCGGCGGCGGTCACCGTCAATGTCGGCGGCCAGATCTTCAATATCGGCGATGCCGATCACGACAACCAGATCGACAGCGGCGAGGTCTGGCGCTTCAGCTCGGCCGGTACCGCGGCCGGTGCCTATCGCGCCGTGGCCGGCAGCTACGTCAACCTGGCCACCGTGCGCGGCGCCGGCGTTCTGACGGGCACCGTCGTGCAGGACAACGACCCGGCCTACTACACCGGCGTGGTTTCGCCGCCGGCGGTCAGCATCCAGCTCGAGAAGTCGGTCAATGCGGTCAACGCGAATGCCCCGACCACCTACGAGCAGGCCGACAGCGCGACCGGCCCGATCCTGAGCGTGGGCAGCACGGTGGTCTGGACCTACCAGCTGTTCAACACCGGCGAGCGCGCCGTCACGGTGACGTCGCTGCGCGACGATGCCGGCACGACGGCCAGCGGCGACGACTTCACGCCGGCCGCCATGCTCGCCACCGGCACCAGCTTCAACGTCGGCGACCTCGACCGCGACAACCAGCTCGATACCAACGAGGTCTGGCTGTACCGCGCCACCGGCACCGTCGGCAGCGGCCAGTACGCCAACACCGCGCTGGCGACGGTCAAGGATCCGATCAGCGCCACCGTGGCCACGGCCAGCGACATGGCCTATCACTACGGCAGCGCGGCCGGGGTGCAGGTGGTCAAGTCGGTCAATGCGGTCAAGCCCTTCGGGCCCAGCCCGATCGAGGACGCCAACAACCCGGCCACGCCGGTGATGGTGCAGGCCGGCTCGACGGTGGTCTTCAGCTACGTGGTCAGCAACACCGGCAGCGATCCGCTGCGCAATGTGGCGCTGGTGGACGACGCCGGCACCGTCGGCGTGCCGGGCGACGACTTCATGCCCACGCCGGTGACCTCGCTGTCGGGCGGCGTGGCCTACAACGTCGGCGATGCCAACCGCAACGGCCTGCTCGACAAGAGCGAGACCTGGCTCTACAGCGCCAACCGCACGGCGGCCCCCGGCGCCTACACCAACTACGTCAGCGTCACGGCCACGAACAACCGCACAGGGGCCATCGTGCGCGACGACGACCCGGCCAATCTGTTCGGTGCGGTCGCCACGATCGATATCGAGAAGGCGATCAACCCGGCCAACCCGCTGCAGCCGACGGTCGCGGAGGACGCCGACAATCCGGCCCAGCCGCTGCCGCTGAATCTCGGCACACCGATCAGCTTCAGCTACCTGCTGCGCAATACCGGCAACGGGCCGCTGACGGTGACGTCGGTGCGCGACGATGCCGGCACGCCGGGCGTGACGAGCGACGACTTCACGCCGACCCCGCTGCTCAGCGGCGGCTTCAATATCGGCGACACCGACCGCGACAACCTGCTCGATGTCGGCGAGACCTGGCGCTACACCTCGGCCGGCACCCCGGTCGGCTATCTGGTGGCGCAGGCCGGCCTGAACACCAATGTGGTCAAGGCCACGGCCACCGACAGCCGCACCGGCGCGACCGCCACCGACAGCGACAGCGCCAGCTATCTGGGCCAGGCCGGCGGCGTGCGCATCGTCAAGTCCATCAATGCGCTGCATCCGACCGCGCCGACCCGCTACGAGGATGCCAACAGCGCCACCGGCCCGCTGCTGCAGGTCGGCGCCCCGGTGGTCTGGACCTACCAGGTCTTCAACCAGTCGGGCGTGACGCTGGACATCGTCGACCTGGTCGATTCGGACGGCTTCATGCCGGTGCTGATCGGCGGCGACACCGATCCCGACGGCCGCCTCGGCGCCGAGGAGGTCTGGCTGTTCAGCTCGGCGGGCGTGGTCAACGCCCCGACGACGGCCACGCTGGGCCAGCATGTCAACACGGCCACCGTCATCGCCAGCCCGAGCGACGGCAGCGGCCAGCGCTTCAGCGACACCGATCTGGCCTACTACCTCGGCACGCCGGCGGGCGGCCAGGCCTCGATCCGCGTCGTCAAGGCCATCAATGCGGTCGACCCGAACCGTCCCACCGCGGCGGAGGACGCCAACGATCCCGATCGGCCGGTCCTGCTGCAGGCCGGCGCCCTGCCGGTCTGGACCTTCCAGGTGCAGAACACCGGCACCCGCACGCTCTCGGGCATCACGCTGATCGACGACGCCGCCACCGACAACCCGAACGACGACTTCCAGCCGGCGCCGGTGCTGCGCGGCCAGAAGAACGCCGGCGACACCGATGGCGACGGCCTGCTCGATCCGGGCGAGACCTGGCTCTTCACCTCGCGCGGCGTCAACAACCGGGCGATGGTGGAGGGCGGCTATGTCAATGTGGCCCAGGTTAGCGGCACCGACGTGGTCAGCGGCACGGTCGTGCGCGACGACGATCCGGCCTATTACCGCGTCACCGCGCCGGTGCACAGCATGGGCCGCATGACCGGCGGCGGCAGCGTCTACACCGAAGACGGCATGCGCGTCACCCATGGTTTCGAGATCTACTGCGACCCGGACAGCGGCTCCAGCAATCTGGAGGTCAATTTCGAGGGCAACCGCTTCCATATGGAGCAGCTCCTCAGCGTGCGCTGCTACGACGATCCGCTGCTCGACCCGCTGCCGCGGCCGGCGCCCTTCGACACCCTGGTCGGCGAGGCCCTGGGGCGCTTCAACGGCGTGTCCGGCTACAAGATCTATTTCACGCTGACCGACAACGGCGAGCCCGGCATCACCGACTTCGCCAGCCTGGAGATCCGCGATCCTCAGGGCAAGCTGGTGCTGTTCGTGGCCGGCAATCTGCACAACGGCAACCAGCAGGCGCATCCGGACAACGGCACTGCACTGCTGCTGGCCCAAGCAGCGCCGACGGCGGCCAATCCGCAGGCCTCGATGCTGCTCGACTCCCAGTTGGCCGGCCTGGTGGCCCAGGCCCGCCAGAGCTGGGTCGATACCGGCGTCACGGCCGCGCAACTGGCCCAGCTCGATGCGGTGGAGTTCCGGGTGGCCGACCTGTCCGGCCTGACCCTGGGCCAGGCCGAGACGGGCCGCATCACCATCGACAGCGATGCCGCCGGCTGGGGCTGGTTCGTCGATGCCACGCCGCAGGACAGCAGCGAGTTCCGGCAGACCGGCAGCGGGCTGGTGGCCGGCCATGGACCGGCCGCCGGCCGCATGGACCTGCTGAGCGTGCTGATCCACGAGATGGGTCATGTGATCGGCGAGGGGCACGCGGAAGACGGTGTGATGGACGACCATCTGGCCGCCGGACAACGCAGCACGGCGACCGGCGCCCCAAGCTCCGCGGCACCGGGCTTCGTGGCCGTGGACACCCAGGCGATCGCGACGCCCAGCGGCCAGGCGGAGGCAGCGGCGGCCATCAACATCGATTGGTCGGTCCGCACGCTGCGTGACCCGGTCGCGGCGACGCTGCCGAGCCGCATCAAGGTGCCGAGCTGGCAGGACCGCTTCGTCAGCCACCTGGGCGCCAGCGCGCAGCGGATGGATCCGAACGCCGGCCTGCGGCTGCACCTGGACAAGACAGCGCCGCTGACGCACAAGCTGAGCGCGCTGCTTGAGTGAGGCGGCACAGGCCCACGGCCGTGGTGCCATGTCTTGCTGGGCACGCGCGGCCCCCAGGTTTACACCAGCTTACGAAGTGACCAACTGCTATACGCTGTGATCGCCTGCGCGCGATCGCAGCCCGGAATCCATCACGAACGGAGAGGTCCATGAGCAAGCAGCTATTGATCTACGAAACCGCCGTGCCGGTATCGGCCGGGCGTCACGCCAATGTGTCGCTCGAGCCCAGTGCGGACTACGCGTTCACCGCGACCATCAATGCCGTGCCACTGATGGCGGTGGAGTTCCTGCGCGCGGCGGTCGAGTACGCGATCGTCTTCACCATTGCCGGCGATGAGGTGCTGCCGGCCGCGGTGCTGGGCGTCAAGGGCGATCAGAACCTCTACCTGGCGGCCGACCGCCAGTGGCAGGCCAAGTACGTGCCGGCCTTCATCCGGCGCTACCCCTTCGTGTTCTCCGGCAGCGCCGACGGCAAGACCCTAACGCTGTGTATCGACGAGTCGCACCCCGGCGTCAATCGCGAGGGTCGCGGCGAACGCCTGTTCGGCGAGGACGGCAAGCCGACGGCCTATGTCGAGCGCGTGCTGAAGTTCCTGCAGGAATACCAGGCGCAGTTCGAGCGCACCCGCCAGTTCGGACGCAAGGTGCGCGATCTCGGCCTGCTCGAACCGATGCAGGCCCAGGTGACGACCCCCGCGGGCGCCAAGCTGTCGCTGAACGGTTTTCATGGCGTCAGCCGCGAGAAGCTGCGCAAGCTCGATGGCGAGGCACTTGCCGGCCTGGCCAAGACCGACGAGCTGGAATTGCTCTACCTGCAGATGCACTCGATGCGCAATTTCATCGACATCAAGGACCGCCTGATTGGCACGTTGTCCGAGGAAACCGTCGCCGAAGCGCCGGCGACGACCGGCGAGGCCGCCTGACGAGACCCGTCTAGCGCCCGATGCAGAGCAACGCCCCGGTCTACTCGCTGGCCGACGAGCAGCGCAGCCGCGCCGAATCGGCGGCCTGGGCGCGCTTCACGGCGCCCAGCGATGCGGCCGAGCTTTACACCGCCTGGCTGGCGCTGCTGGCCACGCGCATCCAGCGCGCGCGCGCGGCCCTGCTGCTGACCAGCGAGGGCCAGACGGCGAGCTTCGGCGTGGCCGCGGTCTGGCCGGATCCGCGCCGCGATCTGCAATACCTGTCGGCGGTGGCGCAACGCGCGCTGGAGAAGCGCGAGGGGGTGGTCGCGGCGCCGGGCGGCGAGGGCCCGCCGGCGGCCGATGGCCTGGCCCATGTCGGCTACCCGATCGAGGTGGGCGGGCGGCTGTGCGGCGCGGTGGTGTTCGACATCGGCCCCGGCCCGCTGGCCGATCTGCAGCATGCGCTGCGCGACATCCACTGGGGCGCCGCATGGCTGGTGGACCATTTCCGCCAGCTCGAGCTGCTCGAGCGCGAGGCCGAGCTGGCGCGCTCCTCGCTGTTCAACGAGACCCTGGCCACGGCCATGCAGCATCTGCAGCTGCACCCGTCCGCGCTGGCGGTGGCCAACGAGCTGGCCCAGCGCCTGCGTTGCGACCGCGTCTCGGTCGGTTTCGAGCGGACGGGTCAGGTCTTGCCGCTGGTGATGTCCAACTCGGCCGTCTTCGACCCGCGCTCGGACCTGGTGCGCTGGGTCGGCGAGGCCATGGACGAGGTGCTGGACCTCGGGGTGCCGGTGCAGGTGCCGGTGCCTGCCGATGAGCCGCTGGGGGCGCTGGCCCATGTCGACAGCGCGCGCCGGTTGGGTGTGCAGGCCATGCTGTCGGTGCCGGTGCGCGGCCAGGGCCAGACCATCGGGGTGATGACGCTGGAGCGCATCGCCGGCCCGGCCTTCGACGAGACCGAGGCGCGCCAGATCGCCGCCCTGGGCGTCCTGCTGGGCCCGTACTGGGGGCTGCAGCGCGCCAACGAGCGCAGCGCGGGCGCACGCTGGCTCGCCGATGCGCGCGCAGCGATGCGCGAGTTCAGCGGGCCGGGCAGCCCCGGGCTGAAGCTCGCCGCGCTGGTCGGCGCGCTGCTGATCGCGGTCGTGGCGCTGTGGCAGACCGACTACCGGGTCGCCGCCCGCACGGTGGTCGAGGGCTCGACCCAGATCGCCGCCGTCGCGCCCTTCGATGGCTTCGTCGCCGAGGGCCTGGTGCGGGCCGGCGACACGGTGCGCAAGGGCCAGCCGCTGGCGCGCCTGGACGACCGCGATCTGCAGCTGGAACGCTCCAAGTGGACGGCCGAACGCGAGCAGCTGCAGCGCCGCTATGCGGTGGCCCAGGCGCAAGCCGACCGCGCCGCGATGGGCGTGCTGGCGGCGCAGGTCAACCAGGCCGGGGCGCAGCTGGCGCTGGCCGAAGAGCGCCTGACGCGCACCAGCCTGGTCGCACCCTTCGATGGCGTGGTCGTCTCCGGCGATCTCAGCCAGCAGATCGGCTCGCCGCTGCAGACCGGGCAGACCCTGTTCGAGGTGGCGCCGCTGCAGGGCTTTCGCGTGATGATGCAGGTGGACGACCGCGATATCGCCAGCCTGGCGGTCGGTCAGCGCGGCGAACTGGTGCTCTCGGGCCTACCGGACCGGAAGCTGGCTATCGGCGTCAAGCGCATCACCCCCGTTTCGACGCAGCAGGACGGCCGCAATGTCTTCGCGGTCGAGGCCGCCATCGAAGGGCCCGCCGTGGCCGCGCTGCGGCCGGGCATGCAGGGCATCGGCAAGGTCGTGGTGGGCCAGCGCAGCCTGCTGTGGATCTGGACCCACAGCTTCGTCGACTGGCTGCGCCTGACCTTGTGGAGCTGGACGCCCTGAGGGCGTCGGGGAAGGCGGTCCATGCTCGACGCGCCGCTGCAGAGCAGCCTCTGGTATCGCGTCGCCGAGCTGCGGCCGCGCCTGGTGGCGCAGGCGCGCCTGCACCGTCACCGCTACCGCGAGCGAGTCTGGTACCTGCTGCAGGACCCGGCCTCTGGCCGGGTGCACCGCTTCACGCCGGCGGCGCGGCTGGTGCTGGCGGCCATGGATGGCCAGCGCAGCGTGCGCGAGCTGTGGCAGATCGCCTGCGACAAGATGGGCGACGATGCGCCGACGCAGGACGAGCTGATCCAGCTGCTCGGCCAGCTGCACGGTGCCGATCTGCTGGCCACCGATGTGCCGCCGGATGCGCTCGAGCTCTTCGATCGCGGCCAGCGCGAGGCCAGCGCCAAGCGTCGGCGCGCCTGGATCAACCCGATGGCGCTGCGGGTGCCCTTGTGGGACCCGGGCCGCTTCCTCGATCGCCACGCGCCGTGGTGGCGCCGGCTGTGGAGCCGCGGCGCCTTGCTGCTGTGGCTGGCCGTGGTCTTGCCGGCCGTGCTGATGCTGCCGGCGCAATGGGGCGAGCTGACCGGCAATCTGTCCGACCGCGTGCTGCAGGCCGACAACCTGCTGCTGATGGCGCTGGTCTTTCCCTTCATCAAGGCGCTGCACGAGATGGGCCATGCCACCGCCACCCGCGCGGCGGGCGGCGAGGTGCACGATATGGGCCTGATGGTGCTGGTGCTGATGCCGGTGCCCTATGTCGATGCCTCGGCCGCCAATGTGCTGCGCTCGCGCTGGCAGCGGGCGCTGATCGGCGCCGCCGGCATGATGGTCGAGCTCTTTCTCGCGGCCCTGGCCTTCTACGCCTGGCTGGCGGTCGAGCCCGGCCTGGTGCGCGCCGTCTGCTTCAACATCATCTTCGTCGCCGGCATCTCGACCCTGGTCTTCAACGGCAACCCGCTGCTGCGCTACGACGCCTACTACATCCTGGCCGACCTGATCGAGCTGCCCAATCTGGCGGCCCAGTCCGCGCGCTACTGGGGCTATCTGCTGCAGCGCTACCTGCTGCGGCTGCGCGACCTGGAGTCGCCGGCGCAGACGCGCTCCGAGCGCTGGTGGTTCGCCTGCTATGGCCTGGCCTCGGCGGTCTACCGGGTGTTCGTCTCGCTGGCCATCGCGCTGTTCATCGGCTCGCGCTTCTTCGTCATCGGTGTCGTGCTGGCCTTGTTGGCGGTCGTGATGATGACCCTGACGCCGATGCTCAAGGCCTTCAAGGCCTTGCGCGCCTTGCCCGAGGCGCGCGAACGTGCCGGGCGCGTGCGCCTGACCCTGGCCGCCAGCGCGCTGGCGCTGTTTGTGCTGGTGGCGGTGCTGCCGCTGCCGCACCGCACCGTGGCCCAGGGCGTGCTGTGGCTGCCCGAGCAGTCCATCGTGCGCGCCGGCGCGCCGGGTTTCTTCCGCAGCTTCGAGACGCCGCCGGGCACGCTGGTCGAAGCGGGCGCCCTGCTCGCGCGCAGCGTCGACCCGGCATTGGACGCCGAGGTCCAGCTGCTGCAGGCGCGCGTCGACGAGCTGGAGGCCAGCTACGCGGCCGAGTTCGTGGCCGACCGCGCGCGCGCCGAGATCGTTCGCGAGCAACTGCTGCACGCGCGGTCCGCGCTGGCGCGGGCGCAGGGGCGGGCCCAGGGCCTGCTGGTCACGGCGGCCACCAGCGGCCGCTACATGGTGCCGCGGGCCAGCGATCTGCCGGGCCGCCATCTCGCCCAGGGCGCCGTCATCGGCTATGTGCTGGGCGACACGCCGGCGACGGTGCGCGTGGTGCTGGATCAGGCGGCGGTCGACGATGTCAGCTCCTCGACCTTGCAGGTGCAGGTGCGCCGCGCCAGCGAGCCGGGGCAGACCTGGCCCGGCCGCGTCGTGCGCCAGGTGCCGGCCGGGCGCGACGAGGTGCCAAGTCTTGCCCTGACGCAGGCCGGCGGCGGCGCGTTCGCGGCGGACCCGCGCGACCCCAAGGGCCTGCGCACGCTGGACCGCGTATTCCAGCTCGATGTCGAGATCGACGGCCTGGCCGGGCGCGAGCTGCGCTACGGCGAACGCGTGCACCTGCGTTTCACGCACGCGCCTGCCACCTTGCTGCAGCAGGCCTGGCCACCGCTGCGGCGCCTCTTCCTGCGCCACTTCGATGTCTGAGTCGCTGCTGCTGCGGCTGAGCCCGCGCGATCTGGCCAGCGGCCGGCCCTATGCCGAGCGCGACGAGCGTCCGCCGGCCTGGCACGACGAGCTGGCCCTGGGCCTGTGGCATGGCGGCGTGCGCCCGGCGCTGCGCATGATGGGCGGCCGGGCCGCCAGTGCGCGCCGCGTGGTGGCGATGACGCGCTCGCATCAGGCGGAGATGGCCCAGCTGGACGATGCGCAGCTGCGCCAGCGCGCCGCCGCGCTGCGCCACGAGCTGCGGCGCAGCCGCTTCGGTGCCGCGGCCACGGCGGCCTTCTTCGCCCTGGTGCGCGAGGTGGCGGGCCGCGTGCTGGGCAAGCGCCACTACGACAGCCAGGTCCACGCCGGCTGGCTGCTGCTGCACGGTGCCCTGGTCGAGATGGCGACCGGCGAGGGCAAGACCTTTGCCGCGACGCTGCCGGTCTGCGCGGCGGCGCTGGTGGGCCTGCCGGTGCATGTCGTGACGGTCAACGACTACCTGGCCGCGCGCGATGCCGAGGCGATGGCGCCGCTCTACGCCTTCTTCGGCCTGCGCTGCGGCGCCATCGTGCACGAGTTGACGCGCGAGGAGCGGCGCCTCGTCTACGCGGGCGAGATCGCCTACTGCAGCAACAAGGAACTCACCTTCGACTACCTGCGCGACCGCACGGCCCTGGGCGACCGCGCCAGCCCCTTGCACCGGGCGCTGGCGCAGGCCGTGGCACCGGCCGGGACGCCGACGCCGACGGTGCTGCGCGGTCTGGCCTTTGCCATCGTCGACGAGGCCGACAGCGTCTTCATCGACGAGGCGCGCACGCCGCTGATCCTGTCGGCGACGGTCCCCGGCAGCGAGAACGCGGCACTGGTGGGCTGGGCGCTCGCCTTTGCCGCCACGCTGCGACCGGGCGAGGACTTCGAGATCGAGCGTGCGCTGATGCGCGTGCGCCTGAGCGAGCTCGGGCGCGAGCGCGTGGACGCGGCGCTGGAAGACGGCGCCATGCTGCCGCCCGAGGCCACGCGCCGCGGCTGCGCCGAGGCGGTGACCCAGGCCCTGAGCGCCCGCTGGCTGTACCACCGCGATCAGCAGTACGTGGTGGTCGAGGGCAAGGTGCAGATCGTCGATGAATCGACCGGCCGCGTGATGGCCGACCGGGCCTGGGAGCGCGGCCTGCACCAGGCGATCGAGGCCAAGGAGGGCCTGGCGGCGACCGGCGAGCGCGTGACCTTGGCGCGCATCACCTACCAGCGTTTCTTCCGCCGCTATCTGCGCCTGGCGGGCATGAGCGGCACCGCGACCGAGGTCGCGGCCGAGATCGGCCGGGTCTACGGCCTGCCGGTCTGGCGCGTGCCCCTGCATCGGCCCTCGCAGGCGCGGCGCGCGGCGCCACGCTGCCTGCGTGACGGCGAGGCGCGCTGGAGCGCCGTCGTCGACAGCGTTCGCCGCCATGCCATCGAGCAGGGTCGACCCGTGCTGGTGGGCACGCGTACCGTGCTGGCCTCCGAGCAACTATCCCTGCGGCTGGCGGCGGCGGGCATCGACCATGTCGTGCTCAATGCCAAGCATGATCGCGATGAGGCCCAGATCGTCGCCCGCGCCGGCGCGCCCGGCACGGTGACGGTGGCCACCAATATGGCCGGCCGCGGCACCGACATCCAGCTGGGCGCCGGCGTGGCGGAACGCGGCGGCATGCATGTAATCCTGACCGAGTACCACGAGTCGGCGCGCATCGACCGCCAACTCTTCGGCCGCGCCGCGCGCCAGGGTGATCCGGGCAGCGGCGAGGCCCTCGTGTCCGCCGACGACGAGTTGTTCCGCGTCCATGCGCCGCGGCTGAGCCGCTTCCTGCTGCGCCTGCACGCGGCGCGCGGCGAGCTGCCGACGGCCCTGCTGTGGCTGCTGCGCCGCGTGGCGCAGGCCTCGTCCGAGGCGCGCAGCCGCGGCGCGCGCACGGCGAGCCTGAAACATGACCGCCGTCTGGCGGCGATGCTGTCTTTTTCGGGGAGAGGCGAATGATCGTGCGCCCAGTTGCGGGATGGATGCTGGTGGTCGCGCTGCAGGCGGCCACTGCGGGGACGGCCGCCGCGGCCGAGGAGGGCGGCTTCGAATGCTTGCTGGAGCCCTGGCAGGTGATCGAGGTGCGCACGCCGGTGGACGGCATCATCGGCGCGATCACGGTCAACCGCGGCGACGTGATCCGGCGTGGCCAGCCGCTGGTGGAGCTGCAATCGCAGAGCGAGAAGGCGGCCGTCGAGCTGGCGCGCCTGCGCAGCAAGCTGGAGGGGCCGCTGTCCACCGCGCGCAATCGCAACGACTACGCCACCAAGCGGCAGGTGCGGCTGACCGATCTCGAGAAGGAGAAGTTCATCTCAATGCAGGCCCGCGACGAGGCCGACGCCGAGAAGCGCCTGGCCGAGGCCGAGCTGCTGACGGCGCTGGAGAACCGCGAACTGGCCAAGGTCGAGCTGCTGCGCGCCCAGGAACAGCTGGCGCTGCGCACCGTCAGCGCGCCCTTCGCGGGCGTGGTCGTCGACCGCATGCTCAATGTGGGCGAACTGGCCGAGGCCGGCAGCGGCCGCAAGCCGGTGCTGAAGGTGGCGCAGATCGACCCGATGCGCGCCGACGTGGCCCTGCCCGCCGCGCTCTTCGGGCAGGTGAAGGTGGGCAGCAAGGCGACCGTGCGCGCCCAGGTCGGCGGCGCCCGCTTCAATGCCGTGGTGCGCAGCGTTGATCGGGTGATCGACGCGGCCAGCAGTACCTTTGTCGCAAGGCTGGAAGTGCCCAATCCGGGCGACAAGGTGCCGGGCGGCTCGCGCTGCAGCGCCAGCATCGAAGGCGTGGCGCCCGCGGCTCGGCAGCGACCTTAGGACTCTTCGCCGCGCTGTCCGCGCAACTCGCCGGCACCGCCGGGGCGCCGCCAGGCAGCGACTTCCTCCCATCCCCAAGCCGGCGGGGCCACGCCCTTGCCACCTGCTGCGAGCCGCAGTAAGGTCCCCAGGCGGCCGGGCATGGCGTCTGCAGTAGAACGCCGGTCGGCCAGGGAAGGGCTGATGATCATGTCGACACCAAGGACGGACGGTGGCCGCACTCACCGCTTCTCGGGCAGTGTCCTGTCTTTTGCCCTATGCGGTCTGTTGCTCGGCGCGGGCCTAGATGCGGCGGCGCTGTCCTCGACCTCGGCCCGTAGCAATGCGGGCGTCAGCGGTTCGCAGGTTCCGATCGATCAGCAGGGCTCCGATCCGCATACCGGCGAATTCAGCAGTTCGTCCGCCTTCTCCGGCGGCGGGGGTGGCGGCAGCGCCGATGCCGCGGTGCAGCTGGGCGTGATCAAGGTCATTGCCGCCTCGTTCAGCGGTGCGGGCGGCGTCGTCGGCAGCGCTTCCGCCGAGGGCGCCTATGCCGAGGACATCCTGGTCAGCTCGGTCGGGTTCAACGGCACGCCCGGGAAGATCACGGTCGGCGTGAGCTTGCAGGGCTTCGTCGATCCGCAGGGCTCGATGGGCGGCACGATAGACTGGAGCTTCAACGGCAGCGGCTTCGCTGGCTCATGGAGCGCGCGGTCCTCGCCCGCCTTCCCGGGCGGCTTCCCCATCGACGGCGTCAGCGCCGTCGCCGGCGGGCCGCTGTACTACTCCGCCATCCACGACATGACGCTGCCCTTCACCGTGGGCAGCGCCTTCACCGTGACCGAGCGCCTGAGAGCCAGCACCTTCAAGATCGACTGCGGCTTCAATGTGCCGCTGTGCGAAACGACCGCCGCCGGCTCGGTGAACATCGATTTCGGCCGTTCCTCGTACTGGAACGGCGTGTCGGCCATTTCCCTGCTCGACGGCAGCGGCAACTATGTGCCGGCCGACCTGAGCCTGTTCACCGCCACCTCGTCGACCGGCGTGGACATGATGCGCTCCTTCGCGCCGGTTCCGGAGCCGTCGGCTGCCGCCTTGCTGCTGCTGGGCCTGGGCCTGCTGCTGGCCAAGCCCCTCAGTCGACCTTCGCGCCCGACTCCTTGACCACCTTGGCCCAGCGCGGCAGTTCGTCCCGGATCAGGGCACTGAACTGCTCCGGGGTGCCGCCGACGGTGGTGGCGCCCTCGTCGCTGAGGCGCTTCTTCAGCGCCGCCTGCGTCATCGCCTTGTTGAACTCGGTGTTCAGCTTGGTGATCGCTTCCTTGGGGGTGCCGGTCGGGGCCAGCAGGCCGAACCAGGTCACCGCGTCGAAGCCCTTGAAGCCGGACTCGTTGATCGTCGGCACATTGGGCAGATCGCCGACGCGCTGGGCCGAGGTGACGGCCAGCGCGCGCACCTTGCCCTGCTTGATATGGCCCAGCATCGAGGGCACCGAGGCCAGGTAGAGATCGACATTGCCGGCGACCAGATCGGTCAGCGCCTGGGCCACGCCCTTGTAGGGGATGTGCTGCATGCTGACCCCGGCGGCCTTCTGGAGCAACTCGCCCGCCAGGTGGGCGACGGTGCCGTTGCCCGGCGAGGCGAAGTTGATCCGGCCCGGCGCGGCCTTGGCCGCGCTCAGCGCGTCGGCGAAGCTCTTGTAGCGGCTGCCGGCACCGGTCACCAGCACCAGCGGCGCATCGGCCAGCAGCACGATGGGCGTCAGGTCCTTCTGCGGGTCGTAGGGCATCTTCGCGTACAGCGAGGGATTGATCGCCAGATTGCTGGTCTGGCCCAGCACGATCGTGTAGCCGTCGGCGGGCGACTTCGCCGCCGCGTCGACGCCCAGATTGCCGCCGGCGCCCGGCTTGTTGTCGATGACGAAGGTCCAGCCGGTGGCGGCGGCGACGCGCTGGCTGGTCTCGCGGGCAATGATGTCGGTGCCGCCGCCGGCCGGGAAGGGCACGACGATGCGGATCGGCTTGGCGGGCCAGGACTGGGCCTGCGCAACAGCGCAGGCGCTCAGGGCGGCGAGGGTCAGCAGGCGACGGGTGATGTTCATGCGGTCTCCGTTTGTAGTCTGTGCCTTACCTTGATGGCCGGGCTTGTGAGTCTCAGTATTTGTTCTGCCGGTGCTAAAGTCCAATCGATACTTTCTTGAAATTCATTCACGGAGCTTTTGGAATGGATCTGCGAGACCTGCGCTACTTCGAGACCATTGCCGAGCTCCAGCATCTGGGCAAGGCCTCGACGCGGCTGCACCGCACCCAGCCCGCGCTGACCAGCAGCATCCGGCGGCTGGAGGCCGATTGCGGCGCGGCGCTGTTCGAGAAGGCGGGCCGCGGCATCCGGCTCACCGACGCCGGCAAGGTGCTCTTGAAATGGGCGCAGCGCATGCGCTTCGACGTCGAGGATGCGAAGCGGGAGCTGGCGGCGATCGGCGCCGGCCTGACCGGCCATGTGCGCCTGGGCATCGTGCCGACGGCCGCGCAGTTCCTCCTGCCCTCGGTCGCGCGCGATTTGCTGGCCGAGGCGCCCGAGGTCACGCTGCGCACCGTCGTCGGCCTGGTCGATGCGCTGAAGCCGCAGCTGCGCGCCGGTGAGCTCGACATGGTCGTGGGCACCGAGGGCAGCGAGGAGGCCGGCTATGTCTCGCAGCTGCTGGCCGAGGACGTGATCGTCGTCGCCGCCAGCGAGCAGCATGAAGTGCTGCGCCAGCCGGCCACGCTGAAGGACCTGACGAAGTACCGCTGGGCGCTGCAGCCGCCCGGCGCGCCGACGCGCGACTGGCTCGACCAGACCTTCGAGCGCGAGTCGCTGCCGCGCCCCCAGGTGCAGGTCGAGTCGACGCTGCTGCTGATGCTGCCCGATCTGATCGCGCAGACCGGCCTCTTGAGCTTCATCTCGCGCTATCACCTCGAAGGGCGCGGGCGCGTTCTGCGCCTGAAGGAGGTGCCGGTCCAGGGCGCCGAGATGCGGCGGCGCCTGGTCGTCACGTATCGCGCCAATGGCTTTCTGTCGCCGGCGGCGCGGCGGCTGATCGAGCTGTTCGCCAAGTCGGCGACGGCCGCCTGAGGCGGCCGCAAGCAGGCCTCGAATCAGAAGTTGTGGCGGACGCCGGCTTCCCAGCCGGTCGAACGTCCGCCGGTGAGCATCGTCGTGCCGCCCGGGATCGAGAAGGTCGCCGCGCCGTCGTTCTCGATCAGCGCGCCCTGCGCGTACAGCGCCGTCCGCTTGGACAGGTTGTAGACGGCGCCGAGGCCGAACTGCGTCGCATCGTTGGCGTCGATCACCCGCGTGCCGACGCGGCCCTTCATATTCGCCTGCAGGTAGGAGGCCTTGAGGTCGACCTGGCCGAAGCTGGCGATGGCCGACAGCAGCAGGATGGTCTGCTCGGACTGCGCCTGTTCGTACTGCCGCCAAGCGGCGTTCAGGCGCACGCCGCCGACCGTGCCGTTGACGGCCAGCAGGCTGTCCTTGAACTTGCCCGAGGCGGGCAGGTCGTTCGAGGTCGTCACCTGGCTCGCGTGCGCGCCGAAGCTCGCGCCCTGCCAGCCGATGCGGCCGCCGACCACCTTGTCTTGCCCGTTCGCGGCCGTGCCGCCCTCGCCGGCGGCCAGCATCAGGCCGCCCTCGACGCCGCCGAGGCCCGCGGGCAGCAGGAACTCGACCGCATTGCTGGCCCGGACCGTCGTGTTCGGGCCGGTGCCGAAGGCGCTGCGGATCGGCCCCTGCTGGGACGAGGACGAGAAATTGTTCGAGCCGGCCACGCCGACATGGGTGAAGGGATCGTGGCGCGACCACAGCGTGTAGGTCGGCACATAGTCGCGCCCCAGTCGCAGTTCACCGAGGCTGCGGCTTTGCAGCGAGAGCGTGGCGCGACGGTCGAAGAACTGCGTGCCGCCGGTGCTGGCGCCGGTGTCGACGGCGATGCCGGACTCGAGCCAGAAGCCGGCCGACAGCCCGCCGCCCAGGTCCTCCTCGCCGCGGAAATAGATCCGGCTGGTCGCATTGGAGCCGCTGACCAGGGACTGGATCGCGCTGCCGCCCTCGTTGTGGACATTGCGAACGGCGGCGTCGAGGATGCCGCCTATCGTCACGCTGCCCTCGGCGGCCGCGCCGCCGGCAAGGACGGTCAGCAGGGCCGCCGAGAGGATTTTCTTGTGCTTCAACATGGTCTCCGAAGGTTCTTGGAATAGAGGGCCGGCAGGGCTTGCCATGGCCGCGTCACCGTCCGTCTCGAGGCGGCGGCGGCAAGTATTCAAGCCATGTGCAGCCAAGGTCCAATCGAAAGTAATTGGCAATTCATCAATGCCCCTTTTGCGGTCGGCAGGGCAAGGGCTTTGTTTGAATCCAAAAGTCGTATCGATCAATTTGCAGAAATTATCGATTGGACCAAAGGAATGCCGTCGCCAATACTGAGCCCAAGACCCGCAGCCCTCGACGGGCCGAGCCGGCGCCGAGGCGCCGTCAACCGACCTCAAACCAGGAGACTTTCATGAGCAGTCAAGCCGCCGCATTGCCCGACGTGATCCGCGAGATCGAACGCACGCCCAGGGACATCGTCGACAAGGCCTCGGGCTACGCATCGTCCATCCTCGCCGATGTGGCCGGCCGCCGCGGTGCGCTGAATGGGCGCATCGCGCCGCTGTCGCCGACGATGCGCTTCGCCGGCACGGCGATCACGGTCGAGGTACGGCCCGGCGACAACCTGATGATCCATGCCGCGATGGCCATCGCCCAGCCGGGCGACGTCATCATCGTCGACGGCAAGGGCGACCAGTCCAGCGCTCTGATGGGCGAGATCATGTCGCAGCAATGCGTGGCGCTGGGCATCGCGGCGGTCGTGCTGGACGGCGCCTGCCGCGACAGCGAGGAGATCCGCAAGCTGGGCTTCCCGATGTTCTCCGTCGGCACCAATCCGAACGGCCCGACCAAGCAGGTCGCCGGCCGCCTCAACCATCCGATCTCGATCGGCGGCGTCACGGTGCGCCCCGGGGATCTGCTGGTCGGCGATGCCGATGGCGTCACCGTCATCGAGCGCGAGAAGGCCGCCTCGCTGCTGCCGCTGGCGGCCGAGAAGGTCGCGGCGGAGACCAAGCGCATCGCCGGCATCAAGAGCCGCGAGGCCCTGCGCCCGGGCTGGCTCGATGCCGCCCTGCGCACCGCCGGCGTGCTGAAGGAAGGAGAGACGCTGTGAGCCAGCCTGCCATCAAGCCCGCCTTCCTGATCACCGGCGCCGATCTCGCCCAGCCCGCGCTGGAGCTGCTGAACGATTTTGAGGTCGTCTACGCCGGCAAGGCACCGAGCGAGGACGACATCATCGCGCTCTGCCGCCAGCATGACCCGGTCGCCATGATCGTGCGCTACGGCAAGGTCGGGGACGCCGCGATGGCCGCGGCGCCGTCGCTGCGCGTGATCTCCAAGCATGGCAGCGGCACCGACACCATCGACAAGATGGCGGCACAGGCGCGCGGCATCGAAGTCGTCGCCGCGGTCGGCGCCAATGCGGCCGCCGTCGCCGAGCAGGCCCTGGCCCTGATGCTGGCCTGCGCCAAGTCGGTGACGACGCTCGATGCCCGCATGCATGCCGGCCATTGGGACAAGGCGACGCACAAGAGCCTGGAACTCGGCGGGCGCACGGTCGGCCTGGTCGGCCTGGGCGCGATCGGCCAGCGCTTCGCCAGGATGGCCGATGCGCTGGGCATGCGCGTGATCGGCCACGACCCCTATGCGAAGAACCTGCCGGAGGCGATCACGGCCGTCGATCTGGAAACGATCTGGCGCGAGGCCGACGTGATCTCGCTGCACTGCCCGCTGACCGAGGACAACCGCAATCTGCTCAACGCGCAGACGCTGGCCCGCTGCAAGCCCGGCGTCATCATCGTCAACACCGCGCGCGGCGGCCTGATCGACGAGGCGGCGCTGCTGGCCGCGCTGGCCTCGGGCCAGGTCGCCAGCGCCGGGCTGGACAGCTTCCAGGTCGAGCCGATGACGGCCGGTCACCCTTTCCAGGGCGTCGCGAAGCTGACGCTGAGCCCGCATATCGGCGGCGTCACCAGCGACGCCTATCTGAACATGGGCCTGGCCGCCGCCCGCAACGCGCTGGCCGTGCTGGAACGCCGGCGCAGCACGGCCTGAGGCCTGGCAGGTTTCCCCGACCTGGGCGTCGCGCGGGCAAGCGCCTTGCTCAGCGTGTCGTCTTCCCCGCCAGCGGCCGATGCCGCGAGACGATGCGCTCGCCGCGGTCGCGATAGCGCTGGCGGCGGGCTTCCTTGGGGTCGACGGTCAGCGGGCGGTAGACCTCGATGCGGTCGCGTTCGCGCAGCACGGTGTCCAGCGGACGCAAACGGCCCCAGACACCGATCTTCAATTCGGCCAGGCGGGGCAGCTGATCGGCGAAGTCCGTGCAGCCGCGCAGCGCCTGTTCGATGGTGCTGCCTTCGGCCAGCTCGAGCGCGCGCTGGCGGACATCGCCGGTCGCCGGGCTCCAGACCAGCTCGACATGGATCGTCGCCATGAGCTCAGCGTGCGCCGTAGACCGCCTCGGCGCGCTGCACGAAGCTGTCGACGAAGGTGTTGGCGATGCGGTCGAAGGCCGGGCTGACCACCGCCTCCAGCGTCTTGCTGGAGAAGGCATAGCGCAGCTCGAACTCGATCTTGCAGGCGCTGGCGGCCGCTTCGCTGCCCGGTTTGTTCAGCGGCAGGAAGCGCCAGACGCCGTCCAGCCGCGAGAAGGGACCGTCCACCAGTTCCATCTGCACGCGCTCGTCGGCGATCTCGATATTGCGGGTCGTGAAGCTCTGCTGCACGCCCATGAAGGACAGCGAGAGCCGGGCGGTCACCGCGTCGGCGTCGCGCGCGATCACCTCGGCGCGCTCGCACCAGGGCAGGAACTCCGGATAGCGCTCGAAGCCGGTGACCAGCTCGTACATTTCATGCGCCGAGTACCAGAGCAGAACGGACTTTTTGACTTGCTTCATACAATGCGGGAATTGTATTGGGCCGTTTCGGCCCCAGATTGTTCGCATGTCCATCGCCGAAAACCGTCGCGCCCGATTCGAATATCACATTGAAGAGCAGTTCGAGGCCGGCATGGTGCTCGAGGGCTGGGAGGTCAAGGCCGTGCGTGCCGGCCAGGTTCAGCTGACCGACGGCTATGTGATGATCCGCGACGGCGAGCTGTTCCTGATCGGCTGCCGCATCAACCCGCTGCGCACCGCGTCCACCCATGTGAACCCGCTGGCCGACCGGACCAAGAAGCTCTTGCTGAAGAAGGACGAGATCCGCCGCCTGGTCGGCAAGGTCGAGCAGCGCGGCTTCACCCTGGTGCCGCTGAACCTGCATTACAAGGGCGGCCGCATCAAGGCGGACATCGCCCTGGCCAAGGGCAAGGACAAGGGCGACAAGCGCGACACGATCAAGGAGCGCGAAGGCAAGCGCGAGGTCGAGCGCGCGATGAAGCAGCGCGCGCGCTGAGCTCCGGACTTCAGGCGCTGCGTCCGAGCGCGCCCAGCGCCTGCTCCAGATCCGCGCGCAGATCGGCCTCAGCCTCCAGGCCGATCGCGAAGCGCACGATCACGCCTTGCTCATAGGGCAGGGGCAGGCTGCGGCTGCGGCTCATGTCATAGGGCACGGCCAGGCTCATCGGGCCGGCCCAGGAATAGCCGATGCCGAACAGCTGCAGCGCATCGACGAAGGCGTCGACCCGCTGCATGTCGTACTCGGCCCTGAACACGGCCGAGAACAGGCAGGCGGCTCCTTCAGCGCTGCACTGCTGCCAATGCGCATGGCCGGGCGAGCCGGGCAGGGCGGGGTGCAGCACGCGCGCGACCTCGGGCCGGCCCTGCATCCAGGCCGCCAGCGCGCGCGTGCTCGCGTCCTGCGCGCGGTAGCGCAGCTCCAGGCTGGGCAGCGCGCGCAGCAGCAGCTCGACGTCGTTGGCGCCGACGCCATAGCCCAGATGCTCGTGCGCATGATTGAGCTTGTCGTGCAGCGCCGGATCGCGCGTGTAGACAGCGCCCATCAGCACGTCGGCGCCGCCGCTCGGGTATTTGGTCAGCGCCTGCATCGAGATGTCGGCGCCCAGGCCCGGATGGGTGGCGGGCGCGATCTCGAAGGGATTGAAGGCGACGCCGGCGCCCCAGGTGTTGTCCAGCGCGCTGACGATGCCGCGTGCCTTGCAGGCGCGCAGCAGGCCGATCAGGTCGGGGAACTCCAGGGTGATCGAGCCGGCCGCCTCCAGCCAGACCAGCTTGGTCTTCTCGCTCAGCAGCGCCTCGAAGCCGGCCACGTCCAGCGGGTCGTAGAAGCGATGCGTGATGCCGAACTCGGGCAGGAAGGATTCGCTCAGATAGCGGTTCTGGCCATAGGCGTTGTCGGGCACCAGCACCTCGTCGCCGGGGCGCAGCAAGGCCATGGCCACCAGGGTGATCGCCGCCAGGCCGCTGGGCGTCAGCAGGCAATGGTTCGCGCCTTCCAATGTGGCCAGGCGCGCGGCCAGCGTGTAGCTGGTCGGCGTGCCGTGCAGACCGTAGCGGTAGCTCTTGCCGTCGCGCGGCTTGTAGTGGTGCAGATCGGCCGCGTTCTTGAACAGCACCGTCGAGGCCTTGGCCACCGGCACGGGGATCGCGTTCCAGCCTTCGGGCGGCCTGTAGGGGTGGTGGATCTGCTCGGTCGAAATCGCGCGCTTCTTGCTCAAGGTCGGGCCCGGTCGTTGATGAACGCGCCATTGTAGGAAGGCGGCCCGTCTTCCGGGCCGAGCGCCGGGCCGCTCCCAAGCCGGCCCGCCCGGAGATGCTTGCGGCTCCATGCCGCCGGCATCTCCGTCCCCTTGGGGGACCGACCAGGACCTGCCCGCGTTCAGCGCGGCGGGACTGGGCGAGGGGCTCCGCTCAGACCGGCATGGCCACGAGGTCGTGGCCCTCGGCGGCGACGATCTTGGCCTTGGTGAATTCGCCGACCTTCAGGGTCTTGCTGGCCTTTTGCGGCGGCAGCAGGCGCACGCTGCCGTCGATCTCGGGTGCGTCGGCATAGCTGCGGCCCACGCCGCCCTTGCGGCCCAGCGCCGGTGCGGAGTCGACCAGCACCTGCATGGTCGAGCCGATGCGGCTGCGCAGCTTGTCGACCGAGACTGCTTCCGCGATCGCCATGAAGCGGGCACGGCGCTCGTTGCGCACGTCCTCGGGCAGCGCGCCGGGCAGCTCGTTGGCGCTGGCGCCCTCGACCGGCGAATAGGCGAAGCAGCCGGCGCGGTCGATGCGCGCCTCCTGCATGAAGTCCAGCAGGTACTGGAACTCCGCCTCGGTTTCGCCGGGGAAGCCGGCGATGAAGGTCGAGCGGATCACGATGTCCGGGCAGGTCTCGCGCCAGCGCGCGATGCGCTCCATATTCTTCTCGCCATTGGCGGGGCGCTTCATGCGCTTGAGCACGTCCGGATGCGCATGCTGCAGCGGCACGTCGAGGTAGGGCAGCACCAGGCCTTCGGCCATCAGCGGCAGCACCTCGTCCACATGCGGATAAGGGTAGACATAGTGCAGGCGCACCCAGGCGCCATGCTGGCGGGCCAGCTCGCCCAGTTGCGCCACCAGATCGTACATGCGCGTCTTGACCGGCTTGCCGTCCCAGAAGCCCATGCGGTACTTGACGTCGACGCCATAGGCGCTGGTGTCCTGGCTGATCACCAGCAGCTCCTTGACGCCCGATTCGAACAGCGCGCGCGCCTCGTTCAGCACATCGCCGATCGGCCGCGAGACCAGGTCGCCGCGCATGCTGGGGATGATGCAGAAAGAGCAGCGATGGTTGCAGCCCTCGCTGATCTTCAGATAGGCGTAATGCTTGGGCGTCAGCTTGATGCCGTAGGCCGGCACCAGGTCGATGAAGGGATCGTGCGGCTTGGGCACATGGGTGTGGACGGCGTCCATCACCTCTTGCGTCGCATGCGGACCGGTGACGGCCAGCACCGAGGGGTGGATCTCGCGCACCAGGCTGCCGGCGTCCTGGTTGGACTCGCTGCCCTTGGCGCCGAGGCAGCCGGTGACGATGACCTTGCCGTTCTCGGCCAGGGCCTCGCCGATCGTGTCCAGGCTTTCCTTGACCGCATCGTCGATGAAGCCGCAGGTGTTGACGATCACCAGATCGGCGCCGGCAAAGGTCTTGGAGGTCTCGTAGCCCTCGGCACGCAGCTGGGTCAGGATCAGCTCGGAATCGGTCAGCGCCTTGGGGCAGCCGAGGCTGACAAAACCGATCTTGGGGGAAGCGACGGCGGCGGAAGCGGCGGCCGGGCTCGGGACATGGGATTCGCTCATCCCGCGATTTTCCCCTATCCGCGGCGCCGAGCCCCGGAATCAGGACTTTTTCGGCGGAAAACCGGGCATTCCTGGCATTCCGGGGAACAGCGCCCCGGCGGTCTTCATCTGCTCCTGCATCTGCTCGAGCAGGCTCTTGCTCTGCTCGACATAGCCGCCCATCAGGTTCTGCATCACCGGCGCCTGGGCGCCGAGGAACTGGGTCCAGAGCTCGGGGCTGAAGGCCAGGCCCTTGCTCTGCGCGCTGAAGCGGTCCTGCAGTTCGGCCAGACTCTGCATATTCTTTTCGAGATAGGCGCCCATCACGCCCTGCATCGCATGGCCGTAGAAGCGGATGATCTGCGACAGCGCCGTCGTGCTGAACATCGGCACGCCGCCGGTCTCTTCCTCCAGAATGATCTGCAGGAGGATGCTGCGGGTGATGTCCTCGGCCGTCTTGGCGTCGCGCACCTCGAAGGCCTGGCCGTCCAGCACCATCGCCTTGACGTCGGCCAGGGTGATGTAGCTGCTGGTCTGCGTGTCGTAGAGCCGGCGGTTCGGGTACTTCTTCAGCACGCGCAGATGAGCGCCGGCCGGCTCAGCGCCGGTTTGAGGGGCGTCTTCCGCCGTCTTCGCCGCCTTGCCTCTGCGGGCAGTCACCATGCCATGCTCCTTGTCTCGGACATTGTGCGAGTGCACAAAATCATTCTAAAAGCCGCTTCGACCGTACCCGAAGGGGTTTACCCCCGCGCTGTGCGGGGGATGGAAAAGCCGCGGCCCGCCGCGGCTTGCTTCGGCGCGAGCGCGGTCGCGCTTACCAGATGCGGATGCGCTTGTCGGCCGGCTTGAACATGCCGTCGCCGTCCTTGGTGCCGAAGGCCTCGTGGAAGCCGTCGTGGTTCACCGCGGCGCCATTGGCACGGAACTTAGGCGGCGAATGCGGATCGATCGTCAGCAACTGCAGCGAGCGCTCCTCGCGCACCTTCTCGCGCCAGGCCTGCGACCAGCCGAGGAAGAAGCGCTGCTCACCGCTGTAGCCGTCGAGCACCGGCGCCGGCTGGCCGCCCAGCGAGCGCTTGTAGGCCTTGTAGGCGATCTGCAGGCCGCTCAGGTCGGCGATGTTCTCGCCCAGGGTCAGCTTGCCGTTCAGCTGCTTGCCGGGGAGCGGCTCGTAGCCCCCGTACTGCGCGACCAGCTGCGCACCGATCGCATCGAAGGCCTTGCGGTCGGCCTCGGTCCACCAGTTGCGCAGCTTGCCGTCGCCGTCGAACTGGCTGCCCTGGTCGTCGAAGCCGTGGCTGATCTCGTGGCCGATCACGGCGCCGATCGCGCCGTAGTTAGCCGCATCGTCGGCGGCCATGTCGAAGAAGGGCGGCTGCAGGATCGCGGCCGGGAAGACGATCTCGTTCAGCGGCGGGTTGTAGTAGGCGTTGACCGTCTGCGGCGTCATCTCCCATTCGGCACGGTCGACCGGCTTGCCGGCGCGCTGGGCGATGCGCGCCCACTCGAAGCGACTGGAGCGACCGCGGTTGCCGGCGGCGTCGCCGGCCTTGACCTCGAGCTTGGAATAGTCGCGCCAGACGTCCGGATAGCCGATCTTGCTCATGTACTTGGACAGCTTGTCCTTGGCCTGCGCCTTGGTCTCGGGGCTCATCCAGGCCAGGCCGTCGATCGACTCACCATAGGCGGCCAGCAGGTTCTTGACCAGCTCCTGCATGCGCGCCTTGTAGGCCGGCGGGAAATGGCGCTCGACATAGACCTTGCCGACCGCCTCGCCCAGGGCGCTATTGACCTCGTCGATGCCTTTCTGCCAGCGCGGCTTCTCTTCCTTGGCGCCGGTCAGCGCCGTGCCCTTGAAAGCGAAGCGCGCCTCGCGGAAGGCCTTGGGCAGCACGTCGGCCGATTCGTCGAGCACGCGCAGGCGCAGATAGGCCTTCCATTGCTCCAGCGGCACTTCGGCGACCAGCTTGGCGACGCCGGTCGCCAGGCTCGGCTGCGAGACCGACAAGCGCTGGATGCCGCCCAGCTGGCCGGCGGCCAGGAAGGCCGCCCAGTCCATGCCCGGCGCCGCGGCGGCCAGCTCGGCGGGCGTCATCGGGTTGTAGGTCTTGACCGGGTCACGCAGCTCGACCTTGGGCCAGTGCGCCTCGGCGATGCGCTTCTCCAGCGCCAGCACCGTCCGGGCGGTGGCGGCCGCCTGTTTGTCGCCGGACAGCTGGGCGAGCCGGGTCAGGTAGAGCTCGTAGGCGGCGCGCGCCTTGGCCAGGCGCTCGTCGTCCTTCAGGTAGTAGTCGCGGTCGGGCATGCCCAGGCCACCCTGCCAGGTCAGCGCCAGATGGGTCGTCGGGTCCTTGGAATCGGGCTGCACGCTCAGCAGCACCGGCGTGCTGAACTCGCCTTGGGCCTTGCCCAGCCAGGCCGCCAGTTCGGCCCGCGTCTTGATCGCGGCGATGCTGGCCAGGCGCGGCTGCAGCGGCGCCAGGCCGGCCTTGTCGATCGCGGCGGTGTCGGTGTAGGCGGCATAGAAGGCGGCGATCTTCTGCTCGACGCTGCCGGCCTGCTGGGGCCGGGCGGCCAGCTCCTCGACGATGGCGCGCACTTGCTTGTCCGACTGATCGGCCAGGATGATGAAGCTGCCGTAATCGGCCTTGTCGGCCGGGATCTCGGTCCTGGCGATCCATTGGCCGTTGGCGGCGCGGAATAGATCGTCCTGGGCGCGCACCGACTTGTCGAATCCGCCCACATCCAGACCCGAACTCGGCGCCGCCTGCGCCTGGCCGGACAGGGCCAGCAACAGCGCCAGTGGCGCCAGCCGCAAACCGCGCGGCAAACCCTTGTTCATCAGCTTCATGCAAGAACCTTCAATCAAACCGCAATGAGGAAGGCCCGCGCAAGAGAACTCGGGCGGGCCCAGAACGGCGAAGGGTAGTGCATGGCGCCGGGGGCGGCAACATGACTTCCGCCATGGGCGGAGCTTGTTTTTATGCGCTCAACGGCATTCGCTGGCGATGACGGCGCGGGTGCGCTGCAACTCGTCGGCGCGCTGCTTGTCGTCCATCGGAATATTCTCGCCGCGCTCGTTGGGCCGGCCCAGGCGCACGCCGCTCTCGATCAACTTCAGGTTGTCCTGCGCACGGGCGCAGTTGTCGCGGCGCTGCGCGGCGATGCGGCGCTCCTCTTCCTTGGCCTTGGCCAGCGCCTCCTGCTCCTGCTGCTTCTGGCGCGCCTGCTGCTCGAGCTCGGCCCGGCTCGGCGTGCTGGCCGCGCGCGCCGGCGACTCGGGCACCGAGGCCGCGCCGCCGCTGGGCACGACCTGGATCTGCAGCCTGGGCGGCGTCGGGCGCTGCAGGATGTCCTTGTCCGGCGTGCCGCTGGGCGGCGGCAGATCGCTGTACTGGATCTTGCCGCTGGCGTCCTTCCACTTCCATTGCGCCTGGGCGGACAGGGCCAGGCCCAGCAGCAGCAGGCCGATCAGGCCCGGGCGGGCAAGGCGTTGCACGGAGACGGGACGGGCGGTGGGCATAGGCATCGTTCGAGTGTAGCGGCGGCCCCTGGTGACCAAAGGTAATTGCGGCCTTCCGTATAATGCCGCTTTGCGTCTGGAGCTTCCCTCATGCGCCTTCTTGGAAAAGCACTCACCTTCGACGACGTGTTGTTGGTGCCTGCCTTCTCCCAGGTGTTGCCTCGCGACACCAGTCTTGCCACCCAGCTGACCCGCGATATCCGGCTGAACCTGCCCCTGGTTTCCGCCGCGATGGACACCGTGACCGAGGCCCGCCTGGCGATCGCCATCGCCCAGGAGGGCGGCATGGGCATCGTCCACAAGAACCTCACGCCGGCCCAGCAGGCCGCCGAGGTCGCCCGGGTCAAGCGCTACGAGTCGGGGCTCCTGCGCGACCCGATCACGATCACGCCCGAGACGACGGTGCGCCAGGTCAAGGCCTTGAGCGAACAGCATGGCATCTCCGGCTTCCCGGTGCTGCAGGGCAAGAAGGTGGTCGGCATTGTCTCCGGCCGCGATCTGCGCTTCGAGACCCGCAACGACGCGCCGGTCAGCGAGATCATGACCCCGGCCGAGCGCCTGATCACCGTGCGCGAAGGCGCCTCGCTGGACGAGGGCAAGGCGCTGATGCACAAGCACAAGCTCGAGCGCGTGCTGGTCGTCAGCGAGGCCTTCGAACTGCGCGGCCTGATGACGGTCAAGGACATCACCAAGCAGACGAACTTCCCGAACGCCGCGCGCGATTCGCACGGCAAGCTGCGCGTCGGCGCCGCCGTCGGCGTGGGCGAGGGCACCGAGGAGCGCGTCGAGCTGCTGGTCAAGGCCGGCGTCGATGCGATCGTCGTCGACACCGCCCATGGTCACAGCGCCGGCGTGATCGAGCGCGTGCGCTGGGTCAAGAAGAACTACCCGCAGGTGCAGGTGATCGGCGGCAATATCGCCACCGGTGCGGCCGCGCTGGCCCTGGTGGAAGCGGGTGCCGATGCGGTCAAGGTCGGCATCGGCCCCGGCTCGATCTGCACGACCCGCATCGTCGCCGGTGTCGGCGTGCCGCAGATCGCCGCGATCGACTTCGTCGCCAGCGCGCTGAAGGGCAGCGGCGTGCCGCTGATCGCCGATGGCGGCATCCGCTACTCCGGTGACATCGCCAAGGCCCTCGCCGCCGGCGCCAGCACGGTGATGATGGGCGGCATGTTCGCCGGCACCGAGGAAGCACCCGGCGAGGTGATCCTGTTCCAGGGCCGCAGCTACAAGAGCTACCGCGGCATGGGCTCGATCGGCGCGATGAAGGCCGGCTCGGCCGACCGCTACTTCCAGGAAAACGACGAGACCACGAACCCCAACGCCGACAAGCTGGTGCCGGAAGGCATCGAGGGTCGCGTGCCCTACAAGGGCTCGATGGTCGCGATCGTGCACCAGATGGCCGGCGGCGTGCGCGCCTCGATGGGCTATTGCGGTTGCGCCAGCATCGCCGACATGCACGAGAAGGCCGAGTTCGTGGAGATCACGGCCGCGGGCATCCGCGAGAGCCATGTGCACGATGTGCAGATCACCAAGGAAGCGCCGAACTACCGTGCCGAGTAAGACTCGGCCTGCTTGATGAACGGGGCCTCGGCCCCGTTCGTTCTTTCTCAAGGATTTGCAGCAGTGAGCAGCAGCAGCGATAGCAAAGCGCCCCAGCGCCCGGCCAAGGCGGCCGGCATGGGCTTCATCATGGTGGCCGTGCTGATCGACATGATCTCGATCGGCCTGATCATCCCGGTCCTGCCGCCGCTGGTCGGCACCTTCACGACGGGCGAATCCGAGCACACGCTGGCCCAGCTGGCGGTGACCTTGGCCTTCTGCATCGCCAACTTCCTGTCCTCGCCCATCCTCGGCGGCCTGTCCGACCGTTACGGCCGCCGCAAGGTGATGTTGATCGGCTTCTCGGGCCTGGCGCTGTCCTTCTTCGTCACGGCGATGGCGACGGCGCTGTGGATGCTCGTCGTCGTGCGTCTTTTTTCAGGCGCGATGCAGTCGAATATCGCGATCGCCAATGCCTATGTGGCCGACATCACGCCGCCCGAGCAGCGCGCGCAGCGCTACGGCCAGCTGGGCGCGGCCTTCGGCATGGGCTTCATCCTCGGACCGGTGCTCGGCGGCCTGCTGGGCCATATCGATCTGCACCTGCCCTTCTTCGTCGCCGGCGGTCTGGCCATCCTGAACTGGTGCTATGGCTTTTTCGTGCTGCCTGAGTCGCTGAGCCTCGAACACCGCCGGCCTTTCGACTGGCGCAAGGCCAATCCGCTGGCCGCGTTCTCGCGCGTGCGGGCGCTGCGCGGCGTCGGCCCGCTGATCTATGTGATCTGCTTCAGCGGCCTGGCGCAGATGATCGTGCAAAGCTGCTGGGTGCTCTACACCGGCCATCGGCTCGGCTGGGGCCCGCTGGACAACGGCCTGTCGCTGCTGGCCGTCGGCGCGATGTCGGTGCTGATGCAGGGTGTGCTCTTGAAGCCGCTGCTCAAGCATGTAGCGCTGAACCGCCTGGTGCTGACCGGTCTGGCGATCTCGGTGCTGACCAACACCGGCATCGGCTTCGCCACCCAGGGCTGGATGGTCTATGCCTGCATCGTCATCGGCGGTCTGGGCTACGCGATCGGCCCGGCCCTGCAAAGCCAGATCTCCAAGGCGGCCAGCGCCAGCAACCAGGGCGAGACCATGGGTGCCGTCGCCGCGCTGAACAGCCTGATGGCCGTCGTGGCGCCGCCGGTCGGCCTGGGGCTGATGTATCTGGTGGCCGAGCTGCCCAAGTCAGATCTGCGCATCGGCGCGCCCTTCTTCTTCATCGCCGTCCTGCAGGCGCTGTCGCTGTACTTCGCCTCGCGCTATTTCGCGCTGCAGTCGCGGCACGACGAGCCCGCCGCCGCCTCCACCTCTCTTGAAGCTTGATGCCATGCACCACGACAAAGTCCTGATCCTCGACTTCGGCTCCCAGGTCACGCAGCTGATCGCGCGTCGCGTGCGCGAGGCCCATGTCTATTGCGAGATCCATCCGAACGATGTGTCCGATGCCTTCATCCGCGAGTTCGCGCCGAAGGCCATCATCCTGTCCGGCAGCCATGCCTCGACCTACGAGGACCATGAGCTGCGCGCGCCGCAGGCGGTCTGGGATCTGGGCGTGCCGGTCTTGGGCATCTGCTACGGCATGCAGACCATGGCCGTGCAGCTGGGCGGCAAGGTCGAGTGGAGCGACCACCGCGAGTTCGGCTATGCCGAGGTGAGGGCGCATGGGCACACGGCGCTCTTGAAGGACATCGCCGACTTCACGACCGCCGAAGGCCACGGCATGCTGAAGGTCTGGATGAGCCATGGCGACAAGGTCACGGCCCTGCCCGAGGGCTTCAAGCTGATGGCCTCGACGCCCAGCTGCCCGATCGCCGGCATGGCCAACGAGGACAAGCGCTACTACGCCGTCCAGTTCCACCCCGAGGTCACGCACACGCAGCAGGGCCAGGCGATGCTGCACCGCTTCGTCCGCGAGATCGCCGGCTGCAAGGGCGACTGGATCATGGGCGACTACATCGAGGAAGCCGTCCAGAAGATCCGCGAGCAGGTCGGCAACGAGGAGGTGATCCTGGGCCTGTCCGGCGGCGTCGATTCGAGCGTGGCCGCCGCGCTGATTCATCGCGCGATCGGCGACCAGCTGACCTGCGTCTTCGTCGACCATGGCCTCCTGCGCCTGAACGAGGGCGATATGGTGATGGACATGTTCGCCGGCAAGCTGCATGCGCGCGTGATCCGCGTCGACGCCAGCGAGCTCTTCCTCGGCCAACTGGCCGGCGTGACCGACCCGGAGAAGAAGCGCAAGATCATCGGCGGCCTGTTCGTCGACGTGTTCAAGGCCGAGGCCGAGAAGCTCAAGGCCAGCGGCCAGGGCCACAAGGGCGCGACCTTCCTGGCCCAGGGCACGATCTATCCGGACGTGGTCGAGAGCGGCGGCACCAAGACCAAGAAGGCGACGACGATCAAGAGCCATCACAATGTCGGCGGCCTGCCCGAGCAGCTGGGCCTGAAGCTCTTGGAGCCGCTGCGCGAGCTGTTCAAGGACGAGGTGCGCGAGCTGGGCGTGGCCCTGGGCCTGCCGCCCGAGATGGTCTACCGCCACCCGTTCCCGGGCCCCGGCCTCGGCGTGCGCATCCTCGGCGAGGTCAGGAAGGACTACGCCGATCTGCTGCGCCGCGCCGACGCCATCTTCATCGAGGAGCTGCGCAACACCCGCGACGAGGCCACGGGCAAGACCTGGTACGAGCTGACCAGCCAGGCCTTCACCGTCTTCCTGCCGGTCAAGAGCGTCGGCGTGATGGGCGACGGCCGCACCTACGACTACGTCGTCGCCCTGCGCGCGGTGCAGACCAGCGACTTCATGACGGCCGACTGGGCCGAGCTACCCTACAGCCTGCTCAAGCGCTGCTCGGGCCGCATCATCAACGAGGTGCGCGGCATCAACCGCGTCACCTACGACGTGTCGAGCAAGCCGCCGGCGACGATCGAGTGGGAGTGAGCCCGCGGCTGCGGCGCTGATTCGCGCGCTGGCGCTTACCGGCCACGGCGCCCCGCGAAGCTGAAGACCAGCAGCAGGCCCGGGCCCAGCAGCCAGGCGCTGGCCGGCTCGGGCACCGGCCCGATCTCGTTGGGGGCCACGAAGCTCAGCGAGAGGTCGCCCACGACGACCGACCCGCCGCCGCTGGTCTGGAAGCTCAGCGTGTTGCTGCTGGACAGCCAGGCCGGGTCGAGATCGAAACCGTCGCCGGCCAGCCGGGCAACGCCCAGCGCGTGGCCGTTCAGCAGGACGCTGACCGGCGCATTGCCGGGGTTGTTCAGCGTCGCGATGTCCAGCCTGGGCAGGCCGAACAGCTGCGGGTCGAAGTCCGTGGTGTTCAGCGCCGTCAGGTACTCGGGCGTCAGCTGGAAGTCCAGCCGCGCCAGCTGCACGCCGGCGTCCGGCAGCAGCTGGACCTGACCGGCCAGCGCGAAGCGCAGCGCGCCATGGTCCGAGGTCCAGATGAAGATCTCGTCGTTGCCGCCGGCGATGGGCTGCGGGGGCGCGGCGAAGAAGGCATTGAAATTGGCCTCGGTGGCGGCGCCGTCGATCGGCAGGCCGGCCGGCGCACCGGCCGGCGCCGTGCCATCGTGGTAGTAGACGCGGATGTCGGCGGCGGCAAAGCCGAAGTTGTTGCGCAGCGTGCCGTACATGCGCAGCGCATCGCGGTAGTGGCGCTGATTGCGGACGATGCCGGCGGCCGTGCGGTCGCGGTCGTCGCCGACGAACAGCAGCGCCACCTTCTTGTCGGGCCCGCTGCCGAGCAGCGAGGCGTCCTGCGCATCGGGGGCGCTGAAGTACTGCGGTAACTCGGCCGCACGCACGGCAGCGGGATAGGTCTGGTTGCTCAGCGCCGTCGTGTAGGCGTTCAGCATGGCCTTGTTGGCGATGCCGGCATCCTGCTCGAACCACCAGGCGAAGCTGTAGCGGTTGCGCGGATCGGCGCCCTCGACGCCGATCGATTTCTTGTCCCAGCGCGCCGCCGTGTTGATGCTCAGCCGCGGGATGGCGCCTGGAAACAGCGTGGTGCCATGGTCCAGCTCGTCGATGAACCCGCCGCCGAAGCATTGGGCCATGTGGATGTTCAGCTGGGCATAGCCGGTATCGAGCGGAAGCAGCCAGCTCTCGTTGATCAGATTGGCCAGGTCCACGTCCCAGATCCGCCCGCTGCGCGTCACCAGGGCCGAGTGGTACTGGCCGGCAAAGGGGACCAGGACCGCGCCGGACGGCACGCCGACCGGCGCCACGATCAGGGATTGGTCGGCATAGCCGTTGGCGCCGTTGTTGCGGCTGCTGGCCGAGGACGGGGCGCCGACGGTCAGCAGCGAGGCGGCCAACAGGCCGGCTCGCAGCAGCATGATCTTGCGCATGTCGGTCTCCTGCACGGAAACAGACTACAAGTTTAGGAAGCGATGCGCGCAATGAAAGCGGCAGCGTCCCCCATCCGCGGCATCTCCGGCGCCGGCCGCGCCGACTCAGCGCCTGATCCGCGCCGCCTCCGTCTCCATCTGCGTCACCAGCGCGTCGAGCTGGTCGACCACGGCCTGGATCGTCGCGCGCTGGGTCAGGTCGACACCGGCCTTCTTCAGCTGGGCCATCGGATAGTCGTTGCCGCCACTCTTCAGCAAGGTCAGGTAGCGCTCGGTGGCGGCCTTCCTGGATGAGGCATCACCCTCGGTCATCGCCTTGAACAGCTGGGCCGAGGAGGCGAAGCAGGTCGCGTACTGGTAGACGTAGTAGGGCGTGTTGTAGAAGTGCGGGATGCGCGCCCAGGTGTATTTGTAGAAGTCGTCCGTCGCCACCGCATCGCCCCAGTAGGTCTTCAGCACGCCGGCATAGAGCTTGTTCAGCGTCTCGGTGTTCAGCGCCTGGCCACGCTCGACCAACTGGTGGGCCTGCAGCTCGAAATCGGCAAACAGCACCTGGGTGTAGAAGGTGCCGACGATGCCGTCCACCGCATGCTGCAGCAGCAGGAAGCGCTCCTGCGGGTCACTGGTGTTCTTCAGCAGATGATCGAGCAGGAAGCGCTCGTTGGTGGTGGAGGCGACCTCGGCGACGAAGATCGTGTAGTCCGCGCTGACGAAGGGCTGGTTCTCGTAGGACAGCACCGTGTGCATCGCATGGCCGCCTTCGTGTGCGACGGTGAAGGCGGCGCGCAGGGTGTCGTTGTGGTTCAGCAGCATATAGGGGCCGACGCCGTAGACGCCGGCCACATAGGCGCCGCTGCGCTTGCCCTCGTTCTCGTAGACGTCGACATGGCCGCTGTCGTAGAAGCGGCGGTACTTGGCCTGGTAGTCGGCCCCCAGCGGCGCCACAGAGGCGATCGCCAGATCGCGCGCCTTGGCGAAGGGATAGCGCTGCTCGCTGCGGAAGATCGGCACCGAGCCGTCGTAGAGGTGGTAGCTGTCCAGCCCCAGCAGGCGCTGGCGCAGGCGCGCATAGCGCTGCAGCGGCGCGCTGCCGGCGCGCGCGGCCTCGATCAGGTTCTCGACCACGGCGCGCGGGATGTTGTGCTCGTTCAGCGCCGCGTCCAGCGTGCTGGGGAACTTGCGCGCCTGGGCCAGGAACCAGTCGCGTTGCAGCAGCCCGGCGTAGATCGCCGCGTAGGTGTTGGCTTGGGCGCCGTAGGTGGCCAGATGGGCCGCCGCCGCGGCGGCGCGATCCGCCTGCTGCGGATTGGTCTCCAGCAGGGCGGCGTAGTTGCCCGGGGTCAGCCGGACCTCCTTGCCGTCGGCGGTCTTGATGCTGGGGAACTTGATGTCCGAGGTGCTGAGCTCGCTATAGATATTGCGCGGCGCCTGGTTCAGCGGGCCGGCCAGCGACAGCAGCTGTTCGCCCTTTTCGTCCAGCACATGGGCCTGCTTGCGGTAGTTGTCGAGGATGGTGTGGCGATAGGGCGCCAGCGCCGGCGTCTCGCGCAGCCAGCTCTGCATCGTCGCCTCCGGCACCGTGGCCAGCAGCTCGGGCGTGAACCAGGCGGTGGCGGTGTCGAACTTGGCGAACAGCGCATTCATGCGCTGGAAGCGGCCGGCCACCGCCTGCTCGCGCGTGTCGACATCGCGCTGCAGCTGCGGGTAGCGGTAGAGGCGGTACTGCAGCTTGCCGATCGCATCGAAGGCCTGGTAGGCCTTCAGCACCGCGGCCGGTCCGCTGGAAAGGCTGCCCTTGAGCGCGGCAAAGGCGTCCATCTGCCGCTGCATGTCCTGCATGCCGGCCTCCCAGGCTTCCCAGTTCGGATAGATGGCGCCGAAGTCCCAGCGGAATTCGGCCGGGATCTCGGCACGGACCTGGGTGGCGGGCTTCTCCCCGGCCGCATGGGCGGCCAGGACGGCGGCGGCGCAGAGGGCGCCGGCAACGGTGGTGGACAGTTTCATCGGCGAGGCAGGCAGGGGATTGGGAAGCGGGCAGTGTAGTCAGCGCGAACGCTGCGCAAGGGGCGCAGGAGCGTCGTCGGGCGCTTGTCGGGCGCTTGCCGGGCGGCAAAAAAAGACTTTTCGTATGGTGGGGTTAAATTGCAGGAAAATCCACGCGTCGCTGCGGCAGCGGCCGCCGGCTCGCGCCGGCCCGCGGCCGTGGCGTTGTTTTGATCACGCGCCCCGGTGCCGACGGCAGCGAGGCATCTATTTCCAGGACACCGATCAATGAGCACCCAGCAGCCGAACATCATCTACACGCTGACCGACGAAGCGCCTCTGCTCGCCACCAGCTCCTTCCTGCCCATCATGCAGGCCTTCGCCGAGCCGGCGGGCATCCAGGTCGGCACCAGCGACATCTCGGTGGCCGCGCGCATCCTGGGCGAGTTCCCGGAGCTGCTCAGCGATGAGCAGCGGGTGCCGAACAATCTGGCCGAGCTGGGCAAGCTGACGCTGACCCCGGACGCCAACATCATCAAGCTGCCGAACATCAGCGCTTCGCAGAACCAGCTGGTGCAGGCGATCCGCGAACTGCAGGCCAAGGGCTACAAGATTCCCGACTTCCCGGACAACCCGCAGACCGAGGAAGAGAAGGCCATCCGCGCCCGCTATGCCCGCTGCCTGGGCTCGGCCGTGAACCCGGTGCTGCGCGAGGGCAACTCGGACCGTCGCGCGCCCAAGGCGGTCAAGGAATACGCGAAGAAGCACCCGCACAGCATGGCCGAATGGAGCCAGGCCTCGCGCAGCCATGTCTCGCACATGTTCCACGGCGACTTCTATCACGGCGAGAAGTCGATGACCCTGGACAAGGCCTGCGAGGTCAAGATGGAGCTGGTCGGCAAGAGCGGCAAGACCACGGTGCTCAAGCCCAAGGTCGCGCTGCAGGCCGGCGAGGTCATCGACTCGATGTTCATGAGCAAGAAGGCCCTGCTCGAGTTCTACGAGCAGCAGATCGAGGACGCGCACAAGACCGGCGTGATGTTCTCGCTGCACGTCAAGGCCACGATGATGAAGGTCTCGCACCCGATCGTGTTCGGCCATTGCGTGAAGATCTTCTACAAGGAAGCCTTCGAGAAGCACGGCAAGCTGTTCGACGAGCTCGGCGTCAATGTCAACAACGGCATGGCCAATCTCTACGACAAGATCAGCAGCCTGCCGAGCGCCAAGCAGGACGAGATCAAGCGCGATCTGCACGCCTGCCACGAGCACCGCCCCGAGCTGGCCATGGTCGATTCGTCCAAGGGCATCACCAACTTCCACTCGCCCAACGACGTGATCGTCGACGCCTCGATGCCGGCGATGATCCGCGCCGGCGGCAAGATGTACGGCGCCGACGGCCGCCTGAAGGACGTTAAGGCGGTGATCCCCGAGTCGACCTTCGCCCGCATCTACCAGGAGATCATCAACTTCTGCAAGTGGCACGGCGCCTTCGATCCCAGGACCATGGGCACGGTGCCCAATGTCGGCCTAATGGCCCAGCAGGCCGAGGAATACGGCTCGCACGACAAGACCTTCGAGGTGCCCGAGGCCGGCGTCGCCAATATCGTCGACCTGGCCACCGGCGAGGTGCTGCTGAGCCAGAACGTGGAAGAAGGCGACATCTGGCGCATGTGCCAGGTCAAGGACGCGCCGGTCCGCGACTGGGTCAAGCTGGCCGTCACCCGCGCCCGCAATTCCGGCATGCCGGTCGTGTTCTGGCTGGACCCGTACCGCCCGCACGAGGCCGAGCTGATCAAGAAGGTCAACACCTATCTGAAGGAGCACGACACGACGGGCCTGGACATCCAGATCATGTCGCAGGTGCGCGCCATGCGCTACACGCTGGAGCGCGTGATCCGCGGTAAGGACACGATCTCGGCCACCGGCAACATCCTGCGCGACTACCTGACCGATCTGTTCCCCATCATGGAGCTGGGCACCAGCGCCAAGATGCTGTCCATCGTCCCGCTGATGGCCGGCGGCGGCATGTACGAGACCGGCGCCGGCGGCTCGGCGCCCAAGCATGTGCAGCAGCTGGTCGAGGAGAACCACCTGCGCTGGGATTCGCTGGGCGAGTTCCTGGCCCTGGCGGTCAGCCTGGAGGACCTGGGCCTGAAGACCGGCAATGCCAAGGCCACCATCCTGGCCAAGACGCTGGACGCCGCCACCGGCAAGCTGCTGGACAACCGCAAGAGCCCGTCGCCGAAGACCGGCGAGCTGGACAACCGCGGCAGCCAGTTCTACCTCGCCATGTACTGGGCGCAGGAGCTGGCCGCGCAGACCGAGGATGCCGAGCTGGCCCAGCGCTTCGCCCCGCTGGCCAAGGCGCTGACCGAGAACGAGCAGACCATCGTCAAGGAACTGGCCGAGGTGCAGGGCAAGCCGGTCGACATCGGCGGCTACTACAAGCCCGATGCCGACAAGCTGGCCGCCGTGATGCGCCCCAGCAAGACGCTGAACGCGGCGCTGGCGGCGATGAAGGGCTGATCCTCTCGCTCGACCCGCTCGACGGAAGGCGCGCTGGCCTCGGCCACCGCGCCTTTTCTTTTGGCGGCGCTCAGCGCTGCTCGCGCGAATCGAGCAGGTCCAGATCGCGCACCAGCCGGCGCGACAGCGCATCGGAGATCTTGCCGCGCCGCGCCAGCCGGAACAGCTCGCTGCGCTCGGCCGCCAGGCCGGCCTGGCGCAGCTGCTGCAGTGCCTGCTCCAGCCGTTGCAGGTCCTGCAGCGCGTTCTCCTCGCCCTCGCCGGAGCCGGCCGTGCCACCGCGCTGGACGATGTGCTGGTAGCGCAGCGCGATCCGGGCGGCGGCCTCGTTGTAGACGGCCGCGGCGCGGGCCGGCGGCACCGGCGCCGCGTCGGCTTGCCCGCTGGCCGCCTCTTCGACCAGGCGCAGGCGCAGCGCCTCGATCGCGGCCAGCGCGGCCTTGGCCGATTGCTGGCGCGCCAGTTCCTCCTGCAGCTGCTCGCTCGATTCCTCGCGCAGCTGCAGGCCCTGCAGCAGGCGCGGCAGCGCCACGGTGGCGACCGCCAGCGAGATCAGGATCACCGCGGCGGCCAGGAAGACGACCAGCGCGCGCGCCGGCAGCGGCGAGCCGTCCGGCAGCGCCAGCGGCAGCGTCAGCACGCCGGCCAGCGTGATCGCGCCGCGCACGCCCGCCAGGGCGGTGGCGAGCACGATCTGCCAGGGCGGCAGCAGGACCGGGCGGCCGCGCAGGCGCTGCAGCAGCGAGACGCCGTGCAGCGACACCCAGACCCAGACGAAGCGCAGCAGCATCAGGCCGGCGCTGAGCGCCAGCGCATAGGCCAGCAGCCACCAGGGGCTGCTGCGGCCGCTGGCCGGCAGGCTCTGCAGCGCGGCGCTCCAGATGCCGGGCAGCTGCTCGCCCAGCAGCACGAACATGATGCCGTTGAAGCTGAACTGCACCATGTCCCAGATCGCCGCGCGCTGCACGCGCAGATTGCCGGTCGCCTTGCCGCTGAGCTCGATGAAGCTCATCGTGATGCCGGCGGCGACGGCCGCCAGGATGCCCGAGGCCTGCAGGCCCTCGGCCAGCAGATAGGCGGCAAAGGGCGTCAGCAGATTGACCAGGATGGCCGGGCCGACCTCGTCGCCGATGCGGCGCCAGATCCAGTCCTGCGCGAGATTGATCAGCCGCACGGCGAGCACGCCGCAGGCCAGGCCGACGCCGGCCACCCACAGAAAGCTGATCCCGGCGGCGCGCAGCGAGAAGCCGCCGGTCAGCACCGCCGCGACGGCGAACTGGAAGCAGACCAGGCCGGAGGCATCGTTCAGCAGCGACTCGCCCTCGAGGATGTGCTTGAGCCGCGGCGGGATCGTCGTGCGCGTCGCGATGCCGGAGACGGCCACCGGATCGGTGGGCGAGACCACCGCGGCCAGCGCGAAGGCCAGCGCCAGCGGCATGGTCGGGATCATCCAGTGGATCAGGTAGCCGGCGCCGACGACGGTGAACACCACCAGGCCCAGCGCCAACTGCAGGATCGCGCGCCGGTCGCGCACCAGGCCCTGCTTGGGAATGCGCCAGCCGTCCAGGAACAGCAGCGGCGGCAGGAAGAGCAGGAAGAACAGCTCCGGCTCCAGCGCATGGCCGCGGTGCAGCACGCCGGCGATCAGCGCGCCCAGGCCGATCTGCACCAGCGGCAAGGGCAGCGAGAAGGGCAGGGCCCAGACCAGATAGCCGCTGGCGGCAACGGCCAGCAGGAGAGTCAGGACCGCTTCGATCGAGTGCATGGACAGCTGGTGAATTCGGCGACGGACGAGCTGCGAAGCAGACCGCAGATCGGCCCGCGCGTCCAGCCGCGCGATGTTGCATCGCCGCAAAGCGGTCGGGCTGAGCCTTGTCTACGTTTATAATGAGAATTATTCCTATTTGTATTTGTGAGCATGCAGGCGAGATCGAACCCGGCCACGACGGCAGACACCGCGCCGCAGACGGCGACGGGGGCTAGGCCCTTCACGGCCGGCCTGCGCCTATGGGCCTGGCCGCTGGCCCTCGGCGTGCTGAGCGCCAGCGGCCTGCTCAGCGCGCTGGTGTCCGATCACTGGGGGGACGTCTGGTCCTGGTTCGCGCTGGGCTTCCCGGTGCTGGTGATGGCCTGGTTCGGCCTGCGTGCTCCCGCCAACAAGAAACGCTAGAAAAACACCATGAAGAACAAGAAGCCGAACGCGCTCGCGCTGGCGGCCGCGCTGAACTGCGTGTTGCTGTCCGCCGCCCAGGCGCAGAGCGAGGCCGACAGGAACGCCGCCGTCACCACCCTGCCGGTGGTGACCATCAATGCCAGCGCCGACGCCTCGGCCCAGGGCCTGTCGCCCAGCTATGCCGGTGGCCAGGTGGCACGCGGCGGCCGCGCCGGCATCCTCGGCAGCAAGGACAACCTCGACACGCCGTTTTCGATCACCGCCTACACGAACGAGCTGATCCAGGACCGCCTGGCCAAGAGCGTCGGCGAGGTGCTGCAGAACGACGCCAGCGTGCGCGTCGCCCGCGGCTTCGGCAACTTCCAGGAGGCCTATTTCGTCCGCGGCTTCATCCTCAGCTCGGACGACATCGCCTACAACGGCCTCTACAGCCTGCTGCCGCGCCAGTACATCGCGACCGAGCTGTTCGAGCGCGTCGAGGTGCTGCGCGGCGCCAGCGCCTTCCTGATGGGCGCCAGCCCGAACGGCGGCGGCATCGGCGGCAATATCAATCTGCTGCCCAAGCGCGCCCCGAACGAGGCGCTGACCCGCCTGACCGTCGGTGGCGGCGACGGCGGCCAGGGCAATGTCGCGATGGACGTGGCGCGCCGCTTCGGCTCCGACAAGGCCACCGGCCTGCGCGTCAATGCCGCCTACCGCGACGGCGGCACGGCCATCGCCGACGAGAAGAACAAGCTCGGCCTGTTTGCGGTCGGCATGGACTGGCGCAGCCGCGATGTGCGCCTCTCCGGCGACATCGGCTACCAGGACAACAAGCTCGAACGCAGCCGTACCAGCGTCACCCTGGGCTTCGGCCTGACGGCGCTGCCGGCCCTGCCGGAAGCCGACTCGAACTTCGCCCAGCCCTGGACCTATTCGAACGAGCGTGATGTGTTCGGCACCCTGCGCGGTGAATGGGATGTGGCGCAGGACCTGACCGCCTGGGCCGCCTGGGGCATGCGCCGCAACGACGAGGCGAACTCGCTGGCCAATCTGACCGTGACCAATGCCGCCAATGGCGACGGCAACACCTCGCGCTTCGACAATACCCGCCAAGAGCAGATCGGCACCGGCGAGATCGGCCTGCGCGGCAAGCTCAGGACCGGCTCCATCGGCCACGAGTGGGTCGCCAGCGCGGCCTATTTCAAGGCCAAGAACCACGCCGCCTATATCTGGGACTACTTCAACACCCAGGCGACCAATCTCTACGCGCCGACCTACTCGCCGCTGCCGGCCTTCACCGCCGGCGCCTTCAAGGGCAACAATCTGGCCGACCCGGGGCTGACCGCCGTCACGGAGCTGAGCAGCTTCGCGCTGGGTGACACCCTGTCCCTGCTGGACGGCAGCCTGCTGGTGACCCTCGGCGCGCGCTACCAAAAGCTGTCCGTCGACGAATACGCCTACGACACGCAGGCGCTGACGCCCTACGACATGGACCGCACCAGCCCGGTGTTCGGCGCCGTCTACAAGTTCAGCAGGCAGCTGTCGGCCTATGCCAACTACATCGAGGGCCTGAGCCGCGGCTCGACCATCGCCGCCGCCGGCGGCCAGCCCGAGCGCATGCTGCCACCCTATGTGTCGAAGCAGAAGGAGCTGGGCCTGAAGTACGACGCCGGCCGCATCGGCTTCGGCGCCGCCGCCTTCTCCACCGACAAGCCGCGCGCGCTGGCCATCGGCCAAGCCGCGCCGCAGGGCGAGGACGAGCACCGCGGCCTGGAGCTGAACGTCTATGGCGAGGCGAGCCGTGGCCTGAAGCTGCTGGGCGGCATCACCTGGCTGGACACGACGCAGCGCGACACCGGCTCGGCCGCGACGGAGGGCAAGCGCACCCTGGGCGTCCCGAAGACGCAGGCCAATCTCGGCGTCGAATGGGAAGTCGCCGCGATCTCGGGCTTGGCCCTGGACGGCCGCCTCAGCTACACCGGCGGCGTCTATGCCGACAGCGCCAACACGATCGCCGTGCCGGACTGGACCCGCTTCGACATCGGCGCCCGCTACCTGTTCGAGCTCAAGGGCACCTTGCTGACCGCGCGCGCCCGCATCGACAACGTGGCCAACAAGAAGTACTGGGCCTCCTCCGGCGGCTACCCCGACCAGGGCTATCTGGTGATCGGCGCGCCGCGCACGGTCAACCTCAGCCTCAGCGCCGACTTCTGATCCTGCGATGCTGAGCCCGAAGGCGATCAAGAGCTGGTCCTGGCTGCACAAATGGAGCAGCCTGGTCTGCACCGTCTTCATGCTGCTGCTGTGCCTGACCGGCCTGCCGCTGATCTTCCACCACGAAATCGGCCATCTGCTCGGCGACGAGATCGAGGCGCCGGAGATGGCGCTCGATGCGCCGCGCGCGCCGCTGGACCAGGTGCTTGCCGCCGCGCGGGCGCTCTATCCGGAGCGCATCGTGCAGTTCGCCTCACAGCCGGAGGATGATGACCGGACCTGGTCGGTCACCTTGACGCCAACGCCGGCACCGACCGAGGACTTCAAGTCCATCGCCGTCGATGCGCGCACGGCCCGGGTTCTGGGTGAATACCGGGTTGGCGAGGGCTTCATGGACCTGATGCTGCGCCTGCATGTCGACCTGTTCGCCGGCCTGCCCGGCAAGCTGTTCCTGGGCGGCATGGGCCTGCTGCTGCTGATCGCCATCGTCTCCGGCGTCGTGCTCTACGCGCCCTTCATGCGCAAGCTGGCCTTCGGCGAGGTGCGGCGCGAGAAGTCCACGCGGATCAAGTGGCTGGACCTGCACAATCTCTTGGGCATCGTGACCCTGGTCTGGGCCTTGGTCGTCGGCGCCACCGGCATGATCAATACCTGGGCCGATCTGGTCGTCAAGTACTGGCAGCACGACCAGCTGAGCAGCCTGCTGGCGCCGTACAAGGATCAGCCCCTGGTCGCCGAGGCGCAGCGCGGCCCGCTGCAGCAATCGCTGGAGGTGGCGCTGGCCCAGGCGCCGGGCACGAAGCTGTCCTTCATCGCCTTCCCCGGCACCTCGTTCTCGAGCCCGCATCACAACACCTTCTTCCTGCGCGGCAACACGCCGCTGACCTCGCGCCTGTTGCAGCCGGTGCTGGTCGATGCGGTCAGCGCCGAGCTGACGGCCGCGCCCGATCTGCCCTGGTATCTGGCCGCCTTGCTGCTCTCCCAGCCCCTGCATTTCGGCGACTACGGCGGCATGCCGATGAAGATCATCTGGGCCCTGCTCGACATCGCCACCCTCATCGTGCTGGGCAGCGGTCTCTATCTGTGGCTGGGCAAGCGCCGCCAGGTGCTGCCCAGCCCGGCCGAGGAAGCGTCGGCGACCGCATAGACTGCGGGCATGAGCCCAGCGCCCGCCGACGCCCCGCCGGACCACCGGCTTTTCTTTGCCCTCTATCCCGAGACGGCCCAGGCGCTGCCCATCGCGGCGCTGGCCTCGCGGCTGAAGCTGCAACTGGGGCTGAAGGGGCGGCCGCACGACCTGGCACGCTTTCACGTCACGCTCCACCATCTGGGCGATTTCGTCGGCATGCCGGAAGAGCTGTGCCAGCGCGCCGAGCGGGCCGCCGCCACGCTGCGCCAGTCGCCGATTGCGCTGCGCTTCGATCAATTGCTGAGCTTCGAGCGCCGCGCGAAGAAGAACCGGCCGCTGGTGCTCAGCGGCGGCGCGGGCCTGGACGCGGTGCGCGAATTCCGCCGGCGCCTCGGCGAGGCGCTGGCCGCGGCGGGCATCGCCACCGACCCGCGCTTCACCCCGCACCTGACCCTGATGTACGACGATGAGCTGGTGCCGCCGCAGGCGATCGAGGCACCGGCCTGGCACGCCACGGAATTCGCCCTGGTCGACAGCCTGATCGGCCAGCATCGTCATATCAAGCTGGCGCGCTGGCCGCTGCAGGGCTAGGCGCCGACATCGCGAACAAGGAGTGTGAGCATGCGCGCTGCGCTGAGTATCCTGGGACTGGTGATCGTGCTGGCGATCGTGATGCTGATGATGAAGCAGCAGGCGAAGAGCCTGGCGCCCCGGCCGGTGGCCCAGCCCGCCGCCGCCTCGGAGCCGGCCGCGACGAATCTGCCGCAACAGCTGCGCCAGCAGGTCGACGCGGCGCTGCAGCAGGGCGCCGCGCGCGCCTCCGAGGCTCAGCCCTGATCGAGCACGGCCCGCGCCAGGGTTTGCAGGCTCAGCGGCGCGCAACCCTCGGCCTGGTTGCTGACCGTCACATAGGCCTTGTGGCCGGCGGCCGTCGTGCCGCGGATCACCTTTGCGAGGCCCGCATGCGTGTCCGGATCGGCATCGACGATGCGGTCGAACTCGCCGTAGCGCTTCAGCGCCTCCTCATAGCCATAAGGCCCATGCAGCCGGTGCAAGTTCCAGCGGCAGACCAGCGGGCCGGGCCACAACGCGCGCAGGATCGGCAGCTGCTGCGCCAGCGGCGGCAGCTTCGGATGCAGGCCCAGGCAATACGTGGCGCCGGCCGCGCGCAGGATGGCCGCGAACTCGGGCGTCAGGAATTCCGGGTCGCGCACCTCGACGGCAACGACGCCGTCCGGCGCCACCGCCTTCAGCGAGGGCAGGGCCTGCAGCATCTGCTCGAGCCGGCGCAGCACGCCGGCCATGTCCTCGCGCAGCGGCGCCGACAGCGGGCTCAGCTGGAACACCAGCGCGCCGATCTTGCCGCCCAGGCCCTCCAGCGCCGGCTCGACGAACTCCTGCAGCGCCAGCGCCGGGTCGAGAAAGCCGCTGTTGGCGCGCAGGCCGCGCCCGTCCTCGCGCAGCAGGGCGTCGCAGACCAGGCTCGGCGCCTTGACGGTGAACCGGAAATCCTCGGGCACCTGCACGGCATAACGCTCGTACTGGCTGGCCGTCAGCGGCTGGTAGAAGCCGCGGTCGATGCTGACCGCGCGCAGCAGCGGCAGCCGCGCATAGGCGGCCAGGCCGCTCTTGGACAGCTGCTGCTCGGAATAGCGCTTGTCCCAGACCAGGCCGGCCCAGCCCGGATAGGTCCAGGACGAGCCGCCCAGATGCAGGCCGCGCGGCAGCGCCGCGGCCAGGGCCCGCTCTTCCTCGTCGACGGGCCGGGCCTGCACGCCGGCGCCGCGCGGCCTGGCCGCAGGCAGCGCGGGCGGCGCGGGCTCGGCCAGCACCGCTTCGTCGTCGGGAAACAGCGCGTCTTGCATGGCCGCCAGCATAGCGGCCCGCTCGAGGCCGCTTGATACACTGACCGGCCGCGCTGCCATGCCCATGACCGACGAGCCTCTCTCCGCCCCCACGCCCAGCGCCGCCGACGAGTACGCGATGCGGCTGGCGCTCGACCAGGCGCAGAACGCCTGGCTGGTCGGCGAGGTGCCGGTCGGCGCGGTCATCATGCGCGCCGGCCAGGTGATCGCGACCGGCTACAACCGCCCGATCACGACGCAGGACCCGACCGCGCATGCCGAGATCGTCGCCCTGCGCCATGCGGCGACCCTGCTGGGCAATTACCGCCTGCCCGAGTGCGAGCTCTTCGTCACGCTGGAGCCCTGCGCGATGTGCGCGATGGCGATGATGCATGCGCGGCTCAAGCGCGTGGTCTTCGCGGCGCCCGACCCCAAGACCGGCGTCGCCGGCTCGGTGCTCGACCTGTTCGCGCACAAGCAGCTGAACCACCATACCTGCATCGCCGGCGGCGTGCTGGCCGAGGCCTCGGCCGCGCTGCTGCGCGAGTTCTTCGCCGAGCGGCGCGATGCCGCCCGCAAGCGTCGCGATGCCCTGCGCGCCGCGGCCGAGCCCGAGCCGATCCCGACCGGCGAGGTCCTCCATCTCGATCCCGACACGACGAATCCATGACGACGACGCTGACCCTTTACACCCCCGCCGGCGTGCTGGCCCAGGCCCAGCCGCTGCGCCGCGCGGCCAAGCGGCTCAAGGCCCTGGGCTTCGAGGTGCAGGTCGATGCCGATGCGCTGGCCAAGCACCAGCGTTTTGCCGGCGACGACGAGACGCGCCTGGCCGCGCTGCACCGCGTGGCCGCCGAGGCGCCCAGCATCGCGATGGCCACGCGCGGCGGCTATGGCCTGACGCGCCTGCTGGATCGCATCGACTGGCCGCTGCTGGCCAGGAGCGTCGAGCAGGGCACGCGCTGGGTCGGCCAGAGCGATCTGACCTCGCTGCAGCTGGGCCTGCTGGCCCATGCCAAGCAGCAAGGGCCGCAGACATGGGCCGGCCCGCTCGCCTGCGACGACTTCGGCCGCACGGAGGAGGAGGGCGGTGTCGACGACGTGACGCAGGACTGCTTCACCGAGGCGATGGACGGCCTGCTGGAGGCGGTCGGCTTCCGCACCGAGGCCGGCTTTGACGGCCTGGCCGTCAAGGGCCAGCTCTGGGGCGGCAATCTGAGCGTGCTGAATTCGCTGCTGGGCACGCCGCATCTGCCGCGGATCAAGGGCGGCATCCTCTTCCTGGAAGACGTCAACGAGCATCCCTACCGGGTCGAGCGCAATCTGCTGCAGTTGCAGCAGGCCGGCATCCTGGACGCGCAGAAGGCCGTCGTGCTGGGCGAGTTCAGCGCCTGGCGCAAGTCGCCGCTGGACCGCGGCTACACGCTGAAGTCGGCCATCGAGGCGGTGCGCGCGCGCACCAAGACGCCCATCCTCAGCGGTCTGCCCTTCGGCCATGTGCGGACCAAGGTCTGCCTGCCGGTCGGCGCCAAGGTCGAGCTGCTGGTGCAGGGCCGCGACGCCTTCATCGGCTGGCAGGGCGACCCTCAGCACCATCACCACCATTCGCACGCGCACGAAGGCCACGACCACGCCCATTGACGGCCCGCGGCCGGGCCCCTCGCGGCAGCGGCTATGATGTGAAGCAATGCCTCCTGGGCGCCGGTCACGAGCCGGCTCGCGCCGGAGGCGTTCTTTTTGTCTCGCCCGGTTTGTTGACTGCGAGATCTGTGGTTTGAGGGAACTCGCGTGCGTGGGCTTATCGGTCTGAAGCGAACATCGGCAACTGCTGCACTGGCCGGCCTCCTGGCCGGCGTCGGCCTGCTGCTGGCCGGCTGCAACAACAGCCCGCATCCGCTCGGCGCCGAGAAGGAGAACACCCTCTACATGGCGTTCACCGAACGCTCGCCGCGCTATCTGGACCCGACCTCCTCGTACGCGGCGCCCGAGAGCGCCTACACCTACGAGATCTACGAGCCGCCCTACGGCTACCACTACCTGAAGCGGCCCTACCAGCTGATCGGGCGCGCGGCGTCCGAGGTGGTCAAGCCCTATTACCTGGACGAGAAGGGCCAGCGCCTGCCCGACGATGCGCCGGTCGAGCGCATCGCGCAAAGCGTCTACGAGGTGCCGCTGCGGCCGGGCCTGAAATACGCGCCGCATCCGGCCTTTGCCAAGGACGGGCAGGGCCGCTACCTCTACCACCGGCTGAGCCGGGACCAGCTGGGCGACAAGCGTTCGCCCTGGGACTTTGCCGTCCAGGGCACGCGCGAGCTGGAGGCCGAGGATTTCGTCTATGCCTTGAAGCGCCATGCCTCGCCGCGCATCGAGGCGCCGGTCTTCGCGCTGTTCGCCGAGCATGTGCTGGGCCTGCGCGAATATGGCGAGCTGATCCGCCGGGAAAGCGCCAAGCAGCTGCAGGGCCTGCCCGAGACCCTGGCCGACAAGCCCTTCCTGGACTTCCGCCGCTGGCCGCTGACCGGGGCCGAAGCGGTCGACAAGCACCTGCTGCGCATCCGCATCAAGGGCAAGTACCCGCAGTGGAACTACTGGATGGCGACGACCTTTCTCGCGCCGGTGCCCTGGGAGCTCGACGCCTTCTATGCGCAGCCGGGCATGAGCGAGGCCAGCCTGTCCTGGAACCGCTGGCCGGTCGGCACCGGGCCCTTCATGATGACGGAGTACCAGCAGGATCGCCGCCATGTGATGTCGCGCAATCCGAACTACCGCGTCGACCACTATCCCTGCGAGGGCGCGCCGGACGACCGGGCCGCCGGCCGCCTGGCCGACTGCGGCAAGACCGTGCCCTTCGTCGACAAGGTGGTGGCCAATATCGTCAAGGAGCGGGTGCCGATCAAGGAGCTGTTCAAGCAGGGTTATCTGGACCTGCCCGAGATCGATCGGGCCGACTGGGGCGTCGAGTTCATGGTCGACAAGAACGATTCCGACGAGGTGCGCAAGAGCTTCGACGAGCGCGGCTACCAGTTCCCGATGGCGGTCGACATCACCAACTGGTATCTGGGCTTCAACTGGCTGGACCCGGTGGTCGGCCGCGGCGACACGCCCGAACAGCAGCTGAAGAACCGCAAGCTGCGCCAGGCCTTGTCGATCGCGATCGACTGGGAGGAGGGCTATGGCCGCATCTTCCGCAACAAGGGCGGCGACGCCGCTCACGGCCCGGTGCCGCCCGGCGTGTTCGGCTCGCGCGAGGGCGAGCCCGAGGGCTTCAACCCGGTGACCCACAAGCGGGTGGACGGCCGCATCGAGCGCCGCTCGATCGAGGAGGCTCGGCAACTGCTGGCCGAGGCGGGTTATCCGGAGGGCCGCGACGCGCAGAGCGGCCGGCCGCTGGTGCTCAGCTACGACTACCAGCGCACGCCGACGCCGGAGCTGAAGGCCGAGAACGACTGGATGGTCAAGCAGTTCGCCAAGCTGGGCATCCAGCTCGAGGTGCGAGCGACCGACTTCAACCAGTTCCAGGAGAAGGTGCTGAAGGGCAAGCACCAGGTCTTCTGGTGGGGCTGGTTCGCCGACTATCCGGATGCGGAGAACTTCCTCTTCCTGCTCTACGGGCCCAACGCGAAGTCGCTGCACGAGGGCGAGAACGCGGCCAATTACGCCAATCCCGAGTTCGACCGGCTCTACCGGCGCCTGCAGACGCTGGAAGAAGGGCCGGAGAAGCAGCAGGTGATCGACCGCATGGTCGCGATCGCGCGCGAGGACGCGCCCTGGGCCTGGGGCTATTGGTCCTACTCGGGTCTGGCCTTCCAGTCCTGGGTGCACAACGGCAAGCCCGGCGTCGTGATCCGCGACGTCGCGCGCTACTACCGCGTGGACGCGGCCGAGCGCACGCGCAAGATCGCCGCCTGGAATTCGCCCATCTGGTGGCCGCTGGCGCTGCTGGCGCTGGGCATCGCGGCCATCGCCTGGGGCACGCGGCGCAGCTACCGCCGCCGCGAGCAGGCGCTGGCGCCGGGTTACCAGGGCTGAGGCGGGGGCGACGATGCTGAACTACATGCTGCGCCGGCTCGGCTATGGGCTCCTGATCCTGGTCGGCGTCAATCTGCTGACCTTCGTGCTGTTCTTCTCGGTCAACACGCCCGACGATATGGCGCGGCTCAACATCGGCGGCAAGCGGGTGACGCAGGAGCAGATCGAGCAGTGGAAGGCCGAGCGCGGCTACGACAAGCCGGTCTACTGGGACGACCGACAGCAGCGGGCGGCCAAGCTGACGCACACGGTGCTGTGGGAGCGCTCGGTCTCGCTGATGCTCTTGGACTTCGGCCGCTCGGACGCGCGCCAGGCGATCAACATCGGCCACGAGGTGAAGACGCGCATGGGCGTGAGTCTGCAGCTGGCGCTGCCGCTGTTCGTGCTGCAGGTGATCGTCAGCGTGGCCTTCTCGCTGCTGCTGGTGTTCTTCCGCAATACGCGCATCGACTTCTGGGGCGTGGTCCTGTGCGTGCTGATGCTGTCGATCTCCAGCCTCTTCTACATCATCGTCGGCCAGTACTTCTTCTCCCGCCTCTTGCGCCTGGTGCCGATCAACGGCTATGCGCCGGGCCTGGACGCGATCAAGTTCCTGGTCCTGCCCATCCTGCTCTCGCTGCTCTCGCGGCTGGGCGGCGAGGCGCGGCTGTACCGAGCGATGTTCCTGGAGGAGATCGGCAAGGACTATGTGCGCACCGCGCGGGCCAAGGGCCTGTCCGAGCAGATCGTGCTGTTCCGCCATGTGCTGCGCAATGCGCTGATCCCCATCATCACCAGCGCCGGCAGCTATCTGCCCTATGTCTTTCTGGGCAGCCTGGTGTTCGAGAGCTTCTTCGGCATTCCGGGCCTGGGCGCCTTCGTCATCGAGGCGATCAGCGGCCAGGACTTCGCCATCGTGCGCACGATGGTCTTCCTCGGCGCGGCGCTCTACATCGCCAGCAATGTGCTGATCGACATCGCCTACAGCTGGGTCGACCCCCGCGTGCGGCTGGGCTGAGGACGGGACCATGGGTTTCAAGATCGTTGTGTTGTGGACCGATGCGGCGCTGTGGGCGCTGCTGGCCGCGCTGCTGCTCTATGGGCTGCGCATCCGCGGCCAGGCCGGCCTGCGCGCGAGCTGGCTGCGCGTGGTGCACGATCCGGTCGCGCTGTGCGCGGGGGTCGTGATGGCGCTGTTCCTGCTCGTGACCCTGCTGGACAGCGTGCATTTCCGTCGCGCGCTGCCGGTGGCCGAGCTGGCCGAGCGCGGCAGGCAGCCCTTCTACGACACGCATACCGAATCGCTGCTGGACGGCCTGCTGGCGCGCCAGGTCGAGATGCGCGAGACCAGCTATTCCGAGCCGCTGGCCTGGCGCGGCTTCAACAAGGAGAACGTGGCGGGCGAGAGTGAGGGGTTGCGGCGCGACTATCCGCGCCTGCAGTTCGGTGGCGCGCATCTGCGCGACCCGCAGCGCGAATGGGCCGGCGATGTGCTGGGCCGCGCGGCGGCCGGCCTGGGCCTGGGCCTCGCCGTTTCCGCGCTGCTGATGCTGGCGACGGCGGCCGCGCTGGCGCGCCGGCATGGCGGCCTCGCGCCGGCGCTGCGCGATCTGCTGGCCGACCGCACGCGCTATCCGCTGCGCGCGGTGCTGTGCACGCTGGCCGTGATCGCGCTGCTGGCCGGGCCGGTCGCGCTGCTGATGCCGCACTACCATGTGTTCGGCACCGACCGCACCGGCAACGACGTGCTCTACCAGGCGCTCAAGAGCGTGCGCACCGCCTTCGTGATCGGCGCGCTGTCGACCCTGGCGACCCTGCCGCTGGCGCTGGGCCTGGGCGTGCTGGCCGGCTATTTCAAGGGCTGGGTCGACGAGGCGATCCAGTATCTGTACACCTTGCTGACCTCGGTGCCGAACGTGCTGCTGATCGCAGCCTGCGTGCTGATGGTGCAGGTCTTCCTGGACAAGAACCCGGAAGCCTTCGAGACCGGCGCCGAGCGCGCCGATCTGAAGATGTTCCTGCTCTGCCTGATCCTGGGCCTGACCGGCTGGGCCGGGCTGTGCCGGCTGGTGCGCGGCGAGACCTTGAAGCTGCGCGAGCTGGACTATGTGCAGGCGGCCACCGCCTTCGGCGTCAGCGATGCGCGCATCATGCGCCGCCACATCGTGCCCAATGTGATGCACCTGGTGCTGATCACCGTGGTCCTGAGCTTCTCGGAGCTGATCCTCTACGAGGCGGTGCTGACCTATGTCGGCGTCGGCGTGGACCCGAGCATGATGAGCTTCGGCGGCATGATCAATCTGGCCCGCTCGGAGATGTCGCGTGACCCCATCGTCTGGTGGAGCTTCGCGGCCGCCTTCGGCTTCATGGTCAGCCTGGTGCTGGCTGCCAACCTGTTCGCCGACGGCGTGCGCGATGCCTTCGACCCCCGTGCGCGCAATCTGCGCCCGCAGGTGCTGCACAAGAAGGGCAAGGCCGCCTGATGCTGCAGATCGACGAACTCGAGGTGGCGCTGGACGCCGACGCCGGCTTAGTGCGGGCGATCGCCGGCATGCGCTTGACGCTGTCGCGCGGCGAGACCTTTGCCCTGGTCGGCGAATCGGGCTGCGGCAAGAGCATGACGGCGCTGGCCCTGATGCGCCTCTTGCCCGACAACGGCCGCATCGCCGGCGGGCGCTTGCGCCTGGACGGCGAGGACCTGTTCGCCCTGCCCGAGGCGCGGATGCGCGCGGTGCGTGGCGGCCGCATCGGCATGATCTTCCAGGAGCCCTCGACCAGCCTGAACCCGGTGATGCGGGTCGGCGCGCAGATCGTCGAGGCGATCGAGGCGCACACGCCGCTGCGCGGCGCGGCCGCGCGGGCCAAGGCAATCGAATGGCTGCGCCGAGTCGGCATTCCGGAGCCCGAGCGGCGCATCGACGAATACCCGTTCCGGCTCTCGGGCGGCCAGAAGCAGCGCGTGATGATCGCGATGACCCTGGCGGCCGAGCCCGACTATCTGATCGCCGACGAGCCGACCACGGCGCTGGACGTGACCATCCAGGCGCAGATCCTGGAACTGCTGCGCGACCTGCAGCGCGAGCGCTCGCTGGGCGTGCTCTTGATCACCCACGACCTCGGCGTCGTCGCCGGCATGGCGCATCGGGTTGCGCTGATGTATGCCGGCCAGATCATCGAAACGGCGCCGGCGGCCGAGTTCTTCGCTGCTCCCAAGCATCCCTATGCGCGCCTGCTGCTGCAGGCGCTGCCCGACGCGGCCAAGCGCGGCGAGCCGCTGGCGGCGATCGCCGGCACGGTGCCACCGCTGTGGCTGGATTTCGAGGGCTGCCGCTTTGCGCCGCGCTGCGACCGCGCGATGCGGCATTGCGCCGGCACGTTGCCGCGGATGAGCGTCGAGGGCCCGGAGCACGAGGTCCGCTGCCTGCTCTATACCGAGCCGGGCGAGGCGCTGCCGCGGGTGGAGCCGGCTCCGGCGAGCCCGGCCGCGGCATTTGCCGAAGCTGCGCCGGAACAGCGGCCGCTGCTTGACGTGCGGAAGCTGCGCGTCCGTTTCGAGTTGAAGGGCGGCCGCTTCGGCGGCAAGCCGCGCTTCTTCGATGCGGTCGACGACGTCTCCTACAGCATTGAGCCGGGCCGGACCCTGGCCCTGGTCGGCGAGTCCGGCTGCGGCAAGACGACCTCGGGCAAGGCCATCGTCCAGCTGCTGCGCCGCCAGGCCCTGATCGAGGGCCAGGCGCTGCTGGACGGTCAGGATCTGTTCGCCCTGGACGGCGCGGCGCTGCTGGAGGCGCGCCGCCAGGTGCAGATCATCTTCCAGGACCCGTTCGCCTCGCTGAACCCGCGCCTGCGCGTGTTCGAGCTGCTGGAGGAGGGGCTGCTGGCGTTGCGGCCCGAGCTGGATGCCGCCGCGCGCCGGCGCAATATCGAGGCGCTGGTCGAGCAGGTGGGCCTGCGCCGCGACGCGCTGGAGCGCTGGCCGCACGAGTTCTCCGGCGGCCAGCGCCAGCGCATCGCGATCGCCCGCGCGCTGGCCGTCGAGCCGCGCCTGATCGTCTGCGACGAGCCGACCTCGGCCCTGGATGTGTCGGTGCAGGCGCAGATCCTCAATCTGCTGCGCGAGCTGCAGCGCAGTCGCGGCCTGTCCTATCTGTTCATCACCCATAACATCGGCGTCGTCGAATACGTGGCCGACAGCGTCGCCGTGATGCAGGCGGGCCGCATCGTCGAGAGCGGCAGTTGCGCCCAGGTGCTGGGTGCGCCACAGCAGGACTACACGCGCGCGCTGCTGGCCGCCGTGCCGCGGGTTCCCAGACCAATTTGAGCGCTTAGCGCCCGAAACGGGCGCTTATCGACCAAATCGACGCGGTGCGTAAGCTGTTGTTGGGGTGCGACATGCGCCCGTTCTTTTCAAGCTTCAAACAATCGGTACGGAAGGCGAACCTGGGGCGCTGCCAGGCCCCCTGCGAATGCAGCAAGTGCTTGTCAACATTGGGAAAGTAGGCTGGCGCCCGACTCGCTCAGGCGGTTTCTCCGCAATGCCGCCGGTGCCCCCGCGCCGCTGCTCGAGGGAGTTTCCCTAGCGTTCATGAACGGCCCCCCACAGAAAAATGCGCCGGGTGCGTTCGCAGCGGCAGCGCTGATCGCCTACCCGGCGAGAGGCTCCGCGCTCGAAACGCTTCCTGTCTACCGACACATCTTCTGTAGGAGCATCCTATGTTCAAGAAAACCAAGATCTGCACCGGCGTCCTCGTGGCGCTGGGCGGAATCGCAGCCCCGGCCTTGGCGCAGCAGCAGCTCGAGCGGGTGGAAATCACCGGCTCGTCCGTCAAGCGTATCGATGCCGAGACCGCGCTCCCGGTCACCATCATCAATCGTGATGCCATCGACAAGGCCGGCGTGTCCAACGTCCAGGAACTGGTTGACCGCCTGACCTTCAACAATGGCGGCGGCCGCTCGATGGGCGAGTCCATCGGTGACTCCGCCGCCACCGGCCAGACCGGCGCCTCGCTGCGCGGCCTGGGCCGCGAGCGCACCCTGGTGCTGGTCAACGGCCGCCGCCTGTCGCCGTACCCCTTCGCCGGCGCCGGCGTCGACCTGAATGCGATCCCGCTGTCGGCGGTCGAGCGCATCGAAATCGTTCGTGACGGCGCTTCGTCGACCTATGGTTCCGACGCCATCGGCGGCGTGATGAACTTCATCACCAAGAAGGATCTGCGCGGCGGCGAGCTGAGCGCCAGCTACGAGCAGCCGCAGGAAAAGGGTGGCAAGGTCACCTCGATCCAGGGCGCGGCCGGCTTCGGCGACCTGAGCAAGGACAAGTTCAACATCCTGGGCAGCTTCGGCTACCAGAAGTACGACGTGATCCGCGCCGCCGACCGCGACTTCGCCCAGACCGGCAATCGCCCGGACATCGGCGTCGTCAAGACCTCTGGCAACACCTTCCCGGCCAATGCGGTGATCCCGTCGACTGGCCTGTTCGTGCCGGGCGCTCCGGGCTTCCCGAAGTGCGCGCCGCCGGACAGCTTCAACGACGGTTCCAGCAGCAACTGCCGCTACGACTTCACCCACTACATCGACATCGTCCCGGCCTCCGAGCGCACCGGCGCGCTGCTGCGCGGCAACGCCCAGATCGCCCAGGACCACCTGCTGTTCGCCGAACTGTTCTATTCGAAGAACCAGATCACGCTGGGTTCCTCGCAGACCCCCTCGACGACGACCGGCAAGCCGGCCTATCTGTACCCGGGTGGCGGCAAGTACTACCCGACGGCGGCCGTCGATGCGGTGCAGGCGGGCTATCGCGGCGATCTGCGCATCTCCTGGCGTATCGTCGACGGCGGTCAGCGCCTGACCGAGGTCACCAACGACATGACCCGCGCGATGATCGGCATGGAAGGCACGATGGCCGGCTGGGACTACAAGACGGCGCTGGCCCAGACCAAGGCCAAGGCCAGCGAGGACTTCGTCAGCGGCAACTACTCCGACAAGGAGCTGGTGCGCGTGCTGAAGACCGGCAATGTGAACCCCTTCGGTCCGAATGACGCGGCCGGTCTGGCCCTGCTGCATGAGGCCGAGCTCTCGGGCAACAACCGCAAGTCGCACACCAAGACCGACAGCTTCGACTTCTCGGCCTCGCGGGAGCTGTTTGCCATGGGTGGCGGCAACGCCGGCCTGGGCGTCGGTCTGGATCTGCGCAAGGAAGAGTACCTGGACGGCTACTCGGACCTGGCCGGTTCGGGCGACATCGTCGGCGGCTCCGGCAATGCCGGCAAGGTCCAGGCCGAGCGCAAGACCCAGGGTTTGTACGCCGAACTGGTGATGCCGGTCGTCAAGGACGTGGAAGTGACCGCGGCCCTGCGCTATGACCGCTACACCGACACCAAGGGCTCCTCGCGCGATGGTTCCTTCACCTCGCCCGATCTGTCGGCCACCAGCCCGAAGCTGAGCATGCGCTGGACGCCGACCAAGCAGGTGCTGGTGCGCGGCGCGATCGGCAAGGGCTTCCGCGCCCCGGGCCTGAATGACCTGTACGCACCGTCGGCCGGCACCAACACCGGTGGCAGCTTCGATGATCCGTTCTACAACGCGATCAACGCGCTCGGTGGCGTTCAGGGTTGCGTGCGCCTGCCGAATACCGATCACTGCAACACGCAGCTGACGGCGGTCAACAACAGCAACGCGAACCTGAAGCCCGAGAAGTCCAAGACGGCCTCGGTGGGCTTCGTGTTCGAGCCGATGCAGGACCTGTCCTTCGGCATCGACTACTTCAATATCAAGCTGACCGATGGCATCAAGAGTCTGAGCGGCGACGATATCCTGAAGGACTGGTACGCCCACCAGACCGGCCCGACGACCAGCACCTCGGTCTACGCCAACCGTCTGGTCAAGGACCCGGCCACCGGCTATCTGGACTATGTCAACGCCTCGCTCGAGAACGTCGGCGAGTCCAAGGTCGCCGGCTTCGACTTCTCGGCCCGTTATCGCATGCGCACCAGCTACGGCACCTTCACGCCGTCGTGGGAAGCGACCTATATGCAGTCGAGCAGCGAGAGCAATGTCGTCTCTGGCGAGGTCGAGGACACGCTCGGCAAGTACCGCGTCGCCGGCCCGGTCGTGCGCATGAAGCAGACCTATATGCTGGACTGGGATTCGGGTGCCTGGGGTGCGACCCTGCGCTACTTCCGCCAGAACGGCTACCAGGACTACGACAAGGTCAGCAAGGTCGCGCACTACGACCTGTGGAATCTGCAAGGCATGTACAAGGGCATCAAGAACCTGACGCTGACCGCCGGCGTGTACAACCTGCTGGATGCGAAGCCGCCGACAACGGTGCAGGAAGACTACTTCCAGGTCGGTTTCGACCCGACCTACGCCGACGTCAAGGGCCGCAGCTTCTTCATCCGCGGCAGCTACAAGTTCTGATCGGCTTGATTGGCCTTATCGGCCACAATCGGAAGCAGGCCTTCGGGCCTGCTTTTTTTTCAGATGCTGTTCCGCTCGATCCAACAAGAGCGCTCCGACGATGGACTACATCAACCCCCGACTTGACCTGGCCCAGATCGAGCAGACCCTGAAGCGCGACGGCCGCGTGCTGATCCGCGACTTCTTTGTGCCCGAGGTGGCCGAGTCGCTGGCCCGCACGGTCGAGGCGATCGACTGGTCGCTGACCTATCGCGACACCGAGGGCGACCGCCGCCTGAGCGGCCCCCAACTGCGCTCGCTAACGCCGCAGCAGCGCATGCAGCTGTCCGAGGGCATCACCCATGTAGCCCGGCACGAATTCCAATTTTCCTTCTTCACCGACTCGCTGGCCGAGGCACTCCAGCGCGGCGACACCGATCTGCTGGCGCGCCTGATGCGCTGGATGGCCGACGACGCCTTCCTGTCGGTGATGCGCCGGCTCAGCGGCGACGAGGCGATCAACCGCGTCTATGCGCAGGCGACGATGTACACGCGCGGCAACTTCCTGTCCGCCCATGACGATCACGTGGATGCCGAGGACCGGCGTCTGGCCTATGTGATCAATCTGACCCGCCAATGGCGACCGGACTGGGGTGGCCTGTTGCATTTCTCCGCCCCCGACGGCGCGGTGACCGACACCTTCTATCCGCACTTCAACTCGCTGTCGCTGTTTACCGTGCCGCAGACGCATTTCGTGTCCTATGTGCCGCCCTTCGCGCAGGGCGAGCGCAATGCGATCACGGGCTGGCTGATCGCGGCCTGAGCGGTCTTGGCTCGCGGCGGGCGGGCGTCCCGCGTCCGGTAACCGCCTGTTCCTGGGGTATCTAACTAGACGCACCGCCCGGCCGGCCGGGGCCATACCAGTAAACTACCGGGCTTGCCATGGCGGCCGAGTCGCCGTGCCCTGCAGGCACGGCCCCGGTCGGGCGGAGGCCGGAGCGCTCGGGTAAGCCCCATGAAGAGCGGTTCCGGAATTCGTATAAACTTACGGCCGCGTAAGAATGAAGGTCACAAGTCCGTGGGGGCCGTGGCGGGAGTTCGCGTCAGGCCCGTGGCCCAAAGCCAGCGGGCATTTTTGTTGAATCGGGTTCGCTTCGTACCCAGAGTTTCGAGTACTTGTTTCCATTCTGCAGTCCGCAGTCGGGTGGCTTGTGTCTTGTATCGGTCACAATGCCCAGTTCGGCTGACCGTTCGCACAGCCGGCAAGAGTCACTCCCAGCTCGGGGTCGAGAGGGCCGCTTCACCAAGCAGGCGCTGTGAGGGGCAACATCCCCGCATATCTTGATGAAAGAATTTCGCAGTCTTATGAAGGAGCGCGCATGAACTTTGCGCAGGAAAAGCAAGGGGCGTCACGCTTCACGGGCTTAGGCATCGTGATCCTGATCCACGTGCTGATCATCTGGGCGTTGGCCAGTGGTTTGGCCCGCAAGGCGGTCGAAATGGTCAAGGGACCGATCGAGACCAAGGTGATCGAAGAGAAGGTGAAGCCGCCGCCGCCGCCCGAAAAGGTCGTGCCGCCGCCGCCGGATCTGAAGGCCCCGCCGCCGCCCTACGTCCCGCCGCCGGAATTCCAGGTGACGGCACCGGCACCGCCGGCCGTGATCCAGGCCCCGACCTCGTCGGTGCCGCCGGCAACCACGACGGTCGCCGCCACGCCGCCGCCCGCCGCGGCTCCGGCCCCGGCCCCGGCGCCGAAGCCCGCCAAGATCACCGCCGGCATGGTTTGCACCAAGATGGGCAAGCCGGAAGCGCCGTCGGTGAACTGGAGCGGCGAGGCGCTGCTGAAGGTCACGGCGACGGTCAAGGCCGGCCGCGTGGTCTCCACCGAGGTGCAGAGCCTGCGCAGCGGCGTCGATCGCAAGGCGCTGCGCGCACTGATCGCTGCCGTCAACGACACGCTGGCCAGCACCTACGAGTGCCCGGGCGACCATATCTTCGAGCAGGAATTCCAGTTCCGCATCGAGTAAGAAAGCCAGCCACGAGCTTTAAAACATCGGGCCGGGCTATCCGCCTGGCACCGTTTCTCCCAACCGATTTCGATTTCATTCGCAGGAGTTGACTCCATGATCTCTCGTATTTCCGGCCTGCTCGCCGCAATCGCTTTTGCCGCGACCCTGGCAATCTCGCCCGCCCACGCTCAAGACCAGAAGCCGGCCGACGCCGCCGCTTCGGCCGCCGTCGACACGGCTGCTCCGGCTGCCGCTCCGGCCGCCGCCGAAGTCTCGAAGAAGGAAGACAATCCCTACGGCCTGAAGGCCATGATCGACCACGGCGATGCCGTGTCCAAGGGCGTGCTGGCCCTGCTGGCCATCATGTCGATGGGCTCGTGGTACATCCTGATCACCAAGCTGTGGGACACCCAGAAGCTGGCCAACGAGGCCAAGGACGCCCGCGCCACCTTCTTCAAGAAGGCCAGCCTGGCCGAAGGCCTGAAGAGCCTGAAGGAAACCGGTGCCTTCCGCTACATCGCCGCTTCGGCGATCGAGGCTTCGGAGCACCATGAAGGCGCGCTGACCGAGAACATCGACCACGCCAGCTGGGTCTCGATGAACGTCGACCGCGCCGTCGGCGAAGTCAACACCCGCGTCCAGGGCGGCCTGGGCTTCCTGGCCACCGTCGGCTCGACCTCGCCCTTCATCGGCCTGTTCGGTACCGTGTGGGGCATTCTGCAGGCCCTGACCGCCATCGGCGTCGCCGGCCAGGCCTCGATCGACAAGGTTGCCGGCCCCGTCGGTGAAGCACTGATCATGACCGCCATCGGTCTGGGCGTGGCCGTTCCGGCCGTGCTGGGCTACAACTGGCTGGTCAACCGCAACAAGGCCGTCATGGGCCAGGTGCGTGCCTTCGCCGCCGACCTGCACGGCGTGCTGATGGGCAACCGTCAAGTCGCCAAGCGCTAATCGCTAGGCCTTCGGAGAACCCATCATGGGAATGAACGTCGGATCCTCTTCCGGCGATGATGAAGTGGTCTCGACGATCAACACCACGCCCCTCGTGGACGTGATGTTGGTCCTGCTGATCATCTTCCTCATCACCATCCCGGTGGTGACTCAGTCGGTGACGCTGTCTCTTCCCAAAGAGACCAACATCGTCCGGGTCACCAAGCCGGAGAACGTCGAACTGGCGGTGACCAAGGATGGCGACATCTACTGGAACACCGCCCTGGTGCCCGACACCGAGGCGCTGGTCAAGCGCCTGGGCAAGGTTTCGGTGCTGAACCCGCAGCCGGAGGTTCATATTCGCGGCGACGAGAAGGCGCGTTATGAATCGGTCGGCAAGGTGGTGTATGCCTGCCAGCGTGCCGGCATCATGAAGATCAGCTTCGTCACCGAGCCGCCGGCGCGTGGTGGTTGAGGCCAGGAGTCAAGCATGGGAATGAATGTAGGTAGCTCGTCGGGTGGTGACGAACCAGAAGTGATGCTGGACGTCAACACGACGCCGCTGATCGACGTGATGCTGGTGCTGCTGGTGATGCTGATCATCACGATCCCGATCCAGCTGCACTCGGTGAATCTGGACATGCCCCCGCCGAACAACCAGACGCCGCCGAAGGAGCCGGTCGTCCACGAGGTCTTCATCGACTTCGACGGTACGATCAGCTGGGACGGCGTGGCGCTGGCCCCGCACGCGGTCGAGGCGAAGCTGGCCGAAGTGGCCGCCGAACCCGATCAGTCGGAAGTGCATATCAAGCCGAACAAGCTGGTCGAATACGGCAACGTCGCCTATGTGATGGCCGCGGCGCAGCGTCTCGGTGTCAAGAAGATGGGCATGGTCGGCAACGAACAGTTCGTCAAGTGACCGGGCATTGAGCAAGGACCGACGCGCCACCCGCAAGGGCGGCGCGTTTTTGTTATCAGGAGATTGAAAAGATGAAGCTGAAGACTTTGGCCGGCCTGGCTCTGGGCGCGGCGGCGCTGACCCTGGGCGGCACGCCCGAGGGCACGCTGGGCCTGCTGAACACGGCCCAGGCCCAGGCCGATGCGGTGCGCCCCGAGGTGGGCAAGCATCTGCGCGACGCTTCGGCCCTGATCAAGGCCGGTAAGCACAAGGATGCGCTGGCCAAGATCCGTGACGCGGAAGCCGTCAGCGGTCGCACCGCCAGCGAGAACGCGGCGATCGAAGGCATGCGTCTGTCGGCCGCCCAGGGCGCCGGCGATGCCGACACCATGGCCAAGAGCTTCGAGGCGCTGAAGGCCGCCGGCCGCATCGGCGGCGCGCAGGCGCTGCAGGCCCAGCTGGCGATCGCCGGCACCTATCTGCGCGCCAACAACGCCTCGCAGGCCGCCAACTGGGCCCAGCGCTATCTGAAGGACGGCGGTACCGATCCTGCCGCCAAGCAGATCCTGGCCAATGCGCAGTTCAAGTCCGGCGACATGAGCGCCGTGCTGAAGGACACGCTGGAAGAGGTGCAGGCCGACGAGAAGGCCGGCCGCGCCCCGAGCAGGGACAAGCTGAATCTGCTGCTGTACGCGGCCCAGAAGAAGGGTGACGCGAGCGCCGAGAGCCTGGCCATCGAGAAGCTGATCAACTACTACCCGAGCAAGGAGCTGTGGGCTCAGGTGCTCGGCGGTCTGCAGCAGAAGAAGAGCTTCTCCGATCGCTTCGTGCTCGATGTCTACCGCCTGAAGCTGGCCACCGGCAATTTGAGCAAGGCGCCCGATTACATCGAGATGGCCCAGCTGGCCGCCCAGGCCGGCTTCCCCGAAGAGGGCAAGAAGGTCGTCGAGCAGGGCATGGCTGCCAATGTGCTGAACCAGGGCGCCGAGGCCGCCACCGCCAAGCGCCTGTCGGACTTCCTCGGCAAGAAGATCGGCGAGGCCAAGGCCGGTTACGCCGAGGCCGAGAAGGCCGCCAACGAGGCCAAGACCGGCGACGAACTCGTCAAGCTGGGCCTGGCCCAGGTCTTCGGCGGCGACAAGGCCAGCGGCCTGAAGCTGGTTGATGCCGGCATCGCCAAGGGCAACTTCAAGCGCGCGGACGACGCCAAGTACTACCAGGGCCTGGCCTACTACACCGCCGGCGACTCGGCCAAGGCGCAGGCCGCCTGGCGGCAGGTCAAGGGCAGCGACGGCTCGGGCGAGCTGTCGCGGCTGTGGATCATCCACGCGCGCAGCGGCAAGAAGTAAGCGAGAGAGCCTGGCATCCAGGCGACCCGAACAGGCCCGGCGACGGGCCTGTTTTCACATCTGCAAGCCACACAAGCGAATTCCGATGAAGCACTTGATCGCGGTGAACGCGCAGGGCAGGGAAGCCAAGGGCTTGAAAGCCTGCGATTGAGGCCCGGGCAGGACAGCTGACAGGACAAACGGCCTCCGATCGGAGGCCGTTTCTCCTGCGCGGCGCCGGCCGTGCCGAAGCTCAGCAGGCCTTTATTTCGGCGCCAGGCGGATCGCGCCGTCCAGGCGGATGACCTCGCCGTTGAGCATCTCGTTGGTGATGATCTGGTGCACCAGCTTCGCGTAGTCGTTGGGGGTGCCCAGGCGCGAGGGGAAGGGCACATTGGCGGCCAGCGCGTCCTGCACCTCCTGCGGCATGCCGAACAGCATCGGGGTGCCGAAGATGCCCGGCGCGATCGTCATATTGCGGATGCCGTTGCGGGCCAGGTCGCGCGCGATCGGCAGGGTCATGCCGACCACGCCGCCCTTAGAGGCCGAGTAGGCGGCCTGGCCGATCTGGCCGTCATAGGCCGCGACCGAGGCGGTCGAGATCAGCACGCCGCGCTCGCCGGTGCTTTCCGGCTCGTTCCTGGCCATCGCCTCGGCGGCCAGGCGGATCATGTTGAAGCTGCCGATCAGGTTGACCTGGATCACCTTGCTGAAAGTGGCCAGCGGGTGCGCGCCGTCCTTGCCGACGGTCTTGACCGCCGGCGCGATGCCGGCGCAGTTGACCAGGCCCATCAGCTTGCCCAGGGCGACGGCCTTGGCCACGACGGCCTGGCCATCGGCCTCCTGGCTGACATCGGCCTTGACGAAGGCGCCGCCCAGTTCGGCGGCGACCGCCTCGCCGCGCTCGACCTGCAGGTCGGCGATGACGACCTTGGCGCCGTTGGCCGCCAGCATGCGCGCCGTGCCTTCACCGAGGCCCGAGGCGCCGCCGGTGACGATGAATACCTTGCCTTCGATGTCCATGAATACTCCTGATCGGGTTACGTTGACGTAAACGTCAATTGTGAGACAAATAAAAGCCGCGCGAGCGCGGCTTCGGATGCAATCTGGGGACCGGTCCGCTCAGACCAGGGCCGCCAGCGCGCGCTGGGTGATGTCGTCGACCGAGCCCAGGCCTTCGATGCGGCGGTACTTGGGCGCCGCGGCATCGCCGGTGGCGGCCCATTGCGAGTAGTAGTCGACCAGCGGGCGGGTCTGCGCCTGGTAGACGTCCAGGCGCTTCTTGACCGTCTCTTCCTTGTCGTCCTCGCGCTGGATCAGGTCCTCGCCGGTGACGTCGTCCTTGCCCTCGACCTTGGGCGGATTGAACTTGACGTGGTAGGTGCGGCCCGAGGCCACATGGACGCGGCGGCCGCTCATGCGCTCGATGATGGCGCTATTGGGCACGTCGATCTCGAGCACGAAGTCCAGCTTGACGCCGGCCGCCTTCAGCGCGTCGGCCTGCGGAATGGTGCGCGGGAAGCCGTCGAACAGGAAGCCCTTGGCGCAATCGGGCTGGGTGACGCGCTCGCGCACCAGGCCGATGATGATGTCGTCGCTGACCAGACCGCCGGCGTCCATCACCTTCTTGGCGGCCAGTCCCATCTCGGTGCCGGCCTTGACGGCGGCGCGCAGCATGTCGCCGGTCGAGATCTGCGGAATGCCGAACTTTTGGCAGATGAAAGCGGCTTGGGTGCCTTTGCCAGCGCCGGGGGCGCCCAGAAGAATCAGTCGCACGAGGTCTCCTCAATATCAAAAAAAGGGCCCACGCTCGCGCAAGGCGCCCTTGTCAACTGCGGGCGAGGATAGCATGGCCCGCCTACGGCGGACTGACGGCGCCGGGCCGTCGGCGCCTTGCTGCGTCAGCGTGTCTGGGCCGCAATCAGCGCGCGCACGCGCTCTAGATCCTCGGGCGTGTCCACGCCCGGCCCGGGCCGCTCGGTGCTGACATGCACGGCGATCTTCTCGCCATGCCAAAGCACGCGCAGCTGCTCCAGCGATTCGATCTGCTCCAGCGGGCTGAGCGCCAAGGTCGGGAAGCGGCGCAAAAAGCCGGCGTGATAGGCGTAGAGGCCGACATGGCGCAGCGCCGTGCCTGCTTGCATGGCGCCAGCGCCATCGCGCCAGAACGGAATCGGCGCGCGCGAGAAATACAGCGCCAGCCCCTGCGCATCGGTGACCAGCTTGACGACGTTCGGATTGGCGTACTCGCTCGCATCGTCGAGCGCATGGGCGACCGTGCTCATCACGCATTGCGGCCGATCGCGCAGCAGCGCGGCGCAGGCATCGATCATGGAAGGCGCAATCAGCGGCTCGTCGCCCTGCACATTGACGACCAGATCGTCGCCGTCCAGGCCCAGCAGCTCGCAGGCCTCGGCCAGGCGGTCACTGCCCGAGGCATGGTCGGCGCGGGTCAGCACGGCCTTGACCTGGTGCTCGGCGCAGGCCTGCAGCACCTCTTGCGAGTCGGTCGCGACCACGACCTGGCGCGCGCCGGACAGCGCCGCGCGACGCGCGACGCGCACGATCATCGGCAGGCCGGCGATATCGGCCAACGGCTTGTTCGGCAGCCGGGTCGAGGCCAGCCGCGCCGGCACGATGACGCTGAAGCTCATGGCGCCTCGGTCTCGGGATCGAAGGTGCGCGCCTCGTGCTCCAGCATCACCGGAATGCCGTCGCGCACCGGGAAGGCGAGGCGGTCGGCGTGGCACAGCAGCTCGCGCTGCTTGGGGTCATTGGCAATGCGCCGGTGTTCCAGCGGGCCCTTGCAAATCGGGCAGACCAGCATTTCCAGCAGTCGGTTGTCCATGGTGAATTTTCTAGAGCAGCGGCGCGAGTTGTTCGCGCAGCGCCTGCTCAAAAGCTTGTTCGGGCTGGAAGTCTAGCGCCACCACCCAGACCCGGGTGCTGCCGCAGCGCGTCGGCTGCAGCTTGACCGCGTCCTTCTCGGTCAGCACGACATCGGCGGCGTCGGCCGGCCAGGGCAGGGTGGCGAAATCATGGTGGTCCGGCAGCGGCAGCGGCGTGAAGCTCAGGCCCAGCGCGGCCAGCATGTCGAAGAAGCGCTGTGGCTGCGCCATGCCGGCAGCCGCCACCAGGGGCCGGCCGCGCAGTGCGGCCAGCGCCTCGGGGCTGGCCGGCTGGCCCAGCCACCAGTTGGCCAGGCTGCTGGCGCCCGAGAGGCGCCGCCGCGCGACAAAGCCGGGCAGGGCCGTCGTCGGCCTGGCGGCGTTGTAGAGCACCAGTTCGTTCGCGGCCAGCTTTTCGCTCGGCGGCTGACGCAGCGGGCCGGCCGGCAGCAGCCGGCCATTGCCGATGCCACGCTCGTCGAAGACCAGCACGCTCAAGCTTCGCGGCAGGCGCAGATGCTGCAGGCCGTCGTCGCTGAGCAGCAGCTGCAGGCGCGGATGGGCGTCCAGCAGCAGCCGCGCGGCGGCGACGCGGTCGGCGGCCACCGCCACCGGCACCACGCCGCGCAGATGGATCAGCAGCGGCTCGTCGCCGACCTCGCGCGCGCTGGTTTCGCGCGTGACCAGCTGCGGCGCCTCCCCGCTGCGGCCGTAGCCGCGCGAGATCACGCCAACGCGCAGGCCCTGCGCGCGCAGCAGCTGCAGCAGCGCCAGGATGGTGGGCGTCTTGCCGGCGCCGCCGACGATCCAGTTGCCGACGACCAGCACCGGCACCGGCAGGGTCTCGGTCTTCAGCCAGCCGCTTGCATAAAGCCAGCGGCGCAGCGCGAGCAGGGCGCCATAGAGGGCGGACAGCGGGCGCAGCGCGGTCGACAGCGGGCCGCCGGTGAGCCACTCGGCCTGCAGCCGGGCGCCCAGGGCCATCAGTTCGTCGCGCTGGTCTGCGCGGCGAAGGTCAGCCGCGACAGGCCGGCGCGCCGCGCCGCGTCCATCACATTGATCACCGACTGGTGGGCGCTGGCCGCGTCGGCCGAGACGATCACCATCGTCTCGGGCTTGCCCTCGGCGGCGCGGGTCAGCGCGGCGCTGAGCAGCTCGACCGAGCGGCCCTCGACGGCCGCGCCATTGACCACATAGCGGCCGTCGGCCGAGACGGCGACGATGATCTCCTGCGGCCGTTCCTTCAGCTTCTCGGCGTCGGCGGTCGGCAGCGCGACCTGCAGCTCGGTGAACTTCGAGTAGGTCGTCGACAGCATCAGGAAGATCAGGATCACCAAGAGCACGTCGATGAAGGGGATCAGATTGATCTCCGGGTCCTCGCTGCGGCGTTGGCGGAACTTCATGGCACGGCTCTCAGGGCGAGGTGAAGCGGCGCAGCTGCGTCAGCAGGCGGTCGCTGGACTGCTCGAGCTCGAGGATGTATTCCTCGACCCGGCCGCGGAAATAGCGGTAGAACATCAGCGAGGGGATGGCCACCATCAAGCCGAAGGCGGTGTTGTACAGCGCGATCGAGATGCCGTGTGCGAGCTGGGTCGGGTTGCCGCCGCCCGGCGCCTGGCTGCCGAAGATCTCGATCATGCCGACCACGGTGCCCAAGAGGCCCAGCAGCGGCGCCGCCGCGGCGATCGTGCCCAGGGTGTTCAGATAGCGCTCCAGCTGGTGGATCGCGCGCCGCCCGGCCAGCTCGAAGACCTGGCGCAGCTTGGCTTCCTGCATCTGCGGCTCGGTCGTCACCGCGCGCAGGCCGGCGGCCAGCACCTGGCCCAGCAGCGAGTTCTCGGCCAGTCGGTTGACCATATCGGGGGTGGGCAGCTGCTGGCTGGTGACGCCCAGCACGTCGTCGAGCAGGCGCGGTGGCGCGACGCGCTTGGTGCGCAGGCTGGAGAAGCGTTCGATGATCAGCGCCAGCGCGACGATGGAGCACAGGATCAGGGGCCAGATCGGCCAGCCAGCGGCTTGTATGATCGAAAACAAGGACAACCCCCGTCGTAGCTAGAGCGGCGCGAGATGCGCCGGATTTGTTTGCGCGCGATTATGGCCGAAGCGCGGGCCGCTCCGGCGCCGCCGCGCAGCAGGTCCGACGGGGCTTTGCAAGGCCTTGCAACAATCCACTTTCGCTGTGGATAACTTTGTGGGCAAGCCGCCCCGGCGCCGCGGTGGGGCCCGCCAAATCAAGGCTTTGGACATATTGCTTAAAACTTGGGCAGGAAAAAACGACTTGAAGAACAAGCGCTTATGCACGTGTGACAGTGGCGTGACAGCCCTGACGGCCCGCCAGCCCAGTGCTGGCGCGGCTGTGGAATTCTCGACCCGCGTCCTTGCTGGGTTTGCCGGTGATTGAACGGCCGCAGGGCGCATCGCAGCGCATGGTCTGGGGCGTGGCGGGCCTGCTGGCGGCCGTCGCCGACAGCCTGTCGGCGCGCTTCGCGGTGGTCGTCGTCGGCGGCGAGATTTCCGGCTTCACCCGCGCCGCCAGCGGCCATTGCTACTTCAATCTGAAGGATGCCGAGGGCCAGGCGGCCAGCCTGCGCTGCGCGATGTTCCGCCGCGCAGCCGGCCTGCTGGACTTCGCGCCGGCCGATGGCGCCCTGGTCGAGCTGCGCGGGCGGCTGGCCGTCTACGAGCCGCGCGGCGAACTGCAGTTCATCGTCGAGGGCATGCGCCGGGCCGGCACCGGCGCGCTGTACGAGCAGTTCCTGCGCCTGAAGGCGCGGCTGGAGGCCGAGGGCCTGTTCGACGCGGCGCGCAAGCGGCCGCTGCCGGCCTTCCCGCGCCGGCTGGGCGTGATCACCTCGACCGCCGGCGCGGCGCTGCATGATGTGCTGACCGCGCTGGCGCGCCGCGCCCCGCATATCGAGGTGGTCGTCTATCCGAGCCTGGTGCAGGGCAGCGAGGCGCCGGCCGCGCTGCTGCGCAGCCTGGCGCTGGCCAATGCGCGCGCCGAGCAGGACGGCCTGGACGCGCTGCTGCTGGTGCGCGGCGGCGGCTCGCTGGAAGACCTCTGGGCCTTCAACGACGAGCGGGTCGTGCGGGCGGTCGCCGATTCGGCGCTGCCGCTGATCTGCGGCGTCGGCCACGAGACCGACATCACCCTGTGCGACCTGGCCGCCGATCTGCGCGCGCCGACGCCGACCGCCGCCGCCGAGCTGGCCGCGCCCTCGCGCCAGGCCAATCTGGATGCGCTGGCCGCGCTGCAATCGCTGCTGCGCCGCCGCTTCGAGCAGCGGCTGGACCTGGCCGAGCAGCGCCTGGACCGGCTCGCCCAGCGCCTGGCCCGGCCCAGCGAGCTGCTGGCGCGCCAGGGCCGGCGCCTGGCGCTGCTGGCCCAGCGCTGGGGCCAGGTCTTGCCGCGCACGCGGGCGCTGCAGCTGCAGCGCCTGGACGCCCTGGCGCAGCGCGGCCGTCGCGCGCTGCCGGCGGCCTTGCGCGCGCAGGCGCAACAGCTCGACGCCCTCCAGGCGCGGCTGTCGGCGCTCGATCCGCAGCATGTGCTGGCGCGCGGCTATGCCTGGCTGGACGACGGCCAGGGCAGGGCGCTGACCTCGGTCGCGCAGCTGCGGCCGGGCGAGCCGGTGCGTGCCCTGCTGGCCGACGGCGAGGCGCAGATGCTGGTGACCGAGGTCAAGCCCAGCGGCGCCTGAGCAAGCTGCCTACAATCGTCGGCGGAGCGAAACCCACCGATTCGTTTGAACGTACCGAGGAGCTGATATGGAACATACCCTTCCCCCCTTGCCCTATGCCAAGGACGCACTGGCCCCGCACTACAGCGCCGAGACGCTGGAGTACCACCACGGCAAGCACCACAACGCCTATGTGGTGAACCTGAACAATCTGCAAAAGGGCACCGAGTTCGAGAACAAGACGCTGGAGGAGATCGTCAAGAGTTCCAGCGGCGGCATCTACAACAACGCCGCGCAGATCTGGAACCACACCTTCTTCTGGAACTGCATGAAGCCGCAGGGCGGCGGCGCACCGAGCGGCGCGCTGGCCGAGGCCATCAACGCCAAGTGGGGCAGCTTCGACGCCTTCAAGGAAGCGTTCACCAAGAGCGCCGTCGGCAACTTCGGTTCCGGCTGGACCTGGCTGGTCAAGAAGCCGGACGGCACGGTCGACATCGTCAACACCGGCGCCGCCGGCACGCCGCTGACGACGGCCGACAAGGCGCTGCTGACCGTCGACGTCTGGGAGCACGCTTACTACATCGACTACCGCAATCTGCGCCCGAAGTTCCTGGAAGTGTTCCTGAACAACCTGGTCAACTGGGAGTTCGCGCAGGCCAATTTCGCCTGAGCGCGCTTCGCCCGTCCCTGTGAAAAAGCCGGTCAACTGACCGGCCTTTTTCATTGCCCGTTCACTGCGGCCAAGGCTGGCCGCGCAGCTTGGCGCCGGCCTTGATGCCGCGCTTGGCAAACCAGCCCTGGTTCATCTCGAGCACATAGCGCACCGGCTTGGCCGAGCAGTGCGAGTCCAGCGACTGCGGCTGCATATCGGTGATGTTGACGATGCTGCCGTCGTCGGCGATGAAGGCGATCGACAGCGGCAGCAAGGTGTTCTTCATCCAGAAGCATTGCTGGCCGGCGTCCTCGAAGACGAACAGCATGCCGGCATTGGTGGGCATGCTCGGGCGGTGCATCAGGCCGATCGCGCGCTGCTCCTGCGTCTGCGCGACCTCGGCCTGGATCAGGTGCATGCCGGCGCCCAGGGTGATGGCCGGCAGTCGCTGCGGCCCTTCCTGGGCCGGCGCCCTGCCATGAGCCAGCAGCATGGCAGCTATGAGAAGGAGTCGGCTCGAGGCCTTTGACTTGAGAATTTTCATATCGGCGAGGGGTCTGCTCTTGCTACATTATGGTGCCTTGGCCGACACCACGATGAGCACTGCCCAAGCCCTGGCTGGCGACGAACTCGATCTGCTGGCCCCGTTCTCGCGCTTTCTCGGCGAAGGCGCCGCCGAATCGCAGTTCCAGCTCGCCGGCCTGCATTGCGCGGCCTGTGCCGGCATCATCGAAAGCGCCTTGCTCGAGCTGCCGGGCGTCCAATCGGCCACCGTCAACGCCGCCAGCGCGCGGCTCAGTCTGCGCTGGCGCCCGGCCCAGATCGGCCTGGCCGGCGTGCTGGCGCGCATCGAGCAGGCCGGCTATCGCGCGGCCCCCGATGCGGCCGCCCCGGCGCGCGAGCTGCGCCGGGCCGAGCAGCGTCAGGTCTTGTGGCGCCTGGTCGTGGCCGGCTTCCTGATGATGCAGGTGATGATGATGGCGGCGCCGGCCTATTTCGCCGAGCCCGGCGATCTGAGCCCCGATCTGGCGCGCCTGCTGCAATGGGCCAGCTGGGTGCTGAGCCTGCCGGTGCTGCTGTTCTCGGCCGGCCCCTTCTTTGGCAGTGCCTGGCGCCAGCTGCGCCTGGGTCGGCTGGGCATGGACGTGCCGGTCGCGCTGGGTCTGTTGGTCACCTTTGCCGCCAGCAGCGCCGCGCTGTTCGAGCCGGGCGGCCCCTTCGGCGACGAGGTCTACTTCGATTCGCTGACGATGTTCGTCAGCTTCCTGCTGGCCGGTCGCTATCTGGAGTTGCGCGCGCGCCACCGCGCGGCCGAGGCGCTGGAGCGGGCCGACGCGGCCCTGCCGGAGTCGGTCGAGCGCATCGAAGCCGACGGCAGCTGCAGCCGGGTCGTACCGGCGCGGCTGCAGGTCGGCGATCTGGTGCGCGTGTTCGCCGGCCAGGCCTTCCCGGCCGACGGGCGGGTGGAGCAGGGCGCCAGCAGCGCCGACGAGGCGCTGCTCAGCGGCGAATCGCTGCCGGTGGCCAAGGCCTGCGGCGACGAGGTCGTCGCCGCCAGCATGAATCTGTCGGCACCGCTGCTGGTGCGCGTGCTGCGGGTCGGGCCGGACACGCGGCAGGCGGCGATCCAGCGCCTGGTGCGCGAGGCGATGACGCAGCGCCCGGCCGCGACGGCGCTGGCCGAGCGGGTTGCCGGGCCATTTCTGTGGAGTGTGCTGCTGCTGGCGGCCGGCGGCGCGCTGCTGTGGAGCTGGATCGATCCGGCGCGCGCGGTCTGGGTCGCGGTCTCGGTGCTGATCGTCACCTGCCCCTGCGCGCTGTCGCTGGCCACCCCGGCCGCCTGGCTAGCCGCCACCGGCGCGCTGGCGCGACGCGGGCTGCTGCTGCGCCGGCTCGAACTGCTGGAGCTGCTGTGCGGCATCGACACGGTGGTACTGGACAAGACCGGCACGCTGAGCCTGGAGACGATCGACCTGCTCGAATTCGGCGTCGACGGCGATCCGGCGGCCGACGCGGCGCCGCTGCTCGCCGGCGCGCGGGCGCTGGCCGCGCATTCGCAGCATCCGCTGGCGCGCGCGCTGGCCGGCGAGGCGCGGGCCGAGGGCTGGCAGGAGCTGCGGGAACTGCCCGGCCTGGGCCTGGAGGCGCTCGATGCGCAGGGGCGGCGTTGGAGGCTCGGCGCGCCGGCCTGGGTCGGCGGCGGCGTCGGCATCGGCGAGCCGGACGTGCAGATGGCCTTTGCCGCGGTCGAGGAGCGGGGTCAGGTCTTGTGGCTGCGCTTCGGCGAAACCCTGAGGCCCGATGCGGCGGCGGCGGTCGAGCGCCTGCGCCGGCTCGGCCTGCTCACGGTGCTGCTGTCCGGCGATGCACCGGCGCGCGCGGCGCGGCTGGCGCGTCAGGCCGGCATCGACGAGAGCCATGGCCATGCCAGCCCGGCCGACAAGCTGGCCCATGTGGCACGGCTGCAGGGGGAGGGCCGCTGCGTGCTGATGGTCGGCGACGGCGTCAACGATGCGCCGGTGCTGGCGCGCGCCGATGCCAGCATCGTGATGGGTTCCGGTGCCATGCTGGCGCGCGCCAGCGCCGATGCGCTGCTGCTCTCGGGCCGTCTGCTCGAGATCGCGCAGGCGCGCGAGCTGGCGCTGCGCACGCGCCGCATCGTGCGCCAGAACCTCGGCTGGGCGGCCGCCTACAACGCGGCCTGCATCCCGCTGGCCCTGCTGGGCTGGCTGCCGCCCTGGGCCGCGGGCCTGGGCATGGCGGCCAGCTCCCTGTTTGTTGTATTGAATGCACAGCGGCTTGCGCGAGCGCAAGCGCCGGCTTGAAATGGACATCCTCTATCTGTTGATCCCGCTCTCGGTCCTGCTCGTCCTTATCATCGTTGGCGTGTTGGGCTGGGCCATCCACGACGGCCAGCTCGACGATCTCGAGCATGAGGGAGCGCGGATCTTGCGGGACGATGCGGCGCCCGAAGCGGCGGCACTGGCAGTAGCCGGCGCACAGCGGGATCGCGACAAGGTCTGACGTCATTGGCCACCGAGCCGGGGAGATGCGCGATGGAAGCTGGGACTTCGTCGAGAGACGCGGTTAGTTACGAGGATGGCGTCGTACGCGCTTTTGCGCTGGCGGCGGTGCTCTGGGGCATTGTCGGCATGCTGGTCGGCGCGCTGATCGCCGCGCAGCTGACCTGGCCCGAACTGAACTTCGGCATCCCCTGGCTCAGCTACGGCCGCTTGCGGCCGCTGCACACCAACGCGGTGATCTTCGCCTTCGGTGGCTGCACGCTGTTCGCCACCGCCTACCACGTCGTGCAGCGCACTGGCTACACGCGGCTGTTCGCGCCCAAGCTGGCCTGGTTCACCTTCTGGGGCTGGCAGGCGGTGATCGTCGCCGCGGCCATCACGCTGCCGCTGGGCATGACCTCGGGCAAGGAATACGCAGAGCTCGAATGGCCGATCGACATCCTGATCACCCTGGTCTGGGTCAGCTACGCGATCGTGTTCTTCGGCACCGTCGGCATGCGCAAGGTCAGGCACATCTATGTGGCCAACTGGTTCTTCGGCGCCTTCATCATTGCCGTGGCCCTGCTGCACGTGGTCAACAGCGCCGCGCTGCCGGTCAGCCTGACCAAGAGCTACTCGGCCTATGCCGGCGTGCAGGACGCGATGGTGCAGTGGTGGTACGGCCATAACGCGGTCGGCTTCTTCCTGACCGCCGGCTTCCTGGGCATGATGTACTACTACATCCCCAAGCAGGCGAACCGCCCCGTCTACAGCTACCGCCTGTCCATCGTCCACTTCTGGGCGCTGATCTTCACCTATATGTGGGCCGGCCCGCACCATCTGCACTACACGGCGCTGCCGGACTGGGCGCAGAGCGTGGGCATGGTGTTCTCGCTGGTGCTCCTGGCGCCCAGCTGGGGCGGCATGATCAACGGCATCATGACCTTGAGCGGCGCCTGGCACAAGCTGCGCGACGACCCGATCCTGAAGTTCCTGATCGTCTCGCTGAGCTTCTACGGCATGTCGACCTTCGAGGGCCCGATGATGTCGATCAAGACGGTCAATGCGCTGTCGCACTACACCGACTGGACCATCGGCCATGTGCACAGCGGCGCGCTCGGTTGGGTGGGCCTGATCTCGATGGGTTCGCTCTACCACCTGATCCCGCGCATGTACGGCCGCACGCAGATGTACAGCGTGCGCGCGATCGAGCTGCACTTCTGGATCGCGACCCTGGGCATCGTGCTCTACATCGCCGCGATGTGGATCGCCGGCGTGATGCAGGGCCTGATGTGGCGCGCGGTCAACCCCGACGGCAGCCTGGTCTACACCTTCGTCGAGAGCGTCAAGGCGACCTTCCCCTTCTACGTCGTGCGCCTGCTCGGCGGCCTCTTGTACCTGGGCGGCATGGTCGTGATGGCCTGGAACGTGGTGATGACCATGCGCATATCGAAACCGGCGTCGGCCCCGATCCCGGCCGTCGCAGCCGCCTGAGGAGGAAACGAGATGGCTCACAGTCACGCCAAACCGACCGGTCACGAGCGCATCGAGACCAGCAACTTCCTGATGATCGTGCTGGTGCTGCTGACGGTCGCCGTCGGCGGCGCGGTCGAGATCGTGCCGCTGTTCTTCCAGCGCTCGACGACGCAGGCGGTCGAGGGGCTTAAGCCCTACACACCGCTGCAGCTGGCCGGCCGCGATGTCTATGTGCGCGAGGGCTGCTACAACTGCCATTCGCAGATGATCCGCCCCTTCCGCGCCGAGACGCTGCGCTACGGCCACTACTCGACGGCCGGCGAGTTCGTCTACGACCATCCATTCCAGTGGGGCAGCAAGCGCACCGGCCCCGATCTGCACCGCGTCGGCGGCAAGTACAGCGACGAGTGGCACCGCATCCACCTGATCAATCCGCGCGATCTGGTGCCCGAGTCCAATATGCCGGCCTATCCCTGGCTGGCCAGCAGCCTGCTGGAACCCGGCGAGATGGCGCCGAAGCTGAAGGCGCTGCGCACCCTCGGCGTGCCTTATAGCGACGCCGACATCGCCGGCGCCGCTGAAGGCGTCAAGGGCCGCAGCGAGCTCGATGCGGTGATCGCCTATCTGCAGGTGCTCGGCACCGCGGTGAAGTAGGGGAGCCCGCAATGGACATCAACATCCTGCGCATTGCCGTCACCCTGGTCTCGCTGCTGGCCTTCCTGGCCATCGTGCTGTGGGCCTATTCCAAGCGCAACAAGGCGGACTTCGACCGGCTGGCCCATCTGGCCCTGGACGAGCACGACACCGACGGGAGGGTTTCATGAGCGACTTTTTCTCCAGCGCCTGGTCCTGGTATGTGGCGATCGCCACCGTCGCCGCGCTGATCTTCTGCCTGGCGATGCTGATCATCGCCAGCCGCCGCAAGGTCGTGCCCGGCGTCGACGACAACAGCACCGGCCATGTCTGGGACGAGGACCTGCGCGAGCTGAACAACCCGCTGCCGCGCTGGTGGATGGTGCTGTTCGTGCTGACCATCGTGTTTGCCGCCGTCTATCTGTTTGCCTATCCGGGCCTGGGCAGCGCCAAGGGCAGCCTGAGCTGGAGCAGCGCCGGCGAATACCAGGCCGAGCAGGCCGCGGCGCGCCAGGAAATGAGCGTCGTCTACGCGAAGTTCAGCGGCAAGCCCTTCGAGCAGCTCGCTCACGACGCCTCGGCGATGGCGATCGGCGAGCGCCTGTTCGCCAACAACTGCGCCGGCTGCCATGGCTCCGACGCCAAGGGCAGCAAGGGCTTTCCCAATCTGACCGACAGCGACTGGCTCTACGGCGGCTCGCCCGAGGCCATCGTCGAGACCATCACCAAGGGCCGCAACGGCGTGATGCCGCCGATGGCCGCGGCGGTGGGCACCGCCGAGGACGTGCGCAATGTCGCCAACTATGTGCTGAGCCTGTCCGGCAGCCCGCACAATGCGATCGCGGCCCAGCTGGGCAAGGCCAAGTTCGGCGCCTGCGCCGCCTGCCACGGCCCGACCGGCGGCGGCAACCAGGCGCTCGGTGCCCCGAATCTGCGCGACAAGATCTGGCTGCACGGCTGGGGCGAGGACGCGGTGATCGCGATGATCAACCAGGGCAAGAACAACCAGATGCCGGCCCATGGCACGCGCCTGAACCCCGAACAGATCCAGCTGCTGGGCGCCTATGTCTGGAGCCTGTCGCAGTCCAAGCTCGTGGCGGCGAATGGCCAGTAGCGACGCCAGCCCGCCTGTCGAGGGCAAGACCGAGGTCATCTGGCTCTACGAAGCCCAGCAGAAAATCCATCCGCGCTCGGTCACGGGCCGCTTTGCCAACTGGCGCTGGGCCCTGGTCTGGTTCACTCAAGCGTTGTTCTACGGCCTGCCCTGGCTGCAGTGGAACGAGCGCCAACTGGTGCTCTTCGACCTGGCCAGTCGGCGCTTCTATATCTTCGGCCTGGTGCTGTATCCGCAGGACTTCATCTACCTGACGGTGCTGCTGCTGATTGCCGCCTACGGCCTGTTCCTGTTCACCGCCGTCGCCGGGCGGCTGTGGTGCGGCTTCGCCTGCCCGCAGACGGTCTATACCGAGATCTTCCTCTGGATCGAGAAGCTGTTCGAGGGCGATCGGCAGAAGCGCATCAAGCTCGACGCCGCGCCCTGGAGCTTCGACAAGCTCTGGCGCAAGGGCGGCAAGCATGCGGTCTGGATCGCGCTGGGCCTGTGGACCGGCTTCACCTTCGTCGGCTACTTCACCCCGATCAAGCAGCTCTGGGCCGAGGCCTTCACCCTGGGCTTCGGGCCCTGGGAATGGTTCTGGGTGCTGTTCTACGGTTTCGCCACCTACGGCAATGCGGGCTTCATGCGCGAACAGGTCTGCAAGTACATGTGCCCCTATGCGCGCTTCCAGAGCGCGATGTTCGACAAGGACACGCTGATCATCAGCTACGACGCCGAACGCGGCGAGCCGCGCGGCTCGCGCTCGAAGAAGGCCGATCCGAAGGAGCTGGGCCTGGGCTCCTGCATCGACTGCACCCTGTGCGTGCAGGTCTGCCCGACCGGCATCGACATCCGCGAGGGCCTGCAATACGAGTGCATCGGCTGTGCCGCCTGCATCGATGTCTGCGACGGCGTGATGGACAAGATGGGCTACCCGCGCGGCCTGATCCGCTACGACACCGAGAACGGCCTGGCCCAGCACCTGAGCCGCGCGCAGAAGCTCAGGCGCGTGCTGCGCCCGCGCGTGCTGATCTACGGCAGCGTGCTGATCATCGTGTCGACCGCGCTGCTGGCCAGCCTCTTGATGCGCAGCCCGGTCAAGCTCGATGTGGTGCGCGATCGCGCGGTGCTGGCCCGCCTGGTCGAGGACGGCTATATCGAGAACCTCTACCGGCTGCAGCTGATGAACGCGACCGAACGCGCGCAGCGCTACCGCATCGGCGTCGAGGGCCTGGAGGGCATCGCGCTGGCCAAACCGATGGAACTGACGCTCAGCGCGGCCGAGGCGCGCTGGGTCGCGGTGGCCGTGCGCGTGCCGCCGCAGACGGCGGCCCAGGCGGGTGCCGGCGCCCACACGATCCGCTTCCGGCTCGAGCCGCTGGAGGCAGGGCAGGGCGGACCGGCCCAGGGGCCGCAGGAAAAGTCGACATTCGTGGTGCCGCGCTAGCCCCGGGCGGCGCGGCAGGAAGGAGAAGATCATGAGCCAGCAGACAGCGCAGCAAGACGGCGGGACGCCGCGACCCTGGTGGCGCGAGGCGACGATGTGGCTGGTCGTCGGAGGGCCGGCGCTGGTCGTCGTTGCCGGCATCCTGACCCTGGTGCTGGCGCTGCGCTATCCGGATCCGGTGCTGGACGAGAAGCCGGCCGCCAAGACCTCGGCCGCCCAGCTGCCGGCGGGCAAGGCGCGCAACCACGCGGCCACGGGCGGCCAGCAATGAGTCTGGACGAGCGCGCGCTGCAGCCGGGGCCGACCTCGCGCCTGTCGCGGCTGGCAATGGCGGTGCTGTGGCCCTCCTTCCTGATGTCGGGCGTGCTGGAGGTGCTGGTCTTTGCCGTCATCGATCCCGGCGATATGAACTGGTTCGGCGGCGCGCCGATCGATCTGCCGCGCCAGGCGATCTACACGCTGAGCTTCCTGATCTTCTGGCTGCTCATCTCGCTGGCCGCCAGCCTCAGCCTGCTGCTGGTGACCATGCCCGACCCACCGGCGCGACCGCACCCGCGGCAATGGCCGCGCTGACGGGGCGGGAGCGGCGAGCATGCTCGATCTGGGCCTGGCGGCCTCCGCCGCGCTGATGGGGCTGGCGGGCACGCCGCATTGCCTGGCGATGTGCGGTGCCGCCTGCAGCGCGGCCGGTGGCGGGCGCAGCGTGTCGGCAGGTTTCCAGCTCGGCCGCCTGCTCGGCTATGCGGCCGCCGGCGCCGCCGCGGCCGCCGGCGTGCAACTGCTGGGCCAGCTCGGCGAGGCCTCGGCCCTGCTGCGGCCGCTGTGGGTGCTGGTGCATGCGGCGGCGTTGCTGCTGGGCCTGGCGCTGCTGTGGCGCGGCCGCCAGCCGGCCTGGCTGGAAAACCTCGGGCAGGGCGCCAGCCGGCAGTTCGGCGCACCGGCCGCCGCGCTGCGCGCTGGCGGCGTGGCGCTGGCGGCGCCGTCCACGGCCTCGCTGCGCTCCGGGCTGATCGGCCTGGCCTGGGTCGCCTGGCCCTGCGGCCTGCTGCAATCGGCGCTGCTGGTCGCGGCGCTGGCCTCCGGGCCCCTGGCCGGTGCCGGCGTGATGAGCGCGTTCGCGCTGTGCTCGGGAGCCGGCCTGGCGCTGGGCCCGCTGCTGCTGGCGCGCAGCGGCATCGGCCCGCATAGGGGGCCCGGCCTGGCGGTACGCCTGGGCGGCCTGGGCCTGGCGGCCGCATCGGCCTGGGCGCTGGGCCAGGGGCTGTGGCAGCAGATCGAGCCCTATTGCCGTTGACCGGGCGGCGGGTCGCCCCGAGGGGGCGACATAGAATCAAATTTCAGCAGCATCCCCATCCCGTTCCCGCGGAGAAGACCCGATATGAGCCAACACGTCCAGGTGCCGGAAGGCGGCCAGAAGATCACCGTCAACGCCGACTTCTCGCTCAATGTGCCCGATCAGCCGATCATCCCCTTCATCGAGGGTGATGGCACCGGCCTGGACATCACGCCGGTGATGCTGAAGGTGGTCGACGCCGCGGTCGCCAAGGCCTATGGCGGCCGCAGGAAGATCCACTGGATGGAGATCTACGCCGGCGAGAAATCGACCCGCGTCTACGGCCCCGATGTTTGGCTGCCCGAGGAAACGCTGCAGGCGGTCAAGGACTATGTGGTCTCGATCAAGGGCCCGCTGACGACGCCGGTCGGCGGCGGCATCCGCTCGCTGAACGTCGCGCTGCGCCAGGAGCTGGACCTCTATGTCTGCCTGCGCCCGGTGCAGTATTTCGACGGCGTGCCCAGCCCGGTCAAGGAGCCGCACAAGGTCGACATGGTGATCTTCCGTGAGAACTCGGAGGACATCTACGCCGGCATCGAATACGAGGCCGAGAGCGAGAAGGCGAAGAAGCTGATCCGCTTCCTGCAGGAGGAACTGGGCGCCAAGAAGATCCGCTTCCCCGAGACCTCGGGCATCGGCGTCAAGCCGGTCTCGCGCGAGGGCACCGAGCGCCTGGTGCGCAAGGCGATCCAGTACGCGATCGACAACAACAAGCCCAGCGTGACCCTGGTCCACAAGGGCAATATCATGAAGTTCACCGAGGGCGGCTTTCGCGACTGGGGCTATGCGCTGGCGCAGAAGGAGTTCGGCGCCCAGCCGATCGACGGCGGCCCCTGGTGCAAGCTGAAGAACCCGAAGACCGGCAAGGAAATCACGATCAAGGACTCGATCGCCGATGCCTTCCTGCAGCAGATCATCCTGCGCCCGGCCGAATATTCGGTCATCGCCACGCTGAACCTGAACGGCGACTACATCTCCGACGCGTTGGCCGCCCAGGTCGGCGGTATCGGCATCGCCCCGGGCGCGAACATGAGCGACTCGGTCGCGATGTTCGAGGCCACCCATGGCACCGCGCCCAAATACGCCGGCAAGGACTATGTGAACCCCGGCTCCGAGATCCTGTCGGCCGAGATGATGCTGCGCCATATGGGCTGGACCGAGGCCGCCGACCTGATCATCTCGTCGATGGAAAAGGCCATCCTCAGCAAAAAGGTCACCTATGACTTTGCCCGCCTGATGGACGGCGCGACCCAGGTCTCCTGCTCGGCCTTCGGCCAGGTGATGATCGACCAGATGTAAGCGCTGGGCCGGCACCGCCTGCCATCGACCGCAAGCCCCGTGCCTCGGGCTCCATATCGCCGAGGCCGGCAGCCCAGCGGCGGCGCGCCGACCGTGTTTGCAACCGGCCTCATCCATATCACCGATATGGAGTCCGGTGCCGACGGTAGCCTGTACGTGCTCGAGTACGAGAGGAACGGCTTGCTTACGCCGGGCGACGCGGGCGCGCCGTGGCGCCTTGCCGCCGACGGCTCCCTCTACGTCTCCAACCATGGAGACAGCGCGGTGCTGATGTCCTCGCCCGCTTGGGTGGCTTCGCTCGGCATTCCGGAAATTTCGGAAATGCAAAAGGCCCGCAGATCGCGGGCCTTTTTCATCGAGCGCGGGGCGCTCAGGCGGCCTGACTCAGGCTGGACGCGCTCGCTTGCGCGGCGGCCGGCGGCGTGTCCAGTTGCACGATGTTCTGCGCCAGCTGGCCCTTGGGCCCCTGGACCAGGTCATAGCTGACCTGGCTGCCTTGCTTCAGCGTGCGGAATCCTTCCATCTGTATCGCCGAAAAATGGGCGAACACATCGTCGCCACCGGCCTCCGGTTCGATGAAGCCAAAACCCTTGGCGTCGTTGAACCACTTCACAGTCCCAATTGCCATCACAACTCCTCCATCCGGGTGTCTTATGCACCGGGACGGATTCTCAAATCCCTGTCAATCCCCTGTCAATTTGGGAACTGCCCGGTTGGGGGAGACCCGCGGTTGGCGGCAAAAAGGCCAGACCCTGGGTTGGTGCGCTGGCCGGTTTCGGCGCGGACGCTGCTCTTGTATTCGCGCCGGCCGGCGCCAGATGGAACAGAGCGCGGCGCCAAGCGGCTCAGACCCGCTGTCGATAGAATCGGAACATGCCAGATTTGCCCTCACAACCGCCGTCGCCGGCGGCTCCGAAGCCCGCCCGCGAGGACGGCGACGGCGTCACCACGGTCGAGCGGGTGCCGCAGAAAACCGAGCCGCCGCGCCTGTACCAGGTGCTGTTGCTGAACGACGATTTCACACCGATGGAGTTCGTCGTGATGGTTTTGCAGGAATATTTCCGTCATGACCTGGATACAGCGACCCAGATCATGCTCAAAATCCACCATGAGGGCCGCGGCGTGTGCGGCGTCTTCACGAAGGACGTCGCGGCCACGAAGGTGGAGTTGGTGCTGGCCGCCGCAAGGCGAGCCGGCCATCCTTTGCAGTGCATTATGGAGGCCGCATGATTGCGCAAGAGCTTGAAGTCAGCCTGCACATGGCGTTCGTGGAAGCACGTCAGCAGCGCCACGAATTCATCACCGTCGAGCACTTGCTGATGGCCCTGCTGGACAACCCCTCGGCCGCCGAAGTGCTGCGTGCCTGCTCCGCAAATCTGGACGATCTGCGCAAGAGCCTGGCCCAATTCATCAAGGAAAACACGCCCACCGTGGGCGGCACCGACGAGGTCGACACGCAGCCGACGCTGGGTTTCCAGCGGGTGATCCAGCGCGCGATCATGCATGTGCAGTCCACCGGCAGCGGCAAGAAGGAAGTGACCGGCGCGAACGTGCTGGTGGCGATCTTCGGCGAGAAGGACTCGCACGCGGTCTACTACCTGCACCAGCAGGGCGTGACCCGGCTGGACGTCGTCAACTTCATCGCCCACGGCATCAAGAAGAGCGAGCCGCCGGAGCCGCAAGGTGGCAGCAAAGGCGGCCAGGAGGGCGGCAGCGGCAGCGAGACCGAGCGCGAGGAGGCCGATGGCGGCCAGGGCAAGGGCTCGCCGCTGGAGCAGTTCACGCAGAACCTGAACCAGCTGGCCAAGGACGGCAAGATCGATCCGCTGATCGGCCGCGAGCTGGAGGTCGAGCGCGTCGTGCAGGTGCTGTGTCGTCGGCGCAAGAACAACCCGCTGCTGGTCGGCGAGGCCGGTGTCGGCAAGACCGCCATCGCGGAAGGCCTGGCCTGGCGCGTCACCGAGGGCGATGTGCCCGAGGTGCTGGCCGAGGCCGTCGTCTATTCGCTGGACATGGGGGCGCTGCTGGCCGGTACCAAGTACCGCGGCGATTTCGAGCAGCGGCTGAAGGCCGTCCTGAAGCAGCTGAAGGACCAGCCCAACGCGATTCTTTTCATCGACGAGATCCATACGCTGATCGGCGCCGGCGCCGCCTCAGGCGGCACCCTGGACGCGAGCAATCTGCTCAAGCCCGCCTTGAGCTCGGGCGCGATGAAGTGCATCGGCGCCACCACCTTCACCGAGTACCGTGGCATCTTCGAGAAGGATGCGGCGCTGTCGCGGCGCTTTCAGAAGGTCGATGTGGCGGAGCCCTCGGTCGAGCAGACGATCGAGATCCTGAAGGGTCTGAAGTCGCGCTTCGAGGAGCACCACAGCGTCAAGTACGCGCTCGGCGCGCTGCAGGCCGCGGCCGAGCTGTCGGCCAAGTACATCAATGACCGGCATCTGCCCGACAAGGCGATCGACGTCATCGACGAGGCCGGCGCGGCCCAGCGCATCCTGCCCAAGAGCAAGCAGAAGAAGACCATCACGCGGACCGAGGTCGAGGACATCGTCGCCAAGATCGCGCGCATCCCGCCCGCCTCGGTGTCGACCGACGATCGCGGCAAGCTGAAGAGCCTGGACCGCGATCTGAAGAGCGTGGTCTTCGGCCAGGATCCGGCCATCGACGCGCTGGCCGCCGCCATCAAGATGGCGCGTTCGGGCCTGGGCAAGCCGGACAAGCCGATCGGCAGCTTCCTGTTCAGCGGCCCGACCGGCGTCGGCAAGACCGAGGTCGCCAAGCAGCTGGCCTATATCCTGGGCATCGAGCTGATCCGCTTCGATATGTCCGAGTACATGGAGCGCCATGCGGTCAGCCGCCTGATCGGCGCGCCCCCCGGCTATGTCGGCTTCGATCAGGGCGGCCTGCTGACCGAGGCGGTGACGAAGAAGCCGCATGCGGTGCTGCTGCTCGACGAGATCGAGAAGGCGCATCCGGATGTCTTCAACGTGCTGCTGCAGGTGATGGACCATGGCGCGCTGACCGACAACAACGGGCGCAAGGCCGATTTCCGCAACATCATCATCATCATGACGACCAATGCGGGCGCCGAGACGATGAACAAGGCGACCATCGGCTTCACCAACGCCCGCCAGCAGGGCGACGAGATGGCCGACATCAAGCGCCTGTTCACGCCCGAGTTCCGCAATCGGCTCGATGCGACCGTGTCCTTCCGCGCGCTGGACGAGGAGATCATCCTGCGCGTGGTCGACAAGTTCCTGCTGCAGCTGGAGAGCCAGCTGCAGGAGAAGAAGGTCGAGGTCGCCTTCAGCGACGCCTTGCGCAAGCACCTGGCCAAGAAGGGCTTCGATCCGCTGATGGGTGCCCGGCCGATGCAGCGCCTGATCCAGGACACGATACGCCGCGCGCTGGCCGACGAACTGCTGTTCGGCCGTCTGGTCGACGGCGGGCGCCTGTCGGTCGATGTGGACGATCAGGGCGAGGTGCAGCTGGACATCCAGCCGAACAAGGCCAACAAGCCGAAACCGGAGCCGGCCACGGCCAGCTGATCTTCAGCCCTGCCTGAAGAAGTCCGAGAGCAGCCGGTACAGCGCCGGCTGCTCTTTTTTCATCGCCTCGGGGGCGATGAAGAAGGCCTCGACCGACACCGCGAAGAATTCCTCCAGCGCCTCGGCGCCATAGGGATCGATCAACGTGTCCTTGCCGGCGTCCACACGCTCGCAGAAGTCCTGCCACTCGGCCTCGATCACCGTCAGCCAAGCCGCGCGTGCGGCGCCGGAGGCCAGCGGCGGCACGCCATCGGCGATGCCGTCGCGCATATCGATGATGTGGGCGAACTCGTGGATGACGACGTTAAAGACGGTGTCCTCCTCCAGCCCGTCGCCGTCCATCGCCGACCAGCTGAGCATCAGCGGCCCGCCCTCCATCGCCTCGCCGGCGAGTTCCTCCTCGTACTGGTGGACAACGCCGTCCTCGTCGACAAACTCGCGCTGGGCGACGACCTCGTCCGCATGCATGACGATGCCGACAAAGCCCTCGTACCAGGCCAGGCCCAGGCGCAGGACCGGCAGGCAGGCCTGGGCGGCGACGGCCAGGGCGACCTCGTCGGTGACGACGAAGCCGCCGACACCGTGGAATTCCTTGCTGGCGAGGAAGAGCGAAGAGAGGCGCCGCAACTCGGCCTGATCCTCGGCGCTGCGCCGCGCCAGAAAGGGGTAGCGCAGCAGCGTCAGCTCCCACAGCGGATCGGGAATCGCGTGCCGCTCCAGCGCGCGCGACTCGCGCCAGCGGGCCCAGAGCCGGGAGATCATCGTTCAGGCCAGAGCTATGCGCCGCAGCCCGGCCCGGCGCAGTCGCAGCAGGTCGCCGCGCGGCGGCTCCGCCTCGAAGTCCCAGTCGGACAGCACATGGCGCTTCAGGCCATCGCCAAGATCATGCTCGCGCGGCCGGTGGGTGTGGCCATGGATCATCGCCGCGCAGCCAGCGGCGCGCAGCCATTGCCGGCAGGCCTCGGCGTCGAGGTCGGCCCAGAGTTCCTGGTCGGCTTGCTGGGCCTGGCTCGCGGCCCGCATCTGGCGGCCGATCTCGCGGCGCTCAGCCAGGGGCTTGGCCAGCAGCGCCGCCTGCCAGGCGGGGCTGCGCACCTGGGCCCGAAAGGCCTGGTAGGCCGTATCTTCCAGGCACAGCGCATCGCCATGGGTCAGCAGCCAGCGCTGGCCGAAGGCGTTCAGCACGGTCGGGTCGGCCAGGCCCTGCATGCCGCAGTCGGCCAGCATGTCCGGCCCGACCAGGAAGTCGCGGTTGCCGGCCATGAAGAAGAGCTGCAGCCGCCGGGATGCCGTGCGCAGCAGCGCCACGCATTGCGCCTCGAAGGGGTCATGGCGTGCGTCGTCGCCAACCCAGACCTCGAAGATGTCGCCCAGCAAAAAAACCGCCTCGGCGGCGGTTTCCCCGAGATGCCGGGCCAGCGCTTCGAAGGTGGCCGGGGTGTCGGGCGACAGGTGCAGATCGGACAGCAGGTCGATCCGGCGCCAATCGGCCGGTGCCCTCAGCTCGGCAAACTGGGGCAGGGCGGCGGGCCCTGCCGCTGCGGCATCAGGCAGCAACTTCGACCGCGCGCTCGATGATCACGTTTTCCAGCGGCACGTCGTCGTGGAAGCCCGAGCGGCCGGTCTTGACCTTCTCGATCTTGTCGACGATGTCCTTGCCCTCGATCACCTTGCCGAACACCGCATAGCCCCAGCCGGACGGCGACTCGGACTTGAAGTTCAGGAAGCCGTTGTTCGTGGTGTTGATGAAGAACTGGCTGGAGGCCGAATGCGGCGCATTGGTGCGCGCCATCGCCAAGGTGTAGTGCTCGTTGGTCAGGCCGTTGTTGGCCTCGTTCTGGATCGGCGCATCGGTCGGCTTTTGCTTCATGCCGACTTCCATGCCGCCGCCCTGGATCATGAAGCCCTTGATGACGCGATGGAAGATCGTGCCGTCGTAATGGCCCTTGCGCACATAGGCGAGGAAGTTCTCGGTCGAGACCGGGGCCTTGACCTCGTCCAGCTCGACCTTGATCAGGCCCTGGTTGGTATGCAGTTCGACGTATTTGCTCATTTCTTGGACTCCACAATGGCTTTGTTGATGATGACCGGCGTCAGCGGCACGTTCTGGTGACCGCCCTTGTCGCCGACGGGCACGGCGCGGATCTTGTCGACCACCTCCATGCCCTCGATCACCTGGCCGAACACGGCGTAGCCGAGGCCGTCGCGCGCATTGGCGGCGTCGAGGAAGGGGTTGTCGACGGTGTTGATGAAGAACTGGGCGGTGGCCGAGTTGGGGTCGGCGGTGCGCGCCATCGCGACGCTGCCGCGCAGGTTCTGCAGGCCGTTGCCGACCTCCAGCGGGATCGGCGCCTTGGTCGGCCTCTGTTCCATCTTGGTCGTGAAGCCGCCGCCCTGGATCATGAAGTTCTCGATCACGCGGTGGAAGACCGTGCCGTTGTAATGGCCGGCCTTCACGTACTGGATGAAGTTGGCGACCGATTTGGGGGCCTTCTGCGCATCGAGCTGGATGCGGATATCGCCCTGGTTGGTGCTCAGTTTGACGACCTGGGCCTGGGCGGCGGCCGTGAACAGCAGCGCAACGCCAAGGGCCAGGGCACGGCGGATGGAGGTGATCGGCATCGTTGGTAAGGGGTGGTTGGACGAAGCGAAAAACGATTGTCGCCCAGCTGTCGCTCAGGGCTTGCGCGCCGGTACCAACGCCTGCAGCAAGTCCTGCGTGCGCTTGAGCTTCAGGGCCAGCGGTTCCGAGGGCACGGCCAGCGCCGACTGCGCACGCTGGTAGGCGCGCAGCGCCAGACGTAGCAGCACGTCGCCGAGGTTTTCCTGCGCCTGCGCATGCTCGGGCTGCAGGCGCAGCGCCTGCTCCAGTTCCTGGCGCGCTTGGTCGAGCTCGCCGCGGCCGGCATGGATGACGGCCAGGTTGTTATAGGGGTCGGCCAGATCGGGGAAGTCCTGGGTCAGGCTCGTGAACAGATTCAGTGCCGCGTCCTGCTGGCCCATCTCCATCTGCATCACGCCCAGCGCGAAGCGCAGCTTGGGATCCTCGGGCGTCTTTTTAACGGCCGACTCCAGGGTCGCCACCGCCTGGGCGCGCTGGCCGGCCAGCCACTGCTTCTGCGCGTTCTCCAGATCGCCGGCACGCGCGGCGCCGCCGGCCAGGGCCAGCAGCAGAAACGTCAACAGCAGCGTTTGGAAACGGGGGCGGATTTGCATCGGCGGGACGATAAGCGGGTAGGCGGGCGGATTGTGCGGAAAAGCACCGTGGAGCAGGGCGGCTGCGGGCCCGTTGCGGGGCTGCCCGCGCCCACCCTGCCGGTATACTGACAATCATTCTAAGGCGCGCACGCCGCTCGGCTGCCCGGAGTCCGGCAGCCTTTGCCGCTGCCGCGCCGACCGGCCCCCAAGAGCTCATGTCCCTTCGCATCTACAACTCGCTGACCCGCGCGGTCCAGCCCTTCGTCCCTCTCGTGCCCGGCCAGGTCCGCATGTATCTGTGCGGCATCACCGTCTACGACCTCTGCCATATGGGACATGCGCGTTCGCAGATGGCCTTCGACATCGTCTACCGCTGGCTGTCGGCCAGCGGCTACGACGTCAGCTTCGTGCGCAATATCACCGACATCGAGGACAAGATCATCCGCCGGGCGCTGGAGCGCGGCATCACGATCCGCCAGCTGACCGACGAGATGATCGCCGCGATGCACCGTGACTTCGATGCGCTGGGCCTGGTGCGCCCGACGCACGAGCCGCGCGCGACCGACTATGTGCCGCAGATGCTGGACATCATCGGCAAGCTCGAGGCCAAGGGCCTGGCCTATCAAGCGAGCGACGGCGACGTCAACTACGCGGTGCGCAAATTCCCCGGCTACGGCAAGCTCAGCGGCAAGTCGCTCGACCAACTGCGCGCCGGCGAGCGCGTCGCCGTTGATGACGGCAAAGAGGATCCGCTGGACTTCGTGCTGTGGAAGTCGGCCAAGGCCGAGGAGCCGGCCGAGGCCAAGTGGGCCAGCCCCTGGGGCGAAGGCCGGCCGGGCTGGCATATCGAATGCTCGGCCATGGGCTGCGCGCTGCTGGGCGAGCAGTTCGACATCCATGGCGGCGGCCTGGACCTGCAGTTCCCGCACCACGAGAACGAGATCGCGCAGAGCGAGGGCGCCTTCGACAAGCCCTTTGCCAATCTCTGGATGCACAACGGCTTCCTGAACATCGACAACGAGAAGATGTCCAAGAGCCTGGGCAACTTCTTCACGATTGCCGATGTGCTGCAGAAGTTCGATGGCGAGGCGATCCGCTTCTTCATGCTGCGCACCCATTACCGCAGCCCCTTCAATTTCAGCGACGCCAGCCTCGACGACGCGCGCACGGCGCTGCGCCGGCTCTACACGGCGCTGGACGGCATCGAGATCGCCGATGAGGGCGCGGCAATCGACTGGACCCAGCCCCAGGCGGCCGCTTTCAAGGCGGCGATGGACGAGGACTTCAACACGCCCGGCGCGCTGGCCGTGCTGTTCGAACTGGCCAACCAGCTGAACCGCACGCGCGACCCGCAGGATGCGGCGCTGCTGAAGCGACTGGGCGCCTTGCTCGGTGTGCTGCAACAGCCGCCGCGCCAGTATCTGCAGGCGGGCACCGGCCTGGACGCGGCCGCGATCGAGGCGCAGATTGCCGCCCGTGCGGCAGCCAAGGCGGCCAAGGATTTTGCCGGCGCCGACCGCATCCGCGCCGAGCTGCTCGCCCAGGGCATCGTCCTGCAGGATTCGTCGACCGGCACGACCTGGATGAAGGCCTGAGGTGGTGCGCGCGAATGCCGCCGGGGTGACCCCGGACTACTGGGACGAGGCTTGCCGCCATCTGGTCAAGCGCGACCGGGTGATGAAGAAGCTGATTCCGCAATTCGGCGAGGCGCGGCTGCAGGCGCGCGGCGATGCGTTCACGACGCTGGCCCGCTCCATCATCGGCCAGCAGATCTCGGTCAAGGCTGCGCAATCGGTCTGGCACAAGTTCGCCGCCCTGCTGCCCGGTCCGTCGACACGGGTGCAGCCGGGCGCCGTGCTGGCCCAGACGGTCGAGGCGCTGCGCGGGGCGGGGCTGTCGGCGCGCAAGGTCGAGTACCTGCGCGACCTGGCCCAGCATTTCGAGGCCGGCAGCGTCCACGTCAGGCAATGGGCGCAGATGGACGACGAGGCCATCATCGAGGAACTGGTCGCGATCCGCGGCATCGGCCGCTGGACGGCCGAGATGTTCCTGATCTTCCACCTGATGCGGCCCAATGTGATGCCGCTGGACGACGTCGGCCTTATCAAGGGCATCAGCGAAAATTACTTCTCGGGCGAGCCGGTCTCGCGGGCCGAGGCGCGCGAGGTCGGCGAGGCCTGGGCGCCTTATCGCTCGGTGGCCACATGGTACATTTGGTGCAGCCTCGATCCGCTCCCGGTGGAGTATTGATCACTCCCGGGCCGGGCTCAAAAAGCCCCAACAACGGAACCCAATCGCAGGATGAGCAAGAAACATTTTCTCGAATTCGAGCAGCCGATCGCCGAGCTCGAAACCAAGATCGAAGAACTGCGCTATGTGCAGAGCGAGTCCGCCGTCGACATCTCCGAGGAGATCGACCGGCTCAGCAAGAAAAGCCTGCAGCTGACCAAGGACGTCTACGCCAATGTGGCGCCCTGGCAGGTCTACCAGATTGCCCGTCATCCGCAGCGCCCGCAGACCCTGGACTACTGCGCCGAGGTCTTCACCGAATTCCAGGAGTTGCACGGCGACCGTCATTTCGCCGATGACGCGGCCATCGTCGGCGGCCTGGCCCGCTTCAACGGCCAGGCCTGCATGGTCGTCGGCCACCAGCGCGGTGCCGATGCGAAGGAGCGCACCTTGCGCAACTTCGGCATGCCGCGCCCCGAAGGCTATCGCAAGGCGCTGCGCCTGATGAAGCTGGCCGAGAAGTTCGGCCTGCCGGTCTTCACCTTCATCGACACGATGGGGGCCTATCCGGGCATTGGCGCCGAGGAGCGCGGCCAGTCCGAGGCGATCGGCCGCAATATCTTCGAGATGGCGCAGCTGGAAGTGCCCATCATCGCCACTGTCATCGGTGAAGGCGGCTCCGGCGGCGCGCTGGCCATCGGCGTGGCCGACCAGGTGCTGATGCTGCAGTTCTCGGCCTATTCGGTGATCTCGCCGGAGGGCTGCGCCTCCATCCTGTGGAAGAGCAGCGAGCGCGCGGCCGATGCCGCCGACGCGCTGGGCATCACCGCCCACCGCCTGAAGGCCATGGGTCTGATCGACAAGATCGTCAACGAGCCGGTCGGCGGCGCGCACCGCGACCAGAAGCAGATGGCTTCCAACCTGAAGCGCGCGCTGTCCGATGCGCTGCGCCAGGTCAGCGATCTGAAGCCCAAGGAGCTGCAGGACCGCCGCTATGAGCGCATCCAGGCTTATGGGCGTTTCGGCGACACCAAGGACCGCTGATCGCCGCCTCGTGGCCGTCGCCTACAGCGGCGGCCGCGATTCCACCGCGCTGCTGCATGCCACCGCCATGCAGGCCCGCGAACTGGGCCTCGAGGTGCTGGCCCTGCACGTGCACCATGGCTTGAGCGTTCATGCCGACGCCTGGCTGCTGCATTGCGAAGGGCAATGCGCCGCCTGGGTCGCGCAGGGGCTGCCGCTGCGCCTGCAATGGCGTCGGCTGACGGGGCAACCGGCCGCGGCCGAAAGCATCGAGGCCTGGGCCCGCGAGGGCCGCTACGCTGCCCTGGCCGAGATGGCCCGCGAGGCCGGTACCGATCTGCTGCTGCTGGCCCAGCACCGGCGCGACCAGGCCGAGACCCTGCTGCTGCAGGCGCTGCGCGGTGCCGGCGCGGCCGGCCTGGCCGGCATGCCGGCGCAGCAATGGCGCGAGGGCCTGTGCTGGGCGCGGCCCTGGGTGGATCAGCCACGCGAGGCGATCGAGGCCTATATCGCCGAGCACGCGCTGCAGCACATCGAGGACGACAGCAACAGCGACCCGCGCCATGCGCGCAACCGGCTGCGCCTGGCCGTCTGGCCGTCGCTGACCGCCGCCTTCCCGCAGGCCGAGGCGAGCCTGGCGCAATCGGCCGGCTGGGCCCAGCAGGCGCTGGCCTTGCTGCAGGAGATCGCCGACGAGGATCTGCGGGCGCTTGGCGAGGGCCAGGGGCTCGATCTGCTCGGCCTGCAAGCGCTGTCGCCGGCGCGGGCGAGCAATGCGCTGCGTGCCTGGCTGCAGCGGCGGACCGGCCAGATTGCGCCGGCCAGCCTGATCCGCCGGCTCGCCGGTGACGAGGCGCGCGCCGGGCAGGGGGCCTGGCCCTGCGCCGGGGGCTGGCTGCGGCTCTACCGCGGCCGCCTGAGCTGGTCGCACGGCGCCGCAGCGCCGCCGCCGCCTTCGCAAATCGTCAAGCTGGACTTTGCCGGGATGCATGCGCAGCCCGACTGGGGCGGTGCCTGGCGGGTTGAGCCGGTGATGCAGGGCGGCGTCGCCGCCGGTCTGCTGCAAGACCTGACCCTGCGTGCGCGCCAGGGCGGCGAGCAGTTCCAGCGCGCGCCGCGCAGCACTGCGCGCAGCCTGAAGAAGGCCTATCAGGAGGCCGGCGTGCCGGCCTGGCAACGCGAGGGGCCGCTGCTGTTTGCCGGCGAGCGGCTGCTGTTCGCCGCCGGCCTGGGCATCGACGCGCGCATGCTGGCCGCCCCCGGCCAGGCGCAGTTCGGGCTGCGCTGGCTGCCCGATCCGGCCACCGATTGAGCGTCGGCGGGCCCGCGCGCCGCCGCTAGAATCATCGATTGCGACCGCGGCGCACCCACTCCCGACCGGGACCTTTGACTCCGCGCTTTCAGAAGTCTTTATGGCCTTGATCGTTCACAAATACGGCGGCACCTCGATGGGCTCCACCGACCGTATCCGCAATGTCGCCAAGCGCGTGGCCAAATGGGCGCGCGCCGGCCATCAGATGGTCGTCGTGCCCTCGGCAATGAGCGGCGAAACCAACCGCCTGCTGGGCCTGGCCAAGGAGCTCTCGCCCGCCAGTTCGAGCCCTGAGCTGATGCGCGAACTCGACATGATCGCCGCGACCGGCGAGCAGGTCTCGGTGGGCCTGTTGGCGATCGCCTTGCAGGCCGAGGGCCTGGAGGCGGTCAGCTACACCGGCTGGCAGGTGCCGGTGCAGACGGACTCCTCGCACACCAAGGCACGCATCGAGAGCATTGACGACGCCAAGGTGCGCGCCGATCTGGCCGCCGGCAAGGTCGTCGTGATCGCCGGCTTCCAGGGCGTCGACGAGGAACAGAACATCACGACCCTGGGCCGCGGTGGCTCGGACACCTCGGCCGTGGCGATTGCCGCCGCGATGAAGGCCGACGAGTGCCTGATCTACACCGATGTCGACGGCGTCTACACGACCGACCCGCGCATCGTGCCCGAGGCGCGCCGCCTGCACACGATCTCCTTCGAGGAGATGCTGGAGATGGCCTCGCTGGGCTCGAAGATCCTGCAGATCCGCTCGGTCGAGTTCGCCGGCAAGTACCGCGTGCCGCTGCGCGTGCTGTCCAGCTTTACGCCCTGGGACATCGACATCACCGAGGAAGCCAAGTCCGGCACCCTGATCAGTTTTGAAGAGGACGAGAAAATGGAACAAGCCGTCGTTTCCGGCATTGCCTTCAACCGCGACGAGGCCAAGGTGACCCTGCTGGGCGTGCCCGACAAGCCCGGCATCGCCTTCCAGATCCTCGGCCCGGTGGCCGAGGCCAATATCGACATCGACGTCATCATCCAGAACGTCTCGCAGGACGGCAAGACCGACTTCTCCTTCACCGTGCACCGCAATGACTATGCGCGCACGATGGAGCTGCTGCAGAACACCGTCGGCCCGGCGACCAATGCCGCCAAGGTGATGGGCGACCCGCGCATCTGCAAGGTCTCCATCGTCGGCATCGGCATGCGCTCGCATGTCGGCGTCGCCTCGAAGATGTTCCGCGCGCTGAGCGAGGAAGGCATCAACATCCAGATGATCTCGACCAGCGAAATCAAGACCTCGGTCGTCATCGACGAGAAGTACATGGAGCTGGCCGTGCGCGCGCTGCACAAGGCCTTCGACCTGGACCAGGAAGTCGCTGCCTGACTTTGTTTTTTTTTGTCCGAGGCCTCGAATTCTTGATATAGAATGCGAGGCTCTGCTGGAGTCGTGACCGAGTGGCCGAAGGTGCTCCCCTGCTAAGGGAGTATGTGGGCAAAACCTGCATCGAGAGTTCGAATCTCTCCGACTCCGCCAGCTATCAAGCAAAGACGCGCCTTCGGGCGCGTTTTTCATTGGTACGTAGCAAGAAGCGGGCATTGGAGTGGGCGCTTCAACCAAGGCTTGGCTGCGCTTCCCTCGGCTCGGCCCGGCGCAACGCAGCAGGCCCGGCCAAGGCTGATCCCTTTCTGGCGCCTGTCTAGCCGTTCTTCCCCATCAGCAGATCGCCGCCCGCCTCAACCCAGGCGCCCCAATCGCTATCGCAGACCTCCAAGCCGGCCAGCATGTCGCTGTCATCGTCGGCCGGCGTCTCGGCGAAGGTGGGGCCGTTGGGCCGACGCTGCAGAAGCGCCTCGGTCCGCTGCAGGATGCGCTGCAGGGAGGCGGTGAAGGCATGGGCGGCGGGCTTGTGAGCTTGCATGGCGGGTCTCCTGAGTTGGGGAGACTTTCGCCGATGGCCGGGCCAGTTTCTATCCTGCTGAGGGAGGCCCACTTTTGGGGGGCATCCCCAATGCAAGTCGGTCCAGGCGCGATCAGCCGATCAAGCCGCCAGGCGCCGGTTCTTCTTGCCGCGGTACATCGCCGCGTCGGCGCGCTTGATCAACTCGGCGGCGGCCAGGCCGTCGCGCGGCGCCAGCGCGTGGCCTATCGTCAGGCCGACCCGGCATTGATGCTCGCCGACCAGGAAGGGTGTCTCGAAGGCCTCGCTGAGTCGCCGGGCCAGGTCCTCGGCCTGCTCGGCGCGCTGCAGATCGCGGCACATGACGATGAACTCGTCGCCGCCCAGGCGCGCGACCAGATCGTCGCCATGCAGGCGCGCCTGCAGCCGGCGGCCAACGGCAACCAGCAGTTCGTCGCCGACCTCGTGGCCGAAGCTGTCGTTGACGCCCTTGAAGCCGTTCAGATCGAGCAGGAAGACGCCGACCATGCGCTCCGGCGCGCAATGCAGCAGCGCGCTGTTCAAGGCTGTCGTCAGGCCGCGGCGATTCGCCAGGCCGGTCAGCGCATCGGTATGGGCCAGCGAATGCAGCAGATCGCGCTCGCGCGCCGCCTGCTGGGCCGCGGCCTTGATCGCCACCGTGCGCAGGCCCAGCACGCGCATGAAGATCAGCATGTCCAGGGTGGCGCCAATCTGGAACGAGTGCATGGTCCAGACATTGACGCCGATCTGGCCCTTGATCATCGCGACGGTGATCGCGGTAAAGAAGAAATAGGCGGCCCAGGCGACGAGGAAATAGCCGCCGACGCTGTCGCCGCGGCGCTGGCGCCGGATCGCGCCGGGCAGGCCCAGCAGCGCCGGCGCCAGGCCCAGGCTGCCGACGATGGCGGTGACGATATGGGTGTCGATCAGGTCCAGCGCGAACATGGCGGCGCTGAGCACCGTCAGTGCCGCACCGCCCTTCATCAGCCGGCCGAACCAGCGGTTGCTGTCGGGACCGGACAGCGCCTGCTCGATGAACAGGAAGGAGCCGCAGGCGGCAATCAGCGCCGACAGGCCGCCGGCGTGCAACTCGAACCAGATGTTGTCGGTCCACAGGTACTGCGCCCCGATGCCGAACTGGAACACCGAGAACAGCAGGCTGCCCGAGATCAGCAGCGCGTACTTGGCGAACAGCGGCTCGCGCAGCGACAGCCATTGCGCCAGGCTGTAGAGCAGCAGGCAGAAGCCGAGCCCGGTCAACAGGCCCTGCAGCATCTGCTCGCCCATCGCGCGCGCATGGAAGGGCGCGGCGCGGTTCAGCGTGATCGGCACGATCATGCCGCCGCTGGTCTCGACGCGCAGCAGCAGCTCGCTCTTCGCGCCGGACTTGAGCTCCAGACCCAGCGCATGCGAGCGGCTGCCGATCGGGCGCTTCGAATAGGGCTGCAGATTGCCCAGCAGCGCCTGCTGCAGCACTTGGCCGTCGCGCACGACATGGACGTCGATGCGGTTCAGCGCCGGGTAGTCGATGTCGAGCACCCAGCGCCCGGCCGAGCCGGCCGGCACCTCGACCGGGATGTGCAGCCAGACGGCTTCCTTGCGCAGGCCCAGCGTCGCATAGGCGCCCTGCGGCGGCCTGAACTGGTCGAGCCGGGCCAGCGCCTCGCCCACGCCCATCTGCTTGCCGGGATCACCTAGCACGGTGACGGCGGGCCAGGTCTGCAGGGTCCCGATCTTGTCCTCGAGGACCAGCGGGGCCGCGCTGCCTGCCGCGCGCGCCGACAGCGGCAGCAGCGCCACCATCAGTGCCAGCAGCAGCAAAACCGAGCGGCAGCAACGAGCCAGGAGGAATGGCGACGGGCGAGACGGCATGGCGGCGAGGTGTACGGCAGGAACGTGCGGAAAGCGCGCGATTGTAGGGTTGGCCTCGGCGGGGAACTCGCCGGCTGTTACACCGTGGCCGCGGCGGGGCGGAAAAAAGCCCGCTTGTGCGGGCTTGCTGTGGTGAAGAACGGTGGGGCAGGGTGCTGAGCACCGCCGCCGCCGGACCTCCGGATTACATGCCGGCGTAGTTCGGTCCGCCGCCGCCCTCGGGCGTGACCCAAACGATGTTCTGCGTCGGGTCCTTGATGTCGCAGGTCTTGCAATGCACGCAGTTCTGCGCATTGATCTGCAGCCGGTCCTCGCCGGCGGCGGTCTTGACGAATTCGTAGACGCCGGCCGGGCAGTAGCGGCTCTCGGGGCCCGCATACTTGGCAAGATTGACGGACACCGGCACGGCGTCGTTCTTCAGCGTCAGGTGCGCCGGCTGGTTCTCCTCGTGATTGGTGTTCGAGATGAACACCGAGGACAGGCGGTCGAAGGTCAGCTTGCCGTCCGGCTTCGGGTACTCGATCTTGGGGCTTTCCGCGGCCGGGCGCAGATACAGATGATCGGCCTGGGCACGGTGGATGGTCCACGGCGGGCTCTTGATGCCCAGCTTGGGCAAGAGCCACTGCTCGATGCCGGTCATCAAGGTGCCGACCAGCGAGCCCTTCTTGAACCACTGCTTGAAGTTGCGCGAGCCCTCCAGCTCCTCGCGCAGCCAGCTCTGCTCGAAGGCCTGCGGGTAGGCGGCCAGCTCGTCGTGCGAGCGGCCGGCGGCCAGTGCCTCGAAGGCGGCCTCGGCCGCCAGCATGCCGGTCTTGATTGCCGCGTGGCTGCCCTTGATGCGGGCCGCATTCAGATAGCCGGCATCGCAGCCGACCAGGGCGCCGCCGGGGAACACCGTCTTGGGCAGGCTCAAGAGGCCGCCGGCCGTGATCGCGCGCGCGCCATAGCCGAGGCGCTTGCCGCCTTCGATGTGCTTGCGGATGCTTGGATGCGTCTTCCAGCGCTGCATCTCCTCGAAGGGCGACAGCCAGGGGTTCTTGTAGTCCAGACCGGTGACGAAGCCCAGGGTCACCTTGTTGCCCTCCAGGTGGTAGAGGAAGCCGCCGCCATAGGTCTCGCTGTCCATCGGCCAGCCGGCGGTGTGCACGACCAGGCCGGGCCTGGCCTGCTCGGCCGGCACTTCCCACAGCTCCTTGATGCCGATCGCATAGCTCTGCGGGTCGCGGCCGGCGTCGAGCTGGTACTTGGCGATCAGCTGCTTGCCCAGATGGCCGCGCGAACCCTCGGCGAAGATCGTGTACTTGCCCAGCAGCTCCATGCCCAGCTGGAAGTTCTCGGTCGGTTCGCCGTCCTTGCCGATGCCGACATTGCCGGTCGCCACGCCACGCACCTCGCCCTGCTCGCCGTAGACGATCTCGGCCGCGGTAAAGCCCGGGAAGATCTCGACGCCCAGCGCCTCGGCCTGTTCGCCCAGCCACTTGGTGACAGCGCCCAGGCTGATCACATAGTTGCCGTGGTTGTGGAAGCAGGCGGGGATCAGGAACTTCGGCGTCGCGCGTGCGCCGGTCTCGGACAGGAACAGCACCTCGTCGCCGCTGACCGGCTGCTTCAGCGGCGCGCCGAGCTCCTGCCAGTTGGGGAACAGCTCGGTGATCGCGCGCGGGTCCATCACCGCGCCGGACAGGATGTGGGCGCCGGGCTCCGAACCCTTCTCCAGCACCACCACCGACAAGTCCTGGCCCTTCTCGGCCGCCAGCTGCTTCAGCCGGATCGCCGTCGACAGGCCGGCCGGGCCGCCGCCGACGATGACGACGTCGTATTCCATGCTTTCGCGCGGGCCGTACTGGGCAATCAGTTCTGCGTAGGAGGTCATCGGCAAGTCCTTGTTGTGCTGCGGTCCGGGCGGCTCGCCGGGGCGACGCGCCTGGAGGAAATTGCGGCGGATTCTACTGGGCTCGGCGCCGAAAAACGAACGCTCGTGCTTTTTTCTGATGGCGGCGATGAGGGCCCGCGCCGCCTTGCGCTGGCGCGGCCGCGGCCGCCCATTGAAGCCCCGATCGGCGGCCCACGCAGCGCCGCCGCGGCGGAGGCGCGTGCTATCGTTCCCGCCAGCAGTTGAGGACCTAGCAAATGACCTATCAAATCGATCTGGAAGGCCGGGTGGCCCTGGTCACCGGCGCCTCGAGCGGCCTGGGCGCGCAGTTCGCCAGGACCCTGGCCCGCGCCGGTGCCTGCGTCGTGCTGGCCGGCCGGCGCACCGAGCGGCTGAAGACCTTGCGCAACGAGATCGAGGCGCAGGGCGGCAGCGCCCATGTGACGGCGCTGGACGTGACCGATCTGGACAGCATCAAGGCGGCGGTCGCGCATGCCGAGACCGAGGTCGGCACCTTGGACATCCTGATCAACAACTCCGGCGTCAGCACGACGCAGAAGCTGACCGAGGTCACGTCCGACGACTACGACTTCGTGATGGACACCAATGTACGTGGCGCCTTCTTCGTCGCGCAGGAGGTCGGCAAGCGCATGCTGGCGCGCGCGCGCGGCGCGGCGCCCGGCACCTTCACCGGCGGGCGCATTGTCAACATCGCCTCGATGGCCGGTCTGCGCGTGCTGAGCCAGATCGGCGTCTATTCGATGAGCAAGGCGGCCGTCATCCACATGACCAAGGCGATGGCGCTCGAGTGGGGCAAGTACGGCATCAACGTCAACGCGATCTGCCCCGGCTATATCGACACCGAGATCAACCACCACCACTGGGGTACCGAGCAGGGCAGGAAGCTCGTCGAGCTGCTGCCGCGCAAGCGCGTGGGCCAGCCGCAGGACCTGGACACCGCCTTGCTGATGCTGTGCGCCAACGAGAGCCATTTCATCAATGGCGCGGTGATCCAGGCCGACGACGGATTCGGGGTCTGATGGCTTCCCTGCGTACCCTGAACGCGCTGGAAGCGCGCGTGCTGGCCGTGCTGGTGGAAAAGCAGGCCACCGTCCCGGACAGCTATCCGCTCTCGCTGAACTCCCTGACCCTGGGCTGCAACCAGAAGAGCGCGCGTGATCCGGTGATGAACGCCAGCGAGCCCGAGGTGCTGGCCGCGATCGAGGAATTGAAGTCCATGCACCTGGTCAACGAGGTCAGCGGCAGCCGGGTCGTGCGCTTCGAGCACAACGGCGCGCGCGGCCTGGGCGTGCCGGGGGCGGGGCTTGCCGTGCTGACCGCGCTGATGCTGCGCGGGCCGCAGACCACGGCCGAACTGCGCCTGAACACCGAGCGCCTGCATCGCTTTGCCGACCTGTCCTCGGTCGAGGGCTTTCTGGATGAGCTGGCCGAGCGCAGCCCGCCGCTGGCGGTCAAGCTGCCGCGGGCGCCGGGTGCGCGCGAGGCGCGCTGGGCGCATCTGCTGTGCGGCGAGGCGGCCCTGCCTCAGCCGGGCCAGGCCGCGGCGCCGGCGGACGGCTCGCGCGATGAGGAGCTGATCTTTCTGCGTGCCGAGCAGCAGCGCCTGTCGCAGGAGCTCGAGCAGCTGAAGGCGCTGGTGCAGCGCATCAGCGCCGAACTGGGGATCGCATGAGGTTCGAGATCCCGGCCGAGAAGAAGCTGGTCCACCAGATGCGCATCCCGATCCGCTGGGGCGATATGGACGCGATGGGCCATGTGAACAACACGGTGTATTTCCGCTACCTGGAGATCATCCGCGTCGACTGGCTGGACAGCGTCGGCGGCGCGCCGAACCCGGCCGGCCAGGGACCGGTGATCGTCAACGCCTTCTGCAATTTCTACAAGCAGCTGGAATACCCGGGCGAGGTGCTGGCCAAGCATTACGTCAGCAATCCGGGCCGTTCCAGCTTCGACACCTGGATCACGCTGGAACGCGTCGACCAGCCCGAGCTGATCTACGCGGCCGGCGGCGCGACGACCGTCTGGATGGACTTCCCGGCACAGAAATCGGCGCCGCTGCCCGACTGGCTGCTGAAGCTGGTGGCCGCCTAGGCCGCGATGGTTGCGGCCGCGAGCTGCTGCCTCAGGGCCGCGTTCTCGGCCTCCAACTCGGCGACGCGCTGCTGCAGCCGCGCGATCAGATCCGCCGGCGCTGACTCGGCCGCATCGTTCATCGCGGCCGGAGCCTCGACCGCTTCGGCACGCGGCGGACGCGACTGCTTCTTCTCCTCGCGCACCCGCTTGGCCGCCTCGCGCAACTCCTTCTTGCCGCCGGCCACGGCCGCCAGTTGCTCTTCGGCCGGCAGGGTCGCGACCACGGCCGCCGCATTGATCGAGATCGCGCCCTGCTTGACCGCCTCGACCAGTTCCGGTGCGGCGCTCTTCTGGATTTTCTCGATCTGCAGCACGGCCGCGCTGCTGATGCGCGCGGCCTTCGCGATTGATTCGCGCGTATTCAGCTTTTCCGGCGGCGGCACGGCGGCCGCCGGGCTGTCGACCGGCACCACCTCCTTGATCCGCGCGGCCATGATCTCCTTCTTGCGCAGCGCCAGCACGCCGCGCTGGAAGTCCGACACGCTGCGCCGGCCCAGGTGCTGGTCGATCATCCACAGATGGACATCCTCGATCGACTGGAAGCGGGTGTTCTGCACGGTCTGGAAGGGCAGGCCGTGCTTGCGGCAGATGCCGTAGCGGTTGTGACCGTCGACGAGGATCTCGCCCCACAGCACCAGCGCGTCGCGGCAGCCCTCGGCCAGGATGCTGCGCTCCAGCGCCTGGTGTTCCTCCGGCGTCAGCGGATCGATATAGGCGCGCAGGTCCTCGTTGACGATGATGTTCATGAGAAGTGAAAAACAGCGGGTCGGGAATCGGGCGAAGGGCCGGCATTCTAGGGCCGCGGCGATCGAGTGGCTTCACGCACAATGGCCGCTCGATGAAGGAGCACCTCAGAACATGCGAGATGCGGGACTGCTGCTTACCGCCGCTTTGATGCTGATGCCGGCAGCCGCCTCGGCCCAGGCCGATGCGCTGGGCCGGTTGGGCTGGCTGGCCGGCTGCTGGACGCGCATCGCTGCGCCGGGCCTGGACGCCGGCTCCGGCGAGCAATGGACGGCAGCGGCCGGCGGCGCGATGCTGGGCTTGGCGCGCACGGTGCGTGGCGGCCGCACGGTCGAGCATGAGTTCATGCGCATCCATCTGGGCGGCGACGGCCGTCTGCTCTACAGCGCCCAGCCCTCGGGCCAGGCGCCGGCCGATTTCGCGCTCCTGCGCCAGGGTGAGAACGAGATCGTGTTCGAGAATCCGCGGCATGATTTTCCGCAGCGCATCGTCTACCGGCTCGAAGCGCCGGGGCGGCTGCTGGCGCGCATCGAAGGCCAGCGCGGCGGTGCAGCGCGCACGATCGACTTCGCGCTGCAGCGCAGCGCCTGCGATGGCGATTCAACAGCGAGGAAAGCAACGGCGATGAGCACGACGACGATGAAGATCAGCGGCGAGTTCGAGGTGACGATGCAGCCGCAGGCGGCCGAGGCCCATGCGGCCGGACCGGGGCGCATGGGCCTGGACAAGCGCTATCACGGCGCGCTGGAGGCCAGCGCCATAGGCCAGATGCTGGCCCTGCGCACGGCGGTACAGGGCTCGGCCGGCTATGTGGCGATCGAGACGGTCAGCGGCACGCTGGCCGGACGGCGTGGCAGCTTTGCGCTGCAGCACAGCGGCACGATGGATCGCGGCACACCTTTTTTGACCATCGGCGTCATTCCCGACTCGGGCACCGAGCAATTGCAGGGTCTGAAGGGCCAGATGCAGATCCGCATCGAGGGCGGCAAGCATTTCTACGACTTCGAGTACCAGCTGCCCGAGGCCGGGCCCTGAGCATGATGCTGATCGAAGAAGAAGAGGGTCTGGCGGCCTATCGCCGGCGCATCGCCGATGCGCAGCACCTGCTGGGCATCGAAACGCGAGCGCATGAACGGCGCGGCCTGCCGCTGTGCCTGGAGGCGCGCGAACTGCAGCTCGCTCAGCGCGACGCGGACGGCCGCGAGCACCGGCTCGTGCCGGCCGCCGGCGCGGCCTGGCAGCGGATGCGCGCGGCGGCGGCCGACGCGGGCATCCGCCTGCACCTGGTCTCGGCCTTTCGCAGCTTCGACTACCAGATCGAGCTGATTCGCCGCGAGCTGGCCCAGGGCCTCGCGATCGCCGAGATCTGCCAGTCCAGCGCCTGCCCGGGCTACAGCGAGCACCATACCGGCCGCGCGATCGACATCGACACGCCCGACCTACCCGGCCTGAGCGAACGCTTCGAGGACACGGCCGCCTTCGCCTGGCTTCAGGCCCATGCCGGCGCCTTCGGCTTCACGCTGTCCTATCCACGCGGCAATGCGGCGGGCTATGTCTACGAGCCCTGGCACTGGCTGTACGGCAGAGACGGTGCCGTCCTACACGAGCCGCACTTTTAGAATCCTAGACTTCTCGAAAGCGCCGCGCCGGATGCCTTTGTCCGGCCAGTCGGGCCGCCGGGGCGCCCTGCGCAGGCCCGCCAAAGCGTATCGAAAGGTACAGCCGGTGCACCGCTGGCGTGACCTGGCCGTTGCAAGGTCAAGCCAGAACATAAATAGAACTAGGAGGTTCAGATATGAATAAATCCCATCTTCTTCTTGCCGCCACCTTGGGCATGGCTGCCCTGACGGTCGCCGGCCCTGCCGCGGCCTATACCGACGTCGGCGTCTCGGTCAGCATCGGCCAGCCCGGCTTTTACGGCCGCATCGACCTTGGCAATGCGCCGCCGCCGCAACTGATCTACACGCAGCCGGTCATCATCGAGCGCGTGGCCGTGCAGCCGGCCCCCGTCTATCTGCGCGTGCCCGTCGGCTACGAGCGCAACTGGGCGCGCTATTGCGGCCAGTACGGCGCCTGCGGCCGCCCCGTGTATTTCGTCCGTGACGACTGGTATCGCAATACCTATGCGCCGCACTACCGTGAGCATTACTATGCGGGGGGCTGGCATGAGCAGCGCCGCGACCGCGATCACGATGGCATTCCCGATTACCGGGACCGCGATCATGGACATGGCAACGGTAATGGGAACGGCAATGGCCACGGCCACGGTCATGGCAAGCGGGGCGAGGGCCACGGCCGCGATTGACGTGGAAGCCCCCCGGTTCGCTCGCTTCGCGTGAGCCGATCGATAAGAACAAGGAGATGATGATGAGGATGAAGACGAAGCTGGGCCTGGCATGCGCCACGAGCCTGATGATGGCGCTGGGCGCCGCCCCGGCGCGCGCCGCCGATGTCGGCGTGTCGATCAGCGTCGGTCAGCCGGGCTTTTACGGCCAGATCGATATCGGCACGATGCGCCCGCAACTGATCTACACCGAGCCGGTCGTGATCCACCGGACCCAGGTCGTCGGCGCGCCGATGTATCTGCGCGTCCCGCCGGGCCATGAGAAGCACTGGGACAAGCATTGCAAGAAGTACAACGCCTGCGGTCGCCCGGTCTATTTCGTCAAGGACGACTGGTACGAGCGCGACTACGTGCCCTACTACCAGGAGCAGCATGGCAAGGGCAAGGGTCACGACAAGGGCGAGAAGGGCGGCAAGGGCAAGGGGCATGGCAAGGGCCATGACTGATTGACCTGACCCCGCGGCCGCGGGTCGCTAGACCGGCCCGGCCCGCTCCAGCATCGCGTGCAGCAGCACGTTGCAGCCGGCCGTGATGTGCTCGGGCTTCGCGTCCTCGATCTCGTTGTGGCTGATGCCGTCCTTGCAGGGGATGAAGATCATCCCCGCGGGGGCCAGCCGTGCCATATAGACGGCGTCGTGCCCCGCGCCGGAGACGGCCGGCATGTTCGAGTAGCCCAGCGCCTCGGCCGCCTTCGCGACCGCGTTGACGCAGTCCGGGTGGAAGGGCGCCGCCGGGTAGTGCGAGACCAGCTCGATATCGATCTTCAGGCCTGACTTCTCGCTGGCCAGGCCCACGGCCTTGCGGATGTCGGCGTCCATCTGCTCGACCAGCGCATCGCTGGCATTGCGCAAATCGATGCTGAACTTGACCCGACCCGGGATCACATTGCGGCTATTCGGATGCACCTGCACCATGCCCACGGTGCCGCGGCCATGCGGCGGGTAGCGGTGGGCGATGGCGACGACCTCCTGCATCAGCCTTGTCGCGACCTGCAGCGCGTCCTTGCGCAGGCTCATCGGCGTCGGGCCCGCATGGGCCTCCATGCCGGTGACGGTGCAGTCGTACCACTTGATGCCCAGCACGCCGGTGACCACGCCGATGGTCTTGTCGTGATCTTCGAGCACCGGGCCCTGCTCGATATGGGTCTCGAAATAGCAGCCGATCGGGTGGGCGCCGGGTTCCTCGTCGCCGATATAGCCGATGCGCTCCAACTCTTCCCTGACGCTTTTGCCCTCGGTGTCGGTCGCCGCGTAGGCATGCTCCAGCGTGAAGGCCTTGGCGAATACGCCCGAGCCCATCATCACCGGCACGAAGCGCGAGCCCTCCTCATTGGTCCAGAAGGCGACCTCGATCGGGGCCTCGGTTTCGATCCCGTGATCGTTGAGCGTGCGCACGACCTCCAGCCCGGCCAGCACACCGTAATTGCCATCGAACTTGCCGCCGGTCGGCTGGGTGTCGATATGGCTGCCGGTGACGATGGGGGGCAGGGTGTTGTTCTTGCCGGGCCGGCGCATGAAACCGTTGCCGATCTTGTCGACCGTCACCGTCATGCCAGCCTGGCGCGCCCAGCCGAGCACCAGATCGCGGCCCTGCTTGTCCAGATCGGTCAGGGTCAGCCGGCAGACGCCGCCCTTGGGCGTCGCGCCGATCTTCGCCAGCTCCATCAAGGAGTCCCAGAGACGCTGGCCGTTGATGCGCAGGTCCTGCAGGGCGGGCTTGGTCTTCATGTCCATGATGGAACTCCTCAGCGCTGAATCGCCGTCGGGGCCAGGTCTTGCGTGCGCAATTGCTGGGCCTTGAAGTTCGGGCCGAAGGCCGGGCGCTTGATGTAGCGGCCGGCGCCCTGGACGGCACGCAGATCGCCGTCGGCATAGACCAGCCGGCCCTGGCTGATCGTGTGGCTGGCGATGCCGCGCACCGAGCGGCCCTCGAAGATGTTGAAGTCGTTGCGGCTGTGATGCGTCTCGGCCGAGATCGTCTTCGTGCCTTGCGGATCCCAGAGCACGAGGTCGGCATCGGCGCCCTCGGCGATGCAGCCCTTTTGCGGATAGATGTTGAAGAGCCGCGCCGTGTTGGCCGAGGTGATCGCGACGAACTCGCTGGGCGTCAGGCGGCCCGTGTTGACGCCGGCATCCCAGATGACCGCCATCCGCTCCTCGACGCCGCCGCAGCCGTTGGGGATCTTGGCGAAGTTGTCGCGGCCGGCTGCCTTCTGGCTGGCGCAGAAGGTGCAATGGTCGGTCGCCGTCGTGTGCAGTTGGCCGCTCTGCAGGCCGCGCCAGAGGAATTCCTGGTGGATCTTGGGCCGGAACGGTGGGCTCATCACATAGGCGGCGGCCTTGGCGAAGTCCGGATCGCGGTAGACGCTGTCATCGATCAAGAGATGACCGGCCAGCACTTCGCCGTAGACGCGCTGGCCGCGGGCGCGGGCACGCGAAATCGCCTCGGCCGCCTCGATGCAGCTGACGTGGACGATGTAGATCGGCACGCCCAAGACCTCGGCGATCGCGATCGCGCGATTGGCCGCCTCGCCCTCGACCATCGGCGGGCGCGACAGCGGATGGCCCTCGGGGCCGGTGATGCCCATGCGCGCGACCTCCTGCTGCAGCAGGTAGACCAGTTCGCCGTTCTCGGCATGGACGGTCGGCATCGCGCCCAGCTCCAGCGCGCGCTTGAAGCTGTTCACCAGCGTCTCGTCGTCGCACATGATGGCGTTCTTGTAGGCCATGAAGTGCTTGAAGCTGTTGATGCCTTCCTCCGCGACCAGGCGGCCCATGTCGGCGTGCACGCCTTCGCTCCACCAGGTGACCGCCACATGGAAGCCGTAGTCGGCCGCCGACTTCTCGGCCCAGCCGCGCCATTGCTGGTAGGCATCCATCAGCGGCTGCTGCGGGTTCGGGATCACGAAGTCGATGATGGACGTCGTGCCGCCGGCCAGTGCCGCGGCCGTGCCGCTGAAGAAATCGTCCTGCGTCACCGTGCCCATGAAGGGCAGCTGCATATGGGTGTGCGGGTCGATGCCGCCGGGCAGCAGGTACTGGCCGCTGCCGTCCAAGGTCTGCGTGCCGGCAGGCGCCAGCTCGGCCGCGCGCGCGCCGATGGCGGCGATCTTGCCGGCTACGCAGAGCACGTCGGCGGCGAATTCCCGATCGGCATTGACGACCGTCGCGCCGCGTATCAACAGCGTGTGGCTGCTGCTCATGGCATCACTCCTTCTGCACCTTCATCATCAGGCGATAGACGATGGCCGCGATGGCCAGACCGATAAACCAAGCATAGGTGTAGATCGTCTTGAACGCCTCGCCGACCGCCGGGAAGGAGGCCGGGAAGGCGGCGTTCAGAAAGCCCGGCACATTCGGTGCCACGCCCAGCACGAAGGCAATCACCGCGGCCCAGTTCCAGCCGTTTTTGTAGCTGTAGGCGCCTTGCTCCTTGTAGAGCTCCTCGACCTTCAGCCGGGTGCCGCGCAAGAGGTAGTAGTCGACGATTAGGATGCCGGCCACCGGGCCCAGGAGCGCCGAATAGCCGATCAGCCAGGTGAAGATATAGCCCTGGGTCGATTCGAGGATCTTCCAGGGCATCATCAGGATGGCCAGGCCGGCCGTGATGTAGCCGCCGGTCCGGTAGCTGATCGCCTTCGGGTTCAGCGCGGAGAAGTCATAGGCCGGGCCGACCAGATTGGCCGCCAGGTTCACGCTGACGGTGTCGATCAGCAGGACGATCAGCGCGATCAAGACGGCCGCGCCCGTCATGCGGCTGGACAGGTCGACCGGATCCCAGATCGCCTTGCCGTAGATGACGACGGTGGCCGAGGTGACGATGACGGCCAGCGCGGCCAGCAGGCCCATCGGCGCGGGCAGGCCGATGGCCTGACCGACGATCTGGTCCTTCTGCGACTTGGCGAAGCGGGTGAAGTCGGGGATGTTCAGCGCCAGGGTGGCCCAGAAGCCGACCATCGCGGTGAGCGAGGGCCAGAACACGCTGCCGAACTGGCCGGCCTTCTTGCCGCCTTCGACGAACTGGGACGGCTGCGACAGGATGGGGCCGAAGCCACCGGCCTTGTCATAGGCCCACCACAGCAGCACGAAGCAGATGAGGATCTTGACCGGCGCCGTGTAGGTCTCCAGCTTGCGGATCGCGTCGATGCCGTGGATCACGTAGTAGAACTGGATCGCCCAGAACAGCAGGAAGCACAAGAGCTGCGCGATATTGATGCCCAGGCCGGGCAGCTTGTTGCTCTCCAGCGGATGGCCGATCAGCACGCCGGCCAGCGTGTAGATCATCATGCCGCCGAACCAGGTCTGGATGCCGTACCAGCCGCAGGCGACCAGCGCGCGCAAGAGCGCCGGCAGCCGCGCGCCATGGGTGCCGAAGGAGGCGCGGGCCAGCACCGCGTAGGGGATGCCGTACTTGGCGCCGGCATGGCCGATCAGCAGCATCGGCAGCAGCACGATCAGATTGCCCAGGAAGACGGTCAGCACCGCCTGGCCGGCGCTCATGCCCGACTCGATCAGGCTGGCCGCCAAGGTGTAGGCGGGAATGCACATGACCATGCCGACCCACAGGGCGGCGAAGTGATACCAGCGCCAGGTCCGCTGCGCGGCGCCGGTCGGGGCGAGGTCTTCGTTCCAAAGCTGCTGACTGGTCGTCATGCGGGCGCTCCTTGTTGGGGAATCTGCGAAACGCCGCAATGTTTGTGCCTGGCGGGTCGACGCGCCATGCGGTTTACCCCGTCACCCGCATCGGGTTGTTGGCATGGGTCGTCCAGTTCGCGTACTCGCCGCTGACGATTTGGCCGGTGCGCTGGTCGATCTCGCCGGGCATCAAGCGCCGCATCGTGATCGTGTCCGGCACCGGGCAGATCGAGACGCAGAGATTGCAGCCCACGCATTCGGCCTCGTTGACCTCGAAGTGGCGCTGACCGTCCTTGCTCGCGAAGATCGCCTGGTGCGAGGTGTCCTCGCAGACGATGTGGCAGCGGCCGCACTGGATGCACGAGTCCTGATTGATCACCGCCTTCTCGACGTAGTTCAGGTTCAGCTGGTTCCAGTTCTTCACCGTGGGCACCGCCTTGCCGCGGAAGTCCTCGATGCTGCGGTAGCCCCGCTCGTCCATGAAGTTGGCCAGGCCCGAGCACATCTCCTGCACGATCTTGAAGCCGTAGACCATGGCCGCGGTGCAGACCTGCACCGTCCCGGCGCCCAGGGCGATGAACTCGGCCGCATCGCGCCAGCTGCCGATGCCGCCGATGCCGGAGATCGGCAGACCGGCGGTCTGCGGGTCACGCGCAATCTCGGCCACCATATTCAGCGCGATCGGCTTGACCGCCGGGCCGCAGTAGCCGCCATGCGAGCCCCAGCCGTCGGTGGCCGGGCTCATCACCATCCGGTCCAGATCGACGGCGATCACCGAGTTGATCGTGTTGATCAGCGAGACCGCATCGGCGCCGCCGGCATGCGCCGCGCGGGCCGGCGCGCGGATGTCGGTGATATTGGGCGTCAGCTTGACGATCACCGGCAGTTTGGAGTACTGCTTGCACCAGGCCGTCACCATCTGGATGTACTCGGGCACCTGGCCGACGGCCGAGCCCATGCCGCGCTCGCTCATGCCATGCGGGCAGCCGAAGTTCAGCTCGACGCCGTCGGCGCCGCTGTCCTCGACCATCGCCAGGATGTTCTTCCAGCTGTCCTCGGTGCAGGGCACCATCAGCGAGACGATCAGCGCGCGATCGGGCCAGGCGCGCTTGATGCGGCGGATCTCCTCCAGGTTCGTGCGCAGCGGCCGGTCGGTGATCAGCTCGATATTGTTCAGGCCCAGCACGCGCCTGTCGGGTCCCAGCAGGGTCGTGTAGCGCGGGCCGCTGACGTTGACCACCGGCGGATCCTCGCCCAGGGTCTTCCAGACCACGCCGCCCCAGCCGGCCTCGAAGGCGCGGTGGACGTTGATCTCCTTGTCGGTCGGCGGCGCCGACGCGAGCCAGAAGGGGTTGGGGCTCTTGATGCCCAGGAAATCGCTGCGCAGATCGGCCATCATCAGCTCCTCAGGAAGGCGTCGATCGCGATCGCCGCCTGCTTGCCGTGCTCGACCGCCTCGACGGTCAGGTCACGGCCGCCAAAGCGGCAATCGCCGCCGGCCCAGACCTTGGCATGGCTGCTGCGGCCGCTGGCATCGGTCGCGATGCGGCCGTTCTTCAGCTCGATCTCGGGCACGGCCCCAGCCTCGAAGCTCTGGCCGATCGCCTTCAGCACCAGATCGGCCTCCAGGGTGAACTGCTCGCCGGTCTCGACCAGCTGGCCCTCGCGCGCCTCGGTAACGGCGAAGCGCACGCCGACGACGCGGCCAGCCTCGGCGACGATCTCCTTGGGCGCGGCCCAGCAGCGCAGCGTGACGCCGTTCTGCTGCGCCCATTGCTGCTCATGGCCCGACGCCGACAGGCTCTCGGCGCCGCGGCGGTAGACCATGGTGACCTCGCGCGCACCGAGCTTGCTGCTCTGCACGGCGGCGTCGACGGCCGTCATGCCGCCGCCGATGACGACAACCTTGCGGCCGACCGCCACCGTGGCCGGATCGGACTGGCGCAGCTCGGCGATGAAGTCGACCGCCGCGCGAACGCCCTCGAGCTGCGGCTCGGCAATGCCCAGCGCATTGACGCCGGCCAGGCCCAGGCCCAGGAAGACGGCGTCGTAGTCGGCCACCAGCTGGGCCAGCGTGATGTCGCGGCCCAGCGCCTTGTTCGCCTGCACCGTGATGCCGCCGATGGACAAGAGCCAGTTGACCTCCTGCTGCGCAAAGCCGCCGGCGGTCTTGTAAGTGGCCAGGCCGTATTCGTTCAGGCCGCCGAGCTTGGGCCTCGCGTCGAAGAGCTGAACCTGGTGGCCACGCCGCGCCAGGCCGTGGGCGGCGGCCAAGCCGGCCGGGCCCGCCCCGACGACGGCGACGGTTCTGTCGGTGGCCGGGGCGCGCGTGAACAGCGGCGTCGCGCCGGGTTTGGCAAAGAAGGCGTCGGTCGCATAGCGCTGCAAGAGGCCGATCTCGACCGGCTTGCTTTCGTTGGTGTTGCGCACGCAGGCCTGCTCGCACAGCACCTCGGTCGGGCAGACCCGCGCGCAGATGCCGCCCAGCGGGTTGGCCTCCAGAATGGCCTGGGCCGCGCCGCGGGTGTTGTCCTGGGCGATGCGCTGGATGAAGCTGGGGATGTCGATGCCGGTCGGACAGGCGGTCTGGCAGGGCGCGGCATAGCAGTAGTAGCAGCGCTCGGCCTCGATCAGGGCCTGGATGCGCTTCAGCGGCGCATGCGCGTCGCCGAAGTTGCGCGCGTAGTCGGCCGGCGAGAGGCGACCGGCCGCAATGCCTGGCGTGTTGGTGTCCATCGAGGGAATCCGTTCGCTGGGTGGCTGACCGGCGAATAATTTACTAATCAGTAAAAAACAACCAGTTGGTAAATTCCCTTGCTCGCCGCACGCGGCGCTGTGCTGAGATAGGCGGGTTCGCCGGCAGCCGCCCGATTCGATGATTCCGCCCATGCCCGAAACAAGCCTTTCTACAAGCCGCGGCCAGACGGCCGGCGCCGCCCGCCCGCGCGCCGCACGCCTGCGCAAGGAGGCGACCATCCTGGCCGAGGCCGAGCGCCAGTTTGCGCAGTACGGCTTCGAGGGCGCCTCGCTGGAAAACATCGCCGCGGCGGCGGGCCTGAGCCGCCACAACCTGCTGTACTACTACCCGAGCAAGGAAGCGCTGTACCGCAAGGTGCTGGACGGCGTGCTGGCCGAATGGCTGGCGCGCATGGCCGGCATCGTCCGCGGCACCGATCCGGAGGGGGCGCTGCGCGAGTACATCGCCGCCAAGCTGCGCTTTTCGCGCGAGCGCCCGGCCGGCTCGCAGGTCTTCGCCCGGGAGGTGATGGCCGGCGCCCCGCGCTTTCGCGACGCTATTCGAGAGCAGGTGCTGCCGGCGTTGAATGCCGACGTGAAGACCTTCGAGCGCTGGGCGCGCGAGAAACGCATCGCGCGCCTGGACTTCCGCCACCTGATGTTCACCATCTGGGCCAGCACCCAGGCCTATGCCGATCTGGGGCCGCAGTTCGCGATCCTGCTGGGCAAGCCCGAACTGGAGCCCGCCGATTTCGAGGCGGCGCAGACCTTGATCACCGAGCTGGTGCTCGGCGGTCTGCGGAAAAGGGAGCCGCGAAAGGAGTAGCCGATGGCCATTGAACTCGACCACACGATCGTGCCCTCGCGCAACAAGATCGCCGCGGCCCGGCTGCTGGCCGGCCTGCTGGACGTGCCCTGGGCCGAGTCGGGCCTGGGGCCCTTCTCGCCGGTCTATGTCAATGCGGGGCTGACCCTGGACTTCATCGACACCGACGAGGATTTCCCGGTCTATCACTTCTGCTTTCGCGTCGGCGAGGCCGAGTTCGACGCGATCCTGGCGCGCATCCGCACGGCCGGCATTCCGTTTCGCGCCGAGGTGCGCGGGCCCATGGACCAGCGCATCAACACCGACTACGGCGGGCGGATGATTTACTGGAACGAGCCGGACGGCCACCAGTGGGAGATGCTGACGGTCAGCTATGCGCGGCCGCCCGCTACGCCGGCCACGCCCGGCTGAGCGGCGAGCTCTCTTGTACCGGTCGACCGAGCGGTACAGCGTCCCGCGCCGGGGCCCGGCTTGTGCCTGTTCGCGCCCGGCCAGCTTGCCTACGCTGTGGCTGATCCAATCCGCCACGCGAAGGCCCGCTGACCATGATGTCGACCACCGAACTGCTGCCGCTGATGAGCTACTGCCTGCTGATGTCGGGCACGCCCGGGCCCAACAATGTGCTGCTGACCGCCGCCGGCGCGAACTACGGCTACCGGCCGACCCTGCCGCAGATCCTCGGCACCAACAGCGGCGTCGCCGCGCTGACCTGGCTCAGCTGCCTGGGCCTGGGGCAGCTGTTCGCCGCCTGGCCCCCTGCCCAGCAGGGCCTGCGCATCGCCGGCGCGCTGTACCTGCTGTGGCTGGCCTGGCGGCTGACCGGCAATGTGATCGTCTGCTGGCGCGCGGCGCCAGCTTCAGTGCGCAGGCCGGCGAGGCCGCGCAGCCGGACCGCCATCTGCGCTTCAACGTCGTATTCAGCCAGCAGCCGCGGCTGTCGGACTATCTGGGCGAGCGCCTGCGCGCGCTGGAGCAGGCGCGGCGCAGCTGGGTCGGTGCCGCGGGCTGAGTGCGGCGATGCGTCAGAATGGACGCCATGAATGCCCGCATCGATGAGGAACCGTCCCGCCCCGAAGGATTCCAGCGCGTCAGCGCCGCGCTGATCGAGAAGCAGCACGGCCATGCGCCGCTGTGGCTGGAGATTGCCGCGCGCACCTCGCAGGAGGCGGCCGACGCGCTGGGCGTCAGCCTGGGCCAGATCGCCAAGTCGGTGGTGTTCCGCCGCAAGAGCGACGAGGCGGCGGTGCTGGTGATCGCCTCGGGCGACCGCCGCGTCGACGAGAAAAAACTGAAGGCGCTGACCGGGCCGCTGTCGCGCGCCGATGCCGACTACGTGAAGGCGCGCACCGGCTTCTCGATCGGCGGGGTCTCGCCGCTCGGTTTCGCGCCGGCCGATGGCGCGGCGCCGCCGCAGCTCTTCGTCGACCGCGAGCTGTTCCGCTTCGACGTGATCTGGGCCGCGGCCGGCCATCCGAACGGCGTGTTCCGCATGACGCCGGCCGAACTGGAGCGGCTGACCGGCGCGCCGGTGATCGACGTCGTGCAGGAGCCGGCCGCATGACGATGAAGAACTGCCCGCCGCCGCCCGTACCGCTGCCGGCCGTCCATTCGCCCTGCATCAATGTCTGCCGCATGCACGCGGGCACCGGCTGGTGCGAGGGCTGTGCGCGCACGATCGCCGAGATCGCCGCCTGGGGCGGCGCCGACGACGCGACCCGGCTGCAGATCCTGGCGCGCCTGCCCGAGCGGCGCCGGCTGCTGGTCGAGCAGGGCGTGTTCAGCGCCGCCGAGGCGGACATGCCCTGAACCCGTCATCCGCTGGAAGGACCATCGCCCATGAAAACACTGCAGTTCTATTTCGACCCGGTCTCGCCCTATGCCGCGCTGGCCTTCGAGCGCCTGCCCGAGGCGCTGGTCGGCATCAGCTACCAGGTCGAGTACCGGCCGGTGCTGTTCGCCGGCATCCTGCATGTGGTCGGCCAGAAGGGGCCGGCCGAGATCGAGAGCAAGCGGCAATGGACCTTCCGCCATGTCGCCTGGCTGGCCGACCAACTGAAGATCGCGCTGGACACGCCGGCCCGCCATCCGTTCAACCCGCTGCCGCTCTTGCGCCTGGCCTGGGCCACGGTCGAACCCGGCCAGCCGGCAGGCACGCCGAACCGGCTGACGGTCGAGAAGATCTTCCGCCATGTCTGGCAGAGCGCCGGCGCCGATGCCAACGATCCGGTGCGTCTGGCGGCGCTGAAGCAAGACCTGGCCCCGAAGCAGGATCCGGAGAGCGAGGCGATCAAGGAGCAGCTGCGCGTGGCAACCGAGCAGGCGATCGCGCTGGGCGTGTTCGGCGTGCCGACGATCGCGGTCGACGGCCGGCTGTTCTGGGGCCTGGACTCGCTGCCCATGCTGGCCGCCTATCTGAACGGTGAGCCCTGGTTCGACAGCGGCGCCTGGGAGGCCGCCGCGGTGGCGCGGCCCGGCGTGCTGCGCAAGCATTGATGCGATGAGAGCGCCGGGCGGGCCGGCTCGGTGCTTACCCTCGCGGGCGCCGAAATTTCGCATTGAGAAATGAAACCCTAGGGTTGCAGCCCAGTTTGTCAGCCAGCGTTCAGCGCGGCGTCAGAGATAGGTCAGAGCGCCGGTCCACAGTGGCGACTCAAGAATCACCGGTCGGTGGTTCTTCAGAACTCATTGTGGAGACTTCACACATGGCAACTGCAACTGCTGTGTCGACCAACACGCCGATGACGGGCGAGGAGAAGAAGGTCATCTTCGCCTCCTCACTCGGCACCGTGTTCGAGTGGTACGACTTCTATCTGTACGGCTCCTTGGCAGCGATCATCGCCAAGCAGTTCTTCGCCGGTCTGGACGCCGGTTCTGCCTTCATCTTCGCGCTGCTGGCCTTCGCCGCGGGCTTCATCGTGCGCCCCTTCGGCGCGCTGGTGTTCGGCCGCCTGGGCGACATGATCGGCCGCAAGTACACCTTCCTGGTGACGATCCTGATCATGGGTCTGTCCACCTTCATCGTCGGCGTGCTGCCGAACTACGCCTCGATCGGCGTCGCCGCGCCGGTGATCCTGATCGGCCTGCGCCTGCTGCAAGGCCTGGCCCTGGGCGGCGAGTACGGCGGCGCGGCCACCTACGTGGCCGAGCATGCGCCGCACGGCAAGCGTGGCGCCTTCACCTCCTGGATCCAGACCACCGCGACCCTGGGCCTGTTCCTGTCGCTGATGGTGATCCTGGGCACCCGCACATGGCTGGGCGAAGAGGCCTTCGCCGACTGGGGCTGGCGCGTGCCCTTCCTGGTCTCCATCCTGCTGCTGGCGATCAGCGTCTGGATCCGCCTGTCGATGAACGAGTCGCCGGCCTTCCGCAAGATGAAGGCCGAGGGCAAGACCTCGAAGGCGCCGCTGACCGAATCCTTCGGCCAGTGGAAGAACCTGAAGATCGTGATCCTGGCCCTGATCGGCCTGACCGCCGGCCAGGCCGTCGTCTGGTACACGGGCCAGTTCTACGCGCTGTTCTTCCTGACGCAGTCGCTGAAGGTCGATGGCGCCACCGCCAACATCCTGATCGCGCTGTCGCTGGTGATCGGCACGCCCTTCTTCGTGATCTTCGGTTCGCTGTCCGACAAGATCGGCCGCAAGCCCATCATCATGGCCGGCTGCCTGCTGGCCGTGCTGACCTATTTCCCGCTGTTCAAGGCGCTGACCCAGGCCGCCAACCCGGACCTGGCCAAGGCGCAGGCCACCTCGCAGGTCGTCGTGACCGCCGATCCGAAGGAGTGCTCGTTCCAGTTCAACCCGACCGGCACGGTCAAGTTCACCAGCTCCTGCGACATCGCCAAGCAGGTGCTGGCCGGCGGCTCGGTCAGCTACGAGAACGCCGTGGCTCCGGCGGGCACGCCCGCGACGATCAAGATCGGCGAGACCGTCATCACCGGCTACAGCTCCAAGGGCCTGCCGGCCGATGAGGCCAAGAAGAAGGACGCCGAGTTCAAGAAGGCGGTGGGCGACGCGCTGAAGGCCGCGGGCTACCCGGCCAAGGCCGATCCGGCCAAGGTCAACAAGCCGCTGGTCGTTGCCATCCTGACGGTGCTGGTGATCTATGTGACCATGGTCTATGGTCCGATCGCCGCGATGCTGGTCGAGATGTTCCCGACCCGCATCCGCTACACCTCGATGAGCCTGCCGTACCACATCGGCAATGGCTGGTTCGGCGGCCTGCTGCCCACGACCGCCTTCGCCATCGTGGCGCAGACCGGCAATATGTACAACGGCCTCTGGTACCCGATCATCATCGCCGCGGTGACCTTCGTCGTCGGCATGCTGTTCGTCAAGGAGACCAAGGACGTGGACATCTACGCCCACGACTGATTGATGCAGGGCGCGGCCGCGAGGCCGCAGAAGGAAAGGGCGGTCCTCGGGACCGCCTTTTTTTCATGGGCCTTGGATCAGCCTGCCGTCAGCAAGCCTGCGGACAATCGACACGCAACTACTGAAGGAGATTGGCTCATGTGGAAGATCCTGGTCGGCTTTGCCGTATTCGCTGCGCTGGCGCTGTTCCTGCTGAGCAAGGGCGGCGACATCGATATGAGCGGCGAGAAGCATGGCATCGACGATCACGCGCCGGCGGCCTCCGCGCCCGCCGCCTCGGCGGCCGCGCTGCCGGCATCGGCGGCGGCTTCCAGCTGAGGGCCGGTCGAGCAAGACGAACAAAGGCCGGGGCATGCCCCGGCCTTTTTGCTGGCTGCCCGCCGGCTCAGGCAGTGCCGGCAAAGACGCGGTACTGCGCGCGCAGCTTGTCGTCGTAGGCGTTCTGCCGGTAGCCGGCGCCGTTGTAGGCGTAGGCAAAGGCGGCCCAGTCCTTTTCGGCCAGCAGCTGCGCCAGCGTGCGGCCGCTGCGGTCCTTGTTGCGGGCGACGAAGCGGCAGAAGGCCTCCAGCTGGTCGCGCTCATGCGTCTTCATCCGCTCGACGAACTCGTCCACCGAGCCGTAGCCCAGCGGCTTCCAGTGGAAGCCCATGATCTGGAACAGGCCCCAGGAGGCCGACTCGCGCGCGGCCTCGCGCTGGATGCCCTCGGCGCGCAGCAGGCGGCGCATCTCGCCGGCGCCGCCGACATAGAACTGCTTGGTCCAGGTCGGATAGAGGATGTCCTCGTTGCCGCGCACCAGGGTCTCGGGCCGCAGGCCGGCCAGCTTCAGGCGGTTCCAGAACACATGGCCCTCGAACAGGATCTTCGGATCGTCGCCGATGAAGCCCTTGCCATTGGACTCGACCTTGTAGACCGCGCGCATCGCCGCGGTCTCGATCTGCAGGCTTCGCGCCGCCGCCTCGAAATCCGCGTCGCCGATGAAGCGCGAGGCCATCTGCTGCTGCGCGTCCGAGGTCTGCGACAGCAGGGTGGTCCAGGTCTTTTCGCCGGCGACGCCATCGGCGACCAGGCTGTTCTTGCGCTGGAACTCGGCCACCGCGCGCTCGGTCTCGTCGTCGAAGGCGCCGCTGGACTTGTCCAGGAAGCCGGCCTTGACCAGCAGCGACTGCAGGCGGCCGATCGCATCGCGCTCGCCGCTACCGCGCTTGAGCACGGGCGTCGGCGAATCGGCCTGCGAGGGGGGCAGCACCACGGCCACCGGCCGGCTGGCGTCGGCCAGCGCGACCGCCTCGGCCGGCGCCGGCGCCTGATCGGGCGGCAGCAGGGTGGCGGTCGTGCTGTTCGGCCAGCCGCCCGGATCGCGCTCGAAGCGCGGCGCCTCCAGCACGCCGCCGCGCCGGCCGCCCCAGCGGTTGCGCGGGTCCAGGTCTTCCCAGTACTTGCCGATCGGCTCCAGCGTGGCCAGGTCCTGCACCAGCTCGAAGTGGTCGTTGCTGTCGCGGAACAGGTTCAGCGTGATCGCGCATTTGCGCAGATGGGGGCTGTCCATGCTCTTCTCGCGGCCCGAGCGCACATAGATCTCCTGCGTTTCCGGCGAGCGCTCGAGCTCGCCGCCGGTAACGAGGAATTGCTGCCGCTCGGCATAGTCGAGCAGCCGCCGCACGTCCTTCAGAAAGGACATCTGTTCGGTCAGCAGGCTCATTTGCCGTCACCTCCGCCCTTTTGCGCCAGGGCGACGTCGATCTGCTTGGACTTCTCGGCGCTGCCCTTGGAACTGCCGAAGTAGTAGCCGAGGATCTGCGTCACCGCCGCCGACAGCACGCCGAGGATGTAGAGCACGATGTCCTTCTGCGTCGGGTTCAGACCGCCCTCGGCGCCGCTCTTGCCGGCCCAGAGGAAGAACAGCCAGAACAGCACGACGGCGGCCGACACGACGAAGGCCGCGAGCGCCGGCTGGATCGCCTTCGCGTACCAGGGGGCGTCGGCGCTCATCAGGATCGCCGCCTGGTTCTTGCGCGCATCGGCGACATCGGCCAGATAGGCCTTGGTCTCCTCGAAGGCGAGCTTGTTGTCCTCCAGCTGCAGGCGCAGCAACTCTTCCTCGTGCTCGGCCTGGAACTGGCGCAGCTTCAGCTGGTCGGCCTCGGAGAGCGCCGCCTGGTCGAGGTCGACGCCGGTCTTCTCCTTGATGAAGTCCTTGCCCTTGACCAGGGCGGCATTCGCGACGAGCCGCAGGCCCGAGCTGAGCAGGGCCATGATGAACGGTGCCATATCGGCTCCTCGTAGCTAAGCGTTGACGAACGCGCAGCGGGCGGCGGACCTGGGTTCGAGCGTCGCCGTCGAGGGCCGACGCCCGCTGCCTCCGCGCAGGCTGTCAGCAATATAGGGAGGCCGCCCGGGCGGCGACATCCCAAGATTGATGAATCGTCGCGCTGGGGGTCAGTCCCTGCCCGGGACCGCGTCGCCGCTGCGCACCGGCGCGACGCAGGGCAGCTGCACCAGCATCTGCGTGCCCTGGCCGGGGCTGGAGCGCACCTCGATCTGGCCGCCCAGCACATTGGTCACGATGTTGTGCACGATGTGCATGCCCAGGCCCGAGCCGCCGGTGCCCAGCTTGGTGGTGAAGAAGGGGTCGAAGATGCGCCGGCGCACCGCTTCCTCCATGCCGCGGCCGTTGTCGCTGACGCTCATCTCGACCTGGCCGGCGCCCAGGCTGCTGCAGCGCACGACGACGCGGCCGCTGTCGCGGCCCTCGAAGGCGTGGACCAGCGCGTTCATCAGCAGATTGGTCAAGACCTGGCCCAGCGAGCCGGGGTAGCTGTTCATCGGCAGCTTCTCGTTCAGATCGGTCTCGATGACGAAGGGCGTGCGCTTGAAGCTGGGCTCGACCATCACCAGCACGTCCTCGACGACCTGGGTCAGGTCGAAGTCGCGGCGCAGATCGGTGGTCTGGTCGATCGCCACCTGCTTGAAGTCGCGCACCAGATCGGCCGCCTTCTGCACATTGCGCTGCAGGATGTCCTGGCCGCGGCGGGTGTCGCGCACCAGCTCCTCCAGCTGGCTGCGGCGCATCGGCGTGCCGCTGCCCAGCATCAGGTCCAGCTGCTTGTAGCGGTCTTCCAGCGCCGAGACGACGGTCAGCGAATTGCCCAGCGGCGTGTTCAGCTCATGCGCGACGCCGGCCACCAGCCGGCCCAGCGAGGCGAGCTTTTCCGACTCGACCAGCTCGCTCTGCGCCGTCTGCAGATGGGCCAGCGCCTGCGACAGCTCGGCATTGCTGGTCCTCAGTTCGCCAGTGCGCTGCTCGACCTGCTCCTCCAAGGTGTTCGCGTGCTGGCGCAGCGCCTCGAAGGCCGACAGCAGCGCCTGGCGCATGCGCTCCATCGCCAGGCCCACGCGGGCGATCTCGTCGCTGCCGCCGAGCTCCAGCGGCTTGTCCAGCCGGCCCGCGGCCAGCGCCTCGGCCGCCTGCGTCAGCCGCGTCATCGGCCGCAGCACGAAGGCCTGCATCACCCACAGGATCAGCGCCGAGGACAGGGTCAGGGTCAGCAGGCTGCGCCAGAGCGCGCGCTGCATGTCGGCGCCCTTGGTCTTGAGCAGCGGCGCGGCGCTCATGCTGACGGTCAGCTTGGCGATCTCGCGACCATCGCGCAGCACCGGTCGCGTCTCGCTGAGGGTCAGCTCCTGCTCGCCCTCAAGCTGCGGACGCTGATGGGTCAGGAAGGGCTGGGTCGTCGACGGCTCGACGACCCGCATCGCGACGAAGCGCGGGTCGTCGAACTGCGCCTTGATCATCGGCTCGGCCAGGTCGGGCGAGACCTGCCAGACCGGCTCGGCCAGCGACAGCGACAGCACCTCGGTCGTGCGCGCCAGCTCGCGGCGCAGATCCTCGAGCGCGGCGTGGCGCGTCTTCTGGTAGTCGTACAGCAGCACCAGCGCCGTCGGCATCAGCAGGCCGACCACCAGCGCCAGCATGACCGCGTAGCGCAGCGAACTGCGCTGCAGCCTCAACATGCTGGCAGGCCCGCAGGCGGCGGGGAGGAGAGGGAGCGGATCGACATGGGGTGGCGAACGAGCGGATCAGCGGCCAGTGTAGAGGCTCGCGGCGGACCGCTCGATGCTCAGGCGGCGCGGGCCGCCAGCACGGTGACGCAGTTGCGTCCGCTGCGCTTGGACGCATAGAGCGCACGGTCGGCGCGCTCGAAGAAGTCGTTGGCGCTTTCGCCGACGGCCAGCTGCGTGACGCCGACCGAGATCGTCACCCGCTCGATGCTCTGCAGGCGGTCGCCGCGGCGGATACGGCTGGCTGCGACGCTCTGGCGCATCGCCTCGGCCAGCTTCTGCGCGTCGGGCAGTGCGGCCCTGGGCATCAGCAGGGCGAACTCCTCGCCGCCGACGCGGGCCGGCAGCGCGGCATCGGCGGCCACGCCCTTCAGGGTCTGGGCGACCGCGCGCAGCACATGGTCGCCGAAGGAATGGCCGAAGCTGTCGTTGACCTTCTTGAAGAAGTCGATGTCGCCCAGCACCAGGCAGGGCGCTTCAGCCGCCGCGCCAGCCGCCGCGCCGGCGCCGCCGACCACGCACTCATTGAGCCGCTGCTCGAAGGCGCGGCGGTTCGCCAGGCCGGTCAGCGCATCGATCAGCGCCTCGCTGCGGGCGCGCTGCACCTCCTCGCGGAGCAGGCCGATCTCGCCCTGGCTGCTGTCCAGGCGCCGCTGCAGATCACGCATCGCGGCGCGGATCTCGCGCGTGCCGGCGAGCAGTTCCCGCAGCACCTCGACCTGGGTCTGCGCCGGCGGATCGGCCAGCAATTGCTCGACCCAGCTGGACAGCGAGGAATCGAAGCGCGCCGTCTGGTCGCCGGCCTGCGCGGCGCTGGCGGCCATGGTGTCGAGCACGCGGCTGAAGCCCTCGCTGAGCTTTTGCGCGCCGCCGGTGTCGAGCTCGCCGAGGTGGCGGCGGTACAGCGACCAGGTCTGCGCCTCGTCCAGTCCCTCGCCGGCCTCGGTCAGCGCCTGCAACTCGCGGCTCAGCGTCGGGTTGCGCCCGCTGACATGCTCGTACCAGACCGCGTAGCTGACTGGGTGCAGCGCGCTGCGCTGGCGGGTCATCAAGGGCAGGGCGGCGCGCAGATGGTCGGCGCTGCGCGCCCTGCTGTCCAGGTATCTCATTGGCTACTCCTCCATTCGTTCGCGAACGGCCGGTGCCTTCCCTGCCGTTTGTCGATCCGGCAGCGAAGGCTTCGCCCTCCGCCTGGTGCCGCTGTATGGCCGCGGCACTCCGTTTTGTCTGTCGGCTCTATCGGCCGGCCCGCCGCGGACCGAAGCGCCGATCGCGCAGCGCGGGCCTGGCCGACTTGAGTTTTGCCAACTATTGCCGAGGCGGCCGCGGCGCCAGCCACCGGAGCCGGGTTTTCACCGAGCGCCCGGGCCGCACCGCAGGGCCGCGCCTCGCCACAATCGCGACGCCTGTCCCCTCGGGGACAGGTCTTGTCCATCACCGAGGAGAACGAGCGATGGGGCTGCTGCGCAAGACCTGGATCGGGACCTTTTTCTTCATCGCCATGGCGGCGCTGCCGGCGCGGGCCGACATCAAGATCGGCCAGACGGCGGCCTTCACCGGCCCTGGTGCATCCAGCGTGCAGGAGGCGACGGAGGGCGCGCGGCTGTACTTCGACGCCTTCAATGCCCAGGGCGGCTTGAAGGGCCAGCGCATCGAGCTGATCTCGCTGGACGACAGGTACGAGCCGCAGCTGAGCGCCGCCAATACCAGGAACCTGATCGAGCAGGGCGTCGTGGCGATGTTCCTGAGCCGCGGCACGGCCCCTTCGCAGGCGATCGTGCCGCTGCTGGCCGAGCACCGGCTGGCCCTGGTCGCGCCCAGCAGCGGCGCGATGGCGCTGCGCGAGCCGGCCAATGGCTATGTGTTCAATCTGCGCGCCAGTTTCCAGCGCGAGGCCGAGCGGGCGATCCGGCATCTGGCCGGCATCGGCGTCAAGCGCCTGACCATCGTGCAGGTCAACGACGAGTTCGGCAACGACGCCGGCATTGGCGCGCTGCGCGGCCTGCAGGCGCTCAATATGCGCGCCTCCGCGCATCTGCGCTTCGACCGCAACAAGCCCGAGCTGGCGCCGCTGATGCAGCAGGTGGCCAAGGCCAATATCGAGGCGGTGCTGCTGATCGGTCCGGGCTACGCGGTGGTCGAGGGCATCAACGCGCTGCGCGCCGCGGGCTCGACCGCCCATGTGGCGACCCTGTCCAACAATGCCTCGACCGAGTTCGTCAAGGCCTTGGGCGACAACGCGCGCGGCGTCATCGTGACCCAGCTCTTCCCCTACGAGCGCTCCTCGGCGACGCCGCTGGTGCGCGAGGCGCAGGCGCTGGCCAAGGCACGCGGCAAGACCGAGCTGACGCCGGCCCAGATCGAGGGCTTCGCCGCCGCCAAGCTGCTGGTCGAGGGGCTGAAGCGCAGCGCCAAGGACCTGAGCCGCGAGGGCCTGCTGAAGGCGCTGGAGGGACTGCAGCAGTTCGATCTGGGCGGGCTGGAGCTGAGCTTCGGACCCAAGCAGCGCGGCGGACTGGACTTCGCCGACGTGTCCATCATCGGGCCGGACGGCAAGTTCTGGCGCTGATTCCGTGATGGCTGTGTAGCGCCCTGACGAAGGCAGGCCGGCGAGAGCGCTGCCTAGAATCGGCGCCAATGACTGCTGCCCCCAAGCCCCTGTGGCCCGGCCTGCTGCTGGCCACGCTCGGCGCGATCGCGTTCTCCGGCAAGGCCATCATCGTCAAGCTGGCCTACCGGCATGGGGTCGATGCGGTGACGCTGATCATGTACCGCATGCTGTTCGCGCTGCCGCTGTTCCTGCTGCTGAGCTGGTGGGCCAGTCGCGGCCAGCCGGCCTTGACCCGGCGCGACTGGATCGCCGTGCTGGGCCTGGGCTTCTCGGGCTACTACCTGGCCAGCTTCCTGGACTTTGCCGGCCTGGCCTATGTGACGGCCAGCTTCGAGCGCCTGATCCTCTATCTCAACCCGACCCTGGTGCTGTTCCTGGGCTGGCTGCTGTTCAAACGCCGGGTTGCGGGCCGGCAATTGCTGGCGCTGGCCGTCAGCTACGCCGGCGTGATCCTGGTCTTCGGCCAGGAACTGCATCTGCAGGGCCGCGATGTGCTGCTCGGCGCGGCCCTGGTCTTCGGCAGCGCGGTCAGCTATGCGCTCTACCTGGTCTACAGCGGCGAGGAGGTCAAGCGCCTGGGCGCGATGCGGCTGACCGGGCTGGCGACGACGGTGGCCAGCCTGTTCTGCATCGCGCAGTTCCTGCTGCTGCGACCGGTCTCGGCGGCATTGACGGTGGCGCCCGAGGTGATCTGGCTGTCGCTGCTGAACGCCAGCCTGTGCACCTTCGCGCCGGTGCTGATGGTGATGATGGCGATCGAGCGGCTCGGCGCGACCATTGCCGCCCAGACCGGCATGATCGGCCCGATGTCGACGATCCTGATGGGGGTGTGGATACTCGGGGAGCCGTTCACGCCGGTGGTGCTGGCCGGCACGGTGCTGGTGCTCGGTGGCGTGTGGCTTTTGACTCGATGGAGATGAAGCAATGGATCTGGGATTGAAGGGCCGCTGGGCCCTGGTGTGTGCGGCCAGCAAGGGCCTGGGGCGCGGCTGCGCCGAGGCGCTGGCCGGTGAGGGCGTCAACGTGGTCATCACCGCCCGCGGCAGCGAGGCGCTGGAGGCGACGGCGGCGGCGATCCGCGCGGCGAATCCCGGCGTCGAGGTGCGCGCGGTGGCCGGCGATATTGCCAGCGCCGAGGGCCGCACGGCCGCGCTGGCCGCCTGCCCGCAGATCGACATCCTCATCAACAACGCCGGCGGCCCGCCGCCCGGCGACTTCCGCGCCTGGGGCCGCGAGGAGTGGCTGGCCGCGCTGGACGCGAACATGCTGACGCCGATCGAGCTGATCAAGGCCACCGTCGACGCGATGGCGGCGCGCGGCTTCGGCCGCATCGTCAACATCACCTCGGGCGCGGTGAAGGCGCCGATCGACGTGCTGGGCCTGTCCAATGGTGCGCGCACCGGTCTTACCGGCTTCGTCGCCGGCATCGCGCGCCAGCCGCAGCTGGCCGGCCGCAATGTGACTATTAACAATCTGCTGCCCGGCGCCTTCGACACCGAGCGCCTGCAGAAGACACTGGCGGCCGGTGCGGCCAAGAGCGGCACGCCGCTGGAGACCGTGGCCGACAAGCGGCGCGCCGGCATCCCGGCCCAGCGCTTCGGCACGGCGGCCGAATTCGGCGCGATCTGCGCGCTGCTGTGCAGCGCCCAGGCCGGCTATCTGACCGGTCAGAACATCCTGCTGGACGGCGGCGCCTACCCCGGCACCTTCTGATTCCCCCTTTGGAGGGCCCCCATCGGTCGTATATCGTTTCCGCGCTGCAGCAACGATAGTGTCAGCACGCGGCGGTAGTCGGCCGCGCTGGAGCTGGACCATGCATTTCGACGAAGTTGACGCAGGGGACTATCGGATCTATGCCGGCGCGCTCGAGCGGCCGCGCCAGTTCGGCTATGTGGCCGCCGTCGTGGTGGTGCGCATGCGCGGCCGCGAACCGCGCCAGGAAGCCTTCCGCGACGAGAGCCTGGCCGGCGGTTTCGCCTGGTCTTCGCCGGCCGAGGCCTTGCGCTTTGCCGTCAATGCCGGGCGCGACGTCGTGATGTGCCGGGTCGGCGCGACGGCCTGATCATGCTGGCTCGCGCGACCGTCGTTCGGGGGCGCTAAACCGTCGTTCGTCGCGCCGGCGCCGCCGGATGCTTGGTCCTTGGGTCGCCAGCCATTACGCTGGCGCCCATGCCCAAGGCAAGCTCTCCATCTTCCGATCCCGCAGCCCAGACACCGCCCCCTACCCAGGGCTGGCAGGGCTTTCTGGCCTATCTGACACCGCGGCGCGTCACCGTCGCGCTGGGGCTGGCGGCGCTGGTCGCCGCGCTGCTGTCGCCGATCTTCGTCACGCCCTTCGCGGTGCTGCTGGGCCGCACGCTGTTCATCGGCATGCTGGGCCTGCTGGCCTTCGCCGCGGCCGGCCAATGGCCGCGTCATCTGCCGCACTGGCTGGCGCGCTGGCTGCTGCAGGTGATCGTCGTTGCGCTGACCGTGCCGGTCGCGACCCTGCTGGTCTATCTGGTCGCCGTCGGCGGTGATCTCAGCGCGCTGCGGCACAACGAGGCGCGGCTGCTGGGCTTTTTCTGGATCGTCGGCACCGGCCTGGTGATCGCGCCGCTGCTGGCGATGGGCGCGCTGTACCGCCAGCGCGATGCCGATGCGCGCAGCCAGGCGCTGCGCTTCGAGCTGGAGCGCAGCGAACTGGAGCGCCAGGCGCTGGATGCGCGGCTGCGTCTGCTGCAGGCCCAGATCGAGCCGCATTTTCTGTTCAACACCCTGGCCAATGTGCGTGCCCTGGTGGAGACCGGCTCGCCGCAGGCTGCTCCGGTGCTGCGCAGCCTGATCGCCTATCTGCGCGCGGCGATGCCGCGGCTGCAGGACGAGGCGGCCAGCCTCGGCGACGAGCTGGCCCTGGTGCGCGCCTATCTGGAGCTGATGCAGCTGCGCATGCCGGACCGGCTCGGTTACAGCCTGGCGGTGCCGGCCGAGCTGCAGGGGCTGCGCTTCCCGCCGATGGCGCTGCTGACCCTGGTGGAGAATGCGGTGCGCCATGGCATCGATCCGAGCGAGGAGGGTGGCCGCATCGAGCTGGGCGGCGCGCGCGAGGGCGCGCTGCTGCGGCTGTGGGTGGTCGACAGCGGCATCGGCCTGGCGCCGTCGGGCGGCTCGGGCACCGGCCTGCGCAATCTGCGGGAGCGGCTGCGGCTCTATCTGGGCGCCTCGGCGCGGCTGGAACTGAGCGAGGTCCGGCCGCATGGCCTGCGGGCCGAGATCCAATTCAACGCAGAATGACGCGCATGCCGACCGCCCTGATCGCCGACGATGAACCGCTGCTGCGCGACAGCCTGGCACGCGCGCTGCAAGAGGCCTGGCCCGAGCTGGAGATCGTCGCCCAGGCACGCAACGGCCGCGAGGCGCTGGAGCAGTTCGAGCGCCTGCAACCGGATCTGGTGTTCCTGGACGTGCACATGCCGGGGCTCAACGGCGTGGAGGCGGCGCGGCAGATCGCGCGCCGCGCGCTGATCGTCTTCGTCACCGCCTACGAGCAGTACGCGCTGCAGGCCTTCGAGCAGGGCGCGCTGGACTATCTGGTCAAGCCGCTGGACGAGGACCGGCTGGCCGACACCGTCGAGCGGCTGAAGGAGCGGCTGGACCAGCGCCGGCGCGGGCCGGCGCCCTCGACGGCGGCGCTGGAGTCGGTGATCGCGCAATTGCTGGAGCGCCTGTCGCGCGCGCCCGGCGCGGTGGCGCCGCTGTCAGCGGCGCCACCGGTGGAGCGCCTGCAATGGATACGCGCATCGGTGGGCGCGAGCCTGAGGCTGATCCCGGTGGACGAGATTGCCTATCTGCGTTCGGACGAGAAATACACGCTGGTCGCCTGGACCGAGGGCGAGGCGCTGATCCGCACCCCCTTGCGCGAACTGATCGAGCAGCTGGACCCGCAGTATTTTGTCCAGGTCCACCGCTCGGTGGCCGTCAATCTGCGCGCGGTCAGCCATCTGACGCGCGGGCCCAACGAGACGGCCGACCTGCATCTGCGCGGCCGCAGCGAGTCGCTGCCGGTCAGCCGCAGCTATCTGCACCTGTTCAGGCAGATGTGACCGGCGGCAACCGTCTCAGCGGCGCGGCTGCGGGGCCTTGGCCTGGCCGGTGACGACGACCGGTTCCAGCTGCCAGATGGTCAGGGTGATCGTGTCGATGATCTTGTACAGCGCCAGCGCGCCGAGCAGGACCAGGGCCAGCATCAGGGTCGTGTGCAGCACGCTGTCGGAGAAGCGGTGCAGCAGGCCCATCGAGTCGCTGGTCCGGGCGCGCGACGGGTGGATCAGCGAGAGCAAGCGGTGGCTGTTCATGAGGGCCTCCTGCGGCGCATGGCCGGCTTTGCCGGCACCGGCAGACAGCACCGGTACCTGAGCAAAGTCTAGGCGTCGGTGGTCGGCGCTTCCAGCCGGCCCGGGGCACGAAAAGCGCCGCTCGACCGCGCTTTCCGTCGCTTCGTCGCAAGCCCGGTCGCGGGCTCAGGCGGCCAGCGGCTCGGTACGCTCGATCAGCCAGGCCAGCGCCGCACCCTCGACCAGCGGAGCGAGGCGGGCGCGCACGGTGGCGTGGTAGTCGTTCAGCCAGGCGAGCTCGTCCGCGCGCAGCAGGCGGGTGTCGATGCAACGCGTGTCGATCGGGCACAGGGTCAAGGTCTCGAAGGCCAGCATCTCGCCGAACTGGCCCTTTTCCGGCGTGTCCAGCGGCACGTTCAAGACCAGGTTCTCGATCCGAACGCCCCATTGGCCCGGGCGGTAAAGACCTGGCTCGTTGGAGGTGATCATGCCCGGCTCCATCGCCATCGTCGCCTCGGGCACGGCCTTGGAAATGCTTTGCGGGCCCTCGTGCACATTCATGAAGTAGCCGACGCCGTGGCCGGTGCCGTGGCCGTAGTCCAGGCCCTGCTGCCACAGCGGCAGGCGGGCCAGCGCGTCCAGCATCGGGCTCAGGGTGCCGCGCGGGAAGACCGCCACCGACAGGCCGATCATGCCCTTCAGCACCAGCGTGTAATCGCGCTTTTGCTGGGCATTGACCTGGCCGATCGGCCAGACGCGGGTGATGTCGGTCGTGCCGCCCAGGTATTGCGCGCCGGAGTCGATCAGCAAGAGGCCGTCGCCCTCGATCTGGGCGAAGGACTCGGGCGATGCGCGGTAATGCGGCATCGCGCCATTGGCATTGAAGCCGGCGATGACGGGGAAGGACAGGCCGACGTAGCCGGGGCGCTTGGCGCGCTCGGCGCTGAGCTTCTCGTCGATGGTGAGCTCGCTCATTGCCTCGCCGCGGGCCAGGGCCGCCTCGAACCAGGCATAGAACTCGCACATGGCGACGCCGTCCTGCACCATGGCCTCGCGCACATGCTGGGCCTCGGCAGCGGTCTTGCGGCTCTTGGCCAGGGTGCTGGGGTTGATCTGCTCGACCACGCGCACGGTGTTGGCCACCGCCTCGCGCAGGCCCAGGGTGACGCGCTTGGGGTCCAGCAGCAGCACCGCATCGGCCGGCAGCGCGGCCAGGGCCTGCGGGGCCTGGGCATAGTCGGCCAGCTGCACGCCATCCAGCACCAGCCGCGCCTGCAGCTCGGCCGAGACCTTGCCGGCGGCGACGAACAGGGTCACTTTCTTCGCATCCAGCAGCACATGGGCCAGGAAGACCGGGTTGTAGTCGACATCGGCGCCGCGCAGGTTCAAGAGCCAGGCGACATCGTCGACGGTCGAGATGAAATGGTGGCTGGCGCCGGCGCGGGCCATGGCGGCGCGCACATCGGCCAGCTTCTCGGCGCGGCTGATCGTGGCCTGCGGCGGCAGGTGTTCGTAGATGGCGGCCGTGGGCAGGCCGGGACGGCCGTCCCAGGCCGACTGCACCACGTCGACATCGGTGCGCAGGGCGATGCCGGCGCGCTCCATCGCCGCGCGCAGGGCGCCGGCCAGCGCCAGGCTCAGCACCTGGCCGTCGATCGCCAGCGCCTCGCCGGCCTTCAGCTGGGCGGCGATCCACTCGATGTAGTGGGTGGCCGCGCCGGTCGGGATCTTGACCAGCTCGATGCCGGTGCCGGCCAATTCCTTCTCGGCCTGGGCCCAGTAGCGGCTGTCGGCAAACAGGGCGGCCCGGTCCAGCGTCACGACCAGGGTTGCCATCGAGCCGGTGAAGCCGGACAGCCACTGGCGGCCCTGCCAGCGCTGCGGCAGGTATTCGGACAGATGCGGATCGGCCGAGGGCACCAGGGCGGCATGGGCGCCGGCTGCGCGCAGCGCGTCACGAAGGCGCTCGATGCGCAGGGCGATGGTGGAGGTGCGAGTGTCCATGAGGGTCCTGGTACGGCCGCTTGTGGCAGCCCGGATGGCGGTATGGCGGGATTTTAAAGCTCGGTCCGCAGGGTCCAGAGTTCGGGGAAAAGCACCACATCGAGCATCTTGCGCAGATAGCTGACGCCGCCGGTGCCGCCAGTGCCCCGCTTAAAGCCGATCACCCGCTCGACCGTCGTCACATGCCGGAAGCGCCAGAGCCGGAAGGCGTCCTCCAGATCGACCAGTTCCTCGGCCATCTGGTAGAGGTCCCAATGCTTCTCGGGCGCCCGGTAGACCTCCAGCCAGGCGGCCTTGACGCCCTCGTCGGCGGCATAGGGCAGGGTCCAGTCGCGTTCCAGCGCGGCTTGCGGCACCGTGATGCCGCGGCGCGCGATCAGGCGCAGCGCCTCGTCGTAGAGCGAGGGCGCGCGGTAGGCCTCCTCGACCTGGGCCAGCAGGTCGGGCCGGTGCGCATGGGGCTTGAGCATCGCGGCGTTCTTGTTGCCGAGCATGAACTCGATGCGGCGGTACTGCGCGCTCTGGAAGCCGCTGCTGTTCGACAGATAGGGGCGGATGGCCGTGTACTCGGGCGGCGTCATCGTGCCCAGCACATCCCAGGCATGGACCAGCTGTTCCATGATCCTGGACACCCGGGCCAGCATCTTGAAGGCCTCGGGCAGGCGGTCGGCCGCCACGTTGGCCACCGCTGCCTGCAGCTCGTGCAGCATCAGCTTCATCCACAGCTCCGAGGTCTGGTGCTGGACGATGAAGAGCATCTCGTTGTGCTCGGGCGAGAGCGGATGCTGGGCGCTGAGCACCTGGTCGAGCTTCAGGTAGTCGCCGTAGCTCATGTCCTTGGAGAAGTCGAGCTGGGCGCCTTCTTCCTGGACGATGTTCTCCCCATGGTTCACCGGACAGCCGCTCATGTCACTGCTCCCTTGGTGTTGAAACGGGGCTCTTGCCATTCGCCGCTGGCCAGCACCTGGCGAAGATGCTCGACCGCGTCCCAGACCTCGACGAAGCCGATGTACAGCGGCGTGAAGCCGAAGCGCAGGATGTGCGGCACCTGATCCAGCCGCGCGGGATCGCCGGCGCGGAAGTCGCCGATCACGCCGCGCGCGATCAGCGCCTGCACGACCGCATAGCCGGCCTCCTGCAGCGGGCTCTTGAGCGCCAGGCAGACCTGGCTACCGCGCCGTGCCGGCTCGCGCGGCGACACGACGTAGACGCCGTACTCGCCGCAGCGGGCCTCGGCCAGCGCCGCGAAGGCCTCGGTCAGCGCCAGCGACTTCTCGCGCAGCGCGGCCATGCCGCCATGGGCCTCGGCCGCCAGCACGGTGTCGACGCCGCATTCCAGCGCCGAGGCCCCGATCACCGAGGGCGTGCCGCAGACATAACGGCGGATGCCCGGCGCCGGCTGGTAGCTGGGCGTGAACTCGAAGGGCGCGGCATGGCCCATCCAACCGGAGAGCGGCTGCCAGAAGCTATCGGTATGGCGCGGGTGAACCCAGACGAAGGCGGGCGCACCGGGGCCGCCGTTCAGGTATTTGTAGCCGCAGCCGATGGCGAAATCGGCATTCGCGCCCTTCAGGTCGACCGGCACCGCGCCGGCCGAATGCGCCAGGTCCCAGACGGTCAGCGCGCCGGCCGCCTGCGCGGCGGCGGTCAGCGCCGCCATATCGTGCTTGTAGCCGGTGCGGTAATTGACCTCGGTCAGCATCAGCACGGCCAGCTCGGCATTCAGCGTGGCGGGGATCTCCTCGACGCTGTCGACCAGCTTCAGGCTGAAGCCATGCTGCTGGCAAAGGCTTTCGGCGATATAGAGGTCGGTGGGGAAGTTACTGCGCTCGGAGACGATGAGCTTGCGCTGCGGCGCGTCCTGTTGGGCGATGCGAATCGCCGCGGCCAGCACCTTGTAGAGGTTCAGCGAGGTCGAGTCGGCGACGACCAGCTCGCCCGGCGCCGCGCCGACCAGGCGGGCGATCTTGTCGCCGACGCGCTCGGGCAGGTGCATCCAGTCGGCCGTGTTCCAGGCCTTGATCAGGTCGCCGCCCCATTCGCGGGTGATCACGTCCTGCACGCGAGCGGCGGTGGCCTTCGGCAGCACGCCCAGCGAGTTGCCGTCCAGATAGATCACCCCGGCGGGCAGGCTGAACTGCTCTCTCAGGCCGCGCAGCGGGTCGGCCGCGTCGAGCGCCAGATAGTCGTCTCTTGTCTTCATGCGTTTCTCTCCATCACAGCGAGCGCAGCACCGCGCGCACGGGCGAGGCGCAGGCCCCGGCCAGCTTCAGCGGCAGCGCGATCAACTCAAAATCGCCTTCGGGCACCTCGTCGAGCACCAGGTTCTCCAGCACGCGCAGGTTCAGGCGCAAGAGCTGCTGGTGGCTATCCAGGCTCTTGCTCGTCGCCGGGTCGACCGAGGGGGTGTCCAGGCCGATCAGCTTGACGCCGCGCGCGGCCAGCCATTCGACCGTCTCCGGTGCATAGGCGGTGAAGTCGGGGTTCCAGGTCTCGTCGGCCCGCTCGCAGCAGCGCACCAGCACTCTCTCCGGCAGATTCGCCTCGGCATGTTGCAGATGCTCGATCTTGATCAGCGGGCCGCAGCCGATCGCGTGGATGACCCGGCAGGGGCCCAGATAGGCCTGCAGATCGACCTCCGCCGTGCTCGGCTGGTCATTGCCGTAGTGCAGCGGCGCGTCGGCATGGGCGCCGACATGGGGCGACATCGTGATCGCGCTCAGATTGACCGGGCATTCGGGCGACAGCCGCGCGGTCCAGCGCAGCGAGAAGGGCTCGTCGCCGGGAAAGATCGGCGAGGCGGGCGAGACGGTGGGGGAGATGTCCCAAAGCCGTGTCATGGGGACTCCTTATCAACAGCGGGCCGAACCTTAGCAGCGCTCAAAACCCCGTGGTGTCGGTTAATCCCAACAGCTACAGCGGTTGGAGAAAACGCGGGAAAGCCCGAGTTTGGCACAAAAGAAAAATGATTGACATCTAAAATATCAATGCCTAAAGTTGGCTGCAAACGCGGAGTGAACGAGCATGCGTATCAGCTGTATCGGCGGCGGCCCGGCGGGCCTGTATTTCGCCCTTCTAATGAAGAAGCAGAACCCGGCGCACGAGGTCTCGGTACTGGAGCGCAACCGGCCCGGCGATACCTTCGGCTGGGGCGTGGTCTTTTCCGACCAGACGCTGTCCGCGCTGCGGGAGGCCGACCCGCAGACGGCCGAGGAGATCCTCGACGCCTTCAAGCACTGGGACGACATTGAGGTCCACATCAATGGACGCACGCTGCGCTCGGGCGGCCATGGCTTCTGCGGCATCGGCCGGATGAAGCTCTTGAACATCCTGCAGGCGCGCTGCGCCGAACTGGGCGTCCGGCTGCGCTACGAGTGCAATGTCGAGGATGACGCCGACATAGCCGCCGATCTGATCATCGCCGCCGATGGCCTGAACAGCCGGCTGCGCGGCAAATACCAGGCCACATACCAGCCGGACATCGACCTGCGGAACTGCCGCTTCGTCTGGCTGGGCACGTCCAAGCTGTTCGAGGCCTTCACCTTCGATTTCCAGCAAACCGAATGGGGCTGGTTCCAGGCCCATGCCTACCGCTTCGACGAGCAGACCTCGACCTTCATCGTCGAGACGCCCGAGGCGGTCTGGCAGGCCGCCGGCCTCGAGCAGATGAGCAAGGAGGAGGGCATCGCCTTCTGCGAAAAGCTCTTCGCCAAGGTGCTGGACGGTCACAAGCTGGTGTCCAACGCCGCGCATCTGCGCGGCTCGGCGCAATGGATCCGCTTCCCGCGCGTGGTCTGCAAGAACTGGGTGCACCGCAACGAGCGCGGCATCCCGGTCGTGCTGATGGGCGATGCGGCGCATACCGCGCATTTCTCGATCGGCTCCGGCACCAAGCTGGCGCTGGAGGACGCGATCGCGCTGGCGCAGGACATCGCGGCCATGCCCGGCGACCTGGATGGCGCGCTACAGCGCTACCAGGCGACGCGTGCCATCGATGTGCTGCGCATCCAGAACGCCGCGCGCAACTCGACCGAATGGTTCGAGAACGTCGAGCGCCACGCCCGCCTGGCGCCCGAGCAGTTCGCCTATTCGCTCCTGACCCGCTCGCAGCGGATCTCGCACGAGAACCTGCGCCTGCGCGACCGCGCCTATGTCGAGGCCTTCGAGCAATGGCTGGCCGGTGGCGACAAGGCCGTGCCGCCGATGTTCACGCCGTTCAAGCTGCGCGGTGTGACGTTAAAAAACCGGGTCGTGGTCTCGCCGATGGCGCAGTACAGCTGCGCGGACGGCCTGCCGGCCGACTATCACCTCGCGCATCTGGGCGCACGGGCGCTGGGCGGCGCCGGTCTGGTGTTTGCCGAGATGACTTGCCCCTCGCCCGATGCACGCATCACGCCCGGCTGCCCGGGGCTGTGGAACGAGGCGCAGCAGCAGGGATGGACCCGCATCGTCGACTTCGTCCACGCAAACAGCAGCGCCAAGATCGCGCTGCAGCTGGGCCATGCCGGGCCCAAGGGCTCGACCCGCGTGCCCTGGGACGGCGGCGGTGAAGACCAGCCGCTGGCGGCCGGCAACTGGCCGCTGCTGGCCGCCTCGGCCCAGCCCTATCTGGACGGCGTCAGCCAGACGCCCAAGCCCATGGATCGTGCGGACATGGACCGCGTGCGGGACGATTTCGTCGCCGCGACGCGGCGCGCGGCCGAGGCCGGCTTCGACTGGCTGGAGCTGCACTGCGCGCACGGCTATCTGCTCTCCAGCTTCATCTCGCCGCTGACGAACCGGCGCGAGGACGAGTACGGTGGTTCGCTGGAGAACCGGCTGCGTTACCCGCTCGAAATCTTCCGCGCGATGCGCGCCGCCTGGCCGGCCGAGCGGCCGCTGTCGGTGCGGATCTCGGCACACGACTGGGTGGCTGGCGGCACCACGCCGGAAGACGCGGTCGAGATCGCCGCTGCCTTCAAGGCCGCCGGTGCCGACCTGATCGACGTGTCCTCGGGCCAGGTCAGCAAGGCGCAGAAGCCGGTCTACGGCCGCATGTGGCAGACGCCGTTCTCGGAGTCGATCCGCAACCGCGTCGGCATCGCGACGATTGCCGTCGGCGCGATCTCCGAGGCCGACCATGTCAATAGCATCATCGCCGCCGGCCGCGCCGATCTCTGCGCGATCGCCCGCCCGCATCTGGCCAACCCGGCCTGGACCTTGAGCGAGGCCGCGCGCATCGGTTATGCCGGTCCGCAGGGCCTCGAATGGCCAAGGCAGTACCTGTCGGGCAAGAGCCAGCTCGAGCGCGAGTTCGAGCGCCAGCGCGCCGGCAATGTTGCGGCGGCCGAGCAGGCGAACAAGGCGCTGGGCGTATGAGCGGGTCGAAGCTGAGCGGCCTGCATGCGGTCGTCACCGGCGGCGGCAGCGGCATCGGCGCGGCGATTGCCGAGGCGCTGATTGCCGATGGCGCCCACGTCACGCTGATGGGCCGCAGCCTGGAGCGGCTGCAGGCGCAGCAGCGGCGGCTCGGTGATGCCGCGAGTATCCAGGCCTGCGACGTCGGCGACGAGGCCAGCGTGCAAAGTGCCTTCGCGGCGATCGGAGCGGTCGACATCCTGGTCAACAACGCCGGCCAGGTCGAGACGGCGCCGCTGGGCAAGACCTCGCTGGCGCTCTGGCAGCGCATGCTGCAGGTCAATCTGACCGGCACTTTTCTTTGCTCGCGCGAGGTGGCCGCCGGCATGGCCCAGCGCGGCTTCGGCCGCATCGTCAATGTCGCCAGCACGGCGGCGCTGACCGGTTATGCCTATGTGGCTGCCTATTGCGCGGCCAAGCATGGGGTGCTGGGCCTGACCCGCGCGATGGCGCTGGAGCTGGCGAAGAAGGGCGTCACCGTCAACGCGGTCTGCCCCGGCTATACCGAGACCGAGATCATCGAGCGCTCGATCGAGACCCTGGTCGCCAAGACCGGCCGCAGCGCCGAAGAGGCTTTGGGCCAGTTCGCCGCCGCCAATCCGCAGGGCCGGCTGGTGCAGCCGCAGGAGGTGGCAAACAGCGTGCTCTGGCTGGTGCAGCGCGGCAGCGCGGCCGTCAACGGCCAGGCGATCGCCGTCTGCGGCGGGGAGACACAACGATGAGCGATGTGGACCTGGAATCGCGCGTGGTCGACGACCACCACCAGGCGGTCAAGCTCTGGCTGCGCCTGCTGGCCTGCACGACGCGGGTCGAGACGCAGATCCGCAGCCGCCTGCGCCAGGAATTCGACACGACCTTGCCGCGCTTCGACCTGCTGGCGCAGTTGGAGCGCACGCCCGAGGGCTTGACGATGCGGGAGCTTTCGCAACGCCTGATGGTCACCGGCGGCAATGTCACTGGCATCACCGACCAGTTGGAGGCGGAGGGCCTGGTCGTGCGCGAGGCGCATCCGAGCGACCGCCGCTCCTTCACCGTCAAGCTGACGGCGGCCGGCAAGCGCCAGTTCAAGAAGATGGCGGTCACCCACGAGCAATGGGTGATCGAGCTGCTGGCCGGCTGGAGCGCCGAGCAGAAGGCCCAGGTCTACGACTTGCTGGCCGTGCTGAAGAATCACCAAAGGACGAGAAGCTGATGGACAAGCATCTGGAGGCGGGCAACCGCCAAAGCCTGGCCGGCTACCAGGCCACGCATTTCAGCTGGGAGCAGCGCGGCGCCGTGGGCCTGATCACGCTGAACCGGCCCGAGCGCAAGAACCCCTTGACCTTCGAGTCCTATGCCGAGCTGCGCGATCTGTTCCGCCGGCTCAGCTATGTGGAGGAGGTGCGTGCCATCGTCGTGCAGGGCGCGGGCGGCAATTTCTGCTCCGGCGGCGACGTGCACGAGATCATCGGCCCGCTCACCCAGATGAGCATGCCGGACCTGCTGGCCTTCACCCGCATGACCGGCGACCTGGTCAAGGCCATGCGGGCCTGCCCCCAGCCGGTGATCGCGGCGATCGACGGCGTCTGCGCCGGCGCCGGCGCCATCATCGCGATGGCCTCGGACCTGCGCGTCGGCACCGCGCGCTCGAAGACGGCCTTCCTGTTCACCCGCGTGGGACTCGCCGGCTGCGATATGGGTGCCTGCGCCATCCTGCCGCGCATCGTCGGCCAGGGCCGCGCCTCCGATCTGCTCTACAGCGGCCGCAGTCTCGGCGGCGATGAGGGCCTGGCCTGGGGCTTCTTCAACCGACTGGCCGAACCCGAGGCCTTGCTGGAGGCCAGCGTCGGCTGGGCCAGCGAGATCGCCACCGGCCCCGGCTTCGGCCACGCGATGACCAAGAAGATGCTGCACCAGGAATGGAATATGGGCGTGGACGAGGCGATCGAGGCCGAGGCCCAGGCCCAGGCGATCTGCATGATGACGCAGGACTTCCATCGGGCCTACCACGCCTTCGTGGCGAAGCAGCGACCCGAGTTCAAGGGAGACTGAGATGCACGGCACGCACCTTGAATGGCCGTTCTTCGAAGACCGGCATCGCGAACTGGCGGCGAGCCTGGATGCCTGGTGTGCCGAGCATCTGGCACAGGGCCACGGCGACGATATCGATGCCGAGTGCAAGGCCCTGGTCAGGGCGCTCGGCGCGGCCGGCTGGCTGCGCCATGCGATCGCCGGCGGCGAGGGCGACAGCATCGACACCCGCGCGATCTGCATCCTGCGCGAGACGCTGGCGCGCTACAACGGCCTGGCCGATTTCGCCTTTGCGATGCAGGGTCTCGGCTCCGGCGCGATTTCGCTGATGGGCACGCCGGCGCAGCGCGAGCGCTATCTGCCGCGCGTGGCACGCGGCGAGGCGCTGGCGGCCTTCGCGCTGTCGGAGCCCGAGGCCGGCTCGGACGTGGCGGCGATGCAGTGCAGCGCCACCGAGGACGGTGACGGCTATCTGCTGAATGGCGAGAAAACTTGGATTTCCAACGGTGGCATCGCGGACTTCTATGTGCTGTTCGCTCGCACGGGAGAAGCGCCTGGCTCGCGCGGCATCAGCGCCTTCATCGTCGATGCCGGACTGCCCGGCTTCGAGATCGCCGAGCGCATCGATGTGATCGCGCCGCATCCCTTGGCCCGGCTGCGCTTCAGCAACTGCCGCGTGCCCAAGAGCCAGATGATCGGCGCGCCCGGCGAGGGCTTCAAGGTGGCGATGCGCACGCTGGACGTGTTCCGCACCTCGGTCGCCGCCGCAGCCTTGGGCTTCGCCCGCCGCGCGCTCGAAGAGGGCCTGAAGCAGGCCAAGAGCCGCAGGATGTTCGGCGCGACCCTTGCCGAGCTGCCGCTTTCCCAGGCCAAGCTGGCCGATATGGCCTGCACGGTCGACAGCTCGGCGCTCTTGGTCTACCGCGCCGCCTGGCAGCGCGACCAGGGCCGCGGCGTCACGCGCGAGGCGGCGATGGCCAAGCTGATGGCGACGGAGGGCGCGCAGCAGGTCATCGACGCGGCCGTGCAGCTGCATGGCGGCCGCGGTGTGAGGAGCGGCGAAATCGTCGAATCGCTGTACCGCGAGATCCGCGCGCTGCGCATCTACGAGGGCGCCAGCGAGGTTCAGCAACTGATTATCGGTCGGGATCTTCTCAAATGAGTCCATCCAGCAGCAGTGCCCATGTCGACAGCTTCGCCAACGACCATCTGCCGCCGCGCGAGCAATGGCCTGAGTTGATCTTCGACTTGCCGGAGCTGCTGTTTCCGGAGCGGCTGAATTGTTCCCACGATCTGCTGGACCGCTGGGTCGAGAGCGGGCAGGGCGATCGACCGTGCATCCAGGGCGCAGGCCTGCGCTGGACCTACGCCCAGTTGCGGGCCGAAGCCAATCGCATCGCCCAGGTGCTGGTCGAGGACATGGGCGTCGTGCCCGGGAACCGCGTGTTGCTGCGCGGCGCCAACACGCCGCAGCTGGCGGCCTGCTGGTTCGCCATCATGAAGGTCGGCGCGATCGCGGTGGCGACGATGCCGCTGCTGCGCGCCAAGGAACTGAAGCAGGTGATCGACAAGGCCGAGGTCAGCCATGCGCTGTGCGACGCCGCGCTGGCCGAGGAGCTGGCGCTGGCCCAGGCGCAATGCCCCAGCCTGAAGACTACGGTGCTCTACCGCAGCGAGGCGGCCGAGGGCCTGGAGGCGCGAGCGAGGACCAAGCGCGCGCATTTCGACAATGTCGACACCGCCGCCGAGGACTGCTGCATCATCGCCTTCACCTCCGGCACGACCGGCCAGCCCAAGGGCACGATGCACAACCACCGCGACGTGATCGCTGTTCTGCGCTGCTGGCCGGTGCATTGCCTGCGCGCGACGGCCGACGATGTCTTCATCGGCAGCCCGCCGCTGGCCTTCACCTTCGGCCTGGGCGGCCTGCTGCTGTTCCCGATGAGCGTCGGCGCGTCGACGGTGCTGTTGGAGAAGGCAGCGCCGGAGGCCTTGCTGCCAGCGATCGCCGAGTACCGCGCCACCGTCTGCTTCACCGCGCCGACCTCCTACCGCGCGATGGCGCCGCTGGTCAAGAACCATGACATCTCCAGCCTGCGCAAATGCGTCAGCGCCGGCGAGGCGCTGCCGGCGGCGACGCGCAAGCTGTGGAAGGACGTGACCGGTATCGAGATGATCGACGGCATCGGCGCGACCGAGATGCTGCACATCTTCATCTCGCACGACGAGGCGAGTGCCCGGCCCGGCGCCACCGGCCGCCCGGTGCCGGGCTACCGCGCCTGCGTGCTCGACGAGGAGGGCCGGGTCTTGCCGCCGGGCCAGGTCGGCCGGCTGGCCGTCAAGGGTCCGACCGGCTGCCGCTATCTGGCCGACGAGCGCCAGCGCAACTATGTCCTGAACGGCTGGAACCTGACCGGCGACGCCTATCTGGTCGACGCGGACGGCTACTTCGTCTACCACGCGCGCACCGACGACATGATCATCTCCGGCGGCTACAACATCGCCGGACCCGAGGTCGAGTCGGCGCTGCTCGCGCATCCAGCGGTAGCTGAATGTGGTGTGGTCGGGGTACCCGACGAGGAGCGCGGCCAGATCGTCAAGGCCTTCGTCGTGCTGCGCGAGGGCCATGGGGCGGGCGCCGAGACGGTCAAGACCTTGCAGGACTTCGTCAAGGCGACGATCGCGCCGTACAAGTACCCCCGTGCGATAGAGTTCCGCGCGAGCCTGCCGCGCACCGAGACGGGCAAGCTGCAACGCTTTCGTTTGCGTCAAGAAACCTGAATCCATTTGGAGGTGGACACGATGATGATGAAGAACACTGTTCTGAGCGCCGCAGTCCTGATCGCCCTGGCCCAGCCGGCCTTTGCCGCCGACAAGATCAAGATCGGCATGCTGAGCACCCTGTCCGGCCCGGGCGCCGGCCTCGGCGTCGACATCCGCGACGGCTTCAATCTGGCCCTCAAGCACCAAGGCGGCAAGTTCGGCGGCCTGGCTGCCGAGGTGGTCACCGCCGACGACCAGCAGAACCCCGATGTCGCCAAGCAGAGTGCCGAGCGCCTGCTCAAGCGCGACAAGGTCGACTTCATGACCGGCATCGTGTTCTCGAACGTGATGCTGGCCGTCGGCCCCAGCGTGTTCGAGAGCCAGACGCCTTACATCAGTGCCAATGCCGGCCCCTCGCAGTACGCCGGCGAGCAGTGCAATCCGTACTTCTTCAACATCGCCTGGCAGAACGACAACCTGCACGAGGCGGTCGGCAAGACGGTCACCGACAAGGGCTTCAAGAAGGTCGTCGTGCTGGCGCCGAACTATCCCGCCGGCAAGGACGCGATCACCGGCTTCAAGCGCTTCTACAAGGGCGCGGTCGCCGACGAGATCTACACCAAGCTGGGCCAGCTGGACTACTCGGCCGAGCTGGCGCAGGCGCGCGCGGCCAAGCCGGACGCGATGTACATCTTCCTGCCCGGCGGCATGGGCATCAACTTCATCAAGCAGTTCGTCGGCGCCGGCCTGTCCAAGGACATCACCCTGTTCGGCCCGGGCTTCTCGGCCGACGAGGACGTGATCCGCGCGGTCGGCGAGCCGATGCTGGGCATGTTCAACAGCTCGCAATGGGCGCATGACCTGGACAACGCCGCCAACAAGCGCTTCGTCGCCGACTTCCAGAAGGAATACGGCCGCCTGCCCTCGCTGTATGCCTCGCAGGGCTATGACGCGGCGCTGCTGATCGACGCGGCGGTGCGCGAGGTGAAGGGCAAGGTCGAGAACAAGGAGGCGGTGCTGAAGGCGCTGAAGGCGGCCAAGTTCGCCTCGGTGCGAGGCCCCTTCAAGTTCAACAACAACCAGTACCCGGTGCAGGACTACTACCTGCGCGTGATTACCAAGGACGGCCAGGGCCGGGTGACCAACAAGACCTTGGGCAAGATCTTCACCAACCACGCGGACGCCTATGCGGCCTCGTGCAAGATGAAATGACCCACCCCCGTAGACGCTTCGCGTCTCCCCCTCAAGGGGGCGCACCCGGTGGCCTGGCAGAGCCAGTTCCACGGGTGCCGCTCAGTCAATGCAGGCCGTCGTGAATCGCTGAAATGGACTGGATTCTCGTCACCGAGCAGGCCCTGAACGGCCTGCAGTTCGGCCTGATGCTGTTTCTGCTGGCCGCCGGGCTGACCCTGGTGTTCGGCATCATGGACATGATCAATCTGGCCCACGGCTCGCTGTACATGGTCGGCGCCTACCTGATGGCCGCCGCGCTGCAGGCCAGCGGCTCCTTCGGCCTGGCGGTGCTGGCGGCCCTGCTCGGCACCGCCGCCTTCGGCATGCTGCTGGAAGTGGGGCTGCTGCGCCGGCTTTATGCGCGCGACCACCTGTCCCAGGTGCTGGCGACCTTCGCGCTGATCCTGATCTGCAACGAGGGCGTGCGCATGATCTGGGGCGAGCAGCCGGTGATGCTGAACACGCCGGCCGCCCTGTCCGGCCCGGTCGAACTGCTGCCGGGCCTGCTGTACCCGGCCTACCGGCTCTTGATCATCGTCGTCGGCCTGCTGGTGGCGGCGCTGCTTTATGTGCTGGTAACGAAGACGCGCTGGGGCATGTGGGTGCGCGCCGGCGCCTCGAACCGCGCGATGGCGACCGCGATGGGCGTCAATATCGGCTGGCTGTTCACGGCGGTCTTCGGCTTCGGTGCGGCGCTGTGCGCCTTGGCCGGCTCGCTGCTGGGGCCGCTGCTGGCGGTGCAGGTGGGCATGGGCGAGAGCATCCTGATCCTGGCCTTCGTCGTCATCGTCATCGGCGGCATCGGCTCGATCCGCGGCGCCCTGGTCGGCTCGCTGCTGGTGGGCCTGGTCGATACCTGCAGCCGCACCCTGCTGCCCGCGCTGCTGCGCCAACTCGCCTCTGCCGAGGTGGCCTCGAACCTGGGCCCGGCGCTGGCGTCCATCCTGATCTACCTGCTGATGGCGGCCGTGCTGTTCTGGAAGCCGCAGGGCCTGTTCCCCGCGCGAGGCTGATGATGAGGAGAACAAGCCTTCTTCATCACAAGGGCCTCGGCCGCTGGGCGATTCCGCTGCTGGCGCTGCTGGCCGCCATGCCGCCGCTCCTGAGCGCCTTCGGCATGGAGTTCTATGTCGGCGTGCTGAGCCGGGTGCTGATCTTCGCGATCGCCGCCAGCAGCCTGAACCTGATCCTCGGCTTCGGCGGCCTGGTCAGCTTCGGCCATGCGGCCTTCGTCGGCCTGGGCGCCTACACGGTCGGCATCCTGATGGACGCCGGCATCGCCTCGGCCTGGGTCGCCTGGCCGGCCGCCATGGCGGTGTCGGGTCTTGCGGCGGCGCTGATCGGGGCGGTCAGCCTGCGCACGCGCGGCGTCTACTTCATCATGATCACCCTGGCCTTCGCCCAGATGTTCTATTACCTGGTCGTGTCGCTGAAGGCCTATGGCGGCGAGGACGGGCTGCCGCTGCCGACCCGGGTGCTGAAGGACGATGCGCAGTTCTACTGGCTGGTGCTGGCGCTGACGGCAGCGGCGATGCTGTTCCTGCAGCGCCTGGTCAATTCGCCCTTCGGCCGCCTGCTGCAGGGCACGAAGGAGAACGAGCAGCGCATGGGCGCCGTCGGCGCCTCGGTCTTCGCGATCCAGTGGCAGGCCTTCGTCGTCGCCGGCGCGCTGGCCGGCCTGGCCGGCGCCCTGCTGGCAAACCTGAACGGCCTGGTCACGCCGCATATGCTGCACTGGTCGCAATCGGGCCAGCTGATGATCATGGTCATCATCGGCGGGGCCGGCGGGCTCTATGGCGGTGCGCTCGGCGCGGCCGTCTTGCTGCTGCTGGAGGAACTGCTGTCCGGCTACACCCTGCACTGGCAGATGGCGCTGGGCCTGCTGCTCTTGGCCGTCGTGTTGTTCGCGCCGCAGGGCCTGGGTGGCCTGATCAGAAAGAGGGCCCGTCATGGCTGATGAGCCCCTGCTGAAGGTCGAGAAACTGGTCAAGCGCTTCGGCGCGCTGGCGGTCACCGACGAGGCCTCGTTCGAGGTGCGCGGCGGCGAGATCCATGCGCTGATCGGCCCCAACGGCGCCGGCAAGACCACGCTGATCCACCAGATCTCGGGCGCCCTGCGCGCCGATGGCGGCCGCATCGTCTTCGACGGGCGCGAGCTGCGCGATGCCGGCATCGCCGCCCATGTGCGCGCCGGCCTCGTGCGTTCCTACCAGATCACCAGCATCTTCAGGCGCTATTCGGTGCTCGACAACCTGGCGCTGGCGCTGCAGGCGCGCCGCCCGGGCCGGCCGAGCTGGTGGCGCGCGGCCCTCGCCGACGAGGCGCTGTACGCCGAGGCCGAGGCGCTGCTGGCGCAGATCGGTCTGGCGGGGCAGGGCGGACGCATCGCCGGCAGTCTCGCCCATGGCGAGCAGCGCCAGCTGGAGGTCGGCCTGGCGCTGGCCGCCAGGCCGCGCCTGCTGCTGCTGGACGAGCCGATGGCCGGCATGGGGCCCGATGAGTCGGAGCGCATGGTCGAGCTGCTGCAGTCGCTGCGTCTGCAAGGCCTGACCCTCTTGCTGGTGGAGCACGATATGGACGCGGTGTTCCGCCTGGCCGACCGCATCTCCACCTTGGTCAGCGGCCGGGTGATCGCCAGCGGCACGGCGCAGCAGATCCGCGCGCATCCGGAGGTCGTCAAGGCCTATCTGGGCGATGAAGCGATGGAGGCCGCCCTGTGAGCGTCTTGCTGGAAGTGAGCGGCCTGCAGGCCGGCTACGGCGGCAGCCAGGTGCTGTTCGACCTCGATCTGACGGTACGGGCCGGCGAGGTCGTCACCCTGCTGGGCCGCAATGGCATGGGCAAGAGCACGACCTTGCGCTGCCTGAGCGGCTGGATGAGCCCCAGCGCCGGCCGCATCCGCTTCGCCGGCGAGGACGTCACCGGCTGGCCCGCCGACCGCATCGCGCGCCTGGGCCTGGCCATCGTGCCCGAGGGGCGGCAGGTGTTCCCGAACCTGACGGTGCTGGAACATCTGCAGGCCTTCGCGGCGAACCGCAGCGGCGCGGGGGCCGAGCGCTGGACGGTCGAGCGCCTGCTGGCCCTGTTCCCGCGGCTGAAGGAGCGCGGCGCGAACATGGGCAACCAGCTCTCCGGCGGCGAGCAGCAGATGCTGGCGATCGCCCGCGCGCTGGTGACCAACCCCAAGCTGATGATCCTCGACGAGGCGACCGAGGGCCTGGCGCCGCTGATCCGCGAGGAGATCTGGCGCTGCCTCGACGCCTTGCGCGCGGCCGGCCAGACGATTCTGGTCGTCGACAAATACGTGCGGCGGCTGATTCGCCTGGCCGATCGGCACAGCATCGTCGAGCGCGGCCGCGTCGTCTGGGCCGGCGACTCGGCGGCGCTGGCCGCCGACCCGGGCCTGTGGCAGCGCTACCTGGGGGTCGGCACATGAAGAACACCGCCTTCGAGCGCCGCGAGCTGGTGCGCTTCGGCCATTGCGACCCGGCGGGCATCGTCTTCTACCCGCGCTACTTCGAGATGCTCAATGCGCTGGTCGAGGACTGGTTCACCGACGGCCTGGGCATCGACTATGCGCAGCTGCTGGGCGCGCGCCGCACCGGCATGCCCAGCGTGCGGCTGGCGGCCGATTTCAGGCGCATCAGCCGCATGGGCGACTGGCTGAGCCAGCGCATCCGCATCGAGAAGCTGGGCCGCACATCGCTGGGCCTGGCGATCGCCTTCGAGTGCGAGGACGGCCTGCGCGTGGCCTTCGAGCAGGTGCTGGTCTGCACCTCGCTGGACACGCATGCGGCCCAGCCCTTTCCCGATGATTTGCGCGCCGCGCTGGAGCGGGCGCTAGGAGAGCAGGAATGACGACAGAAAAACAAGTCCTCCAACCGGCGGGATGGGCCGCGCCGCGCGGCTATGCGAACGGCGTCGCAGCGAGCGGCCGCCAGATCTTCGTCGCCGGCCAGATCGGCTGGAACGCGCATTGCGAGTTCGAGAGCGACGACTTCGTCGCCCAGCTGCGGCAGACCCTGGCCAATATCAAGGCGGTGCTCGCCGAGGCCGGTGCCGGCCCCGAGCACATCGTGCGCATGACCTGGTATCTGCTCGACAAACGCGAGTACGTGGCGCGCGGCCGCGAGGTCGGCGCCGCCTACCGCGAGATCCTGGGCCGGGAGTTCGGCATCGCGATGACGGCCGTGCAGGTCGCCGGTCTGATCGAGGACCGCGCCAAGGTCGAAATCGAGGTGACAGCGGTCGTGCCCGTCCAGGGCTAGCATTCAAGCAATATTCCACCCCATCAGAGACATCGATATGAGCAAGACCAAGGCTTCCTTCCACTGGGACGATCCGCTGCTGCTGGACCAGCAACTGAGCGAAGAGGAGCGCGCGGTGCGCGATGCCGCCCGCGCCTATTGCCAGGACAAGCTGGCGCCGCGGGTGCTGGAGGCCTTCCGGCACGAAAAGACCGACGCCAGCATCTTCCGCGAGATGGGCGAGCTGGGTCTGCTGGGCGCAACCATCCCCGAGCAATACGGCGGCGCCGGCCTGAACTATGTGTGCTACGGCCTGATCGCCCGCGAGGTCGAGCGGGTCGACTCCGGCTACCGCTCGATGATGAGCGTGCAGAGCTCGCTGGTAATGGTGCCGATCAACGAGTTCGGCAACGAGCAGACCAAGCGCAAATACCTGCCCAAGCTGGCCTCGGGCGAATGGATCGGCTGCTTCGGCCTGACCGAGCCCAACCACGGCTCGGACCCGGGCTCGATGATCACCCGGGCGAAAAAGGTCGACGGCGGCTATAGCTTGAGCGGCTCCAAGATGTGGATCACCAACAGCCCGATCGCCGACGTGTTCGTGGTCTGGGCCAAGGACGATGGCGGCCAGATCCGCGGCTTCGTGCTGGAGAAGGGCTGGAAGGGGCTGAGTGCCCCGGCCATCCACGGCAAGGTCGGCCTGCGCGCCTCGATCACCGGCGAGATCGTCATGGACGAGGTCTTCTGCCCGGAGGAGAACGCCTTCCCGGATGTGCGCGGTCTGAAGGGGCCGTTCACCTGCCTGAATTCGGCGCGCTACGGCATCGCCTGGGGCGCGCTCGGCGCCGCCGAGGACTGCTGGCACACCGCGCGCCAGTACACGCTGGACCGCAAGCAGTTCGGCAAGCCGCTGGCGGCCAACCAACTGGTGCAGAAGAAGCTGGCCGATATGCAGACCGAGATCACCCTGGGCCTGCAGGGCTGTCTGCGCCTGGGCCGGATGAAGGACGAGGGCACGGCCTCGGTCGAGATCACCTCGATCATGAAGCGCAACTCGTGCGGCAAGAGCCTGGACATCGCCCGCAGCGCGCGCGATATGTTGGGCGGCAACGGCATCTCGGACGAGTTCGGCATCGCCCGCCACCTGGTGAACCTGGAGGTGGTCAACACCTACGAGGGCACGCACGACATCCATGCGCTGATCCTCGGCCGGGCGATGACCGGCATCGCGGCCTTCTGATTCAGGCCTACTCGGCCTTGTCGTAGCTGACCACCGGGGTCTTGAGGACCCGCTGGCCCGGCCTGGCCAGCAGCTCGATGTAGAACTGCTCGGCGCCGCTGGCGGCGCTGGCATTGATCAGCTCGGTGATCGCGCCGACGCGGACCGCCTCGGCCGTCTCTTCGCTGGCGCCGAAGCGGCAATCGAAATCCCAGAAGTCCGCCCCCTTGGGCAGCGGCTTGCGGCGCTCGCGGGCCAGGTATTTGCGGATTTCGTGCTTGATCGCTTCCAGCAGGCGCTCGGGGTGCTTGCCGTCGATCTTCAGGTTGAAGGTCTTTTTCACGCCGCCATTATCGGCGGTCTCACTGGCTGGGCCAGCGGGCCGGATCGATGTCCAGCCGCGCATACCAGTCCGAGGGCAGGGAGCCGGCCCAGACCAGATTGTGGTGCGGGGTCAGGCGGCGCTTGGCAAAGGTCATGCGCATATCGGCCAGGGCCAAGAGGCTGGGCGCGGCCCAGTCCTGGCCGGCCGGGCTGGCGGCCACGCCTATGGTTGCGCTCAGCGGCGGCTGGCCGCCCAGCTGGGCCAGCGCGCTGGCAATGCGCTCGCGCAGGCGCTCGGCCAGCGCGGCGGCGGCTGCCAGGCTCAGATCCGGCAGCAGCATGACGAATTCATCGGCGCCCAGATAGGCCACGCGCGCGCCGCCCGGCTGGAGTTGCTGCAGCAGCATCGCCAACTGGGTCAGCACGGTCTCGGCCGCGCCGGGGCCCTGTGCATCCTGGTAGTCCTTGAAGTGGTCGAGGTCCAGGGTCAGCAGCGCCAGCGAATGGCCGCTGGCGCGCGCGGCCTGGGCCGCCGCCTCCAGCGCCTGCAGCATCGCGCGGCGGTCGAGCACGCCGGGCAGGGCCTGCAGATTGGCGTGGACGATGCTCATGGGCGCACTCCTGGTTGGCGGTGATGCCCCCATGCTAGTACAGCGCCGAGGGCGCCCCGCATGCTCCTATACCCGCGGTGCAGATCGCGCCGCGTTCAGCGGCTGTGCGAGGTCAGCCGGGCCAGCGGCGCGGCCAGGCTGACGCCCGGCGCGGCGCTGCGTGCGCCCTTGGCGGCCGGCGCCGGCGCGCCGCCTTCATCGAGCCGCTCCTCGACCTGACCGCCGAGCAGCGGCACGCCCTCCGGAGCGCGGCGCATCGCCACGCCGACGGCCAGGATGTCGATCACCAGCAGGTGCAGGATGCGGCTGATCATCGGCAGATGGGTGGACACGTCCTCCACATGGTCGACGATCAGCACCACATCGGCCTTGCGCGCCAGCGGGCTCTGGCTGGCCGTGATGGCCAGCACATAGGCGCCGCGCTCATGGGCCTTCTCGACCACCTCCAGGAGTTCGGGCAGGCGCCCGCTGCTGCTGATGACGACGGCCACGTCGCCGGGTTTCAGCACATTGGCGGCCAGCATCTGCAGGCGCGGATCGGTGTGCGCGCCGGCCGACATGCCGAAGCGCAGGAACTTGAACTGCGCATCCTGCGCGACGACGCCGTAATGGCCGGCCGCGTAGAACTCGATCCGCCCGGCGCCCAGCAGCAGATCGATCGCGCGGTCGGTCATCTCGCGGTTCAGCGCGCTGCGCACCTGCAGGATGGCCGAGGCGGTGTTGCCCAGCACCTTGGCGCCGAGCTCCAGCATCGAGTCGTCGCTCTTGACCTGGGTATGCGTGACCGGCACGGTGCCGGTCAGGCTGGAGGCCAGGCGCAGCTTGAAGTCCGAGAGGCCCTCGCAGCCCAGCGAGCGGCAGAAGCGGATCACTGTCGGCTGGCTGACCTGGGCGGCGCGCGCGATCTCGGCGATTGGGTCGTTGAGCACCGAGCGGGCATGGGCCAGCACATGGTCGGCGACACGCAACTCGGCCGGCGACAGGCCGGCGCGAGCGCGCCGGATCTGGCCCAGGATCGCGGTGCCCGGCGCGCTCTGCAGGCTGCTCAGTTGCGCCTCCAGGATCGCCGAGGCGCCCTTGAAGGTCGCGTGTTCGGCGGTGATGACGAAGGTCGGGATCGCGGCCAGATAGTCGCTGAAGCGGCCCTTGTCCTCGAAGCGGGAGCGGAAGGGCGAGCGGTCGAAATAGGCGCCCAGCCGCGGCACGATGCCGCCGCCGATATAGATGCCGCCCAGGGCACCCAGCGTCACGGCCAGATTGGCCGCGGCGGTGCCGAGCAGGCTGCAGAAGACCTCGAGCGTGTCCACGCAGACGGCATCGCTGCCCTCCAGCGCGCGCTGGGTGATCTCGGGCGCGGCCAGCGCCTGCGCCGCCTGGCCGGCATGCTCGGCCAGCGCGCGGTAGATCAGCTCGATGCCCGGGCCGGACAGCAGGCGCTCGAAGGACACATGCTCGAACTGCTGCCAGGCATGGCGCAGGATCACGATTTCGCGTTCGTCGCGCGGCGCGAAGCTGGTGTGGCCGCCCTCGGTGCCCAGGGCAATCCAGCCGTCGCCGGACGGGATCAGGCCCGACACGCCCAGGCCCGAACCCGAGCCCAGCAGGCCGATCACGCTGGGCCGGCGCGCCTGGCCGCCGCCGATCTGGCGCGCATCGCCGGGCGCCAGCTTGGGCAGGGCCATGGCCAGCGCGGTGAAGTCGTTGACGACGACCAGGGTGTCCAGGCCCAGGCGCTGGCGCATTTCCTCGATCGAGAACTGCCAGTGGTAATTGGTCATCCGCACCTGGTCGCCCTCGACCGGATTGGCGATGGCGATCGCCGCATGGGCGATCGCCTGACTGCCGATCTCCTCGGCCGACAGCGTGCCCAGATAGGCACTGACCGCGGCATGGAAGTCGGCATGTTCGGCGCAGCGCAGCGAGGCGATATGGCTGAACTCGCCGGGACTGGTTTCCAGCGCGAAACGCGCATAGGTGCCGCCGATGTCGGCAATCAGTCGGGGGCTGTCGAAGCTTGGCGTCATGGGCGGCAGATGATCAATGGCGCGTCATTATGGGGCTGCGGCGACGGCAGGCCGGCGCGGCCCGCGCCGACCCGGCTTGGGCGACTTGCGGACTGGCTGTTTTGTAGCTCGACTACATCTTCCTTGCAAGCATCTTTGGCGCCTGTTAACACGGACTACCAGGGAAAGTTCCAGGTGGAAAGCTTGCTATTGTGTTCACAATGTAGTTTTGCTACCTTTCGATTCGCTTCCGTTTTGTGAAGCAGCGGCCGGCGCTGTCCTCGGGGCGTGCCGGCGATCGGAAGAACGAACACCCAGCGCCGCCGGCACCGTGCCAGCAGCGCGCAGCGAGATTGATCCGACCGTGCAAGACGCGAATTTCTGTTGCGCCCCTGAACGGGCAATCCGGGCCGATGAGCGGCCGGCGGCCGCATCATGAGCGCCGGCTTTCCCTGGCTGGTGGCCGATATCGGCGGCAGCAATGCCCGCTTCGGTTGGGTGGCGGCGGCCGGCGCCGTCGTCGAGCATGTGCAGGTGCTGGCCGTCGCCGACCATGCGGGGCCGGCGGCCGCGGCGCGCGCCTATCTGGCCGCTCTGGCGCAGCGGCTCGGCGCCGCCTACGCCGCGCCGCATGGCGCGGCCTTTGCCGTCGCAACGGCGCTGGATGGTGGCGACCGGGTCGAGCTGACCAACGGGCACTGGAGCTTTTCGCGCGATGCGGTGCAAGGCGAGTTGGGACTGGACGTGCTGCTGGTGCTGAATGACTTCGAGGCGCTGGCGCTGTCGCTGCCGCGCCTGCATGGGCATCAGCTGCGCCGCTGGCCCGGCCCGGCGGAAGCCGCGCCCGATGCGGTGCTGGCCGTGATCGGCCCGGGCACGGGTCTCGGCGTGGCCGGCGTCGTGCGCGCCGCGCATGGCTGGTTGGCGCTGCCGGGCGAGGGCGGTCACGCGACGCTGGCGCCGGCGGACGCCTTCGAGAGCGAGTTGCTGAACCATGTGCGGCGCGATTACGAGCATGTCTCGGCCGAGCGCCTGCTGTCCGGCATCGGTCTGCCGCTGCTGCATCGCGCCGTCGTGGCCGTGCAGGGCGCGAGTGCCGAGCCGCTGAGCGCCGAGGCCATCGTCGAGCAGGGCCTGGCCGGCGTCGATCCGCTGGCCGTGCGCACCCTCGACGCGTTCTGCGCGCTGCTGGGTGGCTTTGCCGGCAATGTGGCCCTGACGCTGGGTGCGCGCGGCGGCGTCTATATCGGCGGTGGCATCGTGCCGCGGCTCGGCGAGCGTTTCTTTGCCTCGCGCTTTCGCGAGCGCTTCGAGGCCAAGGGGCGCTTCCGCGGCTATCTGCAGGCGATTCCGACCCTGCTGATCACCGACACGATGGCGGCGCTGGACGGGGCCGCTCAGGCCATCGAGCAGCATGGCGCCTAGAAATTTCGTTTTATGAAATGTAGTTCGACTACATGCAACAGTGTACCGACCGGGCGAATAGTGATTGAAAGCTAGGGATTCAAATAGAAAATCAGTAGTAACCCTGGGTTGTCTGCCGGTAACGGTGCGAAACAGGTGGTAGTAAAGCAACGTCTAGGGTTTACGTCGGCTCGCAGAATTATCTAGTTTTGATACAAACCGATGTAAGACCTTGGGTTCTTGAACCCTGTGTCGACGATGCCCGCTGTTTGGCGGGCCTCGTGTGCATAGCGGAATCTTTGTTCCAGTGAGCTTGAGGAGACAGATATGAATACGTCCAAAGAAAAGCGCGTGGCCCAGCCGCGTGAAACCCTGTTCAAGGTGAGTCCGGTAGCCGTCGGCTGCGGCCTCCTGATGCTGGTCGCCGGTGCGCAAGCGCAGCAGGCGGCGTCGACGCTGGAGACGGTCACCGTCACCGGCATTCGCAAAGGCATCGAAGAGGCGATCTCGGTCAAGAAGAACTCCGACTCCATCGTCGAGGCGATCTCGTCCGAAGACATCGGCAAGCTGCCCGATGTCTCGATCGCCGAGTCGCTGGCCCGTCTGCCCGGTCTGTCGGCGCAGCGCGTCGCCGGCCGTGCCCAGGTGATCAGCGTGCGCGGTCTGTCGCCCGACTTCGCGACCACGCTGCTGAACGGTCGCGAGATGGTTTCCACCGGCGACAACCGCAGCGTCGAGTTCGACCAGTACCCGTCCGAACTGCTCAGCGGCGTCGTCGTCTACAAGACGCCGGATGCCGGCCTGGTCGGCCAGGGCCTGTCCGGCACGCTGGACATGCAGACGATCCGCCCGCTGGCCTTCGGCAGCCGCGCGATCGTGCTGAACGCCCGGGGCTCGAAGACCTCGATGGGCGATGCGGCCAATGCCAAGGACACCGGCAACCGCTTCAGCGCCAGCTATGTGGACCAGTTCAACGGCAAGACCATCGGCGTTGCCCTCGGTTACGCCCACCTGGAGACCCCGGTGGCGGAAGAGCAGGTCGGCCTGTACGAGCCCTGGAAGGTCGAGGGCCGCCCCGGCGTGCCGGCCGGCACCTACATCACCGACGGCATCAAGGCCCTGCGCCGCACCGGCGTCTCCAAGCGCGATGGCTTCATCGGCACGGTCGAGTTCCGTCCCAGCGACAGCTGGACCAGCGTCGTCGACGGCTTCTTCACCAAGGCCGAGCAGGAGAACACGGCGAACCAGTTCGAGGTCCATATCGGCGGCTACAACGGCGGCTACAACCCGGGGCTGAACTTCACCGGCGTGACCGTCAATTCGAGCAACACGATGACCGGCGGCACCGCGCAGAACGTCTACCCGCTGGTTCGCGGCATGTACAACAAGCGCGAGGACGAGATCAAGGCTGCCGGCTGGAACAACAAGTTCCGCTTCAGCGACGACTTCACGCTGACGGCCGACCTGAACTACTCGCACGCCAAGCGCGACGAGCTGAGCCTGGAGAACAACACCCAGCTGGTGCCCAAGCCGCAGCTCGATTCGGTCAAGCTGGCCTTCAACGGCAACGGTTTCTCGCAGCTGACGCCGGGGCTGAGCTACTCCGATCCGAGCAAGCTGCTGCTGACCGGCACGATCTACGGCTCCGGCTACGGCAAGGTGCCCAGCGTCGAGGACGAACTGAAGGGCTTCAAGTTGGTTGGCAACTGGGCCACTCCCTTCGCCAAGGGGCTGTTCTCCGACATCGACGTGGGTCTGAACTACGCCGACCGCTCGAAGGAAAAGCACCAGCCCGAAGGCAATATCAATGTCGGCGCCCAGGGCGACACGGCGATCGCCTCCGATCTGCAGTACGGCCTGGTGGACCTGGGCTTCGCCGGCGTCGGCAAGATCCCGGCCTGGAACGTGCCCGGCGCCGTCGGCCGCTACATGACCTTCAACCCGAGCGAGACCTCGGCCGGCTACCTGATCGCCAAGGCCTGGACCGTCGAGGAGAAGACGACGACGCTGTTCGCCAAGGCCAATATCGACGCGCAGTGGGGCGGCGTGCCGGTGCGCGGCAATGTCGGCCTGCAGGGCGTGCGCGTCGAGCAGTCCTCGAACGCGAACTACTTCGACGGCACCAAGCCGGCCGGCGAGCAGGTCAGGCCGATCTCCGGTGGCAAGACCGACACCGAATGGCTGCCCAGCCTGAACCTGGCCTTCTCGCTCGGTAACGATCAGACGGTGCGTTTCGCCCTGGCCCGCCAGATGGCGCGTCCGCGCGTCGACGAGCTGCGTGCCGGCGTCGATTTCGGCATCGACACGGCCACCGGCAAGCCGGGCGCCAGCGGTGGCAACCCGGAGCTCGACCCCTGGCTGGCCAATGCGGTCGACCTGTCCTACGAGAAGTACTTCGGCAACAAGGCCTATGTGGCTGCGGCCGCCTTCTACAAGGACCTGAAGAGCTATATCTACACGCAGACCAACGGCAGCTACGACTTCTCGAAGTTCATCGCCGGCTATGCACCGCCGAACACCTGCAACGGCGGCAGCGGCGCCTGCCCGCCGGCCCAGACGACCGGCAACTTCACCGCCCCGTACAACGGCAAGGGCGGCAAGCTGCAGGGCATCGAGCTGGCGGCCTCGCTGCCGTTGAGCCTGTTCACGCCGGCACTGAGCGGCTTCGGCATCATGGCCAGCGCCAGCTTCACCGACAGCAATATCAAGATCAAGGCTCCCGACAGCGCCAGCAGCGTCGGCCCTGGCGAGATCGCGCTGCCGGGTCTGTCGGAGCGGGTCTACAACCTGACCGCCTATTACGAGCACAAGGGCTTCGAGGCGCGGATCAGCCAGCGCAAGCGTTCGGACTTCATCGGCGAGATCGGCAACTTCGACGGCAACCGCACGCTGCGCTATGTGGTCGGCGAGGATGTCACCGACCTGCAGATCGGCTACACCTTCAGCGACGGCTGGGCCAAGGGCCTGGGCCTGCTGTTCCAGGTCAACAACCTGGGCGATTCCGACTACCGGACCTATGCCGGCACGAAGGACCGCCCGCTGGAGTCGATCAAGTGGGGCCGCAGCTACCTGCTGGGCGCGAACTACAAGTTCTAAATCTCAGCGAAGCCGAAGGCCGGCGATGGCAAGTTTGCTGATCACCGGCCTGAACGGCACGCTGGCGCCCAAGCTTGCGGCGCTGGCACAGGAACGCGGTCTCCGGCCTCTGGGCTGGGACCGCGTTTTGCTTGATCCGCAGGATCTCGCCGCCGGGCAGGCCTGGCTCGATGCCCGGCAGCCCGATGCGATCGCGCATCTGGCGATGGGCGGCGCGGACTGGGCCGAGAACCTGGCCGGCTGGGCGGCACGCAATAAGCGGCCTTTCCTGTTCACCAGCACGGCGATGGTCTTCGACCAGCTTCCCGACGGTCCGCATCGCCCCGGCGATGTGCGCACGGCCAAGGACGACTACGGCCGCTACAAGATCGCCTGCGAGGATGCCGTGCGGGCGGCCCATCCGGCCGCGACGATCACGCGCATCGGCTGGCAGATCGCCGCCGACGGCCGCGGCAACAATATGCTGGCGGCGCTCGATGAATGGCAGCGCCGCGAGGGCCGTGTCGGCGCCAGCCGCGCCTGGATCCCGGCCTGCTCCTTCATGGAGGACACCGCCGCGGCCTTGCTCGATCTGCTGCTTGCCAAGACGCCATCGGCCGGTCCCGTCCATCTGGACAGCAATGCGCGCGAGGGCCACAGCTTCGACCGCATCGCGGCCGCGCTGCGCGAGCGCTTCGAGCGCAGCGACTGGCGGATCGAGGTCCATGAGGACTACCGTCACGACCAGCGTCTGGCCGGCGATGAAGAGGGTTGGATGCCGGATCTGAGCATGCGCCTGCCGGCGCTGCTCAGGCGATGAGGTAGGCCCGAGCCTGCGCGCCGAGGCCGCGGTAATGCGCACCCAACGCATTGGCATCGAGCTGGGCGAGCGCCGCGGGCAGGGCGCCGCTGTGCTTCAGCGTCGCGTGCTCGCGCTCGGCCGTCTGCGCCAGCCACTCGGCCCGCCGCAGCGTTCTTGCCGTGCAACTCTGTCCACGCAGATCGTCGTCGAGATCGTGGGCATGGGCCTGCCAGCATTGCTGGAGGAATAGCGGGCCGAGATCGCCGTCGAGTCCGGCGCGCCATGCGGCCATGATGGTCTCGAGCCAGCTCAGCACATGCGCTCTTGCCCCGCGCTCGCGCAGCTGGCGCTGCAGGCCCTCATAGGCCGGCAGGGCGAGGCCGATGAAGTCCCGGAAGGCAGGGAGCGCTTCGGTGTCGTCCAGCATCAGCAGCTGGCCGGACAGGTGGCGGCTGATGATGCGCTCGGCCAGGTGGAACTGCGGGCAGTCATTGCCCATGCCGGCGCTGTTGTACTGGCTCAGCGGATCGAAGCGGTAGAGATAGCCGAAGTCGAACAGCCAGAGCCGGCGGCCATCGTCGAGCAGATTGCCGGGGCTGAAGTCCCACTCGAAGAAGCCGGCGGCCACCAGCGCGCAGCCGCTCTCCAGCAGCTGGGCGGTCTGGCGTTGATCGAAGCGCTGCGGGTTGCCGCCGGCTATCCAGGGCGAGACGATCAGACCGTGCCGCAGCGAGCCGTAGACCGGTTTCAACACGCCCGGCAGCGCCAGCGCGCGCAGCTCGGCATGGCGCTGCAGCTCGTTCAGAAAGGAGGTCTGGCCGTCGACGTTGCGGACCCGGCATTGCGGCCGGGCCTTCTTGACGGCGAACAGGCGCTCGCCGACGCGTAGCTTCAGCACCTCGGCGCTGAGACCGCCGGTGACGACGGCTTCGACGCCGGGGCTGTCGGCCTGCAGTGCGGCCAGCTCCGCCGGCGGGAGCGGGCAGTCGGCCGCATCGCCGAAGTCGAATTCGGCACCGCTGGCCAGGAAATCCAGATTGCGCCGCTGCCGCTGCGCGTCCAGGCTCAGATCAGGCCCGCCCATGCCGCTTGCTTGTCGGCGAAGACCTGGCGCAAGGCGGCCTGCTGCGCCGCCGGCAGCGGCCCCTTGGCGAGCAGGGCTAGGTTTTGCTGCAGGTTCGCGAGCTTGGAGGTGCCGACGATGCTGCTCGCCACACCGGGCAGGTGGGCGACGAAGCGCAAGGCGATCTCGGTGCGCGCCTCGGGCGCGATCTGGGCGTCCAGACCCATGGCCTGCCAGCGATCCCAGTACTGCCCCTCGGCGAAATCGTCGGGCCGCTGGGCATGGCGCCAGACGGCGCCGGCCAGCGGACGCTTGGCGATCACGCCCATGCCCCTCTCGGCGGCGCGCGGCAGGTTCTCGCTCAGATTGATCTGGTCACAGACGCTGATCGAGGTCTGCACGGCGCCGAAGCGCGAATCGTCGAGGGCGGCGGCCAACTCGGCGTTGTCGCCCGAGTAGGCGGCGACGCGCAGCTTGCCGGCGCGCCGGCAGTCGTCCAGCGCGCGGATCACCTCGTCCGCCTGCAAGGTCTGCAGCGGGCAGGAATGCAGGTGGACGATGTCCAGCCAGTCCGTGCGCATCAGGCGCAGCGCGCGCTCGACGCCGCCGACGATGCAGTCGTAGGTCCAGTCCGGCACGCCGTCGACGCCGTAGCCGACCTTGGTCGACAGGACGAAATCGCCGCGGCGATGCGCCAGATGGCGGCCGATGCGCTCTTCCGACAGACCGTAGCTGCGCGCCGTGTCGATCAGATTGATGCCCAGATCGAGCACCGCGTTCAACAGCCGGCCGGCCTCGTCCTCGCCGACGCGCTCGTCGTTGATGTGCATCGCGCCGAAGCCCAGGGCCGAGACGCGCAGGCCTGTGCAGCCAATATCTCTCAATTCCATCTCAGTGTTTCCATTCTGCGGTGCAGCGACTGCGACGCGTAAAAATCGCGGGCCGAGCGCCGGGCCGCTCCCAAGCCGGCCCGTCCTGGCGATGTGCTTGCCGGTCGATCCGGCGGTTATCGCCGTCCCCACGGGGGACCGGCCAAGGTACTCCTTGGACGAGGGGCCTCAACCCTTCACGCCGCCGGCGGTCAGGCCCGAGACGATCCAACGTTGGGCAAACAGGAAGACCAAGGTGATCGGCAGGCCCGACAGGACGGCCGCGGCGGCGAAGTCGCCCCAGAGGAAGCGCTGGTCGTGAAGGTAGTACTTGGAGCCTACGGCCAGGGTCAGGTTCGATTCCTCGCGCAGCAGCACCGAGGCGACCGGGTACTCGATGATGCAGCCGATGAAGGCCAGCACGAAGACGACCATCAGGATGGGCACGGCCATCGGCAGCAAGACGAGGCGGAAGGTCTGCCAGTGGGTGGCGCCGTCGACCTTGGCGTTCTCCTCGATTTCGACGGGAATAGTCTCGAAATAGCCCTTGATCGTCCATATGTGCGCGGCAACGCCGCCGAGGTAGGCGACGATCACGCCGGCATGGGTTTCGATGCCCAGCCAGGGCACGAAGGTCCCGATGGTCTCGAAGATCGCGTAGATCGCCACCAGGGCCAGCACGGCCGGGAACATCTGCAGCAGCAGCATGCTGTTCAGGATGCCGGTCTTGAAGGGGAACTTCAGGCGCGCGAAGCCATAGGCGGCCGTGGTCGAGATCGCGACGATCAGCGCCGCCGAGATCGTCGCGACCTTGATCGAGTTCCACAGCCAGGTCAGCACCGGGAAGGGCGGCTGGACCAGCGAGCCGTCCGGCGCCTGGTAGGGGATGCCCAGCGCCAGCTGCCAGTGCTCCAGGCTGATCGTCGCGGGGATCAGGCTGCCGGTGGCGAAATTGCCGGGCCGCAGCGAGATCGAAAGGACGGCCAGCAGCGGGAACAGCGTGATCGCCAGAAAGCCCCACAGCAGCGCATGTGCCGCGAACACGCGCCAGCGGGCTTGCTTGCCTCGAACGATGGCCATGTCTATGCCTTTATTGGTTTGCTTTGCGCATCAGGCGCAGGTTCAGCAGCGACATCGATGCGACGAGCACGAAGATCAGCGTCGAGATCGCCGCGGCGAGGCCGAAATCGGTGCCCGAATCGCGGAAGGCGATGCGGTAGGTGTAGCTGACCAGGATGTCGGTCTGGCCGGCCGGGATCTTGGTCGACAGATAGTCGGGCCGCCCGTCGGTGAGCAGGGCGATGACGACGAAGTTGTTGAAGTTGAAGGCGAAGGCCGAGACCAGCAGCGGCGACAGCGGCTTGATGATCAGCGGCGCCGTGATCTTGAAGAAATTGGTCAGCGGACCGGCGCCTGCCAGGGCCGAGGCCTCGTACAGGTCGGCGGGGATGGCCTTCAGCAGGCCGGCGCAGAGGATCAGGATGTAGGGATAGCCGAGCCAGACGTTGACGATCAGCAGCATGGTGCGCGCCAAGGTCGGGTCCGCGAACCAGGCCGGCCGCACGCCGAACAAGGCGTCGAGGATCGCGTTGATCTCGCCGAAGTTCTGGTTGAACAGGCCCTTGAACACCAGGATCGAGATGAAGCCCGGCACCGCATAGGGCAGGAAGAGCAGGGTGCGGTAGGTCGTGCGGAACTTCAGGTCTTCCCAGTTCAGGAGCACGGCCAGCATCATGCCGATCGCCGTCGCGAAGACGACGGTCAGGAGCGAGAACACGACGGTCCAGCCGAAGATCGACAGGAAGGGGCCGCGGAACTCGGCATCGAACAGCATGCGCTTGTAGTTCTGTGCGCCGACCATCACCTTGTAGCCCGGTGCCAGATGCGTGCCGGCGGCCGCGCCCTGGCCCTCGTAGTAGCCGGTGGCGGGGTCGGGTCTGAACAGGGCGCCGTCGGCGACGCGCTTGAGCGCGCCGTCGGCCTGTTCCTCGTAGTGGGCCTTGACCGGGCCGAACTCGCGCAGGCCCAGATAGCGCAGCGTTGCCGATTCACCGGTCTGGCCGGGCAATTGCAACCGCAGCTGCGCCAGCGCGGCGCGGTGTTCGACCAGTTCCTTCAGCGACAGCGCCGGGCCCAGTGTGCCGCTGGCCGGGCCGAGGGCCTGCATCGCCACGGTGAGCGGCTTGTCGCCGCTGCGCAGCGCCAGCGGCGGCGAGACAAACTGCTCGCTGCCCACGGCAGAGCCGGCCGGGTCGCGCAGCACGAGGCGGAATTCCTTGCCGTCGCCGTGCACGCTGTAGTCGCGCACCTGGTCCAGCACCGTGTCGTGCTGCTCGAGCAGGAACTCGCGCACGCGCTCCTGGCTCAGCAAATGGGCCGACGAATAGTTGGTGAAGCCGATCTGCGTCGTGAACAGCAGCGGGAAGGCGATGAAGAGCAGCATGCCGGCGACGCCGGGGAACAGATAGCGGTAGGCTAAGCCGGCGCGGCTCAGATAGATCGCAAAGCCGGCGCCGAACAGCAGGAGCGCGCCGAGCGCCCAGGCGGTCAGGCCGGCCGCGTAGAGCATGAAGACCAGGTGCATCGCGGCCAGCGCGATGACGGCGATCGTCGGCCAGTAGAGCGCCTTCGCCAGCTTGTCCAGCGCGCTGGGCGGCTGGCGCGTGTAGGCCTCGGACAGCGGCGAGCCGGGCAGGGAGGCGGCCCGGTAGGCAGAAGGGGCCGAGGTCGATGCGGTCATGGCGTTCATTGCTTGAGCAGCATCCGGCCGGCCGCGCCGTCCAGTGCATCCTTGGGGCTTTGCAGGCCGTTGGTGATCGCCTCCAGCGCCGCGTCCATCGCGGTCCAGAAGCGGCCCACCTCGGGGATGTTCGGGATGGCCTCGCCGGCGCGGGCGTTCTCCATGCTGGCGCGGATCAGCGGATTGACGGCCAGCTCGGCATAGAAGGCCTTGTTGGCCGGCACGCCGATCGGCACGTCGGCATCGAGCAGCTTCAGCGAGGCCGGCCGCATCAGATGCTGCTCGATGAACTCGCGCGCCAGGTCCTTGTTCTTGGACGGGGCCGAGATCATGCAGCCGAGCACGCCGACAAAGGGCTTGGACGGCTTGCCGGGAATGACGGCGGGAATCGCCGCGACGCCGATATCGATGCCGGCCTTGCGCGCGTTGTCCCAGGCCCAGGGGCCGGAGATCATCATCGCCACCTCGCCGCGGGCGAAGCTCGATTCCATCTCGGAGTAGCGCGCGCCGCGCGGCATCGCGCCGTCCTTGATCAGGCGCTCGAGCATGCGGCCGGCGGCCTGCGCGCCCTCGTTGTTGACGGCCACCTTGCTCGCATCGAAATCGCCCTGCGCATCGCGGCCGAAGATCACGCCGCCGGCGCCGGCGAACATCGGCCAGCTGAAGAAGCTCTTGTTGTAGTCCCACAGCACCGCATGCTTGCCGCGCTTCTGCAGCTCCTTGTCCAGCGCGATCACTTCGTCCCAGCTGGCCGGCGGTTTGGCGACCAGGGCCTTGTTGTAGATCAGGCCGGTGGTCTCGATCGCGATCGGATAGCCCCAGAAGCGGCCCTGGTAGCGGAAGGCCTGCCAGGCCGCCGGCTCCAGCTCCTCGTAGAGCGGCTTGCGCGGCTGCACCGGCGTCAGCAGACCGGCCTTGGCCCATTCGCCGACGCGGTCGTGCGGCCAGCAGAACACGTCCGGGCCCTTGCCGGCGCCGGCCGCCTGCGTGTACTTCTCCGGCGCGTCGACCGGATGCTCCACCAGCACCTTGACGCCCGAGGCGCGCTCGAAAGCGTCGCCGACCTTCTGCAGGCCGTTATAGGCCTTGTCGCCATTGATCCAAACTAGCAGCTTCGGCGCGGTCTGCGCGGCGACCGGCTGGGTGGCCAGCAGGGTGGCCGCCGCAAGAGCGCCCAGAACCAGCCGCGCGGCCTTCAGCGAATCCTTCATGCCGCCGCTCCGAGCCGCTTGAAGGCCAGGCCCTGAGCGTCGAACAGATAGCAGAGCTCGGCCGGCAAGTGCAGCTTCAAGATGTCGCCCGAGCGCGCGCGGGTGCGGCCGTCGAACTCGCAGGTCAGCGCGTCCTCGACACCGGGATAGGCGCAGTAGGCGTGGGTGACACCGCCCAGCGACTCGACGAAGGTGACGGTGCTCGAGATCAGGTTGTCATCGCCGCCGACCTCGAAATGCTCGGGCCGCAGGCCCAGCGTGACCTTGTCGCCGGTCTTGGCGCGTGAGGCGTCCACATGGGCGCGTATCGTCGCGCCGTCGCTGAGGCGGACCACCGCGTGCTCGGCCGCGGCCGAGACGATCTCCGCGTCAATGAAATTCATCTTCGGCGAGCCGATGAAGCCGGCCACGAACAGATTGTCCGGATGCTCGTAGAGCTCCAGCGGCGTGCCGACCTGCTCGATCTTGCCGGCGCTGAGGACGACGATGCGGTCGGCCAGGGTCATCGCCTCCACCTGGTCGTGCGTCACATAGACCATCGTCGTCTTCAGGTCCTCGTGCAGCTTGGCGAACTCGTAGCGCATGCGCACGCGCAGCGCGGCGTCGAGATTGGACAGTGGCTCGTCGAACAAAAAGACCTCGGGCTTGCGCACGATCGCGCGGCCGATGGCGACGCGCTGGCGCTGGCCGCCGCTCAGGTCCTTGGGCTTGCGCTCCAGCAGGTGCTCGATGTGCAGGATGCGCGCGGCGTAGCGCACGGCGCGCTCGATCTCGTCCTTGGGCACCTTGGCCAGCTTCAGGCCGAAGGCCATGTTGTCGTACAGATTCATATGCGGGTAGAGCGCATACGACTGGAACACCATCGCGATGCCGCGCTCGGCCGGCGGCACGTCGTTGACCAGAACCCCGCCGATGCGCATCTCGCCCGAGGTGATGTCCTCCAGGCCGGCGATCGTGCGCAAGAGCGTCGACTTGCCGCAGCCCGAGGGCCCGACGAAGACCATGAACTCGCCGTCGCGGATCTCGAGATCGATCCCGTGCAGGATCTGGACATCGCCGTAGGCCTTGGCCACGCCGGCCAGCTGAACATCCGCCACTTGTCTGTCTCCGCGCCGCGCCATGCGGCGGGCTTTCTTTAACTATCTTGGGTGGTGGGGCTGGCGGCGCCGGGAGGGCGGGCTGACCCCGTTATTTGTAGAGAATATACATGGCTGGATGTAGTTGAACAACAGCGCTTTCCCGGCCGTAACCCGAATGAATCCCCTAAAATCAATGGGTTGAGTCGGCTGCCGGGATTACCCGATGTAGTGAAACTACAAAAATTCAAAGGCCTGGGCGATACTTGACTCCAAGCCGGCGCTACGCCGGCACGCTTTCATCCGTTCCATCCAGCCCGATCGCGGCCGCGCCGCGAGAAACACCCTGATGACCGTCTGCACGACCGCCAGCCCCGAGACCGCTGCCATGAACAACAACACCTCGTCCAGTTCCCCGGCTCCCGCCGAGCTGCAGGCCGCCTTCCAGGCCGCGCTGCAGCGCGAACTCGCCCAGTCCAGCGAAGGCCCGACCCGCGAGGCGCTGATGCGCGCCGCCGCCAGCGCCTGCCGCGAACTGCTGGGCCAGCGCTGGGCGACGACCCAGCGCGCCGACGCCGCGCGCGGCGATGATCCGGCCAAGGCGCCGGTGCGCCGCGTCCACTATCTGTCGATGGAATTCCTGATGGGCCGCGCGCTGGGCAATGCCCTGGCCGCCCTGGGTCTGGACGCGAGCTTGCGTGAGGCCTTTGCGGCCGAGGGCCAGAACCTGCCCGATGTGCTCGAGCGCGAAAGCGATGCCGCCCTGGGCAATGGCGGCCTCGGTCGCCTGGCTGCCTGCTTCCTCGATTCCTTCGCCGAGTTGGGCCTGCCGTCCTTCGGCTATGGCCTGCGCTATCAGTACGGCATGTTTGCCCAGCGCATCCAGGACGGCCGCCAGGTCGAGGTACCCGACGACTGGCTGCGCCTGGGCCAACCTTGGGAACTGCCGCGCCCCGATGTGCGTTATCCGGTCGGCTTCGGCGGCCGCGTCGAGGTCGATGCCGACGGCAGCCGCCGCTGGGTGCCGGCCGAGCGCCTGGTCGCCCAGGCTTTTGATTTCATCGTGCCGGCCCATCACAGCGAGCGCGTCTCGACCCTGCGCCAGTGGCATGCAACGGCCGAGGCGCCGATCGACTTCAATGCCTTCTGCCGCGGCGCCCATCCGCAGGCGGCCAAGCACCGGGTCTCGGCCGACGCGCTGAACTGGGTGCTGTACCCGGACGACTCGACCGACCCGGGCCGCGAGCTGCGCCTGAAGCAGGAGGCCTTCCTGGTCAGCGCCTCGCTGCAGGACCTGATCCATCGCCATCTGCGCGAGTTCAGGTCGCTGCACAGCCTCGGCAAGCTGAACGCGATCCATCTGAACGACACGCATCCGGCCCTGGCCCCGGCCGAGCTGATGCGCCTGCTGCTCGACGAGCATGGCATGGGTTGGGACGAGGCCTGGGCGATCACGCGCCAGGCGGTCTCGTACACCAACCACACGCTGATGCCCGAGGCGCTGGAGACCTGGCCGCTGCAGATGTTCGAGGCCCTGCTGCCCCGCCATCTGGAAATCATCTTCGAGATCAACCACCGCTTCCTCGAACAAGTGCGCGCGCAGTTCCCCGGCGACGAGGCGCTGCTGGCGCGCGTCTCGCTGATCGACGAGGGGGGCCACCATGGCCATGGCGGCGAGCGCCGCGTGCGCATGGCCGCGCTGGCCATCGTCGCCTCGCACCGCGTCAACGGCGTCGCGGCCCTGCACTCGGAGCTGATGGTGCAGACGATCTTCGCCGACTACGCGAAGATCTTCCCCGGCCGCTTCCATAACGTCACCAATGGCGTGACGCCGCGCCGCTGGCTGCAGCAGTGCAATCCGGCGCTCTCCAGCGTGATCGACGAGCGCATTGGCAAGACCTGGCGCCAGGATCTGTCGCAGCTGTCCAAGCTGAAGCCGCTGGCCGGCGACACCGCTCTGATCCAGCAATTCCGCAGCGTCAAGCGCGCGAACAAGGAGCGCCTGGCCGAACTGATTCGCCGCGAGACCGGCATCGCCGTCAATCCGGACAGCCTCTTCGATGTGCAGATCAAGCGCATCCACGAGTACAAGCGCCAGCTCTTGAACATCCTGCACGTGATCGCGCGCTACCAGGCCATCGTCGCGAACCCGAACGCCGACTGGACACCGCGCACCGTGGTCATCGCCGGCAAGGCGGCCTCGGCCTACCAGATGGCCAAGAGCATCATCCGCCTGGCACATGACGTCGGCCGCATCGTCAACAGCGATGCGCGCGTCGGCGACAAGTTGAAGCTGGTCTTCATGCCCAACTACGGCGTCTCGCTGGCCGAGATGATCATCCCGGCGGCCGACCTGTCCGAGCAGATCTCGACGGCCGGCACCGAGGCCTCCGGCACCGGCAATATGAAGTTCTCGCTGAACGGCGCGCTGACCATCGGCACCTGGGACGGCGCCAATATCGAGATGGCCGAGGCCATGGGCACCGAGAACATGTTCGTGTTCGGCCTGAAGACCGAGGACGTGGCCAAGATGAAGGCGCTGGGCTATGACCCGCGCCTGTATGTCGAGGAGAACCGCGCGCTGAAGAACGTCATCGACGCGATCGCCGGCGGCGCCTTCTCCGGCGGCGACGCCTCGCGCTACCGCCAGCTGGTCGATGCGCTCTTGGGCCGCGATACCTATATGCTGATGGCCGATTTCGCCGACTACGCGGCCACGCAGTCCAAGGTCGACGCGCTTTACAAGGACGCGCGGGCCTGGGGCGAGCGCGCGGTGCTGAATGTGGCCGGCATGGGCTGGTTCTCGTCCGATCGCACGATCGCCGAATACGTCGAGCGCGTCTGGTCGGTCAAGAGCCTGGGCTGAACCCGGACGGACAGGAGACCACGCCTCGATGCTGGAGCCAAGCCAGATCAGGGCCTTGCTGGAAGCGCGCCACGGCGACCCGTTCGCGGCGCTGGGCCTGCATGCGGACGACAGCGGCCGGCTCTGGCTGCGCGCGCTGCTGCCCGGCGCGCGCGCGGTTGGCGTGGTCGAGGCCGCCGGTGGCCGCGCCGTGGTGTCGCTCGCCGAGCGTGAACCGGGCTTCTTCGAAGCGTCGATCCCGCGCCGCCGCAAGCGCTTCGACTACCGGCTGGCCGTGCAATGGCAGGATGGCGCGAGCGGCGAATATGCCGACGCCTATGCCTATGGCCCGCTGCTGGCCGAGCAGGACCTGGCCCTGCTGCAGGCCGGCCGGCATCCACGGCCCTACGAATTGCTTGGCGCCCATGCGCAGGACGGCGGCGTGCGCTTTGCCGTCTGGGCGCCGAATGCGCGCCGGGTCAGCGTCGTCGGCAGCTTCAATGGCTGGGACGGTCGCCGCCATCCGATGCGGCTGCGCCACGAGGCCGGCGTCTGGGAGATCTTCGTCCCGCATGCGGCCCTCGGCGATCTGTACAAGTACGAGATCGTCGGCGCCGATGGCGAGCTGCTGCCGCTGAAAGCCGATCCCTACGCGCGCGCGGCCCAGCTGCGGCCGGAGACGGCCAGCATCGTCGCCGCGCTGCCGGCGATCCGTTCGCTGCCCGCAGATCGCGCCGAGGCGAATGCACGGCGGGCGGCGATCAGCATTTACGAGGTCCATGCAGCTTCCTGGCGGCGTGCCGACGGCGGCTTCCCCAGCTGGGACGAGCTGGCCGCGAGCCTGCCGGCCTATGCCGCCGAGCTGGGCTTCACCCATCTGCAACTGCTGCCGATCAGCGAACACCCGTTCGACGGCTCCTGGGGCTACCAGACCCTGGGCCTCTATGCGCCCAGCAGCCGCTTCGGCCCGCCGGAGGGCTTCGCCCGCTTCGTCGACGCTTGCCATGCGGCCGGCCTGGGCCTGCTGCTCGACTGGGTGCCGGCCCATTTCCCGGCCGATCCGCATGGACTGGCCCGTTTCGACGGCACGGCGCTGTACGAGTACGCCGATCCGCGCGAGGGCTTCCACCGCGACTGGAACACCTTGATCCCGAACTTCGGCCGCGACGAGGTGCGCCAGTACCTGGCCGGCAATGCGCTGTACTGGATCGAGCGCTGGCGCGTCGACGGCCTGCGTGTCGACGCGGTCGCCTCGATGCTCTACCGCGACTATTCGCGGCCCGCGGGCGAGTGGATCCCGAATGTGCAGGGCGGCCGCGAGAACCTCGAGGCGATCGCGCTGCTGCGCCGGACCAACGAACTGGTGGGCGAGCAGGCGCCCGGCGCGATCACCGTCGCCGAGGAGTCGACCTCCTTCCCCGGCGTCTCGGCACCGACCAGCGCCGGCGGCCTGGGCTTCCACTACAAATGGAATATGGGCTGGATGAACGATACCTTGCGCTATATGCGCGAGGACCCGATTCACCGCCGCTGGCATCACGACAAGCTGACCTTTGGCCTGGTCTATGCGTTCAGCGAGAACTTCGTGCTGCCGCTCTCGCACGACGAGGTCGTGCACGGCAAGGGCTCGCTGCTGGGCAAGATGCCCGGCGACGACTGGCAGCGTTATGCCAATCTGCGCGCCTACTACGGCTTCATGTGGGGCCACCCGGGCAAGAAGCTGCTCTTCATGGGCCAGGAGTTCGCTCAAGTCAGCGAATGGAACCACGACACCCAGCTGCCCTGGGATCTGCTGGACGACCCGCGCCATGCCGGCGTGCAGCGCCTCGTCAAGGACCTGAACCGGCTCTACCGTGAACAGCCGGCCCTGCATCGGCTGGACTGCGAGGCGGCCGGCTTCGAATGGCGGGTGGCCGACGATGCCGAGCAATCGGTGCTGGCCTGGCTGCGCAAGGACGGGCAGGGCGGTCAGGTGCTGGTCATCTCGAACTTCACGCCGGTGCCGCGCAGCGGCTACCGCATCCCGGTGCCGGCCGGGGTCAAGTCCTGGCACGAGGTGCTGAACACCGATTCGGCCCATTACGGCGGCAGCAATGTCGGCAATCTCGATGCGCCGCTGCGGGCCGTCGATGGCACGATCACGCTGAACCTGCCACCGCTGGCGACCCTGTTCCTGCTGCCGGTGGCTGGCGACGGAGAATGCGCATGAAACGACGGGACCTGATCGCCCGTCTGGGGGCCCTGGGCATGTTCTCTCCTGCGATGGTGCGCGGCGACGCGGCGCTGCAGAAACCCCGCCATGGGCGGCTGGAGCGGCTGACGCTGCCGGCCTGGCGCCATGTGGCCGAGCGCCCGGTCGAGGTCTGGCTGCCGCCCGGCTATGACGGTCGACGGCCGCATGCGGTGCTTTATATGCACGACGGCCAGATGCTTTATGACGCGGCCACGACCTGGAACCAGCAGGCCTGGGCGCTGGACCAGGTGGCGGCGCCGCTGCTGGCCGAAGGCAAGCTGCAGGACTTCATCGTCGTGGGCATCTGGAACGCCGGCGAGGCGCGCCGCGCCGAGTATTTCCCGCAGGCCTGGCTGCCGCTGATCGAGCCGGCGTCGGAGCGCCAGCGCTATATCGACGAGGCCCTGCAGGGGCAGCCGCGCGGCGATGCCTATCTGCGCTTCCTGGTCGAGGAGCTGAAGCCGGCCGTCGATGCCCGCTACGCCACCCGGCCCGAGCGCGAGGCCACGCTGCTGATGGGCTCCAGCATGGGCGGCCTGATCAGCGTCTACGCGCTCTGCGAGTACCCGCAGGTCTTCGGCGCCGCCGCGGCGCTCAGCACGCACTGGATCGGCCTGTTCGAACGCAACGAGGCAATCCCGGCCGCGGCGCTGGCCTATCTGGAGCGCCGCCTGCCACCGCCCGAGCGGCTGCGGCTGTACATGGACCGCGGCACGACCGAGCTGGACGCGCTCTACGACCGGGCGCAGGCCGGGGTCGATGCGCTGCTGGCTCGCAAGGGCTACGGGCCGCCGCGCGTCGTCTCTCGGGTGTTCGAGGGCGCCGGTCATAACGAAGCGGCCTGGCGGGCGCGCCTGGACCAGCCGCTGCAATTCCTGCTTGGAGCAAAGCGCTGATGCTGGTCCGACTTCCCGACAAGCTGCTACCCGGCCGCCATGAACCGCTGGGCGCCACGGCGCGCCTGGAACAAGGGGCTGCCGGCGTCAACTTCGCCGTCTTCTCCGAATATGCGACGGCCGTCGAGCTGTGCCTGTTCGACACGGAGGGCCAGCGCGAGCTGCGCCGTTATCGGCTGCAGGGCCCGGTCGACGGCGTGTTCAGCGGCTTCCTGCCCGGCGTGGGGCCGGGCCTGGTCTACGGCCTGCGGGCGCATGGGCCTTATGCGCCGGAGCAGGGCCATCGCTTCAATCCGCACAAGCTGCTGCTGGACCCTTACGCGCGCGAAATCGTCGGCCATTTCGGCTGGCGCGCCGAGCACCATGGCTACGAGCTGGGCCATCCGGACGGCCCGCGTTCGTTCGACACGCGCGACAACGCGGCGCAGGCGCTGAAGGCCCGCGTCGCCGCGCCGCTGGCCGGTTCGCCGCGCGCGACGGCGCCGCGCATTCCGGCCGACGAGCTCGTGCTCTACGAGGTCCATGTCAAGGGCTTCTCGATGCAGCATCCGGACATCCCGGCCGAGCTGCGCGGCAGCTATGCCGGCCTGGCCCATCCGGCCGCCATCGCGCACTTCAAGTCGCTGGGCGTGACGACCTTGTCGCTGCTGCCGGTGCAGTACTGCATCCCCGAGCCACATCTGGCCGACAAGGGCCTGCCCAACTACTGGGGCTACAACACGCTGGGCTTCTTCTGCCCCGATCCGCGGCTGGCGCAGCCGGCCCATCGCGACGATCCGGCCGCGGTGACGGCCGAGTTCCGCCAGATGGTGGCCGATCTGCATGCGGCCGGCCTGGAGGTGGTGCTCGACGTCGTCTACAACCACACGCCCGAGGGCAACGAGTTCGGCCCGACCTTGTCGCTGCGCGGCCTGGACAATGCCAGCTACTACCGCCTGGTCGCCGACGACCGCAGCCGCAGCGAGAACCTGACCGGCTGCGGCAATACCCTGAACTGCCAGCATCCGCGCGTGACCCAGTTCGTGCTGGACTCGCTGCGCTACTGGGTGGCCGAGATGGGCGTCGACGGCTTCCGTTTCGACCTGGCGCCGGTGCTGGGCCGCACGGCCCATGGCTACGACCCGCAGGCGGCCTTCTTCACCGCCCTGCGCCAGGACCCGCTGCTCGCCCAGGTGCATTTGATCGCCGAGCCCTGGGACGCCGGCTACGACGGCTACCAGGTCGGCCGCTTTCCGGGCCGCTTCCTCGAATGGAACGACAAGTTCCGCGACGCGGTGCGCGGCTACTGGCTGCGCTCCAGCGATCCGGGCGTCGGCCGGGGCGAGCTGGCGCGGCGCTTCACCGCCTCCAGCGATCTGTTCCACCATGGCCAGCGCCCGCCGGCCGCCTCGGTCAACTTCGTCTCGGTGCACGACGGCTGGGTCTTGGCCGATGTCGTCAGCTACCGGCAGAAGCACAACCACGCGAACGGCGAGGACAACCGCGACGGCCGCGACGGCGAGCTCTCCGGCAACTTCGGCGTCGAGGGGCCGACCGAAGACGCTTCGATCAACGCCGCCCGCCGGCGCGTGCGCCGCGCGATGCTGGCGACCCTGCTGCTGGCGCAGGGCACACCGATGCTGTGCGCGGGCGATGAGATCGGCAACAGCCAGCAGGGCAATAACAACGCCTACTGCCAGGACAATGCGACGACCTGGCTCGGCTGGGACGAGGCCGAGGCCGATACGCAGGCCCTGGTCACCCGCCTGCTCGAACTGCGCCGCCAGCAGCCGCTCTTGCGCCAGCCGCAATGGTTCGGCGAGGGCGAGGCGCGCATCGCCTGGTTCACCCCGACCGGCCACGAGATGCAGCAGCAGGACTGGCACGATGCCGGCAACGCGGCTTTCAGTGCGCAGCTGCGCGAAAGCGCCACGGCCGCGCCGCGGCTGATGCTGATCTTCAACCCGGAGGCGCAGACGCTGCCCTTCACGCTGGCCAACGGGCCCTGGGAACTGCTGCTGGACAGCAGCGATGAACTGGCGCCCCAGCCGCTGCCGCCGGCCACCCCGCTGATCGTTCCGGCGCAGTCGCTGCTCGTGCTGCTGCGCCGTTCCTGAACCGACCCTTTGCGAAAACGAAAAACCATGGACCTGAACCAACGCTCCTCCGGTGTGCTGCTGCACATCACCTCGCTGCCCGGCCCGCACGGCATCGGCGACTTCGGCCCCGATGCCTACCGCTTCGTCGACTGGCTGGCGAGCGCCGGCCAGCGCCTCTGGCAACTGCTGCCGACGACGCCGATCGGCCCCGGCGACAGCCCCTACCAGGGCGTGTCGGCCTTTGCCGGCAGCCAGTGGATGGTGGCGCTGGAGCCGCTGATCCAGAAGGGCTGGCTGGCCGCGCCGCAGGTCCCGAGCTTCGACCCGCTGCGGGTCAACTACGGTGAGGTCCTGCCCTGGCGCGAGGCCCAGCTGCGCGCGGCGGCGGCCGGCTTCTTCGCCAAGGCATCCGCGGCCGACCGCGCCGACTTCGCCGCCTGGTGCGAAGCGCAGCAGGACTGGCTGGCCGACTATGCGCTGTTCATGGCGATCCGCTCGCCCTTGAACGGCCAGCCCTGGTGGCAATGGCCGGCGGCATCGCTGATGCGGCGCGAGCCGGCGGCGCTGGCGCAGGCGCGCAAGGACTACGCCCAAGAAACAGCCTTCTGGAACTTCGTCCAATGGCAGTTCGACCGCCAGAGCGCGGCGCTGAAGGCCTATGCCAATGGCAAGGGCGTGGCCATCATGGGCGACCTGCCGATCTTCGTCGCCCACGACAGCGCCGACTGCTGGTCGCGGCCCGATCTCTACCATCTGGACGAGAACTTCAACACCGCGGTCGTCGCCGGCGTGCCGCCCGACGCGATGTCGGTCGACGGCCAGCGCTGGGGCAATCCGCTCTACCGCTGGGAGCGCATGGCCGAGGACGGCTACGCCTGGTGGACCGCCCGCGTGCGCCGCGCGCTGAGCCAGGCCGATGTGTTCCGCATCGACCATTTCCGCGGCTTCGCCGGCTATTACGAGATCCCCGGCGATGCGCCGGACGCGAAGCAGGGTCGCTGGCTCCAGGGCCCGGGCAAGGCGCTGTTCGACGCGATCGAGCAGGCCCTGGGCAAGCTGCCCATCGTCGCCGAGGACCTGGGCTTCATCACCGAGGACGTGCACCAACTGCGCGACGGCTGCGGCTTCCCGGGCATGAAGATCCTGCAGTTCGGCTTCGGCGGCGAGGCCGACCACGAGTTCCTGCCGCATATGTGGCCGCGCGCCAGCGTTGCCTACACCGGCACGCACGACAACGACACGGTGCGCGGCTGGTGGGACGCGGCCAGCCCGCGCGAGCGCGCCTTTGCCGGCTCCTACCTCGCCTGCGGCGAGCAGGACGTGCACTGGGCGATGATCCGCGGCTGCGCGAACTCGGTCGCCAATATGGCCGTCTACCCGCTGCAGGACGTGCTGGGCCTCCCCAGCGCGCACCGGATGAATGTGCCGGGCGTGCTGGGCGGCAACTGGAGCTGGCGCTTCGCCTGGGACATGATCGGCGCCGAGCCGGGCCGCGTGCTGGGCCTGATCACGGCCGCCAGCGGCCGCGGGCCCTTCGAGTTGCTGCGGCTGCCGGCCTGAGGCACAGCCTCCCAAAAATACAAAGGCCCCGCGAGGGGCCTTTCGTTTTTCGGCGCCAACTTTCTGCGCTAGCGGACCTCGAGGATCAGCGCCGAGCGGGCCGGCACGCTCAGGCTCTCGGCCAGCGGATGGCGTTCGCCGCTGATCACGTCGACGCCGGCCTTCGCATCGCCCAGCATCTCCTTGAAGCGCGCGGTCGCGAGCCGGCTGGCCGCCGTGTTCTTGTTCAGCACCACCATCAGCTTCTCGCTGGCCGTGTAGCGGAAGTAGACGTAGATGCCGTCCAAGGGGTTGTAGTGCATCAAGCGCCCCTGGTGCACGACCTTGGCCGTCTTGCGCCAGTTCATCAGCTTGCGCAGGTACGCCTGCGCATCGGCCTGTGCCGGCGTCAGGCCGCGGCCGCTGAAGGCGTCCACCGCATCGCCGGCCCAGCCGCCCGGGAAATCGGCGCGCACCTCACCGTCGGCGCGCTGGATCGGGCTCTTCAGCAGGATCTCGCTGCCGTAGAACAGCTGCGGCGTGCGCAGCGTCGTCGCGATCAAGGCCATGGCCATCCGGTTCAGCGCGGCGTCCTCGCCCAGGGCCGAGAAGATGCGGTTGGTGTCGTGGTTGCCCTCGAACAGCACCATGCGCGCCGGCTCCGGGTAGAGCGCGTCGTTGACCATGGCCTCGTAGAGCTTGCCCAGGCCCGTGCCGTAGCCCTGGCCTTCGGGCTCGGTCAGCGCATCGCGCAGGGCCCCGTGCAGCGGGAAGTCCATCATCGCGGGCATCGCGCCGCGATAGCCGTCGGCGTTGCGCGCGCCGTCCAGCCAGTAGGACAGCATCAGCGGGTTGTTGCTCATCTCCTCGCCAACCATGCCGAGCCGCGGGTACTCGTCGCGGATGGCGCGGGTCCAGCGGCTCAGGAAAGCCTTGTCCGAGTACGGGTAGGTGTCGACGCGCAGGCCGCTGAGGCCTGCATATTCGATCCACCAGATCGCGTTCTGGATCAGATAGGTGGCCAGGCGCGGATTGCGCTGGTTTAGGTCCGGCATCGTCGGCACGAACCAGCCCTCGGTGAAGCGCCGGACGTCGCCGGGCGCCGCATAGGCGTCGATCTGCGCGACGTGGCGGTGGTTGGTCTCGACGTAGGGGCCGCCGCTGTTATTGATCCAGTCCGGCGCCGGCAGGTCCTTCATCCACCAGTGGCCGGAGCCGATGTGGTTGGGCACGATGTCCTGGATCACGCCGAGACCCTTGGCGCGCGCCTGCTCGACCAGGCGGCGGTAGTCCTCATTGCTGCCGAAGCGCGGATCGATCTTGTACAGATCGGTCGGCGAATAGCCGTGATAGGAATACTGGGGCTGGCGGTTCTCCAACAGCGGCGTCGGCCACAGCTGGGTGAAGCCCATGCCGGCGATGTAGTCCAGATGCTGGGCGATGCCGGTGATGTCGCCGCCATGGCGGCCGCCGTGATCGCCGCGATTGGCCGGATCACCCATCCCGGCGATGTCGTCGTTGGACGGGTCGCCATTGGCAAAGCGGTCGGGCACGATCAGGTAGATCGCGTCACGGCTGTCGAAGCCCTGGCGCTGGGCCGAGCCGGGCTCGCGTGGCAGCAGCCGGTAGTCGTAACCGGCGGCGACCGTCGGGCCCTGCAGGAAGTCGATGCGGAACTGACCCGGCTTCGCGTTTGGCGCGATCTCCAGGTCGATGAACAGATAGTTCGGGTTCGCGCCGGCCGTGCTGCCGAGCAGGCGCACGCCGGGGTAGGCGGCCAGCCGGGGCTTCAGCGCCGCGACGCCCGCCCCGTGGACCATCAGCTGCAGCCGGCCGTTTTTCATGCCGGCCCACCAGAAGGCCGGTTCCAGATGCTCGATGGTCGTCGGGGCGGCGCAAGCGAGCAGCGGCAGGGCCGCGGCCAGCAAGGCCGTGAGAAGTGGTTTGATCATCATTGGACGTCGAAGACAAGGACGGACAGCGGCGGCAGCGTCAGGCTCACGCGGCCGGCGGCATCGGCATTCGGCGTGGCCGTGCTCGGTGCGGGGTAGAGCGCGCGCAGCTTGGCATGCGTGGGCAGCTGTGCGGCGGTCAGCGTTTTTTCGCCAGCGCCGTAGTTGATGGCGATCAGGCTGCGCTCGCGACCGAGCAGGCGCTGGAAGACCAGGGTCTGGCCCTCGGCCTGCGCGGCCGGATAGCTGCCGCGGGCAATCGAGGGTCGGGACTTGCGCAGCTGCAGCATCGCCTTGTAGAAGTTCAGGATCGAGGCCGGATCCTGGGCCTCGGCCGCCGCATTGTGCGTGGCGGCGTTAGGCGCCAGCGGGCGGAAGGGCCTGTCGGCGCTTGTGAAGCCCTGGATGTCCGTGCCCCAGCTCATCGGCGCGCGCAGCGGTTCGTCGCCGGGCAGACCGGCGATGCCGGCCATGCCGATCTCCTCGCCGTAGTAGATGAAGGGAATGCCCGGCTGCAGCAGATAAGTGGCGGCCGCCAGCTTGTAGCGGGCCTCGTTTCCCTTGAGCTGATCCCAGACCCGCTCGCCGGCGAAGATGTCATGGTTGGACAGCATGGTCGCCATCGTCGGTGGGGCCGTCTTGAAGTACTCGGCCACGGCCTTGACCGACGCGGCCTCGCCGCGCGCGGCCTTGATCACCTGCTGCTCGAGACCGAAGGCAAAGGCGCTGCCGCAGACCTCGGGCCGGGCGTAGACCTTGGGATTGGCCGTGGCCTCGCAGACGACATGGCGTTGCGGATAGCTCTTGATCAGGTCCTGCATGCGCTTGGCCAGGCGCCGGCTCTCCGGCTGGTCGTTCCAGTCCTTGGCATTGTTCTCGACCAGATGCGGCACCGCGTCGAGGCGGAAGCCGTCCAGGCCGCGGTCCAGCCAGAAGCGCAGGCTGTCGAAGTGGTAGTCGACGACGGCCGGGTTCTTCAGATTGAAGTCCGGCATGTGCGGGCCGAAGGTGGCGAAGAAGCTGCCCTGCGCGGTCGTCGTCCACGGATTCTTGCCCCAGATGTCCCAGCCCGCGGGGGCGCGGTCCTGCCAGACGAACCAGTCGCGCCAGGGCGAGCTGCGGTCCCGCTCGGCCAGCTGAAATAGCGTGTGGCTGCGCGCCGCATGGTTGACCACATAGTCGGCGATCACGCCGATGCCGCGTGCATGGGCCTGCCTGAGCAACTCGTCCAGATCGGCCAGCGTGCCATAGGCCGGCTCCAGTGCGCGGTAATCGCTGGTTGCGTAGCCATGGTCGTGATCGGCGCTGGCCGTGATCGGCATCAGCCAGATGCCGGTGACGCCCAGTTCCTTCAGATAGTCGAGCCGCTGCGTCAGGCCGCGCAGATCGCCGATGCCGTCGCCGTCGCTGTCCTGGTAGCCGCGCACGAAGATCTCGATGAAAGTGCCCTGGGCCCAGTGCGGCGCCAGGGGGCTTGGGCTTGTTGCCGGGCCAGCGGCGTGGCAAGCACCGACCAGGCTCAGCAGGGCGGCGGCAAGGCCTTGGGAAGAGACGGATGGCATGGGTGATCTTGTAGCTAAATTACGGACGATTCTCAATCATCTTGTGCGATTCGACTTCGGTAGAAGTCCTCGGCGACCAATCAGATGTAGTTTTGCTACTATTTTGCAAAACAAGGAGACCGACGCCGTGAGATCGACGATTTGCCGCCGCGCGCCGCTGTGGGCCGGCCGGCTGCTGCTGGGTGCTGCCTGCCTGCTTCCCGCTGCCGTCTGGGCCGACAGCGCCTGCGACGGCTCGCAGTTCCAGACGGTATTGCGCCCGCAGGCGGCCAGTGCGGTCGTCGAGGCGCGTGCCCATTGGCTGGACAGCCGGCTGATCCAGTGGCCGGGGCAGGGGGGCGCAGAGCCGGCCGGCGCGCGCTACAAGCTCTATCACTCGGCCGAGGCCGCGCTGCTGTGGCAACCGGGCCGGGCGGTGGTCGGCGCCGATGCGGTGCTCGATCTGGAACCGTCGGAGAGCGCGCTGTCGCCTGAGCTGGCACAGCGCTTCAAATTCATCGCGGGCGGGGTGCGGCTGGCCGTGCGCGAGGCCGATCTTCCGCGCCTGCCGGCGCTGCTGAAGGGGCAATTGCTGCTGGTCCGGGAAACGCCGGCCGGCGAACTGCTGGCGGCGACTGCCTTGCAGATCGCCGGCGCGCTCGATGATCGCTATGCGGCGGCCGAGGACGTCGCCGATCTGGGCGCCAGCCCGGGCAAAAACCAGACCGGTTTCAAGCTCTGGGCGCCGACGGCGCAAAAGGTCTCGCTGTGCCGCTATGCGTCCGACGGCGGGCCGGCGATTGCCGAGCGGGCAATGCGCTTGGATCCGGCCAGCGGTATCTGGAGCCTGACCGAGCCCGGCGATCTGAGCGGCCAGTACTACAGCTACCTGGTCGATGTGTTCGTGCGCGGCGTCGGCCTGGTGCGCAACCGCGTCAGCGACCCCTATTCGGTGAGCCTCGGCGCCGATTCGCGCCGCAGCTATGTCGCCGATCTGTCCGCGCCGGCACTGAAGCCGGCCGGCTGGGATGCGACGCCGCGGCCCAAGGCGCTCAAGGCGCATACCGATATGGTCATCTACGAGCTGCATCTGCGCGATTTCTCGATCGGCGACCAGACGGTGCCGCCGGCCAGGCGTGGCAAGTACGCGGCCTTCACCGAGAGCGACTCGGCCGGCATGAAGCATCTGCGCGCACTGGCTGCGGCCGGATTGACCGATGTGCATCTGCTGCCGGTGTTCGACTTCGCGACGGTGCCGGAGACGCAGTGCGTCACGCCCCAGGTGCCCAGTGCCGCGCCCGACAGCGAGGCGCAGCAGGCGGCCGTGATGGCCGTTGCCGAGCGTGACTGCTTCAACTGGGGCTATGACCCCTTCCACTACGGCGCGCCCGAGGGCAGCTATGCCAGCGATGCCGCCGACGGCGCGCGCCGCATCGTCGAATTCCGCCAGATGGTGCAGGCGCTGCACCGGGCCGGCTTGCGGGTCGGCATGGACGTCGTCTACAACCACACGGCCGCCTCCGGCCAGCAGCAGAAGTCCGTGCTGGATCGCATCGTGCCCGGCTACTACCAGCGGCTGGACGCGGCCGGCGTCGTCGAGCGCTCGACTTGCTGCGACAACACGGCCACCGAGCACCGGATGATGGCCAAGCTGATGGTCGACACGGCCGAGCGCTGGACCCGCCACTACAAGATCGACTCCTTCCGCTTCGACCTGATGGCGCACCAGCCGCGCGCAGCCATGGAGCGGCTGCAGGCCCGCGTCGACGCGGCGGCCGGCCGCCGGGTGCAGCTGATCGGCGAGGGCTGGAACTTTGGCGAGATCGCCAATGGCGCGCGCTTCGTCCAGGCCTCGCAGCTCTCGCTAAACGGCTCCGGCATCGCCACCTTCAGCGACCGCGGCCGCGACGCGGCGCGCGGCGGCAGTGCCGGGGACAGCGGCGAGGCGCTCTTGCGCAACACCGGCTGGCTCAACGCCGAGCAGCCGACGGCGGCGACGGCCGACATGATCCGCGTCGGCCTGGCCGGCTCCCTGCGCGACTACCCGCTGACGACCTGGCAGGGCCAGACCCTGCCGCTGGAGAGCATCGCCTACGGCGACCAGCCGGCCGGCTATGTCTCGCAGCCGGGCGAGGTCGTCAACTACGTGGACAACCACGACAACCAGACCCTGTTTGACATCAATGTGTTCCGCCTGCCGCGCGGCACTTCGCGCGAGGACCGCGCCCGCGTGCAGTTGCTCGGCGCGGCGCTGACCGCCTTCAGCCAGGGCGTGGCCTACTACCACGCCGGTATCGACCTCTTGCGTTCGAAGTCGCTGGATCGCAACAGCTATGATTCCGGCGACTGGTTCAACCGGCTGGACTGGAGCTACACCGACAACGGCTTTGCCGCCGGCCTGCCGCCCAAGGGCGACAACGGCGCCGACTATGCGCTGCTGGCGCCGCTGCTGGCCGACCCGGCGATCAAGCCGGGCCCGACCGAGATCGCCTGGATGCGCGATGCCTTCCGCGACCTCTTGCGGATCCGCGCCAGCTCGGTCCTGTTGCGCCTGCCCGATGCGGCGCAGATCCGCCATCGCCTGAGCTTCCCGGGCAGTGGTCCGCAGCAGAACCCGGCGCTGATCGCCGGCCTGCTGGACGGCCGCGGCCTGGCCGGCGCCGGCTTCGAGCGCCTGGTCTATCTGCTCAACACCGGCACGACGCCGGCTCAGCTTGAGCTGCCGGGCGAGCAGGGCCGGCCCTACCGGCTGCACCCGGTCCACTTGGCCGCCGGCGCGGCCGACAAGCGCATCGCCGCCGAGGCCCGCTTCGAGCCGGCCAGCGGCCGCTTCGAGGTGCCGCCGCGCAGCGCCGTGGTCTTCGTCGTCCGCTAGCCTCCTCGCTGGACCCCTGGGCCGCAGGGGTGACGAGCGGCATGGGTGTGCGTTCGGCGCTAGCATCGCTGCAGGCGGTCGCGACCCCCAGGCTCGTCGGTCGGCCGCCGATTCGGCAATGGAGGAGACCATGAACGGATCCCTGCGAACCTGGATCGTGGCCGCGGCCTGCGGCTTGCTGGCTGCCTGCGCCTCGACCTCGAAACTGCCGCCGCCGGCGCAGCTCCTTCAGGACGCCCAGTTCCAGCCGGGCACCCAGCGCATCAATGCCGAGGATGTGTTCGCCTTCAGCCCGGCGATGAAGCAGTTCCTCGACACCGAGTTCGCGATGCTGCAGCGCACCCGCGGCAAGCGCCAGGGCCTGATCGACGCGCTGTACACGAAGACGCAGCTGAAGCTCGAGTACGACGCCGAGATCACCCGCAACGCCTCCGAGGCCTTCGATGCGCGCAGCGGCAACTGCCTGTCCCTGGTCATCATGACGGCGGCCTTCGCCAAGCATCTGGACCTGCCGGTGCGCTACCGCAGCGTCTTTGTCGAGGACTTCTGGAGCCGCAGCGGCGACCTCTACTTCCTGTCCGGCCATGTCAACGTCAGCCTGGGCACCCGCATCGACAATATCCGCACCGTCGGCGGCGAACCGGAGCTGCTGACGATCGACTTCCTGCCGCCCGAGATGCTGCGCGGCCAGCGCGCGATCTCGATCGACGAGTCGACCATCATCGCGATGTATATGAACAACCGCGCGGCCGAGAACCTGCAAGACGGCCGGCTCGACGAGGCCTACTGGTGGGCGCGCGCCGCGGTGCTGCAGGATCCGCGCTTCATGTCCGGCTACAACACCCTGGCCGTCATCTACCGCCGCCATGGCGATGCGGCCGCGGCCGAGCGGGCGCTGCGCCTGGTGCTGGAGCGCGAGCCGGGCAATCTGCAGGCGATCGCCAATCTGGTCCTGGTCTACAAGGACCTGGGCCGCCAAGCCGAGTCGGAGCAGATGGCGGCGACCTTGCGCGAGCTGCAGCCCTATCCGCCCTTCCGCTATTTCGACCTGGGCATGCAGGCGATGAAGGACGGCAATTACCGGCTGGCGCGCGACTGGTTCGCCAAGGAGGTGGCGCGCTCGGCCTATTCGCACGAGTTCCATTTCTGGCTGGCCTTGGCCAGCTACGGCATGGGCGAGATGGGCCCGGCGCGCAAGCATATGGCGCTGGCGCTGGAGAACAGCACCACGCGCAAGGAGCACGATGTCTACGCGGCCAAGCTCGACTGGCTGAACACGCACCGGGCTCCGATCCGATAGAGACAGGGAGTCTGCGCGGCCGAGCGCGTGGTCCGCCTTGAGTCTGGCAAGGGCCCAGACTCCCTAGAGCGGCGCCAACCCGTGGCGCGCCCGGGCGCGCGCGCAGGCCTCGTCGCCGATGCCCATGGGCGCGCGCAGGCCGAACTCGCGGCAGGGCGAGGGCCGCCATTCATAGATGCCGCAGCTGGCCTTGACGCCGACCGTGCCGACCAGGGCCGCGCAGCGCGGCCGCAGATGATCGCTGCCGCGCATGCGCGCCAGGCTGTCGTTCAGCTCGACGGCCAGGCCGTCGGGCACGCAGCCGCCCTCGGACTGCAGTTCCGCGCGCGCGAAGTCGACCCGGAAGCTGGCGCAGCAGGCACCGCAGTCGGTGCAGGGGTTCGTCGTCGTCGTCATCGCGCCAGTGTAGAGCCCACTATGATGCGGCGATCCGCATGAACCCAAGAGCGAAGCGACGACCATGAAGACGAAGACGACGATGCCGATGCTGCCGGCGCTGCTGCTGGCGCTGGCCGCGCAGGCCCAGCCCCAGGTCAAGGTCGAGCAGGCCTGGGTGCGCGCGACGGTGGCGCAGCAGAAGGCGACCGGCGCCTTCTTCCGCCTGCAATCGGCCGCCGACGCCCGCCTGGTCGAGGTGAAGACGCCGCTGGCCGAATTGGTCGAGATCCACGAGATGGCGATGGACGGCGACACGATGAAGATGCGGCCGGTCGCCAGCCTCGAACTGCCCGCCGGCAAGCCGGTCGAGCTGAAGCCGGGTGGCTATCACCTGATGCTGATGGCGCTGAAGAAGCCGATCGCCGCCGGCGAGCAGCTGCCGCTGACCCTGGTCTTCGAGGACCGCGACAAGAAGCGCCAGACGGTCGAGATCAAGGCCGAGGCGCGCCAGCTCGGCGCGCCCGCCGCCGCGCATCAGCACTGAACGGCAGCGCTCGCTAGCTAGCGCTCCCGCACGACGGTGACGGTGCAGCCCGATTCGGCCAGCACCTGCGAGGACACACTGCCCAGATAGCGGCGCAGGGTCGAGCTGCCGCGCGCGCCCATCACGATGTGGTCGGCGCCGTTGCGGGCGGCAAACTCGATGATGGCATTGGCCACGTCCGGTGCCTCCAGCACATGGAAGGTCAGCCGCCCATCCTCCAGGCTCAGCGCGCGGCTGATCGGCCTCGCCCAGTGGCGCAGGGCGATTAGCTGCTTGACGTGCAGGCTGCGGCCGTCCTTGTCGGTCAGCTCGTCCATGCCGATGCGCGCCGTCTTCATCACGTTGAGGCAGGCCAGTCGCGCGCCTGGCTCGGTCTGCACGATGCGGCGCACCGTCTCGCACAGCTGCTCCAGGAGCGCGGCGCTGGCATTGGCGGTGTCAACCGCCGCCAGGATGATGGGGCTGCGCGCCAGCTGCTCGGCGGCCGGGGCGGCCGCGGCTGCGGACCGCGGCTCGGCGCCGAGCGCGAAGAACCAGCGCTTGAGCCGCCGCATGCCGCCGCTCACCTGCATCAGATCGGCGCGGCGCGTCAGCTGCACGCCGAGCGGCTGGCGCAGGTCCAGGGCCAGCTGGGCGGCGCTCTGGTAGCGGCGTTCCGGCTGCACCTCCAGGCAGTGCAGGATGATCTCCTGCAGCCAGGGCGGGATGTGCGGGTTGACCGCGCGCGGCGGCACCGGGTCGACGTAGAGCCGCCGCCGCAGCGCGCGCACCGAGGTCGGCTGGCCGAAGGGGCGCTCGCCGGTGGCCAGGTGGTAGAGGATCACGCCCAGCGCGAACAGATCGCTGCGCGGGTCGTTGCGGATGAACTGCACCTGCTCCGGCGACATATAGGGGCCGGTGCCCATCGGCAGCGAGAATTCCTCCTCCAGCAGATCGGGCAGGTGGTCGTGGCGCGAGAGGCCGAAATCGACCAGCACCACCTCGCCGTCGGGCCGGAACATGATGTTGCTGGGCTTCACGTCCAGGTGCACGACATGCTGGCGGTGCAGCGAATGCAGGGCCAGGGCGACGCGCGAGCCGATCTCGACCAGCTCCTCCAGTGCCAGCGGCGCCGCGTCCAGGCGGGGGCGCAAGGTCTGACCCTCGATCCGCTCCATCACGATATAGGCCTGGCGGGTCCAGTCGCCGCGGGCGACGAAGCGCGGCACATGCGGACCCTTCAGCGCCGGCATCAGCATCTGCTCGACCTCGAAGCCGACGATGGTGGCCGGGTCCTCGCCGCCCTTGATGCGCGGCACCTTCATGATAAGCGGGAAGTCCTCGCCGGGCCTGGGCTCGACGCGCGAGACGGCCCACAGCCGTGCCATGCCGCCCTCGTGCAGCTGCTCGTCGAGCCGGAAGCCGTCGATCACCATGCCGGCCTGCAGCGCCGCCAGCGGGGGCAGGGTGCTGATGCTGGCGGGGCCGGTGTCAGGCATGGCGCGGAGTTTAGCGACCTTCCGTCAGCCTTTGCGCCAGCCGTTCGGGCAGGCCGGCCGCGCGGATGCGCGCCGCCGCCGCCTCGATGTCATAGGGCACGCGCTCGAAGCTCAGCTCGCCGGCGGCCGCGTCGAAGAGCGCGTAGCAGGCGGCCGGATTGCCGTCGCGCGGCTGGCCGCAGGAGCCCGGGATGGCCAGCCATTGGCGGTGGCTCAGCAGCGGGATCGCGATGCCCGGCTGCGGGGTGAAGTCGCCCGCCTTGCCGGTGCCCGACAGGTGGTAGAGCTTGGGCTCGTGCATATGGCCGCAGAAGGTGTAGACGGCGTCGGTCGCATGCAGGCTGCGCATCGCCTCCATGCGGCCCTGCACATAGTCCCAGCCGGCCGGGTCATAGGCATTGGCATGAACGAACAGGCAGTCGCCGCGGCGCTGGTTCAGCGGCAGCGCGGCCAGGAAGTCCAGCTGCCGCGGGCTCAGCTGCCGGCGCGTCCAGTCCAGCGCCGCGCGGGCGTCCTCGTGCATCTGCGCGGTGCTGCCCTTGACGACCGCCTCGTCGTGGTTGCCGAGCACGGCCGCCGCGCCGGCCTCGACCTGGGCGGCAATGGTGTCGACCACCCAGCCCGGATCGCCGCCGTAGCCGACCAGGTCGCCGAGAAAGGCATAGGCCGTCGCGCCGCGCGCGGCCGCATGCTCGAGCACCGCTTCCAGCGCCTGGCGGTTGGCATGCACATCGGTGATCAGGGCGGTGATTCCCATGGAAACTAGCATGCCCGAGGCGGCTGACGTGGGGCTGAGAGAGAGAGGCGAGAGGGCGGTTCTGGTCTTGGCCGCGCCTGACGGCGCTTAACTTTGCTGCGCAAAGTTAGCCAAGCCCGAACAGAATGCGCCCCGTTTCCGGGGCGCGTCTCGGCTTTCAGCCGATCCGCCCGAGCAGAAGGTACTCCATGAGTGCCTTCTGCACGTGCATTCTGTTCTCGGCCTCGTCCCAGACCACCGATTGCGGGCCGTCGATCACCTCGGCGCTGACCTCCTCGCCGCGATGCGCGGGCAGGCAGTGCATGAAGAGAGCGTCGGGCTTGGCCACGGCCATCATCTCGGCGTCCACGCACCAGTCGGCAAAGGCCTTGCGGCGGGCCTCGTTCTCGGCCTCGTAGCCCATGCTGGTCCAGACGTCGGTCGTCACCAGATCGGCGCCGCGGCAGGCCTCCAGCGGGCTCTTGAAGAGCTTGTAGCAGCCGGTGTCGCGCACGCCGGCCACGGCCGGGTCGATCTCGTAGCCGCTGGGCGTGCTGACATGGACGGTGAAGCCGAGGATCTCGGCTGCCTGCAGCCAGGTATTGGCCATATTGTTGCCATCACCGACCCAGGCGACGACACGGCCCTTCAGGCATTCCATGTCGATCGCGCCGCGCCGGTCCATGCCGCGCTGCTCGATGAAGGTGAACAGATCGGCCAGGATCTGGCAGGGGTGGTATTCGTTGGTCAGGCCGTTGATGACCGGCACGCGCGAATGCGCGGCGAAGCGCTCGAGCTTGGTCTGCTCGTAGGTGCGGATCATCACGATGTCGACCATGCGGCTGATCACCCGCGCGCTGTCCTCGACCGGCTCGGCGCGGCCGAGCTGGCTGTCGCCGGTGGTCAGGTGCACGACCGACCCGCCCATCTGGTACATGCCGGCCTCGAAGGAGACGCGCGTGCGCGTGCTGGCCTTCTCGAAGATCATCGCCAAGGTGCGGTCCGCCAGCGGCTGGTACTTCTCGTAGTTCTTGAAGCGCCGCTTGATGATGGCGGCGCGCTCGAACAGATGGGCGTATTCCTCGGCGCGGAGGTCCTTGAACTGCAGGTAATGCCGCATCAGGCTCTGTCCCGGCTTCATGGCTTCGGCTGGGCCAGGAAGGCCTTGACCAGCGGCACCAGGATGGCCGCGATCTGCGCGGCCTCGTCGCTGGACAGGATCAGCGCCGGCACCAGGCGGATCACGCGGTCGGCGGTGACGCTGATCATCAGGCCGGCCTCGGCCGCCTGGGCCAGCAGTGCGCCGGCCGGGCGGTCGAGCTCGATGCCCAGCATCAGGCCCTGGCCGCGCACCTCGACCACACCGCCGCTGGCGATCTCGCCGGCCAAGCCCTGCTGCAGCGCCGCCTTCAGCTCGGCGCCGACCTGGGCCGCATTGGCCAGCAGGCCTTCCTCGACCATGATGGTCAGCGTCTCGACGCCGGCGCGCATCGCCAGCGGGTTGCCGCCGAAGGTCGTGCCGTGGTTGCCCGGCTGCATCACATGGGCCGCGCGCGGGCCGCAGACGACAGCGCCGATCGGCACGCCCGAGCCCAGGCCCTTGGCCAGCGGCATCACGTCCGGTTGGATGCCGGCCCACTGGTGGGCGAACCACTTGCCGGTGCGACCGATGCCGCATTGCACCTCGTCCAGCATCAGGAGCAGGTCGTGCTGGTCGCAGACGCGGCGCAGCGCCTGCAGGAACTCGATGCGGGCCGGGTTGACGCCGCCTTCGCCCTGGATGGTCTCCAGGAAGATTGCGGTGATGTTGGGATGCGCCTTCAGGGCGGCCTCGACCGCAGCGATATCGTTCAGTGGCACGCGCACAAAGCCCGGAACCAGCGGGCCGAAGCCGGCGTGGATCTTCGGATTGGCGGTGGCCGACAGGGTGGCGATCGAGCGGCCGTGGAATGCGCCCTCGAACACCATCACCTCGGGGCTGCTGTTGCCGCGGTCATGGCCGAACTTGCGGGCGATCTTCAGCGCCGCCTCGTTCGCTTCGAGGCCGCTGTTGCAGAAGAAGACGTTGGCCAGGCCCGAGATCTCGCACAGCTTGGCCGCCAGCTGCTGCTGCAGCGGCACCAGGTAGTAGTTGCTGGTGTGGATCAGCCGGGCGATCTGCTCCTGCAGGGCCGGCACCAGCTTGGGATGCGCATGGCCCAGCGTGTTGACCGCGATGCCGCCCAGGCCGTCCAGGTATCGTCGGCCGTTCGTGTCCCAGACCCAGCAGCCCTTGCCGTGCGACAGGGCGATCGGCAGGCGGCCATAGGTTTGCATCACTTGCGGTTCGGACGAGGGGACAGGGGCGTTCATCGGGTCTTTCTAGACGTGGGTTGGTGAAGCGCGCCGGCCGGATGCCATGCGCCATTCGATTCTAAGGGTCGACCCGCTATTTGGCGGGCGGCGTGAAGGACGACCGGGCGATCGCAGCAGCTTTGGGCTCAGGCCGTGCTGCGGCGCAACACATCCAGGGCACAATAGCGGGCTGTCGCGCTGACCGCGACCGCCTATTGCATTCATGAGTTCGTCCCCCAAACCGCGCGAAGTCTTCATCCAGGGCCTGACCCTGGACGGACGCACCTTCCGGCCCAGCGACTGGGCCGAGCGGCTCGCCGGGGCCATGTCTTGCTTCCGCCCGGGCGGCGCCCGTGGCGGCCCGGGCGCGCACATCGGCTATTCGCCGTATTGCGTGCCGCGGCTGATCAACGGGGTCAAGTGCGTGATCGTCAACGAGGAGTTGAAGAGCATCGAACCGATGGCCTGGGACTTCGTGATGAACTTCGCCCGCGACAACAATCTGCAGGTTGCCGAGGCCTGCCTGCTGCCCGATAGCGGCACGGTGCCGGCCAAGCCGGTCTAGGCCGTCCCAGCGATCTAACGGCGGCCTTCGACGTCCCTAATTGTCGGGCCACATGGCGCTGGCTGGCGCGATCGGGCGCGGCTATGCTTACTGCCGTCCTCATCTCCGGCAGCATCTTCCGCATGAATTCCGTCGTGGTTTCGGCTTGGCGTCGGTGGGCCGCATCGGTCGCACCATGAGTGCTGCACCGGTCACCTGGGTCTTGCTGCGCGGCCTGTCGCGCGAGAGCGGCCATTGGGGCGAGTTCCCGCACTTGCTGCGCCAGGAGATCGAGAGCCAGCAGCCCGGTGCGCGGCTGCTGCTGCTGGACCTGCCCGGCAACGGCGTGCTGCACGCGCAGGCGAGCCCGATCCACGTGTCGGCGATGGTCGAGGCCTGCCGGGCCGAGCTGGCGCTGCGCGGCATCACCGGGCCGGTCCACCTGCTGGCGATGTCGCTGGGGACCATGGTGGTCAGCGACTGGGTCGAACGCTATCCGCAGGAGATCGGCGGCGCGGTGCTGATCAACAGCAGCCTGCGTCCCTTCGGCTTTTTCTACCGGCGGCTGCGGCCGCTGAATTTCTTCACCCTGCTGCTGCTCAGCCTGACCCGCTTCAGCACGCGCCAGCGTGAGGCGAGGGTGCTGGACCTGACGACGCGGCTGCTGCCGCGGCCCGAGGAGGTGCTGGACAACTGGGTCGATCTGCAGCGCCAGCGCCGGACCGGGCTGCGCAACACGATACGGCAGCTGCTGGCCGCGATGCTGTACCGGGCCAGCCGCGGCCGGCCGGCGGCGCCGGTGCTGCTGCTGTGCAGCAAGCGCGACGGCCTGGTCGACTGGCGCTGCTCGCAGGCGATCAGCCGCGCCTGGGGGGCGCCGCTGCGCCTGCATACCAAGGCCGGTCATGACCTGCCGCTGGACGATCCGCCCTGGGTTGCGCGCGCGGTCGGCGACTGGCTGCGCGCGCGGGCGATGCAGGGCGTGCCGGCCGGCTCCTTGCGCTGAGGCGGCGGCTGCGGTGCGGAAAAAGCAAAGGCCCACCGGAGTGGGCCTTGGGCTCGGAAGGCTCGCCGCGGCGGGCCTTCGCTTTTTGCACCGAACTGGTTTTTAGGCGGCCAGCGCCTTGATCTTCGCGGACAGGCGGCTCTTGTGGCGAGCAGCCTTGTTCTTGTGGAAGATGCCCTTGTCGGCAACCGAGTCGATGACGGCCTGGGCGGTCTTGAACAGATCGGCAGCCTTGGCCTTGTCGCCGGCGACAACAGCCTTTTGCACGTTCTTGACGACCGTGCGGAATTGGGAACGCAGCGCCGTGTTGGCAGCGTTGAGCTTGACGTCCTGGCGGGCGCGCTTGAGGCCCGATGCCAAACGGACCGTCTTCTTCTTGGCTTTGGAGCTAGTTGCCATGCTGTAAATCTACCCAGTTGGTGCAAAGACCGCGAGTATAGCACTGAAATCAGAGCTCAACAATGTGCACGGGCCTATGCAGGCCTTGATGACGGGGCTGCCTCGGCGCCGTGGAGGCGAGGGCCAGGCGACGCCGAGGCTCCAGCAGGCCGGCGCGATGATAATGCGGCGCCATTTCCCGCTCGGCCGCCCGGCCGGCTTTGCGCCCGCATCCCTCCCCACCAAGAACCCATGAATCTGCTGCGCGCCGCCTCCCTGATTTCCGTGCTGACGCTGGCCTCGCGCATCACCGGCCTGATCCGCGAGCAACTGGTTGCCGCGCTGTTCGGCGCGTCCAGCCTGACCGATGCCTTCCAGGTTGCCTTCCGTATCCCCAATCTGCTGCGCCGCCTGTTTGCCGAGGGTGCGTTCTCGCAGGCCTTTGTGCCGGTGCTGGCTGGCACGCGGGCCAAGGAGGGCGACGCGGCCACGCATGGCCTGATCGACGCGGTCGCGACGGTGCTGCTGTGGGCGCTGCTGGCAACCTGCCTGGTGGGCATCGCCGGCGCGCCGCTGCTGGTCTGGCTGCTCGGCGCCGGCCTGCCGGCCGATGGACGCGAGGCGGCGATCGTGATGACGCGCTGGATGTTCCCCTATATCGGCTGCATGTCGCTGGTGGCGCTGTCCGCGGGCATCTTGAATACCTGGAAGCGCTTCATGGTGCCGGCGGCGACGCCGGTGCTGCTGAACCTGTCGGTCATCGCCGCCGCCTGGCTGCTGGTGCCGCGCTTGGAGGCCTGGGGCTGGCGGCCGATCTATGGCCTGGCCCTGGGCGTAATGATCGGTGGCGTGCTGCAGCTCGTGGTGCAGATCCCGGCGCTGGCGCGCATCGGCGTCCTGCCGCGGCTGGGCCTGTCGCTGCGCGGGCTGCGCCGGGCCTGGGCGCACGAGGGCGTGCGGCGGGTGCTGAGCCAGATGGCGCCGGCGCTGCTGGGCGTCGGTGTCGCCCAGCTGTCGCTCTTGATCAACACCCAGGTCGCGCTGCTAGTCGGAGCCGGCGCGGCGTCCTGGCTGACCTATGCCGACCGGCTGATGGAATTCCCGACCGCGCTGCTGGGCGTCGCGCTCGGTGCGGTGCTGACGCCGCAGCTGTCGGCCGCGCAGGCGAAGGGCGAAGGTGAGCGCTATTCGGCCCTGCTGGACTGGGGGCTGCGCCTGGTGCTGCTGCTGACCCTGCCTTGCGCGGTGGCGCTGCTGGTATTTGCCCAGCCGATGGTGTCGGTGCTCTACCACCGCGGTGCCTTCGAGGCGAAGGACGTGCTGCAGACCAGCAGCGCGGTGATGGGTTATGGCGTCGGCCTGATGGGCCTGGTTGCGATCAAGGTGCTGGCGCCGGGCTTTTATGCGCGCCAGGATATGCGCACGCCGGTGCGCGTCGCGATCAGCGTGCTGCTGCTGACCCAGCTGATGAACCTGGTTTTTGTGCCCTGGTTGGGCGTGGCCGGGCTGGCGCTGTCGATCGGCCTGGGTGCGCTGATCAATGCCGGCTGGCTGCTGCGCGGCCTGCGGCGCCTGGGCAGCTACCGGCCGGCGCCGGGTTGGCGGGGCTTCTTCCTGCGCGTGCTGCTCGCCAGCCTGGCCATGGGTGCGCTGCAGTGGTGGCTGGCCCAGCGCCTGGACTGGATCGCACTGGGTCGCAGCGAGGGCCTGCGCGCGCTGGCGATGGCCGGCAGCCTGCTCGGCTCGGCGCTGCTGTATTTCGCGCTGCTGCTGGCCAGCGGCCTGAAGCTGCGCCAGTTCGCCCGCCGGGCCTAAACTCGGCCCATGGCCTCTTCGTTCCTGCGCCTGCAGGCGCCCACGCCCTTGCAGTACTTTGCCACCCTGGTGGCCGATGACGCCGGGTTGAACCTGCTGGAGGCGGCCGCCTCGATCGCCCAGGACGATTTCCCCGAGCTGGACGTGCAGGCGGTGCTGGCCGAGGTCGACGCGCTGGTCCAGCGCCTGCGCCAGCGCCTGCCGGCCGATGCCTCGGCCAACTACAAGCTGCGCGCGCTGACCCGCTACTTTCACGAAGAGCTGGGCTTTGCCGGCAATGTCAACAACTACTACGACTGCGCCAACAGCTATGTGCACCAGGTGCTGGCGACCCGGCGCGGCATCCCGATCAGCCTGGCGGTGATCTTCCTTGAGCTGGCCGCGCAGCTGGGCCTGCGCGCGCAGGGCATCGCCTTCCCGGGGCATTTCCTGGTCAAGCTGCGGGTCGGCGCCGGCGAGGTGGTGCTGGACCCGTTCAGCGGCCGCTCGCTGTCGCGGGCCAGCCTGGACGAGTTCCTGCAGGTCTACCGCCAGAGCAGCGGCCTGCCCGACGATGCCGAGCTGCCGATCGAGCTCTTTCTGCAGGCGGCACCGCCGCGCCAGATCCTGGCGCGCATGTTGCGCAATCTGAAGGAGATCCACCGCGCGGCCGAGGACTGGCCGCGGCTCTTGGCCGTCCAGCAGCGCCTGGTGCTGCTGCTGCCGCAGGATGCGGCCGAGCGCCGCGACCGCGGCCTGGTGCTGGAGGCGCTGGGCCATTGGCCCGCGGCGGCCGATGATCTCGCCCATTATCTGCAGGAGCAGGGCGCCGCCGCCGATGCCGCGGCGCTGCGCCAGCGCCTGCAGCAATTGCGTGCGCGGGGCGGACCGCCGCTGCATTAACTAGAATCGCCGCCGCACGGCGCGCCGCGGTCCAGACGATGGCGGCAATCGCCATGTCGTCTTTCCGAGGAGCCGGCGGTACGGGCTGGGTAGTTTTGAAACAGATTCCTCTAGCGATCGGCCCGGCGCCGGTCTTCACCTTCGATAATTTCCTGCCCGGCGCCAATGCCGCGGCGCTGGCCCATCTGCAGGCGCTGAAGAACGGCGCGCCGCCGGTGTTTCTATGGGGCCCGCCGGGCAGCGGCAAGACCCATGCGTTGCGCGCGCTGGCCCAGGCCTGGCAGGCGGCCGGCGCCCAGGTAGGCTGGTACGACGCCGACACCGGCCTGCCCTGGGAGATGCCTAGCCAGCCCAGCCTGCTGCTGCTGGACGACTGCGAGCGCTTCGATGCCGGCCAGCAGCATGCGGCCTTCGCGCTCTTCGTCGAGGCGGCCACCCATGGCCTGGCCGTCGTGGCCAGCGGCAGCGCGCCGCCGGTCGACCTGGCCCTGCGCGAGGACCTGCGCACCCGCCTGGGCTGGGGGCCGACCTTTGCCTTGCAGCCGCTCTCCGAGCCGGAGATGCGCGCGGCGCTGCGCCGCGAAGCCGACCGACGCGGCATCCTGCTCGGCGACGAGGTGATCGACTATCTGCTGACCCGCTTCGCCCGCGACCTGAAGCATTTGATGCGCCTCTTGGACCGGCTCGACGAGTTCGCGCTGGCCGCCAAGCGGGCGGTGACCATTCCCCTGCTGCGCCAGATGCTGGCCGATCAATGAATGAATAGCGCATGAACCTGACCCTGTTCGACCTCGACGGCACCTTGCTGCCCGGCGACTCCGACCACGCCTTCGGCGGCTTCATGGTCGACATCGGCTGGGCCGACGGCGCGGCCTGGGCCGCCCGCAACGACCAGTTCTATGCCGACTACCAGGCCGGGCGCCTGGACCTGGACGAGTACATCGAATTCGCCACCTCGGCCTGGCGGCAGCGGCCGGCGGCCGAGGCGCTGGCCGTGCGCGAGCGCTTCATGGCCGAGGTGATGGCGCCGCAGCTGCGCGCGGAGGCGAGGGCGCTGGTGCGCCGCCACCAGGAGGCCGGCGATCTGATCGCCGTCGTCACCGCCACCAACGAGTTCGTCACCGCGCCGATCGCCGCCGCCTTCGGCATCGAGCACCTGATCGCCGTGCGCCTGCAGCGCGACACCGACGGCGCCTACACCGGCCATGTCGAGGGCGTGCCGTCCTTCCAGGCCGGCAAGATCGCGCGGGTGCACGACTGGCTGGCCGGCTTGGGGCGACAATGGCAGGATTTCGAGCGCATCAGCTTCTACAGCGATTCGGTCAACGATCTTCCGCTGCTGGAACTGGTCAGCCACCCGGTGGCGACCAATCCGACGCCGGCGCTGGCGGACATCGCGTCCGCCCGCGGCTGGCCCATTCTTGAATTGTTCAAATGATCAAAAAATTCATTGACAAGCTGCTGGGCAAGCCGGCCGGCAAGGCCGGTGCCCGCTCGCCGCTGGGCAAGCGGGTCGAGGTGCAGGCGGCCGAGCATGGCATCGATCCGAACCTGCTCGACGAGCGCGCGGTGCGCGTGGTGCAGACCCTGAGCGATGCCGGCTTCGAGGCCTATATCGTCGGCGGCGCGGTGCGCGATCTGCTGCTGGGCATGCGGCCCAAGGACTTCGACGTCGCCACCAATGCGACGCCGGAGCAGGTCAAGGGCCTGTTCCGCCGCGCCTTCATCATCGGCCGGCGCTTTCGCATCGTCCACGTCGTCTACGGCCGCGGCCGCGAGCACGAGGTGATCGAGGTCTCGACCTTCCGCGCGCTGCTGGCCAATGACGGCGCCGAGCAGGTCAGCGGCAACGAGAAGACCTCCAAGGCCGAGCTGGCCGGCAAGAGCCATGTCGTCGATGCCGAGGGCCGGGTCTTGCGCGACAACGTCTGGGGCCCGCAGATCGAGGACGCCGCGCGGCGCGACTACACCGTCAACGCGCTGTACTACGACCCGCAGCGCCAGATCGTCGTCGACTACCACGGCGGCATCGCCGACGCCAAGAAGCGCGTGCTGCGCATGATCGGCGATCCGGAGACGCGCTATCGCGAGGACCCGGTGCGCATCATCCGCGCCGTGCGCTTCGCCGCCAAGCTCGGCTTCGAGGTCGAACCCAAGACGCGTGCGCCGATCAGGACCTGTGCGGCGCTGCTGGCCAATGTGCCGGCCTCGCGCCTGTTCGACGAGATGATCAAGCTGCTGCAGACCGGTCATTCGCTGGCCAGCCTGGGCGAGCTGAGAAAGCAGGGCCTGGCGCGCGGCGTCTTCCCCATCCTCGACGCGATGCTGGACGCCAAGGGCGAGCTCGGCGAGGGGCCGGCCGCCCAGTTCGTGCGCCTGGCCTTCGAGGACACCGACCGCCGCGTGCAGGAAGGCCGCGGTGTCAGCCCCAGCTTCATGCTGGCCTGCATGCTGTGGCGCGAGGTGCTCGAGCGCTGGACGCGCATCCGCGAGGGCGGCGAGCCGACGGTGCCGGCGCTGTCGATGGCAATCGACGAGGTCTTCGACGCGCGCATCGGCGACATCTCCGGTCGCGGCAAGCTGGCCACCGATATGCGCGAGATCTGGATGATGCAGCCGCGCTTCGAGCGCCGTTCGGGCTCCGGCGTCTACACGCTGGTCGAGCAGCCGCGCTACCGCGCCGGCTTCGACTTCCTGCGCCTGCGCGCCGATGCCGGCGAGATCGACGCTGCGCTGGCCGACTGGTGGGAGGACTTTGCGCTGGGCGGCGACGAGGATCGCGCCGCCCTGATCGAGGAGGCGCGCGAGGCCGACAAGAAGAGCCGCGGCCCCAAGGTGCACCAGCTGCCGCGCAAGAGCGCGCCGGCCAAGGCTGCCGCGCCCGACGAGCCGGCCGCCGATGACGAAGCCGGCCCCGCCGCCAAGAAGCGCCGCCGTCGCCGCCGCCCCAAGAGCGCGGGCGCTGCTGCCGAGGGCGCCGCGGCCGATGGCGCCGGCTCCTGAGCCCGTGATGCCGGCCGCGGAGCGCGCCTATATCGGCCTGGGCGCCAATCTGGGCGTGGACCTGATCGGCACGTTGGAGCGGGCGCTGGCCGCGTTGGCCGCGCTGCCGCAGACGCGGCTGGTGGCGGTGTCGCCGGCCTACCGCACGACGCCGGTCGATGCCGGCGGCCCCGACTACCTGAACGCGGTCGCGGCGCTGGACACGGCGCTGGCGCCGCTGGACCTGCTCGACGCGCTGCAGGCGATCGAGCAGGCACACGGCCGCGAGCGGCCCTACCGCAATGCGCCCCGCACACTCGACCTGGACCTGCTGCTGCAGGGCGAGTGCTCGCTGCAGACCCCGCGGCTGAGCCTGCCGCATCCGCGCCTGCATGAGCGCGCCTTCGTGCTGCGGCCGCTGCTCGACCTGGCCCCCGCGCTGCAGGTGCCGGGGCTGGGCGCGCTGCGCGAGCGCTTGCCGGCTGTCGCGGGCCAGCGCCTGCAGCGCCTTGACCAAGCCTTGAAAGCCCCCATCGCATGCTGATGAATCTGTTCTCGGGCGCTTCCGGCTGGCAGACCGTGGGTCTGCTGATCCTGTCGAATGTCTTCATGACCTTTGCCTGGTACGGCCACCTGAAGGACCTGGCCGCCAAGCCCTGGTGGATCGCGGCCTTGCTCAGCTGGGGCATCGCCCTGTTCGAATACCTGCTGCAGGTGCCGGCCAACCGCATCGGCCATGGCGCCGGCTTCGATCTGGCGCAGCTGAAGATCACCCAGGAAGTGATCACCCTGGCGGTGTTCGTGCCGTTCTCGATGTTCTATATGGGCCAGCCTTTCCGGACGGATTTCATCTGGGCCGGCCTGTGCCTGATGGGCGCCGTCTACTTCATTTTCCGTTCGGCCTGAATTCGTTTTTATTGCCGCCCCCGATGCCGATCCGGCGGGCGGGCAATTACACTCTCGCCCTTGCCGCCTGCATCGAAAACATGACGCGGCGATGAAGATTTTGTGAAAGCCGTTGTTGCGGCGTGGCGGTCGAAGCGGCCGGCGCGCGCGAGGAGAACCCATGTTTTTCGGCAAGTTGCTGCCCCGCGAGGGCAATTTTTTCGAGCTCTTCAATGAGCATGGCGGCCAGATCGTCGAGGGCGCGCGCGCCTTCATGCTGATGATCCAGAACTACAACGATCTGGACCTGCGCGAGAAGTACGCCGGCGAGGTCGACAAGGCCGAGCACCAGGCCGACCGCGTGACCGCCGAGGTCAACCGCCTGCTGCACCGCACCTTCATCACGCCGATCGACCGCGAGCAGATCCACAGCCTGATCAATGCGATGGACGACATCCTCGATCTGCTGCAGGACTCGACCGAGACCATGTCGCTGTACGACGTGCGCTCGATCCCCGACGAGGTGCTGCGCCTGGGCGAGCTGTCGGCCAAGTGCTGCGAGCGCGTGCAGTATGCGGTGACCCTGCTGCCCAAGCTCAGCGAACCCAAGACGGCCGAGGCGGCGATCAAGACCTGCGAGGAGATCGACAAGCTGGAAAGCGATGCCGACCGCGTGATGCGCTCGGCGATGTCCAAGCTGTTCCGCGAGCAGGAAGACGTGCGCGAGCTGATCAAGCTGAAGGCGATCTACGAGCAGCTCGAGTCGATCTCGGATCGCTGCGAGGACGTGGCCAATCTGATCGAGGGCATCGTCCTCGAGAACTCCTGATCGACAGCGGTTCATCGCGATGGAATCGGTACAGGTAGCTTTCTGGGTCGTTGCGCTGCTGGTCGTGCTGGCCGTGGCCTTCGACTTCATGAACGGTTTTCATGATGCGGCCAACTCGATCGCGACGGTGGTCTCCACCGGCGTGCTCAAGCCGCAGCAGGCGGTGCTGTTCGCCGCCTTCTTCAATGTGATCGCGGTGCTGTTCTTCGAGCTGAAGGTGGCGGCCACGATCGGCAAGGGCTCGATCGACGCCAGCGTCGTCGACCATCATGTGATCTTCGGCGCGCTGATCGGCGCGATCGCCTGGAACGTGATCACCTGGTTCTATGGCATCCCCTCGAGCTCCTCGCATGCGCTGATCGGCGGCCTGGTCGGCGCGACGATCGCCAAGGCGGGCACCAAGGGTCTGATCATGAGCGGCATCGGCAAGACCGTGCTGTTCATCTTCGTCTCGCCGCTGCTGGGTTTCGTGCTGGGCTCGCTGCTGATGGTGATCGTCGCCTGGCTGTTCCGGCGCAGTTCGCCGCTGCGGGTGGACAACTGGTTCCGCCGGCTGCAGCTGGTCTCGGCGGGCCTGTACAGCCTGGGCCATGGCGGCAATGACGCGCAGAAGACGATCGGCCTGATCTGGATGCTGCTGATCGCCTCCGGCTATGCCAGTGCCGGCGAGCACGCGCCGCCGAGCTGGGTCATCGTCGTCTGCTATCTGGCGATCGGCATGGGTACCATGTTCGGTGGCTGGCGCATCGTTCGCACCATGGGTCAGAAGATCACCAAGCTGAAGCCCGTCGGCGGCTTCTGCGCCGAGACCGGTGGCGCGATCACGCTGTTCCTGGCGACGGCGCTGGGCGTGCCAGTGTCGACCACCCACACCATCACCGGCGCCATCGTCGGCGTCGGCTCCACGCAGCGCGCTTCCAGCGTGCGCTGGGGCGTGGCCGGCAATATCGTCTGGGCCTGGATCTTCACCATTCCCGCCTCGGCCTTCATCGCCGGCGTCTGCTACTGGCTCAGCTTCACGCTGTTCTGAGCGGCAGTCGGACGAGAAAAAAACGGGGCCCGCGGGCCCCGTTCAACTTACTGGCTGATCGCCTGTGCCGCTTCGACTTGGCTCTCGAAATAGCGCTGCGCGCTGAAGGCGATCGTCGTCATCAGCACGGTGCCGCCAATCATCAGGCAGGCGATCACACCGATGATGGTGCCCCAGCCGCTGGCGCGTGGCGCCTGGCCGGGATTGCGCTGGGCGTTCCAGCGTTCGTCCGGCGTCAGGCCGTAGACGATGCCGCACAGCATTGCCTGCGCCAGCATCAGGCCCAGTATGGGCATCAGCACCCAGGCCAGGCGGTCGTCCTGACCCAGCTGGCCCATGCGCTGGACGCCGTACAGGCCGATCAGGGTGGGCCAGGGGTGCAGCCAGGCCAGGCGGTCGGAGAAGCCATGCAGATAGAAGCGGTGCAGGCCGAAGCTGCCCAGCAGCAGCGCGGTCCAGGTCGCGACCGCCTTTGACTTGTAGGCGCTCATTCGGGGCGGCTCCGGTCGCCCGGGCCCAGCTGGCGCTGCATCAGCACCACATCGAGCCAGCGGCCGAACTTCCAGCCCGAGCTCTTCAGCACACCGGTGTGCTCGAAGCCCAGCGCCGCATGCAGGCCGATCGAGCCCTTGTTCTCCGCATCGCCGATGACGGCCAGCATCTGGCGCGCGCCGGCTGCCTCGCAGCGGGCGATCAGCTCGGCCAGCAGCAGGCGGCCCAGGCCCTGGCCCTGTGCGGCCGGCGCCAGATAGATCGAATCCTCCAGGCAGAAGCGGTAGGCCATGCGCGGGCGGAAATAATTGGCATAGGCATAGCCCAGCACCTGGCCGCCGCGCTCGGCGACCAGCCAGGGCAGGCCGCGGCTCAGCACCTCGGCACGGCGGCGTGCCATCTCGGCCGGCTCGGGCACCTCGGTCTCGAAGGTGCCGGTGCCGTGCAGCACGGCGTGTTCGTAAATGGCCTGGATGGCCGGGATGTCGGCCTCGGTGCTGAGGCGCAGCGTGATCGCCGGCGCGCCGGATTCGGTTTCTTGGCTCATGGATTTTGGCTTGTTGAATTCCCGAGTCTATAATGCCGGGTTCTGGTGCTGGCTGGATTGAAGCCCGGCGTATCTACGGCACCGAAAGCGGCGAGGTTGAATTCATCGACGTCGCCACTCCGATCTTCTCGCCCTGGGTGTCTCCTTGCGCGGTCGATCCTTCTCAAGTTCTCTAGGAAACATCATGGTTGTTATTCGTCTGGCTCGCGGCGGCTCCAAGAAGCGCCCCTTCTACAACATCGTCGTGGCCAACAGCCAAAACCGCCGTGACGGCCGCTTCATCGAGCGCGTCGGCTTCTACAACCCGGTCGCTTCGGGTGCCGCCGAGTCGCTGCGCATCGCTTCGGACCGCGTCGCCTACTGGGTCGGCGTTGGTGCCCAGCTGTCGCCGACGGTCGAGCGTCTGGTCGGCCAGGCCAAGAAGGCCGCGGTCTAAGTCGATGACCGGAACGCCCGCCGAGAACCGCGCCGCCTCCGCCGGCAGCTCCGACGAGCTGGCCTGGCCCGAGGACGCGATCGAGGTCGGGCGGATTCTGGACGCCTGGGGCGTCAAGGGCTGGATCAAGGTGCAAGCCTATTCCAGCGATGCCCAGGCCCTGTTCTCCTCGCGCCGCTGGTTCCTCCAGCCGCCCGAGGAGAGCAAGCCGCTGATGGCCAAGCCCAAAACGGCTTTGCCGCAGCTGCTGAAGATTCTCGCGGTGCGCGACCATGGCGAAGGCATCGTGGCCGGCGTCCAGGGCGTCAACGATCGCAATGGCGCCGAAGCGCTGCGCGGTGCGCGCATCTTCATCTCGCGCTCGGCCTTCCCCAGCGCCGATCCGAATGAGTATTACTGGGTCGATCTGATCGGCCTGAATGTGGTCAATCGCCAGGGCGAGACGCTCGGCGAGGTCGTCGGCCTGATCGACACCGGCCCGCACAGCGTGCTGCGCATCGTGCCGCCGGGCTTGACGGCGCCGGTCAAGCCGGACCAGGAGCGGCTGATCCCCTTCGTCGCCGCCTTCGTCGACGACGTCGACCTCGAGCAGCGCCTGATCACCGTCGACTGGGGCCTGGATTACTAATGCCCCCACGCCGCCGCGTCGCGACGGCTGCCCCCCGAGGGGGCGCGAGGAGGCTTGGGGCGGCCCGGCGCCTTCTCGGATCCTCGGGCTGAATACGCCCATGCGCTTCGACGTCATCACCCTATTCCCCGAGCTGTTCGGCCCGCATCTGAGCCAGGGCGTGACTCGCCGTGCCTTCGAGAGCGGCCAGGTCGACGTACGGCTGTGGCAGCTGCGCGAGCACGCCGAGGACAACTACCGCCGCGTCGACGACCGCCCCTTCGGCGGCGGCCCCGGCATGGTGATGCTGATCGAGCCGCTGGAGCGCGCGCTGGCCGCCGTCAAGGCCGACCGGGGCGGGCAGGGCGGCGAAGCCGCGCCGGCCGTCATCCACTTCAGCCCGACCGGCCGCCGCATCGACCAGGCCCTGGTGCGCGAACTGGCACAGGGGACGGGCGGCGTGCTGCTGTGCGGCCGCTACGAAGGCATCGACCAGCGCTTCCTGGACCGCCATGTGACGCTGGAGCTGAGCCTGGGCGACTTCGTGCTGTCCGGCGGCGAACTGCCGGCGATCGCGCTGCTGGATGCCATCGCGCGCCTGCAGGAGGGCGTGCTGAACGACGCCGCCTCGCACCAGCAGGACAGTTTCTCGGCCGGCTTGCTGGACTGCCCGCATTACAGCCGGCCGGAGCTATTCGACGGGCAGCAGGTGCCGGCCGTGCTGTTGTCCGGCCACCATGCGCAGATCGAGCGCTGGCGGCGCGAGCGCTCGCTGGAGATCACTTGGCAGCGCCGCCCCGAGCTGATCGCCGCGGCCCGCGCGGCCGGGCTGTTGAGCAAAGCGGACGAGCGCTTCCTGGCCAGTCTTTGAATTTGCGGCTATACTAGCGGGCTGTCCGATCCTCTGGCGGGTTCAGTCGTCACCCTGACGGCTCCCAAGAATTTCAGACGCCGCCACGATCACTAGGAGAACCCATGGACCTGATCCAAACCCTTGAGCAAGAAGAAATTGCTCGCCTGAACAAGACCATCCCGGCCTTCGCCCCCGGCGACACCGTGATCGTCAGCGTCAACGTCGTCGAAGGCACCCGCAAGCGCGTGCAGGCCTACGAAGGCGTCGTGATCGCCAAGCGCAACCGCGGCCTGAACAGCAGCTTCATCGTCCGCAAGATCTCCAGCGGCGAAGGCGTCGAGCGTACCTTCCAGCTGTACAGCCCGCTGATCGCCTCGATCGAAGTCAAGCGCCGCGGCGATGTGCGCCGCGCCAAGCTGTACTACCTGCGCGAGCGTTCGGGCAAGTCGGCTCGAATCAAAGAGAAGCTGGCTTAATCGCCGCTTTGGCTTTGCAAGAAACCGCCTCAGGGCGGTTTTTTGTTTTCCGGCCTATGCTCGCGTCCATGTCCCGCCCGCCCATCCTGGATCCGCAAGCGGTGCCCGTCAGCGGCGCCGATCATCATCTGCCCGCCGTGCCCGCTGCGGCCCTGACCCCCGAGGCGTTGCGCCGGCGCTTTGCCGCGCCGCCGGACTGGGCGCCCGAGATTCCCGGTGACGGCGGCCGCTTCACGCAGCGCAGCCCGGCCGCCGCCGCCGTGCTGGTGCCGCTGGTGATGCACGAGGCCGGCACGACCCTGCTGCTGACGCGCCGCACCGCGCATCTGCGCGACCACGCCGGCCAGATTAGCTTTCCGGGCGGCCGCGTCGAGCCCGAGGACGAGGGCGCGATCGCGACCGCGCTGCGCGAGACCGAGGAGGAGATCGGCCTGGCGCGCGAGCATATCGAGGTGATCGGCAGCCTGCCGATCTACACGACGGTGACCGCCTTCGAGGTTTCGCCGGTGGTGGCCCTGGTGCGGCCCGGCTTCAATCTGACGCTGGACGCCTTCGAGGTCGACGAGGCCTTCGAGGTGCCGCTGGCCTTCCTGATGGATCCGGCGCATCACCAGCGCCATCGCTTCAGCTGGGAGGGCGGCGAGCGCCAGTTCCTCTCGATGCCCTGGATCGCGCCCGATCCGGCCGAGGGCGGCGTGCCGCGCGAATACTTCATCTGGGGCGCGACCGCCGCCATGCTGCGCAATCTCTACCGATTCCTCGCCGCCTGAGCCCGGGGCGCCAAAGCGCCCGCTATCATCCCGGGCCATGAACTTCTTTGCGGTCTTGTTGGCGCTGCTGTGTGAACAGCTCAAACCCCTGCGGCATGGCAATAGCATCCATCACGGCGTGATCAGTTGGGTGCGCTGGACCGGTCGCAATTTCGATGCCGGCCGCGAACACCATGCCGGCATCGTCTGGGCGATCACGGTGCTGGGCCCGGCGCTGCTGGCCGCGCTGGTCTACCTGGCCGTCAGCAAGGTCAGCGTGCTGCTGGCATTGGCGCTCGATGTGCTGGTGCTTTATCTCACCCTGGGCTTTCGCCAGTTCAGCCATTACTTCACCGACATCCGCGATGCGCTCGAGCGCGGCGACGATCTCGAGGCGCGCCGGCTGCTGAGCGAGTGGCGGCATCTGGATGCCAGCGAGCTGCCGCGCACCGAGTTGCTGCGCCACGCGATCGAGCACTCCTTGCTGGCCGCGCACCGCCATGTCTTCGGCGTCTTTTTCTGGTTCGTCGTGTTGTCGACCCTGGGCCTGGGCCCGGCCGGCGCGGTGCTGTACCGGATGGCCGAGTTCGCCAGCCGCTACTGGGCCTTCAAGAGCCGCACGCTGGATGCGCCGACCAACGAGCGCCTGATGCAGCTGTCGCGGCGCCTGTTCGGCTGGATCGACTATGTGCCGGCGCGGATGACGGCGACCGGCTTCGCCATCGTCGGCAATTTCGAGGAGGCGGTGAACGGCTGGCGCCGCGATGCAGGCCTGTGGCTGCATGCCAACGAGGGCATCATCCTCGCCTCGGCCGCCGGCGCGCTGGGCCTGCAACTCGGGGGCGCGGCCGCGCCCGGCGTGACGCCGGACCGCAGCAAGACCTTCGATTCCGGCGTCGACGCCGAGGCCACCCGTGCCGACGGCTCGACCCCCGGCCAGACGCCGCAACTGGGCCATCTGCAAAGCGTGGTCGGCCTGGTCTGGCGCTCGGTCGTGCTGTGGATGCTCTTGCTGGCGCTCCTGACCCTGGCCAATCTGATCGGCTGAGCCTTCCAGCCCTGCTTGCGGCTGGGGCTTTTCGATAAATATGACGATTGTCATATTTTGACCTATCATGCGGCCATGGACCTGTCGCCAAGTACACCGAGCAAGAAGGAGCTGAGCCACCAGCGCATCGTCGAGGTCGCCTCGCGGGCGATCCGGCGTGCCGGATACGACGGCGTCGGCGTGGCCGACATCATGAAGGAGGCCGGCCTGACCCATGGCGGCTTCTATGCCCATTTCGACTCGCGTGCTGCCCTGCTGGCCGAGGCGTTGGGGCATGCCGGCCGCGCCAGCGGCGCCTCCTTCGCCGAGCATGTGCAGGCTCGGCGGGCGGCCGGTGAGACGGCGCTGCGGGTCGTCATCGAGACCTATCTGTCCGAGGCTCACCGCGTCGGCGCCGAACTCGGCTGCCCGGTGGCGGCGCTGAGCTCCGAGATGCCGCGCCAGGCGCCGGCACTGCAGGAGGCGGGGGCCGAGCGGGTGCGGGCGCTGGTCGCGACGGTCCGGCAGGCGCTGGACGGGGAGACCGCAGACGACGATGCGCAGGTGATCGCCGCGACCATGGTCGGCGCGCTGCAGCTGGCCCGCGTGCTCGGGCCCGAAAGCGGCGGCGAACTGCTGGCGGCGACGCGCGCCAGCCTGCTGGCGCGTTACGAGCGCTCCTGATTTTTTTTGCCCATGAATATGACGATCAACATATTTTTGGCCGCCCACCGAGCTTGATCGATCAAAGGAAGTCCCGTCATGAAACTCGACAACGCCACCGTCCTGATCACCGGCGCCAATCGCGGCCTGGGCCTGGTCTTCGCCCGCGAGGCGCTGGCGCGCGGCGCGCGCAAGGTCTATGCGGCGGCGCGCGATCCGGCGCAGCTGACCCTGCCCGGCGTCGTGCCGCTGAAGCTGGACGTCACGCGGCCGGAGGACATCGCCGCCGCCGCCCGCGCGGCCGGCGATCTGACGCTGCTGATCAACAACGCCGGCATCGCGAGCCTGGGCGGTTTCCTGAACGAGGACAGCGCGGCTGCCGCCCAGCAGATGCTGGACACCAACTTCTTCGGCCCGATGCGGCTGGCCCAGGCCTTCGCGCCGGTGCTGGGCGCCAATGGCGGCGGCGCGATCCTGAATGTGCTGTCGGTGGCCAGCTGGATCAACGGGCCGTTGCTGGGCGCCTATGGCGCGAGCAAGTCGGCCGCCTGGGCGCTGACGAATGGCCTGCGCATCGAGCTGAAGGCCCAGGGCACGCAGGTGCTGGGCCTGCACGCCGGCTTCATCGACACCGATCTGACGCGCGGCATCGAGCTGCCGAAGAGCAGCCCGGAGGCCATCGTCAAGGCGGCCTTCGATGGTCTGGAGGCCGGCGCGAGCGAGGTGCTGGCCGACGAGATCAGCCGCGCCGTGCACAAGAGCCTGTCGGCCGAGCCGGCCGTCTATCTGCAGGCGCTGGAGCGCTGATCCGACCCGACTCCTAGCTCGGCGCCTGCAGGGCCGGCAGCAGCGCCCGCATCACCAGCTCGTGAAGGCGGCTCAGCTCGCCGACCGGCTGGGCCGATCCGCTCATGTAGACCGCGATCAGCCAGGGCGCGCGGCCCGGCGGGAACACGATCGCGACATCGTTGACGGCGCCGCGCGTGCCGGTGCCGGTCTTGTCGCCGGCGCGCCAGCCCGCAGGCAGGCCGGCCCGCAAGCGCGCGCGCCCGGTCGGCGAGCGCTCCATCCAGCCCAGCAGCTGGGCGCGCGATTCGGCGCGCCGCAGCGCCTGCTCGCCGAGCAGCAGGCGGCGCAGCGTCTCGGCCATGGCCGCCGGCGTCGTGCTGTCGCGCGGGTCGCCGGGGATATTGCTGTTCAGCTCAGGCTCGCTGCGGTCCAGGCGCGTCAGCGGATCGCCGATATCGCGCAGCCAGGCGGTCAGCGCCTTGGGGCCGCCGCAGAGGCTCAGCAGCAGATTGGCGGCGGCGTTGTCGCTCAGCTCGACGCTGCCGGCGCAGAGCTCGGCCACCGTCATCCGGCCGTCCTTCAGCTTCGCCTCGACGGCCGGTGCATGCGGCAGGAGGTCGGCGCGCTTGACCGGCAACTGCTGAGCGAGGCTCAGCGCCCCGGCCTCGACGCGCGCCAGCACCTGGCCCGCCAGCAGGGCCTTGAAGGTCGAGCACATCGCGAAGCGCTGCTCGGCCTTGTGGCCGATCAGCTGGCCGCTGCCGCTGTCCAGCGCGCAGACACCCAGCTCGCCGCCGCTGAGCGCCTCCAGTTCCGCCAGCCGCGCCGCGATGGCCGGGGCGGCGGCCTGCGCCAGACCGGGCAATAGCAAGGCGCTGCCGATGACCAGGCGGCGTCGCCTCATCACTTCGGCAGGGTCTGCTGCATGAAGAGGATGGTCGCGTAGAACTGGAAGTCCTGGTTTTCCTTCTTCTGGAAGCCATGGCCCTCGTTCTCGGCGCGCAGATACCAGACCGGGGTGCCGCCCTCGCGCACCTTGGCAACGATCTGCTCGGCCTCGGTATAGGGCACGCGCGGGTCGTTCTTGCCCTGCACGACGAACAGCGGCTTCTTGATCTTGGCCGCATTGGTCAGCGGCGAGATCTTGTCCAGATGCTCGCGCATCGCCGGGTCGCGCTCGTCACCGTACTCGACGCGGCGCAGGTCGCGGCGGTAGCTCTCGGTGTTCTGCAGGAAGGTGACGAAGTGCGAGATGCCGACGATGTCGACCGAGCCGGCGATGCGGTCGGCGTAGTGGGTGGACACGGCGAGGGTCATATAGCCGCCATAGCTGCCGCCCGTGACCAGCACGCGCGAGGCGTCCAGGTCCGGCTGGGTGGCGATCCAGTCGAGCAGGGCGCCGATGTCCTTGACCGAGTCCTCGCGCTTGAAACCGTTGTCCATGGCTAGGAAGCTCTTGCCATAGCCCTCGGAACCGCGCACGTTCGGCTGCAGGAAGGCGATGCCCAGCTCGTTGACGTAGTACTGGTTGCGCGCCAGGAAGCCGACCGTCGCCTGGCCCTCGGGGCCGCCGTGGATCGAAATGATCACCGGCCGCTTGCCCGGGAAGCGCTTGCTGTCGGGGCGGGTCAGGAGGCCCGAGATCGTCAGGCCGTCGAAGCTCTTCCAGCGCACGATCTGCTGCTCGGCGAACTTGCTCGGGTCGACGCCCGGCGGCGCATAGGGCTTGGTCCAGGCCTCGCTGCGGCCGTCGGCGCCCAGTGTGTAGATCTGGCTCGGGCCCTGGGCATTGTTGAGGCTGAAGACCAGCTCGTTGGACTTGGGATGGAAGCGCGCCGTGCCGACATTGCCGGCCGGCAGCTTCGGAGCCGGCAGTTCCTTGAAGCTCTGGCCGTCGAACAGATGCAGCTCGTCGCGGCCGTCGACATTGATCTGCACGGCCAGCTTGCGGCCATCCTCGGTGACAGCGGCGCCGCTGACGTCCCAGCGGATGTCGGCCGTGATGCGGGTCAGCTTGCCGCTGGCGATCTCGTAGCTCATCAGCTCGCGGAACTCGCCGAAGCGGTCGCTGACCAGATGGATGGCCTTGTTGTCGCGGCTGAAGGCGCCGGGGAAGTGCACGGCCTTCAGATTCGGCTCATTGGCGGCCGGCAGGATCTGGCGCGTTTTGCCGCTCTCCAGATCGAGCAGCCAGACCTGCGACTCATTGGCCGACAGATAGCGGATCAGGGCGACCTGCTTGTCGTCCCAGGACGGGCGCGCGGCGCCCCAGCCCGGGCCCGGCAGGTCCGCGATCTTGCGCTTGGTCTCCGGCTTGGCCGGGTCGATGATCCACAGTGCGGTGCTGATCTGCGCGCGGCTGCCGCCCTGGGCGGTGCGGTCGATGGGCACGGCCGTGTAGAGCAGCTGGCTGCTGTTGTTGAGCCAGCCGACGATGTCATGACGCTCGTCCGGGTTGGTCAGCAGCACGGGCGCCTTGTCCTTGTCATCGAGGCGGTAGATCTGTGCGACCTCGGAACCGCCGGCGCTGCGCTCGAAGACGACGTAGCGGCCCTCGCGCGGCTCGTAGCTGGCCTGGCTGACCGGATCGGCGCCATCGGTCAGCTGCTCGGGCTCGGCCAGCGGCGCGCTGACGCGGAAGAGCTGGGCCGTGTTGGCGCCGGCCTTGCGGTGCGAGACCAGCATCTCGCGCTTGCTCGGATGCCAGTCGACGAAGGCATGGCCGCGGAAGTCGGTGTAGCGCGCGACCGCATCGGCCAGGCTTTGCGGGATGGCCGGAATGCCCTGCACGAAGAGATTGGCATTCGGCTGCACGACGGCCTGCTGCTGTGCGCCGACGCCGGCGGCAAGGCTCAGCAGCAGCGCGGCGATGCCGCCCAGCTTCAGGAGACGGGGGGGGTGGGGAATGGTGAACATCGGCAAAAGAAAAGGGGCCTTGGAAGGCCCCGATTTTGTCCCGAAGCGGCGCCGCAGCGCCCTGGGGGATGTCCGCTGGTTCGGTCTCTGGTTCAGGCGGTGACCTGGATGCCGGCGATCGCCCAGTCGCGGCTCTCGTCCTGCGGACGCACCAGATGCCAGACCTCGTCGAAATGCTCGGCCGCGGCCTCGCTCTGTTCGCGGATCAGGCCCCAGAAACGCACGCTGACGACCTGCTGGCCCTCCTCGACGGCGCGGTCGACCACCCGCGCGTCCAGCTGCAGCACCTCGGTGCTCTGCTTGGCGTTCTTGCGGTCGAGCAGCTCCTGCTGGATCACGCCATACATCTCGGGCGTCGTGAAGCGGCGCAGATCGGCCTGGTCGGCGTTGTCGTTGGCCGCCTGCAGGCGGATGAAGACGCGCTTGGCGATCTGCTCGAAGCCGGCCGTGTCGAAGCCGTCATCGGCCGCCGCGACCGGCGCCGCCGCCGCCTGCGGCTGGTAGGCCATGGGCTGCGGCTGCGCTTGCTGAGGGAAGGGCGCGCCGGCGCCGGCGTACTGCATGCCCTGCGGCTGCGCCTTGGCCTTGCCGAAGCGGCGCATCAGGAAGCCGATCAGCATCATCGCGACGATGCCGATCAGCACCATGGTCATCACATTGGCCAGCGCCTCGCCGAAGCCGAAATGGCTGGCCAGCGCGGCCAGGCCCAGGCCGGCCGCGAGGCCGGCGATTGGGCCCATCCAGGAGCGCTTGGCCGGTGCGGCCGCGGCGGCCGGGGCGGCGGCCGTCTGCGTCGGCGCCGCCTGCTGGGCCGGCGCGGCCTGCTGCTGCTGCGTCGGCGTCGCCGGCTTGGGCGGTGGCGTCGTGCTGCTTTGCGTCGGAATGCTGCGCTTCATGCCGCCACCGCCGATGCGCTTGGCCTCGGCATCGAGGGCGGGCAGGCCCAGGCTCAGGGCGGCGACCAGCAGGGTCAGGGCAATACGTTTCACTTCGATCTCCTTTGGGCCAAAGGTTTTGGCCTTGCCGGCCAAGCTGGGGTCGGCTGGCCTGATTTCAAGTCTATACCTCGCGCCTACACCTCGCGGACGTCGGCCAGCACCTGGCTGCCGAAGCCGGGCTTGGCGAGGAAGCGCAGCACCTTGGCGGCCGCCTCGTCGGGGCTCATCAGCGCGCCGCTGGTCTTGAAGCCGACGAAGGTGGCGTGGTCGGGGAAGCCGCTCGGATCGCCGGCGCGCAGCTGGCTCTGCATCTCGGTGTCGATGATGCCCGGTGCCAGCGAGACGATGGCCGCCCCGGCCGGCTTGCCGGCCTCGTCCAGCGCCATCGCGCGCGACAGATTGTCCATGCCGGCCTTGGCCGCGCAGTAGGCGGCGCTGCCGGCCATCGCGCGCCGGCCCAGGCCCGAGGAGATGTTCAGGATGCGGCGCGCCTTGCCCAGCGCCTCGGTCTTGGCGAGGAAGGCGGCGCTCAGCAGCAGGGTCGCCTCCAGGCCGACGCGGATCGCGTTCGACAGCTCGACCAGCGGCGTCTGCTCGACCGGCCCCGGCCGTGCGACGACGCCGGCGTTGTTGATCAGGGTCGCCGACTCGAAGCTGGCGGCCGGTTGCGCGGCCAGCCAGGCCTGCAGGCGCTCGGCCGCGGCCAGCGGCTCGGCCAGGTCCTGCTCCCATTGCTCCAAGGCGGCGCCGCGCGCCTGCGCTTCGGCCGCGAGCGCGGCGCTTTGCCTGCGCGAGATGCCGATGACGCGATGCCCGGGCGCCAGCAGCTGGCGCGCGATCGCCTCGCCCATGCCGCGCGAGGCGCCGGTGATGATGAACAGTTGTTGCTTGGAACTCATGCTTGGGGTGCTTGGAAAGCTTCGAAGATCAGCAGCCGATTATTGGCCGGCATGGCCAGGCGCTCGGCCAGGCGCAAGCCGGCCGCCTGCGCCTCGCCCGTCACATCGGCCAGCGAGCGCAGTCCCCAGCTGCCGTTGCGGTGGCGCAGATCGGCGTCGAAGGCGATATTGCTGGGCGCGGTCGGCTCGCCGGGCACGAGGAAGGGGCCGTAGACCACCAGCCGCCCATCGATGCGCAGATGGCGGGCCGCGCCGCGCATCAGCGCCGCGCAGCTGCTCCAGGGCGAGATGTGCAGCATATTGGCGCAGAAGATCAGGTCCAGCTGCCGGTGGCTGGGCGGCAGCGGCCAGTCGGCCTCGTGCACGTCCAGCCGCAGCGGCGCCGGGCCGGTGGGCCACCAGGCGGCGATCGAATCGAGGGCCTGCGCGTCCAGGTCCGAGGCCAGCCAGGACCAGCCCGGCATCGCCGGAGCGAAATGCGCAACATGCTGGCCGCTGCCGCTGGCGATCTCCAGCGCCAGGCCCTGCGCCGGCAGGCGGCTCAGCAGCGCCTCGAGGATGGGCTGCTTGTTACGTTCGGCGGCGGGCGATTGCAGGGGGCTCATCTCAGAACTCCGGCGCGGATTCCAGCTGCAGGCCCAACTCCGGCAGGCTCAGCCGGCTGGCGTGCAGCAGCAGCCGCGGGGCTGGTGGCTGGGTGTCTGCAGCATAGAGCGTATCGCCGACGATCGCATGGCCCAGCGCCAGCATATGCACGCGCAGCTGGTGCGTGCGGCCGGTGATGGGCTCGAGCTCGACGCGGGTCTGCGCGGCGCCGCGCTCGAGCACGCGGTAGCGCGTGCGCGAGGGCTTGCCGCGGACGGGATCGACCATCTGGCGCGGCCGATTCGGCCAGTCGCAGATCAGCGGCAGGTCGACCTCGGCCCAGCCTTCGGTCGCCAGCCGGCCCTGCAGCAGCGCGATATAGCGCTTGTGGACCCGGCGTTCGGCAAAGGCCATGCTCAGGCGCCGCTGCATCGCCGCACCCCGCGCCAGCAGCAGCAGGCCCGAGGTGGCCATATCGAGCCGGTGCACGATCAGCGCCTCGGGATGCACGCGCTGCACGCGGTGGATCGCGCAGTCCTGCTTGTCCTCGCCGCGGCCGGGCACCGACAGCAGGCCGGCCGGCTTGTTGACGACGATCACCTCGGCGTCGAGATGGACGATGTCCATGTCAGAAGCGGTCGATCCAGCCCGATTGCAGCGCCGACTGCGGGTTCGAGCCGGCCTCGCGCACGCGGCGCAGCGCTTCCTCGCTGCTGGCGCCGAGCTTCTTCAGCACGCAGGCAGCGACCGTGCCGGTGCGGCCGATGCCGGCCGCGCAATGCAGCAGCACCTGCTCGCCCAGGCTCAGGCTTTGCGCAATCTGCTCGATGCCGCTGCGAAAGGCGGCCGGGTCGGCGCCGAGGCCGAAATCGCGCATCGGCAGATGCTGCCAGCGAAACGGCAGCCGGCCCTCGGCGATCGCCTTGTGATAGCCGGGCGAGAGCTGCGCCACCTCCTCGAGCGGATTCAGGCAGACGACGACATGCAGCTTTTGCAGCCGCGCCTCGTCGAGAAAGGCGCCCCAGGATTCGAGGCGGCCGGGCATCGACTGCAGCCAGAGCCGGCCGGCGGTCGGCGCGGGCAGGGGAAGGGATCGGAATGGCATGGCCGCTATTTTCGATCATGCGGGATGTTGCCGATGTTCCAATAGCGCCGTGCCCGCATCTTCCTCCTCCGCTTCCCCGCTCGCCGCCTCGTCCGACTCCGAGATCCGCCATCCGCAATGGGTGCTGTTCGCCGTCTGCGCGCTCGCGCTGATGAGCACCGCCGGCGTGGCGATGCCGTACCCGATCCTCGCGCCCATCTTCGTCGGTGGGCCGGTCGACGACTTCACCCACTGGCTGGGCCTGCCGCCGGAACTGCTGATGGGCATCGCGCTGGCCGCCAATCCGCTGGGCATCCTGATCGGCAGCCTCTTTGTCGGCCCGCTGTCGGACCGCTACGGCCGCCGCCGCGTGCTGACGGTGACCTTGAGCGCGACCCTGCTGGGCTATCTGCTGACCGCCTGGGGGCTGGCCGAGCGCTGGTATCCGCTCTTCCTGGCCGCCCGCTTCGTCACCGGCCTGACCGAGGGCAATGTGGCCGTCGCGCGGGCGCTGCTGGCCGATCTGCATCCGCGTATCGACCGCGGCAAGGGCTTCGCCTGGCTCAATGCCTGCCTGTACGGCGGCTGGCTGCTGGGGCCGCTGATCGGCGGCCTGACGGTGGGCTGGGGCGAGCCGGTGCCCTTTTTGCTGGCGGCCTTGGCGATGCTGCCCTGCCTGGCCATCCTCGGCTGGGCGGTGCCGGGCTCCCCGCTGCAGCCGGGGCAGGGGCTCTGGGCCGCGATGCGCGAGCGCCAGTCGCTGGGCCTGCTGCGCCAGGATGCGGTGCTGCGGCGCCTGTTCTGGCTGCAGCTCTGCTACGGCCTGGGCTGCAATGCGCTGTACGAGTTCGCCCCGCTGTGGCTCTTGCAGAACATGGGCCTGGACGGCCGCGGCATCGCCTTCGTGACCGCCTGCCAATGCCTGGCCATGACCCTGGCCAGCGTGATTGCCGGCCGCGTCGCCGGCCAGGCGCGCCAGCCGCTGCACCGCGCCAGCCTGATGGCCCTGGTTGCCGCGCTGGGCCTGACGGCGCTGGCCCTGCTGCCCGGCCGCGCCGGCATGCTGGTCATCGTTGCGCTGGGCGTGCCGCTGGCGATCTACAACACCTTGCTGCCGGCCTGGATGTCGGAGCGCTTTGCCGCCCATGGCCAGGGCCGGGTGATGGGTCTCTTGTCGACGATCTTCTGCCTGGCCAATGTCGCGATCGCCATTGCCGGCGGGCTGCTGGCGCTGCTGGACACGCGCTGGATCATGGGCCTGGGCGGCGCGACGGCGCTGGGCGCCGCCTTGCAGCTGTTGCGGCTGTCGCGGAGCGAGCGCCGCGCGCCGGTTCAGGACACGATGTAGGCGCCGGCGCCGCTGCTGAGTAGGCGGCCTTCCGAATCGAAGAACTCCATCCGCGTGGACGCGACCCGGCTGCCCAGGCGCAAGACCTGGGCCGTGGCGCCGAAGCGCGCGCCGGTGGCCGGGCGCAGGTAGTCGATGCGCAGATCGATGGTGCCGAGCTTGCCGAAGCGCTGCAGCCGCGCGGCCGGCGCTTCGTCGAGATGGCGCGCGCCGATCGCCGCCATCACCGCCAGGCCGCCCATCGCGTCCAGGGTCGCGCTGATCACCCCGCCATGCAGGCGCTGGTGGGTGAAATGGCCGATCAGCTCGGGCTTCATGGTGATGTGCGCGCGCACGAGCTCGGCCTCCAGCGCGTCGATCTGCAGGCCCAGCACCTTGTTGAAGGCGATGTGCTCCTCGAAGATCGCGCACAGGCGCTCGGTGAACTCGGGCTCGAAGACGGAGGAGGGGCAGCTCATGGGGGCTCACGCTAGCGCATCGGCGCCCGCTTGCGCAGCGGGTGTGCCCTAGCTAGGCTGCCCGCGATGACGCCCTGCCGCCTCTCGATCTGGCTCGCGCTATGGCTTGCGCTCCTGCTGCCGGCGCTGGCGGCGGCGCAGCCCCGCGCCAACTATTTCAATGATCCCTTCGAGCGACTGAGCGCCGGCATTGCCGCCTGCCCGCTGCCCGCGGGGCCGCTGATCACCGAGGCGCAGATGCGCGCGCAGGCGCATGGCCGCGCCGAGCGCGGCACCAGCTGCTACCAGGCGGGCCGCTGCCGCTTGCCGAACTCCTATCTCTACGACAAGGAGATCATGGCGCGCGTCGTTCGCGCGGTGGCGGCCGACGGGCGCTTCGCCGACAGCAGCGTCTGGGCAACGGGCCAGCGGCGCTGGATCGTCTTGCAGGGCTGCGTGCGCAGCCGCGAGCAGGCGAGGGCGCTGGTCGAACTGCTCGGCGGCGTCGACGAGGTCGAGCAGGTCATCGACGAGCTGCAGGTCCGGGCCCGCTGAGGGGCCGATCAGGGCGCGGTAACGGCACGGTTACGGCCGCGCCGGCTACAGTGGCGCCCGCAACCGCCTGTGTTCCCGATGTCCGCCACCGCCTCCCGTCCCCCCCTGTTCTCGCTTGCCTGGCCCCTGTTTCTGGAACTGCTGCTGGGCATCGGCGTCGGCGTCGTCGGCACGGCGTTGGCCGCGCGGCTGTCCGACGACAGCGGCGCCGCCTTCGCGCTGGCCAACCATGTCGGCGGCACGCTGTTCATCCTGTTCCGCATCGTTGGCGCCGGCGTCAGCGTCGTCGTCACGCAAAGCCTGGGCGGCGGCCGGCGTGACCAGGCCGATGCGCTGGCGCGCGCCGCCGTCGGCGCCAGCAGCTGGCTGGGCCTGTTCTCGGCCAGCCTGGCCCTGCTGGCGACAACGCCGTTGCTACGTCTGCTGAACGCGCCCGAGGGCCTGCTGCCGCTGGCCGCGCCGCTGCTGCAATGGCTGGCGCCAGCGCTGCTGCTCGATGCCTGGAATGCCTCGATGGGCAGCGTGATGCGCGCCCATCTGCGCACGCGCGACACCTTGATGGTGATCGTCGCGATGCAGCTGGCGACGCTGGCGCTGGCCCTGCCGCTGATGCCGCGCCTGGGCCTGCCCGGCTATGCGCTGGCGCTGATTGCCGCGCGTGCGCTGGGCCTGGGCCTGCATCTATGGCTGTGGCGGGCGCGGCTGAATCTGCGGCCGCATGCGCCGGACTGGTGGCGGCTGCCGCGTGCCGAGCTGGCGGCCATCCTGCATATCGGCCTGCCCGGCGCGGCCGAGAACATTGCCTACCGGCTCGCCTTCATGGTCTCGGTGGCGGTGGTCGGCACCCTGGGCGCGCAGGCGCTGGCGACGCAGGCCTATGCCTCGCAGCTGATGTATGGCGTGCTGCTGTTCGGCCTGGCGACCGGCTTTGCGGCCGAGATCATCGTTGGCCACATGATAGGCGCCGGTCATCTGCACGATGCCTACCGGCTGGTGCGGCGCACGCTGGCGCTGGGCCTGGCGGTGAGCGTGGTCGTCGCGACGGCGGCGGCGCTGGCCGCGCCCTGGCTCTTGCGCGCCTTCACGCAGGACGCGCACATCATCGCGCTGGGCACGACGCTGATGTGGTGGACCGTGCTGCTGGAGCCGGGCCGCACCTTCAATCTGGTCGTCATCAATGCCTTGCGCGCGGCCGGCGATGCGCGCTTCCCGGTGGCCGCGGGGGCCGCCTCGATGCTCATCGTGCTGGCCGGCGGCAGCTGGCTCCTGGGCGTGCACCTGGGCCTGGGCCTGGTCGGCGTCTGGATCGCCTATGCGGCCGACGAGTGGATACGCGGCCTGATCATGTGGCGTCGCTGGGTGACGCTGGGCTGGGTGCCGCATGCGCGCGCCACCCACCGGCGCGTCAGGCGCCTGGCCGGCTCAGCCTAGCAGCCAGCTGCTGACGCGGTAGGTGATGAAGGAGGCCGCGTAGGCCAGCGCGAACAGATAGCCGAGCATGATGGCCGGCAGCTTGTAGCCGCCGGTCTCGCGCTTGACGGCCGCCAGCGTCGAGATGCATTGCGGCGCGAACACATACCAGGCCAGCAGCGACAGCGCGGTCGGCAGGCTCCAGCTCTCGGCGATCAGCGGGCTCAGCGCCTGGGCCGCGTCCTCGGCGGTGGACGACAGCGCATAGACGGTGCCCAACGCGCTGACGGCAACCTCGCGCGCGGCCATGCCGGGCACCAGGGCCAGGCTGATCTGCCAGTTGAAGCCGATCGGCTCCAGCACGGTCGCCAGCCCGCGGCCCAGCCAGCCGGCGATCGAGTACTCGATCGCCGGGCCCGGCGCGCCGGCCGGCGGCGCCGGGAAGCTGGACAGCGCCCACAGCGCGATCGTCAGGATCATGATGATGCCGCCGACGCGCTTGACGAAGATCTCGGTGCGCTGCCACAGGCCGATGGCGATATTGCGCGGATGCGGCCAGTGGTAGTTGGGCAGCTCCATCATCAGCGGCCGCACCTGCGAGCCGGCGCTGGTGAAGCGCTTGAGCACCCAGGCCACCGCCAGCGCGCCGACGATGCCGGCCAGGTAGAGGCCGAACAGCACCAGGCCCTGCAGTTCCAGCCCGCCCCCGACCTCGCGGTTCGGGATGAAGGCGCCGATCAGCAGCGCATAGACCGGCAGCCGTGCCGAGCAGGTCATCAGCGGCGCGATCATGATGGTCACCAGGCGGTCGCGCGGATTGGCGATCGAGCGCGTGGCCATGATGCCGGGGATCGCGCAGGCGAAGCTGGACAGCAGCGGGATGAAGCTGCGGCCCGAGAGGCCGACGCTGCCCATCAGCCGGTCCAGCAAAAAGGCGGCGCGCGGCAGATAGCCCGATTCCTCGAGCACCAGGATGAAGAAGAACAGGATCAAGATCTGTGGCAGGAAGACCAGCACGCTGCCGGCGCCGGCGATCACGCCGTCGACGATCAGGCTGCGCAGATAGCCGTCGGGCAGGGCGCCGCCGACGGCTTCGCCGAGCGCGGCCATGCCGGCCTTGATCGCATCCATCGGCGCCTCGGCCCAGGAGAACACCGCCTGGAAGAGGAGGAAGAGCACGACCATCAGGATCAGCGGGCCAACGAGCGGATGCAGCAGCACGCGGTCGACCCGGTCGCTGGGCAGATGGGGCAGGTGGCGGTCCAGATTCAGCGATTGCAGGATCTGGCGCACGGCCGCGTGATCGGCCTCCTGGCTGGCCGGGCTGGCGACGGCGACGCCACCGCTGGGCGACCAGACATCGGGCCGGTCCAGCAAGGCCTTCAACTCGTCTATGCCTTCGCCCTGCGTCGCCACCGTGCGCACGACCGGCACGCCCAGTCGCTGGCCCAGCGCCTCGACGTCGATGGCCAGGCCACGCCGCGCGGCCAGATCGGCCATGTTCAACGCGATGACTACCGGCAGGCCCAGGCGCTTGACGGCCAGCACCAGACGCAGATTGCGGCGCAGATTGGTGGCGTCGAGCACGCAGACGACTAGATCGGGCCGCTTCTCGCCGCGCGCGCGGCCGGCCAGCACATCGCAGGTGACGCGTTCGTCGGGCGAGCGCGGATGCAGGCTGTAGGTGCCGGGCAGGTCCAAGAGGCGCAGCGTCTTGCCGGCGGCGCTCTTCAGGCGGCCTTCCTTGCGCTCGACGGTGACGCCGGCGTAGTTGGCGACCTTCTGGTTGCTGCCGGTCAGGCGGTTGAAGAGGGCGGTCTTGCCGCAGTTCGGATTGCCGACCAGGGCCAGCAGACGGCCGGCCGGGTGAACGTGGACGACGGCTTCGGCGGCGCTCATTGCGCCGCCTCGGCGCGGCCGACCTTCACGCATTCCGCCTCGGCGCGGCGCAGCGCAAAGGTCGATTCGCCGACGCGCACGACCAGCGGATCGGCGCCCGGCACGCCGCGTGCCATCACGCGCACCGGCTCGCCGGGCAGGAAGCCGATCTCTTCGAGCCAGCCGGCCCATTCCGGGGCATGGCTGGGCGCGCTGACGCTTTGCACGCAGAGGGCGTCGCCAATGTCGGCCAGGGCGAGGCTGGCGGGGACTTCAATGGGCATGGGTGGCTGTCGTGCCGCGAGGCGGTCGTTTGCAATCGAGAATTATTCGCATTGTATGTCCTGTTCGGACTCGCCGCTGCGGCGCCGGACCGCCGTTTTTTGATCAAAGGCAAGTCCTCCATCCAGGGGGAGTCGAGCCGCTTTTCGCCTTTGCGCAAATGCATAATTTGGAGCGCGCAAACGTTTAGCGTTTTCCTGCGGGAGTCGATACACTGAGATTTCCTACAATGCGCGGTCGCCGCGATTGCCGCGGGTCCCGCGCCCCCGGGCGCGCAGCCAAACCCTCCAGCCAGCCTGCTCAAACCATGAAGCTTGCCCGTTTCCGCATCCTCGGCATCGTCGCCGCGACCCTGGCCCTGTCCGCCGGCGCAGCGCGGGCGCAGTCGCCGGCCGTCATCTTCGATATGGGCGGCAAGTTCGACAAATCCTTCAACCAAGCCGCCTATGCGGGCGCGGAGCAGTGGAAGAAGGAGACCGGCAAGCCCTATCTCGAATTCGAGATCAGCAACGACACGCAGCGCGTGCAGGCGATCCGCCGCATGGCCGAGCGCGGCGCCAATCCGATCATCTCGATCGGCTTCGCCCAGGCTTCGGCGCTGGAGCAGGTGGCCAAGGACTTCCCCAAGACCCAGTTCGCCATCATCGACGCCTCGGTCAACAAGCCGAATGTGCAGTCGGTGCTGTTCAAGGAGCATGAGGGCAGCTATCTGGTCGGCGCGATGGCCATCCTGTCCAGCAAGACCGGCAAGGTTGGCTTCGTCGGCGGCATGGACATCCCGCTGATCCGCAAGTTCCAGTGCGGCTACGAGCAGGGCGCCAAGGCGACCAATCCCAAGGCCGAGGTGTTCTCGAACATGACCGGCACGACCTCGACCGCCTGGAACGACCCGACCCGCGGCGCCGAGCTGACCAAGGCGCAGTTCGCCAAGGGCGCCGACGTGGTCTTCGCCGCCGCCGGCGGCACCGGCATCGGCGTCTACCAGGCCGCCAAGGACGCCGGCAAGCTGGCCATCGGCGTCGACAGCAACCAGAACCATGTGCAGCCCGGCACCATGCTGACCTCGATGGTCAAGCGCGTGGACGTGGCCGTCTACAACGTGATGAAGGGCTGGAAGCCCGGCATCAGCGTGCTGGGCCTGAAGGAGGGCGGCGTCGACTACGCGCTGGACGAGCACAACGCCAAGCTGATCACGCCGGCGCTGAAGGGCAAGGTCGACGCGATCAAGGCCGACATCATCGCCGGCAAGATCAAGGTCGCCGACTACATGGCCGACAACGCCTGCAAGTACTGAGCGCCCCCGGCAACATGACAGCAGCTGTCCAGGCCGGTGCACAGCCACCGGCCGTCCGCCTCTGCGAGATCTCCAAGCGCTTCGGCGCGGTGCAGGCCAATCGCGAGGTCTCCTTCGACATCGCCGCCGGCAGCGTCCATGGCCTGGTCGGCGAGAACGGCGCCGGCAAGAGCACGCTGATGGCCATTCTCTATGGCTACTACCAGGCGGACGCCGGCCATATCGAGGTCCATGGCAGCCAGGTCGCGATCCACAACTCCCATCAGGCGATTGCCCTGGGCATCGGCATGGTGCACCAGCACTTCATGCTGGTGGACACGCTCAGCTGCCTGGACAACGTGATGCTGGGCGCCGAGCCGGGCTTTTTCCTGAAGCCGGGCCAGCGCCAGGTGCGCGCCAGGCTGGAAGCGCTGATGCGCGACACCGGCCTGCAGGTGAATCTGGACGCGCTGGTCGGCGACTGCCCGGTCGGCGAGCTGCAGCGGCTGGAGATCCTGAAGGCGCTGTACCGCGGCGCCAAGATCCTGATCCTCGACGAGCCGACCGCGGTGCTGACGCCGCAGGAGACGCAGCAGCTGTTCGAGACCCTGCGCCGGCTGAAGGCGCTGGGCACGACCATCATCCTGATCACGCACAAGCTGAAGGAAGTGATGGCCCTGTGCGACGCGGTGACGGTGATGCGCGCCGGCCAGGTCGTGCAGACGACGCCAAAAGCGCACACCAGCCCCGAGGACCTGGCCCAGGCCATGGTCGGCCGCAAGGTCAATCTGGGCCGCCAGGCCGGCGTGCGCAGCAGCGGCCGGCAGACCCGGCTGGCCGCCGAAGGCCTGAGCCTGCGCGGCGCCAACGGCGTGCCCCAGCTCGACGGCGTCCATCTCACTTTGCACGCCGGCGAGATCGTCGGCGTCGCCGGCGTTTCCGGCAATGGGCAGAGCGAGCTGCTCGAGGTGCTGTCCGGCATGCGGGCTCCCGACAGCGGCACGCTGCAGCTGGGCGAGGCCCGCTTCGCCGCCGAGGCCTGGCTGGAGCCCGGCCGCGCACGCGAGCTGAAGCTGGCCCATGTGCCGGAAGACCGCCACAGCTGCGGCATGGTGCTGGACTTCCCGGCCTGGGAGACGGCGGTGCTCGGTTACCAGCATCTGCCGGTCTACGGCCGCGGTGCCAGCCTCAACCATGCGGTGATGCGCGAGCAGACGGCGGCGATGCAGGAGCGCTTCGACATGCGGCCGCGCGACGTCAACCTCGGCTCGTCCAAGTTCTCCGGCGGCAACCAGCAGAAGTTGATCCTGGCGCGCGAGATCGGCCAGCAACCGACGGTGCTGCTGGTCGGCCAGCCGACGCGCGGCGTCGACATCGGCGCGATCGAATTCATCCATGGCCAGCTGCGCGCGCTGCGCGACGCCGGCTGCGCGGTGCTGCTGGTCAGCAGCGAGCTCGACGAGATCCTGGCCCTGGCCGACCGCGTCGTCGTGATGAACGGCGGCCGGGTCACCGGCGAGCTGGACATCGCCGATTGCGACGAGAAAACCCTGGGCCTGCTGATGGCCGCGGACAAGGCCCATTCATGAGCAGCAGCAGTCAACCCATCGTGCTTCCGCGCTGGATCGATATCGGTCTGCTGCCCTTGTGGAATCTGGCCGTGGCCCTGCTGGTCACCGGCCTGGTCGTGCTGGCGATCGGCCAGAGCCCCTGGCAGGCGCTGAGCGTGCTGCTGCCGGGCGCCCTGGGCAGCGTGCGCGGCCTCGGCTACACGCTGTACTACACGACCACCTTCATCTTCGCCGGCCTGGCCGTCGCGGTGGCCGCGCATGGCGGCCTGTTCAATATCGGCGGCGAGGGCCAGGCGACGCTGGGCGGCCTGGGCGTCGCGCTGCTGGGCCTGGCGCTCGGCCCGCATCTGCCGGCCGTGCTGATGCTGCCCTTGGTGGTGCTGGCCGCGGCCGCCTTCGGCATGCTGTGGGCGGCGGTGCCGGCCTATCTGCAGGCCTGGCGCGGCAGCCATATCGTCATCACCACCATCATGTTCAACTTCCTGGCCAGCAGCCTGAACGTCTATCTGCTGGTCAACTGGCTGCGCCCCAAGGGCAGCATGGCGGTCGAGAGCGCCGAGTTCGCCGAGAGCGCGCGCATGCCGGCGCTGCACGAACTGGCCGCCAAGATGGGCCTGGAGCTGCCGTCCTCGCCGCTGAACCTGAGCCTGATCCTCGCGCTGGCCGCCTGCGTCTTCGTCTGGTGGTTTCTGTGGAAGAGCCGCGCCGGCTATGCCTTGCGCGCGGTCGGCAGCGCGCCGCGTGCCGCGCATTACGCCGGCATCCGGCCGCGCCTGCAGGTGCTGATCGCGATGGGCATCTCGGGCGCGCTGGCCGGCATGGTCGGTGTCAACGAGATCGCCGGCGTGCAGGGCAAGCTGACCTTGGATTTCGTCGCCGGCGCCGGCTTCACCGGCATCGCCGTCTCGCTGATGGGCCGCAACCATCCGGTCGGCATCGTGCTGGCCTCGCTGCTGTTCGGCGTGCTCTACCAGGGCGGCGTCGAGGTGTCCTTCGAGATTCCCGGCTTCAGCCGCGAGATGGTCGTCACCGCCCAGGGCCTGATCGTGCTGTTCGCCGGTGCGATGGCGACCGTCAGCGCGCCGATGTTCGCCAAGCTGTATGGCAAGTTCGCCGGCAAGGGAGCCTGAGCGATGGATGAAATTCTGATCGGCTCCATCCTGGCCTCGACCCTGCGCGTGACGACGCCGCTGCTGCTGTGCGCGCTGGCCGGCCTGGTCAGCGAGCGCTCCGGCGTGGTCGACATCGGCCTGGAGGGCAAGATGCTGTTTGCCGCCTTCGCCGCCGGCGCCGCCGCCAGCGTCGGCCATTCGACCGCCCTGGGCCTGACGGCGGCGATCGCCGTTGCCTGCCTGCTGTCCCTGGTGCATGGCTTTGCCTGCGTCAGCCATCGCGGCGACCAGGTGGTCTCCGGCGTGGCGCTGAACATGGTCGCGGCCGGCCTGACCGTCGTCCTGGGCATTGCCTGGTTCGCCCAGGGCGGCCAGACGCCGCCGGTCGACGCGGCCGTGCGCCTGACCGGCTCCGCCTATGCCGAGCCGGTGGCCGGCAGCTGGTTCGGCTCGCTCATCGGCCACGGCCTGCTGAGCCACAACATCCTCGTCTACCTGGCCTTTGCCCTGGTGGCCGGCGTCTGGTTCTTTCTCGAGCGGACCAAGCCGGGCCTGAGGTTGCGCGCGGTCGGCGAGAACCCGGCCATGGTGGACGCCGCCGGCGTCTCGGTGCCGGCGCTGCGTTACGGCGCCTTGCTGATCAACGGCGTGCTCTGCGGCCTGGCCGGCAGCTATCTGGTGCTGGCGCAGAACGCCAACTTCAGCCCGAATATGACCGCCGGCCGTGGCTTCATCGCGCTGGCCGCGATGATCTTCGGCAAGTGGAAGCCGCTGCCGACGATGGCCGCCTGCCTCTTGTTCGGTTTCCTCGATGCGCTGGCGATCCGCCTGCAGGGCGTCGCGCTACCTGGCATCGGCGAGGTGCCGGTGCAGCTGATCCAGGCCTTGCCCTATATCCTGACCGTCGTGCTGCTGGCCGGCTTCATCGGCCAAGCCCTCGCGCCCAAGGCGCTGGGCCGGCCTTATGTGAAGGAGCGCTGATGCTCACCCTGAACGAAGATCTGCGGCAGCGCTTGCTGGCCGCTTCGCTGGCTGCGCGCGCTCGCTCGCATTCACCCTATTCGAAGTACGCGGTCGGCGCGGCCATCCTGGACGAGCAGGGCCGCATCCATGCCGGCGCCAATATCGAGAACGCCGCCTATCCTCAAGGCTGGTGCGCCGAGACGACCGCGCTGAGCGCGATGCTGATGGCCGGCGGCCGGCAGGCGCGGGCGCTGCTGGTGACCGGCCCTGGCCCCGACCTCATCACGCCCTGCGGCGGCTGCCGGCAGAAGCTGCGCGAGTTCGGCGCGCCCGAGCTGATCATCATCGCCGGCGACCCCTCGGGCATCCGCCAGCAGTGGACCCTGGCCGAGTTGCTGCCCTTCAGCTTCGGGCCGGACAATCTGAAATCAGTGGAGTGAAAAAAACATGATCGACAACAAGACCCTGGAACCGAAGATCAGCGACAGCGTCGCCAAGCTGAACGCACTGTTCGGCGCCGCGCCCGAAGTGGCCGTGGTGCTGGGCTCCGGCTGGGCCGGCGCGGTCAGCCTGGTCGAGGGGGCGCAGCACCTGGCCTATACCGAGCTGCCGGCCTTCCCGCAGCCCAAGGTCGAGGGCCATGTCAACGAGATCGTCGTCGGCACCATAGGCGCGCAGCGCGTCGTCATGCTGCGCGGCCGCGCCCATACCTACGAAAGCGGCGACTGCACCGGCATGGCCGGCGCCCTGCGCACGCTCAAGCGCTGGGGCGTCAAGGCCCTGCTGCAGACCAATGCCTCGGGCTCGCTGCGCACGCAGAATCCGCCCGGCTCGCTGGTGCTGATCAGCGACCACATTAATGCGCCGCAGCGCTCGCCCATCATGGGCGAGCCCGGCAGCGAACGCTTCGTCGACATGAGCGCCGCCTACGACGCCGAGCTGCGCGCCCATGCGCTGAAGGTGGCGCAATCGCGCAATATGGTGCTCAACGAGGGCGTCTACTGCTGGGCCGTCGGCCCGCAGTTCGAGACCCCGGCCGAGATCCGCATGTTCGCCGCCTGGGGCGCCGACGCGGTCGGCATGAGCACGGTGCCGGAGACCATCCTGGCCCGCCACTGCGGCCTGCGCGTGATGTGCCTGGCCCTGATCACGAATATGGCGGCCGGCATGTCCGATGAGGCGCTGACCCATGCGCTGACCTTGCAGCAGGCGAACGCCTCGGGCGAGCGCGCAGCGGCCTTCCTGGGCGCCGTGGTCGCCGGCCTGAGCGAGCTGCCCTCGCTGCAGGGCTGATGATGGATGCCGAGCTGCAGGCGGCGGCCCGGCAGGCGCTGGCCTGCCTGGACCTGACCAGCCTCAACGACGCCGACACGCCGGCCGATATCGAGGTGCTGTGCCGGCGCGCGCAGACGGCTCAGGGCCCGGTCGCGGCGGTCTGCGTCTGGCCCCGCTTCGTCGCGCAGGCAAGGGCGGCGCTGCCGGCCGCAATCAAGGTCGCCGCGGTGGCCGATTTTCCCGACGGCGCGCTGGACCTGACCCGCGCGGTGGCCGATGTGCAGCTGATCGCCCAGGCCGGCGGCGACGAGGTCGATGTCGTGCTGCCCTGGCGCGCGCTGATCGCCGGCGAGCGCAGCGAGGTGGCCGAGTTCCTGGCCGAGGTGCGCTTCGCCAGCCGGCCGCTGACCTTGAAGGTCATCATCGAGAGCGGCGAGCTGAAGACGCCGGAACTGATCGCCGAGGCGACGCGTCTGGCCCTGGTGGCCGGCGCTGACTTCGTCAAGACCAGCACCGGCAAGACGCCCGTCTCGGCCACGCCCGAGGCAGCGGCCGTGATGCTGCAGGAGATCAAGGCCAGCGGCCTGCCGGCGGCCGGCTTCAAGGCCTCCGGCGGCATCCGCACCGTCGCCGATGCGCGGCAGTATCTGCAGCTGGTCGAGGCCAGCCTGGGTGCGGCGGCGATCGATGCGCGGCGCTTCCGCTTCGGCGCCAGCGGCCTGCTGAACGATATCGAGGCCGTCCTGTCCGGCAAGACCGCCGCCGGCTCCGGCAGCGCGTACTGAACCAACAACCCATGCTTGCTCAAGAAATCATCCGCGCCAAGCGTGATGGCGGTGCGCTCGACGCGGCGCAGATAGCCCATTTCGTGCGCGGCCTGGTCGACGGCTCCTGGAGCGAGGGCCAGGTCGCGGCCCTGGGCATGGCCGTCTTCCTGCGCGGCATGGGCCGCGAGGAAGCGGTGCTGCTGACCCGCGCGATGATGAACTCGGGCCGCGTGATGCGCTGGCCCGACATGCCGGGCCCGGTGCTGGACAAGCATTCCAGCGGCGGCGTCGGCGACAAGGTGAGCCTGATGCTGGCGCCTCTTGTTGCCGCCTGCGGCGGCTATGTGCCGATGATCGCCGGCCGCGGCCTCGGCCACACCGGCGGCACCGTCGACAAGCTGGAGGCCATCCCGGGCTACACCACCATGCCCGCGCCGGCCGATTTCGACCGCATCGTGCGCTCGCTGGGCTGCGCCATCATCGGCCAGACGGCCGATCTGGCCCCGGCCGACAAGCGCTTCTACGCGACGCGCGACGTGACGGCCACCGTCGAAAGCGTGCCCCTGATCACGGCCAGCATCCTCAGCAAGAAGCTGGCGGCCGGCCTCGAGGGCCTGGCAATGGACGTCAAGTGCGGCAACGGCGCCTTCTGCGACACGCCGCAGATGGCGCGCGAACTGGCCGAGAGCATCGTCGCCGTCGGCTCGGGCGCCGGCCTGAAGATCCGCGCGCTGATCACCGACATGAACGAGGTGCTGGGCAGCACGGCCGGCAATATGCTGGAGATCGCCGAGACGATCGCCTACCTGAGCGGCGATGAACGCGAGCCGCGCCTGCACGAGGTGACGCTGGCGCTGGCCGCCGAGATGCTGGTGATCGGTGGCCTGGCGGCCGACGAAGCGGCGGCGCGCAGCAAGCTGCAGCGCGCGCTGGACAGCGGCGCCGCGGCCGAGAAGTTCGCGCAGATGGTGGCCGCGCTGGGCGGCCCGGCCGATCTGTTCGAGCGGCCCGATGCCCATCTGTGCCTGGCGCCGGTCGTGCGCCCGGTGCCGGCGCCGCGCGCCGGCGTGCTGACGGGCCTGCGCACGCGCGACATCGGCCTGGCCGTCGTCGAACTTGGCGGTGGCCGCCGCAAGGCCGCCGACGCGATCGACATGAGCGTCGGCTTCGGCCGCTTCCGCCACCTCGGCGACGAGCTGGCCGCCGGCGAGGCGATCGCCATCGTCCATGCGGCCGACGAGGCCGCGGCCGAGCGCGCGATCGCGGCCGTGCAGGCCGCCTGCGATTTCGCCGAGCCGGGCAGCGCCTGGACCGGGCAGCCCATCGTGATGGAGCGCGTCGGCTAAACTGCCGGCCCGCATTTCGACCGACCGAGTCTGCCGCCGATGTCCGATACCCCCGAAAGTCCGCGCCGCGGCATCAAGAGCTTTGTCGTGCGCGCCGGCCGCATGGGCACCGGCCAGATCAAGGCCCTGGCCGAGCTGGGGCCGCGCTATGTGCTGCCTTTCCAAGCCGGCAGGACGCTGGACCCGGCGGCGGTGTTCGGCCGCCAGGCGCCGCTGGTCTTCGAGATCGGCTTTGGCATGGGTGGCGCGACGGCGCAGATCGCCCAGACCCTGCCCGATCACGACTTCATCGGCTGCGAGGTGCACGAGCCCGGCGTCGGCGCCTTGCTGAAGCTGATCGGCGAGCAGCAGATCGAGAACATCCGCATCTTCCAGCACGACGCGGTCGAGGTGCTCGAGCAGATGATCGCGCCCGCCTCGCTGGCCGGCGTGCACATCTTCTTCCCCGATCCCTGGCACAAGAAGCGCCACAACAAGCGCCGCCTGATCCAGCCGGACTTCGTCGCCAAGCTGGTCAGGCACATCGCGCCGGGCGGCTATCTGCATTGCGCGACCGACTGGGAGCCCTATGCCCAGCAGATGCTGGAAGTGCTGGCCGCCGAGCCGCTGCTGCAGAACACGGCCGCCGACTATGCCGAAAAGCCGAGCTACCGGCCGCTGACCAAGTTCGAAAACCGCGGGCTCAAGCTGGGTCACGGCGTCTGGGACCTGGTCTTCCGCAAGCGCTGATAGAGTCCCGCTTCATGTCCGAAGCCACACAACTCGCCGGCCGCCACATCCTGCTGGGTCTGTCCGGCGGCATCGCCTGCTACAAGTCCGCCGAACTGGTGCGCCTCTTGGTCAAGGCCGGCGCGACGGTGCAGGTGATCATGAGCGAGGGGGCGGAAGCCTTCATCACCGCGGTGACGATGCAGGCGCTGTCCAATCGACCGGTCTTCACGAGCCAGTGGGACGCGCGCGAGCCCAACAATATGGCGCACATCAATCTGAGCCGCGAGGCCGATGCGATGCTGATCGCGCCGGCCAGCGCCGACCTGATCGCCAAGCTGGCCCAGGGCCGCGCCGATGATCTGCTGAGCCTGACCGCCCTGGCGCGTCCGATCGAGCGCTGCCCGCTGCTGGTGGCGCCGGCGATGAACCGCGAGATGTGGGCGCACCCGGCGACGCAGCGCAATCTCGCGCAGATCGCCGCCGACGGCGCCCATGTCCTGGCCGTCGGCACCGGCGATCAGGCCTGCGGTGAGATCGGCGATGGCCGCATGCTGGAGGCGGCAGAGCTACGCGACGAGTTGATCGCCTTCTTCCAGCCCAAGCGCCTGGCCGGCAAGAAGCTCCTGATCACGGCCGGCCCGACCTTCGAGCCAATCGACCCGGTGCGTGGCCTGAGCAACCGGTCCAGCGGCAAGATGGGCTTTGCGATCGCGCGCGCCGCCGCCGAGGCCGGCGCCGAGGTAACCCTGGTTGCCGGACCGGTCCATCTGGACACGCCGCGCGGCGTGCGGCGCCGCATTGATGTGCAGACGGCGCAACAGATGTTCGACGCCGTGCTGCCGCTGGCGCCGCAGAGCGATGTCTTCGTCGCCACGGCCGCCGTCGCCGACTGGCGGCCGGCAAAGGTGGGCGAGCAGAAGATCAAGAAGGATGGCAGCGGCAGGATCCCCAGCTTCGAGATGACGGAGAACCCGGACATTCTCGCGACGGTGGCCGCCTTGCCCGATCGCCCCTTGTGCGTCGGCTTCGCGGCCGAGAGCGAGAAGCTCGCCGAGCATGCGCGTGCAAAGCTCGAGCGCAAGAAGGCGGCGCTGATCGTCGGCAATATCGGCCCGGCCACCTTCGGCCGCGACGACAACGCGCTCCTGCTCGTCGATGCGAACGGCGAGCGCGAGCTGCCCCATAACGACAAACTGAGCCTGGCGCGCGAGCTGATCCGCGACATCGCCACAAGACTGCAATGACCGCTACCGTTGACCTGAAAGTGCTCGACGCCCGCATGGCCGAGCAACTGCCCGCCTATGCCACCCCCGGCAGCGCCGGCCTCGATCTGCGCGCCTGCCTCGACGCGGCGATCACCTTGGAACCGGGCCAGACCACGCTGATTCCGACCGGCTTGGCCATCCATATCGCCGACCCGAGCCTGGCGGCGCTGATCCTGCCGCGCTCGGGACTGGGCCACAAGCATGGCATCGTGCTGGGCAATCTGGTCGGCTTGATCGATTCCGACTACCAGGGCCAGCTGATGGTCAGCTGCTGGAACCGCGGCCAGACGACCTTCCGCATCGAGCCGATGGAGCGCATCGCCCAACTGGTGCTGGTGCCGGTCGTGCAGGCGAGCTTCCGCCGTGTCGACGATTTCGACGCCTCGCATCGCGGCGAGGGCGGTTTCGGCTCAACCGGCAAGGCCTGACCCCGGCCCCGCTTTCTCAGGCTTTCCTGGCCCTACTGCGGGCTCCATAAGAGGGCCACGGCCAGTAGCGCCGGGGCGGCCGCCGCGCGTGCCGCCGTATCGCGCGGCAGGAAGAGGCGTAGATCGCCGCCATTGGTCTCGACCGCGGCGACCGCGCGGCCCTGGTCTTCCAGCACATAGCCGATCGGCTCGGCCACCGGCCAGTCGCTGCCCTCGAGCTTGTGGACCGAGCGCAGCGTCCAGCGCTGCTCGCCCTGGCGCAACTCGCCGCGGCGCTCGCGCTGCAGCGTGCGCGGGCCTTTGCTGGCCTCGACGACGGTGAGCGTCGCGCCGCCGGGCAGGCCGCAGTTCAGGGTCCAGGGCTTCAGCGGAATGGCGACGACATTGATCTGGCTGTCGCGCTGGCGCAGCTTGCAGCTGGCCGTGTCGGCGCCCCAGCTGAAGGCGAGCGCGCTGCGTTCGCTGCTGTAGAGATCGTCGAACAGCGAGAGCCGCGAGGCGCTGCGCTCGTAGCGCAGCTCGCGGCCCTCGACGCTGATCTGGCCGCGCGTACCGCCGCCGACGCCATGGACCTGCAACTGATCGCTGCCGGCCGCCAGCCCCTCGGGCAGGGCCATGCGCGCGGGCTGGATGCTCGCGCAGCCGGCAAGGGCGGCAGCGAGCAGCAGGATGGCGGAGCAGCGAAGGCGAGCAGCGGGCATGCGGGGCTTCCGGAATGAATGTCCGCGCATGCTAGGGGAAGGGCTCTTGCGCGCCCTGTGCTTCAGGTCATGGGCGAGGGCTCAATGCAGCGGTTCGTCCGGCGGCGCGCCGGTGACGACGCTGAACACCGCCTCGCCGAGGCTGCCGGCCTCGATCTCCTGCTCGGTCGCCTCGCGCACATCGCGCACCTTCAGGTGCATGCGCAGGCCGACGCCGGCCAGCGGGTGGTTGCCGTCCAGCACCACATGCTCCGGGTAGACCTCGGTGACCGTGTAGATGGCCGGCGGCATGTCCTCGGTGGCGGCGCCCTCGGGCAGGCCGTCGAACTGCATGCCGGGCTCGACGCCGTCGGGGAACAGGCTCTTGGCCTCGAAGCAGACCAGGTTCGAGTCGTAGTCACCGAAGGCGTGCTCGGGCTCCAGCGCCAGGCTGGTCTCGAAGCCGGTCTCCTGGCCCGCCAGCGCTTCCTCGACCTTGGCGAACAGATCGTCGCCGCCGTAGAGGAACTCGAGCGGTTCGGCCAGCTCGTCGATCAACTGGCCTTGGGCGTCCTCGAGTCTCCAGCTCAGGGAGACGACGCAGGGAGCGGAAATTTGCATGGCCCAATTGTTTCATACTCGACAATCGCGCCATGGATATCACCGCTTCCCTGCCGCTGCTCGGCGGGCTTTCGCCCGAGCAGTTCATGCGCCGCCACTGGCAGAAGAAACCGCTGCTGGTGCGCCAGGCGCTGCCGGGCATCGCGGCACCGGCGACGCGCGCCGAGCTGGCGCGCATGGCGGCCAGCGACGAGGTCGAGTCGCGCCTGGTCAGCGCCTTCGAGGGCCGCTGGGCGATGCGCCAGGGGCCGCTGCCCAAGCTGCCGCCGTTCTCCAAGCCGGGCTGGACCCTCTTGGTCCAGGGGCTGGATCTGCACCTGCCGGCGGCGCACGAGTTGCTGAACCGCTTTCGCTTCGTGCCCGAGGCGCGGCTCGACGATTTGATGATCTCTTACGCCAGCGATGGCGGCGGCGTCGGCCCGCATTTCGATTCCTACGACGTGTTCCTGATCCAGGTCCACGGCAAGCGGCGCTGGCGCATAGCGGCGCAGAAGGATGCGGTGCTGCGCGAGGACGTACCGCTGAAGATCATCGCCAACTTCAGGCCCGAGCAGGAATACCTGCTGGAGCCCGGCGACATGCTTTATCTGCCGCCCGGCTGGGCGCACGACGGCGTGGCCGAGGGCGAGTGCATGACCTGCTCGGTGGGCTTCCGCTCGCCCTGGCGGGCCGAACTGGCGCGCGAGCTGTTGCAGCGCCTGATGGACGACGAGGACCGACCCTACTCGAACCGCATGTACGCCGACCCGAAGCAGGCAGCCACCGCCCAGCCGGGGCTGATTCCGCCGGCTTTACAAATCTTTGCCAAGGATGCCGCCGAGCGCGCGCTGCGCGAGCCGCTGGCGCTGGAACGGGCGCTCGGCGAGGCGCTGACCGAGCCGAAACCGCAGGTCTGGTTCGAACCGGGCGAGGCGGCGCTGGCGCCGGACGAGGGCGTCGCGCTCGATCGGCGCAGCCGCATGATGTACGACGACGCCCATGTCTTCATCAACGGTGAATCGTTTCGCGCCGGTGGCCGCGACGCGCGGCTGATGCGCACGCTGGCCGACGAGCGCCGGCTGGCGGCGCGTCAACTGGCCCAGCTGTCCGAGCCGGCGCGCGAACTGCTCGGGCAATGGCTGGAGGACGGCTGGCTGCAGCCGCTGATGGAGGCGCGCTGAGATGGCCGCGTCCGGTCTCTTCGAGGGTTATGTGGCCTATGGCGAGGCCTTGCGCGAAACGCTTTTGCAGGCCTGCGCCAGCGGCTGTCGCGAGCAGTTCTGGATCGATGCCGGCTTTGTCGACTGGCCGCTGTCCGAGCCGGCGCTGCTCGAGGCGCTGAGCAGCTGGGCGCGCCTGCCGGGCCGGCGCCTGCACCTGCTGGCGCTGGACTACGAGGATCTGCGCCGCCGCCATCCACGTTTTGTCCAATGGCGGGCCGCCTTCGGCCATTGCGTCGAGGCGCGCGCCTATGAGCCGCAGAGCGGCGGCGCGGGCCTGGCGGCGGCTCTTTTCACCGGCGGCGGGGCCCTGCTGTCGCTGCGACTGTTCGATGCCCAGCAATGGCGCGGCAGCGTCTCGCGGGAGGCCTCGGACGGGCTGCGCACAAGGGAATGGTTTGATGCCCTTGCGCAACGATCGAGCGAATCATTCGCCGCGACCACTCTGGGGCTTTGAAGGGTGACGAAAGTACCCGCTATAATTAACGGCTAGGCGGGAGAAGCGCTCGAGGTTTTTCTCGTCTTGTATTGCTGGGGTTCGCAAATGTTTGCAGGTGCGGCCTCAAAAATTACCGGTAATTGCATCGTCGTTTAACGATTCTTGAGGACAAATATGAAAAAGTCGATCCTGTTGGCTTCCCTGGTTGCCGCTGTTGCCCTGGCCGCTTGCGGTAAGAAGGAAGAGACCGCTGTTGTCGTGCCGCCGGCTCCGGTCGCCACGCCGGCTCCGGCCGCTTCGGACGTCGCCGCTGCCGCTGACGCCGCTTCGGCTGCCGCTTCGGCCGCCGTCGACGCTGCTTCGGCTGCTGCCAGCAAGTAATCGCTCGTCGATCGCTGCAAGAGCCGCTTGGCGCAAGCCGGGCGGCTTTTTCTTTTGTGGCGTACGAGAGTCCCGTGTCCGGTCTCGACTGGTAAACCAGCGGTTTTTGACTGGTATCTCTAGCTCAATGACAACCAGGCCAGTCCCAGTTCCTGGCTTGCAATAGGTATCTGGCCCGCGTCGCAGGCCAGTATCTCGGCCAATGCCGCGGCCGCCAGCGCGGGCCGGTTATTGCGCTCGCTCAAATGCGCGGCGACCACATGGCGCAGCCCGCCGTGCAGGCATTGGCCCAGCAACTGGGCCGCGATGGCATTCGACAAATGGCCGTGGCTGCCCAGGATGCGGCGCTTCAGGCTGGCCGGATAGCTGGAGTCGCGCAGCATCTGCTCGTCGTGATTGCATTCCAGCAGCAGCGCCTCGCAGGCCTGCAGCGCGGCGGCCACCGACGGCGTCAGGGAGCCCAGATCGGTGATCAGGCCCAGGCTGCGCCAGCCGTCCGACAGGCGCAGCTGCAGCGGCTCGTTGGCGTCGTGCGGCACGGCAAAGGGGCGCAACTCGAGATCGCCCAGTGCCAGCACCTCGCCGTCACGCACGAAGCGGATCAGCGCCGGGTCGATCGCTGCGTCGCCGATCGCGCGCCAGGTGCCGCGGCTGCAGTAGATCGGCACGCGGTGCCGGCGCGCCAGCGCCAGCGCGCAGCCGGCATGGTCGCCGTGCTCATGGGTGATGAAGACGCCGGCCAGGCGCTCGGGCGCGCTGCCGGCCCGCGCCAGCCGGCGCGTCAGCTCGCGCAGGCTGAAGCCGCAGTCGACCAGCAACTCGGTGCTGGTGATGCCCTGGCTGGCCTCGATCAGCGTGGCGTTGCCGCCGCTGCCGCTGCCCAGACTGCAAAAACGCATGGTGGCCCGGAGATCGCTGGGATCGATCGATCAATCAATGAAAACGCCGCCGGCCCTGCGGCGCGACGGCGTGGCGTGGAGGACTGAGGCGCGTTTTAGCGCAGATCGTCCATCAGCATGCTGAGAATCCGCTTGGCGTTCTCGTTCGTCTGCTGCTTGCCGGTGCTGTCCAGGATCATCACCGTCGTGCGCTCGCCCTCGGACTTGACCGAGACGCGGTAGCGCTGCGCGGTCTGGCCGGCATCGCTGCTGAACAGCTTCTGGAAGAAGTTCGGCTCTTCCTTGCCGGCCTGGCTCGGGTCGGCATAGCGCAGGTAGAACAGGCCTTGCGGACGGTCGCGGTCCTCGATCGTGAAGCCATGGCGGTCCAGCGACTGGCCGACGCGGCGCCAGGCGCGGTCGAAGCCCTCGTTGATCTGCAGGCTGTCGGGCACCTCGGACAGCGGGCGGGTGGCCGCATTGACCGGCGGCTGGGCGCCGAAGGCGGTGGCGGTCGGCGGGGCCTTGGTGCCGGCGACGACGGCCTTGGCTTCCTCTTCCTTGGCGCCGAGCTTGAGCATCAGGCGCGACAGCATTTCGGCCTCCAGCTGCGGATCGCTGGGGCGCGGCTGCCAGACGGACTGGTCTTTCTGCGGCGTGCTGTAGACCTCGACCATGCCGCGGTGGGTGACGAAGATCTCGGTGCCGCCGTTCGGGCCGCGCTCGATGCGGGTGCGGAACATATCGCGCTCGCCGGTCGAGTACAGGCCGTCGAAGACCTTGCCGATCGTCGAGCGGATGATGTCCTGCGGCAGCTTGGCGCGGTTCTCGGCCCAGTTGGTCTCCATCACGCCGACCTCGGCCTGCTCCTTGCTCAGCTCGAAGCCGCGTTCTTGCCAGAAGGCGCGCACCTGCGGCCACAGCTGCTCGGGCGTCTGCGAGCTGCGCAGCCAGCGGTCGCTGCCCGCGCGTTCCAGGCGCACATCGCCGGCGGCGCTCAGCGCGACCGAGTTCGGCGCGGCGCCGGCGGTGGCGGCCTTGGGCGCGGCGGTCTGCTGCTGTTGCAGCGCGGCGGCGCTGACGACGGTGCCGGGCTGGCGGCTGTCACGGGCCAGCTGGGTCAGATCGGGCGGCACATCCAGGCCGCTGGTCTGCTTGGCGCCGCTGCGGTAGTCGACCTTGTCGGACGAGAACAGGTCCGTCGAGCTGCAGCCGGCCAGCGAGGCCGCCAGGACGAGGCAGGCCAGGCGCACAGGCTGGGAGGAAACAACAATGGAAGAACGAGTCACGCTAGACATCTCCGAAGGTCCGGACCGCGGCGGGGCGGTCTTCAAAAAACGCGGTCAGGCAGGCTTGCCGGGGTGGGATTAGAGCAGAGCGGCTTCGCGCAGCGCCTGCTCGACGCTGGCCTGGCCGGCCGCGGTCAGCGGCGTGATCGGCAGGCGCAGCGTGGCGCCGCAGCGGCCCAGGCGCGACAGCGCCCACTTGGCCGGGGCCGGGCTCGGCTCGCAGAACAGCTGCTTGTGCAGCGAGAGCAGCTGGAAGTGGATGCGGCTGGCTTCGCGCGTGTCGCCGGCCAGCGCGGCGCGGCACAGCTCGGCCATCGCGCGCGGCGCGACATTGGCGGTCACGCTGACATTGCCATGGCCGCCCAGCAGCATCAGCGCGACGGCAGTGCCGTCGTCGCCGGAATAGATCGAGAAGCTCTTGGGCGCATTCTTGATCAGGAAGGCGGCGCGCTCGATATTGCCGCTGGCCTCCTTGACGCCGAACACACCGGGCAGGGCGGCGCAGCGCAGCGCCGTCTCGGGCGCCATATCGGCGACCGTGCGGCCCGGCACGTTGTACAGCATCATCGGGATGTCGACCGCCTCGGCGATCGCCTTGTAATGCTGGTAGATGCCTTCCTGCGAGGGCTTGTTGTAGTAGGGCACGACCGACAGCGTGCAGTCGGCGCCGACCTGCTTGGCGTAGTGGCTCAGCTCGATCGCCTCGGCGGTCGAGTTGGCGCCGGTGCCGGCCATGATGGGGATGCGGCCCTTCGCATGCTCGACCGCGGCGCGGATGATCTCGCGGTTCTCCTCCATGCTGACGGTCGGCGATTCGCCGGTCGTGCCGACGACGCAGACGCAGGCCGTGCCCTCGGCGATATGCCAGTCGATCAGATTGCGCAGCGCCGGGTAATCGACGCTGCCGTCTTCCTGCATCGGCGTCACCAGGGCGACGATGCTGCCTACTATCGGGTTCATTGTGGAGGGTTCCTCGTAATCCGGCGATTCTACTGAAGCCGGCCGGCCGTACGGCTCAGCCCAGGACGTAGCGCTGGTAAACCCCTGGCTCGGCTTGTTCGCGAACCGCAGCAACGCGCTGGACGAAGCGCGGGTTGACGGCCTGCTCCTCGTAGCCGTCTTCGTAGCCGAGGACGCGCAGCCCGCGGCAGGCCTCGAGCAGTTCGCCGGGGCGCAGCAGGAACTCGGCGCGGGCCGGCCGGCCTATCGTCTGCTGGCCGTCGGCGAAGGTCTCATAGATCAGCCAGCCGCCCGGTGCGACGGCGGCCGCGATCCGCGGCAGCAGCGGCCGCCACAGATAGTTCGTCACCAGCACCAGATCGAAGCGGCGCTCGGCCAGCGGCCAGGGGCCGGCCTCGACGTCGGCGACGATGATCTCCGCCAGCTCCCGCAGCGGTTCCAGCGCCGCCGCGTCGCGATCGACACCGGTGACCTGCATGCCGGCGGCGGCCAGATGACGCAGATGGCGGCCGGAGCCGCAGGCCAGGTCCAGCGCGGTGGCGCCGGGGCGCAGCGCCTGGCGCCAGCGCAGCAGCCAGGGGGAGGGGGCGCCGCTCAAAAGCAGGCCCACAGCTGTTCGGACAGCTGCTGCATCAGCGCCGGCTGCGCATAGGCGAGGAAGACCAGGGCCAGCGCCAGGCCGGCCGCGATCCACAGCGCCAGGCGCAGCTTCATGCGGGCTGCGCCGCCGCGCGCGGGATCGCGCTCTCGCGCACCGGCAGATTGACGATGGCGGCGAACACGCCCAGGGCGACCGCCAGCCACCAGACGATGTCATAGCTGCCGCTGGCGTCGTAGAGCTTGCCGCCCAGCCAGACGCCCAGGAAGCTGCCGACCTGGTGGCTGAGGAAGACAAAGCCGCCCAGCATCGACATATGCTGGACGCCGAAGATCTGCGCCAGCACCGCATTGGTCGGCGGCACCGTCGACAGCCACAGCAGGCCCATCACGGCCGAGAAGACGTACACCGTCATGGGCGTCAGCGGCACGCTCAGGAAGACCACGATCGCGACCGAGCGCAGCGCATAGATCGCCGACAGCAGATAGCGCTTGGGCCAGCGCTGACCCAGCACGCCGGCGCCATAGGTGCCGAAGACATTGAACAGGCCGATCAGCGCCAGCGCATAGGTAGCGACCTGGGGGCTCAGACCCTGGTCCTTCAGATAGCTGGGCATGTGCACGCCGATGAAGACGACCTGGAATCCGCAGACGAAATAGCCGGCCATCAGCAGCTGGAAGCTGCGGTAGCCGAAGGCCTCGCGCAGCGCGCTGGCGATGCTCTGCTGCTGGACCGGGACGCCGGCCGCGCGCTGCTCGCGCAGGCCGAAGGCCAGCGGCAGCATCACCAGGGCCAGGCAGGCCAGGATGAAGAGCGCGTTCTGCCAGCCGCTGTGGCCGATCAGCCAGTTCTCCACCGGCACCATCAGGAACTGGCCGAAGGAGCCGGCCGCCGCGGCCACGCCCATGGCCCAGCTGCGCTTCTCCGGCGCCACATTGCGGCCGATCACGCCATAGATGACCGCATAGGTGGTGCCCGATTGGGCCATGCCGATCAGGAGGCCGGCGCTGCCGGTGAAGGCCAGGCCCGAGGTCGACAGGGCCATGGTCACCAGGCCCAGCGCATACAGCAGCGCGCCGACGACGATCACGCGGAAGGCGCCGAAGCGGTCGGCCACCATGCCGGCCACCGGCCCGGCGATGCCCCAGGCGATGTTCTGCACCGCCAGCGCGAAGGCGAAGGTCTCGCGCGTCCAGCCGCGTTCCAAGGTGATCGGCTGCAGCCACAGGCCGAAGCCATGGCGTATGCCCATGGACATCGTGACGATCATCGCGCCGCACAGCAGCACCTGGGTCATGGACAGCTTGGCCGCTGCGGCTTGGGGATGGGCGTTCATGCGCTGCAATGTAGCCAAATCGGGGTTTTTTTGCCGGGGTGGCGCTCTTGGGCTTGGGTTTGGCCATCTTTTTGGATTTCTTGGCGGCCGCGGCCGCCGCCTCGGTCGAGACGCTGCTGGCGTCGGCGGACGCGGCGACGTCTTCCATCTGCGTCAGGATGCGGCCCTGCTTGACCCGCAGCATCGGCCGCTCGAGCACCTCCATGTCCAGCAGCGGATTGCCGGACAACAGCAGGAAGCTGGCCTCGCAGCCGGGCTCGAAGCAGCCCAGCTGCCGCTTCGGATAGAGCGCGCGGGCGGTGTCGACGGTGGCGATGCGCAGCAGCTCGGCATTGCTGAACACGGCCAGGCCCAGCAGATTGCGCAGTTCCAGCTGCACGGTGCCGGTGAACACGTCGGAGCCCAGCAGCAGCGGCACGCCGGCCGTCTTCAGCGCCTGCAGATTGCGCCCCTGCACCTGGCGCAGCGCCTCCATCTGCTCGGGGGTGGTCTTGAACAGGCTGGTGGCGGCGGTGGCGGTGACGACGGCGGTCTTGTTGCGCGCCGCCAGGGCGATCGCCTCCGCGCCCAGCTGGTAGCGCTCCGGCGCGTCGCCCAGATGATTGAAATAGCCGGGCAGATGGGCGATCTGGTCGACGCCGGCGCGCACGGCCGTATCGAAATCGGCCGCGCTGTCGACATGGGCGCTGACGCGCAGACCCGCCTGGTGCGCCTGGCGGACGATGGCGGCGGCCGTCTCCGGGCTCAGGCCCAGCTTTCCGCGCAGCTCGGGCCGCGCGCGCAGCTCGGGCCGCTCGCTGTAGCTGAGCACGATCTTCACCCAGTCGGGCTTGCGCGCCGCCACCAGCGGCCATTTCTGCTCCAGCTGCTCGGGCTTGTCGATGAGGATCAGCGCCTTGTCGGCAATGTCCTGCAGGCGCGGCTTGGGCGCACCCGGGGGGGCGGCCAGCAGGCTGGCCAGCGGCTGGCCATCGCTGGAGGTGATGCAGGCGCTGGCGAACAGCACGTCGGGGCTGGCCTCGCCGTTCAGGCGCGGCCGCACGGCGGCCACCTCGGCCGGGTCGGCGCACAGCATCGAGGCGTAGAACACGCCGTCCTGCAGATAGCGCTGGGCGTAGTTCGTCACGCCCCAGTCGTTCTGCAGGTTGTAGTTGTGCGCCTCGGCCAGCGGCGGGATCAGGAACTGGCCCTTCAGGTCCATGCGGCGGTTGACGCGCTTGGGTTTTTGCGCGCTGAAGACGCCGTCGGCGACATAGAGCGTGCCGCGCTTGAAGGCCTGTCCGTCGAACCATTGCGCGTTGCGCAGCTCCAGCGCCAGCGGCGCGCTGGCCTTGAACGGTTCCGGGGCGGTCTGGGCCCGGGCCGACGCGAGAAACAGGCAGCTGAGCAGGACGGCGAGAGAAAAGCGCATCGGGGTCGCGGTGGGCAGGCGGGGAAAGCAGGCGCGCATGCTACGCCGCTTTGCCGCCAGCGCCTGTGAGCAGATGTCCGCCGGGGCTCCACCGCGAGCCTCCCTACAATCGCCGCCATGGCAACGAACAAAGCGAACAGCAGCACGCCCGCCGCCTATGGCGAAGGCTCGATCCGCGTCCTCAAGGGCCTGGAGCCGGTCAAGCAGCGGCCGGGCATGTACACCCGCACCGACAACCCGCTGCACTGCATCCAGGAAGTGATCGACAACGCGGCCGACGAGGCCCTGGCCGGCTTCGGCAAGCGCATCGACCTGACCCAGCATGCCGACGGCTCGGTCTCGATCGCCGACGACGGCCGCGGCATTCCCTTCGGCCTGCACCCCGAGGAGGGCGTGCCGGTGGTCGAGATCGTCTTCACCCGCCTGCATGCCGGCGGCAAGTTCGACAAGGGCTCGGGCGGCGCCTACAGCTTCTCCGGCGGCCTGCACGGCGTCGGCGTGTCGGTCACCAATGCGCTGGCCAAGCGCCTGGAGGTGACGGTCTGGCGCGAGAAGCAGGTCGCGACCCTGGCCTTCGAGCATGGGGACGTGGTCGAGCCGGTGGCCGTGCGCGCCGCGGCCGGCGGCGACCGCAAGCAGGGCACGACGGTGCGCGTCTGGCCCGACGCCAAGTATTTCGAGTCGGCCGAGCTGCCCAAGGGCGAGCTGGTGCATCTCTTGCGCAGCAAGGCGGTGCTGATGCCGGGCGTCACCGTCACCCTGAAGAACGAGAAGTCGGGCGAGCTGCAGACCTGGTCCTACCAGGGCGGCCTGCGCGACTACCTGATGCAGACGCTGACGGCCGATCCGCTGATCCCGCTGTTCGAGGGCGAGCAATACGCCAGCAGCGCCGAGAGCGAGAACTTCGCCGAGGGCGAGGGCGCGGCCTGGGCGGTGGCCTTCACCGAAGAGGGTCAGGTGATGCGCGAGAGCTATGTGAACCTGATCCCCACCGTCGCCGGCGGCACGCACGAGTCCGGCCTGAAGGACGGCATGTTCGGCGCGATCAAGGGCTTCATCGAGATGCATTCGCTGCTGCCCAAGGGCGTCAAGCTGATGCCGGACGATGTCTTCTCGCGCGCCAGCTTCGTGCTGTCGGCCAAGGTGCTGGATCCGCAGTTCCAGGGCCAGACCAAGGAGCGCCTCAATTCGCGCGACGCCTTGCGCCTGGTGTCGGCCTATGTGAAGCCGGCGCTGGAGCTGTGGCTGAACCACCATGTGGATTACGGCAAGAAGCTGGCCGAGCTGGTGATCAAGCAGGCGCAGACGCGCCAGCGCGCCAGCCAGAAGGTCGAGAAGCGCAAGGGCTCGGGTGTGGCCGTGCTGCCCGGCAAGCTGACCGATTGCGAAAGCCGCGACCTGCTGCACAACGAGATCTTCCTGGTCGAGGGCGACTCGGCCGGCGGTTCGGCCAAGATGGGCCGCGACAAGGAGACCCAGGCCATCCTGCCGCTGCGCGGCAAGGTGCTGAATAGCTGGGAGGTCGAGCGCGACCTGCTGTTCAAGAACAACGAGATCCATGACATCTCGGTGGCCCTGGGCGTCGATCCGCACGGGCCGAAGGACAGCCCCGATCTCTCCGGCCTGCGCTACGGCAAGGTCTGCATCCTGTCCGACGCCGATGTCGACGGCTCGCACATCCAGGTGCTCTTGCTGACCCTGTTCTTCCGCCATTTCCCCAAGCTGGTCGAGGCCGGTCACATCCATGTGGCGCGGCCGCCGCTGTACCGCGTCGACGCGCCGGCGCGCGGCAAGAAGCCGGCCGCCAAGCTCTATGCGCTGGACGAGGGCGAGCTGACCGCGACCCTGGACAAGCTGCGCAAGGAAGGTGCGCGCGAGGGCTCGTGGAGCATCAGCCGCTTCAAGGGCCTGGGCGAGATGAGCGCCGAGCAGCTGTGGGACACGACCTTGAACCCAGAGACGCGGCGGCTGAGTCCGGTCGCCTACGGCCTGTTCGACTTCGGCCAGACCGAGGAGGCGATCAACAAGCTGATGGGCAAGGGCGAGGCGGCCTCGCGTCGCGAACTGATGGAGATCCATGGCGACTCGGTCGAGATCGACGTCTGAGACCGCGATGAAGACCGTCTACAACGAGCGCCATGGCCAGCACGCGGCCACGCACGAGTTCTTCCGCGGCCGCCTGGTGCCGGCCTTCGAGGTGCCGGCGCGCGCCGACTATGTGCTCAAGGCGCTGCAGGATGCGCGGCTGGGCGAGATCCTGAGTCCGGTCGACCGGGGCCTGGCGCCGCTGGAACGCGTCCACGCGCCGGCCTATCTGCGTTTTCTGCAGGGCGCCTTCGCCGAATGGCGGGCCTTGGGCGGCGAGGGCGACGCCTTCCCGGCCGTCTGGCCGGTGCGCACGCTGCGCACCGATGTCGAGCCGAAAAGCTTCGCCGCCCGGATGGGTCTGTATTCGATGGACAGCGGCACGCCGCTGACCGCGGGCAGCTGGGACGCCGCCTACTGGGGCGCGCAGGCCAGCCTGGCCGGCCTGGACATCGCGCTGGGCGAGGAGAAGACCGCCTATGTGCTGACCCGCCCGCCCGGCCACCATGCCGGCGCCGATTTCTTCGGCGGCTACTGCTTCGTCAACAACGCGGCCGTGGCGGCGCAGGCGGCGCTCGACGCCGGGCTCCAGAAGGTGGCCATCCTCGATGTCGACTACCACCACGGCAATGGCACGCAGGCGATCTTCTACGAGCGTGCCGATGTGCTCTACGCCAGCCTGCATGGTGATCCGCAGACCGAATATCCGTTCTTCCTCGGCCATGCCGACGAGCGCGGTGCCGGCACGGGCCTGGGCTTCAACGCCAACGAGCCGCTGCCGGCCGGCTGCTCGAACGAGGCCTGGTTTGCCGCGCTGGAGCGCCTGCTGGCGCGGCTGGCGGACTATGCGCCCGAACTGCTGATCGTCTCGCTGGGCGTCGATACCTATGGCGGCGACCCGATCTCGCATTTCAAGCTCGACCGGCCCGAGTTCGCCGCGCTCGGCCGGCGCCTGGCCGCCTTCGGCGCGCCGCGCACGCTGTTCCTGCAGGAAGGCGGTTATGCGACCGAGGCGATCGGCCTCAATGTCGTCGCGGTCTTGCAGGGCTTCGAGTCGGGCTCATGACGCCGCCGCTGGTGCATCTGCGGCCGACGATGCTGTCGGACCTCGACTTCGTCGTCTCGGTCGAGCGCGACGCGGCGAACCTGCCCTTCATCACGCCCTGGGAGCGCACGCAGCACGAGGGCGCGCTGCGCTTTCCGGACTCGCGCCACTTCATCATCGAGGTCGGCCAGCAGCAGGCCGGCTTCGTCATCCTGCAGGGCTGTCGCAACCCGCATGGCTCGGTCGAGCTCAAGCGCATCGTGCTGGCGCCTCAATTCCAAGGGACGGGCCAGGGCCTGGGGCGCGCCAGCGTGCGCCTGCTGAAGAAGCTCGCCTTCACCCAGCTGAAGGCGCACCGCTTCTGGCTGGACGTGAAGGCGCTGAACACCCGCGCGCAGGCCCTGTACCGCAGCGAGGGCTTCGTCGAGGAAGGCCGGCTGCGCGAGAGCGTGCGGGTCAGCATCGAGGGGGCCGACGGCTACGACTCGCTGATCGTGATGTCCATGCTCGATCGCGAATACCAGGCCCGCGTCGCGCTGGGCCAGGAGCAGGGCGCATGAGGTGGCTGCTGCTCATCGTGCTGGCCGGCCTGAGTCTGGCGGCCCGCGCCGAGTTGTGGGGCTATGTCGACGGTCAGGGTGTCGCGCATCTGGCCAGCCGGCCGCTGGACGGCAATTACGCGCTCTTGATGGGCCAGGCCGAGGCCGGCCAGGGCCGCGTGCCGGGCAAGCAGGACGGCAGCCTGCATCTGCTGACCTGGCTGGAGATCGCGCCCGAGGTCAAGGCGGTCCAGCCATTTTTGCGCGAGGCGGCCGCGCGCCATGGCGTCGACACGGAGCTGCTGAAGGCGGTGATCGCCGTCGAGTCGGGCTACCGGCACGATGCGGTCTCGCCGCGCGGCGCGCTGGGCCTGATGCAGCTGACGCCCGAGGCGGGCCTGCGCTATGCCGCGACCGGCGAGCGCCAGCGCCTGCTGGACCCGCGCACCAATGTCCAGGCCGGCGCCAGAATGCTGGCCGATCTGATCAAACGCTTCGGCCGCATCGACGCGGCCCTGGCCGCCTGGAATGCCGGCGAGGGCGCGGTGCGCCGGGCGGGCGGGCAGATGCCGGCCATCGAAGAAACCCAGGCCCATGTCCATCTGGTGCTGGAGTTGTACTGGGCCCTGTTGCAGCGCAGCCTGCCGGCCCAGGCCCAGCACCTGCAGATTCACAGCAGCAAACCATGAACCAGACCACTATCGATTTTGGAAGCCCGGCCGCCGAAGACGGCAGCGACGCGCTGACCCTGGCGCATTACGCCGAACGGGCCTATCTCGAATATGCGCTCTCGGTCGTCAAGGGCCGGGCGCTGCCCGATGTCTGCGACGGCCAGAAGCCGGTGCAGCGCCGCATCCTCTACTCGATGGAGCGCATGGGCCTGAGCTTCTCCGGTACCTCCGGCGCCAAGCCGGTCAAGGGTGCCCGCGTCGTCGGCGACGTGCTGGGCCGCTTTCACCCGCATGGCGACCAGTCGGTCTACGACGCGCTGGTGCGCATGGCGCAGGACTTCTCGCAGCGCTATCCGCTGATCGACGGCCAGGGCAATTTCGGTTCGCGCGACGGCGACGGCGCGGCGGCGATGCGTTACACCGAAGCGCGGCTGGCACCGATCGCGCGCTTGCTGCTGGACGAGATCGACGAGGGCACGGTCGAATTCCAGCCCAACTACGACGGCTCGACCGAGGAGCCCAAGACCCTGCCGGCGCGCCTGCCCTTCGTGCTGCTGAACGGCGCCTCGGGCATCGCGGTCGGTCTGGCCACCGAGGTGCCCAGCCACAATCTGCGCGAGGTCGCGGCCGCCGCCGTCGCGCTGCTGAAGAACGAGAAGCTGTCGGACGACGAGCTCTATGGCCTGCTGCCGGGACCCGATTTCCCCGGTGGCGGCCAGCTGATCAGTGCAGCCGAGGACATCCGCGCCGCCTATGCCTCGGGCCGTGGCAGCCTGAAGCTGCGCGCGCGCTGGAAGATCGAGGACCTGGCCCGCGGCCAGTGGCAGCTGGTCGTCACCGAGCTGCCGCATGGCACCAGCTCGCAGAAGGTGCTGGAAGAGATTGAGGAACTCTCCAACCCCAAGGTCAAGACCGGCAAGAAGGCCTTGACGCAGGAGCAGCTGCAGCTGAAGGCCAGCGTGCTGGCGGTGCTGGACGGCGTGCGCGACGAGTCGAGCAAGGACGCGCCGGTGCGCCTGGTCTTCGAGCCCAAGAGCCGCACGGTCGAGCAGCAGGAGCTGATCACGACCCTGCTGGCGCACACCAGCCTGGAGACCTCGGCACCGATCAATCTGACCATGATCGGCGCCGACGGCCGGCCGACGCAGAAGAACCTGCGCCAGATCCTGTCCGAATGGCTGGGCTACCGGCTCGCGACCGTGCAGCGCCGCACCCAGCATCGCCTGGACAAGGTGCTGGACCGCATCCATGTGCTGGAAGGCCGCCAGCTGGTGCTGCTGAACATCGACGAGGTGATCCGCATCATCCGCAATGCCGACGAGCCCAAGCCGGCGCTGATCGAGCGCTTCAGGCTCTCGGACCGCCAGGCCGAGGACATCCTCGAGATCCGCCTGCGCCAGCTGGCGCGGCTGGAGGCGATCAAGATCGAGCAGGAACTCGAGAAGCTGCGCGAGGAGCGCGCCAAGCTGGAGGACATCCTTGCCAACCCGGGCGTGCTCAAGCGCACCGTCGTCAAGGAGATCGAGGCCGATGCCAAGCAGTACGGCGACGAGCGCCGCACCTTGATCCAGGCCGAGAAGAAGGCGGTCGCCGAGGTCCGCATCGTCGACGAGCCGGTGACGGTGGTCGTCTCGATGAAGGGTTGGGTGCGGGCACTGAAGGGACATGAGATCGACCCGGCCGCGCTGGCCTTCAAGTCCGGCGACCAGCTCTACGGCGTCTTCCCCTGCCGCAGCGTGGATCCGCTGATCGTCTTCGGCAGCAACGGCCGGGTCTACTCGGTGCCGGTCTCGCTGCTGCCGGGCGGCCGCGGCGACGGCCAGCCGATCACGACCCTGATCGAACTCGAGTCGGGCACGCAGATCGCGCATTACTACGCCGCCGGCGGTGCGCAGCGCCTGGTGCTGGCCGGCACCGGCGGCTTCGGCCTGATCGCCCAGGTCGGCGATCTGATCAGCGCCAAGCGCGCCGGCAAGACCTTCCTGAGCCTGGAGGGCGAGGAGAAACCGCTGCCGCCGGCCGCCGTGCCCATGGGCGAGGTGCTGGGTTTGCAACTGGCCTGCCTGTCGCTGCAGGGGCGTTTGCTGACCTACGCGCTGGACGAACTGAAGCACCAGCCCAAGGGCGGCCGCGGCCTGACCCTGATGGATCTGGAGCCCAAGGACGCACTGTTGAGCGTTGCGGCCTTTACCCAGGCGCTGCAGTTGCTGGGCAGCGGCCGTGGTGGCAAGCCCAAGGAGGACGTACTGAAGGGCGCTGCGCTGGCAGCCCACGCCGGCAAGCGTGCCCGCAAGGGCAAGCCCGTCGAGGGGCTGCAGAAGGTGGTTCGGGTTCTGCCTGCCTGATAGGCGGCGGCTCCGTATTTACGAACTAGGGGTGGCGTCTTACCGCCCCTCACAATTAAGGCGAGTGTTCTCCCTAGGCTGAAGGGTTCCGTCTGTGGATTAATTCACGTGCTGCTGCGCACAATAAGCCCCGACAGTTCCCACAACCTCTAACCACGGGAGTGCTTTTATGAAGCTGAAACCTTTAGTAGCCGCATCGCTGGTTGCTTTCACCGCGCTCAGCAGCCAAGCAGCCGATATTGACTGGGGCGCGCATGACGTTTTTGAACTTAGCGGTCTGGTTACTCCGGCTGTGGGGTCCTTCCTGGATACCTACAAGTTCACTCTCACCGAACAGTCGACGCTGGCTGGAGCGTTGGTCGCGACTGGCATCACCTTCGGTTCGTTCGGCGTCTATGACGAAACCGGCACGACGGCCCTGTTCAGCGCGGCTTTTGGTGGAACGACTGCAAAGTCCGGTACCTGGTTGCTTGATCCTGGCACCTATGTGTACGCGATCGGTGGCTTGGCCAGTGCCTCGGCCGGCTATGTTCTGACCTCTGCAACAGTCGGTGTTGCGGCCGTGCCCGAGCCCGAGACCTATGCCATGCTGCTGGCCGGTCTTGGCGTCGTTGGTTTCCTGGCGCGTCGCCGTCGTTTCGACTGAGCGGAACTCTGCCCCATCGACAAAGCGAACTTCGGTTCGCTTTGTTTTTTATGCGGCGGTCATGGCCGCGGCGCACTCGCGCACCAGGGCCGGGCCCTTGTAGATCAGGCCGGTGTAGATCTGCACCAGATCAGCCCCAGCGGCGAGCTTGGCGCGCGCATCGGCGCCGCTGAGCACGCCACCGACGCCAATGATCGGGTAGCCGTTGCCCAGCGCTGCGCGCAGCTGGACGATCACCCGGTTGCTCGCCTCGAAGACCGGTCGACCGGACAGACCGCCGGCCTCGTCCGCATGGGGCAAGCCTTTTACCGCGTCCCGGGAAATGGTCGTGTTGGTCGCAATCACGCCGTCAATGCCATTGCCGCGCAAGGTCTTGGCGATCACGCCGACCTGGCCCTCGTCTAGGTCGGGCGCGATCTTGACGAACATCGGCACCTTGCGGCCGCTGCCGGCCTCCAGCTTCAGCTTGCGCTCCTGCAGCCTGGAGAGCAGCGCATCCAGCGCCTCGTCGCTCTGCAGCGCACGCAGATTTTTGGTGTTGGGGCTGGAGATATTGACGGTGATGTAGTCGGCATGCGGGAACACGCCGTCCAGGCCGAGCAGATAGTCGTCGACGGCGTTCTCGATCGGCGTCGCGGCGTTCTTGCCGATGTTCAGGCCCAGCAGGCCGCCGGCGGCGCGGAAGGAATGCGCGCGCTGCACATTGGCCAGAAAACTGTCCAGTCCCTCGTTGTTGAAGCCGAGCCGGTTGATCAGCGCCTGCGCCTTGGGCAGGCGGAAGATGCGGGGCCGGTCGTTGCCCGGCTGGCCCTTGGGCGTCACCGTGCCGACCTCGATGAAGCCAAAGCCCATCGCGCCCAGGCCGTCGATGCAGCGGCCGTTCTTGTCCAGGCCGGCGGCCAGGCCGATGCGGTTCGGGAATTTCAGCCCGGCCAGTTGCAGCGGATCGCTGATGCGGCTCTGCGACCACAGGCATTGGGCAGGCGTGTTCTGCAGCCGGGCGATGCTGTTCAGGGTCAGCTCATGCGCATGCTCGGGATCGAGGCCGAACAGGAAGGGGCGGGTGAGGGCGTAGGGAACGAGAGGCATAGCGCGCGATTCTCGCATTCCGGCTCAGCCCGCGTCCCGATCCCAGGGCGGCAACTCCCCGAGCCTTTCCAGCATGAAGTCGATCAGCGCCCGCACTTTGGGGCTGGGCTGGCGATGCGGCAGGTAGACCGCGTACAGCGTGTGCGCGTCCGCCAGGCCACCTTGGGGCGCCCAGCCGGGCAGCAGCGCGCGCAGACGGCCGGCGCGCAGGTCCGGCCCGATCGCGTAGGTTGGCAGTATTGCCAACCCCATGCCGGCCAGGGCAGCGATGCGCAGCGACTCGCTGCTGTTGGCGGTCAGCCCGCTCCCGAAGCGCAGCGCCCCCTGAACCGGAACCTCCGCCTCCTCGCCCGAACTCTCGTGTCGGAAGCGCCAGCGGTCGGGGGCCTGCAGATAGCCGAAGCGCAGGCAGCGGTGCCCGGCCAGCTCGGCCACCGTGGCGGGTTCGCCCTGCACGTCCAGGTAGGCCGGCGCCGCACAGAGCCGGTAGCGGATCGCAGCCAGCCGGCGCGCCACCAGCCCTGGCCCGGGCGTACCGGTCAGCCGCAGCACCACATCGAAACCCTCCTCGGCGAGGTCGACATAGCGGTCGTTCAAGCCCAGCGCGACCTGCAGCCGCGGATAAAGTGCGCAGAACTCGCTCATCAGCGCGGTGAACTGCAGATTGCCGAATGCGGTCGAGGTCGACAGGCGCAGCACGCCCTGCGGCGCGTCCGCGCGTCCGGCCAGCTCGTCCTCCAGCCGCTGCGCCTCCTCCAGCAGGCGCAGCGCGCGCTCGTAGACGCCGCGACCCTCGGGCGTCGGGCTGACGCTGCGGGTGGTGCGCTGCAGCAGCCGGGTGCCCAGCTGGGCTTCGAGCCGGCCGACCTGCTTGCTGACGGCCGATTTGCTACTGCCCAGCAGGCGGGCCGCACCCGAGAAACCGCGCGCGTCGACGACGCGGGCAAAGGCTTGCAGGTCTTCCAGGCGGCCCATATTCATTGTCCTTTGTTCTCTGTTTGGAAACACTGCTGTTCCAAGTAAGCAGATTGTGTCCTCAAAAGGAGATTTCTACAGTGAGCACCTGACCGTTCTGTCTAGGAATCCGCCATGTTGTCCACCCTTTCCACCCGCTTGCCGCACCCGCGCCGGGACCCCTTTGCCGCACTGGCGGCGGTCAGCGGGCCGCTGCTCTTCATCCTGCTGTGGAGCAGCGGCTATGTGGCCGGCCGGCTGGGCCTGGCGCACAGCGGGCCCTTCACCCTGCTGAGCCTGCGTTTCGGCATTGCCGCGCTGCTGCTGGCCCTGCTTGCGCTGGCCGGCGACGCGCGCTGGCCCCGCGGGCGTCATGCCTGGGGGCACTTGGCCGTGGCCGGGCTGCTAATGCAGGTGCTGCATTTCTCCGGCATCTACTATGGGCTGCGCCTGGGCCTGTCGGCCGGCGTCGCCGGCCTGCTGATCGGGCTGATGCCGCTGGCCACGGCGCTGGGCGCGCAGCTGTGGCTGGCCGAGCGGCTTGGTCGCCGCCAGGCGCTGGCCCTGCTGGGCGGCCTGCTGGGCGTGGCCCTGGTCGTCGCCGGCAAGCCCTTGCAGGGGGACGGCGGCTGGCCGGCCTATGCGGCGGCGTTGCTGGGCCTGGTCGGTCTGGTGGCCGGCACGCTGTACCAGAAGCGCTTCTGCGCCCAGATGGATTTGCGCAGCGGCGCCGCGGTGCAGATGGCGGTTTCGGCGCTGGCGGTCGCGGTGCTGGCCGGGCCGGTCGAGGGCTTCGCGCTGCGCTGGAGCGGGGAGTTGGTGTTCGCCGTGCTGTGGCTGGCCCTGGTCAACTCGATCGGCGCCTTCAGCCTGATGTTCCTGATGATGCGGCGTGGCCAGGCAGCGCAGGTGGCACGGCTGTTCTACCTGATCCCGGGCATGTCGGCGTTGCTCGGTTTTCTGCTGCTGGACGAGCGGCTGCCGGTGCTGGCGCTGCTGGGCTTTGCCCTGTCGGCCGCGGCCGTGTGCGTGGCGGCGGCCAAGCACCGATAATGCCGGGCCGATCTCTGGACCCCGCCGACATGAAGCTTTTGGATGACCCCGCGCACGACCGCGAAGTCGGATCGCGCGACGCGACCCGCGACACGACCCGCACCGACGACACCCGCATCGGCGCCGTGCGCCCGCTGATCTCGCCGGCCTTGCTGCTGGACGAGCTGCCGCTGCCCGATGCCTCGCTGGAGCTGGTCGAACGCGCCCGCGAGGAGATCGGCGCGATCCTGCACGGCCGCGACGACCGCCTGCTGGTCGTCGTCGGCCCTTGCTCGATCCATGACCACGAGCAGGCGATGCAATACGCCCATCTGCTGAAGGGCTTGCGCGAGGAACTGAGCCGCGAGCTGCTGATCGTGATGCGGGTCTACTTCGAGAAGCCGCGCACCACGGTCGGCTGGAAGGGCTATATCAACGACCCGCGCCTGGACGGCAGCTTCCATATGAACGAGGGTCTGCGCCTGGCGCGCCAGCTGCTGCTGGACGTGACCGCGCTGGGCCTGCCGGCCGGCACCGAGTTCCTCGACCTGCTGTCGCCGCAGTACATCTCGGACCTGATCGCCTGGGGCGCGATTGGCGCGCGCACGACCGAGAGCCAGAGCCACCGCCAGCTGGCCTCCGGCCTGAGCTGCCCGGTCGGCTTCAAGAACGGCACCGACGGCGGCATCAAGGTGGCGTCCGACGCGGTGCTGGCGGCACGGGCCAGCCATGCATTCATGGGGATGACCAAGATGGGCGCCGCGGCCATCTTCGAGACGCGCGGCAATGCCGACTGCCATGTGATCCTGCGCGGCGGCAAGACGCCCAACTACGACGCCGCCTCGGTGGACAGCGCCTGCGCTGCGCTGCGCGCCTCGGGCCTGCGCGAGCAGGTGATGATCGATTTTTCGCACGCGAATTCAAGCAAGCAGTACGAGCGCCAGATCGAGGTCGGCCGTGACGTCGCCGCGCAGATGGCCGCCGGCGATCGCCGCATCACCGGCGTGATGATCGAGAGCCATCTGCAGCCGGGCCGGCAAGACCTGGCCCCAGGCCAGACCAAGGCCGATCTGCGGCCGGGCGTGTCGATCACCGACGCCTGCCTGGGCTGGAGCCAGACCGAGCCGCTGCTGCGCGAGCTGGCCGCCGCCGTGCGTGCGCGCCGCCAGATTTCCTGACGAGTTCCTCACCATGACCCAAGACGAATTGAAGACCCTGGTCGGCCAGGCCGCCCTGCAGTATGTGACGCCCGGAACCATCGTCGGCGTCGGCACCGGCTCGACGGTGGACAAGTTCATCGACGCGCTGGCCGCCAGCGGCATGCAGATCGCCGGCGCGGTGTCCAGCTCGGTGCGCTCGACCGAGCGGATGAAGGCCCTGGGCATCCGGGTGTTCGAGGCCGGCGAGGTCGAGAGCCTGCCGGTCTACATCGACGGCGCCGACGAGATCGACCATGGCGGCCACATGATCAAGGGCGGCGGTGCGGCGCTGACGCGCGAGAAGATCGTCGCCGACCTGGCCCAGCGCTTCGTCTGCATCGCCGACGAGTCGAAGCTGGTCCGGACCCTGGGCAAGTTCCCGCTGCCGGTCGAGGTGATCCCGATGGCGACGGCGCAGATCGCGCGGCGCTTCGCGGCGCTGGGCGGCGAGGCGCGGCTGCGCGAGGGCGTGACGACCGACAACGGCTGCCAGATCCTCGACGTGCGCGGCCTGCAGATCGTCGATCCGTCCGGCTTCGAGGCCGAGGTCAGCCAATGGCCGGGCGTCGTGACGGTCGGCGTGTTCGCGCGCAACCGCGCCAGCGTCTGCCTGCTCGGCACGGCCGAGGGCGTGAGGACGCTGGACTTCTGAGCGGCGCTTAGAAGGTTTCCCAGTCGCCGTCCGCACCGGCGCTCGCCGTCGCCGGGGCAGGCGCGGGAGCGGGAGCGGGCTTGGGGGCCGGCTTCGGAGCCGCGGCCTTGGCGGGTACCGGCTTCACGGCGGGTTTGACGACCGGTGCCGGCCGCGCAGCCGGTACGAGCGCCGCGGCGAGCACCGGCGCAGTCCCCTGGCCGAGGCGGAACACGCCAATCGCCTGCGCCAGGCGGCCGGCCTGGTCCTTCAGGCTCTCGGCGGCAGAGGCCGATTCCTCGACCAGGGCGGCGTTCTGCTGCGTCATCTGGTCGAGCTGGCCGACGGCGGCATTGATCTGGTGGATGCCGTCGCTCTGCTCGCGCGAGGCGGCGCTGATCTCGCCGATGATGTCGGACACGCGCTGCACGCTGGCGACGATGTCGCTCATCGTCGCGCCGGCGTCCTGCACCAGCCGGCTGCCCGATTCGACCCGCTCGGCGCTGGCGCCGATCAGGGTCTTGATCTCCTTGGCCGCGCTGGCCGAGCGCTGGGCCAGTGAGCGCACCTCGCTGGCGACGACCGCGAAACCGCGCCCCTGCTCGCCGGCGCGGGCCGCCTCGACGGCCGCGTTGAGGGCCAGGATATTGGTCTGGAAGGCGATGCCGTCGATGGTGCCGATGATGTCGCTGATGCGACGCGAGCTGGCGTTGATCTCGTCCATCGTCGTCACCACCTGGGCCACGACCGCGCCGCCGCGCTGGGCCACGTCGGCGGCCGAGCTCGCCAGCTGATTGGCCGTCGTCGCCGATTCGGCCGTCTGCTGCACGGTGCCGGTCAGCTGCAGCATCGAGGCGGCGGCCTGCTGCAGATTGGAGGCGGTCTGCTCGGTGCGCGCCGACAGATCGTGGTTGCCGACGGCGATCTCGCTGCTGGCGGTGCTGATGCTGTCGGTGGAGCCGCGCACCTCGCCGATCAGCTTCAGCAGGGCTGCCTGCATGGTCTGCAGCGAGCGCAGCAGGCGGCCGGTCTCGTCGTTCGAGCGCGGGGTGATGCTGCGGCTGAGGTCGAAATGGGCGATCGCGTCGGCCAGCTCGCCGGCCTCGCGCAGGGGGCCGGTGATCGAGCGGGTCAGCCAGACGGCCAGCGCGACGGCGACGGCCAGCGCGCTGATCGCGAACACGACCAGGCCGGTGCGGGCGGTGCGGTTCGATTCGTCCAGGCGCCTGGCGGCGGCATCGAGCTGGTCGCGCTGCTGCTGGACCACGTCCTTGATCGCCGCCTCGAAGGCGGCCGCGGCCGGCTGGAACTGGCTCTCGAACAGCTGCCTGGCCTGGTCGGCGTCGCCGGCCTTCTTGGCCGCGGTCACCGCCTCGCGGCCGGCCAGATAGCCCTTGCGCGCCTCGGACAGCTTCTCGAACTTGGCGCGCTCCTCGGGCGAGCTGAGCAGGCCCTCGAGCTTCTTCTGCAGTTCGCCCGACTGCTTGCTCGATTCGGCCGCGGCGACGGCGAAGAACTGGGCCAGGGCCGGGTCGGCGCTGGCGGCGATCGCGCTGGTGCGGTTCACGCCATTGGTGATGTTGCGGTACCAGTCGCTGGCGATGCGCTCGCTGACCAGGGTGTTCTCGTACATCTGGGACGACTCCTGAGCCGCCCGGTTCAGCGCCCAGTAGCCGATGCCAGAGCCGGCAAAGGAGATCAGCAGCACCAGGGCCAGCACGGCGCCCAGGCGGTGGCCGATCGAGCGGCCGGAGAAGATGGAATCGAGCATGAGGACTTCTGCGGGGCGGTGGGAGGGGCAGGTATGGGAGGCAAGACCGGCGTGGGAGGCCGCTGGCCATCGATCAGGACGGGCCTCCACCCCTTTTATTGCGACCGCAGCGCCGAAATCTTTAGGGCTTGCCGGCGCCGTTCCGTGCGCGTCGCACCGCAAATCGCACAGGATCGATCGCGTCGAGCAGGCTGGCCTCCAGCGGCGCCGGCGCGCCGCTCAGCAGGGCGGCGGCGACCCGGCCGGCGAGCGCCGCCCAGCTGATGCCGCGCGAGCCGAAGGCGGTGCAGAGCATGAGGCCCGGCAGCCGTGGCACGAAGCGCGGCTGATCCAGCCGCTGCGGATCGGCCGGGGCGGCCGGATCGGCCAGGCCGCCCACCAAGGGCAGCCGGTCCGGCGTCAAGAGCCGCCAGCCGACGCGGCCGGCCGGCGCGCCGCTGGGCGTCTCGGGCAGGCCGGCCAGCTGGGCCCATTGGCGCAGGTTCGCCGCGTGGTCGGCGCTGCGCAGCGCCGGGTCCAAGTCCTCGTCCTCGCTCGTGGCGCCGCACCAGAGGCCGCCGGCGCCATCGTCGATCGCATAGCCGGCACCGGCCACCGGCAGCCGCGGCCGGGGCTCCGCCGGGCTCAGATGGCTCAGCTGCCCGCGCTGGCGGATCAGCGGCAGATCGGGCGCCCAGTCGCGCAGCAGCGCGAGACTCTCGTGCCCGCCCGCCAGCAGCAGGGCTTCGGTCTCGGCCAGCAGGCCATCCTGCGCGTCGAACAGCCGCCAGCGCTCGCCGGCACGCTCGATCCGGACGACCGTGCACGCGGTCCTCAGGCTTGCGCCGGAAGCGCGCAGCAGCGCCTGCACATAGGCCGCCGGTGGCAGGGCACCGCCCGCCGGATAGAACCAGGCCGGCTGGCGCAGCGGCAGGCCGCTGAGCGCGGCGGCCGCCGCGGCATCGAGCGCCTGCACATAGTCGGCCGGCAGGCGCTGGCGCGCGATCAGCGCGCGCATCGCCTCCACATCGCGCTCGCTCTCCAGCCGCAGCAACCCGCGCTGCAGCCAGGGCAGCGGAGGCAGCTCGCGCAGCGCGGCGGCCGTGGCCAGCGCGGCGGCGCGGTTGAAGCGGGCATGCAGGCCGTCGTCGGGATTGAGTGTGCCGTGGAACAGCCCTCCCGGATTGCCCGAGCTGGCCTGGGCCGGGCCGTCCCGGGCCTCGAGCACGGTGGCGCGCAGGCCTTGGCGAGACAGCGCCCAGGCGCAGGCGGCACCGGCCAGGCCCGCGCCGATGATGACGGCCTCGCGCGCCCGGGGGGCGAGGGGCCTGCGCGCGGCCGGGCGCTGCGCTGCATGGCGCGGCTCGTGGCGGGCGACCGACATGCCGCCCTTGTTGGCGAAGCCGCGCTGGCGTTCGACCGTGAAACCGGCCGCCGCCAGCCCCTCGCGCGTGTCCGGCGCGACGCTCCAGGTCGCGGCCGTCGCGCCGGGCGCCGCCCGCCGGCCCAGCGCCTTCAGCACATGGCGGTCCCACATGGCGGGGTTGGTCCGCGGCGAGAAGCCGTCGAGGTAGAAGGCATCGACATCGTCGGCGACCAGTTCGCGCAGCCACAGATGCACGTCGCCGAAGCCGAGCAGCAGCTGGACCCGGCCGCCCTCGAATTCGAGCCCGTGCAGATTGGCCGTCAGCGGCGGCCAGGCCTCGACCAGCTGCGTCGCCAGCTCGGCCAGTTCGCTGCCGGCATGGGCGCGCGCCAGATCCTCGCGGCGCAGCGGGTGCTTCTCGATGCCGATGAAGACGAGGCGCTGGCAGCGCTGCGTATCGCGGCGCCAGGCGTCCCAGCTGGCGAGGAAGTTGTTGCCCAGGCCGAAGCCGGTCTCGACGATGAGGAATCGCTCGCGCCCGGCCCAGCGGCCCGGCAGGCCGTTGCCGCCGAGAAAGACATGGCGGGCCTGGCCCAGCGCACCAGCGCGGCTGTGATAGACGTCGCCGAAGGCCGGCGCGCTGGGCGCCGCGGCATCGCTGAAGTCGACCTCGGCCGGGACGATGGGGGCCGTCTTCATCGGCCCAGACGCTGCAGCGTCTCGGACTCGAGGCGCTGCACGGCGGGTCCGTCCTCGCTGAGCGCGCGCCGCATCGCCCGCGCGACCCGGGCGGCTTCGATGGGTCGCCAGCGCGCCGGCAGCAGCGGACGCAGCAGGCGGCCGATGCGTTCGCCCCAGACCTCGCCCTTGCGCACCGGCTGGCCCAGCGCGGCGCGTTCGCCGATCAAGAGCGAGGGGCGGGCGATCACCAGGCGCTCGAAGCCCAGCGCGATCAAGGCCTCTTCCATCTCGCCCTTGACGCGGTTGTAGAACACCGTCGATGTGGCCTTGGCGCCCAGGGCCGAAACGACGGCGCAGCGAGTCGCACCGGCTGCGCGGGCGGCACGGGCCAGCGTCAGGACCGCCTCGTAGTCGACGGCGCGGAAGGCCTCCTGCGAGCCGGCCTGCTTGATCGTCGTGCCCAGACAGATATAGATCGTCGTCGGTGCCGGCAGCGCCGCCAGATCGGGCCGGGCGAAGTCGAGGCGCTGCGCATGCAGGCGGGGGCTTGGCGGCAGGCCCTCGACCGGGCGGCGCAGCAGCGCATGGATCTCGGTGTCGTCACCGGGCTGTTGCAGCAGCTCGCTCAGCAGCGCGCGGCCGACCAGGCCGCTGGCGCCGGCCACCCAGATGCTCTTGTTCTTGTCCTTCATGCCGGCATCGTAGACGGGCCAGCGCAGCCACCCAAGAAAAAACCCAGCCGCGCCGGTGGGCGGGGCTGGGTTTGATCGTTCGAGTCTAGGCTCAGCGCTTCGGCTGCGTCAGGCGCGGGCCATTGCTGTAGCCGCCGTTGCTATTGCCGCCACCGCCATTCGAGCGCGGCGCGCCGCCGTCACGGCGCGGCTGCTGGCCCTGGCCGCCATGACCGGAGGCCGAGCGTTGCTGCTGCTGGCCCTGGCTCTGGCCCGGACGTCCGCCCTGCGAGGCGCCGGGGCGACCGCCGCCCTGGCCGGGACGGCCACCGCGATCGCCGCCGGGGCGAGCACCGCGGCCGCCACCGCCACCACCACCGGGCGCGCGGCCACGGCTGCCATTGTTGTTCAGCACCATGCGGCCCAGCACGATGGGCTCGGGCTTCTCGCTCGGATCGGGCGCATAGCCGGCCACGATCTCCTTCGGAATCTCGCGCTTGATCAGCTTCTCGATCTCACGCAGGAAGCCGTTCTCGTCCACGCAGACCAGGCTCACCGCCTCGCCCTGGGCGCCGGCGCGGCCGGTGCGGCCGATGCGGTGCACATAGTCCTCGGGGACATTGGGCAGCTCGTAGTTGACGACATGGGGCAGCTGGTCGATGTCGATGCCACGGGCGGCGATGTCGGTTGCCACCAGGCAGGTCAGGTCCCCGCTCTTGAACTCGGCCAGCGCCTTGGTGCGCGCGCCCTGGCTCTTGTTGCCGTGGATGGCCATCGCGCTGATGCCGTTGTCGTTCAGGTAGTCGGTCAGGCGGTTGGCGCCATGCTTCATGCGCGTGAAGACCAGCACCTGGTGCCAGTCGCCGCTCTTGATCAGATGAGCCAGCAGTTCCTTCTTCTTGTCGCGCGCGACCGGATGGACCTTCTGCGCGATCGCATCATTGGTCTGGTTGCGGCGCGCGACCTCGATCAGGGCCGGCTGGTTCAGCAGGCGGTCGGCCAGGTTCTTGATGTCGTCGCTGAAGGTGGCCGAGAACAAGAGGTTCTGGCGCTTGGGCGGCAGCACGGCCAGCACCTTCTTGATGTCGTGGATGAAGCCCATGTCCAGCATGCGGTCGGCTTCGTCCAGCACCAGGATCTCGACCTTGCTGAGGTCCAGCGTGCCCTGCTGGTGATGGTCCAGCAGGCGGCCCGGCGTGGCGACCAGGATGTCGACGCCGTCGCGCAGCTTGTTGACCTGCGGCTGCATGCCGACGCCGCCGAACATGACCATGCTCTTCAGCGGCAGGTGCTTGCCATAGGTCTGCACCGATTCCTCGACCTGGGCGGCCAGCTCGCGGGTCGGGGTCAGCACCAGCGCGCGCACCATGGGGCGGCCGCGGGCGTTGCGCACCGGCTGGCCGGCAGCCAGGCGATGCAGCATCGGCAGGGTGAAGCCGGCGGTCTTGCCGGTGCCGGTCTGGGCGCCGGCGAGCAGGTCGCCGCCCTTGAGGACGGCCGGGATCGCTTGGGCTTGGATGGGGGTTGGGGAGGTGTAGCCGGCTTCGGCGATGGCCTTCAGCAGCGGTGCTGCCAGGCCCAGGGATTCAAATGTCATCGACTGCTTTGTGCGCACGACTCGCGTGTCAGCTGGGCCGCGCGGCGTCTGCCGCGCCAGTCTTCGGGCCTGCCATTTAGGAGCGTGCTTGGCTCAAAAAGGAAACGCCGCGACAAGACTGGTAGTCGCGGCGATGAACCGATTATAGCGGGCGCGCTATTTCTGCACCGTGACCCAGTCCACGCTGAGCCAGTTGGCCGGCGAATGCACGGCGCTGACGCCCGATCGCATCGCCCAGGGGATCACCTGGCGGTGCAGCGGGATGATGGTCACGGCCTCGCGATAGGCCTGCAACGCCGCCTTGATGAGAGCCTGGCGCTTCTCGGGCGAGGCCTCCAGCGCCGATGCTGCCGCCAGTTCGTCACCGCGCTCGTTGATCCATTGGCCGTAGTTCGCATAGCCGATGCCGTCGGCGCCGCGATTGCGCAGCACCGGGCCGAACATGATCTCAGCATCGGTCGTGCCGCCGCCCCACCCGTAGAGATAGAGGCTGGTGTCTAGCTTCTCGAGCTTGGGGAAGACCAGCGCGCGCGGCTGGGCGTTGACGCGCACCTTGAGCTTCAGCTGCGCCCACATCGTCGCCAAGGCGATGCAGATCTCCTCGTCGTTGATATAGCGGTTATTCGGGCAGTCCATCGTCACCTCGAAGCCGTCCGCGTAGCCGGCCTCCTGCATCAGCTTGCGGGCCGCGGCGAGGTCGTAGGGCAGGCGCGACTCGAGTTGCGGGTCATTGAAGGAGCCCAGCGGCGAGACGGTGACGCCGCCGGTGGGCAGCGAGAGCCCGTTCATCAGCTTCGTGCGGATCGCCTCGATGTCGATCGCCTGGTACATCGCGCGGCGCATGCGCTGATCCTTGAAGGGATTGGCATCACCCGGCACCTTGGCATAGAGCAGCTTGTCGCGGCCCTGGTCCATGCCGACGAAGATCAGCCGGTTCTCCGGTCCGTCCAGCACCTTGATGCCGGGCAGGCTGCGCAAGCGCGCCACGTCGCGCGGCGCGGGGTCGAGCACCAGGTCGATCTCGCCCGAGATCAGCGCGGCCAGCCGGGTCGCATCGTTGCCGATCGGCAGGTAGACGAAGTCCTGCACATTGCCCTCATGCCGGTTCCACCAGGCCGGGTTGCGCTTGTAGACCGTCTTCGTGCCCGGCTGGCGGCTGACCAGCATGAAGGGGCCGGTGCCGTTCATGTTCTGGCTGGCGTGGCTTTCCTCCTTGGCCTTGAAGTTCAAGGGCCGGGTGATCCGGTGCTGCTCGCACCAGCGCTTGCTCATGATGTGCAGGTTCAGCAGATGCTCGAGGAAGATCGGGTCGGGCTTGTCCTGGACGAACTCGATGGTCAGCGGATCGAGCGCCCGGGCCGCGCCGACGGCGAAGGCATAGACGCGGAACGGCGAGTTCGCGTCGCGCAGCCGCTGCATCGAGAACGCGACGTCCTCGGCGGTGAACGGCGTGCCGTCGTGGAACTTGACGCTGGCGCGCAGCTTGAGCCGCCAGACGGTCGGCGACAGCCGCGTCCACTCGGTCGCCAGGCTGGGGCCCAGGCTCTGGTCGGGCATGCGACGCAACAGGTACTCGTAGACCTGGCCGTTCAGCGAATTGGTCAGCAGCTCGTTCTGCGAATGCGGATCCAGGGTCTGGATGTCGCCCTGGCTGGCCCAGCGCAGCGTCTGCGCCGTCGCACTTACGCCCAAGCAGCAGGCCAGGCCGAGAAGGAGGCGTCGTGCCGTCGTCATGCGCATATCGGGCTCCCGGCGCCCTGCCTAGGCGCCCGCGGCCCAGTGTAGGCAGGGCATAGCCGCGCCCCGCAGGGGCAAACCCCAGGGAATGAGACAATACGGTGTTTTGCGTCCCGCCCTGCCGCGGGGCGCGGCGGGCCGGCCCCGGCCCGCAGCACCGAAACTCCCCCGCAAATCCAGGAAGCCCCTTCATGGCCCAGTATGTTTTCTCGATGAACCGTGTCAACAAGACGGTTCCTCCCAAGCGCCACATCCTCAAGGACATCTCGCTGTCCTTCTTCCCCGGCGCCAAGATCGGCGTGCTGGGCGTCAACGGCTCGGGCAAGTCCACGCTCCTGAAGATCATGGCCGGCGTCGACAAGGAGATCGAGGGCGAAGCGATCCCGATGCCGGGCATCAAGATCGGCTATCTGGAGCAGGAGCCCAAGCTGGACCCGAACCAGACGGTGCGCGAGGCGGTGGAAGAGGGCATCGGCGGCGTGCTGGCCGCCAAGAAGCGCCTGGACGAGGTCTATGCCGAGTACGCCGAGCCGGATGCCGACTTCGACAAGCTGGCCGCCGAGCAGGGCGAGCTGGAGGCCATCATCGCCGCCGCCGGCTCCGAGAACACCGATCTGCAGCTGGAACTGGCCGCCGATGCGCTGAATCTGCCGCCCTGGGACGCGCAGATTGGCGTGCTGTCCGGCGGCGAGAAGCGCCGCGTCGCGCTGTGCCGCCTGCTGCTGAGCAAGCCCGACATGCTGCTGCTCGATGAGCCGACCAACCACCTGGACGCTGAAAGCGTCGAGTGGCTGGAGCAGTTCCTGCAGCGCTTCCCCGGCACCGTGGTCGCGATCACCCACGACCGCTACTTCCTCGACAACGCCGCCGAGTGGATCCTGGAACTGGACCGCGGCCATGGCATCCCCTGGAAGGGCAACTACACCGAGTGGCTGGACCAGAAGGAACGCCGCCTCGAGCAGGAGCAGAAGAGCGAAGACGCCCGCATGAAGGCGATGAAGGAAGAGCTGAAGTGGGTGCGCTCGAACGCCAAGGGCCGCCAGGCCAAGAGCAAGGCGCGTCTGGCCCGCTTCGAGGAACTGTCCGACGTCGAATACCAGCAGCGCAACGTCACCAACGAAATCTTCATCCCGGTCGCCGAGCGCCTGGGCAATGAGGTGATCGAGTTCGAGAACGTCAGCAAGAGCTTCGGCGACCGCATGCTGATCGACAACCTGTCGTTCAAGGTCCCGGCCGGCGCCATCGTCGGCATCATCGGCCCCAACGGCGCCGGCAAGTCGACCTTGTTCCGCATGCTGCAGGGCACCGAGCAGCCGGACTCGGGCACAGTCAAGATCGGCAAGACGGCCAAGATGGCCTTCGTCGACCAGAGCCGCGCCAGCCTGGAAGCCGACAAGACTGTCTGGCAGGACGTCTCGGGCGGCCTGGACAATATCACCGTCGGCAAGTTCGTCATGCCCAGCCGCGCCTATCTGGGCCGCTTCAACTTCAAGGGCAATGACCAGCAGAAGCTGGTCGGCAGCCTCTCCGGCGGTGAGCGCGGCCGCCTGCACCTGGCCAAGACCCTGGCCCAGGGCGGCAATGTGCTGATGCTGGACGAACCGTCCAACGACCTCGACGTCGAAACCCTGCGCGCGCTGGAAGAGGCGCTGCTCGAATTCGCCGGTAGCGCGATGGTGATCAGCCACGACCGCTGGTTCCTCGACCGCATCTGCACCCACATCCTCGCCTGCGAGGGCGACTCGCAGTGGTTCTTCTTCGACGGCAACTTCCACGAGTACGAGGCCGACAAGAAGAAGCGCCTCGGCGAAGAGGGCGCGCGCCCGAAGCGGATGCGCTTCAAGCCGATCAAGTAAATCGGCCCCCCTAAGCCTCAAGCCCGTGTCGGATGACAAGGGCGGGGCTCTGCGGTGAAATGAGCCCGCGCCGCTTGCTGCTGCCTCGCCCGAGGCGACGGTGACGGCGGGAGGGCTTCCGATGCGGCATCGCTGGATCACCGGGGCTTTGCTGGGCTGGGCCGGGACGGCCTCGGCCCAGGTCGTAGCTGCCTCGGCCGCTGCGGCAAGTGCGGCGGGCTCCGCGCCCATCACCTGGGCCCGCCTGTCCGACATGCCGGCGCTGCCGCTGCTGGTGCTCGGTGTTGCCCTGCTGCTCCTGCTGGCGGCGATCCTGCTGACCTGGCGCAGCTACCGGCTGGCGCAAGAGTCCGGCTTCTGGCTGCGCAGCCATTGGGGCGGCCTCAGCGGGGAGAGCGGCGGCTGGTCGCTGGCGCCGGCCTGCATGCCGCTGATCGGGGCGCTCGTGGCGCTGTTCGCGGGCCTGCTGCTTCTGCTGCAGCTGCTGAGCCTGCAGCCGGGCCTGGAGACGGCGAAGCTGGTGGCGACCCCCATCAAGGCGGCCGCCTCCGCCGCGTCGGCCCCATGAGCATCCGCATCCGCTCGCGCGCCGAGCCGATGTCGCTGCGCGCACCCGTGGGCGTGCCCGAGCGGCCCATCATCCTGGCGCCCTCCGAGGCCGGCGCGCTGCTGCACCATGAGCTCAGGCGTTATGCCGATGGCGAGGTCAAGGGCCGCTCCTTCCTGGTGGCCGGCCATCGCGGGGCGGGCAAGACCACCATGGTCGAGGCGCAGTTGCGCGACGTCGCCTCACAGGGGCAGGAGCTGAAGATGCGGCTGCTGCCGGTCTATCTGAACGGCCCGGCCCTGCTGGACGAGCTTGCCGCCGGCGGCAAGAGCGAGAGCGGCATCGGCGACGAGCTGTCGATCAGCCGCGTGCTGCAAAAGGTGCTGCTGGCCCTGTACCAGGCGACCGGGCGCGAGTATGTGCTGCGCTTCGGCATCTGCGCGCGTAGCGCCGATGTGCGCCGTCCGGCCCTGCCGCTGAACGAGCCACTGGAGATGGCGGCGCGCTTCGAGCTCGAGCTGGCCGAGGGTCTGGCGCCCGGCCGGCTGAACGAGCTGTGGCGCTATCTGGACGTGGTCGATCGCGGCCTGCTGTTCAATCCCGGGACGACGCGCAGCAGCGATCCGCAGCAGGGTTTCAAGGAGATCGTCGCGCTGCACAGCCTCAACGAGGCCTATATGCGCATCGCTGGCAAGCTGCAGGACAGCTACGAGCGCAATGCCAACAGCGCGCAGAGCAGCGAGGCAAGTTTCGGGCTGGAGGCCAAGGGGGCGGACTTTGTCAAGCCGCTGGCCGTGCTGGGTACCGGCGCGGCCGTGACGGCCGCCAGCGCCACGCCCGGCAATATCGGCACGGCGCTGTGGCTGGGCCTGGTCAGCGCGCTGGGCGCCTCCATGCTGCTGAAGCTGAGCAGCACGCGCAAGCGCAGCCGCGAGGCCAAGCGCGGCCGCAGCTGGATGCCCGACACCTCGGCCAGCACGCTGGACCGCGTCATCCCGCTGCTGATCGACCGGCTGAAGCAGGCCGGCCTGGCGCCGGTCTTCATCGTCGACGAGCTCGACAAGGTCGAGGAGCTGTGGGGGGCGCTGAGCCCGGTCGTGCGGCGCTTCAAGATGCTGTTCACCGAATCGTCCTTCACCTGCCTGCTGGTCGACCGCAGCCATTTCGAGCAGCTGATGCGCGAGGAGCGCGAGGACGAGCGGGGCCGGCATTTCTCCTATTTCTCGCACCGCGTGCTGATGAACTACGAGCCCGCGCAGCTGCGTGCCTACTTGTCCGAGCTGCTGGAGGTCAAGCCATGAATCCGCCCGATGCGGGCGCGACGACCCCGTCGGCCGGCCTGGGTGCGCTCGAGCTGGAGCTGCTGAAATGGGTGCTGCTGCATCAGTCGGAGCTCAATCCGCTGCGGCTGAACCGGCTGGTGGAGTCCTATCGCGGGCCCGATGACGAGCTCACGCTCGATCCGCATTTGCTGCGGGGCCAGAGCTCGCGCATCCACCTGACCCTGCAGTTCATGATCGAGTGGGCGCTGGCCGATCCGACGGTCAAGGCCTGGCGCGAGCGCTGGCCCGAGCATGGCCCGGCCCTGTTCGATGCCGCCTATTACGTCTCCCGGCAATGGCGCAAGCAGGGCGGCCGCGTGACGCTGGACCTGTCCAATGGCGCCAAGGCGGAGTTCGCCGCCTATCTGCGCCAGTGCGCGGAGCCGCCGATCAAGAACCGCTGGTCGCTCGATGCGGACGATGCGGCGGCCGGCGAGCATTCGCAGATCGATGCGCTGATCGGTGTCGCCCGCGACATCGCGAGCAAGCTGACGCTGGCCGTGTCGGCGCTGGACGGCATCAAGGCCGCCTGGCTGGAGTTCCAGCCGCAATGGAGCGAGCAGAGGCAATGGGTGCTCGACGCGCTGTGGCTGGAGGCGCCCGAGGCCGGCACGCGCGCGCTGCTGCGCCCCGTCGAGGGACGGCGCTATCAGTACAGCTGGCAGTACGACCCGGCCGGGCGCCTGCTGGCGACGGCGCCGGGCGCCATCGATGTCGCCGAGCAGAATCCGGCGGACATCGCCGCGGCGGCGTCCGAGGCGTTGGATTTCGTCGAGGGCATCGAGAAGCTGCTGTGGACGGTGCTGGCGCCGGCCGGCGATGCCAAGCCGGCGGCCGGCCGTGCCTTCTCCCATCTAGCCTCGTTGAACATCCTGCCCTCGGTGCCGGCCTGGCCTCAGGTCGAGCGGGCGATGCGCAGCCTGCGCGAGGCAGCGGGCAATGTCGGCAATGTCGAGAGCCTGCTGCAGGACGCCTCGACGCTGGCCGAGTTCGTTGCCGTCCTGCGCCAGGCGGAGACGGTTCGCAGCATTTTCCTGGCCCTGCTGTGCGGCAGCGCGATCGGCGGCTTCGCCGGGCAGGCGGCGCTGGCGCAGGCCAGCCGCCATGGCACGGCGGTGTTGGCGCGCGGCCTGGCCTTCGGCCGCGTCAATGTGGGCGAGGTCGAGCGACGGCTGCTGCTGCTGATCGACGAGCTGAACGAGGCGCTCGGTGCGCTGAAGCTGCAGCAGCTGGCCGGCGATGCCAGCGTATCGGCGCTGCCGGGCCGCGATGGCGAGGAACTGCCCAGCAACTGGGAGGCCGCCAGCGGCCTGCAGGCCTTGTGCGAGCAGGCGGTCAGGCTGGCGCAGCAGGCGCGCAGCGGCCGCGAGACCCGGGTCGTGGCGCTGGCCTGGACGAATGCCGAGGCGCGCCTGCGCGCGCATCTGCTGGGCGACCAGGAGGCGCTGGCCGATGCCAACGAGCTGCTGTGTGCGACGGCGCAGATCGGTCCGGCGCTGCTGCTGGACCTGCAGTTCGGCGCGATGAGCCTGGGCCGCTGGACCCAATGCCTGCTGGCCGAGCAGCGGCCCGGGGAGCCGCCCTGGTTGGCCGCCTATGCGCTGCACAAGCTCGGCATGCCGGCCCTCGACCAGGCCTGGCAGGGCTTCTGGCTGGAACTGCTGGCGGCGATCGCGCCGCCGCTCAAGCCGCCGGTCGATATGCGTGAACGCCTGCAGTCGGAGGGCCTGATGCAGCATGCCGGCGGACGCAATGTCGCCGCGCTGGTGATCGCCTCGGCGCGCAATTCCTGGACCGAGCGCTGGCTGCAGGCGCCGCAGCAGGGCATGGTGCTGGTGGCCACGCCCGAGTCGGCGCAGCGATTGCTGAGCCTGATGACGGACCGGACGCTGGAGGTGAAGGACGGCATCGTGGCCCGCTCGCTGAACCTGCTGAGCGACTCCCCGCTACTGCCCGGGCCGCTGCGCATCGTCTGGGAGTCCGGCGCCGCCAATGCCGGCAGGCAGGACGAGCTGGGCAAGCGACTGGCCCGGCTGCGGCCGCCGCCGCTGCCGGCCCTGCATCTCTACACCAGCCGCGAGCGGCCGACCCGCATGCCGCATCTGATCGAGCCGGCCACGCCGGACGAGCTGTTCCGCGCCGACTCCTAGCAGCCGTCCCGGCCGCTTCACAGATCTTTACGCGCTCGGCATAGCGGGCTTACGCATCGGATCGAAGATTCAGCCATCGAGAAATTGTTCTCGACAAGGAGATCCCAGATGTCCAAGCTGAATCTGATCGATGTTTTGAAGACCGGCGCGATTGCCTCGGCGCTGGCATTGAGCGGCTTTGCCGCCCAGGCCCAGGACCATCACCCTATGCGCGGCGGCCCCGGCGGCCCGGGCCTGTTCGACGGCGGCCGCATCGAGCATCTGCTCGACGACGTGGACGCCAGCGATGCGCAGCGCGCGCAGATCCGCCAGATCATGCAGGCGGCCCGCAAGGACCTGCAGCCGCAGCGCGAAGCCGGCCGCAAGCTGCATGAGCAGGGCCTGGCGTTGTTCGCGGCGCCGACGATCGATGCCAATGCCTTCGAGAGCCTGCGCCAGCAGACCCAGGCGCTGCACGAGCAGGTCGGCAAGCGGATGACGCAGGCGATGGTCGAGGCGGCCCGCGTGCTGACGCCGCAGCAGCGCGCCACCCTGGCCGAGAAGATGAAGAAGCGCCAGGCGCGCATGGCCGAACACATGCGCGAGCGCGCGGCCAGCAAGCCGAGCAACTGAGCGGTCCCTTCCTACACAGAAACCGGCTTGCCCTATGCTTCAATCTTCATTGAGCGAATCGAGCCGGTCGCGCCGCAGCGCGACCCGGCCCCCCCATCCTGCCGCCATGAGTGCCCGACTGCTGCTGATCGACGATGACACCCGCCTGACGGCGATGCTGAGCGACTACCTCAACAACGCCGGCTTCGAGGTGACGGTGGCCGGCTCGCTGGCCGCCGGCCGCGAGGCGCTGGCGGCCGGCAGCTTCGAGCTGCTGGTGCTGGACCTGATGCTGCCCGACGGCGACGGTCTGGACTTCTGCCGCGAGCTGCGCAGCGAGGCGGCGTCGCGGCGCCTGCCGGTGCTGATGCTGTCGGCGCGCGGCGAGCCGATGGACCGCATCCTCGGCCTCGAGCTCGGCGCCGACGACTACCTGCCCAAGCCCTTCGAGCCGCGCGAGCTGCAGGCCCGCATCAAGGCGCTGCTGCGCCGGCTGGAACCGCAGGCGGACGGCGACGACGTGCTGCGCTTCGGCCGGCTCGAGATCGACCTGGCGGCGCGGCTGGCGCGGCTGGACGGCAAGGCCTGCGACCTGACCAGCCACCAGTTCGACCTGCTGGTGGTGCTGGCGCAGAGCCCGGGCCGGGTGCTGTCGCGCGACCAGATCATGGACGCGCTGAAGGGCCACCCGCTGGATGCCTTCGATCGCTCGATCGACGTGCACATCTCGCGCATCCGCGCCGTCATCGAGGACGATGCCAAGAATCCGCGCCGCGTGCTGACCGTACGCGGCGTCGGCTACGTCTTCGCGAGAAAACAAGACGCCGAAGCCTGATTCCCCTTGAAATCCCTTTACCTGCGCATCTATCTGACGCTGGTGGCCGTGCTGCTGGCCTTTGCCTTCGGCTCGGCCTGGATCTTCCAGCGCCAGATCGAGCAGGAGCGCGGCAATGCCGATGCAGCGGCCGGCGAGCGGCTGACGGCGATCGCGACCCTGGTCCATCGAGCGCTGCCGCCGGCCGATGCGCCGCGCGAGCAGCAGGCCGAGGCGCTGCAGGAATGGGGCCAGCGCCTGCGCATGGCGATGGCGCTGAACGATGCCAAGGGCCAGCGCATCGCCGCCAGCGAGCTGTTCGAGCGCCGCGCCGAGGAGCCGGGCCTGCGCATGGTGCAGGTGCCGCTGGAGGACGGGCGCACGCTGCAGCTGATCCGCGGCTGGCGGCCGCCGGTGGGCTTTGGCGCCCAGGGCGGCCCGGGTGGGCCCGGTGGACCGGGAATGGGCTCCGGACCGGGTGCGCCCGGCGAGCATGGCGGGCGCATGATGATGCCGCCGCGTCGCGACGATGCGCCCTGGGGCGCCTGGCCGATGCTGGGCCACCGGCCGGGCGGCGAGGCGCTGCTGGTCGTGCTGGTGCTGCTGTTCTTCGGCGTCGCGGCCGGTGCCTATCCGGTCGTGCGTCGGCTGACGCGCCGGCTGGAGGCACTGAAGAGCGGGGTCGAGCGCTTCGGCGCCGGCAATCTCTCGCACCGGGTCGACGACAGCGGCCGCGACGAGGTGGCCGCGCTGGCCGGCAGCTTCAACCGCGCGGCGGCGCAGATCGAGTCGCTGCTGCAGTCGCATCGCGATCTGCTGGCCAACGCCAGCCATGAGCTGCGTTCGCCGCTGGCGCGGCTGAAGATGGCGTTTGCGATGCTGGACGAGGCCGGCCCGGCGACGCGGCCGCGGCTGGCGGCCGAGATCAACACCAATATCGCCGAGCTCGATGCGCTGGTCGAGGAGGTGCTGCTGGCCAGCCGGCTCGAGGCCGGCAGCCAGCAGCCGGTGCGCGAGCCGGTTGAGCTGATCGGCCTGGCCGCCGAGGAGGCCGCGCGTGCCGGCGCCGCCTTCGAGCCGGCCGAGGGCCTGGTCGAGCTGAAGGTGCAGGGCGAGGAGCGATTGCTGCGTCGCGCGCTGCGCAATCTGCTCGAGAACGCGCGCCGCTACGGCGGCCCGCAAGTGCTGCTGGAACTGCGCCGCGAGGGCCCCCGTGCCCAGCTGCGCGTCTGCGATCGCGGCCCCGGTGTGCCCGAGGCGCTGCGCGAGCGCATCTTCGAGGCCTTCTACCGCCTGCCCGGCCATGCTGAACAGGCCGGCGGCGTCGGCCTGGGCCTCTCCCTGGTCAAGCAGATCGCCCAGCGTCATGGCGGCGAGGTGCGCTGCGAGGGGCGCGAAGGGGGCGGCAGCGTGTTCGTGTTCAGCCTGCCGACCGCTTAAGGCCGACAGACGCTAGGCCTGGGCTTCCTGCTTGTGGACCCAGGCCAGGAAGGCGCTGAGGCCGAGCGCCGCCAGGATCAGGCCGGCCGTGGCGGCCGACCAGAAGCCCGCCGGCCCACGCAGCGAGGCCGGCAGCCAGGCCGCCTGTGAGAAGGCGAGGAAATAGCCGCCGCCGATGCCGACGCCCCAGATCGCCAGCGCGTAGATGATCAGCGGCGCGGTGGCGATGTGGTGGGCGCGCAGGATCTGCGCCGCCATCGTCTGCGCCGCGTCGCCGATATGGAAGGCGCCGACCCAGAGCAGCAGCGGCAGCGCGGCGGCGACGATGACCGGGTCCTGCGTGTACAGGCGCAGCACCTGCTCGCGCGCCAGGAAGACCAGGGCGCCCAGCAGCGCCGCGATGAGCACGGCAATCTCCAAGCCATGCCAGCCGATGCGGCGCGCATCGGCCGCGTCGTGTGCGCCGACGCGCTGCGCGACCAGGGTGCCGGTGGCATTCGCCAGCGACAGCGGCGCCATGAAGAGCAGGGTGACCAGATTGGCCGCCAGCTGGTGGCCGGCGACGGCGGTGGCGCCGATGCGGGCGATGAAGATCGCCATGAAGGTGAAGCCGGTGACCTCGACCAGGATCGAGGCACCCATCGGCAGGCCCAGGCGCAGGAAGGCGCGCAGCGCGGCCGGCCGCGGCGCATGCAGACCGCCGCGCTGCAGGCCAAAGCGGGCATAGAAGGGGTCGCGGCGCAGCAGGGCGAAGGCGATCAGGGTCTGCGCCCACATGACGATGGCCGTCGAGATGCCGCAGCCGACGGCACCCAGCGCGGGCAGGTTCAGCGGCGCCGCGCCGCGGATCAGCAGCAGGGTCAGCGGCACCTTCAGCGCCAGGCCGCCGATCTGCAGCGCCATCACCATCTTGGGCCGCGACACCGCCGTGTTGAAGCCGCGGTAGGCGGTGAACAGCAGCGAGGCCGGCAGGCTGCAGGCCAGCGCCAGCAGATAGCCGCGCACCTTGCTCTCGACCTCGGGCGCGGTGCGCGACAGCGCCAGGAAGGGCTCGGGGAAGAGCAGCAACGCCTCGCCGATCAGCATCAGCGCCAGGCCCAGCCAGACCGACTGGTGCAGCTGGTCGCCGGCGGCTTCCAGCTTGCCGGCACCATAGAGCTGGCCGACGATGGGCGAGATCGCCAGCATCACGCCCATCAGGCCGATGAAGACGGTCATGTAGATCGCCGCGCCGACGGCCAGCGCGGCCAGGTCGGTGGCCGAGTGGCGCGCGATCAGCATCGTGTCTATCGTGCTGAAGGCCAGCACCGCCAGCTGGCCGACGAAGACCGGCCAGGCCAGCGGCGCGATGCGGCGCAGGCTGTCGAGATGGCCGGCCGTCAAGTCCTGCCCCCGGCTCGGGGACCGTTCTGCGGATGGTCGATGCCGTTGAACTCGCGCGCGCGCTCGGCGTAGCGGTTGAAGCGCCAGGCGGTCGCCTCGATTGAGATGCGGTGCCAGGTGATGCGCTTCTCGGCCGGCGTCATCACCGGCCAGTTCTGCACCTCGTCGAAGGTCCGGCCGCAGCCCTTGCAGATATCGTCGCCCTGGCTGGTCGAGCAGATCGCGATGCAGGGCGCGTCGGGCGTGCTGTCGTACCAGGCGAGCCAGGCCTCCTTGGCCGCGGCCGGCATCGTGTCCTCGTCGCACTCGAGCTCGCGGTAATAGACCATCAGCGCATAGACCTCCGCCAGCGCGCGCACCTCGGCGCAGGCGCTGATGCCGTCGGCCGAGGGCCGGCGCTCGCGCCACCAGTTGATCGCGGTCTCGATATCGGTGATGTGAATGGCGGCCATCAGCGCCCGCCCGGCCGCACCAAGGGCGCTGAGGGCCCCCTCGGGGGGCAGTGAACGAAGTGAACGTGGGGGCGCATCGTTTCAGTAGTTCAGGCCGATCGCGGCGCGCACCTCGCGCAGGGTCTTGCGCGCCACCGCGCGGGCGCGCTCGGTGCCCAGCTCGAGGATCCAGTGCACCTGCTTGGGATTGGCCAGGTAGTCATCGGCCCGCTCGCGCCAGGGCGCCTGCTCGCGCTGGATCGCCTCGATCAGCGGCTGCTTGCAGTCCAGGCAGCCGATGCCGGCACTCCTGCAGCTCTGCTCCAGACCGGCGCGCGTGGCCTCGTCGGTATAGAGCCGGTGCAGCGGCCAGACCGGGCAGCGCGCCGGGTCGCCGGCATCGACGCGGCGCACGCGCTGCGGGTCGGTGGGCATCGTGCGGATCTTCTGCTCGACCACCTCGGGCGCATCGCGCATCGCGACCGCATTGCCGGCGCTCTTGCTCATCTTGTGGCCGTCCAGGCCGGGCAGGCGGGCGGTCTCGGTCAGCAGCGCCTGCGGCTCCGGAAAGACCGGGCGCTCGTAGACGCGGTTGAAGCGGCGTGCCACCTCGCGCGTGACCTCGACATGGGCGGCCTGATCCTCGCCGACCGGCACCTGGGCGGCCTTGTAGATCAGGATATCGGCCGCCTGCAGCAGCGGATAGCCGAGGAAGCCGTAGGTCGCGAGCTCGCGGTTCTTGTCGATCTGGTCCTTGTAGCTGGGGATGCGTTCGAGCCAGGAGGTCGGCGTGCTCATCGCCAGCAGCGCGAACAGCTCGGCATGCTCGGGCATGCGGCTCTGGATGAACAGGGTCACCCGCTCCGGATCGATGCCGGCGGCCAGCCAGTCGACGACCATGTCGTAAACATTCTTCTCGAGGTCCTCGCGCTGCTCGTAGTGCGTCGTCAGCGCATGCCAGTCGGCGACGAAGAAGAAGCAGTCGTGCGTGGCCTGCAGCCGCAGCCAGTTCTTCAAGGCGCCGTGGTAATGGCCCAGGTGCAGGGCGCCGGTCGGGCGCATGCCGGAGACGACGCGGGCGCGGGGGGAGGGGACTGCTTCGGTATTCATCGGGAGGGGCATTGTTACACTGCCGCCGGATGATTAGGCTTCTTCGCGTCAGCGTTGGCCAGGGTCCCTCAATCGCTGTCCCAGCCGGAGCCAGCGAAGACAAAGCGAAGAAGCCATGAAGAATATCGTGATCTTGATCTCGGGGCGCGGCTCCAATATGGAGGCCATCGTCAAGGCTTGCGCGGCCGAGGGCTGGAACGCCCGCATCGCCGCCGTGATCAGCAACCGGCCCGGCGCCGCCGGCCTGGGCTTTGCCGAACAGCATGGCATCGCGACCGCCGTCGTCGATCACAAGGCCTTCGACACGCGCGAGGCCTTCGACACCGAACTGCAGCGCGCGATCGACGCCCATGCGCCCGATCTGGTCGTGCTGGCCGGCTTCATGCGCATCCTGACCCCCGGCTTCACCGCACATTACGCCGGCCGCATGCTGAACATCCATCCCTCGCTGCTGCCGGCCTTCCCGGGCCTGCACACGCACCAGGCGGCGCTGGACTTCGGCTGCAAATTTGCCGGCGCGACGGTGCACTTCGTCACCGCCGAACTGGACCATGGCGCCATCGTCGCGCAGGCGGTGGTGCCGGTGCTGGACGGCGACGACGAGCAGACGCTGGCCGCCCGCGTGCTGCAGCAGGAGCACCTGATGTATCCGCGCGCGGTGCGCTGGTTCATCGACGGCCAGTTGCGCATCGAGAACGGCCGGGTTCTGCAGACCGCTGGCGTGGCCCAGCAGTTCAGCTGAACAGGCCGGCCAGCAGATTGATCGTCAACGCCAGCACGCTGGTATTGAAGACGAAGGACAGCGCCGCGTGCAGCAGCACCAGCCGACGCATCGGCCGCGCGCTGACGGCCACGTCCGAGGTCTGCGAGGTCGCCGCGATGGTGACCGAGAAATACATGAAGTCCATATAGTCCGGGTCGGCCTCGTCGCCGGGGAACTCGAGCCCATGCGGCGTGTCCTTGCCGCGGTGGTAGAGGCTCGCATAGGCCAGCGCGAACTCGACCGGCAGCAGCAGCCAGGAGCCGCTGACCGTCGCGATCGCCAGCAGCAGATGCGGCCAGGCGGCCGCCGCCAGCCCGGGCCGCAGCTGCGCCAGTTCGAGCGCGATCGCGCCCAGGCTGGCGATGGCGCCGGCGATCGCCAGCAGCAGCACCGCGCCGATGCTGTCGGCCTGGGCCTTGGCATTGCGCTGCAGATGCGCATGGTCGGCCCGCAGCATCATGTGCAGGGCCAGGAGCAGATAGAGCCAGACGCCGCCGGTCCAGCCGATCAGGCAGCGCGTCAGCACCGGCATGGCGGCCGGCCACAGCAGGCCCAGCAGCAGGCCGGCGACGATGGCCGAACTCAGGCGCGGACGCAGCCGCAGCCAGTTCAGCGCGGCCGGCGCCCGGCTCATGGCAGCGGGCTGAAGCGCCGCACGAGGCGGCCGTCGACTTCCAGGCTGCCGCAGAACATTTCGTAGGGCCGGATCCAGAGGCCCGAGTCCTGGTACAGCGGCCGGTAGACGACCAAGGGCTCCAGTGTCTCGCTGTGGCGGGCGACGCCGATCACCTCGTAGTCGCCGCCCTTGTAATGGCGGTAGCGGCCGGTGGCCAGCTGGGGCAGCGGGGGCAGATCGGAATTCATCGGGCGCGGCAACGGCGGCGGGCCGGGGATAATCGAGGCCATGCATCCTAATGCCCTTCTCGACATGACGGCCGAGCTGCTGCGCGACGTGCTGCGGCTCGACTCCCCGGCCGACGCCATCGTGTCGGCCTTTTTCCGCAAGAACAAGAACCTGGGTCAGCGCGAACGCCACGCGCTGGCCGAAACGACCTACGCGGTGCTGCGCCAGCGCCCGCTCTTGCGCCATCTGGCCCAGTCGGGCAGCGGACCGGCGGAGCGGCGTCTGGCCATCCTGGGCTGGCAGGGCAATGCCGGTTTTCTGCGCGGCGCCCTTAGCCCGGCCGAGCAGCAATGGCTGGACCAGGTGCAGGCGCTGGACAAGTCGGCGCTGCCCGCCCATCTGCATCACAACCTGCCCGAATGGCTGGCCGAGCCGCTGCTCGCTCGCCTGGGCGACGAGCAGTTCCGGGCGCTGGCGGCCAGCATGAACGAGGCGGCCCCGCTCGATCTGCGCGTCAATACCTTGAAGACCAAGCGCGAGGACGCGCTGGCGACGCTGAAGACGGCCGGCATTGCAGCCGAGGCGACGCCTTACTCGCCCTGGGGCCTGCGCATCCAGGGCAAGCCGGCGCTGAACAAGCTGGAACTCTTCACCGGCGGGGGCGTTGAGGTGCAGGACGAGGGCAGCCAACTGCTGGCCCTGCTGCTGGACGCCAAGCGCGGCGAGATGGTCGTCGACTTCTGCGCCGGCGCCGGCGGCAAGACCCTGGCGCTGGGTGCGGCGATGCGCAATACCGGCCGGCTTTATGCCTTCGACGTGTCCGGCCACCGGCTGGCGGCGCTGAAGCCGCGGCTGGCGCGCAGCGGTCTGTCCAATATCTACCCGAGCCAGATCGCCCATGAGCGCGACGAGCGCATCAAGCGGCTGGCCGGCAAGATCGACCGCGTGCTAGTCGACGCGCCTTGCTCGGGCCTGGGTACCCTGCGCCGCAACCCGGACCTGAAATGGCGCCAGACGCCGCAGGCGATCGCAGAACTGCAGGCCAAGCAGGGTGCGATCCTGGCCAGCGCCGCGCGGCTCTTGAAGCCGGGCGGCCGCCTGGTCTATGCGACCTGCAGCCTGCTGGACGCCGAGAACGAGGCGATCGCCGAGGCCTTCGGCGCCGCCCATCCCGATTTTGTGCCGCTGCCGGCCGGGGAGGCGCTGGACAAGGCCCATGTGGCGCAGGCCGGCGGCCTGGTCGAGAACGGCTATCTGCGGCTGTGGCCGCACCGGCACCAGACGGATGGCTTCTTTGCCGCCGTGTGGGAGAGGAAGCGCTAGAAAAAAATAGGGGTTTGCGGCGCTTCGCCAACGATCCTGGGGCCAAAGCCGGTCAACTTGTCACGAAAACGGCGAAAAAGCGCAAAAGACTGATGCAGCGCAAGCCCCGCTGAGATATACGCCCTCGGCGATTTAGGGGCGGTCAACTACAATCGGCTTGCTTTTTACCAATCTGGTGCCCTGATGTCGGGGCGGCGAAGGAACGAATGGACTTCTTGATGACCGTACATGACGCCCTGGTGCAATGGCTGGGCTTCGGCCTGCTTGATGCCAGCGCCTGGCAAGTCGTGGTCTACGCGCTGGTGGTGACGCATATCACGATCGCCGCGGTGACGATCTTCCTGCACCGCGCGCAGGCGCACCGGGCATTGGATCTGGGCCCCATCCCCTCGCATTTCTTCCGCTTCTGGCTGTGGCTGACCACCGGCATGGTGACCAAGGAATGGGTCGCCATCCACCGCAAGCACCACGCCAAGTGCGAGACCGAGGAAGACCCGCACAGCCCGCAGACGCGCGGCCTGAAGAAAGTGCTGCGCGAGGGCGCCGAGCTGTACCGCCACGAGGCCAAGAACCAGGAGACGCTGGCCAAGTACAGCCACGGCGTGCCGAACGACTGGATCGAGCGCAATCTCTACACCCGCTACAGCTGGCAGGGCGTCGGCCTGATGCTGATCATCAATATGGCCCTGTTCGGCGCGATCGGCGCCTCGATCTGGGCGCTGCAGATGGCCTGGATCCCGATCTGGGCCGCCGGCGTGGTCAACGGCATCGGCCATTTCTGGGGCTACCGCAATTTCGAGGCGGCCGACGCGTCGACCAATATCTCGCCCTGGGGCATCATCATCGGCGGCGAGGAGTTGCACAACAACCACCACACCTATCCGACCTCGGCCAAGTTCTCGGTCAAGCCCTATGAGTTCGATATCGGCTGGGGTTATATCCGCGCCATGGAGATGATCGGCTGGGCCAAGGTCCGCAAGACCGCGCCCAAGCTGCGCCAGGGCGAGATCAAGCCGGCCGACAAGGACACGCTGGAAGCCATCATCGCCAACCGCTACGAGGTGATGGCCAGCTATGGCCGCGGCCTGAAGGCGGCCTGCGCGGCCGAGCTGACCCGGCTGAAGGCCGAGGGTGCGGCGCACAGCCCCAAGCTGGCCCAGTTCAAGCTGGCCAAGCGCTGGCTGCACCGCGATGCCGACAAGATCCCGCAGGACCTGCACGGCGAGCTGGCAGGCGTGCGCGCCGCCAGCCCGGTGCTGGACAAGCTGGTGACCATGCGCGAAGAGCTGCGCCAGCTCTGGACGCGCACCAATGTTTCGGCCGAGCAGCTGGTCAGCGATCTGCAGGCCTGGTGCCGCCGCGCCGAGGAAAGCGGCATCGCCGAGCTGCGCAATTTCTCGATGGGCCTGCGCGCCGCCCGCATCTGAGCGACGGACGCAGCCCGATCAAAGACGCCCTCGCGGGCGTCTTTTTTTTGGCCAGGGACTAGACTGCATCAATCGGCCACTGCCAATGGAGGCGACGATGAGCAGGACGACGAAATGGACGGTCGTGTCGCTGGCGCTCTTCTTCGGCGCGAGCGCGGCGCTGGCGGCGGTGCAGGTGCGTTTCATTGCGCCGGAGCGCTTCATCGACGCCGGCGAGGTGGAGCGCGATCGCGACCGCACAATGAAGCTGATTGAGACGCATCTGAAGCAGCGCGGCGAGGCAATGCTGCCCGGGCTGGACTTGGCGATCGAGGTCACCGACATCGACCTAGCCGGCAATGTGTGGCCGGCCGGCGCGCGCGCGGAGATGCTGCGCATCGCCGGTCCGGTCGGCCGACCGGCGATGAGCCTGCGCTATGTGCTGAGCCGTGAGGGCCAGGAACTGCGGCGCGGCGAATCGCGGCTCAGCGACCTGGACTATCTGCACCATATCAACCGCTACTTCGACACCGACCCGATCCGCTACGAGAAGCGGATGATCGACCAGTGGTTCTACAGCGAGTTCTCGCCGGTCACTGCGGCGGGCAAGTAGTCGCTCCCGCCCGGGGCAGGGCATAAAAAAACCCGCCGGCTCGCGCTGGCGGGTTTTTTATCGGGCCTGGAGGCCGAGCCGAATCACTTCAGCTTGGTTTCCTTGTACAGCACATGCTTGCGGGCCTTGGGGTCGAACTTCATGAATTCGAGCTTTTCGGGCGTCGTCTTCTTGTTCTTGTTCGTGGTGTAGAAGTGGCCGGTGCCCGCAGTGGATTCCAGCTTGATCTTTTCGCGTCCGCCTTTGGATGCCATGGTGATGCTCCTTGATTACTGTGGACGGTGGATTACAGCTCGCCCTTGGCGCGCAGATCGGCGACGACCTGGTCGATGCCGACCTTGTCGATCAAACGCAGAGCAGCGTTGCTGATACGCAGGCGGACCCAGCGGTTCTCGCTTTCCACCCAGAAACGGCGGTACTGCAGATTCGGCAGGAAACGACGCTTGGTTTTGTTGTTGGCGTGGGAGACATTGTTTCCCACCATGGGCTTCTTGCCCGTGACTTGACAGACGCGTGCCATGACGCTTCTCCGGTTTGATTGCTGACCAGCTGCCCCATTCGCATTGCCGGGGGGCATCCACATGACCGCTTTATGCTCGCCAAACCCAGCCGTCCTTGCGAACGACCTTATCGGGCGCGGTCCATCCAGCGAGCAAGCCGACGATTATAGCCACAAATGACAAAGGCCGCCAGGGCGGCCCGTGTCGGCAAGGCATGCGCTCGGCGCAGCGATGCTCAGCCGTTCTCCTGCTCGAGGAAGCGCTGTGCGTCCAGCGCGGCCATGCAGCCGGTGCCGGCGCTGGTGATGGCCTGGCGGTAGACATGGTCCTGCACGTCGCCGGCGGCGAACACGCCGGGCACGCTGGTCATGGTCGCGAAGCCGGCCAGACCACTCTTGGTGATGATGTAGCCGTCCTTCATCTCCAACTGGCCCTTGAAGATGTCGGTGTTGGGCTGATGGCCGATCGCGATGAAGCAGCCCTGCAGCTTGATCTCCTTGGTCGCGCCGTCGCTGGTGCTCTTGATGCGCACGCCGGTCACGCCGCTCTGGTCGCCCAGCACCTCGTCCAGGGTGTTGAACAGATGCAGCTCGATCTTGCCGCTGGCCGCCTTTTCCATCAGCTTGTCGATCAGGATGGGCTCGGCGCGGAACTTGTCGCGGCGGTGGATCACGTGGACCTTGCTGGCGATATTGGACAGGTACAGCGCTTCTTCGACGGCGGTGTTGCCACCGCCGACCACGCAGACCTCCTGCTCGCGGTAGAAGAAGCCGTCGCAGGTCGCGCAGCCGCTGACGCCGCGGCCCATGAAGCTTTCTTCCGAGGGCAGGCCCAGGTATTTGGCCGAGGCGCCGGTCGCGATGATCAGCGCGTCGCAGGTATAAGTCCCGCTATCGCCCTTCAGCGTGAACGGGCGCTTGCTGAGGTCGGTCTCGTTGATGTGGTCGAAGACGATCTGCGTCTTGAAGCGCTCCGCATGCTCCTGGAAGCGCTGCATCAGCTCGGGGCCTTGCACGCCCATCACGTCGGCGGGCCAGTTGTCGACCTCGGTCGTCGTCATCAGCTGGCCACCCTGGGCCATGCCGGTCAAGAGGGTCGGCTTCAGATTGGCTCGGGCGGCATAGATCGCGGCGGTGTAGCCGGCCGGGCCGGAGCCGAGGATCAGCAGCGGATGGTGTTGGGTGGTTTGGCTCATCGGGTTTATATGGGGTTGTGGGTGCGGCGCACAAGGTTCTCAACGCTGCGATTGGCCGGCTTTATACGGCCTATACCCTATGTGAAAGCGTGATCGAGTTGGCACAATGGGTCGCATTCTAGGCAAGCCCGGTCACCATGCCGGCCTGCTTTCAACAAACCACAGTCACAGGAGGCCGTTCATGGCGATGTTGTCCAATCTGGACCTGATCCGCAGGGTGCCCTTGTTCTCCCTGCTCACCACCGATCAGGCGCAGTCCATTGCCGACAGCGTCGTCAAGCGCCGTTTCAAGCGCGGTGAACTGATCGTCGAGCAGGGCACCAAGTCGAACGCGCTGTTCATCCTGCTCAACGGTCGCGCCCGCGTGCTGACCGCCGACACCCGCGGCCGCGAGGTCATCCTGGCGGTGCTGCAGCCGGGCGACTATGTCGGCGAGATGAGCCTGATCGACAACGAGCCGCATTCGGCCACCGTGCGCGCCGAGGTGCAGACCGATATGCTGGTGCTGGGCCGCAACGAGTTTGCGCGCTGCCTGCCGGAAAGTTCCAGCCTCTCTTACGCGATCCTGCGCGGCCTGGTCGCGCGCCTGCGCAATGCCGACCGCCAGATCGAATCGCTGGCCTTGCTGGACGTCTATGGCCGCGTCGCCCGCACCCTGCTCGACATGGCCGAGGAAGAGAAGGGTCTGAAGATCATTCGCGGCAAGGTCTCCCGCCAGGACATGGCCAAGGTGGTCGGCGCCTCGCGCGAGATGGTCAGCCGGGTGATGAAGGACCTGGAGGACAAGGGCGTCATCGAGACGCTGGAGAACGGCTCGGTCGTCATCAAGGAACGCCTGGCGCACGATTGAGTAAGCGGCCGTTCGAGGCGGCGGGGCGCCTCTAATCCTGCGCCACAATGGCGGCATGAGTTTCCCTCTCGGTTCCATGCTGGGCAGCGGCGACGGCGAACAGGCCGCCGCCGCGCCGGAAAAAGTCTATAAACGCCAGGCCAGGAAGGCCGCCGCCACGCCGCCGCCGCGCGGCAATCCGCTGCGCACGCCGCTGTGGCTGATGGTTGGCGGCGCCATGTGGTGCCTGGTCGTGCTGGCGCTGCTGACGCATGACGGCGCCGACGCCGCCTTCTCGATCTCGGGCAATCGCTCGCTCTACGGCAACAAGGTCGGCGCTTTGGGCGCCTGGATCTCCGATCTGCTGCTGTTCTGCTTCGGCTACTCGGCCTGGTGGCTGCCGCTGGTGGGCCTGCGCCTGTGGCTGGGCAGTCTGGCCGGGCTTCTGCGTGCCGACGAGCGGCCGGTTGCGCCGATGTGGCAGCGCGTCGCGCCCTGGTGCGTCGGCATCGCGCTGCTGATGTCCGCCAGCTGCGCGCTGGAATGGACCCGCCTCTATCTGTGGGAGCCGCGCCTGCCCGGCCATGCCGGCGGCGTGCTCGGCTACACGCTGGGGCCGCTGAGCATGCGCCTGGTCGGCTTCGCCGGCTCGGGCGTGCTATGGATCGCGGCGCTGCTGGCGGGGGCCTCGCTGGCGCTGAAGTTCTCCTGGCTGAGCCTGGCCGAGCAGCTGGGCACCCGCATTGACCAGCTGCGCGAGCGCCGCATCGAGAAGCGCGAGATTGCCGACGACCAGCGCGCCGGCAAGAAGGCCAAGCAGGAGCGCGCCAAGGTGGTCGAGGTCGAGCGCCAGGTCGTCGAGGAGCACCTGCCCATCGTCATCGAGCCGCCGGTGATCGAGGTGCCGAAGTCGACCCGGGTGGCCAAGGAGCGTCAGACCACGCTCTTCGTCGACCCCAGCGACGCCAAGCTGCCCCAGGTCGATCTACTCGACGCCGCGCCGCCGCGCCAGGAGACGGTGACGCCCGAGTCGCTGGAGATGACCTCGCGCATGATCGAGAAGAAGCTGCGCGATTTCGGCGTCGAGGTGCGCGTCGTCGCCGCCTCGCCGGGCCCGGTGATCACCCGTTACGAGATCGAGCCGGCCACCGGCGTCAAGGGCTCGCAGATCGTCGGCCTGGCCAAGGACCTGGCGCGGTCCTTAAGCCTGACCAGCATCCGCGTCGTCGAGACGATTCCGGGCAAGAACTACATGGCGCTGGAGCTGCCGAACGCGCGCCGCCAGACCATCAAGCTCAGCGAGATCCTCGGCTCCCAGGTCTATGCCGACGCCGCCTCGCTGTTGACGATGGCGCTCGGCAAGGACATCGTCGGCGCGCCGGTCGTGGCCGACCTGGCCAAGATGCCGCACTGCCTGGTGGCCGGCACGACCGGTTCCGGCAAGTCCGTGGGCATCAACGCGATGATCCTGTCGCTGCTCTACAAGGCCGAGGCGCGCGATGTGCGCCTGATCATGATCGACCCCAAGATGCTGGAGATGAGCGTCTACGAGGGCATTCCGCATCTGCTGGCGCCGGTCGTCACCGACATGAAGCAGGCCGGCAACGCGCTGAACTGGTGTGTCGGCGAGATGGAACGCCGCTACAAGCTGATGTCCAAGATGGGCGTGCGCAATCTGGCCGGCTACAACAAGAAGATCGCCGATGCGGACGAGCGCGGCGAGAAGATCGGCAATCCCTTCAGCCTGACGCCGGAAGAGCCGGAACCGCTCGACCGCCTGCCGCATATCGTCGTCATCATCGACGAGTTGGCCGATCTGATGATGGTGGTCGGCAAGAAGATCGAGGAGCTGATTGCCCGCCTGGCGCAGAAGGCGCGCGCCGCCGGCATCCACCTGATCCTGGCCACGCAGCGGCCCTCGGTCGACGTGATCACCGGCCTGATCAAGGCCAATATCCCGACCCGCATCGCCTTCCAGGTCAGCTCCAAGATCGACAGCCGCACCATCCTTGACCAGATGGGCGCCGAGGCGCTGCTGGGCATGGGCGACATGCTTTACATGGCCTCGGGCACCGGCCTGCCGGTGCGCGTGCACGGCGCCTTTGTCAGCGATGACGAGGTGCACCGCGTTGTCGAATATCTGAAGGCCCAGGGCGAGCCGAACTATATCGAGGGCATTCTCGAAGGCGGCGTGCTCGAGGGCGAGGGCGGCGGCGATCTGGCCGCGATGGGTGGTGGTGGCGACGGCGAGGCCGATGCGATGTACGACCAGGCGGTCGCCATCGTGCTGCAGCATCGCCGCGCCTCGATCTCGCTGGTGCAGCGCCATCTGCGCATCGGCTACAACCGGGCCGCCCGTTTGCTGGAGCAGATGGAGAAATCGGGCCTGGTGTCGGCGATGGCGACCAATGGCAATCGCGATCTGATCATTCCGAAGCGGGACGAATGAACTACAAGCTGTTGATGAAGAGGATGCTGGGTATGGCGGCGCTGCTGGCGCTGCCGATGCTGGCGCGCGCCGATGCGGTCGAGGCGCTGAAGGCCTTCGTGGCCGAGGCCAAGAGCGGCAGTGCGCAGTTCAGCCAGGTGGTCAGCTCGCCGGACGGCAAGCGCAAGAAGAGTTCCTCGGGCAGCTTCGAGTTCCAGCGCCCGAACCGCTTTCGCTTCGCCTATGCAAAGCCCTTCGAGCAGGTCATTGTTGGCGACGGCCAGAAGGTCTGGATCTACGACGCCGACCTGAACCAGGCCAGCTCGCGCAAGATCGACCAGGCCTTGGGCGCGACCCCGGCCGCGCTGCTGGCCGGCAACACGCTGGAGCGCGACTTCAGCCTCAAGACGCTGCCGGCCGAGGAAGGCCTGGACTGGGTGCAGGCCACGCCGCGCCATGCCGACGGCAATCTGCAAAGCCTGCGCATCGGCTTCAAGGGCCGCGATCTGGCGGCGCTGGACATCGTCGACGGCTTCGGTCAGCGCTCGCAGCTGCGCTTCACGGCCGTGACGACCAATATCGCGCTTCCCGCCGAGCGCTTCCGTTTCGTGCTGCCGCCCGGCGCCGACCTGATCGAACAATGACCTTGTCGGGACGATGCCGCACAACGTCAGCCTGATCGCGACGATCGCCGCCGGCTTCGGCCTGGCCATTGCCTTTGGATTCATCGCCGTGCGGCTGCGCATGCCGCCCCTGGTCGGCTATCTGCTGGCCGGCATCGTGATCGGCCCGGCCACGCCGGGCTTCGTCGCCGACGTCGATCTCGCCGGCCAGCTGGCCGAGATCGGCGTGATGCTCTTGATGTTCGGCGTCGGCCTGCATTTCTCGATGAAGGACCTGCTGGCGGTCAAGCGCATCGCCGTGCCGGGCGCGATCGTGCAGATCGCCGTCGCCACCGCGCTGGGCTTCGGCCTGGCCCGCTGGTGGGGCTGGAGCGCCGGCGGCGCCCTCGTCTTCGGCCTGGCGCTGTCGGTGGCCAGCACCGTCGTGCTCTTGCGCGCGCTGGAGGCGCGCGGCCAGCTCGAATCGGCCAACGGCTCGATCGCCGTCGGCTGGCTGGTCGTCGAGGATCTGGTGATGGTGCTGGTGCTGGTGCTGCTGCCGCCGCTGGCCGGCCTGCTGGAAGGCAAGCTGCAGGCCGATCTGCTGGGCACGATCGCCTGGACACTGGCCAAGGTCGGCGCCTTCATCGCGCTGATGCTGGTCGTCGGCCGGCGCGTCTTCCCGCGCCTCTTGTTCTGGGTCGCCGGGACCGGCTCGCGCGAACTGTTCACGCTCTGCGTGGTCGCCGTCGCCGTCGGCGTCGCCTACGCCTCGGCCGGCCTGTTCGACGTCTCCTTCGCGCTGGGCGCCTTCTTCGCCGGCATGATGATGCGCGAGTCGGAGTACAGCCACCGCGCGGCCGACGAATCGCTGCCGCTGCGCGACGCCTTTGCCGTGCTCTTCTTCGTCTCGGTGGGCATGCTCTTCGACCCGCGCGTGCTGCTCGCGGAGCCGCTGAAGGTGCTGGCGGTCGTCGCCATCATCATCGTCGGCAAGACGCTGGCGGCGATGGCCTTGGTCCTGCTGCTGCGCTATCCGCTGAACACGGCGCTGACCGTCGGCGCCAGCCTGGCGCAGATCGGCGAGTTTTCCTTCATCCTGGCCGGCCTGGGCGTCGCGCTGAATCTGCTGCCCAAGGAAGGGCAGAGCCTGATCCTCGCCGGCGCGCTGATCTCGATCGCGCTGAACTCGCTGCTGTTCGGCCTGCTCGAGCCCGCCAAGGCCTGGATCCTGCGCCGCTCGGCCTGGGCCCGGCACATGGAGCTGCGCGACGATCCGCTGGCCGAGCTGCCGGCGAGCACCGACCAGGCCCATCTGCAGGGTCAGGTCGTGCTGGTCGGCTATGGCCGGGTCGGCCGCCGCCTGGCCGAACGGCTGCTGGCGCAGCAGGTGCATCTGGTCGTCGCCGAGCAGCAGCGCGATCTGGTCGAGGGCCTGCGCGCGCGCGGCGTGGCCGCTGTCAGCGGCGATGCCAGCGAGCCGGCCGTGCTGATCCAGGCGCATATCGCGCGCGCCGCGCTGCTGGTGATCACCGGCGGCGACAGCGTCGAGATCCGCCAGATGGTCGACACGGCCCGCCAGCTGAACCCCGGCGTGCGCGTGCTGCTGCGCGCGCGCGGCGAAGACGAGGCTCAGTTGCTGCGCCAGGCCCAGCTGGGCGAGGTCTTCCTGGCCGAGCATAGCCTGGCCGACCAGCTGAGCCGCGAGGTGCTGGGGCGCATGCAGGGCGGCGTGCCCGCCCACTGAAGAGGACAATCGGCGCATGCCGGACACCACCGAATCGCTGTTCCCCGAGATCTCGCCCGCGCCATCGGCGGCGCCCCCCGTCGTGCCGGCTGCCGGCCAGCCGCTGGCCGAGCGGCTGCGGCCGACCCGCCTGGACGAGGTGATCGGCCAGCGCCAGCTCTTGGGCCCCGGCATGCCGCTGCGGGTCGCCTTCGAGTCGGGCCGCCTGCATTCGATGATCCTCTGGGGACCGCCGGGCGTCGGCAAGACGACGCTGGCGCGGCTGATGGCGCAGGCCTTCGACGCCCAGTTCATCACGATCTCGGCCGTGCTGGGCGGCGTCAAGGACATCCGCGAGGCGGTCGAGCGGGCGCAGGCGGTCGCCGCGCAGGGCCGGCGCACCGTCGTCTTCGTCGACGAGGTGCACCGCTTCAACAAGGCGCAGCAGGATGCCTTCCTGCCCCATGTCGAGGCGGGCTTGTTCACCTTTATCGGCGCGACGACCGAGAACCCGTCCTTCGAGGTCAACTCGGCGCTCTTGTCGCGCGCCACCGCCCATGTGCTGAAGTCGCTGGACGAGGCCGATCTGCTGGCCCTGGTCGAGCGCGGTCAGCAGACGCTGCAGGGCCCGCCGATCACGCCCGCCGCGGCCAAGCGCCTGGCCGCCTATGCCGATGGCGATGCACGACGCCTGCTCAATGCGGTCGAGTCGGTGATCTCCCTGTCTCCCCCGGGCACGCCGCAGATCGACGAGGCGGTGCTGGAGCGCGCCTTAGGCGAGCAGTTACGCCGTTATGACAAGGGTGGCGAGCAGTTCTACGACGTGATCTCCGCGCTGCACAAATCGGTGCGCGGCTCCGACCCGGACGCGGCGCTCTACTGGCTGGTGCGCATGCTGGACGGCGGCGTCGACGCGCGCTACATCACGCGCCGCTTGATCCGCATGGCCAGCGAGGACATCGGCCTGGCCGACCCGCGCGCGCTGCGCCTGGCGCTCGATGCGGCCGAGACCTACGAGCGCCTCGGCTCGCCCGAGGGCGAACTGACCCTGGCGCAGGCGGTCGTCTACCTGGCCGTCGCACCAAAGTCGAACGCGGTCTACAGCGCTTACAACCGGGTACGCGCGCTGGTGAAGCAGGATGCCAGCCGGCCGGTGCCCTTGCACCTGCGCAATGCCCCGACCAAGCTGATGGGCGAGCTCGGCTACGGGCGCGAATACCGCTATGCGCATGACGAGCCGGGCGGATTCGCGGCGGGCGTGCACTACCTGCCCGAGGGGCTGCAGGAACAGCGCTTTTACGAGCCGGTGGGGCGCGGCCTGGAGTTGCGCATCGGCGAGAAACTGGCCGAATTGAGGCGCCTCAACGAGGCGGCGCGCGAGCCCTCGGACTGACACTTTTCGCCGCGCCTGTGTGTACGGGTATACACCAACAAAGCGTGCGGAAGACGCACTCCTACAATCCTGCCAGCCTGCAGGAACTTGATGGCCAAGAGGCCCGCCGACTGTCGAAACGGCGGGCATTTTTTTTGCTCATCCTGGGTCTGCACAATGAATGGGTACGCCGTGTTACAGCGTGGCGGACGAACCGGAGAAGCAGTGATGGAAACCTTTTTCCAGCAAATCATCAACGGGCTGGTGCTCGGCAGCATGTACGCGCTGGTTGCCCTGGGCTACACCATGGTCTACGGCATCATCAATCTGATCAATTTCGCGCATGGCGAAATCCTGATGGTCGGGGCCCTGGTCAGCTGGACCGTCGTGGTCGCGCTGGCCGACAGCGGGCTGCCCGGCTGGGCGCTGATGCTGATCGCGCTGGCCTGCGCCATCGTCGTCTGCACGGTGCTGAACTTCGTGGTCGAGAAGATCGCCTACCGGCCGCTGCGCAATGCGCCGCGGCTGGCGCCGCTGATCACCGCGATGGGCATGTCGCTGCTGCTGCAGACCCTGGCGATGATCATCTGGAAGCCGAACCCGAAACCCTTCCCGCTGCTGCTGCCGACGACGCCGATCGATCTGGGCGGCCCGGTGATCACGGTCACGCAATGCCTGATCCTGGGCCTGACCGTCGTGATCCTGGCCGGCCTGATGTGGCTGGTCAATCACACCAAGCTGGGCCGCGCGATGCGCGCCACCGCCGAGAACCCGCGCGTGGCCGGCCTGATGGGCGTCAAGCCCGATTTCATCATCTCCACCACCTTTGTCATCGGCGCGGCGCTGGCCGCGGTGGCCGGCCTGATGTGGGCGGCCAACTACGGCACGGTGCAGCACACGATGGGCTTCATGCCGGGTCTGAAGGCCTTCACCGCGGCGGTGCTCGGCGGCATCGGCAATCTGGCCGGTGCGATGGTGGGCGGCGTGCTCTTGGGCCTGATCGAGGCGATCGGCGCCGGTTATCTGGGCGATCTGACCGGCGGCGTGCTGGGCAGCCATTACGCCGACATCTTCGCCTTCATCGCGCTGATCCTGGTGCTGACCCTGAGGCCCTCGGGCCTGCTGGGCGAACGCGTCGCCGACCGCGCCTGAGGAGAACTCACCATGCAAAAACAGAACAAACTCGTGGTCTTCCTGCTGGCGGCGCTGGGCCTGCTGGTCGTGCCGTTGATCGCGCAGCAGTTCGGCAACGGCCCAGTGCGCATCATCGACCTGGCCCTGCTGTACGTGATGCTGGCGCTGGGCCTGAATATCGTGGTCGGCTACGCCGGCCTGCTGGATCTCGGCTATGTGGCCTTCTATGCGGTCGGCGCCTATATGTTTGCGCTGCTCGGCAGCCCGCATCTGAGCGAGAACTTCGAGGCGATCCAGGCGGCCTTTCCGGCCGGCCTGCACTCGCCCTGGTGGCTGGTGATCCCGCTGGGCGCCGGCCTGGCCGGCTTCTTCGGCGTCGTGCTGGGCGCCCCGACCCTGAAGCTGCGCGGCGATTACCTGGCCATCGTGACCCTGGGCTTCGGCGAGATCATCCGCGTGTTCCTGAACAATCTGGAATACCCGGCCAATATCACCAACGGCCCGCGCGGCATCGGTCAGATCGACTCCTTCAATGTGTTCGGCTTCGATCTGGGCAAGTCGCACGAGATCTTCGGCCTGACCGTGCCGGCGGTGTCGATGTACTACTACCTGTTCCTGCTGTTGGTGGTCATCAGCGTGCTGATCTGCTACCGGCTGGAGAACTCGCGCATCGGCCGCGCCTGGATGGCGATCCGCGAGGACGAGATCGCCGCCAAGGCGATGGGCATCAACACCCGCAATATGAAGCTGCTGGCCTTCGGCATGGGCGCCACTTTCGGCGGCGTCGCCGGCTCGATGTTCAGCGCCTTCCAGGGCTTCGTCTCGCCGGAATCGTTCAGCCTGCAGGAGTCGGTGATGATCGTCGCGATGGTGGTGCTGGGCGGCATCGGCCACATCCCCGGCGTGATCCTCGGCGCCCTGCTGCTGTCGGCGCTGCCCGAGGTGCTGCGCTATGTCGCCGGCCCGCTGCAGGAGATGACCGGCGGCCGCCTGGATGCCTCCATCCTGCGCCAGCTGCTGGTGGCGCTGGCGATGATCAGCGTGATGCTGGTGCGCCCGCGCGGCCTCTGGCCCTCGCCCGAGCATGGCAAGGTCGCCCCGACGCCGAAGGCCGCGAAGTAAGGAAGAGAGCATTCCATGAGCACCACAGACATCGTGTTGAACGTCAGCGGCGTGTCCAAGCGCTTCGGCGGCCTGCAGGCGCTGTCCGACGTCGGCATCCAGATCCGCGCCGGCCAGGTCTATGGCCTGATCGGCCCGAACGGCGCCGGCAAGACCACCTTCTTCAATGTGCTGACCGGTCTGTACACGCCCGACAGCGGCAGCTTCGCGCTCGGCGGCGAGCCCTACACGCCGCAGGCGGTGCACCAGGTCGCCAAGGCCGGCATCGCGCGCACCTTCCAGAACATCCGCCTGTTCGCCGACATGACGGCGCTGGAGAACGTGATGGTCGGCCGGCATATCCGCACCCAGTCGGGCCTGCTCGGCGCGGTGCTGCGCACGCCCGGCTTCAAGGCCGAGGAGGCGGCCATCGCCAAGCGCGCGCAGGAGCTGCTCGATTACGTCGGTATCGGCCGTTATGCCGAGTACAAGGCCCGCACGCTCAGCTATGGCGACCAGCGGCGCCTGGAGATCGCGCGCGCGCTGGCCACCGATCCGAAGCTGATCGCGCTGGACGAGCCGGCCGCCGGCATGAACGCGACCGAGAAGGTCGTGCTGCGCGAGCTGATCGACCGCATCCGCAACGACGGCCGCACGATTCTCTTGATCGAGCACGACGTCAAGCTGGTGATGGGCTTGTGCGACCGCGTCACCGTGCTGGACTACGGCAAGCAGATCGCCGAGGGCACGCCGGCCGAGGTGCAGCGCAACGAGAAGGTCATCGAGGCCTATCTGGGCGCCGGCCATGCGGCCCATTGAACGGCCTTAACGGGAACTGAATATGGCAGCAAGCGAGAACAACAAGGTCCTGCTCAAGATCGAAGGCCTGAAGGTGGCCTATGGCGGCATCCAGGCCGTCAAGGGCGTCAGCTTCGAGGTCCGCGAGGGCGAGTTGGTCAGCCTGATCGGCGCCAATGGCGCCGGCAAGACGACGACGCTGAAGGCGGTCACCGGCATCCAGCCGGCCGCTGCAGGCCGCATCGAGTACCTGGGCCAGGAGATCCGCGGCCGCGGCGCCTGGAACCTGGTCAAGCAGGGCCTGGTGATGGTGCCCGAGGGCCGCGGCACCTTCACCCGCATGACGATCACCGAGAACCTGCAGATGGGCGCCTATATCCGCAGCGACAAGGAGATCGCCAGCGATATGGAGCGCATCTTCACGATCTTTCCGCGCCTGAAGGAACGCCGCAACCAGCTGGCCGGCACCATGTCGGGCGGCGAGCAGCAGATGCTGGCCATGGGCCGCGCGCTGATGACGCGGCCCAAGCTGCTGCTGCTGGACGAGCCCTCGATGGGCCTGTCGCCCATCATGGTGGACAAGATCTTCGAGGTCGTCGACGACATCCACAAGCAGGGCGTGACGGTGCTGCTGGTCGAGCAGAATGCCAGCCGCGCGCTGCAACTGGCCAATCGCGGTTATGTGATGGAGTCCGGCGAGGTGACGATGAGCGGCGAGGGCATGACCTTGCTGAACGACCCCAAGGTGCGCGCCGCCTATCTGGGCGAGTAATTCCGGGGGAGTAAGGCGGGCGCCGCGCGGCGCTCGCAGGATCAAAACAGGCGCCGCGGGCGCCTGTTTTCATTGCATTCCGTCGAGCCGGCCGCCGCTGCGCTTGCTCATCTGTTCGTGCCGCTGCAGATCGGTCTTGACCAGCGCGGCCAGCTGCTCGGGCGTGCTGGGCGAGGCCTCGGCCTTCAGGGTGTCTAGGCGCTCGCGCAGCTCGGGCGTGGCCAGCGCCTCGGTGAAGATGCCGTTCAGCCGCGCGGTCAGCGCCGGCGTCATCCGCGCCGGGCCGAACAGGCCGAACCAGATGCCCACGTCGAAGCCGTCCAGGCCCAGGCCCGGCGCGCTCTCGGCCAGAGTCGGCAGCTCCGGCATGCTGCTGCTGCGCCGCGCGGTGCTGACCGCCAGCGCGCGCAGCTTGCCGGACTTGATGCCGGGCGCGGCACTGGCCAGGTTCTGAAAGCTCAGATCGACCTCGCCGCCGAGCAGGCCCTTGAGCGCCGGATTGATGCCGGCATAGGGCAGGTGGGTGATGAAGACATTGCAGCGCGCCTTCAGCAGTTCGGCCGCCAGATGGCCGGTGCTGCCGATGCCGGTCGAGCCATAGCTGAGCTTGCCCGGATGCTGGCGCGCATAGGCGATCAGATCGGCGACGCTGTTCAGCCCCAGGCGCCTGGCGCTGTCGGCATTGACGACCAGCACATTGGGCATGCGCGCCAGCAGGGTGATCGGCGTGAAGTCGCGCACCGGGTCATAGAGCTTGCTGGCGCCCAGCCAGGGATTGATCGCATGGGTGATGACGGTGCCCAGGAGCAGCGTCGAACCGTCCGGCGCCGCCCGGGCGACCGATTCGGTGCCCAGGCTGCCGCGCAGGCCGGCGCGGTTGTCGATGACGATGGGGCCGAGCCGTTCCTGGGTGCGCTCCGCGAGCGCGCGGGCCAGTACATCGGTGGCGCCGCCGGGGGCGAAGGGAACGACCAGCCGGGTGCCCGGCTTGCTGCTCAGGCTATTGGCGGCACTCGGGGCGCCAAGCAGCACCTGCGCCAGGCCGGCCGGGGTGGCCAGCAGACTCGCCGCGCCGGCCAGCATGCGGCGGCGGCTTGTCGGGATCATCAAACTCATAGGCCCCGGAGCCTAGCAGCCCCGGGGCCTGTTCCGCATCGGGACAAGGCCTCAGTTCGGCTTGATCAGTTTGGAGCGCGCCCACGCATCGGCGATGCGGCCCGGCGTGGCGTCGCCGCCGGCCGTCTTGACGCGCTCGAGCAGCTCGGTGACCCGATCGGCGATCTTGCCGACCTCGGCCATCACCGCCTGCTCCTCGCCCTCGCCACGGTATTCGCGCGCGACGCTGATGATGCCGCCTGCATTGACCAGGTAGTCGGGCAGATAGGTGATGCCGCGCGCCTGCAGCGCATCGCCGTCGGCCACGGTGGCCAGCTGGTTGTTGGCCGCGCCGGCCACCAGCCGGGCGCGCAGGGTCGGGATCGACTGGGCGTTCAGCGCCGCGCCGAGGGCGTTCGGCGCCAGCACGTCGACGTCGGCGGCCAGGATCTCATGCACGCCCACGGCCTGCGCACCGAGCAGCTCTTGCGCGCGGGCGACCTTGGCCGCGTCGATGTCGGCGACGACCAGCTTGGCACCGGCCTGGTGCAGGAATTCGGCCAGATGCCAGCCGACGGCGCCGAGGCCCTGCAGGGCGACACGCACGCCTTCCAGCGACTCGCGGCCCAGCACCTGGCGCACGCCGGCGCGGATGGACACGAACACGCCCCAGGCCGTCTTCGGGCTCGGGTCGCCACCGAAGGCGCCGGCGCGCGGGATGCCGCTGACGAACTGCGTGTGGGCCTGCATGCCCAGCATGTCGGCCGTCGTCGTGCCGACGTCCTCGGCCGTGATGTAGGCGCCTTCCAGCGACTGGACGGCGCGGCCGAAGGCGGCGAACAGGGCCGGGCGGTCGAAGGCGCCGGCCGGCTTGATGATGACGGCCTTGCCGCCGCCGAAGGGCAGATCGGCTAGCGCGTTCTTCAGGCTCATGCCTTGCGACAGGCGCAGCGCGTCGTTCAGCGCCGACAGCTCGTTGTCGTAGCTCCACAGGCGGCAGCCACCGAAGGCCGGGCCGCGGGCGGTGCTGTGCACGGCCAGGATGGCCTTCAGGCCGGTCTGTTCATCGGCGGCCAGCAGCACGCGCTCATGCGGGGCTTGATCCGGCAGGCCGAAGAGGGAGGAGGGGAGGGATGCGGCGCCCGAATGTTCGGAAATGGCGCGCGCGAGATCGGTGACAGCGTTCATGGCGTGTTGGCACTCGTGATGCGGTTGGGAAAGGAACCGGCGACTTGTGGTCGCCGGCGCCCGCAAGTGTAGTGGGCGCCAGCCGGCGGCCGGACAGCCGCTTGCGCATGAAGCGATGCCGGGATGGTATTACTGGGCCTGTTCGGGCCCCTGGAAGCCACCGCCGCGCAGGGTGACGACCAGGGTGTCGCGATGGCCATGCTCGGCCGTCGGCTGGATCGGCGTGGTCTCGTGGATCACCCGCTCGTCGTCCAGCAGCAGCAGGGTCCAGGGCGCGCTCATGGTGAAGCGCTGGCCGTTCGGGCCCTGCGCCTCGAAGACGCGCGATTCGCCGCCCTTGATGCCCTGGCGGTCGACCAGGAAGACGGCCACCAGATCGACGCCGTCGCGGTGCGCGCCCTCCGGCGTCGGCCGGCCGATGCCGTCGGTCGTGTCGATGCGGAACTGGTGCGCCTCGATGAACCAGGGCTGCTCGCCCTTCAGGCCCGAGGCGATGCGGGCCAGGCCCAGCAGCAGCCGCTGCCAGGCCGGCTGGGCCAGTGCCGCGGCCGCCATTGGCTCGAACCAGCGCTCGATGCCGCCATGCAGGGCGTTGTAGTCCAGCGGCTGCCAATGCGCGCGGTGCGGGGCCAGCGTCAGCGCCCTGCCGTCGGCGATGAAGCAGCTGTGGCGGCGGAAACGATAGCGGCCGCCGTCCTTCAGATAGGCATCGGGGGGCAGGTCGTTCCAGAACGGGGCCAGCGCCGCCAGTTCCTTCGTCTCGCAGCCCAGGCCGGCAGCCAGGCTCTCCGGCGCCAGCACGGCATGGCCGAGCCGACGGAGCTGCTGCTCGAATCGATCGACCGGAACGTAAGGCGGCTCGAACATCACGGGGCTTTATCCAAGGTGCTTGTGGCTACGGCTCACATCGCCGTTGGCGATATGAGCCTGCGCCGCAAGCATGGCTGAACGCTGTTCAGCCATGCTTGTCGGCCTCGGACGTGAACGAGTCCGCGTAGAACTCCTCGTCCGGCAGATTGCATTGCGAGACGAAGTCGCGATGCGCGGAGTCGACCATGATGGGCGCGCCGCAGGCATAGACCTGATGCCCCGACAGATCGGGCAGGTCGGCCATCACCGCCTGGTGGACGAAGCCGGTGCGGCCGGTCCACGCGTCCTCGGGCTTAGGCTCGGACAGCACCGGGATGTACGTCAGGTTCGGCAGCCGCGCGGCCGCCTCCAGCGCCCAGTCATGCAGGTACAAATCGGCCTTGCTGCGGCAGCCCCAGTACAGCGTCGTCGGGCGCGTCAGGGCCAGGTGCTCGATGCGCTCGATGATGGCCTTGATCGGCGCGAAGCCGGTGCCGCTGGCCAAGAGCAGCATCGGCTTGTCCGAGTCCTCGCGCAGGAAGAAGCTGCCGAACGGGCCCTCCATGCGCAGGATGTCTTTTTCCTTCATCGTGCCGAACACATGGTCGGTGAACTTGCCGCCCGGCATATGGCGGATGTGCAGCTCGACGGCCGGCGGGGTGCCCAGATTGTGCGGGGCATTGGCCATGCTGTAAGAGCGGCGCGAGCCGTCGCGCAGAATGAACTCGACGTACTGACCGGCATGGAACTGGAAGTTCTGCGTGGCCGGCAGCTGCAGGCGCACGACGGCCACGTCGCCGGCCGGCTTCTCCAGCGTCATCACGCGGCTGGGCAGCTTGAGCACGGCGAACTCGCCGGCGCCGGGCACCGTGCGCGCTTCCAGCACGCAGTCGGTCTGCGGCGTCGCACAGCAGGTCAGCACATAGCCGGCTTCCTCTTCCAGCGGCGTCAGGGTCTTGCTCTGGTGCGCGCCATGGATCACGCGGCCCTCGAGCAGCTTGCTCTTGCAGGAGCCGCAAGCGCCATCACGGCAGCCATAGGGCAGACCGACGCCCTGGCGGATCGCGGCGCCAAGCATGGTTTCGTCGCGTTCGACCTCGAAGACGCGGCCGCTGGGTTGTACGGTGACCTGGAAATTCATGATGAAGGCTGGGGCGCTGGACGCCGTCTGGACGCGAAAGCGGCCCGCGCTTGCCGGGCCGTACACTGGGCCGCCATTTTGCCTGAGCTTCACCCGATGTCCGCCAAGCCCTCCGCCACGGCCCTGCTGGCCAAAAGGCCACGCCTGCTGATCGTCGGCTGCGGCGATATCGGCCTGCGGGTGCTGCGGCTCTTGCGCGGCCGCTGGCGGATTGCCGCACTGAGCTCCAATCCGCAGCGCGTCGACGAGCTGCGCGCCGCCGGCGCGACGCCGCTGCTGGGCGATCTGGACCGGCCCGAGACGCTGGCCCGCCTGGCCGGCTGGGCCGATGCGGTGCTGCACCTGGCGCCGCCGCAGGCCGAGGGGGATGAGGACCGGCGCAGCCTGGCGCTCTTGCGTGCCTTGGCACGCAAGTCGCCGCCGCGGCGCCTGGTCTACGCGAGCACGACCGGCGTCTATGGCGACTGCGGCGGCGCGCGCTTCGACGAGACGCGGCCGGTGGCGCCGACGACCGCGCGCGCGCGCCGCCGGGTCGACGCCGAACGGCGGCTGCGCTGGTTCGGCGCCGCCTTCGGTTGCAGCGTGACGATTCTGCGCGTGCCGGGCATCTATGCCGCCGACCGGCCCGGCGGCCATCCGCGTGAGCGCCTGGCGGCCGGCAAGCCGGTGCTGCGGCGCGAGGACGATGTCTACACCAACCACATCCATGCCGAGGATCTGGCGCGCGCCTGCGTGCTGGCGCTGTCGCGCGGCCGGCCGCAGCGCGCCGTCCATGTCTGCGACGACAGCGAGCTGCTGATGGGCGACTATTTCGATCTGGCCGCCGATCTCTGCGGCCTGCCGCGGCCGCCGCGCGTCGGCCGGGCCGAGGCGGCGGCGCTGATGACGCCGCTGCAGCTGAGCTTCCTGAGCGAATCGCGGCGGCTCGCCAACAGCCGGCTGAAGACCGAGCTGCGCCTGCGGCTGCGCTATCCGCAGCCGGCGCTGGGGCTGCTGGCCTAGCGCCGGCGGCCGCCGCGCCAGTAGCGGATCAGCAGATAGGCGCCGAGCATGCCGCCCAGATGCGCGAAATGGGCGACGCCGCTGCTGCCGCCCAGGCCCAGCAGCAGTTCCAGCCCACCGAAGATCGCCACGAAGACCTTGGCCTTCATCGGGATCGGCGGGAACAGCGGCACGATGATGCGGTTCGGGAACAGCATGCCGAAGGACAGCAGCAGGCCGAACAGCGCGCCGGAGGCGCCCACCGTCGGCGCGTAGGAACCCATCAGGAAGGTGAAGATCAGCTGGACGATGGCCGCGCTCAGCGTGCTGGCGAGCAGGATCTGCGTGTAGCGACGGCCGCCCCAGACACGCTCCAGTTCGGAGCCGAACATCCACAGGCCCAGCATATTGAAGAACAGATGCCACTCGCTGCCATGCAGAAAGGCGTAGCTGATCAGCTGCCAGGGAAAGAAATTGCCCGACTGCAGCGGCCACAACTCGAACGGGCCCTGCAATCCCGGCGCCAGGAAGAACAGGCAGTACAGGCCCACGCAGGCCAGCATGAATGCTTTGGTAACCGAGGGGATCGGGGGCATGGATTCTCTGTTGAACTCTCGTGATGCCTGAGGGCTATGCAGGCGCCGAGCACCCTGCGAGGCCCCGAGTGTATGCGCAGCGGCGCCGGTGACTCAGCGCGCCAGCGCCGCCGCCAGCTCGCGCGTGACGCCCGCCAGCCGCGCCGACAGCTGCAGGCTCATATTGCGCAGCAGCTTGTCGGCCAATGCCGGGCGTTCGTGGCGCAGCGCCTCGAAGGCCGCGCGCTCCAGCCGCATCAGCCACAGCGCGGTCTCGGCGCGCGCCTCGGTGCTGCGCGGCTCACCGCTGAGCAGGGCCAGCTCGCCCAGGATCACGCCGGGCGCGAGCAGGGCGAGCCGGCGCGCGGCGCCGCCGGCGGCGGGCAAGAGCACGGCGATCTCGCCCTCGATGCTGACGTAGAGCGCGTCGCCGGCATCGCCGGCCGCGAAGATGCGCTCGCCCGGCGCGTGCTGGCGGCCCTGCATGCGGCCGGCCAGCCAGTCGAGCTCCTCGGCATCCAAGCCCTGGCCCAGCTGCGTCTGCGCCAGGCTCAGCCGCGCCGGCTGCGGTGCCGCCTCGAAGCGCTCGCGCCGCAGCAGATCGTCCTCGGCCCATTGCAGCGCCTGATCGATGTCGGCGTAGAGCCGCAGGCCGCCGGCCTGCCCATGCACATCGCCGGCGAGCAGCGCCTGCAGGCGCGGATCGCTTGCGTCGCCCCATTCGGCGAGCAGCAGATGCTTGCCGCGCGCCTCGCAATCGGCGGCGAACTCGAGCAGGAAGCGCGCCCCGGTGCCGTCGACGGCGCCGATGCGGTGCAGGCCCAGCACCAGGTAGTCGACCTCGTCCACCAGCTCGCGCAGCCGTGCGATCAGCGGCTCGGCCGTGCCGAAGAACAGCGGCCCCTCCAGCTCCAGCACCGCAATGCGCCGGCCCTCGCGCTGCAGCAGCGCCTGGGCGGCGGGCAGGCGCTGCTTGATCGAACGGCGCTGATCGCCGCGCAGCGAGGAGCGCAGCAGGCCGCGCGCCTGGCCGCGCACGAACAGCAGCATGGCCAGCAGCACGCCCACGCCCACCGCCAGCGCCACGCCGCGCCAGATCACCAGCAGCGCGACCAGCGCCATCAGCAGGTAGTCCAGCAGCAGGCCGCGCCGCTGCGCCGGCACAAGGCCGCCGGCCCACAGGCGGCGCGGTGCGCGCAGGCTCCAGTCGTCGAACATCTGCAGGCCGACCAGCAGCAGCGAGGCACCCAGCGCACTCATCGGCACCTGGCCCAGCAGGGTCGGTGCCAGCCACAGGCACAGCAGGATCAGCAGGCCGTACAGCGCGACCGAGAACTGCCGGCTGCCGCCGGCCTGGAAATGCAGGCGGCTGCGGCCCAGTGCCGGCGCGCTCGGCTGGCCGCCGACCAGGGCCGCGGCGACATTGGACACGCCCTGGGCCAGCAGTTCGCGCCGGCCGTCATGCCGGCGGCCGCGCAGGCCGTCCATCGCGCCGGCGACCAGCAGGCTGTCCAGGGTGCAGAGCAGGCAGGCGGCGGCCGCGAAGGCCAGCAGATGCGGCAGCAGCGGCCACAGCGCCGGCTCCTGCGCCAATCGCAGGCCCTGCAGCAGCAGATCGCCGTCCGGCGGCGGCAACCGGGCCGGCACCTGCAAGGTCGGCCCCGGCGCCAGCAGGTCGCTGATGCTCAGCAGCTGGTGGCAGGCGATGCCGCCCAGCATCGCGCTGAGGCCGGCCGGCATCAGCCGGCCCCGCCAGCGCAGCGGCCACCGGCCCAGCGCCAGCGCGACCAGACCGACCAGCAGCGCGCCGGCTTCGGTCTGCCGCAGCAGAAGCGGCAGCTTGGTCAGCGTGGCCAGCACGCCGTCGGCCGACAGCGGCAGGCCCAGCAGCAGCGGCAGGCTGCCGACCAGCAGCAGCACCGCGACGCCGTTGACGAAGCCGGCGCGCACCGGATGCGGCAGGAACTGCGCCAGCCGCGCCAGGTTCAGGCCGGCCAGCAGCAGTTGCAGCAGGCCGGTCAGCGCGACGCCGATCGCCGTCAGTGCCAGCAGCAACCCGACATCGGCGCCGCTGCCATCGGGCAATTGCGTTTCGGGCCGCAGCATCAGGCTGCTCAGCAGGCCGGCGACCAGCAGGGTCGTGGCCGGGCGCGGGCCCAGGATCAGATTGCGGCTGCCCGCCAGGCTGGCGGCCAGATGGGCCGCGGCGGTGCCGAACAGCGCCGTCGCCAGCGCCTGGTGGGCAAGATCCGGCCCCAGCGGCGCGAAGGCGAGCAGGCCGTAGAAGGCGGCGAACGGCGTTTGCACCGCCGCCGTCGTCAGCGCCGCCAGCAGGGCCGGCGGCCATTCCCGTTTCGCCCGGGCCAGGGGCCCGTCGGCTTGCGCTGTCTGCATGGCCCTCGCTCTCCCGGGCATCACGCAGCGATGCCGAAGGCGCGAGGATAGCCGAGCGGCGCCGAAGTCCCGGCGCCTGCTAGGGACGAATTCGAGCGGACTGTGCGCTCCGCGGGCGACTTAGATCGACTCGGGGCCGAAGGAGAAGGCGCCCGCGCCGCTGGCCTTGAACTTCAGCTCGCCGCCGGCGGTGACCTTGGCGCCCGCCTCGATCAGCTTGCCGCCGCAGGAGTTGCCCGGATGTGCGGCAATCGTGTAATTGCCTGGCGGCAGGAACACTTCGACCTTCTGCGCCGGCCACAGCTCGGCGACCGCCTTCGCGTCGACAAACACCCGCGAGGCGCAGCCGGCGATGGCCATGCCCTCGCCACGCTTGACGACGATCTTGCCGTAGCCGGCCTGCGGCGTCGTCAGGCGGGCATCCAGCACCTGGCTCGCCGGCACGGCCGCGATGCCATCCGCCGGTGCCGAGATGTTCGCGCAGGCGGCAAGGCCCAGCGCGGCGGCAAGAGCGGAGAGAGAGGTAAGCGGGCGGGCAGGCATGGGACGTAACTGAAAGTAAGAGCGGCGCCATTATCGCGATGTACCCGCATGTAATCGCCGCCTGGCGCCCATTCGCTCCCCGATTCACGGGGCGGGTATTCCGCTAGGCATCGCTGCGCGGGTGATCGTTCCGCGGATGCCGGGGATTCAATTCGGGCGGCGCAAAGAAAAAGCCCCGCGTCGCGGGGCTTTGCTGCTTCAACGGCTCACTGCGCATCAACTCTGGTGCCCGGGGCCGGACTCGAACCGGCACACCTTGCGGCGGGGGATTTTGAGTCCCCTGCGTCTACCGATTTCGCCACCCGGGCCAGGGTGCGCGAGGTATCGCTGCTGAAGCCCAACATTATGCCATGCAAAGAACGCCGCCCCAGCAGAGCCGCGCGTTGGCTGCCACAATCGCCGCATGAGCACAAAAGACTATCTGAGCCTCGAGGATGTGATCGGCAACACGCCGCTGGTGCGGCTGCAGCGCCTGCTGCGCGACAGCGAGGCGCGCGGCAATGTGATCCTGGCCAAGCTGGAGGGCAACAACCCGGCCGGTTCGGTCAAGGACCGGCCGGCGATCAGCATGATCCGCTGTGCCGAGCAGCGCGGCGAGATCAAGCCCGGCGACACCCTGATCGAGGCGACCTCGGGCAATACCGGAATCGCGCTGGCGATGGCCGCGGCGATCCGCGGCTACCGCATGCTCCTGATCATGCCGGAGGACCTGTCGATCGAGCGTGCGCAGACGATGAAGGCCTTCGGCGCCGAACTGATCCTGACGCCGCGCTCGGGCGGCATGGAGTACGCGCGCGATCTGGCCGAGCAGATGCAGCGCGACGGCAAGGGCCGGGTGCTGGACCAGTTCGCCAACGCCGACAACCCGCGTGTCCACTACGAGACCACCGGCCCCGAGCTCTGGCGCGATACCGACGGGCGGATCACGCACTTCGTCAGCGCGATGGGCACGACCGGCACCATCACCGGCGTGTCGCGCTTCCTGAAGGAGAAGAACCCCGCCATCCGCATCATCGGTGCCCAGCCGGCCGAGGGCTCGCGCATCCCCGGCATCCGCAAATGGCCGGAGGCCTATCTGCCGAAGATCTACAACCCGGCGGCCGTCGACGAGCTGGTGCTGGTCGGCCAGGCCGACGCCGAGGAGATGGCGCGGCGGCTGGCGCGGGAGGAGGGCCTGTTCGGTGGCATCTCCGCGGCCGGCGCCTGCTGGGTTGCGCTGCAACTGGCGCGCACGGTCGAGAACGCGACCATCGTCTTCGTCGTCTGCGATCGCGGCGATCGCTATCTGTCCACCGGCGTGTTCCCCGCGTGAACACGACCTATCGTTTCTGCCCCAGCTGCGCCAGCGAGCTGGCGCTGCTGAGCCTGGAGGAGGACGGTGGACCCAAGACGAGGCTGCGCTGCCCGGCCTGCGGCTTCACGCACTGGAACAACCCGACGCCGGTGCTGGCCGCGGTGATCGAATGCGTGGACCGAGAGGGTCAGGTTTTGCTGGCGCGCAATGCCGCCTGGCCCGGGCGCTTCTTCGGCCTGATCACCGGCTTCATGGAGGCCGGTGAAACGCCGGAAGAGGGCATACGGCGCGAGGTGGCCGAGGAGACCTCGCTGCAGGTCGAGCGCCTGCAGTTGCTGGGCGTCTGGGACTTCCAGCGCATGAACCAGGTCATCATTGCGTACCACGCCGAGGCGCGCGGCGAGATCCGGCTCTCGCCCGAACTGGCGGAATACAAGCTGATCGCGCCCGAGAAGGTCCGCTGCTGGCCGCAGGGCACCGGCCAGGCGCTGGCGACCTGGCTGCGCAGCAAGGGCATCGAGCCGCAGTGGCTGGAGTGAGCCGGAACTGAACGTGAACCGCGCTAACGGTGATCGTTCCGAGTAGGCTCATGTCGCATTGCGACGTGACGCCGGAACTAAAATAGCGCCAGCAAAGGACGATGCCCCGATGGATGCCCACAAAGAACTCGATACCCGCGGCCTGAACTGCCCGCTGCCCATTCTGAAGGCGAAGAAGGCCTTGGCCGAGATGGAAAGCGGCCAGCTGCTGAAGGTCGTCGCCACCGACCCAGGCTCGATGCGCGACTTCCAGGCCTTTGCGCGCCAGACCGGCAACGAGCTGGTCGAGCAGAGCAGCGCCGGCGACGAATTCGTCCACGTGCTCAAGCGCCGCTGAGCCGGCCGAGCGATGAAAAAGGCCACGCATGCGTGGCCTTTTTTTTGACTTGGCAGCGGCCTCAGACGTCCAGGCCGCGCAGATAGTCGCGGAAGCCCGGGCCCAGTTGCGGGTGCGCCAGCGCCAGCTCGACATTGGCCTGCAGAAAGCCTTCCTTGCTGCCGCAGTCGTAGCGCTTGCCCTCGTAGCGGTAGGCGAACACCTTCTCGCGGCGCAGGAGGCCGGCGATGCCGTCGGTCAGCTGGATCTCGCCGCCGACGCCGCGCGGCTGCGTGGCAATCTCGTGGAAGACGCCCGGCGTCAGGATGTAGCGGCCGGCCACGCCCAGGCGCGAGGGCGCGACCTCGGGTGCCGGCTTCTCGACGATTCGGCTGACGTCGACCAGCTTGTCGTTGACCGCCGCGCCGTCGACGATGCCGTAGCGCCGCGTGTGCTCGGCCGGCACCTCCTGTACGGCCAGGATGGAGGCGCGCCAGTCGGCAAACTGCTCGACCATCTGCCTGAGCACCGGCTGGCCACCGTCGGGGCCGACCATCAGGTCGTCGGCCAGCAGGACGGCGAAGGGCTCGTTGCCGACCAGGCGCTGCGCGCACAGTACCGCATGGCCGAGGCCCAGGGCCTGGGCCTGGCGTACATAGATGCACTCCATATCGTCGGGCTTGACGCTGCGCACGACGTCCAGCAGCTCCTGCTTACCCGCCTGTTCGAGGGCTACCTCGAGCTCGAAAGTCATGTCAAAGTGATCTTCGATCGGGCGCTTGTGCCGGCCCGTCACAAAAATCATCTCCCGCACGCCGGCGGCATAGGCTTCCTCGACGGCGTACTGGATCAGGGGCTTGTCCACCACCGGCAGCATTTCCTTGGGCTGCGCCTTGGTCGCGGGCAGGAAACGGGTGCCGAGGCCGGCGACGGGAAAGATTGCCTTCGTGACTGCTGATCGTGTCATAAACATACACTTGAGGTTGGGCTTCGGGCCATTGTTGCACGAGCTCTTCTTTCCCCTGCTGATGCCATGACTCTATTGATCGTCGAGCCGCTGGAAGCCGATGTGATGCAGTGGCTGTCGGAGCGGCATGCGGTGCACTACGCGCCGCAGCTGGCGGCCGAGCCGGCGCAGCTGCGCGAGCACTTGCACCAGACGCAGGCGCTGATCCTGCCGCCCAGCGTCGCCGTCGATGCGGCGCTGCTGCGCGCGGCGCCGCGGCTGCGCGTGCTGGGCCGGGTCAGCGCCGGCGGCGAGAACATCGATCTGGACGCCTGCCGCGCGGCCCGGGTCGAGGTGATCCGCAGCCTGACGGCGACCGCCAGCGCCGAGGCCGAGTTCGTCATCGGCGCACTGCTGGCGATGCTGCGGCGGGTGCCGGTGCAGACCAGTGACGGCATGCTGGTCGGCCGCGAGCTCGGCTGCGCGACGATAGGCCTGATCGGCATGACGCCCACTGCAAGAATGCTGGCGCAATTGCTGCCGGCCTTCGGCACCCGCGTCGTCGGCTACGACCCCAGCCTGCACCAGAGCGATCCGCTGTGGCTGCAATGGGGCATCGAGCCGCTGTCGCTGCGCGAGCTGATGGAGCAGAGCGATGGCGTCAGCGTGCAGCTGGCCTATTTTCAGCGCTACCGCGGCCTGATCGGCGAGCGGGTGCTGGGCTTTGCGAAGCCGGGCCAGGTGATGGTCAGCATCGCCCACTCGGCCGTCTTCGACGATGCGGCGCTGGCCACGGCGCTGAACGAGGGCCGGCTGCTGGCCGCCTGGTTCGACAGCCTGGAGCCCGGCTCGGTCGAGCCGGGCCAGCCGCTGTACGGCATCGGCGCCTTGCAGGTGACGCCGCGCCTGGCCGGCACGACGCGCGAATCGCGCACGCGCGCCGCCTGGGGCGTGGCGCGGCGCATCGACGAATTGCTGGCCGCGCCGCCGGAGCCGGCGGCCGAGTTCCGCGCCAGCGCGCCGGCGGTGCTGCCCGAGCCCAGCGCCCAGCGCCGCTGGCGCTGAGCCCGTCCGCCACGCTTCAGCGGGCCAGCCGCGCCAGCTGATCGCGCAGGCGCGCGACGGTCTGGCCATAGTCGGCGACGCGCTGACGCTCCTGCTCGACCACGGCCGCCGGCGCGCGGGCGACAAAGCCCTCGTTGCCCAGCTTGGCCTCGGCCTTGGCGATCTCGCCGACCAGGCGGTCGATCTCCTTGTTCAGGCGCGCGCTCTCGGCCTCGATGTCGATCTCGACATGCAGGGCCAGGCGCGCCGCGCCATGGACCAGCACCGGCAGGCTCTGGCTGGCCGCGGCGAAGGCGGCCTCGTCGGCAATGATCTGCACCTCGCTGAGCTTGGCCAGGGTTTTCAAAATCGCTGCCGCCTCGGCGATGAAACCGGTGTCGCCGCCGACCAAGAGCGGTACGCGCTCGCCGGGGCTCAGGCCCATCTCGGCGCGCAGGCTGCGGCAGGTGCCGACGACCGCCTTCAGCTGCTCCACCCAGGCGACGGCCTTCTCGTCGATGCGCTCGGGTTGGGCGACCGGGTAGGCGGCCGTCACCAGGTAGTCGCTGGTCTTGCGGCCGGCAATCGGCGCCACCGTCTGCCACAGCTCCTCGGTGATGAAGGGCGCGATCGGGTGCAGCAGGCGCAGCACCGTCTCCAGCACGCGGATCAGGGTGCGGCGGGTCGCGCGCTGCTGGCTCTCGTCGCCGGTCTGGATCTGCACCTTGGCGATCTCCAGATACCAGTCGCAGTACTCGTCCCAGACGAAGGCGTAGATCGCGTTGGCGACATTGTCGAGGCGGTAGTCGGCAAAGCCCTGGGCCACCGCGGCCTCGACCTTCTGCAGCTCGCTCGTGATCCAGCGGTCGGCCTGCGAGAACTTGTTGTAGCCGGGCGGGCAGTGGCCCGGCTCGTGCGCGAGGCCGCAGTCCTTGCCCTCGGTATTCATCAGCACAAACTTGGTCGCGTTCCAGAGCTTGTTGCAGAAGTTGCGGTAGCCCTCGCAGCGCTTGGTGTCGAAGTTGACCGTGCGGCCCAAGGTCGCCATCGCCGCGAAGGTGAAGCGCAGCGCGTCGGCGCCATAGCCGGGGATGCCCTCGGGAAACTCCTTCTCGGTCGCCTTGCGCACCTTGGGTGCGGTCTCCGGCTTGCGCAGACCCTGCGTGCGCTTGTCCAAGAGCGGCGCCAGCGCGATGCCGTCGATCAGATCGACCGGATCCAGCACATTGCCCTCGCTCTTGCTCATCTTCTTGCCCTGTGCATCGAGCACCAGCCCGTGGATGTAGACATGCTTGAACGGCACCTTGCCGGTGAAATGCTTGGTCATCATGATCATCCGGGCGACCCAGAAGAAGATGATGTCGTGGCCGGTCACCAGCACCGAGGAGGGCAGGAAGAGGTCCTGCTCCAGCGTCTTGGCCGGCCAGCCCAAGGTCGAGAAGGGCACCAGGGCCGACGAGTACCAGGTGTCCAGCACGTCTTCGTCGCGGGTCAAGGTCTTGCCCGGCGCCTGGCCCTGCGCCTCGGCCTCGTTGCGGGCGACATAGACCCGGCCGTCCTCGTCGTACCAGGCCGGGATCTGATGGCCCCACCAGAGCTGGCGCGAGATGCACCAGTCCTGGATGTTCTTCATCCACTGGTTGTAGGTGTTGACCCAGTTCTCCGGCACGAACTTGACGTCGCCGCTGGCGACGGCCTCGATCGCCTGCTCGGCGATCGACTTGCCGCCGGCGCCCGGCTTCGTCATCGCGACGAACCACTGGTCGGTCAGCATCGGCTCGATCACCTGGCCGGTGCGGGCGCAGCGCGGCACCATCAGCTTGTGTTTCTTGACCTCGACCAAGAGGCCGTCGGCCTCCAGCGCGGCGACGATCTGCTTGCGCGCGACGAAGCGGTCCAGGCCGACGTAGGCGGCCGGGATGTCGGCCGCCTCGACGGCGCTGACCTTGGCGTCCAGATCGAAGATCGTCAGCATGGGCAGGCCATGGCGCAGGCCGACCTGGTAGTCGTTCGTGTCATGCGCCGGCGTGACCTTCACGACGCCGGTGCCGAATTCCTTGTCCACATAGTCATCGGCGATCACCGGCACCAGGCGGCCGGTGATCGGCAGCCGCACCTGCTGGCCGATCAGGTGCCTGTAGCGCTCGTCCTCCGGATGGACCATGACGGCCGTGTCGCCCAGCATGGTCTCCGGCCGCGTGGTGGCGACGACCAGCGATTCACTTCCTTCGGCCAGCGGATAGCGGATATGCCACAGCGAGCCGTCCTCCTCCTCGCTCTCGACCTCGAGGTCGGAGACGGCCGACTTCAGCACCGGGTCCCAGGACACCAGGCGCTTGCCGCGGTAGATCAGGCCTTCTTCGTACAGGCGCACGAAGGTCTCGGTGACGACGGTCGAGAGCTTCTCGTCCATCGTGAAGTACTCGTGCTCCCAGCTGACGCTGTCGCCCATGCGGCGCATCTGCTGCGTGATCGTGTTGCCCGACTCGTGCTTCCAGTCCCAGACGCGGGCGACGAAGTTCTTGCGGCCCAGGTCGTGCCGGCTCTGGCCCTGGCCCTGTAGCTGGCGCTCGACGACGATCTGCGTGGCGATGCCGGCATGGTCGGTGCCCGGCACCCACAGCGTGTTGTGACCGCGCATCCGGTGGTAGCGCGTCAGCGAGTCCATGATGGTCTGGTTGAAAGCATGGCCCATATGCAGCGTGCCGGTCACGTTCGGCGGCGGCAGCTGGACGCAGAAGGACTCGCGCGCCGGATCCAAGGTCGGCTTGTACAGGCCCTGGGCCTCCCACAGCGGGCCCCAATGGGCTTCGATGGCGGCGGGCTCAAAGGATTTGGCGAGTTCGGTCATGGTGGGACGCTGAAATGGCAAAGGGCGTCTCCCGCGAAGGAGGCGCCCCATGGAAACAGGGGGATCGGTCCGATTGTCCTACATGAACAGATGCTCGCCGGCGTTTTGACTCGCCTTGCGGCTTGCCGGAACGCCGGGCGAGCGGCGGCCTGCTACATGAAAAGATGTTCCCCGGCGTTCTCACCACCCAGGATCACGTAGTTCACCTTCTTCAGATCGGTCAGCACGCGGCCGCCGGCGTACGAGATCGAGCTCTGCACGTCTTCCTGCATCTCGCGCACGGTGTCGGCCAGCCGGCCCTTGACCGGCTCGAGGATGCGCTTGCCCTCCACATGCTTGTACTCGCCCTTGTTGAAGTCCGAGGCCGAGCCGTAGTACTCCTTGTAGAGCTTGCCGTCGACCTCGACCGTGTTGCCGGGCGACTCCTCGTGGCCGGCGAACAGGGAGCCGATCATGATCATCGAGGCGCCGAAGCGCACGCTCTTGGCGATGTCGCCGTGGTGGCGGATGCCGCCGTCGGCGACGATGGGCTTGGTGGCCACGCGGGCGCACCACTTCAGCGCCGACAGTTGCCAGCCGCCGGTGCCGAAGCCGGTCTTGAGCCGGGTGATGCAGACCTTGCCCGGGCCGATGCCGACCTTGGTCGCGTCGGCGCCCCAGTTCTCCAGGTCGATCACGCCCTCGGGCGTGCCCACATTGCCGGCGATGACAAAGGTCTGTGGCAGCTTTTCCTTGATGTGGGCGATCATGCGCCGCACGCTGTCGGCGTGGCCATGGGCGATGTCGATGGTGATGTAGTCGGCGCCGACGCCCTCGGCGGCCAGCCGGTCGATCACCGCATAGTCGGCCGGCTTGACGCCCGAACTCAGCGAGACGAACAGGCCCTTGTCGCGCATCGCCTTCGCGTAGGCGACGTTGTCGAGGTCGAAGCGGTGCATCACATAGAAATAGCCGTTCGCCGCCAGCCATTCGGTGATGTTCTCGTCGACGACGGTCTTCATATTGGCCGGCACGACCGGCAGCTTGAAGCGGCGCGGGCCGAATTCCACCGAGGTATCGCAGTCGGCGCGGCTCTCGACGCGGCACAGGCGCGGCAGCAGCAGGATATTGTCGTAATCGAAGATTTCCATGATTCAAGAAGGTCGCATTGTCGGGGTGCGTTCACGCAGTGCACCACCTGGGCTGCGAGCACTTGAACTGGGACCGGTCTTGTCCCCCGAGGCCGCCGGCTGGGGCGGTGAGGGACGTGCTGGGCTTTTGCCGTGTTCCGCAAAAACCCATAAAAAAACCGGGTCGCCAATATTTGGGCCCGGTGATTGATTCTACGCCGATTGGCCGGATCGCTAAAATTGAGGGCACTCAAAAGCACAGCCGCCGCCAACTCCTGCCGGGACGGCGCACCGTATCCAGGAAGAATCCAATGAACAACGTCGTCATCAGCGGCACGGGCCTCTACCAGCCTCCCAACACGATCAGCAACGCCGAACTGGTGGAAGCGTTCAACCGTTACGCCGATTTGCAGAACGAGCAGAACGCCGCGGCGATCGCCGCCGGCGAGCGCCAGCCGGTGCCGCATTCCAGCGTCGAGTTCATCGAGAAGGCCTCCGGCATCAAGCAGCGCTATGTGATCGAGAAGGACGGCGTGCTGGATCCGGCGCGCATGTATCCGCGCTTCGAATCGCGCCCCGACGAGCAGCTGTCGCTGATGGCGGAGATCGCCGTCGACGCGGCCAAGAAGGCGCTGGCTGCCGCCAACAAGAAGCCCGAGGACGTCGACGCGGTGCTGTGCGCCGCCGCGAACATGCAGCGCGCCTATCCGGCGATGGCCATCGAGATCCAGCAGGCGCTCGGCGCCGGCGGCTATGGCTTCGATATGAACGTCGCCTGCTCATCGGCGACCTTCGCGATCGAGCAGGCGGTCAATGCGGTCAAGTCCGGCACCGCCAACTGCGTGCTGGTCGTCAACCCCGAGATCACCTCGGCCCATCTGGAATGGCGCGACCGCGACTGCCACTTCATCTTCGGCGACGTGTGCACCGCGGTCATCATCGAGCGCGCCGACACGGCCACCTCGGCCGACCAGTGGGAGGTGCTGGGCACCAAGCTGGCGACGCAGTTCTCGAACAATATCCGCAACAACTTCGGCTTCATGAACCGCATGGAGGATAGCGACCCGCTGGCCCGCGACAAGACCTTCATGCAGGAGGGTCGCAAGGTGTTCAAGGAGGTCGTTCCCATCGCCGCCACGCACATCGAAGGCCATCTGGCCGCGCTGGGCCAGGAGCCGACGAATGTGCGCCGCTTCTGGCTGCACCAGGCCAACCAGGGCATGAACCAGTTCGTCATCAAGAAGCTGGTCGGCGCCGATGCGGGCGACGACGTCGCGCCCTTGATCCTTGACGAGTACGCGAACACCGCCTCGGCCGGTTCGGTGATTGCCTTCCACGAGCACCGCGCCGATCTGAAGAGCGGCGACCTCGGCGTGATCTGCTCCTTCGGCGCCGGCTACTCGGTCGGCAGCGTCATCGTCCGCAAGCGCTAAAAGCGCTTCGACACCCCGGCCGTCCACTGCAGCTGCGGCGTGCGCTTGTTGAGCCCGCAGAAGATCGCCGCGTCGATCTGCAGCGAGTCGCCCAGCAGATAGGACAGGCCGGTATCGAAGCTGATCTGCTGGCCGCCGTTCTTGTCGGCGGCCAGCTGCTGGCCGGCCAGCTCGACGAAGGCGTGCAGCGCTGCGCTGAACTGCCGGCCCAGGCTCAGCGCCAGGATGCCGCCGACGAAGCCATGGCCGGCCTCGTTGTGGTCGTGGTACAGGCCCGGCATCAGGCCCAGGTTGTAGCCGGCCGGCAGATCCCATTCGGCCGACAGGCGCAGCGAGGGCCGGGTGCCTGCGCCGCGAAAGGCGGCCGAGCCGCTGGCCAGATCGACATGGAGCAGCCAGGCCAGGCCGGGCAGGCCGCGCTCGGCATCGCCATCGCGCCAATGCCATTTGGCGCCCAGCGCCAGATCGGCGAAGCCCTGTTCGCTGGCGCCGCCGCCGCTGCTGGTCTCGCGTCGCCAGCCCTCGGTCTCCAGGCGCAGCTCCCAGTCCTCGGCCACGCCCAGCCGCAGCAGGGTTGGCGTCGCCAGGCCCTTGACGTGCACGCCGTTCGCCGTGCTGCGCTCGCCGGCCAGGCTGGTTTCCAGCTGCAGGCGGCCGCGGCCGACCACATCGCTGGATTCGACGAAGTCCGGCCGGTCGGTGACCAGCGCCTCCTCGGCGCGGGCAGGGCCCGCCTGCAGCAGCAGGGCAAGACCCGTCACCACGGTCACGCACTGGATCGACTTCATCGCCGTAGTATCGCGCCATGAAGCTTCTGATTCTCGGTGGCACCCGCTTCGTCGGCCGGCATCTGGTCGAGGCGGCGCTGGCGGCCGGCCATGCACCGACCCTGTTCAACCGCGGCCAGACGGCCGCTACGTTGTTCCCCGGGCTGCCGGCACTGCGAGGCGACCGCCGCGTCGATCTTTCCGCACTGGCGCATGGCGAGTGGGACGCGGTGATCGACTGCTGCGGCTATCTGCCCGGCGAGGTCGAGCGCAGCGCGGCGCTGCTGCGCGAGCGTGTCGGCCGCTACCTGTTCATCTCCAGCATCTCCGCCTATGCCGGCTTTGCCGCGCCCAACGACGAGACCTCGCCGCTGGGCGTGCTGGCCGATCCGGACACCGAGCTCGTCGACGGCGCCAGCTACGGCCCGCTGAAGGCGGCCTGCGAGCAGCAGGTCCGGCGGCATTTCGGCGAGCAGCGCTCGCTGCTGATCCGGCCCGGCCTGGTGGTCGGCCCCCACGACCCGACGCAGCGCTTCAGCTACTGGCCGGCGCGCTTCGCCCTGGCGGCCGACGGCGGGCCGCTGCTGCTGCCGGGCCGGCCCGGCGATGCACTGCAATGGATAGACGCCCGCGATCTGGCGCGCTTCGCGATCGGCGCGCTGGAGGCGGGGCGCCATGGGGCCTTCAATGTGGTGAGCACGCCGGGCCAGTTCAGCCGCGGCGACTTGGTCGAGGCCTGCATGGTGGCCTCGGGCCGCCGGCCGCAAGCGGTCTGGGTCGACGATGCGCGCCTGCTCGCGCTGGGCGCCAAGCCCTGGACCGAGCTGCCGCTGTGGCTGCCGGCCGAGGGCGAGTTCGCCACGCTGATGCGCAGCGCCAACGCCAAGGCGCTCGCTGCCGGCCTGAGGCTGCGGCCGATGGCGCAGACGGTGGCCGACACCTTGGCCTGGTGGCGCGGCCTGCCGCCGCAGCAGCAGCGCTTCGACAAGGCCGGCCTGTCGCGCGAGCGCGAGGCCCAGCTGCTCGCCGCCGCGCGGCGCTAGCCCGGCGCCGAGGCCGCGAAGCCGGGAATCACCGGCGCGCCTTGCGGCGCCGAGGCGCCGGGCGGCTGCGGCAGCAGCGCGCCGGAGGGATCGTTGCCCAGCGGTGAAGGGGGCTCCAGGCCCAGGGTCTTGACGCCGTCTTCGCCGGCGAACTCGGCAAAGCTCCAGTCGCCGTCCAGCTGCAGCAGGCCCTCGGCCGGCGGCGCGATCTCCTGCACCGGCTGGCCCTTCAACGCCACCGTCATGAAGTCGATCCAGGCCGGCAGTGCCAGGCCGCCGCCGGTCTCGCGCTCGCCCAGGCCGCGCGGCTGGTCGTAGCCGATCCAGACCACGGCCGCCAGCGAGGGCTGGAAGCCGGCGAACCAGGCGTCCACCGACTCGTTAGTGGTGCCGGTCTTGCCGTAGATATCGGGCCGGCGCAGCGCCGCCTGCGCGCGCGCGGCGGTGCCGCTGCGCGCGACCTCCTGCAGCAGGCTGGCCATGACGAAGGCATTGCGCTCGGGGATCACGCGGGCCGCCTCGTCCAGCCTGGGCTTGTCGGCCTCGAACAGCAGGGTGCCCTTGCTGTCCTCGATGCGCGCGATCACCAGCGGCGCGATCCGGTAGCCGCCGTTGGCGATCACCGCATAGGCGGCGGCCATCTGCAGCGGCGTCACCGAGCCGGCACCCAGGCTCAGGGTCAGATTGTCCGGCTGCTTGTCGCTGTCGAAGCCGAAGCGCGACGCCCATTCGCGCACGCGCGCCGGGCCCAGCAGCTGCACCAGCCGTATCGTCACCATATTCTTCGAGCGCGCCAGCGCCTCGCGCACGGTCATCGGCCCGTCGAAGGTCCCGTCGTAATTCTTGGGCTCCCAGCCGTCCACCGAGACCGGCGCGTCGTTGACGACGGTGGCCGGGCCGACGCCGCGCTCCAGCGCCGCCGAATAGACGAAGGGCTTGAAGCTGGAGCCCGGCTGGCGCCAGGCCTGGGTCACGTGGTTGAACTGGTTGCGGGCGAAATCGAAGCCGCCGACCAGCGCATGCACGCGGCCGTTGGCCGGCTCTAGCGCGACCAGCGCGCCCTCGGCCTCGGGCGACTGCACGACCACCCAGCTGCCCTCGGCCCCGGCCTTGGGGGGCGGATTCTGCAGCACGCGGACGATGGAGCCGCGGCGGATGCGCAGGCCGGCGCGCGCCTTGTCCGACAACGCCGCCTGCACGCTGCGCAGGCCCTCGCCGGCGATGGTCAGCTCCTCGCCGTTCTGCAGGCTCAGCTGCAGCCGGCTGGTGCCGACCTTGGTGACGACGGCGGCGCGCAGCTCGTCGTTGTCCGGGTGCTCGGTCAGCGCCTGCGCGATCGCCGCGTCCTGCTCGCCCTCGTCCTCGGGCAGTTCGACAAAGCCCTCGGGCCCGCGGTAGGGCTTGCGGCGCTCGAACTCGGTCAGGCTGCGGCGCAGCGCATGGTAGGCGGCCTCCTGCTCGGCGGCGACCAGGGTGGTGTAGACCTTCAGGCCGCGCGTGTAGCTCTCATCGCCGTACTGGGCGAACACCACCTGGCGCGCCATCTCGGCCGCGTATTCGGCGTGCAGGCGTTCGTCCTGGCTGCTGCGGATATGCAGCTTCTCGGCCTTGGCGGCGGCGGCCTGCTCGGCGTTGATGACGCCGGTCTCCTGCATGCGGTCCAGCACGATGGCCATGCGGCGCTGGGCGCGCGCGGGGTTGACGATGGGATTCGCATAGGCCGGGTTCTGCGGCAGGCCGGCCAGCATGGCCGTCTCGGCGATCGACAGCTCCTTCAGGCTCTTGCCGAAATAGGCGCTGGCGGCGGCCTCGAAGCCATAGGCGCGCTGACCCAGATAGATCTGGTTCATATAGACCTCGAGGATCTGCTTCTTCGACAGCGCGCCCTCTATCTTCAGCGCCAGCAGCATCTCGATGAACTTGCGCGTGTAGTTCTTCTTCTTCGTCAGGTAGAAGGTGCGCGCCAGCTGCTGGGTGATGGTCGAGCCGCCCTGGCTGCGGCCATGGCTCAGATTGGCCAGCGCCGCGCGGGTGATGCCGCTCAGCGACAGGCCGCCATGCTCGTAGAAGGCCGCGTCCTCGGTGGCCAGCAGCGCGTCCTGCATCAGCTGCGGGATCTGGTCCAGCGGCTGGAAGGTGCGCCGCTCGGTGCCGAACTCGCCGATCTGCACGCCGTCGGCCGTGTAGACGCGTAGCGGCTGCTTGGGCCGGTAATCGCTCAGCTCGTCGATATTGGGCAGGGTTGCCCAGACCAGCAGGGCGGTGATCGCCAGCAGCAGAAAGGGCACGGCCACGATGCCCAGGCCCAGGGCCAGCCATTGCCGGGTGTTGAGCTGGCGGAGCGATTCACGGAGTTTCGTCAGAAGAGGCATGGGCTGCGGGCTCGGGCAATCGGGCGATTATGACCAGCAATGAGCGATGGCACGGGGCGGCCGGCGAACGATCGGTTATCGTGCCGGCCATGACCGAGATGAGCTTTTTCTGGCACGACTACGAAACCTTCGGCCGCGTGCCGCGCCGGGACCGGCCGGCCCAGTTCGCCGGCATCCGCACCGACGCGGAGTTGAACGAGATCGACGAGCCCCTGATGCTGTACTGCCGGCCTTCGCCGGACTTCCTGCCCGACCCGGAGTCCTGCCTCTTGACCGGCATCCTGCCGCAGACCTGCCTGGAGCGCGGCGTGCCCGAGCATGCATTCGCCGACGCGATCGAGGCGGCGCTGGCCCGGCCCGGCACCGTCGGCCTGGGCTACAACACGATCCGCTTTGACGACGAGGTCACCCGCCATCTGTTCTGGCGCAATCTGATCGATCCCTATGCGCGCGAGTGGCAGAACGAGTGCGGGCGCTGGGACCTGCTCGACGTCGTGCGCTGCGCCTATGCCTTGCGGCCCGAGGGCATCCAGTGGCCGCGCCACGAGGACGGCCGGCCCTCGTTCAAGCTCGAGCACCTGACCGTCGCCAACGGTCTGGCGCACGAGGCGGCGCACGATGCGCTGTCCGACGTGCGTGCGACGATCGCGCTGGCGCGACTGCTGAAGCAGGCGCAGCCCAAGCTCTGGGACTTCTGCCTGAAGCTGCGCAAGAAGGACGCGGTCTGGGCCGAGATCGGCGTCGGGAAGCCCTTTCTGCACATCTCCGGCATGTACGGCCCCGAGCGCGGCTGCATCGCGCTGGTCTGGCCGCTGGCCCCGCATCCGACTAACAAGAACGAGCTGATCGTCTGGGATTGCGCCGCCGATCCGGGCGAGCTGCTGACGCTGAGCGCCGAACAGATCCGCGCCCGCCTGTTCGTCCGCCAGGACCAGCTGCCCGAGGGCGTCAGCCGCCTGCCGATCAAGACCATCCACATCAACAAGTCGCCGATCGTCATCGGCAATCTGCGCACCTTGAGCCCGGCGATGGCGGCGCAATGGGGGCTCGATGTCGAGCAGGGCCTGGCCCATGCGCGGCGGTTGATGGAGCAGGGCCGCCTGCTCGACGGGCTGTGGGGCGAGGTGTTCAAGCGCGACCCCTTGCCGCCGCTGGACGTGGACGAGGACCTCTACGGCGGCTTCATCGGCCCCGAGGACCGCCGCGCGCTGCAGCGCCTGCGCGGCATGAGCCCGGAGCAGCTGGCGCAGCGCGCGGCCGAGGGCAAGCTGCACTTCGCCGATGCGCGCCTGGACGAGCTGGTGTTCCGCTGGCGCGCGCGCAACTTCCCGGCCAGTCTGGCGGCCGAGGAGCAGCAGCGCTGGCAGGCGCATTGCGCGGCGCGCCTGCACGAGGGTGAGGGCGGTGCGCAGACGCTGACCGCCTTCTTCGAGCGCATCGACCAGCTCAGCGAGAACGCCGACGAGCGCGGCGAGGCGATCCTGAGCGCGCTTTACGACTACGCCGAGCAGATCGCGCCGGCGCTTTGAACCAGCGGAGGCGACGATGAAGGGAATCTGGGCAATAGCGATGCTGCTGCTCGCCGGCGGCGCCCAGGCGGCCGACGAGGCGCAGCTGGCGCGCTGGCGCGAGCAGGTGAGGGCGGCCGAATGCGGCTTTGCCGCCAGCATGGCCCGACGCGATCTGGCCGCCTTCGAGCGCCATCTGGCCGAGCCGGCCGTTTTCTTCAATGGCCGCGATGCGCTGCAGGGCCGCGCCGCCGTCCTTGCTGCCTGGAAGCCCTTCTATGAGGGGGCGCAGGCGCCGTTTTCCTGGGAGCCGGACCAGATCGTCGTCGTTGCCGACGGCAGCCTCGCCTACTCGACCGGGCCGGTGCGCAATCCGAAAGGCGAGCTGACGAACCGCTTTGCCTCGGTCTGGCGCCAGGAGTCGCCGGGCCGCTGGCTGATCGTCATCGACCGCGGCGCGCCGCTGACCCCGGCCGACCGCGAGGCCGAGGCCAAGACCCAGCCCGGCAAGGGCTGCGAGGGGCTGACTGCGCCACAATAGCGCCGCCGCAGTCCAGGGCATCCATCGGTCCATATCGAGGGCAGGGAGGCTGCGATGCAGCAGGGACGACGTCGATTCAACGGCGCGCTGGTCGCCGCCGCACTGCCCATGGCCTGGCCGGCGCAATCTGCCGGCAAGGCCGAGCCGCCGGCCCTGCTGCTGGCGCAGAAGGCGCCGGCGAATCTCGATCCGCGTCGCTATCTGGTCAGCGAGAAATATGACGGCGTGCGCGCCTTCTGGGATGGCAATCTGATGTTCAGCCGCCAGGGCCAGCCCATCGCCGTGCCGGCCTGGTTTGCCTCGCATCTGCCGCTGCGCGCGCTGGACGGCGAGCTGTGGATGGGCCGCGGCCGTTTCGACGCGACCTCGGCCGCGGTGCGCCGCGCCAAGCCGCTGGACGAGGAATGGCGGCAGATCCGCTACATGCTGTTCGAGCTGCCCGGCGCCGACGGCAGCTTCGAGCAGCGCGCCGAGCGCCTGCGCGCGATTGCCGCTGAGGCGGCCTGGGCCGACGGGCTGCAGGCGGCGCCGCAGGGCCGGGTGGCCAGTCCCGCGGCGTTGCGCCAGCGGCTGGCGGCCCTGGTCAAGGACGGCGGCGAGGGGCTGATGCTGCATCTGGCCGACGCGCCCTACAAGAGCGGCCGCCAGCCGGCCCTGCTGAAGCTGAAGCCGCAGGACGACGAGGAGGCCGTGGTGCTGGCGCATCTGCCGGGCGAGGGCCGCTACCAGGGCCTGCTGGGCGCGCTGAAGGTGCGCAATGCCGAAGGGCGCGAATTCCTGCTTGGCAGCGGCTTCAGCGAGGCGCAGCGGCGCGCGCCACCGCCGGTGGGCAGCACGGTGGTCTATCGTTACCGCGGCATGAGCAGCAAGGGCCTGCCGCGCTTTGCCACTTTTCTGCGGAGCGAGGGTTATCCCTAGGTTTGCTCAAGGCCGCAACGGCCGATAGACAGACAGAGATGGAAAGAAGCGCCGGCTGCCCCGCACCGGCCAAGGAGAGATGCCCATGCCGCCGACCGATTCCCACGCCCCGGCCCCCGCCGCGGGCGCCGACCTGAGCGCTGCGCGCATGCACGCGCTGCTGGTGCGCGCGCCGATGGCGGTGGCCTTCGTCCACGCGGGCCGCTTCGAGTCGGTCAGCGAGCAGTTCAACCATCTGTTCGGCCATGGCGACGAGACCGATCTGGCCGGGGCCGCGACGCGTGACGTCCATGTCTCCGACACCACCCATGCCGGCGTCGCCGAGCGCCTGGCCGCCGCCTTTGCCGCCGGCCGGCCGCTGGACGAGGAGATCGAATTCGTGCGCCGCGACGGCAGCCGCTTCTGGGGGCGCCTGCAGGCGACGCCGGTGCAATGGGAGCAGCCGGGCGGCGAGGCGCTGTGGGTGCTGCAGGACGTCACCGCCGCGCGCCAGCAGCGCCTGCAGCCGACCTGGACCGCCAAGCACGACGCGCTGACCGAGCTGGCGAACCGGCGCGAGTTCGAGCGCCGCCTGTCCGACCATGTCGGCAGCCGGCGCCACGAGCCGGTCTCGGCCCTGTGGATCGACGTGGACAAATTCCTCGGCATCGTCAACGAGATGGGCGCCGAGGTCGGCAACCATTTCCTCTATGGCCTGGGCCAGATGCTGGTCGGCAAGGTGCGCGCCTCCGACCTGGTCGCGCGGCTGGAAAACGACCATTTCGCCGTGCTGCTGCCCGATTGCGACCAGCACTACGCACAGATCGTCGCCGAGAAGATGCGCGCCGCGATCGCCGGCTACCGCCTGCGCTGGGGCCTGCACCGCAGCCGCGTCAAGGCCAGCATCGGCGTCGTGCAGCTGCAGCCGACCTTGGAGACCGTCGACGCGGTGCTCGGTGCCGCCGCGCTGGCCTGCGCCGAGGCCAAGGCGGCCGGCGGCGACAGCGTGCGGGTCTTCGTGTCGGCCGGCGGCTACGAGGAACTGGCCGGCTAAGGGGCGAGTTCGTAGACGGCCGAGCCGTCGCCCTGGTCGCGCACCAGGCGCACGCTGGGCACCAGCGGCAGGTAGCGGATGCCGGCGGCGCCGGAGACGAAGCGCAGCTTGACGCCGGGCACCGGCAGGATGCGCCAGTTGCCGTCGGCGCCGGGATTGAGGCCGTCCTTCATCGCGGCCAGGTACTGGACCAGCGCCTCGCGGTTCTCGTCCGGCGCGTCGATGACGATGCGGCCGGCGTTCAGGCCCGGGAAGTTGCCGCCGCCGCTGGCGCGGTAATTGTTCGTGATGACCAGGAAGTCGGCCGCCGGATCGATGGCCTTGCCCTGGTAGCGCAGGTCGACGATGCGGTGCGCGTCCGGCGCGACCAGGCGACCCTCGGCGTCGTAGCGCGCCGGCTGGCTGACGTCGATCGCGTAGCTGACGCCGTCCAGCACATCGAAGTTGTGCGAACGGTAGTCGAGGTTGAGCAGCTCCTGCTCGGCCGGGCCGCGCGGGTCGATGCGGCGGAACTGGCCGGCCGACATCTCCAGCCATTCGCGCACCTCGGCGCCCTTGATCTTCAGCACCTTGATGGTGTTCGGATAGACGTAGAGATCGGCAATGTGCTTGACGGCGATGGGCCCCGCCGGAATGTCGGTATAGCTGCTCGTGCCCTGGCGCCCGCCGGCCTTGAAGGGCGCGGCCGCCGACAGCAGCGGCAGACCCTCCAGCGCCGTGCCCTGCACCGCGCGCTTCAGGTAAGCCAGCTGCGCCTGTGCGACCAACTGCACCGAGGGATCGTCAGCGACCTGGGCGAAGTAGCTGAAGATCGGCGCCTGCGTGCGCGCGACCTGGCCGCGCACATAGGCCAGCGTCTGCTCGTGCTCGTGGCCGATCTGCTGCATCACCAGCGGGTCGGCATCGACCAGGGCGCGGCGCTCGGCGCGCCGGTAGATGGGGCGCAGCGAGGCGCGGCTGTCGGCAATCTTCCAGGCACCGCTTCGGCTGTCCAGCTTCAGGTCGATCACGCCCAGATGGTCGCCCCAGCGGCCCGGCATCAGCGCCGGCACGCCAAAGACGGTGCCGCGCTCCAGATCGACGCCCGGATAGCCGGCAAAGGCCGGGCCGGGGAATTCGGCATGCGCATGGCCCAGCAGCAGCACATCGATGCCGGGCACGCGCGCCAGCTCGGTGGCGACGTTCTCGGCCAGGCGCGGCAGCGGCTCGGCACTCTTCTCGAAGCCGCTGTGCGCGATCGCGACGACCAGATCGGCGCCCTGGGCGCGCATCTCGGGCACATAGCGGCGCGCGGTCTCGACGATGTCGGCGGCGACCACCTTGCCCTCGAGCTGGTGCTTGTCCCACTGCATGATCTGCGGCGGCACGAAGCCGATCACGCCGATCTTCAGGTCCTGGTCTTTGCCGCTTTCGTCGGCGAAGCGGCGCTGCAGCAGCACATAGGGCTTGAACACAGGCTGCTGCGACTTGCCGGCCTGCATCACATTGGCATTGAGGACCGGGAAGGGCGCGCCGTCCAGCGCGCGGCGCAGGAAGTCCAGGCCGTAGTTGAACTCGTGGTTGCCGATATTGGCCGCGTCGACCTGCAGCGCGCCGAGCACCTTGTAGGCCGGATGGACCTGGCCGGCGGCCAAGGGCTTGATCTTGGCCACATAGTCGCCCAGCGGATTGCCCTGCAGCAGATCGCCGTTGTCGAACAAGAGGCTGTTCTTCGCCTCGGCGCGCGCCGCCTTGATCAGGCTGGCGGTCTTGGCCAGGCCGTATTCGTCGGTGGGCCGGTCCTGGTAGTAGTCGTAGTTGAGCAGATTCATGTGCACATCGCTGGTTTCCAGGATGCGCAGCCTCAGCTCGGCCGCCTGGACCGGGGGCAGGGCGGCCAGGGCCAGCAGCAGCAGCAGGGCCAGGCGGCGGGAACGCGGAAGAACAAGGGAGAGATGCAGGCTCACGGTCGGAGGAGGAGGAAAAGGAGGTCTTTCGGGCGAAGCCGCTAGGGTAATCGAGATCGGGGCTTGGCCCTGCGCCACCGCGGGCTCAGATGGACTACGCTAGGCACTGCGCCATGCCGGTGATCCCGCCGCGGCGCAGCAGCGGGCGAGCGCGGCCCCAAGCCGCGGATCGCGATGACATCGATGAAGCCAAGCGCGCATACCCTGCGCAGGAGCGTTTCGCATGCGGTCGACCAGCGACGACGAGGAGCAGCTGCGGCTGCATGTGCCCGAGCCCAGCGGGCGCCCGGGCTGTCCCACCGATTTCTCCTACCTGCGCGTGTCAAAGGCCGGCGCCGTGCCGCGCCCGCCTGTCGAGGTCGCGCCGGTCGACACCGGCGAGCTGAGCCACCAGCTGATCCGCGTGCTGGACGAGGACGGGCGCGCCCTGGGGCCCTGGGCGCCGGACCTGAGCGATGCGCAACTGCTGCGCGGCCTGCGCACGATGCTGAAGACGCGGGTGTTCGACGCCCGCATGCTGATCGCCCAGCGGCAGAAGAAGCTGAGCTTCTATATGCAAAGCCTGGGCGAGGAGGCGATTGCCTGCGCACATGGCCTGGCGCTGCGCGCTGGCGATATGTGCTTCCCGACCTATCGCCAGCAAGGGCTGCTGATCGCCCGCGACGACGTGCCGCTGGTCGAGCTGATCTGCCAGCTGCTGTCCAACGAGCGCGATCCCCTGAAGGGGCGGCAGCTGCCGGTCATGTACTCCTACAAGCGTGCCGGCTTCTTCACCATCAGCGGCAATCTGGCGACGCAGTTCGTGCAGGCGGTCGGCTGGGCGATGGCCAGTGCGATCAAGGGCGACAGCAAGATCGCCTCGGCCTGGATCGGCGACGGCGCCACGGCCGAGAGCGACTTCCACACGGCCCTGACCTTCGCCCATGTATACCGCGCGCCGGTGATCCTGAACGTCGTCAACAACCAGTGGGCGATCTCGACCTTCCAGGCGATCGCCGGCGGCGAGGGCACCAGCTTCGCCGCGCGCGGCGTCGGCTGCGGCATCGCCTCGCTGCGCGTGGACGGCAACGACTTCCTGGCCGTCTACGCCGCATCGCAATGGGCGGCCGAGCGGGCGCGGCGCAATCTAGGCCCGACCCTGATCGAATGGGTCAGCTACCGCGCCGGCCCGCACTCGACCTCGGACGACCCGAGCAAGTACCGGCCGGCCGACGACTGGACCCGTTTCCCGCTGGGCGACCCGATCGCGCGGCTGAAGCAGCATCTGATGCTGCGCGAGCTCTGGTCCGAGGCGCAGCAGCAAGCGCTGCAGGCCGAGCTGGAGGCCGAGGTGGTCGCTGCGATGAAGGAGGCCGAGCGCTTCGGCAGCCTGGCCGATGGCCATATCCCCAGCATCGCCTCGATGTTCGAGGACGTCTACGAGCAGATGCCGCCGCATCTGCAGGCGCAGCTGCGCCAGGCGCAGCGTTACGGAGGCCGGCCATGAAGCCCGAACAACTGCCGCCGCCCGCCGGCTCGCCGGATGAGGCCGGCCCGCTCGTCGGCATGACGATGATCCAGGCCTTGCGCTCGGCGATGGATGTGATGCTGGCGCGCGACCCGGACGTGGTCATCTTTGGCCAGGACGTCGGCTATTTCGGCGGCGTGTTCCGCTGCACCGACGGGCTGCAGGCCAAGTACGGCCGCCAGCGCGTGTTCGACGCGCCGATCTCCGAGGGCGGCATCGTCGGCGTCGCCGTCGGCATGGGCGCCTACGGGCTGCGGCCGGTGGCCGAGATCCAGTTCGCCGACTACTTCTACCCGGCCTCGGACCAGATCGTCTCGGAGGCCGCGCGGCTGCGCTACCGCTCGGCCGGCGACTTCACCGCGCCGATCACGATACGCATGCCCTGCGGCGGCGGCATCTACGGCGGCCAGACCCACAGCCAGAGCCCCGAGGCGCTGTTCACCCATGTCTGCGGGCTGCGCACGCTGATGCCCTCGAACCCCTTTGATGCCAAGGGCCTGCTGATCGCCGCGATCGAGTGCAACGACCCGGTCATCTTCCTCGAGCCCAAGCGCCTCTACAACGGCCCCTTCGACGGCCACCACGACCGCCCGGCCACGCCCTGGAGCGAGCATGCCTTGAGCCAGGTGCCGCAGGGCTACTACAAGCTGCCGCTCGACCGCGCCTCGGTTTATCGGCCGGGCAGGGCGCTGACCGTGATCGCCTACGGCACCATGGTCTATGTGGCCGAGGCGGCGGCGCGCGAGGCCGGGGTCGATGCCGAGATCCTCGATCTGCGCGCCTTGTGGCCGCTCGACCTGGTCACCCTCGTCGCCTCGGTGAAGAAGACCGGCCGCTGCCTGATCCTGCACGAGGCGACGCGCAGCAGCGGCTTCGGCGCCGAGCTGCTGTCGCTGGTGCAGGAGCATTGCTTCTACCACCTGGAAGCGCCGATCGAGCGCGTCACCGGCTGGGACACGCCCTATCCGCATGCCCAGGAATGGGACTACTTTCCCGGCCCGGCCCGCGTGGCGGCGGCGATGCAACGCGCGATGGAGGCCTGATGTCATCGATCCACACGATCAAGATGCCCGATATCGGCGAGGGCATCGTCGAGGTCGAACTGCTGGCCTGGCGCGTGCAGCCCGGCGATGCGGTGCAGGAGGACCAGATCCTCGCCGATGTGATGACCGACAAGGCGACGGTCGAGATTCCGTCGCCGGTGCAAGGCGTTGTGCAGAGCCTGGGCGGCGAGGCCGGGCAGCTGATCCGCGTTGGCGCGGAGCTGCTGCGGATTGCTTTCAACGGGGAGGTGGCGACGCCGGCCCTGCCGGTGGAGGCCGCGGCGCCGGCGCCGGCCGCTGCGGTGGCCGTGGCTGCGACACCGATGGCCGCGCCGCCCGCTCATCAACCCGATCAGCTGTCACCCGATCGCCCGATTGCCTCGCCGGCCGTGCGACGGCGCGCCTGGGAGCTGGGCGTCGAGCTGGCGGAGGTCGAGCCCAGCGGGCCGGCCGGGCGCATCATGCAGGCCGATCTGGATGCCTTCGTCGCGGCACGCGGCACGGTCGCCGCCGCGCGCCAAGCCGTGCCGATGCCGGCCGCGGCCCCGACCGCATCAGCCTCGGGCGACGATGGCGTCGAGGAGATCCGCATCGTCGGTCTGCGCCGCAAGATCGCGCAGAAGATGCAGGAGGCCAAGCGCCGCATCCCGCATTTCAGCTATGTGGAGGAGTTCGACGTCACCGCGCTGGAGGCGCTGCGCGAGCAACTCAACGCCCGGCACCAGGCCCAGCGCGGCAAGCTCACCTTGCTGCCGCTGCTGGCGCGCGCGCTGTGCCGCACGCTGCCCGACTTCCCGCAGCTCAATGCCCGCCTCGACGACGAGGCCGGCGTGCTGACGCGGCACCGGGCCGTGCATCTGGGCATCGCGACGCAGACCCCGGCCGGCCTGATGGTGCCGGTGCTGCGCCATGCCGAGGCGCTGGATCCCTGGCGTTGCGCGGCCGAGATCCGCCGCCTGGCCGAGGCCGCCCGCGCCGGCCGTGCAACGCGCGACGAGCTGAGTGGCTCGACCATCACGATCTCCAGCCTCGGTCCCTTGGGCGGCATCGTCACGACGCCGGTGATCAACCATCCCGAAGTCGCCATCATCGGCGTCAACCGCATCGTCGAGCGGCCGGTCTTCCGACAGGGGCAGGTCGTTGGCCGCTTGCTGATGAACCTGTCCTCCTCCTTCGACCATCGCGTCGTCGACGGCCAGGACGCCGCCGAGTTCATCCAGGCCTTGCGCGCCTTGCTGGAGACGCCGGCCTTGCTGTTCGTCGACTAAGTGCTCAAGGCCAGTCGGTGCCTGTGACCAGCACCGACAGCAGCGCCTCGAAGCCCCGCGCATCGTCGGCATCGAAGCGCGCCGGCAGCGGGCTGTCCAGATCGAAGACGCCGCGCAGCCGGCCGTCCACGATCAGCGGCAGCACCAGCTCCGAGCGCGAGGCCGAGTCGCAGGCGATATGGCCGGGAAAGGCGTGGACGTCCTCGACCAGTTGGACCTGCTGCGTGCGCGCGCAAGCGCCGCAGACGCCGCGCTCGAAGGCGATGCGCACGCAGGCGACCTTGCCCTGGAAGGGGCCGAGCACCAGCTCGCGCTCCTTGCGCGCATTGACCAGGTAGAAGCCGGCCCAGTTCAGATCGGGCACGCTGTTGAAGACGAGGGCGGTGAACTGGGCGAGGTTGGCGAGCCAGTCGCGTTCGCCGTGCAGCACGGCCCGCGCCTGCTTCTGCAGCAGCGCATAGGCCTCACGCTTGGCCTGGGGGCTGGACATGTCCAGCATCGAAGTGGGTTCGAAACTCATCGTCGAATTCTCGAGGCAATTAAAAAGGCCCGCCGATGGCGGGCCCTGCTTGGCGGCAAGCCGGATCAGGCCGTGACGCCCTTGGCGGCTTCCGCATACTCCTCGATCTGGTCGAAGTTCATATAGCGGTAGACGCTGGCCTTGTCGGCGTCGATCACGCCCATTTCCTTCAGGTACTCGTCCTTCGTCGGCAGGCGACCGAGGCGGGAGGCGATCGCGGCCAGTTCGGCCGAGCCCAGATACACGTTGGTGTTCTTGCCCAGACGGTTCGGGAAGTTGCGGGTCGAGGTCGAAATCACCGTCGCGCCCTCGCGGACCTGCGCCTGATTGCCCATGCACAGCGAGCAGCCCGGCATCTCGGTGCGCGCACCGGCGGTGCCGAAGGCGGCGTAATGGCCTTCCTTGATCAGCTCGCTCTGGTCCATCTTGGTCGGCGGGGCGACCCACAGCTTGACCGGAATGTCGCGCTGGCCGCCCAGCAGCTTGGCCGCGGCGCGGAAGTGGCCGATGTTCGTCATGCAGGAGCCGATGAAGGCCTCGTCGATCTTGGCGCCTGCAACCTCGGACAGCACCTTGGCGTCGTCCGGATCGTTCGGGCAGCAGACGATGGGCTCGGTGATGTCGGCCAGGTCGATCTCGATCACGGCGGCGTACTCGGCGTCCTTGTCCGCTTCCAGCAGATCCGGCTTGGCCAGCCAGGCCTCGACCTTCTCGATGCGGCGCTGCAGCGTCTTGGCGTCGGCATAGCCGTCGGCGATCATGTTCTTCATCAGCACGACGTTGCTGGTCAGGTATTCCTTGATCGGCTCGGGGTTCAGCTTGATCGTGCAGCCGGCGGCCGAGCGCTCGGCCGAGGCGTCGCTGAGTTCGAAGGCCTGTTCCACCTTCAGGTCCGGCAGGCCCTCGATCTCGAGGATGCGGCCGGAGAAGATGTTCTTCTTGCCGGCCTTGGCGACGGTCAGCAGACCGGCCTTGATCGCGTACAGCGGAATCGCATGGACCAGGTCGCGCAGGGTCACGCCGGGCTGCATCTCGCCCTTGAAGCGCACCAGCACCGATTCGGGCATGTCCAGCGGCATCACGCCGGTGGCGGCGCCGAAGGCGACAAGACCCGAGCCCGCGGGGAAGGAGATGCCGATCGGGAAGCGGGTGTGCGAGTCGCCGCCGGTGCCGACGGTGTCGGGCAGCAGCAGGCGGTTCAGCCAGCTGTGGATCACGCCATCGCCCGGCCGCAGGGCCACGCCGCCGCGATTCGAGATGAAGGCGGGCAGCTCGCGGTGAGTCTTGACGTCGACCGGCTTCGGATAGGCGGCCGTGTGGCAGAAGGACTGCATCACCAGATCGGCCGAGAAGCCCAGGCAGGCCAGGTCCTTCAGCTCGTCGCGGGTCATCGGGCCGGTGGTGTCCTGCGAGCCGACGGTGGTCATCTTGGGCTCGCAATAGGTGCCCGGGCGCACGCCCTGGCCTTCCGGCAGGCCGACCGCGCGGCCGACCATCTTCTGCGCCAAGGTGAAGCCCTTGCTCGAGGCGGCCGGCGCCTGCGGCAGGCGGAACAGGGTCGAGGCGGGCAGGCCCAGGAACTCGCGCGCCTTGGCGGTCAGCGAGCGGCCGATGATCAGGTTGATGCGGCCGCCGGCGCGCACCTCGTCGAACAGCACATCGCTCTTGAGCTTGAACTCGGCCACGGTCTCGCCGTTCTTCACCAGCTTGCCCTCATAAGGCAGCACGTCGATGACGTCGCCCATTTCGAGCTTGCTGACGTCGACCTCGATCGGCAGCGAGCCAGAGTCTTCCTGCGTGTTGAAGAAGATCGGCGCAATCTTGCCGCCCAGCGTCACGCCGCCGAAGCGCTTGTTCGGAACAAACGGGATGTCCTGGCCGGTGGCCCAGATCACCGAGTTGGTGGCCGACTTGCGGCTGGAACCGGTGCCGACGACGTCGCCGACATAGGCGACCAGATGGCCCTTCTTCTTCAGCTCCTCGATGAACTGCATCGGGCCGCGCTTGCCGTCCTCCTCGGGCTTGAAGGCCGCGTCGGGGCGGGTGTTCTTCAGCATCGCCAGGTAATGCAGCGGGATGTCCGGGCGGCTCCAGGCGTCAGGCGCCGGCGACAGGTCGTCGGTATTGGTCTCGCCGGGCACCTTGAAGACGGTGACGGTGATCTTCTTCTCCACTTCGGGGCGCGAGGTGAACCACTCGGCGTCGGCCCAGCTCTGCATCACGTCCTTGGCGAAGACATTGCCGCCCTTGGCCAATTGCGCGACGTCGTTAAAGTAGTCGAACATCAGCAGCGTCTTCTTCAGCGCGGCGGCGGCAGTGCCGGCGACTTCCGCATCGGCCAGCAGCTCGATCAGCGGATGGACGTTGTAGCCGCCGACCATGGTGCCCAGCAGCTCGGTGGCCTTGGTCTTGGAGATCAGGCCGACCTTCAGGTCGCCATGGGCGACGGCGGCCAGGAAGCTGGCCTTGACCTTGGCGGCATCGTCGACGCCCGGCGGCACGCGGTGGGTCAGCAGGTCCAGCAGGAAGGCGTCCTCACCGGCGGGCGGATTCTTGATCAGCTCGATCAGCTCGGCGACCTGCTTGGCGTCCAGCGGCAGCGGGGGGATGCCCAGAGCGCGGCGCTCGGACTCGTGTTGGCGGTAGGCTTGCAGCATGTCGACTCCTGGTTGGCTGGCAGTAAATGGTGTGGGGCGCTTGGCGATCAGGCCGGCGTGCTCGGCACGATCAGCTTGAGCCCCTTGAAGTAATCACGAAAGAAACCGTCGTCGGCGGTGATCAGCGCGCTGCATTGCAAGAGTGCATGGGCACCGACGATGAAATCGGGAACGGTGCGCTGGCGCTGGCCGCCGCGCGTGCGGTAGCGGCGCTGCATCTCGCCGGCGCGGATCGCGGCCTTTTGCTCGACCGCGCTGTAGCGAATGCCCATGTCCTCAAGCACCTGCATCGCCTGGTCGCCGCCCTGCAGCGAGGAGCAGACCTCGGAGACGACGACGTCGCTCACGACCACCGGGCCGTGGCTCAGCGCCTCGCGCAGCGCGGCCTCGGCCATGTCGGCGCGGGCGCTGCCCGAGAGCAGGTCGATCAGGACCGAGGAATCGATGGCGATCATCGCGGCTCAGTTCTCGACCGGATCGCCCGGGGCGCGGCCGCGGATCGCGCGCATCGCGTCGTCGACCGACTCGAAGCCGTCGAGCTTGAACTTGCCGCGGGCGCGCGAGATCGCGTCGTCGACGTTCTTGCGCAGGATGATGCGGGCGCCGTCGAGCTCGACCTTGAGGGTCGTGCCCTTGGTCAGGCCCAGGGCATCACGAACGGATTTGGGCAGCGTGATCTGCCCGCGTTCGGCAACGGTGGCTTCCATGATGCGAGGCTCCGGGACGCTCCATGCCTGCCGGAGCAGGTATGGAAGGGAAAGTATGCAATGATTTTACATACTTTCCTGCGCGCGGACAGCCCCGCCGGGCCGTTCGAAGGGCCTTAGGACTTCGGTGCGCCGGCCGAGGCTGCGGCGGCCGGCGGCGTGGCGCTCGCCGGCAGGGCGGCGGCGGCAGCTGCCGAGGCGGCTTCCGCGGCCTTGGCCGCGACGGCGGCCGCACCTTCGGCGGCCGAGGCCGCCGTTGCCGCAGCGGTGGCGGCGGAGGCTGCCGAGGCTGCGGCGGCCGCGGTGCTGGCGGCGGCCGGCGCGCTGGGCGCGGAGCCGGCCGCTGCGGGCGGAACCGTGGCCGGTACCGCGGCCGCGAGGGCCGAAGCGGCGGCGGCTGCCTTGGCGGCGGCAAGCGCGGCGCTGTCGGCCGCCGAGGCGGCGGTGGCGGCGGCCGTAGCAGCGGTGGCGGCCGCGGCGACGGCGGCCTTGGGCTCGATGCCCAGGCCGTTGTCCGGGCGCTGGATGCCCGAGGCCAGCGCGGCGGCGCGTTCGGCCTTCATGCGCTCGATCGCGGCGCGCTGCTCCGGGTGCAGGCATTCATCGACCAGGCGCTGGCCAACCTTGGTATCCAGCAGCATGGACTTGTTGGCGATCTGGATCATCAGCGTGCGGCCGGTCACGTCTTCCAGGCGCAGCGCGCCGGTGCTGGACAGCACCGGCTTCATCGTGAAGGTGCTCTTCTGCCACATCACGTCCAGATAGCCCTGCTTGCTGTTGCGGGTGATGCTGACCGACTGCTTGAACTCGCAGTCGTAGGTGCCCAGATAGGCGCGTTCGATGGCGGCCAGCTGCTCCTCGTCGGCATCCGGCAGCGGGGCCGGCGCCGCCGGCTTGGGCTCGGGTTTGGCGGCGCGGCCCTTGGACGTCGCGGCCGGGGCTGTGGCCGATTTGGCGGCCGGCTTGGCGGCAGGCTGGGCCTGGGCGGCCAGCGACAGGGCGCCGATCAGCAGGGTCAGGAGGGGAAGGCTGCGGGTCTTGGTCATGAGGTTTTCTGAAATACGGCGGAAACGCCATTACGGCTCGGGATGGCGCGCTGCACTGTAGCCTCGGCGGCGCAAGGGACGGGTGAGCGATTGTCACTGGCGCGCCGGCGCTACAGCGTCCTGCTTTTCCCGATGCTCAGGCGCCGGCGATGGTGGCAGGCGTGTCGAAGTAGGCAAGTTGCACCTCGACCGGCAGCGCCTGGCCGGTGCGGTGCGCGCGTTCCAGCAACTGCCAGAAATAGCGATAGCTGGCGCGATCGTGCAGGACGTCACGGAACTGGATCGGCGCCCATTGCGCGGCCTGCGCCGCGTGGATGATGTCGATCGCCTCGTCGATCTCGGCCACGCTGGGCGCGAAGGCATCGATGATGGGCTGGATCTGTGCCGGATGGATGCTCCACATGCGCGTGTAGCCGAACTCGCGGGCGGCGCGCTGGGCGGCCTCCTGGATCGCCGCCGTCCTCTTGAACTCGGTGACGACGCAGTGCGAGGGCGTCTTGCCCCAGGCATGGGCGGCGGCGGCGATCTCGAGCTTGGCGCGCACGACCAGCGGATGGTTGAACTGACCCTGTGCGCTCATGCCGGCGCGCGGTATCGCGCCGCGATGCGCGGAGACGAAATCCATCAGTCCGAAGGACAGCGACTCGATGCGCGGATGGGCGGCGATCTGCTGCACCTCGCGCAAGGCGCCATGGGTCTCGATCAGCGTGTGCACCGGCAGCGGCTTGGCGATGCCGTGGCGGGCGAGGGCGGCATCGATAAAGTCGCAGGCCTGCTGCACATCGGCCAGGCCGCGCGGCTTGGGCAGCATCAGGTAGGCGAGCCGCTCGCCGCCGCCGGCGATCAGGCCGTCGACATCGGCCTCGAAGGCGGGGTGGTCGAGCGGATGGACACGGGCACCGACACGGCCGTGGCGGTTGTCGGCGCCGTTGAGCATGGACAGCACCAGCTGCACATGCTCGGCTTCGCCGCCGATCGGCGCGCCATCCTCGCAGTCCAGCGTGATGTCGAAGACCGGGCCCATCTGCGCCTGCAGCTCCAGGCTCTTCTTCATGCGCGCCTCGATGCCGCAGTAATGGTCGACGACGGGCAGGCTCGCGGCGGCGTCGCCTTCCTCGAACAGGGCCAGTTTCGGATGCAGTGCGGTGCTCAAGTCGGATTCCCAAAAAAGAAAAGGGCCGGCGCGCGCCGACCCCTTAGTTTCGCTCAGGCGCGACGCTCAGAGCAGGTGCTTGACGCCGTCCTGCTCGCCCTGCAGCTCGGCCAGCGTGATGTTGATGCGCTCTTGCGAGAAGGCATCGATGGGCAGGCCCTCGACGATCTTGTACTGGCCGTTCTCGGTGGTGACCGGGAAGCCGAACATCACGTCCTTGGGGATACCGTATTCGCCGTTCGAGGGCACGCCCATGGTGACCCACTTGCCGTTCGAGCCCAGTGCCCAGTCGCGCATATGGTCGATCGCGGCATTGGCGGCCGAGGCGGCCGAGCTCAGGCCGCGGGCGGCGATGATGGCGGCGCCGCGCTTGCCGACGGTCGGCAGGAAGGTGTCGGCGTTCCAGACCTGGTCGTTGATCGCGTCCTTCAGCGACTTGCCGCCGGCGCTGGCGAAGCGGTAGTCGGCGTACATCGTCGGCGAGTGGTTGCCCCAGACGGTCAGCTTCTCGATCTCGCCGACCTTGACGCCGGCCTTGGCGGCCAGCTGCGAGGCGGCGCGGTTGTGGTCCAGGCGCAGCATGGCGGTGAAGTTCTCGCGCGGCAGGTCCGGCGCCGACTTCATCGCGATATAGGCATTGGTGTTGGCCGGGTTGCCGACCACCAGCACCTTGACATTGCGCGAGGCGACGGCGTTCAGCGCCTTGCCCTGGGCGGTGAAGATCTGGGCGTTGGCGGCCAGCAGATCGGCGCGCTCCATGCCGGGGCCGCGCGGGCGGGCGCCGACCAGCAGCGCGTAGTCGGTGTCCTTGAAGGCCTGCAGCGGGTCGCTGTGGGCCTCGATGCCGGCCAGCAGCGGGAAGGCGCAGTCCTCGAGCTCCATGATCACGCCCTTCAGCGCGTTCTGGGCCTTCTCGTCCGGGATCTCCAGCAGCTGCAGGATCACCGGCTGGTCCTTGCCCAGCATCTCGCCGGAGGCGATGCGGAATAGCAGGGCATAGCCGATCTGGCCAGCGGCGCCGGTGACGGCAACGCGAACGGGTTTCTTATTGCTCATGTGAAAGCTCCGAGAGGATGACGATGAATGAAGGGATTCGGTCGTTCGAGGCGGGTCCAGCGAGTTTAGGTCAGTCCCAGGGCTTTCCCTGAATCGCATCTCGATCAGCCCGCGATTATGCGACGAATTGGCGCGGCGACCGTTTTGTCTTATGTCTTATAGAAGACATCCGTCAAATTGGTGGACAATGCGCCGATGTCGACGCCGCTCGTCCCCGCCGCTGAACTGCCGCGCCCCGAAGGGGCCGCGTCCTTCAGCCCGCTGTACCGACAGATCAAGAGCCTCTTGATCGCGCGGCTGCAGGCCGGCGAATGGAAGGCGGGCGAGGCCATTCCCAGCGAGCTGGAACTGGCCGCGCGCTTCGGCGTCAGCCAGGGTACCGTGCGCAAGGCAATCGACGAGATGGCGGCCGAGAACCTCTTGGTGCGCCGCCAGGGCAAGGGTACCTTCGTCGCCACCCATGCCGAGGAAAAAATCCAGTACCGCTTCCTGCGCCTGGTGCCCGACGAGGGTTCCGAGGCGCTGGGTCGGCAACTGCTCGACTGCCGCCGCCAGCGCGCGCCGGCCTGGATCGCCAAGGCGCTGCAGATGCGTGCCGGCGACGCGATGGTCGAGGTGCGGCGGCTGCTGCACAGCAAGGGCGTGCCGGTCGTGCTGGACGATATCTGGCTGCCCGGCCAGTTGTTCAAGGGTCTGACGGCCGAGAGGCTGGCCCAGCACCGCGGCCCGTTCTATGGCCTGTTCGAGGCCGAGTTCGGTGTCCACATGATCCGCGCCGAGGAAAAGATTCGCGCGGTAGCGGCCGATGCCGATAGCGCGGCGCTCTTGCAGGTGCCCGTCGGCACGCCGCTGCTGAGTGTCGAGCGCCTGTCCTTCACCTATGGGGACAGGCCGGTGGAACTGCGCCGCGGCCTATACAACACTTCCACCCATTTCTATCGCAATGAACTGAACTAAGTCCCCCGCCGTTGCGCTGCCCGCACGAGCGGCGCTTGGACGCTGTTGCATTGCAATAAAATCGTCCGGTTTCACTTCCGTTACATCCACAACAAGGTTGGTTATGACAGACGCCACCAATAAAAGTCGCCCGGTCTATCGCAACATCCATGTGACGCAGATCGTTTCCTACCGTCTGCCGCCGGCCGGCATCGTGTCCATCCTGCATCGCGTCAGCGGTTTGCTGATGTTCCTGCTGCTGCCCTTCGTCATCTGGATGTTCGACAAGAGCCTGACTTCGGACATCTCCTATGACGTCTTCACCAATGCCTTCGTCGCCGGCGTCGGCGTCGTCCCGGCCTGGTTCGTGAAGCTGGTCGTGCTGGGCCTGATCTGGGGCTATCTGCACCACTTCATCGCCGGCGTGCGCCATCTGTGGATGGACGCGACGCACAGCGTCAGCAAGGCCCAGGGCCACAGCTCGGCGCTGGTGACCCTCGTGCTGAGTCTGGCGCTGACCGTGCTGCTTGGCGCCAAGCTGTTCGGCGTGTACTGAGAAGAAGGAAAAGACATGAGCACTTTCGGCTCCAAGCGCATCGTCACCGGTGCGCATTACGGTCTGCGTGACTGGCTGGCCCAGCGCATCACCGCCGTCCTGATGGCCCTGTTCACCGTCGCGCTGCTCGTGCAGTTCCTGATGCCCGGCGAACTCGGCTACGACCACTGGGCCGCGATCTTCTCCTCGCAGTGGATGAAGACGCTGACCTTCGTGACCATCATCTCGCTGGCCTACCACGCCTGGGTCGGCATGCGCGATATCTGGATGGACTATGTGAAGCCGGTCGGCGTGCGTCTGGCGCTGCAGGTGTTCACGATCGTGTGGCTGGTCGGCTGTGCCGGCTGGGCGATCCAGGTGCTTTGGAGGCTTTGAGAAAAAATGCAAATCGGAACCACACTCGCAAAGCGCAAGTTTGACGTCGTCATCGTCGGAGCCGGCGGCTCCGGCATGCGTGCCTCGCTGCAGCTGTCGCTGGCCGGCCTGAACGTGGCCGTGCTGTCCAAGGTCTTCCCGACCCGCTCGCACACCGTCGCCGCCCAGGGCGGCATCGGCGCCTCGCTGGGCAATATGAGCGAGGACAACTGGCACTACCACTTCTTCGACACCGTCAAGGGCTCCGACTGGCTCGGCGACCAGGACGCGATCGAGTTCATGTGCCGCGAAGCGCCCAAGGTCGTCTACGAGCTCGAGCATTTCGGCATGCCCTTCGACCGCAATGCCGACGGCACGATCTACCAGCGGCCCTTCGGCGGCCACACGGCCAACTACGGCGAGAAGCCGGTGCAGCGCGCCTGCGCCGCGGCCGACCGCACCGGCCATGCGCTCTTGCACACGCTGTACCAGCAGAACGTCAAGGCGCGCACCCAGTTCTTTGTCGAGTGGATGGCGCTGGACATCATCCGTGACGAAGAGGGCGATGCCGTCGGCGTGACCGCGCTTGAGATGGAGACCGGCGAGGTCCACATCTTGGAAGCCAAGACCGTGCTGCTGGCCACCGGCGGCGCGGGCCGCATCTTCGCCGCCTCGACCAATGCCTTCATCAACACCGGCGACGGCCTGGGCATGGCGGCGCGCGCCGGCATCCCGCTGGAGGACATGGAGTTCTGGCAGTTCCACCCGACCGGCGTGGCCGGCGCCGGCGTGCTGCTGACCGAAGGCTGCCGCGGCGAGGGCGCGATCCTGCGCAATGCCAATGGCGAGCGCTTCATGGAGCGCTATGCCCCGACCCTGAAGGACCTGGCGCCGCGCGACTTCGTCTCGCGCTCGATGGACCAGGAGATCAAGGAAGGTCGCGGCTGCGGTCCCAACAAGGACTATGTGCTGCTGGACATGACCCACCTGGGCGCCGAGACCATTGCCAAGCGCCTGCCCTCGGTGCTGGAGATCGGCCACAACTTCGCCAACGTCGACATCACCAAGGAACCGATTCCGGTCGTGCCGACGATCCATTACCAGATGGGCGGCATCCCGACCAATGTCCACGGCCAGGTCGTCGTGCCGAAGAACGGCAAGCACAACGACATCATCAACGGCCTCTACGCCGTCGGTGAATGCTCCTGCGTGTCGGTGCACGGTGCGAACCGCCTGGGCACGAACTCGCTGCTCGACCTGGTGGTCTTCGGCCGGGCGGCCGGCAACCACATCGTCGACTTCAATCTGAAGACGAAGAATCACAAGCCGCTGCCCAAGGATGCGGCCGACAAGACCCTGGCCCGCCTGGCGCGCCTGGAGTCGTCGACCAGCGGCGAATACGCGCAGAACGTCGCCAACGACATCCGCTCGACGATGCAAAAGCATGCCGGCGTGTTCCGCACGCAGGCCTCGATGGACGAGGGCGTCAGCAAGATCCTCGAGGTCGCCCAGCGCGTCGGCGGCATCGGCCTGAAGGACAAGAGCAAGGTCTTCAACACCGAGCGTGTCGAGGCGCTGGAGGTCGAGAACCTGATCGAGGCCGCCAAGGCCACGATGACCTCGGCCGCGGCGCGTCCGGAAAGCCGTGGCGCCCATGCGCACAACGACTATCCGAACCGCGACGACGCGAACTGGATGAAGCACACGCTGTGGTATTCCGAAGGCAACCGCCTCGACTACAAGCCGGTCAACCTGCAGCCGCTGACCGTCGAATCGGTGCCGCCGAAGGTCCGTACGTTCTAAGGATTGAGAGCCAACATGAAACGCACTTTCCAGATCTACCGCTACGACCCGGACAAGGATGCCAAGCCGTATATGCAGACGCTCGAGATCGAGCTCGACGGCCATGAGCGCATGCTGCTGGACGCGCTGGTCAAGCTGAAGGCGGTCGACCCGACCCTGAGCTTCCGCCGCAGCTGCCGCGAAGGCGTCTGCGGTTCGGACGCGATGAACATCAACGGCAAGAACGGCCTGGCCTGCCTGACGAATATGCGCACGCTGCCCGGCACCATCGTGCTGAAGCCGCTGCCCGGACTGCCGGTCGTGCGCGACCTGATTGTCGACATGACGCAGTTCTTCAAGCAGTACAACTCGATCAAGCCCTATCTGGTCAACGACAACCCGCCGCCGGACAAGGAGCGCCTGCAGTCGCCGACCGAGCGCGAGGAACTCGACGGCCTGTACGAGTGCATCCTGTGCGCGAGCTGCTCCACGAGCTGCCCGAGCTTCTGGTGGAACCCGGACAAGTTCGTCGGCCCGGCCGGCCTCTTGCAGGCCTACCGCTTCATCGCCGACAGCCGCGACGAGGCGACCGCCGAGCGCCTGGACAATCTGGAAGACCCCTACCGCCTGTTCCGCTGCCACACGATCATGAACTGCGTCGATGTCTGCCCGAAGGGCCTGAACCCGACGAAGGCGATCGGCAAGATCAAGGAATTGATGGTCCGCCGCGCGGTCTGATGCCGAGACGATGATGGCTGCCGATACCCTGATCGATGAACGGGCGCTCTCCAAGCTGCGCTGGCGCTGCCGGCGCGGCCTGCTCGAGAACGACTTGTTCATCGAGCGCTTTTTCAAGCGCCACGAGAGCAGCCTCACCGAAGCGCAGGCCGAAGGTCTGCGGCTGCTGATGGACTTGTCCGACAATGATTTGATGGACCTGTTCCTGTGCCGCAAGGAACCCGAAGGCGAGCTGGACCGCAGCGATGTGAACGAGGTTCTGGCCCTGCTCAGAACCGCCCCCTGAATCGATTTAGCGAATAACCGAGGAATGAGACCATGATGACCCCGTCAGACGTCAAAGCCACCCTGTCGTTCTCGGACGGCAGCCCGCAAATGGACCTGCCCATCTACAAGGGCAGCATCGGTCCGGATGTGATCGACATCCGCAAGCTGTACGCGCAGACGGGCAAGTTCACCTACGACCCGGGCTTCCTGTCGACCGCTTCCTGCAACTCGACCATCACCTATATCGACGGCGACAAGGGCGAGCTGCTGTACCGCGGCTACCCGATCGAGCAGCTGGCGACCAACTGCGACTATCTGGAAACCTGCTATCTGCTGCTGTACGGAGAGCTGCCGAACGAGACGCAGAAGGCCGACTTCGTCAGCCGCGTGACCAACCACACGATGGTCAACGAGCAGATGCAGTTCTTCCTGCGCGGCTTCCGCCGCGACGCGCACCCGATGGCGGTGATGACCGGCCTGGTCGGCGCGATGTCGTCCTTCTATCACGACAGCACCGACATCAATAACCCCGAGCATCGCGAGATCTCGGCGATCCGCCTGATCGCCAAGATGCCGACCTTGGTGGCGATGGCCTACAAGTACACCATCGGCCAGCCCTACATCTACCCGCAGAACAACCTCAGCTACGCCGGCAACTTCATGCGCATGATGTTCGCCACGCCCTGCGAGGAATACAAGCCCAACGACGTGCTGGTGCGCGCGATGGACCGCATCTTCATCCTGCACGCCGACCACGAGCAGAACGCCTCGACCTCGACCGTGCGCCTGTGCGGCTCGTCGGGCACGAACCCGTTCGCGGCGATCGCGGCCGGCGTGGCCTGTCTGTGGGGCCCGGCCCACGGCGGCGCCAACGAGGCGGCGCTGAACATGCTGGAAGACATCCAGAAGCAGGGCGGCGTGGCCAAGATCGGCGAGTTCATCAAGCAGGTCAAGGACAAGAACAGCAGCGTCAAGCTGATGGGCTTCGGTCACCGTGTCTACAAGAACTACGACCCGCGTGCCAAGCTGATGCGCGAGACCTGCCACGAGGTGCTGAACGAACTGGGCCTGCACAACGACCCGATGTTCAAGCTGGCGATGGAGTTGGAGAAGATCGCGCTGGAAGACGAGTACTTCGTCGCCCGCAAGCTCTACCCGAACGTCGACTTCTACTCGGGCATCGTGCAGCGCGCGATCGGCATCCCGGTGCCGCTGTTCACCGCGATCTTCGCGCTGGCCCGCACGGTCGGCTGGATCGCCCAGCTGAACGAGATGATCGGCGACCCGGAGTACAAGATCGGCCGTCCACGCCAGCTCTTCGTCGGCGCCAGCGCCCGCGACGTCAAGCCGATCTCCCAGCGCTGATCGCCCCAAGCGTCCGACAACCCCGACCCGCTCCGGCAGGTCGGGGTTTTTCGTTTGGGGCGCTGAGCGCGCTCGACGCCGCTCGCTAGATGGGGCGCCGGGCTCGACGCTATTTGCGCAAATTCCTCGCGCCGACCGCGAAAGACCGCACATCTCGGCTATGCTTTGGTCATTGGCAAACGTTTGCCGACTACAGCCGCCATCGAGGCGGCGAGCGAAACCTTGAGCACGATCAAAGATGTGGCGGCCCTGGCCGGGGTCTCGTTCACCACCGTTTCCCATGTCCTGAACGACACCCGCCCGGTCAGCGCCGATGCGCGCCGGCGTGTGCTGGCCGCCGTCGAGGAGATCGGCTATCTGCCCAGCGCGGTCGCCCGCTCGCTGCGCAAGAGCGAGACCAAGATCGTCGGCGTGCTGGTGCCCAATGTGAACAACCCCTTCTTTGCCGAGTTGGTCGCCGGCGTCGAGGAGTGCTGCCGCCTGGCCGGCTTCTCGGTCTTCCTGTGCAACTCGGACAACGACCCCAAGCGCCAGCAGCAGTACATGCGCACCCTGCTGGAGAAACGCGTGGACGGTCTGCTGCTGTCCTCGGCCGGCGACGACGAGGCGCTGGCGCGGATCTTCAAGCTGGCCAGCGTGCCCTCGGTGACGGTGGACCGGCTGGTGCCGGGCGCGCGCGCCGACCGGGTCAGCGTCAACAACCAGCAGGGCGCCTACAACGCGGTCCAGCATCTGCTGAGCCTGGGCCATCGCCGCATCGCCTGCATCAGCGGGCCGGCCGAGTTCGAGGTCTCGCGCGAGCGCATCGAGGGCTGGCGCCGCGCGCTGCTGGAGGCCGGCCTCGCGCCGGACGAGCAACTGGTCGTCGAGAGCGATTTCTCCAGCCCGGGCGGCTATGAGGCGGTGCGCAAGCTGCTGCGCGCACAAGGTGGGGCGGCCGCGCCCGTGACTGGCATCTTCGCCAGCAACGACATGATGGCGATCGGCGCGCTGCGCGCCGCCGCCGAGTTGGGGCTCAAGGTGCCGCAGCAGCTGTCCATCGTCGGCTTTGATGACATCGAGCTGAGCCGTTATGTGTTTCCGGCGCTGAGCTCGGTCGGCTGCTCGATCCGCCAGCTGGGCCACGAGGCCGGCCGGGTGCTGATCGACCGGATCGAGAATCCGGGCGCGGCGCTGAAGGATGTGCAGCTGACGCCGCGCCTGGTCGTGCGCGAGAGCACGGCCGCGCCGGCCGAGAACAAGGGATGAGGGAAAACAAGCAATGAGCGAACGCAAGAGGACCGGTGTCGTCGTCGTCGGCAGCATCAATATGGACATGGTCGCCCATGGGATGCGCCTGCCGGCGCCGGGCGAGACCCTGGTCGGCCAGCAGTTCGTGATGGCGCCCGGCGGCAAGGGCGCGAACCAGGCGGTGGCCGCCGCGCGCCTGGGCGCCCAGGTCGCCTTTGTCGCACGCGTTGGCACGCGCGAGCATGGGCCGGCGCTGCTGCGCGCGCTGGCCGACGAGGGCATTGCCTGCGAGGGCGTCGTGCGCGACGGGCAGGCCCTGCCGGGCATTGCCGTCATCATGGTCGCCAGCGAGGGCGGCGAGAACGCCATCGTCTATGTGCCGGGCAGCAATGCCGAGCTGAGCCCCGACGATGTCGCCGCCAGCAAGGATGCGCTGCAGACGGCCGCCGTCGTCGTTGCACAGCTGGAGGTGCCGGTGCCGGCGATCGCCGAGGCCTTCGCGCTGGCGCGTGCCACCGGGGCCACCACGGTGCTGAACGCGGCGCCGGCCTTGAAGGTGCCCGAGGCGCTGCTGGGCTTAAGCGACTGGCTGGTGCTCAACGAGACCGAGGCGGCGCAGCTCAGCGGCCTGGCCGGGGCGCGCGAGGCGGCGCAGGCGCTGCTGCAGCGCGGGCCGCGCACCGTCGTCGTGACGCTGGGTGCCGAGGGCGTGCTGCTGGCCGATGCCGGCGGCCGGCTCGAGCATCTGCCGGCCCAGGCGGTGCAGGCGGTCGACACGGTCGGCGCCGGCGATACCTTTGTCGGCGGCCTGGCCACCGGCCTGGCCGAAGGCCGCAGCGCCGCCGAGGCGCTGCGCCTGGGCCAGGCGGCGGCCGCGATCGCGGTCAGCCGCAGCGGCGTGCAGTCGGCGATGCCGCGCCGCGCCGAACTCGGCGCGGCCTTCGCGCCGCGCGCCTGACGGACTTGAGATCAACGAGGAGCGGCGATGAGCAGTAGCACGGCCCTGGGCCTCCAGCAGGTGATCTTCGACACCGACCCCGGCATCGACGATGCGATGGCGCTGTACCTGCTGGCCCGCCATCCGGCGATCCGCCTGCGCGCGGTCACCACGGTGTTCGGCAATGCCTCGGTGGCGACGACCACGCGCAATGCGCAGCTGCTGTGCCGGCTCTACGGCCTGCAGATCCCGGTGGCGGCCGGCGCGGCGATGCCGCTGCTGGCGAGCCGCGAGCCCGAGTTCCCGGCCCATGTGCATGGCGAGGACGGCCTGGGTGGCCAGGCGCAGGCCGATGGGGGGCTGCCGGCGCCCGATCCGCGCCCGGCACACGAGCTGATCTGCGAGATGGTCAATGCGCAGCCCGGTGCCATCACCTTGATCGCCGTCGGCCCGATGACGAATCTCGCGCGGGCGCTGCGCCACGATCCCGGCATCGTCGACAAGGTCCGGCAGGTCATCGTGATGGGGGGCGCCTTCGGCATGAACGGGCATTTCGGCAATGTCACGCCGGTGGCCGAGGCCAACATCATCAGCGACCCCGAGGCGGCCGACCAGGTCTTTACCGCGCGCTGGCCGCTGGTCATCGTCGGCCTCGACGTGACCCAGCAGGTGGTGATGGACGAACGCTATCTGGCCGCGCTGCAGGGCCGCGGCGGCCAGGTCGGCGACTTCATCTGGCGCGCGACCCGCCATTACCAGGATTTCTACAGCGAGCGCGACGGCATCGCCGGCGTCTATGCGCACGACGCCAGCGCGATCGCCTATGCGATCGAGCCCGGCGCCTTCACACTGCGCGCCGGCCCGGTGCGCGTCGTCTGCGAGGGCCTGGCGCGCGGTCAGACGATTCAGGATTTCAAGGACATGGGCCATCATGCGCGCACGGCCTGGAGCGATCAGCCGGTGCAGCAGGCCTGCATCGGCGTTCACGCCGAACGCGTGCTGGCCCTGTTCGACCAGGCTTTCGATCTATGAGGATGATGAGATGACGACGACCAAGATTCTGAAGCCGCGCTGGCTGCTGACCATGGCCCCCGGCAGCGAGGTGCTGGACCGGCATGCGCTGGTGATCGAGGGCGAGCGCATCGCCGCCGTGCTGCCCTGGGCCCAGGCCGAGGCCCGGTATCCGAGCGCCGAGCGCGTCGAGCTGGGCTCACATGTGCTGATTCCCGGCCTGATCAACGGCCACACGCATTCGGCGATGTCGCTCTTGCGCGGCGTTGCCGACGACCTGGCGCTGATGGACTGGCTCAACAACCACATCTGGCCGCTGGAGAAGAAGTGGGTAGACGAGGACTGGACCTACCAGGGCTCGTTGCTGTCGGCGGCCGAGGCGCTGCGTGGCGGGGTGACCTACCTCAATGACATGTATTTCTTCCCCACCGCGATGGCGCGCGCCGCGGTCGATGCGGGCATCCGCGCCGGCGTGTCCATCAATGTGATCGACTTCCCGACCGGCTACGCCTCGGGGCCGGACGACTACATCGCCAAGGGCCTGGCTGCCTACGAGCAGTTCAAGGGCGAGAAGCTGCTGGACTGGACCAGCGCGCCGCACGCGCCCTACACGGTCTCGGACGAGACCTTCATCAAGCTGCGCCAGCTGTCCGAGCAGCACGGCCTGCAGATGCACTGCCACATCCACGAGACGCTGGACGAGGTCGAGGGCAGCGTCAAGCAGCACGGCATGCGGCCGCTGGAGCGCCTGAACAAGCTGGGCCTGCTGAACGAGAAGATGATGGCCGTGCACATGGTCCATCTGAACGAGGCCGAGATCGAGATGCTGGCCAAGCAGAAGGTCCATCTGGTCCACAACCCGAACTCCAACCTGAAGCTGGCCTCGGGCGTGCAGCCGCTGAAGGCGCTGGAGGCGGCCGGCATCAACACCATCCTCGGCACCGACGGCGCCGCCTCGAACAACCGTCAGGACATGTTCGGCGAGATCCGCGCCGCGGCCCTGCTGGCCAAGGGCGTCAGCGGCGACCCGCTGACCGTCTCGGCGCGCACGGCGCTGGAGATGGCGACCTTGCGCGCGGCCCGGGCCATGGGCCGGGGCGACGAGCTCGGCTCGCTGGAGGTCGGCAAGCTGGCCGATTGCGTCGCCGTCTCGCTCGACGCGCTGGAATGCCGACCGGTCTACAACCCGGCGGCGCAACTGGTCTATGTGGCCGGTCGCGAGCATGTGTCCGACGTCTGGGTCGGCGGCCGCCAGGTGCTGAAGGGCCGGGCGCTGACGACGATCGACCAGGGCGCGCTGATCGATCGCTGCGAGGCCATCGTCGATCGCATGAAGACCGAGCGCTGAGCAAAGGCTGACCAGTTGGTGAAATTGCCGCCGCTCGCCCGGGAGCGGCGGTCAGCCTCGGTAGAATCCCGCACTTCATCCAGAAGGCCAGATCGCATCGGTCTGGCAGGCATCGCGGGACTCCATGGCTTCCACCAAGCATCTGCTTTCTTTCGAGGGCGGCAACGCTCTGTCGGCTTTTCGCGCCCAGGCTCTGCTGCCGCGGCTGCAGGCGGTCAACGAGCGCATTAACGGCGTGGCGGCCCGCCATGTGCACTGGGTCTGGAGCGATGCCGCGCTGGGGGCCGAGGACGAGGCCAAGCTGGCCGCGCTCTTGAACTACGGCGATGCCTACGAAGGCGGAACCGAGGGCGCCCTGGTCGTCGTCGCGCCGCGCCTGGGCACCGTCAGCCCTTGGGCCTCCAAGGCCACCGACATCGCCCACAACTGCGGCCTCGGCATCCACCGCGTCGAGCGCGTTACCGAGTACCGCATCACGCTGAAGTCGGGCCTGCTGGGCGGCGTGAAGACGCTGACGCAGGCCGAGCTGCTCGCCTGCGCCGAGCTCTTGCACGACCGCATGACCGAGAGCGTGTTGCTGGCCCGCGAGGACGCCCGCCATCTGTTCGACGAGAAGACCGCCCAGCCACTCGAGCATGTCGACGTGCTGGGCCATGGCCGTGGCGCACTGGAGAAGGCCAACAAGGACTTCGGCCTGGCCCTGTCCGACGACGAGATCGACTATCTGGTCGATGCCTTCAACAGCTTGAAGCGCAACCCCAGCGATGTCGAACTGATGATGTTCGCGCAGGCAAACTCCGAGCATTGCCGCCACAAGATCTTCAACGCCAAGTTCACCGTCGATGGCGTGGATCAGCCGCTGTCGCTGTTCGGCATGATCCGCAACACCGAGAAGCTGTCGCCCCAGCACACGGTGATCGCCTATTCCGACAACGCCGCCGTGATGGAAGGCCACGCGATCGAACGCTGGATGCCGGCCGGCCCTTCATTGACAGATCGGCGCGCGCCCAAGTACGAGGCGCGGGCCGAGACGGCCCATGTCTTGATGAAGGTCGAGACGCACAACCACCCGACCGCCATTTCGCCGTTCCCGGGCGCCTCGACCGGCGCCGGCGGCGAGATCCGCGACGAGGGCGCCACCGGCCGCGGCGCCAAGCCCAAGGCCGGCCTGACCGGCTTTTCGGTCTCGAACCTGCGTCTGCCGGGATTGAATGAGCCCTGGGAACAGGCCAACGTCGGCAAACCCGCGCACATCGCCAGCGCCCTGCAGATCATGATCGAGGGCCCGCTGGGCGGCGCGGCCTTCAACAACGAATTCGGCCGGCCGAATCTGGGCGGCTACTTCCGCGTCTACGAGCAGGAAGTCGACGGCGTCCAGCGCGGCTATCACAAGCCCATCATGATCGCCGGCGGTCTCGGCGCGATCCGCGCGGACCTGACCAAGAAGATCGAGTTCCCCGCCGGCACCTTGCTGATCCAGCTCGGCGGCCCGGGCATGCGCATCGGCATGGGCGGTGGTGCCGCCTCCTCGATGGCGGCCGGCACCAACACGGCCGATCTGGACTTCGACTCGGTGCAGCGCGGCAATCCGGAGATCGAGCGGCGCGTGCAGGAAGTGATCAACCATTGCTGGGGCCTGGCCGAGAAGAACCCGATCCTGGCTATCCACGACGTCGGCGCCGGCGGCATCTCGAACGCCTTCCCCGAACTGGTCAACGACGCCGGCCGCGGCGCGCGCTTCGATCTGCGCCGGGTGCCGCTGGAGGAGTCGGGTCTTGCGCCCAAGGAAATCTGGTGCAACGAGAGCCAGGAGCGCTATGTGCTGGCGATCGCGCCCGAAAGCCTCGAGCTGTTCCAGAGCATGTGCGAACGCGAGCGCTGCCCCTTCGGCATCGTCGGCGTGACCACCGAAGAGCGCGAGCTGATCCTGGAAGACGGTGAGGGCGGCGAGCGCGCGATCGACATGCCGATGGATGTGCTGCTGGGCAAGCCGCCCAAGGTGCACCGCGATGTCACCCGCGTCGAGCGCTCGGGCGGCCGGCTGGAGCTGACCGGCGTCGATCTGAGCAAGGCCGCCCACGACGTGCTGCGCCACCCGACCGTCGCCTCCAAGCGCTTCCTGATCACCATCGGCGACCGCACGGTCGGCGGCCTCAATTCGCGCGACCAGATGGTCGGACCCTGGCAGGTGCCGGTGGCCGATTGCGCGGTCACCCTGGCCGACTTCAGGGGCTTTGCCGGCGAGGCGATGGCCATGGGCGAGCGCACGCCGCTGGCGGCCGTCAATGCGCCGGCCTCGGGCCGCATGGCCGTCGGCGAGGCGATCACCAATCTGCTGGCCGCGCCTATCGAGCTGCCGCGGGTCAAGCTCAGCGCCAACTGGATGGCCGCCTGTGGCGAGCCGGGCGAGGACGCCGCGCTATTCGACACCGTCAAGGCGGTCGGCATGGAGCTGTGCCCGGCGCTGGGCGTGTCCATTCCCGTGGGCAAGGATTCGCTGTCGATGCGCACGCGCTGGGACGATAGACAAGTGACGGCGCCGGTCTCGCTGATCATCAGCGCCTTTGCCTCGATTGCCGATGTGCGGCAGACGCTGACGCCGCAGCTGCAGGCCGGCGACACCAGCCTGATCCTGGTGGACCTGGGCCAGGGCCGGAACCGCATGGGCGGCTCCATCCTCGCGCAGACCTTGAACCAGTTCGGCGGATCGGTGCCCGATCTGGACGATGCCGCGCTGCTGAAGAACCTGGTCACCGCCGTCAACGCGCTGCGCGCCGACGGCAAGCTGCTGGCCTACCACGACCGCGGCGACGGCGGCCTCTGGGCCACCGTCTGCGAGATGGGCTTTGCCGGCCATGTCGGCGTCAGCCTGAACGTGGACATGCTGGTGCAGGAGGTCGAGGAGGGCGACGTCAAGAACTGGACCCAGCAGGTCGACGCGCGCCGCAACGAGCTGACCCTGAAGGCGCTGTTCAACGAGGAACTCGGTGCCGTGCTGCAGGTCGCCACGGCCGACCGCGATGCGGCGCTGCAGCTGCTGCGCGCGCATGGCCTGTCCAAGCACAGCCATGTGATCGGCAAGCCGAACAGCAGCGGCCAGATCGAGGTCTGGCGCGATGCAAAGAAGGTTTTTGCGGCGCCGCTGGAGCAATTGCACAAGAGCTGGGACGAGGTCAGCTGGCGCATCGCGCAATTGCGCGACAACCCGGCCTGTGCCGACAGCGAGCATGCCGAGGTCGGCCGTGCCGACGATCCGGGCCAGCATCAGCTGCTGAGCTTCGATCCGGCCGACGATGTCGCCGCGCCCTTCATCAATAGGGGCGCGCGGCCCAGGCTGGCGATCCTGCGCGAGCAGGGCGTCAACTCGCATGTCGAGATGAGCTATGCGATGGCCCTGGCCGGCTTCGACAGCTACGACGTGCACATGAGCGATCTGCAGTCGGGGGCCGCGAGCCTGCGCGACTTCAAGGGCTTTGTCGCCTGCGGCGGCTTCAGCTATGGGGACACGCTCGGTGCCGGCGAGGGCTGGGCCCGCTCGGTGATGTTCAACCCGGTGCTGGCCGAGGACTTCAAGGCCTTCTTCGCGCGGCCCGACAGCTTCGCGCTGGGCGTGTGTAACGGCTGCCAGATGATGGCGGCGCTGTCGCCCATCATCCCCGGCGCGCAGTACTGGCCCAAGTTCACCCGCAACAAGAGCGAGCAGTTCGAGGCGCGGCTGGCCATGGTCGAGGTGCTCGATTCGCCCAGCCTGTTCTTCCAGGGCATGGCCGGCAGCCGCCTGCCGATCGCCGTCGCCCACGGCGAGGGTTATGCCGACTTCTCGCAGCGCGGCGATGCGGCTCAGGTCGCGCGCGCGATGCGCTATGTGGACAACGCCGGCCGGCCGACCGAGGTCTACCCGCTGAACCCCAATGGCAGCCCGGACGGCCTCACCTCGGTGACCACGGCCGATGGCCGCTTCACCGTGCTGATGCCGCACCCGGAGCGGGTCTTCCGCAATGTGCAGATGAGCTGGAGCCCGGGCGACAAGAGCGCCTTGAGCCCCTGGATGCGCATGTTCCGCAACGCGCGCAAGGCCTTGGGCTGAGGGGCGGAGACCAGCCGGCGCTGCGCCGGCTTGCCAAGAAAAAGCCGGCTGCTTGCCGGCTTACGCTTGTTACCCCAGCTTACCGGTCGGACCCAGCGGGTCCAGTTCGCCGGGCAGGGTCTCGCCGGCCGTTGCTTCCAGCGGAATCCAGTCGTCCAGATCGGGCGGCACCGGAAAGCGACGCACCAGTTCGGCCAGCGCCTGCTGCGGCGTCTCGAACGAGCGGTCGATCAATCCCTGCGCGCACTTGACGCGCCAGCGGCCATAAGGGCGCCAGCTGATGGCGAACCGGCCGCTGTCGGAAATGAACTCGTACGACGCAATCTGCATGCCCAGGGCTCCAAACGTGATATCTGTCTCTGTCCGGCCGGCACGTTAACGCAGCCGGGCCAACATCCCGTAAGCGTATGTTGCCGGCTCAAAGCCCGGCCAGCAACTCGTAGGAGCGCAGCCGGGCCGCGAAGTCGTGCACGGCGCAGGCAACGATCAACTCATCGGCACCGGTGCGTTCGCGCGTCGCCGCCAGGCCCGAGCGCACGCTGTCCGGCGAGCCGACCAGCGACTCGGCCAGCATACGCTCGACGCCGGCCTTCTCGCCAGCGCTCCACAAGCCGTCCATGCTGTCGACCGGGCGGGGCAGCGGCCCGCGCTGGCCGCGCTGCATGCCCAGAAAGCGCTGCTGCAGCGAACTGAATAGGTACTTGGCCTGGGCATCGCTGTCGGCCACGATCACGTTCAGCCCGACCATCGCATAGGGCCTGGGGTGCTTCTCGCTGGGCCGGTACTGGGCGCGGTAGATGTCCAGCGCCTGCTGCAGCAGATCGGGCGCGAAATGCGAGGCAAAGGCGAAGGGCAGGCCCAGATAGGCGGCCAGCTGCGCGCTGTAGAGGCTGGAGCCCAGCAGCCAGATCGGCACCTCGGTACCCTGGCCCGGGATCGCGCGGACGATCTGACCCTCGCGCGGCGGCCCGAGCAGGGTCTGCAACTCGACGACATCCTCCGCAAAGCGGTCCTCGGCGGCCGTGCTCAGATGCCGGCGCAGCGCCCGCATTGTCGGCTGGTCGGTGCCCGGTGCGCGGCCCAGGCCCAGGTCGATGCGGTCCGGGAACAGGGTCGCCAGCGTGCCGAAGGCCTCGGCCACCGTCAGCGGCGCATGGTTGGGCAGCATGATGCCGCCCGAGCCGACGCGTATCGTCGAGGTGGCCGCCGCCAGCTGGCCGATCAGCACGGCGGTCGCCGAGCTGGCGACCCCATCCATATTGTGGTGTTCGGCCACCCAGAAGCGCCGGTAGCCGAGCTTTTCCGCATGCTGGGCCAGTGCGATGCTCTGGCGCAGCGCGCTCGCGGCATCGCTGCCTTCGACGATGGGTGCGAGGTCGAGGATGGACAGGGGCAAGCTCATCGGCCCAGTCTATAGCCCGCTCCAAGACCTTGCCGGGCCGGGCCCATAGTTCAAGTTCCTTGCCGGGCGATCAATCCTCGCTGGCCGCCAGCTGGACCTGCAGCTTGCGCGTCGCCCCGGCGCGCCAGACGCTTAAGGAGACCCGCTCGCCGACCTGGCGCTGCTCGAACAGGGTCAGCATATCGTCGAAGCTGGCGACGGCCTCGTCGTCGATGGCGGTGATCACATCGCCCTGGATCAGGCGCCCGTCGCGGCCGCGGGCAAAAGCGCGCAGGCCGGCCTTCTCGGCCGGGCTGTTGGGTGCGACGCGCAGCAGCGCGACGCCGCGCGGCAGCTTCAAGACCTCGGACAGCGATGGCGGTCCGCCGGTCACGCCCAGCACCGGGCGGATCATGCGGCCGTCGCGGATCAGCCGTGGCACGATGCGGTTGACCTCGTCGACCGGAATCGCGAAGCCGATGCCGGCGCTGGCGCCGCTGGGGCTGTAGATCGAGGTGTTGACGCCGATCAGCCGGCCGGCCGAATCGAGCAGCGGGCCGCCCGAATTGCCCGGGTTGATCGCGGCATCGGTCTGGATCGCATTGCGTATCGTGCGCCGGTTCAGCGACTCAATCTCTCGCCCCAGCGCGCTGACGATGCCGGTGGTCAGGGTCTGGTCCAGGCCGAAGGGGTTGCCGATCGCATAGACCTGCTGGCCGACCTGCAGATCGCGGCTCAAGCCGACGGGAATAGGCGGCAGCTTCTCGCGCGGCGCCTTGATCCGCAGCACGGCCAGGTCGCGGTCCTGGAATACGCCGACCAGCTCGGCCTCGTACTCGCTCTGGTCGGCCAGGGTCACCCGCGCGCCGTTGGCGCCGCGGATCACATGGGCGTTGGTGACGATATGGCCGGCGCCGTCCCAGACGAAGCCGCTGCCGGTGCCGCTGGGCACCTCGGTGACGTTGAGCGAGAACATGTCGCGGCGCAGCGCCAAGGTGGTGATGTGGACCACCGAGGGCGAGACACGCTTGAACACGGCGATATGGTTCAGCTCGGCCGCATCCAGCGGCCCGCGCGGCTGCACCGGGCGGCTCGCCGGCGGTGGCGGCGCGGCCAGGGCGGTCGACAGCAAGAGGAGCGAGGACAGGGTCAGGACTCGACGGCGCATCGTGAGCGAGGGTTGCAAGCTGAGCAGGAGGGGAAGTGGCCGCTAGACTGCCGGCCAAATGATGATAAATCGCGACCCGAATTCCGGGGCTGGCACCGGCGTCTGGCGCAGCCCGCGGCTCGATGCGCTGCGCGGCGCGGCCATCGTCTGGATGGCGGCCTTCCACTTCTGCTTCGACCTCAGCCATTTCGGCTGGCTGCGCGCCGATTTCTACCGCGACCCCTTCTGGACCGGCCAGCGCACCATGATCGTCAGCCTGTTCCTGCTCTGCGCCGGTCTGGGTCAGGCGCTGGCCCTGGCCCAGGGGCAGCCCTGGCGGCGCTTCTGGAGGCGCTGGGCCCAGGTGGCCGGCTGCGCCTTGCTGGTCTCGCTGGGCTCCTGGCTGATGTTCCCGCGCAGCTTCATCAGCTTCGGCGTGCTGCACGGCATGGCGCTGATGCTGATCCTGCTGCGCGCGCTGGGGCCGCGGCTGACGCCGGCCGCCTGCCTGCTGCTGGGCCTGGCGGCGGTGCTGCTGCCGCAATGGGTGCAGCACCCGTTCTTCGACACGCGCTGGAGCAACTGGCTGGGCCTGGTGACGCGCAAGCCGGTGACCGAGGACTTCGTGCCGATCCTGCCCTGGTTCGGCCTGATGCTGTGGGGCCATGCGCTGGGCCGCTGGTTGCTGGCGCAGCGGCCGGCGCTGCTGGCCGGGCCGCTGCCGGCGCCGCTCGCGCCGCTGGCCCTGCTGGGGCGCTGGTCCCTGAGCTTCTACATGCTGCATCAGCCGCTGCTGATCGGCGCCTTGCTGCTCCTGCAGGCGACAATGCGGGCATGAGCTCCAACAAAATCCTGTTCGGCTTCCATGCCGTCACCGTGCGGCTGAAGACGCATCCGAAGTCGATCACCGAGGTCCATATCGACGCCAGCCGGCGCGACCAGCGCATGCGCGGCTTCGTCGAGAGGGTCAAGGAGGCCGGCGTCAAGCTGGTCGACAGCGACGACGAGCGCTTGGGCAAGCTGGCCGGCAGCCCGCGCCACCAGGGCGTGGTCGCCCGCGTCAACGCGATCGCGATGCAGCATTCGCTGGACGCGGTGATGGAGGATCTGGAGGCGGCCGAGCAGCTGCCGCTGCTGCTGGTGCTGGACGGCGTCACCGATCCGCACAATCTGGGCGCCTGCCTGCGCGTCGCCGATGGCGCGGGCGCCCAGGCGGTGGTCGCGCCCAAGGACCATGCGGTGGGCCTCAACGCGACGGTGGCCAAGGTCGCCAGCGGCGCGGCCGAGACGGTGCCCTATCTGATGGTGACCAATCTGGCGCGCGCGCTGAAGGAGCTGAAGGAGCGCGATGTCTGGGTCGTCGGCACCTCGGACCAGGCCGAGAAGTCAATCTACGACATTGATCTGAACCGTCCGGTCGCGCTGGTGCTGGGCGCCGAGGGCGAGGGCATGCGCCAGCTGACCGCAAAGACCTGCGATGAGCTGGTCAGCATCCCGATGCAGGGGGCGGTCGAGAGCCTCAATGTCTCGGTGGCCGCCGGTGTCTGCCTCTACGAGGCGCTGCGCCAGCGCCGGGCCCAGAGCCGATAATCGCGCCCATTCCTTTCCATCTAACAAGAGCTGCTGATCATGGCCGTCATCGAAGTCCACCATCCCCTCGTCAAGCACAAGATCGGCCTGATGCGCGAGGCCGAGATCTCGACCAAGAAGTTCCGCGAGCTGACCGGCGAGGTCGCCCGCCTGCTGGCCTATGAGGCCACCGCCGATTTTCCGCTCGAGAAGACGACGATCGAATGCTGGAGCGGTCCGACCGAGGTCGACCAGATCGCCGGCCGCAAGGTCACCGTCGTGCCCATCCTGCGCGCCGGCCTGGGCATGCTGGACGGCGTGCTGGACATGGTGCCCAACGCCAAGATCAGCGTCGTCGGCCTGGCGCGCGACCATGAGACCCTGCAGCCGGTGCATTACTTTGAGCGCTTCGTCGGCCAGCTGGACGAGCGCACCGCGCTGATCGTCGACCCGATGCTGGCCACGGCCGGCTCGATGATCGCGACCATCGATCTGCTCAAGCGCCGCGGCTGCAAGGACATCCGGGCGCTGGTGCTGGTCGCCGCGCCGGAAGGCGTCGAGGCGCTCGGCAAGGCGCATCCGGAGGTGCGCTGCTGGACCGCCGCGATCGACAGCCATCTGAACGAGCAGGGCTACATCATCCCGGGCCTGGGCGACGCCGGCGACAAGATCTTCGGCACCAAGGACGCCTGAGGCCCGGGGGCCTCAGGCGATCTTCAAGAGGATCGACAAGATGGCCCCGCTGAAGAAACTGCTGCTGCTGGCCCTGTGCTGGCTGGCCGGCCTTGCCCAGGCGCAGCCGCTGCGCATCGACCAGCTGCCCGAAACCCCGCTGGGCCCGCACCTGCTCTATCTGCAGGAGCGCAACGGCCCGCTGGGGCTGGAGCAGGCGAGGGCGGCGCTGCAGCGCGGCGAGTTCCGCCGCGACGACCGCAGCGTCGCCAGCTTCGGCCTGGCCGCGCGGCCGGTCTGGATCTATCTGTGGCTGGACAACCCGCTGGAGCGCCCACAGGCGCTGCGGCTGGCGCTGGGCATGAGCTGGATCGACAGCCTGGACGTCCACCATCTGGCGGCCGGCCGCATGCTCGCCCAGGCGCACAGCGGCGACGAGGCCGGCCCGCGCGCCGGCGCCGCGGCCTTGCTGCCGGGCCTGGGCTATGGTTTCCCGCTGAACCTGCCGCCGGGCCAGAGCGAGCTGTTCATCCGCGTCGCCTCGCAGGACCCGATGGTGCTGCCGCTGCGCCTGCTCGACGAGGCGCAGGCGCGCGCCGGGCCGGCGCCGCGCCTGCAGGCCGCCGCGCTGCCGCCGCTGCTGGTCTGCGGCGCCTTGCTGGCCCTGGCTCTTCATCAGCTGCTGCTGTTCGCCGGCCTGCGCCAGACCAGCCAGCCGCTGTATGCGCTGCATCTGCTGGCCTTTGCCGCGCTGGAGCTGGCGCTGAGCGGGCTCGGCTATGCCTTTGTCTGGCCCGAGGAGGCCGCGGTGCAGCGCTATGCGATTCCGCTGGCGACCGGTTTGTTCGGCCTGTCCGGCCTGCTGCTCGGCGCGCAGCTGCTGCGGCTCGGGCAGCTGGCACCGCTGCGGCAGCGTCAGCTGCTGTGGGGCCTGCCGCTGGCGCTGCTGCCGCTGCCGGCCTGCATCGCGCTGGACTGGCATGTGGCGGCGCTGGCCTGGGCGCTGACCCTGCTGCTGCTTGCCGGCCTGGCGATGCTGCAGCTGGGCCTCTGGGCGCTGGAGCGCCAGCAGCCGGCCGCGGCGCTGTTCCTGGCCGCCAGCCTTGGCGGCCCGGCCGGCGCCGCGCTGACCGTGATGGCGATCTGGGGCTGGCTGCCGCTGAACGGCTGGACCGCGCAGGGCCTCGAGCTCGGCGTGCTGGCTCAGGCGCTGCTGCTGGCGCTGGCGCTGGAGCGCGACTCGCGCGCGCGGCTGCGGCAGCGCTGGGCGGCCGGCCGCCAGCGCCGGCTCGACCCGCTCAGCGGCCTGCCGACCCGGCTCGCCTTCTTCGACGAGGGCCTGCGGCTGTGGAGCGCAGCGCGGCGGCGCGCCCGACCGCTGTGCGCGCTATTGCTGGAGATCGAGTCCGAGGCCGAGGCCGAGACGGCGCGGCCGCGGCTGGCCGAGCTGCTGCGCCAGCAGGCGCGCGATGGCGATCTGGCGGCCGACTGGGGCGAGGCCCGCTTCCTGCTGCTGCTGCCGGAAACCGGCGCGGCCGAGGCGCAGGCGCTGGCCCGGCATCTGTGCGCGGCGGCCGCCGCCCAGGGCATCAGGCTGCGCCAGGGCCTGGCGTCGTCCGGTGCCGAGCCCTCGCTGGAGCAACTGATCGCCGCCGCCGACGGCGAGCTCTACCGCGCGGCCCGCGCCTAGACCGAGCCTAGACCAGGCCCAGCCCGCCCAGCAGGCCGCCGCCCAGCACGATCCACACCAGCCCCAGCCGGGTCTTCAGCATCAGCACCAGGGTGGCGGCGATCAGCGCCAGGGTCGGCCAGCGGTGCGCCGGTTCGCGCACAAAGGGCTCGGCGATCAGCCAGCCGGTGGCCAGCATCAGGCCCAGGGTCAGCGGCATCATGCCGGCGGTGAAGGCGCGCACGCCGCGGCTCTCGCGCTTGGCGCGCGCCCAGCGGATGGCGCTGAGCACCAGGACCGTCGAGGGGATCAGGATGCCGGCCATCGCGGTGACGGCGCCGGCCAGGCCGGCAACGTTCCAGCCCAGCACCGCGACGAACAGAATGTTGGGCCCGGGCGCCGCCTGCGCCAGCGCGATCGAGGTCGTGAACTCGGTGTCGCTGAGCCAATGCTGCTGGCCGACCAGATAGCGGTGCATCTCCGGCGCGGTCGTGATCGCGCCGCCGATCGCCAGCAGCGACAGCGCCAGGAAATGCAGGAACAGCGCGCCGAGGTCGACCGTCATTTCAGTTGCCGCCAGGCCATGAACATGCCCAGGCCGCCGAACACCAGCACCAGCAGCGGCAGCGGCAGCCGGAACACCAGGATGGCGATGAAGCTCAGCGCCGCCAGCGCAAAGGCCGGCCAGCGGCCGATCGCATTGCGGCGCAGCGCCGGCAGTAGCTTGATGCCGGTGCCGATGATCAGACCGGCCGAGACCGCGCCCATGCCGCGCAGCACATCGGCAACCAGCGGGTGGGCGGCCAGCTGGCCGTACAGCGCGGCCAGCGCGATGACGATCAGCGAGGGCAGCAGCAGCATGCCGGCCAGCGCGCTGAAGGCGCCGCGCAGGCCGAAGAAGCGGTCGCCGATCATCAGCGACAGATTGACCACATTGGGCCCGGGCAGCACCTGGGCGATCGCCAGCATCTCGACGAAGTCCTCGCGCGACAGCCAGTTGAGCCGCTCGACCAGCTCCCGCTGCGCGACCGCCAGCACGCCGCCGAAGCCCTGCAGCGCCAGCCAGGTGAAGGCGCAGAACAGCGCCCACAGCGAGGCGGGCCGCGTCGTCGCCGGGGGCTGCCCGCTCACCGGCGAACCTTCAGCACCTCGGGGTTGACGATATTGCTGGGCTTGCCGGCAATGAAGTTCAGAACATTGTCGAAGGCGGTGTCGAAGTAGAGCTCGTAGCTCTGCTGCTCGACATAGCCGATATGTGGCGTGCAGACGGCGTTCTCCAGCCGCAGCAGCGGATGGCCCTGCAGGATGGGCTCGCTCTCGAACACGTCGATCGCCGCCATGCCGGGCCGGCCGCGGTTCAGCGCCGAGACCAGCGCGCCCTCGGCCAGCAGCTCGGCGCGCGAGGTGTTGACGAAGAGCGCGGTCGGCTTCATGCGTGCCAGATCCTCCGGCGTCACCAGGCCGCGCGTCGCCTCGACCAGGCGCAGATGCAGGCTCAGCACATCGCTGCTCTCGAAGAAGGCCTCGCGGCTGGCCGCCGCGGCATAGCCGTCGGCCTGGGCGCGCAGCAGCGAGGCCTCGCTGCCCCAGACCTGCACCTGCATGCCGAAGGCGCGGCCGAAGCCGGCCAGCAACTGGCCGATCTTGCCGTAGCCCCAGATGCCCAGGGTCTTGCCGCGCAAGACCATGCCCACATTGAAGTTCGGGGGCATCGAGCCGGATTTCAGCCCGGACTGCTGCCAGGCGCCATGCTTGAGATTGCCGATGTACTGCGGCAGCCGCCGCATCGAGGCCATGATCAGCGCCCAGGTCAGCTCGGCCGGTGCCACCGGCGAGCCGACGCCCTCGGCCACCGCGATGCCCAGCCGCGTGCAGGCCTCGACGTCGATGTGCGAGCCGACCCGGCCGGTTTGCACGATCAGCTTCAGCTTGGGCAGCTTTTCCAGCAGCTGGCGGTTGAAATGGGTGCGCTCGCGGATCAGCACCAGCACCTCGGCATCGCGCAGGCGGATCGACAGCTGGCCGATGCCCTTGACGGTGTTGGTGAAGACCTTGGCGTTCAGGTGTTCCAGCTTGGCCGCGCAGCGCAGCTTGCGCACCGCGTCCTGGTAATCGTCGAGGATGATGATGTTCATGGCCGGGCTATTTTGCACCGAGGCCCGGCGCAGCAGCGGTGGGCGCAAATCGTTACGATGCGCGCTTCAATTTCTATACGCCCGGAGACAGAGCCATGACGATCTCGATGTACTCGGCCAGTGCGCCGGCTTTTGCCCGCATGCTGGGCAATATGCTGAAGTGGATGGACGCGGCCAAGGCCCATGCCGAGAAGAAGAAGTTCGATACCGCGGTCTATCTGACGCTGCGCCTGGCGCCGGACATGCTGCCCTTCAAGAACCAGATCCAGATCGCCAGCGACGGGGTCAAGGGCTGCATGGCGCGGCTGTCCGGCCAGGAGGTGCCCAAATGGGAGGACAGCGAGGCGACGCTGGACGAGCTGATCGCGCGCATCCAGCGCACGCTGGACTATGTGCAGAGCTTCGAGGCCGCGGCGATCGATGGCAGCGAGGAGCGGGTGATCGAGATCCCGCGGCGCACGGGCGAGCCGCTGCGCTTCAGCGGCGAGAACTTCCTGCGCCACTTCGCACTGCCCAACTTCTATTTCCACGCGACGACGACCTACGCGCTGCTGCGCCACGCCGGCGTCGAGCTGGGCAAGATGGACTATCTGGGGCGCTGAGCGCCAGTCAGCGCTTCGCAGCCGACTACCAGCGGCTCGACAGCTCGGTCTCGGCAAAGGCCGAGTCGAGCGCGTCGCACATCTGCTGGCGCTGCGGGTCCAGGCGGTCTTCCTCGTCGGCGAGCAGCGCGTCCAGCAGCTTGCTGCGCAGCAGCCACAGCTCGATCGGTTCGCTGGCCTGGCGCAGCTGCTGCTGCAGCGCCTGCCCGAGCGGGCCGGCGACGCGGGCGGCGGCGCGCATGAAGACCAGCTTCTGCTCGACGAAGCTGCGCCGCGCCGCCAGGCGGCCGCGGCGTTCGTCGGGGCGGCCGGCGCTGGCATAGGCCCAGGGCGGCAGGAATTGCGGGATCTCGCGCAGGGTCAGCTGCATCTTGTTTTTCTTTCCGTTTTTCTTCTTCGATCAATGGCGCCGCGCGGCGCCGCGGGCCAGGCTCACGAAATGCGCGTTCAGCGGCGCCAGCCGCTGCTCGGCCTCCCATTGCGAATGGGCGCGGGCGATCTCGGTATAGAGCCAGGTGCGCAGATGCCAGAGATCGGCCAGCGTGCGGCTGCGGCGGATGCTGCGCAGCAGTTCCTCGACGCCATCGCCCTGCAGATCGTCCAGGCAGGCGGCAAAGCGCTGGCGCGCGCTTGCCATGGCGCCGTGGCCGCCGTTTGCGCCGCGGCCCTGCCAGGGATCAGCCTCGCCGGGCAGCAGGCGCATGAGGCCCTGCCAGATCGAGTCGCCGGCCGGCCGGTTCGCCGAGCGCGAGGCCAGCCGCGTGCTCGCAACCGGGCCCAGCGTCGAGATCGACGCCGCTTGCTTGCGGTTCCAATGCTTGAGCAGGGCGGTCAGCATGGTCGGAATTCTCGGCAGGGCTGCCGGCCGGCAATGACTGGAATAAGGGCGGCTTCTTCGCCCAGATCGTGAAGGATTGGGGTCTTCCCGGGCCCGGCTGCCGCCAGCCGGCCGCTGCAAGCGCCGAATTGCGATCCAATCCGGGCCTTAATCGGGGCGATCCGGCCGGGGCAGGGCTTCTAACATCGCCCAAGCTCAAACAAGCCGCTCGCCGCGGCCTGCCCGCCATGGATCTTTCGACCCCCGCCACCGCCAGCCCCAGCACCGCCCTGCAGCAGGTCGAGCAACTGCTTGCCGTCGCGCGCTCCGGTGTGATGGAGCTCGGCCAGCTGATGGCGCAGGCGCAGACCCTGCAGCAGGCCGGCATGCCCGAGGCGGCGGCCCTGCTGTATCAGAACTGGGTGGCCGGCACGCCGGGCTCGCCCTATCGCCATGTCGCCTGCTTCAACTGGGGCACGGTGCTGGGCGCGCTGCACAAGCATGCCGAGGCCGAGGCCGCCTACCGCCTGGCGCTGAGCCTGGCCCCGCATTTCGCCCAGGCACGCCTGAACCTGGGCCACCAGCTGGAGCACCTGGGCAAGGTCGCCGAGGCGCTGGCCGAATGGAAGACGGTGGCCGAGGACGAGCAGGCCGATGGCGTCGGTGCCGACCGCTTAGGCCTGCGCCTGCATGCGCTGAACAACTCGGCGCGCCTGCTGGAGACGAACAAGCGCTATGCCGAATCGCAGGCGCTGATGCGGCAAAGCCTGGAGCTCAAGCCCGAGCAGCCGGACGTGATGCAGCACTATGTGCACATCCGCCAGAAGCAATGCGACTGGCCGGTCTACCAGCCGGTCGGCGAGGTCACCCACAACCAGCTGCTGTGCAGCACCTCGCTCTTGGCCATGCTCAGCGCCAGCGACGACCCGGCGCTGCAGCTGATGGCGGCGCAGCGCTTCGTGCACGAAAAGGTGGTCAAGACCAGCGAGCGGCTTTATGCGCAGGCAAAGACCCCGCGCAGCGGCAAGATCCGCATCGGCTATCTGTCCGGCGATCTGTGCATGCATGCGGTGGGCCTCTTGACCGCCGAGCTCTACGAGCTGCACGACCGCGAGCGCTTCGAGCTCTGGGCCTTTGACTGGAGCCGCGACGACGGCACGCCGCTGCGCGCGCGCATCCTGAAGGCCATGGACCACCATGTGCGCCTGCATGGCGTGGACGACCGCCGCGCCGCGCAGCTGATCGCCGAGGCCGGCATCGACGTGCTGGTCGACCTGCAGGGCCTGACCAATGGCGCGCGGCCCAATATCCTGGCCTACCGCCCGGCGCCGATCCAGGTCGGCTATCTGGGCCTGCCGGCTACCTCGGCCCTGCCGGGGGTCGACTGGATCATTGCCGACCGCTTCGTGATGCCGCCGGAGTACCTGCCCTATTGCACCGAGAAGCCGATCTACCTGCCCAACAGCTACCAGGTCAGCGACCGCCAGCGCGAGGTCGGCGCGACGCCGACGCGCGCGCAGTACCACCTGCCCGAGGACGCCTTCGTCTTCTGCTCCTTCAACAACAACCACAAATTCGGCGAGGACGTGTTCGCCAGCTGGATGCGGGTGCTGGCCCAGGTCGACAACAGCGTGCTGTGGCTGCTGGCCGACAACGAATGGTCCAGGGCCAATATGCTCAAGCTTGCCGCCGAGCATGGCGTGGCCGCCGAGCGCCTGATCTTTGCGCCGCGCGTCGCGCCGCCGGACTATCTGGCCCGCTTCCAGCTGGCCGACCTGTTTCTCGACACCTTCCCCTACAACGCCGGCACGACGGCCAGCGACTGCCTGTGGATGGGCACGCCCATCCTGACCCGCGCGGGCCGCAGCTATATCTCGCGCATGGCCGGCAGCCTGCTGAGCGCCGTCGGCCTGCCCGATCTGATCACCTACAGCCTGGAGGAGTACGAGCAGCGCGCGGTGCAGATCGGCCGCAAGCCGGCCCGTGCGGCGTCCTACAAGCGCTACCTGCGCGAGCAGGGCCGCAGCTCGGCGCTGTTCGACATGCCCACCGTCGTGCGCGACCTCGAGCGCGAGTTCGAGACCCTGGCGCTGGCCCAGCGCCGCCGTGAGCAGGCGCAGCAAGGCAGCTGATGCGGCAGCCCGGGCGTCACGATCCCTTCTTTGACGGCGGCCGGCCCGGTGCGGCGCCGGCGCGCGGCGGCCTGCGCCTGGCCGCCGACAGCACGGTCGACCGCGCGCGGCCGGCGGAACCCGATGATCCGCTGCAAGGCCTGGCCGAGCAGCCGGTCGGCGATCCGCTCTTGCAGGCGCTGGCCTGGCTGACCCGTCATCATGGGCGCGCGCGCTCGCCCGAATCGCTGCGTGCCGGCGCCCCGGTCGACGGCGCGCTGGCGCCCGACCAGGCGCTGCGCCTGATGCGCGAGGCCGGCTACAACGCCGGCCTGCTGCGCAAGACGATCGACGAGATCAATCCGCTGCTGCTGCCGGCCGTGCTGCTGCTCAATGGCGGCGATGCCTGCGTGCTGGTCAAGCGCCTGGACGATGGGCGCTACGAGGTGGTCTTCCCCGGCCCCGAGGCGGCTGCCTGCACGGCGACGACGGCCGAGCTGGAGCCCGAGTTCAGCGGCTTCGTGCTGGTGGTCTCGCCGCAGGAGCAGTCGCAGGCGCATCAGCGCAATCCGGGCGAGCAGCCGCTGCTGCCGCCGGCCGGCGATCACTGGCTGTGGAGCACGCTGAAGCGCTTCGTGCCCTACTACCGCTCGGCGATGCTGGCGGCGCTGCTGTCCAATGTGCTGATGCTGGTCTCGGGCCTGGTCACCTCGGTGATCTACGACAAGGTGATCCCGCACCAGGCCATCGTCACCCTGTGGACGCTGGCCGTCGGCGCCGGCCTGGCCCTGCTGTTCGACCTGTTCGCGCGCCAGCTGCGCGCGCATCTGATCGACCTGGCCGGCCGCAAGGCCGATCTGATCATCGGCGCCAAGCTGTTCCGCCAGACCCTGGGCGTGCGCATGGAGCACAAGCCGCCCTCGGCCGGCTCCTATGCGCATTACCTGGCCCAGGTCGAGATCGTGCGCGAGTTCTTCACCTCGGCCACGATGTCGGCGCTGACCGATCTGCCCTTTGTGCTGATCTTCGTGGCGATGACCTTCGTGGTCGGCGGGCCGCTGGGCTGGGTGCTGGTGCTGGCGATCCCGCTGATCATCGGCCTGAGCCTGGTGATCCAGAGCAGCCTGCGCCGCGCCATGCGCACGAACATGACCGAGATGGCCGATCTGCAGGGCACCCTGGTGGAGGCGATCGAGGGGCTGGAAGACCTGAAGACCTCGGGCGCCGAGGGCCGCTTCCTGCGCCGCTACGAGAACAGCACGGCCATCGCCGCCGAGTCGGCGCTGCGCGGCCGCACGATGTCGAGCTGGAGCAGCAATATCGCGATGACCATGCAGCAGGCGATCAATCTCGTCATGCTGGTCTGGGGCGTCTACCTGATCCAGGACGGCAGCATCAGCCAGGGCGCCCTGCTGGGCGCGGTGATGTTTGCCGGCCGCGCGACGATGCCGCTGAGCAGCCTGGTCGGCCTGGCGACGCGCTACCAGGGCGCGCGCGCGGCCATGCTCTCGCTGAATTCGGTGATGAGCGCGCCGACCGAGCGCCAGGCCGAGCGCAACTATGTGCCGCTGGCCCAGGTCAGCGGCCGGCTGGGCCTGAACGACGTCGGCTTCGCCTATCCGGCCCAGGGCGACGCGCAGGCGCCCAAGGTGCTGAAGAACGTGACGATGCGCATCGCCGCCGGCGAACGCATCGCCGTGCTGGGCCGCATCGGCAGCGGCAAGTCCACGGTCTTGCGCCTGCTGGCCGGGCTTTATCAGCCCACCGAGGGCATGGTCGAGATCGATGGCATCGATTTGCGCCAGATCGATCCGGCGGAGTTCCGCGGTCGGGTCGGTTTCGTCTCGCAGGAGCCGCGGCTGTTTCACGGCAGCTTGCGCGACAACGTCTTGATGGGCCGGCATTTCGATGCCCAGCGCCTGGTCGAGGTGGCGCGGCTGACTGGCCTGGACCGCGTGGTCGCCCAGCATCCGATGGGCTGGGATCTGCCGGTGGGCGAGATGGGCTCGCTGCTCTCGGGCGGCCAGCGCCAGCTGGTCGCGCTGGCACGCAGCTTGGTCAGCAAGCCGCAGATCCTCTTGATGGACGAGCCGACCAGCTCGATGGATGCGCAGTCCGAGATGGCCTTCCTGCGCCAGCTGCGCGACGCGGCCGGCAACTGCACCCTGATCGTCGTCACCCACCGGCCCGCGGTGCTGGAGCTGGTCTCGCGCGTGATCGTCGTCGACAGCGGCCGCCTGGTGCTGGACGGCCCGCGCGACCAGGTGCTGGCGGCGCTGTCCGGCGTGCGCCCGGCCCAGGCGGCCCCGGCCGAGCAGCAGCAACAGGCCTCCAATCTGCATATGCATCCGGCCGCGCAGCCGGTGCAGCGCTCCGCCTCGGTCTAAGCCATGTCCGCAGAACGCAGTCTCAGCCGTGAAGAAGGCCTGTTCGTCGGCAGCGTGCAGTCGGCCCTGATCGACGAGCCGCTGCCGCGCGCCGTCTGGGCGCTCTACCTGCTGCTGGTCGTGCTGGCGGTGGCGATCGCCTGGTCCGCCTTTGCGCAGGTGGACGAGATCACCCGCAGCCAGGCGCGCATCGTGCCCGACGGCAAGGAGCAGATTATCGCCAGCCTGGAGACCGGTACCCTGGCCGAGCTGCTGGTCAGCGAGGGCGAGGAGGTCGAGGCCGGCCAGCCGCTCGTGCGCCTGGACCCGACCCGCGCCGAGGCGGCGCAGAACGAGAACCAGGCCAAGCGCCTGGCGCAGATGGCCCAGGTGGCGCGGCTGCAGGCCGAATCGACCGGCCGCGCGCTGCAGTTCCCGCCCGAGGTGCAGCAGGTCAGGCGCATCGTCGAGGCCGAGACCGAGGTCTTCGAGGCGCGCCGTCGCCTGCTCGACGAGGCGGTGGCCAGCATCAACCGCAGCATCGCGCTGCTCGCGCGCGAGCTGAAGCTGGCGCAGGACATGGCCGGCAAGGGACTGATGTCCGATGTCGAGGTGATGCGGCTGAACCGCCAGGTCAACGAGCTGCAGCAGCAGCGCAATGAACGGATCAGCCGCGCGCGCCAGGAGGCCAGCGCCGATCTGGCCCGCGTGCAGACCGAGCTGGCCCAGGTCGACGAGCAGGCGGTCGTGCGCCAGGATTCGATCAAGCACACGGTCTTGAAATCGCCGGTCAAGGGCCTGGTGAAGAACATCCGCATCAACACGGTCGGCGGCGTGGTCACGACCGGCGCGGCCATCATGGAGATCGTGCCGCTGGGCGCGCGCGTGCTGGTCGAGGCGCGCATCAAGCCCAAGGACATCGGCTTCGTGCAACTGGGCCAGCCGGCCGTCGTCAAGCTGGCCGGCTACGACTACAACGTGATCGGCGGCCTGCACGGCGAGATCGAGTACATCAGCCCCGACGCGCTGGGCGAGGCCGACAAGGGCGGCGAGGGCACCTATTACCGCGCCATCGTCGCCGCCGAACGCGCCGACCTGCACCTGAAGGGCGAGCCCCTGCCCATCATCCCGGGCATGACCGCGACGGTCGAGATCCGCACCGGCGAGCGCTCGGTGCTCAGCTACATCCTGCGGCCGATGCTGAAGTCGCGCGAGGCGCTGCAGGAGCGCTGAACCCGCGGCGCGCGATGCCCGCATATGCGGTGCAGGCGGCCTCCTTATCGCGGCTTCGCAAGCGCTCGCTGCATGGTGTCATACGGGGCATCTGTTCTGCTCCCGGTAGTGCGTCCGTGAACATCGTCTCCACCCCCCAATCCGCGCGCCTCGGCGCCGGTCTTCTGCTCAGCTTGGCCCTGTTGTCGAATGCCGGCACGGCCGCGCCGAGCAAGGCGCCCGCCAAGCCGCAGCCGCCAGCCGCCTCGACCGAGGCCCCGCCGCCCGCCCAGAGCCGCTGCGAAGGCGAGGGCGCGCCGAACCCGCAGGCGGCGCGCGATGCCGAGCTGCTCGAGACCTCGAGCACCGATCCGCGCGCGCAACTGCAGCAGCTGGTGCAGCTCTCGCTGGAGCGCAGCCGCAGCATCGGCGCGGTGAAGCTGCTGACGATGGCGGCCGAGGCCGATTACGAGGAGGCCAAGGCGCAGCGCATGCCCACCGTCAGCGTCGGCGGCACGGCCGGCCATGTCGGCGGCGTGCTGGAGGGCGTGACGACCGCGCGCGGCCTGCAGGCCCGCGGCGCGCTCAATGTGACGGCGCCGCTGTACGACTCCGGCCGCATCAGCAAGCTGACCGAATGGCGCCGCCAGCTGGCCGACGCGGCCCGCTTCGGCCAGACCGGCGCCGAGGAGCAGCTGGCGCTGCAGACGGTGGCGCTGGCGCTGGACCGCGGCCGCTACCAGCTGCAGGCCCAGGTCTATGCGCAGTACACGCGCAAGATGGCCTGCCTGGTCGAATCGCTGGAGATCATCACTAAGGCCGATCGCGGCCGCGCCAGCGAACTGGTGCAGGCGCTAAAGACCCAGCAGCAGGCCGATCTGTCCTATGCGCAGACGCTGTCGGCGCTGCGCCAGACCGAGGTGCGGCTGAAGCGTTTCGTCGGCGACCCGCTGCCGCGCGCGGCCAGCATGAGCGCCGTGCTGGCGCAGCTGCCCGATCTCAACGAGATGCAGGCCGACGTGCTGCTGGCCGCCGACGTGGCCCAGGCCGCGGCCCAGGCCAAGGCGCAGTTCAGCTATGCCGAATCGGTCAAGGCCGGCCAGGGGCCCAGCGTCAGCCTGCTGGTCAATGGCTCCACCTCGACCGGGCAGACGCGCCAGAGCGACTGGCTCGGCGGCGTCAGCGTCAACATTCCCATCGTCACGCCGGGCGCCGATGCGGCCGTCACCTCGGCGCTGCGCCGCGCGCAGGCCGCCAATCTGCAGCGCGACGAGGCGATCGAGGCCAAGCGCTACCGCGTGCAGGAAATGCACGAGGCCGCCAGCTCCGCGCTCGACCGCGCCCGCCGCGTCGTCGACATCCTGCGCAACAGCGAACGCGTGCGCGCCTCGACCCTGCAGCAATGGCAGCAGCTGGGCCGCCGCTCGCTGTTCGACGTGATGGCCGCCGAGGGCGACTACTACTCGATGCGCATCGCCCATGTGAACGCCTTGTTCGACGCCGAACAGGTGGTGGCCATCATCTGGTCGCAGGGGCGGGGGGTGATGACGCCGTTGCGCTGAAGAAACTGCATGCTGGCTTGCGTCCGGTTTCGGTCTTGCGTGATCTCTCGCCTCAGCTTTGAGGTGCAAGTTTTGCTATCGGGACTTTCCTGGTGCTCAACTGTGATCTGAATTGACCGACCGAAGTCCACATATTCGGCTCTTTGCTGACATGTACTCCCCTTAGAGTTCATGTCAGATGCACCGCTGGCCGGTGCCGACGTGTCCGCTGGTCGGCGACTCTGTAGGAAGATCATTGTGTCGGCTCCTGCAAGACCGATCAGGGGATCGCCATGCACCGATGTGCGATCTACCAATCGTTTCCGGCAAGCTGCCATCATGCTGAAGATATACGCCATCAATCTCGATAAGCGCGCCGACCGCTGGAACGATCTGCAGGCCACCAGCTTGTCGAAGGGGCTGAATCCGGCCGCGATTCAGCGATGGCCAGCAGTGGCCGACGCGGACTTCGGTGCACTGGGTTGCGCCAAGTCGCATGTCGCGGCGCTGTCGCATTTCCTGACGCAGGAAAGCGCACCCTACTGCTTGGTGCTCGAGGACGATTTCGAGCTCGTGCGGCCCTGGGGCGAGTTTGTCAACGCGTTCAATGCGCTGGCTAACGAACGCGTTGATTGGGATGCGCTATTGCTGATGGGTACGGCCGTGCTGGCGCCGCCACCTCGCGAGCCGGGCGTTGCGCGATTGCTTGAGGCGCAGTCGGCCGCCGCTTACTTGGTCAGCCGTCGTTACGCGCCTGCCGTACTGGCGTGCTTTGCTGACTGCATCCCGCAGATGGAAGCTCTGCGCGGCCTGCAGCCCCGCGCTGCGGTGACGGCGCGTTTGGCGATTGACCAAGCATGGAAGACGCTGCAGCGGCGTGATCGCTGGTACATCTTCTCACCCGCGTTCGGTCGCCAGAGGCCCTCGTTCTCGGACATCGAGCAGCGTGACGTCAACTACGACGCAATGACCTATGGCCTCACGGCCGCCTGACCTCAAGAAAGCCCGAGATCCATGGATGCTGTCATCGCCAATTCCGTCGCGACCGCTGCACCTCCTCTTGCCTGTACTTTGGTGCAGCGCTTGCAAGGGGGCATTGGCAACCAGCTATTTCAGATCGCGTTTGCGCTGAAGCTGGCGCGTGCCAGCGGCAGTCGCGTGACCTTCGACGAAAGTTCGTTCGCGCGCGATGGTTTCGGCCGCAACTCGGTATTGCGGCGCATCCTTCCCGATGCCGAGTGCACCGAGATTGCCACGCTGCGCGGCGAGGGCATCCGCCTGTTGCGCGAGCCCGATTTCGTGGTACCCGAAGGTGGCCTGCCGGATCGTTACAGCCTGCCGGCTGAGATCAGTCATCTTGTGATGGATGGCTATTGGCAAGATCACCGCTTTGTCGACGCGCGTGATCTGGCGATGCTCCGCGAGCAACTGCGGCGTTGTATCGAGCCGGCCGTTGCATCGTGGGCAGACCGCATACGTAGCGCGGTGAGGCCGACCGCAGTGCACCTGCGCCGCCATGACTATAGCCATCATGGCATCTGCTCGACAGACTACGTGCTGCAATCGTTGCGCTGGCTGGCCGCACGTCGCGGCCCCCTAGACCTCTTCGTGTTTTCCGACGAACCGAACTTCACGAGCCATTTCCTGAAGCAGGCAGGCATCGCACACACGCTGGTAAGCAGCGGCGACGATCTTGCCGACCTTTGCCTGATGTCTCTGTGTGGTCGCCATGTGATCTCGAACTCCACCTATTCCTGGTGGGGAGCCATGCTATCGGGCAGCGATGACGTGAGCTATCCGGACCCCTGGTCGCTGGTTCACCAGCCGTCCCTGCACCTGTGCCCGCCCCGCTGGCGCCGAGTGCGTGACGCTTTGGAGACGCCGACACCGGCAGCTGACTTCCGCGCAGTCCTCGACCGGGAGCAGTTTCGCGTCGACTTTCAGACCTTCTTTTCGCAGGGACAACTGCCCGCCGACTGGACCGTGCAGCAGCGCCCCTGCCTGGATGACGCCACGACCACGACGGCGATCGACGCGCACTACGTCTATCACACGGCCTGGGCCGCCCGCCGCTTGGTTGCCAACCCGGTGGCGGAGCACGTCGATATCGGCAGCGATCACCGCTTCACTACCATTGCATCGGCGTTTCAGCCCATGCGTTTTCTCGACTACCGGCCCTGTGAGGTGAAGCTGCCGGGCCTTGTGGCTGGTCATGCAAACCTACTCGATCTGCAGATCGATAATGGCTCGATCCAGTCGCTATCGTGCATGCACGTGATCGAACACATCGGTCTGGGCCGCTACGGGGACCCGATCGACTTCCACGGCGCCGATACCGCGATGGATGCGCTAGAGCGAGTGTTGGCGCCGGGTGGCCTGCTGTACTTCGTGGTGCCGGTCGGTGAACCTTGCGTCGTGTTCAATGCCCATCGTATTTTTAGGGCCTCTGACATCGTGCGTCGCTTTGGAAGGCTGGAACTGGTCGAGTTCTCGCTCGTCAATGACAACGGCCGCTTCGATGAGCATGTCGCACCCGAAACGGCCGACGGACAGCGCTACGCCTGTGGCTGCTTCCTGTTTCGCAAACCCGCCTGAGATCAGGCCGCGGGCGATGGCACTCGCATGGAGCCAGATTAATACGGGTTTCGTAGCAAGGTACGACTCCGCAGCCGGAATACACAGCAGCGACCCAGGCGCAATAGGCGCGCCTGCGTCTTGATCAGGTGACGCAATCCGCGCCGTAGTCCGTCAAATCGATCTCAGCGAAACCGCAATTGTGGCAGTCGCCCGTAGAGCGACGGATCCCCGTCGAGGTAGCGCATGCGAGCGAACGAGGCGATGATGCGACGCAGTGCAATCGCGTCATCGGGCGTTGCAGCGATCGGCGGCAGATCCTGTTGCGATAGCAACTGCGCGATGCGTCCCGCGGCGGCGATAAGTTGTGTGGCATGTTGCGGATCAACGCCTGCCTGAGTCAGCCGCAGAGTCCACCGATTCACGAAATTCGCATCGTTGACCGGTTCGCCGCCTTCACCGAAGGACTCGGTCAGCACGCTGTTCGACTCGACAAAGAGCGCATGACTCTCGCATGCGAAATCGAAAGCCACGAGGGCGGCCGGATCCCAGAATACGTCCTTCGAATCGACGTCGGCGAGGTGGTCGTATTGGACATGCCAGCCTCGGGCCCTCTCGGCATCGGAGAAACGGGCCTTGCGTTCGGCAAGGATCTTGCGACGACCATGTTCGAGGCTGCGCACCGGGTAGTGCTTGTGGATGAATCGCGTCGGGAACACGCGTCCGCCGGGCACCCGAATGTGGTGTCCCCCGAGCGACGCGATGTCGACATCCGGGTGCGCCTTCCATGCTTTCACTTGACGCTGGTTGAATCGCTCGATACTCGAATAAAGCGTCATTGACGACTCGAAGTCGCCGCAGACGCGCGTGTCGGCCGTCAGACGAAAGTTGAACAGCTTGAAATTCACGAGGTTGTAGCCGGCGCCGTCAACCCGATCCAAACCCTCGCGCAGAGAGAGCTCCGGCCAGGGGGCGTAGCGGATCTCATCGGCGTCGACATGCAAATACCAGTCGTGGCCAAGCCTGCGCGAGAGCTGCTCCTTCATCCGCAGCAGCGCTGTCCAGTCGTAAACCTCCCGCCCGTTCTCGTGAAAGCGGGCCGTCTCAATGTCGACCACGCCGCGCCCAACCAGGTCGGAAACCACATCGGCGGTGCCATCGGTAGACGCGTTGTCTATCAGGTAGACATCAACACCCTGCTCGATCAGCTTTGTGACGGCTTCGCGCACCACATCGGCTTCGTTATAGACCGCCATGATGGCGCACGCGGTTTTCATGCCCCAATCTCCTGGCGTATTGAGTCGACGGAGCCGTTGATGGGCTGCCGCTCCGCGGCACTGGCGCGGAAGCGCTCCCGGAGATTGACGAACTCCGCCAGGTATTCCGGAAAGCCTTGGTCTCGGTAGGCGATCTTCAGAGCGTCGCTCAGAATGGCCTCGCCGCGATGTTCCGAGAAGCGCGTTGCCGACCAGGCGAATCGAAAAGTGTCGGCCGCTCGGCTGCGCCAATGCGTTTGCGTGCTGAGCAGATACGAAGCTGTTCGCTCCATCATGAATACCTTGCGGTGCGCTCCCCCTGCGTAGCTGGTGGGTTTGGTCAACTCCCGTTGCAGCGCGGTCTCCGGCCCTTCGCAGATGCAGAACAACTGTTCATTCAGGGCAAGCCATTCACGCCAGAAGGCAGGCCTGGCCACAAAGTAGTTGGAGAAGACGGTCTGGCGAGAATCCATGATCATGCCGCCTAGATTCCTTGTCGGCCGCCCAACTGCCTCCAGAAAGGCACCAAAAGCCTTGATGAAGCCCGGGTCGAAAACTTCCGCTTGCTCGAATACGTTGAGAAAGAATGCGCCCATATCGGGCTGAGGCGAGAACAGGTAGACGTCCGTGTTCGGCGCATGGGTCTGCACGAAGCTCGTGACGCTGGCGTGCGTCAAACCGGTCTTGCTGCTGAACTTAGGCGAAAAGAAGCCATAGAAAGCGTCCTCTGCCAAGTGCTCGCTTATTAGGAAGCGGCGTATCGCCCAATACTCGTACCAGTCAGGACGCTGGTTGTCGAGATTGTCGAGTAGCAGGTATTCAGGATCCACGCTCGCGAGCGTCGAATTCGAATAGGCTATCTGATACAGCCGGACAGGCGATGAAGTTCCAAGACCCATGTGCCGAGTCTATGCCGGTCGCAAAGCGCAGAATGATCAAATAGCGAGGGATAGGCCTGGCATCTGATTTGTTTTCCGCATGCTGTTGACTTGGCTGCTTGCTTGGCAAGCACTGCTCTTCTCCGAACGAAAAGACGGATTCTTTCTACTGCATAGCGTGCGCGGCATCTCTAGAAATGCCGCGCCGCCGTTGCGATATCAGCTTAGAGCAGGGGGCCGCCGAGCCTGTTGCGTTCTTCGTCATCGATCAGTTTGCGATCGACGATGGCTGCCTGGTGCGCATTGGTTGCCTGTGTCGACGAAGCTATCGTGTCACTGTTGTCGCCGAGAAGATGACTGCTCGGCGCAGCAAGCACATCGCCCAGGCCAACACTCGGCTTCGCTTCGTTCACCTGCGGTGTCACATCCTTCGCGAACCAGACATCGGCCATCTCGTGCGTTACGCCATCGGCCGTCTTGTAGCCCGAGATTAGGCCCACGAGATTGCCGTTGTTGACGTCGGAGCCTGCCTTCGCGTTCAAGTCAAGTTCCGTGATGCCCAAATCGGCCAGATTCTTCAGTTCGCCGGCGTCGGTCCTGCCGTTGTGGTTGGCATCGACCCAGATACGCAGGTCCTTGAATGCAGCATCCGACTGATTCAGCACGCCGTCGTGGTTGCCGTCCAACTGCTGTAGCGCGATATAGCCGTTCGCAGCGCGCTGTCCGTTGGTCAGCATGGTGCCGTTGCCGAACAGTTCGCCGCCATTGTTGATGACGCCGTCCCCGTTGCGGTCGATCGCCAGCAGGCCGTCTCCACCTCCGACCCAGCCGTACTTGCTGGCGCTGTTGCCGGTGTTGTTGAGATCGAAGTGCACGCCATGGCTGGCGGACAAGGTCTCGATCCCATTGCCGTTCAGGTCCAGCATGATCGGCGAGGTCAGGAACAGCGCGTCAAGTTGGTCGCCAGTCATGGCCGCCGTGGCTGCCGTGTTGTGAACCAGCGCCGCGGCCTGTGTCATATCCATCTTGGCAATGTCTTCTGCCTCGAAGCCCAGGATCTGTGCGGACGTCATCGCGGCCAATTCCTCAGTGCTGAGGCCGGCGATCTGATGGGTCGTGAGGGCCATGATGTCCTCCGAGCCCAAGGCTACGAAGGCCTCGGTCGTCAGCGCATGAAGCTGTGCCGAACTCAGTGCCGCCACATGGGCGGTCGTCAAGGCACCAATATCATCCGACTGCAGGGCATGGACCTGACTGGTCGTTAGCGATGCAAGCTGGCTGGAGGACAGTGCGCCGATTTGGCTGCTGGTCATCGCATGGACCTGATCTGCATCCAGTCCGCGCAAGCTCGCAGTGCTGAGCGCATGAATGTCTTCGGTGCCGATCGCCGCAATGTCGGCCGTATCGATGCCTCTGATTTGGCTGCTGCTGAGCGCCGCAAACTGACTGCTGGTCAGCGCCTCGATCTGGCTCGAATCGAAGGCGTGGAAATCAGCTGAGCTGAAGGCGCGAATGCCTGCACTGCTGATCGCTGCCAGGTCCTCGGTGCTGATCACGGCTGCCTGCGCCGTCGTCAGCGCCCCAAGTTGGGCCGTCGTCATCGCGCTGAAGTGGCTGCTGCTCATCGCCTGCACGTCGGCCGTTTCCATCGTGCCGATTTGCGTCGTGGTGAGCGCCCGGATCTGGTCGGTGCTGAGCTGCTGGATTTGAGTGGTGCTCAGTGCGTTCAAGTCGTCACTGCCCAGGCCGCGGATTTGGGCGGTGGTCAGTGACTTGATCTGGTCCGTCGTCAGGCTGCCGATCTGGGCGGAGTCCAGAGCGCCGAGCTGGGCGCTGGACAGGGCACGGATGCCGGAGGTGCCCAGCGCGACCAGGTCAGCGCTGGTCATGTGGGCGACTTGCGCGGTGGCGATG
>NZ_JAUHHC010000004.1:0-322027 GCF_030410485.1 Roseateles violae | reverse complement strand
GATGGCCGCGATCTGGGCCGAGCTGAGCTGAGCGATCTGGGTGCTGGTCAGCGCGTTGAGGTCGTCGCTGCCCAGGCTGCGGATCTGGGCCGAGCTGAGCGCCTTGATCTGGTCGGTGCTGAGGTTGCCGATCTGTACAGAGTTCAAGGCGCCCAGGTCTTCGGACGTCATGATGCGGATGGCTGCCGTGCTAAGTGCGCGCAAATCGTCGCTCTGAATCGCTGCAATGTTGGCGGTCGTGAAGAGCGAAACGGCGCTGGTGTTCAGTGATGCGAACTGCGCCGTCGTCAGCGCCTGAAACTGTTCCGTGGTGAAGGCGGCCCAGTCATCGCTGGTCAGTCGCGACAACGTACTGGTCGACAGAGCCGCAACTTGGCTGGTGGTCAGGTTCGTGATCAGGGATGCCATCTGGAACTCCGTTGGCTTATGGGCATAGGCGCCCATAGGCGCGGGTGACTCGGGAAACCGGGCCCACCAGGGCTCGGCGAAGGTTTTCTTGCTGACGGGGCGCTCGCTCGGTCATGAACGGACCGCCATGGGTCGGATTTCGGTCGCCTGAAGACGAACTTGAGCGCAAGCGGCTTCCGCCCGGCTTGTCAGCGGAGCGGTAATGCGGACGGATCCCGGGCGCAATAACTCATTCATGGGGTTGCACTGTAGGGGTCGCAGCCAATTTGTAAGCAGACATAAACCAGCAATACGAGCTTCAGTTCACGCTTTCAGTGCCGACAGGCGCGAGCGTCGGCGGCGATACAACAGCCGCGAATGGCCGAAAAACCAGGGGATGTCGTCTAAGTGACAACCCTTGATATGTGCCGGAGCTGGCACAGCTTTTTGGCGCTGGCAATAGTTCACGCGCCGGGCGCCGAACCCGGCGGTGTGCGCGAAGCGGATAGCCCGGCCGGCTCAGCCGGCCGAGGGGGCGGCGGCCGGTTCGGGCGGCATGGCGGCCGCCAGGCCGTTCTCGAAATGCTCGCGCAGCAGCGCCGCGCTGGCGGCAGCGTCGCGCCGGAGCAGCGCCGCCAGCAGCGCGCGGTGTTCCTGCAGCGACTCCTGCAGCCGGCCCTGCTTGAACAGCGAGTGGTGGCGGTTGAGCTTCATCACGCGGCGCAGGTCGGTAATCATCTGCTGGCGCCAGCGGTTGCCCTCGATCTCGAGCAGGCGCATATGGAACTGCTCGTTGGCGGCGAAGAAGGCGTCGTGCTGGCCGACCTCGCGCTCCAGCGCCTCGTGCAGCCGGGCGAGTTCCTGCAACTGGGCCTCGCTGGCGCGCGAGGCGACCTGGGCGGCGGCGTCACTTTCCAGCAGGGCCAGCAGTTGATAGGCTTCGCGGACGTCGCGTTCCGACATCTCGGTGACATAGGCGCCGCGCCTGACCTTCATCGTGACCAGGCCCTCGGCGGCCAGCACCTTCAGCGCCTCGCGCAAGGGCGTGCGGCTGATGCCCAGCTCCGCGCAGAGCTTGAGCTCGTCGATCCAGCTGCCCGGCTCGAGCTCGCGGCCGAAGATCTGCTGGCGCAGGCGTTCGGCCACTTCTTCATAAAGCGCGCGGGGGGCAAGGCTGGGCAGGGCGGTCATGCGCCTAGTGTAATGGATTAGGAATTTATAATTATGAATAATTGATGGGCTATGATGCGAGGGTTCACAGGAGTTGATTCACCATGTCCGATTCGTCCAAAGAGTTCCCGCAAGCCACGCTCGATCAATGGCTGAAGGCCGCCGCCAAGTCGGCGCCCGGCGGCGATGTGGCGGCGCTGAACTGGGTGACGCCCGAGGGCCTGACCGTCAAGCCGCTGTACACGGCGGCCGACACGGCGGACCTGCCGCATGCCGACACCTTGCCCGGTTTCGAGCCCTTTCTGCGCGGCCCGCAGGCGACGATGTATGCGGTGCGGCCCTGGACGATCCGCCAGTACGCCGGCTTCTCGACGGCCGAGGAAAGCAATGCCTTCTATCGCAAGGCGCTGGCCGCCGGCGGGCAGGGCGTGTCGGTCGCCTTTGACCTGGCCACGCACCGCGGCTACGACAGCGACCATCCGCGCGTGACCGGCGACGTCGGCAAGGCCGGCGTGGCGATCGACTCGGTCGAGGACATGAAGATCCTGTTCGACGGCATCCCGCTGGACAAGGTCTCGGTGTCGATGACGATGAACGGCGCGGTGCTGCCGGTGCTGGCCGGCTATGTGGTCGCCGCCGAGGAGCAGGGCGTGCCGCAGGACAAGCTCTCGGGGACCATCCAGAACGACATCCTCAAGGAGTTCATGGTCCGCAACACCTATATCTACCCGCCCGAGCCGTCGATGAAGATCATCGGCGACATCATCGAGTACACGGCCAAGAACATGCCGAAGTTCAACTCGATCTCGATCTCGGGCTATCACATGCAGGAGGCCGGCGCGAACCAGGCGCTGGAACTGGCCTTCACCCTGGCCGACGGCAAGGAGTATGTGAAGACGGCGCTGGCCAAGGGCCTCAATGTGGACGAGTTCGCCGGCCGCCTGTCCTTTTTCTGGGCCGTGGGCATGAACTTCTATCTGGAGATCGCCAAGATGCGGGCCGCGCGCCTGCTCTGGTGCCGGATCATGAAGGGCTTCGACGCCAAGAACCCGAAGAGCCTGATGCTGCGCACGCACAGCCAGACCTCGGGCTGGTCGCTGACCGAGCAGGACCCGTACAACAACGTCGTGCGCACGACGATCGAGGCGATGGCGGCCGTCTTCGGCGGCACGCAGTCGCTGCACACCAACTCGCTGGACGAGGCGATCGCGCTGCCGACCGAGTTCAGCGCCCGCATCGCCCGCAACACCCAGCTGATCATCCAGGAAGAGACCCACATCACCAATGTCGTCGACCCCTGGGCCGGCAGCTACATGATGGAGAAGCTGACCCAGGACATGGCCGACAAGGCCTGGTCCATCATCGAGGAGGTCGAGGCCATGGGCGGAATGACCAAGGCCGTCGACTCGGGCTGGGCCAAGCTGAAGATCGAGGCCAGCGCGGCCGAGAAGCAGGCCCGCATCGACTCGGGCAAGGACGTGATCGTCGGCGTCAACAAGTACAAGCTGGACAAGCAGGACGCGATCGAGATCCTCGACGTCGACAACGTCAAGGTGCGGGACGGCCAGATTGCCCGCCTGAAGACGATCAAGAGCAAGCGCGACGCGGCGGCCGTGCAGGCGGCGCTGGCCGCGCTGACCGCCGCGGCGAAGAGCGGCGACGGCAATCTGCTAGACCTGAGCATCAAGGCGATCCGCCTGCGCGCCACCGTCGGCGAGGTGTCCGATGCGCTGGAGGCCGTCTACGGCCGCCACCGCGCCGACACGCAGAAGGTCACCGGCGTCTACGCCGCGGCCTACGACTCGGCCGAGGGCTGGGCCAAGCTGCAGGAGGAGATCAAGGGCTTTGCCGAAGACCAGGGCCGCCGCCCGCGCGTGATGATCGCCAAGCTGGGCCAGGACGGCCATGACCGCGGCGCCAAGGTCGTCGCCACTGCCTATGCCGACCTCGGCTTCGACGTGGACATGGGCCCGCTGTTCCAGACGCCCGAGGAGTGCGCGCGCCAGGCGATCGAGAACGACGTGCACGCGGTCGGCGTCTCGACCCTGGCCGCCGGCCACAAGACCCTGGTGCCGGCCATCATCGAGGCGCTGAAGGCCCAAGGCGCCGACGACATCATCGTCTTCGTCGGAGGCGTGATCCCGGCGCAGGACTACGAGATGCTGTACGAATCGGGCGTCAAGGGCATCTACGGCCCCGGCACGCCGATTCCGGCCAGCGCCAAGGACGTGCTGGAGCAGATCCGCAAGGCGGTGGCTGCGTGAGGGTTCTGAGCTTCGCGCCCGTGGTGGCCGAAGACTTCGACGCGCTGTTCGCATTGCGCATGGCCGCGATGCAGGAAAGCCTGACCCGTTTGGGCCTGGGCGACGGGCAGCGCAGCCTGGCCCGTTTCACCGGCCAGTTCGAGCCCGCGTGGATGCAATGGATCTTGCTGGACGGCAAGCGCATCGGCTTCACCAAGCTGAAGCCGGTCGATGACCACCTGCACATCGACCACCTGTTCATCCGGCCGGGCGCCCAGGGCGGCGGCGTTGGCGCATGGGTGCTGGAGCAGGCCAAGTCCCACGGCAAAGACCTGACCCTCAGCGCGCTGAAGCTCAGCGACTCGAACCGCTTCTACCTGCGCCACGGCTTTGAGCCGGTCGGCGAGGGCGAGTTCGAGATCGAATACCGATGGAAGGCCGCCGCATGAGCCTGGCTGCCGCGCTGCTCGGTGGCCCCGGTCCGGTCCAGCGCCGGGCGATCGCCAAGGCGATCACGCTGCTCGAATCGACCCGCACCGACCATCGCCAGCAGGCCGATGCGCTGCTGACCGAGTTGCTGCCGCACACCGGCCGGGCGCTGCGCCTGGGTATCTCGGGCGTGCCGGGCGTGGGCAAGAGCACCTTTATCGAGGCGCTGGGCCTGTTCCTGATCGACCAAGGTCTGCGCGTCGCCGTGCTGGCTGTCGACCCCTCGTCCAGCGTGTCCGGTGGTTCCATCCTCGGCGACAAGACGCGGATGGAGCGGCTCTCGATGGACGAGCGGGCCTATATCCGCCCCAGCCCCAGCAGCGGCACCCTGGGCGGCGTGGCCGAGAAGACGCGCGAGGCGATGCTGATTTGCGAGGCGGCCGGCTTCGATGTCGTCATCGTCGAGACGGTCGGTGTTGGCCAGAGCGAGACGGCCGTGGCCGGTATGACGGACATGTACTGCCTCTTGCAGCTGCCCAATGCCGGCGACGATCTGCAGGCGATCAAGAAGGGCGTGATGGAACTGGCCGATCTGGTCGTCATCAACAAGGCGGATATCGACGCCGCGGCCGCGACGCGGGCGCAGGCGCAGATCGCATCCTCACTGCGCCTGTTCGGCCAGCTGGGCCATCCGGACCATGCGCACCATGACCGCACGATCTGGCACCCGCGCGCGATGCAGCTGAGTGCCCTGAAGGCCGACGGCATCGACAGCTTCTGGGCCGCCGTCAGCGAATACCGCGACTTGCAGACCGCCAATGGCCGGCTGGCCGCCAAGCGCCAGGCCCAGGCCCAGGCCTGGATGTGGGAGCGCATCCAGGCCGGCCTGCGCCAGCGCTTCGCCGAGGCGCCGGCCGTGCGCGCGGTGCTTGCGGAGACGACTGCACAAGTATTGAATGGCACGCTGGCCGCCTCGACGGCCGCGCGCCGGCTCTTAGCGAAATTTTCTGGAGAAAATGACCATGCATGACATCCAACAAATGCTCGAAGAGAAGCGTGCCAAGGCGCGGCTCGGTGGCGGCGAAAAGCGCATCGCCGCCCAGCACGGCAAGGGCAAGCTGACGGCGCGCGAACGGCTCGAGCTGCTGTTCGACGAGGGCACCTTCGAGGAATGGGATATGTTCGTCGAGCACCGCTGCGTCGACTTCGGCATGGCCGAAAACAAGATCCCCGGCGACGGCGTCGTGACCGGCTACGGCATGATCAACGGCCGCCTGGCTTTCTCCTTCAGCCAGGACTTCACCGTCTTCGGCGGCGCCTTGAGCGAATCGCATGCCGAGAAGATCTGCAAGGTGATGGACCAGGCGATGAAGGTCGGCGCGCCGGTGATCGGCCTCAACGACTCGGGCGGTGCTCGCATCCAGGAGGGCGTGGCCTCGCTCGGCGGCTATGCCGACGTGTTCCAGAAGAACGTGCTGGCCTCGGGCGTGATCCCGCAGATCAGCATGATCATGGGCCCCTGCGCCGGCGGTGCCGTCTATTCGCCGGCGATGACCGACTTCATCTTCATGGTGAAGGACAGCTCCTACATGTTCGTCACCGGTCCCGAGGTCGTGAAGACGGTGACGCACGAGGAGGTGACGGCCGAGGAGCTCGGCGGCGCATCCACCCACAACACCAAGAGCGGCGTTGCCGATCTGGCCTTCGACAACGACGTCGAGGCGATCCTGATGCTGCGCCGCTTCTTCAACTACCTGCCGCTGAACAACCGCGAGAAGGCGCCGGCCCGCCCCAGTGGCGACCCGGGCAGCCGGCTCGACCTGTCGCTGGACACTTTGGTGCCGGACAACCCGAACAAGCCCTATGACATGAAGGAGCTGATCCTGAAGACGGTCGACGATGGCGACTTCTTCGAGCTGCAGCCCGAGTACGCGAAGAACATCATCACCGGCTTCGCCCGCATGGAAGGCCAGACGGTCGGCATCGTCGCCAACCAGCCGCTGGTGCTGGCCGGCTGCCTGGACATCAAGAGCTCGATCAAGGCGGCGCGCTTCGTGCGCTTCTGCGACGCCTTCAACATCCCGGTGATCACCTTTGTCGACGTGCCGGGCTTCATGCCCGGCACCAGCCAGGAGTACGGCGGCATCATCAAGCATGGCGCCAAGCTGCTCTACGCCTATGCCGAGTGCACGGTGCCGAAGGTGACGGTGATCACCCGCAAGGCCTATGGCGGCGCCTACGACGTGATGGCCTCCAAGCACCTGCGCGGCGACGTCAACTTTGCCTGGCCGAATGCCGAGATCGCCGTGATGGGCGCCAAGGGCGCCGTCGAGATCATCTTCCGCGAGGACAAGGGCGACCCGGAGAAGCTGGCGGCCAAGGAGGCCGAGTACAAGGCCCGCTTCGCCAACCCCTTCGTCGCCGGCGCGCGCGGCTTCATCGACGACGTGATCCAGCCGCACGAGACGCGCAAGCGCATCTGCCGCTCGCTCGTGATGCTCAAAGACAAGAAGCTCGAGAACCCGTGGCGCAAGCACGGCAACATCCCTCTGTAATCAGGCGCTAGGAGAAAAACGATGTTTACGAAGATCCTGATTGCAAACCGGGGCGAGATCGCCTGCCGCGTCATCAAGACGGCCCAGAAGCTGGGCATCAAGACCGTGGCCGTCTATTCCGAGGCCGACAAGGACGCCCGCCATGTCGAACTGGCCGACGAGGCCGTGCTGCTCGGCCCGGCGCCCTCGCGTGAGAGCTATCTCGTTGCCGACAAGATCATCGCGGCCGCCAAGCAGACCGGCGCCCAGGCCATCCATCCGGGCTATGGCTTCTTGAGTGAGAACGAGGACTTCGCGCGCCGGGTCGAGGAGGAGGGCATTGCCTTCATCGGCCCCAAGCATTACTCGATCGCCGCGATGGGCGACAAGATCGCCTCGAAGAAGCTGGCCAACGAGGCCAAGGTCAACACCATCCCCGGCCACAACGAGCCCATCCTGTCGGCCGACGAGGCCGTCGGCATCGCGCAGAAGATCGGCTACCCGGTGATGATCAAGGCCAGCGCCGGCGGCGGCGGCAAGGGCCTGCGCGTGGCCTTCAACGACAAGGAGTGCTTCGAGGGCTTCACCAGCTGCCGCAATGAGGCGCGCAACAGCTTCGGCGACGACCGCGTCTTCATGGAGAAGTTTGTCGAGGAGCCGCGCCATATCGAGATCCAGGTGCTCGGCGACTCGCAGGGCAACGTCGTCTATCTGTGGGAGCGCGAGTGCTCGATCCAGCGCCGGCATCAGAAGGTGATCGAGGAAGCGCCTTCGCCTTTTATTTCCGAGGCGACGCGCAAGGCGATGGGCGAGCAGGCCGTGGCCCTGGCCAAGGCGGTCAAGTACCAGAGCGCCGGCACGGTCGAGTTCGTCGTCGGCAAGGACGAGAGCTTCTACTTCCTTGAGATGAACACCCGGCTGCAGGTCGAGCACCCGGTGACCGAATGCATCACCGGCCTGGATCTGGTCGAGCAGATGATCAAGGTCGCAGCCGGCGAGGCGCTTTCCTTCAAGCAGGAAGACATCAAGCGCGAGGGCTGGGCCATCGAGTGCCGGATCAATGCCGAGGACCCGTTCCGCAATTTCCTGCCCTCGACCGGCCGCCTGGTGCGGTACCAGCCGCCCGAGACGACGATGGAGCAGGCCGCACCCGAGCGCTTCGGCGTGCGCGTCGACACCGGCGTCTACGAAGGTGGCGAGATCCCGATGTTCTACGACTCGATGATCGCCAAGCTGATCGTGCATGGCCGCGACCGCAAGGAAGCTATTCGCATGATGCGCGAGGCGCTGAACGGCTTCGTGATCCGCGGCATCTCGAGCAACATCCCCTTCCAGTCGGCACTGCTGGCGCACCCGGACTTTGCCTCGGGCAAGTTCAACACCGGCTTCATTGCGCAGAACTACGCCGGCGGCTTCCTGGCTGAGGACGTGCCGCACGACGACCCGCTGTTCCTGGTCGCGCTGGCCGGCTTCATCCGCCGCAAGGCACGCGAGCGCGAGGCCGGCATCAGCGGCCAGCTGCCCGGCCATGAAGTCAAGATCGAGCACGACTATGTCGCCGTCGTCAACGAGGGCCATGGCGAGTTCGAGCGCCATCCGCTGCACATCTACGAATTCAGCGGCAGCCAGGGCGAGGCGCTGATCGATGTCGTCGACGGCACCGAGAAGTGGAGCTACCGCATCGTCAGCCAGTCGCGGCTGAACGACACCCGCATCAGCGGCACGGTCAACGGCCGGCCCTTCACCGCCCAAGCCGAGCGCGGTACGGCCAAGAACCCGCTGGCCTACCGCATCCAGCACAACGGCCGGGCGCTCGAGGTGACCGTGATGTCGCCGCGTGCCGCCGAGCTGCATCAGCTGATGCCCTACAAGGCGCCGCCGGACACCAGCAAGTTCCTCTTGTCGCCGATGCCGGGCCTCCTGGTCCACATCGCCGCCCAGCCGGGCCAGACCGTGCAGGCCGGCGAGCGCCTGGCCGTGATCGAGGCGATGAAGATGGAGAACATCCTGGTCGCCGAGCGTGACGTCAAGGTCGCCGAGGTGCTGGCGAAAACGGGCGAGAGCCTGTCGGTCGACCAACCGATTCTGAGGTTTGAATGAGCAAGCCCTACAAGATCCTCGGCATCCAGCAGATCGCGATCGGCGGCCCGGACAAGGCCGCCCTGCGCAAGCTCTGGGTCGACGTGCTGGGCCTGACGGTCACCGGCAACTTCGTCTCCGAGCGCGAGAATGTCGACGAGGACATCTGCGCGATCGGTGAAGGTCCGCACAAGGTCGAGGTCGACCTGATGCAGCCGCTGGATCCGGAGAAGAAGCCGGCCGTGCACGCGACGCCGCTGAACCATGTGGGCCTCTGGGTCGACGACCTACCCAAGGCGGTCGAGTGGATGACGGCGAACGGCGTGCGCTTCGCGCCGGGCGGCATCCGCAAGGGCGCGGCCGGGTTTGACATCTGCTTCATCCATCCGAAGAGCAGCGACGAGTTCCCGATCGCCGGGGAGGGCGTGCTGATCGAGCTGGTGCAGGCGCCGCCGGAGGTAGTGGCGGCGCTGGGCTGAGACACTCTTTATCAAAAGAAAGCGGCCGCTGCGAAGCGGCCGTTTTCATTGGGGGGCTGAGTCTCAGCGCTTGGAACGGCGGCGGCTGATGCCAAAGGCGGTCAGCGCCAGGCCAACCAGGGCCAGCGAGGCGGGCTCCGGCACGGCGGCGGCAGCCGGGCTGGTTTGGTCGCCATTCGCGTCCGCCACCAACTGGATCGTGAAGTTCTGGGTCAGCGTTTCGCCCCGCTCAATGAAGGACAGCGGGTCCATCTTGATGATGAAACTGCCGGCACTGCCGAACGCGACGGTGACGTCATTCCACACGATCTTCAGATCGATCGCGCCGTCATTGACCTGGCCCGCGAAAGCCGTGCCGGTGGCCGAAACCTCCTGCGTGCCGGTCAGCGGGTTGACGAACTTGAACGTGGCCTTCACGCCCAGGCCGTCCAACTCGGCCTCATCGATCGACTTTTCGTTGAGGGTCACCAGGCCGAACGCGAAGGGGGACGAGAGGCCGCCCGGCGCCAGGTTGAAATGCTGGGCGGTGTTCGAGACGGCGAAAAGAACGTCGAGCAGCGTACCGCCCATGCCGTTCGCGTTTTCGGTTTCCTGACCGTAGCCGCCACCCGGCGTGAAGGACAGCGGCGTCACATCAAAGGTCACGGTCGAGGCTTGTGCGGCAGCCATCGCGCCGACCAGGCCGAGCATGGCGGCCAGTTTAGTGATCATCTTCATCGGGATTCCCCCTCCAGTTTGTATTGCCCCCTCCACTTGAGCAGAATCCGTGCCACTAGGCGGTGGTTCATTGAAAATCAATGACTTATTGAGCTGTTGATCTCCCTAAGGTTTGGGGGTGTAAAGAAAGTCGACGGCTTGCGTCCAGATGCATGCTTCGCAAATAGAGAAGCGTTCTTTTGAATTTGGCGTTTGCTGTCTTGGATTGCGAACGTTACAGTAGCGACTCGCCGCTTGGAGTCGGCGAGCCGCCGCCTCTGCAACCGCCCCCAAGTTCTCGATCGCTGCTCCGATGCGCCTGGACCTCACCACCCTGAATCTCGTGCTGGCGATCGAGCAGACCCGCTCGATCACCCGTGGGGCGGCGCGCGAGCATCTGGCGCTGGCGGCTGCCAGCAAGCGGGTGTCCGATCTGGAGGCGCGGCTGGGCGTGCAGCTGTTCGAGCGTCGCGCGCGCGGCGTCGAACCGACCGAGGCCTGCCGGGCGCTGGTGCGTCATATCCGCTCGCTGCATGCGTCTTTGCATGCATTGGAGAGCGAGGTGGTCGAATTCGCCCGCGGCATCAAGGGCCATCTGCGCATCGCCGCCAATGCCGGTGCGATCGCCGAATGCCTGCCGGTCGACCTGGCCGCCTTCAGCCACAATCATCCGCAGATCCGCATCAGCCTTGAGGACCTGACCAGCGCCGACGTGCAGGCGGCCGTTGCCGATGGCCGGGCCGATGTCGGCGTGTTCACGCCGCCGCTGCTGGACAACCGGCTGCAGCACTGGGTCTACGCGAAGAGCCGGCTGGCGGTGCTGGTGGAGAAGGACCATGCCTTGGCCGGTCGTGCCAAGGTGACGTTCTCCGACCTGCTCGACTACGACCTGATCGGCCTGCATGCCGGCGCCTCGGCGCAGGAGCTGATGCGCGAGCAGGCGCTGGCGCGCGGCCGCACGCTCAATGCGCGGCTGCAGGTGCGCGGCTTCGATGCGATCGCACAGCTGGTCGAGGCGGGCCTGGGCGTTGCCGTGCTGCCGGCCGGGCCGGCCGAACGTTTCTCGCGCGTGTTCGCGGTCCAACTGCTCGAGCTCGATGAAGCCTGGGCCGCGCGCGACTATTGTCTGGGGGTGCTGCGCCAGGAGCGCCTGCCCACCGTGGTGCAGCGCTTTGTCGATGCACTCTGTCCTGAGGAAAGTAAAAAGCCATGAGTTCAGTCTTTCGAACGCTTTACGACAAGCTCTGGGACGAGCATGTCGTCCACACCGAGGACGACGGCACGACCGTGCTCTATATCGACCGCCATCTGGTCCACGAGGTCACCAGCCCCCAGGCCTTCGAAGGCCTCGATCTGGCGCAGCGCAAGGTCTGGCGCCTGTCGGCCAATCTGGCCGTCAGCGACCACAATGTGCCGACCACCGACCGCAGCCAGGGCATCGCCGATCCGGTGTCGCGCTTGCAGGTCGACACCTTGGACAAGAACTGCGACCGCGCCGGCATCACGCAGTTCAAGATGAACGACAAGCGCCAGGGCATCGTCCACGTGATCGGCCCGGAGCAGGGCGCGACCCTGCCGGGCATGACCGTCGTCTGCGGCGACAGCCACACCTCGACGCACGGCGCCTTTGGTGCGCTGGCCCATGGCATCGGCACGTCGGAGGTCGAGCATGTGCTGGCGACGCAGACGCTCTTGGCCAAGAAGGCCAAGAACATGCTGATCAAGGTCGAGGGGCAGGTGATGCCCGGCGTCGGCGCCAAGGACATCGTGCTGGCCATCATCGGCAAGATCGGCACGGCCGGCGGGACCGGCTACACGATCGAGTTCGGCGGCTCGGCCATCCGCGCGCTGTCGATGGAAGGGCGGATGACCGTCTGCAATATGGCGATCGAGGCAGGCGCGCGCGCGGGCCTGATCGCCGTCGACGAGACGACCATCAACTATGTGAAGGGGCGGCCGTTCACGCCGAGCGGCGTCGAATGGGAGCAGGCCGTGCAGTACTGGCGCACGCTGCATTCGGATGCCGGTGCGCAGTTCGACGCGGTGGTGGAGCTCGACGCCGCACAGATCCGCCCGCAGGTGACCTGGGGCACTTCACCCGAGATGGTGCTGTCGATCGAGGATCGCGTGCCCGATCCGGACAAGGAGAAGGATGCGGTCAAGCGCGGCGCGATCGAGCGCGCGCTGCAATACATGGCGCTGGAGCCGAACAAGGCGATCAACGACATCCGCATCGACAAGGTCTTCATCGGCTCCTGCACCAACAGCCGCATCGAGGACATGCGCGAGGCGGCTGCCGTCGTGCGCCGCATCGGCGGCAAGATCGCCGGCAACGTCAAGCTGGCCCTGGTCGTGCCGGGCTCGGGGCTGGTCAAGCAGCAGGCCGAGGCCGAAGGCTTGGACCAGGTCTTCAAGGCGGCCGGCTTCGAGTGGCGCGAGCCGGGCTGCTCGATGTGCCTGGCGATGAATGCCGACCGGCTCGAGCCGGGCGAACGCTGCGCCTCCACCAGCAACCGCAATTTCGAAGGGCGGCAGGGGGCGGGAGGACGCACCCATCTGGTCAGCCCGGCCATGGCCGCCGCGGCCGCGATGCAAGGCCATTTCGTCGACGTTCGCAGGATTTCCTAAGCATGGACAAGTTCACCATCCACAAAGGGCTGGTCGCGCCGATGGATCGCGACAACGTCGACACCGACGCGATCATCCCCAAGCAGTTCCTGAAGTCGATCAAGCGCAGCGGCTTCGGCCCCAATCTGTTCGACGAGTGGCGCTATCTGGATCCGGGCGAGCCCGGCCAGGACCCGGCCTCGCGCAAGCCGAATCCGGATTTCGTACTGAACCAGCCGCGCTACCAGGGCGCCTCGGTGCTGATCGCGCGCAGCAACTTCGGCTGCGGCTCCAGCCGCGAGCACGCGCCCTGGGCGCTGCAGCAATACGGCTTTCGCGCGCTGATCGCGCCGAGCTTCGCCGACATCTTCTTCAACAACTGCTTCAAGAACGGCCTGCTGCCCATCGTGCTGCCGGAGTCCCAGGTCGCGAAGTTGTTCGACGAGGTCGCTGCCTTCCCGGGCTATCAGCTGACGGTGGACCTGGAGCGCCAGGTCGTCGTCAAGCCCGACGGCGCCGAGCTGCCCTTCGAGGTCCAGGCCTTCCGCAAGTACTGCCTGCTGAACGGCTTCGACGACATCGGTCTGACCTTGCGTCATGCGGACAAGATCAAGGCTTACGAGGCCGAACGGATCGCCACCAAGCCCTGGCTGGACAAGCGCCTGCTGGGCTGAGCCGAAAGATAAAGAAAGAGAAATCATGAAAATCGCAATCCTGCCCGGCGACGGCATCGGCACCGAGATCGTCGCCGAGGCGGTCAAGGTGCTGAAGCTGCTGGACCTGCCCTTGGAGATGGAGACGGCGCCGGTCGGCGGCGCCGCCTATGAGACCGCCGGCCATCCGCTGCCCGAGGCTACCCTGCAGCTGGCCAAGGACGCCGATGCGGTGCTGTTCGGCGCCGTCGGCGACTGGAAGTACGACAAGCTCGAGCGGGCGCTGCGTCCCGAGCAGGCGATCCTGGGGCTGCGGAAAGCTCTGGGCCTGTTCGCCAACCTCCGCCCGGCGATCTGCTACGAGCAACTGACCCATGCCTCCAGCCTGAAGCCCGAGCTGGTGGCGGGACTGGACATCCTGATCATCCGCGAGCTGACCGGCGACATCTATTTCGGCCAGCCGCGCGGCCGCCGCACGGCCGTCGACGGCCATTTCCCCGGCGCCGAGGAGGCCTTCGACACGATGCGCTATTCGCGCCCGGAGATCGAGCGCATCGCCCATGTCGCCTTCCAGGCCGCCCGCAAGCGCAACAAGAAGGTGACCTCGGTCGACAAGGCGAACGTGCTGGAGACCTTCCAGTTCTGGAAGGACGTCGTCACCGAAGTCCATGCGCAGTACCCGGACGTCGAGCTCGAGCATATGTACGTGGACAACGCGGCGATGCAGCTGGTGAAGGCACCGAAGAAGTTCGACGTCGTCGTCACCGGCAATATGTTCGGCGACATCCTGTCGGACGAGGCTGCGATGCTGACCGGCTCGATCGGCATGCTGCCCTCGGCCTCGTTGGACAAGAACAACAAGGGCCTGTACGAACCCAGCCACGGCAGCGCGCCGGACATTGCCGGCAAGGGAATCGCCAATCCTCTGGCTACAATCCTGTCAGCTGCCATGATGCTCAAGTTCTCCCTCAACCAGCCCGAAGCCGCCGCCCGTATCGAGGCCGCGGTGCAGTCCGTGCTGGCCCTGGGTCTGCGTACCGCGGACATCTGGAGCGAGGGCACCCAGAAGGTGGGCACGCGCGAGATGGGTGATGCGGTCGCTTCTGCGCTGAAGTCGGCCATCACCACGACCAAAACCATTAAGGGCTAGTTCAGCTCCGGTTCGTCTCGCCCCTACAAACCCGGCGAAGCGAGCCGGGCAAGGACCCCAGGGTTTGTTTTGTAGGCGATTAAGGAACTCATGATGACGACATTGGTTGGACTGGTGGGCTGGCGCGGCATGGTCGGCTCGGTGCTGATGGACCGCATGGCGGCCGAGCGCGATTTCGATCTGATCGAGCCGCTCTTTTTCAGCACCAGCAATGCCGGCGGCGCTGCCCCGGCCCAGGCGAAGAACGAGACGAAGCTGCAGGATGCCTTCGACATCGAGCAGCTCAAGCGCTGCGAGATCATCATCACGGCCCAGGGCGGCGACTACACCAGCGAGGTCTTCCCCAAGCTGCGCGCCGCCGGCTGGAACGGCCACTGGATCGACGCCGCCTCCACCTTGCGCATGGCCGATGACGCGGTCATCGTGCTGGACCCGGTCAATATGCCGGTCATCAAGGATGCGCTGGCTAAGGGCGGCCGCAACTGGGTCGGCGGCAACTGCACGGTCTCCTGCATGCTGATGGGCGTCGGCGCGCTCTACAAGGCCGGCCTGGTCGAGTGGATGAGCACGCAGACCTACCAGGCAGCCTCGGGCGGCGGCGCCCAGCATATGCGCGAACTGCTGACGCAATATGGAACCTTGAACGCCTCGGTGAAGGCGCTGCTCGACGACCCGAAGAGCGCCATCCTCGAGATCGACCGCCAGGTGATCGCAACGCAGCGCAATCTCAGCGCCGCCGAGACGGCCAATTTCGGCGTGCCGCTCGGCGGCTCGCTGATCCCCTGGATCGACAAGGATCTGGGCAATGGCCAATCCAAGGAAGAATGGAAGGGCATGGCCGAGACCAACAAGATCCTCGGCAATGGATCGGCTCAAGGCATCCCCGTCGACGGCTTCTGCGTGCGCGTCGGCGCGATGCGCTGCCATAGCCAGGCTCTGACCTTCAAGCTGAAGAAGGACGTGCCGCTGGCCGATATCGAGGCGATGATCGCCGCCGACAACGAGTGGGTGAAGCTGGTGCCGAACACGCGCGAGGCGACGATCCACGACCTGACCCCGGTGGCCGTGACCGGCACGATGACGATTCCGGTCGGCCGCATCCGCAAGCTGGCCATGGGCCCCGAGTATCTGGGCGCCTTCACCATTGGCGATCAGCTGCTGTGGGGAGCGGCCGAACCGCTGCGTCGCATGCTGCGGATTTTGCTGGCTCGGTAGTATCCCTGAGGGCCGTTGCCGGCGAACGACAGGCTTCGGTAACGGGGAGTGAATGGCGGGGCGCTCGCCCCCTATTCACGCTTTGCATGAGCGGTGCAGCGTATATGCTTGTTGCTGTTGTGATTTCCGTGCCGCCGGCGTGGGTGAGGACAGCATCGTGAGCGCTGTGTCAGCAGAAACAATAATCGTCGGAACGGGCGGACACCGGATGGTGGCCGCCTTGTCGTTTGGGGGGACGCCTTGAATATTCAATCCAGCGCATCGGGACGCTTTGCCCTGAGCCATGTGGCCGCTGCGGCCGCCTTGACCCTGGGCATGCTCGGCAGCAATAGCTGGGCCCTGGGCCTGGGTCGCTTGTCGGTGCAGTCGGCGCTCGGCGAGACGCTCAAGGCCGAGATCGACGTGACCAGCCTCAGCCCCGAGGAAGCCGGCACGCTGAAGGTACGCGTCGCGCCCCCGGAGGCCTACCGCGCCAGCGGTGTCGAATACAACGCGGTGCTGATGGGCACCCAGGTCAATGTGGTGCGCAACAACGGCCGCACGGTGCTGCGGGTCAGCAGCGACCGCGCGGTGCAGGAACCCTTCGTCGACGTGATCCTCGAGCTGTCCTGGGCCAGCGGCCGCCTGGTGCGCGAATACACGCTGCTGTTCGATCCGCCGAGCAATCCCAAGCCGGTCGCCGCGCCCCCGGCCATCGCCGCCGCGCCGGTGATCGCGCCGGCCGCGCCCGAGACGGCGCCGGTGCAGGCCCCGCCGCCGGCCGTCGCCGCCGCGCTGCCGCCCTCGCGGCCTGCGGTCGCCGCGCCGCCGGCCCGCCCCAAACCCGAGGTCCGGGCCGAGGCGCCGGCAGCTGTCCCGCCGGCCGCGCCGGCGCCGAGACCGGCCTCCGTTCAGGCACCGATGCCCAGCACCGGCGCCTCCGAATACCCGGTCAGGCCCGGCGACACGCTGTCGCGCATCGCCGCCAAGACGCAGCCGGCCGGCATCTCGCTGGACCAGATGCTGGTCGGTCTGTTCCGCAGCAACCCGGACGCCTTCGTGGACAGCAATATGAACCGGCTGAAGGCCGGCTCGGTGCTGCAGGTGCCCGCCAGCGATGCGCTGGCCAGCGTCAGCACCGGCGAGGCGCGCCAGATCATCCAGGCGCAGAGCGCCGACTTCAATGCCTATCGCCAGCGTCTTGCCGGCGTCGCCCCGGCGCTGAAGCAGGAGGAGAGCGAGCGCCAGGCCAAGGGCCAGGTGCAGGCCGCCGTCGAGGACCGCAAGCCGGCCGCCGCGGCAATGCCGGACAAGCTGACCCTCAGCAAGGCCGCCAGCGCGGCGCCCGAGGCCAAGGTCTCCAAGGACACCGAGAAGAAGGACGCCGCCGCCCGCGTCGCCGAGCTGACCCGCAATGTCGAGGAGCTGAAGAAGCTGTCGTCCAGCGCGTCGACCGCCGCCCCGACGCCGGCACCGGCCCCCGCCGTGGTCGCCGCCGCCTCGGCCGCCCCGGCGCCGCTGCCGGCGCCGACCGTGCTGGCCGAGGCGCCGAAGCCCAAGCCCGCTGCTGCCTCGGCGCCGAGCCCCGCGCGTGCGCCGGCCAGCGCCGTGCCCGCCGCCGCGCCGGCCGCCGAGCCCGGCATCGTCGATCAACTGATCGAGAACCCGCTGCTGCCGCTGGGCGCCTTGCTGCTGGCGGCGCTGGCGGCGCTGGGCGTGAACCGGCTGCGCAAGCGCAGCACCAGCTCCGGCAAGGCCGACACCGGCTTCCATGAGAGCCGGATGCAGCCCGATTCCTTCTTCGGCGCCACCGGCGGCCAGCGCGTCGACACGCGCGACGCAAGCACCAACGGCCCCTCGTCGATGAGCTATTCGCTGAGCCAGCTGGACGCGATCGGCGATGTCGATCCGGTTGCCGAGGCCGATGTCTACCTGGCCTATGGCCGCGATCTGCAGGCCGAGGAGATCCTCAAGGAGGCGCTGCGCGGCAATCCGGAGCGCCTGGCGATCCGGCTCAAGCTGCTCGAGGTCTATGCCAAGCGCCGCGATACCAAGGGCTTCGAGCAACTGGCGATCCAGCTCTTTGCCGAGACCCATGGCCAGGGCGAGGACTGGGCGCGCGCCCAGGAGCTGGGCCGGCAGATTGATGCCGAGAATCCGCTCTACCAGCCCGGCGGTGCGCCGAGCCAGTCGAGCGGCGGCCAGGGCATCCATCCGGAGCCCATGGATGCCAGCACCATGCCGGCCACCGTGGCCGCCGGCACGGCAGCCAGCGCCGCCTTCATCGCCCCGCATCTGGCGACCGAGCCGGTCGGCCTGAGCGCGGTGGCGGTCGACACCGGTCCGGTCAGCGGCTACGACATGGACCTCGATCTCGATCTGGACAGCCCGCCGCCGGCCACCGTGTCGCCGAATGCGATGGACGCGACCCAGGTGCTGGCGACCACGGTCGAGCAGGCGCCGCTGGCGATGGATTTCGACCTGTCCACGCCGCCGGCCGAGATCCATACCGACGAGATGCCCTTCGATCTCGACGCGCTCGACGAGCCGGCCGCCGCAGCCGCCGATGCGGGCAATGCGCTGGACTTCGACCTGTCCTCGATCGACCTGGACCTGCCCGAGGCGACGGCGCCGGCGGCGATGCCGCTGGAGCGCACGCTGACCCTGGATCGTGAGCTGCCCGGCACCGACGAACTGGCCCAGGCGCTGGATGCGCTTGGCAACGAGGACGGCGATCCGCTGCTGCGTCAGCTCGAGCTGGCCGACGAGTTCCGCCAGATCGGCGATACCGAAGGGGCCCGCGAGGTGCTGCAGGAATTGATCGCCAAGGCCGGCGGCAGCGTCAAGGACCGTGCCCAGCGCATGCTGGCCGAGTTGCGCTGAGCAGAAGCGCCGATAATCGAAGCCTGTCCAGAAGGCGCCCGCCACGGGCGCCTTTTTTCATTTGCTAGAGCGGAGTGTTGGCGGATGCGCGTTGCGCTGGGAGTGTCTTATCGCGGCCAGGCCTATCACGGCTGGCAGAGCCAGCCGGATCGGCGCACGGTGCAGGACGCGCTCGAGCGGGCGCTGGGCCAGTTTGCCGACCGCGAGATCCGCACGCTGTGCGCCGGTCGCACCGACGCCGGCGTGCATGGCCTCAACCAGGTCGTCCATTTCGACTGCGAGGTCGAGCGCGAACCGTTCTCCTGGGTGCGGGGCGTCAACCGTTACCTGCCCAGCGATATCGCGATCCAGTGGAGCGCCTTCCCGGGCGACGACTTTCACGCCCGCAACAGCGCCCAGGGCCGCCGCTACGCCTATCTGCTGCTGGAGTCGGCCGTGCGGCCGGCGCTGGAAAGCGGCTCGGCCGGTTGGGTGTTCCGCCCGCTCGAGCTCGAGCGCATGCAGGCGGCCGCGGCGCTGCTGCTCGGCGAACACGACTTCAGCTCTTTCCGCTCGGCCGAATGCCAGGCTGCCTCGCCGGTGAAGATATTGCGCGCGATCGAGATCAGCCGGCGTGGCGCCTACTGGCGCTTCGAGTTCGACGCCTCGGCCTTTCTGCACCATATGGTGCGCAACATCATGGGCTGCCTCTTGGCCGTCGGCAGCGGCACGCGCTCGGTGGACTGGCTGGCCGAGGTGCTCGACGCGCGCGACCGCAAGGTCGCCGCGCCCACCTTTGCCCCCGACGGCCTCTACTTCGTCGGCCCGTACTACGATGCGCGCCATCGAATCCCCGAGCGCGTTGCCGCGCTGGACTGGTTGCCGTGAACGCGATGAGCCGAACCCGTATCAAGATCTGCGGCCTGACCCGCGAGGCCGACGTCGACGCCGCCGTTGCGGCCGGTGCCGATGCGATCGGCTTCGTCTTCTATGCGAAGAGCCCGCGCCATGTGACGCCCCAGCGCGCGGCCGAGCTGGCGCGGCGGCTGCCGCCCTTTGTCACGCCGGTGGGCCTGTTCGTCAACGCCAGCGAGGCGCAACTGGCCGAGGGCCTGGCGGCATTGCCCAATATGCTGGTCCAGTTCCATGGCGACGAGAGCCCGGCCGACTGCGAGCGGCCCGGCCGGCCCTTTCTGCGCGCGGCGCGCATGGAGCCGGGCTTCGATTTGCTAGACTTCGTCCAACAGTATTCGAACGCCCAGGCCATCCTGCTCGACGCCCATGTCGACGGCTATGGCGGCGGCGGAAAGGTCTTCGATTGGTCCCTCATTCCAAGAAACGTGCACTCTCCAGTCGTTTTGTCTGGTGGGTTGCATGCCGGAAATGTGGCCGAAGGGATTCTGCGGGTACGGCCCTGGGCCGTTGACGTGAGCTCCGGCGTCGAGGAGGCCAAGGGCCTGAAGGACGCCGCCCTGATCCGTCAGTTCTGCGATGCCGTGCGCGAAGCCGACGCGCGCATCGCCGATCTGCAAACCTGAGAATCCGAAGACCATGCAAAGCTATTCACAGCCCGATGCACGCGGGCATTTCGGCCCCTATGGCGGCCGCTTCGTGGCCGAGACCCTGGTCCATGCGCTGGACGAGCTGAGCGCGGCCTATGAGCATTACCGCAAGGACCCGGACTTCGTCGCCGAGTTCGAGCGTGAGCTGGCCCATTTTGTCGGCCGGCCCAGCCCGATCTACCACGCCGAGCGGCTCAGCCGCGAACTCGGCGGCGCGCAGATCTACCTGAAGCGCGAGGACCTCAACCACACCGGCGCGCACAAGGTCAACAACACCATCGGCCAGGCCCTGCTGGCCCGCCGCATGGGCAAGAAGCGCGTGATCGCCGAGACCGGCGCCGGCCAGCATGGGGTGGCGACCGCGACGATCTGTGCCCGCTACGGCATGGAATGCGTGGTCTATATGGGCAGCGAGGACGTCAAGCGCCAGTCGCCCAATGTCTACCGGATGAATCTGCTCGGCGCCCGTGTCGTGCCGGTCGAGTCGGGCAGCAAGACCCTGAAGGACGCGCTGAACGAGGCGATGCGCGACTGGGTCACCAACATCGAGTCGACCTTCTACATCATCGGCACGGTCGCCGGCCCGCATCCGTATCCGATGATGGTGCGCGACTTCCAGCGCATCATCGGCGACGAGTGCCTGACGCAGATGCCGGCCCTGGTCGGCCGCCAGCCCGACGCGGTCATCGCCTGCGTCGGCGGGGGCTCGAACGCGATCGGCATCTTCTACCCGTATATCGAGCACAAGGACGTGCGCCTGATCGGTGTCGAGGCGGCGGGGCAGGGGATCGCCAGCGGCAAGCACGCGGCGACCCTGTCGGCCGGCAGCCCGGGCGTGCTGCATGGCAACCGCACTTATCTGCTGCAGGACGAAAACGGCCAGATCATCGAGACGCATTCGATCTCGGCCGGCCTGGACTATCCCGGCGTCGGCCCCGAGCATGCGCATCTGAAGGACATCGGCCGCGCCGAATATGTCGGCGTCACCGACGCCGAGGCGCTGGCGGCCTTCCACCGGCTGTGCCGCACCGAGGGCATCATCCCGGCGCTGGAGTCCAGCCATGCGGTCGCCCATGCGATCAAGCTGGCGCCGACCCTGCCCAGGGAGCAGGTGCTGCTGGTCAACCTCTCCGGTCGCGGCGACAAGGACATCGGCACCGTCGCCGACCTGTCCGGCGCCAAGGTCTACGACCAGCCTTCGCAGGCCGGCCACCAGGTGAAGGGGGCCGTGCTGTGAGCCCTGTAACTGGACGGATAGCCGCCACCTTCGCCGCCCTGAAGGCAGAAAACCGCAAGGCGCTGATTCCCTTCGTCACCGCCGGTGACCCGCACCCGCAAGCCACCGTCGAGCTGATGCTGGCCATGGCCGCAGCCGGCGCCGACGTGATCGAACTGGGCGTGCCTTTTTCGGACCCGATGGCCGACGGCCCGGTGATCCAGCGCGCCGGCGAGCGGGCGCTGAAGGCAGGCATCGGCATGCCGCAGGTGCTGGCCTATGTGGCCGAGTTCCGCCGACACGACGAGCGCACGCCGGTCGTGCTGATGGGCTATGCGAATCCGGTCGAGCGCTACGGCATCGAGCGCTTCGTCGCCGACGCCAAGGCCGCCGGCGTCGATGGCGTGCTGATCGTCGACTACCCGCCCGAGGAATGCGAGGCCTTTGCCGCGGCGCTGAAGGCACAGCAGCTCGACCCGATCTTCCTGCTGGCGCCGACCTCGACCGAGGATCGCATGGCCCGCATCGGCGCGTTGGCCAGCGGCTATGTCTACTACGTCTCGCTGAAGGGCGTGACCGGCGCCGGGCATCTGAACACCGCGGCCGTTGGAGAGGCGATCCCGCGCATACGCCGCCATGTGACCGTGCCGGTGGGCGTCGGTTTCGGCATCCGGGATGCGGCCACGGCGCGCGCGGTGGCCGAGCATGCGGACGCCGTCGTCATCGGTTCGCGCCTGGTCGAACTGCTGGAGGTCCAGTCACGCGATAATGTCGCTTTGACGGGTGGCCAGTTCATCCGCGAGATCCGCGCCGCGCTCGATGCGTAGCGCGCCCATCGAATAAAGGAGTCTGCTTGTGAGTTGGCTTGAAAAGCTGCTGCCGCCGAAGATGCAGCAACAGGATCCCAACGACCGGCGCACGGTGCCGGAAGGCCTGTGGATCAAGTGCCCGTCCTGCGAGACGGTGCTGTACAAGACCGATCTGGAGCAGAACGTCAATGTCTGCCCCAAGTGCAGCCATCACCACCGCATCGGCGCGCGCGCGCGCCTGGACGCCTTCCTCGACGGCGAAGGCCGTTACGAGGTCGGCCAGGAGGTGCTGCCGGTCGACGCGCTGAAGTTCAAGGACAGCAAGAAGTACCCGGACCGGCTCAAGGAAGCGCTGGAGAACACCGGCGAGACCGATGCCTTGATCGTCATCGGCGGCGCCTTGATGAGCATCCCGGTCGTCGCGGCCTGCTTCGAGTTCGACTTCATGGGCGGCTCGATGGGCTCGGTCGTCGGCGAGCGCTTCGTGCGCGGCGTCGAAACGGCGCTGGAGCAGAAGACGCCCTTCATCTGCTTCACCGCCACCGGCGGCGCCCGCATGCAGGAAGGCCTCTTAAGCCTGATGCAGATGGCCAAGACCAATGCGGCGCTGACCAAGCTGGCCAAGGCCAAGCTGCCCTATATCAGCGTGCTGACCGACCCGACCATGGGCGGCGTGTCGGCCTCCTTCGCCTTTGTCGGTGACGTGGTCATTGCCGAGCCGAAGGCGCTGATCGGCTTTGCCGGCCCGCGCGTGATCGAGAACACCGTGCGCGAGAAGCTGCCGCCGGGCTTCCAGCGCGCCGAGTTCCTGCTGGAGAAGGGGGCCGTCGACATGATCGTCGACCGCCGCCAGCTGCGCGAGACGATTGCCCGCCAACTGGCCATGCTGCAGCGGCAGAGCGCCGACGCCGTGGCCTGAGCTTCGGCGATTGAGACCCGAACGGCCAGGCCCGCAAGGTCTGGCCGTCTTGTTTTTGCGGAACCGATATGACGCTAGACGACTGGCTCGCCCATTGCGAGCGCCTGCACCCGAAGACCATCGACATGACCCTGGACCGCGTGATCGCACTGCGCGATCGCCTGGGCCTGGCCTTCGGCGACACGCCGGTCGTGATGGTGGCCGGCACCAATGGCAAGGGCTCGACCTGCGCGATGCTGGAAGCTATCGCGCTGCAGGCCGGCTACCGCGTCGGCCTCTACATCAAGCCGCATTTGGTGCATTTCGAGGAACGCTGCCGCGTTGGCGGCGCGCCGGTCGCGGCCGAGTCGCTGCTGCCGCATTTCGAGGCGGTCGAGGCGGCGCGCGGCGAGATGACCTTGAGCTATTTCGAGTTCACGACCCTGGCCATCATGCGCCGGCTTTCGCAGGAGCCGCTGGATCTGGTGATCCTCGAGGTGGGCCTGGGCGGACGGCTCGACGCGGTCAATTGCGTTGACGCCGACTGCAGCGTGATCACCAGCATCGACCTCGACCACACCGAATACCTGGGACCGGACCGCGAATCGGTCGGCCGGGAGAAGGCCCACATCATGCGGCCGGGCCGGCCGGTCGTCGTCAGCGACCCGATGCCGCCGGCCTCGATCGCCGCCCATGCGGCCGCGATCGGCGCCGACCTGCGCCAGCTCGGCCGCGACTTCAGCTACGGTGGCGATCGCCAGCAATGGCAATGGGCCGGCCGCGAGCGGCGCTTCTCGGGTCTGGCCTATCCGGCGCTGCGCGGCGTCAACCAGCTGCTCAATGCCGCCGGCGTGCTGGCCGTGTTCGAGGCGCTCTACCAGCGCCTGCCGATCAGCGCGCAGGCGGTGCGCACCGGCCTGGCCCTGGTCGAGTTGCCGGGGCGCTTCCAGGTCGTGCCGGGCCAGCCGGCCCTGGTGCTGGACGTGGCGCACAACCCGCATGCGGTTGCTGCGCTGGCGCAGAACCTGGACCAGATGGGCTTCTTCCCGCGCACCCATGCGGTGTTCGGCGCGATGGCCGACAAGGATCTGGCGGCGATCTTCCAGAAGATCGCGCCGCTGGTCGATGCCTGGCATTTCTGCGACCTGGAAATCCCGCGTGCGGCGAGCGCCCAGGCGCTGGCCGAGCGCTTCGAGGTGCTGCGTGCCGATGGGGCCCTGAAGACGCCGCCGACGGTCCAGGTCCACCAGCATGCCGAGCCGCTGGCGGCGCTGTCCGCAGCGGCTGCCGCGGCCGACCCGGCTGATAGAATTCTGGTCTTCGGCTCCTTCTACACCGTGGGTGGCGTGCTGAAGAATGGCGTGCCGCGGCTGCAGCATTCGGCGGCGTCCAAATCGCAGTGATCATCGTCGTGGCCCGGGCCTGATTGCCGGGCCTTTTCACTCAACCCCAAGATCATCCAATCGCGGCACGAGCTGCCCTTCACCGCTGCCATGGGTCTGATGTCCTTCTTCAAACGCGGTGCCGCCGCTCCCGCCGCCAAGCCGGTGGCCGATTCGGCCGATGCGGTGCAGCAGCTGCGCCTGCGCGCCCGCCGGCGGCTGATCGGCGCGGCGGTGCTGGTGGGCATCGGCGTGATCGGCTTCCCCCTGGTCTTCGAGACCCAGCCGCGGCCTATTCCGGTCGACCTGCCGATCGAGATCCCGCGCAAGGAAGGCGTGGCTCCGCCGCTGGTGCCGCTGCCTGCGCCGCAAATCGCGACCAGCCCCACGAGGACTCCGACGGCCCCGACGATCGTCGCCGAGGCGGCCGCCGAGCATGGCCCGGCGGCGCCGCCGGCGCGCCCGGTGATCACCGAGCAGGCCGCGGACAAGGCAGCCGACAAGATCGTCGAGAAGCCGGTGGCGGAAAAGCCCGTCGCCGAGAAGCCCGTCGAGAAGCCGGTCGAAAAGGCGATCGAGAAGAAGCCGGTTGCGGAAAAGGCGGTCGAGAAATCGGAAAAGTCCGAGAAGGCCAGCCACCAGGAGGCCGCCCGCGTGCAGGCGCTGCTGGACGGCAAGCCGGCCGACAAGAAGGCCAGCGACGTGGCCGGCGCCCGCTTCATCGTCCAGGTCGGTGCCTATGCCGATGGCAAGGCCGCGCAGGAGGCGCGGACGAAGGTCGAACGGATGGGCCTGAAGACCTATACCCAGGCGGTCGACACGGCCGACGGCAAGCGCATCCGCGTGCGCGTCGGTCCCTTCGCCAGCCGCGACGAGGCCGACAAGGTGGCGGCCAAGGTGCGCGGTGGCGGCCTGTCGACGGCGGTGCTGACGATCTGACGCCTATGGACTGGGCCATCAGCTGGGTCGACCTCGTGCTGGCGGGCCTGCTCGCGGCCTCGGTGCTGCTCGGCCTGTGGCGCGGCCTGATGTTCGAGCTGTTGGCGATCGCCGGCTGGATCGTCGCCTATTTCGGCTGTCCCTATCTGGCGCCCATCGTCGGCGGCTGGCTGCCGGCCGAGCGCCTGGGGCCGAACCTGGTCCATCTGGCCGGCCTGGTGCTGGCCTTCATCCTGATCCTGATCATCTGGGGCCTGGCGGCCAAGCTTTTGCGCGCGCTGCTGCGCGCGACGCCGCTGAGCGGTATCGACCGCCTGCTGGGTGCCGGTTTCGGCGTGCTGCGCGGCCTGCTGGTCTGCCTGCTGCTGGTCGTCGTCGTCAGCATGACGCCGGCCGTCGCCTCGCCGACTTGGGCCGCCTCGCAGCTGGCGCCCTGGCTGCAGGAGCTGCTGCTGGGTCTGCGGCCGGTGCTGCCGGACGCGGTGGTCAAACTGATTCCGGCCGAGGCTGATCGCAAGCCCGGCCTCATGTAGTACTGAAGAAGGATTCCTGCCATGTGCGGCATCGTCGGTGTGATTTCCAAGCAACCGGTCAACCAGCTGATCTACGACGCGCTGCTGCTGCTGCAGCACCGCGGCCAGGATGCCGCCGGCATCGTCACGATGCAGGGCAACAAGTGCTTCATGCACAAGGCGCGCGGCATGGTGCGCGATGTGTTCCGCACCCGCAATATGCGCGCGCTGCCGGGCAGCATCGGCCTGGGCCAGGTGCGCTACCCGACCGCCGGCAATGCCTATAGCGAGGAAGAGGCACAACCCTTCTATGTCAACGCGCCGTTCGGCCTGGTGCTGGTGCACAACGGCAATCTGACCAATGCGCATGCGCTGAAGAAGGAGCTGTTCGACGTCGACCGCCGTCACATCAACACCGAGAGCGATACCGAGGTGCTGATCAATGTCGTCGCTCACGAACTCGAGCGCGCGGCGCGCGAGGTCCCGGTGACGCCGGAGGCGGTGTTCAAGGCCGTCGCCGCGGTGCAGAAGCGCATCAAGGGCTCGTATGCGGTGATCGCGCTGATCGCCGGCCATGGCCTGCTGGCCTTCCGCGATCCCTTCGGCATCCGGCCGCTGTGCTTCGGCCAGGCCGACAACGGCGAGTTCATGGTGGCCAGCGAAAGCGTCGCGCTGGAGGGCACGGGCCACAAGCTGGTCCGCGACGTGGCGCCGGGCGAGGCGCTGTTCATCGACATGAATGGCCAGGTCCACACCCAGCAGTGCAACGACAGCCCGAGCCTGAATCCCTGCATGTTCGAGTTCGTCTACCTGGCGCGGCCGGACTCGGTGATGGACGGCATCTCGGTCTACCAGGCGCGCCTGAACATGGGCGAGACCCTGGCCCAGCGCCTGATCTCGACCATGCCGCCCAGCGATATCGATGTGGTGATCCCGATCCCCGAATCAAGCCGGCCCTCGGCGATGCAGCTCGCGCACAAGATCGGCAAGCCCTATCGCGAGGGCTTCGTGAAGAACCGCTATGTCGGTCGCACCTTCATCATGCCGGGCCAGGGCGTGCGCAAGAAATCGGTGCGCCAGAAGCTCAATGCGATCGGCCTCGAGTTCAAGAACCGCAATGTGCTGCTGGTCGACGACTCGATCGTGCGCGGCACGACCTCGAAGGAGATCGTGCAGATGGCCCGTGAGGCCGGCGCCAAGAAGGTCTATCTGGCCTCGGCCGCGCCGCCGGTGCGCTTCCCCAATGTCTACGGCATCGACATGCCGACCAGCGAGGAACTGATCGCGCACAACCGCTCGATCGAGGAGATCCGCCAGTACATCGGCGCCGATGCGCTGATCTACCAGGATGTCGATGCGATGAAGCGCGTCGTCGGCGCCTTGCGACCCGGACTGGACGGCTTCGAGGCCTCCTGCTTCGATGGCCGCTACATCACCGGCGATGTGTCGGCCGAGGACTTTGCGACGCTGAAGGAACAGCGCGAGAGCCAGGGCAAGGGCGCCGAAGAGGAAGAGGGGCCGGCGCGCACGCGCCTGGCGCTGCAAAGCGGCGGCGAGGGCTGACCAATGAGCGACGACGAACGAGACCGCATCGAGCGCGCCCGGCTGCCCGAGGGCCTGCGCCCCGAGACCCTGGCCGTGCGCAGCGCGCTGGCGCCCAGCCAGCATGGCGAGAACTCCGAGGCGCTGTTCCTGACCAGCGGCTATGTGCAGCCGAATGCCGAGGTCTCGGCGCGGCGCTTTGCCGCCTCCGAGGACTTCACCTATTCGCGCACCAGCAACCCGACCGTGCGCAGCTTCGAGCAGCGCCTGGCGGCCATGGAAGGCACCGAGGCCGCCGTCGCGACGGCCACCGGCATGAGCGCCATCCTGCTGCTGATCATGGGCCTGCTGAAGGCCGGCGACCATGTGGTCTGCTCGCGCTCGGTGTTCGGCTCGACCATCAATCTGTTCGCCAAGGAGTTCGCCAAGTTCGGCGTCGAGACGGCGTTCGTCTCGCAGACCGATCTGGAGGAGTGGCGCGCGGCGATCAAGCCCACGACCCGGCTCTTCTTTGCCGAGACGCCGACCAACCCGCTGACCGATATCTGCGACATCGCCGCGCTGGCCGAGCTGGCCCATGCCCATGGCGCGCTGCTGGTGGTCGACAACAGCTTCTGCTCGCCAGCCTTGCAGCGACCGGCCGCGCTGGGTGCCGACCTTGTGATGCACTCGGGCACCAAGTACCTGGATGGCCAGGGCCGCGTGATGGCCGGTGCGCTGTGCGGGCCCGAGAAGCTGATCAAGGACGTGTTCGGCCCGGTGATCCGCACCGCCGGCATGACCCTGGCGCCCTTCAATGCCTGGGTCGTGCTGAAGGGGCTGGAGACCCTGGGCCTGCGCATGAAGGCGCACTGCGAGAACGCGTTGAAGATCGCGCAATGGCTGGAGACCCGGCCCGAGGTGGCGCGCGTCTACTACCCGGGACTGGCCTCGCATCCGCAGCACGCGCTGGCCATGCGCCAGCAGGGTGGGCAGGGCGGTCCGGTCGTGTCCTTCGACCTGCGCGGCGACACGCCGGAGGCGGCGCGCGCGGCGGCCTTTCATGTGATCGACAGCACCCGCGTGCTCTCGATCGCTACCAATCTGGGCGACACCAAGTCGATAATCACGCACCCGGCCACCACCTCGCATGGCCGCCTGAGCGAGGCGCAGCGCCAGGCCGCCGGCATCGGCCAGGGCCTGGTACGGCTGGCCGTCGGACTCGAACATCCGGATGACATCGGCGACGATCTTCTGCGCGGTCTGTCCACGCTGAGCAAGGGTCAAGAACAATGAAGCAAGAAGCAACACCTGACACCCCGGTTCGCACGCGCATCGCGCCCTCGCCGACCGGCTTTCTGCACCTGGGCACCGCCCGCACGGCGCTGTTCTCCTGGGCCTTCGCACGCCATTACGGCGGCACTTTCGTGCTGCGCATCGAGGACACCGACGTCGCCCGCTCGACGCAGGATTCGGTGGACCAGATCCTGCAGGCCATGCATTGGCTGGGCCTCGACTACGACGAGGGACCGTTCTATCAGATGCAGCGCCTGGAGCGCTACGACGAGGTCATCGAGCAGATGATCGCCGCCGGCACCGCCTACCCCTGCTATTGCACGGTGGAGGAGGTCGAGGCGATGAAGGCGGCGCAGGAGGCGCGAGGCGAGAAGCGGCGCTACGACGGCACCTGGCGTCCGGAACCGGGCAAGACGCTGCCGCCGATCCCGGCCGGCGTGACGCCGGCGGTGCGCTTCAAGAACCCGATCGATGGCGTCGTCACCTGGGACGATGTGGTCAAGGGGCCGATCAGCGTCGGCAACCGCGAGATCGACGACCTGATCATCCGCCGCCCGGACGGCGTGCCGACCTACAACTACGCGGTCGCCGTCGACGACTGGGACATGCGCATCACCCATGTCTTCCGCGGCGACGAGCATGTCAACAACACGCCCTGGCAGATCAATATCCTCAGCGCGCTCGGCGCGCCGCTGCCCAAGTACGGCCATATACCGGTCATCCTCGGCAACGACGGCCTGAAGCTGAGCAAGCGCCGCGGTGCCGTCAGCGTCGGCAATTACGAGGAGGGCGGCTATCTGCCCGAGGCGCTGCTGAACTATCTGTCGCGACTGGGCTGGAGCCATGGCGACGACGAGCTGTTCAGCCGCGAGCAGCTGGTGTCCTGGTTCGACGGCACGCATCTGACCAAGGGCCCGGCGCAATGGGATCCGGCCAAGCTGGACTGGGTCAACGGCCAGTACATCAAGCAGGCTGACGACGGCCGTCTGGCCGGCCTGGTCGCGGCGCAACTGGCCAAACGCGGTATTCAAGCGGAGACCGCCAAGCTGCCGGCGATGTGCGCGCTGTTCAAGGATCGCTGCGTGACGACGGTGGCGCTGGCCGACTGGCTGGCGATGTATTTCGCGCCGGTGACGCCCAGCGCCGAGGATCTGGCGTCGCATGTGAGCGAGGCGGTCAAGCCGGCGCTGGCCGCGCTGGCCGCACGCTTCGCCGCGATCGAATGGAACAAGGCGGCGATCCAGTCCGCCATCAAGGAGACGATTGCCGAGCAGGGCCTGAAGATGCCGCAACTGGCGATTCCGGTGCGCGTGCTCGTCTGCGGCCGCGCGCAGACGCCCTCGGTCGACGCGGTGCTGGAACTGTTCGATAAAGAAATTGTCATCGAACGCTTGCGCTCCTTGTAAAAATCATCCTATAATCTATGTCTCGCTTGAACAGCGCGATACACAAAGAATCGCAGGCTTGGGTTTAAAGAAGCTTGCAGATCCTGAGGGGGTATAGCTCAGCTGGGAGAGCGCTTGCATGGCATGCAAGAGGTCAGCGGTTCGATCCCGCTTACCTCCACCAAATCCTCAGAGCAATCTGTTGATTGAGTGGCGCGCAGTTCAAGTATGAAGAAGGATTAGTCCCCTTCGTCTAGAGGCCTAGGACACCACCCTTTCACGGTGACTACAGGGGTTCGAATCCCCTAGGGGACGCCAAGATTTCTTGGCAATCCGATATGGATTGCCAAAGAAAGCTGGGCAATCCGTCGAAAGACGGCCAAGTTTGATAAGCTTGGTTATTGCTGAAAATGATATACAATCAATTTTGGCGATAATTAAATTATCCCACTGCGGAGTGGTAGTTCAGTTGGTTAGAATACCGGCCTGTCACGCCGGGGGTCGCGGGTTCGAGCCCCGTCCACTCCGCCAAGGTTTTCTTGATATTGCCGCGGCAGTATCGAAAAACGGCCAAGAAATTGGCCGTATGTATTTGTGAAGTTGGTTTGACGCTTGAACGGCGCGCTGCCCGAGTTCATTGGAACAACGGGGGTATAGCTCAGCTGGGAGAGCGCTTGCATGGCATGCAAGAGGTCAGCGGTTCGATCCCGCTTACCTCCACCAAAACGGTGGCGCGCGGTTCAGGTATGAGAAGGTTTAGTCCCCTTCGTCTAGAGGCCTAGGACACCACCCTTTCACGGTGACTACAGGGGTTCGAATCCCCTAGGGGACGCCAAGATTTCTTGCTCATCCGGACAGGATTGCAAAGGAAACTTGTTAATCCGTCGCAAGACGGCAAGCTCGATAAGGCTTGGCAACGCCACAAGCGTTGCACAACTTATTCGGTCATGTGCGTCGGTAATAATTTCGACGCATCTGGAGTGGTAGTTCAGTTGGTTAGAATACCGGCCTGTCACGCCGGGGGTCGCGGGTTCGAGCCCCGTCCACTCCGCCAATATTCAAAAGCCCCGAGAACGAAAGTTCCGGGGCTTTTTCTTTGTCGCCTGTCTTTGCGCCATATCAACGCCACTTGCCCGCGGCATATTGGCTGGCCGTTTGCCGCGTAAACGACGACTTACTATCCGGCCAGCTGCCCGTAAAGCGCCTTGCGCTGCGGCGTGTAATGCCACCAGGGCGCTGGCGCCGCGCCGCGCATGAAATCGACCGCGGCCATGAAGGTGTCGAGCACGCAGGGATCATGGCGTTGGCCGGTAATTCCGCACAGTTGCTGGTAGAGCACAAAGGCGTCGCGGCCGCGCAGGTCCTGCGGCCGGGCGATGCCCAGCAGGCGCAGATCGGCGGCAACCGCCGGGCCAATGTTCGGGATCTGCTCCAGGCTCTGGCAGTCCTCCCAATGGCTGGCCTTGCGCATCGTCGCCGCGATCACGAGAACATCTGTCCGCGGATCAGGCCGACTGCCAGGCCTTCGATGCAGAAGCTGTCGTCGCCCTGGCTGACGCGGATAGGTTCGAAGTCGGCATTCTCCGGCAGCAACTCGATGCCGCTCTTGCCGCGCTGGAAGCGCTTGACGGTCACCTCGTCGCCGATGCGGGCCACGACGATCTGGCCGTTGCGCGCCTCGCTGGTCTTGGCGACGGCCAGCAGGTCGCCGTCCATGATGCCGATGTCCTTCATGCTCATGCCCTTGACCTTCAAGAGGAAGTCGGGCTTCTTGGCAAACATGCCGGCCTCCACCGTGTAGCTCTGCTCGATATGTTCCTGGGCCAGGATGGGCTGGCCGGCGGCGACGCGGCCGACCAGGGGAAGGGTCAGCTGGGCGAGGCCGGCCATGGGCAGCGAGAATTGCTTGGCGAAGCCGCCGCCGCGCATCTCGCGGCTTTCACGTGTTTCGCGGGCTTCGCGGGCCTCGTTCACCGCGCGCAATGTGTCAGACTTCAGCCGGATGCCGCGCGAGGTGCCGCCCAGCAGTTCGATGACGCCCTTGCGCGCCAGCGCCTGCAAATGCTCCTCGGCCGCATTGGCGGAGCGGAAGCCGAGTTCGGCGGCGATCTCGGCGCGCGTCGGCGGGGCGCCGGTAAGTTCGATGGCATCGCGCACCAGGTCGAGGATCTGCTGCTGGCGGGCGGTAAGTTTCGGGCTGCTGCTATCGTCCACGGGCTCTCCTCGGGTTGCCTGAATATCTATCCAGTAACTGTATTTTCATCCAGGTTGAGAAAAATTGCAAAACGGCAAGGCTGATCTGATCGTGATTCTGGGAACCGGCGGCACGATCGCCGGCACCGCCACCGATGTGGCCGACAACGTCGGCTACACCGCCGCCCAGGTGGGCGTCGCTCAACTGGTCAAGGCAGTGCCGCCGCTGGCCACGCGCCGGCTGGAGACCGAGCAGGTCGCGCAGCTGGACAGCAAGGACATGGACTTCGCCACCTGGCAGCGGCTGGCGCAGCGCGTCGCCGCGCAGCTGGCTCGGCCCGAGGTCGCCGGCATCGTCATCACCCATGGCACCGACACGCTGGAGGAGACCGCCTACTTCCTGCAGCGCGTGCTGGCGCCGACGAAGCCGGTCGTGATCACCGCGGCGATGCGGCCGGTCACCGCGCTGCAGAGCGACGGGCCGCAGAACCTGCTCGATGCGGTCCAGGTGGCCGACGACGCGCTGGCGCGCGGGGTGCTGGTCGTCTTCGCCGGCGCGATCCACACGGCCGAGCAGGTGCGCAAGGTGCACAGCTACCGCGTCGATGCCTTTGCCTCGGCCGATGGCGGCAAGCTCGGCGTGGTCGAGGAAGGGCGGGTGCGCTGGTGGGCGCAGGCGATGCTGAGCGAAGGCCTGGGTCTGGCGCGCATCGCGCGGCCGGTGGCCAACTGGCCGCGCGTGCAGATCGTCCTGAACCATGTCGGCGCCGACGGCACCATCGTCCGCGCGCTGCTGGCGCAGGGCGTCGACGGCCTGGTCGTTGCCGGCACCGGCAATGGCACGCTGTCCACGGCACTGGAGCATGCGCTGCGCGAGGCGCAGGCCAGCGGCGTGCGCGTGCTGCGCAGCACGCGCAGCGACGCCGGCCCGGTCATCGCCTCGAACGAGGCCTTGCCCAGCGCCGGCGCCCTGAGCCCGGTCAAGGCGCGCATCGAACTGCTGCTCGAACTGCTGCGCGAATGAGCCGTCAGGGCCAGACCTGACCCTGCGGCCGCGGCGCCACGCCGGCCGGGCATTTGGCTCCGGCCGGGTTTGCACGTATTCTGCTCGCGTGCGTCGCGGTTGCCAGCGCGATGCATTCAGGGAGGCTTCGCGGAAAAAAAGACGATGCTGCGAATACTGGTGATCGAAGACACGCCGGCGAATCTGAGCCTGGTTGGCGCCATCCTGGAGTCGGCCGGCCATCTGATGCTGGGCGCCGTCGATGCGGCCAGCGGCATCGCGCTGGCGCGCCGCGAGAAGCCCGACCTGATCCTGATGGACATCCAGTTGCCTGGCCAGGACGGCCTGGCGGCCACGCGCGAGCTGAAGGGCGATGCGCTGACGCGTTCGATCCCTGTTGTCGCGCTGACCGCGCAATCGATGAAGGGCGATCGGGAGCGGGCGCTGGAGGCCGGCTGCGCCGCCTACCTCGCCAAGCCCTTCAACTATCGGGAGCTGCTGAGCACGATCACAAGACTGTGCCCCTGAAGCGGGGCCGGGAGGGCCGAGATGGACGAGACCGAGGCGCCGGATTTCCGCGCCCTGTTCGAATCGGCACCGGGGTTGTACCTGGTGCTGGATCCGCAGTTGCGCATCGTCGCGGTCAGCGACGCATACCTGCAGGCGACGATGACGCAGCGCGGGCAGATCCTCGGGCGTGCGCTGTTCGAGGTCTTCCCGGACAACCCGGCCGATCCGGAGGCGCAGGGGGTCAGGCATCTGGGCGCCTCGCTGCAGCGCGTTATCGAGAGCCTTCGTCCGGACAGCATGCCGCTGCAGAAATACGATATCCGCCGGCCCGAGAGCGAGGGCGGCGGCTTCACCGAGCGCTACTGGAGCCCCTACAACGTGCCGGTGCTGGGCGCCGACGGCGCCTTGCGCCATCTCATCCACCGCGTCGAGGACGTCACCGACTTCGTGCTGCTGCGCCGACGCGAGGCGGAGCAAGGGCAGCTTGCCGAGGCCTTGCGCGGCCGGGTCGAACGGGTGGAGATGGAGGTCTACCAGCGCGCGCAGGAGGTGGCCCGGGCCAATGCCGAACTGCAGCGTCGCAACGAGGAACTGCACGCCAGCGAGGCCCATCTGCGCCGGCTCGCGCGCGAGCTGGAGGGCGTCAACACCGAGATCGCGATCAAGAACCAGCTGCTGGAAGAGGCGAGCCGGCAGAAGTCGCAGTTCCTCTCCAGCATGTCGCACGAGCTGCGCACGCCGCTGAACGCGATCATCGGCTTCTCCGACATCTTGCACGATGGCATCGCCGGCCCGCTGTCGGAGCGCCAGCGCGACTATCTGCGCCACATCCTCGAAGGCGGCCAGCATCTGCTGGCCCTGATCAACGACATCCTCGACTTGTCCAAGGTCGAGGCGGGCAAGGTCGAACTGGGTCTGGAGCCGGTCGAGCCCGGCGCGCTGCTGGCCGACAGTCTGCCCATCATCGAGGAGCGCGCGCGCAGCAAGCAGCTGCAGATCGACTACCGGCCCGATCCCGCGCTCACCGCCGCGCTGCACGGTCGCATGCGGCTCGATGCGCGGCGGGTGCGCCAGATCCTCTACAACCTGCTGTCGAACGCGGTCAAATTCACGCCGGCCGGCGGCTCGGTGCAACTGCGGGCCGCGCGCGTCGGGCGCGAGCGCGCGGCACAAGGGCTGCCGCGCCAGGCCGGCTTCGGCAGCGGGCGTCGCAGCGCGCTGCCCGCCAGCGAGTTCCAGCAGTTCCTCGAGATCAGCGTCTGCGACAGCGGTATCGGCATCGCCGCCGCGGATCTGGACAAGCTGTTCCAGCCCTTCTCGCAGATCAGCAACGCGACGACGCGCAACCAGGAAGGCACCGGTCTGGGCCTGGCCCTGGTCCAGCGCCTGGCCGAGCTGCATGGCGGCGCCGTGGCGGTCAGCAGCGCGCCGGAGCGAGGCAGCTGCTTCAGCCTCTGGCTGCCCTGGCGCGAAGAAGAATCCCGCCCCGAAGCCATCGAGCCAGGCACGGCGCAGCAAGGCCTGGCCCTGATCATCGAGGATGACGACGGCGCGGCGGCGCTGCTGCGCCTGCAGCTGCAGGCGCAGGGCTTTCGCAGCTACCGCGTGGGCTCGGCCGAGCAGGCGCTGGCCATCGCCGGCGAGCTGCGGCCGGACCTGATCACCTTGGACATCCTGCTGCCCGGCATGGACGGCTGGGAGTTCCTGGCGCGGATGAAGGAGCTGCCGCAATGGTCCGAGGTGCCGGTGGTCGTGGTCTCGGTGCGGGACGACGGCGAACGCGCCTATGCGCTGGGCGCCTCGCTGAGCCTGCAGAAACCGGTCTCGCTGGAGGCTCTGCGCCGCGGCCTGCAGCGCATCGTGCCGCGTCCGGGCCAGCCGGCGGGCTTGACCGCCCTGGTCATCGACGACGATGCGAAGGCCGTCGAACTGCTGGCGCGGCAACTGCACCAGCTCGGCTGCGTCGTGCTGCGCGCCTATGGCGGGGCCGAAGGCATCGAGCTGGTGCGGCGCTGCCGGCCGGACCTGATCCTGCTTGATCTGGAGATGCCCGAGGTCAATGGCTTCAAGGTGGTGGAGGCGCTGAAGCAGGACCCGGGCAGCGCCGACATCCCGGTGATGATCGTCACCGCGCGCGAGCTCGGCCTGGCCGATCGCCAGCGGCTCAGCGGCAAGGTCTGGGAGTTGCTCAGCAAGGACGAGCTGCAGGAAGGGCGCTTTGCCGCCGAGGTGCGCCGGGCGCTGGGTCAGTCCGGCCGCCTGCGGCGGGGCAGCGAGGCGCCGGCGCCATGAGAAAGCCCCGCCGGGGCGGGGCTGGTGTGAAAAAAAGCCCCGCTTGGGCGGGGCAGGTGCGAAAAAAAGCCCCGTCTGAGCGGGGCTTGTGCGGCGCAAGGCTGGCGGCCTTCGGTCAGACCACGTTCAGCGCGACGTCGATATTGCCGCGGGTCGCGTTCGAGTAGGGGCAGACCTGGTGCGCGGCGGCCACCAGTTGCTCGGCGGCGGCGCGCTCCATGCCGGGCAGATTAATGTGCAGCGCGACCTGGATGCCGAAGCCGGCCGGGATCGGGCCGATGCCGACATCGGCGCTGATGGACACATCGGCCGGCACGGCGATCTTCTGCTTGGCGGCGACCGCCTTGATCGCGCCGATGAAGCAGGCCGAATAGCCGGCCGCGAACAGCTGCTCGGGATTGGTGCCCGGGCCGCCGGCGCCGCCGAGTTCCTTGGGCGTGGACAGCGTGACGTTCAGCGCGCCGTCGCTGGACTGGGACTTGCCTTCGCGGCCGCCGGTCGAGGTGGCGTGGGCGGTGTAGAGGACTTTTTCAAGGGCCATGGTGGTTTTCCTTTCAGTTGGAGGTCGGCGGGGAAATGGCGGCATCGGCAAGCTGCGTGCGCAGACTGTGCAGGCGCTGGGTCAGCGTCGTCAGCTCGTCCAGCGTGCAGGCGCTGGCGCAGGCGAGCCGGGACGGGATGCTTTGGGCCGCGGCGCGCAGCGCCGTACCGGCGGCGCTGAGCCGGATGTCGACGCGGCGCTCGTCGTCGGCGGCGCGGCGGCGCTCGATCAGGCCGGCCGTTTCCAGCCGCTTCAGCAAGGGGGTGAGGGTGCCCGAGTCCAGCGAAAGCCGCTGGCCCAGGGTGGAAACGCTGATGTTGTCCTGCTCCCAAAGCACCAACATCACGAGGTATTGCGGATAGGTCAGGCCCAGCGGCTCCAGCAGCGGCTTGTAGAGCTTGGTCATCGCCAGCGAGCTGGAATACAGCGCGAAGCACAGCTGCCGGTCCAGGCGCAGCCATTCGCCGCCGCTGTCGTTCGCGCTGTCGGGGCCGGGTTGCTTGCTGCGTGCCATGGTCGATAATGTAGATGGCAATTTAATAGCGCACAATTTAAATGGTTATTCCGCTACGACGAGCAAAGGCGCTGCCATGACGATGATCGCGAGCCTGCTGGTGGCCCTGGTGGCCGCCCTGCATCTGTACTTCCTGGTGCTGGAGATGTTCTTCTGGACCCGGCCGCTGGGGCGCAAGGTCTTCCGGCTCGAGCCCGAGTTCGCCGAGGCAAGCAAGACGCTGGCCGCCAACCAGGGCCTCTACAACGGCTTCCTGGCCGCTGGTCTGGTCTGGGGCCTGTGCCTAGGCGAGGCACGCATCCAGCTGTTCTTCCTCGGCTGCGTGCTCGTGGCCGGCCTGTTCGGCGCGGCCACGGTGGGCAGGAAGATCCTCTATGTGCAGGCGCTGCCGGCGCTGCTGGCCATCGGCGCGCTGCTGATGCGCTGATGAAACTGGGGCTAGGCCGCGGCGGCGTGCATCGCGTCGATCTCGGCGCTCAGCTCCAGCCAGCGCAACTCGGCCGCCTCCAGCTCGTCATGGATGGCCTTCAGCCGCTTGCCGATCTCGGCGATCTGCGCCGGCGGCGTCGCGCCATCGGCGAGCCGGGCTTCCAGCGCCGTGCGCTCGTCGGCCAGCTGGTTCAGCTTGGCGTCGATGCCGTCCATCTGCTTGCGCAGCGGCTTGGTCTGCTCGGCCAGGCGCATGCGGGCCTGGCCGCTGGCCTTGCGGTCCTCGCGCGAGGCGATGGGCGCGGGCGCAGCGATCGGGGCGGGCGCGGGGGCCGCTGCGACGGGTGAGGCCGCGGCCTTCTTGGCCTGTTCCTTGGCCAGCTTGGCCGCTTCCTTGGACTGTTCCAGCAGCCACTTCTGATAGTCGTCCAGATCGCCGTCGAAGGGGCCGACGCCGCCCTGGGTCACCAGCCAGAACTCGTCGCAGACCTCGCGCAAGAGCGCGCGGTCGTGGCTGACCAGCATCACCGTGCCCTCGAACTCGTTCAGCGCCATCGACAGCGCCTCGCGGGTCTGCAGGTCCAGGTGGTTGGTCGGCTCGTCCAGCAGCAAGAGGTTGGGGCGCTGCCAGACCAGCATGGCCAGCACCAGGCGCGCCTTCTCGCCGCCGGACAGGCTGCCGACCGGCTGGTTGACCATATCGCCGACGAAGCGGAACTGACCGAGGAAGTCGCGCAGCTCCTGCTCACGGGCGCTGGGGCTGACCTCCTTGGCCAGGCGAATCATGTGCGACAGCGGCCCTTCCTCGGGCCGCAGCACGTCCATTTCCTGCTGGGCGAAATAGCCGATCGACAGGCCCTTGCCCTCGGTGATCTTGCCGGCCATCGCGCGCTGCATGCGCGCCACCGTCTTCACCACCGTCGACTTGCCCTGGCCGTTGGCGCCGAGGATGCCGATGCGCTGGCCGGCCAGCACCGAGCGGTCGATGCCGCGCACGATGATCTTCTCGCCCTCCTCGGTGTCGTAGCCGCAGGCCACCTCGTCGAACATCAGCATCGGGTTCGGCAGCGACACCGGCTCGCGGAATTCGAAGCTGAAGTCCGAAGCCGTCAGCACCGGCGCCAGCTTCTCCATCCGCTCCAGCGCCTTGACGCGGCTCTGCGCCTGCTTGGCCTTGCTGGCCTTGGCCTTGAAGCGGTCGATGAACTTCTGCAGATGGGCCATGCGGTCCTGCTGCTTCTCGTAGGCGGCTTGCTGCAGCACCATGCGCTCGGCGCGCATCGCCTCGAAGGCGGTGTAGTTGCCGCCGTAGCGCATCAGCTTGGCCTCGTCCAGATGCAGGGTCACCTTGGTGATCGCATCGAGGAACTCGCGGTCGTGGCTGATGATGATCAAGGTGCCGTCATAGCGCTGCAGCCAGGCCTCCAGCCAGACCAGGGCGTCCAGGTCCAGGTGGTTGGTCGGCTCGTCCAGCAGCATCAGATCGGCCGGGCACATCAGCGCGCGCGCCAGCTGCAGGCGCATGCGCCAGCCGCCGGAGAAACTGTTCACCGGCGCGTCGACCTGCTCGCCCTTGAAGCCCAGGCCCATCAAAAGCGCCTGCGCCCGCGGCCGCGCGTCGAAGGCGCCCGCGTCCATCAAGAGGCCATGGGCATCGGCCATCGCATGGCCGTCCTCGGCCGCCTCGGCCGCTTCGAGCGCGCGGCGAGCGGCCATCAGCCGCGTGTCGCCTTCCAGCACGAATTCGGTCGCCGGCATGTCGGTCTCGGGCATGTTCTGCGCGACCTCGCCGACCGCCCATTGGCGCGGAATGTCGACCTCGCCCTTGTCCGATTGCAGGCGGTCGGTCAAGAGCGCGAACAAGCTGGACTTGCCGGCGCCGTTGCGGCCGACCAGGCCGACCTTCTCGCCCGGTTGCAGCGTGACGCTGGCGTCGTCGAGAACGATCTTGGTGCCGCGGCGCAGCGTGATATTGCGTAGGGTGATCATGCGCTCAATGCTTCCTTGGTGACCAGCAGCACCTGATCTTCTCCGGCCGAGGTTTCCATCCAGGCCACTTCGAGCGAGGGGAAGGCCGCCTCGAAGAACTCGCGCTCGTTGCCGATCTCCAGCACCAGTACGCCGTGTTCGCTTAAGAATGCCGGCGCCTCGGCCAGCAACTGGCGGATGAAGTCCATGCCGTCGGCGCCGCCGGCCAGGGCCAGCTCGGGCTCGGCGCGGTATTCGGCGGGCAGGGCGGCCATCGAACCGCTGTTGACATAGGGCGGGTTGCACAGGATCAGGTCGTAGACCTGGTCCGCCGCGGGCGCCAGTCCATCGCCCTGCAGCAGGCGGATGCGCTCCTGCAGGCCGTGCTTGTCGACATTGATGCGCGCGACCTCCAGCGCCTGCGGGCTCAGATCGATCGCATCGACCTCCACCTCGGGCCAGGCCAGCGCCGCCAGCACGGCCAGGCTGCCGTTGCCGGTGCACAGGTCCAGCACGCGGCGGGTCTGCTCCGACAGCCAGGCATCGATGCTGGCGTCGGCGATCAGCTCGGCGATGAAGCTGCGCGGCACGATTGCCCGTTCATCGACATAGAAGGGCACGCCCTGCAGCCAGGCCTCGCGGGTCAGGTAGGCGGCCGGCTTGCGCGTCGCGATGCGCTCGCCGACCAGGGCGGCGATCTCGGCCTGCTGCGTCGGGGTCAGCTCTTGCTGCTCGTGCTCGTCGAGCGCGTCGAGCGCCAGGCCCAGGCGCCACAGCGCCAGCCAGGCAGCCTCGTCGAAGGCCTTGGTTGTGCCATGCCCAAACGAAACGCCCGCTTCGGTCAAGCGGGCGGCCTGGGCTTCTATGCAATCTATTAACTTCATGGCGGCGGAATCGGGATTGGGCCCGATTGTCGCCGATGCGCGGCCGCCTTCCGCCCGCTAGCCGCCGGCGGATGTTGCGGCCGATGCGGCAGCCGTCGGCGCGGCTGGCTTCGGATCGGCGGCCAGGCCGTGCTTGCCGGTTGCCTCGTCGATGGCGGGGTCGAGTTTGCGGGCCGCATCGAGATCGAGCTGAGCACCGCCCAAGTCGCCGAGCTTGCGCCGGGCAATGCCGCGGCCGTACAGCGACCAGGCGGAATCGGGCTTGAGCTTCAGCGCACGGTCGAAATCGGAGACGGCCTTGCGCAACTCGTCCCGGCGCAGGCGCAGCCAGCCACGGCTGTCGTAATAGGCGCCGTTCTTCTCCTCGAGATCGATCGCCTTGTCGCAATCGGCCAGCGCCGCATCCAGCTCGGTATTGAGCATGGTGCGGGCCCAGCAGCGGCTGTTCAGCGCGCTGCCGAGTGCAATATCGTGCGGATGGGCGCTGATCCACAGGGCCCATTGGTTCATGGCGCCTTGGCTCTGGCCGAGTTCGTAGTAGAGCTGCGCCATCTCCAGCCGCTGGGTCGCCTGCGGCGCGAGATGCCGGTCCAGCGCCTGCAGGTCTTCGAGGGCCGCCGAACGCTCGCCGAGTGCGGTGCGCAGGCGGACGCGCCGCAGCCGCGCCTCCGCCTGCGTGGGTTCGAGCCGCAAGGCGCGCTCGTAGTCCGCGAGTGCCAGTTTCGCCTTGCGCATCCGCTCATGCACCGCGCCGCGCCGTACCAGGTAGTCGGCGACCTCGGGCGCCATCTCGCAGGCGCGATCGAGGTCGGCCAGCGCGCGGGCATAGTCGCGGCGCGCGGCGGCTGCGGCACCGCGGCGCGCATAGCCGGCCGCATCGCTGGGCGGCTCGCCAGCCTCCTCGCCTGCCGCCTGCGCCGCACCGTCCGAGCTGCTGAGTGCAAAGACCGGCCCGCCGTTGTAGGTGAAGTACATCCGGCGCTGCTTCTTCGAGACGTAGATCCGGTGCGACAGGAAGAAGTCGATGCCCAGCAGCATGTCCTCGTCCTTGAGCTTGAAGTCGGCGACGGCGATGCCGATATTGGAGATCGCTTCATCCCCGAGCTCGAAGCGGCCGGCGGTCGCCGTCCAGCGATCGGCCTCGCCGCGGCCGGCGCCGTGAATCTTGCCGGCCGGCTTCATATCGCCGATGCCGGCCTGCTTGGCCGCTTGCAGCGATACCAGCGATTGCGCGCCGGTGTCGAAGAGCACGCTGATCGTCTTGCCATTCAGCTTGGCCAGCGCCCGGATGGCCGGCGTCTTGGATCGGCTCTCGTCGCGCAACAGCGGCAGCACCGAGAAGGGCTTGTCGCGGGCCCAGTAGGCCATCGCCTTGTCGCCGCAATCATCGTTCGGGAACATCAGCCGGATCACGCCGTTGGCGAGGTCGTACTCGATGTCGGTGAAGGCGAGGATGTTGCGGCCGATCAGGCCCATCGTGCCATTGCCGAGATCGGCGTTGCCGCCGACGATGAAATCGATGTCGGGGATCTCTCCGCCAAGCAGTTGGAGGCGCTTCACCGTCGCCTGCCGCGCCTCGATCTCGCCGGTGATGCCCTCGATCCGCAGCCCCCAGGGCAGGTTGTCGAGCTTCAGCTGCAGCTGCTGCGCGGCGGCATGGCTCAGCATGCTGTAGAAGGCGCCGCTGTCGACCATCATCGGCACCTTGCTGCCGTTGATGCCCAGCGTCGCCACGGCGCGCGAGCCGACCATCGTAATCGGCATCTCGAGCGCGCTGAGCTTGCAGGCCGCCGCGGCCGGGTCCGTCATGGCCGCCAGGCCCAGCAGCATGGCCCCTGAAAGGCACAGCCTACGGGCACGCCGGATGCTCGCGGCAAGGCCTGCCGCGATGGGCTTCTTGTTCTCGTTCATCACCGCTCCCTTTTCTTTCGCGCAACTGTATGCCAGGCGCAAAGGGAGTCCCGGGCCTTCGCGCCCGGGGTTTGTACTCAGGCGAGCAGCGTTTCCAGCGTGCGCCGGTAGATGTTCTTCAGCGGTTCGAGATTGTCGACCGGCAGGTGTTCGTCGATCTTGTGGATGGTCGCGTTGATCGGGCCGAGTTCGATCACCTGCGGGCAGATCTTGGCGATGAAGCGGCCGTCGGAGGTGCCGCCGGTGGTCGACAGCTGAGTCGTCAGGCCGGTCTCGGCCCGGATCGCCGCGCTGACCGCGTCGCTGAGCGTGCCGACCGGGGTCAGGAAGGGCTCGCCGCCCAAGGTCCAGTCGAGCGCGTATTCGAGACCGTGGCGGGCCAGCAGCGCATGGACGCGGCTCTTCAGACTTTCCGGCGTCGACTCGGTCGAGAAGCGGAAATTGAAGTCGACCATCATCTCGCCCGGGATCACATTGCCGGCGCCGGTGCCGGCATTGATGTTCGAGATCTGGAAGCTGGTGGCCAGGAAATAGGCATTGCCGGCATCCCAGTCGATGGCGACCAGCTCGGCCAGCGCGGCGGCAGCCTGGTGCACCGGGTTGCGGGCCAGATGCGGGTAGGCGACATGGCCTTGCACGCCCTTGACCTTGAGCCGGCCGGACAGGCTGCCGCGGCGGCCGTTCTTGACCATGTCGCCGACGGCCTCCAGCGAGGTCGGCTCGCCGACGATGCAGTAGTCCAGGCGCTGGCCGCGCGCGCGCAGCTGCTCGCAGCAGACGACGGTGCCGTCGACGGCCGGGCCTTCCTCGTCGCTGGTCAGCAGGAAGGCCAGGCTGCCGCGGTGGTCCGCATGGGCGGCGACGAACTCCTCGGCCGCGACGACCATGGCCGCCAGCGAGCCCTTCATGTCCGCCGCGCCGCGGCCGTAGATGCGGCCCTCGCGGTAGCTGGGCACGAAGGGATCGGAGCCCCAGGCCTCGAGCCGGCCCGGCGGCACGACATCGGTATGACCGGCGAACAGCAGCACCGGGCCATCGGCGGCCGTGCCGCGGCGGATCGCCCACAGATTGCTGACGCGAAAGTTCTCCGGACCGCTGTCCATGGCCTCGATCTCGAAGCCCAGGCGCTGCAGCCGTTCGCCTATCAATTGCTGGCAGCCGGCGTCGCCAGGCGTTACCGAGGGGCGCGCGATCAGCGCTTCCAGCAGGCCCAGCGTGGCGTTGCTCATTCCGTATGCACGTCCAGCGTGATCTCGGTGAAGCTGGCGTCGTCGCTGGCGCGTTCCTCGGCCTTGGGCGCGGCGCTCTTCTGGCCGGGTGCCTCGTTCTGCAGGCGCCAGAGCAGATTGGTCGGCGAGTCGGCAAAGGCCAGACCCTCGTCGCGGCTGATCGTGCCGTCCAGGATCAGCTTGGCGAAATGCTCCTCGTAGCACTGCGAGCCCTCGGCGATCGATTTCTCCATCGCCTCCTTGACGCCGCCGAAATCGCCTTTCTCGATCAGTTCGGCGATCAACTTGGTGTTCAGGAGGATCTCGATCGCCGGCACGCGGCCGCCGGCCGTCGCGCGCAGCAGGCGCTGCGAGACGACGGCCTTCAGGCCGGCCGCCAGGTCGTTCAGCAGCGCGGGCCGCGACTCCGGCGTGTAGAAGGACAGGATGCGGTTCAGCGCGTGGTAGCTGTTGTTGCCGTGCAGGGTGGCCAGCACCAGATGGCCGGACAGCGCATAGGAGATGGCCGCCGTCATCGTCTCGCGATCGCGGATCTCGCCGATCAGGATGCAGTCGGGCGCCTGGCGCAGCGCGTTCTTCAGCGCGATCTGCAGGGAGGCCGTGTCGCGGCCGACCTCGCGCTGGTTGACCACCGAGCGCTTGTTGCTGAACAGGTATTCCAGCGGGTCCTCGATGGTGAGGATATGGCCGGGCATGTTCTGGTTGCGATGCTCGAGCATCGAGGCCAGGGTGGTGCTCTTGCCGGTGCCGGTGGCGCCGACCATCAGGATCAGGCCGCGCTTCTCGGTCACCAGCTTGCCCAGCAGCGGCGGCAGGTTCAGGCTTTCCAGCGTCGGGATGTTGTGCGGGATGTGGCGGAACACGCCGGCGATCGTGCCGCGCTGGCGGAAGCCCGAGAGCCGGAAGCTGCCGACGCCGCTGACCGAGACGGCCAGGTTCAGCTCGCCGCTCTGGTCCAGCTCGGCCAGCTGCGCCGGCTCGACCACCTCGGCGATCAGCTGGCGCGGCTGCGAGGGGCTTAGCAACTGGTCCGACAACTGCACCATCTGGCCGTTGATGCGGATCAGCACCGGCATATTGGCCGATAGATAGACGTCGGACGCCCGCTTCTCGGCCATCAGCCGCAGGATCCGTTCCATGTTTCCGCTGCTCATGCCGGGCTCCCCCTCGCTGTGTTGTTGTCCGCGCTCGATCAGGCCCGCAGCAGGTCGTTGATGCTGGTCTTGGCGCGGGTGCCGGCGTCGACCTTCTTGACGATGATGGCAGCGTAGAGGCTGTACTTGCCCTCGTTCTTGGGCAGCGAGCCGCTGATGACGACCGAGCCGGCCGGCACGCGGCCGTAGCTGACGGTGTCGGTCTCGCGGTCGTAGATCGGCGTGCTCTGGCCGATGTAGACGCCCATCGAGATCACCGAGTTCTCCTCGACGATCACGCCCTCGACCACCTCGGAGCGGGCGCCGATGAAGCAGTTGTCCTCGATGATGGTCGGGTTTGCCTGCAGCGGCTCCAGCACGCCGCCGATGCCGACGCCGCCGGAGAGGTGCACGTTCTTGCCGATCTGCGCGCAGCTGCCGACGGTGGCCCAGGTGTCGACCATCGTGCCCTCGTCGACATAGGCGCCGATGTTCACGTAGCTGGGCATCAGGATCACGTTCTTGGCCTGGTAGCTGCCACGGCGGGCGACGGCCGGCGGCACGACGCGCACGCCGCTGGCGCGGATCGCCGCCTCGTCCATCTGGCCGTACTTGCTCGGCACCTTGTCGAAGAAGGTCAGTTCGCCCGAGCCCATCAGCTGGTTGTCGTTCAGACGGAAGGACAGCAGCACCGCCTTCTTCACCCACTGGTGCACGGTCCACTGGCCGACGCCCTGGCGCTCGGCGACGCGCAGGCGGCCGGCATCGAGCTCGGCGATCACATGGTCGACGGCCTCGCGCACGGCGCCGGTGCTGCCGGTGTTCAGGGAGGCGCGGTCTTCCCAGGCCTGTTCGATGGTGGTCTGCAGTTGCGTCGTCGTCATGGCGATGAAATTCAAAGGAGGGATTGCTTGAAGGAACGGGTGAATTCGGCGATGCGCCGGGCGGCCTCGAGGCATTCGGCCTTTTCGGCCACGAGGGCGAGGCGGATGCGGCCGGCGCCCGGGTTGACACCATGCGCCTCGCGGGCCAGCAGGCTGCCCGGCAGCACCGTGACATTGTATTGAGCCAGCAGCTGCTGGGCGAAGGCGATGTCGTCGCCTCCGGGCACGGCCGCCCAGAGGTAAAAACTCGCGTCCGGCAGCGCCACGTCCAGCTCGGCGGCCAGCACCGGCGTCACCTGGGCGAACTTGGCGCGGTACTGCTCGCGGTTCGCGATCACATGGGCCTCGTCGTTCCAGGCCGCGATGCTGGCGGCCTGCACCATCGGGTTCATCGCGCTGCCATGGTAGGTGCGGTAGAGCAGGAACTTCTTGATGAGGGCGGCGTCGCCGGCGACGAAGCCCGATCGCATGCCCGGCACATTGCTGCGCTTGGACAGGCTGGTGAAGGCGATCAGATTGCGGAAGTCGTGGCGGCCGAGCTTGGCCGCGGCCTCCAGCCCCGACAGTGGCGGCTCCTCGCGGAAATAGATCTCCGAATAGCACTCGTCCGAGGCGATCACAAAGCCATGCTGGTCGCTCAGCGCGAACAAGGTCTCCCATTCGCCCAGCGGCATCACCGCACCGGTCGGATTGCCCGGCGAGCAGCAGTAGAGCAGCTGGGTCCTGGACCAGGTGGCTTCATCGATCTGCGACCAGTCGGCGGCGAAATTGCGCGCCGGGTCGCTGTTGGCGAAGGCGGTCTGCGCACCGGCGAGCAGGGCCGCGCCCTCATAGATTTGATAGAAGGGGTTCGGGCAGACGACGGTGGCGCCGGGCTGGCTCGGGTCGATCACCGTCTGCGCCAGCGCGAACAGCGCCTCGCGCGAGCCGTTGACCGGCAGCACCTGGCTGGCCGCGTCAAGCCGCAGGCCATAGCGGCGCTCGAGCCAGCCGACGATTGCCTCGCGCAGCTTCGGTTCGCCGGCGGTGGCCGGGTAGGCGGCCAAGGTCTTCAGGCTGCCGACCAGCGCGTCCTCGACCAGCTGGGGCGCCGGATGCTTGGGTTCGCCGATGCCCAGGCTGATGGCCCGGTAGGCGGGGTTGGGCTTGATGTCCTGGGTCAGCGCGCGCAGGCGCTCGAAGGGGTAGGGGTGGAGCTTGTCGAGCAGCGGATTCATGGTGCGGGCATCATAGCCAGCCGATGCAGCCCGGCTGGCCGCAGCGGCAGGCCAGCTGGCCTTCGTGATGGGTGGCGCCGTAGTCGACGGTGATCTCCTCGCCGACGGCGATCTCGCGCAGCGCGTAGAAGCGCACCGTGCTGCCGGCCTCGACGGCGATGCGGGCGTTCGGCCGGCAGGAATGGTTGGTGAAGCGCATCGGATCGCTGGAGTGCGTGGCGTCGATCGCGCGCCGTGCCGACAGCTCGACCAGCATGATGCGCCGCCGGCCCTGCACCCGGCGCCGGCCCTCGGCGACGCTGACCGCCTCGCCGGTCAGGTCGCCGATCGCCGCCTCGGCAGCAATCGCTTCGGCGGCGAACACGCCGAAGCCGTCGATGCGGCTGCGCCGCACCGCCACGGCGACGAACTGATGGGCCGGATGGGCGGCAAGGGCCAAGATAGATGTCAGGGTTTCAGCGCCTCAGCGCAGCAGGCCCGACTCGAAGCCATGCGCCGGCAGTTCGACGGCCGGCAGCGGCTTCCAGCCCTTCTTGCGGTGCTCGGTCACCACATTGGTGTAGATGCCGCCGCGCACATACCACTTGGCCGTGATGCGGATATAGCGCGGGTTGGTGACCTTGATGATGTCTTCCATGATGGTGTTGGTCACCTTCTCATGGAAGGCGCCCTCGTCGCGGTAGCTCCAGAAGTACATCTTCAGGCTCTTCAGCTCGACGCAATACTTGTCCGCGATCATGTCGATCGTGAAATGGGCGAAGTCGGGCTGGCCGGTCAGCGGGCAGTGGCAGGTGAACTCGGGCACCTGGAACTGGATCACATAGTCGCGCTGCGGGGCCGGGTTGGGGAAGACATGGATCTCCTTGCTCGGCGCCGAGGGCGGGTTGGGCGGCATGTCGCGCATCTTGGGCGCGACCTCGGTGTCCTTGCGCATCTTGGGCGCGGCGGCGGCGCTCTTGCGGGTCTTGGAGGAGGCGGTGGGGCTGTTCTTGGTGGCCATGAATTCGGTGCGGCGCGGCCGGCCGCGAGGCCGGGACGGGCGTCAGAATGGGGGAAGTCCCGATGGTATCATCCGCGCCCTGCGAAGCGCCTTTTTCGGGCGCTTTTGTCTAGATAAATCAACGGCTTACGAAGAACGCGCATGCGTCTGAACTCGATCAAGCTCTCCGGCTTCAAGTCCTTTGCCGAGCCGACCACCTTCCAGCTGCCGGGCCAGCTGGTCGGCGTGGTCGGGCCCAATGGCTGCGGCAAGTCCAACATCATGGACGCGGTGCGCTGGGTGCTGGGCGAGAGCAAGGCCTCCGAGCTGCGCGGCGAGTCCATGCAGGACGTGATCTTCAACGGCTCGGGCAACCGCAAGCCGGCGAGCCGCGCCAGCGTCGAGCTGGTGTTCAGCAACGAGGACGCGCGCGCCGGCGGCCAGTGGAACCAGTTCGCCGAGATCGCCGTCAAGCGCGTGCTGACCCGCGACGGCACCAGCAGCTACTTCATCAACAACCAGCCGGTGCGCCGCCGCGACGTGCAGGACGTGTTCCTCGGCACCGGCTTAGGGCCGCGCGCCTACGCCATCATCGGCCAGGGCACGATCAGCCGCATCATCGAGAGCAAGCCGGAAGAGATGCGCATGTTCCTCGAGGAGGCGGCCGGCGTCTCCAAGTACAAGGAACGCCGTCGGGAAACAGAGAACCGGCTGAAGGACACGCGCGAGAACCTGACCCGGGTCGACGACATCCTGCGCGAGCTGAACAACAACCTCGAGAAGCTGGAGAAGCAGGCCGAGGTCGCCGCCAGCTACCGGGGCCTGCAGGACGCCGGCACCCTGAAGCTGCACCAGCTCTGGTTCTTGAAGCACCGCGACGCCAGCAGCGAGGCGGCGCGCGTCAAGGGCGAGCATCTGCAGGCGGTCAATGCGCTGGAGGCGCGTGTCGCCGAGCTCCGCCATGTCGAGGCCGAGCTGGAGACGATACGGCAGGCGCATTACGCGGCCGGCGACGAGCTGCATGCTTCGCAAGGCCGCTATGCCGAGGCGCAGCTGGAGGTCAGCCGCCTGGAAGAGCGCATCCGCTATGTCGTCGAAGGCCGCCAGCGCGTCGAGGCGCGGCTGATCGAGCTGCAGGCGCAGAACCATCAATGGCAGGAGCGCTCGGTCCAGGCGCAGGACGAGATGGAGACGATCGCGGCCCAGATTGCGATGGCCGAGGAGCAGAGCGAGATCCTGGCCGCCCAGGCGGAGGAGCAGGCGGCCCAGCTGCCCAATGCCGAGGACGCGGTGCGCGCGGCTCAAGGCCGCGCCAACGAGCAGCGCCTGGCCGTGACCCAGGTCCAGCAGCAGATCCAGGTGCTGGCGGCCGAGAGCCGCAATATCGACGAGCAGTCGCGCCAGCTGCGCACCCGCCGCGAGCGCCTGGCCGCCGAGCGCCAAGGCCTGGCCGCGCCGGACGAGCAGCGCCTGGCCGAGCTGAAGGAGCAGAGCGCCGCCGCCGACGAGGCACGCGATCTGGCCGAGGCGCGCCTGCACGAGCTGCAGGAACAGCTGCCGCAACAGGACGAGGCACGCCGCGCCGCGCAGCTGGACACCAATGCGCAGCTGGCCCGGCAGAGCGAGCTGTCGGCGCGGCTCGATGCGCTGCGCGCGCTGCAGGAAAAGGTGCAGACCGAGGGCAAGCTGAAACCCTGGCTGGCCCGGCATGGCCTCGACGGCCTGCAGGGCCTGTGGACCCGGCTGCACATCAAGCCGGGCTGGGAAAACGCGCTGGAGGCGAGCTTGCGCGAACGGATGGGCGCGCTGGAGGTCGGCCGGCTGGAGACGGTGCGCGCCTTCGCGCAGGACGCGCCGCCTGCGCGGCTGGCCTTTTATTCGGCGCCGTCGGCGGCCATCGCGAACACGCACGAGACCCTGCCGCGGCTCAGCGAATTGCTGCGCCTGGACGACGCCGGTCTAAAGGCGCTGCTGAACGACTGGCTCGAAGGCGTCTACACGGCCGGGTCGATCGACGAGGCCCTGGCCAACCGCGACAAGCTGACCCATGGCGAGCTGATCATGACGCCGGAAGGCCATGCGGTCAGCCAGTTCGCCGTCGCCTTCTACGCGCCCGACTCCGAGCAGGCCGGTATGCTGGCCCGCGCGCAGGAGATCGAGCAGCTGGTGCTGGAGCTGCGCGCCCAGGCGTTGATCGCCGAGGATGCCAAGACGCGGCTGGTGCGCGCCGAGGCGGCCTATAGCGAGGCCTCGCAGCGGCTGGCGAACCTGCGCCGCGAGGCCACCGAAACGCAGACGCGCGCGCACCAGCTGCATGTGGAGCTGCTGCGCCTGTCGCAACAGGCCGAGGCCGCCAGCAGCCGCCGCACGCAGCTGGAAGAGGAGCTCGGCGAGATCGATGCCCAGGCCGAGGAGCTGCAGGAGCGCCGCATCACCGGCGAGGCCCGCTTCGAGGAACTCGATATGCAGCTGGCGACCACCCAGGAGCGCCATGCCGAGCTCGACGATGCCGTCATCGAAGCGGAGCGCCGCCTCGGCGAGGCCCGGGAACAGCTGCGTGCGCTGGAGCGCCGCGCGCAGGAGGCGCAGTTCAGCGCCCGCTCGCTGGCCTCGCGCCGCGGCGAGCTGCAGCGCGCGATCGAGACGGCCGTGCAGCAGGTGCAGACCAATACCGCCTCGGCCGAGAGCCTGCAGCGCGAGATGGAGACGCTCAACGACGCCGCCGCCCAGGCCGGCTTGCAGGACGCGCTGGCGCTGAAGCTGGAGCGCGAGCAGGCCTTGGCCGCCGTGCGCAGCGGCTACGACGACCTGAGCCTGCGCATGCGCAAGGCCGAGGAGCAGCGGCTGGAGTTCGAGCGCAGCCTGGACCCCTTGCGCGAGCGCCTGACCAAGCTGCAGCTGGAGGAGCAGGCGGCCCAGCTGGGCGGCGCGCAGTACATGGAGCAGCTGAGCGCGGCCGGGGTCGATCTAGAGGTGCTGGCCCGCTCGATCGAGGAGGGCCAGGTCAAGCTCTGGGGCCTGCAGGGCGAGATCGACCGCATCAACCGCGACATCGCCGCGCTGGGCGCCGTCAATCTGGCGGCGCTGGACGAGCTGACCGCCGCGCGCGAGCGCAAGCAATTCCTCGACGCGCAGAACGCCGACCTGCTGGCGGCGATGAAGACGCTGGAGGATGCGATCCACAAGATCGATCTGGAGACGCGCGAGCTGCTCTCGGCCACCTTCAACCAGGTCAACGAGCATTTCGGCCGCATGTTCCCGGCCCTGTTCGGCGGCGGCCAGGCCCGGCTGAACATGGTCGGCGACGAGATCCTCGACGCCGGCGTGCAGGTGATGGCGCAGCCGCCGGGCAAGAAGAACGCGACCATCCACCTGCTCTCGGGCGGCGAAAAGGCGCTGACCGCGATCGCGCTGGTGTTCGCGATCTTCCAGCTGAACCCGGCGCCCTTCTGCCTGCTGGACGAGGTCGATGCGCCGCTCGATGACGCCAATACCGAGCGTTACGCGAAGCTGGTGTCGGAGATGAGCGCGGGCACGCAGTTCCTGTTCATCTCGCACAACAAGATTGCAATGGAAATGGCTCAACAACTGATCGGCGTGACGATGCAGGAACAAGGGGTGTCGCGCATCGTCGCGGTGGACATGGACAAGGCGCTGAGCATGGCGGAGGCGGCATGACGCTCACAGTGATGCTGGCCATCCTCGGCGGCCTGGTGCTGGCCGCCGTCATTGCGCACGGCGCCTGGACCGCGCGCCGCGCCGGCCCGCGCAAGCCGCTGCCGCAGGCGGTCGAGCCGCAGCTCGACGCTCAACAGCGCGTCGAGCCCGGCCTCGGTGAGCTGGCCCCTGCCGCAACGGCCACCGCGCCGGCGCTGGACGAGACGCTGCCGGTGGTCAATCGCCAGCCGCGCAAGCCCTCGGCCCGCATCGATGCGCTGATCGACGCGATCGCCACCATCAATCTCGACCAGCCGATCAGCGGCGAGCTGGCGTTGTCGCAGCTGCCGCCGAGCCGGCGCGCCGGCACCAAGCCCTTCCATATCGAGGGCTTGAACGCCGAGAGCGGCGACTGGGAACTGCCCGTGCCGGGCCAGCGCTATGGCGAGTTCCAGGCCGGCGTGCAGATGGCCAACCGCAGCGGCGCGCTGAACGAGATCGAGTACTCGGAATTCGTGCAGAAGGTGCAGGCCTTTGCCGAGGGCGTCGGCGCGCTCGCGCAGTTCCCCGACATGCTGGACGTGGTCGCGCGTGCGCGCGAGCTGGACCAGTTCGCCAGCGAGCACGATGCGCAGCTGGCCGTGGTGCTGCGCCCGCGCGCGGCCGCGTGGACCCTGGGCTATGTGCTGCAGATGGCGGCCAAGCAGGGCTTCGTGCCCGGCGCGATGCCGGGCCGTCTGGTGCTGGCGGCCGCGGAGGAGGGCGCTCCGCCCATCCTGAGCCTGAGCTTCGAATCGCAGGCGGCGCTGGCCGAGAACCCGCAGGCTTCGTCCTTGCGCGAGCTCTCGCTGGCGCTGGACGTGCCGCAGACGCCCGAGGCGCTGGAGCCCTTCGCCGCCTGGCAGGAATCGGCGCGCGCGCTGGCCCGGGACATCGAGGCCGATATCTGCGACGACCGCGGCCAGATCCTCAATCTGCACGCCTTCGCGGCGATCGACCAGAGCCTGGCCCAACTCTACCGCGCGCTGAGCGCGCGCGACCTGGCCGCCGGCAGCCTGGCCGCGCGGCGGCTATTTAGCTGAGAACGAGAGAGCGGCGAGGGCCTGTTAAGGCTGCGGGAATGGGGCGCGAAGGCCGCCATAGCGGGCCAATCTAGGCGCGGCGCGCTGCCCGCACTCGCGTGCGGGCAAGTGTCGCAACGACGAGTGGCTCGTGATGGCGCGCCTTCCCGCAGGGTTGTGATCGGCAAGGCTGCTGCGGCATTGCCGATCACAACGCGACCCGTTTACGTGGCCTTGACAGGCCCTACACTGCCGCGCATGACGACAAGCCTGTTGCTGATTGGCCTGCTGATCCTGGCCAGTGCCTTCTTCTCGGTGGCCGAACTGTCGCTGGCCGCCTCGCGCCGGCTCAAGCTGCGCCAACTGGCCGACGAGGGCGATGCGCGCGCCGACAAGGTGCTGGCCGTGCAGGAGCAGCCGGGCCATTACTTCACCGTCGTGCAGATCGGTGTCAACACGGTCGCCATCCTGGGCGGCATCGTCGGCGAGGGCGCGCTGACCCCGCATTTCGAGGCCGCGCTCGCCTATGTGACCGGCCCCGAGCGGGCGCAGACGCTGGGTTTCGGCCTCTCCTTCGTCTGCATCACCGGTCTCTTCATCGTGCTGGCCGATCTGTTCCCGAAGCGGCTGGCGATGAACGAGCCGGAGCGCCTGGCGATGGCCGTGGTCTCGCCAATGCTGGGCCTGGTCGCTGTGCTGAAGCCGCTGGCCTGGGCCTTCAACGGCCTGGCCTCGGGCGTGATCCGCATGATGGGCCTGCCGGCCGAGCGCGACAACACGATCACCCATCACGACATCCTCGCGCTGGCCGAAGCCGGCAAGCAGGCCGGCAGCGTCGCCGTGGCCGAGCAGCAACTGATCGAGAACGTGTTCGAGCTCGACACCCGCCGCGTCGAGAGCGCGATGACGACGCGCGAGCACATCGTCTTCTTCTCGCTCGGCGACGACGATGCGCTGATTCGCAATCGCATCGCCGAGCAGCCGCACTCGACCTATCTGGTCTGCGACGGCGACGAGATCGATGCGATCGTCGGCTATGTGGACGCGACCGATCTGTTCCAGCGCGTGCTGCGCGACGAGGCCATCGATCTGCGCGCACCTGGGCTGGTCAAGAAGGTGCTGATCGTGCCAGACCGGCTGACCCTGTCCGAGGTGCTGGCGCAGTTCCGCCAGGCGCTGGAGGACTTCGCCGTCATCGTCAACGAATACAGCCTGGTGGTCGGGGTGATCACCCTGAACGACGTGATGAGCACGGTGATGGGCAATCTGGTCGCCTCCTACGACGAGGAGCAGATCGTGCGCCGCGAGGACGGCAGCTTCCTGGCCGATGGCATCACGCCCATCCCCGATGTGCAGCGCGCGCTGGAACTGGAATCGCTGCCGCATCCGGGCCAGTACGACACGCTGGCCGGCTTCCTGATGGTGATGCTGCGCCGCATCCCCAAGCGCACCGACCAGCTCATCTGGGAAGGCTGGCGCTTCGAGGTCGTCGACGTCGACAGCCACCGCGTCGACCAGGTGATGATCACCCGCGTCGCGGCGCCCGCCGCCGAGGTCGAGCGCTGAACCCCCAACCGCCCACAGCCATGATGCATCCACCTCTTTTTGCCCGCCTGCTCGGTGGCCTGCTGCTCGGCCTCGCATTGCTGGCGCCGGCCCGCGCCGCCGACGAGCTCAAGGTCGCCGAGGGCGATCACATCGCCCGCAGCTTCCGCTTCGACAGCGGCGAGACCCTGGCCGAACTGCGCCTGCACTACCGCACGGTCGGTAGGCCGCAGCGCGACGCGCAGGGCCGGGTGACGAACGCGGTGCTGGTCATGCACGGCACCGGCGGCAGCGGCGCGCAATTCATCCGGCCCGAGTTCTCGGGCGAGCTGTTCAAGGCCGGCGGCGTGCTCGACGCGGGCCGCTACTACATCGTGCTGCCCGATGCGATCGGGCACGGCGGCTCCAGCAAGCCCAGCGATGGCCTGCGCGCCGGCTTCCCGCGCTATGGCTACGAGGACATGGTGCGCGCCCAGCATCTGCTCCTCAGCGAGGGCCTGAAGATCGACCATCTGCGCCTGGTGTGGGCACCTCGATGGGCGGCATGCAGACCTGGCTGTGGGGCGCGCGCTACCCTGACTTCATGGATGCGCTGTTCCCGCTGGCCAGCCTGCCCACGCAGATCTCGGGCCGCAACCGCATCTGGCGCCGCGTCGTCATCGACGCGATCCGCAAGGACCCGGCCTGGCAGGGCGGCAACTACCAGCAGCAGCCGCCCAGCCTGACGACGGCCAGCGAGATGCTGATGTTTATGTCCAGCAATTCGCCGCTGCGTCAGCAACAGATGCCGACGGTGGCCGCCAGCGACGCGGCGATCGACGCGGCCGTCGCCGCGGCCTACAAGAGCATGGACGCGAACGACTTCCTCTATCAGCTCGAGTCCTCGCGCGACTACGACCCGGCGCCGGGTCTTGCCCGCATCAAGGCACCGCTGCTGGCGCTGAACACGGCCGACGACCTGATCAATCCGCCCGAGCTGCAGATCCTCGAGGACGGCATCAAGAAGGTCGCCAAGGGGCGCGCGATCGTGCTGCCGCTGTCGCCGGCCACCCGCGGCCATGGCTCGCACACGCTGGCCTCGCTGTGGCAGGACGAGCTGGCCAAGCTGCTGGCGCAGACCGCCGCGAGGTAGCGGCCTGCGGCCGAACAGCCAGTTCAGCTGCAACTGGCATTGCCTGCGGTTATGGGCGATGCACAAGCCGGCCTGCGAACCGCGGGGAAGCTCGCCTGCCGACGCACCGCCTGCTTTCGATAATCGGCCGATGCACCTGCCTCGCCGCCCGAAACTGGCCCCGAAACTAGCCCTGAATCTGGCCCTGGCCGGCCTGCTCTTGAGCGCCTGCGGCCACGCGCCGTCCCCCGCAGCAAAAGTTGACGAGCCGGTCGACCTGCTGATCCGTGGTGGCCGCATCGTCGACGGCAGCGGCAATGCCTGGGTGCGCGGCGATATCGCCGTGCGTGCCGGCCGCATCGTCGCCATTGCGCCGGCGCTGAGGCTGCCGGCGAAGCGGGTGATCGAGGCGCGCGACCATATCGTCGCGCCCGGTTTCATCGACACCCATGGCCATCTGGAAGGCAATCTGTTCGACAAGCCGACGGCGGACAATTTCGTCCAGGACGGCGTGACGACGGTGATCACCGGCAACTGCGGCGCCTCGGCCGAAGGCGGACTCAAGGGCTTCTTCGAGCGCATCGAGCGCGACGGTGCCTCGATCAACGTCGCTTCGCTGGTCGGCCACAACACGGTGCGCCAGCAGGTGCTGGGCCTGGCCAATCGCAAGGCCACGCCGGCCGAGCAGCAGCGCATGGAGGCCCTGGTCGAGCAGGCGATGGGCGAGGGCGCGGTCGGCTTCTCGACCGGCCTGATCTATCTGCCCGGCCTCTACAGCGACACGCCCGAGGTCGTCGGCCTGGCCCGCGCGGCGGCGCGCCAGCAGGGGCTTTACGCCTCGCACATCCGCGACGAGGCGGCCAAGGTGGTCGAGGCGATCCAGGAAGCGCTGGACGTCGGCCGGCAGGCGCAGCTGCCGGTGCAGATCTCGCATTTCAAGGTCAGCGCGCCGGCCAACTGGGGCCGCTCGCGCGAGACGCTGGTGCTGATCGAGCAGGCGCGCGAGCAGGGGCTGGACGTGACCATCGACCAGTACCCCTATGCCGCCAGCAGCACCTCGCTGCAGGTGATGCTGCCCGACTGGGCGGTCGAGGGCGGTCGCGAGGCCATCGCGGCCCGTCTGGCCGATGCGCCGACGCGCGCCCGCATCAATGCCGAGATCGTGCAGGGCGCGCAGCGCCACAAGCGGACGGACTTCTCCTATGCGGTCGTCGCCCGCCACGCGGCCGAGCCGGCCCTGAACGGCCGCAATATCAGCGAGATCAACCGCCAGCGCGGCCGGCCGGCGACCATGCAGGCCGAGGTCGAGACCATGCTGGAGCTGCTCGCCGCCGGCGGCGCGCAGATGACCTTCCACGGCATGAGCGAGGAGGACGTGCGCCGCATCATGGCCTACCCCTTCAGCATGGTCGGCGCCGACGGCGGCGTGCAGAGCGGCGCCGGCATGCCGCATCCGCGCAGCTACGGCACGAATGCGCGCGTGCTTGGCAAATATGTGCGCGAGGAGCGGGTGATGCGGCTGGAGGAGGCGGTGCGCCGCATGAGCTCGCTGGCCGCGCAGCGCTTCCGCCTGCAGGACCGCGGCCTGCTGCGCGTCGGCTACGCGGCCGACATCGTCGTCTTCGACGAGCAGACGGTGCGCGACCGCGCCACCTTCGAGAACCCGCACCAGATGTCGGCGGGCTTCGACGCCGTCATCGTCAACGGCGTGCTGACGGTCGAGAACGGCCGGCACCTGGGCGCGCGAGCCGGCAAGGCCTTGCGCAGCGGCAGCAGCAGCAGCGAACAAAAGAGCTAGTCAAAGCTGGGGCTGTGGTTGATCCGCAGCCAGGTCGTCTTCAGCTCGGTGTACTTGTCGAAGGCGTGCAGCGACTTGTCGCGGCCGTTGCCGCTCTGCTTGTAGCCGCCGAAGGGCACGGTGATGTCGTCCTCGTCGTACTGGTTGACGTGCACCGTGCCGGCCTTCAAGGCGCGGGCGACGCGGTGGGCGCGGTCGATATGGCTGCTCCAGACGCTGGCCTGCAGGCCGTAGGACGAATCGTTGGCCAGCGCGACGGCCTCGGCCTCGGTCTTGAAGCGCAAGACGCTCATCACCGGGCCGAAGATCTCCTCGCGGGCGATGCGCATCTGGTTGTCGACGCCGTCGAAGATCGTCGGCTCGACGAAGAAGCCGCCGCTGTCCTGGCGCGTCTGGCGGCCACCGACGACGGCCCGCGCGCCCTCGCTGTGGCCGGCCTCGATATAGCCGAGCACCGTGTGCAGCTGCAGCTCGTCGACGATCGCGCCCATCACCGTGTCGGCCGCCAGCGGATCGCCGGGCTGGTATTTCGGCGCCTCGGCCGCCACCAGCTCGACGAAGCGCTCGGCGATGCTGTCCTGCACCAGCACCCGCGAGGGCGCGTTGCAGCTCTCGCCCTGGTTGAAGAACATCGCGCCGGCGACGGTGCGGGCGGCGCGCGCCAGATCGTCGAAATCGTCGAAGACCAGGAAGGCCGACTTGCCGCCCAGCTCGTTGTAGACCCGCTTCAGGTTGGAGCGGCCGGCATAGTCCAGCATGCGCCGCCCGGTGCGGGTCGAGCCGGTGAAGCCGATCGCATCGACGTCCGGGTGCAGGCCCAGCGCCTCGCCGGCCTCGTTACCGAAGCCGGGCACCACATTGAACACGCCGGGGGGCAGGCCCGCCTGCACGGCGATCTCGGCCAGGCGCAGCGCCGTCAACGGCGATTTCTCGCTGGGCTTGAGCACCACCGAGTTGCCGGTCGCCAGCGCCGGCCCCAACTTCCAGGCCGCCATGATCATCGGATAGTTCCAGGGCACGACAACGCCGACGACGCCGATCGCCTCGCGCTGGATCAGGGCCAGCGCGTTCTGTCCGGTCGGCGCGATCTCGTCGTAGAGCTTGTCGATCGCCTCCGCATACCAGGCGATGCAGCGCGCGGCGGCCGGCACGTCGACCGCCAGCGCATGCTGGATCGGCTTGCCCATGTCCAGGGTCTCCAGCAGCGCCAGTTCCTCGCGCGCGGCCAGCAGCAGCTCGGCAAAGCGCTGCAGCAGCTTCTTGCGCTGCGCCGGCGAGCGGCGCGACCAGCGGCCGTCGTCGAAGGCGGCGCGCGCGGCGGCCACCGCGGCATCGATATCGGCTGCCTGGCCGCGCACGATGGCGCCGAGCAGGCGGCCGTCCACCGGCGAGCGCTTGGCGAAGGTCTCGCCGCTGCGGCCGGCGACGCGCTCGCCGCCGATGAAGGCGCGGCCGTCGGGCGTCAGCGCGGCGGCGCGCGCATGCCAGTCGATCGGGTGTGGAGCGTTCATGGGGTCTTTCCGGTCTTCAGCGGCAGCAGCGCCAGGTGCGCGCCGACGCGCTCGCCATAATCCTGCCCCCTGTCGGCCAGCTGGTCGCTGTCCAGCGGCGGCGGGAACAGCCAGGCTGCCAGCGAACGCGCGTCGGCGTCGAAGGGGGCGCTGCCGGCGGCGCCGGCGGCCGGCAGCGCCGCCACCCGCAGCCAGGGTTCGCGCAAGGCCTGGGCCAGCGCCTGCGCCTCGGCCGGGCGTTCGCCGTGTAGGCGCAGCAGCGCGGCGGCGACGTCCTCGGCCAGCTCGGGATAGAAGCCTATGGTGTAGTCGTCCGGCGGTTCCGGCTCGATCTGAAAGCGGTAGGCGTTCTCGACCGCAGCCTGGTAGCGCCGACCGGCCTCGGCGATGTCGCCGGCGCTCAGCGCGATGTCGCCGAGCACCCGCTGCGCCAGCGCGATCACCTCGGGGTCGCCCTGGTCCGTGCCCAGCTGCAGCGCCTGCTCGCACAGCGGCTTGGCATCGTCGAGCCGCCCGCAGCCGGCCAGCATATCGGCCTGGTGGTAGTTGACCCAGGCGCTGTTCCAGGCGTCGCCGATCGCCTCGAAGCAGGCCAGGGCATCGGCGTAATGGCCCAGCGCCGTCTCGAAATCGCGCCGGCCGAAGCGCGCCGCCTCGGCCAGGAAGATGCTGCTGAAGCCGCGCACGACGCAGCCGTCGACATTGGCGGGCTCGGGCGGATCGCCGGCCAGGCCGGTGCGCTGGCGCATTTCGTCCAGCACCTCCTGAACCGCGGTCCAGCCCTCGCCGCCGCGGTCGTGGGCGGTTTCCTTCGGGTAATGCTTCTTGAAGCGGCGCAGCAGCTCCAGGCCCTCGCGCAGGCGGTGGATGCGCTCGCCGCTCTGCGCAGCCAGCGGCGCGCCGCCGGCGGCGGCGCTGGCCGTCTCGGGCGCCGACAGCGCCAGCCGGTGCTCCCATTCATCGAGCAGCTGGTCGCAGAAGTCGAAGCCCTTGTCGGTGAAGCAGCTCCACCACCAGAAGGCGGTGAGCCAGACACGCAGAAAGGCCAGGCTGGCGCGCGGGTTGTAGCCGGCCTGGGCGAAGTGGTAGAGCCAGTTGTCCTGCGCCTCGCGCCAGACCGGGTTCTCGTAGCGGTACAGGGCCAGGTATTGCGTGCGCTTCTGGTAGACCTCCTCGATCTCGCTCAGCTGGGCCAGGAAGTAGTCGGCGGCGCGGGTGTTCAGCGCCTTCAGCTGCTCCTCCTCCAGCTTGCTGCGCAGGAATTCGGCGATCACCCGGTGCATGGTGTAGCGTGGCGGCTGGCCCTCGGCCGACTGGCGCCGCTCGATCATGCCGGCCTGGGCCAGCTGGCACAGCGCCAGCCGCGACACGCCGGTCACCGCCTGCGCCAGCGTCTCGTCGAACCACTGCGGGTCGGGCCGCAGCACCGACAGCGCGGTGACCGCCGCGCGCAGCATGTCGCCGTCGAGCTGCTCGGAGTCGAGCAGGCCGCTGCTGCCGAGCTGCTCGTAGCCGGCCTCGATCACCTCGGCCATGGGCCGGCTCAGGTTCTCGGTGAACTCGATCGGCTTCTTTTCCTTGAACATCTGGCCGATGTCGCGCAGCGAGGCCAGCAGCGCGCGCACCGGCGCCTCCTCCTCGGCCATATTGCGCAGCATCTTGCCCATCATCACCAGGGCCAGCGGCAGGCCGTCGACGCGCTCGACCAGGGCGGCCAGGTCCTCGGCCTCGGCCGTCTCGGTGACGTCCTGGGCCAGCGCGCGCAGCAGCAGCAGGCTGTCCGCCGGCGACAGCTTGGGCACGACCAGCACCCGCGCATTGGGGCTCAGCTCGCGCGCGACCCCGCGCTTGCGCGAGGTCAGCACCCGCCGCACCTCCTTGCCGCCCAGCATGAAGAGCTGGCCATGCTCGGAGGTCCAGACGTCGTCGATGATCAGCAGCAGGCGGCGCTTGCCGAACCTGCTGGCGATCGCGCGGCCCAGCTCGCCATCGGTCTTGCGCTTGGCGACGGCCGTCTCGTCCAGGCCGACCGCCTCGGCCCATTTCAGCAGCTCGCTGCGCACATCGGGCGTCTGGCCCAGATGCGCCCACAGCACGCCGTCGAAGCGGCTGCGCAGCGCCGGGTCGCGGATCAGCTCGGCCGCCAGCGTCGTCTTGCCGACGCCGGCCAGGAACTCGAAGGCGAAGTCGCGCTGGCCCGCATCGATGCCGGCCAGCACCTCGGCCACCAGCGGGCTGCGGCCGACGATGTCGTGCAGGGGCTGGCGCAACTCGGGTTCGGGGATCGGCTCCTCGTCCTCCTCGTCTTCGCCGAGCTCCAGCGGGCCGTGCAGCTCGCCGATCTGGATCAGGTTCTTGATCCTGCTGGCCCGGGTGTCGGTCTTCATGCCTTGCCGTCCCGCCCGCCGATATGCAGGCCGCCATGCAGGACGCCCACGCTGGTGACGTTGTCGATGCGGTCGGCCTTGACCTTGAACTGGTTGTGCTGGCCGCCGCCGGCCTCGCTCGGCAGCAGCGCGGCGATCTCGGCCAGAAAGGCCGGGTCTTCCTGCAAGGCGTCGAGCAGCAGCGCCTCCAGCACGGTGCGGTTCTTCGCATTGTCGGGATCGTCCTGCAGCTTCTGCAGCTGCCGGCTCTCGACCGGCGCGCCGGCGAAGCGCGCCTTCAGCTTCTCGAACAGCTTGCCGCCCTGTTCCAACGCGGCCTCGCCGGCCGATTCGGCGAACTTGCCGGCGGCCTTGGCCAGATAGGGGCCGAGGGCGGCGACGACCGAGGCGGCGATGCTGACCGGATCCATGACCTGGGCTCCCCGCTCAGGCGCCGGCCTTGAACGCATAGGAGCGCTCGGGCCGGCAGACGTCGATCTGGTACTCGGCCATGAACTCGAGCCGGGCCCGTTCCTGCACCGCGACATGCTCGGGGTGCAGGCGCCAGGCGCGCAGCGAGTCGGCGTCGGCGAACTCGACCAGGCTCAGGTTCTCGCCATCGGCGGCGGCGAAGTCCTTGTAGGACAGGAATCCCGGCATCGCGCTGGCCAGCTCGTACATGCGCATGCCCAGGGGCTCCAGCGCCGCCAGATCGGCATCCTGGCGCAGCCGGGAACGGAAGATCACGACGAGCTTGCTAGCAGAAGCGTCCGACATGGCGGCTCCTTTCGGGTTGGCCGGGCCAGTCTAATCCTCGCCCAGGGCGGCGGCCATCCTTGTTTCAAGGCGCTCTGCCGCTCAGACTCCTAGCCAGCCGCGCGTGCGCAACTCGTCCAGCGTGAGATCGAGGCAGCGGCGGATCAGCGCCATCATCTCGTCGATCTGCGCGCGCGTGATCACCAGCGGCGGCGCGACGATCATGCGGTCGCCGACGGCGCGCATGATCAGGCCGTTGCCGAAGCAATGGCCGCGGCACAGCATGCCGACGGCCCGCGCAGCGGCGAAGGGGGCCAGCGTCGCCTTGTCGCGCACCAGCTGCAGCGCGCCCATCAGGCCGCAGCTCTGCGCCTCGCCGACCAGCGCATGCTCGGCCGCCAGCGCGGCGAACTGCTCGGCCAGATAGGGGCCGGTCTCGTGCCCCACCTGGCGCGGCAGGTTCAGCTGGCGCAAGAGGCGCAGATTGGCCAGCGCCACCGCGCAGGCGGTCGGATGGCCGGAGTAGGTGAAGCCATGCTCGAACTCGCCGCCCTCGTCGACCAGCGCGCGGGCGACGCGCTCGCCGACCAGCACGCCGCCCAGCGGGATGTAGCCGGAGCTGACGCCCTTGGCGAAGGCGATCAGGTCCGGCGTGAAGCCCAGGGTCTCGCAGCCGAACCACTGGCCGCTGCGGCCGAAGCCACAGATCACCTCGTCGCTGACCAGCAGGATGTCGTAGCGGCGGCAGATCCGCTCGATCTCGGGCCAGTAGCTGGCCGGCGGCACGATCACGCCGCCGGCGCCCTGCACCGGCTCGCCGATGAAGGCGGCCACGTTCTCGGGGCCCAGCTCGAGAATCCTGGCCTCCAGCCAGCCGGCGGCCAATAGGCCGAAGTCCTCGCGCGAGACATGGCGGCCGAGCTCGAACCAGTGCGGCTGCTGGATATGGTGGATGTCCGGGATCGGCAGGCCGCCCTGCGCATGCATCGCGCTCATGCCGCCCAGCGAGGCGCCGGCCATCGTCGAGCCGTGGTAGCCGTTGACACGGCCGATGATCTTCTTGCGCTGCGGCCGGCCCTCGATGTCCCAGAAGCGGCGCACCATGCGCACGATGGTGTCGTTGGCCTCGGAGCCGGAGCAGGTGTAGAACACGCGCTCGAAGCCGGGCGGCGCGATCGCGGCCAGCGCCTCGGCCAGCTCGATCGCCGGTACCGTCGCGGTTTGGAAAAAGGCGTTGTAGAAGGGCAGCTCGCTCATCTGCCGCGTCGCCGCCTCGATCAGCGCGCGCTGGCCGTAGCCGACGTTGACGCACCACAGCCCGCTCATCGCGTCGAGGATTTTCTGGCCGTTGCTGTCCCAGAGGTAGATGTTGTCGGCGCGCTCGATGATGCGCGCCCCCTTGGCGGCCAGCGCCTTGTGGTCGGTGAAGGGATGCAGGAAGTGGCGCGCATCGGCGGCCTGCCATTCCTGCGTGCTGCGGGTCTCGATGCGGGGCGTTTGGCTTGTCGTCATCTGCGCGTCCTCCTCAGTTGTTTTGCTGCGGGCCGAGCGCCGGGCCGCCCCAAGCCGGCCCGCCATGGCGATGTGCTTGCGGCTCAATGCCGCAAGAATCGCCGTCCCCTCGGGGGACCGGCCAAGGTACTCCTTGGGCGAGGGACTTCATATCTCACACATGCAAGAGCAGATGCTCGCGCTCCCAGGGTGAGATCACCTTCATGAACTCGGCGTACTCGATCTCCTTGATCTCGGTGTAGACGGTGACGAAGGATTCGCCCAGCACCTCGGCCAGCTCCCTGGCGCCGCGCAGCAGGTCCAGCGCGTCGCCGAGGCTGCGCGGCAGCTGGTAGTCGCCCAGATAGGCGTCGCCCTTGCATTCGGGCGTCGGCTCGATGCGCTGCTTCAGGCCCAGATAGCCGCAGGCCAGGGTCGCGGCCAGCGCCACATAGGGGTTCGCGTCGGCGCCGATCACGCGGTTCTCGATGCGGCGGTTGGCCGCGGCGGCCAAGGGCGCGCGGATGCCCACCGTGCGGTTGTCGATGCCCCACTGGATATTGATCGGCGCGGCCGTGTTGCGGGCCAGGCGCCGGTAGCTGTTCACATAGGGCGCGAACAGCGCCATCGCGGCCGGCACATAGCGCTGCAGGCCGCCGATATACCAGCGGAATTCGGGGCTGGCCGAGCCGTCGGCGAGGCTGAACAGGTTCTGCCCGTCCTCGGCGCGCGAGATGCTCTGGTGCACATGCATCGCGCTGCCCGGCTCGCCGGCGATCGGCTTGGCCATGAAGGTGGCGAACATATCGTGGCGCAGCGCCGCCTCGCGCACGGTGCGCTTGAAGAAGAAAACTTCGTCGGCCAGGGCCAGCGGCTCGCCATGGAAGAAGTTGATCTCCATCTGGCCGGCGCCGATCTCGTGGATCAGGGTGTCCACGCTCAGCTCCATCTTCTCGCAGTAGTCGTAGATGTCCTCGAACAGCGGGTCGAACTCGTTGACCGCGTCGATCGAATAGGCCTGGCGCGAGGTCTCGGCGCGGCCGCTGCGGCCGATGGGCGGCTTCAGCGGCATGTCGGGGTCGGTGTTGCGCGCGACCAGGTAGAACTCCAGCTCGGGCGCGACGACCGGCTGCCAGCCTTGTTCGGCGAACAGGCCGCAGACGCGGCGCAGCACCGAGCGCGGCGCATAAGGCACCAGCCGGCCCTCGCGGTCGAAGCAGTCGTGGATGATCTGCGCGGTCGGGTCGGCGGCCCAGGGCACCAGGCGCACCGTCGTCGGGTCGGCGCGCAGATGCATGTCCATGTCGTTGGGGCTGATGACGTCGTAGTAAGGCCCTTCCTCGGGGAACTCGCCGGTCACGCCCATCGCCACCACCGCCTCGGGCAGGCGCATGCCGCGCTCCTCGCTGAACTTCTCACGCGGCAGGATCTTGCCGCGCGCGACGCCGGTCAGATCGGGCACCAGGCATTCGATCTCGGTCACGCGATGCTCGCGCAGCCATTGATCGAGTTCGCTAAAGGTGAAATTGTCTCGGCTGACCACCATCGGAACACCTCATCATCATTGCTGCTTGATTTGGGGGGCTTGCGGTGGGGCAGGGCGCTAGGTCTCCGGATCGCGTCCCTGGTAGTCCATGCAGGCGCGGCCGAAGGCGGCGAGGATGCGCTGCGAGACCGGGTTGCTGGCGGCCTGCCATTCGGGATGCCATTGGACGAACAGCGCGAAGCCGCGCGCGCCCTCGACGCTGAAGGCCTCGACCAGGCCGTCGTCGGCCTTTGCCTCGATGCGCAGGCCCTCGGCCAGGCGCTTGATGCCCTGGCCATGCAGCGAATTGACGCGGATGCGCGGCGCGTCGAGCAGGCCGGCCAGCAGGCCGTCGGCCTGCACATCGACCTCGTGCGCAAACGCGTATTGCTCGTCCGGCGTGCCGGGGCCGGCGCGGTGATCGGCCAGGCCGGGCTGTTCCTGCACCGCCTGGTGCAGGCTGCCGCCCAGCGCGACATTGGCCTCCTGGAAGCCCCGGCAAATGCCCAGGATGGGCAGGCCGCGCGCGATTGCCTTCGGGATCAGCGGCAGCACCCAGTCGTCGCGCACGCGGTCCTGCGGCAGCGATTCGTCCCGCGTCGTCTCGCCATAGTGGCTGGCGTGCACATTGCTCTTGGAGCCGGTCAGGAACACGCCCTCGGCATGGTCCAGCAACTCGTCGACCTCGTCCGCGCTGCTGCTCGGCACGATCAGCGGCAGGCAGCCGGCCAGGCGCACCGCGTCGATGTACTTCTTGCCGGCCATCTGGAAGGGGTGGTCCCCCATCATCCGGTTGCAGGCCGGCACCAGCACCAGCGGTTTTCGGGACTTCTTGCTTGGCTGCTTCATAAAAGACAAGGGCCAACGTCGTTGGCCCCATCATGCCCTGAAATCAGGCCGCCCGTTTCAGGGCGCCGCGTAGGGTGTCGATCAGCTGGTCGATCTGTGCGCGCTCGATGATCAGCGGCGGCGACAGCGCGATCGTGTCGCCGGTGGTCCGGATCAGCGCGCCCTGGTCCCAGCAGTCGAGGAAGACGTTGAAGGCGCGCTTGCCCGGCTCGCCGGCGATCGGCGCCAGCTCGACCCCGCCGACCAGGCCGATATTGCGCACGTCGATCACATTGGGCTCGCCGCGCAGGCTGTGCAGGCATTCGGCGAAATAGCCCTGCATTTCGGCCGCGCGGGTCAGCAGGCCCTCTTCGGCATAGGTGTCCAAGGTCCCCAAGGCGGCCGCGCAGGCCAGCGGATGGGCCGAATAGGTGTAGCCGTGGAAGAACTCGATCAGGTGCTCGGGGCCGTTCATGAAGGCGTCGTGGATCTTGGCCGCGGCGAACACGGCGCCCATCGGCACGCAACCGTTGGTCAGGCCCTTGGCCACCGTCATCAGGTCCGGCGTGACGCCGAAGGTCTGGGCGGCGAAGGGCGAACCGGTGCGGCCGAAGCCGGTGATGACCTCGTCGAAGATCAAGAGGATGCCGTGCTTGTCGCAGATCTCGCGCAGGCGCTGCAGATAGCCCTGGGGCGGGATCAGCACGCCGGTCGAGCCGGCCACCGGCTCGACGATGACGGCGGCGATCGTCGAGGCGTCGTGCAGGGCGACCAGCTTTTCCAGATCGTCGGCGAACTCGGCGCCATGGACCGGCTGGCCGACGCTGAAGGCATTGCGGGCCGGGTCATGCGTGTGGCGGATATGGTCGACGCCACCGAGCATGGTGCCGAACATTTTGCGGTTGGCGACGATGCCGCCGACCGAGATGCCGCCGAAATTGACGCCGTGGTAGCCGCGCTCGCGGCCGATCAGCCGGGTGCGCGTGCCTTCGCCACGCGCGCGGTGGTAGGCGATCGCCATCTTCAGCGCCGTGTCCACCGATTCGGAACCGGAGTTCGTGTAGAAGACCTTGTTGAGCCCGGCCGGCATGATGCGGGTCAGCCGCTCGGCCAGCTCGAAGGCCTTCGGGTGTCCCATCTGGAAGGGCGGAGCGAAGTCCAGCTCGGCCGCCTGCTGCTGGATCGCCTGCACGATGCGCGGCCGGTTGTGGCCGGCATTGACGCACCACAGCCCGGCGATGCCGTCCAGCACCTGGCGGCCCTTGTCGTCGGTGAAATACATGCCGTCGGCGCGGGTCAGCAGGCGCGGCGCCTTCTTGAACTGGCGGTTGGCGGTGAACGGCATCCAGTAGGCGTCCATCGCGGGGGTGTCTGGGCTCATGGTACAACTCCTTTGCAGATCGGCCCAGTCTAGACAGGGCGCGGCGCAATGTGCGTGCGCAATGGCCATGGGATTACCCGCGTTATGGCAATCGCATGCGATAGTTGGGGCTTTGAACCGCAGAAAATTTCAAGAATGGCCGCAGAACCGCAACTCGATGCCATCGACCGGTCCATCCTGAACGCGCTGCAGCAGAATGGCCGGCTCTCCAATATCGAGCTGGCGCGGCAGGTCCATCTGTCGCCCTCGGCCTGCCTGCGGCGGGTCAAGCAGCTAGAAGACGCCGGCGTGATCGCTCAGTATGTCGCCCTGGTCAACCCGAAGGCGGTCGGCAAGCAGGGCCTGAGCTACACCATCATCAATCTGGAGCGGGTCAGCCCGGCGGCGCTTGCCGCCTTCGAGCAGGCGGTGCGCGACAGCCCCGACATCCTCGACTGCTTCTATGTCGCCGGCAGCAACGACTACCTGATCCGCTTCGCCTACCGCGACTCCGAGGACCTGGAGCGCATGCACAGCCAGGTGCTGATGCACCTGCCCGAGGTGGCGCGCTCGAACTCGATGCTGGTGCTGCGCACCGTCAAGAAGACGACGGCCTTCGAACTCTAGGCCGCGCTAGGCGCTCTAGGCCGCGGCGACGGCACGGCGGCGCCAGTTCAGCAGCGGCAGGAGCTGGATCACCAGCAGGCTGGCCAGGATCAGGCCACAGCCCAGCAGGCCGGCGGCCGAGAGCCGGTCGCCCATCAGCAGATAGCCGAAGACGGCGGCGAACAGCGTTTCGGCGGACAGGATGATGGCCGCGTCGGACGCATGCGCATGGCGCTGGGCGAGCACCTGGGCGGTGAAGGCGACGCCCACCGACAGCACGCCGGTGTAGGCGATCGGGCCGGCGGCGGCTTGCAGACCGGCCAGGCTGACCGGCTCCATCGCCAGCGCCCAGGCCAGCGAGAGCAGGCCGCAGACGAGGAACTGGCCGCTGGCGACCAGGAAGGGCGCGGCCATGCGGTCGGCGATGCGGCCGACGATCAGCACATGGAAGGCCCAGGGAATTGCCGAGGCGATCACCCACAGATCGCCGACGCCGATGTTCAGCTCGTGCGCGCCCGAGAGCAGGAAGGCGCCGACCAGGCAGGCCAGCGCGCCCGGCCAGACCGACCAGTGCGGCAGCTGGCGCAGCAGCAGCCAGGACAGCAGCGGCACCAGTGGCACGTAGAGCGCGGTCAGGAAGCCGGCATTGGTGACCGAGGTATGGACGATGCCGATCTGCTGCATCGCCGCGCCCAGCAGCATCAGCACGCCCAGGCCGGCGATCTTGGCGCCGTCGCGCCGCGCCGGGGCGCGCTCGCGCCGCGCCAGGCCGCGCCATTCCAGCCAGGCCAGCGGCGCCACGACCAGGGCACCGATCAGGAAGCGCACGCCGGTGAACAGCATCGGCCCGACCTCGGCCATGCCCTGGCTCTGCGCGACGAAGGCCGAGCCCCAGATCAGGGCAACGACGAGCAGCAGCAGATTGGCTTGGACACGGTTCACGGCGGACTTCCTTCGGGCACAGCGCTCGATTATCTCCGCCGCTCAAATGGACGCGCTCAGGTAGGCGATTTCCTCGGGGCTGAAGCCGGCCGCCTCGCGCGCCGCCAGATTGAAGGGCGGGCGCAGCCGCGGCGCCTCGTAGCGGGCGACCAGCGCCGGGTAGAGCGCGATCGGATCGAGGCCGCGCTCGCGGCACAGCTGGCGGTACCAGCGGTTGCCGATCTGCACATGGCCGACCTCGTCGCGCAGGATCACATCGAGGATCTCGACCGCGCGCTGGTCGCCGGCGCGCGCCAGCTTGGCCTGCAGCGGTGGCGTCGCGTCGAGGCCGCGCGCCTCCAAGGTGCGCGGCACCAGGGCCATGCGGGCCAGCACGTCGCCGGCGGTGCGCTCGGCCATGGTCCACAGGCCGTCGTGCGCGTCGAAGTCGCCGTAGTCGAAGCCCAGGCCACGCAGATGCTCGTGCAGCAGACCGAAATGCAGGGCCTCCTCGGCAGCGACGCGCAGCCAGTCGCGGTAGAACTCGGCCGGCATGCCGGCAAAGCGCCAGACCGCATCCAGCGCCAGATTGATCGCATTGAACTCGATATGGGCGATCGCATGGATCAGCGCGGCGCGGCCTTCGGTCGTGAACGGCGAGCGCTTGGGCACCTGCAGGGTTGGCACCAGGCGCGGCCGCTCGGGCCGGCCGGGCAGGCCCTCGGGGCGCTCGATCGTGCGCTGGGTATCGAGTTCCATGCGCTCGGCCGCGGTCTGCAGCCCGCGGGCGGCCGCCGCCTTGGCGGCCGGCTCCGGCATGCGCAGGATGGCAAGGGACTGCTGACGGAGTTCCATGGGGCGGCATTTTCGCCGCCCGGCGCGGGATTTCGGCGCCACCTAAAATCGCCGCTTCGCCCGCCAGCGGGCACAGCAAGAAAGTTGCCGCGCAATGGCTGTCTACCAACTGGGCGAGCAAAGCCCCGATATCGCCGAATCGGCCTGGGTCGCCGACAGCGCCGAGGTGATCGGCCGGGTCGAACTGGCCGAGGACGTCAGCATCTGGTTCAACGCGGTGCTGCGCGGCGACAACGAGCTGATGCGCATCGGCCGCGGCACGAATATCCAGGACGGCTCGGTGCTGCATTCGGACCACGGCTCGCCGCTGACGGTGGGCGAGGGCGTCACCGTCGGCCACCAGGTGATGCTGCATGGCTGCACGATCGGCGACCATTCGCTGATCGGCATCGGCGCGGTGGTGCTCAATGGCGCCAGGATCGGCAAGGGCTGCCTGGTCGGCGCCGGCGCCCTGGTCACCGAGGGCAAGGAGTTTCCCGATGGTTCGATGATCATCGGCGCGCCGGCCAAGGCGGTGAAGGAGCTCAGCCCGGAGCAGATCCAGGCTTTGAAACTGAGCGCCCAGCACTACATAGAGAATGCCCGCCGCTATTCGAGCGGGCTGAAGCGGATCAAGTAAGCAAGCAATGAGTGAACTGCATAAATTCCTGTTCGAGGGCCTGCCGGTGCGCGGCATGCTGGTGCGCCTGACCGATGGCTGGCAGGAGGTGCTGCGCCGCCGCGAGGCGGTCGGCGCGCATCCGCCCGAGCTGCGCGCGCTGATGGGCGAGATGGCGGCCGCCGGCGTGCTGATGCAGGCCAATATCAAGTTCAACGGCGCGCTGGTGCTGCAAATCTTCGGCGACGGCCCGGTCAAGCTGGCCGTTACGGAGGTGCAGCCGGACCTGAGCTTCCGCGCTACGGCCAAGCAGGTCGGCGAGGTGCCCGCGGGCGCCGGCCTGGAGGCGATGCTGAATGTGCACGGCCAGGGCCGCTGCGCGATCACGCTGGACCCGAAGGACAAGTTCCCCGGCCAGCAGCCCTACCAGGGCGTGGTGCCGCTGCATGGCGACCGCCGCGAGCCGCTGCAGAAGCTCTCGGAGGTGCTGGAGCATTACATGCTGCAGTCCGAGCAACTCGATACCAAACTGGTGCTGGCCGCCAACGACCAGATCGCCGCGGGTCTGCTGATCCAGCGCCTGCCGGTCAAGGGCGAGGGCAATATCGAGGGCAGCGAGGCGGGCGAGCGCAACGAGGACCGCATCGGCGAGTCCGAGGACTACAACCGCATCAGCATGCTGGCCGCGACCCTGACGGCCGAGGAACTGCTGACCCTGGATGCCGACACCATCCTGCGCCGCCTGTTCTGGGAGGAGACGGTGCGCCGCTTCGAGCCGCGCAATCCGCGCTTTGCCTGCAGCTGCTCGCGCGAACGGGTTGGCCAGATGCTCAAGAGCCTGGGCCGCGGCGAGGTCGACGAGGTGCTGGCCGAGCGCGGCAGCAATGTCGAGATCGGCTGCGAGTTCTGCGGCCTGCAGTACCACTTCGATGCGGTGGACATCGGCGAGCTGTTCTCCGCCCAGCTGGCCCAGGCCGGCGGCAGCGGCACGGTGCAGTAGGCAAGGCAGGGCCGGGGCTTGACCCGGCAACGCCAGGACTGTCGGCAAAAGGCGACGGCCTCCCCCTTGGCCTCCCTTACCTCCCTAAAGCTGCAACTGCCGCGATCTTGACCGCGCGGGCGCAAGCTGAGACTGTCGCGGCAGTGCCGGCCCGCGTTGCCGGCTCCGATGGCAGCAGCGCTCGGGAGGTTGCATGGCCGATTCATCATCGGGTTCGACCGGGGGATTCCCCTGGGCCAGTGTGGCCGTGCTGGCGGCCTTCGTCGCCAGCACCCAGCTCGTTCCCCGCGCCTTCGAGGCGCTGCGCCCGCCCGAGAAGGAGCGCGCGCAGGCCACCATGGTCGAGGCGGCGCTGCCGATCGACGCGCGGCTGTGGGAAGACCCGTTCATCGCGCTGCGCCGTTACGAGGCCGAGCGCAACGATCGCTGCGAAAAGAGTTTCAAGGATGCGGCCGCGGTCCAGGGCTGCAAGGGCGCCGATGCGCAGCGCCAGTTGCCGACCCATGTGGTGCGCCGCATGGGTGGCGGCACCGATGCCGAGGACACGCTGGTGCTGGCCGCGATGGTGCCAGGCAATCCTTTCGTCGGCGCCGAGGAAAGCCGGCGCCGCACCCGCTATGCCGTTCTGGCCGGTCTGCAGGCGACCGGCTTCCTGCCCGACGATGCCGAGCACCTGGGCCTGCTGGCGCTGCCGCGCAAGTCGCTCGTGTCCGTCGGCGACAGCCAGCCCGAGAGCACCTACAACGTGCCTTACGAACTGCTGCATCGCGACCCGTCCGGCCAGCTTAGCGGCGAGCAGACCGAGTTCCTGCGCTACGGGCGCGTGCTGCTGCTGTGGGTCGACGAGAACGCGTTGCCGACCCCCAAGCTCGATGCCATGGCCTTGCTGGTGACCCAGCTGCTGGGCGAATGGGCCTGCCAGGTCGCGGCCGAAACGACGCAGGGCGGCTATCGGGCGGACAGCCTGCCGGGCCTGGCGGTGATCGGTCCCTCGTCGACCGATGCCTTGCGCGTGGCGCTGACCGATCTCGGCCGTGCCAACGATATCGCGGCCAGCTACCGCGGCTATACCAAGCAGGGCGGCTGCCTTGCCGCGGATGTCCATGCGGCCAAGCGGCCCAATGATCTGCAACTCGGCTACTGGCGCCTGTCCAAGGCCTATTTTTTTAATCCCTTCTCGACCGCCTTGTCCAGCTATCTGCCGGAGCTGCAGAACCAGACGATCTGGCAATTCCTGTTCAAGCAGTTCAACGAGGTCGTCGAGCCGGTGTTCGGGCCCGTCAGGGAGGAAGACATCAGCTTCGTGCGCACGATCAGTACCGACGATCTGTTGATCGACAAGCTGGTGATCGAACTCCAGCGCCGCCTGCCCGAGGAGCGCCGGCGGCGCATCGTTCTCATCGCCGAGCGGGACTCGCTATATGCGCAATCGCTGGTGCGCGAGCTGACCGTGGTGCTCAAGCGGCAGATGCCTTGGCTGGAAGTCGTGGCGGCCTATTATTTCCGCGGCATCGACGGCGTGACCACGCGCGAAGCGGCCACCGCCGCCGCTGCCGTGGCCAAGCCGGGCAAGGACCCTCAGGACGAGAGCCGCAAGATCGAATGGCCCGAGTCGCGCGACCAGCTCGACTATCTGCGCCGCATGGCGCTGTCGTTGCAGCAAAGCGAGTCGGATCCCGATCAGGCGCCGATCGGGGCGCTCGGCATATTCGGCTTCGACGTGCACGACAAGCTGCTGGTCATGCAGGCCCTGCACGACAACTTCGCCGACCGCATCTTCATGACCACCGATATGGATGCGCGCCTGCTGCACCCGCGGGCGCTGCCCTTCACGCGCAACCTGATCGTGGCGACCAGCCTGCCGCTGGAGATGCCGTCGAGGGCCAGAACGCGCCCGCTGGACCTGCGTGCCGGTGGTGCGCCGTTCCGCGATGTCTATCAGAGCGCCACCTACCTGGCCGCGCGCCAGGCCGGCTGCAAGAGCGATCGCTGCCGCGATGTCGAACGTGAAAAGGCCGACGATCTGATCGACAACCCCTGGCTCTACGAGATCGGCCGCACGCGCCCGATCTGGCTGGAGGGCAGGGGGGGCGTGGCACTGAATGTCGGCCGGGCCGATCAGGGGCAGGGGCTTGTTGCCGGCATCTTGCTGGGCTTCATGTCGGTGGCGCTGCTGCTGTGGCCCTCGACGCCGTCGCTGCGAAAGCTCCGCGCGCGCCTGGTCCGTTTCGATCCCGCCGATGCCGAGGCGAAAAGCCGGCTCGGCCCGGCGACCGCTTTGCTGGCCACCGCGCAACTGGCCGTGCTGGCCTTTATGTACGTAACGGTGCTGGAATTTCTCAATCCGCGTGGCCTGGCCCTCTGGCAGCCGGTGGCGCTGGCCATGCTGGTGCTCGCGCCGGCCAGCCTGGCCGTGTGGCTGGATCGCCGCCGCGAGCGCAGCGGGGCCGCCGTGCCCAAGCTTGCCGCTGCGCCTTATTACCTGCTGGTGCTCGGGTCGGCGCTGGTGCTGATGCTGCTGGTCTGGACGCAGCAGGGCACCGGCGCCTGCGACAACTGCGAGCCGGTGGCCTGGTTCGAAGGCGTCAGCGCCTGGCCTTCGCATCTGCTGCACCTGCTGGCCCTGGTGGTGATCGTTGGCTCGATCGACGTGGCCTGGGAGCATGGCGTGCACACGCTGTCGCAGGACGGTCACTGGCTGGCGCTGGGCGACGACCCCGAGTCGGGTCGGCAGCGACCGGGCTGGCTGGCCAGTCTGCCGCGCATCTCGCTGCTGCGCTGGACGCGGCCGGCGGGCTTCAGCTGCGACATCGCGAGCCTGTGGCGCGAATACGTGCTGCGCGCGGCCGGCCGCCCGCGCGCGTTGCGGGTGCTGATGATCTATCTGCTGACCATGGGGATCGGGCTGTGGCTCTTGTGGATGCTGGGCACCGGCCAGTCGGGCTGGGGCGACAGCCGCATCCTCGAGATCCCGGTGCGCGGCGCCCGGCACCGTGCGGTGGTGTTCAGCGCCCTGGCCCTGGTGCTGGCCCTGCTGCCGCTGGCCATCCTGGCGGTTTCGGACGCCACCCTGCTGGTCTACCGCTTTGTCAGCCATCTGAACTGCGGACGCAGCGTCTATCCCCGTAGCTGCCTGAAGCGCTTCGCCGATGCGCTGGGCGACCCGGCCTGCGCCGAACTCTGGTGCACGCCGATCGCTGCCGAGCCCGAGCGGCGCAGCGACGGCACGGCGCCGGCACGCCATTCGCTGCTCGACGGCTGGATCGACATGCAGCTGGTGGCCCGCCGCACCGAGCACATCTCGCCGATGGTGATCGGCCCCTTTACCGTGCTGGGCATCGTGCTGCTGGCGCGCAGCCGGGTATTCGACAACTGGTCGCTGACGCCGGCGATCGCGCTGATTGCCAGCGCCTATCTGTTGGTGCTGATCGCGCTGGGCGCTCTGCTCAAGCGCGCGGTGGAGCGGACGCGCGAGCACACGCTCGCGGCGATGGCCGCCGACCTGCGCTGGCTGAAGGGCCAGAGCGGTCCGATGGGCGCGCTGGCCAAGCCCTTCGAGTCGCTGAGGGACGAGGTCAGGACCATGCATAGCGGCGCTTTCGCGGGCCTGTTCGACCAGCCGATGCTGAAGGCGATGCTGGTGCCGCTGGGCGGCGCCGGCGGCGCGCAGTTGCTCGACTATCTGAGCCTGGCCTGGTGAGGCGTCAGTTGAGGCATGTCAGTTAAGACGGATGACCCGGTCCAGCGCCGGCGGCCGGGTCAGCGGCCGCGCCTGCAGGTACTCGACCAGGGCCTCGATGTCCATGATGCCGATGCGTCGCTCGCGGCCGACGCCGAATTCGGCGAAACCCGCGAAGCCGTCGCCGCCGGCGGCCAGGAAGGCGCTGACGGTGACGCGGTAGAGCGCGTCCTCGCGCAGCGGCTGACCGTTCAGGCGCAGGCTGTCGGCGACAACGCGCTGGCCGACCGGCCGGGCGGCATCCCATTGGTAGGCAAAGCCCTCGGAGACCTGCAGCGGCCGCGGCTTGGGCTGGTTCAGCCATTGCTGCTCGAGCACCTGGCGCAGCTCGGCCGGCGTCAGGCTCAGCGTGAGCAGCTGGTTGTAGAAGGGCTGGACGCTGAAGGCATCGCCATAGCTGACCTCGCCCTGGCCCTGGAAGTTGAGCGCTGCGCGGGCGCCGCCGATATTGGTCAGCGCGATCTGGGCGCCACCGCGCTCGGGGGCGCGCGTCGCCGCCAGCTGGGCATCGGCCAGCAACTGCCCCATGGCCGTCGCGCCGGCGGCGTTCTCGCTGCGCGAGATGGTCTCGCTGATGCGGCCGACGATGCGCTTGGCCAGCGGTGCGGCCAGCGCGTCGTACTCGGCGATCAAGGCCGCCTGCGCCGCATCGGCCGCATAGCGCTCGGCGCTGACGATGCGGTTCTGCGCCGCGATCGCGGTGATGTCGCCGCTGCGCCGGTCCAGGCTGAGGTCGATGTCGGTGAGGACGGTGCCGTACTTGTCGGCGCTGGTGACCGTGCGGCCGTCGATGCGGCAGTTGTAGGCGCGGTGCGTGTGGCCGCTGATGATCAGGTCGACCGCCTTGTCTAGCTTCTTGACGATATCGACGATGGGCCCCGAGATGCCCGGGCATTCGTTGTAGTCGCCGCTCGGGTAGCCGCCCTCGTGGATCAGCACGACGATGGCCTCGACGCCCTGGGCGCGCAGCTCGGGCACCAGACGGTTGACGGTCTCGGCCTCGTCGTCGAAGCGCAGGCCGGCGACGCCGCTGGGCGTGACGATGCCCGGCGTGTCCTTCAGGGTCAGGCCGATGAAGCCGATCGGCACGCCCTCGAAGCGGCGGATCTCATAGGCCGGCAGCAGGGTCTTGCCGGTCTGCAGATCCCAGGTGCTGGCGGCCAGGTAGTGGTAGCCGGCGCCGGTGAAGGGGCGCGGGCCCTTGCAGCCCTCGACCGGATGGCAGCCGCCATGCTGCTTGCGCAGCAGCTCGACCTTGCCATGATCGAACTCGTGGTTGCCGACGGCGCTGATCGCCAGGCCCATGCGGCTCAGCGACTCGATCGTCGGCTCGTCATTGAACAGCGCCGACAGCAGCGGACTGGCGCCGACCAGATCGCCGGCGGCGACGAAGACATGGTTCGGGTTCTGCGCCTGCAGTTCGCGCACGGCGCTGGCCAGATGCGCGGCGCCACCGGCCGCGATCGTCAGCGTCTTGGCCGGATTCTGCGGATCGCGGATGCGCAGGCCCTCGCCGGGCGGCTGCAGATTGCCGTGGAAATCATTGATCGCCAGCAGCTTGACCTGGAGCGGCGCGGGCGGCGTCGGCGGCTGCGCACAGGCCCCGAGCAGCAGGGCGAGAGTGGCGGCAAGCAGGCCGGTCTTGAGCTTGGACATCGTGAGGAACCTTGCTATCTCAGTTTCCATTCCGTCGGTACTCGGGCCGAGCGCCGGGCCGCTCCCAAGCCGGCCCGCGCCGGCGATGTGCTTGCCGGTCGATCCGGCAAGCATCGCCGCCCCCGCGGGGGACCGGACAAGCTAGTCCTTGGACGAGGGGCGGTTTCATCTCAGGCGCTGCGCTGCCGCATCGCGTGCTCGCATTCGGGCACGTCGCAATCGCAGGTCCAGCGCCATTCGGGCAGGGCGGCCTGGCGCCGGGCCATGCGGGTGAACAGGCCCTGGCGGGGCAGGGCGCGGCCGGCCAGCAGCGGGGTGATGGCGTCGAGCGCCGCATCGACGCGCCGCTGGCCCTGGCCCGACACGATGGACCAGGACAGGCCTGCGTCGAGCAGGGCGGCGCGGATCAGCGCATCGACCGGTTCGCGCACATGCGCGCCGTCGCGCATGCCTTCGTCGGCCTGCCAGGGCAGGTCCAGCGCGGTCAAGAGGGTCAGGTCGTAGCCGCGGTGGGCCGCCAGCGCGGGCGCCATCAGGCTGCGGTCGGCGAACAGGAATTCGCTGTAGATCGCCGTCATCAGCGCCGTGGTGTCGCACAGCACCAGCTCATGCGTCTGCGCGGCGTCGTCGATCGCTGCTGTCTGTGCGGCGGCAATGGCGGCCTGCTCCTCGGGCCGCGGCGTGCGGCCCTCGCGCTCGCACCAGGCGCGCAGCAGCTCGGGCACGGCAACGCAGCGCAGGCCGGTGCTGTCGGCCAGTTGCTCGGCCAGCGCCAGGGCCAGCGCCGTCTTGCCGGTGCTTTCGGCACCGACGATGGCGATCCGCAGCGCCCCGCTCATCGCCTCAGGCCGCCAGAGCGGGCTGCAGCTGGCGCTGCCAGGCACGCCAGCCGGCCACCGACATCGGGATGAAGACCGCGTAGAGCACGACGGTCAGCCAATAGCCCTTGTAGGCGAACAGGGCGACGCTGACCACGTTGACCAGCACCCAGACGCTCCAGTTCTCCTGGTATTTGCGACCCAGCAGCCATTGGCCCAGCAGGCTGGTCACGGTCGGGAAGGCGTCCCAGTAGGGCAGCGGCGAATCGGTCTGGTGCTGCAGGAACAGGCCCAGCACCGGCCAGGCGGCCAGGGTCAGCAGCAGGGCCAGGGCCAGGCCTTGCCGGTCCAGGCGCCGCACGCGCAGCTTCTCGCCGTCCGCGCCCTTGCCGCGCAGCCATTGCCACCAGCCCCAGAGCGCGAAGGCGGCAAACAGCAGCTGCAGCGAGGCCTCGCCATAGAGCTTGCCATCCCAGAACAGCAGGAAGTAGAGCAGCGAGCTGAGCAGGGCCAGCGGCCAGGCCAGCGGGCGCACCCGCATATTGCAGACGACCATCCACAGCGCCAAGGCAAAGGCGATCAGCTCGGTCCAGCTGATCGGGCTGCCCAGCAGCGTGAAGGCGGGCGCGAACAGGGGGTGCAGCAGCTGCAGCAGCGCGTCCATGCGGGCGGGCTCAGCGCTGGACCTGGACGTAGATCTCGTCGGGCTTGATCATGCCCAGCTCGAGCCGCGCCTTTTCCTCGACCATCTCCAGACCTTCGCGCAGATCGCGCAGCTCGGCCTCCAGCTGCGCATTGCGCGCACGCGCCTGCTCGTTGGCCGCCTGGGCGCGGGCCAGCTCGGCGCGCAGCTGCACCCCGCGCGGCAGGCCGCCCTTGCCCAGCCAGAGCTGGGCTTGGATGCCGACCAGGAAGGCCGCGAGGATGATGCTTAAGGCGCGCACGGCAGGAGTGTAGCCGCGGCCCGCGCGACGGCGGGCCAGGGCTTTCGGCAGGGCTTATTTGAGGTTGTAGAAGGCGGCGCGGCCCGGGTAGCTCGCGATGTCGCCCAGATCTTCCTCGATGCGCAGCAGCTGGTTGTACTTGGCCATGCGGTCCGAGCGCGACAGCGAGCCGGTCTTGATCTGGCCGGCGTTCAGGCCGACGGCGATGTCGGAGATGGTCGAGTCCTCGGTTTCGCCCGAGCGGTGCGAGATCACGGCCGTGTAGCCGGCGCGCTTGGCCATCTCGATCGCGGCGAAGGTCTCGGTCAAGGTGCCGATCTGGTTGATCTTGATCAGGATCGAGTTGGCGATGCCCTTCTCGATGCCTTCCTGCAGGATCTTGGTGTTGGTGACGAACAGGTCGTCGCCGACCAGCTGCACCTTGGCGCCGAGCTTCTCGGTGATGTGCTTCCAGCCGTCCCAGTCGCCTTCGGCCATGCCGTCCTCGATCGAGATGATCGGGTACTTGTCGACCCAGGTGGCCAGCATGTCGGTCCACTGCTCGGCCGTCAGCTGGATGCCGCCTTCGCCTTCCAGCACGTACTTGCCGTCCTTGTAGAACTCGCTGGCGGCGCAGTCCAGGCCCAGGGCGATCTGCTCGCCGGCGGTGTAGCCGGCCTTGTCGATCGCTTCCAGGATCAGCTGGATCGCGGCCTCATGGCTCTCGACGCTGGGGGCGAAGCCGCCCTCGTCGCCGACGGCGGTCGAGATGCCCTTGTCGTGCAGGATCTTCTTCAGCGCGTGGAAGACCTCGGCACCCCAGCGCAGCGCTTCGCGGAACGAAGGCGCGCCGACGGGGATGATCATCAGCTCCTGCAGGTCCAGCGAGTTGTTCGCGTGGGCGCCGCCGTTGATGACGTTCATCATCGGCACCGGCAACTGGCAGCCGTTCATGCCGCCGAAATAGCGGTACAGCGGCAGGCCGCTTTCTTCAGCGGCGGCACGGGCGACGGCCATCGAGACGGCCAGCATCGCGTTGGCGCCCAGGCGGCTCTTGTTCTCGGTGCCGTCCAGGTCGATCAGGGTCTTGTCGAGGAAGGCCTGCTCGGAGGCGTCCAGGCCCAGCACGGCCTCGGAGATCTCGGTGTTGATGTGCTCGACGGCCTTCAGCACGCCCTTGCCGAGGTAGCGGCTCTTGTCGCCGTCGCGCAGCTCGATCGCTTCGCGCGAGCCGGTCGAGGCGCCCGAGGGCACGGCCGCGCGGCCCATCACGCCGCTTTCCAGCAGCACGTCGCATTCGACGGTGGGGTTGCCGCGGCTGTCGAGGATCTCGCGGCCGACGATGTCAACAATGGCGCTCATTCAAGGGTCTCCAGGAGGTTGTGAATTCGGTAGGCGCAGATGGTGCCGGGCTTTTGTTACCCGCGCTGAACAAGACGCAGGCGGCGTGGCTCAAATGCCGTCCAGGATCACCATGCGCATCAGTGCCGCGCCCTCGCGGGCCTGGCGGGCCCGACTGTATTCGGGCGAGTCGTAGAAGGCGCGGGCGGCCGCGGTGCTCGGGAACTTCAAGAGCACCATGCGGTCCGGCGTCCAGTCGCCCTCCAGCACCTCCACCTGGCCGCCGCGCGCCAGCACCTCGACGCCGTGGGCCAGGAAGGCCGCCGACGAGAACTTCTTGTATTCCTCGTACTGCTGCGGGTTGGTGACGCGGACGTTGGCGATGATGTAGGCGGCGGGCATGGTAGTGGGCTTTTAAGCTTGACTCAGGCGGCCTTGGCCTTGTGATCCAGCGCCGCCTTGATGAAGGCGGTGAACAGCGGGTGGCCGTCCCAGGGCGTCGACTTGAATTCCGGGTGGAACTGCACGCCGACATACCAGGGATGGACCTCGCGCGGCAGCTCGACCATCTCGGTCAGCTTCTCGCGCTGCGTGATCGCCGAGATCACCAGGCCGGCGTCCTGCAGGCGGTCGAGGTAATGCTCGTTGGCCTCGTAGCGGTGGCGATGGCGCTCGGTGACGACATCGCCATAGATGTCGTGGGCCAGGGTGTTCGGCTTGACGTCCGAGCTCTGCGCGCCCAGGCGCATCGTGCCGCCGAGGTCGCTCTTCTCGTCGCGCTTCTGGATCGTGCCATCGGCGTCCTGCCACTCGTCGATCAGGGCGATCACCGGGTGCTGGGTCTGCGGATCGAACTCGGTCGAGTTCGCGCCGGTCAGGCCGGCCTTGTTGCGCGCGTACTCGATCGTCGCGACCTGCATGCCCAGGCAGATGCCCAGATAGGGCGTCTGGTGCTCGCGGGCGTACTTGGCGGCCAGGATCTTGCCCTCGACGCCGCGCTTGCCGAAGCCGCCCGGCACCAGGATCGCGTCGTACTGGGCCAGCTGATCGATGTTGTCGGCGTTCAGCAACTCGGAGTCGACGTACTCGATCTTGACGCCGGCATGGTTGTGGATGCCGGCATGGCGCAGCGCCTCGTTGAGCGACTTGTAGCTGTCGCTGAGATCGGTGTACTTGCCGCACATCGCAATCGTCACCTGGCGGGCCGGGTTCTCGACCTCGTGCACCAGCTTGTCCCAGCGCTTCAGGTCGGTGCTCTTGGTGTTCAGCTGCAGCTTGGTGCAGATCAGCTGGTCCAGGCCCTGCTCGTGCAGCACGCGCGGCACCTTGTAGATCGTGTTGACGTCCCACATCGAGATCACGCCGTACTCGGGCACGTTCGTGAACAGCGAGATCTTCTCGCGCTCGTCGTCGGGCACGCGGCGGTCGGCGCGGCAGATCAGCGCGTCCGGCTGGATGCCGATCTCGCGCAGCTTCTGCACCGTGTGCTGGGTCGGCTTGGTCTTCAGCTCGCCGGCGGCGGCGATCCAGGGCACATAGGTCAGATGGACGAAGGCGACATTGGTCGGGCCCATCTTCAGGCTCATCTGGCGTGCGGCCTCGAGGAAGGGCAGGGACTCGATGTCACCGACGGTGCCGCCGATCTCGACGATCGCCACGTCCACCGCTTCCGGCGTGCCGTGACCGGCACCGCGGCGGATGAAGTCCTGCATCTCGTTGGTGATGTGCGGGATCACCTGCACCGTCTTGCCGAGATAGTCGCCGCGGCGCTCCTTCTCCAGCACCGACATATAGATCTGGCCGGTGGTGAAGTTGTTGCTCTTCTTCATCCGCGTCGTGATGAAGCGCTCGTAATGGCCCAGATCGAGGTCGGTCTCGGCGCCGTCGTCGGTGACGAAGACCTCGCCATGCTGGAACGGCGACATCGTGCCCGGGTCGACGTTGATATAGGGATCGAGCTTGATGAGGGTGACTTTGAGGCCGCGCGATTCGAGGATGGCAGCCAGCGAGGCCGATGCGATGCCCTTGCCGAGAGAGGACACCACACCGCCGGTGACGAAGACGTATTTGGTCATGTCTTGCAGCGCCCGTTCCGGTGGTCCTTAAGGGCGCTGTGGTGGGAAATTGCGATTATAGCGAGGCGGCTTGTTCGCCACCCTCATGCCGCTCGGCCCGGAAGGCCTCGAGCATCTGCAGCGCCAGCGCCGCCGTGTCGTCGGGGCGCTCGAAGGGGTAGAGGTGGCTGCCCTCCATCCAGGCGAAGTGCTTGCGGGCCAGGGCCTTGGACGCGGCCGCGCCGGCGCGGCGCAATTCCTCCGACTGCGTGCCGGCGACGAAGCCGACCGGACAGCGCGGCGGATGGCGGCGCAGCAGGCCTTCCAGATGATGCGGCAGGGTGTCGTAGATGCGCGTCTCGACCTCGCGGCGGAAGCTCAGATGCACGCGGCCGTCCTCGCGCTCCTCGAAGCCGCTGTCCACATAGTCCTGCAGCACGCGCGGGTCCCAGCGGGCGAATTTGTGCTTGCTGGCGAAGTGCTGGTGCACGGCCGCGCGGTCCGGCCATTCGTGGCGGCGCTGGCTGGAGATCTTGCCCGGCGAGACGCGGTGCATCAGCCGAGTCGCCTTCATCACCTGCACGCTGTGCGCCTTCCAGCCGGCGACGATGGGGCTGTCCAGCAGCAGCAGGCCCTCGGCCAGATCGGGGCGCTTGCTGGCGGCCAGCAGGCTCAGGATGCCGCCCAGCGAATGGCCCACCAGCATGACCTGGCCCTCAGGCCGGACCTCGCGCTCGATGAAGTGGATCAACTGGTCGCGCAGATGGCGCCAGTTGCTGGTGACCGGATAGGCCGGGTCATGGCCGAAGCGGGGCAGGGCATGGACCTCCCAGCCGGCCGCGCGCCAGATCTCGAACAGCACGCGGTAGCAGCCGGCCGGAAAGCCGTTGGCATGCGAGAAGACGATGGTGCCGGCGTGCTTGCTCATTGCAGGCTCAGCTTCTTCAGCCGGTAGACCAGTTCCAGCGCCTCGCGCGGCGACAAGGCATCGGGGTCGACGGCGGCCATTGCCTCGTCGAGCGCGCTCGGCGCCAGCGCCGTAGCGGCCTCCGCCTGCGGCGGCGCGGCGAACAGATCGATCTGCGCCTGGCCTTCCAGCGCGCGCGATTCCAACGCCTCCAGGGTCGCGCGGGCCTGGCGCACCAGCGAGGCCGGCATGCCGGCCAGGCGCGCCACCTGCACGCCATAGCTGCGGCTGGCCGGCCCGGGCTGGATTTCGTGCAGGAAGACGATGTCCTCGCCGCTCTCGACCGCCGACACATGGCAGTTCAAGGCCTGACCATGCTTGGCCGGGAACTCGGTCAGCTCGAAGTAATGGGTGGCGAACAGCGTGAACGCGCGGGTCTTGTCGTGCAGATGGCTGGCGATCGCGCTGGCCAGGGCCAGGCCGTCGAAGGTCGAGGTGCCGCGCCCGATCTCGTCCATCAGCACCAGCGATTGCTCGGTCGCGCCGTGCAGGATGGCCGCGCCCTCGGTCATCTCCAGCATGAAGGTCGACTGCGCATTGGCCAGGTCGTCGGCCGCGCCGATGCGGGTGTGGATCGCGTCCATCGGCCCGAGCCGGCAGGCCGTCGCCGGCACATAGCTGCCGATCGCCGCCAGCAGCGCGATCAGCGCCACCTGGCGCATGAAGGTCGACTTGCCGCCCATATTCGGGCCGGTGATCACCAGCATGCGGGTGCGCGCGTCGAGCCGGCAGTCGTTGGCCATGAACTCGCCCGCGCCGGTCTCGCGCAGCCGCGCCTCTACGACCGGATGCCGTCCCGCCGTGATGTCGATCGCCGGCTGGTTGACGAACTCGGGCCGGCACCAGTTCAGCATCGCCGCCCGCTCGGCCAGGGCGGCCAGCGCGTCCAGGCTGGCCAGCGCGCGGCCCAGCGCCGTCAGCGTCGGCAGCTCCTCCAGCAGCTGGTCCAGCAGCAGCTCGTACAGGTATTTCTCGCGCGTCAGCGATCGCTCCTGCGCCGACAGCGCCTTGTCCTCGAAGGCCTTCAGCTCGGGCGTGATGTAGCGCTCGGCATTCTTCAGGGTCTGGCGGCGCTGGTAGTCCATCGGCACCTTGTCGACCTGGCCCTGGGTCACCTCGATATAGAAGCCGTGCACCTTGTTGTACTGCACGCGCAGATTGGCGATGCCGGTGCGCGCGCGCTCGCGGCTTTCCAGGTCAAGCAGGAAGGCGTCGCAGTTGTTCTGGATGCCGCGCAGCTCGTCCAGCTCGGCATCGAAGCCGTCGGCGATCACGCCGCCGTCGCGCAAGAGCACGGCCGGCTCCTCGGCGATCGCATGGCGCAGCAGCTCCTCGATATGCGGGGAGGCGCGCAGGCCGGCGGCCAGGCCGTCGATCAGCGCGCTGCCGGCCGGCAGCGTGCGCAGCAGCTCGGGCAGCGCCTGCAGCGTCGCGCGCAGGCCGGTCAGCTCGCGCGGCCGCACCTGGCGCAGCGCGGTGCGGGCGGCGATGCGCTCGACGTCGGACACGCCGCGCAGCGCCTCGCGCAGCGGCTCGTAGCCGCCGTCCAGCAGCGCGGCGATCGCCTCGTGCCGCGCGATTGCCTCGCCGCGTTCGCGCCTCGGATGCAGCAGCCAGTGGCGCAGCGCGCGGCTGCCCATGCCGCTGCGGCAGCTGTCCAGCAGCGAGAGCAGGGTCGGCGCGGTCTCTCCGCGCAGGGTCAGGGTCAGCTCCAGATTGCGCTGCGTCGCCGGCGGCAGGTCCAGCAGCTCGGAGCTGCGATGCACCTGCAGGCTCTTCACATGGGCCAGCGCGCGACCTTGCGTGTGCTCGGCATAGCTGAGCAGCGCGGCGGCGGCGGCGTGGGCGGCCGGCAGCTTGTCCGCATTGAGGCCCTGCAGGCCGGCGACGGCCAGCTGTTCGCAGAGCTTGCGTGCGCCCAGCGCCGAGTCGAACTGCCAGCTCGGGCGGTTGGTGATCGGCGCGCGTGCGGCCAGCACCGCGGCCGGCTGCTTCTCGCGATCGACCAGCACCTCGGCCGGGCTCAGGCGCGCCAGCCAGGAGGGCAGCTCGCGCTCGCTGCATTCGGCCAGGCCCAGCTGGCCCTGGGTCATCGACAACCAGGCCAGGCCCAGCGTCGTGCTGGCCCTGGAACCCTGGGCGACGACGGCCAGCAGCACCGAGTCCTGCTTGTCGGCCAGCAGCTCGCTGTCGGTGACGGTGCCCGGCGTGACCACGCGCACCACCTTGCGCTCGACCGGCCCCTTGCTCGTCGCCACATCGCCCACCTGCTCGGCGATTGCCACCGCCTCGCCGAGCTTGATCAGCTTGGCCAGATAGCTCTCCAGCGCATGCACCGGCACGCCGGCCATCACGACCGGGTTGCCGCCGCTCTGGCCGCGGCTGGTCAGGGTGATGTCCAGCAGCGCGTTGCATTTGCGCGCGTCGTCGAAGAAGACCTCGTAGAAGTCGCCCATGCGGAAGAACACCAGCACGTCCGGATGCTCCGCCTTCAGGCGGAAGTACTGCTGCATGACCGGGGTGTGGGCGCTGAAGTCGGGGGTCTGGGTCATCGGGATCTCAACATGAACAACAAAGCCCTCGGCAGAGGGCTTTGCGAGCGGCTTGCTAGTTTAAGCGGGCGGGGCTGCTATCGTTTCCTAAGGGAGGAAAGCAAGGATGCAACGCGAACGAAGGATCGCCGGCCTGCTGCTGGGCCTGCTGGCTCTGGCAAGCGCGGGCCCGGTGGCCGCGGAACGGCCTTCGGACTGCGAGCAGCTGGCGGCCGAGGCCCGGAGCTTGCCGGACTCGGCCTGGGCGGCCAGCCGGGAGCCGCTGGCGCCCTGGCTGCGGATCGACACGCGGCCGGCCGGGCCGCCGCCGTCCGCGCTGCAAGGCGAGCTGGCGCAGGACCGCGAGCTGAGGGCCGCGCTGTATGCGCTCGACTCCGGCGTGGTCGGTGTCGATCGCCTGGCCGGCAGCGATGTCTACCGCGTCTCGACCATCCAGGGCACGGCCAACTGCCAGTCCTCGGTCTTCGTCGAGGCCCGGCCGGGTCGTCCCTGGCGAAAGATCGCGGAGCCGGGAGCGGAGGTGCCCTGCGGAAGTCACAGCGGCTTCGGCCGGGTCTTCGCCCGGCCGGCCTTCGTCGTCAAGGCGATCGACCGGATCACGCTCGGCGAGCGCTACACGGTCGTGCCCTGGACCGGCCGCGGCTGGGCACCGGCCTGCACGCTGGCCTTGTCCTTTCGCAGGGCGCTGAGCGTCGCCGGCCAGTTCTGCCGCGACGAGGCCTCCTCGCTGTGCAAGGCCGGTCGCGCCATGGCGACCGAGATCGCCGCGGCCTACGAGACCGACCGCCATGGCGGGGCGCCCTTGGAGCCCCTGAGCTTCGCGTCGCCAGGGCAGCCGAGCGCCGAAGTATTGGCTGCCCTCGATCGCGCCGACCCGCGCTCGCCGCCCGACTTTCCGATCTTCGGCCTTGATCCGCGCCAGCGCGATGTCTTCAGGACTAACTACGCCAATGTCGAGCTGCGCCATCTGGCCCTGTGGCTGGACGGGCGCTGGTGGCTCGCCGTGGTCGGCCGTGGCGGCGTCGGCTGGCGCGAGGGGACGACGACGCTGCTGACCATCTTCGAAGCGCGCGACGGCGGCTTGCTGCCGATGGCCGGCTATCAGGTCGACGTCGATCGGGCCGGCTTGAACGAGGCAGCCGTCGCCAGGTGAGGGTAAGGAAGGCCGAGAACGACAAAGCCCTCCGTGGAGGGCCTTGTTTTGAGCAGCCGAACTCCGGGGGAAGCGCGCTCCCTGACGGCGGTCGCTGCTGGACGCAGGCTAGGGCACGGCGATCGTGAACGTCGTTGTCTTGGCCTTGACGGTCGCCGAGAGATCGACGAATTCGCCACCGCTGCAGTCCTTCAGCAGGATCTGGTGCAGCGTCGGCTCGGTGCTGTTGCCGACGACGGTTCCGCTACCGCCCAGGCTGGCCGTGCAGGTCCCGGTCGAGCTGGTCTGCCGTACGGCGACCTTCAGCGCGGCGTCGGCCGGCAGCGGGTTGCCGTTCCTGTCGGCCAACTGAACCTTCATTTCGTTGCGAGCGCAATTGATGAGTGCGGTCCTCTTGTTGCTGGGAATGGTCGAGTCATAGGACCGCGAATCGGCGCTATGGCCGCAGGCCGATGTCAGGGGCACGGTCGATGAATTGGGATATGCGATCTCGCCTCCGGAGAACACCATGACGATCGCGCGCCGCACCTTGGTCGGCGTGTAGAAACGCCCATCGGCCCTGACGCCCGACCCGTTCCAGGTTGCATTGCAGGTATTGGCGACCGACAAGCCTCTGTTCGTATTGTTGGGGCAGTCTTTCGTTCCCTCAGCTTCGCCGACCATGGCATAGCTGGCGTCGCCGTCCAAGGTATCGGTCTGGAGATTCTTGTACGAGGCGGTGAATATGCCGTCCTCGTCCTTGTCGAGGAATGGGCGTCCCAGATCTTCGAACTCGTCGACGCCTTCGTCGTAGACGTTGTTGTCGTTCTTGTCGATGAAATGCTCTTCGCCATCGGCCATGGCCAGCACGGTGACGCGCCCCGGCCGCGGATCCCCGCCGGTGATCCTCGATCCCAGCGGCCGGTAATCCTGGCCGATCAGATCGACCGAGCACCGGCCTGCACTGATGATGCAACTGCTCTGGCCATTCGAGTTGATCTGCCCGCCCTCGGCGACGAAGATCACCGGCGTGCCATCCGGAACCGGATTGCCTTGCCGGTCGGCCGCGAAGACGGTGATCGGCACGGTCAACCCGCTGAACCGGTCGGTGAATCCTGCGCCGACATAGAAATTCAGCTGCGCCGCACCCAGGTCGAAGAACCGCTGCGAGGGCAGGCCGGACTGCACGGTCAGCAGATTGGAGTCTGCACTGATCGTGCTTCCGTCGACGGTCGCGCGCACCTGTACCGTGCTCGGCTGCACACCGCTGCAGACCCGGACGGACACCTCACCGTTGCTGCCCGTCGAGCCGACCGGGTTGCCGGCGATGCCGCAGAAGTCGACGGCCTTCGAATTGAGGAAACCGAAGGAGACCCTTTGCCCTGCCACGCCTGTGCCGTTGTAGTCGAATACCTTGAAGGTCAGCAGCGACGTCCTCGGGCCGACCGAGTCTTTCATATAGATGATTTGCGGGTCGGCCTTGACGAACTTCAATCCGAACGCCGATGGCGTCGGCAAAGGGGTAACGGCATAGCCGGCTAACAGGGGCGCCGAAAGACCGGTCGTGTTGGCCTGTACCGTGCAAGCGCCTGCCGCCTGGGTCTGAATGACGGTGCTTGCCTTGCCCGTGCCATCTACACGCACGACGTCCGGCGTCGCCGTCCCGCAGGAACTGCTGAAGGCGACCGAGACGCTGTTCTGCGGAGCGGCTACTCCGTCGATCTGCGCATTGACGCCGACCGTAATCGCCTGGCCCAGCTGGACGGACATCGGTGTTGCAGACAAGCCTGTCAGCGACACCTTGCCCGGCGTGACCTGGAGGTCCATCGCATTCGTAACTTGTGCAGCGTCCGTATTCACCCTGGCGGTGGCCTTGACGACGCCATTGGAGGCGATGGATGCCGGCGTGATGGTGAACAGCGCAACGCCAAACTCGTCGGTCAGCTTCGACGAAGGAGTCACGACGGCCAAGGCATTGTCAAGAGAAATCTCCACGCGCTTGAAGGCTTGAGAATTCTGGGCGGTGACCTTGAGAGAACGCGGCTCGGTCTGAGAAAGGCCGGGGTTGCTCAAGACCTTGCCCTGAGCGTCAATGAGTTCCAGCTTCGAAGCGACAACGGGTGTCTGAGCCGCCGGAATCACCTGAAGATCGAGCGTTTTTGTGATCTGGGCTCCGTCCGTGTCCACCTTGACGGTGACCCTGACTGCACCGTTGGCGGAAGCAGATGCCGGTGCGATGGTGAACAGCGCAACGCCATTCTCACTGGTCAGCTTCGCCGTCGGAGTCACGACCGCAAGGGCATTGTCGAGAGAAATCTCCACGCGTTTGGACACCTGGGAATTCTGGGCTGTGATCTTGAGATAACGGGCGTCGGTCTGCGAAAGGTTGGGTGTGGTCAAAGCCAAACCCTGGGCATCGACGAATTCCAGTTTCGCCGCGGTGACCGGCGGCGTGGACGCCGGCACGACCTGGAGATCAAGCGTGTTGGTGACCTGAGCGCCGTCGGTATCCACCTTGGCCGTGACCTTGATGGCGCCGTTGGACGAGGTAGAGGCCGGTGCGATGGTGAACAGGGCAACGCCTTTTTCATCGGTCAGCCGGGACGATGGGGTCACGACGGCCAGCGCGGTGCTGTCGAGAGAGACCTCCACGCGTTTGTAAGGCTGTGAATTCTGGGCGGTAACCTTGAGATAACGGGTCTCGGTTTGCGACAGGGTCGGGGTGCTCAAGGCCGCCCCTTGCGCGTCAGCCAGCTCCAGTTTTGAAGCTATGACGCTTGGCGTTGGCGAAGAGGCTGCAGGGCTGCTGGGCGCCGTGTTCGACGATTGCTTGTCATTGCCGCTGAGCGCGCCGGTGGCGATATCGCCGCCGCCGCAAGCGGCCATCGCGGCACTCGCCAGCAGAGCGAGCAAGGTGCTTCTGTATCCCATCTACAACTCCCCCGATTTCGAATTGTTGGCGGCAGCAGGATCGGCGGCCATTCGCCTGCTCACGAATCGTCGCGCGTCTTGAACCGGCATTCCGACTGCTGGCATACGGTCCGCGCGGTGCGGCCGTCCTGGCAATAGGCAAGGTACTGGCTGACTCCCTGCTCCTTGTCCAGCAGCGAAGGGCGGGCCAGCGGCGTGCAGGAGGTGCGGCGCAGCAGTTCGACCGTGCGGATCTCGTCGTCGGGGATGGCCGGAACGGGCTGCACGACGCTCGCCGCTTTCACCTCGGCCATCTCGATCAGGTCCACCGAGATCAGGGGCGGATAGGTATAGACGGCGCCGCTAGCAACGTCGAGCCCGAAACCGATCGCGCCGCCGAGCAGGATATTGCCCAGCACCTTCATATTCGGTCCCGGCCTGATGACGTTCTCGGCGACCTCGAAGCCCGGCTTTTGGCATCGAATCGTCAGATCGCCGTGGCCGTGGGACACCGAAACCATCGCCGGCGTCACCACCCGAGATTCCCCGAACTCGTTCACCAGCAGGCAGCGAGCGCCGCTGACCTGCCTGCCCCCGCTGCTGGTTTCAATGGCGATCGACTGGTTCGCGCCGTCGACCACCGTCGCGCAGCCGGACAGCCCCGCCGCGAGTATCAAAAGGAACTGCGCTAGATATCGATGCATGGTCCCCCCCATAAGCAGGCTTGCCCAGCGACAAAGCTGCTCGTCCCTTGTTTGCTTGCAAGGCTCGGTTCCGTTTGCCGGGCGATCAAGGCCGCACCTGCGCCAGCCGCTGCTCGACAAATTCGTTCAGGCCCGGCGGCAGCAGTCCGCCGTCCCGCGCGCGCTGGAAGGCCTCGGCCGCGTCGGCGCGCTTGCCCAGGGCCTGCAGTGAGATGCCCACGCCCATCAGCCAGGTCGGCATCGCCGGATCGCTGCGCAGGGCCACCAGGTAATGCCCGACGGCATCCTCATGGCGCTGCGCGCGCTGAAGCAGGGCCGCATAGAAGGCGTGGTACTGCGGATCCTCGCCGGCCGCGACCAGGCCTTGCTCCAGGGTGAGCAGGGCGTTGGCGGTCTCGCCCTTTTCGAGCTGCAGCCGTGCCAGGGCCATGGCGAAGTCGCTGTTTCCCGCCTGCAGCTTCAGGCCTTCGCGCAGCAGGCCGGTCGCCTCATCGAAATGGTTGGCGTCAACCAGCATGCCGGCCAGCATCTGGCGTGCGGGCGCATTGCCGGCATCGGCCTCCAGCGACTTGCGCAGATTGGCCTTGGCATCCGCGTTGCGCCCTTGCTGGAATTCGACGACGGCCTGCTTGTAGAGGTTTTCCGAAAGCGTCTTGCGGCTGACCGTCTTCTGAAAGCCCGGTGTTGCAGCCGGCCGGGCCTCGGGCTCGTCGCGTGCCGCGAGCGTCGGGCCGGCGCCGGGCTTCCTGCCCGCCTCCGCGCGCGCCTCGGCATCGGCCGCTTGCGGCGGCATCTGTGGCGCCGCAAGCGACTGCGCTTGAGGCTGCGCTTGCGACTGCGCTTGCGGCTGCGCTTGGGGCTGCGCTTGGGGCTGCGCTTGGGGCTGCGCTTGGGGCGCCAGCGCCGACGGCTTCGCCGGCGCTTCCGATTTGACCGCCGCGGCGGCCAGCATCGTCGGTGGCGTCGGCTCGACGGCAGCGGGAGAAGAGGGCGGATGCGCGAGTGGCGGCGGCGGTGCCGAGATCGGCTCTGCGGCGAGCTGTGTCTTGACGCCCATGGGCACCGCGGTCTTGGGCGCCATCAGCATCCAGCCCGCCGCGGCGGTGGCCAGGCCAAGCCCGAGCAGGCCCAGGATGCGGATCGCGGGCGGTGAGGCTCGCTGCGCGGCGACCGTGCGCACTTCGCCGGCCAGCGGGTCCTTGCGCACCACCGTGGACTTTCGCTGGTCCAGGTTCTGCAGCATCTGGTTGATGACGCTCATAGTCGATTCATCCATCCATAGGCGGCGACACAGATGCCGAGCAGCACGAACAGCAGGAAGGCTGCCGCCGCCTTCTCGATTCCACGCTCGTTGCGCAGGGAGGCGGTGTCCCTGCTTGCCGCGAGCACATCCCAGATGTCCACCGACTGCTTGCCCTTGCCAAAGGCGCTCAGCAAGGTCTTGTGGGCGACGATATTGATCAAGCGCGGAATGCACTTGGTCTTGCGCTTCAGCAGCCACATTGCCGTCGCGCTGAACAACTGGCCGCCGCGGTAGCCGGCCACCATCATGCGGTGATGCAGGTAGTAGCTGAGCTCGGCGTGCGACAGGGGGCCGAGGTGATAGTCGAAGGTGATGCGCTGCTTCAGCTGCCGGATCGACGGATGGTTCAGCTTCTCCTCCAGTTCCGGCTGGCCGAAGATCACCACCTGCAGCAGCTTGTTCTTCTCGGTCTCCAGATTGGTCAGCAGGCGCAGCGCCTCCAGCGTCTCGATCGGCATGGCCTGCGCCTCGTCCAGGCACACGACGACGCGCCGCCCCTCCATCGTCAGGTCCACCAGCTTCAGGCTCAGCGCCTTCAGCAAGAGATGCTGCTGCTGATGGCCCTGGTAGTGGGCGAGCATGCTGGTGTCCAGGCCCAGCTCCGAGGCCAGTTCCAGGAACAGGGCCGTCGGTTCGAGATAGGGGTTCGGGATGTAGGCCACGACGAAGTCGGGCCCCAGGCTGGCCATCAGCTTGCGGCACAGCAGGGTCTTGCCGGTGCCGACTTCTCCGGTGATCTTGATGAAGCCCTCGCCGGTGCGGGCGGCGATCAGCAAGGTGTTCAGCGCCTCCTGCGAGGCGCCGGAGGAGAAGAAGTAGCTCGTGTCGGGCGTGATCCCGAACGGGAATTCCTTCAGGTCGAAATGATCGAGGTACATGGTGGATTGCCTCGGGCTGCGCCGTCAGGGTTTGGCCGTGCCCTGCGACAGCGTCGACAGCCGGCCCTCGGTGGCGGCAATCTCGCGCGCCCAGGTGCTCTCGTCCTTGATCACCGTCGGCTTCAGCAGGATCACCAGTTCGCGCTTGGTGCTGGCCTGGCCGTTCTTGCGGAACAGGGCGCCCGCCACCGGCACGTCGCCCGCGCCGGGGATCTTGGAGCGGTTGTCGGTCGTGCTTTCCGTCATCAGGCCGCCGATCACCACCATCATGCCGTCCAGGGTCTTCACGACGCTGTCGGTCTCGCTGATGCTGTTGACGGCGAAGGGCACCGTCGGTGCGTTCGGCGTCAGCAGGGCCACCTTCGATCGCTCGATGATCGAGTTCACCATCGCATGCACATGCAAGGTGATGCGATCGTTCTCGTCGATCTGCGGCGTCACGTCCAGCGCGATGCCGGAGAAGAAGGGCTGGTAGTTCAGCGTCGGCAGGCTGCTGTTCGAGATGCCGTTGGTCACGGTGGTGGTGCCGCCGCTGATGCTGGTGACGAAGGACTCCTCGGCGCCCACCTTCAGCACCGCCTTCTGGTTGTTCAAGGTCGCGATCCGCGGGCTGGACAGCACATGGACCTCGCCCTGCGTCTGCAGGAAGTTGATCAGTGCGGCGAACTGCGAGGTCTGGATCGCGATGCCCAGACCGGCCGTGAAGGCGTTCGATGCGCCGGCACCGACCAGCGAGGCGCCGAGCAGCGAGGCGAGGCTGGTGTTCGCCTGGGCGCCGCCGGGCGGGACGGCGCCCGTGCCACCGATCTGCGAACCATTGCCGACGATCTGGTTCGGGTCCAGACCGACCGAGGCGCGGTGCAGATTGTGGTTGGGGAAGGCGGCCCAGTTGATGCCCTGCTGGGCGTCGGTGTTCAGTTCGACGTCGATGATCTTGGCCTCGATGATCACCTGGCGCTCGATGTTCAGCTGCATCGTGCGCAGCATGCTTTCGACCTGACGCAGCTCGCGCGGCATGCCGCGCACGAGGATGGTGCCGCTCATCTGGTTGACCGTCATCGCCCGGCCTTCGCTGCAACCGTCGACGCCGCGTTGACGCTCGCCCTGCAAGGCATCGCCGACAAAGGACACGTCGGCGCGGCTGCCGCCGCCCGAACTGCCCGACCCGCTGGAGCCGGAGCTGCCCGAGGTCGTCGCCTTGGGGGCCTGCACGCGCGAGATCTGGCAGCCCAGCAAGGTGCGCAGCGAATCCTCCACCTCGCTCCAGATGTCGGACTTGGAGATCGTGCTCAGCGCGCTCGCCTGGATGGCCGAGAAGCTGCTGCCGGATGAAGAGCCTCCACCGCCGCCACTGCCGCCCGACGAGCCGCCAGAGCCGCCGCCGCCCGATCCGCCGCCCGACGAGGATCCCGTCGACGCGCCGCCGATGACCTGCAGATCGCTGACGCCGCGGCGCTGACCCAGGATGTAGTTCACCTGGTACAGCTTCGAGCGCAACTCCGGCGGGCGCACATAGATGCGCGTGCCCTCGACCTGGTATTCATAGCCATAGAGCTCGCGCACCGAGTCCAGCGCCTCGAACACCGTCACGTCCTTCAGGCGCACGGTCAGCAGCTCCTGCTGGCGCACCAGGGCCGCAGGTGCCGACACGCCGCCCGGCTGCAAGGCGTTCGGCGCTGCGGGCTCTCCCTGGGCCGCGCCGTGCATGCCCGGCGGATTGATCTTGGGGCTCAGCAGAATGCTGTAGGGCGTGTCGCTGACGATGGCCGTCAAGACCTGGCTGATCGGCGCATCGGTCACGACCAGATCGAAGCGCTGCTCCAGCTGCTTGGCCGAGGCCTTGGGCATGGCCGACGAGCGCAGCGGCGGCAGCAGCGCATTGCTGACGGCCTGCGGCGGCGCGGCCGTGGTAGGGGCCGGCGCCTGCCTGGGCCTGGGCTCGGCGGCCTGTCGCAGTTCCTCGCCGATGCGCTTCTGGGTGGAAACGTCCTTGGGCGGGTTCAGCGTGTCGCAGGCGCTCAACAGCATCGCGACCGACGACAACAACAGCACTGGCTTCATTGATCCTCCCCCTTGCGCACCGCGCCCGGTGCTTTTTTCTCGTTTGATTTCCTGGCCCGGGCCGTCTCGCCGGGCTTGGAGCCCGCTGACGCCTTCGGTGTCTTCACCACCGCGGGGCTCATGCTGAGCGTTTCGCGCTGGCCGTCCTTCAGCAGCACCACCCCGTTGCTGCGTATATCCAACAGTCGGGCGCCGTTGTGAATATTCCCAATCTTCAGGGTTTCACCGTCGATCACGGCCAGGCGTCGCGTCGGCCCAACGAGCGTGACGCGCAAGCCTGCTCCGGCGTCGCCCGCTGCTGCGTCGCTGCTGCTGCCGGTGCCCGGCATGCCGAAGGCGCCCGGCTGCGGGGTCAGCCAGTCGGCGCTGGAACGGGAGGTTTCGGCCGGCGGCTGAGGCTGCGCCATCGCCCCATGGCCCAGGCAGGCCAGCAGGACGAGCATCGAGAGGCGGCAAGTGTGGACTTGTCTCATCGTTTCCCTCAGCTCAGCGGCGCTTCCTGCTGATCGCTCAGCGTGTAGATCGTCAGCCTCAGGATCGCGTCCGGATAGCCCGCGACTTCCAGCTTCACGCTGCCCCAGAACAGCCGGTTCGAATGCCGCTGCAGACCCTGCAGATAAGGCATCAGGGCGGCATAGCGGCCCTTGATCGAGGCCTCGACGCCGTGGCGGTACAGCGTCGGCGTCGGCGTGGCCGGGTCCTGCTTGGCCGTGCCCGGCGTCGTGGGCTTGAAGAAGACCTCCACCGGCAGCGTCTTCAGCGACAGCAGATTGAGCCCAGGCGTGGCGGCCACCATCGCGCGTATGACCCGCGCCAGCGGCGCGTTGTCGGTGGCCTTGTCGATGAATGACTGTGCCTCGTCGACGCGCGCCTGCAGCTCGTCGCGCTCGGCGCGGGCCTTGCTGAGTCGATCGACCGGGCGCTTGACCGCCATCTCGGCGGCCAGCTTGCTCAGCTCCGCATATTCGGTTTGCTGGCGCGCGAGCTGGGTTTTCAGCGTCTTGGACTTGGCCGCCGTCGGGTCCAACACAAAGAACTGGAAGGCCAGGCCCAGCAGGACCGGAAGCGCCAGCACGGCAAGCAGCCTTTCGCGCAGGGACAGTGCATCGAAGCGCTTGAGGATCTGCTTGATCTTCTTCATGGTCGGATCAATAGAGCTTGAACGAAATCATGCTGGGGCCGGCTGCCGTCCCAGGGCCTCCCTGGCTGCCCGGCTGGGCATCGGGTGTCATCTCCACCGAGTTGAACTGCACACCCTGGGCCGCGAAGCTCTGGTTCAGCCGCTTGGCATAGCTCAGCACCGATTCGTTGCGCAGGGCACGTCCGGAGACCGCCAGGCCCTTGCCCGTCTCGCCGACCGACACGCTGGTGATCCACAGGCCTTGCTCGGCCACGCCGGCCAGCGTGTTGAAGTAGTCCGCATAGCCCTCCGGCCGCCCCAAGCGGGCCGTGCGCAGCGAGTCCACCAGCGACTGCACCGCGGCCGCCTTCGGCTTGAGGGCGTCGACCTCGGCCTTCAGCGCCGCCGCCTCCTGGTCGGAGCCGGCCCGCTGTCGCATGGTCTCCATCTCGGCCGTGGTGCGCTCGATCTGCCGCTTGCCCTGCTGGGCCTGCATCTCGAGCGCCGCCAGATCGCTGCGCAGGCTCAGGCCCCACAGCGTCAGCCCGATCAGCGTCAGCAGGCTCAGGGCGATGCCCCAGATGGCCAGGCTGACGGGTTCCTTGACGCGGTCGAGCAGATTCAGCTGCTGCCGCTGGCCGGCCCGCGCGCCGCCGCGCAGCGCCGCACCCAGGGCCGTGAAGTAGCGCGCCTGCTCGGTCGGCTCGCGCAACTCGGGGGTCTTCGACAGATCGAAGACCGTGCCCAGGTCCAGCTGTTCGACCTGCAGCGGCAGATGCTCGGCCAGGTAGGCCTGCAGTTCCAGCGCGGCGGGCAGCGGCGCCAGCACCACGCGCGACACCGGCATGAAGGGCAGGTTGCGGTTGATGAAGTCGACCGAGCGCAGCAGCGGCAGGGCGATGCGCTCATGGATCTTCAGCCTGGCGGCGGCATCGGCCGCCTCCCATTCGGCCAGCGGCTGTTCGATGAAACGATCGAGGTAGAGCTCACCCTGGAAGGTGAAGCTGATGCTGACGCCCTGTGTGCCCACATGGAGCAGGGCCAGGCCTTCGCCCTCGCGCTCCAGCAGGGCCGCGATATTGCGCTGCGCGCTCTCGCGCACGTCGACGGCCTTCAGCGTCAGGCCGGCCTTCCGCTGGAACAGCGCGGCCTGCTCGTTCAGCAAGACCTGCTGGGCCACGGCCACATACATCTGGCGCGCGCGGGACGGCAAATGCTCGGCCGTCGGGATGCTCATCCAGGCGAGGTCCACTTCGTCCAGCGGCATGTCCAGCAGGGGCCCGACGGCCCAGCGCATGCTGCCGGCCATCTCTTCGGCGGTGACGGGTGGCTCGGCGACGACCAGCATCCGGTAGTCGCTGCGCCCCAGCGTCAGCGCCAGCGAGGCGCCCAGCACATGAATTTTCTTGGCCAGCTCGGCCAGCGCGCCGGCGTCGTCGGCCTTGAGCGCGTCGAGCCGGGCGCAGCTGAGGACCTGCGGCTTGCTGCCGGCCCGCAGGCCGCGCCGCACGCAGACGCCCAAGGCCTGGGCACCGGGGCCGGCATCGATTGCCGCCCAGGTCCCGGTTCCCACTCTGATGCCCACCCCACCGAGTCGCATGTATTTTGGTCCTTGCCTTGCTGCCTTCCGCGCTGCATGCGCCATGCGCGGGGCCTAGATCCAATTCATGCTAGCGACGATGGCTGCTTCGGGCGAGAGGAAAACCCTGAGCACCCTTTGGTCGGGGGAGTCGGGTATTGCGTGCAGAAATTCACGTGACTACATTGCGCTGGACCACAAGGTCGTGGTCGACATAACGGCTGATTTGTCTGTCGGAAACCTGTCTTAAACCTGTCTGAATATTGGATGGAGATTCATATGAATTCGTTTCTTCGCAAGACGTCGCAAGCGGGCTTCACGCTTATCGAGCTGATCATCGTGATCGTCATCCTCGGCATCCTGGCCGCGGTCGCGATTCCGAAGTTCACCGGTATGTCGGATGAGGCGAAGAAGGGTGTAGCTAACGGTATTGCAGCCGCGGCCGCCTCGGCTTCGTCAACCAATTACGCGCTGCGGCAGAACTCGCCTCCTGGCGGAGTCGCTGTCACGAAGTGCGACGACCTGGCGGCGTTGATCGACAACCCGGACCCCGTGCTGTACACGATTCCCACGGCCGCGCTGGCCAACGGTGTTCAGGGCAGTTGCACCGTAGTGATCACAGGTGGCGCAACGGTCACTTTCAAGGCCTACGGCGCGACCTGAGTCATCGTGTTCGAGGCCACGGTTGGCGCTTTGCGCTAGTCGTTGCCTCGTCAAAGTCCTGTCATTCATTACGTGTCCGCCGGGACTCGATATGCGCCGCATTAGCCTGACCGGCCACACCCTTCTCGAAATGACGCTGGCTCTAGGCCTGCTGAGCATCCTCAGCGCCTATGCGGTGATGAAGATCAGCTCGCCGGCCGCGTTGACCCGCGGCTCGCAGGCCGAGACCCTGGCCAGCGATCTGCGGCGCGCGCAGGCGCTGGCCTATACCTCGGGCCGGCGCATGCGCTTTTCGATCACCAGCAGCGGTGCCAACGGCAGCTACGCGGTCGCCTGCACGACCGGCAGCACGCCCTGCGGCAGCGACTTCACCGGTGCGCTGTCGCAGGGCGCATCGCTGGGCTCGGGCAGCGCGCTCTACTTCAACACCCTGGGCCAGCCCAGCAATGTGAATGGCATCCCCCTGGGCAGCAGCACCAGCTACTCGGTCAGCGTTGGCGGCGTCAGCACGACCGTCAGCGTGGCGGCGCAGACCGGCCGCGTCACGGTGGGGCCATGAGCCAAGGCCGCCACGCCCGCCTGCTGCACCGCGAACGCGGCTTCACCTTGTTCGAGACCCTTATCGCAGCCGGTCTGCTGGCGATGGCGGCGGGTGGCATCCTGAGCTTGCAGCGCGATCTGTTCAGCCGTCAGACAACGAACCGCGACCGGGTCGTGGGCCTGCAACTGCAGCAGCAGTGCGCCGAGAAGCTGCTGGCTACCCGTCGCAATGGAGCCGGCTATGCCGCCATCGACAGCGCCACGATCTGCAGCGGCCTCGGCGGCTACGGATTCGGGGCGCCCGGCGTGGTCTTGCGCGATGCGGCCAACAGCGTGGTGACGAGCTGTTCCAGCGCGAGCTGCACGGCCACGATCTCGATCACCAAGGGAAGCAGCAGCCTGCCGGCGCTGACCCTGCAACTGTCGAACTACTGAGATGGCACGCCAGCGCGAGCGGATCCGCGGCTACACCCTGGTCGAGCTGATCATCTCGGTGGCGCTGCTCGGGCTGCTGGCCGGTGCCGGTTCGCGCATCTGGGTGGACAGCTTCGCGACCATGCGCCTGGTCGACGCGGACAACGCCGGCATCGCCCAGGCGCGCTATGCGCTGGAGCGGCTGGCACGCGAGATCCGCGAAGTCAAATACGACACCGCCGGCGGCGTCTACTGCGTCAGCACACCCTTCAGCGCCACGACGCTGGCGTTCAGGAAGACGCCCAGCGGCAGCAGCTACAACTCGAGCTGCGCCACGGGCGACATGACGGTGACCGTCTGGCCCAGCAGCGGCGCCGTGATGCTCGGCTATTCCACGGCGGCCAGCGCTGCGCTGGCGAATCCGGCCACGCTGAGCATGCGTTATCTGCAGTCCGATGCGACGACGGTGGCGACCGGCACCGGCGACCTCCGTTTCGTCGAACTGACGCTGACGGTGAATCCGAGCGGACCGAGCACCGCGCTGCGCACGCTGGTTGCCTTGCGGAACTCATGACGATGAAGCCGGCGTCGATGTCCTCGCTCAGGATGACGGCCGGCGGCCAGCGTGGCCTGGCCACGGTGCTGGCGCTGATCTTCCTGATCGCCACGGTGATCTTCGTGCTGGCGCAGATGCATAACATCGCAGGTGCCAACACGGTGGACACGGTGCGGCAGTCGGACAGCACGGCGGCCTTGTTTCTGGCCGAGAGCGGCCTGGAGAAGGGCCGGGGCATTCTGAATGCGGCCAATGTGCTGACCGACTCGGTCTGCACCGGCATGGCCGGCAGCTATTCGCTGGGACGCGGCACGGTGACGCTGAGCGCCGTGTCGACGCCGGCGAGCTGCAACAGCGGCGGCGGAACGCCTTGCACGGCCTGCCAGCTCACATCGACGGGCACGGTGGGCAGCGCCACTCGCATCCTGAGTTCGGGGCTTTCGCTCAATACCCTGAGCGGCGCGACCTGCGACGCGGCCACGACCGATTGCGACAACACGCCCACCGTCAACTGGAAGCTGAACCTGCGCAACCCCTTTGCCGTGCCGGCGGTGGCGCTGTTCAATCTGGCGGCCCTGCACCAGGGGCAGTCCAGCGGCGCCGTGTGCTCGGCCGGCTCGGCCTGCGCACTGGCCTGGGACAACTCGATGAATGGTCAGAACTCCATCGAGAGCATGGGCAATATCGTCACGATCCCGGCCAACGGCAGCTATGCGATCTACCAGACCCAGGTCACCGAGAACCTGGCCCAGGTCGGCGTGCTGTTCCGCGGCAACAGCGCCGCGCCGACGGTGACCGGGCGGCGCACCACCGCCGCCGGCACGCTCAATGGAGCCGCGTACTGGGCTGGCGGCACCCAGCAGAAACAGCCGGCCGGATCCACCGGCACGACCAACGACGGCACGGCCACCAACTCGAATGCCGAGGTCTGCAGCGATCCGGCCACGGCCAGTTCGCAGAGCTGCACGTCCTGGTGCTATGGCGGAGACATCCTGGTGCTGGGCCTGGCCAGCGCCGCCACGGCCCTCAGCGAGGACACGACGGCGGTGACCTTCAACAGCAGCAGCGGCAACAACATCGCCATGAGCAGCCTGCTCAATGTCGACGGCCAGCACAAGTACCCGAGCACGACCTCGCCCGGCCCGCCGACGAATGTCTATTCGTCGATCTGGTACGCGCGCAACAGCGACTATCTGTCGGCTGCCGACGTGTATTCGGGTGCGCGAGTGACCGGCTATATCGGCACGGCGTTCACAGGGAGCATCAACAACAACAGCACCTCGCTGTCGATCACGGGCCTGACGGGATCGCTCAATGTGGGCGACACGATCTACATCGGCTCGACGCCGACCTTCAAGGTCTGCACCATCGTCGCGGCTGGATCGAGCTACACGGTCTCCAGCACTGCATCCTGTTCGCCGGCCGCCGGCGCGAACGGCAAGAGCACCTCGGTCGCCATGGGTGTGCCGAGCACCTCGCTCACGGTCACGGCCGCGCCTACCCCGGGCCTGGCCCTCGGCGACAAGATCTTCGTCATCGCGGGAACCAGCGCCACCGCCAAGGGAACGATCACGGCCCTGGGTACGGGCACCGGAGGGACCGGCACCTACACGATCGACACTGCGCAATACCTGGCCTCGTCGAGCCTCCAGTCCGACGGCGTCAACGTGAACACGGCTACCAGCGCAACGGCGCCGGTCACCGGCACGACGCTGGCCTTGAAGGCGAGCACGGGTACGGGCGCCTTCGCCACCGGCGCCGGCGCCACGGCCACCAAGGTGACAGGAACGCCTACGGCCACCGCTTACACGCTGTCGCAACGACCGACGACGCCGCTCTCGAATGCGACGCTTTGTGGCGGTACTTGCGCCTTCTTCAACAAGAGCGGCAGCACCCAGTTCACGCTGACGCGCACGCTCGGCGCGACGCAGACCTCCTGGTCGGCCGGCTTTGTCTGCCTCAAGGGTGTGGAGGTGACGCCCGAGATCGTGCAGAGCAACAAGATCCGCAGCGGTTCCTGGGTGGAGACGATCAACTGAGGATAGGGCGGCCCCACGGGCCGTGAAAAGCATCGGAGGGGGAGTCATGCTGGCGACGACGAGAAATGTGAAGCTCGGTGCGGCCTTGGTGGAGCAGGGCCTGCTGCGCCAGGAGGACCTGACCACGGCGCTGGCCGAGCACCAGCTCAGCGGCCAGATGCTGGGGCGCGTGCTGCTCGACCGCAAGCTGCTGAGCGAGGAACAGCTGGCGCAGGCGATCGCGACCCAGCTGGACATTCCCTTCGTCGACCTGCGGCGCTTCGACGTGCACCCCGAGGTCGTTCGCCTGCTGTCCGAGCTGCAGGCCCGGCGCTTTCAGGCGCTGGTGCTGGAGGACCGGGGCGAGAGCTGCCTGGTCGGCGTCGTTCATCCCTCGGACCTGCGCTCGCAGGACGAGCTTGCGATCGCGCTGAAGCGCCCGGTCGATCTGGCCGTGATCACGGCCGAGCAGCTGACCTTCACGATCGACCGGATCTATCGCAAGACCGAGCAGATCGGCGAGTTCGCCCGCGAGGTCGAGCGCGAGCTCGGCGACGACGTGATCGACCTGACCTCGATGGGCCGCGCCATCAGCGACGACGACGCGCCCATCGTCAAGCTGCTGCAGACCATCTTCGACGACGCGGCGCGAATCAATGCCTCGGACATCCATTTCGAGCCGCAGGAGCGGATGCTGGTTGTGCGCTTCCGCATCGACGGCGTGCTGCATGTGCAGATCGAGGCCGATCCGCGCATCGCGGCGGCGCTGATGGTGCGCCTGAAGCTGATGGCCAATCTGGACATCGCGGAGCGGCGCCTGCCGCAGGACGGTCGCTTCTCGGTGCGCTCGGGCGAATCGCGCTTCGACATCCGCATGTCGACGATGCCCACGCAGTTCGGCGAATCGGTCGTGCTGCGGCTCTTGCGCCAGAGCAAGCAGCGCAAGGCGCTGAACACCCTCATGCCGCCGCAGGTGTTCCAGAGCTTCGACCGCGCGATACGGGCGCCGCACGGCATCGTGCTGGTGACCGGCCCCACCGGCAGCGGCAAGACAACGACGCTCTACGCGGCGCTGGAAGACCTGAACAGCCCCGGCGTGAAGATCCTGACCTGCGAGGACCCGGTGGAGTTCCGCATCGCCGGCATCAACCAGGTGCAGATCAACGAGCGCATCGAGCTGAGCTTCGCGCGCGTGCTGCGATCCTTCCTGCGTCAGGACCCGGACATCCTGCTGGTCGGCGAGATCCGCGACGTGGAGACGGCCGAGATTGCCGTGCGTGCGGCAATGACCGGGCATATGGTCTTGTCGACGCTGCACACGAACGACGCGCCCTCGACGCCACTGCGCCTGCTGGACATGGGCGTGCCGGCCTTCATGGTCGCGTCGACGCTGCTGGCCGTCGTGTCGCAGCGGCTGGTGCGCCAGCTGTGCGGCTATTGCGCCGAGCCGGCCACGCCGCCGACCGACGAGATGACTTGGCTGCGGCATTACGCGAGCGAGGATCAGATCGCCGGAGCGCGCCTGCGACGGGGGCGGGGCTGCTCGCGCTGCAACGGCGTGGGCTTCAGCGGCCGGCGCGGCGTGCACGAGGTGATGGAGATGACGAGCGCCCTGGCGCAGGCGCTGCAGCACGCCAACCCCCTCGAGTTCGATCGGCTGGCGCGTCAGCAGATCGGGCGCCGCACGCTGGCGCATAGCGCCGCGGCCATGGTGCTGGCCGGCGAGACGACGATCGCCGAGGCGATGACCATTGCCGCCACCGCGCGCGCGGACGAATAGGAGGGCGAGCATGGAGAGCTTCCGCTACAAGGGCCGCAACAAGCTGGGCCAGCTGATGCAGGGCAATATCGAGTCGACCAGCGCGCAGGCGGTGGCGCAGTGGATGCTGGCGACCGAGATCTTTCCGATCTCGATCAAGAGCCTGCCCAAGCCGGCCAAGCAGCCGGAATGGTTCACCCGGATGACCGGCGAGAACAAGGTGGCCGACCTCGACCTGCTGATGTTCACGCGGCAGATGGGCAATATGGTGCGCGCCGGCCTGCCGCTGATGGAGTCGGTGGACGGCATCCGCAAGTCGACCGGCAGCAAGGCGCTGGCGAAGATCCTGCAGGCGGTGCGCGAGGATCTGGACAAGGGCAATAACCTGAGCGCCGCGCTGGCGCGCCATCCGCAGGTCTTCAACGATTTCTACGTCAACATGATCCGGGTCGGCGAGAGCTCGGGCAAGCTGGAGCAGTCCTTCCAGGGGCTGTACCAGCAGATCGAGTTCGACCGCGATATGCGCAAGAAGGTGAAGTCGGCGGTGCGCTACCCGAGCTTCGTGCTCGGCGCGCTGGGCATCGGCATGTCGATATTGACGGTGTTCGTCATCCCGGTCTTCGCCAAGACCTATGCCAATCTGCACGCCGATCTGCCAACGCTGACGGTGATCCTGATCGCGACCTCGAAATTCCTGCGTGAGTACTGGTGGCTGGTCATCGCGGCCATGGTCGGCGCGGTATTCCTCGTGCGCAGAGTCCTCGCCGCACCCCGCGGGCGCTATGCCTGGGACCGCTTCAAGCTGCGCCTGCCCGTCGTCGGCAAGATCTTCACCAAGGTGACGGTGGCGCGCTTCTGCCGCACCTTCGGCATGGCCGTCAGCAGCGGCGTGCCCATCGTGCAGGCCTTTTCATTGGCGGCGCGGGTGGTGGAGAACGCCCATTACGAGCAGCGCATTCTGCAGATGCGCCACGGCGTCGAGCGCGGCGACACGATAAGCAAGGTGGCCTCACAGGCCGGCATCTTCTCGCCGCTGGAACTGCAGATGATCTCGGTGGGCGAGCAGACCGGCGAGATCGACTCGATGCTGGAACAGATTGCGCTGATCCACCAGGAGGACGTCGACTACGAGATCAGCAAGCTCAGCGCCAGCATCGAGCCGCTGCTGCTGGCGGTGATGGGGGTGCTGGTGGGCATCGTGCTGCTGGGCGTGTTCCTGCCGCTGTGGGACCTGGGTCAGGCGGCCCTGCATCCGAAAGCGCCGCAGTAGAAAAGCACAAAGCCCTCGGGCGAGGGCTTTGTCAAGGAAACGAAGAGAGGCTGGGCCTTACTCGGCGTCGCTCTTCTTGATCCGCACCGGCGCCCGCTTCTTCGGCGCGACGGCGGCCGTCGCGCTGACCGCTTCGGCGACGACGTCGGCGGCCGTCTTCGTCGTGGCGGCTTCAGCCGCCTCTTCTTCCTTGATCACGCGCGTGTACGGCGCCAGGATCTGCACCATCTGGCCGTAGATCTTGGGGCTGCCGGCGACGACTTCGCGCTGGTGCAGGAAGTCGCTCTCGCCGGTGAAGTTGCCGATCAGGCCACCGGCCTCGGTGATGATCAGCGAGCCGGCGGCGATGTCCCAGGGGTTCAGGCCGGTCTCGAAGAAGGCGTCGTAGTAGCCGGCGGCGACATAGCAGAGATCCAGCGCGGCGGCGCCCGGGCGGCGCAGGCCGGCGCATTGCGTCATCACCTCTTCGAACATCTTCACGTAGCGCTTGAAGTTGTCGCCGCGGCGGAAGGGGAAGCCGGTGCCGATCAGCGCGTCGCTCATGCGGGTGCGCTTGGACACGCGCAGGCGCTTGTCGTTCAGGTAGGCGCCGCGGCCCTTGGTCGCGTAGAACAGGTCGTTGCGGGTCGGGTCGTAGACGACCGCCTGCTGGACGACGCCGCGGTGTGCCAGCGCGATCGACACGCAGTAGACCGGGAAGCCGTGGATGAAGTTGGTGGTGCCGTCCAGCGGATCGATGATCCAGACGAATTCGGAATGCTTGGCGCCATGCTGGCGGCCGGACTCTTCAGCGAGGATGCCGTGGTCGGGGTAGGCCGCAAGCAGGGTCTCGATGATCGCTGCTTCAGCCGCCTGGTCCACCTCGGTGACGAAGTCATTGGGCGACTTCGTGTTGATCTTCAGGATGTCGAGGTCCAGCGAAGCGCGGTTGATGATGGCACCGGCTGCACGTGCCGCCTTGATGGCGACGTTGAGCATGGGATGGAGAGAGGCTTGCTGCGTCATGCGGAGAACCTACCTTGACTGGCGAAGAAGGGGTGGACTGGCGGGGAGAAAGAACGGAGCCCGGACTCAAACAGTCCCTGCGGACTGTTTGAGCCTGGCGACGGCCATGACCTTCTGGGTCATGGCGTGGGCCCAGGAATCCTGAGCCACGGATAATCGGCATTTTAGCCGAGACCAGGGTATTCCCGCGTGGATTCCACACGATTCATTCTGATTCAGACCAGCCACCCCGGGAACGTCGGCGCCACCGCCCGGGCGATGAAGGTGATGGGCTTTGCCGAACTGGTCCTCGTGCGGCCGCGCTTCGCCGATGTGCTCAGCCAGGAGGAGACCGTGGCCATGGCCAGCGGCGCCGCCGACATCCTGGCCCGCGCGCGCATCGTCGAGACGCTGGAGGAGGCTCTGGACGGCGTCAGCTTTGCCTGCGCGACGGCGATGACGCCGCGCGACTTCGGCCCGCCGACGCGCGAGCCGCGCGGCCTGTTCGCCGAACTGGCGGCCTCCCAGCACAAGCTGGGCCTGGTGTTCGGCTCCGAGCGCTACGGCATGAGCAACGAGGACGTCTACCGCTGCCATGCGGTGCTGAGCATCCCGACCCATCCGGACTACGGCTCGCTGAACCTGGCCCAGGCGGTGCAACTGCTGGCCTATGACTGGCGGCAGGCGCTGGGTGGCTTCACGGTGGCGGCGCGCACCGTCGATCCGCAGCTGGCCGATGCGCGGGCGGTGCAGGGCATGCTGACGCATCTGCAGGCCTCGCTGGAGCGGATCGGCTTCCTGGACCCGGCCGCGCCGCGCAAGCTGATGCCGCGCCTGAACCAGCTGTTCAACCGCGCGCAGCTGACGCAGGAGGAGGTTCACATCCTGCGCGGCATCGCGCGCCAGATGGTCAAGGCCTCGTCCGGCGAAGATTGAGGCGCGCCGCTCAAAGCGCTCGCGCTGCAAAGAAGGCTCATATCCCGCAGGGATGTGAAGTCGGCACTAAACTGGCCCGCCACTTTCTCAGAATCCCATGTTCCAGCGCCTTCGCGACGACATCGCCTGCATCCTCGAACGCGACCCCGCCGCCCGCTCGGCCTGGGAGGCGCTGACCTGTTATCCGGGTCTGCACGCGCTGGTGCTGCATCGCCGCGCGCATTGGTGCTGGACGCATGGCTTCAAATGGCTGGGCCGCTTCATCTCGCACCTCGGCCGCTGGCTGACCGGCATCGAGATCCATCCGGGCGCGACCATGGGGCGCCGCGTCTTCATCGACCATGGCATGGGCGTCGTCATCGGCGAAATGGCCGAGGTCGGCGACGGCTGCACCATCTATCAAGGCGTGACCCTGGGCGGCACCTCGCTGGTCAAGGGCGCCAAGCGGCACCCGACCCTGGGCCCGGGCGTCATCGTCGGCGCCAATGCCTGCGTGCTGGGCGGCTTCACCGTCGGCGCCGGCGCGCGCGTCGGCTCGGGCGCGGTCGTCACCAAGCCGGTGCCGGCCGGCGCCACCGCCGTCGGCAACCCGGCGCGCATCATCGAGGCCACGCTCGATGCGCAGCGCGAGGAGGTCGCCGCGCGCATGGGCTTCTCCGCCTATGGCGTGACCCAGGGCGACGACCCGGTCGCGCTGGCGATGAAGGGCCTGATCGACAACGCCGCCGGCCACGAGCACCAGATCGCGCTGCTGTGGCAGGCGGTCAGCCAGCTCTCGGCCAAGTCGCACAGCGACTGCGTGCCCGACGATGCGCAGCAGGCGGAAAGCTTCGACGCGGCGGAGTTGAGCCGGCTGGTCAAGTAGCCGGAGCGGAAGGCGTGGGCGAGGGCGGGTATAAAGCGCGCCCATGCCAAGAACAAGCCACCCTGCCGATCGCCGCCGCTTCCTGCATTCCGCCCTCGGCCTTGGCTCGCTGGCACTGAGCGCCTGCCAGGACACGCCGCCACCGGCCACCGCCGACGACGGCTGGCGGGCGCCGGGCCTGCGCCATCTGATCCCGTCCTTCAGCGCCGATCGCCTGCGCATCAAGGCTTCCTGGCATGAGCCGCGGGCGGCGGCGCCGCTGCTGGAGCTGCGCGCCGGGCGCGAGCGGCTGCGCATCGAGGGCCGGCGCAGCGACACGGGCGGACGCTGCTGGAGCTTCGATGCCGCCGGCCTGCAGGCGGCGACGCGCTACGAGCTGCGCCTGCAGGGCGCCGATGGCGCCGCGCTCAGCGATCCCTGGCCGCTGACGACGGCCCCCGCCGCCGATGCGCGGCCGCGCTCAATGCGCATCCTGGCCTACAGCTGCGCCGGCGGCTCGGAGCTGGCCTGGCATCCCTGGCGCGGCCGGCTGTTCCTGCCGCTGGCCCAGCGCCGGGCGCTGCTGCAGCGCGGCCTGTCCTTTGCGCCCGACGCCGTCATCGCCAACGGCGACCATGTCTACTGGGACGTGCGCTCCAAGCCCGGCATCGTGATGGCGCGCAGCCCGCAGGCGCGCTGGGCGGCCGGCAGCTTCGAGCGCGGGCAGCCGGTGATGGGCACGGCCAACGAGGAGCTCATCCACCGGGGCTTCGCGCCGCAGATCGCCGATCTCTACGGCACGCTGCTGCGCTCGACGCCGGCCTTCTTCCTGCAGGACGACCACGACTACACCGAGAACGACGAGGCCGACGAGAACCTGCGAACCTTTCCGCCGGACCGTCTGATGCGCGAGGTGGCGCGGGCGACGCAGCGCATGTACTACCCGGAGCTGCCGGCGCCGGACGATCTGCCGCCGGCCTGGCGCGGCGATGCGGGGCCGGGTTTTGCCTGCTCTTTCGGCAGCCTGCGCCATGGCCAGCTGCTGGAGCTGCAGCTGTTCGACTGCCGCGGCCATCTGCGCAACGACCGCGACCCGCTGCTGAAGGATGCGGCCGGCAGCTTCGTGCCGCCCGAGGTGGAGGCCTGGCTGCTGGCGCGGATGGGCGAGAGCCGGGCCGCGCACCTGGTCCATATGCCGTCGACGCCGCTGCTGTGGAGCGCCGGCAAATGGGGCGAGTGGTACGGCGACCGCAGCGGCCCGGACGGGCATCTGGATCGCCGTGAGCCCAAGCCCTTCTGGTCGCCGGGCTGGTTCGAGCAGCACAACCGCCTGCTGCGAGCCAGCGCTGCGCGCGCGGACGCGACGGCGCTGTGGCTGGGCGGCGATCTGCATGCCAGCGCCGCCGGCCAGATCTTGGCAATCGAGGGCCGGCCGCTGCCGCGCGCGGTGGCCAGCGTGCTGGTCGGCACGCTGGGTTCGCAGGGGCCGACCTTCGCGTCGAAGTTCCGCGGTCAGGCGGCCGAACCCTCGGGCAGCCTGGCGGCCGAGGAGTGGGTCCGGCCGATCGAGGAGAACGGCTTCAGCCTGATCGACATAGCCGAGGCCTCGGTCAGCGTGTCGCTGTTCCGCTGGCAGCCGCAGGACGGCGTCGACAAGATCGCCGCGCTGCAGCCCTTCTGGCGGCGCCGCTTCGAGCGCCAGGCCTGATTTCCAGCTCAGTGATGGTGGCCGTGCTCGCCATGGGCATGGCCATGGGCGATCTCTTCGGCGCTGGCGGCGCGCACCGAAGCGACCTTGATCGAGACCTTCAGGTCCATGCCGGCCAGCGGGTGGTTGCCGTCCAGCAGCACCTGGTCGCCCTTGATCTTGACGACATTGAAGAGCTGGAACTCGCCGTTCTCTTCCTCGCGCAGCTCGAGCTGGCCGCCGACCTTGACGCCGGGCGGGAAGTCCTTCTTGGCGATCGTGCGCAGCTTGCTCTCGTCGCGGACGCCGAAGCCGGTCTCGGGCGTCAGCGCCACCGTCGTCGCGAAGCCTGCCTCCTGGCCCTCCAGCGCCGCCTCGATCGCCGGCAAGGTGTTGCCGTAGCCGCCGATCAGCACGGCCATCGGCTCCTTCGAGGCCTCGATCAGCTGGCCCTTGCTGTTGGCAACCTTCAGGTGCAGGAGGGCGATGGTGTCTTTCTGGATCTTCATGGTTTCTTGGCGCGGATTGCCGATTTGGGACGGAAGGCCTTGCAGACCTCGTCACGGGTTTCTAGATAGGGGCCGCCGATCAGGTCGATGCAATAGGGCACGGCGGCAAAGATGCCGCTGGCTTTCTCATGACCGGCCAGCGTCTCGGCGATCGCCTTGGGCTGGCCCGGCAGATTGATGATCAGCGCCTGGCCGCGGATCACCGCGACCTGGCGCGAGAGGATGGCCGTCGGCACGAAGTGCAGCGAGATCTGCCGCATCTGCTCGCCGAAGCCGGGCATCTCGCGATCGGCCACGTCCAGCGTCGCCTCGGGCGTCACGTCGCGCACCGCCGGGCCGGTGCCGCCGGTGGTCAGCACCAGATCGCAGCGGGCCTGGTCGACCAGTTCGCGCAAGGTCGCGGCAATGCCGGCGCGCTCGTCCGGGATCAGGCGCGGCTCGAAGGCGATCGGGTTGTGCAGCGCGCTACTCAGCCAGTCCTGCAGGGCCGGCAGGCCCTTGTCCTCGTAGACGCCGCTGGAAGCGCGATCGCTGATCGAGACGATGCCGATGCGCACCGGCTCGAAGGCGGCCGGCTCATTCGTCGTCATCGGGCTCGTCCTCTTCGGGCGCTGCGCGAGGCGGCTGTTTCTGCTGCTGCGCTGCCTTGATGAACTGGAACAGCTCGCGGAAGGCACGGCCGCTGCGCTGCTCGGGCGCGTTCGCCGCGTCCTTGCGCGCCGCGCGCACCAGGCTGCGCAGCTGCTGGATGTCGGTGCCGGCATGCTCGGCGATGAAGTCCTGCAGCGCGCCGTCCTCGGCCAGCAGGCGCTCGCGCCAGCGCTCGCTCTGGTGCAGGGCCAGGCTGTCCTGCGCATGGCCGAGCTTGAAGGCGGCGACGGCCTCCTTGATCGGCTCGGGGTCGACCTTGCGCATCAGCTTGCCGATGTACTGCATCTGGCGCCGCTTGCCCTCGAAGTTGCTGATCTTCTTGGCGTCGCGGATCGCGTCGCGCAGGATCTCGGGCAGGTCCAGCGGCTCGATGCGGCTGGCGGGCAGGGCGAGCAGGTCCTCGCCCAGCGATTGCAGCTCGTGCATATCGCGTTTCTTCTGGCTCTTGCTGGGACGATCGTAGAAGTCGTCGTCCTGGATATCGTCTTGTTGGTGGCTCATGGCTTTGCTCGTGGCGCACTTATGATTGTCGCCCACATCCGATCTCACTCGTCCCAGCCCCATGTCCAAGCCCGCCACGCCATCGCCCGACGCCGGTTTCTCGTACAGCCAGCAGCGCTTCCGGGAGCTCGTCGAGGACGTGCTGGCCGAGGCCCGCAAGCTCGGCGCCAGCGATGCCGGCGCCGAGGTGTCCGAAGGCTGCGGCCTGTCGGTGTCCACGCGCCTGGGCAAGCTGGAGAATGTCGAGCGCAACCGCGACAAGTCGCTGGGCATCTCGGTCTATGTCGGCCAGCGCCGCGGCAATGCCAGCACCTCGGACTTCTCGCCGAAGGCCCTGCGCGACACCGTGCGCGCCGCCTTCGACATCGCCCGCTTCACCGCCGAGGACCCGGTGGCCGGCCTGCCCGAGCCGGAGGACCTGTCGCTGGACGAGGCGGCGCGGCCCGAGCTGGATCTCTTCCACCCCTGGGCGATCGACGCGGCCGGGGCCACCGAGCTGGCGCTGCGCTGCGAGGCGGCGGCCTTTGGCGTCGACAAGCGCATCGCCAACAGCGAGGGCGCGGCGGTGTCGGCCCAGCAGTCGCATTTCTTCTCGGGCAATAGCCGCGGTTTCCGCGGCGGCTATGCGAGCTCGCGCCATTCGATCTCGGTCGCGCCGATTGCCGGCCGTGGCGCCGGCATGCAGCGCGATGCCTGGTACAGCTCGATGCGCGCGGCCGGCGAACTGGCCTCGCCGGAGGCGGTCGGCCGCTACGCCGCCGAACGCGCGCTCTCGCGCTTGAAGGCGCGCAAGGTGAAGACGGCCGAGGTGCCGGTGCTGTTCGAGAACACCGTCGCCGCCGGCCTGCTGGGCGCGTTGGTGCAGGCGACCAGCGGCGGCGCCTTGTACCGCCGCGCCAGCTTCCTGCTCGACAGCCTGGGCACGCCGGTGCTGGCGCCGCATCTGGACGTCGCCGAGGACCCGCATCTGAAGAAGGGCAAGGGCAGCGCCCCCTTCGACGACGAGGGCGTGACGACGCGCGCCCGCCAGGTCGTCGATGCCGGCGTGTTGCAGGGCTATTTCCTGTCCACCTATTCGGCGCGCAAGCTGGGGCTGCGCACCACCGGCCATGCCGGCGGCTCGCACAATCTGCGCCTCACGAGCCGCTGGACCGCGCCCGGCGACGATCTGCGCACCATGCTGCGCCGCCTGGGCACGGGCCTCTTCGTCACCGAGCTGATGGGGCAGGGCGTCAACTACGTGACCGGCGACTACTCGCGCGGCGCCAGCGGCTACTGGGTCGAGAACGGCGAGATCGCCTATCCGGTCCATGAGGTGACGATTGCCGGCAATATGCGCCAGATGTTCCAGGACATCGTCGGCGTCGGCACCGATGCCTATACCCTGGGTACGAAGACGACCGGCTCGGTGCTGGTCGCGCGCATGAAGCTGGCCGGTAGCTGAGGCCGCAAACATCGGGCGAGCAGCGGCTGCGGCCCCAATCGCCGCATGGAATTGTCAGCTTAGGGCAAGGCTCGGCAGGGATAACCGGCGGCTGATCACTTCTTCAGATAGAACAGCAGGAGACCCATAGTGCAACGTCGCTCATTTGTCCGTCATGCCGGTCTGGCCGGTGTCCTGGCCGCCGGTGCGGCCCCGGCCATCGTCCACGCGCAGGCCCAGATCCGCTGGCGCCTGGCTTCGAGCTTCCCGAAATCGCTTGACACGATCTACGGCGGCGCCGATGTGTTCGCCAAGAAGGTCAGCGAGATGACCGGCGGCAAGTTCCAGATCTCGGTCCATGCCGGCGGCGAGTTGATGCCGGCCTTCGGCGTCGTCGACGGCGTGCAGAACGGCACCGTCGAGATGGCGCATACCGTGCCCTACTACTTTTTCGGCAAGGACGAGACCTTCGCGATCGGCGCGGCGATTCCGTTCGGCCTGAACAGCCGTCAGATGAATGCCTGGATGTACGAGGGCAATGGTCTGAAGCTGATGCGCGAGTTCTACAAGAACTACAACATGATCAACTTCCCCGGCGGCAACACCGGGGCGCAGATGGCCGGCTGGTACCGCAAGGAGATCAAGTCCACGGCCGACATCAAGGGCCTGAAGTTCCGCGTCGGCGGCTTCGCCGGCAAGGTGATCGAGCGCATGGGCGGCGTGCCGCAGAACCTGCCCGGCGGCGAGATCTACTCGGCGCTGGAGAAGGGCACGATCGACGCGGCCGAGTGGGTCGGGCCCTACGACGACCAGAAGCTGGGCTTCAACAAGGTCGCGCCGTATTACTACTACCCCGGCTGGTGGGAAGGCGGCCCGCAGGTCGACTTCTTCATCAACCAGAAGGCCTATGACGGGCTGTCGCCCGAGTACAAGGCCATCGTCGAGGCGGCCTCCTCGCATGCCCACGTCGACATGCTGGCCAAGTACGACGCGCGCAACCCCGCCGCGCTGAAGCAACTGGTCGGCTCCGGCACCAAGCTCTTGCGCTTCCCCAAGGACGTGCTGGACCTGGCCTTCAAGGAATCGATGGCGCTGTACAGCGAGCTCTCGGCCAAGAACGCGAACTGGAAGAAGATCTACGAGGACTATTCCAACTTCCGCCGCGACCAGAACCTGTGGTTCCGCTTCGCCGAGGCCGGCTTCGACGACTTCATGCAGCAGCAGAAGCTGTAATCCGCGGCCCGCGCAAGACCGAGCCCCGTGTGCCCCAGGCCACGGGGCTTTTTTTCGCCCGGGTTCTCCCGCCTGCTCGGGCGCTAGGCACGCACCTAAGATCGGCGCCGTATCGCTCGATACCCAGCCCCAGAATCAACAGGAGACATTTGATGGAGCGTCGTTCATTCGTTCGCCAGGCCGGCCTGGCCGGCATCCTGGCTGCCGGTGCCGCACCGGCGGTCGTGCATGCCCAGGCCCAGATCCGCTGGCGCCTGGCCTCGAGCTTTCCGAAGTCGCTGGACACGATCTTCGGCGCGGCCGACACCTTCGCCAAGAAGGTCAACGAACTCTCGGGCGGCAAGTTCCAGGTCTCTGTCCACGCCGGTGGCGAGCTGATGCCGGCCTTCGGCGTCGTCGACGGCGTGCAGAACGGCACCGTCGAGATGGCGCACACGGCGCCCTATTACTTCTTCGGCAAGGACGAGACCTTCGCGCTGGGCTGCGCGATCCCCTTCGGCCTGAACAGCCGCCAGATGACGGCCTGGATGGTGGAGGGCAACGGCCTCAAGCTGATGCGCGAGTTCTACCGCAACTACAACATCATCAACTTCCTGGGCGGCAACACCGGCGCGCAGATGGGCGGCTGGTACCGCAAGGAGATCAAGTCGATCGCCGACATCAAGGGCCTGAAGATGCGCATCGGCGGCTTTGCCGGCCGCATCCTCGAGCGCATGGGCGGCGTGCCGCAGAACATCCCCGGCGGCGAGATCTACTCGGCGCTGGAGAAGGGCACGATCGACGCGGCCGAATGGGTCGGGCCCTATGACGACCAGAAGCTGGGCTTCAACAAGGTTGCGCCGAACTACTACTACCCCGGCTGGTGGGAAGGCGGCCCGCAGCTGGACTTCTTCGTCAACACCAAGGCCTACGAGGCGCTGACGCCGGAGTACAAGGCCATCGTCGAGGCGGCCTCGGCGGTCGCCCATATCGACATGCAGGCCAAGTACGACGCCAAGAATCCGGCCGCGCTGAAGCAGCTGGTCGGCTCGGGCACCAAGCTGTTCAAGTTCCCCAAGGACGTGATGGACGCGGCCTTCAAGGAGTCGATGGCCGTCTACGCCGAGCTGTCGGCCAAGAACCCGAACTGGAAGAAGGTCTACGAGGACTATGCGAACTTCCGCCGCGACGAGAACATCTGGTTCCGCTTCACCGAGGCGGGCTTCGACGACTTCATGCAGTCGCAGAAGCTCTGATCGTTTCGGACTTGCAAAATGAAAGCCGGCCCCGCGGGGCCGGCTTTTTCATTGGGGCCGCAAGGCCTATTTCTTTGTGGCGTCCTGCTGCAAGGAGCGCTTGACCGCTTCCATCGGATCCTCGGCATCGCTGCCGGCCGGCGCGGCGGCCGAGGCCGCGGACGCGGGCGCCTCGGGCGCACCGAAGAGCCTGGCCGCGTCGTCGGCGCTGGTCTCCGGCTTGTCGCCGCCGCGCCCCTCGGCGCCCATGCCCTGCAGCAGCTCGGTCGCCTGGTTCATGTCGACCGGCTTCTCCTTGTCCAGGAACATCGTCACCGAGGCCGGCACGAAGATCACGACGGCCACCAGGATCAGCTGCATCAGCACCCAGGGGATGGCGCCCATATAGATGTCGCTGGACTCGACCTTGCGCGGGATCGAGCCGCTCTTGAACAGGCTGTCCGAGATGCCGCGCAGATAGAAGAGGGCGAAGCCGAAGGGCGGGTGCATGAACGAGGTCTGCATGTTCACGCACAGCATCACGCCGAACCAGACCAGGTCGATGCCCATCTTGTCGGCCACCGGACCGAGGAAGGGCAGGATGATGAAGGCGATCTCGAAGAAGTCGAGGAAGAAGGCCAGGAAGAAGATGAAGATGTTGACGGCGATCAGGAAGCCGATCTGGCCGCCCGGCAGGTTGGACAGCATGTGCTCGATCCAGACGCCGCCCTCGACGCCCTGGAACACCAGCGAGAAGGTGCGCGAGCCGATCAGGATGAAGACCACCATGGCGGTGATGCGCATCGTGCCGGTCATCGCCTCCTTGACCAGCGGCCAGGAGAGGCGCTTGTGCAGCGCGGCGAGGATGAAGGCGCCGACGGCGCCCATCGCGCCGGCCTCGGTCGGCGTGCAGACCGCCGTGTTGATGCCCGGCAGGCCGCCCATGCTGCCCAGCACGGCGAAGATCAGGATGGCCGAGGGAATGATGCCACGCAGGCACTTGGCCCACAGCGCCCAGCCGTTCAGCGTGCGGGCCTCCTTGGGCACGCCGGGCACATGCTCGGGCTTCACGCGGCTGAGCAGGAAGGTGTAGAGCGCGAAGATCAGCACCTGCAGGATCGACGGCCCCCAGGCGCCCTTGTACATATCGCCGACCGGGCGGCCCAGCTGGTCGGCCAGCACCACCAGCACCAGCGAGGGGGGCACCAGCTGCGTGATCGTGCCCGAGGCGGCCAGCACGCCGGTGGCGTAGCGCATGTTGTAGCCGTAGCGCATCATCACCGGCAGCGAGATCATCGCCATCGCGATCACCTGGCCGGCCACCGTGCCGGTGATCGCGCCGAGGATGAAGCCGACGATGATCACCGAATAGCCGAGGCCGCCGCGCACCGGGCCGAAGAGCTGGCCCATCGAGTCCAGCATGTCCTCGGCCAGGCCGCATTTCTCCAGCAGCGCGCCCATCAGGGTGAAGAACGGAATCGCCAGCAGCAGATCGTTGGACAGGATGCCGAACACGTTCTGCGGCAGCGCCGCCATGAACTCGGGCGGGAACCAGCCCTGCGAGATCGCGAAGAAGCCGCAGGCCAGGCCCAGGGCCGCCAGCGAGAAGGCGACGGGGAAGCCGATCAGCATGACGACGATCAGCCCCGCGAACATCAGCGGCGGGAAATTCTCCATCGTCAAGCTCATTGCAGCGGCCTCTCGTAATGCGTATCCATCTCGAACTTGTGCGTCAGCCAGCCGATGCGTTTGATGACTTCGGAAACACCTTGCAGCCAGACCAGGGCGAAGCCCAGCGGCAAAGACAGCATGGCGGGCCAGCGGATCAGGCCGCCGGCGTTGTTGGACATCTCACCGCTGGTGAGCAGCTTCCACCAGTAGCCGACGAAGCCCAGCGTCGAGACGCTGTCCTCGGGTCGCATGCCGGTGGTCAGCTTGACCAGGAACAGGGCCCAGGACAGCCAGGCCATATAGGCGATCACCGGCAGCAGGAAGACGATCAGGCCGAACAGATCGACATAGACCTTGCCGTGCCCCGAGAGGCGGCTGTAGAACAGGTCCACCCGCACATGCTCGTTGACGCGCAGCACCTGGGCCGCGCCGAACATCACGCAGGCGGCGAACAGATACCACTGGATCTCGAGAAAGGAGTTGGAGCTGTAGTCCAGCGAGTAGCGGACGACCGCGTTGGCGGCACTGATAAAGCACGAAAGCAGAACCGCCCATTTGGCCAGGGCGCCAAAGCGGTCGTTCACACCATCAATGCCCTTGGCGAATGCAAGAAGGGCGTTCATCGGGGGTCCAGGCAGAGTAAATCGATAACAGGCGCGCAGCGCCTGCGCGACTGTATCCAAGCCTGACTGGGCCGGCCCGAATTTCAGGGCTGTTTAGGCCCTATTCAGACGCCGCCCAGGGTAAGCCCTAGGCGGGGCTGACCGCCGGCTTACAGCGCCGAGGCGGCGGCGAACAGCTTGGTCGAGCGGGCGCCCGAGCGGCAGAAGGCCAGGATGGGCCGCGGCAGGCTGTCCAGCAGCGCGCGGAAGGCGGCGATCTCCTCCGGCGACTGGTAGGCGCCGCTGACCGGCAGGTAGCGGTATTCGAGCCCGGCCGCACGTGCGGCGGCCTCGATGGCGGCATTGGTCGGCTGCTCGGGTCCGCCCTCGAAGTCCGGGCGGTTGTTGACCACGCTGCGAAAGCCGGCGGCGGCGGCCTCGGCCATTGCGGCCGGTTCCAGCTGCGGCGCGACGCAGAACTCGGGGGTGAGGGCGTTCAGCGGCAAGCTCATTGAAGCCTCACTGCGCCAGTGCCTGCTTGACCGCGGCCGAGACCAGGCCCATATCGGCCTTGCCCGCCAGCTGCGCCTTGACGGCACCCATCACCTTGCCCATATCACCCGGGCCCTTGGCGCCGAGCTCGGCAACGATCGCGTTGACGGCGGTCTGGATCTCCTCGGCCGACAGTCGCTGGGGCAAATAGGCCTCCAGCACCTTCAGCTCGGCCGTTTCCTTGTCGGCCAGATCCTGGCGGCCGGCGGCGGCGAACTGGCTGATCGAGTCCTTGCGCTGCTTGATCAGCTTGTCGACGATCGCAACCAGGGCCACGTCGTCGACGACCACGCGCTCGTCGACCTCTTTTTGCTTGACCGCGGCCAGCAGCATGCGGATCGTCGTCAGCTTGTCGGCTTCCTTGGCGCGCATCGCGGCCTTCATGTCTTCGGTGATGCGTTCTTTCAGGCTCATGGACGGATTTTCAGTGAAAAAAGCGGTTCCGGAATTGAAAAAGCCCGCGGCAGCGTCCTGCGCGGGCTTTCTTCATGCGTGAGGGTTCAGGCCCACGCGAAACTCGATTGCGTCTCTGGCGAGAATCAGTAGAGCTTCTTCGGCAGCTGCATGCTGCGCACGCGCTTGTAGTGGCGCTTCACGGCGGCAGCCTTCTTGCGCTTGCGCTCGGCCGTCGGCTTTTCGTAAAACTCGCGGGCGCGCAGCTCGGTGAGCAGGCCCAGCTTTTCGATGGTGCGCTTGAAGCGGCGCAGGGCGACGTCGAACGGCTCGTTCTCTTTGACGCGGATCATGGTCATGGGACGGTATTTCCTATTAATGCGCTCGGTGTTCGACAGTCACATTATTCAAATGCATGCTTGCTTTGAATGCCGTGCCTGAAGCAGTGGTATCCGGAGTCTGCTTCCGAATCGACGCGCAGGGTTTGCCAGCAAAGACGGCGATTGTAGCCTGAAAATCATCAATCTGCCAAACCCGGCGCCATCGCACGCGCACAGGCCGCTGCGCTGGCCCAGGCCCATTGGAAGTTGTAACCACCCAGCCAGCCGGTCACGTCGACGACTTCGCCGATGAAATAAAGGCCTGGGCGGCGCTTGCTCTCCATCGTCTGCGAGCTCAGCTCGCGGGTGTCGACGCCGCCGCGCATCACCTCGGCCTTGCGCCAGCCCTCGCTGCCGTTGGGCGTCAGCTGCCAGCGCTGCAGCTGCTCGGACAGCTGCTGCAGATCGCGGTCCCGGCATTCCGCCATCGCCCGGCCACCATCGATGGCCAGGCGCTCCAGCCAGGCCTGGGCCAGGCGCTGCGGCAGCAGGGCGGCCAGCTCGTTGCCCAGCTGCCGGCGCGAGCCGCTCTTGGCCTCACGCAGGAGCGCGGCCAGATCGAGCTCGGGCGCCAGATCAATCTGCAGCGGCTGACCTTCGGTCCAGAAACTGGAGATCTGCAGGATCGCCGGGCCGCTGAGGCCGCGGTGGGTGAACAGCAGGTCCTCGACGAAGCGGCCCTTGGCCTTGCCGCTTCCGGTGCCGACCACGACCGGCAGCGACAGACCCGACAGCGCGGAGAACGGTGCCCAAGCCGCCGGATCGAAGGTCAGCGGCACCAGCGCCGGGCGCGGTTCGACGATCGCATGGCCGAAGCGCTTGGCCAGGCGCAGCCCCCAGTCGCTGGCGCCGATCTTCGGAATCGACAGGCCACCGGTGGCAACCACCACGCGCGCCGCGCGCACCGGTCCGCGCGCGGTGTCGAGCTCGAAACCGTCGGCGGCCTCGCGCAGCTCCTGCACCGCGCAGGGCTGCCAGCGCGTCACAGCGCCGAGCTCGCATTCGCGCAGCAGCAGCTGGATGATCTGCTCGCTGGACTCGTCGCAGAACAGCTGGCCCTTGTGCTTCTCGTGGAAGGCGATGCCATGCTTTTGCACCAGGGCGATGAAGTCCTGGCTGCTGTAGCGGGCCAGGGCCGAGCGGCAGAAGTTCGGGTTCTCGGACAGGAAGTTGGCAGGCCCGGCATCGCGGTTGGTGAAGTTGCAGCGGCCGCCGCCGGAGATGCGGATCTTCTCGGCCAGGCGTTCGGCATGGTCCAGCAGCAGCACGCGCAGGCCCCGCTGACCGGCGATGCCGGCACAAAAAAGGCCGGCAGCGCCGGCACCGACCACGACCACATCGAATCTTTGCATCGCCCGATTGTCCCGCAGCACGCAGCGCTAGCCCGGCGGTGTGCGATCGGTGACCGGAGAAGCGGGGCGAAATATGGTTTACATGGGGAATCAATGTGGGGATCTTGGATACCATGCGGGCGACGCCAATCTAGGGAGAAGCGCCGCATCGGCGGCGCCGGCTCTTGATCCGGTCGGGGCGGGCCATCTACATTCGTTGCATGACAGTGATGTGTCGCGCATGGCTTGTCGCCTGACTCGGTATTTCGAGGATTCATGGAAATTTCGCCCGATCAGCACGACGACCCATCGGCCCGCCCGGGCAGCCTGAGCCAGTGGTTGGCAAGCCAGCCCGGACTGGCCGCCGAGGCAGCCGGCCTGCTGCTGAGCCTGGTCGAGCCGCTGCACAGCTACGCGTCGGTCAAATCACTGGCAAGCGGGCGTTATGTTTTCGCCAGCACAGGCCTCGACCAATTGTTCGGCCGGCCCTCGGTGGCCGGCAGCAGCGACAGCGAGCTGATGCGCGCCGACGAGGCGATCGGCATGCGCCGCGTCGAGCAGACGGTGATGGCGCAGCGCCATGTGGTCGTCAGCGAGCACCGGCTCGAGATCGGCGGGCGCCGCCGCGAGTTCACCGTCACCCGCGCGCCGCTGGGCGCCGAGCATCTGCTGGCCGTCTGGCACGAGCGCACCGAGGAACGCCATCGCGAGAGCCATCTGCAGCGCGCGCTGCAGCAGCTCGAACAGCAGCAGAAGTCGCTGGAGCAGATCCGCCGCGAGATGGAGCTGGGCAGCGGGCGCGACGAGGTGTCGGGTCTTTATCTGCGCGCGCAGTTCGACGACCAGCTGCTGCGCGAGATCGATCTGTCCACGCGCGAGCACCGCGAGTTCGCCCTGGTCATCATCGCGCTCGATCCGGCGCCGGCCGCCGTGCAGGCGCTGGGCGAGGAGGCGCAGCAGCGCATGCTCGAAGGCGTCGGCCGCATGCTGCGCGCCAATACGCGGGCGATGGACGCGGCCTGCCGCATCGGCGAGCAGCGCTTCGCGGTGCTCTTGTCCGGCGTCGGACTGGCCACCGCCCATGCGCGGATGGAGCAACTGCGCCGCCAGTGCACGGCGCAGATCATCGTGCTGAACGGCCAGGACCTGGGCCTGTCGCTGTCCATGGGCGTGGCCAGCTTCCCGCACACCGCGTCCAAGCAGGAAGAGATCCTCGCCGCCAGCGAGGCGGCGGTGCTGGAAGCGCAGCGCCGCGGCGGCAACCAGGTGGTGCTGGCCTCGATCCCCTTCGGCGCCTGAGTCCTCAGGCGACCAGACCCTTGTAAAGCATATAGGCGGCCAGCATGAAGAGCAGGCCGGCAAACGCGCGCTTCAGCTGCGCGACATTCATCGCATGCGCGGTGCGCGCGCCCAGCGGCGCCATGGTCACGCTGGCGCTGGCAATGATCACCAATGCCGGCAGGTACAGATAGCCCAGCGCGCCGGGCAGGGCCGGCGCCAGCGACCAGCCGCCGATCAGATAACCCAGGGTATTGGCCAGCGCGATCGGGAAGCCCAACGCGGCGCTGGTGGCAACCGCGTTGTGCATGGGTACATTGCACCAGGTCATGAAGGGCACCGAGACAAAGCCGCCGCCGGCACCGACCAGGCCCGACAGCAGGCCGATGCCGGCACCGGCGCTGATCTGGCCGGCCGTGCCGGGCATCTGCCGGCTCGGGGACGGTTTCTTGTTGCGCAGCATCTGGGTGGCCGAGAAGCCGACGAAGACGGCGAAGACCAGGGCCAGCCAGGCACCTTTCAAGAGCGCGAAGATGCCGGCGCCGGCCGCCAGGCCACCGACCAGGATGCCCGGCGCCAGGCCGCGCACCAGGTCCCAGCGCACCGCGCCGCGCTTGTGATGGGCGCGCACGCTGGAGATCGAGGTGAACATGATGGTGGCCATCGAGGTGGCGATCGCCATCTTGACGGCCATGCCGCCGGCTACGCCGCGCTGCGACAGGATCAGGGTTAGGAAGGGCACCATCAGCATGCCGCCGCCGATGCCCAGCAGGCCGGCCAGGAAACCGGAGACCAGGCCCAGGGCCAGCAGTTCGGCAATCAGAACGGGATCGAGGAAGCTCAAGACTTGTCCGCCAGCAGTTGTTGGAGATGGGCCCATTCGGCCGGGCTGACCGGGGTGATCGACAGCCGGTTGCCCGGCTGCAGCGTGCGCATCGTCGCCAGCGCCGGATCGGCGCGCATCTCGGCCAGGCTCAGCAGCCGGGTCTTGCGCACGAGGCGCACATCGACGTGCAGCCAGCGTGGCTCCTCGAGCCGGGCCTTGGCGTCGAAATAGGGGCTGCTCGCGTCGAACTGGCTGGCGTCCGGATAGGCGCCGCTGGCCACCTCGGCGAGGCCGGCAATGCCCGGCTGCGGGCAAGACGAGTGGTAGAACAGCACGCCGTCGCCGATGCGCATCTGGTCGCGCATGAAGTTGCGCGCCTGGTAGTTGCGCACGCCGATCCAGGGCACGGTCTTGCCGGGCGCGCGCGCGAGGTCGTCGATCGAGCACTCCTCGGGCTCGGACTTCATCAGCCAGTAGTTCATGCGTCGGTCCCTCGGCGCCGTTCTTGTGCTTGTGAAGGGTGTCCACCGCGAGCCGTGAGCCGCATTCCTGAACCCAGGGGATTCAGGTGGGCGAGGTCAACCGGGCTTCGGGTTCATCTGACGCGAGACGATCACGCCCGCCGGGTATTTTCCAAGCCCTTGCTCATAGAGCATCGGTTCAAGGAAATATAGAACTCACGCGAACGCGATGGACCGGGTGATTCTAAATCCTCGACGGGGTCGGGTCAGAGCAAATGCCCGTCGTGGCCGAGGGCTTCGTCGAGGCGCCGGACCAGACCGTCGAGATCGGGTAGGGCCGCGCTCTTGGCCGCCGGCGCCGGGCCGCCCTCGGCCAGCTGGTAGGCGAGGTTCAGCGCGGCCAGCACGGCGATGCGCTCGCGCGCCTTGACGCGGCCGGCATCGCGGATCGCGCTCATCTCCTTGTCGACCTGGCCGACCGCCTTGCTCAGCGCGGCCTCGCCGCCGTCGGGGCAGCCGAGCAGATAGCTCTGGCCCATGATCGTCACTTCCATCTGCTTCATGGGGCCTCGCTTTTTCCGGCTTCGCTGTTTTCGACGGGCAGGCGCTCCAACAGCGCATCGATGCGGGCGCGGGCGGCGTTCAGGCGCGAACGCAGGCTGTCGCGCTCCTGACTCAGCGTGTGCACCTGCTCCTGCAGCAGCGCATTGGTGCGCTTCAGTTCGTCGTGGCGCAGCAGCAGCCGCTCGACGCGGTCGATCAGATCGGTGACGCTTGTGGGCATGGCTTCCCGTCTCGCTGGTGATGGTTCATTGTAGGCGGCGGCCGTAGTCGCACTGTGGGCGCACGGCGCAGACCTCGCACAGCGGCCGGCGGGCCTGGCAGACGTAGCGGCCATGCAGGATCAGCCAGTGGTGGGAGTCGACCGCGTACTCGGCCGGCACCCGCTTGATCAGGCCCAGTTCGACCGCCAGCGGCGTCTTGCCCGGCGCCAGGCCGGTGCGGTTGCTGACGCGGAAGATATGTGTGTCCACCGCCATCGTCGGCTGGCCGAAGGCGACGTTGAGCACCACATTGGCCGTCTTGCGGCCGACGCCGGGCAGGGCCTCCAGCGCCTCGCGCGTGTCCGGCACCCGGCTGCCATGCTGCTCGACGAGGATCTGGCAGGTCCGGATCAGATTCGCCGCCTTGGTGCGGTACAGGCCGATGGTCTTGATGTACTCGGCCAGGCCCGCCTCGCCCAGCGCCAGCATCTTGGCCGGCGTGTTGGCGACCGGGAACAGCCGCCGTGTCGCCTTGTTGACGCCGACGTCGGTGGCCTGGGCCGACAGCAGCACCGCGGTCAGCAACTCGAACACGCTCGAATATTCGAGCTCGGTCTGCGGCGTCGGATTGGCCGCCTTCAGGGTCGCGAAGAAGGTGACGATGTCTTGGGGCTTCATCATGGCGGCGCATTGTCGCCTGCGCCATGGGCGCCAGCGATCAGGGCTTGGCCTTGGCGCGGGCGCGCGCCAGCGCCGCCTCGATGAAGGCGCGCTTGCGCTCCAGCTCGGCCGGCTCGCGGATCGCCGAGGCCTCGGCCAGATCGGCGAGCTTGTGCTCGGCCTTGGCCTGCAGCCGCGCCTCGTTCTCGAGCCGCTCGCGCGTGCGCCGGCTCTTGTGAAAGGCATAGCGATCGCGCGCCATCTCCGCCTGCGGCGCGCTCCAGGCGGCCCAGCCCGTCAGCGGCCCGCTGTTCTCGACCAGCGAGATGCAGTCGACCGGGCAGGCCGGCACGCAGAGCTCGCAGCCGGTGCATTGCTCGGCGACGACCAGATGCATCTGCTTAGCCGCGCCGACGATCGCGTCCACCGGGCAGGCCTTGATGCACAGCGTGCAGCCGATGCACCAGGCCTCATCGATGAGGGCCAGGGTGCGCGGCGCCTCGACGCCGTGCTCCGCACTCAGCGGCAGGGTGGGGCGGCCGGTCAGCGCGGCCAGGCGCGCGACGCCTTCGGCGCCACCGGGCGGGCATTGGTTGATCTGCGCCCCGCCGGCAGCGACCGCCTCGGCATAGGAACGACAGTCCGGATAGCCGCAGCGCCGGCACTGCGTCTGCGGCAGCGCGGCATCGATGCGGGCGATCAGCTCGGTGGTGGCAGGGCTCAAGCGCTCTTCTTGCGGGTCTTGCGCGCGACGCTCTTGCTCGCCACCGCGGCCGGGCGGTCGTACTTGGCGATGAAGTCGCGCAGCTGCGGATAGACGTTCTCGCGCCAGCGGCGGCCCGAGAAGATGCCGTAATGGCCAGCGCCGATCGCGTCGTAATGGTATTGATGTTCGCTCGGGATGCCGGCGCAGAGCTCATGGGCGGCGCGGGTCTGGCCGGCGCCGGAGATGTCGTCCAGTTCGCCTTCGACGGTCAGCAAAGCGGTGCCGCGGATGTCCTGCGGGCGCACCGGCTCGCCGTCAACGACCCAGGTGCCGTTGACTAGCGCGAAGTCCTGGAACACCGTCTTGATCGTGTCCAGGTAGTACTCGGCCGGCATGTCCAGCACCGCGTTGTACTCGTCGTAGAAGCGCCGATGGGTCTCGGCGCTGTCGCCATCGCCCCGCACCAGGTCGAGGAAATAGTCGTAATGCGCCTTCAGGTGGTGGTCCGGATTCATCGCGACAAAACCGGTGTGCTGCAGAAAGCCCGGGTAGACCTCGCGGCCGGCGCCGGGATAGTTGGGCGGCACGCGGAAGATCACATTGTTCTCGAACCAGCTGTGGCTCTTGTTGGTCGCCAGGTTGTTGACGGCGGTCGGGCTCTTGCGGGCGTCGATCGGGCCGCCCATCATCGTCATGCTGCGCGGTGTCGTCTCGCCGCGCGAGGCCATCAGCGAAATCGCGGCCAGCACCGGCACCGTCGGCTGGCAGACCGAGATCACATGGCAGTCGGCCGCGCCGACATGGCGGATGAACTCCTGCACATAGGCAATGTAGTCGTCCAGATGGAAGGGGCCGACCTCGGTCGGCACCATGCGGGCGTCGGTCCAGTCGGTGATGAAGACCTTGTGGTCCTTCAAGAGCTGGCGCACCGTCTCGCGCAGGAGCGTGGAATGGTGGCCGGACAGCGGCGCGACGACCAGCACGGTCGGCTGCGTCTTCATTTTGGCCAGCACGGCCAGATCGTCGGTGTAGCGCTTGAAGCGCAGCAGGCGGCAGAAGGGCTTTTCGACCGGCACCAGTTCCTGCACGGCGACATCGACGCCATCGACCTCGACGCCATGGATGTCGAAGCCGGGCTTCTCGTAGTCCTTGGCCAGCCGGTGCATCAGGTCCAGGCCGGCCGAGACGCGCGGCGACAGCAGCGTGTGCGCGAAGGGCAGCAGCGGGTGGCTGTACAGCTTGGCCGAGGCGCTGGCGAATTCCGCGAAGGGGCTCAGCAGCGCGCGCTGGGTTTCAAAAAGCTGATACAGCATGGAGCAACCTTCCGGGAGATGGTGGACGCCGACAATGGTGCCAGAAATTGTGCATTGCAGCATTTGTGAGGAATACCTAGTCGGCAAGCCTCGTCAATACTGCTCAAGATCGGCCTCTGGCGGCGTTTCTTCAGTCCCTTCGTCTGTCTTTACATGGCGGCCGGGCCTTCGGGCGACCCGGCCGGGATCGCTTTAGTCGTGGATGACGGCGGCGATTGCCTGGACCACGCGCGGCAGATTGTGCTCGTTCAGCGCGGCCACGCAGATGCGGCCGGAGTCGACGCCGTAGACGCCGAACTCGCTGCGCAGGCGCTGCATCTGGGCGGCCGTCAGGCCCGAGTAGCTGAACATGCCCTTCTGGCGGGTGACGAAGCTCAAGTCCTGCTGGGCGCCGGCCTTCAGCAGCGCCTCGACCAGGGCCGTGCGCATCAAGCGGATGCGCTGGCGCATGCCGGCCAGTTCCTCTTCCCAGAGCTGGCGCAGCGCCGGCGTGGACAGCACATTGGCGACGACCTGGGCGCCGTGGGTCGGCGGGTTCGAGTAGTTGGTGCGGATGACGATCTTCAGCTGCGACAGCACCTTGGTGGTCTCCTCGGCCGAGGCACAGACGACGCTCAGCGCGCCGACGCGCTCGCCGTAGAGCGAGAAGCTCTTCGAGAAGCTGGTCGAAACGAAGAAGTCCAGATCGGCGGCCAGGAACTGCTGGATCACCGCGCCGTCCTCGGCAATGCCCTCGCCGAAGCCCTGGTAGGCCATGTCCAGGAAGGCGACCAGGCCGCGCGCCTTGACGGCCGCAACCACCTGTTCCCATTGCGCCGGCGTCAGGTCGTAGCCGGTCGGGTTGTGGCAGCAGGCGTGCAGCACGACAACGGTGCCGACAGCGGCCGCGCTCAGCGCGGCCAGCAAGCCTTCGAAGTTGATGCCGCGGCTGGCGGCGTCGTAGTAGGGGTAGGTCTCGACCGTGAAGCCGGCATTGCTGAACAGCGCGCGGTGGTTCTCCCAGCTCGGGTCGGAAATCAGCACCTTGGCCGTCGGGTTCAGGCGCTTGAGGAAGTCGGCGCCGATCTTCAGGCCGCCGGTGCCGCCGATGGCCTGCACGGTGGCCACGCGCTTGGCGGCCAGGATCGCGCTGTCGGCGCCGAAGACCAGGCCTTGCACGGCCTTGTCGTAGGCCGCGATCCCGTCGATCGGCAGATAGCCGCGCGCCTTGGGGTCGGCCTGCATCGCGGCCTCGGCCCGGGCCACGCACTTCAGCAGCGGCAGCTTGCCGTTCTCGTCGTAATAGACGCCGACGCCCAGATTGACCTTGCCCGGCCGGGTATCGGCATTGAATTGCTCATTGAGACCCAGGATCGGATCGCGGGGGGCCATTTCGACGGCGGCGAACAAGGACATGGTCATTTCCTGACAGAACGGTGGCAACAGGGACGGTTTGGGGTGGAGCCTGCCGGCGGCAAGGTCCGGGCGGCTGCGCTACCCTGTCGGATTGCGCGGCCCTGGATTCTAGGCGGCCGCTGCGACCATTCAGGGATTACCCCATGCAAGAAGTGATCAACGCCCGAGACGCCGCCCCCGCTGACAAGGAACAGCCGAACGGTGAATTCGTCCATTTCGAAGGCTCGCCATTCCAGCTGTTCCAGCCCTTTCCGCCGGCCGGGGACCAGCCGACCGCGATTGCGCAGCTCGTCGAGGGCATCAACGACGGCCTGAGCTTCCAGACCCTGTTGGGCGTCACCGGTTCGGGCAAGACCTACACGATGGCCAATGTGATCGCCCGCCTGGGCCGGCCGGCCATCGTGTTCGCGCCGAACAAGACCCTGGCGGCCCAGCTCTACGGCGAGTTCCGCGACTTCTTTCCGAACAACGCGGTCGAGTATTTCGTCAGCTACTACGACTACTACCAGCCCGAGGCCTATGTGCCGCAGCGCGACCTGTTCATCGAGAAGGACAGCGCGATCAACGAGCAGATCGAGCAGCTGCGCCTGTCCTGCACCAAGAGCCTGCTGGAGCGGCGCGATGTCGTCATCGTCGCCTCGGTCTCCGCCATCTACGGCATCGGCAACCCGAGCGACTATCACCAGATGGTGATGACGCTGCGGGTCGGCGACAAGATGGGGCAGCGCGACGTGATCGCCCAGCTGATCCGCATGCAGTACAGCCGCAACGAGATGGAATTCAACCGCGGCATCTTCCGTGTGCGCGGCGACACGATCGACGTCTTCCCGGCCGAGCATTCGGAGCTGGCCCTGCGCATCGAGCTGTTCGACGACGAGGTCGAGACCCTGCAGCTGTTCGACCCGCTGACCGGCAAGATCCGCCAGAAGATTGCCCGCTTCACCGTCTATCCGAGCAGCCACTACGTGACGCCGCGCGAGCGGGTGCTGGAGGCGATGGACGGCATCAAGGCCGAGCTGCGCGAGCGGCTGGATTTCTTCGTCAAGGAAGGCAAGCTGGTCGAGGCGCAGCGCCTGGAGCAGCGCACCCGCTTCGACCTCGAGATGCTGCAGGAGGTCGGCCACTGCAAGGGCATCGAGAACTACACCCGGCACCTGTCCGGCGCGGCGCCCGGCGAGCCGCCGCCGACCCTGGTCGACTACCTGCCGCCCGACGCCTTGATGTTCCTGGACGAAAGCCATGTGCTGATCGGCCAGTTCGGCGGCATGTACAACGGTGACCGGGCGCGCAAGACGACCCTGGTCGAGTACGGCTTCCGCCTCCCTTCGGCGCTGGACAATCGGCCGCTGAAGTTCGAGGAATTCGAGCGCAAGATGCGTCAGGCGGTCTTCGTCTCGGCGACGCCGGCCAATTACGAGAAGGACAACGCCGGCCAGGTGGTTGAGCAGGTCGTCCGCCCGACCGGCCTGGTAGATCCGATTGTCGAGGTGCGGCCGGCGACGCAGCAGGTAGACGATGTGCTGCAGGAGATCCGCGAGCGGGTCGAGGCGCAGGAGCGGGTGCTGATCACCGTGCTGACCAAGCGCATGGCGGAGCAACTGACCGACTACCTGAGCGACAACGGGGTCAAGGTGCGCTATCTGCACTCGGACGTCGACACGGTCGAGCGGGTCGAGATCCTGCGTGATCTGCGCTTGGGCACCTTCGACGTGCTGGTCGGCATCAACCTCTTGCGCGAAGGCCTGGACATCCCCGAAGTCTCGCTGGTGGCGATCCTGGACGCCGACAAGGAAGGCTTTCTGCGCGCCGAGCGCAGCCTGATCCAGACCATAGGCCGGGCGGCGCGCAATCTGAACGGCAAGGCCATCCTCTATGCCGACCGCATCACCGATTCGATGAAGAAGGCGATCGGCGAGACGGAGCGCCGCCGCGCCAGGCAGATCGCCTTCAACGAGGCCAATGGCATCACGCCGCGCAGCGTCAGCAAGCGCATCAAGGACATCATCGACGGCGTCTACTCGGAGAAGACCGGCCGCGACGACCAGAAGCTCTTGCAGGCGGCCGCCGTCGAGGAGCTGTCCGAGAAGGACCTCAGCAAGCGCATCGCCACGCTGGAAAAGCAGATGCTCGAGCATGCCCGCAACCTGGAGTTCGAGAAGGCGGCGCGGGTGCGCGACCAGCTGGCGCAGCTGCGGGAGCAGGCCTTCGGCGCGCTTGTGCACGACAATATCGATCCGGCCACGGGCGCCAAGGCGGCCTGATCCGCCCGCCTGGTCGACCGTCCGAGGCCCGGCCAAGCCGGCCGCGCGGCCTCATCGCGCCCCGGCTCCGGGGGGCCGACCGGGGCCTCGCCAGCAAGCCTGGCAGTAATTGAGTAAAATGCTCGGAAATAACCGAGGGTTAACCCGTCTGCGACCGAGAGAGGTCGCCTGGGTAAACCCGGAGTTGGGCGGCGCTTTTGGTTCGCGCCGCCTCAGGGCCCTCAGGGCGAAGGAGAAGTTCGATGCGTCTCACCACCAAAGGTCGTTTTGCCGTCACCGCAATGATCGATCTGGCCCTGCGCGAAAACAGCGGCCCGGTCGCTCTGGCGGCGATCAGCCAGCGCCAGCAGATCTCGCTGTCCTATCTGGAGCAGCTGTTCGGCAAACTGCGCCGCCATGAGCTGGTGGAGAGCACCCGCGGCCCGGGCGGCGGCTATTCGCTGGGCCGCAAGTCCAGCGAGATCACCGTGGCCGACATCATCGTCGCCGTCGACGAGCCGATCGACGCGACCGGTTGCGGCGGCAAGGAGAACTGCATGGGCGAGGACACCGGCAAGTGCATCACGCACGAGCTGTGGACCAGCCTGAACGCCAAGATGATCGAGTACCTGGACTCGGTCTCGCTGCGCAAGCTGGTCGAGGACCAGCTGGCCAAGGGCGTGACGATCGAGGAGGCGCCGGTCAAGCGTGCGATCTCGACGACGCCGGTGGTCAAGCCGATCCGCGTCACCGCACCGAACTCGGTCTTCGCCCTCGGCAACGCCTTCACCAAATAAAAAGAGAACCTGTCTGCAGCTATGGACATGACCCCGCATTTCCCGATCTATATGGACTATGGCGCGACGACGCCGGTCGATCCGCGCGTCGTCGAGGCGATGATCCCGTGGTTGCGCGAGCATTTCGGCAATCCGGCCTCGCGCAGCCACGCCTGGGGCTGGGAGGCCGAGGCGGCGGTCGAGAAGGCGCGCGAGCAGGTCGCGTCGCTGATCAATGCCGATCCGCGCGAGATCGTCTGGACCTCGGGCGCGACCGAGTCCATCAACCTGGCGATCAAGGGCGCGGCGCAGTTCTACAAGACGCGCGGCAAGCACATCATCACCCTGAAGACCGAGCACAAGGCGACCCTGGACACCTGCCGCGAGCTGGAGCGCCAGGGCTTCGAGGTGACCCTGCTGGACGTCGAGGCCAATGGCCTGCTGGACCTGGACAAGTTCAAGGCGGCGCTGCGGCCGGACACCATCCTGGCCTCGGTGCTCTTCGTCAACAACGAGATCGGCGTGATCCAGGATGTCGTTGCGATCGGCAATATCTGCCGCGACAAGGGCATCATCTTCCACGTCGACGCCGCGCAGGCGACCGGCAAGGTCGAGATCGATATGGCGACCTTGCCGATCGACCTGATGAGCCTGGCCTCGCACAAGACCTATGGCCCCAAGGGCATCGGCGCGCTGTTCGTGCGCCGCAAGCCGCGCGTACGCCTGGAGGCGCAGATGCACGGCGGCGGCCATGAGCGCGGCATGCGCTCGGGCACGCTGGCGACGCACCAGATCGTCGGCATGGGCCTGGCCTACGAGATCGCCAAGAACGAGATGAAGACCGAGGGCGAGCGCATCCGCATGCTGCAAAAGCGCCTGCTCGACGGGCTGATGGACATCGAGCAGGTCTTCGTCAATGGCGACCTGGAGCGCCGCGTCCCGCACAACCTCAACATCTCGTTCAACTACGTGGAAGGCGAGTCGCTGATCATGGGCGTCAAGGGCATCGCCGTCTCGTCCGGCTCGGCCTGCACCTCGGCCAGCCTGGAGCCCAGCTATGTCTTGCGCGCGCTGGGCCGCAGCGACGAGCTGGCGCACAGCTCGCTGCGCATGACGATCGGCCGCTTCACCACGGTCGAGGAGATCGATTACGCGGTGAGCATCCTGAAGGACCGTGTGGCCAAGCTGCGCGAGCTGTCGCCGCTGTGGGATATGTACAAGGATGGCATCGATCTATCGACCATTCAGTGGACTGCCCACTAACTACCCCGAATACGTTGGAGAAACATCATGGCCTACAGCGAAAAAGTCGTTGATCACTACGAGAACCCCCGCAATGTCGGCGCCTTCGACAAGGGCGACGAGTCGGTCGGCACCGGCATGGTCGGCGCGCCGGCCTGCGGCGACGTGATGAAGCTGCAGATCAAGGTCAATCCGGCCACCGGCCTGATCGAGGACGCCAAGTTCAAGACCTATGGCTGCGGCTCGGCGATCGCCTCGAGCTCGCTGGTGACCGAATGGGTTAAGGGCAAGAGCCTGGACCAGGCGCTGGCGATCAAGAACACGCAGATCGCCGAGGAACTGGCGCTGCCGCCGGTGAAGATCCACTGTTCGATCCTGGCCGAGGACGCGATCAAGGCGGCGGTCGACGATTACCGCGCCAAGAACGCGCAGTAAGGGATTCGACGATGTCCGTGACCCTGACCGAAGCGGCCGCGCGCCATGTGACGCGCTACATCAGCAAGCGCGGGCGCGGCATCGGCCTGCGCCTGGGCGTCAAGACGACCGGCTGCTCGGGTCTCGCCTACAAGCTCGAGTACGCCGATGAGGTGACGCCCGAGGATGTGGTCTTCGAGGGCCATGGCATCAAGATCTTGATCGATCCGAAAAGCCTGCCCTATCTGGACGGCACCGAGCTCGATTTCGTGCGCGAGGGCTTGAACGAAGGCTTCAAGTTCCGCAACCCGCGCGAGAAGGATCGCTGCGGCTGCGGCGAATCCTTCCGCGTCTAGAATTTTGGCCTCTTCCTGCAGGGCGCGGCCGCAAGCCGCGCCTTTTTATTGCCGGCATCCTTGATGAGACTCGACGACAACGACTTCGCCCTGTTTGGCCTGCCCGAGCGGCAGGAGCAGCAGCGCGCCGAGATCGAGGCGCGCTGGAAGAACCTGCAGGCCCGCGTTCACCCGGACAAGTTCGCCGCCGAGGGCGCGGCCGCCCAGCGTCTGGCGATGCAATGGGCGCTGCGTGTCAACGAGGCGCACCAGCGCCTGCGCGACCCGCTGCAGCGTGCCGCCTATCTGTGCGAGCTGCGCGGCGTGCCGCTGCTGGTCAACGAGAACACCCGCATGCCGGCCAGCTTCCTGATGGAGCAGATGGCCTGGCGCGAGGGGCTGGACGAGGCCGCCGACGCGGGTGACGCGGCCGCGGTGCGGGCGATCGATGACGAGGTCGCGGCGCGCGAGGCGGCCTTGCTGGCGGAGGTGCGTCGCCTGCTGGACGAAGCCGGCGACACCGCGGCGGCGGCCCAGCAGGTGCGGGCGCTGATGTTCATCGCGAAGTTCCGCTCCGATATCGACAAGCGCCTGGAGGCGCTGGAAAACTGACATGGCTTTGTTGCAGATCTCCGAACCGGGGCAATCGCCCAATCCGCACGAGCGCCGGATCGCGGTGGGCATCGACCTGGGCACGACCCATTCGCTGGTCGCCGCCGTGCGCCATGGCGTGGCCGAATGCCTGCCCGACGAGCAGGGCCGGGTGATCCTGCCCTCGGCCGTGCGCTATCTCGAAGAAGGCCGCCGCCAGATCGGCGCCGATGCGCTGGCCGCGCAGGCCGACGATCCGGAGAACACCATCGTCTCGGTCAAGCGCTTCATGGGCCGCGGCCTGGCCGATGTGGCGGGCCGCGAGAAGCTGCCCTACCGCTTCGAGGACACGCCGGGCATGCTGTCGATCGCCACGCGCGAGGGGCTGAAGTCGCCGGTCGAGGTCTCGGCCGAGATCCTGGCGACCCTGCGCTTCCGCGCCGAGGACAGTTTTGCCGACGACGTGTTCGGCGCCGTCATCACCGTGCCGGCCTATTTCGACGATGCCCAGCGTCAGGCGACCAAGGACGCGGCGCAACTGGCCGGCCTCAATGTGCTGCGCCTGATCAACGAGCCGACCGCCGCGGCGATCGCCTATGGCCTGGACAACGCCAGCGAAGGGCTTTACGCGGTCTACGACCTCGGCGGCGGCACCTTCGACATCTCGCTGCTGCGCCTGACCAAGGGCGTGTTCGAGGTGGTCGCGACCGGTGGCGATGCGGCCCTGGGTGGTGACGATTTCGATCGCGCGCTGGCCGACTGGGCGCTGGCGCAGTCGGGCCTCGCCGCCGTCAGCGCCCACGACAAGCGCGCCGTGCTGGTTGCCGCGCGCGCGGCCAAGGAGTCGCTGTCCGATGCCGACGCCGCGACGCTGACCGCCGAACTCGATGCCGGCCGCTTGGCCGTCGAGGTCGGTCGTGCCCAGTTCGAGGCGCTGGCCGAACCGCTGATCGCCAAGACCCTGGCCTCGGTGCGTCGCGTGCTGCGCGATGCCAAGGTCAAGGCCGAGGAGGTGCAGGGCACGGTGATGGTCGGCGGCTCGACCCGCATGCCCTGCGTACGCGCGGCGGTCGGCAAGCTGTTCGGCCGCGAGGTGCTGACGAATCTGAACCCGGACGAGGTCGTCGCACTTGGCGCGGCGATTCAGGCCAACCAACTGGCCGGCAATGCGGCCGACGGCGAGATCCTGCTACTGGACGTGATCCCGTTGTCGCTGGGGCTGGAGACCATGGGTGGTCTGGTCGAGCGCATCATCGAGCGCAATGCGACCATCCCGGTCGCCAAGGCCCAGGACTTCACCACCTTCAAGGACGGCCAGACGGCGATGGCGGTCCATGTGCTGCAGGGCGAGCGCGAGCTGGTCGCCGAATGCCGTTCGCTGGCGCGCTTCGAGCTGCGCGGCATCCCGCCGATGGTGGCCGGCGCGGCGCGCATCCGCGTGACCTTCCAGGTCGATGCGGACGGGCTCTTGAGCGTGTCGGCCAAGGAGCTGACCTCGGGCGTCGAGGCGGCCGTGCAGGTCAAGCCCAGCTATGGTCTGAGCGACGAGCAGATTGCCGGCATGCTGAAGGACGGCTTTGCCAGTGCCGAGAGCGATATGCAGGCGCGCAAGCTGCGCGAGGCGCGCGTGGAGGCCGAGCGGATGACGCTGGCGACCCGGTCGGCGCTGGCCGCCGACGGCGATCTGCTCGACGCCGGTGAACGCGCCGCGATCGAGGCGCTGCTGAAGGCCCTGGCCGAGGCGGCGCGCGGCGAGGACGCCGACGCGATCGACGCCGCCGTCGAGACGCTGGCCAAGGGCACGGAGGCCTTTGCCGCCGAACGGATGAACCGCGGCATTCAGCAGGCGCTGACCGGCCGCAGCATTGAACAGGTCTGACCATGCCGACGATCAAGATCCTTCCCCATGCCGAGTACTGCCCCGAGGGCAAGACGGTCACGGCGCCCGCCGGCACCTCGATCTGCGAGGCCCTGCTGGACAACGACGTCGAGATCGAGCATGCCTGCGACCAGGTCTGCGCCTGCACGACCTGCCATGTGATCGTGCGCGAGGGCGGCCGCTCGCTGTCCGAGATGGAGGAGGGCGAGGAGGACATGCTGGACCGCGCCTGGGGACTGGAGCCCGATTCGCGCCTGTCCTGCCAGGCCATCCTCGGCCAGCAGGACATTACGGTCGAGATTCCGAAGTACTCGATCAACCACGCCAGGGAAAAGTGAAGGTCCTCGGCTTCGAATCGTCCTGCGACGAGACCGGCGTCGCGCTGATCGAGGTGCCGGAGCGGGGGGCACCGAAGCTGCTCGGCCAGGCCCTGCACAGCCAGATCGCGATGCACCAGGCCTATGGCGGCGTCGTGCCGGAACTGGCCTCGCGCGACCATATCCGCCGGGTGCTGCCGCTGACGCGCGAGGTGCTGGACCAGGCCGGCGTCGCGCTGAACGAGATTGACGTGATCGCCTATACCCAGGGGCCGGGTCTTGCCGGCGCCTTGCTGGTCGGCGCCGGCGTGGCGGTGTCGCTGGCCGCGGCGCTGGGCAGGCCGACCCTGGGCATCCACCATCTGGAAGGGCATCTGCTGTCGCCCTTTCTATCGGCCGATGCGCCGGAGTTTCCGTTCGTCGCGCTGCTGGTCTCCGGTGGCCACACGCAGCTGATGCGGGTCGACGAGGTCGGCGCTTATGAGATCCTCGGCGAGACGATCGATGACGCCGCCGGCGAGGCCTTCGACAAGAGTGCCAAGCTCTTGGGCCTGCCCTATCCGGGCGGCCCGCATCTGGCGCGGCTGGCGGAGCAGGGCGACGCGACGCAGTTCGACTTGCCGCGGCCGCTCTTGCACAGCGGCAAGCCCGACTTCAGCTTTGCCGGCCTGAAGACGGCCGTGCTGACGCAGGTGAAGAAGCTCGGCGATGCGCCGAGCGAACAGCAGCGCGCCGATCTGGCGGCGGCGACTCAGGCCGCGATCGTCGAAGTGCTGGTGAAGAAATCGCTGCTGGCGCTGAAGCAGACCGGCTTGAAGCGCCTGGTCGTCGCCGGCGGCGTCGGTGCGAACAGCCTCCTGCGTCAGCAGTTGAACACGGCCTGCGCGAAGCGCCAGCTCCGCGTGCACTACCCGGAACTGAGCCTGTGCACCGACAACGGCGCGATGATCGCGATGGCGGCCGCGCTGCGGCTGCAGCGCGGCATGGCCGATCTGCAGCCCGCTGGCGGCTTCGAGGTGCGCCCGCGCTGGGCGTTGGACGCGATCTGAGACTCAGTTGATCGTCAGCTCGCCGGCGTTGTCCGGCACGCGCTTGACCAGGGTCAGGGTCAGCACGCCGTTTTCCAGCTTGGCGGCGGAGTCGTTCTTGCTGACTTCCTGTGGCAGCACCAAGCTGCGCGAGAAGCGGGTCACCGAGCGCTCGCGGTACAGCGCACGTTCGCCTTCCGTCTGCTCGGCGGCACGCGCCTGCTCGGCGTCGATGCTGATCTTGCGGCCTTCGATCTTGACCTTGACGGCCTCCTTGGCGACGCCCGGCAGGTCCAGCTGCAGGGTGTAGGCCGCATCGGTTTCGCTGACGTCCAGCGCCGGGCTGCGCAGCGCGACGGCGTCGTCATTGATGTCGAACAGGCGCTCGATGCGGCGCGAAAGCTCGGCGGAACGGCGGACCGGGTGGGCGAGGGGAAACACAAACATGGCAGGCTCCTAGAATCGTTTGAACTCGATCGCTGCGGTTGAAACTGGTGTGGGCGCAGCCCCCATGCCGTCCAAGCTTGGAGCGACCAAAGCCCTTTCAAGGGTCTGAAAAAATTCTGATGAAGCGCTCTTGGAATCAACTCATGCGCCACCAGTTGCTTGCGCTTTTGCTGTTCGCGCTGGGCCTGGCGACGGCGCCGGCACGCGCCGCCAAGCCGATCAAGCTGGCGCTGATCGAGGGCCTGTCGGGCCCCTTCGGCAATGCCGGCGAAGCGGTTTACCGCAATCTGATCTGGGCGGTCGAGCGGGTCAATGCGCGCGGCGGCGTCGCCTTGCCCGGCGGCGCGCGGCCGCTGCAACTGCTTCGCTACGACAGCAAGGGCGGGGCCGAGGAAAGCCTGGCGCTGCTGCGCTCGGCGATCGACCAGGGCGCAGGCTTCGTCTTGCAAGGCAATAGCTCGGCGACGGCGGCGGCGCTGATCGAGGCGCTCAACAAGCACAACGAGCGCGAGCCGCAACACCGCGCCCTGCTGCTGAACTACTCGGCCGTCGATCCGGCCTTGACCAACGAGCGCTGCAGCTTCTGGCATTTCCGCTTCGATGCCCATGCCGACATGCGGCTGGCCGCGCTGACCGACCAGCTGCGCGAGGACACTGGCGTCAAGAAGATCTACCTGATCGGCCAGGACTACAGCTTCGGCCAGCATGTGCTTCGGCGCGGCCGCGAGATGATCGCGGCCAAGCGGCCCGATATCGCCATCGTCGGCGACGAGTTGCACCCGGTCGGCCGGGTCAAGGATTTCCTGCCTTACGTCACGAAGATCAAGGCCAGCGGCGCGCAGGCGGTGCTGACCGGCAACTGGGGCAACGACCTGACCCTCTTGATCAAGGCCGCGCGCGACATCGGCCTGGAGGCGCGCTTCTACACCTTCTACGGCAACGGCCTGGGCGTGCCGGCGGCGTTGGGTGAGGCCGGCATCGACCGCGTGCTGGCGGTGGCCGAGTGGCATCCCAACGTTGGCACGGCCAGTTCGGATCGTTTCTACGCCGCCTTCCGCGAGCGCTTTCCACGACCCGAGGACGACTACGTCCATGCCCGCATGCAGGCGATGGTCGAGGTTTTGGCGGCGGCGATCGAACGGGCCCGGTCGGACGAGGCGACCGCCGTGGCGCGCGCGATGGAAGGCCTGACCTACGATGGCCGCAGCTTGGGTGGCGTGCACCAGGGCGTCATGCGGGCCGCCGACCACCAGTTCATCCAGCCGCTCTATGTCAGCGTGATGAAGAAGGCCGGCACGCCGGGTGCGCGTTTCGACAACGAGGGCTCGGGCTACGGCTTCCGGACCCTGCGCTTTGTCGCCGCCAATCAGGCGGCGCAGCCACATCATTGCCGGATGCAGCGCTACTGAATTGCCCGCTCCTGTGATGCAAGCTCGCGAAAGCGACCGCTCTTGGTCTATAATCCTTGGGTTTTGCTCTTCTTGCGGTCCTTTCAGAGGGCGGGGAAGGGTGGAATGCAGTAGCACGGTAGGGGTCGGTTTCACTCCTAGCCGCAAGTCATCACCCCGGAAACCGTCTGTGTGCGTCGCAGGGCTTGCTTGCCTGTTGCTCCAGCGGAATCCGACAACCGGAACGCAAGACATCATGTCGATCAACAAAGCAGAAATCGTTCAGTCGAACGCCCGCAGCGCCAATGACACCGGCTCGCCGGAAGTCCAGGTGGCCCTGCTGACCGCCCGCATCAACGCGCTGACCCCGCACTTCAAGGCCAATATGAAGGACCACCATGGTCGTCGCGGCCTGCTGAAGATGGTCAACTCGCGCAAGAGCCTGCTGGCCTACCTGAAGCGCAAGGACGCCGCGCGTTACACCGCTCTGATCCAGAAGCTGGGCCTGCGCAAGTAATTCGCGAGCTGGGACACAAGAGCCTGTCTGGAATACCCGCCAGCACAGGCTCTTTGTCTTTTGATATTTAACTTTTCCGGAGTTGGGCTGACGTGACGCTGCTGTGTCATTCCACGGATGCTGCGCCTTGCAGCATCGGTGGAATGGCATTGCGTCAAACCCAGACTGCTCCCTTCCAACCACAAGGAGAGACGCAATGAGCTTGTTCAACAAAGTCACCAAGAGCTTCCAATGGGGGGGCCATCAAGTCGTGATGGAGACCGGCGAGATCGCCCGCCAGTCGACCGGCGCCGTGCTGGTCAATATCGAAGACACCGTGGTGCTGGCCACCGTGGTGGCCAAGAGCGAGGCCAAGGCCGGCCAGGACTTCTTCCCGCTGACCGTCGACTACATCGAGAAGACCTATGCCGCCGGCAAGATCCCCGGCAGCTTCTTCAAGCGTGAAGGCCGCCCGAGCGAGCTGGAGACGCTGACCAGCCGCCTGATCGACCGCCCGATCCGCCCGCTGTTCCCGGAAGGCTTCTTCAATGAAGTCCAGGTCGTCATCCACGTGCTGTCGCTGAACCCCGAGGTGCAGGCCGATATCGCCGCCATGATCGCCACCAGCGCCGCGCTGGCCGTCTCCGGCATCCCGTTCAACGGCCCGATCGGCGCCGCCCGCGTTGGCTATGTCAACGGCGAATACGTGCTGAACCCGGGCAAGACCCAGCTGGCCGACAGCAAGATGGACCTGGTCGTCGCCGGCACCGAAGCCGCCGTGCTGATGGTCGAGTCCGAGGCCGAGCAGCTCAGCGAAGAGATCATGCTGGGCGCGGTCGTCTACGGCCACGAGCAGGGCAAGATCGCCATCGACGCGATCCACGCGCTGGTTCGCGAGGCCGGTAAGCCGGTCTGGGACTGGAAGGCGCCGGCCAAGGACGAGGCCTTCATCGCCAAGATCAACGCGCTGGCCGAAGGCCCGCTGCGCGAGGCCTACCAGATCCGCTCCAAGCAGGCGCGCACGCAAGCCTGCCGCACGGCCGCGGCCAATGTCTTCGCCGCGCTGACGGCCGAGGGTATTGCCTTCGACAAGGTCGAGGTCGAGGGCCTGCTGTTCGAGATCGAAGCCCGCATCGTGCGCGGCCAGATCCTGGCCGGCGAGCCGCGCATCGACGGCCGTGACACCCGCACCGTGCGCGCGATCGAGATCCGCAACGGCGTGCTGCCGCGCACCCACGGTTCGGCGCTGTTCACCCGCGGCGAGACCCAGGGCCTGGTCGTCGCCACGCTGGGCACCGACCGCGACGCCCAGCGCATCGACGCGCTGGCCGGCGAGTTCGAAGACCGCTTCATGCTGCACTACAACATGCCTCCCTTCGCCACCGGCGAGACGGGTCGCGTGGGCAGCCCGAAGCGCCGCGAGATCGGCCACGGCCGCCTGGCCAAGCGCGCGCTGGTCGCCGTGCTGCCGAGCAAGGAAGAGTTCCCGTACACGATGCGCGTGGTCTCGGAGATCACCGAGAGCAATGGCTCCTCGTCGATGGCTTCGGTCTGCGGCGGCTGCCTGGCGCTGATGGACGCCGGCGTACCGATGAAGGCCCATGTGGCCGGCATCGCCATGGGCCTGATCAAGGACGCCAACCGCTTCGCCGTGCTGACCGACATCCTCGGTGACGAGGACCACCTGGGCGATATGGACTTCAAGGTGGCCGGCACGACCGCCGGCATCACCGCCCTACAGATGGACATCAAGATCCAGGGCATCACCAAGGAGATCATGCAGGTCGCCCTGGCGCAAGCCAAGGAAGCGCGTCTGCACATCCTGGGCAAGATGGTCGAGGCCATGGGCTCGGCCAACACCGAGGTGAGCCAGTTCGCCCCGCGCCTGTACACGATGAAGATCAACCCGGAGAAGATCCGTGACGTGATCGGCAAGGGCGGCGCGACGATCCGCGCGCTGACCGAAGAGACCGGCACGACGATCGACATCGGCGAAGACGGCACGATCACCATCGCCTCGACCGACGCGGACAAGGCGGCCCACGCCAAGAAGCGCATCGAGGAGATCACGGCCGAGGTCGAGATCGGCAAGGTCTACGAAGGCCCGATCACCAAGATCCTGGACTTCGGTGCCCTGGTCAATCTGCTGCCGGGCAAGGACGGTCTGCTGCACATCAGCCAGATCGCCCACCAGCGCGTCGAGAAGGTCACCGACTTCCTGCAGGAAGGTCAGATCGTCAAGGTCAAGGTGCTCGAGACCGACGAGAAGGGCCGCATCAAGCTGTCGATGAAGGCGCTGATCGATCGCGAGCAGCCCGCCGCCGGCCAAGAAGGCCACGGCGACTGAGTTCACGCGACCGATGAAGGCGATCGCGATCACCCGCCCCGGCGGGCCCGAGGTGCTGCAAGTCGAGGCACGACCCGACCCCGTTGCCGGGGCCGGTGAATGCCTGATCGCGGTCGAGGCCTATGGCATCAACCGCCCCGACGTGTTGCAGCGCAAGGGCTCCTATCCGCCGCCGCCGGGTGCCAGCGATCTGCCCGGGCTCGAGGTGGCCGGCCGCATCGTCGCCGGCGATGCCGCGGCGCTGGCCGCCGCCGGGCTGAAACTCGGTGACGCGGTCTGCGCGCTGGTGGCGGGTGGCGGCTATGCCGAGCTGTGCACGGCGCCGGTCGAGCAATGCCTGCCGGTGCCCAATGGCTGGAGCATGGCCGAGGCCGCCAGCCTGCCCGAGACCTTCTTCACCGTTTGGTCGAATGTGTTCGAGCGGGCGCGGCTGCAGCCGGCCGAGACCATCCTGATCCACGGCGGCAGCAGCGGCATCGGCGTGACGGCGATCCAGTTGGCCAAGGCCTTCGATGCGCGCCAGGTGATCGTGACGGTTGGCAATGCGGCCAAGGCCGAAGCCTGCCTGCAACTGGGTGCCGATCTGGCGATCGACTACCGGGCGCAGGACTTTGTCGCCGAGGTCAAGGCCGCCACCGGCGGCCATGGCGTCGACGTGATCCTGGACATGGTCGCCGGTCCTTATGTCGAGCGCAATGTGCAGTGCCTGGCCGAGGACGGTCGCGCGGTCATCATCGCGGTGCAGGGCGGGCTGGAGGCGAAGTTCGACGCCGGCCTGGTGCTGCGTCGGCGCCTGACGATCAGCGGTTCGACCTTGCGCCCGCGGCCGGTCGCCTTCAAGGCGGGCATCGCGCGCGCGCTGCGTGAGCGGGTGTGGCCGCTCTTGGAGTCACGCCGGATCGCCCCGGTCATTTACCGCCAGTTGCCGGCCGATCGAGCCGCCGAGGCGCACGCCCTGATGGAATCGGGCGAGCATGTCGGCAAGATCGTGCTGTGCTGGTGAGATGGAGTTCGTAGCAATGCGCAAGAAATTGGTCGTTGGCAACTGGAAGATGCATGGCAGCCGCGCTGCCAATGCGGTCCTGTTGGCCGGCCTGAAGGAAGCGGGGCCGTGGAACGCCGACGTCGCCGTCTGCGTGCCATTCCCCTATATCGCCGAGACGGCGCTGGCCCTGACCGGCCAGCAGGTCGCCTTCGGCGCGCAGGACTGCTCGGCGCACGAGCAGGGGGCCTACACCGGCGAGGTCTCCTCGGCGATGCTGGCCGATCTGGGTTGCCGCTACGCGATCGTCGGCCACTCGGAGCGCCGCGCCTACCACCATGAAAGCGATCAGTTGGTCGCCGACAAGGCCAAGGCGGCGCTCGCGCATGGCGTGACGCCCATCGTCTGCGTCGGCGAGACGCTGGCCGAGCGCGAGGCGGGCCGCACCGAAGAGGTCGTCAAGCGCCAGCTGGCCGCGGTGATCCACACGCTGACGCATTGCATCGGCGAGATCGTACTGGCCTACGAGCCGGTCTGGGCGATCGGCACCGGTCTGACCGCAACGCCCGAGCAGGCGCAGGCGGTGCACCAGGTGTTGCGCCTGCAGCTGCATGCGGCGACGCAGAAGTCCGACGCGATGCGCATCCTGTACGGCGGCAGCGTCAAGCCCGACAACGCGGCCCAGCTGTTCGGCCAGCCCGATATCGATGGCGGCCTGATCGGCGGCGCGGCGCTGAAGGCGGCCGATTTCGCCGCGATCTGCCGCGCGGCGATGTAAGAGACAACGGTTTTTTGGAGTTTTTTGAATGCAAGTCTTGGCTAATCTGGTTCTTGTTCTGCAGCTGCTGAGCGCGCTGGTGATGATCGGCCTGGTGCTGGTCCAGCACGGCAAGGGCGCCGATATGGGCGCTTCCTTCGGCAGTGGTGCCTCGGGCAGCTTGTTCGGCGCCACCGGCAGCGCCAACTTCCTGTCGCGCAGCACGGCCGTCTGCGCCACCGTCTTCTTCGTCTGCACGCTGGCGCTGGCCTATCTGTCCAACCATCGCGGCGGCGCTGCCGCTGCCGAGAGCGTGCTGGACCGTGCCGCGCCGCCGGCCGTCGCCGCCTCGGGCGCGGCAGCGATTCCGGGTGCCGTCGCGCCGTCGGCCGCAGTGCTGCCGGCCAGCGTCGCGCCGGCCGCATCGGGCGCTGCTTCGAACTGAGGCGGCTGCTGTGCGGCGCACTGTTGTTGCGGTGCGCTGCGCAGACAAAATCTCCGCCGCTTCACTTAGAGGCGAAGATTTTTCGGTATAGAATACAAGGCTGTCCGGGGTAGCAATTCCTCAAGCGGATCCGGACGGAAAACACGAGCGGTCGTGGTGAAATTGGTAGACACGCTATCTTGAGGGGGTAGTGGCGAAAGCTGTGCGAGTTCGAGTCTCGCCGACCGCACCAGATCATCGGTTAGGATTTCGAGGCTGGAGCCTCGAGAGTACTGGTCGAAGCGACCTGTCGCGATAAATACTCGAAGGGGTTTTGTTGCAAGGGGAAAGGCGGGCGCGAACCGTGGACAGCAATCAGTTGTCGGCGGCGCGCCCGTAGCTTTTGCCGGCCTCGCGTTTCATCGGCGCGCGGCTCGTCGCGATGTGTTTATTGATTTTCCGTCCCTGCGCCCGGAGGCGCGGCGGACGGTGCTGAGAGCGTCAACCATGAGCCTGGATCAGTACCTGCCCGTCATCCTCTTCATCCTGGTCGGCGTCGGCGTCGGTGTGGCGCCTCAGGTGCTCGGCTTCCTGCTCGGCCCGAACCGGCCCGATGCGGCCAAGAATTCCCCCTACGAATGCGGCTTCGAGGCTTTTGAAGACGCGCGCATGAAATTCGATGTGCGCTACTACCTCGTCGCCATCCTGTTTATTTTGTTCGACCTGGAAATCGCTTTCCTGTTTCCCTGGGCGCTTTCGCTGAAGGAAATCGGCGCCGCGGGTTTCTGGGCCATGATGATTTTCCTGGGCATTCTGGTCGTGGGTTTCGCCTACGAATGGAAAAAAGGCGCCCTGGACTGGGAATAAGCTGAGGCACACCTCATGGGTATCGAAGGCGTTTTGAAGGAAGGCTTTGTCACCACCTCGGTCGACAAGCTGATCAACTGGTCCAAGACCGGTTCGCTGTGGCCGATGACCTTCGGTCTGGCCTGCTGCGCGGTGGAGATGATGCATGCGGGCGCGGCCCGTTACGACATCGACCGTTTCGGCATGCTGTTCCGGCCCAGCCCGCGGCAGAGCGATCTGATGATCGTCGCCGGCACGCTGTGCAACAAGATGGCGCCGGCGCTGCGCAAGGTCTACGACCAGATGGCCGAGCCGCGCTGGGTGCTGTCGATGGGATCCTGCGCGAACGGCGGCGGCTACTACCACTACAGCTACTCGGTCGTGCGCGGCTGCGATCGCATCGTGCCGGTCGACGTCTATGTGCCCGGCTGCCCGCCGACGGCCGAGGCGCTGCTGTACGGCATCTTGCAGCTGCAGGCCAAGATCCGCCGCGAAAACACGATCGCGCGCTAAACGAGGACGGGACAAGCACCGATGAGTAGCAAACTCGACACCCTCAAGACGGCGCTCGAAGCCGCGCTGGGCGAGCAGATCCAGAACCTCAAGCACGAGCTGGGCGAGATCACGATCACCGTCAAGGCGAGCGACTACCTGGCCGCGGCCAAGACGCTGCGCGATCACGCCGAGCTGAAATTCGAGCAGCTGATCGACCTCTGCGGCGTCGACTACAGCGACTACGGCATGGGTGGCTACGAAGGCCCGCGCTACGCGGTGGTCTCGCACCTGCTGTCGGTGAGCAAGAACTGGCGCCTGCGCCTGAAGGTCTTCTGCCCGGACGACGATCTGCCGCTGGTGGCGGCGCTGACGCCGGTGTGGAACTCGGCCAACTGGTTCGAGCGCGAGGCCTTCGACCTCTACGGCATCCTCTTCGAAGGGCACGAGGATCTGCGCCGCATCCTGACCGACTACGGCTTCATCGGCCACCCGATGCGCAAGGACTTCCCGACCTCCGGCCATGTCGAGATGCGCTATGACGCCGAGCAGAAGCGCGTCGTCTACGAGCCGGTGTCGATCGAGCCGCGCGAGATCACGCCGCGCGTGATCCGCGAAGAGAACTACGGCGGTATCTGAACATGGCCGAGATCAAGAACTACACCCTCAACTTCGGCCCGCAGCACCCGGCCGCCCACGGCGTGCTGCGCCTGGTGCTGGAGCTGGACGGCGAGGTCATCCAGCGCGCCGATCCGCATATCGGCCTGCTGCACCGCGCCACCGAGAAGCTGGCCGAGAGCAAGACCTTCATCCAGTCGCTGCCCTATATGGACCGCCTCGACTATGTGTCGATGATGTCCAACGAGCATGCCTACTGCCTGGCGATCGAGAAGATGCTGGGGTTGGAGGTGCCGATCCGCGCGCAGTACATCCGCGTGATGTTCGCCGAGATCACCCGCCTGCTGAACCACCTGCTGTGGCTGGGCGCGCATGGTCTGGACTGCGGCGCGATGAATATCCTGATCTACGCCTTCCGCGAGCGCGAGGATCTGTTCGATATGTACGAGGCGGTGTCGGGCGCGCGCATGCACGCGGCCTACTTCCGTCCGGGCGGCGTCTACCGCGACCTGCCGGACACCATGCCGCAGTACAAGGTCAGCAAGATCAAGAACCAGAAGGCAATCGACCGCCTGAACGAGAACCGCCAGGGTTCACTGCTGGATTTCATCGAGGACTTCTGCAAGCGTTTCCCGAAGAATGTCGACGACTACGAGACGCTGCTGACCGACAACCGGATCTGGAAGCAGCGCACGGTCGGCATCGGCGTCGTCTCGCCGGAGCGCGCGCTGAACATGGGCTTCACCGGCCCGATGCTGCGCGGCTCGGGCATCGCCTGGGACCTGCGCAAGACGCAGCCCTACGACGTCTACGCGCAGATGGACTTCGACGTGCCGGTCGGCACCGAGGGTGACACCTACGACCGCTATGTGGTGCGGATCGAGGAGATGCGCCAGAGCAACCGCATCATCCAGCAATGCGTGGACTGGCTGCGCAAGAACCCCGGCCCCGTCATCACCGACAACCACAAGGTCGCGCCGCCTTCGCGTGTCGACATGAAGTCGAACATGGAAGAGCTGATCCACCACTTCAAGCTGTTCACCGAGGGCTTCCGCGTGCCCGAGGGCGAGGCCTACGCCGGCGTCGAGCACCCGAAGGGTGAGTTCGGCATCTACATCGTCAGCGACGGCGCCAACAAGCCCTATCGCCTGAAGATCCGCGCGCCGGGCTTCGCGCATCTGGCAGCGCTGGACGAGATGGCCAAGGGCCACATGATTGCCGACGCCGTCGCCGTGATCGGCACGATGGACATCGTTTTCGGTGAGATTGATCGATGAGTGATCAGCAGCAATACCTTTTGAGCGAGGCCACCGCCGCGCGCTTTGCGCGCGAAGTGGCGAAGTACCCGGCCGAGCAAAAGCAGTCGGCCGTGATGGCCTGCCTGTCCATCGTGCAGCAGGAGCAGGGCTATGTCTCGCGCGCGGCCGAGGACGTGATCGCCGCCTATCTGGGCATGCCGGCGATTGCCGTCTACGAGGTCACGACCTTCTACAACATGTACAACCAGCGCCAGCTGGGCCGCTTCAAGCTGAACGTCTGCACGAACCTGCCCTGCCAGTTGCGCGGCGGCCAGCAGGCGCTCGAGCATCTGTGCGGCAAGCTCGGCGTCGACGAGGGCGGCACGACGGCCGACGGCTTGATCACCGTGCAGAAGAGCGAGTGCCAGGGCGCCTGCGCCGACGCGCCGGTGCTGCTGGTCAACGACCGCCAGATGTGCAGCTTCATGAGCAACGAGCGCCTCGACGAACTCGTCGCGACGCTGCAGGCGCATGCTCAAAGCTCGGCCAAGAACTGAGGGACGGTGGAAGCGATGCTGGATCTCTCCAAGTTTCAATCGACGGGTGTCGAAACCTGTTTCCATGATCGCCATCTGGGCGCCCAGATCTATGCCGGCCTGGACGGCAAGAACTGGTCGCTGAAGGACTACGAGGCGCGCGGCGGCTATCAGGCGCTGCGCAAGATCCTCAAGGGCGAAGGCACGGCCGACGGCGCGCCGCTGACGCCCGACCAGGTGATCGCCGAGGTCAAGACCTCGGGCCTGCGCGGCCGCGGCGGCGCCGGCTTCCCGACCGGCCTGAAGTGGAGCTTCATGCCGCGCCAGTTCCCGGGCCAGAAGTACCTGGTCTGCAATTCGGACGAGGGCGAGCCCGGCACCTGCAAGGACCGCGACATCCTGATGTTCAACCCGCACATCGTCATCGAAGGCATGGCGATCGCGGCGTATGCGATGGGCATCACGGTCGGCTACAACTACATCCACGGCGAGATCTTCGAGGTCTACGAGCGCTTCGAGGCGGCCCTGGAAGAGGCGCGCGCCGCCGGCCTGCTGGGCGACAACATCCTCGGCTCGGGCTTCACGTTCCAGCTGCATGCGCACCACGGCTTCGGCGCCTATATCTGCGGCGAGGAAACGGCGCTGCTGGAATCGCTGGAAGGCAAGAAGGGGCAGCCGCGCTTCAAGCCGCCGTTCCCGGCCAGCTTCGGCCTGTATGGCAAGCCGACGACGATCAACAACACCGAGACCTTCGCTGCGGTGCCCTGGATCATCCGCAACGGTGGCCAGCCCTATCTGGAGATCGGCAAGCCGAACAACGGCGGCACCAAGATCTTCTCGGTCAGCGGCGACGTCAACAAGCCCGGCAACTACGAGGTGCCGCTGGGCACGCCGTTCGCGAAGCTGCTGGAACTGGCCGGTGGCGTGCGCACCGGCCGCCAGCTGAAGGCGGTGATCCCGGGCGGCTCCTCTGCCCCGGTGCTGACCGCCGAGGTCATGATGAACTGCACGATGGACTATGACTCCATCGCCAAGGCCGGCTCGATGCTGGGCTCGGGCGCCGTCATCGTGATGGACGATTCGCGCTGCATGGTGCAGAGCCTGCTGCGACTGGCCTACTTCTATGCCCACGAGAGCTGCGGCCAGTGCACGCCCTGCCGCGAAGGCACCGGCTGGATGCACCGCGTGATCGAGCGCATCTACAACGGCCAGGGCAGGGCACAAGACCTGGATCTGCTGAACTCGGTGGCCGACAACATCCAGGGCCGCACGATCTGCGCGCTGGGCGATGCCGCGGCGATGCCGGTGCGCGCAATGATCAAGAACTTCAAGCACGAGTTCGTGCAGATGATCGAGGCCGCGAGCGCCAAGGCGGCGTGAGCGAGCGGGAAACAAAACATGGTTGAAATCGAACTCGACGGACAGAAGGTCGCGGTCCAGGAGGGCAGCATGGTGATGCATGCCGCCGAAAAGGCCGGCACCTACATCCCGCATTTCTGCTATCACAAGAAGCTCTCGATCGCCGCCAACTGCCGCATGTGCCTGGTCGACGTCGAGAAGGCGCCCAAGCCGATGCCGGCCTGCGCGACGCCGGTGACGCAGGGCATGATCGTGCGCACCAAGAGCGACAAGGCGCTGAAGGCGCAGCAGGGCGTGATGGAGTTCCTGCTGATCAATCACCCGCTGGACTGCCCGATCTGCGATCAGGGCGGCGAGTGCCAGCTGCAGGATCTGGCCGTCGGCTACGGCGGCTCAAAGTCACGCTACTCGGAAGAGAAGCGCGTGGTCTTCCACAAGAACGTCGGCCCGCTGATCTCGATGGAAGAGATGAGCCGCTGCATCCACTGCACCCGCTGCGTCCGCTTCGGCCAGGAGATCGCCGGCCAGATGGAGCTGGGCATGGCCCACCGCGGCGAGCACAGCGAGATCCAGACCTTCGTCGGCCGCACCGTCGATTCCGAGCTGTCGGGCAATATGATCGACATCTGCCCGGTCGGTGCGCTGACCAGCAAGCCCTTCCGCTACAGCGCCCGCACCTGGGAGCTGTCGCGCCGCAAGAGCGTCTCCCCGCACGATTCCACCGGCGCCAATCTGATCGTCCAGGTCAAGGGCAGCAAGGTGATGCGCGTCGTGCCGCTGGAGAACGAGGCGGTCAACGAGTGCTGGATCGCCGACCGCGACCGCTTCTCCTACGAGTCGCTGAACGGCGACGAGCGCCTGCATGCACCGATGATCAAGCAGGGCGGCGCCTGGAAGACCGTCGACTGGACCACCGCGCTCGAATATGTGGCCAATGGCCTGAAGCTGATCAAGGCCGAGCATGGCGCCGGCAAGATCGGCGCGCTGGCCACCGGCCACAGCACGGTCGAGGAACTGCATCTCTTGGCCAAGCTGGTGCGCGGTCTGGGCAGCCAGAACATCGACAGCCGCCAGCGCCACGCCGATTTCGCCAATGTGGCGCCGGCCGGCCAGGCCCAGTGGCTCGGCAGCTCGATCGCCGCGCTGTCCGAAGTGGACCGCGCCTTCGTGATCGGCTCCTTCCTGCGCAAGGATCACCCGCTGTTCGCGCAGCGCCTGCGCCAGGCCGCCCGCCGCGGCGCGCAAATCCTGGCCCTGGGCGCCAGCGAGGACGACTGGCTGATGCCCGTCGCCGCGCGCATCACCGCCGCGCCTAGCGTCTGGCTGCAGTCGCTGGCCGGCGTGGCCGCCGCGATCGCCGCGACGACCGGTGCCGCCGCGCCGGTCCCCGCCGAGGCGGATGACGCCGCCAAGGCGATCGCCGCCGCGCTGCTGTCGGGCCAGAAGAAGGCGCTGCTGCTGGGCAACGCCGCCGCGCAGCATCCGCAGGCCGGCGCGCTGCTGAGCCTGGCCAACTGGATCGCCGGCCAGACCGGTGCCACGGTCGGCTATCTGAGCGAGGCTGCCAACACGGTCGGCGCCCAACTGGTCGGCGCGCTGCCGCAGGACGGCGGCCTGAACGCCGGCCAGATGCTCGGTGACGCGGGCCTCAAAGGCCTGCTGCTGCTGAACACCGATCCGGTGCTGGACAGCGCCAATGCGGCCGCCGCCGCCAAGGCGCTGGCCGCGGCCGAGATGGTCGTCGTGATGAGCCCGTTCAAGAGCGGCCTCGAGTACGCCGACGTGCTGCTGCCGACCGCTCCGTTCACCGAGACCTCGGGCTCCTTCGTCAATGCCGAGGGCCGTCTGCAGAGCTTTGTCGGCGTCGTCCGTCCGCTGGCCGAGACCCGTCCGGGCTGGAAGATCCTGCGCGTGCTGGGCAATCTGCTGGCGCTGGACGGCTTCGGCCAGGAGAGCTCGGAGCAGGTGCGCAGCGAGGCGCTGGGCGCCGACACCGACCTGAGCGCGCGCCTGAACAACGCGAGCAGCGCCGCGGTCACGCTGACGGCCGCCGCCGGTGGCGTCGAGCGCCTGGCCGAGGTGCCGATCTATGCCAGCGACGCGCTGGTGCGCAATGCCGGTTCGCTGCAGCTGACCGCCGATGCGCGCAACGCCCGCTACGCGACGCTGCCGCAGCAGCTGTGGACGCAGCTGGGTCTGGACGCGCAAGGGCAGGGCGCGCGCGTGCGCATCACCCAGGACGGCGCCGGCGCGGCCGAGCTGCCGGCCCGGCTCGATGCCAAGCTGCCGGCCAACGTCGTGCGGGTGCCGGCCGGTCTGGCCGAGACGGCCAGCCTGGGCGCGATGTTCGGCGCATTGACGGTGGCCAAGGCCTGAAGCGGCGAGGACAAGAACAATGATTGACACCCTCTACCAAACGGGCGCCAGCTATCTGGGCGGCTTCTGGCCGCTGATCTGGACGCTGATCAAGATCGTCGCGGTGGTCGCGCCGCTGATGGTCTGCGTCGCCTACCTGACCTTGTGGGAGCGCAAGGCCATCGGCTGGTCGCAGATCCGCCCGGGCCCGAACCGCGTCGGCCCCTACGGCCTGCTGACGCCGATCGCCGATGCGGTGAAGCTGATCTTCAAGGAGATCATTGTCCCGGCCAAGGCCAACAAGGGCCTGTTCTTCCTCGGCCCCATCATGACCATCATGCCGGCGCTGGCCGCCTGGGCGGTCGTGCCCTTCGGCCCGGAGACGGCGCTGTCCAACATCAACGCCGGCCTGCTGTTCCTGATGGCGATCACCTCGCTCGAGGTCTATGGCGTGATCATCGCGGGCTGGGCCTCCAACTCGAAGTACGCCTTCCTCGGCGCGCTGCGCGCCTCGGCGCAGATGGTCAGCTACGAGATCGCGATGGGCTTCGCCCTGGTGATCGTGCTGATGGTCACCGGCTCGCTGAACATGAGCGAGATCGTGCTGGGCCAGGGCAAGGGCTGGGCAGCATCGCACGGCATGGGCCTGTTCTCCTGGAACTGGCTGCCGCTGCTGCCGATCTTCTTCATCTACTTCATCTCGGGCCTGGCCGAAACGAACCGCCATCCCTTCGACGTGGTCGAGGGCGAATCGGAAATCGTCGCCGGCCACATGATCGAGTACTCGGGCATGGCCTTCGCGATGTTCTTCCTGGCCGAGTACGCCAACATGATCCTCGTCTCCGTGCTGGCGGTGACGATGTTCCTGGGCGGCTGGCTGAGCCCCTTTGCCTTCCTGGACTTCATCCCCGGCTGGATCTGGCTAGGCCTGAAGACCTTCGTCGTCGTGACCTGCTTCCTGTGGGTGCGCGCCACCTTCCCGCGCTTCCGCTACGACCAGATCATGCGTCTGGGCTGGAAGATCTTCATTCCCGTGACTCTGATCTGGCTGGTCGTCGTCGGCCTGTGGATCCAGTCCCCGTTCAACATCTGGAAGTAACACCAGAATGTTCAAAGACGTCATCAAGAGCTTCATGCTCACCGAGCTGTTCAAGGGCATGGCCCTGACCGGCCGGCATTTCCTGTCGCGCAACATCACCGTGCAGTTCCCCGAGGAGAAGACGCCGCTGTCGCCGCGCTTCCGCGGCCTGCATGCGCTGCGCCGCTACGAGAACGGCGAGGAACGCTGCATCGCCTGCAAGCTGTGCGAGGCGGTCTGCCCGGCCATGGCCATCACGATCGAGTCGGATGTGCGCGACGACGGCTCCCGTCGCACGACCCGCTACGACATCGATCTGACCAAGTGCATCTTCTGCGGCTTCTGCGAGGAAAGCTGCCCGGTCGATTCGATCGTCGAGACCTCGATCTTCGAATACCACGGCGAAAAGCGCGGGGATCTGTACTTCACCAAGGACATGCTCCTGGCCGTCGGCGACCGCTACGAGAACGAGATCGCAGCCCAGAAGGAGGCCGACGCCAAGTACCGCTGAGGAAACGCCCGGTTGCACCGGGCCTTTCTTTGCTGCGCTTGCGGGACATCCATGGATATCACCACCGCCCTGTTCTACGTTTTTGCCGCCGTGCTGCTCGGCGCGGCCTTCCGCGTCATCACCGCACGCTCGACCGTGCATGCCGCGCTGTTCCTGATCCTGGCCTTCTTCAACGCCTCCTGCATCTGGATGCTCCTGAAGGCCGAGTTCCTGGCCATCGCGCTGGTGCTGGTCTATATCGGCGCCGTGATGGTGCTGTTCCTGTTCGTCGTGATGATGCTGGACATCAATACCGACGGCATGCGCCAGGGCTTCTGGAAGCATCTGCCGCTGGCCGGTCTGGTCGGCGCCTTCATCGCGCTGGAGATGGCCGCCATCCTGATGGGCGGTTTCCGCCTCGGCCAGGCGCCCGAGCTGAGCCCGGCCGCCGCGCAGCTGGGCAATAGCAAGCTGCTTGGCATCGCGATCTACACGCAATACCTGTATCCGCTGCAGATCGCGGCCGTGCTGCTGCTGGTCGCCATCATCGCGGCGATCGCCTTGACCCTGCGCCAGCGCAAGGACTCGCGCAGCCAGGACCCGTCGCAGCAGGTCAAGGTCAAGAAGGCCGACCGCCTGCGCGTGCTGAAGATCGCGCCGACGGTGGAGTTGCCGCCCGTCGAGCCCGCCGCCGACAACAACAAGGGAGCCGCGTGATGGGCGCCACTCTGACCCTGGGCCATTTCCTGACCTTGGGCGCGATGCTGTTCGCGCTGTCGGTGATCGGCATCTTTCTGAACCGCAAAAACCTGATCGTGCTGCTGATGGCGATCGAGCTGATGCTCTTGGCGGTGAACCTGAACTTCGTCGCCTTCTCGCACTACCTGGGCGATATGGCGGGCCAGGTCTTCGTGTTCTTCATCCTGACGGTGGCCGCGGCCGAGTCGGCGATCGGCCTGGCCATCCTGGTCGTGCTGTTCCGCAACCGCGCCACCATCAATGTCGACGAGCTCGACGCGCTGAAGGGCTAAGGAACAGGACGCATCAAGATGTCTGCAACACTCTCCCAGAACATGCTGCTGGCGGTGCCGCTGGCGCCGTTGGCCGGCGCGGTGATCGCCGGCTTCTTCGGCAAGCAGGTGGGCCGCCGCGGCGCTCACACGATCACCATCCTCGGCGTGCTGATCGCCTTCATCATCTCGGCGATGGTGCTGAAGTCGGTGGCCGTGGACGGCGCCCGTTTCAACGAGACCATCTATGAATGGATGGTCGTCGGCGGCCTGAAGATGGAAGTCGGCTTCCTCGTCGACGGCCTGACCGCGATGATGATGTGCGTGGTGACCTTCGTGTCGCTGATGGTGCACATCTACACGATCGGCTATATGGAGGAGGATCCGGGCTACCAGCGCTTCTTCTCCTACATCTCGCTGTTCACCTTCTCGATGCTGATGCTCGTGATGAGCAACAACTTCCTGCAGCTGTTCTTCGGCTGGGAGGCGGTCGGCCTGGTGTCCTATCTGCTGATCGGCTTCTGGTACACCAAGCCGACGGCGATCTTCGCGAACATGAAGGCCTTCCTGGTCAACCGGGTCGGCGACTTCGGCTTCATCCTGGGCATCGGCCTGCTGGTCGCCTATGGCGGCTCACTCTCCTATGCCGAGACCTTTGCCAAGGCCGGCGAGCTGTCCAAGATCGCGTTCCCGCTGCCGCTGTGGGGCGAGGGCTGGATGATGCTGACGGTCGCCTGCATCTGCCTGTTCATCGGCGCAATGGGCAAGTCGGCCCAGTTTCCGCTGCATGTCTGGCTGCCCGATTCGATGGAAGGCCCGACCCCGATTTCGGCGCTGATCCACGCCGCCACCATGGTGACGGCCGGCATCTTCATGGTCGCCCGCATGAGCCCGCTGTTTGAGCTCTCGGACACCGCGCTGAACTTCGTGCTGGTGATCGGCGCGATCACGGCCCTGTTCATGGGCTTCCTGGGCATCATCCAGAACGACATCAAGCGTGTCGTCGCCTACTCGACCCTGTCGCAGCTGGGCTATATGACGGTGGCGCTGGGCGCCTCGGCCTACTCGGTCGCCGTCTTCCATCTGATGACGCACGCCTTCTTCAAGGCCCTGCTGTTCCTCGGCGCCGGCTCGGTGATCATCGGCATGCACCATGATCAGGACATCCGCAATATGGGCGGCCTGCGCAAGTACATGCCCATCACCTGGATCACCTCGCTGCTGGGTTCGCTGGCCCTGATCGGCACGCCGCTGTTCTCGGGCTTCTACTCGAAGGACTCGATCATCGAGGCCGTGCACGCCAGCCATCTGCCGGGCGCGCATTTCGCCTACTTCGCCGTCGTCGTCGGCGTGTTCGTGACTGCCTTCTACTCGTTCCGGATGTACTTCCTGGTCTTCCATGGCAAGGAGAACTTCCACCACAAGCCCTTCCCGCAGGAAGACGCCGCCGAACATGACGCGCACCACGCGCATGACGAGGATCACACGCCGCACGAGTCGCCCTGGGTGGTGACCGCGCCGCTGATCCTGCTGGCCATCCCCTCGGTGGTGATCGGTTTCCTGGCGATCCAGCCGATGCTGTTCGGCGACTTCTTCAAGGACGCGATCTTCGTCAACGGCGAGGCGCATCACGCGATGGAAGAGCTGGCGCACGAGTTCCACGGCGCCGCCGCGATGGCCCTGCATGGCCTGCAGACGCTGCCGTTCTGGCTCGCGCTGGCCGGCGTCGCCGCCGCCTATGTCTGCTATATGGTCGCCCCGGCGATTCCGGCCTTCTTCGCCAAGGCGCTGCGCCCGCTCATCGTCGTGCTCGAGAACAAGTACTTCATGGACTGGTTCAACGAGAACGTGCTGGCCCGCATCGCACGCGGCCTGGGCGTCGGCCTGTGGAAGGCCGGCGACCAGGGCCTGATCGACGGCCTGCTCATCAACGGCTCGGCGCGCGCCATCGGCGGTGTCGCGGCGCAAGTGCGTCGGGTGCAGAGCGGTTTCCTGTACTGGTACGCGCTGGTGATGATTCTGGGCGTCATCGGCCTGATGACCTGGCAGCTATGGCCTTATATGGGGCCCCAGTTCAAGACCTGGTTCGGTCTTTGAAAGCGGGCGGAGAATAAGAATGGGAATTTTGAGTCTTGCCATCTTTCTGCCCATCGTCAGCGGCCTGCTGCTGCTGATTCTGGGCCGTGACGAGCAGGTCAAGGCCGTGCGCTGGATGGCGCTGATCGCCGCCGTGGCCAGCTTCGCCGCCACCTTGCCGCTGATCGCCGGCTTCGACACCGCCTCGGCGGCGATGCAGTTCAGCGAGAACCTGGTCTGGATCGAGCGCTTCAACATCCGCTACCACCTGGGCGTGGACGGCATCTCGATGTGGTTCGTGCCGCTGACCGCCTTCATCACGGTGATCGTCGTGATCGCCGCCTGGGAGGTGATCGAGACGCGCGTCAACCAGTACATGGGCGCCTTCCTGGTGCTGTCGGGCCTGATGGTCGGCGTGTTCAGCGCGCTGGACGGCATGCTGTTCTACGTGTTCTTCGAGGCCACGCTGATCCCGATGTACATCATCATCGGCGTCTGGGGCGGCGCGAACCGCGTCTACGCGGCCTTCAAGTTCTTCCTCTACACGCTGGCCGGCTCGCTGCTGATGCTGGTCGCACTGCTGTACCTGTACTTCCAGTCGGGCGGCAGCTTCGACATCCAGACCTGGCACAAGCTGCCGCTGGCGATGAACGCGCAGACCCTGCTGTTCTTCGCTTTCCTGGCCGCCTTCTCGGTCAAGGTGCCGATGTGGCCGGTCCACACCTGGCTGCCGGACGCCCACGTCGAGGCGCCCACCGGCGGCTCGGTCGTGCTGGCCGCCATCATGCTGAAGCTCGGCGCCTACGGCTTCCTGCGCTTCTCGCTGCCGATCGCGCCCGATGCGGCGCACCACTGGTCCTGGCTGATCATCAGCATGTCGCTGATCGCCGTCGTCTACATCGGCCTCGTGGCCCTGGTGCAGAAGGACATGAAGAAGCTGGTCGCCTACTCGTCGATCGCGCACATGGGCTTCGTGACGCTGGGCTTCTTCATCTTCAACGAGCTGGGCGTTTCCGGCGGCCTGGTGCAGATGATCTCGCACGGCTTCGTCTCCGGCGCGATGTTCCTGGCCATCGGCGTGCTCTACGACCGCGTGCACAGCCGCGAGATTTCGGCCTATGGCGGCGTGGTCAACACCATGCCGAAGTTCGCCGCCTTCGCCCTGTTCTTCGCCATGGCCAACTGCGGCCTGCCGGCGACGGCCGGTTTCGTCGGCGAGTGGATGGTGATCCTGGGCACGGTCAAGTACAGCTTCTGGCTGGCCGCGATCGCCGCCACCGCGCTGATCTTCGGTGCCGCCTACAGCCTGTGGATGTACAAGCGCGTCTACTTCGGCCCGGTGACGAACGACAACGTGCGCACGCTGACCGACATCAATGCGCGTGAATTCCTGATGATGGCGCTGCTGGCGATCGCCACGCTGTTCATGGGCCTGTATCCGAAACCGTTCACCGACGTGATGCACCAGTCGGTCGATGGCCTGCTCAAGCATGTGGCCGTGTCGAAGCTGAGCGCCAACTGATAGAGGCCGCACCGAAATGAACAATATGAACTGGCTCGCGGTCTATCCCGAAATCATCCTGCTGGGCATGGCCTGCCTGGTCGCCCTGGTTGATCTGTTCGTCAGCGATCCGGGCCGCCGCCCGACGTACTGGCTGACCCAGCTGACGATTGCCGTCGTCGGCGTCGTCCACCTGTGCTACTTCAACGACGGCCTGACCGTCTATGCGATGCAGGGCATGGTCGTCGCCGACCCGATGGGCCATCTCTTGGCCTTCTTCTCCTGCATCGCGACCCTGGTCACCCTGGTCTATGCGCGGCCCTATGCCGGCTCGCGCGAGATGCTCAAGGGCGAGTTGTTCACGCTGAGTTTGTTCTCGCTGCTGGGCGTGAACGTGATGCTGGCGGCGAACAACTTCCTGGTCGTCTACCTGGGCCTCGAGCTGATGACCTTGTCGCTGTACGCGCTGGTCGCGCTGCGCCGCGATCATGCGGTGTCGACCGAGGCGGCGATGAAGTACTTCGTGCTGGGCGCGCTGGCCTCGGGCTTCCTGCTCTACGGCCTGTCGATGATGTACGGCGCCACCGGCTCGCTGGCTATCCCGGAGGTGTTCAAGGTGATCAGCGGCGGCGCGCCGAACAAGTCGGTGCTGGTCTTCGGCGTCGTCTTCGTCGTCGCCGGCCTGGCCTTCAAGCTCGGCGCCGCGCCCTTCCATATGTGGGTGCCCGACGTCTACCAGGGCGCGCCGACGGCGATCACCCTGCTGATCGGTGGCGCGCCGAAGCTGGCCGCCTTCGCGATCACCGTGCGCCTGCTGGTCGAGGGCATGATCGGCCTGGCGGTCGACTGGCAGCAGATGCTGATCGTGCTGGCCGTGCTGTCGCTGGTGATCGGCAATCTGGCCGCGATCGCGCAGACCAATCTGAAGCGCCTGCTGGCCTATTCGACGATCGCCCAGATGGGCTTCATGGTGCTGGGCCTCGCCTCCGGTGTCGTCAACAACAACACCTTGTCGGCCGCCAACGCCTACAGCTCGGCGATGTTCTATGCCGTCACCTATGTGCTGACGACCCTGGGCAGCTTCGGCATGATCATGCTGCTGTCGCGCGCCGGCCATGAGGCCGAGGAGATCAAGGACCTGGCCGGCCTGGCCAAGCGCAGCCCGTGGTTCGCGCTGGTGATGACGATCTTCATGTTCTCGTTGGCCGGCATCCCGCCGACCGCCGGTTTCTACGCCAAGCTGGCCGTGCTGCAGGCCATGGTTTCGACCAATGTGCCGCTGTACATCGGCCTGGCCGTCGCGGCCGTCGTGCTGTCGCTGATCGGCGCCTTCTACTACCTGCGTGTGATCAAGGTGATGTTCTTCGACGAGCCGACCGATAGCGCCGCGCTGGCCGCGCCGGCCGACGTGCGCTTCGTGATGACGATCAACGGCCTGGCCGTGCTGGTCTTCGGCGTGCTGCCCGGCGGCCTGATGGCGATGTGCGCGCAGGCCATCGTCAAGGCGCTGGCCACCTGAACCCGGCGGGATGGATCAGTCCGCCGCCATCTGGCTGGTGCTGCTGGCCGCTGCGGTCGCGGCCAACGCGCCTTACTTCAGCCAGCGCATCCTGCTGGTCGGCCCACGCCGCCGACCCAAGCCGGTGGCCTGGCGCCTGCTGGAGCTGGTGCTGCTGGCCCTGCTGACCCTGGGCCTGGGCTTCATGCTGGAGGCGCGGCTGGGCCAGCGCCAGCCGCAGGGCTGGGAGTTCTACGCGGTCTCCATCTGCCTGTTCATCACCCTGGGCTTCCCCGGCTTCGTCTGGTGCTACCTGCGGCGGCATCGCAATGACTGATCGCGCGACCGCAGGCGACGACGATCGCCACCTGCGCGAGGAGCGCATCGACGGCGCCGCCGTCTACGAGGGTCATTTCCTCAAGGTGCGCCGCGACACGGTACGCCTGCCCGACGGCAAGGAGGCGAAGCGCGAGTACATCGTCCATCCGGGCGCCGTGATGGTGATCCCCTTGCTGGATGACGGTCGCCTGCTGCTGGAGCGCCAGTACCGCTATCCGATGGGCCGGGTGATGCTCGAGTTCCCGGCCGGCAAGCTGGACGCCGGCGAATCGCCGCTGGTCTGCGGCCAGCGCGAGCTGCTGGAAGAGACCGGCTACCGGGCGCGCGAATGGGCCTATGCCGGCGTGCTGCACAACGCGATCGCCTATTCGGACGAGGGCATCCACATCTTCTTTGCCCGCGGCCTGGCCGCCGGCGAGCGCGCGCTCGACGAGGGCGAGTTCCTCGAACTGGTGACGCACACGCCGGCCGAGCTCGACGCGCTGGCCTCAGCGGGCGCGCTGACCGACGCGAAGACCCTGATCGGCCTGCTGTGGCTGTCGCGCTGGCAGCGCGGCGAATGGGTATTGAACTGGCAGGCGACGGCCTGAGAGCAGCGGTCTACGATATAGCGCCATGCTGGTCCTGAATCTCGCCTGCGGTCTCGAACACCGGTTCGAAGGCTGGTTCGGCTCGTCCGACGACTTCGATGCGCAGTTGCAGCGCGGGCTGATCGCATGCCCGGTCTGCGGTGACGCCCATATCGAGCGGCGGCCGAACGCGCCGCGGCTCAATGTCACGTCGTCTTCGTCGACCGCCGCCGCGCCGCGCGGCGAGGCCGCCGAGATCGCCGCCGGCCGCGCCGCGCTGCAGCAGCAGCTGCAGCAGATGGCGCAGCAGGTCGTGCGCCAACTGCTGGCCGACACCGAGGACGTCGGCAGCCGTTTCGCCGAGGAGGCTCGCCGCATCCACTACGGCGAGGCCGAACAGCGCGGCATCCGCGGCCAGGCCAGCCTCGAGGAGGCGGCGACCCTGGTGGAGGAGGGCATCGCGGTGCTGCCGCTGCCCCACATGGCCAAGGAAACCTTGCAGTAAAAGCAAGCAAAATAGGCGGCTCGGCAAGGCCGGCGTCGCCGTTCATCCGATCCTGTTGCAGTTGGTCGGACAAAACCGCGCCTTCTGTCTCAGGACCATGGTCCCGCCATCCCGTATGGGTATGCTTGCGCCGCTTTGCACAGGGCAGGTCCTGCCCCAATACAACAAACGTTCACTGCTGGAGAGAGCATGAAGATGCGCCACATTTCCCTTGCCACGGCCGTGCTGGCGGCGGCCCTGTCGCTGCCGGGCTGCCAGAAGGGCAATGCCGAGAAGAAGGACGCGAGCAAGGAGGCGCCGGTGCTGCTGATCGCCAATGAGGATGTGCAGACCCTGGGCATGTCGGACTACGCCAGCGGCCCCGTCATCACCGGTTCGATCCAGCCGGAGCGCCGCGCGGACCTGCGCGCCGAGGTGCAGGCCGTGGTGCTGCAGGTGCTGAAGGAGAACGGCGAGAAGGTCAAGCGCGGCGACCTGCTGGTGCGCTTGGACGACAGCGCGATCCGCGAGGCGCTGGGTTCGGCCGAGGAGGCCGCGCGCGCCGCCGGCCAGAGCTTCGAGCAGGCCGAGCGCCAGTACCAGCGCATGAAGACCTTGCAGGCCCAGGGCATGAGCTCGCTGCAGGCGATGGAGGATTCGGAGATCCGCCGCAACAACGCGCAGAGCGATCTGGTCGCCGCCAAGGCGCGCGCCGCCACGGCCCGCCAGCAGCTGCAGCGCACCGAGGCGCGAGCACCCTTCGACGGCATCGTCAGCGACCGCAAGGTCTCGCCCGGCGATACGGCCCAGGTCGGCAAGGAACTGGTCAAGGTGATCGACCCCGGCAGCATGCGCTTCGAGGGCCTGGTGTCGGCCGACCGCATGTCGGAGCTGAAGGTCGGCGCCGGCGTCTATTTCCGCGTCAACGGCTATCCGGATTCGGACTTCAAGGGCAAGGTGCGCCGCATCGCCGCGGCCGCCAACCCGGTCACGCGCCAGGTCGAAGTGCTGGTCGACTTCGCCGGCCCGCAGTCGCCCGCCGTCGCCGGCCTCTATGCCGAGGGCCGCGTGCAGAGCCAGAGCGTCAGCGCCCTGATGCTGCCCGAGGCCTCGATCCAGCGCGAGGGCGACAAGAGCTATGCCTGGACCGTCAAGGACGGCAAGCTGGCCAAGGTGGCGATCACGCTGGGCGAGCGCGACGATCGCCTGGGCCTGTTCGAGGTCAAGTCCGGCCTCAAGCAGGGCGACCAGATCCTGCGCCGCCCCGGCAGCACCCTGGCCGACGGCCGCAAGGTCGAGCTGAACAAGGCCGCCGCCAGCGCCGCGCCGGCCTCGCAAGCAGGAGGCTGATCAAATGTTCCTGTCGAATTTCAGCGTCAAGAAGCCGATCGCGACCATCGTCGTCATCATCGGCCTGATGGCCCTGGGCCTGATGGCCCTCAACAAGCTGCGCGTCAACCAGATCCCGGACGTCGAGCAGCCGGTGATGGTGGTCAACATCCCCTACCCGGGCGCCTCGCCCGAGACGGTCGAGCGCGAGATCGTCAACCGCGTGGAGAAGGCGCTGCAAAGCATCACCGGCGTCGACGAGGTGCGTTCGACCTCCAGTGAGGGCAATGCGCAGATCGTGCTGATCTACCAGTTCAGCAAGAACATGATCGAGGCGGCGGACGAGATCCGCAACGCGATTGGCACCGTGCGCTACAAGCTGCCGGTCGAGATGCGCGAGCCGGTGCTGATCCACGTCGATCCTTCCGCCCAGCCCATCATGCAGCTGGCCCTGTCCTCGACGAGCCAGAGCCATGCCGAGATCTCGCGCCTGGCCGAGGACCAGCTGGCCGACAGGTTCCGCGCGATCCATGGTGTGGCCACCGTCGACGTCAACGGCGCGCTGAACCGCGAGCTGTCGGTGCTGCTGCATGCCGAGAAGCTGCGCGAGTTCAATGTCGCCGTCAGCGAGGTCGTCAATGCGCTGCGCAGCCAGAACACGACGGCGCCGGTCGGCAAGGTGCGCGGCACCTTGGAAGACCAGAGCATCCGCCTGGTCGGCCGCATCGCGCGCCCGGCGGACTTCGAGCAGATCGTCGTCAAGCGCCAGGGCGAGCAGATCGTGCGCCTGGGCCAGCTGGCCACGGTGCAGGACGGCTTCTCCGAGCAGCAGAGCCTGTCGGTGCGCAGCGGCGCGCCCAACGTCGGCCTGTCGGTGACGCGCTCGCGCGATGCGTCCACCGTCAGCGTCGCCAACGAGGTGCGCAAGCTGGTCGACGAGATCAACAAGACGCTGCCCAAGGGCTCCAAGCTCGAGGTCACGCAGGACGGCGGCAAGGACGCGCAGAACAGCCTCAACAACGTCATCGACGCGCTGATCTTCGGCGCCGGCCTGACCATCCTGGTCGTCTACATCTTCCTGAACTCCTGGCGCTCGACCTTGATCACGGCGCTGTCGCTGCCGACCTCGGTCATCGCCGCCTTCATCGCCGTCTGGCTCTGCGGCTTCACGCTCAACTTCATGAGCCTCTTGGGCCTGTCGCTGGCGATCGGCGTGCTGATCGACGACGCCATCGTCGTGCGCGAGAACATCGTCCGCCATATGGAGAAGGGCGCCGACCGCCGCACGGCGGCGCTGAACGGCACGGCCGAGATCGGCATGGCCGTCGCCGCGACGACCTTCTCGATCGTCGCCGTCTTCATCCCGGTCGGCTTCATGCCCGGCGTGTCGGGCGAATGGTTCCGGCCCTTCGGCCTGACCGTCGTCGCCTCGGTGCTGGTCAGCCTGTTCATCTCCTTCACGCTGGACCCGATGCTGTCGGCCTACTGGGGCGACCCGCCGGGCTATCACGAGGCGCCGAAGAAGGGCATTTCCAAGCTGCTGCAGCGCTTCAACCGCTGGTTCGACCACCAGGCCGACCGCTATGGCCATGTGATTGCCTGGGCCTTGCACCATCGCCGTTGGATGGCCTTCTTCGCCGTGCTCAGCGCCGCCGTGGCCATCGGCATGCTGGCGATGAAGCTGGTCGGCTTCAGCTTCCTGCCGGCCAGCGACTACGGCACGATCGCGATCGAGGTCCGCACGCCGGCCAGCTCCAGCCTCTTGTACTCGAAGCTGAAGATGGAGGCGGCCGCCCAACAGGCGCGCCAGATGCCCGAGACCAAGGCGACCAACAGCTATGTCAACGTCAGCGGCGGCCGCATCTATGTGGACCTGGGCAAGTCCTATGAGCGCAAGCGTTCGGCCAGCGAGATCGCCAAGGAGCTGCGCGAGCGCGTCGGCCGCCTGGTCGGCGCCGAGTACACGGTGCTGGACGATCTGAACAACGGCGCGCAGAAGCCGGTGCAGATCCGCTTCCACGGCGCCGATTCGCGCAAGCTGCTCGAGATCACCAGCGACTTCATGGCGCAGCTGCGCAATGTCAAGGGCGCCGTCGACGTCGGCCTGTCCGAGCAGGATCCGCAGGACGAGCTCCGCATCGAGCTGAACCGCGGCCTGGCCAATCAGCTGGGCATCTCGGTCGGCGATGCGGCGACGGCGCTGCGCGTGGCCTTCGCCGGCGTCGAGGTCGGCGACTGGGTGGACCCCAGCGGCGTGACCCGCGACGTCGCCGTGCGCCTGGCCCCGGCCGACCGCGTCGACGCCAGCAATATCGAGCGCCTGCCAATCAGCGTCTCCGGCACCGGCATGATGGTGCCGCTGGAGCAGATCGCCACCGTCACCATGGGCAAGAGCCCGGCCAAGATCCAGCATGCCGACGGCAAGCGCATGATGTCCGTCTCGGCCAATGTGCAGGGCCGCTCGCCCGGCGAGGTGACCTTGGATGCGCTGGCCCTGGCCAAGAAGATCAACTTCCCGCCCGGCTACGGCATCGACCTCGCCGGCGACGCCAAGAACCAGCAGGAGGTCTTCGGCGCGATGGGCATCGCCCTGATCTCCGGCATCGGCCTGATGTACCTGATCCTGGTGATGCAGTTCGGCGCCTTCCTGGTGCCGGTCAGCGTGATGCTGTCGCAGCCGCTGTCGATCTTTGGTGTCGTGATCGCGCTGTGGCTGACCAAGGGCACCTTGAACCTGATGAGCCTGATCGGCGTCATCATGCTCACCGGCCTGGTGGCCAAGAACGCGATCCTGCTGCTGGACGCCGCGCGCGCGGAGGAGGCCAACGGCATCCCGCGCGAGGAGGCGCTGATGCATGCGGGCCGCAAGCGCTTCCGCCCCATCCTGATGACGACCTTCGCGTTGATCGCCGGCATGCTGCCGGTGGCCATCGGCGTCGGCGAGGGCGCCGAGTTCTACCGTCCGATGGCCGTCACCATCATCGGCGGCACGATCACCTCGACCTTCCTGACCCTGCTGATGGTGCCCTGCTTCTACGACAGCATCGAGCTGTGGTGGGAACAGCTGGTCGCCAAGTTCCCGCAGCGCTGCGCGCGCTGGACCTATGTCGGCGCGATCGCGCTGAGCGTGGGCGAGTTCCTGCTGCTGCTGGCCGCCTTCCTGACCCTGACCATCTTCGTCTTCTGGGCGCTGCAGGGCCTGTGGAACAGGTTGCGCGGTCGCCGCCCGGCGGCCGCAGGGCTGCAGGGCGCGGACTGAACGAGGCCCGAGGGCGGGGGACTTAGAGCACCCGTCCCGGATTGAGCAGGCCCTGGGGATCCAGGGCCTTTTTTATGGCGCGCATCAGGGCCAGCGCGACCGGGTCCTTGCGCGCGGCGAGTTCCTCGCGCTTGAGCTGGCCGATGCCATGCTCGGCCGAGATCGAGCCGCCGTGGCGGCCGACCGCGTCGTAGACGATTTCGTTGATCGCCGCCTCGTGCGCGGCCAGGAACTCGGCCGGGGGCACGCCTTCCGGCGCCTGCACGTTGTAGTGCAGATTGCCGTCGCCCAGATGGCCGAAGTCGACGAAGCGCACGCCGGCAAAGGCCCGCGCCAGCGCCGCATCGGTCTCGGCGACGAAGCCCGGGATCGCCGAGACGGGCAGGGCGATGTCGTGCTTGATGTTCAGCCCTTCCTCGCTCTGCGCCAGCGGGATGCTCTCGCGCAGATGCCAGAAGGCGCGCGACTGCGCGCGGCTCTGCGCGACGGCGGCGTCCGTGATCAGGCCCGACTCCAGCGCCGTCTCGAGCAGGCCCTCGAACAGCGCCTGTGCATGGGCCTCGCCCTCGCTGTCGGAGAGTTCCAGCAGCACGGTCCAGGGCGACGCCGCCAGCGGCTGCGGCAGCTGCGGGAAATGCTTGCGGACCAGGGCCAGCGAGAAGGCGTTCATCACTTCGAAGCCGGTCAGGCCCGAGCCGGCGCGTGCGCGCGCCAGGCTCAGGAGCTGCACCGCCTGCTCGAGGCTGTCGCAGGCGGCCAGCGCCGTCGATTGCGCCAGCGGCCGCGGATAGAGCTTCAGCGTCGCGGCGGTGACGATGCCCAGCGTGCCCTCGCTGCCGATGAACAGATCGCGCAGGTCGTAGCCGGTGTTGTCCTTGCGCAGGCCGCAGAGGCCCTGCCAGATCTCGCCGCTGGCGGTGACCACCTCCAGCCCCAGGCACAGCTCGCGCGCATTGCCGTAGCGCAGCACCTGGGTGCCGCCGGCATTGGTGGCCAGATTGCCGCCTATCGTGCAGGAGCCCTCGGCGGCCAGGCTCAGGGGGAACAGCAGGCCCCGCGCAGCGGCCGCCTCCTGCAGCGCCTGCAGCACGCAGCCGGCCTCTGCCGTCAGGGTCAGGTTGTCGGCATCGATCGCGCGCACGCGCTTCATCCGCGCCAGGCTCAGCACGATCTGCCGGCCCGAGCCGTCCGGCACCGAGCCGCCGACCAGGCCCGTGTTGCCGCCCTGCGGCACCAGGCTCACGCCCTGCTCGGCGCAGAGCCGGACGACGGCCGCCACCTCCTCGGTCGAGGCCGGCCGTGCGACGGCCAGGGCGCGGCCGCGGTAGCGCTTGCGCCAGTCGGTCTCGAAGGCGTCGAGATCGCTGGTCAGCAGCCCGGCCTCGCCGAGCAGCGCGCGCAGCGACTCGACCAGGTTCATGCCGCCGACTTGGCCGCGGCCAGCCGCTGCCGCACCTGCATCGCGCAGGCGACGAAGATCAGCACGGACAGGATCACCTCGCCGCCGGCCAGCCAGGCGCCGAGGCCGCTCTCGCTGGTCGCGCGCACGGCGCCCTCGGCGAAATAAAGCCAGATCACCAGGCTCAGCCAGCGGAAGGTGTAGAGCCGGTAGCGCCACAGGCCCAGCATCGGCAGCAGCAGGGGCAGGGCCTTGATGGCCAGCGTGCCGCGGCCGGTCGGCGCCAGCCACAGCTCCCAGGCCAGGCAGAGGATGAACAGGGCGATCAGCGAGGCGAGGGCGATGCCGCGCGACAGGGCCTCGCGCGGGCTGGCCGTGCTGCGCGTCGTGGCGGGCGCAGCGGCGGCGGTTTCGGAGGGAGACGCAGACATGCTGGCATCATAGCCAGCATGACCGATGAGACCGTGCCCCGCGCTACCCTGAAGGAATTCGTCCAGACCCTGATGAACTGGCCCCTGCGGCAGACCCTGCGGGGCCTGCGCGTCCGATTCGCCGAGGAGCGCCTGGGCCTGACGGCCGGCAGCCTGACCTTCACGACCCTGATCTCGCTGGTGCCGCTGCTGACGGTGGCCCTGGCCCTGTTCACCGCTTTTCCGATCTTCGCCAGCTTCCAGCAGGCGCTGGAGCAGTACTTCCTGAAGAGCCTGATTCCACCGAATATCGCCAAGCCGGTGCTGGGCGCGCTGACCCAGTTCGCCGCCAAGGCGAACCGGCTCGGCGCCGTCGGCCTGGTCGTGCTGGGCTTCACCGCGCTGGCCCTCATGCTGACCATAGACCGCACGCTGAACGCGATCTGGCGCGTCACGCGGCCGCGGCCGATCGCGCAACGCGTGCTGGTCTACTGGGCCGCACTGACCCTGGGCCCGCTGCTGCTGGGCGCCAGCCTGACCCTGACCAGCTATGCGGTCTCGGCCGGCCAGGGCTTCGTCAAGACCATGCCGGGCGGCCTGGCCGCGCTCTTGGAGGGCATCGAGATCGTCGTGCTGGCCACGGCCGTCGCCGCGCTGTTCCGCTATGTGCCCAATACCGAGGTGCGCTGGCGCCATGCGCTGTTCGGCGGCGTCTTTGTCGCCCTGGCCTTCACGGCGGCCAAGAGCGGGCTGGCCTGGTATGTGAAGAAGGTGCCGACCTATTCGACGCTGTACGGCGCCTTCGCCACCGTGCCCATCTTCCTGATCTGGATGTATCTGGGCTGGGTCATCATGCTGGTCGGCGCCGTGCTGGCCGCCCACGCGCCGAGCCTGGGCCAGGGCCTGCGCCGCCTGCCCGACACGCCGGGCCTGCGCCTGGAGCTGGCGCTGGACGTGCTGCGCACGCTGTTGAATAGCAAGAAGGCCGGCGAGGCCGGCATGTCCAGCCTGAACCTGGCCGCGCGCCTGCGCATCGATCCGCTGCAGCTCGAGCCGGTGCTCGATGCGCTGCTGGATCTGGACTGGCTGGGCCGGCTCGACGAGGAGGGCTCGCAGCGCCTGGTGCTGCTGCGCGTGCCCGAGGAGACCTCGGCCGAACCGCTGATGCACGCGCTGCTGGCCCAGCGCAGCGCGGGCCTGGCGCCGCTGTGGCAGCGCGGCGACTGGCAGCGCTGGACGCTCGCGGAATTGCTAGGGATGCAGCACGACCAGTAAGGCGACGGCCGGCTGCTCGCTGCCATTGCGGATCGCGTGCGGGCCGTCGACGGCATAACGCGCCGTCTCGCCGGCCTTCAACTGCTGGGTGCCGCCGGCGGCGCTGATCTCCAAGGCGCCGCTGAGCACGCTCAGGTGCTCGCGCGAGCCGGGCTCGTGAGCGGCCGATTCGAGCGCGCCGCCCGGCTGCACGGTCAGCTGGTACCACTCGAACTGGCCGGCCAGGTCGATTGGCCCGAGGATGCGCAGCTGGCACAGGCCATCGGGGCTGCTCATCGCGGGCGTCGCATGGGCCGGCACCGTCTCGATCGCCGGTGCGACCACGCGTTCGCCGCCCAGCAGTTCGGATAGTTCGACGCGCAGCGCATTGGCCAGGCGCCAGACCACGGCGACGGTGGGGTTCGCCTGGTTGCGCTCGATCTGCGACAGCATCGACTTGCTGACCCCGGCGCGGCGCGACAACTCGTCCAGCGACAGGCCCTGCGCCTGGCGCAGGTTCTGCAAGGTGGCGCCGACCTTGGGCGGTTCCAGCGTATCGGGATGGGCGAGGGACATGCGGCTTGACCTTGCTATGCTTATCTTGGATACTGCACGAAAGTTCGATATATCGAACTGCGTTCTGTTTAGTGAATTGTGCACCAGGAGCCACCGAATGACCACCGAGTTTTACGCGCATCTGCAGGCCGAGCTGCAAGGCATCCGCGAAGCCGGCCTCTACAAGGGCGAGCGCGTGATCACCGGTCCGCAGGGTTCGGTCGTCCACACGCAGGACGGCCGCGAGGTGATCAATCTCTGCGCCAACAACTATCTGGGCCTGTCCTCGCATCCACAGGTCATCGAAGCGGCGCATGAGGCCTTGCGCACGCACGGCTATGGTCTCTCGTCGGTGCGCTTCATCTGCGGCACGCAGGACCTGCACAAGACGCTGGAGGCGCGCATCGCCAAGTTCCTCGGCACCGAGGACACCATCCTGTATGCGGCCGCCTTCGACGCCAACGGCGGCCTGTTCGAGCCGCTCTTGGGCGAGCAGGACGCGATCATCAGCGACGAGCTGAACCACGCCTCCATCATCGACGGCATCCGCCTGTGCAAGGCCAAGCGCTACCGCTACAAGCACAACGACCTGGCCGATCTGGAAGCGCAGCTGCAGGCGGCCAAGGCGGCCGGTGCACGCTTCATCCTGGTCTTCACCGACGGCGTGTTCTCGATGGACGGCACCATCGCCCAGCTGGACAAGATCCGCGAGATCACGAATCGCTATGGCGCGCTGCTGGGCATCGACGAATGCCATGCCAGCGGCTTCCTTGGCAAGACCGGCCGCGGCACGCACGAGTACCGCAACGTCTTCGGCCAGATCGACATCATCACCGGCACCCTGGGCAAGGCCCTGGGCGGCGCCTCGGGCGGCTTCACGACCGGCCGCAGGGAAGTGATCGAGCTCTTGCGCCAGCGCTCGCGCCCCTATCTGTTCTCGAACACGGTGGCGCCCAGCATCGTCGGTGCCTCCATTGCCGTGCTGGACATTCTCGAGGGCTCGACCGCGCTGCGCGACAAGCTGGAGGCCAACACCGCCTATTTCCGCCAGGCGATCCAGGAAGCCGGCTTCGAGATCAAGCCGGGCACGCACCCGATCGTGCCCATCATGGTCTACGACGCGGTGGTCGCGCAAAAGCTCAGCGCGCGCCTGCTGGAGCTGGGCGTCTACGCGGTCGGCTTCTTCTTCCCGGTCGTGCCCAAGGGCCAGGCGCGCATCCGCGTGCAGCTCTCGGCCGCCCATGAGCGCGAACATCTCGAGAAGGCGGTCGCCGCCTTCGCCCAGGCCGGCCGCGACGTGGGCCTGATCAAGCAGTAAGAAGAAAGAAAAGAAGAGCGATATGAGCACGAAGATCCTGATCATCGGCGCCAACGGCCAGATCGGCACCGAGCTGGCCACCGAGCTGGCCCTGCGCCACGGCAATGAGGCCGTCATCACCAGCGACATCGCGCCCGAGGGCCGCGTGCCGGCCTTGCGCCACGAGATGCTGGACGTGACCGACGCCGCGGCCCTGGCCGCGGTCGTCAAGCGCCACGGCATCACCCAGATCTACCACCTGGCCGCCGCGCTGTCGGCCACCGGCGAGAAGCACCCGATGTGGGCCTGGGACCTGAATATGAAGGGCCTGCTCAATGTGCTGGAACTGGCCCGCACGCAAAAGCTCGACAGGATCTTCTGGCCCAGCTCGATCGCCGCCTTCGGCCCGAACACGCCGCAGCAGGACACGCCGCAGACGACGGTGATGGACCCGACGACCGTCTACGGCATCTCCAAGCTGGCTGGCGAGGGCTGGTGTCGCTGGTACCACGAGAAGCATGGCGTCGACGTGCGCAGCCTGCGCTATCCGGGCCTGATCAGCTGGAAGACGCCGCCCGGCGGCGGCACCACCGACTACGCGGTCGAGATCTTCCATGCCGCGCTGAGCGAGGGTCGCTACACCTGCTTCCTCGAAGAGGGTCAGGCCTTGCCGATGATGTACATGCCCGACGCGCTGCGCGCGACGATTGAGCTGATGGAGGCGCCGGCGGCCGGCATCAAGCAGCGCGGCAGCTACAACCTGGCCGGCATCAGCTTCACGCCGAGGGAGATCGCCGCGGCGATCGCCGAGCAGATCCCCGGCTTCACGATCGCCTACGCGCCGGACTTCCGCCAGGCCATCGCCGCCAGCTGGCCGCAGCGCATCGACGACAGCGCCGCCCAGGCCGACTGGGGCTGGAAGCTCGAGTACGAGCTTCGCGCCATGGTCGCCGACATGCTGAAGGAGCTGGCGCCGCGCGTCGAGCGCAAGGCCGCCTGAATCGGGGGTGTCGATCGGGGGGCTTAACGCCTTCGCTCAGCTGAGCTTCAGCTGCCATACTTAGGCTCGGATCATGTTTTACGTTCCTCCGAGCCTGCTGGTGCTCGCCCTCGCGGCGACGCTGCAGCCCTCGTTCGCGCAGCAAGGCGAGCCTGCCAAGCCCGGCGAGGCCGAAGCGACGAGAGAACCCGCCGTCGAGACGGCCGGGCCTGCCGACGAGGCCGCCAAGCCGGCGAAGAAGCCCGAGCCGGGCCCGGAGCTGAACTATGTGCTCGGCGCCCGCGTCCATTGGCAGCCGGAATATGCGGGTTCCAACCGCTACAGCGCCGGCCTGACGCCGATCTGGGCCTTCCAGTGGGGGCGCTGGCATTTCAGCGCCTCGGGCGGCACGACCTTGCTGGGCTTCGGCAAGGAGGTGCGCGGCGACGGCGCCAGCACCGACCTGATCCGCGATTCGCGTTTTCGCCTGGGCGTGTCGCTGCGCATCGACACCGGCCGCGACAGCAGCAAGGCCGACACGACCGCCGGGCTGGACGATGTGAAGCGCACGCTGCGCGGGCGGGTCTATGCCAGCTACTCGATCACGCCGGACTGGCTGCTCTCGGGCGCCTTGTCGCAGGATCTCCTGGGCCACGAGGGCGGCCTGATCGGCGTCGCCGATCTGGGCTGGCGGCTGCGCCAGTCGCCGCGCAGCGAGTTCACGGCCGGTGTCGGCCTGACGGCGGGCAATGCCCGCTATATGGGCAGCTATTTCGGCATCAGCCCGGCCGCCTCGGATCGCACCGGCCTGCCGGTCTACACGCCCGGCACCGGCCTGCGCGATTTTCATGCCGGCGTCGGCTGGACCCGCCAGCTGAGCGATCACTGGATCGTCTTCAGCGGTGCCGGCGGCAACTATCTGCTCGGGCCGGCCGCCGCCAGCCCCTTGACCGAAAAGCGCTTCGGCGGCCAGTTCAGCGTGGGCCTGGCCTACCGGGATTGAGCAGGCGGGACGGGCCGTTTCAGAACTTGATCCGGCCGGTCCAGATGTCCTTGTACATCACCCAGTCGCCCATGAAGCTGTACAGCGGGCGCTTGAACGAGGCCGGCTTGTTCTTCTCGAAGCCGAAGTGGCCGATCCAGGCGAAGGCGTAGCCGCACAGCAGACCAGCCAGCAGCAGCGACCACTGGCCGCTATAGATCGCCGCTGCCCAGCAGGCCAGGCCCAGCGAGCTGCCGACGAAATGCAGGCGCCGGCAGGTCCGGTTGTTGTGTTCGCCTAGGTAGAAGGGGTAGAACTCGGCGAAGCTCGTGAAGTTCTTGACGGTGTCGGCGTTCTGGCTGATCTCGCTCATGGCCCGGTCGCGGAAGTGATGGCGAATGCTATCCGAGCACCTGGCGCAGCGTGGTCAGCATTTGTTCGGAGGCCTCCGCCATCAGGGAATGGCCGGCCGGCAGCTTGAAGATCTCGGCCTTCAAGGCCTCGGCCAGCGCTGCCGTCTGCTTCGGCGAGGTCATCTGGTCGCGCTCGCCGAGGATCAGCCCGGCGGGGCATTGCACCCGCGAGGCCGCCTCCAGCCCGCCGGCATAGCGGTCGCAGCAGCTGAAATCATGCTCGAACAGATTGGCGGCCCCGCCGGGTGCCGGGTGCCGGGTGCCGGCCAGCATGCGCCGCTTCAGCGCCCGCTCGCCGCCGTGCAGCCAGGCGCCGGGCCCCGGGTAGGAGGGCTTGGCGGCCAGCGAAGACAGCGAGAAGTTGTTGACCATCTCGATCGCCTGCAGCGGCGTCTCGCGCGCGCTGCTCAACAGCGCCTCCGACACCTTCATCGGATAGGCGGTGCCGACCAGGGCCAGCCGCGTCGCCCGCTCGGGCCGGCGGCCGGCGGCCTCCAGCGCGATCAGCGAGCCCATGCTGTGGCCGACCAGGGCGGCCTGGTCGACGCCGGCGGCATCGAGCAGGGCCCAGATCCAGTCGGCCATCTGCTCCACGCCGTCCAGCGGCGCGCCGCCGCTGCGGCCATGGCCGGGCAGATCGACGGCCAGCACGCCATGGCCGTGATGGGCGAACGATCGCGCCAGCAGGGTCCAGACGCTGTGGTCGTTCATCGCGCCGTGGATGAAGACGATGCAGGGCAGGGCGGGGTTAAAGGGCTTGCCGCCGGTGTAGGCGTAGGCGCTCTGGCCGTTGACTTGGATTTGCATGGTCGCTTATTTCCCCGCGGCCTTCAGGGCGCGCTTCAGGTCGTCGATCAGGTCGTCGGCATCCTCGAGGCCGATGGACAGCCGGATCGTGCCCGGCGTGATGCCGGCCTGGGCCAGTGCCGCATCGTCCATGCGGAAGTGGGTCGTCGAGGCCGGGTGGATCACCAGCGAGCGGCAGTCGCCGACATTGGCCAGGTGCGAGAAGATCTTCAGCGTCTCGATGAAGCGCCGCCCCTGCTCGCGCGAGCCCCGCAGGTCGAAGCTGAACACCGAGCCGCAGCCGCGCGGCAGCAGCTTCTGCGCCAGCGCGTGATCGCGGTGGCTCTCCAGACCCGGGTAAGCGACCTGCTCGACCATCGCATGGCCAGCCAGGAACTCGGCGATCTTCTGCGCATTGGCCACATGGCGCTGCATGCGCAGCGACAGGGTCTCGATGCCCTGCAGGATCAGCCAGGCCGTGTGCGGGCTCATGCAGGCGCCGAAGTCGCGCAGGCCCTCGCGGCGCGCGCGCAGCAGGAAGGCGCCGACCGTGCTTTCCTCGCTGAACACCATGCCGTGGAAGCCGGCATAGGGCTCGCACAGCTCGGGGAAAAGGCCGTGCTTTGCATGCGCCGCGTCCCAGTCGAACGTGCCGCCATCGACCAATACGCCGCCGACGACGGTGCCGTGGCCGGACAGGAACTTGGTCGCCGAGTGGTAGACCAGATCGGCGCCCAGTTCCAGCGGGCGCTGCAGATAAGGCGTGGTCAGGGTCGAATCGACCAGCAGCGGCCGGCCCGCCTCGTGCGCGATCGCGGCAATGGTCGGGATGTCCAGCACGTCCATGCCCGGGTTGCCCAGGGTCTCGCCGAACAGCAGCTTGGTGTTGGGCCGGATCGCCGCGCGCCAGGCGTCGATGTCGCCCGGGCGCACGAACGTGGTCTCGATGCCGAAGCGGGCCAGCGTGTAGTGCAGCAGATTGTGCGAGCCGCCGTAGAGCGCCGCCGAGGCGACGATGTGCGAGCCGGCGCCGGCCAGGGTCGCGATCGCCAGATGCAGGGCGGCCTGGCCGCTGGCCGTCGCGATCGCGCCGACGCCGCCGTCCAGTGCCGCCATGCGCTCCTCGAAGACGGCCGTGGTGGGGTTGGAGATGCGCGAGTAGACATGGCCGGCGCGCTCCATATTGAACAGGGCCGCGGCATGGCCGGCGCTTTCGAACACGAAGGAAGTGCTCAGGTGCAGCGGCGTTGCGCGCGCGCCGGTGGCGGGGTCGGGGCTGGCACCGGCGTGTAGCGCCAGGGTGTCGAAGCCGGGGTCAGAGTAGCCAGACATGGTGTCTCCGGGGTAGCGATGCGCGGATTGTGTGCTATGTTGACTGCAGGTTTGATGGAGGCCCTCGGGGGCCGGAATGAGGAGCAAGCGATGAAAGTCGTCGACATACTGCGGGTCAAGGGCGGCACCTTGTTCACCGTCGCGCCCGACGAGGCGCTAGGCTTGGCGCTGTCCGTGATGGCCGAGCGTGATATCGGCTCGCTGGTCGTGATGGAGCATGGCGACCTGGTCGGCATGCTGACCTTCCGCGAGGTGATCCAGGCCATCGTCAAGAACGGCGGCAATGTGGGCACGACCATCGTCCGCACGGTGATGGACGACCATCCGCTGACCTGCACGCCGGAAACCGAGATCGACGAGGTGCGCCGGATGATGCTGGGCCGCCACGCGCGCTATATGCCGGTGATGAACGGCCGCACGCTGATGGGCGTGATCTCCTTCTATGACGTGGCCAAGGCGGTCGTCGATGGCCAGGACTTCGAGAACCGCATGCTCAAGGCCTATATCCGCGACTGGCCGGTCGAGGAGAACCCGGAGCCCGAGTCCAAGCTCTGAGCGCCGCCGAGCGTTCCGATCGAGGGCGGCCCGAGGGTCGCCCTTGTTCTTTGGCGAAGCGAGGCGCGGGCGGGCGCCCGTAGAATCGATCGGATCGATCCCTCAGCGCGTTCCTCCTTTATGTCAGGCAGCACCTTCGGCGAACTGTTCCGCGTCACCAACTTCGGCGAGAGCCATGGACCGGCGATCGGCTGCGTGATCGATGGCTGCCCGCCGGGCCTGGCCCTGTCCGAGGCCGACATCCAGCCCGAGCTGGACCGCCGCCGCCCGGGCACCAGCCGCCATGTGACGCAGCGCAATGAGCCGGACCAGGTCGAGATCCTGTCCGGCGTCTACGAGGGCCGGACGACCGGCACGCCGATCTGCCTGCTGATCAGGAACACCGACCAGCGCAGCAAGGACTACGGCAATATCCTCGACACCTTCCGCCCCGGCCATGCCGACTACACGTACTGGCGCAAGTACGGCCTGCGCGATCCGCGCGGTGGCGGCCGCAGCTCGGCCCGGCTGACCGCCCCCATGGTCGGCGCCGGTGCTGTCGCCCGCAAATGGCTGAAGGAGGCCTACGGCACCGAGTTCCGCGGCTGCATGACCCAGCTGGGCGAGATCGAGATCGCCTTCCAGGGCTGGGAGCATGTGCCGAACAATCCCTTCTTCGCCGCCAACTTCAGCCAGATCGCCGAGCTGGAGGCCTATATGGACCAGCTGCGCCGCGACGGCGACTCGGTCGGCGCGCGCATTCGCGTCGAGGCCACCGGCGTGCCGCCCGGCCTGGGCGAACCGCTGTTCGACAAGCTCGATGCCGACATCGCCTATGCGCTGATGGGCATCAATGCGGTCAAGGGCGTCGAGATCGGCGCCGGCTTTGGCGTCGTCGCCCAGCGCGGCAGCGAGCATGGCGACGAGCTGACGCCGGCCGGTTTCGCGTCCAACAATGCCGGCGGCATGCTGGGCGGTATCTCGACCGGCCAGGACATCGTCGCCTCGATTGCGATCAAGCCGACCAGCTCGATCCGCACGCCCAAGGCCTCGATCGACCGCGCCGGCCAGCCGACGACGGTCGAGACCTTCGGCCGCCATGATCCCTGCGTGGGCATCCGCGCCACGCCGATCGCCGAGGCTATGCTGGCCCTGGTGCTGATCGATCATGCGCTGCGCCAGCGCGCTCAGTGCGGCGACGTGCAGCTGCCCTTGCCGGCGATCGCCGCCAGCGTGCCGCAGCGCGGCTGATTCCGCCCGCGGCGCGTCGTCGCCGCCGATCCCGCTCGGTCGGAATGGAATGCAGGTCGTGCCGTGCAATCTGCATTTCGTCGCAGTAGGGGTGGTCGTCCGCAGTAGCGCCCCTACACTGCGGCCACTTTCTAGAGACACGAATGGGAGACTCCATGCGCAAGCAATGGATTTTGGGCGGCATCGCCGCCGCGGTACTGGCCGGTGGCGCCGGGGTGGCGGTCTTCGCGAGCAAGGGTGAGGGCCCGAAGAAGTCGGGCGAGAAGCCGCAGGCGGCGCTCGAATTCCTGGCCACCGAGGTGACCAAGCCGTCCATGGCCAGCATGCCGGGCCAGATCGAGTTTTCCGGCCCCCTGGTCGCGCCGGGCACCGTCATCGTGCGCGCCAAGTCCACCGGCACCCTGGTCAATCTGGCCGTCGCCGAAGGCAGCCGGGTGCAGGCCGGGCAGGTGCTGGGTCAGCTGGACCTGGAAGAGCTGCGCTACCGGATCGCCGAGCGCAGCGCCAGCGTCGAGTCGATGAAGGCCCAGGTCGAGCAGGCCGAGCGCCTGTACAAGACCAACCAGAGCCTGGCGGCGCAGAACTTCATCGCCCAGACCGCGCTGGACAACTCGCGCGCCGCGCTGGATGCCGCGCGCGCCCAACTGGCCGCCGCCAAGGCCCAGCTCGACACCAGCCAGGTGACCTTGCGCCAGGCGGCCCTGGTCTCGCCGATCAACGGCGTCGTCGCCAAGCGCCATGCGCTGCCCGGCGAGAAGCTGGCGCCCGAGCAGCAGATCCTGTCCATCGTCGACCTGGCCAAGCTGGAACTGGCCGGCCTGGTCGGCACCCACGAGGTCAGCCGGCTGAAGCCCGGCATGCCGGTGACGGTGCAGGTCGAGGGCGTCGATCATCCGGTCGAGGCGCGCATCAGCCGCATCGCCCCGGCCGCCGAGCCGGGCACGCGTTCGATCGGCGTCACGCTGGAGCTGGCCAATCCGAAGGAAGAGTTCCGCGCCGGCCAGTACGCGGTCGCCAAGGTCACCCTGCCCGACGACACCCAGCGCCTGACCCTGCCGGATACGGCGATCACCAGCAGCTCCGGCCAGGACCAGGTCTGGATGATCGACAACGGTGCCCTGGTGCGCCGCATCGTCATCACCGGCCGGCGCGACCACCACGAGGGCAAGGTCGAGGTGCTGAAGGGCGTGGAGCCCGAGGCCCAGGTGCTGGCGGCGCGCTTCGACAATCTGCGCGAAGGCGCGAAGGCGACGATCGTGGCCAGCAAGACCAAGGTGGCCGCCAGCGCCGCCTCGGCCGCCGCGCGCGACTGAGCGGAGGCGCGCCATGTGGATCACCAAAGTTTCCATCAAGAACCCCGTCTTCGCGACCATGGTGATGGTCGCCCTGTGCGTGCTGGGCCTGTTCTCCTATTCCAAGCTCGGTGTCGAGCAGATGCCCGACATCACGCTGCCGGGCGCCTGGATCGACATCCGCTATCCGGGCGCCTCGCCCGACGCGGTCGAGCGCCAGGTCGCCAAGCCGCTGGAGGAGGCGCTGAACAGCATCGCCGGCGTCAACCGCATCCAGTCGCGCAGCTTCGAGGGCCGCGTGCAGGCCAGCGTCGAGTTCACGCTGGACACCGATATGAACCGCGCGATGCAGGATCTGCGCGACCGGCTCTCGCTGGCGCAGGCGCAGTTCCCGCAGGAGGTCAAGCCACCCTTCGTCAACCGCTTCCAGGGTGACAACGCCCAGCCGGTCGTCGTGATGGCGCTGATGTCCAACACCCGCTCGCTGCGCGAGCTGTCGATCCTGGCCGACCAGAACATCTCCAAGCGTCTGAGCCGGGTGCCCGGCGTGGCCCAGGTCGCCATCGGCGGCATGGCGCTGCGCGAAGTGCGCATCGACCTCGACCCGCTGCGCCTGCGCGCCTACGGCATCACGCCGGCCGAGATCGCCAAGGCGCTGGCCACGGCCAATAACGACGAACCGGTCGGCGTGCTGTCCGACCAGTACCGCGACTCGATGCTGCGCGTCGAGGGCCGGGTGCGCGACCCGAAGCGCTTCGCCGACCTGGTCATCGCCAAGCGCGGCGACCTGGTGCTGACGATGCGCGACCTGGGCACCCTGGTCGAGCGCGAGCAGGAGCTCGACAACATCGCCCGCATCAACGGCCAGCAGGCCGTCACCTTCAATGTCTTCAAGCAGCAGGACGCCAACATCGTCGCCACCGGCCAGTCGGTCAAGGAGGTGATGGAGGAACTGCGCAAGACGCTGCCGAATGATATGGAGCTGCGCCTGATCTATGCCAGCAGCGACTGGGTCAAGGGCTCGCTGGACGGTCTCAAGCACACGCTGGTCGAGGGCGCGCTCTTGACGGTGGCCATCGTCTTCCTGTTCCTGCACAGCTGGCGCTCGACCATCATCACCGGCCTGACGCTGCCGATCGCCGTGATCTCCAGCTTCATTGCCGTCCATGCCTTCGGCTTCACGCTGAACTTCATGACGATGATGGCGCTGTCGCTGTGCATCGGCCTCTTGATCGACGACGCGATCGTCGTGCGCGAGAACATCGTGCGCCATGTGGGCATGGGCAAGGACCACCACCAGGCGGCCTTCGACGGCACCAACGAGATTGGCCTGGCCGTGATGGCGACGACCTTCGCGATCTGCGCGGTGTTCGTGCCGGTCGCCTTCATGGGCGGCATCATCGGCAAGTTCTTCTATCCCTTCGGCATCACGGTGACGGTGGCGGTGATGGTGTCACTGTTCGTCAGCTTCACCTTGGACCCGATGCTGTCCAGCGTCTGGCCCGACCCGCCGGCCACCTATCTGCGCCGCATGCCCGTCATCGGCCACCTGCTGCGTGCGACCGATCGCGGCATGGATGTGCTGCACCGGGTCTACGAGAAGACCATCGACTGGGCCTTCAGCGGCCGCCGTTATCGCCTCTTCGTGCTGCCGGCCTGGGGCCGTCCCTTCCGCGCCGACGGCAGCCGCGACCTCAGCGCGCCGCGCCGCCTGCGCTCGGTGACCCTGACCCCGCGCGGCATCGTCACCTGGAGCGGCGTGGCCAGCTTCGTCGTCGCCATCCTGCTGTCCGGCGCCGTCGGCAGCGAGTTCGTGCCGGAGACCGACCAGGGCTTCACCCAGCTGGCCGTGCGCCTGCCGGTCGGCACCAGCCTGGACCGCAGCAGCGACAAGGTCGCGCAGATCGAGGAGGTGCTGAAGGGCTTCCCCGAGATCAAGACGGTCTCGACCGTCGTCGGCGCGACCGGCGACGGCCTGGCCACCGGCCGCAACAATGCGCAGCTGAACATCTCGCTGGTCGACCGCAAGGAGCGCAAGCGCAGCCAGAAGCAGATCGAGAACGCGATGCGCGAGGCGATCGCCAAGATCCCCGGCGTCGAGCTCAGCGTCGGCTTCAACAAGCCGGTCTGGATCACCATCCTGGGCAATGACTCGGAGGCGCTGACCCAGGCCGCCAACGACCTGGTCGCGCGGATCAAGAAGATCCCCGGCGCCGCCGACGTCGACACCACCGTCAAGGCGGGCGTGCCAGCCTACGCGGTCAAGGTCAAGGAGTCGGCGATGCGCGAGCTGGGCCTGACCGCGCCGCAGCTGGCTTCGTCACTGCGCGCCTATGTCAACGGCGAGATCGCGACCTACTGGACCGCGCCGGACGGCAACCAGGTGCAGGTGCTGCTGCGCCTGCCCAAGGATGATCGCCGCAATGTCGAGCAGATGTACAAGCTGCCGGTGGCCTTCGCCAAGGACGGCTCGCCGATCACGCTGGACCAGGTCGCCACCGTCGAGCCGGTCTTCAACCCCGAGGTGATCCGCCGCCAGAACCTGCAGCGCCGCGAGGCCGTCTTCGCCAGCACCAAGGACCGCCCGTCGGGCGACGTCAACGCCGATGTGCAGAAGATGATCAAGACGGTGCAGCTGCCGCCCGGCGTCAGCTTCATGGTCGACGGCGCCGGCAAGGACCAGGCCGAGGCGATGAAGGGCCTGATGGGCGCGATGCTGCTGGCCGTGATCTTCATCTACATCGTGCTGGCCAGCCAGTTCGGCAGCTTCCTGCAGCCGATCGCCATCATGGTCTCGCTGCCGCTGTCGCTGATCGGCGTGATGCTGGCGCTGCTGGTCACCGGCTCGACCTTGAACGTATTCTCGATGATCGGCCTGGTGATGCTGATGGGCCTGGTGACCAAGAACGCGATCCTGCTGGTGGACTTCGCCAATCACATGCGGGAGAAGGGCGCCAGCGTGGTCGAGGCGGTGCGCGAGGCCGGCCTGATCCGGATGCGCCCCATCATCATGACGACGGCGGCGATGATCTTCGGCATGCTGCCGATGGCGATCGCGCTGAACGACGGCGGCGAGATCCAGGCGCCGATGGGCCGCGCGATCATCGGCGGCGTCATCACCTCGACACTGCTGACCCTGGTGGTCGTGCCGGTGATCTACTCCTACCTCGAGCAGCTGGTGCCGTTTGCGCGGCGCCTGGACCGCGTGACCCGCGGCGCGCTGCTCGGCACCGTGGGCCTGAGCCTGCTGGTGTTGGCGGTGCTGGGCATGGGCGCGCCGATGGTCGTCAACGGCATCGTCGTCGTGGCCGCGCTGGCCATGTGCGTGTGGACCTGCTGGAGCTATCAGCGGCATAACGGCGGCTCGCCCTGGTGGGCGCTGGCCGGCCTGGCCGGCATCCCCGGCTTCGCGCTGCTGTGCTTCTTCAACCGGCTGGGTGCTGCAGCGTCGCAGCCGCGGCCGCCGGCGAGCGAGTCGGACGTGCTGCCGGCCAAGTGAGGCCCGAGCCTCTTGCTTGCAAAGGCGCCCCGCGGGGCGCCTTTTTCATGCCTACCAGCGGCAGCCCTTGTCGCTGAGCGCGCCGGCCGCCAGCGGCACGGCGGCGATGATGCCCAGATCGGCATAGGCCTTGCGGCAATCGGCCCTGCCGGCCTTGTCGATCGCGGCCTCGGTCTCGTTCCTGGACCTGGCCGTTTCCGGTGGGCGCGGCAGCACCGGCAGCAGGCCGCGCGTGCCCTGGCTGGACAGCGCGCCGCTGCGCATCAGCGGCAGGTTCAGGTTCAGGGGCGCCGCGCTCGCCGGGGCCGAGGGCGGCGTCGCGACATCGTGGCCCAGGTTTGCGCCCGCCTCCGGGCTGCCGATGGCGGGACGGCCGGCGCCGAGCTGTGGCGGCTGCTGCAGGGGCTGGGCCTGGGGCGAGGTCGCCGCGCCGGTCGCGCCCGGGTTTGGAGTTGGAGCCGCTGCCGCAGCCGCTGGCAGCTGGATCGGCGGCAGCGCCGGCGCGGCCTGCAGCGTTTCGGTCTCGATCGGGCGTGCGCGCTCCAGTGAGGGCTGGGCCGGCGCCCGCATCCGGCTCGGCGCCTCGGGCAGGCTTTGCAGCGTCGGCGGCAGCGTCACCGGGGGCAGGTCCGGAGCCGGTGCCAGCGTCGGCGCGGCGCTCAGGGCCTCTGGCGTCTTGAGTCCTTCCAGCCGTGGCGCGGGCCGGTTCAGCGCGGTGCCGCGACTGTCCGGCAGGGCCATCACCCGCGGCGCCGGCTGCAGCGGGGGCAGTGCCGGTGCGGGCTGCAGCGGTGGCGTGCTCGCCAGCTCGGGGCGTTGCAGGTGTTCCAGCGCGGCGCTCGGGCGCGTGGGCGGAGCAGGGCGGTCGGGCAGACTCTTCACCGTCGGCGGCAGCTGCAATGCCGGCATGGACGGGACCTGGGGCGGGATCTCCGGCGTGTCCAGCGCCTGTGGGCGCCGGACCGGTTCCAGCAGCGCCGGCGGCCGTGGGACGGGGAGGGCCTGATCGGGCAGCGCCTTCAGGCTGGGCGGTGGCTGCAGCGCCGGCAGCTCGGGCAACGCCGGCGTCGGCGGCGCGTTCAGCGCCTCCGGCGTGCTCATGCCCTGCAAGGCCTCGGGCGGACGGGTGATCGGCCGGATCCTGTCCGGCAGCGGCGGCAGGCTGCGCGTCTGCGGCGGCGCATCGGCCGGCTGCGGTTCCGGCACGCTGTCCTCGTGGGTGGTCGGCCTCGGGCTCCAGTGACCCAGCTCCGCCGCGCCCGGCTCCGGCGGGCGCGGCTCCTCGCGCCGCACGCTGCCGCCATAGCGCTGCTGCCGGGCCTCTCCGACCGGGCCGCCGGGCGACCGCAGCGCGCCATCCTTGCCCTCTTCGTTGCGCGGGCCCAGCAGGCGCACGCTCAGCGCGCCCCAGACGCCGTCGCCGGTTCGGGCGGCGCCAGGCGGCGCATTGCCCAGCATCAGCACCAGCCAGACATGCAGCAGCAGCGCCAGCAGGATGCATTGATCGAGCCGGGACTGCTGCAGCGGGCGCTCGGCCGGTTGCCAGCGGGCGGCGATGGCCGTTGCGTACGAGGGACGTGGAAGCACGGAAGTGGCGGGCGAGAGGCTTGCCCCCATTCTGCCCGGGCCGGCGCCAGGCGGTGGCGGCAAAAGCCCTCGGTCAATGAACGGGCGCGGCTCAGCTGCTGCCGCGACGCACGATCTCGAAGCCCAGATCGAGCCTCGGCTCGGGCACCGCCTCGCCGCGCATCAGGCTCATCAGCATGCGCGCCGCCTCGCGCCCGATCGCGCTGCGCGGCGTGCGCACGGTGCTCAGCGGCGGCAGCATCTGGTCGCTGCCCGTCAGGTCGTTGAAGCCGGCGACGGCAATCTCCGCCGGCACATGCACGCCCAGGCGCAGGGCGGCCAGCAGAGCCCCCTGCGCCAGGTCGTCGTTGTTGAAGAAGATCGCGTCGATCTCCGGCGCCTCGTGCAGGATCTGCTCGAACAGCTGGCCGCCCAGGGCCAGCGAGCTGCGCTGCGGGTTCAGCCATTCGCGTGGCGCCCGGCCGGCCCGCTGCATCGCGCGGCGATAGCCCTCGGCCCGCTGCAGGGTGCGCGGGTCGAGCTGGGCGGCCGCGAAGGCGATGTGGCGGCGGCCCTGCTCGATCAGCTGAGCCGTCATGGCCTCGCCGGCCTCGGCCTGCGAGAAACCGACGCTGTAGACGCCGGCCTCGGCCACCGTCTCCATCACATGGACGCAGGGCACGCCACTGGCCTCGATCAGCTTGCGCGCGACCGGCGTGCGATCGAAGCCGGTCACGATCAGGCCGGCCGGCCGGTGCAGCAGATAGCTGCGCAGCAAGGCCTCCTCCTCGGCCGGGTCGTAGTGGGTGACGCCGATCAGGGTCTGGTAGCCGGCCGGCAGCAGGGCGCGCTGGATCGCGTCGAGCAGGTCGACGAAGAGCGCATTGCTGAGCAAGGGGATCAGCACGCCGACATGCGAACTGCGGCTGGAGGCCAGCGCGCGGGCGGCCGGATCGGGCACATAGCCGAGCTGCTCGGCCGCCTGCCGCACCCGTTCGACCAGCTCGGCCGCCACCGCGCGCTCGCCGCGCAGCGCGCGCGAGACGGTGATCGGGCTGACGCCGGCCGCCTCGGCGACTTCCTGCAAGGTAATGCGGCCGCTGGCGCGCGGGCGCTTGACGGCGGGCTTCGATGACGCGGGCATTGCTGCGTACTTTCCCTGATACGGTGAATGGCTTGTTGAAATAGGATAGCGCTATCCAAGCTCGGTCGACAACGGTGGAAACCTGCATCGGAGACCCGCGAAGCCGGCAGTGCGCAGGCGCTGCCCAAAAGCCAGGCGATGCCCGCATCGCCTTTTCATTGAATCGATTGGACAGCGCTATCCAATGAGCAATCTGGTCGTCATGGGCGTGGCCGGCTGCGGCAAGTCCAGTCTGGGGCAGGCGCTGGCCGAGCGTCTGGGCTGGCCCTATATCGAGGGCGACGCCCATCACTCGCCGGCCAATATCGCCAAGATGCGCGCCGGCGAAGCGCTGACGGACGCCGACCGCGGCGGCTGGCTGGCGCGGCTTGGCGAACTGCTGGCCGCCTCGCCCGGCGGCGCGGTGCTGGCCTGTTCGGCACTGAAAAAGAGCTACCGTGAGGGTCTGCGCGCCGCCAGCCCGGGCCTGCGCTTCGTCTTTCTCGACATCGAGCGCGAGCTGGCGCTGCAGCGCGTCGCCGGCCGCGGCGATCGCCATCTGTTCCCGGTCAGCCTGGTCGACAGCCAGTTCGCCACCCTGGAGTCGCCGCTGGGCGAGCCGGGGGTGCTGCGCGTCGACGCGGCCGAGGCCCCATCACAACAACTGAGCCGGGTGATGCACTGGCTTGCCGGAGACCAACAGCAATGACGACGACAGCAACAACAAGCGATCCGGCCAAGCCGCTGTGGCAGCGGGCCAGCGAATGGGCGATGGCGGCCTGCCTGGCCGTGATGTCGCTGGCCGTGTTCATCAATGTGGTGCTGCGCTACGGCTTCGGCAGCGGCGTGGCGGCCAGCGAGGAACTCTCCAGGCTGCTCTTCGTCTGGATGGTCTTCATCGGCGCGACGGCCGCCTATCCGCTGGGCGAGCACATGGCCTTCACCAGCCTGCTGCTGCCGCTGCGCCGCCGCCCGCGCGCGCTGCTGGCGATGACGCTGCTGATCCGCGCCTCGGTCCTGCTGGCCTGCGTGCTGCTCGCCTGGGGCGCCTGGCAGCAGGTGGTGGTCGGCATGGAGAGCCGTTCGGTCGTGCTCGGCTATTCGAATGCCCTGTTGCCGCTGCCGGCGCTGCTGAGCGCGCTCGTCATCGGCCTGCTGGCCTTGATCCAGATCTTCCGCGGCGAGCGGTTGGACCTGGAACACGAACTGGAAATGGAGTGATTCGGTCATGAGCAACGAAGCACTCGCCTTTGTCGTGTTCTCCGTGGGCATGCTGCTGCTGATGGGCATCGGCATGCCGATGGCCTTTGCCCTGGTGCTGACCGGCGCCGGCATGGCCTGGGCGCTGGACTTCTGGGATACCCAGCTGCTGGCGCAGAACCTGGTGGCCGGCGTCGACAGCTTTCCGCTGCTGGCCGTGCCCTTCTTCATCCTGGCCGGCGAGCTGATGAATGCCGGCGGCATCAGCCGGCGCATCATCGACATGGCGCAGGCCTGGGTCGGCCATATCCGCGGCGGCCTGGGCTTCGTCGCGATCGGCGCGGCCATCCTGATGGCCAGCATGAGCGGCTCGGCCCTGGCCGACACGGCCGCGCTGGCGACCATCCTGCTGCCGATGATGCAGCGCAACGGCTACCCGATGGCCACCTCGGCCGGCCTGATCGCCTCGGGCGGCATCATCGCGCCCATCATTCCGCCCTCGATGCCCTTCGTCATCTACGGCGTGACGACCAATACCTCGATCTCCGCGCTGTTCCTCTCCGGCATCGTGCCCGGCCTGATCATGGGCGCCGGCCTGATCGTGGCCTGGAAGCTGGAGCTGCGCAAGATCGATCTGCCGGCCGGGCTGGCGCTGCCAATGAAGGAGCGCCTGCGCGCGACGGTGAAGGCCTTCTGGGCGATCCTGATGCCCGTCATCATCATCGGCGGCATGAAGTCGGGCTACTTCACGCCGACCGAGGCCGCCGTCGTCGCGGCCTTCTATGCGATGGTGATCGCCTTCTTCATCCACCGCGAACTGAGCCTGATGCAGTTCCAGCAGGTGCTGGTGCGCGCGGCCAAGACGACGGCGGTGGTGATGTTCCTTTGCGCCGGTGCCCAGGTCGCCAGCTACATGATCACCCTGGCCGACCTGCCTGGCACGCTGACCGGCTGGCTGGGCGGGCTGATCGAGTCGCCCAAGCTGCTGATGGCGGTGATGATGGTGGCCCTGGTGCTGATCGGCACCGCGCTGGACCTGACCCCGACCATCCTGATCTTCGCCCCGGTGATGCTGCCGATCGCCGTCAAGGCCGGCATCGACCCGGTCTACTTCGGCCTGATGTTCGTGCTCAACGGCGCGATCGGCCTGATCACGCCGCCGGTCGGCACCGTGCTGAACGTCGTGGCCGGCGTCGGCCGGCTGTCGATGCACCAGGTGATCAAGGGCGTGAACCCCTTCCTGTTCACCTATGTGCTGATCCTGATCCTGTTCACCATCTTCCCGCAGATCGTCATCGCGCCGGTGGCGTGGATGCGCTAAAACACAAGACCGACCAAGGAGACTCGCCATGTTGATGAAGAAGACCGCTCGCCGCCCCCTGCTGGCCGCCCTGGGCCTGGCCCTGATCGCCCCGCTGGCCGCGCAGGCGCAGGACATCAAGCCGCGCCTGATCCGCTTCGGCTACGGCCTGGCCGAGGCCAGCAACCAGGGCCGCGCGGCCAAGGTGCTGGCCGAAAACGTCGAGAAGCTTTCGGGCGGCAAGATGAAGCTGCGCCTGATCGGCGGCGCGGCGCTGGGCCCCGACACGCAGATGCAGCAGGCGCTGATCGGCGGCGCGCAGGAGATGATGGTCGGCTCGACCGCCACCCTGGTTGGCATCACCAAGGAAATGGCGCTGTGGGACACGCCCTTTCTGATCAACAACACCAAGGAGGCCGACGCGCTGCTGGACGGGCCGGTCGGCGACAAGGTCAAGGCCAAGCTGGAGGAGAAGGGCCTGGTCGGCCTGGTCTACTGGGAGAACGGCTTCCGCAACCTGACCAATAGCAAGCGCCCGGTCAACAAGCTGGAGGACCTCAGCGGCATCAAGCTGCGCGTGATGCAGAACAACGTCTACCTGGACAGCTTCAAGATCCTCGGCGCCAACGCGGTGCCGCTGCCCTATTCGGAGCTGTTCACCGCGATGGAGACCAATGCGGTCGACGGCCAGGAGAACCCCTACAACACCATCCTCTCGGCCAAGTTCTACGAGGTGCAGAAGTACCTGACGGTGACCAACCACGTCTATGCGCCCTGGATCGTGCTGGTCAGCAAGAAGTACTGGGACGGCCTGTCCAAGGACGAGCGCGCCGTGCTGCAGAAGGCCGCCGTCATCAGCCGCGACTTCGAGCGCAAGGACACCCGGGAGGAAGCGGCCAAGGCCCTGGTCGAGCTGAAATCCAAGGGCATGCAGGTCAGCGAGCTGAGCCCGGCCGAGATTGGTCGCATGCGCGACAAGCTGACCAAGGTCAATGCCGGCATCGCCACCAATGTCGGCATGGAGCTGTGGAACGAGACCCAGGCCGAGCTGGCGAAGATCCGCGCGAAGAAATAGGACGCCGTCGCGGTGGCTCGCAGCAAGACGCAGCGATCCGCGGTCGATCTGGCCCTGCAGGGCGGCGGCTCGCATGGCGCCTTCAGCTGGGGCGTGCTGGACGCCTTGCTGGAGGATGGCCGCCTGCGCTTCGATGGCGTCTCCGGCACCAGCGCCGGCGCGATGAATGCGGCCGTGCTGGCCTGCGGCTGGGCGCGCGGCGGCGCCGAGGGCGCGCGCGCGGCGCTGAGCCGTTTCTGGCAGGCGGTCAGCAGCGCGCCGCATTGCTGGGGCGCGGCCGCGGGGCCGGCCGGCGCGCCGGCCTGGATGTTCAATCGCGCGCAATGGCCCGGCTACGGGATGTGGGACGCCTGGCTGCGGCAGTGGAGCCCGGCCCAGCTGAACCCCTTCAATCTGGACCCGCTGCGCGACATCGTCGCCGCCCATGTCGACGAGGCGGCGCTGCGCGAGGGGCCGCTGAAGGTCTTTGTCACGGCGACCTCGGTGCGCACCGGCCAGCCGCGCGTGTTCAGCGGCGAGACGCTGGGCATCGACGCGCTGCTGGCCTCGGCCTGCCTGCCGCAGCAGGCGCGCACGGTGGTCATCGACGGCGAACCGTTCTGGGACGGCGGCTTCTCCGGCAACCCCGCGCTGTGGCCGCTGATCTACGGCACGCGGACCGACGACGTGCTGCTGGTGCAGATCAATCCGCGCGTGCACGAGGGCATACCGCAGACCGCGGTCGAGATCGCCGACCGGGTCAACGAGATCACCTTCAACGCCAGCCTGGTGGCCGAGCTGCGCGCGATCACCTTTGTGCAGAAGCTGCTGCGCGACCGAAAGGTCGACCCCACTCGCTACAAGCAACTGCGCATGCACCGCATCGCCGACGAGGCCGGCCTGGCGCCCTTCGACGCCTCGAGCAAGCTGAACACCGACCCACGCCTGCTGCGCGCGCTGTTCGAGCTCGGGCGCGGCGCGGCGCAGCGCTGGCTGGTCGCCAGCCTGAGCAAGATCGGCCAGGAGAGCAGCTTCGACGTCGGCGAGGTGTTCCTCGCGCCGCGCCTGAGGCGCTGAACAAGAGCCGGTGTCAACCTGGAGGGCGCAGCCGCTCGCGCAGAAAGGCGCCGACGCGGGCCTCGTAGGCGGCCGCATCGAAGGCATGCAGATCGATATGGGCGGCGCCCTCGACAATCCACAGCGATTTCGGCTCGGCCGCGGCGGCATAGAGTGCCCGGGTCTCCGCCAGCAAGGTGTGGCGATCCCGATCGCCGGCGACGAGCAGCAGCGGGCTGCCGAGTCGGGCGATGCGGTCTATCGGCCGCAGCCGCCCGGCCGACATGTCCAGCCGCCAGGGCAGTTGGAGCAGCAGCAGCGGTGCCAGCGCACGCGCCGGCTCGCCCAGATGCAGGGCCAGCCGGTCGGCGACCGCCTCGTCGATCGTCGGGTACATGGACTCCAGCACGACGGCGGCCGGCGCCGGCTCGGGCCGCGGCTCCAGCAGCACGTAGGAGGCCGCGCCCAGCGAGACGCCGATCACGGCGATCTTCTCGCCGGGCAGGCAACGGCCCAGCCAGTCCAGCGCCGCGCGCACGCCCAGCCCCTCGCGCTGACCGAAGCTGATGCGCTCGCCACGGCTCTCGCCATGGGCCGGCAGATCGATCAAGAGCACCGCGAAACCCTGCTCGTGCAAAAAGCGCGCCCGGCCCAGCATCGCGCGTCGGTCGCCGCGTACGCCGTGCAGGAGCAGCACGGCGCCGCTGCCGGGCCGGCCCGGCGCGAACCAGGCGCCTATCTGGCCAGCGGCGCTCGGGATCCGCAGGGCCTCGGCCTTCAGCGCCGCGGGTGGCACGCCGACCTCGTGCTGAGCCGGCGCGCTGAGCCGATCACCAAGCAGCCACAGCGCGGCGAGCGGAAGCAGCAGCAAGACAAAGAGCAGGGCAGCCGCGACGCGCAGCCGACGGAGGTGGGCGCTTTGCCGGTTCAGCACTCGACGATATTGACCGCCAGGCCGCCGCGCGCCGTTTCCTTGTACTTGCTCATCATGTCGGCGCCGGTGTCGCGCATGGTCTTGATGACCTTGTCGAGGCTGACGAAATGCGTGCCGTCGCCGCGCAAGGCCATGCGCGCCGCATTGATCGCCTTGACCGAGGCAATCGCATTGCGCTCGATGCAGGGAATCTGCACCAGGCCGCCGACCGGATCGCAGGTCAGGCCCAGATGGTGCTCCATGCCGATCTCGGCGGCGTTCTCGACCTGTTCCGGCGTGCCGCCCATCACCTGGCACAGCGCGCCGGCGGCCATCGAGCAGGCGACGCCGACCTCGCCCTGGCAGCCGACCTCGGCGCCCGAGATCGAGGCGTTTTCCTTGTAGAGGATGCCGATTGCGGCGGCGGTCAAGAGGAAGTCGATCACGCCATCTTCGTTGGCGTGGTGGACGAAGCGGGTGTAGTAGTGCAGCACCGCCGGCACGATGCCGGCCGCGCCGTTCGTCGGCGCGGTGACGACCCGGCCGCCGGCCGCGTTCTCCTCGTTGACGGCCAGCGCATAGAGATTGACCCAGTCCATCACCTGCAGCGGATCGCGCAGCGCCGCCTCGGGATTGGCCGTCAGGTCGCGGTAGAGCTGGGCCGCGCGGCGCTTGACCTTGAAACCGCCGGGCAGGATGCCCTCGGTGCGGCAGCCGCGGCTGACGCAGTCCTGCATCACCTGCCAGATCTTCAGCAGCCCGGTCCGCGTCGCCTCGTCGCTGCGCCAGTGGCGCTCGTTGCGGCGCATCACTTCGGCGATCGAGATGCCGTGTTGCTGGGTCAAGGCCAGCAACTCGTCGCCGGTCTTGAAGGGGTAGGGCAGCACCGTCGCATCGGGCGCGATCACCTTCTGTTTCGTGCCGTCGGCCGCCACCTCGTCGCTGACGACGAAGCCGCCGCCGACCGAGTAGTAGACGCGGTTGGCGATTTCCGATCCTGAAGCGTCGAAGGCCAGGCAGCGCATGCCGTTGGCATGGAAGGGCAGCGATTCGCGGCGCTTGAAGACGAGATCCTTGCTTTCGTCGAAGCGCACGCCATGCTCGCCGATCAGCCTGAGGTCGCCGGCGCGGATCTGCTCCAGCAGCGCGGGAATGGCCTCGATGTCGACGCTGTCCGGCTCATGGCCGGCCAGGCCCAGCAGCACCGCCTTGTCGCTGCCATGACCCTTGCCGGTGGCGCCGAGGCTGCCGTAGAGGACGACCTGCACGCGGGCGGTACGCTCAAGCAGACCGTCATGCTTGATCCGCAGGCCGAACAGGCGCGCGGCGCGCATCGGGCCCACCGTGTGCGAGCTCGACGGGCCGATGCCGATCTTGAACAGGTCGAAAACGGAAACGGCCATTTCGCGCTACCTCGTTCAGGCTTTCTCGTACTCGGACAGCGGCACGCAGGAGCAGAACAGATTGCGGTCGCCATAGACGTTGTCGACGCGGCCGACCGGCACCCAGTACTTCTGGCGACGCAGCGAGGCGACCGGGTAGGCGGCCTCCTCGCGGCTGTAGCCATGCGTCCACTCGCTCTTCAGCAGCGACTCGGCCGTGTGCGGCGCATTGACCAGCGGGTTGTCCTCGCGGCTCCACCCACCCGCCTCGACACCGGCTTCGACTTTTGCGATCTCCGCGCGGATCTGCAGCATCGCGTCGCAGAAGCGGTCGAGCTCGAACTTCGATTCCGACTCGGTCGGCTCGACCATCAACGTGCCGGCGACCGGGAAGCTCAAGGTTGGTGCATGGAAGCCGTAGTCGATCAGGCGCTTGGCGACGTCCTCGGCGGAAACGCCCGACGTGTCCTTCAGCGGGCGCAGATCGAGGATGCACTCGTGGGCGACGCCGCCGCCCTTGACGCCTTCGATATTGCCGCTGAAGTGGATGTCGTAGGCGTCCGACAGGCGCGCGGCCACATAGTTGGCCGACAGGATGGCCGTCTCGGTCGCCGCGGTCAGGCCGTCGGCGCCCATCATGCGCACATACATCCAGGAGATCGGCAGCACGGCCGCATTGCCCAGCGGGGCGGCGCTGACGGCGCCGATCGCGGTTTCCGACACATAGCCGGCCGCGCGGTGCGTCGGCAGGAAGGGCACCAGGTCCGCGACCACGCAGACCGGGCCGACGCCGGGGCCGCCACCGCCATGCGGGATGCAGAAGGTCTTGTGCAGGTTCAGGTGCGAGACATCGCCACCGAACTCGCCCGGCGCCGCGACGCCGACCAGCGCGTTCATGTTCGCGCCGTCCACATAGACGCGGCCGCCATGGCTCTTGACCAGCTGGCAGATCTCCTTGACATGGGTGTCGAACACGCCATAGGTCGAGGGGTAGGTGATCATGATCGCGGCCAGCGATTGGCTGTGCAACTCGCACTTGGCGCGCAGATCGTCCAGATCGATATTGCCTTCCTTGTCGCACTTGGTGACGACCACCTGCATGCCCACCATCTGGGCCGAGGCCGGGTTCGTGCCATGGGCCGACTCGGGGATCAGGCAGATCTTGCGATGGCCCTCGCCACGCGACTCGTGCCAGGCCTTGATCGCCAGCAGGCCGGCGTACTCGCCCTGCGAACCGGCATTGGGCTGCAGGCTGATGCCGGCATAGCCGGTCGCCTGGCACAGCCAGCTGGTCAACTGGGTGTTCAAGAGCTCGTAGCCGCGCAGCTGGTCATGCGGCGCGAACGGGTGGACGCCGGCGAACTCGGGCCAGGTGATCGGGATCATCTCGCTGGTCGCGTTCAGCTTCATCGTGCAGGAGCCGAGCGGGATCATCGTGCGATCCAGGGCCAGGTCCTTGTCGGCCAAGGCGCGCAGATAGCGCAGCATCTCGGTTTCCGAGTGGTGCGTGTTGAAGACCGGGTGGGTCAGGAAGCTCGACGTGCGTTGCAGCGCGGCGGGAATCCCCGACTCCACACCGTTCTCGAACGCTGCGAAGTCCGCCGTCTTGTCGAACACGGCCAGGATCGCCTGCAGATCGGCACGGGTCGTCGTCTCGTCCAGCGAGATCGTGATGCTGCCGGCCGAGGCGCGGCGGAAGTTCATGCCGGCTGCAACGGCCCGGGCCAGGATGGCGTCGGTCTGGGCGCCGGTGCTGACTTCGACCGTGTCGAAGAAGCCATTGCCCTTCTGGTCACCGAGCAGCTTGGCCAGCAGCGCCGTGTAGCTGGCGACGCGCTGGGCGATGCGCTTCAGGCCCTGCGGGCCATGGTAGACCGCGTACATGCTGGCGACGACGGCCGGCAGCACCTGGGCCGTGCAGATGTTCGAGGTGGCCTTCTCGCGGCGGATGTGCTGCTCGCGCGTCTGCAGCGCCAGGCGGTAGGCCGGGTTGCCATGCGTGTCGACGCTGACCCCGACCAGGCGGCCGGGCAGATTGCGCTTGAACTCGTCCTTGCAGGCGATATAGGCGGCGTGCGGGCCGCCATTGCACATCGGCATGCCGAAGCGCTGGCTGGTGCCCACCGCAATGTCGGCGCCTTGCTCGCCCGGCGCCTTCAGGAGCGTCAAGGCCAGCAGGTCGGCGGCGGCGATCAGCAGCGCGCCCTGCGCATGCAGCGCGTCGGCAATCGGCTGCAGCGCGCGGATCTCGCCGTTGACGCCCGGGTACTGCAGCAGGGCGGCGAAGCAGCCGCTGGCGGCGGCTTCGGCGGCCGGGCCGACCTGGACCGTGATGCCCAGCGGTTCGGCGCGCGTGCGCACCACCTCCAAGGTCTGCGGCAGCACGTCGTCGGCGACGAAGAAGAGCTGCGACTTGCTCTTGCCGACGCGGGCGGCCAGGGTCATCGCCTCGGCGGCCGAGGTCGCCTCGTCCAGCATCGAGCTGTTGGCGATCGCCATGCCAGTCAGGTCGCAGACCATGGTCTGGAAGTTGACCAGGGCCTCCATGCGGCCCTGCGAGATCTCGGCCTGGTAGGGCGTGTAGGCGGTGTACCAGGCCGGGTTCTCGAGGATGTTGCGCAGGATCACGCCCGGGGTCAGCGTGTCGTAATAGCCCTGGCCGATATAGCTCTTGAGCACCTTGTTCTGGGCAGCGACCGTCTTCAGCTCGGCCAGGGCCTGCGCCTCGGTCAGCGCGGCGGGCAGGGCCATGCCGACGCTGCGCTTGATGCTGGCCGGCACGATGGCCTCGATCAGCGCGCGGCGTGAGGCCGCGCCAATCACCGACAGCATGCCGGCCTCGTCGGCGGCATCGGGGCCGATATGGCGGGCCTGGAATTCGGCGGCGTTCTCGAGTTCGCCCAGAGGCTTCAGCGCAGACATCAACATGACAACAATCCTTGCAGCAATGCGGCGACGGGCACGCAGTGCCCGCCTTCAATACCAATCAACCGATCGATCAGCTGTTCTTGACCAGCTCGTCGTAGGCGGTCGCGTCCATCAGCGCGTCCACTTCGGCCGGGTTCGAGAGCTTGACCTTGAAGAACCAGCCGGCGTTCAGCGGGTCGCTATTGGCCAGCGAAGGGTCGTCTCGCAGCGCCTCGTTGACCTCGGTGATCTCGCCGGAGACCGGCATGTACACATCGGCGGCGGCCTTGACCGACTCGACGACGCCGGCCACATCCTTCTCGGCGAAGCTCTTGCCCACCTCGGGCAGGTCGACGAAGACCACATCGCCCAGCGCGTCCTGCGCGTGGACCGTGATGCCCACGGTGGCGCTGCCGTCGGCTTCGATCTTGACCCATTCGTGGTCGGCGGTGTACTTGATGCTCATGCTGGGCTCCGTGAGTAAAAGAGGTGAGGGCGGATCAACCGCGGAAGTAATTGTTCGGGGTGAAGGGCATGCTCGAAACCGTCATCGGCGTGCGCTTGTCGCGCACGATGGCCCAGACCTGGGTGCCCACGGCCGACAGCGCGGCCGGCAGATAGCCCAGTGCCACCGGCTTGCCGACGGTCGGGCCCAGGGTGCCGCTGGTGACGACGCCGATCTCGGTGCCGGCCGCGTCGACCAGCTTGGCGCCTTCGCGCACCGGCATGCGCTCGCTGCTGACCAGGCCGACGCGCTTCCTCTTGGCCGTCTTGGCCGCCATCTCGGCCAGCTGCCGGTCGACGACGGCCGCGCCGGGATAGCCGCCATGGCGCGCGCCACCTTCGCGGCGCACCTTCTGGATCGCCCAGGTCAGCGAGGCCTCGACCGGCGTCGTCGTCGTGTCGATGTCGTGGCCGTAGAGGCACAGGCCGGCCTCCAGGCGCAGCGAGTCGCGGGCGCCCAGGCCGATCGGCTTGACCTCGGGCTGGGCCAGGAGCTTGCGGGCCAGTTCGACCGCATGCTCGGCGGCGACCGAGATCTCGAAGCCGTCCTCGCCGGTGTAGCCGGAGCGGGTCAGAAAGGTCGGGATGCCGTCCAGCTCGAAGAAGCCGCCGGTCATGAAGACCAGCTTGGCGACGTCCGGGTTCAGGCGCGCCAGTGCGGTGACCGCCTGCGGGCCCTGCAGCGCCAGCAGTGCCTGCTCGGGCAGCGGGCGGACCTCGCACTTGTCCGCCAGGTGCTTCTGCATATGGGCGATGTCCTGCGCCTTGCAGCCGGCGTTGACCACGACGAAGAGGTCGTCGGGGCGGCGGCAGACCATCAGGTCGTCGAGGATGCCGCCCTGCTCGTCGGTAAAGAGGGCGTAGCGCTGCTTGAACACGCCCAGGTCGACGATGTCGACCGGCACCAGGGTCTCCAGCGCCTTGTCGGCACCGGCGCCGATCAGCAGCACCTGGCCCATATGCGAGACGTCGAACAGGCCGGCGGCCGCGCGCGTGTGCTTGTGCTCGGCCATCACGCCGCTGGGGTACTGCACCGGCATGTCGTAGCCGCCGAAGGGCACCATCTTGGCGCCGAGTTCGAGGTGCAGCGCGTGCAGCGGGGTCTTGAGCAGGCTTGTGGTTTCGGCGGCGGACATGAGGAAAAAACTCCGAGGGCAATCGACGGACCACTTCGCGGGGAAGTGGGGATATGCCCTCGCTGTCCGGCTTACCTGAGAGATTGACCGTCGACCTATCGTCGCCAGCTTGCCCCTTCGGTGGACGGGCTCGCAGGCCCGCCTCTCTCCAGTGAGGAACGCCCTGGTCAGGGCGTCTTGTCAGTCCTTTTGCCTGAGCGTTCGCAGCATGGGATCAACCGGTGCCACTGCGCCTTCGGCGGCCCCCGCAAGGGGCTCTCTCCTGACGCGGCGGATTGTAGCGGGGCTTTTGAGGGCGCTGCCCGAAATTCGCCGCGTCTTCTCCGCTGCCGGCTTCAGGCCGCGAAGCCGCCGTCGATCATCAGGTTGGCGCCGGTGACGAAGCCGGCCTCGGGCCCGGCCACATAGGCGACCATCGCGGCGATCTCGTCCGGCTGCGCATGGCGCGGCAGCGCCATCAGCCCGTGCATGCCGGCCGCGAAATCGCTGCTCTCGGGGTTCATGTCGGTGTTGACCGGGCCGGGCTGGACGTTGTTGACCGTGATGCCGCGCGGCCCCAGGTCGCGCGCCATGCCCTGCACCAGGCCCTGCAAGGCCGACTTGCTCATCGCATAGACGCTGCCGCCGGCGAAGGGCATGCGCTCGGCATTGGTGCTGCCGATATTGACGATGCGGCCGCCGGGGCCCATATGGCGCAGCGCCGCCTGCGAGGCGACGAAGACCGCGCGGATATTGACCGCCACGGTCTGGTCGAAGTCGGCGAGCGAGAACTCGGCCACCGGACCGAGCTTCAGCAGGCCGGCGTTGTTGACCAGGATGTCGATGCGGCCGCCGAACTCGGCCGCGGCGCGGGCTATGGCGGCGGTCAGTGCGGCACTGTCGGCGGCGTCGGCGCGGATGGCCAGCGCCCGGCCGCCGGCGGCGTCGATCTCGGCGGCCAGCGCCTCGGCGACGGCGGCGGAGGATTGGTAGGTAAAGGCCACGGCCGCGCCGTCCCGCGCCAGGCGGCGCACGATGGCGGCGCCGATGCCGCGGGAACCGCCGGTGACGAAGGCGGTCTTGTTGAAGAGGGGCTTGCTCATCTTGAACTCCAGTCGGAAGTAAAGAGTGGGTGGATGGAACTCAGTATGGGCAGCGAATTGCAGTTAAAGAAGACGGTAATCTGGAACATAAGTTTCAACCAAAGCTATAAGATTCGGCGATGGAAGCGCTCAATCTGCTGGACTCCTTCATCCAGAGCGCCGAGACCGGCGGCTTCTCGGCGGCGGCGCGGCGCCTCGGGCTCACACCGGCGGCGGTCAGCAAGAACGTCGCGCGGCTGGAATCGCGCCTGGGCCTGCGCCTGTTCCAGCGCAGCACCCGGCGCCTGACCCTGACCGCCGGCGGTGCCCAGTTCCTGCGCCAGGTGTCGGGGCCCTATGCCAGCCTGCAGGAGGCCTTCGCGGCGGCAGCGCCGGACGAGGCGCGGCCCAGCGGCGTGCTCAAGCTGAGCCTGGGCAGCGCCTTCGGCCGCGGCTTCGTGCTGCCGCTGCTGGGCGATTTCATGCGCCGCTACCCGGCCGTCGTGCCGGACTGGCAGTTCGACAACCGGCCGGCCGACCTGATCGGCGGCGGCTTCGACGCGGCCATCGGCGGCGGCATCGAACTGCCGCAGGGCGTGGTGGCGCGCGAGCTGGTGCGCACGCGCATCGTCGCCGTGGCCTCGCCGGGCTTCATGGCAGGCCGGCCGCTACCCAGGCATCCCGGCGAGCTCGCGGCGCTGGACGCCATCGTGCGGCGCTCCAGCTCCAGCGGCCGCGTGCGAGCCTGGACCCTGCGCCATGCCAAGACCGGCGAGGAGGCCGCGGCCGACGGCCGCACGCGGCTGGTGCTGGACGACCCCGAGGCGATGGCGCTAGCCGCCGCACAGGACCTGGGCGTGGCGCTGCTGCCGCGCCATTTCGCCGCGCGGCTGCTGGACGAGGGGCGGCTCCTGCCCCTGCTGCCGGACTGGGCGGCGGACATCGGCGCGGTGTCGCTGTACTACCCGAACAAGAAGCTGCTGCCGCCGCGCACCCGCGTCTTCGTCGACTACCTGGTCGCGGCCTTCCGCGATCCGGCGCTGCGCGCGCGTTTCTAGCGCCAACCGATCCCCGTTAAGCCCGACCTAAGTCCCCCGTGGAGAATGCCGCTGATATGCGACTCCTTCTTGTCGAAGACGACCCGATGATCGGCGAGCAACTGCTCGATCTGCTGCGGGCAGAGAGCTATGCGGTCGACTGGGTGCGCGACGGCGAGCTGGCCGACACGGCGCTGCAGGCGCAGAACTACGATCTGCTGCTGCTGGACCTGGGCCTGCCCAAGCGCGACGGCATGAGCGTGTTGCGTGCCCTGCGCGCGCGCAAGCAGCGCCTGCCGGTGCTGATCGCCACGGCCCGCGATGCGCTGCAGCAGCGCGTCGAAGGCCTAGACGCCGGCGCCGATGACTATGTGCTGAAACCCTTCGAGCTGGACGAGCTGCTGGCGCGCATCCGCGCGCTCTTGCGTCGCGCCAGCGGCCGTGCCGAGCCGGTCTACGAGCATCTGGGCGTCAGCCTGAACCCGGCGACGCGCGAGGCCAGCGTCGACGGCCGGCCGGTCACGCTGTCGGCGCGCGAATGGGCGGTGCTGGAGCCGCTCTTGGCCCGGCCCGGCCTGGTGCTCTCGCGCCAGCAGCTGGAGGAGAAGCTCTATGGCTGGAAGGACGAGATCAGCAGCAATGCGGTCGAGGTCTATATCCACGGCCTGCGCAAGAAGCTGGGCGCCGGTCTGATCCAGAACGTGCGCGGCCTCGGCTATATGGTGCCCAAGCAATGAAGTGGCTGGAGGGCGGCCGCACACCGTCGCTGCGGCGGCGGCTGATGCTGTTCCTGCTCGGCGCGATCGGCCTGGCCGCGCTGGCGCAGGGCCTCAGCAGCTACCGCACGGCGCTGCTGGAGGCCGACGAGATCTTCGACTACCAGATGCAGCAGATGGCGCTGTCGCTGGCCGGCGGCCTGCCGGGGCGGGCGCCGCCGCGCGAGCTGGAGCTGATCATCCAGGGCTGGACGGCCGAGGGCCTGCAGCTGTTCCGCTCGACCGTGCCGCTGCCGCAGCGGGCGGTGATGGGCTTTGCCAATGTCGAGGCCGAGGACGGCAAGGAGTACCGGGTGCTGTCGGTGCAGAGTGGCGGCCAGGTGCTGCAGGTGGCGCAGGCGCTGTCGGTGCGCCAGCGCCTGGCCGGCCGCCTGGCCCTGCGCACGGTGATGCCGATCGCCATCATGCTGCCCATCCTGATGCTCGTCGTCGGCTGGATCGTCGGTCGCTCGCTGGAGCCGGTGGAACGGGTGCGCGGGCAGCTGGCCAGGCGGGCGGCGCAAGACCTGTCCCCGGTTGCCGCGGCCGGCCTGCCGATCGAGGTCCGGCCCATGGTCGACGAGATGAACTCGCTGCTGGCGCGGCTGCAGCGCTCCTTCGAGCAGCAGCAGCATTTCGTCGCCGATGCGGCCCATGAGCTGCGCTCGCCGCTGACGGCGTTGAAGCTGCAGATCCAGGGCCTGCAGCGCGCGCCCGACGAGGCCGCGCGCGCCCAGGCGCAGCAGCGGCTGGCGGCCGGCATCGAACGCGCCAGCCATCTGGTCGAGCAGCTGCTGCTGCTGGCGCGGCAGGAGGCGGCGCTCGAACCACGCGGTCCGCTGGCGCTGGAGCCGCTGCTGCGTCGCCTGGTCGCCGAGCAGGCCGGCGCAGCTCAGCAGCGCGGCATCGACCTGGGCCTGCTGCGCGCCGATCCGCTGAGCGTGCCCGGCCAGCCCGAGGCGCTGGCGCTGCTGCTGCGCAATCTGCTCGACAACGCGATCAAGTACACGCCGCCGGGCGGGCGGGTCGACGTCAGCCTGCTGGACGCGGGCGCCGAGGCAAGGCTGATCGTCGAGGACAGCGGCCCCGGCATTGCCGAAGAGGAACGCGAGCGCGTGTTCGACCGCTTCTACCGCAGCGAGACCGCCCACAGCGCGACGGGCAGCGGCCTGGGCCTGGCCATCGTCAAGGCGATCGCCGAGCGCCATGGCGGCCGCATCCGGCTGGATCGCTCGGCGACGCTGGGCGGGCTGCGCTGCGAGCTGCTGCTGCCCAAGGCTTGAGCGCCTCAAGCGCCTTGATCGGCTTAAGCGCGGTCTAAGTTCCGGCCCCGATAGTGAAGCCATGCCGCTTCACTTCGATGGAAAGGACAAACCGATGGCAGCACGCACTGAAACGATGATTCCGGCCCGGCGCCTGGTCTGGGCGCTGGCCGCGGCCGGCGTGATCGGCCTCGGCGGCGGCGCGGTCGGCGCGGTGGCGCTGACCAAGCCGGCTGCCAGCAGCTCCGAAACCACGGCCGTCGCCGCGCCAGTGGCGCAGGCGCCGATCGCCGCCGTGGCGGTCGGCAGCACGGCCTTGCCCGACTTCGCCCAGATCACCGCGCAGAACGGCCCGGCCGTCGTCAATATCAGCGTCTCCGGCAGCGTCAAGACGGCGGCCCGACGCGCGCAGCCGCAGCTGCCGGAGATGGATCCGGACGATCCCTTCTACCAGTTCTTCCGCCGCTTCCAGATGCCCGGCCAGCCGGGCCAGCGCGGCGAGCAGGCCATGCCCACGCGCGGCCAGGGTTCCGGCTTCATCGTCAGCGAGGACGGTCTGATCCTGACCAATGCCCATGTGGTGCGCGATGCGCAGGAGGTCGTCGTCAAGCTGACCGATCGCCGCGAGTACCGCGCCAAGGTGCTGGGCGCCGACGCCAAGACCGATGTGGCGGTGCTGAAGATCGAGGCCAAGGGTCTGCCCACGGTCAAGCTCGGCAACACGCAGGAATTGCGCGTCGGCGAATGGGTGCTGGCGATCGGCTCGCCCTTTGGCTTCGAGAACAGCGTCAGCGCCGGCGTCGTCAGCGCCAAGGGCCGGGCCTTGCCCGATGAGAGCTTCGTGCCCTTCATCCAAACCGACGTGGCCGTCAACCCCGGCAATTCGGGCGGCCCGCTGTTCAACAGCCGCGGCGAGGTGGTCGGCATCAACTCGCAGATCTTCAGCCAGACCGGCGGCTACCAGGGCCTGTCCTTCGCGATCCCGATCGACGTCGCCCAGCGCGTGCGCCAGCAGATCGTTGCCCATGGCAAGGCCCAGCATGCGCGGCTGGGGCTGACGATCCAGGACGTCAACCAGAGCTTTGCCGACTCCTTCAAGCTGGAGCGCCCGGCCGGCGCCCTGGTCGCCAATGTCGAGGATGGCGGCCCGGCGGCCAAGGCCGGCCTGAAGTCCGGCGACGTGATCCTCAAGTACAACGGCCAGGCCATCGTCGCCTCCAGCGATCTGCCGGCCCTGCTGGGCCAGGCGACGCCGGGCGAGACGGCCAAGCTGGAGATCTGGCGCCAGGGCAAGCTCCAGACGCTGACCGCCAAGCTCGGCGATGCCTCGGACAAGCCGGCCCAGCTGGCACAGGACGAGGCGGCCAGCGGCGGCAAGCTGGGCCTGGCGCTGCGGCCGCTGCAGCCGGAGGAAAAGCGCGCCGGCCAGCGCGAGGGCCTGGTGATCGAGGACGTCGGCGGCGCCGCGGCGCGTGCCGGCGTGCAGCCGGGCGATCTGCTGCTGGCCATCAACGGCACGCCGGTCGCTTCGGTCGAGCAGGTGCGCGAGGTCGTTGCCGGGGCCGACAAGTCGGTGGCCCTGCTGCTGCAGCGCGGCCGCGAGCGCATCTTCGTGCCGGTGCGCATCGGCTGAGTCGCCGCCCGAGCGTGAAATAAGTCCGGCCGCGGGCGCCCGAACGCCTCGGCCGGATTTTTTTCGTGCCGGCATTTAAGTTCGCCGCCGGGCTCGCCGCCTTGTGGGGGGGAGGGCAGCAACGCTAGCCCGTCAACGAAGACCAACCCCCAAGTCGGAGTGAACCCATCATGTTGAGCCTGCACACCAACGCCGCAGCCCTGTCCGCCCAGAACTCGCTGGGCGCCTCGCAGCGCGCTCTTTCCACCTCGATGGCCCGTCTGAGCACCGGCCTGCGCGTCAACTCCGCCATGGACGACGCCGCCGGTCTGCAGATCGCCACCCGTCTGGACGCCCAGACCCGCGGCCAGGCCGTGGCCCAGCGCAACACGCAGAACGGCATCTCGATGATGCAGACGGCCGAAGGCGCGTTCAACGAAGTGACCGACATCCTGCTGCGGATGAAGGACCTGGCCACCGAAGGCGCCAACGGCACCTCGACCGCCGCCGACAAGACCGCCATGCAGGCGGAATTCGACGCCCTCGGCCGTGAGCTGAAGAACATCGTCGACAACACCTCCTTCGGCGGCCAGAAGCTGTTCGCCACGGGCTCGACGGCCGCCGTCGTCACCGGCAGCACGAACATGCTGGCCAGCGGCACCGGTGTCAGCTTCCAGATCGGTTCGACCGCCAGCGAGTCGATGAGCGTCAACGTCTCGACCGACCTGGCCGCGCTGACCAGCGACGCCGGCACGCTGGGTGCCGTGTCCGCCACCTACAAGACGACGGCCACGGCCGCCTCGGTCGGTACCGAAGTCGGTGTCGCCGCGACGATCACGAACCTGAACACCGCGCTGGACAGCGTCGGCAAGGTCCGCTCGGCCCTCGGTGCCGCGTCCAACCGCCTAGACCATGTCTACAACAACTTGCAGAACATGAGCACCAACGTCGCCCAGGCCCGCGGCCGCATCATGGACGTCGACTACGCGACGGAAACGTCGAAGATGACGACCAAGCAGATGCTGATGCAAGCCGGTTCGTCGATGCTGAAGCAGAGCAACAGCATGTCGGGTCTGGTGATGTCGCTGCTGCAGTAAGCAGGACGACCGCCGCTGATCCCGCATCAGCAGGCAAACGGGAAAAGCCAGGCCATGCCTGGCTTTTCTTCATTGAGCCGCCCAAATCGTGACAAGTCGACGCACCGGCCGCCATCGCGGCGCCACAGCGCGGGCGCGGCTCTTTAAACTTCGCTGCTGCGTTGCCGCCCCTGGAGTCCCGACGAATGTCCCGAGTTTTCGATAAGCAGCGCGTGCAGCGGAGCAGCCAGGCCGGCGAACGCGCCGCCCGCCTGCGGCAATGGCCGGTGGCCGCGCGCGAATACGGCCAGGCCGTGCAGGAAGATCCGCACAGCGCGGTGCTGCAGCTGCACCTGGCCCGCTCCTTCCTGAATATGGGAGAGGCGGCGCGTGCCTTGCCGGCCGCCCGCCGCGCGGTCGAGCTGCAGGGCGATCTGCTGGCCTACAAGTTCTGGGTCGAATGCCTGCGCCAGATGGGCCGCTATGCCGAGGCCGCCGAGGTCTGCGCCGGACTGCCCGCCGGCATCGAGCGGGACGCCGAGTTCTGCATGCTGCAGGCCGAGTCCTATCTGCTGTCGGAACAGCCGCAGCAGGCGGTGCCCATGTATATGGCGGCGCTCAAGTTCGACATCAAGAATCCGCATGCGCATTACCAGCTGGGGCTGGCGATGCGCCATCTGAAGATGGGCGCCCAGGCAGCCATCTGTTTCGAGACGGCGGTGCTGACCGGCCAGGCCGCCGGCAATTCGTCCAATATCACGGCGCTGGCGCTGTCGATGCTGGTCGAGCAACTGGGCCAGGTCGCCGACTGGCAGCGGCTCGCGCCCTTCCGGGCCCGGCTGCTGGACGAGCTGAGCCAGCCCGACGACCAGCGCCTGAGCGATGTGGCGCCGTTTCCGCTGCTGGCGATCGCCAGCACGCCCGAGCAGCAGCTGCGGGTCGCCCGCCTGCGCGCCAAGGCGCTGACGCGCAACCAGAAGCCGCTGCCGGCGCCGGCCGCGCGCAAGCCCGGCGCGCGCCTGCGCATCGGCTATCTGTCGGCCGACTTCTTCAACCACGCCACCGTGCTGCTGCTGACCGAGCTGCTGGAGCAGCGCGATCGCGAGCGCTTCGAGGTCTTTCTGTACTGCCACAGCGTCGAGGACGGTTCGGCGCAGCGCCGCCGCATGCTCGCCGCCGCCGACCATGTGCGCCATGTCGGCCAGATCAGCGATCTCGATGCCGCCCGCCTGATGCGCGAGGACGGCATCGACATCGCCATCGACCTGAAGGGCTTCACCCGCGACACCCGCATGCAGATCCTCGGCTACCGGCCAGCGCCGGTGCAGGTCGGCTATCTAGGCTTTCCGGGCAGCAGCGGCGCGGACTTCCTCGACTACATGATCGGCGACGCGATCGTCACGCCGCTGGCCCATGCCCCGCATTTCGCCGAGAAGATCGCGCAGATGCCCGTCTGCTACCAGCCGAACGACCGCAAGCGCCGGCTGCTGCCGGCGCCGACGCGCGCCTCGCAGGGCCTGCCCGAAGACGCCGTCGTGCTCTGCTGCTTCAACCAGATCTACAAGATCGGCGCCGAGATGGCCGAGCGATGGGCCCAGATCCTGCGCGCCAGCCCGGAGACGGTGCTGTGGCTGCTGAGCTGGAGCGCCGAGGCGCAGGCCAATCTGACCCGCGCGATGGAGGCGCTGGGCGTGTCGGCCTCGCGGCTGGTCTTCGCTCCGCTGGTCGGCACCGAAGACAATGTCGCGCGGCTGCAATGCGCCGATCTCTTCCTCGACACCTGGCCCTGCAATGCGCACACGACGGCCAGCGAGGCGCTGTGGGCCGGCGTGCCGGTGCTGACGGTGCCGGGCGCCACCTTCGCCTCGCGCGTGGCGGCCAGCCTGGTCGCCGCCTGCGGCCAGGCCGAGTTCGCCTGCGCCAATTCCCAGGCCTATGTCGACAAGGCGGTCGCGCTGATCCACGACCGGGCGGCGCTGCGCGCGGCCCAGCAACATCTGCGCGAGCAGCGCCAGCAGCTGCCGCTGTTCGACAGCCAGCGCTACACGCGCGATTTCGAGGCGCTGCTGGCGCGCATCTGGGCCCGCCACGAGGCCGGCCTGGCCCCCGATCATCTTCTTGCCGAGTCCGTCGCACCATGAAAGCAGTCATTCTGGCCGGTGGCCTGGGTACCCGTCTGGCCGAGGAAACCTCGGTGCGTCCGAAACCGATGGTCGAGGTCGGCGGCCGGCCGGTGCTCTGGCATATCCTCAAGCTCTACTCCCACCATGGCGTCAACGACTTCGTGATCTGCCTGGGCTACAAGGGCTATGTGATCAAGGAGTACTTCGCCAACTACTTCCTGCACATGTCGGACGTGACCTTCGACTTGGCCGAGAACCGCATGGAGATCCGAAACCGCCATTGCGAGCCCTGGCGCGTGACCCTGGTCGACACCGGCGAGCACACCCAGACCGGCGGCCGCCTGAAGCGGGTGCAGAGCTATCTGGACGACGAGCCCTTCTGCTTCACCTATGGCGACGGCCTGTCGAATGTCGACATCGGCGGCCTGATCGCCTTCCACAAGGCGCAGGGCCGGCAGGCGACGGTCACGGCCGTGCAGCCGCCGGGGCGCTTCGGCGCGCTGGACATCGAGGGCCACCGCATCACCCGCTTCGCCGAGAAGCCGCAGGGCGATGGCAACTGGATCAACGGCGGCTTCTTCGTGCTGGAACGCAAGACCGTCGACCTGATCGACGAGGGCGACGCGACGATCTGGGAGCGCGGGCCGATGGAGGCGCTGGCGCGCCAGGGTCAGCTCTCGGCCTATGCGCACGAGGGCTTCTGGCAGCCGATGGACACCTTGCGCGACAAGCTCAAGCTGGAGGAGCTGTGGGAATCCGGCCAGGCGCCATGGAAGGTCTGGGCCTGATGGACGGCGCCGCCGCGGCATTTGGCGGCTGCTACCATGGCCGGCGGGTGCTGGTCACCGGCCATACCGGTTTCAAGGGTTCCTGGCTGGCCATGTGGCTGCATGCGCTGGGCGCGCAGGTCCAGGGCCTGGCGCTGCCGGCCGATACCGAACCGAATCACGCCGCGCTGCTGGGCCTTGGCGGGCTGCTGGCCGACGAGGCGCTGGTCGATCTGCGCGACGCGGCAGCCGTGCGCCAGGCGCTGCAGCGCTTCGAGCCCGAGATCGTCTTCCATCTGGCGGCCCAGCCGCTGGTGCGACGCAGCTACCGCGAGCCCGAGCCGACCTTCGCGACCAACGTGATGGGCCTGGTCCATTTGCTCGAGGCGGTGCGCGCGACGCCCAGCGTGCGTGCCGTGCTCAATGCGACGACCGACAAGTGCTATCTGAACCGCCACACGAGCCGCGGCTACCGCGAGGACGATGCGCTGGGCGGGCACGATCCCTACAGCGCCTCCAAGGCCTGCGCCGAGATCGTCTCGGCCAGCTACCGCGCCAGCTTCCTGGCCGGTGACGACGGGCGCGGCCATGCGGTCGCGCTGGCGACCGCGCGCGCCGGCAATGTGATCGGCGGCGGCGACTGGTCGGAGGATCGGCTGCTGCCCGATCTGATGCGGGCCGCCCAGAGCGGACGCGAGACGGTGCTGCGCCATCCGCAGGCGACGCGCCCCTGGCAGCATGTGCTGGAGCCGCTGTCGGGCTATCTCCTGCTGGGCCAGCGCCTGCTGGCCGATCCGCTGGCCGCCTCCGAGGCCTGGAACTTCGGTCCCGACGAGGCCGGCCATCTGAGCGTCGGCGCCATCGTCGAGCGCTGCGCGCAGCTGTGGCCGGCGGTGCGCCATCGCATCGACGCCGGCCCGCAGCCGCACGAGGCGGCGCTGCTGCACCTGGACTGCGGCAAGGCGCGCGAGCGGCTGGGCTGGCGTCCCGTCTGGGATGCCGACACGATGCTGGCGCGAACGGTGCAGTGGTACCGGCTCCAGCACGAACGGGGCCGCCTTGCCAGCCGCGACGATCTGCAGCGTTATCTGCAGGATGCGCGGGCGCAGGGCCTGGCCTGGGCGCAGGGCTGAGATCGCGATGCGCTTCCATCCGACCCCGCTGGCCGGCCTGTGGCTGATCGAGACCGAGCCGCGCGGCGACGCGCGCGGCCATCTGACCCGGCTGTTCTGCGAGCGCGAGTTCGCCGCGATCCGGCCGGGCCTGCACTTCACGCAGAGCAATCTGACCTTGACGGCGCAGCGTGGCACCGTGCGCGGCATGCATTACCAGCGTGCGCCGGCGTTGGAGGCCAAGCTGCTGCGCTGCCTGGTCGGCGCGGTTCACGACGTGGTCGTCGATCTGCGCGCCTCCTCGCCGACCTTCGGTCGCTGGCATGCGGTCGAGCTGTCGCAGGACAATCAGCGCCAGCTCCTCATTCCCGAGGGCTGCGCGCATGGCTTCCAGACCCTGACCGACGGCGTGCAGATGCTTTATCAGCACACGGCGGCCTACGATCCGGGCTGCGAGGGCGGCCTGCGTCACGATGACCCGCGGCTGGCGATCGCCTGGCCGCTGCCGGTGAGCCTGGTGTCGGAACGCGACCGCGGCCACCCCCTGCTGGACGATTCATTCAAAGGGCTGCCGGTATGAAATGCCGCCATTGCCAGACGCCGCTGACCGAGGTCTTCGCCGACCTCGGCGCCGCGCCGGCCTCCAATGCTTTCCTGACCGCGGCCGATCTCGAGCGGCCCGAGAGCCATTTCCCGCTCAAGGTCTTCAGCTGCGGCGTCTGCCGCCTGGTGCAGGTCGACGAGGTGCAGCGCCACGACGCGCTGTTCTCCAGCGACTATGTCTATTTCTCGTCCTTCTCGAGCTCCTGGCTTGAGCATGCCCGGCGCTATGTCGAGCGGGTCGTGCCGCGGCTGGGTCTGGGCGCCGATTCGCTGGTCGTCGAGGTCGCGTCCAACGACGGCTATCTGCTGCAATACCTGCAGCAGCGTGGCATCCCCTGCCTGGGCATCGAGCCGACCGCCAGCACGGCGGCCGCCGCGCGGGCCAAGGGCATCACCAGCATCGAGGAGTTCTTCGGCGCCGCCTCGGCGCGCCGCCTGGTGGCGCAGCGCGGCCGGACCGATCTGCTGCTGGGCAACAATGTGCTGGCCCATGTGCCGGACATCAACGACTTCGTCGCCGGCTTCAAGGAAGCGCTGGCGCCGGCCGGCTGCGTGACCCTGGAGTTCCCGCATCTGCTGCAACTGGTGCAGCAGAGCCAGTTCGACACCATCTACCACGAGCATTTCTCCTATCTGAGCCTGCACACGGTGCGCGCCATCCTGGCGGCGCAGGGCCTGGCGGTCTGGGATGTCGAGGAGCTGCTGACCCATGGCGGCTCGCTGCGCGTCTGGGCCCAGCATGCCGAGCACACGCGGGCGATCGAGCCTAGCGTGGCCGCCCTGCTCGACAAGGAAGCGCGCGCCGGCATGCTCGAGGACGGTTTCTACCGCGGCCTGCAGGGCAGGGCGGAGCGGATCAAGAACGATCTCTTGGCCTTTTTGATCGAGCAGAAGCGCGCCGGCAAGACGGTGGTCGGCTATGGCGCGGCGGCCAAGGGCAATACGCTCCTGAACTTCGCCGGCCTGCGGCCCGATCTGCTGGCCTATGTCGCCGACGCCTCGCCACACAAGCAGGGGCGCTTCCTGCCGGGCAGCCGCATTCCGGTGCTGGCCCCCGAGCGAATTGCGCAGACCCGTCCCGATGTGGTGCTGATCCTGCCCTGGAATCTGCGCGAGGAGATCGAGCGGCAGCTGGCCTATGTGCGCGACTGGGGCGGGCGCTTCGCGACGGCGGTGCCGACGCTCGAGATCTGGGGCTGAGATGCGCGTCCTCGTCACCGGCGCCGGCGGTTTCATCGGTCAGCATCTGCTGGCCCGGCTGCAGGCGGACGGTGTAGAGGTCCACGGCATCGGCCGCCGGTCCATGGTGTCGACGCCGGCGACCTGGCATGCGCTGGACCTGTTCGACGACGACGCGCGCCGCACGCTGCTGCAGCGGCTGCGGCCCAGCCATCTGATCCATCTGGCCTGGACCACGGCGCATGGCCGCTACTGGCAGGATCCGGCCAACCAGGCCTGGGTGGCGATGAGCCTGGCCCTGCTGCGGGACTTCGCCGATGCCGGTGGCCGCCATGCCGTCTATGCCGGCAGCTGCGCCGAGGACGACTGGAGCGGCAGCGGTGCCCCGCCGGCCAGCCGCTATGGCCGCTGCAAGGCGGCGCTGCGCCTCTTGGCCTGCGATCTGGCCGAGCAGCTGGAGCTGTCGCTGGCCTGGGGCCGCATCTACTTTCCCTTCGGTCCCGGCGAGCAGGGCGAGCGCCTGGTGCCCAGCATCGCGCGGCGCCTGCTGGACGGCCAGCCGGCGCCGACCGGCCCCGCCGGGCTGGAGCGCGATTTCGTCTATGTCGAGGACCTGGCCGCGATGCTGGCGCTGCTGAGCCGGTGCGAGCATGCCGGCAGCCTCGATCTGTGCAGCGGCGAGCCGACCCGCATCGGCGATCTGGCCGGTGCGCTGGCCGATCTGCTGGGCCGGCGCGAGCTGCTGCGTCTGGGCGAGCTGCCGGGCCGGCCCGGCGATCCGCAGCGGCTGCTCGGTGATGCGGCCGGCCTGCGTGCGCTCGGCTGGGACGGCGGGCTGGGCCTGGCGGAGGGCCTGCGCCGCAGCGTGCGGGCCTTGCAGTCATGACGGTGGCGGCGCCCGAGCTGGCCGGTTTCGTCGCCCGCCAGCTGCAGAACTTCTATCCGGACGGACATCCGAGCCTGGGCGTCTTGCAGGCGGCGCTGCCGCAGGCGCTGGCGCGCACGCAGGCCTGCGTCGCGCGGGTGCGTGCCTGGCAATCGGGCTTCGATCCGCTGGTCTCGGGCCAGTACGCGAGCTTTCTGTACTACCTGTCGAACGAGGTCGGCATGCAGCTCGGCGACGGCGCGACGGCGACCCGCCTGTTCCTGCTCAACAAGGCCCTGCACGGCCTGGAGCTGTTCTACGAGCTGGCCCTGCCCGAGGTCTTCATGCTGGGCCACACGCCGGGCATCGTGCTGGCCAAGGCCGGCTATGGCTCGCACCTGATGCTGCACCAGGGCTGCACGGTCGGCCGCAAGATCGGCGGCGAACGGCCGCGGCTCGACTCGCACATCGTGCTGTTCCCGAACGCGATGGTGATCGGGCGCTGCCATGTGCGCGCCAACACGGTCATCGCGCCGGGCGTCTGCCTGGTCGACACCGACACGCCGGGCGACTGCTATGTGCTGCCCGGCCCCGAGGGGCGGCCGCTGTTCAAGCCGGCGCGGCGCGAGGTCTGGCGCGACTACTTCATCGACTGAAGCTCGACCGAGACGCCGTCACTGCCAGTCGAGCAGCTCGACCTTGGAGCCCAGCGCCGCCAGCAGCGCCAGGTTCTCCTGGCGGTAGTTCGGGTTCATCAGCACGGCGGCATCGACGCCATGGCGGGCCAGCTCGGCCGGCGCGACGATTGGATGGCCGGTGCCGGGCAGGAAGCGCCCCTGCTTGTTCGGATTGACGTCGACGACGCATGCGATCAGCCGGCGTTCCGGGTCGACCAGATTGGCCAGCGTGACGCCCTTGGCGCCGGCGCCCCAGAGCGCGATGCGGCCGGGTCGCTCGGCCAGCCGCTGCTGCCAGCGCTGTCGCAGCTGCGCCTCGGCGCGGCCATAGGCGCGCGCCAGTTCCAGTGTCCGGCCGTCGCCAGGACTCGGCGGCGCCGGCTCGCGGCTGGCCTGCAGCCACAGATACTGGCCCTCGAAGACATGGTCGACCCGTTCGACCTTGAAGCCGCTGCGTTCGAAGGCTTGGCCCAGGGTCGAGGCGCTGAACAGCGAGCAATGCTCGTAGAAGAAGTCCCAGACGACCTGGTTGCGCAGGATCCAGTCGACGCAGGGGGTCTCGAAGAACACCCGGGGCTGCCCGGCCTGGGCCAGCGCCGCATGGACCGAGCGCAGCAGCGGCAACGGCTCGGCCACGTGCTCGATCACATGCCGGCAGATGACGACATCGGCCGGCACGTCGGCGCAGTCGGCATCGTAGAAACGGGTGTGGAACTGCAGCCGGCCGTCCAGATCGCTGGCCGGGCCCAGATAGCTGGGGTCGAAGCCCTGTCCCGTGTTGCGGGCGCCGGGGTAGCTGACCAGCTTGCGAAGGAATTCGCCCTTGCCGCAGCCGACCTCGACGATGCGGCTGTTGCGCACGCCGCAGCGCTCGACCAGATCGCGCACCAGGCCGTCCAGATAGGCCTCGAAATGCGCCGAGCAGGACTGCGTGTTGTCGTACTGCGCGCCATAGGACAGCAGGCCGGCATCGAAGGCGCTGTTGAAGACGAAGCCGCAAGCGCAGCACACGCTCATATCGAGCTGGCCGCGCGCGACGCCGCGGGCGGCCTCGGCGCTGTCGGCCAGCAGGTTCTGGTGCACCGGCTGGCGGGCGCGGCGCACAAAGGTGTCGAGTTCGCGGCCGCCGCACAGCGGGCAGCGCGGCGCCGTCGTCGTGCTCACTTCGGAAACCTCGCCATCAGCTCCTTCTCGATCACGACGCGCAGGTGCCGTTCGCCGTCGTAGCTCGAGGCGAGCTGATGCCCATTGCGTGCGAACACCAGCGTGTCGCGCAGCGCGTCGAGCGCCGGCGGCTGGGGCAGGAAGCGCAGCGGCAGCGGGCTGTTGCGGCTCAGGAAGTTCTGCAGATCGCCGTCGAACTCGCCGACGCAGACGATCTCGCCGATGCCGCGCGTCAGCTCGGTGTCGTTGAGCAGGAAGTACAGCGCCGCCTCGGTCGCCAGTTGCGAGATCGGCACCGGGCAGAGGTTCTCGTAGCCCATGCCGCGCAGGCGCAGCGCGATCACATGGGTGTCGACCGGGTTCTTGCCGCCGAGATAGCGCAGGCGGATCGCCACCGACATGCGCACCGCGATCATCTGCTGGATGCGCGCCTGCAATTCGCTGCGCTCGGTCGGGCTGACCTGCTGGCCGGCCTGTGCGAGCACATAGTCGAGACCGCCGCGATAGCGATCCCAGGCGTACTCGACCTCCTGGTTGCCGAGCTGCTCGCGCACGTCGTCGGCGAAGTAGTCGGTGATGGCGACATAGAAGGGCTGCTGCTGGATCAGCACCGCGCCCTGATTCAGATAGTCGGCGGCATGGACGAAGGCGAAGAAGGCATGCTCGTTGATGCGCGGCATCACGCGCTGCAGCACCTCGCGGCGGACGATCTGCACCTCGGGAAAGATGTGGTGGCTCAGCAGATGGTCGAGCAGCTCCTTGTGCTGGCCGCGCTCGATGCGCAGATCCTGCGGAATCGTGTAGAACTGGCCCTGCGGCTGGTCGGCGACGAGATCGAACAGCATCCAGGGCGCGTACAGCACGGCGATGTCCGGGTCGGCCTCCATCTTGGCAATCGCCTCGGCGACCTGCTCGATCAGCAGGCTGTCGTCATCGGCGAGATAGACGATGTAGCGGCCGCGGGCCTGCTGCATCACGAACTGCACGTTCGGAAAGCCGCCGATGTTCTCGGGGTGGCGGATATAGCGTATCGGCAGCCGGTCCATGAAGGCCTGCACGACCTGCTGGGTCTGGTCGGGCGAGGCGTTGTCGGCGATGACGATCTCGCAGCTATAGGGCATGGCCGCGAAATGGTCCGCCAGGCTGAACAGCAGCGATTCCAGATAGCGGGCGCGCTTGTGGGTCGGGATGCAGATGCTGACCAGTGGAGATGACGTCATGGCGGAAGAAGGGGTGATTCTGGGCGCTTCGCGCGGGTGAAGCAGGGGCCGCGGGCGCAGGGCCGCGACGATGCTGGATCGATTATCGGCAGGGCCAGGGGTACCCGACGGCGCGAAGCGGGGGGCTTTGTCCACATAGTTCTCGCTCTTCAAAGCTGCCTGTCCGGTATCGTGGGCGGCATTAAGTTCGATCCGACCGCGGTCGCCTTGTTCATCACCATGTCCAACCCGCTCAACGCGCTCGGCGCCATTTCCGCCGTCCGGCCCATCCTGGCCTGGCAGCCCGATGTCGGCCCGGCGCCGGCGCAGGTCGGCGAGCTGCTGCGCATGCTGGTCGAGGCCGGTGCACAGGGCGAGCTGCTGGCCAGCGACGGCCGCGGGCTGCGGCTGCCGCTGCCGGCGGGCACGGCCGGCGCCGGCGAGGAACTGCTGCTGCGCGTGCTGGCGACCCAGCCGAAGCTGGAACTGCAGCTGCTCGAGCGCGCTGGCGCGGCACTGAAGAGCGCCGCCACGCCAATGCCGTCGCAAGCCTCGGCGCCTGGGCAGGCCGCGGCGGCGGCGCAGGACGATATCGCCGCGCTGCGCCCCGATCAGGCCTGGTTGCAGCTGCGCTTGCGCGCGGCCGCCCCGCCCAAGGCCGCGCCGGCCAGCCTGGCCACGTTGGCCGGGCAATGGCGCGAGCAGGTGCTGGCCGAGCTGCAGCGCGGCGGCCCGCCGGCGCGCTCGGCCCAGGCGGCGGAGCTGCCGGCCGGCGGCGCCGCGGCACTGGCGGCCGCTGAGGCGGCGCCGGCGCCGATCCAGCTGCTGGGCTGGAACGGCCAGGCCCTGCTGCTGCGCCTGCTGAGCCCGCAGGCGCCGATCTGGCCGGTGACGACGCCGCATCAGGACGAGGAGCCGCCGCCCGACGAGGCGGCGCCCGAACAGCAGGCCTTCGCGGCCGACGAGCCGGGCGAGGGCCTGCGCCTGGGCCTGGTGCTGAGCCTGAATGGCGACTGGCTGCATGTGCTGCTGCAATGGCAGCAGGGCCTGCTGATCCACTTCTCGGCCGAGAAGGCCGAGACCTTGCAGCAGATGCGCGCCCTGCTGCCGCGCGTCGCCGCCGCGCTGGCCGCCGTGCCGCTGCCGCTGCGGCATTGCCAGCTCAGCGCGACGCCGCCGCTGCTGCCGCCGCTGCCGCAGGAGCAGCACAGCCGTGGCATCTCGCATGGCAGCAGCAATGCGCTGTTTCGCGCGGCGGCCGAGATCGCCGGCGTCCTGCAGGCGGCATAGGGCCTGTTGCCGCGGCCTTGACCGGGCCTCAGCCCAGCGAGCCGATCACATTGATCTCGCGCTGCTCGGGCACCTCGTTGTAGGACAGCACATGCAGGCCCGGCGCGAACAGGCGGGCATAGCGGGCCAGCAGCGGGCGGATCTGCGGCGTCACCAGCAGCAGCGGCGCGCCGCCACCCTTGCTCTTCATCGCGTCGCGGGCCGCCGGCATATGCTGCTGCAGCTGGCTCAGCAGCTGCGGATCGACCGGGAAGCTGTCCAGCGCGATCTTGGCGCTGCCCTGACGCGCCTGGTTCAGCGAACCGAGCAGCAGGTTCTCCAGCTCGTTGCCGAGGTTGAACACGTTCATGCCGCCGGTCGGGCCGCACAGGCCGGAGACGATCTGGCGCCGCAGCGTGCAGCGCAACTCGGCCGCCAGCAGGATCGGGTCCTTGGTCGATTCGACGTTGTCCAGCAGGGTGCTGGCGATCGGAACGATGTCCTTGATCGCGACGCCCTCGGCCAGCAGCAGGCGCAGGATCTTCAGCAGCTGGCTGGGGTTGTAGGCCTTCTCCAGCGCGGCCGAGAGCTTGGGCGACAGCGCGGCCAGGCGCTCCAGCAGGGCCGAGATGTCCTCGAAGCGCAAGAGCTCGGGCAGCTGGTCGCGGATCACCTTGGACAGATGGGTGGCGATGGTGCTGGGCACGTCGACGACCTGATAGCCGAGGCCCAGCGCATGGGCCTTGTTGGCCGTCTCGATCCAGATCACCGGCAGGCCATAGGCCGGATCGAGGCCGGGGATGCCGTCCAGCTCGCCATAGACCTGGGCCGAGGCGATCGCCATCAGCCGGTCGGCATAGACCTCGGCCTGGGCGACGACGCTGCCGCTGAGCAGGATCGAGTACTGCGTCGGCTTCAGCGACAGATCGTCGCGCACGGCAATCGCCGGCAGCAAGAGGCCCATCGTTTCGCTAAGCGACTGGCGCATGCCCTTGACGCGCTTCAACAGCGGTGCGCCCTGGGCCGGGTCGACCAGCGCGACCAGCTTGTAGCCGACCGCGACGGCCAGCGGCTCGACGACCGGCAGCGCGCGCCAGTCGAGCTCCGGCGTCGCCTCGGTCAGCAGCGCGGCCTCGAAGCTCGGTGGCGGCACGGCCGGCTTGTCCAGGCGCGAGCCCATGCGCCAGCCGACGAAGCCGAGCACGGCGGCGAAGCCGAGGAAGGTCAGCGTCGGCATGCCGGGGATCACGGCCAGCGCCACCATCACGGCGGCGGCGCCATAGAGCACCGTCGGCGAGGCCAGCAGCTGCTCGCCGATCTGGTCCTCGACATCGCCGGCATCGCTGATGCGGGTGACGATGATGGCGGCGGCCGCCGACAGCAGCAGCGCCGGGATCTGCGCGACCAGACCGTCGCCGATCGTCAGCAGCGCGTACTGGCGGAAGGCGTCGGCGAAGGACAGGTCGTGCATGAAGGCGCCGATCGCGACGCCGCCGACCATATTGATCAAGAGGATCAGGATGGAGGCGATCGCATCGCCGCGCACGAACTTGCTGGCGCCGTCCATCGCGCCGTAGAAGTCGGCCTCGGCGCCGACATCCTTGCGGCGCTGCTGCGCCTTCTCCTGGTTGATCAGGCCGGCGTTCAGGTCGGCGTCGATCGCCATCTGCTTGCCGGGCAGGGCGTCCAGGGTGAAGCGGGCCGAGACCTCGGAGATCCGTTCGGCGCCCTTGGTCACGACGATGAAGTTCACCACCATCAGGATGATGAAGACGACCAGGCCGACGACGAAGTTGCCGCCGATGACGACATTGCCGAACGATTCGATCACCTGGCCGGCCGCATGGGTGCCCTCATGGCCGTGCAAGAGCACGACCCGGGTCGAGGCGACGTTCAAGGTCAGCCGCAAGAGCGTCGTCGCCAGGATGATGCTCGGGAAGACCGAGAAGTCCAGCGGCCGCTTGCTGTTCACGCTGACCAGGATCACGACCAGGGCCAGCACGATATTGAAGGTGAACAGCACGTCCAGCAGCACCGGCGGCAGCGGCAGGATCACCATGGCCAGGATGGCCATCAGGAACAGCGGGCTGGCGATGCGGTGGCGGCGCATCTCGGCGGCAAGGCGTTGCAGGTAATTCATACGGTCGTCAGGTCAGATGGGCGGGCACCGGCAGATCGGTCGGCAGCGGTGGCTCGCTGGTTCGGGCGCCGCGGCGGAAGGCCTGCAGCTGCATCACATAGCCGAGCACCTGGGCCACGGCCTTGTAGAGCGAGGCGGGAATCTGCTGCCGCACCTGGCTGCTGTTGTAGATCGCGCGGGCCAGGGGCGGCAGGGTCAGCACCTGCACCTGGTGTTCCTTCGCGACCTCGCGGATATAGAGAGCCATTTCGTCGACGCCCTTGGCCAGCACGAAGGGCGCCTCGGCGCGCTTCTCGTCGTACTTCAGCGCGACGGCGTAGTGCTCGGGGTTGACGATCACGACGTCGGCGCCGGGCACGGCCTGGCGCACGCCGCGCCGCGACAGCGCGCGCTGCAGCTGCCGGATGCGCTGGCGCACCTCGGGGCTGCCTTCCTGGCTCTTGTGCTCTTCCTTGACCTCCTGCTTGCTCATGCGCTGGCCCTGCAGGAAGAAGAAGCTCTGCAGCGGCACATCGATCAGCGCGAACAGCAGGAATACGGCGGCCAGGCTCATCACGGCCGACACCATCATGTCGGCGCCGGCCAGCAGCGCGCGGTCCAGGCTCATCCCCTGCAGCGCCACATAGCCGACCGACATGCTTTGCGCGACATGGGCCAGCGCCAGCAGCAGGCAGCCGACCTTCAGGATCGACTGCGCCAGCTCGCTGAAATGCTTGGCCGCGAACAGCCGGCCCAGATTGGCCACCGGGCTCAGGCGGCCGAACTTGGGTGCCCAGTTGGCGCTGCTGAAGACCCAGCCGCCCGGCAGCAGCGAGCTGAGGACGACGGCGGCCGGCACGATGGCCAGCGGCGCGACCATCTTCACGACCAGCAGCAGCGCGTCCATCAGCAGGGTCGAACCGAGATTGTCGAGCGCGCCCTCGCTGTCCAGCGGCGCATAGGCGAGCTGGAAGAGGGCGGCGAAGTCGTCCAGATAGCCGGGCATCAGCACCAGCAGTAGCTTCAGGCTCAGCAGCACGCCGACGGCGGTGGCCAGATCGCGCGAGCGCACGACCTGGCCCTGCTCCTTGGCCTTCTTCAGCTTCTGCTGTGAAGGCTTCTCGGTCTTGTCGCCGCTGCCCTGCTCAGCCATGGAGATCCCTTTCGATCATCTCCAGCACCCGGTTCGTCAGCTGCAGGTAATGCTCGGGCACCGAGGCCAGCAGCTGCGTCAGCATGAAGAGGCCGAACAGCGTGACCAGGGCGAAGCCCAGCGAGAACAGATTGAGGCTGGGCGCGACCCGGTTCAGATAGCCCATGCCGATCTGCACGACCAGGGTCGAGAAGATCACCGGCAGCGCCAGCAGCAGGGCGGCCGAGAACACCCAGGCGATGTTGTAGACCAGCGTCTGCATCGACAGCTGCGCCAGGCCGGCGCCGACCGGCCAGGCCTTGAAGCTGGCGCCGACGACGCCGGTCAGGAGCAGGTGCCCGTCGACGGCGAAGAACACCAGCATGCAGAGCACGTTCAGCAGGCCCGAGATCACGTCCGAGGAGGAGCCGTTCATCGGATCGTTCATCACCGCCATCGCCAGGCCTAGCTGCGAGGACAGCAGGAAACCGAGCACCGTGATCACCGCCACGACCAGATGGAAGGCCAGGCCCAGCGCGAAGCCCAGCAGCGCCTGCTCGGCGGTGGCGACGATGGCCTGCAGCGACATCGGGTTGATCGTCTGCGCCGTGTGGCTGGACGCCGGCAAGAGCGCGACGGCCAGCACCAGCGCCAGCAGCACCCGCACGGTGACCGGCAGCATATGGTCGCCCAGCAGCGGCGCGGCGCTGAGGAAGGCCAGCACGCGGCAGAACGGCCACCACAGCGCGCTCAGGCCCACGACGATCTGGCTGAAGGCGAGCTGGTCCATCAGACGACCAGGGTTGCCGCCCGCTCGAAGATCGAGACGCAGAAATCCATCAGATAGCCGACGATCCAGCGCCCGGCCAGGCCGACGACCAGCAGGGTCACCAAGAGCTTGGGCAGGAAGCTCAAGGTCTGCTCGTTGATCTGCGTGGCGGCCTGGAACAGGCTGACCAAGAGGCCGACGATCAGGCCCGGCACGACCAGCAGCGTGACCAGCAGCATCACCACGTGCAGGCTCTCGCCGACCAGATCGACGGCGACCTCCGGCGTCAGCGCCAGGGCCAGCATCAGAAGGGCCTCACGCTGGTCACCAGCGTATTGACGGTTAGGGTCCAGCCGTCGACCAGCACGAACAGCAGGAGCTTCAGCGGCAGCGAGATCACCAGCGGCGAGAGCATCATCATGCCCATCGCCATCAAGACCGAGGACACGACCAGGTCGATGACCAGGAAGGGGATGAAGAGCATGCAGCCGATCTGGAACGCCGTCTTCAGCTCCGACAGCACGAAGGCGGCCAGCTTGACGGTGAAGCCATGCTCCTCGGGCTTGGCCACCGGCGCCTCGCCGGCCAGGCTGGAAACCTGGGCCAGCGCGCTCTTGTGCGTCTGCGCCAGCATGAAGCGCGACAGCGGCGCCTCGGCGATCTTCAGCGCCGTCTCCAGGCCGATCTTGTCCTGGTCGTAGGGCTGCATCGCCTCGGTATAGATCTGCGTGCCGACCGGCCGCATCACCAGAATCGTCAGGATCAGCGCGACGCCGGTGATCAGCCGGTTCGGCAGGCCCTGCTGCAGGCCCAGCGCCTGGCGCAGCAGCGACAGCACGATGACGAAGCGGGTGAAGCTGGTCATCATCAGCACCAGCACGGGCAGCAGCCCGAGCAGGGTCATGATGATCAGGACCTGGGTCTTGACGGTGAATTCATTGGCGGCGCCACCCTCGGTGGCACCGGTGATCTTCAGCGTCGCCGCGAACAGCGGCTGCTGCTGCAGCAGCAGGAACAGGCCCAGGACCGGGCCCCACAGCCGTTTCATGGCGCCAGGCTGTCCAGGTCCAGGCCGGCGATCTCGATCACCTTCAGTCCATAGTTCTCGCCCGACACGACGACCTCGGCACGGCCTATCGTCGTGCCATTGGCCTTCAGCGTCAGCGGCTCGCCGGCCAGCGTGTTCAGCTCGATCACGCTGTCGGCGCCGATCGCCAGCAGGTCCTGCAGCGAGACGCGCGCCTCGCCGACCTCCAAGGTCAGGGTGACCGGGATCTTGCGCATCAGCTTGGGCAGATCGCGCGTCGGCGCGGCCGGCGGCGGGGCCACTTCCTGGACATCCTGGGCCGGCAGATCGGCCAGCAGGGCCTCCAGCGCATTGGCATCGTTCATCATCGTCATCGCTTGGGTTTCCTGGTCGTTGCTTCGCCGCTCAACGGGCGTTCACTCGGCATCTTCGAAAGAGGTCAGGCACAGCTTGCCCTGGTGCTCGGCCACCGAGGCGGTGAACAGGCGCGAGCCGTCCACCAGCACCTCGGTCGCCTGCAGCCGCACCGGGATCACCGAGCCCGGGCGCAGCTCGAGCAGCTCGCCCAGCGGCAGCTCGGTCTGCAGCAGGCGCGCCACCAGCTTCAGCTTCAGCTGCGCGGCCAGCGTGCGGCCGTCCGGCAGCGCGGCGCTGGGCTTGTTGCGCGGCACTGCCCGCTCGCGCAGCAGCGCGGCCATCCAGTCCGGATCGAGCGCGATGCAGAACTGGCTGCGCAGGCCGCTGCGGCCTTCGCGCACCTGCACGCGGATCAGGCAGGCATCGGCGGCGGGCGCCTGCACGCTGACCGGCAGCAGGGCAGGGGCTTCCTCGTCGGCCGCCGGCGCCAGGCGCGCGGCCAGGCCCTGCAGCAGCTGGCGGCCCAGCAGGCCGTGCAGTCGCTCCTCGGTCGTCGTCTCGGGCGCCGCGTCGCCGGCATGCTCCTGCGTACCGTAGCGGTAGCCCATCACGCTGAGCACCAGGCCGCGTTCGAGCAGGCAGGAAACGCGGCCCTGCGCCGTCTGCGCCGACAGCCAGGCGCCGGCGGGCATGGCGCTGCCGAACGGCTCGATCACCGGCGGATCGAGCTCGTAGGCGGCGCGGTAGCGGCGGTTCAGCTGCTGGCGGAACAGGTCGTTGAGCAATTCGCCCAGCTGGGCCGCGAAGTCCCGCAGCAGATGGACCGGGCGCCCGAGGCTGCGCGGATCCAGCGGCTCATAAGGGTTTGGCTTGGGAGTCATCATTGGCTCGTAAGCCCTGAAAAGGGCGGGCGCGCTGATTTTAGGGATGACCCGGATGGTTAATAAGGGGTGCCGGCGATTCAAATGGGCGGGCGCGGAAATAACTCACGGAAAATCGGGCGGCTCGTTTCAGATATTCACCGCACCGGTCGCCATTGAACGGTCTGGGATGGCTGAGAAACAGAGAATCCCGCCACCGCCCGGCCGCTGTCGGGCGGTGAAATCTTCGCGGCCCGGACAGCCCGCGGCGCCCCATTGATGGATTTGCGACACATCAAAGCGATGGCCGTCGCCCTATCGTTCGTGCACAAGATCACGAAGGGTTCATCGGCGCTTACAAATCTTTGCGGCCGGCGTTGCGGCGCCCCTGGGCTGTCGATACAGTTGGCTACATCAGGGCACACCCGAGCGAAAGCCGGGGTCGCAAAGCCTCCGGTCTACCGCCGGGCGATCGATCGATTCAAGATGGATTGCCGGCCACGATAGCGGGGTTGCCAGACCTGAAGTCTGTTGCAGCACGTGACGCGTGCCGCCTGCGGACGCTCGTCTGCCGGAGTGCTACCGTGCTCCGTTGTGGCCCCCTGGCCGATGCTTGGACTGCTTCTCTCACGCCAACCCAACGAAGAAGGCGAGCCAGAAGATGAGTCAGCGCAACCACCTCCTCCGAAGTCTGTCGCAGCACCTGCCGGTGCTTTCGTCGCGCCCTGCGCTTCGTCGAGCCTAGGCGACCGCCGCCGCCGAGAACTTAAACGCCGCCGCCGTATCGAACGATATGGGCAAATTTGGCGCCTCATTTCCGGCGATTTAAAAGCGCGCAAATTCGATATTGAAATCACGTCACCCGGACTGGTTTCCTGGTCGTCAACTAAAGAGTTCCGGCGATCGGCCGATAACCACTCTGGATCACGTCCAGATTGAGTATTCGGGTTTTCGATAGCGAATTATCATCGCTCCTGCCCGGAGTAGATGGGCGGCTCGCCCCCGTAGTTTGGCGAGCAGGACAGGATTACCGTGAGCATTCCCTTGAATACCAGCGGGGCCGCATTCGAGGCCTCGATCCAGCAGTCGCTGGGACGCATTGCCGGCGATGCCGCCCATCTGGGCGGCGCGGTCGCACCGGCCACGCTGCAGGCACCGGCCGGCGGCTTTGCCCAGAGCATGGAAGACATGCTGCGTCGGGTCGACGCCAAGGACCAGGACGCCAGCGAGAAGATGGCCGCCGTCGAGACCGGCGCCAGTGACGATCTGGTCGGCGCGATGCTGGCCAGCCAGGACGCCAGCCTCTCGTTCTCGATGCTGATGCAGGTCCGCAACAAGGTCATGGGCGCGATGGACGAGCTGATCAAGCTGCAGCTCTGAGGCCTGTTCTAAGCCAGCCACCGCCTCCGAATTCCGCCTCATTCCCCGATTTCCATGCTGAAACCCCTGCTTGCCCGCCTGGGCCCATCGCTGAAGCTGCGCCCCAGCCTGCCGCCCGGCCTGCTGAAGAGCCTGGCGCCGCTGCTGGCGCTGGCCGTTGTCGGCACGGCGCTGGCGCTGATGCTGATGTGGCGCGATCAGGCGAACTACAAGCCGGTGTTCGGCCAGCGCGAGAAGGTCGTCGCCGCCGACATGATGACGGTGCTCGATGCCGAGCACATCCCCTACCGCCTGCACCCGGAGTCGGGCCAGGTGCTGGTGCCCGAGGGCCAGCTGGGCCGGGTGCGCATGCTGCTGGCGGCCAAGGGCGTCGTCGCCAAGCTGCCGGGCGGCCTCGAGCTGATGGACCGCAACGATCCGCTGGGCGTCAGCCAGTTCGTGCAGGACGTGCGCTTCCGCCGCGGCCTCGAGGGCGAGCTGGCGCAGAGCATGATGGCGCTGGACGCCGTCGAGAGCGCGCGCGTGCATCTGTCGATCGCCAAGTCCTCGTCCTTCGTCGTCGGTGACGGTCAGAAGAGCTCGGCCTCGGTCGTGCTGACCCTGAAGCCGGGCCGCACGCTGGCCAACGAGCAGATCGCTGCGGCGATCAATCTGGTCGCCGGCAGCGTCGCCAGCCTCGATCCGCAGCGCGTCAGCCTGGTCGACCAGGCCGGCAATCTGCTGTCGGCCCGCGTCGACCTCAGCGAGGGCGCCGAGGGCATCGCGATGCAGGGCAACGACGCCGCCAAGCGCTTCCAGGACGAGGTGCGCCGCAATGTGCGCGACATCCTGGCCCCTGTGCTGGGCGAGGACAACTACAAGCTCAGCGTCACCGCCGAGGTCGACAACGACCGCGTGCAGGAGACGCGCGAGCAGTTCGGCGATGCGCCGAAGATCACCAACGAGGCCTCGCGCGAGGAGCTGGACCGCCAGCAGCTCGCGCTGGGCGTGCCGGGCTCGCTGAGCAACCGGCCGGTCAATGCGGCCGCCAATGCCGCCTCCGGCGCCGAGGGCGACAGCGGCGCCAGCGCGCGCAAGAACGCCAGCACGCGCCAGTACGCCTACGACCGCAACATCACCCAGATCAAGCGCAGCCGCGGCCGGCTGGCACGGCTGAACGTCGCCGTCGTGCTGAACAACGCGGCGGCGCCCTCGGGCAACAAACAATGGTCGGCCGACGAGCTGGGCCGGCTCGAGCGCGTGCTGGCCAGCGGCCTGGGCATCAATGCCGAGCGTGGTGACAAGCTGACCGTCTCGCCGATGAGCTTCCCGGCGCGTCCGGCGCCGCAGCCCTGGTACGAGCAGCGCGACACCCTGATCGATCTGGGTGGCTATGTCGGCTACGGCCTGGCGCTGCTGTTCGGCTATCTGCTGCTGGCGCGGCCGCTGCTGCGCCTGGCCAACAAGGCGCTGACGCCGGCCCCGCAGCAGGCGTCGCAGGCGGCCTCGCTCGAGCCGATCGCGCTGCCGGCCGCCGACACCGACGAGCCGCTCGCGGCTAGTGCGGCGCTGCCGCCGGCACTGCTGAACGAGCAGCGTGCGATGCCGGTCGTGCCGCTGCTGGAGAACTTCGACCTGCCGCCGCCGGGTTCGCCGGTCGATGTGATGGTCGATCACCTGCGCGTGCTGGCGGCCAAGGAGCCGGAGCGCGTCGCCGAGGTCGTCAAGCAATGGGTGCAGAAGAAAAATGGCTAATCCGCAGGAATACGGCGAACTGAGCCCGGTCGAACAGGCCGCCATCGTGCTCTTGAGCATCGGCGAGGAGCCGGCCGCGGCCGTGCTGCGCTGCCTGACGCGCGAGGAACTGCTCGACGTGACGCAGGTCATGTCGCGCATGAGCGGCATCAAGGTCGACTCGGTCAAGACGGCGCTGCAGGAATTCTTCGACGACTACCGCCAGCAAAGCGGCGTGCATGGCGCCTCGCGCAGCTATCTGCAGCGCTCGCTGGGCCTGGCGCTCGGCGGCGACATCGCCAACAGCGTGCTGAAAAGCATCTATGGCGACGCGATCCGGCCCAAGATGGCGCGGCTGCAATGGGCCTCGCCGCGCTGGCTGGCCGAGCACATCGTGCACGAGCATGTGCGCATGCAGGCGGTGTTCCTGGCCTTCCTGCCGCCGGCCCTGGCCGGCGACGTGATCGCCGCGCTGCCGGCCGAGGGCCGCGATCTGGTGCTGCTGAACGTGGCGCGGCTGAGCGAGGTCGATGCCGAGCTGCTGGGCGAGCTCGAAGAGCTGGTCGAACGCTGCCTGGCCGGCCTCGGCCGCCAGAGCGCCAGCGTCGAAGGCGTGCGCCAGGCCGCCGAGATCATCAACCGCCTGCCGCGCGACCGCCAGCAGATGGTCGAGCTGCTGCGCGCGCACGATGCCGATGTCGTCAGCGAGATCGAGGTCAGCATGTATGACTTCTTCCTGCTGTCGCGCCAGCCCGAGGCCGCGCTGACCCGCATCCTCGAGGAGGTGCCGCTGGAGCTGTGGGCGATCGCGCTGAAGGGCGCCGAGGCGCCGGTGCGCGATGCGATCCTGACCGCGATGCCGCGCCGCCAGGCGCAGAGCTTCGAGGAGCTGATCCGCCGCAGCGGCCCGGTGCCGATGAGCCGCGTCGAGCAGGCGCGCGTCGAGGTGATGGCCCGCGTCAAGGCGCTGGTCGATGCCGGCGAGATCCAGGTCCAGCTGTTCGCCGAGGCGACGGTCGAATGATGATGATGAAGGCCCTGCGTCCGCATCGCTTCCCGCCGCTGGCGCAAGTGCACCAGGGCGGCGGCCAGGCGCTGCCGCCGAACTCGGCCGCCGCCGTGCAGCAGGCCGTCGCGGACGGCTTCCAGCAGGGCGTCGCCAAGGGCTATGAGGAAGGCCATGCCAGCGGTCTGCAGACCGGCAGCGAGGCCGCCCAGCAGGCCGGCCACGCGCGCGGCCTGGAGCAGGGCCGGCGCGAGGTGCTGGAGCGCTTCGAGCGCTTGGCCGCCCCGCTGGACGCGCTGTTCGCCGAGCTCGGCCGGGTGCGCGTCGATTACGAGGCGGCGCTGCGCAAGGAAATGGTCGAGCTGGTCGCCCGCGTGTCGCGCCAGGTGATCCGCTGCGAGCTGACCCTGCAGCCGACCCAGCTGCTGGCCCTGGTCGACGAGACGCTGGCCAGCATGCCGCCGGCGCGCGATGGCATCGAGGTGCATCTGAATCCCGAGGACCTGCAGCGCATCCAGGAACTGGCGCCCGAGCGCGCCCGCGCCTGGACCCTGCTGGCCGATGCGCGGCTGGACAGCGGCGAGTGTCGCGTGCAGGCCGGCGGCCGCGAGGCCGATGCCGGCTGCCGCCAGCGCCTGGCCGCCTGCATGGAGCAGGTCGAGACGCAATTGCTCGAACCGCTCGAGACGACGGAGGCCGCCGAGTGATCACCGCCGCGCTGCGCCGCCTGGAGCTCGACGATGTGCCGGTCGCGACGCCGACCGGCCGTCTCGTCGGCGCCTCCGGCCTGCTGCTGGAAAGCGTCGGCTGCGCGCTGCGCACCGGCCAGCGCTGCATGATCGAAGCCGAGGGCCGCGACTGGATGGCCGCCCAGGTGGTCGGTTTCCGCAACGAGATCTCCTACCTGATGCCGTTCAAGAAGCCGGAAGGGCTCTTGACCGGCGCGCGCGTGCTGCCGGCGCCCGAGCGGGCGACGCAGATGATCGGCACGAGCTGGCTCGGCCGCATCGTCAACGGCCTCGGCGAGCCGATCGACGGCCTGGGCAAGCTCGGCGGCGATCATCCGCTGCCGACCCAGCCGCCCAAGATCAACCCGCTTCGCAAGCAGCCGGTGCACGAGCCGCTCGATGTCGGCGTGCGGGCGATCAACAGCATGCTGACCCTGGGCCGCGGTCAGCGCGTCGGCCTGATGGCCGGCTCCGGCGTGGGAAAAAGCGTCCTGCTGGGCCTGATCACGCGGCAGACGGTCGCCGATGTCGTCGTCGTCGGCCTGATCGGCGAGCGCGGCCGCGAGGTGCGCGAGTTCATCGACCTGAGCCTGGGCGAGGCGGGCCTGGCGCGCGCCGTCGTCGTCGTCGCGCCGGCCGACGAGTCGCCGCTGATGCGGCTGATGGCGACCGAGCTGTGCCACACGATCGCCGCCCATTACCGCGACCAGGGTCAGCATGTGCTGCTCTTGGTCGATTCGCTGACCCGCTACGCAATGGCCAAGCGCGAGGTCGCGCTGGCGCTGGGCGAGCCGCCGGCGACGCGCGGCTACCCGCCCTCGGTGTTCTCGGTGCTGCCCGAGCTGGTCGAGAGCGCCGGCAACGGCGAGCATCCCTTGGGCAGCATGAGCGCCATCTACACGGTGCTGGCCGAGGGCGACGACCAGCAGGATCCGGTCGTCGACACCGCGCGGGCCATCCTCGACGGCCATATCGTGCTGTCGCGCGCGCTGGCCGAGCGCGGCCATTACCCGGCGATCGACATCGCCCAGTCGATCAGCCGCTGCATGGCGCTGGTCGCGACGAAGCCGCATCTGGCGGCGGCGCGCCAGTTGAAGCAGCTGACGGCGCGCTTCGAGCAGGTGCGCGATCTGCTGCCGCTGGGCGCCTATGTGCCCGGCGCCGACCCGCTGACCGATCGCGCGGTGGCGCTGTTCCCGCGCATCGAGGCCTTTCTGCACCAGGGCACCCATGAGGCGGCGCCGATGGATGCGGTGCTGCGCCAACTCGAGGAGCTGCTCGCATGAAGAATCCCGCCAAGCAGCTGCAGAAGAATCTGGGCACCCTGATCGAACTGCGCACGCGCGAGCTGGAGCGGCGCCAGGCCGAGCTGGCTCGCCAGCAGGCGCTGTGCGCCCGGGTCGAGAAGACGATCGAACGTCTGGACCAGCTGCACCAGGGTGCCAGCGCCGGTGGTGGCGAGCCGCTGTCGCTGGGCCTGGCCCAGAACTGCGTCGCCTACAAGCAGGCGGTGCGGCAGATGGCTGAGGGCCAGCGCCGCGAGCTGCTGCAGAAGCAGGCCGAAATGGGCGAATGCCGCGCGGCGGTGAAGCAGGTGGCGCTGCAGCAGCAGGTGCTGGGTCAGGTGCTGGCGCAGAGCCAGGTCCGGCTGTCCAGCGCCGAGCAGCGCCAGCAGCAGAAGCAGCAGGACGATCTCGGCGCCCAGATGTGGCTCAGGGGGCAACGGGCATGAAGCGCCGCCTTTTTAAGCTCGGCGCCCGCGCCGTCGCCTCGTACTCAGGTAGTCCCGCAATCTACCCGAGAGGAGCGTCCCGCCATGGCTGAAATCAATCCCGCCTCGATGGCCCAGCAGCTGGCCACCGTCTATACCCAGCAGACCCAGAGCCTGCTCGACTCGCAGAGCAAGAGCAGCCAGGCGACGGCCAGCGGCCTGGCCAAGCTGAGCAGCTCGCTGCGTGCCTTCAACACCGCCGTGGCCGGCCTGTCGGGCAAGAAGTCGCTGAACGAGCTCGCCGGCGCCTTCGCCGACGCGAGCTTCGGCACGGCCAGCGTCGTCGCCAGCGCGCTGCCCGGCACTTACCAGATCTATGTGGAGAAGCTGGCCAGCTCGCACCAGGTTGCCTTCAACGACCTGCCCGCTGTGCCGGCCTGGCCCAGCGGCCCGGTCAATATGACCTTGCGCCTGGACAATGGCGCGAACTTCGTCGTCGACCTGTCGAATGCCGACGGCGACGGCGACGGTACGCTGTCCCAGGTCGAGCTGGCGCGCGCGATCAACCAGGCCGGTGGCAATGGCGGCAATGTGACGGCCCAGGTCATCAGCGGCGGCGGCAAGACCCAGCTGCTGCTGAGCTCCGGCGTCAGCGGCAAGGGCGGCAAGATCAGCGTCGACCTCGGCGATCCGGCCGCCGGTGGCGTGCCCAATGGCGCGCTGCGCACGGCACTCGATGCCAGCCAGCAGACCGAGCTGGTCGCGGCCGAGAACGCCGTCGTCTGGATGGGCGCCCAGGGCAGCGGCATGCGCATCGAGCAGGCCAACAACACGCTGACGGCGATCGACGGCGTCAGCATCGCGCTGACGAAGGTCAGCGCCCCCGGCGCCGCGCCGACCAACTTCACCGTCAGCAAGGACGAGAGCGGCACGACCGGCAACGTGAAGAGCTTCATCGATGCCTACAACACGCTGGAGAAGGCGCTCGACGACCTGACCGCCAATGCCAGCGGCGGCATCGCCGCCGGTGCGCTGGCCAGCGACTCCGGCGTGCGCGCGCTGCGCAGCCGCCTGTCCAACCTGCTGCGCCAGGATTTCGGCGGCCTCAATCTGCGCGGCCTGGGCATCACGATCGACCGCAGCGGCTCGCTGTCGCTCGATTCGGCCAAGCTGTCGAGCGCGCTGGCCAAGAACCCCGCCGCGCTGGACACCGTCTTCGGCAGCGCCTCGCTGACGGCACCGAGCGGCCTGTTCGGCGACCTCGGCAAGACCGTCGACCAGTGGACCAATGGCGGCACCGGCTTCATCAAGCAGCGGCAGGACTCGGTCCAGTCGATGCAGAAGGCGATCGGCGTGCGCCAGACCCGGCTCGATACTCAGTACACCCAGGCCTACAACCGCTATCTGCGCCAGTTCAGCGCGCTGCAGGAACTGCAGTCGCGACTCGGCGACACCAGCGGTCTGCTGGCCAGCCTGGCCGTCCCGACGGCCTCAACGTCCTGAATCCCTGACCCATGAGTTACGACGCCTATCAAAGCTATCAGTCCGTCAATCTGAACGCCCAGATCGCCCAGGCCTCGCCCGTGCAGCTGGTGCTGGTGCTGATGGACGGCCTGCTCGACGAGCTGGCGCGCGCGCGCAGCCATATCGAGGCAGGCCGCTTTGAGCTGAAGGCGGCGAGCCTCGACAAATGCGTCAGCATCATCATGGGCCTGTCCAGCGCGCTGGACATCGAGGCGGGCGGCGAGGTCGTCGCCAACCTGGCCCGCCTCTACGATCACTGCGCCGAGCGGCTCTACCGCGCCGGCGTCGAGATGGACTGCGCCATCGTCGACGAGGTGCAGACCCTGATCCAGACCCTGCGCTCCGGCTGGCAGGGTGTGCAGGCCCGTCATGGATAAGCAGGCCCAGATGCTCGGTCTTGCCCAACGCCTGCAGCATGCCAGCAGCCGCCGCGACTGGCAGGCGCTGGGCCGCATCGACGCCGAACTGGCCGCGCAGGCGCGCCAGTGGGAGGGCCAGAGCTTCAGCGCCGGCGAGCTGCGCGCGCTGGCGCAGCTGCGCCAGGCCCATGGCGACGCCAGCGCGCAATGCCGCGCCGAGCTGAAGGGGCTGGAACAGACCCTCGAACAGATCAACAGCCGCCAGGGTCGCTGGCAGGCCTATTCCCAAAGTAATAACTGGGAGGACAGCCGCTGATGCGCCCCCTGATCAACACCCTGCCGGCGGAACTGCCGGCGAGCAGCACCCTGCAGCCGGCCTTGCCGCTTGCGCCGCCGCTGGACGCGTCGCTCGCGGCCGCAGGCGCCGAGGCCCGGCCGCCGCAGGGCGCCGCCTTGCTGGCCCAGCTGATTGGCGCACCGGCGACGCCCGAGGCGGGCCTGCTGGCCGCGGCCGAGGCCCCGAGCTTCGCCAGCGCGCTGCAACAGACGACGGCGCTGCAGGAGCTGCCGGGCGTTGCCGAGCCCGAGGCGCCGCGCGATGAAGCGGCCATGGCGCTCGATGTGATGGGCCTGCTCGGCCTGCTGCCGATGCCGGCGCAGCAGCCGGTCCAGTTGCCCACTCAGCTCTCCTCGCAGTTGCCGACCCAGCCCGCGGCGCAGCCCCTGACCCCGACTCTGCCGCAGACGCCGGTCGAGCTCGCCCAGCCGGTGGCGGCGGCCACGCTGGCCCAGCCGTCGATTGCATCGAATCCGGTCCTGGCTCGCCAGCCGGGTCGTGGCGAGGCCGCCCGGTCGGCCGCCCCGAGCTTTGCGGCGGCTACGGCGAGCGTCGCCGAGGTCCAGTCAGGCGCGCCGCTGGCGGCGGGCGCGGGCGCAGCGGCCCTGGCGAGCGTGGCGACGGCGAATCCGCGCCAGCCTCGGGACGAGGGCCGGCAATCCTCGCAGAGCGGCGTACTGGGCCAGGTGTTTGCGCTCGACGGCGCCGCAGCGCCCGCTGCCGCCGCGCCGATCGATGCGACGGCCGCCGCGGCCGAACTGCCGCCGGCGCCGACCCTGCGCCTACCCAATGGCGAGAGCCGGCAATGGCAGTCGCCGCTGCTGCAGGCGCTCGGCGACCGCATCCAGCTGCAGATCGCCGCGCGCAGCGAGCAGGCCCATATCCGCCTCGACCCGCCGCAGATGGGTCGGGTCGATATCGCGCTGCGCCACGAGGCCGGCAATCTGCAGATCAGCCTGAGCGCCAGCCATGGCGAGGTGCTGCGTCAGCTGCACAGCGTCAGCGAACAGATGCGCTGGGACCTGGCGCAACGCCATAGCGGCGAGGTGAGCGTGCAGGTCGCGGCCGCTCCGGCCGGCGCCCAGGCGTCGAGCGGCCGCGAGGCCGATGCGCGCCAGGGCGGCCAGCGCCAGGCGCCCGATCGCGAGAGCCAGGAACCGGGCCGTGCGCTGCAGGCCGAGGCCGACGACGCCGGCGCGCCGTTCGCGCTGGCCTGAGCCCCGAAGGACGAGAAATGACGATGAACAAGACCAAGATTGCCCTGCTGGTGCTGCTGGCCAGCCTGCTGACCGCCGGTAGCACCGCCGCCGCCGTCTGGTGGGGGCTGAAGCCCAAGGAAGCCACCGAGGCCGAGCCGCCCAAGCCCAGCCCCGACTACCGCTATGTCAGCTTGGACAAGGTGCTGGTGATGCTGCGCGGCCGCCAGGGCGAGTCGGTCACGCATTACATGGCCGTCGACCTGGTGTTCAAGGCGCTGCCCGAGAACGAGCGCCGCACCAAGGACCATCTGCCGCTGCTGCGCACGGTCGCCGTCAAGGCGATGTCCAGCTACAGCGTCGACGCGGCCACCGCGATGACGGTCGACCAGCTGGCCGACGAGCTGAACCGCGCCTATACCGACGCCTATGCGGCCGAGCACCGTGAGGCGCCGTTCGCCGAGGCGCTGATCGGCAAGCTGATCATCGAGTGAGCGACGGACGACCCCGATGCTGATGGCCACCTCGTCCACCGCTGCCGCCTACGCCGACTTCGGCGCCGCGTCCGGCCTCGATGCCGTCGACGAGCAGCGCCAGCTGCTGGCCTATGCGCCGCTGGTCAAGCGCATCGCGCGCCAGCTGAACAGCCAGGTCAGCGCGATCATGGACCGCGAGGACATGGAGCAGGTCGGCCTGATGGGCCTGCTGGAGGCGCTGCGCCGCTACGGTCCGCCGGACGAGGGCTTCGGCCCCTTCGCCTCGCTGCGCGTGCGCGGCGCCATCCTCGACGAGCTGCGCCGCCAGGACTGGCGCCCGCGCTCGGTGCGCCAGGAAAGCCACAAGCTGCGCGACGGCGTGCGCGAGCTGCGCCGCCGCCTGGGCCGCGAGCCCGGCGAGGCCGAGATCATCAAGGCGCTGGGCATCACGGCCCAGGCCTACCAGGCCTACCAGCAGGACGAGAACGCCGAGGAGCTGGCCAGCTTCGACGAGCTGGTGCAGGAGCTCAGCAATCTGCCCAGCGATCTGCGCACGCCGGAGGACCAGCTGATGGTCCGCCGCAGCATCGAGCAGGCGCTGGGGGCGCTGGACGAGCGCGAGCAGCAGGTGATCCAGTTCTATTACGAGTACGAGCTGAACCTGAAGGAAATCGCCGCCGTGCTGGACCTGACCGAGGCGCGGGTGTCGCAGATCAACAAGGGGGCGCTGCGCAAGATGAAGCAGTTCCTGCAGCCCGCCTGAGCAAAGAGTAGAGAGCAAGCACCATGCAACCGTTCATCGGCATCGTCATCGTCCTGGGCTGCGTCTTCGGCGGCTTCTTCATCCATGGCGGCAATTTCAAGGTCATCTGGCAGCCGGTCGAGCTGCTAATCATCGGCGGCGCCGGCCTGGGTGCCATCGTGCTGGGCAATCCCAAGCATGTGCTGTCCGAGATGGTGCTGCAGCTGAAGAAGGTGGTGACGCGCAAGAAGAACGGCGAGGAGTTCCAGCGCCAGCTGCTGCTGTTGATGTACGAGCTGCTGCAGACGGCCGCCGGCGGTCTGAAGGCGCTGGACGCCCATGTCGAGGCGCCGCACGAGAGCGTGCTGTTCAAGCGCTATCCGCTGGTGCTGACCGAGCCCAAGCTGCTGCACTTCATTGTCGACAACTTCCGCCTGATGGCGATGGGCAAGATCAATGCGCACGAGCTGGAGGGCGTGCTCGAGCAGGAGCTCGAGGCGATTCACGACGAGATGGCGCAGCCGGCCAAGAGCCTGCACAAGATCGCCGAGGCGATGCCGGGCTTCGGCATCCTGGCCGCGGTGCTGGGCATCGTGATGGCGATGAACTCGGTCGCCGACGGCGCCGGCACCGGCGAGATCGCCGTCAGCGTCGCCGCCGCCATGGTCGGTACCTTCATCGGCATCTTCTTCTGCTACGCGGTGCTGGATCCGCTGGCCAACATGATGAAGCAGCTGGTCAACGAGGAGCTGGCCGCGCTGGAATCGGTCAAGGTTGTGCTGGTGACCCATGTCTCGGGCAAGCCGGCGCTGCTGGCGATCGACGCCGGCCGCCGCCTGGTGCAGCTGAACATCAAGCCCAGCTTCGCCCAGCTGGAGGGCTGGATCAACAAGCTGCAGAACCCGGGCGATGCCGAGGCGACGCCGCGCCGCCGCGCGACCGACCGCATGCCGGGCGAGGGGGTGCGTCGTGCCGCCTAAATCCGACGCCCTGCACCAGACCGTCGTGCGCCGCGTCTCGCGCCGCAGCGAGGACGAGGTCCATGGCGGCGCCTGGAAGGTCGCCTTCGCCGACTTTTGCCTGGCCCTGCTGGCGCTGTTCCTGGTGCTGTGGCTGCTTGCCTCGCGCAATTCCGAGCGCATGCAGGTGATCATGAAATCGGCCGGCGCCAATCTGCTCGAAGAGGGCAATGGCGTGACCAACTCGCTGGCCTCGGGCTCGCGCGGCAGCATGATCGAGCGCAATCCGGTGCCGGCCTATGGCGAGGTACAGGTGCGCGGCAAGTCCAAGCAGAGCACCAATGCCGACACGCCGGACGCCGACCCGCGCCTGACCAAGTCGCGCTACGAGACGCCCGGCGATATGAAGGAGCTGTCGCGGCTGATCGAGCGGGTCGCTGCGCAGACCGGCCTGGCCGCCAATGTCGCCGGCATCGTCACGCCGCAGGGCCTGCGCCTGATGCTGCACGACACCGAGTCGCGCGGCATGTTCGAGCGCGGCAGCGCGATGCCCAGCGAGCGCTTCAAGACCCTGCTGCGCCGGCTGGGCCCGATGTTCGCCCAGATCGAGAACCAGATGGTCATCGTCGGCCACACCGATGCGCTGCAGTACGCCAGCGCCGGCGCCGGCGGTTTCTCCAATTCGGCGCTGTCCAGCCACCGCGCGATGGCCGCTCGCATGCACCTGCTCGAAGGCGGCATGCCGGCCGCCAGCGTGCTGCAGGTGGCCGGCATGGCCGAGCGCGCGCCGATGGACGCGGTCAATCCGAATGCCGCCGTCAACCGTCGCATCGAGCTGCTGATCCTGACCAGCGCTCAGTCGCGCGCGCTGGCCGCGATGTTCGGCACGCCGCGCGAGAGCTGGCCGCTGGTCGAAGGGCTGGAGGCCAGCCTGCCGGCCGCCGACGCGATGCGCGAACTGCGGGCCAAGCCCGCCAATCAGGCGGACTGAGGCGGGCCTGGCGATGAAGACGAAAGCAAGAGGTGATCGAATGAAGATCGGTGCCAATCCCCTGAACGGCCTGCCCGAAGTGGCGGCCCCGAAGACGGCCGACGAGCTCGCCCCCGGCGCGGCCGCGGCCGCCGTCGACAGCGCCAGCGCGGCCGAATCGGCGCTGCTGACGCCGGCCCGCCAGGCGCTGGCCGGCATGCCCGATATCGATGCCGCCAAGGTCGCCGAGCTGCGCGACGCGCTGGCGCGCGGCGAGATCAGCTTTGACGCCGGCCGCCTGGCCGCGCTGATCCAGCGCTACCACGGAGGCCGCTCGTGAGCAGCGCCCAGCTGCTGATCGATCTGCTCGGCGGCATGCATGCCGACCGGCGCAGCTACACCCAGCTGCAGGCCCTGCTCGAGGAGCAGTTCCAGGCGGCGCTGCGCCACCAGGCCGAGCCGCTGATGAAGCTGGCCGAGCGCATCGGCGCCGTCGTCGACACGCTGAACAGCCAGCGCCTGACGCGCCGCCAGCTGGTCGCGCGCCTGCTGGGCCGCGACCAGGATCTGTCGATGCCGGCGCTGCTGCAGCGTCTGCCGCAGGCCAGCAGCGCGGTGCTGGGCCAGACATGGTCCGCGCTGGAGCAGCAGGTGCGCGACTGCAAGGCGCTGAACGCGCGCAACTGCGAATTGATCGTCCAGCAGCAGGCGCTGATGCAGCGGCTCTTGGGCATGGAGCAGGACACCTATGCGGAGCTCTGACTACGTCGGCTTCGGCCTGCACGCGACGGCGGCGACCGGCTCGACCGCACCGAGCGCCAACGGCGCGGCGGCCTCGGGCCTGTTCCGCGAGCTGCACGGCGAGGTAATGCGCTTCATCGAGAACGGCAGCAGCAGCGCCGGCGCCGCCGGCAAGCCGGGCGCCGCGGCGCTGAGCCCCGAGGGCCAGTGGAGCCAGGCGCGGGTGCAGCAGGCCTTGGCCGGTGGAGACGAATCGGTCAATGCCGAGCAGCAGGCTTTTCTGCAGCAGGTCGCGCCCTGGGCCGAGGAGGCCGGCGCCAAGCTGGGCGTCGCGCCCGATCTGCTGGCGGCCCAGGCGGCGCTCGAGTCCGGCTGGGGCCAGCGTCCGATCCGCCAGGCCGATGGCAGCAGCAGTCACAATCTGTTCGGCATCAAGGCCGGCGCAAGCTGGCGCGGCGAGGTCGCGCAGGCGCTGACGACCGAATACGAGCAGGGCCAGCCGCTGACCCGCCGCGAGGGCTTTCGCGCCTATCCGGATCAGGCCGCGGCCTTCCGCGACTTCACCCAGCTGCTGCTGGACAACCCGCGCTACCGCGGCGCGCTGCAGACCGGCAGTGACGCCCAGGCCTATGCGCAGGGCCTGCAGCGCGGCGGCTATGCCAGCGACCCGGCCTATGCCGACAAGCTGCAGCGCGTGGCAGCGCGCATCCAGGCGGGGCGCTGAGATGGGAACGACGATGTCACGGCGTCCTGCCCAGCTCGCTCGGTTCGACCAGTCCGGCGCCGGTCACGCGGGCGCTGATCACACGGCCGGTATTGCTGTTGCGCACGCGGATCACCGCGCCGAGCGCGCCGTTGTCCAGCGCCTCGCCGGGCGCCTGCACCTCGATCGTCTCGTTGCGGGCGACGATGCGCAGTCGCTCGCCGCGCTTGACCAGGATGGCCTCGGCCAGCTGGCGCTTCTGCAGCGCCTGGCCGGCGCGCAGGCTGGAGCGCGGGCTCATGCCGACGACGGCGTCGGCGTCGGACAGCGGGTCGGGCAGCAGGGCCAGATCGCGCCGCTCGCGCAGCAGATCGGCCTCGGCCAGCGCCTTGCCGGCCGGCAGTGCGGTGGCGGCCACCAGCACCTCGGCGCTGAGCGTGCCCTTCAGCACGAAGTCCAGCGGCGCGGTGTTCGCGCCCGGGCAGCTCGCGCTGACCTTCAGCCGCGACAGCGTGCGCAGTTCCTGCGCCTGCAGCGCCCAGGGGCGGGCGCAGTCGGCCGCGGCACGCCGCTGGGCCGCCGCCTGGCCCAGGGCCGGCTGCACGCGCACCTCGGCCTGCGGCTCGAGCAGGCCCTCGCGCTGCGCCTGCTCGACCAGGGCCTGGCGGGTGAATTCGGCGACCTGCGCCTCCAGGCCGGCGGCCCGGGCCGCGGGCAGGGACAGCAACAAGGCACAAGCAATCAATTTCGATGGAACGGGAGTGACAAGCATGAGTATTGATTTCACGAAAGCGACCGGTGTCCATCCGGATGCGCTCAAGCTGCGCGCCGAACGGACGAAGATTCTGGCGTCCAACCTGGCCAATGAAAGCACGCCCGGCTACCAGGCGCGCGACATCGATTTTGCAGCCGCGCTGCGCCAGTCGCAGCAGGACGGTGAAGCGGGCCTGTCGTTGATGGCCGGCGACGACGCCGAGCTCAAGTATCGCGTGCCCTTCCATCCGGCCCAGGACGGCTCGACGGTGGAACTCGGCGTCGAGCAGGCGGCGTTCTCGCAGAACGCCTCGGATTTCGCCACCAGCCTGCAATTCCTGAACATCAAGCTGAAGGGCCTCGCGAAGGCCATCGCCGGTCAATAAGGGAGCCCCCAACCATGTCCTTCAAGCAAATCAGCCAGATCGCCGGCTCGGCCATGTCGGCCCAGGCGACGCGGCTCAACACGATCGCCAGCAATCTGGCCAATGCGCAGTCGGCCGCCGGCAGCGAGGCCGAGGCCTACCGGGCCAAGAAGCCGGTGTTCGCCGCCATCCCGGGCGCCGACGGCGGCGCGCGGGTGCAGGTGCTCGACGTGATCGAGAGCCCCGAGCCGCTGCGCCAGGTCTACGAGCCCAATCACCCGCTCGCCAACGAGCAGGGCATGGTGTTCTATCCGAACGTCAACTCGGTCGCCGAGATGACCGACATGCTGTCCGCCTCGCGCGCCTTCGAGAGCAATGTCGAGGTGCTGGGCCGTATCAAGGGCATGCAGCAATCGCTGCTGAAGCTGGGAGAGGGTTAAGAAAATGACGACGACGGCAGTCAACAACAACAGCAGCGGCGGCGCGGTCAGCGACGCCATCAGCGGCAACGGTGCGATGCAGGACATGTTCACCAAGCTGCTGGTGGCCCAGATCAGGAACCAGGATCCGATGTCCCCGCAGGACCCGGCCGCCATGGTCACCCAGCTGACGCAGATGAGCCAGATGGAAGCGCTGCAAAAGCTCAACGAGCAGGGCGCGGCCAATGCCAGCATGCTTTCGAGCCTGCAGATGATGAGCCTGGGCTCGCAGGTGGGATCCACCGTGCAGGCACAGGTCGAGCAGATCCACCTGGGCAAGCAGGCGGTGCAGACCGGCTTCGTGCTGCAAAGCTCGGCCAGTCCGGCGACGCTGGTGCTGACCGATGCCTATGGCGCAGAGCGCCGCGTCAGCCTGGGCAATCTGGGCGTCGGCAGCCACGACTACAGGCTCGACCCGCAGGCCCTGGGCCTGGCCGAGGGCGACTATCGCGTGCGCATCGAGAACGAGGCCCAGCAGGCGATGCCGCTGGAAGTCGTGGCCGAGCTGACGAGCGTGCGCCTGACCGGCAACGGCACCGCGCTGCTGTCGCTGAGCGGCCTGGCCGATGTGCTGCCGGGCGCCATCACCGCATTCAAGGGCCGCATGGCCACCACCAACTCCTAAACACAAGAGGACCAGATCATGAGCTTTGAAATCGCAATGTCGGGTATTGGTGCCGTGACCACCAGCCTGGAGACCATCTCCAACAACATCGCCAACTCCGGCACCTACGGCTTCAAGTCCAGCCGCGCCAACTTCGTCTCGATGGTGGCCGGCAACACGCCCAACGGCGCCTCGGTCGGCTCGATCTCGCAGAGCATCGACAAGAACGGCGGCGTCTTGAACACCGGCCGCGACATGGACGCGGCGATCCAGGGCCGCGGCTTCTTCGCCGCCCGCGACACCAATGGCGAGATGGTCTACTCACGCGTCGGCATCATGAACGTCGACAAGGACGGCTTCGTCGTCGACACGGCCGGCCGCCGCGTGCAGGGCTACAAGACCTTCACCGACAGCGCGGGCCGCCCGGTCCCCGGCGCGGCGCGAGGCGCGCTCGGTGATCTGCTGGTACCCAACGGCCAGATCGCCGCGCAGGCGACCGCCAATCTGAAGTTCGTCAACAATATGTCGGCCGACTGGCGCACGATCGACAACGTGTCGCCGGCCCCAGTGGGCAAGCCCTTCTCGGTCAGCGATCCGCAGTCCTTCAACAGTTCCATCACCTCGGTCGCCTACGATTCTCGCGGCGAGCGCCACACGCTGACCCAGTACTTCATCCGCACGGGTCCGACGGCAGTCGAGGTGCGTTACGCGCTGGACGGCAAGGAAGTTGCTGGCCAACAGACCCAGTTGTCTTTCGATGCCAAGGGCAATATCAATGGCGTGGGCTTGAATGCGGCTCCGACAGCGCCGCCGGCCACCTGGCTGCCTGGTGACCCGGTGCCGACGGCCGACATTCCCCTCGGCTTCCCTCTCGATCCGCTGGGTGTCCCGACGGGCGCGGAAACGATGAAAATCGAGATCGACTACACCGGCGGTACCCAGTACGCCGGCGAGGCCACCACCCTGGCCAACAACTCCGATGGCCTGGCCGCGGGCACGCTGATGGGCACCCAGATCAGCGAGAACGGCGACATCATCGCCCAGTACAGCAACGGCCAGAAGCAGACGATCGGCACCCTGGCGCTGGCCAACTTCGCCAACGAGAACGCGCTGGTCGCCGTCAGTGGCGGCAGCTGGGTTGTCAGCGAAGGCTCGGGCGCGGCGCTGTTCGCGACGCCGGGCACCGGCATGACGGCCAAGCTGACCGTCGCCGCGATCGAGCAGTCCAATGTGGACATGACCGGCGAGCTGGTCAACCTGATGTCCGCCCAGCGCAACTACCAGGCCAATACCAAGGTCATCACGGCCGAGGTCGAGATGATGCAAGCGCTGATGCAGGCCGTCTGATGGACGCGCTGATCTACACCGTCATGTCCGGCGCCGAGCGCGCCATGCGGGCCCAGCAGGTGCACGCGAACAATCTGGCCAATCTGGAGACCGGCGGCTTTCGCGCCAATCTGGAGCTGGCCAGCAGCAAGGCCGTGGCCGGCCCCGGCTATGCGGCGCGCCATCTGAGCGAGCTGCAGGCCGACGCGGTCAGCGCCCGTCAGGGCGTGCAGCGCCAGACCGGCCGCGATCTGGACGTGGCGGTGCAGGGCGACGGTCTGTTCACGCTGCAGTACCAGGGCGGCGAGGCCTATACCCGCGGCGGCAATTTCAGCCTCGACGCCAATGGCGCGCTGCTGTTCGGCTCGCATCCGGTGCTGGGCGAGGGCGGCGCCATCGTCATCCCCGAGCACAGCAGCGTGCAGATCGCCAAGGACGGCACGATCTCGGTGCAGGCCCCGGGCGAGACCGAGCTGCAGGTGGTCGACAAGCTGAAGCTGGTCAAGCCGACGATGGCCGGGATGACCAAGAACGAGGCCGGCCTGCTGGTCGCGCGCGATGGCGCCGCGCTGGCCGCCGACGCGAGCGTCAGCCTGAACCCCGGCCATCTGGAAGGCAGCAATGTCTCGGCCGTCGAGGAGATGGTCGCCACGATGTCGCTGAACCGCGACTTCGAGGTGCAGATGAAGATGATGAAGGCCGCCGACGGCATGGCCGAGGCCGGCAACCGATTGATTCGAGAGTAAGGAGCGCTTATGAACCCCGCAATGTGGATCAGCAAGACCGGCGTGCAGGCGCAGGACGCCAAGCTGCAGGCGATCGCCAACAATCTGGCCAACGTCAACACGGTCGGCTTCAAGCGCGACCGCGTGATGTTCGAGGACCTGTTCTACCAGGTCGAGCGCCAGCCGGGTGCGCAGAACGAGCAGGGCAATGCCGCGCCCGGCGGCGTGCAGCTGGGCAATGGCACGCGCGTCGTGGGTACGCAGAAGGTCTTCACGACCGGCAATCTGCAGACGACCTCGCAGAGCCTCGACGTGGCCATCGTCGGCCAGGGCTTTCTGCAGGTCGAGGGCCCGAACGGCAAGACCGCCTATACCCGCGCCGGCCAGCTGCAGGTCAATGCCGACGGTCAGCTGGTCAACGCGCAGGGTCTGCGCCTGCAGCCCGAGATCACCATCCCGGCCACTGCCACCTCGGTGACGATCGCCGAGAACGGCACCGTTTCGGCGATGGTCTCCGGCAGCACGACGCCGACCGAGCTCGGCCAGCTGCGCCTCGCCAATTTCGCCAACCCGACCGGCCTGCTGGCCCTGGGCGACAACCTCTACCAGGAGACGACGGCCAGCGGCAACCCGAACGAGGGCCAGCCCGGCGTCGACGGCCTGGGCAAGCTGAAGCAGGGCGCGCTGGAGGGCTCGAACGTGCAGGTGGTCGAGGAGATGGTCGACATGATCGCCGCCCAGCGCACCTACGAGATGAACACCAAGGTGCTCAGCGCGGCCGACAATATGCTGCAGTACCTGGCGCAGGCGGTGCGCTGATGAAGGCGCTCGCCGTCGTCCTGCTGTCGCTGGTGCTGTGCGGCTGCGCGGCGATCCAGCCGCCGCAGCCGCCGATCGAGCCGGTGCCGCTGGCGCTGCAGCCCAGCGTGGCCGGCGCCAAGGGTCGCGCCGGCGGCGTCTTCGCCACCGAGCGCGGCTGGACGCTGACCTCGGACAGCCGTGCCTTCCGCCCCGGCGACGTGCTGACCGTCGTGCTGTCGGAGACGACGCAGGCGAGCAAGAGGGCCGACACCCGCATCGGCAAGGAAAGCAATGCGTCGATCAGCGCCGCCTCGAAGACGACCGGCATCGACGCCAATGCCGGCGTGCAGCGCGACTTCAACGGCACCGCCTCGAGCAGCCAGCAGAACACCTTGCAGGGCGCGATCACCGTCGTCGTTCACGAGGTGCTGCCGAATGGCCTGCTGCGCGTGCAGGGCGAGAAGAGCCTCTATCTGAACCAGGGCGAGGAGATGATCCGCCTGTCCGGCTATGTGCGCGGCGCCGACGTCGACTCCGACAACCGCGTCTCTTCGCAGCGCATCGCCAATGCCCGCATCGCCTACAGCGGGCAGGGCGCGCTGGCCGACGCCAATTCGCCCGGCTGGCTGACCCGCTTCTTCACCAGCCCCTGGATGCCGCTATGAAGAAATTCCTTTTCGTCCTTTTGCTGACCTTGGGTCTGAGCGCAACCGGTGCCGTCCATGCCGCGCAGACGCTGCGCCAATTGGTTGCCGTCGAGGGCGTGCGCGAGAACCAGTTGCTCGGCTACGGTCTGGTCGTCGGCCTGAACGGCAGCGGCGACAGCACGCAGATCAAGTTCGCCGGCCAGTCGGTCAGCAATATGCTGAAGCAGTTCGGCGTCAAGCTGCCCGAGCGGGTCGACCCCAAATCGAAGAACGTCGCGACCGTGATGGTCAGCGCCATGTTCCCGCCCGGCTACCGGCGCGGCCAGGCCATCGACATCACCGTTTCCTCGCTGGGCGACGCGAAAAGTCTGCGCGGCGGCGTGCTGCTGCTGACCGAGCTGCGCGCGGCCGACGGCGAGGTCTATGCGCTGGCGCAGGGCAGCCTGGTCGTCGGCGGCCTGTCGGCCCAGGGCCAGAGCGGCTCCAGCGTCACCGTCAACACGCCCACCGCCGGCCGGGTGCCGAACGGCGCGACGATCGAGCGCGAGATTGACAGCGATTTCGACAGCATGCCCAGCGTGCGCCTGAGCCTGAAGCGGCCGAACTTCCAGACCGCGACCAATATCGTGCAGACGATCAACCGGCGCTGGGGCGAGATCGCCAGCACGCGCGACGCGACCAGCGTCGAGGTGCAGGCACCGGCCAATCCGACCGAGCGCGTCGCCTTCATCGCCAGCCTGCAGGGCCTGTCGGTCGAGGTCGGCAGCGAGCTGCCGCGCGTCGTCTTCAATTCGCGCACCGGCACCGTCGTCATCGCCGAGGGCGTGCGGGTGCGCCCGGCCGCCGTCTCGCACGGCAGCCTGAAGGTCGTCATCAGCGAGAGCCCGCAGGTCAGCCAGCCGCAGCCCTTCAGCCGCGGCGAGACCCGGGTCACGCCGCAGTCGCGGGTGCAGGTCGAGCAGGGCTCGGGCACGATGTTCCGCTGGCAGGGTGGCGTCAGCCTGCAGGCCATCGTCGACACCGTCAACAGCATCGGCGCGACGCCGGACGACATCATGGCCATCCTGCAGGCGCTGGACCAGGCCGGCGCGATCGATGGCGAACTGCAGGTGATCTGATGCGTATCGATGCTCCCAACAATGCCGCGGCGGCGGCCGACGCCGACGACGCCAAGCTGCGCCAGCAGGCGGCCAAGGCAGCCGAGAAGTTCGAGGCCTTCTTCATCGCCCAGATGCTGCGCCAGATGCGCGCCGGCACGCGTGCGCTGGCCGACGAGGACAGCCCGGTGCGCAACAAGATCAACGAGGACATGCAGGACTTCGCCGACGGGCAGATGGCCGACAGCCTGGCCGGCCAGCGCGCCTTCGGCATCGCCGACGTGATCCTGCGCCAGCTGCTGCCCACGCCGGACAAGAAGGTCTGAAGGTTTAAGTTTCGCGCCCGGCCGGTCGCCCTTGGCTCCAGAGCCCCCTATCCAGAGAAGCCAGCCCCATGAGCATGATCAACAACGCGCTGTCCGGCGCCCAGGCCTCGCAGGCCGCGCTGTCCACGGCCAGCCAGAACATCGCCAATGTGATGACGCCGGGCTACTCGCGCCAGGGCGTGCTGCTGAACAGCCGCCAGACCAATGCCAGCGGCGCCGGCTCGGGGGCCGGCGTGACGGTGACGGCGCTGATGCGCTTCAACGACAGCTTCAAGAACATGCAGATGTGGTCGGCCGCCTCGAATCTGGGCAAGGCCAATGCGCCGCAGGCCTATCTGGACCAGCTCGAGCAGGTCATGTCGGACGACACCTCCAATGTCAACAAGGGCATGGATGTGTTCTTCGCGGCACTCAACGCCGCCAGCGTGCAGCCCGATTCGCGGCCGCTGCGCGAGCAGGTGCTGATCGCGGCCGATGGCCTGGCCAAACGCTTCAACAGCCTGCAGACGCTGCTGAAGAACCAGATCGAGGCGGTCGGCGATCAGCGCAACTCGGTGCTGCTGAAGGTCAACACGCTGAGCAGCGAGATCGCCGCGCTGAATGCCAAGATCAGCGCCGCGCAGGCGATCGGCGTGCCGCCGGCCGGCCTGATGGACGCGCGCGACCAGCGCATCGATTCGCTCGCAGGGCTGGTGGGCCTGCAGGTGACGAACCAGGCCGATGGCTCCTGCAATGTCTCGTTCAAGAACGGTCAGCCGCTGGTGATCGGCAACGAATCGGCGACCCTGACCCAGGTGGGCAGCGGCACGCCGGGCGTGCACACGCTGCAGCTGGACTTCGCCAGCGCCCGTTTCAATGTGGCGGGCGAGGATCTCGGTGGCGAGCTCGGCGGGCTCGACGACTTCGAGCGCCAGTGCCTGATACCGACGCAGCAGACCGTGTTCGAGCTGGCCAAGGGCATTGCCAATAACTTCAACACCACGCTGGGCGCTGGCGTGGCGCCCGTCCCATCGCCGGCGGGCAATGCGCTGTTCATCGCGCCGACCAAGCCCGGCGAATCGCTGCAGCTGACCGCGCTGAAGGCCGACGAGCTGGCCTTCGCGGCGTCGGGCCAAGGCGTCGGCGACAGCCAGAACCTGGCAGCCCTGATCGCGCTGAAGGATCAGAAACTGACCTTCACCGACTTCGATGCCAAGGGCAATGCGCTGGCCACGACCAGCTCGGTGCTGATGAGCGACGCCTACACCCAGATGGTCGGCAAGGTGGGCACGGTGAGCCAGCTGAACATCGGTGCGCAGAAGACGGCGCAGACGGTGCGCGACCAGGCCGATGCGAGCTGGAAATCGACCAGCGGCGTCAACACCGACGAGGAAGCCACCAACCTGATCCAGTACCAGCAGATGTACCAGGCCAATATGAAGGTGATCTCGGTGGCCAATCAATTGTTCGACGCCACGCTGGCGGCGATCTGAGGAGCGGACCCATGCGTATCGCCAGCACCCAGTTCCACGCGATCATGAACAGCTCGCTGCAGACGGCCAATACCGGCCTGGCGCATGTGATCGAGCAGATGTCCTCGGGCCAGCGCGTGCAGCGCCCCTCGGACGACACGATCGCGAGCATGCGGCTGTCGCGCCTGTCGCGCGAAGAGGCCGCGATGAGCCAGTACCAGGACAATATCGGCGCCCTGCGTTCGCGCTTGCGGAACAACGAGACCCTGCTGACCAGCCTGAACCAGGACATGCTGCAGGTGCGCGATCTGCTGGTCTGGGCCGCCGACGGCGCCAACACGCCCGCGGACATGGCCGCGATGGCCAGCTCGCTGGAATCGCTGCGCGACAGCCTGCTGCACACCGCCAACAGCCGCGACAGCGAGGGGCACTTCCTTTTCTCCGGAACCTTTACCGACAGGCCGCCGATCCCCGCGGTGTCAGATGCTCTGGCAACGCCGCCGATCACGGCCTTCGTCTATGCCGGAAACATGGCAACGCAAGAGGTCGCGGTCGGCCCCGGCGTCACCGTGCCGGCCAATGTCACGCTCGAAGAAATGGCCGCCCTGGTCAAGCAGCTGGACACGCTGGCGACCAATCTCAAGGGCCCGCCGCTGATGAGCGCCGCGGCGGCCCAACCCCAGGTGGCCGCCACGCTGAACCTGCTCGACACGACGATGAATTCGGTCACCAGCAAGATCGGCAGCCTCGGCGGCCTGCAGACCGTGCTGCAGACGCTCGAGGACAACCAGGCGGCGGTGAGCCTGTCCAACAAGCAGGCCTCGCTGACCCTGGGCCAGCTCGACTACGGCGAAGCCGCCGTGCGCCTGAACAGCTACACGATCGCGGTGCAGGCGACGCAGAAGGCCTATGGCCGCGTCAGCAATCTGAGCCTGTTCGACGTGCTTTAAGGGCGGGACGAGACGGTGCAGATCCAGACCTTGCCGGCGGCCGTCCAACGGCCGCGCGGAACACCCGGTGCGACGGGACTATCGCCGACCGGCCCCAGCCAGCCGCTGCAGGCGATCCGCGCCGTCGCGTCGACAAACCTGGGCGAGCAGGGCCAGCGCGGCGAGGCCGCGGCCGCGCCGGCCGCCGGTCCGCTGGCCAGCCCCTTCTTCGAGCCGGGCCTGCAGCAGGACCTGGCTGCCGCGCAGCAGGGCCTAGCCTGGCTGGACGGCCTGGCGCAGAAGCTGCAAGGGCTGAAGAAATCGGTCAGCCAGCAGCTGGCCGGCGCGGGCAGCACGGCCCAGAGCGAGCAGTCCCTGCGCGAGTTCGGCACCGCCTGGCTGCAGCGCCGCCGCCAGGCCGGCGGCATGGTGGACGGCCAGCTACGCGTGGTCGATGCGGGCCAGGCGCGCCAGGGCTTCGCGCTGCGCGGCCTCGACCTGGCCAGCCTGGACGAGGCCGGCACCGAGACGCTCAGCTTCGCCATCCCCGGCGTCGCGGCGCCGATCGCGGTCACGCTCGATCCGGCCGAGGGCCGCGCGGCGCTGGTGCAGCGGCTCGACCAGGCGCTGGCGCCCGGCGGCCTGCGCGCGACCGTGGCGGGCGAGACGCTGCGCCTCAGCTGCAAGGAGGCCCAGTGGCCGGCGCTTGCCGAGGGCCTCAGCATCAAGGGCGAGGGCCGGCGCTTTCCCGGTGGCCAGCGGGTGCGGGCGCTGCTCGATGCCGAGCCCGAGTTGCTGCAGCCGCAGGGCTGGAGCCTGGACGGCGCCGCCGCCCAGCGCCGCACCCTGGGCCAGATCGTCGCCGTGCAGGGCCGGCTCGGCGAGGCCCAGGCCGCGCTGCAGCAGCGCCTGGGCGAGCAGGCACTGCCCGAGCCGACCGATGTCGCCGCCCGGGGCCAGGCCTTGCTGGCCTTCAGCCAGGGTTTCGACGCCGCCGCGGCCGAACCGCTTTACCAGCGCTTCGCCGAACTGGCGCCGGCGCTGCAGGGCGTGCGCCGCGAGCATGTGCAGCAATTGCTGCTGACGGCGCAGCGCTGATCGATTGCCCGTTCCAGACGCAAAAGGCGGCCCGCGAAGGCCGCCTTTTCGTTTGCGCCAAAGCCGTCGAGCCTCGGCCTCGGTTCAGTCCTCGGTATGGCTGTGCGTCTCCGCATGGACCGGCATGCCCACGCCGTCGGCGCCGTCGAAGAAGAAGGGCTTGCGCGGCCTGGCGCGCGAGACCACCTCGTTCATCGTCGGCGCCTCGTAGAGCCGGCCGTTGATCATCACATGGCTGATGCGGTCGCTCTGGCGGATGTCTTCCAGCACCTTGCCGTCGATGATGACGAGGTCGGCCAGCTTGCCGACCTCCAGCGAGCCGATGTCGCGCTCCATGCCCAGATAGCGCGCCGGGTTCAGCGTGGCCGAGCGGATCGCCTCCAGCGGCTTCTTGCCGCCGAGGCCGAACATCCACATCTCCCAATGCGCACCCAGGCCCTCGCGCTGGCCATGCGCGCCGATATTGCTGGGCACGCCGGCGCGCTCCAGCTCGGCGGCCGTGGCAGCGACGCGCACGACATTGAAGTCCTCGTCGGGCGCGGTCACGCGGCGCACGCTGCGCGCCTCCAGCACGGTGCGCGGCACGTAGCGGCTCAGCAGCGGATGCTTCCAGACCTCGGTGTGCGAGTACCAGTAATGCTCGCCGTCGAGGCCGCCATAGGCGACGTTCAGGGTCGGCGTGTAGCCGACCTGGGTCTGCGACCACAGCTGCTTGACGTCGTCGTAGACCCGCGCAATGGGCAGCGCATGCTCGATGCCGGTATGGCCGTCGACGATCATGCTCATGTTCAGCTGGAACATCGAGCCGCCCTCGGGCACCACCATCATGCCGGTCTCGCGGCCGGCGGCGATCACCTGCTGGCGCTGCTCGCGGCGCGGCTGCTGGTAGCTCTTGACGCTGATCGCGCCCTCGGCCTTCTGCCGCTTCAGATGCGTCAGCGCGTCCTCGTAGCCGTTGATGACCGCGGTCACGCCGGCCTTGGCGCCGTAGAGGATGGAGCCGGTCGAGTAGATGCGCGGGGCCACGACGGCGCCGGCGCGCTGCAGCTCGGCCTGGGTGAAGATCTCGCCGTTGCGGTTGCTGGGGTCGTGGATGGTCGTCAGGCCGAAGGCCAGTGAGGCGTAGTTGACCCAGCTCTGCTGGGGCACGATGTCGTTCTCGCCCATGCCGCCATGCCAGTGCGCATCGATCAGGCCGGGGATGATGGTCTTGCCGCGCGCGTCGACGCGCTTGGCCTCGGCCGGGATCGCCACCTCGCTGGCCTTGCCGATGGCGACGATGCGGTTGGCGTCGATGACGATGACGCCGTCCTGGATCACTTCGTCCCCCTTCATCGTCGCGATCGTCGCGCCGCTGATCGCGATCTTGCCGGCCGGCTTGTCGCTGGCCTGCATGAAGCCGATCTTCAGGCCCGACTCGGCGGGCTTGAAGCCGGCTTGTTTGTCCTCGGCCGGCGCGAAGGCCGCCGACAGCGCCGTGGTGAACAGCTCGTCGCCGAGCGCGAAATGCAGGCGCTGGCTGTCGCCGCTCCAGTGCATGTATTCGCCGGCATTGAGGTCCAGCTGGCGCACCGGCAGGCCGTCCATCTTCGGGCCTACGCTGATCGGCTTGCCGGTCAGCGGCAGTGGCGTCACATAGGCGTGGAAGCGCTCGACGAAGCCCAGCCACTGGCCATCCGGCGAGATCGCGAATTCGCTGGCGAACTCGCTCTTCGCGACCTCGGTCTCCTTGCGGTCCGCGAGCTCGATGCGGAACAGCTTGCGCAGCGAGTCGACCTCGCCGAGGCTGGCCGTGCGGCTGATGAAGACCTCGTCGTTGCGGGCGCCGAACTGCGGGCTGTCGCCGTCCTTGGACAGGCGCTGCGGCGCGCCGCGGCCGTCGGCGGCGGCCAGGTAGATGCCGCTGTCCAGGCCATGCCAGGGCGTGGTCAGGAAGCCGCCCTTGCTCTTGCTGTAGACGATGCTCTTGCCGTCGGGCGAGAACTTCGGCGCCAGGTACTTGCCCGGCGCCTGGGTGATCACGGTCTCGCGGCCGCTGGCCAGCTCGATCTTGCGCACCGCGCCCAGCTTGTCGTCGTTCCAGCTGACGTAGACCAGCTGCTTGCCGTCGCGCGAAAAGCTGGGGAAGAACTCGAAATGCTCGTCCTGCTTGGTCAGCCGCTTCGGCAATCCATTCGGCAATTCCTTCAGGTACAGATGGCCCAGCGCCGAATAGACCAGCTTGCTGCCGTCCGGTGCCACATTGACCCAGCGCAGCTGCTTGACGGCGAACTGCTCCGGCGCCACCTCCTGCGGCTGGCGCAGCGCCTCGCGGATTTCGCGCGTGTCCTTGACGTGAAAGGCAATCTCGGCCGCCGTGCCCTTGAAGGGGTCGACCCGCCACAGCTTGCCCTGGGCCCAGACGACCAGGTTCTTCGCGTCGGGCGTCCAGGCAAAGGCCGGGTAGACGCCGTACATCGACCAGCTCTCCTGCAGATCGCGGTCCAGCCCGCCCCAGGCCGGCGTCTCACGGCCGCTCTGCAGGTCCTTCAGGAACAGGGTGCTCTGGTTGCGCACGCGGCGCACGAAGGCCAGGTACTTGCCGTCCGGCGAGGGCGTCGGCCGCACCGCGCCGCCGGGCCCCTGGACGAAGGGTTCGACCGAGCCGTCGGCCAGGTCCTGGCGGAAGATCTTGAAGATCTCCTTGTTGGAGTCCTTGTTGTACTCGAACACCCGGCCCGGCGTCGTGTCCTGCGAGTAGTACAGGTACTTGCCGTCGGGCGACAGGGCCGGCTCGCCGAGGTCCTTTTGCCAGTTCGGCTTCTCGTTGAGCTGCAGGCCCTTGGTCGTGCCGCCGGCCTCGTCGACGTGGTAGAGCCAGATCTCGCCCGAACCGGCCGAGCGGGTGCCGGTGTAATGCTTGCGCGCGGCGATGTACTTGCCGCTGGGATGCCAGACCGGGTTGTTCAGCAGGCGGAAGTCCTCCTTGCTGACCGCGCGTGCATTGCTGCCATCGGCGTCCATCACCCAGACGTTGTCGCCGCCACCGGCGTCGCTGAGGAAGGCGATCCGCTTGCCGTCCGGCGAGAAGCGCGCCTGCTGCTCCCAGGCGATCGAATGGGTCAGCGGCCGGGCCTCGCCGCCGGTGATCGGCAGCGTGTAGAGATCGCCGAGCAGGTCGAAGACCAGGGTCTTGCCGTCCGGGCTGACGTCCACGCTCATCCAGGTGCCGCTGCGGGTGTCGATCTGCACCTCGCGCGCCGCGCCGGGCGGCTTGTTGACGTTCCAGGCCGGCGGCTTCTTGCTGCCGGCGTCGGCCGGTTCGGCGGCCTGGGCGGAGGCCAGGCTCAGCAGCAGGGCGGTGGACAGGAGGGAGAGGCGGCGGCCATTGCGGGGCGCGCGCAGGGGCTTGGGTTGCGGCATCGGGCGTTGCTTCGTCCGTGCGCTGGCTAGGCAGGAGCGCGGCGGGAGCTTGATGAATAAGGTGGCCGCGAGGATACCGAATGCCCCGGCGGCTCCCTCTACGCGTTTGCCCCGGCGCTGTGCGCACAAAGGCCGCGGCCCGGCGAAATGTCTCGCCGGGCTCGCGGCCCTTGAAATCCCGATGGCGCTGCGGCTTGGCTCAGTTGCGGTCGCTGCGCACCGCGCGGTTCATATTCGGGTTGTCGCTGTTGTAGCTGCTGCTGGTGCTGCTGCTACCGGTGCCGCCCGTGCCGCTCGCGCCGCTGTTGCTGTTGTAGCTCGAGCCGCTGCCGGTCGTGTTGTTGTTGCTGCTGCGGCCGGCGCTCGTCGGGTTGTTGCGCATCTGGTCGTTCATCTGGTTGGTGCTGCCCATGCTGCCGCTGTTGTTGCCGACATTGGCGTTCTGCTGGCGGCTGCCGCTATCGCCGCCGGCGCCGGCGGTGCTGCCCATGGTGCTGCCGGTGCCCGTGGTGCTGCTGGTGCTGCTGCCCGTGCCGGTCGAGCTATTGCTGCCGGTGCTGTTGACGCCGGTATTGCCCAGGCTGCCGGTGGCCGCGCCGGAGGTGACCGGGCGGTTGGTATTGCCGGAATCGGTGCCGCTGTTGTTCGAGGTATTGCCGGCCGAGGGGCCGCTGGCCGAGTTGGTCGACGAGCTGGTGCTGCTGCTGCCCGTCGTCGATTGCGCCAGCACCAGCGCGCCGGCGCCGGCCAGCACGCCGGCCGTGCCGAGGCTCACCAACCATTTGAGGGACTTGTTGCGAGGACTGCTGCTGTTCATGGTGACCTCCGGTAAATATTAAAGCGAATCGATCAATGAATGGATGTGAATGGACTGCTTGCTGCCGCCGGCCCGCTCAGCACCGGACTGCGCAGCGCGCACGCCATCGCGTCCTCTACCGGCAACAGGCGTGCCCGGGGATCCGAATCACGAGCCGCCGCGGCCGGTATGGCGATTGCCGGCTTCCGGCAAGCGTTTCTGCGCCCGTCCTTCTTCATCCACCCAGCACGAGGTCTGCCATGCCCAACGATCCGAGTTCCAAGCCGTCTTCCTCGACGTCTCCCGCGACATCCTCCTCGACGTCTCCTTCCACGTCTTCCTCGACCTCCCCCTTCCCATCCTCGTCCACGGCCTCCCCGTCCGCCTCGACTCCATCGAGCAAGCCGGCGGAGCCGGCGGGCGACGAGAACACGGGCCGCTTCGTCGACCGCATGGCCGAAAGCGCGCACCAGAAGATCGAGCAGGTCGCGCAGCAGGTCGGGCCCAAGGTCGATCAGTTGCAGCAGGGGCTGGACAATGCCGGCCAGGCGGTGCAGCAGCAGGCCGAGCACCTGCGCGACATCTGCGCCGACTGGACCGAAAGCCTGCGTGGTTCGGTGCGCGAGCATCCGCTGGCGGCGCTGGCGACCGCGGCGGCCCTGGGCATGCTGCTGGCGCGGCTGAGCCGCTAGCCCGGCCCTAGAGGCTGGCCCGCCTGCGCGCCTTCAGCGCGCAGGCCATCCATTGCAGCGCCGCTTCCTTGGCCGCGGGCGATTCGGCGGCCGTGCAATCCTCGGGCAGCCAGAGCCGGTAGCCGCGCACAAAAGCATCCATCGCGCTGAACATCACGCACAAATCGGTGGCCAGCCCGCAGATCACCAGCTCGCGCGTCTGCATCTGCGTCAGCAGCAGGTCGAGCGGGGTGGCCAGAAAGGCCGAATGCCGCGGCTTCAGCACTGTCAGGTCGTCGGGGCCGGGCGCCAGCAGCCGGGCCAGCTTGGCCGCCGCGCCGCCCTGGCGCCGGCAGCCGGCCAGCAGGGCCTTGAAGTCGGACTGCCAGTGGCCGAAGTTGTCGTTGACATAGATGGCGCGCACGCCGCGCGCGGCCAGCGTCTTCTTCAGCGCGGCCGCCGCGGCCGCGGCTTGCAGCGCCGGCGGGGCCAGCGCCTCGGCGCCGTCGAACTGCAGCGGGTTGATGAAGTCGACCAGCAGCAGCACGGTGCGCGAGCGCGGCAGCGTCGGCTGCAGCAGCGGGCGCGATGCGGCGCTGCGGCCCACGCGCCTATTTCTTGCCGGCCCGAATCGCGGTCGCCGCCTGCAGCTCCTTGGCCATCTGCAGATGGTGCTCCAGCGTCGGCAGCGTCTTGCTGGCAAAGGCGCGCACATCGGCGTCCTTGGCCTCGGCCGCGGCCTTGCGGAAGAGCTTGACCGTGTCTTCGTGGGCGGAGACGCCGGCCGAATCGGCATAGCGGTAGTCGAAGTTGGCACCGTCGGCGGTGGACAGCGTCATCTTCTCCTTGGTCTTCTGCGTCATCGAGGGCTCGGTCGGCAGCTTGACGCCCTTGGCATCGGCCAGGCTCTGCAGCTCGGCGGCCGCCTTGGTATGGTCGTCGATCATCTGCTGGGCGAAGGCCTTGACCTGGGTGTCGCTGCTCTTGCTCAGCGCCAGCTTGCTGGCCGAGACCTCGGCATGGCCGGCATGCGCCGCATCCTTCATGAACGAGGCGTCGGCATGCGAGACCGCATCGGCGGCGACGGCGTTGCCGGCCGCGGCGATCAGCAGCGAGCTCAGGGCGGCAAGCGCCGTTCTGCTGCGGTTCATCGTCTGCATGTGTTTCTCCCGGGATGGATCCGATGCCCGGCAACGGCAAACGCGGTGCCCGCGTCGGCCCCGGCTCAGCGCTGGGCGGTGACGCGCCAGATCACATTGCCGACATCGTCGGCGACGAGCAGGGCGCCACGGCGGTCGATGGCGACGCCGACCGGCCGGCCCATGGCCTCATCGCGCTGCTCGTTCAGGAAGCCGCCCAGCACCTCGACCGGCGGGCCCTGCGGCCGGCCGTCGGCAAAGGGCACGAAGAGCACGCGGTAGCCGCTGCGCGGCTTGCGGTTCCAGGAGCCATGCTGGCCGATGAACATGCCGTTCGCAAAGTCGGCCGGCAGCCTGTTGCCGGCGGCGCTGGCCAGGCCCAGCGAGGCCGTGTGCGCGCCCAGCGCATAGTCGGGCACCAGGGCGGCGGCGACCAACTCGGGCCGCTGCGGCTCGACGCGCTCGTCCAGATGGCTGCCGAAGTAGCTGTAGGGCCAGCCGTAGAAGCCGCCCTCGCGCACCGAGCTCAGATAGTCCGGCACCAGATCGTTGCCCAGCTCGTCGCGCTCGTTGACGACGGCCCAGAGCTGGCCGCTGCCGGGCTCCCAGGCCAGGCCGACCGGATTGCGCAATCCCGAGGCGTAGACGCGCTGGGCACCGGTGTTCAGGTCGATCTCGAGGATGGACGCGCGCTGTTCCTCGGCCTCGATGCCGTTCTCGGCCACATTGCTGTTAGAACCGACGCCGACATAGAGCCGCGTGCCGTCGGGGCTGGCGAGCAGGCTCTTGGTCCAGTGGTGGTTGCGCGGGCCGGCGGGCAGGGCGGCGATGCGCACCGGCTCTCCTTCGAGCCGGGTCTGCCCGGCGGCATAGCGGTAGCGGATGACCGCATCGGTGTTGGCGATATAGAAGTCATTGCCGACCAGGGCCATGCCCAGCGGCGAATTGAGCCCCTCCGCGAAGACGCTGCGCGTCTCGGCTCGGCCGTCGCCATCGGCATCGCGCAGCAGGGTGATGCGGTTGGCGCTGGGCGTCGCCGCGCCGGCCTTCTTCATGAACAGCTTCTGGAACCAGGCACGCAGGCCCTGGCCGTCCTCGGGCCGGGGCGGCGCATTGGTCTCGGCGACCAGCACATCGCCATTCGGCAGCACATAGAGCCAGCGCGGATGCTCGAGCCCGGCGGCAAAGGCGGCGACCGCCAGGCCCGGCGCCGGCGTCGGCTTGTCGCCACTGCGCCAGCCGACCGCATCGGCCACATGAATGGTCGGCAGCAACGAGCGCTGCGGCGCCGGCAGCACCGGGTTGGGCCCGAAGCCGGGCGGCATCGCGGCCTGGGCGAGGGCGGCGCCCGGCAGCAGCGTCAGCAGCAGCGCCGAGGCGGCAAGCAGCGGATGCATGGCGAGGCGTCGGCTCATGGGGACGGCAGAAGTGGAATATGAGATGCGTTTCAGGCAAGCGGTGTGCCGGCAAGCCCTCGGGCACGCCGCTTGCTGCTCGAATCGTCATGTCCACCAGCCCTCACCACGCCGCTGCCCCAGCGCTTCATGCCGCTGCCGCCGCCGCGCGCGTCGCGCTGCTGGTGGAGGAGGGGGCCGAGATGGCCAGCCTCGATGCGGTGCACACGGCCCTGCTGAAGGCGGGTGCCTTGCCCTGCTTCGTCGGTGCGCGGCCCGGTCCGCTGGAAGAGCCGACGGTCCGCCCGGGCCGCGCGGTCGAGCAACTGGCGCTGGAGGCGGCGCCGACGCGGCGCTGGGATGCGCTGGTGCTGTGCGAGGGGCGCGGCCGGGCAGCGGCTCCGAACGAGCCGCCGCCGCTGGCCCGGCAGCGGCCGGCGCTGGACTTCATCCGCGAGCAGCACCGCCGCCGCACGCCCATCCTGGCGCTGGGCGGCGCCAGCGGCCTGCTCGGCGCGGCCGGCCTGACGATGATGCTGCCGAGCGGCGAGGCCGATCCGCGGCTCTTCGTCTGCCCACCGCGCAGCGAGACCGATCCGGCCCTGCGTGCCGATGCCGACACGGTGACCGCCTTCATCGCCAGCCTGCGGCGCGGCACGACGGCGGCGGCCTGGCCATGAGCGCGATCGCCCAGCCGCCGCTGCCGCCCTCCGATCCGGAGCAGCCGGTCGGCGACCCGCCACCGGCCCCGGCGAGCCCGGAGGTGCCGCCGATCAGCGATCCGCCGGTGCCCGGCGCGCCGGCGCCGGTGCGCGATCCGCCGCGGGCGCCGCCGCCGGCCACCGTTTAACAGCCTGCTAAAGCGGGTTCCCTTGGCGTTGGGCTTTTCCTAGAATCTGCGGGCCAGCGCGGCGCAACGACTTCAGGCCCCGGCTGCCGCGACGATCGCCGCCGCGCGGCAGTCTTGACGCGGTTCGCAAAGACCGCGAGGAAAGGCTTCCATGCAAGTTCACAAGCAGTTTCTCTTCAGCGCCGCCCTGGTCTCGTCGATGGCGCTGCTGGGCGCAGGCCCGGCCTTCGCGCAGGACAAGGCGGCCAAGCAGGCCGAGGTCAGGACCAAGGCCATGCAGACCTTGCAGGACTTCTACAAGGCCGATCCCAAGCTGAAGGACGCCGTCGCCAAGGCCTCCGGCTATGCGGTGTTCACCACCTACGGGCTCAGCTTCGGACTCGGCGGTGCCGGCGGCAAGGGCATCGCGCACGACAACAAGAGCAAGAAGGACGTCTATATGAGCGTCGCCCAGGCCAGCGCCGGACTGCAGATCGGCGCCTCCGACACCCGCTATCTGTTCGTCTTCAACGATGCCAAGGTGCTGGCCGACTTCATCGCCAATGGCTGGAACGCCTCGGCCGGGGCCGCCGCGGGCGTCGGCGCGGCCGGCAGCGGCGCGACCGCCGGGGCCGGCGCCGGCGAGTTCAGCGGCGGCAAGCAGTACGCGCTGACCAAGAACGGCCTGCAGGTCGGCGCCGCGGTCGCCGGGCTGAAGGCCTGGAAGGACGATGAGCTGAACTAAGCGCGTTGACACGAGCGCCATGGGCCCTAGACCGGCGGCAGGTCCGGGGTCGTGCCGCTGCCCGCCTGCGGCAGCAGCACGACCTTGCGGCAATCCTCTTGCTTCTGGTTGAAGATCGCATAGCCGCGCGCCGCCTCCTCCAGCGGCAGCATATGGCTGACGATGGCCTCCGGGTGCAGTTCGCCGCGGGCTATGAGCTCGAGCAGCTCGGGCATGAAGCGCTGCACATGGGTCTGGCCGCCTTTGAAAGTCAGGCCCTTCTCGAAGGCGTCGCCGAACAGGAAGCCGTGGATGAAGCCGGCATAGACGCCGGGCACGCTGATGACGCCGCCGCGGCGCGTCGCGGCGATCGCCTGGCGCAAGGCCGCGCCGCTGGAGCCCTCCAGCTTCATCGTCGTCAGCACCGTCTCCATCGTGCTGCCCTTGGCCTCGAAGCCGACCGCGTCGATGGACGCGTCGACGCCGCGGAAGTCGGTGGCGTCGATGATCTGCGCCGCCGGGTCGTCCACCTGGTCGAAGTTGATCGGTATCACGCCATAGGTGGCGGCGGCGAATTCCAGCCGGTAGGGATGGTGGTCGACCAGGAAGATGCGCTCGGCGCCCAGCAGGCGCGCCGAGGCGCAGGCCATCAGCCCGACCGGCCCGGCGCCGAACACGGCCAGCGTCGAGCCGGGGACGATCTGCGCATTGATGGCCGCCTGGTAGCCGGTCGGCAGGATGTCCGACAGGAACAGCACCTGCGGATCGGCCAGGCCCGAATCGGGAATCGGCAGCGGGCCGACATTGGCCTTGGGCACCCGCACGTACTCTGCCTGGCCGCCGGGATAGCCGCCGTACAGATGGCTGTAGCCGAACAGGCCGGCGCCGGCACGCGTGTCCTTCTTGTTCATGATCGCGCCGCGGCCCGGATTGGTCGACTCGCAGGCGGCGAACAGCGAGCGGCTGCAGAAGAAGCATTCGCCGCAGGAGATGGTGAAGGGCACGACGACGCGCTCGCCGCGGCGGATGCGCTGCACGCCGGGGCCGGTCTCCTCGACGATGCCCATGAACTCGTGGCCCAGGATGTCGCCGCCCTTCATGCCGGGGATCTTGCCGCGGTAGATGTGCAGGTCGGAGCCGCAGATCGCGGTGGCGGTGATGCGCAGGATGATGTCGTCGTCCTGCTGCAGGATGGGGTCCGCGACGTTTTCCACACGCACGTCCTTGGCGCCGTGATAGGTCAGGGCTTTCATCGGTGGTCCTTGTCGGGTTCCTGCGATGTGCCTAACAGGCAATCCGCAGGCCCCGTGCCGGGGGCGATCAAGTCCTGACCCCAGCGGGTAATCGGCCCCAGCAAGCGGCAAGACTGTCTGCGAGAACTACAGCAAGAATTCCGCGGCACTGCGCTTGCCCGGTGTCTCGCACATTCGCGGGAGACGATGATGAACCTGGTTCTATGGGCCAGCACCGGTGCGCTGATCGGTCTGCTGGCCAACTGGCGGGAGACCAGCCTGGCCTTGCGGCATCTGCTGACCGATGCCGTCTTCGGCGGCGTGGGCGCCCTGTGCGGCGGCATGCTGGCGCTGCCGGCCGAGCGCTGGTTCGCCGCCGAGACCAGCTGGTCCGGCCTGCTGGCGGCGGCGGTCGGTGCGATGCTGATGCTGGCCCTTGCGCATCTGCGCGCGCGGCGCGACCGCTGGCAGGGCTGAGGCCTTCAGACCGGCTTGGCCACCATCAGGTAGAACACCGCCAGAAAGGCGAACAGCGCCGGGAAGCCCAGGGCGATCCAGGCCAGGAACAGGCGCTGGTAGCGCGGCGGCAGCGGCTGCGCCTTCGCCTTCGCGTCGGCGGCCAGATCGCGCATGCGCATCTGCAGCCAGACCACCGGCAGCCAGCAGGCCGCGGCGATCGCCAGCAGCACGAAGGACCAGAGGATCCAGCGCTGCGTGATCGGCCAGCCGGCCAGGTGCATCAGGTACAGGCCGCTGAGCGGCTGGAACACGATGGTGGTGGCAGTGAACAGCCAGTCGGCCTTGACCAGGCGGGCGGTCACCGCCGCCACCGCCGCGGTATCGCGGGTAAGGCTGATGAAGAACAGGTAGTAGGCCGAGCCGACGCCGGTGCCGAACAGAAAGGTCGAGGACAGGATGTGCAGCCATTTGACGATCAGGTATTCGTTGCTCATCGCGCGCTCCCTCGTCGCCGCGCCGGCGGCGGCTCCAGCGCATGGAGCAGCCACAGCGCCACCAGCATCGGCAGGTTCTTCAGCATCGGCCCATAGGGATGGGCCCAGTACTCGGGCAGGCGCAGGCTGATCACGGCGGTGTAGAAGAGGATCAGCGCGGCCTGCGCGATCCACAGCCAGCGGCGCGGGCCCGGCATCAGGCTGGCGATGCCCAGCGCGATGTCCAGCAGGGCGGCGCCAAACAGCATCGCCGGCGCCAGCGCCGGCGGGACGCCGGCGCGATCGAGCAGGGCCAGGCCCGCGGGGATCGGATAGACGCCCAGCGAGACGATGCCGGTAACGATCCAGACCAGCGCCATGGCCAGGCGCAGCAGCGGCAGCAGCCAGCTCAGCAGCGCCAGCGAGCGCTGCGCCGCCGCGTCGCGCTCGGCGATGAAGCGCGCCGGCGCGCGCGGCGGGCGGCCGAGCAGGGCGCTGGTGGCCGCCGCATCGGCGGTATTGCCCCGTTGCAGCATCTGCCAGGAGTCGCTGTCGAACAGGCTGGCGGGCCAGCGGTCGCCAACACGGGCGGCAACCGCCATCAGGCGCTCGGGCAGCGGCAGGAAGCGCGGCCGGCCGAGGCCCAGCGCGGCGCGCAGCGCGGCGAGGAAATCGCGCAAGGCTAGCGGCACCGGGCCGACCAGGGCGATGCGACCGCCCGCAGCGGGCCGCGCGAGCAGGGCCAGGATCGCCTCGACCGCGTCATCGATATGCAGGGGCTGCAGCTGTTGCCGGCCCTGGCCGGGCAGCGGGCAGATCGGCAGGCTGGCCAGCAGCGAGAACAGCCGCGCGCTGCCGCCGCCCGGCCCATAGAGCAGCGAGGGCTGGATCACCGCCACCGAGGGCAGCGGCAGCGAGAGTAGCAGCTCGTCGGCGGCCTTCTTGCTCAGGTGGTAGGCGCTGGCTGCCTGCTCGTCGGCACCCAGCGCCGAGATCTGCAGCACCCGCTGGACACCGGCCTGCGCGCAGGCCTGGAACAGTGCCGACGGCGCACGCAGATGCAGCGCCTCGAAGCGCTGGGCGCCCTGTTCGCGCAGGATGCCGACCGCATTGATCACCGCGTCGACGCCGTCCAGGCGCGGCAGCCAGTCCGCGGCCGCGTGGTCGCGGGCGAAGTCGCCCGGCAGATAACGGACGCCTTCTGCGGCGTCTCCCTCGCTCGGGCGCCGCACGACACAGACGACCTGGTGCCGCGCGGCGAGCAGGGCCGACAGCAGATGCGAGCCCAGAAAACCGGTGGCGCCGGTCAGCAGCACGACCACGGCATCTCCTGAAGTAGGAACGGCACTTGCCCCACATCGGCAAACCTCGTTCCCCTGCAAGGAGAGCCGTCCGATGAAACCCTGGAAGCAAGCGCTCGACGATGCGGCGCTCAGCGGTGGCCTGGCCAGCGCGCTGTCGACCCTGGTGCTGGCCTGGCGCGGCCGCCGGGATGCCGGCAGCGGCGCGGCGCCGCTGAACGCGCCGGCGCACTGGCTCTGGTCCCGCGCGCTCGGCCAGGACCGCTCCAGCCTGCGCTACACCGTGCTGGGCATGGTGGTCCACCACCTGTCCTCGGTGTTCTGGGCCTTTTTCTATGAAAAGGCCTCGCCGGCGCAGGCCCGCCCCGATGCCCGTCAGGCGCTGCGCACCGCGGCGGCGGTGACGACGCTGGCCGCCGTCGTCGACCTCAAGCTGGTGCCCGAGCGGCTGACGCCGGGCTTCGAGCGCCGCATCGACGTGTCCAGCCTGTTGCTGGTCTATGCCGCCTTTGCCTCCGGCCTGGCGCTGGGCAGCCTGCTGCGCGGGCCGCGCGGCGCGATCGTCCACCGCGACACGGCGCTTGCCGCCCAAGGCCATGCGAGCGACGCTCAGGCAGTTGCAAGAGGCGGCCGCCGGCTGCCGTGACTGCCCGCTATGGGCGCCCGCCACCCAGACGGTCTGGGGCGAGGGCCCGGCGCGCTCGCGCTGGATGCTGGTCGGCGAGCAGCCGGGCGACAAGGAAGATCTGGCCGGCCGGCCCTTTGTCGGCCCGGCCGGCCGCCTGCTCGACGAGGCGCTGCGCGAGCTGGCGCTGGAGCGCGCGGCCGTCTACATCACCAATGCCGTCAAGCATTTCAAGTACGAGCTGCGCGGCAAGCGCCGCATGCACAAGACGCCCGCGCAGCGCGAGGCCGAGGCCTGCTCGCAATGGCTGGAGGGCGAGATCGCCGCGATCCGGCCCCGCGCCATCGTCGCGCTGGGTGCCACCGCGGCACGCAGCCTGCTGGGCCGGCCGGTGCCGGTGATGCAGGCGCGCGGCCACTGGTTCGATCGCGCGGACGGCATTCCGGTGCTGGTGACCCTACACCCGTCGGCGCTGCTGCGCCTGGTCGGGCCCGAGCGCGAGGGCGCTTATGCGGCCTGGCTGGACGATCTGCGGCAGCTGCTGCGCGCACCGTCGCCCTGAGCGCGGCCTTGCGACAGCCTCAGGAAAAGCGTGCCCGGCACTTGATGCCGGCCGGGATCTCGCCCTTGGGATTGGGCAGTTCCAGGCGCACGCCGAAGGTGCCGCTGGCGGCGTCGACGACGCGGTCGACGATGGTGACATTGGCGGTGTAGCGGCCGGCGAGCGGCGCCTCGGCATCGACCTGGACCTTGTCGCCGCGCTTGACCTTGCCGTACATGCCCACCGGCAGCACCACCTCGACGCGCAGCGGATCGGTCTGGGCCAGGCGCAGCACCGGCTTGGAGTTGTCGCCGCTGAGCGCAACCTCGCCGACCGCCTGCAGCCGCTCGGTGACGACGCCGCTGATCGGGCTGCGCAGGCGGCGCTGCTCGACGGTCTCGCTCAGGCGGCGCTGCTCGAGCGCGGCCAGGCGCTGGTTGTCCTGCGCCTCGACCAGATTGGCCTCGGCAACGCGCATCTCGGCCAGCGAGTCGTCGCGGTCCTGGGTGGCGATATAGCGCTCCTTGACCAGGGCGTCGCGGCGCTGGAACTTCTCCTTGGCGGCGGCGAGGCGGCTGTCGGCGCTCTGCACCTGGCCATGCATGACGGTGCGAAAGCGCGCCGCCTCCAGCGCGGCCCGCTCGACGGCGGTGTCCAGCTCGACCAGCACCTGGCCCTTCTTGACCTCCATGCCGCGCTCGACATGGATCGCGTCGATGCGCCCCTCGACCGGGCTGCGCAGCTCGACCCGCTGCATCGGCTCGATCAGGCAGGTGTAGCCGGGCTCGGCGCTGCGGGCAGGGACGCCGGCCAGCAGCAGGGTCAGGGCGGCAAGTGCGGCAGGTGCGGCAGCAGCGGGGCGGACGGGCATCGGTTTCATGTGGGATCGCCGGAGAAGGCGGTCATGCGGTCGAGTTGATGATCCTGGCGCATGGTCTCGCGCCGGGTGCGGGCATGCAGACGCTCGGCCCGCGCCTGGGCGGCGGCGCGGCTGCGCTGCAGCAGTCGCTGCACGGTGGCCGCGCCGCCGGCCAGGGCCCAGCCGAGCAGGCGGGCCTCGCTGCCGCCATGCTGGCGCAGCAGTTCGTCGTCCAGCGCGACGATGGCGATGGCGCTGCCGGGGTCGCCCTGGCGCGCGCAGCGGCCGATCAGCTGGCGGTCGATGCGCGGCGACTCGTGGTATTCGGTCAGCACCACGCAGAGTCCGCCGAGCTCGGCCACGCCTTCGCCCAGGCCGATGTCGGTGCCGCGGCCGGCCATATTGGTGGCCACCGTGATCGCGCCGCGCCGGCCGGCCGCGGCGATGATCTCGGCCTCGGCGGCGTCCTGGCGCGCGTTCAGCAACTGGTGCGGCAGGCCACGCGCCGAGAGCAGGGCGCCCAGGGTCTCGGAGGACCGCACCGAGCGCGTGCCGACCAGCACCGGCTGGCCGGCGCGGTGGCGCTCGGCGACGAACTCGGCCACCGCCGCCCATTTGGCCGTCTCGTCGGGCAGCAGGCGCGGCGCGAGCGTGATGCGCCGGCTCGGCCGGTGCGTCGGAATGGTCACCGTGGCCAGGCGGAACACGGCAGCAAACTCGCCGGCCATCTCGCGCGCGGTGCCGCTCATGCCGGACAGGCGCAGATAGCGGCAGAAGAAGCGCTGGTAGGTGATGCGCGCCTGGGTGCTCGTCTGCTGGCTCAGCTCGACCCCTTCCTTGGCCTCGATCATCTGGTGCAGGCCCTGCTCCCAGGTCCGACCGGGCAGCACGCGTCCGGTGTACTCGTCGATGATCTGCACCTTGCCCTCGGCGTCGACCAGGTACTGCTCGTCGCGCCTGAACAGATGCAGCGCGCGCAGCGCCTGCGTGCCCAGGTGCTCGCGCTGGTGGGAGGCGGTCCAGGGCGCGCCGAGGCCGGCCGTGGCCGCGGCCAGCGCCGCGCGGCCGGCGTCGCTCAGGTGCAGCTCGCGTCGCGCGGCGTCGAGCCGGTAATGGACATCGCACTCGAAGGCGGCCACCAGCGCCAGCGCCTGCGCATGGGCGGCCGCATGATCGACCTCGCCGGCCTGCATGGCCAGGATCAGCGGAGTGCGGGCCTCGTCGATGAAGATGCTGTCGGCCTCGTCGACGATGGCGAAGTGCAGGCCGCGCAGCAGCGGCTGTGCCGGCCTGGCGCCCTGCCGCGCCGGCCCGCCGACCAGGCGGCGCGCGCGCAGCTGCGCCGCGCTGGCGCGGCCGCCCATGGCGACGCGGTCGCGCAGATAGTCGAACACCAGCTCCTTGTTCGTGCAGTAGCAAATGTCGCAGGCATAGGCCAGCGCGCGCTGCCCCGCTTCGACGCCATGGGCGACGACACCAACCGTCAGCCCGGCGCGTTGGAACAGCGCGCGGTTCTTGTCGGCATCGCGGCCGGCCAGGTAGTCGTTGACCGTCACCACATGGACCGGCAGGCCGGCGAGGCCGGCCAGGCAGGCGGCCAGGCCCGCCGTCAGCGTCTTGCCCTCGCCGGTCTGCATCTCGGCCAGTTGGCCGCGCAGCAGGGTCATCGCGCCGAACAGCTGGCCCGGGTAGGGCAGCAGGCCCAGCGCGCGCCGTGCCAGCTCGGCCATCGCGAGCAGCGCCCGGCGCAGCGTGGGCGTGTCGAGCTCGCGCACGGCGGCCGGCGCGAGCGCGCGCAGCTCGGCCAGCAGCGCCGCCTCGTCCAGCGCGCGCAGGCGCGGGCCCTGCTCGGCCAGCAGGGTGCCCAGCCGGGCGACTTCGCGCGCAGCCGGCGCTGCCAGGCCGCGCCGCAGCCGGCCCAGCAGCTCCAGCGCCCAGGCGTCGGCCGCCGAGGGCGCGCGGTCCTCGCGTTCGGGGAAGGCCCCGCGGGCCAGTCGCAGGGCGCTAGACATGCAAGGTCGACAGAAAGGCCCGACGCAGCGCGCGCCAGGCACGCAGGCCGATGGGCTCGGCCGGATGCTCGAAGCGCACATGGACGCGGCTGCCGAGGAAGTCGTGCGGCACCTCGCTGGGCAGCAGCAGCTCGAACTCGAACACCGATTCCAGGGTGCGCAGGCCCTGCTCGTCCTGCGGGTCGGTCATGAACTGGCCGCCGCCGCGGCTGCCGAGCACCGCGCTGGGCAGCTGGCGGCTGGCCGCCGGCACGCCGCGCAGCAGGGAGGCCGTCCAGACCGTCCCGGTCGCCTGCGGCAGCCGCAGCTCGACCTTGCCGGTGGACAGCCGGATCGGATCGACGTCGGACTGCGGCACGACGACGCGCACCAGCGGCGCATCGCCGGTGCGCAGATAGCCGAGCACCTCGCCCTTGCGCAGCCAGCGGCCCGGCAGGTCGCTGGGCCGGTCCATCAGCAGGGTGCCGGCCGCCCCGGCGCGCAGGGTCAGCTGATCGGCCTCGTCCTGCAGCCGGGCCAGTGCGGCGCGCTCGCGCTCCAGGTCCTTCAGCAGCTGCTGGGCATGGGCCTGCGAGGCGATCCAGGCGGCGTCGACCTGGGCCTCGGTCTCCTCGACCTTGGCCGCCTGCGCCTGCAGCCTTGCCTCCAGCGCCGGTTCCACCGTCTGCACCACCGCCTGGCCGGCGGCCAGCGCCTGGCCCGGCTCGGCCAGCACCTGCTGCACGAAGCCGGCGGTGGCCGCGCGCACGATCGCGCGCTCGGGCAGCCACAGCACGCCCTCGGCATGGGTGTGATAGGGCAGCGGCAGGACGAAGAGCAGCAGTTCGGCGAGCAGGGCGCCGCCGCCCAGCACCCGGCGCACGCGCCGGCCGCGCGCGGCAAAGCGCGGCGCCGTCAGCAGCGCCTGCACCGCCTTGGCGAGCGGCCAGACGAAGCCCTGGGCCAGGCTCACCGCCGCCAGCGCCACGCCGATGAAGAAGAAGCGCTGGGCGACGAAGAGGGCGATGCCCAGCGACACCATCAGCCGGTAGACGGCCGACAGCGGCTGGTAGGCGAGGAACCAGCGCCGCTCGCCGGGCGTGACGCTCATCGGCTCCTCGGGCTGCACGCCGAAGACGCGCTGCTCGACCCGCTGCAGCCAGTACTGGCGCGCCCGCGGGCCCAGATTGGGGATCTCGATCAGGTCACCGAGGATGTAATAGCCGTCGTAGCGCAAGAGCGGGTTGGCATTGAAGAACAGGGTCGTCACGCTGGCCAGCACCGCCACGCCATGGGCGATGCCGCGGCCCACGCCGGGCTCCAGCGCCAGCCAGGCATAGAAGGCCAGCGCGGCAATGAAGAGCTCGGTCAGCATGCCGGCCGCACCGACCAGGGCACGCTGCCATTTGCCGGCGAAGGCGGCCGAGTTCGTCACGTCCACATAGGGCACCGGGTAGAAGGCCAGCAGCAGCAGGCCGGCCTCGTGCACCTCGCCGCCCAGCCATTTGCAGGCCAGGCCATGGCCCAGTTCGTGGGCGATCTTCACCAGCGGGAACAGCACGGCCAGCATCAGCAGCTGGCCCGAGGCCAGCCATTGATCGCTGAAGTTGTGCGTCAGCGCGCGCCAGTGCGCGGGCAGCATCAGCAGCGCCGGCAGCACGGCGGCCAGCCAGGCCAGCAGGATCAGGCGTCCGCCCAGCGGTCGCAGCGCGGCGGCCAGGCGCTCGAGCAGGCGGTCCGGATCGACGAGCGGGAAGCGCATCGAGATCGGGTTGGCCAGCCGGCCCATCCACTTCTTGCGCTCGTGCTTGCCGCGCCGCTCGAACAGTTCGGCCGTGTCCGGCGTGACATCGCCGAGCAGCAGATCGGCCGCATGCAGCTGGCCCAGCAGCTTGACGATGTCGGCCTGGGTCGGGGTCGCGTCGCTGACCTCGCGCGACAGCAGCGCCCAGATCTCGTCCAGGCTGCGCCGGCCATCGAACAGGCCGATGACGCCCCAGGCCTGGGCATTGAAGCGGTGGTGGCGGCCGCTGGCGCGGTCCTCGAACACATGCCAGACCTGACCCCGGTACTCGTGCCGATGCAGGCGCACATGGCCGCGCAGCCGCGGCCGCAGCGCCGCGACCCGGTACCAGTACGGCGCCAGCAGCGCGCGCGTGCTCATGGCAGCAGCTTCCACCAGGCCAGGCGCGCCCAGTCCAGCAGCGGATGGGTCCATGCCCAGAGCAGACTGGCCCGGCCGACCTCGATCTTGCCGACGCCCTCCATATTCGGGCTCAGCTTGGGCGCCTCGCCGCCCAGCTCGGCCTCGACGCGGAACTGGTTGCGGCCGTCCTCGGGCACCGAGACCGGCGTGATCTTCTTGACGGTGAAGGGCCAGTCCTGGCCGGGCAGGCTGGCCAGCACCAAGGTGCCGGCGGCGCCGGTCTGGACGCGGCCGATATCGCGCTCGTCGACCTTCAGGATCACCCGCCAGGCATTCAGCGGTGCGATCTCGAACAGCACCTTGCCCTGTTCGACCGGCGAGCCCAGCTGCTGCGACAGATCGCCCTTGACGACGATGCCGTCGAAGGGCGCGGTGATGGCGACGCGCTCCAGCTTGGAACCGGCCAGCTCCAGCTGGGCGCGCGCCTGGTTGGCCTGGGCGGCCGCCTGGCGCTGATCGACGCGGTTGCTGCGTGCCATCGCCTCGCGCTCCTTGCGCAGGGCCACGTCCAGCTCGGACTCCCAGCGCGTCTTCTCCAGCAGCAGGTCCTTGTCCTCCAGCCGCGCCAGCAGCTGGCCGGCCTTGACCGTATCGCCGGCACGGGCCGGCGCCTCGCGCACATAGCCCTCGAAGGGCGCGACGGCGGCGCGCTGCTGGGCCCCCTCGACGAGGGCGCCGGCCGTGACGCGGTAGGGCACCGGCACCACGGCCAGCAGCACAAGCAGCAGGGCGGCGGCGCCCAGGCCCAGCTTCAGCGCCGGATGCGAGCTGTCGGTGACCCGGCCCAGGCCGCGGCGCAGCGAGCGCAGCGCGCGACCGGCGACGCCCTGGCCGGCCTCGCCCTGCAAGAGCAGCAAGGGGCCGACGGCGGCGCCCAGCGCCTCGAGCAGTTCGACTTCCTCGGCCGTGAAGGGCGTGTCGCGCTCCAGCAGCAGCACGCCGACCGTCTCGTGCGCGGCCGTCAGCGGCAGGCCGCACAGCGCCTTGGCGCCGGCTTCGCTGGCATAACGCGCATGGCCGGCAGTGATCCTGGCGGCCCCGCCGTCGGCCGCCGGGGCCTCGGGCCAGACCAGGGGCCGGCCCTGGTCATAGGCCTCGTGCATTGCCTGCAGCGCCTGCACCGCCTGCCGGCTGCGGTCGTCGGACACGGCCGCATGCGAGACGGCCAGCCGGCGCAGCGTCTTCTTGCCGCCCTCGGCCAGCGCCAGCTGCACCTGGCGGCAGTCGAGTTCGCGGCCGACCGCATGCACCAACGCGATCGCGGCCTCGCGCGTGCCGGCCTCGTTCTGCAGCGCCAGCACGGTGTCGAGCAGGAAGCGGGCGCGACGCGCATCGGCCTCGCTGCGCGCCTGGTCGAGCCGGCGCATCAGGTCCATCAGCCAGCCGGCGCCCCAATGCGTCAGCTGGCGCGCCCGTTCGGCGGCCGCCGCATCGGCCGGGCCCAGGTCCAGCACGACCGCGCCGGCCAGGCTGGCGGCCAAGGTCAGCGGATAGGCCAGCAAGGCCTCGCCCGCTTCGTTGTGGCGCAGCACGCCGGCGCGCTGGCGCAGGGCTTCGGTGGCGATATCGGCCAGATAGTGCAGCTCGCGCGCCGGCGGCAGGGCGGCCACGGGCGCGTAGGCGCCGTCGGGCTGGGCCATCAGCACCAGGCCGGCACGGGCCTTCAGCAAGGCCTGGCACAGCACGGTCAGCCAGGCCTGGGCAAGCTGGTCGCCGCTGCGGGCCTGGGCAAGCAGCTGCCAGGCATCGGCGGGCAGGGCGGTCTGGGCGGACTGAGGAGGCAGGGGCGACATGGATTCCGCGAGGGGGCGACCCGTCCCTTATACGGGCTGGCGCCGCCTGAAATCAATACGATCTGTCCCCGGCGGCAAGGGCGCCGGGGCGCTCATTGCGGCGCGTTGCGCAGCAGCAGCTGGTCCAGCGCGCGCAGATCACCCTCGCTGAGCGCGCCGGCCGCGGCCTTCAGCTGCAGGCTGGACATCAGCGTCTGGTAGCGCGCGGCGGACAGATCCTTACGCGTCGCATAGAGCTGCTGCACGGTGTTCAGCACGTCCACGCGGGTGCGCGTGCCGACCTCGAAGCCGCGCGTGGTCGACTTGACCTGGGTCTCGCCCGAGGCCTGCGCCTGGCGCAGCGAGGCGGACAGGGCCGAGCCCGATTGCACGCCCAGATAGGCCTGGCGGGCCTCCAGCGTGGCCTGGGCGCGGGCGTCCAGCAATTGCTGGCGGGCACGCTCCAGATTGGCCTCGGCCTCGCGCGTGTAGGACGAGATCGCGCCGCCCTGGAAGATCGGCACATTCAGCTCCAGCCCGGCCGTGTAGTTGCGCGAATTGCCCGGCGAGATATAGACCGAGGCATTGCGCTCGTCGGCGCGCAGCACCAGATCGACCGTCGGCGCATGGGCGGCGCGCTGGCGGCCGACTTCCAGCTCGGCCACCTGTTCGGCCAGTTCGCCGGCGCCGACCTGCAGCGCATCGAACGGGGCGCGCTCCAGCAACTGCTTGATCTCGGCGGGGCTCAGCACATTGATCGGCGCAGCGGGATCGACCGGCGCCAGCGGCGGCAGCTCGCGGCCGAGCAGCTTTTCCAGCGTGCGGCGGCGGACCTCCAGATCGTTGCGCGCGGCGATCTCCTGGGCGAAGCCGAGGTCGTGGCGGGTCTGCGCCTCGTTCAGCTCGGTGATGCTGGACAGGCCGACGTCGAAACTGCGCTTGGACTGGGCCAGCTGCTGGGCAAAGGCCTCCAGCTGCGCCGTCATCGCCGTCATCGCGTCCTGCGCCTGCAGCACATCGAAATAGGCCTTGGCCGTGCGCAGCAGCAGCTCCTGCTCGGCCAGGCGCAGCTGCTGGTCGGCCAGCGCGGCCTGCAGCACGCCCTGCTGGTAGGTCTTGACATTGGCCAGGCGCAGCAGCGGCTGGTTCAGGGTCAGGTTCCAGGGCTTGTTCGAGTAGCTGCGCTTATTGCCCTCGACATAGCTCGAATGCTCCTCGACGCGCTGCAGGCTGGCGCCGGCGCTGACATTGGGCAGCAGGCCGGCGCGGCCCTGGGCCTCCTTTTCGCGGCCGGCCGCGGCCTGGGCCCGGGCGGCGCCGAAGACCGGGTCGTTGGCGCGGACCTGCAGGTAGATCTCGCTCAGCGTATCGGCCCGGGCGGCGGTGACGGCGAGCGCGGCCGCGGCGGTCAGCAGCGACAGCAGGGTGCGCTGCCGGGCGGCGAGCTTGCGGGGTTCGAACATGATCATCAGGTCCTCCGGTGTTCTTGGGATCGGCTGAAGCGAGGGGAAGGTTCAGGGTTCGATGCGCCAGCGGTTGACCGCGGCCGGCTTGTCGTCCAGCCAGGCGGCCAGCCAGCCGGCGGCGGGCTCGTCCTCGCCGGCCGTGGGCGTCCCGACGCGGCCGGGCTCCAGGCGCAGGCGGATGTCGGCGGCATCGTCGCGGCGCGGGCGGCCGTCCAGGGCCAGCATGGCCGCGCCGCCGAGCCCGCCGGTGGCGAACCAGGCCGCCTCGAGCGCGCCGGGCGCCGGATCGAGCGGCGCCTGGCCCAGCAGGGCCGGACGCTTGACGCTCATGCGGGCCTTGAAGGCGCTGCCCGGCTGGCCGTCGTCGTTGCCGTCCAGCACCTCGCCGTCCACGCTGATGAAGCTGCCGCCATCGGTGCGCAGCGTGATGCTGAACTCGCCGTCCGGCAGCAGGCCGCCCTCGGGCACGAACAGGAAGCCGGCGCCGTCCGGATCGACCACCAGGCGGCCGGCCAGCTCGCGGCCGTTCAGCAGCACGACGATGTCGCGGTTGAGCAGGCCCACCGACAGCGGCGCGCCCTGGGCCAGCGCGCGCAGGTCCAGCGCCTTGTTGAAGCGGACGTGGATGCCGCCGGCGGTCGCGAACAGCTCGCTGACGTAGAGCGCCGGGCGCTGGCCGGCCGAGGTCGGCTGGCTCTCGATCAGCGCGGCGATAGCCTCCGGCGTCAGCGGCTGTGGCAGGTTCTGCAGCGCCGGCGACAGGCTTTCCTGCGTGGCGTGCGCCAGCGGCTGCACATTCCAGTGCACGGTCTGGCCCAGACTGACGATGCCGAAGTCGGCCGCCGCGAGATTGCTGGGCGTGATGCCGATGCGCAGCGGATCGAGGCCGCCCGGCTGCGGACGGTTCGTCACCGGGCCGAGGGCGAAGCCGGGCGCCGGCTGCGGCGCGGGCGCCGGCTGCGGCGCGGGCGCCGGCTGCGGCACGGGCGCCGGCTGCGGCACGGGCGCCGGCTGCGGCACGGGCGCCGGCTGCGGCACGGGCGCCGGCTGCGGCGCGGGCGCCGGCTGCGGCACGGGCGCCGGCTGCGGCACGGGCGCCGGCTGCGGCACGGGCGCCGGGGCCGGCGGCGGTGCGGTCGAGACCGGCTGCACTTCGAGGGCCGGCCCGGCAAAGACATAGCTGCCGTCCTCGTCGCTGACCAGCAGACGGATCTGCACGCCGCTCATGGCTGCCTGGTAGACATGGCTGGCCGAGCGGGCCGAGTTCGCCAGCTGCTGCACCTGACCGTCGCCCCAGTCGATGGCCAGCGCCGAGACGCTGTCCAGCCCCGGATCGGCCAGCGCGAAGCCGAGCGTGTAGGGCTGGCCGGCCAGCACGCTGGCGGCGCCGCTGAAGCTGGCGCTGGGCGCCACATTGCGGACATGGACGAGGAACTGCCGCTCGGCAAAGGCGCCCTGAGCGTCGCTGACGCGGGCGACGAAGACGGCGTCGCCCGCACCATCGGGCGCGCGCCAGCCGATGCGGCCCTGGGCGTCGATGCTGGCGCCGGCCGGCGCCTCGCGCAGCGTGTAGAGCAGCGGGCCGGCCGAGTCGATGTCGCTGGCATCCAGCTGCACGAGCAGGTTGCCGCCCTCGTCGATCGTCTGCTCGGCCGGCGCCTGCAGCAGCGGCGCATCGTTGACCGGCGTGACCGTGATCGCCACCCGGGCGATGCCGCTGTTCGCAAGGCCGTCGCTGACTCGGTAGCTGAAGCCGTCGCTGCCGAAGAAGTCGGCGTCCGGCGTGTAGCTGAAGCTGCCATCGGCCTGGGCCTGCAGCCGGCCATGGGCGGGCGCGCTGAGCAGCTCCACCGTCAGGCTGCGGCCGGGCGCGGCACGGTCGTTGGCGCGCGGATCGAAGCGTAGGCTGCCGTCCTCGGCCAGGCTCAGCGCGTCGTCGACGGCCAGCGGCGGCTCGCTGACGATCACCGGCCTCACCTCGATGCGCACCGTCGCCGGGGCCGAGAGCAGGTCACCATCGCTGAGCTGGTAGCTGAAGGCGTCGCTGCCCGCATACCCGGCGGCCGGCGTGTAGCGCAGCCGGCCGTCGGCCTGCAGCTCGACGCTGCCATGGGCCGGCGCGCCCAGCAGGATGACCGTCAGTGGGCCGCCCTCGGCATCGCTGTCGTTGGCGCGAACGTCGAAGACGATGGCCTGGTCCTGCGGCGTCGTCAGCGCATCGTCGACGGCGACCGGCGCCTGGTTGACCGGCGGCGGCAGGGCCGTCACCGTGATCCTGACGGTGGCCGGTTCCGAGGCGAGCAGGCCGTCGCTGGCGGTGTAGCTGAAGCTGTCGCTGCCGACGAAGCCGGCCTCGGGCGTGTAGACGAAGCGGCCGTCGGGCGCCACGCTCAGGCTGCCATGGGCCGGGCCGCTGACGATACGGGCCGTCAGCGGATCGCCGTCGGCGTCGCTGTCGTTGGCCAGCAGATCCAGCGCGACGGCCTGGCCCTGACGGGTCGTCGCCGCATCGTCCAGCGCCTGCGGCGCATGGTTCGGCGCGGCCGTCACCGTGATGCTGACCAGGGCCGGCTGCGAGTTGGCGCGGCCGTCGTTGAGCTGGTAGCTGAAGCTGTCGGCGCCGACATAGCCGGCCAGCGGCGTGTAGAGCAGGCTGCCGTCGGCCTGCAGGACAACGCTGCCATGGGCCGGCGCGCTCAGCACGGTGACCTGCAGCGCATCGCCCTCGGCGTCAACGTCGTTGGCGCGCACGTCGAAGCGGACCGCTTCGTTGGCGCCGGTGCTGACGCTGTCCGGATTGGCGACCGGCGCCGTATTGGCCGGGCCGCCGGCCGGCGTGACGGTGATGCTGACCGTGGTCGGCTCCGACCAGCCGATGCCGTCGAAGACGCGGTAGCCGAAGACGTCGCTGCCGCTGAAGCCGGCAGCGGGCGTATAGCTCAGGCGGCCATCGGCCAGCAGCGCGACCTGGCCATGGGCCGGATTGCCGAGCAGCTCGATGCTCAGCGCGTCGCCGTTGGCGTCGCTGTCGTTGGCGCGCGGGTCGAAGATCAGCGGCGTGTCCTGGGCGGTGAAGACCAGGTCCGGTCGGGCCACCGGTAGCGCGTTGCTGGGCAGCGCGTCCTCGAAGCGCACATCGTCGATGACCACGCGGCTGCCCTGGGCCCCGAAGCCGAGCAGGTCGAAGTACAGCGACAGGCCCTGCGACAGATCGGCGCTGCCCAGCGCGATGCTGACCCGGTAGGGGCCGCTGGCCGGCGGGGCGGCCAGCAGGCGGCCGTCCAGCGCGGAGAAGCGCAGGCCCGAGGCGCGGTAGACCGTGCCGTCGGCCTGCAGATTGAGCACCGCGTCGGTATTGCTGAGGCCGATGCCGCCGAGCAGCGATTGCCGGGTCGCCGGATTGATCAGCGCCACCTCGAAGGCGTCCTGCGGGCCGCCGGCCGCTGCGTCGAAGCCGGCCTGCACGATGGTGAAGCTCAGCACCGTCGCGCCGGTGGGCACGGCGGTGGTCTGCGTGAAGCGCGAGGCGATGGTGGAGGTCTCGGCCAGCACGCCCTGGCCGTTCAGCACCGAGGCCGCGCCGCTGGCGCTCCAGCCGAAGCCGGCCGAGCCGGTGACGGCATTGCTGAAGTCGCCGTTGGGCAGCAGGCCCTCGTTGGCGAGGTCGTGCGAGCCGCCGAGGCTGACCCGCTGGCGCAAACCCGAGGCCACCGCGCCGGCACGGGCCGCGGCCACGATCTGCGCGTCCAGCAGCGAGGGCAGGCGGCGCTGGCCCACGCCCAGGCCGACGCTCATCAGGTCGCCCGCGACGGCGCTGCCCGCGAGGTGCTCGCCGCCCGAGATCAGCGCGGCGCTGAAGGTCGCAGTGCGGAAGCTGACCGCGCCGTCGGCGTGGCTGAGCAGGGAGCGGTCGAAGCCGGCGAAGCCCTTCAGGAAGCCCAGCGTGTGGCCAAGCTCATGCGCCAGAACGGTGAGCAGGTCGTAGCGGCCGGCGGCGGGCGAACCGACGGCGCCCTTGAACTCGCTGTCGTCCAGCGGCGTGGGGTCGAGGTACCAGCCATGGCCGTCGGCGTCGAGGTCCAGCACGATTCGACCCTCGGACGGCAGGCCCTCGGCATCCAGCTGCGTGATGAAGGCCTCGCCGAGCTCGCCGGCGGGGAGGTCGGCGAAGGAGATGCGCAGATTGCTCGCCAGCCGGGCGGCGTCGACGCTGTTGAGCGCCTGGCCCCAGAACTCGCCGGCCAGCCGGTTGAGCTCCAGCACCGAGCCCATATCGGGCTGGGTGGCCAGGGCGCCGGCGCCGGACGCGGCCGTGCCCAGGAACTGGCCACCGCCGAGGCGGTAGAGGTAGAGCTCCATGATGCCGCCGACCGGAATGCCCTGGTCGCGGCTGCTCATGATCTGCGCGGCGTCGCGCCACGCCTGCAGCAGGCCGCGCGAGGCCTCGTCCTTGGCCTGCATCAGGCCGTCGACATACTGCATCGGCGTGAAGTTGTTGATATCCGGCTCGTCCATCGCCCAGCGACCCGCGGCCAGCTCGTGCTGGATCTGCGCCATGCGCTCGGGAGCCAGGTAGATCGGATTGCCTGCCGCCGTGAGCGGCACCGCGCGCTTGAGCGGGATGGGCGCCGTCTGGGTCGCTGCCTTGCTGGGCGTGCCCATGAAGGTCGCCTCGGTGGCGTGGCCGGAGATGTCTTTCCAGATCGGCGCCTGGTCGGCCGGCCCGGGAATAGCCGACTTCGCGTTCCAGCTTTCGTGCCACAGGCTGGTGCCGCCGCTGTTCTCGATGATGCTGCGGTACTGGGTGGCGCTGCGCTCGCGTCCCAGCATCGTGCCGGTGCCGTAGTCCATGCGGAACTGCGTGACCGAGCCCGGCTCGCCGATCTTGCTGATCAGCTCCGCGTCCACATAGCCGCCCCAGGGCACGTCCATCGTCGTGTGCGCGCCGTGCAGGAAGGACGGCGTGTGGCCCTGGGCGGCGAGCGTCAGGTTCATGCGGTCGCCCATCGCCAGGATCTCGCTGTTGCTGAGCGAATAGGTCACCAGCCGCTTGTCGGCGTTGACATAGGTCAGCGTGGCGCGCGCGATGTCCTGGTCGCCGCGGTAGAAGTTGCTCCGCATCCAGTTGCCGAACTTCTCGTTCCATGCACCTTCGGTGTTCCAGATGGACTTGAGCAGGCCGCCTTCGCCGGCGATCTTCTTCCCCAGGTTCTCCAGCCCGTCCTTGGGCACCAGGCCGAACAGGGACTTGGCCTTCACCGCCTCCGGCTTGGCTTCGAGGCCCAGCCAGGCGCCGAAGCGGTTGCCTGCCGCCGTCGCGTAGTCGGCCGAGCGCACCTCGACGCGCAGCTTGCCGGTCACCCGGCCGGCTTCGGTCGAGATCGTCATGCCTTCGCGTGCGGCGCGCTCGATCTCGGTCGCGATCGCCAGCTTCTCGCCCTGGGAGGCCGCGCTGGTGGAACCGAATTTCGCCTTCAGCGCTTCCTTGATCTGCTTGACCTTCTCGTCCACCTTGGTGGAGGGCACATCGGGCAGCGCATGTTTGATGCCGGCCAGGCGATCCGCCTCGTCCGCGGCCCGGGTCGCCGCGAGCTTCTCGATCAGCACATGGGCCCGGTTCTGATCGGGCCGCATGCCGTCCACGGTCTTGCGGGCACTGCTCAGCGCCTCATCGGCCTGGTGCATGGCCGCCGAACTGCCGGCCTGGGCGCGGGCCATCTGGGCTTCGAGTTCGGTCTGGCGCACCAGGCCGTTGCTGAGCTTGTCGATCTCGCTCAGCTTGATGCCGGAGCGCTCGGCTGCGCGCACGGCGGCGAGTTCGGCCTCGGTGGCGGCCCGGCCGAACTGGCTGGCCTGGCGCTGCAGGCGCAGCTCGGCCAACTCGGCGCGGCTGGCGGAGCCGAGCTTGGCCAGGCTTTCGCCCAGGTTGCCGACGCCCTTGGCCTTGCTGACCAGGCTGGTGGCGGCCAGCGGGTCGAGGAAGATGCTGGCGATGTCGGTCGCGGTGCGCGCGGCCTGGGCCGCGTGGCGGTAGCCGGGTGACCACTGGTCGAACACGCCGTCTTCCCATTCGTTGAGCCGCGTGGTCAGGCCCTTGGAGGGCGAGATCATGCTGGGCAGGCTGACGATGGCCTGCAGGAAGTCGCCGCAGGGGCGGGTGAACTTGTCGATGATGGGACCGACGGCCGCGTTGTAGAGCGCCTCGCCGTCGCGCTGCATCTGCGCGTCGCCGATCAGGCGGCCGAAGGCCGACTGGGCCTTGCCGGCCAGGGCGGTGCCGCCCACGCCCACCGCATCGCCGGCGAACCAGACCAGGTCGGCCACGCCGGTGGCGAAAGAGGCGAAGAAGTGGCCCACAGCGACCCCGCCGCCGACCAGGCCCTGGCCGATGGTGTTGGGATCGACCATGTCCTTGGCGGTCTCGACCGCCGGGTTTCCGTATTCGTCCCAGAAGCTGGCGGACAGGCCCGTCGGGTCGAAGCGGGTGATCGGGTCGTTGGCGGCGTAGCGGTAGAGGTTGGCGTCGCCGCCGGCAAAGCCGGACGGATCCTCGCTGATGAAGCGGCCACCCTGCGGGTCGTACCAGCGGGCGCGCAGCTCGTAGAGGCCCAGCGCGGCGTTGAACTCGCGGCCGGTGAAGCTGTAGCGCGGCGCCGCGGCGGCGTTGCTCTGGCTGCTGATCAGGCCGAAGGCGTTGTAGCGCAGATGGTTGAGCAGATCGCCGTCGAGGTCGGTGACGTCGCGCACCGTGCCCAGGTGGTCGGCCAGCGACCAGCTGAAGCTCGCGCCATGGCGCTCCATCAGCACCTGGTCGCTGCGGCTGCCGTAGAGGAAGGACTGCAGCACCGTGCCGGCGCCGTTCAGCACCAGGGCGACCTGACTGCCGTCGTTGAACAGGTGTTCGGTGACGGCCGCGCCCGCAGCGGCGCCGTCCGCGTCCTCGCTGCGGCTGATGCGGCGGTCGAAGGCGTCGTAGCGGAAGGCCTCGTTGTGAATGAGCTCGCCCTGGGCCGTGCTGATGGTGGCAGCGACCAGGCGGTTGCGCTGGTCCCAGCTGTAGCGGGTGACGAGGCCGGTGGCGGTCTCGCTGCGCGTCAGGCGGTTGCCTTCGGCGTCGTAGCTGTAGCTGTAGCGCTCGTCGCTGAGCACGCGGTTGGCCGTGCCCGTCGTCGTGCCGCCGCTGGTCGGGTTGCCGTTGGCGTCGTAGCCGAAGGACTCGTCGGGCTGGAAGCTGAAATCGACGCCGGTCAGCTGGCCGCGGGCGTCGTAGCTGTATTGCGTGCTGCCGTCGCTGCTGCTGGTGGACAGCAGGCGGCCGGCCAGGTCCCAGCTATGGACGATGTCGTTGATCGTGCCGCCGGCATTGGCATGCTTGATCTCCAGCACGCGGCCGGCCTCGTCCCAGGTATAGCGCGTGGTGACGGCGGCGCTGCCGCTGGCCCCGACGAAGCGGTCCACGGCCAGGGTCTGGCCGATGGCGTCGTAGGCGATCGTCACGCGCGCACCCACACCGGCAGCGCTGCCGGACTGGCTGACCTGGGTCAGGCGACCCAGCGCGTCGTAGACCCGGCTGGTGCTCAGCAGGTTCTGGCCGTTGACCTGCTGGACCGCGCTGGTCTGGCGGCCGGCGTCGTCGTAGCCGTAGACCGTCAGCTCGTGCGGCTGGCCGCTGCTGCCGGCGTTGTCCTGGCTGAGCAGGCGGCCGGCAAGGTCGTAGCTGTAGCTGTAGCTTGCGTCGGGATCGCTGACGCTCAGCAGCTGGCCGGCGGCGTCGTAGCTGCGCGTGATCGTGCGCGTGGCCTGGCCCTGTGCGTCCAGCCACTGTTCGCTGCTGCGGCGGTTCAGGGCGTCGTAGCCATAGCTGCTGACCCGGCCGAGCCGGTCTTTCTGCGACACCAGATTGCCAACCGCGTCGTAGTCGAAGCTGCTGCTGGCGCCGAAGGGATCCATTTCGACGACGCGTCGGTTCAGCGCGTCGTAGGCGTAGTCGGTACGGTAGTTGTTGGCGTCGGTGAAGGAGGCCAGGTTGCCGCGGCTGTCGTAGCTGTAGCGGGTCACGCCGTTCAGCGGGTCGGTCTCGGTCAGCAGGCGGTTCAGCGCGTCGTAGCTGCGCGTGCTCACCTGGTTCAGCGGGTCGGTGCTGCTCAGCAGGTTGCCGGCCGCGTCATAGCTCCAGCGGGTGACGGCCGCGGCCTGGCCGCCGACGCCGTCCGGGTCGGGTTCGGTATGGGCGATGCGACGGTTCAGGTCGTCGTAGATATCCGTGCGCACATGGCCCAGCGCGTCGGTCGTCCTGACCCGGTTGCCCACCGCGTCATAGGCCATGCGGGTCACCCCGTCGAGCGCATCGGTGACCGTGATATTGCGGTTCAGCGCGTCGTACTCGTAGCGCGTGACCTTGTTCAGCGCATCGGTCGTCGCAAGGACATTGCCCACTGCGTCGTAGTCGCGGCGGGTGACGTGGTTCAGCGGGTCCCTTGTACTGACCAGGCGGTCGAGATTGTCATAGGCGAAGAAGGTGCTTCGGTTCAGCGCGTCGGTGGAGGACGTGATATTGCCCACGGCGTCGCGCTGCACGCTGCTCACGCCGTTCAGCGCATCGGTGACGCTCTTGACGCGGTTGAGCGCGTCGTAGGCGGTGGTGGTCCTGCGGTTCAGCGCGTCGGTGACGCTGGTCCGGTTGCCATTGGCGTCGTAGCCGAAGCGGGTGACGGGCGCGGTCTGCGCGCCGCTGCTGCCATCCGGGTCTGGCTCGGTGACGCTGACGAGGCGGTACAGCGCGTCGTAGGCATAGCTCGTCACCTGGCCGGCCTGGTCGATGCTGGCGACGCGGTTGCCGGCCTTGTCGTAGACGCTGCGCGTCACCTGGTTCAGCGCATCGGTCACGCTGGTATTGCGGTCCAGCAGGTCGTAAGCGTAGCGGGTCGTGCGGTTCAGCGGGTCGGTGATGCTGGTGACGTTGCCGACGGCGTCGTAGATGACGACGGTGGCCGGCGCGGTCTCGGGGCCGCTGCCGTCCGGATCGGGCTGCAGCATGCCGATGCGGCGGTTCATGCCGTCGTAGGCGTAGTGGGTCTTGCGGCCCAGCGCGTCGGTCTGCGTGACCAGGTTGCCGACCGCGTCGTAGACCATGGACATCACGCCGTTCAGCGCGTCCCTGACGGCCACGGTGCGGCCCAGCTTGTCGTACTCGGTAAAGCTGCTGCGGTTCAGCGCGTCGATGCGTTCGATCTCGCGGCCGTTGGCGTCGTAGCGGAACTGCGTCACCGGCGCGGCCAGCGGGCCGTTGGCGCCGTCGGGATCCGGCGCGGTCACGCTGACCAGGCGGTCCAGCGCGTCATAGCTGCGCAGGGTCACGCGACCGGCGGCGTCGGTGCTGCGGGTCATATTGCCGACGGCGTCGTAGGCAACGCTGCTGCTCTGGTTCAGCGCATCGGTCGTCGTGACGCGGCGGTTCAGTTCGTCGTAGCCGAAGCTCGTGACGCCGTTCATCGCGTCGGTCACCGACACGATATTGCCCGCCGCGTCATAGGCGTAGCGCGTCACCGGTGCGGTCTGGCTGCCGCTGCCGTCCGGGTCGGGGCGCGTGCTGCTGAGCAGGTGGCCCAGCCTGTCGTAGGCGTAGCTGGTGGCGTTGCCCAGCACATCGGTGCTGAGCAGCAGGCGCCCCACCTCGTCGTAGGCCAGCGTGGTGGTCTGGCCGGCGGCGTCGACGATCTCGATGCGGCGGTTCAGCGCGTCATAGCCGTACTGCGTGACGCGGCCGAGCGCGTCGGTACGGCGCAGCAGATTGCCGGCGGCGTCATAGGAAAAGCGGGTCTCCGAGGCGCTCTGGCCGCCGGCGCCGTCCGGGTCGGGGGCCATGATGCCGGTGACACGGCCGAGGGCGTCGTAGGCCGTCTTCGTCACGCGCCCGAGCGCATCGGTCACCGAGGTGACGCGGCCCGCGGCGTCGTAGCCGGTTAGCATGACGCCGTCCAGCGCGTCGGTCATCTTGACGGCGCGGTTGCGCTCGTCGTAGGCGTAGCGCGTGACGGCGCCGACGGCGTCGGTCATCGACAGCAGATTGCCCACCTCATCGTAGGACATCAGGCTGACCGGCGCGGCCTGGCCGCCGTTGCCGTCCGGGTCCGGTTGATGGACCTCGATGGCGCGGTCCAGCGCGTCGTAGACGCTGACGGTGCGCCGGCCGACGGCGTCGGTCATCGACAGCAGATTGCCCACCTCATCGTAGGACATCAGGCTGACCGGCGCGGCCTGGCCGCCGTTGCCGTCCGGGTCCGGTTGATGGACCTCGATGGCGCGGTCCAGCGCGTCGTAGACGCTGACGGTGCGCCGGCCGAGCGCGTCGGTGGACGCCACGATATTGCCGACCTTGTCGTACTCCAGCGTCCACTCGCCGTTGCGGGCGTCGATGGTCTTCACCTCGCGACCGAGCTTGTCGTAGACATGGGTGGTGACGCGGTTGAGCGCGTCGGTGACGGTGAGCACATGGCCCATCGCGTCATAGGTATAGCTGGTGACCGGCGCGGCCTGCGGGCCGCCGCTGCCATCGGGGTCGGCATCGGTGATGCTCAGCACGCGGCCCTGGGCGTCCAGCGTGTACTTGCTGCTGCGCCCGCTCTCGTCGATGTTCTCGACGATGCGACCGGCCGCGTCGTAGCGCAGCGTGGAGGTCTTATTCAGCGCATCGATGCGGTCCACGCGGCGGTTCAGCGCGTCGTAGCTGAAGCTCGTCGTGTTATTGCGAGGATCGGTGCTGCTGAGCAGATTGCCTTCGGCGTCGTAGACCAGGCGCGTCAGCGGCGAGGTCAGCGGGCCGCCGCCGTCGGGATCGGCCTCGCTGATGGTGACGAGACGGCCCAGCAGGTCATAGCTGCGCGTCGTCTTGGCGCCGGTCTCGTCGGTGCTGGACAGCATATGGCCGACGGCGTCGTAGCTCTGCGAGCGGCTCGTGCCGTCGGCAAAGCGGATCGCGGTCTGGCGGTTCAGCGCGTCATAGTCGTACTCGGTCCTGTGCGTCAGCGCGTCGGTGATGGCGACGAGCCTGCCCGCCGCGTCATAGCTGAACGTGGTGATGGGACCGACGCCGCTGCCACCGGCCGGGTCCGGCTGGGTGATCTGGATGCGGCGGTCCTGGCCGTCGTAGAGGTAGCTGGTCTTGCGGCCTTCCTCGTCGGTGGAGGCGACGAGGTTGCCGACCTTGTCGTAGACCATCGTGGTCAGGCCGTTCAGCGCGTCCTTGCGCGTGATCTGGCGGTTCAGATCGTCGTAGCCGAAGGTCGTGGTGTTGCCGCGCGCGTCGACGACGGCGATGAGATTGCCGACCGCGTCGAAGACGGTCTCGGTCTTGGAGGCCGGCGAGCCGCCGCCTGGCAGGGTTTCGCTGACGCGGCGATTCAGCGCGTCATAGACGTAGCTGGTCTTGTGCCCCAGCGGGTCGGTCAGCGATTTCAGATTGCCGACGTTGTCGTATTCCCAGCGCGTCTCGCCGTTGAGCGCGTCGGTCATCAGCAGGCGACGGCCGACCTTGTCGTACTCGTAGCTCGTCGAGTGGTTCAGCGCATCGGTGACATGGGTCAGATTGCCGACCTTGTCGTAGGCGTACTTGCGCACCGGCGTGGTCTGCTGGCCGTTGCTGCCATCCGGGTCGGGCAGGGTGCTCTGGGTGAGGCGGTTGAGCTTGTCGTAGACATTGACCGTGGTCGCGCCCAGCGCGTCGACCAGTTTCACGACATTGCCGTTCTCGTCGTAGCTGCGGCTGATCGTTCCGTTCAGCGCGTCGGTGGTCTTGAGCAGGCGGCCCAGCGCGTCGTAGGCATAGCTGGTCTTGTGATTCAGCGCATCGGTCACCGAGACCACCCGGCCGGCCGCGTCATAGACCGTGGTCGTCACCGAGGGCAGTTGCGCGCCGTTGCCGTCCGGGTCGGGCAGGGTGATGCTGATGCGCCGGTTCAGATTGTCGTAGCCGTACAGGGTCTCGCGGCCCAGCTCGTCGCCGGACTTGATCAGATTGCCGGCCGCGTCGTAGCTCCAGGTCTTGACGCCGCCCAGGGCGTCGGTCTGGCGCACCGGGCGGTCGCGCAGGTCGTACTCGGTGACGCTCTTGCGGTGCAGCGCATCGAAGCTCGCGATCAGATTGCCGACCGGGTCGTAGACGGCCGCCGTGATGCCATGCAGCGCATCCTCGGTTTCGAAGAGGCGGTTCATCGCGTCGTAGCGGTACTGCGTGAGCTGGTTGTTCGCGTCGGTCGTGCTGGTCCTGTTGTTGGCGCCGTCGTAGCTGTGGCTGGTCTTCTTGCCGTTGGCGTCGGTCTCGGTGATCAGGCGGCCGCGCTCGTCGTAGCTCAGACGGGTGGTGTGACCTTCCTCGTCGGTGATGGCGCTGACCAGATTGGCGCGCTGGTACTCGTAGCTCTTCTCGCCCTGCAGCGCGTCGGTCTGCTTGACGAGGCGGTTGCGCAGGTCGTAGCTGTATTCGGTGCTGTTGTTGCGGCCGTCGGTCAGCTTCTTCAGATTGCCGCTGAGGTCGTACTCGCGCGTCGTGGTGTGGCCCTCGCGGTCCACGGTGCTGGTCAGGCGGCCCAGCTGGTCGTACGTCATCGTCGTGACGGCGCCCAGCTCGTCGGTCTGGGTGAGCATATTGCCCGCCGCGTCGTACGTGCTGCTGCGCGTGCTGGGCGTCTGCGGGCCGCCGCCGTCCGGATCGGCCGTGCGCGTGGACACCAGGCGGTTCATCGCGTCGTACTTGTATTCGCTGCGGTGGCCCAGCTCGTCCACCATGGCCGAGATATTGCCGGCCAGGTCGTACTCGTAGGTCTTGAAGCTGGTGTCCGGGTAGCGGACCTTGGCCAGCCGGCCCTGCGCGTCGTAGAAATAAGCCGTCTGGCGGCCCAGCGCGTCGGTCTGCGTTGACAGCATGCCCTGCGGCAGATAGCTGTACAGCGTCTGCGTGCCGTCGGCCCAGGTCGTGCCGATATTGTTGCCCTTGGCGTCGATCTGGTAGTGGGTCGTGTGGCCGAGCGCGTCCGTCGTGCTGGTCAGGCGGTTGAACTTGCCGTCGTAGCTGAAGCTGCTGGTGCCATAGGCGTCGGTCAAGGTCAGGCGGTTGCCACGGCTGTCGTAGCTGGACTCGGTGAAGCCGCCGCCGATATTGCCGGTCTTGATGACGTTGCCGGCCGCGTCGCGGGTGTGGTTCAGGTATTCGCCCAGCGAGTCTTCGGCCCGCAGCGTGCGGCCATGCTCGTCCATGGTCTCGATGCGGACGTTGCCGTTGGCCGACTTCATCGTCGCCGTGAAGGTATCGATCTTCTTCGCCTGGGCCTGGGCCGGGCTGGCCTTGTCGATGCTCAGGGCCGGATCTGTCAGGCCGTTCAGCTGCCAGGGCGTCAGTTCGGTGCTCGAGCCGTCCGCGCGCTCCACCTTGCTCAGCCGGCCGCTGACCTCGTCGTAGATGTGCAGGTCGGTGGCGCCCAGCTTGCTGGTTGACGTGGTCAGGTGGCCCAGCGCGTCGTAGCCGAAGCTATTGAAGGACTGGTCGGGGTCGATGACCTTGACCAGGTCCTTGCCGCTGTAGACCAGCTTGGTGATGCGGCCGGCCGGGTCGGTGATGCTGGTGACCTGCTTGCCGCTGTAGCCGAACTCGGTCTTCAGGCCGACCGGGTCGGTGATGCGGGTCAGATTGCCGGCGGCGTCGTAGTCGTATTTGGTGGCGTTGCCGTAGCGGTCGGTCACCTTGATCAGGTGTCCGGGCAGGGTCTTGCCGGTCGCCGGGTCCTTTGTCGGCGCGGAATAGGTGTAGACCGTGCCGTCCTCCAGCGTGCGCTCGAACTCGCCGTTGGCGTTTTTCTTCAGCGTGACCTGGTTGTCCTCCGCGCCGCGGTAGAGGTCCTGCGACTCGGTCACGCAGGTCGAGCTCTGCAGTTCCGGCGTCTCGATATGGTCGTAATGCTGGGCATTGCCATTGCCGTCGCTGATGGTGACGCCGCCGTCGGCGTCCACCTTCAAGGTCTGCAGCCCTTGCAGGCTCCAGCCGCGGCCGAAGGCGCTGTCGATGCCATTGGTGTTCAGCCGCGTGCCATTGCTGATGCGGTCCTTGCCGCCCAGCTTGGCCGTCACCGTGTAGTAGACATTGCCGGCCGGCAGCGTGCTGAAGTCCACCATCATCGCGGCCGTGATGACGTTCTGGCCGGGGTTGATCTTCCAGTACTGGGTGGCGGTCGTGACGCTCGTGCCGTCCTCGCCGGTGGCGGTGATCTGCACCGCCATGATCAGCTTGCCGTCGGGGCTCAGCTCGTCGGCGCGCGCATGCGGTCGGTAGGCATCGAGCTCGGCGGCCAGGCCCTCGAAGCTGAAGTTGATGATCTGGCGCGGATCGGCGGCCAGCGAGTCGTAGTTCAGCATCAGCTGCTGGGTCTGGCCCAGCGACTGGTAGGACACCAGCGCATGCGTCTCGTTGACGACGCCGCTGTCCATCTGGACCGTCGAGCCCACCTGATCCGGCGGGCAGTTCTGCGGGTCGCCGACGATGGCGTCCAGCAGGTCCTTGACGCCCATATCGTTGCGGTCGTTCAGCGCGCTGCTGCGGCCGAAGTCGAACTGGTTGACGATGCGCGGACCCGGCGCCACCTCGGTCGGGTGCGAGGACAGGCCCTGGGCCGCGCCGCCGGTCGCGAACGGTGCATTGGGCGAGAGCTGCACGCCCGGCGGCACGCCGGCCGTGTAGGGCAGCTTGGAGACGATGTTGTTGTTGGCGTCCCAGGTGACCAGGTACCAGTTGCCCTTGGCGTCGCGCCAGTAGGGCAGCACCGTGTTCTGCGCATCGATGTAGTGGCCGAAGCCGTCCATCACATAGGGCACGCCGAAGCTGTACTCGCCGCGGGCGAAGCTGGCGCCGATCACGCGGTAGTCGGCCTTGATGTCGATCGCGGTGTTGTAGCCCTGCAGATCCTCCTGCAGCGGCAGCAGTTCGGCGTTGTCGGTCAGCTGCTCGATCGGGAAGCGCGACATGCGCAGCTTCTGGCCGGCGGTGAGCGTGCTGTTGTTGTAGATCGCCTCGACCTGGCCGATCAGGTTGACCAGGTTGTAGGCCATCACCGCGCCGGTGCTGCGCCGCACGCCGCCGGGCACGCTGGGGTCGGGAATGACGACGTCGACGCCGCGGAAGGCCGCGAACAGGTAGTTGTAGCCGGAGGCCAGGGCCAGGTTGTCGAGCACGCCGATCGGGATCGGCGTCGTCGCCGCCAGCAGCTCGCCGGCGCGGACGACGCCGATATTGCTGCCGCTGGGCTGGCCGCTGCCGGGCGCGGTCAGTGCGTAGTCGGGGTCGGAGGAGGGGATGCCCTGCTGATAGCGGTTGTAGCCGGCCACCAGCATGTACTCCGGATGCGCATGGCCCAGCACGCTCTTGAAGGTGTCGGCCGGAATGACGATGACGTCGCTGGCGTTGTTGACGTCAAAGCTGTTGTTCGTGCCGCCCAGGGTCAGGCCCTCGGGGCCCAGCAGCGCATGGGGCGTGCCGAAGGGCGTCGCGCTGAGGTCCTTGACGTCGATATAGCTGACCGCGTCCTCGTTGTCGAAATAACGGTTGGTGAAGAGGATGCGGTCGGCGCTGCCCGAGTTGCGCAGCGCATAGGTCTCCTCGCCGGTCGGGATCGCGCCCAGCACTTCCCAGAAATGCTTGGGATTGTGGTTGGGATTCTCCGGACGATCGGCCGCATCGACATTGATCACGTAGATGGCGCTCTTCTCGAAGCCGGTGATCGGCTTCTCGTAGCCGGTGCGGTTCGGCGCGGCAACGTAGAGGCGCTTGCCGTCCTCGCTGACGATCAGCTCGCGTAGGCCGAAGGGCGCCACGCCGACGTCGATGGTCTTGAGGTACTGGTTGAAGGTGGGCGAGTTCGGATCGATGTCGACCACATAGATCAGGCCATGGCCCAGGATACCGCCGCCCTGCGGATCTTCCTCGCTCACATAGGCGTAGCGGTTGGCCGGATCGAGCGCGACCCAGAAGGGGCGCGAGCCGGCGGGCAGCTTGATGATGGTGCTGCCCGGATCGTTCTCGTCCTTGATCTTGACCTGCTGCATCGCGATCAGGTCGACCACGGCCAGGCCGTTGCGGCCGCCCGGATTGCCGGAAACGCTCACATAGGCGCGCGTGTGGTCGGCGGTCAGCGCGGTGTCGCGCGGGTAGGTGCCGACCGGAATCGTCGCCACCAGTTGCAAGGCGGCGGTCTGGCCGGCCAGGCCGGGCGCGCTCGGATCGCCCTGGGTGTAGACACCGACCTGGCCCAGCGTGCGCAGCGCCGAGACCACATAGCTGCCCGGCGCCGGCAACTGCTCGGGCAGGCTGATATAGGCCCGGTCCAGCGGCTTGACCGTGCCGGTGCACTCGTCCCATTGAGGCACCTGGTCGATGCGGGCGACCGAGACCTTGGCCAGGCCCAGGATGATGGACTGCGGCACCTTGATCGCGATGTGCTCGATGCCGTCGGCATCGGTCGTGACGCCGCCGACCAGATCGCCGATCTCGGTGCGGCCGTTCTGCTGGAACATCACCTTCAGCTCGGAGCTCAGCGTGCCGGCCGGGCCGCTGGCGAAATGCAGGCCCGCCAAGGTCAGCAGCGGCTGCATCTGGCCGTTGACATTGCGGAACTCGAAGCCGCGCGCCAGGATCACCGGCGACTCCGGCACGGCCGAGGCGGGCTGGTTGACGACCGCCTGGAAGGTGGTGACGGCGCCCGGGTTCAGGTGCACGCCCACCGGCGTGACGATGGGCAGGCCCTGGACCGGGATGGCGACGATGTGCAGCTGGCTGACGTTGAAGCTGACCGCGATCGTCGGCGCATAGGTGGCGATGCCGCCTATGCCCGGGGCCGAGATGAAGGGGATCATGCCGACCGGCAGGTTTACCGTCAGGATGCCCTGGGCCAGGCTGACGTCGGAGCCGGCCTTGCCCAGCATCCAGATGCCGGTGTTGAGCACGCCCGGCCAGGGCGGCGAGCTGGTGCGGGCGATATGGTCGAGGCCGACGACGGCCACCTCGTTCTGGAACCACTTGCCTTCCATCTGACCCTGCTCGTTGGGCAGGGCGCCGGCGCGGAACAGGTACAGGCGCGTGCCGGCCGGCACCTCGTCGGGCACCCGGACCGCAAACTGCGCCGGGTTGTCCAGGGTCTCGCCGCCGAGGTCGATATTGAAGGCGCCGAGGAAATCGAAGCCCTCGGGCACGGCCATCGGCAGCGTCGACCGCTCGACCCGCTCGATCGACACCGTGCGCGGCGCGTCCATCGAATTCGGCGCGATCGTCAGCACGGCGCCGTCCGGCGTCGCCACCGCACCGCCCAGCGTGCCCATCGTCGCGCTGCCGATATCGGGCGCCCGTACATGCACCGGCATGCGGAACTCGGCGCCGTTGTAGACGATGGCGACCTCGCTGTCGCCCTCGGCCAGCGCATGCATGACGCCGGCGGCGTCCACGCTGACAACCTGGCTGTTGCCCGCCACATAAGCGGTCTGGGTCGTCACCTCGGCGCCGCCCTCGACCTTGACCGTCAGCGGCTTGTAGCCGATGCCCGGCACCAGCGTGATCGCATGCGGGTAGACGTCCAGGCCGCTGAAGAGCTGCAGGTTTTCGAAGGGATTGGGCTGGCCCAGCACCAGGGCGGTGGCGGTGGCGATGCTGCCGCGTTGCGCGCTGAGCATCGAGAAGCCCTGGGCCGTCGCGATGACGGCCTGGTTGGCGACCAAGCGGGTCGTCGCCGGATTGCTGATCGACAGCGTCAGGTAGCTGCTGTCCAGCACCACGTCCTGTTGGTCGGCGAAATCGCCGATCAGCGTGGGCAACCAGCGGCCGCCCAGGGCCAGGGTCGGATTGCGCTGGGCGAAGTCCAGCTGCAGCAGCGGTGCATCGCTGACATGGACGGTGATATTGCCGGCGGACGACTGGGTGAAGCCGTCGTCGGCGATGACGGTGAATGTCGCGTCGCCGGCAAAGCCGGCCTCGGGGCGGAACAGCACGCGCGTGCCGTCGCCGGACAGCGTGGCCTGGCCATGGGTGGACGATACGATGCGGAAGCTCAGCGCATCGCCCTCGGGGTCGCTGAGGAAGGAGGCGACCGGCACCTGGCTGAGCAGGTCCACATGGGTGAAGCCGGAGCCGGCGCCTAGGGTCGGGCCCTGGTTGGGCGCGAAGCCGAGGTTGGCGAACAGCAGCTGGGCGTCGGCGGCGTTGATCTGGCCGTCGCGGTTGATGTCGGCGGCGGCGAGGAAAGTGGCCTGGCCGCGGCTCGTGCCGCGCGCGGCCATCAAGACCGCGGCGTCGGCGCCGTCGACCTTGCTGTCGCCGTTGACGTCGCCGGCGGCAAACAGATGCAGCTGGTAGTCGCCCGCGCCGCTGCCGGCGATGCGCAGGGTCTTCAGGCCTTCGGCCGTGATGCGGAAGATCGCGAAGGCGCCCTCGGCATCGCTGCCCGAGACGATGGCCACCGCCCCGTCGATCACCGGCATCGCCGGTGCCAGCGAGCCGCTGGTGGCCTTCACCCGCACGCCCAGCAGCATCGCGCCACCCTGCGGCAGCTGGATCTCGCTGGGCCGCACGGCCAGCGAGTACAGCGCCTCGGCACCGGCGGCCAGCGTGCCGCTGCGGTCCTGGGCGAGGTAGCCGAGCGCCGCGCCGAGGTCGGCGTCGATCACGCGCACGCTGACCCTGTTGCCATAGGCAATCGATTCGCCGCCGCTGCCTGGCGCGGTGGCCAGGGTCAGCAGATGGCTGGCCGGATCGGCATAGCCGTAGCGCTGCGAAGTGCCCGCCGACAGGTCACGCGCCGCGACCAGATTGCCGCCGGCGTCGTAGCCATAGTCGAAGACCCGGCCGTCCGGTGCGGTGACGCGGGTGAGCCGCCCCTGGGCGTCGTTGCTGAAGACGATGCCTTCGCCGTCCGGTGCGGTGACGCCGCTGCCATTGACGTCCAGGTGAACGCCGTCGGCATAGGTGATGCCGGTGACGCCCTGGCCGGTCTGGATGTCCCAGCGCGTGCCGGCCGTGTCGACCAGCGTGTACTGGGCGCGCTGGCCGGCCAGCGAGGCCGGGTTGTAGGCGCTGCCGTCGTCCAGCGAATAAAACTTGCCCGAGGCCTGCTGCAGCGGCAGCTGAGCCGAGAGCAGCTGCCAGCCGACGCCGGCGTCCGCCACCCAGCGCGGCTCGTAATAGGTGAAGCCCTGGCCCGTGACGGCCAGCGGCTGGAAGCTGAAGCCGGCACGGCCGCCGTCGGGCGTGTCGACGAAGACGCGCGTGCCCCAGCGCAGCGGGTTGTAGACGCCGCTGGCCTCGGAGCCGGTGGCGGGCACATCGGCCGTCACATCCAGATCGCGCCAGGCCAGGCGCCAGCCCTTGCCGAAGCTGCCATCCTGGTCCGCGGCGAAGGAGTCGTAGCGGCGCGTGAAGTCCAGTGCATGGCCCGCCAAGCTGGCGCTGAAGTCGCTGCTGCTGCGGGTATAGCGGCCGGTGGCCTGGGCGGCGGCCAGCTCGAAGGCGGTCCTCGCCTCGGCGCTGCGGCCGGCGACGTCGGTGGCCGTCAGGCGCAGCTGGTAGAAGCCGGGTGCATAGCGGGCCGGGTCCAGCGTCGCCAGGGTGCCGGCAAGCGCGGCATTGCCGCCGGCGATGGTCGTGAAGCTGTCGCTGCCGCTGCGGGCGATGGCCAGGGTCCAGCGCTCGAGATTGCTGTCGGCCACGGAGCCGGTGACGGCCAGCGGCGCCGTGATGTGGGCGCCGCCGAGGCCGGTGTCCAGCGCCACGACCGGTGCGTTGTGGTCCAGCGGATCGCGCACGCGCAGCAGCAGGGTGCTGCTGGCCGTGTAGCCGTCGAGGTCGCTGGCGCTGGCCAACAGCTGGTAGATGCCGCTCGCCGGCGCGGTGAAGACCGCGTGGCCGTTGGCGTCCAACGCCAGCGGGGCGCCGTTGACGCTCAGCGTGCGACCGGCCAGTGTCGAGAAGGCATCGGCCAGCACATCGATCGCCACCGGCTGGCCCGGCACGGCCGGGAAGCTGGGCGTGAGCACGATGGTCGGCACCGGGCCGGCCGGCTGGGCGGTGACGCGCAGGGCGAGGCCGCGTTCGACCGTCGTGATGCCGTCGCTGACGCCGACGACGGCCAGGTAGTCGCCGATCTGGCCGGCGGTTGGCGTCCAAGTGATCTGGCCGCTCGTGCTGTTGAAGTCGACGCCGTCGGGCAGGCCGCGGGCGCTGAAGACCAGATTCGTGCCCGCATCGGCATCGCTGGCGACCAGGCGGAACTGCATCGTGTCGCCCAGCGCCACCTGGTGATGGGTGAAGGCCAGCACGGGCGTGCGGTTGACGTTGGCGACATCCACATGGAGGACAAAAGCATCCTGCAGGCCCAGCGGATCGCGCACGGCGAACGGCAGCTCGTAGGCGCCGGCCTGCTCGTAGCCCGGCAGCCAGGTGAAGCTGCCGGTCGCGCGGTCGAACTCGGCCCCCTCGGGCAGCGGCGCCAGCGGCTGGTAAGTCAGCACGTCACCGTCGGGGTCGGCCCCGGTCAGGGTGAAGTTCAGCAGGCGCTGCTCCTGCGTGCCCAGCGGCGGGATGCGCACGATCACCGGCGCCTGGTTGGTGGGCGTGACGGTGATGTCGAACTTTTCGCTGCTGCTCATCGCGCCGTCGGAGACGGTGACCAGCACGTCGCGGTAGATGCCGGCGGAGAAGAAGTCGGTGGCCCAGCGCAGCCGGCCGGCCACCGGGTCGAAGACCGCGCCGGGCGGCGCGTTGGCGATGCTGTAGGTCAGCGTGTCGCCATTGGCATCGCTGGCGGCGAACTGCAGGTCCAGCAGCTGGCCCTCGGCCACGCTGCGATTGCCGATCGGCTGCAGGATGGGCGCGAGGTTCTCGTTGCGCACCGTGATCGCCACCGTCTGCTGGTCGCTGTTGCCGGCGCTGTCGGTGACGATGAAGGTGATGGATGTCGTGCCGGCGTCGGCGGCGGTCGGCGTCCAGCTGAAGACGGCGCTGCCGTACTGGCTGCCCTGGACGAGACTGGCGCTGGCCGGCTTGTCCTTGGCGGTGAAGATGAGCGCATCCTGGTCGAGGTCGCTGGCCTTGACCGTGAACTGCAGCGTCTGGCCGATCAGGGCCACCTTGGGGCCGATGGTGGCCAGCAGCGGCGGCTCGGCGGCCGAGGCGATCTTGACGACGAAGGTCTGCGAGGCCGAGAGCCGGTCCTTGGCGCCGCCCCCGTCGCCGTTGTCGCTGGCCGTCAGCGTGACGATGTAGTCGCCGCGGTCGCGCTCGCCGGGGGTGATGCGCAGATAACCGGTGCCGTTGCCGGTCGAGACGAAGTTGAACAACGGCGTGCCACCATCGGCCCGCGTCGGCTGGCCATTGACCGACACCTCATAGGGCAGGCCGCGCAGGGTGACGGTGAAGACCAGGTCGAGCGGATTGCCGTCGGCGTCGCTCACCTCCACCGGCACGTCGACCGTCTGGCCCTTCTGCACGGTCAGGTTTTCCTGCGCCGGCACCAGCGGCGGCCGGTTCGCGTTCAGCACCGTGATCGGCACGGTCATGCTGGTCGACAGCGGCGTGCCGCTGCCGTCGCCATCGTCGGTGGCGGTGACGACGATGCTGTAGGGGCCGGCCCGGTCATAGCCGGGCGTCCAGTGCAGCGTGCCGGTGAAGGGGTCGAAGCTCGCGCCGTCGGGCAGGCCGCTGACGCTGTAAGTCACGGTCGGCTGCGGTCCTTCCGGCGCCGACAAAGTGCCGTCGGCCAGGCGCACCTGCGGGATGTAGCGCGGGTTGTCCGGATCGACGGCATTCAGCAGCAGGGTCAGGGTCTGGCCCTCCAGCACCGAGGCATTGAGGACCGGCGCGAACACCGGCGCCGCATTGACATTGAGCACCGTGAAGTGGACGGTGCGCTCGACGCTGGTCTCGCCGTCGGAGACGCGGAAGCGCAAGCTGTATTCGGGGGCGCTGTCCAGCGGCGGCAGCCAGTGGAAGGCGCCGGTGTTTGGGTCCAGCGTCGCGCCGGGCGGCAGCAGCTCGGCGGAATAGGTGAGCGTCTGGCTGTCGACATCGCTGGCGCGCAGCGTGAACTGCACCGGATCGCCCTGGCGCACCGTGCGATCGGGGATGCCCAGCAGCACCGGCGGCGCATTGGCCTGGTCGACGATGACGCTCAGCACGCGGGTCACCGTGTTGATGCCGTCGCTGACGGTGAAGCTCAGATCGCGATAGTCGCCGGCGGCGTCATAGCCCGGCGTCCATTCAAAGACGGCGCGCTGGCTGTCGAAGCGGGCACCGGGCGGCAGGCCGTTGGCCGAATAGCTGAGCGGCCGACCCTCGGGGTCGGCGGCGGTGATGGCCAGCGTGAAGGCCTGGCCCTCGATCAGGCGCACGGAGCTCGGCAGGTCCAGCAGCGGCGCGCGGTTGGCGCCCTCGGTCTCGATGACGAAGGCCTGGGTCGCGTAGGCACCGCGGGTGTCGTAGACGCGCAGGACGATGGAGCTCTTTTCGGGGCTGTCGGGCGTGGGCGTCCAGCGCAGGAGACCGGTCGCGGCATCCACTGTCGCGCCTTGCGGGCCCTGCAGCATGACCCAGGTCAGCGCGCTGTGCTCGGGATCTTCGGCCTTGGCTTCGTAGACATAGGGCGTGCCGGCCCGGGCCTGGGTCAGCGGTGCCTGCTGGAAGCTCGGCGTCTGGTTCGGATAGGGCAGGGCATAGACGCCGGCGCCGATCTCGACCCGCTGGCCCAACGGGTTGTTCAGCTTGATCGTCGTCAGCTGCGTCGACGCGCCGCGCGCGAACACGCCGCCGGGCAGGCCGGTGCCCAGGTCGAGCAGCCACAGGCCGTTGGCCCCGCTGGTCGCGCCGGCGACCGAGCCGGCGAAGTAGCGCGAGGGGTCCAACACCAGCAGCAGCGGCACCTTGAGGTCGTAGTCGCTCTTGTTCGTGACCTTGACGTCGAAGGACAGGGTGCCGCTGGCGCGGTCGGAGCGGGTGGCGAGGAACTGGATGTCCAGCAGGGTCGAGAAGTCCGACACCGCGGTGAAGGCGACCTGGTGCGGGGCGGCCATCTCCAGGCCGACCGCCGAGCGGATGCGCTTGGCGATGGTCAGCGTGTAGTTGCCGCCGTCGGGCGACTCGAAGCGCAAGGTCACCGTGCGGCTGGCCGGGTCATAAGCCAACGAAGCGATCGTGACGGCCTTGCCCGTGTCATCGACGAGGTGGTAGTTGGCGACGTTGGTAACCGAGGCGAGGTCGCCGTCGCTGCCGACGCGCATATCGTGGTCGAAGGTGACGGTCAGGCTGCTGAGCGGCAGCGCGACGATGGCGCCGGCGGCCGGACTGGTGCGCAGCACGGCCGGGGCGACCAGGGGGGCCAGCACGTCGACCTGGCTGCCATTGGCGATCAGCAGGCGACCGTCGTCGGTGGCCAGCAACTGCTCGGCGCTGGGGCCGCCTTGGGCGACGGCCAGCCAGTTCATCGTCGCCAGGTCCACCATATAGAGGCTGGCCTTGTCGGGGCTGCCCGATTCGATGCGGGCCGAGACGAAGAGCAGGCCCTGCAAGGCGGTACCGGCCTGGCCGAAGGCGAGCGAGTCGAGCTCGGCGGCTATGTCCAGCTGCGCCTGCGCGCGGCCCTGAGCATCGAAACGGATGATCTGGCCGCGCTGGGGCCAGGCGCTGGCCCAGAGGCTGCCGTCCGGCGCGATCGCGAGATCGTCGACACGGATATTGCTGAAGTGGCTGAAGCTCCGCGTGACCGGGTCGAAGCGCTCGACGCCATTGCCGGAGGAGACGTAGAACAGGCCCTTGGCGCGATCGAAGGCCAGCGACTGCGTCAGGCTGTCGCCGTAGCGGTTGATGATCTCCAGCGACTGCGGGTCGAGCTCCAGCAGCTGGCCGCCGCCGCTGGTGGCCCAGAGCCCGCCGCCAGCGTCATAGGCGAGGTCGTAGATGGGGCTGTCCAGCTGAACGGCCGGCGCCAGCGCGCGGCCTCCGGTGGCGTCGAACAGATAGAGGGCGCCGCGGTTGCCGCCGCCGCTGACGACAAAGGTCCCGTCCGGGCGCTGCAGCAGGGCCAGCGGGCCGATGCCGGCGAAGCTCTGCGTGATGCCGGTGCCGAAGGCCTCGCCGGCGAAGGGCGCCAGCACGGTCTGGAACAGCGAGGGCCGCGAGGAGACCGGGCCGGGCAGGTTCTGCCGGGCCTTCAGGAACAGCTCCTTCGTGCTGTCGGCATTGCTGGGTGGCGGTGCGGGGGCGATGTCCTGCGTCGTGCGGCCGACCTGGGGCGTGCCGCCGAGATCGACCACGGCGCCGTCGCTGGGCAGGTCGCTGCTGGGGGCCAGCTCGCGATTCCCGGCGTTGTCGATCGACAGGGCCAGGAACTGGTAGCTGTGGCCGGCGCGGCCGCTGTAGACGCCGCTGCTGTCGGTGCTCTGCTGCTTCCAGATCGTCCAGGCGCCGCCGTCCTCGCGCACATAGACGGTGGTGCTGCGCACGCCCGAGCCGGTGTTGCCGTCGCTGGCCTGCCAGTTCACCTGGTAGTCGGCGCTGCCGGCCTGGACCGGCGCGGCGCTCAAGGTGGTCGTCGGCGGGCTCAGGTCCAGCGTGCTGCTGATGCGGGCCGTTTCCATCGGCGCGCGGCCGTCCAGCTCGACGCGGGCCTGCGCCTCTACCGTCGCGCCGTCCTGCGCCTCGAAGGCGGCCTGCACCGTGTAGCTGACGAAGCCCTGGCCGCGGCCCTGCGCATCGTCGGGCTGCAGCAGGCCGCGGGTGGCGTCCTGCAGCACCTCGCCTGTGTCGGGGTCGATGGCCTGCAGCAACCATGTTGCGATGCGCGTGTCCGGGTCGACGCCGGCGCTGACGCGCACGATGAAACCCAGCGAGTTGCGCAGATCGAAGTCGCCCTGGAAGGCGGCGCGGTCCTGCGGCACATGGATGGTGATGCCGCCGATGTTGACGTCGCCGAGGCGGAAGGAGCGCAGCGAGAGATCGCTGTCCAGCTGGGTCGAGATGCGCAGCTGTTCGGCGGCCGTCGCGGCGCCGCTCGGGTTGGCGAAGCGGATCGTGTAGGGCAGCGGCGTGTTGGCGGGCAGGAACTGCTGGTCGCCATAGCCGTTCGGGCCGATGATCAGGGCGCCGTCGTTGTTGTTCTGCGCGATCTGGTCGAACAGCTTCTGCAGCTCCAGCAGGCTCAGCTGATTGCTGCTGGCCAGCGAGGAGAAGCCCGGGTCGGTCGATGTGACGGCCGAGCTGGCGCTGAACGGCGAGAAGATATTGATCGACTGGAAGTAGGTCGGGTGCGAGAGCGCCAGGTTGTAGTCGGCATAGTTGCCCGAGACCGGCACCGGAATGTTGTACTCGCCGCATTCCTGCGATTCGCGGTGATCGACGCCGAGCAGATCGGTGAGCGTGCCCGGCATGTCGCCGTACCACTTGTGCATCTGTTCGAAGAAGGCGCTCAGCGTTGCCGGGCCGGCGATCTGCTGGCCGACCGGGCCGATCAGGATGCCGCTGGCCAGCGTCGCCATCAGGCTGATGACCTTCTCGTCGCTGCGGATCGGCGGCGCCTGGTCGGCCGGACGCAAGAGGCCGCTTTCTTCCAGCGCGCCCAGATAGGCCTGAACCCAGGTGTCGCGGTCGGCCGCGAGATTGACCAGGCTCGCATTGGCCTTGGTGTCGGCCAGCACGGCCGTGCGCAGGCGCTCGGCCTCCCGGGTCTGCAGCAGCACGAACTCGTCGCGGGTCAGCGGCGTGGCCGCCGCGTTCACATTGAACAGGAAGGGCGCGAACAGGCCGATGCAGTCGTTGATCTTGGCGTTCGGGTTGCTGAACCATTCGGCCAGCCAGCTGCCCAGCGAGCCGACGCCGTCCTTCAGCACATCGGCCTTGGCCAGATCGGGCCGGGCCTCGTAGACGGCGCGCCTGTAGGCCTCGAAATTGCGGTCGAAGATCGCCTGCAGGCCCGGACAGGCGGTGACGGTGAAATTCATGCCGACATAGCCACCGGCCTCGACGTCCAGCGCATAACCGGGCGCCAGCATCGTGCCGAAGCTGTTCACCTCGCTGTCCAGGCTGGCCCAGCCGACGTCGCTGCGCAGATCGCCGTCCGGCCGGCCGCCGACGTTGGAGCTGAAGGTCGTGTAGGGCAGGCCGTAGACCTTGGCGTTGTCGCCCAGCTCGGTCACGCCGAAGCTGAAGTAGACATAGGGCGTGTCGACATTGGTCAGGCTTTGCAGCGAGATGCTGTAGAGCCCGGTCTGGCCCGAGGGCACGACGCGCGGGCCGCCCAGGCCGATGGTCACGTCGATCGGCAGCGCCGTCTCGACCAGATAGCGGTAGGGCAGGGTGGCCATCGCGCCATCGGGGTTGATGACGGCAACGTCGTAGAGGCCGTGCGGCACCTCGGTCAGGTCGAAGATTGCCTTGATCGTCGTCGCGTCGATCACCTGGTAGCGGGCCGGCGCCACCTCGAGGATGCCCGGCCGCACCAGCTTGACGACGGCGCCCGGCTTGAAGCCGGCGCCGCTGATGGTGGCGCTGACCCATTTGCCGTCGCCGCCCTGGTCCTGCGCGATGTCGGTGATGCTGAAGGGCAGGAGCTTGGCGCTCAGCGTCACCGGCGTGCTGTTCTTGTTGCCGGGCCGGCCCGAGATCAGCACGTAGTAGTCGCCCGCCTGGGTGGTCGGCACCCGCGTCATCGGGTCGGCCGACAGCTGCTGCAGCGCGCCGAAATCGAAGGCCGAGGGGCTGGCGGCGTCGCCGTAGCGGACGTAGAGCTCGTTCGATGTCAGCTCGTCGTCCGCATCCAGCACGACCTGCAGCGTCTCGTTGGCGCCGACCGTCACCCGGTACAGGCGCTGCTCGCCCGGGGCGAGCGTCGTCTCCAGCGGCACGCCCAGGCCCAGCGTGGGCACGCTGATGCTGATCGGGCCGGCGCTGGACGTGGTGTTGTTGCGCTCGCCGATGTTGCCGCCGGAGCCCTCGTTGACCTCGTTGTAGATGTCGGCGCGGACGATGATGCGGTAGCTGCCGGCCTTGGCCGGCGGCAGCTTGGCCGTCAGCTCGGAGACATAGCTGTCGCCAGCGGCCAGCGTACCTTGGTGGAGCACCTTGCCGAGCAGGATGTCCTGCAGGCCCCATTCGCTGTCGACCGACAGATAGACGGAGTCGGTCCAGGAGCCCTCGGCGGCGGCGGCCGTCGGGCTGTTGCTGACGGTGAACTTGATCTTGACCTCGTCGCCGGTCGTGCCGCTGGCGGGCAGGACGATGTCGTCGACGACCAGGTCGGACGGCGGCGGCAGCTTGATGATGATGGGCGCCTGGGTGGCCGTCGCGTTATTGTCCTCGCGCGTGCCCTCGAAGACCTTGCCGCGCGGCTCGCCGCTCGGGCTGAGGATAGGATCGGTAACGACGAAGACGTAGTAGGAGCCGGTCAGACCGGCCGGCAGCTTGAACGTGCCGCTGCCGTCGTAGTGCCCGCCGGCGGCGACCATGCCCTTGTGCTCGATGTCGCCCAGATAGCGGTCGCTGCGCAGATCCAGCACCGGATCGACCGAGAGATAGACCTGGTCGCGCCAGACCGCATTGGCTGCCGTGGCCGCGCCGCCCTGGTTGACGACCGTGTAGTTGACGGTCAGGGTCTGGCCGCGGGTCGGCTGCTCGGGCGTGGCGCCGACGCTGGCCACATGCAGATCGGCGGCCGGCGAGAGCGTGACCTGCAGCGGCAGCACGACCACGTTATTGCCCTCGTCGCGGAACTCGGGGACCGCGTCGCGGTTCTGGAACACCTGCTTGACGCCGACATTGGCCGCGCCATTGGGCTCGGTGCCGACGACGTCGGCATCGGTGTAGGCGATCAGGTAGAAGGGGCCGTCGGCATCGGGGGGGATCTGCAGCGTCGTGTTGACCGTGTAGCTGCCGTCCTTGGCCAGGCCGCCGTAGTGAATAAAGCTGGCCAGCTGCAGATCGCTGCTGTCCAGCGAGGGATCGCGCGACAGATAGATGCGGTCGAACCAGGACCATTGCCGCGTATCGCGCGTGCCCTGGTTGCTGACGGTGAAGCTCAGCGCCACCGACTGGCCGGAGCTGACCGCGCCCGGCACCGTGATCTGCGTGATCTTCAGATCGGGCTCGCGGTAGGTGATGGCGATGTCGGCCCGGCCCATATTGTTGGTGGCGGCGGCGCCCTCGTAGACCGAGCCGCCGAAGAAGGCGAGCGCGTCGCTGTTCTTGCCCGCGTTGGGCTCGCTGCCGTTCGGTTCCGGCGCGGCGTCGGTGAAGACATAGACGTAGTAGGGCCCGTCCCAGCCGGCCGGCACGGTGACCTCGGCCGTCGTCGTGTAGCTCTGGCCATGGGCCAGGCCGCCGCCGGCCGCATGGACGAAGCTGCCCAGCGAGACCGCGCGGTTGCCGAAGGTCGGATCGGGCGAGATGTAGACGCGGTCGCTCCAGAAATGGGTGCCGCTCCAGACGTCGGCGCCGTCGTTGAGCACGGTCCAGCTCAGCTGCGTCTTCTCGCCCGAGTAGTTGAGCGGCTGGGTGCTGATCGAGGTGACCTTCAGATCGGCGGGGCGCGCGACGATCGTCGCATCGATGGTCTTCAGATTGTTCAGCTCGTTGCTCTCGATGACGAAGGGCGCGATCGGATTCGCATCGGCGATCACCGAGATGCGCAGGCCCTTCAGCGCCGGCGCCAGCTCGAAGCTCTTGGTCTGCGTGTAGCTCTGCAGCGCGTCCAGCGACCTGGCGCGCTCGAAGGCGCCCAGGAACCAGACCTTGGCATTCGGGTCGTCGATATTGGCGGTGTCGTGGGCGAAGACATAGTCGTACCAGGTGCCGCCGACGCCGATCGCCTGGCCCTCGCCGATATTGCGCACCGTCCAGCTGACCGTCAGCGGGCCGTCGACCGAGCCCGGCTGCGCGGCCGTGGCATTGCTGCTGATCTCGGTGACGATCAGGTCGGGCAGCGGCGGGGTCGGCGTGCCGATGATGTCGATCGCGCGCGCCTTGTAATTGCTGCTGTCGGCCTCGTTCGGATCGTCCGGATTGACGTTGCTGGCGAGCTGGTCTTCGAAGACGCCGTCGTAGGCATCGCTCCAGGGCGTGATGTAGTAGGTGCCCGAGGCGATCTGCTGCGGGATGCGAACCTTGACGGTCTGCGTATAGCTCTCGCCGACGGCCAGCGCGCCGGCATGGCCGAAGCTGCCCAGAAGCACCGCGTCATTGCCGGGGATGACGATGGGCGAGCCATCATGGGACAGCACCGAGCGCGGGCCGGGGCTGGGCCGGGTCTTGTCCTTGGTCAGCCAGATGCTGTCGGTCCAGCTCGGCACGCTGGTCGGCGCCGAGCCCTTGTTGGTGACGGTATAGCTGACCGACACCTCGCCGCCATAGACACCCTGCGTCGGCGCGACGACGGCCGACATCACCAGATCGGCCAGCGGCTGGGCCGTGATGGTGACCGGCACGCTGGCGAAGTTGTTGCGCTCGTTGATGCTCGGGTATTCGTCCACCGCACCGTCGGCGTCGGCGATCACGAGGATGCGGCCGGGGCCGCGCAGGCGCTCGGGCAGCACGAAGCTGACCGAGTTGCTCGGGTACTGGCCGCCGTTGGCGTCCAGCGCCGAACCGTTGGCCACGGTGGCCAGCAGGATGTCGTTGCCGGGCTGGTCGTCCAGCGAGAAATAGACGCGGTCGACCCAGTGCGGCGTCGTCGTCGGCACCGAGCCGCGGTTGACGACCACGAAGCTGACCGAGGCGGTGCTGCCGGCGGTGATGGAGCTGCTCGGCAAAGTGATGTTCTCGACCTGCAGATCGGGGCGCGGCAGCAGGGACAGCACGGTGGTGACGTTGTTGACCCGCGTGTTGTTGTCGATCTCGGGGCTGCCTTCGAACACCGTGTTGCCGGTGTCGGTGGACACGACCACCTGCCAGCCCTGCTCGATGCGGGCCGGCAGCTTGATGCGCTCGGTGCGGGTGTAGCTGAGGCCCGCGCCCAGCGGGCCGCTCGTCGTGTAGCTGCCCAGGAAGATGGGCCGCGGCGAGGCCGGGTCGTTGGGGTCGACGCCGACGCGGCGCAGCGAGACCACATCGGTCCAGCTGCCCCGGGCGGCGGCCTGGCCGTCGTTCAGCACGGTCCAGGTGATGTCGACCGTGTCGCTCTCGTTGGCGGCCGTCGGCGCGCTGATGCCGGTGACCTTGAGGTCCGGCGTCGGCGACTGCGTGATCTGCACCGGGCCGGCGCTGCGCGCATTGGCGGCGTCGTTGAAGATGAACTCGAAGGCCTGCTGGCCGCTGTTGGTCCGCACCGTCACATAGATCGTGCCGGACAGGTCCTGCGGCAGCGTGATCTCGCCCGTGCGGCTGTAGCTGCCGCCGGCGGCCAGCGAGCCGAGGTGGTCGAAGCCGACATTCAGGAAGGGGGCGCTGCCGTCCGGGTTGCGCGAGAGGCTGACGACGTCGCTCCAGCCGTTGACGCTGGTGACGCCCAGCCCCGTGTTGGCGACGCTCCAGCTGACGGCCAGCTTGCCGCCGGACTGCGCGCTGGGCTGCACGCTCAGATCGGTCAGCACCAGATCGGCATAGGGCCGCGGCATCAGATCCAGCGTCGCGGCGGCGCTGGCGCGGTTGTTCGCCTCCTGGCCGTTCTCGAACACCTGGCCGGCCGCGTCGGTGAGGACGAAGACCTGGTAGCGATCGGGCCGGTAGTTGGCCGGCGCGAAGATGGTTTCGCTGCGGCTGTAGCTCTGGTCCTTGGCCAGCCCGCCCTCGTGGGCGAAGCTGCCCAGCAGCAGGTCGTCGGCATTGCCGATGATGTCGTCGGTCGACAGCACCACCCTGTCGGTCCAGCCGTTCACCAGGCCGGCGCCGGTGCCGGCATTGCTGACCGTCCAGCCGACCGTCACCCGCGCCGGGTCGGCGATCACCCGCTGCGGCGCCGTCACATTGCCGACCACCAGATCGGCATAGGGCGCCAGCGTCAGATCGATCGCCCGAACGGCCAGATTGTCGTTTTCGCTGGCGACTTCCTCGATCTGGTCCTGCGAGTCGGTCACGGCAAGCAAATACCAGCGGCCCTGCACATCGACCGGCAAGGTGATGTCGAAGCTGAGGCTGTAGCCGCCGCCGGCGTCCAGCTGCCGGCTGCTCGGCTTGCTGTCGAGCAGGCGGGCGCCGCTGCCCAGGGTCGGCGTCGCGGACAGATAGAGCTTGTCGGTCCAGCTGCCGCTGAGGCCCGTGCTGCCGGACTGAGCGACGTTCAGCACCACATGCAGCGGGTCGCCGGAGGCGGCCGTGTCCGGCGCCTGCAGCTCGGCCGCGACCAGATTGACGTGGCGCAGCGCGATCGGCTGGGCCGCGGCGGCCAGGTTGTTCGCCTCGCGCTGCGATTCGTAGACGCGCTGGCCGGCGTCGGTGAGGACCAGGATGCGCGCGCTGTCGGTGTCGGCCCATGCCGGCAGCTGGACCTGCAGCGTGGCGTCGTAATGCGCGCCGGCGGCCAGCCCCTCGTTGCGCGTGCGCGTGCCCAGCAGGACGGCGCCGGCCAACTGGCCATTGGCGCTCAGATAGACGTAGTCGACCCAGGGGCCGGTCGCGGCGGCCTCGCCGGCATTGCTGACGGTCCAGGCGACCGTGGCGGCCGCGCCGCTGAGCGCCTCGCCGGGCGCCAGCACCTGGCTCGCGACCAGATCGGCGGCCGGCGCGGCGGAGACGGCCAGCGCAGCGGGCGCCATGCCCAGGTTGTTGCCCAGGCGCGCGCCCTCGTAGACGCTGCCGTCCAGATCGCTCTTCAGCAGCACGAACCAGCTGCCGCTGAGATCGGCGGGCAGCGCGATGGTCCGCCGCTCGGTATAGGCGTCCTGCGGGCTCAGCGGGCCGTTGTGCAGCACGGTCGCGAGCACCAGATCGCCGCTGTCGATCACGCCGTCCTGGGATAGCACCAGGCGGTCCTTCCAGCTGCCGGTGGCCGGCGTGTCGCCGACATTGCGCACCCGCCAGGCGATCTCGATCTGCGTGCCGGCGACGGCCGCCGTCGGCGCGCTGACCACCTCGACATGGAGATCGGAATAGGGCGCCGCCACCTGGATCGGCGTGGCGGGCGAGGTGTTGTCGGCGCGCGTGTCCGGCTCCAGCAGCGCATTGCCGGCGTCGGTGCGGACGATCCAGTTCAGCGTGCCGTCGAACTGCAGCGGCAGCGTGATCTGTGCGGTGGCCGTGTAGGAGGCGCCGGCGGCCAGCGGGCCGCTGTGTCCGACCTCGGCGCTGGCGCGCTGGTCGCCGTCGCCGTAGCTGCTGTTGGCGGACAGTTCCAGGCGGTCGACCCAGCTGCCGGTGGCGGCGACGCTGCCGATATTGGTCACGGTCCAGCTGACGCTGACCGTCTGGCCGCCCTTGGCGTTGGCCGGCGCGACCGGCGCGCCGACCTTCAGGTTCGGGTAGGCGGCGACGCTGGAAACGACGTCGATGCTGGCCGAATTGTTGGACTCGGCGGTGCCGGCGTTGTTGACCTCGATCAGCTCGTTGTTGACATCGCTGCTGACGGTGATGGTCAGATTGCCGGCGCCGGCCGCGCCCTCGGGGAGTTGCAGGGTCAGCACGCGCTGGCGCTGGCCAAAGGCGGCGATATCGCCGTCCACGGCGGGGTCATAGACGATCAGCTGGCTCAGAATCGTCTGGTGGGTCGTGTTGTTGAAGACGGTGACCCGCTCGGCGAAGCCGCTCAGCACGGTCGAGTTGCCGGCATTGCTGAGCGACCAGTGCAGGGTCAGCGGCCCGCCGCTCTGCACCGGGCCCGGGGCCAGTTGCAGGAAGCCGGGCTGCAGATCGGGCGCGGACAGCCGGGTCAGGCTGGCGCTGTTATTGCTCTCGCCGCTGCCGCCGGCATTGACCTCGGCCACCTGGCCGGCCGCATCGACGGTGACGGTGAAGGAAAAGCGGCCGTTCGCGCTGATGCCGTCCGGCCAGGCGAAGAAGAGGCTGCGCGCGACGCTGCCGCCGTCGGCGGCCAGGGGGCTGCCGTCGTGCTCGATGCTGGTGCTGTAGACGATCTGGTTGTTGACCAGATTGCGCACGACCAGGGTCTCCTGCCAGGCCCCGCTGGCGGCGCGATTGCCGGCATTGCGGGTGGTCCAGGCGACGGTGACCCGGTCGCCAGGCTCCCAGCCGGCGGCGGTGGGCTGCACGCTGAGCAGCTCGGGCAGCAGATCGGCATAGGTCGGCAAGGTGGCCGTGACCTCGGTGCTGGCGCTGTTGTTGTTCTCGGCGCTGCCGGCCGGATTGCGCTCGTCCAGCGCGTTGTCGACGTCGACGTTGACCGCCACCCGCAGCAGGCCGGCGCCGCGCAGGCCTTCCGGCAGGGTCAGCTGTACCGAGCGCGCCAGCGCGGCGCCCGCGGCCAGCGGGCCCTCGTTGCCGGCGTCATAGGGCAGCAGCACGGTGGCCAGCAGCTCGCCGGTATCGACGCGGCTGAGGACGACGCGGTCGCGCCAGCTGCCGGCGGTCGGCAGCGTGCCCTCGTTGCGATCGCTCCAGGAGACGGTGATCGCGCCGCCCGACTCGATCACGCCGCCTTCGCCGACAAGCTGCAGACCCTGGGCGACCAGGTCGGCGGCCGGCTGGTATTCGAGGCCGGTGATGCGCACCGGCGCCACCTCGGGCAGCGGCTGCACCAGCATGCGCAGCGCATTGGCGGCGCTGGCGTCGTAGCGGCCCTCGATGGCGATCGTGTAGCGGCCCGCCTCGGCCAAAGTCTGCACATCCAGATCGGCCATGCTGTCGAGCTTGGCCAGCAGATTGCCGGTCGGGCCGTAGAGGCGCCAGACGCCGGTGCTGCTGCCGACCTGCTGGACGTCGAAGAAGAATTTGTCGCCGGCCGCGGCCGTGAAGCTGTAGAGCTGGGTCTCGCTGCCGCTGGGCAGGGGGGCGGTGAAGGGCAGGCCGGGCGTGATCGGCGTCGCCACGGCCATGTCGAGCAGGCGGAAGGCGAATTTGCCGATGTCGTCACCGCTGGCGTCCAGGGTCAGCGTGTAGCTGCCCGGCACCAGGTCCAGGCTGGGATCGCCGGCTATGCTGCCGGCATCGGTGGAGCGCAGTCCGCGCTGGTTCACCACGGTGCCCAGCGGGCCCGTCAGCGTCCAGCTGAAGTCGGCGTTGCTGAGCGTGTCGAACAGCAGCTGCTTGCGCTGATCGAGCGTGAAGCTGTAGCGGGCCTGCTGGCCGGCCTGGGTCAATTCGGCCTGCACGGTGGCGCCCAAGGTCAGCGGGGCGACGATGTCGTCGACCTTCTGCACATTGAAGCGGTAGGCGTTGGTGATGTTGGCCTGGCTGCGCCGGCCCTCGACGATCAGGGTCCAGTCGCCACTCTGGTCCAGGCTCGCAGTGTCGACGTCGCTGCCCAGGCCGCTGATCCAGCGCTGCTGGCCGCTGGGCGAGATCAGGCGCCAGCTGCTGTCGGCATTGCCGACTTGCTGGGCGTCGAAGAAGAAGCGCTCGCCGGCCTGGGCCGTGAAGCGGTAGATCTCGGTGCTGTTGCCGGGGCTCAGCGTGCCGGAGCGGGAACTGCCCGGCGTCAGCGCGCTGGCCGTGGCCAGATCCAGCAGGCGGAAGCCGTAGTCGAGCGGGCCGGCGCTGCCGCCGACCTGCAGCGTGTAGGTCCCCGGCGTCAAGGTCATCACCGGATTGGCCTGGTAATCCCAGCTGCGCTGCTGGAAGTTCAGGCTGCCGATCTGGCCGCGTTCGCTGCTGAGCGTCCACTGCAGCTCGCCGTTGTTGGCGCGCGGGTCCATCACGACCTGGGTCGTCTGCGCGACGCTGAAGCTGTAGAGGTCGCGCTCGCCGCTGCCGGCATGGTTGCCGTTGACCAGTTCGCCCAGCGCGATGGCCTGGGGCGCGGCGGGCGTGCTCGTCACGCGGGCCCAATCGATGGCCACCTCGGACGGGTGGACCGCGCCGCCCAGCGCGTCGTACTGGTAGAGGTTGAAGCGCATGCCGTCGGCGAAGACGTCGGTCGTGACGCCGAGGTCGCGGCTGGCCAGTTCGAGGCCGTTGTCGTCGCTGAGCACCGCGCGCAGCGTGCCGGCGGCCGGCGCTTCCAGGCGCAGCCGATACCAGGTCTTGTCGGCGAAGGCGAAGGCCGGCGTGCTGGCGCCGACGCCGCCGACATTGTTCGTGCCGCTGCGGAACTGGCGGTTGCCGTTGGCATCGCTGAACAGATTGACCCAGGCGTTGCGGCTGCTGTCGGCGGCGCTGCTGATGTACAGGCCGATGAACTCGTCGGTGCTGACGCCGGCCACGCCCTGGGTCAGCGTGTTGAAGCGCACCTCGTAGCGCACGCCCTGGCCGGCCACATTGCCGACGCTGCGCAGCTCGTTGCCCGTCTGGTAATTGGTCTGGCTGCTGCGCAGGCGCAGCACCGAGGCGCCGTCCAGCGTGTCGGCGGCCAGCGTCATATTGCCGCCGACCTGGTTCCAGTTGGCGCCGGGCAGGGCGGCATCGAAGCTGTCGTCGAAGCCGGCGATGCGCTCGGCCAGCGTATTGCCCTGCGGCGTGATCTGGAAGCTGAGCGAATTCGGATTGCTGTTGTTGCGATAGCCCTCCAGCAGCAGGGTGTAGCTGCCGGCCTGCAGATAGCTGCGCGCGGCCACGTCGCCGTTGAAGCCGCTGCTCCAGAGCTGGTCGCCGCTGGGCGAGATCAGGCGCCAGCGCAGGCCGGCGGTGGCGGCGGCAAGCTGGTCGAAGAACAGCCGGTCGCCGGCCGCGACCGAGAAGCTCAGCGCCCGCGTCGCATTGCCCGGCTCCAGCGTCAGATTGATCGGCGTGCCCAACGCGACCGGCGTCGCGGCGGCCAGGTCGACCAGGCGGAAGGCGAAGTCGCCGACATCATCGTTGGGCGCATCGACGGTCAGCGTGTACTGGCCGGGGCGCAGTTCGTAGACGACGCGGTTGTTGTCGGCCGGGTTGGCGATATAGCCGTCGGTGCCGGCCCGGTCGTTGGAGTCGCTGGCCTGGAAGCTGCGCGCATCGACCAAGCGGCCGCCGGGGCCGCTCAGGCTCCAGCTGAAGCCGAGGTCGCTGAGGGTGTCGAAGACGACGCGCTTCGTGCTGCCGACATCGAGCGTGTAGATGACCCGCTGGCCGGGCGTCGTGATGCGGCCTTGCACGGTGTCGGGCAGTTCGTCGTAGAAGCCGACGAGGCTGCCGTTCAGCCCCCCGACCGGGTCCGCCACGACGGTGCCGGCGCTCTCGTCGAGCAGGTAGTTCAGCACCAGGCCGGGGGTGCCGAAGCTCGGCGGCGTCGTCATGCCGGCGGCGATGTCCGGGTTGCTGCGCGCCGTGTTCCATACGCGCAGATCGCGCATCAAGCCCTGGTAGCCTGTGATCTCGGTGCGCAGCTCCTGGCGGGCCTGGCCGATGCGCAGCGGCGTGCTGGAGACGACCGCGTCGCCGCCGGGGAGCGCGAGCTTGGCCTTCTCGATGCCATCGACCAGGATGCGCATCTGCTTGGCATCGCGGTCGATGACGGCGGCGACATGCTGCCACTGGCCCCACTGGATGGTGCCGGCGGCGGTGTCCAGGCTGCGGTTGCTGCCGTCGCTGGTGGACAGATGCAGACGGCCGTCGCGGTTCAGCCAGAGGCTGTAGCTGCGCTGGTTGAAGTTGCCATCGCCCTTGTAGAACAGCGCCGTCCAGCTCTGGCCCGGCTGCTCGGGCTTGATCCAGGCTTCCAGGCTGAGGTTGTGCCGCAGGTCCAGCGAGGGATCGACCGGCGCCTCCAGCCATTGCGTGCCGTCAAGCTCCAGGCCGTTGCCGCCCCCCTGCCAGCCCGGAGCGAAGGCTTGGCCCTGGCCGATCACCAGCGCGCGCTGCGTGTCGACGACCGGCTGCAGATTGAAGCGGTAGCTGCTGGGCAGGTCGGTGTTGCCGCGGTTGCCCTCGATCAGCAGCGTGTAGCTGCCGCTGACCGGCAACGTGAAGGTGTTGACGTCGGTGTTCGCGGAAGTGGCCCAGACCTCGGTGCCATAGGGCGAGATCAGGCGCACGCGGCCCTCGGAGGTGCTGGCGGCCAGCGCGTCGAAGTAGTAGCTGGCGCCGGCCTGGCCCTCGAAGCGCCAGCCGTCGGTCCGGCTGCCCGGGGCCAGGGTGCCGTTGACCTCGGTGCCGGGCGTCATTGCCGGCAGCGCCGCCAGCGGCAGCAGGCGCAAGGCATAGGGCGCGGTGTCGTCGTTGCTGGCGTCGATGCTCAGGCTGTAGCTGCCCGGCAGCAGGTCCAGCACGGGGTAGCCGTTGGCGGCGTCGGTGGCGTTCAGATTGCGGACGATGTTCAGGCCGCCGGGGCCGAGCAGGCGCCAGCTGACGACGCCATAGGAATTCGTCAGGCTGTCGGCCAGCACCTGGGTGCGCTCGCTCAGCGTGAAGCTGTAGCTGTCGGTCTGGCCGGGCCTGGCCAGGGTGCCGGCGATGACGCCGTTCAGCGTGCCGAAGCTGTTGACGAGCTGGCCCGTGCCAGCGCCGTTGCCCAGCGGCGTGCTGCCATCCGGGCCGACGCTGTCCAGCGGCAGATAGACCGAGAGGCCCGCCTCGTTGCCGGCCAGCGCCTGGTCGCGGCCGGCCTGCAGCTGGGCGGCGCTGCGCGCGAGCGACCAGAGCCGGACCTCGTCGATCAGGCCGTCGAACTGGAAGGTCGAGGTATCGGCGAACCAAGCATTGCCGACCCGCAGCGTGCCCGCCGTGTCGATGCCGGGCGCGCTGCGCAAGGCGCCACCCGAGGCCAGCGCGGTCTCGACGCCGTCGACGAAGAGACGGATGCGCGGCGTGGCGGCGCTGCGCTCGATCACCATCGCCACATGGGTCCAGCGATCGGTCGCCACCAGGCCGGCCACGCTGCGGGCGCCCTGCAGACCGCTGGCGTCGCGGGTGTCGCCGTAGATCGAACCGTCGGCGTTCAGCCACAGCGTGTAGGCGCGCTGGTTGTTGGCATCGTCCTTGGCGACGATGGGCATCCAGCTGCTGGAGAAGCGCGCCGGATTGATCCAGGCCTCAATGGTCAGGTCGCCGCGCAGATCGGTGGCCGGGCCGTCCGGCACCTGGACGAAATTGGCCGCATCGGCCTGCAGGGCCATGCCGAAGCGGCCGGGCGCCAGCTGGGGCGTGGTGCCGACCGAGTCGCCCAAGGTAATCGGCGTGACCAGCTGCGGTTGCGGCACGAGCCGGAAGCTGAAGCTGTTCTGCCGCGGCTCGTTGCGCCGGCCCTCGACCAGCAGCGTGTAGCGGCCCGCCAGCGGGACCGCGAAGGTGTCCACGTCATTGTCGATATTGCTGGCCCAGACCTGCTGGCCGTTCGGGCCGATGAGGCGGTAATAGCCGTCGCCGCCGCCGTCGCCCAGGCGATCGAAGAAGAACTTCTGCCCGGCCGTTGCCTCGAAGCGGTAGGCCAGGGTCTGCGAGGCCGGCGCGAGCATGCCGTTGACGACGCTGCCCAGCGGCAGCTCGGCGGCCTGGCCGAGGTCCAGCAGGCGCAGCGCATAGGGCGCCGTGCTGTCGGTGCTGGCGTCGATGCTCAGCTGGTAGTCGCCGGGCTGCAGCTGGTAGAGCGGGAAGCCGTCGTTGGCGTCGGTCTGCGTCATGCCGACATTGGCCACCAGGCCCTGCGGGCCGCTGAGGTTCCAGCGGACTACGTTGTAGGCATTGCTCAGCACGTCCATGGCGATCCAGGTCGGCTGCGTCAGCGTGAAACGGTAGCGGTCGGTCTGGCCGGGCTGGCTCAGCGTGCCCTGGATCACGCCGGGGAGGCCGGCAAAGGCCTTGTTGATCGGCACGTTCAGCGCCTGCGGGCCGCTGTCGGCGACGCTGTCGCCGCTGCCTTCGTCCAGCCCCAGGCGCAGCGCCAGGCCGGCCTGGGGGCCGGGCAGGGCCTTTCCGGCGTTGTCGGCGATCTGCTGGCCGCTGCGGGCGACGTTCCACAGGCGGATCTCGTCGATCGCGCCGTCGAAATTGCCATAGGCGCCGCTGGTCTCGGCGGTCGAGCCGATGCGCAGCGGCGCCGGGCTGGCGACGGCTGCCTGCTTGCGCAGGCCGTCCTTCTGCGCCGCCAGCACGCCGTTGATATAGAGGCGCAGCTGGCCGTTGCTGCGATCGATGACGCCGGCCACATGCGCCCACTCGCCCAGCTGGATTGAGCCGTTGGCGCTGGACACGCCCTGTTCACCGCTGGCGTCGGCGGTCGACAGATAGAGGTAGCCGCTGTTGTTGAGCCAGAGCGAATACTCGCGCTGCGCGCTGGCATCGCTCTTGACGGCGATCGGCTGCCAGGTGTTGGCGTAGCGATCGGGCCGGATCCAGGCCTCGAAGCTGAGGTCATTGCGCAGATCGGTGGCCGCGCCATGCGGCAGGATCAGGTCGCGCTGCGTGTCCAGCTCCAGCGCCGTGCCGCCCAGGCCCGGCGCGCCGGCCACCCACAGCGGCGTCGTGTCGATACCGCTGCCGATGCTGATGTCGGCCCTGCGGTCGCCGGTGTCGCCGACGCGGAAGGCGAAGTTCTGCGCCGCCGGGTGGCTGTTGTAGCCATTGAGCAGCAAGGTGTAGCGGCCCGTCTGCGCCAGCGTGATCTCCTGGTCCGAGCCGGCCCAGGACGCGAAGATCTGATCGCCGTCCGGCCCGACGAGGCGCCAGTCCGCGTCGGGCGACATGCGGCTGTCGAAAAAGATGCGCTGGCCGGCCGTCGCGTCCAGCTGCCAGCTCTGCACACCGTAGCCGGGCGTCAGCGTGCCGCTGACGGTCTGGTCCAGCGGCAGGGCAGGGGCGGCGCCGAGATCGAGCAGGCGAAAGCCATAGTCGCCGCTCGTGTTGCCGTCGATGCGCAGCGTGTAGTCGCCGGCCTTCAGCGCCAGCGTCGGCCACTCCAGCCAGTTGCCGCTGGCCACCGTGCCGCGGTCGTCGCTCAGGGTCCAGCGCGTCGCCGAGCCGCTTTCGCGGGTGTCCAGCACGAACAGGCCCGGCTGGCCCAGGCTGAAGCCGTAGACATCGCGCTGGGTCGTCAGCAACCGTTTGCCCGTATTGAATTCGCCCAGCACCAGCGGCTTGATCGCAGCCGGCGTCGTGCTCAGCCGCGCCCAGTCGAGCGCGACATCGTGCGTGGCCGTGCCGCCGGTCGTCGTGTTGGACTGGTAGATGCCGAAGCGCGCGCCACCGCCGAAAACCTCGGTCGTGACGCCAAAATCCAGCGTCATCAGCTCGGCGCCGGCATCGCTGAGCAGGGTCGCCTTGATCGTGCTGTCGCTCGCGGCCCAGAGCCGCAGCCGGTACCAGGTGTTGTCCGCGAAATCGTAAGCCGGCGACTGGAAGCCGCTGCCGCCGACGCCGCGGCTGTCGACGCGCAGCGTGCGGCCGCCGCCGCTGGCATTGCTGGCCAGCGCGGTCGCCACCCAGCGGCTGGGGTCGGCCACGTCCATCATCGACAGGCCGATCAGCTCGTCGAAGCCGGTCGCCGCCGATTGCAGCAAGGTGTTGAAACGGACCTCGTAGCTGAAGCCCTGGCCGACGGCGTTGGTGGCCGTCGTCCAGCCCGCGCCGCGGTACTGGCCGGTGATCGCGCTGTTCAGGCGGATCACGCTGGCCCCGTCCAGCGTCTCGAAGCGGTAGCTCGGCGCGCCGACCGGCGTCAGCGTATTCGGCACGCCGCCGGTCTGCCACAGCGGGTCGAGCGCGGGGCCGTCGAAGCCCTGATCGAAACCGGCCACCCGCTCGGCCAGCGTGTTGCCGGTCTTGTCGACCCTAAAGCTCAGGCTGTTCGGCGCGAGGGCCGTACGGCGGCCCTCGACCAGCAGCGTGTAGACGCCCGCTTGCGTGTAAGTGCGCTCGGCGATGTCGCTGCCGAAATAGGTGCTCCACAGCTGCTCGCCGGTCGGCGAGATCAGCCGCCACTGCAGATCCGGGTTGTCGGCCGTCAGATGGCTGAAGGCGAGGCGGTCGCCGGCGGCGACGCTGAAGAACCAGGCCTGGCTGGCGCTGCCGATCGGCAGGATGGCGCCGCTGCTCGCGCCCAGGGTCAGGGGCAGGGCGCTCGCGCCCAGATCGAGCAGGCGGAACGCGAATTCGCCGGTCGTATCGCCGGCGCCGTCTATGGACAGCGTGTAATGGCCGGGGCCCAAGTCGTAGACGACGCGGTTGAAGGCGGCCGGATCGAGATTGACCCCATCGACGCCGGCGCGGTCGCGCGAGTCGCTGGCATCGAAACCGCGCCCGTTGACCAGCTGGCCGCCCGGGCCGGCGAGGCTCCAGTTCAGGGGGCTGTCGCGCAGGGCATCGAAGACCAGGCGCCGGGTCTGGTCAAGATCCAGGCCGTAGACGACGCGCTGGCCGGGCGTGGCGATGCGGCCGCTGATCGCGCCCTCGACGCCCAGCAGCGGGTTGACCACGCTGCCGCCCAGGCCCAGCGGGCCGCTGTCCTGCACCGCCGTGCCACCGCTCTCGTTGAAGCGGTAGTTCAGCACCAGATCGGGCTGGGCGCCAGCCAGTTCCGCTCCCATATGGGCGGCGATCTCGGCGGCGCTGCGCGCGCTCTTCCAGATGCGCAGATCGTCGATGCTGCCGGCGAAGGGGCTGAAGCCGCCCCAGGGCTCGTCGGTGCGGCCGATTATCAGCGGCTGGCTCGCGGCCGAGAAGGCGTCGGCGTTGGTGCGCACCGCGCCGCTGGCGACCTCGTTGCCGTTGACGAAGAGCTTCATCAGGCCGCTGTCGCGGTCGATGCTGGCGGCCACATGAGTGCGCTGGCCCGGTTTGATCAGGCCGCCGCTGCTGTACAGGTATTGCTCGCCGCCATCGCCGCTGCTGAGCAGCAGGTCGCCGCCGCTGGTGAGGAAGAGGGCGTAGCTGCGGTGCGCGCCCAGGCTGGCGTCGTTGCCGCCCTTGTAGACGATGGGCATATAGCTGTTGCTGAACCGGTCGACGGTCAGCCAGGCTTCCATCGTGACGGTGCGCGTCAGCTCCAGCTCCGGCGCCAGGGGCGCCTGCACCGAACTCACGCCGCCCAGCTTCAGGGCGCCGCCCTGCCAGGCCGGGCCGGCGATCTGCGACTGGCCCAGCTGCAGCGCGGCCACGACATCCTGAACCGGCTGCACATTGAAGGCATAGGCGCTGCTGTCGGCACTATTGCCGATGCGGCCCTCGATCAGCAGCGTGTAGACGCCGCTCTGTATTAGCAACTGGTTCTCGACGTCGCTGCTGGCGGCCGTGGGACCGAACACCGTCTTGCCGTCCGGGCCGATCAGCCGCCAGTCGACGCTGCCGGGGTTGGAAAGGGCGTCGAAATAGAAGACCTGGCCGGCCAGCGCATTGAAGCGGTAGGCGTCGGTCTCCTTGCCGGGGCTCAGCGTGCCCTGGACGAGCTGGCCCGGCGTGATCGCCGTCGCGCGGCTCAGGTCGATCAGGCGGAAGCCGTAGTCGGCCGAGGCATGGTCGCCGACGCCGTCGATCTGCAGGGTGTAGCTGCCGGCCTGCAGGTTCAGCGCGGTATTGCCGCCCTGGCCGTTGGCGTCGGTCGCGTCCAGCGCGCGCGGTGCGCTCACCTGGCCTTGCGGCCCCTGCAGCGACCATTGCAGCTTGTCGTCCGAGGTCAGCGAGTCGAAGACGATCTTGACATCGCTGGGCAAGGTGAAGGTGTAGCGGTCGACCTCGCCGGGCACCTCGATGCGCCCCTTGATTTCGGGCACGACGCCGTCGCCCGACATCAGCACGCGCGGCTCGAAGGAGTCGAACTGGATGCGCGGCGTCAGCCGCGGACGCGCGGGCCGGGCTGCCTGGAACGCCTTGCGAACGCCTTCCGTCAGCGCCTTCAGACTCAGGCGCGGCATGGCGCTCGATGGACGATCCCGCTCCTCGACCACGCCGCCACGCGATTGTTCACTCGGTGCCTTGCGCATGAATCCCCCACCCAGATCCCGACCGTCTAGTGTTGCGCGAGGGGCCAGATTGGGGCAGGCCGCGGGGGGCCTTCAGCTTTGGGGGGTGCTGGGGGCGTTTGGTTTCAAATGTTATTTAACATAATACACAGAGCCCAGACCCTCCCCGGGAGCTGTCCTGGCCTCGGCCGGGGAGGGCGCTGCGCCCAGCAGCAGGGAACCCGCCACCATGCCACCAACAGCCAGGCTACGCGCTGCGGCTTTCGAGGGCATGGCGGAAAGGATTTTTCCCACGTAGGACGCCAGCGCGGCCTTGACCGCTTCGTCTTTCTCGCGCTCGACGCGAGCGACCCACAAGATTTCGCCCGCGTCTACGTCGGGCAGCACGCTGGCGATGGCCAGGGCCAATGGGTCGCTCATGTTGCCTGCCTTCGCGCGCCAAATGTGCTGCTGCGAATATCCGAGACGCTCGCCTAGCTCTCGATCACTCATATATCGATTTCCGAGTGATTCTTTGGCTTGAGCCAGGTAGTCCCCGCTAGATACTTTCATAGTGATCCTCCTAATTCGGCCGGATTAGTTTACTCGCTTTTGTGGTGTATAGTTTACTCGCGTTTCACGTGTGGATTGAAAAGGAGGGTTGCTATGCACCAGCAATCAACGGCACAAGGCCCGCAGAGGCTGACCGGCACCCCCGCATTGGGGGCACGATGGGAAGTGAAGGTTCAGGCGCAGGGCACGGCCTATGTGGATACCTGGACCATCGAGGCAAAAACTACCGACCAGGCCTCGCGCCAGGCCGTAGAACTTGCACGCCGCGCCTGGCCAGGTTTCGGCCTGGTCGTTCGCTCAGTCGTCCAAGTCGCGTGATGCGCTGCGCGCCGGTGAAACCCGCCAGCAGCCGAGGCATGATGGCGCCCTTTCAACAGGGAGCGGCCCGATGCCAAACAACGACGACCTCACACCCGACATACTGGCCCGCCTTGACCTCTGCGACTACGAGGAGAGGGTGCCACTCGGCGGCCACTGCTCGACCTGCGGCCACTCGGAGAACGTCACCGGCGAGCCGCTGGTGCATCGCTGCGGCATCATGCGCCTGCTCGTCTCCAGCGGCGGCCGCTGCAGCCAGTACCTGCACCCGCTGGCCATCGGCTAATCGGCCGCTTCTGGCCCCTGGGAAGGGGCCAACGTGACGAAGCTCCAGATCCGCGCCATTCGCGCGGCCAAGCAGACCGGCGCCTTCCTGCTGCTCCATGAGCACGAGGACCAGGTGCTGATGACGCTGGCCCCCTGGGTCTATCGCCTGTTCGTGATGCTGCTGCGCTGCGCCAGCCACAAGACAGGGCAGGGCGAGACCAGCTATGCCCACCTGGTGCGCCTGATGACGCCCATCCAGCCGCGCAGCGGCCCTAAGCACTTCGTCCCCGATGTGCAGGCGATCAAGAAGGTGATCCGCCAGCTCGAGGACCGCCGCATCTTGTCGCGCGACAAGCTGCACAGCCAGGCCGAGGGCCGGCTTCTTTTTATGGTTGCGCCCCGGTACGCTGAAGCTCGCCCATTGTCCGAACTCGAACCCCTATCTCGAACCCCCTCCAAGGCCCGTAAAGGCCCTATCCATCGTGGTTCTGACGATTCGCGGTCCGAACTCGAACCCCAGACTCGAACCCCTCTTACAACAGGAATTCAAGGTCATATTGAGACTGACGAGTTATCCACAAAAACGAGGGTTATCCCTGAGCCTCCAGGGACGGGAATTCCAGCCGACAGCATCAGCATCGCGGCGGGGGAAAAATTTGGGCCCCCCAGGGGGCCAGACACTCGCCCTGCTGGCGCAGGGCACGCCCCCCCGGCCTCTCCAACGACCAGGGCCATGCGTGCGAGGCTGAATCAATCGAGTGCCCCCCAGGGGGCACGACCTGACGCCCCCCAGGGCGCCACGGCCGCTAAGCCACCGTCAGCGCGCATTCGACGGCCCAGCAATGCAGTCTTGAAGGTGGATGCCGGCGGCGGTCTGGCAGCGAAGCCACCAGCGGGCGATGCGGACGGCCCGATGTGCCCATACCCCAGGCTGAGCGATGGCCTGCGGTGGATGACCGAGGATCAAGCACGCGCAGAGCCGCAGGAATGAACCAGGACGCGATTAAACGGGCAAGGGCAGGGCAGGGCATCACCCAGCCCGGAAAAACGCCCCATAGGGCCGCTATTGGCCCCGACCTGGCCCGGGAGGGCCGGCGCCAATGGATGGACGCCGCCACGGCGGCCCAGCGCCACTGCTGGCGCTACAGCTGGCACGATCCGTTTGCCTGGCTGGCCAGCCGCGCCCAATGACGCGCGGCCCGACCCCCTACGAACGGCCGGCCGGCTACCTGCGCGGCCCGACCCCCTACGAACGGCCGGCCGGCTACCTGCGCGGCCTGCTGCTGCGGCATGACGGCTGGACCGGCCCGCAGTGGGACATCCTCTGCCCGCTCTGCGGCCCGGCCTATTGCGCCGCGGCTTCACGCATCGACCCGCCGCACGGGGCCTGGCCTCTATAGGCGAATCCATAGAGCCGCGCAAGATCCGGCGCGGTCGACTGGTGGCTCATCTTGTGAGCCACCCCCATAGGCGGCAACCTGCTGGCCTATGGACCCGCGCAACCTTCTCCACTTCGCCCCGGCCTTCGTTCGGCCGGTTCTGTCTGCATTGCTCGACCGCCTGGACGCCATCGAAAAGCGCCTGGCCGAGCTTGAGCGCCGGTCCTGCAACCCCCAGGAGCCCAACGCTTGAAAGCAACCCTCACCCCCATCCTGGCCGCCGTGGCGGCATTGGTCGGCGCTGCCGCCGAGATCCACGCCATTGGCGCCGTGCGCCCGGAACACGCCGAGCGCTTCTCGACCTTCCGCACCGGCCTGGACCAGATCCGCGACCAGGTCGCCGACGCGGTGAAAGCCGCCGAAGAGGCCACGCCGCTGCCGCCGGGTTCGGTCGAGTTCACGCAGCTGCGCGACCAGGTCGCCACGGCGTGCCTGACGATCGACTCGGTGAATGTCGCCGTCGCCGCCATCGGCACCGTCGCGCAGACCACCGGCGAGCTGCGCCAGGCCCTCGAAACCATGGCCATGACCGTCGACCGCATGGGCGACCAGGTCGCCGACCTGGTCGAGCTGGCCAACACGCCGCAGGAGGGCTAAGCATGTCGTTGATCGGTCGCCTTACCAGGCCGTGCCTGTGCGGCTTCGCCGCCCCGCATGTCAAGCGCAACGAGGGCAAGCTGCCCTATGTCCACTGCCCTGACTGCGGAATGATGACCACGGCCAAGAACGGCCAGCAGGCCCGCGCGATCCTGGCGAACACCCGCCCGGAAACCGGCGCCATGCCCGAGCCGCCGGCGACCGATCAACCCATCATCGTCAAGACCGATGCGCCGCCCGCACCGAAAGCCGCCACGCAGGCCCAGCCGGCAGCGGCGCCCACGCCGGCCGCGCCGGTGAAGCGCGCCGGCTTCTTCGACACGCTGCTCAACGCCACGAACACCCAATGACCACCGACACGCAAGACCTGGCGCCCGAGGGCGGCGCCATCCCCGCCGACCTGGCCGCCATCGCGGCGGCGGCTGACTCTCAGATCGACGCCGGCGCCGGCCTGCCCGGCATGGCCGAGGCCGCCGCCCAGCAGACCGCCGCAGCGGCCGACCAGGCCGAGCGCGAACTGGGCGAGATCTCCGCGGCTCTGTGCCTGGCGGTGAAGTTCGGCGGCTATGTGGAGCCGGCCCTGCCGCGCTACTACACGCCCGAGGCCTGCGGCGAGATCGCCGGCGCCTACCTGGAGTGCGCCGAGAAATACGGCTGGACCTTCCATCGCAACATCGCCACCGGCCCCGAGTTGAAGCTGGGCGCCGCCATCGCCGTGCCGGCCTTCATGGTCTGGCAAGAGCGCAGCGCGCGGCTGCAGGCCCAAGCGCAGGAGGCCCGCGCCCGCCAGCTGGCCGCCCGCGGCGGCGGCCCCGCCGGCGTACAAGCGCAGCAGACGCAACAGGCGCAGCGGCCGGCCGAGGTGACGGCATGAGCAAGCGGCTGATCTTCGAGACGTCGATCATGCCGCGCCACCTGGTCATTGGCCTCGGCTACTCCGGCCGCCGGTTCTTCGTTGCGCTGGGCCCTCTGCACCTGACCCTGCGCATCGGCTACTGATGGCGGCTGATCGCAAGGGCGAAAGCTGGGCCGTCCTGGCGGCTTCCGAGATGGGCAAGGGGGTATGGCTCAAGCAGCGCCTGGCGCAGCTGCGGCCGGCCCCGCTCATCATCTGGGACACCAATGACGAATATGACCAGGTCGCCGGCCAGGTCGCCAGCCTGGCCGAGTTGCTGGCCACGCTGCAGCGCAACCCGAAGGCCCGCATTCGCTACGTCCCGCGCTCGCGCACCGACAAGCAGCTGCGCGCCGAGTTTGAAGCCTGGTGCCTGCTGGTCTATCACTTCGTCGGCGCGACCATCGTGGTAGAGGAATTGGCCGATGTGACCGCGCCCAGCTACGCGCCGCCCGCCTGGCGCAAGCTGAACACGCGCGGCCGCCATCACCAGGGCCTCACGCTCTATTGGTGCAGCCAGTCGCCGGCCTTCATCGACAAGGCCTCGCTGGGCAATGCGACCCATATGCACGTTGGCTATCTGGGCGAGCCGCGGCACCGCCAGGCCGCCGCGGCGCACATGGGCTGCTCGGCCGAGGACATAGACGCGCTCGCGCAGTTCGAGTTCATCGAATACGTGAAGGCGACCAAGGCGCGCGCCCATGGACGGGTGAGCCTCGGCGGGTCAAGCCCCCGGGCGAAAAAGCGACGGCCTCTATAGGCGCGCTCTCCATAGAAAAACGGCCCGGCCTCTATAGACGCTGGGCCGTTTTCCATAGAGACGGGCAGACCTGGCCGGCAGGGCAGGGGACGGGAAAAGTGGCGACCTGTGACACCCACCAACCCAACCCGCAAGGACTGACCCCATGCCCATTTCCAAGGCCCATCTGATGACCGCTGCCGTTGCGCTGGCGGCATTCGCCACCGTCGCATTCGTTCAGCGCAAGTTCATCGCTGTGCCCGTGGTCGGCGACTACCTGCCGAAGTGATCGCGCCACGCTGATCGCCTCCCGACAACCTGACCACACCAGAGCATGATTCCTCTTCGCCTCCCCCCGTTCAATCCCGTTGCCAACGGCACCCGCGCCACGCTGGCCATCCCGCGCTATGACATGACGCTGGCCCGCGTCACGCTGAAGTTCATCGGCGCCAACTCGCTGACCAAGGCGACCATCTCCGAAATCGTCGTCAAGGTCGGCTCCCGTACCGTCTGGGGCCCGCTGAGCGCCGCCGAGCTGGACAAGATCAACAAATACAAGGGCATCTTTGACCAGGCCGACAGCCTGACCATCGACTTCACCGAACGCGACGCGCTGAGCCCGGACGCCAAGGAAGTCGGCGGCTACGACATTCCGGCCCTGGGCGGCCAGGATATGTTCATCGAGGTGATGAACACCGCCGGCGCCGGCACGCCTGCGCTGTACGCGATGGGCTACTTCACCACGCTGCAGTTCGACCCGCGCAACCCGGACCCGCGCGGCCAGCTGGTGAAGAAGCTGGTCAAGATCCAGATCCCGAGCAACGGCGGCACGGCCGTCACCTGGACGCCGCAGTTCAAGGGCGCGCTGGTCCAGCGGATTTACAACTTCTACACCGGCGCCGATTGGGGCGCGTCGACCGACGGCAATATCCAGACGGTCGAGGTCAAGAAGAACGGCATTGCCGTCTGGGACCGCGTGGCCTGCAAGGACGCCCGCTTCTACCAGCAGGAGATGAAGAAGGTCCCGCAGAGCAAGGTCTATGTGACCGACTTCATCGCCGACAACGTCCACAGCGCGGCCATGAGCACGGCCGATGCGCGCTCGCTGGAAATCAACTACGCCTTGGGCGCCGGCGACACCCTCTACGCCATCGCCGAAGTGCTGGACACCCCCGGCAACCTGTGATGAACCGGCCAGGCCTGCGCCCCTGACCGGGCGCGGGCCTGCGCGCATTTTTAGGAGGGGCGCATGGGCGCACTACTCGACTCCCTGACGGGCGGCGGCTACTCCGGCGACCCGTCGAACGATGGCGTGGGCGATAGCTCCGGCGCCTACTACGTGCAGAGCCCGGTCGACACCAATTCGAGCGCCTACCAGCAGCTCGCATCGCTGGCGACCGGCACGCTCAGCCGCTACATCGACTACGACCTGCAAAGCCGGATGATCGGCCGCATGCCGCAGCCGATGCTGGGCACGACGCAGAACGGCATCGCCGGCTATGGCGCGGTCACTCGCACCCAGACCGGCCAGCAGGTGGCCACGCTCAACCTGAGCGCCATCCTGCCGCTGCTAATGGTCGCCGGCGTCGTCTACTTCCTGGCGAAGTCCTGACGATGCTGGAGTTGTTCATGCCCGCGCTGAACAACCTGGCCGGCGGGCTGGGTAAAGGCCTGGGCGATGCGATTGGCGGCGGCGGCGGCGGCCCGTCCACCTCCGGCGGCTTCAACGATGCCCGGTCATCGTTCGATGCCTCCGGCTGGACGGTCAGTACCGGCAGCAGCAAGGCCACCGGCGGCGCGCGCAGCGGCGCCGGCGCGGACTTGAGCGGCCAGGCCACTATGCCGCTCGCCAATACCGCCAGCCAGGCCGGCGTCATGTGGCCGCTCGCCCTGCTGCTGCTGGGGATGGTCTTCATCAAGAAGAAGGGCGGCAAGTGATCGCCGTTCGCCAGGTCAATGACCTGACCCTGGCCGGCCCGCTGCTGGCGCGGGCGCTGGCCTTTGAGGTCGGCGCCGGCCCGGAGCAGGGCGGCCAGCTGGTCGACCTGGTCGGCGGCTGCTGCCTCTTCGAGCTTTGGGACGCTGACCGCCTGGTCGGCGCTTTCGCGGCTCGGCGGGACAGCTACAGCGACGGCGCCGTCATCACCGTGACGGCGGCCGGCGGCCTTCCGGGCTACGACCTGACCAGCGTCATCGACGCATGGGCGCAGCTGCAAGCGGTCGGCCCTGGCGGCGCCCGCGCGCTGACCTGCACGACGCGTCGCCCTGGCCTCGTCAAGAAACTCAAGCGGGCCGGCTACCAGGTGGCCGGCTACGTGATGCGAAAGGAGGTAGCCCATGGGCTCCCGCAGTAACGACACGGTCAACGACACCAAGCAGACCTACTACGACTCGCGCCAGGTCAACGACGCCGGCGGCGGGGTGATCGGCTCGGGCACGCTCGACAGCTCGGTCAACTGGAACCAGACCACCAGCAGCCAATGGCAGCAGTCGATCGCCGACAACCGCTCGACGGTGGACAGCGGCAACACGACCTGGAACCAGACCACCGACGCCAGCAACAGCGGCAACACCAGCTGGACGCAGACGACGAACCTGAGCGACAGCAGCTCGCGCAGCTACGACAACAGCGGCAACACCAGCTGGACGCAGAACACCGACTCTCGGAACAGCGGCAACACGACCTGGACGCAGGACAGCCACAACAGCTGGACCCAGAACGTGACCGATGGCGGCGCCATTGCCGGCATGCGAGACGTGGCCCTGGAGCAGTCGCGGCTGGCCGAGCAGATCGCCCGCATCAGCAGCGACAACGCCAGCATGGCCGCCAGCGCAGCGGTGAGGGCGCAGGAATCGGCCATGTCCACGGTAACGGCCAGCCAGCGCGATGCGCTCGACTTCGCCAAGAGCAGCAACACGCAGGCCTTCAAGTCGGCCAACGATGCGATGGGATTCGCCAGCGAGGGCATCGGCACGATGGCCAAGCTCACCGAATCGCTGATCGGCTCCGCGCAGCGCCAGGCCGACCAGGCCGCCGGCACCGCCCAGGCCGCCTACTCGTCGGCCGCCAGCCAGGCTAACGGCAACAAGACTCTGACCATTGCAGCGCTGGCGGCCGTCGCCGTCGTCGCCGCTGCCGTGGTCTTCCGAAAGGGCTGACCCCATGTTCCAGAATTTCACGTTCGACGGCGGCGGCCGGCAGATCAACGCGCAGGCGTCCTACATCCGCTACGAGGCCGAAACCAGCGGCGCCATCAATGCGCTGGTGCGCATCCGCGCAGACGGCCAGGACCTGGGCGAATGGCTGCCCGGCGACTCGGCCGAGCTGCCGGCCTATGTGACGATGATCGAGGTCACGCCGGTCGCCGGCGCGGTCGGCTCGGTGCGCATCGGCGTCGGCAAGGTGAGCGTCTCGCGCGTCTCGCTGTCCGGCCAGGTCGGCACGACCATGGTCGCCAACAAGCTGCCTACCTCGGCCGCCTTCGCCAACACCGCGAAAACCGTCACCAACGCCAGCGCGCAGCTGCTGGCGGCCAGCGGCACCCGCGCCTATCTGCTGATCCAGAACAAGGACTCGACCGGCTCCATTTGGATCAACTTCGGAGCGGCCGCGACGCAGGCCAACGGCATCCGCATCGGGCCGGGCGGCAACTATGAGCCCGCCGTCGTGCCGACCGGGGCGATCTATGCGATCGGCGATCTGGCCAACAACGCCAACGTGCTGACGGTGGAGGGCTGACCATGGCTTTGAGTGGATCGATCATTGGTGGCCAGGTGCCGGGCCTGGCGCTGCTGGGCTGGGCGCTGTTCAAGGGCGCCACCGGCGCGCTAGTCAAGGGCTCCGGAATCACTGTCGCGCGCACCGCGGCCGGCACCTACACGCTGACGATGGCGCAGGCGATGCCAAGTACCGACGTCATCGTGACCACCGCCATGCAGGCGTCCGCGGACAACGCCGCCGCGCCCAATTTCAAATCGACCATCAGCAGCGCGACGACTATCGCGCTGACGACCAGCAATGCGTCCGGCGGCGCGCTCACCGACCATCCGACCTACTACGTGGCCGTCTACGGATGACGAAAACCGCCGCCCTGGCCGCGCTCGCTGGCCTGGCCGCCTGGCTGCTGCTGCGCCGCGCCGACGCCGTGCAAAGCGCCGAGGGCGAGGCCGCGCAAGAGCTGCCCGACTTCTACGAACTGCCCAATGTATTCAACCAGCTGCAAGACATGATCCAACCGACCGACCAGGACCAGGCCGCGCGCAACCGCGCCGCCTTCCTGCTGACCATCCGCCAGGCCGAGGGCACCGCCGGCGCCAACGGTTACCGAACGCTTTTCGGCGGCCGCCTCTTCGACAGCTACGCCGACCACCCGCGCCTGGCGCAGAGCTTCACCAATGGGGCAGGGCAGCGGCTTTGGACCAGCGCGGCCGGGGCCTATCAGTTCATGGCCAAGAGCCCGATTCCCGGCGGCGGCTCGACCCAAGTGAATACCTGGGATGTGGTCTCGGCCCGCCTGGGTCTGCCCGACTTCTCGCCGGCAAGCCAGGACGCCGCCGCGATCGAGCTGATCCGCGAAGCCGGCGCGCTGGGCGATGTCGACGCCGGCCGCTTCGACCAGGCCGTCGGCCGCGTGCGCCGCATCTGGGCCAGCCTGCCCGGCGCCGGCTACGCCCAACCCGAACGCAGCCTGGAATCGCTGCGCGTCGCATTCCTCAACGCAGGCGGAGCCCTCGCATGAAAACCCCTTACCTGATCGCCGGCGCCGTCGCCGCGCTGGGCCTCGGCGCCCTGGTCCTCTGGCATGCCCGCCGCGGCGACCTGGCCGCCAACCGCAACGACGCCGCCGGCCCGCGCCTGGCCGGCATGCCCGATATGCCGATGATGCCTTCCATGCCCGGCATGCCGGCGATGCCCTCGGCCGCCGTGCCGAACGCACCGCGCCAGGCTGTCGGCCCGCAGGCGCCCGCCGGCCTGTTCTCCGGGATGTGGGGCTGATGGGCCGCACGGTGCAACTGCTCGCCCTCGCCGGCCTGGCCGGCGTGGCGGCTTTCGTCTGGCACAAGGGCGGCATCGCCAAAGCCGCCGAGGCCGTCGGCGCCGGCGTGGTGAACGCGGCCGGCGGCCTGGTCACCGGCGGGGTTTCGGCCGTCTCCGAATCGGTCGGCCTGCCCACGCCGGCGCAGACCACGACCGACGCCGAGGTCGCCCGCTGGATCATCGACAACGTCGGCACCTTCGAGGCCAGCAAATGGGCCGGCGCGCCCGCCTTCCTGACCGCGCTGACGATGGCCAGCGGCTCGGGAAAGCCCCCGGCGGCTGACAGCCCGGCCGGCCGCGCGCTGCTCGGCCTGGTCGCGCCTCAGGCCAGCTACGACGAGACCGCCCGCCTGGCCGCGCGCTACCCGGCACCGGGCGGCACCGGCGCGGAATCCATCTTCAACGGCGCCACCAGCTGGGGCCAGCTCTCCGGGCTGGGCCAAGGTGGCTTCGACTCGCTCGCTTTCCCACTCTGACCCTCGACCATGCGTAAAACCGTCACCCAGTTCCTCGGCCTCTTCATCGCCCTTGCAATCGCTGCGGCATCGTTTGCCGTGCTGTTCGCGCCACCGCTCGGCCAGGCGCAGCCCGTGATCGGCCGCGACAAGTACATGCACGCCGGCGTCTCCGTCGCGCTGGGCGCCGCGGCGCGCTCGCAGATCTCCGACCCCTTGAAGGCCTGGGCCTGGGCGATGGCCCCGGGCCTGGCCAAGGAGGTGTACGACGCCCGCAGGGGCGGAACGGGGTTCTCGGTCGCCGACCTGGTCGCCGACGGCATCGGCGCCTATGTCGGCGTGCAGCTGGGCGGGCTGCTGTTCTCCCGCCACTCGATCACCTACACCCGGAGTTTCTGACCATGGCCATCAAGCCGCTTATCCGTTTCACCTTGGCCCGCCTGCGCGAGCCCTCGACGCTGGCCAGCCTGGCCGCGCTGGCCACGCTGTTCGGCTTGCCGCCCGGCACCGTCGACCTGGCTGCGCAAGTCGTCGGCGGCATTGCCGGCCTGGTCGCCATCGTCAAGCCCGATGCCCATGGCTGACCTGGCCTGGCTGAATCTGCTGCTGGTCCCATCTGTTGCGCTGCTCTGGCGCATCAGCGGCCAGCTGGCAACCCTGACCGCCGTGCAAGCCCAGCACGGCGAACGAATCACCACCCTTGAAAGGAAACGAGCATGAGCAAGAAGAAACGCACCCCGCCGCGCAAGGCAAACGGCCAGTTCCGCAAGCGCAAGAAGTGATGCCGCCGCTGGTAAAAAAGATCGGCATAGAGGCCGCCGTCGTCATTGGCGGCGCGCTTCTGGCCGCGCTGGTAATGCGCAATTTGCCCGGCGTCAGGGCCTGGGTTAAAGACGCCTGGAATTGACCAGGTGCGCCGGTAAAATCCGGCCGCCGCCCGAAAGGCAGCAATGGGCGCCGTTGGAGAGATCCGCGGCGCTGCGGCACGCTCTTCGTACAACTCGCGCAACCTCAACGCGCCCAGCTGAATCTGGTCCACCAGAACGGCGAGGGCGCTTCGACCTGGTCAACGATCTCATCAAACCGCCCGGCCAGCTTGGCGGCTTTGATTTTCTCGACCACCGACCAGGCCTCGACATAGTGCGCCGCCCGGCGCGTGCCAGGCTCTATGCGCGGCACCGCGCGCAACCAGGCGTCGATATCGTGGTGATACACCGGCACCTCGCCGAACAAATCGAGGACGTAAGGGCGCATGAAAAAAGCCTCCCAGGGGAGGCTTTCTAGTGGGTTGTCTAACGCTACGCCACAGCGGCGAATGCCTCATCATTGGCAGCTGGCCGGCGACGAGATTTAACATAATACACAGACTGTTACGGGCTGCGCAGCGCTAAGTTATTGATTCCACAAAGAAAAAAGCGCCCTCGGTGGGGCGCTTTTTGGTGGCGTACGTGACGATTACGACGCGGCAGGGCGGGCGCAGCGTTGCAGCACCAATTCCCAGGCTTTTCGCTCTTCGTCGGTGCTGGCGCGCTCCAAATTGACCCAGGCCATGGCCTCGACCGGATCGACCCCGGCCAGTTCGCCAAGCCGCATGGCTACTGGGTTTGATGGCGTATTGCGGTTGCAGCGGTAGCCTGAAACGTGCTGCGGCTTGAGGCCGAGCAACTTGGAAATTCGGTAGTCCGTGACGCCGCCTTGGTGTTCTTTCGCCAAGTCGAGCAGTTGAACGGTAGAAAGCATGGAAACCCCCCGGTTTCGTCGCTGAGGTGCGACAGGCTGGACTCTATACCCTGTACGAAAGCGGGGGAATACTAAGACGACATTTGACTAGGGTTGTGTCGCTTGACTATCGTCCGCTCCGCTGCGGCCGGGTTCCTTGTCAAACCTCCCCCGGTGCCTCCCCGGCCGCAGCACCTATCGGCGAGCGGCCCGCGATCTGCGGCGGACCGTTAACCCGCGCGGCGAGTTCGACGCCCGGGCCGCTCACCGATAGGTCACAGGGGGGAGGGCACCGAACGGGGGCTCCATGCGTAGCGCACTCATCACCCAGGCCCAGCGCCAAGCCATCAAGCGGGCGTACAGCGTCGATGCTGTCGTAGGCTCGATCACCCTGTTTCTAGGCTTCGTCGGCCTGATCTTCGCGGGCATGCCGGCATGAGCGGCGCCCTCAACCCGACACTGTCCGGCGCCGCCACCGGCCACGCGATGCGCGCCAAGGCTGGCGCTATGGGCGTCAGCATCGGCGAAGCAGTCCGCGACAACTTCCTCAAGAGCATGGGCGAGCATCGGCCGCCCAAACGCGAGAGCCTGCCGGCGCGCACCTGGGCCGGCATCCCCGAAAGCACGCGCCTGCTGATCGTCATGGTTGCCTGTGAGGCACCCGGCGAGCCGCAGCGCCTGTGCCGCCAGCCCTGGGACAGTTTCAGCGCGACCGATCAATGCCGCATGGCATCGAGCGCGCGCGCGCTGCGGCGCGATCTGCGCGACGTTTCCTCGCTGTTCTGATGCGCGTCGCCGTTCTGTTCGCCCGCAAGTCGAGCGTCTACAAGACGCTGCCCGGCTGCGATGTGTACGACGAGCAGCGCGACGCCCGTACGTACGGGGGCGGGGCGCCGGTCATTGCGCACCCGCCGTGCCGCGGCTGGGGCCGGCTGGCCCATGTCGCCAAGATCAAGCCCGGCGAAAAAGAGCTGGCCCTGTTCGGCGTCGAGCAAGTGCGCCGATGGAATGGCGTGCTTGAGCATCCAGCCAACTCCAAGCTGTGGGAAGTCGCCGGCCTGCCCAAGCCCGGCGAAACCGACTGCTATGGCGGCTGGACGCTGCCGATTCTGCAGAGCTGGTGGGGCCACCGCGCCCCGAAAGATACGTGGCTCTATGTCAAGGGCTGCGCGCCGTTCAATATCCCCGCGATGCCGCTGGCCCTGGGCATTCCTGAAGGCCGCATAGAGAACATGTGCACCGCCGAGCGCGAGCGGACACCGCCGGCGCTCGCAGCGTGGCTGGTTGACCTGGCGAGGCGCTGCTGATGATCCCGCGCAAGCTGCTGCAGGCACTCGCGCCTGAGTTTCCGCTGACGGACGGCGAATATTCCTACTGCATGCACTGCTGCGGGCCGGAATACATCACGGACGGGCGAAGCCTGGACCAGCACCGCAGCGGGTGCCCCTGGGTGAAGGCGCGCCGCCTGCTGGGCGACAAGCTGCCCGCGACAAGGGCGCCGCGCAAGTGACCTACAGCGCCGAAACCCTCGCATGGGCGCGCGCCCAGGCCGATGCCCCGTACTACGAGGCCGTGCGCCAGGGTCAGGCGCATGATGCGCTGCGCGCGGCCGGCGAGCGTATCGACACGGCGACGGCGCGCATTGACGGCAGCGAACCCGACGCGCGGCTGCGCGAGGTCGCGCAGGCCCGCGCCGATGCGATCTATGCGCTGGTCCGCGACTATCCGCGCGCGATCACCGTCGCGTGGCTGAACAAGCAGCTTGAGCTGCTGCAGGCCCGCCCCTTCGTCTGCAAGCCCGGCCACGAGGCCGACAAGCTGCCCGGCATGGTCAAGCGGGCATGCTGTCGCCTGTGGTGGCGCCGCCAGCTCCGACGCGCCGCCGTGCTGTCGCGCGAAACCGCCGCGATGCACGCCGGCGAGGTCTGCGCCCGGCGCCGCCAGCCCTACGTAACGAACGACACGTTACGCCGGTACGAGCTGGCCGACCGCAGCAACCGCGCCATGTTGGAAGCGACCGAGCTGGAGAGTGCTGACGGCGAGACAATCAATCTGCTGCAGGCCATCGAGGCCAGCACCGCGAACAAGGGCATCCGTCGCGCCGAGCTGATGACGCGGATTCGCGGCGCCGAAGAATGGGCCGAGGCCCGCGGCATGGTCGGACTATTCACGACCAACACCGCGCCGTCGCGCTTCCACCCGCAGCACTTCAAGGGCGGCGCCAACCATCGACACACCGGCGGCGAGAGCAGCCCCGGCGCCGGCAACTACGGCCCGGTGCGCCCCAACACACCGAAGGACGCGCAGGCATGGCTATGCACGACCTGGGCGCGCGCGCGGGCCGCGCTGCAGCGCCAGGGCTTGCGGGTGTTCGGCTATCGCGTCGCCGAGCCGCATCACGACGCATGCCCGCATTGGCACATGCTCTTGTGGTGCGACCCGGCGCAGCTCGACGCGCTGCGCGCCACCATCCGGGCCTATTGGCTGGCCGACCATCCCGACGAACCGGGCGCCACTGAACATCGCTTCAAGGCCAAGCCGCTCGACAAGGGCGGCGCCGTGTCCTATGTGGCGAAGTACATCAGCAAGGGCATTGACGACACCGGCGCGATCGGCGCCGAGGGTCACACCGACGAACGCGGCGGCGAACAGTCCGATATGTTCGACGGCACCGCCAACCGGGTGCAGCGCTGGGCCGCCGCCTGGGGCATCCGGCAATTTCAAGCGATCGGCCAACCGCCGGTCACCGTATGGCGAGAGCTGCGGCGAGTGTCAGAACTTGCCGCACAGGGCGCCACCCCTTGCGTGCAGGCTGCGCACGCGGCAGTTAGCAAGACCAGCGGGCGCCGTGCCTGCTGGCGCGCCTACATGGACGCGCAGGGCGGCGCCATGATGGGCCGCGATTACCGGGTGCGCGTGATTGACGATGGCGAGCCGCAAGAAGGCCGCTACGGCGTCGAGCAGCGTTACCGCCCCGTAGGCGTGTATGACGCGGCGCGGCCGTCCGAGTGGATCCTGTCCGACCGCAAGCAGTGGAAACCGCGGGGCACCTGGGCGCCGGCTGAGCGCGTCGAGCTGCGCGGCCCGCTGCTGCAAGAGCGGCCGATTGCAAGGCCGCAGGCCGCGCAGCCTTGGACCCGTGTCATTAACTGTACGCGCCGCGGTGGCGCGGCGTACCTGATGAACAGCGGCATCGCCGCATTGAGCAAGGGCAAAGAGTCGCCGGGGGGC
>NZ_JAUHHC010000003.1 GCF_030410485.1 Roseateles violae | reverse complement strand
CGGCTTGACCACGTCAAGCTGCTTCTTCTTGGCCTTCATGATGTTGGGCAGGGTCACGTAGCGCGGCTCGTTCAGGCGCAGGTCGGTCGTGACGACGGCCGGCAGGCTCAGGGAGACGGTCTCCAGGCCGCCATCGACCTCGCGGGTGACGGCGACCTTGCCGTCGGCGACTTCGACCTTGGAGGCGAAGGTGCCTTGCGGCAGGCCGGCGAGCGCGGCCAGCATCTGACCGGTCTGGTTGCAATCGTCGTCGATGGCCTGCTTGCCCAGGATCACCAACTGCGGCTGTTCCTTGTCGACCAGGGCCTTGAGCAGCTTGGCCACGGCCAGCGGCTGCAGTTCGGCATCGGTCTCGACCAGGATCGCGCGGTCGGCGCCGATGGCCATCGCGGTGCGCAGGGTTTCCTGGCATTGGGTGACGCCGCAGGAGACGGCGATCACCTCGGTGACGACGCCTTTTTCCTTCAGCCGCATCGCCTCTTCGACGGCGATCTCGTCGAAGGGGTTCATCGACATCTTCACGTTGGCGATGTCGACGCCGCTGCCGTCGCGCTTGACGCGGACCTTGACGTTGTAGTCGACCACTCGTTTGACAGGGACCAGAACCTTCATCGCTTTTCCTCCATCACAAATTCCGGCGCGCGCCGAGAACGGGCCGCCGCCGCGCTGATGCCGTCGGCGATACGTGGCCAGAGCTGGCGGGGCAGCTCATGCCCCAACTCGTCGATCAGATCCAGGACCGCGCCTCGAATGCGCCTCGCGAGGTCGATGCCGCCCCGGAAGGGGATCGAGGCATCGCGCCGGCCATGCATCACATAGGTGGGCGCCGTGATCGCGTGCAGCAACGCGGCTCGGCCGCGGTCGGCCGCGATCGCCAGCCCTTGCCGCTCGACCGCTGCGGGAACGATCTGCGCGCTTTCGAAAACGGCCTTCGATTCCGCCTGGTCGGCCTCGCTCATCGGAAAGGCGCTGGGCTTGACCAGCCCCAGCAGTCCTCGCAGCGTCGGGCCGCGGGCACCCCAGCGGCCGCTTGTGGTCGAAAGCAAAGACAGGCTGAGCACTCTGTCGGGGCAGCGGGCGGCCAGGTGCTGGGCGATCATGCCGCCCATCGAGATGCCGCAGACATGGGCGCGCGCGATGCCCAGCGCATCCAGCACGCCCGCCGCATCGCGGGCCATGTCGGCCAATGAATAGGGGCTGGCCACGCGAAGCCCCAGCAGGTATTTGAGCCAGACGAGCTTGATACCGCCCTGCGGTGATGAAGCGAGCTGCGCGCTCGCGCCGCTGTCACGGTTGTCGAACTCGATCACCTGGAAGCCGCGCTCGACCAGCGTCGCGATGAATCCGCGCGGCCAGACGGCCGAGAGCGCCCCCCAGCCCATGATGAGCAGCAGTGCTTCGGCGCTCGGCGCGCCATGCACCGTGCAGGAGAGGGACAAGCCATTGGCGCAGAGTTTCATCGGCATTCAACGCTCCGGGGCCAGCAGGTTGAGGACCTTCAGGGTCCGGCTTTCCAGCTGGCTGCCGGCCCCCGAGGCGCGCGTGCGTTCCTCGGCGCGCATGACGATCAGGCGATCGTCGACGACGGCGTAGCTGCGCTGTTGCTCCAGCTCCCGCTCGAAGGACACGACCAGAAAGGCGCGGCCGGCGACCTTGCTGCGCAGCGTGCTGGCCAGCGGCATGCCCTCGGCATCGATCCAGACATCGAGGCTGGTGCGAAAGTCCTTGACGTATTTGCGGTCCTTGCGCGGCAGGACGCGGGCGGGAATCTCGAAGCTCAGCCGGCGCGCCGGCTTGCCGGCCCAGTCGTCCACGGCTTCGGCACGAAAGACCGCCGTGCCCAGGCTGCGGCTCAGCACCTGCGCCGCCGTCAGTACCTCGACCAGCGAGGCGGTCCCGGTTTCGCGCAGCAGGTTGCTCAGGGCCTGCCGGGCCTCGGCATCCTTGCTGACCGCAAGCGCCTCGGCTATCTGCCGGGCCAGCAGCTCGGGACCGTAGTGCACGCTGAGGCCGGAGGCCCGCATGGCCAGCAGCAGCGTCAAAGAAACGTTGGCCTCGTCGACGACGCCATCGTCCACCTGGCGGCGATACGAGCTGATCTCCAGCTGCGCTCGCACGGCCTGCTGCTCCTTCAGCCGGCCCAGCGCGGACTGAAGATCGGCCAGGCCGTCGGCGCGAACGAGCGAGGCCGCCAGCAGGCCGCAGCTTCCCACCAAGACGGCGCGCAGCCCGGCCCGGCGGATTGCCAGAAGCGGACCCATATCAAGCCGCTCCGGCCAGGCTAGGGGCCAGGTCGGCGGGGCGGCGCGCGAATTCCATGGCCCGGCGCAGCAGCTGCTGCTGGTCCTCGCCATGGCGGGCGTGGAAGCTGCCCGCCGGCGACGCGGACTCCGGACGCGCCACGCAGCGCAGCGCACGATGCAGGCCGGCGATCTCGAGCAGTTCGCGCAGCGGCCGTTCGAGATGGGCCCAAGCCCCCATATTGAGCGGCTCCTCCTGCACCCAGACAAGCTCGGCCTCGGGCCAGCGCGCCAGCAGCGAGCGCAGCTGCGGCGCGGGCAGCGGATAAAGCTGCTCCAGCGTCACGACGGCGATGGGCAGTTCGGCCGCGTCGCTGGCCGCGCGCAGCTCGTAGGCCAGCTTGCCGCTGCACAGCAGCACCCGCTCGACCATGCCGCGCGGCGCGCTGGCGATGACCGGCTCGAAGCCGCGCTCGCCGCAGAAGTCGGCCAGCGCTGACACGGCCTGGGGCAGGCGCAGCAGCGTCTTGGGTGAGAACACAATCAGCGCTTGACGGGCCGCGCCGAGCACCTGCTGCCGCAGCAGGTGGAAATAGTTGGCCGGCGTGCTGGGATGGACCACGCGCAGATTGCCATTGGCGCACAGCTGCAGCACGCGTTCGATGCGCGCCGACGAATGCTCCGGGCCCTGGCCTTCGAGACCATGCGGCAACAGCACGACCAAGTTGCTGCGCTGCCGCCATTTCTCGTAGCCGGCCGCCAGGAACTGATCCAGGATGATCTGGGCCCCGTTGGAGAAGTCGCCGAACTGCGCCTCCCAGATGGTCAAGCCGTTCGGCGACTCGACGCTGTAGCCATATTCGAAGCCCAGCACGGCGTACTCCGACAGCGGGCTGTTGTGGACCGAGAAGCGCGCGCCCTTGCGCGACTGTCGGCTCAGCGGCAGATAGACCTGGCCGCTGCGCTGGTCGTACCAGGCGAAGTGGCGGTGCGAAAACGCGCCGCGCAGCACATCCTGGCCGGACAGGCGCACAGACAGCCCGGCCCGCAACAGCGTCGCAAAGGCCAGCGCCTCGGCGAGCGCCCAGGGCGCTCCCTGGGCAAGCGTCTCGCGCTGCCGCGTCAATTGCCGCAGCAGATTGGGATGAATGTCGAAGCCCTCCGGCGGCTCGCTCAGTTCCGAGGCGATGCGCAGCAAGCTCTCCTCGTCCACGCCGACCGGACCGTTGGGCTGCAGCTCGGGCGCTCCGCCGCAAGCGGCGCGGGGCGGCGTGTCGCGCTGCGCGGCCTCATAGGCGGCGTCGAGCCGGCTCCGGCAGGCGGCTCGCGCCGCGTCGACCTGCGCTTCGTCGACCAGCCCTTCGCCGATCAACTGGCGGGCGAAGCGGGCACGAACCGGCGGGTGCGCGTCGATCTGCGCATAGAGGGCGGGCTGCGTGAACCGCGGCTCGTCCAGTTCGTTGTGACCGTTGCGGCGATAGCCGACCAGGTCGATCACCGCATCCCGGCCATGGACCTGGCGGTACTCAAGCGCCAGATCGACGGCCCGCAGACAGGCGTCGACATCATCGGCGTTCACATGAAGGATCAGGCTGTCGACCGCTTTCCACGGCCCGGTGCAATACAGCGAGGAGCGGGAATGCTGCGGCTCGGTGGTGAAGCCGAGCTGGTTGTTGATCACGATGTGCACCGTGCCCCCGACGCTGTAGCCCTCGACATCGGACAGCTGGATCAGTTCGGCCACCACCCCCTGTCCGACGACGCTGGCATCGGTGTGCAAGGTGATGGGCAGGCCGGTCGCGGCGTCATCGGCCGAGCGGTCCTGCTGTGCCCGTGCGCTGCCGGCGACGACCGCGTTGACGGCTTCGAGATGCGAGGGGTTGGGCGCCAGCGTCAGCGCCAGCCCGCCCGCCGCCGACTCGATGACCGAGCGGCAGCCCAGGTGGTAGGGCATGTCGGCCGGCAGATGCGCCTCGTCGGCAAAGGGATGCTGGCCCTTGTACTCGCGCAGCAGTTCGTCCAGCGGCTTGCCCAGCACATTGACCATCAGATTCATGCGGCCGCGGTGCATGCTGCCCACATGGGCGCTGCGCACGCCACGCTCGGCCGCCCGTCGCAGCAGGCGGTCCAGCATCGGCACGACGACCTCGCAGCCCTCGACGCCGAAGCGCTTCTTGCCCGGAAACTTGATCGACAGAAAGCGTTCGAACTCCTCCGCCTCGACCAGCTTGTCCAGCGCCCGGCATCGTTCCGGCGCCGGCAGCGGCGCGCCCCCGGACTCGAGCGCCTGGCAGACCCAGTCGCGCAGGCGGGGGTCGTCGATATGGGCCGTCTCGACCGCCAGCGTTGTCGTATAGCAGTCGGCCAGCGGCGATGCGGCGGCCTCGCTCGTTCCCGCCGGCCCGGGCAGGATGCGGCGCCGCCCGCCGCCATCGTCCAGCGGCGACAGCTTCGCCTGCAGATGGCCCTCGCGCCGGATGGCGTCCAGGCGGCCCTGCAGCGCCTCGCCGGCGCCCAGATCGTCGAGCACGGCCAGCAGGGTCCGCCAATCGGGCGGCAGCGCCGCGGGATCCTGACGGTAGGCCGCCTCGAGGCTGTCGAGGTAGGCGGCATTGAGGCTGGAGATCGGCGAGGCGGGCTTGAGCACGGCGATGGCGGTCGGTCGAGGGATGTGGAACTTAGCGCCATCCGCCGATCCATGCCCGCCGGCTCCGCTGTATCAGCTATGTCGCGGACGCATACGAGGCGCCGGAGGGCCGAGCCGCCACCGGCTTCACAGTGCCGCATTGCGCGTATCTGGTATGCAGAAAGCGGATGTCGGTCGGGCCCCATTGACCGGAAAATGCGGCGCATCCCTCGTGCTTTCCCGTTTGTCATGACCGCCAGCCGCATCGCCCCCGAATCGCCTCGTCCGAAATGGAAGTTCTGGATCGACCGCGGCGGCACCTTCACCGATATCGTGGCCGTCGCGCCGGATGGCCGCTACCACACCAAGAAGCTGCTGTCCGAGAACCCGGAGCGCTACCGCGACGCCGCGCTGCAGGGCATTCGCGAGTTCCTCGGCCTGGCGGCGACGCAAGCGATCCCGGCGGCCCTGGTGGAGGAAGTGCGCATGGGCACGACCGTCGCGACCAATGCGCTGCTCGAGCGCAAGGGCGAATCCACGGTGGTCGTGCTGACGCGCGGCTTCGCGGACGCGCTTCGCCTGGGCACGCAGGAGCGCCCCGACACCTTTGCCCGCCAGATCGTGCTGCCCCCGCCGCTGTACAGCGAGGTGGTGGAGGCGCAGGAGCGGGTGCGCGCCGACGGGACGGTCGAGCTTGCGCTCGACGAGGCGGCGCTGCGCCAGCAATTGCTCGCCGCCCACGGCCGCGGCGCGCGCGCCTGCGCGATCTCGCTGATGCATGGCTACCGCTATCCGCTGCACGAGCTGCGCGCCGAGGCGATCGCCCTGGAGATCGGCTTTCGCAAGGTGTCGGTGGGGCACAGGGTCAGCCCGCTGATCAAGTACATCGGCCGCAGCGACACGGCGGTGCTGGACGCCTATCTGTCGCCGGTGCTGCAGCACTATGTGGCTTCGATCGCCGCCGAGCTGGAGGGCATTCCGCTGCTGTTCATGCAGTCCAACGGCGGTCTGGTCGAAGGCCGGCTGCTGAGCGGCAAGGATGCCGTGCTCTCGGGTCCGGCCGGCGGCATCGTCGGCGCCGCGCAGGCGGCCCGCTCGGCGGGCTACGCCAAGATCGTCGGCTTCGACATGGGCGGCACCTCGACCGACGTGTCGCATTTCGCCGGCGAGTACGAGCGCTCGTTCGAAAGCCGCGTCAGCGGCGCCCGCCTGCGGGTGCCGATGATGCAGATCCACACGGTGGCCGCCGGCGGCGGCTCCATCATCGCCTTCGACGGCAGCAAGCTGAGCGTCGGCCCGGACTCGGCGGGTGCCAATCCCGGCCCGGCCGCCTATGGTCGCGGCGGTCCGCTGACCATCACCGACGCCAATGTGGTGCTGGGGCGCATACAGCCGGACTACTTCCCCAGCATCTTCGGGCCGCAGGGCGACCGGCCGCTCGATGTCGACGCCGCCCGGCGCGGCTTCGAGCGCCTGGCGCAGCAGGTGTCCGAAGGCTTCGGCCGGCCCTGGAGCGTCGAGGAGCTGGCCGAGGGCTGCATCAAGATCGCCGTCGAGAACATGGCGAATGCGGTCAAGGAAATCTCGATCCGCCGCGGACACAACATCACCGACCATGCGCTGTGCTCGTTCGGCGGCGCCGGCGGCCAGCATGCCTGCCAGGTGGCCGAGGCGCTGGGCATGTCGGAAGTGCTGCTGCATCCGATGGCGGGCGTGCTGTCCGCCTACGGCATCGGCAATGCCGGCTTCGGCCATGTCAGGCACCACGGCGTGGAGGCGCGGCTCGAAGCCGAGCTGCTGCCCCGGCTGCGGGCCGCCCTGGCCGACGAGGCCGCGCAAAGCCGGGCGCAGCTGCTGGCGCAGCAGGTGGCGGCCGCCGGCATCCGCGTGACGAGCAGCCTGCGGCTGCGCTACCAGGGCGCCGACATGGCGCTCAGCGTGGCCGCGCAAGGCCCGCTGACCGTGGCCGATATCGAGGAGCGCTTCAACACGGCCCACCGCAGGCAGTTCGGCTTCCACACGGCCGGCAAGCCCATCATCGTCGAAGCGATCGTCACCGAGGCGAGCAGCCTCGAGTCTTGCGGCTTCGTCGAGCATGCCGATGCCCGCGCGAGCGGCGAGCGGCTGGAGATGGACCGGCAGGTGGCGCTGCATGTCGAGGGGCGGCTGCGCCAGGTGCCGGTCTACCGGCGCGAGGCGATGCGCGCCGGCGACCAGCTCGCCGGCCCGGCGATCATCGTGGAAGCCACCGGCACCAATGTCGTCGATCCGGGCTGGACCGCCCTGCTGACGGACAAGAGCCATCTGGTGATGCGGCGCTCCGCCGGCCAGCGCCGCGCCCGCTCGGTCGATGCGCAGCGCGATCCGGTGATGCTGGAGGTGTTCGCCAACCTGTTCATGTCGGTGGCGGAGCAGATGGGCGCCACGCTGGAGAACACCTCGCACTCGGTCAATATCAAGGAGCGCCTGGACTTCTCCTGCGCCCTCTTCGATGCCGGCGGCCATCTGGTCGCCAACGCGCCGCATATGCCGGTGCACCTGGGCTCGATGGGCGCGAGCGTGCAGGCCGTGCTGCGCACGCGGGCCGGCACGATGCGCGAGGGCGATGTCTTCGCGCTGAACGCGCCCTACAACGGCGGCACGCACCTGCCGGACATCACGGTCGTCACCCCGGTCTTCATCGACGGCCAGCCGCAGCCGGCCTTCTTTGTCGCCAGCCGCGGCCATCATGCGGACATCGGCGGCATCACGCCGGGCTCGATGCCGCCCGATTCGCGCACGGTCGAGGAAGAGGGCGTGCTGATCGACAATGTGCAGCTGGTCGAGCAGGGGCGTCTGCTCGAAAGCGAGATCCGCGCGCTGCTGGGCAGCGGCCGCTATCCGGCCCGCAATATCGACCAGAACCTGGCCGATCTCAATGCGCAGATCGCCGCCAACGAGACCGGCGCCTCGGAGCTGCGGCGCCTGGTCGACGAATTCAGCCTCGCGACCGTGGCGGCCTATATGCAGCATGTGCAGGACCATGCCGAGGAAAGCGTGCGGCGCGTGATCGCGACGCTGTCGGACGGCGACTTCAGCTACGAGATGGACGAAGGCTCGCGCGTCTGCGTGTCCATCCGCATCGACCGGCAAGCGCGCGATGCCCATGTGGACTTCAGCGGCAGCAGCCCGCAGCTCGAGACCAACTTCAACGCGCCGGCCTCGGTCTGCACGGCCGCCGTGCTCTATGTGTTCCGGACCCTGGTCGACCTGCCGATCCCGATGAACGACGGCTGCCTGCGGCCGATCCGGCTCAGCATTCCGGAGGGCAGCATGCTCAAGCCCCGCTATCCGGCGGCCGTCGTGGCGGGCAATGTGGAGACCAGCCAGGTGATCACCGATGCGGTCTACGGCGCGCTGGGCGTGCTGGCGGCCTCGCAGGGGACGATGAACAACTTCACCTTCGGCAACGCCTCGCACCAGTACTACGAGACCATCTGCGGCGGCGCCGGTGCCGGCCCCGACTTCGATGGCACCTCGGCGGTCCAGACGCATATGACCAACAGCCGCCTGACCGATCCGGAGGTGCTCGAAACGCGCTACCCGGTGCTGCTGGAAGAGTTCAGCATCCGCCGCGGCTCGGGCGGCCCGGGCCGGCAGCGCGGCGGCGATGGCACGGTGCGTCGCCTGCGCTTCCTGGGCGCGATGGAAGCCGCCATCCTGGCCAACCGCCGGCGCGTGCCGCCCTTCGGCCTCAAGGGCGGCGGGCCGGGCGCCCCCGGACGCAACCAGGTGCGCCGGGCCGATGGTCGGGTGGAAGAGTTCGGCAGCCGGCACCGGCTCCAGGTCCGGCCCGGCGACGTCTTCGTGATCGAGACGCCGGGCGGCGGCGGCTACGGCGCGGTCGAGGACTGAACCGGCGACCGCACGGCCGACCGTCCGCGGTCGGCCTGCCGGCGGCCCGCGCGCTCAGGCCTTCGCCTGGCGCACGATCCCCCGGTCCACGAGCCGGCCAAACTCGGCGCTGGACAGGCCGGCCACCTCCAGCGCGACCGCCTCGGTATGCTGGCCCAGCGCCGGCGCGAGCCGGGCCTCCAGCCGCGGACCGGCGCCGAAGTTCAGGGGCAGGCCCGCGGCCAGCGTGCGGCCGATCCCGGACTGATCGATGCTGGAGAACAGCGGGTTGGCCGGCGAGCATTCCGGGTCGGACGCGACCAGCTGCTGCAGGCTCTGATAACGGCTCCAGCACACCCCATGCTGCTGCAAGGCCTGCGAGGCCTGCGCGAAGCTGCGCCGCCCCACCCAGTCGGCGACCCATTCGGCGATTGCCTCGCGGGCCTGGAAGCGGTCGCCTTCGCGATCGAGATCCAGTCCCAGCCCTCGGCCGAGCTCGCTCATCGCCGACCCGAGCTGCATGGCCTCGCAAAGCGCCCGCCACTGCTTGAGCGTCAGGGCGACCAGCATGATCCGGACCCCGTCCGCGCAGACGAAGTCGCGCCCGAAGGCGCCGAACAGCTCATTGCCGTGGCGTTGCCGCGGGGCGCCCAGCTGCGCCTCGGCGACGAAGCCCAGGTGCGAGATCATGGCCAGCGCCACGTCTTCCAGCGCCAGACGCACTTCCTGGCCGCGCCCGGTCCGCGTGCGTTGCCGCTCCGCCCCGAGCAGGCCGATTGCGAGCAGATGGCCGGCGACCAGGTCCCAGGCCGGCAGCACATGGTTCACCACCTCGTCCGCCGATCCGGCGCCGGTCAGATAAGGCAGTCCGACGCGCGGATTGACCGTGTAGTCGACGGCCGAGCCGCCATGGCGGTCGCCCTGCAAGGTCAGCTGGACCAGGTCGGGGCGCGCGGCCCGCAAGGCGTCGTAAGACATCCAGCCGCGCGCGGGCAGGTTGGTGACGAAGAAGCCCGCATCGGGGCCGGGCGCGGCGATGATTCGCTGGCACAGCTCCCGGCCTTCGGCCGTGGAGGTGTCGATTGCGACCGAACGCTTGCCCTTGTTGAGCCCGCGCCAGAACAGGCTCTCGTTGTCGGCGGTCACCGGCCAGCGGCGGTAGTCGAGCCCGCCCTGCAGCGGATCGATGCGTATGACATCGGCGCCCATCTGCGCCAGCGTCATGCCGCCCAGCGGCGCGGCGACGAAGGCGGAGATCTCGACCACCCGAAGCCCCTCGAGACAGGGCGGCAGCAGCGGCGACGCGGCGCTCATGCCAGGGCCGCCGACTTGCGCAGTGCGGCCTCGAGCAGGCCGCGCGCGATCACCTTCAGCGCCAGCGTCTCCTCGGCGCCCTCGAAGATGGACAGCACGCGAGCGTCGACGAAATAGCGGCTGACCGCGCTTTCCTCGGCATAGCCCATGGCGCCATGGATCTGCAGCGCTTCGCGGGTGACCGTCTCGGCCGAACGACAGGCCAGCAGCTTGGCCTGGCTGGCGCCGACGCGATCGCCCTCGGCCCCCGGGCGCGCCGCCACGGAGAAGGCCAGGATGCGGCAGGCGGCGAGCCGGGCGGCCATCCGCGCAATCTTGGCCTGCGTGAGCGGGTAGTTCGCCAGCGGGGCGCCGAACACGCTGCGATCGCGCGCATAGCTGCAGGCCGCCTGCAGCGCCGCCTTCATCACTCCGCAGGCGCGGGCCGCGGTCTGCAAGCGTCCGCCAATCATGCCGGTCATCGTGAACGCGAAGCCCTTGCCCAGGCCCGCCGGCCCGCCGACCAGATGCGAATCGGGCACAAAGAAGCGATCGAAGGCCAGCTCGAAGGAATGCATGCCGCGATAGCCGATCGTCGGGATGGCGCGCCCCGACAGGCGGCCGGCGCCGTCCTGCCGGACTTCGAACGCATGTCCTTCGACGCTGGGCTTCTCAACCAGGAAAACGCTCAGCCCGCGGTGCGCGCTGGCGCGGTCGGCGTCGGTGCGCGCGACCACCATCAGCAGGCCCGCCTTGCCGGCAAAGGTGCACCAGCTCTTCGCGCCCTGCAGCAGCCAGCCGCCGGCCACCTTGCTGGCCCGCAGCGACAGTGCCGCGACGTCCGAGCCGGCATCGGGTTCGGTGATTGCGATCGCGCACAGCGGCTCGCCCTGCGCGATGGCGGGCAGCCAGCGCTGCTTCTGTTCCTCGGTCCCGCCGGCCATCAGCACGCGCGCGAGGATCTCGGGGCGGGTGATCAGGCTGCCGCCGGCCGCCAGCGAGGCCTCCGACAGCGCCTCGGTCACGAGCAGCATGGCGATCGCGCCTTCCTCGCCCTCCTGGCCGTAGCCGCCGTACTGGTTCGGGACCGACAGGCCGAACACGCCCATCTCACGCAGCGGCTGCAGCAGCGACTCCGGCACCGTGCGGTCCTGCCGATGAATCGCCTCGGCCAGCGGCCGCAGCTCCTGGGCCGCGAAGCGGCGAAAGCTGTCCTGAACCATGGCCAGGTGCGGGCTCGACACCGGCATGCCCAGATCGCTCAGATCGAGTTCCAGCTGGAGCACCGCCTGCCCGAGCTCGGCCAGCGCGGCCGATCCCAGGTAGGCGCCGCGCAGTCGGACCCATTCCGGCGCGCCGCCGAGCTGCTGCAGCGGCGCGATCGGCTCGTCGAATTCGAGCAGCAGCGCCTCCAGCCGGGCCAGGCTTTGCGTGATCGCTTCGATCGCGAAGCTCAGGCCCAGCCACTGGTCGAGCGGCTTGGCCGCCGGCAGCCGGTCGAGCACCGCCTGGGTCGCGGCCAGATCGGCGCTGCAGCAGGCCAGCTCGTAAAGAGGCAGCTGCCATTGATCCAGCCGGCTCGGGTCCAGGCCGCCGGCGGGCGCCGCGCAGCCGCTCGCCAGCTTGCGGGCCAGCCGGTCCTGAATTTCGCTCGCCGCGTTCCAATGGGCCCGCACTTGCTGGGCGTCCGCGGCCAGGCGCAGACAGTTCGGTTTCGTCATTTCAGCTCTTGTTCAAGGGTGTTGCTGGTGGCGGGCCAGAAGCGCCTGCGCGCGTTCGAACACCGGCCGGTCAATCATCTGGCCGCCGACGCCGACCGCGCCCCGGCCCTGGGCCATGCCGTCCAGGTAGGCTTCGATCACGCGGGCGGCCTCACGCAGCTGCTGCGGCGTCGGCGAGAAGGCCTCGTTCAGCAGGGCCACCTGATTCGGATGGATGCAGAACGCGCCATCCAGACCCAGCTTGCGCGCCAGCGCCAGCTGCGATCGCAGCAGCTCGAGGTCGCGGTAGTTGGCGATCGAGCCGGGAAAGCCCAGCGGCTGCAGCCCGTACCGGGCACAGGCATAGACGAGGTCCTGGCAGGGTCTGGTCAGCGCTTCGATGCCGGGCTCGATGCCGATCGAGGCGCTGAAGTCCTCGCCGCCCAGCGCCATCGCGCACAGGCGCGGGCTGCTGGCCGCGATCTCGTCCAGACGCGCGAGGCCGAAGACATCCTCGATCAGCGCGACGATAGGCAAGCCCTCCGGCGGCAGCCCGCGCGCGATCTCGGCGCGGCGCATCGCTTCGGCCACGCGGTCGATATCGGCGGGGGCGCGAACCTTGGGCACGACGATGGCGCTGACGCCCTCGGCGACCGCAGCGGCCAGGTCGAGCGTCATCTCATCCGGCGGCGCATTGATCCGGACCAGGACCGTGGCCCCCCTTTCTTTCAGCCGGGCGAGCTGCGCCTGCAGGCGCTCGCGGGCCTGCGCTTTGGCGGCCGCTGCGACGCCGTCCTCCAGATCGAGCACCAGCGCGTCCGCGCCGCGCGCATGGGCCTTCTCGAGCAGCGCGTCGGCGTCGGCCGGAACGAACAGCGCGGAGCGCCAGCGCGCCGGGGAGGGCGGGGCGGCCGCCTTCATGCACGCACCCGCAGCTCGGCGCTCATGGCGATGTTCCCCGCCCCATCGGTGGACCACAGCGCCATCGCATCGTCCGATGGCCGGCCGCGCAGTTCGATCATCGCGTCCACGAAGGAAGGCCGCAGCGCGCGGAAGCCGAAGGACGCGATCGGGCGGGCGCCCATGCGCCTGGCGCCGGCGTCGGCCAGCAGCGTCGCCAGCAGCGGCCCATGGACGACCAGACCGGGATAGCCCTCCTGCTGCGTGGCATAGGCCTGGTCGTAGTGGATGCGATGGCTGTTGTAGCTCAGCGCCGAATACCTGAACAGCAGCACCGGGTCCGGCCTCAGCGACAGCAGCAATTCCGATTCCGGCAGCGCGGGACCGGCCTCAGCGCGGGGCGGCGAGGACGGGTCGGGACGATCCAGATAGACGATGTCCTGACGCTCGCTCAGGCAGCGCTGCCCCTCTTGCTCGACGACATGGTCGACGGCGACGAAGACCAGCGGCCCGCCACGTCCCTGCTTGAGCTCGACGCTGGCGATGGTCGAGCGGCGCGTGGCCAGCAGGCCGATGCGGATCGGCCTGTCGTAGGCGATCCGGCCGGCCGCCCACATGCGGCGCTGCAGCGGCACCGGCGGCAGAAAGCCCCCGCGCAAGGGATGGCCGTCCACCCCGGTGGCGGCGCGCGTCGGCGTGTCATGGAAGTAGAGCCAGTGCCCGGTGGGGCCCAGCGCGTCACCGTCGGCGGGCAGCGCGTCGCAGCCGAGCGCCGCGGCCAGGGCCCGGGCGGGGAAGGGGTCTATCGTGTCGGTCGATTGCATCGACGCGCCCACGAAGGAGCGCAGCATCGAAAGATCTGGCGTGTCGGTCGAGTCGGTCATGGGGCATCCAGGGGATCCGGCCTGGCTTCTGCCTATCCGGTCGGCCGAGCTTAGGCATGCCGACGCCGGCCCGGTGACGCGAGCTCATCGGAAATTTATGGCCGCCGCCCCATGTCGCGCGGAACGCCCCGCGGATCGCAAAGACCCATCGAAATCAGGTGGGAGGCCATAAGCCTTGCCGCTCGCGCCGCCCTAGGCTCAGCCCGATATCGCCGGCAGAGCCGGACGCCGCGCCAACCTACACGCCACAAATGAACGCCCCATTGCCCCTCGATAGCGTCACGCTGGAAGACAAGTACCGCAGCCGGGAGGGCTGGGTCTACCTGACCGGCATCCAGGCGCTCACCCGTCTGCCTCTGCAACAGCGCGCGCGCGATCAGGCGGCGGGCTTGAACACGGGCGGCTTCATCTCGGGCTACCGCGGCTCGCCGCTCGGCAGGTACGACATGGAGCTGTGGTCGCAGGCCAGCCTGCTCGAGGCCAGCAACATCCGCTTCGTTCCCGGGGTGAACGAGGAGCTCGCGGCGACGGCGGTCTGCGGAAGCCAGTACGTCGGCCTGCTGCCGGGCAGCCAGGTCGACGGGGTGTTCGGCATCTGGTACGGCAAGGGCCCCGGCACCGACCGCAGCGCCGACGCCCTGCGCCACCTGGCCTCGGCCGGAACGAGCAAGTTCGGCGGCGTGCTCGCCATCGCCGGCGACGACCACGGCCTGCGCTCCTCGTCCATCCACAACTTCTCCGACCCGATCTTCATTGCCGTCGGCATGCCGGTGCTCTACCCGTCCAACACCCAGGAGCTGCTGGACCTCGGCCTGCTTGGATTCGCAATGAGCCGCTACTCGGGCTGTGCGATCGGCTTCAAGGTGCACGCCGATGTCGCCGAAGGGGGCGGCTCGGTGCTGGTGTCGCCGGCCGTGCCGCAGCCGGTCCTGCCGCCGGAGCCGCAAGACCCGACCCCGGGCGCCGAGGACCGCCATATCCGCATCGGCGAATGGCCGACGGCGGCCGAGCAGCGCCTGCACGAGCAGCGCCTGCCCGCGGCCCTGCGCTATGCGCGCGCGAACCGGCTCAACTACATCGTCGACGAGCTGCCCGCGGCCAGGCTGGGCATCATCTCGGCCGGCAAGTCCTACCAGGACCTGCTGCAGGCCTTCGAGCGGCTCCAGTGGTCGTCTTCGCAGCGGGCGGCGCTGGGCATCCGGGTGGCCAAGCTGGCCCTGGTCTGGCCGCTGGACCCGCAGTTCATCGCCGAATTCGCGCAGGGCCTGGACACCATCGTCGTCGTCGAGGAGAAGCGCGGCATCGTCGAGGAACAGCTGAAGGCCCTGCTGTGCGATCTGCGCCTGCCCGCGACGCCTCGCGTGATCGGCAAGTTCTGGGGCGCGAATCCCTATGCGGCCGACCGCGGGGCCGCCGTCCTGCCCGGTTGGGGCGAACTGAACCCGGAACTCATCGCCCGCGCGCTCACCGGCATCGCCAAGGCCCTGATCCCGGACGCCGCGCTGCCCGAGCCGGCGCCGGCCCTGGCCGCGCCGCTCGAACCCGCGCCGGTGCGCAGCCCGGCCTTCTGCTCCGGCTGTCCGCACAACCGCTCGACCAAGCTGCCCGAGGATTCGCGCGGCATGGTGGGCATCGGCTGTCACGCCATGGTGGCGCTGAGCGACAAGCAGACGCCGCCGATGTTCACGCAGATGGGCGGCGAGGGCATGCACTGGGTCGGACAGGCGGCGTTCACGAACGAGCAGCATGTGTTCGCCAATATGGGCGACGGCACCTACTTCCACTCGGGCGTCCTGGCGATCCGGCAGGCGATCGCGGCCAAGGTCACGATGACCTACAAGATCCTGGTCAATGGCTTCGTCTCGATGACCGGCGGCCAGCCGATCGACGGCGAGCTGACGGTGCCGCAGATGGTGGCCGAGCTGCGCGCGGAGGGCGTGCAGCAGCTCTATGTGGTGAGCGACGATGTGGCCAAGTACGCGCCGGGCAGCTTTCCGAAAGACGTGCCGGTGCTCGACCGGGCGCAGCTCGACAGCGTCATGCAGCGCTGCCGCGCGACGGCCGGCCTGTCGGTCATCGTCTACGACCAGGTCTGCGCCACGGCGCGGCGCCGTCTGCGCAAGAAGGGCCGCTGGGCCGATGTGCCCAAGCGCAGCTTCATCAATGCGGCCGTCTGCGAGGGCTGCGGCGACTGCGGCAAGGCCTCGAACTGCCTGTCCATCGAAGCGCTGGAGACGCCGCTGGGCCGCAAGCGCAAGATCAACCAGAGCTCCTGCAACAAGGATTTCTCCTGCGTCGAGGGCTTCTGCCCCAGCTTCGTGACCGTGCATGGCGGCAGCCTGCGCAAGCCGGTGTCCGGCGCGGCGAGCGGAGCGTCGGCGAACTGGCCGGAACCGCCCGAGCCCGAGCGCAGGGCGCTGGAGGGGCAGTACTCGATGCTGGTCACCGGCATCGGCGGCACCGGCGTCGTGACGATCGCGCAGATCCTGGGCATGGCGGCGCATATGGACGAGCTGGCCTGCTCCATCCTCGACGTCACCGGGCTCGCTCAAAAATACGGCGCCGTCCTGTCCCATGTCCGGCTGGCATCGACGCCGGACCAGCTGCATGCGGCCCGGATCGCGGCGGCCGAGGCGGATACCGTCGTCGGCTGCGATCTGCTGGTGACGGCCAGCGAGGAAGGCGTCAGCCGCATCTCGGCCCGCACGCGCGTCTTCGTCGCCAGCGACCTGGTGCAGACCAGCGAGTTCGCGCGCAACCCGGACTGGAGCCAGGACGCCGAGCAGCTGCTGCAGCGCATCCGCCAGCGTGGCTCGCCCGGCCAGCTGCAATCGGTCGAGGCCCTGCGCCTGGCCAACGGCCTGATGGGCGATGCGATCGCGCTGAACATGATCATGCTGGGCTATGCCTGGCAGTCGGGCGCGATCCCGCTGTCCCATGCCTCGCTGATGCGCGCGATCGAGCTCAATGGCGTCAGCGTCGAGTTCAACAAGACCAGCTTCCTCTGGGGCCGCCGCGCGGCGGTGGACCTGGCGGCCGTTCGCCGCGCGGCGGCGGGCGAGCAAGCAATTGCCATCCTGCCCCGGCGGGACGCCTCGCTCGACGAGACCCTGGCCCGGTTCGGCAAGGAATTGAGGGCCTATCAGAACGAGGCCTATGCCCGGCGCTATACCGACTTCGTCGCACGCGCCATCGAAGCCGATCGGCGACTGGGCCGCGGCGAGCGCTTCGGCAAGGCCGTGGCCCGCTATTACTACAAGCTGCTGGCCTACAAGGACGAGTTCGAGGTGGCGCGGCTGTTCTCGGCGCCCGAGTTCAAGCGCGAGCTGGAAGCCACCTTCGAGGGCGACTACAAGCTGCACTTCCACATCGGCGCCTGGCCCTTCTCGCGCAAGGACGCCGCCGGCAAGCCCGTCAAGCGCGAGTTCGGACCCTGGCTGATGCCGGCGTTCCGGGTGCTCGCAGGCCTGCGCTTCCTGCGCGGCAGCTGGATGGACCCGTTCCGCCACGGCGCCGAGCGGCGCCTGGCGCTGGAAGCGATCGCCGAGTACGAGGCCCAGATCGCCTCGCTACTGGGCACGCTGTCGGCCGACAACTACGAGCTGGCCGTCGCCATCGCCAGCGCGCCGGAGAAGATCCGCGGCTATGGCCATGTGCGCGAGCGCCAGCTGCAGCTCGCGCGGCAGGAGGTGCGCGGCCTGCTCGAGCGCTTGCGCGCCCAGGCCTGAAGCGGTCGGTCCCGGCCGGGACCGCCGGCCTCAGATCACATTGAGTTCGCGCAGCGGCCTGTTCTCGAACACGCGCCGCGGGTCCAGCGGCGTGGCATCCAGCGTGATGAAGCGACCGAACAGGATCAGCTCCGCCAGTGCCAACCCGGCCGCGGGCGACTGCTGGATGCCATGCCCGCTGAAGCCGTTGATCAGCATGAAGTGGTCGAAACCGGGCGCCTTGCCGATCAAGGCGTTGTGGTCGAAGGTATTCATCTCGTAGAAGCCGGCCCAGGCCGACACGCAGCGGATCGCCTCGAAGGCCGGCACCCGGGCGGCCAGCGTCGGCCAGATGAAGTCGTCGAACACCTGATGGTCGACCTCGAGGTGCTCGCGCACCGGCGGGCTGTTGGGGTCGGGCGGCGGTCCGACGATGTAGCGCGAACCTTCATGCCGGAAATAGAGACCGCTGGGATCGACCACCAGCGGGCACTGCGGGATCGGCGTCGGGCATTCGAACACATAGATGCAGTGGCGCTCCGGCGCGACCGGGATCTCCAGCCCCGCCATCCGGGCCACCTGGGCCGCCTGCGGGCCGGCGGCATTGACCACGGTGGCGCAGGCCAGGCGCGTGCCATCGCTCAATTGCAGCGCCGCACCCGCGCCGGCGAATTCCAGACCGCTGACCTCGCCGGTGCGGAACTCGACGCCCAGCGCCCGCGCCTTGCGCCGGAAGGCCTGCAGCAGGCTGTAACCATCGAACCAGCCTTCGCCCGCCAGCCCCAGGCAGGCGAGCTCCACGCCCTCCGCGCTGAGCCAGGGGAAGCGCTCCGCCAGCTCGGCGGGGCTCAGCAAGGCCGTCCGGGCGCCGCACTCGGCCTGCACGCGCTGGCTCGAGCGCAGGTTCTCGACGCCGGCAGCGGGCACCAGGTAGAGATAGCCCTGCTCGACGAGATCGATGCTGACCGCCTCGCCGTCGACGCCCAGGTGCTGGCCGATCGAGCGAAAGAAGTCGAAGCTGTATTGCGAGAGCTTGACGTTGATCGGCACCGAGAACTGCTGGCGAATCGAACTCGCCGAAAGCGCCGAGGACGCCGTCCGGTAGCTCGGGTCGCGCTCGATCACGGTGACGGCAAGGCCGGGGTCGAGCTTCTTCAGGTGGTAGGCCACCGAGCAACCCATGACGCCACCGCCCACGATGGCCACGTCGATCTTGGTATTCACGTAGAGAAGGCAAATTGTTTGGAAGCGGGGCTAGCTTATGCGCGCCGGCCCTGCGCACCTTGGGTCGGCAGCATGAAAACATATGCGCGATCCACGCGCCGCATGCCCAGCAGGCGCCGTGCTGTCGCATGAAAAAGCGTGCGTAAACCATCCATGCCGGTCCATCGCTGCAACAAGAATGCTCGGAACGAGGCGGCACGCCCGACTCGCATCTGCTGGAGTAGCCCTGATGAGAATGAAGGACAGAACGGCCCTGGTGACCGGCGCGGCGCGCGGCATAGGCCGGGCGATCGCGCAACGTTTCGTGGCCGAAGGCGCGAAGGTGCTGCTCGCCGATATCGACGAGGCGGCGCTGAAGGACACGGCGGCGTCGCTGAACAGCCCCTTCCAGGTCGTCGATGTCGCCGACGCGCAGCGCCTGCAGGCGCTGGCAAGCAGCGCCATCGCCGAACTCGGGCATCTCGATGTGCTGGTGAACAATGCCGGCATCGTCCACGGTGCCGATTTCCTCGAGCTGCGGGTCGACGATTTCGACCGGGTGCTGGCCATCAACCTGCGTTCCGCCTTCGTCCTGAGCCAGGCGGTCGCGCGCCATATGGTCGAACGGCGCTCGGGCTGCATCATCAATATGTCCTCGGTGAATGCCGTCCTGGCGATTCCGACCCAGCTGGCCTATGCGGTCTCCAAGGGCGGCATGAACCAGCTGACCAAGGCCTCTTCGCTGGCGCTGGCACCCTATGGCGTGCGCGTCAACGGCATCGGCCCGGGCACCATCCTCACCGACCTGGCGCGCAAGATCATGTCCGACCCGGTCGCCGAGCAGCGCATCATGTCCCGCACGCCGCTCGGACGCTGCGGCGATGCCGACGAGGTGGCCTCGGTCGCGGTCTTCCTCGCCACCGAGGATTCCTCCTATCTGACGGGGCAGACGATCTATCCCGACGGTGGGCGGCTGGGTCTCAATTACGTGATGTAGACGCGAACGGTGCGGCGCGGGTCTGTGGGGCCACGCCACCGGCGGCCACCATAAGAATTGCATGCGCCGACCAAACATGTTCTTGGCGGCGGCGCCTAAGCTGTGCGGCACGCTCGTCAATCCGACGGCATATCCAAACAAGAAGGCGACACGTGACGAAAAAGGCCATTCGACCGAACGATCTTCCTCAACCCGCCGGTCCGCTGTCGCTGGCGATCGAGCAAGGCGGCGTCTTGTACGTCAGCGGCCAGGTCGGCCTGGACCCGCAGACCCAGGCGCTGATTGCCGGTGGCGTGCAGGCCCAGACGGAGCAGGTTTTCAGGAATCTGCAGTCGGTGCTTGCCGCCGCGGGCAAGGATTTGTCCGATGTCGCGCGCATGGGCGTCTACCTCACCAATATGTCGGACTTCGGCCTCATGAACGAGGTTTATGCCCGCATCGTTCCGCAGCCATTCCCGGCACGGACGACGATTGGCGTAGCCGCCCTTCCGCTGGGCGCGGCGGTGGAGATTGATTGCGTCGCCAATTGACGCCGATTGATCGGTGAGCCCTGAAGAGCAGGGGCTCGCAGCAACGGTGCGCCACCCGCAGCTCCAGTGACCATGGACTTCGACGCCCTGCGCTACTTCCTGGCCGTCGCCGAGGCGGGCAGCGTGTCCAAGGCCGCCACCAAGCTGGGCGTCACGCAGCCGGCCCTGAGCCGTCAGGTCCAGCGGCTGGAAAGCCTGTTCGGCACCCCCTTCTTCTATCGCAACGGACGCGGCGTCGCGCTGACCCAGAGCGGTCGCACCCTGGTCGACCATGCCGGCCAGCTGCTGCGTCAATACGAGACGGCCAGGTCGCAGATCAACGAGCAGATCGAGCGGCCCTGCGAAGCCGTCACGCTGGGACTGCCACCTTCGTTCGGCAGCACGCTGGCCGCCAGCGTCGCCTTGCGCTACCGCGAGGTCAACCCGCGCTCGCGGCTGCAGGTGCGCGAGGCCTTCAGCAGCACGCTGCTGGAATGGGTGGAATCCGGCCGCATCGATGTCGCGGTCCAGTACGAGGCCCGGCGCGGCCGCAACCAGCTCGTGTCGCCGCTGCTGCAGGAGGAGCTATTCGTCGTCGAGTCGCCGCTGGGCGGGCGCCGCGACAGCCGCGTGTCGGCCGCCGAGCTGGGCCGAATGGTGTTTGCGCTGCCGGGCATGGAGAACGGGCTGCGCCGGGTGATCGACCGGACGGTCAGGCAGCATGGTCTGCCCCTGAACGTCGACATGGAAATCGACTCGGTGCCGGCCCTCAAGCGGCTGGTGGAGGTGGGCCCCTGGTCGACGATCCTGCCTTTTGGCGCGGTACAGGCCGAGGTGGCGGCCGGCCGGCTGTCCGTGCGTCCACTCGCCTTCAAGATGCAGGCGCTGCTGGTGACCGCCACGCCCACCAACCGACCGGTCTCGCGCGCCGTGTCCAGCCTGCTCGCCATCATCCACGCCGAGGTCGAGCGGGCCGTGAGCGAGGGCCTGCTGCGCGGCTGCCCTTCTGCGGGGCCCTCGCAGGGGACGGCCCGACCAGCGGCCGCCGTGGCGGTCCCATAAATTTGTCCACGCGGTCCCAGCAGCGGGGCGCCCGGCAGGCCACTACCGTTCGAGCTGGACGTCGCATACCGGCCGGCGGCCATCGACAAACCACCGCCCTCCCGGCAGCTTCGCCCCTGCTTCCAACGAACCGCCCCATGTCCTTCACGACCTCATCCCAGCCGAGCGCAGCGCGGCAAGCGGCTGCCCGCTCGGGCGATGCAGCCCCCTCCGCCTGGTATGCACTGGCCGTGCTCACGGTCGTCACCCTGCTCGCCTTCGTCGATCGCGGCGTGCTGGTGCTGCAGGCCGAGCAGATCCGCAAATCGATGGACCTGTCGGACTTCCAGGTCGGCCTGATGCAGGGCACCGGCGTGGCGATCTTCGCGGGCCTCGCCAGCTATCCGCTGGGCTGGCTGGCCGACCGTTTCGATCGCCGACTGGTGCTCGCGGGCTGCGTGCTGCTGTGGAGCGCCGCCGTCCTGGCCAGCGGCCTGGCGCAAAGCTACCCGATGCTGCTGCTGTCGACGGCGCTCGTCGGTGCCGGCGAAGCGGGCCTGGTGCCCATCGTGTACGCGATGATCCCCGAGCTGTTTGGCGAGTCCAAGCGCCAGACGGCCAATTCGGTCTACGCCCTGGCCTCGCAGGCCACGGGCGCCCTGGCGCTGGCGCTGTGCGGCTGGGTGGTCGGATGGGTGGAAGCGGTCCGCCCGCTGCTGGGCGCCGAGCTGCAGCTGCTCGACGGCTGGCGGCTGTCCTTCTTCGCCGTCGTGCTGCCCACGCCGCTGATGATGCTGGCCCTGTTCACGATCCGGCTGCGCCGCCGGATGCCAAAGCGCGCCGAGCCGGCCACGACGGGCGGCCGGCGCCCGCCGTCCGCTGAGGTGCGCGTGACACCCTATCTGCGCCGACATTGGCAGGCCCTGTCCTGCTTTTTCGGCGGCGTCGGCATGACCATCTTCGGCTTCAATGCCGTCGGCTCCTGGCTCGCGGTGATCTATGCGCGTGTCTTCGGTCAGACGCCCCAGCAGCTCGGCGCGGTGCTGGGAACCATGGTCCTGGTCGCTACCGCAACGGGCTTCGTCCTCAGCGTCTACGGCATGCGCTTCCTGTCGCGCCGCGCGGGCATGCGGGCCAATATCCGGGCGCTGTGGATCTCCGTGGCGACGGCCGTGCTGTGCTTCGCGATGATGCTCTTGGCCACCAGCGCACATCAGATGTATGCCATCCAGGGCCTGTACATCTTCCTCATGACCACCGCCGTGATGGTCTATCCCACTGCCTTGCAGTCGCTGGCCCCCGATGCGCTGCGGGCCCGCCTGGTCGCGCTGATGAGCGTGCTGTCGGCCGGCCTGGTGGCGATCGCGCCGCCCATCGTCGGCCTGGTCTCGGACCACTTCTTCCAGCAGCGGCCGAACGGACTGCTGATCGCGGCGGTGACGGTGGCCATCCCCGCGCTGCTGCTGGGGATGGCGCTGCTGATCCGTTGCGAGCGGCTCTACGAAGCGACGGTGCAGGCGGCCCGCGAGGGGTCCGCCTCCTGAACTCAGGGCCGCGCCGGATTCGGCGGCTCCACGCCCATCAGCTTGCGCACGAAGAAGTCCTGCACCCTGCGCATCACATAGGGCAGGGCATTGAGCATATGGCCCGCGTTGGGCACCAGCAGCAGCTCGAAGTCGCGGTCGGCCCGGATCAGGGCGTCGACGAGCCGCAAGCTCGTGGCCGGATGGACGTTGTCGTCCATCTCGCCCTGCACCAGGAGCAGATCGCCGATGATGTTGGCGGCGAGCCGCGCATTGTCCTGGCGCCCATAGGCCTCGGGCTCGTAGGGGCCCTGAAAGGTCTCGCCCCAGAACGGCAGGTAGGCGCTGCTGTCATGGCTGCCGCACAGGGCCACGCCGACCTTGTAGAAGTCGGGATAGGTTCCCAGCGCGCGCACCGTCGCGAAGCCGCCGCCCGAGCCGCCGACGATGCCCACACGCCCCAGATCCATCCAGGGGCGCGAGGCCGCCAGCTGGCGCAGCGCATGCATGCGGTCGGGCAGGCCGCAGCGCTCCATCCGGCCCAGCGCCTCGAGCTGGAAGGCGTGCGAGCGAAACGGCGTGCCGGGCGCATCGACGATCACGCAGACGAAACCGAGCGCGGCCAGCTGCTCGGCGATCGAGCCGTAGATGCCGGGCGACCAGTCCTTGGGCGCGATCGTCGTCTGGGGCGCCGCGTAGATCACCTCGATGACCGGATAGCGCTGACGCGGGTCGAAGCCCAGCGGCTTGTACAGCACGCCCCACAGGTCCAGGCCGCCGTCCAGGCCGGGCACGCAAAAGGGCTCCGGCAGCGGTAGTTCGCGCGGCCAGGCTTCGCTGGCATCGCCCGATTCCAGCGGCATGTGGACCGATCCCTCGTGCGCATCGCGCAGCAGCGAGACCGGCGCTTCGCCGACGGTCGAGAACGCGTCGACGAGCCAGCGCCCGTCGGGGCTCAGGCTTTGCCGGCCCGGGGCCTGGCCGCTGCCGGGCTCCGCGGCCTCGACCAGGTGGCGATCGGCGGCCTCGGGCGTTAGCAGCCGCAGCGCGCTGCCGTCGAAGGCGACGCTGTAGACGCGCCGCAGATAGGGGTCGACGCCGGGCTCCTGGCCGCCCGCCGAGAAGACGATGCGGCGCGCCGACTCGTCGACGTGCAAGAGGCTGCGCACCTGCCAGGGGCCGCGGGTGATCGGCAGCGCGCTGCCGTCGGGCGAGACCAGGTACAGATGGCCCCAGCCCTCGCGCTGCGACCACCAGATCACGCGCCCGTCGTCGAGCACCTGGTAGTTCGGACGCATGCCTATCGTCGGTGCCGCACGCATGATGCCCGGACCGGACTCCTCGATCAGCTTGTCGGCCCGGCCGTCGGCGGCGTCCACGCGCCACAGCGTGATGCGGGTCCCCGCGCCATCGCCGTCGACCACATAGAGCCGACGCCCGTCGGCTGACCAGCGCACCTGACCGTGCGCGATGGCGCGGTGCATGAACGACTGCAGCGGATCGATGGAGACGCGCAGGCGAGAGCCATCCAGCCCGAGGATCCACAGTTCCGCGCGCTCGCGCTGCGCCGGCGCGTCCACCGCCATCGGAAAGCGATAGCTGTAGAGCGCCGGCCGCAGGCCGCGCGGCGGCACCGACTGCACGAGGTGCATCAGCCCCACCTCGCGTCGGTCGACGCGCAACACCACCAGACGGTCGGACCTGGGCGACCAGAGCGCCGCAGGCTGGCCCCTGGGGCCGAATGCGGCACGCGTGGCCTGCATCGTGTAGTCGCTGAAGTCGCCCCAGCCGAAGTCGTCCACGCCGTCCGTCGTCAGCGGCAGCGTCGCCTCGGAGCCGATGCGGCGCAGCCGCAGATTGGGGCCGTCCAGCGATAGCGCCTGCCTTCCATCGGGCGAGCGCAGCTCCTGCGGCGCGAAGGCCTCGCCGAGGCGCTCGAGCCGGGACGCGCCCGCGTGCCACAGCCAGCGGGCGCCGAAGGCCTCGAAGCGCACATCGCCTGCCGCGGCATCAGGCTCGAGCCGCTCGATCGGCAGCACGCCGGGGTCCAGCTCGCAGCGCGCCTGCGCGCCCAGCTCGCGTGCCAGGGCCGCATGGTCGAACAAGGCCCGCTTCTCGCGCGCTTCGACGTCCACCAGGATGTGCGCGAGGCCCTGGCCCTCACGCGTCGCGTACCAGAAGCGCCGGCTGTCCTCGGACCACTGCGGCTGCACCGGTCCATGGCGCAGCCGCGCATCGCGGCGGCCGAAGGCCAGCGTCCGGGCGATGCGGTAGCGCTCGACCAGCGAGCTCAAGGCGGGCTCCCGAAGGGCAGCGCGTGGTCCATGGCCTGGCGCCAGGCCGCGAAGGGCACGCTCATATGGGTTTCGCCCGGGAAACAGGTATAGCGGACATCCAGACCCGCCGCGGCACCGAAGGCCTGCAGACGCGCCGCCAGCGCCTCGGCCCGCTCGATGATGAAGGCCTGGGCGATCATCGCGTTGGCACGCTCCAGGTCCACGTTTTCGAGGCCGGGCCGCGGCTCGTACAAGGTCTGCTCGAGCCCGCCCACGCCGATGAAGACCCGCGCCGCGCAGCCGCGCGATTCGACGGCCGCCTTGAAGCCTTCTTCGTGGCGCAGCAGCTCGCCGCCATGCCACCAGATCGACGGGCTGATGGCCACATAGCTGCTGAACAGGGCGGGGCGGGTGAACAGCGTGTGCAGCACCGCGTGGCCGCCGAGCGAATGGCCGACGATGGCCATGCGGCCGCGATCGATGCGGGCCCTCGATTCGACCCGCGGCAGCGCCTCGTCCGCCAGCATGTCGAGGAAGCTCTCGATGCCGCCGGTCGGCGCGCCGTAGGCAAAGCGTTCGCCGCCGGTCGGCGTGGCGTTGAGATCCTCGTAGCGGCGCGTCATCCAGACCGAGATGTCCTCGCTGGGATATGTGACGCCGACCACCACCGCCGGCGTGATCTCCGCACCGAGGAGGCCGCGATTGCGCACCATGTCGACGGCCAGCCCGAAGTAGGCCGAACCGTCCAGCACCCACAGCACCGGAAAACCGCCCGGGGGCGGGGCGACCGGCGGCACCCAGATGAGCAGCCGGTAATCGCGTCCGTTGACGCGGGAGCAGAAATCATCGATGGCAGATTCGTTCGTCATGGCGGGCTTCTTCTTCAACATCATGGCAGCGTCGGCAGCAGCAGTCGCGACGGGTGCGCCGCGTCGTGCAGCATCGTCTGGCGGGCCACGCGCATCACCGTCGCCTGCGCCACCGGGCCGCCATCGTGCGGGTTGGGGTCGGCCCAGGGGAAGTTCGAACCGGAGACCAGCAGCCGCAATCGGCTGCCCGCCGGCAGCTCGTGGCCAATGTAGGTCATGGGGACCCGGGCGAGCACGGGCTCGTCGGGCACCAGCGCCCGCTCCTGCTCGAACCCGTCGCGGTAGCGCAGGCGCAGCTGGCCGAAGGCCAGCTTGATGGTCTGCCCGTCCGCCCGGTGCTCGGCCAGCCACAGCACCAGGTCGGCGTCCGGCACATCGGCGGCGACCAGCAGCTCGGCCAGCGGCTCGCCGACGACGGTCATCGGCTCGGCCAGCGGGCCGCTGTCGTAGACCAGGGTGCCGTGGTGCTGCTCGCGCTCGCGCAGATCGAAGTGGCCGGCCGGTTCACGCGCCGAGGCCAGGGCCGGCACGAAAGGCACAGCCGGGTCGTCGATGAAGCGGTCCGGCGGCCCGCTCGGCAGGCCGCGCTGCAGCCGGCCGTCGCCGGACGAGGAGTTCGCTTGGCCGCCGCTGTCCAGGTACCAGGTCTGGGTCCGCAGCTCGCGCGGCGGGAAGGCGTCTAAGCCCTGCCAGCTGTTGCGGCCGGTCACGAACAGCCGCACCCGCTCGCGCCAGGGCAGCCCGTCGCCGCTCCCTTTCAGATGGCGGTCGAAGAAGGCCAGCCGCAGGCCGCCGAGGTCGAGCACCGAGGCGTCCCCCAGCGTATAGGGGCCGTGGCTCGCGGCGCCGCCGGCATAGCACTGGCCATGGTCCCAGGGCCCGATCAGCAGCTGCCGCTCGGCAGCGGGCGCATGCTGTTCCAAACCTCGCCACAGCATCAGCGTGCCGATCGCAAGGTCGAAGTTGCCGTTGACGACCAGGGCCGGTATGTCGATCGCCGCGAACTCGTCGGGGCCTATCGTGCGCTCGCGCCACCAGTCGTCCAGACGCGGGTGCTCGAGCACCTCGCGGTAATGCGCGAGGAAGTCGCCTTCCAGCATGCCGTCCGCTGCGTCGCACAGCGGGCGCGACAGCAATCGATCGAGCACCTGCTCATTGCCCAGCATGGTCTTGGCGCCGCTGAAGCCGCCGGTCAGGTTAGAGAGGTCGTCGATCTGCAAGAGGCGTGGCCAGTTCAGCGTGTGCTGCCGCGAGAAGACGCCGCCGAAGTAGGGCACTTCGCGGAAGTGGTCCAGCACCGGAACGGCCGGGGCGATGCAGCGCAGATGCGGTGGCCGGGCCACGGCCGCGGCCAGCTGGGTCATCGCCGCATAGCTGCTGCCGTCCATGCCGACGGCGCCGCTGCACCAGGACTGCTGGGCGATCCACTCGACCGTGTCGAAGCCGTCGCTGCGTTCATGCGGGGCCGCGAATGCAAAGCGGCCTTCGCTGTCGCCGGTGCCCCGCACCAGCTGGATCACGACGGCATAGCCGGCCTCGACATAGCGCAGCACGCCCAGGCGCTTGAAGCCCATCGTCGATTCCCGGTAAGGCGTGCGCAACAGGATGGCTGGCGCAGGCTTGCCTTGCACGGCTTGGACCGGCAACCAGCAATGCGTGTCTAGCCGAACGCCGTCGCGCATGGGCAGCAGCAGACGCAGATCCGGCAGGGGCATCAATTCCGGTGCGGGCAGCGGGCCGCCGCGGCCCGCACGATCGAGAACGCTGAGTGAACTGACGGGGGCTCGCGTTGCTTGGGTTGACATCGGGAATGGCGAGAAATGGGTAGAGTCGCAATCTATGGCCCACCGCCTCGGTGCGCTTACGACAGTCGCCCAAGTATTTATGCGCACGCTGCAAGCTCCTTCCCCCGCCTCGGCGCTTCCCTGGCTGGATCAGCACATCGACGATCAGCAAGCCTTTTCCGAAGGGCGCGCGGCTTTCGATTTCGACGATCCGGTATTCGTGCAGGCCGAGGCCGATGGGCGCGCCAAGCGGATCTCGCGCAACGGCGCCCGCTTCTTTTTCGACGCGGTGGGCGGCAGCGGCATCACCGACGTCGTTCGATTCGCCGGCGGCGTCGAGATCAACGTCAACAACTTCGTGCTGCCGACGCTGCGCCGGCGTCACTACATTGCCGACGAAACGCTGATCCTGCTGCGCGCCTCGCTCGCATGCGATGCCCGCTTCCATGTGCAGGGCGCACCAACGATGGTGTTCGACCACCCGGAGCTGACGCTCATCTGCCTTCCGCGCGGCGTGAAGCTCACCGTCGATGGCCAACCCGGCGTGCGCCAGCAAGGCGTGAACGGCATTTTCCGGCTCGGCGCCTTCGCCGATGTCTACGGCCTCCAGGCGGCGGATCTGCCGCCGGTATTGCGCGCCGCGATGGAGGGGAGCGGCACGCCGGGCCGGGTCGTTTCGGTCCCCTTGAGCCACCGCGTCGCCGGCCTGGTGACCGACACCATCGACACGCCGCTGGAAGGCGAGGCGCGCGCGCTGCAGTACGCCGGCCGCCTGTCCGAACTGGTCGGCTTTGCGCTCGATGCGCTGCAGCGCAGCGACAGCTCCAAGCAGCCTTCCGTGCTGGACTGGCGCGACGTCAACCTCGCGCAATTGGCGCTGGAGCGGCTCTCGCAGGATTACCGCCGCCCACCACGCTTCACCGATCTCGCGCGCGAACTGGGCTGCAATGTGAACAAGCTCCAGGCCGCGTTCAAGCGCGCCTTCGGCGTCACCATGGCGGAATACTGTCTCGAGCGCCGCATGCGTGAGGCCCAGCGCCTGCTGCTCGAAGGCAAGCTCAGCGTCGCCGAGGTGGGCGAGCGTGTCGGCTATGCGCACCAGAGCAACTTTGCCGCGGCCTTCTCGGCCGCGATCGGCATGCCGCCGCGCGCCTACAAGCGTCACCGTGCGCCGATCGACATCGAGCTCGACGCGGCAACGGCCCCCAGACAAGCTCGCTGAGCGCCGCCGCCCGGCCTCTCCCATACGTTATTGAAGCTGTTGCGCACCTCGTGCGTAAGCCCGTCGCGGCAAGATCAAGTCTGCAAACCGGACGACTCTCAAACCCACGGGACCCTGACGCGAATGAGCCCCAAGATTTCCGACCGCGACGGCAAGATCTGGATGGATGGCGAGCTGGTGGACTGGCGCGACGCCAAGATCCATGTGCTCTCTCACACGCTGCACTATGGCTGCGGCGCCTTCGAGGGCGTGCGCGCCTACAAGACCGCCCAGGGCACGGCCATCTTCCGGCTGCGTGAGCACACCGAGCGCCTGTTCAACAGCGCCAAGATCCTGCGCATGAAGATCCCGTTCTCGATCGAGCAGGTCGAGCAGGCCCAGCGCGAGGTGGTGCGCGCCAACAATCTGGAAAGCTGCTATCTGCGCCCGCTGACCTGGATCGGCTCCGAGAAGCTGGGCGTCTCGCCCAAGGGCAACAAGATCCATCTGATGGTCGCCGCCTGGGCCTGGGGCGCCTACCTCGGCGAGGAAGGCATGAAGCGCGGCATCCGCGTCAAGACCAGCAGCTACACCCGCCACCACGTCAACATCACGATGACGCAGGCCAAGACGGTGTCGAACTACACCAACTCGATCCTGGCCAATATGGAGGCGCTGGACGACGGCTACGACGAGGCCCTGCTGCTGGACGCCTCGGGCTTCGTCTCCGAGGGCGCCGGCGAGAACCTGTTCGTGATCAAGAACGGCGTCGTCTACACGCCCGACCTGTCGGCCGGCGCGCTGAACGGCATCACGCGCAACACGATCTTCCACATCTGCCAGGACCTGGGCCTGAAGCTGGTCGAGAAGCGCATCACCCGCGACGAGGTCTATATCTGCGACGAGGCCTTCTTCACCGGCACCGCCGCCGAGGTGACGCCGATCCGCGAGCTGGACCGCATCGAGCTGGGCAGCGGCAGCCGCGGCCCGATCACCGAGAAGATCCAGGCGGCCTTCTTCGACATCGTCAACGGCCGCAACCCCAAGTACGCCGAGTGGCTGAGCCTGGTCTAAGGCCATGCCTCGTCATGCCCGCCCATGCCTGCCGATGAATGCCGGGCCACGGCGGGAACGCGGTGACCGCCCGCCCGCAGCGCTGCCATCCAGCTCGGCCGCGGTGACGACGCACACGCTTGAAAGTTTGTGAGACCGCCGTCGCCGTCTTTGCATTCAAAGGGCCTATGCACCAACCGTTGAGCGCAATCGCGAATGAGATGCGGGCCCAGTCATGCTTGCCAGTTGCGTTTAGGTTTGTCTGACATCTGCCCGGCAAGCAAGACAGGACCAGGCGCAACCCCGGCCCGAGGGCATGTGTCGGATAAACCTCGAGGGAGGAAGCCGCGGCGACCGTGGTGATTGTTGTCGAAGCTATGGCGATTCGACCGGACGGTGCGGCTGATGTTGTCGGTTGGGCCGAGTGGCCCCGAGCGACGGGGCCAGCGCGTCGGCCGTCCGAGCGGCACTGGCATCAACGGGCACGACCTGGATCCCGATGCTGCGGACCCTCTGGTCTGACCGTGCGTGTGGATGGCGCAAGCTTGCACTGCACCGGCATCTGCAGGGCAAGGGCCGGTGGCCGAGGGCACCATGACTCAGGAGCAAGCCGCCAGCGCGGCCAACCGATACCTGCGCTCCCCGGACGTTGTGTGCGTGTTGAAGCAGGAGGCAGGGCTGCAGCCTTATATCCGGCTTGTAGTGCGGGCGGCAAAGCGTGCTGGCCCCGATCGCATTCGCTGACGAGGTTCCCCATCTGCAAATCGAGCTTGGCGCTCAACCTCCCTACCGGAGTGTCCTGGTCCCGGTCTGACCTATCCTGACCGGCCCATCACACGGTTGGCGTCCCTCGCTCTCCTTCAAAAGCAGTTGTTCGGTTTTCGATTCAGGCAGCTTGCCATGCCGATGCTCGCCATGCTGGCCTTTGGCAAGGATTGCCAGACGGTCCGGGCAAGCTTGCTCCCCACCGCTGCGATGGCGACGTTGTACGGTCTACGCTTGAGCAGTTTGGCTAGGATGTTGCATGGTTCGAGCGAACGATGGCGCGCGCCGTGCATGAACAGCCTTCTGAGGCTGCCGTCGCCTTTCTTGCTGATCCCCGGCTGTCGTACGCGGCCGCCAGTTCCCGGCTGTCGCGGTGCGAGGCCGATTGATGCCGTGAACTCACGACCATCGTGGAACGCCGCGGCGAGCCATGCTGGCCCAGGACCGCCATTGCAGTTATCAGACCGATGGCTGGGATGTCAGCGAGCGTCTCGCACGTCGGCGTCTCGCGAATTGGCTGTGGCAGACGCCGCTCGATAGCTGTGGGCACTGCACAAGCGTCGAAGGCAGACGCTCGCCCGCGCTCGCCAACGCTGCTGGCAGTTCCTTGAGCAGCGAGCGATGAACTTTTGGAAGGACGATGTCGAACTCGTAGAGCAACCCTCGCAACTCATTGGTCTGCATGATGTGCATCTTTATAAGCTACGCTCGCAGCCTGGGCGGCGACAACACGGACTGCTGGTGGACCGTCTTGACGGGGGATTAACTTCGCGCCTAGTTGCTGCCTCGCTGTCCAGATTGCGTGAACGTCCGCAACATCGGTCTTGCTGCGCTGAACAAAGGGCCGAACGCTGTTCGGCGTGAGCAGCCGAACCGTGGTGACCCGGTTGAAGCAGTTGCCGCCGCCACTGATCCGCCCCACCACACGCCTCCATCACGACAACTGACGGGTCGCGGTTAGCCGCTCCTAGCCATCAGCTACTGCTGGAGTTCACAGGCCGCTTCTCGGAAGCGAAATCGGCGCTGGGAAAAACCGCAGCGGGTCGACACCGCCCCTCCGAGCAGTTGAGAAGAGGTCGCGGGCGAGGCGCGGCCGGGACCAAGCGGTCGCCGGGTGCGGCCACCTGACGCAACCAGAACGGCAGTTGTACAACGTACTGCAGCCATTGACTTCTACGAGCCGGTCGGCGATGCGCCCGGTGCCCCTCTTGTCCACCGCTCCAGCGCGCGGTGTCGGCCTGACCCGCAGCCCAAGAAAGCCCGCAGGGAAGTCTTTCTCTACGAAATGAGCCAGGTCATGCCGCGGGGTGCTGATCCAGCCGCATGCGCGCCCCGAGCACCAGGCACTGGAAGGCGACATGTGCTGTACGCAGTCAAAGTGTGCCTCAAGACACGAAATCCAACTTTAACTGCGAGACCTCCTGCTCCATGGCCGATGCAAGCTCGGGGTTGCCGTTGAGCCTGATCACGGTCAATGCATTGTGCTTCCCGTCCAGCCCCCTGAAACCCCGGGTGACTTCAACCATGACCGTGACAGACTTGTTGGTCAGTTGCGCTCCGAGAAGCGCCCGCCGGATCTTGCCGCGCTTGTCGGGCACGAACGTGGCCCGCACTGGAACATCGATCAGTCCCTGCAGCGCCAGTGCACCTTCATCGTCACCCGACACCTTGATCACGGTAGCCTCGAAGTCATGGCGCTTGTCGCTCAGACCGTCGATCATGATGTCGACCGTGTACCTGTTTTCAGACAGCAAGCATTTCGGCATGGGCAGGACTATCGGCAGTTCTTGGTTGTCGTTGAATGTCATCGGGGGATCTCCAGCGCGCGCGGATTCGAGCTGAGCCCTGATGCCCTTCGGATCGGCGCCGGCTGCCCTGATCAAGCGGTCAACCGTTTCCAGGGAGGGCGGAGCACCGTCTTTCTCGATCGCCCTGGCGACCGTGTATGCGATTTTTGCGGCAGCGCGAACCTCTTGGCGCAGCATCGCCATCTCCTCCTCGGTCTGTTCGCGGTCATCGGCTTTCTGGTCAATTGCCCGCTGCACTGGCGGAATGCGCAACAGGCTCAGAAGGAGCGCCCTGGCTCCTTCGATGGATATCCCTGTCGTGTAAGCTGATTCGAGCTGCTCCAGCTTGTCGATCATTTGGCGCTCGCAGCGCATCACCAGCTGGAAGAAATCGACGAGCCCGACGTAGTCCACCGAGTCGAACTGCTCAAGCAGTTGCGCCACGTCGCTGGCATCGGGTTGGAAGACACCTGCCACATCGTAGCGACGCGCCGTGACAGCTTCACGAGTCTCCTCGGTGCTGATCGACTGTTTCCCAGGTTTTTGCTTGTTCATTGGAGTCTCCCATTCAGCGTTTGATGCGTTATTTCGAGGGCTTCGATGTAGAGGCGGGTGGCGACCGTCAGGCGCCCCACAAGTTCGGACTGCCTGTGCTTCGTCACAGTCCGTCCGGTTTCGTTGCCGCTGGTCGGTGGCGGAAGCTCGGCTGGCAGCACTTGGCACTCCGGCTGGCGTCCGATGCGGGGGTTGTCGCTGACGACAAGGCGCTCGCCCAGACTGTGCTGTTGCTCAGCTGTCAATGGACATCCGTACTTGTCGTAGTTGAAGCGGACCTGCAGTCGCAGCGGCGATGGCAGCACCTTGAGGTGAGAGTGCAAGCGCTGCAGAAGCTGTGCTGGGGAAGCGGTTGGATCCCGGGGGTTGCGCCTGTACGGCGCCAGATCGATCAGTAAGCCGGTCAACGCCGGCAATGGGTGGGTCGCAAGGTTGGCGAGAAGCTCGCGCCCCAGCTTGCTGTCCATGAAGGCACGGTCTTCGGCGAGTTGGCCAAGTGTTGCGTCGCCACGCCGACGGTGAGTGACTGCCTTGCGGCGATCCGCGTCCGGCAACATGGACTCAAGGTGCAATGCGTATGGCTTAGCAATTCCCAGGGTGTTAGCAAGGCTGTCCCGTTTGCCGCCGGCTAGCAAGTGGGCCACAAGCCGGACGCAGGAGAGGAATGGCGGTGCAGCCGAATCCGCGGCCTTATTGCGCGGGGCGATAACCGCGCGCTCTTCGGTGGTCACGAGCGGTGGCAACTGCATTTGCTTGACACAGCGTCGCGCCACCTCGCCCCAGATGTCGAAGTCTTTCTCAGCGGCCTTGGCAATCGACTTGGCATTTCGGATGGAGCCTGTCGAGCCCAGCACGCCTTCGATGAGCCTGGAATCCGGTGCCAAGTCCGCGAGCAGTGCTCTCGACTGTGCGCTGTGCATCAGCGCCCACGCCGCGGCGTAGTAGACGAGCCCGACAACGGGCAACCCATGGCCGGCGCTGCGCGCGGCCAGTGTGCCCACTGCAAAGCCGCGCCCTCGATCGCGTTCGAGCATCTCGCGCAACGCACTTGGCGAACGGTTGGCCGCAAGGAGTGCCCGGGCGATCACTTCCCACTCCGGCCACAGGAGGCGGCAATACGCGTTGCCGCGAAAGCTGTGCTTGCGCACGGCCGCTTCGCCCGTCACTTGGGCCGCTGCGCTGACTAACGCGTCATCGATCAATCGCGCATCGGACCAGTCCCAGCCCGAGTTGTCGAGGAAGAGGTACTTGCTCTTGAGATCGATCGAACCGTCGTCTACTCTGCCGAACAACTCCACCACCTGCTTGGCGCAGTCCAAAAGCCGATAGGCATGCACGGACTTCAAATGACTGAAGTCCCCGGGTTTTATGAGGAGCATCTGGCTCTCGTGCACCAAGCATCGCACCACCAGCGCGGTCTGCTCGCTGCTGCGAAGTGGGTGGTGTTCATGCAGCGTGGCTGCCAGCTCTGCCTGCCACTGCAGCAAAGGCCAGTCTTCGAAGTGATCGGTCAAAAGCTCTCGAATCCCGGCGTGGTCCGAGCTCAGGACCGCCACTGATGCAGCCGAGCGGCGCAGCCCGTCGAAGCTGATTCGCGGGCTGCCATCGGTGAAAAGGCCCCGCGGCGCAGACCAACCAATCTTGCGAGCGATCCGCACGAGGCGCTTGAGGCCAAAGTACCGCGTCTGATTGTTCTTGACCGCCTTGGTGTTCTTCCCCTTTTCATCAAGAACTTGCTTCGCTGCCTCGACCCAGTCGCGCCAATCCTGCTCCGTGAACTCGGACGGATCGTCTCTAGGGGACAGCAGGCTTAATGCGGTCAGGATTTCACCCAAGTGACCCGCGAGCGTGCTGGTTTCATCAGCCTCCTTCTTGTCGAGTTTCTCCCACAGCGAGATCTCAAAGTCGTGCAACTTCTTAAGTGCCGCAGCTCGCAAGTCGTCCTTGTTGTCGATCTGCTTGAGCTTCTCCTTCCAGTCCTTCGCTCGCTGGACCTCACCGCCCAACGGATAAGAGATCCGACTGACGCTCCGCAGGGCCTCAGCGACGTCATACAAAGGGCCGATCCCCTTATTTTTGATGGGCCGTGGGTTGCCTTGGCGCAGCGCCTTACCCAGTGCAGAGGCCGTGGGTGTTAAAGCGCGATCAATGCCGGCGATGCGCAGCACCGATCGGCGACTGAACGTAGCTGAGGGCAGGGCTGGCGATGCGGCGGTGAGCAAATCAGGCGCATAGTGGAAGCGCCGAAACCGCAGCGCGAGCGCCAACAGGCTCAGATAGGCGTCGAAGTCGTTGGTAGGCCATCCCAACATTGGGTGGGCGTTCCGCGCCCAGCGACCCACCTCTTCAGCGCTGTTGCGCCAATTGCCAGGCTGGCTCCGGTTCTTGATGTGAGCCAGTGCGATCACAGAGCGATCATTCAGCCGCATGCCGATCGGCTGCGCGCTATTCGGCCGCTCCCAGACAGCACAGGCCACTGGTCCTGCCAGGCTCACAGTAGTCGCAAGGTCGCTAAAGATTGCCTCTTGATCTACTCGATCCAGCAGTGCGAAGAGCGTCTGAGCGGCAGTGAACTCGGCGCGGGGCGACATGCCAGTGATCTCGCAGGCCCGGCGCCGCAGGTCCTCAATCGCACGAAGTGCCACTGGCGTAAACGTATCGAAGGGCGCTGGCAGGATCCGAAAGACGTTCGAAGCCGATGGCGAGAGATATGGGTCGGCTGCGGATGGCAGCGAGCCGCTGAGGTTGATCAGGTGCCGGTGCTTCTTCGACGGGTCGAGGTTCGCGATCGGTGCCAGATCGAGAGAATCGAGCAATTTCTCGATTTCGTCCCGGAGGACGGCCATGGCATGCGCGGGCGGCACATGCATGCCATCGGAGAAGGCTTCGGCATGAATGCGGCAGTGGCCGGTAAGCACGCGCACGTGCCACGCGCTCACGCGCCGAGCAATCAGTTGGCTCACCAGAAAGTGCCGTCCGATGTTCAGCGGGCTGGCGAAGCATGCCTCAGCCTCTTCGCTTAGCCACTTGAAACGCAGTGCGGTACGCTCGATGACCATGGCGGCGGGCCCTCGGCCAAGTCGAACGGCGAAGAACACTGGATCGTCGGCTGCCATGCCCGGAACAGCACGCCGGCCATTCGTGGACATCGACAGGCCCAACTGCTCTGCCTTGTCGCGCATCAATGTCAGATCGTCCTGCCAGGCCGCCAGGACCTGATCGAGCCGGCGATGGACAGGGACGCCGCGATCGGATTGGTACTCTCCGACGTCCTTGTCGAATATGAGGATCAGCTGTGCACACTGATACAGCCCGCGCCACGTCAGGCGCGACAGTCGCGTGCCTCGATGAGCCGACAGAGTAATCAGCGCGACGAGGCGTGATCGTGTCAGGCGGTTGAACGCGTCGACGAATTCATCGGCCGTGCGGGCTGCCTTCAGATCTGCCCGCGCGTGTCGCGTCCTCTCCTGGCAGGTTGACCAACCAACGCGGAACTCCTCGCGGGTGATCGAGATCGGCGAGCCTTGCGGCCCTGGGATGATTCGGTCCTCAGGCATACGCCAGCCCAAGAAGCGAAACACATCCTGTTCGATCGGCGCAAGCGTCTCGGCATCAAGCGTGATGTAAGACGCCATCCCTATCGGCAGGGCATCGAAGTCGGGCCCGCCATAGAACGCTAGCGCCTCGCCGGCGCCGAGATAGCGATAGATGTCGCCGAGGCTTCCGGCCCACCGGGCGTCATAGGCCGGATGGATGTGCTTACCCTTGCGCAGGAACTCGCGGTACTTGCCCAGCCAGACCTTCAATGCATCGGGTGTGGTGTCGATTCCGAGCAATTCGGCTAATGTCGATGCGTCCGGCTGCTCGACCAGGCGAAGCCGCAAATAGTCCGCAATGTCGGCGTCAAGCAGACGGTGAATCGCGAAGGATCGTTGGCGCAGTTCGAGCGCATCCAACGCGGGATCGGCCGACGCGCTGAGCGCGGCGAGGCAGTTCCATACCACCGTTCCACCGGGCACATCGAGCTGGGTCGAGCGCTTGCCGTCTAAGCGCAAGGGCAGTGCGACGCGCGCCGGCTGCGCAAGTCGCTGCGACACATGCGCGAATGCGACGAATTGTCGCTCTTGCGATCCTCCGTTCCTGTATCTTTCCTTCAGAAACCTCCAGCGCTCCATTGTGGCTTTGGGGTGCAGCCGATCGCGGTCGCCTATCAAGTCGACGCGCTGCGAGTGGTATGCGTAGTTCGAAGCCTCGAGCATCCACGCGACAGGATTGGCACGTGCCTTCTCGTTGTCCAATGGCCCCCGCAGCCTCTGTTTGCCGCGTCTGGGCGATACGTCGGGGTCTTCCTCGCCTTCTGAAAGCTCGTCGACATCGCTTGCGGATACATCGCCATGAGACGGAACGCCAGATTCGACATCACGACTTGGTGCGTTCGCCGGCGGATCGAGGAGTGGCCGACTCAGCGCGGCGATCAGATTCGACAGCAAGTCGACCAGTCCGGGCGACCGGGCTTGGGCCAAAGCAATATTCAAATCCAACAGTGACGTCGGAACGATCTCGACGAATGCCCGCCAATCACTCTGTCGGCCGCTGGCATGGATCAGCGTGTACCAGCCAGCTACAGCGGATTCTCCCAATGGGCGATCAGACGAGCAGGCATCGGCGACGAGCATGCCAAGGAGCGCAAGCGCGCGGTCATGACACTTCGAAGCGAGTCGAGGTGTGTGCGTAGCACACAGCCGACTAAACACCGACGGCTGCTGGGGGCGAACAGGGGTTCTCAGACCGCCGACGCCGTCATCTTCTAGGACCTCACAGCGGTCTATCAGTGCGCGCGTTATGTCCAGCCAAGGCTTAATTCGAGGCAGGCTGCTAATGCGGAAGTACGCATTAAGCGCATCCTCGACAAGGACCAGAGCTAGCAGGAGGCCGCGGCAAGCGGCAGGGCAGCGGATGGCGGCTAGCAGGCGCTGGTCAGCTTCGCAGGCGCTGACCTTAGCCAAAAGGTTGGCGCCGTTACTTTCAGGGGGCATGATCTCGGTCCAATGCAGAGCGCCGTGCGCATCCATCTGATGCGCACGGCCGACCGGGCGTGCAGGATCGCCGCTGACGGTCGAGTGGCTCTGCTAGGCGGCAGTGCTCGAGATCGCGCGGATCGACGAGCACTTTGGCCAGTTCAATCCGCAGATGTAGGCGCCAAGATGGACTCGGCGCATTTGCCTTTGCCGCTGATGATGTTGCCCATCACTCTCAGCGGCGCCTCTCCTTTGAATGCTCGGGAACTCCGAGCGGGACGGGCGGCCAAAGGACTCACGCGAAAAAAAGAACTAGCGTCGCACGAAAAACCTTGGCGTGAGTTCAGTATCCAAGACGGCTGCGCTGGCTGTCAACTCGACGACTTCTAGCTTGCCGAAACGCCAGCCCGGACGGCCGTGGGCCGACTTTGGTGAGCAAGGAAGATGTTTGGCTTCATTGGGTGTCGGACGGATGCCAGGGCTGCCTAATGGTCAGGTTCGACATCGTGCGTAATGGGCCACGCTGTCACAGCCAATCGGCTGAGGTCGAGTTCGGTCGATGTGGAGCGTGACACTCCCGCCACCCTTGCCAATGACGTATTTTCATTGGTAAAGTCGACTCAGAGCCTTCTTTCATAGAGGGCCGCGCCATCGGCTGCCGGGTGAGTTAGTCAAACGGGACAGTGGTCTCATAACCCAAAGTGCCCCCGCAACCAAAATACTGAGTGTTGACAAGCACTTGCGAAGCCCGCCTGGAGCGGGCTTCGTCGTTTCTGGGCGCCTGCGACAAAGCGTGTGACGAAGTCCGTGTCGACACCGAATCGGTTTCATAGGGTCCGCGGCACCAAGCGGCAAGGCTCACGGAAACATCCAGGGTTGCTTTGGAGTGGCGTTGGTTTCGAAGACCTGGATCTGCGGCGCTACAGCGGATGAGATCAGCGGCCGCTGTCGCTGCTTGCGCGCGAGAAGCAGGCGCACTTCGATGGCCGCAGGGGGATTCGCCGATTGGATGCTAGCCTGGTGCCAAGTGCCCGTTGTGCCGCCCGACCTCGGCTGAATCGCCTGAGCGATCTGGACTTGAGCTCCTCGCGCTGTTCGCAAGTCAGCGGCCTAGCTCAATCCCATCTGCCGCATCAAGAGCCTCATTCCCAATGCCGCCAGCCCCAAGGCTGTCACGCTGAGGAGCCAGATGGCCATCAGCCAGGCAACGCGCCGCAACCACAGGCGATGCGCTGACATCAGTGGTATCCCTCGCCGTGGCGCACCTTGCCCCGGAACACCCAATAGCTCCAGGCCGTGTACATCAGGATCATCGGAATGATGAGCAGCGCGCCGACGAGCGCAAATCCGAGGCTCTGCGGTGGTCCAGCGGCTTCCCAAATCGACACGGAGGGCGGCAAAACGTTCGGCCAGAGGCTGATACCGAGGCCGCTGTAGCCGAGAAAGATCAGCGCCAGGGTCAGCATGAAGGGCAGGGCGTGGGTCGATTCCCGCCGTAGCGAGGACTGGAGGCCCCAGGTCGCCGCCAAAACTAGCGCCGGGACCGGCGCAAACCAGACGATGCGCGGCCAGGCGAACCAGCGATCAAGAATGGCCTGATGCGCCAGCGGCGTCCAGATGCTGATGACGGCGATCACGGCGAGCAGCAACCAGGACAAGCGGTACGACGCGCGTCGCATGCGCGCCTGCAGCGCCCCTTCCGTTTTCATGACCAGCCATGTGCTTCCCAAGAGGGCATAGGCGACGACGAGACCCAGGCCCACGAACATCGGGAATGGGCTCAACCAGTCGAAGGCGCCGCCGGCGAAGTTGCCGTCACGAACCTTGACACCATCGATGAAGGCACCGAGCGTGACGCCCTGGAAAAAGGTGGCCAACAGCGACCCGCCGGCGAATGACTTGTCCCACACACGGCGCTTTCCGCCAGGCACCTTGAAGCGGAACTCGAAGGCCACGCCGCGGAAGATCAGCCCCACCAGCATCAGCACAAGTGGCAGATACAAGGCGCTGAGGATGACCGCATAGGCAACCGGGAACGCCACCAGCAGACCGGCGCCGCCGAGCACCAGCCAGGTCTCGTTGCCGTCCCAGACCGGTGCGACGGTGTTCATCATCACATCGCGGTCTTCCTTGGGGTCAACGGCGAAGAACAACAGCCCGATGCCGAGGTCAAAGCCGTCCATGATGACGTACATCATCACGCCGAACAGGATGATGATGGCCCAGACGAGCGGCAGGTCGATACCCATCATTGCTCTCCTCGTCGATCCAGGGCCAGGTCGCCGCCGAGTTGCTCGTAGGCGCCGGACAGTGGCCGCATCGGGTTGCGCATCTCGCCGGGGCCGCCTTCGGGCGGGTGAGCACGCTCGCCGCCCTGCGGGCCCTTGCCGATGATCCTCAGCAGGTAAACCGTGCCGGCGCCAAAGACGAAGACGTACACGACCACGAAGATGGCCAGGCTGAAGGCGAGCTGCTCCACGCTGTGCGCCGATACGGCGTCCCCGGTGCGCATTACGCCGTAGACCACCCAGGGTTGTCGGCCGACTTCCGTGGTCACCCATCCAGCCAGGATGGCGACCAGACCGGCCGGCCCCATGGCCAGCGCAAACCGCAGCAAGGGCTTCGAGGTGTGCAAGCGCCCGCGCAGCTGCGCGAGCAGTGCAGACAGGCCCAGCAGGATCATCAGCATGCCCAGGCCGACCATGAGGCGAAAGCTCCAGAAGACGATGGTCGAGTTGGGCCGGTCCTGCGCAGGAAAGTCCTTCAGTCCCTTGAACTGGCCGTCCCAGCTGTGCGTCAGCAGAATGCTGCCGAGCCTGGGCAGCTCCACCGCGAAGCGGGTCGTCTCCGCCTGCATGTCGGGCCAGCCGAACAGGATGAGCGGCACCGCCTCGGCTGGCTTGTTCTCCCAGTGCCCCTCGATGGCCGCGAGCTTGGCCGGCTGATGCTCGAGCGTATTGAGCCCGTGGAAGTCGCCAATGAGGGCCTGGACGGGCGCCGTGACGAGCACCATGCCCATCGCCATCTTCAGCATCGTCCTCACCGGCCTGCTTTCACGGCCGCGAAGCAGGTGCCATGCTGCCGAGGCGCCGACCATCAGCGCCGTCGAGAGGAACGCCGCCACGACCATGTGCAAGAGGCGGTAGGGGAAGGAGGGATTGAAGATGACGGCGACCCAGTCAACGGGGACGACGCGCCCATCGATGATTTCGTGCCCCTGTGGCGTCTGCATCCAGCTGTTGGATGCCAATATCCAGGTGGCCGAGATGAGCGTGCCGATGGCAACGAACACGGTCGACATGAAATGCAGCTCGGGCCCCACGCGGCGCAGGCCGAACAGCATCACCCCCAGGAAGCCCGCCTCCAGGAAGAAGGCCGTCAGCACCTCATAGGCCAGAAGCGGGCCCGTCACGCCGCCCGCGAACTTCGAGAAGCCGCTCCAGTTCGTACCGAACTGATAGGCCATCACCAGCCCGGACACCACGCCCATGCCGAAGGCGACGGCGAAGACCTTGATCCAGAAGTGATACAGGTCCTCGTAGACTTGTTGCTTGGTCTTCAGCCACAGCCCTTCCAGCACGGCCAGATAGCTGGCCAGGCCCATGGTCAGGGCCGGGAAGATGATGTGGAAGGAGATGGTGAAGGCAAACTGGATTCGCGCCAGCAGCAATGCGTCGATGGACATGGCGTTCCTTGTCTCGCCTCAGCAGATGGCGTCGAGCTCGGCTCGAACGGACGTTCGCATTGCGGCCGCGCGGACCGCCGACACAGGCATGGTCGTCAGGGAACCAGGCGGGACGACCTGCCAGCCTGCGCCTTGTCGCTGGGGGAAATTCATCGCGTCACGACCCGCTTTCGCCTTGCCTTCGTTCGGCAGTTCGAAGTTTAGATCGGAGGCAATGCCACCGTGGGAGCGCTGGAAGGAGCGCACAAGCCGTAAGCGCAGCTTGAGGAGACGCCGCTCAGCGCGAGCCTTGAAACCACCTCTTGTTGGCGGCCTTGTCGTGGCACACGCATGCGGGACCCGGCGCGTCAACTCGGCCTGGCGCGCTTCAGCAGGTCCAGCAAATCCTGGCGCGACGAGTCGGTATGAGCGAGTACCGCCTGGCTGGCGGCCTCGGCGTCGCGCCTGACAATGGCCTTGACGATCTTGCGGTGCTGGGCAATCACCTTGTCCAGGCGCCCCTGACCGTAGCCATGGACACGCCGAAAAGCGTCCACCAGGCTGCTGCGCGCCTGAAGCACTTCCAGGGCCTGGGCGTTGTCGGCCATGCTGTCGAGGTGGTGATGGAATTCGCGGTTGGCGGCCACCGCCGCCGCCGCTTCACCCGATCCCGCCGCATCCTCATAGGCCAGGGCCAGCGCTTCAAGTGTCCTCATCTGCGCATCACTGGCGCGCACGCAGGCCAGCCGGGCCAGCATCGATTGCAAGGCGCCGCGCAGATGGTAGGTGTCGTCGATGAACTTGGCATCCACCGGCGGAATCACTGCGCCCCGGTTCATGCGCATCTCGATGATGCCTTCGCCCTGCAGCTGCAGCAGCGCCTCGCGCACCGGCACATTGCTGACCTGGTAATGCGCACCCAGCTCCGCCAGCGTGACATGGGAACCCAGGGCCCAGACGCCGGCCACGATGTCGTCGCGTATCTGGTCTCGAAGGCGCAGATAGGTGGGGGCGTTGATCGGTTGGCGTGTGGCCATGGGTGTTGATTCTCCAGCGATCCTGCATTTTATTAAATGGACTGTATGTCGGAAGCCTGGAGTTTCATCAGCGCCGCCGGCTTTCCATTTCCAAAGCCGGGCAGGCAGAACAACTGGCCGTCGAGCCCGCCGGGCGCCTGTGACCATTGCGGGCGTAGCAGCGAGGTGACAAACAGGTCCTGGCCGGTAGCGCCGCCAAAACAGGGCATGGTGGGCGCGCGGCAGGGCAGGGCTGTTTTCTCGACGCAGCGGCCCATGGCGTCGAAGCGGTTCAAGCAGCCGGCAGAGACGCCCGCCGAAATGTAGTGCCCCTGGGCATCCACCACGGCGCCGTCCGGCCGGCCGCTGTCCTCGGGCGAACTGGCAAACAGCGTCGGCGGGCCCATTCGACCCTCGGACTCGTACCAGCTGGCGCTCCAGACCTGGCCCCGCCAGCTGTCGGAAAAGAACAGCCGGCTGCCGTCGGCATTCCAGGCGATGCCGTTGGCGATCGTCAGGCCCGAATGGAGGCGCAGGGCCTGCCCCGCGGCATCGATGCGATATAGCGAGCCCCAAGCCTGCTTGCTCCCGGCGCTGTCATCCATCGATCCGACCAGCCACCAGCGACCGCTTGGCGAGACCTTGCCCTCGTTGAGGCGGTTGAGCGGGCGATCGCGCTCGACCTCGGCAAGGATCTCCAGCTTGCCCGTGGCCGGATCGAAGAGCCAGGCCTGGGTTCGCAAGGCAAGCAGAAGCCGGCCGTCGGCAGCCAGCGCCAAGGCACCCACGGCTTCGGGCAGCCGCCAGCGCGACAGCGCGCAGGAGGCCGGATCGAGCCGCAGCAGCTCCGGTGCGCGCACATCGATCCACCACAGGCAGGCGCGCGCCGCGTCCCAGACCGGCCCTTCGCCGACCTGGTTGTGCACCCGGTAAACCTGCAGGGGGTGCCCATGGCCGCTCTCGAGCAGCTGGCGCTCAACGACCTCGTGCCGCTCGTTCAGGATCACCCTGGTACTCCTGCGCGGCAAAGGCCCCGCCTTGATAGCGTTCTGCCACCGGGTCGCTTTCGCCCAGCGATTCGAGCCGGGCGGCAAACGGGTCGGCGCTGTGCCGCGGCGAATAGCCCAGCGCTTGCGCACGGCGGTTGTCCCACCAGCTGCGGCTGTTGGCCGAGGCGCCATAGACCAGCTCACAGTGGTAATCGCTGTGCAAGCCCACCAGCACCAGGTCGGCCAGGTCCTCGGGATGGATCCAGTGCGCGAGCATGCGGGCATCGGAAGGCTCGGGCGCGCAATGGCCGATGCGCATGCCGAAGGCACGCAGGCCGTACTTGTCGGCATAGAGACTCGCCAGCCCTTCCATGAAGACCTTGGTCAGTCCGTAGCGGCTGTCGGGCCGGGTCGGCGCTTCATGATCGATGCGCTGGCTGCGCGGATAGAAGCCCACGGCATGGTTGGAGCTGGCGTAGACGATGCGCTGCACGCCCTGCGCCCGCGCGGCCTCCCACAGCGCGATCGTGGCCGTCATATTGGCCTCGATCAGCGTCGGCCAGTCGGCTTCGCGCGGATGGCCGGCCAGGTGCACGATGGCGTCCACGCCCTCTAGCAGCTGGGGGTGCTCGCCGATATCGGCCAGCTCACCGAGATGGACGCAATGCGCCGGGTAGCCCGGCGCCTCCACCGGCACGCGGTCGGTCAGGCGCAGCTCGGCGCAGTGGGATTGCAAGCTGCTGCGGATGCTGCGGGCCAGGCGGCCGGCAGCGCCCGTCAGAAGAACCGTAGGACGATGACTGCTCATGCGGATCACAGGTGTGGGTAGCGGGTGCTTTGGCTTCCCGCCCAGGCGGCATAGGCCTGCTGTTGTGTGGCATCGGTGAGGGGATAGAGCCCGAACAGCCCCTCGCCGGCAAGGATGCGCTCATTGACCCAATCTTCGTACATCGTCTGACGGTAGGCCTCCTCGGCCACCTCGTCGGCCAGATGCTGTGGAATCACCACGACCCCTTCGGCGTCACCGACCAGCACATCGCCGGGATAGACCGCGACGCCGCCGCAGGCGATCGGCTGCTGCAGGTCCACCGCATGGTGTCGGATCAGATTGGTGGGCGCGGAGGGCCGCTGGTGGAAGGCGGGAAAGCCGAGGGCGGCGATCTCCGGGCTGTCGCGGAAGCCGCCATCGGTAATCACCGCCGCGCAGCCGCGCTTCATCAATCGCGTCACCAGCAGATTGCCGCTGGAAGCGGCCTGTGGATCGCCCCGGCTGTCCATCACCAGCACATGGCCGGCGGGGCATTCCTCCACCGCGACACGCTGCGGATGGCGTCGATCATCGAAGGCCTTCAGGCCGTCCAGATCCTCGCGTGCGGGGATGTAGCGCAGCGTGAAGGCCGGCGCGACAAAACGTGCGGCGGCGCTGTTCAGCGGCGACAGGCCTTGCATGAAGACATTGCGAAAGCCGCGCTTGAACAGCACCGTGGTCAGCGTGGCGGTGGAGGCGGCGTTCAGGCGCGCCAGGGTCAGTGCGGTCAGTTCCATGCTTGTTGTCTACTTTCGGGTCAGTGCGGCGCGCGGGCGCCTGGCTTGGAGGAGGAGGCTCTCGCTCTCGGTGCCGGCGTTGTAGCCGCCGTCGGCGATGGCGATATTGCGTTGGCTGGGGTGGCGGGCAATCGCATCGAGCTGCAGGGCCGTGCCCAGGCCCGGCCCTGCGGGGACGTCGATATGCCCTCGTTCGATGTTCAGGGTTTGCGTGATCACGGCGTCGCGCTCAGCCCAGTCCGGGTCCATGCGCTCCAGGACCAGACCATTCGGAATCGCGCTGAGCAGGTGCACCGCCGCGAACTCGGCAACCGGTCCGAGCGAACCGCTGTGCGGCGCCAGTTGCAGCGAATGGGCCTCGGCAATCGCGGCCAACTTGTGCATCTGCGTCAGGCCGCCAAAGCGGCCGGTGTCCGGTTGCACGACATCGACCAGGCCCTCGGTGATGAAGGGCAGCATGTCGCTCAGCGTCGCCAGCCGTTCGCCGGTGGCCAGCGGCAGCGCCAGCTTGCTGCGCACGCGGCGCCAGCCGGGTAGATCATCCGGCGCGACGGGTTCTTCAAGGAACAGAAGCCCCAGTGGTTCCAGCTCGCGGCCAATGGCAATCGCGTCGGCGGCGTTCAGCCACGGCGGCCCATGGAGGTCGACCATCATGTCGATCTCGGGGCCCAGCGCGGCGCGTATCGCGTAGGCGCGTTCCACCACGCCCTTGATGCCGCCCACCTTGATGGCGCGCACGCCTCGTCGCACGGCGGCCTCGGCCGCCGCGACGCTGCTCGCGTGGGTGTAATAGGGCACGGCCTGCCGCAGCGGCCCGCCCAGCAACTGGGAGATCGGGACTCCCAGCGCCTGGGCGCGCAGGTCCCACAGCGCCATGTCGATGGCCGCGATGGCGCCCGAGCCGACCGTGCCCACCTGGCCATGACTCATCACGGCCGTGCGCATGCGCTGGTGCAGGCGCTCGATCGAATGGAGGCTTTCGCCGACCAGGAAGCCGCCCAGATCCTGGACCGCCGCCGCGACCGCGCGAGGCCAACCCGAGCCCTCACCGGTGCCGACCATGCCGCAGTCGGTGTGCACGGTGACAAAGAGCCAGTTGCGGCTGCTGGCCAGCGCACTCTTTCCGGTGGCGGTCCAGCCCGTTTGCGGCGGGCCGCCGGCCTGCATCAGATGGCATTGGATATCGGCGATGCGCATGCTCATTCCGGCTTGATGTTGGCGGTCTTGATCAGGCTGCCCCAGCGGGCAAGCTCGGCCAGGTAGAACTTCTGGAAGTCATCCGGCTGCTTGCTGGTCACGACGGTGTAGCCCAACTGATCGCCGACGCGGGTCGAGAAGCTGCTGCTTGCCGCCGCGGCCACCACGGCCTTGTGGAGCTTGTCGACCACGGCCTTCGGCGTGCCGGCCTTGACGGCGATGCCCTGCCAGCTGCGCACATAGGTCTCCGGCGGCATGCCCAGCTCCGCCGCGCTCTTCACGTCCGGCAGGGCGCTGACGCGCTTGTCCTGCATGACCGCGAGCGCCCGCATCCGGCCCGAGTCCACCATCTGCTTGAGGCCGCCGGACATCAGGTCAAACATCAGGTCGACCTCGCGCGCCAGCAGGGCCTGGTTGGCCGGCGCGCCGCCGCGGTAGGGAACGTGGATGACCGGCACATTCAGGCTGCGCGAGAACAGCTCCAGCGCCAGATGAGAGGAGGTTCCGATGCCGCCGGAGCCGGCCTTGAGACCGCCTTCGGTCTTATGGGCGCTGCGCACCAGATCGACGGGCTGACGAAAGTTGCTGTTGCCGCTCACCAGCATCACGACCGGCACGCTGGTGATCTGCGACACCATCACCAGGTCGGTCTTGGTGTCGTACTTCACGCCCGACAGCCAGGGGTTGGTGGCCAGGTTGACGGCAGAGAACAGCAAGGTATAGCCATCGGCCGGCGAGGACAGCACGGCCGAGGTCGCGATATTGCCGCTGGCGCCGCTGCGGTTGTCGACATTCACCCGCTGTCCCAGTTGCTTGCTCAGCTCTTCGGCAAGCTGCCGGGCCACCGTGTCGGCCGCGCCGCCGGGCGAGAAGCCCACCACCAGGGTGATCGGGCGCTCAGGATAGCTCTCGGCGCGCGCCACCCCGCCGAGCGTGCCGGCCACGACGGCGACGAGGGCTGCGCCGAGCAGCGAGCGTGGCCGGATCGGTGAGCGGATCTTGATCATTTCGTCTCCTTTTATCAGTTGGCAGCGACACCGCATCCGTGCGGGGTTCGCTTGTCCGAAATCATACTATGTACATTTTATAAAATCCATCGTATGCTTTCCAACATGGACCGAAACATCCAACCCCACCCCATCCTGGTCAACGGCGAGTGGCTGCGAACCGCCGATGTCTACGCCGATATCAACCCCTCGAATCTGGACGAATGCGTGGGCGAGTTCCACCTTGCCAGCAGTCAACACGCCGTCCAAGCCGTCGATGCGGCGGTAGGCGCTCTGCCGGGCTGGAGCCAGCAAACGCCGGCCTCTCGCGCCGAGGTGCTGGACCGGGTCGGTCAGGAGCTTCACGCCCGCCGCAGCGAACTGGGGGAATTGCTGGCCCGCGAAGAGGGCAAGACCCTGGCCGAGGCGACGGCCGAGGTGCAGCGAGCCGCGCAGATCTTCAAATTCCATGCGCATGCTGCCGTGGCGGCCGCCGGCGAGATCTTTGATTCGGTGCGGGCTGGCTTGCGGGTCGACGTGAGCCGCGAGCCTGTCGGCGTCGTGGGCATCATCACGCCCTGGAACTTCCCCATCGCCATTCCCGCGTGGAAGATCGCGCCGGCCCTGGCCTATGGCAACACCGTCGTGTTCAAGTCGGCGGAGTCCGTGCCCGCGAGTGCCTGGGCGCTGGTGGAGATCCTGCACCGTCAAGGCCTGCCCCCCGGCGTCCTGAATTTCGTGCCCGGCCCGGGGAAGGCGGTCGGCCAGGTGCTGCTGGACGACAGGCGTGTGGATGCCATCAGCTTCACCGGATCCACGGCGACCGGCGCCCGCGTGGCCGCCGCCTGCAGCGCACGACAGGCGCGCTATCAGACCGAGATGGGCGGCAAGAACCCCCTGGTCATCCTGGATGACGCCGATCTCGAGATCGCCCTGGACTGCGCGGTGCAGGGCGCCTACTTCTCCACCGGCCAGCGTTGCACGGCCAGCTCGCGACTGATCGCGACACCGCAGATCTATGCACGGTTTCGCGAACTGCTCATTGAACGGGTGCGGGCGCTGCGCGTCGGTCATGCGCTGGATGCGCAGACCCAGATCGGCCCCGTCGTGGATGAGATCCAACTGGAGCAGGACCGCGCCTACATCGAGCTGGGAATTGCCGAAGGCGCGTCGCTGGCAAGCGGTGGCGACTTGTTGCGCCGTCCGACGCGGGGGCACTTCCTGAGTCCGGCGCTCTTCGTGGACGCGGACAACGGCATGAGGATCTGCCAGGAGGAGATCTTCGGCCCCGTTGCCGCCCTGATCCCGGCGCGCGACGCCGAGCATGCGTTGACGCTGGCCAACGAAACGCCCTTCGGCCTGTCCGCCGGCGTCTGCACGGCGTCGCTCAAGCTCGCGCACCACTTCCAGCGCCATCTGAAGGCGGGGATGGTGATGGTCAATGCGCCCACCGCCGGCGTCGACTATCACGTTCCCTTCGGCGGCAGCCGGGGCTCGAGCTTCGGTCCGCGCGAGCAGGGGACCCACGCCAAGGAATTCTTCACCCAGGTCAAGACGACCTATATCCGGCCCTGATCGCCGCTTCACGGGCGCCCGCCCATTCACCATAAAAACAGGAGACAGAAAAGATGAACAAAATCTTCCGCCGTTCGATTCCCGCATTGGCCGGCTTGGCGCTGGCGAGCGCCGCCCAGGCGCAGTCCGGTGTGACCATCTATGGCCGCATCGATCTCGGCATTTCCAAGCAGAACGACGGTACCTCCGCCCTGACCGGCAGCAACGGCAAGACCGGGCCGGCCGGCGAGCGCTGGGATGTTCGGCATCTCTCGGAGAACCGGCTCGGCTTCCGAGGCGTCGAGGATCTGGGCGAGGGCCTGAAGGCCGGCTTTCAGATCGAGCACCGCTTCCAGGGCGACACCGGCGTGGCCGACCCGGTGTTCTGGAAAGGGCGCTCCTATGTGTACCTGGAGAACAAGACACTGGGCAATGTGTACCTGGGCCGCGAGTACATCCCGGCCTTCTGGCCGGCCCTGAAGCTCGATCCCTGGGGCTGGGACACGCTGGGCTCGCCCGGCCTGAACCACCAGCTGGCCACCTATCGCATCGATGGCCATGCCCGTGCCAACAACTCGGTTGGCTACAAGTCGCCCAACTTCTCCGGGCTTACCACCAACTGGGCCGCCTCGGCCGGCGAGGGCGTTCGCGATCGCTCCATTGGCGCCAATGTGGAGTACAGCGCCGGACCGGTGTATGTCGCGGCGGCCTTCGACCACCAGAGCGACGCGAACAAGGTCGCCCTGATCGGTGGGGCCTACGACTTCGGGCTCGTCAAGCCGGCCGTGATGTACACCGAAGCCACGACGGCCGGCAAGAAGGCCAGCAACCTGACCATCGCCGCCACGGTGCCGGTGACGGCCCATCTGATCAAGCTGGCCTTTGCCCGGCTCGACCCCGAGGGCGCCAACAACAAGACCGACAAGCTGGGCGCGGGCTTCGAGTACTTCTTCAGCAAACGGACCTCGATCAACTTCGACGTCGGCTCCGCGCTGCAGCAGGGCTCGGTGGCCGGAAAGCCCTTGACCCGTACGACCGCCTTCGACCTCGGCCTGAAGCACAACTTCTGAGCCGGCCAAACACCTGTCCTTCCCGGGGCGCAATGACGGAGACAAATCGATGCGAGTTCTTTTCAGTCTCTTGCTCGGCCTGGCTTGCGCCATGCCGATTCAATCCCACGGCCAGGGCGCCGGCCTGCCTTATGTGGGCAGCGTCAAGCCTCGATCCACGGCCGAGATGCGCAGCGCCGGCATCACCAGCCCCTTCGGCATCGGCGGCGAAACCACCGACCGCGGCTACAGCACCTTCTCGATGTGGAAGGACCATCTGGGCCCGCTGGGGGCACAGAAGATCCGCGTGCAATCCGGCTGGCATTTCATCGAGAAGACCATCACCACGCCGGCCAGCTACGACTTCGGCACGCTGGACGCCATCGTCGACGGCGTGCGCGCCCAGGGGGTGCAGCCCTTGGTCTTCCTCGGCTATGGCAACGAGCAGGCCGGCTGTGTCGATTGCGGCACCAAGGGCTTGGGCGGCGCCGTGCCTACCGGTGCGGGGCGCCAGCGCTTCATCGAGTTCGTCAAGGCCACGGTCAAGCGCTACAACGAACCCACGGTCCGTGTGAGCGACTGGCAGCTCTGGAACGAGCCCGATGGTCATGTCGCGGCGGCGGACTACGGCCCGCTGATCGTCGAGATGGCGAAGGCCATCAAGTCGGTGCAGCCCGGCGCCAAGATCACCATCGGTTCCTTCACCACCGGCGTGCTCGGTGGCACGGCGAGCAGCGGCTATGCCTACGCCCAGCAGGTGCTCGACTACTTTGCCGCCAACAAGGGGCCGACGGTGCCCAATGCCGATGTCAGCGTCGGCTATCACCCCTACTGGTCGCCGCCGGACTACGACTCCTATGCCTCCGAGCTGGCCAAGTTCGATGCCTTCCGCACGCTGGTGGAGGGCAAGGGCTTTCGCATTCGCATGGACGAAAGCGGCGCGCCGTCCGGCCCCTGCCAGTACTACGCCTTCTGCGCGCTGGATTCCGGCTGGAACGAGGAAAGCCAGGCCAAGTGGATGCTGCGCCGCATGCTGGGCGACTTCGCGCGTGGCATCGAGAGCAGCATCTTCACCATCACGGACCTGCACTACGACTCGGGCAAGAACCCCAAGGGACTGCTGGAAACCGGCACCTGGGTCTGGGACCCGAACAACCCCGGCGTGAAGAACGGCGATCAAAGCGTCAAGCGCCGCAAGCAGGCCTACGGCAGCTATCAAAACGCGACCGCCATCTTCGACAGCCGCCTGGTGCGCATCACCGACCATGGCTGCACCGCACCCTGGGGCTATACCGTGCATGCCTATAAGCGCGACGACGCGGGTGTCGAGCGGCGATTCCTGGCGGTCTGGAACCGCACGCTGGCCTTGCCGACCAGCAGCACCGCGGTGAGCAATATCGACATCAGCTGCAGCAACTTCCACTTCACTCGCTATGCCCAGGTCAACACGCTGCTGCCTCGCTTCGTCAATCTGCTCGATGGCAAGGTGTATGCGACCAGCACGGCGATGGTGACCAGCAACAACGCCGCCACCCACAGCCTCAGTCTGAAGGCGGTGCCGGCCAGTGATGCCGTGGTGCTGATCGCCGATCAAGGCATCGCTGCCCTCAACCCCTGATATCCACTGCGAGGCCATCGAATGAAGATCCTTTGCATCTTGCCGCTGCTCTTGTCGCTCGGCGCCTGTGGCGGCGGTAGCGAGACCACGGAGACCCTCGGGGCTCACCCGCTGGCGGAGCCCGCGGCGCCCCACATCGTTGTTGCGGCGCCCGCCGTGAGCGAGACCGAGAGTCCGCCTGCAAAGTAGGGCGGAAGCTGCTCCTTGGCGGGGCGATTCAATCGGCCTGCTGAACGGCCCTGGGCCTGCTTGCGGTCAGCACGCAATCGAACTTCGCGGGACCCAGGTCCTCGATCTCCAGTCGGCCGCCCTTGGCCTGGATCGCCGCCGTCACTTCGGTGGAGCGCAGCAGGCGCGCGGCCAGGCTGTCGGCCTCGTACCAGCCGGTGGCGATGCACTCGATGCGCGTCGCGATCCGGCCCTGGGGATCGACCACCTCAAACGCCGGGGCGCCGTCGGGCATGTCGGCCACGCGCCGGATCGCCCAGCCCTGATTCGCACTCGCGGCGAGCGGGGCGATCAGCAGCAGCGCGCTCAAAGCGCGCTTCACGCCTGGGCCTCCGAGAGCATGCGTTCGTAGAAGCGCCGGGCGCGGTCGTAGAGCCGTGCCTCCTCCTCGCGTTCGGCCGGACGGATGCGCGGCAGCTTCTGATGCCAGCAGGCGTCCACGGCCGCGCGGCACCACTGCGCGCTCTTCTTCACCCGCACCGGCGCCTCCGCCACGGTGGCCCAGACCGGATTGGTGTGGGCGGCGTACATCACGCGCAGAGCGAGCCAGCAGCTGGCCAGGGGCGTGTAGGCGAAGCGCAGCGCCTGCACGCGGCCATCGGCCGCCACGGCGCGCGCTTCCACCGGCTGTCCATTGACGATCAGTTCGACGATCACCTGGCGCGATTCACCGACCCGGGCGCGCTCCAGATGCCAATAGGGCTTGTCCAGCGGCCCGAGCTTGCGGATCGCTTCGGTCTGTGGCGTGACGGCCGGCTCCAGCCGCGCGGCGAAATCGACCTCGATCGCGAGCGCCTGCGGCGCAGCCAGGGAGAGATCGGCGCCGCCGGGTTCGGCCATGCCGTCCGCGCTGCGCACCTTGAAGTCCAGCAGATGCGCGCGACCCTCGCTGACATAGCTTCGCCCCCGCTGAAGCCCCTTGCACCAGGCGGCGTAGCCGAGCGCTTCGTCGAGCTTCACGTAGCTGCGGCCCATGCCCATGCTTTCCTCGAAGAAGCAGGGCCAATCGGTCTCGCCGGCGATGACGGAGCGCAGCCCCACATTCATCGTGTGATACCAGATCGTCATCTCCGCCGCGGGCGGATGGTTGCAGACGCCGATGAAATCCACCAGCCCCTCGGGCAATGTGACGATGTAGTCGTTGGCGCCAATGCCATTGAAAGGGGGCATCAAGGTGTTGGGCAGCTCGGTCGAACCGACCCACAGCCCCACGCCGGCATGCGCGTAGCCGGTGATCGCGCCCTGGCTGCGCGCCCAGCGCAGCACCGGCGCATTGCTGCTGGGCCGTTGCTCGATCCTGCTGCTGCCGGGGTAGTCCATCGTCTGCATCTGCAGCAGCGCCAGATGGCCGCAGTGCGAGGAGGGGAAACCGCTGACTTCCAGGTCGTAGTGCAGGATGTGGCCGGGCCTGGAGACGCTCGCGTCCCCGCCCGTGAAGAATGTCTTCTGGTGATAGAAGCCCGGCCCCCAGGTCAGCACCGCGCCGATGGCCAGGCCTTCACCCTGCACCTGCGGCGCCATCACCTCGGGCCCCACGCCCTGTTCCGGCTGCTCGTAGTGGGCGCAGCCAGCGGCGTGGATGTGGTGGTCGCCGCTGTACCAGCCGCGCGCGCCCGGATCGATCCAGCGTTCAAGCTGGAAGGTCCAGCGCAGGTCGCCCGTCTCGGGCACGCGGCGCTGGCTGGTCTTCAGCAGGTACTCGGGCCCGCGCTGCAACTCCACCTTGTAGTCTCCGGCCGGCAGGCTCAGCGTCTGGCCGTCGGCGCGGTAGACCTTGCGCTGGAAGAACAGGTCCGGCAGGCGGCGGCGGGTTTGCGAGGGAACGACGCGGCCCAGCGAGTCGGTCACGGCCAGCGAGGCCGTGACGGGGCGGCCATCGACGTGGCGTATGTTCAGGCTGACCGTGCGGGCGGGAAGCACCTGGAACGTGACGTTCACCCGATCCCGGCCGCCGATGTCGCCGGTGCCCGGGCCGATGTCGAGCGCGAGGGTGGCGCTGCGCAGGCCCGCGTCGGCGGCATACAGCCGGATGATCTTGAAGTCCAGCGGCAAGGCCTCCAGGCTCGCGTCCAGCGGTGCCAGGTCATGCACATCCAGGTCCAGCCAGCGCAGCGCCAGATCGCCCCGCGTGGTGGACACCGCCTGCTGGCCCATGCTGCCGGCGGGCGTGGCGCCGGGGGGATGCAGGCCGTTGAGGGGAAGGGCGCTGGTGCTGCTGGCGCCGAGCTTGCCAGGCACCAGCGCGGGGCTGCTGATGCGCACGAGAAAGAGCCGCCAGCCGCCCTGCACCAACTGCGGTCGCAACAGGCCCCGTTTCACGCTGACCCGCGCCTCGGCGTTGATGCTGGCGCTCAGCAGCACACGGGTTTGAAGCAGCGCCACAGCGGCCCGCGCAGCCTCGGCCAGCTGGCCGGCTGCCATCTGGGCATCTATACGGTCGACCTCGCTGCTCGGCAGCGCTTCACCGGCGCGCGCCAGGCTTTCCTTGACGCGTTGGAAGAGGCCCAGCAGCGGCTGGGCCAGCTCCGCCGGCAGCGCCTCCGCATCGGGGGCCGCCATTCGATGGGCCGCATGCGGGTCGGTCGCGGCGGCGGCCGGCAGGGCGAGCGTGGCAATGCCGCCCAGCACCCGGCGGCGGTTCGGCTCAGGCGTGTTCATTCAGCTATTCTCCGAACAGACCCCGGCTGCCAGTCAGGCGGTGCGTCCCCGGGGCGATGTTATCGGTGCCGGATGGGGCGCCGCAGTGGCCATCGATCCGACTCGCGCCTCCCGCGTCTCCCATTTGCCCCAGCCGCCCATGGCCCTGAACTTCGCGCAAAGCCCGCTCATCGTGGCCCGGCAGCTGATTGGCTGGACCCTGCTGGTCGACGGCGTCGGCGGCCTCATCGTCGAGACCGAGGCCTACGAGATGGACGACCCCGCCTCGCATTGCTTCGGCGGGCGCACGGCGCGCAACGGCTCCATGTTCGGACCGCCCGGCCATGCCTATGTCTACCGCAGCTACGGCCTGCACTGGTGCCTGAACTTCGTCTGCCGCGAGCCCGGTCATGGCGCCGGCGTGCTGATCCGCGCGCTGCAGCCGACGCAGGGCCTGGCGCGGATGAGCGAGCGGCGCGGCACCCAGCGGCCGCGCTTGCTGGCCTCGGGGCCCGGCCGGGTCGGCCAGGCGCTGGGCATCGACCGCTCCTTTGACGGCCTGTCGCTGAGCCGGCCGCCGTTCGAACTGCTGGCGCCGGCGGCCGGCGTGGAGCTTGCCTGCGGCACCCGCATCGGCATCAGCAAGGCCGTCGATCGGCCCTGGCGCTTCGGCCTGGCGGGCTCGCCCTTCCTCAGCCGGCCCTTGGCCTGAACACGCGCGCGGCGCTTCTCGCACGGCCTGTCGGAAAACATCCCGCCCGCGGCTAGGACCGGCCCGCATTCGATCGGCGATCCGCGAAATCGGCCGCGCCAGCCGCTAGGCTGGCACGATGCAGTCCTCCCTTTCCAGGCCGGGCGTGCGCGGCGCGCCGGCATCGGCGGTGACCCTGCTGGCCCGCATCCCCACCCAGCTGCGCAAGGTCTTCGGTCTGCGCCGCCTGCGGCCGGGCCAGCAGGAGGCGATGAGCCGGGCGCTGCGCGGCCTGAACACGCTGGCCGTGATGCCGACCGGCGCCGGCAAATCGCTGTGCTATCAGCTGCCGGCAACCCTGCTGCGCGGCGTGACCGTGGTCGTCTCTCCGCTGATCTCGCTGATGCAGGACCAATGCGAGAAGGCCCGCGGCCTGGGCATCGCCGCCGTGCAGCTGCACAGCGCGCTGTCGGCGCAGCAGACCGAGGAGGCCGAGCAGGCGCTGGCGGCGCGGCGCGCGCGCCTGGTCTTCACGACGCCGGAGCGGCTGGCCGACGCCGGCTTCCAGGCGCTGCTGCTGGAGCACCAGCGCATCGCCCTGCTGGTCGTCGACGAGGCCCATTGCATCTCGCAGTGGGGGCATGACTTCCGCCCGGCCTTTGGCGAGATCGGCGCGCTGCTGCCCGCGCTGGGCTCGCCGCCGGTGCTGGCCCTGACCGCCACCGCCAACGAGGAGGTGATGGCCGATATCTGTGCGCAGCTGGGCATCCCGGCCGCCGGCCTGCTGGCGGGCAGCAGCTACCGGCGGAATCTGCGGTTCGGCGTCGAGGCCGTGGCCGACGAGCCGGCCAAGCTTCGGCGCCTGCTCGAGATCGTGGCGGCTGCCGAGGGGCCGGCCATCGTCTATGTCGCCACCGTCAAGGCGGCCGAGGCCGTCCATGCGGCCCTGCTGGAGGCCGGGGTCGCGGCCGGGCTCTATCACGGCAAGCTCGCCAAGGCGCAGCGCCAGCAGAGCCAGCAGGCCTTCATGGCCGGCAAGACGACGCTGATGGTGGCGACCAATGCCTTTGGCCTGGGCATCGACAAGCCCGATATCCGCCTGGTGCTGCACTACCAGCTGCCGGCCGGGCTCGATGTCTACTACCAGGAGGCGGGTCGGGCCGGCCGCGACGGCGAGCCCGCGCGCTGCCTGCTGCTGTTCCTGTCCGGCGATCGGGCGGTGCAGCAGTTCTTCCTCAACGGTCGCTACCCGAGCCCGGAGGACGGCCAGGCGCTGATGGCACTGCTGGCCAGGGCGGGGCCCGACGAGTCGCCCTGGACCCTGGGCGCGCTGCAGCAGAAGTTGCAGCGGCCGGCGGCCAAGCTGCGGGTGCTGCTGAACCTGCTGCGCCGCGAGGGCTGGCTGCGCCAGGACGAGGCGGGCCGGCTCGTCCCCGATGCGGCGCAGCGCCAGTTGCCCGATCTGCAGGCGCTGCTGGCGCGCTATGTCGACAAGCGCGAGCAGGACCAGCTGCGCCTGGAGCAGATGGTGGCCTATGCGCAGACCGGCGCCTGCCGCTGGCGCACCTTGCTGGAGGCCTTCGAGGAAGCGCTGCCCTTCGAGGGCGGGCGCTGCGGCGCTTGCGACAACTGCCGGCGCATGGCCGCCCATGAGCGCGAGGCCGAGGCCATCGTCATCGACGCGGGCGATGCGCCGGCCGGCGCGCCGCGGCGCCCGCGCTTTGCCGAGGGCGATTGCGTGCGGGTTCGGCGTTATGGCATCGGCACCGTGGTCGAGGCCAGCAGCGAAGCGATCACCGTCGCCTTTGCCGAGGCCAGGCGCAGCTTCCATCCGGACTTCGTCAAGCCGGCGCGCCCCCGTCCGCCGCGCCCGCCGGACGCGATCGACAAAGGCGCCGCGCCATGAAAATCGCCAGCTTCAATATCAATGGCATCCAGGGCCGGCTTGCCACCCTGCTCGGCTGGCTGGAACGGGCCGCGCCCGACGTCGTCTGCCTGCAGGAGCTGAAGACCGCCTCCGCCAACTTTCCCGTGGCGGCGCTGGAGCGCGCCGGCTATGGCGCGATCTGGTGCGGCGAGAAGGGCTTCAACGGCGTCGCCATCCTGGCCCGCGGCCAGCAGCCGCTGGAGGTGCGCCGCGGCCTGCCCGGCGATCCGCAGGACCGGCAGAGCCGCTATATCGAGGCCGCGATCGACGGCACGCTGATCGCCTGCCTCTACCTGCCCAACGGCAATCCGCAGCCGGGGCCCAAGTTCGACTACAAGCTGGCCTGGTTCGAGCGCCTGATCGCGCAAGCGGCGGCCTATGTCGCGCGCCAGGAGCCGGTGGTGCTCGCCGGCGACTACAACGTCGTGCCCAGCGACGAGGTGGCCGATATCTACAACCCGCGCTCCTGGCTCAAGGATGCGCTGCTGCAGCCGCAGAGCCGCGCGGCCTACCGGCGCCTGCTTGATCAGGGATGGGTCGACGCGATTGCCCAGCAGCATCCGGGCCAGCCGATGTACACCTTCTGGGACTACTTCCGCCAGCGCTGGCCGCGCAACGCCGGCCTGCGTATCGATCATCTGCTGCTCAATGCCGCCGCGGCCCGGCGGCTGCAGCAGTCCGGCGTCGATCGAGAGATGCGCGGCGGCGAAAAGCCCAGCGACCACGCGCCGGTCTGGATCACTTTGAAGCCGCCGCGGCGGGGGCGCTGAAGAACTCGGCTACAATGCCAGCTCCAGTCGCGGGGTGGAGCAGTCTGGTAGCTCGTTGGGCTCATAACCCAAAGGTCGTAGGTTCAAATCCTGCCCCCGCAACCAAGCCAGAACGAAACGCCAACCGAGAGGTTGGCGTTTTGCTTTGTGTGGCGCGGCGGCACTTGTCGCCTAACGCTGCAATTCGACGTCAGGCATCAACGATGACGCGGTTGATGATCGGAAGGCGCGGCCATAGGCCCTTGACCGCATTCTTTGCAGGCGCCCCGGAGCATTAGGTACGCTCAGCCGGCGCTGGTGAGGTAATGCGCGGCGCGGTGCAGATGGGCGAGGAAGTGCCGCACGCTGGGCTTCAGCGCTGCGTCGCTGCGCGCCAGCGCACCGAGGCTCAGCTTCAGCGGCCCCTCGGCCACCGGCACGATTTCCAGATGCTGGACGGCGAAGGCATGCTGGGCGATCTGCTGCGGCAGCAGGCCCAGACAGTTGCCGCTGGCGACGATGGACAAGAGGCCCAGGGTCGAGTTGACCAGCGCGCCGGCCGGCGGCGGCTTCAGGCCACGGCGCTCGTACAGGGTCTTCGCATAACCCGATTCGGCATTGGCGCCGGTATAGACCCAGGGCGCGTCGGCCAGCTCGGCCAAGGAGCGCGCGCGCGCCAGCGGATTGCCCCGGCGCGCGACGATGACCATGTCGATCGGCATCAGCGTCTCGATCGCGAATTCGCCGGGCGGCAGATGCTCGGGCAGTGGGCCAAGCGCGATGTCGACCTCGCCCTTGCGCAGCCTCGTCAGCTGCTCGATATAGAGCTCCTCGTAGACGCGCAGCTGGATTTGCGGGAACTCGCGGCCGAAGGTGCGCAGCGTCTCCGGCACCAAGAGCATCACGGCCAGCGGCACGGCGCCTATCGTCAGCGAGCCCGTCATGCGCCCGCCGAGCTGGCCGATCTGCTCGACCGCCTGCGCCAGCTCGCGGTCGGCCGCCTGCGCGCGCTCGTAAAGCACCATGCCCTGGGCCGTCGCCAGCACACCGGTGGTCGAGCGCAACAGCAGCGTTGTCTCGAGCTCGCGTTCGAGCTCGCGAATCATCTTGGTCAGCGCCGGCTGCGAGACGCCGATGCGCCGCGCCGCCGAGCGCAGGCTGCCCTCTTCGATGGCCGCGACCAGCGCGCGCAGATTGGTCAGCTTCATGTTTTCCATGATAACGCCCGGTTATCGCGGTCGGCTGCGCGGCATCTTTTAGGCCGCGGTCGGTCTTCCTAGACTGCGGCCCAGATTTGACCCAGATCAAAAAACGGGAACCGAGCCGCGCCTGCCGCGGCGATCACAGGAGACGTCGTTGGATCAGCAGTTGGCCGGCGCGCACATGCGCCGTTTGGAAAGGCTTTGCGACGCGAGTGCCGCGATCGGAGCCCTGGTATTGGTGGCCGTGGCCTGCATGACCACCATCAGCGTGATCGGCCGCGCCTTCTTCGCGCATCCGATCCTCGGCGATGTCGAGCTGGTGCAGCTCGGCAGCGCCATCGTCGTCGCGTCCTTCCTGCCCTACACGCAGCAGCGGCGCGCCAACATCATCGTCGACTTCTTCACCAGCTCGGCCAGCATCGGCGCGCAGCGTCGCATGGATGCGCTTGGCACGCTGCTCTATACCGGGGTGATGGCGCTGGTGTGCTGGCGGGTCGGTGTCGGCGGCCTGGACATGTTCACCACGCAGGAACGCTCGATGCTGATGGACCTGCCGCTGTGGATTCCCTATCTGCTGATGCTGCCGGGCCTGGCGCTGTGCGTCGTGATCGGCGCCGTGCAATCGGCCGAGCTGCTGCGCGGCCCGGGCGCTGCGGAGGTCGCACGATGAGCAGCCTGTCTATCGGCTTGATGATGTTCGGCGCGATGCTGCTGCTGATGGCGGTGCGGGTGCCGATCGCGATCGCGATGTTCGTGCCCGGCGCCGTCGGTTATATCGCGCTGTCGGGCTGGCTGCCGCTGCTGGCGCATCTGAAGGGCGCCGTCTATGGCCGCGTCTCGGTCTACGACCTGTCGGTGATCCCGCTGTTCATGCTGATGGGCGCCGTCGCGGTGCAGGGCGGCCTGTCCAAGGCCTTGTTCGATTTCGCCAATGCGCTGCTGGGCCGCTTCAAGGGCGGCATGGCGATGGCAGGCGTGCTGGCCTGCGCGGCCTTCGGCTCGATCTCTGGCTCGACGGTGGCGACGACGGCGACGATCGCCCAGGTTGCCTATCCGCAGATGCGCCGCATCGGCTATTCGGGGCGCCTGGCGACGGCCGCGCTGGCCACCGGCGGCACGATGGGCGTGCTCTTGCCGCCCTCGGTGACCTTGATGGTCTACGCCATCCTGACCGAGCAGAACATCACCAAGATGTTCCTGGCCGCCTATGTGCCGGCGCTGATCGCGGCGATCGGCTACATCATCGCGATCGCCGTCGTCGTGCGCCTGCATCCGCGGCAGGCACCGGCCGCACAGGCCGCCTCGCGCGCCGAGGTCTTCGCCAGCGGCCTGAAGGTCTGGCCCATCGTCGCGATCTTCGCCGTCGTCTTCGGCGGCATCTATGGCGGGCTCTTCACCGCCACCGAGGGCGCGGCGATCGGCAATGTGCTGACCTGCGCGATCACCTTGCTGCGCGGCGAGATGGATGCGGGCAAATTCGTCGCCGCCGTGCGCACGACGGCGCAGACCAGCGGCATGATCTTCCTGATCTTCATCGGCGCCGACATGATCAATGCGGCGCTGGCGCTGTCGCAGCTGCCGGCCCAGCTCTCGTCGATGGTCGGCCATCTGGCGATCCCGCCGCTCTTGGTGATGGCCGGCGTGATGGTCTTCTACATCCTGCTCGGCTGCGTGATGGACGAGATGAGCATGATCCTGCTCACCGTGCCCACGCTGTTCCCGGTCATCATGGGCATGGACTTCTTCGGCCTCGGCGGTGCCGACAAGGCACTGTGGTTCGGCATCCTGATCCTGACCGTCTGCGAGATCGGCATGATCTTTCCGCCGGTCGGACTGAACGTCTACATCATGAACGGCCTGGCGCGCGATGTGCCGATGGTCGAGACCTACAAGGGCGTGGTCCCTTTCCTCGTCACCGACGGGCTGCGCCTGTCGCTGCTGATCGCCTTCCCCGCCACCGCGCTGTGGCTCGTCCATCGCCTGACCTAGTCCTAGAAGAAGCAAGGAGACCTTTCCAATGAATTTCCGCCACTTGCTGGCCGCCTGCGGCCTGCTTGCAGCCGCTGCATTGCCCGCCCGCGCCGAAGAGATCACGCTGAAGCTGCACTTCCACCTGCCGCAGACCTCCTTCGCCAACACCCTGTTCATCCAGCCCTGGTGCGAAAAGATCGCCAAGGAGTCGAACCAGCGGATGAAGTGCCAGATCTATCCGTCGATGCAGCTCGGCGGCACGCCGCCGCAGCTCTACGACCAGGTGAAGGATGGCGTCGCCGACATCGTCTGGACCCTGCCCGGCTACACGTCCGGCCGCTTCCCGACCGTCGAGGCCTTCGAGCTGCCCTTCATGATGCAGAGCCCCGCCGCCACCAGCCGCGCGCTGTGGGACTATGTGCAACAGCACGCGCAGAACGAGTTCAAGGACGTCAAGCCGCTGGCCTTCCATGTGCACGGCGACGGCGTCTTCCACATGGCCGGCAAGCCGGTGCGCACGATGGCCGATCTGCGCGGCCTGAAGCTGCGCGCGCCGACCCGGCTGACCAACAAATACATCGCGATGCTGGGCGCCACGCCGGTCAGCATGCCGGTGCCGCAGGTCGGCGATGCGCTGTCCAAGGGCGTCATCGACGGTGCCGTCGTGCCCTACGAGGTCGTTCCCTCGGTCAAGCTGCAGGAGCTGGCCAAGTTCCATTCCGAGATCGACCCCGCCGAGCCGGCCTTCTACACCTCGACCTTCATCTTCGCGATGAACAAGGCCAAGTACGAGTCGCTGCCGGCCGATCTGAAGAAGGTGATCGACAACAACAGCGGCCAGGCGCTGTCCGGCCAGATCGGCCGCGCCTTCCTGCAGGCCGATCGCGAGGGCAAGGCCCTGGTGCCGGCCGCCTCGGTCAACGTAATCCCGGCCAGCGAGCTGGCCGCATGGAAGGCGCTCGGCAACAAACTGGCCGCCGACTGGGTCAAGGAGATGGACGGCAAGGGCCTGAACGGCACCAAGCTGCTCGAGGACGCCAAGGCCCTGATCGCTAAGCACGCGACCACGCGCGTGCAGATGGACTGACGACGTATAGCAGCCATGGCCCAGATCATCGGCGGCATCGCCGCCTCCCACACCCCGACGATCGGTTTCGCCTTCGATCGCGACAAGCGCGACGACCCGGTCTGGGCGCCGATCTTCGAGGCCTTCGAGCCGGTGCAGCAGTGGATTGCCGAGCGCCATCCCGACGTGCTGCTCCTGATCTACAACGATCACGTCACTTCCTTCTTCTTCGACCACTACTCGGCCTTCGCCCTGGGCATCGGCGAGCGCTGGGCCGTGGCCGACGAGGGTGGCGGTGCGCGCGATCTGCCGGCGATCAATGGCGACCCGGGTCTGGCCGCGCATATCGGCCGCTCGCTGATGGCCGAAGAGTTCGATATGTCCTTCTTCCAGGACAAAGGCCTGGACCATGGCTGCTTCTCGCCGCTGTCCATGATGTGTGCCCCCAAGCGGCCGCAAGCGTTCGCTGCCCCCCTGGGAGGATCGGGCAGCCCGGCGGAGCCGGATCAGCCCGAGTGCCCGCACGAGCCGGCCTGGCCGGTGCGCCTGGTGCCGCTGCAGATGGGCGTGCTGCAGTTTCCGATCCCCAGCGCGCGGCGCTGCTACAAGCTGGGCCAGGCGCTGCGCCGCGCGATCGAGAGCTACCCCGAGGACCTGAAGGTCGCCATCGTCGCCACCGGCGGCCTCTCGCACCAGGTGCACGGCGAGCGCGCCGGCTTCAACAACACCGAGTGGGACGCGCGCTTTCTCGACCTGTTCGAGAGCGACCCCGAGGCCCTGGCCGACATGACCCATGCCGAGTTCGCGACCCTGGGCGGCTGCGAGGGCTCCGAGGTCATCATGTGGCTGGTGATGCGCGGCGCGCTCGGCGCGCAGCTGAAGCGCCTGCACCGCAGCTACTACCTGCCCTCGATGACCGGCATCGCGGCGGCGATCTACGAGCCCAGCCAGCCGCAGGCGCTGCCCGCCGCGGTGCTCGAACGCCAGCGCGCGCAGACGGCCGCGCAGCTGGCCGGCGCCGAGGCCTTGACGGGCACCTATCCCTTCACGCTCGAGCGCAGCATCAAGGCCTACCGGCTGAACCGCTTCCTGCATCAGCTGGTGGTGCCCGAACAGCGCGCCGCCTTCCTCGCCGATCAGGAATCCGCCTTCGAGCGCGCCGCGCTGAGCGAGGTCGAGCGCGATCTGGTGCGCCGGCGCGACTGGCGCGGCCTGATCCATTACGGCGTGATCTTCTTCATGCTGGAAAAGCTCGGCGCCGTCATGGGCGTGTCCAACCTGCACATCTACGCGGCAATGCGCGGCGAATCGCTGGAGGCCTTCCAGCGCACGCGCAATACCAAGGCGCTGTATTCGGTCGCCGGCAAGGATGCCGACGCGCTGGACTGGAACAAGAACGACAAGCAGTAAGTAGCAGCCCCCTCCCGAATCCCCACACCCTCAACCAAGCAAGAACGGAGACAACAGCGATGAACAAGAAGAGCAGCATCTGGGCGCTGGCCCTGGCGGGCCTGGCAGCCGGCGGCGCCGCGCAGGCGCAGAGCGTGACCATCTACGGCGTGCTCGATGGCGCCGTCGAGTATCTGGACAATGTCGGCGCCGCCGGCGCCAGCCTGACCCGCATGCCGGGCCTGACCGGCGGCATGGTGCCCTCGCGCCTGGGCTTTCGCGGCAGCGAGGATCTCGGCGGCGGCCTGAAAGCCAACTTCACCCTGGAGCAGGGCTTCGGCGTCGACGCCGGCACCTTGAACCAGGGCGGCCGCGCCTGGGGCCGCCAGGTCTTCGTCGGCCTGTCCGGCGACTGGGGCGCGCTGACCCTGGGCCGCCAGTACTCGATGCTGTTCTGGTCGCAGACCGAGGCCGACATCCTGGGCCCGGCGATGTTCGGCTCCGGTTCGCTGGACAGCTATCTGCCCAATGCCCGCGTCGACAACGCGATCGCCTACCGCGGAACCTTCAGCGGCTTCACGATCGGCGCCACCTTCAGCCCGGGCCGCGACTCGGTCAACGCCGGCCCCAGCCCCTCGGGCACCAACTGCGCCGGCGAGAACGCGGCCGACAAGAGCGCCTGCCAGCAATGGTCGATCCTGGCCAAATACGACACCGCCAGCTGGGGCGCCTCGGCCGCGATCGACGAGCTGACCGGCGGCCCCGGTGCCTTCGCCGGCCTGACCAGCAGCGCGCTGAAGGATCGCCGCTCGACGGTGACCGGCTGGTTCCGCCCGATGGCCGCGCTGAAGCTCGGCGCCGGCCTGATCTCGCGCGACAACGAGGGCAGTGCCACGACGCCGCGTTCGGACCTCTGGTACCTGGGCGCAACCTACACGCTGACGCCGCAGATCACGCTGGATGCCGAGGTCTTCCGCATCGACTACAAGAACAGTGCCAACGCGGCCAATCTGTTCGCGCTGCGCGGCGTCTACAACCTCAGCAAGCGCACCGCGGCCTACGCGACCGTCGGCCAGATCAACAACGACGGCACGCTGGCGGCCTCGGTCAGCAATGCGGCGGCCGGTGGCGCGCCGGCGGCCGGCCAGACGCAGACCGGCTTCGGTGCCGGCATCCGCCACAGCTTCTGATCCGGTGGTGAATGGGGCCGGGCACGCGCCCGGCCCAACGGCCACTCCCGGACACCGAAGACCTCGCATCCCGTCCCAAATCCAAAGAGACAAACATGCACCAACAGTTCAAACGTCGCGCTCTTGCAGCCTCGGTCGCTGCGGTCTCGGTCACCAGCCTGCTGACGGCCTGCGGCGGCGGCGGCAGCAGCGAACCCGCCCCGGCCCCCGCACCGGCGCCGGCGCCCGCACCGGCCCCCGCACCGCCCGGCCCGGGCGTCTACGACAGCAAGCTGGCCTTCGACAAGACGAAGTACACGACGATCACCGTCATGCTGGACGGCGTGAGCACGCCGGTGCGCTGGTACCGCGAGGTCTGCTATGTCGGCAAGCCGATGCAGCTGGCGCCGACGCAACAGGCCGGCGCAGTGGACAACCAGGCCTGCGGCTACCAGAACATGAACATCTTCGTCCGCGAGGTCGACGCGGCCAAGCAGGACAACGCGATCCTCTTGAACGTCAACAACTCCGGCTGGTTTGCCAGCTACCAGGGCGGCAAGGGCGGCTGGAACGGCACGGACGCCATCACCAACGCCAACTACAGCGGCGCCGACATCGTCAACGGCGGCAGCTACGTCAGCAATAGCGACACCGACAAGCGCGGCGCCGCGCTGGCCCGCGGCTTCGTCTACATCAATATGGCCTCGCGCAGCCGCGGCGCCACAGCGCCGGCCGGCGTCTACAGCGACGGCCCCTACCAGGGAAAGGCACCGGCCGCCATCGTCGACGCCAAGGCGGCGGTGCGCTATCTGCGCCTGAACGACGGCGCGATGCCGGGCGATGCCAAGCGCATCGTCGTCAACGGCACCAGCGGCGGCGGTGCGCAGAGCACCCAGCTCGGCGCCACCGGCGACAGTGCGGACTACTTCCCCTATCTCCAGGCCGCCGGCGCCGCCGGCATCGACGCGGACGGCAAGAGCTCGATCAGCGACAGCGTCTACGCCATCGTCGCCTACTGCCCGATCCAGGACATGGGCAGCGCCGATCTGGCCTATGAGTGGATGTTCAATGTGCTGGATACCCGCGCCCTGGTCTCGGCGGACCAGAAGGCCGGCCTGATCGTCGATGCGAACGGCGCCGAGCTGGTACGCGCCTCGAATCCCGATGCCGCCGGCAGCCTCACGCTGATGAACCAGTTCGCGAGCTACCAGGCCGGCCTGGGCCTGAAGAGCGAGGAGGGCACGGCGCTGACCACCGACAATATGCTGGCCGCGCTGCAGGGCGAGTTCAAGAAGGCGGCCAGCGCCTATGTGAAGGCGGGCAAGACCATCGTCGCCTACAACGCCTTCGGCAGTGCCGCCGCGAACGGGGTGGCCGGCGGCAGCGGCACGCTGTACTACAAGAACGACTTCATCGACGTCGATGGGGCCGGCACGGTCAAGATCTTCAGCCTGACGAACTACCTGAAGTTCGTCGCCAAGCAGGCCCGGCTGAAGGCGGTACCGTCCTTCGACCAGGTCGCTCAGACGGCCGCGCTGGCGGCGACGCCGACGGCCGACACGACCAAGGCCGGCGCCGTCATCAACGGCAACTACAGCGGCGGCGAATCGAATCTGTTCGGCACGCCGGCCCAGGTCTATTCCAACTTCACCGAGTACGCCTGGAACAACAACAACGGCGGCGACGCCGTCAACGCGGTGCAGAGCGATGTCGGCCTGGCCAATACCGGCTACACCTGGGCCGCCAACCCGCAGAAGGCCTTCCTGCTGAACCAGTACAAGATGATCAACGCGCTGCCCTATGTCGGCAAGACCGACGGCATCACGACGCACTGGCGCATCCGCGTCGGCGCACGCGACCGCGACACCTCCTTCACCGTGGCCTACAACCTCAGCCGCGCCCTGAAGGCCGACGCCAAGGTCAAGGATGTCGACTACGCGCTGCACTGGGATCAGGGTCACGCCGGCAACTACGACGTGCAGGACGCCTTCGCCTGGATCGACAAGCGACTGGCCGCCGGCAACTGAGGCCGGCAGGCTTGTGGCCGTCGCTGTCCAGGGTCAACAACAGGGCAGCACGGGGTGTGAGCGGCCGGGCGCAAGGCAGTGAGAGGGTGAGCGAGCCGCCCGGCTCTTGAGGCCCGGCGGCTCCCGCGGCCGCCGGGTCCTCTTTTTTTCGGGCCTAACAGGAATGCCGTCGCGGCATAGCAGATAGTGGGCGCATTCCGCCGCCGGCGGGCGCGCTTCGCTCCACAATCGGCACCGTTGTCCCCTTTCCAACAAGATGACGGAGACCCGAACGTGAAGCATCAGCACAGCGCCCGACTTTCCCTCCCCCGGCTGGCCGCGACCCTGTTGGCGGCCGGCACCCTGGCCCTGACCGGCCTCAGCGCGCTGGCGCAGAGCGACACGGTCAAGATCGGCGTGATCCTGCCGATGACCGGCCCCTCGGCCTCGACCGGCAAGCAGATCGACGCGGCGATCAAGCTGTGGGTCGCGCAGAACGGCAACAAGGCGGGCGGCAAGAAGGTCGAGGTCATCGTCAAGGACGATGCCGGCGTCGCCGACACCACGCGCCGTCTGGCACAGGAACTGGTCGTCAACGACAAGGTCGTCGCGCTGGCCGGCTTCGGCCTCACGCCGCTGGCGCTGGCCACCGCACCGATCGCCACGCAGAGCAAGACGCCCATGGTCGTGATGGCCGCCGCCACCTCGGCGATCACCGAGGCCTCGCCCTTCATCACCCGCACCAGCTTCACCCTGCCGCAGGCGACCCTGGGCCTGGCCGACTGGGCCGCCAAGAACAAGATCAAGAAGGTCGTCTCGCTGGTCACCGACTACGGCCCCGGCAACGACGCCGAGAAATACTTCGCCGAGCGCTTCACCCTGAACGGCGGCGTGGTGATGGAGAAGCTGCGCACGCCGCTGCGCGGCGCCGACTTCGCGCCGGTGCTACAGAAGGTGCGCGATGCGCAGCCGGACGCGCTGTTCGTCTTCCTGCCCTCGGGCCAGGGCGCGGCCTTCATGAAGCAGTTCGCCGAGCGCGGCCTGGACAAGGCCGGCATCCGGCTGATCGCCACCGGCGACGTCACCGACGACGACCAGCTCAACGATATGGGCGATGTCGCGCTGGGCGTGGTCACCTCGCAGCATTACTCGGCCGCGCACGACAGCCCGGCCAACAAGAAGTTCGTCGCCGCCTTCGAGGCCGCCAACAAGTTCCGCCCGAACTTCATGGCCGTGGCCGGCTACGACGGCATGCGCCTGCTCTATATCGGCCTGAACGGCTCCAAGGGCCAGGGCGGCGAGGCGTTGATGAATGCGATGAAGGGCCAGATCTTCGAGAGCCCGCGCGGCCCGGTGCTGATCGACGCGCAGACGCGCGAGATCGTGCAGGACATCTACACCCGCAAGGTCGAGCGCGTGAACGGCCAGCTCTACAACGTCGAGTTCGACGTGCAGAAGGCGGTCAAGGATCCGGCGAAAAACAGGAAGTAGATGCCCCTCGTCCAAGGAGTACCTTGGCCGACCCCCCGAGGGGGCGGCGATGCTTGCGGGGCTTGCCCCGCTCGCACATCGCCAGCTGGGCCGGCTTGGGGCGGCCCGGCGCTCGGCCCCGGAATACAACAACCATGCTGACTCTGCTTTTCGACGGCATCGCCTACGGCATGCTGCTGTTCGTGCTGTCGCTGGGCCTGGCGGTGACGATGGGCTTGATGAACTTCATCAACCTCGCGCATGGCGCCTTCGCGATGGCCGGCGGCTACATCATGGTGCTGCTGATGCAGAAGGCGGGCTGGCCCTTCCTGGCCTGCCTGCCCATTGCCTTCGCCGGCACGGCGCTGGCCGGTGCGGTGCTGGAGCCGCTGCTGTACCGCCGCATGTACGGCAAGCCGCATCTGGACCAGGTGCTGTTCTCGATCGGCCTGACCTTCATGGCCATCGCGGCGGTCGACTATTTCATCGGCTCCTCGCAGCAGAACGTCACCCTGCCGGACTGGCTGCGCCAGCGCTTCGAGTTCGGCGCCGGCGCGGCCATGCTGGGCATGGGCGCCTACCGGCTCTTCATCGTCGTCGTCTGCGTGGTGCTGGCGCTGGCGCTGCAGGCGGTGCTGACGCGCAGCCGCTTCGGCAGCCGGCTGCGCGCCGCGGTCGACGATCCGCGCGTGGCGGCGGGCCTGGGCATCCCGGTCAACCGCGTGTTCCTGCTGACCTTCGCCGTCGGCTCCGGCCTGGCCGGCCTGGGCGGCGCGCTGGGCGCCGACATCTTCGGCCTCGATCCGAACTTCCCGCTCAAGTACATGGTGTATTTCCTGATCGTCTGCGCCGTCGGCGGCACCAGCTCGATCACCGGCCCGCTGGTCGCGGCCCTGGTGCTGGGCATTGCCGATGTGTTCGGCAAATACTATGTGCCCAAGCTGGGCAGCTTCATCGTCTATGTGCTGATGATCGCCATCCTGCTGTGGCGACCGCAGGGCCTGTTCACGCGCGAGGCGCGGCGATGAGCACCATGGTGTCGGAGCGGCTGCTGGCGCCATCGCGCTGGCGCTGGTGGGAGATCGCGCTGTGGCTGGCTTTTCTGGCCGCGCCGGTCGCGCTGCCCTCGCACGCGGCGCTGATCAACGAGATCGCGATCCTGGCGCTGTTTGCCTTGTCGCTGGACGTGATCCTCGGCTATGCCGGCATCGTCTCGCTGGGCCATGCGGCCTTCTTCGGCCTCGGCGCCTATGGCGCGGCGCTGTTCGCCAAGCATGTGATGCCCGATCCGCTGCTGGGCCTGGCGGTCGGCACCGCGCTGGGCGCGCTGCTGGGCGCGATCACCAGCCCGATGATCGTGCGTGGCACCGATCTTACGCGGCTGATGGTGACGATGGGCGTCGCCCTGGTGCTGCTGGAGCTGGCCAACAAGTTCGACGACATCACCGGCGGTGCTGACGGGCTGCAGGGCGTCGTCATGGGCCCGCTGCTGGGCCGCTTCGAGTTCGATCTCGGCGCGCGCGTCGCCTCCTTCTATTCGCTGGCCGTGCTGTTCCTGGCCTTTCTGCTCTTGCGGCGCATCGTGCGCTCACCGCTGGGCGTGTCGCTGCAGGCGCTGCGCGACAACCGGCTGCGGCTGATGGCGATCGGCCTGTCGGTGCGCGGGCGGCTGGCGGCGGTCTACACGCTGGGCGCCGCGCTGGCCGGCGCGGCCGGCGCGCTCTTGGCGCAGACGACCGGCTTCGCCTCGCTGGACGTGCTGGAGTTCCACCGCAGCGCCGATGTGATGACGGCGCTGATCATCGGCGGCACCGGCTGGCTCTGGGGCGGCCTGGTCGGCGCGATCGCCTTCAAGGTGCTGCACGATCTGCTGTCGGCGATCACGCCGCAGTACTGGACCTTCTGGATCGGCCTGATCCTGGTCCTGCTGATGCTGGTCGGCCGCGAGCGGCTCCTGCGGCCGCGGCAATGGTTCCGCAAATCATGAGCAGCGACATCGTGCTGGAAACAAGAAGGCTGGTGAAGCGCTTCGGCGGCATCACCGCGACCAACGAGGTCTCGCTGACGCTGCGCCGCGGCGCCCGCCATGCGCTGATCGGCCCCAACGGCGCCGGCAAGACGACCTTGATCAACCAGCTGACCGGCGTGACGCCGCCGACCGAGGGCCAGGTCTTGCTGGGCGGGCGCGACATCACCGGCCTGGCGCCGCACCGGCGGGTGGCGCTGGGCCTGGCGCGCACCTTCCAGATCAACCAGCTGTTCGGCGAGCTGACGCCGATGCAGAGCCTGGCGCTGGCCGTCAGCAGCCGGCGCGACGCCGCGCGGCGCTGGTGGAAGCCCATGGGCAGCGATCGCGAAATAGCCACCGAGGTCGAGGCGCTGCTGGCGCAGTTCCGCCTCGAGGCCCATGCCGACCGCCTGACGCGCGAACTACCCTATGGCAAGCGGCGCCTGCTGGAGATCGGCCTGGCGGTGGCGCTCAAGCCCAGCGTGCTCTTGCTGGACGAGCCGGCCGCTGGCGTGCCGGCCGGCGAACGGCAGGACATCCTGGACACCGTCGCCGCGCTGCCGGCGGACGTCTCGGTGCTGCTGATCGAGCACGATATGGACCTGGTGTTCAGTTTCGCCCGCAGCATGACGGTGCTGGTGAACGGCGCGGTGCTGACCGAGGGCACGCCGGAGGCGATCGCGGCCGATCCGCGGGTGAGGGCGGTCTATCTGGGAGAACAGCATGGCCGCTGAGCCGCTGTTGGAAGTCGAGGGCCTGAGCTGCGGCTACGGCGAGGCGGTCGTGCTCAGCGAGGTGGGCTTCCGGCTGGAGGCCGGCCGCTCGCTGGCCCTGCTGGGCCGCAACGGCACCGGCAAGACGACCCTGATCGACACCCTGGTCGGCGCCGCGCGGCGGCAGCAGGGCCGTATCGTGCTGGCCGGCCGCGAGATCCAGGGCCTGCCGGCCTATGCGCGCGCGGCGGCCGGCATCGGCTGGGTGCCGCAGGAGCGCAATATCTTCAAGTCGCTCAGCGTCGACGAGAACCTGACGGCCGTCGCCCGGCCGGGCGCCTGGACGCCGGCGCGCGTCTACCAGCTCTTTCCCCGCCTGGCCGAGCGCAAGAAGAACCTCGGCACCCAGCTGTCCGGCGGCGAGCAGCAGATGCTGGCCTTCGGCCGCGCGCTGGTGCTGAACCCGCGGCTGCTGCTGCTGGACGAGCCGCTGGAGGGCCTGGCGCCCATCATCGTCGAGGAGTTGCTGCGCGCGATCCGCCGCGTCGCGCGCGAGGAGGGTCTGTCGTCCATCGTCGTCGAGCAGCACCCGCGCATGGTGCTGGGCGTCACCGACGACGCGATCGTGCTGGACCGCGGCGGCATCGCCTACCGCGCAGAAAGCGCGGCCCTGATCGCCGATCCGCGTCCGCTGGACGAGTGGCTGGGCGTGTCGGCGCGGCATTGAGGGAAGGGCGATGAGCCGGCTGCGATCGATGCTCGCCGCGTTGCTCTTGCCGCTGCTGCTGGCCGGCCCGGGCCGCGCCGACACGAGTTTCCCGGATCGGGCGATCACCCTGATCGTGCCCTTTGCGCCCGGCGGCATTGCCGACGTCACCGCCCGCGCGGTCGCCGAGGGCATGGCCAGAAACCTCGGCCAGCCGGTGGTCGTCGACAACCGGCCCAGCGCCGGCAGCATCGTCGCCACGCAGGCGGTGGTCGCCGCCCGGCCGGACGGGCACACGCTGTTGTTGCTGAGCAATGGCCATGCGGTCAGCGTCGGCCTGTTCAAGAAGCTGCCCTACGACACGGTGAAAGACCTGGCGCCGGTCTCGACCCTGGGCTTTTTCGATCTGGGCCTCTTCGTCGCGGCGAATTCGCGCTTTGCCAGCCTGCAGCAGGCCATGCAATACGCGAAGGCCAATCCCGGCCAGCTGAAGATCGGCACGATCGCCGTCGGCAGCACCCAGCACCTGGCGGCCAAGCTGTTCGAGACGGTCGCCGGCGTCGATCTGCTGACGGTGCCCTACAAGGGCTCGCCGGCCGTGCTGATGGGCTTGCGCAGCGGCGAGATCGATCTGGCGCTGGAGATCGTCGGGCCGATGCTGCCGCAGCTCAGCGCCGGCGTCGTCCGCGCGCTGGCGACGACGGCCGAGCGGCGCAACCCGGCCCTGCCCGAGCTGCCGACGCTGCAGCAGATGGGGATCGCCGGCTACGACGTCAGCAGCTGGAACGCGATTGCCGCGCCGGCCGGCACACCGCCGGCGGTGATCGAGCGACTCAACCGGGCGATCCGCGAGGCACTGGCGGCGCCGGCCGTCGCCGGCAAGCTCGAGAAGCTGGGCATGCGGCTGCAGGCCGGGTCGCCAGAGCAGGCCCAGGCGTTGCTGGCGGCCGAGATCCGGCGCTGGGGCGAGGTGATCAAGGCGGCCAAGATCGAGGCCGAGTGAGGCATGCCGCGATCGCATAGCAGCTAGCGGCCGGCGGCCCTTGGCCGGACCGCGGGCCGTCGACAGAATGCCGGCGATGGACGATCCCAGCGTCGCGCTCACCGTCATTTCCTCGATGGCCACCCGCCAGCTGCTGGCCGAGCTGGCCCGCACCTACCGCCATATCCACGGCATCGAGGTCCGCGTCGAATCGGTCGGCGGTGTCGATGCCGCGCGGCGGGTGCAGGCCGGCGAGGCCTTCGACCTGGTCGTGCTGGCCGGCGACGCGATCGCCAAGCTGCTTGCCGGCGGGCATCTGCTGGCCGGCAGCGCTCGTGCGATTGCCGACTCGGCCGTCGCGATCGCGGTGCGCGCGGGCGCGCCGCGGCCCGATGTGTCGTCGGAGGATGCCTTGCGCGCGAGCCTGCTGGCGGCGCCCACCATCGGCTATTCGACCGGCCCCAGCGGCAATGCGCTGCTGGCCCTGTTCGAGCGCTGGGGTCTCGCCGCCACGCTGGCGCCGCGGCTCGTGCAGGCGCGGCCGGGCCTGCCGGTCGGCAGCCTGCTTGCCGGCGGCGAGGCCGAGATCGGCTTCCAGCAGCTGAGCGAGTTGCAGGCGCTGCCCGGCATCGCGCTGCTCGGCCCCATGCCACCGGGGCTGGAGATCGTCACGCGCTTTATTGGCGCCATCGGTGCCGCCTCGACGCAGCCGGCCGCCGCTCGCGCGCTGCTCGATTTTCTCTGCGCGGCCGAGCAGGGCGCGCTGAAGCGCCGCCACGGCATGGACGCGCCTTCAGACTGACTTCGTCAAGCAACGACCGCATGAACATCAGAACCCTTGCCCTTGCCGCCGGCCTGCTGGCTCTTGCCACTCCGAGCAGCTGGGCGCAGAGCTACCCGAGCGGGCCGATCAAGATCGTCGTCGGCTATTCGGCCGGCGGTGCCGTCGACGTGGTCGCCCGCGCGATCGGACAGAAGCTGCAGGCCGAGCTGGGCCAGCCGGTGATCGTCGACAACCGGCCCGGCGCCGGCAGCAATATCGCCGCCAAGGCCGTTGTCGGCGCGCCGGCCGATGGCCACACGCTGCTGATGGCGGCCAATGCGGTGACGGCGAACATGGCGCTGTACCAGCCGCCGCCCTACGACGTCGAGAAGGACCTGGCGCCGGTCGCGCTGATCGGCCGCGTGCCGGTGGTGATCGCCGTCAACCCGGAGTCGCCGTACAAGACGCTGGCCGCGCTGATCGCCGCCGCCAAGACCAAGCCCGATGCGGTGGCCTATGCGACGCCGGGCAATGGCTCGACCCCGCATCTGGCCGTCGAGCTGTTTGCCAATGCGGCCGGCATCGCGATGCTGCATGTGCCCTACAAGGGCGGTTCACAGGCGCTGACCGATGTGATCGGCGGCCAGGTGCCGGTCGTGGCGCTGAATGCGCTGGAACTGCTGCCGCATATCCGCAATGGCAAGCTGCGGCCGTTGGCCGCGCTCAGCGCCAGGCGCTCGGGCCTGCTGCCCGAGGTGCCGACGATTGCCGAATCGGGCTTCCCCGGCTTCGAGGCCTCGGTCTGGTACGGACTGATGGCGCCGGCGGCAACGCCGAAGCCGGTGCTGGCCCAGCTGAGCGCCGCGGCGCTGCGGGCGGCCGGCTCGGCCGAGGTGCGCGAGCGGCTGGCCGCCGCCGGCGGCGAGCTCACGCCGGCCGACGCGGCCGCCTTTGCCGTCCATCTGCGCGCCGAGCGCGAGCGCTACACGAAGCTGATCAACGCGGCGAAAATCAAGCCTGATTGAGCACGAGCCGGCGCAGCACCTCGGAGCTTCGCTTGATCAGCGGCGTCGCCCGCTTCTGCGCCGGCGTCACCAGGCACAGCGTGCTCTTGATGTCGACGCCGGCAAAGCGGGTCAGCGCCAGCTTCTCCGGCCGCGGGAACTGGCGGATTGCCGCCTCGCCGAGCACCGCATGGCCCATGCCGGCGGCAACCAGGTCGAGGATCACCGGCAGGCTGGAAACCTCCCAGGCCACGTTCAGCTGCACGCCGGCCATTGCCGCCGACTGCTCCATCAGCTTGCGGAAGATATAGCCGCGCTGCGGCAGGATCAGCGGATAGCGCGGCAGATCGCGCAGGGCGACCGGCCCGCCCGGCGCCTCGGCCGCGGGGCTGACCAGGCTCATATGCTCCTCGGCCAGCGGCTCGATCTCCAGCGCCGGCAGCGGCTCCGGGTTGTAGACCAGGGCCAGGTCGGCGCGGCCGGACAGCAGCCATTCGGTGATGTGGACCGAGAAGCCCTCCATCACCGACAACCGCGCCTTGGGCATCTCGCGGTGGAAGGTGTGGATCAGCGCTAGCGTGTGCAGGCGCGCCAGGGTCGGCGGCATGCCGATGACGACCCGGCCCAGCGGCTCGTCGCGCTGCGCGCCAAGGTCCTCACGTGCGTTTGCCAGCATCTGCAGGATGTTCTGCCCATGCTCCAGCAGGCGCGCGCCGGCCTCGGTCAGGGTGACGCCGCGGCCATTGCGCAGGAACAGCGCCTCGCGCAGCTCGGTCTCCAGCGCGCGCACCTGGCGGCTCAGCGCCGGCTGGGCGATGTCCAGCAGCAGGGCGGCCTTGCTGAAGCTGCCATGTTCGGCGACGCGGATGAAGTACTCGAGCTGTTTCAGGTTCATCGCGGCGCGGTCGATTCGGTCATGCCGCGATGCTATAGCAGCTAGCGTCGGCCCCACCTTGTCCGGCAGGGGGGCGCTGCCCACAATCGTGCCGAATCCCTCTCAGAAGCGAACACCATGATCATCGATGTCCACGGCCATTACACGACCGCGCCGGCCGCGCTGGGCGCCTGGCGCGATCTGCAGATCGCCGGCCTCGCCGACCCCGCCAAGGCCCCCAGGCCGTCCGACCTGAAGATCAGCGACGACGAGCTGCGCGAGTCGATCGAGTTGAACCAGCTGAAGAAGATGCGTGAGCGCGGCAGCGACCTGACCATCTTCAGCCCGCGCGCCAGCTTCATGGCCCATCACATCGGCGACTTCCAGACCTCCAGCGCCTGGGCGGCGATCTGCAACGAGCTCTGCTACCGCGTCAGCGAGCTGTTCCCCGAGCATTTCGTGCCGGCGGCGATGCTGCCGCAGTCGCCCGGCGTAGCTCCGGCGAGCTGCATCCCCGAACTGGTCAAGTGCGTGGAGCAGTACGGCAATGTCGGCATCAATCTGAACCCCGACCCCTCGGGCGGTCACTGGACCAGCCCGCCGCTGTCCGACCGCCACTGGTACCCGCTCTACGAGAAGATGGTCGAGTACGAGATCCCGGCCATGATCCATGTCTCGACCAGCTGCAACAGCTGCTTCCACACGACCGGCGCGCATTATCTGAACGCGGACACGACCGCCTTCATGCAATGCCTGACCAGCGATCTGTTCAAGGACTTCCCGACCCTGAAGTTCCTGATCCCGCATGGCGGCGGCGCCGTGCCCTACCACTGGGGGCGTTTCCGCGGCCTGGCGCAGGAGCTCAAGAAGCCGCTGCTCGACGAGCACCTGCTCAACAACATCTTCTTCGACACCTGCGTCTACCACCAGCCGGGCATCGACCTGCTGACCAAGGTCATCCCGGTCAAGAACATTCTGTTCGCCAGCGAGATGATAGGCGCGGTGCGCGGCATCGATCCGGAGACCGGCCACTATTACGACGACACCAAGCGCTATATCGAGGCGACGGCCAACCTCAGCGACGAGGAACGCTTTCTCGTCTACGAGGGCAACGCCCGCCGCGTGTTCCCGCGCCTCGAAGCGCAGCTGAAGAGCAAGGGGCTTTGAGATGTACGAACTCGGGGTGGTCTACCGCCATATCGAACGCACCGACGCGGCAACGGCCGATGCGCTGGCCAAGTTCGGCGCGGCGACGGTGCACGAGGCGATGGGGCGCGTGGGCCTGCTGAAGCCCTATATGCGGCCGATCTACGCCGGCGCCCAGGTCTCCGGCACGGCGGTGACGGTGCTGCTGCATCCGGGCGACAACTGGATGATGCATGTGGCGGCCGAGCAGATACGCCCCGGCGACATCGTCGTCGCCGCGATCACCGCCGACTGCACGGACGGATTTTTCGGTGATCTGCTGGCCACCTCCTTCATGGCGCGCGGCGCGCGGGCCCTGGTCATCGATGCCGGCGTGCGCGATGTGAAGACCTTGGGCGAGATGGGCTTCCCGGTCTGGAGCAAGGCGATCAGCGCCAAGGGCACGATCAAGGCGACCCTGGGCTCGGTCAACATCCCGGTCGTCTGCGCCGGCGCCTGGGTCATGCCGGGCGATGTGATCGTGGCCGACGACGACGGTGTCGTCTGCGTGCCGCGCGCGCTGGCGGCGAAGACGCTGGAGGCGGCCACCGCCCGTGAGGCCCTTGAATCCGCCAAGCGCGAGAAGCTGGCGTCCGGCGTGCTGGGCCTGGATATGTACAAGATGCGCGAGCCGCTGGAGAAGGCCGGCCTGCGCTATATCGACTGAGATGAAACGTCCCCTCGTCCAAGGAGTACCTTGGCCGGTCCCCCGAGGGGACGGCGGTGCTGTGGCCGGCGACCGGCAAGCACGTCGCCAGCGCGGGCCGGCTTGGGAGCGGCCCGGCGCTCGGCCCGAACACCGCCACGGACAATTGATATGACGTTCACCAAGACCCCCGGCTGGCTGGACTGGTATGCCGACCCGAGCAAGCCGCGCTTTGTCGTGCCCGCCGGCGCCGTCGATGCGCATTGCCATGTGTTCGGCCCCGGCGACGAGTTCCCCTATGCGCCGGAGCGCAAGTACACGCCCTGCGACGCCAGCAAGGCGCAGCTGTTCGCGCTGCGCGATCATCTGGGCTTCGCGCGCAATGTGATCGTGCAGGCGACCTGCCATGGCGCCGACAACCGCGCGCTGGTCGATGCGCTGGTGCATTCGGAGGGCCGCGCGCGCGGCGTCGCGACGGTGCGCCGCTCGGTCTCCGACGCCGAGCTACAGGGCCTGCACGCGGCCGGCGTGCGCGGCGTGCGCTTCAACTTCGTGCGTCGACTGGTCGACTTCACGCCCAAGGACGAGCTGCTGGAGATCGCCGGCCGCATCGCCCGGCTGGGCTGGCATGTGGTCATCTACTTCGAGGCGGTCGACCTGCCCGAACTGTGGGACTTCTTCAGCGCCTTGCCGACGACCGTGGTCGTCGACCATATGGGTCGGCCCGATGTGACGAAGCCGCTGGACGGCCCCGAGTTCGCGCTGTTTCTGCGCTTCATGCGCGAGCACGCGAATGTCTGGAGCAAGGTCAGCTGCCCCGAGCGCCTGTCGCTGTCCGGGCCACCGGCGCTGGACGGCGAGCAGCAGGCCTACCGCGACGTCGTGCCCTTTGCCCGCCGCGTCGTCGAGGAGTTCCCAGACCGCGTGCTCTGGGGCACGGACTGGCCGCATCCGAACCTGAAGGGCCATATGCCGGACGACGGTCTGCTGGTCGACTTCATTCCCCGGATCGCACGCACGGCGGAACTTCAGCGCAAACTGCTGGTCGACAATCCGATGCGGCTTTATTGGCCTGAGGAATGCTGACGTGGCACTCGACAAACCCTATCTCGACATCCCCGGCACGACGATCTTCGACGCCGAGCAGGCGCGGCGCGGCTATCACCTGAACCAGTTCTGCATGTCCTTGATGAAGGCCGAGAACCGCGAGCGCTTCAAGGCCGATGAGCGCGCCTATCTGGACGAATGGGCGATGAGCGAGGAACAGAAGCAGGCGGTGCTGGCGCGCGACCTGAACCGCTGCATTCAACTCGGCGGCAATATCTATTTCCTCGCCAAGATCGGCGCCACCGACGGCAGGAGCTTCCAGTACATGGCCGCGACGATGACCGGCATGACGCAGGAGGAGTACCTGCAGATGATGCTGGCCGGCGGCCGCAGCATCGAGGGCAACCGCTTCGTCGGCGAGGACGGCGATGCGCAGGCGCATCGCCAGCCGCAGGGAAGAAAGCGCTGAGATGGCCCGCATCACCGCCTCCGTCTACACCTCGCATGTGCCGGCCATCGGCGCGGCGATCGACCTCGGCAAGAGCGCCGAACCCTACTGGCAGCCGCTGTTCCGCGGCTACGAGTTCTCCAAGCAGTGGCTGGCAGAGAACCGGCCCGACCTCGTCTTCCTGGTCTACAACGACCATGCGACCAGCTTCAGCCTGGACCTGATCCCGACCTTTGCGATCGGCTGCGCCGAGCGCTTCGAGCCGGCCGACGAGGGCTGGGGCCCGCGGCCGGTGCCGCCGGTGATCGGCCATCCGGAACTGGCCGCCCACATCACGCAGTCGGTGATCCAGGACGACTTCGACCTGACCATCGCCAACAAGCTCGATGTCGACCATGGCCTGACCGTGCCGCTGTCGCTGATGTGCGGCCAGCCCGAGGCCTGGCCGTTCAAGGTGATCCCCTTTGCCGTCAATGTCGTCCAGTACCCGGTGCCCTCGGGCCGGCGCTGCTTCGCGCTGGGCCAGGCGATACGCCGCGCGGTCGAGTCCTTCGACGAGGATCTGAACGTGCAGATCTGGGGCACCGGTGGCATGACGCACCAGCTGCAGGGCCCGCGCGCCGGCCTGATCAACCGCGAATGGGACCAGGCCTGGCTGGACAAGCTGATTGCCGAGCCGGCGGCGGCCGCGGCCGTGCCGCATATCGACTATGTGCGCGAGGCCGGCTCCGAGGGCATCGAGCTGGTGATGTGGCTGATCGCGCGCGGCGCGATGGCCGATGTGGCGGGCGGGCCGGCGCCGCGCGTGCGCCACCGCTTCTACCATGTGCCCGCCTCGAACACGGCGGTCGGCCATCTGATCCTGGAGAACCCATGAGCGACAAGACGATCAAGCTCGCGCTGGCCGGCGCCGGCGCCTTCGGCATCAAACATCTGGACGGGCTGAAGAACATCGCCGGCGTCGAGCTCGTGTCCCTGGTCGGCCGCGAGCTGGACAAGACGAAAGAGGTCGCTGCCAGGTACGGCATCGGCCATGTGACGACCGAGCTGGCCGACAGCCTGGCCCGGCCCGAGGTTGACGCGGTGATCCTGTGCACGCCGACACAGTTGCATGCGAGCCAGGCGATCGCCTGCCTGCGGGCCGGCAAGCATGTGCAGGTCGAGATCCCGCTGTGCGATGTGCTGGCCGACGGCGAGCAGGTGCTGCGCGTCCAGCAGCAGACCGGCTTGGTCGCGATGTGCGGCCACACGCGGCGCTTCAACCCCAGCCATCAATGGGTACACAAAAAAATCGCGGCCGGCGAGTTCAACATCCAGCAGATGGACGTGCAGACCTTCTTTTTCCGCCGCACGAATATGAACGCGCTGGGCCAGCCGCGCAGCTGGACCGATCATCTGCTCTGGCATCACGCGGCGCACACGGTGGACCTGTTCGCCTACCAGTGCGGCAGCCCGGTGGTGAAGGCCAACGCGATCCAGGGGCCGATCCACCCGACCTTGGGCATCGCGATGGACATGTCCATCCAGCTGAAGGCGGCCAATGGCGCGATCTGCACCTTGAGCCTGTCCTTCAACAATGACGGACCGCTGGGCACCTTCTTCCGCTACATCGGCGACAGCGGCACCTATATCGCCCGCTACGACGATCTGTTCAACGGCAAGGAGGAGAAGATCGACGTCTCGCAGGTCGACGTGTCGATGAACGGCATCGAGCTGCAGGACCGCGAGTTCATCGCCGCGATCCGCGAGGGCCGCGAGCCCAATGCCAGCATCGCCCAGGTGCTGCCCTGCTACCAGGTGCTGCATCAGCTGGAGCAGCAACTGCAGTCATGACGAGCAGCTTCCCGAAGAACGCCTGGTACGTCGCCTGCACGCCGGACGAGCTGGTCGGCGCGAAGCCGCTGGGCCGGCGCATCTGCGGCGAAGCGATGGTGTTCTTTCGCGGGCCCGGGGGCCAGGTCGCGGCGCTGGAGGATTTCTGCCCGCACCGCGGCGCGCCGCTGTCCTTGGGCCGCGTGATCGATGGCCGGCTGCGATGCGGCTACCACGGGCTCGAGATGGGCTGTGCCGGCAAGGCGCTGGCCATGCCGGGCCAGCATGTCGAGCGCTTCCCGGCGATCCGCGCCTATCCGGTCGTCGAGCGCCATGGCTTCGTCTGGGTCTGGCCCGGCGAGGCGGCGCTGGCCGAGCCGGCGCGCATCCCTGCGCTGCCCTGGGCCGACAGCCCCGACTGGGCCTATGGCGGCGGGCTCTACCGCATCGCCTGCGACTACCGGCTGATGATCGACAACCTGATGGACCTGACGCACGAGACCTATGTCCATGCGGACAGCATCGGCCAGAAGGAGATCGACGAGGCGCATCCGAAGACGCGGGTCGAAGGCGACGAGGTAATCACCGCGCGTTTCATGAACGGCATCCAGGCGCCGCCGTTCTGGCGCATGGCCTTGCGCGGCATGGGCCTGCCGGAGGACCAGCCGGTCGACCGCTGGCAGATCTGCCGCTTCACGCCGCCCAGCCAGGTGTTGATCGAGGTCGGCGTTGCCTTGGCCGGCCGCGGCGGCCATGAGGCGGCGCCCGAGCACAAGGCCGCCAGCATCGTGGTCGACTTCATCACGCCGGAGAGCGAGGGCTCGATCTGGTACTTCTGGGGCATGGCGCGCAAGTTCAAGCCCGAGGATGCGGCGCTGACCGAAAGCATCCGCGCCGGCCAGGCCAGGATCTTCGCCGAGGATCTGGAGATGCTGGAGCGCCAGCAGCGCAATCTGGCGGCCTGGCCCGGGCGCAAGCTGATGAACCTGAACATCGACGCCGGCGGCATCCATGCGCGCCGCCTGCTGGAGCGGCTGATCGCGGCCGAGCGCGGGACGGATTGAGCCGGCATCCGGCTTGCCCGTCCGGGCCATGCGCATCGGTACGGCAGGCTGGTCACTGAACCGCGATCCGGCGGCGCTGTTCCCGGGCGACGGCCATCAGCTGCAGCGCTATGCGCGGGTGCTGAACTGCGTGGAGATCAACAGCTCCTTTTACCGGCCGCACCAGCCGGCCACCTACGCGCGCTGGGCGGCGCTGACGCCGCCGGACTTCCGCTTCGCGGTCAAGCTGCCGCGCACGATCACGCACGAGGCGCGGTTGGGCGAGGCGGGCGAAGAGGCGCTGCAGCGCTTTCTTGGCGAGACCGCCGAGCTGGGCGGGAAGCTGGCCGTGATCCTGGTCCAGCTGCCGCCCTCGCTGGCCTTCGATGCGCGGGCTCAGCGGCCCTTCTTCGAGCGCCTCGCGGCGCGCACGCCGGCCGCCATCGTCTGCGAGCCGCGTCATGCCAGCTGGTTCGACACGCCGGCGGCCGATGCGGCGCTGGCCGACTGGCGCATCGCACGTGCCGGGGCCGATCCGGCGCGGCGGCCATCCGCGGCGCAGCCGGGCGGCTGGCTCGGCCCCGCCGGCGCGGGCCGCGGCGCGCTGCTCTACTGGCGCTGGCATGGCTCGCCGCAGCTCTACCGCTCGCCCTACACGCGGGACTGGCTGGCACAGCGCCTGGCCGAGCTGCGGCGCTGGCCGGCCGCGGCCGAGCACTGGTGCATCTTCGACAACACGGCGCAGGGCGCGGCCCTGCCGAATGCGCTCGAATTGCGGGCGCTGGAGCTGCAGGCGCTGGCCGGCGATTGAGCGATTACGATCCGGTCTCCATGTACGCAAAATTCTTCGGCCTGCAACAGGAGCCGTTCGCGATCGCGCCGGACCCGCGCTATCTGTTCATGAGCGAGCGGCATCGCGATGCGCTGGCGCACCTGCTCTATGGCCTGCAGGGCGGCGGCGGCTTCGTGCTGCTCACCGGCGAGATCGGCGCCGGCAAGACGACGGTCTGCCGCTGCTTTCTCGAGCAGGTGCCCGAGAACTGCAATGTCGCCTATGTCTTCAATCCGAAGCTGACCGTCCACGAGCTGCTGCAGACGATCTGCGACGAGTTCCACGTTGTGCTGCCGCCGGCGCCCCCGGGTGGCGACACGGTCAAGCGCTTTCTCGATCCGCTCAATGCCTTCCTGCTGCAAAGCCATGCGGCCGGCCGCAACAATGTGCTGATCATCGACGAGGCGCAGAACCTCTCGGCCGAGGTGCTGGAGCAGCTGCGCCTCTTGACCAATCTGGAGACCAGCGAGCGCAAGCTCTTGCAGATCGTGCTCATCGGCCAGCCGGAGCTGCGCCAGATGCTGGCCCGGCCGGAGCTGGAGCAACTGGCGCAGCGGGTCATCGCGCGCTTTCATCTGCCGGCGCTGTCGCTGGCCGAGACCGCCCACTATGTGCGGCACCGGCTCGAGATCGCCGGCGCCGAGGGCTCGCTGCCCTTCGACCGCGGCGCCATGCGCCGTATCCACCGCCTGTCGCGCGGCGTGCCGCGGCGCATCAATCTGCTCTGCGACCGCGCGCTGCTGGGCGCCTATTCGCGCGGCCGCCGCCAGGTCGACCCGGCGACCTTGAGCCAGGCGGCCGCCGAGGTCTTCGACGAGGCACCGCGCCCGGCGCTGGGCTCGCCGCGCGCCTGGGCATTCGGCACGGCCGGCCTGCTGGCGGCCGCGGCCGTCGCCGCGCTGGGCCTGCGCTCGCTGGATGGCGGGCGGCCTGCCGCCGCGCCGCCGGCGCCGCTGCTGGCCGTCGCGGCCTCGCAGCCGACCGCAACCGTTGCCAGCTCAGCAGCCGCCGCGCCACCGCCCACAGCGCCGCTCGCCGAACCGGAAACGATCACGACCATAGCCCTGGCCCTGCCCGACGAGGCGGCCGCCTGGCGCGAGCTGGCCTCGCTCTGGCAGCTGCCCGAGCTCGGCGCCGGCGAACCCTGCGCGCAGCTGGCGCGGCGGCAGCTGCAATGCTTCCGCAGCGACGACGGCCTGGCCCTGCTGCGCCTGCTCGGCCGGCCGGCCATCCTGCGTCTGCAGGAGGCTAGCGGCGCCGGCGCCTATGTGCTGCTGCTGGGACTCGGCGAGCGAGATGCGATCGTGCGCGCCGGCGGGCGCGAGCAGCGCATCGCCCTGCTGGCGCTGGGTCGGCAATGGCGCGGCGAGTTCGCGACCCTGTGGCGCGCGCCGCCGGGCGCGCAGATGGGCAAGGGCCTGGACGAGCCGGGCCTGCAATGGCTGGACCGCCAGCTCGACAAGGCGGCCGAGCCGGCCGCCGAGCGCTCGACCCGCATCGCCGCCTTCCAGCGTGCGCAGGGCCTGCGCAGCGACGGCGTCGCCGGCCCGATCACCCTGATGCAGCTGAACCGCGCGGTCGGCATCGACGAACCCCGGCTGCGGCCGCTGGCGGACGAGATCGCCGCGGCCGCGCCGCAGCGCTAGCGAGAGCCCATGTCCTACATCCTCGATGCGCTGCGGCGCGCCGAATCCGAACGCGAACGCGGCAGCGTGCCCAGGCTGCACAGCCAGCCGCTGGCCGGGGCCGAGGCGGCCGAAGCGGGCCTGCTGGCGCCGGCCGGCCGCGGCCTGCGCGGGCCGGCCCTGCTGGGCGCTGGCCTGCTGCTTGCCGCCGCCGTCGGCTTTCTGGTCCTGAAAGGGCAGGAGTCCCAGCCAAGCCCCGCGCCGGCGGGGACGGTCGCCGCGGCGCCGCCGCCGCTGCCGCTCGTCCAGCCGCCGCCGCCGAGCCCGGTGGCGCTGGTGCGGGTGGATCCGCCGCCGCTGGCCAGCGCCGCCGTGCCGGCCGCACCGGTGGCCAGTGTCGCCGCCAGTGCCGCCAGCGTCGCCACTGCCGCCGTCGCGGAGCGCCCGCTGCCGCTGGCCAGCGAATTGCCGCAGCCCTTGCGCGGCGAGCTGCCGGCGCTGCAGGCCGGCGGCGCGATGGTGGCCGACCAGCCGTCCGGCAGCATGCTGATCATCAATGGCCAGCTCTACCGCGAGGGCGACCACATCACGCCGCAGCTGCGGCTGGAGCAGATCCGACTGCGCGGCGCCGTGCTGGTCTACAAGGGCCAGCGCTTCCGCATCAGCTACTGACTAAGGCAGGAGGCGCGATGGACGAGACGCAGCGGGACGAGGAGGCGCAGATCCGCGCGCTGCTCGATCAATGGATGGCGGCAACGCGCGCCGGCCGGGTCGAGGAGGTGCTGGCGCTGGTGGCCGAGGACGCGGTCTTCCTGATGGCCAGCCGCGGGCCGATGGACAAGGCGGAGTTCGCGCGCCTGTCGCGCGCGCAGGCGGGCGCCGGCGCGCCGACCATAGACGGCCACAGCGAGATCGCCGAGATCCAGCTCGCGCTGCCCTGGGCCTTCATCTGGACGCGGCTGCGCGTGCGGGTCACGCCGCCGGGCGGCGCGACGATGGAACGCGCCGGCCATACGCTGACCGTGCTGTCCAAGGCCACGGGCCGCTGGCAGATCGCCCGCGACGCCAATATGCTGGCGCCGGTGTCGGGCTGAGCGAGCAGCGGTTTTAGACCTCGGCCGCCTTGGGCGGGCAGGCCGGCTTGCAGACGACCTCGGTGCGGCCCAGCACGCGCTTCGATTGCAGGCTGCTGGGCGGGCGGTGCTTGCCGCACTTGAAGCAGGAGCGGGTGTGGCCGCTGCCCAGAAAGGGCGAGCCGCCCAGCTTGGACTCATAGCGCAAGCCGTCCTGGCTGACGCTGGTGAAGGTGTCTTTGCTCATTCTTGTGCCGGTCTACGGATCCGGCCGCCTGGCGCGAGGGGCGCCGGCAGCCTCGATGCCGCGCCGCCGCTTGCGGGCCGACGACGCGCGTTTCTCATCCCTCCAGCCCATATTAGGGGCGGCGGCGGCGGCGCGACATCTCGCTTGCCCGGGGTCTGCGCACAAAAACGTCAGGGATGAACCCTTAGCGGCGTGACCGGGCGGCGGCGCGCATTGCTGGGACAATCCGCGCCCTATGGCCAAACTGTTTTTCCGATACGCGGCGATGAATGCCGGCAAGTCCACCGCGCTGCTGCAGGTGGCGCACAACTACGAGGAGCGCGGCCACCAGGTGCGGCTGTTCACCGCGGCCGTCGACGATCGCTATGGGCATGGGCTGATCACCTCGCGGCTGGGCCCGCAGCGTGCGGCCGAGTCCTTCACGGCCGAGACCGATTTCCTGGCGCTGAATGCCGAGCGGCCGGGCGTGGCCTGCTTTCTGGTCGACGAGGCACAGTTCCTGACGAAGCGCCAGGTCTGGTCCCTGCACGAGCTGGCCCATATCCACAATGTGCCGGTGATCTGCTATGGGCTGCGCACCGATTTCCAGGGCGAGCTGTTCACCGGCTCGGCGACGCTCTTGGCGCTGGCCGACGAGATGGACGAGATGAAGACGATCTGCGACTGCGGCCGCAAGGCGACGATGAATATGCGGGTCGATGCCAACAACCGCAAGGTCACCGAGGGCGCGCAGGTCGAGATCGGCGGCAACGCCCGCTACCGTTCGGTCTGCGGGCGCTGCTTCCGTCAGGCTTGACGGGTCGAGGGAGCGGGCTTACTTGCCCAACTGCTCGTCGAGTTCCTTGCAGGAGGGCGCGCAGACCGGCTGGGACTTGCCCAGCAGCTTCTTGGACTTCAGCATCGCGCGCGGGCGATGCTTGCCGCACAGAAAACACGACATCGTTGCGGCACCAAACGAAGAGGTCGCCGCGAAGGGCGAGCCCGGTGCTTTAGATCGGTAGCGCAGACCATCGGCTTCGATGGTCGTCTTAGTACTGTCTTTGGCCACGCTGGTCCTGATAGTGAATTTATGAGAGCTCGCCGCGGCTTGCGGAACCCCGATTTTCCTCGATCGGAGCGCCGGCCAGAGAGCGGCTCCCCTATTGTCCCTCATTCGAGCCGGGCTCCGGCCTAGGCAAAGCCCCCGGATTCGAGGCCTCGGCTAGCGACCCTGGAAGCGAGGCGGGCGCTTGGCGGCCCAGGCGGCGACGCCCTCGGCCAGGTCGTCGGACGCGTTGGCGCGGTCCAGATCCGCCTGCAGCGCGGTGGCGTCGAGCGTGCCGCGGGCGATCGCGTTCAGATGCTTCTTCATGCCCAGGAGCGCCAGCGGTGCCATCGCCTGCAGCTGGGCCAGCAGCGCCTCGGTGGCCTCGTCCAGGGCCGGCTGGTCCGGCAGCAGCCGGTCGAGAAAGCCGCAATCGAGCATCTGCTGGCCGTCCAGGGTTTCGCCGGCCAGCAGCACGCGCTTGGCCCAGGCCAGGCCCAGGCGCGACACATAGCGTTCCATGCCGCCGCGGTAGAAATGCAGGCCCAGGCGCGCGGCCGGCACGAACATCTGGCAGCCGGGCAGGCCCAGGCGGAAATCGCAAGCCAGGGCCAGATCGGTGGCGCCGCCATAGACGCCGCCGTGGATGACCGCGACGGTGACCGGCCGGGCGGCCTCCCAGTCATTGGCCAACTGCTCGAACAGCGCGCCGGCGTCGACGCCAGGCACCGCGCCAATATTGAAGCCGCTGCAGAAATGCCTGCCCTCGGCGGCCAGCAGCAGCACGCGCACCGCCTCGCGCCGGTTCACCTCGTCGAGCTGCTCGCGCAAGGTCTGCAGATCGTCGATCTCGAGCCGGTTCGCCAGCCGCGGACGGCGCAGGGTGATGCGGGCGGTGCCGCGGTCGATCTGGAGTAGTGGGGGAAGGCCGGGCATGGGCGTGGACGCGAATGGACTGCCCGGCAGTCTATCCGGCCAAAAAAGCAATTTCGACCGACTGGTCGGACGAAATTGAGATTTGTCAATGCGGCCCTGTACTGACGGAAACCCTGAGTCTTTTGAGTAGAGTTGCCCGCACACCGGTCCGGAGCCTGTCTTCCATGGATTTCTCGATTGCCAGCATCCTGATGCTGGACGGCGTCACCAACGGGGCGATCTATGCCCTTCTCGGCCTGGCCACCGTCCTCGTGTTCACCGTCACCCGGGTGATCTTCATCCCGCAGGGCGAGTTCGTGGCCTTCGGCGCGCTGACCCTGGCCGGCCTGCAGCTGGGCCATACGCCGGGCACCATCGTCTTCCTGCTGCTGATGGCGGCGCTGGTCGCGCTGCTGGACCTGGTCGCCGGCCTGCGCGCCGGCCAGTCGGCCGGCCAGGTGCTGGGGCCGGTGCTGCGCGCCGCCGCGCTGCCGGTCGCGATCGGCCTGGTCGCGCTGTGGGCCGCGCCGCAGAAGCTGCCGCTGCTGGTGCAGGTGCTGCTGACCCTGGCCGTGGTCACCGCGATGGGCCCGCTGGTCTACCGCCTGGCCTACCAGTCGCTGGCCGATGCCTCGGTGCTGGTGCTGCTGATTGTGTCGGTCGGCGTGCACTTCGCGCTGACCGGCCTGGGCCTGGTGTTCTTCGGTGCCGAGGGCTCGCGCAATCCGAGCTTCTGGGATGCCAGCTTCAACCTCGGCCCGCTGCTGTTCTCGGGCCAGACGGTGATCATGCTCCTGGCCTCGGCCGCGCTGATCGTCATGCTGTGGCTGTTCTTCGAAAAGAGCCTCTACGGCAAGGCCTTGCGCGCGACCGCGGTGAACCGGTTGGGCGCGCGGCTGATGGGCATCTCCAGCACCGGCGCCGGCAAACTGTCCTTCATGATGGCGGCCTTCATCGGCGCGCTGTCGGGCGTGCTGATCAGCCCGACCACGACCATCGTCTACGACAGCGGCTTCCTGATCGGCCTGAAGGGCTTCGTCGCCGCCGTCTTTGCTGGCCTGGCCAGCTATCCGGGCGCCGCTTTGGGCGCGCTGCTGGTCGGCGTGCTGGAGTCCTTCAGTTCCTTCTGGGCCTCCTCCTTCAAGGAGGTCATCGTCTTCACCTCGATCCTGCCGGTGCTGCTGTGGCGCTCGCTGCGCGATCCGCATTCCGAAGAGCATTGATCGAGAGCGACACGATGGACATCCGCAAAGCAATCCCCGCCGCCGGCCTGGCCCTGCTCTTCGTGCTGCCGCTGCTGCCGGTGCCGGAGTTCTGGATCACCCAGCTGAACTACATCGGCATGTTCGCCCTGGTCTCGCTGGGCCTGGTGCTCTTGACCGGCGTCGGCGGCCTGACCTCCTTCGGCCAGGCGGCCTTTGTCGGCCTGGGCGCCTACACGACCGCGCTCCTGAGCACGCGCTACGGCCTCTCGCCCTGGCTGGGCCTGGCGGCCGGCCTGGCGATCACGGTCGTGGTCGCGCTGGTGCTGGCCCTGCTGACCCTGCGCATGTCGGGCCACTACCTGCCGCTAGCGACGATCGCCTGGGCGCTGTCGCTGAACTACACGGCGGCGAATATGGAGTTTCTCGGCAAGTACGACGGCGTGCTGGGCCTGCCGGCCCTGCAGCTGTTCGGGCTGAGCCTGGCCGACGGGCGGGCGCTTTACTACCTGATCTGGGTCATCGCCGTGCTGGCGGCGATCGGTGTGGCCAACCTGCTGGACTCGCGGCCGGGCCGCGCCATCCGCGCGCTGAACGGCGCGACGACCATGGCCGAGGCGATGGGCGTCTCGACCTTCCGCTACAAGGTCGTGATCTTCGTGCTGGCCGCCATGCTGGCCGCGGTCTCGGGCTGGCTGTTCGCGCATTTCCAGCGCACCGTCAATCCGAGCCCCTTCGGCCTGAAGATGGGCATCGAATACCTGTTCATGGCCGTGGTCGGCGGCGTCGGTACCGTCTGGGGCGCCTTCGTCGGCGCCGGCGTGTTCAAAATCATCGAGGACCAGCTGAAGGAGCTGCTGCCGGCCCTGCTGGGCGGCAGCGGCAACTACGAGATCATCGTGCTGGGCATCGTGCTGGTGCTGATCATCAAGTACGCGCCCAAGGGCCTGTGGCCTTATGTCGTCGCCGCCAGCGCGCGCTGGTTTCCGGCCCGGCCGCGCACGCGCGACTGGGCCGATGCGGCGCCGCTGGCCGCGCGTGACAAGCCGCAGCCGGGCGAGCTGCTGCTGGACGTGGACAAGGTGAGGAAGACCTTCGGCGGCCTGGTCGCCGTCAACGACGTGAGCTTCCAGATCCGCGCCGGCGAGATCGTCGGCCTGATCGGGCCCAACGGCGCCGGCAAGTCGACCACCTTCAATCTGGTCTCGGGCGTGCTGTCGCTGACCAGCGGCCGCGTGACGTTCCGCGGCCAGCCGGTCGGCGGGCTGGCCTCGCGCGAGATCGCACGGCGCGGCATGTCGCGCACCTTCCAGCACGTCAAGATGATCGCCGACATGACGGTGCTGGAGAACGTGGCGCTGGGCGGCTATCTGCGCTCCGGCAACGGCGCGGCGCGCGCGATGCTGCGCCTGGACCGCGAGGAGGAGCGCCGCCTGTTCAAGGAGGCCGAGGCGCAGCTGACGCGCATCGGCATGGCCGCGCAGATGCACGAGCTGGCCGGCAATCTGGCCCTGGGCCCGCAGCGCCTGATGGAGATCGCCCGGGCCCTCTGCACCGACCCGGCCATGCTGCTGCTCGACGAACCGGCCGCCGGCCTGCGCTTCAAGGAGAAGCAGGCGCTGGCCGAGGTGCTGCGCCAGCTTAAACACGAGGGCATGAGCATCCTCTTGGTCGAGCACGATATGGAGTTCGTCATGGGGCTGACCGACCGCATCGTCGTGATGGAGTTCGGCACCAAGCTGATCGAGGGCACGCCCGAGCTCGTCCAGGCCAGCCCGCAGGTGATGGCGGCCTATCTCGGCACGGAGCACTGATTCGATGAGCGATCTTCTGCATGTGAGCGATCTGCACGCCGGCTACGGCCGCGCCGAGGTGCTGAGCGGCCTGAACCTGCGCCTGCCGCAGGGCAGCGTCGTCACCGTCATCGGCCCCAACGGCGCGGGAAAAAGCACGACCTTGAACGCCCTGATGGGCGTGCTGCCCAGCCGCGGCAGCGTGCTGTTCGACGGCGAGGACATCTCGGCGCTGAGCCTGGAGCAGCGGGTGATGAAGGGCCTGGCCCTGGTGCCGGAGAAACGCGAGCTGTTCACGACCATGAGCGTCGAGGACAACCTGGTGCTGGGCGGCTTCCGGCCGATGCGCCTGGGCCAGCGCGACTGGCGCGAGGGCCTGGACAAGGTCTACGCGCTGTTCCCGCGCCTGAAGGAGCGGCGCGAGCAGCTGTCGGGCACGCTCTCCGGCGGCGAGCGACAGATGCTGGCCGTCGGCCGCGCCTTGATGGCCCAGCCCAAGGTGCTGATGCTGGACGAGCCCAGCCTGGGCCTGGCGCCGCTGATCGTGAAGGAGATCTTCCGCATCGTCGCGCGCCTGCGCGAGACCGGCGTGTCCATCCTCCTGATCGAGCAGAACGCGCGCGCGGCGCTGGAGGTGGCCGACTACGGCTATGTGCTGGAGACCGGCGAGATCGGGCTGGAAGGCCCGGCGTCCGAACTGGCGCGCGATCCCCGGGTGATCGAGACCTATCTGGGCGCCGGCAAGAAAGCCGGCTGAAAAGAAAAAAGCCCTCGATCGGGGCTGCCGATCGAGGGTCGAGGCCCCGTTGCCACGGGGGAGGGACTAGCTTGCGCTTCCTGCGTGCTTACTCGTCACGGCCGCCAAAGATGCCCAGCAGCGACAGCAGCGACTGGAACACGTTGTACAGGCTCAGGTAGACGCCCAGGGTGGCCGAGATGTAATTGGTCTCCAGGCCGTCCTGCACGCGCTTCAGGTCGTGCAGGATGAAGGCCGAGAAGATGCCGATCGCCAGCACCATCAGGGTGATCATCAGCGCGCTGGACTGCAGGAAGATGTTGGCGATGCCGGCCACCATCAGCAGGATCGCGCCGATGAACAGCCACTTGCCCATCGCGCTCAGGTCGCGCTTGATGACACTGGACAGCGAGGCCATGCCGAGGAAGATCGCGCCGGTGCCGGCAAAGGCCGTCATGATCAGCGCGGCGCCATTGGAGAGGCCCAGCACGGCGCCGATCAGGCGCGCCAGCATCAGGCCCATGAAGAAGGTGAAGGCCAGCAGCACCGGCACGCCGGCGGCCGAGTTCTTGGTCTTCTCGATCGCGAACATGAAGCCGAAGGCGCCGGCCAGGAAGACGATGGCGCCGATGCCCGGCGACATCGCGCGGCCGATGCCGGTGGCGACGCCGATCCAGGCGCCCAGCACCGTCGGCACCATCGACAGCGCGAGCAGCCAGTAGGTGTTGCGCAGCGTGCGGTTGCGTTCGGCGGCGCTGGGGGTCGCGTAGCCGCCGTATTGATAGCTCTGAACGTTGCTGTTCATGCGGACTCCTTGGTGGTTGCGGATTGCTGGATGAGCGCCTGGCGCTTGCCGCGGGCGCGGATATTGAGGGCCTCGACGCCCAGCGAGAAGGCCATCGCGACGTAGATATAGCCCTTGGGGATGTGCATATCGAAAGCCTCGCCGGTCAGCGCCATGCCCACCATCACCAGGAAGGCCAGGGCCAGCACCTTGACCGAGGGGTGGGCATCGACGAACTCGCCGATCGGCTTGGCGGCGAACAGCATCACGCCGACCGAGGCGATCACCGCGGCCACCATCACGCCGATCTGGTCGACCATGCCGACGGCGGTGATCACCGAGTCGAGCGAGAAGACGATGTCGATGATGGCGATCTGGCCGATCACGCCGATCAAGGCCTTGCGACCGGCGGCCTTCAGCGCGACCGGGTCGCTGGGCGGCGGGCCGTCCAGCTCCTTGGCCTCGACCTCGACGAAGATCTCGTGCGAGGCCTTGTAGAGCAGGAACAAGCCACCCAAGAGCAGCACCAGATCGCGCCCGCTGAAGCCCTGGTCGGCGACGCTGAACAGATCGCTGGTCAGGCCCATCACCCAACTCAGCGAGAACAGCAGGGCCAGGCGCGACAGCATCGCGAAGCCCAGGCCCAGGCGCCGCGCCATGTCGCGCTGCGCCGGCGGCAGGCGGCCGACCAGGATGGAGATGAAGATGATGTTGTCGACGCCCAGGACGATCTCGAGTGCAGTGAGCATCGCGAACGCGACCCAGACATTGGGATCTAGAAGGAATTCCATAGTTGTCGCATTCTTAGGTGGTTGAATACTTCGCGTAAAGTAGTTCTTTTAGAAGCATGACTTCGATGAAACGGAAGTAATGAACTTCAAGCATCTGTACTATTTCTGGGCGACGGCCAAGGCCGGCGGGGTGATGCGAGCCGGCGAGCAATTGCACACGACGCCGCAGACCCTGTCCACCCAGATCAAGCTGCTCGAGGACCGGCTGGGCTGCGCGCTGTTCAAGAAAAGCGGGCGGCGCCTGGAGCTGACCGAGGACGGCCGCGTCGCGCTGGCCTATGCCGAGCAGATCTTCGCGCTCAGCGCGGAGCTGGAGGCGGCGATCGGCCGTGGCCGCGAGGGCGCCGAGGTGCTGGACTTCCGCGTCGGCATCGCCGACCAGGTGCCCAAGTCCATCGCCTACCGCCTGCTCGAGCCGGCCCTGGACGGCCCGCAGGCGGTGCGCCTGATCTGCCACGAGGGCAAGCTGCAGGATCTGCTGGCGCAGCTCTCCGTGCACCGGCTCGACCTGGTCATCGCCGACGAGCCGATGGGCCGCAAGCTCAGCGTCAAGGCCTTCAGCCATGCGCTGGGCATGACGGCAATGAGCTTCTTCGCCGCGCCGGGCTTGAAGAAGCAGCTGAGCGGGGACTTCCCCCAATGCCTGGATGGTGCGCCGATGCTGGTGCAGGGCGCCGGCTCGGCGATGCGCCAGCGCCTGGACATCTGGCTGGCCGAGCAGGGCGTGCGGCCGCGGCTGATCGGCGAGTTCGACGACGCGGCGCTCCTGAAGGCCTTCGGCGCCGAGGGCCGCGGCGTCTTCATGTCGCCGGCCGTGCTGGAGGCCGAGACCTGCGAGCAGTATGGCGTCGAGGTGCTGGGCCGCACGGCCGAGCTGGTTGAGGAGTTCTTCGCGATCTCGGTCGAGCGCCGCATCACCCACCCCTGCGTCGTCGCGATCACCGAGGCGGCGCGCGGGCAGTTCCTCGCGCCGCGCTGAGCCTTTAGTGGCGGACGTTCGGCATGCCGGCCATCATCGCCGCCAGGCGCCGCCGCAGCTCGTCCTCGCTGGGCTCCTCCTTGTGCGTCGCGATCATCCATTTGTGGCCGAAGGGGTCGCTGAGGGCGCCGCTGCGGTCGCCCCAGAACTGGTCCATCACCGGCATCAGCTGCTGCGCGCCGGCGGCCAGGGCGGCGCCGAAGACGGCATCGGCATCCGGCACATAAAGCGTGCTGGTCGTCGCCGAGCCGCCGATGGTCAGCGGGCTCAGCGCGCCGTACTCGGGCCGCTCCTCGGTCAGCATGAAGCTGGCCGGACCGACCCGCAGCTCGGCATGCATGGGCTTGCCGTCCGGCGCATCGAGGCGCAGCAGCTGCTCGGCGCCGAAGACCTGCTGATAGAAGGCGATGGCCGCGGCCGCGTCCTTGATGACCAGATAGGGGATGGCGCCGCGGGCCGGGGGCACCGGTGCAACAGCGATCTGCGCGCGCAGCCGCTCCTCCTGCTCGCGCAGCTCGGGCGTGAACTCGGGCCCGAAGTCCTCGGCTTCGAAGATGCGGCGGATCTCGATCTCGGAGTCGCCCGGCATCGGGTTCGGGCAACGCCTGACCCAGGCGATCGCCTCCTCGAGCGATTTCACGTTCCAGATCCAGAAGCCGGCCACCAGCTCCTTGGTCTCGGCAAAAGGCCCGTCGACCACCTGGCGCTCGGCGCCCGAGAAGCGCACGCGCGCGCCCTTGCTGCTGGGGTGCAGGCCCTCGCCGGCCTGCATCACGCCGGCCTTGACCAGCTCCTCGTTATAGGCGCCCATCGCGGCCAGCAACTGCTCGCTGGGCATCACGCCCGCCTCGGAATCGGCCGTGGCCTTGACCAGAATCATGAATCGCATGGAAGTCTCCTGTATCGCTGACGAAGGTTTGGATTCGGGGCGGGCCATCCGGAACAGCAAAGCCCCTTGGTGAGACGACGAACGGGGTGGCGCGCTTTCGACAAGGGAAGACCCGAGGTCGATTCGTGAGGTATTTCACACCTCGACTCCCCCGGTCGCGGGGAGCGCGGCGGCGGCCGCGCCGCTAAGCTAAGCACCGTTTTCATCGCCTGCTGTACCGGCTTCGTTCACTTCATCTCTCTCTTATCAAGCAAAGGCTCTCTCCATGAAGCGCGCACTCCTTGCCCTGATCCTGGCCCCGCTGACCGCCGCCAGCTTTGCCGCCACCGCCGATGGCGAAATGGGCGCGCTGCGCGCCGAATGCGCGGCCCAGCACATGGCCAAGCTCGAATCCGCCAAGGGTGGCAACGAGTACCACTTCGTCTACTCGCAAGGCCAGTACAAGGGCGAGGCCCAGGCCGGCAAGACGCTGGACTGCACCGACGCGCAATACGCCGCCTTCCTGGGCAAGAGCGATCCGAACCGCCTGATGTCGGAAAACCCGACCGCCGCCGGCAAGAAGGCCACGGCCAAGAAGTAAGCAAGCCTCAGCGCTGCAGGCGCTGGCGCAAGGCCATCGCCGCGGCCGGCGCCCGCTCCTTGGCGCCACTGATGAAGAACATGAACACGTCGCGTGGTTGCCCGGCCGCCGGCGTGTTTTCTACTTTTGGGAGGCCCTCGGGCTCCCGGCCGGCGGCCCAGGCCCGGCCGCAATCGGCCAGCGCGTCCAGCACCTCGGCCGTGCAGCCCTCGGGCAGTTCGCTCCGCGTGCGCATCATGCGCGTGTAGACGAAGTTGCCGGTGATGTCGGCGATGGGCGGATAGTCGTCCGAGTCGGTGAACACCGTGCCCGCCCGGTAGCGCCGCGCCAGGGCCAGATACTCGGCGCAGCGGAAGCTCTCGTGCCGCACATCGAGCGCATGGCGCAGCGCGATGCCGTCCACGCTCGCCGGCAGCAGCTTCAGAAAGGCCTCGAAGTCCTCCGGCTCGAAACGCTTGCTGGGCGCGAACTGCCAGACGATAGGCCCCAGCTTGGCCGCCAGCTCGGCGATGCCGCTGCCGACGAAGCGCTGCACCGATTCGCCGGCCTCGGCCAGCACGCGGCGGTTGGTCGCGAAGCGCGAGGCCTTCAGCGAGAACATGAAATCGTCCGGCGTGTCCTCGCGCCATTTCGCGAAGGTGCTGGGCTTTTGCGAGCTGTAGTAGGTGCTGTTGATCTCGATCGCACTGAGCTGGCGGCTCGCGTACTCGAGCTCGCGCTGCTGCGGCCAGCCCTTGGGATAGAAGTTGTCGCGCCAGGGCTCGAAATTCCAGCCGCCGATGCCGACGCGGATGCTTGGATTCGTCTCGCTCATTGCCATTGCTCCTTCTTGCGTTTCTGTCGCCAGGCCAGCAGGCCGAACAATCCCTCGAAGGCCAGCGCCAGCGCCGCCGCCGGCAGCGCGCCGGCCAGCAGCAGCTGCTTGTCGTTCAACGCCAGGCCGGTGACGATGCGCTCGCCATAACCGCCGGCGCCGATGAAGGCGGCAATCGTCGCCGTGCCGACGGCGATGCTGGTGGCGGTGCGCACGCCGGCGGTGATCGTCGGCAGGGCCAGCGGCAGCTCGATCAGGCGCAGGCGCTGCGCGCTGCTCAGGCCCAGGGCCATGCCGGCCAGCTTCAGCCCGGCCGGCACCTCGGCCAGGCCGGTGCAGGTATTGCGCATGATGGGCAGCAGCGCGTAGAGCGTCAGCGCCAGCAGGGCCGGCAGCGCGCCGATGCGGTCGACCCAGCTGATCAGCGCGGCCAGCAGGGCCAGCGAGGGCACCGTCTGCAGCAGGCCGCTGGCGCCGAGCACGAAGGCGCGCGGGCCCGGATAGGGCGCGACCGCGACGGCCAGCGGCACGCCGACCAGCACCGCCAGCGCGACGGCGGCCAGCACCAGGCCCAGATGCTGGCCGCTCAGGCGCAGCAGGTCCGGGCCGAAGAGCTTGGCCCAGAGGCCGCGCTGCGTGTCGGATTCGGGGCGGCCGGCCAGGTGCGCGGCGGCGATCGCATCGAAACCCATGCCCTGCAGTTCGGCCTGCGCGTTCATCGCGATCATCGCCGTCTCGTCGATGCTGCCGGCCAGGCGCTGCAGCGCCGACCAGGCCTGCGGAAAGCGCTGGGGCACATCGAGCCGGTACAGCACGACCGCGTCATAACGCGGGAAATAGGCGCCATCGTCGGCCAGCACCGTCAGGCCCAGATGGGCGATCTTGGCGTCGGTGGTGTAGATGTCGATCACATCGACCTGCCTGGAGACTAGCGCGTCGTAGGCCAGGCCATGGTCCAGACCGCTGGGCTTGTGCGGCAGGCCGTAGCGCGCGGCCAGGCCAGCCCAGCCGTCGGCGCGGCCGATGAACTCGTTGCTCAGCGCCAGCCGCAGCCCGGGGTGACGGGCCAGGTCGGACAGCCTGACGATGCCCAGGCGCGCGGCCGTGTCGGCGCGCATGGCCAGCGCGTAGCCGTCGTTGAAGCCGAAGGCGATGTCCACGCCCAGGCCCAGCGGCCGCAGGCGCTCGCGCACCGCCGCCAGCGAGGCCGGCCCGCCGCCGCGGTTCTGCAGGATCTCCTGATCGATGGTGCCCAGGTACTCCGGGTAGAGATCGATGCTGCCGTTGCGCAGCGCCGCGTAGACGATGGCCGTATTGCCCAGGCCGGGCTTCAGCTCGACGGCCGGCGCATGCGGCCGCGCCGTCTGCGCCAGCAGCTCGGCCAGGATGTAGGACTCGGTGAAACGCTTGGAGCCGATGCGCAGGCTTGCTGCATCGTCCCGTGCCCAGGCCGGCATGAGGCACAGCAGGAGGGCGCCGATCAGAAAGGCACAGTAACGGTGCATATGGACAGCATCGGTGAAGCGCCGAGCGCGGTCAACCTAGGGGAGCCGCCTCGACAGTCGCCGCGCGTTCGGCCACCATCGCGGCGGTCCGGTTTCTTCCTCACCCGCAGGAGCTGCAGATGTCATCAGGACTCTCCAATCTGGGCATCGTCCATACGGCGATCAGTCTTGTCGCCGTTGCCGCCGGCCTGATCGCGCTGGCGCGCGACGGGCAGATCGTTTCCGGCAATCGCATCGGCCGCCTCTATCTGTGGGCGACGGTGTTGACCTGCCTGACCGGCTTCGGCATCTTCGCCCATGGCGGCTTCGGCAAGCCGCATGCCCTGGGCGTGCTGACCCTGATCGTGCTGGGCATCGCCTGGGGGGCCGGCCGCCTGGGCTGGTTCGGCCGCGCCGCGCCCTATGTGGAGGTGGTCGCCTACTCGACCAGCTTCATGTTCCATTGGATTCCCGCCATCACCGAGACGACGACGCGGCTGCCGCTCGGCGCGCCCTTGCTGGCCAGCCCGGAGGCGCCGCAGCTGCAGGCGGTGGCGGGCCTGCTTTTCATGTTGCTGATCGTCGGCGTGACGCTGCAGCTGCGGCGCCTGCGCCGCCGGCTCGGCGCCGGTGGCGCGGCGCTGGCCGCCTAGCGCAAGCCCCAGGCGAAGGGATCCTCGTCCTCGAAGACCAGCTGCGCGTCCAGCGTGATGTGGGCGCGGCCGGCGATGGTCGGCAAAACCTGGCCCTCGGGCCCTTCCGCGTAGGACGCCTCGAACACGCTGCCGATCACGCTTTCCTGGCGCCAGAGCGCGCCCGGCGCCAGCTTGCCCTCGGCCGCCAGGCAGGCCAGCTTGGCGCTGGTGCCGGTGCCGCAGGGGCTGCGGTCCCAGGCCTTGCCGGGGCAGAGCACGAAGTTGCGGCCGCTGTTGGCCGGGTCGTGGGCGGCCGAGACCAGCTCGATATGGTCGATCTCGGCGCCGGCCGCCCCGCTGATGCCTTGCGCGCGCAGCGCCTGGCGCAGCCCCCAGGCGAATTCGGTCAGCGCCTCGACGCGCGCCGCCTCCAGCAGGAGGCCATGGTCCTCGCAGAGGAAGAACCAGTTGCCGCCCCAGGCGATGTCGCCGTGGACGCTGCGGCCGCCGAACTCGACCGCGACCCGCCGCGCATGGCGGTAGGCCGGCACATTGGCGATGCTGACCCGGCCGTCGGCATGCAGGCTCGCGCTGATCGGGCCCACCGGCGTGTCGATGCGGTGCTGGCCGGGCGCGATGCGGCCCAGCCAGGCCAGGGTCGCGATCAGGCCGATGCTGCCGTGGCCGCACATGCCCAGATAGCCGACGTTGTTGAAGAAGATCACGCCGGCCGCGCTGCCCGGCTGCGCCGGCGCGCAAAGCAGGGCGCCGACGATCACGTCGGAGCCGCGCGGCTCCAGCGCGACCGCGCGGCGCCAGTGATCGTGCTCGGCGCGAAAGCGCTGCAGGCGCTCGGCCATGCTGCCGCCGCCCAGATCCGGGCCGCCGGCGACAATCACCCGCGTCGGCTCGCCGCCGGTGTGCGAATCGATGATGCGGGTCGGGCGGCTGGCGTTCATTCGATCACCTGTTGCGCGAAGCGGCGCAGATAGTCCATCAGCGCGTCGCTGGCGGCGGCGGCCTCGTCCTGCCGGCCGGCGGCAATCGCCTGCGCCAGCGCCTGGTGGCAGCGCGCGCCTTCGCCGATATCGCCCTGGTGCTGGTAGGCGTACCAGAAGCGCCGGCACTGGATCACCATGGGCACGACGGCGGCGACGGCGGCCGGGTTGCGGCAGGCGGCGTGGTTGATGCGGTCCAGCGCCTGGTCGGCGCGCATATAGGCGGCCAGGTCGCCGGCCGCGGCGGCGGTGCTCATCGTCTCCGCGGCGGCCAGCAGCGCCTCGCGCTGCGGCGGCGTCGCGCGGCGGGCCGAGGTGGCGGCGATCAGGCGCTCGAGCACGCGCCGCGCCTCCAGCAGGTCCAGGTGCTGGGCCAGTTGGATGTCGCTGACCAGGAGGCCGCGGCGCGGCAGCTGCACGATCAGGCCGTTGGCGACCAGGCGCATCAGCGCCTCGCGGGTCGGCGTGCGGCCCAGGCCGGTGCGTTCGATCAGCTCGGCCTCGACGATGGGGGCGCCGGGGCGCAGCGCCAGCGTGGCGATCAGCGACTCGACCGCCTCGTAGGCCAGGTCGGCGACGCGGCGCTCCGGTTTCTTGTAGTCCTGTTCGGTGTCCATGCCGCCATCATCGCCTGCTTCAGAGCAGGCGCTGCAGATCGGGCCGCGTCGCCAGCGCCCGCTCGACGAGGGCCTGCACGCGCGCGCGCTCGGCGCCGGCCAGCGGCAGGCGCGGGCGGCGCACGATCTCGTTGCCGACGCCGACCAGGGCCTCGGCCAGCTTGATGTTCTGCACCAGCTTGCTCGACACATCGAGATGCAGCAGCGGGGTGAACCATTGGTACAGCGCCAGCGCCTCTTCGTAGCGGCGCTGCCGCATCAGCCGGTACAGCGCCACCGTCTCGGCCGGGAAGGCGTCGCATAGGCCCGCCAGGAGGCCGTCGCAGCCCAGGGCCAGGCCCTCGAAGGCAAGGTCGTCCACGCCGATGAATAGCTGGTAGCGCGTGCCGAGCCGGTTGCGCAGATCGGTCAGGCGACGCACGTCGTCGCTGGACTCCTTGATCGCGACCAGCCAGCGGCAGTCGGCCAGCTCGGCGAAGTCATCGGGCTTCAGGTCGACGCGATACGACACCGGGTTGTTGTAGACCATCACCGGCAGCGCGGCCGCCTCGGCGATGGTGCGCACATTGGCCATCGCTTCGCGCGCATCGGCCGGGTAGAGCACCGCCGGCATCAGCATCAGGCCCTGCACGCCCAGCCGGGCCGCGCCCTCGACATAGCGCAGCGCCGCCCGCGTACTGGTCTCCGACACATTGGCCAGCACCGGCACCCGGCCGGCGGCGACGCGCAGGGCGGTCGCGGCGACCTCGAGCTTTTCGTCCAGCGTCAGGGTGCTGGCTTCGCCCAGCGAGCCCCCGGTCACCAGGCCGTCGACGCCAGCGGCGATCTGGAATTCGAAGTGGCGCTCCATCGCCGCGATGTCCAGCGCCTCGTCGGCGAGGAATTTGGTCGTGACGGCGGGGAAGACGCCGCGCCAGCGCGGCAGGGGGTCGGTGGGCATGCTGGCTCCGATATGCTGCAAATATATTTAACGATAAATCGCAGAAGGACGGGCGTCAAGCCCGGCTTGGAGGTGGCTGTTCCGAGGGTTAGACCGGATTGGTCCGCCGGACCATCAACCCCAGTTGCGGCCGGGACCGGGGCCAGGGGCGTCCGCGTCCACCGCATACAATCCGCCGTTCAACCGCCCGCCGGCATCCGCCAGGCGCGCGCGTCCCTTTCAGAGGAATTTGACGTGTTTATCTCCAATGCTTTCGCCCAGACCGCCGGTGCCGCCGGTGGCGAGTCCAGCCTCCTGAGCATGCTGCCGCTGGTGCTGATGTTCGTGGTGCTGTACTTCGTGATGATCCGGCCGCAGATGAAGCGCCAGAAGGAGCACAAGGCCATGATCGAGGCGATCGTCAAGGGCGACGAGGTCGTCACCTCGGGCGGCCTGCTGGGCAAGATCAGCAAGGTCGGCGAGAGCTATCTGACGCTGGAGGTCGCCGCCGGCGTCGAGCTGCAGGTGCAGCGCGGTGCCGTCGTCCAGGTGTTGCCCAAGGGCACCGTCAAGTAAGTACCGGCCCCCGGCCAGGCTGCCCGACGCGGCAGCGCCCGCACGGCGCCCGGTAGCAAGCCGAGCCGTGCCGGGCTTCAGAGGATGCATCCATGAACCGTTATCCGCTGTGGAAGTACGCGATCCTCGTCATCGCGCTGCTGATCGGCACCATCTACACCTTGCCGAACTTCTTCGGCGAGGCCCCGGCCGTGCAGGTCTCCAGCGCCAAGGTCACCGTCAAGGTCGATGCCGGCCTGGCCGCGCGGGTGGAAGAGGCGCTCAAGAAGGCGCAGATCCAGGCCGACTTCGTCCAGTTCGAGGGCAACTCGGTCAAGGCGCGCTTTGCCGACACCGACACGCAGATCAAGGCCAAGGATGCGATCAGCCAGGCGCTGAATCCGGATGCGGCCGAGCCGACCTATATCGTCGCGCTGAACCTGCTGTCGCGCTCGCCGCAATGGCTGGCCCGCCTGCATGCCTTCCCGATGTACCTGGGCCTGGACCTGCGCGGCGGCGTGCACTTCCTGATGCAGGTCGACATGAAGTCGGCGCTGACCAAGAAGGCCGAGTCGCTGACCGGCGACGTGCGCACCATGCTGCGCGACAAGAACATCCGCCACGCCGGCATCAGCCGCGACGGCAATAACGTCCTCATCGCCTTCCGCGAGCCGGAGATCCGCCAGCAGGCGCTGAATCTGCTGAGCGATCAGCTGCCCGATGTGCAGTGGACGCCGACCGCCGATGGCGGCCTGTCCGGCGGCCTCAAGCCCAAGGCCATGGTGGCGGTGCAGGAAGCGGCGCTGAAGCAGAACATCACCACCTTGCACAACCGCGTCAACGAGCTGGGCGTCGCCGAGCCGGTGATCCAGCAGCAGGGCCTGGACCGCGTCGTTGTCCAGTTGCCGGGCGTGCAGGACACGGCCAAGGCCAAGGACATCATCGGCCGCACGGCGACGCTGGAGCTGCGCATGGTCGACGACAGCGCCGAGGCGCAGGCGGCCCTGAACGGCAGCGGCCCCGTGCCCTTCGGTACCGAGCGCTTCGTTGATCGCGGCTTCGGCGCCATCATCGTCAAGCGCAATGTCGTGCTGACCGGCGACAACCTGAACGATGCGCAGCCGGGCTTCGACGAGAACCACAATCCCGCCGTGCACCTGAAGGTCGATGCCAAGGGCGCGCGCATCATGAAGGACATCTCGCGCGAGAACATCGGCAAGCGCATGGCCATCATCCTGTTCGAGAAGGGCAAGGGCGAGGTCGTGACGGCGCCGTCCATCCGCGGCGAGCTGGGCAACAGCTTCCAGATTTCCGGTGCGATGAGCACGCAGGAGGCCGCCGACACCGCGCTGCTGCTGCGCGCCGGCTCGCTGGCCGCGCCGATGGAGATCATCGAGGAGCGCACCATCGGCCCGAGCCTCGGCGCCGAGAACATCGCCAAGGGCATCCACAGCGTGATCGGCGGCTTCGTCGCCGTGGCCGCTTTCATGTGCCTGTACTACATGCTGTTCGGCGCCTTCTCGGCGCTGGCCCTGGGCTTCAACCTGCTCCTGCTGGTGGCCGTGCTGTCGATGCTGCAGGCGACGCTGTCGCTGCCGGGCATCGCCGCCATCGCCCTGGTCTTGGGCATGGCGATCGACGCCAACGTGCTGATCAACGAGCGCATCCGCGAAGAGCTGCGTGCCGGCGTCTCGCCGCAGGCGGCGATCAACCTCGGCTACGAGCGCGCCTTCGCGACCATCCTGGACTCGAACGTGACGACGCTGATCGCCGGCGTGGCGCTGCTGGCCTTCGGTTCCGGCCCGGTCAAGGGCTTTGCCGTCGTCCACTGCCTGGGCATCCTGACCTCGATGTTCTCGTCGGTCGTGTTCTCGCGCGCGCTGGCCAACCTCTGGTACGGCCGCCAGAAGAAACTCAAGTCCCTGTCGATTGGTCAGGTCTGGAAACCCGAACCCGAGACCAGCGAGGCCGACAAGCCCGCGGTCAAGGCCTGACGGAGCCGCAAGCAATGGAACTGTTCCGCATCCGACGGGATATCCCGTTCATGAAGTACGCGTTGATCCTCAACGTGGTGTCCTTCCTGACCTTCGCCGCCGCCGTCTTCTTCCTCGCCACGCGCGGCCTGCATTTCTCGATCGAGTTCACCGGCGGCACGGTGATCGAGGTCGAGTACCCGCGCGCCGCCGAGATCGAGAAGACCCGCCAGGTGATCGAGAAGATGGGCTATGGCGAGGTCCAGGTGCAGAACTTCGGCAGCTCGCGCGACGTGATGATCCGCCTGCCGGTGCGCCCGGGCGAGAAGCAGACCGAGGTGGTCGACAAGGTCTTCGCCGAGCTGTGCAAGGCCGAGTCCGGCACGATCAGCCAGCAGCAGCAGGTCACCGACAAGGGTGAGTCGATCAGCAAGCAGGTCTGCACGAGTTCGGCGGCCGGGGCCGCGCAAGCCGAGCCGATCAAGCTCTCGCGCTCCGAGGTCGTCGGACCGGCCGTCGGCGAGGAGCTGGCCTGGGACGCCGCCAAGGCCCTGGGCTTCACCGTGCTGGGCATCGTCATCTACCTGGCGATCCGCTTCGAGTGGAAGTTCGGCGTCGCCGGCATCATCGCCAACCTGCACGACGTGGTCATCATCCTGGGCTTCTTCGCCTACTTCCAGTGGGAGTTCTCGCTGGCGGTGCTGGCGGCGGTGCTGGCCGTGCTCGGCTATTCGGTCAACGAGTCGGTGGTGATCTTCGACCGCGTGCGCGAGGCCTTCCGCAGGTTCCGCAAGCTGAACACGCACGAGGTGATCGATCATGCGATCACCTCGACCATCAGCCGCACCATCATCACCCACGGCTGCACCCAGCTGGTGGTGCTGTCGATGCTGATCTTCGGCGGCCCGACCCTGCATTACTTTGCGGTCGCGCTGACCATCGGCATCTGCTTCGGCATCTACTCCTCGGTCTTCGTCGCCGCGGCGATCGCGATGTGGCTGGGCGTCAAGCGCGAGGATCTGGTGAAGCTGCCGCTGAACAAGGAAGATCCGGACGATCCGAACGCCGGCGCCGTGGTGTAGAGTCATTTCGCCCACCCACAGCCCCAGACCCGCATCGCCTCCATGACCGCAGCCGCCCGCAACAAGGCCCTGGCCTCACAGGCGCGGCGCGTCTACATCGAGGCGCTGGTGCGCGGCATGACGGCGCTGGGCGGCACGCTGAATCACCAGACCGCCCAGCTGCTGCTGCTGCCGGCCGAATATCCGGTGATGGTGGCGCGCCGCGACGGCGTGCAATCATGGAACCGCCATGGCGCGGCCTGGATCGCCGGCTTCATCAGCGGCCTGCGCCATGCGGCCGTCTACGGCCTGCCCGAGCAGGCGGCGCCGGTCGCCGCCAATGGGAGCAGCTCCGGCAAGATGGCCCTGGTCGACGACGACACGATCGAGCGCGAGATCACCGGCTCGCGGCTGAGTCTGGCGATGATGGATCGCGCGACCTGGGAGTTCACCGATCTGCGCACCCGCATGCAGATGCTGGAGGCGCATGAGGACCTGGACCCGCAGGACCTGATGCGCGCCCATTGCATCGCCCGGCTGGCGCTGGACGCCTGGACGCGCGCCGGCCTGGATGACTCGGTCTGGCAGATGCTGCAGAACGAGCTGCACGAGGAGTTCGCCCAGCTGCTGGGCGAGGCCTATCACGAGACCAACCGCTGGCTGATCGCGCAGGGCGTGCTGCCCGAGGTCGATCTGCGCCCCTTCATCCGCCGCTCGCCGCAGGCGGCCGGCGCGGCCAGCCTCGCGCCGGGCTTCGTGGCGACCCAGTCGCCGGCGCAGAACGCGAGCGGCCCGGTGCCGGTTGCCAGCGCGCCGCTGCCGGCGCCGCCGGCCGAACCCGCCGCGCGCAGCGCCGCCAGCAGCCAGGCCGAGGAGGTGCTGCAGCAGCTGCAGCGCGTCGTCGGTCGCCAGGTACCGGGTTTTGCCGCGACGCAGCCGCAGTCGCTGGCGCGCGGACCGGCGCCGGCCCATGCGCCCGCCGGCGCCGCCGGTTCGCGGCCCGCCCCGGCAGCCGGCCCGGTCGCCACGCCGCGCCTGACCGCCGCGATCAAGCATGCGCAGGACGCGCTGCAGCGCCGCGCCGACGCCGAGGTCACGCAGGCCGAGGCGCCGCAGCAGCTCGAGGAGCTGAAGAGCCGCACGCAGGCGCTCAAGCAGGTGCTCAAGCGCGCCGCCGACACGCCGGCCGAGCGCGCGACGATCGAGATCGTGGCGATGATGTTCCAGAGCATCCTGACCGAGGAGCACATCCCGGCCGCGGTGCGGGTCTGGTTCGCGCGCCTGCAGATGCCGGTGCTGCGGGTGGCGGTCAGCGAGCCGGACTTCTTCGCCGCCACCGACCATCCGGCGCGCCAGCTGATCGACCGCATGGGCGCCTGCGTGATGGGCTTCAGCACCAGCTCGGCCAGCGCACCCGGCGCCGTCGCCGAGGCGGTCGAGCGCGAGATCAAGCGCGTGGTCCAGGTCGTCGAGGCCTATCCCGACACCGGTCGGCGCGTGTTCGCGACGGTGCTGACCGAATTCGAGAAATTCCTCGACCATTACTTCGAGAAAGAGAACCAGGCCTCGATGAAGGGCGTATCGTTGGCCCAGCAGGTCGAGCAGCGCGAGACGCTGGCGATCCAGTACACGATCGAGCTGCGCAAGATGCTCAACGAGGTGCCGGTGCAGGATGGCGTGCGCGAGTTCCTGTTCCAGGTCTGGGCCGATGTGCTGGCCGTCACCGCGGTGCGCACCGGCGCGCAGTCGGACACCACCAAGGCGATGAAGCGCGCCGCCGCGGACCTGATCTGGTCGGCCAGTGCCAAGGTCTCGCGCGAGGAGCGCGCCGAGGTGATACGCCGGCTGCCGCCGCTCTTGAAGACCCTGCGCGACGGCATGGGCCATGCGGGCCTGCAGGTCGAGCGCCAGAACGAGCATGTGCGCGACCTGAACAACGCGCTGGCCGCCGCCTTCACCGCCAAGACGGCGCCGATCCCGCGCGAGCGCCTGGACGAGCTGATGGCGCAGCTGGAAACCCTGGAGGCGCTGCTGCCCGAGGGCGAGGGCGAGCTGCAGATTAACGAATCGATCGTGCGCGATCTGTCCGGCCACGAATCCGACGGGCTGGAGGTCGTTGCCGAGGGTGGCTCGGCGCCGACGCCGGCGATGCTGGCCTGGGCGCGCGAGCTGCAGATCGGCAGCTGGTACATGCTGGACTACCGCGGCCGCAACGAGGTCGTGCAACTGGCCTGGCGCGGCATGCGCCGCCAGCTGATGCTCTTCGTCACCCCGCAGGGCCGCGGCGTGTTGTTCCAGCTGGGCCGTGTCGCCGCCTTCCTGCAGGCCGGCCTGCTGCTGCCGGCGCAGGAGGAGGCGCTGACGGTCAAGGCCACGCGCAATGCGCTGGCCAAGCTGGACGTTGATCCGCAACGCCTGCTGAACTGAGACGAAAAAAAGGCCGCTGCGGCGGCCCTTGCTTCAGTGGATCAGCCGGTCTTCGGGCGCGACAAAGAGCTCGTCGAGGATCAGCGCATCGGGCTCCTCGCCCAGGCTCCAGAACACCATCAGCACGATGATCTTCAGGTCCTCGAGGTCCATCGGTGCGCCGGGAATGGCCATCGCGCGGTCGATCACCATCTCGCGCATCGGTGGCGGCAGCACGCCGGCCGAGGCCAGAAAGCTGATGAAACCGACCGAGGGCTCGCCCAGATGATCGAGCTCGGCCGGCGTGTAGACGCGCAGCGCCAGCGGGCCCTGCTGGCCCTGGTGCGAGGCGGCGGCGGCGGCCAGGCCGTCCAGCCAGGACAGGGCCTCCTGGATTTCGTCGCTCTCGAAGCCAACGGCCGACAATTTGCGCGTCAGCTGGGCGTGATCCGGGCAGGCGTCCGGTCGCCAGTAGGTTTCGTAGAGATAGACGAGCACGTCGAACATGGGCCGATGATAACCGAGCCGCTTCGAGGCCCGAGGCCCGAAAAGCCCTGCGGGGCGCGCTGCCAGGGCCGGTTCGGCGCCTGTTTCAGGCCTGGGCGCGGCGCTGGAACAGCTGGCCGGCCAGGCGCGCGACCTGGCCGGCCAGCTCCAGCTCCAGCAGCAGCGCGCTGAGCGTGGCCGCATCCCAGCCGCCGCGCGCCTGCAAGGCGTCCAGCGAGACCGGCTCGAAGCCCATCATCTGCAGCAGCCGCCGCTGCTCCTCGTTCTCGGCGGCCGGCTCGCCGGCGTCGGTCGGGGGGATGGCCGGGCTCGCGGCCGGCAGTTCGCCCAGCACGTCGTCGACGTTCTCGACCAGCTTGGCGCCCTGGCGGATCAGCGCATGGCAGCCACGGCTTTGCGGCGAGTGGATGGAGCCGGGGATGGCGAACACCTCGCGGCCGGCCTCGCTGGCCAGCCGGGCGGTGATCAGCGAGCCCGATTGCAGCGCCGCCTCGACGACCAGGCAGCCCTGGGTCAGGCCGGCAATGATGCGGTTGCGGCGCGGGAAGTTGGCGGCCAGCGCCGGCATGCCCGGCGGATATTCGCTGACGATCAGCCCCTGCGCGGCGATCGCCGCGGCCAGCGGCTGGTGGCGGCGGGGGTAGACCTGGTCCAGGCCGGTGCCGACGACGGCGATCGTCGCCCCGCCGGCGGCCAGCGCGCCCTCGTGGGCAGCGCCATCGATGCCCAGCGCCAGGCCCGAGACGATGGTCAGGCCGGCGCCCGCTAGCGCCTCGGCGAAGGCGCGCGCATTGTCCCGGCCCTGGGCGCTGGGGCTGCGGCTGCCGACGATGGCCAGCGCCGGCCGCCGCCGCAAGGTCTCGCGCCGGCCCTGCAGATAGAGCAGCAGCGGCGGATCGGCCGTCTGCAGCAGCGGCTCCGGATAGTCGGCGTCGCCCAGCAGCAGGATGTCGTGCGCGGCGTCCGCCTGCAGCCAGGCCCAGGTCTGCGCCAGCAGCGCCGGCAGCGCGGCCGGCGGCTGCGCCAGGGCGTCCTGCTGCTTCGCCGTCAGCAGCTGGCGCCGCACGGCGCCGGGCAGCTCGAACACCCGCTGCGGTGAGCCGGCGGCGGCCAGCAGGCGGCGCGCGCTTTCGAGCCCGATGCCCGGCGTTTCCAGCAGCCGCAGCCAGCTGCCTAGCTCATCGCGCTCGATCATCGCGCGACGCCGGGCGCGGGCCTCAGGGCTGGGTGAAGCGGTCGCCGGGGCGCACCGCGTCGCTGGCCGTGATGATCAGCGCGTAGGACACGCGCTGGTAGACCTGGAACACGAACAGGATGCCCTGGCGCTCGTCGGGCAGGCGCATCTGCTCCGGCTTTTCGCCGGTGCGGTCCAGCGTGTAGCGGCCGGCCTTCCACAGCGCCAGCACATGGCCGCGTTCCATGCCGTCGCGCTCGCCGCGGTTCAGCGCGACGATCTGGTTCTGGCCGGCGTGCAGCGCCTCGCCATAGATGGAGATGATCTGGCCGGCGACCGGCTGGGCCGGCGCATGCGGCACATAGCGGTCGAAGCTGCGCTGCGGCACCGGCGAGAGCCGGTCGCCGACGCCGATCTCCTTGCGCACCTGCTTGATCTGCACGGTGGCCGGCACCACCTCGAGCTTGCCGTCGGGCAGGCTGCGGCTCTGGTCGGGCTGGACCAACTCGGCCGTGCCCAGGTAAGGCGCCTCGAAGCCGAGCACCTCGCCGGTGGCCGGGTCGACCAGCGGCTTGGTGTTGCGAAAGATGCGGTAGTCGGTCGCCTGGCTCAGATCGCCGCGCGCGTAGGCCTTGTCGCCGCGCGCCAGCAGCACATGGTTTTCGGGTGTGGCGACGATGCGCGGCGCCGTCGCCAGCTCGTCGGTGTCGAAGACGACCGCATCGGCCAGGAAGGGCACGATCAGGGTCAACGGGATGGCCGCGATCGCGCTGTTGTCGACCGCCGAGCTGCGCACCTGCGGCGACAGCTTGACCGTGCCCTCGGTGCCACCGGCGCCGCGGTTCTGCGCCAGCTGCAGGCTGGCGCGGCCGTCCTGCTTGACCAGCAGCAGCAGCTGGCCCGGGTAGATCAGGTGCGGATTGGCGATCTGCTCGCGGTTCATGCCCCAGAGCTCGGGCCAGCGCCAGGGGCTCTTCAGGAACAGCTTGGAGATGTCCCACAAGGTGTCGCCGGGCTTGACCGTGTGCGAGTCGGGCGCGTCGGGCGCCAGCTCGCTCAGCGGCACGCCGGCCTGGGCGACCTTCTCGGCGGTTGCGCGCTGCTCGGGGGTGACGGGATAGGTGGTGGCCTGGGCTCCGGCCAGCGCCAGGCTCAGCAAACTCAGGGCCAGGGCGCCGCGCAGGATCGTTTTCTTCTGGGAATCACAAAAGGGCATCGAGCGCTCTCTCCCGCATGGTCAGCGGCCGGTTGGACTGATAATTCTGGGTCTCGCCATGGGGTCCTGATCGCCGCGGCGTTTCGGCAAACCCGGGCGTCGGTGCACCGGGTTTTTACCGGGTCGATAAAATACCCCTAACTTTTTGGAGATTCTGCCCCCATTTGGGCAGGGATCGCAATGAATGGCGCAGGGGCCCAGCTGCTCTTGCAAGCACTTACAAACAGGCGTTGTGCTGTATCCACAACGCAAATCCGATGGCGATACTGAATATCCTGAAATACCCGGACCCGAAACTGCATCTGGTCGCGAAACCGGTGGCCGAGGTCGACGGGCGCATCCGCCAGCTGGTCGACGATATGCTGGAGACCATGTATGCGGCCGACGGCGTCGGCTTGGCCGCCACCCAGGTCGACGTGCATGAACGCGTCGTCGTCATCGACACCTCGAGCGATCGCAACGAGCCGCGCGTGCTGATCAACCCGGAGTTGGTCGCCACCAGCGAGGACTGGGTCGACGGCGAGGAGGGCTGCCTCTCCGTGCCGACGATCTACGACAAGGTCAAGCGGCACTCGAAGGTCACCGTGCGCGCGCTGGGCCGCGACGGCCAGCCGCATGAGTTCGAGGCCGAGGGCCTGCTGGCGGTCTGCGTCCAGCACGAGATGGATCATCTGATGGGCAAGGTCTTCGTCGAATACCTGAGCCCCTTGAAGCGCGATCGCATCAAGACCAAGCTGATCAAGAAGGCCCGCGACGAGCAGCGCGGCTGAGGTGCCGGCCATGCGCGTCGTCTTTGCCGGCACTCCCGAGTTCGCGGCCACGGCGCTGGCCCGGCTGCTGAATGCGGGCTTCAGCGTGCCGCTGGTGCTGACCCAGCCGGATCGCCCGGCCGGCCGCGGCATGAAGCAGCAGGCATCAAAGGTCAAGCAGCTGGCCCAGGTCCAGGGCATCGCGGTGGCGCAGCCCAGGAGCCTCAGGCTCGACGGCAAATACCCGGATGAGGCGGCCACCGCCCGCCAGGCGCTGCTCGATGCCAGGCCCGATGTGATGATCGTCGCCGCCTACGGCCTGATCCTGCCGCAATGGGTGCTCGATCTGCCGCGCCTGGGCTGCCTGAACATCCACGCCTCGCTGCTGCCGCGCTGGCGCGGTGCCGCTCCGATCCACCGCGCGATCGAGGCCGGCGATGCCGAGACCGGCATCACCATCATGCAGATGGACGCGGGCCTGGACACCGGCGACATGCTGCTGGTCGAGCGCCTGGCCATCCAGCCGGAGGACACGACGGCAGCGCTGCACGACCGGCTGGCCGCGCTGGGCGGCCGCCTGATCGTCGAGGCGCTCGAGATCGCCGCCTGCGGTGCGCTGACGGCCACGCCGCAGCCGGCCGAGGGCGTCACTTACGCCCACAAGATCGAGAAGGCCGAGGCGCAGATCGCCTGGTCGCAGCCGGCCGCGCAGATCGAGCGCCGGCTGCGCGCCTTCGACCCCTTCCCGGGCGGCCTGGCGACGCTGGGTGAGGAGGCGATCAAGGTCTGGCGCGGCGAGGTCTGCCCCGGCGCGGGCGAGCCCGGCACGGTGCTGAGCGTCGACGAGCGGGGCCCGGTCGTCGCCTGCGGCGAACAGGCGCTGCGCCTGAGCGAGCTGCAGCGCGCCGGCGGCAAGCGCCTGCCGGCTCAGGCCTTTCTTCAGGCCCGGCCGATTGCCGCCGGCGAGCGATTCGCTTGAAATCGGCCCCGGCGACACCATCTGCCGCCTTGATCCGCCAATGACGACGGAAGACGAACGAGGACCGCGATGTTCAATCTGATGAAGACCGCCATCCTGATGGCCGCGATCACCGCGCTGTTCATGGCGATCGGCGCCATGATCGGCGGGCGCACCGGCATGATGCTGGCCCTGCTGGTTGCGCTGGGCATGAACTTCTTCAGCTACTGGTTCTCCGACACCATGGTGCTGAAGATGTACAACGCGCGCGAGGTCGACGAGACCTCGGCGCCGCAGTTCTACGGCATGGTGCGCGAGCTCAGCGCACGCGCCGAGCTGCCGATGCCGCGCGTCTATCTGATTGACGAGGACGCGCCGAACGCCTTTGCCACCGGCCGCAATCCCGAGCATGCGGCCGTCGCCGCAACGACCGGCATCCTGCGCGTGCTGTCCGCCGCCGAGCTGCGCGGCGTGATGGCGCATGAGCTGGCCCATGTGAAGCACCGCGACATCCTGATCTCCACCGTCAGCGCGACCATGGCCGGCGCGATCTCGATGCTGGCCAACTTCGCGATGTTCTTCGGCGGCCGCGACAGCGAGGGCCGGCCGGCCAATCCGCTGGTGGGCCTGCTGGTCGCCATCCTGGCGCCGATCGCCGCCAGCCTGATCCAGATGGCGATCAGCCGCGCGCGCGAGTTCGAGGCGGACCGCGGCGGCGCCGAGATCTCGGGCGACCCGCAGGCGCTGGCCTCGGCGCTCCACAAGATCCACCGCTATGCGCAGGGCATCCCCCTGGAGGCGGCCGAGCGCCACCCCGAGACGGCCCAGATGATGATCATGAATCCGCTCTCCGGCGGCGGCATCAAGGGCCTGTTCAGCACCCATCCGTCGACCGAGGAACGGATCGAGCGCCTGATGGCGATGGCGGCCGGCGGCCTGCGGCGCTGATCGCGGGCTAAAGAATCCCGCGCCGGCGCCGATAGCCTTGGGCATGAAGCGCCGTTTCGCCCTCGCCGTCCTGCCCCTGCTTGCTGCGCTCGCCGCCTGCGACCAGCTGGGCATCGACGACCCGGTCAAGCTGGCCGCGGCCCGCGAGGCCGAGGGCCGCGCCGTCGGCAGCGCCTGCCGCCATGCCGTTCGGGCGATCGAGGACTGCTATGCGCTGAACCCCAAGGCGCCGAAGGCGGCCGTGTTCGCCGGCTGGCGCGAGATGGACGAGTACATGCGCGAGAACAAGCTCGAGGGCGTCGCCCCCGTCGTGCCGCGCACTGAGCCGGGCAAGCGCGACGAGGACGAGGACGAGGCGCCGGCCGCCAAGTCCGGCGCCAAGAAATCGCACTGAGCGCCCACTGAGCGCCGCGCCGTCGAACCGCTGGCCCCCGCGCGCCGGCAGACGGCGCCTCCAATCCTGCAATCCGTCGTGCCGGGCTTCGGCGCCGCAGGGCGGCCGCGCATGATGGAATCCTCAACCACGACATCGCGTCAACGAGGAGCCCCCATCATGTCGAACAAGCAGCGCCGCCTTCTGATCATTGCCACCGCCGCCCTGCTGGCCGGTGCCGGCTCGGCCCAAGCCTGGAGCTGGAACGCCAGCGGCGAGCGCATCAACGGCTCGGGCGAGGCCGGCAGCGAGGTGCGCGAGGTCGGCGTCTTCGACGGCATCTCGACCAGCGGCGGTTTCAAGGTGCTGATCCGCCAGGGCGCTAGCAACCGGCTGGAGCTGAAGGCCGACAACAATCTGCTGGCCTATTTCGAGACCAAGGTCGTCGAGGGCAGCAAGGGCCGGGTGCTGGAGGTCTCGCCCAAGCGCGGCTACAACCTGCACACGACGATCACGCCGCAGCTGGTGCTGGACATGCCGCAGCTGCGCTCGATCTCGATTGCCGGCTCGGGCGACATCAAGGTCGAGGCGATGAAGACGCCGGCCGTCGAGGCTAGCATCTCCGGCTCCGGCAACATCATCTTCGACAAGCTCGAGAGCGAGCGCCTGGGCCTCAAGGTCTCGGGCAGCGGCGACGTCGTCGCGGCCGGCCGCACGCAGCAGCTGAGCGTGTCGGTGGCCGGCTCGGGCGACGTCAAGGCGCGTGCGCTGGAGGCCGACGAGGTCAAGGTCAGTATCGCCGGCAGCGGCGACGCCAAGGTGACGGCCGTCAAGAAGCTCAATGTCTCGATCGCCGGCAGTGGCGACGTGTCCTATGCCGGCTCGCCCGAGATCTCGATGTCGGTGGCCGGCAGCGGCAAGGTCAAGAAGCTCGACAAATAAAAAAGCACAGCGGGCCGCCTGTCGCACGCGCGACCGGTGTAAACCCTAGGCCCATACGACAATGCGCGGATGGGCCTTTTCAGCTATTTGGCGGCGCAGCCGCGCCATCCGGAGTTCAAACGCGGCGCGCGCGAGATGATGGGCATCACCCTGGGCATCTCGGCCTGGGGCCTGGTGACCGGGGTCGCGATGGTCAAGAGCGGGCTCTCGATCTGGCTGGCGCTCTTGATGAGTCTGGTGGTCTTTGCCGGCAGTTCGCAGCTGGCCTCGCTGCCGCTGATCGCCAGCGGCGCGCCGATGTGGGTGCTGTGGGCGACCGCCTTCTGCGTCAATCTGCGCTTCGTCATCTTCAGCGCGCAGTGGCGGCTGTATTTCGGCCACCTGCCGCGCTGGAAGCGGCTGACCCTGTCCTATTTCGCCGCCGATCTGAACTACGTCGCCTTCCTGAAACGCTTCCCGGAGCCGCGGCCGGCGCCCGAGCAGGAGCCGTATTTCTGGGGCGGTGTCGCCTTGAACTGGGCCGCCTGGCAGCTGCCGGCGATCGCCGGCATCCTGCTGGCCAACCATGTGCCGACCGAGTGGGGCCTGGGCTTTGCCGGCGTGCTGGCGCTGCTGGGCCTGTCCTATTCGCTGTTGAAGGACCGCAATACCTGGGTCACCGCGGCCGTGGCCGGCTGCGCGGCGGTGGCTGCCTATGCGCTGCCGCTGCGGCTGAACATCGTCGTCGCGATCGCCGCGGCGGTGGCCGCCGGCCTGCTGCTGGAGCACTGGCTGCCGGAGCCGAAAGGCAGACAGGAGCAGACCGCATGAGCCCCTGGGAGACGGTGCTGGCCATCATCGGCATGGGGCTGATCACCTTGCTGACGCGCAGCTTCTTCCTGATCCCCAAGCGCGAGCTGCCGATTCCCGACTGGGCCAAGCAGGGCCTGCGCTATGCGCCGCTGGCGGCGCTGGCCGCCGTCATCGTGCCCGAGATCGTGATGACGCAGGGCCAGCTGATCTCGACCTGGCAGGACGCGCGGCTCTATGCCACCGCCGTCGCCACCGCCTATTTTTTCTGGAAGCGGGGCATCCTGGGCACCATCGTCAGCGGCACGGCCGTGATGCTGGCCCTGCGCCTGGGCCTCGGTTGGTAATCGCGTGGTACCGGCCGCTTGGTAAGCTAGCGGGCTGCGTGGCCCGTGCCCGCCCCGAATTCCAACTGCAATCCGAGCCCTCCCATGAACGTTCTGCGTTTCACCGATCTGATCCAAGCCGGCCAGGTGGCCGGCCGGCGCGTCTTCATCCGCGCCGACCTCAATGTGCCGCAGGACGATGCGGGCAACATCACCGAGGACACCCGCATCCGCGCCTCGGTGCCCTGCATCGAAGCCGCGCTGAAGGCCGGCGCGGCCGTCATGGTGACCTCGCATCTGGGCCGCCCGACCGAGGGTGAGTTCAAGCCGGAAGACTCGCTGGCGCCGGTCGCCAAGCGCATGGGCGAGCTGCTGGGCCGCGAGGTGCCGGTGGTCGCGGACTGGGTGGACGGCGTCCAGGTCCAGCCGGGCCAGCTGGTGCTGCTGGAGAACTGCCGCGTCAACAAGGGCGAGAAGAAGAACAGCGAGGAGCTGGCGAAGAAGCTGGCCAAGCTCTGCGACATCTATGTCAACGACGCCTTCGGCACCGCCCACCGCGCCGAGGGCACGACCTATGGCATCGCCCAGTTCGCACCGATCGCCTGCGCCGGCCCGCTGCTGGCCGCCGAGATCGACGCGATCAGCAAGGCCCTGGCCGCGCCGAAGCGGCCCCTGGTCGCCATCGTCGCCGGCTCCAAGGTCTCGACCAAGCTGACCATCCTGAAGTCGCTGTCGGCCAATGTCGACGGCCTGATTGTCGGCGGCGGCATCGCCAACACCTTCATGCTGGCGGCGGGCCTGTCGATCGGCAAGTCGCTGGCCGAGCCCGATCTGGTGGGCGAGGCCAAGGCGGTGATCGACGCCATGAAGGCGCGCGGTGCCGAGGTGCCGATTCCGGTCGACGTCGTCACCGCCAAGGCCTTTGCCGCCGACGCACCGGCCACGGTCAAGGCCGCCAACGAGGTGGCCGAGGACGACCTGATCCTGGACATCGGCCCGCAGACGGCCGCCATCCTGGCCGAGCAGCTGAAGGCCGCCGGCACCATCGTCTGGAACGGCCCGGTCGGCGTGTTCGAGTTCGACGCCTTCGCCCAGGGCACCGAGACCATCGCCCGCGCGATCGCCGCCTCGAACGCCTTCAGCATCGCTGGCGGCGGCGACACCCTGGCCGCGATCGCCAAGTACGGCATCGAGAAGGAGGTCGGCTACATCTCCACCGGCGGTGGCGCCTTCCTCGAGGTACTGGAGGGCAAGACCTTGCCGGCCTTCGAGATCCTGGCCAAGCGCGCGGCGGGCTGAGCTCGGCGGGCTTCGGCCCGCCTGCGTCTTGCCATCTTTGCATGGCAGTCAAAACTCTAGGCATCGCAAGAGTGCAATAAGGCGAGTAATCTGCTTGTCCCCAAGAAGTTGAGGAGACAAGCCGATGAACCAGAACGGCAACAAGACCTTGTCGCCGGCCGAGGCCGCACTGCGCGAGGCCGCGCTGGACTACCACCGCACGCCGACGCGCGGCAAGATTTCGGTCACGCCGACCAAGGCGCTGTCCAACCAGCGCGACCTGTCGCTGGCCTATTCGCCGGGCGTCGCCTATCCCTGCCTCGATATCGAGCAGGACCCGGCGCTGGCCGCCGACTACACCTCGCGCGCCAATCTGGTCGGCGTGATCACCAACGGCACGGCGGTGCTTGGGCTGGGTGACATCGGCCCGCTGGCGGCCAAGCCGGTGATGGAGGGCAAGGGCTGCCTGTTCAAGAAGTTCGCCGGCATCGACGTGTTCGACATCGAGCTGGCCGAGCGCGACCCGGACAAGCTGGTCGAGATCATCGCGGCGATGGAGCCGACGCTGGGCGGCGTCAATCTGGAAGACATCAAGGCGCCGGAATGCTTCTACATCGAGAAGCAGCTGCGCGAGCGCATGAACATCCCGGTCTTCCACGACGATCAGCATGGTACGGCCATCATCAGCGCCGCGGCCCTGCTCAACGGCCTGGAACTGGTCGGCAAGGCGATCGACAAGGTCAAGCTGGTGACTTCGGGCGCCGGCGCGGCCGCGATCGCCTGCCTGGACGTGATGGTGGGCCTGGGCGTCGCGCGCGAGAACATCTTCGTCGTCGACTCCAAGGGCGTGATCCGCGAGGGCCGTGGCGACAAGCTGGACGAGAGCAAGCAACGCTACTGCCAGCGCACGACGGCCACGACGCTGGCCGAGGTGGTGGCCGGCGCGGACGTCTTCCTCGGCTGCTCGGCCGCCGGCGTGCTGACGCAGGACATGGTCAAGACCATGGCCGACAAGCCCATCATCCTGGCCCTGGCCAATCCCGAGCCCGAGATCCGGCCCGAGCTGGCCAAGGCGGTGCGGCCCGATTGCATCATCGCGACCGGCCGCTCGGACTATCCGAACCAGGTCAACAACGTCCTGTGCTTCCCCTACATCTTCCGCGGCGCGCTGGACTGCGGCGCTACCAAGATCACGGAGGAGATGAAGCTGGCCTGCGTCCGGGAAATAGCCGACTTGGCCAAGGCCGAGACCAGCGACGAGGTGGCGGCCGCCTATGCCGGCGAGGAACTGGCCTTCGGCCCCGACTACCTGATCCCCAAGCCCTTCGACTCGCGGCTGATCCTGCGCATCGCGCCGGCGGTGGCGCGCGCGGCCGAGGCCTCGGGTGTGGCGACGCGGCCGATCAAGGACCTGGACGCCTACCGGCACGAGCTCACGCGCTTCGTCTACCAGACCAGCATGTTCATGCGGCCGGTGTTTGCGGCGGCCAAGGCCAATCCGGCGCGGGTGATCTATGCCGAGGGCGAGGAAGAGCGCGTCTTGCGCGCGGTGCAGGTGGTGCTGGACGAGGGCCTGGCCAGGCCGACCCTGATCGGCCGGCCGGAGGTGATCGCGATGCGCATCCAGCGCGCCGGCCTGCGCCTGAAGCTGGGCCAGGACGTGGCGGTGATCGATCCGGACAACGACGCGCGCTTTCGCCTGTACTGGGAGACCTACCACCGCCGCATGTCCCGCCAGGGCGTGACGCCGGAGATGGCCAAGGCGGCGGTGCGGCGCTCCAACACGACCATCGGTGCGCTGGCGATCAAGCTCGGCGACGCGGACGCGATGATCTGCGGCATGGTCGGCCGCTTCGACCACCATCTGGAGCATGTGGCCGACCTGATCGGCCTGCGCGAGGGCGCGCATTGCTTCGCGACGATGAACGCGGTGATGATGGAACGCGGCACGCTGTTCCTGACCGACACCTTCGTCAACGACATGCCGGATGCCGAGCAGCTGGCCGAGATCGCGACGATGGCGGTCGAGGAGCTGCAGCGTTTCGGCCTGCCGCCCAAGGTGGCTTTCGTCTCGCATTCGATGTTCGGCTCCAGCAAGCGGCCCTCGGCGCTGAGGATGCGGCGCGCGCAGGAACTGTTCGCCCAGGCCCATCCGCACATCGAGAGCGATGGCGAGATGCATGGCGATGCCGCGCTGAGCGAGGCGGTGCGGCAGGGCTTTCTGCCGGACAGCCGGCTCAAGGGCTCGGCCAATCTGCTGGTGCTGCCTACCCTGGACGCGGCCAATATCCTCTTCAATGTGCTGAAGATGACCGCCGGCCAGGGCGTCACCGTCGGCCCCATCCTGCTCGGCACGGCCGCGCCGGTGCACATCCTGACGCCGTCGGCGACGGTGCGGCGCATCGTCAATATGACGGCGCTGGCGGTGGCCGATGTGCGTGCGGGCAAGTCCTGATCGCTTGTAATCCGCGGTAACCGGGAGGCCGCTCTAATTGCGGCCCATAATTGTTCGCTTGTAACCGGATTTCAGCGAGTGCCTTCATGACCCGTGCCACCAAGATCGTCGCCACCCTCGGGCCGGCTTCCTCTTCCCCCGAGATCCTGGAGCGCATGATCCGAGCCGGCGTCGACGTCGTGCGGCTGAACTTCTCGCATGGCAAGGCCCAGGACCATATCGACCGCGCCCGCATGGTGCGCGAGGCGGCGCGCGCCGCCGGCAAGCAGGTGGCCATCATGGCCGATCTGCAGGGGCCGAAGATCCGCGTCGGCAAGTTCGAGAACGGCAAGATCGAGCTGGTCAACGGCCGGCCCTTCGTGCTCGATGCCGATCGCACCGAGCTCGGCAACGAGGAGGTCGTCGGCCTCGACTACAAGGAGCTGCCGCGCGACGTGAAGCCGGGCGACACCTTGCTGTTGAACGACGGCCTGCTGGTGCTGACCGTCGAGGCGGTCAAGGGCGCGGCCGTGCACACGACCGTCAAGCTGGGCGGCGAGCTGTCCAACAACAAGGGCATCAACAAGCAGGGCGGCGGCCTGACGGCGCCGGCGCTGACGGCCAAGGACATGGAGGACATCAAGACGGCGATGTCCTTCCAGTGCGAGTACCTGGCGGTCAGCTTCCCCAAGAACGCCACCGATATGGAGATGGCGCGCCAGCTGGCCAATGTGGCCGGCGAGCCCTGGCGCCACAAGCCCGGCATGATCGCCAAGATCGAGCGCTACGAGGCGATCCCGCATCTGGAGGCGATCCTGAAGGCCAGCGACGGCATCATGGTCGCGCGCGGTGACCTGGCTGTCGAGGTCGGCAACGCGGCCGTGCCGGCGCTGCAGAAGCGCATGATCAAGATGGCGCGCGAGATGGACAAGGTGGCGATCACCGCCACGCAGATGATGGAGTCGATGATCGTCAACCCGGTGCCGACGCGCGCCGAGGTGAGCGACGTCGCCAACGCAGTGCTGGACGGCACCGACGCGGTGATGCTCAGCGCCGAGACGGCGGCGGGCAAATTTCCGGTCGAGACGATCGAGCAGATGGCGGCAATCGCGCTGGAGGCCGAACGGGCCGAGTTCGTAAACCTCGACACCGACTTCACCGGTCGCCAGTTCGGGCGCATCGACCAGTCGATCGCGATGGGCGCGCTGTTCACCGCCTACCACCTGGGCTGCAAGGCCATCGTCGCGCTGACCGAATCGGGTTCGACCGCGCTGTGGATGAGCCGGCACCGCATCAATGTGCCGATCTTCGCGCTGACCACGCAGCCGCTGAGCCAGACCAAGATGGCGCTGTACCGCAATGTGCGGCCGCTCTTGATGCCCAAGCACGAGGACCGCGACGCGGCGCTGGCGGCGGCCGAGCGTCTGCTGATCGAGCAGGGCGCGCTGATGCCCGGCGATACCTATGCGATCACCTGCGGCGAGCCGATGGGCTATCCGGGCGGCACCAATATGCTGAAGGTCTGCCGGGTGGCCTGAGACCCTCAGCCTTCGCGCGCGTTCTGCACCAGGGCCGCGATCCGCGGTGTCATCTGCGTCGGCTGCAGTTCGACCGCCGGATGGGCGCGCGCGAAGACGCGGAACAGCTCGTCGACGAAGCCATGGCCGACGTCGTCGACGCCGGCGAAGCTGATCTCCGCGCGCTTGAACATGGGCAGGCGCGCGGCCACCCGCCGCGCCTGGGCGCGCGAATCGAGCGCCTGGCCCGGGCCGGCCAGCATCTGCAGATGGATGGTCGTCTGGTCGAAGGCGATGCCGTCGCCGGCGATGCTCCAGGCCTGCAGCACCTGGTCCAGCGTGCGCCTGGTGTCCAGCGCGATCGCCATATAGATCGAGCTGCCCTGGCGCGGCAGCGGGCGGCCCGGTTGCCAGCCGCAGCTCGATTCCCAGGCGCGGCGCTGGAAGGCGGTGTTGTTGGCATGGATGTCGAACACATCGGCCAGCTGCGAGCTGAAGAACAGGCCGCGGCCGGTATGCGCCTCGGGCTGGCTGGTCAGGCGCCCCTTGCTGAGTTCCAGCATCGCGTGCTGGGCATCGGGCAGGTGGAAGGCCGAGCAGATCTTGTCGAAGACGCCGCAGCCGTCGTCGGAGACCAGCAGCTGCACATAGCTGGGCGTCTGGCGCAGCGAGACGGTGACGCTGGAGCCGCCGCTGTGGTCGGCCGCGTTGTTGACCAGCTCGGTGAAGCCATGCTGGATCATCCGCGCCACATGCGGCGGCAGCTCGAAATGCGGCGCGAAGTCGCGCTGCCAGGGCAGGTCCTCCTGCAGGCCATGCAAGGTGTAGCTGCGCGCGACCTGGCGCAGTGCGCCGGGCGCGAAGACCGGCCGGCGCGGCGTGCCGCTGCGAACCAGCCACTGCGCGTCGACCAGGCGGCGCAGCGCGGCCACGCAGGCGCGGGGGCTGGCGCCGGTGCGCTCATGCAGATGGGCGGCCAGATCGTGCGAATGTTCGCGGGCGGCGGCGGTGATCCAGAGGGTCAGCTGGTCGAGGGCGAGGCGTGTCATGCGGGGAAGGGCTCCAGGCCCGGCTCGCCTGGCTCTGGAAAAAAGTCCGCCGACAGCCTAAATGCTCGAACAAGGGGCCGCAACAGAGTCCAACCCGAGGGCGCCGCTAGAATCAGATGCAGTTACGGCGCGGTTACGGCGGTGATCCGGAGTAGGCTGCGCACGAAGAGATTTTTCAACTTCCGGGGACTTTCATGGCTCTCGTATCAATGCGCCAACTGCTGGACCATGCCGCCGAACAGGGCTATGGCATTCCGGCCTTCAACGTCAACAACCTCGAGCAGGTGCAGGCCGTGATGGCCGCGGCCGACGAGGTGGGCGCGCCGGTCATCCTGCAGGCCAGTGCCGGCGCCCGCAAATACGCCGGCGAACCCTTCATCAAGCACCTGATCCAGGCGGCGGTCGAGGCCTTCCCGCACATCCCGCTGGTGATGCACCAGGACCATGGCACCAGCCCCAAGGTCTGCGCCGGCGCCATCGACCTGGGCTTCGGCTCGGTGATGATGGACGGTTCGCTGATGGAGGACGGCAAGACGCCGGCCAGCTTCGACTACAACGTCGAGGTGACCCGCAAGGTCGTCGAGATGGCGCACCAGGTCGGCGTCACCGTCGAGGGCGAACTGGGCTGCCTCGGCAATCTCGAAACCGGCGAGGCCGGCGAGGAAGACGGCATCGGTGCCGAGGGCAAGCTGGACCACAGCCAGCTGCTGACCGACCCCGAGGAGGCGGCCGTCTTCGTCAAGGCGACCCAGCTCGATGCGCTGGCGATCGCGATCGGCACCAGCCACGGCGCCTACAAGTTCTCGCGCAAGCCCACCGGCGACATCCTGGCCATCGGCCGCGTCAAGGAGATCCACAAGCGCATCCCGAACACACACCTGGTGATGCACGGCTCGTCCAGCGTGCCGCAGGAACTGCTGGCCATCATCAACCAGTACGGCGGCAAGATGAAGGAGACCTTCGGCGTGCCGATCGAGGAGATCCAGGAAGCGATCAAGCATGGCGTGCGCAAGATCAATATCGACACCGACATCCGCTTGGCGATGACCGGTGCGGTGCGCAAGTTCCTGGCGGAGAACCCGGACAAGTTTGACGCCCGCGAATGGCTGAAGCCGGCCCGCGAGGCCGCCAAGCTGGTCTGCAAGGCGCGCTATCTGCAGTTCGGCTGCGAGGGTCAGGCCGCCAAGATCAAGCCGCGCAGCCTGGTCGACGTGGCCGCCGCCTATTCGCGCGGCGAGCTGGCCCAGGTGGTTCAGTAAGTCGGCGGAGAGCGTTGCTGCGAGGCCCGCTTCGGCGGGCTTTTTCACGCCCTAAAATCCCTGTCCTGCCCCCGCCACACGCCCGATCATGACCGCTGCCCTGCACACCTCCTCGCTGACCTCGCTCCCCCTGATCGCCCGCGGCAAGGTGCGCGAGAACTATGCGGTCGGCGACGATCGCATCCTGATGGTTGCCTCGGACCGGATCTCGGCCTTCGACGTCATCATGGGCGAGCCGATTCCGGGCAAGGGCGCGCTGCTGACGCAGATGGCGCTGTTCTGGTTCGACAAGCTGACCGGCATCGTGCCGAACCACCTGACCGGCGAGGACCCGCTGTCGGTCGTGAGCGGCGAAGCCGACAAGGCGCAGGTGCGCGATCGCTCGATGCTGGTCAAGCGCCTGAAGCCGTTGCCGATCGAGGCGGTGGTGCGCGGCTATCTGGCCGGCAGCGGCTGGGCCGAATACCGGCAAAGCGGCGAGGTCTGCGGCGTCAAGCTGCCGCCGGGGCTGCAGAATGCGAGCAAGCTGCCCGAGCCCATTTTCACGCCGGCAACCAAGGCCGAGATGGGCGATCACGACGAGAACATCGATTTCGAGCGCTGCGTCGCCATCATCGGCCGCGAACTGGCCGAGCGGGTGCGCGAGATCTCGATCGCGTTGTATCGCCGCGCGGCCGATTACGCGCTGAGCAAGGGCATCATCATCGCCGACACCAAGTTCGAGTTCGGCCTCGATGCCGACGGCACGCTGACCCTGATGGACGAGGTGCTGACGCCGGACTCCTCGCGCTACTGGCCGGCCGAGAGCTATGCGGTGGGCGCCAATCCGCCCAGCTACGACAAGCAGTTCCTGCGCGACTGGCTGGAGCAGGCAAGCGTGGATGGCAAGCCCTGGGGCAAGACGGCGCCCGCGCCGGCGCTGCCGACCGAGGTGGTCGAAAAGACCGCCGCCAAATACCGCGAGGCGCTGACGCGCCTGACCGTGGTGTCATGACTCCGATCAAGAGCCGTTTGCTGAAGCGGCTCGAGGCCGAGCTCGCCGCTGCGTCGTCCTCGCCGCTGCAGGCGGCCTGCCTGAAGGTCCAGCGCGCCCTGCTGCTGGCCCGTCACGGGCAGATGAACGAGGCCCGTGGCCAACTGACGGCGCTGCACCAATTGGCCGTCCAGCATCCACATCCGGAGCTTGCCGCCTGGCTGCATTTTGCGGAGGGGTTGATGAGTTATTACACCGATTTCGGTGGAGCAGCTCAGCAGAAGGTCGCGCGGGCGCAGGTGATCGCCCAATCGGTCGGTCAACGCGAACTGTCCGCGCTCTGCTCGGCCTGGCTGGCGCAGCTGGCCTATGTCCGGCACGATCTGGAGGAACTGATCGCACACGCGCGGATCTGCGACGACCAGGCCGGCATTGATCATCATGCCGCGCGTTTCCGGCTCTGCACGGTGATGGGTCTGGCCCATCATCTGACCGGCAAGGTCGAGATTGCCCAGGCCTGGAATGCGAAGGCCCGCTTCCATGCTCAGGCGGAGGGCGACGAGGCCTCGCTTTCGGCGCTGATGTACAACACGGCGCAGATGCGGGTTGCCCAGATGCGCCGCGATTCACTTTCGTCCAATGCCGCAGGCGACCACTGCATGCTGCTGGGCGTCGATTCGATCCGCAACTACGACCAGGCGGTCGGCGGCTCGGTGCGGCCCGATCTGACGCCCATCCTGCGCGCGCAGATCCTGACCCTGGAGGGCGAGTTTGCCGAGGCGCGCAGCCTGTTCGAGGCGCATCTGCCGCACGCGATGTCGGCCGGTCTGGCGCGCCTGGGCAGCAGTCTGCTGGCCGATCTGGCCTGGTGCCGTGTCAATAGCGAGCAGCCGGAGCAGGCCTTGCAACAGGCTCGCGAGGCGGAGGCCGAAGTCGAGCTCGATCCGGACTGCGATGTGGACGACCGAGCCGCCGCCCATAGCCGCTTGGCGCAGGTCTATACGGCGCTCGGCGACGCGGAAAATGCCGGCCGCCATGCTGCCAAGGCGGCCGCCTCGTGGGCCGAGTTCGCCGAACAGCAGGCCCTCTGGGCGACGGCGCTGGCCGATCTGGGCCTGCGCCCGCGGTAGCCAGCGTTCAGAACAACGCCATACTCAACTTCCGCCGATACTGATCGATCAGCGGATCGCTGGCCGGCATGACAGCCTTGCCGGCCAGTTCCAGCGTTCCCTTGGCCTCGGCGGTCTGCGCCTTCGGGGCGGGCTTGCTGAGCAGCTCCAGGATGGCGACATAGGTCTTGCGGGCGAGCTCGCCGTTCCAGGCCTTGTCGCGCATGATGATTTCCAGCAGCTCCTCCATCGCTTCGGTGAAGCGCTGGGCGGCGAAGTGACCCTGGGCCAGCGCGAAGCGGGCCTCGAAATCGCGCTTGTTGGCGGCGATGGCGGCCTGCAGCGCGCTCGGGTCCAGGCCGGCGTTGGCGCGGTCGAGCGCGGCGATCCAGTGGCCGAGGGCGGCAAAGCGCGCATGCGGGGTGATGGTGTCGGCGGCGCGCACAGCCACCGGCGCAAAGGCGCTCTTGGCGTCCTGCAGCAGGCCCAGCTCGAGCAGCGCCTTCACATAGTCGAAGCGCGCGGCCTCGTTGGCCGGGTCGGCCTCGACCGCCTGGGCCAGCTTGGCCAGCGCCGCCTCCAGATCGCCGTCGGCGATCAGCTCTTCGGCCTCGGCGACGTTCTCGGCCGCCTCCAGCATCTCGCCGCTGGGCACATGCTTGTCGAGGAACTCGCGGATCTGCGCCTCGGGGATCGCGCCGACGAAGCCGTCGACCGGCTGGCCGCCGGCGAACATCACGCAGAACGGGATCGAGCGTACGCCGAACATCTGGCTCAGCTGACTGGCGATCTCGGGCACCTCGTCGCTGTTCAGCTTGGCCAGCGTGAAGCGGCCGGCATAGGCGACTTCCAGCTTTTCCAGCACCGGGCCCAGCTGCTTGCAGGGGCCGCACCAGGGCGCCCAGATGTCGAGCAGAACCGGCCGCGTCTGCGAGGCGATGATCAGCTCGGCTTCGAAATTTTGTAGGGTGATGTCGATCATGACGGGGCACGTTTCCGGTGGTGACAAGGGCAGATGGCGGCAAGCCACCTACAATTCAAGGCTTTCCAGCCTTTCGGAGCGAGCCGTGCAGGACGTGCAACAGAACGCCTCCCCCCTGGTTGGCGTGGTGATGGGATCCAGCAGCGACTGGGAGACCATGAAGCACGCCGCCGACATTCTCGCCGAGTTCGGCGTTGCCTTCGAGGCCAAGGTGGTCTCGGCGCACCGCATGCCGGACGATATGTTCGCCTATGCCGAGAGCGCAGCTGGGCGCGGCCTGCGCGCGATCATCGCCGGCGCCGGCGGCGCCGCCCACCTGCCCGGCATGCTGGCCGCCAAGACGCTCGTGCCGGTGCTGGGCGTGCCGGTGGCCAGCCGCCATCTGCAGGGCGTCGACTCGCTGCATTCGATCGTGCAGATGCCCAAGGGCGTGCCGGTCGCCACCTTCGCGATCGGCACCGCCGGCGCCGGCAATGCGGCGCTGTTCGCGATCGCGATGCTGGCCGCCGCCGGCGACCAGGGCCTGGGCGACAAGCTGGCCGCCTTCCGCGCCCGCCAGACCGAGGCGGCGCGCGCGATGACGCAGGATCTGGTCGGATGAGCGGCGTCAAGCCCCTGCTGCCCGGCCAGGCCACGCTGGGCGTGATGGGCGGTGGCCAGCTGGGCCGCATGTTCGTCCACGCGGCGCAAAGCCTGGGCTACCGCACCGTCGTGCTCGACCCCGATCCGCAAAGCCCCGCCGGCCTGGTCGCCCACGAACACATCGAGGCCGACTATCTGGACGAGGCCGCGCTCGACCGCCTGGCCGCCCGGTGCGAGGCGATCACGACCGAATTCGAGAACGTGCCGGCGCAGGCGCTCGAGCGCCTGGCCCGCAGCCGCCCGGTCGCCCCGGCCGGCGCGGCGGTGGCGATCTGCCAGGACCGAGCGGCCGAGAAGGCGCATTTCCGTGCCTGCGAGGTCGCCTGCGCGCCCTATGCGGTGATCGCCAGCGAGACCGAGCTGCACGCGGTCGACGCTGCGCTGCTGCCCGGCATCCTCAAGACGGCCCGCATGGGTTATGACGGCAAGGGCCAGATCCGCGTCAAGACGCGCGAGGAACTGGCCGCCGCCTGGGCCGAGCTCAAGCGCGTGCCCTGCGTGCTCGAGCAGCTGCTGCCCTTGCAGCTGGAGCTGTCGGTGATCGTCGCCCGCAACGCGGCCGGTGAAATCGTGCAGTTCCCCTTGCAGCAGAACCTGCACCGCGACGGCATCCTGGCCGTCACCGAGGTGCCGGCCCCCGGCGTCAGCGCCGCGCTGCAGGCCGAGGCCAGCGCCGCGGCCGCGCGCATCGCCGCCTCGATCGGCTATGTCGGCGTGCTCTGCGTCGAGTTCTTCCTGCTGCAGGACGGCCGCCTGGTCGTCAACGAGATGGCGCCGCGCCCGCACAACTCGGGCCATTACACGCTGGACGCCTGCGAGGTCTCGCAGTTCGAGCTGCAGGTGCGCGCCATGACCGGGCTGCCGCTGCGCCCGCCGCGCCTGCATTCGCCCACCGTGATGCTGAACCTGCTCGGCGATCTCTGGTTCGACGCCGCGGGTCAGCTGCGCACGCCGGCCTGGGACGAGGTGCTGGCGCTGCCCGGTACCCATCTGCATCTGTACGGCAAGGCCTCGGCCCGGCCTGGTCGCAAGATGGGCCATCTGAACATCACCGCGGCCAGCGCCGACGAGGCCCGGCGCGTCGCCGGCCTGGCGGCCGCGCTGCTGGGCCTGCCGGCGCTCTGACAAGCATGCTGCTGGACGGAACCGATCCGCGGGCAATCGCCCAGGCCGCCGCCGCGCTGGCGACCGGCGAACTGGTCGCGCTGCCGACCGAGACCGTCTACGGCCTCGGCGCGCGTGCCGACGACGATGCGGCGGTGGCCCAGATCTTCGCCGCCAAGGGCCGGCCGGCCGACCATCCGCTGATCGTCCATGTGCTGGACGCCGAACACGCGGCCCGCTTCGCCAGCGTGCTGCCGCCGGCCGCCGCCAGGCTGATGCAGGCCTTCTGGCCGGGGCCGCTGACGGTGATCGTGCCGCGCGCGCCCGGCATGGCGGCGGCCGCCGCCGGCGGGCAGACCAGCATCGGCTTGCGCTGTCCGGCACATCCGGTCGCGCGCGCCTTGCTGGCGGAGGCGCATCGGCTGGGCGTGCCCGGTGTGGCCGCGCCGAGCGCCAACCGCTTCGGCCGCGTCAGCCCGACCCGGGCCCGCCATGTGGTCGACGAGTTCGAGCCCGGCCTGATCGTGCTCGACGGCGGCGCCTGCGAGGTCGGCATCGAGTCCAGCATCGTCGACTGCAGCCGCGGCCACCCGGTGCTGCTGCGCCCCGGCGTGCTGAGCCGCGCACAGATCGAAGCCGCCGCAGGTGAGCGCTTGCTCTCGCCGGACGCGCAGGCACCACGCGCCTCCGGCACCCTGGCCGCCCATTACGCGCCGCATGCGACGGTGCGCCTGCTCGGCACCGAGCAGCTGCTGGCCGCCCTGGCGGCGGGCGGCGCGAAACAAGCGGGCAAAACGCTGGCGGTATATTCGCGCTCGGTGCCGAACCCGCAGCAGCTGCCGGCCGGCACCCTGGCGCGCCGCATGCCGGACGATGCGCGGGCGGCGGCGCATCAATTGTTTGCCGCGCTGCGCGAACTCGACGCGGCCGGCGCCACCGAGATCTGGATCGAACTGCCGCCGCCGGACGGCGCCTGGGACGGGGTCAGAGACCGCCTGTCCCGCGCCGCCGCGGCTTTTCTGCCATCCGAGCCCGAGCAGGGCTGAAGACGACGACGACCGAGTTTCCTATGCATGGAGTGTTCATGAAGAGTTTGAGTGGCGGCATCGGCCGCTATAGCCGCTGGAGCCGCCAGGGCCGCGTCTGGCTGGCGGCGCTGGCGCTGGGCGCGCTGGGCGCCTGCGGCGGTGGCACTTCGCAGATCGAACCGTTCAAACCAACCCGCATCATCGCTTTCGGCGACGAGGCCAGCGTGTTGACGCCGGAAGGCAAGAAGTACAGCGTCAACGGCCTGAACGCGACTACCGGCGCGCTCGACTGCTCGGTGAACCCGATCTGGGTGCAGAAAATGGCCAGCTTCTTCGGCCTGGTCTTCCCGCAGTGCAACCCCGATCCGCTGAACACCACCGCACCGACCGGCATCATGTATGCGACGGCCGGCGCCAAGGTGGCCGACGTCAAGACCAAGATCGATCAGCATTTCTCGACCAATACCTTCGGCAACAAGGACCTGGTCGCCATCATGGTCGGCACCAACGACATCCTGGAGGTCTATGCCCAGTATCCGGCGCTCAGTGAACAGGCGCTGCTGGACGAGCTCAAGGCGCGCGGCACGGCCCTGGCCGATCAGGTCAACCGCGTCGCGACGGCCGGCGGCCGCGTCATCGTTTCGACCCTGCCCGATGTCGGCCTGACCCCGTTCGCGCTGAAGGAGCGCGCCGCCAAGCCGGACACCGACCGCGCCGCGCTGCTGACCCGCATGACCCTTCAGTTCAATGTGGCGATGCGCCTGAAGCTGATCAACGATGGCCGCATGATCGGCCTGATCCTGGTCGACGAGTCGATGCAGCAGGCCACCAAGTACCCGTCCTACTACGGCATCGTCAACGTCACCGACGCGGTCTGCCTGAGCACCGTGGCGCTGCAGGACTGCACGCCCAACACCCTGGTCACCGGCGGCAGCGCCGACACCTGGCTGTGGGCCAGCGACACGCTGCTGAGCCCGGTGGGCCAGGGGCGCATCGGCGACTTGGCGATAACGCGGGCGCACAACAACCCGTTCTAAGCGCAGCGGATTCCAGCCAGACCCGGCCCGCGCGGCCGGGTTTTTCATTCCGGCCCCAAGGCTACACTTCCGTCATGACCGTGCTGCTGGCCCTCGATAGCTCGACCGAAACCATGGCGCTGAGCCTCGGCGGCGCGGCACGGCTGCAGCTGTTCGAGGCGCAGGGCGGGCCGCAGGCCTCGGCGCGCATGGTGCCCGAGGCGCTGGCCCTGCTGGCGCGGGCGGGCCTGCAGCTGGCCGATGTCGACGCGATCGCCTTTGCCCGCGGTCCCGGCGCCTTCACCGGCCTGCGCACCGCCGCCGCGGTGGTCCAGGGCCTGGCCTTCGGCGCCGGCAAGCCGGTGCTGTCGCTGGACAGCCTGATGCTGGTCGCCGAGGACGCGCGCCAGCAGGCCCAGGCCGCCGGCGCGCCGCTGGCCGGGCCGATCTGGGTCGCGATGGACGCCCGCATCGGCGAGATCTATGCCGGTGCCTATGCGCTGGACGCGGCCGGCCGGTGGCAGACGCTCGACGCGCCGGCCCTGTATTCGCCGGCGGCGCTGCGCGCGCACTGGGGCGCCGAGCCGCCGGCCGCACTGGCCGGTTCGGCGCTGGACGCCTTTGCCGGCCAGTTGGGCCCGCTGCCGGCACGCCACTGGCCACGCACCGCCTCGCGCGCCCGCGCCTTGGCGGTGCTGGCCGAGCAGGCCTGGGCGCGCGGCGAGACGCTGGACCCGGCCGCGGCAATGCCGGTCTATGTGCGCGACAAGGTCGCGCAGACGACCGAAGAGCGCCTGGCGGCGCGGGCGCTGTCGTGAGCGCGCTGGCGCCCCGGGCGACGGCCGGCCTGCAGCTGAGCGCCATGCGCAGCGGCGATCTGGCCGAGGTGCTGGCGATCGAGCAGCACGCCTATGCCTCGCCCTGGTCACAGGGCAATTTCATCGACTCGCTGGCGGCCGGCTATCTGGCCTTCGTGCTGCGCGACGCCCAGCAGCGGCTGCAGGGCTATTTCCTGGCGATGAAGGGCGTCGACGAGATGCATCTGCTGAACATCACCGTCGCCCCCGCAGCGCAGGGCCGCGGCCTGGCGCGGCTGATGCTGGATGCGCTGTGCCGGCTCTGCCGCGACGAGGACTGCGCCCAGCTGTGGCTGGAGGTGCGGGTCAGCAATGAACGCGCGCGCCAGGTCTATCTGCGCTATGGCTTTGCCGAGGTCGGCCTGCGCCGCGCCTATTACCCGATGCCGCCGGGCCAGCCGCGCGAGGATGCCGTGCTGATGAGCCTGGCGCTGGAAGAGGCCGCATGAGCTGGGACGCGCGTCAACGGGCGATGCTGGAGGCGATGGGCCTGAAGGTCTGGGCCGCCACGCCGCCGGCCGCGATCGAAGCCGAAGCCGAAGCCGAAGCGGACGTGGCCGTCGCCGCAGCGCCGGTCGCCGGGCCGGCGCCGGCCATCACCAAGGCGGCCGCGCTGCCGGCACCGCCTGCCGCGCCGATGCGTCCGCCGGCCGCACCCGCTGCACCCATCATCCCGGCCTCGTCCGACGAGCGCGGCCGGGCGATCGCCGCGATGGACTGGGAGGCCCTGCGCGCCAGCGTCGCCGGCTGCCGCGCCTGCGGCCTCTGCGAGAGCCGCAGGAACACCGTCTTCGGCGTCGGCAACGAGCGCGCGCACTGGATGGTCGTCGGCGAGGCGCCGGGCGAGAACGAGGATCTGCAGGGCGAGCCCTTCGTCGGCCAGGCCGGCAAGCTGCTGGACAGCATGCTGCGCGCGCTGGGCCTGGGTCGCGGCGAGGGCCCGGCCGAGCAGCAGGTCTATATCGCCAACACGCTCAAATGCCGGCCGCCGCGCAACCGCAACCCGGAACCGCAGGAGCTGGCGCAGTGCGAGCCCTATCTGGACCGCCAGATCGCGCTGATCCAGCCCCGCATCATCCTGGCGATGGGCCGCTTTGCCGTGCAGTCGCTCTTGCGCAGCAGCGAGCCGATCGGCCGCCTGCGCGGCCGCGTGCACGAGTACCAGGGCGTGCCGCTGATCGTCACCTACCACCCGGCCTATCTGCTGCGCAATCTGGCCGACAAGGCGCGCGCCTGGGAGGACCTGTGCCTGGCCCGCGCGACCCTGCAGGCGCGGCCATGAACGATCGCGCGGCCGAGCTCGAGCGGGCGCTGCGCGAGGCCGCTCAGCAGGCGGCCCAGCTGCGCCTGCTGGCCGACCATGTGCCGGTGCTGATGGCGCTGTACGACGCCGCCAGCCAGCGCTGCCTGTTCGCCAACCGCGCCTATGCCCAGACCTTCGGCCACGATGAGCAGACGGTGCTGGGCCATACCTTCGCCGAGATTATCGGGCCCGAGGCGGCCCGGCTGATCCAGCCCCAGGTCGACCAGGTGCTGCGCGATGGCAGTCCGGCCGTCTACGAGCGCCATCTGAGCGGCCCGGACGGCCAGTCGCGCTGGCTCGAGGTCCATCTGGTCCCGCATCTGGACGAGGGCGGCGCCGCGCCGAGCGCCGTCTCGGTGCTGATCAGCGATATCAGCAAGCACCGGCTGGCCGAGCGTGCCGCGCGCGAATCGGAGGCGCGGCTCGAGAAGTTCATGCAGGCCAGCGTCGAGGGCATCGTGTTCCATCGCGAGGGTCAGATCACCGACGCCAATCCGCCGCTGTGTGCCTTGCTCGGCTACAGCCTGGACGAATTGCTGAGCCGCCATGTGCTGAGCTTCGTCGCCGAGGACGAGCTGGCCAAGGTCACCCGCGTGATGACCGAGGGCCGCGAGCTGCGCTACGAGACGGCCGTCATCCACCGCGACGGCACGCGCATCCCGGTCGAGTTCATCGTCCGCACGCTGGAGCGCGAGGGCGAGCGCCTGCGCATGACCATCGTGCGCGATATCCGCGACCGCGTCGCCGCGCAGGCACGCATCCACCACCTGGCCCATCACGACGCGCTGACCAGCCTCTTGAACCGCGCCGCCTTCATGGAGCAGCTGCAGCAGGCGCTGCGCCGCGCCAGCGGTGGCGGCAAGCGTCAGCCCGACACGCTGGCCCTGCTGTTCATCGACCTGGACAACTTCAAGCGCGTCAACGACTCGCTGGGCCATCTGGAGGGCGACAAGGTGCTGACGACGGTGGCCGAGCGCCTGCGCGCCTGCCTGCGCGCCAGCGACCTGGTCGGCCGCTTCGGCGGCGACGAATTCGTCGTGCTGCTGGCCGATGTCGAGAGCCACGGCGACGTGCTGGTCGTGCTGCGCGACCTGCTCTCGGTGGTCGAGGTGCCGGTCAGCGCCGATGGCCGCGCGCTGTCGGTGACGCCCTCGATCGGCGTTGCCATGTACCCCGAACATGGCCAGAGCGCCGACGAGCTGATCCAGCATGCCGACACCGCGATGTACCTGGCCAAATCGCGCGGCCGCGCCAACTACCAGTTCTTCGAGCCGGCGCTGGCGCAGAACGCCTATGACGAGCTGGTGCTGGAAAGCGAGCTGGCCCAGGCGCTGGAGCGCGACGAGTTCGTGCTGCATTACCAGCCGCAGCTGTCGACCGACGGCGCGCTGATCGGCGCCGAGGCGCTGCTGCGCTGGCAGCATCCGCAGCGCGGCCTCTTGAGCCCCGACGCCTTCATCGACGTCGCTGAGCGCCACCGGCTGATGCTGGCGCTGGGCGAATGGGTGATGCGCTCGGCCGCCGCGCAGGCGCGCGACTGGCACCAGCGCGAGATCGCGGCCGTGCCGATCGCCGTCAATCTCTCGCGCATGCAGTTCCATCTGGAAGGCTTCGCCGGCACCGTCGCGCGGGTGCTGGGCGAGCTGCATGTGCCGGGCCACTGGATCGAGCTGGAGCTGACCGAGCGCATGCTGATGGACGATATCGCCAATGCGCCGGCCACGCTGAAGGCGCTGCGCGCGCTGGGCCTGTCGGTCTCGGTCGATGACTTCGGCACCGGCTATACCTCGCTGGCGCACCTGACCCAGCTGCCGCTGGACAAGCTGAAGATCGACCAGAGCTTCGTCGCCAAGCTGCCCGCGGACGTCGGCGCCGCGGCCATCGTGCAGGCCATCATCCAGATGGCCGACGGCCTGGGTCTGCGCGTCAGCGCCGAGGGCGTGCGCAATGGTGAGCAGCGCGCGCTGCTGGCCGGCTGGGGCTGCGACGAGATGCAGGGCGAGCTGCTCGGCGCGCCGATGGCGCCGGCCGAGTTCGAGCGCTGGCTGCTGCATCGCCACGGTGCCGCCGCATGAGCGCCGCCCTCGAGCAGCTGCTGCAGTGCGAGATCGCCCAGGCCGGCGGCTGGCTGCCCTTCGACCGCTTCATGGCGCTGGCGCTGTATGCGCCGGGCCTCGGCTACTACAGCAACGAGCGGCGCAAGTTCGGCCTGATGCCGGACGGCGCCGGCGGCGCGGGCTCGGACTTCGTCACCGCGCCCGAGATGTCGCCGCTGTTCGGCGCCGCGCTGGCGCTGCAGATCGGCCAGGCGCTGGACGCCACCGGCAGCAGCGAGGTCTGGGAATTCGGCGCCGGCACCGGCGCGCTGGCCGCGCAGCTGCTTCAGGCGCTGGGCGAGCGGATCTCGCGCTACCGCATCGTCGACCTGTCCGGCAGCCTGCGCCGCCGCCAGGCCGAGACCCTGGCCGCCTGGGGCGACAGGGTGGAGTGGCTGGACCGCCTGCCCGAGCGTTTCGACGGCGTCGTCGTCGGCAACGAGGTGCTCGATGCGATGCCGGTGCAGCTGCTGAGCTTCGACGGCAATCGCTGGTCCGAGCGAGGTGTGGTCGTGCAGGCCGGCGAGCCGCCGTCCTTTGCCTTTGCCGACCGGCCCAGCGAGCAGCGGCCGCCGATCGAACTGCCCGCGGACGATGCGCGCCACTTCCCGCCCGGCACGGTCACCGAGACCCATGCGCAGGCCGAGGCCTTCGTGCGCACCCTGGCCCAGCGCCTGCGCCGCGGCGCGATCTTCCTGATCGACTACGGCTTCCCCGAGGCCGAGTACTACCATCCACAGCGCAGCGGTGGCACCCTGATGTGCCACCACCAGCACCGCGCCGATCCCGATCCCTTGCTGCTGGTCGGTGAGAAGGACATCACCGCCCACATCAACTTCACCGGCATCGCGCTGGCCGGGCAGGACGAGGGCCTGAGCGTGCTCGGCTACACCAGCCAGGCCAACTTCCTGATCAACTGCGGCCTGATCGACCTGCTGGCCGCCGCCAGCCTGAGCCAGCGCGCGATGGCGCACCGCTTGATCGCCGAACACGAGATGGGCGAGCTGTTCAAGGTGATCGGTTTCGCCACCGGCGACGGTTTCGACGCGCTGGGTTTTGCCGCCGGCGACCGCTCGCACATGCTGTGAGCACGATGTCGCCCGCGCTGGCCGCGCACCTGGCCGGGGCGATCGACACGCCGCGCCTGCTGCTGGAGCCGCTGACCGGCGCGCATGCGGCGGCCTTCTTCCCGCTGCTGCAGGAAGACGCGCTGTACGAATGGATCTCGATGACCAAGCCGGACAGCCTTGGGGACTTGACCGAGGCCTGGCGGCGCAGCGAGCAGCGCGTCTCGCCCGACGGCCTGTTCGCCTGGCTGGCCTGGGCCGTGCGGCGCCGCAGCGACGGCCGGATCATCGGCCGCGTCGATGCCGAGATCGACGCCAAGCCCGAGGCCACCAATCTCGGCTACTACTTCTTCAGCCCCTTCTGGGGCCAGGGCCATGCCAGCGAGGCGGTCGCCGCCGCCAGCGAGCAATTGATCGCGCGCGGGGTGCGGCGCCTGGTCGCGACGGTGACCGTCGGCAACCTGGCCTCGGCGCGGGTGCTGCGCAAGGCCGGCTTCGAGTTCACGCGCATCCTGCCGGCCAACGATGTCGTGCGCGGCCGGGCCGTCGACGACGAGGAATACGTGCGGCTGGCGCCGCTGCGGTATTAACGCTGCCCCAGCTGCTTGTAGACCTCGGCCGACACGCGCGCCAGCTCGGCGCGCTCGGCGCCGGCCGACAAGGCATAGCCGAAGGGCCCGTCGACCCAGTAGAAGACGTTCAGCTCGCCGCGGCGGGCGAAGCGGAAGGCGGTGTCGCCGGCCGGCTCGGCGGCGCCGCTTTCGCGCGACACATACAGCGTCAGCTTGGCGCCGGCCGCGTCGCGGTACATGAACTGCGCCACCGGCCCGCTGGCGCCGGGCAGCAGGCGGCCGCCCTCCAGCGCATAGCCCAGCGACTGCAGATGAGGCGGGCGCATCGTCGCGCCTATGCGCTTGGACAGCCAGGCCACCAACTGGTCCTCGTGCGCGGCATCGACCTCGACCGGCCGGCGCTGGTCCGGCGAATAGACCGCATGGGCGATCGCGGCGCGTTCGGCCAGGTCCGGCAGGCGGGCGTCGCCGGCCGGCCCCGCCTGCGCCAGCTGCGGGGCCTGCTCGGCCAGCTGGCCGCGCAGGCCCCAACCGAGCGCGCCGCCGAGCAAGGCGATCGCCAGGCCGGCGGCCAGGCGCTGCAGCCACCAGGCTTGGCGCGGCCGCGCCGCGCGCAAGAGGCGCGCCGGCGCCGGCTCGTCCAGCACCGGATCGAACAGCGCGCGCAGCTGCGCCTTCTGCTCGCGCCAGGCCTCGACGCGCCGCAGCTCCTCGGGCCGCGCGGCCAGATAGGCCTCGACCTCGCGCGCGCGCTCGGCCGCCAGCTGGCCATCGGCCCAGGCGTGCAGATCGGCCTCGGTGATGGGAGTGCTGCTGCTCATGCGCGGGTCCTCTTCGTCGTGCTCACCAGTTGCAGCCGGGTCGCCTCGACCCGGCCCTCCATCAGCGCCCGCAGACGCTCGCGGCCGCGCGACAGCCGCGACATCACGGTGCCGATCGGGATGCCCAGGGTGGCGGCGACATCGGCATAGGCCATGTCCTCCAGCGCGATCAGCAGCAGCACCTCGCGCTGCTCGACCGGCAACTGCTGCAGCGCGGCCTGCAGATCCAGCAACGCCGCGCGCTGCTCCTGCGCCGGCGGCTGCGCCAGTTCCGGCGCCTGCTCGTCCAGTTCCTCCGCCGGCGGCGGGCGGCGGCGCAGGCCGTCGACGTGCAGGTTGTGCATCAGGGTGAACAGCCAGGCGCGCATATCGGCCACGCCCTGCCAGCGGCCGGCGCGCGTCCAGGCGCGCTCCAGCGTGTCCTGCACCAGATCGTCGGCCGCGTCGCGATCGCCGGCCAGCGCGCGCGCATAGCGGCGCAGGCGTGGCAGCCAGCTCAGCAGGGTGGTGGCGTCTTCGTCCGGGGTCGGCATCTCGCCGGCATCATGCCCGTTCAGTAGGCGGCCGCAAGATTCAGCTTGGGATCGATCTGCCAGATCTCGCTGACGATCTTGCCCTCCCGCAGGGTCAACACATAGCGGACCTTGATCGCCGCCTTGCCCTCGAACAGCACATGGGCCGAGACGGTGGCGCCCTTGGGATTGGCCGACTCTTCCAGCTTGTCGACCGCCAGCTTCAGCGGGCCGCCCTGGGCGGCGGCGAACTTGCTCCAGACGGCGCGGATCGCCTCGCTGCCGGCATAGCTGCCGTCGAGCGGGCCGCCGACCCATTCGAAGCGTGCGCCCTCGGCATAGCCCTGCATCAGCGCCGGCAGATCGCCGGCCGCGATCGCCTGGAAATGCGCGCGCGCCTCGTCGGCCGGGGCGGCAATGGCCTGGCCCGCGGCGAGCAGGGCGGCGATGGGCAGGACGAGGGTGGCGAAACGGGTCTTGGTCATGAGGGCTCCTGAGGGTGACGATCGGCCACGCGCGGACGATGCGCGGCGGGCCTGTACCGGGGTAGACGGCGGCGGCGCGCCGTTTATTCCCGGCCGCTGGAAAAAAATATCGGGCTGCTTCGTCACAAGCGCACGCTTGGCGCGCGGCGCGCGGCCGCTGTCGCCTTGTGACAAGCGGATGGCGCCGGCGGATAAAACGTCTGTGGCGCCGCGCCCCAGAATGCGCACGTTGACAAGAGGAGAGCGGCGTGCGGCCGCCAGCCTAGAAGAGAGGGCGGGCCCTTGCCGCGCCGTGCGGCGGGGGCCTTGCTCATTTGTGATTCCCCGGGCCGGGCGGCTAGCATCGGGCGCAGAGCAATTGCCGCGCCGCCATGCCCGCCAACACCCCCGACCCCTCGCTGCTGCTGCAGGAACTCCAGGCCCTGGAGGTTGAACTGCATCACCCCGGCGTGCGCTGCTCGGCCGAGCGCCTGGAGCAGCTGCTGCACCCGGACTTCCACGAGGTCGGCCGCTCGGGCCGCCGCTACGAGCGCACAACCATCGTGCGCTTCCTGGCCGCACAGACCGCCCATCCCGAGGTCGAACCGGGCGAGTTTGCCGTGGCGCTGCTCGGCGGGTCCTGTGCCTTGCTCACTTACCGCTCGGCACATCGGCAAGCCGACGGTTCGCTGGGGCATCACACCCACCGCGCCTCGATCTGGATCCGAGGCAGCGCCGGCTGGCAGCTGCGCTATCACCAGGGCACGCCGGCCGCCGAGGCCTGGCCATGAGCATTCCGGCCGGCTACTCGGGCACGTCGCTGGCGAAGAAGCTGGGCATCAAGTCCGGCCAGCGCCTGCTGCTGATCGCCGCGCCGCCCGGCTACGAGGCGCTGCTGGCGCCGCTGCCGGCCGATGTCGCTTTCGTCGCCGAGCCGGACCGCAGCGTCGAGCTGGTGCAGCTGTTCGTCACGCAGAAGGGGGTTCTCGCCGAGCAACTGAGCGCGCTGCGCCGGACGCTGGCGCCGGCGGCGGCGCTGTGGGTCTCCTGGCCGAAGAAGGCGTCCAAGCTCCCGACGACCATCACCGAGGACGTGATCCGCGAGCTGGCCTTGCCGCTGGGCTTCGTCGACATCAAGGTCTGCGCGGTCGACGCGGTCTGGTCGGGGCTGAAGCTGGTCCTGCGCAAGGAGCTGCGATGAGCGGCGCGCGCTTCTTTGCCGACGGCGCGGCCTTTCGCGCCTGGCTGGAGGCCCATGCGGCAACGGCCGCCGAGCTGGTCGTCGGCTTCTACAAGACCGACTCGGGCCGGGCCAGCATCACCTGGCCGGAATCGGTCGACGAGGCGCTGTGCTTCGGCTGGATCGACGGCGTGCGCAAGCGCATCGACGAAGAGGCCTATCAGATCCGCTTCACGCCGCGCCGGCCCGGCTCGATCTGGAGCGCGTCAATATCGCCAAGTTCGAGCAGCTCAGCGCCGCAGGTCGCATGAGGCCGGCCGGCGTGGCCGCCTTCGCGCTGCGCAAGGCCGAGAAGTCGGCCATCTATGCCTATGAGCAGGCGCACAGCGCCGAGCTGAGCGCCGAGGAGCTGAAGGTCTTCAAGCGCCAGAAGGCCGCCTGGTCCTTCTTCGAGGCCTGCCCGCCGGGCTACAAAAAAGTCATCCTGCACTGGGTGACGACGGCCAAGAAGGCCGAGACCCGCGCGGCGCGGCTGAAGACCCTGATCGAGGCCTGCGCGGCCGGCAAGCGTCTGCGCTAGGCGTCGTCCAGCGCCTGCAGCGCGCGCAGCCGCGCTCGCTGCACCGCCTTGCCGATCTCCGGCCCCTGCTTGCCCTCGGCCAGGGCCGCTGCGCTGACGGCCGCGAGGTCGACGGTCGAGGCCGCCTGCAGATCGCGGCGCAGGCGCTCGCGCTGCGGGTAGTCGCGCTGCTCCAGGCCCAGGCGCCCGCGCGCATCGCATTCGCAGGCCCACAGCAGCAGCTCGAAGCGCTCGGGCCGGCGCCAGGCATCGCAGCGATCGAGCAGGCGCAGCCGCGCCTCGGCGCCGAAGCTGAGGCACTGGTGCACATGCGTATGCTCGCGCGCGACCAGTTCGGCCAGCTCGCGGCAGTCGGTCGGCACGCGCCAGCGCTCGCTGAGCCGGCGCGCCAGCCGGGCGCTGCGGCCCTCGTGGGCGATATGGCGCGGCAGCATGTCGGCCGGCGTCTCGCCCTTGCCGAGGTCGTGGCACAGGCAGGCATAGCGCACCGGCAGCGGCGCCCGCTGCGTCGCGCACTGGTCCAGCACCATCAGCAGGTGCAGGCCGGTGTCGACCTCCGGATGATGGGCCGGCGGCTGCGGCACGCCCCAAAGCTTGTCCAGCTCCGGCGCCAGCCGCGCCAGCGCGCCGCAATCGCGCAGCACCTCGAACATGCGCGAGGGCTTGTGCTCCATCAGCCCGCGGGACAGTTCCTGCCAGACGCGCTCGACCACCAGCGCATTGATCTCGCCGGCCTCGACCATGCGTCGCATCAGCGCCAGGGTTTCCGGCGCGACGCTGAAATCGGCGAAGCGGGCGGCAAAGCGGGCCAGGCGCAGGATGCGCACCGGATCCTCGGCAAAGGCCTCGGACACATGGCGCAGCACGCGCTGCTCCAGATCGCGCCGGCCACCGTAGGGGTCGATGATGGCGCCGCTCTCGTCCTGCGCCATCGCATTGATGGTCAGGTCGCGCCGTGCCAGGTCTTGCTCCAGCGTGACCTCGGGCGAGGCCTGGAAGGCAAAGCCGTGGTAGCCGGGCGCCGTCTTGCGCTCGGTGCGCGCCAGCGCGTATTCCTCCTGCGTCTGCGGATGCAGGAAGACGGGGAAATCGCGGCCCACGGAGATGAAGCCGGCCGCCTGCATCGCCGCCGGATCGGCGCCGACGACGACCCAGTCGCGGTCCTGGACCGGCAGGCCCAGCAGGGCATCGCGGACGGCGCCGCCGACCAGATAGCGCTCCATCCTGCTCAGCGCTTGCTCCGGTAGGGCTCGTCCTCGGGGATGAAGTCCTGCTCGGTCAGTGCGTCGGCAATCCACGCGGCCACGGCCGGATGCTGCTCGAGCCGGCCGACATAGGCCGCGGCGGCCGGGCCCAGGGGCAGGCCGTAGCTGCGCACCCGCATCGCCACCGGCGCGAAGAAGGCATCGGCCGCGCCGAAGTCCGTGCCGAACAGCCAGGGGCCGCCGCTGGCCTGCAGGGCATCGGTCCACAGCTCCTCGATGCGGGCCAGGTCGCGGCGCAGCGCCGGGTCGGCCTCCAGCTGCTGCGCGCCGACCTCGTGCAGGCGGGCCTCGATATTCATCGGGCAGCGGCCGCGCAGCGCGTTGAAGCCGGCATGCATCTCGGCGCACAGACTGCGGGCGCGCCCGCGGGCGCGGGCCTCGCGCGGCCAGATCGCCGCTTCGGGATGGCGTTCGGCGATGTACTCGGCGATGGCCAGCGTGTCCCAGACCGCGAAACCGTCGTCCTCGACCAGCACCGGCACGCGCGCCGCCGGCGTGACCGTCTCGAGCGCCTTGTAGAAGGCCGAGCCGGGCGTCAGCAGCAGGCGCAGCTTGATCTCGTCGAAGGCAATGCCGAAGGCCTTCAGCAGCACCCAGGAGCGCATCGACCAGGACGAGTAGTTTTTGTTGCCGATGTAGAGCTTCATGGGGCGGTCTCGCTGCAGTCAATGATGATGATGGGCCGCCAGCTTAGCGGCCCTCGGCAGCATCGACGGTGAGATTTGCGCATGGTTTTGATGCGCAGCCGGCATCAGGGTTGCTCGGCCGGCACGAGATCGGCGCCGCTCGCCCGCGGACCGATCTGCCGGCCCAGCCGCGTGCGCAGATGGATGCCGGGGCCCTCGGCGCCGAGCAGCTGCGAATAGATGGTGGTGTTCAGCAGCACCTTCTTCACATAGTCGCGCGTCTCGTTGAAGGGGATGTTCTCGGTCCAGATCGCCGCGTCGAGCAGCGGCCCTTCGCGCCAGCGCCTTGGCCGCGAGGGGCCGGCGTTGTAGGCGGCCGCGGCCAGCGCCATCGAGCCGCCGAAATCGTCCAGCGCCAGCTTCAGGTAGCTCGCGCCTATGGTGAGGTTGAAGTCGCGGTCGGTCATCAGCGCCGGGCTGTAGGCGATGCCCACCTTCTTGGCCGTCCACTTGGCCGTGGCCGGCATCACCTGCATCAGGCCCGAGGCGCCGACATGCGAGCGCGCGTCCAGCACGAAGCGCGATTCCTGGCGGATCAGGCCGTAGACATAGGCCGGGTCGATGCCGACCTCGCGCGCCTTGGCCAGCAGCTCCTTGCGGAAGGGCGTCGGGTAGCGCTGCGCCAGATCGATCTCGTGGCGCGTGCGGTCGCTGCTGTTGATGCAGCGGTCCCAGATCTCGCGCTCGCAGGCCTCCTGCGCGGCGGCCAGCAGCTCGCGATCGCCCATGCCGCGCAGGCTGAAGTTCCATTCGCGCACGCCCTCGTTGCGCAGCTCCAGCGACATCAGCAGCAGCGCGCGCCGCAGGCCCGGATGCGCGCGTGCCTGCTCGCGCTCGGCCGGCGTCAGCGCGGCCGGCGCGGCCGGCAGCGTCAGCGCCTGCCCCAGCTCGTCGGCGGCCAGGCGGCCGTAGAACGTCATCGGCGAGACCAGCGGCTGCAGCAGGCCGCGCGCCTCGGCGCGGATCGCCTCGCCGGGCGGACCCTCGGCGGCGGTGGCCAGCAGCGCGCGCGCCTGCCAGTACTGCCAGGTCGGGTCGCGCTGCTCGGCGGCACCGAAGAGCTTGATGGCCCGCAGCGCCTGCGACCAGCGCTCGCCGCGCAGGGCCGAGCGCACGGCCCAGGCGATGGTGTCCTCGCTCCACTCGGGCTGGCGCGCGCCTTTGCCGTGCAGCTTCAGCGCGTATTCGTAATGCTCGCTGGCATCGGCCTGCAGCCTGAAGGCGGCCGAGCGGCCGACCTGGCCCCAGGCCCAGGCGGCCAGATCGGCTGGCAGCTGGCGCTCCCAGCGGCTCTTCAGCAGGGCGGCGGCCTGGTCGGGGTCGTTGGCGGCGACGCGCAAGAGCGCCAGCGTCGTCAGCTCGGCCTGCGTGCGCTTGCCGGTCCGCGCCTTGCGGCTCAGGTATTTGCCGGCGTTGTCCTGGATCTCGGCGACAGCCAGCTCGACCGGCCGGTCGAACAGCGCCGCCGCCTGCTTGGCCGCGCGCGGGCGCTGGTTCTCGATCGCCAGGCGCAGCTTCAGCCAGACATCGCCCGGCGTCAGCAGCTTGGCGTCGAACAGGGTGCTGGCCAGCAGCTGGCAGCCGTCGTCGCCGTCGCGCTGGGCCAGCCAGGTGCTGCGCGCCTGCTCCAGCACCTTCTTGCCGGCGAGGTGCTCGGTCAGCAGCGCATAGCACAGCACCTCGCGGTCGTCGCGCATCTGGAAGCGCGGGTAGTCGGCGGCGAAGTTCTTCCAGTCACGCCGCCGGCCCAGCTCGAGCAGCCAGTCGTTGCGCATGCGGTCCTCGACATAGCTGCCGGGCCAGCGCGCGTAGAAGGCCTCCACCTCGGGCTGGCTCACCTCGGCCAGGCGCAGGCCCAGCTCCCAGTAGTCGATCCAGGCGGCCAGCGGGTGGCGCTGCTGCTGGGCGGCCTGGTTCAGCTCGGCCAGGCGCTTGCGGTCCTTCTGGCGCAAGGCCTCGCGCGCCTCGACGGCCAGGTCTGGGCTGGCGGCCTGCGCCGGGGCGGTGGCCGTGGAGATTTGAGCCTGCGCCGGCGTGCCCAGGAGGCCCAGGCTCAGCAGCGCCGACATCAACGATCCATATACTGCCTGCAGCCTTGCCGTTCTTCTGCTCATCAAGGAAACCCGTGTCGTCGTCTTCATCGACCCATCAGCCCGATCCGGCCCCGCACGAGCGCGCGGCGCTGCGCGCCCATCTGCTGGCGCAGCGCGGCCATTGGCTGGCCACGCCGGCGGCCCATGCCGCCGATGCGGCGCTCGGTCATCTGCTGCGCGACGTGCTGGAACAACTGGAACCTCACTGCCTGGGCCTGTTCTGGCCCCTGGACGGGGAATTTAACGCAGTCGAACACCTGGCCGGGCATGCCGGCCTGCTCGAGGGTGTGCAATTGGCCCTGCCTTTTGCCTGGCGCACGCCGCGGCGCATGGAATACCGGCGCTGGGACGGCCAGGCGCCGACGCTGCAGGACGAATGCGGCATTGCCGCCTGCGCCGGCGCCCCGGTGCTGCCCGACGTCGTGCTGGTGCCCTGCGTGGGCTTCACCCGCGAGGGCTACCGCCTCGGCTACGGCGGCGGCTATTTCGACCGCTGGCTGGCCGAGCACCCGGGCGTCACCAGCATCGGCCTGGCCTGGTCGGTCAGCGAAGCGGTCTTCGCGGCCGAGCCGCACGACCAGGCGCTGACCCTGGTGCTGACGGAGCGGGAAGTGATCGCGCCCTGACCGCGAACAGCGCCGTCAGAGCTTCAGCTGGGCGAAGGCCGCCTGCAGCCCGGCCACGCCGCCGACGCGCTGCTGGTTGATGAAGACCTGGGGCATCGAGCGGACCGAGGGGCCGCACTTCTCGTAGAAGGCCTTGCGCTGTGCCGCGTCGTCGATCCGGATCTCCTCGAAGCCGAGGTTCCTGGCCTTCAGCAGGCTTTTGACGGTGTCGCACTGCGGGCAGGCGGACTTGGAATAGACGACGATATCGAGCTGCATCGGCGCAGTGTAGGGGCTGCCGGCGGAGCTTGCCTCAGTCCTCGCCGATGTCGACCCGCGACTGCGCCGCCTGCGCCAGCACCCAGTCGCAGAACTGCTGCACCTCGGGGCGGCCGCGGCCGTGGCTGGAGGGCAGCAGCCAATAGGCGAAGGGGCTGTCCATGCGGCCGGACGCGCCGAAGGGCTCGATCAGGTCGCCGCGCTGCAGCTGTTCGCTGACCAGGGCAAGGCGGGCCAGGGCGACGGCCTGGCCGGCCAGGGCGGCTTGGATCTGCTGGTAGGTAAAGTTCAGGTACATCCAGCGCTGCGGCTCCAGGCCCGGCTCGCCATGCTCGCGCAGCCAGCGCCGCCAGCTGATGAATTCGGCGCTGGGCTGCTGGCCATCCTCCTCGGCCAGGGTGTGGCGGGCCAGATCGGCCGGGCGGCGCAGCGGCGCCGCCGTGCCCTCGCTGGCCTGGCGGGCCAGCCAGGGGCTGACCACCGGGGTCAGCGTCTCGCCGAACATGCGCTGGGCGCCGGCCGCCATCTCGCCCGGCATCGCATAGCGCAGGGCCAGGTCGATCTCGCTGTCGTCGAGCTCGATCACGGCGTCCTGGGCCGAGACGCGGATGTCGATGTCCGGATGGGCCTGCTGGAAGGCGGCCAGCCGCGGGATCAGCCACAGCGAGGCGAAGGAGGCGAAGGTCGTCACGTTGACGACGCGGCGGCCGCGTGTCTGACGGATCTGCCGCACCGTCTGATCCAGGCGCTGCAGCACCAGCACCGCCGTGCTGCGCAGCGCCGTGCCGTCGGCGCTGAGCTCGACATGGCGGGTGCCGCGCAGGAAGAGGGTGCAGCCGATCTCGTCCTCCAGCGCGCGGATCTGGCGGCTGATCGCCGACTGCGTCAGGTGCAGTTCCTCGGCGGCGGCGCGGAAGCTGAGGAGCCGCGCCACCGCCTCGAAGGCGCGCAGCGGCCCGATCGAGAGCGGACGCTGGCGTGCGAGCTGCGGTGGATTCATGAGCAAATGGTATCAATCCGGCGCATCGATCTCATTGGACCGGCTTGCGGGTTGACCCTAGGATTTCTCCATGACGAGCGCGAATGGACGTGCTCTGAGCCGGAGGTGGAATCATGAGCGGACTGCAATCACTGTGGGAAGTGGCCGAAGGCGAGGCCCTGAGCCTGACCATAGGCCCGGGCGCGCGCGAGCTGAGCGTGGCCCAGGGTCGGCTGTGGCTGACGCTGCAGGGCAGCCTGGACCAGCCGGGCCACGACATCTGGCTGGAACCCGGCCAGAGCGTGCGGCTGCCCTCGGGCAGCAAGGCGGTGATCGAGGCCTGGCCCAGCGCGCAATTCCAGTTGCTGGTGCCGCCCTCGGCCTGCGCCAGCGCGATGCGCAAGCTGGGCGAGGCGCTGCGGCCCTCGCTCAGGAAGACCCTGGCTTCGGCGCTCGCGGCCGCTTGACCGGGGCCTTGGCCGCCCGCGCGCGCAGCGCCGCCTGCAGCGCCAGCGCGGCCCAGGGCCGCATCAGCGCCGGCGACTCCAGCGCCTCCTCGGGCGGGCGGAAATAGCCCATGACGACCCGCTCGCCGTTCTTGCTGTCGTAGCTGAAGGGCTCGCAGCCCGCCGCCTCGAAGCGCGGCCGCGTTTCGGCATCGGTCTTCAGATAGAGCTGCTCGCCGGCGATGATGGCGATGAAGAGCTCGTCCACGTAGAGCCCATGGCCGCCGAACATCCGCCGGCTGCGCACGGCGCCCAGCGGGCTCAGCAGTTCGCGACAGTGCGCGGTGAATTCCTCATTCATCGCTTGACTCTAAACCCGCACAATCGCTCTGCACTCACCGTCGGAGCTTTTTGTGGATGGGATGAACGACCGCGCCGCGCTGCGCCAGCGGCTGATCCAAGAGCGCCTGGACCTGTCCGGGCGGCTCGAACTGGCCGAGCAGCTGCAGAGCGTGCTGCGCGTCTGGCTCGTGCGCCGGCGCGAGACCACCATCGGCGCCTACTGGCCGATCAAGGGTGAGTTCGATCCGCTGCCGGCGCTGTACCGCTGGAGCGAGGCCCATCCCGAGCGCCGCATCGGCCTGCCGGTCGTCGACAAGGAGCAGGGCACCTTGCGCTTCCATGTCTGGTATCCGGGCTGCCCGATGGAGGAAGACGCCTATGGCATTCCGAAACCGAAGGACACCGAGGTCTTCGAGCCGCAGCTGATGATCGTGCCCTGCCTGGGCTACGGCCCCGCCGGCCTGCGCCTGGGCTATGGCGGCGGCTTCATGGATCGGACGCTGGCCGCGCTGGCCCCGCGCCCGGCGACCGCCGGCGTCGGCTTCGCCCATGGCTTTCTGCCGCTCTTGCGGGCCGAGCCCGGTGACATGCCGGTCGACACCATGCTGACCGAGGAGGGCGTGGTCTGGGAGCGCGGGGGCTGAGGCCGGCTGCCGATTCGCCGGCGGTGCTGCTCTAATCGGCCCATGAGCACCTACGCCCAACACCTTGCCCAGTTGCAGCGCCAGGCCGAGGCGGCCCTGGCCCGCTGCGGTTTCGATGCGCTGCTGATCGCCTCCGGCGTCGAGAAATACGCCTTCCTCGACGACCGGCCCTATCTGTTCCAGCCGAACCCGCATTTCAAGCAATGGCTGCCGCTGACGAATGTGCCCTACAGCTGGCTGCTGCTGCGGCCCGGCCACAAGCCGCGCCTCGTCTACTACCAGCCCGACGACTACTGGCATGTGCCGCCCTCGGACCCGAGCGGCGAATGGGTGGAGCTGGTCGAGCTGATCGTCATCGGCGAGCCCGGTGATGCGCTCGACCATCTGAAGGTTCCCGGCCGCCTGGCCATCATCGGCGAGGCCGATGCCGCGCTGGGCGAGCTGAAGCCGAACAACCCGACGGAGCTGCTGAACATCCTGCACTTCGCGCGCGGCCGCAAGACGGCCTGGGAGCTCGAACAGATGCGCGCCGCCCAGCAAAGAGCCGTGCCGGCGCACCGCGCGGCCCGCGCCGCCTTTCTGGCCGGCGCGTCCGAGCTCGACATCCACCGCGCCTATCTGGCCGCCAGCGGCCACACCGACCGCGATCTGCCCTACTCGAACATCGTCGCGCTGAACGAGCATGCGGCCGTCTTGCACTACCAGTACCAGGACGCCAGCCCACCGCCGCAGTCGCGCAGCTTCCTGATCGACGCCGGCGCCCAGGTCAATGGCTATGCCGCCGACATCACGCGCACCTGGAGCGCCGGCGACGATCGCTTCGATGCCTTGCTGGCCGCGATGGAGCAGGCCCAGCTGGCCCTGGTCGACGAGGTGCGCGCCGGCGTCGATTACCGCGACATCCATCTGAGCACGCACCGCCGGGTTGCCGCCATCCTGGCCGGGCAGGGCATCGTCAAGGGCATGAGCGCGGAGGCCATCGTCGCCGAGCGCATCAGCTCGACCTTCTTCCCGCATGGCATCGGCCATCTGATCGGTCTGCAGGTCCACGACGTCGCCGGCTTCATGACCGACGACAGCGGCACGACCGCGCCCAAGCCCGAGGGTCACCCCTTCCTGCGCCTGACCCGCAAGCTGGAGCCGGAGATGGTCGTGACGATAGAGCCGGGCCTGTATTTCATCCCGACGCTTTTGCGCCAGCTGCGCGCCGGGCCGCATGCGGGCGCCGTCGACTGGGACGCGGTCGACCATCTGGCCCGCTTCGGCGGCGTGCGCATCGAGGACGATGTGGTCTGCCGCGCCGAGGGGCAGGCGCCGGAGAATCTGACGCGCGACGCGTTTGCCGAGGTTGCCTGAAGTTTGTTTCCTGATCACCGGGAGGGTGTCGATGAGCGAATCCGTGGAACAGGGTTTGTGGGCGCGCCAAGAGGTCGAGGACCTGGTGGTGCGCATGTTCGTCGCCGTCGACGAGCGCGACTGGCCCAGGGCCGAGGACTGCTTCACGGCGCCCTTCCTGCTGGACATGACCTCGATGGTCGGCGGCGAGCCGCTGAGCATCGCCCCGCGCGAGGTCTGCCAGAGCTGGGCCGAGGCCTTCAGCAAGCTCGACCAGGTGCATCACCAGCTCGGCAACTTCCGCACCCGCGTCGACGGTGATCGCGCCACCGTGCAGTGCTACGGCACCGCCTATCACTACCGCGCCGGCATCGCCGCGGCGCTGAAGTCGCGCAGCTTTGTGGGCAGCTACGAGCTCGATCTGCAGCGTCAGGCCGCGGGCGGCTGGCGCATAGTCCGGCTGCAGTTCAAGCTGAAGTTCATCGACGGCAATCTCGAGCTCGAGAAGGCGGTCTGAATGGGGCGCGGACCCCGCATGGCGGGCGTCGACGAAGACTTCTTCCGCGCGCTCGAACGGCGTCGCACGCGTGCGCTGGTCGAGCGCGACATGGCGACGCTCGAAGAGCTGCATGCGCCGGACTACGAGCTGGTCACGCCGGCCGGCAAGCTGTTCACGCGTCAGCAGTACCTGGCCGCGATCGCCGGTGAACCCTTCTATGCGGACTGGACGATCGACGGCGACATCGCCGTGCGGCTGAGCGCCGAGATGGCCATCGTCCGCTACACCGCGCGGCTGCGCTTCCCCTCGGGGCGCGAAGTCGTCTGCCGGCACAGCGACAGCTACGAGCGGCGCGGCGACGGGCGCTGGCAGGCGGTCTGGTCGCAGGCAACCGAGTTGCGCACGGCCGCCTAGGGCGAGCGGCGGGCGGCTATGCTCGCGTGATCGGTCGGATCGGCGCCGTGAGGAGGTCATGATGAGGAAGACGCTTTCTGCCGCCGCGGCGGGGGTCCCCGTCTCGACGCTGATTCTGGCCGCTTGCGCGAGCGCGCCGCAGTCCTATATCGAGGGCGTGCCGCTGACGCGCACCGATCCGACCCTGTATCCGGTCCGGGTGGTCTCGATTGACGAGCAGATCCAGTTCGCGCGACCGGGAACGCCGGTGCAGCTGGCGCCGGGGCTGCGCTGGGTGGTGCTGGAGGCCGAGGGCGGGAAGAGCGCGCGGCAGGTGGTGCAGAAATCGTTCGCGCTCAAGATCGCGCCCTGCAGCCGCTACTTCTTCGCAGCCCGGCGCGATTCGCCGATGGACGCGGACTGGACCCTGGTCGAGGACCGCCGGGAGCCGGTCGCGCCCTGCAATGTGGAGGAAGAACTGAGAAAGGCGGGGCCGGCGGCGGCCGCCGCCGCCGCGAGCGGCCCGCGCTGAGGCGCCTCAGCCCAGGCCCAGCCGCTTGCACAGCTCCAAGGTGAGCGCCGACTGGTTCAGCGTGTAGAAGTGGATGGCCGGCACGCCGCCGGCGATCAGGCGTTCGCAGACGCGCGTCATCACGTCCAGGCCGAAGGCGCGGATCGAGGCGCTGTCGTCCATGAAGCCTTCCATCTTCAGCGCGACCCAGCGCGGGATCTCGATGCCGTCGCGCTGCGCGAACTGGGCGATGCGCGCATAGTTGTGGAAGGGCATGATGCCCGGGATGATCGGCGCTGCGATGCCCAGCGCGCGCACCTCGTCGACGAAGTGGAAGTAGGCGTCCGGGTTAAAGAAGAACTGCGTGATCGCCGCGCTGGCGCCGGCACGCATCTTGGCGGCGAAATGCTGCAGATCCTTGGCCGCATAGCGCTGCTGCGGATGGTATTCCGGATAGGCGGCGACCTCGATCTTCCAGTCCGGGCCTTGCGTGGCGCGGATGAACTCGACCAACTCGGAGGCATAGCGGAACTCGCCCGCGGTGGCCGTGCCGCTGGGCAGGTCGCCGCGCAGGGCGACGACGCGGCGGATGTTCTGCGCGCGGTAGGTAGCCAGGATCTCGGCAATGTTCTCGCGCGTCGAGCCGACGCAGCTCAGATGCGGCGCGGCCTCGAAGCCGCTGGCGGCGATGTCCATCACCGTCTGCAGGGTCTTCTCGCGCGTCGAGCCGCCGGCGCCATAGGTGACGCTGAAATACTGCGGATTGAGCGCGCCGAGCTCGCGCACGACCGTCTTCAGCTTCTCGGCGCCGACCGGCGTGTTGGGAGGAAAGAACTCGAAACTGACGGGGGTGCTCATGTGGCTTGGACCCAGAGAAAGAATTCGGTGTTGCCGTCACCGCCGGTGACGGGACTTTCGAACCAGCCGCGCAACTGCAGGCCGCCGATCGCATCGACGCCCGCCCGCGCGCGCTGCTCGAGCTCGAGGTACTGCTTGCGGTCCTTGATCAGGCCGCCCTTGTTCAGCGCCTTCTTGCCCAGCTCGAACTGCGGCTTGATCAGCAGCAGCAGCTGACCGGCCGGCGCCAGCCATTTCGCGATGCGCGCCAACTCGCCCAGCATCGAGATGAAGCTCAGGTCGCCGACGATGAGCGCGAAGCTTTGCGTCGGCTGAAATTCGCGCACATGCTGGTTCTCCAGCGCGGTGACGCGCGGGTCGTGCGCCAAGCTGGCATGCAGCTGGCTGTGGCCGACGTCGATGCCGGTGACATGGGCGGCGCCGGCCTTCAGCAACACATCGGTGAAGCCGCCGGTGCTCTGGCCGATGTCCAGCGCATGCAGGCCCGAGACGACGATGCCGCTGGTCTTCAGCGCACCTTCGAGCTTGAGCCCGCCGCGCGAGACATAGCGCAGCTCGGCGTCGTCGGTGACGAGGAGCCGCGCATTCGGCAACAGGTCTTCGCCTGCCTTTTTAAGCACGCGGCCCTCGCACTGCACGGCGCCGCCGTCGATCAGCCGCTGTGCGGCCGAGCGCGTCGGCGCCAGGCCTTGGCTCACAAGCAGCTGATCGGCACGCATGGCTCAGTAGCGGTAGCTGTCGGGCTTGAACGGACCTTGCTTGGGCACGCCGATATAGGCCGCCTGCTCGTCCGTCAGCTCGCTCAGCTGCGCGTTCAGCGTCACCAGCTGCAGGCGGGCGACCTTCTCGTCCAGGTGCTTGGGCAGCACATAGACCTGGCCGACCTCGTAGCGCTCCTTGTGCGCGAACAGCTCGATCTGCGCGATCGTCTGGTTGGCGAAGCTCGACGACATCACATAGCTCGGGTGGCCGGTGCCGCAGCCCAGGTTCACCAGGCGGCCCTTGGCCAGGAGGATGATGCGCTTGCCGTCCGGGAAGATCACATGGTCGACCTGGGGCTTGATCTCTTCCCACTGGTACTTCTCGATCGAGGCGATGTCGATCTCGTTGTCGAAGTGGCCGATATTGCAGACGATGGCGTTGTGCTTCATCGCGGCCATGTGCTCGTGGCGGATCACGCCCTTGTTGCCGGTCGTCGTCACGAAGATGTCGGCCTTGTCGGCGGCGTATTCCATCGTCACGACGCGGAAGCCCTCCATTGCCGCCTGCAGCGCGCAGATCGGGTCGATCTCGGTCACCCAGACCTGGGCCGACAGCGCGCGCATGGCCTGGGCCGAGCCCTTGCCCACGTCGCCATAGCCGGCGATCACGGCGATCTTGCCGGCGATCATCACGTCGGTCGCGCGCTTGATGCCGTCGACCAGCGACTCGCGGCAGCCGTAGAGGTTGTCGAACTTGCTCTTGGTCACCGAGTCGTTGACGTTGATCGCGCGGAACAGCAGGCTGCCCTTGTCCGACATCTCCTTCAGACGGTGCACGCCGGTCGTCGTCTCCTCGGTCACGCCGATGATCTCGGCGCTCTTGCGCGTGTACCAGCTGGGGTCGACGGCGATCTTGGCCTTGATGGCGGCGAACAGGATGCGCTCTTCCTCGCTGCCCGGATTGGCCAGCACCGACAGGTCCTTCTCGGCCTTCTGGCCCAGGTGCATCAGCAGGGTCGCGTCGCCGCCGTCGTCGAGGATCATGTTCGGGCCTTCACCGGCCGCGCCCTTGGGGCCGAACTCGAAGATGCGGTGCGTGTAGTCCCAGTAGTCCTCCAGCGTCTCGCCCTTGTAGGCGAACACCGGCGTGCCCTCGGCCACCAGGGCGGCGGCGGCATGGTCCTGGGTCGAGAAGATATTGCAGGAGGCCCAGCGCACTTCCGCTCCAAGAGCCTGCAGCGTCTCGACCAGCACGCCGGTCTGGATCGTCATGTGCAGCGAGCCGGTGATGCGCGCGCCCTTCAGCGGCTGCGTCGCGGCGTATTCCTTGCGGATCGCCATCAGCGCGGGCATCTCGCTCTCGGCGATGGCGAGTTCCTTGCGGCCCCAGGCGGCAAGGCTCAGATCCTTGATCAGGTATTGGTCGGCGGACAGCGTCTTCTTCAGCACGGCAGCATTCATTGCAAAGCTCCTTCGGGAATGAAGCCGCAATGCCGCGAGACGATGTTGGAAGACGAACGATCACCACGCGAGGACATTGCGGGTGAGCGCGGTTGCAAAAGACCCGGCGCTTGTTCGTTCGCGGATCTGTCCGAGCCTGGCCTCATAAGGTGCTGAGGTTGCAACGCTCCTCGGAAGCCCGGATTCTAGCCGCAACAAGGGACAATCCCCGGCCATGCAGCCCTTGAACCTCTGCCCGCCGGCACTTTTGCGCGGCCTGCGCGGCATCCTGACCGATATCGACGACACCATGACGGCCGAGGGCGGCATCGCCCCCGAGGCGCTGGCGGCGCTGCACGATCTGCGCTCGGCGGATGTGCCGGTGATTGCGATCACCGGTCGACCGGCGGGCTGGAGCGAGCCCTTCGCACTGGCCTGGCCGATCGCGGCCATCGTGGCCGAGAACGGCTCGGTGATGCTGCACCGCGGCGCCGATGGAGAACTGCTGCGCGAGTTCAGCCAGGACGCAGCGAGCCGCGCCGCCAACTTCGAGCGCCTGCAGGCCTGTGCGGCCGAGCTGCTGGCGCAGGTGCCGGGCGCGCGGCTGGCGACCGACAGCGCCGGCCGATTGACCGATATCGCCGTCGACCACAGCGAGTTCGCGCATCTGGCGCCGGCGCAGATCGAACAGGTCTGCGCGCTGATGCGCGCGCATGGCCTGACGGCGACGGTCAGCTCCATCCACATCAATGGCTGGATCGGCGAGCACAGCAAATGGAGCGCGGCCGAATGGGCGGTACGCCGCTTGCTGCAGGTTCCGTTCGATGCGCGCGAATGGGCCTATGTCGGCGACTCGACCAATGACCAGTTGATGTTCGAGCGCGTGCCGCTGTCGGTCGGCGTGGCCAATATCCGGCGCTTCCTGCCGCAGCTGCACACGCTGCCGGCCTTCATCACCGCGGGCGAACGCGGCGTGGGCTTCGCCGAGCTGGCGCGCGCGCTGCTGGCGGCGAGGTCCATGTAGCGATTTGTAGCCGCTGTAGGACGCGGTCACCGAGCGTGCCGCGCCACCGCCGACAGACAGGCCCGGGGTCGCGGCGTAGCGTGGCTGCATCGATAACTCCGATGGAAAGAGTTCACCATGCAGCTGCTCAAATACCTGACGGCCGCCGCGGCGGCCCTGCTCGTCGCCGCCTGCGGCGGTGGCGATACCGAGGACCGGCTCGATGTGCGCGATCCGGTCGTTCGCTTCATCCACGCGGTGCCGGCCGGCCCGAATCTCTCGCTGTACCGCAACGAGACGGCCGACCCGCCCAGCAACGTCGCCTACAAATCGGTCTCGCGCTACTACGACGTCAGCAACAGCGCCGCCGACTGGAGCGTGCGCCTGGCCTCGGCGCCGTCGACCGCGCTGTCGACCACGCGGCTGAACCCCTCGCAGGGCGATCGCTACACCTTCGTCGCCCTGCTGGGCGCCAATGGCAGCGCGGTCGGGCTGACGGCCATCCATGACCCGTACAACAAGGGCCTGCTGAGCGACAAGGCGCGCGTGCGCGTGCTGCATGCCGACCCGCTGGCGCCGGCGGTGGACGTCTACCTGATCCAGCCAGCGCAAGACCTGGCGCAGGCGACGCCGACCATCTCCAACCTCAGCTACTCCAATGTGCAGCCGGCCTCGGGCAATGACTCGCTGGAGGTCAATGGCGGCACCTTCCGGCTGGTGCTGACGACGGCAGGCTCCAAGGCGGTGGTGTTCAACGCGCCCTCGGTCAGCATCGCCAACAACGCCGACTGGCTGCTGCTGGCCATTCCCGGTCCGTCCGGCCTGCCGGGCGATGTCCGCGTGCTGGTCGCGCAGGGCAATGACACGCAGGACGGCCAGACGCTGGAACTGGTGTCGCAATAAGTCCTAGCGGTTCTCCAGGCGGTTGTAGTCGAGCAAGCCGGCCTCCAGCGGCTGCTCCTTCCCGTAGCGCTGCAGCAGGGCGTCGCTGAAGGCCCAGAACTGCGCGTCGTCGCGCCGAACCGCCCAGCGGCGGGCGAAGCTCGTGTAGTCGGCCTCGGAGCGCAAGGCCGCGATCGCGGCGACCAGGGCCGGCAGTTCGGCGGCGCGGGCGCGGTAGAACGCGTTCGGATAGCTGCCGACGATGCCGGCGGTCAGCGTCAAGGTGTCCTCCTGCGGCAGCAGGCGCTTTTCCTCGCCGAGCAGATGCGCAACGCTGGCATGCGCGGTGTTGCGCAAGAGGCTGAAGTTCCGCCGCTCGCCATCGGGCAGCTCGACGACCAGCACGGCCGCCTCGGGCAGCCATTGCAGGGCCTCGCCCTGCAGCGCGGCCAGCGGCTGCAGCGCCGCCTGCAGCGGCGCCGGCGCATGGCGGCGCCAGTCCGTGCCCTGGGCCAGCGCCGGGCCCAGCCGCGCGCGCAGCAGCTCCAGCAGCTCGGCGCGCGGGTCGCTGCTGCGGTAAGGCACGGCGCTGTCAACCGTCAGCGTCGTATCGGGCCCGCCGTAGACCTGCTCGCGCACGTTTTGGTCGACACCGCGATACCAGTGATCGCGCGTCGCGATGCGCCCGGCCTTGGGCAGCAGCGCGATGAAGTTGAACTCGCCCTCCATGCGCAGATAGTCCATGTACAGCCGCGAGTTCAGCTGATGACCGACATTGCCGTAGACGTCGTAGTTGGCAACGAGCAGGTAGTGGATGCGCTCGAGCAGCGGATAGTCGATCACCCAGGCCGTCTTCGGTGCCGGGCCGACGAAGCCCTTGACGACGCTGGCGCTGTCGAAATGGCGGAACACGGTCAGGCCGGCGTTGTCGTTGCGGACGCTGCCATCGCCCGTGCCGTCCCAGATCAGGTTCAGGTCCAGTCGCTCGCGCCCGTTCAGCGCGGCATTGATATGGGCGCTACGGGTCTGGCGGTAGCTGCTTTCCTTCTGGCCATACTGCAGCCACTTCAGCAGCGCGCCGGTATTGCTGCTGCCGGTCGGCAGGGCGGCGACCTCGGTCGCGTTCTGCAGCAGCTTGGCGATCGCCTCGTCGTAGGCCGGCGATGGCGCCAGGAAGGTCACCCAGAACTGGTCCTCGATCACGTTCAGCGCCGCCTGGCCGCGGCAGACCGGGCCCTTGATGAAGCCCATTACCGTGAACTCCGCCTCGTCGAGCATGAAGCGGTAGCGCGCGCCGACCGGCAGCGCGGCAAAGGTCGCGAAGGGGTTGGCGGCGGTGCCGGCGTCGTAGCCGGGCAGCTGGTCGACCCTGTAGTCCGGCGCCAGGAACAGCGCGCGCCAGCGCGCCATCCGCGCGGCGTCGAGCCGGTAGGGCATATGGGTCTTGGCGACGATGGCCTCGCGCTCGGGCTCGATCCGGTAGTAGACGCGCGCGACGCCCGGGTCGTCCACCGGCCGCGCGCTGGCGACGAGGCGCGTCGGCTGGCCCGGCGGCGTGCTCGAACGGACCAGGCGGAAGAACTGCCGCCGGCCGTCCGCCTCGGCGCCGAAGTACAGATGCGCGAGGAACAGATGCTCGTAGGCATAGCGGGCGAACAGCCGCTCCTTGGCCGAGTCGCCGTTCAGGAAGCGCTCCCACAGCGCCACCTGCTGCTGCAGCGCGGCCGGCAGCGGCGCGGGGCCCTCGTAGGGCGCACCCTGCTCGATCCAGCGCGTCAGCCGCGCATGCTCGTCGGGGGCGAGCCCCGGCAGGCCATAGGGCATGCCGCCCAGTGGCTTGTTCTGCGCGTAGCGGTCCATCTCGGCGATGTCGGCCGGGCAGCTGGCCGCGGCATCGGGGTCCAGGTTCAGCGTGGCCTGGGCCTTCGCATCGCCGGCCGGCCAGGGGTGTTGCTGCTTCAGGCTCAGCATCCGGTGCAGCAGGCTCAGCGAGCGGTTCGCCTCGGGCGCTGGCGTGCGCTCGTTCAGCACCGCGAAGAATTCGCGGCTGCGCCATTCGGACGGCAGCTGCGCGTCCACATAGAGACGGCTCGGCGCGTCGGCCAGCAGCCTTGCGGCGTCGTAGACGCGGTGCTTGCTGGCGCCGCGCGCCAGGCCGTCCCAGCTCGTCGCCTTCAGCTGGCAGGGCGCGTCGTAGCAGGCATGGCAGACGACGCAGCGCTGGTTCAGGATCGGCTGGATGTGCTGCGCATAGGACTCACCGGGCGGCGGCGCCGCCGGCTTGTCGAAGCGGGCCGGGTCGGCCGGGCCGAACTCGGCGTCCAGCTTCGAGGTCACCACGGTGGCACAGGCCGCCAGCAGGGCGGCGGCACTCAGGGAAACGGCGATGCGGCGCATATCGACGGGGCGAGTCGCGATGCGGCCATTGTGGCCTCGAAATGCCGGCGCCCAGGGTCAGCTCATGCCAGGCCGAGGAATTGCTCGATGCGCGCCAGCTCCTCCTCCAGCGCCAGCCGGAAGGCGGCGCTGCGCGGCCGCGCGCCGGTGAAGCCGAGCTCATGCCGCAGCCGGCCCTTGTCGACGCGCAGATTGGCCCAGCCCGGCATCTCCTCGCCCCACAGCAGCGGCAGCGCGTAATGGCCCATCTGGCGTTTGGCCGCCGGCGTGTAGGCCTCGAAGCGGTAGGCCCAGCCCCAGAACAGCTCGAAGCGCCGGCGATCCCAGACCACTGGGTCGAAGGGCGCCAGCAGGCGCAGCTGCGCATCGGCCGCATGGCGCCTGGAGCGCGGGTTCTCGTCGGCCGGCCAGTACCAAGTCTGGCCTTCGATCTGGGCATGGGCATAGCGCTGCTTGGCGCGCTTGAAGGCCGCACGCGTCTCCGCGCGCAGATGCGGCGCGCCATAGCCGAGCAGCGAGGTCAGGTAGCCGAAGCTGGCGGCCGTCAGCGGCGCATAGAGCGCGAGCACCATGTCCAGCAGCGCCTCGGCGCGCTGCGTGCGGGCCGCGGGGCTCTGGTCCTGCTCGGGGTGGGCGATCGCCTCGTAGACGCGGGTGCCGTTGTCGCGCCGCTTGACCCGCAGCTGGCCGCGGTAATGCAGGCCGTCGAGCAGCTGCGTGCTGACGTTGAGCTCGCCGCCCCAGTAGCCGGCCTGGCGGCCATGGTGGGCGAATTCCTCTAGCAGATGCTTGGGATGGGTCGGGCCGCGCTGGCGCACGGCGGCGAGCAGCTGCTCGGCCTGCTCGCGCGTCTTCGCGTCCCAGCTGCGGCGCGCCTCGCGCGGATGCAGCAGCGCCAGCGTGCGGCGCTCGACGAAGCCGTAGTTGACGAGGCAGTCCTCCTCGATCTTCAGCCGCGCATAGCGCTGCTCGAGATCGCCGGCGCGGTAGCCGCTGACGCGGTGCCGCAGGATCAGGTCTTGCGCGCGCGCCGGCGCCCGCATCGGATCGGCCTGCACGAAGCCCAGCCGCGCGATCGCGCGCGGCAGCGTGGTCGGCTTGAACAGCGAGCGGGCGATCGCGTAGCGGCGCAGCTCATCCAAGGTCGGCGGGCTGGGCTTTCTTGTCCTGCTTGTCTTCGCGGTCGTGCTCACGGTCGGCAGCTCCGGGCGGGTCGGGTCTTGTGTTGTTCGGGATGGCTGGCGGCTCGGCACAGGCCTATGGTCCAACGGGGTCGCGCCCCAGCGGGCCGACCCTCCATCCGTGAAAGCAACAACCCTTATCGTAGGAGATCAGCATGAAGCGATTCCTTCTGCCCCTGGCACTGGGGCTGGCGTTGCTGGCAGGTCCAGCCGCCGCGGCCAACGATCTTTTCCTGAAGATCGAAGGCATCAACGGAGAAAGCACCGACAAGGCGCACCTCCGATGGATCGACGCCCTCAGCTTCTCCTGGGGGGTCAGCAATAGCTACGGCGGGGTGATAGGGGGCGCGGGCTCGGGGGCCGGCAAGGCCAGCTTCAGCGACCTGAGCTGGATGCAGTTTGTCGACTCGTCGACTGTGCCGATCTTCTTCGGCGTGGCCAGCGGGAAGGTCTATCCGAAGGCGACCCTCGATGTCGTGCACCCCGGTGAGGACATGTCCAGGCCCTTCTTCCAGATGATCTTCGATGAGGCCAATCTCAGCTCGCTGCAGGTCAGCGGCTCCAGCGAAACGCCGGTCGCTTCGGCCTCGCTGCTGGCGCAGAAGATCACGATGAACTACTGGCAGCAGGACGACAAGGGTAACCGCAAGCTGATTAGCGCCTATTGGGATCTGAGCAAGGCCAAGGGCGGCTTCAGCGGCGACCCGCAGGCCTTGACCGGCCTCTTGCTGTCCGGCGGTTCGATCGGCGCGCTGGCCGATCTGCCCATCCCTTCGGCGGTGCCCGAGCCGCAGACCTGGGTTCTGCTGGCCCTGGGTCTGGCCATCCTGGGCCGGCGTGTCCGATGGCAGCGGACGCCGACCTGAGCGGTCGGCGGGAGCGAGGGCACGGCGCCGGCTGTTGCCGATGAAAGACAGTTTTTGCTGCGGCGGCGGCCGGCGCTGCGTGCGGGCCGCCGGCCGCTCCTACACTGGCGCCGCCGGGTCAGTCTTCGGGGCCCGCCGCTGATTGATTGCTTCGTTCGCTAGCGAGCCCGCTTGCTACTCGCTCTTTTCCTTCATTCAAGGACAGTCATGAGAAAAATCAGAGGACCCTTGCTCGCCGCCCTGCTGCTGTCGAGTTCCGCGTTGACGCTGGCCGCGCCCGCGCCCGCCTCCGCGCCCGCGGGCACGCCCTATATCGTGCTCGATCATTCGACCGAGTTCCTGATGGACGGCGCCGTCGCCGGCTCGGTCTGGAAGGAATACGCGTCGGACAAGGTCCGCAAGCTGTACCCGGCCAAGAAATGGGGCTTCGTCAGCCAGGTGATGGGCGGTTTCACCGCCGAAAAGACCTGCGTCGTGACCGCGCGCGCGATGATCCTGCCCCGCGCCCGCAAGGAGCTGCTGTTCAAGCCGGCCAAGACGGCTTCGACCTTCGGCGCCATCCCGAACGCCAGCAACGAGCAGTGCAAGGCACTGGCCCGCACCAAGCTGGGCGAGGCGATCGGCGCGATCGAGTCGGCGCTGATCGAGCATTGACAAAAGAAAAGCACCGGCATAGCCGGTGCTTTTGTTGGGCTCAGCCTTGTGGCTTCGGCCGGCCCTGACGGGCCCTAACTTCGCTGCGCGAAGTTGGCCTGCGCCGCAAGGCGGCCGATCCGTTTCGCGGATGCCGGCCTTTACAGGCCGGCCGCTGCACGCAGCGCCGCGGCCTTGTCCGTCCTCTCCCACGTGAACTCCGGCTCTTCGCGGCCGAAGTGGCCGTAGGCGGCGGTCTTGGTGTAGATCGGGCGCAAGAGATCCAGCATCTGGATGATGCCCTTGGGCCGCAGATCGAAATGTTCCTGCACCAGGGCCGACAGGCGATCGTCGGAGATCACGCCGGTGCCTTCGGTGTAGACGGTCACGTTCATCGGGCGCGCCACGCCGATCGCGTAGGCGACCTGGATCTGGCATTGCCGCGCCAGGCCGGCGGCGACGATGTTCTTGGCCACATAGCGGGCCGCATAGGCGGCCGAGCGGTCGACCTTGGTCGGGTCCTTGCCCGAGAAGGCGCCGCCGCCATGCGGGCAGGCGCCGCCATAGGTGTCGACGATGATCTTGCGGCCGGTCAGGCCGCAGTCGCCCTGCGGGCCGCCGATGACGAAGCGGCCGGTCGGGTTGATCAGGTACTTCGTTTCCTTCAGCCATTCCTTCGGCAGGACCGGCTTGATGATCTCCTCGATGACGGCCTCGATGAAGCTGGCCTTCATCTTCGTCGGCGTCTCGCTCTGGTCCGGGTGGTGCTGGGTCGAGAGCACGACGGTGTCGATCGAGTGCGGCTTGCCGTCAACATAGCGCATCGTCACCTGGCTCTTGGCGTCGGGACGCAGGAAGGGCAGGCGACCGTCCTTGCGCAGCTGCGCCTGGCGTTCGACCAGACGGTGGGCGTAATAGATCGGGGCCGGCATCAGCTCGGGCGTCTCGTCGCAGGCATAGCCGAACATCAAACCCTGGTCGCCCGCGCCGGTGTTCAGATGGTCGTCGCTGGCCTGGTCCACGCCCTGGGCGATGTCATTGCTCTGCTTGTCGTAGGCGACCAGCACCGCGCAGCCCTTGTAGTCGATGCCGTATTCGGTGTTGTCGTAGCCGATGCGCTTGATCGTGTCGCGCGCGACCTGGATGTAGTCGACGTGGGCGTTGGTGGTGATCTCGCCGGCCAGCACCACGAGGCCGGTATTGGTCAGCGTCTCGGCCGCGACGCGCGAGCGCGGGTCCTGGGTGAAGATTGCGTCGAGAATCGCGTCCGAGATCTGGTCGGCCACCTTGTCCGGATGACCTTCGGAGACCGATTCAGAAGTAAAGAGAAAATCGTTCGCCACTTTTACACTCCGTGTTGACAGTCCATCGGCGTTGCCGGATGTCGGGAATGACGCGGCGAACGCTTTAGCGGCACTTATTGAGCAGCCTTGCTGCCCGGCGGGGCCCCAGAATTCGAGAAACCCGCATCGCCCCGCAAGTTGTTCAGTAACTCGGCGACGCCCTCATTATAGAAATATGTTGCTGTTGTTCCGCTTTCTCGCCCGCTGGCCCCTGCGTCTTTTGCACGCCCTGGGCGGCCTGGCCGGCTGGCTGACCTATGCGGCCTCGGCCAGCTACCGCCAGCGTTTCCAGGCCAATGTGGCCGTCGCCGGCCTGCCCTGGGCGGCCGCCCGTCCGGCCATCGCCGCCGCCGGGCGGATGATTGCCGAGACGCCCTGGCTGTGGCTGCGCCCGGCCGAGGAGCGGCTCGGCCGGCGCTTGCGCTGGGAGGGCGCCGAGCTGATCGAGGCGGCGCTGGCCGAGCGGCGCGGCCTGGTGCTGCTGACCCCGCATCTGGGCTGCTTCGAGATCTGCGCCCAGGCCGTTGCCGAGCGCTTCTGCGATGCCGAGCGGCCGATCACCGTCTTGTTCCGCCCGGCGCGCAAGGCCTGGCTGCGGCCCATCGTCGACGATTCGCGCGGTCGCCCGGGCCTGGCGACCGCGCCCGCGACCCTGGCCGGCGTGCGCCAGATGATCCGCGCACTGCGCCAGGGCCAGACGATAGGCCTGTTGCCCGACCAGGTGCCGCCCGAGGGCCTGGGCGTCTGGGCACCGTTCTTCGGCCGGCCGGCCTACACGATGACCCTGGCCGCCCGCCTGGTGCAGCAGACCGGCGCGGCGCTGCTGCTGATCTGGGGCGAGCGCCTGCCCGGCGGGCAGGGCTACGCGGTGCATGTCATGCCCGCGCCCGCGATCGCGCGCGAGCTGTCGCCCGAGGAGGCGGCCGCGACGATCAATGCGGCAATGGAGCAGATGATCCGCCTGGCGCCGGGCCAATATCTGTGGGGCTACAACCGCTACAAGCGGCCGCGCGGCCTGGACATCGCCGCCGCGCCCGAGCCGGCGGCCGCGGCGACCGCCACCGGGCAGGAGCGCTGAATGGCCGGCCGCCTGGGTGCCCATGTCCTGATCGCCATCCTCTGGCTCCTGCACTTCCTGCCGCTGTCGGTGCTGGCGGCGCTGGGCCGCGGCCTGGGCGCGCTGCTGTGGCGCCTGGCCGGCTCGCGCCGGCGCATCGCGCTGCGCAATCTGGAGCTGTGCTTCCCGGAGAAGTCGGCCGAGGAGCGCGAGGCGCTGGCGCGCGAGCATTTCGGCTGGCTGGCGCGCAGCCTGCTCGACCGCGGCCTGATGTGGTTCGCGCCGGCCGAGCGCCTGCAGCGCATCATGCACATCAAGGGCGACATCCAGCTGGCCGAGCGCGCCGGACCGGTGACCTGGGTGCTGCCACACTTCGTCGGCCTCGAATGGGCGGCGCTGGCCCTGGGCCTGAACCAGCGCGCGCCCGGCGTCTGCATCTATCAGCGCCAGAGCAATCCGGTCTTCGACGCGCGCCTGCGCGCGGCGCGCTCGCGCTTCGGCACCACCCATCTGGTCAACCGCCATGAGGGCGTGCGTTCGGTGCTGCGGCGCATCCGCGAGGGCTATTCCTTCGTCAACTCGCCGGACCAGGACTTCGGCCCCAAGGACTCGGCCTTCGTGCCCTTCTTCGGCGTGCCGGCCTGCACCCTGCTGGCGCCGGCCAAGATCGCCGCGACGATGAAGACCCCGGTGCAGCCGGTCGTCGTGACCATGTTGCCGGGCGGGCAGGGCTATCAGATCGAACTCTGCGAGCCGCTGCCCGGCTATCCGAGCGACGATCTGGTGGCCGACGCGCGCACGCTGAATGCCTGGCTGGAGGCCAAGGTGCGCGAGCAACCGGCCCAGTACTTCTGGGTGCACAAGCGCTTCAAGACGCGGCCCGAGGGCGAGGCTTCGCTGTACTGAGATGAAGCCCCTCGTCCAAGGAATACCTTGGCCGGCCACCGGCGAGACGCCGGTGGCGCTCGGCCCGCGATAATGGCCGAATGAATTTGCGCTTCACCAAGATGCAGGGCGCCGGCAATGACTTCGTCGTCCTCGACGCGACGGCGGCGCCGCTGGCGCTGACGACCGCCCAGCTGCGCCGGCTCGGCGATCGGCGCTTCGGCGTCGGCTGCGACCAGATCCTCGTCATCGAGCGCAGCGAGCGCGCCGATGTCGATTTCCGCTACCGCATCTTCAACGGTGCCAGCGGCGAGGAGGTCGAGCATTGCGGCAATGGCGCCCGCTGCTTCGTCCGCTATGTGGCGGAGAAGGGCCTGAGCGACAAGCGCAGCATCAAGGTCGAGACCGTCAATGCCTTGCTCGAGCTGCAGCTGCGCGAGGACGGTCGCGTGCGCGTGGACATGGGCGCGCCGGTGTTCGAGCTGGCGCGCGTGCCCTTCGACGGCACGGGCCTGAGCCCGCGCATCGAGAACGGCTTCGAGCTGTGGCCGCTGGAAGGCCTCGCCCAAGCCGAGTTCGCCGTGCTGTCGATGGGCAATCCGCATGCGGTGCAGCGCGTCGCCGAGGTCGATACGCACCCCGTCGCCGAGCAGGGGCCGCTGATCGAGGCGCACCGGCGCTTCCCGCGCAAGGTCAATGCCGGCTTTTTGCAGATCGTCTCGCGCCGCGAAGTGAAGCTGCGCGTGTTCGAGCGCGATGCTGGCGAGACCCTGGCCTGCGGCACCGGCGCCTGTGCGGCCGTCGTCGCCGGCATCCGCTTGGGGCTATTGGACGAGGCGGTCGAGGTGCATACGCGCGGCGGCGATCTGAGGATCGAGTGGGCCGGCCTGTCGCAAGGCCTGGACGCGCCGGTGCTGATGACCGGCCCGGCACAAACCGTTTTTGAGGGAGAGATCACGCTGTGATGAGCACGCAAGGAATTACCGAACAGGACATCGCCGACTTCCTGGTCAACACGCCGGGCTTCTTCGAGCGCCATGCCGAACTGCTGGCGACGATCCAGCTGAGCCATCCGCATGGCCAGCGCGCGGTCTCGCTGCAGGAGCGCCAGGCCGAGATGCTGCGCGAGAAGATCAAGGGCCTGGAGTTCAAGATCATCGAGATGATCCGCAACGGCCAGGAGAACGTCGCCATCGCCGACCGCCTGCACCGCTGGACCCGCGCGATGATGCTGACGCATGACGCCGCGGCCGTGCCCGAGGTGCTGCTCCGCGAGCTGCGCCACCAGTTCATGATCCCGCAGGCCGGCCTGCGCCTGTGGGGCGTCGCGGCCGAGCATGTCGAGGCCGAGTTCGCGCAGCCGGTCAGCGCCGATGTGAAGAGCTTCGCGGCCAGCCTGTCCCAGCCCTATTGCGGCGTCAACTCCGGCTTCGAGGCAGCGCGCTGGCTGAGCGTGGCCGAGGGCGGCGGCGGTGCGACCTCGCTGGCGCTGATCCCGCTGACGCGTCAAAGGGACGGCGCGGTGCCGCAGAGCTTTGGCCTCTTGGTGCTGGGCTCGCCCGATCCGACCCGCTACACGGCCGAGATGGGCACCGAGTTCCTGGCCCGCATCGGCGATATCGCCAGCGCGGCGCTGGTGCGGCTGCTGCCGACTGCCGATGAAGGCCAGCCCGGCGCCTGAGGCGTCGCCGTCGCCGCTGGCGGCGCCGCTCGCCGCCTACCTCGACCATGCGCGGGTGCAGCGCCGGCTGGCGCCGCGCAGCCTGCAGATCTACGCCGATGCGTTGCGCCGGCTGCAGCAATGCGCGGAGCGCGACGGCGTCGAACTGCTGAAGCTGCAGCCGCCGCAGGCGCGACGCTGGGCCGCGCGCTTGCACGCCGAAGCCGAGCTGGCGCCGCGCAGCATGGCCCTGCTTCTATCGGCCTGGCGCGGCCTCTACCGCTGGCTCGGTCGCGAGCGCCTGGTCGAGCTCAATCCCTTCGACGGACTGCGCGCGCCGAAGGCGGCCAAGCCCTTGCCGAAGGCGCTGGCCGTCGACGATGCGGTGCAGCTGGCCGAATACGCGCCCGGCGGGCGGGAGCCCTCCGATGTGCTGGACCGCTGCATCGTCGAGCTGCTCTACGGCTGCGGCCTGCGCGTGGCCGAACTGGTGGGCCTGGACCTGCAGGCCAGCGCGGCGGCGCAGGGCTGGATCGATCTGGCCGGGGCCGAGGCACAGGTGCTGGGCAAGGGCAGCAAGCGCCGCAGCGTGCCGCTCGGCCGCGCGGCGCTCGCGGCGCTGCAGGACTGGCTGGCGCTGCGGCCTGGCCTGGCCCGCGCCGGCGAACCGGCCCTGCTGGTCGGCGCGCGCGGCGGCCGGCTCGGCGCGCCGCAGATCCGCGCGCGGTTGAAGGCGCGCGCGCTGGCCGCCGGCATGCCGACCCATGTGCACCCGCATATGCTGCGCCACTCCTTTGCCTCCCATCTGCTGCAGTCCAGCGGCGATCTGCGCGCGGTGCAGGAACTGCTGGGCCATGCGCACATCACGACCACCCAGGTCTACACGCAGCTGGACTTCCAGCACCTGGCCAAGGTCTATGACGCGGCGCATCCGCGTGCGAAGAAGAAATAAAGCCTAGGCGCCGAGGCGGGACAATAGCCGGCCCGCGGCGGACGGCACCGCGTTTGCCCGGGCGCTCCAGCAGCGCGCGGCCGGCCCGCGCGCCACGACGACAACAACTACAGATTCAGCGATTGCCCCCTCCATGACCGTTCGTGCCGCCTTGGCCGGCCTTGCCCTGCTATTGAACCAGCCCCTGATCGCCGGGGCCGATCCTCTCGATGTCCCTGCCTCGCCGCTGCGCCCGGCGGCGAGTCGCCCGGCCGCCATGGAGTTCAGCTGGACCCCGCTGCGCCTGCCCACCGGCGAGCGCATCGCGCTGGCCGGCTTCAACTACCTGCTCGCGGTCGACGAGGACTGGGGCTTCGGTCCCAGCCTCTACGGCGCCGCCCAGGGCAATTACGGCGGCTTCTTCACCTTTGGCATCAGCGCCCAGCGCCGCCTGCGCCTCAGCGCGCACACGCATCTGGCGCTGGGCCTGTCGGCGGTGGCCGGCGGCGGGCTCAGCTCGGACCGCATGCGCCCCGGCGGCGGCCTGATGCTGCGGCCCGAGATCTCGCTGCGCACCGAGTTCGGCGACTGGTATGCCGGCATCGCCCTGTCCCATGTCGGCTTCCCCAGCGGCAATATCGGCGACGGCAGCGTCGGCCTGGTGCTGGGGCGCGCGCTGGACTTCCACAGTTTCGCGCCGGCCGATGCGGGCCGGCGCGGCACGAGCCGCGATCGCAGCGGCGTCGGCTTCGACGAAATCCTGTTGTTCGCCGGCAGCTACGCGCCCGAGGCCGACACGCGCGACCGCTCGGGCAATCCCAGCACCGCGCGCCTGGGCACGGCCGGCGGCGAGGGCCGGCGCTATCTGGACGAGGGCAGTTGGTGGAGCCTGGAGGCGGCCGGCGCAACCTCGGGCAACGCCGATGGCTATATGGACGTGTTCGCCAGCGCCGGCCAGGACTGGGCACTGGGCGACAGCGGCCTGCGCCTGGGCGGCCGGCTGGGCCTGGGCCTGGGCGGCGGCGGCAATGTCGATACGGGCAGCGGCTGGCTGTGGCGCGCCGGCCCCAGCCTGCGCTGGCAGACGCCCTGGGGCCCCTCGCTGCATCTGGACGCCGGCTGGAACGCGGCCTTCGGCGGCCACTTCTCCGCCCGCTATCTGCGCCTCAGCCTGGGCCTGCCGCTGGAGGCGCGGCCGCAGCCCGGTGGCGGCGAGCGCCGCAGCGGCACCGTGCGCGAGCAGCAGTTCTACAGCAGCGTCCAGTACAACCCCGATGTGCTGTTCAAGGACGGGCGGCGCGAGCCGGTCACGCATCTGGCCATCATGATGACGCGCCAGCTGGACGAAGCCCTCTACGGTATCGCTCAGGCCGGCAGCGCCGCCTTTGGCCACGCCGGCGCCTACTCCTTCGGCCTGATCGGCCTCGGCCTGCAAAGCCATGGGCCGCAGCCGGGGCAGTGGCGGGTCGGCGCCGAGGCCTTGCTGGGCGCGGGCGGCGGCGGCGGTCTGGCGGTCGGCGGCGGTGCGATCGCGCAATGGGAGCTCTGGGCGCAGCGCGACTGGGATAGGCTGCGGCTGCGGGCCGGTCTGGGCCAGTGGCGCAGCCTCGCCAGCTCGGACCAGTCGACGCCGCTCCTCAATCTGTCGCTGGGCTACGCCTATGGTGTGCCCGGACGCTAGCCGCGAAGCTCCAAGCATGAAGAAAATCATCATCCGCGCCGGCAAGGAACGCTCGCTGCAGCGCCGCCATCCCTGGGTCTTCGAGGGCTCCATCGCTCGCGGCGGCGCCGATGCCGGCGAGACGGTGCGGGTCGAGTCGACCGAAGGGGTGTTTCTTGGCTGGGGCGCCTTCAGCCCCGAGTCGCAGATCCGCCTGCGCATCTGGAGCTTCGACGAGGGTCAGCGCATCGATGCGGCCTTCTTCGAACAGCGCATCGCGCGCGCGATCGCCGTGCGCAAGCGGCTGCCGATCGCCTCGGATGCGCTACGCCTGATCCATGGCGAGGCGGACGGCCTGCCGGGGCTGATCGTCGACCGCTATGGCGACACCCTGGTCGCGCAATTCCTGTCGGCCGGCGCCGAGCGCTGGAAGCCGCTGATCGCCGACCAGCTGCTGGCGGCCACCGGCCTGAGCCGGCTCTACGAGCGCTCGGACGCGCAGGCGCGCCAGCTGGAGGGCTACGAGTTCGCGACCGGCTGGCTGCGCGGCGATGGACCGACCGAGATCACGATCGCCGAGCACCAGTGGCAGCTGCGCCTGGACGTGGCCGAGGGCCACAAGACCGGCTACTACCTGGACCAGCGCGACAACCGCAAGAAGTTCGCCGAGATCGTGCGCCAGTACGGCTGCAAGACGGTGCTGAACTGCTTCAGCTACACGGGCGGCTTCTCGGTGGCGGCACTGGCGGGCGGTGCCGAGGAGGTGATCAGCGTCGATTCCTCGGGCCCGGCGCTGGCGCGCGCCACGGCCCATGTGGCGCTGAACGGCTTCGACGCGGCGCGGCACCGCGCGCTCGATGCCGACGTCAACGCGACCCTGCGCGGCTTCCTCAAGGAAGGCCGGCAGTTCGACGCGATCGTGCTGGACCCGCCCAAGTTCGCGCCGACGGCGGCCCATGCCGAGCGCGCCGCGCGCGCCTACAAGGACATCAACCGCCTGGGTCTGATGCTCTTGAAGCCGGGCGGTCTGCTGTTCACCTTCTCCTGCTCGGGCGGTGTGCCGCCGGACCTGTTCCACAAGATCGTCGCCGGCGCGGGCCTAGACGCGCAGGTCGACGGCTTGATCGTCGACCGCGTCGGCGCCGCGCCCGACCATCCGCAGACGATCTGTTTTCCCGAGGGCGAGTATCTGAAGGGCCTGCTGATCCTGAAGGCCTGAGGCTTCAGCCGCCGGCCAGCGGCAGGCTCAGCCGCGGCTCGAACTTGGCACGGTGCACGCCGAAGAAGGCCTTGATATTGCGGACATTGGCGTCCTGGGTGAACAGCGCCTGCGTCAGCGCGTGATAGGCGGCCATGTCGGCGACTTGCACGACCAGCACGAAGTCCGGCCCCGGCGAGACGCGCCAGCATTGCTGCACGGCGCTCTCGGCGATGACGCGCGCCTCGAAGGCGGCCAGATGCTCGGTGCCCTGGCGGTCCAGGGTGATCTCGACGATGGCCGACAGGCCGGCGCCGAGCTTGTCGGGCGAGAGCAAGGCGACGCGGCGCTCGATGATGCCCAGCTCGGTCAGGCGCTTGACCCGCCGCAGGCAGGTGGCCGGCGAAACGTGGACGCGCTCGGCCAGCGCCTGGTTGCTCAGCGAGCAGTCCTGCTGCAGCAGATCGAGCAGGCGCAGGTCGGTGGCATCGAGCGCATCGTTGATGGATTCATTCATGATTAGTGAAATTATGTTGGAAAATTTCTCATCCGACGATGAATGAAATAATCATTCATTTATGTGTCGCATTTGATTGCAATGGCCGCGCTGGCTTGCCTACGATCCGGCACATCGAACATCGTCTTGGAGACATTCCATGTGTGGCATCGTCGGCGCCGTCAGTCAGCGCAATATCGTTCCGGTCCTGATCGAGGGGCTGAAGCGGCTCGAATACCGCGGCTATGACTCCTGCGGCGTGGCCGTGCATCAGGACGGCATGCTGCGCCGCGTGCGCAGCACCTCGCGCGTCGCCGAGCTGACCGGCCTGGCGGCCGAGGACGGCGTCGCCTCCGGCACCGGCATCGCCCATACGCGCTGGGCCACGCATGGCGCGCCGGCCGTGCACAACGCGCATCCGCATTTCTCGCAGGGCCCGGGCGCCTCCTCCGCCAGCGTCGGCCGCATTGCGCTGGTGCACAACGGCATCATCGAGAACCATGACGAGCTGCGCGCCGAGCTGAAGCAGCGCGGCTATGTGTTCAGCAGCCAGACCGACACCGAGGTGATCGCCCATCTGGTCGACCATCTGTACAACGGCGATCTGCTGGAGGCGGTGCAGCAGGCGCTGCCGCGGCTGAAGGGCGCTTATGCGGTGGCGGTGTTCTGCCGTGACGAGCCGCACCGCGTCATTGCCGCGCGCGAGGGCTCGCCGCTGGTGCTGGGCGTCGGTGGCGCCGAATACGGCGAGAACTTCGTCGCCTCCGACGCGATGGCGCTGGCCGGCGTGACCGACCAGATCTGCTATCTGGAGGAGGGCGATGTCGTCGACCTGCAGCTGGGTCGCTACTGGATCAGCCGTCGCAATGCCGAGACCGGCCGCTTCGAGGCGCAGCAGCGCGAGGTCAAGACCGTGCACGCGCACAGCGGCGCGGCCGAACTGGGGCCTTATCGCCACTACATGCAGAAGGAGATCTTCGAGCAGCCGGTGGCGATCGCCAACACGCTCGATGCGGTCAACGGCATCAGCCCGGAGCTGTTCGGTGACGGCGCCTACCGGATCTTCAAGGAGATCGACTCGGTGCTGATCCTGGCCTGCGGCACCAGCTACTACTCGGGCTCGACGGCCAAGTACTGGCTGGAGAGCATCGCCAAGATCCCGACCAGCGTCGAGATCGCCAGCGAGTACCGCTATCGCGACAGCGTGCCGAATCCGCGCACCCTGGTCGTCACCATCAGCCAGAGCGGCGAGACCGCCGACACCCTGGCCGCGCTCAAGCATGCGCGCGCGCAGGGCATGACGAAGACGCTGACCATCTGCAATGTCGCCACCAGCGCGATGGTGCGCGAATGCGAGCTGGCCTACATCACCCGCGCCGGCGCCGAGATCGGCGTGGCCTCGACCAAGGCCTTCACCACCCAGCTGGTGGGTCTCTTCCTGCTGACCCTGGCGCTGGCGCAGACACGCGGCCAGCTGGCCGAGGCCGACGAGGCCGAGCACCTGAAGGCCTTGCGCCATCTGCCGGTGGCCGTGCAGGCGGTGCTGGCGCTGGAGCCGCAGGTGATCGCCTGGAGCGAGGAATTCGCCCGCAAGGAGAACGCGCTCTTCCTCGGCCGCGGCCTGCACTACCCGATCGCCTTGGAAGGCGCGCTGAAGCTCAAGGAGATCAGCTACATCCACGCCGAGGCCTATCCGGCCGGCGAGCTCAAGCATGGCCCGCTGGCCCTGGTGACCGCCGAGATGCCGGTCGTCACCGTCGCGCCCAACGATGCGCTGCTCGAAAAGCTGAAGAGCAATATGCAGGAAGTGCGCGCCCGCGGCGGGCAGCTCTACGTCTTCGCCGACGGCGACACGCAGATCGAAAGCGAGCCGGGCCTGCATGTGATCCGCATGCCCGAGCATTACGGCGCGCTGAGTCCGATCCTGCACGTGATTCCGCTGCAGCTGCTCGCCTATCACACGGCCTGCGCGCGCGGGACGGATGTCGACAAGCCCAGAAACCTGGCCAAGAGCGTGACTGTCGAATGAGGCGGGAACGTAGAAAACGCATCGTCTGAAAGTCCGGAAGATTAGTTTTCATTGCGCTTAACGGGCAGATACTGCGGGCACTCCGGGATGCCCATATGCGCAGCAAGCTGTTTGTTCCCGGCGTCCGCCCCGAACTGTTTGCCAAGGCCTTGGCCAGTGCCGCGGATGCCATCTCCATCGATCTCGTGGACGCCGGGCCCGCGGACCGCAAGGCCGAGGCGCGCGCCGCCGTTGCGGCCTTCCTGGCCTCGGAGGCGGCGCGCGCGACCCCGAAGCTGATCATCGTGCGCGTCAACGCGCTGGACAGCGCGCATTTCGAAGCCGATCTGCAGGCGCTGGCCGGGCTGCAGTCCCTGGACCTGATCAATCTGCCCAAGCCGGAGTCGGCGGCCGACATCCGCGCCGCCATTGCCGCGCTGCAGGCCGCGGGCCTGCCGGAGACGGTGAAGCTGCTGGCCAATATCGAGACGCCGACCGCGCTGCGCCGCGCGCACGAGATCGCCCAGGCCGACCCGCGCGTGGCCGGCCTGCAGCTGGGCCTGGGCGATCTGTTCGAACCCTACGGCATCGCCCGGCGCGATCCCGCCAATGTGCATGCGGCGCTGTTTGCCGTCGCGCTGGCGGCGGCCGAGGCCGGCGTGTTCTGCTGCGACGGCGCCTTTGCCGATCTGAAGGACGACGAAGGCTTCCGTGCCGAGGCGCGGATGGCACGCGCGCTGGGCTTCATCGGCAAGAGCTGCATTCATCCGAGCCAGATCGCCGCGGCCAACGAGGTCTTCCAGCCCGGCGCCGGCGAACTGGCCCATGCGCGGCGCGTCGTCGAGGCCGCCGCGGCGGCCGGGGCCCAGGGCCGCGGCGCCTTCGTCGTCGACGGCAAGATGATCGATCTGCCCTTTCTGAAGCGCGCGCAGGCGCTGCTGGCCGCTGCCGGAGTGGAATCCACCGATGCGGCGCGCTGAAGGCTTCAGACTCCCCTATTCCCGTTCACGCAGCGCCCGAGGCGTCCGAATGACTTCACTTCTTTCCGCCGCCCTGCGCAGCCTTGTCCTGATCGCGATGCTGCTCATCGGGCTGACCGGCCCCGCACAGGCCGAGAGCGTTGCCAGCGTGCGCAGCGACACGCTGCCGGCACTGGCCAGCGACGAGCCGGTGCAGGCGCTGTTGAGCCTGTCGGGCCAGCCGCTCGCCCTGACGGCCGGCAAGGCCTGGACCCTGGCGCCCGGCGCCAAGAACTGGAGCGAGCTGCCCTGGCCGGCCGGCGCGCCGCTGCTGGGCAGCGCGGCAGGTGGCGGGCAGGGCTTTGTGCTGCGGGGCGGTGCCTCGGGCTCGGTCGAGCGCGTCGAGCGGCTCACGCTGCAGGCCGGCGGCGGCCTGAGCGTCGAGGCGCTGCCGGCCCTGCCCGAGAGCCTGAACCAGGCGCGCGCGACGTTGCTGGGCGATGCGCTCTACCTGGTCGGCCGCGGCGCCGATGGTGGCGCGCGCCTGCTGCAGCTGAAACCGGCCGGCGTCGACGGTCAGTGGCAGCGGCTGGCCGACTGGCCCGGCGAGGGCCCGCCCAGCGCCCTCGTCGGCCAGACCAATGCCTTGTGGCTGAGCCTGACGACGGCCGCCGGTCAACCCGAACGGCAGCTGCGCTGGTCGGCCGATCGCGGCTGGACCGAGCGGGGCACGCTGCCCGGTGCGGTGCTGGTCGGCTCGGCGCGGCCGCTGGGCCAGGCCCATGTGCTGTACTTGCTCGCCGACAGCAATGGTCGGCCGCCCCGGCTGATGACCTTCCACACGATCACCGGTTCCTGGGCCCAGCTGGCCGAGCCGGCTGTCGGCGACGCGCGGCTGGCGGCCGCCTGGAAGGACGGCCTGATCTGGCTGCGCCCGGGCGCCACGGGCGGCGGCGAATTCGCCACCGCGGAGGTCCAGGCCGGCAAGCAACTGCTGCGATGGCTGGACTGGGTGGTCATCGTCGTCTACCTGGTCGCCATGCTGGGCATGGGCCTGTACTTCTATCTGCGCGAGAAGCGCAACTCGACCTCGGACTTCTTCGTCGGCGGCCGCTCGATCCCCTTCTGGGCCGCCGGCGTCAGTCTCTACGCCGCCAACACCAGCTCGATCAGCTATATCGCGATCCCCGCCAAGGCCTTCGAGACCAACTGGCAGTACCTGACCAACAATCTGATCGCCGTGCTGGGCCTGATGTTCGTCGCCGTCTGGATCGTGCCGCTGCTGCGGCGGCTCGATCTGATGTCGGTGTTCTCGTACCTGGAGACGCGTTTCCATCCGTCCATCCGCATGCTGTCCAGCGCGCTGTGCATCCTCGTGCAGCTGGGCAGCCGCATGAGCGTGATCCTCTTCCTGCCCTCGCTGGCGATCGCCACCATCACCGGCATCGACGTGGTCTGGAGCATCCTGATGATGGGCGGCTTCACGATCGCCTACACCGCCTTGGGCGGCATGAAGGCGGTGGTCTGGACCGATGTCGTGCAGCTGGTCGTCAAGATGGGCGGCGCGATCTTCGCGATCGGCTTCATGATCTGGTCGCTGAAGGGCGGCCTGCCGGAGTTCGTCCACGAGGCGGCGGCGGCGAACAAGACCCGCATGTTCGACTTCAGCTTCGACCTGACCAAGGCGACCGTCTGGGGCTTCGTCTTCCTGGTGCTGTTCGACGTCGTGCTGACCTTCCCCAAGGACCAGGTGCTGATGCAGCGCACCTTGTCGACCAAGAGCGACCGCGACGCCGGCCGCTCGATCTGGGCCTTTGCCGCGATCATGATCCCGGGCGGCTTCGTCTTCTACACGATAGGCACGGCGCTGTTCGTCTATTACAAGGCCAATCCGGAGCGGATGAACCCGCTCTTGACGATCGATGCGACCTTCCCGATGTTCATCGCCGCCGAGCTGCCGATGGGCGTGACCGGCCTGATCATCGCCGGCATCTTCGCTGCGGCGATGGCGACGCTGTCCAGCATCATCAACAGCGTCGCGACGCTGGCCTCGGTGGACTTCTACGAGAAGCTGGTGAAGAACAAGGACCAGAAGAAGAGCGTGCTGTTCGCCGAACTGATGACGGTGGCGGCCGGCCTGATCGGCGTCGGCTTCGCCCTGCTGCTCTCGCGCTTCGACATCCACTCGCTGTTCGACGTGTCGATCGAGCTGGCCGGCCTGCTGGGCGGCGGCTTTGCCGGTGCCTACACGCTGGGCATGTTCACCCGCCGCGCCAACTCGCAGGGCGTGGCGATCGGCGTCGCCTCCAGCATCGTGCTGACGACGATCGCCTGGTCGCTGAAGCTGGTGCACCCTTATTTCTACCTGGCCATCTCCATCCTGCTGTGCATCGTCATCGGCTACCTGGCCAGCCTGCTGTTTCCCCCACCGAGCCGCTCGCTGAAAGGGCTGACAATCTACGGCGATGACTAGGGCCGCCTAGCCGGCGGCTGCCGCAATCGCCGTGGACACCCAATTCCTGCATACCTTCGTGGCAGTCGTCGACCAGGGGTCGATGGCCGCCGCGGCGCGCCTCTTGAACATCACGCCGGCGGCCGTCGCGCAGCAGGTGCGCACGCTGGAGCGCGAGATCGGCGCGCCGCTGATCGCCCGCGCCGGCCGCACCGTCAACATCACCGAGGCCGGCTCGCGCATCCTCGAGCGGGCGCGCCAGCTGCTGCGCGATGTGACCGATCTGCGTGCGGTCGCGACCGACGACGCGACCGCCGGCGAGCTGCGACTCGGTGCCGGCAACAATGCGCTGACCGGCATGCTGCCCGACATCCTGGCGCGCATGGTCGAGAAGTTCCCGCGCATCCAGGTCTTCATCAAGCCCGGCTATTCGCCCGAGCTCTACCGCAGCGTCGAGGGCGGCGAGCTCGATGCGGCCATCGTGCTGCAGGCGCCCTATGCGCTGCCCAAGACCTGCGACTGGGAGCTGCTGCGCGAGGAGCCGCTGGTCGTGCTGGCGCCGGCGCGCATGGCCGGGCGTGACCCGCATGAGCTCCTGGCCAACGAGCCCTTGATCCGCTACGACCGCAGCCAGTGGGGCGGCCGCCAGGCCGACCAGTACCTGCGCCTGGTCGGCATCACGCCGCGCGAGCGCTTCGAGCTGAACGCGCTGAACGCGATTGCCGTGATGGTCGATCGCGGTCTGGGCGTCTCGCTGGTGCCGGATTGGGTGCGGCCCTGGCCCGAGGGCCTGCAGCTGGTGCGGCTGCCGCTGCCGCGTCCGTTCGAGCCGCGCCGCATCGGCATCGTCTGGTCACGCTCGACGATACGGATCCGCCTGGTCACCGCCTTCTTGCAGGAGGCCCGCGCGGCGATGGCGGCGGCGCAGGCGGCCGGCCGCGGATGAAGGAAGGCCGGCGCGCGCTGCTGGGGCTGCTGGCCGGCGCGGCCGGTCTCGCTGGCTTCGGCGGCTGCGCCGCGCCGGCCCAGGCGGCCGCCGGCACGCTGACGGAGCACCATTTTCCCTCGGCCCTGCTGGGCGGCGACTGGCGCTACCAGCTCTATCTGCCGGCCGGCTACGCCGAGGGCCATCGCGCCTATCCGGTGCTCTATCTGCTGCATGGCCGCGGCGACGATCTGCGGGCCTGGACGCGCTGCAAGCCGCTGCTCGACGAGCTGATCGCTGCCGGCCTGATCCCGCCGCTGATCGCCGTGATGCCCGATGCGCCCTGGAGCGCGCGCGGCAGCTATTACGTCGACTCGGCCTACAGCGGCGTCGAGCGGCCGGGCAGGGCGGTGGAAACCGCCTTCATCGGCGAGCTGCTGCCGCATATCGACGCGAGCTATCGCACGGACGCGCGGCGCGAGGCACGGCTGCTGGCCGGCTACTCGATGGGCGGCTACGGCGCGCTGCGCCATGTGCTGGCACATCCGCAGCTGTTCGGCGCCGCCATCGTCTTGAGCCCAGCCGTCTACACGCCGCTGCCGCCGCGGGCCTCGAGCGCGCGCGAGTTCGGCGCCTTCGGTCGCGACCAGGATCTCTTCGTCGACGAGATCTATCGCGCCTTGAACTACCCGGCCCTGCTCGAGCGATTCAGCGCGAGCGGCCTGGGCTTGCGCTTCTACATCTGCTCGGGCGACGACGAATACCGCAACCCCGATCCGGCCGAGGCCGAGCACGACATCGACCTCGAGGCGCATCGGCTCTACAAGCGCCTGGCGCGGCTGCCGAATATTCAGGCCGAGCTGCGCATCGTCGACGGCGGCCACGACTGGCGGGTCTGGCTGCCGGCCCTGCGCGAGGGCCTGCTGATGCTGGCGCCCGGGCTCGTCGCGGGTCGCTGACGCCGGTCTGCCGAAAGCAGCAAAAACTATCGCCTGAACATAGTTCGCAATAGTTTTACTTTGCTCTGCGATCGCTGAGACTCGATCCATCGCCGGGGAATGCGTCAGCGCCTGCGGGCAGGAGGTCGTCGTCGTTGGGCCTCCGAGCCTGGCTGATTGCGGCCGACCGACGGTCAGCTGCGTGGGCAGGCGAGGCGACTCGCGGCCGAGCGGCCGAATCCGCAACCCAACAGAGCTAGAACATATGAGACAAGTTCCCGCCTCGCTGAGCACCCTGCTGCTGCTCGCCTCCTCGATCTCCACCGCCTATGCCCAGCAGGCCGCGCCCGCGCCGGCCGCGGCGGCCAGCGCACCGGCCGATGCCACGGTCAGCGACCAGCAGCCGAACCGCCTGGCGACCACGGTCGTCACCGGCACCCGCACGGCCAAGGTGATCGACAAGATCCCGGGCGCGATCAATGTCGTCAGCCGCGAGGACATCGCCCGCACGCAGGCGGTCACCGAGGACGCGACGGCGGTGTTGGCGCGCACGGTGCCCGGCTATTCGGAATCCTCGCAGGCGATGAGCAATACCGGCGAGAACCTGCGCGGCCGCATCGCGCTGCGTCTGTTCGACGGCGTGCCGCAGGGCTCGCCCTTGCGCGAGGGCACGCGCAACGCGACCTTCACCGATATGGGCATCGTCGGCCGCATCGAGGTGATCAACGGGCCCTCGGCCTCGGAAGGTGTGGGTGCTGCCGGCGGCATCATCAACTACATCTCGAAGTCGCCGACCAAGAAGGGCAACGAGTTCCAACTGTTCACCCGCTACACGACGCAGTTCGAGGACGACAGCGGCGGCTTCAAGGTCGGCCTGAACTGGATGCGCAAGGACGACGACTACGACCTGCTCGTCTCGGGCTCGCACATCGACCGCGGCATGACCTATGACGGCCAGCCGCGCCGCATCGGCCTGAACACCAGCGGCTCGGTCGCCGACTCCAAGGCCGACAACCTGTTCGTCAAGGGCGGCTTCGATTTCGGCACCGACAAGAGCCAGCGCATCCAGGCCTCGCTCAGCAAGTTCAAGATCGAGGGCAACAACCAGTACCGCCTGGTCGATGGCGATCGCGCCACCGGCGTGACCAATACCTCCGAGCGCGGCGCCGTTCCCGGCTCGCGCGCCGAGTTCAACGACTTCGAGCAGGCGACCGCCGCCTACATCAACAAGAACCTGTTCGGCGGCACCTTCAATGTCGACGTCTACGCGGCGCGCCAGGCGATGCGCTACCCGGCCGAGAACGGCGACGACCGCCAGGATCCGCTGATCGCGCCGCTGGGCAGCTTGTGGGACCAGTCCGAGATCCTGACCAAGAAGAAGGGCCTGCGCACCGGCTGGACCGGCGAGGACATGTTCGCCGTCAGCGGCCTCGAGTTCCGCGGCGGCATCGACTTCGTCGAGGACAATGCGCAGCAGCGCCTGGCGCTGACCGACCGCGTCTGGGTGCCGCCGATGATCTACCGCAGCATGGCGCCCTATGCCCAGCTGTCCTACGACATCGGCCCGGTCAGCCTCAGCGGCGGCCTGCGCTACGAGGACGGCAAGCTGCGCGTCGACGACTACACGACCACCTATTTCCGCAAGCGCGTCTTCGTCCAGGGCGGCACGCTGGACTACACGGCGACGCTGCCGAATATCGGCGCCGTCGTGCACCTGCCCAACGACTGGTCGGCCTATATGTCGCTGAGCAAGGGCTTCACCCTGCCGAACGTCGGCATCCCGCTGCGCAATATCAACTACCCGGGTCAGTCGGTCGAGGGCATCCTCGATCTGCAGGCCATCATCGTCAAGAACAAGGAGATCGGTGCGAACTGGCGCGGCCGCAATGCCAGCTTCGGCGTCTCGCTCTACGAGTCGCAGTCCGATCTGGGCGTCTCGCTGTCGGTCGACCCGGCCACCAACGACTTCATCATGAACCGCGCGCCGGTGAACATCCGCGGCCTGGAGCTGAGCGGCGACGCCAGCCTGAGCAAGGAATGGAAGGTCAGCGGCCTGTACTCGCGCATCCTCGGCAAGACGACCTTCGTCGCCGGCGGCCCGCTGGACCGGCGCATGGGCGTCAACGACGTCAACCCGGACAAGCTGGGCGGCACGGCCACCTGGAACTTCATGCCGCACGGCGACGTCAGCCTGAGCGGTACCCGGCTGCTGTCGCGCGACCTGAATATCGGCACCAGCAACGAAGAACATACGCGCGGCTACACGCTGTTCGACCTGGCCGGCAACTACGACTTCGGCCGCTATGGCCGCCTGACGCTGGGCATCGAGAACCTGACCGACAAGTTCTACATCCTCAGCTGGTCGCAGCTGGCGGGCTTCCGCAACTACTGGTCGGGCCGCGGCCGCACCTACTCGATCAGCCACACGCTGACCTTCTAAGCGACCTTCTGAGGCGGGGCCGGCGCGGCCGGTCCCTTCAGCATCCAACAGAAGTTCCGACGTCCATGAGCGAACACCAGACCATCCTCGTGGCCGGCTCGGCCAATCTCGACTTCGTCGTCCGCGCGGCCCATGTGCCGGCCGCCGGCGAGACGGTGCTGGGCCGTGACGTGCGCACCTTTGCCGGCGGCAAGGGCGCGAACCAGGCGGTCGCCGGTGCCCGTGCCGGCGGCGTGCCGGTGCGCATGCTCCTGGCCCTGGGCGAGGACGCGGCGGCCGGTGTGATCGAACAATCCTTGAGCGCCGCCGGCGTGCAGATGGACATCCTGCGCGAGCCCGAGATCGCCACCGGCAGCGCCTTCGTCTGCCTGACCGACGATGCGCAGAACGCGATCACCGTGGCCCCTGGCGCCAACGCCTGCCTGGCCCCCCAGCATCTGCCTTCATTGGACGGCGTCAGCCATCTGCTGCTGCAGCTGGAGACGCCGATCGAGACCGTCACCGCCTATGCCGGCGCCGCGCGCGCGGCCGGCGTGCGCGTCGTGCTGAACGCCGCGCCGGCGCGCGCGCTGCCGCCGGCCCTGCTCGATCTGGTCGACGTGCTGATCGTCAACGAGGGCGAACTGGCCGCCATCACCGGTTGCAGCGGCGATGTCGGCCAGGCGCTGGCGCGGCTGCATGTGCCCTGCGTGGTGGTGACCTTGGGCGCGCGCGGCTGCGTGATGCGCAATGGCGGCCAGTTCCTGCTGCAGCCCGGGTTCAATATCAGCGCCGTCGACAGCACGGCCGCCGGCGACACCTTCTGCGGCGCCCTGGTCGCCGCCTTCCATCAAGGCCTGAGCCTGGAGGCGGCGCTGCGTCGCGCCAGCGCCGCCGCGGCGCTGACCTGCACGCGCCTCGGTGCGCAGGACAGCGTGCCCGGTCGGGACGAGGTCGATCGCTTCCTGCACGAGCGCGAGCGCGAGGCCGGCGACGCGGAAGCGCTGGCCTTCTATTGCCGATTGAACCCTGTCTAGCCCGGCGACCCCTTGCTGCTTACGATTCCCGCATGAACGCTGACGACAAGCCCATGACCGATCACCTGAATCCCGCCGGTGACGAGGAGCGCGGCCCCTTGCGGACCGAGTTCCGTTTCTCCCATGTGACGACGGGCCGCTACCTGCCGACGCCGGGCAAGGCGCCGGGCTGGCCCTTCGCCGACATCGGCCATTGGAAGATGGACGCCAAGGGCACGGCCGAGGACTGGTTGCGCGAGCTGATCGACTGGCGGCGCGAACACCTGATCCGCATCGGCTACGACGACGCGAACTACCGCCGGCCCGAGCTGCAATGGGCGCAGCGCAACTTCGTCCATGTGCAGATGATGGTCGAGGACCGCTATTTCTACGACCCGGTCAAGGGCGAGTACACGGTCGACCGCTATCTGGACGATCTCGAGGCCCGCTTCGGCGGCGTCGACTCGGTGCTGATCTGGTACGTCTATCCGAATATCGGCGTCGACGACCGCAACCAGACCGACCTGGCCCATGACCTGCCCGGCGGCCTGGCCGGGCTGAAGAGCGCGGTCGATGCCTTCCACCGCCGCGGCGTCAAGGTCTTCCTGCCGACCAAGCCCTGGGACAACGGCACGCGGCCGCAGGGCCAGCGCGACTGGGACGCGATCGCGCAGATCGTCAAGGCGGTCGGCGCCGACGGCATCAACGGCGACACCTACAACGGCGTGCCGCGCGCCTTCTTCGATGCCTGCGACGCTCTGGGCTGCCCGGTCGTGCTGCAGCCGGAGTCGACGATCTCGTCCGAGGAACAGCTGATCTGGAATGTGCAGAGCTGGGGCAAGAAGGTGCCCGACAGCGTGATCCCGACGGTGGCCAAGTGGAAGTGGCTGGAGCCGCGCCACATGATCAATTACGAGAACCGCTGGGGCCGCGACCGCACGAACGATCTGCAGTACATCTTCTTCAACGGCGTCGGCTACAACGCCTGGGAAAACATCTGGGGCATCTGGAACCAGTTCACCCCGCGCGATGCCGAGACCTTGCGCCGCATCGCCGCGCTGCAGCGCTTCCTCCCGGCCCTGATGGTCAGCATGGACTGGCGGCCCTATGCGCCGACCTTGCAGGCGGGCGTGTTCGCGAGCCACTTCCCGGGCACCAACGGCGATGCGCTGTGGACCCTGGTCAATCGGCACGAGTCCGAGATCGCCGGCGAGCAGCTGGCGGTCGAGCATGTCGAAGGAACGCGCTATTTCGACGCATGGAACGGTGTGGAGCTGCAGCCGCGCATCATCGAGGGCCAGGCCTTGCTGTCCTTCACGCTGGAGCCGCGCGGCTATGGCGCCGTGCTGGCCACCCGCAGGCCGCCCGAAGGCCTGAACGACTACCTGGCCAAGGCCGCCGGCTGGGCCAGGACGCCGCTGCAAAGCCTGTCCAATGTCTGGCGCTCGCTGCCGCAGCGCCTGGTCGAGACGCCGAACACCCGGCCGCAGGCGACGGCGCCGGCCGGCATGGTGACCATCCCCGCGGCCGAGTTCGACTTCGTCGTCGGCGGCATCGAGGTCGAGGGCTTCGTCTGGGACGGCGTCGACGTCCAGTACCCCTGGGAAAGCAGCCCGCGCCGCGGCCATCGGCACCGGCTGCAGATCCCGGCCTTCCATATCGACGTCCATCCGGTGACCAACGCCGAGTTCAAGCGCTTCCTCGACGCCAGCGGCTATGCGCCGCGCGATGCGCACAACTTCCTGCGTCACTGGGTCGCCGGCCTGCCGCCGACTGGCTGGGGCGACAAGCCGGTCACCTGGGTCAGCCTCGAGGACGCGCGTGCCTATGCGCAATGGGCCGGCAAGCGCCTGCCGCGCGAATGGGAATGGCAGTACGCGGCGCAGGGCACGGACGGCCGCGTCTATCCCTGGGGCAATAGCTGGGACACACAGGCGGTGCCGGCGCCGGACCGCGGCCGCACGATGCGAGCGCCGGCCGATGTGGGCAAGCATCCGCGCGGCGCCAGCCCCTTCGGTGTGCAGGACCTGGTCGGCCATGTCTGGCAATGGACCGACGAATACGAGGACGAGCACACCCGCGCCGCCATCGTGCGCGGCGGCAGCAGCTATCTGCCGCAGACCTCGCACTGGTACTTCCCGCAGGCCTATCGCAACGATCAGCACGGCAAGCTGCTGCTGATGGCCCCGGCCAAGGACCGTTCGGGCGGCATCGGCTTCCGTTGCGTCGTGGACGCGGCGTGAGAGGACGGGCGCTGCTGATGGGCGCGGCCGGCATGCTGATCGGGCTCGCGGCCCAGGCGGCCGGCCCCATCGTGCTGATCGGCGGCGCCGGCCACGAAGGGCCGGGCCGGCACGAGTACGCGGCCGGACTGAAGCAGCTGGCCGGCTGGTTGAAGGAAGCGCTGCCGCAGGCCGAGGTCCAAGCCTTCGAGAGCGGCTGGCCGCGCGACCCGGTCGTGCTGGCCCAGGCCTCGACCCTGGTGCTCTATCTCGACGGTGCCGACAAGCATCCGCTGAACGATCCGGCCAAGCGCCGCGCGTTCGCCGCGGCGATGCAGCGGGGCGTCGGCGTGGTCGCGCTGCACCAGGCCTCGACCGCGGCCGGTGAGGACAAGGAACTGCAGCAGTGGTTCGGCGCCCTGCGCCCGGGCCTGTTCGACCGCACGACCGAGACGACGACGCTGCGCCCGGCGGCCGATTCGCCGCTGAGCCGCGGCCTGCGGCCCATCGTCGTGCGCGACGAGTTCTATCCGACGCTGCGCTTTGCCGAGGGCGCCATGCCGGTGCTGAGCGCCACGCTGCATCCGCAGTACCGCGCGGGCCAGCCGCTGCTCGACGGCGCTGCCGAAGACGTCACCGTCGCCTGGAGCTACCAGCGCGCCGGCGGCGGCCGCTCCTTCGGCTACAGCGGCGCGCATTTCCTGACGGCGCTGGAGCCGCTGCGGCCGCTGCTGGTCAACGCGATCGCCTGGACCGCGGGGCTGGATCTGCCGGTGCGCGCCGACGTGACGAGCTTCCACCATGACGCGCAGCGCAGCGGCTGGTTCGCCAACGAGGTGGCGCTGGCGCCGGCGACCATGGCCACCGGCTTTGGCCAGCTCTGGCAGTCACCGCCGCTGGCGGCCTTCGAGGGTCAGGACGCGCGGCTTTATGCCTCGCCGCTCTATGTCGAGGACCTGCAGCTGACGGCCGGCGAGCTGCGCGGCCAGAGCTTCGCCGCGGTGATCGCGGCCACCAGCAACGGCGATGTCTATGCGATCAATGCGCGCCGCAACGGCGACGTCGCGCCGGGTCGCGTGCTGTGGCGCACGCATCTGGCCGATCCCTGCAGGCTGCAGCCGGCGCCGCTGGACGGCGTGCCGACCGGCATCCTGTCCACGCCGGTGGTCGATGCCGCCCGCGGCCGCCTCTATGTCACCGCCTGCGACTCCGCGCAGCGCTGGCAGGCCTATACGCTGGATCTGGGCAGCGGCGCTGTCCAACCCGGCTGGCCGGTGCGGCTGGACGAGAACCGGCTCAACGAGGTCAATCGCAATGCCGGGCCGGAACTGCTGCCGCCGAAGCGTAAATTCGATTTCCGCATCCAGCGCGGCGCGCTGAACCTGAGCCCGGATGGCGAGCGGCTCTACATCGCCTTCGGCGAGACCGAGACCGGCTGGCTGGCCGCCGTCGACACCGGCGCGCAGCCGCGCGTGGCCAGCGCCTTTGCCGCCGTCGCGATGCCGCACCGCGGCAGCGGCGGCATCTGGGGCGCCGGCGGGCCGGCCGTCGACGCGGACGGCCATGTCTACGCCGTCACCGGCAGCGGCTTCGACGGCTACAAGGAGCAGCCGCAGGACTGGACGCAATCGGTGCTCAAGCTCGACCGTGAGCTCAATCTCGTCGGCACCTACACGCCCTTCAACCACTGCATCACCGCGAAGAACGACATCGACCTGGGCTCCGGCGGCGTCGCCTTGCTGCCGGGCTCGTCCCTGCTGACCGTCGGCGGCAAGCAGGGCAATGTCTATCTGCTGGATCGCGCGCGCCTGCCGGGCCGGCTCGACCGTCGCCCGGCCTGCGGCGGCCCGGCTTCCGAGGACGGATCGTTGCACGACGGCCGCGGCCCCTTGAATGTGTTCGGCCCCTACTCGGAAGAGGACGCCGCGCTGGACCTGGCGCGGGCGCGCTCGGTGCCCGCGAGCTTCCGCACGCCGGACGGAGCGCTGCAGATCATTGCCAGCGGCACCAGCAAGGCGGCGCTGGGCTCGTCGGAGAACGTCGCGCCCTCGCTGGCGCGGCTGGCCGTGAAGTCGGACTCGCGGCTGGAGATCGCCGCCCGGGCGATGGAGCTGGTGTTCCAGAACCCGGGTTCGCCGGTGGTCAGCAGCCGGCCCGACGGCAGCGAGGCCATCGTCTGGGTGCTGGACGAGAATGCGCGCCGCTCGGCCGCGCTGAGCGGCCCCAACGCGCCCGCGCCGGTGTTGCATGCGGTCGAGGCGCTGACGATGCGCCCGCTGTGGCGCAGCGCGCCGGGCGAGTTGGCCACCAGCGGCAAGTACAACGAGCCCATCGTCGTGCGCGGCCAGGTGATCGTCGGCACCGACCGGATCCAGGCCTTCGGCGTCGGCGGCAAGCGCATGGCCGCCGCCCCCAAATCAACGGCGGTCGCCGCCGCGGCCGATGACGGCCGACCGGTCGACGGCGCGGCGATCTACCGCCAACGCTGCGCCGCCTGCCACGATGCGCCGCAGGGCAGCATCCCGCCCAAGAGCTGGATCGCTGCGCGCGGCCGCACGCGCATCGTCGAGGCGCTGAGCCGTGGCGCGATGCAGGTGCAGGCGGCGGGCTTGAGTGCCCGCGAGATCGAGGCCGTCGCGGCTTATCTGCAATGAATGTAGCGATGAATTTCCTGAACGCACAACTCGATGGCCTGCTGGGCCGCGCGCTGGAGGCCAACCGCCGTGGCCGCCTGTCCAGCTTCATCACCGGCCCCGAGAGCCCGGCGATCGCGATCTTCGACCCGGTCCGCGTGATGCAGAACCAGGAGGGCGACTGGTATGGCGAGCATGCCGGCAAATGGCTGTCGGCCGCCGCCCGCGCCTTTGCGCGCAGCCAGGACGCCGAGCTGGGCGAGAAGCTGCGGCGCGTGGCCGGCTGGCTGATCGAACGGCAGGACGCCGACGGCTATCTGGGCAATTACGCGCCGAACCGCCGCTTCATGATCCCGCAGCCGCCGAAGCCGCTGTCCTGGAACGGCGAACCGGCGCTGCGCACCTGGGACATCTGGACGCACAGCTACCTGATGCTGGGCTTTCTGGAACTGCACCGCGCGATGCCCGAGCCGGCGTATCTCGACGCGGCGCGGCGGATCGGCGATCTGTGCTGGCGCACGCTGGTCGAGCGAGGGATCGACATCACGAGCTTGGGCAATCACCACGGCATGTCGGCGACGGTGCTGCTGGACCCGGCCGCCGAGCTCTACCTGCGCACCGGCGAGCCGCGCTACCTGGAACTGGCCGAGACCATCCTGGCGCAGGCCGATGCGCATCCGGAACTGGCCCTGCTGAGCAAGGCGCTGGCCGGCACCGACGCGGCCGAGATCGCGACCGGCAAGGCCTACCAGCTGGCCTGGAACCTGGTCGGCCTGGCCAAGCTCTACAAGGCCACCGGCCGTGCCGAACTGAGGCAGGCGATCGAGACGCTGTGGGCCAATATCCGCGAGCATCATCTGAGCCTCGGCGGTGGTCCCTTCGGCGGCGTGGCGAACCGCTCGCGCGAGGTCTTCAATCCGCGCGGCACTTTCGAGCCCCAGGCCTATGTGGAGACCTGCTCGACCCTGGCCTGGATACAGCTGAACCGCGAGCTGCTGCAGATCAGCGGCGAGGCGCGCTACGCCGAGGAGATCGAGCGCAGCGCCTACAACGATCTGTTGGGCGCCTTGGCGCCGAACGGCGAGGACTGGTGCTACTACTCCTTCGCCAATGGCAAACGCGTGCACACGACCTACTGGCGCTGCTGCAAGTCCAGCGGCGCGATGGCGCTGGAGGAATTGCCGCCCTTGGCCTACGGCCTCGGGCCGCAGGGGCTGACGGTCAATCTCTACGGACCCTCGACGGTCCGGCTCAAACTGCCCGATGCGGGCGATGTGCTGCTCGAGCAGCAGACCGGCTATCCCTTCGACGGCAAGCTGACGCTGCGCCTGGCCGAGATCGAGCATGAGGAGGCCCGCTTCACGCTGCGCCTGCGCATCCCTGCCTGGGCCGAGGGCGCGAGCCTGCGGCTCAATGGCGAGCCGCTGGACCTGGCCCTGCCGGCCGGCGACTATGCGGCGATCGAGCGCAGCTGGCGACGCGGCGACGAGCTGGCGCTGGATCTGCCGATGCGCATCGCCACCCACCGTCGCATCCATCAGAACGTGCAGGAATCGCGCGCGCCCGACGGCTCGCCGGTGCGCCAGCTGGTGCTGCACCATGCCTATTTCGCCCTGAGCCGCGGGCCGCTGGTCTATGCAAGCCCGCTGATCGACGGCTTCAAGACCGAGGAGACGATACGTCTGCCCGATGCACCCGAGGCGCTCTGGCTGCGCGAGTTGCCGGCCGGCGCGGGCGAGGAGGGCCCGACCATCGAGCTGGCGCTGGGCTATCGCGCGCCGCTGCACTTCCAGCCCTATTACCGCGCCGGCGGCCGTGACGATGGCGCCTGGCGCTTGACCTGGCTGTCGCTGGCCCCGACCGACCCCGCTTCCCCAGCCTCCGAATCATGATGGCAAGCAATGAAACCGTGAGCCCGGCATCCGATGCGGCCGGGCAGGGCCCGTTGAGCGGCGTGCGCGTGCTGGATCTCAGCGCCTATATCGCCGGCCCCTATGGCTGCACCTTGCTGGCCGACCAGGGCGCCGAGGTGCTGAAGATCGAGCCGCCCGATGGCGACAATCTGCGCAATTACCCGTCGACGCTGGAGAAGGAGAGCCGCGCCTTCCTGGGCGTCAACCGCAGCAAGCGCGGCCTCGCGCTGGACCTGAAGAAGCCCGAAGGTCTGGCCCTGCTGATGCGCCTGGTGCGCCAGGCCGATGTGCTGGTGCACAACTTCCGCCCCAATGTACCCAAGCGCCTGGGCATCGCGCACGAGCAGCTGGAGCTGATCAATCCGCGCCTGATCTATTGCGCCGTCACCGGCTACGGCGAGACCGGGCCGATGAAGGACAAGGCCGGCTACGACCAGGTGCTGCAGACAATGACCGGTATGTGCACGATGCAGGGCAAGCCGGGCGGGCCGCCGGAGATTCTTTACGGCTCGGTCGTCGACTACTACGCTGCGGCCCTGCTGGCGGCCGGTGTCTCGTCGGCGCTGTTCGAACGCGAGCGCAGCGGTCGCGGCCAGTATGTCGGTGTCTCGCTGCTGCGCAGCGCCTTGACGATGCAGTCGGCGCGGCTGATCTGGGCCGATGGCGAACCGCTGGATGTCGGACGCGATATGCGCTCCGGCGGCGTGACCGGCATCCATCCGACCCGCGACGGGCATCTCTACATTTCGGCCAATACGGCGCGCTTCTGGGCGGCGCTGTGCGACAAGGTCGGTTTGCCCGAGCTGGCCGAGGACCCGCGCTATGACACGGTGAAGAAGCGCGCGCAGGGCGCCGCCGAGCTGGTGCCGCTCCTCCATGCCGCGCTGCGCCAGCGCAGCGCGATCGAATGGGAGACCCTGTTCGGCGACGAGGTGCCCTGCGCCGCCGCGCGCCGCATCGAGGACATGTTCGACCATCCGCAGGTGCTGGCCGAGCAGATGGTGACCCGCGTTGCCCATCCGGTGCTGGGCCATTACCGCGGCATCACCCGGCCGATCAAGTTCGGCCGCACGCCGGGGCCCGAGCCCTTCGCGGCGCCGGTCCATGGCCAGCATGCCGGCGAGGTGCTGGCCGGCCTCGGTTACGGCGCCGACGAGATCGAGCGCATGCGCGCGAGCGGCGTGCTGCCCTGAGCACGCGAGCCATTGCCGTAGCGTTAACAGGCCCTAGACCTCGCGGTCCCGCTCGTAGCGCCGCGTGACGGTCGGAAAGGCCGGCAGCCAGCTTTCGCGCCGCAGGGTCCAGAGCTCGTAGCTGGGCTGCAGCCGGTCGGGCGCGTCCAGCGTGCCGAGGTGCAGCTCGATCTCGTCGCCGCTGCGCGAGAACACCGAGGAGCCGCAATGCGGGCAGAAATGGCGGCCGGCATAGTCGCGCGTCTCGCCGCTGATCGACACCGCCTGCGGCGCGAAGATCGCCGAGGCATGGAACAGCGCGCCATGGTGCTTGCGGCAATCGAGGCAGTGGCAGATGCCGACCCGGTCGGGCCGCCCCGTCGCGATGACGCGGACCCTGCCGCACAGGCAGCCGCCGCTGAATTGCTCCATCGCTGTCTCCTTGGCCATGTCGCATCCGTGAACGCCTAGCCTAAGCGCTGCCGTAAAGGATTGCACGCCGGCAGCCTTTGTCGCGGCGCGGGCAGCCGCCGGGGCCGATGGCGACGGGCATCGCGCCCTATAGTGGCGCCCGCGCGAGCACGCCGTCCCATCTGTCCGTTCCTGTTTTTCGCTGCACGATGAAGAAAAAACAAGCGCTTCCCCTGCTTGCCCTCACGCTGGCCGCCTGGCTGCTGCCGAGCGCGGCGCAGGCGAAGATCCCCGTCTTCGAGAAGGAGCTGTACTCCTGCCAGAAGGCCCATGGCACGGCGCCCAAGCTGCCGGTGGCCAGCGCCTATCCGGGCGGCTTCACCGGCAAGCTCAGCCAGCTGACGCCGGCCGAGGTGCCCGGCGCGATCACCGTCAATCCGAAGGCGGCCGCCTGCCTGGTCGACGCGATGGGCGAGGAACTGATCGTGCTGGCGCCGATGGAGCTGCACCGCGGCATCGACAACGCCTACCTCGACCCGGCGTCGGGCCTGGGCGAGCTCAAGGGCGAGCGGCTGGCGAGCAGCCGGCAGTTCTTCGAGGACATCACCGCGGGCCGCAAGAGCCGGCCCATCCTCGTCTACTGCCATCACACCTCCTGCATGATGTCCTACAACGCGGTGCTGAACCTGCGTGCGCTGGGCTATGAGAACCTGCTGTGGATGCGCGAGGGCCAGGACGGCTGGATCCAGGCCGGCCTGCCGGTCGGCTATTCGCGCGACGAGGACAGCAATTTCTATCTGCCCAAGGTCACGATGCCGCAGAACCCGCGCAAGTCCGATTCGGACTTTCCGCAGCCCTTCGGCAGGGAGCGCGATCGCGAGGCCGAGCAGGCGGCGTTGGTGAAGCTGGGCCTCGGCGATCTCTGCGACCTGCTACGCCGCGGGCCCAAGAAGGAGGGCGATCCCTTCCCCTACGAGCTCGCGCTCTACCGCGCCGCCGGCATCGATCTGGAGACCGACACGCCGCCGGTGGTCCGGCGCAAGATCGGCGAGCTGTTCGAGAAGAACGTCTCGGTGCTGCTGTGCTATGGCAGCCCGCTGCTGCAGATGGCGGCGCTGGCCGGCAATATGCAGCTGCTCTCGCAGGCGCTGACCGAGTGGCGGCTGCCGATCCGCTTCTTCAACCGGCCCGATCCGCAGGACAACCGTACCGTGCTCGACGTGCTGGCGCAGCGCTACAAGGAGGCGGAAGGCGAAAACCGCAAGACGGTGTTCGCCCAGGGCTATGCCCTGGTCAAGCGCTATGGCGGCAAAACCTCGGACTAGCTGATCGAGGCCGGCGTGCTGAAGCCGCCCGCCGAGCTGCAGAAGGAATACCTGCCCGCCTATGTCAAGGCGGCCGAGGCCGGCGATCCGCGCGCGATGCAGCATCTGTTCTGGGTCTATGTGCACGGCATCTATGTCGAGCAGAACATCGAGCTGGCCTTGCGCTGGCGCGAACGGCGCGAGAAGCGCATCCTCGAGACCAAGGACTATGCGCAGATGATCGGTGTCGCGCGCGGCTACTACTGGGGCGTGCAAAAACGCGGCAGCTACGACGGCAAGCCCGAGAACTACATCATCCCGCCCGACCGCAAGACCGGCGGCGAATGGGTCCAGCGCGCGGCCCCGGGTGACACCCAGGACACCAACTTCTGGTACGGCCGCGGCCTGCGCAAGGGCGACTTCGGCGAGAAGAACCCGCGCGAGGCGCTCAAATACCTGGAGCGTGCCGCCATCGATCAGGGCTATACCGGCGCCATCGAGGAACTGACCGCCGCCTATATCGAGCTGAACCAGCCGCAGAAGGCGGCCCCGCATCTGCGCACGCTGTGGCTGGACAGCAAGCTGCTGGACCTGCCGGTGCGCGACTGGTTCGCCAGGCTGAATGTGTCCTGGTGCGGCCCGCGCTCGGACCGCAAGCCGGCCGTGGTCTGCGACGGCAGCAACCAGGCGCCGCCGCCGCCGCGCGAGAAGAAGGACGGCGCCGGCAGCAAAGGCTGAGCGGCCCTCCCGCCCGCGGCGACAAATCCCCGCCTGCGTCGCGGCGTCCCGGCCGGCGCGATACTGGGGCCTGGCTTCCCGGGAGCATCGACCATGACCAACGGACGCAATAGGCAGCAGGATTTTCCGCCCGGCCTGCAGGGCGGGCTGGAGCACGACGACGAGGACCATCGCCTCGGTGAGACCGGTCAGACCGGGCCGGAAGCGCCCGGCGACGTCGATCGCAGCCATCCGGAGCGCGGCGGTCCGGCGCGCGATAAGGACGAGGACGAGGACGCGGACGAGCGCAGGATTTAGTCCTGGCCAGCGCCCTCAGTGCAACCGGATCGCCATATCGAAGTACCAGGTCCGGCGGATCTCGATCACGTCGTATTCGCGCGCCAGTGCCGGCGGGAAGGCCTGGTAATGCTCCTGGCTCTGCACCACCCGGCGTATCGCCTCGTCCAGCGCCGGCACGCCGCTGGAGCGCACGAAGGTGACCGACTCGACCGAGCCGTCGCTGCGCACCGCCACCGTCACCAGCGGATCGGCATGCGGGAGCTTCGCCGCTTCGCGCACCATCTCGAAGGTCATGTTCAGCTGGATCTTGCGCGCCCAGGCCTCGGCATAGAGCACCATCTCCGCATTCGCATCGCTGCGGCCGAACAGCCGGCCGCGCCGCAGCGGGCTGGCCGAAGGTGAGCGCGGCGGCGATGCGTCCCGCTGGCGGGCCGCCGCATCGCGCCGGTCGGCCTCCTCGTTGAGCTGCCGCCCGATCGCGCGCAGGCGCTCCTCGCGCCGCTCCGCCGCCTCGGCGGCTTCGCGCCTGGCCGCATCGGCCCTGGCGCTTGCCTCCTGGCGGGCCGCGTCCTGCCGGGCGGCCTCCTGCCTGGAGGCCTCCTGCCGTGCGGCGGCTTCCTGTCGGGCTGATTCCTGCCGCGCTGCTTCTTGACTAGCCGCCTCGGCACGGGCGGCCTCGGCGCGTGCCGCCTCCTGGCGTGCCGCCGCTTCCTGCCGGGCGGCGGCCTGGCGCAGGGCCTCCTGACGCTCGGCTTCCAGCCTGGCGGCCTCGACACGCGCGGCCTCTTGCCGGGCGGCCTCCTGGCGAGCCGCCGCCTCCTGCCGCAGCGCCTGCTGGCGCTCGCTTTCCAGCCTCGCGGCCTCGCTGCGCGCAGCCTCCTGCCGGGCGGTGGCTTGGCGCTCGGCCTCCAGCCGGGCGGCCTCGATCCGCGCCGCCTCCTGGCGGGCGGTGGCCTGGCGCAGCGCTTCCTGGCGCTCCGCTTCGAGTCTTGCCGCTTCGACGCGCGCCGCCTCCTGTCGCGCCATTGCCTGGCGCAAGGCATCCTGGCGTTCGGCTTCGAGCCTGGCGGCCTCCTGGCGCAGTGCCTCCTGCCGTTCGGCCTCGATTCTTGCGGCCTGCCGTGCTGCTGCCTCCAGCTTCTCGGCTTCCTCCCCGGCGCGCTTGCTCGCGTCCTGCTCGGCAGGGCGGGTGAGCGGAGGCGGCGGAGCGGAGGCGCTGCTCGAACTTGCCGCGGCCGCCAGGGCGACCGGTGCCGGCAGCGCCGGGGCCGGCGGCACCGACCAGCTGCTCGCCTCGGGCCGCTGCAGGGCGATCAGCTCGGGCGCCTTGAGGACCGGCGCCGGCTCGGCGGGTGCGGGCGCCGGCGACGCTGCGAGCGCCGTTGTCGCAGCGGCCGCCGCGGGCACATCCCCCGCGGACTCGGGCAGGGGCAGGGGCGCGGGCAGCGTCGCCGGTGGCGCAGGCGGCGTCGGCAGGGGGCCGGCGGCATCGAGCACGAGAACGCGCAGATCGGGTGCCTCGGCACGCCGCTGCTGCCAGGGGAAGCCGAAGCCGGGCAGACCCAGGCCCTCGCCGCCGAAGCTCAGGCCCAGCAGCAGCGCATGGAACAGCAGCGACAGCAGCAGCGCCGGCGCCAGCCGGCGGCGCTCGGTGGCGGCCGTGGTGCTGCCGCTGCTCAAGCGGGCACCGCCATCGCCGCCCGGCCGGCAGGCGAACGCGGGTCCACGTCGCCAAGACCGGTTTCTTGTCGATGATGATGATGATCCTGAGCCGTCCCCGGCGGCTTGGCCTCGCTCGTCCTTCGCATCCGGCGCATTGTCTATCGCCCCACCCTCGTTTCCGGGGCGTGATTCTCGCGGCTTTGGCGGCCGCCGCGGTGGGCGATCGCCCTACTGTGGGTCGCCGGCGACGACGCTGAGCAGGGTCTCGCCGGTCGCGACCAGCCTGGACTCGCCGTCCTGCCCTTGCGCGAACAGCTCGCAGGCGGTGAAGACCTGGGTCCGGCCCGGCTTGACGACGCGGGCCCGCGCGACGAAGCACCGACCGACGGCGGGACGCAGGCAGTTGACCGCGTAATGCGCGGCCAGCACGCGCCCGACCAGGGTCGCGGCGGCGTAGCCGCAGGCGGTGTCGATCAGCGCGCCGATCAGGCCGGCATGCAGAAAGCCGGCGTACTGCCCCAGTTCCGGGCGCCAGCGCAGCGCGATGGCGACGCTGCCCGGCTGCGCCTCCAGCAGCTCGATGCCGCACCAGCGGTTGAAGGCGGCCGTCTCGTTGATCGCCTGCAGTCGTGCCAGCAGCAGCTCGGGGGCTTCGGTCCTGTCCATGCGGCGCTCCCGCGGTCGTTGGAACGAGGGAACCTTAAGCGCGCGCGGCGGGCGGCGCTGTCAGCGCTGCGACAAGCAGCATGTCGCCTCAGCGACTCGGCCGCAACTCGCCGCTGCCGTCGGTATCGGCCTCGAAGCGAAGCTCCAGTCGGGCGCTGTCCATACCGCTCAGCCCGCCTCCGGCTGCAGCCGGTCGCGCCGGGCCAGGGCCGGGAAGATCTTGCACCACAGGCCGACGACCAGCAGGGTGCCGATGCCGCCCAGCAGCACCGAGCCGACCGGCCCCAGCAGGGCGGCGGTGGCGCCGGACTCGAACTCGCCGAGCTGGTTGCTGGCGCCGATGAAGACCGAGTTGACCGCGCCGACGCGGCCGCGCATCTCGTCCGGCGTCTCCAGCTGCACCAGCGACTGACGGATCACGACGCTGAACATATCCGCCGCGCCGCTGATCGCCAGCACGGCAAAGGCGAACCAGAAGCTGGTGGCCAGCGCGAAACCTATCATCGAGAAGCCGAACACCGCCACCGCGCCGAGCAGCCAGCGGCCGGCATGGCGCGCGATCGGCATCCGCGCCAGGCCCAGGCCGACGATGACGGCGCCCAGCGCCGGCGCCGAGCGCAGCATGCCCAGGCCCTCGGGGCCGGTGTGCAGGATGTCGCGCGCGAAGATCGGCAACAGCGCCGTCGCGCCGCCGAGCAGCACGGCAAACAGGTCCAGCGAGATCGCGCCCAGCACCACCGGGCGCTGCCAGATGAAGCGGATGCCGGCCGTCAGCTGGGCCAGATCGGGCGCCGGCCGCGCGGCCTTGGGGGCCGGGCGATGTCGGATCGTCAAGACGCCCAGCACGGCGGCGATCAGCAGCAGCAGCGAGACCGTGTAGACGATGGCCGCGCCCCAGTGCGCGTGGCTGGCGCCGCCGGCCGCGGCCGAGCCGGACAGGCGCGCCGCCCAGGGACCCAGCGCATAGAGCACGCCGCCCAGCGCCGGGCCGGCGATGATGGCGGCCTGCATGGAGGAGCTGGCCGCGGCGACGGCGCGCGGCAGCAGGATGGGCGGCACCAGGGTCGGCATCAGCGCCTGCTGGGCCGGCATCTGCAGCGCGCGCGCGACGCCCAGCAGGATGGACAGCGCGAGGATCATGCGGGGCCCCACCCAGGCCTCGGCGCTGGCCAGGGCCAGGCTGATCGCGACCGCGCATTGCAGGCCCAGCGAAGCGGCCAGCAGCAGGCGGCGGTCATGGCGGTCGACCAGATGGCCGGCCGGCAGGGTCAGCAGCAGCGCGGGCAGGAACTGCGCCAGGCCCACCAGGCCCAGATCCCAGGCGCTGGCGGTCAGGTCGTACATCTGCCAGCCCAGCGCCACCATCAGCATCTGGTTGGCGGCGCCGCCGGTCACGCGGGCACCCAGCAGACGCAGGTAGTCGTGCTGCTCGCGCAAGCGCGCGCCGGCAGCGGAACCCGGATTTTTCTTCTTCTCGCTCATCGGCCCGAGTCTAGGGCGAGCGTCCGGCGTCCCGGGCGATCAGCGAGCGATTCAACGGAAAGTGCCAGCCCTGCCGGCCGACGGGGCCGGATGGCGCGCCCTCGTCGGACCCGGCTGGCTTTCCGCGCCGGCAGCTCAGCCGGCCTGCCGGCGGCGGCGCGCGACGAAGCCGACCGCGCCGAGCCCGGCCAGCATCAGCGCATAGCTCTCCGGCTCGGGCACCGGCGCGGCCACCGGCGCGAGCGCCAGCACCTTGTAGTCCGGCCCGTTGAAGTTCAGCAGGTCGGTGCGGTAGCTGGACAGGCGCAGCCGGCCGACCGCCTCGTCGGACTGCAGGCCGATCGCGCCGAGCTCCTGGCCGGCGATCACGAAGGCGGCGTTGTCGGTGGAGACCAGCACGCCGGTCGGCACATAGCTGGCGCGCAGAATGGTGTAGGAGCCGATCACCTGGCCCTGCTCGTTCAGCGCCTGCACCAGCAGATCGCTGTTGAAGCCACGCTCGTAAAAGAAGAAGGTATTGGTCGGCGTCGCGAAGCCGACGTCGAGGATGGCGGTGCCGACGTTCTCGCGCGTGACGACCAGGCCGGTCAGATTGAAATTGGCCAGCGCCGACCGCAGATCGGCGCTGCTCGGCGTCACGGTGGCCGCGCCCTCGCTGGCCCAGGGATCGGCGACCGAGTTGACGCCGCGGCCCGCGGCGAAATTGCCGCCGCCGCGCGCGAGGTCGATGCCGTCATCGAGCACGATGCTGGCGCTGCTGACCGTCTGCAGCTGCGCCTGCGTGTAGCTCTGGCCGCCGACGCTGACGCCGTCAAGGCGCACATCGCCATTGCCCCAGGTGCCGTTGACGCCGCCGTACAAGCCGCTGGTCGAGGCCTGCGTGTCGAAGGTGAAGGCGCTGAAGCTGACGGCCCGGGCCGGCCCGGTGACGGCCAGCACGGCCAGGGCCAGCGCGGTGCCGACTTTGCCGACCTTGCCGACCTTGCCGACCTTGTGAAGAGGGGCGCTCATATCGGGTCCTCCTGTGATGCACCGGTCGAGGCAACCGGCGCAGCCAGCTTAAGAAGCGGGGCGCCCGCGTGAAACGAAGCAATGAGCATGTCGATATGCGCGCGGCGCGGATGGCGCCTGCTTCACCTGTACGATCGGCCTGAACCTCACTTCCAGCGCAGCGGCCGGCCGCGTCGGGCGGGCTCAAGCGTGCCAGGTCATGCCGTCGTCAACTACGGCCGCGGGGATGTGGTCCGCCATGCGCTGATCGGCTAGCTCGACCTCGCCTGTGCCGGGATCGATGCCGGATCCATCCAGAAGGCGCCCCACAGGTGCCCGTCCGGATCGGCGAGGTCGCGGGCGTACATGAAACCCAGATCCTGCACCGGGTTCACATCGGCCTGTCCGCCATGGGCCGCGGCGGCGCCGTTCATCGCATCGACGGCGGCGCGGTCGTCCAGCGCCAGCGACAGCATCGAGGCGCTGGTGCCGGGCGGCGGCAGCGGCCGCTCGGTGAAGGTCCGCCATTTGGCATGGCTGAGCAGCATCGCGTAGATCGCCTCGCTCCAGACCATGCAGGCGGAGTTCTCGTCGCTGAAGGCCGGGTTCTGCTGGAAACCCAGCGCCCGGTAGAAGGCGATCGAGGCGGGAAGGTCCTTGACGGGCAGGCTGACGAAGATCATCTTGGGCATGGGGGCTCCTGGGGGTGTCTCGACCGTACGACGAACGAACGGCGCCGGGATCGACAGGGTGAAGACGAGTTGCACGCAGGCGCTGGAGCGATCCCTAGCTCGAAGCGGCATGGCGCTGGACGCCGGAAGGCGAGGGCGCCAGCATGGGCCTCCCCCGTCACCGGAGCAAATCATGGCGCTTCGTTTCCGCTGTCTGGCTCTTCTTCCGGCGCTGGCGATGATCGCCATCGACGCCCGTGCCGATGCGGTCACCGACTGGAACATCCAGGCCTTTGACAGTTTCAAGGCCGCCGGCATCGGCGGCAACCCGCAATTCCGCGCGCTGGCCATCCTGCATGTGGCGATGTCGGACGCGGTCAACACGGTGCAGAACCGCTATGCGCGCCAGGTGCTCGACGGGCCGCTGGAGCCCTCCGCCTCGGCCGATGCGGCGGCGATCGCGGCCGCGCGCGGCGTGCTGAGTGCGCTGGCGCCGACGCAGAAAGCCAAGCTGGATGCCGCCTATGCGGCCGCGCTGGCACCGCTGCCCGAGGGCGCGGCGCGCAACGCCGGCATCGCGATCGGCGAGCGGGCCGCCGCTGCCGCGATCGCCGATCGCGCCAATGACGCGACCAATGCGCCCGACACCTACCGGCCGTTGACCGCGCCGGGCAGCTGGATCCCGACCACGCCGCCGCTGTTTGCCGAGTACGCGCGCGCCAGGCCCTGGGTGCTGGCCCGCCCGGACCAGTTCCGCCCCGGTCCGCCGCCGGCGCTGGACAGCGCGGCCTATGCGCGCGACTACAACGAGACCAAGGAGCTGGGCGCCGCCAAGAGCACGAGCCGCACGGCGCAGCAGACCGAGGCGGTCAAATTCTGGAGCCAGCCGAATCTGGGTTCGGTCTGGTTCGAGGCCGCGCGCCAGACCAGCGCCGCGCGCGGCCTCGACCTGGCCGACAACGCGCGGCTGTTCGCCTGGCTGGCGATGGCCGGCGCGAACTCCTTCATCGTCGACTGGGACGCGAAATTCGTCTACAACCGCTGGCGCCCGATCACCGCGATCCGCAACGGCGACCAGGACGGCAATGACGCGACCGAGCGCGATGCCGGCTGGACGCCGCTGAACGCGACGCCGATGCACCCCGAATACCCGTCGCAGGCGGCGATCCTGGCCAGCACGACGGCCGGCGTGCTGCAGGCGGTGTTCGGCCCCGGCGCCGGCCCTGCCATCACCGTCACCGACAATGCCGATGCCAAGCTGACGCGCCGCTTCGACAACTTCGCCGCCATCGTCGAGGAGACGCGGCTGGTGCGCATCTGGGGCGGCATCCACTTCCGCAGCGCGCTCGAGGCCAGCGACCTGATGGGGCGGCAGCTGGCCGCCTACGTGGTCGCCAACTCGCTGCAGAAGCCGCGCTGAGGGCAAGGCCGCGGCCGCATCGGGTCGGCCCGATCGGCGGACAATGCGGCCATGAGCCAGCCGAATCAAGCGCCCGATCCCGACCCGATGCCGCAGCCGCCTCCGCAGCCGGACCTCGATGCCTGCTGCGGCAATGGCTGCGACCCCTGCATCTTCGATGCCTACGATCTAGAGATGGACCGCTATCGCCAGGCCCTGCGCGCCTGGCGCGCGCGCCAGGGCGCGCCGGCCGGCGGCTGAGCCCCCAAGCGGCTCAGCGCGGCGCCGCCAGTGGTGGCAACATGCAGGCTCATCGTCCCCGCTCCAGGAGGCTTCATGAGAACTCTGCCCGTCCGGCGGCTCGCCGCCCTCTTGCTCGCCGGCGCCGCGCTGGCACCCGTGCTGACACCGGCGCTGGCCGCCGACCTGCTCGATGAGGCCAAGGCGCGCGGCACGCTGCGCATCGCCTGCGAGGGCACTTATCCGCCCTTCAACTACCGCGACGAGAAGGGCCAGCTGACCGGCTTCGACGTCGAGATCGGCCGCGCGCTGGCCGCCAAGCTGGGCCTCAAGCCCGAGTTCACCACCACCGAGTGGAGCGGCATCCTGGCCGGCCTGCAGGCCGGCAAATACGATGTGATCGTCAACCAGGTCGCGGCCACCGACAAGCGCCGCGAGACCTTCGATTTCAGCGAGCCCTATGTCATCTCCTATCCTCAGCTGATCGTGCGCGCCAACGAGACGCGCAAGCTGGACACGGCCGCCGATCTGGCCGGCAAGAAGATCGGCGTCGGCCAGGGTAGCAACTACGCCGAGCTGGCCAAGGGCATCGCCGGCGCCGAGGTGCGCACCTATCCGGGCGCGCCCGAGTACCTGCAGGACCTGGCCACCGGCCGCATCGACGCGGCGATCAACGACAGCCTGCTGATCCCCTATCTGCGCGCGCAGACCAAGCTGCCGGTCAAGGCCGGCGCGGCGATCGGCAAGCCCGAGAGCAATGCGATTCCCTTCCGCAAGGGCAGCCCGAAGTTCAAGCAGGCGATCGACCAGGCGCTGGCCGGGCTGAAGGCCGACGGCAGCTACGCGAAGATCTCGAAGCAGTGGTTCGAGCGCGACGTCAGCCAGCCGCCGGCCGCGCGCTGAGGACCGCGCCCGATGGATCTGCAGGCGCTGGCCGCGCTGGCCTGGCCGGTCATGCTCAAGGGCACCGGCTACACGCTCTTGTTCGCCGTCGTGTCCATGCTCCTGGGCCTGCCGCTGGCGGCGCTGATCACGCTGCTGCGGGTGCTGCGCCTGCCGCTGCTCGACCGGCTGATGGCGCTCTATGTCAGCGTGATGCGCGGCACGCCGCTGCTGGTGCAGGTCTTCATCGTCTACTACGGCCTGCCCAGCATCGGCATCGAGCTGTCGCCGATCACGGCCGGCATCCTGACGCTGACGCTCAACGTCGCCGCCTATATGAGCGAGACCCTGCGCGGCGCCATCGGCGCGGTCGCGCAGGGCCAGTGGCTGGCCGGCACCAGCCTGGGCCTGCGGCGGCCGCAGATCCTGCGCTATGTGATCGGGCCGCAGGCCCTGCGCGCGGCCGTGCCCAGCCTGTCGAACAGCCTGATCAGCCTGATCAAGGACACCTCGCTGGTCTCGGTGATCGCCGTCACCGAGCTGATGCTGGCGACCAAGGAGCTGATCTCGACGACCTTCCAGCCCTTCCCGCTGTACCTGGCGGCGGCGGCGATCTACTGGCTGCTGAGCCTGAGCTTCGAGCAGCTGCAGCGCCGGATGGAGAAGCGCCTGGCCTACCCGCACTGAGCGGCCGGCGCGGCGCCGCGCGGTGCGCGGATCGCACTGCCTAAAACCCTGGCGCTCTTGCGAGCCCTGGGGTCAGGTCGCACAATCGCCCGAGGCCGGCCGCGGCGGGTCGCGGTCTTGCCTGCTGAGAACGGGAAGGGAGAGATCCTGATGTTGACCGTCCACTCGGTTTGCCGGATGGCCGAACGGCCTCTTGCACCCCTCGTGCTGGCAAGCCTGCTGGCGCTGGCCGGCTGCGGCAAGGACAAGCCGACCGGGCCCGCGACGCGGCCGCCGGTCGAGGTCGCCGTGATCACCGTCACGCCGCAGGCGGCGCCCGTCACGCCCGAGTTCGTCGGCCAGACCGAGAGCTCGCAGCAGGTCGAGATCCGCGCCCGCGTCTCCGGCTTCCTCGAGCGCCGCGTCTATGCCGAGGGCGCGCCGGTGAAGGCGGGCCAGGTCTTGTTCCTGATGGACAAGAAGCCTTTCGAGGCGCAGCTGCAGGCGGCCCGCGCCGAACTGACGCAGCAGCAGTCGCGCCTGGTCGTCGCCAGGCAAAACCTGGCACGCGTGCAGCCGCTGGCCTCGCAGAACGCCTTGTCGAAGAAGGACCTCGACGATGCGGTCGGCCAGGAGCAGACCGCCGCCGCCGCCGTCGAGGCGGCCAAGGCCAAGCTCATCGACGCCGAGCTGAACCTCGGCTACTGCACGATCACCTCGCCGGTGGCGGGTCTTTCCTCCTTTGCCAAGCTGCAGGAGGGCAGCTATGTCAGCCCGCAGAACAGCCTGCTGACCTATGTGGCCAAGCAGGATCCGATGCGGGTCAACTTCAGCCTGTCGGAGAACGAGCTGCTGCGCGTGCGCGAGGACGTCAATGCCGGTCGGCTGAGCTTGCCGGCCGAATCGAACTTCCAGGTCGAGGTGCAGCTGGCCGATGGCTCCAAGTTCCCGACCCGCGGCCGCATCACCTTTTCCGATGCCTCGTTCAGCCAGGCGACCGGCACCTTTCTGATGCGCGCCGAGGTGCCGAATCCCAAGGGCGAGCTGCGGCCCGGCCAGTTCGTCCGCGTGCGCCTGATCGGCGCGACGCGGCCCGGCAGCTTCGTGGTCCCGCAGCGCGCGGTGCAGCAGGGGCCGCGCGGCGAGTACGCCTGGGTGGTCGACAAGGACGGCAAGGCCGAGCAGCGCTTCCTCAGCGTCGGCGACTGGATCGGCGACGACTGGCTGATCTACAAGGGCCTGCGCAGCGGCGACCGCCTGATCGTCGATGGCGGGCTGAAGCTGGCGCCGGGCGCGCCGGTCAAGATCACGGCCGCGGCCGCGCATGCGCCGGCCAGCGGAGCGCAGGCGGTCGCAGCGGCGCCGGCACCGAGTCCATCGTCCCAGGCGCCAAGCCAGTCCGCGGCGCCCGCTGCGCCGGGCCTGCCGCTGGAGCTGTATTTCGACAGCGGCAGCGCGCTGCTGCCCGACGATGGCGCCCGCCAGCTGGCCGGCGTGGCCGGCTGGCTGGCCGCGCATCCGCAGCAGCGCGTCGCGCTGAGCGGTTATGCCGACAAACGCGGCGGCGCGGCGGCCAATGCACTGCTGGCCAAGCGGCGCGCGCAGGGCGTGCGCAGCGCGCTGCTGGTGGGCGGCGCCAGCGAGGCGCAGATCGAGCTGCGCGCGCCGCAGAACATCACCGGCGGCGATGCGGACGAGCGCGCGCGCCGTGTCAGCGTCCTGCCGGCCACGGCCGATGCGGCCCAGCGCTGAACGGGGCCGCCGACCATGAAGTTCTCGCATTTCTTCATCGACCGGCCGATCTTCGCCTCGGTGATCTCCATCCTGCTGGTGCTGGCCGGTCTGGTCGCGATGTTCAGCCTGCCGATCGCGCAGTTCCCCGACATCACGCCGCCGACGGTGACCATCAGCGCCAACTATCCGGGCGCCAGCTCCGAGGTCGTGTCGCAGAACGTCGCGGCGCCGATCGAGCAGCAGGTCAACGGCGCCGACAACATGATGTACATGTACTCGTCGGCCTCGTCGACGGGCAATATGACGCTGACGACCTTCTTCGAGATCGGTACCGATCCGGCGCTGGCCCAGGTCGACGTGCAGAACCGGGTCAACCTGGCCCTGCCCCTGCTGCCCGATGCGGTGACGGCACAGGGCGTGTCGGTGCAGAAGCGCTCCAGCGCCTTCATGATCGTCATCGCCGTCTATTCGCCGGACGACAGCTTCGACCAGGGCTATGTCGCCAACTACGCCAATATCTATGTGCTGGATGCGCTCAAGCGCATCCCCGGCGCCAACCAGTCGGCCATCCTCGGCTCGCCGGACTACGCGATGCGGCTGTGGCTGAAGCCCGACCGCATGGCCAGCCTGGGCATCACCGTCGGCGACGTGCAGAACGCGGTGGCGGCGCAGAACCAGCAGTACTCGGCCGGCCGCATCGGCCAGGCGCCGACCGGCAATGCGGTGCAGCAGACCTTCCCGGTCTCGACCAAGGGCCGCATGACCGAGCCCTCGGAGTTCGAGAACATCATCCTGCGCGCCAAGAGCGGCGACGCGTCCATCGTGCGCGTCAAGGACATCGGCCGCGCCGAGCTGGGCCAGAAGGACTACTCGGTGCGCAGCCGCTACAAGGGCAAGACCGCGACCCTGATCGCCGTCTACCAGCAGCCCGGCGCCAACGCGCTGGACGTGGCCAAGCAGGTGCGCACCACCCTGGCCACGCTGAAGAAGAGCTTCCCGCAGGGCCTGGACTACGACATCGCGCTGGACACGACGACCTTCGTGCAGGATTCGATCAAGGAGGTGATCCACACCTTCGTCGAGGCGGTGATCCTGGTCATCATCGTCGTGTTCGTGTTCCTGCAGAGCCTGCGCGCGACCCTGGTGCCCATCCTGGCGGTGCCGGTGTCCATCATCGGCGCCTTCATCGGCATGTCGGCCTTCGGCTTCTCGGTCAATATGCTGACCCTGTTCGCGATGGTGCTGGCGATCGGCATCGTCGTCGACGATGCGATCGTCGTGATCGAGAACGTCGAGCGCAATATGAGCGAGTTCGGCCTGCCGCCCAAGGAGGCGGCCAAGAAGGCGATGGACGAGGTCAGCGGACCGGTCGTCGCCATCGTGCTGGTGCTGTGCGCGGTCTTCGTGCCGGTGGCCTTTCTGTCGGGCATCACCGGCCAGCTCTACAAGCAGTTCGCGATGACGATCGCGGTCGCGGTCGTGCTCTCGGGCATCGTCGCGCTGACCTTGTCGCCGGCGCTGGCGGCCATACTGCTGAAGCCGGGCCATGCCGAGAAGAAGGGCTTCTTCAAGTGGTTCAACCATCGCTTCGACCGCCTGGTCGAGGGCTATGGCTGGAGCGTCGGCCTGGCGATCAAGCGCGGCCTGGTCTCGGTGCTGATCATCGGCGGCATGGTGCTGCTGATGCTGCTGCTGTTCAAGCGCGTGCCCTCGACCTTCCTGCCGGTCGAGGACCAGGGCTATGTCTACGGCGCGGTGATCATGCCCGACGCGGCCAGCCTGGACCGCACGCAGTCGGTCAGCGCGCGCGCCACCGAGCATTTCAACAAGGATCCGGCCGTCAGCTCGGTCGCCGAGGCGACCGGCTACAGCCTGATCGACGGCCAGATCAAGGCCAATGCCGGCATCCTCTTCGTCACGCTGAAGGAGTTCGCCGAGCGCGATGGGCGCGGCGCGGCGACGGTGATCCGCGAGGCGCAGCAGAAGTTCGCCGGCATCGCCGAGGGCCTGGTGCTGCCGGTCAATCCGCCGTCCATCCCGGGTCTGGGCACGACCGGCGGCTTCGAGCTCTGGCTGCAGAGCCGCGGCGACGCGAGCCTCGCCAAGCTGGAGGAGGTGACGCGCGCCATCATCGCCAAGTCGCGCGAGCGGCCCGAGCTGGCCGGCGTCAGCTCGACGATCAACACGCACTCGCGCCAGCTGCGCGTCGACGTCGACCGCGAGCGCGCCGAGACCCAGGGTGTGGCGACCGCCGATATCTATTCGGTGCTGCAGACCATGTTCGGCTCGCTCTACGTCAGCCAGTTCCCCAAGAACAGCCGGCTGTTCCAGGTGATCCTGCAGGCCGAGCCCGACTACCGCGTGCGGCCCGAGGACCTGGACCAGCTCTATGTGCGCAACAAGAACGGCGACATGGTGCCGATCAAGGCCGTCACGACCTCGCGCTACGTGACCGGCGCCGACATCGTGACCCGCTTCAACAACTTCCCGGCCGCCAAGATCGTCGGCGACGCGGCGCCCGGCTACAGCTCGGGCCAGGCGATCGAAGCGATCGAACAGGTCGCGCGCGAGGTGATGCCGGAGGACTTCGGTTTCGAATGGAGCGGCCAGGCCTACGAGGAAAAGAAGGCCGGCTCGACCGCGGCCCTGGTGTTCGGCTTCGCGCTGGTGATGGTGTTCCTGATCCTGGCCGCGCAGTACGAGAAATGGACCCTGCCCATCGGCGTGCTGCTGGCCGTGCCCTTCGCGCTGTTCGGCGCGATCCTGGCGATCTTTCTGCGCGGCATCCAGGCCGATGTCTATTTCCAGATCGGCCTGACGGTGCTGATCGCGCTGGCGGCCAAGAACGCGATCCTGATCTTCGAATTCGCGGTCGAGATGCGCGAGAAGGAGGGCATGAGCCCGCGCGAGGCCGCCCTGCATGCGGCCAAGCTGCGCCTGCGGCCCATCGTGATGACCTCGCTGGCCTTCATCCTCGGCTGCGTGCCGCTGGCCATCGCCAGCGGCGCCTCCTCGGCCAGCCGGCGCTCGCTGGGCACCGGCGTCATCGGCGGCATGCTGGGCGCGACCCTGATCGCGATCGTCTTCATCCCGATGTTCTACTGGGCGCTGGAGTCCTGGTCCTCGCGCGCGGCGCGCAAGGCGGCGGCCAAATCGCTGGAAAAGCCGGCCGAGCCGGGCGCGGTGGGGGAAACGCAGTGAGAGCCGCCGCTCTTTCGTTGCTATCGCTCCCGCTGTCGCTGCTGCTGGGCGGCTGCATGCTGGGCCCGGACTACCGGCGGCCCGAGGTCCAGGCGCCGGCGAGCTTCCGCTTCGACGACGGCCGCTCGACCGAGGCCGTCGCGCGCGAGCTGGCCAACACCGCCTGGTGGTCGCTGCTGCGCGACCCGGTGCTCGATCAGCTGATCGCCGAGGGCCTGGCCAATAACAAGAACCTTGCCATCGCCGCCGCGCGCGTCGACGCCTTCTACGGCGCCTATGGCAGCACGCGCTCGGCGCTGTTCCCGCAGCTGGGCGCCGAACTGGCCGGCACGCGCCAGCGCGCCAGCCAGAGCACGATCAGCCCGGCGCCCGGCAGCAACCCCTTCAACACGGTGCAGGGCGACCTGTTCATCGCCTGGGAGCTCGATCTGTTCGGCCGCCTGCGGCGCCTGGACGAGGCGGCGCGCGCCGAGCTGCTGGGCAGCGAGGCCGCGCGCAGCGGCGCCGTGCTGAGCCTGACCGCCGCCATCGCCAGCGCCTATGTCGGCCTGCGCGCGCTCGACCGCCAGCTGGAGATCTCGCGCGACACCCTGAAGAGCCGCAGCGAGGCGCTGGAGCTGTTCCGCAAGCGCTTTGCCGGTGGCGTGATCTCGGAGCTGGAGTTGAACCAGGCGCAGTCCGAGTACGCGCTGGCGCTGGCCTCGGTGCCCGAGCTGGAGCGCCAGATCGCGCAGCAGGAGAACGCGCTGTCGCTGCTGCTGGGCCGCAATCCGGGGCCGATCGCGCGCGGCCTGAGCATCGACCGGCTGGCCTTGCCGGCCGTGCCCGCGGGCCTGCCCTCGGAGCTGCTGGAGCGCCGTCCCGACATCCGCGAGGCGGAGCAGGCGCTGGTCGCCGCCAATGCGCGCATCGGCGCGGCCAAGGCGCAGTACTTCCCGCGCATCTCGCTGACCGGCCTGTTCGGCGGCGCCAGCACGTCGCTGAACAATCTGTTCGAGTCGCCCGGCCGGGTCTGGAGCTTTGCCGGCAGCGTCTCGATGCCGATCTTCACCGCCGGCGGCATCGCCGGCCAGGTGACGAGCGCCGAGGCCCAGCAGCGCGCCGCGCTCTACGGCTACCAGCAGGCGGTGCAGGCGAGCTTTCGCGATGTCGAGGACGCGCTGATCGGCAGCCGCAAGATCCGCGAACGCTTCGACGCGCAGGCGCTGCAGGTCCAGGCCTTGCGCAGCTATGCGCGTCATGCGCGCGCACGCTACGAGGAGGGCTTCTCCAGCTATCTGGAGGTGCTGGACGCGCAGCGCAGCCTGTTCTCGGCCGAGCTGCGCTACACCCAGGACCAGGCCGATACCTTTGCCCAGGTGATCGCCCTGTACAAGGCGCTGGGCGGCGGCTGGCTCGGCCAGGCCGAGGCGCTGGCGCCGCAGCCGCAGGCCAGCGTGCAGCAGACACCGGCCTTGCTTCCCTGAGCCGGAGCTCAGGGCGTCTGCTTCGCGTCGCGATCCCAGTCGAAGCGCGCCGGCTCGCCGCGCAGGAAGGCGCCGACCGCCTCGGCGTGATAGGGCGCCGCCGCTGCGATGCCCTGGGCCTGGCATTCGAGCTCGGCCAGGGTCGCGTAGTTGGTCTCGAAGCTCTTGTTCAGGAGGCTCTTGCTGAGCGCCAGCGCCTCGCGCGGCGCGCCGAGGAAGCGCTGCGCAAAGCGCTGCGCCGCCTCGTCCAGCGCCTCCGGCTCGTGCACCGCATGGACGATGCCCAGGCGCTGCGCCTCCTCGACGCCGACGCGGCGCGCGCTGAAGGCCAGCTCCTTGGCCATGGTCAGGCCGACCGCGCGCGGCAGCATGTACAGCGCGCCGAAGTCCGGCACCAGGCCGACCTTGGCGAAGGACATGCAGAAGGAGGCGCGCGTCGAGGCCAGCACGAAGTCGGCCGCCAGCGCGATCGAAAAGCCGGCGCCATAGGCCGGGCCGTCGACGGCGGCGATCACCGGCAGCTCCAGCGAGCGCAGCTGCTCCACCCAGACATGGGCCTCGCGCATGCGCCGGCGCATTGCGTCCGGCGAGCGGACCTCCGGGTCGGCACTCTCGTGGCGCTCCTTCAGCGCCTTCAGATCGCCGCCGGCGCAGAAGCTGCCGCCGGAGCCGCTGATGACCAGCACGCGCACCCGCCGATCGGCCTGCACGCGGGCCAGCATGTCCTGATAGTCCTGGCGCAGCGCCATGGACAGCGCATTGCGCGCGGCGGGCCGCTGGTGCATGAACAGCGCAATGCCGTCCTCGGAAATCGTCAGCTGCGCATCGCGCAGGGCCACAGTCTCGGATGTCATCTCGGATCCCCGTTCGGTCGATGGCCCGATCGTAGCGGCCTCCGGAGACTCACCAGACGATGCGCCATTGCAGGCCCCAGCCCGGGTGGCGGGCCGGCGCCGCCCATTGCGGCGCCAGCGTCAGCTGCGACTGGATGCCCAGGCTGGCGTCGACCGCCTCGTTGATCGAGCCCAGCGGGTCGGTCAGGATCAGGGTCAGCCGGTCCCAGCCGTCGAGCGGGCCGTCCTTGGCCCGGACGCGCTGGCGCAGCGGCGTGAACACATACTCGCCCAGCAGCGAGCCCAACACCGGGGTGACGATCAGGTCCTGGTAGGAGACCTGCTCGACCATGGCCTCGGCACCATATTCGAAGATCGTCGAGAGCAGGGCCGAGTACCAGAAGGCGTTGCCGCGGCCCAGGCCGCGCTCGCGTGCCCGGGTGTAGTAGCCGGCGCCCCAGTAAGGGTGCAGCACATAGTTGACGACCGCGCGGTCGCTGTCCCAGTGCGGATGGGTGACGTTGTAGTACCAGCGATCGAAGCCGATCTCTTTCGAGTAATGCGTCTCGCTCTGCGGCCACAGCGAGATCAGGCCGACGGCGGCGAACTGGTAAGCGACGAAGTAGGCGGTGTCGCGCTGGATGCCCGCCGTGTCCGGCGCCGGCTCGGTGCTCGGCGCCGGCTCGGCTTCATTCGTTTGCGCCCCGGCCGTCGACGGCGGCAGCGCCGCCGACAGCAGCAGTGCGGCGGCGGCGAGCCGGCCGTTCAACGATTGCCGTTGCGTTTGGCCTCGGCCTCGCGGGCCGCCTGTTCGCAGGCGCGGCGCTGCTCGGGGCTGGTCGAGGCCAGGCAGCGGGCGGCGCTGTCGTCGACGCCGCCGGGCACGATGGCGCCGGGCGTCGAGGTATCGCCCTTGCCGCGGAAGGGCACGTTGACCTGCGGCACCACCTGCTGGCGTGGACGTTCGAGGCCCGGCGCGCGCGAGGTCTCGACCGCCTTGAAGGCCGGGTTGGTCGCGCCCCAGTTCTTCGAGGCGGCGATCTCGGCCGGCGTCGGCGCCACCTCGCCCGGGCCCGGTTTCGAGGCCACGTCCTTGGGCGGCTTGGCGGCGCGCGGCGCGCTGGCGGCCGGGGCCGCCGTCGGCGTCGTCTGGGCCAGGGCCGGCAGGCCCAGCGTCGCGGCCAAGGCCAGCGCCAGCCAGGACTTCATCAGCGTCGGAGCAGTCTTCATTGCTATCCCCCCAATCGATGTTGCTTGCCTCAGTATCGGCCCAATCCGCCCCGGGCGTCGATCGATTTGCGGGTCGGGTGTTGCCTGCCTGCCGCCAGCTTTGTAGGAGCCGGCCGACCGCCGGCCATCGTCAAGTCCCTCAAGCGCGGCCGGGCTCGCGGCCTAAGCTTTGTTCACGCCGGGCGGCGCGAGGCGCCACCGGTGCTAGCCATCATTTCTCATCCATTCATTCATCCGACCCAGCGAGGAACAAGGTATGAACAAGGACCAAGTCAAGGGCGCCGTCAAGGACGCCGCCGGCAAGGTGCAACGCAAGGCCGGCGAGGTCGTCGGCAGCACCGAACAGCAGGCCAAGGGCCTGGCCAAGCAGGCCGAGGGCAAGGCGCAGAAGAGCTATGGCGATGCCAAGGAAGCGATGAAGGACTCCGCCGCGGGCCGCAAGCCTTGATAGAGTCATTTCGCCGCAGCGAGGGACGGCCCCTGGGTCGTCCCTTTGTTTGTCGGCGCTTCCTCGGGGGTGGCCGGTATGCGGACCTTCACCTGCGCTCGCTGCGGCCAGCGCCTCTTCTTCGAGAACATCGCCTGTGACCGCTGCGGCGCCGCCCTGGGCTTCGTGCCGTCCGAGCTGGCGCTGGTGGCCTTCGATATCGATGCAGAGGGCCGCTGGCAGCGCCTCGATGGCGGCGCGGCGCAGAAGCCCTGCGCCAACTACCGCGAGCGTCAGGTCTGCAACTGGATGCTGCCGGCCGGTGATGCCGGCTCGCTGTGCCTCAGCTGCGCCTGCAGCGAGCTGATCCCCGCGCTGGACCAGCCGCTCAATGTCGAGCGCTGGGCGCGCATCGAGCAAGCGAAGCGGCGGCTGATCTACGGCCTGCTGGTGCTGGGCCTGCCGGTGCGGCCGCGCAGCAGCGATCCGCGCCACGGCCTGTCCTTTCGCTTGATGGAAAGCCTGACACCGAAGCAGCCGGTGATGACCGGCCACAGCGACGGCGTGATCACCCTGAACATCGCCGAGGCCGACGACGACGAGCGCGAGCGCATCCGCAGCGATATGCACGAGCCCTATCGCACGGTGCTCGGGCATTTCCGCCATGAGATCGGCCATTACTACTGGGACCGGCTGCTGCGCGAATCACCATGGATCGCCGAGTACCGCCGCCTGTTCGGCGACGAGCGCGCCGACTACGGCCAGGCGCTGCAGCGCCACTATGCGGCGCCGCTGGCCGACTGGCCGCAGCGCTTCGTCAGTGCCTATGCCAGCGCCCACCCCTGGGAAGACTGGGCCGAATGCTGGGCCCACTATCTGCATCTGCACGACGGGCTGGAGACCGCGGCGGCCTGGGGGCTGCGGCTGGAGCAGGCGCTGCCGGGCGGCGCGCGGGTGCAGCCGGCGCCGCTCGATCCGGCCGCGCCGCTGGTCCCGGCCCTGATCGAGCAATGGCTGCCGGTCTCGCAGCTGATCAACTCGATGAACCGCAGCCTGGGCACGCGCGACAGCTATCCTTTCACCATGCCGGCACCGGTGGTCGAGAAGCTGGATTTCATCCACCGGCTGATCGCCGCGGTGCGGCGCGGCGAGGCGCCGATGCAGTTTGGCAGCGAGCCGGCAGCGCCGCCGCCGGCCAAGCCGCGGCGACCGGCGCGGGCGAAGAAGACCGCCAGCAAGCCGCCCGCCAAGGACTGATTTTCTGCTTGAATCCAGGTACAAGAAGGAGCCCCGCCATGGAAGCCAGCCACCACCGCTTCTCCGAACTGTTCGCCCAGCTGGGCCTGCCCAACGACGATGCCAGCATCCGCGACTTCATCCAGCGCTACCGTCCGCTGTCCGCCGAGCTGCTCTTGCACCAGGCGCCGTTCTGGACGCCGGCGCAGGCCAGCCTGCTGAAGGAGGAATGGCGCGACGACGCCGACTGGGCCGAGGTCGTCGATCAGCTGAACCTGGCCCTGCGCTGAGCGCGCCGGCGCCTCACTTGAACAGCGCCGGCAGCCACAGCGAGACGGCCGGCACATAGCTGACCAGCAGCAGGGTCGCGATCAGCGCGCCGTAGAAGGGCAGGATCGAGCGCATCACCTGGCCCACCGAGATCTCGCCGATCGCGCAGCCGATGAACTGGGTCGTGCCGACCGGCGGCGTGTTCAGGCCCAGCGCGCAGTTGATCAGCATCATGATGCCGAACTGGTGCGGGTCCATGCCGAACTGCTGGCAGATCGGCAGGAAGATCGGCGTGCAGATCAGGATGGTCGCCGCCATGTCCAGGAAGGTGCCGAGCAGGAACAGCAGCACATTGACCATCAGGAAGATCACCCAGGGCGAGTTGCTGACCGACTGCATCAGCGCGCCGGTCTTCTGCGGCACCTCGTACAGCGCCATGAAGTAGCCGAAGGCCGAGGAGATGCCGATCAGCAGCAGCACGACGCCGGTCGTCTTGCAGGCCTTGGCGCAGGCCTTGAGGAAATGCGGCCAGCTCAGGCTGCGGTAGACCAGGGTCGTGACCAGCAGGGCCCAGAACACCGCCGTCGCCGCCGATTCGGTGGCGGTGAACACGCCGCTCAGGATGCCGGCCAGGATGATGACGACGATCAGCAGGCCCGGCAGCGCGGCGATGAAGGCGGCCAGCACGGCCTTCCAGCCGGGGAAGGCGCCATGGGTCGGATAGCCGCGCTTGACCGCCACGCCATAGGCGGCCGCCAGATTGGCGATCGTCAGCAGCAGAGCCGGGATCAGCGCCGCCAGGATCAGGTTGAACACGCTGACGGCGGCGAGTCCGGCGGTGGCGAGCGTGAAGATGATCAGATTGTGCGAGGTCGGCATCAGCGCGCCGACCAGGGCCGCATGGGTCGTCACATTGACCGCATAGTCGGCGTGATAGCCCTCCTTCTTCATCAGCGGGATCATCACCGAGCCCATCGCCGACACATCGGCCAGCGGCGAGCCGGCGACGCCGCCGAACAAGGTGCAGCCGACCACATTGCTCATGCCCAGGCCGCCGCGCACATGGCCGACCAGGCTGTTGGCGAAGCGCACGATGCGGTCGGCAATACCGCCGTACAGCATCAGCTCGCCGGCAAAGACGAAGAAGGGGATCGCCAGGAAGGAAAACACCTGCATGCCGCCGACCATCTTCTGGAACACAACGGCCACCGGCAGGCCGGCCGCGACGATGGTCGCGACCGAGGACAGGCCGATCGCGAAGGCGACCGGCACGCCCAGCAAGAGCAGGGCGGCGAAGCTGATCGCGAGCACCGTCAGTTCCATGCCGGCTTCACCTCGACGCCGCGCAGGAGCGCGACGATATGCTCGATCGAGAACAGCACGATCAGCGCGCCGGCGATCACCAGCGGCAGGTAGTCGACGCCCTCGGGCAGGCCCAGCATCGGTTTGCGTTCATCCCATTTCAGCGTCGCCCATTGCCAGCCGCTGTCGGCCATCAGCGCGCCGAACAGCGCGACCAGCGCATGGATCAACAGTTCGAAGCGGCGACGCCAGGCCTCGGGCAGCAGGGCGATCAGCGATTCCAGGCCGATATGGCCGGCATCGCGCACGCCGACCGCCACGCCCAGCGCCGTCACATAGAGCACCAGCAGCATCGCCAGCGCCTCGGCCCAGGTCGGCGTGTCGTTGAACAGATAGCGGCCGACGACCTGGAACTGCACGCTCAGCACGACGGCGATCAGGCCGACGACGGCCAGCATCAGCGCCGCCTTCGACAGCGCGGCGCACAGGCGCGTGAAGGCGCGGCTCACTTGGCGTCCTGCACCGCCTTGACCAGGCGCTGCAGGTCGGGCGTGTTGACGAACTTGGCATAGACCGGCGCCATCGCGGCCTGGAAGGCGGCCTTGTCGACCTCGACGATTTGCGCGCCGCCGGCCTGGACGGCCGCCAGGGACTTGGCCTCCTGCTCGTCCCATTTCCTGCGCTGGAAGGCCACCGACTCCCGGGCCGCCGCGCGGATCAGCTGCTGGTCGGCGGGCGGCAGCTTGTCGAACACCTTCTTGCTCATCAGCAGCATCTCGGGCGCCATCGAATGCTCGGTCCTGGAGAAGAACTTGACCGCCTCGTAATGCTTGAAGCCCTCGAACGAGGGCAGGTTGTTCTCGGCCGCATCGATCAGGCCGGTCTTCAGGCCGGTGTAGACCTCGCCGATCGGCATCGGCGTCGGGTTGGCGCCCATGGCGGCGGCGACGGCCACCCACAGGTCCGACTGCTGCACGCGCAGCTTGATGCCCTTGGCATCGGCCGCCGTCTTGATCGCCTTGCGGCCGTAGATCGAGCGCGCGCCGCTGTCGTAGAAGGCCAGGCCGACAAAGCCCTTGTCCTCGCAGCTCTTCAGGATCTCCTCGCCGATGGGGCCGTCCAGCACCTGGCGCATATGCTCGACCGAGCGGAACAGAAAGGGCAGGGTCGGCACCTGCGTCTTCGCGCAGATCGCGTTCATCGGGCTGATGTTGACCCGAGCCATGTCCAGCGCGCCGATCTTCAGCTGGTCGATGGTCTCCTTCTCGGTGCCCAGGGCGCCCTTGTTGAAGACCTTGATCTTGTACCTGCCGCCGCTGCGCTGGGCCAGCAGCTCGCTCATCTGCTTGACCGCGACCACGGTCGGATAGTCGTCGGCGTTGTGCACATCGGCCGAGCGGAATTCGAGCGCCTGGGCCTGGGCGGCGCAGGCCGCGAGCGCCGCCAGCACGAGCTTGTGGATGAGGGTCATGGTGTCGTCTCCTGTGTCGTCGTCGTCATCGGTACGGGGTCTCGGCCAGGCCCGGCACGCCGGGCCGCAAGGCGAACAGGGCGCCGGCCAGGGGCTGGGCCTGCGGCCCCTGCATCGAGGTGATCAGCAGGCTGCGCATATCCGGGCCGCCGAAGGCGCACATCGTCGGCTTGGCAACGGGTAGATCGATGCGGCGGTCGAGCCGGCCGTCGGGCGTGTAGCGCAGCACGGCGGCGCCGTCGTTGGCGCAGATCCAGTAACCGCCCTCGGCGTCGACGGCCGCGCCATCGGGCCGGCCGACGGGCAGCTGGGCGATGAAGGGCTGCGGCGTGCGCGCCTGGCCGCGCTCGGTGTCGTAGTCGCAGACCCAGACCCGCGCCAGTGCCGGGTCCGAATCGCTGAAATAGAGCTTGTCGCCGGCCGGGCTGAAGCCCAGACCGTTGGGCACCCGCATCGCGACCTTCAAGGGCGGCTGCCAGGGCTGGTCGGTCTCGCCCGCGCGCGACAGGCGTGCCAGCCGGCCCAGCGCCTGGCGCGGCTGGCCCGGCCGCTCGTCCATGCTGCCGACCCAGAAGCGACCCTGGCGGTCGCAGCGACCATCGTTGAAGCGCACGCCCGGGCCATGCGGCGCGGCGGCCAGCAGCCTCGACTCGAAGCGGCCGCCCTCGAAGAGATCGAGCGCATAGACGCCGTCTTCCAGGGCCGCGATCAGGCCGCCGCCTTCCCGCAGGGCGATGCTGCCGACCGCCTGCGCCAGCTGCCAGAAGGCCGCCGGCCGCGCCGAGCCCTCATGGCGCCAGACGCGCCGGGCGCGGATGTCGACCCAAAAGAAGCAGCGCTCGACCGGCGACCACAGCGGGCTCTCGGCCAGCTGGCTGGGGCCGTCCCACCAGAGCTCGACGCCGGGCCAGCTCATGGCTGCCGCGTCCACGGCCCGAGGCCCAGAAAGCTGCCGCCCTGCAGCCGCGCCTCGGGCGAGTCGGCCGGCGGGGCCAGGTCTTGAATCTGCTTGCGCCAGGCTTCGGCGCTCTGCTGCGGCGCATAACCGATGCGCTCCCAGCCGGCATCGCTCCACCAGCGCTGCGGATTGGCCGAGACGCCGTAGACGCTGAGAAAACCGACGCCCGGCGCGGCCAGCGCCGCCAGCACCAGCCGGCGCAGGTCCTCGAAACCCAGCCAGGTCGACAGCGCGCGGCGGTCGGGCGGCTCGGCCGTTGCCGTGCCGATGCGCAGGCAGACCGTCTCGATGCCGTGGCGGTCCCAGTAGAGCCGCGCGAGGTTCTCGCCGAAGAGCTTTGCGACGCCGTAATAGCCGTCGGGCCGCGGCGCGCTGTCCGGGCCGATTGCCTCGCCCTGCGGGTAGCAGCCGGTCACATGGTTGGAGCTGGCGAAGACGATGCGCCGGGTGCCGGCCAGGCGTGCGGCCTCGTAGAGATGGAAGACGCCCTCGATATTGGCCGGCGCGATCTGCTCGAAGGGGCTCTCGACCGAGACACCGCCCAGATGGACGACGGCGTCAACGCCCTGCAGCAAGGCCTCCATGGCGGCGCGATCGGCCAACTGGCAGGGGCGGTCCTGCTCGTGGGCGGCGGTCGGGCCGCAGGAACCGCGGTCGCTCAGCCGCAAGGTCTGACAGGCCTGGGCCAGGCTGGGACGCAATTGGCGGCCCAGCACGCCGGCGGCGCCGGTCAGCAACAGGGTCGGATAGATGGAACTCATAGACGACTCATAGACGCTCAGGGTGGACCCTGTTCCAATTTAAGAACTGCAATGCAAGAATATCGAAACAGTGTTTCGTAATCAACGAGGACTTTCATGAAGGTGGATGTGGCGGCGGTGCGCAAACGGGTGGCCCTGGTCGGCGAGTGCATGCTGGAGCTGCAGGGCGAGGCCTTCGGCGCGATGCAGCAGGGCTTCGGCGGCGACACCCTGAACACCGCCGTCTACCTGGCGCGCTGCGGCGCCGCCGCCGGCATCCAGACCTTTTACGCGACCGGCCTGGGCGAGGAGGGCTTAAGCGCCGGCCTGATGCAGCGCTGGGCGGCCGAGGGCATTGCGCTGGACCTGGTGCGGCGCATCCCCGGTCGCATGCCGGGCCTCTACCTGATCGAGGTCGACGCCAAGGGCGAGCGCAGCTTCAGCTACTGGCGCGACACCAGCGCGGCCAAGGCCTATTTCGAGGCGGAGACGACGCCGCTGGAGCAGCGCGCCGGGGAATGGGACGCGCTGTATCTCAGCGGCATCAGCCTGGCCATCCTGCCGCCGGCCGGGCGCGAGCGCCTGTTCGCGCTGATGGAGGCGCTGCGCGCTCGCGACGCGACGGTGGTGTTCGACAACAACTACCGGCCGCGGCTGTGGCCGCAGATCGCCGACGCGCGCGCGGCCTTTGCCCGCGCCTTCGAGCTGGCGACGATCGCCCTGGTCACCGCCGACGACCACCAGGCCTTGCTGGGCCTGGACTCGCTGGCGGCCGGCGTGGCCGCCGCGCAGCAGTTGCCGACGCCCGAGATCGTCATCAAGCGCGGCGCCGCGCCGACCCTGCTGCGCGCATCGGCCGGGGCCGTCTGGCAGCAGGCGGCGACCGAGGCGGTGGCCCAGGTCGTCGACACCACCGCCGCCGGCGATTCCTTTGCCGCCGGCTATCTGAGCCGCCGTCTGGCCAGCGTGCCGGCGCAAGAGGCGGCGCTGTTCGGCAACCGGCTGGCGGCGCGGGTGATCCAGCACCGCGGCGCGCTGATCGCGCCGGCGGCCATGGCCGATCTGCTGGGCGGAGCGCAGGCGGCATGAGGAAAAAAAGCATGCATCTGCTGGCGGCGCTGCTGCTGGCCGGCGGCGCCGCCCAGGCGGCCGAGCCGGCCGCCGCGCGCACCGCGATGGGCCTGAACCGCGCCAGCTTCGACGTGCGCGGCTGGGCCGCCGACACCCGGGGCGGGCAGGGCGGCCGCATCATCAAGGTGACGAACCTGAACGCCGCCGGCCCCGGCTCCTACCGCGAGGCGATCGAGGCCCAGGGCCCGCGCATCGTCGTCTTCGAGGTCGGCGGCGTGATCGACATGGGCGGCCAGGACATGGTGATCCGGAACCCCTTCCTGACCGTCGCCGGCCAGACGGCGCCCAAGCCGGGCATCACCATCATCAAGGCCGAGACCCGTATCGCCGCCCACGATGTGATCATCCAGCACCTGATGTTCCGCCCCGGCGAGTTCGGCCGGCCGAAGAAGCGCGGCGGCGACCAGGACGCGATCTCGACCGTCGGCGCGGCGCACAACATCATCATTGACCACTGCAGCTTCTCCTGGGCCACCGACGAGAACCTGTCGATCTCGGGGCCGCGCTTCGATGGCGGCCCGCGGCCCGAGGACTGGCGCCGCAACACCTCGCATCAGATCACCTACAGCCACAACCTGATCTACGAGGGCCTGGCCAACTCGGTGCACGAGAAGGGCGAGCATTCCAAGGGCACCCTGGTGCACGACAACGCCAGCGGCGTGCTGCTCTATGCGAACGTCTATGCCTCGAATATGGAGCGCAATGCGCTGTTCAAGGGCGGCGTGCAGGCGGCCATGGTCAACAACCTGATCTACAACCCCGGCGCCAAGGCGGTGCACTACAACCTGATCGCGCACGAGTGGGAGGGCCACCCCTACCAGACCGGCAAGCTCACGCTGGTCGGCAATGTCTACCGCCAGGGCCCGGACACGCGACGCAACACGCCGCTGTTCGCGCTGGGCGGCCAGGGTGATGTGGAGCTCTTCCTGCAGGACAACCTGGCCGTCGACGATGCCGGCCAGCCGGTCGCGCAGACCGGCGTCTACACCAGCGGCCGGGCGCGCATCGTCCAGGCGGCCGCGCCGGATCTGCCGGCCGATGTGCGCGTCCATCCGGCCGCCGGCCTGGAGGACGAACTGCTGCTGGCCGCCGGCGCGCGGCCCTGGGCGCGTGACCCGGTCGATTTCAAGCTGCTCTCCGATGTGGCCGAGAGCCGCGGCAAGATCATCGACTCGGAGCTCGAGAACGCAATGGGCTACCCGCGCTACAAGCCGACGCGCCGCGCCTTCGACGAGGCCGACTGGCATCTCGCCGACATGAGCCCCAAGGCCGGCTGGGCCTCGCTATTTGCCGGAACGCCGTGAGAGGGCTGCCATGAACCATCGTCTCGCCCTCCTGCTGCTGAGCGCCTGCCTGGCCGGCCCGGTCGCGGCGGCCGTGATCGGCCAGAACGCGCCGGTGCCTGCCTTGAGCGCCGAGCGCGTCGCGGCGCTGCCCGAGACGCAGCGCGCCGCCTGGCAGGCCTATCTGGCGCGTTCCGAGCAGCAGCGCGCGGCCGACCGCGCGGCCCTGGCGGCCGAGCGTCAGGCCTTGAGCGAGCCGGTGCCGGCGCCGCCCGAGGCCAGCGGCGCCGGCGCGAAGACGATGCCGCTACAGCAGCCGCCGGCCTGGTACGCGAGCGCCGCCGCGCTGCAGGTGGCCGACAATATCGTCAGCTTCCAGACCCCGGCCGGCGGCTGGGGCAAGAACCAGCCGCGCGACCGCGCGCCGCGCCTGCGCGGCCAGGACTACGTCTCCGACAACAACAACAAGCGCGCGACGCCGGGCGATTTCGACCAGGCCCAGGATCCGCGCTGGAGCTATGTCGGCACCATCGACAACGACGCGACGATCAGCGAGATCCGCTTCCTCGCCAAGGTCGCCGCCCAGCGGCCCGGCCCGGCCGGGGAGGTCTATCGGCAGAGCGCGATCCGGGGACTCGGCTATCTGCTGGCGGCGCAGTTCCCCAACGGCGGCTGGCCCCAGGTCTGGCCGCTGCAGGGCGGCTATCACGACGCGATCACCTTGAACGACAACGCGATGGTCGAGGTGATGCAGCTGCTCGACGCGGCCGCGCGCGGCGAGGACGATCTCGGCTTCGTGCCCGGCGCACTGCGCGAGCGCGCCGCGGCGGCCCAGCAGCGCGCGCTGGCCCTGCTGCTGGCGGCGCAGCTGCGCGACGGCCAGGGCCGCAAGACGATCTGGGCCCAGCAGTACGAGGCGCTGAGCCTGGCGCCGGCCTCGGCGCGCAACTACGAGCCGCCCTCGCTGTGCAGCGGCGAAAGCGCCGATCTGCTGCTCTATCTGATGAGCCTGCGCGAGCCTTCCGCCGCGGTCCGGGCGGCCGTGCATGCGGGCATCGCCACGCTGCGCGGGCTGGCGATCCGCGACAAGGCCTGGGTGACCCTCGACGAGGTCCAGGGCCGCCGCCTGGTCGACAAGCCCGGCGCGCCAGCGCTGTGGTCGCGTTACTACGACGCGGGCAGCCTGCAGCCCATCTTCGGCGACCGCGACAAGACCCTGCATGACGATGTCAACGAGATCAGCTTCGAGCGGCGCAAGGGCTATGCCTGGTTCGGCATCTGGCCGCAAAAGGCGCTGAAGGAATACGAGGACTGGTCGAAGCGCTGGAACCCTTGACGATGAGCAGGCGCTGCGCGCTGCTGCTGGCCCTCTGCCTGAGCGGTATCGCGCAGGCGCAGGAGCTGCTCGGGCCGCAGGGCGCGCTGCCGGTCTATCACGAGGCCTTGCGCGAGCGGCTGAGCTTCAGCCATGGCTGGCGCGACGGCGCAGACCCGGTGGCCTGGACGCGCGCCGGCCGCGCGAAGGCGCGCGAACTGATGCTGCCGGCGGGCGGCGATACGACGGCGATCCCCTTCGCGCCGCGCCTGCTGGCCGAGCAGGACCGCGGCCGCTATATCGCCCGCAGGATAGCGCTGCAGATCAACCGCGACAGCCGCGTGCAGGCGCTGTTGCTCGTACCCAAGGCAGCCGGCCCGCATCCGGCCGCGCTGCTGCTGCACGACCATGGCGCGCGCTTCGACATCGGCAAGGAAAAGCTGGTCTGGACCTGGGACGATCCCGCGCGCGAAGCCGCCTCCGCGGCCTGGGCAGCGCGCTACTTCTCCGGCCGCCTGCCCGGCGAGCAGCTGGCCGCGCGCGGCTATGTGGTGCTGGCCGTCGACGCGCTGGGCTGGGGGCAGCGCGGGGCGGCAGGCTTCGGCTATGAATCGCAGCAGGCGCTGGCCGCCAATCTCTTCAACCTGGGCACGTCCTGGGCCGCCCTCATCGCCGGCGACGATCAACGCGCCGCGCAGTTCCTGGCCGGCCTGCCCGAGGTCGATGCGCGGCGCATCGCCGCCGTCGGCTTCTCGATGGGCGCGCAGCGTGCCTGGCAGCTGGCCGCGCTGTCCGAGCACATCGCCGCCACCATCGCGGTCAACTGGATGGGCACACTGGAGGGCCTGATGCGGCCCGGCGGCAACCAGCTGAAGGGGCAGTCGGCCTTTGCGATGCTGCATCCGGGTCTGGCGCGGCATTTCGACTATCCCGATATCGCCGCGCTGGCCGCGCCCCGGGCGATGCTGGTCTATGCCGGCGGACGCGATCCGCTGTTCCCGCCCGAGGCGGTCGAGCCGGCGCTGGCCAGGCTGCGCGCCGTCTGGGCCGCCTACGGCGCGGGCGAACAGCTGCAGACGCGGGTCTGGCCCGAGGCCGCGCACGAGTTCAACGCCGCGCAGCAGGACGCCGCCTTCGACTGGCTGGACGCGCGCTTCGGCGTTTCTCCGGCCCGCTAGCGGCGCTGCGCCAGCCACCAGGCGGCCGCCTGGCCGCGGCTCGCCAGCCCCAGCTTGGTCAGGATATTGGCCACATGGCGCTTCACCGTGTGCGGGCTCAGATCCAACTCGCGCGCGATCAGCTTGTTGGCCGTGCCGCGGGCAATCAGCGCCAGCACCTCCTGCTCGCGCGCCGACAGGCCTTCGTCGGCTTCGGCCGGGGCGGGGGCCGCGGCCGCGGGCCGGGCCGCCCAGGCCTGCAGGCGGCGCAGCTGGTCCGCGTCGAGCTGGCCGTCCCAGGGCAGATCGGCCAGCTCGCGCAGCGCCGCGCGGGCGAACAGGGCGCCGCCCGGCTGCGCCTCGGCCAGCAGCTCGCCCAGCAGCGCGGCGGCCGCCGGCTCGTCGCCGCGGCGTCGGCGCAGCAGGGCCAGACGGGCGCGCGCCTCGCTGGCCTGGCCATAGAGATCGAGCGCGCTGGCATCGTCCAGGCCGAGCAGCCAGCAGTCTTCGGCCAGGTCGAGATCACCGCGCAGCCAGGCCAGCGTGCCGCGCAGGCCCCAGAGCGGCTGCAGCCGGCGCGGCGTCAGATCGCTGAGCGTGGCGTTCAGCGCGTCCAGGCGCTGCAGGCGCTCGGCCAGCAGCTCGCCGGCCTCGGCGCAGGCGGCGATTCTTGCGGCCAGGAAGAGGTTGTGCCACAGGCCCCAGTCGCCATAGGCGGGCGGCTGCTCGTCCAGGCGCTGCTGCGCCAGCGCCAGCGCGGCCTCGCTGTCGCCGCCCAGCGCGGCCAGCAGCGCCCGCATGGCCAGCCCGTGATGCCGCGTGATCAGCTGCTGGCCGGTCCATTTCGCGTCGTCGTCGGCGCGCGCCAGCAGGGTCCGTGCGCCGTCCAGATCGTCCTGCCACAGCCGCAGCCAGGCCTGGCTGAGCAGGCCCAGCGCGCGCAGCGGCAGCGGCTGGTCGCCGACGACGGTCAGCGCGCCCTCGGCCCAGCGCGCCAGCCAGGGCGCGATGCCGCGGCAGGCGGTCTGGCGTGGCGGCGGCACGGTCGAATACCAGCGGGCGAGGTCCAGCTGGCGTTCGAGCAACTGCACCAGCGCGGCGAAGGCCGGCGCGACCTCGTCGAAGCGGCAGGACTCCAGGGTCAGCCAGGTGCGGGCCAGCGCCAGCGTGGTCTGCGTCTCGGCGTCGGCCGGCGCCCGGCTGGCCAGGCCGGCCAGCAGGAGCTCGGCCGCCTCGAGCTTGCCCAGGGCGATCAGCACGACCGCCCGCTGCGCGCGGGCGCGGCCGGCCTGCAGCGCCTCGCCGCGCGCCTCGAACAGCCGGTCGGCCTCGGCCAGATGGTGCTCGGCCTGGCGGTTCTGCCAGTCGGCCCAGTCCGCCATGCCGAGGATGCGGTGCAGCTCGGCACTGCCGGCCGCCATCTCGGGCGGGAACTGCGCGCACAGCCGGCGCAGCGCATCGGAGCCGCGCTGCGGGGCCAGGCGCGGCGCCGCCTCCAGCAGCGCGGCGGCGGCTTGGCTGTGCGCGCCGGCCGCCAGCAGCAGGCCCTGGCGGCGCACCGGATCGGGCTCCACCGCCGCGGCGCGCAGCAGCAGGGCCGGCTCGTCCTGCGGCCGCTCCAGCCGCAGCCGGTGTCGCAGCGCATCGCGGAACAGATCGTGCAGGCGCAGCAGCGGCTGGCTCTCGTCGACCAGCACGGCAAACAGGCCCTGGCGCTGGATCGCCTCCAGCCAGTGCAGCGCCTGCGCATTGCCGCTGACGGCGGCGCAGCGCGGCGGGTCCAGCTCCTGCAGCACCGAGCAGTCGAGCAGGAAGCGGCGCAGGCCGGGCTCCAGCGCGTCCAGCACCTCGCGGCTCAGCAGCTCGAAGGCATCGCGGTCGATGCTGGCCTCGCCGCTGCGCGCGCCGCTGAGGGCCAGCCGCAGCCCTGCCGGCCAGCCGGCCGTGCGCGCATGCAGCTGCCGGGCGGCCGCGTCGGCGATGCCGGCCTGGCCCAGCAGGGCCAGGCTCTCGCTGGCGCTGAAGCGCAGCTGCGACTCGCCGAACTCGGCCAGCAGGCCGCCACCGCGCAGCCGCGCCAGCCGCAGCGCCGGCGCCTGGCGCGCGCTGAGCACCAGGGTCCAGCGCGGGCCCAGATGCTGGACCAGCAGGTCGAGAAAGCGCAGCGAGGCCTCGTCGCGCAGATGCTGGACATCGTCCAGCGCCAGCACGCCATGCGGCACCTCGCAGGCGTCCAGGGCATTGGTCAAGGTGGCCGCCAGCTCGGCCAGCGCCTCGGGCCGGCGCGCCAGATCCAGCAGGCTTTCCGGCGCGACGCGCCAGGGCGGGTCATAGGGTTCCAGCGCGGCCAGCAGGCACTCGACCAGCTGGCGCAACTCGTCGCCGGCCTCCAGCGCGAGCCAGACCCGCGCCCAGTCGGCCGGCTGCTGCTCCAGCACGCGGGCCAGCAGCGCGGTCTTGCCGAAGCCGGCGGGCGCGCTGATCAGCAGCAGCTGCGCCTCGGCCAGCGCCTGGCCGAGGCGCGCCTCCAGCCCCGGGCGGGCCAGCAGCGCCGCCGAGGGCAGGCGCGGCAGCCGGATCTTGGAGAGCGGGAAGACCATGGCGGCGATCTTATGCGGGCCGGCGCCGCGATGGCCCGAACGGGCCATGGCCGGCGCCGGCGCGATGGGCCGTCGGAGCGATGCGCGCCGCGGCGCACTTGGCAACACTGGCATCCAGCCCGGCGATGGCGCCGGCCTCAAGGAGTTGCTGATGCACACGACCGAATCCGGCGGCGCGGCCAAGCCGGCCCGCCACGACCTCTACTGCGGCATCCACAAGGCGCTGCGCCTGTTCATGACCGACACGCTGGCCCGCGTCGGCCGCCTCGATCTCGGCGATGCCGCCGAGCGCGCCGAGACGCTGGGCCAGCTGCGCCGGCTGCTGAACAGCTGCCGCGGCCATGTCGAGCGCGAGAACGGCTTCATCCACCCGGCGCTGGAGGCGCGCCGCCCCGGCGTCAGCGCCACCATAGGCGCCGAGCATGACGATCATCTGGAGGCGATCGCCGCGCTGGAGGCCGAAACCGCCGCCCTGGCCGCCCGCCCGGAGCCGGCCGCCGCGCTGCGCCTGTACCGCCGGCTGTCGCGCTTCGTGGCCGAGAACTTCGAGCACATGCTGATCGAGGAGACGCGCCACAACGCCGCGCTGTGGGAGGCCTACGACGACGCCGAGCTGGAGGCGCTGCACGGCCGCCTGGTCGCCTCGGTGCCGGCCGAGGAGATGCAGCTGCTGCTGAGCTGGATGCTGGCCGCGCTGAGCCCGGCCGAGCGGGCCCATCTGCAGGCGGCGCCGGTTGCCGAAGGGAGCCTGGCATGAAGGCCGCCGACCAGGCGCTGCGCATCGGCCTGCTGCGCACGATGCTGACCATACGCGGCTACGAGGAGCGGCTGGCAGCGCTGGCTTCGCCGAGCACGCCCGGCACCTGCACCTCGGTCGGCCAGGAGGCCTGCGCGGCCGGCGTCGTCGCGGCGCTGACGAGCGCCGACCGCATTCTCAGCAACCATCGCAGCGCCGGCCATCTGCTGGCGCGCGGCGCCGAGCCCGAGCGCCTGATGGCCGAGGTGCTGGGCCGCGCCAGCGGCTACTGCGGCGGCAAGAGCGGCTCGCTGCACATCGCGGTGCGCGAGCTGGGCGTGGTGCTGACCTCGACCATCGTCGGCGGCGAGCTGGCGATGGCGCCCGGTGTGGCGCTGGCGCAGAAGATGGGGGCACCGGGCTGCGAGCCGGGCGGCATCACCGCAGTGTTCTTCGGCGACGGCGCGGCCTGCGAGGGCATCTTCCACGAGGCGGTCAATCTGGCCGTCACCTGGCAGCTGCCGCTGCTGTTCGTCTGCGAGAACAACCAGTGGCAGGCCTATGTGCGGCGCGACGAGACGATGCCCATGCGGGACGTGGCCGACTGGGTCATCGGCCATGGGCTACAGGCGCGGGTCGTCGACGGCAATGACGTCGATGCGGTCCATGCCGCCGCCAGCGAGCTCGGTGCGGCGATCCGCCGCGACGGTCGGCCGCGCTTTCTCGAACTGACGACCTACCGCCAGCGCGGCCATTTCGAACCCGACGACATGGCTTATGTCGACCAGAGCGAGCACGCGCTGTGGCTGGCGCGTGATCCGCTGCGCCGCATGAGCGAGCGCCTGCAATCCGAGGGCCTGCTGGACCCGGAAGCGCTGGCGGCCCTGCAGGCCGAGGTGGGCCAGCGGCTCGACGCGGCGCTGGCCGCGGCCCAGGCCGCGCCCTGGCCCGAAGCGGCCCGCGTGCTGTCCAGCGATGTCTATGCAAGGAGTGAATGAAGCATGAAGCAGCTGACCGTGTATGAGGCCATCGCCGAGGCGCTGGCCGAGGAGATGCGCCGCGATCCACGCGTGCTAATGATGGGCGAGGGCGTCGCGACCAAGCGCGGCGAACTCCTGGCCGAGTTCGGCGCCGCGCGGGTGCGCAACACGCCGCTGGCCGAGGCGGTGATCGCCGGCACGGCCGTCGGCGCCGCCGGCATGGGCCTGCGGCCGGTGATCGACCTGCTGTTCGCGCCCTTCATGACCCTGGCCATGGACGCGCTGATCAACGGCGCCGGCAAGCTGCGCTATCTGTCCGGCGGCCAGTTCGAGTTCCCGCTGGTGGCGATGGCGATGACCGGCAGTGGCTGGTGCGTGGGCGGCCAGCACAACCACAATCTGGAGGCGATGTTCGTGCAGGCGCCGGGGCTCAAGGTGGTGATGCCCAGCTCGCCGGCCGACTTCAAGGGCCTCTTGAAGGCGGCGATCCGCGAGCCCGATCCGGTGCTGTTCTTCACCGACCTGGCCCTGCTGCACGCGGCCGGCCCGGTGCCCGAGGGCGAGCATGTCGTGCCGCTGGGCAAGGCGGCCGTGCTGCGCCAGGGGCAGGACCTGACCCTGCTGTCCTATGCCAAGACGGTGGCCGAATGCCTGCAGGCGGCCGAGGCGCTGGCCGAGCTGGGCATCGAGGCCGAGGTGATCGATCTGCGCACGCTGAAGCCGCTGGACATGGCCACCGTGCTGGCCTCGGTGCGCAGGACAGGCCGGCTGATCGTCGTGCACGAGGCGGCCGCGCCCTGCGGCGTCGGCGCCGAGTTGGCCGCGCAGGTGGCCGAGCAGGCCTTTGGCGCGCTGAAGGCGCCGGTGCGCCGGCTGACCGGGCCCGATGCACCGGCGGCCTCGTCCTGGGTGCTGGAGCAGGCGGCCGTGCCGCGCGCGCCCGAGATCGTGCGCGTCGCGCGCGAGCTGGTGCCGGCACCGGCGCTGAGCTGGTGAGGCGGCGGCCATGGCCTTGCGTCGCATGTGGCTGACCCTGGCGCTGGCGCTGATGGCCGCGCTGTTGCAGGCCGTCTGTCTGATCGAGGCGACTTCGGCGTTCCCGGTCTGACGGTCGTTTCTGGCGGGGGGCGGCGCGGCGGCACGGCTCCCCAGTCAGGCCAGCGCCCCCGGCCCCAGCACCCTTGCCAGAAAGCCCTCGAGCTCCTGGAAGAACTGCAAGCGGTGGGGCTGGTGGCTTAGGAAGTGATCGCCGCGCTCCTGCTTCACGAAGCGCAGATCCTTGCCGGCCGCCTTCAGCGCATCGGCCATGCCCTGGCCCTGCTCGAAGGGCACGCTGCGGTCCAGCGTGCCGTGCAGCAGCACGACCGGCACCTCGATTCGGGCCGCCTGCCGTCGCGGCGAGGTGGCCTCCAGCCGCGCGCGGTCGTCGGCCAGCGTGCCGATCTGCTCGGCCACCGCCTCGCGGCTGTACATCGTGCGGAAATTTTCGCTCTCGCGGATCAGGTCGACCAGGTCGGTGACCGGCGCGAAGGCGAAGGCGCCGCGGTACAGCCCGGGCGTTTTGACGGCGCCCATCAGCGCCGCATAGCCGCCATAGCTGCTGCCGGCGATGGCGACGCGCTTGGGATCGGCGGTGCCGCGGCGGACCAGCTCGGCGACGCCGTCCTCCAGGTCGTCCTGCATCTCCAGGCCCCAGCGCCGCAGCCCGGCCTGCAGATGCTTCTGGCCGGATCCGGTCGAGCCGCGGAAATTGACTTGCAGTACCGCATAGCCGCGCGCGGCGATGAAGGCTGACCAGGTGTCGTAAAGGCCGGTGTCGGCCGACTGCGGGCCGCCATGAGGCAACACGACCAGCGGCAGCGCGCTGCCCGGCACGCCGCGCGGCAGGCTGAGGAAGGCCTGCAGCGGCAGGCCGTCGCGGGCCTTGAATTCGATGCGCTGCTTGCGCGTCAGGCGCGCCGGATCGAGCTGGGGCGAGACCTCGGACAGCAGGGTCAGCGAGCCCTGCGCGCGGTTGCCGACCGCGTACTCGCCCGGGTTGCCATTGCCCCAGGTGCGCAGCAGATAGATCTGGTCGTCGGCAACCAGCTGCTGCAGATGAATCTGCCGCTGCGGCAGCGCGCGATCGAGTCGCTCGGCCAGCGCCTTCAGTTCGGTGTCCCAGACATAGGCGTCGGCCGCGCCGCCGTTGGTGACCAGGCCCAGCGCATCGCCGTTGCGGCTCGAGTGCAGCAGCCTGGCATCCAGATCATGAGCCGGCAGACGGTACTTCAGCTGCGGCTGCGGGTCGGCGGCGCTCAGATCCAGCGTGTGCACGGCCCACAGGCCTTCGTGCTGGGCCTGCAGGTAGAGGAGGTTCGGATCCAGGCCAAAGCCCAGCGGCGCGACCCGCCGCTCGTCGAAGAAGCCGAAGCTGCGCAGCGCGCGCCAGTTCTGGCCCTGGGGGTCGCAGGCCCAGAGCGTCAGGCGACCCTGCTCGTAGGCGATACCGACGCGCACGCGGTGTTGGGCGTCGCTGAGCCAGTGGCTGACTCGGGGCAGGCTTTCCTGCACGATGCGGCGCGCGCCGCTGATCACATGGACCTTGTAGACGGCCGTCTGCTGGCTGAACTTGGTGTCGGGCAGGGCCAGCAGGATGTGCTGGCCGTCCTCGGGCAGCCAGTCGACGACGCGGTCCTGCTGCAACGCGCGGCTCACCACATCGTCCTCGCCGCGCGGGCGGCTCAGATTGACGGCATCGCCGGGCTTGTCGGCCGAGACCGACAGCAGCCGCGATTCCATCGTGTCGGCGCTGCTGAACTCGCTGACCTGGCGGTCACTCGGATAGCGCAGGCTGACGGCCAGGCGTTGCGGATTGATCCAGCGCAGCCAGTTGAACTGGAACTCCAGGTTGTCGCTGGCCAGCAGGCTGGTGAAGGCGCCGCCGGCGACGGCGCGGGTGACCAGGAAGCTGTGCTTGCCCTTGTTCAGGATGGCTGCGAAACGCTTGCCGTCCGGTGACAGCTGCACATTGCGCAGCAGCGGCCCGGCCGCGAAGTCCTCGGCCGTATAGGCCGCGGGGGCGCCAGCTTCGGCGGGCGCGGCGAGCGGGCCGCGGCCCAGGGTCATCGTACCGGCCAGCAGGGCCAGCGCCGATCGTCTGTTCGTCATCGTCTTATCTCCCCTGTTTGCGCGGCATGGTGCGGACTCTGGCCCGTCTTGCCGCTAGCGTTTTCTATTTATCTATTCGCTTGCCATCTTGAAGATCCGCGCGGCGATGGCCGGCTGCTGGCGCCGCCACTCGTCCGCGACGATGCCCGAGAATAGCTGCGCGCCCTTCAGGCCCAGATGGGTGCGATCGAAAACCGGATTGGCGGCGCCGGCGCGCTCGGCCGTCGTCGCCGGATGGACCGGCTGGCCGGGCAGGGGCTTGGGCGCCATCGCCAACGTGTCGGCCTCGGCTTCGCCCATCGTCTCGACGGCCTGCTGACTGAGGCGGTTCAGGTCGATCAACATGACCTTCTTGTCGCGCGCGACCTGGCGAGTCACCGCCGACCAGGGCGCCAGATCGTCGTGCAGCCAGGGCCCGCGGAAGCTGCGCCGGGTCAGCGGTGTCAGCAGGACAGGCGTCGCGCCGGCGGCGCGCGTCTCGTCGACATAGCGGGCCATATTGGCCGGGAAGTCGTGGACCAGATCGGTCGAGCGGCCCGGCTTGCCGGGCTGGTCGTTGTGGCCGAACTGGATCAGCACATAGTTGTGCTCGTGCATGCCGTCGCGCAGCATCTGCTGGACCTGATCCCACAGGCCCTCGGCGCGAAAAGAGCCCGAGCTGCGGCCGCCGCGCGCCAGATTCACGCAGGAGAGCTCGGGCTTCAGCCGCGCGCACAGCGCGTCGCCATAGCCGCTTTTCGTCGCCATCGTCGAGTCGCCAACGAGGATCATGCGCGCTGGCTTCACATCGGCAAGGGCCAGGCTCGGGGCGAGCAGGGCGGCGCTCAGCGCCGAGGCTAATCGAAACTTCATCGTGAACAAGGGGAAGTCGTGATGAAAAAAAAGGGCGCAGACCTGTGTCTGCGCCCTCTGCACTAGGCCATGGCCCGGACCCTCAATAACGGTAGCGCAGGCCCACCAGGAACTCGCGGCCGGTGACGTTGTAGACCACCGCGCTGTTGCGGGCGCGGCTGATGAACTGGTCATTGGCCTCGTCGGTCAGGTTCACGCCCTCGAACGACACCTCGAACTTGTCGTTGATCTTGTAGGACACCGACATGTCGACGTTGAAGGTGCCGTTCTTGCCCTCGACGTCGTTGTTGTTCTGGCCGGGCACGCGTTGCAGATAAGACGAGCGCTTGGTGCCGGAGACCCGTGCGCTGAAACGGCCGTCGTCATAGTAGAAGGTGGCGTTCCAGGACTTCGGGCTCAGGTTGATCAAGTCGTCGGTGATCGTCGTCGCGGCGGTCGGCGAGACCAGGTACTCGATCTTGGACTTCACATAGGTGTAGTTCAGGAGCGTGCCGAAGTTCTTGCCCCAGCTCGGCAGGAAGGTGAAGGGCTGCTGGTAGTTCAGCTCGTAGCCGCTCAGCTTGCCCCCAGGGGTGTTGACCGGGGTCGTGACCTGGAAGACCTCGTCGCCGGTGAAGTTCGGCGGCAGCAGCGACATCGGCAGGCCCGTCTCCTTATAGGGCACATTGGTGCGCAGGCTCTGGATATAGGTGTCGATGTCCTTCTGGAACAAGCCCACGCCGAGGAAGGCGCCCTTGCCGAAGTACCACTCCAGACCGCCGTCATAGGTCTTGGCGCGGAAGGGCTTCAGGAAGGGGTTGCCGGTCGTGATCGACAGCGTGCCGGTCGTCGCGATCGAACCGCCCGGGCTCAGATTGCCCAGCTGCGGACGCGCCATCACCTTGGCCGCGCCGAAGCGTGCGATCAGCTCGCTGGTCAGGTTCGCGGCGACGTTCAGCGAGGGCAGCCAGTCGTCATAGGTGTTGGCGACGGTGACCTGGGTGCCGCCGGCCGTGGCCTGGTAGCCGGTCGAGACGGCCTCGGTCTTCACATAGCGGGTGCCCAGATTGCCGCGGATCTTGATGCCGCCGACGTTGCCGGTGAAGTCGGCCATCAGGAAGCCGCCGGTGTCGGTTTCGGTCACCGAGCGGTTGTTGCCGCGGGCATTGCCGTTGGTGATCGAGGAGAGCGTGAAGTCGCCGGGGCCGCCGGCCGGGCCGCTCTTCAGGCAGTTGCAGTAGATGTCGTAGGCGGCCGCGATCGCGTTCAGGTCGGGGATGACCCAGGAGGTCGGCGTGCCCGCCGGCAGGCTCAGGTTCTTGCCGAAGCCGGTCAGCATCGTCGTCAGATTGGCGATCGGCATATTGCCCGGCGGCGCGAAGATCGTGTCGTTCTGGTTGACGCGGCGGAACTCGTAGGTGTCGAACAGGAACTGCTTGTAATCGATGCCGGCCTGCAAGGTCAGCTGGTTCGGCATCACGTCCCAGGCCAGGTTGACGTTGCCGACATTGGTCTGGTTGGTCGCGCCCTGCGGACGGATGCGGATCTCGCTGGTCGTCGTGTTGGCGACGGTGGCCGGCTGCGTGCCCGAGGTGACCTGGGGCACCGGCACCAGGGTCAGCGCGCCGCCGACCTGGGTCGGATCGAAGGGGTAGGTGATCGTCGGCAGGCGATCGCTTTGGCGGAAGTCGATCGAATAACCGTTGACGTTGATGGCGTCCAGGGTCGTCGTCGTCTGCACCGGATTGCGGAACTTGGACGTCGCGCTGCCGAACTTGGCGCCCAGGCGCAGCGTGTCGGAGAACTCATGCTCCAGCGTCAAGGTCGGCTGGGTGAAGGTCGTCGACAGCTCGTCGAAGCGCGACTCGGCGCGGATGTCGACGCCGTTGTACTTGCCGTAGAGCAGCGCGCCATTGGGCGCATAGCTGGTCTCCAGCACGCTGGTCTGTTGCTTGCCGCCCTGGCTGAGATTGCGGCTGAACGAGATCGCCTCCAGGAAGTCCTCCTGGCGCGTCGCCTTCAGCTTGGCGTACAGCATGTCGAAGGTCAGCAGCGTCGAGTCGGCCGGCTTCAGCTGGACCGAGCCGGTCAGGCCCAGGCGGTCCTGGTCATGGGTCAGGCGGCCATAGCGCGGCAGGCGCGGATGGAAGTTCTCGGCCTTGCTGGCCTCGTTGTAGGCCGCGATATTGGCCGGCGTGTTCGGCAGGCGGGGCACGCCCTGGGCGGCCGGACCGCAGGTGGTGGCGGTGGAGCCGGACGGCAGCGTCGTCCCCGGGGCGATGGTCGCGCCCTGCGGCGGGCACCAGCCGGCCGACGAAGGTCCGTTGTCCCAGCGCACGGTCGAGAAGCCTTCCTCGAACAGCGAGCGCTTCGAATAGGCGCCCGAAAGCAGCACGCCGACCTTGCGGTCCGCGAAGGTACTGGAGACCAGGAAGGCCAGGCGCGGATCGGTGCTGCCCGACAGGTCGTTGTAGCGGCCCTTGGCCGAGACGGTGGCGACGAAGTCCTTGAAGTCGAACGGGCGCGAGGTCTGCAGATCGACGGTTGCGCCCAGCGAACCCTCGTCGACATCGGCCTGCGAGCTCTTGCGTACGGTGATCGAGCTGAACAGCTCGGAGGCGAAGACGTTGAAGTCCATGCCGCGGCTGCGGTTGGCGCCGCCGGAGCTGTCGGTGCCGCCGGTGGTGGCCAGCGCTTCGACGCCGTTGATGCGCACGCGGGTGAAGTCCTGGCCCAGGCCGCGCACGGTGATCGAGCGGCCCTCGCCGGCGTCACGGTCGATCACGACGCCCGGGATGCGTTGCAGCGACTCGGCCAGATTGGTGTCAGGGAACTTGGCGATGTCCTCGGCCTTGATGACGTCGACGAAGCCGCTGTCGTCGCGCTTGGCGGCCAGCGCGCTCTCCAGCGAGGAGCGGAAGCCGGTGACGACGACGGTTTCCAGCGTCTTGTCGGCGGCCGGCTTGGCGGCGGCCGGCGCTGTCTGCGCCTGGGCGTGAGTGGCGCCAATCGCGGACAGCACGGCCAAGGTGATCGCCGAGGTGGAAAGTCTTGGCTGAGCCAGCCTTGCGCGGAATGTCATTGTTCTGTCTCCGTAAATTTTCGAAAAGGCGGTGGCTTGAGCTCGGTGCGACCGGGCGCGGGACTGACTCAATCACCGCCAACCCAGGCACGAGGCCTGGCCACTTTTGTCACTCGGAGGGCGCGCGAAGGGCGCCGCAAGGAAGTGCCGGTCGCTGCAGTGCGACCGCCACGGCTTGTGCCTAGAGGTAGTCCTCGCGGCGCGGGGAAAACTGCTTGAGCCGGGTGCAGCCCTGCTCCAGGCCGTCGCCCGTATCGGGCCGCGGCCTGCCGTCGTTGGAGAAGTCGGTATCCATGCTTTGCGGCTCCTTCTGCTTCGGTTTGCTGCCCCGGGTCGCCCCACGACAGCAAAGGGCTTTTTTGGCCATCGGTTCGGAGCTACTATAGCGCCCAGAAAAAAAATTGAAACAACGGTTCACTAAATAGAAACCAGAATTCCGGGAAAGTCCCAAGCTGCGTTAGGCTTACACGAAATCGGCGTCCGAAAACGCCGACAAGCCCTGCAGAAGACGCCGGAAACGCCCGCCGGCGGCGGTACGACCGAAGGAAGAAGGCCATGGAAATCCGACAACCCGTCCACAGCGAACACGCCAGGACCCTCGACACCGAAGGGCTGCGCCGCCACTTCCTGGTCGAGAAGCTGTTCGAGCCGGAGCAGGTCACGCTGACCTATAGCCAGATCGACCGCATCATCGTCGGCGGCATCATGCCGGTGTGCCAGCCGGTGAGCTTCGCGCCGGAGCTGGGCAGGCACACCGGCACCGATTTCTTTCTGCAACGCCGCGAGCTGGGTCTGATCAATATCGGCGGCGCGGCGCGGGTCAAGGTCGACGAAGAGAGCTTCGTGATCGGCCCGCGCGAGGCGCTGTACATCGGCCAGGGCGCCCGCATGCTGGAGTTCAGGAGCGTCGATCAGGCCACGCCGGCCAAGCTCTACTTCAACAGCGCGCCGGCCCACCGCGCCTATCCGCACCGCAAGATCACGCTGGCCGAGGCCTCGCCCGAGACCCTGGGTTCGGCCGAGACCAGCAACCGCCGCACGATCCACAAGTTCATCGTGCCGGACGTGCTGCCGACCTGCCAGCTCTTGATGGGCATGACCCAGCTGGAACCGGGCAGCCTTTGGAACACGATGCCCTGCCATACGCACGACCGGCGCATGGAGGTCTATTGCTATTTCGACATGAGCGAGAGCGCGGTCGTCTTCCACATGATGGGCGAGCCGACCGAAACCCGTCATCTGGTCGTGCGCAACGAGCAGGCGGTGATCAGCCCCAGCTGGTCGCTGCACTCGGGTGTCGGCACCCAGGCCTATACCTTCATCTGGGGCATGGTCGGCGAGAACCAGGTCTTCAAGGACATGGACCACATTCCTATGACGGCGCTGCGCTGAGCGCAGACCTTTTTTACCTACTGATCCCCTTGCGATTCGCTGCGCGGCCCTGACGGCCGGGTCGCGCGCCGCAGCATCGGCCGGCCCGCCACCAGACGGCGGGCTCCCTCTCACGAATTCATCGAAAGTCAGGAAAAAATGATCCTCGACAGCTTCCAGCTGACCGGCAAGGTCGCCATCGTCACCGGCTGCAACACCGGCCTCGGCCAGGGCATGGCCCGCGCGCTGGCGCAGGCCGGTGCGGACATCGTCGGCGTCAACGTCTCCGAGCCGGACGAGACGCGCGAGCAGATCGAGGCGCTGGGCCGGCGCTTCCTCGACCTGCGCGCCAATCTGTCCGACATCAGCTGTCTCGAGGGTCTGGTCAACGAGGCGAAGGCCTTGAGCGGCCGCATCGACATCCTGGTCAACAACGCCGGCATCATCCGCCGCGAGGATGCGATCAAGTTCAGCGAGAAGGACTGGGACGATGTGATCGACCTGAACCTGAAGACGGTGTTCTTCTTCTCGCAGGCGGTCGCGCGTCAGTTCATCGCCCAGGGCAGCGGCGGCAAGATCATCAACGTCGCCTCGATGCTGAGCTTCCAGGGCGGCGTGCGCGTGCCCTCCTACACCGCCAGCAAGAGCGGCGTGATGGGCATCACCCGGCTGATGGCCAATGAATGGGCGGCGCAGAAGATCAACGTCAACGCGATCGCGCCCGGCTATATGGCGACCAACAACACGGCCGCGCTGCGCGCCGACGAGGGGCGCAACGCCTCCATCCTCGAGCGCATCCCGGCCGGCCGCTGGGGCACGCCGGACGATCTGGCCGGCCCGGTCGTGTTCCTGGCCTCGGCCGCCTCCGATTACGTCAACGGCTACACCGTCGCCGTCGATGGCGGCTGGCTGGCGCGCTGACCCAGGCTTCGAGTCAAAACAGTCGATCCGGCACGCCAGAATGCCGGGCGGCGACCACCGCCGGAGACACGGTGAGATGTACGAGAACAAAAAACTAGGCTTTCTGTTCGTCCTGCCCTTCGTGCTGGGCGTGCTGCTGTTCAAGCTCTTTCCCTTCGTCGCCAGCCTGGCGCTGAGCTTTACGCAGTACGACCTGATCGACCCGCCGCAGTTCGTCGGGCTGGAGAACTACCAGGAGCTGATCGCCAACGACCCGCTGTTCCGCAAGTCGCTGGGCGTGACCCTGCTGTTCGCGGTGCTGGCCGTGCCGCTGCGCGTGGGCTTCGCGCTGTTCATCGCCCATGTCCTGAACTTCAAGCTGCGCGGCATCAACTTCTTCCGCTCGGCCTTCTACCTGCCGTCCATCCTCGGCGGCTCGATCGCGACGGCCGTGCTGTGGCGCTTCATCTTCTCGAAGAACGGCCTGGTCAATCTGATCCTGATCAAGCTGGGCTTCGAGCCGATCGCCTGGCTGGCCGACGAGCATTACTCGTTGTGGACCATCGTGCTGCTGTTCACCTGGCAGTTCGGCTCGGCTTGTGTGATCTTCCTGGCCGCGCTGCAGAACGTCTCGGTGTCCCTGTACGAGGCGGCCGAGGTCGACGGCGCCAGCAAGTGGCAGCAGTTCTGGAAGATCACCGTGCCGCTGATCACGCCGGTGATCTTCTTCAACATGATCATGCAGATGGTCCACGCCTTCCAGGAGTTCAACGGCCCCTATGCCATTACCGAGGGCGGGCCGCTCTCCTCGACCTATGTGCTGGCCCTCTACATCTACGACCAGAGCTTCCGCTTCTTCAACCTCGGCTATGGCGCGGCGCTGAGCTGGGTCTTGTTCGCCCTGGTGGCGGCGCTGGCGGGCATCTCCTTCTGGAGCAGCAAGTACTGGGTGTTCTACAGCGGAGAGAAGAACAAATGAGCGGCGCCATCGAATCCCTGCGCGGCGACCAGAAGACGCCCTGGCTGCGTTATCTGGCCCTGGGCGCCGTGGCCCTGGTGATGCTGTACCCGCTCTTGTGGCTGGTCGGCGCCTCCTTCAAGAGCAATGCCGAGATCTTCACCGAGGCGGGCTTCTGGCCCAGCCGCTTCGACTTCGGCGCCTATGCCAAGGGCTGGAAGACCAGCACCGAGTACACCTTCGCGACCTACTTCCTGAACAGCTTCATGATCACGGTGCCGCGCATCATCGTGACCGTGATCTCCTGCGTGCTGGTCGCCTATGCCTTCGCGCGCTTCGAGTTCCACGGCAAGAAGCTGCTGTTCTCCATCATGGTCGGCACGATGATGCTGCCGCTGATCGTGCTGCGCCTGCCGCAGTACCTGATGTTCCGCGAGCTCGGCTGGCTGGATTCCTATCTGCCGCTGATCGTGCCCAGCGCCTTTGCCACCGACACCTTCTTCGTCTTCATGCTAGTGCAGTTCCTGCGCGGCATTCCGCGCGACATGGAAGAGGCGGCGCAGATCGATGGCTGCAATGCCTGGCAGCTGCTCTGGCACATCATCGTGCCGATGCTCAAGCCCGCCATCATCTCGGTGATCGTGTTCCAGTTCATCTGGACCATGAACGACTTCATGGGGCCGCTGATCTATCTGGCCTCGGTCGAGAAGTACCCGGTCTCGCTGGCGCTGAAGATGAGCATCGGCGCGACCGAGGAGGTCGACTGGGCCAATGTCATCGCGATCTCGGTCGTCGCACTGATTCCCTCGGTCGCGGTCTTCTTCGCGGCGCAGAAGCACTTCATCGAAGGCGCCGCCTCCAGCGGCATCAAAGGATAAACATCGTGGCCCAGCTGAGCCTGAAGAAAATCGAGAAGGTCTATCCGAACGGCTTCAAGGCCGTGCACGGCGTCGACCTTGACATCCGCGACGGCGAGTTCATGGTCTTCGTCGGCCCCTCGGGCTGCGCGAAGAGCACGCTCTTGCGCATGATCGCCGGCCTGGAAAGCATCAGCGGCGGCGAGCTGCGCATCGGCGACAAGCTGGTCAACGAGCTGGCGCCCAAGCAGCGCGGCATCGCGATGGTGTTCCAGAACTATGCGCTCTACCCGCATATGAAGGTCTACGACAACCTCGCCTTCGGCCTCAAGCTGGCCGGCCAGAAGAAGTCCGAGGTCGACCAGCGCGTGCGCCATGCGGCCCAGCTCTTGGAGATGGAGCATCTGCTGGACCGCTATCCGAAGCAGCTCTCGGGCGGCCAGGCGCAGCGCGTGGCGGTCGGCCGCGCGATCGTCAAGAAGCCCGATGTCTTCCTCTTCGACGAGCCGCTCTCGAACCTGGACGCCAAGCTGCGCGCCAGCATGCGCGTGCGCCTGACCGAGCTGCACCGCACCTTGCGCGAGTCGGGCCAGCCGGCCACCACCATCTACGTGACCCACGACCAGGTGGAGGCGATGACGATGGGCGAGCGCATCTGCGTCTTGAAGGAGGGCGTGATCCAGCAGGTCGACACGCCGACGAATCTCTACGACCGCCCGGCCAATGCCTTTGTGGCGAGCTTCATCGGCTCGCCCGAGATGAATATCCGCGAGGCGCGGCTGCAGGCCCAGGGCGAGGGCCTGGCCGTCGTGCTCGGCGGCCAGGTCTTGCCCCTGCCGGCCGCCAAGGCCGCCAAGGTGCGCGGCCGCGCCGGCGCCGTCAGGTTCGGCCTGCGGCCCGAGCACATCTCGGCCGCGCCGCGCGCCCAGGGCGACAGCGTCGCCGTGCCGGCCACCCTGCGCTTCATCGAGCATATGGGCAGCGAGGTCTTCGTCCATCTCGATATCGGCGAGGTGCCGATGACGGCGCGCGTGCCGTCCGACCAGCTGAACGGCCTGGCCGAGAAGGCGCGCGGCGCGCAGCACGACTTCCATCTGCAGCTGGGCCAGGCCCATCTGTTCGATGCCGAGACGGGGCTGAACCTGCTATGAAGCGACGCAGTGTTGCCGCCTTGCTCGCACTGGCACTGGCCGGCTGCGGCGGCTCGCAGGCCGAGGATCCGAAGACGGTCTTGCGCTTTGCCTGGTGGGGCGGCGCCGCCCGCCACGAGGCGACCCTCAAGGCGATCGCGCTGTTCGAGAAGCGCAACCCGGGCCTGAAGGTCAAGGCCGAGTACATGGGCTTCAACGGCTATCTGGAGCGGCTGACGACGCAGATCGCCGGCGGCTCCGAGCCCGACGTGATGCAGATCAACTGGGCCTGGATGGCCATGTTCAGCAAGCGCGGCAACGGCTTCGTCGATCTGCAGCAGTACGAGCGGGTGCTCGATCTGCGCCAGTTCAGCGCCGAGGACCTGGACATGGGCCGGGTCGGCGGCAAGCTCAATGCGCTGCCGGTCTCCTACAGCGCCCGCGTGCTGCTGTGGAACAAGGCCGCCTTTGACCGCATCGGCCTGCCGCTGCCCAGGACCTGGGACGAGCTGTTCGCCGCCGGCCCTGTCTTCAAGAGCAAGCTCGGCGAGCACGCCTATCCGCTGGACGGCGAGCTCTACGACATGATCCTCTTGTCGCAGGCCTATGTGCAGCAGAAGTACGGCACCGCCTATGTCGACCCGAAGGAGGCCAGGGTCGCGATGAGCCCGGCCGCGGCGCTCGAATGGGTGCAGACCTACCGCAAGCTGATCGTCAACCATGTCGCGACGCCGCTGCCGCTGCGCGCCTCCTTGGGCGGGGCCGAGAAGCCGACCGAGCAGCAGCAGGACTGGGTCGTCGGCAACTGGGCCGGCAACTACACCTGGGACTCGGTCGTCGCCCTGCGCGGCAGCACCTTGAACAAGGATCAGAAGCTGGCGCTGGGCGACTTCCCGACCCTGCCCGGGGCCAGGAACAGTGGCATGTTCGGCCGCCCGACGGTGATGTTCGCCGTCGGCCGCAACAGCAAGAAGCCTGAGCTGGCCGCGCGCTTCATCAACTTCCTCTTGACCGACCCCGAGGCCGCGCAAGTGCTGGGCCGCACGCGCGGCCTGCCCTCGGCCGACGCGCAGTTCCAGATCCTGCTGGACGCGAAGAAGATCCCGGCGCTGGAGCTGGCCGCCTACCAGCAGATCAAGACGCAGAAGCGGGCCGGCAATATCGAGCTGCCCTCGCCGCTGTTCGAGCATGCGCGTATGAACAAGTTCATGCGCGAGGTGTTCGAGACGGTGGCCTATGGCAAGACCACGGACGAGGCGGCGGCCCAGCGCCTTGTCAACGAAGGCAACGCCCTCCTGAAACGGATCAAATAAGATGAAGCACACCGAACGCCAGCTGAACTTCGTCAGCACGCAGGACCCCGACACCGGCGCCCGTGTGACGCGGCTGACGCCGCTGGACGTGACCTGCCATCGCAACTACTTCTACCAGAAGTGCTTTACCAACGACGGAGCCAAGCTGCTGTTCGCCGGCGAGTTCGGCCCCGGCAAGAACTGGAACTACCAGCTGCTCGATCTGCAATCGCAGATCGCCACGCAGCTGACCGACCAGGCCGGCGAGAACACCTTCGGCGGCTTCCTGTCGCCGGACGACCAGTACCTCTACTTCGTCCGCGCCGAGCGCAATCTGGTCCGGCTGGAACTGGCGACGCTGAAGGAGGAGGTCGTCTACACGGTGCCGCAGGGCTGGGTCGGCTACGGCACCTGGGTCAGCAACAGCGCCTGCACCAAGATGGTCGGCATCGAGATCCATGCCGACGACTGGTTTCCGCTGAACACCTGGCAGAAGTTCAACGAGATGTTCCACCGGAAGCCGCGCTGCCGGCTGTTCAGCGTCGATCTGGCGACCGGACAACGGAACATCATCCTCGAGCAGCGCGGCTGGCTGGGCCATCCGCAGTACCGGCCCTTCGACGATAACACGGTCGCCTATTGCCACGAGGGCCCGCACGACCTGATCGATGCTCGCATGTGGTTCATCGACGAAGACGGCAGGAACCGCCGCTGCGGCAAGGAGCACGGCGAGGGCGAGAGCTGCACGCACGAGTTCTGGGTGCCGGACGGCAGCGCGATGATCTACGTTAGCTACAAGCATTCCTCGCCCGAGCGCTGGATCTACAGCCTGGACCCGGTGACGCTGGAAAACAAGCTGCTGACCGCGATGCCGCAATGCTCGCACCTGATGAGCAACCACGACGGCAGCTTGATCGTCGGCGACGGCTGCGGCCCCGCCACCGGCGATTCATCGGCCAGCAACGAGATGCTGAGCGGCGATCCCTATCTGCACCTGTTCGATCTGAAGACCGGCACGACGCGACCGATCGCGCGGCACGACAGCGGCTGGGGCGTCTACAAGGACAGCCGCCAGGTCACGCACCCGCATCCGAGCTTCACGCCCGACCAGAAGCAGGTGCTGTTCAGCTGCGACAAGGAAAAGCCGGGCGAGCCGGCGCTCTATCTGGCTGATCTCTGATGAGATTGGCGGCGGCGGCTCTCGCGCTGGCCTGGGCGGTGACGCTGCCCTCCCAGGCGCAGCAGCGCCCGCAACTCAGCGACGCGGAGGCGGCGCGGCAGACGGTGGCCGACTATCTCGGCGACTGGACGCCTGCGCCGTTGGACACCAGCGCCTGGCGCGCCGATTTCGTCGTCGCGGCCGACGGCAGCGGCACGCACCGCAGCTTGCAGGCGGCGCTGGCCGCCGTGCCGGCCAGCGGCCGGCGGCATTACATCCGCATCGAACCGGGCATTTACCGCGAGCAGATCTGCCTGCGCGACAAGGCGCCGGTCAGCCTCTGGGGCGCCGGTCGCGATGCGGCCGCCGTGCTCATCGTCGAGGGCCACTACAACGCCGAGCCGCAGGGCGCGAATCCCTGTGTGGCCGGCAGCGCGCCGGCCGGCAGCGTCGGCACCGCCGGCAGCGCCAGCGTCGCGCTGTTCGGCAATGACATCGTGCTGGCCAATCTGAGCATCGCCAACGATGCGCTGGAGCGGGTGCGTACCGGCCTCGGCTATCCGCCCGGCGCCGGCGAGACGGGCGGCGCGCAGGCGGTCGCGCTGCTGACCGAGGGCGACCGCATCCAGCTGGAGAACGTGCGGCTTCTGGGCCACCAGGACACCTTCTACGCGCGCGGCACGGGCCGCGTCTTCGTGCGCGCCAGCCTGATCGCCGGCGACGTCGATTTCATCTTCGGCAATGCCACGCTGGTGATCGCCGAGTCGACGATCCTGAGCCGCGCCGGCCGCCGCCAGCCGGGCCAGGACGGCCATGTGCTGGCGCCCAGCACCGCGCCCACGCAGCGTCTCGGTTTTCTGATCACCGGCAGCCGATTGATCGCCGAGCCGGGCGTGCCGGCCGGCGCGATCTCGCTGGGCCGTGCCTGGGACCAGGGCGTGCCCAAGGGCCAGTGGGACGCCGGCCGCTCGCCGAATGGCCAGGCCTTGATCCGCGACAGCCGGCTCGGTCCGCATCTGGGGCCCTGGGCGGCATCGACCTCGCGCCGCCCCTTCAGCGCCGCCGGGAACCGGCTGACCGAATACCGCAACGGCCCGCTCGATCCCGCCGAGCCGGGCGCAGCGGCGGAAAAAACCGATTGAGCAAGCCCGTCCAAATCGGTGGACAATGCAAAATCGAAACACTTGTTCAGAGAAACCAAAACGCATGGACGATGATTCATACGATGCCAAGCAGCCGGAGTCGGTTGCCGCGGTACTGAAGGTCTTTGCCATCCTGCAGGCGCTGTCCGAGCGCAATGAGACAGGGATCTCCGAGCTGTCGATGCGCCTGGGCATGCCCAAGGCCACCGCCTACCGTTTTCTGCAGTCGATGAAGACCCTGGGCTATGTGCGCCAGGAGGCCGACAGCGAGCGCTACGGGCTGACGATGCGCGTGTTCGAGCTGGGCACCAAGGCGCTGCAATACCCCGATCTGGTCGACCTGGCCAAGCACCATATGCAGATGCTGGCCGACAAGACCGGCGAGACGGTGCACCTGGGCACGCTGATCGACAGCGAGATCATCTACGTCCACAAGATCGACTCGCGCCACACCTTGGGCATGTATTCGAAGATCGGCCGCCGCGCGCCGCTGCACTGCACGGCGATCGGCAAGGTGCTGATGGCCTGGGAGCATCCGGAGCGGCGCGACCGCATCCTGGCCGGCGCCGATTTCGAGCGTTTCCGCGAGAAGACCATCGTCGAGCGCGGCGCCTTCCTGAACGAACTCGAGCGGGTCAAGGCGCAGGGTTTCGGCGAGGACCGCGAGGAGTTCGACGATCACATCCGCTGCCTGGGCATTCCGATCTTCGACCGCCTGAGCCAGCCGATCGCCGGCATGAGCGTGTCCTTCCCCAGCTTCCGCTACGACGAGGCCAAGGCGCCCGAGATCGTCGAGATGCTGACCCGGGCCAGCCGCGACATCTCGGCGCGGCTGGGCTGCACGCGCTTCCCGCTGGACGAGGTCGCCGCGCCGACGCGCTGAGCGCCGTTCAGCTCATTCGAGCTTGCCGATCCGCCGCACCGCCGTCGTCATCGCGGCGGCGTCGGCGCTCCAGTAGCTCTGGAACTCCGGCGCGTCCTGGTAGGCGATCGGGCTGCCGGCCTTCAGCATCTGCTGCTGCAGCTGCGGCTCGGCCGCCACCTTGCGCGCCGCCGCGCGCAGGCGCTGCACGATCTCGTCCGGCGTGCCGGCCGGCACGAACAGCGCCGACCATTGCGCGAACTCGACGCCCGGGTAGCCCAGCTGCTTCAGGCTCGGGAGCTCGGGCAGGGCCGCGAGCGGCGCCGTGCCCCAATGCGCGAGCGCGCGCAGCTTGCCGGCGCGGATGTGCTGGGCCACCGAGGCCGGCCCGCTGGCCAGCGCATCGACCTGGCCACCCAGGAGCGCGGTGATCGCCGGCCCGGCGCCGGTGTACGGGATGTGGACCATGCGGAAGCCGGCCGCGGACTTCAGCATCTCCATCGGCACATGCATGGTGCCGTAATTGCCGGAGCTGCCGTAGTTGTAGGCGCCCGGGTGCTGCTGCGCATCGGCGACGAACTCGGCCAGGGTCTTCCACGGCGCCTCGGCGCGCACGACCAGCACCGTCGGGTCGGCGGTGAAGCGCGCGATCGGCTTGAACTGGCTGGTCTGGTAGCTGGGCTTGCGGCCCAGCACCAGATCGGCCTCGGGCAGGATGGAGATCGAGGACAGGCTCAGCAGCACGGTGTAGCCGTCGGCCGCGCTGCGCGCCGCCGTGCCTATGCCCAGGGCGCCGCCGGCGCCGGCCTTGTTCTCGACGATGACGGCCTGCTTCAGCTCCTGCGTCAGCGCCTCGGCCAGCGGCCGCGCCACCGTGTCGGCGACGCCGCCGGGCGGGAAGGGCACGATCATCGTGATCGGCCGCTCCGGATAATGCGGACCCTGGGCCCAGGCGCCGGTGCCGAGGCCCAGCGCGGCCAGCGCACAGACGCTGCGACGTTGGATCATGGCGGGTTCCTCCCTCAGACGAAGCGATTGCTCAGCGTGCCTATGCCGTCGATCTCGATGCGCACGACATCGTCCGGCTTCAGGTATTGCGGCGGCACCAGACCCATGCCGACGCCGGCCGGCGTGCCGGTGGCGATCACATCGCCCGGATAGAGCGTGATGCCGCGCGAGATCGTCGCGATCAAAGCCGGGATGTCGAAGATCAGATCGGTCGTGCGCGCGTCCTGGCGCAGCTCCTCGTTGACCCAGCAGCGCAGGCGCGTGTCGCGGCCGTCGAGCTCGTCGGCCGTGACGATCCAGGGCCCCATCGGGCAGAAGCCGTCGAAGGACTTGCCCAGATGCCATTGCTGGTGCCGGGTCTGCACATCGCGGGCGGTCACGTCGTTGACGATGGTGTAGCCGAACACATGGCCCATCGCCTGCTCGCGGGCGATGTTCTTGCCGCCGCGGCCGATGACGACGGCCAGCTCGGCCTCGTAGTCGATCTGGGTCGATACCTCGGTCGGCAGCGCGACCTCGGCACCATCGGCGACGACGGTCTCGGGCACCTTGCTGAAGACGATCGGCCAGTCCATGCCGGCGGGCGGCGCGTTCTTGAAGATCGAGCCCGACAGCTCCTGCGCATGGGCCTGGTAGTTGCGGCCGACGCAGAACACATTGCGGCGTGGCCGCGGCAGCGGTGCCTCCAGCCGCAGGCCGGCCAGCGGCTGCGCGGGCTCGGCGGCCGGCAGCGGCTCGCCGGCGGACAGGCGCTCGATCAGCGCCAGCGCGCCGCCGCGCGCGTCCTCGGCCGGCAGCGCCAGCGGGGCGATCTGCAGCCCGTCGGCCGATACCAGGCCGACGCGGCGCTGGCCCATCGATTGAAAGCAGGCGATTCGCAAGCTAGTCTCCTCCGGTGTTGGTGGCCCGGACCATCGTAGCAAGCGGCCGGCCGGTGTGCCGGGGCACACCGCTTGCTGCAAACCCGCAGAGTCGATGCCATGCATGCCTTAAAGCTTCATCTGTTCTGTACCAGCGCGGCCGAGGGCCTGGTGAACCGCCTGCGGCCGCGTTTCGAGGCCCAGGGTGACGAGCATCTGGACGCGCGCTTCGGGCCGATCGACGGCCTGCGCCGGCAGTTGCTGGCCGGCGAGCGCTGCGATGTGCTGGTCGCCACGCCGGCCTCCATCGCCACCCTGACCGAGGCCGGCGAGCTGCTGATCGACGGCCAGTCCTCGCTGGGCCTGCTGCAGCTGTGCATCGCCGCGCGCGAGGGCGATCCGGCGCCGGCGATCGGCTCGGCGGCCGAGCTGCGCTCGGCGCTGCTGGGGGCCGGCGAGCTGCATTTCGCCGACCCGGTGCGCGATCTGGGCGGCAGCCATTTCGCTGTTCTGCTGCAGATGCTGCACCTAGCCGAGGAACTGGCGCCGCGCTGCCGGCCGCAGCCCGACGGCAGCGCGGCCCTGCGTGCGCTGGCCGGCTCGACGGCGCCGCGCGCGCTGGGCTGCGCGCTGCTCAGCGAGATCCGCCAGACGGACGGCGTGGTCGAGGTCGGCCCGCTGCCCCCCGAGTTCGCGCTGACGACCAGCCTGGCCGCCGCGGTGACGGTGCGCAGCGACGACCCGGCGCTGGCCGATCGCTTCATCGCGCTGCTGTGCGGCGCTGCAGGCGGCGAGGCGCGCGAGGCGGCCGGCTTCGTGCCGGCGCAGCGGCTCGGCGAGCCGCTGTTCCATCTGGCCGGCGCCGCCCGCTGAGCCGCCGGGCCGCCGGGCCGCCGGGCCATTAAGGCGCCGGGCGCGGAGCGGCGGCGGCGCGCGCCGTCCCGAGCGGGCCGAACCAGGCACCGCGCGCGATCGCGATGGCATTGACCAGGCCGTAGACGATCAGCGCCAGCGCCTGGGCGGCGAACACGGCGGCCAGGCCCCAGCCGGCGCGCAGCGCCAGCCAGCCGCCCAGCGCCGCGACCAGCAGCCGCGCCAGGTTGCCGATGATGGGCCAGAGCAGGCGGCCGGCCCCCTGCGAGGCGAAATACAGGCTCAACGCCAGGCCGAAAAAGCCGTAGACCGGCCCGACGATCTGCAGATAGCGCGTGCCGGCGTCCAGCATCGCCGGGTCGCTGTCGAACAGCGACAGCCAGGCGCGCGGGAACAGCGCGGCGGCGAGGCCGATCGCCTCGGTCAGCGCGGCCGACAGGCCGGCGCCTATCCAGGCGACGCGCAGCGCCCGTTCGCGCTGGCCGGCGCCGACGCAGGTGCCGACCATGGACACCAGCGGCGCGCCGAAGCCGAACACCAGCGGCACCAGCAGGTACTCGAGCCGCGAGGCCGTGCCATAACCGGCGATCGCGGCGGCGCCGAAGCCGGCCACCAGGGCGGTGCTGATCGCGATCGCCAGATTGGTCGCCAGGGTGGAGATCGCGCCGACGACGCCGACGCGCAGGATGTCGGCGAACAGCGGCAAGCGCCACTGCAGCTCGCGCCAGCGCGGCTTCAAAAGGCTGCGGCCCGACAGCATATGCAGGCCCAGCGCGACCGTGCCGGCCGCGTAGTAGAGCAGCAGCGCCAGCGCGCCGCCGGCGATGCCCAGACCCGGCAGCGGCCCCCAGCCGAAGATCAGCAGCGGCGACAGCGGCACCAGGGCCAGGCTGCCGATCACGGTGACCGCGGCCGGCAGATTCATATTGCCGCTGCCGCGGATCAGCGCGGCCAGCGCATTGAAGATCCAGACCAGCAGCGCGCCGGCGAAGACCCAGTCCGAGTACTGCAGCGCCGCCTCCAGCGCCGCGCCGCTGCCGCCCAGCCGCGCATAAAGCCAGCGCCCGCCCAGCAGGGCCGCGGCCATGAAGGCCAGGCCCAGCACGGCGGCGATCGCCAGCGCGTGGAAGACCAGCGCATCGGCATCGCGCTGGCGGCGCGCGCCCAGTGCACGCGCGACCGCCGAGGCCATGCCGCCGCCGAAGGCGCCGGCCGACATCATCTGCATCAGCATCACGACCGGGAACACCAGGGCCATGCCGGCCAGCGCCTCGGTGCCCAGCTTGCCGATGAAGAAGGTCTCGATCAGGCCGACGCCGGCCTGCGCGCCCATCACCAGCACGTTCGGTGCTGCCAGGCGCAAGAGCGTCGCAGCGATCGGTCCTTCGAGCAGCAGCCGGGTGCGCGGGTCGAGCGTGGCGGCGGAGCTCGGGGCGGCGGTGGCGGCTGAGGACATGCGCGGGCTCCAGATGCGTGTATATGCACGCAATAATAGGCGCAACTACACTTGTCTGCATGGCCGGCATCGAAACCCCCGTCTGCAACAACCGCGCGCTGCGCGAGGCCGGGCGGCGGCTGAACCAGTTCTACGACCAGTTCCTGGCGCCCAGCGGCCTGCGCGCGACGCAGTTCTCCCTGCTGGCCAGCCTGAAGCGGCTGGGACCCATCGGCATCCAGGCGCTGGCCAGCGAGCTGGGCCTGGACCGCACGACCCTGGGCCGCAACATCCTGCCGCTGGAGCGCGACGGGCTGATCCTCGTCGAGCCCGATGCCGAGGACCGGCGCGGCAAGCGGCTGCGGCTGAGTGCCGCGGGCCTGGAGCGCCTGGCGCGCGCACGGCCGCTCTGGGCCAAGGCGCAGCAGGGCTTCGAGGCCGCCTTCGGGGCGGAGCGGGCGGCGCAGCTGCGCGAGCTGCTGGCCGAGGTCAGCCGGCTCGATCCGGGCTGATCGGCTTGCGCGGCGGCAGCCGCCGCGTTTCGCCGATCGCCAGGGTGAAGAACTCGTCCTGGGCCAGGTCTTGCGCCGCGCGCTGCCGCGCCAGTTCGCGCGGCGGCTCGTCCAGCGCCTCGTCGCTGAGCGCGAAGGTGCCCCAGTGCAGGCCCAGCGAACGCTTGGCGCCGAGGTCGCGGTGGATCCTGATCGCCTCCTCGACATTGACATGCTGGGTGCGCATGAACCAGCGCGGCTCGTAGGCGCCGATCGGCAGCAGCGCGATATCAAAGCCGCCGCCCTGGGGTTCGCTCTGGCGGCCGGCGAAGCGCTGGCGCATATCGGCGAAGTCGCGCGAGTAGCCGGTGTCGCCGGCATAGAAGAGATGGCAGTCCGGCGCGAACAGCGCGAAGCCGCCCCACAAGGTCTTCATGCGGTCGCCGAGTCCGCGCCCGGACCAGTGCTGGGCCGGCACCAGCACCAGCTCGATCTCGCCGGCCGAGCTCTGCATGCGGTGGCCCTGCCACCAGTCCAGCTCGACCACCCGCGCGATGCCGCAGCGCTGGAACCAGGCCGCAAGGCCCAGCGGCACGACGAACAGCGGCCCCTCGCCGCCGCGGCCGCCCTGGCGCGCCAGCGCCCGCACCGAGGCCTCGTCCAGATGGTCATAATGGTTGTGCGAGACCAGCACCAGATCGATGGACGGCAGCTGCGCCAGCGTCAGCCCCGGCGGCTGCTGGCGCTTCGGGCCGACGAAGCCCAGCGGCGAGGCACGCTCGGAGAAGATCGGGTCGGTCAGCAGGTTCAGCCCGCCCAGCTGGGCCAGCGCCGTCGCATGACCGATCCAGGTGACGGCCGGCGTCTGCGCGCCGCCGCTGTTGGCGGCGATGAAGTCCAGCTCGGGCGCGCATTGCGGGATCGGCGCCAGCGGCGGCCGCGGCCGGCCTTCGCGGCGCGCCTCCAGCCGCCAGCGCAGCAGCTCGGCCAGGCCCTTGGCCTCGAAGCGCTGGTAGTTGTTCTGGAACACGCCGTCGGCGCCGTGATGGCGCGGCGGCGCGTCGCTCTTGCTGCTATCGCTGCGGTCGCTCATGGCCGGCCAGCATAGCGCGGCCGGCCCGCCTCATCAGGCGCTCAGGTCTCGACCGACACCTTGCCGTCCTTGACGACCTTGGCCCATTTGACGATCTCGCTGTCGATGAACTGCTTGAACTTCTCCGGCGAGCCGCCGCCGTCCTCGGCGCCATAGGTGTCCAGCTTCTCCTGCACATCGGGCATGGCGAGGATGGTGTTGACGTCGCGGTTGATCTTCTGCGCGATCGGCGTCGGCAGCTTGCCGGGGCCGACCAGACCGTACCAGGTGGTCGCCTCGAAGCCGGGGAAGCCCGCTTCCTCCATCGTCGGCACGTTCGGATGGCCCTTGGCGCGCTTGGTGCGCGTCTGCGCGATCGCGACGACGCGGCCGCTCTTCACATGCGGCGTGGCCGCCGTCATGGTCTCGAACACATAGTTGATCTGGCCGCCCATCAGATCGGTCAGCGCCGGCGCGCTGCCCTTGTAGGGCACGTGCAGCGCATCGACCTGGGCCTGCTGCTTGAACATCTCCAGGGCCAGGTGTTGCGCCGAGCCGAGGCCGGCCGAACCGAAGCTGAGCTTGCCCGGCTCGGCCTTGCACTGGGCGATCACCTCCTTGACCGTGCGCGCCGGATTGGCCGGGTTGGTGATCAGCAGATTGGGCGTCACGCCGACCAGCACGATGGGCGTGAAGTCGCGGTCGATGTTGTAGCGCAGCTTGTTGGCCTGCAGGCTGGGCGCCAGCGCATGGCTGTTGATATGGGCCATCAGCAAGGTGCTGCCGTCGCTGGGCTGCTGGGCCGTGTACTCGGCCGCCAGCACGCCGGCGACGCCAGCCTTGGTCTCGACGATCACCTGCTGGCTCCACATCGCCGACAGCTTCTGCGCCAGCACGCGGGCCAGCGCGTCGGTGCCGCCGCCGGGCGGGAAGCCGACGATGATGCGCACCGGCCCGCTCGGCCAGTTCGGCTGGGCGAGCGCGAGGCCCGGCGCGATCGCCAGCACGCCGCCGGCCTGAACAAGGGTGCGTCTTTTCATCGTCGGTCTCCTCGTTGTCCTCATCAGGACTGCTTGCCAAAGAAGTCCATCGCCGCCTGCACGCCGCTGCCGGCCAGCGCGACGCCGGCCAGCTTCAGGCCCATCTCGCAGCCGGCCAGCGTGGCCAGCAGGGTCAGGTCATTGCTGTCGCCCAGATGGCCGATGCGGAACATGCGGCCCTTCAGCTTGCCCAGACCCGTGCCCAGCGACAGGTCGAAGCGCTGGTGGATCAGTTGGCGCAGTGCGTCGGCATCGACACCCGGCGGCGTGATCACGCCGGTCAGCACCGGCGAGTAGACGGCCGGGTCGGCGCACTGGATGGGCAGGCCCCAGGCAGTCACCGCGGCGCGCACGCCGCCGGCCCAGCGCTGGTGGCGGGCGAACACCTGCGGCAGGCCTTCCTCCTTCAGCATGGCCAGCGACTCGTGCAGGCCGTAGAGCAGATTGGTGTTGGGCGTGTAGGGCCAGTAGCCGTCGCGGTTCATCTCGACGATCTCGTCCCAGGCCCAGTAGGAGCGCGGCAGGCCTGCGGTCTTGCTGGCTTCCAGCGCACGCGGCGACAAGGCGTTGAAGCCGATGCCCGGCGGCAGCATCAGGCCCTTCTGCGAGCCGCTGATCGTCACGTCCACGCCCCATTCGTCGTGGCGGTAGTCGGCGCTGGCCAGGCCCGAGATGGTGTCGACCATCAGCAGGGCCGGATGGCCGGCGGCATCGATCGCGCGGCGCACCGCGGCGACGTCGGAGGTGACGCCGGTCGAGGTCTCGTTGTGGACCACACAGACGGCCTTGATCGTCCGCTCGCTGTCGCGGCGCAGGCGCGCCTCGATCATTTCCGCCTGCACGCCGCGCCGCCAACTGGGGGCCTGCGGCAGCACCGCGTCCTCGCCGTCCCAGGCCAGTATCTCGGGCCGCAGGCCCAGCCGGGTCGCCAGCCGCGCCCACAGCGCGGCGAACTGGCCGGTCTCGTACATCAGCACCGTGTCGCCGGGGCTCAAGGTGTTGGCCAGGGCCGCTTCCCAGGCGCCGGTGCCCGAGGACGGGTAGATGACGACCGGCTGCCGGGTCTGGAAGACCTCGCGGATGCCGCTCAGCACCGCCAGGCCCAGGGCGCCGAACTCGGGGCCGCGGTGGTCGATGGTCGGCAGGCTCATCGCGCGCAGGATGCGATCCGGCACCGGGCTGGGGCCGGGGATCTGCAGGAAATGGCGGCCGGTCGGATGGGCGTCGAGCTTCAGCGTCATGGTCGTGCCTTTCTAGGCCTAGTTTTGCATGCAAAACTTGGTGCTGCACCTTGGAATACCCTGAGACTCTCGAAATGAGGCTGGATAAAATGCATGCAAAATGCCGCAAGGGAGTTGCCGACGATGGCCGAAGTGCTCGAGATGTCCCGCCTGGCCCTGCATGACCAGGTCGTCGCGCGCCTGCGCAATCTGCTGGTCGAGGGCCTGATTCCGCCCGGCGCCAAGCTGAACGAGCGCGAGCTCTGCGAGCGCCTGCAGATCTCGCGCACGCCCTTGCGCGAGGCGATCAAGCTGCTGGCGGCCGAGGGCCTGGTCGACCTGCTGCCGAACCGCGGTGCGGTGGCGGTCAAGCTGACCGAGGCCGACGTGATGCACAGCTTCGAGGTGCTGGCGGCGCTGGAGGGCCTGTCCGGCGAACTGGCCGCGCAGCGCATCTCGGACGCCGAGATCGCCGAGCTGCGCGCCCTGCATTACGAGATGCTGGCCTGCCATGCGCGGCGCGATCTCTCGGGCTACTACCGGCTCAATGCGCGCATCCACACGGCGATCAACGAGGCGGCCGGCAATCCGGTGCTGGCGCAGAGCTACCGCGCGATCAATGCGCGCGTGCAGGCGCTGCGCTTTCGCACCAACCAGGACGAGGCCAAATGGTCGCGCGCGCTGGACGAGCACCAGCGCATGATCGAGGCGCTGGCCGCGCGCGATGCGGCGGGCCTGCGCGCGATCCTGGTCGAGCATCTGCTGGCCAAGCGCGACACCGTGCTGGCCTTGCTGCGCGCCGGCGAGATCTATCCGGCCGAGGCGGCACGATGAGCAGCGCCGCCGAGCGCGAGGCGGTCGAGCTGCTGGCGCGCCGGCTGCGCGCCGAGACCGCCGGCGAGGTGCTGTTCGATGCCGCCTCGCGCGGCCGTTATGCCACCGATGCCTCGATCTACCAGATCATGCCGCTGGGCGTCTTCGTGCCCCGCAGCGAAACCGATATCGCCACCGCGATCGCGATCGCGCGCGAGCTGAAACTGCCGGTGCTGCCGCGCGGCGGCGGCACCAGCCAATGCGGGCAGACCACCGGCGCCGCGCTGGTGATCGACAACAGCAAGCATTTCCGCAAGGTCCTGGACATCGACCTCGGGCGGCACACCGCCACCGTCGAGCCGGGCCTCGTGCTCGACCATCTGAATGCCCAGCTGAAGAAGCACGGCCTGTGGTTCCCGGTCGATGTGTCGACCAGCGCGCAGGCGACGCTGGGCGGCATGGCCGGCAACAACAGCTGCGGCTCGCGCTCGATCGCCTACGGCAATATGGTGCACAACGTGATCGGCGCCAGTGCCTGGCTGTCGAACGGCGAAGTGCTGGACTTCGGTCCGGTGGCGGGCCTGAGCGGCCGCGCCGCAGCGATCGCCGCCTTCGTGCAGCGGCTGGCGATCGAGCAGCGCGCCGAGCTGGCCGCGCACTGGCCCAAGGTGATGCGCCGCGTCGGCGGCTACAACCTGGACATCTTCGACTGCCAGAGCGAGCGGCCCTACACGCTGGATGCCAGCGTCAACCTGGCCCAGCTGCTGATCGGCTCCGAGGGCACGCTGGCCTACACGCGCAGCCTGACCTTGCAGCTTTCGGAGCTGCCGCGCCACAAGGTGCTGGGCGTGGTCAATTTCGAAAGCTTCCGTGCGGCAATGGACGCGGCCCAGCACATCGTCGAGCTGGGACCAACGGCGGTCGAGCTGGTCGACCGCACGATGATCGAGCTGGCGCTGGCCAATCCGGCCTTCCGGCCGACGATGGAAACCGCGCTGACGGGCAGGCCCGAGGCCATCCTGCTGGTCGAGTTCAGCGGGGACGACCGGCCGGCCCTGGTGCAGCGGCTGCTGGATCTCGAAGAGTTGATGGGCGACCTGAACCTGCCCGACAGCGTCGTGCAGATGGTCGAGGAGGCGGCGCAGAAAAACCTCTGGGAGGTGCGCAAGGCCGGGCTCAACATCATGATGAGCCTGAAGGGCGACGGCAAGCCGGTCTCCTTCATCGAGGACTGCGCGGTGCCGCTGGAGCATCTGGCCGAGTACACCGACGCGCTGACCGAGGTGTTCTCCCGCCATGGCACGCGCGGCACCTGGTATGCCCATGCCTCGGTCGGCACCCTGCATGTGCGGCCCATCCTCGATATGCGGCGCGACGGGGCCAAGAAGATGCGCGCGATCGCCGAGGAGGCCTCGGCCCTGGTGCGCCGCTACAAGGGCGCCTACAGCGGCGAGCATGGCGACGGTCTGTGCCGCGGCGAGTGGATCGCCTGGCAGTTCGGCCCGCGCATCAACGAGGCCTTCCGCGCGATCAAGCAGGAGTTCGACCCGCTGAATCTGTTCAATCCCGGCAAGATCATCGACCCGCCGAAGATGGACGAGGCGGCCTTGTTCCGCTTCCCGCGCGGCTACCGGACTATAGACATCAAGCCGGTGCTGGACTGGTCGGCCTGGAATGTGCAGAACGACCCGGTCACCGAACGGACCACCGCCCCCGGCAGCGGCGGCGACCCTAGCGGCGGCCTCGCCAAGGCGGTCGAGATGTGCAACAACAACGGGCACTGCCGCAAGTTCGACGCCGGCACCATGTGCCCCAGCTACCGCGTCACCCGCGACGAGCAACACCTGACCCGTGGCCGCGCCAACACGCTGAGGCTGGCGCTGTCGGGCCAGCTGGGCGAGGGCGCCGATGCGGCCGTCGCCGAGGCGCTCGATCTCTGCGTCGGCTGCAAGGGCTGCAAGCGCGAATGCCCGACCGGCGTGGACATGGCGCGCATGAAGATCGAGTTCACCGCCCAGCAGCGCGCGCGTCAGGGCTTCGGTCTGAAGGACCGGCTGATCGGCGCGCTGCCCGACTATGCGCATTGGGGCGCGCGGCTGCCGGCCCTGTTCAATCTGCGCGCGCCCTGGCTGATGGAGAAGCTGCTGGGCCTGTCGGCGCGGCGCTCGCTGCCGCGCTGGCGCGCCGACAGCTTCTGGCGCCGGCCCGAGGCGGCGCAGCTGTTCTCCTCGCTCGACGCCACGCTGGCCGCGGCTCGGGGCTCGCGCAAGGCGGCGGTGCTCTTCGTCGACACCTTCAACGGCGCCTTCGAAAGCGAGAACGCGCTGGCCGCCGCGCGCGTGCTGAAGGCGGCCGGCTACACGCTGCACCAGGTCCGCAAGGACGGCGGCGCCCATCATTGCTGCGGCCGCACCCACCTGGCCGCCGGCCAGGTCGATGCGGCCCGGGCCAAGCTGGCGGCGCTGATCGAGGCGCTGCTGCCGCTGGCGCGGGCCGGCGTCGCCATCGTCGGCCTCGAGCCGTCCTGCCTGCTGACCCTGCGCGACGAGGCGCTGGTGCTGGGCCTGGGCGAGCCGGCCGAGACGGTCGCCACCCAGGCGCTGCTGTTCGAGGAATTCATTGTCCGCGAGGCCCAGGCCGGCCGCTTCGCGCTGGCGCTGCGGCCCGCCGGCAAGCCCATCCTCGTGCACGGCCATTGCCATCAGAAGGCCTTCGGCGCGATGACGCCGGTGCTGGAGGTGCTGAAGCTGATTCCCGGCGCCCGGCCCGAGCTGATCGAGACCTCCTGCTGCGGCATGGCCGGCAGCTTCGGCTACGAGGCGCGCCATTACGAGATCTCGATGCAGATGGCCGAGCTGAGCCTGCTGCCGGCGATACGCGCGCAGCCGGACGCCATCGTCGTCGCCGACGGCAGCAGCTGCCGGCACCAGATCGGCGACGGTGCGCGGCGCGAGGCGATCCATGTGGCGCGCCTGCTGGAACGCTGCCTGGTTCAATAGCCGAACCAGTTGCGCTGCTCCAGCCGCGCGGCGGCGCGCCGCAGCAGCGCCTCGCCATCGGGCGCGCAGCGGAAGGCGGCGAGGAAGTCGTCGATCCGGTAGCCCGGCTGCGCGCGCTGGATCGCCTGCGCCAGCGGCGCGGCCTCGCTCTCGCGCCCGGCCAGCATCAGGCAGTGCAGGGCGACGCAGAGGATGTGCACATGGGCGTTCGGCCGCGCGGCCGCCTTCAGCCCCCAGTCGGCCGCCTCGTCGTGCGCGCCCAGTCGCATCAGCGCGATCGCGCGCGTCGCCAGCATCGCGAACAGCATCGGATCGAAGGGGCTCAGTGCGCGCGAATGATCGGCCTCGACGATGGCGGCGCCCGCATCGCCGGACTGCGCATGAACGAAGGCCAGCGTGTAATGCCCATGGGCGAAGTTCGGGCTCAGCTCGACGCTGCGCTGCAGCGCCTCCAGCGCGGCGGGCAGCCGGCCGGCCAGCCACTGCGAGCGGCCCAGCGCCCAGTGCACGGCCGGATCGCGCTCGTCGGCCAAGAGGCCCTGCGAGGCAATGCGATAGGCGGCCTCGACGGCGGCCTCGCGCGGCGACCAGCCGAGGAAGGCGTCCTGAAAATGGGTGAAGGACAGGCCCGCATAGGGCCGCGCGAAGCCCGGGTCCAGGCGCAGGGCGGTGGCGAAGAAATGGCGCGCCTGCTCGTTGTCCTCGCGGTTGAAACGCATCATGTGCCAGAGCCCGCGGTGATGCGCCTCCCAGGCGTCCAGCGAGCTGGGCGGCTTGAGGATCGCGCGGTTGCGCTCGGCCATCTCGATCTGCTGGGCCAGCGCCGAGACGATGCGGTTGCCGATCTGCTCCAGCAGGCCCAGGGTCTCGTTGCCGCCGCCGCTGAAGACCTCGGCCCAGAGCACGCGCGCGCTGCGCGTCTCGCTGAGCTGCACCGCGACGCTGAGTCGCCCGCCCGCCTCGCGCCGCAGCGAGCCGGCGGCCACATAGTCGACGTCGAGCCGGCGCGCCGCGTCCTCGGCGCCGATATGCCGCTCGTCCAGCGCGAATACGGTGCCCGGCGCGATGACGAAGAGGCTGCGCAGCATTGCCAGCCGGCTGATGATGTCGTGCGCCAGGCCGTCGCCCAAGCCGCCGCGCGCGGCGACCGCGCGGCCGCGGTCGGCAAAAGGCATCACGGCCAGCGAGGCGCGGCGCGTCGGCGCTGCCGTCTCGATGGCGGGCGCGGCATCCACGACGAGGCGCGCCGCCTGCGGCCCCTGGCGCAGGCGCGCGGCGCGCCAGGCATGGCCCAGCGGCGCCCAGTCCTGGCCCTCGGCCTCGTACTGGCGCGCCAGCTGCGCCAGGTGCTCCTCGCCTTCGCGCAGGCGGCCGGCGGCGGCCAGGGTCTCGAACAGGCGCTCGTGCGCGCGGCCGTCGAAGGGCGCCAGCCGCAGCCAGGCCTCGATGCAGGCCAGCGCCTCGTCCGAGCCGGGCGGCAGCGCGCCGGCCAGCCGCTCCAGCAGCGCCGTCTGCGCGGCGCGATGGCGGCGCCGTTCGGCCGTCAGCCAGGCGCTGTAGGCGGCGCTGCGCGGGATCTCCAGTCCGTCCAGGAAGTCGCCGCGGAACAGGGCGCTTAGCTCGCGCAGCGCGGCCAGCTCCAGCCCGGCGACGCCTTGCCGCAGCGCGGCGGCCAGTTGCAGCGCGTCCACCTCGCTGCCCTCCAGGTCGAGCGCGATCGCGTCGCCGCGCGCCAGCACGCGCGTGCGCTCGCCCTCGTCGAGCACGCCGCGCAGCTTGCTCAGGCACCAGCGCAATTCGCCGCGCGGATCGTCGGGCAGGTCCCAGAGCAGATCGCAGAGATGGCTGCGCGTCGGCGCCTGCGGGGCCAGGGCCAGATAGGCGGCCAGCGCGCGCACCTTGCGCGAGGCCGGCAGCGCCAGCGCGACGCCGTCGCGGCGGATCTCCAGCGGGCCCAGCGTGCGGATCTGCAGCCGCGCGGTCATGCGCGGGCCCCGGCGGTGCGTTCCCCACGCTGTTTTCCACGCCGATTCCCACGCCCGCTTCCACGCGCGGCGCCGACATTGGACCCAGGCGATGCGCCGCGGCGCCCGCCCTCCTCAACATCACCCCAGCATGGAAGCCAAGCGATCATGAATGCATTTTCCGATACCGCCGCCGTCAAGGCGGCCGAAAGCAACACCCCCGACCTGGCGGCGATCAAGACGCGCCAGCGCGCCGCCTGGGCCTCGGGCGACTATGCCGTCGTCGGCACCACCCTGCAGATTGTCGGCGAGTCGCTGGCCGAGGCGCTCGATCTGCGCGCCGGCCAGCGCGTGCTGGACGTCGCCGCCGGCAACGGCAATGCCAGCCTGGCGGCTGCGCGGCGCTGGTGCGAGGTCAGCTCGACCGACTATGTGCCGGCGCTGCTGGCCCGCGGCCGCGAGCGCGCCGTGGCCGAGGGCTTCGCGAATATCGAGTTCCTCGAGGCCGACGTCGAGGCGCTGCCCTTCGACGATGCCGGCTTCGACGCGGTGGTCTCGACCTTCGGCTGCATGTTCGCGCCCAACCCGCCGCGCGTCGCCGCCGAGCTGCTGCGCGTCTGCCGGCGCGGCGGCAAGATCGGCCTGGCCAACTGGACGCCGGACGGCTTCGTCGGCCAGCTGTTCAAGACCATAGGCCGCCATGTGCCGCCGCCGGCCGGCCTGCAGTCGCCGGCGCTGTGGGGCACGCGCGAGCGCCTGGCCGAGCTGTTCGGCGCGCAGGCGGCCGAGATCCGCATCGAGCCGCGCCAATTCGTCATGCGCTATCGCTCGCCCGAGCATTGGCTGGAGGTCTTCGGCAACTACTACGGCCCGGTGCTGAAGGCCTTTGCCGCGCTGGACGTGGCCAAGCAGCCGGCCCTGACCGAGGACCTGCTGGCGCTGATCGCGCGCTTCAACCGCGCGGACGACGGCACGATGGTCGCGCCCAGCGACTACCTCGAAGTCGTCATCACCCGTTCCTGAAGCCGTCGCGGAGAAACCCCATGAAAACTGCCCTCTTCATCGCGGCCGCCTGGGCCGCCACCGCCGGCGCGCAAGCCGATGTGGTCACCGACTGGAACATCCGCGCCGGCGAGCTGATCGTCGAGGCCAAGCTCGGCACGCCGCCGGCCAACCGCGCAATGGCGCTGGTGCAGACCGCCGTGCACGAGGCGGTCGTCGCGGCGCCGGCGGGCGGCGTCGATGCCGCCGTCGCGGCGGCCAACCGCGCCATGCTGCTGAAGCTCTTGCCGGCCCAGCAGGCGGCGATCGACAAGGCCTACCAGGCGGCGCTGGACGCGCTGCCCGAAGGCCCCGAGCGCTCGGCCGGCATCGCCGCCGGCGAGCAGGCCGCCGCCGCCGTGCTGACGCGGCGCGCCGGCGATGCGATCGCGGCCGAGCGCTACCGCCCGCATGCGGCGGCCGGCAGATATGTGCCGACCGCCGCCGTGGCCGCGCCGCAATGGCCGCAGCGCAAGCCCTGGGCGATGAGCAGTGCCGCGCAGTTCCGCCCCGGCCCGCCGCCGGCGCTGGACAGCCTGCAATGGACGCGCGACTACGAGGAGGTGCGCCTGTTCGGCGCCAAGGCCAGCGCGCAGCGCAGCGCCGAGCAGACCGAGGTGGCGCGCTTCTGGGAGTACTCGCTGCCGCCGATCTACCACGCGCTGCTGCGCTCGGTGGCGAACGCGCCGGGCCGCAGCGTCGCGCAGAACGCGCGCCTGTTCGCGGCGGCCAGCCAGGCGATGGACGATGCGCTGATCGCCGTCTTCGACGCCAAGTACCACTACAACTTCTGGCGCCCGGTCACCGCCATCCGCAACGGCGATGCCGACGGCAATGCTCAGACGCCGGCCGAGCCGGGCTGGAACTCGCTGCTCGATTCGCCGCTGCATCCGGAATACCCGAGCGCGCATTCGGTGCTGGCCGGCGCGCTGGGCAGCGTGCTGCGCGCCGAGGTGGGGCCGGGGCGGCCGCTGGCGCTCAGCAGCGCCAGCCCCAGCGCCGGCGGCGCGACGCGGCGCTGGGCCGATGTGGAGGACCTGATGCGCGAGGTCGGCGATGCGCGGATCTGGGCCGGCATCCATTTCCGCGGCTCCACCGAGGTGGGGCTGGCGATGGGGCGGCAGATCGGCGCGCTGCTGGCCGAGCGCCATGCGCTGGGCCCGGATGCGCCGCGCCTGCTCGAGCGCCTGGCCGCGCGCGGCGTGCAGATCTATGAATGCCGCGCCGACGCGGCCGCGCCGGGCGGTGCGCAATGGGTGTTCGTCGAGCCGCAGGCCGAGCTGTTCGATGCGGCCGGCACCGTGCAGGGGCGGCATTACGCCGGCCCGCATTGGGAGGCGGCCGACGGCAGCAAGCTCGTCGGCCGGGTCGAGTCGCGCAGCGAGGCGCCGGCGGCCGATGCGATCCCCTGGCTGCGGCTGTCGGCGCGCTCGGTCGGCGCGCCCGGCCGCCTGGCCGGCGTGACCCGCATCGAGCGGGTCAACACGAGCGGCGGCTTGGCACCGCAGCGGCGCTGCGATGCGGCCGGCATCGGCAGCCGGGACCGCGTGCGCTACACGGCCGACTACCTGCTCTACGCCTCCTGAGCCGGCGGCGGTCGCGGTATCCTTGGCGCAATGCCGACCGATGCCGAGCCGCCCCTGCCCCAGAACGCGAGCGATTTCCAGCACAGCGAGCAGCGCTTTCGCCTGCTGGTCGACAGCGTGCAGGACTATGCGATCTTCATGCTCGATCCCGAGGGCCGGGTGCTGAGCTGGAACAGCGGCGCCGAGCGGCTCAAGCAGTACCGGGCCGAGGAGATCATCGGCCGCTCCTTTGCCGAGTTCTACCCGCCCGAGGCGATCGCCGCCGGCTGGCCGCAGGAGGAGTTGCGCCGCGCCGCGCTGCTGGGCCGCTTCGAGGACGAGGGCTGGCGCCTGCGCAAGGACGGCACGCGCTTCTGGGCCAATGTGGTGCTGACGGCGCTGCGCAGCGCCGACGGCAGCCTGCTGGGCTTCGGCAAGGTGACGCGCGACCTGACCGAGCGGCGCCAGCACGAGGAGCTGCTGCGGCGCAGCGAGGAGCAGTTCCGCCTGCTGCTGGCCTCGGTGACCGATTACGCGATCTTCATGCTCGACCCCGAGGGTCATGTGCTGACCTGGAACGCCGGCGCCCAGCGCATCAAGGGTTATGCGGCCGAGGAGGTGCTTGGCCGCAGCTTCGCGATCTTCTTCACGCCGGACGACATCAAGGCCGGCGTGCCGGCGCAGGAGCTGGCTGCGGCGCTGCAGCAAGGCCATTCGCGCCGCGAGGGCTGGCGGGTCAAGAAGGACGGCAGCCGCTTCTGGGCCAATGCGATCCTGACGCCGATCCGCGATGCCGACGGCAGCCTGCGCGGCTTCGCCAAGGTGACGCGCGACCTGACCGAGCAGCGCCGTGCCGAGGACCTGGAGCGCTCGAGCCGGCAGCTGCACGAGTTCATCGCGATGCTGGGCCACGAGCTGCGCAACCCGCTGGCGCCGATCACCAATGCGGTGGGCATCCTGCAGCTGTCCGCCGGCCTGCCGCCGGCGGCCGCGCGCGCCGGCGAGATCATCGGCCGCCAGCTGGGCCAGCTGACACGCCTGGTCGACGATCTGCTCGAGGTCGGCCGCCTGGTCACCGGCAAGATCGCCTTGCGGGTCGGCCCGATCGACTACCGCGAGGTCGTGCAGCTGAGCGTCGAGGCGGCGCGGCCGCTGATCGAGCAACGCCGCCACCAGCTGAACCTGCTGCTGCCGCAGGAGCCGCTGCCGGTGTTCGGCGACGCGACGCGGCTGTCGCAGGCGCTGCAGAACCTGCTGCTCAACGCGGCCCGCTACACGCCGGAGGGCGGGCGCATCGAACTGCGCGTCGGCGCCGACGAAGGCCAGGTGCAGGTGGTCGTCAACGACAACGGCGTCGGCATCGCGCCCGAGGCGCAGCAGCGCATCTTCGAGCTCTTCCTGCAGGAGCAGGAGGGCCGGCCGGCGGCCCAGGGCGGCCTGGGCATCGGCCTGACGCTGGCGCGCCGGCTGATCGAGCTGCACGGCGGCAGCCTCTCGGTCCACAGCGAGGGGACGGGCCAGGGCAGCAGCTTCACGATCCGCATCCCGCGCCGCGCCGCCGGCGCCGCCGATGGCGCCGGCGCCGAGGCGAGCGGCGAGGGCGCGCAGCGGACGCTGCGGGTGCTGGTGGTCGACGACAACCGCGACTCGGCCGACACCGTCGTCGAGCTGCTGGGCCTGCTGGGCCATCACGCCCGGGCCGCCTATGGCGCGCTCGCGGCGCTGGCCGCCGCCATCGAGCAGAAGCCGCAGCTGGTGCTGCTCGACCTGGACATGCCCGACGGCGACGGCTTCACGGTGATGCGGCAGATCCGCAGCGAGGCCGACGGGCCGATTTACATCGCCGCGATGACCGGCCACGGCCAGCGCAGCGATGTGCAGCGCAGCCTGGCGGCCGGCTTCGACGCGCACCTGACCAAGCCGGGCAGCCTCGATCAGATCCGTGCGCTGCTGGCCGGTGCGGAGCGGCTGGCCGCCGATTGAGGCGGGCCAGGGCCGAGCCGGCGCTCGGCCGACGCTCAGCCGGCGCGCCGCAGCGTCAGGTTGAAGCGCTCGCCCCAGCCGGCGCCGGGCTCGGGCGGCGCCAGCGGCGCGATGCCGTGAAAGCGCAGCCGCGCCGGCCCGCCCCAGACCACCACATCGCCATGGACGAGCGGCAGGCGCTGCGGCCGCTCGGTGCGCGTCAGGCCGCCGAACAGGAAGACCGCCGGCAGGCCCAGCGAGACCGAAACGATAGGGTGGCCGTGCTCGCGTTCGTCGCGGTCCTGGTGCAGGCTCAGCCGCGTGCCCGGCTCGTAGCGGTTGATCAGGCAGGCATCGGGCATGAAGCCGGCAAAGCCGGCCGCGGCGGCCGCCTCCTGCGCCAGCGCGGCGAAGGCCGGCGGCATGGCCGGCCAGGGCCGGCCGCTGTCCGGATCGCTGGTCTGATAGCGGTAGCCGCGCCGGTCGCTGACCCAGCCGAGCGCGCCGCAGTTGCTCATTGCCACCTGCATCGTCAAGCCGCCCGGCGTCACCATATGACGCAGCGGCGCCTGCTCGCACAGCGCCGCGATCTGCGCCAGCAGCGCCGGTGCCTGCGCCAGCGCGAAGCCGCGCAGCAGCCAGGCACCCGGGGCCAGCGCGAGCCGCGGCTCCTCGTCGAACAGCGGGCGGGTGCTCATGCGGCGTCGTGGAAGATCAGGCCCAGGGTATGGCGGCGGCCGGCGCGCAGGCGGCTGACGCCATGGCGCATCGCGACGCGGTAGATGCCACGCGTGCCGCTGACCGGCCGCTGGTTGACGGCGAAGACCAGCGCATCACCCTGGCGCAGCGGCGCGACCTCGGCGCGCGACTGCATGCGCGGGCGCTGCTCGGTCAGCACGAACTCGCCGCCCTCGAAATCGCGGCCCGGCTCGGACAGCAGCACGGCGATCTGCAGCGGAAAGACCTGCTCGCCATACAGGTCCTGGTGCAGGCAGTTGTAGTCGCCGGCGCCGTATTGCAGGAGCAGCGGCGTCGGCCGGGTCTGGCCGGCCGCATGGCAGCGCCGCAGGAACTCGGCATGCTCGGCCGGGAAGCGCGTTGCCAAGCCCAGCGCCGCATGCCAGCGGTTGGCGATCGGCACCAGCGCTGCGTACAGCGCCGCGCGCAGCTCGGCAATGCGCGGCGGCAGCGGGTAGGCGAAATAGCGGTACTCGCCGCGCCCATAGCCATGGCGTTCCATCACGACCCGGCTGCGGAACAGCGCCGCCTCTTCGTCCGGCTGCGCATACAGCGCGGCGATCGCGCGGCATTCGTCGGCGGCCAGGAGCCCAGGCAGCAGCGCGCTGCCCTGCGCGTCGAGCGCCGCCTCGATCTCGTCCCAGGCCATCAAGCCTGCGCCTCCAGCTCCAGCAGGCGCTGCTTGCGCGCCAGGCCCCAGCGGTAGCCGGACGGCGCGCCGTCCTGCCGCACGACGCGGTGGCAGGGAATCGCGACGGCCAGGGTGTTGGCCGCGCAGGCGCCCGCCACCGCGCGCACCGCGGCGGGGGCGCCGATGCGCGCGGCGATCTCGGCGTAGCTGGCGGTGGCGCCGGCCGGGATCTCGCGCAAGGCCTGCCAGACACGCTGCTGGAAGGCGGTGCCGCGGATGTCCAGCGGCAGCGCCAGGCCATGGCCCGGTGCCTGGACCGCGCCGACGACCAGGGCCACCTCGCGTTCGAAGTCCGCATCGCCGCCGATCAGCCGCGCCTTCGGGAAGCGGTCCTGCAGCTCGCGCAGCAGCGCCTCGGCATCGTCGCCCAGCGAGATCGCGCAGATGCCGCGCGCACTGCGCGCCACCAGGATGGCGCCGAGCGCGCATCGGCCCAGCGCGAAGCGGATCTCGGCATCGACGCCGCCGGCGCGGTACTGGCGGGGCGTCATGCCCAGCAGGGCATCGGACTCGGCATAGAAGCGGCTGTTGGCCTGGTAGCCGGCGCCGTAGATCGCCTCGGTGACCGTGCCCGCCTCGGCCAGCTGCGCGCGCAGGCGCTCGGCGCGGCGCGCGGCCGCGTAGTCGCGCGGGCTAAGGCCGGTGCGCGCCTTGAAGACGCGTTGCAGATGATGCGGGCTCAGGCCCGCCTCGGTGGCCAGCTCGGCGAGGCTGGGCGCCTGTTCGGCCGCATCGATCAGCCGGCACAGCCGGTCGACCAGGCGCTGCTGGCGTTCCGGCAGCGGCGGCTGATCGGGCTTGCAGCGCTTGCAGGGCCGGAAGCCGGCGGCCTCCGCCTCGGCCGCGCTTGCGTGGAAGCCGATGTTCTCGGGCCGCGCTGCGCGCGCGCCGCAGGACGGCCGGCAGTAGACGCCGGTGGTCCTGACCGAATAGAAGAATTGCCCGTCGGCCGCGGCGTCGCGCGCCCGCACGGCCGCCAGTCTCTGCTTGTCCGTCTTCATCTGCCTGTCCTTTCCGACATCATCAGCGATGAAGGCAATTTACGCAGCGCGGGGACGGCCTACACCCCGCGGCTTGCGATTGAATTCGATCCGGCGCGGGCCAGGTACTGGTGAATCAGCGCGACCGCGGCCGCGCCCTCGCCGATCGCGCCGCCGACGCGCTTGACCGAGCCGGCGCGCACATCGCCGACGGCGAAGACGCCTGGCACGCTGGTTTCCAGCGCGGCCGGGCGGTAGCCGTCCGGCGTCGCCGCCTCGGCGCCGGTCAGCACAAAGCCGTGGGCGTCCAGCGCGACGCCGCAATCGGTCAGCCAGCCGGTTTCGGGGTCGGCACCGACGAAGAGGAATAGATGGCGGATCGGCTCCTCGTCCTCGATGCCGGTCTTCACGCAGCGCCAGCGCGCGCGGGCCAGGCCGTCCTGCGCATCGCCATCCAGCGCGACCAGCTCGGTGTGCAGGCGCAGCGCGATATTGGGCGTGGCGGCGATGCGATCGATCAGATAGCGCGACATGCTGGCCGCCAGGCCGGCGCCGCGGATCAGCATATGGACCTTGGCCGCATGCTGGGACAGGTAGACGGCCGCCTGGCCGGCCGAATTGCCGCCGCCGACCAGCACGACCTCGGCGCCGCTGCACAGCCGCGCCTCCAGCGCCGAGGCCCAGAAGGACACGCCGCGGCCCTCGAACTCGGCCAGGCGCGGCACGGCCGGGCGGCGGTAGCGCGCGCCGCTGGCGATGATCAGGCTGCGCGCGCGCAGGATCCGGCCGTCGGCCAGCTCGAGCCGCAGCTCGCCGTCGGGGCCGGCCCGGCTGCAGTCCAGCGCCAGCGCCTCGGCAGGAATCATCAGCTCGGCGCCGAACTTCTGTGCCTGCACATAGGCGCGGCCCGCCAGCGCCATGCCCGAGATGCCGGTCGGGAAGCCCAGGTAGTTCTCGATGCGCGCGCTGGCGCCGGCCTGGCCGCCGAAATGGCGGCAGTCCAGCACGACGACCTGCAGCCCCTCGGAGGCCGCGTAGACGGCCGCCGCCAGGCCGGCCGGACCGGCGCCGACGATCAGCAGATCGAACAGCTCCTCGCGCTCGCGCAGATCGAGCATGCCGATGCAGCGCGCCAGCAGCGTCTCGCTGGGGTTCAGCAGCACGGCGCCATCGGCGCAGACGACCAGCGGCTCATCCGGCGCCGCGCCATGCTGCAGCAGCAGCGCGGCCGCGTCGGCGTCCTGGTTGGCGTTGACCAGATGGTGGGGCTGGCCGTTGCGGCGCAGAAAGCCCTGCAGACGCAGCATGTCCTGCGAATGCGGGCAGCCGATCAACACCGGGCCGGCCGCGCCGATCTCGATCAGCGAGACGCGGCGCAGGATCAGCGCCCGGGTGATGCGCTCGCCCAGATCGGCCTCGGCAATGATCAGCGCGCGCAGCTGCTCGGGCGGGATCAACAGGCATTCGGTGTTCTCCAGCGCATGGCCGTCGACCAGGGCCGGCCGGCCCGAGAGCTGGCCGACCTCGGCCATGAACTCGCCGGGCCCCTGCTCGACGATGGGCACGATATGGCCGAGGCCGTCGCGCTGGGTGATCGCGACCCGGCCGCTGAGGATGACGAACATGCCGGGCCCCGGCTCGCCGGCGGCGAACAGCCGCGTGCCTTGGGCGAAGCCGCAGGGGCTGCCGAAGCGGCGGATGCGGGCGATCTCGGCCGCGCTGAGCAGCGGAAACATCTGGTGCCGGCGGCTGGCGAGCGGATCCTCGGGCGACGGGGTCATCGAGCGGCTCCTTGACGATGCACAGCCCGGATCTTGCCCGCTGCGCCGGCCTTGTCCAAGCCTGGCGGCAGCGCCGGCGCGGGCTCAGCGCTTGAGCTTGGCGCCGGTCAGTTGCGCGATCGCCGCCAGCGTGGTCTGCGCCGCGTTCAGACCGAGCAGGAAATCCTTGTCCGAGTAGGAGGAGAACAGATCGGTCGGCTGGTGCCAGTGCGGGTTCCAGCCGGCGCCGATCTGCTGGCCGCGCTCGTTCTCGCGCAGCGAGATCGCCGGCACATGGTCCATGAAGGGCGTCGAGTCGGTATTGGTCATGTGGAAACCGACGGCGGCCGGGTAGTCGCTCGCGTACCTGTCGTTGGCCGCGCGGAAGAACCAGGCCAGCTTGGCCGCGCCCTCGGCGAACTTGGCGGTAGCCTGGTATTCGATATTGACGTCGGCCTCGGCGCGCTGCTCCTTGGGTGCCACATAGACCGGCTGGCCCTTGGCGTCCAGCACCGGACGGCCGGCGGCGTCCAGCTTGGGCACCGGCATGCCATGGTCGAACATCATCATGTCGTGCTGGATCATGCCCAGCCATTTCGGCTCCGGATATTGGCCCGAGCCCTTCGGCGACTCGATGCCCTGCAGGCCCTTGCGCTGCTCGACATAGGCATACGCGCCGTTCAGGCCGGTCTCCTCGTTGTTCCAGAGCACGAAGCGGATCGAGCGCTCGGTCTCGACGCCGGGCTGGCTGAGGATGCGCGCCAGCTCCATCACCAGGGCCGTGCCCGAGCCGTTGTCATTGGCCGCCTCGCCCCAGCCGATGCCGTCCATATGCGCGCCGACTATGTACATCTCGTCCGGCCGGGTCTTGCCGATCTTGGTGCACCAGACGTTCTCGCGCAGCGAGGTGCCGGGCGGCGTCGGCTCGGCATTCAGCGCGCGCAGGCGCTCGTCGGGCTGGGCCATCGGATCGGTATTGACCCCGGTCGGCGCGCGCTTGCCGAACAGGGTGCTGCCGCCCTGGCCGGCCGGGCCGCCGGCGCGCGGCGGCTGCGGCGCGGGCGGGTTGCGCTTGGCCGGCTCGGTGAACTGGTATTGCAGGCGCTCGGTGTTGGTGCAGCCATAGGACTTCAGCTGCGCCTCGATCCAGTCCAGCGCGCGGCGGTTGCGCTCGGTGCCCTGGCGGCGGTCGCCGAACTGGGTCAGGCCCTTGATCGTGGCCTTGTACTTCTCCAGCTCCAGCTGACCGACCAGGGCGGCGACCGGGTCCGGCTCGGCGCCGGACGGGGCCTGCTGGGCCAGCGCGGGGCCGCTGGCGACGGCCAGCAGCAGGGCCCAGCGGGCGGTGGAGAAGTTGAGGCGGGCGGAGGGCTGGCTCATGGCGCGTTCGCAAGGGTTCTCGATGGCGCCAGAGCATAAGAGAAAACGAAAACGCCACCCGCAGGTGGCGTTCGGTCAGCGAGCGCCGCCTGCGGCTCAGCCCGCCTTGATGCGCTGCGCCAGATGCGCCAGCGCCTCCTCGACCTGGTCGACCAGCACCAGACAGAGATCGCCCGGCTGCAGCCTGTCCAGCGCCGTGTCGATGGCGACGAACTCGCCGCGGATCTCGTCGATCTTCCGGGTACGGGTCGCGCCCTCGAGACCTTCGCGCAAGAGGGCCAGCACCTCGCCGTCCTCGCGGCCGCGCTGGCAGGCGTCCTGGAACAGCAGCACCTCGTCAAAGGCCTTGCCGAGGATCTGTGTCTGCACGCGGATGTCCTCGTCGCGGCGATCGCCGGCGCCGCTGATGACGACCGAGCGGGTCTTGGCCGGCAGCGCCTCGACGGCGGCGACCAGCGCATGCATGGCGTCGCCGTTGTGGCCGTAGTCGGCGATCACGGTCGCGCCACGGAAGTCCATCACATTGAAGCGGCCCGGCGCATTGTCGGCATCGTTGGCGAAGCTGGCCACGCCGCGGCGGATGGTGTCCCAGTCCAGGCCGACGCCCCAGGCGGCGGCCACCGAGGCCATCGCGTTCTCGACCTGGAAGCCGATCGCGCCATTGCGGGTGATCGGGATGTCGCGCAGGGCGATCTGCTCGCGCCAGCTGCCCTGGGCCGCGACCAGCATGTCGCCGTCCACATAGACGCAGCGCTTGCCCTGGGCGCGGTGCGCGGCCATCAGCGGATGGTGGCGGTCGGCGGCGAAGAAGATCACCTGGCCGGGGCAGGTCGAGGCCATATTGGCGACGACCGGGTCGGCCGCGTTCAGCACCGCATAGCCGGTCGGCGCGACGTTCTGAACGATCACGCGCTTGACCAGGGCCAGCTCCTCGACCGTGTTGAGGAAGTTCATGCCCAGATGGTCGCCGGCACCGAGATTGGTGACGACGGCGACCTGGCAGCGGTCGAAACCGATGCCCTCGCGCAGCACGCCGCCGCGCGCGGTCTCGAACACGGCCGCCTCGACGTCCGGATGCATCAGCACATTGCGCGCGCTCTTCGGCCCCGAGCAGTCGCCGCTGTCGGTCTGGCGGCCGTCGATGTAGACGCCGTCGGTATTGGTCATGCCGACCTTCAGGCCCAGGGTCGCGAACAGATGCGCGATCAGCCGCGTCGTTGTCGTCTTGCCATTGGTGCCGGTGACGGCGACGACCGGGATGCGGCCGTCCTCGCTCTTCTGGCCATGGCCGTACAGGTGGGAAATGATGGCCTCGCCGACATTGCGGCCCTTGCCGTAGCTGGGGCTCAGGTGCATGCGCAGGCCCGGCGCGGCATTGACCTCGACGATGCCGCCGCTCTGCTCCTCCAGCGGGCGCAGCACGCTCTCGGCGACCACGTCGACGCCGCAGACATGCAGGCCGACGACCTGGGCCGCGGCGATCGCGCGCGCCGCCACTTCGGGGTGCACGTCGTCGGTGACGTCGGTGGCGGTGCCGCCGGTCGACAGATTGGCGTTGTTGCGCAGGATCACGCGGCGGCCCTTCTCGGGCACCGACTCGGGCGTCAGGCCCTGCAGCTCCAGGCGCGCGACGGCGATGTCGTCGAAGCGGATCTTGGTCAGCGAGGTCGCATGGCCGTCGCCGCGCCGAGGGTCGCTGTTGACCTTGTCGACCAGCTGCTTGACGGTCAGCTCGCCGTCGCCGATCACATGCGGCGGATCGCGGCGCGCGGCGGCCACCAGCTTGTCGCCGACGACCAGCAGGCGGTAGTCGCTGCCGGGCAGGAATTTCTCGACCATCACCTGGCCGATCTCGTCGGCCGCCTTGTAGGCGACCTCCATATGCTCGCGCGTCACCACATTGACGGTGACGCCCTTGCCCTGGTTGCCGTCCTGGGGCTTGACGACGACCGGCAGGCCGACCTCCAGCGCCGCGGCCCAGGCATCGTCGGGCGAGTCGACCGGGCGGCCGATCGGCACCGGCACGCCGGCCGATTGCAAGAGGCGCTTGGAGAGATCCTTGTCCTGGGCGATCGATTCGCTGACGGCGCTGGTCGCGTCGACCTCGGCGGCCCAGATGCGGCGCTGCTTGGCGCCCCAGCCGAACTGCACCAGGCTGCCCTGGGTCAGGCGGCGGAAGGGCACCCCGCGGGCGACGGCGGCATCGACGATGGAGCCGGTCGAGGGGCCCAGTCGCACGTCCTCGTCCATCTCGCGCAGCTTGGCCAGCGTCGCGTCGGCATCGAAGCTGCCGCCGTGCAGGGCCGCCTCGATCAGCTTGCCGGCCTCCTCGAAGGCGGCGCGGCCGACGTCTTCCTCGCTATATTCGACGACCACCTGGAAGGTGCCGGCCTCGTTGGTCACATGGGTCTGGCTGAAGGTCACCGGGCAGCCGGCCTGGGCCTGCAGGGCCAGCGCGGCCTGCTCCAGCACGCGGGCCAGCGAGGCGTCCGGGCGCAGCGCGCCGACGGCCGGGAACAGCTCGCGCAGCCGGGTCTCGAAGCCGGGCAGGCGGGACAGCGAGAGCTCGGTCTCGCTGCAGTGGACGACGGCCTCGATCGCCGTGTGGCGGCTCCACATATTGGGGCCGCGCAGCGCGCGGGTGCGAGAGACTTCCATGGTTCGCGTCTTTCGTTCGGTGTTCGTTGTTCTTCTGCTGGGATCAGGCCTTGGCGAGGACGGCATCGTCGTGCAGCTCGGGCACGAAGGTGTCCATGCCGGCCGAGATCAGCTCGGGCGAGATGTTCAGCGCCCAGGCGGTGGCGACGGCGGCCAGCACGGTGGCTGCATCGACCTCGGCGCCCGACCGGGCCTCGGCGGCCGGGCTGGCGGCGAAGCGGCGCAGCAGCGCCTCGACATTGGCGCCCGCGGTCTCCGAGGCGCCCTGGGCCAGCATGGCGGCGCCGCCCTGCAGGAAGACGGCGCGGCCGCCCTTGGCGCGGTGCTCGGCCATCGCCGGCAGCGTGCCGTCAACCGCATAGAGCACGACCTCGCCGTCGCTCAGCTCCGACATCACCACCAGGCGCGGCTCGGCCGCGTTCAGCACCGCCACGCCCTCGCTCAGCACGACATCGACCTGGGTGCGCATGACCTTGTAGAGCTGGCTCTCGTCCTGCACGTCGAAGTCGGCCAGGCCGGCCAGGCCGGTGGCGCTGCCACCCATATCGGTGACGACGCCGACCTGGCAGCGGTCATAGGCCAGGCCGTCGCGCAGGATGGCCTCGGCATCGTTCTCGATCACCACCGCGTCGATGCCGCGGTTCATCATCAGGCGGTGCGCGGCGTCCCAGCGCGCGCTGTTCCTCTTCTCGACCCGGCGGGTGCCGAGGAAGAGGCCGTCGCGGCAGGCCAGGCCGACATGGCGGCCGTTCAGGTGCAAGAGCCAGGCGACCAGGCGCGAAACGGTGTGCGTGCCGCGCGAGCCGGCGACGCCGACGATGGGGATGCGGCCGTTCTCCTCGGCGGCAAACAGATGGTCGATGATGGCCTGGCCGACCGGCTGCGGGTTGCCGGCGGCCGGCTTCAGGTGCATCAAGAGGCCGGGGCCGGCATTGACCTCGACGATGGCGCCGCCGGTTTCGGCCAGCGGTTTGGAGATGTCCTCGGTGACCAGATCGACGCCGGCGATGTCCAGGCCGATGGTGCGCGCGGCCAGCGAGACCGCATGGGCGACCTCGGGGTGGACCTCGGCCGTGCAGTCGATCGCGACATTGCCGTTGCGCTGGATCAGCACGCGGCGGCCGTTCTCGGGCACGGCGGCGATGCCCAGGCCCTGGCGCTCGAGGTCGAGCAGGATCACGCCGTCCTCGGCGATGTCGATGCGGTTCAGCGGATGGTCCTCGCTGAGGCCGCGGCGCGGATCGCAGTTGATCTGCAGCTCCACCAGCTGCTGCACGCTGGACTTGCCGTCGCCGACGACCCAGGCGGCCTCGCCGCGGGCGGCGGCGACGACCTGGCCGCCGACGACCAGCAGGCGATGCTCATTGCCGGGGATGTAACGCTCGACCAGCACCTCGGAGCCGTGGCGCTCGGCCAGCTCGAAGGCGGCCATCACGTCCTCGCGGGTCTTCAGGTCCAGGGTGACGCCGCGGCCGTGGTTGCCGTCGCTGGGCTTGACGACGACCGGCAGGCCCAGGTCCTCGGCGGCCGCCCAGGCAGCCTCGGCATTGCGGGCGGCCACGCCCTCGGGCACCGGCACGCCCACCGACTTCAGCAGCGACTTGGTCAGGTCCTTGTCGCGCGCGATGCCTTCGGCGATCGCGCTGGTCATGTCGGTCTCGGCGGTCCAGATGCGGCGCTGGCGCGCGCCATGGCCCAGCTGCACCAGATTGCCGTCGTTCAGGCGGATGTGCGGAATGCGGCGGTCGGTGGCGGCGGCGACGATGGCCGCCGTCGACGGGCCCAGATAGCAGTCGTCCAGCTTGTCGCGCACGCGGGCCACGGCGGCCTCGACGTCAAAGGGCTCGCTATTGATCGTCGCCATCAGCAGTGCATGGCCCTCGGCCAGCGCCTGGCGCGCCACCTGCTCGTCGCGGGCGCGGAAGACCATGCGGTAGACGCCGTGCTTGCTGGTCGAGCGGGTCTGGCCGAAACCGGTCGGCATGCCGGCCAGGTTCAGCAGTTCGATCACCACATGCTCGAGCACATGGCCCATCCAGGTGCCTTCCTGCAGGCGCTGCAGGAAGCCGCCGCGCTCGCCGACGCCGCAGTGGTGCTCGATCAGGGCCGGCAGCGCCCGGGTGATGCGATCGGTGAAGCCGTCCAGCTTGTGGGTCGGGAAATCTTCCAGGACGCCCAGATCGAGCCAGACTTCCAAGACGGGACGGTAGGTCCACATATTGGGGCCGCGCAAATAATTGATGCGCAGCAGCTTGATATCGTCTTTCTTGCTCATGGATGGCGGGCCGCGATCGGCCGAATGCTTTGGCGAGGGAAGGGTGAGGCAGCCCGCAATTGTGCGCCCAATGGCGGCGACGCCAGGGACGGGGCGGGGTGCAGGGGCTTCGGGGCGTTTCGCCGGCGCCACGCCGGGTCTGCCTGCGAGAGGCGGCTCTTGAGCGAAAATCCCCCGCTCAACACCGCGAGCGGCCCGTCCGGGGCTGCCGGCTCAAGAACACAATGCACCATCCACATCCAGTCGAAACGTCCTCGTCGGCATCTCTGCAGCACCCGCAATGGGCAGACTTGCAGACACGCCTGCTTGCAGACGAGAACGTCGTGGCCCCGCTGGAGGTTGACCTGGACTCCCGGGCGCGCTTTGCGCGAGGCTTGTTGGTGCTCACCAACAAGCGCCTGCTGGCCTGGGACCCGGCCGGCGGCCAATGGTCGGAATGGGCGCTGCGGCCGGGCCTGAAGATGCGCATCTCCGACCATGCCGGCGTCGGCAGCCTGGAGCTGTGCGATGCGCAGCAACGCCTGGCCCTGTGGCGCTTCACCCTGCAGATGAATCTGCAGGCGCAGCGCTGGCAGGAGGCCTTCGAGAAGCGCGACGAGGCGCTCAAGGCGGACGCCGAGGACGTCAGCTTCTGCCCCAGCTGCAAGGCGCCGCTGCCGCCGGACAGCGAGGAATGCCCGACCTGCGCGCGCGAGCTGCACACCCCGCCCTCGACCTGGGTGCTGGCGCGGCTGTGGCGCTTCGCCCGGCCCTACCAGGGCCAGCTGCTGGTCGGCTTCCTCTTGATGCTGGGTGCGACCGGCGCCACCCTGGTCTCGCCCTATCTGATGATGCCCTTGATGGACAAGGTGCTGATTCCGTTCCAGCAGGGGCAGGCGATCGACCCCTGGCTGGTCGCCTTCTATATGAGCGGGCTGCTGGGCGCGGCCCTGGTGTCCTGGATCCTCGGCTGGGCCAAGACCTATATCCTGGCCCTGGTCTCGGAGCGCATCGCCGCCGATCTGCGCACCGCCACCTTCGAGCATCTGCTGAGCCTGTCGCTGGAGTACTTCAGCAACAAGCGCACCGGCGATCTGATGAGCCGCATCGGCTCGGAGACCGACCGCATCAGCGTCTTCCTGTCCCTGCATGCGCTGGACTTCATCACCGACGTGCTGATGCTCGGCATGACGGCGACCATCCTGTTCTCGATCAACCACTGGCTGGCGCTGGCGACCCTGATCCCCTTGCCCTTCATCGCCTGGATGATCCATCTGGTGCGCGACCGGCTGCGCACCGGCTTCGAGAAGATTGACCGCGTCTGGGGCGAGGTGACCTCGGTGCTGGCCGACACCATCCCCGGCATCCGCGTCGTCAAGGCCTTCGCCCAGGAGCGGCGCGAGGCAAACCGCTTCCGCGACGCCAACAAGCACAATCTGGCCGTCAACGACAAGCTGAACAAGACCTGGAGCCTGTTCTCGCCGACCGTCTCGCTCCTGACCGAGATGGGCCTGCTGGTCGTCTGGGCCTTCGGCATCTGGCTGGTCGCGCACCAGAGCGTCACCGTCGGCACCTTGACCGCCTTCATCGCCTATATCGGCCGCTTCTACGGCCGCATGGACTCGATGAGCCGCATCGTCTCGGTGACGCAGAAGGCGGCGGCCGGCGCCAAGCGCATCTTCGACATCCTCGACCACCAGAGCAATGTGCCCGACCCGGCCAACCCGGCGAAGCTGGAGCGGGTCGAGGGTGGCATCCAGATCCAGGACATCGGCTTCCGCTACGGCAACCGCGCGGTGATCCGCGGCCTGAGCCTTGACATCAAGCCGGGCGAGATGATCGGCCTGGTCGGCCACAGCGGCTCGGGCAAGAGCACCCTGGTCAATCTGATCTGCCGTTTCTACGACGTCACCGAGGGCAGCATCCGCGTGGACGGCGTCGACCTGCGCCGCATCGGCGTGGCCGACTACCGCCGCCATATCGGCCTGGTGCTGCAGGAGCCCTTCCTCTTCTTCGGCACCATCGCCGAGAACATCGCCTACGGCAAGCCGGACGCGACGCGCGAGGAGATCGTCGCCGCCGCCCGCGCCGCCCATGCGCACGAGTTCATCCTGCGCCTGCCCCAGGCCTACGACTCGCTGGTCGGCGAGCGCGGCCAGGGCCTCTCCGGCGGCGAGCGCCAGCGCATCTCGATCGCCCGTGCCTTGCTGATCAATCCGCGTCTGCTGATCCTCGACGAGGCGACTTCGTCGGTCGACACCGAGACCGAGAAGGAGATCCAGAAGGCGCTGGACAATCTGGTCCAGGGCCGCACGACGATCGCCATCGCGCACCGTCTGTCGACCCTGCGCAAGGCCGATCGCCTGGTGGTGATGGACCGCGGCCAGGTGGTCGAGGTCGGCCCGCACGATGAGCTGATGGAAAAGCGCGGCCATTACTGGCGGCTCTACGAGGCGCAGGCGCGCCGCGTCGATGCCGATGACGACGAGCCGCCGCCGGCGCCGCCCAATCCGAATGCCCACACGGTGGAAGCGTGATGATGACCCTGCCTTACCGCCAGCTGTCCCGCAATGCCTTCGGCCGCCTGGTGCTCGTCGCCCTGGACGGCGGCGAGCATGTCGGCGTCAACCCGGTGCGCGCGCATCCGATCTCGGCGCCCGACGAGGGTCTGTCCCTGCTGGGCCCGGACGGTCATGAGCTGGCCTGGATCGACCGGGTCTCGGACCTGCCGGCGGCCGAGCGCGAATTGCTGGAGGCCGAACTGGCCGCCCGTGAATTCGTGCCGACGCTCTTGCGCATCAAGCAGGTCTCCACCTTCTCGACGCCCAGCCAATGGACCGTCGACACCGATCTGGGCGAGACCCAGTTCATCCTGCGCACCGAGGAGGACATCCGCCGCCTCGGCGATGGCCGCCTGCTGATCGCCAGCAGCCATGGCATCCAGTTCGAGGTGCCGGACCGCTTTGCGCTGGACCGCGCATCGAAGAAGATGCTGGAGCGCTTCCTGTAAGGCGCCCGGCCCTCCGGGGCCTTGCTTAGGTAAGTTCACCGACCGGAGTCGACGCCGGCTTCTCGCTAGAATTGACGTTTACGTAAACGTAAATTGGCCCTGCCCCGAGCGGCCCGACCCTAGGAGACAAACATGAACCTGCCCGGCCTGAATTTCCAACTCGGCGAGGACATCGATGCGCTGCGCGACGCGGTGCGTGCCTTTGCCGACGCCGAGATCGCCCCGCGCGCGGCCGAGATCGACCGCTCGGACCAGTTCCCGATGGATCTGTGGCGCAAGATGGGCGAGCTGGGCATCCTCGGCGTGACCGTGCCCGAGGAGTTCGGCGGCGCGGCCATGGGCTATCTGGCCCATATGGTGGCGATGGAGGAGATCAGCCGCGGCTCGGCCTCGGTAGGCCTGTCCTACGGCGCGCATTCGAATCTCTGCGTCAATCAAATCAACCGCAACGGCAATGCCGCGCAGAAGGCCAAGTACCTGCCCAAGCTGATCAGCGGCGAGCATGTCGGCGCGCTGGCGATGAGCGAGCCGGGCGCCGGCTCGGACGTGATCAGCATGAAGCTGAAGGCCGAGGACAAGGGTGGCTACTACCTGCTCAACGGCAGCAAGATGTGGATCACCAACGGCCCCGATGCCGACACCCTGGTGGTCTACGCCAAGACCGAGCCGGAACTGGGCGCGCGCGGCGTCACCGCCTTCCTGATCGAGAAGGGCATGCCCGGTTTCTCGATCGCGCAGAAGCTGGACAAGCTGGGCATGCGCGGCTCGCATACCGGCGAGCTGGTGTTCCAGAACGTCGAGGTGCCGGCCGAGAACGTGCTGGGCGCCGTCAATGCCGGCGCCAAGGTGCTGATGTCGGGCCTGGACTACGAGCGCGCGGTGCTGACCGGCGGCCCGCTGGGCATCATGCAGAGCGTGATGGACAACGTCGTGCCCTATATCCACGACCGCAAGCAGTTCGGCCAGAGCATCGGCGAATTCCAGCTGATCCAGGGCAAGGTCGCCGATATGTACACGGTGCTGCAGGCGGCGCGTTCCTTTGCCTACACGGTGGCCAAGAACCTGGACCTGCTGGGCAGCGACCATGTCCGCCAGGTCCGCAAGGATTGCGCCTCGGTGATCCTGTGGACCGCCGAGAAGGCCACCTGGATGGCCGGCGAGGGCGTGCAGATCTTCGGTGGCAACGGCTATATCAACGAGTACCCGCTGGGCCGGCTGTGGCGCGATGCCAAGCTGTACGAGATCGGGGCGGGCACGAGTGAAATCCGCCGCATGCTGATCGGCCGCGAGCTGTTCGCCGAGACGATGTAAGAGACAGACAAGAGCACTGAGGCGCCCAGACAGGGAGAAGTCGCAGAGAAATCGAAGGTTTCTCCTTCCTGTCGGCGCGTCCGCCCGCCCGTATTCGACAATGCCACCCATGAGTACCCAAGACCTGCCCGAACTGCTGGAAGCCAACAAGCGCTGGGCCGCCAAGACCGAGGCCCGCGAGCCGGGCTTCTTCTCGCGCCTGCTGCAGCAGCAGACCCCGCAATACCTGTGGATCGGCTGCGCCGACAGCCGCGTGCCCGCCAACGAGCTGGTGGACCTGATGCCCGGCGAGCTGTTCGTGCACCGCAATGTCGCCAACGTCGTCGTCCACTCGGACCTGAACTGCCTGTCGGTGATGCAGTTCGCCGTCGACCATCTGAAGGTCAAGCACATCATCGTCGTCGGCCACAGCAATTGCGGCGGCGTGCGCGCGGCGCTGACCGATGCGCGCGTGGGCCTGGTATCGAACTGGATCCGCCATGTGCAGGACGTGCGCAACGACCACCAGGAATGGCTGGACAGCCTGCCCGAGGAGAGCCGCGTCAATGCGCTGTGCGAACTGAACGTGCTGGAGCAGGCGCGCAATGCCTGCCAGACCACGGTCGTGCAGGACGCCTGGCTGCGCGGCCAGGAGATCGTCGTGCACGGCTGGGTCTACGGCCTGCACAACGGCCTGCTGGAAGACCTGCAGATCACGGCGGCCAGCCAGGACGATGTGGCGCCGGCCTACCGGCGCGCGCTGGCGGCGGTGAAGAGCCGCTACGCCTAGGGCGGCGGCGGGACGGAAGGCACGATGTTCCCCGAGAAGCTGACCGACTCCCGCGCGTTCGAGATCGCGCAGGCGCTGCTGGGCGGCTTCAACCGGCATTACCGGCTGTTCCGCGCCACCAGCGCCGCCGCCAAGCAGCGCTTCGAGGCGGCCGACTGGGCCGGCCAGCAGCGCGCGCAGGCGCAGCGCATCGAGTTCTACGATAAGCGCGTGGACGAGGCGGTGCAGCTGCTGGAGGAGCGCTTCCAGGCCGGCACCCTGCCGATGGAGCTCTGGCAGCAGGTCAAGCTGCACTACATCGGTCTCCTGACCAACCACCACCAGCCGGAGCTGGCCGAGACCTTCTTCAACTCGGTCTGCACCCGCATCCTGCACCACAGCTACTTCCACAACGACTTCATCTTCGTGCGCCCGGCCGTCTCGACCGAGTACATCGAGAACGAGGAGCCGGCCGCCGCGCCGACCTACCGCGCCTACTACCCGGCCAAGGACACGCTGCACGCGACCCTGCTGCGGGTGATCACCAACTTCCAGCTCGATGCCGAGTTCGAGGACCTGCCGCGCGACATCGACTGCGTGCTGCGCGCGCTGCAGCGCGAGCTCGGCGATTTCCGCTGGCGGCCGAACTTCCAGATCCAGGTCTTGAGCTCGCTGTTCTACCGGAACAAGGGCGCCTATGTGATCGGCAAGATCATCAATGGCTTCACGGAGACGCCGTTCGCCCTGCCGGTCCTGCACAAGGCGCGCGGCGTGCTGTGCATCGACGCGGCGCTGTTCGGCGAGGACGATCTGCTGATGCTGTTCAGCTTCGCCCGCGCCTATTTCATGGTCGATATGGAGGTGCCCAGCGCCTATGTGCAGTTCCTGCGCACGCTGATGCCCAGGAAGCCGCGCTCGGAGCTCTATTCGGCCCTGGGTCTGCAGAAGCAGGGCAAGAATCTTTTCTACCGCGACTTCCTCTACCACCTGCGCCATTCGAGCGACAGCTTCCGCATCGCGCCCGGCATCAAGGGCCTGGTGATGCTGGTCTTCGACCTGCCGAGCTTCCCCTTCGTGTTCAAGGTGATCAAGGACTTCTTCCCGGCGCAGAAGGAGAACACGACGCGCGAGTCGATCCAGGGCAAGTACCTGCTGGTCAAGACCCACGACCGCGTCGGCCGCATGGCCGACACGCTGGAATACAGCAACGTCGCCTTCCCGCGCCATCGCTTCGACGAGGAACTGCTGAAGGAGCTGCGGCAGTTCTGCCCCAGCCTGCTCGAGGAGCGCGGCGAGGACCTGGTCATCCGCCATCTCTACATCGAGCGCCGCATGCAGCCGCTGAACCTCTATCTGCAGGAGGCCTCGCCGGCGCAGCTGGAGCAGGCGGTGATCGAGTACGGCCACGCGATCAAGGACCTGGTCGCCGCCAATATCTTCCCCGGCGACATGCTGTGGAAGAACTTCGGCGTGACCCGTCATGGCAAGGTCGTGTTCTACGACTACGACGAAATCGAGTACCTGAGCGATTGCAACTTCCGCAAGCTCCCCGAGCCGCGCAACGAGGAAGAGGAACTGTCCGGCGAGGTCTGGTATGCGGTCGGCCCGCGCGACGTCTTCCCCGAGACCTTCGGCCCCTTTCTGCTCGGCCACCCGGGCGTGCGCGAGGTCTTCATGCGCCACCACGCCGACTTGCTCGACCCGGCCTTCTGGCAGCAGCACCAGGCCCGCATCGTGGCCGGGCATCTGCACGACATCTTTCCCTACGAGGCGCACAAGCGCTTCCAGGCGCTGCCGCGCCCGCAACCCAGCCGTGCCGAGGGCGCCGCGAGCGACGCCGTCCGGCATGATTTTTCCGTTCATTGATCCTCAAGGAGTAGCACCATGTCCGATCCCATCGTCATCGTCTCCGCCGCCCGCACGCCGATCGGCGGCCTGCTGGGCGATTTCGCCGGCCTGCAAGCCTGGGAACTGGCGGCAGTCGCGATCAAGGCCGCGGTCGAGCGCGCCGGCGTGCCCGGCGACGCGATCGAGGAGGCCTTCATCGGCAACTGCCTGATGGCCGGCCAGGGCCAGGCCCCGGCCCGCCAGGCGGTGCTGAAGGCCGGCCTGCCGCAATCGGTCGGCGCGGTGACCCTGTCGAAGATGTGCGGCGCCGGCATGCGCTCGGTGATGTTCGCCCACGACACCCTGAAGGCCGAAAGCGCCGACATCCTGATCGCCGGCGGCATGGAGAGCATGACCAATGCCCCGCACCTGATGTTCGCGCGCAAGGGCGTGAAGTACGGCGCCACCCCGATGTACGACCATATGGCGCTGGACGGCCTGGAAGACGCCTACGAGCGCGGCAAGGCCATGGGCGTGTTCGCCGAGCAATGCGTGGGCAAGTACGCCTTCACCCGCGAGGCGCAGGACGCGTTCGCGATTGCCTCGACCGAGCGCAGCATCCGCGCCAATACCGACGGCAGCTTCGCCTGGGAAATGGCGCCGGTGACCCTGGCCGGCAAGGGCGAGACCGTCGTTGGCAAGGACGAGCAGCCCTTCAAGGCCAAGTTGGACAAGATCCCGGGCCTGAAGCCGGCCTTCAAGAAGGACGGCACGATCACCGCCGCGACCTCGTCCTCGATCAGCGACGGCGCCGCCGCCCTGCTGCTGATGCGCGCCTCGACCGCCGCCAAGCTGGGCGTGCAGCCGGTCGCCCGCATCGTCGGCACCGCCGTGCACGCGAACGCGCCCGAGTGGTTCACCACCGCCCCGGTCGGCGCGATCAACAAGCTGCTGGCCAAGAACGGCTGGGACGCCAAGAGCGTCGATCTGTGGGAGGTCAACGAGGCCTTCGCCGCGGTCACCATGGCCGCGATGGCCGAGTTCAAGCTGCCGCACGAGATCGTCAACGTCAACGGCGGTGCCTGCGCGCTGGGCCACCCGATCGGCGCCTCCGGCGCGCGCATCCTGGTCACCCTGCTGGGCGCGCTGAAGCACCGCGGCCTCAAGCGCGGCGTCGCGGCGCTGTGCATCGGCGGCGGCGAGGCGACTGCCGTCGGCGTGGAGCTCCTGTGAAGCTCCGCGCAGGCAGTCGGGCCGTCGGCGTGGAGCTAGTCTAAATGGCGCGGCAGGTCCTCATCGTCGGCGCCTCGCGCGGCATCGGCCTGGAGTTCGTCCGCCAGTACCGGGCCGCCGGGGCCCAGGTGGTCGCGACGGCGCGCAAGGAGGAGGACCTGGCCCGCCTGCGCGAGCTCGGCGCCACGGCGCTGAAGCTCGACGTCACCGACACCGCCAGCGCCTCCGGCCTGGCCTGGCAGATCGACGGCCACCAGTTCGACGAGGCCGTCATCGTCGCCGGCGTCTACGGGCCCAAGACCAGCGGCCTGCAGACGCCCAGCGCCGAGGATTTCGATGCGGTGATGCGCGCCAATGTGCTGGGGCCGATGCGGGTAATTCCGCAGTTGGCCGACGCGCTCGCGCCGGGCGCGCGGCTGGCCGTGATCTCGTCAAAGATGGGCTCGATCGCCCTGCGCGGCTCCACCGCCGGCTGGCTCTACCGCGCCTCCAAGGCGGCGCTCAACTCGGTGCTGAAGGACGCCTCGCTGGCCCTGGCCGAGCGGGCCATCTGCATCAGCTTCCACCCGGGCTGGGTGCGCACCGATATGGGCGGCAGCGAGGCCGACATCGACGTCGCCACCAGCGTCGCCGGCATGCGCACGGTGCTGGCCACCGTCAAGCCGGAGTACAACGGCTGCTTCTTCAATTACGACGGCCAGGCGCTGGCCTGGTGAGCAACAAAGCAAAACAATGATCCTCAGCGAAGACCACCGCGCCGTCCAGGACGCCGTGCGCGCCTATGTGCAGGACCAGATCGCGCCCAAGGCGGCCGAATGGGACAAGAAGCACCATTTCCCGGCCGAGGAACTGAAGGGCCTGGCGGCGCTGGGCTGCTATGGCGTCGCGGTGCCGACCGAGTACGACGGCGCGGGCCTGGACTACCTGGCCCTGTCCATCATCCTGGAAGAGATCGGCGCCGGCGACGGCGGCACCTCGACCGTGGTCAGCGTCAACAACTGCCCGGTCTGCTCGATCCTGATGGGCTTCGGCAACGAGGATCAGAAGCAGCGCTTTCTGAAGCCCTTGGCGCGCGGCGACATGCTGGGCGCCTTCTGCCTGACCGAGCCCCATGTCGGCTCCGAGGCCGGCGGCCTGAAGACGACAGCCGTTCGCGAGGGCGACCACTATGTGCTGAACGGCGTCAAGCAGTTCATCACCAGCGGCAAGAACGGCGATGTGGCGATCGTGATGGCCGTCACCGACAAGGCCGCCGGCAAGAAGGGCATCAGCGCATTCCTGGTGCCGACCAACACGCCCGGCTACCAGGTCGCGCGCATCGAGGACAAGATGGGCCAGCATGCCAGCGACACGGCCCAGATCCTGTTCGAGAACTGCCGCATCCCCGCCGCCAACCGGCTGGGCGAGGAAGGGCAGGGCCTGAAGATCGCGCTGTCGGGCCTGGAGGGCGGCCGCATCGGCATTGCCTCGCAGGCGGTCGGCATGGCGCGCGCGGCATTCGAGGCGGCGCTGCGCTACAGCAAGGACCGCAGCAGCTTCGGCCAGGCCATCTTCAACCACCAGGCGATCCAGTTCAAGCTCTCCGACATGGCCACCCAGATCGAGGCGGCGCGCCAGCTGATCTGGCATGCGGCCAGCCTGAAGGACGCCGGCCAGCCCTGCCTGAAGGAGGCGGCGATGGCCAAGCTCTTCGCCACCGAGATGGCCGAGCGCGTCTGCTCGGACGCGATCCAGATCCACGGCGGTTACGGCTATCTGAGCGACTTCCCGGTCGAACGCATCTACCGCGACGTGCGCGTCTGCCAGATCTACGAGGGCACGTCCGAGGTGCAGAAGATCCTGATCGGGCGGGCGCTGGGCTGAGACGCCCGCGTTCTAGTCCTCCACCCGCTGCCACAGCGAGGCGGCGGTCTCGAAGATCGTGGCGCCGTCCTTGCCGTCGGCGGCCAGCAGCGCCGGATCGGCGGCCAGCTGCAGCCAGGCCAGCGTGTCGTGGTGGCTGCCCGGCAGGCGCTCGCGCGAGCGCTCGGCCAGCAGCCAGGCATGCAGCCGCGCATATTGCTGTGGCCGCTGCCGCTGCGTCCAGGCCAGGCCGGTCAGATCGGCATAGCCCTCCTCGCGGCGCGTCAGCCGCATCGCCCGGTAGGCCTGGCGCTGCTCAGGCCGCAGGCCGATCGGTTCCTGGATAACGAAGCCGGCCGGCAGGCCGTGCCAGGCGCCGTCCAGATAGCGGCGGCAATGGCCCAGCTCATGCGCGGCCATCAGTTCCAGGCTGGCGTCCAGCAGGGCCGGCTCGATCTGCTCCATCGTGCGCTGCACCTCGGGGTTCTCGCGCATGCTCAGCACCAGCTTGCAGCGGCCGTCGACGAAGCCCAGCGAGAGCGGCGCGGCCTCGGGCGCCGGCTGCGGCTGCACGACGATGTCCAGCGGCAGGCCCTGGTGCTTTGCGAAGCCGACGACCGGCCAGATGCCGTCCAACCAGCGTTTCTCCATCGCGGTCAGCCCCTCGGCCGCGGAGGCGGCGCGCGCCGCGCTGGGAACGAGCAGGGCGAGCAGCAGCGAGGCGAGGACGGAGCGCATGGCAGGGCGGGCTTGGACGGGGCGGGGTAGGGTGGGCGGAACGCTTGCCCCAGATATTCGGCGATCGCGGCCGCCGGCGCCAGCGCCGCGCGCGGCGCGTGCGTGACAGGATGCGCGCTTCGGGCCGCGCTTACAAAGCGCCGCGACAATGGCCGGCACAATGAAAGCCGGCACCGACGACCACCACCGCATGCAGGAGCAACTCGAGCGCGAGAACCAGGCGCTGCGCCGCCAGCTGGAAAGGCTGTTGCGCGAGGCGCGCAGCAACGAGGACAAGATGCGCCGCTTCGACCAGCTGGAGCACCGGCTGATCGGCGCGCGCTCCATCGTCGAGCTCTTGCGCCTGCTGCTGGCCGAGTACAAAAGCGCCTTCGGCATCGAGTTCGTCGGCCTGGCCCTGGTCGACCGCGATCTGGAGACGGCGCGGCTGCTGGAGGCCGAGCTGCGCGAGGATCCGCTGCTGCGCCAGGGCCTGCGCCTGCTGCCCTCGGCGGCGCCGCTGCAGCAGCTCTTCGGCGAGGCAGCGCCGCCGCGGCCACGGCTCGGCGCCTTCGACGCCGAGTGCCATGGCGCGCTGTTCGAAGGCGCGCCGCGCGGCGCGATCGCCTCGGTCGCGCTGCTGCCGCTGGCCCGCCATGGCGCGCTGATCGGCAGCCTGCATTTCGGCAGCCGCGACGCGGCGCGCTACGAGGCCGGCACCGGCACCCATTTCCTCGAACGGCTGGGCGGCATCGTCGGCGTCTGCCTGGAAAGCGCGCTGAACCAGGAGCGGCTGAAGCTGGACGGCCTCACCGACGGCCTGACCGGCGTGCACAACCGGCGCTATTTCGAGCACCGCTGCCAGATCGAGATCGCGCAGGCCCGCCGCTACCGCCACCCGCTGGCCTGCATGTTCCTCGACCTGGACGGCTTCAAGCGCATCAACGACGGCCATGGCCACCAGAGCGGCGACGAGGTGCTGCGCGCGGTCGGCCAAGCGATCCAGGGCCAGCTGCGCGCCGGCGACACGATCGCCCGCTATGGCGGCGAGGAATTCGTCGTGCTGCTGCCGCAGACCCCGGCCCAGCATGCGCGCGAGATCGCCGAACGGATACGCCAGAGCATTGCCGCCCGGCCGGTGCCGGTGCCCGGCGCCCAGCAGCCGCTGGCGGTGACGATCTCGATCGGCCTGGCGATGCTGAGCGCCGAGCCGAGCGGCCGCGAGGCCGGCGAACTGGCCGCCGGCCTGGTCGCGGCGGCCGACAAGGCGCTGTACCGGGCCAAGCACGGCGGCCGCAACCGGGTCGTCTTCGAGGAATAGCCCGGATATTTCGCGAGGTCGGCCCCGAACGACCCGCAACGCTGATCAACGCTGACACCCTGCCGTTCAAGATCAGCTCCAATTTGGCAATAGGGGCCTACGCAGGTTTGCGCGGCGCATTCCTTGGCAGCTGTCCCTCAACTAGCCGCCGGCCGGCTGAAGCGGCGGAATGCTTTTTGCATGTCGGCAAGGGTCGCTTTGGATCGGAGGACCTCGCCATGCTGGACTCGACGAGCACGCGCTTCTCGCACATCAAACCGGCCGACACGCCATGGCGCAGCGACGGGCTGCGCGACTTCTTCCTCTACAAGGATCTCGGCGTCGCCGCCGCCACCCACGGCCGGGTGATCGCGCACCTTGTGAAGGCAAATATGGCACCGGAGAAGGGCACCGGCTGGCACCGTCATGAGGCGGAATTCCAGATCGTCTTCATGACCAAGGGCTGGGCCCGCTTCATGTACGGCGAGCAGGAGACCCTGGTCGAGGCCGGCGACTGCGTGCACCAGCGCCCCGGCATCGTCCACTACCTGTTCGACTACTCGCCGGACATGGAATACCTGGAGATCGTCTGTCCGGCCGATTTCAAGTCGATCGACATGCCGGCGCCCTGCGACGTACCGATTCCGACGCCCTGGAAGTGAGCGGTTTCAGAAATCCATGTCGAGCTGCTCGATCTCCTCCGGCTCGCGCCGGGCGGCGGCCACCCATTCCTTCATCTCCGGCATGGCCATGATGGTCTTGCAGTAGTCGGCGCAGGCCTTGTTCAGCTTGACGTCGTAGCTGAGGAAGCGGGTGACGACCGGCGCGAACATCGCGTCCGCCATGCCGCGCCGCGCGCCGAACAGGAAGGGGCCGCCGTAGCGGGCCAGGCAGTCGCTCCAGATCTCGCAGATGCGCTCGATGTCGGGCTGCGCGCCGGCCCAGATCTTGTGGCCGGGGCGGTGGATCTTCAGATTCATCGGCAGCGAGGCGCGCAGATTGGCGAAGCCCGAATTCATCTCGCCGCAGACGGAGCGGCAATGCGCGCGGGCGATCCGCTCGGCCGGGAGCAGGCCGGCCTTGGGCCGCACCTCGTCCAGGTATTGCGCGATCGCGAAGGTGTTCCAGACCTTGGCCCCCTCATGCTCGAGGCAGGGCACGCGGATCGAGGGCGCCAGCAGCAGCAGCTCCCTGCGCACCGCCTCGTCGTCCGGCGAGACCATCAGCTCGCGGAACTCCAGGCCGGCGAAGCGCGCCAGCAGCCAGCCGCGCAGCGACCAGGAGGAGTAGTTCTTGCTGCTGATGGTCAGCGTCGCGCTCGTCGCTGGCGGCCTGGCCTTCGCCGTCTTGACGGCGGCAGGAGCCTTGCTGCGGGGGGCTTTAGCGGGCGTGGCGACGGGCATGGCGTGGACCTCCGGGCTGCGCCGCACGCAAAGCCTGTGCCATCGATGGCCGCGGCGGCTGGCGCGCTCCTTGCGAGAGCCGCAGGAACGTCAGCCGGCCCGGAGGTGTGATCGATGATGTACCAGGCATACCAGGCGCATAGCGACCTGATGTGGCCGCTGCGCGCGGCCGGCCGGCTGGCCGCGCCGCTGCTGTTGCAGCCGCAGCGCCCGGCGCTGGACTGGCCGGCCCGCCGCGAGGCCGCCGCCGCCTGCCGCTTGCTGGAGCTGGGCACGGTCACCCATGCACGGCCGCCCTGGCGCATAACCTCGGTCGAGTCGCGCGGCCGGCGCTGGGCCGTCGTCGAGGAGGTGGCCGCGGCGACGCCCTTCTGCACCCTGCTGCGCTTCGCCAAGCCCGAGGCGCCGGCCCAGCCCAAGTTGCTGGTGGTCGCGCCGATGTCGGGCCATTTCGCCACCCTGCTGCGCGACACGGTGCGCACGCTGGCGCAGGATCACGAGGTCTACGTCACCGACTGGCACAACGTGCGCGACGTGCCGCTGGCGGCCGGCCGCTTCGGCCTGGACGAGTACACCGCGCATCTGATCGACTTCATGGCCGCGATCGGTCCCGGCGCCCATCTGCTGGCGGTCTGCCAGCCCTGCGTGTCCGCGCTGGCCGCGGTGGCGCTGATGTCGGAGGATGACCATCCGGCCACGCCGCTGAGTCTGACCCTGATGGCCGGGCCGATCGACTGCCGCATCAACCCGACCGCCGTCAACGCGCTGGCCACCGGCAAGTCCATCCAGTGGTTCGAGAAGAACCTGATCAGCCATGTGCCCTGGCGCCATCGCGGCGCGGGCCGGCGCGTCTACCCGGGCTTCGTCCAGCTCTCGGCCTTCATCGGCATGAACAAGGAGCGCCACATCAATGCCTTCCGGGAGTACTACCGCCACCTGGTCGAGGACGAGTTCGACAAGGCCGAGGTGACGCGCAGCTTCTACGAGGAGTACATGGCGGTGGCCGACCTGTCGGCCGACTTCTATCTGGAGACGGTGCGCCTGGTGTTCCAGGACTATGCGCTGCCCCGCGGCGAGCTGAGTTTCCGCGGCCGCCGCGTCGATCCGGCCGCGATCCGCCGCACGGCGCTGACCACCGTCGAGGGCGAACGCGACGACATCTGCTCGGTCGGCCAGACCCTGGCCGCCCAGGACCTGGCCAGCAGCATCCGGCCCTGGCTGCGCCGCCACCATGTGCAGCCCAATGTCGGCCACTACGGCGTGTTCAGCGGTCGGCGCTGGCAGCAGCAGATCTACCCGCTGCTGCGCGACATGATCGGGCTGTCCGGCTGAGCCGAGCCGGCCCTCGGTCGGCCGCGCTGGGGCCCGGCGTGGGCCACTCAGAACAAGGTCGTACCGTTCAAGTTGCCGCCGGCGCTGATCGGCATCTGGTAGAGGTTGCCGCCCAGATTGCCCTGCAGGCGCGAGCCGCGCAGCAGGTCGCCGAAGGCGGCGCCATTGCTGTAGAAGCCATGGACCTTGTTGAAGGACATCGTCGAATCGAGCACCGAGACGCCGCCGTAGCCGCAGATGCCGGAGCTCAGGTTCTCGTTGGCGAGCGAGCTCTCGATCGTCGTGTTCTTGGTCGAGATGCCGCACAGGCCGTTGCGCAGGGCACTGATGCGCCGCATCGCCACCGGCTGGTCGTCGCCGCCGGTGTTGCGCATGATGCCGTACTGGCCATTCGATTTGACGGTCAGATCCTCCAGCGTTGCGCTGAACATGCCGATGTAGACCCCTGCGAAGCCGAAGCCCGAGACCGTGCCATTGCGTACCGTCGCATGCATAGCGGTCGCGTTGATGCCTACCGTCGAGCCGCCGGCGCTGCAGGTCTGGCCGCAGCTCACCGGGCCGGTGACCGAGAAACCGTTGAGGTCCAGACTGACGTCGGAGGCCGTGATGACGATGCCGTTGAGCCCGGCGGGCACGACCAGATTGCCGGCCAGTTTGTAGCTACCCGGCTGATTGATCGTGATCGGAAAGCTCGGGCCGGTCTTGCCGCCGCCGCCGATCAGGGTCTGGGCCTGGGCGCCGATCGCGAGGAACAGAGCGGCGAGGGCGGCCGAGCGGATGAGGTGTGAGCGCATGATCGTTTCCTGTGTTGTACGCGTCGCTCGCGGCGACCTGCCGCGACGCCAGGCAGTGTCTGCATGCGCTGTTTCAATCGCGCTGTGGCGCGGCCGGCGGTCGGTCTCAGTTGTTGACCGGCCCGACAACAACTGAAACGGGGCTGCCGGCTCAGAGCCCGCCTTCGGTCAGCCGCTGCGGATCGAGCAGCGTCTCCAGGGTCTTGCGATCGAGCCCGCTGTCCTCCTCGGCGACGTCGATGATGGGCCGGTCTTCGGCATAGGCGCGCTTGGCGATCGCGGCGGCCTTCTGGTAGCCGATCAGCGGATTCAGGGCGGTGACCAGGATGGGGTTGCGGGCCAGCGCCTTCTGCAGTTGCTGCTCCTTGACCTTGAAGCTGGCGATGGCGCGTGTGCCCAGCAGCTCGCTGGTACGAGCCAGCAGATGCAGGCTGTCGAGCAGGTCGTGGGCGACCAGGGGCAGCATCACGTTCAGCTCGAAATTGCCGCTCTGGCCGGCGATGGTGATGGCCGCGTCGTGGCCGATCACCTGGGCCGCCGCCATCGCGACCGCCTCCGGGATCACCGGGTTGACCTTGCCGGGCATGATGGAGGAGCCCGGCTGCAGCGCCTCCAGTTCGATCTCGGCCAGGCCGGCCAGCGGGCCGGAGTTCATCCAGCGCAGATCGTTGGCGATCTTCAAGAGGCTCACCGCCAGGCCCTTCAGCGCGCCCGACAGCGCAACGGCCGCATCCTGCGAGCCCATCGCAGCAAAGAAGTCGGGCGCCGGCTTGAACCGCAGGCCGCTCAGCGCCGACAGTTCGGCGCAGAAGCGCGCGGCGAAGTCCGGGTGGGCATTGACGCCGGTGCCGACCGCCGTGCCGCCCTGGGCCAGGGCCTGGATGCGCGGCTGCAGGCTTTCCAGCTGCAGCAGCTGGGCGCCGATCTGCGCGGCCCAGCCGTCCAGCACCTGGGAGAGGCGCACCGGCATCGCGTCCATCAGATGGGTGCGGCCGGTCTTGATGTGATGGCCGTCGCTGCGGCTCTTCGCCCGCAGCTCGTGCAGCAGCACGCGCAGCGCCGGCAGCAGTTCCTCCTGCAGGGCCAGCGCGGCGGCGATGTGCAGCGCCGACGGGATCGCGTCATTGCTGCTCTGGCCGGCATTGACCTCGTCGTTGGCGCTGACCGCGCGGCCCAGGCGCCGGCCGGCCAGGGTCGCCAGCACCTCGTTGGCGTTCATATTGCTGCTGGTGCCCGAGCCGGTCTGGAACACATCGACCGGGAAGTGCCGCATCAGCTCGGGCGAGGCGCGCAGCTCGCTCGCGACCTCCTCGATCGCGACGCCGGTCTCGGCCGGCAGCTGGTTCAGCGCCACATTGGCGCGCGCCGCGGCCGCCTTGACCAGCAGCAGGGCCTCGACGAAGCGCCTGGGCATCGGCCCGCCGATGCCCTCGAAGTTCTGCAGCGCGCGCTGCGTCTGCGCGCCATACAGCGCCTCGGCCGGCACCGCCAGCTCGCCCATGCTGTCGCGCTCGATGCGGGTTGCCTTGTCCGTCATTGCCGTCTCCGAAGCTTGGCTGCGCCCAGCATAGCCCCGCGCAAATCCCGGTGCAGGCGGCGCGCAATTGCACTACCGTAGGGCCCATGCTAGAGACCGCCTTTCCCGATCGCGCCGGCGCGCTGCCGCGTGCGCCGATCCAGTTCTATTTCGATTTCTCCTCGCCCTATTCCTATATCGCCTCGGAATGGGTGGAGGCGGTGGCCGCCCGCCATGGCCGGCGCGTGCAATGGCACGCGATCCTGCTCGGCGCGGCCTTCCAGGCGGCCGAGCTCAAGCCGCCGGTGGCCTATCCGATCAAGCGCGAATACGTCTTGCGCGACTTCGAGCGCTCGGCCCGTTTTGCCGGCTTGCCCTACCGCCAGCCGGACGAATTCCCGATCCCGACGCAGAACGCCGCGCGCGTGTTCTGGTGGCTGCAGGCGCAGGATCCGGCGCGGGCCGTCGCCTGGGCCCGCGCCGGCCTGCGTGCCTATTTCACCCGCGGCGTTCCGCTCAACGATGCGGCGCAGCTGAAGCAGCTGGCGCTGGAGAGCGGCCTCGATGCCGAAGCCGCCGAGGCGGCCTGGAACGATCCGCAGTGGAAGGCGCGGCTGAAGGCCGCCAACGACGCCGCGATCGCCGCCGGCGTGTTCGGCGCGCCCTTCTTCATCGTCGACGGCGAGCCCTTCTGGGGCAATGACCGTCAGCAGCAGATCGAGCGCTGGCTGGGCTCCGGTCCATTCAAGGGCATGGTCTAGGCCGCCAGCCGCTGCGGCCGCAGCTCGTCCAGAAAGCCCAGCGCCGCGTCGGCGACCGCGCCGCGCTCCTGGTCCAGGCTCAGCAGCGAATAGCTGCGGTCGAACCATTGCGTGCGGCTGTTCGGCAGCGCGCGGCGCAGCTCGATGACCGAGCGCGGCCCGGCCAGCTCGTCGGCGCGCGCGTGCAGGATCAGCGCTGGCGCCTCGACATCGCGCAGATGCGGGCGCAGATAGCGCTGCAGCCGCGCGCGTTCGTGCAGCGCGGCCAGCGGCGTGCGCGCGGCGCCGGCCGGCGAGACGGTGGTGGCGCGCAGCGCCTGCGCGACCCACGCGCGCAGCTGCTCGTTCTTCAGCCCGAATGGCGCGCGTTCGCGCCAGGCCAGGCGCTGGCGCAGCGCCGCCGGCACGGCGCCCAGCGGCAGCAGGCGCTGCCAGGCCGGCACCGCCCAGCCGTCGCTGTGCAGACAGGTCGACAGCAGCAGCAGGGCGCCCGGCCGCCGCTGCAGGCCCAGGCCCAGGGCCAGCAGGGCGCCGCTGCCGAGACCGCCGACGATGGGCGGCGCCGTCGGCCGCTCGCCGGCCAGCGCGTCGTAATGCGCGCGCGCCTGCTCCAGCCATTGCTCGAAGGGCGGCACCGGCGCGGGTGCCCGACCGGCCGTCTCGACCGGCACGCCGTAGCCGGGCAGATCGGGCGCCTCCACCCGGTGGCCGGCCTCGCGCAGCCGGCGCGCCAGCGGCGCCAGCTCCAGTGGATTGCCGCACAGGCCGTGCAGCAGCAGCACGGTGGCTGAAGGGGCCGGGGCGAAGTCCATCCGCGCAGGCTAGGGGGTGGGCTTGTCGGCAGCTTGTCCTCAAGCTTGCAGAAAGCCGTCGAGACGCGAATGGCGGAGCCACGAGACGGGTTTTGGGCGGACTGCGATACAGGCCGGCAACAAAGCGGCGTTAAGCTGGGCGGCTATTCAACCAACCGAAGCCCGCCGTGCGCATCCTGCTCGTCGAAGACGATGAACTCCTGGCCGAATCGACCGCCCGCGCGCTGCGCTCGCAGGGCTGGGTCGTCGATTGCAGCGCGCGCGGCGAGCCGGTGCCGCTGTCGCTGCGCGAGGATCGCTACGACCTGCTGATCCTGGACATCGGCCTGTCGGGCATCGACGGCTTCGAGACCCTGCGCCGGGTGCGCGCTCAGGGCAGCCAGATCCCGGTGCTGCTGCTGACCGCGCGCGACGCGGTCGAGGACCGGGTGCGCGGTCTCGAGGGTGGCGCCGACGACTATCTGGTCAAGCCCTTCGCGCTGGCCGAGTTGATCGCCCGCGCCCGTGCGCTGGTGCGGCGCAGCCAGGCGCGGCTGGGCAACGAGCTGCGGCTGGCCGGCCTGCGCATGGACCTGGAGGCGCGCCGCGCCTGGCTCGGCGAGGAGCCGCTGGCGCTGTCGGCGCGCGAGTGGGAGGTGCTCAGCTTCATGATGTCGCGCGTCGGCAAGGTCGTCGCCAAGGAGCTGATCGCCTCGGCCAGCAATGGCTGGGACCAGAGCACGACCGACAACGCGATCGAGGTCTGCATCTCGCGCCTGCGCGGCAAGCTCGAGCCGGCCGGCATCCAGGTGCGCACCGTGCGCGGCTTCGGCTATCTCCTCGAAGAGTCCCCCTTGGTCGGGAGGCCGTCTGCCTGAGCGGCGCATTGGCTGGCGCGCGCCGCTGAGCCTCAAGCAGCGCCTGTTCTGGTGGCTGATCCTGCCGCTGCTGATTGCCGTGCCGGCCGGCAGCTTCGCGCTGTACCGGCTGATGCACGACACCGCCGTCAGCTGGCTGGACCTGGGCCTGGGCGACACGGCGTTGGCGATCAGCAATTTCATCCGCACGCATGACGGCGAGCTGCTGGTCGAGGTCTCGGGCCAGACCGACCGCGCGCTGCGCTTCGACCGCGTCGACCATATCTACTACCTGGTGCTGGCGCCGGAGGGCCAGGCCTTGCTGGGTGACCGGCAACTGGCCGGGCCGCAGATCGAGCTGGGCGCCGGCGATTGGAACTTCCGCGACATCGAGCTTGGCGGCGAGACGCTGCGCCTGGTCTCGCTGGGCGTGGCCTGCGGCGTGGTCGGCAATGTCTGCCAGGTGCGCGTCGCCGAGACCACCGGCAAGCGGGTGGCGCTGCGCCGCGAGCTGATGCTGGCCGTGCTGGTGACCATGCTGGTGCTGTCGGCCGGCCTGGTGCTGGCCGGCCGGCTGGCGATCCAGCAGGGCCTGCGGCCGCTGGGCGAGCTCAGCGCCGAGGTCGAGCAACGCGATCTGGACCGGCTGGAGCCGCTGTCGCAGCCGGTGCCGGCCGAGGTCGGTCCGCTGATCGCCGCGCTGAACCGCCTGTTCGAGCGCCTGCGCCTGGCCGCCTCGGGGCAGCAGGAATTCCTGTCCAATGCCGCGCATCAGCTGCGCACGCCGCTGACCTCGCTGCGCACCGAGATCGACCTGGCCCTGCTGGAGCCGCATGACGCGGCCGTCGAGCCGCTGCTCAAGCGCCTGCAGACCAGCGTCGACCGCAGCGCGCGCCTGGCCCAACAGATGCTGTCGATGGCGCGCGCCGACGCGGCCCTGCCGCAGGATCCGCAGCGCGAGCTGGACCTGCGCGATATCGCCGCCGAGGCCGCCGAGGACTGGGTGCCGCGCGCGGTCGCGGCCGGCCAGGACCTGGGCTTCGAGCTGCAGCCGGCGCCGGTGCTGGGCCAGGGCTTTCTCTTGCGCGAGCTGCTGGCGAACCTGATCCACAACAGCCTCAGCTATGCCGGCGAGGGCGCGCGCGTGACCGTGCGCACCGGCCAGCGCGAGGGCCGGGCGCTGCTGGAGGTGGAGGATACCGGTCCCGGCATCCCGGCCGCGCTGCACCATCAGATGCTGCGGCGCTTCCAGCGCGGGCCGGCGGCCAGCGGCAATGGCAGCGGCCTGGGCCTGGCGATCGCGCACGACATCGCCGCCCGCCATGGCGGCAGCTTGAGCCTGCATGCCGGCGCGCAGGGCCAGGGCCTGCGCGTCCAGCTGCTGCTACCGCTGCTCACGCCGCCGGCGGCCTCCGTACAATCCGGCGAGTCCGCGGCCTGAGCGGACGCCGCGAGGAGTCCGCGATGGCGACGAACCCGAACGCGTATCTCGACGAGGACGAAGGCGTCGCCTTGCGCCTGGTCGGCATCCTGGTCGTGCTGGTGCTGTGCCTGGCGATCGGCATCGGCGTCTACAAGAGCCGGCCGGCCAAGCCGCCGGCCCTGGCCGGGGCGGACGAGGTTGCCGCCATCGTGGTCGAGAACGGCGTCGTCAAGTTCTTCTTCGCCACCGCCAGCGCCGAATTGGCCGAGGGCGCCGATGCCGCGCTGAGCGCCCTGATGCAGTCGCTGGCCGAGGGCCGCAGCGTCGTCATCAGCGGCTATCACGACGCCAGCGGCGACGCGGCGCTGAACGCCGATCTGGCGCGCCGCCGCGCCGAGGCGGTGCGCGACGCACTCCTGCGCCTGGGCGTGGCCGAGGCGGCGCTGGCGCTGCAGAAGCCGGCGCTGAGCACCGGCAGCGGCACGCCGCGCGAGGCGCGCCGGGTCGAGGTGCTGATCCGCTAGCGCCCGCCGGGCCGGCTCGGCCGGGGCGCGGCCCGCTCACTAGAATCGTCGCTGTGCGGATCGCCCGCGATCCGGGGAGCGCCGAGATGCTGCTGCCGTCCACCGGTCTGCTGCTCCGCCGCGGCCTTGCCGCCGCGGCCGGCCTGTGTCTGCTGACGGCCGCGCAGGCGCAGGCCCCGGCCTGCGCGCGGCTGCAGCCTGCCCAGGGGCGCCAGCCGGCCTATGCGCCGGCCAGCGATCCGCCGCGCTGCGAGGGCTTCTTCGAGCGCAATGTGTCCCAGCCCTTTCTGGAGCTGGTCTCGCTGACGCGTGCGCCCCCGGGCAGCCTGGCGGCCGACGCCCAGGGCCGCCTGGCCTTGCGCGGGCTGGCCGGGCTGGACCTCCAGCTGACCATCCAGCCGCTGCGCTCGACGCCGCTCTACCGCGTCGATGCGGCGCTGCCGCGCGGCGCGACCCTGCACTGGAACGCCGGCCCCATGCTGGCGTCGACCCGCCTGAGCCTGCGCGATCTCGGCCTGCTGGCGCGCGCCGAGCCGGCCGGTGAAGTGCCGGCGCTGGCGCCGGTGGGGGCAAGCGAGGGCGAGGCCGAGCAGACCGCCTATGCGGTGCTGCGGCCCTCGGTCGCGATCTCGGCCATCGCCTGGCGCGCCTATCGCCTCGGCCAGGCGCCCGGTGCCTGGCAGGAGCTCGCGGGCCCGCCGCTGTTCGCCTGGGAACGCATCGCGCTGCCGATGCCGCGCCCGGCGGACGGACGGGGGCAGCGCATCGACGTGCGCGCGCTCGATGCCCAGGGGCAGCCCCTGCCGCTGCTGCAGTTCATCGTGCTGGGGCCGCAGGATGACAAGCCCTGAGCAAGCGGCCGGCTTGTCCGCGCAGGCGCAGGCGCTGCGCGAGCAGCTGCGCCAGGGCCTGATCGATGGGGCGCCACTGGCCGAGCTGCAGGCCTTGCGGACGCGGCTGCAGCTGATCGAGGAGGCGCTGGCGAGCGCGCGGCGGCCGAGCTGGCGGCGGCAATTGCTGGCGCTGGCCATCGTGGCGGCCCTGGTCTCGCTGGTGGCGCTGTGGCCGATGCCGCGCGTGCAGTTCGCGCTCGAGGCGGAAGCCGGCGCGGCCCAGCTGCGGCTGGAGGAGGCCGGCCAGCTGGGCGCCCAGGCGCTGGCCGGCGATCTGCGGGCCGAGGGCTATGGCCGGCTCGAGTCGGCCGACGCTGGGCTGATGCAGCGTGCGCGCGAGGAGGGGCTCAGCCCGCTGCTGCTGCGCGCCGAGCGGCTGAAGCTGCGCAGCCTCGAGCTGGGCCAGGGCGCGCGGCTGGACATCGAGGCCGGCAGCGCCGGCGCCCGGCTGGCAATCGAGGGTGCCGCGCATGCGGTCGCGTTCGAGTTCGGCGGCGCGGTCGCCAGCAGCCTCGGCGGTGCGGCGCGCACGACGGCGCAGGTGCCGATGGCCGAATGGCTGCGCCTGAGCGCCGAGGGCGGGGCGACCGAGCTGTGGCTGCCGCGCGCGGCCGGGCAGATCTGGCCATGGCGCGGGCTGCGGCCATCGGCGCTGCGCTTCGTCGAGCGTGCGCCGGGCGCCGGCGGCAAGGTCGAGCTGCTGTCCGCGCTGCGCGCCGCGACGCTGCGGCTGCCGGCGGTCGAGCGCGAGCTGCAGCTGGGCGCCGGCAGCACGCTGGAACTCGATGGCTTGCGCGTCGAGCAATGCGAGCTGCAGCTCGGCGACAGCCTGCGGCTGAAGCTGAGCGGCTCGGCCGGCGCGATCCGCTCGGCGACCGGCGGCTTCGCCCGCTCGCTATCGCCGAGCCTGCTCGAATACCTGGCGCACAACCACAGCCTCGGCCTGCTGTGGAGCGCCGCCGGTCTGTTGTGGGGCATCAGCACATGGTTGCGCAAGCAGTTCGCTGCGCAGGCCTGAGCCTGGCGCTGTCCGTCTGCGCCGCGGCCGCGCTGGCGCAGGAGGCGAGCTTCCTCGACGGCCCGGGGCTGGCGCGCCGGCTCAGCCACAACCTGGTGCTGCTGGCCGCCGACGATATCGGCGAGCATGGTTTCGGTCTGGTCGTCGGCGCCGATGCCAGCACCTTGTGGGTGCTCACCGCGCGCCATGTCGTGGTCCGGCTCGGCATGCGCGGCAGCGGCGAGCCGGAGCGGATGAGCCAGCGCATCCGCGCGCGGCTGTGCGCCGACGAGCAGCGCCGCGAGCTGCCGGCCAGCCCCTGGCCCGGCTGGGAGGGCAGCGCCCAGGACGTGCAGCTGCTGACGCTGCCGCGGCCGGCCGGCTACGAGGCGCTAACCCGGGCCTTGGCGCCCGGCGTTGCCGTCGAAGAGGCGGTGTGGCTGCTGGGCAGCAATGACGAATGCGCGCCGGTGCCCGCGCCGGGCCGGGTGCGCGCGGGCGCCGACGCCGCCGGCAATCTGCGCATCGACTTCGCCGCCGTGCAAGGCGGCAGCTCGGGCGCACCGGTGCTGAGCGGGCGCGGCGTGATCGGCCTGATGAAATCGGCCGAGGACCTGACGACGACGGTGCACGACATCGCCGATCTGCAGCGCCGGGTGCGGGCCCTGGGCGAGGTGCCCTGGCGGCTGGAGGAGGCGCGCAACTGGCCGCCCGGCGATCCGCGCGCGGCCGAGATCGATCTGGCCGAGACGCTCAACCAGTACCTGCTGGCGCTGCGCAATGTCCACATGCTGCTGCAGCAGGAGCAGGTGGCGCGGCCGACGCTGGACGATTTCGTCAAGGCCTACAACGCCGCGGTGAGCCGCTTCCTGCTGGTGCGCGAGAAGCACGACGGCAGCCTGGCGCAGGACTGGCCACCCGAGCTGCTGCCGGCCTGGCGGACGCTGCGCGAGCAGCTCTGGGCGATTCACCTGAATTTCTGGCGCAGCAATGCGGACATGGCCGAGATCTACCGCCGCCAGCAGGGCAATGCCGCGCTGCGCGCGCAGATGCAGGCGCTGGAGCCCGATCTGCAGCGCCTGGAGCGGAACATGGCGCAGTTCCTGCGCCAGTTGACGAAGGAGAAGTGATGATGAGCAAGACGAGGACATCCGCGGCGGCCCTGCTGGCCGCGCTGACCCTGGGCGCCTGTGGCGGCGGCACCGAGGTGCTGGTCGTGCCGCTGTTCGTGTTCGGCTTCGAGGGCAGCGCCGGCGGCAGCACCGTCCAGGCCTTTCTGCTGCCCGATCAGCCGACGACGGCCAGCGGCACGCTGGACACGGCCAACTTCAATGTCGATGGGGTGCAGAAGCAGTTCGGCGGGACCTGGTCCGGCTGCAGCCTCAGCCTGACGCTGAAGCCCGGCCAGAGCGAGCCGGCCGCGCCGCTGGCCTCCAGCTACGAGGGGCGGCTGCAGGGCACGGACACATTGCTGCTGACGCCGCCGGCCGCCTCGGGGCGGCCGACCCTGACGCTGAAGCGCAATGGCACGGTGAATTCCTTCGGCTGCTGAGGAAGGCGCTGCCGATCAGAGTTCGCTGACGCTCTTGACCCGCTGCGGCGCGGCGACGATCTGCACCGGCGCCTCCGCCGCGCGGCCGTGGAAACGGTCGAGCAGCTCCTTCTGCTGCGCGCGCACCGTCGCCACATTGGCCAGCTTGACATGGCCGTAGCCGCGGATGCCCTCGGGCAGGCGCAGCAGCTTGGCGGCGATGTCGATCTTTTCGGCCGTCAGCTTGGACAGGACCTCGTCGACCAGCCGTTCGTAGTCGGCGATCAGCTGACGCTCCATGCGGCGCTCCTCGGTCTTGCCGAAGACGTCCAGCGCCGTGCCGCGCAGGCCCTTGAAGCGGGCCATCAGCTTCAAGGCCTTGAAGGTCCAGGAACCGAGCTCCAGCTTCCTGGCGCGGCCGTCCGGGCCGGGCTTGGCCAGCAGCGGCGGCGCCATATGGAAGGACAGCGAGTCCCAGCCCTCGAACTGGGCGCGCAAGTTCTTCTCGAATGTCCCATCGGTATAGAGCCGCGCGACCTCCCATTCGTCCTTGATCGCCAGCAGCTTGGCGTAGTAGCGCGCGACGGCCTTGGTCAGGCGCTCGCTCCGGCCCGCTTCGCCCAGCTGCGCCTCGGCCTTGCGCACGCGTTCGACCAGAGCGCGGTAGCGCTGGGCATAGGCGGCATCCTGGTAGGCCGTCAGGTGCGCGACGCGGCGCGCGATCAGGCCGTCCTCGCCATCGAGGCGCTCGAAGTTCAGCCATTGCACGACCGGCGCCTGCACGCCGGCCAGGCGCTTGATCGCCTCCGGCGCGGCGATGGCCAGGCGGCCCAGCGCGAAGGCGGTTTTGTTGCCCTCGACGGCGACGCCGTTCAGCTCGATCGCGCGCATCATCGCCGCCTCGCTGATCGGGATCAGGCCGCGCTGCCAGCAGGCGCCCAGCATGACGATGTTCGACGGCATCGTGTCGCCCATCAGCTGCTGCGCGATCGCCTGCGCGTCGATCGTCGACAGCAGCTCGCGGTTTTCGCCGACCGCATGCCGCATCTTGGCCAGCAGCGAGTCGCCCTGCAGGCTGGCGTCTGGGTTGCGCACGAAGGCCGCCGTCGGCAGCTCGTGCGTGTTGGCCAGGATCACCGTGCGGCCCGGCTTGACCGTGCCCAGCGCGTCCGGCGAGGCGCCGACGACCATGTCGCAGGCCAGCAGCACATCGGCCTGCTGGGTGTCGATGCGCACCTGGTTCAGGAGGTCCTGCGTCGGCGCCAGGCGCACGAAGGACAGCACCGAGCCGCCCTTCTGCGCGAAGCCCATGAAGTCCAGCACCGAGGCCTGCTTGCCCTCCAGATGGGCGGCCATCGACACCAGCGCGCCGACGGTGACGACACCGGTGCCACCGACGCCGGTGACCAGCAGGTCGAAGGGGCCGGTCCATGACCAGGGCGCCGGCTGCGGGATCGCGGCGATCTCGCGGGCCAGGTCTTGCGCCGTGTAGCCGGCGCCGACCTTCTTCTTCAGCTGCGCGCCATGGACCGAGACGAAGCTGGGGCAGAAGCCGTTGACGCAGCTGAAATCCTTGTTGCAGCTGCTCTGCTCGATCGCGCGCTTGCGGCCGAAATCGGTCTCGACCGGCACGACGGACAGGCAGTTCGAGGCCTGGCCGCAGTCGCCGCAGCCCTCGCAGACCTGCTCGTTGATGAAGATGCGCTTAGGCGGATCGGGGAACTCACCCTTCTTGCGCCGGCGACGCTTCTCGGCGGCGCAGGTCTGGTCGTAGATCAGCACGGTGACGCCCTCTATTTCTCGGAGCTCGCGCTGCACCTTGTCCAGCTCCGAGCGGTCGTGGAAGCTGGTGCCGGGCGGGAACAGCTTCTCGTGACCCTGGTACTTGCCGATCTCGTCGGAGACCACGACCAGGCGCTTGACGCCCTCGGCCTCGACCTGACGCGCGATCTGCGGCACGCTGGTCTGGCCGTCGACCGGCTGGCCGCCGGTCATGGCGACCGCGTCGTTGTAGAGGATCTTGTAGGTGATGTTGGTCTTGGCGGCGATCGCCTGGCGGATGGCCAGATAGCCGCTGTGGTAGTAGGTGCCGTCGCCGAGGTTCTGGAACACATGCTTCTCGCTCGTGAAGCGCGAGGCGGCCGCCCAGTCGACGCCCTCGGCGCCCATCTGGATCAGGCCCGAGGTGCCGCGTTCCATCCAGCTCGCCATGAAGTGGCAGCCGATGCCGGCCAGCGCGCGCGAGCCCTCGGGCAATTTGGTCGAGGTGTTATGCGGGCAGCCGGAGCAGAAGTAGGGCTGGCGGCGCACGCCGTCGGCGGCATTGGAGAGCAGGCAGGGCGTCAGGAAGTCGACGACCAGGTGGCGGCGGTCCAGTGCCGGGTTCAGCCGTGCCAGCCAGTCGGCGACCGTGGACATGATGCGCGAGGGGCGCAGCTCGCCGAGGCTGCTCAGCACCGGCGCCCCATGCTCGTCGGTCTTGCCGACCACGCGCGGGCGCTGCGCATCGGGCAGGTGGTAGAGCAGCTCCTTGATCTGGCGCTCGACCACCGGCGCCTTCTCCTCGATCACCAGCATGTCCGTCAGGCCCTGGGCGAACTCGGCCATGCGCGTGGTCTCCAGCGGATAGACCAGGCCGACCTTGTAGACCCGCACGCCGGCCGCGGCCAGCGCGTTCGGGTCGAGGTCCAGCCGGCGCAGCACTTCCATGAAGTCGTAATGCGCCTTGCCCACCGTCACGATGCCCAAGGTCGCGCTGGGGCTGGCGACGATGTGCTTGTCGATCGAGTTGAGCTTCGTGAACGCGCGCACCGCGTTCAGCTTGTGCTCCAGTCGCGATTCGAGCTCCAGCGAGGGCAGGTCGACTTGGCGGATGTGCAGATCGGTCGGCGGGACATGGTCGACCGGCAGTTCGAAGTCCAGCGGCACGCTGTCCAGGTCCACCGTCATGCCCGATTCGACGACCTCGGAGATCGCCTTGAAGCCGACCCAGGCGCCCGAGAAGCGGCTCAGCGCCCAGCCGTAGAGGCCGAACTCCAGGTACTCGGCCACATTGCCCGGGTGGACGATGGGCATGCTCCAGGCCTGCAGCGCCAGGTCGCTCTGGTGCGGCGTGCTGGACGACACGCAGCCATGGTCGTCGCCGCAGACGACCAGCACGCCACCCTGCTTGGACGTGCCGTAGACATTGCCATGCTTGAGCGCATCGCCGGAGCGGTCGACGCCGGGGCCCTTGCCGTACCACATCGCGAACACGCCGTCGGCCGTGCGCTTCGGATCGAGCGCCACGCGCTGCACGCCCAGGCAGGCGGTGGCGGCCAGGTCCTCGTTGATCGCGGGCAGGAAGTTGATCTTGGCGGCGTCGAGGAACTTCTTCGCCTTCCACAGCTGCTGGTCGACCATGCCCAGCGGCGAACCGCGGTAGCCGGAGACGAAGCCGGCCGTGTTCAGGCCGGCGCGCTCGTCCTGCGCCTTCTGCGCCAAGAGCAGGCGCACCAGGGCCTGGGTGCCGGTCAGGAAGACGACGCCCGAGCTGGCGGCGAGGTTGTCGGAAAGCTTGTAGTCGCGCAGGGCGGGCTGCTGCTGGGGCTTCGATTCGGGGCTGGACATGGCGACTCCTGGCTCTGCAATGGCTGGCGGAAGATTCTTGGCCACTAAGCCAAGTGTTTGTTTCCCGGTTCGCTCCCGTCAACCGGTATCATGAGTTGAAAATTCCGGAAATGCATTGAAATGGAAAATGATCGTTTCGATCGAGCGACCCGTCTGATTCTGGAGGCGCTCCAGGCCGACGGACGCCAGAGCACGCAGCAGCTGGCCGAGAAGGCCGGGCTGTCGGCGACGCCGGTCTGGCGCCGCGTCAAGGAGCTGGAGGAAAGCGGCGTGATCCGTCGGCACGTCGCCCTGGTCGACCGCGAGAAGCTGGGCCTGAACATCTGCGTGCTGGCCAATGTCTCGCTGGTGCGGCACAGCGAGGGCGCGGTCGAGCAGTTCGAGCGCCTGGTCCAGGTCAGCCGCGAGATCATCGAATGCCAGGCGATCACCGGCGAGGCCGACTACGTGATCAAGGTCGTCGTCGCCGACATGAAGGCCTACGACCAGTTCCTGCAGCAGCAGATCTTCAAAGTGCCAGGTGTTGCCAGCGTGCGCAGCAATGTGGTGCTGCGCGAGGTCAAGTACGAGACGGCGCTGCCGGTGCCCTGATCGCACAAGGGTTGGCGACTGCCTGCAACCCCGCTTGCGACCAAAACCATGCCGGGTTATAAACAAAGCAATCCGGCCCGGCGCCTTCGCAGACCCAGCCCGTCAACAGCGGCGAAAGTCGATCTGCGCTAGCAACACCAGACCATCAGCATTTGTTTCTGTTACGCCTTTTGGAGGTGTCCATGGAACTTCAAGTGCAATCGCATCGATGGCATAGTCGCGCGCCCGATTGGTCCGCAGCCATCGTCGCCGGCCTCGTTGCCGGCGCCGTCGCAATGGTGATGGACCTGTTGTGGACGACCTTGATGCTGGGCGGCAATCCCTGGCATACCTCGCATCTGGTCGCCGCGATGCTGATGGGCCCCGACCTGTTGAACGGACCGACCCACGCCTTCAGTCTCGGCGTGGTCACCGTCGCGTTGCTGATCCATTACGGCCTCGGCGTGCTGTTCGGCTGCGCAATCGCCTATGTGGTGACCGGCTTCCATTACGAGGGCGATCTGCCGGTGCTGGAGATCGTCGGCGGGCTCGCCGGCATGGCGCTGTACTTCATCAACTTCTATGTGCTGGTCAACCTGTTCCCCTGGGTGGCCGAGCTCAGAAGCGGTGCCTACTTCTTCGAGCATTTCGTCTTCGGCGTGACCGCGGCGATGGTCTATTGGAAGCTGGCGCGCCGCAGCGCCACGGCCTGAGGCCCCGCAAGCCCGAGAGTCGAACAGGCGCGGCCGCCTGCGGCCCGCGCCTGCGGCGCGAAAACAAAGGGAGGAGTCCACATGGTCATTGCCGTCGTGCTGATCGTGATCGTCCTGGCATCGTTGGTCTTCCACTTCGTGAACCCCTGGCATCCGCTGGCGCTGGCGTCGAACTGGGACCAGATGGACAACACGCTGACGATCACCTTCGTCATCACCGGGATTTTCTTCGTCGTCCTCAATCTGCTGCTGGTCTACATCCTCGTGCGCTTTCGGCGCCGGGCGGGGCAGACGGCGGCGCATGAACCGGCCGCCTACCAGCCGGTCAATCACAAGCTCGAGCGTTGGCTGACGGCGATCACCACCGTCGGCATCGTCGCGCTGCTGGCACCGGGCCTGCTGGTCTATGCCGACTATGTGCGGCCGCCGCCCGAGGCGCTGGAGATCGAGGTGCTGGGCACGCAGTGGCAATGGCGCTTTCGCTTTCCCGGCGCCGACGGCAAGCTGGGCCGCACCGACGCGCGCTTCGTCAAGGGCGGCAATCCCTTCGGCATCGATCCCGGCGATCTGCAGGGCCAGGACGACACCGTCGTCGACGGCAGCGAGGTCCATCTGCCGGTCGGCAAGCCGGTGCGCATGGTGCTGCGCTCGCTGGACGTGCTGCACGACTTCTATGTGCCGCCCTTTCGAGCGCGCATGAATATGGTGCCGGGCCTGGTCACGACCTACTGGTTCACGCCGACCAAGACCGGCCGCTACGAATCGATGTGCGCGCAGCTGTGCGGCGTCGGCCACGCCAATATGCGCGGCCTGGTCGTCGTTGACAGCCCGGCCGACTACCAGGCCTGGCTGGACGGCAAGCCGAGCTTTGCCAAGGCCAATCTGCCGCCGCCCGAGCCGGCCGCCGGCGCGGGCGCCGAGGCCACGGCAACGCCGGCGGCGCTGGGCATGGCGCTTGCCAAGTCCAAGGCCTGCGTCGCCTGCCATTCGATCGACGGCAGCGCCGGCGTCGGCCCCACCTGGAAGGGCCTGTACGGCAAGACCGAGGCCTTTGCCGACGGCAGCAAGCTCAAGGTCGACGAGGCGGTGCTGAGGCAGGAGATCCGCGAGCCGACCTCGCGCGTCGTCCAGGGCTTCCCGCCCATCATGCCGAAGACGGAGCTCAGCGATGCCGAGGTCGATGCGCTGATCGCCTATATCCGCGCCCAGGGCACGGCGCCCTAAACAGCCAGGACCGAACCGATGAGCGAACACGATCATTCGCATGGCGACGAGGCTCACGACGAGGAGCACGCCGAGCCGAGCAGCTTCTGGACCAAGTACGTCTGGAGCCAGGACCACAAGGTGATCGCCGTCCAGTACGGCGGTGTCGCCATCCTGGTCGGCCTGGTCGGCGTGCTGCTGTCCAATCTGATGCGGCTGCAGCTGGGCTTCCCCGGCCAATTCGAGTTCATCAACGCCGAGCGCTATTACCAGTTCGTCACCATGCACGGCATGATCATGGTGATCTACCTGCTGACCGCACTGTTCCTGGGCGGCTTCGGCAACTATCTGATCCCGCTGATGGTCGGCGCGCGGGACATGGTCTTCCCCTATCTGAACATGCTCAGCTTCTGGGTCTATCTGCTGAGCGTGATCGTCTTGATGATCAGCTTCTTCGTGCCCGGCGGCCCGACCGGCGCCGGCTGGACGCTCTATCCGCCGCAGGCCATCCTGCCCGGCACGCCGGGGCATGATTGGGGCATCATCCTGATGCTGGTCTCGCTATTGATCTTCATCGTCGCGGCGACCATGGGCGGCCTCAACTACGTGACGACGGTGCTGCAGGCGCGCACCCGCGGCATGACGATGCTGCGCATGCCGCTGACCGTCTGGGGCATCTTCACCGCGACCATCCTGGCGCTGCTGGCCTTCCCGGCGCTCTTCGTCAGCGGCGTGATGATGCTGCTGGACAAGACCATAGGCACCAGCTTCTTCATGCCGGCCCTGGTCTCGCTGGGCCAGGTCGCGCAGTACAAGGGCGGCACGCCGCTCTTGTTCCAGCACCTGTTCTGGTTCTTCGGCCACCCCGAGGTCTATATCGTCGCCTTGCCGGCCTTCGGCATCGTCTCCGACCTGATCAGCGTGCATGCGCGCAAATGCATCTTCGGCTACCGGACCATGGTGTGGGCGATCCTGGCGATCGCGGTGCTCAGCTTCGTCGTCTGGGCCCACCATATGTTCGTCAGCGGCATGAATCCGTACTTCGGTTTCTTCTTCGCGACCAGCACGCTGATCATCGCCGTGCCGACGGCGATCAAGGTCTACAACTGGCTGATCACCTTGTGGCGCGGCGATATACACATGACCGTGCCGATGCTGTTCGCCCTGGCCTTCATCTCGACCTTCATCGTCGGCGGGCTGACCGGCCTCTTCCTCGGCAATGTCTCGGTCGACATCCCGCTGTCGGGCAGCTATTTCGTCGTCGCCCACTTCCATATGGTGATGGGCGTGGCGCCGCTCTTGGTCGTGTTCGGCGCGATCTACCACTGGTTCCCCAAGATCACCGGCCGCATGCTGGACGACCGGCTCGGCCTCCTGCATTTCTGGGGCACCTTCCTCGGCACCTACGCGATCTTCTTCCCCATGCATTACCTGGGTCTGCTGGGCATGCCGCGGCGCTACTACAACTTCGACAACTACCAGTTCATCCCGCAATCGGCGCATCAGCTGAACGCCGTCATCAGCGTGATCGCTATGGTCGTCGCGGCAATTCAGCTGGTCTTCGTCTTCAACATCGTCTGGAGCGCCTTCAAGGGCCGCAAGGCCTCGCCCAATCCCTGGCGCGCCGCCTCGCTGGAATGGCACACGCCGGACACGCCGCCGCGCCATGGCAACTGGGGGCCGCGCCTGCCGGTCGTGCACCGCTGGGCCTACGCCTATAGCGTTCCCGGCGCCCGCGAGGACTTCATCGCCCAGGACGCGCCGCCCGGCGACGGCGGGCTGGAGCTCGACGAGTCGGCGCATGGCCGGCCGGCCGCGGCCGGCCGCGGAGCGGCGGCATGAGGGCCCGCCCGGCCGCTCCGAAGGGGGCTCGCAGCGCAGTGCGCAGCACGGAGCTTGGCCAATGAGCGCGGCCGGCAGCTTCGCCGCGCCGGGTGGCTTCGAGCGCATCGACCGTGCCGCCGCGGCCGGCACCGCGCTGTGGATCTTCATCGCCGTCGTCAGCAGCCTGTTCGGCCTGTTCTTCGCCGCCTATGTGATGCGCCTCTCGGAGGCCGAGGGCTATCCGCTGGCGCTGCCCTGGCAGTTCTGGCTCAGCACGGCCCTGCTGCTGGCCGGCAGCCTCGCATTGGAGGCCGCCGCGGCCGCCGCGCGCGCGGGCCGCGATGCGGGCCTGGCCTGGCGGCTCGGCGGCGCCTGCGCGCTGGCCTTCGTCGCGGTGCAGCTGTGGGCCTGGTCGGCGCTCGGGGCGGCCCGGGTGCTGCCGCAGGGCAACCCGGCGGCCGGCTTCCTCTATGTGCTGACGGCCCTGCACGGCCTGCATGTGCTGGGCGGTGTCCTCGCCTGGGGGCGTCTCGCGCGGCGCGGCGCCGGCAGCGTTCCGACCGCCTGGCGCATCGCGCTGTGCGCGCGCTACTGGCATTTCCTGCTGCTGCTGTGGTTCGCGCTGTTCGCCACGCTCGGCTTGTTGACGCCCGATGTCGCCCGCGCCATCTGCGGCCGCGGCTGAACCAGAGCAAGGAGAGCCCTCGCCATGAGCCATCCAAGCAGCAACACCGACTCGCTGGCCCTGCCGCCGGGCGGCGTGCGCGGCATGGTCGCCGATCTGGCGGCCGACCGCGAAGCCTTCAAGGTGCCCTGGGGCAAGGCGATGATGTGGATCTTCCTGCTCAGCGACACCTTTGTGTTCAGCTGCTTCCTGACCGGCTATATGACGGTGCGCAGCTCGACGACGGTGCCCTGGCCGAACCCCAGCGAGGTCTTCGCCCTGCATGTGGGCGGTGCCAATGTGCCGCTGCTGCTGATCGCGATCATGACCTTTGTGCTGATCACCAGCAGCGGCACGATGGCGATGGCGGTCAACTGCGCCTACAGCCGCGACCGCAGGAACGCCGCGCGCCTGATGCTGGTGACGGCCCTGTTCGGCGCGATGTTCGTCGGCATGCAGGCCTTCGAGTGGACCAAGCTGATCGTCGACGAGGGCGTGCGGCCCTGGGGCAATCCGATGGGCGCGGCGCAGTTCGGCGCCACCTTCTTCATGATCACCGGCTTCCACGGCCTGCATGTGTCGCTGGGCGTCATCTACCTGCTGGTCGTCGCGTTGAAGGTGCGGCGCGGCGACTACGAGAAGAAGGGCTACGAGATCGTCGAGATCGCCGGCCTGTACTGGCACTTCGTCGACCTGGTCTGGGTCTTCATCTTCGCCTTCTTCTATCTCTGGTAAGGGGGAACGGCCATGAGTTCAGATACCGGACAGAAACACCCGATAGGGCTGTACCTGAAGATCTGGCTGCTGCTGTTCGTGCTCAGCACCCTGTCCTATATGGTCGACTACTTCCACTTCCAGGGCCTGCTGCGCTGGACCTTGATCCTGCTCTTCATGGCGCTGAAGGCCGGCCTCATCATCGCCGTCTTCATGCACATGGCCTGGGAGCGCATGGCGCTGATCTGCGCGATCCTGATCCCGCCGCTGTGCATCCTGGTGCTGATCGGCCTGATGTACGCGGAGGCGCATTACACCTTCCTCAGCCGGCTGCTGCATTTCAGCTGAATGTCTTACGGCAGGGGCCGGGCGTTCGAGCCATACTGCCGCCTTCCCATCACGGAAGGTGAGCCGATGAAGACGACGAAGAACTGGATTCCTGCGCTGCTGGCCGCTGGCGCGCTGCTGTTTTCGCTGGCGCCGGCGCGGGCCGACGAGGCACTGAAGGCGGCGATCGCCGGGCCGCAGCGCATGGTCGGCAATGTCGCCCGCGACCCGGCCCGTCATCCTTACGAGACGCTGAGCTTCTTCGGCATCAAGCCGACGCAGACGGTTGTCGAGCTGACGCCCGGCGCCGGTGGCTGGTACACCGAGATCCTTGCGCCCTATCTGCGCGAGCGCGGCACGCTGATCCTCGGCGGCGACGACCCGGCCTCCGCCTCGGCCTACAACCAGCGCAGCGCGGCGCGGCTGAAGGCCAAGCTCGACGCGCAGCCGGGCGTCTATGACAAGGTAAAACTGAACGTCTTCGACGCCGAGACCGGCAAGCTGCAGTACGCGGCGCCGGCCAGCGTCGATCTGGTGCTGACCTTCCGCAATGTCCACAACTGGGTCCAGCAGGGCGAGGCGAAGACCCTGGCCGTGTTCAAGAGCGCCTACGAGGTGCTCAAGCCCGGCGGCGTGCTGGGCGTGGTCGACCATCGCCGGCCGGTCTCGCAGCCGCAGGACGAGAAGGCCAAGAGCGGCTATCTGCACCAGGCCTATGTGATCGCGATGGCCGAGCGCGCCGGCTTCAAGCTGGCGGCGACGAGCGAGATCAATGCCAACCCCAGGGACACGGCCGACCACGAGGGCGGCGTGTGGTCGCTGCCGCCCACCTATGGCCTGAAGGACAAGGACCGCACCCGCTACGAGGCGATCGGCGAGAGCGACCGCATGACGCTGAAGTTCGTCAAGCCCTGATGAGCGCTTCTCCATGGCCGCGATGACGATCGCCATCATCGGCGCCGGCCGCCTGGGCCGCACGCTGGCCGCGGCGCTGGCCGCGCGCGGCGAGGCGGTCGTCGCGCTGGGCGGGCGCCGGCCGCCGCTGGAGGCGGCCGCCGGTATCGCCGGCTGCCGTGCGCTCGAAGCGGCCGAGGCGGCCGCCGCGGCCGAGCTGGTCTTCCTGACCGTGCCCGACGATGCGATCGCATCGCTGGCCGCCGCGCTGCCCTGGCGCGCCGGCCAGGCGGTCGTCCATTGCAGCGGCGCCACCGAGCTGACGGCCTTGCGGTCCGCCGCCGATGCCGGCGCGCAGATCGGCGGCTTCCATCCGCTGCAGATCTTTTCCGACCCGGTGCGTGCCGCCGCGCTGCTGGCCGGCAGCAGCGTCGCGATCGAGGCCCAGCACCCGCCGTTGCGGGCCGAGCTGCAGCGCCTGGCCGCTGTGCTGAGCATGCGCGCGCTGAGCCTGCGCCCCGGCACGCGCGCCGCCTATCACGGCGCGGCCAGCTTCGCCGCCAGCTTTCTGCTGTCGATGCTGGACGAGGCGCTGCAGGTCTGGGAGGCGATCGGCCTGCCGCCGGAGCAGGCGCTGCCCGCGCTGCTGCCGCTGGCCCGCGGCACCTTGCAGGCGGCCGAGAGCCGCGGCCTGGCCGGCGCGCTGGCCGGGCCGATCTCGCGCGGCGATGCGCGTGTCGTCGACGCGCATCTGCGCGCCTTCGATGCGCTGGGCGGTGCGCATGGCCGCTTCTACCGCGAGCTGGCGCGCCGCCAGTTGCCGCTGGCGCGCGCCAGCGGCCGCCTCGACGAGGCGACGCTGCAGCGGCTCGCCGCCCTGCTGGACGAGGCGGCGTGATGAGGCGGGCGGCGCTGCGCCTGGCCGCCTGCGCGAGTTTGGGGCTGGCGCTGTGCCGGCCTGCGGCTGTCTCGGCGGCCGCGGCGGAGGGCGGGACGGCTGCGCCACCGATCGCGCTGCGCCTGTGCACCGCCGACCAGCCCTTCTATCCCTTCACCCTGCCCGACGGGCGCGGCCGCCATCAGCATCTCTTGCGCCTGGCCGCCGGCCAGCTGCGCCTACAGCTGATCAACTACACGGCGCCGCGGCCGCGCTGCCTGCAGGACCTGCGCAGCGGCCATGCCGATGCGGCGGTCGGCCTCTATGCCGAGGACCGGCTGTCCTATGCCGCCTATCCGCTCGATGCCGGCGGCCGCGTCGATCCGCAGCGCGGCCTCGGCCCGATCCGCTTCATGGTCTACCGCCGTCGCGGCAGCGCGGTCGGCTGGGACGGCCAGCGCTTCGACAAGCTGGGCGGCGGCAGCGTCGGCGTGCAGGCGGGCTATGTCTACGGCCCGCGGCTGGCGGCGCTGGGCGTGCCGATCGACGACCGCGGCGTCGGCGCCGAGCAGCTGATGCTCAAGCTCGAGCGTGGCCGCAACGAGGCGGTGATCATGCAGGAGGAGGAGGGCCAGCGCCTGCTCGATCAGCGCTTCGCCGCCAGCCTCGAGCAGCTGGAACCGCCCTTTGACGTCGAGATGCTGTACCTGCTGGTCGCGCGCTCGTTCCAGGCCGCCCATCCGCAGCTGGTCGAGCGCTACTGGCGCGCGATTGCCGCGGCGCGGCAGTCGCCGGCCTACCAGCAGTACCGGCCGGCGCCGCCGCTGCTGCCCGCGGCGGCGGGCCCGGCGGCCTCCACCGCCTCAGGCAAATAGCGCCTCGAGATCGACGGTCGAGCGCCGGCCGACGGCGGCGAAGTGCACATCCAGCCAGGCGCGGCCGCGCGCGCGGCCCTGCAGCATCAGGTGCTCGAAGAACTTCAGATTGACGGCCAGCTTGGTCTGCGCGCTGAAGTCGCCCAGCACATCGGCCGCCTCGATCAGATGGAAGCGGCTGTGCCGGACGCGGTGCTCGAAACGGCCCAGCAGCGGCAGGCCCAGCCAGCCGCGGCGCTGCACCAGCTGGCGGCGCAGCTGGGCGAACATGCGCATCTCGCGCAGGAAGCCGGCGCTGAAGGCGATCTCCATCACGCGCGCCTGGATGTCCTGCGCGCTGCTGAGCCGGCCGCGGTGGCGCAGCGGGCTCAGCAACACCAGCAGAAGATCGCGCGAGCGGCACTCGTAGAACAGCGGGAAGACTGCGGGGTTGGCGGTGTAGCCGCCGTCCCAGTAGGGCTCGCCGTCGATCTCGACCGCGCGCTGGATGCTGGGCAGGCAGGCCGAGGCGAGCAGGGCCTCGCAGCTGAGCTCTTCGGTGCGGAAGATGCGCAGCTTGCCGCTATTGGCCCGCGTGGCGGCGATGAAGAGCTTGAGCGGGCTGGCGCGGCGCAGGCGGGCGAAGTCGACCTGGGCCTCGATGATGTCGCGCAAGGGGTTCAGGTCGAAGGGGTTGATCTGCTGCGGCGACAGGTAATGCGTCCAATGCAGCAGCAGTTGCACCATCGGCGCCAGGCCGACGCTCTGGCCATCGGCCGAGCTGCGCGTCATCGCCTCCGGCACCGCCGCGGCAACCGCGGTCCAGAAGCGCCGCAGCGCCGCGCGCGCACCGTCGGCGCCGCCGTCCATCAGGCCCTGGGCCAGCAGCACCGCATTCATCGCGCCGGCGCTGGTGCCGCTGACGCCCTCGAAGTCGAGCCGGCCGTCCTCCAGCAGCGCGTCCAGCACGCCCCAGGTGAAGGCGCCATGGGCGCCGCCGCCCTGCAGGGCCAGATTGAGTCGATGCTTGGGACCGGCAAAGATGGGCATGAACAACACTCCCTCTGCAGGCCATTGTGCACAATGCCTCATGCATCTGGACGTTCCCACCCTGTTCATTCTCGTGACGGTGGTCGCCCTGTTGATGGCGCTGCTGGTCTGCGTGATGGCCTGGGGCAAGCCGGCCAGCGCTGCGCTGTGGCCCTGGGCGCTGGCCCTGGTCGCCTATGCGCTGAGCAATGTGCTGTTCGGCCTGCGGGCCTACCTGCCGTGGGGCTTTTCGATGGTCGGCGCCAACAGCAGCTATGCCCTGGCCCTGGCCCTGATGCTGACGGCCGTGCGGCGTTTCCAGTCGGCCCAGGCGCAGCGCTGGCAGCAATGGGGGCCGGTGCTGCTGGCGCCCCTGGTCTTCGCCCTGCTGTACGACCACTACCTGATCCGCGTCGTCGTCGCGGCCCTGCTGTTCACGACCCAGATCGCCTTCATCCTGGCCGCGCTGCTGGACAGCGAGCACCCGATCACCGGCCGCGGCCGCATGATCGTGTTCTGCGCCTTCGCCCTGCTGGCCCTGACCCTGCTGGTGCGCGCCTTGGCGATCTGGCGGGGCTGGCTCGATGTCAGCTCGCCGGTCGAGAGCAACCGCTGGCAGGCCATGCTCTTCATCGCCGCGATGGGCTCGGTGCTGAGCATGGCGCTGGGCTTCGTCTACATGACGATGGAGAAGGCCGAGCGGCAGAACTTCGAGCTGGCAATGAAGGACATGCTGACCGGCCTGTCCAACCGCCGCGCGATCAGCGACGTGCTGCAGGCCGAGGTCGCGCGCGCTCAGCGCCAGGGCCAGCTGCTGGCCGTGCTGATGCTGGACATCGACCATTTCAAGAAGATCAACGACGGCTACGGCCACCAGGCTGGCGACGTGGTGCTGCGCGGCGTCGCCCAGACCCTGCGCAGCCGCCTGCGCGCGCAGGACCAGATCGGCCGCTTCGGCGGCGAGGAGTTCCTGCTGGTGCTGCCCGACACCGGGCTCGAGGGCGCGCTGATCGTGGGCGAGGCCTTGCGCCAGGCGGTCGAGGCGACGCCGACGCAATGGGGCGCGCAGCGCATTCCGACGACGATCAGCATCGGCGTGCGCGGCGGCCTGGTCACCGGCGCCGAGACCGCCGACACCTTGGTGGCCGCCGCCGATGCGGCCCTGTACCGCGCCAAGCACACCGGCCGCAACCGCTGCGAACATTGATCGCACGGCGGATCGAAAAGGCGCGACGAGCGTGAAAAAGCTCGCTCTCGCGCCCGGCGGCGGCACCGGAGCCGCGGCTAAGATGCGGCCGCTTGCCGCGCCCGACGTAGCGGCCAGCGCCAGAGGGAGCTAAAAAAATGTCGTCCGCCGCCGAAGTCCTGCAACAGACGGTCCAGCAGCTGCCCGACGCCTGCGAGCGCCTGGACTATGTGCGCACCATGACCGAGCAGGCCGCCAGCAAGGTGCTGGGCCTGGTCGAGACCGCGCGCGACGATGCCGAGCAGGTGCGCCGCCAGGGCGGCGATCTGTCCGAGATGCTGCAGCGCCAGGCGCTGGCGCCCGAGCTGAGCCTGGAGCGCGCGCGTTCGCTCTTGAAGCTGTGCGCCGCCTATGCCGCCACCGCCGCCAGCTTTGCCGAGCGCGAGAAGGCGCTGCACGGCGAGATCATGATGGCGCAGGACTTCCAGGACCTGTCGGGCCAGGTGATCAACAAGGTAATCAAGCTGCTGCAGCAGGCCGAGGCGCCGCTGCAGGAACTGGTCGGCACCACGCCGGCCGCGACGAGCGCCGGGAGCGGGCAGCTGCAGGGCGTGCAGACGCCGGACAAGGCCTTGAAGCAGGACGACGTCGATGACCTGCTGGCCTCGCTGGGCTTCTAGGCAGCTTGTTTAAGAGAGGCCGTCCTCCCTACGTTTTTCAACAGCCTGCGAATTCATCTCCAGCGGACGCCACGCTCGCAGCACGAGCGGCCGGTCTCGCATGCACCGCGGCGATCTGCTGCGGATGGATGCAGGTTTGGCACGAAGACGTCGGCGCTGGCTAGAGCCGCTGCATCACTTCATCGGCGTCGGCACTCTTCGGGTCCAATGTGCCGGCCTATACCGAGGAGTTGATCGCGCGAATCTTCCCCGCCATGAGCGAACCGGGCGCCCGGTGCTGCACCCGCGGTCCGCTGAGCGGCGGCGCGCGGCGAGGGCCGGTGCTCAGCCGGCCCGAGCAGGGGCTTATTGGCCGGCGCGACGGCGCCATGCGAGCAAGAGGCCGGCCGCACCGAGGAGGGCCATCGTCATCGTTCCGGGCTCTGGAACCTGGGCAGGGACAACGGTCTGGAAATCCATCGCGAAGTCGACGCCTTCGGCGCTGCCCACGCTGCCGGTCGCGACATTGAAGTTGAAGATCGCCTGCAAGGCCGTGATGTTGGCGAAATTGGCGCCGGCGCCCGATTTTGTGCCGAGCAGATTCATCAGCGCGAAGTTGAAGTAGAAGTCGGTCGGGCCCGTCACGGCGCCGGACTGGGACAGGCAGCTGGCGTCGGCCGCGGCGCATACCGGAATCGCGGAGAAGGTGAAGCTGGTCCAGTCGTTCGCGCCGGAGAAGAACTGCAAGGTGAACGGGTAGGCGGCGTCCGAACGATGGAAGGTCAGCTTGAGACTGTCGGCCACGGCCGCAAAGTTGACGCCCGCAAAGCCGGTTCGATCGATGCCGAAGTCGGCCTGCGCCGGGTTGAAGCCCATGACGCTGCTCCCGTCCCATCGCAAGATGCCAAAGCCGGCGACGCCGGCGTCGTTGGCGAATGAGAACCTGGAGGACGAGACGCCGGCCCGCGTGCCGTTGAGCGCATCGGCGCCGGTCGCGGCGTTCACATAGATCTCGCGCTGGCCGCCGATGATCGATGCATCGAAGCTCGATGCTGTCGCCGAGAAGGATGCCGTGCCGTTCGAATAGTCCTGCGCAATCGCCTGCGGGAAATCGAAGTTGTCGGTCAGCGGTGCCGCCATCGCGCCGGCGCCCATCGTGGCAAGCAGGGAGATGAGAAGCGCTTGTTTCATCATCGCAATGACTCCCGTGACGCGGAGGAGCGGGGCTGGCGAGCGACGGCCGCGCGGCATCGTTCGCTGCGGCGAGTGTGGGCCGGAGCGGCGGCCTGATCAAGCAAGTCCCCCGCGATTGAGGGGGCGGCGACGGGACGTACGGCCCGCATCGGCCCGCTCAGTACCAGCTGAGCGGATCGATCCGGTAGTAGCCGCGCAACTCGGCATAGAGGGCCGGATGCTCGACGGACAGCCTCTGCGGCTGCTCGAACAAGACCTCGCTCGCGACGGCGAAGAACTCGGCCGGGTCGGTCGCGCCATAGGCGTCCAGCAGGCCGGTCTCGCCGCGCGCGACGCGGCCGCGCAGCGCGTCATATTCCTGCTGCATCACCCGCGACCAGCGCTGGTAGGCCTGGGCGTTGGCCAGCAGCGGCGCGCCGTTGGCGAAGCCCTTGGCCTGGTCCAGCTGGTGGGCGAACTCATGGATGACGACATTGCTGCCGTCCGCCGGGTCGGCCGCGCCCGCCAGGACATCCTGCCAGGAGAGCAAGACCTGGCCCTGCACCCAGCTTTCTCCGGCCAGCGCGCGGCGCTGCTCCATCTGCACGCCGCCGGGGCCGGGCGCCGGCCGGTCGACGACGAAGGCGCCGGGGTAGAGCAGCACCTGCTTCAGCTCCGGATAGAAGCCGCGCGTGGCGCCCAGCAGCGGCAGGCAGGCCTGGGCGGCGATCGTTACCCGCATCTCCTCGCTGACCTCGAGGCCGGCGCAGCCGATGATGGGCTTCTCGGCCAGGAAGACCTGCATCAGGCCCTTCAGCCGCAGTTGCAGATCGGCCGGCAAGCGCTGCACCAGTGGCACGCGCCGGCGCAGAATGCGGCGCCAGGGCGCGGGGAAGGGTTGGCGTGCGATGCGCGCACGGCGGCGTCGGGTCAGCGCCGGCAGGGCGATCAGCCAGGCGACCAGCCCGAGGGCCAGGGCGACGGTGAGGAGCATGGGCAGCGCTTGATCCATCTTCGCTAGATGCCTGCGCGACAGCGGAAAACAAGGGCATCGCTTACCCTCGCTGCATGGATATCGACGCTGCGCGCCCGAGCGACAGCCGCTTGCAGGCCTGGCAGGTCATCGTCGGCGGCATCTGCGCGCTGGTGCTGACCATCGGCCTGGCCCGTTTCGCCTACACACCGCTGCTGCCGCAGATGCAGGCGCAGGCCAGGCTGTCGGACGCGGCCGGCGGCTGGTTGGCCGCGATCAATTACGCCGGCTATATGAGCGGCGCGCTGCTGGCCGCCTGGCTCGATGCACCGGCGCTGCGCCACCGGTTCTACAGCCTGGGCCTCGCGCTCACGCTGCCGGTCACCTGGCTGATGGGGGCCAGTGACAGCCTCTGGCTTTGGGCCTTGTCGCGCTATCTGGGTGGCCTCTGCGGCGCGGCCGGCATGCTGCTGGGATCGGGCCTGGTGTTGAGCTGGCTGGTCCAGGCCGGCCGGCGGCCCGAGCTGGGCCTGCATTTCATCGGCATCGGCCTGGGCATCGTCGTGTCGGCGCTGGGTGCGATGGCGATGTCGGCCGCCGCGCTGGGCTGGGCGCAGCAATGGCAGGGCTTCGCGCTGCTGGGCCTGATCTTTCTGCTGCCGGCCTGGGCCTGGCGGCCGCCGGCGCCGGTCCTTGCTGCCGGCCCGGCGACCGCGGCGACAGCGACGACGAGCCGGCGCTGGATGGCGCTGATGACGGCCGCCTATTTCTGCGCCGGCTGGGGCTTTGTCATCAACGCGACCTTCACCGTCGCCATCGTCGAGCGCCAGCCGCTGCTGGCCGGCCAGGGGCCCTGGGCCTGGCTGCTGGTCGGCCTGGCCGCCTGCCCGGCCGTCTTCGTCTGGGACCGCGTTGCGCGGCTGATCGGCGAATTGCCGGCCCTGATCCTCGCCTTCGGCCTGCAGGCGATCGGTGTGCTGCTGCCGGCGCTGTCCGGCGGCCTGGCCGCGGCGCTGCTGGGCGCCTTGCTCTATGGCGCGACGGCGATCGGCATCGTCAGCCTGACCTTGGCCCTGGTCGGCCGCCGCTCGCCCGGCAATCCGGGCAAGGCGATGGCGCGGTTGACCCTGGGCTATGGCGTTGCCCAGATCGGCGCGCCGGCCCTGGCCGGCATGATGGTGCATGCCAGCGGCAGCTATCACGGCACGCTGTGGCTGACCGCGGGCGTGCTGCTGCTGGGGATGGCCGTGCTGGCCCGGCTGACGCGCGGCGAGGCGGCTGGCCGAGCGGGTTAGGGCCGCGCTTCGGCCCAGCGATCGCGATCCACGCCCTTGATCAGCAGCCACAGCGCCAGCGCGAGCTCACCGACGAAGGCCGGCGCCAGGATGGCCGGGAAGAGGGCGTCGGCAAGCGCCGGCGCCAGCAGCAGTGCCGCGCTGTTGATCAGATAGGCCAGCCCGGCGGCCGCCATCAGCGGGCCGAGCAAGCGGGGCAGATAGGCGGCCCGCCAGAGCAGCGGGGCACGCAGCAGGCAGGCGAGCCCGAAGAAGAGCAGGCCCAGGCCGAAGCCGTAACCATGCAGACGGATCGCCAGGGCGGCGAGGGCCTGTGCCTGCTCGGCCGAGAAGCCGCTCAGCGCCGAAGCGCCGGCGCGATCAAGCAGCAGCAGCGGCAGCAGCAGGTTCAGCTTGTTGACCGCCAGCACGGCGGTCTGAATCAGGTTGACGCCGGTCGCCAGCAGGGCCAGCCGCGCATGGACCGGCTTCAGCAGCAGGTAGAGCAGCAGCATCACCGGCAGGTCGAGCAGCTGCATCAGCAGGTCGCCGGCAATGCCGGCGCGCCACAGCAGCGGCGAAGCGGCGATGTTCGACGCCGTTGCGGCCGCATCGCCCGGCAGCACCAGCGCGCCGCGGACCGCGACTTCGCCGAACAGACCGAGGCCAATGATGGCCAGATACAGCAGGCCGCCCAGCCGGGCATGGCGCCGGGCCTGCTGCGGATCCAGCCGCGCGGAGGAAGCAAGCGTCATCTGACGGGGGCTGGGCAGCGCCCACGGCGCGCGAGCGCTCTTGTGTCCCGGATTGCCTAGCCCAGCAGCCGGGCCAGTCCGTAGATGGACAGCACGCCGGACAGCACGAGGAAGCAGGTCTTGGCGGCGCGGTCGCCGATCAGCGCGCCGCTGGCGCTGCAGGCCAGGATGGCGCCGAGGATGTAGCTCGTCTTCATGCGGCGCCACCGTCGCGGTAGAAGGCCTCGACCTGGCCCTTGATCTTGATCAGCAGCGGATTGCCCTTGCGGTCGCGCGTCTTGCCGGCCGGCACCTTGACCCAGCCTTCGCTGATGCAGTATTCCTCGACGTCGTGGCGCTCCTTGCCATTGAGCCGGATGCCGATCTCGTGCTCGAACACGGCGGCGTCGTAATGCGCGCTGCGCGGGTCGACCGACAGATGGTCGGGGATGGCCGGGCGGCCGGGGCTCTTCTGCTCTTCGCTCATGGGACTTCTTTGCTCTCTGGCTATGCCTGTGGACGGCCGCGATTTTCCCGCATTTGGCAGCGGGTGGCGGCGCCCCGGCGTGCGATTCGACACAAGTCCGCTGTTCAGCCGCTGCGCCAGGCGCTAGGCTTGGCGAGCCTCATGATGATGGAGCCACCGATCTTGAACAGCCCGATGAAGAAGATGCTCGCGCCCTGCTCGACGATGCTGGCCGCCGCGCTGCTGCTGATGGCCGGCTGCGCGACGCAGCCCTCGCAGCCGCCGCAGACGGCGGCACCGCCGGCGCGTCCGCAGGTGGATGTCGACGCGCAGCGCCGCGCCGAGTTCGACAAGAGCCTGGACCGCTGGAACGGCGCCAAGACGCAGGAGCTGCAGAGCAAGCTGGGCCTGCCGACCAGCAAGAGCCGGCAGGCCGACGGCAAGCTGGTCTGGGCCTACTCGAAGTCCACCAAGACCAGCGACGGCGCCACCTTCTCCTGCGTGGTCCGCTATCTGATCGACGAGCGCAGCAGCCAGGTCGTCGGCCACCAGATCGAGGGCTGCTGAACAGTGGCGGCCGGCGCGGACGAGGAGATCACCGCGCTGTCGGCGGACGCGCTGTCGCAGGCGCTCCACGCGGGGCGCCTGTCCTGCCGCGAGCTGATGCAGGCGACGCTGGCCCGCATTGCGCGCCTGAACCCGGTCCACAGCGCGATCGTCAGCCTGCGCGACGAGGACGCGCTGCTGGCCGAGGCCGACGAGCGCGATGCCCAGCTGCGCGCCGGCCGGACCATGGGCTGGCTACATGGCATCCCGCAGGCGATCAAGGACATGGCGCCGACGGCCGGCCTGACGACGACCCTGGGCTCGCCGCTGCTGCGCGACTGGCGGCCGGCGCATGACGGGTTGATGGTGCAGCGGATCAAGGCCGCCGGCGCCATCGTCATCGGCAAGAGCAACACGCCGGAGTTCGGCCTGGGCTCACACAGCTTCAACGAGGTCTTCGGTATCACCCGCAATGCCTACGACCCGGCGAAGTCGGCCGGCGGCAGCAGTGGCGGCGCGGCGGTGGCGCTGGCGACGCGGATGCTGGCCGTCGCCGACGGCAGCGACTTCATGGGCAGCCTGCGCAACCCGGCCGCCTGGAACCATGTCTTCGGCCTGCGGCCCAGCCAGGGCCGGGTGCCGAGCTGGCCGGCCGCCGATGTCTGGATCGCCCAGCTGGGCACCGAGGGGCCGATGGCGCGCACGGTGCGCGATCTGGCCCTGCTGCTGCAGATCCAGGCCGGCGCCGATACGCGCGTGCCGCTGTCCTTGGACGGCACCGAGGATTTCGTCGCCGGACTCGAAGGCTTCGAGGGCGGCGCCCGCATCGGCTGGCTCGGCGATCTGAACGGCTATCTGGCGATCGAGCCGGGCATCCTGCCGCTGTGCGAGCAGGCGCTGGCGCGCCTGCAGGCCGATTGCGGCTGCGTGGTCGAGGCGCTGCGGCCCGGCTTCGCGCCCGAGGCGGTCTGGCAGGCCTGGTTGGTCTGGCGCCACACGCTGGTCGCCGCGCGGATCGCTCCCTTCCTGCAGGCCAGGCCCGAGAACCGCGCGCGCATCAAGCCCGAGGCGCTGTGGGAGCACGACGGCGCGGCGAGCCTGAGCGCCGCGCAGCTGCTGGCCGCCAGCGCGCAGCGCAGCGAGTTCTACCGCCAGATGCTGGCGATGCTGGAAGGTCACGACGCGCTGGCGCTGCCGTCCGCCCAATGCTGGCCCTTCGACGCCGGCCTGCGCTGGCCCGCGCAGATCGCCGGCCGCGCGATGGACAGCTACCACCGCTGGATGGAGGTCGTCATCTACGCCACCTTCGCCGGCCTGCCAGCAATCAGCGTGCCGGTCGGCTTCGGCCCCGGCGGCCTGCCGATGGGCCTGCAGCTGATCGGAAAACCGCGCGGCGAGGCCGCGCTGCTGCGGCTGGCGCGGGCCTACGAGCGGGCGGCGCAGGACCTGCTGCTGATCCGCCCGGCCGAGTAGCCTGCCGCTGCCGCTGCCGCTGCCGCTTACTGCTCGGCGAAGCGCTCGCCGCGCGCCGCCATGTCGACGACGATCTGCGCCGGTGCGAAGCGCTCGCCATGGGCGGCGGCCAGTTCGCGGGCGCGCGCGACGAACTCGGGCAGGCCGTAGCTATTGATGAACTGCAAGGCGCCGCCCTGGAAGGGCGCGAAGCCCCAGCCGAAGATGCTGCCGATGTTCGCGTCGGCGACCGAGCGCAAGACGCCCTCCTGCAGGCAGCGCGCGGCCTCATTGGCCTGGGCGAACATCAGGCGGTCGATCAGCTCGCGCTGTGCAGGCTGCTCAGCGGCCAGCGGATAGAGCGTGCCAAGCTCCGGCCACAAGGTCTTGCCGCCATCGGCCCAGTCGTAAAAGCCCTTGCCGGCCTTCTTGCCGACGCGGCCGATCTCGCAGAGCTGGCGCAGCACCGGCTCGCCCGGATGGCCGGTGTAGGCCTTGCCCTCGGCTTCCAGGTCCTTGCGCGTCTGCTCGGCCACATGCACACCCAGGCTCAAGGAGACCTCGTCCTGCAGCGCCAGCGGCGGCATCGGCATGCCGGCCTGCAGACCGGCGACCTCGATGGCGCGTGGGTGCACGCCCTCCTGCAGCAGCGCGAGACCCTCCATCACATAGGTCCCGAACACGCGGCTGGTGTAGAAGCCGCGCGAATCGTTGACGACGATCGGCGTCTTGCCGATCTGCAAGACATAGTCGAAGCCGCGCGCCAGCGTCTCGTCCGAAGTCTCCTTGCCGACGATGATCTCGACCAGCGGCATCTTGTCGACCGGCGAGAAGAAGTGCAGGCCGATGAAATTGGCCGGTCGCTGCGAAGCCTGGGCCAGGCCGGTGATGGGGAGCGTCGAGGTGTTCGAGGCGAAGACGGCGCCGTTTGCCAGCACCGCTTCGGCCTTTTTGGTCACCTCGGCCTTGACGGCACGATCCTCGAACACCGCCTCGATCAGCAGATCGCAACCGGCCAGATCGTCATAGTTCGTCGTCGGCGTGATCAGCGCCAGCAGCGCGTCGCGCTTGTCTGCCGTCGTGCGGCCCTTCTTGAGCGCCTTGTCGAGGATGTCCTGCGTGTAGCGCTTGCCCTTGTCGGCCGCCTCCTGCGTCGTGTCGAGCAGCACCACCTCGATGCCGGCCTTGGCCGAGACATGGGCGATGCCCGCGCCCATCATGCCGGCGCCGAGGATGCCCAGCTTCTTCACCTTGCTTTGCGGCTGGCCGGCGGGACGCGAGGCGCCCTTCTTGATCCCATTCAGCTGGTACCAAAGCGTGCCGATCAGGTTCCTCGATTCGGGGCTGATTGCGCAGGCGGCAAAGTAGCGCGACTCGATCTCCAGCGCGCGGTCGAAATCGGTCAGCCCGCCCTCGAACACGCTGCTCATGATGTGGGTCAGCGCCGGGTAATTGCCCCAGCTCTTGGCGGCCGCCATCGAGGGGCCGATCGAGAACAGCTGCGCCACGGCCGGCGAGCGCGAATCGCCGCCGGGATAGCGGAACTTCGGCGCATCCCAGGGCTGGACCGGCTTGGGGTTCGCCGCGATCCAGGCGCGCGCCTTCAGCAGCGCTTCGTCGGCGCTGGCCGCCAGTTCGTTGACCAGGCCGCTGGCCAGTGCCTGCGCGGCCTTGATGTCCGAGCCCTCGCCCATCCATTGCAAGGCCTGCTGCATGCCGACCAGGCGCGGCATGCGCTGCGTGCCACCGCCGCCGGGCAGCAGGCCCAGCTTGACCTCGGGCAGGCCGAGACGTGCCCGACCGTCGTCGACGACGATGCGCCGGTGGCAGCCCATCGCGATCTCCAGCCCGCCGCCCTTGCACTGGCCGTTCAGGATGGCGACGACCGGCTTGCCGCAGCGCTCGAAGCGGCGGATGAAGCGCTTCAGCTCCATCGAGGCGTCGAAGGCTTCCTGCGCCGTCTTCAGCGCGCGCAGCCGGTCGATGTCGGCGCCGGCCAGGAAGTCCTTCTTGCCCGAGCGCAGGATCAGGCCCTTGACCGAGGCGTCCTGTTCGAGCAGATCGGCCAGGCCGCGCAGCGGCGCGGCCAGCGTCTCGTTCAGGATGTTCATCGAATGGCCGGGCAGGTCCATCGTCGCGACGACGATGCCGTCCTCGCCCTTGTCGATTTGCAAGGCGTTCATGCTCAGACTCTTTCGATGATGGTGGCGATGCCCATGCCGCCGCCGACGCACAAGGTCGCGCAGCCGGTGCTCAGGTCGCGGCGTTCCAGCTCGTCCAGCAGGGTGCCGAGGATGATGCAGCCGGTGGCGCCCAGCGGATGGCCCAGCGCGATCGCACCGCCGTTGACGTTGACCTTGTCGAGCGAGACGCCCAGATCGCGCGCCGTCTTCATCGGCACGACGGCAAAGGCCTCGTTGATCTCCCAGAGCTCGATGTCCTTGGCCTCCATGCCGGCCTGCTTCAGCGCCTTGCGGCAGGCCGGCGTCGGGCCGGTCAGCATGATGGTCGGTTCGGAGCCGATCACCGCCGCCGCACGGATACGCGCGCGGGGCTTCAATCCCGCCGCCGCGCCACCGGCCCGATTGCCGATCAGCATCAGCGCCGCGCCGTCGACGATGCCGGACGAGTTGCCGGCATGATGGACATGGTTCACCCGCTCGATCGTCGTGTACTTGCGCAGCGCGGTCGCGTCGAAGCCCATCTGACCCATCATCGCGAAGCTCGGTTCCAGCTTGGCCAGGGTTTCCGGTGTGGTGCCGGGCCGGATCGTCTCGTCCTGCGCCAAGAGCGGCAGGCCGGCGATGTCGTGGATAGGCACGATGGCCTTGCTGAAGAAGCCCTGCTCGCGCGCGGCGGCGGCGCGGCGGTGCGACTCGCTGGCATAGGCATCGACATCGGCGCGACCCCAGCCCTCCAGGGTGGCGATCAGATCGGCGCTGATGCCCTGCGGGATGAAGCCCAGCGCCTGGTTGACGCGCGGGTCCATGAACCAGGCGCCGCCGTCGCTGCCCATGGGCCAGCGGCTCATGCTCTCGACACCGCCCGCGACGACCAGTTGCTCGAAGCCGCTGGCGACCTTGGCGGCGGCCAGATTGACCGACTCCAGGCCCGAGGCGCAGAAGCGCGACTGCGTGACGCCGCCGACCGTTTCTGCCCAGCCGGCATCGAGCACGGCGGTGCGCGCGATGTCGGCGCCCTGTTCGCCGACCGGGGTCACGCAGCCGAGCACCACATCGTCGACCAGCGCGGTATCGAGGTCTTGCCGCCGCTGCATCTCACGCAAGAGCGTGCGCAAGAGCCAGACCGGGCTGGCCTGGTGCAGGCCACCGTCCTTCTTGCCCTTGCCGCGCGGCGTGCGCACATGGTCGTAGATGTAGGCGTCTTTCATGCGGATCTCCGGTCCTACTTGGTCATGAAGCCCAGCAGCGCATTGGCGAAGCGGCCATAGGGCGGGGCCATGAACTTCAGCGCCGAGAAGCGCGCCTGGTAGAACACCGGCCGCAGCTTGGAGAAGGTCTCGAAGCCCTCGCGGCCGTGGTAATGCCCCATGCCCGAGGCGCCGACGCCGCCGAAGGGCAGGTCGTGCTGGCCGACATGGAAGAGCGCGTCGTTGACCGACACGCCGCCCGACATCACATGGTCCAGCAGGTGCTGGACCTGGGCGCCATCGTGGCTGAAGGGATAGATCGCCAAGGGCCGCGGGCCGGCATTGATCGCGTCGACGGCGGTTCGCAGCTCGGTATAGCCGCGCAGCGGCAGGATGGGGCCGAAGATCTCGCGCTGCATCAGGATGCTGTCCGCCGGCGCGTCGAGCACGATGTGCGGCGCGATCTTGCGCGTGGCGGCATCGAAGGCCGGTCCATCCAGCAGCGGGATCAGCCGCGCGCCGCGCTCGCGCGCATCGTCCAGCGCGGCCAGCAGGCGCTCAAACGAGCGCTGGTCGATGATGGAGGTGTAGTCCTTTGATGCCAGCGACGGGTAGCGCTGCGGCACGATCTCCTTGGCCAGCTGGACAAATTCGGCGATCTTGGCTTGCGGCAGCCAGGCATGGTCGACCGTCGTGCAGATCTGGCCGGCGTTCAGGCATTTGACGAAGAGGATGCGCTCGGCCGCGGTGCGCAGCGGGAAGTCCTCGCAGACGATGGCCGGCGCCTTGCCGCCCAGCTCCAGGGTCACCGGGCACAGATTCGCCGCCGCGGCGGCCATCACCGCGCGGCCGGTCTGGCCCGAGCCGGTGAACAGCAGGTGGTCGAAGGGCAGCTTGGAGAACTCGATGCCGACGCCGCCCGTCTCGTCGAAGAACTGCAGCTTCTCCGGCGGGAAATAGGCCGGCATCTTCTCGATCAAGAGCGCGGCCAGATGGCGCGAGTTCTCGCTCATCTTGACCATCGCGCGGTTGCCGGCGGCGAAGATATAGCTCAGCGGCACCAGGCTCAGATTGAGCGGGAAGTTCCAGGGCACGATCACGCCGACGACGCCCAGCGGCTGCGGGATCACGCGGTTGCGCGCGCCGAAGAAGTTGCGCAGGTCGACCGAGCGCCGCTGCGGCCGCATCCAGCGGCGCAGCTGCTTGATCACATGGTCGATGCCGTCCAGCACCGGGAAGACCTCGCCCAGCAGGGTCTCGTGCGTCGAGCGGTGGCCGTAGTCGGCACTGATCGCCGCGCACAGCGCCTCCTTGTGATCGCGCACGAAGCGCTGCAGGGTGCGCAGATCGGCCCGGCGCTCGGCCAGGCTGGGGACCGGGTGGGCCAGATAGGCTTTGCGCTGCAGGTCCAGCGTCGATTCCAAGGCACCGCGGATGACGGGTTCGTTCAGGTTCATCTTCTTCTTGTCTCCGTTGTCATGGTCCCGCTCACATGAAGCGCGCGGCCAGTTCCTTCATGATCTCGTTGGTGCCGCCATAGATGCGGGCGACGCGGGCGTCGGCATAGAGCTCGGCGATCGGGTATTCCATCATGTAGCCATAGCCCCCGAACAGCTGCAGGCATTCGTCCATCACCTTGCAGGCGAGGTCGGTACAGAAGGCCTTGGCCAGCGCGGCGCGGGGGGCATCCAGCTCACCCCTCAGGTGCGCGTCCATGCAGGCGTCGACCAGGGCGCGGGCGGCCAGCAGCTGGCTCTGCACCTCGGCCAGCTTGAAGCGGGTGTTCTGGAAATCCCAGACCGGCTTGCCGAAGGCCTGGCGCTCCTTCACATAGGCGAGCGTCTCGGTGAGCGCCCGCTCGATCGCGCCGACCGCGCTGATCGCGATGATCAGCCGCTCCTGCGGCAGCTCCTGCATCAGCTGGAAGAAGCCCTGGCCTTCCTTGCCAGCCTCGCCGCCGAGCAGATTGGCGACCGGCACCCGCAGCTCGTCGAAGAAGAGTTCGGACGTGTCCTGCGCCTTCATGCCGATCTTGTCCAGATTGCGGCCGCGGCGGTAGCCGGGCCGCAGCGAGCCGTCGTCGTTCTCGACCTCGGCGACGATCAGCGAGATGCCCTTGGCGCCCGCCTGCTCCTTGTCGGTCTTGCAGACGACGATGACCAGGTTGGCGTTCTGGCCATTGGTGATGAAGACCTTCTGGCCGGACAGAAGGTAGTCGTCTCCATCGCGGCGGGCGCTGGTGCGTATCGCCTGCAGATCGGAGCCGGTGCCCGGCTCGGTCATCGCGATCGCGCCGACCAGCTCGCCGCGGGCCATGCGCGGCAGCCAGCGTGCTTTTTGCTCCTCGTTGCCGTAATGCAGGATGTAGGGCGCGACGATGGCCGAATGCAGGCCGCCGCCGAAGCCGCTCAGATTGGCCTTGGCCTGCTCCAGCAGGATCACCGCGTCATGACCGAAATCGCCGCCGCCGCCGCCGTACTGCTCGGGCACGGCCGCGCAGAGCAGGCCCTGGGCGCCGGCTTCCAGCCAGCTGTCGCGGCCCATCATGCCGGCCTCGCGCCATTCGGCCGCGCGCGGCACCCAGCGCTCCCTGAAGAAGCGCGCCACTGCGTCCTGCAGTATCCGGTGTTCGTCGCCGAGCCAGTTCGACGGAAAGAGGGGCAGGGTCATCGTCATTTCTCCTGGGCGGCCAGCTGCTGGCGCACCGATTCATTGACCAGGCGCAGCTCGGCCAGGGTCGCGTCGATATGGGCGCGCTTGAGCTCCAGCTCGGCGATCGCAGCGTCGGTGCGCTCCAAGGTCCATTGCAGCTGGCGGGTGCGGCCCTCGCCATGGGCGCCGTAGAGATCGAGGTAATGCTTGATCTCGGCCAGGGTCGAGCCGATCGCCTTGGCGCGCAGGATGATCTGCAAGCGCGCGCGGTCGCGTTGCGTGTAGACGCGCGCGCCGTTGACGCGGCGCGGCTGCAGCAGCTCCTTGTCCTCGTAGAAGCGGATCGCGCGTGGCGAGATGCCGAACTCGGCGCAGAGCTCGGTGATGCCGAACAGGCCTTCCAGCGGCGCGCTGGTGCTGGATTCCAGCATCTCCAGCGCGGCGGCCTTGGCTCGTTTGTCCATCTCAGCTTTCCATGGTGCACTCGCGGAACCCGCCACGCATGACACGGTCGGCATTCGGGCCGGGCGCCGGGCCGCCCCAAGCCGGCCCGCCATGGCGATGTGCTTGCGGCTCAAGGCCGCAAGCATCGCCGTCCCCTCGGGGGACCGGCCAAGGTACTCCTTGGACGAGGGGCTTCACGTCAAACCACCCGCTGCAGCTTCATCGCGATGCCCATATCGCCGCTGACCTTGATCTTGCCCATCATGAAGGCGTTCATCGGGTTCAGCTCGCCTTGCAAGAGCGCGGCCAGGTTCTCGCGGCTGATCGCGATCGTGCAGTCGGCCTCCCGATCCTCGTTGCTGACCGTGTTGGGCTCGGACTTGCCGTCGATGACGGCGACGCCATCGGCGCCGCAATCGAACTTGAGCACCGCGTCCAGGCCGCTGTGTTCGCCGACCTTGCCGCGCAAGGCCTCGGTGATCGCCTGCATGTCCATCGCTGTTCTCCGTGCTGGTGATTGGGGATGCCGGCGAGCTTAAGGATTGCTGTCGCCGCTGGCTTCATGGTATTCACCGATATGAAAGACAGCTGACGTTAACGGAAGCTGTGCGCCTGACAGGTCATGCAGGAGCGTCGTCCATGGATCTTCAGCCGCAGTACCGTTCGGTGTTCGCGCCGGGCCTGTTCGCCGGGCGGCTGGTCTGGGTCACCGGCGGCGGTTCCGGCATCGGCCGCTGCGTCGCGCACGAGCTGGCGGCGCTGGGCGCGCGGGTCGTGATCTCGGGCCGCAGCGCCGACAAGCTGGAAGCCGTGGCCGCCGAGATCGCCGCCGACGGCGGGCTTTGCAATTGGCGCGCCTTCGACATTCGCGACGAGGAGGCGGTCAAGGCCCAGGTTGCCGCCGTCGTCGCCGAGTTGGGGCCCGTCCGCGGCCTGGTCAACAACGCCGGCGGCCAGTACCCGAGCCCGCTGCAGGCGATCGCCAAGCGCGGCTTCGAGGCGGTCGTCGCCAACAACCTGACCGGCGGCTTCCTGATGATGCGCGAGCTGTTCACGCAGAGCATGCAGGCCCATGGCGGCGCCATCGTCAATATGACGGCCGACTTCCGCAACGGCATGCCGGGCATGGCGCACAGCGGCGCCGCGCGCGCCGGCATGAGCAATCTGACCATGAGCGCCGCCTATGAATGGGCGCATGCCGGCGTGAGAGTCAATGCGGTCGCGCCGGGCTGGGTCGCGTCCAGCGGCATGGACCGCTATGGCGAGGCGATCCGGCCGCTGATCCGCCAGCTGAAGAACCATGTGCCGCTGCGCCGGCTGGCCAGCGAGGCCGAGATCAGCGCGGCCATCGTCTTCCTGCTGTCGCCGGCGGCGGCCTTCATCACCGGCGTGACCCTGCAGATCGATGGCGGCGCCTCGCTGGGCGGCCCGGCCTTTCCGAGCATCGACCACCCGGGCACGGCGCCGTTCGACGGCTTCCATCGCGCGATTACGCCGGAGGTGCTGAGGTGACCGCGCTCGGCAGCCTGCTGAACCCGGCCTCGGCCGGCTTTCGCGCCAATGCGCAGCGCATGCGCGAGCGCCTGGACGAGATCCGCGGGCTGGAGGCCCGGGTCATCGCCGAGTCGGAAAGCAAGCGCGAGAAGTTCGAGTCGCGCGGCCAGCTGCTGCCGCGGGAAAGAGTCGCGCGCCTGCTCGACCGCGGCAGCGGCTTTCTGGAGCTGTCCTCGCTGGCGGGTCTGGGCATGCACGACGACGACGGCAAGAAGTCGGTGCTGGGCGGCGGGGCTATCGTCGGCATCGGCACCGTTGCCGGCAAGCGGGTGATGATCTCGGCCAGCGACAGCGCGATCAAGGGCGGCACCGTCGCGCCGATGGGGCTGAGGAAGGCCTTGCGCATGCAGGAGATCGCGCGCGAGAACCGGTTGCCGCTGATCTATCTGGTCGAGAGCGGCGGCGCCAACCTGATGTACCAGGCCGAGATGTTCGTCGAGGGCGGGCGCTCGTTCGCCAACCAGGCGCGGCTCTCGGCAATGGGCATTCCGCAGATCGCCGTCGTCCACGGCTCCTCGACGGCCGGTGGCGCCTATCTGCCCGGACTGTCCGACTATGTGGTGCTGGTCAGGAAGCGCTCCAGCATCTATCTGGCCGGCCCGCCGCTGGTCAAGGCCGCGATCGGCGAGGACGCGACGGACGAGGAGCTCGGCGGCGCCGAGCTGCATGCGACGGTGACCGGCCTGGGCGAGTACCTGGCCGAGGACGATGCCCATGCGATCGCGCTGGCGCGCGAACTGCTGGACCAGCTGCCCTGGGACCTTGCGCCGCCCGCGCCGGCCTGCCCGCCGCCGCTCTTCGATGCCGAGGAACTGCTGGGCATCGTGCCGCAGGACGAGCGCGAGCCCTATGACGTGCGCGAGGTGATCGCCCGCCTCGTCGACGGCTCGGACTTCCTGGAGTTCAAGGCCGGCTACGCGGCCGACACCGTCTGCGGCCATGCGCGCATCGAAGGCCATGCCGTGGGCCTGATCGGCAACAACGGCCCGATCCAGCCGCAGGGCTCGACCAAGGCGGCGCAGTTCATCCAGCTCTGCGAGCAGAGCGGCACGCCGCTCGTGTTCCTGCAGAACACGACCGGCTATATGGTCGGCCGCGAGGCCGAGGCGCAGGGAGCGATCAAGCATGGGTCCAAGATGATCCAGGCGGTCGCCAATGCGCGGGTGCCCAAGTTCACCATCGTCCTGGGCGGCTCGTTTGGCGCCGGCAACTACGGCATGTGCGGCCGCGGCTTCGATCCGCGCTTCATCTTTTCTTGGCCGACGGCGCGCACCGCGGTGATGGGCGGCGCGCAGGCGGCCAAGGTGATGGACATCGTCAACCGCAGCAAGCTCGAACGGATGGGCGCGCCGGTCAACGAGGAGGCGCTGGCCGCGATGAGCGATCAGCTGCGATCACGCATCGATCGCGAATCGAACGTGCTGTTCGGCACCGCCCGGCTGTGGGACGACGGCGTCATCGATCCGCGCGACACGCGTCGCATCCTGGGCCTGTGCCTGGCGCTGGCGCGCGAGAGCGAGGCGCGGCAGTTGCGGCCGAACAGCTTCGGCGTGGCCCGACTTTAAAAACGGAGACATCAGAGATGAACTTCACGCCCGAGCATCGCGCGCTGGCCGACACCGTCACTCGCTTCGTCGAGAAGGAGCTGAACCCCTTCGTGCCCGAATGGGAAAAGGCCGAGCAGTTCCCCGCGCACGAGGTCTTCAAGAAGCTCGGTGACCTGGGCCTCCTGGGCCTGAAGTACCCGGAGGAATTCGGCGGCGCGGGCCTGGACTTCAGCTACTCGCTGGTGATGGCCGAGGCGCTGGGCGCTTGCGCCTGCGCCGGCGTGCCGATGGCGATCGGGGTGCAGACCGATATGTGCACGCCGGCGCTGGCCCGCTTCGGCTCGGACGAGCTGCGCCGCGAGTTCCTCGCCCCCTCGATCACCGGCGACTATGTCGGCTGCCTGGGCGTCAGCGAGCCGGGCGGCGGCTCCGACGTGGCGGCGGTGAAGACGACGGCGCGCAAGGACGGCGGCGACTATGTGATCGACGGCACGAAGATGTGGATCACCAACGGCCTGCAGGCCGACTGGTGCTGCCTCTTGGCCAACACCGGCGACGGTTCGCCGCACAAGAACAAGAGCCTGATCGTCGTGCCCATGGACGCGCCCGGCATCACCCGGCAGAAGATCCACAAGATCGGCATGGACGCCTCGGATACGGCCCAGCTCTTCTTCGACGGCGTGAGGGTGCCGCAGCGCCATCTGATCGGCGCCGAGGGCATGGGCTTCATGTTCCAGATGATGCAGTTCCAGGAGGAGCGGCTCTGGGGCGCCGCCTCGACCCTGAAGAATATGGACCGGCTGATCGACCTGACCATTGACTACACGCGCGAGCGCCAGGCCTTCGGCAAGTCCATCCTCGACAACCAGGTCGTGCACTTCCGCCTGGCCGAGCTGCGCACCGAGGTCGAGGCGCTGCGCGCGCTGACCTATAGCGCGGTCGAGCAGTACGTGGCCGGCAAGGACGTCACCAAGCTCGCCTCGATGGCCAAGCTCAAGTGCGGGCGTCTCAGCCGCGAGGTGGCCGACAGCTGCCTGCAGTACTGGGGCGGCATGGGCTTCACCCGCGACAACCCGATCAGTCAGGCCTACCGCGACGGCCGCCTGGTCTCGATCGGTGCCGGCGCCGACGAGGTGATGCTGGGCATCATCTGCAAGCTCGAGGGCACCTTGCCGAAGGGCTCGCATTGAATCCCGCCGTGCTTCAGCGGCGTGATGATGATGCAGGCGTGCTGCATCTGACGCTGAACCGCCCGGATTCGCGCAATGCGCTGTCGATCGCGATGGTGGCCGAGCTGCGTGCCGCGCTGGCGGCGGCCGAGGCGGCCGGCGATGTGCGGGTGATCGTGCTGCGCGGCGCCGGCGGGCATTTCTGCTCGGGTGGCGATCTGAAGGACATGGCGGCCGGCGCCGGCGATGCGGCCGCGCTGCGCAGGCTCAGCGCCGCCTTCGGCGAGTTTTGCGGTGCCTTTGCCGACACCGGCATCGCGACCGTCGCGGTGCTGGAGGGCACGGTGATGGGCGGCGGCTTCGGCCTGGCCTGCGTGGCCGATGTCGCGCTGGCGGCCGACACGGTCAGTTTCCGGCTGCCGGAGACCTCGCTGGGTGTCGTGCCGGCGCAGATCGCGCCCTTCCTGGTCCAGCGCCTGGGCTATTCGCAGGCGCGGCGGCTGGCGGTCAGCGGCGGGCGGCTCGATGGTCGGCAGGCCCTGAGCCTGGGCCTGGTGCATGAGCTGCACGCGGCCGCCGATCTGGACGCGGCGCTGGCCCGCGTGCTCGGGGAGATCCTGCAATGCGCGCCGCGGGCGGTGGCGGCGACGAAGCGGCTGATGGCGAAGGCGCTGCATCGGGAGGCCTCCGAAATGGTCCCGGAGGCCGCCGAGCTGTTTGCCGAGGCCGTGCTCGGTGAGGAAGGTCTGGAAGGCGTGAACGCCTTCGTGCAGAAGCGCAGGCCGCGCTGGGTGCCGACGACATGAGCTTCTCAAAGATCCTGATCGCCAACCGGGGCGAAATCGCCTGCCGCGTGATGCGCAGCGCGCGGCGGCTTGGCTATCGAACGGTGGCGGTGTTCTCCGATGCGGATGCGCAGGCCTTGCATGTGCGCCAGGCCGACGAGGCGGTCCGCATCGGCGCGGCGCCGGCCACCGAGTCCTATCTGAATATCGCGGCCCTGCTTGCGGCCGCCCAGGCCAGTGGCGCCGACGCCGTCCACCCCGGCTACGGCTTCCTGTCCGAGCGCGCCGACTTCGCCGCCGCCTGCGCCGAGGCCGGCGTCGTCTTCATCGGTCCGCCGGCCGAGGCCATCGCGGCGATGGGCGACAAGGCGCGCGCCAAGCGCCGCATGATGGAGGCCGGCGTGCCCAGCCTGCCCGGTTATCTGGGCGAACAGCAGGACGAGGCGAGCTTGTTCGCCGAGGCCACGCGGCTCGGCTATCCGCTCCTGGTCAAGGCGGTGGCCGGCGGCGGCGGGCGCGGCATGCGTCTGGTGCGCGCGGCCGATGAGCTGCCGGCGGCCCTGGCCAGCGCAAGGCGCGAGGCCGAGAACGCCTTCGGCGACGGCGGCCTGATGCTGGAGCGACTGATCGAGCAGGGGCGCCATATCGAGATCCAGGTCTTCGCCGATGCGCAGGGCCATGCGATCCATCTGGGCGAGCGCGACTGCACGGCCCAGCGCCGCCGCCAGAAGCTGATCGAGGAGGCGCCGTCGCCGATCGTCGACGCCGCGCTGCGCGCGGCCATGGGCCGCGATGCGGTCGCGGCGGCGCAGGCCGTCGGCTATGTCGGCGCCGGCACGGTCGAGTTCATCGTCGATGCGCAGGGCCGCCATTTCTTCTTGGAGATGAACACGCGGCTGCAGGTCGAGCATCCGGTCACCGAGGCGATCACCGGCCTCGATCTGGTCGAGTGGCAGCTGCGCATCGCCGCCGGCGAGCCGCTGCCGCTGCGCCAGGACCAGATCCGCTTCGACGGCCATGCGATCGAGGCGCGACTTTATGCCGAGGATCCGTATGACGGCTTCAAGCCGCAGACCGGCCGCGTCGTCCATTGGCGGCCCGAGGCGGCGGCGGGTGTGCGTATCGACCACGGCATTGCCGAGGGCGAGGAAGTGACGCCCTTCTACGACCCGCTCTTGGCCAAGCTGATCGTCCATGGCCGCGACCGCGAGGACGCGATCCGGCGCCTGGCGCACGCGCTGGAGCAGACGCCGCTGCTGGGCCTGGTGCACAACGGCCGTTTCCTGCGCGATCTGCTGCGGCATCCGGACTTCGGCGCCGCGCGGCTGCACACCGGCCTGCTCGACGAATGGGCGCAGCGCGGCGAGCCGGCCCGGCCGCGGCCGCGCGACGAGCACTGGCTGATCGCCACCGCGATCCTGGCGCTGGGGGACGGCGTCGCCGAGCGGCGGCCGGCCGGCGTCGCCCGCTACGACTTGAGCCTGCAGCAGGGCGACGAGCGCCGCCGCTGGCGGGTCGCGACCGAGGGCCGCAGCGCCTTCATCGACGCGCATCGCGTCGATCTGCTGAGCCCCGAGCGCGTTGCCGTCGATGGCCGGCAGATCTCGCTGCACAGCTGGCGCGACGGCCGCCGCGTGCAGATAGCCGCCGAGGCGGCGGTGTTCGAGTTCGAGGAACCCTCGCCCTATCCGCAAGGGGCAGCCCGGGCCGACCCGCTGCGCGCCTGCGCGCCGGTGGCCGGCCTGGTCGCGCAGCTGCTGGTGCAGGTCGGCGACACGGTGGCCGAGGGTCAGCCCTTGCTCAGCGTCGAGGCGATGAAGATGGAGATGTGGCTGACGGCCGGTGCCGCCGGCCGGGTCAAGGCCCTGCATGTCGGCCCGCATGACGCGGTCGCCGCCGGCGCGCTCTTGCTTGAACTGGAACCCTGATCATGGACAAGGCCATCATCACCTGCGCGCTGACCGGCGTGCTGACCAATCCGCAGCAGCATCCGGTGCCGGTCACGCCGGCGCAGATGGCGACCGAGGCGCGCGACGCCTTCAATGCCGGCGCCGCGGTGATGCATGTGCATCTGCGCCAGCAGGGCGCCGGTCTGGGCCATCTGCCCAGCTGGGACCCGGAGGTCGCCGAGGAAGTCGTGGACGCGATCCGCGCCGCCTGCCCCGGCGTCATCATCAATCTGACGACCGGCGTGATCGGGCCCGACATCGAGGGCCCCGCCGCCTGCATACGGCGCCTGCGGCCCGAGATCGCCGCCTGCAATGCCGGCAGCCTGAACTACCTGAAGCTGCGGGACGACGGCCGCTGGGCCTGGCCGCCGATGGTCTTCGACAACCCGGTCGAGAAGGTGCAGCGCTTTCTCGACGTGATGGCCGAGACCGGCACCCATCCGGAGTTCGAATGCTTCGATGTCGGCATCGTGCGCTCGGTCGGCATGTACCTGAAGGCCGGCATGTTCCGCGGCGTGCCCGAGTACAACTTCGTGATGGGTGTGGCCTCCGGCATGCCGGTGGACGCCGATCTGCTGGCCCTGCTGCCGCGCTGGCTGGTCGACGGCGCCGTCTGGCAGACGACCTTGATCGGCCGCGCCGAGATCTGGCCGGTGCACCAGCGCACGGCCGAGCTCGGCGGCATGCTGCGCACGGGCCTGGAGGACACCTTCTATCTGCCCGACGGCGGTCGCGCCGCCGGCAATGGCCCGCTGGTCGCGGCGCTGGCGCGCTGCGCCGCGAATGCCGGCCGCGCCATCGCCAGCCCGGCCGAGGCCCGCGCGCTGCTGGGCCTGGCCTAACGGGGCTTTTCCATCAGCTCGATCGCCTGCAGGGTCCGCCACTCGGTGCAGACGAAGTAGGAGCGCGCGAACAGCCGGTCATAGAGCGAGCCGTCGCCATGCGTCATGCGGCCGTTCTGGCAGACCAGGGTGGTGCGCTCGTTCTTGGCCTCGGCCAGATGCGCGCCGACGGCCATGCTGTCGCGCACGAGCAGCACCAGCGCGCCGGCCAGCAGCAGGCCGGCGCTGACGGCGATCACCTGCAGCGTTGTCCTGGCCAGCTCGGCGGCGAGGCCGGGCGGTGGCGGTGGCGCCGGCGGTGCCGGACGCGGCGGCTCGGGCCGAACCGGCGCCGGCGCGCCGGCATGGCGCAGGCCGGCGCGATTGATTCCGCCGCGCTTGATCTGGGTGCGTGCTTCGGGCATGACCCGGGACTAGGGCGACCGCCGCGGCCCCGGACTTAAATCGCCGCCCGATTTATTTGCTTAGCGCGAGCCGTCGTAGCCCAGGCGCCGGATCGCCTCGTCGAGCCGGGCCAGCACCGCCTTGTCCACGCGCTTGCTGCACATGAAATAGCGGAACAGGCCGGGCGGCGCGTCGGGGAACTTGATCGCCCGCACGCCGCGCGCGCTGATCTCGCCATGCCGGTTCAGATAGTCCAGGTCTTCCTGGTCGATGAACATATAGTCGGCGCGCTCGGCGCCCAGCATCTTGCTCAGTTGCAGCGCGGTGACGGTGGCGCGCAGCGGCGGGCGCGCCATCTGGGCAATGGTGCGGTCCAGCTCGGGGCCGTAGGAAACGCCATCGACGACGCCCAGCAGCAGCCGCTCGTCGCGCACCAGCGAAGCGATCTGGGCATGGGCGCGCACCGCGGGCGCCGCGCCGGCCGCGGCCAGCACCAGATGCGGGCGGTCCTGGTGCATGGCCGCCGAGAAGCGCGCATAGGCCTCGCGCTCGGGCAGCTTGTACCAGCCGGGCGAGCACAGCGGCCGCTCATCGCCCTGCAGGTTCTGCAGGATGCGCTTCAGCGGCACCTCGCTGAAGCGGCAGGCCAGGCCCGCCCGCTTGCAGATCGCCTGCGTCTTGTCGATCAGCAGGCCGGCCGGCTGGCCGTGCTCGGTGTAGGAGTAGGGCGGCTTGTCGCGGTACTCGATCAGCAGCGGCAGCGGGCCGCCGGCCTGGGCCGGGCGGCCCAGCAGCAGCAAGAGGAGCAGGCCCAGCAGACCCGGCGCGCGCAGAGGCCAGGACTGAAATCGGCGGCAGCTTAGAAGACGGGCAGGGAGCGACAAGATGCGGCCGGCGGAAAACGATGCATAACTGCTTACACCGATAGACTAAGGCCGCCACGGCCACCGCGGGCCCGGCCGCCGCGGGCCGGCGTGACGGATTTGGCGCCCGCTCGCCCTCCTTTGGGGGCCATGCGCGACCGGGCCGCTAGCCGCGCTGCGGGCGCTGCTTGCCCTTTTTCGCCAGCGCCGCCGCCTTGCGCTGCGCCTCGGCCTCGTCGGCGGCCGCCTGCCAGGCGGCGAACTCCTCGGGCGTTTCCAGCGTGATGCGACCCAGCACCGCCTGGCGGAATTCGTAGACCAGCACCTCGGCGGCCTTCTGCATATTGATGCGGCCGCCGCTGATCACGGCGCCCCGCTTGCGGCCGATGGCGGCCAGCACCTCCTCGTCGCTGAGTGCCGCCACCTCGCCGAGCTTGTAGCGCTGCTCGAGCAACTCGGCATAGTGCCGGCGCAGATAGGCCAGCAGCTCCAGCGCGACCTCCTCCTCGTCGAAGGCATTGCGGCCGATCGCGCCGCTGGCGGCCAGGTTGTAGCCGCTTTGCTCGACGCTGATGCGCGGCCACAGCATGCCCGGCGTGTCGAACAGATAGAAGTCGTTCTCCAGCACGATCTTCTGCTCGAGCTTGGTGATGCCGGGCTCGTCGCCGGTCTTGGTGGCGCGCCGGCCCGAGATCGTGTTGATCAGCGTGGACTTGCCGACGTTGGGGATGCCGCAGATCAGCACCCGCACCGGCTTGGCCATGCCGCCGCGGTTGGGCACCAGCTCGCGGCAGGCGGCGATCAGCGCCTTGGCCGGGGCCACGACGCTCGCGTCCAGGCCGATCGCGCGGGTGGCGGGCAGCGCGTTGTAATGCGCCAGCCACTGGGCGGTGCGCGCCGGGTCGGCCAGGTCCTGCTTGTTCAGCAGCTTCAGGTTCGGCTTGCCGGCGGTCAGCTTGGCCAGCAGCGGATTGGCGCTGGAGCCGGGCAGCCGCGCATCGAGCAGCTCGATGACGACGTCAAGCCCGGCCTTCATCCGATCGTTGATCGCATTCCGGGTCGAATTCATATGCCCGGGGAACCAGTGGATGGCCATCGTCTTATCTGCTCGCTTGTTCGTCGCTAATGCCGGCCGCCATTGTCCCCGACCGCGGACTTCTTACAGCCTGTTGCGCCGCCTCGCGCGCTTCTGGGCAAGATGGCTTGGCCAGTCGCCGCCGTATGCACGCGGACGAAGCGGCAAGCAGTGCAATGGGGGATCCGATGAGATTTGAGGGTACTTTGACCGAGTGGAATCCGGACCGTGGCTATGGCGCCGTCGCTTCGATCCAGGGGGGCGAACCGCTGTTCGTCCATATCTCGGCCTTCCCGACCGACGGTGCCGCGCCCACGCTGGGCGAGGCGCTGAGCTTCGAAGTTGTGTCCGGTCGTGACGGACGTAAAAAGGCCCACCGGGTGCAGCGCTCCAAGCGCCTGGTCGCCGATCCGGTGCAGCTGCGCCTAGCCGAGCCGACGCCGCGTCGCCGCCGCATCGAGCAGCAGCAACAGCGCCGCCGCCGCATGACGACGGCCATCCTGCTCAGCGGCCTGCTGCTGTGCCTGGGCCTGCTGGGCTGGATGCACCTGACCCAGCCCAACGGCGCCGTGATGGCGCTGCGCGCCAGCGGCATCACCCTGCGCTGAGGCGGGCATGAAAAAACCGCCCGGCGCGAGCGGGGCGGTTGTTCGGGCGGCTGAAAGGCGGGCTCAGTCTTCGTTGCTGAACACCAGCTTCACTTCGTGCGTCTGCTTTTCGTTGCTGGGCTCGAACTTCCAGTCCATCAGCGCGCGGGTGACGGCCTTGTCGAACACGCGGCGCGGCTGCGCCTCGATGATTTCAACGGCGCTGACCTTGCCGTCCGGCTCGATCGACATCTTGGCCTTGACCGTGCCGCTGGTGATCGCCTGCTGGGCGGCCTCGCGCGGGAACTCCGGCGGCACCTTCTTGATGACCTTGGGCGCGTTGGCGTGGGCGGCAAAGGCCAGGGCCAGCGCGCCGCACAGCAGGGTGGCCGAGCGCAGGAACTTGGGGGCGGTGGTGAACGTCATAGCGGTTTCTCTTGGCGAATGGGGGTGAATGCGGGGGTGATCAGACGGCGGCGGCGCGGAAGAAGCCGACCGCTTCGAGCAGGCGCGAGGAGCTGGTCTTCAGCGCGTCGGTCGAGCGGCTGAGGTCGTCGACCAGGGTGGTGTTCTGCTGCGTCGCGCGGTCCAGCTCGTTCATCGCGTTGTTGACGACGCCGACGCCGGCGGCCTGCTCCTGGGCCGAGTGCGAAATCTCCTCGATCAGCTGGCCCATATTGTTGACCTCGTCGACCACCGAGCGGATCGTCACGCCGGCGTTGTCGACCAGCTTGGTGCCGTTCTCGACCTTCACCGACGATTCCTGGATCAGCACCTTGATTTCCTTGGCGGCGGTGGCGCTGCGCTGGGCCAGCGAACGCACCTCGCTGGCGACGACGGCGAAGCCGCGGCCATGCTCGCCGGCGCGGGCCGCCTCCACGGCGGCGTTCAGCGCCAGGATATTGGTCTGGAAGGCGATGCCGTCGATGACGCCGATGATGTCGCCGATCTTCTTCGAGCTGGCGCTGATCTCTTCCATGGTCTCGACGACCTTGGAGACGACGGTGCCGCCGGCCGAGGCCGACTGACGCGCCTTGCTGGCGATGCCGGCGGCGCGGCGGGTCAGGTCGCTGGCGCCGTTCAGGTTGGAGGCGATCTGCTCGACCGAGGCGGCCGTGTTCTGCAGGCTGGCGGCCGAGCGCGCGGTGCGGTCGGACAAATTGACATTGCTGTCGGCGATCGCGCCGGAGTTCTGCGCCACCTCGCCGGCGGCCGCGCTGACGCTGTGGACCACGCCGGACAGCGCGCGCTGCATGTCCTGCATCGCGGTCAGCATCTGGGCCAGCTCGTCGCTGCCCTTGACGGTGATGTGGCGGGTCAGATCGCCGGCGGCGATCGCCTCGGCGGCTTCCTTGGCCTTGTTGGCCGGCACGACGATGGAGCGGGCGATCACATAGCCGCCGCCGACGCCGATGACGGCCGCGACGATGACCAGCAGGCCGGTCACCAGCACCGAGGAGCGAGCGATCTCGCCGGCCGAGACGGCCAGGTCGCGCGCGCTTTCGTACTGCAGATCCACCAGGCCCTTGAGGCCGTCCTGATAGGCCTGCTGGGCCGGGCGCACGTCGGTGATCAGGCTTTCGCGCGCCTCGTCCGGCGAGCCGTCGGCCTGCACCTTCTGGAACTTGCCGATGGCGGCGATGAACTTGGCCTGCGCCTCACGGACCTTGGCGATCTGCTCCTTCTCCTTCGGATCGTCGAGCATGCCGTCCAGGCTGGAGAGCTGCTTCTCGCTGTCGTCCAGCGCGCCGGTGATCGCGGCCTTGGCCTTCTTGATGCCGCCGGCGGTGTCCAGCAGCAGCAGGTCGCGCGAGGCGCGGGCCACCACATTGACATTAACGTCCAGCGCATTGGCCGAGCCGATCTTGACCAGGCTGGAGTTGGCCGTGCGGTCCAGGTCATGGGCCAGGCCGCGGGCATTGATCGCGCCATAGGCGCCGATCGCGATCAGCAGCAGGATCAGCAGGCCGTAGCTGACGGCCAGGCGATGGCTGATGCGCAGTTGGGTCAGAAGATTCATGTGGAACTTCCCTCTTCGATCATTCGGTGTTCTTGTGTCGTCCCGGGCCGCGCGGCTTGCGCCGCTGATGCTGGGAACCCGATCTGGCTTTCGTCGCCTTCGAGACAGCGCTGGATCAGGGTTTACATCAGGTCTTGCGCTGGCCGTGACATATGTCGCAGATACGGGCTGCAGGTTTTTTGGGGCCGTTCGCGAAGCTCGCTCTTGACCGCCGGACCCGCAGTGTCGCGGCATTGGGTAACAAGTCGTACAGCGGCTTTTGCGGCCGGCGTGAACAAGTGCGCGGCAGCGGCCGCTGTGCTCCCCCCGATCGGGGATTGCGAGCGCCGCGGCCTCAGTCGATGCGGCGCGACTTCAGTTGCACGACGTCGAGCAGCCGCACATCGCCGGCCTGATGGCCCCAGCTGTTGCGCAGATAGCTGGCCAGCGCGGCCAACTGCCGGTCGTCCAGCACGCCGGCAAAGGGGGGCATGCCGAAGGGGCGCGGATGGCCGGCGGTGGCCGGTGCGAAACCGCCGCGCTGGATGATCAGCAGCAGATTGCCGGGGCTGGCCATGGTCACCACGCGGCTGCCGGCCAGCGGCGGATAGGCGCCGGCCACGCCCTCGCCCTGCTGGCCATGGCAGGCGGCGCAATGCTCGCCATAGAGCCGGCGGCCCAGCTCGCGCAGCAGCGGCTGCGGCTCGGCCGGCTCGGGCCGCTCGACCGGCCGGCGCGGCAGCGCCTGCAGATATTGCGCCATCGCGGCCAGATCGGCCTCGTTCAGATGCCGGGTGCTGCCCAGGATCACCTCGGCCATCGGCCCCTGCGCGCTGGCCAGTGCCGCGTTGCTGCCATGGGCCAGCCATTGGCGCAGCGCGGCGGGGCTCCAGTCCATCACGCCGGCCTCGGCCGGGTCGTGCAGCGAGGGTGCCAGCCAGCCGCTGCCGGCCAGCAGGCCGCCGGAGAAGTCGGCCGTGCCGCCGGCGCCCAGGCCGTTGCGCGTCGCGTGGCAGGCACTGCAATGCGCGAGGCCCTGGCTCAGATAGGCGCCGCGGTTCCATTCCGCGCCGCGCCGCGCATCGGGCTCGAACACCGCCGGGCGGAAGTACAGCGCGCGCCAGACCGCCAGGCTCAGCTGCGTGTTGTAGGGAAAGCGCAGCTGCGAGGGCAGATTCGGCTGCGCAACCGGGGTCAGGCTTTGCAGATAGGCGAACAGCGCATCGGCATCGGCGCGGCTCAGCAGCGCGTAGTTCGGGTAGGGGAAGGCCGGGCTTAGCAGGCGGCCGTCGCGGCCGCGGCCATTGTGCAGCGCGGCCCAAAAGTCGGCGCGGCTCCAGCCGCCCAGGCCGGTCGCCGCATCGGGCGTCAGGTTCGGCGCGAACACGGCGCCGAAGGGCGTCGCGATCGCGCGCCCGCCGGCATAGGGCGGGCCGCCGCGCGCCGTGTGGCAGCCGGCGCAGTTGCCGACCCGGGCCAGATAGGCACCGCGCTCGAGCAGCGCCGGCGTCGGCGGCGCGGTCCCCTCCGTGGATGCCGGTGCTTCGTCGAGATGGTTGAGCCGCCAGACCAGGGCGGCCAGTCCCAAGGCGAGGGCGGCAAGCAGCAGGGCGATGCGAAGAGCCGTCCTGCGGCCGCTCATCGCAGGCCTCCGCATTCCAGCGGCAGTGGCTGCTCGGGCGGCGCGGCGGCCGGCTTCATGCCCGGCGGCGGCGGCTGCGCGGCCAGCCATTGCGAGACCGCGTTGATCTCGTCCAGGCTCAGGCGCTTGGCGACCTGGGCCATGCAGTCCGGCGCCACCGCGCGGCGCAGGCCGCTGCGCCAGGCACCCAGCTGGCCGTTCAGATAGTCGCGCGACAGGCCCAGCAGGCCGGGGATGAAGGGCTGGGCGCCGCTGAGCTGCTGGCCATGGCATTGCACGCAGGCCGGCAGCTGGCGCGCCGGATCGCCATGCAGCACCAGTGCACGGGCGCGCTCCAGGGCGGCCGGCGCGAGGCCGGGCCGCTGCGGTGGCGGATAGGGCAGTTCCAGCGCGGCGAAGTAGCCGGCCAGCTCGCGCAGATAGTCGTCGCTGAGCGGATCGATCAGCTCGCTCATTGGCCCGTAATGCCGCCGCCCGTCGCGGAAGTTCAGCAGCTGCTTGTAGAGATAGCCCTGCGGCTTGCCGGCCAGGCGCGGGTAATAGCCATCGGCCGCGGCCCGGCCCTCCTTGCCATGGCACAGGGTGCAGGCCAGCGCGCGCTGCGCGATCGTGTCTTCGAAGGGCGCGGCGGGGCTGGGCGCGGCGGCCAGCGCCAGCAGCAGGCTCAGCGCCGGCAGCAGTTTCCTCAGGGGCTTCATCATCATCGGGCTCATGCCGCGATGCTGCCGCAGCGCTGCGCGGCGCGGAAGATGCAGATTGCGCTGCTTTCGACCGTATCAGCGCCGCAGCGCCCGCTGCGGGTGGATGATGGCTCGGGCAAACGCGATGCCGGATTGCACGCAGCCTGCTTAAGCTTGCATCATGCGCAAGACCTCCGGCGTTTCACTGCTGCTGCCCCTGCTGGCCGCTTGTGCGGCGCCAACCCCGCCCGGCGAAGCCGCGGGCGAGCGCCGCGTTCACTACGCCTGTGCGAATGGGGAGAGCCTGGAGATGCGCTTCCTGGGCGCTCAGGGCATCGGCCTCTTGCTCCGCCAGGGCGAGACTATCGAACTGCGGCAGCAGGTCGCCGGGTCCGGCTTTCTGTACGCCAACGGCCCCACCACCGTGCGCGGCAAGGGCAGCGAGCTCATCGTCGAGATCGGCCGGATGGCGCCCATTACATGCACGGTCCGTTGAGCCCAAGACGCCAAGCTGCTGCCGGTTGCGCCAAGATCAAGAACTCCATGGGGAACCCGGCCAGAACATGAAGCGCTCTCCATCACTGCTTTTTTCCGCGCTCCTGCTCACGCTGCTGCAGCTGGGCGGCGCCGGCTGTGCGGGCTCCAGCTATCACGCCCAGGAGGCCGCGCGCGAGCAGCGCGCCGCCGACGATCTGCGCCGCGCCGGCGCCCGGGAGGCCGGCAATGCCGCACAGCAGCGCTCGGACCAGCACCACCGGCAGGCCTCCTGCAGCGACCTGCTGTCCTGCGTGGTCGATGCGCTGCTGTCGGTCCACGGCGGGAAATGAAGCGAGCGGCCGAGGCGCGCGCGCTCAGGCCTTGCACTGCGCGGCCGCCAGGCTACCCAGCCTGGCCAGCGCCGCCTGCAGCGCCGGCGTCCAGCGATGGCCGTAGTTCAGCCGCAGGCAGCGGCCGAACTCGCGCCGGGCCGAGAACATCGGCCCCGGCGCCAAGCTGATGCCCTCGGCCAGCGCCTGCCCATGCAGGGCCAGGCTGTCGCCGCCGGGTGGCAGTTCCAGCCAGACGAAGTAGCCGCCCTCCGGCCGCGTCATCCGCGTGCCGGCCGGGAAGTGGCGCGCGATGCCGTCCAGCATCGCGTCGCGCTGGCGCTGCAGCGCCCGGCGCAGGCCGCGCAGATGCAGGTCGAAGCCGCCGGCCTGCAGGTACTCGGCCAGCGCCGCCTGCGCCGGCCAGGAGCCGCCGAGGCTGTTGCTGAGCTTGAGCCGCTGCAGCGCCGGCGCCAGGCGGCCGGCGGCGACCCAGCCGACGCGGTAGCCGGGCGCCAGGCATTTGGAGAAGGAGCCGCAGTGCAGCACCGCCGCGCCGGTTGTCCGCGCCTCGAAGGCCTTGACCGGTGGCGCGGGCTGGGCGCCGAAGTGCAGCTCGGCATAGACATCGTCCTCAATCAGCGGCACGCCGTGGCGCGCCAGCAGCGCCAGCAGCGCGCGCTTCTTGTCGGCCGGCATCAGGCTGCCCAGCGGGTTCTGCCAGCTGCTCATCAGCCAGCAGGCCCGGGGCTGCTGCCGCTCGAGCAGGATGGCCAGGGCCTGCAGATCGGCGCCCTCGCGCGCATCGGTGGGGATCTCGATCGCGCGCAGGCCCAGCCGCTCGATCGCCTGCAGCGCGGCGTAGAAGCCGGGCGATTCGACCAGCACCGCGTCGCCGGGCCGGGTAAGCAGCTGCAGGCTCAGATTCAGCGCCTCCAGCGCGCCATGGGTCAGCACGATCTCGTCCGGCGTGATGGCCAGGCCCAGTCGCAGATAGCGCAGGGCAATCTGGCGCCGCAACTCCTCGTGCCCGGCCGGCAGATCGGCGGTCAGCTGCTCGGCGCTCATCTTCCGGCTGCCGGCGACCAGCGCGCGGCGCAGCTTCTCGAGCGGGAACAGCGCGGCGCTCGGGAAGGCGGAGCCGAAGGGCGCATGGATGGCAGGGCCGCTGCTGCCCAGCAGCTGGAACACCAGCTCGCTGACCTCCACCGGGCCGGGCTCGGGCCGCGGCGTCGAGCGCGTCGGCGCCTGGCTGGGCGGCGGCGCGACGAAGTAGCCGGAGCGCGGCGCGGCGCGGATCAGGCCGCGCGATTCGAGCAGGTAATAGGCCTGGAAAACGGTGGCGGCGCTGCAGCGGCGTGCCCGCTGGGTCTGGCGCACCGAGGGCAGGCGGTCGCCGGGGCGCAGCGCGCCGCTGGCCATCAGCGCGGCCAGCTCCTCGGCCAGCTGCTGATAGCGCGGGAGCGCGGCCGCGCCCTCGCTGCTCATGCTGCCGGCGTCGGACGTTGCCCGAAGATTGCCGAGCCGATGCGCACCATGGTCGCGCCCTCGGCAACGGCGGCCTCCAGATCGGCGCTCATGCCGATCGACAAGGTGTCCAGGGTCAGGCCTTGCGCGATAAGCTGCCGCTGCAGCTCGGCCAGCGCGCGGTGCGGCAGGCGCTGCGCCTCGAAGTCGGCGGCCGGCTCGGGCACGGCCATCAGGCCGCGCAGCCGCAGCCGCGGCAGCGCGGCGATCGCGCGCGCCAGCGCCAAGGCCTCGCCGGGAGCCGCGCCGCTCTTCGTGTCCTCGCCGCTGATATTGATCTGCAGGCAGACGTTGAGCGGTGGCAGCGCGGCCGGGCGCTGCTCCGACAGGCGCTGCGCGGTCTTCAGCCGGTCGACGCTGTGCACCCAGTCGAAGGCCTCGGCGACGACGCGGGTCTTGTTGCTTTGCAAGGGGCCGATCAGATGCCACTCGACGTCCTGGCGCAGATCGGCCAGCGCCTCGATCTTCTCCAGCCCTTCCTGCACATAGTTCTCGCCGAAGCGGCGCGCACCGGCGTTGTAGGCCTCACGCACGGCTGTGGCGGAGAAGGTCTTGCTGACGACCAGCAGCGTGACGCTTTGCACGGGGCGGCCGGCACGCGTGCAAGCAGATGCAAGCCGGGTCTGCGTTTCTTGTAAGTTCGCCGCGATCGTCGCCATAATCGTCTTTCATGGACATCACCCAACTGCTGGCATTTTCGGTCAAGAACAAGGCCTCGGACTTGCATCTCTCGGCCGGCCTGCCGCCGATGATTCGCGTGCACGGCGATGTGCGCCGCATCAATGTCGAGGCGCTCGACCACCGCGCCGTCCATGACATGGTGTACGACATCATGAACGACTCCCAGCGCAAGGTCTATGAAGAGACGCTGGAGGTCGACTTCTCCTTTGAAATCCAGGGCCTGGCGCGTTTTCGCGTCAATGCCTTCAACCAGAACCGCGGTGCCGGCGCCGTGTTCCGCACGATTCCGTCCAAGATCCTGTCGCTGGAGCAGCTGAATGCGCCCAAGGTCTTTGCCGAGCTTGCGCTGAAGCCGCGCGGCCTGGTGCTCGTCACCGGTCCCACCGGTTCGGGCAAGTCGACGACCTTGGCCGGCATGATCAACCACCTGAACGAGAACGAGTACGGCCACATCCTGACCATCGAGGATCCGATCGAGTTCGTGCACGAATCGAAGAAGAGCCTGGTCAACCAGCGCGAGGTCGGCCCGCACACGCTCTCCTTCTCGAACGCCCTGCGCTCGGCGCTGCGCGAGGACCCGGACTGCGTGCTGGTCGGCGAAATGCGCGACCTCGAAACCATCCGCCTGGCGCTGACCGCGGCCGAAACGGGTCACCTGGTCTTCGGCACCCTGCACACCTCGTCGGCCGCCAAGACGGTGGACCGCATCGTCGACGTGTTCCCGGCGGCCGAGAAGGAGATGGTGCGCGCGATGGTGTCCGAATCGCTGGTGGCGGTGATCTCGCAGAGCCTGTGCAAGCTGAAGGATGGCTCGGGCCGGGTGGCCGCGCACGAGATCATGCTGGGCACCTCGGCGATCCGCAATCTGATCCGCGAGAACAAGGTCGCGCAGATGTACTCGGCCATCCAGACCGGAAACCAGCAGGGCATGCAGACGCTGGACCAGAACCTCACCGATCTGGTCCGCCGCAATGTGATCTCCCCCGGCGAAGCCCGCTCCAAAGCCAAGTTCCCGGAAAATTTCCCGGGCTGAAGCCCGGGAAATTTGACGTTACTCATTTGGCGCAGCCAAGTGAGTAACGGCAGAACTTCCCCGCGAGACTCAACCGCAGTAGGACCTCCATGGAACGCGACCAAGCCTCCAAATTCATCAATGACCTGCTGCGCCTGATGATCTCGCGCAAGGGCTCGGACCTATTCCTGACCGCCGACTTCCCGCCGGCGATCAAGGTCGACGGCAAGGTCACCAAGGTGAGCCCGCAGCCGCTGACCGGCCAGCACACCCTGCAGCTGGCGCGTTCGATCATGAACGACAAGCAGGCGGCCGAGTTCGAGCGCACCAAGGAATGCAATTTCGCGATCTCGCCGCAGGGCATCGGGCGCTTCCGCGCCAATGCCTTCCTGCAGCAAGGCTCGGTGGGCCTGGTGCTGCGGACGATTCCGGCCGTGCTGCCGACGATCGCCTCGCTGGACCTGCCGCCGGTGCTGCGCGAAGTGGTGCAGGCCAAGCGCGGCCTGGTGATCGTCGTCGGCGCCACCGGCTCGGGCAAGAGCACCTCGCTGGCCGCGATGATCGACGAGCGCAACGAGACGACCTATGGCCACATCATCACGATCGAGGACCCGGTCGAGTTCGTCCATCCGCACAAGAACTGCATCGTCACCCAGCGCGAGCTGGGCATCGACACCGACAGCTGGGAGGCGGCGCTGAAGAACACCCTGCGCCAGGCGCCCGACGTGATCCTGATGGGCGAGATCCGCGACCGCGAGACGATGGAGCATGCGGTCGCCTTTGCCGAGACCGGCCACCTGTGCATGGCCACCTTGCACGCCAACAGCGCCAACCAGGCGCTGGACCGCATCATCAATTTCTTCCCCGAGGAGCGCCGCGCCCAGCTGCTGATGGACCTGTCGCTGAATCTGCGCGCCCTGGTCTCGCAGCGCCTGCTGCCGCGCCGCGAGGGCAAGGGCCGCATCGCGGCGGTCGAGATCCTGCTGAACACGCCGCTGGTCTCGGACCTGATCTTCAAGGGCGAGGTCAGCGAGATCAAGGAGCTGATGAAGCGCTCGCGCGAGCTGGGCATGCAGACCTTCGACCAGGCCCTGTTCGACCTCTACGAGCTGGGCAAGGTCAGCTACGAGGACGCGCTGCGCAATGCCGATTCGGTCAACGACCTGCGCCTGCAGATCAAGCTGAACAGCGAACGCGCGCGCAGCGGCGATCTGTCCTCGGGCACCGAGCACCTGACCATCGTCTAAAGTCGGGTGCATGAACGCACCCGCACGCACCTACGCTCCCGTCCCCTCGCGCCGCGTCGCCTTTCTGGGCCTCGGCGTCATGGGCCATCCGATGGCCGGCCATCTGGCCCGCGCCGGTCACCAGGTGACCGTCTACAACCGCACGACGGCCAAGGCCGAGGCCTGGGCCAAGGAGTACGGCGGCGCCTTCGCCGCCACGCCGGCCGAGGCCGCGCGCGGCGCCGAGATCGTGTTCTGCTGCGTCGGCAACGATGACGATCTGCGCTCGGTCGTGCTCGGCGAGCAGGGCGCCTTTGCCGGCATGCAGGCCGGCGCCTTCTTCGTCGACCACACGACGGCCTCGGCCGAGGTCGCGCGCGAGCTCTATGCCACGGCCAAGGCGCGCGGCCTGCACTTCATCGACGCGCCGGTCTCCGGCGGCCAGGCCGGTGCCGTCAACGGCGCGCTGACCGTCATGTGCGGCGGTGACGCCGAGCCGTTCGCGGCCATCGAGCCGATCGCGCTGGCCTTCGCCAAGGCGGTGACCCGCGTCGGCGAGAGCGGTGCCGGCCAGCTGGCCAAGATGGTCAACCAGATCTGCATCGCCGGCCTGGTGCAGGGCCTGTCCGAGGCGATCGCCTTCGGCCAGCGCGCGGGCCTGGACATGAAGCAGGTGCTGGACGTGATCGGCAAGGGTGCGGCGCAGAGCTGGCAGATGGACAACCGCGGCAAGACCATGGTCGACGACAAGTTCGACTTCGGTTTCGCCGTCGACTGGATGCGCAAGGACCTGGGCCTGGTGCTGGACGAGGCCCGCCGCAACGGCGCCCGCGTGCCGGTGACCGCTCTCGTCGACCAGTTCTACGCCGACGTCCAGCAGATGGGCGGCAATCGCTGGGATACTTCGAGCCTGATCAAGCGGTTGAGATAGTACCCCTCGCCCAATCTCGCCCCGCTGAACGCGGGCGAGATTGGTCGGTCCCCCGCGGGGACGGCGATGCTCGCGGCATCGAGCCGCGAGCACATCGCCAGCGCGGGCCGGCTTGGGAGCGGCCCGGCGCTCGGCCCGGAGACCTAGCTCATGCGGCTAGGGTTGCGAACGCCGAACGGATCATTGAGATAAAAAAGACGCTATTCCGCTACCGGCCGCTGAGCCGTCGGGCGAACGGCCCTGCAGATGAATGCCAGGGCTGCTCTCCTTGTGCTTCGCCGATCAACTGGGTCGCGCTCGGCGTCTTGGTCATTTGTCGTACTCAGCAATCTACCGCTCAATTAAAAGGTTATGCTGGAAATGTCGGCTCATCTTCCCGATTCGTTGCAGGGCCAACGCGCTTGCACTGCATTGAAGATGACCTGTGGCCCGGACCCTGGCCAAGTCATCTTGGCCACCTCTGGTCGCCGGATCTGCTCCCTCACGACCCCGATAACCGTACCCCGCGTAGTTCCAGCAGGAGCGCAGTAGGCTGCGCCACCCACGCTGTACATCAACGGGACATCAAGGACACCACTGATGTACGCGACACATTTGAGCATTCGGTCAAGGTCGGCCTGAGTTCCCGCAACAGTTGTGGACTGCTGATAAAAAGCAGCGCAGTCATCTTGTAGTTCCGCTGCGGTCTTCGCATGTGCTGACACTGGCAGCATTAGCGCCAAAAGCAGTAACTGTGTGAGTCTCATGAAATTCGCTTCTTGGACGTTGCCCTAGTGTTGGACATAGACGGCAGCTTGGTCGACCGCTTGAACGTAAGGCTAGGCATGGCGCAACCAGAAGAAGGCAACGCCGAGCAAACCGATGACAACAACGACGCCAACTTTTCTCCAATTCTTTTGGACTTCAGCTCGACGGTCTATCTCATTGACCACGACCCGATAAACACCAGAGTCACTGCGATAAGTATTCGCCCACTGAGTGAGCATCTCATTACTGGCTTTCCGAGCTTCTTCGGGCGTCAGGTTTGCAGACATGGCAATGAAATGGCTAAATCGTTTTCGGCCGATTGTTAGCGACTTGCCCAACATTCGAGCATGTGCCCCGGTTGCGCGGTAATCAGTGCGATGCACGGCACGCGCCGAGTAGAGACTGCATCATGATGCGGCGGCTGCCGCAATGTGTTAACGGTCCGAACTCCGATCATTCGATGTAGCGGTCGCTTCAGCGCTCACAACTCCCGCAACGCCGCCGTCACCGGCTGCGTCGCCGCCCGCACGGCCGGGAACAGGCCGCCGATGAAGCCGATTGCCAGCGCCCACTTGAGGCCTTCCCACAGCAGCTGCGGCGAGACGCTGAGCTGGAAGCTGAGCTTGCCGACCGAGTTCATCGCCATCGTCGAGGCGGCAAAACCATTGAAGGCCAGGTAGGCGATCAGGCCGCCTATCAGGCCGCCTAAAGCGGCCAAGAGCATGGTCTCCAGCATCACGGCGACGACGACCGGCGGGCCGCGGAAGCCGATCGCGCGCAGAGTCGCGATCTCGCGGGCGCGCGTGGCGACGGCGGCGAACATGGTGTTGAGCGCGCCGAAGACGGCGCCGACCGCCATGATGGCGCCGACGACGATGCCGATGATGCGCAGCAGCTTGGTCATCTGCTCGGACTGCTTCTCGAAGAAGGCCAAGGTCGTCGACGCTTCGGTCTTCAACTGCGGATTGGCTTCCAGCGCGGCCTTGAAGTCCTTGAAGCCGGCGGCGCTGGCCAGCTTGACCGTCACCGAGTTGCGGCCGCTGCCGCGCTTGTAGCTGTCGTTGACGACATTGGCATCGGCCCAGATCTCGGACTCCATCGCGTCGCCGGAGGCGAACACGCCGACGATGGTCCAGCTCTCGCTGCCCAGGCGAATGCTCTTGCCGAGCTGCATGCCGGCGAACTGGCCCGTGGTGCCGCGGCCAATGATCAGCTCGCGCAGGCCCGGCGTGAAGCGCCGGCCTTCGACGATCTTGACATTGGGCCGCACTTCGAAGGCGCCGTCGCCGACGCCGCGGAACTGCGCGCTGCCGTCCTCGTCGGGTGCGGTCAGGATGGGCAGGTTGGCGGCGACCACGGTCTCGGCCGAGACCAGGGGCTCGCCCTTGGCATTGCGCGCGATGCCGGGCGTCTGCGCGATCTGCACCACCTCCTCGCGGCTCAGGGTCGAGGCGACCTCGGCCGCCGAGGCGCCGCGCAAGACGATGGCCGTGTCCTCGCTGCCCGACTGGCGCAGGGTCTGCGCATAGCCCTCGGCCATCGCCAGCAGGGCCACCAGCACGCCGACGACGCCGGCGATGCCGACGACGACCACCGCCGAGGCGCCCAGGCGCTGCGCCAAGGTGGAGATGCCCACCGCCGCCACCGAGCGCGCTTGAGCACCGCTGCGCGTCAGCGCGAGCCACAGCGCCAGCGCCAGGGCCACGGCGACGGCTCCCTGCCAGGGCAGCATCACCCAGGCACCCAGCACGAGAACCAGCAGCAGGACCAGGCCCAGGTTCTTGAGGATTCTCATCAGCATCGCTCAGGCCCTCCCCGCCAGCGCGTCAGTGATGTTCAGCCGCATCGCGTTCAGGGCCGGCAAGGCGCCGACGATCAGGCCGAACAGCAGCATCAGCGCCAGGCCCAGCGTCCAGCTCCTGGCGCCGGCCGCCGACAGGTTCAGCATACCGCCGCTGCCGGCGGCGATCGCCGGGCCGATGATGCTGGACAGCGCCATGCCGATCACGCCGCCGATCAGCAGCAGCAGCACCGATTCCGCCAGCACCATCGCCAGCACGCTGGTCTCCGAGAAGCCCAGGGTCTTCAGCACGGCGATCTCGCCGGTGCGCTCGCGCACCGCCTGCATCATCGTGTTGCCCGAGAGCAGCAGCAGGGTGAAGAAGACGGCGCCCATGATGGCCGTGGTGATCAGGCCGATGTCGGCGAACTGCTTCATCCAGGAGGCGGTGGCCGCCTGCTCGGTCATCGTGCGGGTCTCGTGGTCGGAGTTGGCCGAAATCTGATCGATCGCCTTCAGCACCCGGTCGGCCTGGTTGACGTCGGCGACGCTGCTCACATACCAGCCGACCTGGCCCTGGTTGTAGGGCGTCGTGTCGTCGAAGTATTTCCAGTTCAAGAGGAACATCTGGTCGTACCAGCCGTCGGTCTTCATATTGACGACATGGATCAGGCCGACGATCTCGAATTGCCAGTTCTTGCTGCCGTTGCGGTCCGGGAAGATGGTCGACATCAGCGGCACCTTGTCGCCGACCTTCCAGCCATGCTTGCGCGCCAGGCCCTCGCCGACCAGGGCGCCGATGCGGGTCTCCGCGAAGGCCTTGCGGTGCTCGGCGCTGACCTTGATCTCCGGATACAGGTCCAGGTAGTTGGGCGCGACGGCGAAGCTGAAGACCGCGTTGTGCGGATCCTGGTAGGCCCCGCCGAACCAGTTCGCATAGGTGACGGCCTTGACGCCGTCGACCTGGGCGATCTTCTGCGTCAGCGCCATCGGCAGCAGCTGGATGAAGCTCAGCTTGGAGCCGGTCTGCAGCCGCGAGGCGCCGTTGGCGCTCTGGCCAGCCTGGTCGAAGGAAGTGCGTACCGCGTCCAGCAGGCCGAACAGCAGGAAGGCGGTGACGATGGAGACCAGGGTCAGCAAGGTGCGGGTCTTGCGCCTGAACAGCGCGGCCCAGATCAGGTGCAGGTATTTCATGTCGGCTCCTCAGGCGACAGCGGCGCCTTCGACCATCGTCTCGACCAGGCGGCCCTTGTCGAGATGCAGGATGTGGCGAGCCCGCTCGGCCGCCTTCGGATCATGGGTGACCATCAGGATGGTCTTGCCATGCTCGCGGTTCAGCACGCCCAGCAGCGCCAGCACCTCCTCGGCCGATTCGCGGTCCAGATCGCCGGTCGGCTCGTCGCAGACCAGCAGGGTCGGGTCGGAGACGATGGCGCGGGCGATCGAGACGCGCTGCTGCTGGCCGCCGGACAGCTCGGCCGGCTTGTGCTTGGCGCGATCGGCCAGGCCGACCAGCTGCAGCGCGATCGCCGCGCGCTTGCTGCGTTCGGCCGCCGACAGCTTGGTCAGCAGCAGCGGCAGCTCCACATTGCGCTGCGCCGACAGCTGGGGCATCAGGTTGTAGAACTGGAACACGAAGCCGACCTGGCTGGCCCGCCACTTGGCCAGCGCCCCTGCCGCCAGCTGGTCGATGCGCTGGCCGCCGACGCTGATCGCGCCGCCGCTGGGCGCGTCGAGTCCGCCGATCAGATTGAGCAAGGTGGTCTTGCCGGAGCCCGAGGGGCCCATCAGCGCGAGGAAGTCGCCCTGCTCGACGTCGAGGTCGATATGGTGCAGGACCTCGACCTTCTGCTTGCCGCGCTGATAGACCTTGGACAGCTCGCGAATCTCGATCAACTTGCCCATGCCCTTGCCCTCTGATGAAGAGTGGATGACCTTGTCCCTAGTTGCCGGCCTCGCCGACCACCAGCGCCGCCCCGTCCTGCAGCGTCGCCGGCGGCGCGAGCACGACCTGCTCGCCCGGCCGCAGGCCCTCGCTGATGCGCTTTTGCCCGCCCACGTCGGCCGCCAGCCGCACCTTGCGCAGCCGCGCGCGGCCCTCGGCCAGCACGAAGACGACCGCCTCGCCGTCGCGTTGTACCACCGCCTGCGGTGGCAGCAGCACGCCGGTGAGCGGCTCGCCGCCGGCCGGCTGCGCCGCCGGGCGCAGGAAGGCGACGCGCGCGCCCATCTCCGGCACCATGCGGGCGTCCTTCTGCTCCAGCGCGACGCGCACCTTGACGGTGGCCTTGCCGCGGTCGGCGCTGGGGATGATGGCGATCACATGGGCCGGGATCTTCCAGTCCGGATAGGCATCGAGCACCGCCTCGCAGCGCATCCCGGGCCGGACCTGGCCGATCGAGGCCTCGTTGACGTCGACCTCGATCTCCAGCGAGTCCATGTCGACGATGGTGCCGACGCCGGTGCGGGTGAAGCCGCCGCCGGCCGACAGCGGCGAGACGATCTCGCCGACCTGGGCCGCCTTGGCGGTGATCACGCCGGCAAAGGGCGCGCGCACGATGGTGTAGTCGTAATTGACCTGGGCCTGGGCCAGCTGGGCGCGGGCCGCATCGGCGGCGCGCTGACGCGCCTGCAGCGCCGCGGCATTGACGGCCACCTCGCTGTCGCCGCGCTCGCCGGCCTGCTTGGAGATCATGCCCTGGGCGACCAGCTCCGCCTGGCGCCGCGCGTCGGCCTGGGACTGCAGCAGCTGCGCGCGCGCCTGCTCGACCTGGGCCTCGGCGGTGCGCGCATTGGCGCGCGCCACGTCCAGCGCGGCGCGCAGGGCGGCGTCCTCCAGCCGCGCCAGCACCTGGCCCTTCTTGACCGTGTCGCCGGCGTCGATATAGAGCTCGGTCAGCGTGCCGGTGATCTGGGTGGAGACGGTGGCCTGGCGGCGCGCGACCAGATAGCCGGTGGCCTGCAGCACCGCGCCCGCGCTGTCGGCGCCACCGGCTGCCGCCTGCGCGCTGGCCACCCGCAGCGGCAGCGGCCGCTGCTGCAGCCACCACCAGGCGCCGCCGCCGATCAGGGCCAGCAGCAGCACGAGGCCGATCAGCAGCGGCCACAGCCAGGGCCGTTCGGTGCTCGGCTCGCGTTCGCTCTCGCTGATGCGCAGTTCCTTCAGAAGGTTCGCGTCGATCGCCGTGCTCCCCGCGGCCCTGCCGCTGCCGATGATGAGCCGCGATTATTACTGCGTCGCGCTGGCGTCCGGCTGTTTCTTCGTGGAGGGCGGCACCAGGCGGGCCAGCTCTTCCTCGCTGATGATCTCGAAGGCGCGCACGACCTTGCCGACGCCGCTGATGCTGCGCGTCAGGTCGACGGCGCGTTTGGCCTCGCGCTCGGTCACCCGGCCCATCATGTAGACGGTGCCGCGCTCGACGACGACATAGAAGGCGTTGGACATCAGGTCCGGCGCGTCGACCAGGGTGGCCTTGATCTTGCCGGCGATGTAGACGTCGTTCGAGCGGCTGCTGTAGCTGCTGGGCAGCATCACGGCCGTCTCGTTCAGCACATGGTTGACGTTCTCGACGCCTCCGACGATGCGGCCCAGCGCCTCGCGGTCGGCCTCTTCCCTGGCCTCGCCGGTGATCAGCACCAGGCGGTTGTAGCTGTTGATATTGACGTGCACCCGGTCGCCGAGCTGCTCGCGCACGCGCGAGGCGGCCTTGACCTCGATGCTTTCGTCCTCCAGCTGGATGCCCGAGGTGCGGCGGTCGGTCGCGACGATGGCGCCGCCGACCATCACGCCGCCGACCACCAGCGGCGCGCAGGCGCTGCTCAGCAGGGCGAGCGTCAGCGCGCTCAGCAGGACGGCGTGGCGGCCCAGGCGGCGGCCTTGTTCAGTCTTCACGGTCATAGGAGTCCTCTAGGATTTCGGCGCGGCCGCCACCCGGGCGGCCGCCTGCCGGCTCATTCAACGGCGCCGAGCAGCTGCAGGTCGACAGCGTCGCACAGGCAGTGGGCGAGCAATCGCTGTGCCTCGGCCACGCGTGGCTGGCGGCCGGCCGGTACGCGGATCTGCACATCGGTGTCCAGCAGCAGGCCGCGCAGCTCGTCGGCCGGGCCGCCGGTCAGCGCGATCACGCTCATGTCCTGCGCATGGGCGGCCTCCAGCACCGGCGCCCACGCGGCCTGGCCAGCCGGCTGCGCTTCGAAGATCAGCAGCAGATCGCCAGGATGGCCGAGTGTCTGCACCTGGCGGGCCAGCGCGGCGGCGCCGCCCTCGCTGCCCTGGGCCAGCGCGTCGAGGCTGAAGGCGGCCAGGCCGGGGCGCTCCTGCTCGAAGCGGCCCAGCAGCAGCGCCGCCATATAGCGGGCGTCCAGCGCCGACAGGCCGAGGCCGCAGCACAGCACGCGGCCGCCGCCGGTGATGCCGTCGACCAGCATCTGGGCGGCCGTGGCCAGCGGACGGGACAGGCCCTCGGCAACCTGGTAGAGCAGGTCGGCGTTCTCGAAGAATTGTTGTTGGATGCGTTGCTCAAGCATGTGGACGAATCATAAGCGAGCGCTGGCTAACACCTATTCGGCGTCGAAGGCTGCCTGTAACCATTCGATCGCGTCGCCATCGAGGGCCAGCACGTCGAAGCGGCAGGGCGGCGGCGTCGCATGGCGCAGCAGGTAATGCTGGGCCGCATAGATCAGCCGGCGCTGCTTGGCCGGCGTGACGCTGGCCGCCGCGCCGCCATGCGAGCGATCGGCGCGGGCGCGCACCTCGACGAAGACGAGGGTGCCGTCGCGCTCGCGCAGGATCAGGTCGACCTCGCCGGCCCGCGCGCCGGGCCCGGCGGCGACCCGATAATTGCGCTCCAGCAGTGCCAGGCCCTGGCGCTGCAGATAGCGCAGCGCCGTCTCCTCGGCCCGCGCGCCGAGATTCCCGGGAGAGCCCCTCTTGTCGAACATTGATGCCTCCCTGCTGATGCAGGCGGCCGCCGCGGCGGCCGGTGGCCAGCAGTATCCCGCAGCGACGCTGTACCTGGTGGCGACGCCGATCGGCAATCTGGCCGACCTGACGCTGCGCGCCGCCCATGTGCTGGGCCTCGTCGACGCCGTGGCCTGCGAGGACACGCGGGTCAGCGCCGGCCTCCTGCGCCATCTGGGCCTGCACAAGCCGCTGATCGCGCTGCACCAGCACAACGAGCACGAGGCCAGCGCTGGCCTGATTGTGCGGCTGCAGGCCGGCGAACGCATCGCCTATGTCTCGGATGCTGGCACGCCGGCGATCTCGGACCCGGGCGCCGTGCTGGTCGCCGCGGTCGCGGCGGCCGGCCTGCGCGTGCTGCCGATTCCCGGCGCCAGCAGCACGGTGACGGCGCTGTCGGTGGCCGGCGACACGGCCGCCGAGGGCTTCGAGTTCGCCGGCTTCCTGCCGACCAAGGCGGTCGAGCGCCGCACGGCGCTGCAGGCACTGGTCGGCAGCCGGCGCAGCCAGCTGTTGTTCGAGGCGCCGCACCGGATCGCCGCCCTGTTCGAGCTGCTGGCCGAGCTGTGCCCCGGCCAGAAGGTCACCGTCTGCCGCGAGCTGACCAAGCAGTTCGAGACGGTGCACACGGCGGCTGCGGCCGAGCTGCCGGCCTGGCTGAAAGCCGACGCGCAGCGCGAGCGCGGCGAGTTCGTGCTGGTGCTGCATGCGCTGCCGGCCCGGGCGGCGGCCGAGGACGAGTTGCCGGCGCCGGCCCTGCGCGCGCTCACGGTGCTGCTGGCCGAGCTGCCGCTGAAGCAGGCGGTGGCCCTGGCCGCCGAGCTGAGCGGCGCCTCGCGCAACCAGCTCTATGAGGCGGCGCTGGCGATGAAGAAGGCGCGCGACAACTGATGCCCGCGCCATCGGTTCCCCAGCTGCCCCAGGCGCTGCGCCGCGCGCTGCTGTCGCTGCGCGAGCTGCTGCTTTCGGCCGGTCCCTTCGCCGTGCTGGCCGTCGCCCTGCTGGTGCTGGCCTATGTCTGGCTGAACCCGAATCCGCCCAAGCGGGTGATCCTGGCCACCGGCCCGGCGCAAAGCGCTTACGAGGAATTCGGCAAGCGTTACCAGAAGGCGCTGGCGGCCGAGGGCATCGAGGTCGTGCTGCTGGCCAGCGAGGGCTCCTCGGCCAATCTGCAGCTGCTGCGCGAGGGCAAGGCCGATCTCGGCTTCGTGCAGGGCGGCACGGCCGAGCCGGGCGCGATGCGCGAGGAGCAGAACGCGCTGCGCTCGCTGGGCAGCCTCTTCGTCGAGCCGGTCTGGCTGTTCTACCGCGCCGACACCGCGCGCAAGGTGGCGGCCGGCGCCGCCGGCGGCAAGGCGGCGCGCGCCGCAATCGCCAGCGATGCGCGGCTCAGCAGCCTGGCCCAGCTGCAGGGCCTGCGCGTCAATGTCGGCACCGAGGGCAGCGGCGTGCCCAGCCTGGTCAACAAGCTGCTGCTCCTGAACAAGGTCGAGCCGGCCAGGGTGAAGCTGTCGCAGCTGGCGCAGACGCCGGCGACGGTGGCCTTTCTCAATGGCGAGCTCGACGCGCTGGTGTTCGCCTCGGCGCCCGAGTCGCTGATGGTGCAGATGCTGCTGCAGACGCCCGGCGTGCGGCTGATGGACTTTGCCCAGAGCGAGGCCTATGCGCGCCGCTTCCCCTTTCTGACGCCCGAGACCCTGCCGCGCGGCGTGGTCGACCTGGCCGCCGACATCCCGCCCGAGGACGTGCATCTGATCGCATCGACGACCTCGCTGCTGACGCGCGAGGGCACGCATCCTGCGCTGCTGCAGCTGTTTGCCCAGAGCGCGCAGACCATCCACGGCGGCGCCGGCTGGTTCAATCGGGCGCGCGAGTATCCGAACACCCGCCACAGCGAGGTGCCGATTGCCAAGGAGGGCGAGCGCGCGATCAACGAGCCGGCGCCGCTGCTGCAGCGCTATCTGCCCTTCTGGCTCGCCAATCTGATCGAGCGCATGTGGCTGGTGATGGGCGTGCTGCTGGCCGTGCTGCTGCCGCTGTCGCGCGTCGTGCCGCCGCTCTATGCCTTCCGCATCCGCTCGCGGGTGTTCCGCTGGTACGGCCAGCTGCGCGAGATCGAGGCCCGGATGGACGCCGACCCGGCCGCCGCGCCGGCGCTGCTGCAGCAACTGGACCGGCTGGACGAGACGGTCGCCAAGGTCGTCGTGCCGCTGTCCTACACCGACGAGCTCTACGCGCTGCGCAACCATATCGAGCTGGTGCGCAAGGCCCTGCGCCGCTGAGCGTTTCCGCCGGCTCCTACAATGGGCCGATGATCTCGCGCGAACCCACCATCGCCCGCCTCGCGGCGGCCCGCAGCCAGCTGCTGGAGCCCTATGGTCTCGACGAGGCGGCGCTGGCCCGCGCCTTGCGTCTGATCACCGAGCACCGGGTCGACGACGCCGATCTCTACTTCCAGACCACGCGCGCCGAGGGTTGGAGCCTGGAGGAGGGCATCGTCAAGAGCGGCAGCTTCTCGATCGACCAGGGTGTCGGCGTGCGCGCGGTCGCCGGCGAGAAGACCGCCTTCGCCTATTCGGACGACATCTCCGAGGCGGCCCTGCTCGACGCGGCCCGCACCGTGCGCACGATCGCCGCGACCGGCCAGAGCCGCCGCGTCAAGGTGCCCGGCACGCCCACGGTGGCGGCCAGCCGCGCGCTCTATGGCGACGCGGACCCGATCGCCAGCCTGGACAGCGCCGCCAAGGTCGCCCTGCTGGAGCGCGCCGAGAAGATGGCCCGGGCCAAGGATCCGCGCGTCGCCCAGGTGATGGCCGGCTTGGCGGCCGAACACGAGGTGGTGCTGATCGCCCGCGCCGACGGCACGCTGGCCGCCGATGTGCGACCGCTGGTGCGCCTGTCGATCACGGTGATCGCCGAGAGCAATGGCCGGCGCGAGATCGGCAGCGGCGGTGGCGGCGGCCGTTTCGGCCTGGCCTATTTCAGCGACGAGATGATTGCCAGCTATGTCGAGCAGGCGGTGTCGGCGGCGCTGACCAATCTGGAGTCGCGTCCGGCCCCGGCCGGCGAAATGACCGTGGTGCTCGGTCCCGGCTGGCCGGGCGTGCTCCTGCACGAGGCGGTCGGCCATGGCCTGGAAGGCGATTTCAACCGCAAGGGCTCCTCGACCTTCTCCGGCCGCATCGGCCAGCGCGTGGCCGCCAAGGGCGTGACCGTGCTCGACGACGGCACCATCCCCGACCGCCGCGGCTCGCTGAATGTCGACGACGAGGGCTGCGCCTCGCAGCGCAATGTGCTGATCGAGGACGGCATCCTCATGGGCTATATCCAGGACGCGATGAATGCGCGGCTGATGGGCGTGGCGCCGACCGGCAATGGCCGGCGCGAGAGCTATGCCCATGTGCCGATGCCGCGCATGACGAATACCTATATGTTGGGCGGCGACAAGGATCCGCAGGAAATCATCGCCAGCATCAAGAAGGGCTTGTACGCAACGAACTTCGGCGGCGGCCAGGTCGACATCACCAGCGGCAAGTTCGTGTTCTCGGCCAGCGAGGCCTTCTGGGTCGAGGACGGCAAGATCCAGTACCCGGTCAAGGGCGCCACGCTGATCGGCAACGGCCCCGACGCGCTGACCCGCGTCAGCATGATCGGCAACGACATGCGACTGGACACCGGCGTCGGCGTCTGCGGCAAGGAGGGGCAGAGCGTGCCGGTCGGCGTCGGCCAGCCCACCTTGCGCATCGACGGATTGACCGTCGGTGGGACAGCCTGAGCAGAAACCCAGGCTTGCCGACAGGCGAATGCTGTGTCGCGCAGGCCACGTGCTACATTCGCTGCCATGCTTTCGCTGAAGTCCTATTTTTTCGGCTTTTTTTGGTTCTCGCACCGCACCGGCGGAGGAGAGGCGAACGCGTAAGCGAACAAAGCGCCAGATTCCTGAAAACCGCCGGGTCCAGACCCCGGCGGTTTTTTTTCGTCTGACGCTCCCATCCACGAAGCAGGAAGAAGCCCGCCCATGAATGCCAAGACCGCCAAGCCCGAGCCGCAAGCCGAGCGCTGGTACTCGCCGCAGGACAAGACCAGCGCCACCGACGACGAGCGCATTCGCGACATCACGCCGCTGCCGCCGCCGGAGCACCTGATCCGCTTCTTCCCGATCTCGGGCACGCCGATGGAGCGCCTGATCACTGGCACCCGGCAGAAGATCCGCGACATCATGCAACGCAAGGACGACCGGCTCTTGGTCATCATCGGCCCCTGCTCGATCCACGATCCGGTCGCCGCGCTGGAGTACGCGAAGAAGCTGAGGGCGCAGCGCGAGAAGTACGCCGACACGCTGGAGATCGTGATGCGGGTCTACTTCGAGAAGCCGCGTACCACGGTCGGCTGGAAAGGGCTCATCAACGACCCCTACCTGGACGAGAGCTACCGCATCGACGAGGGCCTGCGCATCGCCCGCCAGCTGCTCTTGGAGATCAACCGCCTGGGCATGCCGGCCGGCAGCGAATTCCTCGACGTGATCTCGCCGCAGTACATCGGCGACCTGATCTCCTGGGGCGCGATCGGCGCGCGCACGACCGAGAGCCAGGTGCACCGCGAGCTGGCCTCGGGCCTGTCGGCGCCGATCGGCTTCAAGAACGGCACCGACGGCAATATCAAGATCGCCACCGACGCGATCCAGGCCGCGGCGCGGCCGCACCATTTCCTGTCCGTCCACAAAAACGGCCAGGTCGCCATCGTCGAGACCAAGGGCAACAAGGACTGCCATGTGATCCTGCGCGGCGGCAAGGCGCCGAACTACGACGCCGACAGCGTGGCCGCGGCCTGCAAGGACCTGGTCGCGGCCAAGCTCGACTGCCGGCTGATGGTCGACTGCTCGCATGCCAACAGCAGCAAGCAGCACCAGCGCCAGCTGGAGGTCGCGCGCGATATCGCGGCCCAGATCGAGGCCGGCGGCCGGCAGATCTTCGGCGTGATGGTCGAAAGCCACCTCAATGACGGCGCGCAGAAGTTCAGCCCTGGCAAGGACGATCCGAGCCAGCTCGAATACGGCAAGAGCATCACCGATGCCTGCCTGGGCTGGGACGATTCGCTGCAGGTGCTGGAGACGCTCAGCGCGGCGGTGCAGGCGGCGCGCGCCTGAAGCGCGCGGTTCTGCGCCAGAATCGGACCATCGAGGTCACGAGGAGTCCGCCGATGCGCAGCGAAGTGAAGATCGTCTTCGGTCCCGGCCGCGAGGTCGAGCTGGTCGTCGATGGCAGCGAGGTGCTGTCCTTCGAGGCGGCGCGGCGCTGGCTGGACGAGCAGTTCGTCAAGCACGGCTGCGAGGCGATACGCGGCGCCGGCAAGGTGCTGATCGCCGACAAGGTGCTGGGCATTGCCGCCGCCGTCGGCCCCGCGGCCTTCGACGACGCGGCCTTCGCGCTCGACTATGCCCGCGCGACGACCGGCGCGCTCAGCAAGGCGCGGCTGCGGGTCGACGTGCCCGGGCTGACGCTTTCCTACTGATTTCTTATTGAACCAGGCGCGGGCTGGGCAACTGCCAGTCATAGGCGATCGCCGCCAAGCGCAGGCCGGCCGCGCAGACCAGGCCGACAACGAAGGCGGCATTGCGCGGCAGACCGGCGGCGCGCAGCAGCTGGTAGAGCACGATGCCGGCGATGGCGGCCGTCGCGTAGATGTCGCGGCGCAAGAGCAGCGGCACCTGGCCGCTCAGCACGTCGCGGACCACGCCGCCGCCGGAGGCCGTCATCGTGCCCATCAGCAGGGCCGGTACCCGGCGCAGGCCGGCGTTTTCGGCCACCTCTACGCCGATCAGGGCGAACAGGGCCAGGCCCAGCGCATCGGCGATGCGCAGCGCCTGCATCGCGCTGGGCGAGAGCTGGCCGATGGCCGCCGTCAGCAGCGCGCAGGCCACGATGACGGCCATATAGCCGCTGTCCTTCATCCAGAACAGAGGATGGCGGTTCAGAAGCAGGTCGCGCAAGGTGCCGCCGCCGATCGCCGTCACCGAGGCCAGCACCAAGAGGCCGAACAGGTCCAGCCCGGCCTGCATGGCCGCCAGCGCGCCGCTGACCGCGAACACGCCGACCCCGATCAGATCGAACCAGTAGAGCATGGGCGCGAAGTTTAGACGAGGGTCTTGAAATGCTTCACGGCCGCCCCATCTGCGGGCCGACCGGCCCCCAGCCTTGCATCGGGGCCGAGGACAATCCGCTCATCCGATCCGCTAAAACACCATGGACAAGCAAACCCATTCCTTCCAGGCCGAGGTCAAGCAGATCCTGCACCTCGTCACCCATTCGCTGTACTCGAACAAGGAAATCTTCCTGCGCGAGCTCGTGTCCAACGCGTCCGACGCCTGCGACAAGCTGCGCTTCGAGGCGCTGGACCACCCGCAGCTGTTCGAGGACCAGCCCGATCTGGAGGTGCGCGTCAGCTTCGACGAGGCCGCCCGTACGGTGACGATCAGCGACAACGGCATCGGCATGAGCGCCGAGGAGGCGATCGCGCATCTGGGCACCATCGCCAAGAGCGGCACGCGCGAATTCATGGCCAATCTGTCGGGCGACCAGAAGAAGGACGCGAACCTGATCGGCCAGTTCGGCGTCGGCTTCTACTCCGGCTTCATCGTTGCCGACCGCATCACCGTCGAGACCCGGCGCGCCGGCCTGCCGGCCGAGCAGGGCGTGCGTTGGTCCAGCGAGGGCACCGGTGACTACGAGGTCGAGACGATCACCAAGCCCGGCCGCGGCACCGACGTGATCCTGCACCTGCGCGAGGGCGAGGAGGAGTTCCTCAAGACCTGGCGCCTGAAGTCCATCATCTCGAAGTACTCGGACCATATCTCGCTGCCCATCCTGATGAAGAAGGAAGAGTGGGACGCCGAGAAGGCCACCCAGGTGCTGAAGGATGAGTGGGAGCCGGTCAACAAGGCCTCGGCCCTGTGGGCGCGCAGCAAGAGCGAGGTGACACCCGAGCAGTACGAGGAGTTCTACAAGCAGATCTCCTATGACAGCGAGGCGCCGCTGGCCTACACGCACAACCGGGTCGAGGGCCGCAGCGAGTACACGCAGCTGCTCTACATCCCCAAGAAGGCACCGTTCGATCTCTGGAACCGCGACAAGCGCGGCGGCGTCAAGCTGTACGTCAAGCGCGTCTTCATCATGGACGATGCCGAGGCGCTGATGCCGGTCTATCTGCGCTTCGTCAAGGGCGTGATCGACTCGGCCGACCTGCCGCTGAACGTCTCACGTGAGCTGCTGCAGGAAAGCCGCGACGTGAAGGCGATCCGCGAGGGCTCGACCAAGCGCGTGCTGGGCATGCTGGAATCGCTGGCCAATAGCGAGGACGCGGCCGAGAAGCAGAAATACGCAGAGTTCTGGAAGGATTTCGGCCAGGTGCTGAAGGAAGGCATCGGCGAGGACCACCAGAACCAGGAGCGCTTGGCCAAGCTCTTGCGCTTCGCGTCCACCCATGCCGACGAGGGTGTGTCGCTGGCCGACTACCTGGGCCGGGCCAAGGAAGGTCAGGAGGCGATCTACTACATCACCGCCGACAGCCTCTCCGCCGCGAAGAACAGCCCGCAGCTGGAGATCTTCCGCAAGAAGGGCATCGAGGTGCTGCTGCTGACCGACCGCGTCGACGAGTGGATGCTCTCGCATCTGTACGAGTTCGAGGGCAAGCCGCTGCAGTCGGTGGCCAAGGGCGCGATCGACCTGGGCAAGCTGCAGGACGAGGACGAGAAGAAGAAGGCTGAAGCAGCCGCCGAGGCCAACAAGGGCCTGCTCGATCGCCTGAAGGCCTCGCTGAAGGAGCGTGCCAAGGACGTGCGCGTCTCGACCCGCCTGGTCGATTCGCCGGCCTGCATCGTCGTCGAGGAGGGCGATATGAGCGGCCATCTGGCCCGCCTGCTGAAGCAGGCCGGCCAGCAGGCGCCGACCTCGCTGCCGACCCTGGAGATCAATGCCGAGCATGCGCTGGTCAAGAAGCTGGACACGAGCGCCCATTTCGATGATCTGGCGAACGTGATCTTTGACCAGGCCGTGCTGGCCGAGGGCGGCAGCTTGGAAGACCCGGCCGCCTATGTGCGGCGGGTCAACGCGATGCTGCTCGGCTGAGGCGGGACCGAGCACAGCCCCTGCGGGCTGTGCGACGCCTGCCGAAGGACTCCGCGCTTGCAAGCGCGGAGGCTGATCGGTCTGCGACTGCCTCGCGCGGCTATCATCGCCGCGACGAGGGAGTCGTGATGAGAGCAAAAAAAGCATGTGCACGACGCCGGCCCTGGGCCGGCGTTCTGTTTTCTTCCTGCCTGCTGCTGGCCCTGCCGACGGCGGCATCGGCCGCTACCGCCAAACCGGCGGCCAAGGCGGCGGCCAGACCCGCGGCCAGCGCCGCCGGCTTCGAGATCGCCGCCGCGCCGGCCTGGGTCGTGCCGGCCTCGCTGGACGGATTGCCGACGCTGCCAGCCTCGCCGGTCCATCTGCTGCTGATGGACGACCAGACCCGGCTCGGGCCCGGCGGCAGCGTCCATCGCTACCAGCGCGCGCTGCGCCAGGTCAATAGCAGCGCCGGCCTGGAAGCGGCCTCGCAGATCGAGATCATTTTTGATCCGAGCTACCAGAAGCTGCAGCTGCACGAGCTGGCGATCTGGCGCGAGGGCAAGCGCATCGAGCGGCTGAACCCCAGGGCGGTCAAGTTGCTGCAGCGCGAGACCCAGCTCGAGCGGCAGATCGTCGACGGGCGCATGACCGCGTCCATCGTGCTGGAGGATCTGCGCGTCGGCGACCGCATCGAATGGGCCGCCTCGCTGATCGGCGACAACCCGGTCTTCGAAGGCAAGTACGTGGACACGCAGTGGCTCAGTGCCAGCCGCGGGCCGGTGGGCCTGGTGCAGCGCCGCCTGCTGGCGCCGGCCGAGCGCAAGATCCAGCACCGGTTGACGGTCGCCGATGCGACGGTCAGCACGCCGGCCCGCAGCGATGGCCTGCGCGAGACCCTGGTGCAGCGCCGCGCGGTGCCGCAGTTCCGCTACGACCCGCTGACGCCGGCCGAGGACAACTATGCGGACCTGCTCGAGTGGAGCGAGTTCGGCAGCTGGGCCGAGGTCGCCGCCTGGGCCGAGCGCCAGTTCGCGCCGGCGCTGCGCGAGCGCGAGCCGCTGGCGGCCAAGGCGGCCGAGATCCGCGCCGCCAGCGCCGACCCCGAGCAGCGCCTCAAGCTGGCGCTGGACTTCGTGCAGAAGGAGGTGCGCTATTTCGGCACCGAGACCGGCGCCTCCTCGCACCGGCCGGCGACGGCCGCGCAGGTGATGCGCCAGCGCTTCGGCGACTGCAAGGACAAGGCGGCGCTGCTGGTCAATCTGCTGGCCCAGCTCGACATCGAGGCGGTGCCGGCGATGATCTCGACCACGCTGCGCCAGAGCATGGACCGGCGCCTGCCCAGCCCGCTGGCCTTCGATCACGCGATCATTGCCGTCGGGCGCGGCGAGGGCTGGCTGTGGCTGGACGCGACCCGCTCGCTGCAAAGCGGCCCGGCCACCGAGCGCGCCATCGCCGGCCTCAGTCCGGCCCTGCTGGCGCGCGCCGGCGAGAGCGCGCCGCTGGCCACGCCGCTGGCCCGCGATCAGCTGCGCGCCGAGGTGCGCGATGTCTTCCATTACGCGCGTCTGGCCGAGCCGGGCAAGCTGGTCTCCGAAGCGACCTATTACGGCGATCTGGCCGAGGCCCTGCGCATGGCGCGCGCCAACCAGCCGGCCGAGGCCTTCGAGACGGCGCTGGCGGGCGAGCTGCTGCGCTTCTATCCGGGTCTGCGCCGCGACGGCGCCGTGGAGATCGAGGACGTGCCGGGCCGCAATGCGCTGCGGGTCACGCAGCGCTTCAGCGGCGGCGACGAGGTCTGGCGCTTCGGCAACAGCAAGGGCGTGATGATCAGCGACGTGGTGCTGAACGCAGCGATGTCGCCCTTGCGCCTGCCGGACATGACGCCGCGCGAGCAGGCGCTGGCCGTCGGCATGCCGGGCCTCTACCGCCAGACGGTGCGCTTCGACTTCGACGAGCAGGCCTTTGCGCGCGACAGCGAGGCGCCGTTCAATGAGAGCAACCCCTTCTTCGAGCTGAAGCTGCGCAGCAAGGGCAGCCAGCGCTCGGCCGAGTTCGGCGCCGAGCTGCAGCTGCGCGCCGAGCGCATCGAGGCGGCGCAGTGGACCGCCTACCGCGACACGCTGCAGAAGATTTGGCCGCGGCTGGGCACGCAGCTGGGCCTGCCGACGATCGCGCCGGAGCGCGGCGAGGCCTTGCGCACGGCGCTGAAGGAGCTGTCCGAGGGCCTGCGCAGCGGCCGTGTCAAGGCGGCGACGCGGGTCCAGCAGGAGGCCCGCTTCGATCTGGTGGCGATCGAGCACATGCTGGCCAGCCAGCGCGTGCCGACCAAGCTGCGCGCCAAGCTCGAGATCGAGCGCGGCCAGAACCTCGACCACCTGGGCCGCAGCGAGGAGGCGCGCCGCGCCTTCGAGGCGGCGATCGAGCTCGATCCGACGGCCAGCGAGGGCCCGGCCGGTCTGGCCGTCAATATGCTGCTGCGCGGCCGCGATGCCGACGCCCAGCAGACGGCCGAGCAGGCGATGAAGCTGGCGCCCAATGACACGGCAGCGCGCTACACGCGCGCCCAGGCCCGCTATATGGCCGGTGACTTCGCCGGCGCCAGCGAGGATCTGCGCACGCTGCTGCTCAGCGGCGGCGGCGAGGTCGAGCGCGGCTACCGCGGCATCTGGCTGCACCTGGCCCAGCAGGCCCAGGGCCGGGACGCGATGCAGGCCAGCGCCGCCGCCGTGGTCAGCGGCGACAAGCCCAGCTGGCCGCAGCCGGTGCTGCGCATGCTGCGCGGCGAGCTGACGCTGCAGGCCGCGCTGGCCCGCGCCGCCGACGACAAGGCCGAGCAGAGCGGGCGCGAGTGCGAGCTGTATTTCTTCGCCGCGCAGAAGGCGCTGCTGGAACGCGACCGCGACCAAGCGCGCCGCTGGCTCGATCGCAGTGTGGCGACCGGCGTCGTCGAGTTCATCGAATACGGGCTGGCGCAGCGCGAGAGGGCGCGGCTGGACGAGCGCCGGCTCTAGGCGTTAGGCGTAGCGTCCCAGAAGACGTAGTCCTCGTCCGGCGGCACATTCGGTGTCGCCGGCTCGGTCCGCATCGCTTCTAGCTGCTCGCCCAGCTTGACGACCTGGTCGCTCCAGTAGTTCGGCGTGCCGAACCAGGGGAAGGCCAGCGGGAACGCCGGATCGCCCCAGCGCCGGGCCAGCCAGGCGCTGTGGTGGATCATGCGCAAGGTGCGCAGCGGCTCGATCAAGGTCAGTTCGCGGCGGTCGAACTCGGTCACCGTTTCGTAGCCTTCGAGCACGCAGGCGAGCTGGCGGCGCATGCTGGCCTCGTCGCCGGACAGCAGCATCCACAGGTCCTGGATCGCCGGTCCCGTCACCGCATCGTCGAGGTCGACGAAGTGCGGGCCCTTGTCGGGCGTCCAGAGGATGTTGCCGGGATGGCAGTCGCCGTGCAGGCGCAGGGTCTGCAGATTCGGCAGCGCATCGAAGGCCTGCTGGATCGCGTCCAGGCAGCGCTGCGCCACCTCGCTCCAGGCCTGCCGGATTTCCAGCGGGATGGCCTCGTGCGCCAGCAGCCAGTCGCGCGCGTCGCTGCCGGGCCTGGCGCTGTCCCATCGCAGACGGTGCTCAAAGGGCTGGCGGCGGCCGACGACATGGATGCGGCCCAGCAGCCGGCCGATCCAGGTCAGCACCTCGGGGTCCTCGAGCTCGGGGCCGCGGCCACCCTGGCGGCCGGTGACGGCGAAGCGCTGGCCGCCGTGGTGGCGCAAGGTGCTGGCGCCGAGCCGCCAGGGCGCGGCCACCGGCACCTCGGCCTCGGCCAGCTGCGCGGCGAACAGATGCTCCTCGAGGATCTGCGCATCGCTCCAGCGGCCGGGGCGGTAGAACTTGGCGACCGCCACGCCGCCGAATTCGGGGCCGTCCTCCAGGTGCACCTGCAGCACACGGTTCTCGTAGGAGTTCAGCTGCAGCAGACGGCCGTCGCCATGCAGGCCGGCCGCGTCGAGCGCGTCCAGCATGAATTCGGGCGTCAGCGTGCCGAAGCTGCGGTTGATGTCTTCTTGATCGTTCATCGGGGGGCAAAGCGAAAACGGCGCCGGATCGTTTCGATCCGGCGCCGCAGTATGCGGGGTTTTGCTGCTCAGCGTGGCACGCGGTTGCCGTAGCGCGGTGAGTCGACGACGACGCCGACGATGTCGTTGGGCGCCTCGTCCGGATATTGCGAGCTGGCACCCAGGGGCTCGGCGAAGCTGCGGCTGTCGTGGAAGCCGCTGCGGCGCGAGCCGTCCAGGCTGGCGGTCGCGTCGAAGCGGCTGTCCGGCGCGAAGAAGGAGTCGGCGAAGACGGCCGAGTCCTGCCACAGGCCGCCGCGGCTGGTGCGGCGCGGCGTCTTGCTATTGATCAGCGGGCGCGCCGGATGGGCCGGGTGCGGCGCATGGTTCAGGCCGGCCGGGCGGGCGCTGGGCATCGGCGCCGGCTGCGGGCCGCGCAGGCTGCTGTTGCTGAAGGGCACCAGCAGCTGCAGCTCGGCCGCGCTGGGCAGGCTGTCGATCGCGCAGCGCAGATAGCGCACGCGGCAGGCGCCCAGCACCGATTGCTTGATCTGCAGATTGCGGCCGGAGACGCTGCGCTCGCTGTCCAGATCGACGGCGGCCAGCACGCGGCCGTTGGGGCTGCAGATGGCGAAGCTCACATGGATGGCGCCCAGCAGCTCGTACCAGTAGCGCACCTCCTTGGCCTCGGTGGGCTGGCAAAAACGCACCAGCGGCAGCTTGGACAGGATCACATGGTGGGGCAGCGCCTCCTTCAGCAGGCGGTAGACGCGGCGCTCGTCGGCGCTGAAGACCGGACGTGCGGTCAGCGACCATTCGGTCGGCAGCGGCTTGCTGCCGCGCGCCGGCCGCAGCAGCGCCCAGGCGAGCACTCCGAGGGCCAACAGGCCCGCAGCCAAGGCGACGATCCACGGAATGGTGGCTTGCATGTCCTTTGGGATGTTAAAGAGGCGCCTGAAGTCAAGCCCGGTGCGGGAAATGTAGCGTATGAATGGGACAGCGCTCTCCGTAGCTACCCCTGGCGACCCGCGAATCGGGGGGATTTCAGATGGCAAGCCGCGTGCCGTCGGGACCCTTACTGCCGGGCCGCCTTGCCCGACGATTCTTCGTACTGCGACTTCACCTCGGCGACGCCGTCGATGATGCTGCCCAGCACGCGCACATGGCGCTTGAACTGGAAGTCCATCTCGGCCATATGACGCTCGATCGCCTCGCCGACATGCGAGGAGACGGTGTCCGGCGGCAGGCGCAGCCAGGCTTCCGATTCGGAACCGTCGCGCTCGACGGTGGCGCCGGCATTGCGGGCGATCTTCAGCATCGGCGCGTTCTCGCTCAGCGCGTGGATGAACAGGGTGTCGATGCCGCGGTTGCGCGCATGCAGGGCGGCGCGTTCGAACAGGCGGGCGCCGAAACCGCGGCCGCGGCCGCGCTGCAGCACCGAGACACCGAACTCGGCCATCGCCGGCTTGCCCGGCAGTTGCGGCGCCGGTGCATAGGCCAGATGCGCCATCGCCAGCAACTGCAGGCGGCGGTTGAAGATGCCCAGCACCTCGTCGCGCTCGAAGTCCAGGTTCATCGCATAGCGGGTGATCTGCTCGTCGGTGGCGGGGTAGCCGAAGCGCAGATAGCGGTCGCGCTCCGACAGGCTCAGCAGATGCTCGGCGATGCGGCGCCGATGTCGGCGCGCCAGCGAGCGGATCGGCACCCAGGCGGCGAGGCGGCGCTGCAGGGCGGCAACCGGTGCCCAAGTGGGGGCGGCGGCGTCAGCGTCGGTGGCGGCAGGCGACTCGGGGGACGGGGGCTTCATGTGCGCAAAGTGACTAAGTAATAACCCTGATCTTACCTTGCTCGCAGCTGGGAGCCGGGCCTTGCGGCCGGCGTCTGGTGGCGGCGCTTTCCAATTTATCCACAATGCTGCTACACTTGCGGGCTTTCCCCGTATTTGGCTGCGGGGGAGAAGTCCGTGCCGGGCTGCCGTGAGAGGTCGCGATCCAATAAGCGACACCGAACTGGACCGGCAGGATTTTGAATCAGCCATCCGACCGCCTGATCCGTAGAAGTCTGGATCGGGCATTCGAAAGCAATCTCATGAAGACCTTCAGCGCCAAGCCGGCCGAAGTGACGCACGAGTGGTTTGTGATTGACGCCACCGACAAGGTGCTCGGACGTGTTGCCAGCGAAGTGGCACTCCGTTTGCGCGGCAAGCACAAGGCCATTTACACGCCTCACGTCGACACCGGTGATTTCATCGTCATCATCAACGCCGACAAGCTGCGTGTCACGGGCAACAAGGCCACGGACAAGGTGTACTACCGTCACTCGGGCTTCCCGGGCGGCATCTACGCCACCAAGTTCAAAGACATGCAAGCCAAGCATCCGGGCCGCGCCCTGGAGAAGGCCGTCAAGGGCATGCTGCCCAAGGGCCCGCTCGGTTACGCCATGGTGAAGAAGCTGAAGGTCTATGCCGGTGACACCCACCCGCACGCCGCTCAGCAGCCCAAGGCTCTGGAAATCTAAGGAACGACGATGATCGGAAACTGGAACTACGGAACCGGCCGTCGCAAGTCGTCGGTCGCTCGCGTCTTCATCAAGAAGGGCACGGGCCAGATCACCATCAATGGCAAGACCATCGCCGAATACTTCGGCCGTCAGACCTCGATCATGATCGCCAAGCAGCCGCTGCTGCTGACGAACAATGGCGAAGCCTTCGACGTCAAGGTCAATGTCCACGGTGGTGGCGAGTCGGGTCAGGCCGGCGCGGTGCGCCACGGCATCACCCGCGCTCTGATCGACTACGACGCAGCGCTGAAGCCCGAACTGAGCCGCGCCGGCTTCGTCACGCGCGATGCGCGTGAAGTCGAGCGTAAGAAGGTCGGTCTGCACGGCGCCCGTCGCCGCAAGCAGTTCAGCAAGCGCTGATCGACGCTGCACCCGCTTGCCGTCTCCGGATGGCAAGCCGCGACAAGGCCGCTTTCCAGCGGCCTTGTTTCATTTCGGCCTGGCCCCAAATATTCCTGTCGCTGCAGCGATTCCCGTTTGCGGCGACAATGGCGGCCAGAGCCAATCATCAGGAAACACTATGAGCGCAGTTCTCGAAACCCCGACCGTCGGCGACGATGACATGCCCGTGCCGCTGGTCTTCACCGACAGCGCCGCCGACAAGGTGCGCGATCTGGTGGCCGAGGAGGGCAATCCCGATCTCAAGCTGCGCGTCTTCGTGCAAGGCGGCGGCTGCTCGGGCTTCCAGTACGGCTTCACCTTCGACGAGGCGGTCAACGACGACGACACGCAGATGCAGAAGAATGGCGTCACCTTGCTGATCGACGCGATGAGCCTGCAATACCTGATGGGCGCCGAGATCGACTACAAGGAAGACCTGCAGGGCGCGCAGTTCGTCATCAAGAACCCGAACGCGACGACGACCTGCGGCTGCGGTTCGAGCTTCTCGGTCTGAGCGGCGAGCCTGCCGTACGAAACAAAGCCGCCCTCGGGCGGCTTTTGCGTTTCAGGCCGGGTAGAGCGCGCCCAGCAAGCGCGGCCCGGCCGCGCCGGTGACCTCGGGCAGGTTGCCGGTCAATCCCTGACGGAAGCGCATCGCCAGCCAGGCGAAGGCGGCCGCCTCCACCTGCATGGCCGGCAGGCCGCGCGCATCGCTGGCCATGACCGTCGTCGCCGGCAGCAACTCGGCCAGGCGCTGCATCAGCCGCGCGTTCAACGCGCCGCCGCCGCAGACCAGCAGCTCGGGCATGCCGGCCGGGATCTCGCCGGCAATGCTGCGCGCGCTCAGCTCCAGCAGGCTGGCCTGCACGTCCTCGGGCCGGAAGCGACCGTCGCCGAGATGGCGCTGCAGCCAGGCGCGATTGAAGAGATCGCGACCGGTGCTGCGCGGCGGCGGCAGCGCGAAATAGGGCTCGGCCAGCATCGCCGCCAGTAGTTCGGGCAGGACCCGTCCGCTGGCCGCCCAGGCACCGCCGGCGTCGAAGGGCCGGCCCAAGTGCTCGGCGATCCACAGATCCATCAGGCAGTTGCCGGGGCCGCAGTCATGACCCAGGGTCGAGCCGTCGGCATTCAGCAGGCTGATATTGCTGATGCCGCCGATATTGAGCACGGCGCTCGCCAGGCCGGGGCGGCCGAACAGCGCGCGGTGAAAGGCCGGCACCAGCGGTGCGCCCTGGCCGCCGGCCGCGACGTCGCGGCTGCGCAGATCGCAGATCGTCGCGATGCCGCTCAGCTCGGCCAGCAGGGCGCCATTGAGCAATTGCGTGGTGTAGCCACGGCCGTCGAATTCGCCGGGCCGGTGCCGCACCGTCTGGCCGTGGGCGCCCAGCGCGGCGATATCGGCGGCCGCCCGGCCGGTGGCTTGCAGCAACTCGTCGACCAGTTCGGCATAGCAGCGCGCGACGCCATTGGCGGCCAGCGCGGCGCGGTGGATCTCGTTGTCGCCGGGCTGGTTCAACGCCAGCAATTCCGCGCGCAGCGCGGCGGGGAAGGGGTGGTGGTAATGGCCGAGCAACTGCATCGGCGCATCGGCCGGGAAGCGCGCCAGCACGGCATCGATGCCATCCAGCGAGGTGCCGGACATCAACCCGATATAAAGCGGAGCGTCGTTGCCCATCGGGCCCGGCTCAGTCGGCGCTGCTGACGCCGCCTTCCATCGATTCGGCCACCGCCAGCTGCGTCTGCACCCGCGCGACCAGTTGCTGGAACTGGTTGCGGGCGTAGTTCGGCAGGGTGATCGCGTCGGACGCGCGGGCGATCACGCGCGGATCCTGCTGGCGGCCGGCGACGCGGAATTCAAAGTGCAGATGCGGGCCGGTGGCCCAGCCGGTGGCGCCGACGGCGCCGATCTTCTGGCCCTGCTCGATGCGCTGGCCCTTCTTGACGTCGATGCGGCTCAGATGCGCATAGACGGTCTCGCGCTCGCCGCTGTGGCGAACCTTGATCACGTTGCCAAAGCCGTTCTGCCAGCCGGCGAAGTCGACGCTGCCGTCGCCGACGCTGCGCACCGCGGTGCCGCTGGGCGCGCCGTAGTCGACGCCCTGGTGCGCGCGCCAGGTCTGCAGGATCGGGTGGAAGCGCATCGCGAAGCCCGAGGTGATGCGCGAGAACTCCATCGGGCTGGCCAGGAAGGCGCGGCGCTTGCTCTGGCCGTCGAAGCCGTAGAAGCTGCTCTTGCCGGTCGCCTGGTCGCGGAACCAGACCGACTGGTAGCTTTTACCGTTGTTGACGAACTGGCCGGCCAGCACGCGGCCGCCGCCGCTGTCCCAGTTGATCGGCTCGCCGTCGGCCGTCATCGTCTCGTAGACCAGCGAAAAGCGGTCGCCCTTGCGCAGCTCGCGGTGGAAGTCGATGTCGCCGGAGAACATATCGGCCATCTGCGAGGCGATCGCATCGGGGATATTGGCCTCATCGGTGGCGGCGAACAGCGAGCTGCGGATCGTGCCGCTGCCCAGGCGCACCTGCGGCTGCAGCGGCGCCGTCTCGATCGTGGCGCTGAAGGTGGCGTCGGCGCCGCGCGCTATGCTCAGGCGCGAGAAATGCGTGGCCTGCTGCTCGGCCTTCTCGGCCGGGAAGCGCACGACGATGGACTGCACCTGGCCCGAAGCGTCGGCGCTCAGCTGCACCATCTTGCCGACGCGACCCTGCAGGATGCGGCGCGCCAGCGGGTCGCTGCGCAGGAACTGCGCCGCGTCCGGATCGAACGCACCCATGCGCTTGAGCAGCGAATCGGCGGTGTCGCTGCTACGGGTCAGATCGTTGCGGCTGAGGCCGATCTTGTGGGCGGCCAGCGCGGCCAGCTGCGCCTCCAGATCGTTGGTCTGCACCGGCTCGGCCAGCAGATGCTGGGGCAGGTCCTCGGCATTCGGGGCCAGCGGCGCGATACCGAAGGCGGTCACGGCGAAGCCGCTCAGCAGACCGACCACGGTCGCCGTCAGCGCGCGCGGATGCCGCGCAGCAAAGGCTTCGGCTCGCGCCAGAGCCTTTTTCGCATCCATCATCCCGTTACCCAAACCTAGAATCCGCTGACCTTGTTGTTCCGACGCCAAGCTCAGGGGCCGGCGTTCGAGAAATAGTGGACGCCAGACGGTCCACTAGAATCGCGGCGGGTCCTCCCCCTTGATTGAGGGTGGATTTCCGCAAAACAGCGCCGAGTATACCGACCCGGTCGCCGCGTCAACGCCAAGAAAACCCGATAAATCAAGGCTTTACCTAGGGCCGAACGCCGCCATGTCCGAATCGCGAACTCCCGACACCGCCACCGCCCAAAACGCCGCTTCGGCCCGCTATCCGGTCACCGACCGGGTGCGCGAGGCGATGGCCGTCTCGCTGCGCGGCGTCGACGAACTGCTGCCGCAGGCGGCCTGGGAGCAGAAGCTGGCCAAGTCCGAGGCGACCGGCGTGCCGCTGCGCATCAAGCTGGGCCTGGACCCGACGGCGCCGGACATCCATATCGGGCACACGGTCGTGCTCAACAAGATGCGCCAGTTGCAGGACCTGGGCCACCAGGTGATCTTCCTGATCGGCGACTTCACCTCGATGATCGGCGACCCCTCGGGTCGCAACAGCACCCGCCCGCCGCTGACGGCCGAGCAGATCCGCGCCAACGCCGAGACCTACTACGCCCAGGCCAAGCTGGTGCTGGACGAGAGCAAGACCGAGGTGCGCTACAACAGCGAATGGAGCGACCCGCTAGGCGCGCGCGGCATGATCCAGCTGGCCGCCAAGTACACGGTGGCGCGGATGATGGAGCGTGACGACTTCACGAAGCGCTTCGCCGCCGGCACGCCCATCTCGGTGCATGAGTTCCTCTACCCGCTGATGCAGGGCTACGACTCGGTGGCGCTGAAGTCCGACCTGGAGCTGGGCGGCACCGACCAGAAGTTCAATCTCCTGATGGGCCGCCATCTGCAGCAGGAATACGGCCAGGAGCCGCAGTGCATCCTGACCATGCCGCTGCTGGAGGGCCTGGACGGTGTCGAGAAGATGTCCAAGTCCAAGAACAACTATATCGGCATCACCGAGGCCCCGAACACCATGTTCGCCAAGGTGCTGTCGGTCAGCGACGAGCTGATGTGGAAATGGTTCACCCTGCTGTCCTTCAGGAGCCTGGACGAGATCGCCACACTGAAGAAGGAAGTGGACGCCGGCCGCAATCCGAAGGAAGCGAAGGTGCTGCTGGCCAAGGAGATCACCGCGCGCTTCCACAGCGCGGCGGCCGCCGAGGCCGCCGAGGCGGACTTCAACAACCGCGCCAAGGGCGGCATCCCGGACGAGATCCCGGAGATCACGCTGGCCGGCGCGCCGCTGCTGATCGGCAAGCTGCTGCTGGGCGCCGGCCTGGTCGCCTCCGGCGGCGAGGCGACGCGGATGATCGAGCAGGGCGGCGTCAAGATCGACGGCGCCACCGTCAGCGACAAAGGCCTCAAGCTGGAGGCCGGGACCTTCGTCGCCCAGGTCGGCAAGCGCAAGTTCGCGCGCGTGACGCTGGCCTGATTCAGCCCGGATTCGCGATGCCGGCCGTCACATGGCCGGCCGGCACATGCATGCTGGCGCTGGCGATATGGCCGGCCTGGTCGTCGAAGAAGAAGTCCGGCTCGAACTCGCGCAGGAACTCGCCCTTGGCCAGGCCGCCGAGGAACATCGCCTCGTCGACCTCGATGCGCCAGTCCATCAGCGTGCGGATCGCGCGCTCATGCGCCGGCGCGCTGCGCGCGGTGACCAGGGCGGTGCGCACGCTCATCGCGTCGCTGCGGTCCTGTTGCAGCCTGTGCAGCGCCTCCAGCACCGGCTTGAAGGGGCCGGCCGCCATCGGCGTGCTGGCATGGGCGAGCTCGTGGCTCTGGAAGGCATCCAGCCCCTCGCGCTGGAAGACCTGCTCGGCCTCGTCGGAGAACAGCACCGCGTCGCCGTCGAAGGCAATGCGCAACTCCTGCGGATGCGCGGCCGAGGCGCGTGCCGCCAGCGGCAGCACGCGCGCGGCCGCAACGCCGGCCTCCAGCGCCGAGCGCACGTCGGCCTCGTTGGCCGAGAGGAAGAGCTGGGCCTTCAGCGGGCGCAGATAGCGCCAGGGACTCTGGCCGCGGGTGAACACGCCGCGCTGGATATTCAGGCCGTAGTGACTGGCCGAGCGGAACACCCGCATGCCCGAGATCGGGTCATTGCGCGACAGCACCAGCACCTCGACCCGCGGCCGCGGCTGGCCGTCGTTGAAAGCCAAGAGCTTCTTTGCCAGCGAGAAGGCGACGCCGGGCTTGGCCGGCACGTCCAGGCGCTGCTGCTGCAGCGCCATATAGGCGCGGTCGTCGCCGGCCTCGAACAGCTCGTTCTCCTCCTCGAAGTCGAAGAGGGCGCGCGAGGAGAGGGCGACGACGAGTTGCCCGTCGAGAGAGGCTGGCATGCGGCCATCATAGAAGAGCGGGCGCCGGCGGCTAATATCGCCGGCCTGGAGGATGCGAGCTTGGATTTCATCGAGGTTTACGAGGGCGTGCTGTCCGCCGAGGCCTGCCGGGCGCTGATCGATCGCTTCGAGGCCAGCGGCCAGGCGCAGCGCGGCAGCACGGCCGGCGGCGTCGATCTGGCGCTGAAGGACGGCTGGGACATCCAGCTCGACGACAGTCCCGGCTGGGCCGACGCCTGCCAGCAGCTCAACAGCGCGGTGCAGTCCGGCCTGGCCGCTTATCTGCGCCGTTATGCACATGCGGCCTTGGCGCCGCTGCAGCTGAAGATGCGGCAGCCTCCGGCGAGCTGGTCCGTATCGACGCCGAGCACGTCGCCGCGATGACGGACGAGACGCTGTAGGGCCTGATCGCCAAGGTCTTCCGCCCGGGCCGCATCAATATCCAGAAATACTTCGGCGATCAGGGCGGCTATCCCTACTGGCACAGCGAGCAGCACCCGACGCCCGGCCCGGGCGAGGGCATGCACCGCGCGCTGCTGTTGACGATCTATCTGAACGAGGGCTTCGAGGCCGGCGAGACCGAGTTCCTCTACCAGCAGCGCAAGATCGCGCCGCGCACCGGCAGCCTGCTGATCGCGCCGGGCGGCTTCACCCACACCCATCGCGGCAACCGGCCGCTGGGCGGGCACAAATACATCGCGACGAGTTGGGTGCTGTACCAGCGGGCCGAGCAGCTCTACGGCTCGGCGCGGTAGAGCTTGGAATTCGAATTGAGGCGCCCGCCGGGCCGCTCCCAAGGGCGCCTCAAGCCGATGTCATTGACGGCAAACGCCGGCCATGATCGGCAATCCCCTCGGGGGATCGCCCAGGTAAACCTGGGCGAGGGGCCTCTACTTCACCCAGGTATTGAGCTGGATGATGGGCAAGAGCACGGCCAGCACGATCATCAGCACGATCGCGCCCATCGCGACGATCAAGAGCGGCTCCAGCAGGGTCGCCGCCGTCATCGCGCGGCGCTGCACCTCGGTGCTCAGCTGGCGGGCGGCGCGGTCCAGCATCTCGGGCAGCTGGCCGGTCTGCTCGCCCAGGCGCGCGAACATCGCCAGGATGCCGGGGAAGCGCTTCTTGCCGGCCAGGGCCGAACCCAGCGGCGCACCCTCGCGCACCTGCACCAGCGCATCGAGCGCATCGGCCCGCATCGCGCTGTTCGACAAGGTCTCGGCCGCCGCCTGCAAGGCCTTCAGGATGGGGACGCCGGCGCCGGCCAGCATGGCCAGGGTGCCGGCAAAGCGCGCCGCGTTGTAGCCGCGCGCCAGGCGCCCCAGCAGCGGCAGGCCCAAGAGGCCCGCGTCGAAGCGCTCGCGAAAGGCCTGGCGCTTCAGCGCCAGCGACAGCGCGACGCCGCCGCCGATCAGCGCCGCCAGCATCGCCCAGCCCCAGTGGCGGACAAAGTCGCTGAGCGCCAGCATCGCGACCGTCAGGCCGGGCAGCGCGCGCTTGGAGCTGGTGAACACGGTGGCGATCTGCGGCACCACATAGCTGAGCAGGAAGATCACGATCGCGACGGCGATCAGCGAGACGATGGCCGGATAGGCCATCGCGCCGACCAGCTTGGCGCGCAGGTCCTGGCGATCCTCCAGATCGTCGGCCAGCTTCTCCAGCACCTGGCCCAGGGCACCGCTCTGCTCGCCGGCGGCAACGACGCCGCGGTAGACCTCGTCGAACTCGCGCGGCGCCGTGCCCAGCGCGCGCGCGAACGGCGCGCCGGCATTGACCTCGGCCTTCAGCTGGGCCAGCAACTCGCGCTGGCGGGCATCGTCGCTCTCGTCGGCCAGCGCGGTCAGCGCGCGCTCGATCGGCAGGCCGGAGCCGACCAGGCCGGCCAGCTGCCGCGTCCAGACCGCCAGCGCGGTGGCGCTGAACACGCGGCGCTTCAGGCCGCCGGTCTGCAGGCCCTGCTGCTGCACCGGCTGCACCGACAGCGGCACCAGCGCCTGCGTGCGCAGCATCGCGCGCGCAGCGCGCGGGTTGTCGGCCTCGATCAGGCCGCTGCTGGCGCGGCCGGCATTGTTCAGCGCTTCGTACTTGTAGGCGGGCATGTCAGCGCCCGCCCGGCCGCCCCGAAGGGCGCTGAGAGCCCCCGCGGGGGGCAGTGAACGAAGTGAGCGTGGGGGCCATCATTTATTCGCGTGTCACGCGAAGGACCTCTTCGGCCGAGGTGATGCCCCGCGCAACCAGGCGCTCGCCGTCCTCGCGCATCGAGCGCAGGCCCGCCGCGCGGGCGGCGGCCAGCAGCTCGCTTTCGGCGGCCTTCTGGTGGATCAGCTCGCGCACCTGCTCGTTGGCGATCATCAGCTCGTAGACGCCGGTGCGGCCCTTGTAGCCGGTCTGCGCGCAGTCGGGGCAGCCGACCGGGTGGTAGCGACCCTGCTCATCCACCCGCTTGCAGACCGGGCAGAGCTTGCGCACCAGGCGTTGCGCCAAGACACCGAGCAGACTCGAGCTCAGCAGGAAGGGTTCGACGCCCATATCGGTCAGGCGCGTCACCGCGCTGGGCGCATCGTTGGTGTGCAGGGTGGCCAGCACCAGATGGCCGGTCAGCGAGGCCTGGATCGCGATCTGCGCGGTTTCGTAGTCCCGGATCTCGCCGATCATGATGACATCGGGGTCCTGGCGCAGGATGGCGCGCAGGGCCTTGGCGAAGCTGAGGTCGATCTTGCTGTTGACCTGGGTCTGGCCGATGCCCGGCAGCTCGTACTCGATCGGGTCCTCGACGGTCAGCACATTGGTCGTGCCGGTGTCGACCGTCTGCAGCGAGGCATAGAGGCTGGTGGTCTTGCCCGAGCCGGTCGGGCCGGTGACCAGCACGATGCCGTGCGGCTGCTGCACCAGGCGCTTGAAGGCGGCCAGCACGTCGCCGCTCATGCCCAGGCCTTCCAGCGTGAACTTCGATTCGGTCTTGTCCAAGAGGCGCAGCACCGCGCGCTCGCCATGGGCCGAGGGCAGGGTCGAGACCCGCACGTCGATCGCGCGGCCGCCGATGCGCAAGGAGATGCGGCCGTCCTGCGGCAGGCGCTTCTCGGCGATGTCCAGCTCGGCCATGATCTTCAGGCGCGAGATCAGCGCCGCGTGCAGGCCGCGGTTCGGCTGCACGACCTCGCGCAGGCTGCCGTCGACGCGGAAGCGCACCGAGCTGGCGCGCTCGTAGGGCTCGATATGGATGTCGCTGGCGCCGTCCTTGGCCGCCTGCGTCAAGAGCGCATTGAGCATGCGGATGATCGGTGCGTCATTGGCGGCCTCCAGCAGGTCCTCGACGGCCGGCAGGTCCTGCATCATGCGGCTCAGGTCCACGGCGCTCTCGACCTCGCCGACCACCACGGCCGCGCTCGACTCGCTGCCGGCGTAGGCGGCATTGATGCGCTCGGCCAGGCTGGCGCGCGCCTCCTTCTCGAGGCGGTCGATCGCATACAGGCGCTGCACCTCGGACAGGGTCGACAGCGCGACCTCGGGCGCGGCCCACAGCACCAGGCTGCTGCCGTCGTCCTCCAGCAGCACCGTGTGCGCCTTGGCGAAGCCGTAGGGCAGGGGGTATCGGACGGCCATGGTCAGGGGCGCTGCGGCTGCTGCTGCGAGGGCGGCAGCTGGGTGGCCGGCGGCGGCGCGGGCAGCGGCTGCAGCGGGGCGGTCGGCGCCGGCGTGCTGGGCGGCAGCACCGGGGCGCCGGTGTCGGGCAGGATGAAGCTCGGCGCCGGCTGCGAGCCCTGCTGCAAGGCGCGGATCGCCTCGTAGCGGTCCAGCGTCAGCTGGTCGGCGGTGGCCTGGGTGCGCATCACGACCGGACGCAGGAAGACCATCAGATTGGTCTTCACGCGCTTGCGGCTCTCGCTCTTGAACAGGCTGCCGATCACCGGGATGCTGCCCAGGCCCGGCACGCGGTCGTCGCCGTCGCTGTACTCGTCCTTCAAGAGGCCGCCCAGCACGATGATGGAGCCGTCGTCGACCGTCACCGTGGTCTCGATCGCGCTCTTGTCCGTCGTCGGGCCATTGACGCTGCTGGCCGTGCTGGCGACCACCGAGGAGTTCTCCTGGTAGACCGTCATGCGGATCGTGCCGCTCTCGCCGATCTGGCTGCGGATGCGCAGGGTCAGGCCGACGTCCTTGCGGTCGACGGTCTGGAAGGGGTTGACCGAGCTGTTGCCCGAGCCGGTGTTGGTGAAGGAGCCGGTCACGAAGGGCACGTTCTGGCCGATGACGATCTTGGCCTCCTCGTTGTCCAGCGCCACCAGGTTCGGCGTCGACAGCACATTGGCGCCGCTCTGGCCCTCGAGGAAGTTGGCGATCGCGCCCAAGGTGTAGAACTCGCCGATCTTCTTCAGCACGCCGATATTGAGGCCGGTCGGCGCCGCGCCCAGCTGGCTCAGCGCCGTGATGACGCCGGAGCGGCCGCCGGCGATGGCCACCGAGTCGTTGATGATATTGGCCGTGCCGCTGCCGAAATTGGTGCCGGCGCCCGGAATCGACGAGTCGCCGCTCTTGCCCCAGAGGTTCTGCCACTGCACGCCGAACTGCCCGGCCTTGGCGACGTCGATCTTGACGATCATCGACTCGACGAAGACCTGGGCGCGGCGGCCGTCGAGCTGGTCGATGACCGCGCGCACCTGGCGGTACAGCGGCTCGGGCGCGGTGATGATCAGCGAATTGGTGGCCGGATCGGCCTGCACGAAGCCGCCGGTCGAGGGGCTGGGCGAGGCGGCCACCGGCGTCGTCGACGCGGCGCTGGCGGTGCTGCTGCTGCCGCTGCCCAGGTTGCCGCCGGGCGTGGTGCTGCCGGCCTGCAGCCCGCCCAGCGAGCCGCCGCTCAGGCTGCCCGAACTGCTGCTGCCACCGCCTGCGCCGCCCGCGCCGCCGCCAAAGGCCGCACGCAGCACGGTGGCCAGCTTGGACGCATCGGCGTTCTTCAGATAGACGACGCGGATATTGCTGGCGTTGTCGGCGCCCGGCTGGTCGAGCTTCTCGACGATGGCGCGCACGCTGGCCAGCCGCGCCGGATTGCTGGCGCGCAGGATCAGCGAGTTGCTGCGCGGATCGGCCAGCACCGACAGCGCCGCGCCGCCGACGCCCGGCGCGCCCGGCGCAGCGACCGCGCCGCCGCCCTCGCCGAGTTTTTGCACCAGCGCCGCCAGATCCGAGGCGATCGCATGCTTCAGCGGCACGACCTCGATGTCGGTGCTGCCGGGCGTATCCATCGCCGCGACGATGCGGCCGATGCGCTGCAGGTTCTCCGCGTAATCGGTGATCACCAGGCTGTTATTGCCCGGGTTGGCGTTGATCGTGTTGTTGGGGCTGATCAGCGGCCGCAGCACGGCCACCAGGTTGTTCGCGTTCTCGTGATTGAGGCGGAAGATCTGCGTGATGATCTGGTCGCCGCGCTGGCTGCTGCTGCCGAGGGACACCGAGCCGGTCTGCAGCTTGGCGTCGGCCTCCGGCACGACCTTGGACAGGCCGCCGGCATCGACGACGGTGAAGCCCAGGCCGCGCAGCGCCGCCAGATAGTTCAGATAGGCCTCGCGCACGCTGACCGGCTGTTCGCTGTAGAGCGTGATCTGACCCTTGACGCGCGGGTCGACGATGAACTGCTTGTCCATCATCACGCCGATCGCGCGCGTCACCGCCTCGATATCGGCATTGACGAAGTTCAGCGTGACCGGCGTGGCCGACTTCAGCGCCGGGCCGCGCGTGGTGCCGGCCGGCTTCGTCTGCGCCAGCAGCGGACCGCCGGGCAGCGAAAGCGCCATCGCCAGCAGCGACAAGCCGATTTGCCGGCCCGGGCGCGGGCTCTTCTCGTTCTTCATGCTCATCCAATCGAAATGACGGACCGCGCGCCCTGGCGCCGTCCGATGATGTTCAGGAGATTGTCCAGCGCCGCCTCGCGGCCCGGCGCGGCCGTGGCCTCGCCGGCGAAGCGCGCCTTGCCGCCGACGCCGCCGATGCTGCCCTGGCCGGACAGCAGCAGCGCGCCGTCCAGCGTGCTCAGGCTCAGCCGGCTGGAACCGGCGCCGCCCGGATCGGCGGCGACGCTGAGGCGGTAGCTGCCCAGCGGCGCGACGGTGGAGACGCGCGAGCTGAGGTTCAGCAGGTCCAGCTCCAGCTGGCCGAACTGGCGCCAGCGGCCCTCTACCCGCTCGAGGCGGAAGTCGCGCGCGGCCAGGCGCAGCGAGCCGGCCGGCTGCAAGGTGTTGAAGGGCGTGCCCAGGCCGGCCAGCCAGCCGGCCGGCCAACGCGCCAGCCAGTCGGCGCCATTGGCCACCGCGATCTCGAAGCGGCCCAGACCCGGCTTCAGCGCCAGGCGCAGCTCGCCATTGATGCAGCAGTCCTGGCGCGCGATGAGGCCCAGGCCCAGGCCCTGCAGCTGCACGGTCCAGTGCAGGCGGCCGGGCAGGGCGCTGGCATCGCGCGCGCCGGCGCCGCCCGCCAGCACCAGCACGCCGCTGCCGTTCCAGAGGCTGCCGCGCGTCTCGGTGATCAAGAGGTGACCCTCGCTGGCCCGCGCCACGCCCTGGGCCAGCCAGCTGGCCGGCGCAAAGGCAAGCAGCGCCGCCAGGCCGCCCAGCGCCGCGCCGGCGATCGCCCAGCGGCGCGGCGCGCGCTGCGGCTCGGCCTCGCGCGGGGCCGCAGCGGCGGCGGTGCTGCGGCCGAAAGGGCTTCTCATGGTGCCGGCACCCCGCTCAGCGCCAGCACGAGGGTGCCGCTGAAGCCTTGCGGGCCGCGCTGCAGCTGGGCGCTGATGACGCGCGCGCGCGCCGCATTGCGGACCTCGCCGAGCCAGGCCTGCAGGGCCGCGCTGTCGACGCCGGACAGGGTCAGCATCGCGCGGTCGCCGCTGATGCTGAGCCGCGCGCCGGCGCCCAGATGGCTGCTCGCCGCCTGCAGCGCCTGGGTCGCCTGCGCGGGGGCCACCGGCGGCGTCGCGCGCAGCTCGCGCGCTTCCTGCGCCAGGCCCTGCATGTCCTGCAGCTGCAGTTCCAGTTGCTCGAGCCGCGCAGGTGCCTGGCGCAGCGTGCGCCAGGCCGGCTGCACGGCGACCAGCCAGACCAGCAGCAGGCCGATCGCCGCGGCGCCCAGCTTGAGCAGCAACTGCTCGCGTTCGTCGAGCGCCTGGAAGCGGGCCTGCAGCGGCTGCAGCTGGCGGGCCAGCGCCTGCCAGCGTGCGGAGGCGGGGTTGGGTGTGCGCATCATGATGTCTTGGCGGCGGCGCGCGGCGCGCGGCGCAGGGTCATGCGGCCCTCGGCGCTGTCGAGCTGCCAGCCCTCGCTCTTCAGCTGGCTGCGGAATTGCTCGATCTGCGGCTCGTTCCAGCCGCTGCTGGACAGCACCAGCCGGCCCGGCTCGAAGGACAGCGCGTCGACCGGCCCGCGGCCCGGCGGCCAGGAGCTGGCCGCGGCGGCCAGCAGGGTTTCCAGATCGTCGTCGCCGGCGCGGCCGGCGCTGGCGCGCAGCGCCTCGGTCTCGCGGCGCATCTGCACCGGCGCGTCCAGCACCGCACGCACCTGCGGGTAGGTGGTCTGCAGGGTGCTCGTCAGCGCGCTGCGCTGCTGCTGCAGCTGGCGGTTCTGCTGCCAGGCAAGCAGGTTCAGGCCCAGCAGCTGCACGGCGACCAGGCCGGCCAGGCCCCAGCGCACCGGCCGCCATTGGCGCTGCATCAGCTCGCGCCAGAACTGGCGCAGCGTGCGCAGGCCGCGCGTGCGCGGCGCCAGCTCGAACTGGCGCAGATCCCAGCGACCGTCGATGACGGCCAGCGCGCGCTGTTCGGGCGTCAGCGCGCTGACCGCCACGCCGAGCCAGCGCTCGGCCTGGGCGGCGGCGGTCGGCGTCGCCGTCCATTGCGTGCCTGCCTGCTCCAGCGCCGGCGCCAGCAGCGTGCGGGCCAGTTCGCCGGCCAGCGGCAGGCTGGCGACGCCCTGGCCGTCGCTCCACTGCAGCAGCAGGGCGCTGTCGCCCTCCTCGCCGACCTCGGCATCGGCCGCCTGGAAATGACCGCGCGGCGGCGTGCCGGGCCAGCTCAGCGGCGCGACCCGGTCGACGAAGACATGGGCGGCCTCGAGCCGGGCCAGATGCTGGGCCAGCCAGGCGCGCGAGCAGACGGCGACCCAGGCCGCAGCGCCGCCGGCCGCGCCCGGCTCCAGCGCGAAATGCAGGCCCTCGGTGTCGTCCAGCAGGCTCTCCTCGAGCAGGCCGGCCAGCGCGGCGCGCATCTGGCGGCCGGCGCGCGGCAGCTCGACGCGCTGCCAGCCCAGATCGGTCTCGGCGGCGATCGCGATCACCGTCGTTGCGCGCGGCAGCGCGGCCACCGGGCGCGGGCCCTGGTCGACGATCTGGCCGGCGGCATCGACCAGCACATGGTCGTAGACATCATCGCCCGCCACGCCGCGACCGCTGCCCTCGGGCATGAGGAGGCGGCCCTGGGCGCGCAGACGGCTGCGCGGGGGCAGAAACAGCAGCAGAGTACTCATCGGACGTGGAGCCTAGCCCATTCTAGAAGCTGGGTGATTGCGGGATTGCCAGGGCATTCGCTCTGCGCTCAAGGCTCCAGCATGCGGTTGATGTGCTGGCGTTCCAGCACGGTGATCTCGAGGCCGCGGCGGCGCACCAGCGAGCGGTCTTCCAGCACGCGGCCGTCCAGCCGCAGCCGCCCGCTGACGATGAAATGGCTGGACTGCACCGAGACGCGCTCGGAACTGATCACCGCGTCCTCGGGCAGAAAGCTCTTGGCCGCCTGCGGCTGGGTCAGCGGCGCCTGCTGGCGCGCCTGCACCAGGCGCTCGGCCGAGGCCAGGTCCATGCCCTCGAACAGCGCGGCGATCACCTCGCGCGGCGCGGTGTTCAGGTTCACCGGCGTCGCCGTCGGCAGCAGGATCAGCAGCGGGCGCAGGCGCGCGATGGTGTCGGCATCGAGCCCGAACCAGGCCAGCTGCTCGATGTCCTGCGGCGGCAGCGGCTGGCCCTCGCGCGCGGCCTGGGTGTCGAAGGCGCTGCGCAGGCCGCTGATGATGCGGCTGGCCGTGTCGCGCGGCGCGCCGGCGATCTCGCACAGGCGCTCCAGCACGCGCTGCTCCTGCGCCGGCACCTGCTCGCCGCCGAGCAGCAGGCGCAGGTTGTAGCGCGCCTGCGCGTCCTCCATGCTGCCGGACAGAAAGGCCTCCGGGCCGTCGTCAGCGCCGCCGCTGTCGCCCCCGCGGGCCTGTTCGGCGGCCAGAAAGGTGGACAGCCGCGCCTCGGCCAGCGGCACCGCCCAGACCTCGCCCAGATGATCGAGATTGGCGCTGGCGCGCGCGTCCTCGCGCAGGATCAGCCTCGCCCAGTCGAGCGCGCCCTGCAGGATCCAGCCGGCCTGGGCACGGGCGCGCTCGGCCGCCTCGATCTGCACCGCCCGGTACTGGCGCCAGACCATGGCCGCGGCCAGGGTGGCGACCAGGCTGACGATGATCATGGCGACCAGCAGCGCGGCGCCGCGCTGGCGCGTGGCGAGGTGGCTCATGGCTGCGGCTCCAGCACGATCTGGCGCAGCAGAGGACCGGCGAAGCCGCTGCTGTCGGCATCGAACTGCAAGAGCATGCGCACGCCGCTGGGCAGGGCAATGCGCTGCTGCTGCGCCGGCGCGCCCGGTCCCGGCGCCGAGGCGCCCGAGGCCGGCGGCGTGGCCGGGGTCACCACGCTGCTGCTGCCGATGAGGTCGCCGCTGGACTGGGCATTGCTCCAGCCATTGCCGCGGTAGAAGAACACCTGCCAGCCGACGACGCCGTCCAGCGTACGCAGCGGCTGCGGCTGGTCGGGCGGCGGCGGCAACTGCTGGCTGCGCAGAAAGCTGTCCTGCAGCGCGGCCACCGTCTGCTGCACCGGCCCGGCCCAGCGGTGGAGACCGCCGTCGCGCACGCTCCAGACGACCATCTGCAGGCCCTGCGGCTGACGCCGCGTCAGGCGCAGATTGGCGCCGTCGAAGGCCAGCGCCGGCACCACGCCGCTGTCCTGCAGCGCGCGCAGATCGGCCTCCCACTGCCCCATCACCGCCTGCAGCCGCGTGCTGTGGTCCAGATTCGCCTGCGCGATGTCGCGCGTGCGCAGCAGCGCGTCGATGCCGCGCCAGGCCAGCATCGCCATCGTCGCCATGATCACCAGCGCGACCAGCACCTCGACCAGGGTGAAGCCGGTACTCCGGTTCGCCCAACCCCCTCGCGGGGCTGGCCAAGCTACGCCTTGGACGAGGGGTTCCATCTGCATCTCAGTATCGGCTGACGATGGTCGACAGGCTCAGCTGCGGCCGCCCGTCCTCGTCGGCGATCAGCGCGTCGACGCGGCGGAAGTTCGGGTTCGGGGTCGCCCGCACGCGCAGCTGGCCCTGGTAATGCTGACCCAGCTGATCGCAGCCGAACTCGCTGTCGCCGATGCCGGGGAACTGCTTGGACAGGCGCAGTTCGCCGAGCTCGTTGTCGGCGCACCATTGGGCGGCCGCGACGCTGCGCAGCCGCGCCGCGTTCTCGCTCAGGGCGCCGGCCGCCTTGATGCCGGCGCCCAGGCTGATCGCGACGATCACCAGGCCGACCAGCACCTCGATGAGGGTGAATCCGCGCGCCGAAGGCATGGCCGTCCTCATTGCTCGGCCGCGACCGGCGCGACCTGGAAGGGGCCGAGCCCGTCGGTCGTCAGGGCGATCTGCTGCGAGCCCAGGCTCAGCCGCAGCTGCTGCGCGCCGATCAAGGGCTCGGGGCCGAGGCTGACCGTGCGCCGGCCCTGGGCGATCAGCACCGCCGGCGCCTGCGCGTCGAGCCAGCGCCCCGGCAGGGCGACGCCGGGCGGCAGGCCCTCGAAACGGAACTGGTCACCCGAGGCCTCGTCGGGCGGCAGCGGCCGCCACTGCACCTCCAGGCCGGCGGCGCGGCCCTCGGCGCGGGCGGCTTCGAACAGGGCGGCCAGGCGCTCGGCCTCGCGCTCCAGCCGTGCGGCGGCCGGATCGCGCAGGGCCAAGCTGACCGTCGCGGCCGCGATCGCGATCAGCGCGACGACGACCAGCAGCTCGATCAGCGAAAAGCCGCCGGGACGGCGGCTACTGCCAGGAGCCAATGTCGGCGTCCTTGCCTTCGCCGCCGCTGACGCCGTCGGCGCCGAAGCTGTAGACATCGATTTCGCCCTTCACGCCCGGGTTCACGTATTGATAGGGCCGGCCCCAGGGGTCGTTGGGCAGCTTCTCGACATAGGGCTTCCAGTTCGGCGGCGGCGTGCCGGCGGTCGGCCGGCGCACCAGGGCCTCCAGGCCCTGCTCGGCGCTGGGGAAGCGCTGGTTGTCGAGCTTGTACAGCTTGAGCGCCTGCATCAGGTTGTTGACGTCGGTGCGGGCGGCGGTGACGCGCGCATCGTCGGCGCGATCAAGCACATTGGGCACGATCAGCGCGGCCAGCACGCCGATGATGACGAGCACGACCAGCAGCTCGATCAGCGTAAAGCCGCGGCCGCGACGGCCGGGCAGGGGACGGGAGACGGGAGTGGGCATGGTCGGCATCGGGTGGGCTGAGGGTGCTGCGCGGCGCTCGAAGCGGGGACCGCGGCGCCTGAATCATAATCGGCCGATGCTTGCGCGATTGATGGCTTTTCTGGTGTGGGGTCTGCTGGCCTGCAGCGGCGTTTATTGGATGCTCCAGCTGCTGGCGCGGCCCTTGCCGACGCAGGCGCCGCCGGTGGCCGAGCGCGGTGCCGCCGCGGCCGATCTGAGCCGCCTGCTCGGTGCGGCGATCGTCAGCGCGCCGGAGGCCGCGCCGGCGCCGGCCGAGGAGGCGCGCTTCAAGCTGCTGGGCGTCGTCGCGCCGAAATCGGCCCAGGCCACCGCCGCCGGCGAGGGCGTCGCGCTGATCGCCGTCGACGGCGTCGCGCGCACGGTGCGGGTCGGCGCCGCGGTCGATGGCGAGTTGCGCCTGCTGGCCGTCGACGCGCGCTCGGCGCGGCTGGGCCGCGAGGGCGGCAGCAGCCTGAGCCTGCAACTGGCGCCGCCGACTTCGGCCAATACCGGATCGCTGCAGCCGGCCGTGCCCTCGTCCACCATCCTGGGCGGCGCGCATGGCCAGCCGCCACCGGGGCTGCCGCCGCAGGTCCAGCCGCAGCCGCCCATGATGCCGGGCGTGCCGACGAATCCGCAGGAAGTCCAGCCGCAGCAGCAGGACGGCGCCCGCTCGCAGTCGGTGGCGAGCTAGAACGGCGCTCAGGCCGTCGCCGGCGACTGCGAGGGGCCGGCGACGCGCGCCTCGGCCAGTTCGTGCAGATCGGTCAGCAGCGCCGCGGCGCTGCGCAGCATCGGCCAGGCCAGCGCGGCCCCGGTGCCGTCGGCGCAGTCCATGCCCAGCTCCAGCAGTGCCGAGGCGTGGAACAGCGCCAGCGCCTCGTCGAGGCCGCGGTGCACATGGCTGCGGCAGAACACCGCGTAATCGGTCACCGGCGCCGCAATGCGGGCGGCGATCTTCAGCGCGGCGCAGGCGGTGATGCCGTCGACGATGATCAGGCTGCGCTTGCTGGCGGCGACCAGCATCGCACCCACCATCACCGCCGTCTCGAAGCCGCCGAAGGCCGCCAGCACCTCCATCGGATCGGCGACCTCGCGATGGCGGCTCTGTGCGCCCTGCAACACGATCAGCAGATGGGCCAGATCGTCCTGCGGCATGTCGGGGCCGGAGACGACGAAATCGCGCACCGGGCCGTCGACCAGGCGCGCCAGCACCAGGGCGGCGCTCTCGGCCGAGCCCTGGCCCATGCCGGCGCAGGCCAGCACATTGCCGGGCAGCTTGTCGGCGATCTCCATGCCGACGCGCACGCCGGCATGGGCCTGCTCCATCGTCATCGCTGCGCCGACACGCGAGTTGCGCGTGCCATGGGCGATCTTGCGCGCCAGCAGCCGCGTGTGCGGCGGCAGCGATTCGGCGATGCCGCAGTCGACGATGCTCAGCTGCAGACCCTGCAGGCGGGCAAAGACCGAGACCGGCAGCTGGTTCTGCAGCGCCATCTGCGCCTGCTCGCGGGTGCTGCGTCCCCATTGGGCGCCGACGCCGTCGACGACCAGGCCGTGGTCGGCGGCGAACAGGGCCAGCACCGGATCGCGGAAGCGCGGCGTCAGGCTGTTCTGCACCAGGCCCAGTCGCACCGCCAGCGGCTCCAGCTCGCCCAGGCCGCCGGTAATCGCCGCGCGGCGGTCGATGCGCTCGCGCAGCGCCTTTTCCAGTTCCGGATTGGCGGTCGGGGAGATCAGGGATTGCTGGAGCGGCATGGACGGTCGCCTGGTCTGCAAATCGATGATGTTGAGGCAAGGGCCGGAACGGTGATTCTGTCGCGCGCGGCGCCGGCCGCGCATCCGCACTTGCCCTTTTCCGGCCGCAGCCTCCCCGCCTAGCGCAGGAAGCGCTGGTAGACCGGGTTGGCGCTTTCGTCCTCGTAAGGGTAGTTCAGGTTCTCCAGCCAGTCGCGCAGCGCCGCCGTGTCGCCGCGCGGCACCTGCAGTCCGACCAGGATGCGGCCGTAGTCAGCGCCCTGGTTGCGGTAGTGGAACAGGCTGATGTTCCAGTCCGGATGCAGGCTGGACAGGAATCGCATCAGCGCGCCGGGCCGCTCGGGAAAGATGAAGCGGTACAGGCGCTCGTTCTTGGCCAACTCGCCGCGACCGCCGACCATATGGCGCACATGCTGCTTGGCCAGCTCGTTGTCGGTCAGGTCCAGGGTCTCGAAGCCGCTCTTGGTGAAGGCGCGCGTCAGCCTGGCCGATTCCTCGCGCTTCTGCGTCGCGATGCCGACGAAGATGTGCGCCTGCTCGGCATCGGCGATGCGGTAGTTGAACTCGGTCACGCTGCGCGGGCCCAGCAGCTCGCAGAAGCGCTTGAAGCTGCCGCGCGCCTCGGGGATGGTGACGGCGAACAGCGCCTCGCGCTGCTCGCCGACCTCGGCCCGCTCGGCGACGAAGCGCAGGCGGTCGAAGTTCATGTTCGCGCCGGAGGTGATGGCGATGAAGGTCTTGCCCTTGCAGCCGGTGTCGGCGACGTACTGCTTAATCGCGGCCACGCCCAGCGCGCCGGAGGGCTCGAGAATGCTGCGGGTGTCCTCGAACACGTCCTTGATCGCCGCGCAGGCGGCATCGGTGTCGACGGTGACGAAGCCGTCGACCAGCGCGCGCGTGATGCGGAAGGTCTCCTCGCCGACCAGCTTGACGGCGGTGCCGTCGGCGAACAGGCCGACGTCGTTGAGGGTGACGCGGCGACCGGCTTCGACCGAGCGGATCATCGCGTCCGAGTCGCGGGTCTGCACGCCGATCACGCGGATCTCCGGCCGCACCGCCTTGATATAGGCGGCCACGCCCGAGATCAGCCCGCCGCCGCCGATGGCGACGAAGATGGCGTCGATCGGGCCCTGGTGCTGGCGCAGCAGTTCCATCGCGATCGTGCCCTGGCCGGCGATCACGTCGGGATCGTCGAAGGGATGGACGAAGGTCAGGCCCTGCTCGCGCGCCAGCTCCAGCGAATGGGTGTAGGCCTCGGTGAAGCTGTCGCCATGCAGCACGACCTCGCCGCCATGGCTGGCCACCGCGTCGACCTTGACCCGGGGTGCCGTCACCGGCATCACGATCACCGCGCGGCAGCCGAGCTTCTTGGCCGACAGGGCGACGCCCTGGGCATGGTTGCCGGCCGAGGCGCAGATGACGCCGCGTGCGCGCGCCTCGGGGCTCAGATGGGCCATCTTGTTGTAGGCGCCGCGCAGCTTGAAGCTGAACACCGGCTGCTCGTCCTCGCGCTTGAGCAGGACCTTGTTGGCGACGCGCTTGGAGAGGTTCTTGGCCGGCGTCAGCGGGGTCTCGACCGCGACGTCGTAGACCTTGGCGTTCAGGATCCGCTGCAAATAGCTGTTATCGCTGACGACGAGTGCCGGGGCGCCCGGCGCGGCGATGCTTTTCTTCGTGCTCTTGTCGCGGGCGGGGCGGCCGGCCATGAGGCTCTCCAATGCAATGCTGTTGCGGCGCAGCATGATATGCCAGGCCCGGAGAGGCGAAAAAAAGCCCGAGATCTTGCAATCTCGGGCTGAATCCACCATGGAGGCGGTGGAGGAGACAAACGGTGCGTGCTCGGACGACGTCCTTGGACGCCGCGCGATTTGTACGCATAAGTAGAATTTTAGACCGAGGCATTGCTGCGCTGCAATATTTTCTCGTGAATAGTTCTTGAGTTTTGGCTCTAGGACGCGCCGGAATCACGTTTTTGGAGTTCGTCTTATGGAATGCACGATCAATTGGATGGGTGCCGAGGGCATGGCCTTCGTCGCCGAGACCGGCAGCGGCCATCTGCTGACGATGGATGGGGCGCCCGACGGCGGCGGTCGCGATCTGGCACCGCGGCCGATGGAGACGGTGCTGGCCGGCACCGGCGGCTGCACCGCTTATGACGTCGTGCTGATCCTGAAACGCGGCCGCCACGATGTACGCGGCTGCCAGGTCAAGCTGACGGCGGAACGCGCGCCGGTCGAGCCCAAGGTCTTCACCGCCATCCACATGCACTTCGTCGTCACCGGCTGCGGCCTGAAGCAGGAGGTGGTCGAGCGCGCGGTCGCGCTGTCGCACGAGAAGTACTGCTCGGCGAGCATCATGCTGGCGAAGATGGCGGCCATCACGACCTCGGTGGAGATCGTCGAAGGCTGAACGCTCGAGTAATTAAATATGGTGGGCGGTGCGCGTCATCACGCGCGCTGCCATCCGCATCAGGCCCTTGATCGGTGCTGGCAAGGTCTGCGCACCGGCCGCTACCGCTTCCTCGGCATGGCGGGCCTCCTCGTCCTTCATCTGCGCGACGATCGCGCGCGAGGCGCGGTCGCCGCCGGGCAAGCGGTCCAGATGGCCGGCCAGGTGCTGTTCGACCTGGCGCTCGGTCTCGACGACGAAACCGAGGCTGATGCGGTCGCCGGCCAGGCCGGCCAGGCTGCCGATCGCGAACGCGCCGCCATACCAGAGTGGCGTCAGGAGACTGGTGTGCGTGCCTAGCTCCTTGACCCGTTGCCGGGTCCAGGCCAGATGGTCGAGTTCTTCCTTGGCTGCCTGTTCGAAGTGCGCCCGCAGCTCGCGATTGCGGCTCAGCAGGGCCTGCGACTGGTAGAGCGCCTGCGCGCAGACCTCGCCGACATGATTGACGCGCATCAGCGCCCCGGCCAGCCGGGCCTCTTCCGGCGCCAACTCGGGCCTTTCCATATCGGCGGCCGGCGAGGGGCGCGCTGCCGAGGGCGCGCCCAGCACGGTCCGCAAGCCATGATCGAGGCTGGACAGCAGGCGGTCGGCAGGCGAGAGCGAAGAAGAGGGGCTGGATTTCATGCGGATGGGTGCCCGGATCGGCGGCACTGCGTGCGGTTTGAAGCCGATTCAGTTTACGGCCGTCGCGACTTCCTGCACCGCATGGATGGAAAGTACTCTGCGCAATATGACAAGTTTGTGTTACGCACATTGCGTTGTCATCGGGCAACGCAAACCCCTATTTACTTGTTATGCCCTCCCCAAATGCGCTTTGGTCTGGTGCAATAGGCCCAACTTCCGCTGAGGGGGTTGGCCCGGCGTGCCCCCATGGGTATTGCGAATTGGGACCACATTGAATTTCAAGGAGTATCGAATGAAGAAATCTCTCGTTGCACTGGCCGTTCTCGGCACGCTGGCCGGTACTGCCGCTGCGCAATCGTCGGTCACGCTGTTCGGTGTCGTTGACCTGGCCGCCCGCTACAACAAGGCCAATGGCCAGTCGATCAGTTCGCTGGCGAGCAGCGGCAGCAGCAGCAGCCGTTTCGGCTTGCGCGGCACCGAAGAACTGGGTGGCGGCCTGAAGGCGGGCTTCTGGATCGAAAGTTCGCTGGGTGCCGACACGGGCTCGGCCGGTGCCACCGCCGATGGCGTGACCCGCTTCTGGGACCGCCGCGCGACGGTCAGCCTGTGGGGTGATTTCGGTGAGGCCCGTCTGGGTCGCGCCAAGACCTCCGAGCGTCTGGTGATCGATGACTTCGACCCGCACTCGACGACCGGCATCGGCGATATCACCCGCGTGTATTCGGTGCTGGGCAGCGGCGCGCAGAACATCAATCGCTCCGACAACCAAGTCGTCTACAACCTGCCGGCGAACCTGGGCGGCTTCTACGGCGGCGCCGATGTCGCGGCCGGCGAGGGCACCGATGGCAAGAAGTACTATGGCGGCCGCCTCGGCTACAAGGCTGGCCCGATGCACTTCGCCGGGGGCTATCAGCAGACCGATGCCCGCGGCTCGAAGTTCAAGCTCGGCTCGCTGGCTGGCGCCTATGACTTTGGAATGGTGCGCGCCAGCCTGCTGTACACCAAGACCAAGTTCAATGCTGCTGACCAAGACATCTACACGGTCGGCGCGATCGTGCCGATCGGCTCCGGCGAGTTCAAGGCCTCGTACACCAATGCCAGCGCCAACAGCGCGGCCAACGCGGTCGGCGTCTACGATGCCCAGCACTTCGCCCTGAGCTACACCTACAACCTGTCCAAGCGCACTGCGCTGTACACGACGGCTGCCATCATCGAGAACGATGGTCGCGGTACCTTCTCGCTCGCCGGTTCGCCGACGATGGCTCCGGGCGGCCGCTCGGGTGCTGTTGATGTGGGTGTCAAGCACAGCTTCTAAGCCGACGACTGAGTCATCGCGCTCATCAAGGCCGCCTTCGGGCGGCCTTTTTCATTCCACCCGGTCGCCGAGGTGACAGGGTTAGCTCTTGTTGGCTCAGTGCAACATCGTCGTCGCGCAGCAGGGGGACTTGCTTGAGAATGGTGCGGTTCACCCCTCATATAGCAGGAGACATCGATGAAAAAAGCAGCTCTGGCCCTGAGCATTCTGGCCGCCAGCACCTCCGCAGCCTGGGCCCAGTCCAGCGTCACGATTTATGGCATCGTCGACGCCGCTGTGCGTCTGTCGACCAATGCCGGCGCCACGGCCGCCACGAATGGCGAGTCGATCACCTCGGTGGTCCCCGGCGGTATGTCGCAAAGCCGTCTGGGCTTCAACATCACCGAAGACATGGGTGGTGGCCTGAAGGCGATCGCCAATATGGAGCATCGCTTCAACTCGGATACCGGTGCCGCTTCGGCTGCCGATTTCTGGCGTCAATCCTGGGTTGGTCTGCAGTCCTCCGAATGGGGTCGCGTGACCATCGGTCGTCAGTACAACGTGCTGTTCGATGCCTACACGCCGACCTACTCGTCGTTCCGCTACTCGCCGTACATCGAGGCGTTCAAGCCCGAAGTCGGCTTCTCGCTGGGCGCTCGTAACGACAATATGGTGAAGTACCTGATCGAGGTCGGCGGCTTCCGCGCCGAGGCCCAGGTCAGCGCCGGTGAAGGCAACGCGACGACGGTCGGCGCCAACGGCAAGTCGATGGGCGGTCTGCTGCGCTATGCAACTGGCGAGTTCGCCGCTGCGGGCGCCTATCTGCAACTGGAAGATACCGCTGGCAAGAACGTCAAGGGTTGGACCGTTGGTGGTTCCTGGAGCAGTGGTCCCTGGTACGTCAATGCAAGCTGGGGCCGCAATGAGTTCGAAACCGGCTTCAATCCGACTCTGAACATCACCTTGCTCGGCTCGATCGCCGGCGCGCTGACGACCAAGACGCCGGTGGCGACCGGTGGTGCCGGCGATGAGCGTGACATCTATATGGCCGGTTTCACCTATCAGATGACCCCGCAATGGAACCTGGGTCTGGAATACTGGCATACCAAGCAGGACGGCCTGGGTGCCAGCACCGCCGCCGACGGCAAGACCGACAGCCTCGCCTTCGTTGCCGACTACGCCTTCTCGAAGCGCACCGATGCCTACCTCGAAATCGACGGCACCAAGGTCGGTGGCAACCTGATGTTCGCCAACGGCGCCAGCAAGCGTCAGAACTACATGATCGGCCTGCGTCACCGCTTCTGATGCAGCGGCCGGATCCGGCGGCGTGGTCCTGACCACGCCGCCGATTCGAGCAGACGACCGATGGATCGGGCCGCCTCGCGGCCCGATTTCTTTTTGATGCGATGAAATCATTCTTGCGCTACTCCGGCCTCGCCCTTTTAGCGGCCGCGCTGAGCGGCTGCGCTGCGCCTCAGCAAGCGGATCCGCTCGAGATGCCGGCGCCACTGGCCGCCTGGTCGTCCCGCGATCTGCCCGGCAAGCGCTCGACGCAGTATTCCTATGCGCGCCGCGGCGAGCGGCCTTGCGTGCTGGCGCAGGCAAGCCGCTCGGTCAGCCTGTGGCGGCGCTCGCTGCAATTGGCGCCGGAGCGCATCGAGGCCCTGCAGTTCGACTGGTGGATCAGCGGCCATGATGCCGGCGCCAGCGTGACCCGCGCCGACACCGATGATGCGCCGGCCCGCCTGCTGCTCGGTTTCGATGGCGACGAGGCCAGTCTGTCGGCGCGCAACCGGATGCAGTTCGAGCTGGCGCGCGCGCTGACCGGAGAGGCGCCGCCCTATGCGACCCTGATGTACGTCTGGGACGCGCAAGCCGCACCGGGCACCGTCGTTGTCAGCAGTCGCAGCGACCGCATCCGCAAGATCGTCGTCGGCTCGGGCAGCGGGGGGCATGGCCAATGGCAGCGCCTGCGCCGCGACGTCGTGGCCGATTACCGCCTGGCTTTCGGTGAAGCGCCAGGCCGGCTGATCTCGATGGCCTTGATGACCGACGGGGACAACACGGGCAGCCGTGCCGAAGCTTGTTACGGCGATATCCTCTTGCTCGACGCAAGCCAGCAACCGCTCGATGGCAGCCTGCAGCTCTGATCGATCGAACGATCAGGGCTAACCCCTTTGTCTGCCTGCGGCGACTTCGCCATGATGGCGCTTCGCTGTGTGTCAGCCCCGCGGGATGGCCTGGAACATGCATGGGAGACGGCTCAATGATGATGATGCTGTCGTCGCGTGCCGCAATGCGCGCAGCCGAGCAGTAGCAAGCCCCGAACTCCCGACTCGATGCTAGTTTTCATTCTTCGCCGTCTTGCCCAAGCGATCATCGTGATGCTCGCGGTGGCCTTCATCGCCTTCATGCTGTTTCAGTATGTCGGCGACCCGGTCACCAACTTGCTGGGCCAGGATGCGACGCAGGAGCAGCGCGAGGCGCTGCGCCGCGATCTGGGGCTCGATGCGCCGTTCCCGGTGCAGTTCGCCAACTTCATCGGCAATGCGGTGCAGGGCGAGTTCGGCCTCAGCCTGCGCCAGGGCCGCAAGGTGTCCAGCTTGATCGTCGAGCGCCTGCCCGCGACGCTGGAACTGGCCGTCGTGGCCGGCCTGATCGCGCTGTGCGTCGGCATCCCCTTGGGCGTCTACGCGGCCTTGCGTCGCGGCCGCGCTAGCTCGCAGCTGCTGATGATGCTGTCATTGCTGGGCGTGTCGCTGCCGACCTTTCTGATCGGCATCCTCCTGATCCTGATCTTCGCTGTCTGGCTCAAATGGCTGCCCAGCTTCGGCCGCGGCGACGTGATCGCCTTCGGCAGTTGGACGACCGGACTCCTGACGGCCGACGGCCTGCGCCATGTGCTCTTGCCGGCAATCACGCTGTCGGTGTTCCAGCTGACCCTGATCATGCGCCTGGTCCGATCGGAGATGCTGGAGGTGCTGCGCACCGACTACATCAAGTTCGCGCGTGCCCGTGGCTTATCCAACCGCGCCGTCTATTTCGGCCATGCGCTGCGCAACACACTGGTGCCGGTGATCACGATCACCGGTCTCCAGCTGGGTTCGCTGATTGCCTTTGCCATCATCACCGAGACGGTATTCCAGTGGCCGGGTATGGGCCTGCTCTTCATCCAGGCGGTGCAGTTCGCCGACATCCCGGTGATGGCGGCCTATCTGTGCCTGATCTCCTTCATCTTCGTCAGCATCAATCTGCTGGTCGACATGTTGTATTTCGCGGTCGACCCCCGGCTGCGCATCGAGGGCAAGGCGCACTGATGGCGACGACTTCCGCGCTGACCAGATTCTTCGACGGCGACGTCTGGCATTCCTTCCGTAGCTCCCCGGTGGCGATGCTGGCCGCCGTGATCGCCTTCGTCTGCGTGTTCTGCGCCGCCTTCGCCGAGTTCGTCGCGCCGCACAACCCCTTCGATCTGGCCTCGCTGGAGCTGATGGACGCCCGCCTGCCGCCGGCCTGGATGGACGAGGGCTCGCGCAAATACCTGCTCGGCACCGACGACCAGGGCCGCGACATCCTGTCCGCGCTGATGTACGGCGCGCGCATCTCGCTCTTCGTCGGCCTGGCCTCGGTGCTGCTGTCGATGCTGATCGGCGTCGGCCTGGGCCTGCTGGCCGGCTTCGTCGGCGGCCGCGTCGACGCCTTCATCATGCGCATCTGCGACGTGATGCTGTCCTTCCCGTCCATCCTGGTCGCCCTGCTCATCGATGGCGTCGGCCGTGCGATCTTCCCGAACGCACACGACACGCTGGCCTTCATGGTGCTGATCCTGGCGATCTCCTTGACCGGCTGGGTGCAGTACGCGCGCACCGTGCGCGGCTCGACCATGGTGGAACGCAGCAAGGAATATGTGCAGGCCGCGCGCGTGATCGGGGTCAGCCCCTTGCGCATCATGCGCAAGCATGTGTTGCCGAACGTGCTGGGCCCGGTGCTGGTGCTGGCGACGATCCAGGTGGCCTCGGCCATCATCACCGAGGCGACCTTGTCCTTTCTCGGCGTCGGCGTGCCGCCGACCAGCCCGTCTCTGGGCACCCTGATCCGTGTCGGCAACGACTTCCTCTTCTCCGGCGAATGGTGGATCACGATCTGGCCCGGCGTGATGCTGGTGCTGATCGCGCTGTCGGTGAACCTGCTGGGCGACTGGCTGCGCGATGCGCTGAACCCGCGGCTGCGTTGATACCATGACGACACCTCTTCTTGAAGTCCGCCATCTGCGCGTCGAATTCCCGACCCGGCGCGGCACGCTGCTGGCGCTGGACGACATCTCCTTCGACATCGCGCCGGGCGAGATCCTGGGCGTCGTCGGCGAATCCGGTGCCGGCAAGTCGCTGACCGGCGCGTCCATCATCGGCCTGCTCGACCCGCCCGGCCGCATCGCCGGCGGCGAGATCCTGCTGGAAGGCCGTCGCATCGACAATCTGCCCTACGAGCAGATGCGCAGGATCCGCGGCCGCCAGATCGGCGCGATCTTCCAGGATCCGCTGACCTCGCTGAACCCGCTGTACACGGTCGGCCGCCAGCTGGTCGAGACGATCACGACGCATCTGGGCCTCTCCGAATCGCAGGCGCGCAAGCGCGCCATCGAGCTCCTGCAGGAGACCGGCATCCCGGCCGCCGCCCAGCGCATCGACCAGTACCCGCACCAGTTCTCCGGCGGCATGCGTCAGCGTGTCGTCATCGCGCTGGCCCTGGCCGCGAGCCCGAAGCTGATCGTCGCCGACGAGCCGACGACCGCGCTCGACGTGTCCATCCAGGCGCAGATCATTTCGCTGCTGAAGCGGGTCTGCAAGGAGCAGGGCGCTGCCGTCATGCTGGTCACCCACGATATGGGCGTGATCGCCGAGACCTGTGACCGCGTGGCCGTGATGTACGCCGGCCGCATCGCCGAGATTGGCCCGGTGGCGGAGGTCATCCACCGCCCGGCGCATCCCTACACGGCCGGCCTGATGGGCTCGATCCCGGCCATGGACGAGGACCGCGAGCGGCTCTTGCAGATCGATGGCGCGATGCCGCGGCTCAATGCCATCCCGCCGGGCTGTGCCTACAACCCGCGCTGCCCCAAGGTGTTCGCGCGCTGCCGCGTCGAGCGGCCCGAGCTCGAGCGCGTCGAGCGCACGGCGGCGGCCTGCTGGCTGCATGCGGTGCAGAAAGTCGAGGAGCTGGAATGAGCGGCCATCCGCTGGTCGAGGTGCGGGACCTCGCCAAGATCTTCGATGTCTCGCCGCCCTGGCTGAACCGGGTCGTCGAGCGCAAGCCGCGCCAGTATGTGCACGCGGTCGACGGCGTCAGCTTCCAGATCGAGCCCGGCAAGACCCTGGCCCTGGTCGGCGAGTCCGGCTGCGGCAAGAGCACGGTCGCGCGGCTGCTGGTCGGGCTCTATGCGCCGACGCGGGGCCAGGTCTTGTTCGACGGCGCCGACAACGCCAAGACCCTGGCCTCCAGCGGCGCGCAGGCGCTGCGCCGGCGCATGCAGATGATCTTCCAGGATCCCTATGCCTCGCTGAACCCGCGGTGGAAGGTGCAGGACATCGTCGCCGAGCCGCTGCGCGAGCATGGCTTGATCTCGAGTCCGGCGGCGCTGCGCGAGCGCGTCGGCGGGCTGCTGAGTTCGGTCGGCCTGAACCCGGCCGATGCGAGCAAGTTCCCGCACCAGTTCTCCGGCGGCCAGCGCCAGCGCATCTCGATTGCGCGTGCCTTGGCGACCGAGCCCGAGTTCCTGGTCTGCGATGAGCCGACCTCGGCGCTGGACGTGTCGGTGCAGGCCCAGGTGCTCAACATCATGAAGGACCTGCAGCGCAAGCAGGGCCTGACCTATCTGTTCATCTCGCACAACCTGGCGGTCGTGCGCCATGTGTCGGACCAGGTCGGCGTGATGTACCTCGGCCGCCTGGTCGAACTGGCTGACAAGGCCGATCTGTTCGCAAGGCCGCGCCATCCATACACACGGATGCTGCTGGACGCCATTCCCGACATCCACATGACGGGCCGCGCTCGCACGCCGGTGCAGGGCGAGGTGCCGAACCCGCTCAATCCGCCCAGCGGCTGCAGCTTCCATCCGCGCTGCCCGCATGCCAACGAGCGCTGCAAGAGCGAGCGGCCGGCGCTGCTGGAGATCCGCGGCGTCAAGGTCGCCTGCCACGCGGCCGAGGAAGGCCGGCTCTAGACCGGCGACGCGATCAGCGGATCGGCGTCGAGGCGGGCGGCAAGGCCGGCGCGGCGACCGGGGCCGAAGCCGCCGAGGCAGGCTTGGGCAGGGTCAGCGGGCCTTTCTGACCGCAGGCTCCCAGAAGCCCCAGGGCCAGCACGGCGCAGGGCAGGCATACACTTCGGAGCAACGAGTTTGTCTTCATTGCTGGAAGTTTATCGCCCATGTCCGCCGCTCCCGCCGCCACGCCCCTGTCCGACGCTGACTACCATGCGCGCGCCCGCGCGGTGCTCGACCATATCGAGGCCCTGGTCGACCGCTGGCTGGATGAGGACCTGATCGACATCGACAGCCACCGCAGCGGCGGCCTGCTGGAGCTCAGCTTCCCGAACGGCACGAAGATCGTCATCAACACCCAGCCGCCGCTGCAGGAGCTGTGGCTGGCCGCGCGTGGCGGCGGCTACCACTTCCGCTTCTGCGAGGGCGCCTGGCTGGACACCAAGGACGCGACCGAGTTCCACGCGGTGCTGTCGCGCGAGGGCTCGGCCCAGGCCGGCAAGGCGCTGGACTTCAGCGCTTGAACAGATCGAGGATGCTCTTCTTCTCGTCCTCGGTGGCCGTCTTCGGCGCCTTGGACTCCTCGGCGCTCAGCTCGCGCACGCCCGACACGCCGCTGTACTCGTCGTAGTACCACTCGCCGTTGACATTGACGATGCCCTCGGGCGCGGACGGTTCGCTGACCGGCACGCCGCGCAGCGCGAAGCCCATGTACTCGATCCAGACCGGCAGCGACAGGCCGCCGCCTGTTTCGCGGTCGCCGAGCTTCCTCGGCTGGTCATAGCCGATCCAGACCACGGCGACGACCTCCTGCTGGTAGCCGGCGAACCAGGCGTCCATCGAGTCATTGGTGGTGCCGGTCTTGCCGTAGATGTCGGGCCGCTTCAGCAAGGCCTGGGCCTTGGCCGCCGTGCCGCTGCGCGTCACTTCCTGCAGCAGGCTGGTCATCAGGAAGGCATTGCGCGCCTCGATCACGCGCTTGTCCTCGCCGACCAGCGGCGTCGGCGCCTCGTAGAGCACGCGGCCCTTGTTGTCGGTCAGCTTGGCGATCAGCTGCGGCGCGACGCGGTAGCCGCCGTTGGCGAAGACCGCATAGCCCTGCACCATCTGCATCGGCGTCACCGAGCCGGCGCCCAGCGCCATCGTCAGATAGGCCGGGTGCTTGTCGGCGTCGAAGCCGAAACGGGTCAGCCAGTCCTGCGCGTAATGGACGCCGATCGATTGCAGCACGCGGATCGACACCATGTTCTTGGACTTGGCCAGCGCCTTGCGCAGCGGCAGCGGGCCGTCGAAGGTGCCGTCGTAGTTCTTCGGCTCCCAGGGCTGGCTGCCGGTGGTGCCGGCGTCGAAGAACAGCGGCGCGTCGTTGACGACGGTCGTGGGCGTGAAGCCCTTCTCCAGCGCCGCCGAGTAGATGAAGGGCTTGAAGCTGGAGCCCGGCTGGCGCCAGGCCTGGGTCACATGGTTGAACTTGTTCTTCGCGTAGTCGAAGCCGCCGACCAGGGCGCGCAGGCGGCCGTTGCGCGGGTCCATCGACACGAAGGCGCCCTCGACCTCGGGCAACTGGGTGATCGTCCACTCATCCTTGCCGGCCTTGTTGACCGACTTGATCACGCGGATGATGGCGCCGCGGCGGATGCGCGTCTTCGGGTTGCCGCGCTCGGTCAGACCCGAGGTCGCGGGCTTCAGGCCCTCGCCGACGATGGTCACCGTTTCGCCGCTCTGCAAGGCGGCGACCACCTTCTTGGCATCGGCCTCCAGCACGACGGCGGCCAGCAACTCGTCATTGGCCGGATGGTCGGCCAGCGCCTCGGCGATGCGGGTGTCCAGGTCGGAGGGATTGGCCGGCAGATCGGCATAGGCCTCGGGCCCGCGGTAGACCTGGCGGCGCTCGTAGTCCATGATGCCGCGGCGCAGCGCCCGGTAGGCAGCGTTCTGCTCGTCGGCGCGCAGGGTCACATAGACATTCAGGCCGCGGGTGTAGGCCTCGTCGCCGTACTGGTTGAAGATCAGTTGGCGCGCCGCCTCGGCCACGTATTCGCCGTGGGCCGGCGCCTCGACGACCGGGCGCAGGCGCAGCGGCTGCGCCTTGGCGGCGTCGCGCTGCTCCTCGGTAATGAAGCCGTTGTCCAGCATGCGCTCGATGATGTACTGCTGGCGGATCTTGGCGCGGCGCGGGTTGTTGATCGGGTTGTAGGCCGAGGGCGCCTTGGGTAGGCCGGCCAGCATCGCCGCCTCGGCGATGGTGACGTCCTTCAGCGACTTGCCGAAATAGACCTCGCTGGCTGCCGCGAAGCCATAGGCACGGTGGCCGAGGAAGATCTGGTTCATATAGATCTCGAGAATCTGCTCCTTGGACAGCGCGTTCTCGATCTTCAGCGCCAAGAGGATCTCGTAGATCTTGCGGGTGAAGGTCTTCTCGGTCGACAGGTAGAAGTTGCGCGCCACCTGCATGGTGATCGTCGAGGCGCCCTGGCTGCGCGATTCGCCGACATTGGCCAGGCCGGCGCGGATCACGCCCAGGTAGTCGACGCCGCCATGCTGATAGAAGCGGGCGTCCTCGATCGCCAGCACCGCGTCCTGCATCACTTTGGGGATGTCCTGGATCGCCAGATAGCTGCGCCGTTCCTCGCCGAATTCGCCCAGCAACTGGCCGTCGCTGGACAGCACGCGCAGCGGCAGCTTGGGCCGGTAATCGGTCAGCCCGCTGATATCGGGCAGGTTCGGGTAGGCCATGGCCAGCGCCAGTGCCACCAGCAGCACGATGCTCAGCGCGCCGGCCAGCGCAATGCCCAGCAGCCAAGCCAGCGCGCGGCCGGCGAAGGCGAGGGCGGGATTGTGGGGGGCTTCGGTTTTACCCTCGTCGGATGGCTTAGCGTTTTTCCGGGGGGGGGTCTTCGTCTTGGCGTCGCTCATGGGCCTCCGTTGCGGTGAGCGATTATAGAAAGCCCGCCGGGTCAAGCCCGGTTTCCGCGAATCGAGCTTGAAACTCGCCAACAAATGCCGCTTCGCTGCTTTTTTTCAAGCCCGGCAATGCTTTTGTCTCGTGTTTGTTACGCAACGCCGTGTTACTTGCTGTGACCCCAAAAGCGTTGGGGCTCAACGGCTTTGCTGCTAGCATTCAAGTAACTTATTAAATGGCCTGCGCCCAAAAACACAAACGCGTTGGGGCTGAAGCCTGAGGGATGAGCGTCATGGGAATACTTGACGTACTGCGCCGGCGCAAGCATCCGCCCATGATTGGCCTGGATATCAGTTCATCCAGTGTCAAGTTGGTGGAGCTGAGCCAGAGCGCCAGCGGTGAAATTGTGCTGGAGCGCTTTGCCTCCGAATCCTTTGAAAAGGGATGGATAACCGACGGCCAAATCGAGAAATTCGATGAGGTCGCCGATGCCGTTCGCCGCGTGGTTGCCCGCAGCGGCAGCCGCACGCGGGATGCGGTATTGGCAATGCCGCAATCGGCCGTCATCACCAAGAAAATCATGCTGCCGGCCGGCCTGCGCGACGAGGAAATGGAGTTGCAGGTCGAGGCCGAGGCGAATCAGTACATTCCCTTCTCGCTCGACGAGGTCAGTCTCGATTTCTGCGTGATCGGTCCCAGCCCGACCTCGGTCGGCGATGTCGAAGTGCTGATCGCGGCCTCACGCAAGGACCGGGTCGAGGACCGCCAGGGCCTGGCCGAGGCCGCCGGCCTGCGGCCGGTGATCCTGGACATCGAATCGCATGCCTCGCGGATGGCGATGGGCCGGCTGATCGCCGATCTGCCCAATGGCGGCAAGGACGCGCTGGTGGCGCTGTTCGAGATCGGCGCCGACACCACCAGCCTCAAGGTGTTGCGTGACGACGAGATGCTGTACGACCGCGACCAGGCCTTTGGTGGCTCGCAGCTGACCCAACTGATTTCGCGCCAATATGGTTTCTCTTTCGAAGAGGCCGAGCAGAAGAAACTCTCCAGCGATTTGCCGGACGATTATGAGCAGGCGGTGCTGAATCCTTTTGTCGACAGCCTGTCGCAGGAAATCGGCCGTGCGCTGCAGTATTTCTTCACCAGCACGCCGCACCACAAGGTGCATTACGTGATGCTGGCCGGCGGCACCGCCACCTTGCCCGGGCTGAAGGAGCGCGTCACCGAGCTGACCGGCTTCGCCTGCATGGTCGTCAATCCCTTCGAGGGCATGGCGCTGGGCTCGGCCGTGCGTGAGCCGAAGCTGCGGCGCGAGGCGCCCGCATACCTGACGGCCTGCGGCCTGGCGATGCGGAGGTTTTTCCAGTGATCCTGATCAACCTGCTGCCCTACCGTGAGGAAAAGCGCAGACGCCGCAAGGCCGCCTTCATCGCCGGGATGGGCATCGCCGCGGCGATCGGCGCCGCCCTGGTCGTCGCCATCTACGCCTTGTTGCAATATCTGACGGCCGAGCAACAGCGCCGCAACCAGTACCTGGGCACCGAGATTGCTGCGCTGGAGATCCAGATCAAGGACATCGCCAATCTGCGCGCCGAGATCGAATCGCTGAAGTCGCGCCAGCGCGCGGTCGAAGATCTGCAGACCGATCGCAACACGCCGGTGCACCTGCTGAAGGAACTGGTGCGCCATGTGCCCGAGGGCATCTACCTGACCAGCATCCGCCAGGCCGACAAGGTCGTCACGGTCAACGGCATCGCCCAGACCAATGAACGGGTGTCCGAATTCCTGCGCAACACCTCGCGCAACTCGGAATGGCTGGAGAAGCCCGAGCTGGTCGAGATCAAGGCGGCCAATCTGAGCACCAACAGCCGCGACCAGAAGCGCCTGTTCGATTTCTCGCTGCGGGTGTCGATCAAGGCGCCGGCCGTCGAGGCGCCCGCCGGCGCGGCGTCCGGCCCGGCCCCGGCCAAGAAGTCCTGAAAGAGACCCATGGCAACGAAGGCCCCCAAATTCGATCTGAACGTCTGGTTCGAGGGTGTCGCGGAGCAGTTCCGCGGTCTCAATCCCAAGGAGCCGGGCCAATGGCCGCTGCTGCCCAAGCTGGCGGCGTTCGCGCTGGCGACGGTGCTGGTCGTCGTGCTCGGCTGGATCTTCATGCTGTCCGATGTGCAGTCGGCGCTGGAGGCCGAGCAGGCGCGTGAACCGACCCTGAAGGAAGACTTCAAGAACAAGCTGGCGCAGGCGGTCAATCTGCCCGAGCTGCGCAAGCAGAAGAGCCAGGTCGAGGAATACGTGACGCAGCTGGAAAAGCAGCTGCCTGGCAAGGCCGAGATGGATGCGCTGCTGTCCGACATCAACCAGGCGGGCCTGGGCCGCGGCCTGCAGTTCGAGCTGTTCCGCCCGGGCCAGGTGATCGTCAAGGACTACTACGCCGAGCTGCCGATCGCCTTGCGCGTCTCCGGCCGCTATCACGACATCGGTGCCTTCGCCGCCGATGTGTCGAATCTGTCGCGCATCGTCACCCTGCACAACCTCAGCGTGGTCGCGCCGACCGGCAAGGATCTGGGCGGGCCGCTGAATATGGAGGCGACGGCCCGCACCTATCGCTATCTGGATGCCGGCGAGCTGGCCGAACAGAAGAAGAGCGCGGCCAAGGCCGCGGGGGCCAAGAAGTGATGCGACAAGCCAGTCATCCTCAATCGCTGCGCGGCGCCGGCCTGGCCCTGCTGACCGGCCTGCTGCTGCTGGCCGGCTGCACCGCCGATCTGGACGAGCTCCGCCAATGGATGGAGCAGCAGCGCCGCGAGGCCAAGGCGACGATCAAGCCGCTGGTCGCGCCCAAGCGTTTCCTGCCCGAGCCCTATGAGGCAAGCGCGGCGGTCGAGCCTTTCAGCACACAAAAGCTCAGCGTCGCCATCAAGCAGGAGGCGGCGCAGCCGAATTCCCTGCTGACGGCCGAAATGAATCGCCGGCGCGAGCCGCTGGAGGCCTATCCACTCGACAGCATGTCGATGGTAGGCAGCATCAACCGCCAGAACCAGCGCTATGCGCTGCTGCGCGTCGACAACCTGCTGTACCAGGTCAAGAACGGCGACTATCTGGGCCAGAACTTTGGTCGAGTCATGAAGATCAGCGAAACCGATATCACATTGCGAGAAGTCGTCCAGGACGCTGCCGGCGAATGGATCGAGCGGACCAGTACCCTCCAGCTTCAGGAGAAGGGACGATGAAAAAAGCATTGCAGGAGACCTCCCGGATGGGTGCTTGGCGCAAGTCGTGGGTGCTGGCCTCGGCCTTCTCGATCGGCCTGCTGGCCACCACGCAGGTCTGGGCGCAGGCGACGATCCGCTCGATCAATAGCGTGCAGCAGGCCGGCGCCGAGGTGGTGCGCATCGAGCTGTCCGAGCCGCTGAAGGAACTGCCCAAGGGCTTCACCGTGCAGACGCCGCCGCGCATCGCCATCGATCTGCCCGGCGTCTCCAATGGCATCGGCCGTTCGCTCGTCGAGATCAACCAGGGCAATCTGCGCTCGGCCAATGTGGCCCAGGCCAGCGAGCGCACCCGCGTGGTGCTGAATCTGCGCCAGCCGGCCGCCTACCGCGCCGAGCTGCAGGACAACGCGCTGCTGCTGGTGCTGGAGCCGGTGGCCAGCCCGGCCCGCGCGGCCAATGAGCCGACCCATTTCGCGCCCAGCCTGAACACCACCTCGCTGGCACTGCGCGAGATCGATTTCCGCCGCGGCCAGGATGGCGCGGGCCGCGTGATCGTCAATCTGCCGAACAACCAGGTCGGCGTCGACATCCAGCAGCAGGGCCAGAATCTGGTGGTCGAATTCCTGCGCTCCAGCCTGCCCGAGAACCTGCGCCGCAAGCTCGACGTCAGCGATTTCGGCAGCCCGGTGCAGACGATCACGACCACCCAGGTCGGCGACCGCGTGCGGATGCTGGTCGAGCCCAAGGGCTCCTGGGAGCACAGCGCCTACCAGAGCGACAACCAGTTCGTGCTGGAGGTGCGGCCGCAGAAGGTCGACCCGAACAAGCTGACGCAGGGCCCTGGCTATGCCGGCGACAAGCTGAGCCTGAACTTCCAGAACATCGAGGTGCGCGCGCTGCTGCAGGTGATCGCCGACTTCACCAACTTCAATGTGGTGACCAGCGACACCGTCACCGGCAATGTGACCCTGCGGCTGAAGGACGTGCCCTGGGACCAGGCGCTGGACATCATCATGCAGGCCAAGGGCCTGGGCCTGAAGAAGTCCGGCAATGTGCTGCTGATTGCGCCCAAGGACGAGCTGGCGGCCAAGGAGAAGCTGGAGCTCGAGGCCAAGGCGCAGATTGCCTCGCTGGAGACCTTGCGCACCCAGGCCTTCCAGCTGAATTACACCAAGGCCGAGGAGGTCGCCAAGGGCCTGACCGGCCAGAACTCCAGCGGTGGCAGCGGCACCAACAACAGCCGCATCCTGTCGACTCGCGGCAGCGTCATCTACGAGACCCGCACCAACCAGCTCTTCGTCTCGGACATCCCGTCCAAGCTGGAAGAGATCCAGGCGATGATCGCCAAGATCGACATCCCGGTGCGCCAGGTGCTGATCGAGGCGCGCATCGTCGAGGCCGACGACCGCTTCGGCCGCTCGCTGGGTGTCAAGCTGGGCTCGCAGGATCTGCGCGGCGTGCAGGGCGGCATCCCCGGCTACAACGTCGGCGGCAACAGCTATCTGACGGCCGGCGGCAACTACAACCAGATCGGCTACCAGACCAACCAGGGCCCGGCGGCGAACTACAACAACACCCAGTTCGTCAATCTGCCGGCCAATGTCTCGTCCGACAGCTTCGGCGGCGCCAATGCGGCCTCCTTCGCGCTGTCGCTGTTCAGCGCCACGGCCAACCGCTTCCTGAACCTGGAACTGTCGGCACTGGAAGCCGACGGCAAGGGCAAGATCGTGTCCAGCCCGCGCGTGATCACCGCCGACCAGGTCAAGGCGCTGATCGAGCAGGGCGAGGAACTGCCCTACCAGGTGGCCACCTCCAGCGGCGCCACCTCGATCCAGTTCCGCAAGGCGAACCTCAAGCTCGAGGTGACGCCGCAGATCACGCCCGAGGGCAATGTGATCCTCAGCGTCGACGTCAACAAGGACAGCCGCGGCTCGCTGACCCCGCAGGGCTACGCGATCAACACCAAGCATGTGCAGACCCAGGTACTGGTCGAGAACGGCGGCACCGTCGTGATCGGCGGCATCTTCACGCAGGACGAGCGCGAGGACATCTCCAAGGTGCCCCTGCTCGGCGATCTGCCCTATCTGGGCCATCTGTTCAAGAACACCGCGCGCACCTCGGTCAAGACCGAGCTGCTGATCTTCCTGACCCCCAAGGTGGTCAGCGAGCGGGCGGCGGTGCGCTGAGCGACGGCGCTTGACGGTCAATAAAGGGAGTGGCCGCGTGCACGCGACGACGGCAATGCAGGAGTTTCAGGAAATGAGCAAGTTTGTGGGTTGGAGCCGTCGATTCGTGCAAGCGATCGCCGGCGTGGCGCTGGCGACGACGCTGGCCGCTTGCGGCGGTGGCGGCAGCGGCGATGCAGGCAAGCCGGTTGTTGGCGGCGGCAGCGGTGGCGGCAGCACGCCCAGCACGGTGGCCGATCTGTCGGTGACCATGGACAAGACCAGCATCACCAATGCCGGCACCGACGCGGTGACCCTGACGGTGACCTCGATCGATGCGAACCGCAGCGTCGTCGGCGAGGTGCCGGTCAAGTTCGCGATCGACAACGGCGGCGTCATCACGCCGGCCGGCACGGCGACCGACAAGACCGCCGGCACCTTGACGGCCAAGGCGCAGATCGGCTCCGACCGCACCAATCGCACGATCAATGTGACCGTCAGCAGCGGCTCGATTTCCAAGAAGGTCAGCTTCGACGTCGTCGACAGCGTGTCGGGCGGCAAGGTCGCCGATCTGGCGATGACGGTCGACAAGACCACGATCGCCAACGACGGCAGCCAGTCGGCCGTCGTCACCGTCACGACGGTCGACGCGAATCGCCTGGCCGTCGGCGGCTCGCCGGTCAGCTTCAAGCTGACCGATGTCGGCGACGCGGTGATCAGCACCGGCGGCGCGACCAATACCGACAACAGCACGGGCAAGATCGCCGCCACCGTCTCGCTGGCCGCCAATCACACCAACCGCACGATCTCGGTGACGGCGACCAGCGGCACCGTGCAGCGCACGATCAGCTTCGACGTCGTCGACGCGCTGATCACCAAGCCCAAGGCCAGCGATCTGACGATCGCGCTGGACAGCAGCAATATCGACAACTCCGGCAGCCGCACGGTGCAGGCGACGGTGACGGCGGTCGACGCCTCGCGCAATGCGATCAGCGGCATCCCGGTCACCTTCTCGGTCGACAGCAACGCGGTCATCGCGCCCAGCGGCAATGCCACCAATGCGCAGGGCCAGGTCACGGCGGCGGTGGGCATCGGCAGCGATCGCTCGAACCGCCTGATCACTGTCACCGCCAAGAGCGAGACCCTGGTGCGCACGGCCAGCTTCGTCGTCACCGGCGCCAAGCTGCAGGGCACCGCCTTGCCGACCTTGCCCTCTGCCGGCAGTGCGGGCAACAAGGTCGAGTACCTGCTGACCGACGTCAACAAGAACCCGATGATCGGCGTGCCGATCACGATCAGCGCCGCCGGCCTGCCCGCGGCCAGCGGCCAGACCGACTCGAACGGCGCCTATGTCTACAGCTACACGGCGCCGACCACGCCCGGCGCGATCGACGTCAGCGCCAGCGCCGGCGGTGCATCGTCCCTGGTCACCGTGACCGTGTCGGCCGGCGCCTCGACGGTGCCGCCGGCCTCGCCGACGGTGGTCTCGGCCTCGGTCTCGGCCTCGCCGAACGTCGTCAAGGTCAACAGCACCGACACGGCCAACCGGACCGAGTTGCGTGCGCTCTTCCTCGGCGCCAACAATGCGCCGATCAAGAACGTGCGCGTGCGTTTCGACCTCAACGGCGACGTCAACAATATCGGCGGCACGATCAGCGCCGGCACGTCCATCGTCTACTCGGACGCCGGCGGCGCGGCGACGACGAACTACACGCCGTCCACCCGCTCGAGCCCGACCAACGGCGTCTCGGTGCGCGCCTGCTGGGACTACAACGACTTCGCCGCGGGCAGCTGCCCGAACCAGGTGCTGACCAGCCTGACCGTCGTCTCCGATCCGCTGTCGATCACGATCGGCACCGACGAGACGCTGGCGGTCGGCGACAGCACGCTGACCTATGTGAAGCGTTATGTGCTGCTGGTCGTCGATGCGGCCGGCAATCCGAAGTCCGATGTGCAGATCACGCCCTCGCTGGACCTGACCGGCTACTACAAGGGCTTCTACCTCTGGGACGCCGCGGCCAGCAGCTGGAAGGTGTACTACACGCTCGATGGCTCGGCGACCCCCACGGCGGGCCTGGCGCCGGTCTGCCTGGCCGAGGACCTGAACCGCAATGGCTCGATCGACGCGGGCGAGGACAGGAACAGCAGCAATCAGCTGGAGCCGCGCAAGTCGGACGCCTCGATCACGATGGTCGGCTCGACCCGTACCGATGCCAATGGCACGGCCGTGCTGAAGATCGAGTACCCGAAGAGCGTGGCCGGCTGGGTCGGCTTCACGATCACGGCCGCCGCGGCCGGCGTCGTCAGCCCGCCGGCGAGCTATACCGGCATCCTGCCGGTGCTGGCCACCGCGCTGAAGACCGAGAGCCCGCCGCCGGCTTTCGTCGCCAGCCCCTACGGTAGCAACCGCAAGAGCAGCGACCTGGTGTACTGCACGAACAAGGACTGAGCGTCGTCGTGTTGCCCGTCATCGCCCTGGTCGGCATGCCCGGCGGTGGCAAGTCCACCGTCGGCCGCCAGCTGGGGCGACAGCTGGGCATCCGCGTCGTCGACTCGGATGCCGAGATCGAAGCCCGGCTCGGCGAGCCGATCAGGAGCTTCTTCGAGCGGGCCGGCGAGGATGCCTTCCGCCGGATCGAGTCAGAGGTGCTGGCAGAGATCCTGTCCGGTCCCGGTGAGTTGATCCTGGCCACCGGCGGCGGCATTGTCCTGCGCGAAGCCAATCGCGAGCTGCTGCAGCGGCGCTGCACGGTGCTCTATCTGCGCTCGACGCCGGAAGAGCTGTTCCGGCGCCTGCGCCACGACACGCAGCGCCCGCTCTTGCAGGTGCGCGATCCGCTGGCCAAGCTGCGCGAGCTGTTCGCGCAGCGCGATCCGCTGTACCGCCGCTGCGCCCACTATGTGCTGGAGACCGGCCGGCCCTCGGTCCACGGCCTGGTCAATATGGCGCTGATGCAATTGGAACTGGCCGGTGTCGTCGATCCGGCCAGGGTCGCGGCCACCGTCGGCGCCGAACCGGCGGCAGCGGCCGGCCCCGTACACTCGGGCCCATGAGCGTCGCAGTTCCTCTTTCCCTCTCTCTCCCCCCGTCCACCGAAACCGTCGCGATCGCGCTCGACGAGCGCGGCTACGACATCCTGATCGGCCCCGGCCTGCTCGATGCGCCGGCCAGCTGGCAGGGCCTGCCGAAGGCGGCCGCTGCGCTGATCGTCACGAACGAGACGGTGGCGCCGCTGTATCTGGATCGAGTGCGCGCACAGCTGGCTGCGCATTACGGCCGCGTCGACAAGGTGCTGCTGCCGGACGGCGAACAGCACAAGGACTGGAACTCGCTGAATGCGATCGTCGACCGGCTGCTGGCGACGGCCTCGGACCGCAAGACGGTGCTCGTCGCGCTCGGTGGCGGCGTCATCGGCGACATGACCGGCTTCGCCGCCGCGATCTATATGCGCGGCGTGCCTTTCGTCCAGGTGCCGACGACCTTGCTGGCCCAGGTCGATTCCTCGGTTGGCGGCAAGACCGCGATCAACCATCCGCTGGGCAAGAACATGCTTGGCGCCTTCTATCAGCCGGCGCGCGTGATCGCCGACCTAGACACCTTGGACACCCTGCCGCCGCGCGAGCTGGCGGCGGGGCTGGCCGAGATCATCAAGTACGGCCCGATCGCCGACGCCGACTTCCTGGCCTGGATCGAGGCGAACCTCGACGCGCTGCTGGCGCGCGACAAGGCGGCGCTGGCCCATGCGGTCAAGCGCAGCTGCGAGATCAAGGCCTGGGTCGTCGGGCAGGACGAGCGCGAGCAGGGCCTGCGCGCCATCCTGAACTTCGGCCACACCTTCGGACATGCGATCGAGACCGGCCTGGGCTATGGCGAATGGCTGCACGGCGAGGCGGTCGGCTGCGGCATGGTGATGGCCAGCGACCTGTCGGTGCGCCTGGGCCTGATGCCGGCCGACTTCCTGCCGCGCATGCGCCGGCTGATCGAGCGGGCCGGCCTGCCGGTCGTCGGCCCCCGGCTGGGCGTCGAGCGCTATCTGGAACTGATGCGGGTCGACAAGAAGAGCGAGGGCGGCGAGATCCGCTTTGTCCTCATCGAGGGGCTCGGCAAGGCCGGCATGCGCGGCGCGCCCGACGCGCTGGTCGCCCAGGTGCTGGACGCGCATACGGCCTGAGCCGATCAGTCACTCAATGACGCGCGCCGCCTACGCCAGCCACCCCGAGCGCAGCCGCGGCCGCCGTCATCCCGAGCCACCAGCACCGACACGCAGCGATTTCCAGCGCGACCGTGATCGCATCGTCCACAGCACGGCGTTCAGGCGCCTGGTCTACAAGACCCAGGTCTTCCTGAACCACGAGGGCGATCTGTTCCGCACGCGGCTGACCCATTCGCTGGAGGTCGCCCAGCTGGGCCGTTCGATCGCGCGCAGCCTGCAACTGGACGAGGACCTGGTCGAGGCGGTGGCGCTGGCCCATGACCTGGGACACACGCCCTTCGGCCATGCGGGCCAGGACGTGCTGGACGAGTGCATGAAGCCGCACGGCGGCTTCGAACACAATCTGCAGTCGCTGCGCGTGGTCGACCTGCTGGAGCAGCGCTACCCGGCCTTCGACGGCTTGAATCTCACCTTCGAGACGCGCGAGGGCATCCTCAAGCATTGCGCCAGGCGCAATGCGCTGCAGATCGAGGCGGCCGAGCCGGGCGGCATCGCCGCGCGTTTTCTGCATGGCGGCCAGCCCAGTCTCGAGGCTCAGCTCTGCAATCTGGCCGACGAGGTTGCCTACAACGCCCATGACATCGACGATGGCGTGCGCTCCGGCCTGCTGGAACTGGAGCAGCTGGAGGCCGCCGTGCCTTTGGTGCGCCGCCATCTGCGCGAGGCGCTGGCCGAATACCCGGGCCTCACGGGCAAGCGCCTGCTGGCCGAGACGATCCGGCGCATGCTGTCCGCCCAGGTCTACGACATCATCGACGCGACCCGGCTGGGCCTGGCCGAGTCGGCGCCGGCCGATGCGGATGCGGATGCGGTGCGCGCCGCGCCGGCCCTGCTGCGTTTCAGTGCCGAGATGCGCGCGGCCAGCACCGAGTTGAAGCGCTTCCTGTTTGCCAATCTCTACCGCCACCCGCAGGTGGCCGAGACGCGCCAGCGGGCAGAAGCGGTGCTGCGCGATCTTTTCGCCCTCTATATGGCCGATCCGACCCTGCTGCCGGCCGAGTACCTCGCGCTGGCGCCGGAGCCCCCGCGCGCCTGTGCCGACTACATCGCCGGCATGACCGACCGCTATGCGGTCAAGGAACACCAGCGTCTGACGGGCAAGACCTTGTTCTGATACACGCCGGCTTGGCCCGGCTGATAATTGGGGTCGGACTCAAGAGACCCTCATGGCCCGACTCGCCCGCCTGACCGTTGCAGGCCTGCCCCACCATCTGATCCAGCGCGGCCTGAACCGCCAGGCCATCGTTGCCGACGATGTCGACCGCGAGCGGCTGCTGGCCGAGCTGCGCGAATCGGCGGCCCTTCACCGGGTGGCCATCCACGCCTATGTGCTGATGGACAACCACCTGCACCTGCTGGCGACGCCGGAGACGGCGGAGGGCCTGAGCCGCATGATGCAGTCGCTGGGCCGGCGCTATGTGGCGGCCTTCAACAAGCGCCATGGCCGCAGCGGCACACTCTGGGATGGCCGCTTCAGAGCGGCGCCGCTGGAGGCGGCCACTCACTTGCTGGCCTGCATGCGCTATATCGAGCTGAATCCACAGCGTCTCGGCCAAGCCGGCCGGCCGGAGGATTACCGCTGGTCCAGTGCCGCCCATCACCTGGGCCGGCGCCGCGATCCGCTGCTTTTCGACCATGCCCTGTTCTGGGCCATCGGCAACACCCCATTCGAGCGCGAGGCCGCCTACCAGGCCTGGCTGGAGCAGGGCGTCGCCGAGGACGAGGCCCGGCGTCTCGGCGATGCGGCGCTGAAGGGCTGGCCACTCGGTTCGGCAAGCTTCTTGCAAATGCTGGCGGAGGACACCGAACGCCCGATCCAGCCGCGTCGGCGCGGCCGTCCGCCCCGCCTGGCTTGAGTATGTCCCCAATTAAATGCCGATTTGCTCAAAGAATTCGGTCAATAAGAGTCTGACCCTAATTATTCGTTCTTGAATCAATTGCTGCGGCGCAGTAATCTCTGCGCTCCCGTATTCCCTTCCGCCGTGGAGAGCGCCGTGAACAGCAATATCAGCCAGGCCGCCCAGATTCAAAACGAGATCGAAGACCTGAGCGCTCACGGTCTGTACCGTCCATCCAATGAAAAGGACGCCTGCGGCCTCGGCTTCGTCGCCCATATCAAGGGTCAGAAGGCGCATCACATCGTCCAGCAGGGCCTGAAGATTCTCGAGAACCTCGACCATCGCGGCGCCGTCGGTGCCGACAAGCTGATGGGCGACGGCGCCGGCATCCTGATCCAGATCCCGGACGACTACTACCGCGCCGAGATGGCCCTGCAAGGCATCGAGCTGCCGCCGCCCGGCGAGTACGGCGTCGGCATGATCTTCCTGCCCAAGGAGCGCGCCTCCCGCCTGGCCTGCGAGCAGGAACTGGCCCGCGCGATCAAGGCCGAGGGCCAGGTCTTGATCGGCTGGCGCGACGTGCCGGTCGACCGCGAGATGCCGATGTCGCCGACCGTGCGCGAGAAAGAACCGGTGATCCGCCAGATCTTCATCGGCCGCGGCCCGGACATCATCGTGCCCGACGCGCTGGAACGTAAGCTCTACGTGATCCGCAAGACGGCCTCCAGCGCGATCCAGGCGCTGAAGCTGACGCACAGCCGCGAGTACTACGTGCCCTCGATGAGCTGCCGCACGGTCATCTACAAGGGCCTGCTCTTGGCCGACCAGGTGGGCAAGTACTACAAGGACCTGGCCGATCCGCGCGTCGTCTCGGCGATCGCCCTGGTGCACCAGCGCTTCTCGACCAACACCTTCCCCGAGTGGCCGCTGGCCCACCCCTACCGCATGGTCGCCCACAACGGCGAGATCAACACGGTCAAGGGCAACTTCAACTGGATGCGCGCCCGTGAGGGCGTGATGAAGTCGCCGGTGCTCGGCGACGATCTGGCCAAGCTCTACCCGATCAGCTTCGAGCACCAGTCGGACACGGCGACCTTCGACAACGCGATGGAGCTGCTGACGATGAGCGGCTACCCCCTTGCCCAGGCCGCGATGATGATGATCCCAGAGGCCTGGGAACAGCATGAGCTGATGGACGAGCGCCGTCGCGCCTTCTATGAATATCACGCGGCGATGATGGAGCCCTGGGACGGCCCGGCCGCCATGGTCTTCACCGACGGCCGCCAGGTCTGCGCCGCGCTGGACCGCAATGGCCTGCGGCCGGCGCGTTACTGCGTCACCGACGACGATCTGGTCGTGCTGGCCTCCGAGTCCGGCGTGCTGCCCATCCCCGAGAACCGCATCGTCAAGAAGTGGCGTCTGCAGCCGGGCAAGATGTTCCTGATCGATCTGGAGCAGGGCCGCATCGTCGACGATGAGGAGCTGAAGACCCAGTTCGCCAATGCACGGCCCTACCGCCAGTGGATCGAGAACGTGCGCGTCAAGCTCGACGATATCGGCGGCGTCGAGGTCGAGCCGGCCCAGTTCGAGGCCTCGCTGCTCGATCGCCAGCAGGCCTTCGGCTTCACCCAGGAGGACATCAAGTTCCTGCTGGCGCCGATGGCGGCCAATGGCGAGGAAGGCATCGGCTCGATGGGCAATGACTCGCCGCTGGCCGTGCTCTCGGGCAAGGACAAGCCGCTGTTCAATTACTTCAAGCAGCTGTTCGCCCAGGTGACGAACCCGCCGATCGACCCGATCCGCGAGAACATCGTGATGTCGCTGAACAGCTTCATCGGGCCGAAGCCGAACCTGCTGGACATCAACGCCGTCAACCCGCCGATGCGGCTGGAGGTGCACCAGCCCATCCTCGACTTCCAGGACATGGCGCGGTTGCGCGCGATCGAGTCGCACACGAACGGCAAGTTCAAGCCCTATGAACTGGACATCACCTACCCGCGCGAATGGGGCCGCGAGGGCGTCGAGGCGCAGCTGGCCTCGCTGTGCGCCGAGACCGTCGATGCGATCAAGACCGGCCACAACATCCTGATCATCACCGACCGCCATCTGAGCGCCGATCGCATCGCGATCCCCGCGCTGCTGGCGCTGTCGGCCGTGCACCACCATCTGGTGCGCGAGGGCCGCCGCACGACGGCCGGCCTGGTGGTCGAAACCGGCTCGGCGCGCGAGGTCCATCACTTCGCCGTGCTGGCCGGCTATGGCGCCGAGGCCATTCACCCGTATCTGGCGCTGGAGACGATCGGCCAGATGCATGCCGATCTGCCCGGCAATCTGAGCGCCGAGAAGGCCGTCTACAACTACATCAAGGCGGTCGGCAAGGGCCTGTCGAAGATCATGTCCAAGATGGGCATCTCGACCTATATGTCCTACTGCGGCGCGCAGATCTTCGAGGCGATCGGCCTGAAGAGCGACTTTGTCGAGAAGTACTTCCGCGGCACGCCGACCCAGGTCGGCGGCATCGGCGTCTTCGAGGTGGCCGAGGAAGCGATCCGCCTGCACAAGGCCGCCTTCAGCGACGATCCGGTGCTGGAGACCATGCTGGACGCCGGCGGCGAATACGCCTGGCGCACCCGCGGCGAGGAACATATGTGGACGCCGGATGCGATCGCCAAGCTGCAGCACAGCGCGCGCTCGGGCAAGTTCGAGACCTACAAGGAATACGCGCAGATCATCAACGACCAGAGCAAGCGCCACATGACCTTGCGCGGTCTGTTCGAGTTCAAGTTCGATCCGGCCAAGGCGATCCCGCTCGAGGAGGTCGAGCCCGCCGCCGAGATCGTCAAGCGCTTCGCGACCGGCGCGATGTCGCTGGGCTCGATCAGTACGGAAGCGCATGCGACCCTGGCCGTCGCGATGAACCGCATCGGCGGCAAGAGCAACACCGGCGAGGGCGGCGAGGATCCGGCCCGCTACCGCAATGAGCTGAAGGGCATCAAGATCACGGCCGGCACCAAGGTCGGCGACGTGCTGGGCCACAAGATCATGGCGGCCGATTACGCGCTGAACGAGGGCGACTCGCTGCGCTCGAAGATCAAGCAGGTGGCCTCCGGCCGCTTCGGCGTGACGACCGAATATCTGGTGTCCGCCGACCAGATCCAGATCAAGATGGCCCAGGGCGCCAAGCCCGGCGAGGGCGGCCAGCTGCCCGGCGGCAAGGTCAGCGAGTACATCGGCTTCCTGCGCTACTCGGTGCCGGGCGTCGGCCTGATCTCGCCGCCGCCGCACCACGACATCTATTCGATCGAGGATCTGGCCCAGCTGATCCACGACCTGAAGAACGTCAACCCGCGCGCCGACATCTCGGTCAAGCTGGTCTCCGAGGTCGGCGTCGGCACGGTCGCCACCGGCGTGGCCAAGGCCAAGGCCGACCACATCGTGATCGCCGGCCACGACGGCGGCACCGGCGCCTCGCCCTGGAGCTCGATCAAGCACTGCGGCACGCCCTGGGAACTGGGCCTGGCCGAGGCGCAGCAGACCCTGGTCTTGAACCGCCTGCGCGGCCGCGTGCGCGTGCAGACCGACGGCCAGCTGAAGACCGGCCGCGACGTCGTCGTCGGCGCCCTGCTGGGCGCGGACGAGTTCGGCTTCGCGACGGCGCCGCTGGTCGCCGAGGGCTGCATCATGATGCGCAAATGCCATCTGAACACCTGCCCGGTCGGCGTCGCGACGCAAGACCCGGCCCTGCGCGCCAAGTTCACCGGCAAGCCCGAGCATGTCGTCAACTACTTCTTCTTCGTCGCCGAGGAAGCGCGCCAGATCATGGCCCAGCTGGGCCTGCGCAAGTTCGACGAGCTGATCGGTCGCTCGGATCTGCTGGACATGAAGAAGGGCATCTCGCACTGGAAGGCCAAGGGCCTGGACTTCAGCCGCGTCTTCCACCGCCCGAAGGTGCCGGCCGACGTGCCGCGCATCCATGTCGACAAGCAGGACCATGCGCTCGACCGCGCGCTGGACGTGAAGCTGATCGAGAAGTGCCTGCCCGCCTTCGAGAAGGGCGAGAAGGTGCAGTTCATGCAAGAGGTGACGAATGTGCGCCGCACGGTCGGCGCGATGCTGTCCGGCGAACTGATCCGCCGCAGGCCCGAGGGCCTGCCGGATCACACCATCATGATCCAGATGGAGGGCACCGGCGGCCAGAGCTATGGCGCCTTCCTGGCCCAGGGCATCACCTTCTACCTGATCGGTGACGCCAATGACTACACCGGCAAGGGTCTGTCCGGCGGCCGCGTCGTCGTGCGCCCCTCGATCGAGTTCCGCGGCGACGCGACCAAGAACATCATCGTCGGCAACACGGTGCTGTATGGCGCGACCCGCGGCGAGGCCTTCTTCCGCGGCGTGGCCGGCGAGCGCTTCGCCGTGCGCCTGTCGGGCGCCTCGGCCGTCGTCGAGGGCACCGGCGACCATGGCTGCGAATACATGACCGGCGGCACCGTCGCCGTGCTGGGCAAGACCGGCCGCAACTTCGCCGCCGGCATGAGCGGTGGCATCGCCTACGTCTACGACGAGGACGGCCACTTCGCCTCGCGCTGCAACACCTCGATGGTGGCGCTGGAGAAGCTGCTGCCCGCCGCCGAGCAGGAGGCGACGGTCGACCGCGCGATCTGGCACCACCTGGGCGACGCCCCGCAGCAGACCGACGAGGCCATCCTGAAGAAGATGCTGGAGGATCATCACCGCTGGACCGGCAGCGCCCGCGCCCGCGACATCCTCGACCACTGGGCCGACTCGCGCGCCAAGTTCGTCAAGGTCTTCCCGCACGAGTACAAGCGCGCACTGGGCGAGCTCAATGCCGCCAAGGAAACCGCCGAAACGATTGCCCACGCCAAGGCCCCGGCCGCGGCCGCCAAGGTCTAAGGAAAGAGAACAACCATGGGAAAAGTCACCGGCTTCATGGAGTACGAGCGGCTGGAAGAGGGCTACGAGCCCGTCGCCGCGCGCGTCAAGAACTACAAGGAATTCGTCATCGGCCTGAATGCCGAGCAGGCCAAGATCCAGGGCGCGCGCTGCATGGACTGCGGCACGCCCTTCTGCAACAGCGGCTGCCCGGTCAACAACATCATTCCGGACTTCAACGACCTCGTTTACCGCAATGACTGGGCCAATGCAATCACGGTCCTGCACTCGACCAACAACTTCCCCGAGTTCACCGGCCGCATCTGCCCGGCGCCCTGCGAGGCGGCCTGCACCTTGAACGTCAATGACGACGCCGTCGGCATCAAGTCGATCGAGCACGCGATCATCGACCGCGCCTGGGCCGAGGGCTGGGTGCGGCCGCAGCTGCCCAAGGTCAAGACCGGCAAGACGGTCGCCGTCGTCGGCTCCGGCCCGGCCGGCCTGGCCGCCGCCCAGCAGCTGGCGCGCGCCGGCCACAGCGTCACCGTGTTCGAGAAGAACGACCGCATCGGCGGCCTGCTGCGCTACGGCATTCCCGACTTCAAGATGGAGAAGTCGCATATCGATCGCCGCGTCGAGCAGATGCAGGCCGAGGGCGTGGTGTTCCGCACCGGCGTGCTGGTCGGCGCGCTGCCGGAAGGCTCCAAGGTCACCAACTGGGCCAAGGAAACGGTCTCGGCCGAGGAGCTGAAGAGCCAGTTCGATGCGGTGCTGCTGACCGGCGGCGCCGAGGCCTCGCGCGATCTGCCGGTGCCGGGACGTGACTTGCAGGGCATCCATTTCGCGATGGAGTTCCTGCCGCAGCAGAACAAGGTCAATGCCGGCGACAAGCTGAAGGGCCAACTGCGCGCTGACGGCAAGCATGTGATCGTCATCGGCGGCGGCGACACCGGCAGCGACTGCGTGGGAACGAGCAACCGCCATGGCGCCAAGAGCGTCACCCAGTTCGAGCTGCTGCCGCAGCCGCCCGAGGAAGAGGACCGCCCGCTGACCTGGCCCTACTGGCCGATCAAGCTGCGCACCTCGTCCAGCCACGAGGAGGGTTGCGAGCGCGAGTTCGCCATCGCCACCAAGGAGTTTGTCGGCGAGAAGGGCAAGCTGACCGGCGTCAAGACCGTCAAGCTCGAATGGCAGGGCGGCAAGATGACCGAAATTCCCGGCAGCGAGCAGCTGCTGAAGGCCGATATGGTCTTCCTGGCCATGGGCTTCGTCGCCCCGGTGGCGACGGTGCTCGATGCCTTCGGCGTCGCCAAGGACGCGCGCGGCAATGCCAAGGCGACGACCGACTTCACGGGCGGCTATGCGACCAACGTCCCCAAGGTCTTTGCCGCCGGCGATATGCGCCGCGGCCAGAGCCTGGTGGTATGGGCCATCCGCGAGGGCCGCCAGGCGGCGCGGGCGGTCGACGAGTTCCTGATGGGGGCGAGCGAGCTGCCGCGCTGAGACGCCTAAGCACGACCCGGCCCCCGGGATCCGAGAAGCCGCCGCAAGGCGGCTTTTTTCATGCGATTGCGGCGCCGGCCCGAAGGCAGGATCATGCCGGCTTGCGGGTCGGCTGTAGCACTTGCTTACTTGTGTTGGCCATTCATCGCCGGACCGCTCGCGTCCATCGACCGCCCCGTCCAATCTGCGCAATAGTGCACAGCCGGGCAGGGGGGCGAGGCAGAGAATGCACGGCAACAAGCGCCACGCGGTCGACACGTGGGCGCATCACGACAAGGCTCTCGTCATGCAACAAGTCCAGCGTTTCACTTCCGCGGCCCAGCGTGGCTTCACCCTGGTGGAGCTGATGATCGTCGTCGCCATCGTCGGCATCCTGGCCGCGGTGGCGCTGCCGGCCTACACCGACTACGTGCGCCGCGGCCAGTTGCCCGAGGCGCATTCGACGCTGGCCAACTATCGCATTAAGCTCGAGCAGTACTACCAGGACAACCGCAACTACGGCAGCGGCTCCAGCTGCGCCGGCGGCGCGCTGGCGACCAGCGGCAAGTACTTCAGCTACGGCTGCACGACCGACGGCCAGACCTACACGCTGACCGCCACCGGCGCCAGCGGCCGCGCGACCGGCCATGTCTACACGCTGAACCAGAACAATGCCCAGGGCACGACCCAGTTCAAGGGCAATGCCGTCACCAAGGCCTGCTGGCTGATCAAGGGGGACGAATGCTGACAGCCGCCGCGCCGGCGCATCCGAGGCGTTGCAAGCGCGCGGCCTCGCGCGGCGCGTCGCTGATCGAGATCATCGTCGTGCTGGTGCTGCTGGGCCTGCTGCTGGCGGCGGCGATGCCGGAGGTCGGCAGCTGGATGGCGGGCCTGCGCGTGCGCGGCGCCGCCGAGTCGTTGCGCAATGGCGTCGAGATCGCGCGGATGGAGGCGCTGCGCCGCAACACCCGCGTCAGCTTCTGGATGGTGGCCGACGCGAATTCCAGGGTGCCCGGCAATGGCTGCGCCTTGTCCACCGGCTCGCCGGCCTGGGTCGTCAGCGTGAGCGACCCGAGCGGTGCCTGCGGCGCCGAACCGTCGTTGAGCGCGGGGCCGCAACTGGTCCAGCGTTCGCAGGCCAGCGAGAGCGCGGACGGCCTGAGCGTCGCGGCGCTCTCGGCCGGCGGCGCCGCCGTCAGCTCGGTCACCTTCAACGGCCTCGGCCAGGTGCAGAGCACCGCCGATGGCATCCAGACGATCGACGTTTCGTCCAGCAGCAGCGGCGGCCGCCGGCTGCGCGTCGTCGTCGAGAGCGGCGGCGCGATCCGCATGTGCGACCGCGACGTCGCCAGCAGCGATCCGCGCGCCTGCCCGGCGCTGTGAAGGAGCAGCGGATGAAGCAGCAAATCCCGACCCCCGTGCGCCAATGGCAGCGGCTTCCGCGCCTTGGCGGCCAGTCCGGCATCGCGCTGATCGAGGTGCTGATCGCGGTCCTGATCTTCGCCTTTGGCGTGCTGGGCCTCGTCGGCCTGCAAGCCTCGATGACGCAGGCGCAGACCGGCTCCAAGTTCCGCGCCGACGCGGCGGTGCTCGCCGCCGACCTGTTCGGCCTGGTGCAGACCGACAACTTCGCCAATCTCGGTAGCTACACGACCGCAGGCTGCCCCGGCTACGCGCGCTGCGCCGACTGGCTGCGCAAGGTCGCCGCCAATCTGCCCGGCGGCCAGGCGACGCTGACGACGACGGCGGCCAGCGGCACGGTGGCGCTGGTGATCTCCTGGCAACAAGGAGGGCAGGAGCGCAACTCCTACTCCTCGTCCATCCAATGGCAGCAATGAGCTCCGCACACCCGCTCCCGCGGCGCGCCGTCGCCGGCTTCACCTTGATCGAGCTGATGGTCGGCATGGCCGTCGGCCTGCTGGCGACGCTGGTGATCGCCCAGGTGCTGAGCACGGCGGAAGGCTTCAAGCGCAGCGCGACCTCCGGGTCCGATGCGCAGATCAACGGCGGCCTGTCGATCTACGCGATCCAGCGCCAGCTGAAGATGGCCGGCTACGGCCTGGTCACCGAGGGCGCGGCCCAGGGCTGCACGCTGAGCTCGGCCTATGGCACGGCGACGATGCCGCCGACTCTGGCGCCGGTGATCATCACGGCCGGCGCCAACGGCGCCTCCGACTCGCTGCGCATCCTGGCCAGCTCCAAGCCCGGTTTCTCGCTGCCGACGAAGCTGATTTCGTCGTTTTACGATCCGAACGATGTCGTGGGTGACAAGGCGAGCAACATTGCCGTGGTCTCGGCGCTGGGTGTCGATGTCGGCGATTTGATGGCCCTGGTCTACGCCAAGGACGGCGCCTGCCAGGTCTTCCAGGTCAGTTCGCTGCCGCCGGAAGGCCGAAAGATCGGGCGTGAAACGGCTGGCAATTGGAATACCAGCCGCTTTCCGGACGCTGCCGCCGGCGAAGGCGCCTTTCTCGTCAATCTAGGCACGTTCAGCGACATCAGCTTCACGCTGACGGCCGACCGTCGTCTGCGCCAAACAACATTCAATCATCTGCAGCAAACAGGCGGTAGCCAGGATCTGCAGTCCAACATCGTGGCGATGAAGGCGCTCTACGGCAAGGACACCAATAACGACGATGTCGTCGACACCTACGACACGGTGACGCCGACCAACAATGCCGGCTGGCTGCAGGTGCGCGCGGTGCGCGTCGCGGTGCTGGCGCGCAGCGCCCAGTACGAGAAGGAAGAGGTCACCGCCGCGATGCCGCAATGGGATGTCGGCAGCGTCGGCAGCATCGCCGGCGCCACCGCCTGCGGCGACAGCAAGTGCATCGCCTTGCGCGCCGATCTGGCCGCTGACGACTGGAAGCACTACCGCTACAAGGTCTTCGACACCCTGGTGCCGCTGCGCAACCAGGTCTGGCGTTCCGACTTCAGCCGCGCCGCGGCGCCGACGCCGCCGGCGGGGGGGAATTGACGATGGAGATCCGCCAAGGCCTGATCGTCCGGCCGCTGCGCCGGGCGCAGCGCGGCGTCTCACTGCTGTTCGCGCTGATGGCCCTGATCGTGCTGTCGCTGGGCGCCGTCGCGCTGCTGCGTTCGGTCGACACCGGTCTGCTGGTGCTGGGCAATCTGGGCTTCAAGCAGGACGCGCTGGCGGCCGGCTCGGTCGGCACCGAGACGGCGATCTCCTGGCTGCAGGCCAATGCCGGCACCGGCCTGGACAACAGCCAGGCCGCCAAGGGCTATTCGGCCGTTGCGATGACGGCAGTGGACCCGACCGGCCGCACGGTGGCCGCCGGCGCGACCAAGGCAACGCTGATCAACTGGACCGGCAGCTGCGTCGCCAACGACAACACCGTCTGCGCGACGCCCTCGGCCGAGATCGATGCCCAGGGCAGCAACAAGGTGCGCTACTTCATCACCCGGCTCTGCGAGAAAGAAGGGCCGGCCGATTCGACCAATGATTGCGTCGCGCCGGTGTCCAGCCAGAGCACCGGCTCGACGACGCAGCGCGGCAGCCTCGGCTATGGCCAAAGCATTGCGCGCTTTGGCAGCCAGACCCAGGGCACCTACTACCGCATCATCACCCGCACCGAGGGGGTGCGGGGCACCGTCAGCTACACCGAGACCCTGGTGCATTTCTGATCCGGCCCAGCGACAGCGAAGGTTTCCCATGACGACAACAAAGCACCTCACGCGACTGGCTGTTCTCGGCTTCGGCCTGACCCTGGCGGCGCTGCCGGCCGTGCGCGCCGAGCAGACCGATCTGGCGACGGCCCCGCTGTTCACCTCGACGACGACCAAGGTCAAGCCCAACGTGATGTTCACGCTGGACGACTCGGGCAGTATGGCCTGGGACTTCATGCCCGACGACGCGGATTTCAACACCTCCAGCTTCAACAGCCGCTACGGGCGCCGCGCCGCGCAGTGCAACGGTCTCGGCTATGTGCCGGCCAGCGTCGTCGGCGGCCCGAGCTACGACAAGCCGGTGACGGCCAGCGACACCGGCGCGACGACGGCGACCATGGGCTCGGCCGCCGATGCCAGCACGGCCTTCCTCAGCGGCAGCTCGGTCAGCAGCGGCAGCGGCCAGCCCGGTTACCTGGGCAGCGGCGACGTCAATCTGACGACCAGCATCCGCGCCATCACCAGCCCGAGCAATCCCAGCGTCGTCGGCAGCGGCAGCGTCACGGTGACCGTCTCGGGGGCTTCGTCGGGCTCCTATTACCCCGGCATGGTGGTGTCGGTGTTCGGCAGCACGACCGACTCGCGCGGCAACGTGATCTACAGCAGCAACGCCTACATGATCGGCAAGGTCAGCAGCTGGAATTCCAGCCAGCTGGTGATCAATGTGGCGATGTCGGTCGGCAGCGGTTCGCTGTCGGCCCCGTACGTCGGCGTCGGCTCGCCGATCGACAATGTCTACTACACCTATTCGGGCAGCCAGGCCAAGATGGCCTGGGCCTATCCCGGCAACACGCTGACGACCAGCTCGACCTTTTACAGGGAATGCAATAGCGCGATCGGCAGCGATCCCGGCAAGTCGGTCTTCACCGCGAACATCGTGACGCCCAGCTCGGCCGAGGCGCAGCGCTATGCGAACTGGTACTACTACTACAGCACCCGCATGCGGATGATGAAGACCAGCCTGTCGCGCGCGTTCAGGGATCTGGGCGACGATTTCCGCATCGGTCTAAGCACGATCAACGAGGGCGCCAGCGCGCTGCCGACGCTGCAGCTGGCCGATTTCGGCAAGGCGCAGAAGATCGAGTTCTTCAGCCAGGTCTCGAATGCCTCGCCGGGCGGCAACACGCCGCTGCGCATGGCCCTGTCCAAGATCGGCAAGTACTACGCCAACAAGCTGACGGGGCAGGCCGACCCGGTGCAGTACTCCTGCCAGAAGAACTTCAACATCCTGTCGACCGACGGCTACTGGAACAGCACGGCCGGCAGCGATCTGGCCGGCAATGCGATCGGCAACCAGGACAGCGGCGCGACGACGCGTCCGATGTATGACGGCGGCACGAGCACCTCGCGGACGACCAGAACCTGGACCGTCACCGAGACCGGCACGCGCACTGCCGAAACGCCCCGGACCACAGTCAGCACGGTGACGACGCGCGTCACCCAGACGGTGACGACGCCGCACACGGTGACGACCTATCGCAAGCAGATGACGGCGGCCATTTCGTCGGCTTCGCGCTGCAGCAGCGGCTCCTCGCCCTGCACGATCACGATCAACACCTCGACCTCGCATGGTTACGTGACCGGCGACAGCATCACGATCAACGCCAGCAACAACGACTACGACGGGACCTACAGCGTGACCGTCGTCGATGCGAACACCTTCACCTTCACGAAGAGCAGCCGCCCGAGCAGCCCTAACGGCATCTCGGGCACGGTGGCACCCCAGAGCAATAGCTGCAGCACCGCCGGCCAGGGTCGGCTGGTGACGACGGTGCAGACCTATACCTCGACGGACCGGACGCCGACCGATACGACGGTGACGACGACGACGCCGTCGACCTCCACCACCGTCTACAACATCACCCGCAGCACGCCAATGACCCAGGTCATCACCGTCGTCAACGGCCAGCAGCAGTCGGACACGACGACGGCCGGCACGGCGACGGTCACCGTCGGCAGCACGATCAGCGGCCCCACGGTCGTGACCGGCACGACGACGAACAGCAGCGCCTCGTCGACCGGCACGACGACGACGACCAACACGACGCCGGTCACGAGCTCGGGATATCCGAGAACGGACAACTGCAGCGCCGGCGCCGCGCCGGCCGATACCGATGTGGCCGGTACCGGAACGACGACGAACAGCGCCTCGAGCCAGGTCGGCACCAGCGGTCCGACGACGACGAACGGTACCGTTGTCAACACCGATGTCTACACGACGAGCTCGCCGGGCACGGTCAGCAGCTCGACGACGAACTCGACCAGCGGCGGCAGCAGCGATTCGCTGGCCGACGTGGCGATGTACTACTACAAGACCGATCTGCGCGACGCGGGCCTGTCCAACTGCACCGGCGCGCTGGGCACCTCGGTCTGCGACAACAATATCAAGGGCGTCGGCGAGGATTCGGCCAGCTGGCAGCACATGTCCACCTTCACCCTGAGCCTGGGCATGAGCGGCACGCTGACCTACGACCCGAACTACCAGACCCAGCCCGCGGGCGATTACCGCGACATCGTGCTCGGCAACAAGAACTGGCCGGTGCCCAGCAGCGACGGTGGCGCGGTCAATATCGACGACCTCTGGCATGCCGCCGTCAACGGCCGCGGCCGCTACTTCAGCGCCACCGATCCGAACTCGCTGGCCGCCAGCCTGACCGCCACGCTGAACACGATCTCGGGCCAGAACGGCTCGTCCTCGGCGGCGGCGACCAGCACGCTGCAGCCGGTGGAAGGCAACGACGGCGTCTTCATCGCCCAGTTCACCTCGAACTCCTGGGTCGGCGATCTGAAGGCCTATCACATGAACACCAAGACCGGCGCGGTGCCGATCTCGGCGCTGGATGCCGCCGGCAACAAGGTCGATCTGCGCTTCTGGTCCGCCGCCGAGCAGCTGACGCCGACGACCACGCGCAACATCTATTACTTCAAGCCCGGCGCCGGCAATGCCGGCACGCTGCGCCCGTTCAGCTATGCCAACCTGACCGCCGACGGGATGAATGGCCTGGTCGACAATGCCTGCGGCAAGTCCCCGTCGCTGAGCCAGTGCACCGGGCTGACCGCGACGCAGGCCTCGTCGATCAATTCCGGCGCCAATATGGTCAGCTTCCTGGCCGGCCAGGCGCAGACACAGTACCGCACGCGCACCCAGGTGCTGGGCGACATCGTCAACTCCTCGCCGGTCTATGTCGGCGCACCGGGCTTCAACTACACCGAGAACGGCTACGCCGCCTTCAAGACGGCCCAGGCCGCCCGCGGGGCGACGCTGTACGTGGGCGCCAACGACGGCATGCTGCACGCCTTCAATGCAAGCAACGGCCAGGAGCGCTGGGCCTATATCCCCGGCATCGTGATGCCGCGCCTGTACATGCTGGGCGACGCCTATTACGAGTCCAAGCACCAGTACTTCGTGGACGGCACGCCGGTGGTCGGCGACATCTACGACGGCACGAAGTGGCGCACGATCTTGGTCGGCGGCCTGAACGGCGGCGGCAAGGGCTATTACGCGCTCGACGTGACCGACCCGGCGAATCCGGTCGCGCTGTGGGAATTCCAGGACAGCCAGAAGATGGGCTACAGCTTCGGCAATCCCATCATCACCAAGCGCCGCAACGGCACCTGGATCGTCGCCTTCACCTCCGGCTACAACAATGCCGACGGTGGCGGCCATCTGTTCGTCCTCAACGCGGTGACCGGCCAGTTGCTGACGACGATAGACACCGGCGAGGGCTCGTCCGGCTCGCCCAGCGGCCTGGGCAAGCTGAACGCCTGGGTCGATTTCGACAGCGAGAACCTGGTCAAGCGCTTCTATGCCGGCGACCTGCTGGGCAATGTCTGGCGCTTCGACATCGACGGCTATGTCGCCCCGGAGAACAGCGCCTTCAAGCTGGCCCAGTTGCTGGTCGAGGGCCGGCCGCAGCCGATCACGACGCAGATCCAGCTGGCCGAGATCGAATCGAACCATGTGAACTACCAGGTCGTCTATGTCGGCACCGGCCGCTATCTGGGCCGCTCCGACGTCGGCAATACCGAGCTGCAATCGGTCTATGCGATCAAGGACACGCTGGGCAATACCAGCCTGGGTGATGTGCGGCCGACGCTGCTGCGGCTGACGGCCAGCCAGCAGGCCAGCGACAGCATCGCCCGCACGATCAGCTCCAGCACGCCAATCGACTGGGCGGCGAAGAACGGCTGGTATGTCGATCTCGGCGCCGGCGAGCGGGTCAATGTGGACATGCAGCTGGCCTTCAATATGCTGACCGTGGCCGGCAATCTGCCCGGCACGACGGCGACCGATTGCACCGAGGCCGGCAACGGCATCTCCTGGCTCTACCAGCTCAATGTGATCAGCGGCACCGGCACGGCCGACAAGCTCAGCTCCATGGTCGCCGGTCTGGCGACGGTGCAGCTGGCCACCGGCAAGGGCGTGACCGTCGTGACCAAGACCGACGTCTCCGAGCCCCTGCCCAAGACGGTCGATCCCTCGATCGCCAGCGCCGCCAAGGCACGCCGCAGCTCCTGGCGCGAGCTGGCCGACTGAGCGAGCAGCCGATGCGCGCGAGCGGTCGCTCCGTCCTGCTGTCGCTGTGCGTCGCGGCCTCGCTGTCGGCGCATGCGCTGCTGCTGGCCGGCGCCTGGCAGGGCGGCCCGACGCCCGGCCCGGGTCCTGCGGCCAAGGCCCTGGCGACGCGCCGGCTGGCCCTGCTCGACGCGCCGGCGCAGGCGGTCACCGAGCCTGGTCCGGCCTTGGCAGGGCTCGGCACTGCGCCGCCGACCGAGCCGCTCAGCCTGGCCGCGGTGCCGGCGCTGACGCCGATCGCCTCGGCAGCGTCCGAGGGCGAGGCCGAGGGCGAGGACGGCTATATCCCGCGTCCGCTCCTGACCCTGCCGCCGGTGCCGCAGCAGGCGGTGCTGCTGCAGTGGCCCGAGGCCGGCCTGCCGGACGGGCATTACAGCGGCATCATCGCGCTCTTCATCGACGAATTCGGCATCGTGCAGAAGGTGCGCGTCGAGGAGGGCGGCCTGCCGCCGCTGCTGGCCGAGCAGGCGCGCCAGGCCTTTCTGGGCCAGCGCTATCTGCCGGGACAGTTGCAGGGGCGCGAGGTCAAGTCGCGCATACGCATCGAGGTGGCCTTCGACGCCGAGGCGGTCGCACGCGCGAAGGGTGCACCTTAGGGATTCTTTACAGCAGCCATCGTTGAGGCCGTCGCCGGCGAATATCCGGTGTTTCCCCTATGATGGAGCCTTTGCCAAATTCGGGCCCCGGGCCCAGCGCCTGCGGCTCATGGCCCCATATCCGTCCTCTTCCTCTCCCGACAACGCCCCGCCCCTGATCGAACTGCGCGACGTCAGCTGCGGCTATGGCGACCGGCTGATCCTTGAAAAGGTCAATCTGACCGTGCCGCGCGGCAAGGTGCTGGCCCTGATCGGCACCTCGGGCGGCGGCAAGACCACGGTGCTGCGCCTGCTGGGCCGGCAGATCCGGCCGTTCGCCGGCCAGGTGCTGTTCGATGGCGAGGACATTGCCGGCTTCGACCAGACCCGGCTCTATGCGCTGCGCCGCCGCATGGGCATGCTGTTCCAGTTCGGCGCGCTGTTCACCGATCTGTCGGTGTTCGAGAACGTGGCCTTTCCGCTGCGCGAGCACACCGAGCTGCCCGAGGCCATGATCCGCGATCTGGTGCTGATGAAGCTGAATGCGGTGGGCCTGCGCGGCGCGCGCGATCTGATGCCGTCCGAGGTGTCGGGCGGCATGGCGCGGCGCGTGGCGCTGGCGCGGGCGATCGCGCTGGACCCCGACCTGGTGCTCTACGACGAACCCTTTGCCGGCCTGGACCCGATCTCGCTGGGCGTCGCGGCGCGGCTGATCCGCGACCTGAACGACGCGCTGGGCCTGACCAGCCTGATCGTCTCGCACGATCTGCACGAGACCTTCGGCATCGCCGACGAGGTCGCGATGATCGCCAACGGCCGCGTCGTCGCCCAGGGCAAGCCGCAGGATCTGCAGCACAGCGACGATCCCTTGGTGCGCCAGTTCGTCAATGCGCAGGCCGACGGGCCGGTGCGCTTTCACCAGCCGGCCGCACCGGTGGCCGGCGACTTCGGCCTGGCTGCATCGACGGGGGGGCGCGCATGATCGCCGTCGCCAGCCAGATCGGCCGCGCGCTGCGGCTCAAGCTCGTCGACATCGGCGCCGGCGCGCGGCTGTTCGCGCAGCTGCTGGCCCGCTCGGGCAGCAGCTTCCTGCGCTTCGGCCTGGTGCGCGAGCAGGTCTTCTTCCTGGGCAACCGCTCGCTGTCCATCATCGGCGTGTCGGGCCTCTTCGTCGGCTTCGTGCTGGCGCTGCAGGGCTACTACACCTTGCAGCGCTATGGCTCGGCCGAGGCGGTGGGCCTTCTGGTTGCCCTCAGCCTGGTGCGCGAGCTGGGCCCGGTGGTGACGGCCCTGCTGTTCGCGGGCCGGGCCGGCACCTCGCTGACGGCCGAGATCGGCCTGATGAAGGCGGGCGAGCAGCTGACGGCGATGGAGATGATGGCCGTCGACCCGCTCAAGCGCGTGCTGGCGCCGCGCTTCTGGGGCGGCTTCATCGCGATGCCGCTGCTGGCGGCGGTGTTCTCGGCCGTCGGCGTGCTGGGCGGCTGGCTGGTCGCGGTGCCGCTGCTGGGCATCGACGCCGGCTCCTTCTGGTCGCAGATGCAGGGCGGCGTCGACGTCTGGGCCGATGTCGGCAACGGCGTCATCAAGAGCCTGGTGTTCGGGGTGACGGTCACCTTCGTCGCGCTGCTGCAGGGCTATAGCTGCAAGCCGACGCCGGAAGGGGTGTCGCAGGCCACGACGCGCACGGTGGTGCTTTCCTCGCTGGCGGTGCTGGCGCTGGACTTCGTGCTGACCGCGATGATGTTTTCGATTTGACGGATAGAGATCTGGGGAGAAGAGGATGAGCCAACAACAAGCCTCTCGACATGATGCGTGGGTGGGTTTCTTCGTGCTGCTGGGCGGCGCGGCCCTGCTGTTCCTGGCCCTGAAAGCCGGCAATCTGCTGAGCCTGAATTTCGACGAGACCTACCAGGTGACGGCGCGCTTCGACAATATCGGCGGCCTGAAGCCGCGCGCGGCGGTGAAGAGCGCCGGCGTCGTGGTCGGCCGCGTCGAGTCGATCCGCTTCGACGACAAGAGCTTCCAGGCCCAGGTCATCATCAATCTGAACAAGGGCGTCGCCTTCCCGAAGGACAGCTCGGCCAAGATCCTGACCTCGGGCCTGCTCGGCGAGCAGTACATCGGTCTGGAGCCGGGCGCCGACGAGAAGAACCTGGCCGCCGGCGACCGCATCACGCAGACGCAGTCGGCCGTCGTGCTCGAGAACCTGATCGGGCAATTCCTCAACAGCAAGGCGGCCGAGATGGGTTCGACGCCGGCCAGCGGAAACGGCAAGCCGTGAATCCTCGAAGAAGTACGAACCGTTTGACGCTGCCGCTGCTGCTGGCGGCAAGCCTGCTGCTCGGCGGCTGCGCCAGCCTGCGCGGGCCCGGCTCGCAGGGCCAGAAGCTCGATCCCTGGGAAAAGTGGAACCGCAAGGTCTTCGCCTTCAACGATGCGCTGGACGAGCAGGTGCTGAAGCCGATCGCGACCGCCTACAGCGAGCTGGTCCCCTCGCCGGTGCGCCAGGGCGTCGACAATTTCTTCAACAATGTGGGCGATGCCTGGTCGGCGGTGAATCTCATGTTGCAGGGCCGGCCCAAGGCCGGCGTGCTGCAGGGCTTCCGCTTTGCCGTCAACTCCACGCTGGGCTTTGCCGGCCTGATCGACCTGGCCTCGGAGGCCGGCATCGAGCGCAACACGCAGGACATGGGCAAGACCTTCGGCCGCTGGGGCTTCGCCACCGGCGCCTACATCGTCTGGCCGCTGTTCGGGCCTTCGTCGGTGCGGGACTCGCTGGGCATGCCCTTCGACGCGCTGGCCTCACCGTCCTGGGTCTTCTCCGACGGCAACAGCAAGGTGGCGATCTACACGCTGAAGACGGTCAATGCGCGCTCGAACTTCCTGCGTGCCGGCCAGATGCTGGAAGGCATCGCGCTGGACAAGTACACCTTCTACCGCGATGCCTATCTGCAGATGCGCGGCAGCTTCGATGACGATGAGGAATACGAGGTGCTGACGCCGGAAGAGGACAGCTCGAAGCCGAATCCGCAGGCCGGGCCGTGAACCGAATGACGGGCTCGCGCGTTGCAGCAGGGTCCGCATGAAAACAGTGAAAGGAAGCAAAGCAATGCGAGCTATCGATTTCGTGGGCACGCGCCGCCGTGTGATGGGCGGCCTGATGGCCCTGGCGCTGGCCGCCGGCCTGGGCAGCCCGGCGCTGGCCGCCGACAACAGCGCGCCCGACCTGCTGATCCGCCAGCTCTCGCTGGAAACGCTGGAGGCGCTGAAGAGCGACAAGGCGATCCAGGGCGGCGATGTGCAGAAGATCATGCAGCTGGTCGACACCAAGGTCATGCCGCATGTGAACTTCAAGCGCATGACCGCTTCGGCGGTCGGCCGCTTCTGGCGCCAGGCCACGCCCGAGCAGCAGGCCAAGCTGGAGACCGAGTTCAAGGCGCTGCTGGTGCGCACCTATGTCGGCGCGCTGACCCAGGTCAAGGACCAGACGATCGCGCTGAAGCCGCTGCGCGCCGGCGCCGAGGACACCGAGGTCGTCGTGCGCACCGAGATCCGCGGCAAGGGCGACCCGATCCAGCTCGACTACCGACTCGAGAAGACGCCCGCCGGCTGGAAGATCTACGACGTCAATGTGCTGGGCATCTGGCTGGCCGATCAATACCGCAACAGCTTTGCCCAGGAGATCGGCGCCAACGGCATCGATGGCCTGATCAAGGCGCTGGCCGATCGCAATGCCAAGGCGGCCGCCAGCGCGCCCGCCAAGTCCTGATGCCGGCGACGATGCAGGCGCTGCCGGCCCGCGTGCGCATGGCCGAGGTGCCGGCCCTGTGGGCGGCACTGCAGCGCGAGCTGCGGGCGCAGGCCGAGCAGGCCGGCCCCGGCGCGCCGCTGCAGATCAGCCTGGCGGCGCTGGCGGAGTTCGATTCCAGCGTGCTGAGCCTGCTGCTCAGCGCGGCCCGCTGGGCCGGCGCCGAGGGGCGCCCGCTGCGCCTGCTGGAGGTGCCGGCCAAGCTGCAGGAGCTGGCCCGCGTCTACGGCGTGGCCGAACTGCTGTGGCCGGAACTGGTGCCGACCGCCTGAGCCGCGCGGCGGCTTACTGTGCGTAGCGCTTGCTGCGCAGATTGCGCTTGATCTCCTGCAGCATCGGCCGCAGGTTCTGACCCAGGCGCAAAGCGACCCCGGTGGTCAGGATGTCGACGGCGGTCAGGTGCAGCAGCCGCGACACCATCGGGCTGTAGCGGTCGAAGTCTTCCGGATGGTCGACGGCCAAGAGGATCTGGCCGGGGCTTTGCGCCAGCGCTGCCAGCGGCGAGCCGCTGGCGGTGATGATGATGGTCGTCGCGCCCTTCTTGCGGGCGATCTCGGCCGCGTCGAGCAGATCGCGGCTGCGCCCCGAATTGCTGATGATCACCGCGCAGTCGCCCGGCTGCAGCATGGTCGCGCTCATCAGCTGCACATGGCCGTCGCTGCAGGCGGCCGTATTGACGCCCAGGCGGAAGAACTTGTGCTGCGCGTCGAGCGCGACGATGCCCGAGTTGCCGACGCCGTAGAACTCGATGCGCCGGCCCTGGCGCGCCGATTCCGACAGCGCCGCGATCGCGCGCTCGAAGGCATGGCTGGCCGCGTCGTTGCGGTAGTGCAGCAGGGCGGCGACCGCGTTGTCGACCACCTTGACGATCAGATCGGCCGGCTTGTCGTCCTCGTCGACGGCGCGGTGCACAAAGGGCACGCCCTCGTTGACGCTGCCGGCCAGCTTCAGCTTGAAGTCGGCCAGGCCGTCGTAGCCGACCGAGCGGCAGAAGCGCACGACGGTGGGCTTGCTGACATGGGCCCGGTCGGCCAGCTCGGTGACCGGCAGGCTGGCAAAGGCGCGCGCGTCGGTCAGCAGCAGCTTGGCGACGCGCTGCTCCGCCGGCGGCAGCGCCGGCAGCGCCGCCTTGACCCGTTCGAGGATGCTCATCATTGTTCCTCGGCCCAGGCGTAGCCGTCGCGCGCGACCAGCGCGCTGGCCGCGGCCGGCCCCCAGGAGCCCGCGTTGTAGGCGCGCGGGCCGTTGCCGTCGCGCTCCCAGGCGTCCAGGATAGGTTCGACCCAGCGCCAGGCCTGCTCCTGCTCGTCGCTGCGCACGAACAGGTTCAGGCGGCCGGCGATCGCGTCCAGCAGCAGGCGCTCGTAGGCGCCGACCCGGTTGCTGGCAAAGGCCTTGTCGAAGTCCAGGTCCAGCGAGACCGGCGTCAGCGCCTCGCCGCTGGCGCTGCCCTTGGCGGCCAGCAGCTGCAGTTCCAGCCCGTCCTCCGGCTGCAGCTTGATGATCAGCCGGTTCGGCTGGTTGGCGCCGGGGAAGATCGGGTGCGGCACCGGGCGGAAGTTGACGACGATCTGCGCGTCGCGCGCGGCCAGGCGCTTGCCGGTGCGCAGATAGAAGGGCACGCCGGCCCAGCGCCAGTTCTGCACCTCGGTGCGCAGGGCGACAAAGGTCTCGGTCGGGCTGCCGGCAGGCACCTTGGCCTCGTCCAGATAGCCGACCACGGCCTTGCCGTCGACGGTGCCGGCGCGGTACTGGCCGCGCACGACGTCGCGGCTGACGCTCTCGGCGGTGAAGGGCTTCAGCGAGCGCAGCACCTTGAGCTTCTCGTCGCGGATCGCGTCGGCATCGTCGGTCGACGGCGGCTCCATCGCGATCATCGTCAGCAGCTGCAGCGCGTGGTTCTGGATCATGTCGCGCAGCGCGCCGGTGCCGTCGTAGAAGGGCCCGCGGGTGCCGACGCCCAGGCTCTCGGCCAGGGTGATCTGGATATTGGCGATGCTCTCGCGCCGCCACAGCGGCTCGAACAGCGCATTGCCGAAGCGCAAGGCCATCAGGTTCTGCACCGAGGGCTTGCCCAGGTAATGGTCGATGCGGAAGGCCTGGGTCTCGGCGAAGACCGAGCGCACGACCTTGTTGATCTCCTGCGCGCTGGCCAGGTCATGGCCCAGCGGCTTCTCCAGCACCACGCGCACCCGCGGATGGTTCAGGCCGGCGGCGCCGAGCTGCTCGCAGATCTGGGTGAACAGGTGCGGGCTGGTGGCGAGATAGAGCACCACCGTGTCGGCATTGCGCTCCTCCAGCCAGTCCTTCAGCCGCTGGTAATGCTCGGGCTGGGACAGGTCCATGCGGCGGTAGTGCAGCAGGGCGGCGAACTTCTCGAACTCCTCGTCGTTCGGCCGCTTGGGGCCGTCGACCTCGCGAAAGCGTTCCTTCAGCCATTCGCGGTAGCGCTCGTCGGGCATGTCGTCGCGGGCGACGGCCAGGATGCGGCCGCCCTCGGGCAGCTTGCCGTGACGGAAGGCCTGGAACAGCGCCGGCATCAGCTTGCGCCAGGTGAGGTCGCCGGTGCCGCCGAAGAAAACGAGATCGAATGACATGCGGGTCAGGGTCCTGAAGAATGACTTGATGTAACGAAGTTACCGGAATTATGATGCACGAGTTTCTTGCGCCGGTCAATCTGGCCGCACCCAGCGGTTCTAATAAGGGCTTGCAGGAAATCCATCAGGAACGCCGTATGAACCAGCTCGAACAACTGAAGACCCACACCACCGTCGTCGCCGACACCGGCAATTTCTTGCAGCTGGCGCAGTTCGCGCCGCGCGATGCGACGACCAATCCCTCGCTGATCCTGAAGGCGGTGCAGTCGACCGACTATGCGCATCTGCTGCAAGACGCCGTCGCCGCCCACAAGAGCGAGCCGCTGGACCAGATCGTCGACCAGGTGCTGGTGCGCTTTGGCCTGGAGATCCTGAAGGTGGTGCCGGGCCGCGTCTCCACCGAGGTCGATGCGCGCCTGTCCTTCGACAAGGCGGCGACCATCGCCCGCGCCAAGCGCATCATGGCGCTGTACGAGCAGGCCGGCGTCAAGCGCGAGCGCGTGCTGATCAAGATCGCCTCGACCTGGGAGGGCATCCAGGCCGCCGCCGAACTGGAGCGCGAGGGCATCCGCTGCAACCTGACCCTGCTGTTCGCCTTCTGCCAGGCGGTTGCCTGCGGCGCCGCTGGCATCCAGCTGATCTCGCCCTTCGTCGGCCGCATCTACGACTGGTACAAGAAGAGCGCCGGCGCGGCCTGGGACGAGGCCGCCCATGCGGGCGCCAATGACCCGGGCGTCAAGTCGGTCACGCAGATCTACAACTACTACAAGAAGCACGGCATCAAGACCGAGGTGATGGGTGCTAGCTTCCGCAATATCGGCCAGATCCAGGCCCTGGCCGGCTGCGACCTGCTGACGATCAGCCCGGACCTGCTGGCCCAGCTGCAGGCCTCGGACGCGCCGCTGGCGCCGGCGCTGAGCGCCGAATCGGCCCGCGCGGCCGACATCCCGGCCGTCGCCTTCGACGAGGCGGGTTTCCGCTTCGCGCTGAACCAGGACGCGATGGCCACCGAGAAGCTGGCCGAGGGCATCCGCGCCTTTGCCGTCGATTCGGCCAAGCTGGACCAGATGATCGAGCAGAGCCTGCGATGAGCTTCATGCGCTGTGACCGCAGCCCCGCCTGGGCCGCCCTGCGCGCGCATTACGAGGCAGCCGGCCGCGGCTTCGATCTGCGCCAGGCCTTTGCCGCCGAGGCGGAGCGCTTCGAGAGCTGGTCCTTCCAGGCGCCCGAGGTCTTCGCCGATCTGTCCAAGAACCGCATCGATGCGCGGGCGCTGGAGCTGCTGTTGCAACTGGCGCGCGACTGCGGCCTCACGGCGCAGCGCGACGCGATGTTCGCCGGCGAGGCCATCAATCTGACCGAGGGCCGCGCGGTGCTGCACACGGCGCTGCGCGCGCCGGCCGGGGAGGGCCTGTTCGGCGACGAGGTGCAGGCCTCGCTGGCCGCGATGCTGGACTTCGCCGAGGCGGTGCCCGGCCGCGGCTTCAGCGACGTGGTCCACATCGGCATCGGCGGCAGCGATCTGGGCCCGGCCATGGTCGTGCAGGCGCTGCGGGCCTTCGGCCGGCCGGGCATCCGGCTGCATTTTGTCTCCAATGTCGACGGGCATGATCTGGCCCCGGTCTTGCGCCAGCTCGATCCGGCGACCACGCTGTTCGTCATCGCCTCCAAGACCTTCACGACGCAGGAGACGCTGGCCAACGCGCTGGCCGCCAAGGCCTGGTTCCTCGCCGCCGGTGGGACGGACATCGCCAAGCATTTCGTCGCCACCAGCAGCAACACCGCGGCGGCCGGTGCCTTCGGCATCACGACGAGCTTCGGCTTCTGGGACTGGGTCGGCGGCCGCTACTCGCTGTGGTCGGTGATCGGCCTGCCCATCGCGATCGCCGTCGGCGCCGCCAACTTCCGCGCGCTCTTGGCCGGCGCGCATGCGATGGACCGCCATTTCGCCGAGACGCCGCTGGAACGCAATCTGCCGGTGCTACTGGCGCTGATCGACGTGTGGTACCGCAATTTCCACGGCTTCGGCAGCCGCAGCGTCGCGCCCTATCACCAGGGCCTGCGCCGCCTGCCGGCCTATCTGCAGCAGCTGGAGATGGAAAGCAACGGCAAGGGCGTCGACCGCGAGGGTCAGCCCTTGCCCTACGGCACCAGCCCGGTCGTCTGGGGCGAGGCCGGCACGAACGGCCAGCACGCCTATTTCCAGATGCTGCACCAGGGCACCGACGTGATCCCGGTTGAGTTCATTGCCGTCAAGACGCCGAATTTCGGCGCCAGCGGCGAACTGGCCGAGCGTCTGGCCGACCAGCACCAGAAGCTGCTGGCCAACTGCCTGGCGCAGTCGCAGGCGCTGATGCAGGGCAAGCGCTTCGACGAGGCGCTGCAGGAAAAGGCGCCGACCGCCTCGGCCTCGCTGGACGCCGCGACGATTGCGCGGCATCGCAGCTTCCCCGGCAACCGGCCCAGCACGACGCTGCTGCTGGACGCGCTGACGCCGCGCTCGCTGGGGGCGCTGATCGCGCTCTACGAGCACCGCGTGTTCACCAGCGGCGCGCTGTGGGGCATCAACAGCTTCGACCAATGGGGCGTCGAGCTCGGCAAGGCGCTGTGCAACAGCCTGCTGCCGCGGCTCTCCAGCGGCGACACGGCGGGCCTGGACGGCTCGACGGCGGGCCTGTTGAAGAAGCTGCGCGGATGATGAAAAAGAACATCGTCTTCGACTTCGGCGGCGTGCTGTTCCGCTGGCATCCGCCGAGTTTTCTGGCGCGCGTCTGGCCGCACCGGGCGGCCGATGCCGAGCAGGGCCGCGAGATCGCCGCCCAGTTCTTCGAGAACTACGGCGGCGCCTGGGGCGACTTCGACCAGGGCCTGATCGACGCGCCGACGGTGATCGAGCGCATCGCCGCGCGCACCGGCTGGCCGGCGGCCGAGGTTGCGCAGGTCGTCGCCGCGGTGCCGGACGAGCTGCAGCTGCAGACCGAGACGGTGGCCCTGATCGAGGAGCTCAAGCGCGCGGGCCACCGGCTCTTCTACCTGTCGAACATGCCCGAGCCCTTTGCCGACCATCTGCAGCAGAGCCATCCGCTGCACCAGTGGTTCGACGACGGCATCTTCTCCGGCCGCGTCAAGCAGTCCAAGCCGCGCGCCGAGATCTTCCGGCTTGCCTGCCAGCGTTGGGATGTAGCACCCGAGAGCTGCGTCTTTCTCGACGACCATCCGGTCAATATCGAGGCGGCACGGGCGCTGGGCTGGCAGGGCCTGCTGTTCAGCGATGCGGCGCAGGCGCGCCGCGAGCTCGCCGCGCTCGGCTAGTGCGGTAGCTGATCGTCCTCGACCGGCGGGCTCGCCTCGACGCGGAAGCTCTCGCTGGCCCAGGCGCCCAGATCGATCTGGCGGCAGCGCTCGCAGCAGAAGGGGCGCCAGGGATTGCTGGGCGCGAACACGCTGTCGCCGCCGCAGGTGGGACAGCGGACGATCTTCGGAGTGACGGGTTCGCTCATGCGCACAAGGTCAGTTCGAAGCTGGCGTCTTCGGGCGCCTGTTTCAGCCGGCCTTCCTCGTCCTGGCGCATCAGCCGGATATTGACCATCAGCCGGTGGCCGCTGATCTCGGGGATCAGCCCCAGGCTCGGATCGATGCGCATGCGCAGCAACTGATAGACCCGACCGGCCGCCAGGCTCTGCTGGAACTGGCCGCCGCTGGCCGCCACCTTGTGCGGAGAGCCGGAATCGCGCAGCAGGCCCAGCAGCACCTGCAAGGCCTCGGCCAAGGGCATCAAGGTCTGCGTCCACTGCATCAGGTCATTGCGCCGGCGCACCGGCAGCAGTTGCTGCCAGCTGTAATAGGCGGGCAGGTCGAATTCGCAGGTGCCGCCGGGGATGCTGATGCGGCTGCGGATGCTCATCAGCCATTCGTTGCCGGTCAGCGCGGCGCCGGCCTTGCCCTGCACCTGGTTCAGGCCGTTGAAGGCATGGTCGATGCGCGCAATCACCTCGTCGAGCGCGCTCTCGGAGACGCCGGGCTTGCCGCGGTAGCTGTTCAGCTGCGCCTTGTGCCGCTCCAGCTCCTTCAGCAGATCGGATTTCAGATCGGCGCGCGAGGACACGTCCATGATCTCGAAGATCGTCACCAAGGCGAAATGATGGTCCAGCGGGGTTTCGCGCGCGATCAGCTGACCGAGGCGGTCGAACAGATGCTCCAGACGCAGCATCGTGCGGATGCTCTCGTTGAACGGGTACTCGTAAAGGACCAAGGTGGTCATCCTCAGGCATGAAGTCCGCAAAGGCCGCCCGCGCGAGCGCTAGCGATGCGGTGATTGTTTCACAGCCCGCGGCTTTGTTCCTTGCGCCACAGCCGGGCCAGCGTCAGCACCTGCTCGCGCAGCTGCGCGAGGCTGGCCTGCTCGTTGGCGATCACCGCATCGGCGCAGGCGCGACGCCGTTCGCGGCTGGCCTGCTGATGCAGCACCGCCTCGACCGCCTCGCGGCTCCAGGCCGAACGCTCCATCACGCGGCGGATCTGCGTCGCCTCGCTGCAGTCGACCAGCAGCACGCGATCGACGCGCGCGCGCCAGCGGCCCGATTCGACCAGCAGCGGCACGTCGAAGACGATCAGATCGCCGGGCGCCGCGGCGGCCTGGGCCTGCGTCTCGGCGCCGATCAGCGGGTGCAGGATGGCCTCCAGCCGGCGCTTGGCGCTGGCATCGGCGAATGCCAGCTCGCGCATGCGGGCGCGATCGAGCGAGCCGTCGGCGGCGACTAGCTCGGGCCCGAACTCGGCCGCAATCGCCGGCATTGCCGCGCCGCCGGCGGCGCTCAGCTGGCGCGCGATCGCATCGGTGTCGATGACGGTGGCGCCGGCCTCGACCCAGAAGGCCGAGACGGTGCTCTTGCCGCTACCGATGCCGCCGGTCAGGCCGATGCGCATGGCGCCATGCTCAAGCCCAGCCGAGCCAGCCCAGCACGCGTTCCGGCCCGGCAAACAGCACGACCAGGCCGCCGCCGGCCAGGAAGGGGCCGAAGGGCACGTAGCGGCCCTCGCGCAGCGAGGCGCTCATCTTCATCGCGATGCCCACGATCGCGCCGATCAGCGAGGCGCCGAGCACGATGGGCAGGATCATCTGCCAGCCCAGCCAGGCGCCCAGGGCGGCCAGCAGCTTGAAGTCGCCGTAGCCCATGCCTTCCTTGCCGGTCGCCAGCTTGAACAGCCAGTAGATGGACCACAGCGACAGATAGCCGAGCAGGGCGCCGATCAGCGCGTTCGGCAGGGGAACAGTCCAGCCGAACAGCGCGACCGCCAGCCCGGCCCACAAGAGCGGCTGGTTCAGGGCATCGGGCAGCAGGGTGGTGTCCCAGTCGATCGCCGCCAGGGCCAGCAGGGCCGCGACGAAGCCGCACCACAGCAAGGTGCTCGGCTGCGCGCCGAAGCGCCAGGACAGGCCCGCAAAGGCCAGGCCGGTGGCCAGCTCGATCAGCGGATAACGCAGCGAGATTGGCGCCTTGCAGGCCGCGCATTTGCCGCCCAGACGCAGCCAGCCCAGCAGCGGCAGATTCTCGTGCCAGGCCAGCTGATGGCCGCAGGACGGGCAGCGTGAGCGCGGCAATGCGATGCCCAGATAGGGCAGCTTCTGGACCTGCTCGCTGAGCTTGGTCGCCGCGGCGGCCAGCTTGTCGGCCTCGGGCCGCGGCAGCGCGGCGGCACGGCTCAGCTCGGCGCCGTCGCTCAGCTGGCCGCAGGCCTCGGCCAGCCATTGCCGCTCCAGCATCAGCGGCAGGCGGTGGATGACCACGTTCAGAAAGCTGCCCACGCACAGGCCCAGCAGGCCCAGCGCCCAGGGCGAGAGCAGCCATTCGATCTCGCTTGCTTGCATCGCTCAGACCACCTGACCCAGCTTGAAGATGGGCAGGTACATCGAGACGACGATGCCGCCGATGATGCCGCCGAGAATGACGATGATGAAGGGCTCCATCAGGCTGGACAGCGCCTTGACCGCCTCGTCGACCTCGTCCTCGTAGAACTCGGCCGACTTGGCCAGCATATGGTCCAGCGAGCCCGATTCCTCGCCGATCGAGGCCATCTGCAGCACCATCACCGGGAAGATGCCGGTCTGCTGCATCGAGGTCGTCAGCGCGGCGCCGGTCGAGACATCACGCTGGATCTTTTCGGTCGCCTCGGAAAAGACCGCATTGCCGGAAGCGCCGCCGACCGAATCGAGCGCCTCGACCAGCGGCACGCCGGCGGCGAACATGGTCGACAGCGTGCGGGTCCAGCGCGCGACCGCCGACTTGTAGAGCAGGTCGCCGAACACCGGGATCTTCAGCATCAGCCGGTCCATGCTCTTCTGCATCTTCTCGGAACGTCTCCAGGATTGCAGGAAGAAATAGATGCCGCCACCGATGCCGCCGAAGATCAGATACCAGTAGGAGACGAAGAACTCCGACATCGCGATCACCATCAGGGTCGGCGCCGGCAGATCGGCACCGAAGGAGGTGAAGACGTCCTTGAAGGCCGGCACGACGAAGATCATGATGACGGCGACGACCACGAAGGCGACCACCATCACCGCGACCGGATAGGTCAGCGCCGACTTGATCTTGTTCTTGATCGCGACCGTCTTTTCCTGGTAGATCGCCAGCCGGTCCAGCAGCGATTCCAGAATGCCGCCCGATTCACCGGCCTCGACCAGATTGCAGTACAGCGCGTCGAAGTACAGCGGGTGCTTGCGGAAGGCCGAGGACAGGCTGGTGCCGGTCTCGACGTCCTGGCGGATCTCGTTCAGGAGCCGGGTCAGCTTGGGATTGGTGCTGCCGCGGGCGACGATGTCGAACGATTGCAGCAGTGGCACGCCGGCGCGCATCATGGTCGCCAGCTGGCGGGTGAAGACGGCGATGTCCTTCTGCTTGATCGCCTTGCCGCCGCTGTTGCGGCGCTTCTTGACCTTGTTGACCAGGATGCCCTGGCGGCGCAAGGTCGCGCTGACCATCGCCTCGCCGCCGGCGCGCAATTCGCCGCGCACGATCTTGCCATTGCGGTCCTTGCCCTCCCACTCGTAGACAAAGTCCTTCACCCCTTTGGCTGCCGCTGTCGCCATATCATCTCCCGGGCTTGTGCCCCTGGTCGCTCAGGACCGTTTTATTCATTGGTGGCCGAAAGCACTTCCTCCAGCGTCGTCACGCCGGATCGCACCTTGACCAGGCCCGATTGCCGCAGATCGCGCACGCCATCGAGGCGCGCCTGCTCGGCGATGTCCATCGCCGTTCCCTCGGCCAGGATGATGCGCTGGATTGCCTCGGTAATCGGCATCACTTGGTAAAGGCCGACCCGGCCTCGATACCCGTTGTTGCAATTCGAACAGCCAACCGCGCGATAGGGCTTCCAGCTGCCGTCCAGTTCCTCGTCCAGATAGCCGGCGCGCAACAGCGCCTCGCGCGGATAGTCGGCCGCCGCCTTGCAGTTCTCGCACAGGCGCCGCACCAGGCGCTGGGCGGTGATCAAGAGCACGCTGGACGCGATATTGAAGGGCGCGACGCCCATATTCAGCAGCCGGGTCAGCGTCTTCGGCGCGTCGTTGGTGTGCAGCGTCGACATCACCATATGGCCGGTCTGGGCGGCCTTGATCGCGATGTCGGCCGTCTCCAGGTCGCGGATTTCGCCGACCATGATGATGTCCGGATCCTGGCGCAGGAAGGACTTCAGCGCGGCCGAGAAGGTCAGGCCGGCCTTGTCGTTGACATTGACCTGGTTGATGCCTGGCAAGTTGATTTCGGCCGGGTCCTCGACGGTGGCGATATTGACGCCCGGCTGGTTCAGGATGTTCAGGCAGGTGTAGAGCGACACCGTCTTGCCGGAACCGGTCGGGCCGGTCACCAGCACCATGCCGTAGGGCCGCTGGATCGCCGACATCAGGCGTTCCTTCTCGATCTTCTCGTAGCCCAGCGCGTCGATGCCCAGCTTGGCCGAGGAGGAGTCGAGGATACGGATCACGATCTTCTCGCCGAACAGGGTCGGCAAGGTGCTGACGCGGAAGTCGATCGACTTGGCGCCGAACTTCAGCTTCATCCGGCCGTCCTGCGGCACGCGGCGTTCGGCGATGTCCAGCCGCGAGATCACCTTGATGCGCGAGGACAGCTTGTCCTTGATCGCCACCGGCGGCTGGGTGATCTCGCGCAGCTCGCCGTCGACGCGGAAGCGCACCCGGTAGTGGAATTCGTAGGGCTCGAAGTGCAGATCCGAGGCGCGCATATTGATCGCATCGACCAGCATCTTCTGCAGAAAGCGCACGACCGGCGCGTCCTCGACGTCGGCCAGCTCGGCGGCGTCCTGCTGCGGCGCCGCGTCTTCCTCGGCGATGTCGAAATCGATGTCGCCGCCGGCCATCGACTCCAGCGCCTCGCTGGCGCTGACGCCGCTGCCGGCGAGCAGCTTCATCAGCTTGTCGTGTTCGACGATCACCCACTCGGGCGCCAGCTGCGTCGCGAACTTGATCCGCTCGACCACCTCCTGGTCGGTTGGGTCGGCGCCGCCGATGAACAGCCGGTTGCCGCGCCGGCCCAGCGCGACGACCTGGTACTGCGCCGCCAGCTTGCCGTCGATGATGTTCGCCGGCATGCGCTGCGGATCGACCGCGCCGAGGTCCAGCAGCGGCAAGGCCAGGGCGGTCGACAGGGTATGCGCCAGGTCGACCGGCGAGACGACGCCGGCGGCGATCACCGAGTTGACGAAGCTGACCTTCTTCTCGCGCGACTGGCGGACCAGCTCCTCGGCCTGCTTGGCCTGCAGCTTGCCGGCATGGACCAGCATCCGTGCGACGCCGGACAGGGCGGACTGGGGCGGTTGGACCAGGGTGGTTTCCACGGGTTCGGCGGACAGGCGAGGGTCGATTTGCGGGGCGGGATGTCAGACTTTAAACCCAGCCGCAAGCCGCAAAGCCTTCTGGTGCGTGGCTTTGCACCGCTTTTACCGTGGCTTGAATGCCCGCGTCGTCCGCCGCGCAACAGTCGGGGCCGCGGCTGCGGGTCTACCCGAACCGGCGGCCTCTCAGAGCTCCGGCTCTTGCCGTCCTCACCTTCCGACGCGGCTTTGTCGGGCCCTCAGTCCCCGCGTCGGGCGCGCGGCTTGGTGTTTGTCGTCCTTCCCTTCTTGCCCGTCGGGCGCAGGCGATCCTCATCCTCGTCTTCATCATCCTCTTCGCCCTCCTCCTCGTCGCCGGGATCCGGCGCCATCGCGCGGTCGATCGCCTCGGCCTTGTCGACGCCGGGCAGTTCCTCATCGTCGAAGATCTGGTCGACCGAGATGTCGGCGCCGTCCTCCTGTGCTCGCGGCTCGCGGGTCTCCAGCGGCGCATGGGCAAGGTCGCGGCCTAGGGTCACGTCGACCGGCTCGGCCGGATCGGCCGAGGGCAGGCTGTCCGTACCGGCGCGGTCGCTGCCGCTGTCCGAGTTGTCGCCGGGCCCCAGCGCCTCTTCGTCGCGGCCCTTGGGTTCGAGAGGGGCTCGGTCGATGCCGAGCAGGCTGCTGCGTCCCATGATCTGTCCTTTCGCTGGCTGTCCTGGTCTGCTGCGGCAGCGGCAAGCGGAATTCCCGCCGGCGACGACGGCACGGCCGGTCGGCCATCTGCCGCGCGCCGTGCTGGCGCCGCAAGCGCCACGACGCCCGCTGCCCGGCCGCCTGGGTACCTTGCTTGCCTAGCAGCGCCGCACCGGCTGCTGATGCCGATGCTGGCGCCCTGTCTGGGCCTGCGCCTGCTGGCCGGGCTGGCGACACCGCGGCAGCGGGCGATACTGGACAATGCACGCTTGCTTTGGCTATCGTCCTTTCTTCACGGCATGCTGCCGGTGTGAGCGCCCTATGCGGTGCGGACTGGATGAACGGCTGAGCGTCGCCCAAGCAGGCTCGGTTGCCATGATGCCGGCCGCGCTGCCGTTCGGTGCTGGCGAAAAGTAAAGGGGGCAGGGGGATGAGCAAGGAAGAAGTCCGCGTGGTCGTCGTCGACGATGTGCCCGACTCGGCGGAGACCCTGGCGATGGTGCTGGAGATGGACGGCTACACCGTGCGCACCGCCAGCAGCGGCGTGCAGGCGCTGTCGCTGATCGAGGAGTTCCAGCCGCTGTGCGTGCTGATGGACATCCATATGCCCGGCGTCAGCGGGCATGAACTGTCGCAGCGGCTGCGCCAGCGATATGGCGACGACATCGTGCTGATCGCCGTCACCGGCTGGGGCGGCGCCGAGGAACGGGTGTCGGAAAGTTTTGCCCGTTTCGACCACTATCTGCGCAAGCCGGTCGACCGCGAGCTGCTGCGCAAGCTGCTGCCGCCGGTTGCCGGCCCGGCCCCCGGCGCCGGCTGAAGTAGGCGCCGGCTGCGGCACGGGCCGAAGAACCACTGTATTTATAATCAGTGGCATGAGCGGTGATCTGCGCGCGGCGCCCGTCCTGACCCGTCTGCATCGAACCCGGCTGATGCAGGTCTGGCGCTCGGCCGGCTGGCCCTGCCGCGACGGCATCGAGATCGACCTGCTCGCCGCGCAGCTGCTCGAGCAGCGCCTCGCCCTCGACGGCCGTGAGACCCTGGCGCTGACCGAGGCCGGCATCGCCCTGCTGGCCCGATCGCGCCAGCAGGGCCAGCGCGCGCTGTCGGCCCATGACCGGCTGGCACAGCGCTTCGCCGCCCAGCTGTCGGGCGCGGGCCGCATCGTCTGGCGCGAGCTCTCGCTGCGGGCGCTGGTCGAGGAGGGCGCCGCGCCGGCGGGCCAGCCGCCCCTGCTGAGCGGCGAGCCGCTTGATGCGGCGGCGGTCGCGGCGCGCAATGTCTGGCGCATGGCCCGGCCCGATCTGTTCTCGGTGCGCAACACGACGGTGGAGGCCTATCTGCAGCCCATGGTGCATGAGATCAAGGCCAGCCGCGCCGACCTGTTGTCGGACCTGCGCCATGCGGCCAAGCGCCAGGCCTATCAATGGCTGTGCAGCGAGTGCTATTACGTGTTCCCGGCCGGCGTGGCCGAGGCCGAGGAGATCCCCGAGCAGTTCGGCGTCTGGGTGCTGCATGGCGAGCTGGACGCCGGCCGCTTCGAGCTGCTGCGCCCGGCCCGCCACAGCCGCTGCAGCTTGCCCTTCGCCGTCTGGCTGGCGCTGGCCAAGGCCACGCCCTGGAGCAGCGACGAGGACGCGTCGCCGCAGGCGGCGCTGGGCGACGAGCGGCCGTGAGCGAGCCCCGCTACACGGTCGCCGTGCGGGAGCTTTGCGAGTTCACCGCCAAGCAGGGCGATCTCGATCTGCGCTTCACGCCGGCGCCGACCGCCCTGGAAGGCATCGCCGGCCATGCCCTGGTTGCCGCGCGGCGCGGCGCCGGCTATCGCAGCGAGCTGGCATTGAGCGGCGACCATGGGCCGCTGCGGGTGCGCGGCCGTGCCGATGGCTTTGATCCGGCGCGCGGCCGGCTGGAGGAGGTCAAGACCTACAAGGGTCGGCTCGAGCGCCAGCCGCCGGCGCAGCGGCAGCTGCACTGGGCGCAGGCCAAGATCTATGGCTGGCTGCTGTGCCAGCAGGAGGGCCTGGAGCAGCTGGAGGTCGGCCTGGTCTATTTCGACATCGGCAGCCAGCGCGAGACGCTGATCAGCGAGCACTGCACGGCCGCGGCGCTGCGCCAGCATTTCGAGCAGCATTGCGAGCGCTTCCTGGCCTGGGCGCAGCGGCAGATCGCGCATCGCGAAGCGCGCGACGCGGCGCTGGCGGCGCTGCGCTTTCCCTTCGACGGCTTCCGCCAGGGCCAGCGGCCCTTGGCCGAGGCGGTCTACCGCGCCGCGGCCGGCGGCCGCTGCCTGCTGGCGCAGGCGCCGACCGGCATCGGCAAGACGGTGGGTACCCTGTTCCCGCAGCTGAAGGCGACGCCGGCGCAGCGCCTGGACAAGATCTTCTTCCTGGCCGCCAAGACCTCGGGCCGCGAACTGGCGCTGAACGCCCTGCGCCGCCTCGATGCCGGGCCGCTGCGCGTGCTCGAGCTGGTCGCGCGCGACAAGGCCTGCGAGCATCCGGACAAGGCCTGCCATGGCGAATCCTGCCCGCTGGCGCGCGGCTTCTACGAGCGGTTGCCGGCCGCGCGCACGGCGGCGCTGGAGGCCGGCGTGCCGCTGGAGCAGGCGGCGCTGCGCGAGCTGGCGCTGCGGCACCAGGTCTGCCCCTATTACCTGAGCCAGGAACTGGCGCGCTGGGTGGACGTGGTCGTCGGCGACTACAACTACTACTTCGATCTGGGTGGCCTGCTGCACGGCTTGACGCAGGCAAACCAGTGGCGGGTCGGCCTGCTGGTCGACGAGGCCCACAATCTGGTGGAGCGCGGCCGCCTGATGTACAGCGCCGAGCTGCGGCCCGAGAGCCTGACGGCGGCGCGCCGCTCGCGCGCCGCGGCCGCCGTGCCGGCGATCAAGAAGGCGCTGGACAAGCTGCGCCGCGCCTGGGTCGCGCTGGACAAGGAGCCGGGCGAGGACTACCGCGTGCTGCCCGCCGTGCCCGAGCGCCTGCTGCAGGCGTTGCAGCAATGCAGCACGGCGATCCAGGATCATCTGGTCGAGCAGGCGGCCGAGCCGGATCCAGCGCTGCTGGACTTCGGCTTCGAGGCGCTGCACTGGCTGCGCTTGACCGAGACGCTGGACGCGCATTCGCTGGTCGACGTGGTCCGGCCGGCCGCGCCGGCCAAGCTGGGTCATTCGGTCATCAGCCTGCGCAATCTGGTGCCGGCGCCCTTTCTGCGGCCGCGGCTGGAGGCGGCGCACAGCAGCTGCCTGTTCTCGGCCACTCTGCAGCCCAGCGACTACTACGCCGATCTGCTGGGCCTGCCCGAGCGCCATGTCTGGGTGGATGTGGACTCGCCCTTTCGCGCCGCGCAGCTGCAGGTGCATATCGCCGGCGCGATCTCGACCCGCTACCGCGACCGCGCCGCCTCGCTGGCACCCATCGTCGATCTGATGGCGGCGCAGTTCGCCGCGCGGCCCGGCAACTACCTGGCCTTCTTCAGCAGCTACAACTATCTGCAGCAGGTCGCCGAGCTGCTGTCGGCGCAACACCCGACCCTGCCGATCTGGTGCCAGTCGCGGCGCATGGGCGAGGCCGAGCAGCGCCAGTTCCTCGAGCGCTTCGACGAGGGCGGGCAGGGCATAGGCTTCGCCGTGCTGGGCGGCGCCTTCTCGGAGGGCATCGATCTACCGGGCCGGCGGCTGATTGGCGCCTTTTTGTCGACCCTGGGCCTGCCGCAGCTGAACCCGGTCAACGAGCAGATCCGGTTGCGCATGCAGGCGCTGTTCGGCGCCGGCTACGACTACGCCTATCTGTACCCGGGCCTGCAGAAGGTCGTGCAGGCGGCCGGCCGCGTGATCCGCACGCCCAGCGACGAGGGCGTGCTGCACCTGATCGATGACCGCTATCGCCGTGCCGAGGTGCAGCGCCTGCTGCCTAGCTGGTGGGCGCTGGCGCCGTCGCCCTGAGGCCGGGCCGACGCTCCAGCAGGCCGGCCAGGCGCGACAGGCCGAAGCAGAGCAGGAAGTAGCTGGCGGCCAGGCTGGCATAGACCTCGACCGGTTTGACCAGCACCTGGATATTGATCTGGTTGGCGACGAAGCTCAGCTCCGACAGGCCGATGATGGTGCCCAGCGAGGTGTGCTTGATGGTGGTGACGAACTGGTTGACCAGCGAGGGCAGCATCTGGCGCAGCGCCTGCGGCAGCAGCACCAGGCGCAGCGCCTGCAGCCAGGTCAGGCCCAGCGCCCGCGCCGCCTGCAATTGGCCGCGCGGCAGGCCCTGCAGGCCGGCGCGCACGATCTCGGCCAGATAGGCGGCGTCGAACAGCACCAGCGCCGCCAGCATGGTCGCCAGCTGGCTGCTCTTGTGGCCGGTGAGGACCGGCAGGAAGAAATAGGCCCAGAACACCACCATCAGCAGCGGCGTGCCGCGCACCACCCAGACCAGGGCCGTCACCGGCACGCGCAGCGCCGCCCAGGGGCTGATGCGCGCCACGCCGACCAGCAGGCCCAGCGGCGCGGCCAGCAGCATCGCGCTGCCGGCCAGCAGCAGGGTCAGCGCCAGGCCGCCCAGCGGGCCATGCGGGTACTGACCGAGCAGGAAGTACAGCCAGTAGCTGTCGATCAGCTCCTTCATGCGGCGGGCCGGGTCGGATAGCGCCGCTGAAAGGCCCAGCCCGCCAGACTGATCGCCAGCGACAGGCCCAGGTAGACGGCGGTGGCGAGGGCAAAGGTCTCGAAGCCGCGGAAGCTGGCCGTCTCGACCCGCTGTGCCTGGTACATCAGCTCGGCCGTGCCGATCACGGTGGCGATGCTGGTGTTCTTCCACAGGTTCAGGGTCTGCGAGATCAGCGGCGGCACCGTGATGCGCAGCGCCTGCGGCAGGATCACCAGCCGCATCGTCGCCAGAAAGGTAAAGCCCAGCGCGCGCGCCGCCTCGAACTGCGTCCGCGGCACCGCGTTGAGACCCGAGCGCATGTCCTCGGCCATATAGGCGGCGGTGTACAGCGTCAGCGCGGCGATCGCGCTGGCGGTCTCGATCTGGCCGGCATAGAGCCAGGTCTTGGGGGCGTCCGGCAGCAGCTCCGGCGCAGCGAAATACCAGAACAGCAGGTGCACGAGCAGCGGCACGCTGCGCATGCCCTCGACATAGGCCCAGGCCAACGCGCGCAGGCCGCGCAGCGGCGACAGGCGCGCCAGCGCGACGAGGCTGGCCAGCGGCAACGCCAGCAGCAGGCAGACGGCGGTCAGCAGCAGCGACAGGCGCAGGCCGGCGATCAGCCAGTCGCGGTAGGGGCCGGCCAGCAGCGGGCCGAAATCGAGCAGGGGCATGGCGTCAGGCACAAGGAAAAGGCGCCCCGCGGATTGCGCGGGGCGCCGTCAGGATCGCGAGCCGGATCAGCTCTCGACCTTGTCGCTGTCGATCTTGAAGCCGCGGCTGGGGAACTTCAGCCGCGTCTCGGGGCCGTACCACTTGACGAACAGCTTCTCGGCCTCGCCGCGCTTTTCCAGCTCGCGCAGCACCTCGTCGACCACGGCCTTGAACTTGGTCTCGCCCTTGCGGATCCCCAGGGCCAGCGGCTCGATGCTGATGTTCTGCGGCAGGATCGCGTACTGCGCCTGTGCGCCGCCGAGCTTGGCGTACTGGTCCAGCAGCGAGACCTCGTCGTTGACGAAGGCGATGCCCTTGCCCTGCTGCAGCGCCTGGAAGGCCTGCGGCCCGGTCTCGAAGGTGACCACCTCCACCTGGCCGACCGCCTTGCGGATATTGGGCTCCTGCGTGCCTCCCTTAACGGTGACGACCTTCTTGCCGGCGAGCTCGGCGACGTTCCTGATGCCGCTGTCCTTCTTGACCAGCACCTTCTGCCCGGTGACGAAGGTGGTCAGCGAAAAGTCGATCACCGCCTCGCGCTCCTTGTTGTGCGTGAGGCTGGCGGCCAGCAGATCGACATGGCCTTGCTGCAGCTCGGGGATGCGCGCGGCCACGGCCAGCTGCTTGAGCTTCAGCGGCACGCCCAGCCGGGCGGCGATCGCGCGGGCCAGGTCGACCTCGTAGCCGATGATCTCGCGCGACTTCGGATCGATGAAGCTGTTCGGCTCGTCGGTGCCGAGCACGCCGACGACCAGCTCGCCCTTCTTGCGGATGTCGTCGAGCTGGTCGGCGCGGGCCGGGGCGGCCAGACCCAGCAAGGTGGCGGTGATGGCGGTGATCGCAAAGGCGCGGCGGCGCAGCAGGCTCATGGGCTTTTCCTTAGGTGCAGTGAACAGGGCCTCAGCTTAGAAAGGCCTGTCCGCGCCGGGAACAAAGGCTTGCACATATGCTTAGGCGCAAATCGGTGCAGGCCGCGCCGGGATTTGCGGCATGCTGTCGCGCATGCGAACCGCTTGCTTCATCCCTTGCCGACGATGACTGCCCTGTCTCCGCTCGAACACCAGCTGCCGGTGATCGACGTGGCGCCGCTGGTGGCCGCGACGCCCGACGCCACGGCGCTGGCCGAGGTTGCCGCGCAGATCGGCGCCGCCTGCCGTGCGCATGGCTTCTTCTATGTGCGCGGCCATGGCGTGCCGGCGGCGCTGGTCGAGCGCCTCGATGCATTGGCGCGTGAGTTCTTCGCCCAGCCCGAGGCCGAGAAGCTGCGCCTGACTATGAGCGCCGGCGGCCGCGCCTGGCGCGGCTATTTCCGCACTGGCGGCGAGCTGACCTCGGGCCGGCCGGACTGGAAGGAGGGGTTCTACCTCGGCAGCGAGCTGGATGCCGAGCATGCGCTGGTGCGCGCCGGCACGCCGCTGCATGGCCCCAATCTCTGGCCCGAGCGGCCGGCCGGGCTGCGCGAGGCGGTGCTCGACTATCTGCAGGCCGGCACGGCGCTGGGCCATGCGCTGATGCGCGGCATCGCGCTGAGCCTGGCGCTGCCGGCCGACTACTTCGCGGCGCGCTACACGGCCGATCCGCTGATCCTGTTTCGCCTCTTCAACTACCCGAGCCGGCCGGCGCCGGAGGCGGTGCAATGGGGCGTGGGCGAGCACACCGACTACGGCCTGCTGACCCTGCTGTACCAGGATGCCACCGGGGGCCTGCAGGTCCGGACGCGCGCCGGCTGGATCGAGGCACCGCCACTGCCGGGCAGCTTCGTCTGCAATATCGGCGACATGCTGGACCGGATGACGCGCGGCCTCTACCGCTCGACGCCGCATCGGGTGCGGCTCAACAGCAGCGGTCGCGACCGCCTGTCGTTCCCGCTGTTCTTCGATCCGAACTTCTTCTCGCGGCCGGCCGCTATCGAGGGCCTGCCCGCCGCCGAGGACGACCGTGCCAGCCGCTGGGACGGCGCCAACGTCCATGCCTTCGAAGGCAGCTATGGCGACTACCTGCTGGCCAAGGTCGGCAAGGTGTTCCCCGAGCTCAGCGGGACGGTGCTGTCGCCCTGATTGGGAAGGCGGCCCGAAAAGCAAAAAGCCGCGGAGTCCGCGGCTTCTGCAGTCCTTGTCACCAAGGAAAAATTCTGGTCGGGGTGAGAGGATTCGAACCTCCGGCCTCTACGTCCCGAACGTAGCGCTCTACCAGGCTAAGCTACACCCCGATGTGTCGATCAAGTCAGGGGAGCCCTGATTTGTTCTCAACTTCTTGTTCTGTCGTTCGATCCGATCAAAAAGATCTCTCAACCGACTGAGCCGCAAATTCTAGCAGACTTTCCTGCCACTTGTTAAGAGGCAGCTGATTTAAACATTCGCGGGCCAGCTTGGCCTCGGCGCGCGCGGCCTCGCGCGTCGCCTCGAGCGCGCCGGTCTCGCGCACGATGGCAACGATCTCCGCCAGCTTTTCCTGCTCGCCATGCTCGATCGCGTGGCGCAGCAGCGCGCGTTGTTCGGGCGTGCCGCGCTCCATCGCGATCAGCAGCGGCAAGGTGGTCTTGCCCTCGCGCAGATCGTCGCCGATGTTCTTGCCGAGCGCGTGCGGATCGCCCTCGTAGTCGAGCACGTCGTCGATCAGCTGGAAGGCTGTGCCCAGCGCGCGGCCATAGCCGGCGCAGGCATCCTCGACGGCCGGGCTGGCATCGGCCAGCACCGCGCCGAGACGCGCGCTGGCCTCGAACAGCTTGGCGGTCTTGTAGCGGATCACGCGCAGATAGCTCTCCACCGTGATGTCGGGGTCGTGCATATTGATCAGCTGCAGGACCTCGCCCTCGGCGATCACATTGGTTGCCTCGGCCAGCACCTCGAGCACACGCATGCGGTTGACGCCGACCATCATCTGGAAGGCGCGCGAGTAGAGGAAGTCACCGACCAGCACGCTGGCCGCATTGCCGAACAGCGCATTGGCGGTCGGCTTGCCCCGGCGCAGCGACGATTCGTCGACGACATCGTCGTGCAGCAGAGTCGCGGTATGGATGAACTCGACGACGGCGGCCAGTTCGAAGCGCTCGGGCCGGTCATAGCCCAGCGCATTGGCGAACAGCAGCACCAGCTTCGGGCGCATGCGCTTGCCGCCGGCGTGGACGATGTAGGCGGAGATCTGGTTGATCAGGGCAACGTCGGAGCTGAGGCGCCGGGCGATGACGGCATCGACCTGCTGCATCTCGGCGGCCAACTCGGCCAGCACTTCGGCCAGCGTGTTGGAGGGGGCGGGGGGCGAGGCGGACGCTGCGTGCACTCTCAACTCTCTTTTTGACGAATCACGGATTATAGGGAGCATGCCGAGTGCCGGTCGCGAGGCAGGCCGGTCTGCGGGTGCTCGGCGGGCGGGCCGCCGACGCCGCAGCCGCCACCCTCATCTCTGGCCTGCCCTTGGTGTTTTCCCGCGTTCATGCTACACTCGCCGGCTCTGCGTCTTTTTGGGTGTGTCCAGTGCGTGCCCGATGGGCTGCGGAGTCGGGGCCAGGCGCGGCCGTTTGAGCGGCGCCGGGCTTGTTTTATTGAAAGGGCTGATATGTACGCGGTCATAAAAACCGGTGGCAAGCAATACAAGGTTGCTGCTGGCGAAAAGATCAAGGTAGAACAGATTGCTGCGGATGTTGGCCAAGAGATTGTGATCGACCAGGTTCTGGCCGTCGGAAACGGCGCTGAACTGAAGGTTGGCACTCCCTTGGTTGCTGGCGCAAGCGTTAAGGCCACGGTTGTGGCGCAAGGTAAGCACGACAAGGTGCGCATCTTCAAGCTGCGTCGTCGCAAGCACTACAAGAAGAGCCAGGGCCATCGCCAGACCTACACCGAGCTGGAAATCAGCGCGGTCAACGGCTAAGCGATAGCGGTTTTTCTTCGCCAACAGTTCAAGGAGCTAATCCATGGCACAGAAAAAGGGCGGCGGTTCCACACGGAACGGCCGCGACTCCAAGCCCAAGATGCTGGGCGTGAAGGTTTACGGCGGTCAGACCATCTCGGCCGGTTCGATCATCGTGCGTCAGCGCGGCACCAAGTTCCACGCTGGCACGAATGTCGGCATGGGCAAGGACCACACGCTGTTCGCGCTGGTCGACGGCACGGTGTCGTTTGCCACCAAGGGCGAACTGAGCCGTTCGACGGTCATCGTCACGCCGGTCTAATCAGCCGGCAATGCATCGCCAGCGGCAGCGTCGCAGCCGACCGCTGGTGAGTTGAAGCCCCGGCTTGCCGGGGCTTTTGCTTTTTGAGGCTGCGCTGGCGGGCCTTGCCCTGACTTACCATCCGCCTCGAAAGGCGCAACACCATGAAGTTCGTAGACGAAGCCACCATCGACGTCGTGGCCGGCAATGGCGGCGCCGGCTGTGCCAGCTTCCGCCGCGAGAAGTTCATCCCCTTCGGCGGACCGGACGGCGGTGACGGCGGCCGCGGCGGCTCGGTCTGGGCCGTCGGCGACCTGAACCTGAACACGCTGATCGACTACCGCTATGCGCGCCGCCACGAGGCACGCAACGGCGAGGCCGGTCGCGGCTCCGACCAGTACGGCGCCGCCGCCGACGACATTGTGCTGCGCATGCCGGTCGGCACCATCATCACCGACCTCGAGACCGAGACCGTCATCGCCGAGCTGATCGAGCCCGGCGAGAAGGTGCTGATTGCCAAGGGCGGCGACGGCGGCTTCGGCAATCTGCATTTCAAAACCAGCACCAACCGCGCACCGCGTCAGAAGACGCCCGGTTGGCCCGGCGAGGCGAAGAAGCTGCGCCTGGAGCTGCGCGTGCTGGCCGATGTCGGCCTCTTGGGCCAGCCGAACGCCGGCAAGTCGACCTTGATCACGGCGATCTCGAACGCCAAGCCCAAGATCGCCGACTATCCCTTCACCACGCTGCATCCGAATCTGGGCGTCGTGCGGGTCGGGCCGGAGAAGAGTTTCGTCGTCGCCGACATTCCGGGACTGATCGAGGGTGCCTCCGAAGGTGCCGGCCTCGGCCACCAGTTCCTGCGCCATCTGCAGCGCACGCGTTTGTTGTTGCATGTGGTCGACCTGGCACCCTTCGACCCCGAGGTCGATCCGGTCGCCGAGGCCAAGGCCATCGTCAACGAGCTGAAGAAGTACGACCAGTCGCTGTACGACAAGCCCCGCTGGCTGGTGTTGAACAAGCTGGACATGGTGCCCGAGGACGAGCGCGCCGCACGGGTCAAGGACTTCATCAAGCGCTACAAGTGGAAGGGCCCGGTGTTCGAGATCTCGGCGCTGACCCGCGAGGGCTGCCAGCCGCTGATCCATGCGATCTACGAGCATGTGGCCAGCTTCCAGATCCACCATGTCGAGCCGGACGTGCGCTTCGAGGCGGCCGAAGGCGAGAGCAAGGCATGAGCGCCGCGACGGTGAATGCCGGTGTGGCGCCGCTGAAGGACGCCCGCCGCATCGTCGTCAAGGTTGGTTCTAGCTTGGTCACCAACGAGGGCCGTGGCGTCGATGCCGAGGCCATCGCTAACTGGTGCCGGCAGCTGGCCGCGCTGATGGGCGAGGGCCGCGAGCTGGTGATGGTGTCCAGCGGCGCGATCGCTGAGGGCATGAAGCGCTTGGGCTGGGCCACGCGGCCCAAGGAGGTCCACGAGCTGCAGGCGGCCGCGGCCGTCGGCCAGATGGGCCTGGCCCAGATGTACGAGAGCAAGCTGCGCGAGCAGGGCATGGGCAGTGCCCAGGTCTTGCTGACGCATGCAGACCTGGCCGATCGCGAGCGCTATCTGAATGCGCGCTCGACCCTGCTGACCCTGCTGCAGCACCGCGTGCTGCCGGTCATCAACGAGAACGACACCGTCGTCAACGACGAGATCAAGTTCGGCGACAACGACACCTTGGGCGCCCTGGTCGCGAACCTGGTCGAGGCCGACGCGCTGGTCATCCTGACCGATCAGAAGGGCCTGTACTCGGCCGATCCGCGCAAGGATCCGAACGCCCGCTTCATCGACCAGGCGGTGGCCGGCACGCCGGAGCTCGAGCAGATGGCCGGCGGCGCCGGCTCATCGATAGGCCGCGGCGGCATGATCACCAAGATCCTGGCCGCCAAGCGCGCGGCCGGCTCCGGCGCGTCCACCGTGATCGCCTGGGGGCGCGAGCCTGATGTGCTCTTGCGCCTCGGGGCCGGCGAGGCCATCGGCACGGCGCTGCTGGCCAGCACGCCCAAGCTGGCGGCGCGCAAGCTGTGGATGGTCGACCATCTGCAGCTGCGCGGTGCGGTCGGTGTCGATGCCGGTGCGGCGGCCAAGCTGCAGGGCGAGGGCAAGAGCCTCTTGCCGATCGGCGTTGTCGAGGTGCAGGGCGATTTCCAGCGCGGCGACGTGATTGCGGTGCGTGATCCGCAGGGTCGCGAACTGGCCCGGGGCTTGAGCAATTACTCGAGCGCCGAGGCGCGGCTGATCGCGCGCAAGCCCTCGCATCAGATCGAGCGCATGCTCGGTTACGCGGCCGAGCCGGAACTGATCCATCGAGACAATCTGGTGCTCGCCTGAGGCGAGCACCAGATTGCGGCAAGGCTCATATCGCGCAGCGATGTGAGCCGAAGCCACAATCCGGGCGCGGCTAAGCCGGCTTGTCCGCCTCGGGAATGTCGGCAGCCGGCGCCGCCTGCGGCTCCATCGTCTGCGACCGCCCGCCACCATCGCGATGCTGTGGCCGCATGCCGGAGCGCAGATAGCGGTTGTGATGGTTGATGCGCGGCAGGTAGCGGGCCAACTCGGTCAGCGCCATCTCGTAGACGCCGCGCTTGAACTCGATCACTGCGTCCAGCGGCACCCAGTATTCGTTCCAGCGCCAGGCATCGAACTCCGGATGATCGGTCGCGCGCAGGTTCATATCGCAGTCGCGTCCGGTCAGTTGCAGCAGGAACCAGATCTGCTTTTGTCCACGGTAATGGCCGCGCGCGTCGCGGCGGATGAAGTGCTCGGGCACTTCATAGCGCAGCCAGTCACGGGTGCGCGCGATGATGCGCACATGCTCAGGAATGAGCCCCACTTCTTCGTGGAGCTCGCGAAACATCGCCTGCTCGGGCGTCTCGCCATGCTTGATGCCCCCTTGCGGGAACTGCCAGGAATGGGTGCGGATGCGTTTGCCCCAGAACACCTCGTTCCTGTGGTTGAGCAGGATGATGCCGACGTTGGGGCGGAACCCTTCACGGTCGAGCATAATCAACCTCGAATCTCTAGTTGGATCGATTATTGCATTCGGCCGCCTTTTCGGCGCGATCCTCGCTAACCCTCATCTTTTGAATCCAGCCGGCCCTTGAGGGTCAGGCCTTGCTCAGCCATGAAAGCCAGCCAGTTCTTCATCTCCACGCTCAAGGAAGCGCCCGCCGATGCCGAAGTCGTCAGCCACAAGCTTATGATGCGCGCCGGCATGATCAAGCGCCTGGGCGCCGGCATTTACAACTACATGCCCATGGGTTTGCGGGTGATCCGCAAGGTCGAGGCCATCATCCGCGAGGAGATGAACCGGGCCGGCGCCGTCGAGCTCCTGATGCCCATCGTCCAGCCGGCCGAGCTGTGGCAGGAGACGGGCCGCTTCGACAAGATGGGCCCCGAACTGCTGCGCGTGAAGGATCGCCATGAGCGCGACTTCATCATCCAGCCGACCAGCGAAGAGGTGATCACCGATATCGCCCGCCAGGAGCTGCGCTCCTACAAGCAGCTGCCGAAGAATTTCTATCACATCCAGACCAAGTTCCGCGACGAGCGCCGGCCGCGCTTCGGCATCATGCGCGGCCGCGAGTTCACGATGAAGGACGCCTATTCCTTCGACCGTGACAAGGAGGCCGCCGGCCGCAGCTACGAGGCGATGTACGGCGCCTACTGCAAGATCTTCGACCGCCTGGGCCTCGAGTACCGTGCCGTCGCGGCCGACACCGGCGCGATCGGCGGCGATCGTTCGCATGAATTCCAAGTCATCGCCGAGACCGGCGAGGACGCGATCGTCTACTGCCCGGACAGCGACTTCGCGGCCAATATCGAGCTGGCCGAGGCGGTCGCGCTGATCGCGACGCGTGGCGCCGCGACCCAGGCGCTGGCGAAGACGCCGACGCCCGGCAAGGCCACCTGTGCCGATGTGGCGCAGCTGCTGAAGCTGGACCTCACGCAGACGGTCAAGTCGCTGGTGCTGGCCACCGACGAGCTCGACGAGCGCGGCGATATCAAGAAGACGACCGTCTGGCTGCTGCTGGTGCGCGGCGATCACGAGCTGAACGAGGTCAAGGCCGGCAAGCTCGAGGGTCTGAAGGGCGGCTTCCGCTTTGCCACCGTCGCCGAGATCGATGAGCACTTTGGCTGCAAGCCGGGCTATCTCGGTCCGATCGCCACCAAGAAGCCGGTCAAGGTCGTCGCCGACCGCACGGTCGCCAACATGGCCGACTTCGTCTGCGGCGCCAACGAGGCCGACTTCCACTACACCGGCGCCAACTGGGGCCGCGACCTGCCCGAGCCGGACCTGATCGCCGACATCCGCAATGTCGTTGCCGGCGATCCCTCACCGGATGGCAAGGGCCTGCTGGCGATCCAGCGCGGCATCGAGGTCGGCCATGTGTTCTATCTGGGCACCAAGTACTCGGCCGCGATGGGCGCCAACTTCCTCGACGAGGGCGGCAAGCCGCAGCCCATGGAAATGGGCTGCTACGGCATCGGCGTGACGCGCATCCTGGGTGCAGCGATCGAGCAGAACCACGACGCGCGCGGCATCGTCTGGCCCGACGCGATCGCGCCCTTCACCGTCGTCGTCTGCCCGATCGGCATGGACCGCAGCGAGGAGGTCAAGGCCGCCGCGACCCAGCTGCACGAGGAGCTGCAGGCGCTGGGCGTCGACGTGCTGCTCGACGACCGCGGCGAGCGCCCCGGCGCGATGTTTGCCGACTGGGAGCTGGTCGGCGTGCCGCACCGCGTCGTCATCTCGGACCGCGGCCTCAAGGAGGGTCAGGTCGAGTACCAGGGCCGCCGCGAAGCCGAGGCCAGCAAGCTGGCGCTGGCCGATGTCGTCGGCCATCTGAAGGCGCAGCTGAAGCTTTGAAGCGGCGCGGTTTCCTGCTCGCCGGCGCTGCCGTCTGCGCGGGCGCGCTACCGCCCCTGCAGGCGCGGGCCGGCGCCCAGGTCGAGGAGCCGCTGGCGGACGCGGTGCGCTCGGCGCTGGCCGCCTCGATCGCCAACAGCGCGCCGCCCAAACCGCGCTTCGAGCAGATCGAGGACCGCCTGGCCTATCTGCGCTGGCTCGGCGCGATGAGCGAGAAGCTCAAGCCCAAGAAGACCGAGCCGCAGACCCGCATCGAGTTCCTCGAGACCGTCTGGTACGAGGCCAAGCGCGCCGGCCTGGAGCCCTCGCTGGTGCTGGGTCTGGTCCAGGTCGAGAGCGGCTTTCGCAAATACGCGATCAGCAGCGCCGGCGCGCGCGGCTATATGCAGGTGATGCCCTTCTGGACCCAGCTGATCGGCGATGGCCAGGCCTCTCGGCTCTTCCATATGCAGACCAATCTACGCTTCGGTTGCGTGATCCTGCGCCACTATCTGGACCGCGAGCAGGGCGATCTCTACCTGGCCCTGGGCCGCTACAACGGCAGCCGCGGCCGGCCCGAATATCCGAACGCCGTGTTTGGCGCGCGCAAGCGCTGGCTGCTGGACGCCGAACGCTAGGCCTTGAGCCCGGGCCAGGACTGCGGTGCCGCGCCGGCCACGCCGGCCAGCTCCAGCACCCGCTCCACGCTCTCGTCGATCAGCGCACCAATGGTCTGCGGCCGGTGGTAGAAGGCCGGCAGCGGCGGGAAGACGATGGCGCCCATCTCGGTCGCCGCGGTCATATTGCGCAGATGCGCTAGGTTCAGCGGCGTCTCGCGCACCATCAGGATCAGGCGGCGGCGCTCCTTCAGCGTCACGTCGGCCGCACGGGTCAGCAGGTTGTCGCCAAAGCCATGGGCGATTGCCGCCAGCGATTTCATCGAGCAGGGCGCGACGACCATGGCCGCGGTGGCGAAGCTGCCGCTGGCCACGCAGGCGCCGACATCGCCGGGCGCGTAGGCGAAGCTGGCCTCGCGTTCAAAGCTCTGGCGATCGAGCCCCAGCTCGTGATGGATATTGAGCACGCCGGCCGGCGTGACGATCAGATGCGTCTCCAGGCCCAGCTCGCGGCCTCGGCGCAGCAAGCGCAGGCCGTAGGCGGCACCGGTCGCGCCGGTGATGCCGACGACCAGTCTCTGTGTCATCAGGCGCTCAGCACCTGCTGCAGTTCACCCGCCTGGTACATCTCCATCATGATGTCCGAGCCGCCGACGAATTCGCCGTTCACGTAGAGCTGGGGGATGGTCGGCCACTGGGCATAGTCCTTGATGCCCTGGCGCACCGCCTCGTCCTCCAGCACATTGAAGGTCTTCAGATCGTTGACGCCGCAGGCCTTCAGGATCTGCACCGCGCGGCCGGAGAAGCCGCACATGGGGAATTGCGCGGTGCCCTTCATGAAAAGCACGACCCGGTTGTTCTTGACCAGGTCGTCGATGCGTTGCTGAACTGCGTCCATGTCGTCTTGCCCAAAAGTGAATGTTCTGGGCCCGATTATCGGCGAGGCGCCGCCGGCGCGCTGGCGCCGGGGCTCTCAGTAGCTGTAGGACAGGCCCAGCTGCAGCACCGGCTTGTAGCGCATATCGCGCAGCACGTCCTCGATGCCGGCGGCATTGCTATTGCCCAGGCGCAGGCCGCTGGCACCATTCATCAGGCCGACGTCGGCGCTGAAGCTGATGCCGCTGCGCAGCGCATGGCCGGTGTAGCCGATGCCCAGATAGGACATCGACAGGCTGGGATCGCCCAACTCCGGGTTCGGTGACAGCAGGCTCATGCTGCGCTGGCCGATCGCGAGGTTCTGGCCGTACTGCATGGTGCTGGAGCCCAGGCTCAGGCCGGCGCCGGTCTGCGACATCGACAGCGGTCCCATCAGCATGCCGCCGGTGGCGCGCAGGCCACCGCGCACGCCGCCGAGGCCGGAACCGGTCAGGTAATAGTCGCCCAGCAGATTGGCGCTCAGGAAGCGCGAGCTCATATAGCGCTGGCTCTCGCCGCCGGCATAGGGGCCGCCGTCCTGGCTGCTCAGCTGCACGCGTGCCTGCCAGCGCGGCGAGGCGCTGCCGACGCTGGTCTGCACGCCGTCCCCGGCCAGCGCGGGCAGGCCGCTGCACAGCAGCAGCAAAGCCAGGCCGGACCGCGCGACGCGGGCAGCGGATGGCGACAGTGGAGCAGCCGGGGCAGCAGGCTTCATGGCGATCTCCTCATGCTGCTTCTTGCTCAGCAGCTTGGAGAACCATGCTACGCCTGAGAAGCGCTGCTGTGCAGGCAAATTGGGCGGCTTTGACGATTCTGTTGTCGGAAGCGCCGACGGGCCCCGCGATCGAGGGGGCTAGCCGGGCCAGCGCCCGCCGCTGACCCGGGGCTGGCCACCCAGATCGCGACGCAGGGCGAGCTCGCTGAAGCCGCGTGCGCGTAGCGCAGCGGCAACGGCCTCGGCCTGGTCGTAGCCATGTTCCAGCAGCAGCCAGCCGCCGGCTTCCAGATGCTGCGGCGCAGCATCGATCAGGATGTGCAGCGCCGACAGGCCGTCGCCCCCCGGCGTCAGCGCCGACAGCGGCTCATGCCGCAAGGCGGCCAGATGGTCGTCGTCGCCGGCGATATAAGGCGGGTTGCTGACGATCAGCTCGTAGCGCCGGCCGGCCAGCGGCTGCCACCAACTGCCGGCATGGAACACGACCTCCAGCTGCAGGCGCTCGGCATTGGCGCGGGCGACCGCCAGCGCGCCGGCGCTGAGCTCGACCGCCTCGACCCGCGCCGCCGGATGACGGTGCTTGATCGCCAGGGCGATCGCGCCGCTGCCGGTGCCCAGGTCGACCACCCGCGGCGCGCCCGGCAGATCGCTCAGCAGCTCCAGCGCCCAGTCGACCAGGGTCTCGGTATCGGCGCGCGGTACCAGGGTGTCCGGCGTCACCCGCAGGCGCAGGCCGTGGAATTCCTGCTCGCCGACCAGATAGGCATAGGGCTCGCCGGCCGCGCGCCGGCGCAGCAGCGCGTCGATCTGCCGCGCTTGCGCCTCGCTGAGCCGTGCATCGTCGTTGGCGATCAGCCAGCCGCGGTCCTGTTGCAGCCCGGCGGCCAGCAGCAGCTGGGCGTCGAGCCGGTCCACGCCCAGTTCGCGGGCCAGGGCCAGGGCGTCGGCAATCTTCAAGCGCGGCCTTCCAGCAGCGCCAGCTGCTCGGCCGCCTGCGCCGCCTGCAGGCCGGCGGCGACGTCGTCGAGATCGCCGTTCATGATCTGGTCGAGCTTGTACAGGGTCAGGTTGATGCGGTGGTCGGTCAGCCGCCCCTGCGGGAAGTTGTAGGTGCGGATGCGGTCGCTGCGGTCGCCGCTGCCGATCAGGCCCTTGCGGGTCGCGGCCTCCTTGGCGGCGCGCTCGTTCTTGTCCTTGTCGCGCAACCGGGCGGCCAGCACGGCCATGGCCTTGGCCTTGTTGCGGTGCTGGCTGCGGTCGTCCTGGCATTCGGCGACCAGGCCGGTCGGGATGTGGGTGATGCGGATCGCCGAGTCGGTCTTGTTGACGTGCTGGCCGCCGGCGCCGCTGGCGCGGAAGGTGTCGATGCGCAGCTCGGCCGGGTTCAGCTGGATCTCCTCGGCCTCGGGCGGCTCGGGCATCACCGCCACCGTGCAGGCGCTGGTGTGGATGCGGCCCTGCGATTCGGTCGCCGGCACGCGCTGCACGCGGTGGCCGCCCGATTCGAACTTCAGCCGGCCATAGACCTGCTCGCCGGCTATGCGCAGCACCAGCTCCTTGTAGCCGCCCAGGTCGGAGACGCTCTCCGACATCACCTCGGTGCGCCAGCCCTGGCGCTCGGCATAGCGCAGATACATGCGCGCCAGATCGCCGGCAAACAGCGCAGCCTCGTCGCCGCCGGCGCCGGCGCGGATTTCCAGGAAGGCCGGGCAATCGTCGTCCGGGTCCCTGGGCAGCAGTGCCAGCTGCAGCTGCTCGTGCAGGCGCAGGAGATCGGCCTCGGCGGCGGCGATTTCCTCGCGCGCCATCTCGGCCATCTCGGGGTCCTCCAGCAGCTCGCGGGCGGCGGCCAGATCGGATTCGCGCTGCAGATAGAGCCGGTAGCGGCCGACCAGCTCGGCCACCTCGCTCTGTTCCTTGCTCAGCGCGCGGTAGCGCTTCATGTCGGCGGCGACGCTGCCGTCGGCAAGCAACTGCTCGAGCTCGGCGAGGCGGAAGGCCAGGCGCTCGAATTGTTGGCGGAGAGACTCTTTCATGGGCGGAGAAGCAGGGGCTGAAGACGAAGAAAACCGAGGGGTCTTGCTTCAGCGCCGCTAATTCTCCGAGGACGGGCTCTTGCTGCTGTTGCGCAGGAACAGGCGCGACACCGTCTGCGCCAGCTGCATGCGCTGCTCGCCGTCGCTGGCATGCAGCTCGGCGAGCGTGCCGTGCAGCATCTTCTGCGTCAGACCGCGCGAAAGCGCTTCCAGCACCGTGTCGACGTCCTCGCCGCGCGCCAGCAGCTTGCGGGCGCGCGCAATCTCCAGCTCGCGCCAACCCTCGGCCTGCGCGTTCAGCGCCTGGATCAGCGGCACCGTGCTGCGCTGGCCCAGCCAGTGCACAAAGCTCTGCACGCCGGTCTCGATGATGGCCTCGGCCTGCTCGACGGCGGCCTGGCGCTTCTCGCCGGCCGTCTGCACGACGGCGGCCAGCTCGTCGACGGTGTAGAGATAGACGTCGTCGAGCTGCCCGACCTCGGGCTCGATATCGCGCGGCACGGCCAGGTCGACCATGAACATCGGCCGGTGCTTGCGCGCCTTCAGCGCACGCTCGACGGCGCCCAGGCCGATCAGGGGCAGGCTGGAGGCGGTGCAGGAGATCACCGCGTCGAATTCATGCAGGCGCTGCGGCAGATCGGCCAGGCGGATCGCCTCGGCGTTCAGCCGCCCGGCCAGCTTTTCCCCGCGCTCCAGCGTGCGGTTGGCCACGGCCATCGCCTTCGGCATGCGCGCCGCGAAATGGGTGGCGACCAGCTCGATCATCTCGCCGGCGCCGACAAAGAGCACCTTGATCTTGCTCAGGTCCTCGAACAGCTGGCCGGCCAGGCGCACCGAGGCGGCGGCCATGCTGATCGAATGCGCGCCGATCTCGGTCGAGCTGCGCACCTCCTTGGCCACCGAGAAGCTGCGCTGGAACAGCTGGTGCAGGGTCGTGCCCAGCGTGCCGGCCTGGTTGGCCTCGCGCACCGCCTGCTTCATCTGGCCGAGGATCTGCGGCTCGCCCAGCACCATCGAATCGAGGCCGCTGGCGACGCGGAAGGCATGGCGCGCGGCGGCGCTGCCCTCCATCACATAGGCATGGTCCAGCAGCGCGCTGCTGCCGACGCCGCCGACCTGGGCCAGCCAGTCGACGGCCGGCTGCACCATCGCGGCATGGCCGGCGACATAGAGCTCGGTGCGGTTGCAGGTCGACAGGATCGCCGCCTCGGCGCCGCCCGGCGCATGGCGGGCGACATGCGGCCCCAGCTGCTGGCGAAAGCCCAACAGGGTGGGCGCCAGCTGTTCGAGGCTGAATGCAAAACGGCCGCGCAGATCGAGCGGCGCGGAGTTGTGATTCAGACCGAGGGCAAACACCGACATGGGCGGATTATAAAATTTGGCGCGTCATTGCGAGGAAAGCGTCTGTTGAGCCCGTTCGATGCCTTGTGGCATATCACCAATCTGTTCGCTCCGGCCTGGTGCGTCGCCACCCTGCTGGCCGGCGCCGCCAAGCTGCTGTGGCGGCGCGAGCTGAAGGCGCTGAGCTGGCGGCGGCTGGCGCTGTGGGGCGCCGCCGGCGGCAGCCTGGCCCTGCTCGCCGCGCTGGCCCTGACGGGCCATGACGGCAAGATGGTCGGCTATGCGCTGATGCTGCTGGGCATCAGCCTGCCGCAGTGGCTGCTGATGGTCAGGCGTTGACGAGATCCTCGTTGATCAGCACCTCGCCGCGCAGCGAATGCGCGAAGGCCTGGGTGATGCGGACGTCGATCAGCTGGTTCATCAGCCGCGGCTGACCCTTGAAGTTGACGATGCGGTTGCACTCGGTGCGGCCCATCAGCTCGTTCGGGTCCTTGCGGGAATGGCCGCTGACCAGGATGCGCTCGGTCTTGCCAACCATCTTCTCGCTGATCGTCACCGCATGGGCCTCGATTGCCGCCTGCAGTTCCTGCAGGCGCCGCACCTTCTCTTCGTAAGGCGTCAGGTCTTCCAGCGCCGCGGCCGGCGTGCCGGGGCGCGGGCTGAAGATGAAGGAGAAGCTCTGGTCGAAGCCGACGTCGTGCACCAGCTTCATCAGCTTGTCGTGGTCTTCCTGCGTCTCGCCGGGAAAGCCGACGATGAAGTCGCTGGCGATGCGGATATCGGGCCGGATCGCGCGCAGCTTGCGGATCGTGCTCTTGAACTCCAGCGCCGTGTAGCCGCGCTTCATCGCCATCAGGATGCGGTCGCTGCCATGCTGGACCGGCAGGTGCAGATGGTTGACCAGCTGCGGCACCTTGGCATAGGCCTCGACCAGGCGCTGGCTGAACTCGTTCGGGTGGCTGGTGGTGAAGCGCAGGCGCTGGATGCCGGGGATCTCGGCCGCGTATTCCAGCAGCAGGGCCAGGTCCGCGTATTCGCTGGTGTCGCCCATCCTTCCGCGGTAGGCATTGACGTTCTGGCCCAGCAGATTGATCTCCATCACGCCCTGGTCGGCCAGGCCGGCGATCTCGGTCAGCACGTCCTCGAAGGGGCGTGAGACCTCCTCGCCGCGCGTGTAGGGCACGACGCAGTAGGAACAGTACTTGGAGCAGCCTTCCATGATGGAGACGAAGGCGCTCGCGCCCTCGACCTTGGCGGGCGGCAGATTGTCGAACTTCTCGATCTCGGGGAAGCTGATGTCGACCTGCGGGCGGCGCTGCTCCTGGCGCGCGGCCAGCATCTGCGGCAGGCGATGCAGGGTCTGCGGGCCGAAGACCACGTCCACATAGGGCGCGCGTTCGATGATGGCGGCGCCCTCCTGAGAGGCGACGCAGCCGCCGACGCCGATCATCACGCCCTTGGCCTTCAGATGCTTGACGCGGCCGAGGTCGCTGAACACCTTCTCCTGCGCCTTCTCGCGCACCGAGCAGGTGTTGAACAGGATCAGATCGGCCTGCTCCGGGTCGTCGGTCTTCTCGTAGCCCTGGGCGGCGCCCATCACGTCGGCCATCTTGTCCGAGTCGTACTCGTTCATCTGGCAGCCGAAGGTCTTGATGAATACTTTCTTCGTGCTCATGGGCTTCACCGCGTCCAGATCTGCGAGGCCTGATCGAAGGACCAGGCGGCCGCCTCCTGCGGCGTGCGGGGCCAGACCTTGTTGGCCAGCTCGGCCGGGTTCAGCACCCAGACATCCATCAGCAGGCCGTTCGGATCGACCGTGTAGTGGACGATCAGCTTCTGGCCGGCGACGGCCGCCGGCTGCAGCAGCAGATTGGTGTCGCCGCGCAGGCGCGCGCCGGGCGCCAGCTTGGCGGGCCGGCCGTTCAGCGCGACATCGGGCGTCTGCAGCACGACCAGCTCGCCGCGCAGGGCCTGGACGGGGAAGGGGCGGTGCACCTGGGCCTGGGCCGAGATGCTGACGACGCCGGCCGCGAAGGCGGCGAGCAGCGGGGAGACACAGCGGTACATGGTATTAGTCCAGTGGCTGCTTGAAGGGCAGGAATCGGGCAAGAGAAAACGGCCCGCGGGCTGCATGCCCCAGGCCGTCGTTCTTGTCCGCAGAGCCGCGATTTTAGCCGATGGCGCCGGAATGGGGCGGCTCAGGGCGCCGTCACGACGACGCTGTCGGCCGAGCGCCGCGCCGGACCGTGAAATACGGCCTCGATATTGTTGCCGTCCGGATCGAGCACGAAGGCGGCGTAGTAGCCGGGGTGGTAAGGGCGCTCGCCCGGCGCGCCGTTGTCGCGGCCGCCGGCGGCCAGCGCCGCCGCGTGGAAGGCCTCGACCATCGCGCGGTCGGCCGCCTGGAAGGCCAGATGGATGCGCGAGACCGGGCCGTCGGCGCGGTCGAACCAGAGCTCGTCGGCATTGAAGTGGTCGGCGCTTTCCTGGAACAGCTGCGGCCTGCCGAGCGCGGCCAGCACCGCGCGGTAGAAGCGCTTGCTGGCCTCGAGGTCGGCGACGCGGAAATGCACATGATCGATCAGTCGGCCGCGGTGGAACTGCATGGAATCCTCCTGGCTTGGCGATGGACGAGGACGCGACGGCCGCCAGGCCCGATGTTCGCAGCGTCGCCGCAACAACAGGCCTCGCGGCAACATGGCCGGCGACCATCCTGCGCTATAACTCGGACGAGGCGGCAGGCAAGACCAGACCCCGGTCATGACTTGTCACCCGAGCCGTACTGCGATGCCGCGAATCAGGTGTATTCTGCGCCCGATCCCGGGCAGCGATCGTCCGGGAACGATGTGCATGCTGGTGAAGCCGGACACGGCGAGGAGGGATGATGCTTTCTCAACCGCATTCAGCGCGATCGCAGCGTCTGGCGCTGCGTCTGCTGGGCAGCCTGGCGCTGCTGCTGAACGCCTCGCTGGCGCGAGCCGCCGACAGCAGTTTCGTCGACAAGGTCGCCGACGTGATGGCGATCATTGTCCTGATCGTCGTTCCGGTCGTGGTCATCGTGGTCTTCTGGGTCGTCCACGTGATGCCGGAGAAGATCGCCCACAAGCGCCATCACCCGCAGACGGCCGCGATCACCACCTTGTGCCTGCTCTCCCTCGTCTTCGGCGGCCTGCTGTGGCCGCTGGCCTGGCTGTGGGCCTACACCAAGCCCGTCGCCCACCGGATGGCCTATGGCACCGACAAGCACGAGGACTACTACGACGAGATGGCCCAGAAGCACAGCAAGGGCGAACTGGTGCGCGAGGAAATCGTCCATCTGCGCGAGGACCTCGACGCGATCGAGGCGCGCGGCGCGCTGCCGCCGAAACTCAAGGCGCTGAAGGACGCGCTCGACGAGCTCCGTGCCGACGAGCAGGCGCGCGTCGCGACAGAGCAGAAAGGTGTCGTCTAAATGGACATCCTGATTCTTGGCATCTACTCCTTCTTCGTCTGGCTGATCTTCATCAAGTACAAATGGCTGCCCTGGAACACGGCCAGCAAGGTGACGGTCGTCATCATCCCCATCGTCGCCCTGACGATCCTGATCCTGTCCTTGAACGTGTTCGCGCCGTCCTCGGCCAATCTGCGCGTCTACAAATACCAGATCCCCATCGTCTCGCAGGTCAAGGGCCGGGTGATCGAGGTGCCGGTCGAGGAGGGCAACCGCCTGGTCAAGAAGGGTGACGTGCTGTTCAAGATCGACCCGACCCCCTACCAGATCGACGTCAATGTGCTGACGGCCCAGCTGGCGACGGCCCAGGGCTCGCAGCGCGAGGTCGAGGAATCGCTGAAGGGCGCACGCGGCAAGATCGCCGAGTCGCGCGGCGCGATCGCACAGGCCGGCAGCCGCGGTCGTGAGGTCAGCGCCAAGCTGGAGCTGGCCAGGAAGCGCGCCGCGCAGTACGGCGAGCTGGTCGCCACCGGCGCCGGCAACCGCTTCGATCTTGAGCGCGCGCAGACCGACGTCAAGGAGCTGGAAGGCCAGCTGGACGCGATCCGCAGCACCGAGGTGCAGGCGCGCGCGGCCGAGACGCAGGCGATCGCCGGCGAGCAGCAGGTGCTGCAGAAGCTCGGTTCCAAGGTCGACGGCGAGTACTCGCAGGTGGCGCAGATCCGCGCCCAGCTCGAGAACGCCAAGTGGCTGCTGAGCCAGACGACGACCACCTCGCCCTGCGACTGCTATGTGGTCAATCTGCAGCTGCGCAAGGGGGCCTTCGTGGCCGGCATCCCGCTCAATCCGGTGATGACGCTGATCGAGGCCGAGGGCCAGGTGCTGGCGCTGTTCAGCCAGAACGAGCTGCACCAGGTGGCACCCGGCAACGAGGTCGAGTTCACGATGAACACCATCCCCGGCGCCGTCATCAAGGGCAAGGTCGACTCCATCATCTGGGCCCAGGGCATGGGGCAGCTGCCCAGCGGCCAGGTGCCCTTCAACGCCTTCCTGGCCCAGCAGCCCAGCCAGTACGCGGTCAAGGTCGACATCAGCGAGCGCGACAAGGCGCTGTTCCTGGCCGCCGGCGCGGTCGGCCAGGCGGCGATCTACACCGACAGCGGCACCCACATCCACATCCTGCGCAAGGTGTTGATCCGGGTCGCCTCGTACATGAACTACCTGGTCCTGAAGCTGCACTGAGGCCACCATGGACCTGCTCCGACCTTCTCTAATCGCCGCGGCCGCCGTGCTGGCGCTGGCCGGCTGCGCACTGAAGTCGCCGCCGCAGCGCGACGAACTGGCCCGCGGCGCGGCGCCGAACCGGCAGCTGCCGGCGCAATGGAGCGCGCTGGCCTCGGCCTCTGCCGGCGTGCCGGCCGGCGCCGTGGCCGATCGCTGGCTGGCCAGCTTCAAGGACGCGCAGCTGCAGGCGCTGGTGCAGGAGGCGCTCGCCTACAGCCCGGACCTGGCCGTCGCGGCGGCGCGGGTCGAGCAGGCGGCCGCCTACCAGAAGGCGGCCGGCGCCCTGCTCTATCCGCAGGTCAATCTGATGGCGCGCGGCGGCGGGCAGCTGAGCGGCGATTCCAGCGGCCTGCAGGGTGTCGGCATCTTCGCCAACTGGGAGCTCGATCTCTGGGGCCGCGTGCGCGCCGGCGCCGCCGCCGCCGAGGCGCAATATGTGGCGACCGCGCTCGACGCCGAGTACGCGCGCCAGTCCTTGAGCGCCCAGGTGGCCAAGAGCTGGTTCCTCGCCACCGAGGCGCGCATGCAGAAGGCGCTGGCCGAGGACAGCGTCAAGGCCTCGTCCCGGGTCGTCGATCTGACCGGGGACCGGGTGCGCGTCGGCGTGGGCGACGAGTACGAGCTGCGCGTGGCGCAGGCGAATCTGCAAACCTTCCGCGACACGGTGCAGAGCCTGGACCAGGCTTACCAGCAGGCGCTGCGCGCGTTGGAGATCCTGGTCGGCCGCTACCCGGCCGCCGCGCTGTCGGTGCCGGCCGAGCTGGCCACGCCGCCGGCCGCGCCGCCGGTGGGCATGCCGTCCGAGCTGCTGGAGCGCCGGCCCGACGTGATTGCCGCCGAGCGCCGCGTCGCCGCCGCCTTCTACCGCGGCGAAGAGGCGAAGGCGGCGCGGCTGCCGCGCATCTCGCTGACCGCCGCGGTCAGCAGCGTCAGCAGCGAGCTGTTCGTGCTGAAGGAGCGCGACAACCCGGTCTGGAGCGCCGGCGCGACCATCCTCGCGCCGCTTTTCAGCGGCGGGCAGCTGCAGGCCCAGGTCGAGATCCGCAACGCCGAGCAGAAGCAGGCGCTGGCCGAGTACGGCCGCGTCGGCGCGCGCGCCTTCGGCGAGGTCGAGAACGCCTTGTCGGCCGGCTTCTCGCTGGCCGCGCGCGAGAACATCCTCAAGCAGGCGGTGGTGGAGAACCAGCGCGCGCTGGAGCTGGCCGGCATCCGCTACCGCGTCGGCTCGGCGGATCTGCGTTCGGTGCTGCAGCAGAACATGGCCGTCTACGCCGCGCAGGTTGCGCTGGTGCGCGTGCGCAGCGAGCAATTGCTGCAGCGCGTCAACCTCTACTTGGCGCTGGGCGGCGGCTTCGACGAGCGCGCGCCGCTGACGGTGGCCGGCACGCCGGACGCGGCCAAGCAGTAGTCGATCTTCCGCGGCACTCGACGGCTGCTGGCCGTCCCTCGCGGGCCGCATGAACCCTCGCCCCGTTTCGCGGCATGTACGGCTTGCGAACGCCCGCCGCCACGTGGCGCCCAAGGTTTGGCCCCCATGGGCCGGGGTGCCCGCGCGCCCGTGTTCATCGGCATTGCGCGCCGCGGACGTGCCGGAACTTGTGCTGGCGCAAGCGCTTTACTTCTTTACGTCCATAAGCCTTTCGTGACATTGACACGGACTTGGCCGAACTCTATAAGCCTGTACTGAGGTGTGCGCATGGGTGCCGGGTCTTGCCTAGGTCGATGCGGACTCCGTCACATTCAGCGAGGCGCTTTCTTGTCCTTGTTCCGAATGCTGCGTTTGCCTGTTGGGCGCGGATGCAGGCAGCGATTGCGCCGGTCTGGTGGTTTGTATCCCAACACGGAGCTTGCAGATGAATGCACCGATGACTTCCGGCACGACCCAAACGCTGATGCAGTACTTCGCTGCGTCGGAGGCGCGCATCGATCAATGGAGAACGCTGTCCCGGCTTGCCCGGGCCTTGGACGGGCGGGGCTCCGACGCCGGCGCCGTGGTCGAGATCCAGCGCTGCCTGCGCGAGCTGGCCCCGATCGAATGCCTGAACGCCTATCCGGGCCAGGCCCTGCTCGACCAGCTGAACGACCGGCTCAAGCGCGGCGAATGGGCGGCCTTCCACCGCATGGCCGCGCGCATCAGCGCGGCGCTGCAGACCAATGCCTATCGCGAGGATTCGGCGGCCTGGGCGCTGGACGACGAGGTCGAGGCGGTGATGGGCGATGTGCTGCCGCCGGCGCAGGGCCTGTCGAGCGGGCGGCGGCCCTATTTCGAGGTGCTGGTCGTGGCGGCGATGGACCGCTCGCACTGGACCAGTCTCAAGGAAACCTTCCGCCGCCTGCGTCGCCCGGAGGACGAGTTCATCTACGAGATCGTCGCCGTCGACAGCTTCGAGGATGCGGTGCTGGCTGCCAACTTCAACTACAACGTCCAGGCGGTGCTGGTCTCCGAGGGCTTCATCTTCGACTCCCAGCAGGACATCCCGGTGCTGCGCGAGCTGATCGCGCAGTTCGTGCCCGAGGACGCGCAAGACGGTGATCTGGGCGGCGCGCTGGCCGGCGTCCTGAGCCATCTGCGGCCCGAGCTGGACATCTATCTGACCACCGATCGCGATCCGGCCGCCGTTGCCGGCTCCGACGAGGTCGCCGGCGTGCGGCGCGTGTTCTACGGCCCCGAGGAACCGATGGAGATGCATCTGTCCATCCTCGGCGGCATCAAGGACCGCTACCGCACCCCCTATTTCGACAATCTGAAGAAGTACGCGGCCCGGCCGATCGGCACCTTCCATGCGCTGCCGGTGGCGCGCGGCAAGTCGATCTTCAAGTCGAACTGGATCCGCGACATGGGCGAGTTCTACGGCACCAATCTGTTCCTGGCCGAGTCCTCGGCCACGACCGGCGGCCTGGACAGCCTGCTCGACCCGACCGGCAATATCAAGGACGCGCAGGAGCTGGCCGCCCGCGCGCTTGGCGCAGACCGCGCCTTCTTCGTCACCAACGGCACCTCGACCTCGAACAAGATCGTCCACCAGGCGATCCTGACGCCGGGCGACATCGTGCTGATCGACCGCGACTGCCACAAGTCGCACCATTACGGCGCCGTCATGTGCGGCGCCCAGCCGCTGTACATCGACGCCTTCCCGCTGACCCAGTACTCGATGTACGGCAGCCTGGGCATCCGGCCGATCAAGCAGGCGCTGCTGACCCTGAAGGCCGAGGGACGGCTGGACAAGGCCAAGATGCTGGTGCTGACCAACTGCACCTTCGACGGCCATGTGGCAAACGTGCAGCAGACGATGCTGGAGGTGCTGGCGATCAAGCCGGACATGGTCTTCCTGTGGGACGAGGCCTGGTTCGGCTTCGCCCGCTTCTCGCCCTTCCTGCGCCGGCGCACGGCGATGGGCGGCGTGGCGGCGCTGCGCAAGCTGTTCGCCAGCCCGGCCTACCGCGAGCAGTACGCCAAGTTCAAGGCCGAGGTCGGCGAGATCGATCCGGCCAACCAGGCCCTGCTCGACACGCGGCTGTGGCCCGACCCGGACGCGGTGCGGCTGCGCGTCTACGAGACCGACTCGGTCCACAAGTCGATGTCGGCGCTGCGCCAGGGCTCGATCGTCATCTGCTCGGACCAGGACTGGCCCAAGGTCGAGGGCCCGTTCAAGGAGGCTTTCTACGCCCACACCTCCACCTCGCCGAATCTGCAGATCATCGCCTCGCTCGATCTGGCACGCCGCCAGATGGAGCTGGAGGGCTTCGAGCTGGTCGGCAAGGCGACGCAGCTGGCGATCGAGATCCGGCGCGAGATCAACCACCACCCGCTGATCTCGAAGTATTTCCGCTGCGCGACGCCGGCAGAGATGATCCCGGCCGAGTACCGCAAGAGCGGGATCGAGGACTTCGTCGTGCCGGGCCAGACGATTGCCGACATCAGCCGCGCGCTGAACCAGGACGAGTTCTTCCTCGACCCCAGCCGCATCACCCTCTTGTGCGGCAATGCCGGCTTCGACGGCACCCAGTTCAAGGCGCTGCTGTCGTCCGACCACGACATCCAGATCAACAAGACCTCGCGCAACAGCGTGCTGGTGCAGATCAATATCAACAACACGCGCAGCGATATGGCGCACCTGATCAAGGCCCTGGCCGACATCTCGCGCGACATCGATCGCCGCCTGGCCGGCGGGGGTGAGGGCGCGCGCAAGGCCTTCGATGCGCGGGTCAAGGACCTGGTCGAGAACGTGCCGGACCTGCCCGACTTCAGCCGTTTCCACGACGCCTTCCGCGACGATCCGGCCAGCAAGAGCTGCGAGGGCCATATGCGCGAGGCCTATTACCTGGCCTTCGACGATGCCAACTGCGAGTACCTCGGGCTCAACGACCCCCAGGTCGACGAGCGACTGAAGAACGGGCCCGATCTGGTCTCGGCCAAGTTCGTGATTCCCTATCCGCCGGGCTTCCCGATCATGGTACCGGGCCAGGTGATTTCGCAGGAAATCATCACCTTCATGCGCAAGCTCGACGTCAAGGAGATCCACGGCTTCAATGCCGCGCGCGGTCTGCAACTGCTGCGGCCCGATGTGCTGGAGGCGCATGCCAGCGGCGGCAAGCGGCGCTGAGATGAGTCCGAGAAGGCAGTAATCCAACAACGGCGGGGGCAGGAGGTGGCCCCCGCACCCGCAAAATTCATGGGGGATTCGCTATGCACACATTCCTGAGTTGGCTGGCCGCCAACCCCTACATCCTCTTGTTCTTCGTCGTCGGCGCGGCGGTGCTGCTCGGCAAGGCGACGATCAAGGGCTATGGCCTGGGCATGGTCGCCTCGGCCATCATCGTCGGCGCCGGCATCTCGGCCTGGGCGGCGACGATGGGCATCAAGATGCAGCTCGACAACTTCGCCAAGTCGCTGTTCTATTACCTGTTCATGTATGGCGTCGGCCTGCGCGTCGGCCCGTCCTTCTTCAACAGCCTGAAGGCCGACGGCCTGAAGTTCACCATCCTGGCGGTGATCTGCTCGGTGATGGGCCTTCTGATGGCGGCCGGCTTCGCCAAGTGGTTCGACCTGCCGGCCGGCGCGGCCGGCGGCGTGCTGGCCGGCTCGATGACGATGTCGGCCGCGATCGGCTCGGCCGAGGAGGCGGTGCGCCAGGGCGCCTTCCCGCTGGCGCCAGGGCAGACCTTCGAGGACGTCAGCGGCATGATCGCGCTGAGCTACGGCCTGACCTATATCTGGGGCACGGTCGGCATCATCCTGATCGTCAAGTACCTGCCCAAGATCTGGGGCATCGATGCCAAGGCCGCCGCGCGCGAGTACGAGAAGTCCAACGGCGTGCTCAATGTCGATGACTCGGGCCTGAGCGGCTACCGCGCCGGCGGCGTTCGCGCCTACCGGCTGGAGAACCCCAAGCTCGTCGGCCAGACGGTGCGGCAGTTCTTCCAGCAACACATCGGCCTGCGCGTGATCAATGTCCACCGCGACGGTGAGTCGCTGGGTGCTGGCGATGACGTGGCCTTCAAGCTCGGCGACGTGATCGTGCTGGGCGGCAAGCTGGAGGCGCTGACCTCCGACATGGGCCTGATCGGCCCCGAGGTCGCCGATGCCAAGGCGCTGGCCGTGCCGCTGGACCAGGCCGAGATCCTGGTGACCAACAAGGACATCTCCGGCCGCAAGCTGAAGGACTTCGCCAACGAGCCCTTTGCCGGCCACGTCAACCTGGCGCGTATGGAGCGCGGCGGCGTGCCGATCCCGATCGGCCTGGAGACCGAGGTCCGGCGCTTCGACCTGCTGTTCGTCACCGGCCTGAAGAGCGCCGTCAACCAGCTGGCCGACAAGGCCGGCAAGATCGGCCGCGCCAGCACCGGCACCGACCTGCTGACCTTGGCGGCCGGCATGATCCTGGGCTTCCTGATCGGCGCGATCTCGGTGCCGCTGGCCGGCGCCAATGTCGGCCTCGGCAATGCCGGTGGCCTGCTGGTCTCCGGCATCATCGTGTCCTCGGTCGTGTCGCGCACCCGCTTCTTCGGTCACACGCCGAACGCGGCGCGCAACATCCTGGAGGACCTGGGCCTGATCGTCTTCATCGCCATCGTCGGCGTCAACTCGGGCGCCGGCCTGATCTCGCAGCTGTCGGCCGCGCTGACGGTGAAGATCCTGATCGCCGGCTTCTTCTGCTGCACGGTGCCGCCCGTCGTGGTCTGGATCATCGGCTTGTACGTGATGAAGATCCATCCGGTCGTGCTGATGGGCGGCGTCGCCGGTTCGCGCTCGCACTCGGGCCCGGCGCGCGAGGCGGCGGTCGAGGTGCAGAGCTCGGTGCCCTGGGTCGGCTTCCCGGTCGGCTATGCGGTCTCCGGCGTGCTGCTGACGGTGTTCGGCTATGTCGCGATGATCATGTCCAAATAAGGCAGCGCGTCGCATGAGGACAGGGCGCCAGACGGGAGATCAACGATGATCGAATGGCTGGCGCCCTTTTTCACCAAGTCGCCCGAGATTGCCGTCTTCCTGGCCATCGGCATCGGCTACTGGATCGGCAAATTCAAGTTCAAGGGCGTGGGCTTCGGGCCGGTCACCGGCTCGCTGATCGCGGGCCTCCTGATCGGCAACTTCTTTCATGTGCCGGTGGCCGACACGGCCAAGCAGCTGCTGTTCCTGCTCTTCATGTTCGGCATTGGCTACTCGGCCGGGCCGGGCTTCATACGCGGCATCCAGGACGGCGGCTGGCGCTGGATCGCGCTGGGCATCACGGTGCCGCTGACCGGCCTGCTGACTGCCTATGCGATGGCTAAGCTGCTGCATCTGGAGCTCGGCTACGCGGCCGGCATGATGTCCGGCGGCCTGACGGAATCGCCGGTGATCGGCACGGCCAGCGAGGCGATCCGCTCGCTGCCGATTCCCGACGCCGAGAAGCAGCGCCTGGTCGCGCAGATCCCGATCGCCGACGCGTTGACCTATATCTTCGGCACCTTCGGCGTGATCTTCTTCTGCTCCTATATCGGCCCCTGGCTGCTGCGCCTGGATATGAAGGCCGAGGCGCTGAAGCTGGAGCGGGAGATGGGCATCGAGCGCGAGCAGGCCGGCATCAGCTCGGCCTGGCGCATGTTCGAGCTGCGCGCCTACCAGCTCGATGCCGAGCAGCCGGTGGTCGGCCGCAGCGTTGCCGAGGCCGAGAAGATGCTGGCCAAGGAGCGGCTCTTCGTCGAGCGGATCCGCCGCGACGGGCAGATCATCGAGAGCGGCCCCGACACCGTGCTGCGGGCCGGCGACATCGTCGCCGTGCTGGGCAGCAACGAATCGCTGCTGAAGGTCGTCGACACGCGGGCGGTCGAGCAGTTCGACCGCGAACTGCTGGACATCCCTTCGGCCACCTTCGACGTCGAGCTGACGAACAAGGTCTATGCCGGCCGCACCTTGGCCGACTACCGCCGGCATTCACCGGCCGCGCGCGGCGTCTTCCTGAAGGCGATCCGGCGCGGCAGCGAATCGATCCCGCTGGGGCCGGGCACCGTCGTGCAGCGCGGCGACATCCTGACCGTCCACGGGCTGGAGCCGGCCGTCAAGCGCGTCTGCGAGGAGGTCGGCAATGTGCTGGAGGCGGGCGACCACACCGACTTCGTCGCGCTGGGCCTGGCCATCTTCGTCGGCGCGCTGATCGGCATCGCACTGTCCTTCCCGGTCGGCGGCCTGCACATCGCCCTGGGCAGCAGCGTGGCCGTGCTGGTGGCCGGCATCGCCATGGGCTGGCGCAATTCGATCCGGCCCAGCTTTGCCTACATCCCGCATGGGGCGATCGAGTTCATGAAGTCGGTCGGCCTGGCCGCCTTCGTCGCGATGATCGGGCTTAAGGCCGGGCCGGTCTTTGTCGAGGCGGTCAAGCAGATCGGCCTGACCGTCTTCCTAGGCGGCATCGTCGTCACCCTGATGCCGCAGATCGTCGGCCTCTACGTCGGCCGCTATCTGCTGAAGCTGAACCCGCTGATGCTGCTCGGCGCGCTGGCCGGCGCGCAGACGATGACGGCCGGCCTGGCGGCCGTGCAGGAACGCTCGGAGAGCCCGGTGGCGGTGATCGGCTACTCGAGCACCGTCGCCTTCGGCCACATCCTGATCTCGATCGGCGGCACGGCGCTGATCTGGATGCTGCACGCGTCGTGAGGGGCGGCGGCCAACGTGGCCGCGTCGATAAAGAAAAAGGGCCTAGCATCGCTGCTAGACCCTTTGTATTTGGTGGCGCTTCAGGGATTCGAACCCCGGACCTGCGGATTATGATTCCGTCGCTCTAACCGGCTGAGCTAAAGCGCCTCAAGCCCGCCATTGTAGTCATGTTTTGACGGACAATGCAAGGCCCGCCCGAAATCGGGTGAAAAATATTCCTTCCCTCCAGCCGGCGCCTCAGCGATGTTCAGTTTTTTCAAGAAGAAGTTCGGCGCCGCGCCCACGGTCAGCAGCGACGAGCAGTCATCGCCGCAGGTCGACGAAGTGGTCGCGGAGCCGGCGCCCTTGCCGGTGGCCGAGCCGACCCCCGCTGCGGCAGCCGAGCCGGCGGTCGTCCCGGCCGCGCCCGCAGTGCTTGCTGAAGTCGGCGCCGAAGCTGAGGCAACCGAGACGCCCGAGGCACCGCGCAAGGGCTGGATGGACAAGCTGCGTGCCGGCCTGCGCAAGACCGGCTCCAGCATCGCCCAGGTCTTCACCGGCACGCGCATCGACGAGGCGCTGTACGAGGAGTTGGAGGAAGCGCTGCTGATGGCCGATGCCGGCGTCAAGGCGACCGAGTTCCTGCTCGACGATCTGAAGCGGCGCGTCAAGGAAGCGAAGGCGACCGAGCCGGCTGCCGTGCGCGGCCTGCTGATCGATGCGCTGAGCGATCTGCTGCGGCCGCTCGAGAAGCCGCTGTCGGTCGGCGAGCAGACGCCGACGGTGATGATGGTCGTCGGCGTCAACGGCGCCGGCAAGACGACCAGCATTGGCAAGCTGACCCGCCATCTGGCCGAGGCCGAGCAGAAGGTGCTCTTGGCCGCGGCCGATACCTTCCGTGCGGCGGCGCGCGAGCAGCTGGGCGTCTGGGCGGATCGCACGCGCGTCGAGATCGTCAGCCAGGAGGGCGGTGATCCGTCGGCGGTGACCTTCGATGCGGTGACGGCCGGCCGCGCGCGCGGCTGCGATGTGGTGATCGCCGACACGGCCGGCCGCCTGCCGACGCAGCTGCACCTGATGGAGGAACTGAAGAAGATCAGGCGCGTGATCGCCAAGGCGCAGGACGGTGCGCCGCACGAGGTGCTGCTGGTCGTCGATGGCAACACCGGCCAGAACGCGCTCTCGCAGGTCAAGGCCTTCGACGACGCGCTGGGCCTGACCGGCCTGATCGTCACCAAGCTTGATGGCACGGCCAAGGGCGGGGTGCTGGCGGCGATCGCGCGCGAGCGTGCCGTGCCGGTCTATTTCATCGGCATCGGCGAGAAGCTCGAGGATCTGCAGACCTTCAGCGCGAGGGAGTTCGCGCAGGCCTTGCTGGAATAAAGAAGAAACGGGCCATCGAGGCCCGTTTTCACTGGAAGGTGCTTAAGCCTATTTCAGACCTGGGGGCATCATCCCGCCCATGCCCTTGAGGCCGCCGAGCTTCTTCATCATCTTCATCATCCCGCCGCCGCTCATCTTCTTCATCATGCCGGCCATCTGGTCGTACTGATTCAGCACGCGGTTCACTTCCTGAACCTGCACGCCGGCGCCTTGCGCGATGCGCTTCTTTCGGCTGGCCTTGCTCTTGCCGTCAAGCAGCAGCTTGGGGTTGGCGCGCTCCTTGGCCGTCATCGCGCTGAGGATGCCTTCCATGCGCTTCATATCGCGCTCGGCGTTGTCCATGTCGGCCGCGCCCGCCTTGGCCGTCATCTGGGCCGGCAGCTTGTCCATCAGGCTGGACAGGCCGCCCATCTTCTTCATCTGCGAGATCTGGGCGAGGAAGTCGTTCAGGTCGAAACCGCTGCCGCTCTTGAGCTTGCCGGCGAGCTTCTCGGCGGCGGCCAGGTCCACGCCCTTGGTCACTTCCTCGACCAGGGCGACGATATCGCCCATGCCCAGCACGCGGCCGGCATGGCGCTCGGCATCGAAGACCTCCAGCCCGTCGATCTTCTCGGACACGCCGGCAAACTTGATCGGCGCGCCGGTGATCTGGCGCACGCTCAGTGCCGCGCCGCCGCGCGAATCGCCGTCGAGCTTGGTCAGGATCACGCCGGTCAGCGGCAGGGCCTCCTTGAAGGCCTTGGCCGTGTTGACCGCATCCTGACCCTGCATCGCATCGACGACGAACAGGGTCTCGACCGGATTCAGCACGCCGTGCAGATCGCGGATCTCGGCCATCAGCGCCTCGTCGATCGCCAGGCGCCCGGCGGTGTCGACCAGCAGCACGTCGAAGTAGTGGCGCTTGGCGTAGTCGATCGCGGCCACCGCGATGTCGTGCGGCTTCTGCTCCGGCGTCGAGGCGAACCATTCGGCGCCGGCCTGCCTGGTGACCGTCTTCAGCTGCTCGATCGCGGCAGGACGGTAGACGTCGGCCGAAACGGTCAGCACCTTCTTCTTGCGCTTCTCGATCAGGTGCTTGGCCAGCTTGGCCGTCGTCGTCGTCTTGCCGGCGCCCTGCAGACCGGCCATCAGGATGACGGCCGGCGGCTGCGCCGCGAGATTGATGTCGGCCACGCCCTCGCCCATGGTCGCGGCGAGTTCCTTGTGCACGACCGAGACCAGCACCTGCCCCGGGTTCAGCGAGCCGACCACCTCCTGGCCCAGCGCCTTGTCCTTCACGCGGGCGATGAAGTCGCGCACGACCGGCAGCGCCACGTCGGCTTCCAGGAGCGCCATGCGCACCTCGCGCAGCATCTCCTGGACATTCGATTCGGTGATGCGGGCCTGGCCGCGCATCGTTTTGACGAGCTGGCTCAGGCGGTCGGTCAGATTGGAGGCCATCAAGGTTCGTACCGACCGGTCGGGTGGGCACGCAAAAGTACACTGTGACGATGATTTTATCGCCCGACACTTCGGCCGCCGCCGCGCTGGCGCTCGGCGGCGCCAGCCTGGTGGCGGCGCTGGCCTATGCGGCCGTCGCGCTGACGGCGCCACAGCCCGCCGAGAGCGCCTCCGCGTCGCCCCGCCGCCAGGGCCTGCTGCTGCTGGCCTGGGCCGCGCATCTGCTGGCCCTGGTCATCGATATCGCCGGCATCGGCCTGGCCCGGCCCGGCGCGCGCTTCGGTTTCGCGCCGGCGCTGTCGATGACGGTCTGGCTGGTGCTGGCCGTCTATATGGTGGAGAGCCGCTTCGTGCCGCTGCAGAGCAGCCGCCGCGTGCTGGCCGGCCTGGCCGCGCTGGCGGTGCTGCTGGCCCTGCTGTTCCAGGGCGAAAGCCGGCCGCAGGCCGCCTCGCCCTGGGCGCCGCTGCACTGGGTGCTGGGCCTGGCCTCCTATGGCTTGTTCGGCACGGCGGTGCTGCATGCGGTGCTGCTGAGCCGTGCCGAGCGGCAGCTGCGGCAGAAGCCGACGGCCGCCAAGCTGGCGACGACGGCCGGCACACCGGGCATGCCGCTGCTGCGGCTTGAGCGGCTGACCTTCCAGTTCGTCGCGGCCGGGGTCGCGGTGCTGTCGCTAGCCATCCTGCTGGGCTGGTGGTTCACGCCGCACTGGCGCTGGGACCACAAGAACCTGCTGGCCCTGCTCGGCTGGATCGTGCTGGCCGGCCTGCTGGCCGGCCGGCGCATCTTCGGCTGGCGCGGCCGGCGCGCGACGCGCTGGCTCTACGTTGGCGCGGCCCTGCTGCTGCTGTCCTATGCCGGCTCGCGCTTCGTGCTCGAGGTCGTGCTGCAACGCGGCAGTCCCGCCTGATTGCTGACGATGAAATACCTGTTGCTGATTCTGTTGCTGGCGCTGCTGGTCTTCCTGCTGGGCGTCAAGCGCGCGCGGCCGCCGCGCCGGGCCAAGCCGCCGGCCGCGCCGCGCGGACCGCAGCCCATGCTCAGCTGCGCGCGCTGCGGCCTGCATCTGCCGCGCGACGAGGCCTTGCCCGGCCGCGGCGGCGTGTTCTGCAGCGCCGCCCATCGCGCCGCCTATGAGGCGGAGCATGGCGGCGCGCCATGAGCGGCGAGCGAACGCAGTCCTGGTTCGGTCCGGTGCCGGACAGCGAGGTCGAGCCGTCGGAGATCCATGAGGCGACGGCCGCCGGCGAGGCACAAGCCGCCGAGGGGGCTGCCGAGTCGCACGCCGATTCGCAGTTCCTGTTCCGCCGCGCGCGCCGGCTCGGCGATGCCGGCGGCAATGCCTTCGCGCGCCTGTACCGCGCCTTTCTGGGCGCCCGCGTCGCGCTGGCCCTGGTGCTGCTGGCCGCGCAGCTGATCGCCGGCTTCCTCGGCTCGCCGCCCGAGCGCTGGACGCTGCTGCTGTGCACGGCCTATGCCGGCCAGACCCTGCTGCTGTGGCTGCTGCCGCGGCTGCAGCGCGGCGCCTCGGCGCAGACGCTGGCGCGGCTGTCGAGCCCGCATTGGTGGCTGGGCATCGGCACCGACCTGGCCGTGTTCGGCCTGCTGCATGCGCTCGATCGCGGCGCCAGCGTTAACTATGGCGCGCTGTTCGTGATGCCGGTGCTGATGGCCGGCGTGCTGACGCCGCGGCTGCTGGCGCTGGCGGTGGCGGCGATGGCGGCGCTGCTGATGCTGGGTGTGGCCGGCCTGGCGGTGCTGCGCGGTGCCGACATCGGCCTGCGGCTGACGCAGGCCGGTCTGGCTGGCAGCGGCTTCTTCGTCGTCAGCCTGCTGGCCGGCGAGATGGCCAGCCGGCTGGCGCGCGAGCAGCGCGCCGCGCGCGGCAGCATGGAGTTCGCGCGCCAGCAGGCGGCGCTGAACCGGCTGGTGATCGAGGAGATGCAGGAGGGCGTGCTGGTGGTCGACCAGCGCGGCAATGTGCGCGCCGCCAACCCGGCCGCGCGCGCGCTGCTGGCCGAGGCGCCGGCGACGATGGTGCGCAAGGCGCCGTTCCCGCTGAAGGGCGTGGCGGCCTGGCTGCCGCTGGTGCAGGCGGTCGAGCAGGCCGTCGCGGCCGGCGGCTGGCCGGCGGCCGGGCGCGATGTGCTGCTGCAGTTCGGCACAGCGGGCGCCGGCGCGCAGCGCTCGCTGCGCCTGCGCATGCGCTTCACCCGCCGGCGAGAGCCGCATGCCAGCGAGGACCTGTGCGTGCTCTTCATCGAGGACAACCGCCTGCTGCAGGCGCGCAGCCAGCAGGAGAAGCTGGCCGCGATGGGCCGCGTGTCGGCCGGCATCGCGCACGAGATCCGCAATCCGCTGGCCGCGATCGCGCAGGCCAACGAGCTGCTGGCCGAGGACAGCAGCGAGCCGCGCGCGCAACAGCTGACCCGCATGGTGGCCTCCAACGTCGCGCGGCTGACCCGCATCGTCGACGATGTGCTGGAGGTCGCGCCGGGCACGCGGCAGGAAGCGGTGCCGCTGGACGCCAGCTCGCTGGTTGCCGAGACCTGCCTGGATTGGGCGCGCACCAACAAGCTGCCGCCGGGGCCCGACGATCCGCTCGCCTGCAGCGTGCCGCTGCGGCCGCTGGTGGTGGCCTTCGACCCCGAGCATCTGCGCCGGGTGCTGGTCAATCTGCTCGACAATGCCTTGCGCCATGCGAGCCCGGGGCCCGGCAGTGTGCAGGTGCTGCTGGCCGACGATGAAGAGGACCCGGCGCTGGCGCGGCTGAGCGTGTTCAGCGCCGGCGCGCCGATTCCGGCCGAGGTCGAGCGCCATCTGTTCGAACCGTTCTTCTCGACCCGCAGCCGCGGTTCCGGCCTGGGCCTCTATATTTGTCGGGAGCTGTGCGAGCGCTATGGCGCGCGCATCGCCTACCGGCGCCGGGACGACACGACGCCGCCGTGCAATGAATTCCTGCTGCGGCTGCGCCGCGGCGACGGCAGCGAACTTAGCGACCTTATCAGCGACGCCAATCCGCCATGAGCACCAACGCAGCGGCACCGAGCTTCAGCCTTCTCGTCGTCGACGACGAGCCGGACCTGCGCACCCTGTACGAGCTGACCCTGCTGCGCGAGGGCTATGAGCTGGAGACGGCCGGCTCGGTGAGCGACGCGCTGGCGCGGCTGCAGCGGCGCAGCTACAGCGCCGTCATCACCGATATGCGCCTGCCCGACGGCAGCGGGCTCGATCTGCTGAACTGGCTGGAGCAGCAGGGCCGACGCGAGAAGGCGCTGGTGATCACCGCCTTCGGCTCGGCCGAGAACGCGGTCGAGGCCTTGAAGGCCGGTGCCTACGACTACCTGACCAAGCCGGTCGACCTGCGCCAGTTCCGCCTGGTCGTCGCCTCGGCGCTGGGCCGGCTGCCGCCGACCCAGCCCTCGGTCGTGCCGGCGCAGCTGCCGGCCGAAGGGGTCGAGAAGCCGGCGGCCAAGCCGGCCGCGGCGCCGCGGCCGGTGCCTTCGCCTGCACAGGCACCCACGCCTTCGCCGGTGGCCGCGCCCGCCGCGCCGGTGGGCGCGCTGTCGCGGCTGGCCGGCGGCTCCGCGGCAATGCAGCAGGTGCGCTCGCTGATCGAGAAGGTTGCGCGCAGCATGGCGCCGGTGCTCTTGCAGGGCGAGTCGGGCACCGGCAAGGAGCTGGTGGCGCGCGCCATCCACGACAGCAGCGCGCGCGCACGCCAGCGCTTCGTCGCCGTCAATTGCGGCGCGATTCCCGAGCAACTGCTCGAGGCCGAGTTCTTCGGCTATCGCAAGGGCGCCTTCACCGGCGCCAACGAGGACCGGGAAGGCTTCTTCCAGGCGGCCGATGGCGGCACCCTGTTTCTCGACGAGATCGGCGATCTGCCGCTGGCGATGCAGAGCAAGCTGCTGCGCGCGATCCAGGAGCGCTCTGTGCGGCCGGTGGGCGCGGTCGTCGAGGCGCCGGTCAATGTGCGGGTGCTGAGTGCGACGCACAAGGATCTGGGTGCCGAGGTGGCGGCGAACCGCTTCCGCCAGGATCTGTTCTATCGCCTCAATGTGATCCAGATCCGCGTACCGCCGCTGCGCGAACGGATCGAGGACGTGCCGCTGATCAGCGAGCATGTGCTGGAGCGGATCGCGCGCGATGCCGGCGTGTCGCCGGCGCCGCGTCTGACCGCGGCCGCGCAGTCGCAGCTGGCCCGCTATGCCTTCCCCGGCAATGTGCGCGAGCTGGAGAACCTGCTGCACCGCGCGCTGGCGCTGTCCGGCGGCGAGCTGATCGATGCCGACGATCTGGGCCTGCCCGAATCGCTGCTCGACGATTCGCAGCTCGGCGCGCTCGATCCGCTGGACGAGGCGCGCAGCCGCGCCGCGGCGCCGGCGCTCGATGCCGACAAGGCCGGCGCCGAGCTGCCGCAGGACCTGGCCCTGTATCTGGACGAGGTCGAGCGCAGCATCCTGCTGCGTGCGCTCGAGCGGCATCGCTTCAACCGCACGGCCGCCGGCGCGAGCCTGGGCCTGTCACTGCGCCAGATGCGCTACCGGATGGCGCGGCTGGCCATCAGCGCGGGCGAGGGCGGCGCAGGCGAATCCTGAAGCGGCTGCGCGCGGCGCGGCACCAGCCAACCGTTTTCGTTTCGCGGGCCCTAGGGCTTGCCCCATTGATGAAAGCGAGCAGCTCGCCGTGGCCACTTCCGGCGCTGTCCGCCGCGGCACATTCCGCGCGCGCCGCAAGCGCGAATCGACGCGGGTTTGCGGGCTCTTTGGCGCGCTAAGCAAGGCCTGGCGCGGCTTGTCGCCGCGATGCCCCGCAACCATCGGGGCAAACCGCTGCCGCGGTCGATGGAAAGGCCCTTGGCGGTGCTCCGGCTAGCCTTTACTGTGCCGCCGGTCAATGGGGCGCACACGCTATTGGTAGTGCTTGAAGAGGGTGGGGACCCCAGATATAGTGTGTCTCTATGCTATCCTGCCAACCTGGCAAATCCGCTATGCCGACCCCGATCGCTGCACTGACCGCCGCTTGCCGGACCCGGCCAGTGCCCAGCCGGGTCGCCGTGCCGGCCGCAGCGTCGGCCACCGAAGAGCGGGGCGCGCGCAGCCATCGAGCGGGGCTGCGCAGCGACCCGGCCCAGCAGGCGGGACTCCACCAGGCATTGAACTGCTGAGGCACCGGGCGCAAGAACGCACGGCGGCTCGGCATCCCATTCATTGACGACAACGAACAAGACCAGAAGAGGAAGATCGACGATGCAAACGCATACCGCATCCACGCTGCCCGAAGGCGCCAGCCGTGTCGACCAGGCGGTCGCCGGCCAGGCGGCGCAATCGGCATACCAGGCCTATCAAATCATTCGCCGCAACGGGGCCGTGGTGTCGTTCGAGCCCAGCAAGATCGCCGTCGCGCTGATGAAGGCCTTCCTGGCCGTGCACGGCACCAGCGGCGCGGCCTCGGCCAGCGTGCGCGAGACCGTCGACGGCCTGACCGAGAACGTGGTGCGCGCTCTCTTGCGCTCGCGCCCGGCCGGCGGCAGCTTCCATATCGAGGACATTCAGGACGCGGTGGAGCTGGGCCTGATGCGCGGTGGTCACCATGAAGTGGCGCGCGCCTATGTGCTGTACCGCGAGCGCCGCCACCAGGAGCGCCTGGCCAAGGGCGAGGCGGTGCAGGCCGCCGTCGTCGAGTCGGGCCTGACGGTGATCGACAACGGCCAGCGCGTGCCGCTGGACCTGGCCCATCTGCAAAGCCTGATCGTGTCGGCCTGCGCCGGCCTGGGCGCCGACGTCAAGCCGGAGCCGGTGCTGGCCGAGACCAAGCGCAATCTGTACGACGGCGTGCCGATGGACGAGGTCTACAAGGCCGCCATCCTGGCCGCCCGCACCCTGATCGAGAAGGACCCGGGCTACAGCCGCGCGACCGCGCGCCTGCTGCTGCACACGATCCGCCGCGAGATCGTCGGCGGCGAGGTGACGCAGGAGCAGATGCAGAGCCGCTATGCCGAGTACTTCCCCGGCTATATCAAGAAGGGCGTGCAGGCCGAGCTGCTGGACGAGAAGCTGCAGCAGTACGACCTGGCCAAGCTTGGCGCGGCGCTGAAGGCCGAGCGCGATCTGCAGTTCGACTACCTGGGCCTGCAGACCCTGTACGACCGCTACTTTCTGCACATCGGCGAGCAGCGCATCGAGATGCCGCAGGCCTTCTTCATGCGCGTTGCCATGGGCCTGGCCCTGAACGAGATCGACCGCGAGGCGCGCGCGATCGAGTTCTACGAGGTGCTGTCCTCCTTCGACTTCATGTCCAGCACGCCGACGCTGTTCAACAGCGGCACGCGCCGCTCGCAGCTGTCCAGCTGCTATCTGACGACGGTGGCCGACGATCTGGACGGCATCTACGAGGCGCTGAAGGAAAACGCGCTGCTGTCCAAGTTCGCCGGTGGCCTGGGCAATGACTGGACCCCGGTGCGCGCGCTGGGTTCCCACATCAAGGGCACGAACGGCAAGAGCCAGGGCGTCGTGCCCTTCCTGAAGGTCGTCAACGACACGGCCGTGGCCGTCAACCAGGGCGGCAAGCGCAAGGGCGCCGTCTGCGCTTACCTGGAAAGCTGGCACCTGGACATCGAGGAGTTCCTCGAGCTGCGCAAGAACACCGGCGACGACCGCCGCCGCACGCACGATATGAACACGGCGAACTGGATTCCCGATCTGTTCATGAAGCGCGTGATCGAGGGCGGCGATTGGACCCTGTTCTCGCCCTCGACCTGCCCAGACTTGCACGATCTGTTCGGCGCCGCCTTCGAGAAGGCCTATGTCGAGTACGAGGCCAAGGCCGATCGCGGCGAGATCAAGCTGTTCAAGCGCATGCCGGCCAAGGACCTGTGGCGCAAGATGCTCTCGATGCTGTTCGAGACGGGCCATCCCTGGATCACCTTCAAGGACGCCTGCAATGTGCGTTCGCCGCAGCAGCATGTCGGCGTCGTCCACTCGTCGAATCTGTGCACCGAGATCACGCTGAACACCAATGACAGCGAGATCGCCGTCTGCAATCTCGGCTCGGTCAATTTGGTCCAGCACCTGAGGGACGGTGGCATCGACCACGACAAGCTGCGCAAGACGGTCTCGACCGCGATGCGCATGCTCGACAACGTGATCGACATCAACTACTACGCGGTCAAGAAGGCGCGCGACTCGAACCTGCGCCACCGTCCGGTGGGCCTGGGCCTGATGGGCTTCCAGGACGCGCTGTACGCGCTGCGCACGCCCTATGCGTCGAACGAGGCGGTCGAGTTCGCCGACCGCTCGATGGAAGCGATCTGCTACTACGCCTACCAGGCCTCGACCGAGCTGGCCGCCGAGCGGGGGCGCTACTCCTCCTACCGCGGCTCGCTGTGGGACCGAGGCATCCTGCCGATCGACTCGCTGGACCTCTTGGTCAAGGAGCGCGGTGGCTATGTCGAGGTCGACCGCTCGAGCACGCTGGACTGGGACGCGCTGCGCGCCAAGATCGCCCAGCACGGCATGCGCAACAGCAACTGCGTGGCGATCGCGCCGACGGCGACGATCTCCAACATCATCGGCGTCGATGCCTCGATCGAACCTTGCTTCGGCAATCTGTCGGTCAAGTCGAATCTGTCCGGCGAATTCACCGTCATCAACGAAGCGCTGGTCCGCGACCTGAAGAAGCTGGGCCTGTGGGACGACGTGATGGTGATGGATCTGAAGCACTTCGATGGTTCGCTGCGCCGCATCGACCGCGTGCCGGAAGAGCTGAAGACGCTCTACGCGACCGCCTTCGAGGTCGACACGCATTGGCTGATCGAGGCCGGCGCACGCCGCCAGAAGTGGATTGACCAGGCGCAATCGCTGAACATCTATATGGCCGGTGCCTCGGGCAAGAAGCTGGACGAGACCTACAAGCTGGCCTGGATCCGCGGCCTGAAGACGACCTACTACCTGCGCACGACCAGCGCCTCCTCGGCCGAGAAGAGCACGGTGACGAAGTCGGGTCAGCTGAATGCCGTGTCGGCGGGCTCGGCGTCGACGATGGTGTCGGCACCGATTGCCGCAAGCGCTGCGGCACCGGTCGAGGCCGAACTGCCGGCCACCGACATGAAATTCTGCTCGATCGACAACCCCGATTGCGAGGCCTGCCAGTAAGCAGCTGATGCGAAAGGGCTGCGGCGACGACGACTCATCACGATGCGATGTGATGTCGATGCCACAGCCCTTGTCGCCGACGCTGCCGGCAGGATCGGCAGACAAAGAGCACCGGCGCGCGGAATATGCAAATGCCCGCGATGCCCGTGTTCATCGGCTCAAACGCTGATCAATGGGTTTGCAAGCGATGCGAATCCATCGATCAACGAATGAGCACCGAGGCCTCGCGAATGCATCGAATGCGATGCGATGCAGCAACGCGCAAGACGTGTTGATGTCAAGAAGTCCTTGGTGTTTGAACACAACACTCTGATAATTCGACACGATAGGAAGTGCCACCATGTTGGTCTGGGAAGAAGAACTGAAACCCTCTCACAGCGCCCCTGCGAATGCCTTGCCGAATGCGACCGGCCATGCGCCCGTCTCCGCGTCGCTCGCTTCGACCGCCGCCGCTGTTTCTTCCCATCGCCCGGCTCCGTCGCAAGCTGCACAGAGCGCCGAACAGCGCCGCGTGAAGGCCGCCGACAAGCGCATCATCAACGGCCAGACCGACGTCAATCAGCTCGTTCCCTTCAAGTACAAATGGGCCTGGGAAAAGTACCTGGCCACCTGCGCCAACCACTGGATGCCGCAGGAAGTAAATATGAGCCGCGACATCGCGCTGTGGAAGGACCCGAACGGTCTGACCGACGATGAGCGCCGCATCATCAAGCGCAACCTCGGCTTCTTCGTCACCGCCGATTCGCTGGCCGCCAACAATATCGTGCTGGGCACTTATCGCCACATCACGGCGCCCGAGTGCCGCCAGTTCTTGCTGCGCCAGGCCTTCGAAGAGGCGATCCACACGCACGCTTACCAGTACATCGTCGAGTCGCTGGGCCTGGACGAGAGCGAGATCTTCAACGCCTACAACGAGGTGAAGTCGATCCGCGACAAGGACGAGTTCCTGATCCCCTTCATCGAGGCGATCATGGACAAGGATTTCCATACCGGCACAACGGCCGCCGACCAGACGCTGCTGAAGAGCCTGATCGTCTTCGCCTGCCTGATGGAAGGCCTGTTCTTCTACGTCGGCTTCACCCAGATCCTCGCGATGGGCCGGCAGAACAAGATGACCGGCGCCGCCGAGCAGTATCAGTACATCCTGCGCGACGAGTCCATGCACTGCAATTTCGGCATCGATCTGATCAACCAGATCAAGCTCGAGAACCCGCAGCTGTGGACGCCCGAGTTCAAGGCCGAGATCAAGGCGCTGTTCCTGAAGGCGGTCGAGCTGGAGTACCGCTATGCCGAGGACACGATGCCGCGCGGCGTGCTGGGTCTGAATGCCGCGATGTTCAAGGGTTATCTGCGCTATATCGCCAACCGCCGTGCCACGCAGATCGGCCTGGAGGAGCTCTTCCCGAACGAGGAAAACCCGTTCCCGTGGATGAGCGAAATGATCGACCTGAAGAAGGAACGTAATTTCTTTGAAACCCGCGTCATCGAATACCAATCCGGTGGCGCGCTGAGCTGGGACTGAACGCTGGACGGCTGGAGCTCTTCAGCGCGCGGTTCCTATTTGTGTGAGATCAAGATTGGCGAGCAACGGACCGAGGCCGTAGAAGCCGAGGCCGGTGCTCGCAACCCGATTCATCGTATCGGGGCGCTCCTCCTGGGCGACTTTCGGACGATGAATGACTGCTCTGCGACGGCATGTCGTTGCAGGGACAGTGTTCTTTCCACTTGATCAAGGAGAACTGAAATGGCAACTGCAAAGAAGGCTCCGGCCAAGAAGGCCGCGGCGAAGAAGGCTGCACCCGCGAAGAAGGCCGCAGCGAAGAAGGCTGCGCCGGCGAAGAAGGTCGTCGCCAAGAAGGCGGCTCCGGCCAAGAAGGCCGCTGCCCCGAAGAAGGCGGCTCCTGTGAAGAAGGCCGCAGCGAAGAAGGCTGCACCGGCGAAGAAGGCTGCTGCTCCCAAGAAGGCTGCACCGGCGAAGAAGGCTGCCGCTCCCAAGAAGGCTGCACCGGCGAAGAAGGCTGCTGCTCCCAAGAAGGCTGCACCGGCGAAGAAGGCTGCTGCTCCCAAGAAGGCTGCACCGGCGAAGAAGGCTGCTGCTCCCAAGAAGGCTGCTGCGCCGAAGAAGGCTGCTGCTCCCAAGAAGGCTGCCTCCAAGCCTGCCTCCAAGCCTGCTGCCAAGCCGCCCGTCAAGAAGGCCGCCCCGGCTGCCAAGCCTGCGGCTGCTGCCCCGGCTGCCAAGACGGCGCTGAGCCCGCAAGCCGCCTGGCCCTTCCCGACCGGCAACAAGCCCTGATCATCGATCGGGCGCACGCCATCAAAACCCGGCTCCGGCCGGGTTTTTTTATGCGGGGCGGCGACCGCGTATCAGGGATGGAAGATCTCGACGCTGTAGCCGCTGACGCGTTGATTGCCGCTGGACAGCAGCAGTTGCAGTGAGCGCTCCGCGCCGCCTGCCAGGCTGATCGATCCAGCGCTGTTGGCGAAATCGCTGGGCGCCAGCATGCGGCGCAGCACGACTGCGCCGGCCGCGTCGGTCAGATTCAGCTCGACCCAGGGCAGGGCGACCTCGACCGCCGATTTGTTGCGCAGGCTCACGGTCAGCTGGAACTGATTGCCGGCGCCGGCCTGGTTCAGCGCGCTGTTCTCGACACTGAGTGCCTCGATGCGCCGCCATGGCCGCAGTTCGCAGCCGGCCAGCTTGCAGACCGCCTGCAGCGCCGGGCGTGCGGGCGGATAGAGCGCGGCCAGCGCATCGTGGAAGTGCAGCGCGATCTGCCCGCCGAGCAGCAGGAGCAGCAGCAGCGAAAGCAGGCCCAGCGCGATCCGCTCGACCGGACCCGCGCGCTTGCGTGCCGGGCGCATGAAGTCGGGCATCGGGGTGGAACCGATGGCGGCATCCGGTCCCGACGCTGAGCCGAGTTCCGGCATCGGCTTCATCTCGGCCAGGCGCGGCGCCAGCACGACGTCGGGGCCGAGCTCGGCGGCGATCGCCGGCGGCTCCATGCGCTCCGACGGTGGCTCGATCGGCCGCGGCGGGGCGTCGCTGCGCGCTTCGTCGAACCATTGCGGCTCGGGCCGCGCGTCGAAAGCTTGCGCCTCGACCGGCGCGGCCGGCTCCGGCTCCTCTCCTGGAATCTGTGCAGGCTCGACCGCTTGCCACTGATCATCGTCGTGCGACGGTTCGGGTTCCGGCTCCGGTTCGGGCCCCAGGCTGATCACCGCCGGCCCGGCCTGCGGCTCAAGATCGACCTCCTGCTCCGGCCAGGGCGGCGGCGCCTCGCGATCGATGTCGAACAATTGTTCACGCGCATCGAAGACCTCGGCGCAGCGCCCGCAGCGCACCCAGCCTTCGGAGACGCGCAACTGATCCTGCACCACCCGAAAGATGGTGCCGCAAGCGGTACAACGGGTGGCGAGACTCATGGCGAGATCATGCCATGAGCGCCGGTCGCGCCGATCTCATGCGCGCCGTGCCGTCATCAGGATCCAGCCGTCTTCGCGGTCGCTGACCTCGAGTTGCAGCCAGGGCGCATAGGCCTGCTGCAGTTCCTCGGCCTGGCGCTCCAGGATGCCGGCCAGGATCAGGTCGGCGCCGGGTGCCAGATGCGCGCTGAGCAGCGGCGCCAGCAGCTTCAGCGGGGTGGCCAAGATGTTGGCGATGACCAGTGGATAAAGGCCTTGCGCCGCATCGGGCAGGGCGGCGTGCAGCTGCACCTGATTCGCCGCGGCATTGGCGAGGGTCGCCGTCACCGCGGCCGGGTCGATGTCGACGGCATCGATGCCATGTGCGCCATGCAGGGCGGCGCCGATGGCCAGGATGCCGGAGCCGCAGCCATAGTCGAGCACGCGCTGCCAGGTCGGGGCCAGGTCTCGATGGCGCGCGATCCAGCGCAGGCACATGCGCGTGGTCGGATGGGTGCCGGTGCCGAAGGCCAAGCCCGGGTCGAGTCGCATCACGGTTTTGGCCTGTGGCGGCGCCTCGTGCCAGGACGGCACGATCCAGAATTCCGGCGTGATCTCGACCGGCGCGAACTGCGACTGCGTCAGCCGCACCCAGTCCTGCTCCTCGACGGCCTGTATCGTCTGGACATGGACATCGCGCGCCCAGTCCTGCGCCAGCACCAGGGTCGCGGCCTCGGTCGCCTCGGCCTCGGAGGCAAACAGCGCCTTCACGACCGACCGCTCCCAGCCCAGCTTTGGCGCGGGCATGCCCGGTTCGCCGAACAAGGCCTTCTCGGCATCGGTGTCGGCATCGGCATCCTCGACCGAGACGGCCAGCGAGTCGACTTCCATCAGCGCGTCGCTGACGGTTTCGACATCGTCCTCGCGACAGATCAGGATCAGTTCGTGCAGGGAGGAGGGGCTGCTGTTCATCATGGTGTCCTTCATCAAAAGCGAATCCCTGGGACGGCTCGCGCCATGCCAGGGAGTGTCGCAGGCGGGCGGGTCGAAAACCCGCCGGACGCCGGTCAGCGCTTGTGCTCGCTCATCCAGCTCTCCAGATAGTGGATGCTGGTGCCGCCTTCGACAAACTTGGCGTCGGCCATCAGTTCGCGGTGCAGCGGGATATTGGTCTGGATGCCTTCGACCACCGTCTCCGACAGCGCGATGCGCATGCGCGCCAGCGCCTGCTCGCGGGTGTCGCCGTGGCAGATGATCTTGCCGATCATCGAGTCGTAGTTGGGCGGCACGAAGTAGTTCGTGTAGGCATGCGAGTCGACGCGCACGCCGGGGCCGCCCGGCGCGTGCCAGGTCGTGATCCGCCCCGGCGAGGGCACGAACTTGACCGGGTCCTCGGCATTGATCCGGCATTCGATCGCATGGCCGCGCATGGTGATATTGCGCTGCGTGAAGGGCAGCTTCTCGCCGGCGGCGATGCGGATCTGCATCTGCACGATGTCGATGCCCGTCACCATCTCGGTGACCGGGTGCTCGACCTGCACCCGCGTGTTCATCTCGATGAAATAGAACTCCCCGTTCTCGTAGAGGAACTCAAAAGTGCCGGCGCCGCGGTAGCCCATCTTCTTGCAGGCGGCGGCGCAGCGGTCACCGATCTTCTCGATCACGCGGCGCGGGATGCCCGGCGCCGGCGCCTCTTCGATGATCTTCTGGTGGCGGCGCTGCATCGAGCAGTCGCGCTCGCCCAGCCAGACGGCATTCTTGTGGCCGTCGGCCAGCACCTGGATCTCCACATGGCGCGGGTTCTCCAGGAACTTCTCCATATAGACCTGCGGATTGCCGAAGGCGGCACCCGCCTCGGCCTTGGTCGTTTGCACCGCATTGACCAGGGCCGCCTCGGTGTGGACGACGCGCATGCCGCGGCCGCCGCCGCCGCCGGCCGCCTTGATGATCACCGGGTAGCCGACCGCGCGGGCGATGCGGACGATCTCCTTCGGGTCGTCGGGTAGCGCGCCTTCGGAGCCCGGCACGCAGGGCACGCCGGCCTTGATCATCGCCTGCTTGGCCGAGACCTTGTCGCCCATCATGCGGATGTTCTCCGGCGTCGGGCCGATAAAGGTGAAGCCGCTGCGCTCGACCCGTTCGGCAAAGTCCGCGTTCTCGCTGAGGAAGCCATAGCCCGGATGGATCGCCTCGGCGTCGGTCACCTCGGCCGTCGCGATGATGGCCGGCATGCTCAGATAGCTTTGGGCGGACGGCGCCGGCCCGATGCAGACCGCCTCGTCGGCCAGCTTCACATACTTGGCATCGCGGTCGGCTTCCGAATAGACGACGACCGATTTCACGCCCAGCTCGCGGCAGGCGCGCTGAATCCGAAGGGCGATCTCCCCTCGGTTCGCAATCAATATCTTCTTGAACATGGCCGAGCCTTACTCGATCACGAACAGGGCTTGACCGAATTCGACCGGCTGGCCGTTCTCGACCAGGATCTTGGTGATCGTGCCGCTCTTGTCGGCATCGATCTCGTTCATGATCTTCATCGCCTCGATGATGCAGATCGGCTCGCCTTCCTTGATCGTCTGGCCGACCTCGGCAAAGGCCTTGGCGTTCGGGCTGGACGCGCGGTAGAAGGTGCCGACCATCGGCGACTTGACGATATGGCCGGTCTCGACGGCCGGGGCAGGCGCGGCAACGGCTGCCGGAGCGGCGGCCTGGGCGGCCGGCACGGCCACCGGTGCGGCGACCGGCGCGACGGCCGGCATCGCCATCATCGGCACGGCGACCGCGCCGTCCGACTTCACGATGCGCACCTTGCCATCGGCCTCGGTGATCTCAAGTTCGGAAATGTTCGACTCGGACACCAGGTCGATCAGGGTCTTGAGCTTGCGCAGATCCATATGTTTTCTCCAACGGAATTGGTTTTCTGTTTTGGGATGTCGGCGTCCGCTCGTGCCGGACGCTCGCTTTTCTTGTTTGTCAGGCCGGCCGACGCAGCTTGTCGAGCGCATAGCTCAAGGCCAGCCGGTAGCCCTGAGCGCCCAGCCCGCAGATCACGCCCTCGGCCAGCGGGGAGAGGTAGCTGTGCTGTCGGAACGCCTCGCGCTTGTGGATATTGGACAGGTGGACTTCGACAAAGGGCAGGGCCACCGCCGCCAGTGCATCGCGGATCGCGACACTGGTATGTGTGTAGGCGGCTGGATTGATGATGATGAAGCGGCAGCCATCTTGGCGAGCCGCCTGAATCCGGTCGATCAGCGCGCCTTCATGGTTGCTTTGGAACGATTCCAAGGCCACACCGGCTTCGGCCGCTATTTCAGCCAAATCTGCATCGATCTGTGCCAAAGTCTGCGAGCCATAGACCTCAGGCTCCCGGCTGCCGAGAAGATTGAGGTTGGGGCCGTGAAGGACAAGAATCTGCATCGTCGAGGGCTTGCGCCGCGGCAGGGCGTTTAGGGTGTGAACACTAGAAGCGGAAAAGGCTGAACTTTACGCTTTTTAGTGGCCGATCGACGCAGCACCCTTAAAAAATTAGAAAAGCCTGTTTTAGGACGGCCTTGCTGGAGCTCAGCCGACTCTTGCCGCCAGTTCTCGCAGTTCTGGCAGCTCCGTCGGTCCCAACTTTTGCCAGATCTGGGCGCCGCTGCGGTCGAAAGCGACGCTGAAGGGCAGGCCGCCCTGGGCGTTGCCGAGTGTGCGAGCGAGGCTGGTGCCCGTCAATCCCGCCAGCGCCGTCGGAAAGTCCAGCGGCAGCTTGCGCAGGAACTCGCGCACCGGCTCGGGCGTGTCGACGGCCAGGCCCAGCACCTGCCAGCCGGCGGAGCGGAACTCCTGCTGGAAGCGCGCCAGCTCCGGCAACTCCTTGACGCAGGGCGTGCACCAGGTCGCCCAGAAATTGAGCAGCAGCGGTTCGCCGCGCAGATCGGCGGCGCGCAACTCACCACCCTCGGGCTTCTCGAAACGGGAGGACCAAAAGGTCTCGGCGCCGGGGGGGCTTGCTGCGAGCGGTGCTTGCCGACCTTGCTGCTGGCGCCAGGCCAGGCCCGCGCCGAGTCCGGCGGCCGCGACGCCGGCGGCGCCGATCAGCCAGCGCCGCCGGCTGCTGGAATCTTGATCGCTCATATCGGTTCGCCGTCCTCTTTCTCTATCAGCTGGCGCAGCGCCGCCAGATTCCCGCGCTCGCTGCGGCCGCGCGCATCCGGTTTCAGCGCACCGCGCAAATCATCGAAATCGAGAATGCTCAGGTGCAAGGTCACCCGCTCGTTCAGCGCGCGGCAGGGCGCGGCCAGGCTCAGCACATCGACCTCGCGGCCGCGCGGGCCGGTGGTGGCGCCGACCTCGTAGTCGATACCCTGGTTGATCAGCGCGATCTCGGCCGCCTTGCCGTCGTCGCAGAACAATTGCAGATGGATATTAGACAGCCGGGTCGCCGTGCCGCGCCAGACCGCGCCGCTCAGATGCGGGCGGAACTCGGCCAGCCGCTCCATCCAGACGGCGGCCAGCTCGCGCAGCGCGGCCAGCTCGCCCGGCTGGGTGTCGGCGCAGAACAGCGCCAGATAGTCGCGTACCTCGTCCTCAAGCTCGTCGTTGCCGGGCAGGGCGGTGCGGCGCGGCAAGCCCAGCTGCTTCAGCGCGCGCTGCTTGGCCGGGCCGTACTCAAGTCCTTCCTCCACCACCAGGCGGGCGGCCGTGGCGGCGATTTCGCGGCTGAGCTGATTGTGGTCGTCCATCATGGCAACTCGACGGCCCCCATGCGCGCTTCTATCGTGCCGGCGCGCGCCAGCACATAGGACGAGGCCGGCCGCTTCTCGAAGCGCTTCGGGGCCGGCAGCATCACCGCCAGCCGCGCCGCCTGGTTCGGCGACAGCCGGGCCGCATCGGTATGAAAGTAGTGGCGTGCGGCCGCCTGGGCGCCGAACAAGCCCTCGCCCCATTCGACATTGTTCAGATAGATCTCCAGGATGCGGCGCTTGTCCAGCAGCGCCTCCAGCATGAAGGTCAGCGCGAACTCCTGGCCCTTGCGCAGCAGATTGCGCTCGCCGCTGAGGAAGAGGTTCTTCGCCAGTTGCTGCGTGATCGTCGAGCCGCCGACGATCTTGGCCGTCGGCGCCGGGCGGCCCGGCCGCAGATTGACGGCCAGCTTCTCGGCGCGAGCCTCGGCTTTCTGGTTCTTCTCCCAGGCCTTCTCCAGCGCGTCCCAGTCGACGCCGCCATGGTCGGCAAAGCCGGCGTCCTCGCTGGCGATTACCGCGCGCTGCAGATTGCGGGACAGGCGCTCCTCGTCCACCCATTGCTGGCTCCAGGCGATCCGGCCCTTCTCCGTCGCCAGACGCCAGATCTCAGACCGTTGGAAGCTGGTCGATTGCGGCGCCAGCAGATTCATCAGCGCGATGCGAGCAGCGAAGTACAGCTGCAGCGCCAGCAGGCCCAGCAGCAGCAGGATCAGCAGCCGCAGCAGTTTGCTTGCCATGGTGCGCTACTTTGCCGCCGCGATGCGCTCGCGCAGCGTGGCCAGCACCGGCGCGCTGTCCGGGCGCCGGCCTCGCCAGAGATAAAAGGCCTCGGCCGCCTGCTCAACCAGCATGCCCAGGCCGTCGCGGCCCTCGAAGCCATGGGCGGCGGCCCATTCCAGAAAGCGCTGGGCGGCCGGGCCGTACATCATGTCCAGCGCCAGCGCGCCCGGCCGCAGCACCTGCGGCGGCACCGGCACGGCGGCGCCGGCCAGGCTGGCGCTGGTGCCATTGACCAGGATGTCGAAGCCGTCGCCGGTCTCGTCCAGTGCGCTGGCGCGAAGGCGCACGCCATGCTCGGCGGCAAAGGCGGCGTGGCTGTCGACCAGCGCCCGCGCCTTGTCGACGCTGCGGTTGGCCAGCACGATCTCGGCCGGCCGGCCCTCGATCAGGCTGCCCAGCACGCCGGCGGCCGCCCCGCCCGCACCGAGCAGCAGCAGGCGCCGGCCCTGCAGCGGCCACCCGGCGTTGCGCTCGATATCGCGTGCCAGGCCGATGCCATCGCTGTTGTCGCCGAACCAATCGTCGGCACCGTCGAAGCGCAGCACATTGCAGGCGCCGGCCAGTTGCGCGCGCGGCGACAGGCGGCGCGCCAGCGCATGCGCCTCGAACTTGAAGGGCACGGTGATATTGCAGCCGCGCCCGCCAGCGGCGACAAAGCTGCGCAGGCTGGTCTCGAAGCCGTCCAGCGGGCACAGCAGGCGCTCGTAGACCAGGCTCTCGCCGGTCTGGGTGGCAAACATCGCGTGAATCTCGGGTGAGCGGCTGTGCGCGACCGGATTGCCGGCGACGACATAGCGATCGGGAACGGTGGCATTCATGGCTGGGCGGACAGGGTGGTTTCGAGGCCGTCCTCGCGGGTGAAGCGGAAGCGCGAGCTGATCACCAGCACCTCGGCGCCCTGGCGCATTGCGGCGCTGAAGGGGCCGAAGGGCGACGCCGCGCGCACGATGGCCTCGGCGCGGCGGTCCAGGTTCTTGTTGCCGGAGCCGGCCATGATCTCGGTCTCGATCACGCGGCCGCGCTGGTCCACATGGATGTTCATCGTCAGCTCGCCGTACAGCTTGCGGCCATTGTGCTGCGGAAAGTCGCGCGTGCCGCGCTCCTCCACCTTGTGGCGCAGATTGTCGTAGTACTGCGCGTAGACGACCTCGCGCGTGGCCGGGCTGACGTACTTCTTCTTCGGCCGCGCGTTTTCCTCGTTGACCCGCTTCTCGATCGCGGCCAGCAGCTGGATCAGCTGGCGGCGCTTCTCGGCCTGCTCGCGCGCCCGGGCCGAGCCCTTGTCGCGCTTGGGGTCCGGCGGCGGCAGGGCCGCCAGCTCGCGCCGCACCTGGGCCAGCAGCTGCTGCTGCTGCTGCTGCAACTCGGTGATCTGCGCATGCTGGACCTCGTTCGCCTCGCCAAGCTCCAGCAGCTTGGACGGCGGCAGCGGCGAAGTCGCCCGCCCCCGCTCGGCCTCGCCGCCGCCGCTCAGGTTCGCCTGCGCCAGCGCCTGTGCCTTGAGCGGCGCCTCGCGCGAGCGGCTGTTGACCAGCACCACCTCCAGCGGCGTGTCCTCGAAGATCCGGTTGAAGCGCTCCGGGTCGGCGAAGCGCAGGGTCAGCAGGCCCCCGTGCAGGGCCAGCGAGAACAGCAGCGCGGCCTGGAGAGCGGAGAGCCGGAGGCGATGCATCGTCAGTTCGCGGCCGCTTCCTCGCCCTTGGCGCTGCCGCCATCGTCGCCCTCGGCGCCGACGTCGATGGCCAGGGTCAGCGGGCCGCTGCCCACCTCGTCCTCGTCTTCTTCCTCGTCGGCCGCTTGCTGCGCGACCTCGTCCAGGCGTTCGATCAGATTGGCATGCAGGTCCAGCGTCATCTCGTCGATGCCGGTGATGCGCACCTTCACATGCGTGCCGCGCGGCAGCGGCTCGCAGCCCAGGGCCTTGAAGACCAGCGGCAGCGTGTCGGCGCGCACCAGGCCGTCCTTCATCACCGTCGCCGTCAGCTCCCTGATGTCCTGCTGCTGCAGATGGCGCAGGGTCCAGAAGCGCTCGATGCCGTTCTGGAAGCCGTTGTAGGCGCTGTAGGCGGCGTCGAAGCCGGAGATGATGGAGAACAGCGCCGCGTCCTTGGGCTTGAAGGGCGCGGCCAGCGCGGCCGTGCGGCCGTGGCGGGCGCAGGCAATGATCTGCCACTGGTTGACCAGGTCCACATAGCGGCGCAGCGGCGAGGTCGCCCAGGTGTATTGCGCGACGCCCATGCCCGCATGCGGCAGCGCCTTGGTGCCCATGCGCACCTTGACGCCGGGCGCCAGGCTGGCCTGGCTGCGGTAGATGCCGGGCAGGCTCAGTTCGTGGAGCCAGCCGCCCCAGGTCGAGTTCGCCAGGATCATCGCCTCGGCGACGATGAGGTCCAGCGCCGAGCCGCGCTGGCGCACCGTGATCGCCACCGTTTCGCTGCCGTCCGGTTCACTCGTGCCGGCACCGTCGAGGCGGAAGTTGTAGTCCGGCCGGTTGAAGGTCTCGGGCTTGCCGCGCACGACTTCGCGCTTGGCCTTTAGCTCCTTGGCCAAGCGGTGGCAGAAGGCCAGCTCGGCGGCGAACTCGTAGGCGGCCGGCGCCTGGCCGGTCAGGGACGCCTCGGTGATTACCGTGTCCAGCTTGTCGTGGCGCAGATTGCTCTTGATCGGCACGCGCTCCAGCCGGGTCTCGCTGCCCTTGATCTCCAGCGTCGCCTCGTCGAGCGTGAAGTAGATGGACACCGCCGGGCAGTCGCGGCCCGCGATCAGCGTGTAGGCCTGCACTACCTCGTCGGGCAGCATGGTCAGCTTCCAGCCCGGCATATAGACGGTCGAGAAGCGCTCGCGCGCCACCTTGTCCACGGCCGAATCGGGCTGGATCGCCAGGCCGGGTGCTGCGATGTGCACGCCGAACACCACCGTGCCCGTGCCCAGACCCTGCACCGACAGCGCATCGTCGATCTCGGTCGTGGCCGAATCGTCGATCGAGAAGGCGGCCACATTTGCCAGCGGCAGCTCGTCCTTGATCTCGGGTGCCGTCAGCGCCGGGAAGCCGGTGCCCTTGGGGAAGTTCTCGAACAGGAAGCGCTTCCAGTGGAACTGGTAGGCGCTGCTGATCGCGCCGGCCGCCTGCAGCAGCTCCAGCGGCGCCTTGTGCGCGCGCTTCGTCGCCTCGACGACCGCCTTGTACTCGGGGCCGTTCTTGTCCGGCTTGAACAGGATCTTGTAGATCTGGTCCTTGATCGGCTGCGGGCACTGGCCGGCCGCCAGCTCCTCGGCCCAGGCCTCGATCTGCAAGGCCTGCTGACGCTTGCGCTCGATGCCCAGCAGGGCGGCCTTGACGATCTCCTCGGGCGCCTTCTTGAACAGGCCCTTGCCCGAGCGGCGGAAGTAATGCGGCGCCTCGTACAGGCGGAACAGCGCGGCCACCTGGTGCGCGGTACTGGCCTTGGCGTCGAAATAGTCGCGCGCCAGGTCGGCGAAGCCGAACTCGGTCTCGGGCGCGAACTCCCAGGCCAGATCGAGATCGATCTCCTGTGCCAGGCGCTGAGCTTCGGCGATCAATTCGCCGGGCGCCGGCTTGTCGAACTTCAGCAGCACATTGGCCGCCTTCACTTTGACGCGCTTGCCGGACTCCAGCTCGATCTGCAGCGAGCTTTCGGCCTCGGACATCACGCGGCCGGCGAGGAACTTCCCGGCGTCATCAAACAGGGCAAACATGGCTGGCATTGTCGCCGATGGCGGTGACGTTGCTGGCGCCCTTCCAGGGCCGCAGCGCGCGATCCAGCAATGGCGGCAGCGCCTCGCCCGGCGTAGCGACGGCGGCACCGATGAAGACGCGCAGCCCGGCATGCTGGCGCTGCGGATCGAGCCGCTCGCTCAGGCGGTTCACGACGACGGCCAATTGCTCGCGGTTTGAGATGTCGGCCAGCAGCACCGCCAGGCGCAAGCCCGGCAGCCGGCCCACCAGATCGCTGCCGCGCGTGCCGGCGATCGCGACGCCGGCCGCCCATTGCAGCGCCGCCAGTTGGGCTGGCGAGGCGAGCGCGAAGCCGGGCTCCATGGCGCCCGACAGCTCGATCACCATCAGGCCGAAGGGCTGCCGCTGCGTCTGCAGCTTCTCGCAGGCCGCCTCGAAGAAGGCGGCGCTGGCCGCCTTGCTGTCGGCATCGAAGCAATGCCGGCGCCGCGCCTCGGCTTCCAGCTGCTGGCGGCGCAGCGCGCCGAACGGTGCGAGCAGGATCAACGCGGCGCTGGCGGCCAGGGCCAGCCAGGCCGGCCCGGTGCCGGGCTTCCAGCCCCGCAGCAGCAGCGCGCCCCAGCCGGCCAGTGCCAGCACGGCGATCGCGCTGGCGGCCCAGGTCGCGACGAGCAGGCCCGCCGGCGCGCCCGCCGCCTGGGCGAGCGCGAGCTTGCCGCCGATCGATTGCTTCGGTCTCGTCTCGGACATCGGATGCCTCTCTCCAGAATGCGCGCGCTTCGTGGCGCGTCGTCAATCTCTTTTCTTCTCGGGCGCTTGTGGCCGCTAGACCGTCATGCCGCCGGAAACCTCCAGCACGGCACCATTGATGTAACTGGATTCATCGCTGGCGAGGAAGGCATAGACATTGGCGATCTCCTCGGCGCGGCCCAGGCGGCGCAGCGGCACTTGCTCGCGCATCTGCTCCAGCACCTTGTCGGGCACGGTGGCAAGGATGGGCGTCTCGACAAAGCCCGGCGCGACCGCATTGACGCGCACACCCTTGGGCCCCAGCTCGCGCGACCAGGTCTTGGTGAAGCCGATCACGCCGAACTTGGCGGCCGCGTAATTGGTCTGGCCGAAATTGCCGTAGATGCCGACCACCGAGCTGGCATTCAGGATCACGCCGGCGCCCTGGGCGACCATGGTGTCGGCGACCGCCTGCGCGCAGTGGAAGACGCCGCGCAGATTGACGTCGATGACGGCGTCGAACTGCGCCAGGCTCATCTTCTGCAGGCGCGCATCCTTGGTGATGCCGGCGTTGTTGACCAGCACGTCGATACGGCCGAAGCGCTCCTTCACCGCGGCGGCCATCGCATCGACCTGCTCGCGCTGGGTCACGTCGAGCACGAAGCCGGTCGCCTCGGCGGCGCCCTGGCTTAAGGCTTCGTTGACGGCGTCATCGACGGCGGCTGCTCTGATGTCGCAGACGACGACGATGGCGCCCTCGCGGGCGAATTTCTGCACGGTGGCAAGGCCGATGCCCTGGGCCGCGCCGGTGATGATGCAGACCTTGTGGGCGAGTCTCTTCGTCGTGGTGCTCATAGATTCAGGAAGTCGATCAGCGAAGGCAGGTGCTCGTCGAAGTCGCTGAGCCCGTGGTCGCTGCCCTCCAGCAGCAGGACCCGACAGGCCTGGTAGCGCGCCAGCATCTCGCGCCAGTCCAGCAGCTCGTCGCCCTTGGCGATGACGGCGCAGTAGCGCTGCGGCTGGGCCAGCGCACCGGGCGCCAGCGCGCGCAGCTCGTCGACGAACTCGGGGCGGAAGTAGAAATGCTGGGCCGGGTCTTGCCAGCAATGCTGCTCGCCGATATAGGCGGCCAGATCGCGCGCCGGGTCGACGGCCGGATTCAGCAGCACGGTGCGGGCCGGCCGCAGCCGCTCGCTCAGCACGGTGGCGTAGAAGCCGCCCAGCGAGCTGCCCATTACAGCCATGGTCTCGCGCGGCCAGTCGCGGATCAGCTCCTCGACCAGCGCGATCGCCGCGGCCGGCGAGGGCGGCAGTTGCGGGCAGGCGAAGACCAGATCATCGGGCCGCTCGCTCGCCACCCAGTCGGCCATGCGGCGCGCCTTCGCCGACTGCGGCGAGGAGCGGAAACCGTGCAGATAGAGCAGGTGGGTGCTGCGGGGAGGGCGGGACGGCAGGGCGGCGGACATCGCTGCCCAGTCTAGCGGCCGCTGCCGACGCGGGGCGGCTCTTGAGCCGCGGCGCCTCGCCATAAAGTGATCAATTCACCAATGTTGCGACGAAATCGGTTTTGGACGGATCCAACCCCGGTTTTCCACATTGACGCCCGGCGGCACGCGCGAGACAGTTGCCGACTTTGCCGCAGCGCCGGCTCCCCTTTTCCTGTTCCCTTGTTTGTTCGAGGACCGCCCGAATGAGTCTCCCTGTTTGCTATCGTGGCCACACCGGCCTGCTGAATCTCTCGGCCATCGCCGCCGCCGCGGCGCTGCTCGGCGCCTGCGCCAGCACCGGTGACGGCTCCGGCGCCGCCAAGCCGGCCGCCAGCGCCGTGGCGCCGGCCGCGTCGGCCCCCGCCGCCGCCACCGTGCCCGGCGCCGCCGCGGCCGCCACGGCCGTCGCGGCCCGTCCGCCGGCCGATCCCAGCGCGCCCAAGCCCTTCGCCGAGGTGATCAAGGGCGCCAAGGTCGACGACGGCCTGTTCCCGATCTGGCGCAAGGACGAGAAGGTCTGGCTGGAGATCCCCAGGGACGCCTTCAACAAGCCCCTGCTGTTCAGCGTCAATATCGCCAATTCGGTCGGCGAGCGGGGCCTCTACGCCAGCCAGATGGCCGGCGGCGCGACGGTCGAGTTCCGCCGCATCGGCAACCAGATCCAGCTGATCGCGCTGAACACCAAGTTCCGCGCCGTTGCCGACCAGGGCTCCAAGCGTGCGATCGACCAGGCCTTCTCGCCCAGCCTGCTGGGCGCCGCCGTCGTCGCCAGCGCCGAGCATCCGGAGCGCAAATCGGTGCTGGTCGACGCGGGCTTCCTGCTCTCGGACATTCCCGGCTATTCGACCGCGCTGGAGGCCGTCTACCGCCTGCCCTTCGCGCCCGACCGCAGCAACAGCTATTTCGAGGCCGCGCGCGCCGACGCCAAGCTGAGCACGCTGACGGCGCGCATCCACTTCGCGACGCCGCGCATCCCGGCGCCGCCGCTGGTCGCGCCGCCGGTGCCGGTGCCGACGCCGCCGCAGGCCACGCCCGATCCGCGCAGCCTCTTCGTCAGCTATGTCTACAGCTTCCTGGCCCTGCCCGACACCGCGATGGCGCCGCGCCCCACCGACCCGCGCCTGGGCCATTTCGCCGACTCCTTCACCGACCTGGGCGGCGACAACAAGGCCAATCCGCGCGTGCACTATGTGAAGCGCTGGCGGCTCGAGAAGAGGGATCCGGAGGCGGCGCTGTCCGAACCGGTGACGCCGATCACCTACTGGATGGACAAGAACATTCCGCCCAAGTACCGCCCGGCCGTCGAAGCCGGCATCGTCGAGTGGAACAAGGCCTTCGAGAAGATCGGCTTCAAGAATGCCGTCGTCGCCAAGCAGCAGCCCGACGATGCCGACTGGGACAATATGGACGCCGCCCATGCGTCGATCCGCTGGTTCGTCGGCGCCGACGTCGGCTTCGCGATCGGCCCCAGTCGCAGCGATCCGCGCAGCGGCGAGATCCTCGATGCCGACATCGGCATGAGCGATGTGTTCGTGCGCGGCGGCCGCGAGTTCATCACCGAGGCCGCGCCGCGCGGCGCGCCGACCGCCCTGGGCCAGGGCGAGGAGGCCTTCTGCAACTATGCGCACGAGGCCGGCGCCGAGATGGGCTTCGCGCTGGACCTGCTGGAGGCGCGCGGCGAGATCGAGCCCGACAGCCCCGAGGCCGATGCCTTCATCTTCGCCCGCATCAAGGACGTGGTGATGCACGAGGTCGGCCACACGCTGGGCCTCAAGCACAACTTCAAGGCCTCGACGACCATCACCCGCGCGCAGCTGCAGGACAAGGCCTTCACCGAGGCGCACGGCCTGTCCGGCTCGGTGATGGACTACAACGCCTTCAATATCGCCGTCCAGGGCGAGCCGCAGGCGAGCTACAACAATGCGACGCTGGGCGCCTACGACTACTGGGCGATCGAGTACGCCTACAAGCCGATCGCGGCCGGCGAGGAGAAGGCCGAGCTGGCCAGGATCGCCGCGCGCAGCACCGAGCCGGCCCTGGCCTATGCGGACGACCTCGATGCCGGCGGCTTCGGTCCCTATGACGGCATGGACCCGATGGCCAACCGCTTCGACCTGGGCGACGACCCGCTGGCCTATTTCAAGCGCCGGCTGAAGCTGTCGCAGGAGCTGTGGGCACGCGCGCAGGAGCGCAAGCCGCAGGCCGGCGACGACCCGCTGCGCGCGCGCCGCTCCATCGTCTACGGCTTCAACCAGCTCTACCGCTCGGGGTCCGATCTGGTCGGCAAGTACATCGGCGGCATGTACGCAGTGCGCGATCTGCCGGGCACGACCGGCCGCGCCAGCTTCACGCCGGTCGAGCCGGCCAAGCAGCGCGAGGCCCTGCAGTTCCTCGCCACCGGCCTGTTCAGCGTCGACAGCTTCAAGTTCAAGCCGGAGTTCCTGTCCAGCCTGGGCGTGGACTACAACGAGAACGACCGCGGCGTGCCGCTGAGCATCCCGGCCGCCGTCGCGCGCGTGCAGCTGGTCGCGCTCGACCGCTTGCTGAGCCCGGCCACGGCCAGCCGCCTGCTCGATCTGCCGGCCTATGTGCCGGAGAACAAGCGCAAGGGCCTGATCTCGCTCAGCGAGGTCTACGGCACCTTGAACACGGCGATCTGGTCCGAGCTGAAGAGCGGCAGCGAGATCGACCGCCTGCGCCGCAATCTGCAGCGCGAGCATCTGCGCCGCCTGCAGAACGTGCTGACCAAGAGCCCGGCCAATCTGCCGCCCGACGCGCTGAGCCTGGCCCGCTACCACGCGACCCAGCTGCAGGGCGATCTGCGCGCCGCCGTTGCCAAGGGCGGCCAGTCGGTCGAGACCCGCGCGCACCTGGCCGAAAGCCTGGGCCTCCTGAACGAGGCGCTGCGCGCGACCATGCAGCGCAGCTGAGCGCGTGATCCGCGTTCCGCCCGAGAAGGCCGGTGCCGCTGCACCGGCCTTTTTTCCTTTCGGCGGGCCTCGACAAATTGCGCCTCCGTCGATGTTCATCGCAGGGTGGTGGGCCGTTTCAGGCGCCGACGGCGTCCTATCGATTGGGGAGAGCCGCCCTTGCGCGCCGGGGGTGTTCTGTTCTACTGCCAAGTCCGGAAGGCCATGAGCAGCGCAGGCGTTTCATGACTTCTTGAATGAAGCACTGCTGCCGGCTGGCCGCTTCCGACGCACGCCCCGATCGATCAAGGTGACGGAGTAAAGCCATGAATGCAGCTGCGCGGATTCTCTCGGTCTCTTTATGGGCCAGCCTGGCGGCCCTGCCGGCCTCGGCGGCGACGATCTCGCTGACCGGCGGCTTCACCAACTTCTACACCCCCTTTGCCTACGGGACCAACGAGGGCGTGGTGAACTACCTCAACGGCCAGCAGCTATGCCCGGTCCTCGACTGCCGGCTCAACGGCGAGGCCTACAGGGACTTCGCGACGCCGGTGACCAGCATCAGTTACAAGATGGTCGTCGACGGCCAGACCTGGACCGAGAACCTCGTCAGCTTTGCGCCGGCGCAAAACCAGACCGTCAACGGCTTCGGCCCGAGCAACAAATTCCTGTTCGGCCGGCTGACCTATGCGAACGGCATCTGGTCCGATCCGATGGTGAGGCTGAGCTTCAATCTGACGGCGAGTTCGCCGGACGCCATGCTCCTCGGCTATGACTTCGAGGTCTCCGATGTGCTGGTCGTGCAGGCGACGCCGAACCAGGCGAGCAACACGCCCGAGCAGAACGCCGACTTCATCTACATCGACGGCAATCGCGGCCTCGGCAGTCTGCGCGCCTACGAACTCTCGGACAGCCCGACGCACAGCAATGTCGTTTCGGTCGACATCTACGGCTATCTGGATTCGCTGCACTTCGGCGAATTCCGCAATGTCAGCGGCGCCGGTTTCCTCGATCCGGGCATCGGGCTCGACCCGAGCCCGGTGCCCGAGCCGGCCAGTGCGCTGCTGGTGCTCGGCGGCATGGGCGCGCTGACGATCGCCGGGCGCCGACGTGCCCGCTCGCGCTAGGACGGCGGCCGCGCCGGCGCGCCGGGTCAGCCGCGCGCGGCCAGCGCATGCAGCAGCTTGTCGTGGATGCCGCCGAAGCCACCATTGCTCATGCAAAGCAGCTGGTCGCCCGGGCGGGCCTGCTTGACGATGGACTCGACCAGTGCGTCGACATCGGCGCCGACGATGGCCTGGGCGCCCATCGGCGCCAGCGCCTCCTTGGCGTCCCAGGAGAGGCCGTGCTGGTTGCAGAAGGCGAGGTCGGCCTCCTCCAGCGCCCAGGGCAGCTGGGCCTTCATCGTGCCCAGCTTCATCGTGTTCGAGCGCGGCTCGAAGATGGCCAGGATGCGCTCGGACGGGGCGATGCGGCGGCGCAGGCCGTCGACGGTCGTGCGGATCGCCGTCGGGTGGTGGGCGAAGTCGTCGTAGACCTTGATGCCGTTCACCTCGCCGCGCAGCTCCATGCGGCGGCGCACGTTCTTGAACTCGGCCAGGGCGGCCGCCGCCTGCTCGGGCGAGACGCCGACATGCTCGGCCGCGGCGATCGCGGCCAGCGCGTTCAGCTGGTTGTGCTCGCCGATCAGGCCCCATTCGACCCGCGCGACCTTGAGGCTGCCGCGCAGCACGTCGAAGGCCTGCGGCTCGCCGCGCGCGCGCAGCGCGCCCGGCTCTTCCTTGCGCGCGCCGAAGCGCTGCAGCTCGCTCCAGCAGCCGCGCGCCAGCACGCGCTGCAGCGCCTCCTCGCGCGCATTGACGACGACCCGGCCGCTGGCCGGAATCGTGCGCACGAGGTGGTGGAACTGGGTCTCGATCGCGGCCAGGTCGGCAAAGATGTCGGCGTGGTCGAACTCGAGGTTGTTCAGGATCGCCGTGCGCGGCCGGTAGTGGACGAACTTGCTGCGCTTGTCGAAGAAGGCGGTGTCGTACTCGTCGGCTTCGATGACGAAGGTCTTGCCCTGGCCCAAGCGTGCGGACACGCCGAAGTTCTGCGGCACGCCGCCGACCAGGAAGCCCGGCTGCAGGCCCGCGTGCTCGAGGATCCAGGCCAGCATCGAAGTGGTGCCGGTCTTGCCATGCGTGCCGGCGACGGCCAGCACATGGCGGCCCTGCAGCACATGGTCGGACAGCCATTGCGGCCCGCTGGTATAGGGCGCTCCGGCGTCGAGGATGGCCTCCATCAGCGCATTGCCGCGCGAGACGACGTTGCCGACGACGAAGAGCTCGGGCTTCAGCGCCAGCTGCTCGGCGCCATAGCCCTCGATCAAGTCGATGCCCAGCTGCTGCAGCTGGTCGCTCATCGGCGGGTAGACCTTGTCGTCGCAGCCGGTGACCTGGTGGCCGGCCTCGCGGGCCAGGGCCGCCAGGCCGCCCATGAAGGTGCCGCAGATGCCGAGGATGTGGATGTGCATGGAATTCAGAACCAGGAAGGTAGATGGGGCAGCGCATGCTCGAGCGACTCGAGCACGACGCAGCGCGAGGCGATGTCGGCCTCCGGGCGCTTCAGGTCCGGCACCAGCACCACGCCCATGCCCGCCGTCAGCGCGCCCTGGGCGCCGTAGCTGGAATCCTCGAACACCAGGGCCTTAGCAGGATGAATGCCAAGGCTGGCCGCGGCCAGCTCGAACAGGTCCGGATGCGGTTTGCCGCGCGCGACCTGGTCGCCGCCGTGGATGGGGCCGAAGAAATCGTGGATGCCGACCGCGCGCAGCCGCCGCAGCACCTCGGTATGGCGGGTCGAGGAGGCGACGGTGCAGCGCAGGCCGCGCGCCTGCAGCGCCCGCAGCAGGGCGAGCGCGCCGGGCATCAGCGCGAAGGGCGCCAACGAGGCATCGACCGCCTCGTACATCGCCTCGGCGTCCGCACGCGAGCCGAAATGCTCGCTCAGCAGGGCCAGGCAGTCGGCGCGGTTGCGGCCGACGGTCAGCAGGTAGTCGGCCTCTGTCAGCGGCCGGCCGGCCTCGGCCGACAGACGCAGCCAGGCGTCGCGGATCGGCCGCTCGGAATCGAGCAGCAGGCCGTCCATGTCGAACACCACCGCCTCGAAGCGGCGCCCGGCGAACATGGTTTCAGCGCAAGGCGCCGCGGGCGGCGTCCAGCGTGGCCGCGATATCGGCCTCGCTGTGGGCGGCGCTGACGAAGCCGGCCTCGTACAGCGCCGGCGCCAGGTAGACGCCGGCGTCCAGCATGCCGTGGAAGAAACGGTTGAAGCGCTCCTTGTCGGTCGTCATCACCGCGGCGTAGTTCTGCGGCAGCGCGTCCATCAGGAAGAAGCCGAACATGCCGCCTTCGCTGTCGACGGAGAAGGGCACGCCCATTTCCTTGGCCACGCCGGCCAGGCCCTCGACCAGCCGGCGGGTCTTGGCCGTCAGCGCCTCGAAGAAGCCGGGCTTCTGGATCTCGCGCAAGGTCGCCAGGCCGCAGGCGGTGGCGACCGGGTTGCCGGAGAGCGTGCCGGCCTGGTAGACGCCGCCCAGCGGCGCCAGGTGCTTCATGATCTCGCGACTGGCGCCGAAGGCGGCCAGCGGCATGCCGCCGCCGATCACCTTGCCGAAGACCGAGATATCGGGCTTGAAGCCGGGGATCAGCTTCTGGTAGAGGCCCTGGGCAGAAGCCAGGCCGACGCGAAAGCCCGTCATCACCTCGTCCAGCACCAGCAGGGCGCCGTGCGCGGTGCACAGCTCGCGCAGCCGCGTCATGAACGGCACGCTGGCGCGCACGAAGTTCATATTGCCGGCGATCGGCTCGATGATCACGCAGGCCAGTTCCTTGCCGTGCAGCGCGAAGGCCTCTTCCAGCTGGGCGACATTGTTGTACTCCAGCACGATCGTGTGCTGGGCGACCTCGGCCGGCACGCCGGCGCTGGTCGGGTGGCCGAAGGTGGCCAGGCCCGAGCCGGCCTTGACCAGCAGCGCATCGGTATGGCCGTGGTAGCAGCCCTCGAACTTGATGAACTTGCTGCGTGCGGTGGCGCCGCGCGCCAGACGGATCGCGCTCATCGTCGCCTCGGTGCCCGAACTGACCAGGCGCACCTGCTCCATGCTGGGCACCAGCTTCAGGATCTCCTCGGCCAGCTCGATCTCGCGCTCGGTCGGCGCGCCGAAGGACAGGCCCTCGCGCGCGGCGGCGGTCACCGCCTCGATCACGGCTGGGTGGCCATGGCCGAGGATCATCGGGCCCCAGGAGCCGATGTAGTCGATATAGCGCCGGCCCTCGGCGTCATGGATATAGGCGCCTTCGCCCCGCTGGATGAAGCGCGGCGTGCCGCCGACGGCGCGGAAGGCGCGCACCGGCGAGTTGACGCCGCCGGGGATCACCGCTTGGGCGCGTTCGAACAGGGCTTGGTTGTCGGACATGGGACTGCTGCGAAAAAAAGGAACGAAGGGGCGGGCTCAGTGCATGCGCCGCGGCGGGCGCGCGGGCGGGGCCTCGGGGGTCTCGTCGAGGGCCGGGGCCTCCTCGGCCTCGGCGGCGCCGTCCTCGGCCTCGCCTTCCTCGCCGGCCGGCAGCGCCCAGAAGAAGCGGTCCGGCAGCACATTGCCCATGCCAGGGCGGAAACCCGCGTCCAGCGCCTGGTCGAGGAAGGACAGCGCCTCGCCGACGGCCGAGTGGATCTCGGCGCCGACCGACAAGAGCGCGGCCAGCGCCGCCGACAGGGTGTCGCCGGCGCCGATGAAGGAGACGTCGAAGCGCTCGAACTTCTCGCCGGTGATCGGGCCCTGCGAGGTCGCCAGCACATTGTCGACAAACTGGTTGGGCAGGCTGATGCCGGTCACCAGCACATGCTGGGCGCCGGCCTGCGCGGCGGCGACGGCCAACTCGCGCGGCGAGGCCGGGCGGTCGGCGTCCCAGTCGGGCAAGAGGAAGTCGGTCAGGGTCTTGTGGTTGCCGACCAGCACATGGGTCTGCGGCAGCACCAGCTCGCGGAAGGCATCCAGATAGCTCTGCTGCTGCTCCTCGTCGAGCCAGGAGACGCTGGGCATATAGGCGACCAGCGGGATGTCCGGGTAATCGGATAGCACCTCGGCGACGGCGCTGACGCCCTCCGCGCTGCCCAGGAAGCCGACCTTCCAGGCCGTGACCGACACGTCCTCGAGGATGTGGCGCGCCTGCTCGACGATGGTGTCGGCGTCCAGCGCATGCTGCTCGAAGACCTCGGCCGTGTCGCGCAGCACGATGGCGCTGACCACGGGCAGGCAATGCGCGCCCATGGCGGCGATGGTCGCGACGTCGCCGGCCAGGCCGCCGGCGCCGCTGGCTTCGCTGGCATTGAAGCTCATCACGCAGGCCGGTGGTGGCGAGTCCTGTTCGTCCAAGGCCGGATCCGGCTGGGCGGGGATGGGGTCGGTTTTGCTCATATCGGTGCGGCGCTGGGGTCAGGATCTGCTCGGGCTGGCCGCGGGCGGCGGGCCATCACATCGAGTAACAAGGGCCGTGGCGAAAGCGTGAACTAAGGCCCATCTGCCTGTTGTGTTCTTGCGTATTCCCTCGTGCCGGTGCCTCAATAGGGGTGGCTACAATCTTTGCATTGTAGTTATCAATGAACGAACACCGTGACCGACGCTGCTACCTGGATGTGCCTGATCTGTGGCTGGATCTATGACGAAGCCGCCGGAGATCCGGAGCATGGCATTGCCCCAGGAACGCGCTGGGCCGACGTCGACATGAACTGGACCTGTCCGGAATGCGGCGCCCGCAAGGAAGACTTCGAGATGGTTCGCATCTGAGGTCGGCGGCGCCGATTTCCTACCCGTCGCAGGGCGCAGGCCCGCTACCCAGCCCTGAGGAGACAAAGGCTTGGACGTGCAAGTTCCCGAAGGCTTCGCTGCCGGCGCCACCAAGGTGCTGGTCATCGATGACAGCAACACCATACGCCGCAGCGCGGAGATCTTCCTGAAGCAGGGCGGGCACGAGGTCGTGCTCGCCGAGGACGGCTTCGACGCGCTCGCCAAGCTCTCGGACTACCAGCCCGATCTGGTGTTCTGCGACATCCTGATGCCGCGCCTGGACGGCTATCAGACCTGCGCCATCATCAAGCGCAATCCTCAATTCGCCGGCGTGCCGGTGATCATGTTGTCCTCCAAGGATGGCCTGTTCGACAAGGCCCGCGGCCGCATGGTCGGCTCGCAGGACTATCTCACCAAGCCGTTCACCAAGGATCAGTTGCTGCAGGCGGTGCAACAGCACCGTCGCGTGGGCTGATCAGCGCGAGTCCCCATGACCATACAAAAAATCCTGCTGGTAGACGATTCCAAGACCGAGCTGCATCACCTGAGCGAGATGCTGCTCAAGCGCGGCTACCAGGTCCGCACGGCCGAGAACGGCGAGGAGGCGCTGAAGCGCCTGGCCGAGGAGAAGCCCGACCTGATCCTGATGGACGTCGTGATGCCCGGCCAGAACGGCTTCCAGCTGACCCGCGCAATCACCCGCGACGAGCGCTACGCCGGCGTGCCGGTGATCATGTGCACCAGCAAGAATCAGGAGACCGACAAGGTCTGGGCCCAACGCCAGGGGGCGCGCGACTATGTCGTCAAGCCGGTCAAGGCCGAGGAGTTGCTGGCCAAGATCAAAGCGCTTGGCTGACCCTCGATGAGCAACAAGCAAGCGCTGCGCGAACTCCAGCAACGCCTTGCGCAGCGCATGCAGGCTGCGCGCGAGCAGACCCAGGTGGCCAGCTGGCTGGCCGTCGAATGCGCCGGGCTGGGCCTGCTGTTCCCGCTCAAGCAGGCGGCCGAGATCTTCACGCCGGTGCCGCTGCAGCCGGTGCCCTATGGCCAGCCCTGGTTGGCCGGCGTGGCCAATCTGCGCGGCGGCCTGTTCACCGTGGTCGACCTGGCCGTCTTCCTGGGCCTGCGCGAGGCCGGTGGCGGCCGCGCCGACCAGGCCGGCACGCGCCTGGTCTCGCTGGCGCCCGAGCTCAATATCAACTGCGCGCTGCAGGTCGACCGCCTGATCGGCCTGCGCGGCGACGAGCAGCTGACGCTGGAGCCGGCCGAGCCGCCGGCCGGCTCGCGCCCGCGATTCGCAGGCGCACGCATGCGCGACGCCGAGGACCGATCCTGGCAACAGCTGGATTTAGATGCGCTTTCAAAACACGAACAGTTCCTGCGCATCGTGATCTGATGCAGGGTTCCCAGTTTTAGACCGAGCCGATCGCAATCGGTGCACGCACCGCGACTTCACGAGGGTGAGATGAGCTTCCTGGACAAATTCAAGAACCTGGGCAAGACCGAGGCCGACGAACTCGATGCATCCACCCTGCTGACCCCGGGCGGCGCCTTGCTGGCCCAGCCGGGTGCCGATGCGGCGCGGCATGCCGAGGCGTCCAGCGCCTCGATCATCTCTGAGGCGCTGCCCAGCGGCGGCAGCGGCCAGGACTTCGCCGAGACCACGGCGGCCCAGTTCGCGCCGTCGACGGTGGCGGCCGACAGCCAGCTGACTCCGCCGCTCGAGGTCGCTGCCAAGCCGGCCGGCCCGGGCCGCCGCCAGCTGCTGTTCACCCTGCTGGTCGCGGCCGGCCTGATCGGCACCGCCGGCACCGTCAGCCTGAGTCTGATCAGCGGCAACCGCAGCGCCGCCCAGGTGCGCGCCACCGGTCAGGCGCTGATGCAGTCGCAGCGCATGGCCAAGTCGGTCTCGGCCGCCCTGGTCGGCAGCCCGAGCGCCTTCGCCGAACTGCGCGAGTCGGTCGGCACCCTGACCGGCGTGGTCGACAATCTGCGCACCGGCGAGGGCCCGCTGGCCGCCGCGCCGGCCGCGGTGCAGCCCAGCCTCGATGCGGTGCTGCCGCTGGTGCAGCGCGCCGAGAAGAACGGCAAGCTGGTGCAGACGCAGGAGAAGGTGCTGACCCAGGTCGGCCAGGCGCTGCGCGCCATCAACCGCCAGTCCTCCGACCTGTTGGAAAGCGCCGAGGCGGTGGCCGCGCAATCGCTGCAGCTCAATGGCTCGGCCGCCGAGATCTCGGCCGTCGGCCAGCTGGTGATGCTGACCCAGCGTATCGGCAAGAGCGCCAACGAATTCCTGACCCAGGACGGCGTCAGCCCCGAGGCGGTGTTCCTGCTCGGCAAGGACCTGAACTCCTTCAAGCTGATCACCGACGCGCTGCTGAACGGCAGCCCGCAGCTGCGCCTGGCCGGCGCCAAGGACGCGCAGCTGCGCGAGCGCCTGAGCCATCTGCTGACCCAGTACGAGCAGACCCGCACGCAGGCCTCGGCCATCCTGTCGAATCTGCAGGGCCTGGTGTCGGCGCGCGAGGCGCAGACCAGCATCCTGGCCGACAGCGAACCGCTGCGCAAAGGCCTGGAGCAGATCGCGGCCGAGCTGGAAGGCGCCGGCGGCGCCAGCCTGCTGCTGATCCTGCTGATGCTGGCCTCGCTGGCCGCGCTGGTGATCGGCGCGCTGGGCTTCCTGCGCCTGTATGTGTCCGACCAGGCGCATCGTGCCCAGATGGCCGAGGCGCAGAAGCGCGAGGCCGAGGCGCAGGAGCAGGAGGCCAAGCGCGTCAACGACGCCAACCAGGCGGCGATTCTGCGCTTGATGAACGAGCTGCAGTCGGTCGCCGAGGGCGATCTGACGCAGCAGGCGACGGTGACCGAGGACATCACCGGCGCGATCGCCGACTCGGTCAACTACACGGTTGAGGAGCTGCGCAATCTGGTCTCGCAGGTGCAGACCACGGCCTCGCGGGTGACCGAGACGACCGGCCAGGTCGACCAGACCTCCACCGACCTGCTGGCCGCCTCCAAGGAGCAGCTGCACGAGATCCGCGCCACCGGCGAGGCGGTGCTGCAGATGGCCGGCCGCATCAACGAGGTGTCGGGCCAGGCGCAGCAGACGGCCGAGGTCGCGCGCCAGTCGCGTCAGGCCGCCGAGCAGGGCCTGCAGGCGATGCAGAACAATATCGCCGGCATGAACTCGATCCGCGAGCACATCCAGGAAACGTCCAAGCGCATCAAGCGCCTGGGCGAAAGCTCGCAGGAGATCGGCGAGATCACCGAGCTGATCTCGGACATTACCGAACAGACGAACGTGCTGGCGCTGAACGCGGCGATCCAGGCGGCCTCCGCCGGCGAGGCCGGTCGCGGCTTCTCGGTGGTGGCGGAAGAGGTGCAGCGCCTGGCCGAACGCTCGGGCGACGCGACGCGGCGAATCGCCGCCCTGGTCAAGACGATTCAGACCGACACCCATGACGCGGTGGCCGCGATGGAGCGCTCGACCTTGGGCGTGGTGCAGGGCACCAAGCTGTCCGATGCGGCCGGCTCGGCGCTGGAAGAGATCGACAGCGTGTCGCGTCGCCTGGACCAGCTGATCGCGCAGATTTCCAGCCAGGCGCTCAGCGAGGCGGCCTCGGCCAACGAGGTGGCCTCCAACATCCAGCACATCTTCGCCGTGACCGAGCAGACCTCGGAGGGCACGCGTTCGACCGCGCAGATGGTGCACGAGCTCTCGCGCTCGGCCGATGCGCTGAAGGCCTCGGTGGCCCGCTTCAAGGTTTCCTGAGCGAGGACGGCGAAATGGATTTCGCGCGAGATTCCGAGTTCCCGCCCGACCTCAGTCCGCTGGCCTGGGTGCAGGAGGAACTGCGCCGCTCGCTGGAGTCGGTGCACAAGACGCTGCGCCGCCTGCTGCGTGATGGCGACAACCGCATGTCGACGGTGCTGGGCGCCGAGCCGCACGCCAGCCAGCCGCTGCAGGCCGCCGTGGCCCAGCTGCACCAGGTTGCCGGCGTGCTGTCCCTGGTCGGCCTGCCGGCCGGCTCCAAGCTGCTGCGCGCGGCCGAGGCGGCGGTCGAGAACCTGGCCCGTCATCCGGCCAATGTCGACCTGAATGCGGTCGAGACCATCGAGCGCGCCAACTTCGCGCTGCTCTCGCATATCGCGCGCCTGCTGGCCGGCAACAAGGGCTCGACCCTGGCGCTGTTCCCGGCCTATCGCGCGCTGCAGACGCTCAACGGCGCCGAGCGCGTCCATCCGGCCGATCTGTGGCAGTACGACTGGAGCTGGCGCCAGCTGCCCGCCGACGGCGGCGCGCAGGCGCTGGCCGCCGAGGCGGTGCGCGCGCCCTTCGAGGCCGCGCTGCTCAAGCAGATGCGCGAACCGGGCGCCGCGCACGCGCATGCGCTCAGCGATCTGTGTGCCTCGCTGGCCGCGGGCCTGGGCGCGCAGCCGCGCTCGCGCACGCTGTGGCAGCTGGCCGCCGCGCTGTTCGAGGCGCAGGCGCAGGGCCTGCTGGCGGTGGACAGCTATGTCAAGCGCCTGGGCTCGCGCCTGCTGGCGCAGCTGCGCGCGATCGGCCAGGGCGATGCCGGCCTGGCCAGCGGCAGCAATGGCGAGCGCCTGGCGCAGGACCTGCTGTTCTTCTGCGCGCAAAGCCACAGCTCGGCCGCCGCGCCGCGCCTGCGCGCGGTGCGCGCCAGCTATGGCCTGGGCGAGGAGCTGGCCGGCGACTACGAGGACGAGAGCCTCGGTCGCATCGACCCGAACTGGGTCTCGCAGGCGCGCCGCCGCGTCGGCGTGGCCAAGGAATCCTGGTCCAGCGCCGCCGAGGGTGATACGCACCGGCTGGCCGGCCTGGATGAGCAGTTCGCCGCCTTGTCCGAATCGATCGGCCGTCTCTTCCCCAGCGGCGAGGTGCTGGGCCAGACTCTGCAGCGCGCCGTCGTCGCGACCCTGCGCTCCGGCAATCCGCCGCCGCCGCCGCTGGCGATGGAGGTGGCGACCAGCATTCTCTACGTCGAGGCCGCGCTGGATGATGCCGCCTTCGACCAGCCCGAGCAGGCCGAGCGCGTCAAGCGCATGGCGCGCCGCGTCAATGCGGTCGCCCATGGCGAGGCGCCCGAGCCGCTGGAAGCGTGGATGGAGGACCTGTACCGCCGCGTGTCCGACCGCCAGACCCTGGGCAGCGTCGTGCACGAGCTGCGCGCCAGTCTGTCCGAGGTCGAGCGCCAGGCCGACGGCTATTTCCGCGATCCCTCGCAGCGCCAGCTCTTGATCCCGGTGCCGGCGCAGCTGAAGGCGATGCGCGGCGTGCTGACCGTGCTGGGCCTGTCGCAGGCGGCGCAGGCCTGCCTGCGCATGCGCGACGAGGTCGACGAGCTGGCCAATACCGAGGTCGACCCGCAGCGGGCCGGCCCGCGCGAGATCTTCGAGCGCCTGGCCAACAACCTGGGCGCGCTGGGCTTCCTGATCGACATGCTGAGCGTGCAGCCGGCCCTGGCCAAGCGCATGTTCCGCTTCGACGAGGCCACGGGCCGCCTGAGCCCGGTGATGGGCCGGCGCGCCGACGCGACGCCGTCGCCGCTGCCGCCGCTGGCGGTCGAGCCCGAGGCGGCGCCGCTGCCGCAAGCGGTGGTCGAACTGGCACTGCCGCCGCAGCCGGAGCCCCAGTTGCCGGCGGCGCCGACGTTGCCGCTGATGCCGGTGGTCGAGGTGATCGCCGCGCCGGCGCCCGAACCGGCGCCCGAACCGGCGCCAATGGTGCTGACGACGATCCCCAGCGTTTCCGCCGATCCGGAGATGCAGGAGATCTTCCTCGAGGAAGCCACCGAGGTGCTGGGCACCGCGCGCCGCGCGCTGGCCGCGCTGCAGCAGGACGGCAGCGACCGCGAGCAGATCACCGTGCTGCGCCGCGCCTTCCATACCCTGAAGGGCAGCTCGCGCATGGTCGGCTTCGACGCCTTCGGCGAGGGCGCCTGGGCCTGCGAGCAGCTCTTCAATGCGCGTCTGGCCGAGTCGCCGCCGCAGGCCGATGCGGCGCTGCTGCGTTTCACCGGCGAGGCGCTGGACTATCTGGGCCACTGGTGCGAGCAGATCGCCGGCCGCGAGAGCGGTCAGTTCCTGCCCGATCCGCTGCGCCGCAGCGCCGACGCGCTGCGCCTGGCGGGCGAGACCCTGGCGCTGGACTGGCCGACCGCCGCGCCGCCCAGCGAGCCGCCGCAGGAAGCGGTGGCCGCTCCGCTGCTGGAACCGGCGGCCGAGATCGAGATTCCGGTGGCGGAAGCAATGCCCGTCGAGGCCGCGCTCGAGTTGCCTGGCGTCGAGGTGGTCGAGCTTCCCGAAGCGCTCGAACTGGACCTGGCCGAAGCGCCGGCGGTGCTGGAACTGCCGGTGGAGCCGCCGGCGGAGGCGGAGCCGCTGCTGGATCTGTCCGGCTTCGTCGATGCCTCGTCCGCAACGCCCACCACGCCGGCGGCCTTCGAGCTGCCCGAGTTCGAGCTGAGGCTGGACTTCGGCGACGAGCCGGCGCCCGCGCCGGACCCGGTGGCCGAGGCCCCGGTCGTGACCGCGGTCGATCTGCCGCTGGACCTCGACGTCGAACTGCCGCTGGAGCTGCCCGAGGCGGTCGAACCGGTGGAGGCACCGCCGGTCGAGCGCCATGCGCCGGTGCTGGAGCTGGTGCCGCCGCCGGCCGCCGAGCCGGAAGCGATCGACGAAGAGGCGGTCGCCGATGTCGATGCGATCGACGAGGACGGCATCAAGGTCATCGGTCCGCTGCGCATCAGCATCACGCTGTTCAATATCTTCCTCAACGAGGCCGACGAGCATTCGCGCCGGCTGGCCACCTCGCTGGCCGAATGGGCGCTGGAGCTGAACGGCCCGGTGCCGGCCAATTGCGAGGCCCTGGCCCATGCGCTGGCCGGCAGCGCGGCAACGGTCGGCTTCGACGATCTGTCGGCGCTGGCGCGTGCGCTCGAGCATGCGCTGGCCCGCGCCCAGCGCGCCAGCCGCTATGCCGAGGCGGACGCGCAGACCTTTGTCCGCGCCGCCGACGGCATCCGCCATCTGCTGCACCAGTTCGCGGCCGGCTTCCTGAAGTCGCCCGAGCCCGAGCTGCTGGAGCGGCTGCAGGCCTATGAACCCGAGGTCGACAGCAGCGTGCTGGGCGGCTTCAGCGTGCCGGCGGCCCTGCCGCTGGTGGACGAGCTGCCGCTGCCGGACGAGGAGCCGATGCCCTCGGCCGATGCGGACGAGGTCGAGCCGGGCCTGCCCGACCAGATCGACACGATGCTCTACCCGATCTTCGAGGAAGAGGCGCGCGATCTGCTGCAGCAGCTGCATGGCGAATTGCGCGAATGGCTGGCGCAGCCGCAGGCCAGCGGCCATGGCCGCGCGGCGGCCTGCATGCGCGCGCTGCACACCTTCAAGGGCGGCGCGCGCCTGAGCGGCGCGATGCGCCTGGGCGAGCAGGCCCACGATATGGAGTCGGCGATCGAGCATGCGCTCGAAGGCGGTCCGGCGCAGGTCGCCGATCTGCTGCAGCTGCAGGAACTCGGCGACGCGCTGGAGACCAGCTTCGAGCAGCTCAGCGCGCGCTTGCGCGCCGAGCCGCAAGCCGAGCCCGAAGTCCCAGCCGAAGCCGAGCCGCTGATCCAGGTCGAGACCAAGCCGCGGCCGGACGAGATCATCGAAGCGACGCCGCAGGCGCAGCCGCTGGCTGCCCTCGAAACGCCCGCCGAAACGCCTGCCGAGACGCCTGCCGAGCCGGTCGCCGAAGCCGTGGCGCCGGCGGCCCCCGGCGTGCAGATCGACTGGTCGCGCTTCAGCGAGAGCGCCTCGGACGAGGCGGCCGCCGAGGCCGGCGTGGGCGGCCTGCAGGCGCTGGTGCGCGTGCGCGGCAGCCTGCTGGAACGGATGGCGGCCCAGGCCGGCGAGGTCAGCATCCGCCGCGCGCGGCTGGAGTCCGAGCTGGCGCAGATGAAGGGCGCGCTGCTCGACCTCGACGACAACCTGGACCGCCTGCGCGGCCAGCTGCGCGAGCTCGAACTGCAGGCCGAGGCGCAGATGGGCGTGCAGCAGGAGCGCGCGCAGCAGGCGGCCGGCGAATTCGATCCGTTGGAGTTCGACCGCTACACCCGCTTCCAGGAGCTGACCCGCATGCTGGCCGAGTCGGTCAACGACGTGGCCACCGTGCAGCGCAGCCTGCAGCGCAATGTGCAGCTGGGCGAAGACGAACTGGCCGCGCAGTCGCGGCTGACGCGCGAGCTGCAGGACGATCTGCTGCGCACCCGCATGGTCGAGTTCGACAGCCTGGGTGAGCGCATGCACCGCGTCGTGCGCCAGGCGGCGCGCGATGCCGGCCGGCAGGCCCGGCTGGAGATCGTCGGCGGCTCGACCGAGCTGGACCGCAGCGTGCTGGAGCGCATGTCCGGCGCCTTCGAGCACCTGCTGCGCAACAGCGTCAGCCACGGCATCGAGACGCCCGAGCAGCGCCAGGCCGCCGGCAAGGACGCCAGCGGCACCGTGCGCGTGCATGCGCGCCAGGAAGGCAACGAGGTGCTGCTGGACTTCGGCGACGATGGCGCCGGCCTGAACCTGCAGCGCATCCGCGAGCGCGGCGAGCAGCTGGGCCTGATCCGGGCCGGCGAGACGCCCGACGAGGCGGCGCTGGTGCAGCTGATCTTCGCGCCGGGCTTCTCGACGGCCAGCCAGGTCACCGAGCTCTCGGGCCGCGGCGTCGGCATGGACGTCGTGCGCGCCGAGGTCAACACCCTGGGCGGCTCGATCGAGATCGCCTCGACGCCGGGGCAGGGGGCGCGCTTTGCGCTGCGCCTGCCGCTGACCACGGCGCTGACCCAGATCGTGCTGCTGCGCAGCGGCGAGCAGGTCGTCGCCGTGCCGGCCAGCCTGATGGACTCGGTGCAGCGGGTGCCCAACGAGCAGATCGACGCCGCCTATGCGGCCGGCAGCATCGCGCTGCCCACCGTCAACCAGGGGCAGGCGCAGCCCTTCTACTGGCTCGGCGGTCTGCTGGGCCAGCAGGGCCGCGGCCATCTGCATGGCAAGAGCGCCTCGCTGGTGCTGGTGCGCAGCGCGCAGCAGCGCCTGGCCCTGCATGTGGACGAGGTGCTGGGCAACCAGGAAGTGGTGGTCAAGAACCTCGGCCCGCAGCTGAACAAGGTGCCGGGTCTTGCCGGCATCAGCCTGCTGGCCTCGGGCGAGGTCGCGCTGATCTACAACCCGGTGGCGCTGGCCAGCTGGTATGGCGTGGCGGCGCAGCAGCGCGTCGCGCAGCCGCTGGCTGCCGCGCCGGTGCAGACGGCGCAGGCCGAGGAGGCGCTGGCGCCGCTGGTGCTCGTCGTCGACGACTCGCTGACGGTGCGCCGCGTCACCCAGCGCCTGCTGGAGCGCGAGGGCTATCGCGTGCAGTTGGCCAAGGACGGCATGGATGCGATGGAGAAGCTGGCCGGCGAGGAGCTGCCCGCCGTCGTGCTGTCCGACATCGAGATGCCGCGCATGGACGGCTTCGACCTGGTCCGCAATATGCGCGCCGATGCGCGGCTGGCGGCGCTGCCGGTGATCATGATCACCTCGCGCATCGCGCAGAAGCACCGCGACTATGCGGCGCAGCTGGGCGTCGACCATTACCTCGGCAAGCCTTACGACGAGGAACAACTGATCGAGCTGATCGGCCGCTTCACTTCCAGCGGCGCCGAGACGGCGGCGGCTTGAAGCGGGCTCGGGCAAACCCGGGGGTGAAGGCGCCCGGTTTTGCCCGGCGCCGCGGCTACACTGCGGCGCGCGCGATCCGACCTGAGAGCCCGGAGTCCGGCGCGAGCCGCCTCACTTCCGCAATGCCGCCGCCATGTCCGAAGTCGTAGACCATCTCGCCGAATTGACCGGTTTCCGGGACCGGGACGTCATGGACGTCACCCTGGTCTCGGCGCTGCGCGATCTGCTCGAGCCGCTGTCGGTGGCGATCTACCGCTGCATCGAACTGGGCGAGGAGGGCTGCGCGCAATCGCGCTGGTTGACGCGCGCCCGCCTGGTGGCCGGCGAGGCGGTCGCGACCGCCGACCCGCTGTGGGCCGACCCGAGCCGCCTACCCCCTTGTAGCGACAAGCCGCAGCGCCTGGAATGCATGAAGAGCCGCGGCGTGCTGCAGCTGCAGCAGGCCGACGGCAGCTGGCTGACGATCTTCCCGCTGGCCACCGAGCGCGAGGTCGTCGGCGTGCTCGAGATCGTCTCGGAGCAGCGGCTGAAGAGCGGCGCCGAGCGCATGGTCTGCAGCGTGCTGCGCATCTATCACAACTTCCAGGGCCTGCTCGACTACAGCGAGCGCGACACGCTGACCGGCCTGCTGAACCGCAAGACCTTCGACGAGAGCTTTCTGAAGGCGCTCGGCGAACTGCCCGGCTCTGCCGCCTGCATCGAGGCCGGCGACCGCCGCCATGCCGGCGGTGCGCGCTACTTCCTCGGCGTCATCGACATCGACCACTTCAAGTCGGTCAACGACCGCTTCGGCCATCTGATCGGGGACGAGGTGCTGCTGCTGCTCTCCAGGCTGATGCGCAGCAGCTTCCGCTTCCACGATCTGCTCTACCGCTTCGGTGGCGAGGAGTTCGTCGTGCTGATGCGCTGCGCCGACGAGGCCGACGCGGCCCATGCCTTCGAGCGCCTGCGCCACAACACCGAGCATTACGCCTTCCCGCAGGTCGGCCATATCAGCGTCAGCGTCGGCTTCACCGAGGTGCGGCCCGGCGATTCCCCGGCCGCCGCCTTCGAGCGCGCCGACCGCGCCGTCTACCACGCCAAGGATGCGGGCCGCAACCAGGTGCAGAGCCACGCGGCCCTGGTGGCCGCCGGCGCCATGCGCGAGCAGACCCAGCTCAGCGCGGTCGAGCTGTTTTGACCACCGCGTAGCGCTCCAAGGTGCGGCGCCGCGCCGCCTCATGGTCGACGAGGGGCGGCGGATAGTCGCGGCCCAGCACCAGGCCCAGCGCCTGCAGCTCCTCCGGGCGGGCCCGCCAGGGCGCATGGACCAGCTTGGCCGGCAGCTTGCTCAGCTGCGGCAGATAGCGCTTGATGAACAGGCCCTCGGCGTCGAACTTCTCGCTCTGCGTGACCGGGTTGAAGATGCGGAACCAGGGCTGGGCATCGCAGCCGCTCGATGAGGCCCATTGCCAGCCGCCGTTGTTGGCGGCCAGGTCGAAGTCCAGCAGCTGCTCGGCGAAATGACGCTCGCCCCAGCGCCAGTCCAGGCCCAGGTCCTTGCACAGGAAGCTGGCCGTCACCATGCGCAGGCGGTTGTGCATATAGCCGCTGGCCAGCAGCTGGCGCATCGCCGCGTCGACCAGCGGATAGCCGGTGCGGCCCTCGCGCCAGGCAGCGAACAGCGCCTCGGCGCCGGGTCCGCGCTCCCATTCGATCGCGTCGTAGGCGGGCCGGAAGGCCGCGCTCATCGCCTGCGGATGGTGGTGCATCAGCTGCTGGTAGAACTCGCGCCAGATCAGCTCGCCGAGCCAGACCTCGGCGCCGCGCAGGCCGCCCAGCATCCGCTCATGCGCCAGCCGCGCCAGGCGCCGGATCGAGATCGTGCCGAAGCGCAGATGCACGCTCAGATAGCTGGGGCCCTTCAGCGCCGGATAGTCGCGCGCCCGGTCGTAGCGGTCCATGCGCTCGAGGAAGTCGTCCAGCAACTGCTCGGCGCCGCTGCTGCCGACCCCCAGCTGCGCGGGCAGGGCGACCGGCTCGAAGCCGATCTCGGCCGGCGCGGGGATGCGGCCGGCCAGCGGGCTGGCGGCCAGCGCCTGCGGCTGCAGCGGATGCGGGCGCAGGTCGGCCGGCGTCAGCCGGCGCAGCCAGGCGTTCTTGTAGGGCGTGAACACCGTGTAGGGGCTGCCGCTGGCGCTGAGCACCTCGCTGCGCTCGAACACGACATGGTCCTTGAAGCTCAGCAACTGCCGGCCCTGGGCCGCCAGTGCGTCCCTGACGGTGGCGTCGCGGGCCAGCGCCGCCGGTTCGTCATCATGGTTCGTCAGCACCGCCTGCACGTCCAGCTGCGCCGCCAGCGCGGCGATCTCGGCTTGGGCCTGGCCATGGCGCACGATCAGGCCGGCGCCGGGGCGCAGCGCGGCCAGCTGCCGGTGCAGCTCCTCCAGCGAGCGCAGGATGAAGACAACGCGGCGGTCGGCACGCGGCAGCGGATCGAGGATGTCGCGATCAAGCAGAAAGACGCAGAACACCTGTTGGGCCGCGCTCAGCGCGCGGGACAGCGCCGCCTGGTCGTCGACGCGCAGATCGCGCCGGAACCAGACCAGGGCGCGCTCGAAAGGCTTTTCCATCCCCGCAGTGTCTCCCATGAATAAAATGAGCGCATGGCCAAGGACCGCATCGATCTCACCAACCAGTTCCTGATAGCGATGCCCGGCATGGCCGACGAGGCCTTTGCGGGCAGCGTCATCTATATGTGCGAGCACAACGACAAGGGCGCGCTGGGCCTGGTCATCAACAAGCCGATCTCGCTGACCCTGGGCAATCTGTTCGAAAAGGTCGAGCTGAGCCTGCCGCACGACGAACTGGCCGCGACGCCGGTGTTCTATGGCGGGCCGGTGCAGACCGAGCGCGGCTTCGTGCTGCACGAGCCGCTGGACGCCGAGGGCGGCCATTACAGCGCCACCCTGGCCGTGCCCGGCGGCCTGGAGATGACGACCAGCCGCGACGTGCTGGAGGCGCTCTCCAATGGCGCCGGCCCGAAGAAGCTGCTGGTGACCCTGGGCTACAGCGGCTGGGCCGCCGGCCAGCTGGAAGAGGAAATCGGCCGCAACGGCTGGCTGACCGTCGATGCGACGCCGGAGATCATCTTCGACACGCCGATCGAGGACCGCTACGAACGCGCGCTGGCGCTGCTGGGCGTCGATCCGCGCATGCTGAGCATGGATGCCGGGCACGCATGACCCTGCTGGCCTTCGACTACGGAATCAAACGGGTTGGCGTGGCCGCCGGCAGTCGTTTCACCGGCGCGGCGCAGGCGCTCAGAAGCATCACCGTCGACGGCGAGGCGCGCTTTGCCGCGATCGAGAAGCTGATCAGGGAATGGCAGCCGGAGGCGCTGGTGATCGGCGTGCCCTTCCATCCGGACGGCGCCGAGCATGAGATCACCCTGCGCGCGCGCAAGTTCGGCCGGCAGTTGAAGGGGCGTTTTCGCCTGCCCATCCACGAGGTCGACGAGCGCTACACCAGCGTCGCGGCCGAGGCGGCCGGTGCCTGCGATGTCGATTCGGCGGCCGCCGCCCTGATCCTCGAACAATTCTTCAGAGAAACCTCATGAGTACCTTGCTTCTCGATGCGGAGGCGCTGTATGCCGACCTGCGCCGCGGCGTGCAGCGCCTGCTGCAGCCCCATGCCGCCGATGCCTGCGCCCTGGTCGGCGTCTGGTCCGGCGGCGCCTGGCTGGCCGAGCGCCTGGCCGCCGATCTGCAGCTGGCCGCCGGCGTGATCTCCAGCTCGCTGCACCGCGACGATTTCGGCTCCAAGGGCATGAGCGCCAGCGCCGACCATACGAAGCTGCCCTTCGAGGTCAACGGCCGCCACATCCTCTTGATCGACGATGTGCTCTACACCGGCCGCACGACGCGGGCGGTGATCAACGAGCTGTTCGACTTCGGCCGCCCGGCCAGCGTGCAGCTGGCGGTGCTGGTCGACCGCGGCGGTCGCGAGCTGCCGATCGAGCCGGCCTTCTCGGCCGCCCGCGTGACCCTGGCGGCCGAGCAGAAGCTGCGCCTGGCACGCGACGAGGCGGGCCGTTTCAGCTTCGACGTCAAAGGAGACAAGGAGTGATGCCCCCCCGTTCACTTCGTTCACTGCCCCCCGCGGGGGCGCAGGCCTCCCTTGGGGCGGCCCGGCGGGAGTCCTGACATGCTGAGCAAACGCAATCCCCAGCTGAACAAGCATGGCGAGCTGATCCACCTGCTGTCGATCGAGGGCCTGCCGCAGGCGGTGATCCATCAGATCCTGGACACCGCCGGCACCTTTCTGTCGGTCAACGACCGCGAGGTCAAGAAGGTGCCGCTGCTGCGCGGCAAGTCGGTCTTCAATCTGTTCTTCGAGAACAGCACGCGCACCCGCACGACCTTCGAGATCGCCGCCAAGCGCCTGTCGGCCGATGTGATCAACCTCGACATCGCGCGCAGCTCGACGGCCAAGGGCGAGACCCTGCTGGACACGGTGGCCAATCTGTCGGCCATGCATGCGGACATGTTCGTCGTGCGCCACAGCGAATCGGGCGCGCCCTATCTGATCGCCCAGCATTGCGCGCCCCATGTGCATGTGGTCAACGCCGGCGACGGCCGCCATGCGCATCCGACGCAGGGCCTGCTGGACATGTACACGATCCGGCACTTCAAGAAGGATTTCCGCAATCTGACGGTGGCCATCGTCGGCGACATCGTGCACAGCCGCGTCGCCCGCTCGGACATCCATGCGCTGAACATCCTGGGCGTGCCCGAGATCCGCGCGGTCGGTCCCAAGACCCTGGTGCCGGGCGATTTGCGCGAGATGGGCGTGCGGGTCTGCCACGACATGGCCGAGGGCATCCGCGACGCCGACGTGATCATCATGCTGCGCCTGCAGAACGAGCGCATGAGCGGTGCGATGCTGCCCAGCGCCGGCGAGTTCTTCAAGAACTTCGGCCTGACGCCGGAGAAGCTGGCGCTGGCCAAGCCGGATGCGATCGTCATGCACCCGGGCCCGATCAACCGCGGCGTAGAGATCGCCTCCGACGTGGCAGACGGCAAGCAGAGCGTGATCCTGCCCCAGGTCACCTTCGGCATCGCCGTGCGCATGGCGGTGATGAGCATCCTCGCAGGAAACGAAGCATGAAGATCTTGATCAAGGGCGGCCGGCTGATCGACCCGGCCTCGGGCCTGGACAAGCTGGGCGATCTGGCGATCGCCGGCGGCCTCATCGTCGCGCTGGGCCAGGTGCCGGCCGATTTCGAGCCGGCGCGCACCATCGATGCCACGGGCCTGGTCGTCGCGCCGGGCCTCGTGGACCTGGCCGCGCGCCTGCGCGAGCCGGGCCACGAGCACGAAGGCATGCTGGAAAGCGAGCTGAACGCGGCCGCGGCCGGCGGCGTCACCAGCCTCGTCTGCCCGCCCGACACCGACCCGGCGCTGGACGAACCGGGCCTGGTCGAGATGCTGAAGTTCCGCGCCCGCAAGCTGAGCCTGTGCCGGCTCTTTCCGCTGGGCGCGCTGACCAAGAACCTGGGCGGCGAATCGCTGACCGAGATGGCCGAGCTGACCGAGGCCGGCTGTGTCGGCTTCTCGCAGGCCGAGGCGCCGGTGCGCGACACCCTGGTGCTGGCGCGCGCGCTGCAGTACGCGGCGACCTATGACTACACGGTCTGGCTGCGCCCGCAGGACGCTTGGCTGTCCGGCGGCGTCGCCGCCAGCGGCGCGGTCGCCACCCGCCTGGGCCTGTCCGGCGTGCCGGTGATGGCCGAGACGGTGGCCCTGCATACCATCTTCGAGCTGATGCGCTCGACCGGCGCGCGCGTGCACCTGTGCCGCATCTCCAGCGCGGCGGGCGTCGAGCTGATCCGCGCGGCGAAGAAAGAAGGGCTGAAGCTGACGGCCGATGTGTCGATCAACTCGCTGCATCTGACCGATGTCGACATCGGCTACTTCAACCCGGCGATGCGGGTGACGCCGCCGCTGCGCCAGCAGCGCGACAGGGATGCCTTGCGCGCTGCGCTTGCCGACGGCACGATCGACGCCCTGGTCAGCGACCATATGCCGGTCGCCGCCGACGAGAAGAACGTGCCCTTCGCCGAGGCGACGCCCGGCGCCACCGGCCTGGAGCTGCTCCTGAGCCTGGCGCTGCGCTGGGCCGAGGACCAGCAGCTGCCGCTGGCGCGCGCGCTGGCCGTGATCACCGCCGAGCCGGTTAAGGTGCTGGGCCATGCGCTCGGTTCGCTGTCGGCCAGCGCCGGCCGCCTGGTCGAGGGCGGCGTCGCCGATGTCTGCGTGTTCGATCCCAAGTCCAGCTGGGCGGTCGCGCCGGAGCGCCTGTGCAGCCAGGGCAAGCACACGCCCTTCGCCTTCGAGATCAGCGGCTTCGAGCTGCCGGCGCGCGTGCGTCACACGCTGGTGGCCGGACATCTGGCCCATTCCAGCGCGGACTGAAGCGCATGCGCCGCAGCCTGATCGCCATCGGGCGGCTCCTGCGCCTGAGCGTGCATGTGCTGCATGGCCTGGCCCTGGTCAAGCTGCGCTTCGGCGCGCTCGACGGGCCTGGCCGCCAGGGCCATATCCGCTGGTGGTCGGCGCGTACCTTGAGCATCCTGGGCATCGAGCTGCAGAGCGAGGGAAGGGTGGAGGCCGGCCCCAAGCTGCTGGTCGCCAACCATGTGTCCTGGCTGGACATCGCCGTCGTCCACGCGGTGATGCCGGAGGCGCGCTTCGTCTCCAAGGCGGCGATCAAGGACTGGCCCCTGCTCGGCTCCCTGGTCGACGGCGCCGGTACCTTGTACCTGGAGCGCAGCAGCAAGCGCGATGCGCTGAAGGTCGTGCACCAGGCGGCCGAGGCCTTGCGCGCCGGCGACACGGTCGCCTTCTTTCCCGAGGGCACGACCGGGCCGGGCCCGCAGCTGCTGCCTTTCCATGGCAATCTGCTGCAGGCGGCGATCGCTTCCGGCGTGCCGGTGCAGCCGCTGATGCTGCGCTGGCATGAGCCCGGCGCGCGCTTCAGTCCGGCCGCGCGATTCATCGGCGAGACGACCCTGGTGCAAAGCCTGTGGCAGATCGTCTGCGCGCGCGGCCTGGCCGTTCAACTGCAACTGCTGCCGGTGCAGGCCACGCAGGACGCCGAGCGCCGCGCGCTGGCCGAGTCGCTGCGCAGCCGCCTGGCGACCGCCCTGGAGACCGCCTGATGCGCCTGCTGCTGGCCTTCGACGACGAACTGGCGCTGGCGCAGCAGCTGGCCGCCGAACTGGGCTGCCCGCTGCACACGATACAGCGCCATACCTTCCCCGATGGGGAGATGCGTCTGGTGCTGCCCAAGCCGCTGCCCGAGCACGTGGTGCTCTTGCGCGGCCTTCAGCAGCCCAACGACAAGCTGGTCGAACTGATGATCGCCGCACCGACCGCGCGCGAGCTCGGCGCCAAGCGCCTGCTGCTGGTCACGCCCTATCTGGCCTATATGCGCCAGGACATGGAGTTCACGCCGGGCGAGGCGGTCAGCCAGCGCCATATCGCGCGGCTGCTGAGCCAGCACTTCGATGCGCTGATCACCGTCGACCCGCATCTTCACCGCATCGCCAGCCTCGACGAGGTGATGCCGGCGGGGCAGGGCCGGGCCTTGTCGGCGGCGCCGCTGCTGGGGCGCTGGATCGCGCAGCAGCGGCCCGGTGCCTTGCTGATCGGGCCGGACGAAGAGTCGGCCCAGTGGGTGGCCGAGGCGGCCGCGGCGGCGGGCCTCGCGCATGCGGTCGGCCGCAAGCTGCGCCAGGGCGATCACCAGGTGCAGCTGGCCCTGCCCGAGGTGGAGGTGGCCGGCCGTCCGGTCGTGCTGCTTGACGATATGGCCTCGACCGGCCGCACCCTGGTCGGCGCGGCCGAGCAGCTGCTGGTGCGCGGCGCGGCCAGTATCGATGTGGCCGTCACCCATGCGCTGTTCAATGGCGATGCGCTGCTGGCGCTGCGCGCGGCCGGCGTCGGCGCGATCTGGAGCGCCAACACCGTGCCCCATGCCAGCAATGCGGTTTCGATCGCGCCGCTACTGGCGCGCGCCGTCGATGAAGCGCTGCAGCCAGGCCAGGCCGGCTGAGGTGCCGGCCCGCGGCCGGTACTCGCAGCCGACATGGCCGGCATAGCCCAGCCGGTCCAGCAGATCGAGCAGGTAGTCGACGCGCAGCTCGCCCTCGTCGGGCTCCTGCCGATCGGGCACGCCGGCCAGCTGCACATGCTCGAGCACGCCGGCGGCGATCGCGCGGCGCAGCTTGGTGGCCACATCGCCCTCGACGATCTGGCAGTGGTACCAGTCCATCTGCAGGCCGACGTTGGGCGCGGCCAGCGCGGCGAGCAGCTCCAGCGCCTGGTCCTGCCGGTTGAGGAAATAGCCGGGCATGTCGCGCGCGTTGATGGGCTCGATGCACAGCCGCAAGTCCATCCGCGCCGCGGCCTCGGCGGCCCAGCGCAGGTTGTCCAGCCAGAGGGGCTTCAGCACGCTGCGCGAGGACTCGCGCGCGACGATGCCCGACATGATGTGCACGCGCGGGCAGGCGATCGCCCGCGCATAGGCCAGCGCCTGCTCGACGCTGGCGCGGAATTCGGCCTCGCGGCCGGGCAGGCAGGCCAGGCCGCGCTCGCCGGCCGCAAAATCGCCCGGCGGCGCATTGATCAGCACCGCCTGCAGGCCATGGCGCTGCAACAGCGCGGCGACTTCGGCCGCCGGATGCTCGTAGGGAAAGAGGATCTCGACGGCCTCGAAGCCGTCGCGCGCCGCCGCCTCGAAACGGTCCGCGAAGGCATGCTCCATATAGAGCAGGCTGAGGTTCGCGGCGAATCGAGGCATGGCGCGCTCTCGTCTAGGCCTTCTTGCCCTGATTGGCCACCGCGGCAGCGGCCTTCGCGGCCGCCTCGGCGTCGCCGAGGTAGTAGCTCTTGATCGGCTTCAAGTCGGCGTCGAGCTCGTAGACCAGCGGGATGCCGTTCGGGATGTTGAGGCCGACGATCTCGTCGTCGCCGATGCCGTCGAGGTACTTGACCAGGGCGCGGATGCTGTTGCCGTGGGCGGCGATGACGACGCGCTTGCCGAGCTTGATCGCCGGCGCGACCGAGTCGTTCCAGAAGGGCAGCACGCGCGCCACCGTGTCCTTCAGGCATTCGGTCAGCGGGATGTCGGCCGGATTCATCTTGGCGTAGCGGATGTCGCCGCGCTCGCTGCGGGGATCGTTCGATTCCAGCGGCGGCGGCGGCGTGTCGTAGCTGCGGCGCCAGACCAGCACCTGCTCGTCGCCATACTGCTTGGCCGTCTCGGCCTTGTTCAGGCCCTGCAGCGCGCCGTAGTGGCGCTCGTTCAGGCGCCAGCTGTGCACGACCGGCAGCCAGGTGCGGTCCATCTGGTCCAGGCAGTGCCACAGCGTCCAGACGGCGCGCTTGAGCACCGAGGTGTAGGCGACATCGAAGTCCAGGCCGGCTTCCTTGATCAGGCGGCCGGCCTGCTTGGCCTGCTCGACGCCGGTGGCGGTCAGGTCGACATCGGTCCAGCCGGTGAAACGGTTTTCGAGATTCCAGGTCGATTCGCCGTGGCGAATGAGGACGAGCTTGTACATGAAGGAGCTTGTTTGGAGGCCGCACGACGCAGGCCCGACGGATTCTATCGGGCAGGCCTTTCTATAATCCGCCGTTTCATCCCACCGACGGACCCGCCTTGAAATTCCTGCTCGACAACTGGATCCTGATCCTCGCCGCCATCACCTCCGGTGGTTTCCTGCTGTGGCCGAGCCTAGCCCGCGGCGGCCGCGGCGCGGCGCTGACGACGGCCGAGGCGGTGCGCCTGGTCAATCGCGAGAAGGCCCTGTTCATCGATGTCAGCGAGCCGGCCGAGTTCGCCGCCGGCCATGTTGCCGGCGCGCGCAACATCCCGCTAGCATCGCTGGAGGGCCACAAGTCGCTGCCCTCGAACAAGACCCTGCCTCTGGTGCTGGTGTGCGCCAGCGGCGCACGCGCGGCGCGGGCCGCTGGCATATTGCGCAAGCAGGGCTATGAAAAGGCCCAGCCGCTGGCCGGTGGCCTGGCCGCCTGGCGCGAAGCCAATCTGCCGGTCGAGAAGAGCGCCTGAGGCCGGCGCGCCGTTTGAACAAAGAGTGAGTTGTCGATGCGAAGCGTGAAGATGTACACCACCCTGGTCTGCCCCTACTGCATCCGGGCCAAGAGCCTGCTGAAGCAGCGCGGCGTCGAGCAGATCGATGAGGTGCGCGTCGACCTGAACCCCGGGGAACGTGACGCGATGATCGCGCTGACCGGGCGCCGCACGGTGCCGCAGATCTTCATCGGCGACACCCATGTCGGCGGCTGCGACGAGCTGATCGCGCTCGACCAGCGCGGCGGCCTGCAGCCCCTGCTCCAGGGCGCATGATCCGGGCCTTGCGAATTCAAGAGGGGATAGACCCCAGCAGGCCCGCCAAGGCCTGTGCGTCATAATCGGCGCGCCGCCCGCAGCCTGGTCTGACGGGCTTCACTATTTGAAAGCACCCCATGTCCGACGAGACCAACACCCCCGTGTTCCAGATCCAGCGCATGTACCTGAAGGACCTGTCGCTGGAGCAGCCGAACGCGCCGCAGATCCTGCTGGAGCAGACCCAGCCGCAGGTCGACATCAATCTGGCCCTGGCCGCCGAGCCGATCGCCGAGGGCATGTTCGAGGTCAACGTGACCGCCACCGTGACGACCAAGGTCGGCGAGAAGACCCTGTTCCTGATCGAGGCCAAGCAGGCCGGCATCTTCGAGATCCGCAATGTGCCGCAGGAGCAGCTGGAGGGCATCCTCGGCATCGTCTGCCCGCAGATGGTCTACCCCTACCTGCGCGCCGTGGTCTCCGACGTCTGCACCCGCGCCGGCTTCCCGCCGGTGCTGCTGAGCGAAGTCAATTTCCAGGCCATGTTCGAGGCGCGCCAGGCGCAGATCGACGCGGCCGCCGCCGGCAGCGCGACGGTCAACTGATCGCGACCGGCCTTCGAGCCATGACGCGCCCCGAAGCAGCGGATCTGCGGCGGGGCGCGTTCTTCATTGAGCGAGCATGAAGATCAGCATATTGGGCGCCGGCGCCTGGGGCACGGCGCTGGCGGTGCAGGCCGCGCAATCGGCCGCCGGCCATCGCGTGCTGCTGTGGGCGCGCGACGCGCAGGCCGCGGCGACGATGGCCGCGACGCGGCGCAACACCCATTACCTGCCCGAGGCCGAGCTGCCCGCCGCGCTGGCGCTAACCAGTGATCTGGCCGCCGCGGTCGCGCATGGCGACGATGCCGGCCAGGGCCTGATCATCGTCGCCACGCCGATGGCGGCGCTGCGCGCGCTGCTGGCCCAGCTGCCCGACGGCGCGCGTGTGCTGTGGCTTTGCAAGGGCTTCGAGGCCGGCAGCGGTCTCTTGGGCCACGAGATCGCGCGCGAGGTGCAGCCGCGGCTGCGCGTGGGCATTCTGTCGGGCCCCAGCTTCGCGCAGGAGGTCGCGGCCGGCCAGCCGACGGCCCTGGTCGCCGCCAGCGAGGATGAGGCGCTGGCCCAGGCCGCCGTCCAGGCCTTCCACGGCGAGCGGCTGCGCGTCTACACCTCGGCCGATCCGGTCGGCGTCGAGGTCGGCGGCGCGGTCAAGAACGTGCTGGCGATCGCCGTCGGCACGGCCGACGGCCTGCGCCTGCGCGCCGAGGCTGCCGGTGATGTCGCCAATGCGCCGGGCCTGAATGCGCGTGCCGCGCTGATCACCCGCGGCCTGGCCGAGATGCTGCGCCTGGGCCTGAGCCTGGGGGCGCGGGCCGAGACCTTCATGGGCCTGTCGGGCATCGGCGATCTGGTGCTGACCGCCACCGGCGATCTGTCGCGCAACCGCCGTGTCGGCCTGCTGCTGGCCGAAGGCAAGCCGCTGGCGCAGATCCTGGCCGAGCTCGGCCATGTGGCCGAGGGCGTCTACAGCGCGCCGACCGTGCTGGCGCGGGCGCGCGAGCGCGGCGTCGACATGCCGATCACCGAGGCCGTCGTCGCGGTGCTGGACGGCCGCCTGAGCGCGGTCGCGGCGATCGATCGGCTGATGGGGCGCCAGGCGCGGGCGGAGCATTGAGGATGCGGCGCCGCGAACTGCTGCTTGCCGGCGCGGCGCTGCCCTTGCCGGCGCTGGCCCAGGCCTGGCCCTCGCGGCCGATCAAGCTGGTCGTGCCCTTCCCGGGCGGCAGCTCGCCGGACCTGATCGCGCGCGCCGTCGCCGAACCCTTGGCGCAGCGTCTGGGTCAGGCCATCGTCATCGACAACCGGCCCGGCGCCGGCGGCAATATCGGCACCGGCGTCGTCGCCAATTCGGCGCCCGACGGCTACACGCTGCTGTTCACGATCCAGGGCCCGCTGGTGACGGCACCGCTCCTCAACAAGCAGCTGCCCTACGACCCGGCCAAGGAGCTGCAGCCGATCAGCCTGGTCGCCAGTTCGCCGAACGTGCTGGTCGTCGACCCGCGGCTGGGCGTGAAGACGCTGGCCGATTTCGTGCGACTGGCCAAGTCCAGCGGCGGCGCGCTGAACTACGGCAGCGTCGGCAACGGCAGCGCCGCGCATCTGGCGATGGAGCTGTTCAAGACCCGCGCCGGCGTCGCGCTGACCCATGTGCCTTACCAGGGCTTCCCGCAGGTCGTCAACGCGATCCTGGCCGGCCAGGTGCAGGCCGGCTTCATGGTGCCCGGCATCGCGATCGGCCAGATCAAGGCCGGCAAGCTGCTGGCCCTGGGCGTGACCAGTCTGGGCCGTAGCGCCGCCCTGCCCGAACTGCCGACCCTGGCCGAGCAGGGCTTTGCCGGCTTCGAGGCGATCTCCTGGCAGGCGGTGCTGGCGCCGATGGGGACGCCGCCGGCCATCGTCGAGCGACTGTCCGCCGAGCTGGTGCGAATCATCCGCAGCGACGAGGTGCGCAGCAAGATGCTGGCCCAGTACTTCAGCGCCTCGGCGACCTCGCCCGAGGGCCTGGCCCAGCTGATGGGCAGCGAGCGACGCCGCTGGGCGGCCGTGATCAAAGCCGCCGGCGTGAGCGCCGACTATTGATCAGCCGCCGCCGGCGTAGCCGTTCTGCCGCCAGGCATCGAAGACCGCGACGGCGACGCTGTTGCTGAGATTCAGGCTGCGCTGGCCCGGCCGCATCGGCAGGCGCACGCGCTGGCCCTCCGGGAAGCGCTCGCGCAGCTCGGGCGCCAGGCCGGCGGTCTCGGAGCCGAAGACCAGGTAGTCGCCCGGCCGCCAGGCCATCTCGCCCAGCGGCCGGCTGCCGCGCGTGGTGAAGGCGAACAGGCGTGCCGGATCGGGCCGCGCGCTGGCGAGAAAGGCCTCCCAGTTCGCATGCCGCTGCAGCGGCGCGTACTCGTGATAGTCGAGGCCCGCGCGCTGCAGCAGCTTGTCTTCCATCGAGAAGCCCAGCGGTTCGATCAGGTGCAGGGTGCAGCCGGTGTTGGCGGCCAGGCGGATGATGTTGCCGGTGTTGGGCGGGATCTCCGGCTGGACCAGGACGATGTGGAACATGAAGAAGGGGAAAGGGCAGGGGCGCTAGTTTTCGGTTTCCGGCGTGCGCGCGACGACCCAGGCCTGCACGTCGGCGACCCCGGCCTGGCGCAGCACGCGGGCCAGTTCGAACAGGGTCGCGCCGCTGGTCATCACATCGTCGAGCAGCACGACGCGGCGGCCGTGCAGGCGCGCGGCGTGGCTCGGGTCGACCGCGAAGGCACCCTTGACATTGGCCGCGCGCACCGCGTACGGCAGCTGCGCCTGCTGCGAGGTCTCGCGCACGCGCAGCAGCATATCCGCTTCGCAGCGCAGCTTGTGCCGCCGCGCCAGGCTGCGTGCCAGCTCCCAGCTCTGGTTGTAGCCGCGCTCGCGCTGGCGCTTCAGGGCCAGCGGCACCGGCAGCAGCCAGTCCGGCTTGAGCGCCTCGGCGACCAGCAGCGCCTGGCGCAGGCGGTCGAGCAGGGTCTCGCGCAACTCGATCGCCTGGTGGAATTTGTAGTGCTGCAAGAGCCCGTCCCAGGGGAAGGCGTAATCCAGCGCGGCAATCGTGCGCGACAAGGGCGGCGGCTCGCGCAGGCAGCGGCCGCATTTGGGATGGCGGTGGCCGATGCGCTCCAGCGGCAGCCGCGCGGCGCAGGTCCAGCAACGCGGCACCGGCCGCGCATAGCGCATCAGGCAGTCGCTGCACACATGCTGCTCCGACCAGCTGCGGCAGACCGCGCATTGGCCGGGACAGCGCATCAGCACCCGTTCGACGAAGGCGGGTTTGGAACTGCTCAGGGGACGCGCCGACATGCGCGTCAATATACTGCCGCCCTCATGTCCGATCCGGCCGCCATCCCCCCTAAGTCTTCCGACGCCCCGGCCGCTGCGCCGCCGCGTCCGCAGCAGCTCGATCCGCGCGCGCTGCGCCAGCAGGCCAGCCGCCTGGCGCGCAGCGAAACGCCGCCCTGGCTGCATGCCGAGGTCGCGCAGCGCATGGCCGAGCGTCTGGCCATCATCAAGCAGCAGCCGCGCCGGGTGCTGCAATGGTCGGCCTTTCTCGGCGCCGGCGGCGCCGCGCTGGCCAGCGCCTATCCGCAGGCCGAGCAGCTCTGCGTCGAGCCGCTGCCGGCGCTGCTGGCACGCAGCCAGGCGACCCACAAGCGCAGCTGGCTGCGCACCTTGCAGGGGCGCTCGCGCACGCGCGTGCTGGCCGCCGGCGAGGCGCTGGAGGCGCCGGTCGAGCTGGTCTGGGCCAATATGGCGTTGCATGGCTGCGTCGATCCGCCGGCGGTGCTGGCCGAGTGGCAGGCGGCGCTGGCGGTCGATGGTTTCCTGATGTTCTCCTGCCTCGGGCCGGACAGCTTTGTCGAGCTGCGACCGCTGTACGCCCAGCTGGGCTGGGGGCGGCCCGCGCCCGACTGGTGGGATATGCACGATATCGGCGACCTGCTGGTGGCGGCAGGCTTCGCCGATCCGGTGATGGACCAGGAGCGCATCAGCCTGAGCTGGGGCGAGCCCGAGGCGCTGCTGCGCGATCTGCGTGCGCTGGGCGGCAATCTCGCGCCGCAGCGCTTTGCCGGGTTGCGCGGGCGCACCTGGCGGGCGGCGCTCTTGCAGGCGCTGGAGCGGCTGCGCGGTTCCGATGGCCGCCTGCGCCTGAGCCTGGAGATCGTCTACGGCCATGCCTTCAAGCCGGCGCCGAAGCCGCGCCTGCAGGCCGAGACCCAGGTTTCGCTCGATCAGATGCGCGAGATGGTCCGCCGGCCGCACAAGCGCTGAGCGCCGCGCGGCACCCGGCGACGCTCAAAGACGACATTGAACCGGCGAGTCGCCGAGCCTGGGCTAAAATCCGCCGCCGATCAGAATTCCCGCCTCATACGGAGCGGGAAGGGCCTCTCGGACGAGGCGTGCGCCGGCTCGGATGACCGGGTGCGACGGGGGCGATGGGCGAGATGCGATGAATGCTGCGGCAGCGGACCGGGTTCGCTGCCGCATTGTTCGTGGGTTGAATTTGAAACAGAAGTGACGACCATGATGATGATGAACGCACGAGTGCATCAAGCCGGACGCCGGCTGGGGCAGGCGGCGCTGGCAGCCGCTGCCACGCTGTCGGCCCAGGCCGCGCTGGCGGTGAACGACCTGCCCGGAGGACCGGCGGTCAACCAGATCAATCTGCACCCGCCGGTCACGCAGATCGCCGCGAGCCAGATGTGGTTGCACAACTTCATGCTGGTCATCTGCCTGGTCATCTTCTTCGCCGTGTTCGGCGTGATGTTCTATTCGATCTTCAAGCACCGCAAGAGCAAGGGCGCCGTGTCGGCGACCTTCCACGAAAGCGTGGCGGTCGAGATCGCCTGGACCGTCGTGCCCTTCGTGATCGTGATCCTGATGGCCCTGCCGGCCACCAAGGTCGTCGTCGCGATGAAGGACACCACCAACGCCGACCTCACCATCAAGGCCACCGGCTACCAGTGGAAGTGGGGTTACGACTACCTGAAGGGCGAGGGCGAGGGCATCGGCTTCCTGGCCACGCTGGACGCCGCGCAGCGCGAGATGTCCGATTCGGGCAAGCCGGACCTGAACACCGACAACTACCTGCTGAAGGTCGACAACCCGCTGGTCGTGCCGGTCAACAAGAAGGTGCGCATCATCACCACCGCCAACGACGTGATCCACGCCTGGATGGTGCCGGCCTTCGGCGTCAAGCAGGATGCGATCCCCGGCTTCGTGCGCGACACCTGGTTCAAGGCCGAGAAGGTCGGCGACTACTACGGCCAGTGCGCCGAGTTGTGCGGCAAGGAACACGCCTACATGCCCATCCATGTGAAGGTGGTGTCCGCCGAGGACTACAGCAAGTGGGTGGACGGCAAGAAGAAGGAAATGGCCGCCAAGGCCGACGATCCGAGCAAGGTCTGGGAACTCAGCCCGCTGATGGCCCGCGGCGAGAAGGTCTATGCCGCCAACTGCGCGGTCTGCCACAAGCCCGACGGCAAGGGCGCCGGCCCGATCAAGGCGCTGGACGGCTCGCCCATCGTGCAGTCCGACGACAAGAGCAAGCAGATCCACATCGTGCTGAACGGCGCCAACAACGGCGCGATGCCCTCGTGGAAGGCGCTGGGCGATACCGATATCGCCGCCGTCATCACCTACACGAAGAACAGCTGGTCCAACAAGACCGGCCAGCTGGTGCAGCCCGCCGAAATCCAGGCCGAGCGCAAGTAATCGAACGTCAAGAATCGTCGGAATAAGGAATCAACATGAGTGCAGTGCTTGACCATCACGGTCATGACGTTCATGACCACCACGATGACCACCACGCCCCGACCGGCTGGCGGCGCTGGGTGTTCGCCACCAACCACAAGGACATCGGGACGCTGTACCTGCTGTTCTCGTTCACGATGCTGATGATCGGCGGCATCCTCGCGCTGCTGATCCGCGCCGAGCTGTTCCAGCCCGGCCTGCAGTTCGTCAATCCGGAACTGTTCAACCAGTTCACGACGATGCACGGCCTGATCATGGTGTTCGGCGCCATCATGCCGGCCTTCGTCGGCTTCGCGAACTGGATGCTGCCGCTGCAGATCGGCGCCTCCGACATGGCCTTCGCGCGGATGAACAACTTCAGCTTCTGGCTGATGATCCCGGCCGCCATCATGCTGGTCGCCAGCTTCTTCATGCCAGGCGGCGCCCCCGCCGCCGGCTGGACGCTGTACGCGCCGCTGACCCTGCAGATGGGTCCGTCGATGGATGCCGGCATCTTCGCGATGCACATCCTCGGCGCCTCGTCCATCATGGGTTCGATCAACATCATCGTCACCATCCTGAACATGCGCGCGCCGGGCATGACCCTGATGAAGATGCCGATGTTCGCCTGGACCTGGCTGATCACCGCCTACCTGCTGATCGCCGTGATGCCGGTGCTCGCCGGCGCCATCACGATGACGCTGACCGACCGTCACTTCGGCACCAGCTTCTTCAGCCCGGCCGGCGGCGGCGACCCGGTGATGTACCAGCACATCTTCTGGTTCTTCGGCCACCCCGAGGTCTACATCATGATCTTGCCGGCCTTCGGCATCGTCAGCCAGATCGTGCCGGCCTTCGCCCGCAAGCGGCTGTTCGGCTACGCCTCGATGGTCTACGCGACCGCCTCGATCGCGATCCTGTCCTTCATCGTCTGGGCCCACCATATGTTCGCCACCGGCATGCCGGTGACGGGCCAGCTGTTCTTCATGTACGCGACCATGCTGATCGCGGTGCCCACCGGCGTGAAGATCTTCAACTGGCTGGCCACGATGTGGCGCGGTTCGATGACCTTCGAGGTCCCGATGCTGTGGGCCGTCGGCTTCATCTTCGTGTTCACGATGGGCGGCTTCACCGGCCTGATCTGCGCGATGGCCCCGGTCGACATCCAGATCCAGGACACCTACTACGTCGTCGCCCACTTCCACTACGTGCTGGTGGCCGGCTCGCTGTACGCGCTGTTCGCCGGCGTCTACTACTGGGGTCCGAAGTGGAGCGGCGTGATGTTCTCGGAGACGCGTGGCAAGATCCACTTCTGGGGCTCGCTGATTTTCTTCAACGTCACCTTCTTCCCGATGCACTTCCTGGGTCTGGCCGGCATGCCGCGTCGCTATGCCGACTACCCGCTGCAGTTCGCCGACTTCAACATGATCGCGTCGATCGGCGCCTTCGGTTTCGGCCTGATGCAGGTCTACTTCTTCCTCTTCGTCGTCGTCCCGATGATGCGCGGCAAGGGCGAGAAGGCCCCGCAGAAGCCCTGGGAAGCGGCCGAAGGCCTGGAGTGGGAAGTGCCGTCGCCGGCGCCCTTCCACACCTTTGAAAACCCGCCGAAGCTGGATCGCACCGCGACCAAGATCGTCGGCTGATCGAGCGATCGATCGCGAAGCAGTAGCAGGAGAGACGAGATGTTGACGCCCGAACAACGCAAGAGCAACCGGCGCCTGGCGCTGGCCCTGGTCAGCGTCGCCCTCGTCTTTTTCCTGGGCTTCGTCACCAAGATCGCGCTCTACGGTTTCTGAGCGAACGCCGCCGCCCGCCCACCATGAAGATCCGCGCCACGCTGGCCTCCGCTCTGCGCAGGGACAACCTGCTGCTGACGGGCAAGCTGTGCGTCGTCGTCGTGCTGATGGCGGGCTTCGGCTATGCGCTGGTGCCGCTGTACAACGCCGTCTGCACCGCGCTGGGTATCAATGTGCTGTCGCTGTCCGAGCGCCAGCATGCGCTGCGCGCCGACGACGTCAAGAACACCCAGGTCGACACCAGCCGCAGCATCGAGATCGAGTTCGACGCCAATGCGCGCGGCCCCTGGGAGTTCAAGCCGGCGGTCAGCCATATGACGGTGCACCCGGGCCAGCTGGCGACGGTGATGTACGAGTTCCGCAATGTGCAGGACCGTCGGATGTCGGCCCAGGCGATCCCGAGCTACGCGCCGAAGCAGGCCACCGCGCATTTCAACAAGCTGGAATGCTTCTGCTTCAACGAGTACACGCTGGCGCCGGGCGAGGCCAAGCAATGGCCGGTGGTGTTCGTGATCGATCCCAAGCTGCCCAAGGACGTCAAGACGATCACCCTGTCCTATACCTTCTTCGAGGTGGCGGGCAAGGGCGGCAAGCAGGCCGCCGTCGTCGGCGCGAAGCCGGGAGACAAGTCGTGAGCGAGTTCAGGCCCGGCCAGGATCTGAAGGACGCGGCCCAGCGGCCGATGTCCTTCGTGCAGACGGTCAAGGCGATCGCCTGGGCCTTCTTCGGCGTGCGCCGCGGCGCCGGATATGAAGAGGATGTGGCCAAGCTGAACCCGGTGCATGTGATCATCGCCGGGGTGATCGCGGCCGTTTTATTTGTGCTGGTTCTGGTGCTGCTGGTCCAATGGGTGATCGGCAGCGGCGTGGCCGGCAGCTGAGAGTCAGGCAGAACTGTTTTTAGGTTCGAGGAGAAGAGAAATGTCGGCATCGACAGCAACGCAAGCAGCGGGCGGAAAAGCCCCTTACTACTTTGTGCCAGGGCCATCGCGGCATCCGGTGATGGCCGCCATCGGCCTGTTCTTCGTGATCCTCGGCGCCGGCCAGTGGATCAACGGCCATCAGTGGGGCATGTACTCGCTGATCTTCGGCCTGCTGTGGTGGGCCTTCGTGCTGAAGCAGTGGTTCGGCGACGCGATCCGTGAGAGCGAAGGCGGCCAGTACAGCGAGCGCATCGACATCTCCTACCGCTGGAGCATGGGCTGGTTCATCTTCTCCGAGGTGATGTTCTTCGGCGCCTTCTTCGGCGCGCTGTACTGGGCCCGCCTGCACGCGGTGCCGAATCTCGGCAGCCTCGAGAACGCGATCCTGTGGCCGGACTTCAAGGCCCTGTGGCCCAGCGTCGCCGCTGGCATGACCGCCTCGCCGGCCAATATCGTCGAGCCCTTCGCGACCATGGGCCCGTGGCCGCTGCCGACGATCAATACCGCGCTGCTGCTGACCTCGGGCGTGACGCTGACGATCGCCCACCACGCCATCCTCGACGGCAAGCGCGGCAAGACGATCGCCTTCATGTGGATCACCGTGATCCTGGGCATCATCTTCCTGGTCTGCCAGGGCATCGAGTACCACCATGCCTATACCGAGCTGAACCTCAAGCTCAGCTCGGGCATCTTCGGCTCGACCTTCTTCATGCTGACCGGCTTCCACGGCTTCCACGTCTTCGTGGGCATGCTGATGCTGCTGTTCATCACCCTGCGTCTGCACAAGGGCCATTTCACCAAGGACCGCCACTTCGGCTTCGAAGGCGCCGCCTGGTACTGGCACTTCGTCGACGTCGTCTGGCTGGGCCTGTACGTCGTCGTCTACTGGATGTAAGGATGCTGCCCCTCGCCCGCGGGTACGCGGGCGGTCCCCCGAGGGGACGCCGATCATTGCCGGGCTTGCCCGCCAATGACATCGGCTCAAGTCGCCCTTGGGGCGGCCCGGCGGGCGACTTGAGGGACAAAGCAAAAGCGCCGCATCGAGCGGCGCTTTTGCTTTCCTCGAACTCAATTAACGTTGCGGGACGCTGAAGCCGGTCGGCTGGACCCAGCCCATGTAATAGCTCAAGAGGATGAACAGGAACAGCGCCACCGACACGCCGATGCGCACCGTCAGCGCGCGCGCCATATTGCGCGGGCCGCGCTTGTTCCTAAGCATGAAGAAGCCGGCGGCGGCCAGTGCCGCGAGGATGACGAAGATGGCGATCAGGATGACGATTCTCATGGACGGCGATTATCCGCCGCGCCCCGCATGAGCGGCGTGACGTGCAGGCGCGGCCTCATCGTGCTGCTGGCCGCCTTGCTGGCCGTCGCGCTGACGGCGCGGCTCGGTATCTGGCAGCTCGACCGTGCCGCACAGAAACGGGCCTTGCAGGCGGCCATCGACGCGCGCGGCGCGCAGGCACCGCTGGCCGCGACCGAACTCGATGCGGCGGCCGAGGCTTCGCAGCTGCACCGCCGCGTGCGGCTGCGCGGCCATTGGCTGGCCGAGCGGACCGTCTTTCTCGACAACCGGCCGATGGACGGGCGTTTCGGCTTCTACATCGTCACCCCGCTGCGCCTCGAGGGCCGTGCGGAAGCGATCCTGGTGCAGCGCGGCTGGCTGCCGCGCAATGCGCAGGACCGCAGTCGGCTTCCCGCGCTGGCGACGCCGGCCGGCACGGTCGAGATCGAGGGCCGCCTGATCGCCGCGCCCTCCCGGCTTTACGAGTTCGAAGCGTCGGCCTCGGGTCCGATCCGGCAAAATCTCGGCGCCGCCGCCTATGCGCAGGAGACGGGGCAGCCGCTGCTGCCGCTGACGGTGCTGCAGACCGGGCCGGCCGGCGGCGAGGATGGTCAGTTGCTGCGCGACTGGCAGCCGCCCGATCTGGGCCTGCAGAAGCACTACGGCTACGCATTTCAATGGTTCGCGCTGAGCGCGCTATTTCTGGGTCTTTATGTCTGGTTCCAACTCATCCGCCCGCGACGCCGCGCCGCCGCTTGAAAGCCCGGTGGCGCTGACCGTGCACAGCCTGCCCGATCCGGCGCTGTCGGCGCAGAAGCGCCGCGGCCGCTGGGGCATGCTGATGGTCATCATCGTCTGCGCCGCGCCGGTCATTGCCTCCTACTTCAGCTTCTATGTGCTGCGCCTGTCGGGCAATGCCTATGGCGAGCTGATCATGCCCACCGTCGACATGCCGGCGCAGCTGAGCCTGACGGACCTGGCCGGCCAGCCGGTGGCCGCCGAGTCGCTGAAGGGCCAGTGGCTCTTGACCGTCGTGCAGGAGGCCGGCTGCGACGCCGGCTGCGAGAAGCAGCTCTATGCGCAGCGCCAGCTGCGCGAGATGCTGGGCAAGGAACGCGACAAGCTCGACAAGCTGTGGCTGATCCCCAGCGACGGCCCCGATGCGCCGCCGCTGCGGCCCGAGCTGCAGCAGGCGGTCAGCCAGGGCGTGCCGGTGACGGTGCTGCGCGCGCCGCGCGCGCAGATCGAGGCCTGGCTGAAGCCGGGCGCCGGCCACGCGCTGGCCGAGCACTTCTATCTGATCGATCCGATGGGCCGCTGGATGCTGCGCTCGCCGGCCGCTCCGGACCCCAGCAAGGTCAAGAAGGACCTGGATCGCCTGCTGAAGGCCAACGCCGGCTGGGACCGGCCGGGCCGCTGAGGCGCAGAGACGATGACCGTCGCGGCCTACGATCTTTCGCCCGTCTGGCAGTTGCTCGGCTTCGGCGCGCTGCTCGGCGCCGGGCCGTTGCTATGGCTGCGCCTGCGCTCCCGGGCGGCCACAAAGCAGGGCCGGCTGCGCGCCTTGACCCTGCTGACCCTGTTCCTGACCTTCGACCTGATCTTGTTCGGCGCCTTCACGCGCCTGAGCGACTCGGGCCTGGGCTGCCCCGACTGGCCGGGCTGCTATGCGCAGTCCAACCCGCTGGCGGCGCATGCGCATATCGAGGCGGCGCAGCAGGCGATGCCGACCGGCCCGGTCACCCATGGCAAGGCCTGGGTCGAGATGGTGCATCGCTATCTGGCCAGCGGCGTCGGCTTCCTGATCCTGGTGCTATGCGTGATGAGCTGGAGAAATGCGGCCCCTCGCTCGCGAGTACGCGAGCGGCCCCCCGAGGGGGCGGGCGCGGCGCCGGCCGTCTCGCCCTGGTGGGCGACCGTCACCCTGGTCTGGGTCTGCCTGCAGGGCGCCTTCGGCGCCTTGACGGTGACGATGAAGCTGTTCCCGGCCATCGTCACCCTGCATCTGCTCTGCGGCCTGGGCCTCTTGGTGCTGCTCGCCTGGCAGGCGCAGGGCTATGAGCCGCGGCCGCTGGGCCTGAGCGCCGGCCTGCGGGCGGGGGCCTGGGGCCTGTTCGCGCTGACGATCGCGCAGATCGCCCTGGGTGGCTGGGTCAGCACCAATTACGCGGTGCTGGCCTGCGATGCCTTCCCGCAGTGCCACGCGGGCCAATGGTGGCCCGAGATGGACTTCGAGCATGGCTTCACCATCTGGCGCGCGCTGGGTGTCGGCGCCGACGGCGGCTGGCTGCCCTTTGCCGCGCTGACGGCCATCCATATGACGCACCGCGTCGGCGCCGCCATCGTCTTCGGCGCGCTGGCGCTGCTGAGCTGGCGGCTCTGGCGCGCCGGCCCCGAGGCGCGCGTCTGGGCCGTGCGCCTGCTGCTGGTGGCCGGCTGGCAGCTGGCCAGCGGCCTGTCGAACATCGTGCTGGACTGGCCCATCGTTGCCGCGCTGGCCCATACCGGCGGCGCCGCCATGCTGCTGACCGTCCTGAGCTTTCTGCTGGCGCGTGCGCGATAGGCCCGCGCCGGCACCTGAATACCGATACCCTTCGTTCCTATGGCTTCCACCTCCACCGCCACCCATGCGCCCATGTCCTCGCGCTGGCAGCAGTTCTACCAGCTGACCAAGCCGCGGGTCGTGCAGCTGATCGTGTTCTGCGCCGTCATCGGCATGGCGCTGGCGATTCCCGGCCTGCCCAGCGGCGCGCAATGGGGCGTGATCGTCGCCGCCACCGCCGGCATCTGGCTGGTGGCCGGCGCGGCCGCTGCCTTCAACTGCCTGGTCGAGGAAAAGATCGACGCCAAGATGAAGCGCACCGCCTGGCGCGCCACCGCCAAGGGGCAGCTCAGCCATGCGCAGACGCTCTCCTTCTCGGTCGCGCTGTGCGCGGTCGGCTCGGCCATCCTGTGGTTCTACGTGAACCCGCTGACCATGTGGCTGACCTTCGCCACCTTCGTCGGCTATGCGGTGATCTACACGGTGATCCTGAAGCCGCTGACGCCGCAGAACATCGTCATCGGCGGGGCGTCCGGCGCGATGCCGCCGGTGCTGGGCTGGGCAGCCCTGCGTGGCGAGGTCGGCCCCGAGGCGATGCTCTTGTGCCTGATCATCTTCCTGTGGACGCCGCCGCATTTCTGGGCGCTGGCCCTGTACCGCACCGAGGACTACCGCAAGGCCGGCCTGCCCATGCTGCCGGTGACCCATGGCGCCGACTACACCAAACTGCAGATCGTCCTCTACACCTGGATCCTGCTGGCGGCGACGCTGCTGCCCTTCCTGACCGGCATGAGCGGCTGGTTCTACCTGATCGCCGCCGTCGTGCTGGGCCTGGCCTTCTGCGCCCATGCGATCAAGCTCTGGCGCCATTACAGCGACGAGTTCGCGCGCAAGACCTTCTGGTTCTCGATCTGGTATCTGTCGCTCTTGTTCGCCGCTCTGCTGATTGACCATTACCTGCCGGCCTGATGATGAAAAAACGCCTTTTCCTTCTCGCCCTCGCGGCCAGCCTCGGTCTTGGCCTCAGCGCCTGCGACAAGCTCGGCGCCTCGCGACCGGCCTTCAAGGGCGTGGACCTGACCGGCGCCGACTATGCGCGCACGCTGAACCTGACGGACCAGGACGGCCGCGCGCGCAGCCTGGCCGACTTCAAGGGCAAGGTCCTCGTCGTGTTCTTCGGCTACACCCAATGCCCGGACGTCTGCCCGACGACCATGGCCGAGCTGGCCGAGGTCAAGCGCTCGCTGGGCGCCGAGGGCGAGCAGGTGCAGGGCGTCTTCGTCACCATCGATCCCGAGCGCGACACGCCGGCGCTGCTGAAGGCCTATCTGGGCAGCTTCGACAAGAGCTTCGTCGCCCTGCGCGGCAGCGAGGAGCAGACCAAGGCGGCGGCCAAGGAGTTCAAGGTCTTCTACGCCAAGGTGCCCGGCAAGACCGAGGGGACCTACACGATGGACCATACGGCCGCCAGCTTCATCTTCGACAAGCAGGGCCGCGTGCGTGTCTTCAGCCGCTACGGCTCGGGCGCCCAGGCGCTGGCCGACGACGTCAAGCTGCTGCTGGCCGAATAGCGCTCGGGCCTTGGCCTTCCGGCCATGAAAAACGGCCCCGCGGGGCCGTTTGTCTTTTGAGGCGAAGCGATCGATCAGTCCGCCGTCAGGGCCTTCTTCATCTTCTTCATCGCCGCGACCTCGATCTGGCGGATGCGCTCGGCCGACACGCCGTATTCGGCCGCCAGTTCGTGCAAGGTCATGCCGCCCGAGCTGTCGTCGTTGACCTTCAGCCAGCGCTCCTCGACGATGCGGCGGCTGCGCGGGTCCAGCGCTTCCAGCGCGCGCTGGATGCCGTCGCCGGCCAGCGCGTCGCGCGCCTGCGATTCGAGCACGCGGGTCGGCTCCTGGGTCTCGTCGGCCAGATAGGCGATCGGCGTGTAGCTGTCGCCGTCGTCATCGGTCTGCGGCTCCAGCGCGACGTCACCGCCCGAGAGGCGCGTCTCCATCTCGAGCACCTCCTCGCGCTTGACGTTCAAGGTCGTCGCCACATGATCCAGCTGCGCCTCGGTCAGGCTGGCGCGGTGCGTCATGTCGTCGCTTGCCGCCTCCTTCATGCTGTGCTTCATCGAGCGCAGATTGAAGAACAGCTTGCGCTGGGCCTTGGTCGTCGCGACCTTGACCATGCGCCAGTTGCGCAGGATGTACTCGTGGATCTCGGCCTTGATCCAGTGCATCGCATAGCTGACCAGGCGCACGCCCTGGTCTGGGTCGAAGCGCTTGACGGCCTTCATCAGGCCGACATTGCCTTCCTGGATCAGGTCGCCCTGGGGCAGGCCGTAGCCGAGGTACTGGCGCGAGATCGACACGACCAGGCGCAGGTGCGAGAGCACCAGCTTTCCGGCCGATTCCAGATCGCCGCTGTCGCGCAGCTTGCGGGCCGAGGCGTTCTCTTCCTCGGCGCTGAGCAGCGGCAGGCGATTGACGGCCGAGATGTAGGCGTCCAGATTCCCCAAGGACGGCACCAGCGACCAGGGGTCGCGTACCGTCAAAGAAGCAGAGGTCGACATCGTCATCACTTTCTTTCGCAGAACCGAACCCTTGCGGGTTCCATGGAGATGAATATTAGCACTCCCTGGACAAGAGTGCTAAGCGCCGAGGGCTATTTGACGAAGCAAGGCTGTGTAATGCTTTAGAGAGAAGCGCTTGCTAACTTTATTGGGCCGGGCCGGCTGCTGCTCAGGCTCCTTGCGCTTCCAGCAGCCGGTCCAGCAGGCGCAGCAGCTCGCGCATATCGACCGGCTTGGTCAGATAGTGCTGCACGCCGGCGGCCCGGCAGGCCTGCACCTGGTCCGGCAGCGCATTGGCCGAGACCACGACGACCGGCAGCGCCGCCTCGGACAGCACCGCGCGCAGCCGCTTCAGCACCGCCAGCCCGTCCAGATCGGGCAGCTGCATGTCCAGCAGCAGCAGGTCCGGCGGCTCGGCCAGGACCGCCTGCAGGCCGGCCAGGCCGCTGGTGTGAACTTCCAGTTCGATCTGCGGCCGCTGCTCGAGGATGCCACGCATGACCTCGGCATTCATCGCGTTGTCCTCGATGTAGACGACGCGGCGCCGGCCGGCAAAGGCCGGCGCGCTGTCGGCGGCGGCGACCGGCTGCGGTGCGGCGGCGGCCTCGGCCGCCGGCAGGCGCAGGACGAAACTGGAGCCGCGGCCCGCCACGCTGCTGGCGCGCAGCTCGCCGCCCATCAGCTCGGCCAGGCGCTTGCTGATCACCAGGCCGATGCCGGTGCCGGCCGTCTCGCTGTGCTCGCGGCCGAGCCGGTTGAAGGGCTGGAAGAGCGCGCCGAGTTGCTCGGCATCGAGGCCGAGGCCGGTGTCGCTGACGCTGATCTCCACGCAGTTGGGCGCGTCGGCCGGGCGGTGGCTCTCGACCGTGATGCTGCCGCCCTCGACGTTGTACTTGACCGCATTGCTGAGCAGATTGGTCAGCACCTGCTTGACCCGGGTCGCGTCGCCATGGGCAAAGCGGGCCTGCCCGCCCAGCGCGCGGGTCAGCGTCAGCCGGCGCGCGCGCGCATCGCCCTCGATCAGCGCGGCCGCCTCGTCCAGCAGCGCGGCCAGGTTCAGCCGGGTCGGCTCCAGGCGCAGCGCGCCGGATTCGATGCGCGACAGGTCCAGGGTGTCGTTGATCATCTCCAGCAGATGCCAGCCGGCCTGCTGGATCTGCGCGGTGCGGCTGCGCTGACGCGGGCTGAGCCGTTCGCCGGCGTCCATCTCGAGCAGCTGGGTGAAGCCCAGCATCGCGTTCAGCGGCGTGCGCAGCTCATGGCTCATGCGCGACAGGAACTCGTTCTTGGCCCGGTTGGCCGCCTCGGCCTGCTCGGCCGCCTGCGCCAGCTGCTGCATCTTCAGCTGGTCGGCGATGTCCTCGACGACGCCGACCAGCCGGTGCGGCCGGCCGTCGCTGCCGCGCAGCAGCGAGACGACCGCGCGCACCTGCAGCTCACGGCCATCGGGCGTGCGGTAGCGCTTGTGGCGGTGGTAGACGCCGATGCGGCCGCGCATCAGCAGCATCGCCAGCCGCGTGTCCTCGGCTTGGTCGTCCGGATGCGTGATGTCGAAGGTGCGCATCTGCTGCAAGGTCTCGGCCGGCAGGCCGATCAGGCGGCAGAACTGCGGATTGACCTCTTTGATGCCGCCGTAGACGTCGGTGAAGATCACGCCGACCGGTGCGTTGTCGAAGATATTGCGGAAGCGCAGCTCGCTCTCGCGCAGGGCCTGCGCCGCCTGCTCGCGCTCTGCGATCTCGCGCTTGAGCTCGGCGGTGCGGGCGCGCACCTGGTCCTCGATGCGGCGCGCCCGCCCGGTGACGACCAGCAGCAGCACGCCCAGCAGGCCGGTGCAGACCAGGCCCACCAGCGCGAAGGGCCAGCTGCGCGACTGGTCCATGCGCAGGCCGCTGCTCGCGTAGACGCGGATGTCCCAGTCGCGGCCGCCGAACTGCACCGGGCGCCGGCGCTGCGTGTCGCCGGGCTGGGCGGTCGCGAGCTCGCAGCCGGTCGGTCCGGCCAGGCGCGGGCGCTGCGCCAGCGGATCGCGGTCGACCAGGCACAGCCGCAGACCGGCCGGCAGCGCGATCCGGGCCAGCAGCTGATCGGGCCGCAGGGTGGTGAAGACGACGCCGGCCAGCGCGCGTGCGCGCTCGTCGGCATCGCGCGGCTGGCCCTCGTAGAAGGCCTGGTAGACGACGACGCCGGTGGCCTCCTCGCTGTCCTGCGACAGCTGGAAGCCGGCCGTCGCGGCCGGGCGGCCGTTCTGCAGGGCCTGGGCCAGGGCGCTGCGCGCGACCGGCACCGAGCGGATGTTCACGCCCAGCGCGCCGGCATTGCGCGCCAGCGGCTCGATCAGCCGGATCGCCAGCATGTCCTCGCCGGCGGGCGGCTCGACATCGCCGGGCCGGCGGCGGTCGCGGGCTTTGAAGTCGGCCAGGCCCTCGGCGCGCGCGGCCGCATCGAAGGCCGGCAACGCCTGGCGCGCCACCCGGCGCGCGACGCCGATCGCCCGCAGCGCGCTGTCCGGCGCCAGATAGCTGGCCGTGCCGCGCTCGAAATCGCTCCGGCTCAGATGCGGCGCGACCAGCAGCAGGCCGCGGCTGGCCTCCAGCGCCATCAGCGGTTCGCGCAGCAGGCCTTCCATCGCGTTGCCGGCATTGAGCGCCTCGCGCTCGAAATTGGCGCGCGCGCGCTGCGCGTCCCATTCGGCCACCGCCAGCGTGCCCAGCGCCATCAACACGATGGTCAGCAGCATGGGCAGGCCGACGCTCAGCCGCCGCGGCGCCCAGGCCTTGCGCGGCCGGCCGAGCAAGGTCAGCACCATTGGCGCCGCGATCAGCACGCCCATGGCGTCGCCCAGCCACCAGGACAGCCAGTTGCCGAGGAACTGCTCGGCCGTCAGGGCGCCGGTCGCCCGCAGGGTCAGGCAGGCGATGGTCGGGTTGATCAGGCAGGCCAGGCCGGCGCCCAGCGCGAAGAACTTGGCCAGGTCGCGCGGCTCGGTCAGCAGCAGCGGCTGCGACACCCAGCGCCGCACGGCCCAGGCGCCGAACAGCGCCTGCAGCGCGGCACCGACGCCGATCAGCGCCGGCGCGAGCAAGGCCGGCTGGCCGCGCTCGATGCTGAGCAGCATGTTGACGACCAGCGAGCCCAGCAGCACGGCCGGGAAGTAGCGCAGGCCCAGGCTCAGCAGCGCCGCCAGCGCCAGGCCGGCGGCCGGGTAAAGCGGCGAGGCATAGCTGGGCGGCACCGCCAGCCGCAGGCCCAGCACGCCGAAGGCGATATAGGCGAGCGTCAGGCCCAGGCTTTGGGCCAGATACCAGAGCAGCTTTCTTTTCGGGAGCATCTCGCCCCAGCGTACAGCTTTGGTGAGCCGGACCGGTCGGTGCTTTTACACGTTGAAGAGGAAATGCAACACGTCGCCGTCCTTGACGACGTAGTCCTTGCCCTCGGCGCGCATTTTTCCCGCGTCCTTGGCGCCTTGCTCGCCCTTGTAGGCGATGAAGTCCTCGTAGGAAATCGTCTGCGCGCGGATGTAGCCGCGTTCGAAATCGGTGTGGATCACGCCCGCCGCCTGCGGACCGGTGTCGCCGATATGGATGGTCCAGGCGCGCACTTCCTTGACGCCGGCGGTGAAGTAGGTCTGCAGGCCCAGGAGCTTGAAGGCGGCGCGGATCAGGCGGTTCAGGCCCGGCTCGTCCTGGCCCATCTCGGCCAGGAACAGCGCACGGTCCTCGTCGCCCATGTCGGCCAGCTCGGCCTCGGTCTTGGCGCAGATCGCGACCACCGGGCCGTTCTGGGCGGCGGCGTATTCCTTCAGGCGGTCGAGGAAGGGGTTGTTCTCGAAGCCGTCCTCGGCGACGTTGCCGACGAACATGGCCGGCTTGGCCGTGATCAGGCACAGCGGCTTCAGGATCGCCAGTTCTTCCTTGCTGAAATCGATCGAGCGCACCGGCCTGGCCTGGTCCAGCGCCGCCTGGCACTTCTCCAGCACCTTGACCAAGGCGATCGCCTCCTTGTCACCGGCGCGCGCCACCTTGTTGTAGCGGTGCAGGCTCTTCTCGACGGTGCCGAGGTCGGCCAGGCACAGCTCCGTCTGGATCACCTCGATGTCGGCGATCGGGTCGACCTTGCCGTTGACGTGGATCACGTTCGGGTCGTCGAAGCAGCGCACGACGTTGACGATCGCGTCGGTCTCGCGGATGTGCGAGAGGAACTGGTTGCCCAGGCCTTCACCCTTGCTGGCGCCGGCCACCAGGCCGGCGATGTCGACGAACTCGACCACGGCCGGCATCACCCGCTCCGGCTTGACGATGTCCGCCAGCGCCTGCAGCCGCGGATCGGGCAGTTCGACCACGCCGACATTCGGCTCGATCGTGCAGAACGGGTAGTTCTCGGCGGCGATGCCGGCCTTGGTCAGCGCATTGAAGAGGGTGGACTTGCCGACATTGGGCAGGCCCACGATGCCGCATTTGAGGCTCATGGAGGAGGACTTTCTGGGGAGCGGGAAGGGGCTTGCGGCATCGGCCGCCAGCCAAAGCAGCGATTTTAGTCGCCCCTACAATGCCCGCATGAAAAGCTATCAGGTTCTGGTCCGCGGCAGCGGCTGCGTCGGCCGCGCGCTGGCGTTGGCGCTGGGCGCTCAGGGCCTGCGCGTGGCGCTGCTGGGCAGCGAGCAGCCGACCGCGGCCCAGCGCGAGGATGTGCGCACCTATGCCTTGAACGCCGCCTCGGTCGCGCTGCTGCGCGAGCTGAAGGTCTGGGACTCGCTGCCGCCCGATGCGCGCACGCCGGTCCACGATATGGCGGTGGCCGGCGACGAGGCCGGTTCCCTGCTCGAGTTCTCGGCCTGGCAGCAGGGCGTGGCCGAGCTGGCCTTCATCGTCGACGCGGCCGAGCTCGAGCAGCAGCTGGCCGTCGCCCTGCGCTTCGCCCCCCATGTGCACCGCGTCGATGCGCCGGTGCCGGCCGAGCTGGTGGCCCTGTGCGAAGGGCGCGACTCGCAGGCGCGCGCCGAGCTGGGCGTGCGCTTCGAGCCGCTGGCCCGCGGCCAGCGCGCGATTGCCGCGCGCCTGGTCGCCGATCAAGCGCACCGCGGCATCGCCCGCCAATGGTTCCGCGCGCCCGACGTGCTGGCCCTGCTGCCCTTCGACCGACCGCAGCCGCAACATGCCTATGGCCTGGTCTGGTCGCTGCCCGAGCAGCGCGCCAATGATTTGCTGGCGCTCGACGACGCGGCCTTCGAGGCCGAGCTGAACGAGGCCAGCGGCGGCGCGGCCGGCCGGTTGAGCCTGGCCAGCGGCCGCGCCTCCTGGCCGCTGAGCCTCGCGCGCGCCGAGCCGCTGCTGGGCCCGGGCTGGGTGCTGCTGGGCGACGCCGCGCACACCGTCCATCCGCTGGCCGGCCAAGGCCTGAACCTGGGCCTGGCCGATGTGGCGGCGCTGGCCGAGGTGCTCCGCCGGCGCGAGGCCTGGCGGCCGCTTGGCGACGAGCGCCTGCTGCGCCGCTACCAGCGCGAGCGCCAGGCCGCCACCTGGGCCATGGGCGAACTGACCGATGGCCTGCTGCGCCTGTTCGCCAGCGAAGCCGCGCCGCTGCGCAGCCTGCGCAACCAGGGCCTCAGCCTGCTGAACGCCCTCCCTCCGCTGAAGCGCTGGCTGACCGGCCGCGCGCTCGGTGTCTGAACAAGCCTCTGCTGCCCGACCTACCACCATGAACCCGCTTCGCGCTCTTCCCGTCCTGTTGCTGGGCCTCGCCTCCTTGGCCACCCAGGCGAACGAGGCGGTCATCCGCAAGAATCTGGCCGATCGCCTGGCCGGCGCGCCCAAGATCGACGAGGTGCGACCCTCGCCGATCACGGGCCTGTGGGAGATCCGCATCGGCAACGAGATCCGCTACACCGATCCGGCCGGCAACTACCTGATCGAGGGCGATCTGATCGACCTGAAGACGCGCCGCAATCTGACCGAGGAGCGGGTCGAGAAGCTCAACAGCGTCGATTTCGCGACCCTGCCGCTGAAGGACGCGATCGTCTGGAAGAACGGCAAGGGCACGCGCCGCATCGCCGTCTTCGCCGATCCGAACTGCGGCTACTGCAAGCGCTTCGAGAAGGCCCTGCAGGGCGTCAAGGACATCACCGTCTACACCTTCCTGATTCCGATCCTGGGCGGCGATTCGCCGGACAAGGCGCGCGCGATCTGGTGCGCCAAGGAGCCGCAGGCCGCCTGGCAGGCCTGGATGCTGGAAGGCAAGGCGCCGGTGAAGCCGATGGGTGCCTGCGACGACGCGGTGCTCGAACGCAATCTGGCGCTGTCGCGCAAGATCCACGTCACCGGCACGCCGGCCATCCTCTTCGAGGACAGCTCGCGCGCGCCCGGCGCGCTCAGTGCCGAGCAGCTCGAACGCCGGCTGCAAGGCATCAAGTCCTGACCCTTTCCAGCAACCAAGTCCGAATCCCGCATGTCCTCCGTCGTCGGCGCCACCGCGCTGCCCCTGAATCCGCATGCGCTGCGGCTGGCCCATGCCGGCCTGGCGCCTTTCGTCGTCGGCGCGGCCCTGATCTGGCTGATCGGCGACCGCAATCTGGACGCCCATGGCTTTGCGACCTTCGCGCTGTCGGCCTATGCCTCGCTGGTGATCTCCTTCCTGGGCGGCATCCACTGGGGCCTGGCCTTCCGGCAGACCATCCCGTCGCCGCAGCCCTTCGTCTGGGGCATCGCGCCGCTGCTGCTGGCCTGGATCGCCGTGCTGATGCCGGCCTATGCCGGCCTGGCGCTGCAGGGCGCGCTGCTGGTGCTGGGCTATCTGCTCGACCGGCGGCTCTATCCGGTCCTGGGCGCCTCGGCCTGGCTGACCCTGCGCTTTCGGCTCAGCGCGATCGCGGCGCTGAGCTGCTTCCTGGCTGCCGCGGGCAGCTGAAGCAGCCACCATGGCCGAGATCCGCTATCGCGTCGAAATCGAGGATGCGCGCAGCCACTGCTTCGTCGTCACGCTGACGATTCCGGCGCCGGACACCGAGCAGATCGTCAGCCTGCCGGCCTGGATCCCGGGCAGCTATCTGCTGCGCGAATTTGCCCGCCACCTGAACGATCTGCGCGCCAGCCAGGGCGGGCAGCCGCGCGAGCTCGCGCAGCTCGACAAGGCCACATGGCGCATCCGCTGCGCGGGCCGCGCGGCGCTGCGCCTGCGCTACCGCGTCTATGCCTTCGATACCTCGGTGCGCGCCGCCTATCTGGACGCGCAGCGCGGCTTCTTCAATGGCAGCAGCCTCTTGCTGCGCGTGCACGGCCGCGAGACCCAGCCGCAGGCACTGGAGCTGGGTCGCCTGCCGACCGGCTGGCAGCTCGCCACCGCCATGCCGGCGACCGGCGCGCGCCGCTACCGCGCGGCCGACTACGACGAGCTGGTCGACCACCCGTTCGAGCTCGGTCCCTTCTGGCGCGGCCGTTTCGACGCGCACGGCGTCGAGCATGAATTCATCGTCGCCGGCGCGCTGCCGGTCTTCGATGGCGAGCGCCTGCTGGCCGATGCGCGGCGCATCTGCGAGACGCAGATCGAGTTCTGGCATGGCAGGCGGCGCGATCGCGAGGCGCCGCCCTTTCAGCGCTACACCTTTCTGCTGAACGCCGTCGACGAGGGCGGCGGCGGCCTCGAGCACCGCGCCAGCACCGCGCTGATCGCGCCGCGCCGCGACCTGCCGCGGCTGGGCCAGGGCGAGGCCGGCGACGGTTATGTGAGGCTCTTGAGCCTGATCAGCCATGAGTATTTCCACAGCTGGAACGTCAAGCGCCTGCGCCCGGCCGAGTTCGCGCAGATCGACTACACGCGCGAGAACTACACCGAGCTCCTGTGGTTCTTCGAGGGCTTCACCTCCTATTACGACGAACTGCTGCTGCTGCGCGCCGGCCTGATCGACCTGCCGCGCTATCTGAAGCTGCTGGCCGCCAATGTCAGCAGCGTGCTGGCCGCGCCGGGCCGCAAGCAGCAAAGCCTGGCGCAGAGCAGCTTCGATGCCTGGGTGCGCTACTACCGCCAGGACGAGAACACGCCCAACAGCACGGTCAGCTACTACGCCAAGGGCGCCTTGCTGGCGCTCGCGCTGGACCTCAGCCTGCGCAGCGGCTCAGACGCCAGAGCCGCCAGCAGCGTCGACGCGCTGATGCGCCGGCTGTGGCAGCGCAGCGGCGGCGGCCCGGTCTCGGAGGCCGACATTCTGGCCGGCGTCGAGGCGCTCGGCGGCGCGGCGCTGGCGGGCCAGCTGCGCGACTGGGTGCATGGCACCGAGGACCTGCCGCTGCCGGCGCTGCTGGAGCGCTTCGGCGTGCAGTGGCGCGACGAAAAACCGAATCTGGCCCAGCGCCTGGGCCTGCGCGTCGCCGAAGGCGGCAACGGCGTGGCGATCAAGCAGGTGCTGGCCGACTCGGCCGCGCAGGCGGCCGGCTTCTGCGCCGGCGACGAGATCATCGGCTGCAATAGCTGGCGGCTGCGCCGGCTCGACGAGGCGCTGCTGGGCCTGAACCCGGCCGCGCCGGGGCGGCTGCGCTTTCTGCTCGCGCGCGATCAGCGCCTGCTGGAGCTGGATGCCGAGCTGCCGTCCGTGCGGCCGGGCATGGCGCCGGTCGCGCTGGGCCCGGCCGACAGGCCGCCCGCCCGGGCGCTGGGCCTGCGCCGCGCATGGCTGGGCGGCTGAGCCCGGTCCGGAGGCCCGCCGGCGCGCTGGCGCTGCTGGCGCTGCCGGTGCTGCTCGTCCATGGCTGGCTGGCCGAGACGGTGCAGCGGCAAATGCAGCTGGCCGAGGATGCTAGCAGCACGACACCGCCCCCGCCGCGGCTGCAGGTCGCCTATCTGCGCGAGATGAGGCCGAGCGCGCCGTCGGCGCCGGCCAAGCCGAGGCCGCAGCCCCGGTCGCGTCCCGAGCCGGCCGCGCCGCCGGCCCGGCCGGCCTCGGCGCCCGAGAGCGTTCAGGCTCAAGCCGAAGCCGAACCCGCGGCCGCCAGCGAGCCCGAGCTCACCGCGGCGGTGGCCGCTTCCGCGCCGGCCGCCGAGCCGCCGCTGGCCGCCGCCGAAGCGGCCGCCGGTGCGGCGGCTGCCGCCAGCGAGGAGGCCGGCGAGCCGGGCCCGGAATGGCCGCTGTCCACCAAGCTGAACTACCGGCTGACCGGCAATTACCGCGGGCCGGTGCATGGCGATGCGCAGGTCGAATGGGCGCGCCAGGGCCGGCACTACCAGGTCCATCTCGAGGTGGCCATCGGCCCCAGCCTGGCCCCGCTGATCACGCGGCGCATGAGCAGCGACGGCCTGCTGGGTCCGCAGGGCATCGCGCCGCGCCGCTACGACGAGGACACCCGCGTGCTGTTTGCCGCGCGCCGCCAGGCCAGCGTGCTGTTCCAGGGCGAGCAGCTGACCCTGGCCAATGGCCGGGTCGAGCCGGCGCCGGCCGGCGCGCAGGACGCGGCCAGCCAGTTCGTGCAGCTGACCTGGCTGTTCCTGACCGGGCGCGAGCCGCTGCGCGCCGGCCATGTGGTCGAGCTGCCGCTGGTGCTGCCCAAGCGCCAGTACCGCTGGCGCTACGAAGTGCTCGGCGAGCAGCAGCTCGATACGCCGCTGGGCCCGCTGGCCACCTGGCATCTGAAGCCGACGCGCGCCGCCTATGGCGGCGACCTGAGCGCCGAGGTCTGGCTGGCGCCCAGCCTGCAATACCTGCCGGTGCGGCTGCTGATCCGCCAGGGCGAGGAGAGCCATGTGGACCTGGTGCTGAGCCGGCCGCCGCTGCAGGAATCTATAGTTCCGCCATCTGCTAAGGAGACGTCCCCATGACTTACGAATGCATCCTCACCGAGCTGCGCGGCGAGGGCCCGCGCAAGACCGGCCTGATCACGCTGAACCGGCCCAAGCAGCTGAACGCGCTGAACGACCAGCTGATGGACGAGCTGGGCCAGGCGCTCCTGGCCTTCGATGCCGACGACGGCATCGGCTGCATCGTCCTGACCGGCTCCGAGCGCGCCTTCGCCGCCGGCGCCGACATCCCGACCATGCTGCCGCACACCTTCATGAGTGCCTTCAAGAGCGGCCTGATCTCGAAGAACTGGGAGACCATCCTGCAGGTGCGCAAGCCGGTGATCGCCGCGGTGGCGGGTTTTGCGCTGGGCGGTGGCTGCGAGCTGGCGATGATGTGCGACTTCATCATCGCCGCCGACACGGCCAAGTTCGGCCAGCCCGAGATCAAGCTGGGCATCATCCCCGGCGCCGGCGGCACCCAGCGCCTGCCGCGCGCGGTGGGCAAGAGCAAGGCGATGGACATGCTCTTGACCGCGCGCATGATGGACGCGGCCGAGGCCGAGCGCGCCGGCCAGGTCTCGCGTGTCGTGCCGGCCGATCAGCTGATGACGGAAGCGCTGGCCGCGGCCGAGACGATCAACGGCTTCAGCGGTCCCTCGGTGATGCTGATCAAGGAGCTGGTGAACCTGGCCTTCCAGGGGCCGCTGAGCGACGGCGTCAAGGTCGAGCGCCGCTACTTCCATGCGCTCTTCGGCAGCGACGACCAGCGCGAGGGCATGGAGGCCTTCCTGGCCAAGCGCAAGGCGGAATTCAAGAACAGCTGAGGACGGCCTCGCGCGATTGTTCGCGTTTTCCAAACGGTCACTTCAATTTTTCCTGGTGTTTCTACCTAGTTTCGCTGCCTACAGTTGAGCCCATGGACAAGGTCAAGCAGTCGACCGAATCCAGCAACCCAACCCCAGGCAAGGCCTGAAGCAAAGGATCCACCATGAAGAAGTCGCTGACCGCTGTTTCCCTGATCTCCGCCGCCCTGCTGTTCGGCGGCGCCGCAATGGCCCAGGACAATGGCTCCGCCAAGACCCGCGCCCAGGTCATCGCCGAACTGCAGCAGGCACGTGAAAGCGGTGAGGCGACCGCCATCACCGAGCAGGGCTTCGGCTTCCCGAGCGCCGCCGCCAAGCCGGCCGCCGCCGCCACGGCCAAGGCACCGGCCGCCAAGACGGCGCCCGCCGCTGCCGGCAAGAGCCGCAGCGAGGTCGTCGGTGAGCTGCAGCGCGCCCGTGCCAGCGGCGAGCTGTTGGCGCTGCAGCAGCAGGGCGGCCCGAGCAGCGGCGCGGTGCTGACGAACGCGCGCCTGAGCGGCGACCCCATCGTGGCCGGCAAGTAAGCGAGCGAACGAGCCCCAAAGAGAAAGCGGCCCGATGGGGCCGCTTTTCTTTTGCTTGCCGGCGATCAGCCTTCGCGCCGCAGCGCCGGGAACAGCACCACGTCGCGGATCGAGGGCGAATCGGTGATCAGCATCATCAGCCGGTCGATGCCGATGCCGCAGCCGCCGGTCGGGGGCATGCCGTACTCGAGCGCGCGGATGAAGTCGGCGTCGTAGAACATCGCCTCCTCGTCGCCGGCGTCCTTGTTCTCGACCTGGGCCAGGAAGCGGGCGGCCTGGTCCTCGGCGTCGTTCAGCTCGGAGAAGCCGTTCGCGTATTCGCGGCCGGTCATGAAGAGCTCGAAGCGCTCGGTGATCTTCGGGTTCGCGTCCGAGGCGCGGGCCAGCGGCGAGACCTCGACCGGGTAGTCGATGATGAAGGTCGGGTGCCAGAGCTTTTCCTCGACCTCGGCCTCGAACAGGCCGAATTGCAGCTCGGCCAGGCCCCAGTGGGCATGCACCTCTTCGCCCTTGGCCTTGATGCGCGCGCGCAGCACATCGGCGTCATCGGCCTCGGCCTCGCTGAGGCCGGCATGGACGATCAGCGACTGGCGCACCGACAGGCGGGCGAAGGGCTTGTCCAGGTCCACCGGCTTGCCCGCGTAGCTGATGGCGGCACTGCCGGTGGCGGCGCGGGCGGCGTGGCGCAGCACCTCCTCGGTGAAGTCCATCACGTCGTGGTGGTTCCAGTAGGCCGCATAGAACTCCATCATCGTGAATTCGGGGTTGTGCCGAACCGAGATGCCTTCGTTGCGGAAGTTGCGGTTGATCTCGAACACGCGCTCGAAGCCGCCCACGACCAGTCGCTTCAGGTAGAGCTCGGGCGCGATGCGCAGGAACATCTCCTGATCGAGCGCGTTGTGGTGGGTGACGAAGGGCTTGGCATTGGCGCCGCCGGGAATCGGGTGCAGCATCGGCGTCTCGACCTCGAGGAAGCCATGCTCGACCATATGGCTGCGGATCGAGGCGACGGCCTTCGAGCGGGCGACGAAGCGGGCGCGCGCGGCCTCGTCGGTGATCAAGTCCACATAGCGCTGGCGGTACTTCTGCTCCTGGTCGGCCATGCCGTGGAACTTGTCGGGCAGCGGGCGCAGGCTCTTGGTCAAGAGGCGCAAGGTCGTCACGCGCACCGACAGCTCGCCGGTCTTGGTGCGGAACAGCGTGCCCTCGGCGCCGACGATATCGCCCATGTCCAGGTGCTTGAAGTCGGCATAGGCCTCTTCGCCGATGCCGTCCTTGGTGACGAAGAGCTGGATGCGGCCGGTGGCGTCCTGCAGGGTGCCGAAGGAGGCCTTGCCCATGATGCGCTTGAGCATCAGCCGGCCGGCCACGCTGACGGCCACCGCCTGCGGCTCCAGTTCCTCATTGGGCAGATCGCCATAGCGCTGCGCCAGGGGCAGCGCGCGATGCTGCGGCTTGAAGTCGTTGGGGAAGGGGACCGAAGTCTTGGCGCGGATGGCGGCGAGCTTCTCGCGGCGCTCGGTGATCAGCTGGTTTTCGTCTTGGGCTGCGGGAGCCTGGGGCTGGTGGGCTTGGGTCATCATCAACTCATTGAATTTGCAGCGATTTTAGTTGGCTCCTTGCGCTTTCCACTCGCTCCGCCTGGAAGATCCGTACTTTTCCCCCTGCGTGGACATCCGGATGGAACGCCCAAGCAGCCTGCTACGGGCGGCTCGTAGAATCTCACGCTTCCCTCTGATCTCGGCCTCCATGACCCCGCTTCTGCCCATCGTCGACCGCCCGATACGATTCGCCCTGGTCGGCTGCGGCCGCATCGCCAAGAACCATATCGAGGCGCTGGCCAAGCATGGCGGGCGGGCCGAACTGGTGGCCGTCTGCGACAACAAGCCCGACGCGCTGGCCGCCGCGGTCGCGGCCACCGGCGCGGCCGGTTTCGCCTCGCTGGACGCGCTGCTGGCCGGCTCGGATGCCGACATCGTCGTGCTGGCCACGCCCAGCGGCCTGCATTCGCAGCAGGCTTGCCGGATCGCGGCGGCCGGACGCCATGTGCTGAGCGAAAAGCCGATGGCGACCAAGTTCGAGGAGGGCATGGCCATGGTCAAGGCCTGCCGCGAGGCGCAAGTCAAGCTCTTCGTCGTCAAGCAGAACCGCCTGAATTCGACGGTGCAACTGGTCAAGCGCGCGATCGAACAGGGCCGCTTCGGCCGCATCTATATGAGCACCGTCAATGTGTTCTGGACCCGGCCGCAGAGCTATTACGACGCGGCGCCCTGGCGCGGCCGCTGGGATCTGGACGGCGGCGCCTTCATGAACCAGGCCAGCCATTACGTCGATCTGCTGGACTGGCTGGTCGGCCCGGTCGACAGCGTCCATGCCTACACGGCGACCCTGGCCCGCGATATCGAGGCCGAGGACACCGGCGTGATGAGCGTGCGCCTGCGCCATGGTGGCCTGGCCTCGATCAATGTGACGATGCTGACCTGGCCGCAGAACCTGGAAGGTTCGATCACCATCATCGGGGAGAAGGGCACGGTCAAGATCGGCGGCACGGCCGTCAACAAGATCGAGCACTGGCAATTCGCCGAGCCGCATGCGGACGACGAAGCGGTCAAGGCAGCCAGCTACGACACCGGCAGCGTCTACGGCTTCGGCCACCCGCTGTACTACGACAACGTCATCAAGACCCTGCGCGGCGAGGCCGACGCGGCCGTCGACGGCTACGAGGGCCTGCGCTCGCTGGAGATCCTGATCGCGGCCTACCGCAGCGCACGCGACGGCCAGCGCGTCGGCCTGCCCTTGGTGTTCTGAAAACAATGAGCTACTGGAAACACGAGAGCGCCATCGTCGACGAGGGCGCGCAGCTGGGCGAGGGGACCAAGGTCTGGCATTTCGCCCATGTGAGCCCCGGCGCCCGCATCGGCGCGCGCTGCTCGCTGGGGCAGGGCGTCTATGTCGGCAACGAGGTCGTGATCGGCGACGGCTGCAAGGTGCAGAACAACGTCTCGGTCTACGACGCGGTGACCCTGGAGGACGAGGTCTTCTGCGGCCCGTCGATGGTGTTCACCAATGTCTACAACCCGCGCGCGGCGGTCGTGCGCAAGAACGAGTACCGCCGCACCCTGGTGAAGAAGGGCGCGACCCTGGGCGCCAACTGCACCATCGTCTGCGGCACGACCATCGGCGAATACGCCTTTGTCGGCGCGGGCGCCGTGGTGCAGAAGGACGTCGCGTCTCACGCGCTGATGGTCGGCGTGCCGGCGCGGCGCATCGGCTGGATGAGCCGGCATGGCGAGAAGCTGCAATTCGATGCCGCCGGCCTGGCGCTTTGCCCGCACAGCGGCGATCAATACCGTCTCGATGGCGAGCAATGCCTGCTCGTGAAGGAAGCAAACCGGTGAGTTCTTCTTCTCTGCCTTTCATCGACCTGAAGGCCCAGTACGCGGCGCTGAAGACCAGCATCGACGCGCGCATCCAGCGAGTGCTCGACCATGGCCAGTACATCATGGGGCCCGAGGTCAAGGAGCTCGAGGAGAACCTCGCCGCCTACGTCGGGGTCAGGCATTGCGTGACGGTGGCCAGCGGCACCGAGGCGCTGCTGATCGCGCTGATGACGCTGGGCCTGAAGCCCGGCGACGAGGTGATCACGACGCCCTTCACCTTTGCCGCCACGGTCGAGGTGATCGCCCTGCTGGGCGGCGTGCCGGTCTATGCGGACATCGAGCCCAATACCTGCAATATCGACGCCTCGAAGATCGAGGCGCTGATCACGCCGAAAACCCGGGCCATCATGCCGGTGAGCCTCTACGGCCAGGTCTGCGATATGGCCGAGATCAATGCGGTCGCGGCGCGGCACGGCCATATCCCGGTGATCGAGGACGCGGCGCAGAGCTTCGGCGCCAGCTATCAAGGCAGGAAGAGCTGCGGCCTCTCGACCTGGGGCGCGACCAGCTTCTTTCCCAGCAAGCCGCTGGGCTGCTATGGCGATGGCGGCGCGCTGTTCACCGACGATGACGCCTTGGCCCAGGCCGCGCGCGAGATCCGCGTGCATGGCCAGAGCCAGCGCTACACGCACACGCGGGTCGGCGTCGGCGGCCGCATGGACACCTTGCAATGCGCGGTCGTGCTCGGCAAGTTGGAGCGCTTCGACTGGGAGATCGAGCGCCGGCTGGCGATCGGGGCGCGCTACCAGCGCCTGCTGGCCGAGCTGCCGCTGCAGCTTCTCACCGTGCGCCAGGACCGCGACTGCGTCTGGGCGCAGTTCACCGTGATGGTCGAGAACCGCGCCGCCGTGCAGCAGGCGCTGACCGCGGCCGGCGTGCCGACGGCGATCCATTACCCGAAGCCGCTGCACCGCCAGCCGGCCTACGCCAGGCCCGAGCTGAGCCTGCCGCATGCGGAGGCCGCGGCCGAGCGGGTGATCAGCCTGCCGATGAGCGCGGACCTGAGCGAAGCGCAGCAGGACGCCGTCGTGGCCGCGCTGCGCAGCGCGCTCGCCTAAGGATATGCACAGTGGCCTGCTGCGCTCGACGCTGACCCTGCTGGCCGGCGGCGCGCTGGCCCAGGCGCTGCCGCTGCTGCTGGGGCCCTGGCTGACCCGGCTTTATTCGCCGACCGAGTTCGGTCAGTTCTCCTTTATCTGGACCGTCGCGGCCAATCTTGCCGTGGTCGGCTGCGCCCGCTACGAGTTCGCGCTGCCGCTGGAGGGCGACGAGGAGCAGGCCGGCCTCTTGATGGCCTTGTGCGCCCGCGTGCTGCTGCTGGTGCTGGCGCTGGCAGGCCTGGTCGGCCTCGTGCTGGCCTGGGCGCAGGAGCTGAAGCTGGCCTGGCTGTTGCCGCTGGCCGTGCTGGCCGGTGGCACGACGCAGTGGCTGAATCTCTGGGCCAGTCGCGCGCAGCGCTTCCAGCTGCTGGCGACCGCGCGGGTGTTGCAATACGGCGGCGGTGCGCTGCTGCAGCTGCTGTTCGGCCTGGCGGCGCTGGGCACGCTGGGGCTGCTGCTGGGCCCCATCGTCGCCGGCCTGGCGACGGCCCTGCTGCTGGCGCGGCCGGCGCCCCAGGGGGGCTGGGCGCTGCTGTGGCGGGCGCCGCTGGGCCGGCTGCGCGAGATTGCGGCGCGCCATCGCGACTTCCCGCTCTTGAACACGCCGCATGCCTTTGCCGGCGCGCTGCAGGACAGCCTGGCCATCCTGCTGATCGCCGCCTGGAGCGGCGATGCGGCGGCCGGCTACTGGGCGCTGGCGCTGCGCTATCTGAAGGCGCCGGCCGGGCTGATCGGCGGTGCGCTGTCGCAGACCCTGTATCCGCGCCTGGTCCAGGCCGGCGACGCCGGCGAGGCGCTGCGCCTGGTGCGTCAGGCGATCGCCGTGCTGATGGCGCTGGCGCTGCCGCTGATGCTGGTGCTGCTGCTGTGGGGCCCCGAGCTGTTCGCCACGGTGTTCGGCGAGCGCTGGCACGATGCCGGCGAGCTGGCACGCGCGCTGGCGCCCTATATCGCACTGCACTTCATCGCCTCGCCGCTGTCGGTCGTCACCCTGGCCTGGCGCGCGCAGGGCTGGGCACTGCGGCTGGCCCTGGTCGGGCAAGTGATGTTCATCGCCGGTCTGGCCGCCGGCCTGTATTTCGGCGGCCTGATCGGCGCGGCTTGGGGCGTTTCGCTGATGATGGCGGCGTATTTCGGTTTCTTTTTCTGGTCTCTGGCCAACTGGACTCACTCCGATGCGAAGCTGGCTTAACCGTTTGCGCCGGCGCTGCTGGCACGCGCTGTTCTTCCGCATCGTCTTTGGCGAGCGCGGTCTGCCGCATACACGCATCGCACCGAGCACCTGCATCGAGGGCGAGGCGGGTCTGCAACTGGCCGACCATGTCTTCATCGGCCAGTTCAATTTCATCGACGCGACGGCCGGGCTGACCATCGGCGAGGGCGTGCAGATCACCAACTTCGTCAGCATCGTCACGCACAGCTCGCATCGCTCGATTCGCCTGCTCGGCCGTGCCTATGCCTCGCACCGTGGGCCGGTGCCGGGCTATGTGAAGGCGCCGATCGCGATCGGCGCCTACAGCTTCATCGGTCCGCACAGCCTGATCGAGGCCGGCGCGGTGATCGGCAGGGCCGCCGTGATCTGCGCCTATGCGCAGGTGCGCGGCGCGGTGCCCGATTTCGCCATCATGGCCGGCCAGCCGGCCGTGCAGATCGGCGATTTGCGCGAGCGCGATGCCCAACTGCTGAAGCAGTACCCGGAGCTGGCCGCGCACTACAGGGAATTGTTCGAATGAGGCTGGTGCTGATCGGCGATGGCGAGAGCCCGCATCTCTTGAAATGGGCGCGCGCGCTGGCGCCCCAGGTCGATCTGTGGGCGGCGTCGACACGCGGCTTCGCGCCGGAGTTCAACTTTCTGGTGCCCGAGCAGCAGCGCCTGGCCTTGAACACGGCGCCCTCGCATGGGGGCGGCAATCTGGCCGTGCTGGGTCAGCTGCCCAAGCTCGGCCGCTGGCTGGCCGAGGTCCAGGCCGACTGGCTGCACGCCCATTACCTGACCTCGCATGGCACGCTGGCCTGGGCGGCCAAGAAGGGCTGGCGACTGAAGGCCAAGATCGCCGGCTCGGCCTGGGGCAGCGACATCCTCGTCACGCCCGAGCAGGGCTGGGCCTACCGCTGGCTGACCCGCCAGGTGCTGGCCGCCTGCGCGATCACGAGCTCCGATTCGCGCCATATGAGCGAGCGCATGGTCGAGCTCGGCGCGCGCGAGGTGATGACCTTTCCCTTCGGTCTCGAGGCGCTGCCCAAGCAGGGCGCGAAGAAGCAGCCCTGGCTGTTCTTCGCCAACCGCGGGCTGGAGCCCATCTACCGGCCGGAGCGCGTCATCGAGGCCTTTGCCGCGGTGGCGGCGCAGCGGCCCGAGGCGCGCCTGGTCGTCGCCAACGAGGGCTCCTTGCGTGGCGCGCTGCACAATCAGGTGAAGTCGCTGGGCCTGGACGCCCGGGTCGAGTTCGTCGGCCGCCTGCCGGCCGCGACGCAGGCCGGCCACTATGCCAGGGCGCGCTGGTATCTGAGCCTGCCCGAGAGCGATTCGGTGGCGGTCTCGGTGCTGGAGGCCATGGCGCACGAATGCGTGCCCATCTTGTCCGAGCTGCCGGCCAATCGCGAGCTGATCGGCCCGCAGGCGGGGCAGGGCCTGATTCTTGCCGAGCCGCAGCAACTGCCGCGCCTGCTGAACGAGATCAATGCCGAGCGCGCCGGCGCCGTCAACCGCGCCTGGGTCGCCGAACACGGCCTGTTCGCGCCGGCGGTCGCGCGTTTCCTGAAGCGCTTGCAAGAACTGTCCTGAATGAAGATCCTGTTGATCAACCACTATGCCGGCTCGCCGCAGCATGGCATGGAATACCGGCCCTACTACCTGGCGCGCGAATGGCTGCGCCTGGGCCACCAGGTGCTGGTGCTGGCCGCCTCCCATTCGCATGTGCGCACGACGCAGCCGGACAAGCTGGGCGAGACCATAGACGGCATCAGCTACTACTGGTATCCGACGCCGGCCTATGAGGGCAACGGCCTGGGCCGCGTGCGCAATATCTGGTCCTTCTGCCGCCAGGTCTGGAACGATGCCGATGCGCTGGCCAGCGCCTTCCAGCCCGACGTGGTGATCGCGTCCAGCACCTATCCGATGGACATCTGGGTGGCGCGCCGCGTCGCGCGCAAGGCGAAGGCCAAGCTCGTCTACGAGGTGCACGACCTCTGGCCCTTGTCGCCGATCGAGCTGTCCGGCATGTCGCCGCGGCATCCGTTCGCGCTGCTGTGCCAGAAGGCCGAGAACGATGCCTATCGCGATGCCGATGTCGTCGTCTCGATGCTGCCCAAGGTGCAGGGCCATATGGCCGCCCATGGCCTGGATCTTTCCAAGCTGCACATCGTGCCGAACGGCATCGCGCTGGACGAGTGGGACGGCCATGGCCAGGCCCTGGATCCGCAGATCGCCGCCCATATCGCGGCGCAGCGCGCGGCCGGCCGGGTGGTGATCGGCTATGCGGGCTCGCATGGGCTGCCGAATGCGCTGGACGTGCTGCTCGATGCGGCCAAGCGCTTGAAGGACGCGCCGGTGGCCATCGTGATGGTGGGCGGCGGGCACGAGAAGCAGCGGCTGGCCGAGCGCGTGCGGGCCGAGGGCATCGACAACGTCACCATGTTCGCAGCGATCCCCAAGCTGGAGATCCCGGCCCTGCTGGAACGCTTCGACATCGCCTATATCGGCTGGCAGCGCACGCCCATCTACCGCTTCGGCATCGCGCCGAACAAGCTGATGGACTACATGATGGCCGGCCGCGCGGTGCTGCATTCGGTGGAGGCCGGCAACGACCCGGTCGCCGAGGCCGGCGCCGGCCTGACCGTGGCGCCGGAGGATGCGGCGGCCGTGGCCGAGGGCGTGCGGCGCCTGGCCGCGCTGAGCGCCGAGGAGCGCGCCGCGATGGGCGAGCGCGGCCGCCGCTTCGTGCTGGCGAACCATACCTATCCGGTGCTGGCCCAGCGCTTCATCGACGCGCTGCGCTGAAGCCAGACGAGCATGAGCGAACATCAGCAACAGGAACTGCGGGCGATCGCCGAGCGCTATGCGCGCCGGGCGGAGACGGTGGAGGCCGAGCGCTACAGCCTGCTGCGGCCCGAGGTCTGGCAGATGCTGCAGGAGCGCCAGCGCGCCTTGCTGCGGCTGCTGGCCCAGCGCCCGGGCCGGCCGGCGGACTGGCGGCTGACCGAGGTCGGCTGCGGCGCCGGTGGCAATCTGCTGGAGATGCTGCGCCTGGGCCTGGCGCCCGAGCATCTGCGCGGCATCGAACTGCTGCCCGAGCGCCTTTGCGCAGCACGCGCGCTGCTGCCCGAGAGCCTGGCCCTGACCCTGGGCGACGCGACCCAGGCCGAGGTGGAGCCGGCCAGCCAGGACCTGGTGCTGCAGTCGACCGTGTTCTCCTCCATTCTCGACGACGCGGTGCAGCAGCACCTGGCCGCGGCCATGTGGCGCTGGCTGAAGCCGGGCGGGGCGGTGCTCTGGTACGACTTCATCGTCGACAATCCACGCAACCGCGATGTGCGCGGCGTGCCGCTGGCGCGGCTGCGCCAGCTCTTTCCTGAGGGACGGCTGCGCTGGCAACGTGTGACCCTGGCGCCGCCGCTGGCGCGCTGGGTCTGCCGCGCGCATCCGGCCGCCTATACCTTGTTCAACACCATTCCCTGGCTGCGCACCCATGTGCTGGCCTGCATCGAGAAAGCATGAGCGCCGAACTGCCCTTTTTGCCCTTCGCCCTGCCCGAAATCGGCGAGGAGGAGATTGCCGAGGTCGTCGACACCTTGCGCAGCGGCTGGGTCACGACCGGGCCCAAGGCCAAGCGCTTCGAGCAGGCCTTTGCGGAGTTCCTCAACCAATATGGTGACGGGCAGATCGAATGCATCGCCGTCAACTCGGCGACGGCCGGCCTGCATCTGGCGCTGGAGGCACTGGGTATCGGCCCGGGCGACGAGGTGATCACGACGACGCACACCTTCACGGCGACGGCCGAGGTGGCGCGCTATCTGGGCGCCGATGTCGTGCTGGTCGACGTCGACCCGAACACGCTCAATATCAAGATCGACGAGATCGAGGCGGCGATCACGCCGCGCACCAAGGCCATCATCCCGGTCCACTACGCCGGCCTGGCGGCCGACATGCTGGCCATCCTCGACATTGCGCGCAAGCATGGGCTCAAGGTGGTCGAGGACGCGGCCCATGCGCTGCCGACGACGCTGGAGAAGGAGCTGATCGGCACGCTGGGCAGCAATGCCACCGTGTTCAGCTTCTATGCCAACAAGACGATGACCACCGGCGAGGGTGGCATGCTGGTGACGCGCGATGCCGAGCTGGCCCAGCGCGCGCGCGTGATGCGGCTGCACGGCATCAACCGCGACGCCTTCGACCGCTTCACCGCCAAGAAGCCCAGCTGGTACTACGAGATCGTCGCGCCGGGCTTCAAGTACAACCTGACCGACATCGCCGCCGCCCTGGGCCTGCACCAGCTGAAGCGCCTGCCGGCCTTCCAGGCCCGGCGCGAGCAGATAGCCCGGGCCTATCACGAGGCCTTCGCCGGGCTGCCGCTGATCCTGCCGCCCTGCGCGCCGGACGGCGATGTGCATTCCTGGCATCTTTATGTGCTGCGGCTGGCCGATGACGCCGGCATCACCCGCGACGAGTTCATCGAGCGCATGTATGCCCAGGGCATAGGCTGCAGCGTCCACTATGTGCCGCTGCACCAGCATCCGTACTGGCGCGAGCGCTACGGGCTGAAGGCCGAGCGCTTTCCGCATTCGCAAAAGGTCTACGAGACCACGGTGAGCATTCCGCTCTACACGGCGATGAGCGATGCCGATGTCGCGCGCGTGATCGCGGCCGTGCGCCAGGCGCTGGGCTGAAGGGGACTCGATGGCCAAGCGCCTGTTCGACATCGTCTGCGCCGGCCTGGGCCTGCTGCTCTTGAGCCCGCTGCTGCTGGCCGTGGCGCTGTGGGTCAATCTCGACTCGCCGGGCCCGGTGCTGTTCCGTCAGCAGCGCGTCGGCCGTTTCGGCCGGCCGTTTCTGATCCACAAGTTCCGCACGATGCGCATGGACGCGCCGGCGCTGGGGCCGCAGATCACCGTCGGCGCCGATGCGCGCATCACGCGCGCCGGTGCCTTCCTGCGCTCAGCCAAGCTCGACGAGCTGCCGCAGCTGTGGGATGTGCTGCGCGGCGCGATGAGCCTGGTCGGGCCGCGGCCCGAGGTGCCGCGCTATGTGGCGATGTATCCAGCGGAGCTGCGCGAGCTGGTGCTCTCCGTGCGGCCCGGCATCACCGATCCGGCCTCGCTGCAGTTCCGCAACGAGAGCGAGCTGCTGGCCGCGGCCGCCGATCCCGAGCGCGAATACGTGGAAGTCGTGATGCCGGCCAAGCTGCGGCTGGCGGCCGGCTATGTGCGCGAGGCCGGGCTGTGGACCGATCTGCGGCTGATCGTCGCGACGCTGGGCGTCTTGGGCCAGCGCAGCAGCGAATGAAGATTGAAGAGAACATGAACTGGCTGTCCCTCGATGCCTTCCTGACCCGCATCCGCCCGCAGCGCGAGCGCCTGGCCCTGGCGCTGGACGCGCTGATGGTGGTGCTGACCTGGCAGGCCACCTATCTGTTCCGCCTCGGCTTCGAGCGCTGGTTCTCGGCCCGGCCCGATTACGACCACTGGGTGATGCTGGGCTTCGTCGCGCTCTATGCGCTGGTGCTGCAGCTGCTGCACGTGCCCAAGGGCATGTGGCGCTTCTCCGGCTTCGGCGAGGTGAAGCGCCTGGCCGCCGCCTGCGCGATCGCCGGCCTGGTCGGCGCGACCCTCGTGCTGATGGCGCAGTTGACCGCCGTGCCGCGCGCGGTGCTGGCCCTGCACCCGATCTTCACGCTGATGGGCCTGGCGATGATGCGCATGGGCTACCGCATGCTTTACGAGCACATGCGCAGCCGCATCAGCGGCAGCGCGCATGAGCAGCGGCGGGCGTTGGTGATGGGGGCGGGGGATGCGGGGCGCTTGCTGGTGGCGGGCATTCAGCACAGCCAGGGCTGGGTGGTCGTCGGTTTCCTGGACGATGCGAATGAGAAACGGGGTGCTCGCGTCGCCGGCGTGCCTGTGCTGGGCGCACTGGCCGAGGCCCAACGCTTTGCCGAACTGCACGGCATCACTCATCTCGTTGTCGCGATGCCGTCGGCGACGACGGCCCAGCGCCGCCGTGCACTCGATCTGGCCGGCCAGGCCGGCCTGCCGGTGCTGACCGTGCCGAGCAGCCAGGAATTGCTGGCCGGCCGCCATGTCGAGCAGGTGCGTGATATCGAGCCCGAGGATCTGCTCGGCCGCGAGCCGGTCGAGCTCGACGAAGGCGGCATCGGCGAATGCCTGTGCGGCAAGACGGTGCTGGTCACCGGTGCCGGCGGCTCGATCGGCAGCGAATTGTGCCGCCAGGTGGCTCGCTACGGCCCGGCCGGGATCGTGCTCTACGAGCTGAGCGAGTTCGCGCTCTACACGATCGAGCAGGAGCTGAACGAGAAGTTTCCTTGCATCCCGCTGGTGCGTCTGATCGGCGACGTCAAGGATCTCGAACACATGCGGCACGTTTTCGCCAAACACAAACCGCAGATCGTCTTCCACGCCGCGGCGTACAAGCATGTGCCCTTGATGGAGGAGGAGAATGCCTGGGCCGCGCTGCGCAACAACACGCTGGGCACCTATCATGCGGCGCAAGCTGCCGCCGAGCATGGCGCCGAGCGCTTCGTGCTGATCAGCACCGACAAGGCGGTCAACCCGACCAATGTGATGGGCGCCACCAAGCGCGCGGCCGAACTGGTGATCAGCCATATGGCAGCGCAGGGCCACGCGACCAGGTTCATGGCGGTGCGCTTCGGTAATGTGCTGGGTTCCAGTGGAAGCGTGATCCCGAAGTTCAAGGAGCAGATCGCCAGGGGCGGGCCTGTCACGGTGACCCATCCGGAGATCACGCGCTATTTCATGACCATTCCCGAGGCCGCGCGGCTGGTGGTTCAGGCGGCCGCCATCGGCGAGACCGGGCAGGTCTATGTGCTGGATATGGGGGAGCCGGTGCGCATCGTCGATCTGGCGCGCGACATGATCCGGCTCTCGGGGCATGGCCTCGATGAGATAGCGATCGAGTTCAGCGGCTTGCGGCCAGGGGAGAAGCTGTATGAAGAGTTGCTGGCCGACAGCGACACCAGCCTGCCCACCGCCTTCAGCGTATTGAGAATAGCGAGGCTCGACGACAGGGTCGCGGCGCATCAAGTGATGCCCTGGTTGATGTCGGCGGCATGCGATCCTCAAAGTCGGGGCGATGAGTCCGTGCGGCGCTCGCTGCAGGCACTGCTTGCGGAGTTTCGGGCGGCGTCGGCACGGCCCTAGGGCTCCGGCAGGACGGGGTTCGTGGTGTGTCTGGCATCTGGGACGAGCTCACGCTGTGCTGTTGCTTCGGGTCTTTGTTGGGGGGGGCTGGGTTCTGCGCTGGCAAAAAGTCACTTCTTGTCGAAGAAGGTTGTTGCAAGGCGACCACATGTGGGCTTTCCCCTTCGGTTCGGGTGTTGTGCTGCGATTAATATCCGGTCGCCAGTGTTGCGGGAGGCGCATAAAAAAGTTAAGCGTTTACCAGCAAATAGCACCGATCCGTTGACGCCGTCGCCATTTGTTGCCCTAGAATCCTCGGGCGTGCAAATCGGCGCGTGTGATTCGCGAATCATTGATTGAGTTTTTTTCCATAACCCTAGTGGAGTTCACCGAATGAAAAAATTTGTGTTTAAGGCGACCGCTCTGGCGATCGGTGCGCTGGTTGGAAGCGCTGCATTCGCTTCGGTTAATCTGGACACGTCCACGACGACCGGTACGTTTGCCAAGGAGTTGAACTTCAGCTCGACGGCGCCGGGTGTTGCGATTGCTGCTGGTCAAACCATCGCGACCAAGCTGGGCTTCGGCGTCAGCGGCGGTCAAGACCGCTATGTGCGCGTTGACTTGAACGGTGCAAAGCTGGCCACTGTTGCTGCTGGCACGAATATTGTGAACAGCACGCTGGCTTTTGCTAACTCCACCGTTGTGCAGGGTGGCGCTGTTGGTGATACGTACGTTATTTATCAAGTCACCGCTGCCGGTGCCGGTCACGCTGCTTCTGACGCGCTCGTGATCACGCTGCCTTCGCTGCATGTGACGAACGGCAATGCCGCCAATGTGGGCACCACCTACGCTCTGTACGAAACCGCTGTTGCTGCAGTGAACAACGCTGCTGGCACGTCGCTGTACAAGAACAGCGGCGATCTGCTGAAGTTTGCTTCTGGCCTGGCTTGGAGCCTGACGACGAATACGACCACGGCTTCGGTGGAGTCTTCCTTCAAGAAGTTCACGACCGCAACCACCACCGGCGCTGCTGTGCCGACGGCCAGCGTGCTGACCTCCAAGGTCGGCTCTTTGTCGTTCACGGTGGCGCCGGGCGTGCTGAACACCGCTGGCACGCAAGTCCAACTGGAAGACCTGGTTCAGGCCACGACGCAAGCCGTGTTCACCGGTGACTTCTCGGCTGCCGGCACGCTGAACACCAGCACCGACGGTTGCGCGACCGTTGGCGCCGCGCTGACGCTGAATGCTGCGAAGACCAGCGCAAACTTCGCACTGCCGGTGACGGGCGCGGCGGCTTACAGCCGCGACCTGTGCTATGTGGTTAACGGCACCACCGCCGTGGCCGCTCAGACCATCAACGCAGCCCTGGACCTGACGCCGGCGACCGCTGCGAACTCGCTTGACGTGCCTGCTGCGCCGATCGGTTCCATCACGCGTGATGGCACCGAGCTGCAAGCTCCGTTCGCGACCATCCACCCCGACTATCTGGCGCGCGTCGTGCTGACCAGCCAGCACTCGGCGGATGCAACGGTCGAGGCTTCGGTGATCACGGAGGACGGCGTGAGCTGCCCGGCCGTGAATGGCGCTTACGTGATCAAGGCTGGCAAGCAGCTGTTCATCGACGTGAACAAGATCTGCCCCGCCCTGAGCACGGGTACCCGTCTGGCTGTCAAGCTGGTCATCGCGGCTCCGAACAACACCATCTCCGGTGTGTTCAACAACATGAACTACAACCGCACGACCGGCGCGACCGACTCGCTGACCTCCTACCCGCTGCTCCGTCCGGGTACGAACTAATCGATCACTGAAAAGTGTGAGGTTTGAAAGGGCGCCGCAAGGCGCCCTTTTTTCTTGCCTGTCTGTTTGGTGTCGTCCGGCGCCATCGGCATGTCTGTCTACAATGCCGGCTGCGGCATGTGCCGTTTGTTGATTGACTCCACGAAAACACAGCAATGCATTCCTTCCGAGATTCGTACCGGGCGCGCCAGCGCGCCGGCCGCAGCCTGGGTTTCACGCTGCTGGAAATGCTGGTGGTGCTGGTCATCATCGGTCTGCTGGCCGGCCTCGTCGGTCCGCGCCTGTTCTCCAAGGTCGATCAGTCCAAGATCACGGCGGCGACCACCCAGGTCAAGATGCTGCGGGGTGCGGTGGAGAGCCTGCGGCTGGATATCGGACGCTACCCCACGCCGGAGGAAGGGCTTGCCCTGCTGAGCAAGGCCCCGGCCGATGCAGCGGTGGCCGCGCGTTGGCGCGGTCCCTATCTGGATGGGGCGCTGCCGGAAGATCCCTGGGCACATCCCTATCAATATGCCGTGCCGGGCGCCGATGGCCAGCCTTTTGCGCTTTACTCGATGGGTGCGGACGGCAAGCGCGGCGGGACCGGTGATGCTGCGGACCTGGGTGTGCTGCCGGCGGCGCAGTGAGATGAGATTGCGGCGGCAGGCGTTGCCGCGTTCGCGCGGCTTCACGCTGCTTGAGCTGCTGGTTGTGCTGACCATCGCGGCCTTGAGCATCGGTTTCGTTCTGCCAGCCGCCTCGCGCTGGATCGCTGCCGTGCAGGAGCGCGGCTGGCGCGACGATTTACGCGCCGCCCTGCAGGGCTTGCCGGTGGCCGCCTTCCGCCAGGGGGCGGTATTGGAACTGGATGCGCCGGCCTTGCGTGCACTGCTACCTGATTTGCCCGCGGAACTGGAATTCAGTCTCGAGCAACCGCTGCGCTACAGCGCCATGGGCGTGGCCTCGGGTGGGCGGCTGAGCGTGCGCAGCAAGCCAGGGGGGCGGGCCGAGGTTTGGCAGATAGAGGCGGTGACGGGGCGGGTTCTCCCCTGATTGCCGGCTTGGCTCCCGCCTGCTTGACCCTATGAAGAAGTCTGATCGAGATATTGCCGGCTTCGGCCTGCTCGAAGCCCTGGTGGCCCTGACCATCCTGGCCGCCAGCGGAGCCGCATTGTTTGCCTGGCTGGGCCAGAACATGCAGATGGCGTCCCGCCTCAAGGCCCGTCAGGCCGAGGTCGAGCAGCAATTGCTCGCCGAGGGGCTGCTGGCGGACCTCAATCCCTTTGTCGAGCCCGCTGGCGAGCGCAGCCAGGGCGGGCTGAAGCTGGTCTGGCGGGCGGATCTCGTGAGCCCGATGCGCCCGAGCCAGCCAACACGGGCGACCTTGCCGCCGCGCTGGAATGTCGGCCTGTATCGGGTTCAGGTCACGGCGAGCAATGCAGATGGTTCGACGCGCACCCGGTTCGAATTCCTGCAGCCGGGCCTGGAACTGCTGGGACAGGCGGCTCCGACGAGGCGGCCCGATGAGCCCTGAGTCGCGCGTGCGCGCTGTGTCGACGATGCGGAAGGCGCCGCGCTGGATGGCGGGCTTTACCTTGCTGGAGACGCTCGTCACCCTTGTCCTGGTTTCCATGGTCGCGGGACTGATGTCGCAGGCGCTGTTCCAGGTGGCGCGCATCGAGCAGTTGCTGCAGGGGCAGCAACTGGCCGGTCAGGTGGAGACCTTGCGTCGCATCTGGGTCCAGCAATGCCTCGAGGGTTTGATGCCGGGGTTTGCCGAGACGGCGGACCGCTTTCGCGGTGATGAGCGGCAGCTGTCGGGCGTCAGCACCTTGCTGCCTCTGGTCGCCAGCAGGGGCCCGAACCGGATGCGCTTGCAGATCCGCTTTGATGAGCAGCGCGGGCGCAGTGAGCTGCAGTTGAGCGTAGGGGAAGTCGGCTCGCCGCCGGCGGTCCTGATGGATTGGTCGGGGCAGCGTGGCGCATGGCGCTATCTGGATGATGCCGGGGACTGGCAATCGCAGTGGCCGCCGGCCTTCGGCAGGCCCCAGGCTTTGCCGCGCCTGATTGCCCTGGACCCTGGTGCGAACGAGCCCTGGCTGGTCGTCGCGCGGCCGCAGGCCTCTGCCCAGCCCTTGGGGCAGCGTATTGACCCGGAGACGCTCCCTTGAGCAGGTATCGGCGCCGGCGAGGGGCGGGTCTTGTCAAATCCGGCGAGCGCGGTTACGTGCTGCTGTTCGTGACCGTGGCCTTGACGGTGGTGGCCATTGTCGCGGCACGTTTTGCGCTGCGCATAGACGCTCTGCGGGACCAGGCTCGGACCTTGCAATCGTATGCGGATGCGCGACTGGCGGCGAACAGTGCGAGGGCGCAGGTGCTGTATTGGCTCAGCACACGACCGATCGGCCTGGCCTCGGCTGGATTTGTCGATGAGCAACCCTTGCCCCTGGATGGTCGTCGTCTTCAGACTGCGGAGGGGGCGATCGTGCAGTTGCAGGACGAGCGCGGATTGTTGTCCCTCAACGTCCTGGATCGCGAAGGGCTGGCTAACGTCCTGCTCGGTTTGGGGGCGCGTGCCGATCAACTGGCTTCGCTGATGGACGTGGTGGAAGACTATGCCGACATCGACAATCTGCGACGCCTCAACGGCGCCGAAGCACAGGACTACTCGGCGCTGGGCTTGCCGCCGCCGCGCAACGGCTGGTTGCTGTCGGTGGACGAGCTGGCCGCGATGCCCGGCTGGCAGTCCGAGCCGGCTCTGCGGGCCAAGTTGTCGCCCTGGGTGGGGATAAGGCGGGACAAATTGTTCAATCCGAATACCGCCCCGCTGAATTTGCTGAAGAGTATCTGGCCCAAGGTATCAAATGAGCAGTGGGATTTGTTTGAAACTCTGCGGAAAAATGCACCATTCTTCGATGCTGCCGCCGCTACCGCGGCAACCGGTATTCCTTTCGGCGGTGAGCATCTTCTCTTCCATGCCAGCAATGTCCAGCGTCTTCAGGTCTGGGCGCCCGGTCTGCCACAGGCGCTTGAGTACAATCTTTTGATTCTGCCGACGGGTAACGCAGCGCCTTGGCTGATCCACGAGGTTCGCCAGACTGACCGTCCTGACTCCAACAATGCCACTTCTGCCGTTGCCAACCCCGTTGCGAAATTTCCTGTCCCGAGCCAGGCCATCGCTCGCTCCGGATCGTCTCGCCCGCTTGACCCGTGAGGGGTTGTTTCGGCCCGCTGGCGCGGCGGCGCGCGGGCCCTGGCTGCTGGCGCGCGGGCTGTTGCGCTATCGCTGTGTGAACCTGGCCGGGGTTCCGCCGGCCGATCGAGCAGGGGCTTTGCAGGCGCAGTTGGCCGCTTGGCAGCCGTTTCCCGATAGTGTTTTTCTTGTCGATCTGCTCGGTGATCAGGCTCAGGTTTTTGCGCTTGAGCGGGGGGCTCTTGAGCTTGACGAGCGCATAGCCTCGGAGCTTTGGCCAGAAAGTCTTCTTCACGAGCCCGCATCCGACGGCTTGCATCTGGTTGAATGCTTGGAGGGATGCGAAGGTCAGGCTTGGCTTAATGGCGTCTTGCTGGCGAGCCGCTGGTGGGCGCAAAAGCCGGCGCTGGACGAATGGGTTGCCTTTGGCCGCCAAAGCCGCATGGGAGTTTCTCGCCGGGATGCCGAGGTGCTGCCCGAACTCGAGCGCCTGGCCTGGTTCAAACCGCTGCGGCCGGTATTGCGTGCCGATCAGCTGGGGTATGCAGCGCTTGGCAATGAGCGTTTGCTGATGGGTGTGACCGTGCTTTCCCTGCTGGCCTTCACGACCTGGGCGGCGCGCGATGCCTGGGATTCAAGGCAGGAGAGCATCGCCGCGCGGCAAGCGCTGGAGGCTGTCAAGCAAGATGCCGCACCCTTGCTGGCAGCGCGAGACAAAGCGCTGGCGGCGGCCGATCAGAGCGCGGTCTTGATCAAGCAGCTGACCGCCCCCTTTCCGCTTGAGGTGATCGATCATTTGGCCAAATTGCTGCCCAAGGGCATCACGGTCAAGGAACTGGACTTGGGGCCGCAGTCCTTGCGTGTCGGGCTTGAGTTGCCGACCGACTTGTCGCGGGCCAAGGTCGTCAATGATCTGGAGTCCGGAGGCTGGTTCACCCAGGTCAGTGAGGTCAAAGATGCCGGGGTCCGCAGCTGGGCGACTTTCGAGATGAAGTTATCGGCGGCTCGGCCACCTGGCAGGAGCAGCAATGACTCGGGTCTGAAGCGTGGTGCGGCCGAACTGCCCGTCAACCCTGAGTTGCCCAAGCCGGTAGCTCCTCAACAGGCGGGAAAGTCATGACAGTGGGTGTCGAAGCATCCGGCGATTCAACAGCGATCGGTCAAGGCCTGAGCCAGATCCGGGCCGAGTTACGTGGCAATGTGCGACTGCGTTTGGGGCTGTTCCTGATCGCCGCTACGCTATGGATCTGGCTGGTGATGTTGCTCCAGGATCAGGCCCAGGTTTGGCGGGGGGAGGCCGATGAGGCGCGTGTCGAGATGGAGCGGCTCAAGCCCTTGCAGTCGGCCGGCCAGTGGGTGCAGCGTGCCGAGGAGGCGCATAAGCATCTGGAGACGGCGAAGTCCATGATGTGGTCCGCTGCGAGCCAAGGACTGGCCGAAGCAGCGTTGCAAGATACCTTGCGCTCCTGGTCCGAGAAGGCTGGGTTGCCAGTCCGTGAGTTGACGGTTAGCGCGTCGCCGGGTGCGAATGGACTCGTGGGTGCTAACGTCTATCCTTTGCGGGCACGGCTGGTGGTCGATATGAACCGCTTTGGCCTGATGGCTTTGTTGGCCGAGCTCGGACGTTCGCCCCAGGTCATGGTTGTCGAGAGTCTGCGCTTGCGCCCCGTTGCGCAGCCGGCCCGCGCGGAGCTGGAAGTCAGGGTGCTGTTCCGCAACGAGGAACGCAGGACATGATGCAGGATCTGCGACCCAAGCATGTCCTGCTGCTGCTGTCTGCCGCTGGCTTGGCGGGATGGTTCGGCAGGCTGCCGCCAGAGCCGGTGCCGGCCATGGTCCAGCCCCGCAGCGACCGTTGGGAGTTGGCCGCGCTGCCCAGTCAGAATGATGCTACTTCAATGGTGGTGCAGGTGGCGTCGTCCAGCGTCTGGGGGCCGGAGATAAAGGCGGCCAGCGAGGCGCCTATCGAGAACAATCGTTGGCGCTTGGCCGGCGTCTATGGTTCCGGCAAGCACGGTGGAGCCCTGGTGCTGTTCGAGGACGTGCAGAAGGCGCCGCAGCGGCTCAAGGTGGGTGAGAAGCTGCCCAGCGGCCATGTGATCGAGGCTGTCGATGGCAATCAAGTGTGCATAAGAGTTGGTAGAAAGCTTTATCGCTTTGGAGTTGAACTTCGTGATTGAAACCCTGCGCCGGCGTTCGCCATTGCTGATTCCGTTGGCTTGTGCAAGCTTGCTTGTCGCTTGCGCGCCGGTGGCTCCCGGGCTGCCGCCGAGTTTGCCGTTGCCGGTCTCGGCACAAAGCAATACGGCCAGCGGCAACGAGATGTCCCGCCGCAATGATCTGACGGTCAATGCATTACCGCAGCCGCCGGTGGCCCAGCCCTCCAACTTTGCGCGTGGTCGCGAAGCGGCGGATCAGCAGCGCGCTGCTGCGCAGGCGACGGCGGGGGAAGTAGCGACGATCAATCTGCAGCAAGTGCCATTGCCGGTTTTCATCCAGATCGTCTATGCAGAAATACTGAAGCGCAATGTCAATATCGATCCGGCGGTGCAGGCTCGAAAGGAACTGGTGACATTTCGCACCGGGGCGCCACAGCCACCTGAGCAACTGGACAACGCCGTCAAATTGCTCTTGAAGAGTTATGGTGTCGCCGCCATCGACGCGGGCGGCCTGCTGCGTGTGGTGCCCGACAATGCTCAGCTGGGCAATCTGCCCGAGTTGCGACGGGGCGCCGCCTCGCCCGACACCCCGCTGCCGCTGCGGCCGGTGTTTCAGCTGGTGGAGCTGCAAGTGGTGCGGCAGACCGATGTCGCGAACTGGCTGAAGACGCTGTTTGGCACGCGCGTCAATGTGCAGGAGGACGTCGGGCGCAATGCCCTGTTGCTCAGCGGTACGCCGGATAATTTGCAGTCTGCATTGGAGGCCTTGCGCGTTCTTGATCAGCCATTGATGAGCGGCCGCAAGAGCATTGCGCTCGCTCCGGCTTACTGGTCGGCTGATGATCTTGCGCGCAGGCTCGCTGAGGTCATGACCGCGCAGGGCTATGCCGTGGCCCCGGTGGGACAGCTGAACCAGGGGGGTATTCGTTATCCGATCGTGTTGATGCCGGTATCGGCCGTCAACCAGGTGTTCGTATTCGCGGCCAGCGACGAGGTTCTCCAGCATGTGACCAATTGGGCGCGGACATTGGACAAACCCAATGAGCGTGGGATCGGCAAGAACTACTTCACCTACCAGGTCAAGCACAAGGATGCTGCGGATCTGGCCAAGACCCTGGATCAGTTGCTGAGCGGCGGTAGAGTCCGCACCGCGACGACGACACCGCCGGCAGCGGCAAATGCTGCACCGACTGGCGGTAGCGCGACGTCGGTGGTCGTGGATCAGTCGTCCAATATGCTGATCTTCCAGGCCGACGCCGATCAGTACACGCAAATCGGCTCCTTGCTGCAAACGCTGGATCGCCCGGCGAAGGCGGCGTTGATCGAGGTGACGGTGGCCGAACTGGCCCTGGGAGACAACGCCCAGCTGGGGGTCGAATGGCTGGCCACGCATGCGATGAGCAATGGCGCTCAGATCGTAGGCGGCACATTGGGCGGCTTGTCGATCGGATCCGGCGGTATGACCTTCCGTGTGTTTGACACGGTCGGGCAAATTCGAGCAGTCATCAATGCGCTGGCCTCGACCAATCAGGCCACGATTCTCTCCAGCCCTCGCGTGCAAGCGCGCAATGGCGAGACGGCAACGATTCAGGTGGGGCAGGAAGTGCCCATCATCACGAGCCAGCAGACCACCACGGGCTCGGTGACCTTGCCGACGCAGTCGGCGGTGCTGCAGACCATTCAGTATCGCAACACGGGTGTGATCCTCAAGGTCAAGCCAGTGATCCATTCGGGCGATCAAGTCGATCTCGAGGTGCAGCAGGAGGTGAGTGCGGCTGCCTCAACCAATACCGGCGTGAACAATTCGCCGACGTTCAGCACGCGCAAGCTGGAGACCAAGCTGACGCTCAAGAATGGTTCGACCGTGCTGATGGGGGGCTTGATATCGAATGACAGCACACAGGGCAACGCGGGAATACCGTTGTTGAAGGACATACCTGGCATTGGCGCCTTGTTCAGCAACAAGACCAAGGCCGAAAATCGCCGTGAACTGGTGGTCCTGATCACGCCCTACATCCTCAACGACAGTCACGATGCCGAGTCGCTGACCGACGCGTTCCGCAAGATGCTGGGGCCTTGGGCGCAAACGGCTCGACCTGCTGCGCTGGATGTCCAAAAGCCGCAGGATGCGACGGGGCTGTATCCTCCGCTGGGGATGGAGCCCGCTGCGCCGGTGCCGGCGGGTGCAGCTTCGCAGCCGGGCAAGTGATCTTGACTCGCTGCCCATGAAAGCTCATTTGATTGGCGAGTTGTTGCTGGCCAAGGGTCTGGTCAAACCTGCCGAGATCAAGAATGCCCTGCTGGTGCAGGAGCGTCAGGGTGGGCGTATCGGCGAGGTGCTGGTACGCCTTGGTGCGATTTCCACCCAGACGCTGTATGCGGCGCTTGCCGAACAACTGGCCTGCCCCCTGCTGAGCGCCGAGCAGTTCGACGAGGCCGGGCTGCGCGCCACGATGTCGGCCTTGCGCCTGCCGATGTCCTGGTGGCTGGATCGGCAGGTGTTGCTGTGGCAGGAGGCTGGCGATCTGCTGGTTGCCAGTGCTGATCCGCTGGACATCGATGTGCGCGAGGCGCTGGCGGATGAACCCTTGGCGGGCAACCTGCGTTGGCATCTGCTCTTGCCCAATGATGCCGAAACCTGGGCGCGGCGTCTGCGGGTTGAGGTCAATGCCTTGGGCGGCGCCTTGGACGCGCGCGCGCTGCGCGAACTGGCCGAGGATGCGCCCGTGGTGGCCTTTGTCAACAACACCATGGCCCAGGCACTGGAAGCGCGGGCATCCGATATCCACGTCGAGCCTGGCGAGCGCGAGTGCATGCTGCGTTTCCGGATCGACGGCGTACTGCATACCCGCAGCAGCATGCCCATGGATCGCTATCCGGCCATAGCCTCGCGCATCAAGCTGGTCGGCGGGCTGGACATCGCCGAGCGGCGGCTGCCACAAGACGGCCGGATCTCGACGCGCGTGGCCGGACGCGAAGTGGACATCCGCATCTCGTCGATTCCAGCCGTCTACGGTGAATCGCTGGTGTTGCGTCTGCTGCCCAAGGAACGTGGTGATGTGGGTCTGCACCGTATTGGCATGGAGCCGGACCATATGGCCCAGTTCCGGGAGTGGCTGCAATGGCCCAATGGCCTGGTGCTGGTGACCGGCCCCACCGGCTCGGGCAAGAGCACGACGCTCTACAGTGCGCTCTCGCACATCAATGACGGCAATCGCAAGCTGATCACGGTGGAAGATCCGGTCGAGCTGCGCTTGCCGGGCGTGGTGCAGATCCAGACCCAGTCGGACATTGGCTACACCTTCGCGCGCGCGTTGCGCGCCATCCTGCGCCATGATCCCGACGTCATCATGGTCGGCGAAATCCGCGATCGTGAAACTGCCGAGATCGCGATGCAGGCTGCGCTGACCGGCCATCTGGTGCTGGCTACCTTGCATACCAACGATGCCTTGTCGGCAATTAACCGCTTGGTCGATATGGGGATCGAACCGTATTTGGTCGCCGCGGCGCTGCGGGCGGTGATGGCTCAGCGCCTGGTCCGTCGACTATGTCCCGAGTGCGCAGTGGCATCTGCCGACCGAGGACCGCTGGACGAGCGCTGGGCGCGTCTGAGGCCGCGTCTGCCGGCACTGGCCGAGGCGCCTGCACAAGCGGGCTGGCTGCAGGCCCAGGGTTGCGCTGCTTGTTCCGGCACGGGGTTCCGCGGCCGGGTGGGCGTCTACGAGCTGGTGACGGTGACACCGGCCCTCCAGCACGAGATTGCCCAGAGCGCGAGCATTGATCGCATCACGCAGCTGGCCAATGCCGATGGGCGGCGTTCGATGGTGGAAGACGGGCTGATCAAGGCTGCGCGCGGTCTCAGCACCTTGGACGAAGTGTTGCGCGCCGCCAGTGCCCAGGACGATCCGGTGGCATGAGCGGCGGCTACAAATATCGAGCTCAGGATGTCGCGGGCCGCGAGGTCAGCGGGCAGGTGGAGGCGCGCGATCAGGCGCAAGCGGCGCGTGAGTTGATGCGCCAAGGCTTGCGCCCGCTGGAGCTGCAGTCACTGGACGGGGATGCGGCTGCGCAGGCGCCCGGGCTGCGTGGCCGACGCAACATCACGGCGACCGACAAGGTGGTGGCCTTGCGTGAGCTCGGAACCCTGCTGAAGGCCGGCGTTACGCTGGAGGAGGCGCTGTCCTCGCTGGCTGCCGGCCATGCGGAGTCGGCGCTCGGCGGTGCGCTGTCACTTACCTTGAAGGCGGTGCGAGCCGGTCAAAGCCTGCATGCCGCGGTGCTGGATAGCGGCCTGGTGCTGCCGGACCACCTGCTGACGCTGGTGCGGGTTGGTGAAGCCAGCGGTCAGATTGCCAGTGCGCTGAACGATGCGGCCGAGCAGCTGGAGCAAAGCTTGCGCATCACCCAGGAACTGCGCAACGCCCTGATCTATCCAGCCGTGCTGGTGACGGCCGGCATGGCGGCCGTGCTGATCATCTTCATCGGCGTCATCCCACGCTTTGCGCCGCTATTGAAAGGCTCGCGGGCCAATGTGCCGGAGTTCTCGATGTGGGTGATAGAGACCGCGGTGGCGATGAAGGCCAATCTGCTGCTGCTCGGGCTGTTGGCTGCCGCGGTGGTGATGGGTGCGGTGGTGGCCTTGTCGCGCCCGGGTTTGCGCCAGACGTTGATGGACCGCCTGGCGCAAGCGCCTGTGCTTGGGCCATGGCTGCGCGACGCCGAGGTCGGGCGCTGGGCTACCTTGATGGGCACTATGCTGCGCAACCGCGTGCCCCTGCTGGAGGCGTTGCGCCTGTCGCATGGTGCGGTCGGTCTGCGCGATTTCGCGCGCTTGATCAACTCGTCGACTCGCGAGCTCGAGCATGGCCGCAGCCTCTATGAGTGCTTCCAGCATTCCCGCTGGATACCGGCTGCCCGGCTCAATCTGATCAAGGTGGGCGAACGCTCCGGCACTTTGGATGCGATGCTGATATCGCTGGGCAGCATGCAGACCGAGGCCGCTCGCCAGCGTCAGAAGCAGGCGATGGCGCTGATCGAACCGGTGGCGATCCTGCTGATCGGCGCGGTCATCGGCGTGCTGATGGTGTCGGTCATGATGGCCATCACCTCAATGAACACTGGCGCCGTTTGAGCTATTTGATCGGCTCGACCGGATCCTTGCGCTCGGCAAAGAATGCTGCGACCTCGGAAGGGTTGTTGATGCGGCCCTCGATCAGGGCCGGCACCAGCGCGCGCAGCGCCGTCGTACTCACTGGAACGGCGCTGCTGATACCCTGATTTGTGGCGCCGCTGAACCAGACGATGAAGGGAACGCGCTGGTCGTCGCTCTTGCCGGCGCTGCCACTGCCCGGGCCGCGCTGGCGCTCGTAGACGCTTGCCCAGAGCTCTTTCTCCCGCAACCAATGATCCGATGTCAGCACCAGGGCGCTGTCGTTGCCGGCGCGCTGCAGGGTGGTCTGCAGCTCGCTAATCAGGGTCAGCATCTGCTGCAGATTCGCGCGGTAGTCTTCGATCAGCGAGCGCGGCGTTGCGCCGGCTGCGGCTACCGGGGGGTGTGGGACGTTCAAATGCAGCCAGACCATGGTGTTGCGTGGATCCGCAGCTTCCACGATGGCTCGATTGCTCAGCTTCTGGAAAGTGCCGCTCCATTGCCGCAGGAAGTCCGAATAGGGATAGTCGAATTCCTGCTGGCGCTTGAAGGCACGCGACAGCGATGACCACCAGCCAGGAAAGAACTGCGCGGGCTCGGCATAGCAGGCCCGGGCCGTACGCACCACGGCACAGTAGTCATGGTAGAAGCCGACCACTGCATGCGGCCTCCCCGCGGATGCCAAATCGTTGAAGAGCATCGGCGTGCTGGCATCGAAACGCTCACCCTGCGTGTTGAGCAAGAAGCCGGCGCCACCGCTATCGATTTTGCCGAAGCGTCTGCCGGTGAGCATGCCCGGAATTGAACTGAGAGTACTTGGGCCGGCAGGCATGGCATGCTCAGCAAAGAAGCTCTGAGCCAGCATTCTGCGCATCGGCTCCGACGTGAATAGCTGTTCACGCTGTGAGATCTCAAAATCCCATTCGTCAAGGATGAGCACAATGGTGCGGCGTGGATTCTCCCCTTGCGGCGTATCGCTGATGACTGGGCTCGCCTGCGGCGGATACAGCATATTGAGCAAGTAGCCAGGCATGCCAGGCTGCAGTGCGAACATGACGAGTACGGTGATGCCGCAGGCAGAGGCGAGCCGCCACTGAGCCGCCGGCTTAAGCCGCCAAGCGGCAGAGATGGTGGCAACAACGCACAATCCCAGCAAGCCGGCCTTGAGAGCAGCGCTCAAAACCAGCGGCGAGGCCAACGTGCGTCTGAATATCTGAAACAGGCCAACGAAGAGCAGCAACAACAATAGTCCGCGGATTGCCGCAGACAGCCAGCGCTGCCGTCCTGGGTGGTCCAGCCACGCGCCTGCCAGCGCCATGCTGGAAACCAGCGCCAGCAGCGCCCAGCTTTCATTGGCGAAGGTCGCGGGCTGGAAGGCGACGTACAGCGAACTCGGGCTCTGGAGGATGGACTCGCTCAGTGCGATGGCGGCCAGGGATGCGAGGCTCAGCAGGGCGTAGCGAAGCGCCTGGGCTCCGGGGGAAGGCCAGTGATTCATCGTGTCAACGCCGCCGTAGGCGCAGCAAGCGGCGTTGGCTGGAGATGGGGATCTCCTGCCGCAGATCGAACCAGGGTTGGGCGGCGGCCAGAAAGTAGCTCAGATCCCAATGGTCGAACAGGGCAATATTGGGTCCGGCGATCTCGATGAAGCGTGGATCATCGCGCGGCACGAATTCGATCAGCAATGTATCGCGGCAGTAGTTTGATAAGGTCTCGAACAACTGCGGCAGCGGCAAACGCTCGGTCACGACCAGATGATGGACGACGGCCAGCATCAATACCAGATCGAAACGCTGCGCGAAGCGCTCCGGCAGGGGTAGCGTCTCGTTCAGTTGCCAGCCGGTTGCTGGCGTGGGGCGCGCCATGTCGGCGTGCAGGCATTGAATGGGAAGTCCGGCCGTGCGGCTATCGCGATGCAGCACATCCAATGCATTGAGATCATTGTCGAGCGCGACAACCTGGCGAGCACCATGCTGTGCCGCAAGCCGAGAAAATTCGCCGTTGTTGGCTCCCACGTCCAGCACGCATGCGTAGCGACCCTCGGCCACAATGCTGGCGATGGCCCTGCGTTTGGCCTCGAGCTCTGCGTCCGCATAGTGGTCGCGATTGCCGGTATAGGCGCTCCATGTGCTCAGTTGATGGCCGCTGCTCAGCCGATCGATAAAGCCCTGCAGATTGTTTAACAGCCAGGGCGTGCCGTCGCCGGCGTTGCTTGTCGGCCTATTGGCCGCGGTGCGCTGGGCTTGGCTGATCCGGCGTCGCTCCAGTCGAGCGGGCAGCCTGACATGCAGCCACATGGCCAGACTCATCTGCGAATACCAGGGGATGAAGGGGGAGATCTCTGCGGCCCGCAGCCCGTCGCGGTGCGCGAGGAACACGTCCCGAGGCATGCGACCCAGCTCGGCGACCGCGAGCAAGGGCAGGACGAAATGCCTGACGAACTGGCCATAGGCCTGCCAGCCGGGAGCATCGTCCCCTTGCCTGCGACGCAATGACAGCAGGTCACAGAACACCGGATGCTGACCGTCGAACAGCACATTGTTGGCGGCAGCGTCCTTCAGGGTCCAACCCTGCGCCCAAGCTCGTCTTTGAATGTCCAGGGTCAGCCGCGCCGCGTCCGCCAGCATGCCGGGTGTCCATTCGAAGGGATAGCTCGGCAACGCAATCCGGGGATGCTCAAGCAGCAGACCGCCGTCCGATTGGACCGCGACGCTGCTGGCGCCGATCAGCAGGCGCTCCTGTGTCAGCTGTCGGTACAGATCGCTGTCGAGCAAGGCCTCGGTTTCGGCCCGTGCGCTGACCTGAACGTGACGAAGAATCCGTTGGCCATTGTCTTCCAGGTGCCCGGCGGGGTCGCGAAAGCTCACCCGCATCAGGAACGATCGCGCTTCCAGCGCTTTTTAAGGGAGCGCCAGATTTCCTTCGGATGACGCAGGTAGTACAGCGCGCCTACTGCCGCAGCAATCAAGCCCTGGATCAGCAGGTGTGCGGAACCGCCATCGATGTATGCATATGCCGGACTTGTGGTCGCCCAAAGCACAAGGAGAACCAGGAATATGTGTCGAACGATGGACATGGCAAAAAATCTTGACGGCAAAGATGATCGTTCGGCCTGCCGGCGAGCAAGCAGTGCACAAATCGGGAAGAAGCCACGATGTTACCAGCAGCCTCCGACGGCCCGGAGACTGCCGGCCGAGTCGGGTATTGGACTTGTACAATGCGATGCGCCAACGTTTTTGCTGCGCCAAGCACGCCTTTGAAGCTCGCCCGACACACAATATTCAATCTAATTGGGCTAGGCGCACCTTTATTGCTCGCTCTGGGAGCCATCCCGGCGCTGCTGGAGGGGCTTGGGGCCGAGCGCTTTGGGCTGTTGATGCTGATCTGGGCGATTACCAGCTACTTCGGCTTGTTTGACTTGGGCCTGGGTCGGTCTCTGACGCAGCAGCTGTCTATCTTGTTCGACCAAGATCGTGATGACGAGGTCGGCCCCGCCAGTGCCACGGCACTGGCTTTGATGGCAGTTCTGGGCAGCGTTGGTGGTGTTCTGATGCTGGTGCTGGCGCCTTGGGGGGGCGGCATGCTGAAGATCAGCGCACATCCAGAGGCTGCCGTTCGCGCGGCGATGGTCATGGGGGTGGCAATGCCATTCATTGTGCTGACGGCGGGTCTGCGCGGCATGCTGGAGGCGCGTCACGCATTCTTTGCCTTGAATTGCGTTCGTCTCCCGATCGGTCTGTGGACTTTTGCAGGGCCATGGCTGGTGCTGATATTCGCCGGGCCGGATCTGGTCTGGATGGCATGGGCGCTCGCGGGGGGGCGCATCATTGGCTGTGCTGTACACGGGGGGCTTGCGTGGCATGCCGTGCCGCAGCTGCGTGGTCGCATGCTGCCTCAGCGTACCTGGTTCCGCCCCCTGTTGGTGTCCGGAGGGTGGCTGACGCTGAGCAATCTGATCAGCCCATTCATGGGCTATGTCGACCGCTTTCTGATAGGAACGACGATATCCGCGGCGGCGGTGGCGCTCTATGCCACGCCGCAAGAACTGGTCACCAAGGTATGGATTATTCCAGCGGCCATGACCTCCGTTCTCCTGCCGGCTTTCGCCGCCAAAACTGCTCGACGGGACGCGGACGGCTGGCGGATTTTCGATCGTGCGCTCGGAGTGCTTTTTCTTTGCGTGTTGCCGATCGCGGCCGGGCTCAATCTGTTTGCCATCGAATTGATGCAGGCATGGGTCGGGGAAAGTTTTGCACAAGAAATTGCACCCTTGCTGCAGATCTTCGCCATCGGTATCCTGATCAATTGCTTGGCCCACGTTCCCCTGACCTGGTTGCACGGCGCGGGGCAGTACCGCGCCCCGGCCTTGCTCTATTGCATCGAGTTGCCCATCTTTCTGGTGGTGCTATGGGGGCTGTGTACCAGCATGGGCTTGAAGGGGGCAGCACTGGCCTGGTTGATACGGATCTGTGCTGATTCTGCGGCACTGTTCTATCTGGTGTATCGCCAGCGGGGCGCTGCAATTGGCCGTGCTTTCAAGGAGGGCGGTACTGCGATACCGCTGGCGGCTGCGTTCGCGGCACTCTCGTTCGCAGGAGCTGCCATTTCTTCGACATTGATCCGTGCCGTCTGGCTGATGCTGGTATTCGCGATGGCATTTTTTATTGGGTGGCGCCTGAGCCGCTCGTCTTCTATGTCAGTGCTTCAGCCATGAAAGATCCTGTACTCGTCAGCATCGTTACTCCCGTGTACAACCAGGCCGAGTTTCTGGGAGCGACGATCGAGAGCGTGCTGGCCCAGGATTACCCTGCGCTGGAATACATCGTTATCGACGATGGATCGAGCGACGACTCGTTAGCGGTCGCTCAGCGATATGCCGACGAATACCCCGGGCGGGTGAGCGTTCATACGCAGGCCAATGCCGGGCAAGCCGCGACATTGAATCGGGGCTGGACGATGTCCCGTGGGCTGATCCTGGCGTATCTGAGTTCGGATGACTGCCTGTGCCCGAACGCAGTGAGTACCTTGGTCAAGGCGCTCGAAGACAATCCGTCGGCCGCGGTGGCCTACTGCGACTTCTGGCTGATCGATGCCAAGGGCGCGCGTTTGCGCGAAGTCCGTACCGAGAACTTCGATGAACAGCGGCTGTGCGTCGATTTGATCTGTCAACCTGGTGCAGGGGCCTTGTTCCGCCGAACGGTGTTTGAGCAGGTCGGCGGCTGGCAGGCTGGCCTGCGCCAAGTGCCCGATTTCGAGTTTTGGCTGCGTGCAGTGCGCGTGGGGCGGTTTGTGCGGGTGCCCGAATGTTTGTCGGAGTACCGCATTCATGAAGGGCAGGCATCGTTCTCCGTCATCACCTTTAAGCGGGCCGAGGAGATTGTCGGCGTGATGGAAGCGTTCTGGTCTGTGCAGTCCGGAGCGACGCATGGCGAGAGAGCGATCGCCCGGGCCTTGGCCATTGCATCGAAGCATCATGCGCAGTCAGGCCGGGTGTCTTTGGCTCTGCGTAGGTTCCTGCAGGCATTGATACGTCATCCAGCGTTGGCGCTGGATGGGGGCATCTGGCGCCAGCTGATCGTGGGCTTCGTGCGCCGCAGCTTCTATCGCATTAAGGGTTCTACACGTTTGGCCTGAGCAATGATGGCCATCCTTGTGACCGCGCGGCAGCCTGCCATCAATCGTTCGGGAGATACTTTGTGACGAAGCCGTATCGCATGCTTGTGCTCGGTGCCAGTGGAATGCTGGGCCATGCCGTGCTGCGCTGGTTTGCGCGGGATCCGCGATACAGCGTTTGCGGTGTGATGCGAGATGCCGGCGCGAAGCAGAAGCTTCAATCGGCAGCGCCGCGGGCTGAACTCATCACAGGGATCGATGTCGGGTGCGCGGACCAGTTGGCCGGTGTGATTGCGCAGGGCAAGCCGGATGTCGTCATCAATTGCGTTGGGCTTGTTAAACAATTGGCGGCAGCCGACGACCCCTTGCTTGCCTTGCCGATCAATGCGCTGTTACCTCATCGCTTGGCTGGGCTATGCCGTCTGGCGGGCGCGCGAATGATTCATGTCAGTACCGATTGCGTTTTCTCCGGCGCGGTCGGTGGCTATCGCGAGCACGATCCACCCGATGCGCGGGATCTCTATGGCCTAAGCAAGCTCATGGGCGAAGTTGATGCCGAGCATGCGGTCACGCTGCGCACATCTATCATCGGGCACGAACTGAGCAGCCAACGGGGCCTGGTAGCTTGGTTTCTTGGCCAGCAAGGCTCTGTTCAAGGCTATACCCGCGCTATCTTTTCCGGCTTGCCAACGGTCGAGCTTGCGCGTGTGATTGAGGAGCATGTATTGCCTCATTCCGGGCTGAGGGGGATTTATCATGTATCGGCGAGCCCCATCAGCAAGTTCGATCTGCTTCAATTGGTCGCCCAGGAATATGGACACTCGGTGGTCATTGAGCCCAGTGCCCGGATGGTGATTGACCGTTCGCTCAACTCGGAGAGATTCCAAGCAGCCACGGGATATTTGGCACCAGACTGGGCCGAGCTTGTGCGGCGTATGTGCGCTTTTGGCTGAAGATGGCCGATAAGAATTGAGAAAAGTCAGATGTTTGATGAAAAGGTACTGCTGATCACGGGTGGGACAGGCAGCTTCGGTAATGCTGTGCTCGATCGTTTCCTGCAATCCAATCTGGCTGAGATACGGATATTCAGCCGAGACGAGAAGAAGCAGGCGGATATGCGGGCCGCACTCAATTGCGACAAGGTTAAGTTCTACATCGGCGATGTACGGGACTATGACAGCGTGCATGACGCCTTGAGCGGCGTGGACTTCGTATTCCATGCCGCTGCCTTGAAACAGGTGCCGTCCTGCGAGTTTTACCCGATGGAGGCGGTCAAGACGAATGTCATGGGTGCCGAAAATGTCATGCGGGCCGCCATGAATCAAGGTGTCAGCCGCGTGGTGGTTCTGTCGACAGACAAGGCGGTATACCCCATCAATGCGATGGGCATGTCCAAGGCCATGATGGAAAAGGTGATGGTGGCCAAGGCCAGACTTTGCGACCCTCGCAAAACCGTTCTGTGCGCGACCCGCTATGGCAATGTGATGGCGTCCAGCGGCTCGGTGATTCCTCTGTTTCTCCAGCAATTGCGAGATGGGCAGGCCTTGACAGTGACCGACCCTCAGATGACCAGATTCCTGATGTCGCTTGAAGAGTCGGTGGATCTGGTTCTATATGCCTTTGAACATGCCAAGCCGGGCGATATTTTTGTGCAAAAGTCCAAGGCCTCAACCGTTGGAGACCTAGCCGAAGCTCTGCGGCAATTGGTCAGCGCCGAACATGAGATAAAGGTCATCGGAACTCGGCATGGCGAGAAGCTATATGAGTCCCTGGTTTCGCGCGAGGAGATGGCGCGCGCGGAAGATCTTGGCAACTACTTCCGGATACCGGCAGACTCGCGTGATTTGAATTACAACAAGTACTTCGTCGAAGGGCAGACGGGCATGTCTGCTTTCGATGACTACACCTCGCATAATACCCAGCGTCTATCCATCGAGGAAGTTAAGCAATTGGTGCTGCGGCTAGGTTTGATTGCCGAGGGTGTGCATGCTTAAGGTCCTAACCATCGTCGGTACGCGCCCAGAAATCATTCGTCTGTCGCGCATTATTGCCAAGCTTGATCAGTACTGTGAACATGTGCTGGTGCACACCGGGCAGAACTACGACTATGAGCTGAATGAAGTTTTCTTTCAGGATCTCGGTATTCGGAGGCCCGATCATTTCCTGGAGTCTGCGGGAGCGACGGCGGCGGAAACCATCTCCCTAGTCATCGCCAATGTGGACAAGGTGCTGCAAGCGGTCATGCCAGATGCGCTGCTTGTCTTGGGCGATACCAATAGCTGCTTAGCGGTGATTGCCGCCAAGCGGCGCAAGATCCCGATTTTCCATATGGAAGCGGGTAATCGTTGCTTTGACTTCCGTGTGCCGGAGGAGATCAACCGTCGCATCGTTGACCATACGGCGGATATCCACCTGACCTACAGCCAGATTGCCAAGAACTACCTGCTGCGCGAGAACCTGCCGCCAGACCAGATCATCTGCACCGGTAGCCCCATGAGGGAGGTGCTGGAATACAACCGGCCCGCGATTGAGGCTTCGCCGGTACTTGAGCGCCTCGGGCTGACCGAGGGGCAGTATTTTCTGGTGAGCGCGCACCGTGAGGAGAATGTTGACGCGCCGGAGAATCTAACCCGGCTGCTGGCGATCATCAACGAATTGGCCGAACGGTTCTCGCTGCCCGTGGTGGTGTCCACCCACCCAAGGACACGTTCGCGCTTGGATGAACTGCCCCGGGCGCGGGACGGACATCCGCTGGTGAGTTTCATGAAGCCTTTCGGCTTTCTCGACTACGTCCGCTTGCAGACCTGCGCGCGTGCGGTGCTGTCCGACAGCGGCACGATCACCGAAGAGGCATCCATCCTCAACTTCCCAGCGCTCAATTTGCGTGAGACCCATGAGCGCCCCGAAGGCTTCGAGGAAGCTGCCGTGATGATGGTGGGAATGGACAAGGAGCGGGTGCTGGATGCATTGCGCATTCTTGAACAGCAGCCGCGTGGAGCGGATCGCCTGCTGCAGCTTGTATCTGACTACGCTCCCGACAATGTTTCAGACAAAGTCTTGCGCATCATTGTCAGCTATACAGACTTCGTGAATCGCAAGGTCTGGCACAAACTCGCGACCTGAATCAGTTCAACACATCGTTGAGCCAGCCATCCAGCGAATATTTGTCCATCAGCGCTGGGGACACGGGACGGTACGGGGTTTGGCTGAAGGATGCAGGGATATCTGGCGTTTGGCTTCTGTCAATATAGAGAATATTCTGCGGGTCGAAGAAATCGTACTCGAGAATATTCCGATTTGTGGTAATCAGCTTCTTTCCCGCAGCAAGGGCTTCAAAAGTGCGCATCGTCAAGCCAGTCTGAGCCGGATGCTCAATATCCAGCACCGATCGTGAGGCCTTGAAGACTCGCTGTACCTCCGCCTTGGCCAAGGGGACATAGGCGAAATCCGTAGCGGTCGAGCCAGCGAACGACGGATTTCCCAACTTCTGGATATGGAACATCCAGGTGGATTGCAGGAATAAATACCAATAGGTGCTACTGCCCTTCGGAAGCGCCGCTGAGAGTTGACGGACTAGGCTGTACCGATCAGAGTGAGCGGTGCCTATGAAGCTGACGTCGTACTCGTATTCTCCCGTGAAGGCGGTGGCATCGACGAAATCCGGGCAGTAGAACAGGGGCCGGAACGTCATGCCGTATTGCTTGGCGTCGAGCGGGTCGAAGCTCAGGGAATGATCGAAACGCTCAAGATTGCCAAGTAGCTGGCGTTTGTTCCTGAATGAATCCCACATGTAGAGAACGAAGCGTGCGCTGGGATAGCTGCTGCGCAATGATCGGAGGAAACGAGGGGAGAGCGCTTCTCCTTGAACGACGAGGATCAGGTCGTAGTGCTGCCGGCCGAAACCCGAGAGTGCCTTTTCGTACTGACGGTCCGCATAGCCGAGTATCCAGTTCCGTCGATACCGGGTGACGGCCTTCAAGAAGGGGGATGTGAACGGCCGATCAGGGATGCAGTCGACCTCCGCACCGCGAGCTTGCAAGGCTTTACGGATCTCCAGCTCATAGCCGAAAAAATTAGGGGCGCACAGCAGTACGCGCTTGTTTTCGAGAGACTTCATCTAGGCCTGATCTGCGGTGGTTTTGACCACTCTGGCTGGGACTCCCACGGCAACCGATCCTGCGTCAATTGATTGCAGGAGCACCGCGTTGGCACCAATCAGGGAGTCGGAACCAACGACGACGCCACCCAATACCTTGGCGCCGGCGCCTATGGACACGCGATCGCCGATTCTCGGGCGCGAACTGGTATCAAAGCTCATATCCGGCGCTGCGGCACCCAATGTGACCCCTTGGAAAACGGTGACACCTTCGCCAATCTCGACTGCGCCAATGACCGTGCCTACCGTGTGCGGGAGAAACAGGCCCGGGCCAATGCTGCACCTCGCCGTGCATTCAATGCCAAACAAGATGACATTCATCCAGGTGAGAAGTCCCCCGAGCGGTCGTAACCAAGGACGCAGGTGGCAAAACCGCGACAAGCGAATGATCAGTACCGGAAAGAACCTGGGATTGAAAATGGTCAGGTGAGCGCGCCAGCCCATGGCGGACCGGCTTGATGCGGGTGAACGAAGCCGGTCGAGATCCGCGGATAGCAGTTGAGACAAGGAGGGCATGCTTCTATTTCTGGGGGAGTCGCTCGGGGATGGGCTTAGTTCCGACCGGCGTTGTGTGCCAGTGCGACTTGCTGATAGATGTCGGCATGCTGGGCTGCGCAGCGGTCCCAGGAGAACTGCGCCGCACGGGTAAGCCCGCGCTCGATGTGCATTCCTCTGATCTGCGGATCCATCAGGGACAGCAGCGCTTGAGCGATGTCGTCGGGAGTTTGAGGGCGAACGAGGATGGCTGCATCTCCGACGATCTCGGGCATGCAGGAGATGTCTGCGCAGACGACCGGGCAGCGACATTGCATGGCCTCGATCAGAGGCAGACCAAAGCCTTCGTGAATCGAAGGATAGAGCAGGCAATGCGCCGAAGCATACAGGGCAGCGAGGAGGGGGGAGTCCACGTTGCCCACGCAGTCGACAACGCCACTCAGCCCCAGTCTCTCGATATCAATCCGTTCCTGAGCGGTGAACGCCTGTCCCGTGCAGAGAAGCTTGTAATCCTGTTTCCAGAGGCCCGAGATGTGGAAGCCGGCGAGGGCATCGTCGAACCGCTTGTAACCGCTCCTGCCGCCGACATAGAGGACGAACTTGCCATGGGTATCGACGATCCGTTGCGCTTCTGGCGAACTCTTCAGTTCGCTCATTCCATGATGAATCACATGGATCGGACACCGGGCTTGCAGCTGTGGATAGACCTCCAGCAACTCTCGCTTCGTGCTTTCGGAGATGCAAATCAGCGCGTCTGCTGTGAAGTAAGAGATGCGTCGTTCAAGAATATTCACCTTGGCGCCGAAGGAGGCTTGGACGTAGCCGAGCTCATAGTTCAGATCGTGAACGGTTGATATGGCGTTGGTTTTTCGGCTGCCAAACGGCACGCGGAAATGGGACGAATGGAAGACTTGCGCCCGGCTGCCAGCCGGAATGCCGCGCCAGCGCTTGGTAGGCCTCAGGTGATGCGTACAAAAGCGAGGATCCTTGGCGATACGGGCCGTCATTTCTCGCCAATATGTGCTTGCGCCTCCAAAACTCTGGATGCTGAAAATAAGATCGTCGAAGTCAACAGAAATCATCGAGCGTTAGAGCGTGAGCAATGGGCTTGTGCGAAGCCCGATCAGTCTTGTGGCCGCAGTCAGTGGGGCACCGCTGGGCCGGATCCCTTGGCTGGACCGGTGAGCGGAATCGCCCTGACCCTGCGGTGATGGCGATGCCAGATGATCAGAGACGCTGCCAAAAGTAGCGTGGTCGGCGTGAAGTACCCTGAGCCCCGTAGCAGAAGCTCGAAGGCGTACCCGACGATGCTGCTTGCCGCCAGTGCCAGAACGATCGGCGGCCTGGCGAGGCCAAACGCTACGCGACGCAGCAAGGCCGCGGCCTGCAACGCATACCTGACATAAAAGCCCAGCAGAGCCATGCCAAAGATGCCGAACTCGCTGACCAGCTTGGACAAAGTGAAGCCGCCGTCGAGCAGGTTGAGGTAGTCCTGCATCAGGAAAAAGAGCAACTCTGCGGCTGGCGCGTTGGTGCCGAATACGCCCAGTTGCTGAAAGCCACGGCCGAAACCACGAGTTGCTTCAAGAGACTCGACCAGCAGCTGCCAGCCCTGAAAATAAACCAGGTTGGACAAGTTCTGCGAGTCGCCACTGAAATCCAGTCTGTCCAGGTAATAGGTCAGATCGGCGCCTAGCACGGCGGGAACCACGATACAGGCCACCAGGGCCAAGTGCCAAATGCGCAGACACAGCACGGCCGTGACAATACAGATGGCCACCAGCGTGACGTTCTGAAGCAGCGCCGTGATCAGCAAGGCGGCCCCCAAGCAGCAGATGCGGGTGCTTGGCTTGGAGATGACGCAGGTGAAAATAAGAATTGGCGCTGCAAACAAAGCCAGATGCGAGGGTTCCGTGAACGGGAAGGCAGACTTTCCCCAGGTTTGGGTATCGGGCTGCAGCCACTTGAGGATTCCCAATGTGGCGACAACGCCCAATGCGAAAAGACTCTTGCGCGTGCCGGCGCGAATCTGCGTATCGCTGGTGCCGGTGAGCAGTATCGCAACCGAAACGGCACCCGCCGAACCAATTGCCAGCATGATCATGGAGCCGAAGGCGCGCGCAAAGTCCACAGCGCCGAGGGCCCGCGCTAGGAGCAGGTGTACCGACAATGCAGCACACGAAATCAGAAGATAGCGGGTAAAGGAGCGCAAAGGGAAGCGCTCCAGCCGCCGATGGCTTTGCTGCATCGCGAACGCAATGCAAGCCGCCAGCAGCGTTCCAATCGATAGAGATGTCGTGGCGCCGACATACATCAGAAGCGAGGGCAGCATGGCAATGCACATCAGCAATGGCGTGATGGCATAGCCCGGGCGCCGAGCCGGTACATTGCGGGAGGGCAGTCCGACGGGCACGCTTGAACTCATGTCTTCGGCACGCGCATCCGAAATCCGTCGGCCACGCCGGACCAGCCCTTGCGCGCCAATGCATGCTGCAAAAAGCAGAGTTGTGGCAAGCGGGTGATCAGGAAATAACTGATCGCCACGAGCTTCTGCAAGCCCCGGAGGTTCTTGCGTATCAAGTAGATCCGGTTTCGATTGGTGTAGTAAACGCTGAACGGCGAGCGGTCGCCGCCGGTCGATGAGCTGACCTTGTGTAAAACAACAGCGCCCGGTGCGAAGCGAATTCGCCCGCCCAGCGTCTTCATGCGCAAGACAAAATCTGTATCGTCGTAGTAGACGAAGTACTGTTCGTCCATGCGTCCGACGTCGTCGAATATCCGGGCGTCCAGCAGCATGAAGCAGGTCGGTGCATAGCCGACATGCGCCAGGTGATCAAATTGCCCCCGGTCTGTCTGCTTTATCCCGTAATGCGGCGTGCGCATCGTCCAGGCGTTGATCGTGCCGCCGCCATACCAAAGCTTGTGAGGCTCGTCGTGGTACATGATCTTGGGCGTGACTGCACGTTCCTGGCCATCGGCCAACGCATCCAGCAGGCGCTGCAAGGTATCGGCGCCAAAGGCGGTGTCGTTGTTGGCCAGCAGCACATGGCTGCAGCCATCGGCCAGGGCCATCTCGATGCCTTGGTTATTACCCTTGGCGACCCCTGCGTTGGAGTTGTTGAAAAGCAGGCGCACATCGATGCCGTGCCGCTCGGCCAGTAGGCGAGCCAGTTTTGTGCCCGAGTCGGTGGCGCTGTTGTCGATCACATACAGGCGAAAGCTTGGTCCCTGCTGTGCCGCAAGGCTGGCAAAAAAGTCGGGCAGCACGTCGTCGCTGTTGTACAGGACCGTGACGATGCCGATCAGGGGCTCGGAGGCGTTTGGGAGGCTCATTGAGTGGATTTTCGTCTGATCAGCCCGTGATTTCCGCTTGTGTCAGCCATTGACGACTGCCCAGGTCAAATCTCTTGACTACGCGCGCCGGTGCGCCGGTGGCGATGCAGTAGTCCGGAATGTCTTTGCTGACGACAGAGCCGGCACCGATGATGCAGCCGCGACCTATGGTCACGTCGGGCAGGATGACGCTGTGTGTACCGATGAAAGTGCCGGCGCCGATGTGCACATGCGTCGGGCGCTCGGGCAGGCGGGCGCCGATCTTGGGGCCGCAGTCTGGTGGGTCATGAGGATGATAGGTGTCGACGATTGCGCAGTACGGCGTGATCGATACACCCTCCTCGATCACGACGCTGGATTGGCAGACGATGTGCACGCCTTGCTCGATATTGACGCGATCACCTATGCGGAGCTCCGGTGTCCACGTCGCGCCAGGAGGGCGCACGACTTCGAGCCGTGCGCCATCGCGAATGAGAACGTCGGCACCGATGAATATGCGCTCCGGCTCGGTCACCAATATCGGCGGGAACAACACCGAGTTGCGACCGAACGCGCCGAAGCGCCAGCGCCACCAAGTCATTGACAGCAGGCGTCGGTAGATGTTTCTGGGACTCATCGAGCCACTTCCTGAGTGCTGGACCGTGAACTAATCAGCCCCCAATCACGAGGACTTGCCCAAGCCCGCTCGGGCCAACTCCTGCTGGGCCTGAGCCGAGCGATCCTCGAGGACTGGTTGAGTGACGACCCAGTCGCAGAAGGCGCGCAAGCCGTTCTGCAGCGAAACTTGCGGCTCGAAATCGAGCAACGCTTTAACTCGGGCCAGGTCCGCGTAGCAATGCCGGATGTCACCGGCTCGAAAGTCTCCGCTGACTTTCAACTCGGATGTGCTTCCCAGCAGTTGGCGAAGCAGGCTGGCCACATCAAGGACGGACGTCGCGACGCCGGAACCAACGTTGGCGATCGTGAATGGGGGAAGGTCGGCACTTAAGCCTTTGCTGATGGCCCGCACCACATCGCTAACGTGGACGAAGTCCCGGCTTTCATGTCCGTCTTCAAATATGTTGATTGGTAGACCCTGTCGCATCCTGTTTGAGAAGATTGACAGAATACCTGTGTAGGGGTTTCGCAGTGACTGGCGCTCACCGTAGACGTTCTGGAAGCGCAATGCGACGACGGTGAGGTTGTAGGCTTCCGCCATGAGGCGGCCCAGGGTTTCGTTTGCAAGTTTGGTTGCTGCGTAGACCGAGGCGGGCGAGGGGGTGGCAGTCTCCGGGGTTGCGATCAACTCCAGCGCTTGGCCTTCGGGACCTAGTGGCTCGAAAAGCCCCGCCTCAAGACGCTTCAGATCTCGTGAACCCGGCACCACGACTTGCCCCGCAAGACGATAAGCCCCCTCACCGTAGACCGAGCGACTCGACGCCAAGACTACGCGCCGAATGTGGCGGTGCTTGGTAACGATGGCCTCAAACAAGTTGGCAGTGGCTTGCTGGTTGACGTCGTAGTAATGGGTGACCTGATACATCGACTGACCCGTGCCGGTTTCGGCTGCGAGATGCACGACAGCTTCGGCAGAGGCGAGTGCACCATCCATCGCATTGGCGTCACGAATGTCCGCACGGATGAACTTGACACCACAGTCCGAATTCAGCCAAGGCACATCGGGACGTGGAAGTTCACCATGAATCTGCGGGCTCAAATTGTCCACAACGGTAATCTGATGCCCAGCCTGCATGAGCGATTCGACCAGCCAAGAGCCGATAAAGCCGGCGCCGCCGGTAACTAATATATTCATGGTGAGATTTGAAATCTAAATAATAAAATTGATACCCATTGAGTGGGGTTCGATGAACTCCAGCTCCAGTGAGCAAACTGACTCAATTGCCCGAACGGATTGACTGGTTGTCATGCTTGATTTTGCATGCTTGCAAGTTCAGACGGGGCCTATGACGCTTGGAACGCTTGCTGTAGTACTTTGCCATGGAGGCGTTTGGCACGCCGGATCGCCAAAACCCGAAAAGGATTTGGAAGCCGCTTGGCTGCGAAGACCATCCTTAGGAATCTAGCTCTTAGTTCACGGTCGGAAAAAAGCAGTTTGCTGCAGTCGGCCATCGCCGTGGCCAATATCAGGTCCTTCGGGCCGATCTTCCGTGTTAGCAGATCTTCATAGGCATCCATGAAGAGAGCAACGCGTTTCCGTTGCCCCAGTGCCAAAGTTAGCCCGCCGGCCGTGATTCTGTATGCTCCTAAAGGCTGGCTTAAGTTGATGGCGTGCCCGTGTATCAAGAATCCGATCAGGAAAAAATAATCTATTACTTCGGGCGAGGAGCCGAATAAGTGGCTGGCAAATTGGCGCCTGTACATGAATGACGAATGAACGAACAATGACCCTTTGGTAAGCGCGTCGTCCAAAAATAATCGTTGCTGTGGCTCCGCTTGTGTCGGGAATTGCGCCGAAAGGGATGAATTGTCAAGTGCGATCAGGTCCACCACATGACCACACAGGGAGGCGGCTTTGTCATTAAGGAGGGCGGTGACTTGCTGCTGTAATTTTTCTGGGTACGCTATATCGTCGCCATCCATATGGGCTACAAACTCACCGCGTGCGGCATGATGCGTGTGGCGAAAATTTCCAAACGCACCAAGACGCTCTGAATGATGCATGACCCTAAATCGCCCCGGGTGACGTGCAGCGACAGCGTCAACGATGTCCGCCGTACCGTCGGTGGAGGGGTCCACGCCGACGATCACTTCGTACGGGAATGTGGTGATCTGCCGAGCTAGCCTTTCCAGGCAGTCCTCAATGAAGCCTGCATGGTTGTAGGTAACCACGCAGATGCTAACGAGTGGTGGTGTAGTACCAAGGCTCATGGGTGAATACTTGTGGTCATCTTGAATGATGCCGGGTCAATGCAAGGGCTTTCAATATCAGCCGACGAGCTGTTGGGTCGTTTGCTGATAAAGCTCCCGTTATAGTTGCAGCTAGCCATATGGCGAGCACCGTGGCGACGCTCGACAGGCGTCCTTGGGGCCATGTAACTAGGGAATGTAACAGCGCCGTCGTGAGCAGGCTGGCACCAGCGATGCGCGCAATATCGTATACCCACGGCCCATGCAGACCCGGCTCTAGCTTGGCGTGAGATAGCGTTACCCATACAAGAAAGTAGAGCGTGATCGCTGCGAGCCAAACTCCTGCTGCGCCCACTGCGCCGTACTCCGGGCTAATCCAGATGATGGCAGGTACCAAAATCATCACTAGCAGAAGATTGCCCAGCAGATGCAAGCGCAATGATCCTCTTGCATACTGCAAAAGGTATGGAAACGCTGAGATTGCTAGAATCGCATTTCCTATTGCATAGCCCGCAATGATGGGGGCTGCCTTGTGTGCGGCATTGATGTCGTTGATCCATGCAAAAAGTATTTGCTCAGGAAAGAACGATAGCATCAACGCACAGGGGATCGTAATGAGGCAGGTAAGCTGGCTGGATTTCCGATAGGTCGCGATCAATGCTGCATGATCCTCCTTCGCGTGTAATCTGGCCAGTGTGGGAAGAAGTGCTTGCGAAATGGGGGCGGCAAGCAGATTGACTCCGCCAGCCACGACGATGGCGAGAGAGAAATACCCGTAGTCGCTAAGAGTAAGAAGATGCGACAGAAGCAGTTTGTCAACCTGGGTTACTGTGATCCAGATGACCGCGGTCGCCGCAATCATCAGCGAGAAACTACCCAATCGGCGAACCTGCATCAGTTGTTCGCGCCAAGAGGCTCGTGAGTGACGGGGTAGCAGTCTGTGTGATATGGCGGCGAGAATGACGAATTCCAATACTGCCACAAACAGTTGGAACGCAAAAAAAGTGGTTGGCAGTTTGCTCCAAAGCTCCAATACTAGTAATGCACCTGGAAATCTAGCGGTCGCTCCGGCTGCATTGAAGCCTGCCAGCCAGGCCATGCGTTCGTGGCCTGCAATGACGCTTCGATACAGCCCGGCGATCCAGCGCAGGGGTATTGTTAGCCCCATCATTAGCACGGACGCGGCCACCGACTCGGTGGACAGCACATGCGTCTTGATCCAATGGCTGGCCACATAAGGGGCTGTCAATGTCAATGCAACCGCGCCAAGAACTGCGATCAGTATAAAAATATTCTCAAGGGCGCTGAACAAAACGCGCAGTTCCTGAATTGGAATTGCGCCGGCACGCTGACGTGCGATATCGCGCGACAATGCCGGTCCCAAACCCATATCCAAGATCTGGAACCAGGCTTGGAGCATGGTGAAAAATCCGACCAGGCCATAAGCTTCGCTGCCCATGTAACGCAAGTAGATTGGCATTACAGCCAACGAGAGTAGCGTTACATAAATCTGGCTAGCATAAGTTGTCGCAACATTATGGCGCAAGCTCATCGATCAGCCTTCGTGCCAATTGGCTGGGTGAGTTTTAATTGCTCGTGCAGGGGCGCCAACGGCAGTGGTATTTTCCGGGAGCGGTTTTGTGACTACTGAGCCGGCGCCAACAACAGCCCAGCGACCGACATGCGTCTTGGGGATAAATACGCTGCCCGCTCCGATCTCGCAACCCTCGCCCAGGTGGACGTTCCCAGAGATTTTCACGCTTGGATAGAGCGTCGCGAAGTCGTCTAATGTCGCATCATGTCCAATGGTGCCCCCAATGTGAATTTGCACATGGGCTCCAATGCTGATGTCCGTTGTCAGTAAACTGCCCGCGCATATAACTGAACCAGGCCCAATTTCCACATGTCGGCCGATCCATGCCCTTGGGTGAACCAAGGTGGCGAAGGCGTTCTGGCAGACTTCTGCAAGGCGTAATGCGACTTGCCGGCGCGCAGACGGCGCGCCAATAGCAATTATGGTTTGAACTTCTGGATGGCTGCTAAGCCATGTCAGCCCTGTATGGACAGGTAGTCCATGTATTGTGCCGGGATTTGAGTAGCCGTGCTCAATGATGAAGCCTACGGGCTGCCATATGGGAGCCTGCGGTGATTGGTCATTGATGTCGAGGATAATCTGAAGTACTTCGCGTGCGAATCCGCCTGCGCCGACGATTGCGATGGGCGTGCTCATGATCACCCGCCTCTGATCACGGCAATAATTCTAGATTGATCGGCTTCGGTCAGATTTGGATAAATGGGCAGGCATATCACCTGCTCGGCGATTTTCTTGGCAACGGGCAAATTGGATGGGGATGCGGAGGCCAGCCCGCGATACATCGGAAAGTCAGTGATCAACGGATAGAAATATCGCCTTGCGTAGATGTCATGCTGGCGGAGTCGAAAATAAAGATTGTCCCTGGTCTCGGGGTATTTTGAGTCAATGAGGATCGGAAAATAGGAGTAGTTGGTGCGTGACGCTGCAGTGTTGCTAACGCATTGCACGCCCGGGACGCCATTGAGGGCTGTCCGGTACCTGGCGTCTATTGCTTGGCGTGCATCTATTGCGGCGTCTATGTCTCGGAGTTGAAGCAGCCCGAATGCGGCTTGCATTTCGTTCATCTTGCCGTTGATGCCGGGCGCTACGACTGTGGTTTCGTCGACAAACCCAAAGTTCTTCAGGTGGTCGATGCGTTGCTTCATCTTTGCATCGGGACAGATGATGGCGCCGCCCTCGAAGGTATTGAACACCTTGGTGGCATGGAAACTGAGTACGGATAGGTCGCCGTGATTGAGGATGCTCCCCGAATCGATATTCACGGCAAAAGCGTGTGCTGCGTCGTATATGACCTTGAGTCCGTAAATATCGGCGATCCTCTGGATTTCCGCGACATTGCAAGGGTTCCCATAGCAGTGCACCGGCATGATTGCGGTGGTCTGAGGTGTGATGGCCGCCTCAATTTTTGCTGGGTCGAGATTTAGAGTGTCGGGATCTATGTCGACGAAAACCGGCTTTATGCCATTCCAGAGCAAGGAATGTGCAGTCGCGACGAATGAGTACGGCGTGGTGATTACTTCGCCTGTGACTCGCAGCGCCTGAAGTGCGGTGACGAGTGCAATGGTTGCATTGGTGAACAGGGCCAGATGCTTGACCCCCAGGTAATCGCACAGGGCACCTTCGAGTTGCTGATGGAAGGGGCCGCCGTTGGTGAGTACCTTGCTGTCCCAGATTTGACCCAGCAATTGTGTGAAATCCTGCAGCGCAGGCAGTTGAGGCTGCGTGACGTATATCGGTTTCTGGTTGCTCATATCTTCCTCGCTATGTGCTTAATTTCGGCGAGTCATGCAAGTAACTGCGTCTGGGTGGTAGTGCACCGCGGATCGAGTAGGCCGTCCCCAAGTGGCTCGCAATTGAGGCGTTTCGGGTTTGCATAGGCCAAGCAGGAGAAGACGGTTACTCTCCTAACCCATGTGCCCAAGCCCGGTTGCAATGTGAATGCGGCGTCAGGTGCCGCTCGATCGGCCTGTTTTCAATGCTGCTCGCAAGCGGGCAAATTTTTCCGCGGCGTGGGGGTGTTTGGAAGTCGTGCGTATGGAATGACGAACAAGCACCCAAACGACAAGGAGCAGGAAAGCGGCGGCGGCGGTGGCGATCGCGATTATCGCCCGTGCCGGCTTGCTCTTGCGTTCGGGTGGCGTTGCGGCATCGACGACCTGGATCAGCGCGCCCTCGCGACTCTCGTCCAGCCGCGCCATTTCGAATTGCTTGGAGAACAGATCGAAGAGTGTTTCTTGATACTTGAACTCACGGTAATGGCTAACGTAATCGGCATCACTGGGCGCGGTGGCCGAGCCTTCCAGTTTGAGCAGCTGTGACCTCAGCGCACTCAATTGCACCAACTGCTGCTGGACTTCCGGCGCCGTGTCCGAGAGCGCGCGCCGAACGACTTGTAGCTGCACCTCGGCGGCGGCGATCTGGGCCTGGAGCCTGGCGTAGCTCTCCGCCGCAGCCTTGGGTTCGGCCTTCAGTGCGCCAGCATTGAAGCCGCTGCTTTGCAGCGCTTGCTGGGCGTCCGTCAGCTTGGCTCGCGTTCGCTTCAACTCATTTTCGAAGAAGACGCGGCGTTGCTGCGCTTCGGTCAGCGCTAGCTCTGCCGAAAGGCGGCGCAACTCCGCGACATATTGATTCGCGATGTCGGCGGCCATGGTCGGGTCATGGGCATCAACCTCAGCGGTAATTAATCCGTCCTTTTTGCCCAGGGTGATGCGAACGTTCTGCTTGAGTGTCTGGCGCGCGAGGAAGCGATATTTGACATCGTAGACCTCGAGGAGCTTGAAGCGATCCACGATGCGATCCTCGACATTGGCGCTTTGCATCAGGGCCACATATTGATCGCCTGGTGTCTTGATTCCGCTGCTGCCGGCCAGGCCGGACAAGGCGCCCAGCGAGGCCAGCGCCGTGGCGGCCGCGCTCTGTTGCTGTTGCGGCGGCAGAAAGGTTGTTCTGGCGGTGAACGTTGGTGCAATCAGGTAGCTGGCGCCGATGGCGAGCGCGCCGGCGACCACTGGGGCGATGATCAACAGGCGCCAGTGCGAGGCGAGCACGGTGGCGATTTCCAGCAGATCGATGCCATCGTCGACGGCATCCTCGGCCGGTCGTACGTTGGGGGCGTGAGGAGGCATGGATGTCATGAATGGGTTCCGGTCGTGCCGCTCAGTTGTTCTTCAGGGTCACCAGCGCAGCAGCACCCAGGCCGAACTGATAGAGGATCTGCGTCCAGTCCTTCACGTCCTGCATGAAGGTGGTCTTGTTCAACTCCTCGGGCACGAAGACGGTGTCGCCGGGCTCTGCGTCGATCTTCTCGAGGCCGCCGCTCATCAGCCAGCCGTTGGTCTTCTGGCGTGCGCTGACGACGCTACCATTGGCGCGGAGCACGAAGGCGTTGTCGGAATCGGCACCGCGCGAGGGGCCACCGGCCAGCGCCATGAAGTCGCCCACCGAGCGCCCGTCGGCATACAGATAGCTGCCCGCATTGAACACGCTGCCGAACACGCCGACGCTGCTCGGGCGGGCCGGGATCAGCAGCCGATCGCCGTCCTCGAGCGTCAGGTTGGGCAGGCTGGGCTCGCGCGGGTTCATCTGCAAGACGATGCGGCCGGTCGGTCGCAGCGCGCGCAGCCGTTCGAGCAGGCGGGCGGTGTTCTGCGCCTTGCCGGTCTGCGCGGCGGCGTCGTCGGCCGAAATCGTCCGCTGCGTCGTGGCGGCGCGGGTGAATTCGGTTTCCAGGTCGCGCAACGCCCGTTCGTAATTCTCCTGCTGTGACAGGCGCACGCTTTCGCGGCTGAAGTCGGTGCCATACAGATAGGCATCGCGGGTCAGGCCGCCGGCGGCCTTGATCGCGTCGCTGATGCTGCTGCTGGCCGGCAGGATGAATTCGCCCGGATGCTGAACCTCGCCCTCGATGCGCACGCGCTTGTTCTGCTTGTTCTGGGGCAGCGAGGCCGTGACGGCACTGTAGGCGCGCAGCAGATCGCCGCTGCGCGGCTGCTGACGGCCTTCCTTGGGCAGGCTGAGCTCGCTGATGCGCGTGTCGTTGCGCGCGTCTACATGCTCGACGCTCAGGCGGCTGCGGTCGGCCACGGCGGTGAAGCCGCCGGCCATGGCCAGCACATCGTCCAGCGTCTCGCCCGGCTTCAGCTCGAAGATGGCCGGCTTGTTGACGCTGCCGACCAGGGCCACCTGCGGGCCGGTCGGGCCGATATGGATCACATCCTCGGCCTGCAGCGAGCGGTCGGCCGTCTTGTCGCCCCTGATCAGCAGATCGTAGAAGTCGAAGCTGCTGACCATCTTGCCGGCGCGTCGCAGCTCGATATTGCGATAGCTGCCGACGCCGGACGGGCCACCCGCCTGCATCAGCGCATTGACCAGCGTCGCCAGGCTGCTGACCGTGTAGGCGCCGGGGCGGCGGGTGAAGCCGGTGACGTAGACGCGGATGCTGCGCAGCCGGCCCATCGAGGCGCTGAGCTTGAAGTTGCGGAACACCTGGCCGACGCGCTGCTCGATCGCCGGTGCGAGATCGGCGTAGCGCAGGCCGGCCACCATGACGGGGCCGACACGCGGGATGACGATGCGGCCGCCGCGATCGACGATCAGGCGCAGATCGGCATCGACCGAGCCCCACAGCGTCAGCAGCACCTCGTCGCCGACACCGATCGTGTAGTCCAGCGGGATCTGGTTGCCGGATTCCGGCGCCATGCCGCCGCGCACGCTCGGCGTCATCAGCTCGGAGCCGAAGCGCCGGATCTCGGCCGCCTGCTCGAGCAGCTCCTTGTCGGCCTCGGAATAGGTGCGGCTGCCCGGTTGCCGGCTGTCGGTCAGGCTGGCACCGATGGCGCGCTGCACATAGCGCTCGAACTCGCTCGGGATATAGACCGGCGGCGGTGGTTCGCGGCGCGGCACTGCGGCATCGAGCACGTCGGCATTGCTGCCGTTCTCGCCGCCTTGCCGGGGCGCCTGCTGCGGCAGACGGAAGGGGCCGGTGTCGCCGTTCCCGCCGCTATAGCCGCCGCGGCTGTCGACGCCATTGCTCTGCGCCAACGCCGGACCGTTCAGCGTCAGCAACTGGGCGCCGATGGTCAGCAGCAGCAGGCCCTGGCGGGCGGCTCGCCCGAGCGACGCGCGCCCGCCGACCGGATCGATGCTTCCACTCCCATGGCGCGTCGTCGACGCGGAGCCCAAGAACTTGCAGAACGTCATGAAATCTAGCTCGCTATGGTTTTGCAGCGCTCTGAGGAGAGTTGGCTGTGACGGGCGGCATTCTAGCGGCGCCGGGCGATGGCCGAGGCGGGCGCCGCTACACTGGCCGGATGCTGTATTTGCTGATCCCTTTTGCGGTGGCGACGATCGTTACGCTGTTTGTCGTCCGCTCGTCTACGACGCACGGCTATTTGTCGGCCGACCATGATTTGTCGGGGCCGCAGAAATTCCACGCCCGCCCAGTGCCGCGCATCGGCGGTGTCGGCATCTTCGCCGGCCTGGCGGCCTGCGCGGCCGTGATGCTGGTGCTCGGCCATCTGGAGGCCCGGCTCGGCCTGCTGCTGCTGCTTTGCGGCCTGCCGGCCTTTGCCGCCGGCCTGATCGAGGACTTCACGAAGAAGGTTTCGCCCGGTAAGCGCCTGCTGGCGACGGCCGTTTCCGCCGCGCTGGGGGCCTGGCTGATGGGCGCGCTGATCACCCGCACCGACATTCCCGGCGTCGACTGGCTGGTTGCCACCACCGTCGGCGCGACCATCGCCACCGTGTTCGCCGTCGCCGGCGTCGCCAACTCCGTCAACATCATCGACGGCTTCAACGGCCTGTCCTCGATGTGCGTCAGCCTGATGCTGCTGGCCTTCGCCTATGTGGCCCAGCAGGTCGGCGACGTCGAGCTGGCGCTATGGGCGCTGGCCGGCGTCGGCGCCATCCTCGGCTTCTTCGTCTGGAACTTCCCGGCCGGCCTGATCTTCCTCGGCGATGGCGGCGCCTACTTCATGGGCTTCTTCCTGGCTGAGATCGGCGTGCTGCTGATCGCACGGCATCCGCAGGTGTCGCCGCTGTTCGCGCTGATGGTCTGCATCTACCCGGTCTTCGAGACGCTGTTCTCGATCTATCGCCGCCGCATCCTGCGCGATGCGCCGCCGGGCGAGCCCGATGGCATCCACCTGCACTCGCTGATCTACCGCCGCCTGATGCGCTGGGCAATCGGCGCCCACGACGCCCGGGTGATGACGCGCCGCAACTCGATGACGGCCCCCTATCTGTGGACGCTGTGCGTGTCCTCGCTGGCGCCGGCCCTGCTGTTCTGGGATTCGACGCCGATGATCGTCGCCTGCATGCTGCTGTTCGCCGTCACCTATGTGGGCCTGTACTGGCGCATCGTCCGCTTCAAGACGCCCAAATGGCTGGTCTTCCGCAATGCGCCGAAGAGCGAGGCGCGCGCGGTCGCCGAGCTGCATTCCCAGGGCAAACCCGAGTGATTGCCGCGGATCGCGGATAATCATGGGATGACCGACATCCAAACGACCGAAGCAGCCGAGCTTCCGCAACAAGCGCCCGCGCGCTTCGACACGCTGCCGCTGGACGCCAAACTGCTGCGCGCGGTGGCCGATTCCGGCTACGCGACCATGACGCCGATCCAGGCCAAGGCGATCCCCATCGTGCTGGACGGTCGTGACGTGATGGGCGCCGCCCAGACCGGCACCGGCAAGACCGCCGCCTTTTCGATCCCGCTGCTGCAGCGCATGCTCAAGCACGAGAACGCCAGCGTCTCACCGGCCCGCCACCCGGTGCGCGCGCTGGTGATCGCGCCGACGCGCGAGCTGGCCGACCAGGTCGCCAACAACGTCAAGGCCTACGCCAAGCACACCAATCTGCGCTCCGCCTGCGTCTTCGGCGGCATCGACATGAAGCCGCAGACCCTGCAGCTGAAGGCCGGCGTCGAGGTGCTGATCGCCACGCCCGGCCGCCTCTTGGACCACATCGAGGCCAAGAATTGCGTGCTGAACCAGGTCGAGTACGTCGTGCTCGACGAGGCCGACCGCATGCTGGACATCGGCTTCCTGCCCGATCTGCAGCGCATCCTCAGCTACCTGCCCAAGACCCGCCAGACCCTGCTGTTCTCGGCCACCTTCTCGCCCGAGATCAAGCGCCTGGCCCAGAGCTATCTGCAGGACCCCATCCTCGTCGAGGTGGCGCGGCCGAACGCGACCGCCTCGACGGTCGAGCAGCTGTTCTACAGCGTCGATGACGAGGACAAGCGCGCGGTGGTCAAGCAGATCCTGCGCCAGCGCGAGATCAAGCAGGCGATTGTCTTCGTCAATTCCAAGCTCGGCGCGGCCCGCCTGGCCCGCTCCTTCGAGCGCGATGGCCTGCGCACTGCGGCCCTCCACGGCGACAAGTCGCAGGACGAGCGCCTGAAGTCGCTCGACGCCTTCAAGCGCCAGGAGGTTGATCTGCTGGTCGCCACCGACGTCGCCGCGCGCGGCCTGGACATTGCCGACCTGCCGGCCGTCTTCAACTTCGACGTGCCCTTCAATGCCGAGGACTATGTGCACCGGATCGGCCGTACCGGCCGCGCCGGTGCCTCGGGCATCGCGGTGACCCTGGTGGCGCGCAGCGATGCCCGTCTGATCGGCGATATCGAGAAGCTGATCAAGCGCAAGATCGATCTGGAAGCGATCGAGCTCGAGGACGACCGCCCGGCCCGTTCGGAGCGCTTCGAGCGCCCGGCGCGCCCGCGCCGCGAGCGCGATGGCGAGCAGCCATCTGCCGCCGCGCCGCGCCCGGTCTACCGCGCGCCGGCACCAGCGCCGCGTGACCCCTTCTTCGACAAACCCTACGAAGCCAGCGCCAGCGGCGAGGCGCCGCCGGCCTGGGAGAAGGGCGCCGCCGCGGCACCCAAGGGCCTGTCCAGCTATATCAAGCCGAAGAAGAAGGTCGCCGCACTATTCGGCGCCAAGCGCCCGGCGGCACTGGAATCCTGAGGCGGGAAGGGTCTCAGCCCAGCAGCGCGAACACCGCCGGCACCTTGTCCGGCAGCGTCGTGCTCGCGCTGCGCCATTGCGCCACCGTCATGCTGCGCGTCCAGCCTTGTGCCAGGCTGAGTCCGCAACTGATCGACAGCCGCGTCGTCGGCTTCAGCGTCGCCAGCAGCGCCTGCAGCAGCGCGCCGTTGCGGTAGGGTGTCTCTATCATCAGCTGCGTCTGCTGCTGGCGGCCTGACAGCGCCTCCAGTTCGCGGATCCGCGCCGTCCGCGCGACCGCGTCCACCGGCAGATAGCCGACGAAGGCGAAGCTCTGCCCGTTCAGGCCGCTGGCCGCCAGCGCCATCAGCAAGGAGCTGGGGCCGCTGAGCGGCAGCACCTCGATGCCGGCCTCGTGCGCCGCCGCGACCAGCAGGGCGCCGGGGTCGGCAATCGCGGGCAACCCGGCCTCCGAGATCAGGCCCAGATCCTGGCCGGCCAGGGCCGGCGCCAGCAGCGCCCGCCAGGCCGCGTCCTGCGTCGCGTCGGCGTTCCCTCGGCCCTTGGGCGGGCGTGGCAGTTCGGCGATCTGCACATTCTGCAGCGGCTGGGCCAGCGGCTGCAGCGCATCCACGCGTTTCAGGAAGGCGCGCGTCGTCTTCGCATTCTCGGCCGCCCAGTGGGAGAGCCGCGCGGCGATCTCGATCACCCGCTGCGGCAGCACCTGCTGCAGGCCCACCTCGGCGCCGTCGACGCCGAAATCCAGCGTGTTGGGCACCAGATAAAGCCGCCCCTTCGTCGTCATGCGCTCGCTCCGTGCAGCAGCGGGTCGAGCCCGGCCTGGCGCAGCAGCGCGCCGGTGCGGATCAGCGGCAGGCCGATCAGCGCGGTCGGATCGTCCGATTCGATCGCGGCCAGCAGCGCGATGCCCAGGCCCTCGGACTTGGCGCTGCCGGCGCAGTCATAGGGCTGCTCGGCCCGCAGATAGTTTTCGATCTCGAGATCGCTCAGCTCGCGAAAGACCACGCGCACCGGCGCCAGCGCCTGGGCGGCGAAGCCGCTGTCCGCGCAGACGACGGCGACCGCCGTCTGGAACACGACCGCCTTGCCGCTCATCGCACGCAACTGCTCGCGTGCGCGCTCGTGCGTGCCCGGCTTGCCGATCGGCCTGCCGTCGAGGTCGGCAACCTGGTCCGAGCCGATCACGATCGCCTGCGGGTGCTGGCGGGCCACCGCCTGCGCCTTGGCCAGCGCCAGGCGCTGCGCCAGCGCGGCCGGGCTTTCGCCGGGCTGCGGGGTTTCATCGGTCTCGGGCGAGCGGACCTCGAAGGGCAGGCGCAGGCGTTCGAGCAGTTCGCGGCGATAGCGCGAGGTGGAGCCCAGGATCAAGGGGCGGGGAGGGGGGCTTGAGGACATGGTTCGATTTTCCCATCGCCGCCGGGCTCTTACACTTGAGGCCATGAAAGCACGCGTATTTACTCCCCACAAGCTGGATGTCGAGGCCTTTGCCCGCGATGGCGCGAGCCTGCAGGGCGAATGGCCGGCGCAGGCGCTGAGCCGCCTGGCGGACAGCGCCGCGCCCGAGGCGCCGGCCAGCGCTTGGCCGGCCGTGCGCTGGAGCCTGGAGGGCGAGGCGCGCGCCGAGCCGCGCAGCAGCGACAAGCAGATCTGGCTGCATCTGGAGGCCAGCGCCCGCGTCAGCCTGACCTGTCAGCGCTGCCTGCAGCCGGTCAGTGAGGACTTGAACCTGTCGCGCTGGTTCCGCTTCGTGCGCGGCGAGGAGGAGGCCGCCAGCCTCGATGCCGACAGCGAGGACGATGTGCTGGCGCTGACGCGCAGCCTTGACGCGCAGGAACTGGTCGAGGACGAATTGCTGCTGGCGCTGCCGCTGGTGCCGCGCCACGAGACCTGCCCCGAACCGCTGCCGCATTCGAACGCGGAGCCGGACGAGGAGGCGGGCGAGGCGCAGGAGGACGAGCGTCCGAATCCCTTCGCCGCGCTGGCCGCGTTGAAGGGGCGAGGCCCGGCGCAATAAGCAGGGGCGATCCGGCGCTTGGGTTTATGCCGAGCCGCGTGCTACAATCATCGGCTTTCCCCGGTTCGAGGTTCAAGGCCGCGTGCCGCAACGCTGCGAGGAGTGTCGCGCAGCAGCTTGCAGGCGGCTGGCGCATGGTGCGCAGGAGCTCGTGCAAGCAAATTGCGGTATCCGGGGTGTGAGGGCTGGCCGTGTCGTCGTCTCAGGCCGCCTCAATCACCGGATCCTTAGGAGAATTTCATGGCCGTTCAGCAAAACAAGAAGTCGCCTTCCAAGCGTGGCATGCACCGTTCGCACAATGCCCTGGTCAACCCGGGTACCGCGATCGAGCCGACCACCGGTGAAGTGCATCTGCGTCACCACATCAGCCCGACCGGCTTCTACCGTGGCCGCAAGGTCCTGAAGACCAAGGCCGACGCCTGATCGATCCGGTTCTCGCGCCGCGGTCTGCGGCGCGCCCTGATCTTCCTGTCTGACAAATTCCCGGCCTGTGCCTTGATGCAGTGCCGGGTTTTTGCGTTTGTCGCGCCAATCGGCGACCGGGCTCGCCCGCTTGCCCGGGCTGCCGCCCTCGCGTAAGGTCGCTAGTCTCACGGGCCTCGCGTCCGTCCAGCCCCATTCCTAGATGCCTTCTGTTGTTGCTGCTGCTTCCTCCGATGTGATCCGCCTGGCCGTGGATTGCATGGGGGGCGATCATGGCCCCGCGGTCACCCTGCCGGCCTGCCAGGCCTTCCTGGCCGCGCATCCGCGCGCCGAGCTGCTGCTGGTGGGTCTGCCGGAGGCGCTCGCGCAGGCGGCGCCGAATGTGATGAACTGGCCGCGCTGCCAGATCGTTGCGGCCAGCGAGGTGGTGACGATGGACGACACCGTCGAGGTTGCCTTGCGCCGCAAGCGCCAGTCCTCGATGCGCATCGCGATCAGCCAGCTGAAGGGTGCCGACGGCGCCGCGCCGCTGGCCCATGCCTGCGTGTCGGCCGGCAACACCGGCGCGCTGATGGCGGTGGCCCGCTATCTGCTGAAGACGCTGGACGGCATCGACCGCCCGGCGATCGCCACCGTGATGCCCAATCAGACCGGCGGCTTCACGACCGTGCTGGACCTCGGCGCCAATGTCGACTGTACGGCCGAGCATCTGCTGCAGTTCGCCGTCATGGGCAGCGCGCTGGTCTCGGCCGTCGACGGCAAGGAAGAGCCCAGCGTCGGCCTCTTGAACATCGGCGAGGAAGTGATCAAGGGCAACGAGACGATCAAGCGCGCCGGCGAGTTGCTGCGCGAGGCCGCCGCGGCCGGCCACATGAATTTCTACGGCAATGTCGAGGGCAACGACATCTTCAAGGGCACGACCGACCTGGTGGTCTGCGACGGTTTCGTCGGCAATGTCGCCCTGAAGGCATCCGAGGGCCTGGCGACGATGATTGCCACCTTCATCAAGCAGGAGTTCGGCCGCAACTGGCTGACCATGCTGGCCGCCCTCGTCGCGCTGCCGGTGCTCAAGCGCTTTAAGCGCCGCGTCGACCATCGCCGCTTCAATGGCGCGGCGCTGCTGGGCCTGCGCGGCCTGGTGTTCAAAAGCCACGGCTCGGCCGATGCCTTCGCCTTCGAGCAGGCGCTGAACAGGGCTTATGATGCCGCCCGCAACCGGCTGCTCGACCGGGTTCACGACCGCATCGTCGACACGCTGCAGGCCATGCCGGCCGGCCCCGCCGACGATGCAGGAGACAAGGCAACCCCGGTTGCCCACGCTGCATGACCGCATCCCCTCCGCGCTATTCCCGCATCCTGGGCACCGGCAGCTACCTGCCGCCCAAGCGTCTGACGAACGCCGATCTGGCCGCCCAGCTGGCGGCCGACGGCATCGAGACCTCGGACGAATGGATCATCGAGCGCACCGGTATCCGGGCGCGCCACTTCGCCGACGAGGGCGTCACCGCCAGTGACCTGGCCCTGCCGGCGGCGCGCGCTGCGCTCGAGGCGGCCGGCATGACGGCCGAACAGATCGACCTGATCATTGTCGCGACCTCGACGCCGGACATGATCTTCCCGTCCACCGCGACCCTGCTGCAGCATAAGCTCGGTGTGCATGGTTGCGCGGCCTTCGACGTGCAGGCCGTCTGCTCGGGCTTCGTCTATGCGCTGACGGTGGCCGACTCCATGATCAAGAGCGGCGCGGCCAGCAAGGCCCTGGTCATCGGCAGCGAGGTCTTCTCGCGCATCCTCGATTTCAAGGACCGCACGACTTGCGTGCTGTTCGGCGATGGCGCCGGCGCCGTTGTGCTTGGCGCCAGCAAGGAGCCGGGCATTTTGGCCGCCGATCTGCATGCCGACGGGCGCCACGCCAACATCCTTTGCACGCCCGGCACCGTCGCCGGCGGCAAGGTGATCGGCGATCCGCTGCTGAAGATGGACGGCCAGGCCGTGTTCAAGCTGGCCGTCGGCGTGCTCGAGAAGGTCGCGCGCGCGGTGCTGGACAAGGCCGGCCGCAGCGAGGCCGATATCGACTGGCTGATCCCGCATCAGGCCAATATCCGCATCATGCAGGGCACGGCCAAGAAGCTGAAGATGCCGCTGGACAAGCTGATCGTCACCGTCGACGAGCATGGCAATACCTCGGCCGCCTCGATCCCGCTGGCGCTGGACGTCGCCGTCCGCTCGGGCAAGGTTCGGCGCGGCGACACGGTGATGTTGGAAGGCGTCGGCGGCGGCTTCACCTGGGGCGCCGTGCTGCTCGATTTCTAATCAGAAGAGACAAGAACAGAAATGACTGCGAAGTTTGCATTCGTCTTCCCGGGCCAGGGCTCGCAGGCCGTCGGCATGCTGGACGCCTGGGGCGATCACCCGGAGGTCGCCCGCACCTTGGCCGAGGCCTCGGCCGCGCTCGGCGAGGACATCGGCGCCCTGATCAAGAACGGCCCGAAGGAACAGCTGGACCTGACCACCAACACCCAGCCGGTGATGCTGACCGCCGGCATCGCCTGCTACCGCGCCTGGATCGCCGAGACCGGCCTGGTGCCGGTCGCCGCGGCCGGTCATTCGCTGGGCGAGTACACGGCCCTGGTCGCCTCGGGCGCGCTGAGCCTGGCCGATGCGCTGCCGCTGGTGCGTTTCCGCGCCCGGGCCATGCAGGAGGCGGTGCCGGTCGGCACCGGCGCGATGTACGCGATCCTGGGCCTGGACGGCGAGGCCGTCCGCGAGGGCTGCGCCAAGGCCGCGGCCGAGAGCGGCGAGGTGATCGAAGCGGTCAATTTCAATGATCCCAAGCAGACGGTGATCGCCGGCAGCAAGGCCGGCGCCGAGAAGGCCGCCGAAGTGCTGAAGGCGATGGGTGCCAAGCGCGCGCTGCCGCTGCCGGTGTCGGCACCCTTCCATTCGAGCCTGATGAAGCCGGCCGCCGAGCGGCTGCGCGAGAAGCTGGCGACGGTCAGCTTCGGTGTGCAGGCCTTCCCCATCGTCAACAATATCGACGTGGCCGTCACCGAGGGCGCCGACGCTCTGCGCGACGCGCTCTACCGCCAGGCCTTCGGCCCGGTGCGCTGGGTCGAGGTGATCCAGGCCTTGAAGGCGCGCGGCCTCAGCCACATCATCGAGTGCGGCCCCGGCAAGGTGCTGGCCGGCATGGTCAAGCGCATCGACGCCGAGCTGCAGAGCACGACGGTGCTGGATCCGGCCTCGCTGGCCGAAGCGAAAACCCTGTTGGGCTGATCAATCCATGAGCGAGAACCAAAAACAAGTTGCGCTAGTCACCGGCGCCAGCCGCGGCATCGGCCGCGCGATCGCGCTGACCCTGGCCCAGCAGGGCTTCACCGTTATCGGCACGGCGACGACCGAGTCGGGCGCCGCCGGCATCGGCGAGGCGCTGGCCGCCTTCGGCGGCCGCGGCATCGCACTGAACGTCAATGACGCCGCCGCCGTCGAGGCGGCGATCGACGCCATCGTCAAGGTCGACGGCGGCCTGCAGGTGCTGGTCAACAATGCCGGCATCACCCGTGACACCCTGGCCATGCGGATGAAGGACGAGGACTGGGACGCCGTCGTCGACACCAATCTGAAGGCCGTGTTCCGCATGAGCCGCGCGGTGATGCGCACGATGATGAAGCAGCGCTACGGCCGCATCATCAACATCACCTCGGTCGTCGGCGCCTCCGGCAATCCGGGCCAGGCGAACTACGCGGCCGCCAAGGCCGGCGTGGCCGGCATGACGCGCTCGCTGGCGCGTGAGCTGGGCAGCCGCGGCATCACCGTCAACTGCATCGCGCCGGGTTTCATCGCCACCGACATGACCGAGGTGCTGCCCGAGGCCCAGAAGGCCGCGCTGCTGGCGCAGATTCCGGCCGGGCGCCTGGGAGAGCCGGCCGAGATCGCCGATGCGGTGGCCTTCCTGGCCTCCAGCAAGGCGGGCTACATCACCGGCAGCGAGCTGCACGTCAATGGCGGCATGTTTATGAACTGATTGGCGGCGGGCCCATCCGCGCCCGCCCACCGGATTTGCCCGGCCGGTGAAGGCCCCGAGAGTGACCCCTTGATGCTGACTTAGGCGCGTCACTCTAGAGGCCTTAGAATCCCGGGCTGTTCCTAGCAAACCCCTCCTGGAGGAGTCATGAGCGATATCGAAACCCGTGTCAAAAAAATCATTGCCGAACAACTCGGCGTGCCCGAAGCCGATGTGTCCAATGAGAAGGCCTTCGTCGCCGATCTGGGCGCCGATTCCCTCGACACGGTCGAACTGGTGATGGCCCTGGAAGACGAGTTCGGCATCGAGATCCCGGACGAAGAGGCCGAGAAGATCACCACCGTGCAACTGGCGATCGACTACGCCGTCAAGCACCAGAAGGCCTGAGCGTACCCACGCTCCGGCAGTCCCAACCGATACCCGTACCGCATGAGTCGTCGTCGCGTCGTCGTCACCGGACTCGGTCTGATCAGCCCCGTGGGCAACACGGTGGCCGAAGGCTGGGCCAATATCCTGGCCGGTCAGTCCGGCATTGACCGCATCACCCGTTTCGATGCCAGCAACTTCGCCTGCCAGTTCGCCGGCGAGGTCAAGGGCTTCGACGTCAACGCTTACTTGAACAGCAAGGAAGCGCGGACGATGGACACCTTCATCCACTACGGGATGGCGGCGTCCATTCAGGCGGTGCAGGACGCCGGCCTGCCGACGAACGATCAGCTGACCGAGGAGCAGGCCGAGCGCATCGGCGTGCTGGTCGGTTCGGGCATCGGTGGTCTGCCGATGATCGAGGAAACCCACGCTGAACTGGCGGCTCGCGGCCCGCGCCGCATCACGCCCTTCTTCGTGCCGGCCTCGATCATCAACATGATTTCGGGCCATGTCTCGATCAAATACGGTTTCCAGGGTCCGAACCTGGCCATCGTCACCGCCTGCACCACCGGTCTGCACTGCATCGGTGAAGCGGGCCGGATGATCGAGTATGGCGATGCGGACGTGATGATCGCCGGCGGTGCCGAGTCGACCGTCTCCCCGCTGGGCATCGGCGGCTTTGCCGCGGCCCGAGCGCTGTCGACCCGCAACGACGATCCCAAGACCGCCTCGCGGCCCTGGGACAAGGACCGCGACGGCTTCGTGCTGGGCGAGGGCGGTGGCGTGCTGGTGCTCGAGGAGTACGAGCATGCGCTCAAGCGCGGCGCCAAGATCTACTGCGAGCTCGCCGGCTTCGGCATGGGTGCCGATGCGTACCACATGACGGCGCCCAACGTCGACGGGCCGAAGCGCTCGATGCGCGCGGCGCTGCGCAATGCTGGCATCAATCCGGACCAGGTGCAGTACATGAACGCGCATGGCACCTCGACGCCGCTGGGCGACGTCAACGAGACCAACGCGATCAAGCTGGCCTTCGGCGAGCATGCCAAGAACATGGTCGTCAGCTCGACCAAGTCGATGACCGGCCACCTGCTGGGCGGCGCCGGCGGTATCGAGTCGGTGTTCACCGTGCTGGCCGTGCACAACCAGGTCGCGCCGCCGACGATCAATATCTTCAACCAGGATCCCGAGTGCGACCTGGACTACTGCGCCAACGAGGCGCGGCAGATGGAGATAGCCTACGCCGCCAAGAACAACTTCGGCTTTGGCGGCACCAACGGCACGCTGATCTTCAAGCGCGTCTAAGCGCAGGGCGCTGGCCGTGAGTGCGGCCCGCCCCTTCCATCGCCATGCGCCGGCGCTGCAGGTCGAGACCTCGGCGCGGCCGCGCTTGCAGGCGCTGATCGCCGCGCTGGCAGGCCTCTCGGCCCTGGCCGCCTTGGCAGCGGCGGCCACCCATATCCCCGATTGCTGGTGGCTGCTGCCCGCCGTGCCGCTGGCCGCGCTGCTGGGCTGGAGGCTGGCGCGTGTGCGGCCGCTGCGCCTGCAGTGGGACGGCCAGGCCTGGCATCTGGCGCCCAGCGAATCGCGCGAGCCCGGCCCGGCGGTGCGGGTCGAGGTCGTGCTGGATTTCGACGACTGCTTGCTGCTGCGCTGCGAGGAGCCGGGGCGCGGGTCGCCGCTGGGCCTGCCCGGGCGGCGGCGCTATCTGCCGCTGGCGCGCGCAAGCGTCGGCGCCGCCTGGGGCGCGCTGCGGGCCACGCTATATTCGACGCATCCCGACGCCCCGGCCCGCTAGCCGCGCTTCACCGCATGAGTTCCGCCGATCCCGATGCGCCGCTGGTCGAACTGGCCCAGCGCGGCGATATGCGGGCCTTCGAGATGCTGGTGATCAAGTACCAGCGCCGCATCGAACGGCTGATCGCGCGCAGCGTGCGCGATGTCGATCTGGTCGCCGACATCAGCCAGGAGTCCTTTCTGCGCGCCTACCGCGCATTGCCCGGCTTTCGCGGCGACAGCGCCTTCTACACCTGGCTGTACCGGATCGCGATCAATACCGCGCGCAAGAGCATGGCGCGGCTGCAGCGCGACCCGGTGCGCGTCGAGTCATCCCTCAAACAAGGGGATGGCGAGGAGGAACCTCTGCGGGCGGAGCAGACACTAAGCGACGGAGCGACGCCGGAAGGGCTGCTTTCCAGCAAGGAGGTCGCCGCCGCCGTCAATGCGGCGGTCGATCAGTTGCCGGAGGACTTCCGGCGCGCGCTGCTGCTGCGCGAGGTCGACGGCCTGGCCTACGAGGAGATCGCCGTGTTGATGGACTGTCCGGTCGGCACGGTGCGCTCGCGCATCTTCCGCGCGCGCGAGGCGGTGGCGGCCAAGCTGCGGCCGCTGCTCGACACGAGGACCGGCGGGCGCTGGTGAAGGCTATGGACGATGGAAAGCAAAGGACGATGAAGCACGAGGCGGTTGCCGCCGAAGATCTGTCGGACCTGCTCGATGGCCGGGCCAGCCCGGCGCAGCTGCGCGCGCTGTGCGCCGCCTGGGCCGACGACGCGGAACTGCGCCGCAGCTGGCAGGCCTGGCATCTGCTCGGCGACAGCCTGCGTTCGGCCGAGCTGGTCGGCCAGGCGCAGCGCAGCGAAGCGTTACTGGACGCGCTGCACCAGCGTCTAGCGCAGGAACCACCGCGCTCCGCGACACAGCCGCTGGCTCGCTGGCTGGCGCCCTTGGCGGTGGCCGCCGGCTTCGTCGGCCTGGCGCTGTTGATGCCAGGGCTGCGACCCGAGTTGCCGCAGTCCCAGCTGCAGGTACGCGCCTTGCCGAACGCATCGCTGGCCTTGTTGCCGGCGCCTGGCGGTCTGATGCTGGACCGCGCGGCGCCCAGCTTTGCGCAGACGATGACGGCGCCCGTGCATCCGGCCCTGCTGGGCGCCGCCGCGCCGCTGCCAGACGGCGCGGGCGAGGTGACTTCCGGGGCGCCGGCGCGCTGATGGCATCATCGGGCTTGCCCGCCCCGCACTTGAATAGTCGGACGCGCATCCCCACGTCGGCGACGTGAAGACCCCTCGAACCTCGAATGCCATGCATACAAAGTCTGCCGCAGTCCCCTCCCGCTCCGCGATGACGCGCTGGTCCGGCGCCTTGCTGTCGGCCTCGCTGCTCTCGCTGAGCCTCGGCCTGGCGCCGCAGATCAGCGTCGCGCAGGCCCGCGAGCTGCCGGACTTCACCGAGATGGTCGAGCGCGTCGGCCCCGCCGTCGTCAACATCCGCACCTCGGAGCGGGTGCGCATGAGCCGCAGCGAGAACCCAGAGATCGACGAGCAGATGCAGGAGTTCCTGCGCCGCTTCGGCATTCCGGTGCCCAATCAGCGCCGCGGCGCGCCGCGTGATGAGGACGCGCCGCAGCGCCGCGGCGTCGGCTCCGGTTTCATCCTCAGCGCCGACGGTTTCGTGATGACCAACGCCCATGTGGTCGAGGGCGCCGATGAGGTCTTCGTGACCCTGACCGACAAGCGCGAGTTCAAGGCCAAGATCATCGGCAGCGACCGCCGTTCGGACGTCGCCGTCGTGCGCATCGAGGCCACCGGCCTGCCGACGGTAAAGATCGGCGACATCAGCCGGCTCAAGGTCGGCGAGTGGGTGATGGCGATCGGCTCGCCCTTCGGCTTCGACAACACGGTGACCGCCGGCATCGTCAGCGCCAAGGCGCGCGACACCGGCGACTTCCTGCCGCTGATCCAGACCGACGTGGCGATCAACCCCGGCAACTCCGGCGGGCCGCTGCTGAATATGCGCGGCGAGGTGGTCGGCATCAACTCGCAGATCTACAGCCAGTCCGGTGGCTTCATGGGCATCTCTTTCGCGATTCCGATCGACGAGGCGATCCGCGTTTCGGACCAGCTGCGCAGCAGCGGCAAGGTCGTGCGCGGCTTCATCGGCGTGCTGCCGGATGACCTGACCAAGGAGGTGGCCGAGTCCATCGGCCTGGGCAAGCCCAATGGCGCCATCGTTCGCCGCGTCGAGCCCAATGGCCCGGCCGACAAGGCCGGCATGGAAGGCGGCGACGTGATCACCAAGTTCGATGGCAAGGCGATCGAGAAGGCGGTCGACGTGCGCCGCGTCGTCGCCGCGATCAAGCCGGGCAGCAAGGTGCCAGTGCAGGTCTTCCGCCGCGGCGCCCACAAGGAGCTGAGTCTGACCGTCGGCGAGATGCCTGACGACCGCCAGGCCAGCGCCGGTGGCGGCAGCGAGCCTAGCAGTCCGTCCAGCCCGCCGGCGGCCTCCCAGGCCCTGGGCCTGACGGTATCCGAAATCCCCGATGCGCAGAAGCGCGAACTGAAGCTGCGCGCCGGTGTGCGCGTCGATGCGGTCAGCGGCGCGGCCTCGCGCGCCGGCCTGCGCGAGGGCGACCTGATCCTCTCGGTCGAGAACGTCGAGATCGGCAACGTCAAGCAGTTCCAGGCCCAGCTGGCCAAGCTGGAGAAGGCCAAGGTGATCAATCTGCTGGTGCGCCGCGGCGACCAGGTGAACTTCATCCTGCTGCGTCCGTCGCGCTGAAGACGGGGCTGTGGATGGCGGGGTCCGGTCGCGGGTCTTTTCGCAATGCGGAAATATCGACACCTGCCGGCCCGGATCAAGGAGCGCGCTGGCGTCGAAAATCGACGTTGGCACCCGCTAACTTGGCCGGGGCCAGGCCGGATTGTTCGAGCCATCGCGTAGAATCGGGGCTCGCAAAGGCGTCTTTGCTCGCTTTCGGCGACGCAAATCGAAGGCCTTCCAACAATCCCCAGGCCATCCACAAGAGTCTGTGGATAACTTGTTGACAACTTCGATGTTGGCGGGCCGCAACGACCGGAGATGACGCAACGGCGCGGTTTCCAGCGGGGGGCTTTTGGCTACAATGGAAGCCCAACAAGCAGTTGCCATACGTTTTTGTTGGAAGGCGCGTCACCGTTTCGACGTGCCTTTTTTTTATGTCCGGCACGGCCCCTCTGGGGCCTTCACATCGCTGCGCGATATGAGCCTTCCATGCAACGGCTTTCGCCGTTGAAGCTTACGGCCGCGCATCGCGAGACAGAGCATGAACCACATCCGCAATTTCTCCATCATCGCCCACATCGATCACGGCAAGAGCACGCTGGCCGATCGCATCATTCAGCGTTGCGGCGGGCTGTCCGATCGCGAGATGGAGGCGCAGGTGCTGGACTCGATGGACATCGAGCGCGAGCGCGGCATCACGATCAAGGCGCAGACCGCCGCACTGCAATACAAGGCCAAGGATGGTCAGGTCTACAACCTGAACCTGATCGACACGCCGGGGCATGTGGACTTCTCCTATGAAGTGAGCCGGTCTCTCTCGGCCTGCGAGGGCGCGCTGCTGGTCGTCGATGCGAGCCAGGGCGTGGAGGCGCAGACGGTTGCAAATTGCTACACGGCCCTGGATCTCGGCGTCGAGGTGGTGCCGGTGCTGAACAAGATGGATCTGCCAAATGCCGATCCCGACAACGCCAAGGCCGAGATCGAGGATGTGATCGGCATCGATGCCGACGACGCCATCCCCTGCAGCGCCAAGACCGGCATGGGCATCGACGAGATCCTGGAGGCGGTGATCGCCCGCATGCCCGCCCCGCGAGGCGTCGTCGAGGCGCCGCTGCGGGCGATGATCATCGACAGCTGGTACGACGCCTACGTCGGCGTGGTGATGCTGGTGCGCGTCGTCGACGGCACGCTGAAAAAGGGCGAACGCATCCGCATGATGGCGACCGACGCCGTCTATCCGGCCGACCAACTGGGCGTGTTCACGCCCAAGAGCGAGTCGCGCGAGGCGCTGAACGCGGGCGAGGTCGGCTTCATCATTGCCGGCATCAAGGAACTGGCCGCCGCCAAGGTCGGCGACACGATCACCTTGGAAAAGAAGCTGCCGAACAACCTCGGCCCGGCGGACAGCCCGCTGCCTGGCTTCAAGGAAATCCAGCCCCAGGTATTTGCCGGCCTCTACCCGACCGAGGCGAGCGAGTACGACTCGCTGCGCGACGCGCTGGAAAAGCTCAAGCTCAACGACTCCTCGCTGCGCTATGAGCCGGAAGTCTCGCAGGCGCTGGGCTTCGGTTTCCGCTGCGGTTTCCTGGGCCTCTTGCATATGGAAATCGTCCAGGAGCGGCTCGAGCGCGAGTTCGACCAGGACCTGATCACGACGGCGCCCAGCGTGGTCTACGAGGTGGTGGCCGGCGACGGCCAGATCATCGAGGTCGAGAACCCCTCGAAGATGCCGGAGCAGAGCAAGATCGCCGAGATCCGCGAGCCCATCGTCACCGTGCATCTGTACATGCCGCAGGACTATGTCGGCCCGGTGATGACCCTGGCCAACCAGAAGCGCGGCGTGCAGCTGAACATGGCCTACCACGGCCGCCAGGTGATGCTGACCTACGAGATCCCGCTGGCCGAGATCGTGCTGGACTTCTTCGACAAGCTGAAGAGCGTCTCGCGCGGCTACGCCTCGATGGACTACGAGTTCAAGGAATACCGAGCCTCGGACGTCGTCAAGGTCGACATGCTGATCAACGGCGATCGCATCGACGCGCTGTCCATCATCGTCCACCGCAGCCAGAGCCAGTACCGCGGCCGCCAGGTCGCCGCCAAGATGCGCGAGATCATCCCGCGCCAGATGTACGACGTGGCGATCCAGGCGGCGATCGGCGCCAACATCATCTCGCGCGAGAACATCAAGGCGCTGCGCAAGAACGTGCTGGCAAAATGCTATGGCGGCGACATCACGCGCAAGCGCAAGCTGCTGGAAAAGCAAAAAGCCGGCAAGAAACGCATGAAGCAAATCGGCTCCGTCGAGGTGCCGCAGGAAGCGTTCCTGGCCATTCTGCAAGTCGAAGACTGAACCCAAAACCAAGCCATTGATGAGTGCTCTGACCGGACTTCTCTACGCCGCCCTGCTTGCCTATCTGGGCGGCTGGTACACCGGCTACTGGAACGGCAACTTCTCGCTGCTGCTGTTCATCCTCACCGTCGTGACGCTGGGCTACTGGCTGGCCGAGCGCTTCCACTTCCAGCCGGCGCGCGCCGCCGCGGCCAGCCAGCTGGTCGCCAGCGATTTGCAGCGCCGCGAGAAGCTGGCGGCCCAGGGCATCTCGCGCGTCGATGGCGACATCGAGGGTGCGCGCCAGCAGATCCTGCAGCAGCCCTGGTGGCTGGACTGGACCGCCGGCCTGTTCCCGGTCATCCTGGCAGTGTTCTTCCTGCGCAGCTTCCTGGTCGAACCGTTCAAGATCCCGTCCGGCTCGATGGTGCCGACGCTCCTGGTCGGCGACCTGATCCTGGTCAACAAGTTCCACTACGGCGTGCGCCTGCCGGTGCTGAACAAGAAGATCATCGAGAACAATCCGGTGCAGCGCGGCGACGTGATGGTGTTCCGCTACCCGCAGAACCCGAGCCAGGACTACATCAAGCGCGTGGCCGGCATTCCCGGCGACGAGGTCACCTACGCGAACCAGCGCCTGTACATCAACGGCCAGCTGGCCGCCGTCCAGCCCCAGGGCAATTACTACGACGAGGACGCGATGAGCTACCGCCCGCGCTTCCTCGAGAAGCTGGGCGAGAAGGAGCACCAGATCCTCGTCAATCCGCAGATCAATCCGCTGGCGCCGCAGTTCTTCCATCCGGACGAGTTCCCCTTCAAGGAAAACTGCCGCTACAACGTCGACGGCCTGAGCTGCAAGGTGCCCGCCGGCCATTACTTCATGCTCGGCGACAACCGTGACAATTCGCGCGACTCGCGCTTCTGGGGCTTTGTGCCGGACGAGAACATCGTCGGCAAAGCCTTCTTTGTTTGGATGAATTTCGGTAATCTCAAGCGCATCGGTTCATTCAACTGAGGGACCGCGGCGCGCAGCGCCGCCGGTGAGAAAGACCAACACCAAGAGGGACAAGATCGAGATGACGCATCCTCGTCAAAGCGCCAAGCAGCGCCAGGCAGCCCGCCGGCAGCGCGGCATCAGCCTGCTGGGCCTGCTGTTCTGGGCCGTGCTGATCGCCTTCACCGGCGTCGTCGCGGCGCGCGTCTTCCCGACGGTGCTCGAGTACTACACGATCAAGCGCGTCATCGACCGCATCGCCGTCTCCAACCCGGCCACCGTGCCGGCCGTGCGCGCCGAGTTCGAGCGCGCCAAGCAGGTCGAGTATTCGATCACCAGCATCTCGGCCCAGGACCTGGTGATCAGCAAGGAAAACGACAAGCTGAAGATCGCCTTTGCCTACGACAAGCAGGTCGATCTGGCCGGCCCGGTCTTCCTGCTGATCAAGTACGAAGGCCAGTCGCGCTGAGGCGCGGTCACCTTGCGGCAGTACCGATGAGTTCGCAGCTCGCCTCCCTCCAGCAGCGCCTGGGCTACCGTTTCAAGCAGCCCGAGCTGCTGATCCGCGCGCTGACCCATCGCAGCTTCGGCGCCGAGCACAACGAGCGCCTAGAGTTCCTTGGCGATGCGGTGCTGAGCTTGGCCGTGTCCAGCCTGTTGTACGAGCGCTTCGGCGGCTCCGACGAGGGCGATCTGACCCGCGTGCGCGCGCATCTGGTGCGCGAGGACAGCCTGCACAAGCTGGCCCTGGGCCTGGATCTGCCGCAGGTGCTGCGCATGTCCGAGGGCGAGGCCAAGGGCGGCGGCGCGCAGCGCCCGTCCATTCTGGCCGACGCGATGGAGGCGCTGATCGGCGCCACCTTCGTCGACGGCGGCTACGAGGCCGCGCTGGCCCTGGTCGCGCGCCTGCTATCCGAGGTGATCGCCGGCGCCGGCAGCTCGGACAACTGGGCCAAGGACGCGAAGACGGCCTTGCAGGAATGGCTGCAGGCGCGCAAGCTGCCGGTGCCTGGCTACCGCATCACGGAAACGCGCGGCCAGGCGCATGCCCAGACCTTCGAGGTCGAGTGCGCGGTGCCCTCGCTGAACCTGGTCTCGCATGGCGAAGGGCGCTCGCGCCGCGCCGCCGAGCAGAGCGCCGCCCGTCGTATGCTCGACGAACTGATTGCACGCGACAAGCCAGGTTCTGGCCTGCGCGACTGATTGACCGGAGGCCGGCCCCGCGCCGTCACAGCATGAGCGACGTTCCCCCATCCCCCGCGCCCGAAGACGCGGCGCCCAGTCAGCGCTGCGGCCTGATCGCCATCGTCGGCCGCCCGAACGTCGGCAAGTCGACCCTGCTCAATGCGCTGGTCGGCCAGAAGGTCTCGATCACCTCCGACAAGGCGCAGACGACCCGCCACCGCATCACCGGCGTGCGCACCGTCGACGAGGCGCAGTTCGTCTTTGTCGACACGCCCGGCTTCCAGACCCGCCACAACGCGGCCCTGAACCGCAATCTGAACCGCACCGTGCACGGCGTGCTGTCCGACGTCGACGTCGTGCTCTTCGTCGTCGAGGCGGGCCGCTTCGGGCTCGATGACGCCAAGGTCTTGTCGCTCTTGCCCGAGGACAAGCCGGTCGTGCTGATCGCGAACAAGCTCGACGCCGTGCACCGCCGTGCCGAGCTGGCGCCCTGGCTGAAGAGCATGCAGGAGCGCCGCAACTTCAGCGAGTTCGTGCCGCTGTCGGCCAAGAAAGAGTCCGACGTCACCCGCCTGTTCAAGATCCTCAAGCCCTATCTGCCCGAGCAGGGCTGGTTCTACGAGGAAGACGCGCTGACCGACCGCAGCGAGAAGTTCCTTGCCAGCGAGATCATCCGCGAGAAGCTGTTCCGCCTGACCGGCGACGAGCTGCCCTACACCTCGACCGTCGTCATCGACAAATGGGAAGACGAGGGTGAGCTGCGCCGCATCAGCGCCTCTATCGTCGTCGAGCGCGATGCCCACAAGGGCATGATCATCGGCCAGGGGGGCGAGCGCCTGAAGCGCATCGGCTCCGAGGCGCGCCAGGAGCTCGAGCACCTGATGGACGGCCGGGTCTTCCTGGAACTGTGGGTCAAGGTCCGCTCCGGCTGGGCCGACACCGAGGAACATCTGCGCACCTACGGCTACGAATAGATCGTGAGCCCCCCGGTCGCTTCGCTCCTGTCCCACGGACCTGTGGGGTCCGCCGCGCGGCCCCTGGAGGCTGCCCGGCTTGGGGCGGCCCGGCGCCGGGCATGATGCGGAAAGCTCCTGCCGTCCAGCAGGCCTTTGTCCTTCATCACTACGACTGGAGCGAATCCAGCCTGATCCTGGACCTGTTCACCCGCGAACAGGGCCGCATGGCCGTGGTCGCCAAGGGGGCGAAACGGCCTTACTCGCAGCTGCGCGCGGTGCTGCTGCCCTTCCAGCGCATCCAGGTCACGCTGTCCAAGCCGGCAAAGTCGGCCGACGGCGAGGGGCCCGAGGTCGTCACCTTGCGCGGCGCCGAATGGGCCGGCGGCGCGACCATGCCGGCCGGCGCGGCGCTGTTCAGCGGCTACTACCTGAACGAGCTGCTGCTCAAGCTGCTGGCGCGCCAGGACCCGCATCCGGCGCTGTTCGATGCCTATGCCGACACCTTGCCCGAGCTGCACGCCAGCGAGGACGCGCAATCACAGGCGGCGCTGCGCGCCTTCGAGCTGCGCCTGCTGGACCAGCTGGGCCTCCTGCCCGATCTGAGCCTGGCGACCTTGACGCAGACGCCGGTGCAGGCCGAGCGCGGCTACGCGATCTCGCCCGAGGCCGGCGTGATCGCCAGCGAGGAGGCGGCCGCGCTGGACGGCGCAGCGCTGGTGCAGCTGCAGGCGGCGCTGTTGCACGGCAGCGGCGCCGCCTTGCGCCAGGCCTGTGCGCCGGTGCTGCCGGCCTTGCGCGCGCAGCTGCGCGGCCTGCTTCACTATCATCTGGGGCAGAAGCCGCTGCGCACCCGCCAGGTGATGCTCGATGTGCAGAAACTGATGGAAAGAATATGAAGCCCCCACGCTCACTTCGTTCACTGCCCCCCGAGGGGGCGCGCTGGGCCCTTCGGGCGGCCGGGCGGGCCCAGCGATGAACCCCCTCGTCGCTCCGGAATCTTCGGGCCATGGCGCGCGCTGCGCGCTGTCGGTCAATGTCAACAAGGTCGCGCTGCTGCGCAATACCCGGCACCTGGGCATCCCCAGCGTCACTCGCGCGGCCGAGCTGTGCCTGGAGGCGGGCGCGCAGGGCATCACCGTCCACCCGCGGCCCGATGCGCGCCATATCCGCACGCAGGACGTGCATGAGCTGGCCGCGTTGATGCAGCGCTGGCCGCAGGCCGAGTACAACATCGAGGGCAACCCGACGCAGAACCTGATGGACTTCGTGCGCCAGCTGCGCCCGCATCAGGTCACCTTCGTGCCCGACAGCGAGGACCAGTTCACCTCCGACCATGGCTGGAACCTGCCGGCCGATATGGCGCGCCTGAAGCCGCTGATCGAGGAGTGCCAGGCACTGGGCGTGCGCGTCAGCCTCTTCATGGATCCGCAGCCGCAGGCGATGGCCCTGGTCGCCGAGCTCGGCGCCGAGCGCATCGAGCTCTATACCGAGACCTATGCCAGCGCCTGGGGCACGCCGCGCCAGGCCGAGCTGCTGGCCGGCTTCACCGCCACCGCGCAGGCGGCGCTGGCGCTCGGCCTGGGCATCAACGCGGGCCACGACCTGAACCGCGACAACCTCACGGACTTCCTGCGCGCGGTGCCCGGCGTGCAGGAGGTGTCGATCGGCCACGCGCTGATCGCCGACGCGCTGGAACTCGGCTATGCCGAGACCGTGCGCGACTACCAGCGCTGCATCCAGCGCGCCTATGGCTGAGCTGCGCGCGGCCGTCGAGGCCGATCTGCCGCGCATCGCCGCGTTGGCGCGCTGGGTCTGGCTCGATAGCTATGCCGGGCCCGGCGTCAGCGACAGTTTTGCGCGCTATGTCGACGCGGCCTTCGACCCGCGCACGCTGCGCCAGGCACTGCCGGGCGGCATGTGGGTGATCGAAGAGGGCGGCTTCCTGCTGGCCTGGGCCCAGGCCGATGCCGGCGCGCCTTGCCCGGTCGAGCGCGATGAGGCGCTGGTGGAGCTGGTGCGCCTCTACGTCGCGCCGCCCCAGTGCGGCCAGGGCCACGGCAAGCGGCTGCTGGACCATGTCCGCGCGGCCCATCCCCGGCGATCGCTCTGGCTGACGCCCTGGGAAGGCAATGCCGGCGCGCTGCGCTTCTACCGCCGCGAGGGCGCCGAGCTGTGGGGCGAGACCTGGTTCGAACTCGAGGGCCAGCGCCACCGCAACGAAGTGCTCGGTTGGAGTCCCCTGCAATGATTTACGGCATCGGCACCGATATCTGCGACATCCGGCGCATTCGTGAGACCCTGGCGCGGCGTGGCGAGCGCTTTGCGGAGAAGGTGCTGGGGCCGCATGAGATGGCCGTCTTCCGCGAGCGGCGTGCGCGCGTCGAGGCGCGCGGCGTCGCCTACCTGGCCACCCGCTTCTCGGCCAAGGAGGCCTTCTCCAAGGCGATCGGCATGGGCATGCGCATGCCGATGACTTGGCGCCATTGCGAGATCGTCAAGGCGCCCAGCGGCAAGCCCGAGATCCGCCTGCATGGCGCACTGGCCGAATGGTTCGAGGCCAAGGGCCTCAAGGCCCATGTGACCGTCACCGACGAAACCGAATACGCGGCGGCCTTCGTGGTCGTCGAAACGAAGAACTGAAGAAGATCGGAAGATGAACGAGAAGATCCTGCATGCCCCGCTGCTGCTCGATGTGGCGGGCCTGGAACTGAGCGCGGCCGAGCGCCGCCGCCTGGCCCATCCGCGGGTTGGCGGCCTGATCCTGTTCGCGCGCAATTTCGAGAGCCGCGCCCAGTTGACCGCGCTGACGGCTGAGGCCAAGTCGATACGGCCCGATCTGCTGATCGCCGTGGACCATGAGGGCGGGCGCGTGCAGCGCTTCCGCAGCGATGGCTTCACCCAGCTGCCGTCGATGCGCGCGCTTGGCGAGCTGTGGATGGACGATGCGATGCGGGCTACGGCCGCCGCCACCGCCTGCGGCTTCGTGCTGGCGGCCGAGCTGCGAGCCTGTGGTGTCGACTTCAGCTTCACGCCGGTGCTCGATCTGGACTTTGGCGAGAGCGGCGTCATCGGCTCGCGCAGCTTCCACCGCGATCCGCGTGTCGTCAGCCTGCTGGCGCAAGCCCTGATGCAGGGCCTGCTGATGGCCGGCATGGGCAGCTGCGGCAAGCATTTCCCCGGCCATGGCTTCGTCAAGGCCGACAGCCATGTGGACCTGCCGGTCGACCGTCGCGGCCTGAAGGCCATCCTGGCCGAGGATGCGAAACCCTATGACTGGCTGGCGCTGAGCCTGTCGGCCGTCATGCCGGCGCATGTGATCTACCCCAAGGTCGATGCGCGGCCGGCCGGCTTCAGCCGCCGCTGGCTGCAGGACATCCTGCGCGAGCGCCTGGGCTTCGGTGGCGCCATCTTCAGCGACGACCTGGGCATGCAGGGCGCGCGCGTGCTGGAGGGCCGCGCGATCGGCTTCGGCGAGGCGGCGCTGACCGCGCTGCAGGCCGGCTGCGATCTGCTGCTGCTGTGCAACCAGTCCGCTATCGACGAGGGCGCGGCGATCGACGCGCTGCTGGCCGAGCTGGAGGCCGCCGCGGCCGATGGCCGCTGGACGCCCGAGCCGGACAGCGAATCGCGCCGTCTCGACCTGCTGCCGCAGACGGTGCCGCTGACCTGGGACGAGCTGATGCGCAACCCGCGCTATCTGGCCGCGATCGAGCGCCTGGTCTGAACGCTTTCTCTCTCGTCATGTACTGAGCTATATTTCCTCATCGCCGCGCGAAGCGGCCGCAGGAGGATGCGCGCATGACCATCGATGGCCGAAAGTCGGGCCGCCGCCTGGCGCTGACCCTGCTGCTGCTGACCGGCATGGCCGCCCAGGCCGCCGAGCTGACCATCTCGGCCGCCGCCAGCCTGGCCAATGCCTTCAAGGAACTGGCCCCGGGCTTCGAGGCCCAGCATCCGGGCACCCGGCTGCTGTTCAATTTCGCTGCCTCCGACGCGCTGCTGGCCCAGATCGCCAAGGGCGCGCCGGTCGACGTGTTCGCCTCGGCCGACCAGGAGACCATGGACAGGGCGCAGGCGCAAAAGCTGATCCTGCCCGACAGCCGGCGCAATTTCGTTCGCAACGCCCTGGTGCTGGTGACGCCGCGCGAGGGCGGCGTCGCGCTGAGCAGCCTGGCCGATCTGCAGAAGCCCGCGGTGCGCCGCATCGCGCTGGGCAAGCCGGAGGCCGTGCCGGCCGGCCGCTATGCCAAGGGCGCGCTGGAGGCGGCGCGGCTGTGGCCGGCCCTCGAGCCCAAGGCCGTCTACGCCGGCAATGTGCGGCAGGCGCTGGACTATGTGGCGCGCGGCGAGGTCGAGGCCGGCTTCGTCTATGCGACCGATGCGGCGGTGCAGCGGGACAAGGTCAAGCAGCTCTTCGTCGTGCCGATCGACACGGTGATCCGCTATCCGCTGGCGGCCGTCGCCGGTGGTGCGCATGCCGAGCTGGCGCGGCGGTTCATCGAGCATGTGCTGTCGCCGACCGGCCAGGCCGTGCTCGCCCGGCACGGCTTCCAGCAACCCTGAGATGAAACCCCTCGTCCAAGGAATACCTTGGCCGGTCCCCCGGGGGGACGGCGATGCTCGCGGCATCGGACCGCGAGCACATCGCCAAGGCGGGCCGGCTTGGGAGCGGCCCGGCGCTCGGCCCGCGACTTTGATACATCGCGCGTTTCGCGAGTGCGCTGGGGTTTGCTCAAATGGCTGAAGCCTGGGTCGCGCTGGCGCTGTCGCTGAAGGTGGCCGGCTGGGCCACCGCCCTCAATCTGGTCTTCGGCACGGCCGCCGGCTTCGCGCTGGCGCGGCTGCGCTTCCCGGGCCGCGACCTGCTGGACGCGCTGCTGACCCTGCCCATGGTGCTGCCGCCGACGGTGCTCGGCTACTACCTGCTGGTGCTGCTGGGCCGGCGCGGTGCCTTTGGCGCCTGGCTGCACGAGCAGTTCGGCATCCAGCTGATCTTCAGCTGGCAGGGCGCCGTCATTGCGGCGTCCATCGTCGCCTTCCCGCTGGTGATGAAGTCGGCGCGTGCCGCCTTCGAGGGCGTCGACGCCCAGCTCGAGCGCGCCGCGCGCGTGCTGGGTCTGAGCGAGGCGGCTGTCTTCTTCCGCGTCACCTTGCCGATGGCCTGGCGCGGCCTCTTGGCCGGCCTGCTCCTGGCCTTCGCCCGCGCGTTGGGCGAGTTTGGCGCGACGCTGATGGTGGCCGGCAGCATCCCGGGCCGCACCCAGACCTTGTCGGTGGCCGTCTACGAGGCGGTGCAGGCGGGCCAGGACGATGTCGCCAATCTGCTGGTGCTGATCATCTCGCTGACCTGCGTCCTCGTGCTGCTGGCGGCCGGGCGGCTGGCGCCGGCGCGGAGCGTGCCGGCATGAGCTTCACGGTGCAGATCCGCAAGCAGCTGCACAGCGGGGCGCGCAGCTTCGAGCTCGATGTCGGCTTCACGACGGCGGCGCGGCGCACGGTTGTCTACGGCCCCTCGGGCGCGGGCAAGAGCCTGACCTTGCGCGCGATCGCCGGGCTCCTGCGGCCGGACTCGGGCCGCATCCTGCTCGACGAGCAGCCGCTCTTCGACGCCGAGGCCGGCATCGACCTGCCGGCGCGCCATCGCGGCCTCGGCTATCTGTTCCAGGACTATGCGCTGTTCCCGCATCTGAACGTGCGGCAGAACATCGCCTTCGGTCTGCGCCGCGGCCTGCTGAACCCCTCGCGGCGCGAGCGCGATCCGGCCGTCGAGCGCTGGCTCGAGGTCTTCGAGCTGGGCCCGGTCGCGCAGCAGCATCCGCATGAGCTGTCCGGCGGCCAGCGCCAGCGCACGGCCCTGGCCCGCGCCCTGGTCAGCGGGCCGCGCGCGCTGCTGCTCGACGAGCCCTTCTCGGCCCTGGACCCGGAGCTGCGCCTGCGCATGCGCGAGGAGTTGCTGGCCCTGCTCGAGCGCATCGCCATGCCGATGCTGATGATCACCCACGACCCCGAGGATCTGGCCTGCTTCGGCCAGGCGCGGCTGCGCTTGCGCGAGGGCCGCATCGTCGACGAAGCATCGGCGCGGCCCGGCGCAAACGCCCTTGTGGCGGACGAGGGCGGACGGTGAGCGGGAAGGAGTCCGCCGCCACGCTGGGTGTCGGTGCCGAGCTGCGCCTGCAGCAGGGCGGCGTCGACCTGGGCGGCAGCCGGCATCTGGCGCTGCTGGCCGAGATCGCGCGCCTGGGCTCGCTGACCCATGCAGCCCGGGCGGTCGGCTTCAGCTACAAGGGCGCCTGGAACGCGATCGAGCACATGAGCAATGTGGCGGGCGAACCCTTGCTGGAACGGATGGCCGGCGGCCGCAGCGGCGGCTTCACGCGGCTGACCGCGCGCGGCGCCGGGCTGCTGCGCAACTACCAGCTGATCGAGCAGGAGCATGCGCGCTTTGTGGCTCGGCTCAATGCCCAGGCGCGCGGACTCGGCGCCGACTATGCCCTGATGGAGAGCTTGGCGATGAAGACCAGCGCGCGCAACCAGTTCGCCGGAGTGATCACCGCGATCCGCGCCGGCGCGATCAACGACGAGATCGAGCTGCGGGTGATCGGCGACCAGACCCTGGTCGCCACCGTCACCCACGAGAGCTGCGTCGAGCTGGGCCTCGCGGTCGGCGCCAAGGCCTTTGCCCTGATCAAGGCCTCGTCCATCCTGCTGATGACCGGGGCCGATGATGTGAAGCTGTCCGCGCGCAACCAACTGCGCGGCCGGGTCGCGCGGCTGGGCGAGGGCGCCGTCAACAGCGAGGTGATCGTCGAGCTGCCCGGCGGCGGCTCGATCGCGGCCATCGTCACCCGCGCCAGCGTGGAGTCGCTGGGCTTGGCCGTGGGCGTCGAGACAACGGCCGTCTTCAAGGCCTCCAGCGTCATCATCGGTGTAGCGGTGTGAACCCCTCGTCCAAGGAATACCTTGGCCGGTCCCCCGAGGGGACGGCGATACTTGCCGGATCGACCGGCAAGCACATCGCCGAATCGGGCCGGCTTGGGGCGGCCCGGCGCTCGGCCCGCAGGTCCGTGTGCCGCGAAGCGCCATAAAAAAGCCACCCGAGGGTGGCATTGTTTTGACCTGCAGCGATCAAGCTCGGTAGTTGTTCAGCATCCGGTAGCTGCGCGCATAGAGCGCGAAGACCAGGGCCGCCACGAGCGCGAAGCCGGCGAAGAAGAACATCTGGAAGGCGGTGACGCTCAAGCCGGTGCTGGCGATCTGCGCGGTCACGGCCTCGCTCTTGACACTGGAGTTCGACAGCAGCACCCAGAGATTGCCGATGGTCACCGACAGGCTCCAGAAGCTCATGATCACGCCCTTCATCGCCAGCGGCGCCTGGCTGTAGGCGAATTCGAGGCCGGTGGTCGAGACCAGCACCTCGCCCAGGGTCAGGATTGCATAGGGCAGCACCTGCCAGACGATGGAGACGGCGTGCTTGTCGTCGATCCACAGCTGCAGGCCGCCGACGACGATCCAGGCCAGGCCCGACATCGCAATGCCGGCGCCCATGCGGCGCAGCGCCGTCAGCCGCAGGCCCATCCGCTTCAGCAGCGGGTAGAGCAGCAGGTTGTTGAAGGGGATCAGGATCATCACCAGGGCCGGGTTCAGCGCCTGCATCATCGAGGACTTGAACCACTCGGGTTTGACCATCTGGTCGGCCTGCAGCACCCAGGTCGAGGCCTTCTGATCGAACAGCGACCAGAAGGGCGTGACCAGGGCGAACAGCACCAGCAGGCGCAGCACCGCGCGCACGCCATCGACCGCCTCGGCCGGATGGACGGCGCGGGCGCGTTCGAGCTGGATCCAGGCGCCGATGCCGGCCAGGCCCAGGCTCAGCACCAGCACCAGGCACAGCGCGGCGACGATGCCGATCTGCGGCGTCAGCGCCAGCGCGCCGAGCGACAGCACCAGGCCCAGGCCGGCCAGCGCCTTGCCCTGCGGGCCGGCGCCCAGCGCCGTGCGCACGACGGGCAGGAAGCCATGCGGGTTCTTCGCCGTCGGCGGCAGATGGACGTACTTCTTGCGGCCGCTCCAGAAGCACAGCGTCGCGATCGCCATCAGCACGCCGGGGATGCCGAAGGCGACGCTGGCGCCGAACTTGTCCAGGAAGATCGGCATCAGCAGCGAGGCGAAGAAGCTGCCGAAATTGATGATCCAGTAAAAGGCGTCGAAGACCTTCTGCGCCAGCGAGCGATTGCTCTTGTCGAACTGGTCGCCGATGAAGGAGCTGACCAGGGGCTTGATGCCGCCCGAGCCGAGCGCGATCAGGAAGAGGCCGGTGTAGAAGCCCTTGATGCTGCTCTCGAAGATGGCCAGGCAGGCGTGTCCGGCGCAGTAGACCAGGCTCAGCCAGAGGATGGTGCGGTACTTGCCGAAGAAGCGGTCGGCCAGCCAGCCGCCCAGCAGCGGGAAGAAATAGACGCCGATGACGAAGGTGTGGAAGACCTCCTTGGCCTCGCCCTTGCGCAGATGTTCCGGCACGGCCAGCAGCAGGCTGCTCATCAGGAACACGGTCAGGATGTTGCGCATGCCGTAGAAGCTGAAGCGCTCGCAGCCCTCGTTGGCGATGATGAAGGGGATCTGCGGCGGCATCTGAGGCCGGCCGGCGGCTTGGCTTGGAGTGCTCACTAAAAACTCGGGCTCGATGGCGGAAAGAAAAAACCGCCGGACTGGCGAACCAGACCGGCGGTGTCGTGGGGCCTTGGCTTACTGCTGTTCGAAAGGCAGCTTGATCTGGGCCAGATCCTTGCGCGTCTCGACCAGCACCAACGGGCCCTCGTCGATCGTCACGACCGGCGGACGCTCGCGCGGCACATGGATGGGCTTGGGCTCGGCGGCGATGGCCTCCTGGGCCGCGCGCACCTTGTCGGCGTCGGAGTTGACCCATTGCAGACCGGCGCCTTCGGCGACCGCCTGCAGCGCGGTGACCGACAGCTCGAAGGCCGGCACGGTCACGGCCGGGGCGGCTGCAAGCGCGGCGGCCGGTGCCGGCACCGCCTGCTCGGCGACCACCGGCTGCTCGATCACCGGGGCCGGCTCGGCCTGCACCGGCAGGCCGGCTTCGACGACCGGCTCGTTGCCGGCGGCGAGCTCGCCGTTCGCGGCGGCTTCGCCCTCGCCGGCGGCGTCGATCTGGCCATCGGCCTGACCTTCGCGGCGCTCGCGGCGGAAGCGGTCGCGGCTGCGGCGGCGGCGGCCGTCGCGGGCCTGACCCTCGCCGACATCGTCACCCTCGCTGCGCTGCACATCGGCCTCGGCGCCCGGCTCGACCGCCTCGCCTGCCTCGGTCGCGTCGACCTGGCCGGCGGCGACTTCGCTGCCGCTGGCTTCGCCGGCACGGTCCTCGCGATCGCGACCACCACGGCGGCGGCGACGGCCACGGCCCTGGCGCTCTTCGCTGCCGGCGGCCTCGCTGGCGCCGGCGGCTTCGCTGCCCTCGGCCTGCGTGTCGACAAAGGCCGGCGCGTCATGCTCGGCCGCGACCGGCATGTCCAGCGCTGCCTGCACCGGCAGCGTGGCGACCTGTTCGGCCGTCGCCGCCGGCGTCACGCCGCGTTCCTGGCGCTCGCCACGCTCACCGCGCTCGCCGCGGTTGCGGCGGCCACCTTCGCCGCGCTCGGCACGTTCACCGCGCTCAGCGCGCTCGCCGCGTTCCTGGCGCTCGGCGCGCACGACCTCGTTGCCGGTCTCCGGCTTGGCCTCCCCGCGTTCGCCGCGACGGTTGCCGCGCTCGCCACGCTCCGGACGCTGCTGGGTCGACGCGGCCTCGCCACGGGCTTCCTGCGGGCGGCCTTCGCCGCGCTTGCGCTCGCCGGCACGCTCGCCGCGTTCGCCACGCTGCTCGCCATTGCGCTCGCCGCCACGGCCACCGCGGCCGCCACGGCCGCCATCGCGGCCGCCGCCCTCACGCTTGCCGGCGCGTTCGCCGGCCGGCTTGGCGCCAGCTTCGGGCTTGGCCGCCGCCGGGGCCGGCGCGGGCGCTGCCTCGCCGCCGAACAGGCTCTTGATCCAGCCGAAGAAGCCACCGCCGGCCGGAGCCGGGGCAGGGGCTGCCACCGGCGCGGGCGCCGCGGCCTTGACCGGCTCGGGCTTGGGCGGCGTCGGCGCGGAGACCGGCGCCGGCTGCTCGGGCAGGATGCCCTTGATCACCGGCTCCTGCTTGTTCTTCTTGTCGCCAGCATCGCGGCGGGTGATGCCCACCTCGTCGTCCGGCTCCTCGATCATCGTGTAGCTGGCCTGCAGATTCTCCAGGCGCGGATCGTCGTGGCGCAGGCGCTCGAGCTTGTAGTTGGGCGTCTCGAGATGCTTGTTCGGCACCAGCAGCACGGTGACGCGCTGCTTCAGCTCGATCTTGGTGATCTCGGTGCGCTTCTCGTTCAAGAGGAAGGAAGTCACCTCGACCGGCACCTGCACATGCACGGCGGCGGTGTTGTCCTTCATCGCCTCTTCCTGGACCATGCGCAGGATCTGCAGCGCCGACGATTCGGTGTCGCGGATATGGCCGGTGCCGTTGCAGCGCGGGCAGGTGATGTGGTTGCCTTCGCTCAAGGCCGGGCGCAGACGCTGGCGCGAGAGCTCCAGCAGGCCGAACTTGCTGATCGAGGCGAACTGCACGCGGGCGCGGTCCTGGCGCAGCGCATCGCGCAGGCGCTGCTCGACCTCGCGGCGGTTCTTCGACTCTTCCATGTCGATGAAGTCGACGACGATCAGGCCGCCCAGATCGCGCAAGCGCATCTGGCGGGCGATCTCGTCGGCCGCCTCGAGATTGGTGCGGGTCGCGGTTTCCTCGATGTCGCCGCCGCGGGTGGCGCGGGCCGAGTTGACGTCCACCGAGACCAGGGCCTCGGTGTGGTCGATCACGATGGCGCCGCCCGAGGGCAGGTTGACCGTGCGGCTGAAGGCCGTCTCGATCTGGTGCTCGATCTGGAAGCGGCTGAACAGCGGCGCGTCGTCGCGGTAGCGCTTCACGCGATGGCCCTGGTCGGGCATCACGTGGTTCATGAACTGGTGCGCCTGCTCGAACAGATCGTCGGTGTCGATCAGGATCTCGCCGATGTCGGCGGTGAAGTAGTCGCGGATCGCGCGGATCACCAGCGACGACTCCTGATAGATCAGGTAGGCACCCTTGCCGCCCTTGGCCGCGTCGTCGATCGCCGACCACAGCTTGAGCATGTAGTTCAGGTCCCACTGCAATTCAGCAGCGGAACGGCCGATGCCGGCGGTGCGGGCGATCAGGCTCATGCCCTTCGGATACTCGAGCTGGTCGAGGTTTTCCTTCAGCTCCTCGCGGTCCTCGCCCTCGATGCGGCGCGAGACGCCACCGCCGCGCGGGTTGTTGGGCATCAGCACCAGGTAGCGGCCGGCCAGCGAGACGAAGGTGGTCAGCGCCGCGCCCTTGTTGCCGCGCTCTTCCTTCTCCACCTGGACCAGCAGTTCCTGGCCTTCCTTGATCGCGTCCTTGATCGTCGCGTTGCGCACCTCGACGCCGTCGCGGAAGTACTGGCGCGAGATTTCCTTGAAGGGCAGGAAGCCGTGGCGGTCCTCGCCGTAGTCGACGAAACAGGCTTCGAGCGAGGGCTCGACCCGGGTCACCACGGCCTTGTAGATATTGCCCTTGCGCTGTTCCCGGCCTTCGATCTCGGTCTCGAAGTCGAGCAGCTTCTGGCCATCGACGATCGCGAGGCGCCGTTCTTCCGGCTGCGTCGCGTTGATCAGCATGCGCTTCATGTCATCACTCCTCGCGCGCCCTTCCTGGGCGCGCAGCATCACGCCGCCGCTGCTTTGAAGCCAGCGACGGACCAACCGATGCACGGGCAAGGAGGAAAGAACCGAGGAAGGAATCGCCCTGGACTGGTCGTGATCGCTACCGCGGTCGGCGGGCGCTCAGAGAATCAGCGTTGGCGCGTGCGACGCAACAGTCGCGGCGGCGCTTGCCCGCTCCCGTGAACGCGCGTCATCTTGACGATGCAGCGCGGCCCGGCCACGGCGACGCCCGGCAGCCGCATCGGTTTCGAACCGGGGCTGCACCTGCGTGCGGTGGGGGGTGGGGGGAGTGAAAGGGCTCATCCGCGTGGACTGTTGGACGCTGGCGCGAGGCGGCCGGACATCGTCCGCCTCACGCCGTGGAAACCTTTTTCTTGTGTCCGGCCGGCTCAGTGGAGCCGCGCCCGACGTGGTTCGTTCTTCATTGCTCTGCCGCACGGCAGCCCGAGCCGCCTTGTCGCTTGGGGACAAGGCCCGCTCTCGCGGCCATGCGTTGCATCACCCTTTGTTCGGTGCGCTCGAATCGAATCGCCGCGCGCCTACACCCTGCCGCCCGCGTAAAATCTGAAAAATCAAATACTTACGGCGGCAACGTGGTGAGCAACATTATAAGGGCCAAAGCCCGGCCGCCGAGCGCCGCAAAAGCCAGGCCGCCGGCCGCCGTCAAAAAACCGGTCCCGGCGGCCCCGCAGCAGAGCGTTAACGGCGCCGCTGCTGCAGCAGCCGGTAAGCGCGCGCCAACATCGGTGCCCCAGGCCGCACCGGCCGTGCGTCGTGTGACGATCGACGAAGGCTCGGCGGGGCAGCGCCTGGACAACTTCCTGCTGCGCGAACTGAAGGGCGTGCCCAAGACCCATGTCTACCGCCTGATCCGCGCCGGCGAGGTGCGGGTCAACAAGGGCCGGGCCCAGGCCGACACGCGGCTGGAGCTGGGCGACGAGGTGCGCGTGCCGCCGGTACGCCTGCCCGAGCGGGTGGAGGCCGAGAAGGACTTCGTACCGGCGCGCGAATTCCCCATCGTCTACGAGGACGAGCACCTGATCGCCGTGAACAAGCCGGCCGGCGTCGCCGTCCATGGCGGCTCCGGCGTCAGCTTCGGCGTGATCGAGCAATTGCGCCGGGCGCGGCCGCAGGCCAAGTTCCTGGAACTGGTGCACCGGCTGGACAAGGAAACCTCGGGCCTCTTGCTGATCGCCAAGAAGCGCAGTGCGCTGACCTCGCTGCAGGACCAGTTCCGCGAGCGCGAGACGGGCAAGACCTATGCCGCGCTGGTGATCGGCGACTGGGCCGAGAACAAAAAGGTCATCGACGTGCCGCTGCTGAAATTCGTCGGCAGCGACGGCGAGCGCTGGGTGCGGGCGGTCGAGCACTCGCACGATCCGCAGGCCGGCCAGGCCAAGCGCTCGATCAGCCTGGTCAAGGTCGCGCGCAAGCTTGACGGCCACACCTTGCTCGACGTGACCATCAAGACCGGCCGCACGCACCAGATCCGCGTCCATCTGCAGCATGCCGGCCACCCGATCGTCGGCGACCCCAAATACGGCGATTTCGAGGCCAACCGGGCGCTGGCGCGCGGCGCGCTGAAGTTCGAGCGCATGTTCCTGCACGCCAAGCGCCTGCGCTTCCAGCACCCGGCGCGCGAGGAAGAGATCGAGCTGAGCGCGCCGCTGCCGCCCGAATGTGAGAAGCTGATTGCCGCCCTGACACCGAAACAATGAGACCCCAACGTTTTGATCTGATCGCCTTCGACTGGGATGGCACCTTGTTCGACTCCACCGCGCTGATCACGCGCAGCATTCAGAACGCCGCCGTCGATCTGGGCCTGCCGCGGCCCAGCGACGCGGCCGCCAGCTATGTGATCGGCATGGCCCTCTATCCGGCGCTGGCCCATGCGGTGCCCGAGCTGCCGCCGGAGCGCTACCAGGAGATGGGCCTGCGCTACCGCCATCATTACCTCGGTGCCCAGCACGAGATCAGCCTGTTCGACGGCACCTTGGAAATGCTGGCGGCGCTGAAGGACCGGCATCACTGGCTGACCGTGGCCACCGGCAAGAACCGCCGCGGCCTGGACGAGGCGCTGCGGCTGGCCGCGCTGCAGCAGATGTTCGACGGCAGCCGCACCGCCGACGAAACGGCCGGCAAGCCGAATCCGCAGATGCTGCTGGAGCTGATGCGCGAATTCGGCGCCGAGCCGGAGCGCACGCTGATGATTGGCGACACCACGCATGACCTGCAGATGGCCGTAAACGCCGGCTGCGCCTGCGTCGGCGTCAGCTACGGCGCGCACGATCACGAGAGCTTCGCCGAGTTCAATCCGCTGTTCGTCGCCCACTCGACGGCCGAGCTGCGCGATTGGCTATTGCAACACGCCTGATGCTTCCACGATGAACGACACCAAGGACAAGTCCGCGCCGCTGCCCCTTTGCGCATCCGAGGATCTGCAGGAGCGCGGCCGCGCCTTTGGCTTCGATGTGCTGCAATACCGGCAACCGGCGCGCGCCTTCGCCTTGCGCTTCGAGGGCCAGGCGGTGGCCTATCTGAACCGCTGCGCCCATGTGCCGACCGAGATGGACTGGCAGGAAGGCGAGTTCCTCGATGGCGACAAGCGCTTCATCATGTGTTCGATTCACGGCGCGGTCTACGATCCGCTCAGCGGGCGCTGCGTGAGCGGCATGTGCGGCCGCATCGGCCTGAGCAAGATCGAGCTCGAGGAGCGCGAGGGCAAGGTCTATTGGTATCCTTCCCGTGACACCCGGCCCGTGTTCGAGGACTGAGCAGACAGCCAAGCACCGGGCCCCAGCCCCCACACCCCATGAACTCCGACGACTCCCTGCCCCCGCCGATCCGCGACCCGCTGCCCGAACCCGCCGCGCCCAAGGCGCCGGCCGGCTACGAGCATTTGCTGGCCCAGTTCGCCCATGACTACCTGCGCGACCGCCGCAGCGAGCGGCGCTGGAAGCTGTTCTTCCGCCTGCTCTGGCTGGCCCTGATCGTGTTCGCCGCCTGGGCCTTCTGGGCGCAGAGCCACCATATCGCCTCGCCGTCGACGCCGCACACGGCCCTGGTCGAGGTGCATGGCGAGATCGATGCCGACACCGAGGCCAGCGCCGAGCTGATGCTGTCGGCGCTGAAGAGCGCCTTCGAGGATCCGGGCGCGCAGGCCATCGTGCTGCGCATCAACTCCCCCGGCGGCAGTCCGGTGCAGGCCGGCATCGTCTACGACGAGATCCGCCGCCTGAAGGCCAAGCATGGCAAGAAGGTCTATGCCGTGGTCGAGGAGATGTGCGCCTCGGGCGCCTACTACATCGCCGCCGCGGCCGACGAGATCTATGTGGACAAGGCCTCCATCGTCGGCTCGATCGGCGTGCTGATGGACGGCTTCGGCTTCACCGGCCTGATGGACAAGCTGGGCGTCGAGCGCCGGCTGCTGACCGCCGGCGAGAACAAGGGCATGCTGGATCCGTTCACCCCGCTGCAGCCCAAGCAGCGCGCCTATGCGCAGCAGATGCTGGACCAGATCCACCAGCAGTTCATCGCCACCGTGCGCGAGGGCCGCGGCAAGCGCCTGAAGGAAACGCCCGAGATGTTCTCGGGCCTGTTCTGGAACGGCGAGCAGGCGGTCGCGCTGGGCCTGGCCGATCACTTCGGCAATCTGGACTTCGTCGCCCGCGAGGTCGTCAAGGCCGAGGACGTGATCGACTACACGCCGCGCGAGAACGTCGCCGAGCGCCTGGCCAAGCGCTTCGGCGCCGCCATCGGCGAGGGCGCCGTCAAGGCGCTGCGCTCGCTGGCGCCGCTGCGCTGATCGATCAGCCGCGCATGCGCACCTCGCGCGATTCGCCCAGATCGCGCGGCGGCTCGCCGCCCAGGGCCGCCTTGGCCATCGCGAACAGCTGCACCAGCTTGTTCTCCTTCACGTCCCAGTAATGGGCGTGGGTGATCTGCACCTCGACCAGGGCCAGGTCCGGGTCCTCGGCGCCGCCGGGAAACCAGGCCTCGGCCAGCTTGTTCCACAGCTGCCGGGCCTTGGCGCGGTCCTCGACGACGCGGGCGCGGCCCGAGACCGAGACATAGCGGTCCTGGCCGCCGTCGGCATAGCTGACGTTGACCTCGGCCCCGCTGGCCAGATCGCCGACCGGCTCGCTGCGGCGCGACATGAAGAACCACAGGCTCTCGTCCTCGTCGATCGCCCGGTTCTGCGTCGTCATCGGGCGCGAGTGCAGATGGCCGTTGCCGTGGCGGGTGGTGAACATCGCGAAGCGGATGTCCTTGATCAGTTCCCAGAGTCGTTCGCGCGAACTTTCGGCTGCTTCCATGGCGTGCTCCCGTTGCTGAAAACCCATTGAAGCCCGCGCGCCGAGCGCCGGTAATCGGCCCGCGACGGGCGCGCTTGTAGGACGGGACCGGCTTGCCGCATTGATTGATAGACTGCGGCCCGTGTCCGCGAAGCTTTTGCCCCGACTGCTGACGACCACGCTGCTGCTGGCCGGCGGCCTTGCCGCGGCGCAGGTGCCGGGCCTGAGCCTGGAATCGCTGCCGCGGCCGAGCACGCCGCCGCCCGAGGCCGGTCCGGTGGTGCCGGCCCAGGTCGAGCGCTGGCGCCGCGAGGGCGAGGCCTACGAGCATGGGGACGGCGTGCCGCGCGATGCGGTGCAGGCGGCCCAGCTCTACTGCCGCGCCGCGCGCTATGGCGATCCGGTCGCCCAGTACAACCTGGCTTGGATGCTGACCAATCCGCGCGGCATCGAGCGCGATGATGCCCAGGCCGCGCACCTGTTTGCCGCCGCCGCCGAACAGGGCCTGGCCCAGGCGCAGAACATGGCCGCCGCGATGGGCACGCCGCAGGGCCCGCCGCCGGCCTGCCTGCGCCCGCCGGACAGCGATCCCAAGCCGCTGGCCGCCGCCGCCAAACGCCAGCCCTGGACCCTGCCGCCCCCGGCGCCGCCGGCCAATGCGCCGGCGGTGATCGTGCGCTTCGTGCAGCTGGTGGCGCCCGACTACCAGCTGGCGCCGCATCTGGTGCTGGCCGTGATGGCGACCGAATCGAACTTCGACCCGCTGGCCCTGTCGCCGAAGAATGCCCAGGGCCTGATGCAGCTGATCCCCGACACGGCGGCACGCTTCAACGTCAAGAAGCCCAGCGACCCGACCCAGAACATCCGCGGCGGCATGGCCTATCTGCGCTGGCTGCTGGCCTATTTCGAGGGCGATGTCGCGCTGGCGCTGGCGGCCTACAACGCCGGCGAGAAGGCGGTCGACCGCTACCGCGGCGTGCCGCCCTATGCCGAGACGCGCCTCTATGTGCGCCGCATCCTCGCGGCCATCGGCGGCCAGCGCTCGCACCCCTTCGACCCCTCGGTGACGCCGCCCTCGCCGATGCTGGCCCTGATGCGCGGCGGCGATTCGATCGCGGCGACCGCGGCGCCGGCGCGGCCGCCGCAGCGGCGCCCTTAGCGGCGCAGCCTCCGCCGGCTTGTCGACGGCGGCGCGGCCGGCGCTATTGCACACTGCGGCGATTTACTCATTCATTCCGCTACGGAGCCTTGCAGCACCATGGTCACCCCCGAGCAATTCAATCAGCGCGGCGCCGGCAATCTGCCCGGCCATCTGGGCATCGTCGTCACCGCGGCCGGCGCCGGCGAGGTGCAGGCCGAGCTGAGCGTGCGACCCGAGCTGATGGCGCCGAACGGCTTCCTGCACGCCGGCAGCGTCGTCACCCTGGCCGATACCTCGGCCGGCTTCGGCTGCCTGGCCCATCTGCCCGAGGGCGCGACCGGCTTCACCACCATCGAACTGAAGTCCAACCACCTGGGTACCGCGCGCGAGGGCACCATCGTCAGCACCGCCAAGGCCGTGCACCTGGGCAAGACGACCCAGGTCTGGGATGCGGTCGTCACCCACCGCGAGACCGGCAGGACGATCGCGCTGTTCCGCTGCACGCAGATGATTCTCTACGCCAAGTAGGCCTCGGCCACGGCGCTCGCCGGGGCTAGCTCCGGCAGCAGCGTCAGCGCGCGCCGCGCCTGCTGCTGCTCGGCCGGGCTCATCGGCTGCAGCAGCGTGATCTCGCCGGCCGCCAGGGTCGCCACCGGCAGCGCGTCGCGGTAGAGCACGCGCGAGCCGGCCAGGCGCGGCAGCCGCGGGCCGGGCAGCAGCGTGCCCAGCAGATTGGCCGGATCGCTGGCCGACAGGCAGAGCAGGCCCGTGGCCGGCGGATGGCGGCGCAGCTCGCGCATGCGCGCCACCGCCTCCGGCAGCGCGAACTGCTCGCCCGACAGGCCGGCAATGAAGCGCCCGCCGCGCAGCTCGCCGCGCGCCTCCAGCCGCCGGCACAGGCGCACCAGCTCGCGCCAGGGCGGCAGCCAGGCCGCCTCGCGCTCCAGCAGGCGCCAGGCAATCACGCCATAGCGGCGCAGCAGGGTCTTCAGCACATGCTCGATGTCCTCGGGCGCGGCCGGCTGCGTGCGCGTCGGCAGCAGCGACCAGCGCCCGGCGTCGGCGATGCCCGGCAGCGGCCGCGCGCGCTGGCGCCGCGCCGAACGGCTGGGCACGCGCTTGGACGGCGGCACCATCAGCGCCCGCAGGCCGGCGAAGCTGTCGCAGCTGGCGCGGCCGCGCAGCACCAGCTCGGCCAGCGCGTCCTCCAGCTCCGAGGGCAGCAGCCGCGTGCCCTGCAGCATCTCGTCGAAGAAGGAGGCGCCCTGGGCGGCCAGATGGTCGGCCAGGCGCTGCGCGCGCGGGCTCAGCAGCTCGGCGTCCTGCGCCGGCGCCGGCGCGACGCGCGCCCACAGCGCGGCGCTGCGCCGCGGCAGCAGCAGGATGGGCGTGGCGCGCAGCGAATTGCCGCCGCTGCCGGGACCGCTGGCGCTGGCCGGCCGCAGCCGGATCCAGGTCGTGCGGCCGGCGGTGCAGAGCTCGTCCAGCCAGGCGCTCGCGTAGTCGCGCAGCCGCGCCGGCAGGATCTCGCTCTCCCACAGCCCGGCCGGCGCCTCGTAGCCCTCCAGCTGGACCAGCAGCGCCGGCAGCGCCTCGGCACCCTCCAGCTGGCTGCCAGGGCCGAGCTGCTGCCAGTCGAACAGAAAGCGCTGGAACTCGCGCGGCTCGACCGGCGCGATCTCCTGGCGCAGGCGCTTGAGCGTGTAGCGGTGGATGCGCGCCAGCAGATGGCGCTCGCACCATTCGACGGCCGCCGCGTCCGCCGTGAAGCGCCCCTGCAGCACGCTGCCCTCCGCCTGCAGGGCCAGCAGTGCCGGCTCGATCTGCTCGCGCGGCAGCCTCAGCTGCGCCATCAGCGCCTCCACCGTCACCGGCCCCAGGCCGGCCAGCCGCGCGCGCAGCAGCTCGCGCAGCGCGTCCTCGCGGCCACCAGGCGGGATCTCGTAGCCGGCCGGCGGCGCGATTGCCGGCTGCAGCGCCGCCGCCGGGTAGAGCAGGCGCAGCTCGGCCAGGCGCTCGGCCACGGTCCACAGCCCCTCATCGTCATCGAGCGCCAGCCGCGTCGTCCGCTGCGCCTGGGCCAGCGCCGCCAGCCAGCCGGCCCAGCCCTCGTTGGCGCGGACCTCCGCGTCGGTCACCACGCCCAGCATGTTCAGGGCCTCGTGCATCTCGTCGGCATGGCGCGCCAGCGGCCAGGCCTCCTCGCGCACGGCGTCGATGGCGGCCGGGTCGAGCCGGCCGAGTTCGTCGGCAGCTTCGGGATCGGCATAACGGCGTGCCTGCACGGCCTGCGTGCGGCGCTCCTCCAGCGGCGCGTCGTCGAGGAAGGCGTAGGGCTTGGCGTTCAGCGCCTCGGCCGCCAGCGGCGAGGGCGCGGGCAGATCGCGCGCGACGAGCTCGATCTCGCCGGCCTCCAGCCGACGCAAGAGCGCCAGCCAGCCCTCGGCGTCCATCGCCTCGTAGAGGCAGTCGTCCAGCGTCTGGCGGACCAGCGGATGGTCCGGAATCTCGCGCTCGCCGGCGATGTTCTCCAGGCAGGCCACCTGGTCCGGGAACACCGCGGCCAGCAGGTCCTCGGCGCGCATGCGCTGCAGCTGCGGCGGCACCTTGCGGCCGCCGCGAAAGCGCGGCAGGGCCAGCGCATTGGTCGCGTTCCAGCGCCAGCGCTGGCCGAACAGCGGCGCGTCCAGCAGCGCCTGCACCAGCACGTGCAGGGCGGTGGCGCTGTGCAGATAGCGCGCCACCTCGGCCAGCACGAAGCTGTGGCCGGTCGACAGCGAGAGCACGATGGCGTCTTCGGTGGCCGCCGCCTGCAGCTCGAAATTGAACTGTCGGCAGAAGCGCTTGCGCAGCGCCAGGCCCCAGGCGCGGTTGAGCCGGCTGCCGCGCGGCGAGTGGACCAGCAGCTGCATGCCGCCCGATTCGTCGAAGAAGCGCTCGAGCACGATGCGCTGCTGCGTCGGCAGCACGCCCAGGGCGGCCAGCGCGCGGCCCAGGTAGTCGACCAGCTGGACGGCCGCGGCCTCGTCGAGGCGCAGGGTCTCGCGCGCCCAGGCCAGCGGATCAGGCGCGGCCTCGAACTCGGCGCGCAGCCGCGCGACCGCGAAGCTCAGCTCGTCGCTGCGGCCCGGCGCCTCGCCGAGCCAGAAGGGGATGTTGGGGGCCGCGCCCTGCGCGTCCTCGACCCGCACCATGCCCGGCTCGACGCGCAGGATGCGGTAGCTGGCGTTGCCCAGCTGGAACACGTCGCCGGCCAGGCTCTCGACCGCGAAGTCCTCGTTGACGGTGCCGATCTTCTCGGCCTGCGGTTCCAGCATCACCTGGTAGTCGCCGGCCTCCGGAATCGTGCCGCCCGAGGTCAGGGCCGTCATCCGCGCACCGCGGCGCTCGCGCAGGCGGTGCTGCACCGCATCGCGATGCACATAGCCGGCGCGCGGGCCCTGGCGGGTCGTGAAACCCTCGGACAGCATGCGCAGCACGGCCGTGTACTGCTCGCGGCTCAGCTGCCGGTAGGGCCAGGCGCGGGTCAGCAGCGCGAACAGCGCATCCTCGTCCCATTCGCGGCAGGCGACCTCGGCGACGATCTGCTGCGCCAGCACGTCCAGCGGCGCCGGCGGAATGCGCAACGCATCGAGTTCGCCGCGGCGGACGGCGTCCAGCAGGGCTGCGCATTCCACCAGCTCGTCGCGCGTCTGCGGGAACAGCCGCGCCTTGGGCACGCCGCCCACCGCATGGCCCGAGCGCCCGGCGCGCTGCAGCAAGGTGGCGATGGAACGCGGCGAGCCAAGCTGGCAGACCAGCTCGACCTCGCCGATGTCCAGCCCCAGCTCCAGCGAGGCGGTGGCGACCAGCACGCGCAGCTCGCCGCGCTTGAGCCGCTGCTCGGCCAGCAGGCGGGCCTCCTTGGCCAGGCTGCCATGGTGGGCCGCCACCGCCTCGTGGCCCAGGCGCTCGCCCAGCTGGCGCGCCGCGCGCTCGGCCATGCGCCGCGTGTTGACGAAAACCAGGGTCGTGCGATGGGCCAGCACCAGCTCGGCGACGCGGCCGTAGACCTGCTCCCACTGGTCGTTGGAGATCACCGCCGACAGCGGCGTGGGCGGCACTTCGAGCGCCAGATCGCGCCGGCGCGTGTAGCCGATGTCGACGATCTCGCAGGCAGTGCCGCCGGTCAGGAAGCGCGCGACCTCGTCGATCGGCTTCTGCGTCGCGGACAGGCCGATGCGCTGCACCGGCCGGCCGCACAGCGCCTGCAGCCGCTCCAGGCTTAGCGCCAGATGGCTGCCGCGCTTGCTGGCCGCCACCGCATGGATCTCGTCGACGATGACGCTTCGCACCGAGGCCAGCATGCGGCGGCCCGAGACCGAACCGAGCAGCACATAGAGCGACTCCGGCGTCGTCACGAACACATGCGGCGGCTTGCGCAGCAGCTGCGCGCGCTCGCGGGCCGGCGTGTCGCCGGTGCGCACGGCCGTGCGGATCTCGACATCGGGCAGGCCCAGGCGCTGCAGCTCGGCGCGGATGCCGGCCAGTGGCAGCTCCAGATTGAGCTGGATGTCGTTGGACAGCGCCTTTAGCGGCGAGACGTAGACGACCGCGCATTCATCCGGCAGGCCGCCCGGCGCCAGGCCGGCGCGGACCAGCTCGTCCAGCGCCGACAGAAAGGCAGTCAGCGTCTTGCCGGAGCCGGTCGGCGCCGCCACCAGCGTGTGCCGCCCGGCCTGGATCGCCGGCCAGGCCGCCCGCTGGGCCGGCGTCGGCGCGGCGAAGCGCTGCTGGAACCAGGCCTGGACGGCGGGGTGGAAGGCGGAGGACGACATGGCTAACGATATCGGGGCGGGCGGGACGATCTCAAGCCTCGGGCATCGATAACCGGACGGCTCAGAAACCGATCGCCAGCAGGCTCCAGCTGGTTACCACGGTGATCAGGGCCGCTACGCCGTAGCAGAGCAGGCGCGTGCCGGCGCTGGCATGGATGCCGACGTCGTGCAGGCTGTGATAGATGCGGTGGGCCGCATGCCAGGCGAACAGCGCGATCACGGCGAACAGAAAGGCCTTGCCCAGCCAGTGCTGGGCGAAGGCGAGCATGCGCGGGTAGCTCATGAAGTCGGCGGGCAGGATCAGGCCCAGCGGCACGAGCAGGCCGGTGATTAGCACCAGCATGGGCCCGAGCAGGGCCGACAGCATGCCGCCGGCGCCGAACAGGCCCCAGAAGATCGGCGCATTCGAGCGCCGGCGCGGCAGCGGCTTGCTCGTCATGGCTTCAGCATCCAGGCCAGCAGCAGGAGCACGAGGGCGGCGGCGGCGGCAATCATGCCGACGCGGGTGATCGTCGTGGCCGCGACGCGCTCGCCGCCGACGAACATCATCGGCATCGTCTTGGGCATGATCTCGAACCAGCTGATCGTGTGATAGACCATGGCGACGAGCAGCAGCAGATGGAAGACGAGCGCGGGCCAGCTACGCAGCGCCTGCAGCCAGCCCTCGAAGGCCTCGGGCCCCTGGGCCAGGCGCCAGACGCCCGTCATCAGCACGATGGCATAGGCGAGCACGCCCAGGGCGGTCGCCTCGCGCCACATATAGCGGACGAAGAAGGGATCGCGCTTCCACCAGCCGCTCATCGGCCGCTTGTAGGGCTTTCTTGTCATCCTGCGGCTCCCTTCGGCGCGACGAAGCGCAGGAAGTAGTCCTTGGTGCTGGCGACCTTGTTCTGGTTGACCGCATTGGCCGGGTCCACGCCCTTGGGGCAGACCTCGCTGCAATAGCCGACCGCCGTGCAGCTCCACACGCCTTCCTCGGCGTTGACGATCTGCATCCGCTGCTCGCGGGCGCCGTCGCGCGAGTCGGCGTTGTAGCGGTGCAGCAGCGCCATCGCGGCCGGGCCGATGAACTTGTCGTCGATGCCGTACTGCGGGCAGGCCGCATAGCAGAGCAGGCAGTTGATGCAGGAGCTGTACTGCTCGAACAGCTCGAGCTCATGCGGCGTCTGCAGGTATTCGCCGGCCTCCAGCGGCTGCGGCGTCTTCGGCACGATATAGGGCGTGATGCTCTCGAGCTTGCCGAGGAAGTCCTCGATGTCGACGATCAGGTCGCGCTCGATCGGAAAGTGGGCGAGCGGCTCGACGCGCAGGCCCGCCGGCGCATAGTCGCGCAGAAAGGTCTTGCAGCCCAGGCGCGGCTTGCCGTCGACCATGACGCCGCAGCTACCGCAGATCGCCATCCGGCAGCTCCAGCGGAAGCTCAAGGATCCGTCGAGTTCGTCCTTGATCAGCTGCAGGCCCTGCAGCACCGACATGTCATCGGTATAGGGAACCTCGAAGCGTTGCCAGACGGGCTCCTGGTCCTGCTCGGGGCGGTAGCGCAGCACCTCGATGGCAATCGTCTTCATTCGGTGGCCTCGGCCTTCTCGCCGGCGGCGCCGTAAGCGCGCACGCCGGGTTGGGACTTGGTGATGCGCACATCGGAGTAGGCGATGCCGGGGGCGTCGTCGCCGCGGTAGCGCGCCAGCGTGTGCTTGAGGAAGTTCTGGTCGTCGCGCTCGGTGAAGCCGTCCAGGCGCTGGTGCGAGCCGCGCGACTCGCGACGCTCGAGCGCCGAATGCGCGATCGCCTGCGCGACGTCGAGCTGGTAGGACAGCTCCAGCGCCAGCAGCCACTCGGTGTTCCAGCCGCGCGAGCGGTCGTCGAGCCGGATCTTCTTGCAGCGCTGCCGCAGCTCGGCGAGCTTGTCGCAGGTCTGCTGCATCTGCGCTGCGCTGCGGTAGATGCCGCAGCCGTCTTCCATCGTCGCGGCCATCTCGCGGCGCAGCGTGGCGATGCGCTCGCTGCCCGCCTGCGCAGTGAGCAGGCCCAGCGCCCGCTGCTGGGCCTGCTCGGCCTGCGCGGCCAGCTTGGCGGCGTCCGCCCGCTGCGCCTGCGCCGCATGACGCGCCGCCTGCACGCCGGCCACCTTGCCGAAGACCAGCAGCTCGGTCAGCGAGTTGGAACCGAGCCGGTTCGCGCCGTGCAGGCCCACGCTAGAGCATTCGCCGGCCGAAAAGAGGCCCGGCAGCGAGGCCGAGGTGTCCGCGGCGGCCTCGATGCCGCCCATCGTGTAGTGCACGGCCGGCAGCACCGGGATCGGCGCTTTGGCCGGATCGACGCCCAGATACTCCTCGGCCAGTTCGTAGATCTGCGGCAGGCGCTCACGCAGCTTCCTCTCGCCCAGATGGCGCAGGTCCAGGTGCACGACGGGCACGCCGTTGGGCCCGTCTATCGTGCGGCCCTTGCGCTTCTCGTGCCAGTAGGCCTGGCTCAGGCGGTCGCGCGGGCCCAGTTCCATCGCCTTGTTGCGCGGCTCGGGCGACGCCGGCCCGAGGCCGTAGTCCTGCAGATAGCGGTAGCCGTCCTTGTTCAGCAGGAAACCGCCCTCGCCGCGACAGGCCTCGGTGAACAGCAGGCCGGTGCCGGGCATGCAGGTCGGGTGGTATTGCACGAACTCCATATCGCGCAACGGCACGCCATGCCGGTAGGCCAGCGCCATGCCGTCGCCGGTGACGATGCCGCCATTGGTGTTCTCGCGGAACACACGGCCGGCGCCGCCGGTGGCGATGATGACGGCCGGGGCCTGGATCAGGCGGAACTCGCCGCTGGCGATCTCGATCGCGACGACGCCCTGCACACCGCCATCGTCGCTGAGCAGATCGACGGCGAAATGCTCGTCGAAGCGCTTGATCATCGGGTATTTGATCGAGGTCTGGAACAGCGTGTGCAGCATGTGGAAGCCGGTCTTGTCGGCGGCGAACCAGGTGCGCTCGATCTTCATGCCGCCGAAGGCGCGCACATTGACATGGCCGTCCGGCTTGCGGCTCCAGGGGCAGCCCCAGTGCTCCATCTGCACCAGTTCGCGGTGCGCCTCCTTGACGAAGAACTCGACGACTTCCTGCTCGCACAGCCAGTCGCCGCCGGCCACGGTGTCGTTGAAATGGTGATCGAGGCTGTCGTGCGCCTGCGTCACGGCGGCCGATCCGCCCTCGGCGGCCACCGTGTGGCTGCGCATCGGATAGACCTTGGAGACCAGCGCGATGCTGAGCTTGGGGTTCTCCTCGGCCACCGCGATGGCTGCGCGCAGACCGGCGCCGCCAGCCCCGATGATCGCAACGTCGGCCTTGAAGATGTCCATATCGGCGAGGGGCCGCAGACGGCCACACGGTTAGCGGACGGACGAAGGGACGGAAAGACCTGTCACCCGGCGGTGCCAGGTCATCGGCGATCATAGTGAGGCGAGGCGCAAGGTCAATCCCGGCGCGGGTGCCGCCGGACTTCGGGTCGGATGCGTCGGGTCGGTCCCGGGAGTGACAATTGCCGGTGCTGTCGCAGCAGCCTCGTCGCTGCGCTTCACACCCATTGCTAAAGGAGAACGGCAGTGACCAGCAAGAACACGATCTGTCTCTGGTACGACGGCGCGGCGCTGGACGCCGCCCAGTTCTATGCCCAGACCTTCCCGGACAGCGCGGTCGGCGCCGTCCATCGCGCGCCCGGCGACTATCCATCCGGCAAGCAGGGCGATGTGCTGACGGTCGAGTTCACCGTCGCCGGCATTCCCTGCCTGGGCCTGAACGGCGGGCCCGCCTTCAAGCACAGCGAGGCCTTCTCCTTCCAGATCGCGACCGAGGACCAGGCCGAGACCGACCGGCTGTGGGACGCGATCGTTGGCAACGGCGGCCAAGCCAGCGCCTGCGGCTGGTGCAAGGACAAATGGGGCCTGTCCTGGCAGATCACGCCGCGCGCGCTGACGGCCGCCATCACCGATCCCGATCCGGCCGCCGCCAAGCGCGCCTTCGAGGCGATGATGCAGATGGGCAAGATCGACATCGCGGCGATCGAGGCGGCCCGGCGGGGATAGCGCCGGCTTGAATCCCTCCTCGCGCGGCGCCACCCTGCTGGGCCTGCTTGCCATCCTGTTCTGGAGCACCTCGGTCGGCGTCACGCGCAGCACGATCGAGTTCCTGGGCCCGACCGGCGCGCCGGCGCTGCTGTTCAGCCTGTCGGCCCTGCTGCTGTGGCCGCGGCGCCGCCCGCTGCGCGAGCTGCCGCGCCCGTACCTGATCGTCGGCGCGACCTTGTTCGTCGCCTACGAGCTCTGCTTCGTGCTGGCCCTGGGCCTGGCGCGCGACCGCGGCCAGGCGATCGAGATCGGCATGGTCAACTATCTATGGCCCAGCCTGACCGTGCTGTGCTCGGCGCTGGCCGGCCGCCAGCGCCTGAACGCGCCCATGCTGGGCGGCCTGGCGCTGGCCTTCGCCGGCGTCATCGCCGCCTCCTCGCCGCCCGAGGGAATGTCGCCGACGCGCTTTTTCCTGAACGCCGCCGACAACCCGCTGTGCTACGGCCTGGCGCTCGCCGGCGCGATCGTCTGGGCGCTGTACAGCACCGCCACCAAGCATCTGGCCCAGGGCAGGAACGGGCTCTGGTTCTTCATGCCGCTGAGCGCCGTCGCCTTCTGGATCATTCATCTGCTACAGGCCAGCCCGCCGCCCATGGACTGGTCCGCCCGCGTGGTCGTTCAGGTCGGCCTGGCCGGCGCGGCCGTCACGCTGGCCTACAGCCTGTGGAACACCGGCGTGCTGCACGGCAATATCCATCTGCTGGGCCTGGCCGCCAACGGCACGCCGCTGCTGTCGGCGCTGTTCGCCTCCATCCTGCTCAGCACGCCGCTGACCGGCATGTTCTGGATCGGGGCGGCCACGGTGGCCCTGGGTTCGCTGCTGGCGGCCCTGGGCGCAAGACGGCGTGGCGGCGCGGCGGCCTGAGGAATGGCGGCCTGGCGAACTGCATCGTTCGCAACCCCTAGCCGTCGATGCTGAACTTTAGGGTTAGCCCTGTTCTCGCTTGCATCGAGCGGCCGTACGGTCGCTACGACCAATCACAGGAGACGACCGATGCCGAGCATGAAGTCACTTCTCGCCTGTCTGGCCTTGCTGGGACATGCCATGTCCTTTGCGCAGGCCCCCTCGGACAGTGTTGAACGCGTCACGCGCTTTGGCAAGATCGTCGGTATCGACGATTCCGCCGCCAGCGGCACCTATGCCTGGAAGGGCGTGCCCTTTGCCAAGCCGCCGGTCGGTGCGCTGCGCTGGCGAGCACCGGTCGACCCCGAGGGCTGGAAGACGGCCCGGCCCACCCAGCAGTTCGGCCCGGCCTGCGTCCAGTACGGGCGCATCTACGGGCCCGGCGCCAACAACCGCTACGACCCGACGATAGGCACGACGCTGGGCCAGGCGGTCGGCAGCGAGGACTGCCTCTACCTGAACATCTGGCGCCCGGCGGACCGCCGCGGCAATCTGCCGGTGATCGTGTTCGTGCATGGCGGCAGCAATGTCTCGGGCTATACCGCCGACCCGGTCTACGACGGCGCTGCCCTGGCGAAGAGCGCCAATGCGGTGGTCGTCAGCGTCAACTACCGCCTGGGCATCTTCGGCTTCCTGAACCTGCCGCAGCTGAAGAGCGGCAGCGATCCGCTCGAGGATTCGGGCAATTTCGCGCTGCTCGACATCGTCAAGGCGCTGCAATTCATCCGGCACGACATCGCCAAGTTCGGCGGCAATCCGACCAATGTCACCCTGATGGGCCAGTCGGCCGGGGCCATCAATGTCTACGCCTTGCTGACGACGCCGGTGACCGTTCAGGCGCGACCGCAGCTCTTCCATCGCGCGGTGCCGCTGAGCGGCGGCATCTCGCTGAGCGCCAACCTGCCGCCCGGCCGCCTGCCGACGCTCAATCCGGCCAGCGTCTACCTGAACCAGGGCAACCGGCTGCTGCAGGAATCGCTGGTGGCCGACGGCCTGGCGGCCGGCCTGCCGGAAGCCGCTGCCTGGGTCGCTAGCCACACGCCCGAGCAGGTGGCGAGCTATCTGCGGTCCAAGTCGCCGGCCAGCCTGCTCTTCACCCTGCTGAGCAAGCTGGCAGCCGTGGGTCTGGCCGGTTCGGGGCCGATCCCGGACGGCACGATGCTGCCCTTGAATCCCATCGCTTCGATCGCCGCCGGGCAGTATCTGCGCGTGCCGGTGATGGCCGGCAACACGCGTGACGAGGGCAAGCTGTTCCCGACCTTTCTGACCCTGCTGGGCGGCCCCAGTGGGCGCCTGGTCAACGACAAGCAGCTGTTCGACATCCAGTTCGCCTATCAGCCCGATGCACCGGCGCAGATCGCCATCGAGCAGTGGATACCGGCGGCCTACCTGCCGGTCGGCACGCCTGGCAGCGGCTTCACCGCCCGCACCGAGCTGCTGGATGTGCTCTTCCTGCAGGCCTCCGCCGACAATGTGCTGGCGACGCTGAAGTCGCAGCAGAACGAGGTCTGGTACTACCGCTTCGACTGGGACCTCGAGCCCGCGCCCTTCAACGACATCTACGGCGCGGCCCACGCCTTCGATCTGCCCTTCCTGTTCGGCAATTTCGGCCCCTCGCTGTTCGCGCATATCGCCAACAGCAGCGCCAACCAGCCGGGCCGGCTGGCGCTGTCGCGCGCGATGATGGCCAGCCTGGCCGCCTTTGCCCGCAGCGGCGACCCGAACGCCCCTGCGGCCTTGGGGCTCGACTGGCCGACCTGGCCGTCGAGGCTGATCTTCGACGCGTCTCTGACGGACGCGGCGCTGTCGGTCCAGCCCTAGCCGACGCGAGCAGGGCGGGTGCGGCCGTCGTACCATTGAGGCATGCGCAAGCTGCTCGCCCTGATCGCCGTGCTCCTCGGCTGCCTGATGTTCGTCGGGCAGTCCATGGCCGCGACTTCGGCGCGCTACAGCGACTGCTGCCTGCAGGGCTGCGAAGGCTTGATGCAATGCGCCAACCTCGCCTGCGAGGTCTGCGTGCTGCCGCAGGTGATCCCGGCGTCGCCTTCGATCGTGATCCCTTCGCCGGCGCAAGCCGAGCCGAGCCTGTCCGGCAAACGGCTGCGGGTCGGCCCCCTGCGTGAACCCTGGAACCCGCCGGATTAGATGGAGGGCCGTCCGCACGACCCTCCATCAACAAGGAAAGGTTTTCATGAAATCCAGACTGATCAAATTGGGCGCCGCGTTGGCCCTGCTCGGCGGCTCCGCCGCGGTGCTGGCCGCTCAGGCCTGCTGTGGCGACATCGCCTGCTGCCTCGAGCAGCTGCTGTGCTGCTTCTAAGAGCGGCCTGAGCTGAACCGTGGGCCGGCGCTTGCGCCGGCCTTTTGCTTGATGGGCTCAGCGATCACGGCCGGCCTGAGACGCCGGCGCTTCCGCTTGGCCGGCGCTGCCCAGCGATGCTAGGGCACGCCGAAGACCGCTGGCAGTTGGCGATTCGAGGTACACGCGCGCTGGTCGAGCTCGCGCTGCAGACCCTCGGCGACCGGCGTGCTGGCCGCAGTCATTGATCACGCCGCAGTGCAGCTCGTAGTCGCTGGCGATCGCATTGCCGCCCAGCAGCTTGCTGATGCGCCGGCGCGAGCCGCCGGGCACGGCCACCGGCGCCGCGGGCGGCTGCTCGGCCTGCAGAACGGAAAACACATTCGGCTTGCTGCACATCGAATCGACCTCCGACATTCCATTCATTGACCCATCAACAGCGCGCCACGGCGCTCAGTAGCGCAGCGGGTATTCGACCCAGCTGGCCAGGGCTTGCCCGGCGGGCCGGCGTATTGGAGAGGGCGTAGAGAAGGGCGGTGACGCCCAGCGCGACAGGCCTGGTCTTGTGCGGCATGGCTCGTGAGTCCTGCTGGAACTGGCACGGGCTGGCGGGCGCTGGCTGGTGCGGTGGAGGAAGAAAAAATCGATGGCCGGAATGCCTACTTGGTCAGGATCAGCTTGCCCAGCGAAGTCAGGCGCAAGCGATAGAGCTGGCCGGAATGCTCGATCTCGATCTCGATCTCGCGCTCGTTGCCGAACAGCGTCAGGCTGTTCAAGCGCTTGCGCCCGGCGATCGCCGGCGGGCTCGCGGCCGGCAAGGGTTCATCGACCGTCTCGGGGCGGCCGGACGGTGGACCGGCGGGTGAGGGACTTGCTGTTGGCATGGTGTTATATTAAATGCGAACCATTCGCAATTGCAATGAAAACTTGAGAAACTTGAGAGAGGGCGTCGGCGGCGACCGGGCCGGTGGAATTGAGCCTGAGAACGCTTCGTATGCAGAGCGCCGGCGCGCGGGTTTTGCTGGGCTGCGGCGGGCCGAGCACGCACAATGCGCGGTAGTCCACAACGAGGAGAGAACAATGAAGGGCGACGCCAAGGTCCTGGAATTCCTGAATGCGCAGCTGAAGAACGAGCTGACCGCGATCAACCAGTACTTCCTGCATTGCCGGATGCTGAAGAACTGGGGCTTCGAGCGCCTGGCCAAGCACGAGTACCAGGAGTCGATCGAGGAGATGAAGCATGCGGACAAGCTGATCGACCGCATCCTGGTGCTGGAGGGCCTGCCAAATCTGCAGGACCTGGGCAAGCTCTATATCGGCGAGAGCGCCGTCGAGATCCTCGACTGCGATTTGAAGATCGAGATGGGCTCGCACCCGCTGCTGAAAGACGCGATCGCCCATTGCGAGGCGGTGCGCGACTATGTCTCGCGCGAGGTGCTTGAGGAGATCCTGAAGGACACCGAGGAGCATATCGACCACCTGGAAACCCAGATCGCCCTGGTCGCCCAGATCGGCGAGCAGAACTGGCTGCAGAGCCAGATGGGTGGCGCCGAGTCCTGAGCGGCCGCTTCTTCGCCTCATCCGATGCGGGCCTCCCGGGTCTTGGCCGGGGAGGCCCGACTTTTTGCACGGGTTTGTTGCGAATTTGATTGAGAAGAGTTCGCATTTGCGTTAGAGTTGGTCCTGCTCAATCTGAGCGCCAGCCCCTTCGCGAGCCATGATCGTCTGCCTTTGCCACCGTGTTTCCGACCGCGACATCCGCCGCAGCGTCGATGCGGGCGTGCGCAATTTCGAGGTGCTGCAGGACGAAACCCGGGTCGCCTCCGCCTGCGGCTGCTGCCACGACTGCGCCCGCGAGGTCTTTGACGCGGCCGTGGCCAAGAGCGGCTGCCCGGGCCTGTGCCATATCGGCACGGCCGGCAGCGGCTATCCGACCGTCGAACTGGTGCGCGCCTGATCCGGCGCTGCCCCGGCCGGCTATGCTGGCCGCATGGATAGCGCCGCCGCCGAACTGTTCCCGAGCTTCACCTCGCGCCGCCTGGAAGTCGGCGACGGGATCGAGATCCACGCCCGTCTCGGCGGCTCCGGCCCGCCGTTGCTGCTGCTGCACGGCCATCCGCAGAGCTCGGCCATCTGGCACAAGGTCGCGCCGGCGCTGGCCGCGCATTTCAGCCTGGTGCTCGGCGATCTGCGCGGCTATGGCGAGTCGTCCAAGCCGGCCGGCACGGCCGATCACGGCAACTACAGCAAGCGGGTGATGGCCGAGGACATGCGCCGCGTGATGGCCGCGCTGGGCCACCGGCGCTTTGCCGTGCTGGCCCACGACCGCGGCGCGCGGGTCGCGCACCGGTTGGCGGCCGATCATGCGGACGCGGTCGAACGCCTGGTGCTGCTGGACATCGCGCCGACCTTGGCGATGTACGAGCAGACCGGCGAGGCCTTCGCCCGCGCCTACTGGCACTGGTTTTTCCTGATCCAGCCCAGCCCGCTGCCCGAGCGGCTGATCGAGGCCGACCCGGCCGCCTATGTCCGCGAGGTGATGGGCCGGCGCGGCGCCGGTCTGGCACCCTTCCACCCGGCCGCGCTGGCCGAGTACATGCGCTGCATCGCCTTGCCCGGCGCCGCGCATGCGGTCTGCGAGGACTACCGGGCGGCCGCCGACATCGATCTGGCGCATGACCTCGCCGACCGCGAGGCGGGCCGGCGGCTCGCGATGCCGCTGATGGCGCTGTGGGGGGCTGAGGGCGTGGTGCAGCGCTGCTTCGATCCGCTGGCCGAATGGCGACGCGTCGCCGACGATGTGCGGGGCCAGGCCTTGCCCTGCGGCCATTACATCCCCGAGGAAGCGCCGCAGGCGCTGCTGGACCAGGCGCTGCCTTTTCTGCTGGCCCGCTGAGCGGGGCCCTTCAGCGCGCGCCGGCCGCCGACAGCAGGGCGACCGTCTCGGCCTGGCCGGCCTGGCGCGCGATCTCCAGCGCGGTCAGACCGCGGTCGTCGCGCAGCGCCGGGTCGGCACCCTTATCGAGCAGCAGGCGCACGACCGGCGCATGGCCCTGGCCGGCGGCCCACATCAGCGCCGTCAGACGATGGTCGTAGCCGGCGTCGAGCGCAACGCCGCGCGCCAGCAGCAGCGCGACGATCTCGGCATGCCCCTGGCCGGCGGCATAGACCATGGCCGTCTTGTCGACCTGGTCGGTGGCGTCGATTCTTGCGCCGGCGTCGAGCAGGCGGCGCACCAACACAATGTCGCCCGAGTGGCAGGCAGCCATCAATGGCGTGACCCGGTTCAAGGCGGCCAGCTGCACATCGCTGCCGGCATCGAGCATCACCGTGCCGAGCTCGGTCTGGCCGCGCTCGGCGGCGATCAGCAGCGCGGTCTTGCCCAGCCGGTTGCGCGCATTGGGCGCGGCACCCTGGGCCAGCGCGCGCTTGACGGCCGGCACATCGCCCTGGCGCGCGGCGATCAGCAATTGCGCATTGGCGCTGGTGTCGGTCTCGCGCTGGCCGCCGGCGGGGGCGCCGCTCAGCAGCAAGGCCAACGCCACGGTTGGGGCCAGACAGGAAACAAGGCTCGATCGCTTCACCGCATCACCTCCGCAGACGACCTGACCCCCCAAGTCTGCGGCAATTCGGCGTTTGCAGCGCGGGGAATTCCCATTATTCTTGCGCGCTGAGGATACGCGCGACCCGACTGTCGCCCATGTGTCCGCCAGCGCTGCAGCAACGGAGCAGCCGGGCGACGCAGCTGAGCCCTCCACGTGCCCTCCACGCGCTCCCTGTCAGGTACCGGGACCTTTGCGCCATGACGTGATGCCATGGCGCGGGGGATAAGAGCAAAGCAAAGGAGACCTCCATGCACATCGATCTTCGTCACTCCGCCGCGAGGGCCTTGCTGGGCCTGACGCTTGCCGTTGCCTGTACCGGCGCCTGGGCCCAGGCGGAGGTGCAGGGCGGCGCCGCGCCGACCGGCCAGCCGCTGCCCAAGGACATCGCCGTTCCGCAGTCGCGGCTCGACGCTGCCGGTGGCGACGCGGTCAACTTCCTGCATTCGAACGGCAGCTATGCGCAGACGCGCTACTACCCGGCCAGCCAGATCAACACCGGCAACGTGGCCAAGCTGCGGCCGGTGTTCAGCTTCCAGACCGCGGTGCTCGAGTCGATGGAGACGGCCCCCATCGTCGTCGACGGGATAATGTTCATCACCACCTCCTACAACCATGTCTATGCGCTGGACGCAGCGACCGGCAAGGAGTTCTGGCACTTCAAGCACAAGATGGGGCCGGTGACGACCTATTGCTGCGGGCCCAACAACCGAGGCGTCGCCGTGCTCGACGGCAAGCTCTTCATGGGCACGCTGGACGCCAAGCTGATCGCGCTGGAGGCCAAGACCGGCAAGCAGCTGTGGGAGACGCAGATCGCCGATCCCGAGCTCGGCTATTCGGAGACGATGGCGCCGGTGGTGGTGAACGGCAAGGTGCTGATCGGCACCAATGGCGGCGAGTACGGCGTGCGCGGCTTCGTCAAGGCCTTCGACGCCAATGACGGCAAGCTGCTGTGGACCTTCTACACGATCCCGGAGAAGGGGCACGAGGGCGTCTGGGCCGTCAACGACGCGACCGGCCGCAATATGCTGCGCGACATCGCGGCCGAGAAGGCGCAGCTGGAGCAGAAGGGCGGCGACTTCTACAAGACCCTGGGCGGCGGCGTCTGGATGGCGCCCGCGGTCGACAAGGAGAGCAACACCGTCTTCTTCGTCGTCGGCAACCCCAGCCCCGACCTCTACGGCCGCGAGCGGCCCGGCGACAATCTGTACACGAACTCGATGGTCGCCATCGACCTGAACACCGGCGCCTACAAATGGCATTACCAGTACATCGCCCACGATGTCTGGGACCTGGACGCCGTCTCGCCGGTGATCCTGACCGAGGCCAAGGACAAGGCCGGCAAGATGCGCAAGGTCGCCATCCACGGCGGCAAGACCGGCCATATCTATGTGCACGACCGCGCCACCGGCGAGCTCTTGCGCTTCAGCGAGGCGATGGTGCCGCAGGAGAATATGTGGGTGCTGCCGACCAGCAGCGGCGCGCGCATGCTGCCCGGCGCCAATGGCGGCGTCGAATGGAGCCCGATGGCGGTCAACGCCAAGCTGCGCCTGGCCTATGCGGCCAATCTGCACCAGCCGATGACCTACCACGTCGAGGAATCGCGTTATCCGGGTGGCAAGCTCTGGCTCGGCGGCGCCTTCAAGACGATTCCGAGCGAGAAGCAATGGGGCCGGCTGGCGGCGGTCGACATCGACACCGGCAAGATGGTCTGGAAGTTCGACACCGAGCAGCCGCTGATCGGCGGCGTGCTGGCCACCGCCGGCGACCTGGTCTTCAACGGCGAGGGCAATGGCTTCTTCCGCGCCTTCGATGCCAAGACCGGCAAGAAGCTGTGGGAGTACCAGGCCGGCGCCGGCGTCAATGCACCGGCCGTGTCCTATCAGGTCGGCGGGAAGCAGTACATCGCGGTGGCGGCCGGCGGCAACACGCAGCTGGACTTCAAGCGCGGCAACACGGTGCTGGTCTTTGCGCTGCCTTGAGTCGGCAATGAGGCGCCGCGGCCCGGTCCTTGCGCTGCTGCTCGCCGGTCTCGGCGCCGGCGCGGCGGCGCAGCAGCAGCAAGGGGCCGCGCCGGCCATGCCCGAGAAGGCCGCGGCCTGCGTCGCCTGCCACGGACCGGGCGGTGCCAAGCCGATCCAGGACGACTATCCGCGCCTTGCCGGCCAGACCTCGCGCTATCTCTATCTGCAGTTGCGCGACTATCAGGAAGGCCGGCGGGAGAACCCGCTGATGTCGCCGATGGCGGCCGGCCTCAGCCGCGACGAGATGCGCGCGCTGGCCGACTACTTCGCCGCGCAGAAGCCGCAGCCGCAGGGCTTCGCGGTCGACGCGGCCAAGGCCCGGCTGGGCAGGGCCAAGGCCGACGAGACCTTGTGCACGATGTGCCATCTGGGCGGCTTCTCCGGCCAGAACGAGGTGCCGCGCGTGGCCGGCCAGAACCCGGCCTATGTCGTCAAGCAGCTGGCCGACTTCAAGGCCGGCCGCCGTACCAACGACGCCGGCACGATGAGTTCGGTCTCCAAGACGCTCAGCGAGGCCGATATCGAGAACCTGGCCCATTACCTGGCCGGGCTCTGAGGCCGCGGGCTGGCGGCTCAGGCCTTCAGCAGGCCCTTGCGCTCGATGAAGTCGATCACCTCGGCTAGGCCGGCGCCGGTCTTCAGATTGCTCATCACGAAAGGCCGCGTCGGTCGCATGCGCCGCGTGTCGGCCTCCATCACCTCCAGATTGGCACCGACATGCGGCGCCAGATCGGTCTTGTTGATGACGAAGAGATCGCTCTTGGTGATGCCGGGCCCGCCCTTGCGCGGGATCTTCTCGCCGGCGGCGACGTCGATCACATAGATCGTCAGGTCCGACAGCTCGGGGCTGAAGGTGGCTGCCAGGTTGTCGCCGCCCGATTCGATGAAGACGATGTCGGCGTCCGGATACAGGCGCAGCATGCGGTCGACCGCCTCCAGATTGATGGAGGCGTCCTCGCGGATCGCCGTGTGCGGGCAGCCCCCGGTCTCCACGCCCATGATGCGCTCGGGCTCCAGCGCGCCGGCGACGGTCAGGAGGCGCTGGTCTTCCTTGGTATAGATGTCGTTGGTGACGACCACCAGGTCGTAGCGCTGGCGCAGTGCCTTGCACAGCACCTCGACCAGCGTCGTCTTGCCCGAGCCGACCGGCCCGCCGACCCCGACCCGCAGCGGCGGCAGTTTCTTGGTACGACCGGCGATCGCGTGGAGGGCTTGCTGCGGCTTGCCGCCGGAGCTCATGCTGCTGATGTCGCTCATGGATTGTCTCTTGCACCGATGAATGAAGAACCTAGCACGGAGACTAGCAAACTCGATGCCACGGCTCCGCGGGCGGCTGCCAGGCGATGAAAAGAAAAGGATCCGCAGCGACTCGCGTCGCGGCGGATCCAAAGGGAGTGAGAGGAATATCTTCGAAGCCTGGGGACAGGTCTTGCCTGTCCCATCGGCTCAGGCCGCCATCACTTCTTCGCTTCGGTCTTGGCTTCGGCCTTCACCTCGGCCGTGGCGGTCGGCGCCGAGGCGCTGGCGGCATGGGCATGTGCATGCTTCTTCGTCGTCGTCGCGGCATGCTTGGTGGCCGGGGCCGTCGTCGCGGGCGCTGCGGCCGTCGTAGTGGTCGTCGTTGCCGCAGCGGTGGCTGCCGGCGTGGTGCTCGGCGTCGCCGCAGTGGTCGCGGTCGTGGCCGTTGCAGCGGGCGCGGCCGTCGTCGGCGCAGGGGTCTGGGCCATCGCAACACCGGCAGACAGAACCAGCAGCGAGGGGATCAGGGCGGTCTTCAGGACGTTCATCATCAGGATTTCTCCAGTGGTTGCGAAAGGTGCCTGTACAACGAGACCCTGGAAACCGGCGTTGACGCTCGCGCGGCGCGTTTGCAATGCGTTACATCGCCGCGATCGCGGCCTCGATCACGGCTTGGACCGCCGCATTCGCGCTTGTGCGCAGGCAGGAAAGCCTGGACATCGCGTACTCACGCGAGGCGCCACAATCCCGGCACAAGCCATCGGCAGAGACAAGCAAGCACGCGAGAAAGAAAGAGCCCGACGATGAACGACAGCAAGACCCGGACGCAGCCCTTCGACTGGAACAGCGCCTACCCCAGCCTGCGCAGCCCCGTGTTCGCGCGCAACATCGTCTCGACCTCCCATCCGCTGGCGGCGCAGGCCGGCCTGCGCATGCTGGACCGGGGTGGCAATGCGGTCGACGCAGCGATCGCGACGGCCGCCTGCATGACCCTGGTCGAGCCCTGCAGCAACGGCCTGGGCTCGGACGCCTTCTGCATCATCTGGGACGGCAAGGAGCTGCATGGCCTGAATGCCTCGGGCACTGCGCCGGCCGCCTGGACGCCCGAGTACTTCTTCCGGCGCTATGGCGCCGATGCGAAAGCGCTGCCCAAGCGCGGCTGGGACGCGGTGACCGTGCCCGGTGCGGTGGCGGGCTGGGTGGCGCTTTCCGAGCGCTTCGGCAAGCTGCCGTTTGCCGACCTGATGGCGCCGGCGATCGAGATTGCCGAGCGCGGCTACGCGGTGCCGATGGTCGTGCAGAGCAAATGGACGATGGCCGCGGCGGTGCCGGAGCTGACCTCGCAGCCGGGCTTTGCCGAGACCTTTCTGCCGTACGGGCGCGCGCCTCAGGTCGGCGAGCAGTTCCGCTTCTCCGCCGCGGCGCGCAGCCTGCGCCTGATCGCCGAGAGCAGGGGCGAGGCCTTCTACCGCGGCGAGATCGCCGAGGCGATCGCCGCCTTCGCGCGCCAGACCGGCGGCGCGATGACGACGGCCGATCTGGCTGCCTACCGGCCCGAATGGGTCAAACCGATCTCGCAGAGCTATGCGGGCCACGAGCTGCACGAGATCCCGCCCAATGGCCAGGGCATTGCCGCGCTGATCGCGCTGGGCATACTCAAGCATCTGGACCTGCCCGCGCATGCGGTCGACAGCGTCGCCTCCACCCATATGCAGATCGAGGTGATGAAGCTGGCCTTCGCCGATGTCTACCGTTATGTCAGCGATGCGCGGACGATGAAGGTCGGCGTCGACGAGCTGCTGGACCCGGCCTATCTGGCCCAGCGCGCCAAGCTGGTGGACATGAAGCGCGCGCAGGACTTCAAGGCCGGCAACCCGGTCAAGGGCGGCACCATCTACCTGACGGCCGCCGACGAGAGCGGCATGATGGTCAGCTTCATCCAGAGCAATTACATGGGCTTCGGCTCGGGCCTGGTGGTGCCGGGCTATGGCGTCTCGCTGCAGAACCGCGGCCATGGCTTCACGCTGGAGGCCGGCCATGCGAATGTCGTCGCGCCCGGCAAGCGGCCCTTCCATACGATCATCCCGGCCTTCCTGACCAAGGACGGCCAGCCGGTGATGAGCTACGGCGTGATGGGCGGCAATATGCAGCCCCAGGGCCATATGCAGACCCTGGTGCGCATGCTGGACTACCGCCAGCAGCCGCAGGCCGCCTGCGACGCGCCGCGCTGGCGCTTCAACGAGGGCCTGTCCATCAATGTGGAGCCGAGCATGAAGCCGGCCACCATCGAGGGCCTGCGCGCGCTGGGCCACCAGATCGGCGACATCCACGACAGCTACCAGGACTTCGGTGCCGGCCAGTTCATCTGGCGGCTCGGCGATCCGGCCGTCGAGGGCTATGTGGCGGCCAGCGATCCGCGCCGCGATGGTGCGGCTGTCGGCTTCTAGGGACCGCCGGGTCCCGGCGTAAGGGGCCAGCTGCTGCTAGGATAGTGGCACCATGACCAAGCTCCTCGACCGCAGCCGATGCCGCACGCCCCGTGCCGCCGGCGCCTGCGCGGGCGGTTTTGGCCCGCTGCCGTCCGCTCCGCGCTGAGCCGCGTTCGGCGGCACGAAGAAGAAGTTCGGATCCTGCGCTCACGAGGCCGGGGTCCAGATCGCGGAGATGTCCCCATGCAAACCCGGCTGCTTTTCCGGCTGCGGTCCTTTGTCCAGTTGCTGCGCCAGCGCTGCAGCCTGCCGCCCGGCGATCTGCTGCGCGATGCCGTCTACCGGCGCCTCTGGTCCTCCATCCTGATCAGCTCGCTGGGCGGGCAGATCACCATGCTGGCCCTGCCGCTGACGGCGGCCGTGCTGCTGAACGCGAGCCCGACGCAGATGGGCCTCCTGACGGCGATGGAAATCGCCCCCTTCGTGCTGTTCTCCCTGCCCTCGGGCGTCTGGCTCGACCGCGTGCGCAAGCTGCCGGTCTATGTGATCGGCGAGGCCTCGCTGGCCGTCGCCGTCGCGACGGTGCCGCTGGCCGCCTGGATGGGCTGGCTGACGATGAGCTGGCTCTACGTCGTCGGCTTCATCCTCGGCACTGTCTACACGACGGCCGGCAGCGCCGCCCAGATCGTGCTGACCCAGGTCGTGACGCGCGACCGCCTGGTCGAGGCGCACGCGAAGAACGCGCTGGCCTCCTCCGGCGCCGAGGTCGCGGGGCCGGGTCTTGCCGGTGCGCTGATCAAGCTGATGGGTGCGCCGATGGCGCTGGCCGTCGACGCGGTGCTGGTGCTGGTCTCGGCGCTGATCCTGCGCGGCATCAAGGTTCACGAGGAGCTGCACCGCGGCAGCAGCGCCGACTTCTGGCGCGACCTGAAGGCCGGCGTGCAGTTCGTGCGCCGGCGCGCGCTGCTGGTCAGCCTGGCCAGCGCGGTCGGCGGCTGGCAGCTGTGCAATAACGCGGCCCAGGTGGTGCAGATCCTGTTCGCGACCCGTAGCCTGGGCCTGTCGGCCCAGCAGGTGGGCCTCAGCTATGTCGCCCTGGGCGCCGGCACCGTGCTGGCCAGCATCTTCGGCCACCGCATCAGCCGCCGCTTCGGCCCCGGCCCCTCGCTGGTGCTGGGCATCGCTGCCAGCGGCCTGGGCTGGCTGCTGTTGTCGCTGATGCCGGCCAATGCGCTGGGCGTGGCCGCCTTCGCCTTCATGCTGTTCGCCTTCGGCGTCGGCGCGGTGCTGATCTTCATCAACTTCCTGGCGCTGCGCCAGGCGGTCACGCCGGCACCGATGCTAGGGCGCATGACCAGCACCATGCGCTGGCTGATCCTGATCCCGGCCGGCCCCGGCGCGCTGCTGGGCGGCTGGCTCGGCGAGCATGTGGGCCTGCGCGCGGCGCTGGCCTTTGCCGGCACGACCGCGCTGCTGCTGAGCCTGATGGCCTGGCGCCACCCGGTGATCCGCCAGGTGCGCGAGCTGCCGGCGCCGGAAAACGTCGAGGAGCAGCTCGGCGCCGAGGCGGCCCCGGGCCTGCCGCCTGATATGGTGCCCAACAAATGACGATGAACCCGCTGCTGATCGAGGTGCCCGAGGCTATCGAGACCGAGCGCCTGCTGCTTGCCGCGCCGCGCGCGGGCATCGGCCCGGCGCTGGCCGCGGCAATCGGCGAGTCGGTTGCCGAGCTGCGCCCCTGGATGCCCTGGGCGCAGCAGGCGCCGAGCATCGAGGACTCGGAGGCGGTCGCGCGGCGCCAGCTGGCCGACTTCGTGCTGCGCAAGGACCTGTGCTTCCAGATCTACGACCGCGCCGCCGCAGGCCGGCGCCTGCTGGGCGGCACCGGCCTGCACCGGATGGACTGGGAAGTGCGGCGCTTCGAGATCGGTTACTGGATCCGCAGCTCCGCCCAGGGCCAGGGTTATGTCAGCGAGGCCGTCCAGGCCATGGCGGCGATGGCTTTCGAGCGGCTGCGCGCGCGCCGGGTCGAGATCCGCTGCGACGACGTCAACCTGCGCAGCCGCGCGGTGGCCGAGCGCTGCGGCTTCGAGCTCGAGGGCATTTTGCGCAGCGATGGCCTGAACCCGGCCGGCGAGCCGCGCAATACCTGCGTCTACGCGCGCCTGGCCTGAAGCCCGATCAGAGTGCAGTCGGCAGGCCGCCGAACTGCAGGGGCGGCCTCATCGGGGCTCGGCCGGCGAGAAGCGGTCGACCGCGTCGGTGATGATGCCGTCCACGCCGCTGGCGATCAGCCAGCGCGCGCTGGCCGGATCGTTGACCGTGTAGACCAGCGCCCGCAGGCCGGCCGCGTGGATCGTCGCCACCGTCGCCGCGTCCATCAGCGGGTAATGGGTGACGACGGCGACGCAGCCCAGACCGCGCGCCTGCTCCAGCCAGCCGGGTTTCAGCGCATCGAGCAGCAGCGCGCGCGGCAGTTCCGGGGCGGTCTCGGCCGCGCCCAGCAAGGCCTCGGGCCTGAACGAGCTGAGCAGCGGCCGGCTTGCCGCATCGGCCCACAGCCGCAGCACTTCGCGGCCGACCATCTGGCCGGTGCGCAATTCCTCGCCCGGCGTCGGTTTCAGCTCGATGTTCAGCGCATGGCCGTTGGCCAGGCTGAAGCCGGCGATGCTGTCCAGGCTCGGCAGCGGCTCGCCGGCATAGCTGCGGCCATGCCAGCCGCCCGCATCGAGCCGCGACAGCTCGCTCCAGTCGCGCTCGGCGGCCAGGCCGCGCTCCGGCGTCGTGCGGTCCAGCGTCGCGTCGTGCAGCAGAAAGGGCACGCCGTCGCGGCTCAGCTTCACATCGCATTCGAAGGCGCGGTAGCCGTGCCGGGCACCCAGCCGAAAGGCCGCCAGCGTGTTTTCCGGCGCCAGCTTGCCGGCGCCGCGGTGCGCGATCCAGAAGGGCAGCGGCCAGGCGCCGGTGGCGTCCATGCCGCTCAGGCCTCGACGCGCTGCTGCGTCTGCGGGTCGAACCAGTGCAGATGCTGGGCGGTGATGGCCAGGCGCAGCGTGGCGCCGAGCTCGGGTGGCGTCTCGGTCGCGTCGATGCGCAGGGTGAACGGCGTTGCCTCGCCGAGCCGGCCGTAGACCAGGCGCTCGGCGCCCAGCATCTCGATCATTTCGACCCTCAGCGGCCAGCCACTGGCCGCACGCCAGTCGTCCACATGCTCCGGACGCAGGCCGAGGATCAGCTCGCCGTCGCGCGGCGCGGCGGCCGGCAGCTCCAGCGCGACGCCGTCGATCTCGAAGCGGCGGCCCTGGGCCCGGCCCTTCAGCAGGTTCATTGGCGGCGAGCCGATGAAGCTGGCGACGAAGGTGGTCTGCGGCCGGCCGTAGACCTGCTCGGGCGTGCCGATCTGCTCCATATGGCCGGCGTTCATCACGATCATGCGCTGCGCCAGGGTCATCGCCTCCACCTGGTCGTGGGTGACGAAGAGCGAGGTGACGCCCAGCTCGCGGTGCAGCTTCTGGATCTCCAGCCGGGTGGCGGCGCGCAGCTTGGCGTCCAGGTTCGACAGCGGCTCGTCGAACAGGAAGACCTGCGGATTGCGCACGATCGCGCGGCCCATCGCGACGCGCTGGCGCTGGCCGCCGGACAGCTCGCGCGGCTTGCGCTCCAGCAGATGGCCCAGCTCAAGGATCTTGGCCGCCTTGTCGACGCGGGCCTTGATCTCGGCCAGCGGCGTCTTGGCGATCTTCAGGCCATAGGCCATGTTCTCGAACACCGTCATATGCGGGTAGAGCGCGTAGTTCTGGAACACCATCGCGATGTCGCGGTCGGCGGGCTCGATCTTGTTGACCACGCGCGGGCCGATCGCGATCTCGCCGCCGGAGATTTCCTCCAGGCCGGCCACCATGCGCAGCAAGGTCGACTTTCCGCAGCCCGAGGGGCCGACGATGACGATGAACTCGCCGTCGGCGATCTCGGCATTGACGCCATGGATGACTGGATTGGCCTTGGCGCCGCGGCCGTAGCGCTTGACGACATTGCGCAGGGAGATGCTTGCCATGTGCTTCTTGCTCTATTTCTCGGTGTCGACCAGGCCCTTGACGAACCAGCGCTGCATCAGGATCACGACCAGGGCCGGTGGCAGCATGGCCAGCACGGCGGTGGCCATGATGATGTTCCATTCGTTGCCGGCATCGCCTCCGGAGATCATGCGCTTGATGCCGATCACCACCGGGTACATGTCCTCCTGCGTCGTCACCAGCAGCGGCCACAGGTACTGGTTCCAGCCGTAGATGAACTGGATCACGAAGAGGGCGGCGATGCTCGTCCGCGACAGCGGCAGCAGCACGTCCTTGAAGAAGCGCATCGGTCCGGCGCCGTCGATGCGCGCGGCCTCGACCAGCTCGTCGGGCACCGTCATGAAGAACTGGCGGAACAGGAAGGTGGCGGTGGCCGAGGCGATCAGCGGCACGGTCAGGCCGGCATAGCTGTTCAGGAGGCCGAGGTCGGAGACCACCTGGTAGGTCGGGCCGATGCGCACCTCGACCGGCAGCATCAGGGTGACGAAGATCGCCCAGAAGAAGAAGCCCTTGAAGGGGAAGCGGAAGTAGACGATCGCGAAGGCCGACAGCAGCGAGATCGCGATCTTGCCCAGCGCGATGCTCAGCGCGCAGATCAGGCTGACCGTCATCATCCGCGCCACCGGCGCCTTGGAGCCGACGCTGGCCTCGTTGCCGAGCAGGGCGCTGCGGTAGTTGTCCAGCAGATGGCTGCCCGGCAGCAGCGGCATCGGCGCCTGCACGATCTCCTGGGCCGTCTGCGTCGAGGCGACGAAGGTCACATAGAGCGGAAAGGCGACGATCAGCACGCCCAGGATCAGCACCAGGTGCGAGAGGAGGGTCAGGGCGGGGCGGCGTTCGACCATGTCAGTGAGCTTGAGCGTATGAGACTTGCGGGCCGAGCGCCGGGCCGTCCCAAGCCGGCCCGCCGTGGCGATGTGCTTGCCGGTCGATCCGGCAAGCATCGCCGTCTCCCCGGGGGACCGGCCAAGGTAGTCCTTGGACGAGGGGCTTCATATCAGTACTGGACCTTTTTCTCGACGTAGCGGAACTGCAGCACTGTCAGCCCGACGACGATGGCCATCAGGACGACCGACTGCGCGGCCGAGCCGCCCAGGTCCATGGCCTTGAAGCCGTCGTAGTAGACCTTGTAGACCAGGATGGCCGTGTCCTTGCCGGGGCCGCCGTGGGTGGCCGCGTCGATGATGCCGAAGGTGTCGAAGAAGGCGTAGACGATGTTGATGACCAAGAGGAAGAAGGTGGTCGGCGACAGCAGCGGGAAGACGATGGTCCAGAAGCGCCGCCAGGGCCCGGCGCCGTCGATTGCCGCCGCCTCGATCAGCGATTTGGGGATCGACTGCAGGCCGGCCAGGAAGAACAGGAAGTTGTAGGAGATCTGCTTCCAGACGGCGGCCAGCACGACCAGGGTCATCGCGTCGTTCGAGTTCAGAAGATGGTTCCAGCTGATGCCCAGCGCATTGAGCCCGTAGGAAACGATGCCGATCGAGGGTGCGAACATGAACAGCCACAGCACGCCGGCGATCGCCGGCGCCACTGCATAGGGCCAGATCAGCAAGGTCTTGTAGACGGCCGCGCCGCGCGCGACGCCGTCGGCCATCACCGCCAGCAGCAGCGAGATCGCCAAGCCCAGCGCCGCGACCAGGACCGAGAACAGCGCCGTGGTCTTGAAGGAGGCCAGGTAGCTGGCGTCGCCGAAGAGCTGGCGGAAGTTGTCCAGCCCGACCCACTCGGTCGACATGCCGAAGGCGTCCTGCTGCTGCAGCGATTGCAGCAGCGCCTGGCCGGCCGGCCAGAAGAAAAACACGCTGATGACGATCAGCTGTGGCGTCAGCAGCAGCCAGGGCAGCCAGGCCGAGCGGAACAGGACGCGCTTTTCGACGGCCATCAGCGCCCCTCGCCCGGCGGGTACGCCGGTCGGCCCCCCGAGGGGGCGGCGATCCTCGCCGGATCGACCGGCAAGGACATCGCCAAGCGGGCCGGCTTGGGAGCGGCCCGGCGCTCGGCCCGGAGAGGCTCTGCCCTCGACTTCACTTGCTATTGGCCTTCTGGAAGCGCTCCAACTGCTCGTTGCCGCGCGAGATCGCCGCGTCTATGCCTTCCTTGGGCGACTTCTTGCCGCCCCAGACCTGCTCGAACTCCTCGTCGATGATGGTGCGGATCTGCAGGAAATTGCCCAGGCGCACGCCGCGCGACTTGTCGGTCGTCTTGCGGATCATCTGGGTCACCGCGACGTCGGTGCCGGGGTTCTCCTTGTAGAAGCCGCTCTTCTCGGTCAGCTCGTAGGCGGCCCTGGTGACCGGCAGGTAGCCGGTGCGCTTGTGGCTCTCGGCCGCGACCTCGGGCCGCGACAGGTATTGGAAGAAGGCTGCCACGCCCTTGTACTCGGGGGCCTTCTTGCCGGCCATCACCCACAGGCTGGCGCCGCCGATGACGGTGTTCTGCGGCGCGCCGGGCACGTCGGGGTAATAGGGCAGCGGCGCGATGCCGTTGGCGAACTTGGCGTTCTTCTTGATATTGGCGTAGAGGCCCGAGCTGCCGGTCATCATCGCGCATTCGCCGGAGACGAAAGTGTTGTCGGCGGCATTGCCGCGGCCGCGGTAGACGAACAGGCCCTGCTTGGCCATGTTCGCCAGGTTCTCGATATGGCGCAGGTGCAGCGGCGTGTTGAAGGCCAGGCGCGTATCCAGGCCGCCGAAACCGTTGTTCTTGGTCGCGTACTCGACGTTGTGCCAGGCCGAGAAGCTTTCCAACTGGGTCCAGCTGACCCAGGAGGTGGTGAACGGGCATTTGTGGCCGGCTGCCTTCAGCTTGGCCGCCGCGGCGGCCACCTCGGGCCAGGACGAGGGCGCCTTGTTCGGGTCCAGACCGGCGGCCCTGAAGGCGTCCTTGTTGTAGTGGAAGACCGTCGTCGAGCTGTTGAAGGGGAAGGAGAGCATCTGGCCGTTGGGCGCCGTGTAGTAGCCGGCCACGGCGGGCACATAGGCGGTCTGGTCGAACTTCGCCCCGGCCGTCTTCATCACCTCGGCCACCGGCACGATCGCGCCCTTGCTGGCCATCATGGTCGCCGTGCCCACCTCGAAGACCTGCAGGATGTGCGGCGCGTTGCCGGCGCGGAAGGCGGCGATCGCCGCCGTCATCGACTCGTCGTAAGTGCCCTTGAAGGTGGGCACGATTCGGTAGTCCTTCTGGCTGGCGTTGAAATCCTTGGCCAGGTCGTTGACCCATTCGCCCAGCGGGCCGCCCATCGAATGCCACCACTGGATCTCGGTCTGGGCCAGCGCCGCATGCGGGGCGCCGGCGGCGGCGAGGGCGAGCAGGGCGGAAGCGAGGACTCGGGTCTGGGCGATGCGCATCATTCGGGTCTCCAGGCTGTTGTTCTGGCCGCGAGTATCGAGCCGTTTGCGGCGACCGATTGTGACATCGCGACGCCCGGCGCGACATGGGGGCTTGGCGGGCGGCGCCAGCCGCGGCGATGTGCCTGGGGTAGGATTCCGTCCTGGCGCGCTGGCGGCCGCTGTCCCGACCCCGGAAAGCGGGCCGCCGCGCCTGCCAAGCCGGGGTCCACCAGCCCGTCGCCGCCAGCCCGTCCGGGCACCCGTCCATGCTTTCCCGAGGGGGCGCTCCGCGCGTCCCGCCGCCATGAATGCACCGCATCCGCTGATGCCCGATCAGACCGAAGAAGCCGTCGCCGTCGGCGGCGTCGCCGCCCGACTGCGCGAGATTCCGTACAACTACACCTCTTTTTCGGACCGCGAGATCGTCATCCGCCTGCTCGGCGCGCCGGCCTGGGAGCTGCTGAACAAGCTGCGCGAGGAGCGCCGCACCGGTCGCTCGGCCCGCATGCTCTACGAGGTGCTGGGCGATATCTGGGTGGTCCAGCGCAACCCCTATCTGCAGGACGACCTGCTCGACAACCCGAAGCGCCGCCGCCTGCTGATCGAGGCGCTGAACCACCGGCTGCACGAGGTCGAGAAGCGCCGCGACCCGGCCAGCGACCCCCAGCGCGACGCCTCGGTCGGCGAATTGCTGACGGCGGCGCGGCGCGCGGTGGCCGACTTCGGCGCGATGTTCGCGGCCGTCTACGATCTGCGCCGGCGCGCGCTGAAGCTGCTGGGCCGCCACACGGCCAAGGACAATATCAAGTTCGACGGCCTGTCGCGCGTCTCCCATGTGACCGATGCGACCGACTGGCGAGTCGAATACCCGTTTGTCGTGCTGACGCCGGACAGCGAGGCCGAGATGGCCCAGCTGGTCAAGGGCTGCATCGAACTGGGCCTGACCATCATTCCGCGCGGCGGCGGCACCGGCTACACCGGCGGCGCCGTGCCCCTGGTCTGGAACTCGGCCGTCATCAACACCGAGAAGCTCGAGGCGCTGCGCGGCGTCGAGATGCTGGAACTGCCTGGCGTCGACAAGCCGGTCGCGACGATCTTCAGCGAGGCCGGCGTCGTCACCCAGCGCGTCGCCGATCTGGCCGAGCAGCATGGCTATGTCTTCGCCGTCGATCCGACCTCGGCCGAGGCTTCCTGCGTCGGCGGCAATGTGGCGATGAATGCCGGCGGCAAGAAGGCCGTCTTGTGGGGCACGGCGCTGGACAATCTGGCGTCCTGGAAGATGGTGACGCCGGAGGCCAAGTGGCTCGAGGTCATCCGCCTGAACCACAACCTCGGCAAGATCCACGATGTCGAGACGGCCAGCTTCGAGCTGCGCTATTTCGACGCGACGGGCAAGAAGCTCGAACGCACGGAGCGCCTGGACATCCCCGGCTCGACCTTCCGCAAGGAGGGCCTGGGCAAGGACGTCACCGACAAGTTCCTGGCCGGCCTGCCCGGCGTGCAGAAGGAGGGCTGCGACGGCCTGATCACCAGCGCGCGCTGGATCGTGCACCGCATGCCCGCCCATGTGCGCACGGTCTGCCTGGAGTTCTTCGGAAATCCCAAGGACTGCGTGCCTTCGATCGTCGACATCAAGGACTTCATGTTCGAGGAGATGAAGAAACCGGGTGGCGCGATCCTGGCCGGCCTGGAACACCTGGACGACCGCTATCTGAAGGCGGTCGGCTACTCGACAAAGAGCAAGCGCGGCGGCCTGCCGAAGATGGTCTTGATCGGCGACATCGTTGGCGACGATGCCGATGCGGTGGCGCGCGCGACCAGCGAGGTCGTGCGCTTGGCCAATGGCCGCTCGGGCGAGGGCTTCATCGCGATCAGCGCCGATGCGCGCAAGAAGTTCTGGCTGGACCGCAAGCGCACGGCGGCGATCTCGAAGCACACGAATGCCTTCAAGGTCAACGAGGACGTCGTGATCCCGCTGCCGCGCATGGGCGAGTACACGCTGGGCATCGAGCGCATCAATATCGAGCTGAGCCTGCGCAACAAGCTGGCCCTGGTCGACGCGCTGCGCGGCTTCTTCTCGACCGGTCGTCTGCCGCTGGGCAAGAGCGATGACGCCAGCGAGATCCCCAGCGCCGAGCTGCTGGAGGACCGCGTGCAGCAGGCGCAGGCGCTGCTGAGCGAGGTCGGCGCGCTGTGGCAGCAGTGGAAGGACGGGCTGGACACGGCCCAGGCCGAGCTGAGCGGCCGGACCTTCTTCGACGAGTTGCAGGACAAGAGCCTGCGCGCGTCCTGGAAGACGCAGATCCTGAAGCCGCTGCAGGCGATCTTCGCCGGCGCCGCCTTCGCCGCCATCATCGAGGAATGCAAGCGCATCCACCAGGAGGTGCTGCGCGGCCGGGTCTGGGTGGCCCTGCACATGCATGCCGGCGACGGCAATGTGCATACCAACATCCCCGTCAACAGCGACAACTATGAGATGCTGCAGACGGCGCACGAGGCCGTCGCCCGCATCATGAAGCTGGCGCGCAGCCTGGACGGCGTGATCTCGGGCGAGCATGGCATCGGCATCACCAAGCTGGAGTTCCTGACCGACGAGGAACTGGCCGGCTTTGCCGACTACAAGTCGCGCATCGACCCCGAGGGCCGCTTCAACAAGGGCAAGCTGCTGCGCCTGGGCGGCCCCGACGCGCAGACGACCTATGCCGATCTGACCAATGCCTACACGCCTTCGTTCGGCCTGATGGGGCACGAGTCGCTGATCATGCAGCAGAGCGACATCGGCGCGATCAGCGATTCGATCAAGGACTGCCTGCGCTGCGGCAAGTGCAAGCCGGTCTGCGCGACCCATGTGCCGCGCGCGAACCTGCTCTATTCGCCGCGCAACAAGATCCTGGCGACCTCGCTGCTGGTCGAGGCCTTCCTCTACGAGGAGCAGACCCGCCGCGGCGTGTCGATCAAGCATTGGCAGGAATTCGAGGACGTGGCCGACCATTGCACGGTCTGCCACAAATGCGCGAGTCCCTGCCCGGTCAAGATCGACTTCGGCGACGTGACGATGAATATGCGCAATCTGCTGCGCAAGATGGGCCAGAAGGGCTTCCGCCCCGGCAATGCGGCGGCGATGCTGATGCTCAACGCGACCTCGCCCGAGACGATCAAGCTGGCGCGCACGGCCATGGTCGGCGTTGGCTTCAAGGCGCAGCGCCTCGCCAACGATCTCTTCCGCCGCCTGGCCCGCAAGCAGACCGAGGCGCCGCGTGCGACCGTCGGCACGGCCCCGGTCAAGGAGCAGGTGATCCACTTCATCAACAAGAAGCTGCCCGGCGGCCTGCCGAAGAAGACGGCGCGCGCGCTGCTGGATATCGAGGACAAGGACTACGTCCCCATCATCCGCAATCCGCAGGCGACCACGTCCGAGACCGAGGCGGTGTTCTATTTCCCCGGCTGCGGCTCGGAGCGTCTGTTCAGCCAGGTCGGTCTGGCCACGCAGGCCATGCTCTGGCATGCCGGCGTACAGACGGTGCTGCCGCCCGGCTATCTGTGCTGCGGCTATCCGCAGCGCGGCTCGGGTCAGTTCGACAAGGCCGAGCAGATGATCACCGACAACCGGGTCTTGTTCCACCGCGTCGCCAACACGCTGAACTACCTGGACATCAAGACCGTCGTCGTCTCCTGTGGCACCTGCTATGACCAGCTGCAGGGCTACAAGTTCGAGGACATCTTCCCCGGCTGCCGCATCATCGACATCCATGAGTACCTGCTGGAGAAGGGCATCACGCTGGGCTCCTCGACCAGCTACCTCTACCACGACCCCTGCCACACGCCGATGAAGCTGCAGGAGCCGATGAAGACGGTGAAGGCCCTGGTGGGCGACAACGTGGTCAAGAGCGAGCGCTGCTGCGGCGAGAGCGGCACCCTGGGCGTGACCCGGCCCGACATCTCGACCCAGGTGCGCTTCCGCAAGGAAGAGGAGCTGCGCAAGACGGAGGCGCAGTTGCGCGACAGCGGCAAGGTCGCGGCGGCCGAGAACCTGAAGATCCTGACCAGCTGCCCCAGCTGCCTGCAGGGTCTCAGCCGCTACGGCAACGACCTGCAGAACGGCCTGCTGGAGGCCGACTACATCGTTGTCGAGATGGCGAACCAGATCCTCGGCAAGGACTGGATGCCCGAGTACGTGGCCAAGGCCAACCAGGGCGGCATCGAGCGCGTGCTGGTGTAAATGAAGAAGGGCCGCTGATGCAGCCCTTTCTTTTACTTCACTCCGCCGACAGCTTGCGCTCCCTGATCAGCGCATGCCAGGTCTGCGTCTCCTGCTGGATGAAGCGGGCGAGCGCCGGGCCGTCGCCGGGCGCGACCTCGAGGCCGAATTCCTCCAGCCGCGCCTTCACCTCCGGCGTCGTGATCGCCTTGTTCATCTCGGCGGTCAGCCGCGTGACGATGGGCTCCGGCGTGCCCTTGGGCACGAACAGGCCCTGCCAGGCGGCGACGTCGACGTTCTTCAGGCCCAGTTCCTCGAAGGTCGGCACCTCGGGCAGCTGCGGGATGCGCTTCTTGCTCAGCACGGCCAGGGCCTTGAGCTTGCCGGCGCGGATCTGTGGCAGGCCGGCGGCGGTGTCCAGGATGGCCATGGGCACGATGCCGGCGATCAGGTCCTGCACGGCGAAGGCGGTGCCGCGGTAGGGCACATGGACGATGAAGCTGCCGCTGCGCTCCTTGATCATCTCCATGGCCAGATGGTGCGGGCTGCCGATGCCCGGCGAGCCATAGCTGTATTTGCCCGGATGAGCCTTGACATCGGCCAGCCACTGGCTGGCGCTGCTGAAGCCCGAGTTCGGATTGACGGTCAGGATCAGCGGGAAGCGCGCCATGAAGCCGACCGGCGTGAACTCGCTCGGCGAGTAGGCGAGCTTCTTGTACATCGCGCTGTTGAACACCATCGCGCCGTTGTCGCCGGTCAGGAGGGTGTAGCCGTCGGCCGGCGACTTGGCGGCCGCCTCGGTGCCAATGCTGCCGGCCGCGCCCGGGCGGTTGTCGATGAAGAGGGTCTGGCCCAGCTGCTTGCCGAGTTGCGGCGCCAGCTGGCGGGCGAGGAAGTCCGAGCCGCCGCCGGCCGGGTAGGCGACGATCCACTTGATCGGCTTGGACGGCCAGGCCTGGGCCTGGACGAGGGCGGGCAGCAGGCCCAGCGCAAGAAGGCAAAGGCGGCGTGTCAGGGCGGGGGCGGACATCGGCGTTCATCCTCGGGTTGCTAAAGTCGGCCGATCTTAGCCAGCGTCTTGCCCGATATGAACGAGCTCCGCCCCGCCTGTCCTCTTTGTGCCGAAACCGGCGGGCTGCTGGTCGCCCGCGGAGAACGCTGGCGCGTCGTGCGCGTCGAGGACGCGCCGAGTTTCCCCGCCTTCTACCGGCTGATCTGGAACGGCCATGTGGCCGAGTTCAGCGATCTGGATGCCGCGCAGCGGCTCGAATGCATGGAGGCGGTGACGGCCATCGAGCGCGCCCTGCGCGAGGCGCTCGCGCCGAGCAAGATCAATCTGGCCACGCTGGGCAATGTGGTGCCGCATCTGCACTGGCATGTGATCGCGCGCTTCGACTGGGACAGCCATTTCCCCAACCCGATCTGGGGCGAGACGCGCCGCCAGGTCGAGGGCGGCGCCGCGGCGCGGCTGGCGCTGCCGGTCGAGGCCTTGGACGAGCGGGTGCGGGCAGCGCTGGCCGCCGCTCAAAGCCCCGGCGCGTAACGCTGCACGATCGCCGCCTGGCTGCCGTCCTGCTGCATCGCCTCGGCGGCCTTGTTGTAGCGGGCGACGAAGTCGGGCGCTATCGTCTTGCGGCTGAAGGCGACGGCGGCCGTCGGATGGTTGGCGACGAGTCCGGTGTCCTTGATCCGCTCCTGCAGACCGAGCTGGGCCAGCTCGCGCCGGCCCGTCATCTCGTTGACCAGCACGCCGTCGAGCCGGCCTGCGTCGACCATCAGCCAGAGGCTGCGCCGCGATGGCGTGCGGTGAACGCTGCGGGCGAACTCCGGGTCGCGCATCAGCTCGTCATAGTCCGGCCCGTAGGCGACCCCCAGCTGTGCCCCCAGCCGGAAGCCGCTGCCGCGCAGATCGGCCAGCCGGCTCAGCGAGGCCCATTTGCGCAGCTCGTCGGCACGCACGAACAGGCGGTTGCGCGACTGCGGGCCGGGCGCCGAGAAATAGGCAAAGCGCTCGCGTTCGGGCAGACGCAACGTGCCGGGCAAGATATCAAGGCGGCCGGCCTCCAGCTCCGCCAGCGCGCGCGCCCAGGGCATCTCGACCCAGCGCGCGCTGCAGCCCAGGCGCCTGAGCGTCTCGCGCACCAGTTCGACGTTCAGTCCGATCAACTCGCCATCGGCGCTGCCCCGCATGCTGAACGGCGGATCCTCGTTCCAGCGCACGGTCTTCTCGCAAGCCGCGGCAGGACAGGTCAGCAGCGGCAGCACCAGGGCAGTGGCGGCGGCCAGCAACTCAGCCGCAGGGATCGGACGGGAACGCCATTTCATCGGCCCCTATTGTGGGGCCTGCGCCGCCGACCCCGCGCTCACTGCTCCAGCAGCGCGACGCGGTAGCTGGCATCGCCGCCGGCTTCGTCGCGTGCCGGCGTGAAGACGACGAGGAAGCTGAACAGCTGGCCGTCCTCCTTGTTGACGCAGCTGACGTTGTGCATCGCGCGGCGCACCGGCTGGCGGTAGGCGACCGGGCCGCCGGAGTGCTTGACCTCGGAGGTGCCGTCGCCCTTGACGCGGAACTGCACCCGCATCGTGCCGCTCAGGTTCTCGCGCGAGATGGCGCCGACCAGGCCGTCCTGCAGGGTCGCGGCGATGCCGGGGCAACTGGCCTGCACGTCGAAGCGCGCGATATCGGCCGGCCGGCGCCCCTCGACCTCGACGCGCTGCAGGTCCTGCGCGAGCGCCAGCGCGCTGCCGAAAGTCATGGGCAGGGCCAGCAGCAGGCCGCGGGTCAGGGAAGGTGATTGCTCGAACATGATGAGGAACTCCATCGGTAGGCGGATCAGGCCGGGCGGTGCGATCTGGGTCCAGATTAGGAAGCGGCCCGCCGCGCTCCAAGCTGAAGGCGACGAAATGCGGAAGCGGTGAAACCAAGCCACCGAATTCCGCGACGAATCGCAAACCGCGGAAACCCGTGCTTTTCGATGGGGTCAGGTCTTGCTGGCTGTGCCCGGATGCCGAAAGTCAGGGTCCGGTGCAGGCGGCAGCCGCCATGAAAAAGGGCCGGCAAGGCCGGCCCCATGTCGAAAGTCAGTGCCTTACCAGATCGTGATCGGATCGGCGGCGACCATGGGCGCGCCGGCCGGGCAGCTGAAGGCCTTGGCGAAGGCGGGCATATTCGACATCGGCGCCAGCACGCGGTACTTGCCCGGCGAATGCGGGTCGGTGCGCAGCTGGTTGACCAGGGCCTCGGGCCGGGTCTTGACGCGCCAGATCAGGGCGTTGGACAGGAAGAAGCGCTGCTCGGGCGTGTAGCCGTCGATCTTCTCGGCCTTGCCGCTGCGCTTGAGCGCCGTCTGCAGCGCGTCGAAGGCGATCGGCATGCCGGCCATGTCGGAGATGTTTTCGCCCAGGGTCAGGCGGCCGTTGATGGGCTCGCCGGGCACCGGCTCGTAGCCGCCGTAGAGTTTGACGACGCGATCGGCGCGCGCCTTGTAGGCGCTGGCGTCGGCCTCGGTCCACCAGTCGTTCAGATTGCCGACCGCGTCGAACTGGCGGCCCTGGTCGTCGAAATGATGGGTGATCTCGTGGCCGATCACCATGCCGATGCCGCCGTAGTTCAGCGCGTCGTCGGCCTTTGCGTTGAAGAAGGGCGGCTGCAGGATGCCGGCCGGGAAGGTGATCGAGTTGTAGCCGCCGGCCTGGGCATTGACGACATGCGGCGACATGCTCCAGCGCAGGCGGTCGACCGGCTTCTCCAGATCATCCATCTGCTTGGCGGTGAACCAGGCGGCCGTGCGCAACAGATTGCCGGCGTAGTCGTCGGCGGCCAGCGTCAGGCCGGTGTAGTCGGGCCATTGGTCCGGCGCACCGATCTTGGGCACCATCGCATCGAGCTTCTCCAGCGCGCGTTGCTTGGTCGGCGCGCTCATCCAGGCCAGCTCCTGGATGTGCTGGCGCATCGCCGCCTTGACGTCGGCGACCAGCTGGCGCGAGCGCGTCATCGCCTCGGGCGAGAAGGCGCGCCAGACGAAGACCTCGCCGAAAGTCAGGCCCAGCGGCAGGCTGCCGGTGCGGCCGGCGATCGCCAGGATCACGCTTTCCTCGCGCGGCGGCGCGGCCTTCAGGCCGCGGATCGTCGCCTCGCGGTAGTCGAAATGGGCACCGGCGAAGGCCTGGGGCAGGCGGTCGGCGCTGGCGTCGAGCAGGCGCAGCTTCAGATAGCTGCGCCAGGTCTCGATCGGCGTTGCCGCCGCCAGCTCGGCGACGCGCTTCAGAAAGGCCGGCTGGCCGACGATGACGCGCTCGACGCCACCCTTGCGATTGGCGGTCTCGGTCAGCGGCTTCAGATAGGCGCTCCAGTCGAAGCCGGGCGCCGCCTTGTCGAGCTCGGCCGGGCTGAAGGGGTTGTAGCGCGCGTTCGGGTCGCGCAGCTCGGCGCGCGGCTTGGTGGCCTCGGCCAGCTGGGTCTCGAAGGCGTAGAGCGCGTCGAGTTGGGCTTCGCTGGGCGCCGGTCCGTTCGGCCCGGCGGCGGCCGTCAGCAGCCGGCGCGCGTAGACGCGGTAGGCATCCTGCAGGCGCTTGCTGTTGGCGTCGCTCTTGAAATAGTCCTCGCGGTCGGGCAGGCCCAGGCCGGCCTGGCCGATCTGCAGCGCATGGCGGCGCACGTCCTTGGCGTCGGCGCCGACGAAGACGCCCAGCGGCGCGGAGACCTGGACCCGGTTCAGCGTCGCCAGCAGCGCCGGCAGCTGCTCGCGCTTGTCGAGCGCGTCGATGCGGCTCAGCAGCGGCTGCAGCGCCTTCAGGCCGCCGGCCTCGATCGCGTCCAGATTCATGCCGCTGGCGAAATAGGTGGCGGCCAGCTTCAGGCCCGGCGTCGTCTGCAGGGACGGATTGGCCCTCAGGTCGCGCAAGGCCTGCTGCAGGATGGCCTCGTTGGCCAGGCGCAGGTCCTCGAAGCCGCCGATGCGCGACTGCGAGGCCGGCATCTCGACCTGCTCGGCCCATTTGCCGTTGACGAAGCCGTAGAAGTCGGTGCAGGGATCGATCCGGCCATCGAGCTGTTTGACGTCCAGGGCGCTGGCGTTCAGCACGGGCAGGGCGGCGAGGGCGGCGGCGGTGGCAAGCAGGGAAAGTCGGCGGCGCATCATGAGGGCGGGGAGCTTCGGTCGGTTTGACAAGCGGGCAAGGGTAGACGAGGCAGTGTGCACCGGCATCGGGGCTTGTCCGTGCGCACGCCGCCCAGCGCTACACTGTCGGCCCCTGTTCCGCTTCTGGCGCAGCATCGCGCTGCGTATCCTTCGCCCATGGCCGGCCTGAGTTCGACGAGCCCCGTCCCCACCGACATCACCGTGCACCAGAGCTCGCGCGTGCTCGAGGTGGCGTTCAGCGACGGCGCGCGCTTTCGCATCCCCTTCGAGCTGATGCGGGTCTACAGCCCCTCGGCCGAGGTGATGGGCCATGGCCCGGGTCAGGAGGTGCTGCAGACCGGCAAGCGCGAGGTGCAGATCACGGCGCTGACGCCGGTCGGCCATTACGCGGTCCAGCCGCAGTTCTCCGATGGCCATGACAGCGGCCTGTTCTCCTGGGATTATCTGTACCGGCTCGGCGCCGAGCAGGATCAGCTGTGGCAGGACTACGAGCGGCGCCTGGCCGAGGCCGGCGTCGGTCGCGATGACGCGATGCCCGCCAAGGCCGGCTCGTCCTGCGGCCATTCACATTGAGATCGACTTCCATGAGCAGCACCCATTTCGGCTACGAGACCGTCGACGAGCAGGACAAGGCCAGCCGCGTGCGCGGCGTCTTCGATTCGGTCGCGTCCCGCTACGACGTGATGAACGACCTGATGTCGATGGGCATGCACCGCGCCTGGAAGGCCTACACGGTGGCGGTGGCCAATCTGAAGGCGGGCGAGCGGGTGCTGGACATCGCCGGCGGCACCGGCGATCTGTCGCGTGCCTTTGCGAAGAAGGTCGGCGAGACCGGCATGGTGGTGCACACCGACATCAACGAGGCGATGCTGCGCCAGGGGCGCAACCGCCTGCTCGACGAGGGCCTGGTGCTGCCGACGGGCCTGTGCGACGCCGAGAAGCTGCCTTTCAAGAGCGGCAGCTTCGATCTGGTCAGCGTCGCCTTCGGCCTGCGCAATATGACGCACAAGGACCAGGCATTGGGCGAGATGTGCCGGGTGCTGAAGCCCGGCGGCCGCCTGCTGGTGCTGGAGTTCTCCAAGGTCGCCGCGCCGCTGCAAAAGCCGTATGACTGGTATTCGTTCAAGGTGCTGCCGCGGCTGGGCAAGCTGATCGCCGGCGACGCCGACAGCTACCGCTATCTGGCCGAGTCCATTCGCATGCATCCGGGCCAGCAGGAACTGAAGGCAATGATGAAGACGGCCGGCTTCGGCCATGTCGACGTCCACAACCTCAGCGCCGGCGTCGTCGCCCTGCATGCCGGCATCAAGTGCTGAGCGGTGATGGCGATGACGCGCTCGCGCCACGCGAGCTAGGGTAAACGCCGATCTCTGCACCCGCCGTCGACCCCCTGGTTCATGGGGGTGCCGGGAACTGCCCGGCAGCGGCCGGGTCCATTCTTGCGCGAGGGGCGGCATCCGATTTGCCATGCCTGGCCGGCGCGGTCCTCTGGGGCGGCGGCGGAGCCGGGCGGTGCCCATGCCCGAGGGGCCTCATCCGGCAGGGTTTCTCCGGGTGGGGCACCGCCGGGAAGGGGGGACGGGATGCCTCATTTGTCATTTCGCAAAGCTACACTGGTTCGTCCCTTGAGGGCGGGTGCTGCCACGCAGCAGATCTCGCGCCATTGCTGGCGCCGCGCGGAGAAGAAAGAAAGTCATGGTCATGAAACTCGTGCAATCCGAATTCGCTGGCCGTCGCGCCGCATCGGGCGTCCGGCTGATCGCGGTGGCCGCCTTGGCAGCGCTGGCGCTGGCCGGCTGCGGTGACGACAAGAAGTCGGACAAGGCCTCGCAGACGGCGGCCAAGGTGAACAAGGAAGAGATCACCGTTCACCAGATCAATTACGTGCTGCAGCGCCAGCCGGGCCTGAAGCCCGAGCAGGCCGAGGCGGCCAGCCGCCAGGTGCTGGAACGCCTGATCGAGCAGGAACTGGCGGTGCAGAAGGCGCAAGACATGAAGCTCGACCGCGATCCGCGCGTGGTCCAGCAGATCGAGGCGGCCAAGCGCGAAATCATCGCCCGCGCCTATGTCGAGCGCGTCGGCGAGGCGGCCGTCAAGCCGAGCAACGACGAGATCAGCAAGTACTACAACGAGAAGCCGGCGCTGTTCCGCGAGCGCCGCATCTACAACCTGCAGGAACTGGCCATCGAGGCCAAGCCGGAGCAGGTCGACGCGATCCGCGCCAAGCTGGAAGCCTCGAAGAACATCCCGGAGTTCGTCGAATACCTGAAGGCCAATGACATCCGCTTCACCGGCAATCAGGCGGTGCGTGCCGCCGAGCAGCTGCCGCTGGCCAATCTGGACGCGATTGCACGGCTGAAGGACGGCGACTCGGCGATCAGCCGCACGCCCAACGGCCTGGCCGTGCTCTTTGTCGTCGGCTCGCGCAGCCAGCCGGTCGACGAGGCGCGTGCGCGCCCGCAGATCGAGGCCTTCCTGACCAACCAGCGCAAGGTCGAGCTGGTGCAGAAGGACATCAAGGCGCTGCGCGACAGCTCGAAGATCGAATACGTCGGCAAGTTCGCCGAGGGCGCGCCCGCGGCCGCTGCAGCCGGCGCCGCGCCGGCCCTGGCACCGGCCGCCACCGAAGCCACGCCGACCGCGGCCCCCGTCGCCGCGCCGACCACTCCGGCGCCCACGCCGGCCGCCAGCGGCCTCGATGCCGCAGCCATCTCGAAGGGAATGGGGCTCAAATGATGGACAAGACGATGATGCACAGGACCCGCCGCGGCGCGGTGGCGCTCGGCCTGATCGGCACGCTGGCCAGCCTGCCGGCCGCCGCGCAGACCGGCAAGCCGGCAACGCCGACGACGCAGCCGCCGCAGCAGCAGCAGGCCCAGCCGGTCGGCGCGGTCAGCGGCAATGCGGCCGAATACCGGCTCGGCGCCGGCGACGTGCTGCGCATCAGCGTCTACCAGAACCCCGACCTGGGCCTGGAGACCCGCGTCTCCGAGGGTGGCGTCGTGTCCTTCCCGCTGCTGGGCAATGTGCGCATCGGCGGCCTGTCGGTCAGCCAGGCCGAGCGGGCGATCGCCGACGGCCTGAAGAACGGCAACTTCGTCAAGAACCCGCAGGTCACCATCGTCGTGCTGCAGGTCAAGGGCAACCAGGCCAGTGTGCTGGGCCAGGTCAACCGGCCGGGCCGCTATCCGATCGAGGTGGCCGATATGCGGCTGACCGATCTGCTGGCCAATGCCGGCGGCGTGGCCCCGACCGGCGGCGACCTGCTGGTGCTGACCGGCACCCGCAACGGCCAGCCGCACCGTGTCGAGATCGACCTGCCCAGCGTGTTCGCACCGGGCGGCCGCAGCCAGGACGTGTTGATCCAGAACGGCGACGTGCTGTGGGTCGAGCGCGCGCCGATGGTCTATATCTACGGCGAGGTGCAGCGCCCCGGCCCGATGCGGCTGGAGCGAGGCCTGAGCCTGATGCAGAGCCTGGCCACCGGCGGCGGCCTGACCCAGCGCGGCACCGAAAAGGGCATCCGCGTGCACCGCAAGGGTGCCGACGGGAAGGTCCAGGTCCTGCAGCCGGCCATGGACGAGGCGCTGCGCGACGGGGATGTCGTGTACGTCAAGGAAAGCCTTTTCTGATCCAGCGAGGCGAGCGAACCCTATGTCTTTCTCCCAATTCCTTTCGATCCTGCAGGCGCGCTGGAAGGCATCGCTGGCGGTCTTCCTGGCACTGCTGGCGATCACGCTGGTGATCAGCCTGGTACTGCCCAAGCAGTACACGGCGGTCGCCTCGGTCGTGCTTGACGTGAAGCCCGATCCGCTCAGTGCCGTGCTGTATCCGACCGGCGCCAACCCGGCCATGATGGCGACACAGGTCGACGTGATTACCAGCGATCGCGTTGCGTACAAGGTTGTGCGCAATCTGAAGTTGAATGAGAACGCCACGATCCGCGAGCAGTGGCGTGACGCGACCGACGGCCAGGGCTCGATCGAACAATGGCTGGCCGAAACCTTCCAGAAAAACCTCGACGTCAAGCCCTCGCGCGAATCGAACGTCATCAACGTTTCCTACCGCGCTCCCGATCCTCGCTTCGCCGCCGGCTTGGCGAATGCCTTTGTGCAGGCCTATCTGGAAACCAACCTGGAGCTGCGCGTCGAGCCGGCCAAGCAGTATTCGGGTTTCTTCGATAGCCGCGCCAAGGACGCGCGCGACACGCTGGAGAAGGCTCAGTCGCGACTGTCCGAATTCCAGAAGGAAAAGGGCATCATCGCCTCGGACGAGCGCATCGATGTCGAGAACGCACGACTGAACGAGTTGTCCAGCCAGCTCGTGGCCCTGCAGGCCTTGGCCAGCGACTCGAGCAGCCGTCAGTCGGCCGCCCGCGGCTCGGCCGACCGCATGCAGGAAGTGCTGTCCAATTCGCTGATCGCCAGCCTGAAGGCCGATCTGTCGCGCCAGGAGGCCCGGCTGCAGGAACTCAACTCCAAACTCGGCGACGCTCATCCGCAGGTGGTCGAGCTGCGCGCCAATGTGGCCGAGCTGCGCCGGCGCATCGATGTCGAGACGGCCAAGGTCAGCAACAGTCTCGGCGTGGCGAACACCATCAATCAGCAGCGCGTTAGCGAGTTGCGCGCCTCGCTGGAGGCCCAGCGCAACAAGATCCTGCAGATGAAGGCCGTGCGCGACGAGGGTTCGGTGCTGCTGCGCGATCTGGACAATGCCCAGAAGGCCTATGACATGATCGCCCAGCGCTACAACCAGACTTCGCTGGAGAGCCAGGCGACGCAGAGCAATGTGTCCGTACTGTCCCCGGCCGTGCCGCCGCGGGAGCACACCTCGCCACGCCTCCTCCTCAACATGATCGTGGCCGTGTTCGTCGGCGGTCTGCTGGCGGTGGGTGTGGCCGTCGCGCTGGAGATCTTCGATCGCCGCGTGCGCAGCGCCGAGGACGTCGTCAACGCGGTTGCGCTGCCGATCATCGGCGTGATGCAGAAGCCGACGGCCAAGCGCCTGTTCGGTCGCACCGCGAAGGCCAATCTGATGCAGCGGCGCCTGCTGGGCTTCTCCGATAAGGGAGCCTCGGCATGAGCGCGGTGAATGTGGAAGATTCCGAGAACGTGAGGACTGCCTTGAACAAAACCAATGACAGCCAAGCCGTCCATGACCGTTCGATCGGCGACATCATCCGCGATGCCCGAAATCTGAGCGCTGCCGAGGTCGAGCGTGTACTGGTTTATCAGCGCGAGAATGGCGTGCGCTTCGGCGAGGCCGCTGTTGCGCTGGGTCTGGTCAGCGAAGACGATGTGCTGCATGCGCTGGCTCAGCAGTTCCACTATCCGCTCGCCAATGCCGAACGGCGCCTGTCCAGCCCCGAACTGGTCGTGCTGAACCAGCCGTTCTCGGTGCAGGCCGAGGCGATCCGGGCTGTGCGCAGCCAGGTCATCATGCGTCAGCAGCAGGGCGCAGCTTCCTCGCATGCTTCGCTGGCCGTCATCAGCCCGCAGACCGGCGATGGCAAGACCTATTTCGCCGCCAATCTGGCCGTCTCGCTGGCCCAACTGGGTGGCCGCACGCTGGTCGTGGATGCCGATTTGCGTGGTCCACGCCTGCACGAGGTGTTTCGTGTGCCCAACAACGCCGGTCTGTCGACGATTCTTTCCGGCCGGGCCGAGTCGCAGGTGATCCAGGGTGTGGAAGGCGTGCCGGGCCTGTTCGTGCTGCCGGGCGGCGCCATCCCGCCGAACCCGCTGGAATTGGTCGAACGACCGGCTTTCGGCCTGCTGATGCGGGAATTGGGGTCCAAGTTCGATCATGTGATCGTCGACACGGCGGCTGCGATGTACGGCTCCGATGGCTGCGTGGCGGCAGCCAAGTGCGGTTCCGCCATCGTGATCGCTCGCAAGGATGCCTGCCGTTATGAAGCGCTGCAGGACCTCGTCGCCAGCCTGTCGGGTAGCTCCGTCCAATTCCTCGGCGCGGTCGTCAACGAGTTTTGATCGGGGCCGATCTTGCCGAGCGATCGCGTGATGACATCGCCCAAGCGGGCCCAGCCCTGGCTGCCGACGGGGGTCGACGCGCCTTCCGCGCTCATGGTGGCGGCGGCACTGCTGATCGTCTACGGCCCGGTCTACTGGGAATTGAGTCAGACGATATGGCGCAGCGATGAGCAGGGCCATGGCCCGATCATCTTCGCCGTTAGCATGTGGCTGCTGTACAGCGCGCGGCACCAACTGGCAGGCTTGGAGTCGCGGCCCGCGAGCGCTGTCGGCTATGGTCTGCTGATCTTCGCTGGCTTGCTCTTCGCCGTGGGTCGGTCGCAGGACATCTGGATCTTTGGCATGGGCTCGCAGATCGTCGTGTTGGCGGCTCTGGCCTTGATCTTCAAAGGCTGGGCCGCGCTGCGGCTGATCTGGTTTCCGCTGTTCTTCCTGTTGTTCATGGTGCCGCTGCCGGAGGCGCTGGTCGCGGCCGTCACCTCGCCGCTGAAGACGGCCGTGTCCTCGGTCGCCAGTTCCTTGCTGTACCTGCTCGGCTATCCGGTCGGCCGCTCGGGCGTCATGCTGACGATCGGCCAGTACCAGTTGCTGGTAGCGGATGCCTGCGCCGGTCTGAACTCGATGTTCACGCTCGAGGCCTTGGGCATGCTGTACATGAACCTGATGCGCTACACCTCGGCCGGTCGCAATATCGCACTGGCGCTGCTGCTGATTCCGATCGCCTTCGTCGCCAATATCTGCCGGGTGATGATTCTGGTGCTGGTGACCTATTACTTCGGCGACGCGGCCGGCCAGGGTTTCGTCCATGGTTTCGCCGGCATGGTGCTGTTCATGGTTGCCCTGGTCTTCATGTTGGTGGCGGACAAGCTGCTTGGCTATTTCTTCAGGGCCGAGCGGAGGGGCGCGCGATGAAGCTCGGCAAGCTACGCTTCCACGCGGTCGCCGTTTCGCTGTGCCTGCTGACGGCCTCGGTGCTGGGTCATGTAGGCCGGCCGACGATCCATTTGGCCGACCAGCGCCAGAAGGTCAATCTGGAACAGATGTTCCCGACCCGGGTAGGCTCCTGGCGACTCGATGAGAACCAACCGGTGGGCATCGTCGCGCCGGATGTGAAGGCCTTGTTGGACAAGCTCTACGCGCAAACGCTGACGCGGACTTATGTCAATTCCGAAGGGGTACGGGTCATGCTTTCGGTCGCCTATGGTGGCGACCAGTCAGATGCCACTCGCGCGCACCGACCAGACGTCTGCTATCCCGCCCAGGGTTTCGACATCGTCTCGAACCGCAGCGACACGTTGGCCCTCCCCGATGGAGCCCTGGGCGTGCGCCGCATGGTGGCCAAGCTGAACAACCGGATCGAGCCGGTGACCTTCTGGTTCGCCGTCGGCGAATACACGGCGGTGACAGGCCAGGATCAGAAACTGATTCAACTTCGCTACGGCCTGCGCGGCATCATCCCAGACGGCATGCTGGTGCGCGTGTCCACCATCAATCCGGACGAGAAAAGCGCCTATGCCGTGCAGTCGAAATTCATCGCGGAACTGCGGCAGAGCATGCCGCAGAACTTCGTCTCGCATGTTTTTGGCAGTCATTTGAAAACCTGAAGGCGTGTTGTGGCAGGACCCAAAGTTGCATTGATTACCGGCGTGACCGGCCAGGACGGCGCCTATCTGGCCGAACTGCTGCTGGACAAGGGCTATGAGGTGCACGGCATCAAGCGCCGTTCCTCGCTGTTCAACACCGACCGCGTCGACCACCTGTACCAGGACCCGCATGTGGACCACCAGCGCTTCAAGCTGCACTACGGCGACCTGACCGACTCGACCAATCTGATCCGCATCATCCAGCAGGTGCAGCCCGACGAGATCTACAACCTCGCGGCGATGAGCCATGTGGCGGTTTCCTTCGAAACGCCCGAGTACACCGCCAATGCCGACGGCATCGGCACCTTGCGCATCCTGGAGGCGATCCGCATCCTGGGGCTGGAGAAGAAGACCCGTTTCTACCAGGCCAGCACCAGCGAGCTCTATGGCCTGGTGCAGGAGATTCCGCAGAAGGAGACCACGCCCTTCTATCCGCGCAGCCCCTATGCGGTGGCCAAGATGTACGCCTACTGGATCACGGTCAACTACCGCGAAGCCTATGGCCTCTACGCCTGCAACGGCATCCTGTTCAACCACGAGAGCCCGCTGCGCGGCGAGACCTTCGTCACCCGCAAGATCACCCGAGCGATCACGCGCATCTCGCTGGGCCTGCAGGACTGCCTGTACCTGGGCAATATGAGCGCGCTGCGCGACTGGGGCCATGCCAAGGACTACGTCGAGATGCAGTGGCTGATGCTGCAGCAGGAACAGCCGGAGGACTTCGTCATCGCCACCGGCGTGCAGTACAGCGTGCGCCAGTTCGTCGAGTTCGCTGCCCAGGAGCTGGGCATCACCGTCGCCTTCGAGGGCGAGGGCGTCAACGAGATCGGCGTCGTCAAATCGGTGAGCGGCGACAAGGCCAGGTGCAAGGTCGGCGACGTGATCGTGCGGGTCGACCCGCGCTACTTCCGGCCGACGGAAGTCGAGACGCTGCTGGGCGACCCGAGCAAGGCCAAGGCCAAGCTGGGCTGGGAGCCGAAGACTACGCTGAAGGAGTTGGTCGCCGAAATGGTGCAGGCCGACTACACGGCCGCGCGGCGCGACAGCCTGGTCAAGATTGCCGGCTTCCAGGCCTACGACTACAACGAGTGAACGGGGCGGCGGCATGATGGACAAGAAGGCCCGCATCTTCGTCACCGGCCACCGCGGCATGGTCGGCTCGGCCCTGCTGCGCCGACTGCAGGCCGGTGGCTACACAAATCTGATCACCGCCGGCCGCGACACGTTGGAGCTGCTCGATCAGGCTGCCGTTGCCGCCTTCCTAGTTGAACACCGGCCCGATTACATCTTCATTGCTGCCGCCAAGGTCGGCGGCATCCAGGCCAACAACGTCTACCGCGCCGATTTCCTCTATCAGAACCTGATGATCGAGGCGAACCTGATCCACGGGGCCCACGCGGCCGGCGTGCAGCGCCTGATGTTTCTCGGCTCCAGCTGCATCTACCCACGCGACTGTCCGCAGCCGATCCGCGAAGACTATCTGCTGACCGGCCCGCTGGAGCCGACCAACGAACCCTATGCGATCGCCAAGATCGCCGGCATCAAGCTCTGCGAGGCCTACAACGCGCAATACGGCCGGCAGTACGTCAGCGTGATGCCGACCAATCTGTACGGGCCCAACGACAACTACGACCTCGCCAACAGCCATGTGCTGCCCGCGCTGATCCGCAAGGCGCACGAGGCCAAGCTGCGCGGCGACGCCGAGTACGTCGTCTGGGGCAGCGGCACGCCGCGGCGCGAGTTCCTCTATGTCGACGATCTGGCCGACGCCTGTGTGCATCTGATGGAGCAGGGCTACGACGGCCCCTTGGTCAATATCGGCACCGGCGAGGACGTAACGATCCGCGAGCTGGCCGAGACGGTGATGCAGGTGGTCGGCTTCCAGGGTCGCATCGTTTACGACAGCAGCAAGCCGGATGGAACGCCGCGCAAGCTGCTTGATGTGAACAGATTGGCGGCGCTAGGCTGGTCGGCCAAGACCAAGCTCCGCGATGGTATTCGGTTCGCCCATCAGGATTGGCTTGCCCGCTCATGATCGCAAAGCACTTTTTCGGAACCGGCCATGTTGTCTAGGTCCAGCTACCCGAGCCCGGTATCGCCGCTGCGGCTTATTCTTTTTTGGCTTTGCGGCGCCATCCTGCTCTTGCTGTTCATGGGCGTGCTGATGATCGCGCCGCTGCCGGGCTTCGCGCTCCTGATGCTGCTGCTCGGGGGCGGGGTGATCATCTTTGCGGTCCCGGCCGCCTGGCTCGCGGTGGCGCTGGTGCTGCTCACCTTTGCGCTTGTGGGGCCGGCCGAGTCGCTGGGCCGGATTCCCAAGCTTTTCTGGCTTCCCTATCTGCTCGGCCTTGCGATGGCCGTGAAGGCCATGATCATGGCGCCGGTTGCGCAGCTGGGACGTGGCCAAAAGGCGGCGCCTATGGCCGGTGTCGGTGGATCCAAACTGATGGGCGGCGCCTTTCTGCTGCTGGTGCTCTTCTCGCTCGCCGTGAATGCCAGCGGCGGCGTGCAGTTCATCCTGGCGACCCGGGACTATTTCTGGTTGCTGGGTCTGTTGGCCCTGGCGCTGGTGTCGCGCCTGGAACTGGACAAGGCCCTCGTCTGGTTGCGTTTGCTGCCGGCCCTGATCTTGATCCAGTTCCCCTTGGTGCTTTATCAGCACTTCTTCGTGTCGCGAAGCACGAGATTCACCACCCATGATGCCGTTGTCGGGCTGTTCGGCGGCAATGCGGAGGGTGGCGGGGCCAGCGGTGCAATGGGCATGTTCTCCTTGGTGGTGGTGGTCTACGCCTTTGCCAGATTCCGCCACGGTCTTATGTCTTGGTACGCGGCGCTCGCGGTGATCGCGGCCGGTCTTGCCGCGATCGGTCTCGCGGAGGTCAAGTATGTTGTGCTTGTCTCCCCCTTGGTGGTGCTCGCTTTCTTCGGCCTGCGAGAAACGCTTCGCCGGCCCATGCTGCTCATGAGCCTGGTGCTTGTGTGCGCCCTCATCCCCGTGTTCCTTTACGCCTACTGGAAGATGTTCGAGCCGCCTGGCGCCAAGACATACGGCGGCTTTGGCAAGTACGTCAGCGTCATCGTCGAGCGCAATCTTGACTCGGAGCAGATCGATATGACAACCGGCGAGATGAGCCGGATCTCTGCGCTGAAGTTCTGGGCCAAGGAAAACAGCCTGCGTACCGACCCCTTGCGGACCGTGATAGGACACGGCATCGGCAGCTCACGGATCGGCTTTTTCCCGGGTGAGGTGGCGGTCAAATATCGTTTCAAGATCGGCCGCTCTTCACTGGCCGTGCTGCTATGGGAAACCGGGGCCTTGGGCGCGGGCCTGGTGGTCGGCCTGCTGCTGGCCGGTCTGCGATTGGCTGCCAAGGCCAGGCGCCTGCTGCCGGCGGATGCCAAGGAAGCCTTGATCGCGTGTCAGTTCTCGACGGCGGTGTTGGTGGTGGCCCTGCTGGGCTTGCCCTACAACGCCGACCTGGTCGGCACGCCACAGCTGCAGTTGCTGGTCATCATGGCTTTTACCCTTGTGCTGATGGTCATTCGCCAGTTCGGCGCGCCACAGCGGCCGGGCTTGTCGGGCCGCTGAGGGTCCATGCCGACGCCAGTCTCCAGCCGGGCCACGCCCCAGGCCGTTCCTGTGTTAACCATCAAGCCGGCAAGGCAATGATGAAGATCACTGTCGTCACGGTCTGTCTGAATGCGGAGAAACATATTCGTCGGTGTTGCGAGTCGGTAAGGCTGCAGCGTTGGCCGGATCTGGAGCATTTGGTGGTGGACGGAGGTTCCACCGATGGCACGCTGGCCCTCGTGAAGGCCGCTTCGATTCCCGATGTGCGCATTTATTCCGGCCCGGATGCTGGCATCTACGACGCGATGAACAAGGCCATCGGTCTCAGCACCGGAGACGCGATCCTGTTCCTGAATGCGGACGACTGGTTTGCTCATGAGGACGCGCTCGGTGCGCTCGCGCGCAAGTTGCAAACGGAGGAGCGCCTGGGCCTCGTCTATGGCGACGCCATCGTCATCGACGGTGATCGAGCGGTGATCAAAGGCCAGGCTCATCTCGATGAAGGCTCGATCGGATGCGAGATGGTGTGCCATCAGACGATTCTTGCCAGCAGAAGCGCGTTCGAACAAGTCGGGGGATTCGACACGCAGTACAGGCTTTGTGCGGATCTGGACTGGCTGATGCGAGCCATCGATGCGGGCGTGGGATATGGGCATGTGCCCAATGCCGTCTGTTTCTATAGTGCCGGCGGCGAGAGCGACAAGGCCCAGAGCCGGCGCAAGGCGGAGAAGCAGGCGATCCTCGTTCGGCGGCGCAATCCGGCGCGGCGTTGGGGTCAACGCTTGCGCGCCGCGCTGCGGCGCCGCCTCAAGACAAGGTTTTCCTTTTATTGACCCATGCAAGCCACCGTTGAGAACTCGTCGGTCGGGGCGGGCAAGCCCAGGCCGCTGATTTCGGTGCTGATCAAGGCACTGAACGAAGAGCGCCGCATCGGCGCTTGCCTCGATTCTGTGATGCTCGCCATCCGGGGCCTGGATGCGGAAGTGCTGCTGGTCGACTCGCTGTCGAACGATCGCACGGTGGAGATCGCCCGACGCTATCCGATCCGTATCGTCCAGTTCCAGCGGATCGAAGATCGAGGCTGCGGTGCGGCCGTGCAACTGGGTTTCCAGCAGGCCCGCGGCGAGTACATCTATGTGCTGGATGCCGATATGGAGCTGATGCCCGGCTTTCTTGCGCTGGCCCTCCAAAGGCTGGCAGACGACCCCGGGTTGGCCGGTGTGGGCGGGCGATTGGTGGACAGATGTGTGCTGACCGAATACGACAAGCGTCGTGCCCGCGCAGCACTGCAGCAGGTCGCGGATGTGGAGGTGCTTGAACTGGGCGGTGGCGGCCTGTACCGGCGCAATGCCGTAGACCAGGTCGGCTACCTGGCCAATCGCTGGTTGGCCGCGTTTGAGGAGGCCGACCTGGGCGCGCGCCTGAATGCTGCCGGTTGGCGCCTGCTGCGGCTCCATGCAGTGGCCGTGACCCACGAGGGTCATGTGGAAGGAAATTGGGCGATGCTGCGACGCCTCTGGCGCAATGGGCGGGCTCAGGCGACCGGGGCCTTCCTGCGCGCGGCCTGGGGCCAGCCGTGGTGGCGTCTGGCCTGCCGCAAGCAGCGCCATGTGCTGCTGGTCGCTGCCATCTGGGGACTGGGCGGCTTGGTCGCCTGCATTTTGGGCGTCGTCGGAGCGGGTTGGATGCTTGCACTGCTGGCCCTAGCCGCTGTGCCGGTGCTATTGCTGGCGGCCCTGACCTTGCGCAAGCGCTCTCTGCGTGAGGCCAGCTGGGCCCTGGCGACCTGGCATATGTTCGCCGCTGCCGCCTTGCTGGGCAGCCTGGCGACCCCGCGCGATCCTTGCGAGCTCATACTGGGTCGGGTGCTGTCCGGAGAATCAGCGAGCTAAGAACGCATGCTTTCGATCTATCGACTCTCCCATCTGCTCTGGCGCCTCGGCGTGCCGGTACTTCCCTACTTGCTGAAGGCCTTGAACAGAATCCTGTTTGCGGTGGTGTTGCCCCCGTCGACTCGTGTGGGAAAGGGAGTCGTGTTCAGCTACCACGGCCTGGGAACTGTTGTGCACAAACGGGCCGTGCTGGAAGACGACGTCATCGTCGGGACCGGTGTCACCATTGGCGGGCGATCGGGACATGAGACCGTCCCGACCATCGGTGCCGGAGCGATGATCGGCAGCGGCGCCAAGGTGTTGGGTCCGATCAGAGTCGGGCGCGGGGCCTCCATCGGCGCAAACGCCGTCGTTTTGTCCGATGTTCCGGACTACGCCGTAGTGGTCGGAATTCCGGCCAGGGTCGTGCGGATCCAGGACTCCAATGAGGTGGTCGACTACAAGACCTTCTCCGAGGCCCGACGGGACGCGGATCTGCAATGAACAGGCGAGCGCGCCGTGTTCTGATGATCGGTCCGGGTGAACGCATGCCGGGCGGCATGAGCGCCGTCATTCAGACTTATCGAGCCGCCGGTCTGTTCGACGAGGGTTCGGTCTGCTACCTGTCCTCCTACGAAGGCGCTGCGGCGCTGACGCAGCTGCGCACGTTCGGGCGAGTGGTCCTGCGGCTGCTGGCGACATTGGCGCTCCGCCGCATCGACGTCCTGCACGTGCACAGTGCCTCGCGGGGCAGTTTCTGGCGCAAGTCCGTACTTTGCTGGCTGGCCCGGCTGTTCGGTGTGCCTTATGTCTTCCATCTGCATAGCGGCGAGTTCAGCGACTTTTATGCCGCGCATTGCGGCCGCCGGGCGCGGGCCTGGGCGCGGCGCACACTGGCCCGGGCGTCCTTGGTGCTGGTGCTGACCCCTTCGTGGATCAGCGCGCTGCGCGCTATCGAACCTGCCGCGAACCTGGCGGTGCTGCTGAATCCGGTGGTGCTGCCGCCTTGGCAGGCGCCGCGGCCGGGCCCGGGGCGGCGTATCCTTTTCCTCGGCCGGGTCCGAGAAAAGAAGGGCGCTTACGATTTGCTGCAGGCATTCGCGCTGTTGCATCAGCGCATGCCCGGCGTCTTTTTGCAGCTGGCTGGCGATGGGGAACTCGATGTCGCCAGGCAATTGGCTGAGAGCCTTGCCCTGCCGTCCGACTGCTATGAGCTGTCGGGTTGGGTCGATGGCCAGCTTAAGGCGCAGGCCCTGGCCGCAGCCGATGTCTTCGTGCTTCCTTCTTACTTCGAAGGTCTGCCGATCGGCATTCTGGAGGCGATGGCTGCAGGGGTGGTCGTGGTAGCCAGCCGGGTAGGCGGGATCCCCGACGTCTTGCGCGACGGTGAAAACGGCTTGTTGGTTGCGCCGGGCGATCGGCAGGGCTTGGCGGCCGCATTGCAGCTGAGCCTCGGTGATCACGACCTGCGCCTGCGCCTGTCGATACAGGCCCGGGAGGACGCGTCGGCGCATGACCATCATCGCATCGCCTCTGAGTTGCTGCGGTTTTACGAGGTGGCTGCCAACGGAGGGGCTCGATGAAGAAACGCGTGCTGCTGGTCGCTTCCGGCGGTGGCCATTGGGTGCAGCTGCTGCGCATTCGGCAGGCCTGGGCTGATATGGACATTGCTTATGTGACGGTGCAGGAAAGCTACCGCTCGCAAGTGGCCGATGGCCGTTTTTATCGGGTGACCGATGCCACCCGCTGGGACCGGTGGAAGCTCTTGCGCATGATTGCGGAGATGGCGCTGATCGTGCTGCGGGAGCGGCCGGATGTCGTGATCACGACCGGCGCGGCGCCCGGCGTGGCGGCATTGCGACTGGGCAAATGGTTCGGTGCGCGGACGGTGTGGATCGACAGCATCGCCAATGTGGAGGCGATGTCGATGTCCGGTCAAAAGGTGCGTGCATTCGCCGATCTGTGGCTGACCCAGTGGGAGCACCTGGCACGTGACGAGGGTCCTCGCTATGAAGGGGCGGTGCTTTGATTTTCCTGAGTGTTGGATCGCAAATGCCCTTCGATCGATTGGTCAAGGCCGTGGACGCCTGGGCGCAGTTCAGGCAGCCCAGGATCGAAATCCTGGCCCAGATCGGAGACTCCTCGTATCAGCCGGTGGCGCTCGAATCGGTGAAGACGCTATCGCCGGCAGAGTTTGGCGCTCGTCTCGATGCCTGCAGCCTCTTTGTGGCGCATGCGGGAATGGGATCGGTGCTGTCGGGCCTGGAACGTGGCAAGCCCATGCTCTTGCTGCCCCGCTTGGGCGCCTTGCGCGAAACGCGCAATGATCATCAGGTCGCTACCTTGCGTTGGCTGTCAGGCATTCAAGGCATCTATGCGGCCGATGACGAGACGGCGATTCCTGCGTTCCTGGACCGGTTCATGGATGCGGCGCTACCCGCGTTGCCGGCGCCGGACCACTTGGCGCAAACGGCCAGCCAGCTGAGGTTGCAGTCGGCCTTGCGCGACTTCATTGCTCAGGCATGAACTCGTCCCTTGTTCGGTACGCCATCCGGCGCGCGACCGTGAGTGCCAGGCCGGCAGCAGTGACCTGGCCGGCTGCACGATGATGGACTACCTGAGGAGGCGGTTCGATCGACTGAACCCCCGCACGCAGCGCTTGCTGCGAACCGCGGTGGTGAATTACTTTGCCCGCTTCGCCTCGGCGCTGACGGTGCTGATCACCATTCCGATGGCGCGCCAGACGATGTCCGGCGAGCGCTTCGGCATCTGGATGATGCTCGGAGCCTTGCTGACCTTCTTCTCCTTTGCCGATTTCGGCGTCGGGAATGGGGCGCTCAATCGAGTCACCGCGGCGCTGCGCAAGGGCGACAAGCTGGAATTGGGCCGGGCGATGTCGGCTGCGTATTGCTGTACCGCCGTGTCCGGCGCGCTGCTGATTGCGCTGTGGTTCGTGTGGGCGTTCGCAGCCAAGGATCCGCTCGCCTTCGCGGGCAAGGTCCCTGAAGTCCTGCGTCGTGAGACGCTGGTCGCGTTCTCGGCCTTTGTCGTGCTGGTTGCCGTCAACATCCCGCTGCAGCTGGTGCAGAAGTTTCAGCTGGCCTATCAGGAGGGCTACCGGATCGGCTTTGCGCAGCTGGCCTATTCGCTGTGCACCGTGATTTCTCTGCCGCTGGCGCTGTACTTCAAGACCAGTCTGGTGGTCCTGCTGTTGTGCACCTTGGGCATGCAGGTGTTCGTGCAATTGGTCAATATGGCCACCTGGTTTTCGGCCCGCGGCCTGTTCGACATCCTGCGCCATGCGGGCTTGCATGCGCCAACCGTCCTGCATCTGCTGCGCACCGGTTCCGCGTTTTTCATGCTGCAGCTTTGCGCGGTACTTGCCTACAACTCGGATGCTTTTTTCATCACGCAGCAGCTCGGTCAGGCCGTCTATGGTGACTTTGCCGCCGTCCAACGGATCTTTCTGTTCGTGTCAGGAACATTGGGGGCGGCGCTCCTGGGCCTGTGGCCGGCCTTTGGGGAGGCCATCGGTCGGGGCGAAATCGCCTGGGTGCGCCGAACCTACACGCGAGCGATGCTGATGGCGATTGCCGTCATGGGCTCGATCTGCCTGTTTATCACCTTCGCGATGCCGCTCATCGCCCGCTACTGGCTGCATATGGATGTGCCGCCGGCCACCGTGTTGCCGCTCGTGCTCGGTACCTGGGCCGTCATCGACATGCTGGAGAAAATCACGACGAGTCTGCTGAACGGCGCGGGCCTGTTGCGGCCGCAGCTGCTGGCGGCGATGGCGATGGCCGCTGCGGCGCTGGCGGGCAAATGGCTGCTGGTTTCCCTGGTCGGGCCTTGGGGATCAGTTCTGGCCACCATTCTCGCTTACACCCTGATCGTCGTCCCCGTGCAGATCATCCTGCTCAGGCGACTCCTGGTTTAGCGTAAGCGATGGTGGCCCGCCTGGTGCTTCGGCTGACCGCCATTCCGCTTGGAAAAATCGCCTACTGAACGAGCGAACGGACGAACTCTTCGTTGAAGACTTTGCCCTTGTCTCGCACCAGCACGGCTCGGTGGATGAGAACGGATCGGACGGGATAGCGCGTATCCCAGTTGTTGCCGTCTTCGAGCCAGTGGTAGTAGCCCGCCTTGGCATAGGGCAACTCGGTCGTGTTGTATCCGAGCGGCCCCTGCTTGGAGAACAGCAGCGTGCCATCGCGCCAAACCTTGAGTTCTGGGCCGTCTGCCGTGAACGGGGAGATCGTCGCCTGGAAGACAAAGGTCATCCACTTGGTCGTGATCGGCGATGTGTCTTGCCACGGCTTCACGATCGTCGAGCTCGTTTTCTGCGCCGATGCGCTGCTGTTGTATCGCGTTTCAATGCGCAGCTTTCCGTCGCGAAGATAAAGACCCATGAAAGGATTGAAGCCGGTGGCATGCCATTGGCTCAGCAACTGGTCGTCGGCAGCCATGCCGCCTTCGGCGACGCGAATGGATATCGCGTACCAGAAGTTTTCCTTGACCGGCAGCGAGGTCGGCGTGGCAGGCGGGGCGATGGCTTCGCAGCGCTTGCCGCCCGCGGTCAGAACGTCGTCCATCCCGACTCGCAGCATGAACACCTGTCGGCTCGTGTTGAGAGGATCGGTGACGCGGCCGAACCGGAGCGTCGAACCGTCGGGCAAGCGACTGCCATGGATGCCGGTCTCGCCGTACTTTCCAAACGCACCATAGACGCCATTGCAGTTGACGCCCGACCAGGTCTGGGTCGTCACGCTTTGCATCGCGTTGAGATCGGCAATGCTGTTGCTTGAGGTCAGCTGCATCGTCGGCGCTACCGCCATGGCCTTCATGGTGGGAGAAACATCTGCGATATTGACGTCCGCCGGCGCTTCCTCTTGTGCCGTCTGAGGCGCGGCATCGAGTGCACCTGCGAAGCTGTAGTCCGCCGCGGGCAAATAATCGACCGGGGCGGTCGAATTTTGTGCCCATTGCGCGGCGCTGGCTGTGTCCACGCCCGGCTGCCCGCTCACAAACGTCGCTGCCGAGCCGCCACTGGAAGAGGCTTCGGCAGAGCTGGAGCTCGCGACGATGGTGCCAGCATTTGCTTGAGCCTCTGGTCCGTCGGGACTGTCGTCGCCGCCTCCCCCGCAAGCACCCAGGAGCATGCAAGAGCCGAGAAATGACAGAAGAGTGAGCATAGAGAGGGAAGAGTACTGCTTCATGAAAGAGTCCAGTGGGCCGGAAGGGTTGGCTACGAGGTAATGGAATCTTCGGATTGCAGGGCCCTTGGCTAAATGTGCAGATGTCTCATGCCAAGTTGCATGGGGGTAAGACTTTGCAACGGCTGAGCAGTACGTCCCGGACGGCGATGCGCGCGTTGCGCTGCCCTTGGCGATCGAGTGTTCGATGTCTTCGCTTGCCGTGACGAAAGCACGCTTGGCGCGGCGAACTTGAGCGGCCGTGCAAGTCCGTCCCTGAAGTCGGGGGGCGGGGACGGGCAACACTCGAGGCTGGGCGAGAATGGTGCGCTTGTTGAATCGCTACGGCCCTAGCGCAGCATCGGAACTGGGAGACTCTGTTGAAAGTACTCGTGACCGGCGCCGCCGGCTTCATCGGCATGCATGTCAGCCAGATCCTGCTGGCGCGTGGCGATCAGGTCGTCGGCTTGGACAATCTGAACGACTACTACGATCCGCGGCTGAAGCGCGACCGGCTGGCGCGTTTGACCGGCACGCGGGGCTTCGAGTTCGTCCAACTCGATGTGGCCGATCGCGCGGGCACGGAGAAATTGTTCGCCGAGGGCGGCTTCGATCGGGTCGTCCATTTGGCGGCCCAGGCCGGCGTGCGCTATTCGATCGAGAATCCGCACGCCTATATCGACAGCAATATCGTCGGCTTCACCAACATCCTCGAAGGCTGCCGCCACGCCAAGGTGCAGCACCTGGCCTATGCCTCCAGCTCCAGCGTCTACGGCGGCAACACGCTGATGCCGTTCTCGGAGCACCACAGCGTCGACCATCCGGTCAGCCTCTACGCCGCGACCAAGAAGGCCAACGAACTGATGGCGCATACCTACAGCCATCTGTTCGGCCTGCCGACGACGGGCTTGCGCTTCTTCACCGTCTATGGGCCCTGGGGGCGGCCGGACATGGCGCTGTTTCTGTTCACCAAGGCCATCCTCGAAGGCCGGCCGATCAATGTGTTCAATCACGGCAGGATGGTGCGCGACTTCACCTATATCGACGATATCGCCGAGGGTGTGGTGCGGGTGCTCGACCGGCCGGCGACCGCCGATCCGGACTACGACGCCATCAAGAGCGATCCGGCGCGTTCGAACGCACCGTACCGCGTCTTCAATATCGGCAACCATGCGCCGATCGAGTTGATGAGCTTCATCGAGGCGATCGAGCAGGCGATCGGCCGCGAGGCGATCAAGAACTTCATGCCGCTGCAGGACGGCGATGTGCCGGCCACCCATGCCGATGTCGAGGAACTCGCGGCCTGGACCGGCTTCCGCCCGGCGATGCCGGTGCCCGAGGGCGTGGCGCGCTTCGTCGCCTGGTATCGGGATTACTACAAGCTCTGAGGCCGGTGGGCCTGAGCCATCCAATACGCTGAGGGAATGCGCTTGCTATGAAAGTCACCGCTATCGGCACCGGCTATGTGGGCCTGGTCACCGGCGCCTGCTTGGCCGAGATGGGCAACCATGTGGTCTGCCTCGACGTGAACCCGGAGAAGATCCGCATCCTCAACGAGGGCGAGATTCCGATCCATGAGCCGGGTCTGCTGGAAATCGTGCGCCGCAATGTGGCGGCCGGCCGCCTGCAGTTCACCACCGATGTGGATCTGGCCGTCCAGCATGGCACGCTGCTGTTCATCGGTGTCGGCACGCCGCCGGGCGAGGACGGGTCGGCCGATCTTCAGTACGTGCTGGCGGCGGCACGCTCGATCGGCCAGCGCATGAGCGACTACAAGGTCATCGTCGACAAGAGCACGGTGCCGGTCGGCACCGCCGATCGCGTCCGTGCGGCGATTGCCGAGGAACTGGCCAAGCGCGGCGTCGAGATTGCCTATGCGGTGGTCTCCAATCCGGAATTCCTGAAGGAAGGCGCGGCGGTCGAGGACTTCATGAAGCCGGACCGCATCATCGTCGGCTCCGACGACGAGCAGGCAACCCTGCTGATGCGCGCGCTGTATGCGCCCTTCAACCGCACGCAGGACCGCATGATGGTGATGGACCTGCGCAGCGCCGAATTCACCAAATACGCGGCCAACGCGATGCTGGCCACCCGCATCAGCTTCATGAACGAATTGGCGCTGCTGGCCGAGCGGGTCGGCGCCGACATCGAATGGGTGCGCCGCGGCATCGGCTCCGATCCGCGCATCGGCTTCCAGTTCCTCTATGCCGGCGCCGGCTATGGCGGCTCCTGCTTCCCGAAGGACGTCAAGGCGCTGATCCGCATCGGCCGCGAGCATGGCCAGGCACTGCATGTGCTCAATGCGGTCGAGGCGGCCAACGAGCGCCAGAAACGGGTGCTGGTGGACAAGATCGTCGCGCGCTTCGGCGAGGACCTGCGCGGCAAGCGCTTCGCGCTCTGGGGCCTGGCCTTCAAGCCCAATACCGACGATATGCGCGAGGCGCCGGCGCTGGTCATCGTCGAAGAGCTGCTGCGGCGTGGCGCCGAGGTGGCGGCCTACGATCCGGTCGCGATGGACGAAGCCCGCCGCCTGCTGGGCGCTGCGCCGGGGCTGAGCTTCTGCGAGCGGGCTGAAGCTGCGCTGCTGGGCGCGCAGGCGCTGGTGCTGGTGACCGAGTGGAAGGAGTTCCGCACGCCCGACTTCGAGCGCATCAAGCTCGAGCTCACCCAGCCGGTGATCTTCGATGGCCGCAATCTCTACGACCCGGCGCTGATGAAGGCCCTGGGCATCGAGCACCACGGCATCGGTCGCGGCCAGGGCTGAAGCGCGGCGCGCGTGACGGCGGCGACGATGGGATACTTGCGCCTTCCCTGAAGGAAGAGTCGATATGGTCAAGATCAACAACATCGTCGTCGACAACGCCCGGCCCTTCGTGCTGTTCGGCGGCGTCAATGTGCTGGAGTCCGAGCAGTTCGCAGTCGACGTCTGCGGCGAATACGTCCGCGTGACGCAGGAGCTAGGCATCCCCTATGTGTTCAAGGCCTCCTTCGACAAGGCGAACCGTTCGTCCATCCACAGCTACCGTGGCCCGGGTCTCGAGGCCGGCCTGAAGATCTTCGAGGCGGTCAAGAAGGCGCATGGCGTGCCGGTGCTGACCGATGTGCACGAGCCCTTCCAGGCCGCCGAGGTCGCCACCGTCGCCGATGTGCTGCAACTGCCGGCATTCCTGGCCCGCCAGACCGATCTGGTCGTGGCGCTGGCCAAGACGGGGCGGGTGATCAATATCAAGAAGCCGCAGTTCGTCAGCCCGCCGCAGATGCGCAATATCGTCGAGAAGTTCGAGGAGGCCGGCAATCCGAAGCTGATGCTGTGCGACCGCGGCGCGCAGTTCGGCTATGACAACCTGGTCGTCGACATGCTGGGCTTCGGCGTGATGAAGCAGGTCAGTGGCGGCAAGCCGGTGATCTTCGACGTGACGCATGCGCTGCAGCAGCGCGAATCGGGCGCCGCGGCGTCCGGCGGCCGTCGCGGCCAGGTGACCGAGCTGGCGCGCGCCGGCATGGCGCTGGGCCTGGCCGGCCTGTTCCTGGAATCGCATCCCGAGCCGGAGAAGGCCAGGTGCGATGGTCCGAGCGCGCTGCGCCTGTCGCAGCTGAAGCCCTTCCTGGAGCAGGTGAAGGCGATCGACGATCTGGTCAAGCGCCTGCCGGCGCTGGACACGCACTGAGTCGCGAGCCGGGCGGCTCGCCGGGCTCAGTCGAAGGTCTTGGCCTCGGCCAGCAGCGGCGCCTTGGCGTCCTTTTCGGCCAGCAGCGCTGCCATGCCGAGTTCGGGCCATTCGATGCCAATCGTCGGATCATCCCAGCGCACGCAGCCTTCGGCCTGGGGCGCGTAGTAGCCGGTCGTCTTGTAGAGGAAGTCGGCCGTCTCTGACACGACGACGAAGCCATGGGCGAAGCCGGGCGGAATCCACAGCTGCTTCTGGTTTTCGGCCGTCAGCTCGACGCCCACCCAGCGGCCGAAGTTGGCGCTCGAGCGGCGCATATCGACCGCCACGTCGAAGACGGCGCCGGATACGCAACGCACCAGCTTGCCCTGGGCATGCGGATGCAGCTGGTAGTGCAGGCCGCGCAGCACGCCGCGGCCGGAGCGCGAATGGTTGTCCTGCACGAAGCGCAGCGTGTTGCCGGTCGCCTGATTGAAGCGCTCCTCGTTCCAGCTCTCGGTGAAGAAGCCGCGCGCATCGCCGAAGACCTTGGGCTCGACGATCAGCACCTCGGGCAGGGCGGTCGGGGTGATAGTGATCATCATCAGAAGATCTTTTCCTTCAGCAGCTGCTGCAGGTACTGGCCGTAGCCGTTCTTCAGCATGGGCTGGGCCAATGCCTCCAGTTGCGCGGCCGTGATCCAGCCGCTGCGGAAGGCGATCTCCTCGGGGCAGGCGACCTTGAGCCCCTGGCGTTTTTCCAGGGTGGCGATGAACTGGCCGGCCTCGAGCAGGCTGTCATGCGTGCCGGTATCGAGCCAGGCATAGCCGCGGCCCATGATCTCGACGCTCAGCTGGCCCTGCTTCAGGTACTGGGCGTTGACATCGGTGATCTCCAGCTCGCCGCGCGGGCTTGGCTTGATGCTGGCGGCAATGTCGCAGACCTGCTCGTCGTAGAAGTACAGGCCGGTGACCGCGTAATTGCTCTTCGCTGCCTTCGGCTTCTCCTCGATCGACAGTGCGCGCTGTTGGGCGTCGAAGTCGACGACGCCATAGCGCTCAGGGTCATGCACGTGATAGGCGAAGACGGTGGCGCCGCTGCTGTTTGCGTTGGCGTTGTCCAGCAGGCCCTGGAAGGCATGGCCGTAGAAGATGTTGTCGCCCAGCACCAGCGCGCTCGGGTCGCCGGCGATGAACTGCTTGCCGAGAATGAAGGCCTGGGCCAGGCCGTCGGGACTCGGCTGCACGCAGTAGCTGAGATTGATGCCCCAGCGGCTGCCGTCGCCGAGCAGCGCCTCGAAGCGCGGCAGGTCCTGCGGCGTGCTGATCAGCAGGATGTCGCGCATGCCGGCCAGCATCAAGGTGCTGAGCGGGTAGTAGACCATCGGCTTGTCGTAGACCGGCAGCAACTGCTTGCTCAGCGCCAGGGTGGCCGGATGCAGGCGCGTGCCGGATCCGCCGGCGAGGATGATGCCCTTGCGGTTCTTCGTCGTCATCATCGCTTCCTCAGAGAATTTCGGCCAGCATGCGCTCGACGCCCAACTGCCAATGCGGCAGCTTGAGGCCGAAGCTGCGCTCGAGCTTGCGGCAGTCCAGCCGGGAGTTCAGCGGCCGGCGCGCCGGCGTCGGATAGTCGCTGGTCGGAATGGCCAGCACCTGGTCCGGCTGGACCTTAATCGCACGGCCCTGGCGACGCGCCCATTCGATGACAAACGTGGCATAGGCATGCCAGTTCGTCTCGCCCGAGGCCGTCGCGTGATAGAGCCCCGAGAGCTTCGGGTCGGCCAGGGTCGCGCGAATCATATGGGCGGCCAGATCGGCCAGCAGATCGGCACCGGTGGGCGCGCCGATCTGGTCGGCGATCACCTTCAGCTGCTCGCGCTCGGTCGCCAGCTTCAGCATGGTCTTGGCGAAATTGCCGCCGCGGGCCGCATAGACCCAGCTGGTGCGCAGGATCAGATGTGCGCAACCGCTGGCCATGATGGCCTGGTCGCCGGCCAGCTTGCTCGCGCCGTAGACGCTCAGCGGATTCGTCGCCGCGTTCTCGTCGCGCGCTTGGTCGCCGGAGCCGTCGTAGACATAGTCGGTGCTGTAGTGGACGAGCAGGGCGCCCGTGCGGGCGGCCTCGGCGGCCAGCAGGGCTGGCGCCGTCGCATTGATCGCACGCGCCAGCGTGTCGTCGGCCTCGGCCTTGTCGACGGCCGTGTAGGCGGCCGCATTGACGATCAGCTGGGGCGCGATCTCGCGCAGCTTGGCGATCAGCGCCTCGCCCTCGGCCAGATTCCAGCCGTCCTCGATATCGCGGGCATGGACTTCACCAAGGAGGCTCAGCGAACGCTGCAGCTCCCAGCCAACTTGTCCGCCCTTGCCGATCAGAAGTATCTTCATCTCAGCCGCCGTACTGCTGCGAGACCCAGTCGCGATAGGCGCCGCTCTGCACGCGGGCAACCCAATCCGGATGATCCAGATACCACTGCACCGTCTTGCGGATGCCGGTCTCGAAGGTCTCGGCCGGCCGCCAGCCGAGCTCACGCTCGATCTTGCGCGCATCGATCGCGTAGCGGCGGTCGTGGCCGGGACGGTCCTTCACATAGCTGATCAGGCGGCTGTAGGGGCCGGCTGGGTCGGGCCGCAATTCGTCCAGCAGCGCGCAGACCGTCTCGACGATGTCGATGTTGGCCTTTTCGTTCCAGCCGCCGATGTTGTAGGTCTCGCCGAGCCGGCCGCCGGCCAGCACCGCGCGGATGCCGGAGCAATGATCGGTCACGTAGAGCCAGTCGCGGATCTGCTGCCCGTCGCCATAGACCGGCAGCGGTTTGCCGGCCAGGGCGTTGACGATCATCAGCGGGATCAGCTTCTCGGGGAAGTGATAGGGGCCGTAGTTGTTCGAGCAGTTGGTCGTCACAACCGGCAGGCCATAGGTATGGTGCCAGGCGCGCACCAGGTGGTCGCTGGCCGCCTTGCTGGCTGAGTAGGGACTGTTGGGCTCGTAGGGATTGGTCTCGGCGAAGGGCGGGTCTTGGGCTTGAAGCGAGCCGTAGACCTCGTCGGTCGAGACATGGTGGAAGCGGAAGCTGGCCTTCTCCTCGCCGGCCAGCTGCGACCAGTAGGCGCGCGCCGCTTCGAGCAAGTTGAACGTCCCTTCGACATTGGTCCGCATGAAGGCTCCCGGGCCGCTGATCGAGCGATCGACATGGCTTTCCGCGGCGAAGTGGACGATGGCGCGGGGGCGGTGCTCGGCCAGCAACCGATCGATCAGCGCGCGGTCGCAGATATCGCCCTTGACGAAGACGTGCCGCGCATCGCCATCCAGCGAAGCAAGATTCTCCGGATTGCCGGCATAGGTCAGCACGTCCAGATTGACGACCGGCTCGTCCGACTGCCGGAGCCAGTCCAGCACGAAGTTGCTGCCAATGAAGCCGGCGCCGCCGGTGACGAGAATACTCATGGTTCTGCTGCCGCCTCAGCTGCGGCCGTAGGTGTCTTCGAAACGGACGATATCGTCCTCGCCCAGGTAGGAGCCGGACTGTACCTCGATAATCTCCAGTGGCACCTTGCCCGGATTGGCGAGACGGTGGGTCTGGCCCAGGGGGATGTAAGTACTCTGGTTCTCGCTCAGGAGGATCACCTTGTCGCCATTGGTGACCTCGGCCGTGCCCGAGACGACGATCCAATGCTCGGCGCGGTGGTGGTGCATTTGCAGGCTCAGCGAGGCGCCCGGCTTGACCATGATGCGCTTGACCTGGAAGCGCTCGCCATGGTCGATGCTGTCGTACCAGCCCCAGGGGCGGTGGACCTTGCGATGCAAGCTTTGCTCGCCGCGCTTCTCGGCGTTCAGGCGGGCCACGATGTGCTTGACGTCCTGGCTGCGCGCGCGGTCGGCCACCAGCACCGCGTCCGGCGTCTCGACGATGACGACGTCGTTCAAGCCGACGACACCGACCAGGCGGCTCGTCGCATGGACCAGGGTGTTGCTGCTGTCGCTGACGATCGCGTCGCCGCGGCTGGCATTGCCGGCCGCGTCCTTGGGCGCGACCTGCCAGACCGCCTCCCAGGCGCCCAGATCGTTCCAGCCGGCATCCAGGGCCACCATGCGCAGCGCGAACTCGCTGCCGGGGCAGCGCTCCATCACCGCATAGTCGACCGACTCGGACGGAACGGCGCCGAACTCGGCCTTGGCCGGGCGGACGAACTTGGCGTCGATCTTGCGCGCATCCCAGGCGGCGCGTGTCGCCGCGACGATGTCGGGACGGAAGCGTTCCAGCGCCTTCAGCCAGACGCTGGCGCGCAGCACGAACATGCCGCTGTTCCAGAAGTAGCTGCCCTCGGCCAGATAGCGTGCGGCGGTGGCCGCATCGGGCTTCTCGACGAACTGGGCGACGGCCAGTCCATCTGAAGCGGACGCAGCGCGGATATATCCGTAGCCGGTCTCCGGCCGGTCCGGCCTGATGCCCAGGATCGCGATCGCGCCTCCAGCGGCTGCTGTGACCGCTTGCTGCAAGGCAGAGCTGAAGGCGGCGTCGTCGACCACCGTCTGATCGGCCGGCGTCACCACCAGCACCGGATCATCGCCGCCGTCCAGCGCCTGCAGCGCGGCCAGGGTCAGCGCCGGTGCGGTATTGCGGCCGACCGGCTCCAGCAGCACGGCGCTGGGCTCCAAGCCAATCTCGCGCAACTGGTCCAGCACCATGAAGCGGTGCTCCTCGTTGCCGACGATGCTGGGGCCGGCCAGTTCCAGGCTTTCGCTGGCCAGCGCGGCCAGCCGGCTCGCAGCCTGCTGAAACAGGCTGGTATTGCCGGACAGGATCAGGAACTGCTTCGGATAGCCGGCCCGCGACAGCGGCCACAGGCGGGTGCCGCTCCCGCCGGCCATGATGACCGGCTGCACCTTGATTTTGTTCATGCGAAGACTGTCGGTGAGGTGATTCAGGTGGGCTCGAAGCCGTGCGGGTTCAGGCTTTGCCAGCGCCAGCTGTCCTCGCACATGCGGGTCAGATCGTAGCGGGCGCGCCAGCCCAGGCGCTGCTCCGCCAGCGTCGGGTCGGCATAACAGGCGGCAACATCGCCGGCGCGGCGCGGCACTACATCGTAGGGTACGGCGCGGCCGCTGGCCGCTTCGTAGGCGCGCACCAGCTCCAGCACGCTGTAGCCGCGGCCGGTGCCCAGATTGACCGTGATCGATTCGCGGCCGGCGAGCAGGAAGCGCAGTGCCGCCACATGGCCCTCCGCGAGATCGAGCACATGGATGTAGTCGCGCACGCCGGTGCCGTCCGGCGTCGGATAGTCATCGCCAAAGACCGACAGCCGATCGCGCCGGCCGACGGCAACCTGGGCCACATAAGGCATCAGATTGTTCGGTGTGCCGCGCGGATCCTCGCCGATCAGCCCGCTCTCGTGGGCGCCGACCGGGTTGAAATAGCGCAGCGACGCGGTCTGCCAGTCGGGATCGGCGGCACCCAGGTCGCGCAGAATCGTTTCGCCGATCAGCTTGGTCGAGCCATAGGGGTTGACCGCCGCCAGTGGCGCGTCCTCGCGCAGCGGCAGGCTTTCCGGCACGCCATAGACGGTGGCGCTGGAACTGAAGACGATGCGCTTGCAGCCATGCTCGCGCATTTGTTCGCAGATATTGATCAAGCCGCCGATATTGTTGCGGTAATAGGCCAGCGGCTGCTGCGTCGATTCACCGACTGCCTTGAAAGCGGCGAAGTGCACCAGGGCCTGCGGCCGGTGCGTAGCGAACACCTGCCGCATCGCCGCCGCATCGCAGACGTCGGCGCGCTCGAAGACGGGCGTCTGGCCGCTGAGCCGCGCCAGGCGCTCCAGCACGACCGGCGAGCTGTTGGAAAAATCGTCGACGCCGACGACCCGGTAGCCCGCCGACAGCAGGGCCAGCCAGGTGTGGGAGCCGATATAGCCGGTGGCCCCGGTCAGCAGAACGGTCGTGGCGGATGCAGAACTCATGCAGGTATCAAGGGATCAGTAGAAGACCGCCTGGACATTGCAGCCGAAGCTGCCGGTATCGAAGGCGTATTGCGGGATGCTGCTGTCTCGGTCCAGATGGTTGAGCAGGCAGCTGACGCTCCAGGTGCGCGAATAGGCCCAGTTGGCGCCGAGGTTGTAGGCGAAATCGCGGTCGAAATCGCGCGACTGGAACGCGGTGGAGTTGCGGTCGGCGCGGCTGTAGAAGAGGCCGGCATTCAGCGACACCTTGCCGGTCAGCTGGTAAGTGCCGTTCAGCCGCAGCGCCGTCGTCAGCCGGCTCTGGTCGGTGACGCCGGGCAGACCTTCCTGGCCGGTCTCGCGCGACAGCTGGGTGAAGAAGGTCCAATGCCCGGTGGGCTGCCAGTTCCAGTTGATCAGACCGGTGAAGCCGGAGTAGTTGCTGGAGGTGATGACCGTGTGCTCGGTCTTCGTGTAGCTGATCCGCGCATTGAGCTTGCTGGCGCCGCTGGCATCCCAGCCGGTCGTCAGGTCGATATCCTTGCGCTTGTAATCGTCCTGAAACGAGGCGATCTGGACACCGCCAAAGAAAAGCGGATAGTGCGGATAGACGCCGTCGGTCTGGCGGTAGGCGACGCCCAGTCGCAGATCCTGGCTGGGCCGGTAGACCAGGCCCAGCGAACCGGCCGTCTGGTGGTAGTCCAGCTGGTCGTATTCGGGCGCGCTGAAGTCGCGCTTGCGGTAGCTGATGATGGCCTCGGCCGAATAGCGCGTCACCAGGCCGACGCGGAACAGCGCCTGCGCGTTGTCGTTGCGCTCGATGTTCTTTTTGAACACCTGGTCCACGCCACGACCGACGTTGTAGTCGGCCAGCGCCTCGCTGGAATTGAACGTGAACGAGCCCGACAGCCGCTCGATCGTCGACCAGTCCAGGCCGCCCTTCAGCGAATAGGCATGGTTGTCCAGCTGCTTGTTGTCGTTGTACCTGTTGCCCTGCACCGAGGCATCGGCATACAGGCGCTGGCGGCCGAGCCGCTGGTCGAAGCCGCCCAGCAGGCTGGCCGAGGCGACCGTGTCGCTGTTCGAGCTGAAGGCCTGCCGGTAGACATTGGAGACCTGGCTGAGGCCCAGCGAGCCGCCGAAGTAGTAGGGGTTCGATTCGGCGGCCGCTGGCGCCGCAGCTGCCGCCAGACAGGCGAGCGCCAGCCAGGCACCACGGCGGTTCGTTTTGAGGATCGAGTCCATGGATCTCCTAAGACCTTGGGCTTGCTGCGGGCCGGCCAACACTGCCGGGTCAGTAGGCATGAGCGTCGAAGATCACCAGCCGTGCGGTCCGGATGATGATTTGCAGATCCAGTGCCAGCGACCAGTTGCGCAAATATTCCAGATCGTATTCGACCCTTGCCTTCATTTTGTCTATCGTGTCCGTTTCGCCACGCAGGCCGTTCACCTGGGCCCAGCCGGTGATGCCCGGCTTGACCTTATGGCGAACCATATAGGCCTTGATCAGCTTGCGGTACTCCTCGTTGTGCGCAACCGCGTGCGGGCGCGGCCCGACGATGCTCATGCGGCCCTGCAGCACATTGATGAACTGCGGCAACTCGTCCAGCGAGGTGCGGCGGATGAAGGCGCCGAAGGGCGTGATGCGCGGATCGGCCTTGGTCGCCTGCTTGACGACCTCGCCATTGTCCTGGACGCGCATCGAGCGGAACTTGTAGACGATGATCTCCTCGCCGTCGAGGCCGTTGCGGCGCTGCTTGAAAATCACCGGCCCCGGCGAGCTCAGCTTGACGCCGATCGCCACCGCCAGCAGGATGGGCGAGATCAGCAGCAGGATCAGGATCGAGATGACGATGTCGCTGATCCGCTTGACCAGTTCGTTGGTGCCGGTGAACGGCGTCTCGCAGATGCCGACCACCGGCACCCCGTTGATGTCCTGCAAGCGGCCCTGGATGATGCTGATGCCGAACACGTCCGGCACGAAGAAGAGTGAGGCCGTCGTGCCCTGGATCTGTTCCAGCAGTTGGACGATGCGCGGCTGCGAACCCAGCGGTAGGGTGATGTAGACCTCGCGCACGCCGCGCTTGCGCACGTAGTCGCTGAGCTCGGCCAGCGTGCCGCGCATCTGGCCGGCCGTGTCGGGATGCAGGCGATCGTTCTGGCGGTCATCGAAGAAGCCCAGGAATTCGACGCCCTTGTCCTCGCTCTCGCGCAAGGCCCGCGCGACCTTGGCGCCCAAGGGGCCGGCGCCGACAATGACGGCGGTGCGGCGCGCCGCCGGCAGCCTGGCGCGCCAGCGCCGGATACGGCGGCCGATCTCGACGGCAATGCATTGCACGATGGGCGTCAGCCCGGCCCACCAGAGCAGCACCTCGTTCTCGAAATAGCCGAGGCTGCTGGTCGCATAGCCGCACAGCGCCAGGATGATCAGCAGCACCAGCCAGGAACTGATCACGTCGATGGTGGCGCTGACCGGATGGTCGCCGAAACGGTTGCGGCCCGGGAAGGTCAGTGCAAAGATCAGCAGGCACAGGGTCAGCGTCGAGCGCAGCACCGGCTCATTGAAATAGGCGTTCACCGCCAGGAAGCACAGGACAATGATGCCCGGCTCCAGGAACGCGGCGATCAGGGACTCGACCGATTGTGGCGCGCTATAGAAGGTTCTTTTGTAGCTGCGGTCCTCGAACATCGTTCCTAGGTTCCTCTTGAGAGCCATGGCGCTGGGAGCATGGGCGACCCCCTCCCAGACCGGGCCATGCGAGATGATTCTCGCTCAAATCGGTGGTGCTCCTGCCCGGGCCAGCCCCCTAGGTCAGGCGCTGGGCGCAAGGCAGGCGCGAGGCGCGCCAGCCGGCTCTGCCTACAATCCCGCCATGCTTCATACATGGTCTTCCCTTGTCGCGCCGGCGGTGCAGGATCGCATGGTCCTGCTACTGAATCATGTCATCTCGCGCGAAAGCCATGCGATGGCCCGGCTGATGCCGTTCGCTGGGCGCACCGTGCTGCTGCGCGCCAGCGGCTGGCCCAGCGTCCTGCCGGCCGTGCCGGATCTGCTGCTGGGTGTCACCGCGGCCGGGCTGTGGGAGCGGCTCGACGCCGCGCCGGGCGAGGCGGCGGAGGAAGTGCTGCGGGTCGAGCTCGACGCCTCCAACCCGGCCCTGCTGGCCCTGGCCGGCCTGGCCGGCGAGCGGCCACGGGTGATCGTGCAGGGCGATGCCGCCTTTGCCGCCGAGATCAACTGGCTGATCGCCAATCTGCGCTGGGACATCGAGGACGAACTGGCCGCGCTGATCGGCCCGGCGCCGGCGCACCAGCTGGCCGGCTGGGGGCGCGCCGCGGCGCAGGCGCTGGCCGGTCTGGCCACGGCGATGCACAAAAAGACGGCATGAGGTATCTGTCGCGGCTGCTGGTCATTGCCTGGACCGTTTTCCGCTTTGGTCTGGACGATCTGGCCCTGTCCGGCCTGCGGCGGCGACGTTTCCGCCTGCTGCGCCGCGTCGCGACCTTGGGCCGCCAGTGGGAGCAGCCGCGCGGCGTACGGCTGCGCCTGGCGCTCGAGCATCTGGGCCCGATCTTCGTCAAGTTCGGCCAGGTGCTGTCGACGCGGCGCGATCTGGTGCCGGCCGACATCGTCGAGGAGCTGGCCAAGCTGCAGGACCGGGTGCCGCCGTTCCCGGCCGCCGAATCGAAGGCCCTGGTCGAAAAGGCCTTCGGTCGCCCGGTGGAGGCGCTGTTTGCCAGCTTTGACGCCGAGCCGGTCGCCAGCGCCTCGATCGCCCAGGTCCATTTCGCGGTGCTCAAGGACGGCCGCGAGGTCGCGGTCAAGGTTCTGCGGCCCGGCATGCTGGACGTCATCGACGACGATCTGGCGCTCTTGCGCACGCTGGCCGGCTGGGTCGAGCGCTTCTCTGCGGATGGACGGCGACTGAAGCCGCGCGAGGTCGTGGCCGAGTTCGACACCTATCTGCACGACGAGCTGGACCTGGTGCGCGAGGCGGCCAATGCGGCCCAGCTGCGCCGCAATATGGCGGGCCTGGACCTGATCATGGTCCCCGAGATGATGTGGGAGATGTGCAGCTCCGAGGTCATCGTGATGGAGCGCATGAAGGGCGTGCCGATCTCGCAGACCCGGACCCTGATCGACGCCGGCATCGACATCCCCAAGCTGGCCCGCGACGGGGTGACGATCTTCTTCACCCAGGTCTTTCGCGACGGTTTCTTCCACGCCGACATGCACCCCGGCAATATCCAGGTCAGCATCGAACGGGCCACGCATGGCCGCTATATCGCGCTGGATTTCGGCATCATTGGCACCTTGACCGAGGTCGACAAGGACTACCTGGCGCAGAACTTCATCGCCTTCTTCCAGCGCGACTACAAGCGCGTGGCCGAGCTGCATATCGAATCGGGCTGGGTGCCGCCGCAGACCCGGGTCGACGAGCTGGAGGGCGCTGTCCGCACCGTCTGCGAGCCGCATTTCGACCGGCCGCTGAAGGACATCTCGCTGGGCCAGGTGCTGATGCGCCTGTTCCAGATCTCGCGCCGCTTCAATGTCGAGATCCAGCCGCAGCTGGTGCTGCTGCAGAAGACCCTGCTGAACGTCGAGGGCCTGGGCCGCCAGCTGGACCCGGAGCTGGACCTGTGGGCGACGGCCAAACCCTTCCTCGAACGCTGGATGAATGAACAGGTCGGCTGGCGTGCCTTCCTGAACCAGCTGAAGAAGGAGGCGCCGCGCTATGCCCAGCTCTTCCCCGAACTGCCGCGCCTGTTGCACGACAGCTTGAAGCGCCAGGCCTCGCCGCAGGATGCGCAGGCGGTCGCAGCCCTGCTGCTGGAGCAGCGCCGCACCAACCGGCTGCTGCAGGCCCTGGCCTATGGCGCGATCGGCTTCGCGCTGGGTCTGGTCGCGGCACAGCTCTTGCTGCGTGTTTATGCGGGCTGAGCGCCGCTACGCGCTCAACGATAATGCGCGTTTTTTCGGGCCGGTCGCCGCTGCGGCGCCGCCCGCGTTCAACCTTTTTCCCGTCCGGCCCCGCCAGGGCTCTTGACATGAACATCACGCTGATCGTCTTCGTCGTGCTCTATCTGCTGGGCACGCTGGCCCTGGGCGTCTGGGCCGGCACCCGCATCAAGAACACCAGCGATTTCGCGATCGCCGGCCGCAGCCTGCCGCTGATCATGGTGATCACGACGACCTTCGCGACCTGGTTCGGTGCCGAGACGGTGATGGGCATCCCGGCCAAGTTCGTCCAGGGCGGCCTGGGCGCCATCGTCGAGGATCCCTTTGGCGCCGGCACCTGCCTGATCCTGGTCGGCCTGTTCTTTGCCACCAAGCTCTACCGCCAGAACCTCTTGACGATCGGCGACTTCTACCGCCAGCGCTACGGCCGCGGCGTCGAGGTGTTCTGCTCGGCGGCCATCATCCTCAGCTACCTCGGCTGGGTGGCGGCGCAGATCACCGCGCTGGGCCTGGTGTTCTCGGTGCTGACCCAGGGCGCGATGAGCGAGACCGCGGGCATGATCGTCGGCACCCTGGCGGTGCTGATCTATGTGGTCGTCGGCGGCTTCCTGGCCGTGGCATGGACCGACTTCATCCAGATGATCGTGCTGGTGATCGGCCTGTCCATCATCGCCATCTTCTCGGCCGACCTGGCCGGGGGCGCCGACAAGGTGTTCGCGCTGGCGCAGAGCCAGGACCTGTTCCGCTTCCTGCCCGAGCCTACCTTCACCGAGGTGGCCATGTTCGTCGGCGCCGGCCTGACCATGATGCTGGGCAGCATCCCGCAGCAGGACGTGTTCCAGCGCGTGATGTCGGCCAAGGACGAGAAGACCGCCCGCAACGGCGCCGTCATCGGCGGCCTCAGCTACATCCTGTTTGCCGCCGTGCCGATGTTCGTCGTCGCCAGCGCCGTCGTCGTGATGGGCCAGCAGGCGCTGGACATCGCCAAGGACGACTACCAGAAGCTGCTGCCGACCTTCGTGCTGACCAAGATGCCGCTGGTCATGCAGATCCTCTTCTTCGGCGCCCTGCTGTCGGCGATCAAGAGCACCTCCTCGGCGACCTTGCTGGCGCCCTCGACCAGCTTCGTCGAGAACATCCTGAAGAATCTGCGCCCCGGCATGAAGGACAAGCAGCAACTGCTGGCGATGCGCCTGACCATCATCATCTTCGCCGCCCTGGTGCTGGCCTATGCGATCGCGATGCGCGGCACCTCGATCTACGAGCTGGTGTCCTCGGCCTACCAGATCACCCTGGTCGGTGCCTTCGTGCCGCTGGCCATGGGCCTTTACTGGAAGCGCGCGACGACCCAGGGTGCGATCGTCTCGCTGGCCGCCGGCATCGGCACCTGGATCGTCTTCCTGCCCCAGGTCAGCCTGCTGGGCGAGCTGTTCCCGGGCCAGCTGGCGGGCCTGCTGGCCGGCATCGCCGGCATGCTGGTCGGCAGCCTGGCGCCGCAATGGTTGCGCAACCGCCAGGAGCACAAGCGCCATGTGGGCGGCCTGCCGGACGAGGCCTCGGCCTGAGCCGGCCGCTCGCCGGACTAGGGCAAGCCCTATAATTTCTCCTTTTTGATCAATAGCTTAGTCAACCATGCCGATCTATGCCTACCGCTGCGCCTCCTGCGGTCATGCCAAGGACGTGCTGCAAAAGCTCGCCGATGCACCGCTGACCCAGTGCCCGGCCTGTGGCGCCGAGACCTTCAGCAAGCAGGTCACGGCGGCCGGCTTCCAGCTGAAGGGCTCCGGCTGGTACGCGACTGACTTCAAGGGTGGCACGGGCGCAAGCAGCGCCGCTGCCCCGGTGCCCGCTGCCGAAGCGCCGGCCGCGGCGCCCGCCCCGGCGGCCCATACCTGCAGCGGCTCCTGCAGCCACTGAAGCCGCCCGTGAAGAAATACATCATCACCGGCCTGCTGGTCTGGCTACCGCTGGTCATCACGATCTGGGTGCTGCTGTGGGTGCTGGGCATCGTCAACGGCGTGTTCGCCTCGCTGGTCGGCGCCGCCCAGGCGGTGCTGCCGGCCTCGATGGCCGATTCGCTGGACAGCCTGCGCGACGTGCCGGGCCTGGGCCTGCTGATCCTGGTCGGCGCGATGCTGCTGACCGGGATGGCAGTGGCCAATATCTTCGGCCAGTGGGCGCTGCGGCAATGGGACCGGATGATGTCCCACATCCCCATCGTCAAGAGCATCTACAGCTCGGTCAAGCAGGTCTCCGACACCTTGTTCTCCAGCAGCGGCAACGCCTTTCGCGAGGCGGTGCTGGTGCAGTACCCGCACCAGGACTCCTGGACGATCGCCTTTGTCACCGGCAGGCCGGGCGGCGAGGTGGCCGAGGCGCTGGGTGAGGAGCATGTCAGCCTCTATGTGCCGACCACGCCGAACCCGACCTCGGGCTTCTTCCTGATGATGCCGCGCGCCAATGTGCGGCCGCTGCGCATGAGCGTGGACGCGGCCCTGAAACACATCATCTCGATGGGCGTCGTGGCGCCGGACGAGCCGCCGCCGGCGATCGCGCTCGATACGCGAAACCAGCCGGGTTGAGCGCCCCGGCACGCGCTCAACCCTGAGGGCTGTCGAACAGCCTGCCAGCGCCGCCGAATAACGGGCTCGCGCGCCGCGCGGCCCCCAAGAACAGAAGGAAAGAAATCATGCGAACCTGCTATGCCGGCCAAGTCAGCGAGAAGCTGCTCGACCAAACCGTGACCCTGATGGGCTGGGCCCACCGCCGCCGCGACCATGGCGGCGTGATCTTCATCGACCTGCGCGACCGTGAGGGCCTGGTCCAGGTCGTCTGCGACCCGGATCGCGCCGAGATGTTCAAGGTGGCCGAAGAGGTCCGCAACGAGTTCTGCCTGAAGGTGATCGGCAAGGTCCGCGCCCGCCCGGCCGGCACCGAGAACAACAACCTGACCAGCGGCAAGATCGAGATCCTCTGCCACGAGCTCGAGGTGCTGAACCCTTCGGTGACGCCCCCGTTCCAGCTCGACGACGAGAACCTGTCGGAGACGACGCGCCTGACGCACCGCGTGCTGGACCTGCGCCGCCCCTACATGCAGAACAATATGATGCTGCGCTACCGGGTGGCCATGGAGGTCCGCAAGTACCTGGACGAGCAGGGCTTCGTCGACATCGAGACGCCGATGCTGACCAAGAGCACGCCGGAAGGCGCGCGCGACTACCTGGTGCCCAGCCGCGTGCACGACGGCATGTTCTTCGCGCTGCCGCAAAGCCCTCAGCTGTTCAAGCAGCTCTTGATGGTGGCCGGCTTCGACCGCTATTACCAGATCACCAAGTGCTTCCGCGATGAGGACCTGCGCGCCGACCGCCAGCCCGAGTTCACCCAGATCGATATCGAGACCAGCTTCCTGACCGAGGAAGAGATCCGCGCGATGTTCGAAGGCATGATCCGCCATGTCTTCATGAAGGCGCTGAAGGTCGACCTGGGCGACTACCCGGTGATGAAGTACGCCGACGCGATGCATCTGTACGGCTCGGACAAGCCGGACCTGCGCGTCAAGCTGCAGTTCACCGAGCTGACCGACGTGATGGGCGATGTCGACTTCAAGGTCTTCTCGACCCCGGCCACCACCAAGGGCGGCCGCGTCGTCGCGCTGCGCGTGCCCGGCGGCGCCGCGATGAGCCGCGGCGAGATCGATGCCTACACCGAGTTCGTCAAGATCTACGGTGCCAAGGGCCTGGCCTGGGTCAAGGTCAACGAGGTCGCCAAGGGTCGCGAGGGCCTGCAGTCGCCCATCGTCAAGAACCTGCACGACAAGGCCATCGCCGACATCCTGGCGCGCACCGGCGCGCAGGATGGCGACCTGATCTTCTTCGGCGCCGACAAGGCCAAGATCGTCAACGACGCGATCGGCGCGCTGCGCCTGAAGGTCGGCCACAGCGAGTTCGGCAAGAGCACGGGCCTGTTCGAGGACCGCTGGGCGCCGCTGTGGGTGGTCGACTTCCCGATGTTCGAGGAAGACGAGGAGAACAAGCGCTGGGCCGCCGTCCATCACCCGTTCACCGCGCCCAAGGACGGCCATGAGGACCTGATGACTAGCGACCCGGGCGCCTGCATCGCCAAGGCCTACGACATGGTGCTCAACGGCTGGGAGTTGGGCGGCGGCTCGGTGCGTATCCACCGCGCCGACGTGCAGGCCAAGGTCTTCGAGGCGCTCAATATCTCGCCGGAAGAGCAGCGCATCAAGTTCGGCTTCCTGCTGGACGCGCTGCAGTACGGCGCGCCGCCGCATGGCGGCCTGGCCTTCGGCCTGGACCGCATCGTCACCATGATGACCAAGGCCGAGTCGATCCGCGACGTGATCGCCTTCCCGAAGACGCAGCGCGCGCAGTGCCTGCTGACCGGCGCGCCGTCGAACGTGGACGAGAAGCAGCTGCGCGAGCTGCACATCCGCCTGCGCAACCCGGGCGCGGCCGCCGCCTGACCGGTCTTCCGCCGTCGCGAAAGGGCGCCCTCGGGCGCCCTTTTTTCTGCCCGAATGCCCCTATGCTTGCGATCCTTGCTCAGGATCGACGGACGAATGGACATCACCGGCCCCGACGCCCAGGAAAAAGCCCGCTGGGAACGAATCATCATGCGCCGCCCCAGCCTGGCGCTGCCGCGGCTGCGCGCGCTGATGCGCAGCAAGCGCGGCGGCGACGCCGGCGTCGCGCGCGCGGCCCTGCTCGGCGCCTTCTTCATCCTGGAGCGCTGGGGCCGCGCGGCCGAACTGCAGGACGAGCTGCAGATCGCGCTGCAGCAGGTGCGCGCGCGCAAGGGCGGCGGCAGCCTGGCCGAGGCGGCCGATTTCTCGGAGGCGCTGGGCCGCCTGCATTACCAGCGCGGCGACTATGTCGAGGCCTGCAATGCCTGGAGCCAGACCCTGGACTGGGCCGCCGACGACTCGCGCAGCGCCTGCCTGGCGCGCATCGGCCTCGCGCACCTCTGCTATGCGCTGGGCGACTGGGCGCGCGGCGGCCGCGTGCTGGACCAGGCCGAGCTGCATTACCAGCGCCTGGCCCACGATCCCTATCTGCGCGCCAAGATCGCGCTGAACCGCGCCGTCTCGCTGCGCACGACGCTGGGCCCGCAGCCGGCGCTGTCGGCGCTGAACGAGGCGCTGGCCGCCGCCCGCGAGGCCGGCCACAGCGACTACCAGGCCGAGGCGACCTGGCAGCATGCGCGCTGCGCCCGCGACACCGGCGACGCCGCGCTGGCGCTGCAGCTGGCGCAGGACGCGCTGGCGCTGGCGCAGCGCTGCGGCTACCGCTGGCTGCAGGCGCAGGCGGCGCTGCTGCTCAGCGAGATGTACAAGGACGATGTGGCGCTGGGCTGGGCCGGCCAGGCGCTGACCCTGGCCGAGGCGATCCAGTCGCGCTCGCTGCAGGCGGCGGCCCATGGCCGCCTGGCCGAGCTGATGCAGGCGCATGGCGAGTTCGGCCCCAGCTGGCACCACCAGCAGCAGCGCCAGCGCCTCGAATCGACCCTGGGCCAGAGCCAGCTGCCGGCGCAGCTGGAGGCGCTGGCCCGCTTCGACACGCATCCGCCGGCGCCTGCCGCGCAGCGGGCCGAGGCCGAGCCGCTGCTGGCCGGCCTGGACGGCCTGGCCGAGGCCGGCCGGCAGCTGAACGAGCTGCTGAACCGCGAGCACATCCGCCGCGACGAGCTGATCGCGCTGGCCCAGCAGGTTGCCGCCGAGGCGCAGCGCCTGAAGAGCCTGCTGCAGTAGGCGGCTCCCGCGGGCGCGCTTGTCGGACGGCCCGCCGGCCGCCTGTCGGAGATGGCCGGACGGCGCGTTCTTCGCCGGCGGCGCGGCTATGCTATCGGCCATGAGCAGTCCTGCAGCCCTGGCGCGTCCCTACAAGATCCCCGAGTCCGTGCTGGTGGTGATCCACACGCCGGATCTGCAGGTGCTGCTGCTCGAGCGCGCGGACAAGCCGGGTTTCTGGCAGAGCGTCACCGGCTCCAAGGACGCCGTCGACGAGCCGCTGGCCGAGACCGCCCGGCGCGAGGTGCGCGAGGAGACCGGCATAGACGCCGGCCAGCTGCGCGACTGGGAGTTCAGCAACCGCTACGAGATCTACCCGGTCTGGCGGCACCGCTACGCGCCCGGCGTCACTCACAATCTGGAGCATGTGTTCGGCCTGACCGTGCCGGCCGGCACCGCCGTGCGGCTGGCGCCGCGCGAGCATCTGCAATACCGCTGGCTTGACTGGCGGGCCGCCGCCGATCTGTGCTTCTCGCCCTCGAATGCCGAGGCGGTGCTGCAGCTGCCGCGTTTTCTCCGGGGGGGGCCGCGATGAGGCCGGCCTTTCGTGCCTCGGTGCAGGCGCCGCAGACCAGCATCCTGAGCCCGCATCTGCGCGTGGCGACCTACAACATCCACAAGGGCGTGCGCGGCGTCGGCTCGCGCAAGCGGCTGGAGATCCACAACCTGGGCCTGGGCGTCGAGGCGCTGGATGCCGATCTGGTCTTCTTGCAGGAGGTGCGGCATTTCCACCACCGCGAGGCCAAGCATTTCGAGCGCACCTGGTTCGGCTGGCCCGAGCAGGGGCAGGCCGAATTCCTGGCACCCGAGGGTTATGAGGTGGCCTACCGCACCAATGCGGTCACCAAGCATGGCGAGCATGGCAATGCCCTGCTGTCGCGCTGGCCGATCGGCGATATCGGCCACCACGATGTGTCGGATCACCGCTTCGAGCAGCGCGGCCTGCTGCATGTGCCGGTGCAGTGGCAGGGCCATCGGGTGCACGCGGTCGTCGCCCATCTGGGCCTGATGCACGCGAGCCGGGTGCGTCAGGTGCAGCGCCTGGCGGAGTTCATCGCCGCCCATGTGCCGCCGAACGAGCTGCTGGTGATCGCCGGCGACTTCAACGACTGGGGCGAGAAGCTCGACGCACCGATGCGCGAACAGGGCCTGGCGCGCGCGCAATCGCCCAGCGGCAGTGGCCGCCAGGCGACCTTTCCCTCGCGCCTGCCTTTCTTCTCGCTGGACCGCATCTACACCCGCGGCCTGCGCTGCGTCGCGACCCAGGTGCCGCGCGGCACCAGCTGGGCGCGGATGTCGGATCATCTGCCGCTGGTCGCCGAGCTGGAGCTGATCTAAGTGGGGCGCAGGGAGCGCTTCAGCCGACTCTCATCCTGGTATGGCCCGGCGCGGCCGAGCTTCAGCGGCGGCAACGAGGCGGTGCTGCTGCGCGGCGGCGACCAGCTGTTCCCGCTGCTGGCCGAGCGCATCGCCTGCGCCACCAACGAGGTCTGGCTGGCCACCTATATCCTCTTCCACGACAGCGCCGGCAAGCAGCTGGTCGAGCAGCTGCGCGCGGCCGCCGCGCGTGGCGTGCGCGTGCGCGTGGTCGTCGACGGCTTCGGCTCGCGCGCCAGCATCGCCTGGCTGCGCGAGGCGCTGGCCGGCTCGGGCGTCGCGCTGGCGGTGTTCCGCCCCATCGATCGCTGGTGGAGCTGGCTGCAGCCGGGCCAGCTGCGCCGCCTGCATCAGAAGCTGTGCGTGATCGACGGCGAGCATGCCTTCGTCGGCGGCATCAATATCGTCGACGACCGCATCGACATCAACCATGGCGCCAGCGAGCTGCCCCGGCTGGATTTCGCGGTGATGCTGCGCGGGCCGGTCGTGCTGCCGGTCGCGCAGTCCGCGCGCGCCGTCTGGACCCGCGCCTGGCTGGGCCGCGACTTCGGCGAGGAGCTGCTGGCGATGATGCGCAGCCCCGAGCCGGTGCGGCGTATGCGCCGTCTGCTGCGCGGCCTGCGCATGCCGCAGGGCAAGGGTGCGGCGCAGCGCTGGCAGGACCTGCCGCCGGTCTGCGCCGCCTTCGTGCTGCGCGACAACCTGCGCCAGCGCAGCACGATCGAGCATGCTTATGTGGAGGCGATCCAGCTGGCGCAGCGCAGCGTCGACCTGATCACGCCCTACTTCTATCCGGGCAGCTCCTTCCGGCGCGCGCTGCGCGCGGCGGCCCGGCGCGGCGTGCGCGTGCGCCTGCTGCTGCAGGGCAAGCCCGACTACCGCATCGCCGCGATGGCGGCGCGCGCGCTCTATGCCGAGCTGCTCGGCTATGGCGTGGAGATCTACGAATACATGCCGGCCTATCTGCATGCCAAGGTCGCCGTCGTCGACGGCTACTGGGCGACGGTGGGCAGCTCCAATATCGATCCGCTGTCGCTGCTGCTCAATCTGGAGGCCAATGTGATCGTGCTCGACCAGGGCTTTGCCGCCGCGCTGCAGGCCGAGTTCGACGCCGCGCTGCGCGACTCGCTGCAGGTGCAGCGCAGCAGCGACCGCGGCCTGCGCGCGGTACTGCGCCGCGGCCTGGTCGCCTGGATCGCCTACGTGTATCTGCGCGTGGCCGGTGCGACCGGTCGCTACTGAGCCGCGGCCAGCACCTCGGTGCGCAGCTGCTCGGTCAGCTCGCGCTTCGGGTCGGCGAAGTCCGCCGAGGTCTTGATCGAGTAATGGCGAGGATGCGGGAAGGGCGAGGGCAGATCGCTCTTGATGCGGCCCGGCCGCGCCGTCATCACGACGACGCGCGAGCCCATGAAGATCGCCTCGTCGATGTCGTGGGTGACGAAGAGCACGGTCTTCTTCTCGCGTTCCCAGATGCCCAGCAGCAGCTCCTGCATCAGCTCGCGGGTCTGGTGGTCGAGCGCGCCGAACGGTTCGTCCATCAGCAGCATGCGCGGGTTATTGGCCAGCGCGCGCGCCAGCGCGGTGCGCTGCTGCATGCCGCCGGACAACTGCTTCGGGTAGTGGCGCGCGAACTTCAGCAGGCCGACCTTGGCCAGAAACTCCTCGGCAACCTCGATCTGTGCGCGTCGCGGGATGCCGCGCTCGCGCAGGCCGAAAGCGACGTTGTCCAGCACATTGAGCCAGGGAAACAGCGTATAGCTCTGGAACACCATGCCGCGATCGGCGCCGGGGCCGGTGACGGCCTTGCCGTCCAGCAGGATCTGGCCCTCGCTCGGTCGGTCCAGTCCCGCGACGATACGCAGCAAGGTCGACTTGCCGCAGCCCGAGGGACCGAGGATGGTGACGAAGTCGTTCTCGCCCACCTCCAGATCGGTCGCCTGCAGCGCCACCGTTTCGGCGAAGCTGCGGCTGACGCCGCGGATCGACAGGATGCTCATAGCTGTGCCCACGGAAACAGCCGCCGGTTCGCCGCCTTGAAGGCGAAGTCGCTGACCAGGCCGATTAGGCCGATGACGATGATGCCGAAAATGATCTGGTCGGTGGCCAGCAGCGCCTGGCTGTCGGTGATCATGTGGCCGATGCCGCTGGAGGCGCCGATCAACTCGGCGACGATCACATAGGTCCAGGCCCAGCCCAGCACCATGCGCAGGATCTCGGCGATCGCCGGCGCTGCGCCGGGCAGCAGCACGCGCCGCAGCAGACCGGCATCAGACACGCCGAGCGTATAGGCCGCCTCGACCAGATCGCGTCGCGTGCCGCCGACCTGCACGGCGATCATCAGCACCAGCTGGAAGAAGCTGCCGATGAAAATGACGGCCAGCTTTTGCGCCTCGCCGATGCCGACCCAGAGCATCAGCAGCGGGATGAAGGCCGAGGCCGGCAGGTAGCGCGCGAAGGAGACAAAGGGCTCGAAGAAGGCCTCGACCGGCTTGTAGGCGCCCATCAAGACGCCCAGCGGCAGCGCCAGCAGCGCGGCGATCGCGAAACCGCCGACCACGCGCCAGACCGTCATGCCGATGTCGACGGCAAAGCCCATCTGCGTCAGCAGCACCCAGCCGGACTTCAGCATGCTGAGCGGGTCGGCCAGAAAGGTCTTGCTGACGAAGCCGCCCAGCGTCGCCGCCGCCCAGACGGCGATGAACAGCGCGAAGAAGGCCAGACCCAGGAGCAGCCGCGCGCGCGGCGCGACCGGCTGCAGCGGCTTCATTGAATGAAACGCGTATCGGCCAGCTTCGTCAGATCGGGCAGCGCCTTGATGATGCCCAGCTCCAGCAGCAGATCGGCGGCCTCCTTGCTGAAGGCGGCATGCTCGCCGGCGAAGAACTTCTGGTTGGCGGCCTTATCCTGCCAGCGCAGATAGGCCTGGCTCTTCTCGAAGGCCTCGCCGCTTTGCTTGACGTCGGCGCCCATGATCTCGAAGCTTTTCTTCGCCTCGCTCCGGATCATCGCCAGCGCCTCGAAATAGCTGTCGGCCAGGGCCTGGGCGGCCTTGGGGTTCTCGGCCAGGAATTTGGGCGTGCAGCCGAAGGTGTCCATCACCATCGGATAGTCCAAGGTCGTCGCGATGATCTTGCCGGCCTCGGGCTTGGCGCGCACGCCGGACAGATAGGGCTCGTAGGTCATGCCGGCGTCGAGGTCGCCGGTGCCGGCGATGAAGGCATTGGCGGCGGCCTGCGGCTCGAGATTGACGACCTTGACGTCCTTCACCGAGACGCCGTTCTTCTTCAGCATCCAGGCCAGCGTGAAGTAGGGCGCCGTGCCGGGCGCGCTGGCCGCCACCGTCTTGCCCTTCAGATCGGCGATTTTCGCGATGCCCGGCTTCACCACCATGCCGTCGGCGCCGAAGCTCTTGTCGAGCTGGAAGATCTGCGTGGTGGCGACGCCGTTGGCGTTCCAGACGATCCAGGTCTCCACCGTCGTCGCCGCGCATTGCACGTCGCCGGAGGCGATCGCCAGATGGCGGTCCTTCTGCGGGATCTTCTTGATCGTCACGTCCAGGCCGTTCTTCTTGAAGATGCCGGCCTCCTTGGCCAGGGTCAGCGGCGCGAAGCCGGTCCAGCCGGAGATGGCGATGCCCAACTTGGTCTCCTGCGCCCGAGCGGCGGGCAGGGCGGCGGCCAGGGCGATCGTCGTGCAGCAGGCGAGCAGGGCAGTCTTCATCGGGAGCTCCTAGGGTTTGGATCAGCGACCGTAGAGAAAACGCAGCATGCCCTCGACGCGCGCGGCCCAGGCGGCCTCGTCGTGTCCTGCATCGACCTGTTCGAGATATTTCAGGCTCCGGCCGGCCTGCCAGCCGCGGGCCTGCAGCGCATCGCGCAGCTCGCGCGCCAGCTGCAGCGCTTCGATCCCGCCCTCCTGGCCGCCCATGTCCAGCCAGACGCGTGGCCGCGGGCCGCCCGCATGAGCCTGCACATCGCGGACGATGAACTTCTGGTCCCACCAGATCGACGGCGAGACGACCAGGCCGGCGCCAAAGCTGTCACCGTGATGTAGCAGCAGCCACATCGTCACCAGCCCGCCCAGCGAGGAGCCGCCGACGGCGGTGTCGGCCGCACCGGGCTTGGTGCGGTAGCGCGCGTCGATCGCCGGCTTCAGCTCCTCGATCAGATAGCGCGCATAGCGCGGCGCGCCGCCGCCTATCGCTTTGACCTTGTCCTTGTCAGCGGGATCGAAGTCCGGCAGCGCGGCCGTCGGCGTGTAGTCCTCGAAGCGATCAGCGCCATGGGCGACGGCGACGATGATGGCCGGCGCGATCGCCTTCGTGCCCATCAGCCGCTGCGCCGTCTCGTCGACCTGCCATTCGGCGCCGGCCGAGGCGGCGTCGAAGACGTTCTGGCCGTCGTGCAGATACAGCACCGGATAGCGGCGCTGCGGCTCCTCGGCATAGCCGGGCGGCAGCCAGACCTGCACCTCGCGCGCGCCGACATGCTTGGACTCGATGGCCGGCAGCTTCTCGATCGTGCCGACCCGCGACAGCGGCAGCTGCGCCGGCTCGGCATTGAAGGCGCGCGCGACGGCGATCTCGGGCCGGTCCGCCAGCAGCAGCGGATGGTTGCGGCCCTCCTCCCAGCCCTGGTCATGGCCCCGGCCGGCGCGCAGCATGTGCAGCTTGTACTGCACCGGCTGGCCGCCGAAGGGCGCCTTCTCGAACACGACCTGACCCTGGTAGCGGCCCTCGGTGCCGCCGGGCTTCAGCAGGACCGGCGGCCCCCAGGACAGCGGCGCGGCGCTGCCCTGCACGCCTAAGGCGTCGCGGGCCGGGTCGAAGCGGCCGGCGGCGATCTCGGCGCGCATATCGATGTCGAAGCGCACCGTGGTGGCGGCGCCGGCAACGGCGGTCGCCAGCAGCAGCGGCAGGGTACTCAGGAAGCGGAGAACGGGGAGGCGTCTGGGCATCGTGGTCTTGCGGCCGTCATCAATCAGGGCAGCACGACCATACCAGTTTCCTCGCCGCACAGGCGGGCCAGCGCGCCGCCCTGCACCAGTTCCGTCGCCCGCTCGATATCGGGCGCCAGGTAATGGTCGACCGGCATCGCGGGGCAGGTCTTGCGCAAGAGCGCGTGCGCATGTTCCAGCGCCGCCGAACTGGCCAGCGGGCGCAGGAATTCGATGCCCTGGCCGGCGGCCAAGAGCTCGATGCCGATGATGTGGGCCGTGTTGTCCAGCATGCTTCCCAGGCGGCGCGCGCCGAAGGTCGCCATCGACACATGGTCCTCCTGGTTGGCCGAGGTCGGCAGCGAGTCGACGCTGGCCGGATGGGCCAGGGACTTGTTCTCGCTGGCCAGGGCGGCGGCCGTCACATGGGCAATCATGAAGCCCGAGTTCAGACCGGCATTGGCCGTCAGGAAGGGCGGCAGGCGCGAGACGCTGGCGTCGATCAGCATCGCGATGCGGCGCTCGGCGATCGCGCCGACCTCGGCGATCGCGCAGGCCAGCGCGTCGGCGGCCAGGGCCACCGGCTCGGCGTGGAAGTTGCCGCCGCTGACCATGTACGAGGAACCATCCTCGTTGGCGAAGACCAGCGGGTTGTCGGTGACGGCATTGGCCTCGCGCAAGAGCACGTCGCGCACATAGCGGGCCTGGTCCAGGCAGGCGCCCATCACCTGCGGCTGGCAGCGCAGGCAGTACGGGTCCTGCACGCGCTCGTCGCCCTCGCGATGCGAGGCGCGGATCTCGCTGCCGGCCAGCAATTGCCGGTAGGCGGCCGCCGCCTCGATCTGGCCCGGCTGGCCGCGCACCGCGTGGATGCGCGCGTCGAAGGGGCCGTCGCTGCCGCGCGCGGCGTCTAGGCTCAGCGCGCCGCTGACCAGCGCCGAGGCATAGACCAGCTCGAAGCGCAGCAGGCCTTCCAGCGCCAGCGCCGTCGAAGTCTGCGTGCCGTTGATCAGGGCCAGGCCCTCCTTGGCCTGCAAGACCAGTGGCTTGACGCCGGCCTTCTCCAGCTCGGGACCGGCCGGCATGCGCTGGCCGTCGACCAGCATCTCGCCTTCGCCCATCAGGGCCAGGGTCATGTGCGACAGCGGCGCCAGATCGCCGGAGGCGCCGACCGAGCCCTGGGCCGGCACATAGGGCACCAGGCCGGCGTTGAAGGCGTCGAGGATGGCTTGCACGACCTCTTCGCGCACGCCGGAGAAGCCGCGCGCCAGCGAGGCCGCCTTGGTCGCCAGCATCATGCGCACGACACCGGGCTGCAGCGGCGCGCCGACGCCGACGCAGTGCGAGCGGATCAGATTGCGCTGCAGTGTCGCCAGGTCTTCCTTGCTGATGCGCGTGCTGGCCAGCTTGCCGAAGCCGGTGTTGACGCCATAGACCGGCGCATCGCCGGCGGCGGCGGCCTGCACGACGGCGGCACTGCGGCGGATCGTCTCGGTGGCGTCGGCATGCAGGCTCAGTTTGACGCCGCCATTGCGGATCTGGCGCAGCTGTTCCAGCGTCAGCTGGCCGGGGGTGATTTCAATCTTCATCGTCATTTCAGTTTTCCATGATGCTGCGCGTCACCCGCGACGCATGAAACGGTCGGTATTCGGGCTGAGCGCCGGGCCGCTCCTAAGCCGGCCCGCCCTGGCGATGTGCTTGCCGGTCGATCCGGCAAGCATCGCCGTCCCCGCGGGGGGGCCGGCCAAGGTACTCCTTGGACGAGGGGCAGTTTCATCTCAGCGGGTGATCATCGGCAGGTTCAGGCCTTGCTTTTGGGCGCAGTCCACGGCAATTTCATAGCCGGCATCGGCATGGCGCATCACGCCGGTGCCGGGGTCGTTCCAGAGCACGCGGGCTATGCGCTTTGCCGCGGCGTCCGTGCCGTCGCAGACGATGACGACGCCGCTGTGCTGCGAATAGCCCATGCCGACGCCGCCGCCATGGTGCAGCGAGACCCAGGTCGCGCCGCCGGCGGTGTTCAGCAAGGCATTCAGCAGCGGCCAGTCGGACACGGCGTCCGAGCCGTCCTTCATGCTTTCGGTCTCGCGATTCGGGCTGGCGACCGAGCCGCTGTCCAGATGGTCGCGGCCGATGACGATCGGTGCCTTCAGCTCGCCGGTGCGGACCATCTCGTTGAAGGCCAGGCCGGCCAGATGGCGCTGGCCCAGCCCCAGCCAGCAGATGCGCGCCGGCAGGCCCTGGAAGGCGATGCGTTCGCGCGCCATGTCCAGCCAGCGGTGCACGCGCGCCTCCTCGGGGAACAGCTGCTTGATCTTGGCGTCGGTCTTGTAGATGTCCTCCGGGTCGCCCGAGAGGGCTACCCAGCGGAAGGGGCCGCGGCCCTCGCAGAACTGCGGTCGCACATAGGCCGGCACGAAGCCGGGGAAGTCGAAGGCGTTCTTCACGCCCTGGTCCAAGGCGACCTGGCGGATGTTGTTGCCATAGTCGACGACCGGGATGCCCATCTTCTGGAAGTCCAGCATCGCCTGCACATGGACCGCGCAGCCGCGCGCGGCGGCCGCCTTCAGCTCGGCATGCTGGCTCGAATCGGCCGCGGCGGCCTTCCACTGCTCGACCGTCCAGCCGGCCGGCAGATAGCCGTTGATCAGGTCATGGGCCGAGGTCTGGTCGGTGACCAGATCGGGCTTCACACCGCGCCGCACCAGCTCCGGCAGGATATCGGCCGCATTGCCGAGCAGGGCGATCGAGATAGCCTTCTTCTCGGCCGTGTACTTCGCGATGCGGGCCAGCGCGTCGTCGAGATCGGCGGCCTGTTCGTCGACATAGCGGGTTTTCAGGCGGAAGTCGATGCGCGACTGCTGGCACTCGATGTTCAGCGAGACGGCGCCGGCAAAGCTCGCGGCCAGCGGCTGCGCGCCACCCATGCCGCCGAGGCCGGCGGTCAGGATCCAGCGCCCGGCCAAGCTGCCGCCGTAGTGCTGGCGTCCCGCCTCGGCAAAGGTCTCGTAAGTGCCCTGGACGATGCCCTGCGTGCCGATATAGATCCACGAGCCGGCCGTCATCTGGCCGTACATCATCAGGCCCTTGCGGTCGAGCTCGTTGAAGTGTTCCCAGTTGCCCCAGGCCGGCACCAGGTTCGAGTTGGCCAAGAGCACGCGCGGCGCATCGGTATGGGTGCGGAACACGCCGACCGGCTTGCCCGACTGGATCAACAGCGTCTCGTCCTCGTTCAAGTCCTTTAGCGAGGCAAGGATCTGCTCGAAGCAGTCCCAGTTGCGCGCGGCCTTGCCGATGCCGCCGTAGACGACCAGCTGGTCCGGGTTCTCGGCCACGACCGGGTCCAGATTGTTCTGGATCATCCGGTAGGCGGCCTCGGTCAGCCAGCTCTTGCAGTGCAGCTGTGTGCCGGTCGGGGCGCGCACGACGCGCGGCTGGGCGGAAATCGGGGTGGACATATCGGGCATCGCGAACTCCTGCGGGATGGGCGTGGAATGCTGCGGACTGTAGTTGTCTATACAAGTACAGTCAAGTACGATGCGCGGCATGACGAGAACAGCAGCCCTGGCGGCGCCGGCGCCGCAATACCTGAAGGTCAAGAACCATCTGCGCGAGGGCATCGCGGCCGGCCGCTGGGTGGCCGGCGATCTGCTGCCTTCGGAGGCCGAATTGGTCGCGCAGTTCGAGGTCAGCCGGATGACGGTCAACCGCGCGCTGCGCGAGCTGAGCCAGGAGGGCCTGGTCGAGCGCCTGCAGGGTGTTGGCAGCTTCGTCGCGCAATTGCACCGGATCTCGTCGACCCTGACCGTGCGCGATCTGCACGAGGAGATCGCCGCGCGGGGCCACCGGCACGAGGCCAGGCTGCAGTTGCTGGAAACGGTCAAGGCCACGCCCGAGCAGGCGGCGGACTTCCAGCTGAAGCCGGGCGCGCCGCTGTTCCACAGCGTGATCGTCCATCTGGAGAACGGCAAGGCGATCCAGTGCGAGGACCGGCTGGTCAACCCGGCCTGCGCGCCCGACTACCTGGGCCTGGACTTCACGCAGACGACGCCGACGCATTACCTCTTGGAGGTTGCGCCCTTGTCCGAGGCGCGCTACACCATCGAATCGCTGCTGCCCTCGGAGCAGGAGGCGAAATTGCTCGGCATTTCCAAACGCGAACCCTGCCTGGTCGTCAAGCGCCGCACCTTCAGCCGCGGCCGGACGGTGACGACGGTGCGGCTGACGCATCCCGGTTCGCTCTATCTGCTGGAAGGGAGTTTTCAAGCATGAGCTGGAGCATCATTTGCGCCGCCCAGGTGGCGCCGCAGCGCTGGAAGAACGATGGCGGCTGGACGCGCGAGCTCTTGGCCTGGCCGCATCCGGCCGACTGGATCCTGCGCGTCAGCGTCGCCGACATCGAGGCCGACGGCCCGTTCTCGTCCTTCCCGGGCGTGCAGCGCTGGTTTGCCGTGCTGTCGGGTCGCGGCGTGAGGCTCTATGACTTCGAGCTGCATCCGGAAAGTGAGCTGATCAGCTTCGACGGCGCCCTGGGGCCCGATTGTGAGCTGGTCGACGGGCCGACGCGCGACTTCAATCTGATGCACCAGCGCGCCAAGGGCCGCATGCAGGTGCAGGCCGTCGAGCAGGGGCCGCCGCCAACGGGCCGGCTGGTGGCCCTGTTCACGGCCGAGGGTGGGGTGCTGAGTCACGGCGGCCGCGCGATGAAGCTGGCGCCGCAAAGCCTGGCCTGGTGCGAGGATCCGGTGGCCCAGCCGCTGGCCTTCACGGGCGCCGGCGCCGCCTGGTGGATGGTCTGGAGCGAAGCGTGATGGCGGCGGGCAAGGTCTTGTGGCGCAACGCGCGGCTGGCGACGCTGGACGGCACCGAGCCCTGGGGCTGGGTGGAACGCGGCGCCCTGGTCAGCGAGGACGAGCGGTTGTTGTGGGTCGGCGACGAGGCCGATCTGCCGGCCATGGAGTTTGCGGCCGAGCACGACCTGGCCGGCGCTGTCGTCACGCCGGGCCTGATCGACTGCCACACCCATCTGGTCTATGGCGGCCAGCGCGCGCGCGAGTTCGAGCTGCGCCTGGCCGGCGCCAGCTACGAGGAGATCGCCCGCGCCGGCGGCGGCATCCGCTCGACGGTGGCCGCCACCCGCGCGGCCGGCGAGGACGAGCTGCTGGCGCTGGCTCAAGCGCGGCTCGACGACCTGCTGGCCGAGGGCGTGACGACCATCGAGGTGAAGTCCGGCTACGGGCTCAGCTTCGAGGCCGAGGCGAAGAGCTTGCGGGTGGCGCGGCGGCTGCAGGGCGCCGAGCTGCGCACCAGCTATCTGGGCGCGCATGCGCTGCCGCCGGAGTTCCAGGGCCGGCAGGACGCGTACGTGGATGCCGTCTGCGAGTGGATGGCCAGCCTGCATGAGCAGGGCCTGGTCGACGCGGTCGATGCCTTCTGCGAGGGCATCGGCTTCACGCCGGCGCAGACGCGGCGCGTGTTCGAGGCGGCGCGGCGCCTGGGCCTGCCGGTCAAGCTGCATGCCGAGCAATTGAGCGATCAGGCCGGCACCAAGCTGGCCTGCGAGTTCGGCGCGCTGTCCTGCGACCATCTGGAATGGCTGAGCCCGTCGGGCATCGCCGCGATGCAGCGCAGCGGCACGGTGGCCGTGCTGCTGCCGGGTGCCTACTACTTCCTGCGCGAAACGAAACTGCCGCCCATCCAGCAGCTGCGCGAGGCCGGCGTGCCGATGGCGATTGCCACCGACCACAACCCCGGCACCTCGCCGACCCTGTCCCTGCTGCTGATGCTGAACATGGCCTGCACCTTGTTCCGGCTGACGCCCGAAGAAGCGCTGCGCGGCGTCACCGTCCATGCGGCGCGGGCGCTGGGGCTCCAGGCAGACCGCGGCCGGCTGGCGGCCGGGCTGCGCGCCGATTTCTGCGTCTGGGATGTCGCCCATCCCAATGAACTGGCCTATTTCTTCGGCCGCAACCCGCTGGTGAGCCGGGTGCGCGGCGGAAAGCTGTCCTGACCCTCATGAACAACGATCACGTCTACAAGCTGAAGCAGGGCCGTGTGCCGCTCCTGATCAGCATGCCGCATGTCGGCACCGCGATTCCCGAGGACCAGCGTGCCCGCTATGAGCCGCGCGCGCTGCAGACCGAGGACACCGACTGGCATCTGGAACGGCTCTACGGCGGCCTGGCCGAGCAGCTGGGCGCCAGCATGTTGGTGCCGCACTGGTCGCGCTTCCTGATCGACCTGAACCGGCCGCCCGAGGACACGCCCATGTACCCCGGCGCCTCCAACACCGAGCTCTGCCCGACCCGCTTCTTCACCGGCGAGCCGCTGTACCTGCCCGGCCGGGAGCCCGACGCGGCCGAGAAGCTGCGCCGCCGCGAGACCTACTGGCGGCCCTATCACGAGGCGCTGCAGGCCGAGCTCGATCGGCTCAAGCGCGAGCATGGCTATGTGCTGCTGTTCGATGCACACAGCATCAAGTCCGAGCTGCCCTGGCTGTTCGAGGGCCGGCTGCCAGCGCTGAACCTGGGCACGGTCGACGGCCGCTCCTGCGACCCGGCGATCACCGCCGTGCTGGGCGCGCTGCTGGCCGCGCAGGATCGCTACAGCCATGTGGTCAACGGCCGCTTCAAGGGCGGCTACATCACCCGCCACTACGGCCGGCCCGATCTGCAGCAGCACGCGGTGCAGCTGGAGATGTGCTGGCGCTGCTATATGGGCGAAGCCGCGCCCTACGACTACGACGAGGCACTGGCGGTCGGCGTGCAACCGCTGCTGGCGCGGATGTTCGAGACCCTGCTGGCCTGGAGGCCCGCCTGATGACGGCACGCTACTGGACCGAGCAGGCCTGGGTCGAGGGCCGCTGGCAGCGCGAGGTGCGGCTGAGCGTCGGCAGCGACGGCTGCTGGTCCAGCATCGAGGTCGGTGCACCGCGCGAGGGCGCGCAGCTTCTCGCCGGCCCGGTGATCCCCAGCCTGGTCGACGCGCACAGCCATGCCTTCCAGCGTGCCTTCGCCGGCCTGGCCGAGCGGCGCGATGGCGATGACGATTTCTGGTCCTGGCGCGACCGCATGTACGGCCTGGCGCTGCGCCTCGACCCGCGCCAGCTGCGCGCGATCGCCGCCCAGCTCTATGTGGAGCTGCTGAAGGGCGGCTACACCCAGGTCTGCGAGTTCCACTATCTGCAGCACGCGCGCGACGGTACCCGCTACGAGGACGAGCTGGCCATGAGCTGGGCCCTGGCCGAGGCGGCCGAGATGGCCGGTCTGGGCCTGACGATGCTGCCGGTGCTCTATGCGCGCAGCGGCTTCGGCCAGCCGGGTCTGCGCGAGGATCAGCGCCGCTTCGCCACCGACGCGGCCTGGGTCTGGCGGGCCAGCCGGCGACTCAATGCCGTCGGCCGGCCGCTGTTGAACGCCGGTGTGGCGCTGCATTCGCTGCGCGCGGCGAATGCCGAGGACATCGACGCGCTGCGGGCGCTGATCGGCGACGAGGATCTGCCGATTCACATCCACATCGCCGAGCAGCAGCAGGAGGTGCGCGACTGCCTGGCCGCGACCGGCCAGCGGCCGATGCAATGGCTCTGCCAGCGCTTCGCGCCCGATGCGCGCTGGCAGCTGGTCCATGCGACGCACAGCACGCGCGAGGAGATTGCAGCGGTCGCGGCCAGCGGCGCCGGCGTCGTCATCTGTCCCGGCACCGAGGGTAATCTGGGCGACGGCCTGATCGATCTGCCCGGCTGGCTGACCGCGGGCGTGCCGATCAGCATCGGCTCGGACAGCCATGTGACCCGCGCCTGGGGCGAGGAACTGCGCTGGCTGGAATACGGCCAGCGGCTCGCGCTGCAGCGGCGCAATGTGGCGGCCGACCCGGCGCGCGATCAGCCGTCGACGGCGGCGCGCCTGTTCGAGGCCGCCCGCGCCGGCAGCGCCGCGCCGGCCGGCTTCTCGCAATGGGGACTGCAGGTCGGCGCGCGCGCCGACTTCCTGGTACTGGAGCTGCAGGCCAGCGGCCTCTTGGGGCTGCCTGCCGGGCAGCTGCTCGACGGCCTGGTGTTCGCGGCCCAGGGCCAGGCCTTGCGCGAGGTCTTCGTTGCCGGCCGGCAGGTGCTGAGCCAAGGGCAGCACCCGCGACAGGAAGAAATCGCCGCCGAGTTCGCGGCGGTGATGGGCGAGGTCTGGCACGGCGCTTGAGCCCCCAAAGAGCTGGGGATGGCGCGCGTCGGCAGCGCTGCCACCATGGGCGGCCGCCACTGTCGGAGCCAAGATGATGATGCCGCTGAACAAACCGCTGCTCGCGTCCTTGTCGGCCCTGCTTCTGCTGGCGGGCCTGCCCGCCGCGACGCGAGCGGCCGACTGCCCCGCCCGCAGCCAGCAGGGCGAGATGACGCTGGTCAGCTTTGCCGACCGGAGCATCGCCGTGCGCGGACATCTGCATGTCAATCCGGACGGCATGCCGGCCTCCTACCTGCCCGGCGATCATGGCTTCACCTACATCGTCAATGGCGTCGACCTCTGGGTCGGCGGCCAGCGTCGTTCCTGCCAGACGAACCGGGATGAATGCAAAGCCAAGTTCCGCGAGGCAGAAGCCGGCGGCTTTGGGCCCGGCACAGCGGAGTTCTGCGCCTTCGCGCTCGAGGTCGACCCACCGCAGGCCGGCGGCACGACCCAGGCCTGCACCCGCGGCCGGGTGATCGGCAATGGCCGGGGCCGGCCGCGCATCGGCGGCCAGCTGCCGACGGCCGCCGGCGGCCAGACCGATTTCTATGCCTCGATGACGGCGCTGACCCAGCTGGTCGAGGGCAAGCCGCGGCCGCTGGACGCCGGCCTGCTGCCCTCGGTGGTCGTGCCGGTGTCGCAGCCGGGCACGCTGGGCCGGGTCGTCTGGGTCCGCCATGGCGAGCGTTCGACCTTTGCCGTGGTCGGTGATACCGGGCCGGCCTATGGAGAGGGCTCGGTGGCCCTGCATGAGCTGCTGCGCCATGGCGCCTTGTCCGGCCAGAAGCCCGGTCCGATCCCGCTCGCGCAACGCTGCACGGCGATCGAGACCGGCCTGCGCGCGCCCTTTATCTCGCGGCCCGATCTGGCCGGCGACCGCTGCAGCGACGCCGGCGCGCGGCGCGGTCCGGCCGATATCCGGGCCTATCAGGGCATAGCCGCCGGGGTGACCCAGCTGATTCTGGGCCGTGCCCGTGTCGAGATGAAGGGCTCGGTGGCGCAGCAGCCGCTCAGCGTCGAGCAACTGCGGGTGGTGGCCGAAGCGGCCGGCTACGACGCCACGAAGCTGAGCGAGATGGCCCGCTGCGTCGAGTAGCCGATGGGACTTCAGCGCGACGCGCTCAGGGCCGCGCGCAGCTCGGCGCTGGCGCGCACGCCGCCGACCTCGATGCCGTTCCAGTTCTTCATCAGCAGATCGCTGTAGCCGGCCAGCAGCCGGGCCTGCGCCTCGTCCAGTTGCAACAGCGCCTCGGCGGCGGCGGCCATGGCCGCCTCGGCCGCGCGCACGCCGCCATCGTCGATCTTCAGCGCCAGGCCCAGGCCCAGCTCGGGCAGGGCGGCGCAGTAGACGCCCTCGGCGCCGATCTTGCAGAACAGGCGCTCACCCAGGGCCTGCATCACCAGCGTGTCGAAGCGCTGGCTGCCGGCCACCATGAACGGTTGTTCGGCGGCGGCCTGCCGCAGCCGCCGCGCCGCGGCGGCGCGCACCGGGGCCAGGCCTTGCCCGCTGCCCAGCCGCGCGAAGCCCAGCGCTAGGCCGCGCAAGGGGATGCCATAGGTCGGGATCGAGCAGCCGTCGGTCGCGCGCGGCGCCTGCTCCAGATCGACGCCGGTCATGCCGGACATCGCCGCCGTCACCTCGCGCATCACCGGATGATCGGCGCCGATATAGCCGCGGGCGAATTCGGCCGGCTCGCGGCCACTGGCCAAGGCCATCTGGCAGGCGACGCAGACGAAGCCGCTGTGCTTGCCCGAGCAGTTGTTGTGCAGCGGCGTGGCCTGCTCGCCGCGCGCAATCATGCCGCGCAAGACCGGCTCGCGCGTCGGCCAATGCGTGCCGCATTCCAGCGCATTCACATCGAGGCCCAAGCGGCTCAGCACGCCCGCCGCGGTCGCCACATGTTCGGGCTCGCCGCTGTGCGAGGCGCAGGCCAGGGCCAGCTCGGCATCGCTCAAGCGCCAGCGTTCGGCCGCGCCGCTCTCGACCAGGGGCAAGGCCTGCAGCGCCTTGACGGCCGAGCGCGGAAAGATCGGCCGCGCGATATCGCCCAGCGCGCAGACCAGGCCGCCATCGGCATCGACGATGGCCAGCGCGCCGCTATGGCGCGATTCCACATGGCCGCCGCGCAGCACCTCGACCAGAACGGGATTCGTCATCATCGTCTCTATCCAATTTCGGCGGACGCTACATTGGCCGCCATGCCTCACTCTACCCCGAGCCCGACGACGCCTCTGCTGGGCGTGGACTTCACCAGCGCGCCGACGCGACGCAAGCCGATCACCGTCGCGCGCGGCCAGCGCCGGGGCCAGGTACTGCTGCTCGAGGACTTGCTGGCCTTCGACACGCTGGCCGGCTTCGGCGACTTCCTGGCCCGGCCGGGGCGCTGGATCGGTGGCTTCGACTTTCCCTTCGGCCTGCCGCGCGAGCTGGTGCTGGCGCTGGGCTGGCCGCAGGACTGGCCGGCGCTGATCGCGCATTACACCAGCCTCGATCGCGCAACCATACGCGCGACCTTTGCCGCCTTCTGCGCGGCGCGGCCGGCCGGCGCCAAGTTCGCCCACCGCGCCTGCGACGCGCCGGCCGGCTCCTCGCCGAGCATGAAGTGGGTCAACCCGCCGGTCGCCTTCATGCTGCATGCCGGCGTGCCGCTGCTGCTGGCGGCCGGCGCCGATCTGCCGGGCCACAACTGGCGCCCCCGGGCCGACGAAATACGTCGTCCGCCCCCCGAGGGGAGCAAGTCAGCTCGGGGCGGCCCTGCGCCGACTTGTGCCGGCGATCCGGGCCGCGTCGCGCTGGAGGCCTATCCGGGCCTGCTGGCGCGCGAGCTGATCGGCCGACGCAGCTACAAGAGCGACGACAAGGCCAAGCAGAGCGACGAGCGCCTGATCGCCCGCAAGGATCTGATCGAGGCGCTGGAGCAGGGCCGCAGCCGCCGCCTGGGCCTGCGGCTGAAGCTCAGCCATGCGCAGCGCGACGGCCTGGCCGCCGATGCCAGCGGCGACCGGCTCGATGCCGTGCTGTGCCTGATGCAGGCGGCCTGGGCCGAGCAGCAGCCGGCCCATGGCCTGCCGCCGCACGCCGACCCGCTGGAGGGCTGGATCGTCAGCGCTGAACACCTGGCCCCGCCTCCCTAGTTTGGCCGGCAGCGCCCCTCGTGCGATCCAGGGGCGCGGCGTATGCTGGCCCGACGACGCCCGGGAGGTCGGATGTCCTCGGTCCCTTGCCCTCGTTGCATGCTCCTGCTTCCGCTCGCGCTGGCCGCCGGCTGCGGCGATGGCGGCGAGGACGAGCGTGCCGCGGCCGAGCGGGCCGCCGCCCGGCCGGTCGAAGCCGCGCAACTGCCGCAGCTGCACCGCTGCCTCGGCGAGCTGAGCCGGCAACTGCGCGAGGCCGACGACGACGAAGCTCCTAGCCTGGTCTGCCTGGTCGGCAGCTACCGCGGCAAGAGCGGGCAGGGCGAGCCCTGCGATCTGCAGATCAATGCGCCGCAGCGCCTGTTCACGCTGCAGCTCGGCGCACGCAGGATCGCGCTCGAATGGGCGCCCATCGCCGTCGACGCGCTGGGCCGACCGGTCCATAACCTCGAGGCGGCCGATCTGGACGAGCGCCGGCCCGGCGTGCAGCTGCGCCGCTTCAGCGCCGTGCCCGAGCCGATCACCGAGACGCTGGCGCTGCAGGCCGGCCTGCCGCAGGCCGGGCCGCTGGGACTGCCGCAGATCCGCTACATCAGGGTCCAGGCCGGACGGGCCGAGACCTGGTCGTGCAATTTCGGCGCCTGACGCCGCTGAGCAAGGAGAGGGCGATGAGGACGATGGACCACAAGCTAGTGCGCCGCACGGGCATCGCGGCGCTGAGCGCGCTGGCGCTGGCGGGCGGCCCGGCCGGCGCCGCCGTGAGCAGCTACCAGCAGCAGGCCGACTTCGATGCCGCCGTTGCCGCGCTGGGCGATACGCATCTGAGCGACTTCGAGAGCATCGCGGTCGCCACCAGCTATGCCGCCGGCAGCGGCCCGGCCGGCGCGCATTTCGTGCTCGGTTCGAGCACCTATGCGCCGGGCGACCGGCCGACCGTGCAGACCGGCCTGTGGACCAGCTCGGGAGAGCGCTTCCTGGGCCTGAACAATGGCGACCAGCAATTCAGCAATGGCGACACACTGAGCTTCACGCTCAGCGGCCCGGTGCGCGCCTTCGGCCTCTATGTGATCGTCGGCGCCGATGTGCTGGCGGGCGATCTGCGCCTGAACACGGCGGGCGGCAGCGTCAGCAATGCCGGCAGCACGACGGTCGGCGACGGGGCCGGCAGCTTCGCCTACTTCCTGGGCCTGGTCTCCAGCAGCAATATTGCCAGCGTGACGCTGGAGTTCGGCACGCCCGGCGACCCCAGCTTTCTGTTCAATGCCGCGGTCGATGATGTGCGGCTGATCGACGCGGCTGCGGTGCCGGAGCCCTCGCGCCTGGCGCTGACGGGGCTGGGTGGCCTGGCCCTGTTGCTGGCCGCCAGGCGCCGTGCGGCGAAGGAGGTCCGATCATGAGCTCGAAGCACAAGAAGTGCGTGCTGGCGCTGGCGGGCCTGACGGCGCTGCCGGCCGCTGCCGGCGATATGGACTATCTGGGCGAATTCGTCTGCGGCGCCTGGAACTTCGCGCCCAGGGGCACGGCGCAGGCGGCCGGCCAGATCATGGCGATCAGCCAGAACACGGCCTTGTTCAGCCTGCTCGGCACCACCTATGGCGGCGATGGCCGCACGACGTTTGCGCTGCCCGATCTGCGCGGCCGTGCGATGCTGCAGGCGGGCCAGGGGCCGGGCCTGTCCGACTATGCGCTGGGCCAGCTCGGCGGCAGCGAGACGCACACGCTGAGCGTCGCCGAGATGCCGGCGCACACGCATCTGATCACGCGCCTGGGCAGCCCGGCCGACGCGACGCAGATCTCGCCGGCCGGCAACGTGCCCGCAGCGAAGGCGCGCACCAGCTACTTTGCGCCGGCGAGCGCCGGCGCGAACATGGCCAGCACGCCGAGCGCGAGCACCGGCCAGGGCCAGCCCTTCGGCACGCGGCAGCCCTATCTGGCGATCACCTGCACGATCGCGGTCCAGGGCGTCTTCCCGGCGCGCAACTGAGGAGAGCGGCATGAGCAAGAAAATTGTCTGGCGGCTGTGCCTGGCGCTGCCGCTGGCGCTGCCCGCGTTGGAGGCGCGCGCCGGCGCCGAGCCCTTCATCGGCCAGGTGATGTGCGGCGGCTGGAACTTCGCGCCGCGCGGCACCTTGGAGCTGGCCGGCCAACTGCTGCCAATCTCGCAGTACGAGACCCTGTTCAATCTGATCGGCACGAACTGGGGCGGCGACGGGCAGACGACCTTCGCGCTGCCCGATCTGCGCGGCCGCGTCGTCGTCGGCACCGGCACCGGGCCCGGCGGCGTCACGCGTCAGCTCGGCGAGAGCGGCGGCAGCGAGACGGTCACCCTCGGCAGCAGCCAGCTGCCGGCGCACACGCACGGCTTCGCGCCGCCGGCCAGCCCCGGCGATGCGAGCAGCCTGTCGCCGGCCGGCAAGGTTGCGGCCAGCAAGGCGCGCACCAATCTGTATGCGCCGGGCCCGGGCAGCCTGCCGATGCAGAGTGTGCAGAGCGCCAGCAGCGGCGGCAACCAGCCGACGAGCACGCTGCAGCCCTATCTGGCCGTCAAGTGCGTGGTGGCGGTCGAGGGCATCTATCCCTCGCAGAACTGAGCGGTCGCCGCCGATGGAGTCATCCTCATGAGCATTTCCTCATCGCTGTCCCGGCGCGCCGGCCTGCTGCTCGCCGCCACTCTGCTCTGCGCCGGCGCGGCGCGGGCCGACACGCCCTATCTGGGCGAGATCCGCTGCGGCCTCTGGAACTTCGCGCCCAGGGGCTGGGCGCTGACCAATGGGCAGATCCTGCCCATCAACCAGAACCAGGCGCTGTTCAGCCTTCTGGGCACCAATTACGGTGGCGACGGGCGGGTCAATTTCGCCCTGCCCAATCTCCGCGGCCGCGTAGCGATCGGCGCCGGCCAGGGGCCGGGTCTGAGCCTTTACACGGTCGGTCAGGCCGGTGGCAGCGAGACGATGACGCTCGGCCCCGATCAGCTGCCGGCGCACAGCCATGCGGTCGCGCTGCCGGGCAGCGCCGGCGAGGGCAATGCGCAGAGCCCGGCGAGCCTGGCGCCGGCGGCCCAGGCGCGCACGACCCTGTATGCGGCGCCCGGCAACCCGGCGCTGGCCATGGCCCCGGCCGCGGTCTCCTCGACCGGCGGCGGCCAGCCCTTCAACCGGATGCAGCCCTTCCTGCCGCTGACCTGCGTGATCGCGCTGCAGGGCATCTTCCCCACGCGCGATTAGCGCTTGCGGCGCGGCGCCCTCGCTATTTGCGCATCAGGGTGTTCTTGCCGTCTGCCGCAGGCAGGGCAAGCTATTTCCTCATCAAGGTGCTCTTGCCCTCGCCGCAGGCGGGCAAGCTCACTTCCTCATCAACGTTGACTTGCCAAACAGAGACTCGATCAGATCCACCGCCAGCAGCGCCGTCTGATTGCGCACATCCAGCGCCGGGTTCAGTTCCATCACGTCCAGCGAGGCCAGGCGGCCGGTGTCGGCGATCATCTCCATGCACAGCTGCGCCTCGCGGTAGGTCGGGCCGCCGGGGATGGTCGTGCCCACGCCGGGCGCGATCGCCGGGTCGAGGAAGTCGACGTCGAAGCTGACATGCAGATGCGTGTTCGCGTCCAGCGTGGCCAGCGCCAACTCCATCGTGTGGCGCATGCCCATCTCGTCGATATAGCGCATGTCGAAGACCTCGAGCTCCTGCTCGTGCACGAAGCGCTTCTCGCCGGGGTCGACGCTGCGGATGCCGATCTGGCGTATCCACTTGGGGTTGATGGCCGGCACCTTGCCGCCGATCTCGATCAACTCCTTGGGGCCGAAGCCGCACAGGCAGGCGACCGGCATGCCGTGGATATTGCCGCTGGGCGTCAGCTCGCTGGTGTTGAAGTCGGCATGGGCGTCGAGCCAGAGCACGCGCAGCTTCTTGCCGGCCTCGCGGCAGTGGCGCGCGACGGCCGAGATCGAGCCCAGGCCCAGGCAATGGTCACCGCCCAGCAGGATGGGCATGCGGCCACCCTGCAGCTCGGCATAGACGGCCTCGTGCACGACCTGGTTCCAGGCGACGACCTCGTCCAGGTGGCGGTAGCCCTCTAGCGGCGGCAGCCAGGGATTGGCCGGGCCGGCGAGGTTGCCGCGGTCGATCACGTCGACGCCATGGCTTTGCAGGGTCGGGCCGATATTGGCGACGCGCAGCGCCTCCGGGCCCATGCTGGCCCCGCGCGCGCCGGCGCCGATATCGGTCGGCGCGCCGATCAGGGAAACGGAACGTTGGGTGCTCATGATTGTTTCGCTCGCTCTGGTTCAGCTTGGTTCAGATCTCGTAGGTCGTTTCCAGCAAGCCCCAGGCCTCCTCGGCGCTCTCGACGAAATGAAACAGTTTCTCGTCGCCGGGGCTGATCATGCCGGTCTCGATCAGCAGATCGAAATTGATCAGCCGGGTCCAGAAGTCGCGGCCGAACAGCAGGATGGGCCGGCGGCGCGACTTGCCGGTCTGGATCAGCGTCATTGTCTCGAACAATTCGTCCAGGGTGCCGAAGCCGCCCGGGAAGCAGACCAGCGCGATCGAGCGCATCAGGAAGTGCATCTTGCGCAGCGCGAAGTAGTGGAAGCGGAAGCACAGCTCCGGCGTGATGTAGGGGTTCGGGTTCTGCTCGTGCGGCAGCACGATGTTCAGGCCCACGCTCTTGCCGCCGGCCTCGTAGGCGCCGCGGTTGCCGGCCTCCATGATGCCGGGGCCGCCGCCGGTGACGACGTAGATCGGCTTGCCGCGCTCGCTCGAGACCGTGGTAACGATGCCGGCGAAGCGCCGCGCCTCCTCGTAGTAATGGCTCATCCTCAGCTGCATCTCGGCGCGCCGGATCGCCTCCGGCTCGCCGCCGAGGCGGGCGCCGTCGAGCAGGTTCTGCGCGCCCTCGCGCGAAGGGATGCGGGCGCTGCCGAACATCACGATGGTCGACTTGATGCCCTGCTCCTGCTGGATCATCTCCGGCTTCAGCAGTTCCAGCTGCATGCGCACCGGCCGCAGCTCCTGGCGCAGCAGGAACTCGCTGTCGTCGAAGGCGAGGCGGTAGGCGCTGCCGGGCGCGTCGTAGTTCGGATGCGGCTGCAGCGTGCGCGCCTCCTGCTCGGCCGTGGGGAAATTGCGCGCGCCCAGCGCGGGCTTTTGGGAACTGTCCATGGTGCGTCCGTCTGCCGCGGGGCGGCTCGATTGAAAAGGGTGATTGGGAAGAGCGGCTCTCTTGTTCTTCAGCTGCCCGCTCGGCGTTCGGCGCAGACGCTGCATTGCATGTCGCGCTGCACGGCGATCTCGGTCCATTCCATCCGCCGCGCATCGAGCATCAGCAAACGGCCTGCCAGGCTCTCGCCGCTGACGTCGCTGATGCCGGCCAGCAGCTTCAGCGCCTCGGCCGCCTGCAGGCTGCCGATGATGCCGACCAGGGGCGCGAACACGCCCATGGTCGCGCAGCGCGCCTCCTCGTAGCGCGCCTCGGGCGGGAACAGGCAGGCGTAGCAGGGCGCCTCGGCACGGCGGCTGTCGTAGACGCTGATCTGCCCGTCGAAGCCGATCGCCGCGCCCGAGATCAGCGGCTTGGCGTGATGGACGCAGGCACGGTTGACCGCCTGGCGGGTGGTGAAGTTGTCGCTGCAGTCGAGCACGACATCGGCGCCCGCGATCAGCTCGTCGAGCAGGGCAGCGTCGGCGCGCCGGCGCAGCGCCGTCACCGTCAGCTGCGGATTCAGCGCGGCGATCGCCGCCGCGGCCGACTCGACCTTGGGCAGGCCGATGCGCGCCTGCGCATGGGCGATCTGGCGCTGCAGATTGGTCAGGTCGACCGCGTCGTCGTCGACCAGGGTCAGCCGGCCGACGCCGGCCGTGCCCAGGTACAGTGCCACCGGCGAGCCGAGCCCGCCGGCGCCGATCACCAGGGCGCTGCCGTCGAGCAGGCGCTGCTGGCCCTCGACGCCGATCTCGTCCAGCAGGATATGGCGCGAATAGCGCAGCAATTGCTCGTCATCCATTCGGCCAAGCATAGCGCCGAGCGGACGTAAAAACGGCCCGCCAGGGCGAGCCGTTTTGAGCAGGCAACAGCCTCCCCGATCACTCGCTGGGCTTGGCCTCGGCCTTGCGCTCGGTGGCGGTCTTGGACACCGCGACCGGCTTGCCCTTCAGCTGGTTCATCGCCTGCAGCAGCGGGAAGTCCTCGCCGCTGCCGAACTCGGGCAGGGGCTTGGGCGGCTCGTTCTTCTTCGCGAACTCGGCTTCCAGCTTGGCGCGCGCTTCCTCGCGGGCCTTCTCGCGCGCCTCGTCCTTCTCTTCCGGGCCATTGCCCAGGTGCTTTTCCAGATCGGCCTCGCGCATGCGCAGGGCGGCGAAGACATTGCCCTCGGCCGTTTCATCCAGCGCGATGTCCGGCACGATGCCCTTGGCCTGGATCGAGCGGCCGCTGGGCGTGTAGTAGCGCGCGGTGGTGATCTTCAGCGCCGTCTCCGGGCTCAGCTGGCGCACCGTCTGCACCGAGCCCTTGCCGAAGGTCTGCGCGCCCATCACGACGGCGCGGTGGTGGTCCTGCAGCGCGCCGGCGACGATCTCGCTGGCCGAGGCCGAGCCCTCGTTGACCAGCACCACCAGCGGCACCGTCTTCAGCGCGGCAGGCAGGCGGCGCAGCGGGTCGTTGCCGCCGCGGCGCAGGTAGTAGTCGGGGTTGGCCTTGAAGCTGGCCTTGGAATCGGCGATCTGGCCGTTGGTCGACACCACCTCGACGTCGCGCGGCAGGAAGGCGCTCGAGATCGCGACGGCGCCCTCGAGCAGGCCGCCCGGGTCATTGCGCAGATCGAGCACCAGGCCCTTGATGTTCGGGTCCTGCTTGTAGAGCTCCTCGAGCTTCTTGGCGAAGTCGTCGACGGTGCGGTCCTGGAACTGGCTGACGCGGATCCAGGCATAGCCGGGCTCGACCATCTTGGCCCGCACGCTCTGCACCTTGATCTCCTCGCGCACGATGGTCACGGGGAAGCTGCGGCTCTCGCTCTTGCGGAAGATGGTCAGCGAGACCTTGGTATTGGGCTCGCCGCGCATGCGCTTGACGGCCTGGTCCAGGCTGAGGCCCTTGACGAAGGTATCGTCGATCTTGGAGATCAGGTCGCCGCTCTTCAGGCCGGCGCGGAAGGCGGGCGAACCCTCGATCGGCGAGACGATCTTGACCAGGCCGTCTTCCATGCCGATCTCGATGCCGACGCCGACGAACTTGCCGGTCGTGCCTTCGCGGAATTCCTTGAAGCTCTTCTTGTCGAAGAACTGTGAATGCGGGTCGAGCCCCGCCACCATGCCGGAGATCGCGTCGTTGATCAGCTTCTTCTCGTCCACCGGCTCGACATAGTCCGACTTGACCATGCCGAAGACGGCGGCGAGCTGCTGCAGTTCCTCCAGCGGCAGCGGCGAGAGACTGCTGCGCGCATTGGCCTGCAACTGCATCGTGGTCAGCGCGCCGGCCATGGCGCCCAGGGCGACCCAGCCTGCAACTTTCAGTTTGGCACCCATGATGCGAGTGTTTCCTATCGGTGAGAACGACTGCAAAAAGCGTCTGACGTCAGCCTAGCAAAGGCGCGGCGCAGCGGGCTTCAGTATATGCCCGGCCCCGTTCCGGCGCCCAGCCATACGGGCCCAAATGGCCTGTCAAATCGAGGGTTTCAAGTGAACAATGAGACGGAATCGGCGGCTTTACCCAAGCTTTACCGAAGCGGCCGGGATGCCGGAAGTCATGCTCGATGGCGAGACGGGCTGCGCGGGCCGCTGGTCCCTCCGACAGGAATCGAACCTGTATCTGCCGCTTAGGAGGCGGCCGTTCTATCCATTGAACTACGGAGAGCCAGGCTGCGGCGAGGAGCCGGAGCGGCGCGCATTGTCGCATGGGCGGCGGAGCGGTCGCGGTGGGCCTTCGGCGGGGGGCGGACAAGCCGCACCGCTTGTGCTGGGTCCTGCCTCAGCCCGGTCGCTTGCAAGCGCCCGGGCCTTCGGCAGGCGTCGGACAAGCCGCAGGGCTTGTCCTCGGTCCTGCCTCAGTCCCATTTCCATTGCCAGATAAGGTCGATGCCGTTTTCCTCGCCCGACTGGGCGCGCACGGTGAAGCGCTGGGCGATGCGGTAGATCAGCTGCCAGCTGCCGGTGGTCGCATTCAGCCCGCGCTCGTAGCCCACATACCAGCGCCGCGAGAGCTGCTTGCCGAGGCGCACGACGGTGCCGCGGGTGTCGTCGTCGCCGCCGGGCGAGACGGAGAGTTCGTCCAGGCCCAGGCCCTTGATCACCTTGTCGGTCGCGCCCTCGCCCTCGCCGCTGAGCAGGGCCAGCGCGGCCGTCTGCAAGAGGGCCGTGTCCTGGCCGTCCAGGCCCTCGGAGCCGCGGCCCAGCACCAGCCAGGACAGCTTGTCGGTATCGTTCATCTCCGGCTCGGAGAAGAGCTTGACGCGCGGGTTCTCGGCCGTGCCGGTGACCTTGACGCCGACGCGCACATCGGCGTTCGGCCGCACCGCCTCGACGTCCAGCCGCGGGTTGTCATAGGCGCCGGTGAAGGTCAGCTCGCCGCGCTCGATGTCCAGCTTCTGGCCGTAGGCGTTGTAGCTGCCGCCGACGGTGCGCACCGTGCCGGTCAGCCGCGGCGGGCCGTCCAGCTGGCTCAGCTTCAGCTCGCCGCGCAGGCGGCTGTCCAGGCCGCGGCCGCGCAGCTTCAGCTCGCGCCCCAGATCGAGCTCCAGATTGACCCGCGTCTTGCGCTCGCGCTGGCCGGCCGCCGGCTTGGCCAGCTCGGCCGGCAGCTGCTGCTCGGGCCGCATCACATAGACGTCATCGCCCAGGCTGGGCGCATTGCTGCGCGAGAAGTCGAACAGGCCCTCGTCGATCAGGAAGCGCCCGTCCAGCTTCAGCTCCTGCGCGCCCAGCTGCAGCTGCGCCTGGCCGCTGGCCAAGAGGCGCCGGTCGACCCGGTTCAGCAGCGCGAAGTGATCGGCCTTCAACTCCAGCCGCGCGCTCGGCTGCGCGCCCAGCCGTGCCTCGCCGGAGGCATTGATCGTGCCGGCGCCGGCGCGCGCGCTCAGCGAGGCCAGGGTGGCGGTCGGGCCGTCGAAGCTCAGCGCAAAGGCGCCGTCGCTGACGTCGACGCCCAGGAGCGGATTGCGCAAGGCGATGCCGCGGCCGCTCGCCTCGCCGACGACCTGCGGCGCGCCGAAGCTGCCCGCCAGGCGCACGCCGGCCGACAGCGCGCCGCCCAGCCGCCAGCCCGGCGGCACCCAGCCGCCCCAGGTGCCCAGATTCGCCACATTGGCCTGCAGTACGCCCTCCAGCCGCGCGTTCGGCGCCGGCCACAGCGCGCGCCGCTCGGCATGCACGGTCACTGCGCCGCCCAGCGAGCCCATATGGCTGCCGGCCAGCGCCTGGGTGAACTGCCACTGGCCGTCGATCACCGTCAGGCCGATGCGCAGATCGCTCAGGCCCAGCGCCTGTACGCCACGCTCGTCGGTGACGCTGAGATCGCCGCCGGCGCGCTCCAGCACCGCATTGAGCTGCAGCTGCGGCAGCGAGCGCAGGCTGGCGCGGCCGCCGATGACCAGCTCGCCGCCCCAGCCGAAATCGGGCTGCCAGCGCGCCAGCAGCGGCGCCAGTGCCAGCGGCTGCAGCTCGATCTCGGCGCGCACATCGGCCGGCTCGCCGCGTGCTCGCGGGGCCTGCCAGCGCAGCTCGCTCCAGCGCAGCCGGGCGCCGGCCAGCTCCAGCCCGCCCGGCGCCAGCGCGGCGCTGGCCGGCGCCAGGCCGGCATCGGTCTGCAGCTGCAGCTCCAGTCCGGCGGCCTTCAGCCAGTCCGGCCGCGCGGCCTCGCTGGGGCGCAGCAGCAGCTGGGCGATCTGCGCCTTCCAGCTCAGCGGGTTGCCGTCCTGCCAGGCCTGCAGCGGCGCACCGGACAGGGCGCCGCTCAGAGTCAGCCGGCCCTCGCCGGACACGCTGGGCGCCGCGGCGCCGCTGCGCTGGCCAGCCGTGGGCGGGTTCATCAGGCCCTGCAGGCTCAGGGCGAGCCGGTGTTCGGCCCAGCTGCCCTGCAGATCGAGGCTCAGCTTGTTGATCAGCTGGCCAGCCAAGGTCGCGCGGTCCAGCTCGGCGTTCAGCAGCAGCGGGCTATCCAGCCGGCCGCCGGCCGCCCAGCGCAAACGGCCCTGGGCGATGCCGGCGCGCAAGGGGCCGTCGATGCGCAGATTGCTCAGGCTCAGCTGGCCGTCGCCGCTGAGCTGCCAGGGCGCCGGGCCCTGGCGGCGCTGTGCCTCGGCGCGTCGCAGCAGCAGGCCCAGCTTGCCCTCGGCGGCGCCGCTGAGCTGGGCATTCGGCTGCAGCAGCGCCAGCAGCGGCGTCAGGCCGGCCAGCTTGGGCGCGGCCAGCTCGATCTGCGTGTCCAGCGTCGGCGCGGCGAGCGTGCCGGGCAGGCGGCTCAGCAGCAGCAGCCGGTTCTCGGCCAGCTCCAGCTGCGCCTGCAGCAGCGCGTCGCGGCCGCCGTCGTGGGCGTAGTCGAGCTTGCCGCCGAGCGCCACCCCGGCCAGCTTGCTGGGTGCGAGCCGCAGCTGCACCTGGCCCAGCGGCCAGCCCTGCGCGCGCGCGTCCTGCTGCAGCTTCAGCAGGCCCTCGGCATTCAGGCCGCTGGCGCTGCGCTGCCAGGCCGAGCCCGGTGCACCGGCCCAGAGCAGGCGCGGGTCGAAATCCTGCAGCGCTAGCCTGGCCTCGGCGCGCCAGCCGCCGCCCTCGGGCTGGCTAGCCGTGCCGGCCAGCTGCAGCCGCGAGCGGCCCGATTCCAGCCGCGCCTGGCGGATCTCCAGCGCTCGGCCCTGCAGGCTGGCCTGCAGCGCGATCTGCACCGGGCCGGTCGTGCCGCCGGGCCAGTCGCCGGCCAGATCGGCGGCGATCTGCAGCGGCGCGCTGCCCACATCGGCGGCACCGGACAGCTGCAGCCGGCCATCCAGGCGCAGCGGCGCCAGCCGCGCGTCCAGCGCGGCCGGGCGCAGGCCGCTGAGCTGGGTCGTCAGGCTCCAGCCGCTGTCGCTCCCCTTGCCGGCGTCCTTGCCGGCCTGCAAGCGGCCCTGGCCGCCGATGCGCCCGCCCGGCGCGCCGGGCGCGCCCAGCAGCGCCTCCAGCTCGCTCAGGCGCAGGCTCTCGGGCTGGTCGGGCCGGCCCTCGATCTGCAAGCGGATGTGCTGCAGCGGCAGGCGCTGCTGGTCCCAGCGGCCGGCGGCGGCGTTGCTGAACTGCAGGCGCAATCGTGCCGGCTCCGCCCAGCCCTTGGACTCGAGTCGCGCCTCGCCGCTGAGCGCCGTGCGCGGCATGTCGGCCAGCAGCGCCGACAGGTCCAGCTGCTCGGCATGGGCCTGCAGCGCGGCTAGCGGCCAGGCTTCGAAGGGCTGCAGCGTGGCCTCGGCCTGCAGGCGCTGGCCGGCCGCCTGCAGCTCGGCGCGCGCCTGCAGCTTGCGCAGCGGACCGGCCAGGCCGAGGCTGCCGCGCCAGTCGGGCAGTTGTCGGGCCTCGGTCTTCTCTTCGGCCGCCAGCGGCTGCACATTCAGCGTCGCGGCGATTGCCATCGCGCCGCCGGTTTGCGCGCTGGCCGTGCCGGCCAGGCGCAGCCGTTCCCATTGCAGCGCGTCCAGCCGCACGCGGTGCACGCTGCCCTCCTCGGCGCTCAGGTCCAGACTGCCTTTCAGGCCGCGCAGCGGCCGCTCGCCCAGCGCCGCCATGCTGAACTCGCCGACCTCCAGCACCGAGACGCGGATGCCCAGCGGCAGCAGCAGATCGGTGGGCGGCGGGCTCTTTTCTTGCGACGGCGGCAGCAGCAAGTCGACACGATCGGCCTGCAGGCGCGCGATCTGCAGCTGGCCCCAGAGCCGCGGCGAGTTCGACCAGGCGATGCCCAGGCCCTGCCAGCGCAGGCCGCTGATCGTCAGGCGGCCCTCGCCGGGCAGCGCGTAGACCAGGCGGCGCGCCGAGAACTCGCCCAGCAGGCTGCCCTCGGGCGCCTCGATCTGCAGGCCCGGCAGCTGCGTCAGCAGCCAGGCACTGCCAGCGGGGCTCCTGAGCGCCCACAGGCTGCCGAGGACGGCGGCGGCCATCATCAGCGGCACCAGCAGGCCGACCGCCAGCGCCATCATCAGGCGCTTACGTCGGCGCGGCGGGGCCACCGCGGCGGGGCCCGCAGCGGTGTCAGGCGTGGGGGCCGCGTCCGTCATAGCGCGATGCCGACGCTGAAGTGCAGCCGCCACTGCTTGACCGCCTCGCCATAGGCCACGTCGACGCTCAGCGGCCCGACCGGGCTGCGCCAGCGCAGGCCGACGCCGTAGCCGAACACCGGCTTGTAGTCGGCCCAGCGCGGGGCTGCCTGGCCAGCGTCGACGAAGACGGCGCCCCAGTAGTTCGGCAGGCTGGCGGCCAGCGGCCGCGCCAGCTCCAGGGTGCCGCTGGCCATCACCCGGCCGCCGACGTCGCTGCCGTCGCGCGTGGGCCCCAGGCTTTCGTAGGCATAGCCGCGCACCGAACCGTCGCCGCCGGCGCGGAACAGCAGCTTCTCCGGGATGCCGATCGAGTCCCTGGCGAAGACCTGGCCATAGTCCAGCCGCGCATAGGAATACCAGTGATCGCCCAGCGGCTTGTACCAGGCCGCCTTGATCTCGCTGCGGGCGAAGGCGCCGCTGTCGGCCATATTGTTGTCGGCGCGGCCGCCGCCGATCAGCAAGAGGGTCTGGTTGCCGTCGGTGGGCAGCAGCACATTGTCCAGGCGCCGGCGTATCCACTGCGTGTTCAGCGACAGCGCGCGGCTCAGGGTGACCGTGCCGCCGGCCTCCTCGCGCGAGCGCAGCAGCTCGCCGTAGATCAGGCGCTCGTCGCGGCCCTTCTCGCGCAGGCGGCCCAGGCGGGCGCTGATGGTCGTCAGGATGCGGTCGCCCGAGCGGTCTTCCTCCAGCTGCGCCGAGGCCAGATTGCGCTGCATGCTGGCCAGCGGCCGCGAGGTCAGCTCGATCTCGGCGGTGCGCAGATCGCGGCTCAGGTCCAGCTTGGCGCGGCTGCGCAGCGGCAGGTCGAAGGGGGCGCGGTTCAGGTATTCCAGCGTGACCCGCTGGCCGGTGTTGGTGTGATAGCCGATGCCGGTCGTCGCCTGCTGGCGCGAGGCCTCGCGCACGCGCACCAGCACCGTTGCCGCCGCATCGCTGCCGGGCTCGGCCTGCAATTCGACACTAACGCTGTCGAACAGCAGGGTCTTCTGCAGGCGCTCCTGGAATTCGGTCAGCGTGCGCTCGTTGTAGCTCTCGCCGGGCTCGAAGCCGGCCAGGCGCCGCACCGTGTCCTCGGACAGGTATTGCAGGCCCTCGATGCGCAGATCGCCGAGATGGAACAGCGGGCCGCTGTCCATCAGCAGGCTCAGCTGCGCCTCGTTCGCCTCGGCATCGATGCGCGCGACGCTGCTGACCCAGCGCGCCAGCGGATAGCCGCCCAGCCGCGCCTGGCTCAGCGCCGCGCTCTTGGCGGAGGCCCAGTGGTCCTGCGTGAACGGCTCGCCGACCGGCAGCCGCCAGGCCTTGCGCAGCGCCGCCTGCAGCGGTGGCGCCGGCTGGCCCTCGACCGGCTCCAGCGCGCCGCTGAACTGGATCTGCACGCCGCCGACCTTGGCGCGCGGGCCGGGCTCGACCTTGATGATGACCTTCTCGGGCTCGCCGCGCTCGCGTTCGAGCAGGACCTCGGCATTGAAATAGCCCTCGGTCTCCAGCAGCGCGCGCGCCTCGGCCGGCGTCGTCACCGCCAGGCGGTCGAGCTCGACGCTGCTCAGGCGCTGCGACTCATCGGTCAGCTGGAAGCGCGCCAGCTCCAGATGCGTGCCCAGCAGCTTGCGCAGCTCGCGCGGCGCCTGCACCTCCAGCTCGTAGGCGACGACCTTGCGCTGCTCGGCCGGCGCCGCGGCCGCTTGTTCGGGTTTTTTCTCCTCGCCGCCCGGCAGCAGGCCCGACAGGCTCGAGCAGCCGGCCAGCAGCAGCACCCCAATCAGCGTTGCAAGGCGCCGTCCAACACTCATTTGCTCAGCAGACGCATCGCACCTTCCAGCCCGGCCAGCGAGAGCGGGAACATGCGCTGGTGCATCAGCTGCTGGATCACCGCGATGCTCTGGCGGTACTGCCACACGCCCTGCGGCTCGGGATTGATCCAGGCGTATTTCGGGAAGGCGCGGGTCAGCCGCTGCAGCCATTCGGCGCCGGGCTCCTCGTTGTTGTACTCGACGCTGCCGCCGGCCTGCAGGATCTCGTAGGGGCTCATCGTCGCGTCGCCGACGAAGATCAGCTTGTAGTCCTTGTTGTACTTGCGGATCAGGTCCCAGGTCGGGAACTTCTCGGCGAAGCGGCGGCGGTTGTTCTTCCAGACGAAGTCGTAGACGCAGTTGTGGAAGTAGTAGAACTCCAGATGCTTGAACTCGCTCTTGGCGGCCGAGAACAGCTCCTCGACGCGGTGGATGTGCTCGTCCATGGTGCCGCCGACGTCCATCAGCAGCAGCACCTTCACCTTGTTGTGCCGCTCCGGGATCATGCGGATGTCCAGCATGCCGGCATTGGCCGCGGTCTTGTGGATGGTGTCGTCGAGGTCCAGTTCCAGGTCCGAGCCCTCGCGCGCGAAGCGGCGCAGCCGGCGCAGCGCGACCTTGATATTCCGCGTTCCCAGTTCGAGCTGGTCGTCGTAGTCGCGGTAGGCGCGCTGCTCCCAGACCTTGACGGCCGATTTCTGGCCGCCCTTGCCGCCGATGCGTATGCCCTGCGGGTTGTAGCCGCTATTGCCGAAGGGGCTGGTGCCGCCGGTGCCTATCCACTTGTTGCCGCCCTCGTGGCGCTCCTTCTGCTCCTCAAAGCGCTTCTTGAGCGTCTCCATCAGCTCGGCCCAGCCCATCTTCTCGATGGCGGCCTTCTGCTCCGGCGTCAGCTCCAGCTCCAGGTGCTTGCGCAGCCAGTCCAGCGGCACCTCCTTCGTGAAGTCGGTCAAGAGCTCGACGCCCTTGAAATAGGCCGAGAAGGCGCGGTCGAACTTGTCGTAGTTGGCCTCGTCCTTGACCAGGCTGGTGCGGGCCAGGAAATAGAAGTCGTCGATCGTCGGCACCGAGTCGCCGCCGATCACGCCGGCCTGCAGCCCTTCGAGCAGGGTCAGGTACTCCTTCACCGAAACCGGCAGCTTGGCCGCGCGCAGCGTGTAGAAGAACTTGATCAGCATGGCGGAGGAGGCCGGGCGGCGAAGGGCGGGGTGGTGCTCCGATTATCCACACCGCCCGCCCTGGGGGCGGCCCGGTGCAGATGCAACAAATCGCGGGCTGCGGCAAGGTGGCAAGCGGCATGCCCCGGGCTTGCCCTGCTTGGCTGACGCGCGCGCGAGGCCTAGCATCGACCCCAATGGAGAATCAAGCAGGCAGCATGGACAAGGAAGAAGCGGCGTGGCAGCGGCTGCTCGATGCGCTGACGCAGGAGCAGGGCGGCTGGAGCGCCCGGCATGGCGAGCTGACGCTGAGCAGCCATTTCCAGCCGATCTACAGCTTTCCGCATCGGCGGCCGGTCGGCTATGAGGCCTTGCTGCGCGTGCGCGACGCGGCCGGCGCCGAGATCGCACCGCTGGCCTTTTTCGAGCGGCTGGGCGATTTCGAGCAGCAGATCGAGGCCGACCGGCTGTGCCGGCTGCTGCATATGCACAACTATGTGCGCCAGGGGCCGACCGAGGGCTGGCTGTTCCTGAACATCCATCCGGGCGTTTTCGTCCACGGCACCCTGCAGCCGGCCGCGATGGGCCAGGCGCTGGCGGTGATCCAGCGCCTGGGCCTCCCGGCGCATCGCATCGTGCTGGAGGTCACCGAGGCCGAACTGGCGCGCGACGACGAGTTCGAGGCGGCGGTCGCGCACTCGCGCGAGAACGGCAGCCTGATCGCGCTGGACGACTTCGGCGCCGGCCACTCGAACTTCGACCGCGTCTGGCGCGTGCGGCCCGAGATCGTCAAGCTCGACCGCAGCCTGCTGCGCCGCGCGATGGGCTCGGCGCAGATCGCCCGCGTGATGACGCAGATGGTCTCGCTGCTGCATGAATGCGGCGCGCTGGTGCTGCTGGAGGGGGTCGAGACGCAGGACGAGGCGCTGCTGGCGCTGGATGCCGACATCGACCTGGTGCAGGGCTTTGCCTTCGGCCGGCCGCAGCCGGAACTGCTGCAGCAGCACGGCCATTCCGACGAGATCGAGCGCGCCTGGAGCCTGCTGGACCAACGCCATGCCGAGGGCCGCAATCAGCAGGCGCGCCGGCTGGCGCCCTACCAGACCGCGCTGAAGAAGGCCTTGCCGGGCCTGCGCCAGGGTCAGGGCTTGCGCGCGGCCTGCGCGGCGCTGCTGGCGCTGCCCGAGGTGCAGCTGTGCTATCTGCTCGACGAGCAGGGCCGGGCGCTGGGACCGGCGGTGATGCCGGCGCAGCAGCGCCTGGACATGCAGGATCGGCGCTTCGCGCCGATCGACCAGGCCGGCGACGCGCGCTGGTCGCGCCGCGCCTATTTCCGCCGCGCCGTGGCCGAGCTGGGCCAGGTGCAGATGACGCGGCCCTATCTGAGCCTGCACGGCGCGCGCATGTGCGTGACCGTCTCGCTGGCCTTCTGGTGCCAGGCCAAGATGCAGGTGCTGTGCGTGGACATCGACGCGACCGGCGCCGAGGACCTGGGCTGATCGACCGGCCCGGGCCGGGCCGGCGGCGGATTCAGCGCATGCCGCGCGCCGAGGTGTCGCTGGAACGACGGATGGGCGTCGGCGGCGGCTGGTAGGACGGGGCGCCGTAGCCGGAGCCGCCATAGCCGCGCGATGCGCTTTCCGCTTCGGCGTCGCGTTCCGCGACATAGCGGTTGTGCTCGTCGAAGCGCGCCGACAGACGCTGCTTGTAGTAGCCCATCTCGGCTTCCACCTCCTCGCGCTCGCGGCGGAAGCTGTCGCTCTTGTGCGTGGCCGCCAGCACGAAGTCGTAGTTGGCGGCCGTGGTGAGGTTGCCGATCGGGCGGTAGCTGGCATCGGGCACGCATCGGGCCCCCTGCCAGCGCGAGCAGGTATAGCGCTCGATGCCGCGCGTGTTGCGGCTTACCGAGAGCAAGTAGTCCATCTCGGAGAAGCCTTCGGAGCTAATCGTGCGGTTCTTGTTGAAGCAGCTCACATAGGCGTTGTAGCGGGCCTTTACGTCCTCGAGGCCGTCGCGGTCGCCGACCGGAGGCAGCGGCAGATTGAAGGGGCCGCAAATCTGCCTGAAGGTCCTGACATTGCGCGCGGCCGGCACGCCGGCTGCCAGCCGGCCCAGGTCCACCGCGTTCAGCTGCGGCAGGTAAAAGCGCGCGGGGTCTGCCTCGATCGCCGCGCGCGATTTCTGCAGCGCGGCCAGCACCTCCGCATCCGCCCGCGCCTGGCGCCTGGCGGCGTCGGCCTGGACCGGCTGGCTCAGCGCGTACCTGGCCTTCAGCCGTTCCAGGCAGCGGACGGAGGATTCGGCGCTCTCCGCCGCGCTGCGCCGGACCCAGCTTTCCACATCGCCGCTGTGCTCGGCCAGGCGCCGGGCGACCATCTCGGTGGCATCGGCTTCCAGGTACATGGAGTCGCAGCGGCTTACCTCCTCGGCATAACGCACGGGGAAGCCCTTGGCGTCGACGGGACCGAAGCCGAAGGCGTAGCCGGCCTTGCGCCAGCCCTCGTTGCCCTCGCGCAGCCAGAAGATGTTCTGGTAGCCGGCTGCCACCGCATGCCGGGCGGCATGCGCCGAGTAGCCGCAAGACGCGCTGTGGCAGTAGACCAGCAGCGGGCGCTGCCGGTCGCCGCCGGTCAGCAGTGCGTATTGCGCGGCGACGAGCTTCTGGCGCTCCGTGTCATAGGACATGCGGGCCGCGTCGGGCACGAGCTGGGCATTGGGCAGCTGCTGCTGTTCGTCGCTCACGGCCTGGATCACCACCAGCTGGCTGCCCAGCTTGTCCAGCAGGCACTTGGCCTCGCGCGGCGAAACGGTGGTCACCCCGTCGATCTGAGCGACGGTCGATCCCGGGACCGCCGGATCGGCGCCGGCATTGCAGGCCTTGGCGGCTGCGGGCACGGACTGGGCGGACGCTGCGCTGGCGGCGGCGAGCAAGATGCCGGCGGCGAGCAGGGGGGCGAAAACGGTTCTGACGGTGCGCATGCGCTGGAGGGGCTGGCCGAAAAAGCCGGCACTGTAAGCGGATATGGCCGCGCGCCGGCCCCGCCGGGGCGCTGCCGGCGGCCGTCTGCGTGCTTACTTGGCGGACGACCGGGCGGACTCGGTCGCCGGCCGCGCCGCGGAGATCAGCCGGCAGTCCTGCCGCGGCATTCGAGCGGCTGCTGCCGGCGCGTGGCATCCATGGACGGGACCGTGCTCAGCGCTTGCCGCCCTTGTCGTGCTTCTTCAGCCAGTCGAAGAACTCGCCATACCAGAGCTTGCTGTTGCGCGGCTTGAGGATCCAGTGGTTCTCGTCCGGGAACCACAGCAGCCGCGCATCGACGCCACGCGCCTTCAAGGTGTTGTAGTAGGCCAGGCCCTGGGCATCGGGCACGCGGTAGTCCATCGCGCCATGGATCACCAGGGTCGGCGTCTGCATATTCTGCGCGAAGGCATGCGGGCTCTGCGCGGCCACCTTGGCCGGATCGTCCCAGTACCAGGCGCCGAGTTCCTTGACATGCCAGCCATAGGCATCGTCGGCAAACATGGCCTGCCAGTCGTAGCAGCCGGCGTGGCAGACATAGGCCTGATAGCGGCCCGGCGCGAGATGGCCGTTCATCCAGGCGACCATATAGCCGCCATAGCTGCCGCCGGTGGCAAAGACGCGGTTCTTGTCGGCCCAGGGCTTCTTCAGGATCCAGTCGGTGCCGGCCTCGATGTCCTGCAGCTCCAGCTGGCCCCAGCGGTGGGTGATCGAGTCCAGGAAGGCGTGGCCGAAGCTGGAGCTGCCGTGGTAGTTGACGCAGGCCAGCACATAGCCCTGGGCGGCGAAGACCTGGTGGTTCCAGCGCCAGTGCCAGCTGTCGCCGAAGGCGGTGTGCGGGCCGCCGTGGATCAGGTGCATGACCGGGTACTTCTTCTTCGGATTGAAGTCCGGCGGATAGATCAGCCACATCTGCACCGCATCGCCCTGGGCGCCCTCGATGAAGACCTCCTCATGGCGCGAGAAGCGGTGTGCGGCCAGCAGCGCGTCGTTGAACTGCTCGATGCGCTCGGGGCCGTCCTCGCCGAGGCGCGACAGCCGCGGCGGATGCTGGACGCTGTCGTGCGTGACGACGGTGACGCCGGCGGCGCTGGCGAAGCTGGTCGCGTTGCCGCCCTCGAAGAGGATCTCGGCACGGCGCTCGGCCAGCTCGAAACGCCACAGGTGGCGACGGCCTCGCTCCTCGGCGGTGAACAGCATCGCGCTGTCATCCTCGGCCCAGGCCAGCGGCGCGGCGACCTCGTAATCCCAGTCGGCCGACATCACCGCCCATTGGCCGCGCTGATCCAGCACCGCCAGCTGCGCCGGCATCGTGTGCTTGAGGCCTTGATGGCTGGCCAGGAAGGCCAGGTGCCGGCCGCCATGGCTGTAGCGCGGTGCCTGGAAGTCCCAGTCCTTGTCCTGCAGCAGGATGCGGGTCTCGCCGCTCTTGATCTCGATCTCCGCCAGCGTGTAGCGGTTGTCCAGCTTCTTCTCGGCGGCCGGGTCGAACGCAAAGACGATGCGCTTGCCGTCCGGCGAGATGTCGAAGCAGTTCGCGTCGGGCTCGGAACGGCTCAGCTCGTAGATCGAGTCCTCGAACAGATCGCGGGTCTTGCCGCTGGCCAGGTCGACCAGCAGCAGATGCGGCACGCGGCCCATCGGGATGTGATGGTCCCAGAAGCGGTACAGCGACTCCTCCGTCACATAGGCCGTTTCCTTGCGCGCCTTGAACTCCTTCAACGCCTTGGCCTGGGCGGCCAGCCTCAGCTTGGGCCAGACCCAGGAGACGCAGACGATGCGCTTGCCGTCGGGCAGCCACTTGAAGGCCTCGACGCCGGTGGCGATATGGGCGACGCGGCGTGCCTCGCCGCCGTCCGGCGCGATCACATAGAGCTGCGCCTCCTCGTCCTTCTCGCCCTCCTGCTCGCGCCGGGCGATGAAGGCGATCCGGTCGCCCTCGGGACTCCATTGCGGCTGGCCGTCCTTGTCACCGGCGCTGGTCAGCCGGCGCGGCGCGCCGCCCAGCGTCGACAGCAGATAGAGGCTGGACGCGCTCTTGTTCTTGTCCATCGAATAGGCGGCCACGCTGGCCACCGCCTGCGCGCCGTCCGGCGAGAGGCTGGGCGCGCCGATGCGCTCCAGCTGCCACAGGGCGTCGACATCGAAGTTCTTTTTCTTCTCGCTCATGTTCGTGGTTTGTCCAGAAGCCATTGCAGATGGGTCTTGATGGTCGGCCATTCATCGGCCGTGATGCTGTAGACGGCGGTGTCGCGCAGCGAGCCGTCGGCGCTGCGCTGGTGATTGCGCAGGATGCCGTCGAGCTGGGCGCCCAGCCGCTCGATCGCGCGCCGGCTCGCCTGGTTGAGCCGGTGCGTGCGGAACTCGACCGCGATGCAGCCCAGCGTCTCGAAGGCGTGGGTGAGCAGCATGCGCTTGCACTCGGTGTTCAGCGGGCCGCGTTGGGCCGAGGCCGCATACCAGGTCGAGCCGATCTCGACGCGGCGGTGTACGCGGTCGATGTTCATGAAGGTGCTCATGCCCACGATGCGGCCGGTGGCATCGAAGACGGTGAAAGGCAGCATGGTTCCGGCTCCATGCAGGCTCAGCCGGCGCTCGATCTCGGCCGCCATGCCGTCGGGCGAGGGCACGGCCGTGTACCAGAGCCGCCACAGCTCGCCGTCACGGGTGGCGGCCCGCAGGCCCTCGGCATGGGCCGCCGACAGCGGCTCGAGCCGCGCATGCCGGCCCGCCAGGGTGAGCGGCTTCAGGATGTCTTCGCTCATGGGCCCACTCATGTCATACGCTCCAGCAAGCGGCGGAACAGCCAGCGGCCGAGGCCGCAGCCGAGCACGATCAGGCCCAGGCCGATAATCTGCGGCGGCTGCCAGCCGCTGCCGGCGAAGAAGTCGAAGCCCAGCGACTGGCCCAGCGCGCGGCCGGCCAGCGCGCCCAGCACGAAGCCCAAGGCATCGGCCAGGCCCTCGCGCAGGGCCTTCTTGAAGGCGGCGTCCATCGGCCGGCGTCTCAGCGGTTGTGCCGCTGCATGAACACCAGCTTCTCGAACAGGGTCAGGTCCTGCTCGTTCTTCAAGAGCGCGCCGACCAGCGGCGGCACGCTAACCTTGCCATCGCCCTCGCCCTGCAGCGCGTCGGTCGGGATGTCCTCGGCGACCAGGAGGCGCAGCCAGTCCAGCAGCTCCGAGGTCGAGGGCTTCTTCTTCAGGCCCGGCAGATTGCGCACCTCGAAGAAGGTCTTCATCGCGGCGGCCAGGAGCTCGCTCTTGATGTCGGGAAAATGCACGTCGACGATCTTCTGCATCGTCGCCGCCTCGGGGAACTTGATGTAGTGGAAGAAGCAGCGGCGCAGGAAGGCGTCGGGCAGCTCCTTCTCGTTGTTCGAGGTGATGAAGACCAGCGGGCGGTGCCGGGCCTTGATCAGCTGGCGCGTCTCGTAGACATAGAACTCCATGCGGTCGATCTCGCGCAGCAGATCGTTGGGGAACTCGATGTCGGCCTTGTCGATCTCGTCGATCAGCAGCACCACCGGCACCTCGGACTCGAAGGCCTGCCACAGGGTGCCCTTGACGATGTAGTTCTCGATATGGCGCACCTTCTCGGCGCCTTCGATGCCCGACAGCTGGCTGTCGCGCAGGCGGCTGACCGCGTCGTATTCGTACAGGCCCTGCTGCGCCTTGGTGGTCGACTTGATATGCCACTGCAGGAGCGGCATGCCCAAGGCGCGCGCCACCTCCTCGGCCAGCATCGTCTTGCCGGTACCCGGCTCGCCCTTGACCAGCAGCGGCCGCTGCAGGGTGGCGGCCGCATTGACGGCCAGCATCAGGTCCGGCGTGGCGACGTATTGGTCCGAGCCTACAAACTTCATGGTGTTGTGCGATCCGAGCTGCGACGAATCAGTATAAGTGGCGGTCTTACTTATAATGCCCGACGCTTTAAGTACCAGACCCCCCGGGACCATGAAAAAACTGCTGCAGATCTCGCTCGCCTTGGCCGCCCTGTTCGGCGCCGCCGCCGCCCAGGCGCAAAGTGTCGAAGCCGGCCAAAAGAAGGCTGCCATGTGCATTGGCTGCCATGGCATCCCGGGCTACCAGGCCAGCTTCCCTGAAGTGCACAAGGTGCCGATGATCTCCGGCCAGAACGCCAAGTACATCGCCTCGGCGCTGGGCGCCTACGCCAAGGGCGAGCGCAAGCACCCGACGATGGGCGGCATCGCCAAGTCGCTGAGCGATCAGGACATCGCCGATCTGGCCGCCTTCTACGAGGCCCAGGGCAAGAGCGTTGCCGGCCCGGCGGTGCCCGATGCCGCCGCCGAACCCTCGGCCCAGGTCAAGGAACTGCTGAACAAGGGCGCTTGCGCGTCCTGCCACGGCGCCAACTTCAGCAAGCCGATCGACGGCAGCTATCCGAAGCTGGCCGGCCAGCATGCCGACTACCTGAACGTCGCGCTGAAGTCCTACCAGACCAGCGGCAATGCCGTCGTCGGCCGCGGCAACGCGATCATGGCCGGCCAGGTCAAGCAGTTCAGCCACGACGAGCTGAAGGCGATCGCCAAGTACCTGGCCTCGCTGCCGGGCGAGCTGCACACGGTGCCGCAAAGCCGCTTCCGCTGAAGCGCTGCCCGCTTCCGAAAAGGCCGCCCGCGAGGCGGCTTTTTCATGCCCGCGCGGCGGCGAGCCTCACCGGATAAACACTAGCGCCGCGCCCGGAGCGCATCCCTAAACTGGCCGCATCGAGCTCGTGAGGGAGTCCGCCGATGAAACGCACGCTGCTGCTGGGTGGGCTGTTGCTCGCCCTGGTCGCGGCCCAGGCCCAGACCTTGCGCTGGGCCAGCCAGGGCGATCCGCAGACCATGGATCCGCATTCGCAGAACGAGAGCATGACCAATATGGTCAACGGCCAGGTCTACGAGCGGCTGACCCGGCGCGACCGGCAGCTGAACATCGTGCCGGCGCTGGCCAGCGAATGGACCCAGGTCTCGCCGCTGCTGTGGCGCTTCAAGCTGAGGCCCGGCGTCAGGTTCCACGATGGCGCGCCGCTGACCGCCGACGACGTCGTGTTCTCGATCAACCGCGCCAAGGAGCCGACCTCGCAGTTCTCGGTCTATGCGAACGCGGTCGGCGTGCCGCGCAAGGTCGACGAGCTGACGGTCGAGTTCCAGCTGGCGACATTCAATCCGATCTTTCTGCAGCATCTGGACACGCTGGTGATCATGAGCCGCAGCTGGTGCGAGGCGCACCGGGTCACGCGGCCGCTGGACTTCAAGAACAAGGAGGAGAGCTTCACCAGCATGAATGCCAACGGCACCGGGCCCTATATGCTGGCGGTTCGGCAGCCGGGCATCAAGACCGTCTACAAGCGCAATCCCAACTGGTGGGGCAAGTTCGAGGGCAATGTGCAGGAGGCGGTGTTCACGCCGATCGCCAATGACGCGACGCGGCTGGCCGCCCTGGTCTCCGGCGAGATCGACTTCGTGCTCGACCCGGCGCCGCGCGACGTGCCCCGCCTGCGCAATACCGACAACGTCAAGGTCATCGACGGTCCCGAGAACCGCATCATCTTCATCGCGATGGATCAGGGGCGCGACAAGCTGCTCTATGCCAATGTGCCGGGCGACAGGAATCCCTTCAAGGACATCCGCGTGCGCCGCGCGCTCTACCAGGCGATCGACGTCGAGACGCTGCGCAGCAAGCTGATGAACGGCCTGTCCATGCCCACCGGCGGGTTGACGCCCTCATCGGCCGCCGCCTATGACGACGCCAGGCTGGAGGCGCGCCTGCTGCCCTACGACGTTGCAGCGGCGCGCAAGCTGATGGCCGAGGCGGGCTATGCCGAGGGCTTCGAGGTGACGCTGGACTGCCCGAACAACCGCTACATCAACGACGAGGAGATCTGCCAGGCGCTGGCGGCGATGTGGGCGCAACTGAAGATCAAGGTGCGGGTGTCGGCGCTGCCGCGGGTGAGCTTCTTTCCCAAGATCGAGAAGTTGGACACCAGCCTCTATCTGTATGGCTGGGGCGGCGCGATCACCGATGCCGAGACGCTCCTGACCCCGGTGTTCCGCAACCGCGGCGAACGCGGCGTCGGCGCCTACAACTACGGCAATGTGCGCAACGACAAGTTCGACCAGCTGGCCGCCCAGTCCAGCACCGAGGCCGACCCGGCCCGGCGCGAGCAGCTGATCAAGGCGGCGCTGACCGAGTACAAGGAACAGGTCCATGTGATCCCGCTGCACCGCCAGATGATTCCCTGGGCCGCGCGGCGCAATGTCTCGGTCGTGCACCTGGCCAACAACTGGCTGGAGCTGGCCTGGGTGAACGTCGGCAAGTGAAGCGCAGCGCCGCTCGCGGCGGCCCGGTTCAGAACAGATTGGCCTTCAGGTCCAGGCGATGCTCGGGCGGGCCGCGCAGAAAGCGGTCGGCCGGCGGTGGATCGCCGCTAGCGACGTTGTAGATGGTCTCGCGGTAATGCTGGCCGCGCGTCGAGGTGTGGCGCGCATTGAGGCTCAGGCAGGCGAACTCGCCCGGCAGCAGTTCGAAGGCCTCGGGCACCGGATGGCGCAGCGGTCGGCCCGACTTCGGCGTGCCGAGCAGGCCCAGGCCATAGACACCGCCCTTCAGCGCCGTGATGCGCAGCGCCTCGACGCTGCCCGGCGGCGCGGCCAGCTGCTCGCGTTGGTGCAGCACGGGCCGGAAGCCCTCCCATTCGACGATGCGGTGCTGCTGGATCAGGCAGCGGGCGTCGTCATCATCGAGCGCCGCCAGATCGATCGGGAAGGCGCGCGGCAGATGGCTGCGCAGATTCGACAGCGGCGCGCCGCGGCTGGCCTTGGTCCAGAGGATCTCGATGACCTGGATGACGAGCATCGATGAAGCGGTAATGGCGGAAGCGGTGAGATTCGAACTCACGGAGACCTCGCGGCCTCGGCGGTTTTCAAGACCGCTGGATTAAACCACTCTCCCACGCTTCCGAAGGATGGCGATTCTAGCCGCCCGGCCGCTGCGCCTGCTCGCAGTCGACCTGGATCAGCTCGCGGCGTTCGCCATCGATGCGCATCGCGCTCAAGCGGCCGCCCCAGACGCAGCCGGTGTCCAGGCCGAGCAACTTCTCGCGCTCGAACAGGCCCAGCGTCGACCAATGGCCGAAGGCGATGCGCTGGCCGGCGGTGCGGCGGCCGGGCACTTCGAACCAGGGCATGAAGCCGGCCGGCGCATGGGCGGCGCCGTCCTTGGTCTTGAAGTCCATGCGGCCCTGGGCATCGCAAAAGCGCAGCCGGGTCAGCACATTGACGACGAAGCGCAGGCGCTCGATGCCGTCCAGATCGTCCCGCCATTGGGCCGGCTCGTTGCCGTACATCTGCTCCAGGAAGTCACGCAGGGCAGGGCCGCGCAGCACCGCCTCGACCTCGCCGGCCAGGGCCAGGGTCTGGGCCAGATCCCACTGCGGCACGACGCCGGCATGCACCATCAACCAGCCCTGCTCATGCACGGCCATGCGCTGCCGGCGCAGCCAGGCCAGCAGCGCCTCGCGGTCGGGCGCGGCGAGGATATCGGCCACCGTGTCGCTGGGATGGGTGGCGCGCAGCTCGTGCGCGGCGGCCAGCAGATGCAGATCGTGGTTGCCCAGCAGGCAGGTGGCGGCCTCGCCCAGGCTGCTGAGCAGGCGCAAGGTCGCCAGCGAGGCCGGTCCGCGGTTGACCAGATCGCCCAGCAGATAGAGGCGGTCGCGTGAGGGCGAGAAGTCGATTTTTTCCAGCAGGCGCTGCAATGCGTCACAGCAGCCCTGGACGTCGCCGATCAGGTAATTCATACCGGGATTGTGCTGTCTGAAGGGCGCGGACCTTCTGCTACGCTAGCGCCCTCTTGCTTTTCTGCCTGCGCCGACCCGGGTAAACCCTGGCGTGGCGCACTCAATGGATACCGCCCTCGTTCTCCTGCTCATTCTGCTCAACGGCTTGTTTGCCATGTCGGAAATGGCCTTGACGGCCAGCCGCAAGGCGCGACTGCAGGTGATGGTGGAAGGCGACGAGTCCGGCGCCCAGGCCGCGCTGGACCTGCACGAGAACCCGACCAAATTCCTCTCGACGGTGCAGATCGGCATCACCTCGATCGGCGTGCTGAACGGCATCGTCGGCGATGCCGCCTTCTCGGGTCCGCTCTCGCACTGGCTGATCGCGACATTCGGCCTCGGCAGCAAGATGGCCGAGTATGTGGCGACCGGCCTGGTGGTCTTCATCGTCACCGTGCTGACCATCGTGTTCGGCGAGCTGGTGCCCAAGCGCGTCGGCCAGATCTTTCCGGAGACGGTGGCGCGCCTGGTGGCGCCGCCGATGGAATTCCTGTCCCTGGTCGCGCGGCCGCTGGTCAAGTCGCTCAGCTTCGCGACCGAGACGACCTTGCGCCTCTTGGGCCTGCGCGACCGCGCGCAGCGCGGCGTCACCGAGGAGGAGATCGCCGCCAGCCTGGAGGAGGGCCTGGACGCCGGCGTGATCGAGGAGCATGAGCACCAGATGGTGCGCAATGTGTTCCGCCTCGACGAGCGGCAGATCGGCTCGATGATGATTCCGCGCGCCGAGATCGCCTGGTTCGATGTCGACGACACCGCCGAGCAGGTGCTGGCCGTGCTGCAGGCGCATGGCTACAGCCGCTATCCGGTCTGCCGCGGCGGCCTGGACGATGTGCTGGGCGTAGTCTCGGCGCAAGCGCTGCTGCAGCGCGCGCTGGGCGGCCAGCCGCTGTCGCTGGCCGAGGGCCTGGAGGCGCCGGTGTTCGTGCCCGAGACGCTGTCGGGCATGGAGCTGCTGGAGCATTTCCGCGTCTCCGACGCGCCGCTGGTCTTCGTCGTCGATGAGTACGGCGAGGTGCAGGGTGTGATTTCGGTGCGCGATGTATTGGAAGCGATCGCGGGCGAATTCAATGCGCCCAGCGATGGCGATGCCTGGGCGGTGCAACGCGAGGACGGGAGCTGGCTGCTGGACGGCCTGATCCCGGTGCCCGAGCTGAAGGACCGCCTGGAGCTGAAGGAACTGCCCGAGGAGGATCGTGGGCGCTACAACACCCTGGCCGGCATGATCATGCTGCTGCTGGGGCGCTTGCCGCGCACGGCCGATGTGGTGGAGTGGAATGCTTGGAGGTTCGAGGTCGTCGACCTCGATGGCAAGCGTGTAGACAAGGTGCTGGTCAGCCGACTGGCGATTGATGAGGATGAAGTGAAATGAGCAAGCCCCCGCTGTACGGCAATCTGATCCCGCTGGATCGCGTCGTCCACAAGAATCTGCGACTGAAGACCGATCTGGCCATCGTGCCGCGCGTCGCCGACCAGAACTCCCTGTTCCTGACCGCGGTCGAGTTCGCCGAGGCCTGCAAGGAATACCCGATCGTGTTCGTGCGCGTCGGCGAAGTGCCGACCGACGGCTCCAAGCAGGCGGTCGCGCCGCTGGCGGTGATGGGCCTGAAGGCCGGCTCCAATCTGTTCGTCGAGGGCGACAAGTGGACCGGCAACTATGTGCCGGCCTATGTGCGCCGCTACCCCTTCATGATGGCGCGCCTGGAGCAGGGCGACCAGATCGCCGTCTGCTACGACGAGCAGTGGCCCGGCTTCTCGGAGACCGAGGGCGTCTCGCTGTTTGCCGCCGACGGCCAGCCGACCGAATTCCTGGTCAATGCCAAGACTTTCCTCGAGAACTTCGAGCAGGAGGCCGAGCGCACCCGCCTGATCTGCGCCCAGCTGGTCGAGCTGGAGCTGCTGCAGGACATGCGCTTCGACGCGACCCTGCCGAATGGCGAGAAGCTCGAGGTCGAGGGCTTCATGGCGCTGGACGAGAAGAAGCTGGCCGAGCTGGCCGACGACAAGGTCGTGCAGCTGTTCCGCAATGGCCTGCTGGCGCTGCTGGAGATGCACCGCGTCTCGCTGGGCAATATGAGCCGCCTGGCCTCCAAGCACGGCGCCGCCGCCGGCAACGGCGCGGCCGCCAACGACGCGGCCTGATCGCGTGGTGGCAACCCGGCGCCGTCCTGGCGCCGGGCCGGCCCGCCGTCTGCTCCGCTTAGGATGTCCGCCAGCACCGCACTGGCGGCGCTCAGCAAGGAGCAGCAGCGATGGCCGATCAAGACCATGGTTCACAGCCCGACCGGCGCAGCGACGATTTCGAGCGCGGCCTGGCGAATCGCCGGGCGATGCTCGGCGAGGACTGGGTACGTCGCTCGACCGAGGGCGCCAACGGCTTCAATGCCGATTTCCAGGAACTGATCACCCGCTACGCCTGGCACGAGATCTGGGGCCGGCCGGGCCTGGACAAGGAAACGCGCCGCCTGCTGGTGCTGGGCATGACCATGGGCATGGCGCGCTGGGAGGAGTTCGAGCTGCACTGTCGCGCGGCGCTCCGCGGCGGCGTGCCGCCGGCCAAGATCCAGGAGACCCTGCTGCAGGGTGCGATCTACTGCGGCGTGCCGGCCGCCAATACCGCCTTCAAGATTGCCGGCAAGATCCTGCAGGAGGAGGGCCTCGCCCTGCCGGCCCAGCCGCTGAGCCGCGCCGCGCGGCCGCGCCTTCAATACACCTTCAGCCAGCCGCAGCTGCGCCTGCTGCTACAGGGCGATGGCGGTGAGCGCGCGCCCATGGTGTTCAGCCATGCGCTGGGCCTGGATCTGCATCTGTGGGATGAGATCGCTGCCGAGTTCGCCGCCGCCGGCCACCCGACCCTGCGCTACGACCAGCGCGGCCATGGCGAGTCGGCCCGCCCGCCCGGGCCCTACACGCTGGAGCAACTGGTCGACGATGCGGCCCGGCTGATCCGCGAATGGGGCCGCGGGCCGGTCGTGTTTGTCGGCCTGTCGCTGGGCGGCATGGTCGGGCAGGGGCTGGCGCTCGAGCATCCGCAGCTGCTGCGCGCGCTGGTGCTGGCGCACACGACGGCCGACTACCCGGCGGCCACCCGCCGGGGCTTCGACGAGCGCATCGCCAGGGTGCGGGCCGGCGGCATGGCGGCCGTCGTCGACGGCATCCTTGAGCGCTGGCTGGGCGCCGATTTCCGCGCCGCCGAGCCGGCCGTGGTGGCGGCGCTGCGCCAGCGCCTGCTGGCCCAGGATCCCGCAGCCTATGCGGCCGCTTGCGCGGCAGCGCGCGACGTCGACTACCTGCCGCGGCTGGCCGCGCTGCGCCTGCCGACCCTGGTCGTGTCGGGCGCGCTCGATGCCGGCGCGACGCCGGCGATGGGCCAGGCGATCGCCGACCGGATCGCCGATTCGCGGTTCCAGGTCTTGCCCGACTCGGCCCATCTGAGCGTGTTCGAGCAGCGGGAAACCCTTGTCGCTCTATTGCGGGACTTTGTCGTCGAAGCGACGAAATAGCGACCTGTAAGCTAGGGAATCAGATGTATGGCCATGTATTAACGTGAATTTTTCACGATCGCCCTCATTAGACTGAGCGTCATTCCGAGTCGTCATATGACTTGGTTCATAAATAGGTGGGCGGATATCCATGGTTTTCGACGTCATGCGCGAAGCGCAGCAGCATGCTCATGCCGATCTGGCGATTCGCACCGCCGCAGCCCATCATCTCCCTCATGCTCAACGTCTGGTCGCCCGGCGCTATGCCGGCCGCGGCTATGCGACGACGCAGCTGAGCGCCTATAGCGAGGACGCGCTGACCGTCTGCTCGGCCTTCGAGGGCGAGCGCACGGTCGGCACGATCGCGGTGCGCTTCGCCTCCGAGCGGGGTCTGGCCGCCGATGCGATCTTCAGCGAGGAGCTGAGCCGCTTGCGCGCCAGCGGGCTGACGATCTGCGAGTTCGGCCGCCTGGCCGTTGACGAGGATGCGGCCGACAACAAGCATGTGCTGGCGCGGCTGTTCCATCTGGCCTATCTGCATGCGCACCGGCTGGCCGGCTGCGAGCTGCTGGTGATCGAGGTCAACCCGCGCCATGTGGCCTTCTACCGCCGCATGCTGGGCTTCCAGCTGCTGTCCGAGGCGCGGCTGAATCCGCGCGTCAACGCCCCGGCCGTGCTGCTGAGCCTGGACCTGCACCATGCCCGCGAAGAGATCGCGCGCCTGGGCGGCACGGCCGAACGCGGCGTGCCGACGCGCTCGCTCTACCCGTATTTCTACGGCGCCGAGGAAGAGGCCGCGATGCTGGCCAAGCTGCGCCAGTAAGGCGCAGTCCTAGTCCTGTCGCCAGCCGAGCTGGCGCGACAAGTCCTCTCCGGCACGGCGCAGCGCCGTGGCCATCTGCCCCGTCGGGTCCAGGTCGAAGCTGCCGCTGGGGCCGATCGCGGTCAGGCTCAGCACGATGCGGCCGCGATCGTCGAAGACCGGCGCCGCCCAGGCGCTGACGCCGACCACCGCACCATCGCGCGCGCTGGCGATGCCGGTCCGCCGTACCTCGGCCAGCCAGGCGTCGAGCTCGGCGTCCCGGGGCAGGGCCGCCGGATCCAGCGCCGCCTCGGCGGCAAAGGCCGCAGCCACCACATCGGCCGGCAGATAGGCGGCGAACAGGCGGCCCGAGGCCGTGCCGCGCAGGCTCATCACCGTGCCGTGGCGCATGCTGATGTGGACGGGGCTGGGCGCCTCGGCGACGCGCACGATGGTTGGCCCGCGATTGCCCCAGACGGCGATCGCCATCGTGTGGCCCAGCTCGGCCGCCAGTTCCTCGATGCGCGGCGTCGCCAGCCGCACCGGCTCGTACTGCTGCAGGCTGATCAGGCCCAGCTGCAGCGCCAGCGGCCCGAGGCCGTAGCGGCCGCTCGCCGCTTCCTGCTCGACCAGGCCCAGCTTGATGAAGCTGACCAGATAGGGATGGGCCTTGGCCGGCGGCATCTCGGCGGCGCGGGCCAGGTCCTTCAGCGCCAGCGGCCGGCCCTGGTGGGCCAGGGCCAGCAGCAGCTGACCCCCGACCTCGATGCTCTGGATGCCCCGCGGGCCCCGCTCCTGTTCTTCTTCCATGCCGGAAGTATGGGTCAAAAATTAGATATAGACAAACTGATTCGTTTTAACTAAATTTCAATGCCCTGTCGTTCATCGAGCCCGCCATGAGCCAAGCCCCGACCAAGACCTTTGCCTCGCAAGCCGATCTGGAAGTGAAGAAGGTCAGCTTTGACAAGCTCTCCGAGCATGCCTGGGCCTACACGGCCGAGGGCGACCCGAACACCGGCATCGTCGTCGGCGACGACGCGGTGATGGTGATCGATACGCAGGCGACGCCGGTGATGGCCCAGGACGTGATCCGCCGCATCCGCGAGGTGACCGACAAGCCGATCAAGTACGTGCTGCTGAGCCACTACCATGCGGTGCGCGTGCTGGGCGCCTCGGCCTACAAGCCCGAGCACATCATCGCCAGCCAGGACACCTACGAGCTGATCAAGGAGCGCGGTGAGCAGGACAAGGCCAGCGAGATCGGCCGCTTTCCGCGCCTGTTCCAGAACGTCGAGTCGGTGCCGCCGGGCCTGACCTGGCCGACGCTCACCTTCAGCGGCCGGATGACCCTGTGGCTGGGCAAGCTGGAGGTGCAGATCCTGCAGCTGGGCCGCGGCCACACCAAGGGCGACACCGTGGTCTGGCTGCCGCAGGACCGGGTGCTGTTCAGCGGCGACCTGGTCGAGTTCGACGCGACGCCCTATGCCGGCGACGCCTATTTCCAGGATTGGCCGCAGACCCTGGACAACATCGCCGCGCTGCAGCCGCAGAAGCTGGTGCCGGGCCGCGGGCCGGCGCTGCAGACGCCCGAGCAGGTGGCGGCCGGCCTGGCCGGCACGCGCGCCTTCGTCAGCGAGCTCTACGAGAGCGTGAAGAGCGGCGCCAGCGCCGGCCGCGACCTGAAGACCGTCTACCGCGAGACCTACGAGCGCCTGGCGCCCAAGTACGGCCAATGGGTGATCTTCGCCCACTGCATGCCCTTCGACGTGACCCGCGCCTACGACGAGGCGACGCAGTATCCCGATCCACGCATCTGGACCGCCGAGCGCGACATCGCGATGTGGCAGGCGCTCGAAGGCGCCTGAGTCCGCGAGCCCGCCGTGCTCAAGACCTACACCTTTCCGCAGTACGAGTACCGCCGCTCGGCCGAGCAGCGTGAGGGCGTAGTCAAGCGCCATCCGCTGGTCATCATCGGCGCCGGTCCGGTCGGCCTGACCGCGGCGCTCGATTGCGCGCGCCGCGGCCTGCCGGTCGTCGTGCTCGACGACAACAACAGCGTCAGCATGGGCTCGCGCGCGGTCTGCTATGCGAAGCGTTCGCTGGAGATCCTCGACCGGCTGGGCGTCGGCGAGGCGCTGGCCGGGCAGGGCGTGCGCTGGCAGATCGGCAAGGTCTTCCACGGCGAGGGCCTGGCCTACCAGTTCGATCTGCTGCCGCAAAGCCAACACAAGATGCCGGCGATGATCAATCTGCAGCAGTACCACCTGGAGGAGCGGCTGGTGCAGGCCTGCCAGCGCGAGCCCCTGGTCGATCTGCGCTGGAAGCACAAGCTGGTCGCGATCGAGCCGGGCGCGGACGGCGTCGCGCTGCAGGTCGAGACGCCCGACGGCGTCTTCGCGCTGCAGGCCGACTGGCTGCTGGCCTGCGACGGCGCCGGCAGCGACACCCGCGCGCTGCTGGGCCTGGACTTCGAGGGTCAGGTCTTTCAGGACCGCTTCCTGATCGCCGACGTGGTCATGCAGGCCGAGTTCCCGACCGAGAGATGGTTCTGGTTCGACCCGCCCTTCCACCGCAACCAGTCGGTGCTCTTGCACAAGCAGTGCGACAAGGTCTGGCGCATCGACTTCCAGCTCGGCCGCGATGCCGACCCGGTCGAGGAGAAGAGGCCGGAGCGGGTGATCCCGCGCATCCAGGCGATGCTGGGACCGGACGCGCAGTTCGAGCTCGAATGGGTGTCGGTCTACCAGTTCGCCTGCCGGCGCATGAAGAACTTCCGCCATGGCCGCGTGCTCTTCGTCGGCGATGCGGCGCACCAGGTCTCGCCCTTCGGCGCGCGCGGCGCCAACAGCGGCATGCAGGATGCCGACAACCTCGGCTGGAAGCTGCAGGCGGTGCTGCAGGGCAGGGCACCCGAGTCCTTGCTGGACAGCTACCACGCCGAGCGCGCCGCGGCGGCCGACGACAACATCCTGAACTCGACCCGCTCGACCGATTTCATCAGCCCCAAGAGCCGCGCCTCGCTGCGCCTGCGCAATGCGGTGCTGGAGCTGGCCCGCAGCGAAGCCTTCGCCCGCCCGCTGGTCAACAGCGGACGGCTGTCGATGCCGACGCCCTACCGCGACTCGCCCTTGATCACGCCGGACGAGGATGACTTCGAAGGCGGCGTGGCGCCCGGTTGCCCCTGCGTCGACGCGCCCTTGGCCGACGGGCGCTGGCTGCTCAATGCGCTGGGCCAGGATTTCATGCTGCTGAGCTTCGGCGCCGAGATCGCGGACGGCCCGGTGCCGGTGCTGCAAGTCGACGGCCTGGCCGCCGAGCGCTATGGCGCAAGTCCCGGCACCTGCTACCTGATCCGGCCGGACCAGTTTGTGGCGGCGCGCTGGCGCCGTTTCGATGCGGCCCGGGTCGCCGCCGCGCTGGCGCGCAGCCTGGGAGGAGGCCCCGATGCTCAAGCGTGAACCCAATATCGCCGACCCCGACGGCTTCTACGAGGCGCTGATCGCGGCGCAGCGCGATCTCAGCGACGAGCAGGCCGACATGCTGCTGGCCAAGCTGGTGCTGATCCTGTCCAACCATATCGGCGACCGCGCGGTGCTCGGCGAAGCACTGCGGCTGGCGCGCGACAACACGGTGAACCCATGAGCGACCAACTGTCCTACCAATCCGGCTTCGGCAACGAGCACGCCAGCGAGGCCGTCGCCGGCAGCCTGCCGGTGGGCCGCAACAGCCCGCAGCAGGTCGCGCACGGGCTCTATGCCGAGCTGCTGTCCGGCGCAGCCTTCACCGCGCCGCGGGCCGAGAACCGCCGCAGCTGGCTGTACCGCAAGCAGCCCTCGGTCGTGGTCGGCGGCTATGCGCCGCTGGCCCATGCCTGGCTGAAGAGCGGGGCCGCCGAGGGTCAGGCCATGCCGCCGGACCCCTTGCGCTGGGCGCCCACCGAGATCCCGAGCGAGCCGCTGGACTTCGTCGACGGCCTGCGCACCCTGGTCGTCAACGGCGACCCCGATGCGCAGACCGGCATGGCTGCGCATCTGTACCTGGCCAACCGCAGCATGGGCCGGCGCGCCCTCGTCAATGCCGATGGCGAACTGCTGCTCGTGCCGCAGCAGGGGCGGCTGACGATACGCACCGAGCTGGGCCTGCTGGACGTGAAGCCGGGCGAGATCGCGCTGATCCCGCGCGGCCTGGCCTTCAAGGTCGAGCTCGTCGATGGCCCTTCGCGCGGCTATGTCTGCGAGAACTACGGCGCCGCCTTCCGCCTGCCGGAGCTGGGCCCGATCGGCTCGAACGGTCTCGCAAATCCACGCGACTTTCAGGCCCCGGTGGCCGCCTTCGAGGCCACGAGCGGCGACTACGAGATCGTCAAGAAGTTCGGCGGCCGGCTCTGGCGCGCGACGCAGCGGCACACACCCTTCAACGTCGTCGCCTGGCACGGCAATCTGGCGCCGTACAAGTACGACACCGCGCATTTCATGACCATCGGCTCGATCAGCTTCGACCATCCGGACCCGAGCATCTTCACCGTGCTGACCTCGCCGTCGGACACGGCCGGCTGGGCCAATGTCGACTTCGTGATCTTCCCGCCGCGCTGGATGGTGGCCGAGGACACCTTCCGCCCGCCCTGGTACCACCGCAATGTGATGAGCGAGTTCATGGGCCTGGTGACCGGCCAGTACGACGCCAAGCCCGAGGGCTTCAAGCCCGGCGGCGCCAGCCTGCACAATGCCTTCGTCCCGCATGGCCCGGACACCGAGGCCTTCGACAAGGCCAGCAGCGCCGCGCTGGCGCCGCACAAGCTGGACAACACCCTGGCCTTCATGTTCGAGACGCGCTGGCGCCTGCTGCCGACCGAGTTCGCGCTGAACGGCGGCGCTCTGGACAAGAACTACGCCGACTGCTGGGCCGATCTGGCAGACAAGACCGCGGGACAAGAACAATGAGCATGCTCGACCATACCCATGACCCGGCCACGCAGAGCTGGGTCGAATCGGCCAATGCCGCCGACACCGACTTCCCGCTGCAGAACCTGCCCTACGGCCTGTTCCGCCGCGCCGGCAGCGACGAGAGCTGGCGCATCGGCGTCGCCATCGGCGAACAGATCCTCGATCTGTGGAAGGCCTCTCAGCTCGGTCGCTGGAGCAGCGCCGCCCAGGTGCATCTGCAGGGGCTGGGGCGCGGCGATCTGAACAGCTTCATGGCCGCGCCCTCGGCCCAGCGCCGCGCCTTGCGCCAGGCGCTGTTCGAGGCGCTGGCCGCCGGCAGCCCGCAGCAGCAGGCGCTGGAGCGCTGCCTGCTGCCGCAGGCGCAGGCCGAGATGGCCGTGCCCTGCCGCATCGGCGACTACACCGACTTCTACACCGGCATCCACCATGCGACGACGGTGGGCAAGCTGTTCCGCCCCGACAACCCGCTGCTGCCCAACTACAAATGGGTGCCGATCGGCTACCACGGCCGCTGCTCCTCGATCGGCGTCAGCGGCACGGCCGTGCGCCGCCCGCTGGGCCAGCTGAAACCGCCGCATCTGGAGGTGCCCAGCCTGGCGCCCTGCAAGCGCCTGGACTACGAGCTCGAGATGGGCGTCTTCGTTGCCGGCGGCAATGCGCTGGGCCAGCCGATCGCTATCACCGAGGCCGACGAGCACCTGTTCGGCCTGACCCTCTTGAACGACTGGTCGGCCCGCGATGTGCAGGGCTGGGAATACCAGCCGCTGGGCCCCTTCCTGTCCAAGAGCTTCGGCACGACGCTCTCGCCCTGGATCGTCACGATGGAGGCGCTGGAACCCTTTCGCTGCGCCTTCGAGCGGCCGGCCGGCGACCCGGCGCCGCTGCCCTATCTGGACTCGGAGAAGAACCGCCGCGAGGGCGCCTACCGGATCGAGCTCGAGGTCTGGCTGCAGACCGCCGCGATGCGTGCCGCCGGCCAGGCGCCGACGCGGCTGATGCGCTCCAACCTTGGCCATGCCTACTGGACCCTGGCGCAGATGCTGACCCACCATGCCAGCAACGGCTGCAATCTGCAGCCCGGCGACCTGCTGGGCACCGGCACGCTGTCGGGCCCCGAGGCCGGCGAGGGCGGCTCGCTGCTGGAGCTGTCCGATGGCGGCAAGCAAGCCCTGACCCTGCCGAACGGCGAGCAGCGGACCTTTCTCGAGGACGGCGACACGGTGATCGTGCGCGGCCATGCCCAGCGCCCCGGTGCGCGGCGCATCGGCTTCGGCGACTGCGCGGCGACGGTGCTGCCCGCTCTGCGCCCCGCCTGAGGCCGCTGCTGTTGCCATAGGGGCTGCGCGGCGCGGCCGGCGGGCCTATATTCGGCCCCATGCCTGCTTGCCAGCGCCCGACCCGCCCGCCTTGTTGCCCGCTCCGCCTCGCCGCCGCGCTGTCGGCGCTGCTGGGCGCCTGGCCGGCCGCCGCGCAGCAGCAGGAGCAGCAGCAGGCGGGCGCCGCGCCGACGGTGCTGGCCCCGGTCGTCATCACCGCCACCCGCACCGAGGCGCAGGCCTTCGACGTGCCCGCGGCGATCAGCCGCATCGGTGCCGCCGAGGTGCGCGAGGGCCATGCGCTGATCAATATCTCGGAGAGCCTCGCCCTGGTGCCGGGCCTGCTGGCGCGCGACCGGCAGAACTATGCGCAGGACGTGCAGATCGCGGTGCGCGGCTTCGGCGCCCGCTCCAGCTTCGGCATCCGCGGCGTGCGGCTCTATGTGGACGGCATCCCGGCCACCCTGCCCGACGGCCAGGGCCAGATCTCCAATGTCGAGCTCGGCGCGGTCGGCCGCATCGAGGTGCTGCGCGGGCCCTTCTCGGCGCTGTACGGCAACTCCTCCGGCGGCGTCATCCAGGTCTTCAGCGAGGAGGGCACGCCGCCGCCCTCGCTGGGCATCACCGCGCTGGCCGGCAGCGACGGCACCTGGCGCCTGGGGGGCCAGGCCAGCGGCGCGCAGGGGCCGGGATTTGCCTACAACCTCAGCGCCAGCCGTTTCCACACCGACGGCTACCGCGATCACAGCGCCGCCGAGCGCAGCCTGGGCAATGCCAAGCTCACGCTGCGCAGCGATGCCGACACGCGCCTGACCGTGCTGGCCAACAGCCTGGCCCTGCCCGAGGCGCAGGATCCGCTGGGCCTGTCGCGGGCCCAGGCCGAGGCGAATCCGCGCGGCGTCGACCCCTCGGCGATCAGCTTCAACACGCGCAAATCGGTCAACCAGACGCAGCTGGGCCTGGTCTTCGAGCGCCGACTCGATGCGGCCAATGTGCTGCAGGCCACCGGCTATGGCGGGCACCGCGGCACCGAGCAGTTCCAGGCCATCCCGGTCGCCGCGCAGGTCAGCCCGCTGAGCCCTGGCGGCGTCATCGATCTGTCGCGCGACTACAAGGGCCTGGACCTGCGCTGGACATGGAAGAGCCGCCTGCTCGACGGCCCCTTCAGCCTGGTCGGGGGTCTGGCCTACGACCAGCTGGAGGAGCACCGGCGCGGCTACCAGAACTTCGTCGGCACGACGCTGGGCGTGCGCGGCGCCCTGCGGCGCGACGAGCGCAACGACGTCGACAACTTCGACCAGTACCTGCAGGCGCAGTGGCAGATCGCGCCGCAATGGAGCTTGAGCGCGGGCCTGCGCCACAGCCAGATCGACTTCCGCTCGCGCGACGCCTATATCGTCGGCACGAATCCGGACGACAGCGGCAGCGCCGACTATTCGGCCACCCTGCCGGTGCTGGGCCTCATGTATGCACTGTCCAGCGAGGTCCATCTGTACGCGACCGCCGGCCGCGGCTTCGAGACGCCGACCCTGAACGAGCTGGCCTACCGCAGCGGCGGCGCCACCGGCATGAACTTCGGCCTGCAGGCCTCGCGCAGCGGCAGCGTCGAGGCGGGCGTGAAGACGCAATGGGCCGGCTGGGGCGAGGCCAGCCTGGCGCTGTTCCGCACCGACACCGAGAACGAGATCGTCACGCAGACCAATACCGGCGGGCGCTCGACCTTCCAGAACGCCGGCGCCACGCGGCGCAGCGGTCTGGAGCTGGCCTGGGCGGCCAGCTATTGGCAGCATCTGCGCCTGCAGCTGGCGGCGACCGCGCTGAAGGCCGAGTATCGCGAGGCCTTCCAGACCTGCACCGCCTCGCCCTGTGCGACGCCGAACGTGACGGTGGCGGCCGGCAACAGCCTGCCCGGCATCGCGCGCGGCTCGCTGTTCGCCGGCCTCGGCTGGGCGCCGCCGCTGGGCTGGCGCGGCGGGCTCGAGCTGCGCGCGCTGAGCAAGGTCTATGTCAACGATGCCAACAGCGACGCGGCCGCCGGCTATGCCGCCGTGGCCGCCCAGCTCGGCTACGCGGCCCAGCTGGGCGCCTGGGAGCTGAATGCCTTCGTGCGCGGCGACAATCTGTTCGACCGCCGCTATATCGGCTCGGTCATCGTCAACGAGGGCAACAGCCGCTTCTTCGAGCCGGCGCCGGGCCGCAGCTGGATCGCCAGCGCCAGCGCGACGCTGCGCTTCTAGCCGCATGCCCACGCCATCGACGCCATCGCCGCCGCTGCGCTACGACCGCGTCGCCCGCGCGCTGCACTGGCTGATCGGCCTGGCCCTGCTGGCGCAGATCGCCTTCGGCTTCCTGCTCGACGAGATCGCGCCGCGCGGCACGCCGGCGCGCGGCGCGGTGATCAATCTGCACAAGTCCATCGGCCTGGTGCTGGCGCTGGCGATCGTGCTGCGCCTGGCCTGGCGGCTGCGCCATCGCCCGCCGCCCTGGCCCGCGGCGATGCCGGCCTGGCAGCAGCGCGCGGCCGCCTGGGGCCATCGCGGCCTCTATCTGTGCATGCTGGCGATGCCGCTCTCGGGCTATCTGGCCTCGAACTTCAGCAAGCATGGGGTCAGATTCTTCGGCCTCGCGCTGCGGCCCTGGGGCCCGGACCTGCCGGCCGTCTACGGCCTGTTCAACGGCCTGCATATCGCGACCGCCTGGCTGTTCCTCGCGCTGATCGCCGGCCATGTGCTGGCGGCGCTCAAGCATGCCTGGATCGATCGCGACGGCGTGTTCGCGCGCATGGGGCCGCCGCTGTCCCGCAACAAAGCCGAGGAGGATCCGCCATGACAGTCGCCACCCGCCATCTGCTCGCCGCCCTGCTGGCCTGGCCGCTGACCCTGGCGGCGGCGCCCTTCGCCTATGTGCCCAACGAGGGCTCGGGCACCCTGGGCGTGATCGACACGGCCACCGAACAAGTCGTGGCCGAGATCCCCAGCGGCAAGAAGCCGCGCGGCACGGCGATCAGCCTCGATGGTCGCAGCGCCTATGTCAGCGACCAGCCGAACAACCGCCTGCTGATCATCGACCTGGTCGCGCGACGCCAGAGCGGCGAGATCGCGCTGGGCGAATCGCCGGAGGGCGTCGGCATCTCGCCGGACGGGCGCTGGGTCGCCGCGGCGATCGAGGAATCGAACGAGGTCGTCTTCGTCGACACGCGCACGCAGGCCAAGAGCTTCGTCGTCAAGGTCGGCGGCAAGAACCCCGAGCATGTGGTGTTCAGCCCCGATGGCCGCCATCTCTTCGTCAGCGCCGAGGAGGGCGATGCGGTCGATGTGATCGAGGTCGCGGCGCGCAAGGCGGTGGCGCAGATCGCCGTCGGCGCGCGGCCGCGCGGCATCGGCTTTGCGCCGGACGGCGGCCGCGCCTATGTGGCGGCCGAGAATGCCGATGAGGTCTATGTGATCGATGCGCGCAGCTTCGCGGTGCAGGCGCGCATCAAGGCTGGCTCGCGCGCCAATGGCATCGCCGTCCATCCGGACGGCCGGCGTGTCTACATCTCCAATGGCGGCGCGGCCAGCGTGTCGGTGCTGGACACGGCGACGAACCAGATCGTGGCGACGGTGCCGGTCGGCCAGCGGCCCTGGAATATGGCGCTGACGCCGGACGGCCGCAAGCTCTACGTCGCCTGCGGCCGTTCGGGCACCGTCGCCGTCGTCGACACCGAGCGCAACAGCAAGATCACCGAGATCCCGGTCGGCAAGCTGCCCTGGGGCGTCGCGATCCGATGAGCGTCCGCCCGCCCGCCGCGCTCGCTGCCGCCTGCCTGCTGGCCTGCGCCTGCTGCCGGGCCGAGAACCCGGCCGAGGTGCTCGAGTTGCCGCAGGTGCTAATCATCGGCACGACGCCGCTGCCCGGCTCGGGCGTGCCGCTGCGCCAACTGCCGGCCGATGCCCAGGTGCTGACCAGCCGCGAGATCCGCAATCAGCGGGCGACGAACATCACCGACTTCCTCGACCGGAACGCGCGCGGCCTCAGCATCAATGCGGCCCAGGGCAACCCCTATCAGCCCGACGTTGTCTTCCGCGGCTTCAGCGCCTCGCCGCTGCTGGGCACGCCGCAGGGCGTGTCGGTGTTCTTCGACGGCGTGCGCATTAACGAGCCCTTCGGCGACGCGGTCAACTGGGACCTGATCCCGCAGGCGGCGATCTCGAGCATCCAGCTGCTGCCCGGCTCGATGCCGGCCTTCGGCCTGAACACGCTGGGTGGCGCGATCGCGCTGTACACCAAGAGCGGCGCCAGCGAATACCCGGAGCGGCCCGGCGGCAGCCTGGCGCTGTCCGGCGGCTCCTTCGGCCGGCGCACGCTGGAATTCGAGGGCGGCGGTCGCCGCGGCGCCTGGGACTGGTTCCTCAGCGCGCACGGCAGCGACGACGAGGGCTGGGCCGAGCACAATGCCAGCCGCGTGCGCCAGGGTTTCGCCAAGCTCGGCTGGCAGGACGAGGACAGCGATCTGGACCTGAGCCTGGCCGCGGCCGACAACCGGCTGGACGGCACGCAGACGCTGCCGCTGAGCTTCCCCGACATCCGCCAGGCCTATACCCATCCGGACCGCAACAACAACCGCTCGCTGCTGCTGGCGCTGAAGGGCAGCCACGCGCTGGCGGGCGGCTGGCTGCTCAGCGGCAACGCCTATTGGCGCAGCCTGCGCAGCCAGAACCTCAGCAGCAATGTCAACGAGGACGCGGACGACGAGGACGACCCGCCGGCGCACAACGACCGCTCGCGGATCGACCAGCAGGGCGGCGGCTTCGGCCTGCAGCTGGCCTACGGCGGCAAGCTGGCCGGCCTGGCGCACAAGGCCTCGATCGGACTGAGCCTGGACGAAGGGCGGGCGCGCTTCACGCGCGAAACGCAGCCGGCCGCCTTCAGCGCCGATCGCGGCACCGTGGCGCTGGGCGAGTTCGAGCCCGAGACCGATGCCGATTCGCGCAGCCGCTACTGGGGCCTGTTCCTGTCCGACTCGCTGGTGCTGGACCCCGCCTGGACGCTGACGCTGGCCGGCCGCTACAACCGCGCCGAGGTCCGCATCGCCGACCGCAGCGGCACGGCGCCCGAACTCGATGGCCAGCACCGCTTCGGCCGCTTCAATCCGGCCATCGGCCTCAACTACAACCCGAGCCCGGCCTGGACCGCCTATGCCGGCTACAACGAGGGCATGCGGGCGCCAACCGCGATCGAGCTCAGCTGCGCCGACCCGGCCGCGCCCTGCAAGCTGCCGAACAACTTCCTCGCCGACCCGCCGCTGAAGCCGGTGATCTCGCGCACCATCGAGTTCGGCGCACGCAGCGCGGCCGAGGCGGCCTTGGGCTGGAGCGCCGCCGTGTTCCGCACCGATCTGCACGACGATCTGCAGTTCATCAGCAGCAGCGGCATCGCGGTCAACAGCGGCTACTTCCAGAACGTCGGCACGACGCGCCGCCAGGGCATGCAACTGGGCGGCCAGGCGCGGCTGGGCCTGCTGCAGCTGACGACCCAGTACAGCTACGTCGATGCCCGCTTCATCAGCGGCTTTCACGCCAACAGCCCGGCGAACTCCGAGGCCGACGCCAATGGCGCGATCGAGGTGCGCCGCGGCGACCGCATCCCCTCGATCCCGCGCCATGCGCTGAAACTGCGGGCCGAACTGAATGCGGGGACCGGCTGGCATGTCGGCGCCAATCTGCAGGCGGCGAGCAGCATCCATGCGCGTGGCGACGAGAACAATCTCGATCGCAACGGCGAGGTGCCCGGCTATGCCGTCCTCCATCTCGATGCACGCTATGCGCTGAGCCGGCGCTGGCAGCTGTTCGTGCGGGTCGACAATACCTTCGATCGCCGCTATTCGAATTTCGCCATCCTCGGAGAGAACGTCTTCACCGGTCCTGAACAGAGCTACGACGGCGAGCATCCGCGCGCCGAGCAGTTCCGCGGTTATGGGGCGCCGCGCGGCGCCTGGATCGGGCTGCAGTATCTGCTGAACTGAGTGAACGCTCAGGCCGCGGCCGGCTGCAGCGCATCGAGCCGGTCCTTGCAGGCTTGCAGCTCGGCGCGGCCGACGATGGGCCCGGCACCGGGCACGACGCGGTCGAAGTCCAGCCGCAGGATCTGTTCCAGCGTCCTGCTCCAGCCCCGCAGATCGCCGCCGGCGGCCAGATCGGGCCGGGGGGTGTCGGCGTCGAACAGATCGCCGACGGCGAGGACGCGCAGGTCGGGAAAGAGCACGACGGTGTCGCCATCGGTATGCGCAGGGCCGTAATGCAGCAGCTGCAGTTCGATGCCACCGAGCTTCAGCAGGTAGTCGCGCTCATAGCCCAGCTGCTGGCTGTCGCTGGCCGGGGGCGGCAGACGCTGCAGCGTGCGCGACTGCGCGATCAGCGGCACATGGGCGTCGATGAACTGCGGGTTCGTGCCGGCATGGGGCTGGTGATGATCGGTGAGGACCAGCGCGCGCAGCGGCAGATCGGAGATCTTGTTGATCCTGCGGACCTGCGACATCAGCGGCCGGTACAGCCCGGGCGCCTGGCCGTCGACCAGCAGCAGACCCTGAGGCGTGAAGCGCAACAGCGTGTTGCCGCCGCCGCTGGCGATCAGGTAGAGCCCGGTCCTGACCAGCTCGGCCGTCAATGGCGGCGCGGACGCCGTGGCCTGTTGTGCTTGCGCGGCGCGCGGCGGCGCAGCCACGCCCAGGCCCAGCCAGCCGAGCAGCTGGAGCAGATGGCGGCGCTTGGGATCGGCCATCGATCCTCCGACAGCGAAACAAAGCGAGAGGAAGAGAAGCGGGCGGACCATCGCCCGCCCGCTGCGCTCATGCTCTCACTTGCCGTTCTTCGAGAAGGCGAAGAATTTGTTGTTGCCGGTGTAGCCGGGAATGCCCAGATTGGCGTAGCCGGAACCCCAGTAGACGACGCCGTCGACGATGGCCGGGCCGGCATTGACCGAGGAGCCCGCGGCATAGCTCCACAGCATCTGGCCGGTCCTGGCGCTCAGCGCCAGCATCGTCGGCGCCGTGGCCCCGCCGGCCATCGACGAGACGAAGACGATCTCATCGGCGACCGAGACCGGCCCGATCGCGACGGCGCCGTTCGGGTCGGCGGTCTGCCAGAGAATGACCCCGGTCTCCGGATCGAGCGCGGCCCAGGAACCGCCCGAGCCGAGCGGGGTCGGGATGCCGTAGAAGTTGGCGATCGACACATAGATGCGCTTGCCATCGCTGGCCGAGCCCCATTCCATGCCGCCCAGCGAGGAGCCGGGGCCGACCTGGGTATGCCAGAGTTCCTGGCCGGTGTCCGGATCGATCGCGAAGTAGATGCCGCTCTTCTGGCCGGCGCCCAGGATCGTCCTCTGATTGCCATTCTTGTCGCGGTAGCGGATCAGGTTCGGCGCCGAGGCGAAGTCATAGTCGGGGCCGGCGTTGCTCGGGCAGTTGGAGAAGGGCGGAATGAAGCAGGCGACGTTCCAGTCGTCGCTGCCGTCGGTGACGCCGGGCTGCGACCAGGTCAGGAACCTGTGGGCCCACTGGATCTGGCCGGTCGTCATGTTCAGCGCGACGATCGCATCCACGAGGTTGTCCGGCGCATTGCAGGCGGCCGCCGTGCCACCGGCGGCGATGCAGGCCGTGTAGGCAGGAGCGGTCGGATGGGCGTAGTTGTTGCCGGTGCCGACATAGACGAGGCCGCGAGCGCGGTCGACGACGAAGTTGCTGCCCCAGACGCCGACGCCGCTGTAGCCGGCCGGCGTCATATAGGTCTTCCAGGCGATCTGGCCCCGGTTCTTGCCCTGGATGTTGACGGCGACGACGCTGCCGCGGGCCTTGCAGCAAGTGAAGTTCGGGACAAGGCCGGCGAAGCCCTCCTCCAGCGAGGCGACGCCGGTGAACAGCAGCCCATCGGCGACCACCGGCGAGGCCGTGATGATCGCGTAGGGGTCGTTGGCCGGCGATTCGAGCTGGGTCTTCCACAGCAGCGCGCCGGTCTTCGCGTCGACGGCCAGCAGCCAGGCGCCGGCCTGGGTGCCGAGGTAGACGACGCCGTCCTTGACGGCCGGGCTGGTGCGCGAGGTCGTCTTGGCCGGAAGGCCGTAGTCGGACAGCTGATGGCCCCAGGCCAGGCTGCCGTCCTTGGTGTTGACGGCCCAGAGATTGCCGGCCCAGTCGGGGAAGTAGGCGCGGTTGTCGACGACGGCCGCGCGGGCCGAAACGTCACCGCCGGTCGTGAAGGTCCATTTGACCTTCAGCTGGGCGACGTCCTCGAGCGAGCCCGGTTTGGCGGCAGCCGTGTTCTGCAGATTCTGACCAAACATCGGCCAGCCTTCGTTATCGGCCCATGCCGGCCTTGCCGTCGCGACCGACAGCAGGGCGGCGGCCAGCCAGCCGAGCAGCTTCAGTGTGTGGTTCCCCATGCGACCTCCAAAGCGAGTGCGCCGGGGCAGCTGGCGACGCCAGTGCTGGCGCTTGCTGGTGAACTCCCTGCCTGCCCTGCCTCGTGGAGCAAGGCCTCGACGAGTATCGACCTGTGTCAAGAGGCTTGCAAGGCGCCGACCGGCGCCCCCCCTAGATAGCGATCGATCGTCACGCCGGGGTGAAGACCCGACCCTCAGGGGTAGCGCCTCACCGCAGCGCCAGCCAGCGCCGCAGCGCCCAGCCGCCGGCGGCGATCAGCACGGCGGCCGCGCCGCGTCGCGCGCAGGCGGCCGCCGATCACGAAGATTGTGCTGTCGGCCGGCCCGCCCGCGCCGAATACCTGCTCGCCGCCCTGCACCTCGCGTGGCTGCACGGCGTCGGCTAGCGTCTTCACGATTCATGGGGGAGATTGCAGCCATAGCAGGCCGAACCATTCGCGCTCGTCGGTCCAGACAGGTCCGGGTCTGAAGCCGGCCCGCGCCGCCTGGGCCTGGAAGCCGGCGACGCTGTACTTGTACGAATTCTCGGTGTGCAGGGTTTGACCGGCGTCGAATTGATAAGGGACGCCATCGAGCAGCAAGGCCTGGCGCCGCCGGCTCATCAGGTGCATCTCGATGCGCTGCAGCGGCGCGTTGTAGAAGGCGCTGTGGAAGAAGCCGTCGGCGTCGAATTCGGCACCCAGCTCGCGCCGCGCGCGCTCCAGCAGGTTCAGATTGAAGGCGGCGGTGACGCCGGCCGCGTCGTTGTAGGCCGCGTGCAGCACGGCCGGGTCCTTGATCAGGTCGATGCCGATCAGCAGGCCGCCGCCGCGCAGCTCCTGCGCGGCCATGCGCAGGAAGTCCTGCGCCTCCTCGGGTGTGAAGTTGCCGATGCTCGAGCCCGGGAAGAAGCCGACCCGGCGCCCGCCGCTGCCCGGCGCCGGCCGCGGGGGCAGGTCGTGTGGCTGGGTGAAGTCGGCGACCACCGGCGCGATGCACAGCGCCGGATAGTCCTGCTGCAGCTCGTCGCAGGCGGCCAGCAGGTGCGCACCCGAGATGTCGAGCGGCACGAAGGCCTGCGGCGATTCGAGCCGGTCGAGCAGGAAGCGCACCTTGCGCAGCGCGCCGGCGCCGTACTCGATCAGCTGCGCGCGCGGGCCCATGCACTCGGCCATCTCGGCCGCATGGGCGCGCAGCAGGCCCAGCTCGCTGCGGGTCGGGTAGTACTCGGGCAGCTCACAGATCTGCTCGAACAGGCGCGAGCCGATGTCGTCGTAGAAGTACTTGGGCGAGACGCTGCGACGCGTCAGCGCGAGGCCCGCGTGCAGATCGGCGGCGAAGGAGGTGCGGGCGCGGACCGGGTAATTCATGATGAGGACTCTCCATCGCGGGCCAGGCGCAGGCCGCTGAACTGCCAGCGCGCGGCCGGCGGGAAGAAGTTGCGGTAGCTGGGGCGCGCATGGCCGGCCGGCGTCGCCAGGCTGCCGCCGCGCAGCACCAGCTGGCCGACCATGAACTTGCCGTTGTACTCGCCGACGGCGCCGGCCAGCGGCCGAAAACCCGGATAGGGGTGGTAGGCCGAGCGGGTCCATTGCCAGGCTTGGTCGAACAGCTGGGCGATGCCCGGCAAGCCACATGCCGCTTCCCATTCGAACTCGGTCGGCAGGCGCGCGCCGGCCCATTCGGCATAGGCGGCCGCCTCGTAGAAGCTCAGCTGCTGCACCGGCGCATGCGGATCGAGCGGCCGCAGGCCGTGCAGGCCGAAGACCTGCCACTGCTCGCTGGCCGGCGCGCGCGCATCGCCGGGCGCCAGCCAGTAGGCCGGCTGCTGCCAGCCCTGCGCCAGGGCCAGCGCCCAGCCGTCGGACAGCCAGAGGGAGGGCTGGCGGTAGCCGCCGTCGGCAATGAAGTCGGCGAACTCGCCGCAAGTGACCAGGCGGTCGGCGATCCGGAAGGGCGCCAGCAGCGCCGCGTGGCGCGGCCGTTCGTTGTCGAAGGCGAAGCCGTCCTCGCCGGCGCCGACCTCGACCTGGCCGCCCGGATGCGACAGCCATTCCAGCGCGTGCGGCGCATGGCGCGGCGGTGTCTCCTCGCGATAGGCGGGCAGCAGCGGGTTGCAGGAGAAGGCATGCAGGATGTCGGTCAGCATCAGCTCCTGGTGCTGCTGCTCGTGCTGCAGGCCCAGCTCGAGCAGGGGCAGCGCGGCCGACTCGATGCGCTCGAGCAACTGCCCCATCGCCGCGTCGACATGGGCGCGGTAGGCCTGTACCTCGGCCAGGCCGGGCCGGCTCAGCAGGCCGCGCTGCGGCCGCGGATGGCGCGGGCCCAGCGCCTCGTAATAGGAGTTGAATAGATAGCGGTAGGCCGGATCGAAAAGCCGGTAGCCGGGCAGCAGCGGCGCCAGCAGCAAGGTCTCGAAGAACCAACTGGTATGGGCCTGATGCCATTTGGTCGGGCTGGCATCGGGCATGGACTGGATCGCCTGGTCCTCGGCCGACAGCGGCGCGGCCAGCACCTCGGTGTGCGCGCGCAGCGCCGTGTAGCGCTGGCGCCATCGCTCGATCTGCGTTGGGTCGCTGCTGTTCGCTGACATCACGCCGGGCCTCCAGCGGGCCCGCCGGCAGGCCCGTGAGCCCGACGGTAGCGCAAATTGCCGCCACCGTCCTGTCAGCAGAAGCCGCGATCAGCCGCTGTTACGCGGGGCGAGCGGCGAACGCCGCAGCAGCGCATCGAGCAGCAGGCCCAGCGCCAGGCCGAGCGAATCGGCCAGCAGATCGGGCCATTCGCCGTCGCGGCCCGGCACGAAGGTCTGCAGGATTTCGATCAGGCCGCCGTAGGCGAACAGCGCCAGCAGCAGGGTCCAGCGCCGGCGCGGCCAGGCCAGCCGGCTGCTCAGCATCAGCGCGCCAAAGGCAAGCAGGTGGTTGCTCTTGTCCCAGCCGGTGCTCAGTTCCCGGGGCGGATGCGGTGTCAGGGCCAGCCAGCTGATGACGGCGATCAGCAGCAGAAACAGCGCACGGCGCGGTGCCTGCGCGGCCGGGCCGTAGACCAGCTGGCGGGCGGTGGCGAGGAGGGTGGGCATCGGGTCGACGAGGAACAGCGGAGGCGGCCGATTTTAGGTGGGCGATCAGCGTGCCGAACGCGGGTAGGGGCGAATGGCCGCCTGGGCCGGGCTCGGCTAGGCTTGCCCGCTTTTCCCTCTGCGCAGATTTGCTATGACGAAGAACAACAAGCTCTCCCTGCTGTTTGCCGCGGCCGCGCTGGCGGTGCTGCCGGCGCTGGCGCAGACGCCGGCCGAGCGCAGCAATCCGCTGCTCGTGCCCAGCCCGCTGCCGCTGCAGTACCCGCAGTTCGACCAGGTCCGCGACGGCGACTTCGCGCCGGCGCTGGACCTCGGCATGGCGCAGCAGCTGCAGGAGATCGAGGCCATCGCCGCCAATCCGGCCGCGCCGAGCTTCGACAACACCATCGTCGCGATGGAGCGCTCGGGCCGCGTGCTGGCGCGCGCCAGCGGCCTGCTGTTCAGCCTGCTGGGGGCGGACTCGAACCCGGCGCGGCAGAAGCTGCAGGCCGACTATGCGGCCCGGCTGGCCGCGCACCGCGACGCGGTGGCGCTGAATCCCAAGCTCTACGCGCGGGTCGACGCGCTGTACCAGAAGCGCGAACAGCTGGGCCTGGCGCCCGACCAGGTGCGGCTGATCGAGCGCCATCATCGCAATCTCGTGCGCGCCGGCGCCCAGCTCGACGAGGCGCAGAAGACGCGCATGCGCGCGATCAATGCCGAGCTGGCGACCGTGGCGGCGCGCTTCAACCAGAACGTGCTGGCCGAGGTCAACGACTCGGCCCTGGTCGTCGACACGGCGGCCGAGCTGGCCGGCCTGTCGGACGAGCAGATCGCCGCCGCCGCGGCCGCGGCCAAGGCGCGCCAGCTGGACGGCAAGTATGTGATCGCGTTGCTGAACACGACCACGCAGCCGGCGCTGGCCCAGCTGGAGAACCGCGCCCTGCGCGAGCGCATCTACAAGGCCGCCAGCGCGCGCGGCAGCCGCGGCAATGCCTTCGACACCAGGGCGCTGGTCGCGCGCACCGCCGCGCTGCGCGCCGAGCGCGCGCGCCTGCTGGGTTTCGCCACCCATGCCGATTTCGTGCTGAAGGACGAGACGGCCAAGTCGGCCACCGCGGTCAACACCCTGCTGCGCCAGCTGGCGCCGGCGGCGGTGGCCAGCGCGCGCCGCGACGGCGCCGAGCTGCAGCGCCTGATCGACCAGGAGCAGGCCGCCAAGCAGCAGCCGAGTTTCGAGCTGGCCGCCTGGGACTGGGCCTTCTATGCCGAGAAGCTGCGCGCCGCCAAATACGGCTTCGATCAGTCCCAGCTCAAGCCCTATCTGGAGCTGAAGAACGTGCTGGAGAATGGCGTCTTCTATGCGGCGGGCCAGCTCTACGGCCTGAAGTTCAGGCAGCGCCATGATCTGCCGGTCTACCAGGCGGATATCAGCGTCTACGACGTCTTCAATGCCGACGGCTCGCAGCTGGCGATCTTTATCGCCGATATGTATGCGCGGCCTTCGAAGCGCGGTGGCGCCTGGGCGAATGCCTACGTCGCGCAGAGCGCGCTGCTGGAGCAGAAGCCCGTCATCGCCAACCACCTGAACATCCCGAAGCCGCCGGCCGGCACGCCGACCCTGCTGACATGGGACGAGGTCAACACGCTGTTCCACGAGTTCGGCCATGCGCTGCACGGCATGTTTTCGGACGTGCGCTACCCGAGCTTTGCCGGCACCAGCGTGCCGCGCGACTTCGTCGAATACCCGTCGCAGGTCAACGAGATGTGGGCCGACTGGCCCAGCGTGCTGGCCAATTACGCGAAGCACTACAAGACCGGCGAAGCGATGCCGCGTGCGCTGCTGGACAAGGTGCTGGCGGCGCAGCAGTTCAACCAGGGCTATGCGACCACCGAGTACCTGAGCGCCGCCGTGCTGGACCAGCGCTGGCACCAGCTCGGCGCCGATGAAGTGCCCGGCGCCGACGCGGTGATGGCCTTCGAGGCGCGCGTGCTGAAGGAGGAGGGCTTCGACTATGCGCCGGTGCCGCCGCGCTATCGCACGCCTTACTTCAGCCACATCATGGGCGGCTATGCGGCCGGCTACTACGCCTATATCTGGTCCGAGGTGCTGGACGCGGACACGGTCGAATGGTTCAAGGCCCATGGCGGCCTGCAGCGCGCCAATGGCGATGCCTTCCGCGCCAAGCTGCTGTCGCAGGGCGGCAGCCAGGACGCGATGCAGCTGTTCCGCAATGCGGTCGGCCACGAGCCGCGCATCGAGCCGCTGCTGCAGCGCCGCGGCCTGGTGCTGACGCCCGCCGCGAAGCCCTGAGTCTTCGTTCGCTTCAGCCGCGGCGCCGCCGCGCGAGCAGGGCCAGCAGGCCACCCAGCAGCAAGCTGGCGCTGGCCGGCTCGGGCACCGGCGTGGCGCTGAAGGCAATCGCGCCGTTGGCGTCCAAGCTCGGCTGGCTCAGCGCACAGGCACTCGAGCTGCCGGCCAGCAGCGTCTGCCAAGACTGGCCCCGCGCGCGATCGGTGCCGGACACCCTCAAGCTTGCGGACGGGGCGATTCCGGGCGGCAAAGAAAAAGGGCCCAACTCGCGTTGGGCCCTTCTCGGATTGCTCTGCAGCGGTTCCTGCCGGTCACCGTCGCCGGGCGTACTCACGCTGTCTGGCATCAAGCAGTCGTTGGGGCAGGCAACCGGCGCGGCCCCGAATGTCGGCTCTGCCCTGTACTGCGGCCCTAGGAGTCTTCAAAGCGATTCGCGCTGCGCCAGTGACCGCTTCGTTACCGCTCGACCTAGCAGGCCGCCCCAAAAGCGGAACTCCGCGTCGAGTCCCTCGCCACCCCGAAAAGAGACTGTCGACCAGGCGGTCGACATGGGCTGCCGTCCAATGGTGCGAAACGGGAGGTTTCGCTCGAGGTGCGGTTAGACGTCTGCCTCGTCAGACTTCGATCGTAGGTCCCGCTTGTGCGCTATGCGGTCTTCGGGGCGCACGATGCCACCATCGATGATGAATAGTTCGACATCAGCGGCACCGTTCCTATGCTGCTTAGCCTCTTGATAGGCTGGACTCTCGTACCAGCCCTTGGCCGTCTCGAGATCGGGAAACTCAATGACAACGGCACCGTCGAGCGGCCCCATCATTTCCAGCAAGATGAGCGGTGTGTAGATGGCTAGGCGCTTTGCGCCCAGACCTTCAAAGGTCGGACCAGCTGCCTTCCAGTACTCTTCGAGTTTCCGTCGATCATGCAGGGTCCTGTTCAGGGCGATCATGTAGGCTGGCATTGCGTCTCCGTTGGTGTAGTTCGATGACGAAGTTCAGATACTTCAACCGCGGCATGCCGCCCATCGGAGCGGATGAGTTGCTCTCAGTGGTACTCGCTCGCCAGGACGAATCTCTTGACAGCTCCCTCGAGAAGTTGGTTCAGCGCATCCGAATCGTCCAGCATCACGAAGTGACCAACACCCGGCAGCAACTTGACATCGATTCCCCGTCGCCGAGCTCCCTCGACATTCGTGGTCTGCCAATGAGGAGAGTTGATCAGCGCGACCGGAACTCTGATCTCATCGAGTCCGGCTCGAAGATTTCGACCATTTCCCATGCTCGATTCAAGAGCTTCTGTCCCAACGAGGGCAGGAACGGCAACGATGGCGGAGATGATTGCTTCAGCGCGATCTGCATCGAAGGTCGCTGTGAACATCGAACGAACGAAGCCTCGAGCGGCCTTGGCGAAGTCGGCGCGAAAGGGAATCATGAACGTCGCAACATCGTCATCGGAACGCTCCTTGTCGACGTCCCACAAAGTGTCGACGCCGACGAGACCAATGACGACGGCCCCCAGGTGGCGCGCCGCCTCGACGATGATCCCGCCGGCCATCGAATGTCCGATCAAGACGACCCGTTTGAGCTCGAGGTGTCTCACGACGGCAATGACGTCATGAGCAAACGCCGGGACCGTGAACTTCTTTCGGTCATGTCCAGACTCACCGTGCCCCGCGAGGTCGAGACAGACAACGCGGTAGCTCGCCCCCAAACGATCGGCTTGGCAATCCCAAACATGACGGTCGCAACACCAACCGTGCACGAAAATCAGCGTCGTTTCTCCATTGCCATGCAGGTCATAGCGGATTGAAACCCCGTCGTCTGAGGGCACTACATCGCTTCTGTGCAGCATGCGCAATTCTCCGCACCTCGAAGCGCTGAGAGGTCCATCGACGCGGCTTGGGCTGTCATCGATCGAGCGATTTGCCGTGCGTCTCGTATGGGCCTTCGCCATGGGAGGTGAGCGAGTGTGGGGGTGCGGCGTCAGAGGGTCAAGATGATTTTCGGAACAGCGGAAGGGCGGGCTCTCGCGAAGGGCGGCTTCTCGCCGGGACTTCCAGTTCGCGGCCAACGCCGACAGCTGCCGTTGCTCAAGAAGATGTTGTGCGCCTGAATGGCATCTTCCTGGCAGGGTCGCGTACTGACGCGGACGGCCATGAGCGGGTATAGACGACCGGCAGCTTTCGGCTGGTTCGACGGCAGGGGGCGAACCCAATTGGCTCCTTCATGTCGTCGTTCTCGACCAATGTGTACACCGGTGTCACGGCGAGGCCGCTCGCATGCGAGCAGAATGCAGGCAGACAACAGCCCGGCTAGGCGCTGCTGAGTCGGACGGCGAGATTCTCGACAACGCCCGCACGAGCCATCCTACGAGCCCCCTGGTCCTCGACCGGTAGATTATTGTGCTTGCGGCTTTGTCCTGGGGCTGCAACCGGATGTTTGGATCTGACGGGAATAGATTCGCTGACGAGACCTTCCCGAGTCGTGTTGCCATCCATCGGACAGGTCACGATTGAGTCGTGGGGGGGGCTGACGAAGCCTTGCAGACTGCGGGGAGCGATGCGTCCGGTTTTTCTCCTTGAGCGGACGGTTGGTACTTGCGCACAGCGCAGGTCATGGATGGATCGAGTAGTCCCTTGCGCTTTGTGACTAGCACCTCGGCCGAGTTCGATCGAACTCGGGCTATATCCCAAGCATTGGACTTGCTGGTGCGCTGTACAGGACCTTCGCTGCGGTGCTTGGCGTCCGGGAGAGGCGTGGGCGTCAGCTCAGCCACTGCCGCAGCAAGGCAGCTACCTCGGTACTCGACAACAAATCGAGATGGCTCGTGTCGTGCACCACGGCCTGGTGCGCCGGCGGGATTCCGAGATCGAGATCGGCGTTGTCGTGCCGCCCCAAGGCGCTGGCGATCGGCACGAGGCCGTCTCCCAGAAATCCCACCCTCCGGCGCCCAGGGGCCGGGCCGAGACTGGCGGCAATGGCAAAGCAGCGGGCGCTACTCGGCAAGGCGATCGAGTCTGCCCGATGGGTGCCATCGTCGCCGGCAGGCCCTTTCAGGATATTTCCAAGGCGAAGATCTCTGATGCCGGCACTGCGTACCTTGCCCAGCCGAGCCAGCGGAGCCGCGTAAGGTGCGGCGCCGAGCAGCAGGTCCAGACCATGGCCCACGCGTTCCAGCGGCGCGCCATGGTGCGGCGTGCCCAGGCAAACCAGATCGTCCACCCGGCCCGGCCAACGCAGCCCGCCTCGTTCCATCAGCGCGCCGTGATGAATGGCGCTGCGCGCCACCAGGCCGCCCATGCTGTGGCCGATCAGCGTCAGCCGCTCAATTGGCACCGGCCAGACGCTGTACAGGCTCTCCATCAGGCGTGCCAGGATGCGACCGTTGGTCGAGATGCTCAGGCCGCTGTTGTAGTGCAGGTAGACCGGCGTGTAGCCCAGATCGCGAGCAAGCGCCTCACCGTGGTCGTGCCCTGCGCGATGCCACTGAAGGTCGTTCATGCACAGTCCATGCAGCAGCACTAGCAGCTTCGGCGTCGCAGCGCCGAGGCGTGAGCGAAGCGCATGGCGCTCCAGCGGCAGTGGCCGCCCAGAATGCCGGAACCTCATTGCAATGGCAAGCGGGTTGTCTGTCGTCGCGAGGTGGTCGCCCAGCACGCCGTTGAGGGCCGCAAGAATGGCCTCGCGCTCCGGGCGGGGCGCTTGCTGCGGATCAGCGGCGGCCAGGGCCGGCGCCAGCCAGCCGAGCAAGGCGTCGAGCGTGCCTCCCGCGAGGCGGTTAACGCCGCGCACGGTTTTGTACACCAGGCCGGAAACGCCGCGGGTCCGTTCATCCGCCCCGATAGCGTCGCCCAGGCCAGGGATCCGGGGGAGCGTGACGATGCGCGCATGCATGGCCTCGACGAGGCTGGCCAGGCCGGCCACGGCATCGGTGGTCAGGCGTGCGGCGCCGCGCAGATCGGCGGCCTGAAGCAGGGGTTGGGTCATGGTGCGTTGCGGCCGGCGCCGGAAGTCAGGGCCAGCAGCACGTCGGCATACCAGGCGCAATTCAATCCCAGCGATTCATCCAGCACCGCATCGCGCGTGGCCATGTCCATGCGGCTGGAGTGCACGCCCAGCAGGCACCAGTGCGGCCGGACTGCAGAGGCAGGCTCGACGCGCGCGAGCACCGGTGAGCCGCTGCATCCGCGGTGCATGCGCGCATCGGTAAGGAAGTAGCCCAGTCCCTGGAACCGGACGCCGTACCAGGAGGCCACGCTGGCTTGCCGCACCACGGGCAGGTGATGCACGGTGTCGTAGAAGCCGAGCGGAAAACCCGGGATGGCCAGTCGATCGCCCACCTCGAACAGGTCGAATCCGACCGGAAGGTGCTGGGGGCCGAAAGGCCGAACGACGCAATCCGCCGGTAAGGCGGTCGGGTTGATCTCGACAGCCGCCACATCGACCTCTCCAGCGCTGTCACGCACCTGATTCCATGCGGACAGGCCGTCGCGATGCAGCAGGATCGTCAGCGTGGCCGACTGCGTCAGGTCCTGCGCATCGGTATGCAATCTGATCTCGATGCGGTCGGGAAAATGCCCTGTTGGGGCGTCGCGCAGTACGTGGCCACTGGTGACCAGGAACAGTCGGCTATCCCGCTCGAAAAAGAAACCGCTGGCTGAGGTCAGGCTCTTGGCGCCTGCGAAGGTTAGCACCCTCGTGACGCCGAACAGTGCCTCGTCCTGGGCGCGCTCGTTGGCCGCCATGCCGCCAGGAGCCCGGGCCGGCAGGAGCGTCGGACGTTGCTGCGCATGGTGACCGCGATCCCAGGCGTTGCGTCGATCGGACCAGACCTGCTCACTCTCCCCGGTGGCGCCGGGTTGGTTGATCGTGTCTAGCATCGGGTTCGAGCCCTGTGCGTCGCCGCGGGCCGCGGCCTTGGCACCCTGACGCCGTAGTTCGGCATGCTCGGCAGAGACGGGCGCAGCGAGTCCCTCGTTGGGCGGCGCGCCGCTGGTGGGCGCTGCCGCCACATCGGAGGCGGGAATATCGGTTCGGCAAGACACGGGACAACTCCGATCAAGAACTTGTCCCGTCAAGGGCGACGCTTCCGCCGGTGGCGCTTCAAGCAAGCCTGGTACAGGGCTGTGTCACTTGCAGCGAGCCCCGCTAAAACGAATGTACCCGAAAGGACTGCGGACGCTTAGCGACGCGCAGATCGAGTCAGGCCCGATGCGTCCCGCCTCTCGATATGGCGGAACGTGATCCGACCTTTTGAAAGGTCGTATGCAGAAAGTTCCAATGTCACGGTGTCGCCGGTCAGAACGCGGATATGGTTCTTCTTCATCTTGCCGCCGGCGTAGGCGGTGACCTGATGGCCATTCTCGAGCGTGACGCGGAAGCGGAGGTCGGGGAGCACTTCGCTCACCGTTCCGCGCATTTCAATGAGGTCTTCTTTGGCCAAACTGGAACCCTTTCGTTGCCGCTTTCGGCAAAGACATCGTGCTGGACGTCCGGAGGCGTCACTGATTACGGTGGCTCAATGCCTGTTCGCCCAGCCAGTGCCTTCGCTCGCCGCAAAGTTCAAGGCCATATCTGGTGTGACAAAGCGCGGAAGGAAGCGCCAACGCGATCGGTGGTCGCCGAGCCCTTTCCAGAGCGAATCGAGACCGAGGCGACGAAGCTGCGTCGGCATCCGGCCTGGCTCGCAGGCCGGTGCGACTGCTTGATTCAGAGCGCGTGGATGTTGGATGCCTGCAAGCCCTTGGGGCCTTGGGTCACTTCAAACTCGACCGTTGCACCCTCCGCGAGGGTTCGAAACCCGCCGCTGCTGCGAATCTCGCTGTGATGCGCAAAAAGGTCTTTCGTGCCATCTGCCGGGGCGATGAACCCGAAGCCCTTGCCGTCGTTGAACCACTTAACGGTACCGGTCTGAGTAGTCATGAGTGCTCCTTTAGGAATTGAGGACAAATAGAAGATCCCTCCGGCGGCACGAGGCCGAACAGAGACAGAAACACTCAAGAGCAATCAGCGGGGGAGAAAGCTGTAGCAGGCCGCTCGCGAGATAAGGTCTGGGGAAGACCTGCGGGGCTGCAGATAAGACCTTTGGAGAGGGTCTTGGGCGAGTCTGTTCCGAATGTATCACATTGCGCACGGCGATGCTTGCCCAAGTGTGCAGCTCTGAGCAAAGCCAGAGCCCACTCCACTGGCACGGTAAGACCGAACGAGACTTGGCCCACTACACCGTCGTGTACTGCAAGAACGGCCTGGCCGACGCCGTCGACCAGATCTAGAAACTCGCCACGGCTTCTGTTCGGTTGGTCTAGATCAGCCTGCGCCTTCCATGAGTACCGGCTGCCGATCGGCAGCGGTTTCCGTCGGTCCGTGTTGCCAGATGAGGCCAGCTCTCGGCCACAAGCTGACGTCGACGAACGGCCGCTTTGCGGCAGCCTATTGCGTGACCCTGGTGCAGGCTCTTGAAGCATTCGGCCCACCCTGCACCTTTCGTCCGGAAGAAGGTCTCGCTACGCTAACGGACCTGCTGCCACGCCGACGCCAGCGCGACACCGGCAATCTCTGGCTCGACGGGCTTTGCAATCGAAAGGACTCTCGGAGGCAAGCCGCCCAGCTTGTGAATCTGAGCCGGCTTGAGCGCTGAAACCGCGACCAGCAGTCGGGGCCTGGCGCCTTCGAGCAGGGTCAGCTGCCGCAACATCTGCAGGCCATCCATATGGGGCATGACGATGTCGCTCATCACGATGTCCGGCACGCTCTTGCCGATGGCGAGCAAGGCCTCGAGGCCGTTCTCGGCCAGCGTCACCTTGGCGGACGGCCAGATCGACTCGACCAGCGTCTTGTGAATCTCCCGGTCGATCGCATCGTCTTCGACGATCAGGACCGAAGGCCCGGAAGCGGAGGGCGCGGCGCCGGAAGCCTGTCGCTCCATTTCGAGAACGAGCGCATCGGCACTTTGTGCATCGATGCGGCGGTGCCCGCCAATGGTCTTCCAGGCCAGCAGGCGGCCTTGATCGACCCAGCGCTGGATCGTAGGGGTCGAAACGCCCAGGCGTCGAGCAAGCTCGATGGTCGAGTAGGAGGGCTTGTCTGAGGCTTCGTTTGACACGGTATGTGGAGATCCGGCTTGTCTGTCTTGCGACGATGGGTCGACCTCGGTCGACGGTTCACAGATGCCTGGGTATTTCCGCAAGCACGCTGGCGTGCTGCTGCGTCAACGCCTGCAAGAGCGCCGGCCATTCGGACCGCCGGTCATTGCGCAAAGCCTCTTCGAGCTCGCTGGCCGTCCGGGACAGGGCCTCGGCCCCGATCAGTCCGGCCCGCGAGACCAGCGCGTGCGCGAGGGAAATCGCCGCTTGGACCGATTCCTCGGCGAGTGCCGCGTCGATGCTGGTGCAAACGGACTTCTGCTCGTCGAGGAACATCTGCAGCACGCGCTGATGCAGTTCCTGCTTGCCGAAACAACGGCGCAGACCGGTATCGATGCACAAGGGCGGGCTGGGCATGAGGACTCCTGGGGCGTGCACGTTTGTCGTGAATGTGCAATTTGGCACGGCCGTGAATTGTATGAAATGTTCAATTCGAACTAAATGTTCATTTTGAATTTAACATTCATTTTGTTTACATTTGCTAGCATTCCAAACCATGAGGTCCTTGCGCGTTGCGCCTGGTCAGGACCTCATGAAACAACGCACCGACGGGGTCTCCTCGACGGCGCCCACGCTGCGAGAAAGGCGATGAATCAATGAATCAGCAACAGCCCAATGCCTTGACGGTGCGCAATGAGCCAGTCTTGGCAGGTGCTCAGTCCGCCGGTGGGGAATTCCTCAGCTTCCATCTGGGAGCCGAGGAATACGGCATCGACATCCTGAAGGTGCAGGAGATCCGCGGCTACGAGGCGCCGACGCGCATTGCCAATGCGCCGGCCTACATCCTCGGCGTGCTGAATCTTCGAGGCGTGATCGTGCCTATCCTCGACATGCGCATCAAGTTCGGCCTGTCCACCGCCGACTACAACGCGCAGACGGTCACCATCGTCCTGACGATCGCGAATCGGGTGGTGGGCATGGTGGTGGACTCCGTCTCCGACGTGATCGCGCTGCAGACCAGCCAGATCCGACCGGCGCCCGAGTTCTCGGCCGCCATCGACATGGAGCACGTCATCGGGCTGGGCGTCATGGAGCAGGGAGACCGCCGGCGGATGCTGATCTTGATGGACATCGAGCGGCTGATGACCAGCGCCGAGATGGGGCTTATTTCTGCGCCTGACCTGCAGTAGCACGGGATATCAAGGGTCGCCCGCGGTCGTGTGCGCGGTCCCGGAACAGACACAGGCCGATGAGTTCGGCCGCTATTAAAAGGTACACACAATGAACTGGATCAACAATCTGCCGATGCGGCGCAAGATGGGCTTGCTGATCGGCATCCTGCTGGTGCTGGCCGCGGTGATCGCGTTCACCGGCGCTCGTCTGAATCAGGCCAACTCGGCCATTGCGGAGGCGCATCAGCAACGCTATCTGTCCTACAGCCTGGCCGACGAGTTTCGGCACAGCTCGGACGATCTGACTCGTCTGGCGCGTACCTATGTGGTCAGCGGCGATTCGCGCTGGGAGAAGCAGTACAACGAAATCCTGGAGATTCGCAGCGGCAAGGTGGCGCGTCCGGGTGGCTACGACGGCATCTACTGGGATTTCCGCGCCGCCGATGTGCCGGTCAGCGGTCAGGCCGGCGAAAAGATCGCGCTGATCGACATGATGAAGCGCGCCGGCTTCTCGGCGGCGGAACTGGCCAAGCTGGAGGATGCAGCGGCCAAGTCCGGCGACCTGGTGAACACCGAAGTCAAGGCCATGGGCCTGGTCAAGGCCGGTTCGCCGGCGGATCTGGAAAAGGCGCGCGAGCTGATGCACGACGCTGCGTATCACCAGAACAAGGCCAAGATCATGGTGCCGGTGAACGAGTTCTTCGAGCTGCTGAACAAGCGCACCCAGGGTCAGATCGACAGCGCCGACGCCACTGCGCGCCGCTGGATGACGGTCTTCGTCGTCAGCGTCGGCGGCATGCTGGCTCTGGTCTTCTGGCTGCTGTACACGATCTTCATGGCCATCATTCGCTCGATGGATCAGGCTGTGCATCTGACGGCGCAGGTGGCCAATGGCGACCTGACGGCCACGCTGCCGCCGGCTCGCGGCGATGAGATCGGCCAGCTGTTCACGGCCCTGGGCACGATGATGAGCAATCTGACCCAGATCGTCGGCCGCGTGCGCCAGGGCTCGGATTCGGTGTCCACCGCCAGCTCGGAAATTGCCCAGGGCAACCATGACCTGAGCGCGCGCACGGAATCGCAGGCCAGCGCGCTGCAGCAGACCGCCGCGTCGATGGAGGAACTGAGCTCCACCGTGCAGCAGAACGCCGACAACGCCAGGCAGGCCAACCAGCTGGCGCAAAGCGCCAGCACGGTGGCCGTCGAAGGCGGTGAGGTGGTGGCCCAGGTGGTTGAAACCATGCGCGGCATCAGCGATTCGAGCAAGAAGATCGCGGACATCATCAACGTCATCGACGGCATCGCGTTCCAGACCAATATCCTGGCCCTGAACGCGGCGGTGGAAGCGGCGCGGGCCGGCGAGCAGGGGCGAGGTTTTGCCGTCGTGGCCGGCGAGGTGCGCAATCTGGCCGGACGCAGCGCCGAGGCTGCCAAGGAAATCAAGACCCTGATCACCGACAGCGTCGAGCGGGTCGATCAAGGCAGCGTGCTGGTCAATCGCGCCGGCAGCACGATGAACGATGTGGTGGCATCGATCCGCCGCGTGACCGACATCATGGGCGAGATCAGCGCGGCCAGCGTGCAGCAGAGCGCCGGCGTCGCCCAGGTCGGCGAGGCGGTGACGCAGATGGATCAGGCCACGCAGCAGAATGCCGCGCTGGTTGAAGAGATGGCTGCCGCCGCGACCAGCTTGAGCGGCCAGTCCCAGGAACTGGTCCAGGTGGTCAGCGTCTTTAAGGTCGAGGGTGGCTTGGCGGGCCAGGCGCCTGCGGCGAACGGCGCGGCGCGAGCTCCCAAGGCCCCCGTCGCCCGAGCGAGCGCTCCTGTGCGAAAAACGCCTGCCGTCAGGCCGGTGATCGCGCCGAGGGCCGCCGCCGCCCTGCCTGGCGAGGCAGCGCGCTCCGCTGGCCTAGACTGGGAGTCGTTCTAACAAGACCATCCAGGGTTCATGAGCAAGACTTCGCCACAGTCCGCGTTTGACACGGCCGCCAAGCCGACAGTGCTGGTCGTCGACGACGTCGCCGAGAACCTGCTGGTTCTCGGCGAGGCCTTGCACACCGAATACGAGGTCCGCGTCGCCAACTGCGGAGAACAGGGCTTGGCGGCCGCATCGATGACGCCGCCGCCGGCGCTGATCTTGCTGGACATCATGATGCCGGACCTGGACGGCTTCGAGGTGCTGAAGCGCTTGCGCGCCGATGAGCGCACCCAGGGGATTCCGGTGATCTTCATCACCGCGATGAACTCGGTCATGGACGAGCAGCAGGGCCTGAGCCTCGGTGCGGTCGACTATGTCAGCAAGCCCTTCAATGCCGCGGTGGTGCTGGCGCGGGTGCGCACCCATATCGAGCTCAAGATCGCCCGCGACCGGCTGGCCGACAACAACCGTTGGCTGGAGCAAGAGGTCCAGCGCCGCTTGCATCAGAGCCTATTGGTCCAGGACCTGAGCTTGCGCGCGCTGGCCTGCCTAGCCGAGGCGCGCGACAACGAGACCGGGCACCACATCCTGCGCACCCAGCGCTATGTCGAGATCCTGGCCACCGGCTTGCGCGAGCATCCTCGCTATGCCGCCGCGCTGGCGGGGCCGCGTCTTGCGATGATCGTCAAGGCCTCGCCGCTGCACGATCTGGGCAAGGTGGGCATTGCCGACGCCATCTTGCTGAAGCCCGGGCGCCTGAGCGCCGAGGAGTTCGAGCAGATGAAGGGACACACGCGCATTGGCGCCGAGGCCATCGATCGAGCCATTGCCCAGGCCAGCGCGGCGTTTGATGCGGATGATGAAACGCTGGCGGACGACGCCTTCGAATTCCTGCTCGTGGGTCGAGAGATTGCGCTGGGCCACCATGAAAAGTGGGATGGCAGCGGCTATCCGACCGGTCTGGCCGGGGATGCGATTCCGGCCTCGGCGCGCCTGATGGCGCTGGCCGATGTGTTCGATGCGCTGATGAGCAAGCGCGTCTATAAGCCGGCCTTCCCGCTTCACGAGACCCGCGCCCTGATCGAGGCCGGCCGCGGTCAGCATTTCGATCCTGCCGTCGTCGATGTGTTCATCGAGCGGATCGATGAGTTTGCCCAGATCGCCCAGCGTTTCGCCGATCCTGACTGAAGGTCATGATGAGAATCCGCGACACGAGCCGTCGCCTGACCTTACTCGTTTGCGTGCTGTCGCTGCTGAGTCTGGGCTTTTTCTTGTGGTCGGGAATCGCTGCGGATCAGCGCAAGGAGGCGCTGTCCAGCCAGCTCAGCGACACCTTGGCGGCGCTCGAATTCCGCCAGGGCAGCGACGTCCTGACGGCCGCCATGCGCGCCTATGCGGCGACGGGGGATGAGCGCTATCGCCGGGAGTTCGAGACCGAGCTGCATCAAACCCGGCAGCGCGAACTGGCGATTGCAAAGCTGGCGGAGACCGGCAGCGGCGAACGTGAAAGCATGCTGCTGGAAAAGGCTAAGCGTCAGTCCGACGCCCTGGTGCTGCTGGAGCAGCGCATCTTTGAGCTGACGAACTCGGGTCGCCGTGAGGATGCCATAGCGCTCGCCTATGGCGAGGAATACAGGAATCGCAAGGCCGCGGTCCTCGCGCCGATCAATCAGATTCTTGCGGAGGTCGCGGAGCGTCGATCGGCCGAGGTGGACCAGGCCCTGACTCGCGTTTACTGGACGCGAATCCTCGCGACGCTGATAACGCTGCTCAACCTCGGCGTCGTGCTCTCCGTGCTATTAGGCTACTTCATGCGGCGCGTTGTGGTGCCGCTGACGACAATGAGTCGCCTGTTGCAGCGGCTCGACGCCGGAGAGCGCGGGCTGAGCTTTCGTGAGCCCGCTGCCGCTGGTGAATTGCGGGAACTTGGTGAAATGCTGGAGACGCATGCCCGGGTGCTCGAAGAACTCGAAGTGCAGCGTCAGGCGCTCCAGCTTTCCGAGCAGCAGCAGCGCTTCATCTTCAATACCGCCGCGTCGGGCATTGCGTGGACCAAAGGACGTGTGATCATTGACTGCAATGAGCGCTGCTGCCAGCAATTCGGCCTGTCCCGCGACGAGCTGATCGGCATGCATTCGGCCGCGCTCTTCGAAGGCGGCGACGCCGCCAGATCGGCGATCCTGGCCAGCCAGGCCAGCCTGGCCGCGGGGGGCGTCTATCGCGGCGAGGAGCGGATGGTGGGGGCGCAGGGCCGTCTGTTCTGGGCGCGCCTGTGCGGCAGGATGATAGACCCGGCTCGTCCCGAGCTCGGTTCTGTCTGGGTTGTCGACGACATCAGCGCCGAGCATGAGGCCGCCGAACGGATGGAAGAGGCCCAGCGCCTCGCCGAGGAGGCCGCAAGGGTCAAGTCGAGTTTCCTTGCCAATATGAGCCACGAGATCCGCACGCCGATGAATGCCATCATCGGCATGGCGCATCTGCTGGGCCTCACGCCCCTCGACGAGCGTCAGGCGGACTATCTGCGCCGACTCGATGTCTCCAGCCAGCATCTGCTGGGCCTGCTCAACGATGTGCTCGATTTCTCGAAGCTGGAGGCTGGCCGCCTGGACGTCGAAGCGATCGAGTTCGACCTGGAACGGATGTGCGAGAACGTCTGCACCCTGATCACCGGGGGCGCCGAGGCCAAGGGCCTGGAAGTCGTCTTGCATCTCGCGCCGGATCTGCCCAGATCGCTGCGCGGCGACCCGATGCGCCTGTCGCAGATCTTGATCAACTATCTGAACAATGCGGTCAAGTTCACGTCCGCGGGGCAGATCTATCTGCGCGTCGAAGGCCGTCGCCTGCAAGGGCAGGAGTTGATGCTGCGCTTCGAGGTCAGGGATACCGGCGTCGGCCTGAGTGAGGCGCAGAGTGCCCAGCTGTTCCAGAGCTTTGAACAGGCGGATGCCTCAACGACCCGCCGCTTTGGCGGCACCGGCCTCGGGCTGGCCATCGCCAAGGGCCTGGCCCAGCTGATGGGCGGCGAGGTCGGCGTATTCAGCCGGCCGGGTGTCGGCTCGAGTTTCTGGTTCACAGCCAGGCTGGCCGTTTCGGACACGTCGCCTGCCGCTATAGCCCCGCCGCCATCGCTGCTCGGGCGCCGTGTGCTTGTCGCCGACGACAACGAATCGGCGCGCACCCTGCTTGGCAAGATGCTGGGGCATCTGGGCATGCAGAGCGTCGAGGTCGAGTCGGGACTTGCAGCGCTCGATGCGCTGAAGCGGGCCGCGGACGAGGGGCAGGCCTTCGACCTGGCCTGCATAGACTGGCAGATGCCGAAGATGGACGGGATCCGGGTCGCCGAGGAAATTGCGGCCCTGAATCTCGCCAAGCCGCCCCGCATCATGCTCGTGACGGCGTTCGGACGCCCGGAGTTGCGGCAGCTGGCCAGGCGGGTCAAGGTGGCGCATGTGCTTGGCAAACCGATCACGGCTTCGGCACTGCTCGATACGATCCAGGCGGTGTTGCAGGGCGAGACCGTGCCGGCTCCGCATCGCCTTGCCGCTGCCTCGGGAGCGGCGCCATGGTCGGGACGTCGTGTGCTGCTGGCCGAGGACAACGAGACCAATCAGATTGTCGCGCGGGATTTGCTCGACAGCTGGGGTCTCGAGGTCGAGATCGCGCGCGACGGGATCGAGGCGGTCGACAAGGCGCTTCGTCGGCACTACGACCTGGTGCTGATGGACGTTCATATGCCGGCCATGGATGGGCTGCACGCCACGCGGCGCCTCCGGCAGGAACCCAGGCTGGCAACGCTGCCCATTCTGGCGATGACCGCCAGCGCCATGAGCGAGGACCGCCAGCGCTGCCTGGATGCCGGCATGAACGATCACATTGCCAAGCCGATTGCTCCCGGACGGCTGATGGCGAAGCTGCAGCAGTGGCTGGGGGCGCACGAGGCCGGGGCTGCCGACGACGGGCCAGACGACGCCTCCACACCCGTCGATGGCGATGCAGATGCCGCCGATGCGATGCCCGTCATGAGGGCGCTGGAGTCGGCCGGCCTGCGGGTTCGGGATGCGCTGGGGCGCATGTCGGGGCGCAGCCAGCTTTATCTGGAGCTGTTGCAGCGTTTCGCCGTCGAGCAGGCATCGACTATGGACCGGATTGCAAGCGCTTGGCAGCACGGCGATCGAAGCGCGGCCGTCCAGCAGACCCATGCGCTGCGCGGCGCCGCCGGAACGCTGGGTGCGATCGAGGTCGAGGGGCGGGCCATGGCCCTGGAGACCGTGCTGGGGAACTCGACAAGCAGCGCGAATCTCTGTGCAGATCGGCTCGACGATCTGACGCAAGCGATGCAGTCCTTGCTGGCCGCGCTGGCGAGCTGTTTGCCGAGGCGGCGCAGCGGCTCGGAGTTGGCTTCTCAGGAGTCACTGTCGCTGGCCGACGATCTGGCGGACATCAAGACGCAGATCACGAACGCGCTGGAGAACAATGACTTCGGAGCCTATCGGCTGATCTTGCGGCATGAGCAGGTGCTGAAGCGAACGCTGGGCGCCGACTATCTGGCCTTGCGCGCCGCCACGGATCGATTCGACTTCGAACTCGCGAGAAGTCTTTGGCGCGAGCTGCTCGTCGCATTGAACCGGCCCGGTGACGCCGCGGTGTCAGGGCATGAGGGGGTGGAACATTCCCGGTCGAAGCAGCCGTTCTGAGAACAGGGGATGAAAGGAAACGCCGGCCGGTAGTCGGCGGCTCGAAAGACCGAATTGGATTGCTGCATTCAGCGTTCGCGGTGAGCAAGCAGTCCTGGCCATGAGCAGCCTGCCTCCGGCGAGTCTGCGCATCGCGCTGTCGGCCAGGAGCGGCCGGCGGCGAGCGTCAGCTGTCGGGTAGTCGCCTGCCAAGGCAGATGGTCTCAGCTTGACCAACGGGGCGACCGAAGGTTGGGGTTTGGCGGTGGCCGTGACGCTTGTAGCCGCCCTATCAAGGCCTAACTTTCGACTAGGGCGGTCATCACCTCGACATCTGCAGGTCCTCAACTTGCCGTTGGCTTGATGCCTGCATCGGCGTCGGGGAGCAACTGCCCATGGGAACCGTCCAGCTGCTGCCCGGCGCCGGTCAGGCATTGGGCCCCCTGATGCGAAATCTCGCTCGCGCTTCATCGGCGCCAGAGCTAGACTCATGGTGCACCCCCAGCTTGCGCGACGGTTTGTTGCCAGTAGCAGGAATCGGAAAAGTGCTTGCCACTGTCGTCACATCATCCCCGTTTGTCGCGGCGATGGGCGATCGCCCCGACATCCTCGTCAACCCAAGCCAGATTTTGCTCTGGGCCTGCGGCGCCGAGGGCCACTTCGAATTCTTCAGTCCTTCATGGATCGCCTTCACCGGACGAGATTTCGCCAGCGAACTGGGGCAAGGTTGGCTGGAGCGGGTCCTTGAGGAGGACCGTCCGCTACTTTGCAGTGATTTGCTCGACGCGCTCCACCGGAAAAGCGCATGGCGGGGAAAGTTCCGCCTCCTGCATCGCGACGGTGACTACCGTTGGCTTTCAATGGAGGCCATGGCGCGATACGAGGCCGACGGCCATTTCGCCGGCTTCATCGGATATTGCGTGGACATCAGCCAGCATGAAGCGGCTCACGCCGAACCGGAGTTGTCCACCTCGCATATCACCGGCCTGTTGAAGCAGACCGACCTGTTGGCATTGATGATCGATTCCAGCGGAATGATCGTGTTCACCAACGAGCTGATCAGCGGGCTGCTGGGCAAGTCAGCGGAGCGCCTTCTCAACACGTCCTTTTTTGATCATTTCGGCTCAGACCGTGTTCGGTCGGAAACGCTGTTTTCAAGTGACGGTCGGGCGTCGGATTTTCCCGCCGAGTTCGAAACGCCGCTTGTCGGATCGGGGCAGTCCTTGATTCTCTGGCATTCGATGGCGCAGAAGGATTACGCCGGCAGGCTCGCCTATGTGGTGCTGGTCGGTGAGGACGTCACGGCGCAACGGACCGAAGAAGCGAAGCTCAACCTGACCTCGAAGGTGTTCGAAAGCTCGAACCTGGCGATGGCCATTACCGACGCCAAGGGCAGCATCCTGTCGGTCAATGGCGCGTTCACGCAATTGACCGGTTACAGCCAGGAGGAAGCCCGAGGACAGAACCCGCGCATCCTGCAGTCCGGCCGTCACGGTCCGGAGTTCTACAAGGCAATGTGGCACTCCGTGGCCACGAGAGACCACTGGCATGGCGACATCTGGGATCGGCGCAAAGACGGCACGATCTATCCGAAGTTCCTTTCCATCAACGCCATCCGGGACCACGAGGGCCGGGTCACGAACTACAGCAGCATCTTTTCCGATATCACCGAACGAAAGGCCATCGAGGAAAAGCTCAGCAGTCTCGCCCACCTCGATGCACTCACCGAGTTGCCCAACCGGACTCTGCTGCGGCAACGGCTGAGCGACGCCATCGCCACCGTGGCGGGCAGCAAGGACCAGGTAGCCGTTCTCTATATCGACCTGGACCGCTTCAAGCAGGTGAACGACACCCTGGGTCATCAGGCCGGCGATCAGGTGCTGCTGGAGGTGACCCGGCGATTGAAGGCGGGCATCCGCGCCTCCGACACCGTGGCGCGCGTCGGAGGAGATGAATTCATCGTGCTCTTGCCCCGTGTCAGCGAAGTCGAGATCGTTGCTCGCGTTGCCAGCAAGATCGTCGAAGCGCTGAAGCGGCCCATCGCGCTCGAGCAAGGTGAAGCGCTTTGCACACCCAGCATCGGCATCAGCCTCTTCCCGGATCACGGCCAGGACATTGATGCTCTGATTCATTGTGCCGACCAGGCGATGTACAAGATCAAAACGACGACCCGGTGCGGTTTTCACTTCTACGGGCAGGCGGAGGAAGATGCCTGAACGGCATTCGCCGAGAACACGGAAGGTGTAAGTTCACAGGTCATCCGACGCGCTGCTGTGCGCTGCCCCCCAGCGCGCGCCCCGCGGCCAGCAGCGCGCTGATCTCGGCGTTGTGAAGCGCCTTGGCCACCGGCACGACTTCTGGCTGTCAGTCGATCATGACGAAACCAACTCGGGCCTCACGGGTGGACTTCCGCCACCCGTGTACGACGTTGGTATTGATGCCGTGAGACATGGCAATTCTGGCCACTGGCGCCCCAGGTAAATCGCAATCGGCCACACCTGTGCTTTGAAGTCGCGGCTGTAGCGCCGCCGGTTCCCTGTCTTCTCGCTTGTCATCGCGTCCGCCTATTCCTAAGTGGACATGATCGTTGTCGACGCCTCGGGCAACTTCAAGATGGGATCGCCGCCCGCTTACGAAGTGCAATCGATAGCGGTCACGTATTTCAGCGAGCATCCGCAGGCGCTGCAACTCGGCCAGCCGGTGCCGGCCAATCTGGGTCGGTCATGAGCGACTGTTTCTGGGCAGCTTGGCTCGCGCCGGGCCCAGATGGCGCGGGTGAAGTGAGCGCTTAGGGGCGGGTACGCTCATTGCTCGGTGCGGCTCAAGCAGCAGGGTGTCAACCTAGGGGGGGCTCCTGAGCCGGTGTAAGGACTTGCGGGGTGCCGCGACTCTCGGGACACAGGGCCTTCGCCTTGTTACGGACCAACCAGGAGATATTGGATGTGCACCTCATACTGCTCCCTTGACGCGAGCGGCTCGGCCGCTACTCTAAAGCGATTGGCAGCTCTCAGCGTGGCCCTAGCGGCCGGCTTGTCGATCACGCAACAGGCCGCAGCACAAGCGCCGGCCTACGAGATCACGTTAAAGAACCTCACCAGCAGTGCACTGACCGCTGGTGCACCGCCTGCGCAAACTGGGCAACGACTCTCGCCCCCGGTGTTTGTCGTCCACAGCGCAAACTACAACGCGTACACAGTCGGCCAGACCGCACCCGAGACGATCTGGCGCATCGCCGAGGGCGGCGATCGCAGCTTTCTGCTCAGCGAAGTGAACGCGTTGGTGGGCACGAGCGTGCTCAGCGTTGCGGCGCCGCTTTCGGTGCCGCTGCCCCAGCAGGATACCGTGAGCGTGGTCGTCCAGGCCGATGCCTCTCACCGCTTGCTTTCCTTTGCCAGCATGCTGGGCTGGACCAATGATGGCTTTGTCGGGATCAACGGCCTGGACCTGTCAACGATCACCGACACGGTGACGATCAATCTTTTCGGCTACGACGCGGGCTCGGAGAAAAACAGCGAGGCTAACGGCTTTCTTGGCGCACTCGGCCTGGGCAATGCCCGTGACCTCGAGGGTGGCGTGATCACCAACCACCTCGGCATCCGGGGCGATGCGAATGCGCCCGTCGCATGGAACTGGCTGCCTGGCGCTGCGGCCAGTCTGACCATCACGCCCGTTCCGGAGCCGGGCAGCTGGGCCTTAATGCTCGCAGGAGGGCTGCCCCTGCTGAGCCTGGTGCGCCGCCGCTCGAGCGCTAAGGCCACACGCCGCGCCTGAGGGGGCCTCCATGGAAGGGCGCCCTGGCCGGCGTCGATGCGCAAGCCTTCCGCGCCCCGGCGCGTCGGTGCGGCCATCGTGGGTGTCGATGTCGCGGCCACTGGGGTCGCCATAAGGCGGCCTCGAGGCCGTAGCGACCGGTCTCGGGCAACGCCGTGAGAGCCCGCCTCCGGCAAGTCTGCGCATCGCGCTGTCGGCCAGGAGCGGCCGGTCTCGACAGGCAGGTTGCGGCTTACTCAATCCACAGCACTTCAAACTGCTGTCGGATTTGATCGACCTGTACCGCCACTTCGTCACCCTCGCATCTACCCAACATGGCCCTGCCCAATGGGGCTTCGGTGCTGATGATCTGAATGAGCTGAGAGCCGCTGATCAACTTCATGCTGCCCCCATTCGGGCCAAGAAAGAGCCGTTGTTGCTTGTGGTCGGAATCGACCAGGCATACCCATGCGCGGCGGCCTTACCGCGAGCAAAGCAGCATTACCACGTCGCCCGCGGAGCTTCTCAGTCAGGCCGGACGATGGGCAGTCGGCCACGCGCAAGGTCCTCGGCTACATGCCATTCGGATTGCGATCTCATCCCAGCCTGGCCTGGTCGCGGATGTCCATGACTTCCTGCTGCCAGTTGTGAGTCCCGGTACGGTTCGGCGCAAGGTGGGTGGCCTTACCGCCGTGCTCAAATAGGCGGGGCAGAGCGCACTGCTCCGCAGCCCGTGGGCACAGGATGGGCACATGGGCCCATCCTGTGCCCACGGTGCCCAAAAACAAAGGGCTTGGCAGAAGCCAAGCCCTTGTCACCATTGAGGAATTTTGGTGCCGATGAAGAGAGTCGAACTCCCGACCTTCGCATTACGAATGCGCTGCTCTACCAACTGAGCTACATCGGCTCATGCAGCAATGCTCATTACTGCAAGCCCGCTATTCTAACAGGATTTATTTGTCGGCTTCAAGGTGGTAGGCCGTGATTCTTTCCACCTCGTTCTTGGAGCCGAGCACGACCGAGACGCGCTCGTGCAGCTTGCTCGGCGGCAGGTCGAGGATGCGTTGGCGCGCATTGGTGGCGGCGCCGCCGGCCTGCTCGACCAGGAAGGCCATCGGATTGGCCTCGTACATCAGGCGCAGCTTGCCGGCCTTGTTGGGCTCGCGCTTGTCCCAGGGATACATGAAGACGCCGCCGCGGGTGAGGATGCGATGCACGTCGGCCACCATGGAGGCGATCCAGCGCATATTGAAGTCCTTCTCGCGCGGGCCTTCCTTGCCGGCCAGGCATTCGTCGATATAGCGCTGCATCGGCGCGTCCCAGTGGCGCTGGTTCGACATATTGATCGCGAACTCCTTGGTGTCCTCCGGGATCTTGACCTCGTCGCTGGTCAGCACGAAGGAACCCTGCTCGCGGTCCAGCGTGAACATCGCCACGCCGTCGCCCAGGGTCAGCACCAGGGTCGTCTGCGGGCCGTAGACGCAGTAGCCGGCCGCGACCTGCTGCTTGCCCGGCTGCAGGAAGTCCTCCTCGCCGACGCCGCGGTGGTTGGTCACCTTGCGCAGCACCGAGAAGATCGTGCCGATCGACACGTTCACGTCGATGTTGGAGGAGCCGTCGAGCGGATCGAACAGCAGCAGGTATTCGCCCTGGGGATAGCGGTTCGGCACGACGTAGATGCCGTCCATCTCCTCCGAGGCCATCGCGGCCAGATGGCCGCCCCATTCGTTCGCCTCGATCAGCACCTCGTTGGCGATGATGTCCAGCTTCTTCTGCACCTCGCCCTGCACGTTCTCGCTGCCGGCCGTGCCCAGCACGTCACCGAGCGCGCCCTTGTTGACGCTGATGGCGATGCGCTTGCAGGCGCGCGCGACGATCTCGATCAAGAGGCGCAGCTCCTGCGGGATATGGCCGTGCTGGCGCTGCTGTTCGATCAGGTACTGGGTGAGACTGATACGGCGGGTCATGGATTGCCTTCGAGGAAAGTTCAGGAACCGGAGGCCAGTGCGCGCTCGATGATCTCGCGCACGTCGTTGGACAGATCGGGCTTGGTGGCGACGCGGCGGATCGCCTCCAGCGCGGCGCTGCGATAGGGCTCGGCCAGCGTGGTCCAGCGGTCCATCACCCGCGCCAGGCGGCCGGCGACCTGCGGGTTGATCGCGTCCAGCGCCAGCAGCTGGTCGGCCCAGAACACATAGCCGGCCGCGTCGGCGCGGTGGAAGGCCGCCGGGTTGAACATGCACAGCGAGAAGATCAGGCTGCGTGCGCGGTTCGGGTTCTTCAGACTGAAGTCCGGGTGCTGCAGCAGCTGGCGCACCTTGGCGAACACGCGGCCACCCTGTTCGGCGGCGCGCGCCTGCAAGGCGAACCATTTGTCGATCACCAGCGGGTCGCCCTTGAACTGCGCGTGGAACTTGGCTAGCGCTGGCTCGGCCAGCTCGGCATGGCCGTTGACCAGGGCGGCCAGCGCGCCCAGGCGGTCGGTCATATTGCCGGCGTCCTTGAAGCGCTGATAGGCGCGGCCCAGCCAGACGCCGGCGTCGGCGCGGCTCTGCGCCTTCGCGTCCAGCACCAGCATGCCCAGCGCCAGATTGGCCAGCGCGCGGCGGCCGCTCGATACCGGATCGGGCGAGTAGGCGCCGGTATGGCTGTTCGCCTCGAAGGTGGCGATCCAGTCCTCGCGCAGCGCGGCGGCCAGCTGGATCTGCGCCGCCTCGACGGCCGCGTGGATGGCCTGCGGGTCCACCACTTCCAGCTGCTCGGCGATATAGGCCTCGCCCGGCAGGGTCAGCGCCAGCTCCTTGAAGGCGGCATCGAGGCCGGCGTGCTTCAGCACCGCGCGCATCGCCTCCAGATAGGCGGTGTCGAGCTGCAGCGCCTGGCCGGAGCGGACGGCCGCCAGGATGCGGTTCAGCGCCAGGCGCTGGCTGGCTTCCCAGCGGTTGAAGGCGTCGGCGTCATGCTGCAGCAGCACCAGCAGTTCGGCGTCGCTGAGGCCGTCGTCCAGCAGCACCGGCGCCGAGAAGCCGCGCAGCAGCGAGGGCACCGGCGCCACCGCCACATTGATGAAGACGAAGCGCTGCTCGGCCTGGTCCAGCACCAGCACGCGCTCCAGGCCGGCGGCCTCGGTCTCGCCCTGCAGCTGCAAGGGCAAGGCCTGGCCCTCGGCGCCGAGCAGGCCCAGCGCCACCGGAATCACCTGCGGCAGCTTGTGCTCCTGGCCCGGGCTGGCCGGATTGCTCTGCGCCAGGGTCAGCGTATAGGTCCGGGCCAGCTCGTCGTAGACGCCGCGGGCCCGCACGCGCGGCGTGCCGGCCTGGGAATACCAGCGCTTGAAGGCCTCCAGCCGCGTGGCCAGGGCCGAGCCGGGGTTGGCGTCGGCGATGGCCTGGGCGAAATCGTCGCAGGTGACCGCCTGGCCGTCGTGGCGCTCGAAATAGAGCTTCATGCCCGCCTCGAAGCCGGCGCGGCCGACCAGGGTCTGGTACATGCGCACGACTTCCGACCCCTTCTCGTAGACGGTGGCCGTGTAGAAGTTGTTGATCTCCGCATAGCTGTCCGGCCGCACCGGATGCGCCATCGCGCCGCTGTCCTCGGGGAATTGCGTCGCGCGCAGCTGGCGCACGTCCTGGATGCGGCAGACCGCGCGCGCGCTAGGCGTCGCGGCCATGTCCATCGAGAACTCCTGGTCGCGGAAGACGGTCAGGCCTTCCTTCAGCGAGAGCTGGAACCAGTCGCGGCAGGTGACGCGGTTGCCGGTCCAGTTGTGGAAGTACTCGTGCGCGACGATCGACTCGATGCGCGAGAAATCGGCATCGGTGGCGGTGGCCGGCGAGGCGAGCAGGGCGCTGGTATTGAAGATGTTCAGGCCCTTGTTCTCCATCGCGCCCATATTGAAGTCGGACACGCCGACGACCATGAAGCGCTCCAGATCGAGCGGCAGATTGAAGCGCGCCTCGTCCCAGACCATGGACGCGATCAGCGAGTTCATCGCATGCTCGGTCTTCTCCAGGTCGCCGCGGCGCACGAAGACCTGCAGCAGATGGTCGCGGCCGGCGCGGGTGCGCACCTTTTGCTCGCGCGCGACCAGATCGCCGGCGACCAGGGCGAACAGATAGCTGGGCTTGGGGAAGGGATCGTGCCACTTGGCGAAGTGGCGACCGTTGTCCAGTTCGCCGCTCTCCAGCAGATTGCCGTTGGACAGCAGCACCGGGTACTTGGCCTTGTCGGCGCGCAGGGTCACCGTGTAGACGGCCATCACATCGGGCCGGTCCAGGAAGAAGGTGATGCGGCGGAAGCCCTCGGCCTCGCACTGGGTGAAGAAGCTGCCGCCCGAGGTGTAGAGGCCCGACAGCGCGGTGTTCTTCTCCGGCGCGCAGGTGTTGCGGATCTCGAGCAGGAAGTCGGCGTCGGGCGCCTTGTCGATCAGCAGCAGATCGCCGTCCTGGCGGAAGGACACGCTCTCGCCGTCGATCAGCACGCGCAGCACGTTCAGTTCCTCGCCGTGCAGGCACAGCGGGCCGTGGGCAACGGCGGTGTTGCGCTCGATCCGCATCTTGGACGTCACCAGCGTCTTGGCCGGGTCCAGGTCGAAGCTCAGGTCGACGCTGCGGATCCAGAAGGCCGGGGCCAGGTAGTCTTCGCGGCGGATCAGGGTGACAGTGCCTTCACGCATGGCGGGCATCCTTTTATGGGCGGATCGGAACAGGAAAAACCCCGGCTGTCTCGGCCGGGGTGTGGGGCTTAGACGCCTTGCTTCAGGCTCTCGGTGATGAAGGCGTCCAGATCGCCGTCCAGCACCTTCTGCGTGGCCGAGGTCTCGTAGTTGGTGCGCAGATCCTTGATGCGGCTCTGGTCCAGCACATAGCTGCGGATCTGATGACCCCAGCCGACATCGGTCTTGGTGTCCTCGAGCTTCTGCTGCTCTTCCATGCGCTTGCGCATCTCGTGGTCGTACAGGCGCGAGCGCAGGCGCTTCCAGGCCACGTCGCGGTTGCTGTGCTGGCTGCGGCCGTCCTGGCATTGCACGACGATGCCGGTCGGGATGTGGGTCAGGCGCACCGCCGAGTCGGTCTTGTTGATGTGCTGGCCGCCGGCGCCGCTGGCGCGGTAGGTGTCGGTGCGCACATCGGCCGGGTTGATCTCGATCTCGATCGAGTCGTCGACCTCCGGGTAGACGAACAGCGAGGCGAAGCTGGTATGGCGGCCACCCGAGGAGTCGAAGGGACTCTTGCGCACCAGGCGGTGCACGCCGGTCTCGGTGCGCAGCAGGCCGAAGGCGTATTCGCCCTCGACCTTGATCGTGGCGCTCTTGATGCCGGCCACGTCGCCGGGCGTCTCGTCTTCCAGCGTCGCCTTGAAGCCCTTGCGCTCGCAGTACTTCAGGTACTGGCGCAGCAGCATGCCGGCCCAGTCGCAGGCCTCGGTGCCGCCCGCGCCGGCCTGGATGTCGATGAAGCAGTTGCTCGGATCGGCCGGGTTGTTGAACATGCGGCGGAACTCGAGCTGCTCGACGATCTCGCGCAGCTTGTCGGCGTCGGCCTCGATCGCCTCCAGGCCGGCGAAATCCTCGTCGGCCTTGCTCATCTCGTAGAGCTCGCTGTTGTCGGCGAGATTGCTGGTCAGGTGGTCGATGGTCTCGACCACGGTGTCCAGCGCGCGCTTTTCCTTGCCCAGTTCCTGCGCCCGCTTGGGCTCGTTCCAGACGTTCGGGTTTTCGAGCGCGGCGTTGACCTCGTTCAATCGCAGGGATTTGCGATCGTAGTCAAAGATACCCCCTTAGCGCGTCGGTACGCGCTGTCAGATCGGCGAGGGTCGAGCCGATCAGATTGATACGTTCGATGTCCATGGTGTTTCCCGGATTAGCCCGCTATTTTCACATAGGGCACACTGCGGCCCATGTTGCTGGTTCTCACCCTGTTCAAGATGCTGGCCGAGATCGCCCTGTGCGCGCTGGCCGGCCAGGGCCTGCTCGCGCTGCTGCTGGGAGCGGGGCGGGCCGGCAATCCGATCTACCGCCTGTTCGAATGGCTGAGCGCGCCGCTGCTGGCCGGCACGCGGCGCCTGCTGCCGCGGCTGGCGCCGCAGCGCCTGCCGACGGTGACGGCGCTGCTGCTGTTCCTCGTCTGGCTGCTGGCCACGGGCCTGAAAATCCGCCACTGCCTGGCCATCGGGCCGGCGCTGTGCCGCTGAGGCCGCATGAAGCTGCACGATCTCGACCAGCCCTCCGATCCGGCCGAGCCGCGCCGCCGCCGGTACTGGCGGCGCATGCAGCGCCTCAGCGCCGCGCTGCTGCTGCTGTGGGCGCTGGTCGGCTTCGGCCTCAGCTATTTCGCCCGCGCGCTCAGCTTCACCTTCTTCGGCTGGCCCTTCTCCTTTTGGGTCGCCTCGCAGGGGGCGCTGCTGGTCTTTCTGCTGATCGTCTGTGCCTATGCCTGGGCGACGCGGAGGCTGGACGAGAGTTTCAGCGAGGAGCGGGGCTAGGCGCCTCGCTGCCGCCCAGGTGCTGGGCGAGGAACTTCTCCACCCGCAGCGCCCAGTCGATCTGATTCTTGAGCTGGCGCCAGCCATGGGCCTCGTTGTCGTAGACGACCCATTCGGGCGGGCGGCCGGCCGCGATCAGCGCCTCGCGCAGGCGTTTGCCATGGGCCAGCGGCACGCGCCGGTCGGCGTCGCCGAAGCCCAGCAGCAGCGGCGCGGTGATGCGCGCGGCCTGCAGCAGCGGTGAGTTGGCGCTCAGCATCGCACGATCCTTCTCGGCATCGCCGACCAGCTCGGGCATGTAATAGCGGCGGCCATCGCTGGCGATGTCGTCATCGATGAACCAGGAGCCTTCCAGATAGAGGAAGGGATCGGTCAGCGCAGCCCAGGCCACGCCGCAGCGATACAGCTCCGGCTGGCGCACCAGGCCCATCAGCGTCGAGTAGCCGCCGTAGCTGGCGCCGGCGATGCAGGCGCGGTCCTTGGCCGCCAGGCCCTGGCTCTGAGCCCACAAGAGCGCATCGGCCACATCATCCTGCATGGCCTGACCCCATTGCTTCCAGCCGGCCTTGTAGTGGGCAAAGCCGTAGCCTGCGCTGCCGCGGAACTCGGGCGCGATGACCAGATAGCCGCGCGAGGCCAGGAACTGCTGCATCGCCTCCCAGCGCCAGAAGCCGCCGCGCAGCCAGGGGCCGCCATGGACGAGCACGACGGCCGGCAGTGCCTGGCCCGGCTGCGCCTTGGCGGGCGTCGTCAACCAGACCGGCAGGTCGCGGCCGTCGCGGGCCTTGATGCGATGCAGGGCCACCGAGGCCATGCGCTGCGGCTCGATCTCGTCCAGCAGCGCGCCGACGCGTATCCAGCGCGCCTCGGCGGCCTGGTAGACCAGCAGCAGGCCGGGGTCCCGGTCGGCGTAGCTGCGCACCAGGGCGGTCATGTCCGATTCGCCGCAGCGGCGGCAGCTGATGCGGTTGACGCGGCCCGGCATCTTCTCGTCCACCTCGACCTGGAACTTCTTCATCGCCTCATCGAACCAGACCGTCTGCTCGGCATCGGTCTCGACCCGCACGCCCAGCGCGCGTCCACCGGGTCGGTCGAGGACCAGGGAGCCGCGGAAATCGAAGCCCGGCGCGCGCACCAACGGCGGCGCCTGCGGCTTCATCGCCTCGAAATCGAAACGGGTCAGCACCGACCAAGCTTCGCGGCCCTCGGTATGTGTGCCCCAGAGGGTGCCACTGTCGTCGACGGCGCGCGGCGAGAAGCGCAGGCGGTCGAGCTGGCCCTCGCTGATCTGTCGCCATTGGCTTTCACCGGGGCCCAGCCAGTGCAGGCGCGAAGCGCCCTTCGAACGGCTGATGGCCACGCGCGGCTGGCCCTTGCTGTCGAACATCCAGTTCACGGTGTTGTCGGGCTCGCCATGGGTGTCGAGATGGCGGGTGCGACCGCTGGCGGTGTCCAGCCACATCGGCGTGACCGAGTCGACCGAGCGGTCGCCGGCCAGATTGAGGCGGCCGATGACGATCTCGTTCGGCCGCACGCCCTCCTGCTGCAGCGGCACATGCAGGAGCAGGTGGTACCAGTCGAGCAGGCGATCGCGGGGATCTCCGTTCGTTACCGTGGGCTGACTGCGGCGGCGGATCAGCTGGCGATGGTTCTGTCCGTCCACGTTCACGGCGAACAGACCAGGCTGCTCGCGGCGGTCGTCGCCGCTGCCGGATTCCAGATCCAGCACGCTGTAGACGAGGCGGCTGTCGCTGACCCAGTCGAAGCGCACGATGTCCAGATCGGGGAACTGGGCGATGCGCCGGGCGCCGACGCCGAATTCATAGACCACCAGACCGATGCGGTCGATGCCGCGGGAGCTGGTCACGGCCACGTACTTGCCCGATGGCGAGAGCTTGGCCTCCAGCACGGCCGGGCGCTGGAAGAAGCGCTCGACGGGGACCGGTGCCGAGGGAGCTGCGCCGCCCTGGCTCGGCTGGGCCTGCAGCGGCGTGGCGGTGGTGAAGAGAAGAAGAATGGCGGCCGCGCAGCAGCGAGGCCACGAGCGCATGGCAATCGACGACAACAACATCAGCTGGCCCTCCCTGGCCTTTTTTCTGGCCGGCGAGGGTAGCGTGCCGCGACGCTCAGGCCGCTCCCAAGAATCCCTCGATCGCCGCCGCCAGCGCTTCCGGTTGGTCGTGATGGAGCATATGGCCCGCTTCGCTGAGCGTGTGACGCTGCAGATCGGGCACGACGGCCAGCCGCGCCTCGAAGTCCGCGCGCGGATAGCGGTTGCCCCACCATTTGGTGATGTCGGTGCTGTCGCCCTCCACCCACAGCACCGGCGCGGCGATGCGCTGCCAGCAGGCGAGGATCTCGGCCTTGCGGTAGAGGATGGGATTGGCGCGCTTGTGGGCCGGGTCACCGAGGATGATCCACTGGCCGTTCTCGTCCTCGCGCGACCAGTGCGGCGCCAGCCACTGCGCCTTGGCCGGCGACAGGCGCGGGTTGGTCTTCATCAGCCGTTCGGCGACGGCCGCCAGGCTCGCATAGGGCTTCAGCTGCTGCGGCGTCTTTAGCTCGTCCAGCCAGTCGGCCAGGCGCTTGGGCGCCATTTCGGGGATCGTCTCCGGCAGGCCGAAGCCCTCCAGATTGATCAGGCGGCGGATGCGCTGCGGGCGCACGCCCGCATAGCTCATCACCACATTGCCGCCCATGCTGTGACCCAGCAGGTCGACCGGTGCCTCGGGGCTCAGGGCGTCCAGCAGCGCATCGAGATCGCCCAGATAGTCGGGGAACCAGTAGCTGTCGCTGCCGCTGTTGTCGCTGAGGCCGAAGCCGCGCCAGTCCAGCGCGACGATGGTCCGCTCCTCGCGCAGCGCGTCGACGACGAACTGGAAGGAGGCGCCGACATCCATCCAGCCATGCACCATCACCAGCAGCGGCCGCTCCGGTGTCGGTTTCAGCTGCTCGCCCCAGTGCAGCAGATGGTGGCGCAGGCCGCGCAGCCTCAGGAAGTCGCTGCGATGCCGGCGGCGCGGCTGGTAGGCGGAGGCGGTGTCGTTCATGCGCCCCAATGTAGGCGATGCGCCGGGTTCGCGCTGTCGGCGCGGCGACAGCGCCGGCAGGCACAATGCCCGGCCATGAGCACCTACACCTTGAGGGCGGCCGAGCCGCGCGATGTGCCGGCCATCGCCGGCCTGATAGCGGAACTTGCCGAGTTCGAGAACCTCACTCATCTGCTGCAGCTGACGCCGGAGAAGCTGGCGCCGCATCTGTTCGGCCCCAGGCCGGTGGTCGAGGCACTGGTCGGCGAGGTGGGCGAGGACGACGGCTCGCGCGAGGTGATCGCCTTCGCGCTCTTCTTCACCAACTTCAGCACCTTCCTGGCCAGGCCGGGCCTGTACCTGGAAGACCTTTACGTGCGGCCGGCGCATCGCCGCTCGGGCCTGGGCAAGCTGCTCTTGACGCGCCTGGCCGAGATCGCCGTCGAGCGCGACTACGGCCGCTTCGAATGGAGCGTGCTCGACTGGAACGAGGACGCGATCCGCTTCTACGAGAAGATGGGCGCCAGCGTGCTGCCCGAATGGCGGATCTGCCGGCTGACCGGCGAGGCGCTGGCGGCCTACAAGGCCAAGGCTTAGTCCAGCACCGTCAGCGCCAGCTCCGACGGCCGGGCGATCACCGCGCGATCGCCGTTCACGACGATGGGGCGCTGCAAGAGGACCGGATGGGCCGCGACGGCGGCCAGCAGCGCAGCCTCGTCGAGCGCCGGCTCGTCCAGGCCCAGCTCCGCGTAGGTCTCCTCGCCGCTGCGCAGCATCTCGCGCGCCGGCCGGCGCAAGCGTCGCTGCAGTTCCAGCAGCCGCTCGACGCTGGGCGGCGTCTGCAGGTAGTCGATGACTTCCGGCTCGAGGCCGCGCGCCTGCAGCAGGGCCAGCGTTTCGCGCGACTTCGAGCAGCGCGGGTTGTGATAGATCTGGATCATCCGCGCATTCTAGAAATGTGCGGGGAATCCATGAGGCCGCCGGGCAGGGCGCTGGCTAGGATGTTCGGTCCCATAGAGCGATGAGCGAGGAGCGGCCCGATGGCGCTGCAAGAAGCTGGCGGTACCGAGGATGTCTACGCGGCCCTGCACGCGGCCTTCCGCTGGCAGGTGCCAGCCGAATTCAATATCGCCGAGGTTTGCTGCGGCCGCTGGGCGCATGAGCGGCCCGATGCACTGGCGATCGCCTTCGAGAGCGACAGCGGCTGCCGCGCACACTACAGCTACGGCCAGCTGCAGCGCGCTGCCAACCGGCTCTCCAATGCCTTGCGCCGCCAGGGCGTGCAGCGCGGCGATCGGGTCGCCATCGTGCTGCCGCAGCGCTTCGAGACGGCCGTCGCCCATATCGCGATCCAGCAGCTCGGCGCCGTCGCGATGCCCTTGTCGATGCTGTTCGGCCCGGAGGCGCTCGAATACCGGCTGCAGGACAGCGGCGCGGTGCTGGCCCTGGTCGAGTGTGCGGCGCTCCCGGCCTTGCGCGGCGTGCGCGAGCGCTGCCCGGCGCTGCGGCGGCTGATCGTCGTCGGCGAATGCGGCGCCGAGGGCGAGGACGAGATCGGCTGGATGGCCGCGCTGCAGGCCGAGGATGCGCGCTTCACCGCGGTCAAGACCAAGGCCGAGGAGGCGGCGATCCTGATCTACACCAGCGGCACGACCGGCCCCCCCAAGGGCGCGCTGCTGCCGCAGCGGGCGCTGATCGGCAATCTGAGCGGCTTCGTCGCCAGCCAGAACTGGTTCGGCTTCGATCCCTTCGATCCCGGCAAGCCCAGCGAGGCGGTGTTCTGGAGCCCGGCCGACTGGGCCTGGACCGGCGGCCTGATGGATGCCCTGCTGCCGACCCTGTACTTCGGCCGGCCCATCGTCGCCTACCAGGGCCGCTTCGCGCCGGACAAGGCCTTCGAGCTGATGCAGAGCCATGGCGTCACGCACAGCTTTCTGTTCCCGACCGCGCTGAAGGCGATGATGAAGGCGCTGCCGCGGCCGCGCGAGCAATACCCGACCCTGAGGCTGCAGGCCATCATGAGCGCCGGCGAGGCGGTCGGCGACGCGGTGTTTGCCTATTGCGAGCAGGAACTGGGCATCACGGTCAACGAGATGTTCGGCCAGACCGAGATCAACTACATCGTCGGCAACTGCAGCCGGCTCTGGCCGGCGCGGCCGGGCAGCATGGGCCGCGCCTACCCGGGCCATCGCGTCGCCGTCATCGACGACGAGGGCAAGCCCTGTCCCCCGGGCGTGGCCGGCGACGTGGCCGTGCACCGCCGCGATGTGCATGGCGCGCCCGATCCGATCTTCTTCCTCGGCTACTGGAACCGGCCCGACGCGACGCGCGCCAAGTTCAGCGGCGATCCGGGCCAGGCCCCCGGGCAAGCGCAGGCGCTTGCCGCCCCCCAAGGGGGTGAGCAAGGCTTGGGGCTGCCCGGCGCCTTGCCGGACAGCTGGTGCCGCACCGGCGATATGGCGGTGCAGGACACCGACGGCTATCTCTGGTACCAGGGCCGCAGCGACGATGTGTTCAAGGCGGCCGGCTACCGCATCGGCCCCAGCGAGATCGAGAACTGCCTGATCAAGCATGCGGCGGTCGCCAATGCGGCCGTCGTGCCCAAGCCCGATGCCGAGCGTGGCGCCCTGGTCAAGGCCTATATCGTGCTGGCGCCCGGCTTCGAGGGCACGAAGGCGCTGGTGGCCGAGCTGCAGGCCCATGTGAAGGACCGGCTGGCACCCTACGAGTACCCGAAGGAGATCGAGTTCATCGAGGCCCTGCCGATGACGACCACCGGCAAGCTGCAGCGCCGCGTGCTGCGCCTGCAGGAGGAAGAGCGCGCCCGCGCGCGCGGCGTGCTGGCCTAGCTGTCTATTTCCGCAGCCGCACGCTGAGCTTCGCGTCGGTCGGCGCCACCAGCCGGGCCGCATCGGGCCAGCGCTCCTCGCCGGTCAGCGTTGCGCAGGGCTTGCTGGCGGCGCCCTTGGGGGTGTCCGGATCGCGGTCCTTGGCATCGGCCGTCAGCGGCAGGCCGAGGAGCTGGCCCTGTTCCTGCCATTGCAGCTGCCAGGCCGGCTCGGCGCTGCAGACGCGCACGCCCTCGATCTGCGGGAACAGCCAGCGCAGATACCAGGGCAGCAGCTCGCTGCGCAGCTTGCCGGCGACGGCCATGATGCGGCGCACGGTCGCCATATCGAGTTCGCTCGGCTTGCTCGTCAGCAGCAGCGTGCCCTGGACCGCCATGCTGCCCTTGGGCTGGTTGATCGCCAGATCGGCCTCCTTGGCCTGCTGCTGCGGCAGGATGGGCAGCTCGAACAGCCCGTCCGCCTGTACCGGGATCGCGATGTACTGCTCCTCGTGCTGGATGGCCAGCTTGGTTGGAGGCAGCGGCCGGGCCGGATCGCTGGTCTTGAGCCGGAACTCCATGCGGAACAGGCCCTGGCCATGGGTCTGCAGGCCCTGCAGCAGCTCGTTGATGCGGCCGTAGGGAATCAGGCCGGCATCGCGCCGCAGGCCGGACACGCTGACGGTGTCGAGCTGCTCGACGGCGGGCGGCGCATCGGCGGCATGGGCGGGCAGCGTCGCCAGCAGCGCGCAGGCGAGCAGGTATCGGTGATCCATCGGTTTCCTTCTTTGCTTCTTCATCCCGTCCCTCAGCGCCGGCATTTGCCGCGCGCCTCGGCCAGTGCCCAGAAGGGCAGGCTCAAGAGGCCCATGCCGGCGCCGGCGAACTCGCCCTTCAGGCAATCGGTCGTCGCGGCCTGCTGCACCTGGCGGCCCAGCTTCTCCTCGGGCCGCAGCGGCGCGCCGTCGCCCATGGCCGAGGCGGCGCGCTCGGACAGCAGCGGTGCGCGCGCGGCCTCGCGCAGCGCGCGCCGGGTCGCCTCGCTGTTCAGCAGCGATTCGCCGCGCGGTGGCGCTGGCGGCGGCAGGGTGATCGCCTGCGGCGCAGGCGCTTCGGCCTCGTTCGTGACCGGCGCGGTCGGCGGCGGCGCGCGGTCCAGCCGCCGAACCGGCGTTGGGCCCGGCGCCGGCCGCGCCGGGGCCGTGCTGCTCAGCGCCGGCCGCAGCGCCGGCTGCGCGATCAGCCGCAATTCAGCGCCACGCGCCATCGGCTGCGGCGCGGCGGGCCGCGCTCGTCCCAGCAGCGCCCAGCCCAGGCCCAGATGCAGCAGCGCCAGCAGCAGGAAGAGCAGCGCGCGGCCCGGCCTAGGCATCGCCATCGGCCTCGTCCCCCGCCGGCTCCGGCCCCGGCTCGAAACCGAGCAGATCGCCGGGCTGGCATTGCAGCACCGCGCAGATGCGGGCCAGGGTTTCGAAGCGGATGCCCCGCACCTTGCCCGATTTCAGCAGCGAGAGATTCGGCTCGCTGATGCCGATGCGCTCGGCCAGCTCGCGCGAGCGCATCTTGCGCCGCGCCAGCATCACATCGAGGGTGACGACGATGGGCATGGCTTAGATGAATTCCGCGTTCTCGTCGGCGACGCGCGCCGCTTCCTGCATCACCGCGGCGAGGGCCAGCAGCATCAGGCCGAACAGCAGGCTGAGGTAGTGCATGGACGACAGGCCGAAGGTCAGCATGCGCTGCCCGGGCGGATTGCCCAGGGTCAGGGCCAGCACATTCAGCGTGTGGGCGACCGGCATCGCGAAGGCCAAGGCGACCAGGGCCAGGCCCAGCCGGTGCAGATGGCGGGCCGGCCGCGGTGCCAGCAGCTCGCCGCGCCCATAGCAGCCGAACAGACGCCAGATCTGCCAGATCGCGGCCAGCGCGCAGCCGGCCGGCAGCGCCGTGGCGGCCAGGCCACCGAGCCGGGCGCCGCCGTCCAGCTGCAGGGTCGTCAGCCCCCATTCCCTGCGTGCCACGCTGGCCACCCAGTCGGGCTGGCTCCAGAACAGCAGCGGCAGCAGCAGCACGCCGGCCACGCCGACGAGGCTCAGCAGCCGCACCAGCCAGGCCAGACGCCGGATGCGCTGCAGGCCGGCGGGATCGATGAGGGGGTTGCTGCTGGACACGGACTGCACTTTCCTCGGTTCTTGAAAAATTAATGTAAAACAATAAAAAATAGATGTAAAGCGCAATGTTTGCCCGAGCATCGGACGGCCGAGGCGGCTTCCGGCACACTGGCGGCCGGACAAAAACAGTGGGGCTTCGCGCGCGGGGCCCGGAGAACACAAGCATGGAATTCACAACCCTGGGGCGCTCGGCGCTGCGCGTCAGCCGCATCTGCCTGGGCACGATGACCTTTGGCGAGCAGGTCGACGAGGCGGCGACGCAGGCCCTGCTCGATCACGCGGTGGCCAGCGGCATCAACTTCATCGACACGGCCGAGATGTACCCGGTGCCGGCGCGCTCGGCGACCTTCGGCGAGACCGAGGCGCTGATCGGCCGCTGGCTGGCCGCCCGCCCGGGCCGGCGCGAGCAGCTGGTGCTGGCCAGCAAGGTCAGCGGCCCCTCGCGCGGCTATGACTGGATACGCGCGGGCAGCGCCGACCTGCGCGCGGCCGACATCATCGCCGCCTGCGAGGACAGCCTGCGCCGGCTGCGCACCGACTTCATTGACCTGTACCAGATCCACTGGCCGAACCGCCATGTGCCGATGTTCGGCGGCCAGTACTTCGATCCGGCCAGGGAGCAGGCAGTGACGCCGATCGAGGAACAGCTGCAGGCGCTGGCCCGCCTGGTCGAGGCCGGCAAGGTCCGCCATATCGGCCTGTCCAACGAGACGCCCTATGGCGTGGCCGAGTTCGTGCGCCTGGCCGAGCAGCAGGGGCTGCCGCGCATCGTCTCGGTGCAGAACGCCTACAGCCTCGTCAACCGCGTGCCCGACAACGGCCTGGACGAGGCGCTGCACCGCCACCAGGTCTCGCTGCTGGCCTATTCGCCGCTGGGCTTCGGTACGCTCAGCGGTAAGTACGACGCACTGGGTCTGGCCGATCCGGCGCGGCCGGGGCGGCTGTCGTTGTTCGAATCGATGAAGAAGCAGCGCTGGGCGCGGCCCGAGACCCTGGCCGCCGCGCGCCGCTACAACCAGCTGGCGCGCGACCATGGCCTGACGCCGGCCGCGATGGCGCTGGCCTGGGTCGACGGCCGCTGGCTGACCGCCAGCACCATCATCGGCATCACCGATCGCGCGCAGCTGGACGAGAACATCGCCGCCTTCGGCCGCCGGCTGAGCCCGGAGCTGCTGGCCGAGATCGACCGCATCCGCTGGGAGATCCGCGATCCGGCGCAGTGATGGGGTCTTGAAAAGCGGGTGATTGACCCGGCCGGCCCGGCCCCGCATAGTGGCCGCGCCGCGCAATCATCGACAAGCGCGCAGGAGACGCCGGTGAACCTCAAGCCCCTGATGCTTCGCACCTCATTCGCCTTGCTGGTCTTTGCCCTCGGGCTCGCGACCGGCCTGAGCGCGCAGACCTCGACCGACTCGCCCAACCGCGCCGAGAAGCAGCGCGCCGATCTCAGCGGCGCGCCGAATATGGAGGTGATCGCCTCCATCGTCGAGATCAAGCCGGGCGAGAGCTCCAGCCTGCACACCCACCATGGCATCGAGGCCTTTCATGTGCTGCAGGGCGCGCAGGTGCAGTCGCCGGGCAAGGAACCGATGCTGCTGCCGACCGGCCTGACCTCGCTCAATCTGCGCGACATCAAGCATGGCGGCTTCACCGTCGTCGGCGACAGCCCGCTGAAGCTGCTGACCGTGCACATCGTCGACAAGGGCAAGCCGCTGTACGACTACGTCAGGTAGCGCAGCGGCCGGGCAGGGCTGGGCGAGAATCCGCCCATGTCCAAGAAACCAGCCCATGTCAGCGAGACGCCGGCCACGCAGTTCCTGCGCCAGCACCAGATCGCCTTCAGCGAGCATGTCTACGACTATGTGGAGCACGGCGGCACGGCCGAATCCTCGCGCCAGCTGGGCGTGCCCGAGCATCAGGTCGTCAAGACCCTGGTGATGCAGGACGAGCGCGCCCAGCCGCTGATCGTGCTGATGCATGGCGATCGCCAGGTCAGCCTGAAGGAGCTGGCGCGGCAGATCCCCTGCAAGAAGGTCGAGCCCTGCAAGCCCGAGGTCGCGCAGCGCCACAGCGGCTATCTGGTCGGCGGCACCTCGCCCTTCGGCACCCGCAAGCCGATGCCGGTCTATGTCGAGGCGACGATCCTGGAGCTGGCGAGCATCTGCATCAATGGCGGGCGGCGCGGCTTCCTGGTCGGTATCGATCCGAAGCTGCTGCCCGAGTTGCTGCAGGCACGCCCGGTCAGCTGCGCAAGCGCGGAATAGTCCGGGGGCAGCGACAGCGGCCAATGCGGCCACAATAGCGCCCCATGCAAGACACTCTCCTCCCCCTGCTGGCGGCCATCGCCGGCTATCTGATCGGCTCGCTGTCCTTCGCCGTCATCATCAGCCGCGCGATGGGCCTGTCGGATCCGCGCAGCTACGGCTCGGGCAATCCCGGCGCCACCAATGTGCTGCGCTCGGGCAATAAGAGGGCCGCGATCCTGACCCTAGTCTTCGATGCGCTGAAGGGCTATGTGCCGGTGCTGCTGGTGCTGGTCTTTGGCCCGCGTTTCGGCCTGGGCGAGGGCACGGCGGCGCTGGTCGGCCTGGCGGCCTTCCTCGGTCATCTGTGGCCGGTGTTCTTTCGCTTCGAGGGCGGCAAGGGCGTGGCGACGGCGGCCGGCGTGATCCTGGCGCTGAACCCGCTGCTGGGCCTGGCGACCCTGGCGACCTGGCTGATCATTGCCTATTTCTCGCGCTACTCCTCGCTGGCCGCCATCGTGGCCGCCGCCTTTGCGCCCTTCTACGAGATGCTGATCTGGGGCCCGGGCCCCATCGTCGGCGTGCTGGTGCTGATGGGCCTGCTGCTGGTCTGGCGCCATGCCGGCAATATCAGGAAGCTGCTCAAGGGCACCGAGAGCAAGATCGGCCAGAAGGCGGCCGCCGGCGCCGGCACGCCGCCGGCCGGCAGCAGCAAGAAGCATCCGCATGGCCCGCAGGCCGCCAATGCGCGCGGCCATTCGCACAAACATCCGAAGAAGAAAGGTTCCTGATCATGAGCAATGTGCAACGTTTCGACGTCGGCGCCCGCATCTCCGAAATGGCCGTCTACAACGGCGTCGCCTATCTGGCCGGCCAGGTGCCCGAGGACGGCAGCCTGGACATCACCGGCCAGACGGCCCAGGTGCTGGCCGCGATCGACAAGCTGCTGGCCCGCGCCGGCACCGACAAGAGCAAGATCCTGATGGCCCAGGTCTTCATCAAGGACCTGGCCGATTTCGCCGGCATGAACGCCGCCTGGGACGCCTGGGTCGCGCCCGGCAATGCGCCGCCGCGCGCCACCGTCGAGGCCAGCCTGGCCCGGCCGGAGTGGAAGATCGAGATCGTCGTCACCGCAGCGGTTTGAGCGGAGAATCAGAGCGACGCTCGAACCCAGCGCCGGTATAGCGAGCCATCGCCAGCGAGGCCCGGCATGTATCTGAACGAACGACAACGCAGTCTGCTGACGGTGGTCCTGATCGCCGCCGTCGTGTTCGGCAGCAGCCAGCTGCTGCGCATCTGGGGTGCCGATGCCCAAGGGCAGGCGCTACGCGAACGCGTGCGACCCGGCGACATCGTCATGCTGTCCTCGGAGAACTGCCTCTACTGCGTGCGCGCCCGCCACTGGCTCGATGCCCAGCATGTGCCCTACCGCGCCTGCTTCATCGAGACCGACGCGGCCTGCCGCGCCGCCTACGAGGCGCATGGCGCGCGCGGCACGCCGATGATGCTGGTGCGCGGCCAGACCCTGGTCGGCTTCGATGTGCCGGGGCTCCTGGAGGCCCTCAGCCCGCATCACCCAGCCGCAGCCCCAGGCTAGCCGGGTCGCCGCAGCCGAAGCGCACGATGCGCGGTTCGTCCTCGGTCAGGTCGATCACCGTCGTTGGCTTGCGCGGGCAGGCGCCGGCATCGACGATCAGCTGCAGGAGCTTGTCGTAGCGCGCCGAGATCTCGTCGGCGTCGTTCAGCGGCTCGTCCTCGCCGGGCGGGATCAGGGTCGTCGCCAGCAGCGGCTCGCCGAACAGGGCCAGCAGCTCCTGCGTGACGCGGTGGTCGGGAACGCGCAGGCCTATCGTGCGGCGCGAGGGATGCGAGACGCGGCGCGGCACCTCCTTGGTTGCCTCGAGGATGAAGGTGAAGGCGCCCGGCGTGGCCGCCTTCAGCAGCCGGTACTGCTTGTTGTCGACCCGCGCATAGCTGGCCAGCTCGCTGAGGTCGCGGCACATCAGGGTCAGGTGATGCTTGTCATCGACGCCGCGGATGCGCCGCAGCGTCTCGGCCGCCGCCTTGTCGTCGAGCCGGCAGACCAGCGCATAGCTGGAATCGGTCGGGATCGCCGCGATGCCGCCGCCTTGCAGGATCTGCGCCGCCTGCTTCAGGAAGCGCGGCTGCGGATTGTCGGGGTGGACTTCGAAGAGCTGGGCCATGGCCCATCTTAGGGTAAGGGCGGCGCCAGCTTCGACGCCGGCGCGGCGCGCGGCCCTAACAGATCATGGCGACGGCAATAACATGCTTTCTGGCACGGGGTGTAGGGCGCTAACCCGTCCCCGATTCGCGGGTGCCGAGGGCGGCCAGATGTGCCTTATGTCACGGACGATTCATGCATGGCGCCTAGGGTGCCATCGTGCGGCGCCGAACGCGCCGCTGCGGTCATTTTCCATCAATACCCGCCCCCCGGAGGACACCCGTGAAGAAGTCTCTTTTCGCATCCGCCCTGATCGCCGCCGTGCTGCCCGCCCACGCCGCCACCGTCGTGCAATGGGACTTCGAAGGCGCGACCACACCGGCCGATCTCAGCGACTCGGCCGCCTCGCCGGCGGTGGCGGCCTCGCTCGGCAGCGGCACGGCCAGCGGGCTGCATGCGAGCGCCGCGAGCGACTGGACGACGCCGGCCGGCAACGGCTCGGCCAATGCCTTGAGCGCCAACACCTGGGGCGTCGGCGACTACTGGCAGTTCAGCTTCAGCACGCTGGGCTATGCCGATCTGCGCGTCAGCTTCGACCAGATCAGCAGCGGCACCGGGCCGCGCGACTTCAAGCTGGCCTACAGCACGAACGGTACGAGCTTCACCGATTTCGCGAGCTACTCGGTCCGCTCCAACGCGTCGCCGGCCTGGAGCAGCGCTTCGCCGACCGGCCTGGACAGTTTCACGCACAACCTGTCGGCGATTGCTGCGCTTGACAATCAGGCCGTGGTCACCCTGCGCCTGATCGACACGACGACGATTTCGGCCGCGGGCGGCACCGTCGCCACCGGCGGCACCGACCGCATCGACAACTTCAGCGTGATGCTGACGCCGGTGCCCGAGCCGACCAGCTGGGCCCTGATGCTCGCCGGCCTGTCGGCGATCGGCTTCATCGCACGTCGCCGCGGCTGAAGGGAGACGCCGACATGAGCAAGGACAATCCTCTCAAGTTGCTGCCGCGCGCCATGCTCGCAGCCTTTCCGCTGCTGCTGGCCGGCGCCGCCGCGCAGGCGCAGCTGATCGGCGCGCTGCAGGGCAGCTCGCACCTCAGCCCCTACAACAACACCGATGTCGCCGGCATCCTCGGTATCGTCACCGCGCGCGACAACAACGGCTTCTGGATCCAGGATGCCGGCGACGGCAATGCGCTGACCAGCGACGCGATCTACATCTTCCGCAGCTCGGCCAGCAAGCCGCTCGTCGGCTCGGCGGTCAGCGTCTCCGGCCGGCTCGTCGAGTTCCGCCCCGGCGGCGATCCGCTGAACCTGACGCTGACCGAGATCAATGCCAGCAGCGGCATCGCCGGCGCGGCGGTGACGGTGCTGTCCACCGGCAACGCGCTGCCGGCGGCGCGCGTCATCGGCCCCGGCTTCCTGCCGCCCAGCGCGATCGCGCCGAAGATCGGCAATATGGAGACGGCGCCGGGCTACCTGCTGCAGCCCAATCTCTACAGCATGGACTTCTACGAGTCGCTCGAGGGCATGCGCGTGGCGCTGCCCTCGGCCATCGCCAGCGGCCAGACCGCGAGCGGCGACACCTTCGTCGTGTCCTCGCAGCAGGTGCCCGCCGGCTCGCGAGTGCCGGCGGTGCTGAGTGCGGGCAACTTCAACGGCCAGCGCATCATGATCGATAACCGCATCACCGCGGCGCCGACGGTCAGCGCCGGGGCGCGCATCGACAACATCACCGGCGTCATCGACTACAGCTTCGCCAACTACCGGCTGCTGCTGACCGAGGGCGCCACGCTGGTCAGCAACAACCTGCCGAAGGAGACGGCGGCGATTGCCCCCGGCCGCTTCGGCATCGCCAGCTACAACGTCGAGAACCTGCCCGGCAATGCGTCGACGACGCGCTTCACGCAGATTGCCGGGCAGATCGCCGGCAGCCTCGGCGCGCCGCAGATCATTTCGCTGCAGGAGATCCAGGACAACAACGGCACGACCAACAACGGCACGGTCGCCGCCGACGTCACGCTGAACAACCTGGCCGGTGCGCTGAATGCGGCTACCGGCAAGAGCTACAAGTGGGTCTCGGTCGACCCGGTGAACAACGCTGACGGCGGCGCGGGCGGCGGCAATATCCGCCAGGCCTTCATGTACGACAGCGCGCGGGTCAGCTTCGCGGGCATGGTGGGCGGCGCGCTGCAGGATGTCATGGCAACGGCCGGCGCCAATGGCCAGATCGTGCTGAACCTGGGTGCCGGCCGCGTCGACCCCAACAACCCGGCCTGGACCAACAGCCGCAAGCCGCTGGTCACCGAGTTCAGCGTCGACGGCCAGCAGATCATCGTCATCGCCAACCACTTCAACAGCAAGGGCGGCGACGCGCCGCTGTTCGGCGTCGGGCAGCCGCCCGACGAGGTCACCGCGACGCAGCGGCTGCAGCAGGCGCAGGTGCTCGGCAGCTTCGTCCAGGGGCTGCTGGCGATCAACCCGCACGCCAATATCGTGCTGACCGGCGACTTCAACGACTTCCAGTTCGCCGCCTCGCTGCAGCCGCTGTACGACGCCGGGCTGACCAATATGACGAACACGCTGGATGCGGGCGACCGCTACAGCTATGTTTTCGAGGGCAATGCGCAGGCGCTGGACCATATCTGGGTCTCGCCCAATCTGCTCGCCAAGGGCGATCTCGCCTACGACGTCGTGCACGTCAACGCCGGCTACCTCGACCAGGTGTCCGACCACGACCCGGTGCTGCTGACGCTGGGCGCCATTCCGGTACCGACGGCGGTGCCCGAGCCAGCGACGCTGGCGCTGATGCTGGCCGGTCTCGGCGCCGTCGGCCTGCGGGCGCGCAGGCAGCGGCGCGCCTGATCGCCGCGGCGGCGGGCCGGTGGTCCGCCGCTGGGGCCTGTTAACACTACGGCAATGGGTCGCGAAGGCCCCTCCAGAACGGGCCAATCGAGGCGCAGCGCGCCGCCCGCACTCGCGTGCGGGCCAGCGTTGCAACGACGAGTGGCCCTGTCGGTCACAACGCGGCCTATTGCCGTAGTGTTAACAGGCCCTAGTCTTCGATCGTGTCCTGCAGCACGACCGAGTTGCGCGCCTGCGCCTCGCGCACATTGAGCCAGGCCGAGGCGGCGCCGCTGGCCGAGAGCACGGCCATGCCCAGCCAGGCATAGCCGTCCGGCGCATGGTCGAAGGCGACCCAGCCGATCGCCGCGGCGACGGCGATCTGCACATAGACGAAGGGCATCAGGGTGCCGGTCGGCGCCATGCCCAGGGCCAGGATCAGGAACAGATGGCCGGCGGTACCCAAGAGGCCGATGAAGGCCAGCAGGCCCAGTTGCCAGGCCGGCGCGGCGGTCAGCAACTGCAGCGGCCGGTAGGGGCCCAGCGCCAGCGCCAGCGTCAGCAGCGCCGCGCCGGTCAGGCCGGTGTAGAAATGCGTGGTGTACGGATTCTCCAGCGCCGACAGGCTGCTGGTCAGGGTCTGGAAGCAGGCATAGAAGAGCGCGCCGGCCAGCGGGAACAGCACGGCCCAGCCGAACAGGCCGCTGCCGGGGCGGATCACGATCAGCGCGCCGGCGAAGCCGCCGACCACCAGCGCCCAGCGCAGCGGCCGCACGCGCTCGTGCAGCACCAGCGCGGCCAAGAGCGTCACCAGCACCGGCGTCAGCATATTGATCGCGGTGAACTCGGCCACCGGCATCTGCTGCACGCCGTAGAAGCTCATTGCGCTGGTCGCCAGCAGCAGGGCGCCGCGCAGCAGCTGGAACTTCGGATGCGCGCTGCGGAAGGCGCCCGTGCCACCGCGCAGCTGCTTGAGACCCAGCCAGATTGCCATCGTCAGCGCCTGGAAGGCGTAGCGCGCCCAGAGGATCAGCAGCACCGGCACGAAGGCGCCCAGATAGCGGATCGTGCTGTCCATGCTGGCGAAGCAGCTCACCATCAGCAGCACCAGCAGGATGCCCAGGCCGGGCCGGTTCTTCTGCATCAGTGCGCGGGCTGGTGGACGCGTGCCTGCAGCGCCTGCCAGATCGGCGTCAGCCGGCCCGGCAGCAGGTCCAGCTGGCCGAGATCGGTATGGCTCTCCTCGGGCGAGTGGAAGTCGGAGCCGCGTGAGGCGAGCAGGTCGAACTCCAGCGCCGTCTCGGCGTACTTGAGCGCGTCGGCCGCCGAGTGGCTGCCGGTGACGACCTCGATGCCGCGCCCGCCATGGGCGATGAACTCGGTGATCAGCGCGTATTCCTCGGTCGGCGTGAAGCTGTAGCGCGCCGGATGCGCGATCACCGCCTGGCCGCCGGCCGCGGTGATCCAGCCGACCGCCTCGCCCAGGCCCGCCCAGCGGTGCTCGACATAGCCGGGCTTGCCCTCGGTCAGATAACGGCGGAACACCTCCGACACATCGCTGCAATGGCCGGCCTCGACCAGGAAGCGGGCGAAGTGGGTGCGCGAGATCAACTCCGGATTGGCCACGTACTGCAGCGCGCCCTCGTAAGCGCCCCTGATGCCGACCTGGGCCAGGCCGGCGGCCATCTCGCGCGCGCGCTGCTCGCGCCCGCCGCGCGTCGCGCGCAGGCCGGCGACGAGGGCCGGATCGCGATGATCGAAGCCCAGGCCGACGATGTGCACGACCTTGCCGGCGAAGCTGACCGAGACCTCGCAGCCGGTCAGATAGGGCAGGCCTAGGGCCAGCGCCGCATCGAGCGCGCGCTGCTGGCCGCCGATCTCGTCATGGTCGGTCAGCGCCCACAGCTCGACCCCATTAGCCTTGGCCCGCGCGGCTAGCGCCTCGGGCTCCAGCGTGCCGTCGGACACCTTGGAGTGGCAATGCAGGTCGGCGTTGGTCGCGTTCGAGAGCGGGGTGTTGGCATTCACCCGCCCAGTTTAACGGCGGGTCGGTGGCAGCGGCGCGAATCGCCCCGGGACTCAGCGCACCAGCGGAATCTGCGAGGACAGCTGCAGCTGCGCCAGCAGGCTCAGCCGGCGGTCGATCTGGATCACGCGTGCCGCCACGCCGGCCGGCACCACGGTCTTGAACTTGGCCAGCCACTTGACGCGCAGCTCGTGCATTTTCGTATCGCGGGTCAGCAGTGCGTTCACATAGTTGGTCGAGTCGGCGTCGGTGAGCTTGTCGAACTTGTCCGCGTATTGCTGGGTCGCCTTCAGCTGGCCCTCGATGATGGCGTTCTGCTCCTTCTGGTACTGCTCGAACAGCGGCCAGAACTTGGCGGCCTGGTCGGCCGTCAAGGTCAGGTTCTTGGCGATGATGTCGGAGCGCTTGGCCTGCATATCGCTGCGGAACTGCTCGATGACCTGCTCCTGGCTGGGCGCGGATGCGGCCGGGGCATCGGCGGACCAGGCGGGGAAAGCCGCCGCAACGGCGATCAAGGGCAGCAAAATCATGCGCATGAGGCTCGCTCCAGAAAGTGACGATGGGCTTCCATCCTAGGGCGAACCAGGGCGGGCTGCGCACGATTCACAAATGTTCGCAATGCGACGTTGCATCCGGCCGACGCGCCGGGGCCGCCCGGGCCGCCGGGCCATCAGAATGGCGCACTTTGCCGCGGAACCACCTGCCGATGTCCAGCCCCTCTTGTCCTCTGTACGAAAGCTCGGTGCCGGTCTTTCTGCGCTATCTGCCCCGGCTGGCGGGCCTGGTCGACAAGGCTGCCGAGGCCGCTGCCGGCGACGCGGCCGTGCTGCTGGCGGCGCGGCTCGCGCCGGACATGCTGCCCTTCGAGTCCCAGGTGCAGATCGCCGCGCACTTCGCCTTGCGCGCCTGCTTTCCGCTCGCCGGCCAACCGGTGCCGGACTTCGGCGAGTTCCCGTCCGGCTTCGACGGCCTGCGCGACCGCATCGCCCGCGCGATCGCGCTGCTGCAAGACCTGGCCCCGGCGCAGTTCGAGGCCGGGCCGGACCGCCTGCTGCGCGAGCGCGCCGGCCAGGCCGAGTTGGCGCTGCCGGCCGTGGAGTTCCTGCATCACTATGCGCTGCCGAACTTCTTCTTCCATCTGAGCTGCGCCTACGCGATCCTGCGCGCTCGCGGACTGGCGCTGGGCAAACAGGACTTCGACGGTTTCCATCGCTACGGCTGAACAATAGGCTAGGCTGCACATCCGCTTCGTCAGCGGCCCGGTCGCGCCGGTGCATGCGGAGATGAGCCGGGCCGCCCAGGGCCGCAAGCTCTGGCTGGTCGGCGGCGGCGAACTGGTCGGGCAATTCCACGATGCCGGCCTGCTGGACGAGCTCATCGTGCAGATCAGCCCGGTGACCCTGGGCGCGGGCCAGCCGCTGCTGCCGCGGCGCATCGCCTTCGCGCCGCTGCAGCTGATCTCGGTGCAGCGCTGGGGCAGCGCCTTCGTCGAGCTGCGCTATGCGCTGCCCAAACCGGCGGCGTCCTAGGCCAGCGGCTCCATCGCCTCGACCACCATCTGCACCCGCTGCTGGCCGTTCCAGCTGTCCAGGCTGAGCCGGTAGGCCAGGCGTGCCTGCGCCGGCAGCGATTCGGTGTGGCCGAACCAGATCGCGTCGCGCAGCGCGCCGCCCTGGCGCAGCCGCAGCTTCAGGTGCTTGTCTCCGACGATGCGCTGGTTCAGCACCTCGACGGTGTCGCAGAACAGCGGCGCCTCGAAGGCCTGGCCCCAGACCTGCGCGTCCAGCTGTTCGACGACGGCCGGGTTGAACGCGTCCTCGGGCAGCGGACCGTCGGTGCGCAGGGTGCGGGTCAGCGCCGCCGCGTCCAGCCATTCGTGCGCGACCTGCTGCAGCGCCCGGTCGAAGCGCTCGAAGGCCGCCTCGTCGGCAAGCGTGCAGCCGGCGGCCATCGCATGGCCGCCGAACTTGCTCAGGATGTCCGGATGGCGCTTGGACACCAGGTCCAGCGCGTCGCGCAGATGGAAGCCCGGGATCGAGCGGCCCGAGCCCTTCAGCTGGCCGTCGGCGCCGCGCGCGAAGACGAAGGTCGGCCGGTGCACGCGCTCCTTCAGCCGCGAGGCGACGATGCCGACCACGCCCTCGTGGAACTCGGGCTCGAAGATAGCCAGCGCCGGGGGCGGGTCGCCATCGGGCATCAGCGCGTCGAGCTTGAGCTCCGCCTGCTCGCGCATATCGGCCTCGATCTCGCGCCGCTCGCGGTTGATCGCGTCGAGCTGCTTGGCCAAGGCCAGCGCCAGCTCGGCGTCGTCGCTGGCCAGGCATTCGATGCCCAGCGTCATGTCCGACAGGCGGCCGGCCGCATTGATGCGCGGGCCCAGCGCGAAGCCGAGGTCGAAGGCATTGGCGCGCGTCGCGTCGCGGCCGGCCGCCTCGAACAGCGCGGCGATGCCCGGCTGCACCTTGCCGGCGCGCATGCGCTTGAGCCCCTGGGCGACCAGGCGACGGTTGTTCGCGTCGAGCTTGACGACGTCGGCGACCGTGCCCAGCGCGACCAGATCGAGCAGGCCGTCCAGCCGCGGCTGATTCGTCGCATCGAAGCGGCCGCGCGCGCGCAGCTCGCTGCGCAGCGCCAGCAGCACATAGAAGGCGACGCCGACGCCGGCCAGGTTCTTGCTCTCGAAGCTGCAGCCGGGCTGGTTCGGGTTGACCAGCGCATCGGCCGCCGGCAGCTCGATCGCGTCGCCCACCAGGGCCGGCAGGTGGTGGTCGGTCACCAGCACCTTCAGGCCCAGCGACTTCGCATGGGCGACGCCGGCCAGGCTGGCGATGCCGTTGTCCACCGTCATCAGCACATCGGGCCGGCCCGAGGCCGAGGACTGCAGCGCCAGCTCGACGATGGCCGGGGTCAGGCCGTAACCATGGACCGCGCGGTCGGGCACCACATAGCCGGGCGCGCGCGCGCCCAGCATGCGCAGACCGCGCAGGGCGACCGCGCAGGCGGTGGCGCCGTCGCAGTCGTAGTCGGCGACGATGCAGATGCGCTCGCCGGCCTCGATCGCGTCGGCCAGCAGGCGCGCGGCGTCGGCGATGCCGCGCAGGCCCTCCGGCGGCAGCAGCTTGCCCAGGCCATCGTCCAGTTCCTCGGCCGTGCGCACGCCGCGGGCGGCAAACAGCCGCGCCAGCAGCGGCGGCAGGCCCGCCTGCTCCAGCGCCCAGGCGGCGCGCGGCGGCACATCGCGCAGCAGGATCTGCGGGCCTGCGCTCCCAGCGCTGCTCATAGGGCCCCCAGCGTCTTGGCGGTGTCGGCGCGCGGCGGGGCCAGGCCTTGCCAGGCGCGCAGCAGCGCGCCGCGCGCCGGCAGTCGGTAGGCCTGGGCGAAGCGCTCGCCGCAAAGCGTCAGCTCGGCCGCATCGCCGGCGCGTAGTCGCGTCAGCAGATCCGCGACCGGGCCGGCATCGAGCGCGCGCCAGGCCTCGGCCCAGGCGGCCCAGTCGCCGGCCAAGAGCGGCTCCCGCAGGCCCGCCTCGATCCGCAGCTCGGCCGGCAGCGCACCGCCGCTGGCCAGACCGCAGCCGCTGATCCAGACCGAGTTCAGCGCCAGCTCGCCGCGCGCCTCGCGCGCCTCGTTGAGCGGATTGCGGTGCAGCAACATCTGGAACTCGTTCTGCAAGGTCCGCAGCGCGCGCGCCTCGGGCTTCCAGGCCTCGACATTGCGGCCGACGACGCGGTCCAGGCTGGCGCAGGGCAGGGCGGCAAAGCGCGCATGGCCCAGCAGCCATTGCGTCGGCGCCAGCCAGTGGGCCTGCCAGCCCTCGCCGGCCGGCCACAGCTCGGCCAGCGAATCGAAGAAGGCGCGCGATTCGGCCGCGTCCAGGCGCAGCGCCTCGGGCGCCAGCGCGCTCACCTGATCGCTGCCGACCGACAGATGGATGGGCGTCAGCAGCGCCCAGGGCAGGGTCGCATCCAGACCCTGCTCGCGGGCCAGCCAGGCGGCGGTGGGCAGCGGGCCGGCGGCGCCGCCGCTGTGACCGCGCTGGGCGGCCAGCGCCAGCTCGAAGGGGGTGTTCAGGCTGTATTCGTCCTCGCCCAGCGGCGCGCCGGCGGCCTTCAGCAGGCCCAGCGCGGCGGCCAGATTCGGCAGGCGCAGGTCGCCCAGGGTGTGGGCGCAGGCCTCGTCGACGGCGCTGGCGTAGGGGATCATCAGGTGCATGGCCGGGATTATCGAGTCACGTGACTGTCATCCGCTTTGAATAAGATGCTTCGATGTCTGTCCCTCAAACGGCCTCTGCCCCCGCGGCCTTCCTGCTCAACCGCGAACAGGCGATCCTGGAGTTCAACCGCCGGGTGCTGGCGCAGGCGCAGCGGGCCGACGTGCCGCTGCTCGAGCGCCTGCGCTATGTCTGCATCGTCTCCTCGAACCTGGACGAGTTCTTCGAGGTGCGCTTTGCCGACATGCTGGATGCCGCGCGCGGGCCGGACCGCCTGGTCAGCCATGCCGACGTCGAGCGCGTCGGCCGCGCCGCCCATGCGCTGATCGACGAGCAGTACGCGATCTTCAACGAGCAGATCATGCCCGCGCTGGGCGAGCAGCGCATCGTGATCCTCAACCACGCCGACCGCAAGGAGGCGCAGCGGCGCTGGGTCGAGCGCTTCTTCGAGCGCGAGGTGCGGCCGCTCTTGGTGCCGGTAGGGCTGGACCCGGCCCACCCCTTCCCGCAGGTGGCCAACAAGTCGCTGCACTTCATCGCGCGGCTGTCGGGCAAGGACGCCTTCGGCCGCGACAACCGCATTGCCATCGTCAAGGTGCCGCGGGTGCTGCCGCGGGTGATCCGGCTGCCGGCCGAGATCAGCGAGGGGCGGCAGGCCTTCGTGCTGCTGACCAGCGTGATCCGCGCCCATCTGGAGGAACTGTTCCCGGGCCGCAAGGTCGAGGCCTTCTCGCAGTTCCGCGTCACCCGCGACTCCGACCTGGAGGTCGAGGAGGAGGAGATCGCCAATCTGCGCCATGCGCTGCGCTCGGGCCTGACGACGCGGCATTTCGGCCGCGCGGTGCGGCTGGAGGTGGTCAACACCTGTCCCCAGGAGCTGTCGCAATTCCTGCTCGAGCAGTTCGGCCTGCCGGAGGCGGCGCTGTACCGCGTCAACGGCCCGGTCAATCTGGTGCGGCTGAACGAGCTGATCGACCAGACCGAGGCGCCGGGCCTGCGCTTCGCGCCGCACGAGCCGGTCTGGCCGCAGGGCCGGCTGCCGCGCGGCAAGTCGATGTTCGAGCAGCTGCGCAAGGGCGATGTGCTGCTGCACCACCCCTTCGAGAGCTTCGATCCGGTCGTGCAGTTTCTGCGCGACGCGGTCGACGATCCGGACGTGCTGGCGATCAAGCAGACCATCTACCGCACCGGCAGCCAGTCGGTGCTGATGGATCTCTTGATCGAGGCGGCGCGGCGCGGCAAGGAGGTGATGGCCGTCGTCGAGCTGAAGGCGCGCTTCGACGAGGAGGCCAATATCAACTGGGCCGAGCGCCTGGAGGCGGTCGGCGCGCAGGTCGTCTACGGCATCGTCGGCTACAAGACCCATGCCAAGCTGCTGCTGGTGACGCGGCGCGAGGGCCATGAGGGCCGTTCCAGGCTGCGCCGCTACGCGCATCTGTCCACCGGCAACTACAACCCGCGCACCGCGCGCTTCTACACCGACATCGGCTATCTGAGCGCCGACCGCGAGCTGACCGCCGACGTCGACACGGTGTTCCGCCAGCTCGCCTCGCTGGGCAGCGTGAAGGCGCTGCACCGGCTGCTGCTGGCGCCCTTCAATATGCACCAGCGCATGATGGAGCACCTGGCCCAGGTCGAGCAGGCGGCACGCGAAGGTCGGCCGGCGCGCCTGGTCGTCAAGATCAATGCGCTGACCGATGCCGAGCTGATCGCCGCCATCCTGCGCGCGGCCCAGGCCGGCGCCACCGTCGACCTGATCGTGCGCGGCGCCTGCATGCTGCCGCCGGGCCTGCCGGGCCTCAGCGACAACATCGTCGTGCGCTCGGTCGTCGGCCGCTTTCTCGAGCATTCGCGGGTCTGCTATTTCCGCTGGGGCGCCGGCGAAGCCGATGAAGTTCTGTACCTGTCCAGCGCCGACTGGATGAGCCGCAATATGTTCCGCCGCATCGAGGTCGCCTGGCCGGTGCTGGACGCCCGGCTACGCCAGCGCGTGATCGACGAGGCCCTGGTACCCTATCTGCACGACAGCCTGGACGCCTGGCAGCTGGGCCCCGACGGGCGCTCGCTGCGCGTCTCGGCCGAGGGCATCAGCGCCCAGCAGGCGCTGATGCGGCGCTACCAGCCGGAATAGCCGGGCGATCGAAGGAGGCTGCGGACATGGACCTGATCTTGTGGCGCCATGCCGAGGCCGAGCTGCAGCGCGAGGGCCTCGACGATCTGCAGCGCGCCTTGACGACGAAGGGCGAGCGCCAGGCCCACAAGATGGCGCAATGGCTGAACCACCGCCTGGCCGCGACGACGCGGGTGCTGGTCAGCCCGGCCGAGCGCTGCCGCCAGACCGCCGCGGCGTTGGGCCGCGAACTCCGCATCGTGCCGGCGCTGGCGCCCGAGGCCCAGCCGCAGGCGCTGCTGACGGCGGCGCGCTGGCCGCGCTCGGCCGAGCCGGTGCTGATCGTCGGCCACCAGCCGACGCTGGGCCTCTTGGCCGCCCAGCTGCTATGCGGCGCCGAGCAGCCCTGGGCGATCAAGAAGGGCGCCGTCTGGTGGCTGCGCTCGCGCCAGCGCGAGAGTGAGGAAATGGAAGTGATCCTGCAGGCGGTGCAGGCGCCGGATTGCCTCTAGCCGATTACCGGAGCTTCAGGCCAGGTTCAGCTCCAGCGCCCCGCTGCGCTGCCAGGCCTGCGCCTCTTCCTGCAGCAGATAGAGCAGGCGCGGCTGCTCGCGCGCCCAGCGCAGCGGCAGCGCCAGATCCAGCTTGCGGCCCTGGCGCTGCAGGCGCAGCGGGCGCGGCCCGACGCTGCCGCGCGCATGGCAGGCGATCGCCGCCAGGCGCAGGGCCAGCACCTGCCACAAGAGGGTCTCGTCGGCCAACTGCGCCTCCAGCTTGCGCAGGCCGCCGCGCTGGCCCAGGGCCAGATGGCCGAGGCGGCGCAGCTGGTTCTGCGAGAAGCCGGCCGCGTCGACATGGGCCAGCAGATAGGCGCTGTGGCGGTGGTGGTCGTGGTGCGAGACCATCATGCCGATCTCGTGCAGGGCGGCGGCCCAGCCGAGCTCGCGGCGCAGCTCGGCCGGCGCGGCCGGCTCCAGCTGGCGGTGCAGCTTCAGCGCCAGGCCCTGCACGCGCGCCGCCTGCTCCAGATCGACGCCGAAGCGCTGCTGCAGGACGGCGACCGAGGCGGCGCGCATATCGGCGCCGCGCCGGCCGGCCGGCTCCAGCCGCTCGGCCAGGTCGAGGATCACGCCCTGGCGCAGCGCACCCTTGGCCGGCTGCAGCTCCTCGATGCCGAACTGGGTCAGCAAGGTGTAGAGGATGCACAGGCCGCCGCCGACGACCGCGCGGCGGTCGTCCTTCAGCCCCGGCAGCGCGAGCCGGTCGACCGCGCCGGCGATCAGACATTGGGCGATGCACCAGCGCAGGCCCTCGGCGGTGATGCGGCCGTCGCTGATGCCGTTGGCGGCCAGGATCTGCGCGACCGCGCCGACGGTGCCCGAGCTGCCCAGCGCCTGCCGCCACATCGAGGGCTTGAACAGGCTCAGCGCTTCCTCGAGCTCGGCGCCGGCTGCGACCTGGGCGGCGCGGAAGGCTTCGGCGCTGAAGCGGCCGTCGGGGAAGAAGCGCAGCGACAGGCTGACGCTGCCGACCTGGAACGATTCGGCGCTGCTGGGCTGGCGGCCGCGGCCCAGGATCATCTCGGTCGAGCGGCCGCCGATGTCGATCACCAGCCGCGGCTCGTCCGAGGCCTGCAGGTGGGCGACGCCGGCATAGATCAGCCGCGCCTCCTCGCGGCCCGAGATCACCTCGATCGCGAAGCCCAGCGCCCGCTCGGCGCGGGCCAGGAACTCGTCGCGGTTCTTCGCCTCGCGCAGGGTCTGCGTGGCGACCGCGCGCACCCGCTCCGGCGCGAAGCCCTTGAGCCGCTCGGCAAAGCGCTGCAGGCAGTCCAGGCCGCGCTGCATCGCCGCCTCGGTCAGCCGGCCGTCCTCGTCGAGGCCGGCCCCCAGGCGCACCGTCTCCTTCAGGTATTCGAGCCGGCGGTAGCGGCCGCGCGGCAGCTCGGCGATCTCGAGCCGGAAGCTGTTGGAGCCTATGTCGATGGCGGCGAGTGCGGTGGCGGGGTGCAGGGTCATGGCCGCGATTGTCGGGGCAAATCTGCAGCCTTCCGCGGCTGTGCCTAGAATCGCGCGCACCGATCAAGAGCCCAAGGAGCGCCCCGCATGCTGAAGCAAGACCTCGACAGCCTGACCCCCAGCCGCGACTTCAACCGCCGCGATTTCGTGCAGACGGCCGTCGGCAGCGGCTTCGCCGCCGCGGTGCTGCCGGTGACCGCGCAGACGATCAAGACCGATGCGGCGGGCCTGGAGGCCGGCGAGGTGATGATTCCGGTCGGCGACTTCAAGCTGCCGGCCTACCGCGCCGTCCCGGCCGGCAAGAAGAACGCGCCGGTCGTGCTGGTCGTCAGCGAGATCTTCGGCGTGCACGAGCACATCGCCGACGTCGCGCGGCGCTTTGCCAAGCAGGGCTATCTGGCGATCGCGCCGGAGCTCTTCGTGCGCCAGGGCGATGCCGGCAGCTATGGCGAGATCGCCAAGCTGATGTCCGAGGTGATCGCCAAGGTGCCCGACGCGCAGGTGATGGGCGATCTGGATGCCTGCGTCGCCTGGGCCAAGACGCAGGGCGCCGACACCTCCAAGCTGGCCGTCACCGGCTTCTGCTGGGGCGGACGCATCACCTGGCTTTATGCGGCGCACAACCCGGGCGTGAAGGCCGGCGTCGCCTGGTACGGCCGCCTGCTGGGGCCGACCAATCCGCTGCAGCCGCGGCACCCGATCGAGCTGGTCGGCGAGCTGAAGGCGCCGGTGCTGGGCCTGTACGGCGGCCAGGACACCGGCATCCCGCTTGACACGGTTGATAAGATGAAGGCCGCGCTGGCGGAAGGTTCGCCGGCCGCGCGGCGCAGCCAGTTCCAGGTCTATGCCGACGCGCCGCATGCCTTCAACGCCGACTACCGGCCCAGCTATCGCAAGGACGCGGCCGAGGACGGCTGGAAGCGCTGCCTCGAATGGTTCAAGGCCCAGGGCGTGGCCTGAGACCGGAAAAGAATAGATAGAAAGAATGACTGGACGAACCGCGCCGCCTCCCGGCGCGGTTTGTTTTTGGACTGACATGACCCTGCTCTATATCGTGCTGGCCACCCTGATCGGCGGCCTGCTGTCGGTGCTGATCGCCGCCAGCCTGACCGTGGCCCTGCTGGGCCGCGTGGTCAAACATCTGGTGAGCCTGTCGACCGGCGTGCTCCTGGGCACGGCGCTGCTGCATGTGCTGCCCGAGGCCTTCGAGGGCGGCGCCAGTCCGCATGCGCTGTTCATGACCCTGCTGGGCGGCCTGCTGTTCTTCTTCCTGCTCGAGAAGGCCGAGCTGTACCGCCACACCCATCACCACGAGGGCGACGGCCACCACCACCATCACCACTTCGACGAGGAACAGGCCGGCCGCGGCGGCTTCTCGGTGCTGGTCGGCGACTCGATCCACAACTTCTGCGACGGCATCATCATCGCCGCCGCCTTTCTGGCCGATCCGCGCCTGGGCCTGGTGACCTCGCTGGCCATCATCGCGCACGAGATCCCGCAGGAAGTCGGCGACTACATCGTGCTCCTGAACGCCGGCTTCTCGCGCGCCAAGGCCCTGCTCTTCAATGCGCTGTCGGGCCTGGCGGCGGTGGCCGGCGGCGTGCTCGGCTACTTCGTCGTCGGCCCCTGGGAGGGGCTGTTCCCCTATCTGCTGGTTGCCGCCTCCAGCAGCTTCATCTATGTCGCCGTGGCCGACCTGATCCCGCAGCTGCAGCGCCGCCTGCCGCTGCGCGAGACGGCGATGCAACTGGCCTGGTTGGGCCTGGGCCTGAGCCTGGTGACGCTGGTGCGCCTGGCCGCCGGGCACTGAGGACCGGCCGAGCCGGGCTCACCTCACGATCAGGACCGGGATCGTGCAGTGGGTCAGCACCTTCTGCGTCTCGCTGCCCAAGAGCAGGGCCGAGACGCCGCGGCGGCCGTGCGAGGCCATCACCAGCAGATCGCACTGGTTGTTGTTGGCGTGCTCGATGATCGCCTCCCAGGCATGCAGGGCCTCGACCGTGTGGGCCGAGCAGGGCACGCCGGCCTCGGCGGCGGTGGCGACGACCTCCTTGACGCGCGCGCCGGCAATGCGTTCCTGCGCATCGAAGAACTCCTGCGGCGGCGTCGGCTGCATCTCCGACACGGCACTGTAGGGGAAGGGCTCCTTGACGCTCAGCGTGTAGAGCTGGGCGCCGTGGACGCGGGCCATGCCGATGGCGGCGTTGACCGCCTTGGCCGTGATGTCGGAACCGTCGGTGGGAACCAGAATGCGCTTGAACATGGCAGACCTCCTGGTGGAGTGAGCAGGGGACCGGTGTTACAGCGGCTCCATCTTCGCCATTCGTCTAGCCTTTCGCAACCGGGCGGCGCGGATCGCCGGACCACTCGCTCCAGGAGCCCGGGTAGAGCAGCGAGCCGGCCAGGCCGGCATGCTCCATGGCCAGCAGGTTGTGGCAGGCGGTCACGCCGGACCCGCATTGATGCACGACCTGCGAGCCGGCGAACGGTGCCAGCAGGGGCTCGAACTCGGCGCGCAGCTGCGCCGCCGGCTTGAAGAAGCCGCGCTCGTCCAGATTGTTCTTGAACAGCCGGTTGCTGGCGCCCGGGATGTGGCCGGCCTGCTGGTCCAGCGGCTCGACCTCGCCGCGGAAGCGCTCCGGCGCGCGCGCGTCGATCAGGCGCAGCCGGCCCAGCTGTGCCAGCAGCTGATCGGCCTCGATGCTGCCGACCAGCGGCTCGCCGGGGCGGAAGTCGCCGGGCGCCGGCGTGGCGGGCAGTTCGCGGCTCAGCGGGCCGGTCCAGGCGGCCTTGCCGCCATCGAGCACGGCGACCGCCGCATGGCCCAGCCAGCGCAACATCCACCACAGCCGCGCCGCATACATGCCGCCCTGGGCGTCGTAGGCAACGACCTGGGTGTTGGTGCTCAGCCCCAGCCCGGCCATCGTGGCCGCGAAGGCCGCGCGCTCGGGCAGCGGGTGGCGGCCGCGGAAGGCGCCGTCGGGGCCGCTCTTGGGGCCGCAGAGATCGCGGTCCAGGTGCAGGTAATGGGCGCCGGGCAGATGACCCTCGGCATAGGCGCGCTCGCCGGCCGCGCTGTCGGCGAGGTCGAAGCCGCAGTCGATCAGCAATAGCGGCGCGCGGGTGGCGATCAGCTGCTGCAGTGCGGCGGCGTCGATCAGCGTGGTTTTCATCATGGGGGCTCATCCAATCAGGGTTCGGTCGTCGAATGTTGCTGGCTGTCCTTCGGCGTCGTGCTGGCGCGCAGCAGCGTCGCTGCCAGGCCGGCGGTGATGATCAGGGCCATGCCGCCCAGGGCCCAGCCGGTCACCGGGTCGCGGAACAGCGCGACGCCGTAGACAAAGGAGAACACGATGCCCAGGTACTGCAGGCAGGCATTGACCAGGGTCTTGCCCTGGCCATAGGCACGCGTCATCAGCAGTTGGGCGATCGTGGCCAGAAGGCCGACGGCCAGCAGCAGGGCGATGCCCTTCAGCGTATGGCCATGCGGGCTGCCCTGCTCGCTGAGGCGCAGGGCCAGCGTGCTCAGCGCGCCGGCCGTCACGCCGCCGACCGAGAAGTAGAAGACGATGCGGTATTCGGGCTCGCCGGCACGGCCCAGGGCCGTCACTTGCAGATAGGCCAGCGCGGCCAGCATGCCGGACAGGAGGCCGGCCAGACCATGCCAGGCCTGCTGCTGATCGATGGTCGGGCGCAAGACCAGGGCGACGCCGGCGAAGCCCAGTAGCACGGCGGCGACCAGGCGGCCGTCGATGCGCGCGCTGCCCATGATCACGGCGCCGCCCATCAGGAACAGCGCCATCCAGACCGAACTCATGTAGTTCAAGGTCATCGCCGTCGCAAGCGGCAGTTTGCCGATCGCATAGAACCACAGCGACAGCGAGATCACGCCGGACAGGCTGCGCCAGAAATGCATCGCCGGCACGGCGGTGCGCAGCGTCTGGCCGCGCACGAGACACAGCGTGCCCAGCATCGCCATGCCGACCAGGCCGCGGTACATGACGATCTCGCCGGCGTCGTAAAGCTCGGAAGCCAGCTTGACGCAGACCCCCATCGTGGCGAACAGAAAAGTGGCGGCGATCATCAGCAGCGAGGCAGGCATCACTGCATTGTCACCGCCCCGGGCCGAGCGCCGTCCCCTTGGGGGACCGACCGCCGTGTCCGGCGGTCGAGGGGCTAAGGCAACGCCACCTCGCGGCGATACCACTCGTGGAAATGCTGCATGCCGTCTTCCATCGGGCTCTGGTAGGGGCCGACCTCGTTGTCGCCGCGCTCCAGCAGCGCGCGGCGGCCGAGGTCCATGCGCTCGGCGATCTCGTCGTCTTCGACGCAGGTCTCCATATAGGCGGCCTGGTGCGCCTCGACGAAGTCGCGCTCGAAGGCGGCGATTTCCTCGGGGTAGTAGAACTCGACGATATTGGTCGTCTGTTGCGGGCCCTTGGGGAACAGGGTCGAGACGACCAGCACATGCGGGTACCACTCGACCATGATGTGCGGGTAATAGGTCAGCCAGATCGCGCCCTGCTCGGGCGGGGCGCCGTCGCGGAAGCGCAGCAGCTGCTCGTGCCAGCGCCGGTACACGGCCGAGCCGGGCTTGGCCAGCTCCTTGTGCACGCCCACCGTCTGCACCGAATGGTGGCGGCCGAATTCCCAGCTGAGGTCCTCGCAGGTGACGAACTGGCCCAGGCCCGGGTGGAAGGGGCCGACGTGGTAGTCCTCCAGATAGACCTCGATGAAGGTCTTCCAGTTGTAGTTGCACTCGTGCACCTGGACCTTATCCAGCACATAGCCGTCGAAGCTCAACTCGGCGCGCGGGCCCAGCCGCGCCAGCTCGGCGGCGACGTCGTGGCCGTTGTCCTCGAACAGCAGGCCGTTCCATTGCTGCAGCTTGTAACGGTTCAGGTTCAGGCAGGGGTCCTGCTCGAAATGCGGGGCGCCGACCAGCTCGCCCTTCAGGTCATAGGTCCAGCGGTGCAGCGGGCAGACGATATGGCTGCGCGAGGCGCCGACCTGGCCGCGACCGCGCAGCATCAGCGCCTGGCGATGCCGGCAGACATTGGAGATCAGCTCGATGCCCTGCGGCGTGCGCACCAGCGCGCGGCCCTCGCCCTCCTGGGGCAGCGCGTAGTAGTCGCCGACCTCGGGCACGGCCAGCGCATGGCCGAGATAGCGCGGGCCGCGCTGGAAGATCTGCGCCTGTTCGCGACGGAACAGGTCCTCATCGAAGTAGGAACTGACGGGCAGCTGGGTCTGGCTGCGTTCGAGGGCTGAGAGAGTGATGCTCAGGTCGGACATGATCCAAGGGCTCTTTCCAGAAACCAATGTCAACCCCCCGGACCGTTGCTGATGGGCACGAGACCGGGTTTGTGTCAAAAAGCCCGGCAAGGAACGTTCCGGCCGGGCTCGTGGCGGACCCGGCGCAGCACCATCGGATGCGTCGGGCATGAGGGCGGGATTGTACCCAGGTCGCCGTTGCCGGGCCGGCCGCTTGTCAAGACGCCTGTTCCTATTTCCCGTGGCGGCGAGGAAACATCGGGCGCGGACCGGCTGGATACAATTGTCGTTTTCGCGTATGTCGATGAGCAGAACCAGCAGCACCGCCAAGACGGCATCGAAGGATGCCGCAGCCCCAAGCAGCTACGAGCACGCACTCGAAGAGCTGGAGCGTCTTGTCGCGGCCATGGAAGGTCAAAACCTGCCGCTGGATCAGTTACTCGAGAGTTACAGACGCGGGGCAGAACTGCTGGGATTCTGTCGCGACCGTTTGCAGGCCGTAGAACAACAAGTCAAGGTGCTGGACGGCGAAGGGTTGAAACCATGGGAGGCCTCCTGAGCGTGGATTCTGGCGTGTTCGAACAATGGAGGCAGCGCTCGCTCGCTGCTTTTGAGATCGCCCTGGACGGCTTCGTGCCGGCCGGTGCGCCGGCCGGCCTCGGCGAAGCGATGCGCTATGCGGTGCTCGGCGGCGGCAAGCGCCTGCGCCCGCTGCTGGTGCTGGCTGCCTGCGAGGCGGTCCATGGCCACACCGAGGCGGCGATGCGCGCGGCCTGTGCGGTCGAGCTGATCCATGCCTATTCGCTGGTGCACGACGACATGCCCTGCATGGACGACGATGTGCTGCGCCGCGGCAAGCCGACCACCCATGTCGCCTTCGGCGAGGCGGTGGCGATGCTGGCCGGCGATGCGATGCAGGCGCTGGCCTTCGAGGTGCTGACACCGGAGACCGGCGTCGAGCCGGCGCTGCAGGCGCGGCTGTGCGCACTGCTCGCCCGCTCGGCCGGCTATGACGGCATGGCCGGCGGCCAGGCGATCGATCTGGCCAGCGTCGGCAAGCAGCTGGACGAGGCGACCTTGCGCGATATGCACCGCCGCAAGACCGGCGTGCTCTTGCAGGCCAGCGTGCTGATGGGCGCGGCCTGCGGGCCGGCCGATGCGAAGGCGACGGCCGCGCTGTCCGACTACGGCGCGGCCCTGGGCCTGGCCTTCCAGGTCGTCGACGACATCCTCGACGTGACCCAGGACTCGGCCGTGCTCGGCAAGACCGCCGGCAAGGACCAGGATGCCAACAAGCCGACCTACGTCTCGGTGCTGGGCCTGGAGGCGGCCGGCCGCCTGGCCGATCAGCTGCGCGACCAGGCGCACCGCGCGCTGGCCGCCAGCGGCCTGACCGACACCGCCTGGCTGGGTCTGCTGGCCGATATGGTCGTCGAGCGCAATAGCTGAGGCATGGCCGCGATGAGCTACCCCCTGCTGGAAAAAATCAACAGCCCGGCCGATCTGCGCCGGCTGCCGCGCACCGAGCTGGTCAAGTTGGCCGGCGAGCTGCGCGCCTATGTGCTGGACAGCGTCTCCAAGACCGGCGGCCATCTGGGCTCCAACCTCGGCACGGTCGAGCTGACCGTCGCGCTGCACTATGTGTTCAACACGCCGCACGACCGCCTGGTCTGGGACGTGGGCCACCAGACCTATCCGCACAAGGTGCTGACCGGCCGGCGCGAGCAGATGTCGAGCCTGCGCCAGCTGGGCGGCATCAGCGGCTTCCCGCGCCGCGACGAGAGCGAGTACGACACTTTCGGCACCGGCCATTCCTCGACCTCGATCTCGGCCGCCCATGGCATGGCGATGGCCGCCAAGATCAAGGGCGAGGACCGCAAGGCGGTCGCCATCATCGGCGACGGCTCGATGACGGCCGGCATGGCCTTCGAGGCGCTGAACAATGCCGGCGTCTCGCATGGCGGCCTGCTCGGCGACGTGCTGGTGATCCTGAACGACAACGACATGTCGATCAGCCCGCCGGTCGGCGCGCTGAACAAGTACCTGGCCCGGCTGATGAGCGGCAAGTTTTACGCGACGGCGCGCGAGAGCGCCAAGTCGGTGCTGAAGAACACGCCGCTGTACGAGGTGGCGCGCCGCTTCGAGGAGCATGCCAAGGGCATGGTCGTGCCGGGCACGATCTTCGAGGAGTTCGGCTTCAACTACGTCGGCCCGATCGACGGCCACGATCTCGAATCGCTGATCCCGACCCTGGAGAACCTGCGCGGCAAGAAGGGCCCGCAGTTCCTGCACATCGTCACCAAGAAGGGCGCCGGCTACAAGCTGGCCGAGGCGGACCCGGTCAAATACCACGCGGCCTCGGGCAAGTTCGACCCGGCGATCGGCTTCGTTAAGCCGGCGACGCCGCCGAAGACGACCTTCACCCAGATCTTCGGCGAATGGCTGTGCGACATGGCCGAGCAGGACCAGCGCCTGGTCGGCATCACGCCGGCGATGCGCGAAGGCTCGGGCATGGTCGAGTTCCACAAGCGCTTCCCGACCCGCTATCACGATGTCGGCATTGCCGAGCAGCATTCGGTCACCTTTGCCGCCGGCCTGGCCTGCGAGGGCCTGAAGCCGGTCGTCGCGATCTACTCGACCTTTCTGCAGCGCGCCTACGACCAGATGGTCCACGATGTGGCGATCCAGAACTTGGCCGTCGTGTTCGCGCTCGACCGCGCCGGCCTGGTCGGCGCCGATGGCGCGACCCATGCCGGCAATTACGACATCGCCTACACGCGCTGCATCCCGAATATGGCGATCCTGACGCCGGCCGACGAGAACGAGTGCCGCCAGGCCCTGTTCACCGCCTTCCGCCACGAGGGCCCGGTGACGGTGCGCTACCCGCGCGGCGCCGGCGCCGGCGTCGCGGTGGAAAAGCAGATGACGGCCCAGCCCTGGGGCAAGGGCGAGATCCGTCGCGAGGCCGGCAAGAACGGCGGCAATCGCGGCAGCGGTCCCCGCATCGCCATCCTGGCCTTCGGCACCGTGCTCTATCCGGCGCTGGAGGCGGCCGATCGGCTCGACGCAACGGTGGCGAATATGCGCTTCGTCAAGCCGCTCGATCATGAGCTGGTCGCCGAGCTGGCGCGCAGCCATGACGCGCTGGTGACGGTCGAGGAGGGCTGCGTGATGGGCGGCGCCGGTTCGGCCGTGCTCGAGTCGCTGCAGGCCGCCGGCCTGAACGTGCCCGTCCTGGTGCTGGGCCTGCCCGACGAATTCGTCGAGCATGGCGACCCGGCCAAGCTGATGGCGCTGTGCGGGCTCGACGCCGCCGGCATCGAGCAAAGCATTCTCAAGCGCTTCGGCGCGCGCCCCTCGCTGGTGAGGCCCGCCGCCAACCAGTGAGGCGATGAAGCCCTTGCGCGGGCAAGGCCGTGGCAATGCTGTCATGCTCGCGCCGAAGAAGAATCATTTCCGTCCCGCATGAACCAAGTCACCAGCGCCCTGCATATCCCCGACACCCAGAGCGAGCGCGACGAGCGCCACCTCGTGATCCAGCGTGTCGGCGTCAAGGATGTGCGTTATCCGCTGCAGGTGCAGGTCGGCAAGGCGGCCCAGCCGACGGTCGGTCTGTGGACCCTGGACGTCGCGCTGCCGGCCGAGAAGAAGGGCACGCATATGTCGCGCTTCGTCGCCTGGCTCGATGCGCTGAAGGCGCCGCTGGACGCGAAGAGCCTGCGCGAGCTGCACGGCCAGATGCTGACGAAGCTGGAGGCCGTCGAGGGCCGCATCGAGGTGCGCTTCTCCTTCTTCATCCGCAAGCGCGCGCCGGTCTCGGGCATCGAATCGATGCTGGACTACCAGGGCGCGCTGATCTCGGAGACCCGCGCCGGCCGGACCTCGGTCTGGGCCGAGGTGGCCGTGCCGGTGAAGAGCCTGTGCCCCTGCTCGAAGGAGATCTCCGACTACGGCGCCCACAACCAGCGCTCGCTGGTGACGATACGTGCCGAATTGCCGGACGCTGAACTCGGCTGGCTGGAACTGGTGCGCTTCGCCGAGGAAAGCGCCTCCAGCGAGATCTGGCCCCTGCTCAAGCGCAGCGACGAGAAGTGGATTACCGAGAAGGCCTACGAGAACCCGAAGTTCGTCGAGGATCTGGTGCGCGACGTGGCGCTGCGGCTGAATGCCGAGCCGCGGATCGGGCGCTATACGGTGGATGTCGAGAACTTCGAATCCATACACAACCACTCGGCCTACGCGCGCATCGAGCGCAACTAAGCGGCGAGCCGGCTCTCGATCGCCGCGACCTCGTCGCGCAGACAGCCCAGGAACTCCGCGGCCAGCGGCTGTCCCGGCCGATGCTCCGGCCGCAAGACGCTGACCCTGAACGGCACCGAGACCGAGAAGCGCCGCCACTGCAGCCGCTCGCCGGCGCAGGCCAGCGCCGTCAGCGGGTTGACGATGGCCAGGCCCAGCCCCTGCTCGACCATCGCGCAGACGGCCTGCGCGCTGTGCGTCTCCACCGTCATCCGACGCCGCACGCCGGCCGCGGCGAACAGCGCATCGAGCTGGGTCCGGTACGGATCTTCGGCAGCCAGGCTGACGAAGCGCTGGTCCTCGAAATCGGCCGGCTCCAGCACCGTCTTGTCCAGCAGCGCATGGCCGGCCGGCAGCACGCAGACCTCATCCAGGCTTAGCAGCGGCTCCATCGCCGTGCCCGGCGCCGCCGTGCTGCCCTCGGTCAGGCCCAGATCGAAGCGCTGGGCGCTCATCCATTCCTCCAGCAGCGGCGATTCCTGTGGCGTCACGCTCAGGCTGGCGCCCGAATGGCGCGCGACGAAGGCGGCGGAGGCGGCCGGCAGGAGCGCATGGGCCAGGGCCGGCAAGCTGAGGATGGACAGACGCTCGCCTTCCGCGCGGCCCAACTCGCCGGCGCGGGCGATGACGCGCTCCAGGCCCTGGAAGGAGCGCTGCACCTCGTCGAACAGGGCCAGCGCGCGAGCGGTCGCCTTCAGCCGACCACGCTGGCGCTCGAACAGGGCGTAGCCCAGCAACTGCTCCAAGCGCGCCAGCTCGCGGCTGATCGTCGGCTGGGAGGTATGCAGGAGGTCGGCGGCGCCGGTCACCGCGCCGGCGGTCATGACGGCGCGAAAAACCTCGATATGGCGGTGGCTGATGCTCATCGATCAAACCATATCAGGATTGAATCGACTTTCAAACTCAAAGCATTTGATTGAATGAATGAGGGCGGGCATGCTGTGCGCAGTCCAAGATCCAGGAGTTCCAGATGGCCAATCCCTTCAGCCCCGCCCGCCTGCAAGCGCTGGCCCAAACCTTCGGCAGCCCGCTCTGGGTCTATGACGCGGCGACGATCCGCGCGCGCATCGCGGCGCTGAAGTCCTTCGACACCATCCGCTTTGCCCAGAAGGCCTGCTCGAACACCCATATCCTGCGGCTGATGCGCGAGCAGGGCGTCCAGGTCGACGCCGTTTCGCGCGGCGAGATTCTGCGTGCGCTGGCGGCCGGCTACCGGGCCGGCGCCGACGGCGAGATCGTCTTCACCGCCGATCTGCTCGACCGCGAGACTCTGGCCACCGTCGTCGAGCACCGGGTGCCGGTCAATGCCGGCTCCATCGACATGCTGGGCCAGCTAGGCGCCGTGAGTCCGGGCCATCCGGTCTGGCTGCGCATCAACCCCGGCTTCGGTCATGGCCACAGCAACAAGACCAATACCGGCGGCGAGCACAGCAAGCATGGCATCTGGCACAGCGATCTGGGCGCTGCGCTCGATGCGATCGCCCGCCACGGCCTCAAGCTGGTCGGCCTGCACATGCACATCGGCTCGGGCGTCGACTACGGGCATCTGAGCCAGGTCTGCGGCGCGATGGTGCACCTGGTGCGCCAGGCCAAGGCGGCCGGCCACGATCTGCACGCGATCTCGGCCGGCGGCGGCCTCTCCATCCCCTACCGCGAAGGCGATCCGTCGATCGACGCCGCTCATTACTTCGGCCTCTGGGACATGGCGCGCCAGGAGGCGCAGAGCATCCTCGGCCACGCGCTGGCGCTGGAGATCGAGCCGGGTCGCTATCTGGTCGCCGAATCCGGGGTGCTGCTGAGCGAGGTGCGTGCAACCAAGCAGGCCGGCGCCAATCATTTCGTGCTGGTCGATGCCGGCTTCAACGAGCTGATGCGCCCGGCCATGTACGGCAGCTTCCATGCGATGAGCGTGATCGCCGCCGACGGGCGGCAGCTCGAACCGCGCGCCTCCGTCGTCGCCGGCCCCCTGTGCGAGTCGGGCGACGTATTCACCCAGGAGGACGGCGGCGTCGTCGTGCCGCGCGAACTGGGCGAGGCCCGGGTCGGCGACCTGCTGGTGATCCACGACACCGGTGCCTATGGCGCCTCGATGTCCAGCAACTACAACAGCCGGCCGCTGATCGCCGAAGTGCTGGTCGACGGCGAGGCCGAGCGCCTGATCCGCCGGCGCCAGACGGTGGAGGAATTGCTGGCCTTGGAAGCCTGAGCTTTATTGCTATCGCACAATGCGAAATCAATAGAAGTGCTCAATAGTCAGCGCCAATGGTGGTCATTTGATTAACCAAAACTAAGGGAGCGTGCATGCCGATATCATTCATGCCATCCCTTAAACCAACTGGTAATCACCATGTCGCTGATCAATACCCAAGTCCAGCCCTTCAAGACCGAGGCCTTCCACAACGGCAAGTTCATCACCGTCACCGAAGAGTCGCTGAAGGGCAAGTGGTCCGTGCTGATCTTCATGCCGGCCGCCTTCACCTTCAACTGCCCGACCGAGGTCGAGGACGCCGCCGACCACTACGCCGAGTTCCAGAAGGCCGGCGCCGAGGTCTATATCGTCACGACCGACACGCATTTCTCGCACAAGGTCTGGCACGAGACCTCGCCGGCCGTCGGCAAGGCCAAGTTCCCGCTGGTCGGCGACCCGACCCACAAGCTGACCAATGCCTTCGGCGTGCACATTCCCGAGGAAGGTCTGGCCCTGCGCGGTACCTTCGTGATCAATCCGGACGGCATCATCAAGACGGCCGAGATCCACTCGAACGAGATCGCCCGCGACGTCAAGGAAACGCTGCGCAAGCTGAAGGCTGCCCAGTACACCGCCGCCAACCCGGGCCAGGTCTGCCCGGCCAAGTGGAACGAAGGCGCCAATACCATCGCCCCTTCGCTGGACCTGGTCGGCAAGATCTGAGTTCATCGATGAAGACGAATGCTGCGAGCCCGGGAGGGCTTGCAGCTTCCCGCAGAGAGCCGCGCAAGCGTCTCTGAGAGCGCCTCGTCCGACGGGGCGTTCCCGGAGAGGCTGGCACCGCCACGCCTGAACGAACAAGGAGCAGCACCATGTTGGACGACACCCTCAAATCCCAGCTCAAGGCCTATCTCGAGCGCGTCACCCAGCCCTTCGAGGTCGAAGCCTCGCTGGACGACTCGGCCTCCTCGCGGGAGTTGCTGGGCCTGCTGCAGGACATCGCCGCGATGTCCGACAAGATCAGCCTGAAGACCGGCGGCCAGGACGCCCGCAAGCCCTCGTTCAGCCTGAAGCGCCTGGGCACGGATCAGAGCCTGCGCTTTGCCGCGATTCCCTTGGGCCACGAGTTCACCTCGCTGGTGCTGGCCCTGCTGTGGACCGGCGGTCACCCGCCCAAGGTCGAGCCCGAGGTGATCGAGCAGATCAAGGCCCTGGACGGCGACTACGCCTTCGAGGTCTATATGAGCCTGTCCTGCCACAACTGCCCGGACGTCGTGCAGGCGCTGTCGCTGATGTCGGTGCTCAACGCCAAGGTCAAGACCGTCGTCATCGACGGCGGCCTGTTCCAGGACGAGGTCAATGCCCGCGAGATCATGGCCGTGCCCAGCATCTGGCTGAACGGTGCACCGTTCGGCTCGGGCCGGATGACGGTCGAGGAGATCGTCGCCAAGCTCGACAGCGGCGCGGCCGACAAGGACGCCGCCAAGCTCTCGGCCAAGCAGGCCTTCGACGTACTGGTCGTCGGCGGCGGCCCCGCCGGCGCGGCCGCGGCCGTCTATGCGGCGCGCAAGGGCATCCGCACCGGCATCGCCGCCGAGCGCTTCGGCGGCCAGGTCAACGACACCCTGGCGATCGAGAACTACATCTCGGTGCTGGAGACCGACGGTCCCAAGTTCGCGACCAGCCTGGAGGCCCATGTGAAGGCCTATGGCGTCGATGTGATGAATCTGCAGCGCGGCGACAAGCTGATCCCGGCCGCCGAGCCGGGCGGCCTGGTCGAGGTGCAGCTGGCCAACGGCGGCTCGCTGAAGAGCAAGACCGTGATCCTGACGACCGGCGCGCGCTGGCGCAATGTCAATGTGCCGGGCGAGCAGGAGTACAAGAACAAGGGCGTCGCCTACTGCCCGCACTGCGATGGCCCGCTGTTCAAGGGCAAGCGGGTGGCGGTGATCGGCGGCGGCAATTCCGGCGTCGAGGCGGCCATCGACCTGGCCGGCATCGTCGCCCATGTGACCCTGCTGGAGTACGGCGATCAGCTGCGCGCCGACGCCGTGCTGGTCAAAAAGCTGGAGAGCCTGGCCAATGTGACCATCCTCAAGCAGGCGCAGACGACCCAGTTCACCGGTGCCAGCGGCAAGCTGAACGGCCTGAGCTATACCGACCGGGCCAGCGGCGAGGCCAAGCACATCGAGCTCGAAGGCGTGTTCGTGCAGATCGGCCTGGTGCCCAATACCGAATGGCTGAAGGGCGTGGTCGAGCTGAGCAAGCATGGCGAGATCATCGTCGACGCCAAGGGCCAGACCTCGGTGCCCGGCGTGTTCGCCGCCGGCGACGCGACCACCGTGCCCTTCAAGCAGATCATCATCGCCGCCGGCGAAGGGGCCAAGGCCGCGCTGGGCGCCTTCGATCATCTGATGCGCAGCTGATCCGGGCAGCTGGCTGCGCCTTGCAGCGCCGAATCGCGGCGCTGAAGGGCGCCGCGTCCTTCAGACTTGGGGGGGACGGCAGATTTCGGCACCGCGGCGGCGCCGGGCGGCTTATGCTCGTCGTCGGCCCTTGTTCATTCGAAGACATCAGGAGTCGCGCATGAAGAAATCGCTGCCCTTGCTATTGGCGCTGTGCGCATTGCTCGGTTCGCCGTTCGCCGCCCACGCCCTTGTCTACCAGTTCAACGCCACCCTGAACGGGCCCAGCGAAGTTCCGTCGACGGCCAGTACTGCGACGGGCATTGCCAGCCTGCAGTACGACGATCACGGCACGGCTTCGCTGCTCGACGACACCTACAGCTTCTCCGAGGCGGTGTTCGGGCTGTCCGGCCCCGCTACTGGCTATCACATCCATGCCGCGGCGTCGTCCACCGAGACGGGGCCGGTACGCATCAACTTCGCCAGCACGCCGGGTTACCTCGTGACCGTGTCGGGCAACAACGTCCTGGTCGGCGCTGCCAATCTGCCGGCGCCCGCGATTCCGGCGACGCCTTCGAGCTCGTCGAATGCCGGCTATCCGGCGATGTCATTCCTTGCCGTGCTGCAGAACGGGCTGGCCTATGTCAACGTCCACACCGCCAGCTATCCGGGCGGCGAAGTGCGCGGGCAGTTGCTGCAGGTCTCGGCAGTGCCGGAGCCGGGAACCTCGGCCCTGTTGCTGGCCGGTGCCGGCGTCATCGGCATGGCCGCGCGCCGCCGCCTGAAGCGCTGAACAGGCGGCGCTGCGGGACCAGGGCCGGCTTTGCCGGCCTTTCGCATTTGTAGACCTGCTGCGTGAGAATCGGCAGGCACTGGCTTGCCACTCGAGGAGATTCCGATGCATGAAGGTTCCTGTCACTGCGGCGCGGTCCGCCTGCGGCTGCCGTCGACGCCGACGGTAGCCACCGATTGCAACTGCTCGCTGTGCCGCCGCGGCGGCGGGCCCTGGGTCTACTTCGAGTTCGGCAGCGTCGCCATCGAAGGCCATCCCGAGTCCACGATCGACTACATCTGGGGCGACAGGACGCTGCGGACCATCCGTTGCAAGACCTGCGGCTGCGTCACTCACTGGGAGCCGCTGCAACCCACGCCCGGCTGCAAGCATGGGGTCAATCTGGGCAACTTCGATCCCGCACTGATCGCCTCGGTTCGGGTGCGCAGATTCGACGGCGCCGACAGCTGGAAATTCATCGACGAGTGAGCGCCGCCGCCGGGCTCCGCAGGATTACACCGCGCTGAGCGCCGCCGCCCGCCGCCCGCGCCACAAGCCCTCCAGGCTGTAGATCGCCAGCGCCGCCCAGATGCAGGCGAAGGCAGTGAGCCGCGCCGGCTCCAAGGGCTCGCGGAACAGGAAGACGCCCAGCAGGAACTGCATCGAGGGCGAGATGTACTGGATCAAGCCCAGGGTCGTCAGCGGCAGGCGTCGGGCGCCGGCGGCGAACAGCAAGAGCGGGATCGCCGTCACCGGCCCGGCCAGCAAGAGCCAGCCGAGCTGCGCCGAGGTGCCGGCGACAAAGGCGCTATGGCCCTGCGCGGTCCACAGCGCCAGCGCGCCGGCCGCGACCGGCGCGACCAGCAGGGTCTCCAGGGTCAGCCCCTCCATCGCGCCCAGCGGTGCCGTCTTGCGCACCAGACCGTAGAAACCGAAGCTCAGCGCGATCACCAGCGCGATCCATGGTGCGCGGCCGGTCTGCACCGTCATCCACAGCACGCCGGCCGTCGCCAGGCCGACGGCCGCCCATTGCAGCGGGCGCGGCCGCTCGCGCAGGAAGACGAAGCCCAGCGCCACATTGACCAGCGGATTGATGAAGTAGCCCAGGCTGGCCTCCAGCACATGGCCCTGCTGGACCGCCCAGACATAGGCCAGCGAGTTGACGACCAGCAGGCTGGCCGACAGCCCGAACAGGCCCAGCAGCCGCGGCTTGCGCAGCACCGCCGGCGCCCAGGCCCAGCGCCGCAGCACCGTCATCAAGAGCGCCACGAAGGCCAGCGACCACAGTGTGCGGTGCGCGATCACCTCCAGCGCCGGCACCTCGGTCAGCTGCTTGAAGTAGAGCGGGAACAGGCCCCACAGCAGATAGGCCAGCGCGGCATAGGCAATGCCTGGATTCATCTCGAACTTCTTCTTGGTGTGACGGAAGCGGCATTCTCGGCCGGCGCGCCGATCGGCGCTGGCCCAGGGCTTTAGGCACTGTTCAGCCAGCGCCCAGGCGGCAAGAATCCGTCCATGGCCCGCATCGTCTTCACCCCCCAATTGCGCCGCTTTGTCGAAACTCCCGAGGTCCAAACGTCGTGCCAGACGGTGCGCGAGGGCCTGGAGGCCGCGTTCGCCGTCAACCCGCGGCTGCGCGGCTATGTGCTCGACGACCAGGGCCATCTGCGCGCCAACGTGGTGATCTTTGTCGACGGACGGCGGCTGCGCGAGTTCCGGCTCCTGAACGAGCCGCTGGGACCCGACAGCGTCGTCCATGTGCTGCAAGCATTGTCCGGAGGCTAGACCGATGACCAATCCCAGCAAGAGCGCCTGGGTCGCCACCCGCAAGGGCCTGTTCGAGCTGCGCCACGACGGCGCCGGCTGGCAGATCGCGAACCTGAGCTTCATCGCCGAGCCGGTGACCATGGTGCTGCCAGCGCCGCCGGGGCAGCGCATGCTGGCGGCGCTGAACCTGGGGCACTTCGGCAGCAAGATGCATGCGTCCGACGACGGTGGCAAGAGCTGGACCGAGGTGGCCGTGCCGACCTTTCCCCCGCAGCCCGAGGGCGATGGCAGCGATCAGGGGCCGGCCTGGAAGCTGCAGCAGGTCTGGTCCATGGAGCGTGACGGTGCCGGCACCGTCTGGGCCGGCACCATCCCTGGCGGCCTGTTCAAGAGCGGCGACGGTGGCGCCAGCTGGCAGCTGGTCGACTCGCTGTGGAACCTGCCCGAGCGGATGGAATGGATGGGCGGCGGGTACGACGCGCCGGGCATCCACTCGATCTGCCCGCATCCGAGCAAGCCCGAGGAGACGCTTCTGGGCGTCTCCACCGGCGGCGCCTGGCGCAGCACGGACGGCGGCGCCAGCTGGCAGATCCGCGCCAGCGGCATGAATGCCGACTACATGCCGCCCGAGCGCCAGCAGGACCCGATCGTGCAGGACGTGCACCGCATCGCCCGCTGCGCCGGCGCACCCGAGGTGCTGTGGACCCAGCATCACTGCGGCATCTGGCGCTCGGCCGACAACGGCGCCAGCTGGCAGCGGCTGCATGCTGAGCCCTCCAGCTTCGGCTTCGCCGTTGCCGCCCATCCGCGCGACCCGAACACCGCCTGGTTCGCGCCGGCGATCAAGGACGAGCGCCGCCTGCCGGTTGACGCCGCCCTGTGCGTGACCCGCACCCGCGACGGCGGCAGGAGCTTCGAAGCGCTGCGTCGGGGCCTGCCGCAACAGCATTGCTATGACCTGATCTACCGCCACGGTCTCGACGTTGACGCCAGCGGCGAGCGCCTGCTGATGGGCAGCACGACCGGCAACCTCTGGGCCAGCGACGATGCCGGCGACAGCTGGCAGGCCGTCGCGCTGAACCTGCCGCCGATCTACGCGCTACGCTTCGGGGCATGAGTAGCGCCGAGGCGTCCTTTCCCCTGTTGACGAGTGCGCGGCTGCGGCTGCGCGAGCTGACTCCGGCCGACGCGCCGGCTCTGTTCGCCATCCATGGCGATGCCGAGGCGATGCGCTGGTTCGGGAGCGATCCGCTGCAAAGCGTGGCGGAAGCCGAGAAACTGGTCGAGACCTTCGCCGGCTGGCGTTGCCTGCCCAACCCCGGCACGCGCTGGGGCCTGGAGCGGATCGCCGACGGTGCCTTGGTCGGCAGCTGCGGCCTCTTCGCCTGGAACCGCGCCTGGCGCCGCTGCACCTTGGGCTATGAGCTGGCGCGTGCGGCCCAGGGCCAGGGCCTGATGACGGAGGCGCTGCTCACCGTGTTGGCCTGGGGCTTCTCGGCCGACGGCATGGGCCTGAACCGGGTCGAGGCGATGATTCATCCGAAGAACCAAGCTTCGCTGCGCCTGGCCGAGGGCCTGGGCTTCCGGCGTGAGGGACTCTTGCGCGAGGTGGCCTTCTGGGGTGGCCGGCACGAGGACCTGGAGATGCACGCTCTGCTGGCACGCGATCGTCAGCCCGCAGCCTGAGCGCGCAGGAGCTGCCACTCCGGCCCCGGCGGCGCCTTCAGCACAAGCGGCCGGCCGTCGGCCGGATGCGCAATCTGCAGCTCCAGCCCATGCAGCCACAGGCGCTGCAGGCCCAGATAGGCGGCGACCGCGCGATTCAGCGGGCCCTTGCCATGAGTGGCGTCGCCGATGATCGGGTGGGCGATGTGCTTCAAGTGCCGCCGGATCTGATGCCGCCGGCCGCTGAAGGGGCTCGCCTCGACCAGGGCGAAGCGGCTGCTCGCGAAGCGCGTATCGGTCTGCAGCGGCCATTCCAGGCGCTGCAGCAGCCGCCAGTCGGTGCGCGCGTCCAGCAGGGTCTGGCCGGCCGAGGGCTTCTCGGGGTCGCGCGCCAGCGGATGCTCGATGGATCCCGACTCGGCCGCGGGCCAGCCGCGCACCAGAGCCAGATAGCGCTTCTTCGCCAGGCCCTGCTCGAACAGCGGCCCGACCCGGGCGGCGATCTCGGCGCTGAGCGCGAACAGCAGCAGGCCCGAGGTGCCCTTGTCGAGCCGGTGCACGGGCCAGACCGGGCGGCCCAGCTGGTCGCGCAGCAGCTGCAGCGCGAAGACTTCTTCCTGCGCGTCGAGCGCTGTCCGATGGACCAGCAGGCCGGCCGGCTTGGCGATGGCGACCAGGTGGTCGTCGATGTAGACGATGGGCAACATGAGGCTTGTGAACTCTTACCGAATGCCGATGAATACGGGGCTTCCCCTCCTCAGGGGGGAATGACAGCGGCGCCGCCGACCGAAAAAATCCTGTCACAGGCCGCGCGCATGATGTGCAGGCAAACCAGCAGTCCTTGCTTTTTTCGGGAGTTGAACATGCCGCAGATTCTCCACGTCGGACACCGCTCGCCCTGGGTCAGCGCGATCGCCTGGCTGCTGATGGCGTTCGGCCTCGCCGGGCTCGCCTTCCTGGGCTATCTGGCCAGCTTCGCCGCGGCCGGCCACGACGCGCTGAGCCTGCTGACCCTGGCCGAGCTGGCGATTGCCTCGCTGCTGGCGCTGACCAGCGGCCAGGGCCTGCTGCGCCGCTACGAGTGGGGCCGCCGTCTGTCGGTGGCGCTGCTGGGCCTCTTGATGCTGGCGCTGCCGGCCTTGCCCTGGCTGACCGACTCGAGCCTGGGCCTGGCGATCCTGAGCCTGGCGATCAGCGCCGCGCTGATCTGGCCGCTGCGCCAACTCAGCTCGCTGGACGTGCGGCAGGAATTCGCCTGATCAGCGCTCAGTCGACGTCGCCGTCGACATAGAGCCAGGCGCCGTCCTCGCGCACGAAGCGGCTGATCTCGTGCAGGCGATGGGCGCGCCCGCCCATCTTGCCGCGGGCGACAAACTCCACCGTCGCATGGTCGGCGTCCTGCTGACAATGCCTTTTCACCTCCAGCCCCAGCCAACGCAGGCCCGGCTCATTGGGCGCCAGGCTTGCCGGCCGTGTGCTCGGATGCCAGCTGGCCAGCAGGTAGTCCAGCTTGTCCAGCACGTAGGCGCTGTAACGCGAGCGCATCAGCGCCTCGGCATCCGGGGCGCGCAGGCCCAGACCGGCGGCAAAGTCCTGGTGCCAGCGGCCGCAGCAGGCTTCGTAGATCCGGCCGCTGCCGCAGGGGCAGGCGGCACTGCTCGTCATCGTCATTGCAGATCCAGCTCCCAGATTTCGCCGACCAGGTCCTGGCCGAAGCTGTGGTGCGATTCGCTGCCGACGAGGATATAGCCCTCGGCCGCGTAGATGCCGCGGGCGGCCAGCAGCAGGCTGTTCGTCCACAGCCGGATGCGGCGGTAGTCGGCCCGGCGGGCGAAATCGCTGCAATGCCGGACCAGCCGCCGGCCGAGACCCAGGCCGCGGGCCGAGGGTTCGACCAGCAGCAGGCGCAGCTGGGCGACGCCGGCCTCGGGCGCGTCGCTGCCCTCGTCGCGAGCCTGGACCAGGCAGACGCAGCCGAGGCGCTCGCCCCCGCGCTCGGCGATCCAGCAGGCTTCGCGCGCGGGGTCCAGCCGCTGGGCGAGGCGGCCGGCGATCGTCGCGACCAGGGCCTCGAAGCCGAGATCCCAGCCGAACTCGGCGGCATAGAGCTGGCCATGGCGGGCGACGATCCAGCCGATGTCGCCGGGGGCGGGCGGGCGTAGCGTGACCGCGGCGGCGGCCGGCGTCGGAGGGCTCTGCATGGACATGCCGCCATTTGACCAAAAGCCGGCTCCGTAAAATGCCTGGATGAATTCCCACCCCTCTGACGATCTGTTCGGCGCGCCCGCTGCCGTTGCCGCGCCGCAGACCGGCCTGCTGAAGAACCTGAACCCCGAGCAGTACGCGGCCGTCACCGCGCCGGCCGAGCCGGCGCTGATCCTGGCCGGCGCCGGTTCGGGCAAGACGCGCGTGCTGACGACCCGCATCGCCTGGCTCTTGCAGACCGGCCAGGTGTCGCCCGGCGGCGTGATGGCGGTGACCTTCACCAACAAGGCGGCCAAGGAGATGATCACCCGGCTGACGACCATGCTGCCGGTCAATGTGCGCGGCATGTGGATCGGCACCTTCCACGGCCTGTGCAACCGCTTCCTGCGCGCGCACTGGAAGCTGGCCGGCCTGCCGCAGGGCTTCCAGATCCTCGACGCCAGCGACACCGTCTCGGCGATCAAGCGGGTGATCAAGGCGATGAAGCTGGACGAGGAGCGCTACGTGCCCAAGCAGGTGTCCTGGTTCATCGCCGGTGCCAAGGAGGATGGCCAGCGCCCCGGCGATATCGAGGCCTGGGACGAGCAGACCAAGACCCAGGTCGCGATCTACCAGGCCTACGAGGACCAGTGCGCGCGCGAGGGCGTGGTCGACTTCGCCGAGCTGATGCTGCGCTCCTACGAACTGCTGCGCGACAACCTGGCGCTGCGCCAGCATTACCAGCAGCGCTTCCGCCACATCCTGGTCGACGAGTTCCAGGACACCAACAAGCTGCAGTACGCCTGGCTGAAGATGTTCGCCCCACCGGGCAATGCGGGCGGCAGCGGGCAGAGCGTGCTGGCCGTCGGCGACGACGACCAGAGCATCTACGCCTTCCGCGGCGCGCGGGTCGGCAATATGGCCGACTTCGAGCGCGAGTACCGGGTGCGCAACGTCATCAAGCTGGAGCAGAACTACCGCAGCTTCGGCAACATCCTCGACGCCGCCAACGAACTGATCAGCCGCAACAGCAAGCGCCTGGGCAAGACCTTGCGCACCGAGGCCGGCCCCGGAGAGCCGGTGCGCGTCTACGAGCAGGCCAGCGACTTCGCCGAGGCGCAGTGGCTGATCGAGGAGGCGCAGGCGCTGCACCGCGGCGGCATCGCGCGCGCCGAGATCGCCGTGCTCTACCGCAGCAATGCGCAGTCGCGGGTGATCGAGTCGGCGCTGTTCAATGCCGGTATCCCTTATCGCGTCTACGGCGGCCTGCGCTTCTTCGAGCGCAAGGAGGTGAAGGACGCGCTGGCCTATCTGCGCCTGATCGAGAACCCGCACGACGACACCAGCTTTCTGCGTGTCGTCAACTTCCCGGCGCGCGGCATCGGCGCGCGCACGATCGAACTCCTGCAGGACGCGGCGCGCAGCAGCGGCCGCAGCCTCTACCAGAGCGTCGGCGCCGTCGCCGGCGCGGCCGGCGCCAAGCTGGCCGGCTTCGCGAATCTGGTCGACTCGACCCGCAACCTGACCCAGGGCCTGAACCTGCGCAAGATCATCGAGGAGGTGCTGGAGACCTCGGGCCTGAACGAGTTCTACCGCAATGACAAGGACGGCGCCGAGCGGCTGGAGAACCTGGGCGAACTGATCAATGCCGCCGAGGCCTTCGTCACGCAGGAGGGCTTCGGCCGCGATGCGGTCGCGCTGCCGGTCGACGAGCTGTCGCCGGGTACGCTATCTGATGGTCGGGCCGAGGGTCTGCCGGCGGCGGTCGCCCAGGCCGCCGTGACACCCGATGCGGAGACGGGCGAGATCATCTCGCCGCTGGCCGCCTTCCTGACCCATGCGGCGCTGGAGGCCGGCGACAACCAGGCCCAGGCCGGCCAGGATGCGATCCAGCTGATGACGGTGCACTCGGCCAAGGGCCTGGAGTTCGACGCCGTCTTCATCACCGGCCTGGAGGAGGGCCTGTTCCCGCACGAGAACTCGCTGTCCGACAGCGACGGGCTGGAGGAGGAGCGGCGCCTGATGTATGTGGCGATCACGCGCGCGCGCCAGCGGCTTTACCTGAGCTTCTGCCAGACGCGCATGCTGCACGGCCAGACCCGCTACAACATCAAGAGCCGCTTCTTCGACGAGCTGCCCGAGAGCGCGCTGAAATGGCTGACGCCGAAGAACCAGGGCTTCGGGTCCGGCTATGCCAAGGAGTACCAGGACGCCTGGTCGCGCGGCTCGGGCCTGAAGTCCATGGTCGGCGCCGGCAATCGCCCGGCCTGGAACAGCAACCCGCAGAAGGCCGCCTGGGTCGAGCCGCCGGTGCCGGCCGCGATGGTCAAGAAGGTCGACGACGAGCACGGCGGCCTGCGCGTCGGCAAGGGCGTGTTCCACACCAAGTTCGGCGAAGGCGTGCTGGTGACCTTGGAAGGCAAGGGCCAGGACGCGCGGGCGCAGGTGAACTTCGGGCGGCATGGGCTGAAGTGGCTGGCGCTCAGCGTTGCCAAGCTAACGCCGATCGATTGACGTCGGTGCCTGGCCCCGCGGGGAGGCGACTGCGTAAGCGACGCATCCCCCCAACAGAAGGATGCTTCACCGGGGTTGCTACCGAGCAAGCCCTGGGCCAAGCCCGTTCAGAATTCGGCTTCATGCGCTTGTTTAGGCGCGAGCCCAACTTGGATTCGGCGGGCTGCTTCGCAGACCGCTGAGCCGGTTCGTCAAGCCTCGAACCCGTCAGGAAGCACCGACATGAATCTCAATACCCCGCGGGTCTTTGTTCAAGACATTGCCGGTGCCAAGAGTTTCTACGGAGGCGTGCTTGGCCTTCGCATCAAGGCGGACGGCGAGTCGTATGGCTACTGCGTCTTTGATGCTGGCTCTGCGACGCTTGTCGTTGAGGAGGTGCCTGCTGACGCCCCCCAGGAGGACGGCGATCTCGTCGGGCGCTTCACCGGCCTTTCCTTCGAAGTGCGCAGCGTCCAAGCCGCATATGAGGATCTGCGTTCGCGCGGTGTGTCATTCAGTGGCGTGCCGGAGAAGCAGTTTTGGGGAGGAACGCTTGCCACGCTCCAGGACCCATCTGGCAACCAGCTGCAAATTTATGAGCAGCCACGGGCTTAACTCGTCGCTGGGGCCGACCCTCGCGAGCTACGCCGGCTCGGTCGTCTGAGCGGCGAGGTTGCCGCGGCGGGCGGCGACGCCGCCCGCCGAGCGTGAACCTTGCTGGCTACGAGCGAGTTCCCGGCGGCCCCTTACCGCGGCACAAGCAAGCACTCAGACCCCGATCTCCCCGCCGTCCTTGCGCGTGACCACCACCGTCGCCGAGCGCGGGCGCTTCTTCGCGGCCGTATCGGTCTGGCTGGCCGGCCAGTAGCTGCCGTAGCTCTTGGCCGCCCAGTCGGGCGCGCTGTCCTCGCCCGGGTGCTGGACGTTGAAGAACAGGGTCTTGTGGTCCGGCGTCATGGCGATGCCGGTGATTTCGCATTCCTTGGGGCCGACCAGGAAGCGGCGCACCGTATCGGCCGTCGCGCTGGCGCCCTTGATGGTTGCCGTGCCGCCTGCGGCCGCCGCCGCGCCGCCGTCGCCGACCTTGCCCGGCACCGCGGCCAGCATCATGCAGTTGGTGACGTCGGTGTAGGCGCCGTCGTCGGTCTGCACCCACAGCATGCCGCGCTTGTCGAAATACAGACCGTCGGGGCTGGAGAAGTCGTTGACGTCGCTCAGGCCCGACAGGTTCACGTCGGCCGCGGCGTCCGACTGCGCGCCGAACAGATAGATGTCCCAGGCGAACTTGGTGACGCTCGCCGCGTCCTCGCGCCAGCGGATGATGTGGCCGTTCGGATTGCCCTTTTGCGAAGTCGTCCCCTTCAGGTCCTCGTAATAGCGCGGATTGGCGGCGTCGGGCTTCAGCTGGCTGCCGCTCGGCGTGGCGCTCAGCGCGACGCGGTTGCTGTTGTTGGTCAGGGTCATATAGACCTCGCCGTTGAGCGGATTGACGGCGCCCCATTCGGGGCGGTCCATCTTGGTGGCGCCCAGCTTGTCGGCGGCCAGCCGGGCGTTGATCAGCACATCGGCCTGGTCGACGAAGGGGTAGGCGGCGTTCGTCCCGTCGAGGCCGTTCTTGCCATAAGCGAGCTCCAGCCATTCGCCGCTGCCGTCGGCGTTGAAGCGGGCGACATAGAGCGTGCCCTCGTCCAGGTACTTGGCGCCGGCCGTCAGGCCCTTGCCGACGTCGGCCGTGTCCCACAGGGCCTTGGAGACGAATTTGTAGATGTACTCGTTGCGCGAATCGTCGCCCTGGTAGATGACGACGGGCTTGCCCGCGACGGCCGGGGCGGGCCAGGCGCCCTCGTGGTTGAAGCGGCCCAGGGCCGTGCGCTTGGCCGGCACCGAGTCGGGGGCGAAGGGGTCGATCTCGACCACCCAGCCGAAGGTGTTGATGGTGTTGCGGTAGTCGTCGGCCGCCGTCGCCCCGGTGACCGAGGAATTCCAGCGCGCGAACAGATCGTCGCTGCCGGCCGTCTCCCACAGATAGGGGCTCTTGCGGTTGGGCGGCAGGCCGTAGCGGGCCAGGCTGGCGTTCTCCTTGGCCGTGCGCAGCGCCTCGTCGCCGGCCGCGCGGCTGATCACATTGAGGTAGTTCTCCTCGCAGGTCAGATAGGTGCCCCAGGGCGTGTAGCCATTGGCGCAGTTGTTGTTGGTGCCGCGCGTCTGTGTCGCGGTGCCGGAGAACTTGGTCGCCAGCATGGCCGCGCCGCGCGCCGGGCCGGCGAAGTCCATCACCGTGGCCGAGGTGATGCGGCGGTTGAAGCGCGAGCCGCGCACCATGCTCATGCCGGTGCCGCCGGCATCGCGCTTGACCTCGGCGACGCTGACGCCATGCGCGTAGATCTCCTTCTCGACCTCGGCCGCATTGCGCGCGGCGCCGGCGGCGCGGCCGGCCGGGTGCAGGCCGTAGGGCGCGACCACGTACTCGTGGTTGACGCACAAGAGGCCGCGGTCCGAGCGGTCGGCCTGGTAGGCGCCGGCCTCCGAGAGGCCGAACCAGTACATGCCGTCGTGGCCGTCGCCGATGCGGCGCTTGTAGGAGTCGGCGCTCTCGCTGCCGTCGTCCTTCCACGATTCGTCGCCGTAGTGCAGCGGGTCGCCCAGCGCATGCAGGATGCTCACCTGGTAGCCCTCCGGCACGGTGACCAGATCGTTCTTGTTCTTGGCGACGGCGGGGAAGCCGAGCTTGGGCGCGGCCGGGGCCGGGGCGGGCGTTGGTGCCGGGGCCGGCGCGGCGGTCACCGTGTCGTCGCCGCCCCCGCAGGCGGCCAGCGAGACGCCGCCCAGCAGCGCGGCGGCCGTCGTGCTGATGCCGCCCATCAGCGTCTGGCGGCGGCTCAGGCGCAGCGCCAGGATGTCGTCGATGTGTTGGTTGGCGCTGGGGTTGACGATCGCGTCGTCGTCGTAGCTGCAGGCGCTGTCGCCGGGCAGGGCTTGGCTGTTCTTCGTGATGCTCATCGAATGCTCCGCTTGAGTTAGCGGGCGCATTCTGCGAAGCGCCAATGTCAGCGCTGTGACATCGCCGAGCGCAGAGCGCCCGATCAGCTCTGCGGCAGCTCGCGCGGGGTGCCGAACATGAAGCAGTCGACGAAGGTGAAGTACAGCGAGGCGTAGAACACCGTCGACAGCACCAGGCCCAGCGGCGCGATCAAGAGCGGCAGCAATTGCGGCGCGCCCAGCAGGCCGCCCAGCAGGCTGCAGAGCAGGGCGGCGCCGATCACCAACGCGCTCCACAGCAGCGAGTTGACGACGAAGGCGCCCTTGTTGCGCCAGACGCCCAGGGTGCTGGAGAACAGCGATTGCATCAGCCCCTGGCCGCCCCAGTGCACCAACGCCGGCGCATGCCAGAAGGGCACCGACAGCAGGGCCGCCAGCGTCAGCCGCGTCATCGCGCCCCAGAACAGCGCCGGGTCGGCCGCGGCCTCGGCCACTTGCTCGGGCGGCGCGCCGCTGGCCAGCAGACGCTGCAGCGCGTCGAAGCTGCCGCCGTCGACCGCCGAGGACAGCAGGCTGATCAGCAGCGTCGCCAGCGCATAGGCACCGCACAGTTGCAGCTGCGTATTGCGGCGCTGCCGCGTCAGCTTCAGCGGAGCCAGGTAGACGGCCGCCGTCGGCGTGCGGTTCTGCAGCACCAGGTGCGTGGCCAGCATGAAGCCCAGCGACAGCAGCGGCCAGGCCATCAACAGCAGCACGATGCCGACGAAGGGCAGGAGCATCATCGCGATCGCGGCGAAGATGAAGATCGCCAGCAGGCCGGTCAGCGCCAGCGGCTTGCGCTGGAAGACCTTGAAGCCATGGCGTATCCACAGCCCGCCATTGCGTGGCGGCACCGTCTGCAGATGCAGCAGCATCGCCGTGCTCGGTGCCGGCGCGCCCGGCGGCGCGGAAGGAGAGGGAGGAAGACTGCTCATGGCTGCGAGGTCTCAGCTGCTTAGTGCATGCCAGGGGCGCGCGATGCGCTCGCGCAGCACGCGCTCGAAATGGGCCGGGTCATGGGGTTTCAGCATCGAGGCCTCGCGCGGCAAATGGAAGTCCCACAGCCGCGAGATCCAGAAGCGCAGCGCCGCCGCGCGCAGCATCGCCGGCAGCAGCCGGTGCTCGGCGCCGCTCAGGGGGCGCACCTTCTCATAGGCGGCGACGAAGGCGGCGGCGCGCGTCTCGTCCAGGCGGCCGCTATCCAGATCGATGCACCAGTCGTTCAGGCAGACGGCCAGATCGAAGAGCCAGCTGTCGACGCCGGCGAAATAGAAGTCGAAGAAGCCGCTCAGCTGCTCGCGGCCGGGAAGCCCCTCGAACATCACGTTGTCGCGGAACAGATCGGCGTGGATGGGGCCGCGCGGCAGCTCGGCATGGGTCTGCGAGGCGGCCAGCTGCTGCTGGAAGGCCAGCTCCGCGCTGATCAGCTCGGCCTGCTCGGGCGCGAGGAAGGGCAGCACCACCGGCACCGTCTCGGTCCACCAGGCCAGGCCGCGCAGATTCGGCTGGTGCAGCGGGAAATCCTGGCCGGCCAGGTGCATGCGCGCCAGCGCGGCGCCGACCTGCTCGCAGTGGAAGACATCGGGCGCCAGCTGGTGGCCGCCGCGCAGCTTGTCGACCAGGGCGGCCGGCTTGCCATTCAGCTCGAACAGGATCTGGCCCTGCTCGTCGGCCTGCGGATCGGGCACCGCCAGACCGCGCGCGGCCAGGTGCTTCATCAGCTGCAGGTAGAAGGGCAGCTGCTCGAAGCTCAGGCGCTCGAACAGCGTCAGCACGAACTCGCCGGCCTCGGCGCTGACGAAGTAATTGGTGTTCTCGATGCCGGCCTTGATGCCGCGCAGGCTCAGCAGGCGGCCCAGCCGCAGACGATCGAGGAGCGCTTGTGCTTGGTCGGGCGTGACTTCGGTAAATACGGCCATGGGCGGGCTGGCGGGCGTGTTGCGGCGGCTGGAAGGGGCGGAGCCCCGACGGTTGGGGGCGTCAGAAGTCCATCACGCGCCAGACACGCTTGCCCACCAGGTCGCGGGTGGTGTTGGCGCCGGGGGAGAGGTCGTGGGTGGCGTCGCCGACGATGATCTCGTAGGCCGGCGCGCTGCCCTTCTTCGGCTGCACGGTGATCTTGCGCGTCTCGCCGCGCACGCGCAGCTCCTCGATGCGGGTGCTGTCGTCCTCGATCACCCGGCGGTCGACCTTGGCCTCCGGCACCTCATCGGGCAGCACGGTCCAACCGGGCTTGGGCGGCGGCGGGGCGGTGGGCTTGTCGTCGGCGGCCCGGGCGGCACCGGCGGCGAACAGCGCCAGGGCGGAAAGAAGCAGGGTGGGGCGAAGCATCGGCCCATTCTATGTGTCCCAGGGCCGGTGCGCGGCGTCCGCCCTTGGACGGGCGCCGGCGGGCCGGCGCTTGCCGTGCGGCGACAATGGCTGCATGAGCAAACCAATCTTGCTGCTGGTCGACGGCTCCAGCTATCTCTACCGTGCCTACCATGCGCTGCCCGATCTGCGCGGCCCCGGCGGCGTGCCGACCGGCGCCCTGCACGGCATGGTCGCGATGATGAAGAAGCTGCGCGAGCAGATCGGCGCCGAGCACGCGGTCTGCGTGTTCGACGCCAAGGGCAAGACCTTCCGCGACGACTGGTATCCCGAGTACAAGGCGCAGCGCGCGCCGATGCCCGACGCGCTGCGCGAGCAGATCGAACCGATCCACGAGGTCGTCAAGCTGCTCGGCTGGCCGGTGCTCGAGGTGCCCGGCATCGAGGCCGACGACGCGATCGGCACCTTGGCGCGCGTCGCCGCCGAGGCCGGCCATGCGGTGATCGTCTCGACCGGCGACAAGGACATGGCGCAGCTGGTCACGCCCGACGTGACCCTGATCAACACCATGAGCAACGAGAGCCTGGACGCCGCCGGCGTGCAGGCCAAGTTCGGCGTGCCGCCCGAGCGCATCATCGACTACCTGACCCTGATGGGCGACGCGGTCGACAATGTGCCGGGTGTCACCGGCGTGGGCCCGAAGACGGCCGCCAAGTGGATCGCCGAGCATGGCTCGCTGGACGGCGTGATCGCCAATGCCGACAAGATCAAGGGCGTGGCCGGCGAGAACCTGCGCAAGGCGCTGGACTGGCTGCCGATGGGCCGCAAGCTGGTGACTGTGCGCTGCGACTGCGATCTGGCCGAGCATGTGGCGGGCTGGCCCTCGCTTGACACGCTGGCGTTGAAGGCCGTCGACGAGGCCGGCCTGCTGGACTTCTACGGCCGCTACGGCTTCAAGACCTGGCTGAAGGAACTGGGTGCGAAGACGGCCGCCGCGGCCGCCCCCGCGGAGCCGGTCAATGGCGATATGTTTGCCGACGCGCCGGCGCCGGTCGCCGCCGCGGTCGAGCGCCGCTACGAGACCATCCTCGACTGGGAGAGCTTCGAGCGCTGGCTGAGCAAGGTGCAGGCGGCCGAGCTGGTGGCGCTGGACACCGAGACCGATTCGCTGGAGCCGATGCTGGCTCGCATCGTCGGCATCTCCTTCGCCACCGCGCCGGGCGAGGCGGCCTATATCCCGCTGGCCCACAGCGGCCCCGATGCGCCGGCCCAGCTGCCGCTGGACGAGGTGCTGGCCAGGCTGAAGCCCTGGCTGGAAAACGAGCAGGCGGCCAAGCTGGGTCAGAACCTCAAGTACGACACCCATGTGCTGGCCAACCACGGCATCGCGCTGCGCGGCGTGCGCCACGACACCATGCTGCAGAGCTATGTGCTGGAGGCGCACAAGGCCCATGGCCTGGGCGCGATCGGCGAGCGCTATCTTGGCCGCAGCGGCATTGCCTACGAGGAGCTGTGCGGCAAGGGCGCGCACCAGATCCCGTTTGCCCAGGTCGATGTCGCCCGCGCGGCCGAGTATTCGGCCGAGGATTCGGACATGTGCCTGCAGGTCCATGCGCTGATGTGGCCGCGCATCGAAGCCGAGCCCGGCCTCAAGCGCGTCTATGCCGAGATCGAGATGCCGACCAGTGCCTTGCTGGCCCGCATCGAGCGCAACGGCGTGCTGATCGATGCAGCGCGCCTGCAGGCGCAAAGCCATGAGCTGGCGCAGCGCCTCGTCGCGATCGAGCAGGAGGCCTATGCGATCGCCGGCCAGCCCTTCAATCTGGGCAGCCCCAAGCAGATCGGCGAGATCCTGTTCAACAAGCTGGGCCTGCCGGTCGTCAAGAAGACGGCCACCGGCGCGCCCTCGACCGACGAGGAGGTGCTGGCCAAGCTGGCCGAGGACTACCCGCTGCCGGCCAAGATCCTCGAATCGCGCGGCCTGGCCAAGCTGAAGAGCACCTACACCGACAAGCTGCCGCTGCAGATCAACGCCAGCACCGGGCGCGTGCACACCAACTATGCGCAGGCGGTGGCGGTGACCGGCCGCCTGTCCAGCAACGAGCCGAATCTGCAGAACATCCCGATCCGCACGGCCGAGGGCCGGCGCGTGCGCGAGGCCTTCGTCGCCCCGGCCGGCTGTTCCGTCGTCAGCGCCGACTATTCGCAGATCGAGCTGCGCCTGATGGCCCATATCAGCGAAGACCCCGGCATGCTGCGCGCCTTCGGCGAGGGCGTGGACATCCACCGCGCGACCGCCAGCGAGGTCTTCGGCGTGCCGGTCGGCGAGGTGACGAGCGAGCACCGCCGCTATGCGAAGACGATCAACTTCGGCCTGATCTACGGCATGGGCGTGTTCGGCCTGGCGTCCAGCCTGGGTATCGAGCAGAAGGCGGCCAAGGACTATATCGACCGCTACTTCACCCGCTTCGCCGGCGTGCGCGACTATATGGAGCGCACCAAGCAGTTCGCGCGCGACAAGGGCTATGTCGAGACCCTGTTCGGCCGCCGCATCTACCTGCCCGAGATCAATGGCGGCAACGGCCCGCGCAAGGCCGGCGCCGAGCGCCAGGCGATCAATGCGCCGATGCAGGGCACGGCCGCCGATCTGATGAAGCTGGCCATGCTGAAGGTCCAGGCCGCGCTGGACGAGCAGGGCAAGGCCACGCGCATCGTCATGCAGGTGCACGACGAAATGGTCTTCGAGGTGCCTTCAGGCGAGCTCGACTGGGTCAAAGCCGAGGTGCCCCGGCTGATGGCCTCGGCGGCCGAGCTGCGCGTGCCGCTGCTGGCCGAGGTCGGCGTGGGGCCGAACTGGGATGAAGCCCATTGAGGCGGACCGAGGGCGATCAGTCGCCCTTGAAGCCGCTGGCCTTGACGGCCGCGGCCCAGCGCAAGGCCTCGTCCCTGACCATCTTCTCGGCCTCGGCGCGGCTGCTGCCGGTGACGCTGAAGCCGGCCTCGACCAGCTTCTGCCTGACCTCGGGCGCGCGCGCCGCGGCGGCGAACTGCTGGCTCAGCTGATCGAGCGTCGCCGCCGGCGTGCCGGCCGGCGCGAAGACCGCGAACCAGGCCGAGAAATCGACCTTGGGCAGGCCGGCCTCCGCAAAGGTCGGCACATCGGGCAGCAGCGGCGAGCGCGCCGCGGCGGTGGTGGCCAGCGCGCGCATCTTGCCGGCCTTGATCTGCGCGGCGCCCAGCGCCGTCGTCACGAAGGCGGCCTGCACATCGCCGGCAATGATGGCGGTGACCGCGTCGCCGGTGGCGCGGTAATGGATGGGCTCGATCTTGAAGCCGCCGGCCTCGGCGAACATCTCGGCGCCGAAATGGCCCGGCGTGCCGGCGCCGAAAGTGGCGAAGTTGAGCCGGTCGCCGCGCGCCTTCGCCGCCTTCACGAAATCGGCGACGCTGGTCGGCGGGGCCTGCACCGGCACGACCAGCAGGAAGTCCGAGCGCACCACCTCGCTGAGCGGGCTCAGCTCGCGCGCCGGGTTGTAGGGCAGCTTGGAGAAGGCCGCCGGCGCGATGCTGATCGAGCCGACCTCCCCCAGCAGCAAGGTCGTGCCGTCGGCCGGCGATTTGGCGACCGCCTGCGCGGCGATCTGGCCGCCGGCGCCGGCGCGGTTGTCGACCACGACGTTCTGCTTGCCCGTCTCGCCGACCTTCTGCGCCAGCAGCCGCGCGACCACATCCGGCCCGGTGCCGGGCGGGAAACCGACGATCAGCTTCAAGGGCGCGGTCTGGGCGATTGCCAGCGCCGGGGTCAGCAGCATCAGGGTGAGGAACAGGCGAGGCAGGCGCATGCGAGAGTCTCCGTTGTTGGGCCCGCAGTGTGCGCCGCCGGTCGGCGGCGGGCTGTCATCCGAGAGGCCGACAGCCGCGCCGGCGCTCAATGCGCGCCGCGCAGCGCCGCGAACAGCTCGCTCTTGAAATGCAGGCCCAGGCGCTCGAAGGCGCGGGCGCGGTAGGTCTTGACCGTCGCGCGGCTCAGGCCGAGGTCGGCGGCGATGCCGTCATAGCTCCAGCCGCGCAGCAGCCGCTCGCAGACGTCGAGCTCGCGCTCGGTCAGCTCGGCGCAACGCCGGCGCAGCGCCGCGCGCGTGTCGGGCGCCGCGCTCTGCTGCGGCGGACACAGCGCCAGATGGCGCTGGACCGTCGCCAGCAGCAGCGGCGCCAGGCCGCCGAAGCCGTCGAACTCGCCGGCGCTGAACAGGCCCTGCTGCTCGTGGCGGTACAGATTGACGGCCAGCAGGCCACCATCGGCCGCGCGCTGCACGACCGACAAGCGCTCCAGCATGCCGTGGCGGCGGTAGATCGCGTCACGGTGCGCGCTGCTGGGTGCCTCGTCGGCGCGCATGCGCAGCAGCGCCGCCTCGCCGCGGCGCACCGCGTCGAAGCTGCGGTCGGCGCGGTAGAGCCCGTCCAGATAGGCGGCAAAGCATTGCCGGGTGGTGTCGGCAACGCCGAGGCTGGACGACAGGTGCAGGATCGGCGCCTCGCCGTCGGCCAGCCGGTAGACCGACCAGGACCCCGCGCGCAGGCCACCGTCGTGGAGGCCGCCCAGCGCGCGGGCGGCGAAGTCCGGTGCACCCAGCGCAGCGATCAGCGGCAGCAGGCCGCGCAAGACGGGCGGTTCCCGTTGGGCGGTCAGCGGAACAAGCGTCGGCATCGTCTGCGGTTCTCCATGCGGGCGGTCATCCCCTGGGATGACGGCGGGGCGGCGCGGCCGGCGCGACACTGGCGCGATCCCGCCGCCCCGATCGATCTTGCCATGCCCGAACCGCTGCCGCCACCGCCCGCCCTGACGCCGATGACCCGCATCCACTGCGAGGTGCTGCCCCTGGTCAGTCTCGGCGAAGCGCCGGGCGGCGAGCGCCGCTATGTGCCGCTGGGCGGCGGCCGGGTACAGGGGCCGGAGCTGAATGGCCGCGTCGTCGAGGGCGGCGTCGACTGGCAGCTGCGCCGCAGCGACGGCGTGCTCGAGATCGCCGCCCACTATGTGCTGCGTGCCGATGCCGATGGCGGCCTGATCGAGGTGCGCAGCGAGGGCCTGCGCCATGGCCCGCCCGAGGTGATGGCGGCGCTGGCCCGGGGCGAGTCGCCGCCGCGCGAGCGCTATTTCTTCCGCACGCTGATGCGCTTCCAGACCGGTGCGCCGGCCTGGCTGCATCTGAACAAGGTGATGGCGATCGCCTGCGGCGAGCGCCGCGCCCGCGAGGTCGTGCTGGACGTCTACCGGCTGGGCTGAGTACGGCGGGCGCGCAGCGCCAGCAGGCCGGTGACCAGCAGCAGCGCGCTGGCCGGCTCGGGCACCGGCGTGCCTACGAGGACGGGATTGGCGAGCGCCGCGGCGACGCTCAGGCCCTGCGTGTCGGCAAAGCCGACGCTGAAGGTGTGGGTCGCGTCGACCGAGCCGCCATAGCGGCCCCAGCTGCCCAGCTGGATCTCGAGGAAATAGCTGCGCCCCGTCTCCAGATGGATGTCGACTCCGAAGCTGAAGGGCGAGGCCAGCACGCCGGCCTGGAAGCTGTAGGCCTCGCTGCGATAGCCGCCGGCGCCGAGCGCATGCGATTCGATCAGGTCGCCGACGAAGAAGGTGTCGGTGTCGACGCCGATGTGGTCAGCGCTCAGCGAGAACACGCTGATGCTGGCATTGAGCAGCGCCGCGGCGGCCGCCGGCGCGCCGTCGAAGCCGTCGTCGCCGACCAGATGCTGGGCACTGAAGTCAAGGCTGGCGCCGATATGGCGATCGGCCGGGCCGCTGCCGTCCCAGCGGTAGCTCTGCAGCACCGTGTTCCAGGCCGAGACGCGCGCATAGGTCGTGCCGCTAAAGGCGCCCTGCTTGATCAGCAACTGGCCGAGGCCGCCCCCGGCGTCGACCGAGGCCCGGCTGGCCTGGCCGCCGGCAATCGCCAGGCTGTTGCTGGCGACGGCGGCGCTGCTCAGCCCGCCCAGCGCGGCCTGGTAGCGTTCCTCCTGCATCGTCGCGATGAAGTCGTTGTTGATGTCGCAGCGATCGGGCAGCAGCGAGCCGGCCGCGCGCGCTTCGGGGCTGCGGCAGTCGCGCACATAGACGGCCGATTGCGCCGCGTTGGCGATCTCGAGCAGGGCGGCGGCGGCCGGGGTGGCGGCGGCCAGCAGGGCGAGCAGCGCTGCTTCGGCGGCAAGGGTGCGGGGCTGGGTGATCGGCATAGGGTCCTCGCTGGCGGTGGCAATGCATCTTCAGCGCCATGTCGCGCCGCCGCAAGACGATTTGCGCGCTCGACACGCCTGCGGCTCGGCAGTTCTGAGGATGCGCCGCGGGCACGGCGGCTTGTATTCACCCGGGCCGGCCGGCCATTACCATCGCTTCTTCTTTATCGCGAGGTGTTCCGTGAAACTCGAAGAGCTGCTGGCCAACGACGCCTTGATCCCTTCGCCGCCGGAGGCGGTCCACCGCATTCTTGCCGAGCTGCAGCAGGACGAACCCGATATGCGGCGGGTCAACCAGCTGCTGGCGGAAGAGGGGGGGCTGACCCTGCGCCTGCTGCGGCTGGTGAATTCCGCGCGCTACAGCCCCGGCGTCACGCCGATCGGCACGGTGGAGGCGGCCACGGCCCTGCTGGGCCTGAAGACGACGCGCCAGCTGGTGCATGCGGCGGCCGTCGGCGATGCCTTTCATGCGGTACCCGGCGTGAACATGCCGGAGTTCTGGCGCCACGGGCTGGACGTCGCCAAGATCGCGCACTCGCTGGCCGGCGATCTGAAGCTGGACGCCGGCATCGCCTTCACCGCCGGGCTGGTGCACGGCGTGGGCGACCTGATCCTGAAGCGGGCCATGCCCGGGCTCGCCAGCCTGCAGCCGGCTTTTGCCACCGACGACGGCCGCTATGCGGCGCAGAAGGCGGAGCTGGGCTATGCCTACCCGGAGGTCGGCGCGGCCTTCGCCGCGCGCTGGCGCTTCCCGGCCAGCCTGGTCGAGGCGATCCGCCATCAATGCGATCCGCAGGACGGCGGCGACACCCTGGCCAGCGTGCTCTACCTGTCCAGCTGGAGCGCCCGCGCGCATGAGCTGGACATCGCGGGCACCGCGCTGTTCGACAGCTTCCCGCAGGGCGTGGCGCGGGCGATCGGCCTGAGCGATGCCGAGCGGCTTTGCGACGGCCAGATCATCGAGTGGACCTCGGCGGACGAAGCGCGCGATTTTTCCTGAACGCCGTATCACGACGCAGTGAGGCGAGCGGGCGGTCATCGGCTGGCCTCGCAGCCAGGCCGTCGGCGCGCGCTCGGTTAGCATCCGCTCCCATGAATTGGCCCTATGAACTGCAAATCGGCTGGCGCTACACGCGCGCGGGCCGGGGCGGGCGACGCAACCGCTTCATCTCCTTCATCTCCGGCGTGTCGGTGCTGGGCATCGCGCTGGGCGTGGCGGCGCTGATCATCGTGCTGTCGGTGATGAACGGCTTCCAGAAGGAGGTGCGCGACCGCATGCTGTCGGTCGTCGCCCATATCGAGCTGCTGTCCTACCAGGGCCAGGCGCTGGCGGACTGGCGCCAGACGGTGGCGCAGGCCAAGGCCAATCCCGAGGTCGGCGGCGAGATCGTCGGCGCCGCGCCCTTCGTCGCGGCGCAGGCGCTGATCGCGCGTGGCGACGAGATGCGCGGCGCGGTGATCCGCGGCGTCTCGCCGGCCGAGGAGGCGACGGTGACGCCGCTGGCCGCGCAGCTGAAGGACGGCGTGCTGGCCGAGTTGCAGCCGGGCGGCTGGGGCATCGTGCTGGGCGCCGAGCTGGCGCGCAGTCTGGGCGTCTCGCGCGGCGACAAGATCACCCTGGTCGCGCCCGGCGGCCAGGTGACGCCGGCCGGCGTCGTGCCTCGTTTGAAGACCTTCACGCTCTTGGGAGTGTTCAACGCCGGCCATTACGAGTACGACAGCGGCATGGCGCTGATCCATGTCGACGATGCGGCGCGGCTGTTCCGCACCGAGGGACCGACCGGCGTGCAGCTGCGGCTGAAGGACGTGCACGAGGCGCGCCAGGTCGCGTCGCGGCTGGCGCGCACGCTGCCGCCGGAGCTGCTGGTGCGCGACTGGACCCGCACCAATGCGAACTGGTTCGACGCGGTGCAGGTCGAGAAGCGCCTGATGAGCATCATCCTGACCCTGATCGTCGCCGTCGCCGCCTTCAACCTGGTCTCGACCCTGGTGATGACGGTCACCGACAAACAGGCCGATATCGCCATCCTGCGCACCCTGGGCGCGAGCCCCCGCTCCATCATGGGCATCTTCATCGTGCAGGGCGCCGCCTCGGGCGTGATCGGCACCTTGGCCGGCGTGGCCGGCGGCCTGTTGATTGCCTTCAATCTGGACGTGATCGTGCCGGCGATCGAGCATGCGCTGAACGTCAGCTTCCTGCCCGGCAGCATCTACCTGATCAACCACATGCCCAGCGACCCGCAAAGCGGCGACATCGTGCCGATCGCGCTCACCTCGCTGCTGCTGGCCTTCGTTGCGACCATCTATCCGAGCTGGCGCGCCAGCCGCGTGCAACCGGCCGAGGCCCTGCGCTATGAGTGAGGCGCTGTTGAAGGACGACGAGCGGGTGCTCGAAGGCGTCGGCATCGAGAAGCGCTTCAGCGAGGGCGGGCTCGACGTGCCGGTGCTGCAGGGCGTGGACATCACGGTGCGCCGCGGCCAGACGCTGGCCATCGTCGGCGCCTCGGGCTCGGGCAAGTCGACGCTGCTGCACCTGCTGGGCGGGCTGGACCAGCCCAGCGCCGGCCGCATCCGGCTGATGGGCCGCGAGCTGGCCGAGCTGGGCGAGCCGGCGCTGGGCCAGTGGCGCAACCAGCACCTGGGCTTCGTCTACCAGTTCCATCACCTGCTGCCAGAATTCAGCGCGCTCGACAATGTGGCGATGCCGCTGCGCATACGCCGGATGCCGGTGGCCGAGGCGCGCGAGCGCGCGGCGGCCATGCTGGCGCGGGTGGGCCTGGCCCCGCGCGTCGCGCACCGGCCCTCGCAGCTGTCCGGCGGCGAGCGCCAGCGGGTCGCGATCGCGCGCGCGCTGGTGACCGGGCCGGCCTGCGTGCTGGCCGACGAGCCGACCGGCAATCTGGACCGCGGCACCGCGCAGACGGTGTTCGAGCTGATGCTGGCGACGGCCCGCGAGCTGGGCACCGCCTTCGTGATGGTCACCCATGATCCCGGCCTGGCCGCGCAGTGCCAGGCGCATCTGAACCTGGCCGGCGGCGTCGTCCAAGCCGAGCAATCCGTATGAGCCAATCCCAAGCCTCCCCGTCGCGCTTCATCCTCAAGCTCAGCTGCCCGGACCGCCCCGGCATCGTCCATGCGGTGACCGGCTTTCTGCTCGAGCAGGGCGGCAATATCCTGACCTCGGCCCAGCATGGCGATGCCGACCACCGGCGCTTCTTCATGCGCATCGAGTTCGAGGCCGCCGGCGAACTGGCCGCGATGCGCGCCGCCTTTGCCGCGCTGGCCGGCCAGTTGCAGATGGACTGGCAGCTGGTCGACGCGCGAGCCAAGACGCGCGTGCTGCTGCTGGTGTCCAAGCTCGGCCATTGCCTGAACGACCTGCTGTTCCGCGTGCAGACCAACCATCTGCCGATCGAGATCCCGGCCATCGTCAGCAACCACCGCGACTTCTACCAGCTGGCCGCCTCGCACAATATTCCGTTCCACCACTTCCCGCTGCTGCAGAGCACGCCCGAGCAGAAGGCGGCGCAGGAGAGGAAGATCATCGAGGTGATCGAGGAGAACCGGATCGAGCTGGTCGTGCTGGCGCGCTATATGCAGATCCTGAGCCCCGAGCTGTGCCGCTATCTGTCGGGCCGCGCGATCAATATCCATCACAGCTTCCTGCCCAGCTTCAAGGGCGCCAAGCCCTATCACCAGGCCTATGAACGCGGCGTCAAGCTGATCGGCGCGACCGCGCATTACGTGACCTCGGACCTCGACGAGGGCCCCATCATCGAGCAGGAGGTCGCCCGCATCGACCACAGCCTGCCGCCCGAGCAGCTGGTGGCGATCGGCCGCGACGTCGAATGCGTGACCCTGGCGCGCGCGATCCAGTGGCATGCCGAGCATCGCGTGCTGATGAACGGCAACCGGACCGTGGTCTTCCGCTGAGATCGACGGAGGCGGGCATGTGGATCGACAGCCACTGCCATCTGGACGCGCCGGAATTCGATGCCGACCGCGGGGCCGTCGTCGCGCGCGCCAAGGCGGCCGGCGTCGGGCAGATCGTCATCCCGGCCGTCGGCGCCTTCGATTTCGACTCGGTGCGGCTGCTGGCCCATGAGCACGGCTTTGCCTATGCGCTGGGCATCCATCCGCTCTATGTGATGCGGGCCGGCGAGGACGAGCTGACCCGGCTCGCCGAGCAGCTGCAAACCCATGCCTGCGACCCGCGCCTGGTCGCGATCGGCGAGATCGGCCTGGACTTCTTCGTGCCCGGCATCGACGCCGAGCGCCAGCGGCATTTCTATCTCGAGCAGCTGAAGCTGGCGCGCCGCCATGCGCTGCCGGTGATCCTGCATGTGCGCAAGAGCGCCGACCAGCTGCTGGCCGGCCTGCGCCGCCTGCCCGTCAGCGGCGGCATCGCCCATGCGTTCAACGGCAGCGAGCAGCAGGCAAAGGCCTTTGTCGAATTCGGCTTCAGGCTCGGCTTCGGCGGCACGCTGAGTTTCGATCGCTCGCTGCAGATCCGCCGCCTGGCCGCCGGCCTGCCGGAGGAAGCGCTGGTGCTGGAGACCGACGCGCCGGACATCCCGCCGCAATGGCTGTACAAGACCGCCGCCGAACGCGCCGCCGGCGCGGCGACTCCGCGCAACGAGCCGGCCCAGCTGCCGCGGATCGCCGAAAGCCTGGCGCAGCTGCGCGCGTGGAGTCTTGAGCAGACGGCCGCGGTGACCAGCGCCAATGTGGCCGCGGCCTTGCCGCGCCTGGCGGGTCTGGCGAGATCCTAGCGATTGCGCGGCGCGATCGGCGTCTCCGGCACCGGATAGCCGGCCGCGCCGAAGGTCGCGACGACGGCGCGGTGGGTGTCGAAATAGACCTGCCAGTAATGGTCGGTGTGGGTGTAGGGCCGCACGCACAGCAGCGGGCCCTCGGGGGTGAAGTTCAGGATCTCGACGTCGGGCGCCGGCGTCGTGGCGACATTGGGGATCGCGGCCACGGCCGCCTTCAGCTTGGCGATCGCGTCGAGCGGGTCGACGCTATTGGCCACCTTGGCCACGCAGTCGACGCGGCGCACCGGCAGGGTCGAGTAGTTCTGGATGGTTTCGGAGAAGATCTTGTTGTTGCCGACGATGGTCTGCACATTGTCCGGCGTGATGATGGTCGTGCCGAACAGGCCGATCTCGTGCACGGTGCCGGTGACGCCGCCGGCCAGCACAAAGTCGCCGACTTTGAAGGGCCGCAGCACCTGCATGAAGATGCCGGCCGCGAAATGGCTCAGCAGCCCGCCCCAGGCGGTGCCGATTGCCAGGCCCGCGCCGGCCAGCAGCGCGGCAAACGAGGTGGTCTTGATGCCGAAGATGTCCAGAATCGCCAGGATCAGGACGATGTTGAGCAGCACCGACAGGATGGAGCGCAGGTAGTTCGACAGCGTCGAGTCGACCTTGCGCCCAGCCTCCAGCGCGCGGGTGAACAGGCGTACGGCCAGATTGATAATCCAGCGGCCGACGACCCAGGCCGCCAGCGCGGCCAGCACCTTCAGGCCGAAATCGACACCCTGCGTGGCGAGAAACTGCCAGATCACTTCGGTATTCATCTTTTGCACCCCATCGTTGGACGGACGGCCCATCATCGCAAACCCCAAGCCGAAGCTGCAAGGTCTGACCCCCCTAGTGGCGTCAGATACACGCCTGCTGATGCTCGGCAGCTTTCCGGGCGTCGCCTCGCTGCAGGCGCAGGCCTATTACGGCCATCCACGCAACCAGTTCTGGCGCCTGCTCGGTGAGGTCTTTGGCCTGGCGCTGGAACCGGCCGACTATCCGACGCGGCTGGTGCTGCTGAAGGCCCATGGCATCGGGCTGTGGGACGTGATCACCGAGACGCATCGCGAGGGCAGCCTGGACAGCAGCATCCGCGCGCCGCGGGCTAGTGATCTGGCCGGCCTGGTCGCCGGGCTGCCGGCGCTGCGCGCGATAGGCTTCAATGGCGGCACCGCGCACCGCCTGGGCCTGCGCCAGCTGGGGCCGCTGGCCGTCAACTACCGTATCCTCGCGCTGCCCTCGTCGAGCCCGGCCTATACGCTGCCCTATGCGGACAAGCTGGCCGCCTGGCGCGCGCTGGCCTTTCAGGATTGATATGAAGAAAACGACACCGATGAAGTTCCTCCCGCTGCTGCTGACCGCGGCCCTGAGCGCGCCGGCCCTGGCCGCGAAGAAGATCGAGGCCGATCTGTTGCTGAAGCAGGCCGCCGTCGTCGACGTGACGAACGGCAAGCTGCTGCTCGGCAAGGCGGTGCTGACGCGCGGCACGCGCATCCTGGCCGTGGTCGACGAGAAGCAGCTCGGCAACTACGCGGCCAAGAAGACGGTCGCGCTGCCGGGCCGCTACATCATCCCCGGCCTGTGGGACAGCCATGTGCATTTCGGCGGCGGCCCGGCGCTGATCGAGGAGAACAGGCGGCTCTTGCCGCTGTACCTGGCGCATGGCATCACGACGGTGCGCGACTGTGCCGGCGACCTGACCGAGACGGTGCTGCAATGGCGCGCGCAGATCAATGCCGGCAGCCTGCAGGGGCCGACGATCTTTGCCGCCGGCGCCAAGCTGGAGGGCTACAAGCCGCTGTGGAAGGGCACGATCGAGGTCGGCACGCCGGCCGAGGTCAGCCTGGCGCTCGATGGCCTGCAGGCGGCCCAGGTCGACTTCATCAAGATCACCGAGAACACGCTGAAGCCGGACATCTATCTGGATGCCCTGCGCGAGGCCAAGGCGCGCGGCCTGCGCACCTCCACCCATCTGCCCGGTCAGATCACGCTCGCCCAGGCCAGCGAGGCGGGGCTGGGCAGCGTCGAGCACCTCACTTATCTGCTGCGCGCGGCGACCCCGCGCGAGGCCGAGCTGACGGCCCAGGTCGCGGCCGGCCAGATCAGCGGCCGCGCGGCGGCCGAGCAGAGCCTGGCCAGCTTCGACGAGGCGACCGCACGCAGCGCCTTTGCCCGCATGGCCGCGGCCGGCACCGCCGTCGTGCCGACCTTGTCGATCAGCCGCATCACCGCCTATCTGGACCAGGACGATCACAGCCGCGACGACTACCTGAAGTACCTGGGCCCGCAGCTGCGCGCGACCTATGACTGGCGGGTCAGGCGCGCGGCGCTGGACAGCCCCGAGCAGATCGCCTACCGGCATGCCAATGTCGAGCGCGCCGCCTCGCTCCTGCCGCTGCTGCAGCAGGCCGGCGTGTCCATCATCGCCGGCACCGATGCCGGTTTCCTGAACTCCTTCGACTACCCGGGCCAGGCGCTGCACGACGAGATCGGGCTCTATGTCAAATACGGCCTGACGCCGCTGCAGGCGCTGCAGTCGGCGGTGCTGGCCGGGCCGCGCTTCCTCGGCAAGCTCGATCGCTATGGCGATCTGGCGGCGGGCAAGATGGCCGACATCGTCGTGCTGGACGCCAACCCTCTGCAGGACATCGGCGCCACGCGCAGGATCCGCGCCGTCGTCGCCAAGGGCGAATGGCTGGACCGTGCGACGCTGGACCGCATGCTGGCCGAGCTGCAGCAATGGGTGGCGGAGCAGCCGCCCGCGCCGGCGGTACCGAACTGAGCGGCGCGGCGACGATGAAGGATGCGATGAACAAGAGCAAGAAGGCGCCCGGCTGGGCGCCGGCGACCCTGAGCGAATTCGACGGCGTGCGCTTTCTGCACCTGGACTCGATCTGGGTGCAGGGCGCGATGCGCATCCGCAAGCCGCAGCGCCTGGAGCTCGAATATGTGCAGCGGATGATGGCCTGGATGCTGTGGCGCGACAGCGCCGAGCTGGCCCAGGGCCACGCGATCCAGCTGGGCCTGGGCGCAGCGGCGATCACGCGCTTCTGCCACAAGCTGCTGCGCATGAAGACGACGGCGGTCGAGATCAACCCGACGGTGATCTCGGCCTGCCGCGCCTGGTTCCACCTGCCCGAGGATGACCAGCGCCTGAGCGTCGTCAATGCCGATGCCGCGCAATGGGTGGCCGAGGCCGAGCCGCAGCAGGCCCAGGTGCTCAATGTCGATCTCTACGACCATGAGGCCGCCTCGCCGGTGCTGGACGACGAGGACTTCTATGCCGGATGCCGCGCGCTGCTGGCCGAGGGCGGCTTGATGACGGTCAATCTGTTCGGCCGCGACGCCAGCTTCGCGCGCAGCGCCGGCCGCATCGCGCGCGTCTTCGGCTCCGACCAGGTCTGGAGCCTGGCGCCGACCAAGGAGGGCAACACCATCGTCGTCGCCGCGCGCGGCGTCCAGGTGCCGGAGCGCGAGGAACTCGAGCGCAGAGCGGCTAATATCGAGTCGCAATTCAAGGACCAGGGCCTGCCGGCGCGCAAGTGGCTGCGCCTGGTGCGGCCGCTGCCGCTGAGCGTGATCCAGAACATCGAGCCCCGCCCATGACCGTTGCCAAGACCAAGACCAGCGCGGCAGCCGCCGCCCATCCGGAGGGGCGGCTCGAATGGCGGACCTTGCTGCACTGGCTGCGGGAGGACGGGCTGATCGACGAGGCCCAGGTCGCGCGCACCGAGCAGCGCTTCGGCGCCGGCGACAGCTCGCTGCATGCGCTGGTGCGGCTCGGCCATGCCGGGCTGACCCGGGTCGCCAATGGCAAGGCGCTGGACCTCGATGCGCTCAGCGAATGGCTGGCGTCGCGGGCCAAGCTGCCCTATCTGCGCATCGATCCGCTGAAGGTCGATGTCGGCCGCGTCGCCGACATCATGTCGGTCGGCTATGCCGAGGCGCGGCGCTGCCTGCCGGTGGCCGTCGGCCTGACCGAGGTGACGGTGGCGACGGCGGAACCGTTCGACATCGGCTGGGTCGAGCAGATCGAATCGCACGCGCGCAAGCCGGTCAAGCTGGTCGTCGCCAACCCGCTGGACATCGCCCGCTACACGACCGAGTTCTTCACCCTGGCGCGTTCGGTGCGCGCCGCCGCCAAGGCCGGCGAACAGAGCCAGGTGACCAGCTTCGAGCAACTGGTCGAGCTGGGCAAGAGCAAGCAGCTCGATGCCAACGACCAGGGCGTGGTCCAGGTCGTCGACTGGCTGTGGCAGTACGCCTTCGACCAGCGCGCCAGCGACATCCATCTGGAGCCGCGCCGCGAGATGGGCGTGATCCGCTTCCGCATCGACGGTGTGCTGCACACGGTCTACCAGCTGCCGCCGACGGTGATGAGCGCGATGATCTCGCGCATCAAACTGCTGGGCCGCATGGACGTGGTGGAGCGCCGGCGCCCGCTGGACGGCCGCATCAAGACGCGCAATCCGGCCGGCGACGAGGTCGAGATGCGCCTGTCGACCCTGCCGACCGCCTTCGGCGAGAAGATGGTGATGCGGATCTTCGACCCCGACACCGCGGTCAAGGACCTGGCCACGCTGGGCTTTTCCGGCCACGACAGCGAGCGCTGGGAGAAGCTGGTCCGGCAGGCCCACGGCATCATCCTCGTCACCGGCCCGACCGGCAGCGGCAAGACGACGACGCTTTATTCGACCCTGAAGCGCCTGGCCACCGACGAGGTCAATGTCTGCACGGTCGAGGATCCGATCGAGATGATCGAGCCGGCCTTCAACCAGACCCAGGCGCAGGCGAACCTGGACTTCGGCTTCGCCGAAGGCCTGCGCGCGCTGATGCGGCAGGACCCGGACATCATCATGGTCGGCGAGATCCGCGACCTGGCGACGGCCGAGATGGCGATCCAGGCGGCGCTGACCGGGCATCTGGTCTTCAGCACCCTGCACACCAACGACGCCGCCTCGGCGATCACGCGGCTGACCGATCTGGGCGTGCCGTCCTATCTGATCGGCGCCACCGTGATCGGCGTGCTGGCCCAGCGCCTGGTGCGCACGCTGTGCGAGCACTGCAAGCAGCCCGACCCGAGCGTCACCCGCGATACCTTGCAGGAGATGCTCAAGCATTGGCGGATGAACGGCGGCGTCAAGCCCTACAAGGCGGTCGGCTGCCTGGACTGTCGCAATACCGGCTACCGCGGGCGCGCCGGGCTTTATGAGCTGATGCTGCTGGGCGAGTCGACGAAGAAACATCTGCACCCGACGCCGGACCTGTCGGCGCTGCGCCGCCAGGCGGTGCAGGACGGCATGCGGCCGCTGCGCCTGGCCGGCGCCATGAAGATCGCCGAGGGCATGACGACCTTGGAAGAGGTGCTGCGCAATACCCCGCAGTGGGAGAACTGACGCGAAGCGTCGGTTCCACTAAAACTGAGGCGAAGCCTCAGCTTCACTCGATCGCAGGCATGACCTCGGTTCCAGCTCTGGTTCTACCGTAGCTGAAGGGAAGCTGAAGGCTCCGCGATGTGAGCCCTCGGAGCCTGTCCACCGCTCGGCGAGCGCTTACGTGTAAACCACACGATCGGGCCGGTTTGGCGCTGCCAGAATGCCTCACCGATAAAGCCTTCTGAGGGTTTGCAATGAAGATCAAGAGTCAAAGAGACTTCTGGTCAGGGCTGATGTTCGTGGTCGTCGGCGTCGCGTTCGCCTGGGCGTCCACCTCGTACAGCTTTGGCTCATCCGCCCGTCCGGGCGCCGGCTACTTCCCCTTCGGCCTCGGCGTGCTGCTGGCCATCCTCGGGGCGATGGTGCTGTTCAAGGCACTGACGATCGAGTCCGAGGGCGGCGATCCGGTCGGCGCCTTCGCCTGGCGGCCGCTGATCGTGATGGTCGTGTCCATCGCCGTCTTCGGACTGCTGCTGCCCCGCCTGGGCATGGCGATCACGCTGCCCATCCTGGTCATCAGCTCGGCGCTGGCCGGCGATGAATTCCACTGGAAGGATGCGCTGATCAACGCGGTCGTGCTGACCGTGTTCAGCTGGATCATCTTCGTCTGGGGCCTGAAGCTGGTGATTCCGGTCTGGCCCGTCTTCATCACCGGCTGAGGGGCACGCGATGGATCTCCTGAACAATCTCGCGCTCGGCTTCGGCGTCGCGTTCACGCTGCAAAACCTGCTCTACGCCTTCGGCGGCGCGGTGCTGGGCACCCTGATCGGCGTGCTGCCGGGCCTGGGCCCGGTCGCGACGATCGCGATGCTGCTGCCCTCGATCTACGCGCTGGACGCCACGCCGGCCCTGATCATGCTGGCCGGCATCTATTACGGCGCGCAGTACGGCGGCTCGACGACCGCGATCCTGATCAATGTGCCGGGCGAGTCGAGCTCGGTCGTGACCGCGATCGACGGCTACCAGATGGCCAGAAAAGGTCGCGCGGGGGCCGCGCTCGCTGCAGCCGGCCTGGGCTCCTTCTTCGCCGGCTGCGTCGGCACGATCATCATCGCGGCCTTCGCGCCGCCGCTGACCGAGCTGGCCTTCAAGTTCGGCCCGGCCGAGTACTTCTCGCTGATGGTGCTGGGCCTGATCGGTGCCGTCGTGCTGGCCTCGGGCTCGCTGGTCAAGGCGATCGCGATGATCCTGCTGGGCCTGCTGCTGGGCCAGATCAACACCGACGTGATCTCGGGCACGCCGCGCTTCTCCTTCGACATCCCCGAGCTGACCGACGGCATCGGCTTCGTCGTCATCGCGATGGGCATCTTCGGCTTCGGCGAGATCATTGCGAACCTGGGCCAGCCGGCCGAGCACCGCGAGGTCTTCACCAAGGACGTCAAGGGCCTGTGGCCGACCAAGCAGGACTTCCAGGAAGCCTGGCCCTCGGTGCTGCGCGGCACGACGCTGGGTTCCTTGCTGGGCGTGCTGCCCGGTGGCGGCGCCTTGCTGGCTTCCTTCGCCTCCTACACGCTGGAGAAGAAGGTCACCAAGAACCCGCGCGTGCCCTTCGGCAAGGGCGCGATCCAGGGCGTGGCCGGTCCCGAGTCCGCGAACAACGCCGGCGCGCAGACCTCCTTCATCCCGATGCTGACCCTGGGCATCCCGCCGAACGCGGTGATGGCGCTGATGGTCGGCGCGATGACGATCAAGGGCATCCAGCCCGGCCCGCAGGTGATGACCAGCAACCCCGAGCTGTTCTGGGGCCTGATCGCCTCGATGTGGATCGGCAATCTGATGCTGGTGGTGCTGAACCTGCCGCTGATCGGCATCTGGATCAAGCTCTTGACCGTGCCCTACCGCTTCCTGTTCCCGGCCATCGTCGTGTTCTGCTGCATCGGCACCTACACGCTGAACAACAACAGCTTCGACGTCTATATGACGGCGCTGTTCGCGGTGCTGGGCTATCTGTTCTACAAGCTCAGCTGCGAGCCGGCCCCGCTGCTGCTGGGCTTCATCCTCGGCCCGATGATGGAAGAGAACCTGCGCCGTGCGCTGCTGCTGTCGCGCGGCGACTGGAGCACCTTCATGACGCGTCCGCTGTCGGCCGGCCTCTTGATCGCCGCCGCGCTGATGATCGTCGTCGTGATGCTGCCCTCGATCAAGAGCAAACGCGAGGAGGCCTTCCAGGACGAGGGCTGATCGAAGCCCGGCGCCCGCGGCGGCGCCTCCATCCGCAAAGCCCGCCGGCGAGCCCGGCGGGCTTTTTTTGTCTGTCGACCATGACTTCGCGGACGCCCGGGTTTTCTCGGTGATGCGCGGCCTGTGCGCATGCAGTACAAGCTCGGCTATCGGCTCGCTGTGCCTAGGCCGGTGGGCTCCAGAAGAAGAGGGCGCGTCGTGCTGCGCGGCCCGATCCAGAGGCAAGGGCGCGATGCAGGGTTTGCAGGTGCTGATCGGCGGGCTGGCGCAGGGCTGTATCTACGGCCTGATCGCGCTCGGCTTCGTGCTGATCTACAAGGCGACCGAGACGGTCAGCTTCGCCCAGGGCGATCTGATGATGCTGGGCGCCTTCCTGGGCCTGGCCCTGCTGAGCGCCTGGGGCCTGCCCTTCTGGCTGGTGGTACCGGCGGTGATCGTGGCGATGGCCCTGTTCGGCATGCTGCTCGAGCGCGTCGTCATCAGCCCCATCCTCGGCCAGCCGGCCTTCGCCATCGTGATGCTGACGGTGGGCATCGGCTATATGGCGCGCGGCATGATCACGATGATCCCGGTCATCGGCACCGAGACCCATGCGCTGGAGGTGCCCTACCGCGGCGAACTCCTGCGCTTCGCCGGCCTGGTGATCGCCGTCGAGCAGTTGGTCGTCATCGGCGTGACGGCCCTGCTGTGCGGCGGGCTCTATCTGCTGTTCCGGCGCAGCAAGGTCGGCATCGCGATGCAGGCCGCCTCGCAGAACCAGCTGGCCGCCTACTACATGGGCATCCCGGTGCGGCGGCTGAACGGTCTGGTCTGGGGGCTGGCCTCGGCCGTCGCGGCGATTGCCGGGCTCTTGCTCGCGCCTATCACCTTCGTGCACGCGAATATGGGCCTGATCGGCCTGAAGGCCTTCCCGGCCGCCGTCGTCGGCGGCTTCGGTTCGCTGCCCGGCGCCATCGTCGGCGGCCTGGTGATCGGCGTCGTCGAGGCGCTGGCCGGCTTCTACCTGCCCGAGGGCTTCAAGGACGTGACGCCCTATGTGGTCGTGCTCCTGATGCTGATGCTGAAGCCGAACGGCCTGTTCGGCGAGCGGCTGCGCAAGAAGGTCTGAAGCGATGACAGTCGACCCCCACGCTCACTTCGTTCGCTGCCCCCCGGGGGGGCGCTCAGTGCCCTTCGGGCGGCCGTGCGGGCACTGACGATGCGCTTCCTTTTCAAGACCAGCTACGACCAGGACATCGCGCTGGCCAAGCATGGCGGTCATCGCTTCTGGTACGGCCTCCTGCTGGCGCTGCTGCTGGCCGCGCCCTGGCTGGCCGACGAATACTGGCTGGCCCAGCTGACCTTCGTGCTGATCTACGGCCTGGTCGGCCTGGGCCTGATGTTGCTGGCCGGCTTCACCGGCCTGTTCTCGCTGGGCCATGCGGCCTTTCTGGGCATAGGCGCCTACACGCAGGCGGTGCTGGCCGGCCAGGGCTGGCCCTTTCCACTGTCTTTTGCCGCTGCGGCCCTGCTGTCGGCGCTGGCCGGCGCGATCGTCGGCCTGCCGGCGCTGCGGGTGAAGGGCGTCTATCTGGGCATCGCGACGCTGTCCTTCGGCTTCATCGTCGAGGAGGGGCTGGCGCGCTGGGAGTCGGTGACCGGCGGCAATGCCGGCAAGATGGTCGGCAGCCTGCAGGCCTTCGGTTGGCAGCTCGACAGCGCGGCGGGCTTCTACTTCGTCTGCCTGGTGCTGACCGTCGGCGCGACCTTGGCCGTGCTCAATCTCCTGCGTGCGCCGACCGGCCGCGCCTTTGTCGCGATCCGCGATTCGGAGATCTCGGCGCAGAGCATGGGCATCCACCTCGCCTATTACAAGACGCTGTCGTTTGCGATCTCGGCCGCGCTGGCCGGCCTTGGCGGCGCGCTCTACGCGCACAAGATCCGCTTCCTCTCGCCGGACCAGTTCAACATCCTGCAGAGCATCGACCTGCTCCTGCTGGTCGTCATCGGCGGGCTCGGCTCGGTGCATGGCGCCTTTCTCGGTGCGATCTTTCTGATCACGATGCCGCAGCTGATTGCCTTGTTCAAGGACCGGCTGCCCGACGCGATCGGCCAGGCGCCGGGCCTGCAGGCGGCCGTCTACGGCGGGGTGCTGATCCTGTTCGTGCTCTTCGAGCCGCTGGGGCTGTACGGTCGCTGGCTGAAGGCACGCACCTGGCTGCAGCTCTTCCCCTTCTACCGCCGCGGCCTGTTCAAGCGGCAGAAGAGCTTTCAGAAATCGGACCGGCTGAGATGAAGCCCCTCGTCCAAGGAATACCTTGGCCGGTCCCCCGAGGGGACGGCGATGCTCGCGGCGTCGAGCCGCGAGCACATCGCCCGAGGCGGGCCGGCTTGGGAGCGGCCCGGCGCTCGGCCCGCAGAATGCAAGTGTCATGCCTGCCACGAACGCAGATTGGACAGCCGAGATGAGCGGCGAAATCCTGCTGTCCGTCGAGGACCTGACCCTGCGCTTCGGCGGCGTCGTCGCCGTCAACAAGGTCAGCTTCGAGGTACGCCGGGGCGAGGTGTTCACGCTGATCGGCCCGAACGGTGCGGGCAAGACGACGGTGTTCAATCTGATCAGCCGCATCTATGTGCCCAGCGCCGGTGCGATCAGCTATCTGGGTCGTCCGCTGGCCAGCGTGGCGCCCCATGGGGTGGCGGCGCTGGGTATTGCGCGCACCTTCCAGAACATCGAGCTGTTCGAGCATGCGACTGTCTTGCAGAACCTGCTGATCGGTCGCCATGTCCACCACCGCCGCAGCCTCTGGGGCGAACTCTTGTTCGCGCCGGGCGTGCGCGCGGCCGAGCGGCAGACGCGGCGCAAGGTCGAGGAGGTGATCGACTTCCTGGATCTGCAGCATTACCGCGACACCCTGGTCGCCGGCCTGCCCTATGGCGTGCGCAAGGTCGTCGAGCTGGCGAGGGCGCTGGCGACCGAGCCCAAGCTCTTGCTGCTGGACGAGCCGTCCTCAGGGCTGAACGTCGAGGAGACCGGCGACATGGCCTTCTGGATCCAGGACATCAAGAACGATCTGGGCATCACGGTCCTGATGGTCGAGCACGATATGAGCCTGGTGTCCAAAGTGTCGGATCGGGTGCTGGCGATGAACCAGGGTGAGGTGCTGGCCCTGGGCACGCCGGCCGAGGTGCAGGCCCATGCCGGCGTGATCGAGGCCTATCTCGGCTCGGCCGAGGACGCCGGCAGCCTGCGCAGGAGCCGGGCATGAGCGCAGCCGAAGCCATCCTGAAGCTCGCCAACGTCGAGAGCGCCTACGGGCCGATCAAGGCGATACGCGGCGTCAGCCTGCAGGTGCGCCCCGGCGAGATCGCGACGGTGCTAGGCGCCAACGGTGCCGGCAAGACGACGATCCTGAAGACGATCTCGGGCATCATCGATCCGCGCAAGGGCTCGGTCGAGTTCCGCGGCGACAACATCACCGCACTGGATCCGGCCCTGATCGTGCAGCGCGGGCTCTCCCATGTGCCGGAGGGGCGCGAGGTGTTCCCGCTGCTGTCGGTGCGCGACAACCTCCTGATGGGCGCCTACACGAGGCGCGACCGCGATGCGGTGGCGCGCGATGTCGAGGGCGTGTTCGGCTATTTCCCGATCCTGCGCGAGCGCGCGGCCCAGCAGGCGGGCCTGCTCTCGGGCGGACAGCAGCAGATGCTGGCGATCTCGCGCGCCTTGATGGCCGCGCCCGAGCTGATCCTGCTCGACGAGCCCAGCCTGGGCCTCAGCCCCAAGCTGACCAAGGAGATCTTCGAGATCGTCGTGCGCATCAACCGCGAGCGCGGCACGACGGTGCTGCTGGTCGAGCAGAACGCCAATATGGCCTTGAACGCGGCAGACTATGGCTATGTGCTGGAGAACGGCCGCATCGTGATGGAAGACAGCTGCGAGCGGCTGCGCGAGAAGGATGACATCAAGGAGTTCTACCTGGGCATGAAGGAAGCCGGCGCGCGCGGCGAGCGGCGCTGGAAGAAGAAGAAAACCTGGCGCTGAAGCAGAGCATCGACCATGAGCAATCTCTGGGACGCCCAAACCGCCGTGCCGCCGAATCCGACGGCGATTGGCGGCGACACGCTGCCGCAGGTCTTCTGGAACGCGGTGGCCTTGCGCGGAGAGCGGGTCTTCATGCGCCGCAAGCTGCTGGGTATCTGGGAGAGCTGGCGCTGGCGCGACTGCGCCGCGGCCGTGCGCGAGATCGCGATGGGTCTGGCGGCGCTGGGATTGAAGCCCGGCGACTGCGCCTCGATTCTGTCGAACACCCTGCTCGAATGGGTGTTGGCCGATCTGGCGATCCAGTCGGCCGGCGGGGTGACCAACGGCGTCTACCCGACCGACTCGGCCTCGCAGCTGCAATACCTGTGCGAGGACTCGCGCACGGTGCTGCTCTTCGTCGAGGACGAGGAACAGCTGGACAAGGCGCTCGAGGTGCGCAGCGCGCTGCCGCTCTTGCGCAAGACCATCGTCTTCGACACGCGTGGCCTGCAGCGCTTCAGTGACCCCGATGTCATGAGCCTGGACGAGCTGCGCGCGCTGGGCCGCGAGTTCGATGCCGCCGATCCGGGCCTGTTCGACGAGCGGCTGCACAGCCGCGGGCCGGCGGACCTGGCCATCCTGGTCTACACCTCGGGCACGACCGGCAAGCCGAAAGGCGCGATGCACAGCCATGCCGGCCTCGTCTACAGCATGCGCCAGGCGGTCGTCGGCCTGCCGCAGGACGAGCGCGACGAGCGCATGTGCTTTCTGCCGCTGTGCCATATCGCCGAGCGCTTGGTCGGTGCCTATGCCTCGCTGTACTCGGGAGCGACGCTGAATTTCGTCGAGAACCCCGACACGGTGGCCGAGAACGTGCGCGAGATCGCGCCGACGATCTTCTTCGCCGTGCCGCGGGTCTGGGAGAAGTTCTATTCGGCCGTCGCGATCGCGATCAAGGAGGCCTCGCCGCTGCAGCAGCTGGCCTATCGCTGGGCTCTGGGCGTCGGCGGCGAGGTCGTCGACCTGGTGCTGGCCGGCAAGCCGGTCGGCGCCGGGCTCAAGCTGCGCTTTTTGCTCGCGCGCGGGCTGGCGCTGAACAATGTGCGCAAGCTGATCGGCATTCACCGCTGCCGGGCCCTGCTGACCGGCGCGGCGCCGATCTCGCCCGAGCTGATCCGCTGGTATCTGTCGCTGGGCGTGCCGATGCTGGAGGGCTGGGCGCAGACCGAGAGCTGTGCGCTGGGCACGATCACGCGCGCCGACGCGATGCGGCCGGGCACGATCGGCGTGGCGGCCGAGGGCGTCGAGGTGCGTGTGGACGAGGCGAGCGGCGAACTGCTGCTGCGCGGGCCGAATGTCTTCATGGGCTATCTGAACCAGCCGGAGAAGACGGCGGAGACGATAGACGCCGAAGGCTGGCTGCACACCGGCGATGTCGGCGCCGTCGATGCCGACGGCTATTTCCGCATCACCGACCGCATGAAGGACATCATCATCACGGCCGGCGGCAAGAACATCACGCCCAGCGAACTGGAGAACGAGCTGAAGTTCTCGCCCTTCATCACCGATGCCGTCGTGATCGGCGACAAGCGTGCCTATCTGACCGCGCTGGTGATGATCGACCAGGAGAACGTCGAGAAGTTCGCGCAGGACCGCGACGTACCGTTCTCCAACTACGCCAGCCTGACCCGCGCCCGCGAGGTGCAGGAGTTGATTGAGGGCGAGATCGCCAAGGTCAATCGCAAGTTCGCCCGCGTCGAGCAGATCAAGCAGTTCCGCCTGCTGGAGACGCAGCTCGGCGCCGAGGATGAGGAACTGACGCCGACGATGAAGCTGAAACGCTCGTTCGTGCAGAAGAAGTACGCGAGCCTGATCGAATCGATGTACAGCGCCGGCGCCTGAGACCGGCTTTCGTTCGCCAAGCCCAAGAAGGAGACAGACATCATGACGAAGATGAGAGCAAGCCTCGCGGCCGTGGCCCTGCTGGTCTCGGCCGGGCTGGCCCAGGCGCAGAGCCAGGGCGTCAGCAAGACGGAGATCGTCGTCGGCTCGATACAGGACCTGTCCGGCCCCTTGGCCGGCTACGGCAAGCAGGTGCGCGCCGGCATGCAGCTGCGCGTCGACGAGCTGAACGAGCAGGGCGGCGTGCACGGCCGGCGCATCGTGCTGAAGTTCGAGGACTCGGGCTACGACCCGAAGCGCGCCGTGCTGGCCGCGCAGAAGCTGGTGAACCAGGACAAGATCTTCATCATGGCCGGCCATATCGGCACGGCGCAGAACCTCGCGGCGATGCCGGTGCAGTTCGAGAAGAATGTAATCAACTTCTGGCCGCTGACGGCGGCGCGGGAGATGTACGAGCCCTTTCACAAGCTGAAGTACTCGTTTGCCGTGCCCTATTACGAGCAGATCCGCGTGATGCTGCCGCGCCTGGTGAAGGAGAAGGGCGCCAAGAAGGTTTGCGCCCACTATCAAGATGACGACTTTGGCCTCGAGGTCTTGAAGGGCGCCGAGGCGGGTTTGAAGGGCATCAATATGGAGCTGGCCGAAAAGACCAGCTTCAAGCGCGGCGCGACCGAGTTCTCGTCCCAGGTGGCCAAGCTGAAGTCGGCCGGCTGCGATGTGGTCGTGCTGGGCACCATCATCCGGGAGACGATCGGTTCGATCGCCGAGGCGCGCAAGACCGGTTTCAATCCGATCTTTCTCGGCTCCAGTGCCGCCTACACCGACCTGATTCACAAGCTAGGCGGCAAGGCGATGGACGGCTTCTACGCGACGATGGCGACCCAGCATCCCTATATGGATGAGGCCTCGCAGCCGATCCGCTTCTGGGCCACCAAGTACAAGACCAAGTTCGGCGACGACCCGACCGTCTTCTCGGTCTATGGCTATCTGATCATCGATGGCTTCATCGCCGTGGCCCAGAAGGTCGGTCCGAACCTGAGCACCGACAGCTTCATCAAGGCGATGGACTCGATGAGCTTCCCGGCCGACATCTTCGGCAGCGCACCGGCCAGCTACACCGCGACCAAGCGCCTGGGCAGCAACGCCTCGCGCCTGTCGCAGATCCAGGACGGACGCTGGAAGGTGATCTCCGACTACGTGGGTCAGTAGGTCGGCCCTGGCGCCTCGTCGCGCCACCGGCCAGGACGAAGAAGCAGGGCGCCGAGCGAAAGTTCGGCGCCCTTCTTGTTTGCCGTCGAAAACCTGTGCTACAGTAGCGGGCTTCGCTGCTCGCGGACTTCTTCGGAAGGAAGTTGGGCGGTGAGGGAAGCGGCGATGAGCACGCGGCAAGCACGGTTTGAGAAGTTTTTCGAAAGTGCT
>NZ_JAUHHC010000002.1 GCF_030410485.1 Roseateles violae | reverse complement strand
CACCCCCTGCTCCGGGCCATCGAGGCTGAAATAGGCGTGGCTGGTGATTCCGGCGATGGTGTCGGTCGGGCCGAGGTTCTCGACCTCGAAATGGATCTCGACCTGCTGGGCGGCGGTCAAGCGCAATCACGCGCAGATCCGCAATCTGCGCGACCAGGCGCGCGCAACAGGCCTGAGCGTCGCCCGAGAACGGAAGCGGGGCGCCTCGGCGCCCCGCTCTTTTTCGCCAGTCCCTCGCTCTCCCTCAATCCCAGTAGGGCCGGATCCGGTAATGGCGGTGGATCTCCTCGTGCCACTCGCGCTGGGCCTGGCTGGGCCAGTGGTTCTTGTCGAAGCCCGGCGCGTTGTCGAAGTAGTCGCTGCCGGCATCCATCACGAAGCATTGGCGGTCCGGATCCAGGGTGAGCACGGCCCAGGGCACGGCAAAGAAGCGTTCGCCGATGCCCAGGAAACCACCCGAGACCATCACCGCATAGGCGACCCGGCCGCGCTGCACGTCGAGCATGATCTCCTCGATGCTGCCCAGGGTCTCGTCCTGCAGATTGACGACCTTGTTGCCCTTCAGCATGCTGGCCGTCAGCAGGCGCGGGCCGGGACCGTTGGTCGGGGCGGTCGCCAGGCCGCGGCTCGCGCCGGGCCGCTCGCTTCGGGCCTCGTCGGCCCGCAGATTGGCCAGCATGCCGGTGATGGTGCTCATGATCGACCTCCTCCTCGTTTGGCGCGCGGCTCCTCCTCGCGCAGCTTGTGATAGCTGCGATCCAGCACGGGGCCCTTGTCGGTGTCCACGCGGCCCGAGCTCGCGTCGGCATAGCCGCGGCGCATCTGCGGTGTCGGCGCGGCGGGCGCTTGCTGCGCGGTGTCGGCCGATTCGTCGCGCTCATGCGGCATGCGGGGCGTCGGCTCGCCGGCAATCTCGGCCCGGGTGCGATCGCGGCGTTTGCTGCTGTCTTGCGGATTGGATGCCATGGCGGTCCTCGCTGCCTGTGATGCTGCTCCGACGGCAAACCCCATGCCCGGCGCGCCGATTGCCGTTGCTCAAGGGCTTTCCCATGGAGAACCGCGATGAACAAGCGAAACGCCCGCAGCCCGGCGCCCTCCTCCGCACCCAAGAAGCCGGTGACGGCGCCACGCGTCGACACCGAATCGGCGGCCGGCGAAGAGGATCCGGGCAGCGCCGCCGAAGTGCTGCGCCGTACGACGCCGCAGCGCAGCGGCGACGGGCCGGCCGAGGCGCCCGAGCACCGGCCCGGCCGAGATCGCTAGCTGTGAAGCTTCAATAGGTTGTATCCGGTGTTCATCCGGATTGGGTTTGAGAGACTGGAAGTCGCCAAACACCCAATCCACTCCAGAGCCCAGACCGGATGAACAGCCATAAGCATGCCCGACTTACGTTCGCCCGCCGAATCGAAATGGTCAGACAGATGACCGTCGGCGGACTCAGCGCGCCAGTAGCCGCTGCAACTCAGGGCGTGACAGCGCCCACCGCCAGGAAGTGGCTCGGTCGCTTCCTGGCCGGCGGTGAGGCGGCGTTGGCCGATGCCTCATCTCGACCAGCGAACTCGCCCCGCGCCATCGATCCAGCCAAGGCGCCACTGATCGTCGAATTGCGACGCCGACGCATGCTGCAGTCAGGCATCGCCCGCAGCGTGGGCGTCTCAGCCTCCACGGTCAGCCGTGTGCTGGCCCGAGCAGGTCTGTCCAAGCTTAGCGACCTGGAGCCGGTCGAGCCCATGGTGCGTTACGAGCGCGAGGCACCGGGCGAGTTGCTGCACATCGACACCAAGAAGCTGGGCCGCATCGTGCGTCCGAGCCACCGTGTCACGGGCAACCGGCGTGACTCGGTGGACGGAGCAGGCTGGGAGACGCTGTTCGTCGCCATTGATGACCACGCCAGGCTGGCCTTCACGGCCATGCACCCCGATGAGAAGAAGGAGCAGGCGGCGCTGTTCCTGCGCAACGCCGTGGCCTACTACGCCCGGCTGGGCGTGAAGGTTCAGCGGCTGCTCACCGACAACGGCGCGGCGTTCCGCTCGCGGAACTTCCGTCAAGCCTGTCTTGACCTGGGCATCAAGCACTCGTTCACCCGGCCGTATCGGCCACAGACCAACGGCAAGGCCGAACGCTTCATCCAGTCGGCCCTGCGCGAATGGGCCTACGGCTGGACGTACCAAAACTCAGCATAGCGCACCGAGGCCTTGGCTCACTGGCAGCATCACTACAACTGTCACCGACCGCACAGCGGTATCGGTGGCCTGCCGCCCATCTCAAGACTCCGTTCGTCAAGAAACAACCTCTTGACTCTTCACAGCTAGCGCAGCAGCGCCTGGCGCTGCCTCAGTGCGCCGCCTTGTGGCGGCGGTCGCAGGGCTCGTAGCGCAGCGCCTGGCGGTACTTGGTGACCGTGCGGCGCGCGACGTCGAGGCCCTGGCGCTGCAGCTGGCGCGCGATCTCGGCATCGGACAGCGGTGCCTCGGCCGACTCGCCCTCGATCAGGCTCTGCACCAGGCCGCGGATCGCCGTCGGCGAGCAGCTGCGGCCATTGCTGCTGATGTGGGCGCGCGAGAAGAAATGCTTGAGCTCGTAGACGCCACCCGGCGTCGCCATGAACTTGTTGCTGGTGACCCGCGATACGGTCGACTCGTGCACGCCGACCTGCTCGGCGATCTCGCGCAGGCCCAGCGGCTTCATGGCCATCGGGCCGTAGTCGAAGAAATGCCGCTGCCGATCGACGATGGCCTGGGCCACGCTGGCGATGGTCGAGAAGCGCTGTTCGATATTGCGCAGCGTCCAGCGCGCCTCCTGCAGATGGGCGGCCAGCTCGCCGCCGCCGGCCGCGTGGCGCTGCGCCAGCTCGGCATAGCGGCGGTTCAGGCTGACGCGCGGCAGGATCGCGTCGTTCAGGCTGACCGTCCAGACGCCGCGGCGCTTGCGCACCAGCACATCCGGCACGATGTACTGCGTCTGCACGCCGCCATGGCGCCAGCCCGGATGCGGATCGAGCCGGCGGATGCGCTGGCAGACCAGCTCGACCTCCGTCGCCGAGCGACCCAGCCGGCGCGCGATGCCGCTCAGCTCGTGGCGCGCCAGCGCCGGCAGTTCCTCCTCGACGATGCGCAGCGCCAGCTCGTGGAGTTGCGGCGTCAGCTCGCTGGGGCCGTCGCTGGCCTGCAGCTGCAGGCGCAGGCATTCCTGCACATTGCGCGCGCCGACGCCGGCCGGCTCCAGCGACTGCAGCCGCTGCAGCGCGCGCTCCAGCTCGTCGACGCTGGCCGGCTCATCGTCGAGCTGCAGCAGCGGCGCCAGCTCGGACAGCGGCGTGCGCAGATAGCCGTCGTCGTCGAGCGAATCGGCCAGCGCGCGCGCCAGCAGCAGTTCGCGCGGCGCGATGCCGCGCTGCATCGCCAGCTGGAAATGCAGGTGCCCGGCCAGGCTGCTGACGCCGGGCACGAAGTCCAGCGCGCTGACATCGGTGCCGCCCTCATGGCGGCGGTTCGAGTAGTTCTCGCCGATCCAGGGATCGCGATCGCCGCTGGTGTCGGCCTCGGACTGCGGGCCTGCCGCGCCGGCGCTCGCGTCGGAGCTGCTCTGCGAGCTCTCGCATTCGTCCTCGAAATCGAGAAAGGGATTGCGTCCCTGCAGCGAAAGAATCTGCTGCCGGAAATCCAGCGAGGACAGTTGCAAAAGGCGCACCGCATGCTGCAGGCGCGGGGACAGCGTCTGCTTCTGACGCTGCTGGGTTTGGAGTGAAAGTCGGGCTGTCATGGCCCATCCGTCGCAAGGACCATGCCCGGCACTTCGCGGGCGCGCCGCCCCTGTGACAAGCGCTTGCAAAGCGACTCGAAGACCGCGAAAAAATCTGCCGACGAAGCCCTCATTGCCGCAAATGCTGCCGCTGGACGCGGGCTTTCGGCGCCCTGCCCGGCTCATCGTCGGAGACCTCGCGCTGGCTCGGGACTTGCTCGCCTTTCTTGAATGAACGAGACGATGTTGACCGCCAGCCTGCTGCTGCTCGGCGCCGTGCTGGTCGTGATGGCGCTGGCCGAGCCGCTGGTGCGGCGGCTGCCACTGTCGCCGGCCCTGGTCTATCTGCTCAGCGGCTGGCTGGCCGCCAGCCTGGCCACGCCGCCGCTGCCGGCGCTCGATCTGCAGCGCCATGCCGGCCTGCTGCGCGTGGCCAGCGAGATCGCCGTGCTGCTGTCGCTGTTCGCGGTCGGCCTGAAGATACGCATCGCCGCCAGCTGGTCGGCCTGGAAGGTGCCGCTGCTGCTGGCCAGCAGCGCCATGCTGTGGTCGGTCGGGCTGGCCACGCTGGCTGCCTGGCTGATCCTGCCCTTGTCGTCCTGGGCAATGGCCTTTCTGCTGGCGGCGATCCTGGCGCCGACCGATCCGGTGCTGGCTTCCGACGTGCAGATCCGCAGCAACGAGGACCGCGACGGCCTGCGCCTCGCGCTGAGCGCCGAGGGCGCGCTGAACGACGGCACGGCGATGCCGGTCGTGCTGCTGGCGCTGGGCCTGCTGGGCCTGCACGAACTGGGCCCGCGGGGCATGGACTGGCTGCTCGGTGACTTGCTCTGGGCGGTGGTCGGCGGCACGGTGCTGGGCGTCGCCTGCGGCCGCGGCCTGGGCTGGGCCTTGCGGCGGCGCCTGCGCGCCGGCGTGCAGGCCGACTGGGACGAGCTGCTCTATCTGGGCGCGATCGGCCTCACCTATGGCCTGGCACAGGCCGTGCATGCCTCCGCCTTCCTGGCCGTCTTCGCCGCCGGCGCGACCCTGCTGCGCCAGCATCCGGCCGCCCGGCCCGATCCCGAGGCGCTGCCGCTGGGCGAGCAGTTGCAGGCCTTCGGCGCGCGCTGCGAGCGCCTGGTCGAGGTGCTGATGGTGCTGCTGATCGGCGCGGCGCTCAGCGAGGTGCGCTGGAGCGCCGCGCTGCTGCTGTTCGCGCTGGCGATGCTGCTGCTGGTGCGGCCGCTGAGCGTGCTGCTGGGCCTGCCGCCGCGCGCCCTGCCGGCGCCGCAGCAGCGCCTGGTGGCCTGGTTCGGCATTCGCGGCGTCGGCTCCGTCCTCTATCTGGCAATGGCGCTCGAGCAGGGCCTGGCCGCCGAGGATGCGCAGCTGCTGGTCTCGGCCTGCCTGGTCTGCATCGCGCTGTCGATCGGCCTGCACGGCGTGTCGGCGACGCCGCTGATGGAGGCCTACCAGCGTCGCCAGGCCGAGCGGCTCGCGACCGGCATCAAGCGCCCGCCCTGAGGCGCAGTCCTACACCACCGGCGCCCCTGCGCTGCTACGCTCCCTGCACATGAGATCCGTCATCGGCGCGCAGCAGCAGCCGGGCCGCGCGCGGCCCCTGCGTTCCCTGCTGACCCACTTGTCCGCGCTGATGCTGCTGGCGATGGTGCCGCTGGCGCTGCTGCTGGCCTACCAGGTGTTCAACACCCTGCAGAAGCAGCGCGAGCGCCTGCAGCAGGATCTGCAGCGCACCGCCGCGCTGCTGGCCGCGGCGGCCGAGCATGTGGCCGGCACGACCGAGGAGGCGCGCGAGTGGCAGAGCCTGCTGGCCCATGGCGCGCCGGCCGGCAGCATCGTCAGCCTCGTCGATGCGGCCGGGCGGCCGCTGGCCGGCACGCCGCCGCCGCCTTCGCCCCAGAGCCATTTCAGCGCCTGGCAGACGCTGCCGAAGAACGGTTGGCGGCTTGGCGTCAGCGTGCCGGCGGAGCCGCTGGAGCAGCAGCAGCAACGCGCGCTGCTGGCCGCGCTGGCCACCGTCGGTGCCTGCCTGCTGCTGGGCCTGAGCCTGGCGACCCTGCTGGCGCGGCGCATCACCGAGCCGCTGCGCGAGCTCGCCACGCGCGGTCCCGAGGCGCTGTCGCGGCCGCCGCTGGTGCAGGAGATCGCGCTGCTGCGCGAGGCGCTGGCCGCGGCCCAGCAGCGCCAGCAGCAATCGCAGACCGGCCTGCAGCGCCAGGCGGCCGAGTTTCAGACCCTGTTCGAGAGCACGCCGATCGGCCTGGCCTTCTGGCGCGCTGGCGAGGACGAAGGCCAGCGCCTGCACAACCCGGCGATGGACCTGCTGCTGGGCCCGGTCGCCGAGGCGGCGGCGATGCCGATGTGGCTGGACGGCCACACGCTGGCGCCGGAGCAGCAGCCGCTGCAGCAGGCGGCGCGCGAGGGCCGCGCGATCGGCCCGCTGGAGCTGGAACTGCGCGGCCCGGACCGGCGCCTGCGCCATGTGCTGATGCAGGCGGTGCCCCTGCTCGATGCCGAGGGCCGGGTCGAGGGCGCGCTGGCCAGCGCGGTCGACATCAGCGAGCGCAAGAAAGCCGAGCAGCGCGTGCTGCAGGCCGACCGCCGCTTGCGCGACAGCCAGCACCTGATCGATCTGGCGCAGGAGGCCGGCGAGATCGGCTTCTTCCGCGTCGACACGCACAGCGCCACCTGGACGCCGGCGCAGGCGCGCCTGCTGGGCCTGCCCGGCGAGACGGCGACCAGCCTGCCGGCCGACGAACGGCTCGATGATCTGCTGCAGCGCATCCATCCGGAGGACCGCGACGAGGTCGAGAGCGGGCTGCGCGCGATGGTGGCGGCGCGCCGCGAGCGCGAGGCGCTGGACTTCCGCGTGCTGCTGCCCGACGGCGGCACCCGCTGGCTGCACAGCCGCGTGCAGATGAGCTATTCCGACAGCGGCCGGCCGCTGCAGCTGGTCGGCGCGACCCTCAACGTCAGCGAGCAGAAGGCGCTGGAGCTGGAGCGCGAGCGGCTCGCCGCGCTCGAACAGCTCGCACGCATCGAGGCCGAGAACATCAACCGCGCCAAGGACGAGTTCCTGGCGATGCTGGGCCATGAGCTGCGCAATCCGCTGGCGGCAATCTCCTCCTCGGCCGAGGTGCTGAACCGGCTGGCCGGCGAGCCGCATGCCGATGCCGAGCTGGCCGGCCAGGCGCGTGCCATCATCGTGCGCCAGACCCGCCATCTGGCGCGCCTGGTCGACGATCTGCTGGACGTCGGCCGGGTGATCTCGGGCAAGGTGCTGCTGCGCCGCCAGCGGGTCGAGCTGGCCGCGCTGCTGCGCCGGGTGCTGGAGAACTTCGAGGTCGGCGGCGGCACCGCCCATCACGATCTGCAGTCGACGCTCGAGCCGGTCTGGGTCGATGCCGACGCGACGCGGCTCGAGCAGGTCGCCAGCAATCTGATCGGCAATGCGCTGAAGTACACGCCCGAGGGCCGGCGCATCGCGATCACCCTGCGCGGCGACGAGGCCGGCCAGGCGCTGCTGGAGGTGCGCGACGAGGGCGACGGCATCGCGCCGGCCCTGCTGCCCCATGTCTTCGATCTGTTCGTGCAGGGCGAGCGCCGGCTCGACCGCCGCGCCGGCGGCCTGGGCATCGGCCTGACCCTGGTGCGGCGCCTGGTCGAGCTGCACGGCGGCAGCGTCGAGGCGGAGAGCTCGCCGGCCGGCAGCGTGTTCCGTGTGCACCTGCCGAGGGTGGCACCGCCACCGGCCAGCGCCGAAGCGCCGCGCTGGCGCGGCGCGCGCATGCAGCGGGTGCTGCTGGTTGAGGACAACGCCGATGCGCTGGCCTCGCTGCGTGCGATGCTGGAACTCGATGGTCACCGCGTGCATACCGCCAGCGACGGCCACGTGGGATTGAGCCTGCTGCTGGACGAGCGGCCGGACCTCGCCATCGTCGACATCGGCCTGCCGGGCCTCAGCGGCTACGAGCTGGCGCGGCAGAGCCGGCGCGCCGGATACTCCGGCCAGTTGCTGGCGCTGTCCGGCTACGGGGCCGAGGTCGACCGCATCGAGGCGCTGCGCCACGGCTTTGACGAACATCTGGCCAAGCCGATCGATGCGCAACGCCTGCGCGATTGGCTGGCAAAATCGACACAGTGAGTCAACACCATGAGCCATGCCCTGATCGTTGACGATGAAGCGGACGCCGCGGCGATGCTCGCGGTGCTGGTTGCCGCCGAGGGCTTCAGCGTCGCGACCGCACGCAACCTCCGCGAGGCGCGTGCCCAGCTGGCGCTGCAGCCGCCCGATATCGTGCTGCTGGACCTGCAACTGCCCGACGGCCATGGCATGAGCCTGTTCGATGAGCCGGGTCTGATCGCGCAGTCGCAGGTGGTGCTGATCACCGGCCATGCCAGCCTGGACACCTCGATCAAGGCGCTGCGCCTGGGCGTGGCCGACTACCTGATCAAGCCGATCCAGCCGCAGCAGCTGCGCGGCGTGCTGTCGCGCCTGGTCAAGCCGGCCGTGCTGCGCGCCGAGCTCGACAGCGTCGAGGCCGAGTGGGAGCGCAGCGGCCGCTTCGGCCATCTGTGGGGGCGCTCGCCGGAGATGCAGCGCGTCTACCGCCAGATCGCGCGCGTCGCCGGCACCGGCGTATCGGTGCTGATCACCGGCGAGAGCGGCTCCGGCAAGGAGCTGGTGGCGCGCAATGTGCACGACCTCAGCCGGCGCCGCAGCAAGCCCTTCCTGGCCGTCAACTGCGGCGCGATCTCGCCGCAGCTGATCGAGAGCGAGGTCTTCGGCCACGAGAAGGGCAGCTTCACCGGCGCCGAGCGCCAGCACCAGGGCTTCTTCGAGCGCGCCAACGGCGGCACCCTCTTCCTCGACGAGATCACCGAGATGCCCATGGAGCTGCAGGTCAAGCTGCTGCGCGTGCTGGAGACGGGGCTTTATATGCGCGTCGGCTCGACGACGCAGCAGGAGGCCGATGTGCGCATCATCGCGGCGACCAACCGCCTGCCCGAGCAGGCGGTGGCCGAGGGCCGCCTGCGCGAGGACCTGCTGTACCGGCTCAATGTGTTCCCGATCGCGCTGCCGCCGCTGCGCGCGCGCCGCGAGGACGTACCGCTGCTGGCCGAGCAGTTCCTGGCCGCGATCGGCGCCAGCGAGGGCAAGCCCAAGCGCTTCAGCGCCGCCGCGCTGGCCAAGCTCACCGCCTACCGCTGGCCCGGCAATGTGCGCGAACTGCGCAATGTCGTGCAGCGCAGCTATGTGATGAGCGAGGGCGCCGAGATCGGCGACGACTGGCTGCCCGGCGAACTGCCGCCGCGCGAGCTCGAGGGCGGCGCCGACGAGGGCGAGAGCGCGGTGGTGCGGATCGCCATCGGCAGCACGATGGCGCAGGCCGAGCGGCAGCTGATCCTGGCCACCTTCGCGCATTACAAGCAGCAACGCGAGCGCACCGCCGCCGTGCTGGGCATCAGCCTGAAGACCTTGTACAACCGGCTGAAGGACTATGCGGAGGACGAGGCGCCGGCCGAGCCGCCGCTCGGCTGAGCCTTGATGACGGCGCGCTCAGCGCGGTGGCTGGCCAACCGGATCGGCCTCCTCGTCCTCGATGTCGCCGCTGGCCAGCAGCTCGCCGCACCAGCGTTCCAGCATGCCCTCGATATCGCCGGCCAGGGCCGCGCCATTGATGCGTTCGTTCTGCAGCGCCTGGCGCAGGCGGCGTTCGAGCTGGTCCGAGCGCAAGGTCGCGATGCCTTCCAGCACCGCCAGCACGACGCCCTGCGCGGAGGACGGCAGCTGCGGGTCGCCGATCAGATCGCTGAGCTCGCGCAGCAGGCCGATCTCCTTCTCGGCCGCGCGCACGTCTTCGCGGCTCGCCGTGGCGCTGTCCTGCAGCGCCGGCAGCAGCACCAGCTCCTCGAGCTTCCAACGCAGCTCCAGCGCGCGCAAGAGGCGCCGCTGGGCCAGCGCGCGGCGCCGTGCCGAGCCGGCGCCGCTCTCGTCGAAGCGCCGGTCCAGCGAATGGCGCAGCTCGGCCCACAGCGCCGCGGCGTCGGCGCGCTGGGCGCCGTCGGTCCTCATGGCCCGCCCAGGCCGTCGGACGGGCGCGCCGCGGTGGCCGACGGCTCCGGGCCGAGCTGGGCGCCGGTGCTCTTCAGCGCCCCGCCCTCGCCTTCCCAGGTCGTCACCTCGGGCGCCTTCGCCTTCGGGGCATGCTCGCGGCGGCGCTGTTGCTCGCGCTGTTCCAGCTGCCATTGATAGAACCGGTACAGCGCCAGACCGGCCAACAGCATCGGAAGCATTCGTTTCACGGCCATGGTGCTTGCTCCTCGCGAGGAAGGCACGGCATGGAGAAAACCGCCGCGCACGAGGGCATCTTCGGCCGCGCGGCCGCGGGCGCGCAGGTAAGTTTGGGCCGCGCGCTTGTAGGACGCCGCCGCATCGCTGCGCGCTGCGCGCACCGGCTGTAGGACGGCTCCAGTGCCGCCGCCTTGCCGCGGCCGACAAGCGCAGGCGCCCCGCGCCGATATTCCACAACAGTGGCGAGGACGAAAGTTGCAGCAAGAGGTTTCCTCTCGCAACGCTCGACAACAAAGGGAGTCCGCGATGAACACGCTTGCCAAGGCCACGGCCGCCTTCTCGGTCCGCTTCGAATCCCTGTTCGTGCCGGGACGCGCGCTGGTCTTTCCCTGTGATGAACGGGGCCGTGTCGATCTCGATCGCCTGCCCGACCGCGCCCGCAACAACTATCTGTTTGCGCGCGCCATGGTCGGCAAGGACTACGCCGCGCCCAGCGTGATGCCGCTGAGCGCCTGACGATGCGGCGCCCGATGGCGGCGCTGCGCGCCGCATGGTCGCTGGCCCGCGCGGCGGTCAGTGCCTGGATCGACGACCGCGCGCCCAGCATGGGCGCGGCCCTGGCCTATTACACGCTATTCTCGCTGGCGCCGCTGCTGCTGATCGTCGTCTCGCTGGCCGGCATGGCCTTTGGCGCGGAAGCGGCGCGCGGCGAGGTCGTCGGCCAGTTGCGCGGCCTGATGGGCGAGGCCGGCGCGCAGACCGTGCAAGGCATTCTGGAGAGCGTCAACTGGCCCGCCGGCGGCGCGCTGGCGACCCTGGTCGGCCTGGCGCTAATGCTGGTCGGCGCAACCACGGTGTTCGCCGAGCTGCAGGACACGCTGGACATCGTCTGGCGCGCGCCGCCGCGCGTCGGCGGCGGGCTGTGGGCGCTGCTGCGCGCGCGCCTGCTGTCCTTCGGCATGATCCTGGGCGTCGGCTTTCTGCTGATCGTCTCCCTGCTCTTCAATGCCACCATTGCCGCGCTGCAGCGCTGGTGGGAGCCCTGGCTGCGCCAATGGGAGTTGTGGGCCACCGGCCTGAACATCCTCAGCAGCTTTGCGCTGCTGACCCTGATGTTCGCGATGATCTACAAGCTGATGCCGCGGGTGCGCATCGCCTGGGCCGATGTCTGGGTGGGTGCGATGGTGACGGCGCTGCTGTTCAGCCTGGGCGCCAATCTGATCGGCTACTACATCAGCCACAGCGCCGTCGCCAGCGGCTTCGGCGCCGCCGGTTCGCTGGTCGTGCTGCTGGTCTGGGTCTACTACTCGGCGCAGATCTTCCTGCTGGGCGCCGAGTTCAGCTGGGTCTATGCGCACACGCTGGGTTCGCTGCGCGGGCAGGAACCCGCGGCGCGAACCCAGACGCGCTGAGTTCGCCGGGCCTTGTTCAACGCGGCGCCGATGCCGCCGGCGCGGCAGCGCCAGCCGCCGTCGGCTCGTAGTTGAGCGTGCGGTGTTCCTTCAGCATGCCGCCCTGCGCCACCGAACCGCTGACCTGGCCCTCGCCGCGCGACATCGCCTGGCAGGCGGCGCGGTCGGTCTCGGCCACCGCCTGGCAGCGCAGCGCGGCATTGGCGGCCAGCTGCGCCGGGTCGGTCGTGCCGAGCGTGCCGCGGCGCGCCTCGGCCAGCGCGGCGCCGGCCTCCTTCAGGCAGGTCTGCCTATCTTGCGCGCTGCGGCCTTGCAGGCAGTCGGCGCGCTCCTTGCGGTACAGCGACTCGGCCGAGGCGGCCGCGCTGGAACTGGCCGCCGCGGCCAGCGGGGCCAGCGAGGCGGCACTCAGCGCCAGCAGCAGCGAGCGGCAGCGCACAAACGAGCTCTTGTTCTTCATCGCGATCTCCTTTTTCGATCGAAGGCTGGGACGGGATGCGGAGCTCGATCAGCGGCTGCCAGCTGCCGTCCACACGGGCCAGCAGACGGCAAACGCTGCAGGCGCCGGCGTGGCGGCCGGCGGCCAGGCGGCGGATGCCGCGGCGTGCCGCATCCAGCAGGGCCGCGCCCGAGGGGCGATCGCCGCTGCAGCGCTCGCGCGAGATCACCAGGCCGCCGTCCTGCGGGGGGCCGCCGTCGCAGATGAGGCGGGCGCGCACGACGATGCTCAGATGGGTGCTCATCAGCAGTTCGGCCTCGAGGTGCTCGCGCCCGACCAGTTCGGCGGCGCTCCCGAGTTCGCGCAGTTCGGTGCCGGTGTCGGCCTCGCCCACGCGCTCGTGTTCAAGTTCTTCTTGCATGCCCAAATGCTAGGCAGCGCGCGGTGGTGGCCCCTGTCAGGCCCTGCTGCGGCCTTGCGTAGGACGGCGCCGCTAGCCTTGCCTGAGTGCCCCGACGGCATGCCGTCCTACGCCGGCTCGCTCGGCGCGCCGATACAGGCGCCGCGGGCCGACCCATAGGCTTGCTGCAAGTCCGCGCCCTTGCGTCGGCAAGCGCCGGCAAGTGCCGGCAAGCCTCGGGTCATCGGCATCGAAAGGAGTCTGTCATGTTGAAATGGGCCTTGATATTCGCGGTCATCTCGCTGATCGCCGGCGTGCTCGGCTTCACCGGCGTCGCCGCCGGCGCGGCCGGCATCGCCAAGATCCTGTTCTTCGTCTTCCTGGTGATCTTCATCGCCTTGCTGGGCCTGGCCCTGCTGGGCGCCTCGGCGGTGAAGAAGTAGCGCGGGCGGCGGCGGAGCATGCGGGGCATCGCGATGCGCATCTTTCTGCGCGGCCGGCGCACCGGCCCTTCGCTGACCATGATGTTGTCGATGGCGCTCGGCCTCGGCCTGGCCGCCAGCTTCACCGCCTGCACCACGCCCTCGCCGCCGCCGCGCGTCGAACGCGCCGCCGCGCCGCCGCTGCGCTCGCCGAGCACGGCGGCGGTGGCCAGGAAGGTCAATGTCGTCGACCACCGCGGCGAGACGCTGGACCAGGGCGAGCGCGAGCAGATGCTCAGAAAGGTCGCGGCCCAGGGCAATGCGACGCTGGTGCAGCGCCAGATGGCGGCGATGTCGGGATTCGGCGAGCTCGATCTGTACAGCGGCAACGATGCCCGGCTGCTGATCGATGGGCCGCAGACCTTCGCCGCGATGTTCGCGGCCATCCGCCGCGCCCGCCAGCAGATCCTGCTGGAAAGCTACATCATCGAGGACGCCGAGGTCTCGCGCCAGCTGGCCGAGCTGCTGGCGCAAAAGCGCGCGCAGGGCGTCGCCGTCCACCTGATCTACGACGCCGTCGGCTCCTTCGGCACGCAGGAGAGCTATTTCGACGGCCTGCGCCAGGCCGGCGTCGCGATCTGCGCCTTCAACCCGGTCAACCCGCTGAAGCGGCCCGGCTATTTCGACATCACCAACCGCGACCATCGCAAGATCCTGGTCGTGGACAACGAGATCGGCTTCACCGGCGGCATCAATATCAGCGCCGTCTATTCCAGCGGTTCCTCGCTGGGGCGCAAGCGCAAGGCCAGCGACGAGGAGATCGCCCGCGACGGCTGGCGCGACACGCAGCTACAGTTGCGCGGCCCGGCCGTCACCGCGCTGGGCGAGCTGGTGCGCGAGACCTGGCAGCAGCAGGGCTGCGAGGGCCGCATCGCCGCCCTGCCCCAGCCGGCCAAGGGCACGCCGGCCGGCCAGCAGCTGATGCGCATCGTGCCTGCAGCACCAAGCGATGCCTCCAATCGCATCTACGCGATGCTGCTGACGGCGATCGGCGCCGCGCAGCGCAGCGTCTACCTGACCATGGCCTATTTCGCGCCGGGCAACGAGATGATCGATGCGCTGTGCGCGGCCGCGCACCGCGGCGTCGACGTACAGCTGGTGCTGCCCTCGCGCAGCGACTTCACGCCGGTGCTGCATGCCGGGCGCAGCCATTACGAGCGCCTGCTCGAGGCCGGCGTCAAGATCCATGAGCTGCAGGACGCCGTGCTGCATGCGAAGACGGCCGTCATCGACGGCGTCGTCTCCACGGTGGGCTCCAGCAATCTGGACTGGCGCAGCTTCACCAGCAATACCGAGGTCAATGCGGTCGTCATCGGCGACGACTTCGGCCAGGCGATGACGCAGATGTTCCGCCGCGACCTGGCCGCCTCCCAGACCATCAGCGGCGAGGCCTGGCGCGAGCGCCCGGCCTGGCAGCGCTTCAAGGAATCGCTGGCGCGCGCCTTCGAGCGCTGGTGGTGACGGTCCTGTCCGCCGGCCCGGCGGGCTTACTGCATCAGGCCGTTCTTCAGCGCGTAATAGGTCAGGTCGCTGTTCGAGGACAGCTTGAGCTTTTCCATCACCCGCGAGCGGTAGGTGCTGACGGTCTTGACCGACAGCGCCATCTGGTCGGCCATATGGCCGATGGTCTCGCCGCTGGCCAGGCGCAGGAAGACCTGCAGCTCGCGCTCGGACAGCTGCTCGTGCGGCAGCGCGTCCGGGTTGCCCGAGAGCCCGTCGGCCAGCATCTCGGCGACGCCGGCGGTGATGTATTTGCGGCCGCGGTGCACGGTGCGGATCGCCGTCAGGATCTCCTCCGGATCGCATTCCTTGTTCAGGTAGCCGCTGGCACCCTGGCGCAACAGGGTGGTCGCGTAATGCGTCTCCGGGAAGCCACTGAGGATCAGCACCGGCAGGTCCGGCTCGCGCGCCTTGATCGCGGCCAGCGCCTCGACGCCGCCCTTGTCCGGCATCGACAGGTCCATCACGATCACGTCGACGTCGCCGCCACGCACCAGATCGAGCGCCTCGCGCCCGTTGCCGGCCTCTCCGGTGACTCTCAGATCGACTTGCTCGGACAGGTATTGACGCAGACCGGCGCGCACGATGGCGTGATCGTCGACGATGGCAACACGGATCATGATGGGCACCTCCATCTCTACTAAGAAGCTGGCCGCATGCTACGGCCGCGCAAGAGCAGCGGTAAGCACAAACAGGCGCGAGATGGCGTAGGTGGAGTCCTACGGAGCGCAGCCGCTGCAACTGACACCGGCATGCGGTATGGGACTGCCGGAGCGCCGCTGCCGGCTCCGTAGAGTCGACTCATCGCAGCGAACATCGTTGCGAGGAATGCCCGGCAAGGGCGCCCACCGACCCAACAAGGAGTAACCATGCTGCACTACGCCGTCGTGTTCTTCGTCATCGCCCTGGTGGCCGCATTGTTCGGCTTCGGCGGCATCGCCGCCGGTGCGGCGGGCATCGCCAAGATCCTGTTCTTCGTGTTCGTGATCATGGCCGTCGCCACCTTCCTGTTCGGCCTGATCCGCAAATAGGCGGACCGGCCCTCTCCGACCAACCTCTCTTTCAACCGAAGCAAGGAGCCACCATGTCGCCGAAGAACTCTCCCCTCGCCGCCCAGGCCGACGCCGGCATCGACCATGCGGCCGACTACCTGAAGCAAGGTGCGCACAACGCGCTGGACAAGGCCGACGAGCTGCGCCAGGCCGCACCCGCGGCGCTGAGCCGCGCCGCCGCGCAGATGGAAGACCTGACCCGCCGCACCTTGGACCGCGCTCGCCAGGCCGGCACGCAGATGCGCGAGCAGGCGCAGCGCGCCGGCGACGCGACGGCCGGCTATGTCCGCGAGGAGCCGATGAAGGCGGTGCTGATCGCCGCGGCGGCCGGCGCGCTGGCCGCCGGCGTGTTCGCCTGGCTGAGCCGTTCGCGCGACTCGCGCTATTGAGCACGGTTCCCTCAAGCTTGAGTGTGGCCAGGCCATGATCCATCCGCTGTTCACCACCCTGGCCACCCGCCCCCAGCTGCTCGTCGAGCATCTGGGGGCGTATGCGCAACTGGCGGCCGCCGAGGCCGGCGAAAGCGCGGCCCTGCTGCGGCGCCGCCTGACGCTGCTCGCCGTGGCGGCGCTGTCCGGCCTGTTGGGCCTGGCGCTGGGCGGCGTCGCGCTGCTGCTGCTGGCTGTCGTGCCGACGGAACAGATGCCGCATGGCTGGCTGCTGATCGCGGTGCCGGCCCTGCCCCTGCTGCTGGCACTGAGCTGCGGCTTGCAACTGGGCCGGCAGGCGCGCACGCCGGCCTTTGAGCTGCTGCGGCATCAGCTGTCGCAGGATGCCGCACTGCTGCGCGAGGCCGGCGAGCGCTGAGCCCGATGGACCCCACCATGGCAGACGACAAGACCCAGCCCGAGGACCCGCGCCGGCAGGCGCTGCTGCGGCTGGAGGGCTCGCGGGCCAGGCTGCGCGCGCAACTGCTCGATCTGCCAGGGCCGGGCGAAGCAGCCTCCGCGCGCGATGGCCTGTCGCACCGGCTGCAGGTGCTGTGGCGCGCGCTGCGCCGGCGCCTGCAGGGTTCACCGATGGCCAGTCTGGCGATGAACTCCGTGCAGGGCTGGTGGCAGCGCCATCCGCTGCGCGCCGGCAGCGAACTGCTGGTGCATGAACTGAACATCGGCGTCGCTCCGGCGCTGCGCCGCCATCCCGTGCGCGTGCTGGCCCTGGCCGCGGCCGCCGGGGCGCTGGTGATCTGGCTGCGGCCCTGGCGCTGGCCGCTGCTGCGCTCGCAGCTGCGGCCGCTGCCGCGCCGGCTTGGCCACTGGCTGTTCGCGCAACTCTCGCATGCACCGCTGCAGACCCTGCTCACCGCGCTGCTGGCCAGCCTGGCCGGCCGCGCTGCACAAGAGCCAGAGGAGCAAGCGCATCCGGCGCAGGCACCGGCCGATCGCTCGACCGGGCCCTGAGCGGATTTACTTGCGCGCGTGGCTGCGGCCTTCTTCCTCGGCCTGCTCCATCTCGCGCGCCTCCTCCTCGCTGCGCGGCGCCGCACGCTCGGCCGCCTCGGGCACCTGGCCCGACTGGACGAAGCGGCGCAGCTTCTGGTCATAGCGCCGGGTCGCGTCGTAATTGCCCTCGCCCTGCAGCTCGGAATCCTGCTCGGGCTTGTCCTGCTGATGGCCTGACTTCATGGCGATCTCCTAAACAATGAATGGAACGGCAACGGCCTCGGCGGCCGCTGGCTTGAACTTAGTGCGAGCGCCCTCGGCCCGCGATGGGCGGAGGCCGCGGCCGCGCGTCGGCGGCCTCCGACAAGCCGGTCTGTCGGCCACGTCCGACAGGCGGAATCGCCACCGGCCGATAGGTCGCCCGCGGCCTCGCACGTAGTCTGAGCAGCATCACGCATGCGCTCTGCCGCTCCCGCGGATCGGGCGCCCCGCCCGCTACGGGCCTCCTCCCACTCCATCAGAGATCGAAAGGTGAGCACCATGAAACGACAAGACCGCTCCGTCTCCCGCAGCACCGCCCTGATCGCCGCCGCCGCGCTGGCCGGCCTGGCCCTGGTGGGCTGCGACCGTCCGAACGATCCGCAGGCCGGCGTCGGCAACCGCGTCGATGCGGCCGTCGACAAGGCCCAGCAGGGTGCGAACAAGGTGGCCGCCTCGACTGAAGACGCGGCGATCACCGCCAAGGTCAAGGCCGAACTGGCCAAGGACCCCAGCCTCAGCGCGCTGCGCATCAATGTCGATACGCAGGACGGCCTGGTCAGCCTCAGCGGCAGCGCGCCCGATGCCAGCGCGCGCGAACACGCGACCCGCGTCGCCGCCGCCGTCAAGGGCGTGCTGAGCGTCGACAACCGGCTGGTCGTCAACAGCTAAGCAGCAGACGGCCGCCGGCTGAATGAGCGCAAGCCCGCCAGCAAGACCTGTCCCCGGCGCCGCCGTTCCCTTGACGACGGCGCCGACCCGTCGCCCTCGCCCCGGCTGGGTGACGGCGGTCGGCTTCTGGGTCGCCGACTGGTGGGCCGACGCGCTCAAGACCCTGCATTTCATCGGCGAGACCCTGCTCGCCGTCCTGCGCCTGCTGCGCGGCCAGGCCCGCGGCATGCGCTGGAGCGATCTGTTCCTGCAGATCGACCGCGCCGGCCCGCGCAGCGTGCTGATCGTCTCCCTGGTCAGCGGCCTGGTCGGCGTGATCCTCGCCTATATGGGCGCGGTGCAGCTGCAGCGCTTCGGCGCGCAGAGCTATATCGCCGACCTGGTCACCATAGGCGCGGTGCGCGAGATCGCCGCGCTGATGACCGGCATCATCCTGTCGGGCCGTATCGGCGCCGCCTATGCGGCCCAGCTGGGCAGCATGCAGGCCAACGAGGAAATCGATGCGCTGCGCGCGCTGGGCGTCGATCCGATCGAGCATCTGGTGCTGCCCAGGGTGCTGGCGCTGCTGCTGGTCGCGCCGCTGCTGACCGCCTTTGCCGCGCTGATGGCCTGCCTGGCCGGCTGGCTGATCGCGATCGCGATCTTCGGCATCGCGCCGATCGAATACCTGTTCAAGAGCCTGCAGGCGCCGGACCTGTCCGACGTGCTGGTCGGCCTGCTCAAGGGCTGCGTCTACTGCCTGCTGCTAGGCCTGTCCGGCTGCCGCCAGGGCCTCAACGCCGGACGCAGCGCGCAGGCGGTCGGCGAGTCGGTCACGGCCGCCGTCGTGCAGTCCATCGTCTGGATCGTGGCCGCCGCCTCGGCGATGACGGTCGCCGCGCAAAGGCTGGGCTGGTGATGGCCGCGCCGGCCGCCCCCAAGGAGGCACTGGTCCGGGTCGAGGACCTGACCATCGCCTACGGCCGCAAGCTGGTGCAGCGCGGGCTGAGCTTCGAGATCCGCCGCGGCGAGGTGCTGGTGATCATGGGGGGCAGCGGCTGCGGCAAGAGCAGCCTGCTGCGCCATCTGATCGGCCTGCAGCGCCCGGCCGCCGGTCGCATCCGCTACGGCGAGGAGGACATCAACGACGAGGACCCGCAGCAGCAGGCGCGGCTGCGGCGCGGCTTCGGCGTCAGCTTCCAGGCCGGCGCGCTGTGGAGCTCGATGACGGTCGGCGAGAACGTGATGCTGCCGCTGGAGCTGATCGGCGGGCTGGGCACGGCCGAGCGCGAGCAGAAGGCGCGCGAGAAGCTGGCCCTGGTGGGCCTGGCGGACCAGTTCGACACCGAGCCGGCCGCGCTCAGCGGCGGCATGCGCAAGCGCGCGGCGATCGCGCGGGCGCTGGCGCTGGAGCCGCCGCTGCTCTACCTGGACGAACCCTCGGCCGGCCTTGACCCGCTCAGCGCCGCGCGGCTGGACGAGCTGATGCTGGCGCTGCGCGACGCGCAGGGCGCGACCCTGGTGCTGGTCACCCACGAGCTGCCCAGCATCTTCGCCGTCGCCGACCGCGCGCTCTTCCTCGACGCCGAGCGCAAGACCATGACGGCACTGGACGCGCCCGAGCGCCTGCTGCAGGAGGGGCCACCCGAGGTGCGCGAATTCCTGCGCCGCGGCGCGCCGGTGGAACAGGCGGCAACGGCATGAAGCGCCGCGCCAATGCCACCCTGATCGGCGCCTTCGTCGTCGCCGGCCTGGCCCTGCTGCTGGCGGCGGTGATCGCGGCCGGCGGCGGCCAGCTGTTCGCGCGCAAGGAGCGCGTGGTCATGTATTTCGGCGGCTCGATCTACGGCCTGCAGGTCGGCGCGCCGGTGGTGTTCCGCGGCGTGCGCATGGGCAGCGTCAGCTCGATCGGCCTGGTCTACGACAAGGCCAGCGACAGCTTCTCGATTCCGGTGCGCGCCGATCTGGAGCCGGAGGCGATACGCGGCCTGGCCGGCGCCAATGGTCACGACCAGCGCGGCGCCTTGAGCGCGCTGCTGGCGCGCGGCCTGCGCGCGCAGCTGTCGATGCAAAGCCTGCTGACCGGCCAGCTCTATGTCGATCTCGATCTGCGGCCGTCCAAGCCGCCGGCACTGCGCGGCCACGATGATTTAGCGCTGGAGATCCCGACCGTGGCCGCGCCGATCCAGGACTTGAAGAACCAGCTCGACGGCCTCGACCTGCGCCGCCTGCTGGACGATGTGTCGGCGATCGCCGGTTCGGCGCGCGCGCTGGTCGCCGGCCCGCAGCTGCGGGCGACGCTGGACAACCTCAGCGCGCTCACCGGCAGCCTGCGGGCGATGAGCGCACGGCTCGACAAGCGCGTCGACCCGCTCGCCGATGCGGCAACGACAACCCTGCGCGACGCGGCGCTGGCCGCCCAGCGCCTGGCGCGCGCGGCCGACGGCATCGGCGACACCGCCACGCGCCTGGGCGGAACGGCCGAGCGGTTCAACACCCTGCTGGCGCCCGATTCGCCGCTGCTGGGCAGCATCGAGCGCTCGGCCGAGGAATTCGGCCGCCTGGCGACCTCCTTGCGCGCGCAGACGGCCGAGGACTCGGCGCTGGTGCAGCGCTTCGACCATGCGCTGGACGATGTCTCGCGCGCCGCCCGCGCGATGCGCGAGCTGGCCGAGCTGCTCGAGCGCCATCCCGACGCCCTGCTGCGCGGCCGCCGGCCGGCCGCGCCGACCACCACCACCGCGGAGAGCCCCCGATGAAATCGATCCGTCTGGCCGCTGCATGGACCGCCGCATGGGCCGCCGCATGGGCCGCCGCGCTGCTGCTGGCCGGCTGCGGCTCGCCGCCGCCCTCCGAGCCGCTGCACTTCTACCGCCTGGCGATCGAGCCGCCGTCGACGGCCGAGGCCCCGCCTGCTGCACAGCAGGAGGGCGTCTGGCAGCTGCTGACGCCGATCCCGCTGCCCGACTATCTGCAGCGCGATCTGCTCTGGCTGCCGGTCGGCGACAGCGGCCTGCAGCCGCTGGACGGCCATCGCTGGGCCGAGCCGCTGCGCGAGGCGCTGCCGCGCCTGCTGCGCCAGGACCTGGCGCGCTTGCGCGGCGCCGATCGCGTCTGGTCCGGCCCGCTGCCGGCCGGCCTGCGCATCGACCGGCAGCTGCGCGTCGAACTGCTGGCGCTGGAACCGGCCGCGGACCGGGCCTCGGTGCGATTGAGCGCGCGCTGGTCGCTGACCGATCCGAACGGCAAGCTGGCGCCGCAGCAGGCCGTGGCGGCCTTCAGCGTCCCCAGCGCCGGCACGACGCCGCAGCAGCTGGTGGCCGCGCACCGGCTGGCGCTGTGGCGCCTGGCCGAGCGCATCGCCCTGCCGGCGCCGCCGCAGCGGCAAGGCTTGTAGGACATGCCCGACAAGTCCTCGCGCGCGAGTCTGAGCCGGCCCGCCGCCCCCGCTCGCTAGAGTGAACAGGGCCTGCAAAGGCCCCTTTGTTTCAACCTCTTACCTCCCGTCCGTCATGAGCAGTACCGCCCGTCTCCACCCGCCCGACAGCAAGCTGATCGACCAGGCCCTGCGCCGCCATCTGCAGCAATGCCATGCGGCGCGCGGCCGCTGGTTCGGCGCCGCGATGCTGGCGGAGCAGATCCACCACCTGGTGCTGCCGCGCTTTGCCACCACGGTGGCGCTGGCCGCGCTCTTGCTCATCCTCGCCTGCTAACGGCCGTGATCCCGCCCCCAGCGCGCGGCCGGCGCCAGCTCGATGAACAGAGCCTGATCGCGGCCGCCTCCGGCGCGCTGGAAGCGCCGATACGCGCGGTGCTGTTCGGCCAGGCCCGCTTCGAGCAGCATGGCCACAGCCTGGCGCTGGCGCACGAGATCGTCCCCGGCGCCAAGCCGGGGCAGAACTTCTTTCCGCGCCTGCGCAGCAATATCGAGACCCTGCAGCAGGCGCGCAGCCTGCTCGAGCAGCGCGCGCTCGACGGCCGCCATCTGGGCCCGGCCGCGCATTGGCTGCTCGACAACGCGCCGCTGATCGACGAGCAGCTCTATGCGATCCGCCAGGGCCTGCCGCGCAGCTTCTTCCGCCTGCTGCCGCGGCTGCGCGACGAGCCGCTGGCCGGCCTGCCGCGCATCTACGGCGTCGCCTGGGCCTGGGTCGCGCACACCGACAGCGGCTTCGATCCGGCGCTGCTGAGCGCCTATCTGCGCGCCTACCAGGCCGAGCGCGAACTCTCGCTGGCCGAGTTGTGGGCGCTGCCCACCACCTTGCGCGTGGTGCTGATCGAGAACCTGCGCCGCCTGGCCGAGCGCTCGGTCACCCAGCAGGCGGCGCGCGACGCGGCGCACCGCTGGTTCGACAAGCCGCAGCGCGAGCTGGCCGAGCTGGAGGCGCTGGAGCCCGGCATCCGCGCGCGCGGCGTCGCCACCGCCTTCTATCTGCAGCTGGAGCACCGGCAGGAGGAATTGCCGCCGGAGCAGGCCCAGGCGCTCGATGCCTGGCTGGCCAGCCGCCTGCCCGACCCGTCCGGCAGCCTCGCCCATCAGCAGAACGAGACCATCGAGGACCAGCAGAGCATACGCAACGCCATCGTCAGCCTGCGCCTGCTGGACCGCAGCGACTGGCGCAAGCTGATCGCCGGCACCAGCAGCGTGATGCAGATCCTGCAGGGCTCGGCCGTGCACCGCGCCGAGGCCGAGATCACGCAGGATGCCACGCTGCACGCGGTGGAACGGCTGGCGCGGCGCTGCGGCCGCAGCGAATCGGCGGTGGCGCTGCTGCTGGTGCAGCTGGCGCAGGAGGCCGAGAGCAGCGAGGACGTCGAGGAGGCGGCGCAGGCCGCGCCGGCCTACTGGTGGCGCGGGCCGGGCCGCAGCCGGCTGTACCGGCTGCTGGACCTGCCGGCGCCCTGGTGGCCGGCCGAAGGCAGCGCGGCCAGGCGCGCGCTGGCCAGCTGGGCCTATCTGGGCAGCATCGCGGCCTTGAGCAGCGGCGCGATCGCCTGGCTGCTGTGGCGCCAGGGGGCACCGGGCCTGCCGGCCTGGCTGATCGCGCTGACGGCGCTGCTGCTGCTCGGGCCGGTCAGCGAGGCCGTCGTGGCCCTGGTCAACCGGCTGATCAGCGAATCGGCGCGGCCGGCCCTGCTGCCGCGCCTGGCCTTCGCCGAAGGCCTGCCCGAGACGCAGCGGGCGCTGGTGGTGATGCCGGTGATGCTGGCCAGCCCCGCGGCCATTGCCGTGCAGGCCGCCCAGCTGGAGCAGCATTACCTGGCCAATGCCGAGGCGCAGGCGCAGTTCGCCCTGCTCAGCGACTATCTGGATGCGCCCGCCGAGCGGCAGGACGGCGACGCCGAACTGCTGGCCGCGGCCGAGACCGCGCTGGCCGGGCTGAACCTGCGCCATCCGGCGCCGGCCGGCGCGCCGCCACGCTTTCTGCTCTTGCAGCGCGAGCGCCGCTGGTCCGAGACCGAGCAATGCTGGATGGGCTGGGAGCGCAAGCGCGGCAAGCTGGAGCAGCTGCTGCTGGCGCTGGACGGCGCGGCGGCGGCCAGCCCCTTTCTCCCGCTCGGCGCGCTGTCGCAGCTGGCCGCCGGCATCCGCTACATCGTCACCCTGGATGCCGACACCGATCTGCCGCCGGGCCGCCTGCGCGCGCTGGTCGGCATGGCCGCCCATCCGCTGAACCTGCCGCGGCTGGACGCAGAAGGCAGGCGCGTCGTCGACGGCCATGCGATCCTGCAGCCGCGGGTGATGACGCCGCTGCCGCGACCCGAGGAGGCGACGCCCTACCACCGGCTGTTCAGCGGCGAGGGCGGCATCGATCCCTACAGCGTCGCCAGCTCCGAGATCTATCAGGACCTGTTCGACGAAGGCAGCTTCACCGGCAAGGGCCTGCTGCATGTGGCGGCGCTGCGCCGGGTGCTGGCCGGCCGCCTGCCCGAGGGCCAGGTCTTGAGCCACGACCTGCTGGAGGGCTCGCTCGCCCGCTGCGCCGGCGTCAGCGACATCACGCTGATGGAGCAGTCGCCCTTCCATGCCGACGTGGCCGCCGCCCGCCTGCACCGCTGGACCCGCGGCGACTGGCAGCTGCTGCCCTTCCTGCTGCGGCCGCGCCGCTATCCAATGGCGGCGATCAGCCGCTGGAAGATGATCGACAACCTGCGCCGTTCGCTGGTGGCGCCGGTCTCGCTGGCCCTGCTGCTGCTGGTGCTGGCCAGCGGCGTGCTGCCGCTGGGCTGGGCGCTGGGGGTGGTCGGCGCGGCCTTCAGCGCCGGCCCGCTGCTGGGCGCGATCGCCGGCCTGGCGCCCAGCCGCGACGACATCGCGCTGCAGCGCTTCTACCGCCTGGCCGGCGCCGACGTCGTGCGCGCCCTGCTGCTGGCGCTCTGGCATGGCGCGCAGCTGCTGCAGCTGGGCCTGATGTATGGCGACGCGATCGGGCGCGCGCTGTACCGGCAGTTCGTTTCGCGCCGCCATCTGCTGGAATGGACAACGGCCGAGGCGGCCGAGCGGGCCGCGCGCACGGAGCTGCCGGCCCTGCTGCGCCTGCACCGGCGGGTGCCGCTGACGGCCCTGGGCCTGCTGGCGGCGCTGGGCGCGGCGGCCCTGCTCGGCGCGCCGGTGCACTGGCCCGGCAGCCTGGCCCTGCTGGCGCTGTGGGCGGCGGCACCGCTGTGGACCTGGCTGGCCAGCCGGCCGCGCCGCACCGAGCCGCAGCAGCGGCTGGACGAGGAATCGCGCGACTATCTGCAGGGCCTGGCGCGCGACAGCTGGCGCTATTACGAACAGCACATCGGCCCCGAGGACCACCATCTGCCGCCCGACAATGTGCAGCTGACGCCGCGCACCATGGTCGCGCACCGCAGCTCGCCGACCAATTTCGGCCTCTATCTGCTTGCGGTCGCCTGCGCTCAGGAGCTCGGCTTCATCGGCCGCGCAGCGATGGCCGAGCGCCTGCAGCTGACCCTGGCGACACTGGAGCGGCTGCCGCGCTGGCGCGGCCATTTCTACAACTGGTACGACACGCAGTCGCTGGCGGTGCTGACGCCGGCCTATGTCTCGGCCGTCGACAGCGGCAACTGCTCGGCCCATCTGCTGGCGGTGGCACGCGCCTGCGAACTGGCGACGCAGATCGATGCGGAGGCGGCCGAGCAGCGCGCGCGCCGCATGCTGCAGTATTCGCTGCAGCGCCTGCGCGCGCTGCAGCCCTTGCTCAGCGGCGCGCCCTCGCTGCAGGCGCTGGCCGCGCTGGCCAGCGGCGAATGGGCCTGGCCCGAGAGCGCGCGCCAGCTGCAGGCGCTCAATGCCAAGCTGCGCCAGGCGCGCCACGAGCTCGACGCGCTGCACCGCGGTCTCGGCGAGGGGGACGATCGCGGCGCGATGTGGCTGGCGCATGATCTGGTCGGCTCGGTGGAGTCGGCGCTGCGCGACCGCAGCGAGGACCTGCGGGCCCTGAACGACCGCCTGCGCGTGATCGGCCAGCGCCTGCGCGAGATCGCGCTGGAGGCCGATTTCGCGGCGCTCTACGACCGCGAGCGCCGCCTGCTGCACATCGGCTACCGCGCCGATTCCCAGCAGCTCGACGACAACCACTACGACCTGCTGGCCAGCGAGGCGCGGCTGACCAGCCTGCTGGCGATCGCCAAGGGCGATGTGCCGGTCGAGCATTGGTCGGCGCTGGGCCGGCCGCTGTATGCCGAGGGCCACGAGCTGGGGCTGAAGTCCTGGTCGGGCTCGATGTTCGAGTACCTGATGCCCTCGCTGGTGCTGGACGAGCCGCCCGGCAGCGTGCTGGGCCAGGCGGTGCGCAGCGCGGTGATCGAGCAGCGCGCCGAAGGCGCCAAGCAGGGCACGCCCTGGGGCATTTCCGAATCGGCCATCGCCGGCCAGGACCATACCCTGGCCTACCAGTACGGCCCGCAGGGCGCGCCGCGCCTGGCGCTGCGCCGCACCCCGCGGGACGAGCGGGTGCTGGCGCCCTATGCGACCCTGCTGGCGCTGGAAATCGATCCCTGCGCGGCGGTGGCCAATCTGCGCGCGCTGCAGGAACTGGGCGCGCGCCGCGCGATGGGCTTCATCGAGGCGCTGGACTACACGCCGCAGCGCCAGGCCGAGGGCAGCAGCTTCACCCTGGTGCAGACCTATATGACCCATCACCAGGCGATGGGCCTGGTGGCGCTGTGCAATCTGCTGGCCGACGAGGCGCCGCGGCGCTGGGCGATGAGCGACGCGCATCTGCGCGCGGTCGGCTCGCTGCTGCACGAGCGCGCGCCCTACGAGGTCGCGCGGCTCAGCGCGGCGCCGCCGCTGCCGCCGCCGCGCACGCCGCGCAGCGCGCGCCTGCTGCGCGAGATCGATCCGCTGCAGGACGGCCTGCCCTGCACCCAGCTGCTCACCAACGGCCGCTACGCGGTGCTGCTGCGCAGCCATGGCGGCGGCTACAGCAGCTGGGACGGTGTGGGTCTGACGCGCTGGCGCGACGATCTGCTGCGCGACGGCCATGGCAGCTTCTTCTATCTGCAGCGCAGCGGCGTCGGCGGCAGCGAGATGCCCTGGCAGTCGCTGACCGCGCATCCGGCGCCCGATCGCGCGGCGCGCTACCGCTGCCGCATGCAGGCCGACCGGGTGATCTTCGACGCCCACTGGCCCGACTGCCAATCGCGCATCACCAACTGGGTCAGTCCCGAGGACGATTGCGAGCTGCGCCAGCTGGAGCTCAGCAACACCGGCAAGGCCGAGCTGCTGCTGAACCTGATGACCTGCTTCGAGGCGAGCCTGGCGCCGCACAAGGCCGACGAGGCGCATCCGGCCTTCTCCAATCTGTTCGTGCAGATGCGCTGGGACGCGGTCGAGCGCGTGCTCTATCTGCGCCGGCGCCCGCGCCTGCCGGACGAGCAGGCGGTGCTGGCCGTGCATTTCCTGGCCGGCATCGAGGCGCCCGAGGGCGCGGTCGAGGCGGTCGAGCCCTGCAGCGACCGCGCCCGCTGGCTGGGCCGCTATGGCAGCGTCGCCCGCCCGCTGGGCGACGCCGGCCACAGCCTGCTCGAGCAGCAGGCCGGCGAGGAAAGCGGCCCGGGCCTGGCGCTGGACACCGGCCTCGATCCGCTGGCCGGCATCGGCCTGCGCCTGCGCCTGGCGCCCGGCGCGAGCCTGCGCCTGACCTTCTGCAGCGCAGCTGCCCATGGCGCGGAGACGCTGGACGCGCTGGTGGACAAATACCGCCAGGCCGCCCATGTCGAGCGCGCGTCCAGCATGTCGCACACGATGGCCGGCATCCGCCTGCGCGAGCTGCAGTTCGATGCCGACACCTGGGCCGCGATGCTGCGCATGAACACCGTGGTCAGCGCGCTGCTGACCCGCGAGGGCGTCGCCGCGCCGCGCGCCACCCTGCCCGGCGTCGCGCCGGCCGTCGGCGGCAGCACGGTCGGCCGCTGCGATCGCCGCCTGCTCTGGCGCCATGGCATCTCCGGCGACCGGCCCATCATCTGGGTCGCGATCAGCGGCGAGGAAGGGCTGGGCCTGGTGCAGGCGCTGAAGAAGGCGCTGCGCCTGTGGTCGGCCTGCGGCCTGGGCGTCGACCTGGTGGTCAGCAATGGCGAGCCGAACTCCTATCTGGCGCCGGTGCAGCAGGCGCTGCAGCAGTTGCTGGCCCGCCACCAGGCCCAGCAGCAGGAGCGGCCGGCGCATCTGCGCGCCAGCCTGCATGTGCTGCGCGAGCAGGACCTCAGCGCCGACGAGCGCTACACCTTGCAGACCCTGGCGCGGCTGAAGCTGCTGGCCGATGGCCGCTCGCTGGCCCAGCAGCTGGAGCGCTGGATGGACGAGCAGCAGCGCGAGTTCGAGAGCCGGCGCGCGCTGCGCAGCCTGCCGGTGCCCGATCCGCTGGACGGCCGGCCGCGCGGCACGGCCCTGCCGCCGGACGGGCGCTTCCATGCCGAGACCGGCGCCTTTGCCTTCGAGCTGACGCCGACCCGGCTGCCGGCGCGGCCCTGGGCCAATGTGCTGGCCAATGCCGGCTTCGGCTGCCAGGTCACCGAGCTGGCCGGCGGCTATTGCTGGGCCGGCAACAGCCGCATGCAGCAGCTGACGCCCTGGTCCAACGATCCGCTGACCGATCCGGCCGGCGAATGGCTGCTGCTGCAGGACCTGGACCAGGGCCGCGTCTGGCCGCTGGGCCGGCATCTGCCCAGCCCCGGCGAGCGCGCCAGCTGCGAGATCGAGCATGGCATCGGCTACAGCCGCCATCGCCAGCGCCTGGACGGGCTGGAGATCACCCTGAGCTGGTGCGTGGACGTGCAGGCCTCGCTGAAGCAGTTGCAGGTGCAGATCCGCCATGAGTCCGGCCCGCGGCGGCGCCTGCGCCTGGTCGCGCTGGCCGAATGGCAGCTGGGCAGCGCGCGGCAGGAGCGGCTGTCGGTGCTGACGCGGCCGACCTGGCTGATCACCGGCCCCGAGGGCGCCGGCCTGCCGCGGCCCAGCAGCGCGCTGGCCCTGCTGGCGACCCAGCTCGACCATCTGGGCGGCTTCGGCGAGTCGACCGCCGTCCTGGCGCTGCGGCCGGCGCAGGCCGGCGAGGCCCCGGGCGAGGCGGCGATCCGGCTCGGCGCCCAGGACTGGACCTGCGACCGCCGCGAGTTCTTCGACAGCGCCGGCCGCATGGTGCTGCCCGCGCGCCTGGGCCAGCGCAGCGGCGCCGGCCTGGACCCCTGCGCGGCGCTGGGCGCCGAGATCGATCTGCCGCCGGATGGCGCGGCCAGCCTGACAGTGCTGCTGGGCCATGGCGCGCATCCGGCCGCCGCGCAGGCGCTGCTCGAGCAGGCCTGGGCGATCGCGCCGGCCGAGCGGCTGGCGCGGCAGCGCGAGCAATGGCCGGCGCTGCTTGGCGGCGTGCAGGTGCAGACGCCCGATCCGCAGTTCGATGCGCTGGTCAACCACTGGCTGCCCTACCAGACCCTGGTCTGCCGGATCTGGGCACGCGCCGGCTTCTACCAGGCCGGCGGCGCCTTCGGCTATCGCGACCAGTTGCAGGACGCGATGGCGCTGGCCACGCGCGCACCCGCGCTGCTGGCCGAGCAAATCCTGCGCTGCGCGGCGCGCCAGTTCCCGGAGGGCGACGTCCAGCATTGGTGGCACGAGCCGGGCGGCGCCGGCGTGCGCACGCATTTCTCCGACGACCGGCTGTGGCTGCCCTATGCCCTCGCCCACTATGTGCAGCGCAGCGGCGACCTGGCCCTGCTCGACGAGGCCCTGCCCTTCCTGGTCGGCCAGCAGGTGCCGCCGGGCGCCGAGGACATCTACGAGACGCCCGGTTTCGGCGGCGAGGCGGTGTCGCTGTACGAGCATGCGGCGCGCGCGATCGACCGCAGCCTGGCCAGCGGCGCCCATGGCCTGCCGCTGTTCGGCACCGGCGACTGGAACGACGGCATGAACCGCGTCGGCGACCAGGGCCGCGGCGAGTCGGTCTGGCTGGCCTGGTTCCTGTGCCAGGTGATCGCCGATTTCTCGCCCATCGCCGCGGCGCGCCAGGACCAGGCGCGCGTGCAGCGCTGGCAGGCGGCACGCGCCGGCTGGGCGCGCGCGCTGGACGAGCAGGCCTGGGACGGCGCCTGGTATCTGCGCGGCTTCTTCGACGACGGCACACCGCTGGGTTCCTCCACGCAGGAGGAATGCCGGATCGACCTGATTGCCCAGGCCTGGGCCGTGCTCAGCGGGGCCGGCGATCCGGCGCGCGCGCGCCAGGCCATGGTCAGCGCCGGCGCGCGGCTGATGGACGGCCCCAACCAGCTCTTGCGCCTGCTCGATCCGCCGCTGGCCCGGCAGCGGCCCAGCGCCGGCTATATCCAGGCCTATCCGCCCGGCGTGCGCGAGAACGGCGGCCAGTACAACCATGGCGCGGTCTGGGCGCTGATGGCGCTGGCACAGCTGGGCCAGCGCGATGCGATGTGGCAGGTCTTCCGCGCGCTGAGCCCGGCGCATCGCTGGCAGGACCGGCGCCGCGGCAGCGCCTATGCGATCGAGCCCTATGTGATGGCCGGCGATGTCTACACGCAGCCGCCCTATATCGGCCGCGGCGGCTGGAGCTGGTACACCGGCTCGGCCGGCTGGCTCTTGCGCGCCGCGGTCGAGTCGATCTGCGGCGTCGTGCTGGCCGAGGGCCGCGTCAGTCTGCAGCCCTGCCTGCCCGCGCACTGGCTGGCCGCCGAGGTCGCGCTGCGCCACGGCGAGGCCTGGCACCGCATCATCGTCTGCGCGGACGAGGACACGGCCGAGGAGGCGCTGGCCACGCATGAGAGCGCGCGCCCGGCCCGCCTCGACGAGCAGATCGACCTGTCGCAGTGGCCCGAGGGCAGCGTGCACGTGGTCGTCGCGCCGCCGGCCGCGCCGGCGACGGCCCTGGTCGAATCGGAGCTGCCGGTCGAGAAGGAGTAGGGGAATAGGCGGAGCAGACCCCGCAAGAGCTACCAGCTCTTGTTCAGGGTAATGCCGACCTTGCCGGCGCGCGGCTTCAGCGCCAGGGTGGTCTGATTGCTCAGCTCCACCTTCATCAGCAGGCCGCGGCGCAGGTCCTTGAGCCGGTCGGTGCTGCGGAATTCCAGACCCATGCGCAGCTCGCGCGAGCCGTCACCGGCGGGCAGCGGCTCGCCGCTGGGCGAGAACTGCAGGCGCGGCGCCGGCAGCAGCGGGGTCTGCACAGAGAGCTGGGTCTGCGGACCGGTATTCAGCGCCAGACCGACGACCAGGCCGCCGTCGCGCGGCTGCTGGCCCTCGAAGGGGCGCAGGCGCATCGCGCCGTCGAAGCGCAGGCGCTGCTCGACGCCGACGCCCAGCGCCCAATGCTGGCGCTCGGCCCACAGCATGGTCTGACGCGCGGCCGGCAGTTCGGCCGCGCGCTGCAGCGCATTCGGCGCGGCGCCGGCGGTGGCCAGCGGCTCGACGACGCTCTGCGTCACGCTCAGATGGGTGGAGTCGGGATCGGTGGGCGGCTGCCAGCGCGCGTCCTGCGCCAGGGCCGGGGCGCTCAGCAGCGCCAGCAGGCAGCAGCAGGGCCAGCGCGTCGATCGGGGGAACGAGCGGCTGGCCATGATGGAGCTCCGTGACTGGGGTGCTGATTTCAGCCCGAGGGCTGGCTCAGGAAGATCTCGACGCGCCGGTTCGCCGCGCGGCCAGCCTCGCTGGCATTGCTGGCGACCGGCTGGTGCGAGCCGCGGCCCTCGATCGCCATCCGCGTCGAGCGGACGCCGCGATCGGCCAGATAGTTGCGCACCGCCTCGGCGCGATCCAGCGACAGCGGATCGTTGATGCCGTCATTGCCGCTGCTGTCGGTATGGCCGACGATGGTGACGCGCACCTCGGGGTCCAGATTGCGGCCGATCTCGTCGAGCACCGGGCGCATCTGCGGCCGGATATCGGCGCGGCCGAGGTCGAAGGAGACGTCGCTGGGCACGTTCAGGCGCAGCTGGTTGTCCGGCGTGCGTTCGACCGCGACGCCGGTGCCGGCGCTGGCGGTCTGCAGCGCGCGGCGCTTGTCTTCCATATGCTTGGACCAGAGATTGCCGCCCAGCGCGCCGAGCGCGCCGCCGATGGCCGCGCTCTTGCCGGCGCTGCCGCCGGTGGCCGAGCCGATCACCGCGCCGGCGACCGCGCCGATGCCGGCGCCGGTGGCCGTGCCCTTCTCGCGCTCGCTCATCGAGGAGCAGGCCGCCAGGCTCAGGATGAGGGCCAGGCAGGGCAGGCTGGTCGTGGTCGCTTTCATCGGCATCTCCTCGCTATCGATGGAACGATGTTAGGAAGACGCCGTTGCTGCCCTTGTCGGCAGCAGGCGGCAGCGGCCGTCGGACAAGGCCGACAATTGGCGGCCCTTGCCGATGGCGGACTCAGGGATACATATAGCGCCGCGTCCAGGGCCGGTCCTGCAGCGCCGCCGCGTCCGCGCCGCGCGCGCTGCCGAGGATCTGGTAGATGCCCAGCTCGCCGGTCTCGAACTCCAGCGCGCTGGCCGCCATATAGAGCCGCCAGATCCGGTAGGTCGATTCGCTGACATGCTGTAGCGCCTCGTCGTGATGGCGCTCGAGCCCGGCCACCCAATGCCGCAGGGTCAGCGCGTAATGCGCACGCAGGCCCTCGACATCGAGGATCTCGAAGCGCTGGCGCTCCATCGTCCGCTGCACATTGCTGAGCAGGTCCAGCTCGCCGTCCGGGAAGACGTAGCGGTTGATGAACTTGGCCGACAAGGCCTGGCCCCAGCCCTCCTCGTTGTGGGTGATGCCATGGTTGAGGAAGAGGCCGGCCGGCTTCAGCAGGCTGTGGACCTTGGCGAAGTACTGCGGCAGATTGCGCAGGCCGACATGCTCGAACATGCCGACGCTGGCGACCTTGTCGTAGCTGCCCTCGCCCTGCAGATCGCGGTAATCGCACAGCTCGACCGTGACGCTATCGCCCAGGCCGGCGGCGGCGATGCGCTGGCGCGCCAGCGCCAGCTGCTGGCTGCTCAAGGTCACGCCATGCGCGCGCACGCCGTGATGGCGCGCCGCGTGCATGACCAGCGCGCCCCAGCCGCAGCCGATGTCCAGGAAACGCTCGCCCTCGCGCAGGCGCAGCTTGCGGCAGATGTGCTCCAGCTTGGCGGTCTGCGCCTCGGCCAGGCTCAGCTCGGGTCGCTCGAAATAGGCGCAGGAATAGACCATCGCCGGATCGAGCCAGAGCGCATAGAACTCGTTGGAGACGTCGTAGTGGAAGGCGATCGCCGCGCGGTTCTCCTGCCGCGTATGGGCCTTGACGTCGGGCGCGGCCAGGCTGTCGTCGGCCGCTTCATTGCCCAGGCGCAGCGCGCGCAGCAGCAGCTTCAGCCGGTCGCGCGCCGGCAGCCGCAGCTCGTGCAGAAAGTCCTTCAGCCGCAGCGCGGCGAACAGATCGCCCTCGATCTCCAGATCGCCGCGGAAATAGGCATCGGCAAAGCGCAGCGGATCGCGGCCGACGACCAGTCGCCGCAGCACCTGCGCATCGCGCAGGCCGAGGCTGAAATCGGGTTGTGCCTGCCGGCCGGCGGCGCGGCCGAACAGGCCGCTGGGGCCATCGCCCAGATGCAGGCCCAGGCTGCCCGGATAGGCGGAGAACAACTTCTCGGCCAGCTCGGTCCAGCCGCGCAGGACGGCCGGGGCCGATCGGGGGCCGGCGGCGAGGCCGCCGGGCGGAGTCAGGGCTCGATGTTCACGCTGCGTCAGCGCGGCGCCCCGGCCGGATGCGAGTTCCTGGTCCGCTTGGTCCATAGCACCTCCCGCGAGCCGTCACGCCGGGGGAGCCGGCAGCGACAGCCGATGCATTATGGTAGCCAAGCTGCGGCCTCATTGCCGCACCGCACTCTGGGGAGAAAACAGGCGTCGGCGACGTCTGTCGCCCGGGGCGGGTTCAGGCCTGCGGATTGCCGTCCTCGAAGATTTCCTCGATCTCTTCCGGGGCGGCGTCGATCAGGCGGTCGAAGTCGGCGGTGACTTGCTGCTTGCCGTCGTTCTTCGGGATGATGGGCTTGTCCAGCGGGCGGTAGACGCGGCTGTGCAGGCGGTTCAGGCGCTCCGAATGCTCGATCGCGCGAACGACCTGCTCCGGATCCAGCAACATGGCGAAGGGGCTGTTGACTTGGGTGCTCAGCATTTTGCGACTCCGCTTGCGTGTTCTTGCAAGGTGAGTCAACTGTAGGCAAGCGGCCGCGCCGCGCGTAGTCGGCTCGCCGCCAAAGCGCTTGTCAGAAAAATTCCTAGGCCGGTGCTGCCGGCCGACCGGCTTCAGCGGCCCTGTTGCTGGCGTTGCAGCAGCAGTTTGTGCAGCTTCTCACGCTCGGCGGCGGCGGCGAAGTCGGCGGCCGTCAGGCCCAGCTGGTTGCGCAATGTCGGGTCGGCGCCCAGCTTGAGCAACTGCTCGGCCAGGTCGTAGGGGCCGTAGCGCGCGGCCATCATCAGCGGCGTCGTGCCGTTCGGCGAACGCGCATCGATGGCGGCGCCCTTGGCGATCAGCCAGGCGGCGATGCCGTTGTCGGGGCCGCTGCAGGCATAGTGCAGCGGCGTCCAGCCGTCCTTGTCGATCTTGGCGCCGCGCGCGGCCAGGGTCTTGACCCAGTCCAGCTGGCCCTTCAGCGCGGCCAGCATCAGCGGTGTCTCGCCGACGCCATTGGCCGCGTCGATGTTCAGCCCCGGGTAGTCGAGCAGCGCCTGCAGCGATTTCGGCGACTCCTCGCGGATCGCCACCTCCAGCGGGCTGCGCCCCTGCGAATCGCGGCCGTTCGGGTCGACCCCCTTCATCAGCAGGCTGGTGACCTCGCGGCCATTGTTGCGGTAGGCGGCCGTGGTCAGCTCGTCGATGTCGGCGGCGCGCGCCGGGCCGGCGGCCAGCAGCGCGGCGGCCAGCCAGGACAGTGCGATCCGCCAGCTCATCATGAGGGCTGCGGCAGCTTGAACAGCCGGCGCGTGTTGGCGCTCGTCTGCTCGGCCACTTGTTCGACGGAAACGCCCTTCAGCTCGGCCAGCGCGGCCGCCACATGCGGCACATAGGCGGGGCTGTTGGTCTTGCCGCGGTGCGGCACCGGGGCCAGATAGGGGCTGTCGGTCTCGATCAGCAGGCGCTCCAGCGGCAGCTGCAGCGCCACCTCGCGCAAGGCCTGCGCGTTCTTGAAGGTCAGGATGCCGGAGAAGGAGACGTAAAAGCCCATCTCGACGGCCGCCAGCGCGACCTCGGCGGTTTCGGTGAAGCAGTGGAACACGCCGCCGGCGCCTCCCTCATGCCCGTGGCAGCCCTCCTCCTGCAGCACGCGCAAGGTGTCGGCGGCGCTGCTGCGGGTGTGGATCACCAGCGGCTTATCCGCCTGCCTGGCGGCGCGGATATGGGTGCGAAAGCGCTGCCGCTGCCACTCCATATCGTGCTCGATGCTGCGGCCGTTGAGCCGGTAGTAGTCCAGGCCGGTCTCGCCGATCGCGACCACCTTGGGATCCTGCGCGCCCTGCACCAGCTCCTCGACGCTGGGCTCGTGCACGTCCTCGTTGTCCGGATGGACGCCGACGGTGGCCCAGAGCTGCCGGTGTTCGGCGGCCAGCGCGCGCACGCTGGGGAACTCCTCCATCGTCGTGCAGATGCAGACCGCCTGGCCGACCTGGGCGGTCTGCATCTCGGCCAGGATCTGCGGCAGCTGGGCCTGCAGCTCGGGAAAGCTCAGATGGCAATGCGAATCGATGAACACGAGAAAACCCGCGAATGGAAAGGGTTCAGATCGTCTGCGTCGGCTTGGCCGAGGAGATCTGCGTGCCGAGGATCTCCTCGATCTTCAGCTTCATCAGCCGGCTCTTCTCGTCGCCGGGGAAGCGCACGCCGACGCCCTGGGTGCGGCCGCCCGAGGCATTGGCCGGCGTCAGCCAGGCGACCTTGCCGGCGACCGGATAGCGCTGGTTGTCCTCCGGCAGGGCCAGCAGCAGATAGACGTCCTCGCCGAGCTGGTAGTCGCGCGTGGTCGGCACGAACAGGCCGCCCTCGGCAAACAGCGGGATATAGGCCGCATAGAGCGCGCCCTTTTCCTTGAACACCAGCTGGATCACGCTGGCGCGCGCGGCGACGGCCGTGCCCGGCGCAGCGGCATGGGCGGCACCGGGGGCCGGCGGCGTGCCGGCGGGCTTGGACGGTTCGTTCATGGGCCCAGTGTAGCCCGGCCGGTCAGGCCCGTTGGGCGCGCGGGCCCATCGCCTCGCGCAGCGCCTGCTGACCCTGGGCCAGCAGCGACTCGATCAGCAGGCCCTGGTTCAAGGGATGCTCGGCATGGCGCGCCGCCTGGCGCAGGGCGGCGTCCCAGCGATGCAGCGGCGCGGCCAGCTTCGGCGCCGGCAGCGACTCGGCCGGGAAGTAACTCGGCGCCGCGCCCTGGCTGCGCCGCAGCAGGTCGTGGCACAGGCGCTGCAGCGCGTCGATCGCGCGCGGCTGGGTCCAGTCGGCCAGTGCCGTCGCATCGCCGCGCAGCAGGCGCTGCGGCAATTGCTGCCAGCTCTTCGCGCGCAGGCCGGCCTCGAACCAGTCGCGCGCCTGCTGCGGGCGGCCGCCGGCGGCATCGAGCAGCACCTCCGCCTCGTCGACGCCCTCGCCGGCCAGCCATTGCAGCGCGGCGGCGCGCGGCGGCAGCGGCAGCGGCACCGGCTGGCAGCGGCTGCGTATGGTCGGCAGCAAGGCCTCGGGCGCCATGCTGGCCAGCGCGAAGCGCAGCTGGCCGGCCGGCTCCTCCAGCGTCTTCAGCAAGGCATTGGCAGCCACGGTGTTGAGCGCCTCGGCCGGGTAGACCACCACCACCTTGGCGCGGCCGCGCGCCGAGCTGGCCTGGGCAAAGCCCAGCACCGCGCGCACCGCGTCGATCTTGATCTCGCGGCTGGGCTTGGTCTTGCTGGTCTTGGCCTCGCCTGCCCCACCCTCGCCCTCCGGCGCGCCCCAGCCCAGCGGCTCGCGCAGCGCTTCCGGGATCAGCAGCTGGAAGTCCGGATGGGTGCGCGACTGGAACAGCCGGCAACTCGGGCATTCGCCGCAGGCGGCGCGCTCGATCGGCGCCTCGCACAGCCAGGACTGGGCCAGCAAGAGGGCCAGGTCGAACTGGCCGACGCCGGCCGGCCCCTGGATCAGCAGCGCATGCGAGCGCGCCGTCGCCAGCGCCTGACGCAAGGGCTGATCCAGCCAGGGTAGGGCGCCGCTCACCATCCCCGCGCCTCCATCACCGCGACGATCTGCGCCCAGACCTCGGGCACCAAGACGCTGGCGTCGATGCGGGCGAAACGCTCGGGCGCGGCGGCGGCACGTGCCGCATAGCCGGCGCGCACGCGCTCGAAGAAATCGAGATCCTGCTGCTCGAAGCGGTCGGCCTCGCGCGCCCCGACTTCACGGCCCACGCGGCGCTGCGCGGCCTGCGCGGCCGGCAGGTCGAACCACAGGGTCAGGTCCGGCTGGCGGCCGGCCTGCACCCATTGCTCCAGGGTCGCCAACTGGGCCAGGTCCATGCCGCGGCCGAAGCCCTGGTAGGCGAAGCTGGCGTCGGTGAAGCGGTCGCAGAGCACCGTCTTGCCGGCGGCCAGCGCCGGCTCGATCACCTGCCGCAGATGATCGCGCCGGCCGGCGAAGACCAGCAGCAGCTCGGTCAGCGCATCCATGCCGCTGTTCAGGAACAGGCCGCGCAGGGTCTCGGCCAGCGGCGTGCCGCCGGGCTCGCGGGTGTTGACGAGTTCGCCCTGGGCGGCCAGCCGCTCGGTCAGCGCCGCGATATGGGTCGATTTGCCGGCACCGTCGATGCCTTCGAAGGTGATGAATCTGCCTGCCACTGGAATCTATCTGCCGCGCTGGTATTTGTTGACGGCGCGATTATGCGCGGCCAGGTCCTCGCTGAATTCGCTGCGGCCGCTGCCGTCGTTGCGCGAGACGAAGTACAAGGCCTTGCTGCTCGCCGGATGCAGGGCCGCCTGCAGCGAGGCCGCGCCCGGCATCGCGATCGGCGTGGGCGGCAGGCCCGGCCGGGTGTAGGTGTTGAATTCGGTGTCGGCCAGCAGATCGCGCTTGCGCAGATTGCCGTCGAAGCGCTCGCCCAGGCCGTAGATCACCGTCGGATCGGTCTGCAGCGGCATGCCCAGCTTGAGCCGGTTGACGAAGACCGCGGCCACCAGGCCGCGCTCGGCCGGCGCGCCGGTCTCCTTCTCGACGATGGAGGCCAGGATCAGCGCCTCGTCGGCGCTCTTCAGCGGCAGGCCCTCAGCGCGCTCGGCCCAGGCCGCCTCGAGCTTGCGGCGCATCGCCTGGTAGGCGCGCTTGAGCACGGTCAGGTCGCTGACCCCGCGGCTGTAGGCATAGGTATCGGGAAAGAAGCGGCCCTCGGGCGCCTGGCCCGGCGCGCCAATCGCGGCCATCAGCTCGGCATCGGACAGGGCCGCGCCGGCCTGCTTCAGCGACGGCGCCTTGGCCAGCGCTGCGCGCACCTGGCGCCAGGTCCAGCCCTCGATCAGGCGCAGCTGCTCCAGCACCTCGTCGCCGCGCACCATCTTGGCGAGCAGCTCGCGCGGCGTCGTGCCCTGGTGGATCTCGTAGCTGCCGGCGCGTATGGCCTTGGCCTGGCCCGACCAGCGGAACCATTCGAACAGCAGGCGCGGATCTTCCTGCACGCCGGCGCGCACCCAGGCCTGGGCGACCTCGCGCGGCGAGCTGCCGGCCTCGATCGACAGCTCGACCGAAGGCGTCGCCAGGCGCAGCGGCGCCTGCAGCCACCAACCGACCCAGCCGGCCACGCCGGCCAGCGCCAACAGCACCACCACAAGGGCCTTGCCCAGCAACTTCATCGTCGTCCTCAAGGCCCTGATCGCCTGCTTGTTTCGGGCGCTGATGATAATCGCGGCCATGAGCACAACCATGACGACCGGCGCGCTGCGCCTGAACACGCTGGGCCTGATCCGCGCCCAGGGCGAGGACGCCGCCAAATTCCTGCACGGCCAGCTGACCCAGGACTTCGCGCTGCTCGGCGAGGGCGAGGCGCGGCTGGCCGGCTACTGCTCGGCCAAGGGCCGGCTGCTGGCCACGATGATCGGCTGGAAGGCCGGCACGGATGAGATCCTGCTGGCGCTGCCGCTGGAGCTGCTGCCGACGCTGCTGAAGCGCCTGTCCATGTTCGTGCTGCGCGCCAAGTGCAAGCTCAGCGACGCCAGCGCCGACTGGCAGCTCTGGGGCCTGATCGAGGCGCCGGCGCCGGGCGCGCGCTGGAGCCTCGGCCGCGAGGGCGAGTCCGTGCGCATCCGCCTGCCCGACGACGGCAGCCGCTCGCGCTGGCTGCTGGCCCAGCCGGCCGATGCGCCGGCGCCTGCCCTGCCGACGATCACCGAGGCCGACTGGCAATGGCTGGAGCTGGCCAGCGGCCTGCCCTGGGTGCGTGCCGAGACCAGCGAGCAGTTCGTGCCGCAGATGCTCAACCTGGAGCTGCTGGGCGGCGTCAACTTCCAGAAAGGCTGCTACCCGGGCCAGGAGGTGGTCGCGCGCAGCCAGTACCGCGGCACCCTGAAGCGCCGCACCTATCTGTACGAGCTGGACGAGGGCCAGGCCTTGCCCGGCCAGGAGATCTTCCACAGCGAGGACCCGGGCCAGCCGGCCGGCCTGGTCGCCAACGTGGCCCGGCGCGAGGGCAAGAGCCTGCTGCTGGCCGAGACCAAGATCGCCGCGCTGGCCAGCGGCAGCCTGCACCTGGGCGCCGCCGACGGCCCGCTGCTGCGCCCGCGCGAGCTGCCCTATGCGCTGAGCGAGCCGCAGTGAGCCAGGGCGCCGGCGAGCTCTACGTCTACTACAAGCTGCGCGCCGGGCTGGCGGCGGCGGCGCGCGCCGCCTTCGACGCGGCGCGCGGCATGGCGCCGGTGCGCCTGCTGCAGCGCGATGAGGGCGGCGCTTGGCTGACATGGATGGAGATCTACGCGCCCGAGCAGCCCGAGCTCGAAGCCCGCATCGCCGCCGCGCTGGCGCCCTTCATCGAGGGCGAACGGCATGGCGAGCGCTTCGCCGAACTCAAGCCGGGCCGACCTTGAGCTTGATCGTCTGCTTGAACACCCCGTCACGCTCGCAGCCATAGGCCTGGGCCATCTCGGTGTAGGCGGCGACATAGGCCGCATAGGCCTTGGCGCTCATGGTCGCCGAGCTGTGGACGAGCTGCATCCGGACCTTCTGCACCCGTTTGTCCTGCACCGTCGCGACGAGCAGGAACTCGGCCTGGCCGCGGAAGTCGGACAGCACCACCTCGGGATTGCCACGGCGCGAGCAGAAGTCCTTGGCCTTGCCCTCCACCGCGCCCTCGCCGGCCGATGCGCTCGCCGAAGCAAGCAGCAAGGCGGATGCGATAGCGCCGATCGCGATGGCAGCGCTCGCCCTCACAGCGCCCGCACCATCTCGACATGGCCGATGCCGGCCTCCTCGAAGGCGGCGCCGCGCTGCACGAAGCCGGCGCGGGTGTAGAAGCCGGCGGCCGACAGCTGCGCATGCAGCAGCACCTCGGCAAAGCCCTGCTTGCGGCCCTCGCGCATCAGCGCGTCCAGCACCTCGCGGCCGATGCGGCCGCCGCGCATGCTGCGCACGACCGCCATGCGACCGATCTTGGCCACGCCCGGCACATGCTCGAGCAGGCGACCGGTGGCCAGCGGCCGGCCGAAGCGGTTGAAGGCGACCGCGTGCAGGCAGCTTTCGTCGGCCGCGTCCCATTCCATCTCGGCCGGGATCTTCTGCTCGTCGACGAAGACCGCCTGGCGGATCGCGCCGGCGGCCTCGCCCAGCTCGGCCCAGCGGCCGACCCGGACCTCGATCACCGGCTCGCCGGCCTCGAAGCCCTCGATCACCGCGCGCAGCTCGGCCGGGATGGGCTTGGCGGTCTGCGTGGCCGGATCGGCAAACACATAGACCAGCTCGCCATGGACCAGCAGCTCCTCGCCGCGGAACACCGCGCAGACCACCGTCATCGAGCTGCTGCCGATGCGGCTGCAGCGCACGCCGATGTCGAGCTGCTCGTCGTAGCGGGCCGAGCCCAGGTATTCCAGGGTCGATTTGCGGACGTAAAGATCGCCGGCCAGGCCCTGCATGGTGTCGGCGTAGGGCAAGGCCAGCGCGCGCCACCAGCCGCCGACGGCCGTGTCCACATACATCAGGTAATGGCCGTTGAAGACGATTTGCTGGGCGTCGATCTCGGCCCAGCGCACGCGCAGCCGTTCGGTGAAGCGGAAGTCGCTGCGTTTCATTCGGTGAACAAAGCCTTTCGAATCGCCTGGCCGCAGACCTCCAGCGCCCTCAGCGCCTCGGGAATAGTGCGGCCCATCTTGATGAAATCGTGGGTGACGCCACGGTAGAGCTCCAGCTCGACCGGCACGCCGTTCGCGCGCAAGAGATCGGCATAGGCAAGGCCCTCGTCGACCAGCGGATCGGCCTCCGCGAGGATCAGGCAGGCCGGCGCCAGGCCCTCGTGGTCCTCGGCCAGCAGCGGGGCGAAGCGCCAGTCGCTGCGCTGCGCTTCGTCGATGTAATGCCGGAAGAACCAGGCGATCGATTCGGCGTCGAGCAGATGCCCCTTGGCGAAGCGGCGGTGCGAATCGGTATCGGCATGGGCGCTGGCGCCCGGCGTGATCAGCAGCTGCAGGGCCAGCTGCAGGCCGATGTCGCGCGCATGCAGGGCGCTGACCGCGGCCAGCGTGCCGCCGGCGCTGTCGCCGCCGACGGCCAGGCGGCTGCCGTCAAGGCCCAGCTCTTGAGCCTGCTCGGCCAGCCAGCGCAGCGCCGCCCAGCTGTCGTCGACGGCTGCCGGGAAGCGGTGCTCCGGCGCCAGCCGGTAATCCAGCGAGACGACGGCCGCGCCGCTGCGCAGGGCCAGTTGCCGGCACAGGCTGTCGTGCGTCTCCAGGCTGCCGATGGTGAAGCCGCCGCCGTGCAGATAGAGCAACACCGGTAGCTGCGCGTCGCTGGGCGCATAGAGCCGCGCCGCCAGCGCCCCGGCCGGGCCGGGAATCTGCAGGTTCTCGATGCGCGGCAGCGGCGCGCGCGGCAGGTCGAGGATCTCGGCGCCCATCAGATAGCCGATGCGCGCCTGCTTGGGCGTCAGGGTGTGGAAGGCCGGGCGGTTGGCGCGGTGGATGCGCTCCAGCACGCTGGCCATCCGCGGTGTCAACAAGGTGCTACTCAATTCGGGCTGCGGGGCGATATAAAGCGAGCGACAGTGTGCCAGAGCGCGCGCGGTTCACCCATTCCAACGAGACACGACCATGGCCCTGATCCAGTACCTGACCCATATTCAGATCGATTTCGGCGCTGCCGCGCTGCTGCCGCAGGAGTGCGAGCGGGTCGGCATGCGACGCCCGCTGGTGATCAGCGACGCCGGCGTTCGCGCGGCCGGTGTGCTGGCCAAGGCGCTGGCCGGCTGGGGCGAGACCCCGCCGCCGGTGTTCGACCAGACGCCGTCCAACCCGACCGAGGCGGCCGTGCGCCAGGCGGTCGAGCTGTTCCGTCAGCAGGGCTGCGACGGCCTGGTCGCCATCGGCGGCGGCTCCAGCATGGACCTGGCCAAGGGCGTGGCGATCGCCGCGACGCATGAAGGCCCGCTGAAGACCTACGCGACGATCGAGGGCGGCAGCCCCAGGATCAGCAAGGCGGTGGCGCCGGTGATCGCCGTGCCGACGACGGCCGGCACCGGTAGCGAGGTCGCGCGGGGCGCCATCATCATCGTCGACGACGGCCGCAAGCTCGGTTTCCACAGCTGGGAGCTGATGCCCAAGGCCGCCATCTGCGACCCCGAGCTGACGATGGGCCTGCCGCCGCTGCTGACCGCCGCCACCGGCATGGATGCGATCGCGCATTGCCTGGAGACCTTCATGTCGGCGGCCGTCAATCCGCCGGCCGACGGCATCGCGCTGGACGGCCTGGCGCGCGGCTGGGCCCATATCGAGCGCGCGACCCGCGACGGCCGCGAGGACCGCGAGGCGCGCTGGCAGATGATGAGCTGCAGCATGCAGGGCGCGATGGCCTTCCAGAAGGGCCTGGGCTGCGTCCATTCGCTGAGCCATGCGCTGGGCGGTGCCGACCCGCGCCTGCACCACGGCACCTTGAACGCGGTCTTCCTGCCCGCGGTGATCCGCTTCAACGCCCAGGCCGAAAGCATGCGCCGCGACCGGCGCCTGGCCCGCATCGCCCATGCGATGGGCTTGGCCGGCTGCGACGAGGCCGGCAACGAGGTGGCCGAGGCGATCAAGGCGATGAATGCACGGCTGGGCCTGCCTTCGGGCTTGGCCGCGATGGGCGTCACGCCGGCCCTGTTCGACAAGGTGATAGCCGGCGCAATGGCCGACCACTGCCACAAGACCAACCCGCGCCTGGCCACGCGCGAGGACTACCGCGCGATGCTGGAAGCGTCGATGTAGGGCTAGATCCGTCCCATCAGCAGCAGCACCAGCAGGATCAGCACGATCAGGCCGATGCCGCCGGCGGGGCCGTAGCCCCAGCCGCGGCTGTAGGGCCAGGCCGGCACGGCGCCGAGCAGCAAGAGGACGAGGACGATGAGCAGGATGGTGCTGAGCATGATCGGAACTCCAGCGCGAGTTGAGGGTCTACAGCACCTTAGCCCCGCCCGCGGCGGCGCCGCGTCGGCCTGAGACGGGCCCGGCCGTCGGCCTTCAGGCGCTTGGCGCCGTGGCGGCGTCCTACGCCGGCGCCCGGGCCGCCAGCGGTAGTCCTTTTCCGACCCGCCGGCAAGGGCCGGGACTATGCCCGCCGGGCGGTGCGCGTTATGCAATGGAGTCAAGCTTGCATTCATCGCAGGAGTTCGCCATGAGCCAGCCCAGCAAGATCCTCACCGCAGCGATGCGCCAGCGTGGCTGCTACGGCGTCGCCCGCCCCGCCCAGCCGCTGCAGCACCAGGCGGCCGCGCCGCCGCCGGCCGGGCGGCATCGCAAGCCGCCCTGGTATATCCGCTGGTGGATGGCGCTGCATCATGATCGCTGAACGAAGGACCCGACGAAAAAAGAGCCCGGCTCCGCACAGGAGACCGGGCTCTGCTTTTGGGGGCGCCGAGCGGATCAGCGCGCCGGATCAGCCATGCTTGGCGTCGAAGAACTGCTCGTCCTCGGTGGAACCCTTCAGCGCGGCGGTCGAGGCCTCGCGCTCGATCGTCGTCGTCACCGCGTCGAAGTAGCCGGTGCCGACCTCGCGCTGGTGCTTGACCGCGGTGAAGCCCTTCTCGGCGGCGGCGAACTCGGCCTCCTGCAACTCGACGAAGGCGCTCATATTGTTGCGGGCATAGCCGTGCGCCAGATTGAACATCGAGTAGTTCAGGCTGTGGAAGCCGGCCAGCGTGATGAACTGGAACTTGTAGCCCATCGCGCCCAGCTCGCGCTGGAACTTGGCGATGGTCGCGTCGTCCAGGTTCTTCTTCCAGTTGAAGCTCGGCGAGCAGTTGTAGGCCAGCAGCTTGCCCGGGAACTTGGCATGGATCGCGTCGGCAAAGGCCTTGGCGAACGCCAGGTCCGGCTTGCCGGTCTCGCACCAGATCATGTCGGCGTATTCGGCATAGGCCAGCCCACGGCTGATCGCCTGATCGAGGCCGTTGCGGGTGCGGAAGAAGCCCTCGACGGTGCGCTCGCCGGTGCAGAAGGGCTTGTCGTTGTCGTCGATATCGCTGGTGACCAGGTCGCCGGCCTCGGCATCGGTGCGGGCCAGCAGCACGGTGGGCGTGCCCATCACATCGGCGGCCAGGCGGGCGGCGACCAGCTTGGCGACGGCCTCACGGGTGGGCACGAGCACCTTGCCGCCCATATGGCCGCACTTCTTGGCGGCGGCCAGCTGGTCCTCGAAGTGCACGCCGGCGGCACCGGCCTCGATCATGGCCTTCATCAGCTCGAAGGCATTCAGCACGCCACCGAAGCCGGCCTCTGCATCGGCGACGATGGGCGCGAAGTAGTCGATATCGTCCTTGCCCTCGCTCCATTGGATCTCGTCCGCGCGCTTGAAGGTGGCGTTGATCTTCTTGACGACCTTGGGCACCGAGTCCACCGAGTACAGCGACTGGTCCGGATACATCTCGCCATTGCTGTTGGCGTCTCCGGCGACCTGCCAGCCGGACAGATAGATCGCCTTCAGGCCAGCCTTGACCTGTTGCATCGCCTGGTTGCCGGTCAAAGCGCCGAGCGCGTTGATGAAGGGCTCGGTGTTCACCAGGCCCCAGAGCTTCTCCGCGCCGCGCTGGGCCAGCGTGTGCTCGATCTTCAGCGAGCCGCGCAGGCGCACCACGTCGGCGGCCGTGTAACCGCGCTTGATGCCTTTCCAACGGGGGTTCTCGGCCCAGTCCTTCTCGAGGGCGGCGATCTGCTGTTCGCGGGTCGGGGTCGTCATGGTCATCTCCTGCTGATGGATGGAAGAAAGAAAAGAGGAATCTGTTGGACTCAAGATTAGTCCGCGAGCATCCGCAGCGGGAGACTTGTGTCTTATATAAGACTTAAAATTTTCCTATTGAAAATCAACCACTTGAGAAAATAAAACCGTATCGTGAAATTGGCTTCACCATAATGAGAAAAAATGCGGCGCCGCAGCAAGCCCGTCTTTCACAGCTTGAAGCGAGAGTTTCGTATTGCGAAAAGCGAACGGTCTGGAACGTCAAGCGCAAAGCGCGCATCCTTGCCCCGGCCGAAGCGCCGGGCGTGCAGCGCTTACAGTGGGCCAATGACGACACTGACTACCGCCCGCCTGCGCCTGGAGCCCTTTGCCGACGCCCACCTGGAGGGGCTCAACGCGATGAACAGCGATCCGGCGGTGATGCGCTATCTGACCGGCCGGCCGGAGACCCTGGACGAGACCCGCGCGGCGATCGCGCGCGTCCAGGCGCGCTGGGCCGAATGGGGCTATTCCTGGTGGAGTTTCATCGAACAGGACAGCGGCCATCTGGTCGGCGCCGGCTGCATCCAGCATCTGGGCCGCGAGAAGGCGAATCCGCTGGAAATCGGCTGGCGCCTGCGCCAGGACCGCTGGGGCCGCGGCTATGCCTCGGAGGCCGCGCAGCGCATGGCCGCCTTCGCCTTCGACGAGTTGCGGGCACCGCTGCTGCGCGCGGTCTGCGATCCGCAGAACCAGGCCTCGGCGCGCGTGATGCAGCGGCTGGGCATGCGCTTTTGCGGCATCGAGCGCTGGTACGAGGCCGATTGCGCGGCCTACGAGATCGATGCGACGGGCTGGCGCGCGCGGACTCAGAGCCCGCCGACGAAGTAGCGCTTCAGGCCGGCCAGCACCATCTCGACCGCGATCGCGGTCAGCACCAGGCCCATCAGCTTTTCCAGCGCCGAGATCACCGAGTCGCCCAGCAGGCGGCGGATGCGGTCGGCCAGCAGCAGGGTCAGGCCCGAGACCAGCATCGCCGCGCTGAGCGCCGCGATCCATTCCCAGATCCGCTCGGGCTGGCGCGAGGCCAGCAGCAGCACGGTCGCCATTGCCGAGGGCCCGGCCAGCAGCGGCACGGCCAGCGGGAAGATCAGCGGCTCGCGGCCCGGCTCCAGGCCATAGGCCGACTCGCCGGCGCTGCCGAAGATCATGCGGATCGCGATGATGGTCAGGATCACGCCGCCGGCCACCTCCAGCGAACGTTCGGACAGATGCATCACGCGCAGAAAGCTCTCGCCGACGAACATGAAGGCGAACAGCACCATAAAGGCGATGCCGACCTCGCGCACCGCGACGCGGCGGCGCCGCTGTGGCGCGACCGAACGCATAATGGGGATGAAGATCGGCAGGCTGCCGAGCGGGTCCAGAACCAGCAGCAGGAGGATGAAGGCGGAGAGGAAACTGTGGTCCATCCGGCATTGTCACCCGCGCGGGTGGTGCTCTGAATGGATCTTTCTGAGCCGCTCCCGCGCCACATGGGTGTAGATCTGGGTGGTCGACAGATCGGCATGGCCCAGCAGCAGCTGCACCGCGCGCAGATCGGCGCCATGGTTCAGCAGATGGGTGGCGAAGGCATGGCGCAGAGTGTGCGGCGACAGCGGGCTGGTGATTCCGGCGACGCCCGCGTACTTCTTGACCAGGATCCAGAACATCTGCCGCGTCATGCCCTCGCCGCGCGCGGTGACGAACAGCGCGTCGCTGCTCCGGCCGGCCAGGATGGCGGCGCGCGCCTCCTGCAGATAGCGCATCAGCCAGCCATGCGCCTCCTCGCCGAAGGGCACCAGCCGCTCCTTGGAGCCCTTGCCGGTGATGCGCAGCACCGCCTCCTTGAAGCCGACGTGCACGCTCTTCAGCCCGACCAGCTCGCTGACCCGCAGGCCGCTGGCATACATCAGCTCCAGCATCGCGCGGTCGCGCAGGCCCAGGCTGCTGTCGACCTCGGGCGCGGCCAGCAGCGCCTCGACCTGGGCCTGGCTCAAGAGCTTGGGCACGCGCAGCGGCTGGCGCGCGTTCTCCAGGCGCAGGGTCGGGTCTTGCCGGATGCGCTGCTCGCGCAGCGCCCAGCGGAAATAGCGTTTGAACACCGACAAGCGGCGGTTGGCGCTGGTCGCGCGGCTGCCGGCATGGCGGGCGCTGGCATAGGCGAGCAGGTCCAGCTCGCCGCAGCTGTCCAGCGCCCGGCCCGGCTCACCCTGCCCGGCCAGCCAGGCGGCGAACAGGCGCAGATCGCGGCGATAGGCGTCGAGCGTGTTCTTGGCCAGACCGTCCTCCAGCCACAGCGTTTCGACGAAGGCCTCGATTGCCGCCGCGCTGGCCGGCGGCGGCGCGGCCAGCGGCTCCTCGCCGGTCTCAGTCGAGCTTGAGCTTCTGCTGCGCGACGACTTGCTTGTAGACATCGAACTCGGCCTTGATCTGGGCCGCGAACTGCTCCGGCGTGTTGGCGATGATCAGCGAGCCGGTGTCCTCGATGCGCTTCTTCACCTCGGGCAGCTCGACCGTCTTCTTGACCGCGTTGTGGATTTTCTCGACCACATCCTTGGGCATGTTTTTGGGCCCGTGGATGCCGTAATAGGCCATGCGGTTGACCGGCTCCAGGCCGACTTCCTTGAAGGTCGGCACATTGGGCAGCACGGCCAGGCGCTGCGGCGCGGCGACGACGATGGGGATCAGGCGGCCGTCCTTGATGAAGGGCAAGGCCGAGGGCAGGTTGTCGAAGATCATCGGCACCTGGCCGGCCACCGTGTCGTTCAGCGCCGGGCCGGCGCCGCGGTAGGGGATGTGCAGCACGAAGACGCCGGCCAGGTTCTTGTACAGCTCCATCTGCAGATGGCCGATGCCGCCGGTGCCCGAGCTCGAATAGCTGTACTTGCCCGGGTTCTTCTTCAGCTCGGCGACGAAGCCGGCATAGTCGCGCGCCGGGAAGCTCGGATGGACGGCGATGATATTGGGCGTCGCCGCGACATTGATGATGGGCGTGAAGTCGGTCAGCGGGTTATAGCTGATCTTCGGGTTGATCGCCGGATTGGCGGCCGTCGTCGAGACGGTGGCCATGCCCACCGTGTAGCCGTCGGCGGCCGAGCGGGCGATCTCGGTCGCACCGACCGAGCCGCCGCCGCCGGCCTTGTTCTCGACCAGCAACTGCTGGCCCAGCGAGGCGGTGATCCGCTCCGAAACGACGCGCGCGATGATGTCGGTCGTGCCCCCCGGTGCGAAGGGCACGATCAGGCGCACCGGCTTGCTCGGATAGGCCTGCTGGGCCAGGGCGGTGGCGAGCGTGCCGCAACCGGCCGCGAGCAGCGCGGCAGCGCGCACCCAGTGACGTCGATTCATTCGGATCTCCTCTAAGAGTTTGTCGGGCGATGCTAGTGGACCGGCACCGCGGGGCCAGGCGCAATACTACTTAGCTTTGGCGGCCGGGCGGGGCTGGCACACTGCCCGCATGCCTGACGTTTTATTGCTGCTGCCTGACTTCCTGCTGATTCTTTGCGGCTTTCTGCTGTGCCGCTACACCGCGCTGGACCGGCCGGTCTGGGAGGCCGCCGAGCGTCTGGTCTATTACCTGCTGTTCCCGGTGCTGCTGTTCAACTCGATTGTGCGCACACCGTTACAGCCGGCCGCGACCGCGCACCTGGCCCTGGCCGGGGTGGCCACCGTGCTGGGCGGCGTCGTGCTCGCCTATGCGCTGCGCCTCTTCCCCCGCGTCAACGCCCATGCCCATGCCTCGGGCGCCCAGGTCGCCTTCCGCTTCAATTCCTTCATCGCGCTGGCGCTGGCCGAACGGCTGCTCGGCGCGCAGGGCGTGGCCTGGGTCGCGCTGCTGGTCGCGCTGTGCGTGCCGATCTGCAATGTGGCGGCCGTCTGGCCGCTGGCCCGCCACGGCGGCCACGGCTACTGGCGCGAGCTGGCACGCAATCCGCTGATCCTCAGCACCGCCGCCGGCCTGGCGGCCAATATCGCCGGGCTCAAGTTCCCCGAGCCGGCGGCGCTGACCCTGCACCGCATCGGCCTGGCCGCCCTGCCCCTGGGCCTGATGGCGGTCGGCGCCGGCCTGCGCTTCGGCGCGCTGAAGGAGGCGCCAGGTCTTGCCGCGGCGCTCTTGACCATCCGCCATGCGCTGCTGCCGCTGCTGGCGCTGGGCCTGGCCGCGCTGCTGGAGATCTCGCCGCCGCAGCGCATGATGCTCTTGATGTTCGCCGCGCTGCCGACCGCCTCCAGCGCCTATGTGTTGGCCGCCCGCATGGGCGGACATGCGGCCTTTGTCGCCGGACTGGTGACCTTGTCGACCCTGCTGGGCATGCTCAGCCTGCCGCTGTGGCTGATGCTGCTGAGTCGGTTCTGAGTGCCCACTCGATGTGCTCGGCCAGCAGCGGCGTCGCGCCCGGCAGCGCCGCCTGCAGCGCCGCGCGCAGGGCCGGGCTGTCGGTTGCGCGCAGCGCATTGCCGATGACCACGGCCAGATTGCGGCGCCAGCGCTGGTGGCCGATGCGGCGGATCGCCGAGCCCTCCATCTGGCGCAGGAATTCGGCCTCGTCCCAGTTCCACAGTCGAAGCAGATCGCCGTCGCGCAGGGCCGGCCGCGCGTCGAAGTCGGCGACGACCGCGGCCTGGGCGAACTTGTTCCAGGGGCAGACCAGCTGGCAGTCGTCGCAGCCGTAGACGCGGTTGCCGATCGCCGGGCGCAGTTCCTCGGGGATGGCTTCATCGCTTTCTATCGTCAGGTAGGAGATGCAGCGCCGCGCGTCGACGCGGTAGGGCGCGACGATGGCCTGCGTCGGGCAGACGTCCAGGCAGGCGCTGCACTGGCCGCAATGCGCACTGACCGGCTCGCTCAGCGGCAGCGGCAGATCGATATAGATCTCGCCCAGGAAGAACATCGAGCCGGCCTCGCGGTGCAGGGTCAGCGTGTGTTTGCCGCGCCAGCCGATGCCGCTGCGCGAGGCCAGTTCGACCTCCAGCACCGGCGCCGAATCGGTGAACACGCGGTGGCCGAAGGGCCCGACCGCCTGCGCCAGGCGTTCGGCCAACTGCTGCAGCCGGCTGCGCAGGACCTTGTGATAGTCGCGCCCCCGCGCATAGATGGAGACCTGGGCGCGCTGCGGATCGGCCAGGCGCCGCCATTCGATGGCCTGCCAGTCCGCGCCGCTGTCAGCAAATGCCAAGCGTGGCAGATAGTCCATCCGCGCCGTCAGCACCCGCACGGTGCCGGGCACCAGCTCGGCCGGCCGCGCGCGCTTCAGGCCATGCGCCTGCATATAGTGCATGCCGCCATGAAAGCCCGCGGCCAGCCAGGCCTCCAGTCCCGGCTCGGCCGAGGCGAGGTCGATGTCGGCCACGCCGATCTGTGAAAATCCGAGCTCGAGCGCCCAGCCGCGCAGCTGCGCCATCAGCCGCTGCGCGTCTATGCTGGCGTCGCCGTCCGTCGTCAAGTTCTGTGGAGCCCGCGTCATTTGCGCATTCTAGAAACCCGATCGCTGCTCTGGCCCGATGAGGCCGCCTGCGAAACCTTCGCCCGCGAGCTGGCCCGCTGCCCCGGTCTGATGGAGGCCAGCATCGAATTGCACGGTGCCCTGGGCGCCGGCAAGACCAGCCTGGTGCGGCATCTGCTGCGCGCTCTAGGCGTCAGCGGCCGCATCAAGAGCCCCAGCTATGCGGTGCTGGAGAGCTACTCGATCGAGCGTGGCGAGGTCAGCCACTTCGACTTCTACCGCTTCGCCGATCCGCGCGAATGGGAGGATGCGGGCTTTCGCGACATCTTCAGCGCGCCCGGGCTCAAGCTCAGCGAATGGCCGGAGAAGGCCGCCGGCGTGCTGCCGCTCGCCGATCTGCAGATCTGGCTGAGCGTGCAGGCCGACGACAGCCGCGCGGTCAGGCTGGTCGCCGGCACCGAGCGCGGCCAGTTGCTGCTGCAGGGCCTGGAGGGGCAGGAATGAGCGCGGCGCGTCGACAGGCGCTGCGCAGCATGGGGGCGCTGGCCCTGTGCCTGCGGGCGCCGGCGCTGCTGGCCGCCAACGGGCCCAGCATCATTGCCGTGCGCGTCTGGCCGGCCGACGAGTACACGCGGGTGACGCTGGAATCGGACAAGCCGCTGGAGGCCCGGCATCTGCTGGTCGAGGGGCCGGACCGGCTGGTGATCGACATCGAGGGCCTGGAGCTGAGCCCCGGCCTGCGCGAGCTGCTCGGCAAGGTCAAGCCCGACGACCCGTACATCGCCGGCGTGCGCGTCGGCCAAAACACGCCCAAGGTCGTGCGCATCGTGCTGGACCTGAGGCAGGCGGTGGCGCCGCAGATCTTCACCCTGGCGCCGGTGGCGGCCTACCAGAACCGGCTGGTCTTCGATCTCTATCCCAAGGTCGAGGCCGACCCGCTCTTGGCCCTGGTGCGCGACAAGCTGGCCGCCGAACGCGAGGCCGCGCAGTCGGTGCGCGATGCGCTGGGCGAGCTGATCGGCCGCATCGACCGGCCGGTGGCCCTGCCGCCGACGGCGCAGGCCTCGGTCCCCGCGGCGCCGGTGCCGGCCGCCTCGGCCCCACCGCCGCTGGCCGCGCCGGTCGCACCGCCGCCGGCGCTGACGCAGAACCGGCTCGACCGGCTGATCGTCATCGCGCTGGACCCGGGCCATGGCGGCGAGGATCCCGGCGCCGTCGGCCCCAGCGGCCTGAAGGAAAAGGACGTGGTGCTGGCCGTCGCGCTGAAGCTGCGCGAGCGGCTCAACAGCAATCCGAATATCCGCGTGATGATGACGCGCGACGCCGATTTCTTCGTGCCGCTGGGCGAGCGGGTGCGCAAGGCGCGGCGCGTGCAGGCCGATCTGTTCGTCTCCATCCACGCCGATGCCTTCTTCACGCCACAGGCCAAGGGCGCCTCGGTGTTCGCGCTCAGCGACGGCGCGGCCAGCAGCCAGGCCGCGCGCTGGATGGCCGACAAGGAGAACGCCGCCGATATGGTGGGCGGCGTCAACAAGGGCGCGGTCAAGGACGCCACCGTGCTGCGCGCGATGCTGGACATGAGCACCAGCGCGCAGATCAAGGACAGCCTGAAGCTCGGCTCCGAGGTGCTGGGCCAGATCGGCAAGGTCGGCAATCTGCACAAGAAGCAGGTCGAGCAGGCCGGCTTCGCGGTGCTGAAGGCGCCCGACGTGCCCTCCATCCTGGTCGAGACCGCCTTCATCTCCAACCCGGGCGAGGAAGCCAAGCTGCGCGACCCCGACTACCAGGACAAGCTGGTCGAGGCGCTGGCCACCGGCATCGCGCGCTATTTCGCCAAGAACCCGCCGCTGGCGCGGCACCGGGTGCTGTAGCGGGAGGTCAGCGGGAGCTCAGCGCGCCTGGGCGGCCCGCTCCTTGGCCCGGGCCCGCAGGCCGCCGACGATCGCGACCAGGCCGGGGATGATGATCATCGCCCAGATGATCTTCTCGAGATTGTTCTTGACCCAGGGCACATTGCCGAACAGATAGCCGGCCGTGGTGATGCCGACCACCCACAAGAGCCCGCCGCTGACGTCGTAGAGCGTGAACTTGCGCCGCGTCATCTGGGCGACGCCGGCGACGAAGGGCGCGAAGGTGCGCACGAAGGGCATGAAGCGCGCGATCACGATGGTGATGCCGCCATGGCGTTCGTAGAACTCGTGCGCCTGCATAAAGGCCTTCTTGTTGAAGAAGCGCGACTGCTCCCACTGGAAAACCTTGGGACCGAAATAGCGGCCTATCGTGTAGTTGCTCTGGTTGCCGGCCACCGCCGCCACGCACATCAGCGGCACGGCGATCGAGAAGTCCAGCAGGCCGGTGCCGCACATCGCGCCGACGATGAACAAGAGCGAGTCGCCCGGCAGGAAGGGCATCACGACGACGCCGGTCTCCACGAAGATGATCAGGAACAGCAATGCATAGATCCAGGCGCCATGGGCGCCGACGAAGCTGGCCAGATGCTGGTCCACATGGACGATGAAGTCGATCAGGGCGGCGATGATTTCCATGGGCGCGGATCATACGGGCAGGCCGGCGCCGCCCGCGCGGCCGCCTTCTTACAATGCGGCGATGGATTTGTCTTCTCCCAGCGCCGCCGCGCCGCGCCGCGCGATCCGCGAGCTTCCCGATGAACTGATCAGCCAGATCGCCGCCGGCGAGGTCGTCGAGCGGCCGGCCTCGGTGGTGCGCGAGCTGGTCGACAACGCGCTGGACGCCGGCGCGAGCCAGATCCAGCTGAAGCTGATGGCCGGCGGCGTGCGCGCCATCGTCGTCGAGGACGACGGCCTGGGTATCCCGCTGGAGGAGCTGCCGCTGGCGCTGAAGCGCCATGCCACCAGCAAGATCCGCACGCTGGATGAGCTGGAATCGGTGGCGACCATGGGCTTTCGCGGCGAGGCGCTGGCGGCGATCGCCTCGGTCGCCGAGATGGCGCTCTTGAGCCGCTGCGAGGGCGCGTCCCATGCGCACCGGCTCGACGCCCGCTCGGGCGAGATCGCGCCGGCCGCCCGCGCGCGTGGCACCAGCGTCGAGGTGCGCGAGCTGTTCTTCAACACGCCGGCGCGGCGCAAGTTCCTGAAGACCGACGCGACCGAGCTGGCCCATTGCCTGGAGGCGGTGCGCCGCCATGCGCTGGCCCGGCCCGATGTGGGCTTCACCGTCTGGCACGAGGGCAAGCTGCTCGAGCAATGGCGCGCCGCCTCGTCCGAGCAGCGGCTGAAGGACGTGCTGGGCGAGGACTTCATCGCCGACAGCCGCGCGGTCTTCTCCGAGGCCGGCCCGCTGCGCTGCTATGGCCGCGCCGGCCTGCCCGAGGCCGCGCGCAGCCGCGCCGACATGCAGTACGTCTACGTCAACGGCCGCTTCGTGCGCGACAAGCTGATCGCGCACGGCATCCGCTCGGCCTACGAGGACGTGCTGCACGGCCAGCGCCAGCCGTCCTATGTGCTGTTCATCGAGATCGCGCCGGACCGGGTCGACGTCAACGTCCACCCGACCAAGATCGAGGTGCGCTTCCGCGATGGCCGCGAGTTGCACCAGCGCGTGCGCTATGCGGTGCAGGACGCGCTGGCGCAATCGCGCTCGGCCGAGGCCCTGGCGACGATCACGACAACGACAACGACGACGCCGGTCGCGGTGACGCAGCAGATCGAAGTCGCCGGCCTGCGCCCCTCGGCCGGCAATCCGCCGGCCTGGTTCGGCCACGTCCCGGCTGCCGCCGAGCCGCGCCCGGCCTACACCGGCACGCCCAGCTGGCGCAGCAACACCCAGGTCTCGCTGGGCCTGGCCGAAGTGGCGACCCTGTACGGCCAGCGCGAGCCGCTGGCGGCGCCTGCGGCCGCAAGCCCTGCCGCAAGTCCGGTCGCGCAGCCGCTGCCACCGCAGGACTGGCCACTGGGCCGCGCCCTCGCGCAGATCCAGGGCGTCTACATCCTGGCCGAGAACGCGCAGGGCCTGATCATCGTAGACATGCATGCGGCGCACGAGCGCGTCGTCTACGAGCGCTTGAAGACCAGCCTGGTCGACCGGGCCATCGAGTCGCAGCCGCTGCTGATCCCGATCACCTTTGCCGCCACGCCGGCCGAGATCGCCACCGCCGAGGCGCAGGCCGAGACCCTGCTGCGCCTGGGGCTGGACGTCGCGCCGCTGTCCGAGAAGGTGCTGGCCGTGCGCGCCCGCCCGGCGCTGCTGGCCGGCGGCGACGTGATCGAGCTGGCACGCGGCGTGCTGGCCGAGCTGGGGACTTTCGATGCCAGCCAGGCGATCGAGCGCGCCCAGCACGAGATCCTGGCGACGATGGCCTGCCATGGTGCGGTGCGCGCGAACCGGCAGTTGACGATCGACGAGATGAACGGCCTCTTGCGCGATATGGAGCGCACCGAGCGCGCCGACCAGTGCAACCACGGCCGGCCGACCTGGCGCCAGCTGAGCATGCGCGAGTTGGATGCGCTGTTCCTGCGCGGACGATAGATAGACAGACAGACACCGAACCGGAGCCTTTATGGCAACCCTGAAACTGAACAAGAAGGCCGCGGCACCCGCGAAGAAGAACGCCGAGGGCGAGCGCCGTGCCCCGCTGCGCGGCAAGGGTGTCTCGCGTCCGCGCCAGACCCTGGAGGCCGCGCAAGCCGAGCGTGCACGCAAGCAGGCGGAGTTCGAGCAGCGCCGCGCGGCCGAGGCCGAGCGCTTCGAGCGCTACGGCCGGCCCACGCCGCGGCCGGACGAGCGGGGCCCCGATCAGCGCCCGGCCCGGCCGGCCAAGCCGAGCGGCTTCCGGCGCGACGATCAAGCGCCGCCGCTGCAAGGGCCGCGCCGCGACGGCCCCGCCGCGGAAGCGCGCCGCCCCCCGCGTCCAGATCAGCGCCAGGATCAGCGTCAGGACGGGCGCCAGGATCAGCGTCAGGACCGGCGCCAGGATCAGCGTCAGGACCTGCGCCAGGATCAGCGCCAGGACCAACGCCGCGCCAGCGGCGCCCGTCCGCCCTACCCGGCTCCGCCGCAACGCGGCCCGCAGCCGGCCGCGCGGCCGCGCCCGCCGGCACGCCGCCCCCACGATGACGATGATGACGACGACGATTTCGCCGTCCATCACGATGCCTCGACCGAGGGCGAGCGCCTGTCCAAGCGCATGACGGCGCTGGGCATGGCCTCGCGGCGCGAGGCCGACGAATGGATAGGCGCCGGCTGGGTCAAGGTCGACGGCAAGCTGGCCCAGCTGGGCCAGCGCGTCGGGCCGGACGTGAAGATCGAGGTCGATCCGCGCGCATTCAAGGAACAGGCCAAGCAGGTGACCATCCTGCTGAACAAGCCGATCGGCTATGTCTCGGGCCAGGCCGAGGACGGCTACGAGCCGGCCTCGGTGCTGATCAGGAGCGCCAACCACTGGAAGGACGATGCCTCCGGCATCAAGTACCACATCGGCCATTCGCGCGGCCTGGCGCCGGCCGGCCGGCTGGACATCGACTCCACCGGCCTGCTGGTGCTGACCCAGGACGGCCGGGTCGCCAAGCTGCTGATCGGCGACGACTCCAAGGTCGAGAAGGAATACCTGGTGCGGGTCGAGTACAAGGGCAAGGGCGCGCCGATGGCCGAGTTCCCGGCGCAAGACCTGGCCCTGCTGAACCATGGCCTGACCCTGGACGATGTGGAGCTGAAGCCGGCCAAGGTCAGCTGGATCAACGACGACCAGCTGCGCTTCGTGCTGCGCGAGGGCCGCAAGCGCCAGATCCGCCGCATGTGCGAGCTGGTCGGCCTCAAGGTCGTCGGCCTGAAGCGGGTGCGCATCGGCCGCATCAACCTCGGCCATCTGCCGCCGGGACAATTCCGCTTCCTGTCGCCCTGGGAACGCTTCGATTGAACGAAGCGGCACATCAGAAACCGGGCGACGGCGTGGCCGTGCTGGCCCTGGCCCTGCTGCTGGGCATCCAGCCGGTGACGACCGATCTCTACCTGCCGGCCCTGCCCGAGCTGGGCGCGCCGATGGCCGGCGCGCAGCTGACCTTGTCGGCGCTGATGCTGGCCTTCGGCCTGGGTCAGCTGCTGCTGGGCCCGCTGGCCGACCGCTACGGTCGCCGGCCGGTGCTGCTGGGCGGGCTGAGCCTATACCTGCTGGCCGCCCTGGCCGCGGCGGCCGCCGGCGGCATCGCCCAGCTGGTGGCCTGGCGCGCGCTGCAGGGCCTGGGCCTGGCGGCCTCGGTGGTCTGCGGCCGGGCGATGCTGCGCGACTGGTTCGAGCCGCAGCAGGGCGCGCAGGTGATGGCGCGCGCGCTGACCGGCCTAGGCATCCTGGCGACGCTGAGCCCCGGCATCGGCGGCGCGCTGACCGAGCTGTTCGGCTGGCGCTCGACCCTCTTGGCCACCGCCGCCTTCGCGGCCGCGGCCCTGGGCTTCATCGCGCTGCGCGTGCCCGAATCACTGGCCGCGCGCGACCCGCTGGCCCTGCGGCCGGCGCATCTGCTGCAGAGCTGGGCGCTGGTGCTGCGTCACCCGACCTTCCGCGCCTATGGGCTGATGACGGCGCTGGGCTACGGCACCTTGTACACCTTTCTGGCCGGTTCTTCCTTCGTCTTCATCGGCATCCTGCAGGTCTCGCGCCAGTCCTACGGCCTGATGGTGGGCGCCTGCGCCGCCGTCTATGTGCTGGGCACCCTGGCCTGCCGGCGCCTGCTGCCGCGCCATGGCATTGCCGCCACCGCCAAGCGCGGCGCGGCCTTCACCCTGGCCGGCGGCCTCTCGGTGGCCGGCCTCGCGCTGGCCGGCGTCGAATCGGTCTGGGCGCTGCTGCTGCCGCAATGGCTGTTGATCTTCGGCCACGGCATCCTGCAGCCCTGCGGCCAGACCGGCGCGGTCGGTCCCTTTCCGCAGCGCGCCGGCGTCGCCTCGGCCTGGGCCGGCTTCCTGATCGCGCTGACCGCCTTCCTGGTCGGCGCCTGGCTGAGCCATGCGCTGGCGCGGCAGGCCAGCGTGCTGACCCTGGCGCTGACCCTGTGCGCGATGGCGCTGGCGACGGTGCTGGTCAGCTGGACCTGGGTGCAGCGGCCGGCGCCGGCGCTGCAGGCCCCGGCGGGGCGGCCGACATGAACGTCACCCGGCCGATCTGCATTGCCGGCCCGACCGGCAGCGGCAAGACCGCCTGCGCGCTGGCGGCCGCCGAGCTGCTGCCGGTCGAGATCATCAGCGTGGACTCGGCCCTGGTCTACCGCGGCATGGACATCGGCACGGCCAAGCCCAGCGCGGCCGAACTGGCCCAGGTGCCGCACCACCTGATCGACATCATCGATCCGCTGGACGTCTACTCGGCCGCGCAGTTCGCGCGCGATGCGCAGCGGCTGGCCGCCGAGATCCTGGCGCGCGGCCGGCTGCCGCTGCTGGTGGGCGGCACGATGCTGTACTTTAAGGCCTTGTTCGATGGCCTCAGCAGCCTGCCGCAGGCGGACGAGGCGCTGCGCGCGGACATCGATGCGCGCGCCGCCCGCGCAGGCTGGCCGGCCCTGCATGCCGAGCTGGCGGCACTCGACCCCGCGACGGCGGCGCGGCTGGCGCCCAACGATTCGCAGCGCATCCAGCGCGCGCTGGAGGTCTGCCTGCTGACCGGCCGGCCGATGAGCGAGCTGCACCGCGAGTCGCGCAGCGCCGGCGTGGACTGGCCGCTGCTGTCGCTGGAGCCGCGGGACCGCGGCTGGCTGCACCAGCGCCTGGCGCAGCGTTTCCGCCAGATGCTGGCCGACGGCCTGCTCGACGAGGTGAAGGCGCTGCGCGCGCGCGGCGATCTGAACCCCGAGCTGCCGTCGATGCGCTGCGTCGGCTACCGCCAAGTCTGGGAGGCACTGGACAGCGGCGATCGGTCGACCTTGGAGGAACGCGGCATCGCCGCCACCCGCCAGCTGGCCAAGCGCCAGCTGACCTGGCTGCGCAGCATGCCGCGCCGCCAGCTGATCGCCTGCGACGACCCACAGGCCCAGCCGGCCCTGCTGGCGGCGATGCAGCGCCTGCTCCGATGAGCCCGCTGCTCGACGCCCGCGGCCTGGCCAAGCGCTATGGCACCACGCCGGTGTTCGAGGGCGTCGATCTGCAGCTGGAGCGCGGCGAGCTGGTCGCGCTGCTGGGCGAATCGGGCAGCGGCAAATCGACCCTGCTGAACTGCCTGGCCGGGCTGGACGAGCTCGATGCCGGCCGGGTCCTGCTCGACGGCATCGAGCTGACGACGCTGGACGAAGGCCGGCGCGCGCTGCTGCGCCGCGCCAAGCTCGGCTTCGTGTTCCAGGCCTTTCATGTACTGCCGCATCTGACGGTGGCCGACAACATCGCCCTGCCCTTGCTGCTGCTGCGGCGGCCCGACCCGCTGCGGGTGGCCGAGATGCTGGGCGCCGTCGGCCTTGAGGGCCTGGGCGCGCGCATGCCGCGCCAGCTCTCCGGCGGGCAGCTGCAGCGGGTCGCGATCGCGCGCGCGCTGGTGCACCGGCCGCTCCTGGTGTTGGCCGACGAGCCGACCGGCAATCTGGATCCGCGCCATGCCCAGCAGGTGCTGGACCTGCTGCTGGCCCAGGTGCGCGAGCAGGGCTCCGCCTGCCTGCTGGTGACCCATTCCGAGCGCGCGGCCGCGCGCGCCGACCGCTGTCTGCGGCTGGGCGAACAAGGCTTGACATGAAGCCCCTCGACCAAGGCCCGCCTTGGCCGGTCCCCCGGGGGGACGGCGATGCCTGCCGGATCGACCGGCAGGCGGATCGCCATGGCGGGCCGGCTTGGGGCGGCCCGGCGCTCGGCCCGCAAATCCGGCTCATCGCGGGCGGCTGAGATGAACGCCCGGTGGTTCGCACAGCTGTCCTGGCCGGCCCTGCGACACCAGGCCGGCCGGCAGTTGCTGGCCCTGCTGGCCATCGTGCTGGGCGTCGCCCTGGCCTACGCGGTCCATCTGCTCAACGGCACGGCGCTGGCCGAGTTCGGCAGCGCGGCGGCCAGCCTGAACGGCAAGCCCGATCTGGTGCTGCGCGCGCGCGCCGGTGCGCTCGGCGAAGAGGTCTACGCCGAGATCGCGCGCCGGCCCGGGGTGCAGATCGCCGCGCCGGTGCTCGAGGGCATGGCGCAGGCCGCCGATGCGCAGGGTCAGCGCTTCAATCTGCGCGTGCTCGGCCTGGACGCGCTGCAGGCGGCGCCGCTGAGCCCGCAGCTGCTGCCGCATGGCCAGGACCTGCAGCAGCTGCTCGATCCGCAGCGGCTCTTTCTCAACGAGGCGGCCTTGCAGCGCCTGCCGCAGCCCCGGCCGGAGCGCCTGACCTTGCGCGTCGCCGGCCGCGAGGGCCCGCTTTCGACCACGCAGACCCTGGGCGGCACGCTCGACGCGGCCGGCGCGCCGCTGGCGGTGCTGGACATCGCCGGCGCGCAGCTGCTGCTGGGCCGCCTGGGCCAGCTGGACCGCATCGATCTGCGCCTGCGGCCGGGCCTCAGTCCGACGCAATGGCTGGCCGAGGCCAAGCTGCCGGCCGGCCTCGTCGCCGCGCCGCCGCCCGACGAAGGCGAGCGCCTGCAGGAGCTGAGCCGCGCCTACCGCGTCAATCTGGGCGTGCTTTCGCTGATGGCCTTGTTCACCGGCAGCTTCCTGGTCTTCGCCGTGCTCTCGCTGTCGGTCGCGCAGCGCCTGCCGCAATGGGCGCTGCTGGGCGTGCTGGGCATGAGCGCGCGCGAGCGCGGGGCGCTGGTGCTGGCCGAGGGTCTCTTGCTGGGCCTCATCGGCAGCCTGCTGGGCCTGCTGCTGGGCTGGTGGCTGGCGGCGCTGGCGCTGCAGCGGCTGGGCAGCGATCTGGGCCTGGGCCTGATCCAGGGCCTGCGGCCGCAGTTGCGCTTTGCCGTGGAGCAATTGCCGGCCGCGGCCGTCTTCGGCCTGCTGGGCCTCGTCGTCAGCGCTCTGGCCGCCGGCGCGCCCGCGCTGGCCGTGCGGCGCATGCCGGTGGCCCAGGTCTTGAAGGGCCTGGGCGGCGCGCTGCACGGCGCCCTGCCCGCCTGGCTGGGGCCGGCGCTGCTGCTCGCCGGCCTGGCGCTGGCCCTGCTGCCGCCGCTGGCGGGCGTGCCGCTGGCCGCCTATCTGGCCATGCTGGCCATGCTGCTGGGCGGCATCGCCTGCGTGCCGGCGCTGCTGCGCGGCGCGGTCGCCATGCTGGCGCGGCTGCCGGACTCGGCCACGCTGCTGCTGCTGCGCGAGCGCGCGCTGGACCAGGCCGGCGAGGCGCTGCGCGCGCTGGCCGGCGTGCTGGTGTCCTTAAGCCTGTCGGTGGCGATGCTGGTGATGGTCGGCAGCTTCCGCGATTCGCTGGACCAGTGGTTGACGCGGATGCTGCCGGCCGATCTCTATATCCGCTCGGCGCTGCGCCTGGCGCCGGGCCAGGCGGCGCCGCTGCCGCCCGCCTATGTGGCCGCCGTGCGGCACAGCGCGCTGGCCGAGCGCATCGCCGTGCAGCGCAGCGCCAATGTGCTGATCGAGGGCGCGCCGCAGCCGGTGACGGCCTTGGCGCGCGAAATCGAGGATGAAGGCCAGCTGCCGCTCGCCGGCGCGCTGGCCGAGGGCCAGGGCCTGCCCCTCTACGTCAACGAGGCCCTGCGCGATGCGCTGCGCCTGGCGCCGGGCCAGCGCCTGACGCTGCGGCTGGAGGCCGGCGCCGGGCCGCAGCCGGCCTTTGTGCGCGGCGTCTGGCGCGACTATGCGCGCCAGAGCGGCGCGCTGATCCTGCCACTGGCCGCCTACCGGCAGTGGAGCGGCGACGCGACGGTCAGCGAGCTGATGGTCTGGCTGCGGCCGGGCACGGACGCGCAGGCCGCCGCCGCCCAGCTGCGCGCGCTGGCCGCCGAGCCGCAGGACCTGGAACTGGCGGCGGCCGGCGAACTGCGCGGCATCTCGCTGCGCATCTTCGACCGCAGCTTCGCCGTCACCCACTGGCTGCAGGCGGTGGCGCTGGCAATCGGCCTGTTCGGCATCGCGGCCAGCCAGTCGGCCCAGGTGCTGGCGCGGCGGCGCGAATTCGGCCTGCTGCTGCATCTGGGCCTGACCCGCGCCGGCGTGCTGCGCCTGCTGGCGCTGGAGGCGGCGCTGCTCTGCGGCATCGGCGCGCTGGCCGGCCTGGCGCTGGGCCTGGCGCTGTCGGCGGTGCTGGTCTTCGTCGTCAACCCGCAGAGCTTCCACTGGAGCATGGACCTGAGCCTGCCCTGGCCGCGGCTGACGGGACTGCTGGCGGCGACGTTCACCGCCGGCGTACTGGCGGCGCTGATCGCCGGCCGCCGCGCCGCCTCCGGCGATGCGGTGCAGGCGGTCAAGGAGGATTGGTAGAGGACGCCGATGGCCGGCACGCCCCGGGCATCTGCGCGACCTCAAACAGCGCGCTGCAGGCGACGTCCACAAACGAGCAGCCCACCGGCCAGCCCTAGCACCCAGCTCGCGGGCTCCGGCACATCGGTGATCGGCCCGAATCCGAAGTCCCCTTCGGCCACGGCGGCCCCCAGCACGGCCACCGGCGGCCGCAGTTGCGCCAGCGCCGTCGCCGAGCCCTGCAGTTGCGCCGCGCCGGCGTCGATGTCGTCGCTGCGGAAGCTGAACAGCGGGTTGAAGTACAGGTCCTCGCCCTGGTCGGTGAAGAACGGGTCGCTGCCGGCCAGCCGAGCGGCGTTGTCCTCGCAGTACAGGCACAGCAAATCGCCGATGCGCACGTCACCGGCCTCGCGTTCGATGAACAGTGCCTGGTTCAGCCGCAGCAGTAGCTGGTCCTCGTCTCTGCCGCCGGCGGTGGCGATGCGGACGTACGATCCACCGACCTGGCGGGTGTAGTCGTGGCTGCCGATGCGAAAGGTCAGCGAGAACAGGCCGCCGAGATCGTCGCCCGACAGCTGCCGGCCGCCGACCAGGGTGACCGGCGTCTGGCCGATATCGCCGACCTCGGCCCATACCGGCGACACGACGTCGAGATTGATATTGCGTGCCTTGATCGCGCCGAGCCCGAGCGAGAAGGCGTGGTCGTACAGGGGCGGCAACCGCAGCGCGTCGTCGGCCTGCAGATGCCCGGCAGGCACCGGACCGACCTTGCCCAGGCCGGTGTCGGCCTCGAGGGCGTCGATGTACAGCTCGTAGCCCAGCGCCAGGCCGGTCGTGTTGCGCACCTCGCCATCAAGCAGATAGCGAGGCTGCACGACCAGCTTGTTGTCGAACGCACCAGGGATCGGGCGCCAGTCCAGCGCCTGGCCCAGCGGCGCGACGATCTGGTTGGTGATCTGCGCACCGCCGGGGCTGAGCCATTCGACGGGGCGGCTGAAATTGAGTTCCAGCTTGGGAGCGACCTTGACCGTGAAGTCCTGGTACAGGCTGAGCTTGGGGCCGCCCTCCACGCCCAGCAACTTGAGGTCGAAGGGGCCGACTCCCTGATGCAGGAAGGCACCGACGAAGGGGACCAGTTGCTCCAGATTGCCGTTGAACGCCATGATCTCGCGCGCCTGCGTGCCGAACAGCGTGGTGCTGCCCGCCTGCAACCCGCCGCCCACGGCCAGGTTCGGGTAGCTGACGCTGACACTGCCATAGCCGAGCGCGATATCGCTGCCGGAAATCTGCTGCCGTCCCAGCCCGATCACCTGCACGCCGGCCGGATTGATATCGATCAGCCTGACGCTGTCGGCGTTGTTGGCGGTGAACTGGCGCGAGGTGCAGAGCACGCATTCGATGCTGCCGGTAATCGGATTGCGCAGTCGCAGCGCGCCGGCCTCGACGCGCACGCCGGCATTGAGGTTCCAGTGCAGATCGGCCCAGGCGGCGGCGGTCGGGAACGAGGTCTTGAACACGGGGTTCTGGAAGTGCTCGGTCTCGTAGCCCGGGATCGAGTTCAGGCTGTCGTAGCCGGGCCCGCCCAGCAGCGCCATCACCATGCCGAGATTCGGCTTGAACTCGCGATAGAGCCCCGGCGTGAAACTGGTGTTGGTACGGGTGTAGCCGAGCGTCGACACGCCGGTGGCGCCGCGCGTGGCGATATCGATGCGCCCGGTGCCGGGATAGGTGATATTGAGCCGCCCGCCATCCACATAAAGCCCCAGGTCCAGCCCTATATTGCCGCTTGCAACGCCGCCGGCGCGCACAAAGCCAATGTTTGGGATGCCCAGGAAGTCGGACATCAGGGCCGTCGGACTCAGCCCGACCGTCGGTACCGACACGGTGAACGCTTGCTGGAGGTCCTTGTTGACCCACTGCTCGCGGAACATCGGCCCGTCGGTCCAGGGATTGCGGTTGACCGCAGTGAAACTGACGTTGTGATTCAGCGTGAGGGCCACGCCTTGGGGTGCCCCGGCCAGCAGCAGCGAAAGCATCGCGAACGCCACAGCCGTGCTTTGATTTGCCTTCATGACCTTCCCCCTTTCCTTGGAATGCCACAGGACCACCGCCGCCCCTGCCCTCGCGATCGCAGTCTGCGCGCTATCCAATCGCGGTGCGCGGCGAATGCCGCCATCCATCCCTATTTCAGAGGAAGCGGCCTCGGCGTGGGCCGGGCAAGAGACTTCGGGTCGGACCTTTTCGGTGCAAGGCGAGGCCCGCTGACGCACCTTCACTAAGATGCCCGGATGATGACGTTCAAGCGCCGTGCGCTGCTGCAGGCCGCCGGGCTGCTGGGTCTGCTGCCGCGGACGGCCGCTGCGGCAGCCGAGGCCGGGCTGCGCTTTCCGCGCGACTTCGGCGCGCATCCGGCCAGCCGGCTCGAATGGTGGTACCTGACCGGCCTGCTGGCCGCGCCGGGCGCCGAGGCCCGCCCGCGCTGGGGCTATCAGCTGACCTTCTTCCGCCTGCGCGGGCCGGCGCCCGACGACCATCCGAGCCGGCTGGCCGCCCGCCAGCTGCTGCTGGCCCATGTCGCCTTGAGCGATCTGGACGGCCGGCGCCTGCTGCACGAGCAGCGGCTGGCACGCGCGCTGCCGGGCCTGGCCGAGGCCAGCGAGCAGGATTGCGCCGTCAACATCCGCGACTGGTCGCTGCGCCGCGAAGGCGATGTCTATCTGGCACGCTTCGATCTGGCCGCCACCGAGCTGGAGCTGCGCCTGCAGACCACGCAGCCGGTGCTGCTGCAGGGCCAGGCGGGGATCTCGCGCAAGGGGCCGCGGCCGGAGCAGTTCAGCCGCTACTACAGCCAGGTGCAGCTGCGCAGCCAGGGCACGCTGCGGCGCGAGCGCGGTGCGGTGCAGGCGCTGCAGGGCCGCTCCTGGCTGGACCATGAATGGAGCGATCAATTGCTGGGCGAGGCGCAGGCCAGCGAGCGCGCGGTGGGCTGGGACTGGGCCGGCATCAATCTGGACGACGGCGGCGCGCTGACGATCTTCCAGCTGCGCCGCGCCGATGGCAGCCGGCTCTGGGCCGGCGGCAGCTGGCGCCGGCCCGACGGCCGGACCGAAGATTTCGCGCCCGAGCAGCTGCGGCTGCGGCCGCTGCGCCATTGGCGCAGCCCGCTCAGCGGCGCCGACTACCCGCTCGAATGGGCGCTGGACACGCCGCTGGGCGCACTGCGCCTGGCCGCCCTGTTCGATGCGCAGGAGATCGATGCGCGCGGCAGCACCGGCATGCGCTACTGGGAGGGCGCGGCGGCGCTGCGCTCGGCCGAGGGCCGGCCGCTGGGCCAGGGCTATCTGGAGCTGACCGGCTATGCCGGCAAGCTGAGCTTCTGACTCAGCTCTTCAGGATGCGACTGGGCTTGCCGGGCAGCAACCCGGCGCAGGCGCGCACGCAGTTGCGGCCCGAGGTCTTGGCCACCTGCAGCGCCTCGTCGGCCTCGTGGATCAGCTGGTCGAGCCGGATATGCTCGGCATGCAGGGCGGCGACGCCGAGGCTGACGCTGACCTGCACCGGCCGGCCGTTCCAGGCGAAGTTCAGCGCCTCGACCCGCTCGCGGATGCGCTCGGCCACGTCCAGCGCGCCCAGCGGATCGGTGTGCGGCAGGAAGAGGATGAACTCCTCGCCGCCGAAGCGCGCCAGCACATCGGCCTGGCGCAGGGTCTCGGCGCTGGCCTCGGCGATGCGGCGCAGCAACAGGTCGCCGCAGAGATGGCCGAAGCCCTCGTTGACCTTGCGGAAATGGTCGACGTCGATCAGCACCAGCGCGCAGGCGGTGTCGTAGCGCCGCGCCAGCGACCATTCGCGCTCGACCAGGTTCAGGAAATGGCGGCGGTTGAAGATGCCGGTCATCGAATCGAGCGTCGCATGCCGGGTCAGCATGCGCTGCGACTGCTCGACATGGACCACCAGTCGCACCAGCATCCGGCCCAGCGGCAGCGCGATCGCCAGGCTGCAGACGCTGGCGCAGAGGCCGGCCAGCAGGCGGTCGTCGGCATCGGGCGCGCGCAGCAGCAGCCAGACCAGGCCCTGAGCCAGCGCCATCGTGACGATCCAGACCGCCGCGCACAGCAGCGACAGCGACGCCGGGCTGCCCAGCGCCTGCACCGCCCGGCTCAGCGGCGGCAACCATGCGGGCGGGTCGAAATCCTGATGCATGCGCGTCCAGCCCCTCGTCGATACAGACAGACTTTTGCAGAGGCCTATTCCAACACAGCGCCCGCCGCCTGCGCGAACGACCCCCTATTGGCGGGGGATTGCCGGGCGGGGACTTGAAAAAAGGCCGAAATCGGCGCATGCAATCGCAGCGCCGATTCCGGGCCCGGAGGTGGGTCGCTGCCTGGCTCGTCGCTGGTGTCGCTAGCGTCGCTAGTGCGCACCACCCGGGTCGACCGGCGCCGCGCCGGCCAGACGCGGTGGCCGGCGGGTCAGCCAGATGCTGAGGATCAGCAACAGGAACATGAAGGCCGAGGCGAGGAAGATGTCGTCGGCCGCGCGGGTGAAGGCCTGCTGGTCGATCAGGCGGTTGATCTGTGCCCAGGCCTGCTCGGTCGACAGCCCGCCGGCCGTCAGCTTGGAGACCGTCTCGCCGGCGATCGCATTGCCCATGCCCAGTTGCTCGACCAGGTGCTGGTGGTGCAGGGTCGCGCGGCTCTCCCACAGGGTGGTCGAGATCGAGGTGCCCATCGCGCCGGCCGTGATGCGCACAAAGTTCGACAGGCCGGCCGCGGCCGGCAGGCGCTGCGGCTGGATGCCGGACAGGGTCAAGGTCGTCAGCGGGATGAAGAAGAAGGCCAGCGCCCCGCCCTGCAGGATGGTCGGGATCATGATGGTCGCGAAGTCCGTCTGCGGCGTGAAGTGCGAGCGCATCGTCAGCACGACGGCGAACAGCACGAAGGCCCCGCTGGCCATCCAGCGCGGATCCCAGCGCGCGACATTGCGGCCGGCCACCGGCGACAGCAGGATGGCCAGCAGGCCCACCGGCGCCATCGCCATGCCGGCGTCGGTGGCCGTGTAGCCCATCCACTGCTGCAGCCACAAAGGCAGGAGCACGACATTGCCGAAGAACAGGCCGTAGGCGATCGACAAGGTGATCGCGCCGAAGGCGAAGTTGCGCCGCGCGAACAGGCGCAGGTCGACGACCGGATGCGCGTCGGTCAGCTCCCAGGCGACGAAGAAGGCGAAGCCGACCGCCGCAACGACGGCCAGCAGCTGGATCTGGCCGCTGGCGAACCAGTCCAGTTCCTTGCCCTTGTCCAGCATGATCTGCAGCGCCCCGACCCAGACCACCAGCAGGGCCAGGCCGATGCCGTCGATCGGCAGCTTCTTGATCTCGGTCTCGCGCTTGCGGTAGATGCTCCAGGTCAGGAAGGCCGCGCCCAGGCCGACCGGCACATTGATGTAGAAGATCCAGGGCCAGGTGATGTTGTCGGTGATCCAGCCGCCCAAGAGCGGCCCGACCACCGGCGCCACCAGGGTCGTCATGCCCCACAGCGCCAAGGCCGTGCCGGCCTTCTCACGCGGATAGCTGGCCAGCAGCAGGGTCTGCGACAGCGGAATCATCGGCCCGGCGACCAGGCCCTGCAGCACGCGGCAGGCGACCAGCATCTCCAGCGAATGCGCGAAGCCGCACAGCCAGGACGCGATCACGAACAGCACGACGCTTAAGCTGAACAGGCGCACCGCGCCGAAGCGCTGCGTCAGCCAGCCGGTCAGCGGCACCGAAATCGCGTTGGCGACGCCGAAGCTGGTGATGACCCAGGTGCCCTGCACCGGGCTGACGCCCAGATCGCCCGAGATCGCCGGCAGCGACACATTGGCGATGGACGAGTCCAGCACGTTCATGAAGGTCGCCAGCGACAAGGCCAGCGTGCCCAGCACCAGGGCCGGGCCATGCAGCGGCACCGGCGTCGCGTGGGCGGCACCTTGCGGGGGTTGACTCATGAGAACGCCTCGCCTCAGCCCTGCTTCTTGGCGGCCGCGCGGCCGGCATGACCCGAATTGGCCTTGATGATGCGGGCCACCTCGGCGTCGGCCCTGGCGTCCATGCGGTCATAGACGGCGGTCTGGGCCGCCGGCTCGCTGCGCTGCGCCTCGACCAGCGACTTGCCGCTCTTGTCCTGCACATCGACGGTCACTTCCATCGACAGGCCCACGCGCAGCGGATGCGCGGCGACTTGGCCTGCATCGAGCGCGATGCGCACCGGCACGCGCTGCACGACCTTGATCCAGTTGCCGGTCGCGTTCTGCGCGGGCAGGAGCGCGAAGGCCGCGCCGGTGCCGGCCGAGAGGCCGACGATCCGGCCGTCGAACTCGACCTTGTCGCCATAGACGTCGGCCACCAGCTTGGCGCCCTGGCCGATGCGCAGCTGGGCGAGCTGGCTTTCCTTGAAGTTGGCGTCGACCCAGACCTGCTGCAGGCCGACCACCGCCATCAGCGGCGTGCCGGCGGCCACGCGCTGGCCCAGCTGCACGCTGCGGCGCGCGACCCAGCCGTCCACCGGGGCCGGCAGCTCGGCGCGCTGCAGGGCCAGATAGGCCTCGCGCACGCGGGCGGCGGCGCGCAAGACGTTCGGATGCTGGTCGACGCTGGTGCCGTCGGTCAGCACCTGGTTGCTGGCCAGCTGCTCGCGGGCCGTCTGCACGGCCGACTGCGCCGCGGTCAGCGCGCTTTTGGCGCTGGCGACCTGGGTCACCGTGTGCTCGTACTCTTCCTTGCCGACGGCGCCGCTGGCCAGCAGCGGGGCGCGGCGCTGCTGGTCGGCCTGGGCGCGGGCCAGCTCGCTCTGCAGGCGGGCCACCTCGGCCTCGCGCAGCTTGATCTGCGATTCATAGCTGCCGTTGTTCGCGTACAGGGTGCGCACCTCGCGCACCGTCTGCGCCAGCTGGCTCTCGGCCTGGTCCAGCGCGACGCGGGCATCGGCCGGATCCAGGCTCACCAGCTTTTGTCCGGCCTTGACGAAGTCGGTGTCGTCGGCGTGGATGGCGCGCACGGTGCCGCCGACCAGCGGCGTGATCTGCACGACATTGGCGTTGACGTAGGCGTTGTCGGTGCTCTCGTAGCGCTTGCCGATCAGCAGGGCATAGGCGCCGTAGCCGATCAGGCCCAGCGCGACGGCGGCGCCGATCAGACTCAGCGCAAGCCGGCGCTTGGGGTTGGAGGCATCTTGGGTGGAGGTGTCGGAGGCGCTCATGGTGTGGGGTCTGTTATTTCGTTCTTGCATTTATTCCTGTGCCGCCGGCGGCAGGCTCTCGCTCCAGCCGCCGCCCAGCGCCCGCATCAGGCCGACCTGGCTGTCCAGCGTCTGCGCGCGCAGATCGAGGGCCTGGCGCTGCTGCACCAGCAGGCCGTAGTGCGCATTCAGCAGCGCCAGCCGGCTGCCGAGCCCGGCCTCGAAGCGCTGCCGCGCCAGATCGGCGCTGGAGCGCGCATTGCTCAGCAGCGCCTGCTGCTCCTGCTGCTGGCGCGCCGCCGACTGCACGCCGACCAGCTGGTCGCGCGCATCGCGCACCGCGTCGAGCAGGGTCGCGTTGTAGGAGGCGACGGCGCCGTTCAGCTCGGCGGCGGAGCCGTGCAACTGCGCGCTGAGCCGGCCGGTGTCGAACAGCGGCAGGCGCAGCGAGGGGCCCAGGCCCCAGACCAGGCTGCCGCCCTTGCCCAGGTTGTCCAGGCCGATCGAGCTCAGGCCCACGAAGCCGTTCAGACTGATGTTCGGATAGAACAGCGCACGGGTGGCCGAGACCTGCTGCGTGGCCGCCTCGGCGCGCCAGCGCGCGGCGACCACGTCGGGCCGGCGGCCCAGCAGATCGAGGCCCGGGCCGTCCTGCTCGCCCTGCAGCGTCAACGGGTCCGGCAGGCGCGGGCGCAGGCGCTCGATCGCCTCCAGCGGCTGCACGCTCAGCGCGGCCAGCTGATGGCGCAAGAGGGCGGCCTGCTCGTCCAGCACCAGGCGCTGGCGGCGCAGCTCGGGCACCGGCTGCTCGGCGCCGCGCAGCTCCTGCTCGTTGTCCAGGCCGGCGGCGACGCGCTCGCGCACCAGGGCCAGGGCGCGCTCGCGCTCGGCCAGCTGCTCGCCCAGCAGCTGGCGCTGGTCCAGCACGCGGGCCAGGGCCAGATAGCTGCGCGTCAGCTGCGTCGACAGCATCAGCCGCGCGGCGGCGGCATCGGCCAGCGCGGCCTTCTCCTGGCCGATCGCGGCGGCCAGCTCGGCCTGGTGGCGGCCGAAGAAATCCCATTCGTAAGTGACGTTGACCGCGCGCAGATCGATGGTCGCGCGCTGGTCGCCCGCGATCGGCGGCGGGTACAGGCCATGCTCGGTGAAGCGCTGGTAGGTCAGGTCCATGCCGGCGCCGACCACCGGCTTGCTGGCCGCGCCGGCCGCCTCGGCCGAGGCATTGGCGCGGGCGATGCGGGCGCGGGCGGTGGCCAGGCTGGGCGATTCCCTCAGCGCCTGGCCCATCAGCACGTTCAGCTGCCGGTCGCGGAAGACGAACCACCAGTCGGCCCGCAGATCGGGCTGCGCCTGCTGGCCCGCCAGGCTGGGGCTGGCCGGGTTCTTCAGGCCCAGCTTGGCGGCCGTCAGCGCCGGCGGCGCCTCGGGCAGCTTGGGGATGGGCGCGCAGGCACTGAGCAGCGCTGCCGCGGCCAGGGCCACGGCGGCCGGGGCATGGATTCTTTGCTTGTTCTTCATTGGATCGGATAGCAATCGTTCGTCGTCAGCCCTGCTCGGCCTGGCGCAGCGCGTCGCCATTGGCGATCAGCCTTTGCAGCAGGCTCAGCAGCAGCCGCCACTCGGCCTCGCTGAAGCCCTGCAGATGCGCGTTGAACACATCGGCCAGCACGGCGGTCAGCTTGGAGGTCAGCGTCATGCCCTCCTCGGTCAGCGAGACCATGACGACGCGGCGGTCCTCGCTGCTGCGCTCGCGCAGGCACAGGCCCTTGGCCTCCAGCCGGTCCAGCAGCCGCGTCATCGCGCCGGTGTCGGTCTCCAGCTCGCGCGCCAGGCTGGCGACCGGGCTGGGCCCGCCCAGGCGCAGGATCAGCAGCGGCACCCATTGCGCATGGGTCAGTCCGTCCTTGGCCAGGCGCAGGCCGGCCTGCTGGGCAATGGACTGCTGCACGCGCTTGAGCAGCCAGCCCAGGCTTTCGCCGCGCTGGTAGCTGTCGGGTCGATAGAACTCGGGCATGCTTTGCACTTTATTTGCCTAGGCAATGATTGTCAAGGCAAGCAACAAGGCGTCGCACCAAGCCAACAGGGCCGGCGCCCTACACTGGGCCGATGTCGACCGCCTCCGATGCCCGCGCCCCCCTTGCCGCCACCGCTACGCCCTCGTCCACCGCCGCCGGCAACCCGCGCGCGCTGAGCGGGCTCTGGCCTTTTCTGCGTCCCTACCGAGGCCGCATCGCGGCGGCCCTGCTGTTCCTGCTGCTGTCGGCAACGGCGACCCTGGCCTTCCCGCTGGCGCTGCGCGAGCTGATCGACCAGGGCTTTGTCGCCGCCGAGCCCGGCCAGCGCGTGATGGCGCTGCGCGAGCACTTCCTCGCCCTGTTCGGCGTCGGGGCGGCACTGGGGATGTTCTCCGCCCTGCGCTTCTATGCGGTGACCTGGCTGGGCGAGCGCGTCACCGCCGATCTGCGCCAGGCGGTCTATGCCCATGTGCTGCGGCAAAGCCCCGAGTTCTTCGAGACGACGCAGACCGGCGAGGTGCTGAGCCGCATCACCACCGACACCACCGTCGTGCAGACCGTCGTCGGCTCCAGCCTGTCGATGGGCCTGCGCAACACGGTGATGGGCATCGGCGCGATGGTGATGCTGGTGGCGACCAATCCCTATGTGATGACCCAGGTGCTGGGCATCCTCTTGCTGGTGGTCGCGCCGGCGCTGTTCTTCGGCCGGCGCGTGCGCAAGCTGAGCCGCGCCAGCCAGGACCGCGTCGCCGACAGCAGCGCGATCGCCGCCGAGGTGCTGAACGCGGTGCCGGTCGTGCAGAGCTACACGCAGGAGGCGGCGGAAGCACGGCGCTTCGCCGCCTCGACCGAGAACGCCTTCGACACCGCGCGCCGCCGTACCCGCGTGCGCTCGTTGCTGGTGGCCTTCATCATCACCGCCACCTTCGGCGCGCTCTTGTGGGGCCTGTACCAGGGCACACAGGCGGTGCTGGCCGGCCAGATCACGGCCGGCCACCTGGGCCAGACGGTGGTCTACGTGACCCTGCTGGTCAGCAGCGTCGCGGTGCTGGCCGAGGTCTATGGCGATGTGCTGCGCGCGGCGGGCGCGACCGAGCGGCTGACCGAGCTGCTGGCGACGCGCTCGCCGGTCGCCGAGCCGGCGGCGCCGGTGCCGCTGCCGCGCGCCAGCGGCGGCACCGCCCTGTCGCTGCGGGCCTTGAACTTCCACTACCCGTCGCGGCCGCAGCAGGCGGCGCTGGCCGACTTCGATCTCGACATCGCCGCTGGCGAGACGGTGGCCCTGGTCGGCCCCAGCGGCGCGGGCAAGAGCACGGTGTTCCAGCTGCTGCTGCGCTTCTACGACCCGCAGGCCGGCGAGATCCGGCTCAATGGCGTGGCCACCGACGCCGTCGCCCTGCACGATCTGCGCGCCGCCATCGGCCTGGTGCCGCAGGACAGCGTGATCTTCTCGACCAGCGCGCTGGAAAACATCCGCTACGGCCGCCCCTCGGCCAGCGACGAGGAGGTCCGGGCCGCCGCCCGCGCCGCCTTTGCCGACGAGTTCATCCAGCGCCTGCCCGAGGGCTACGACACCTTTCTCGGCGAGCGCGGCGTGCGGCTCTCGGGCGGCCAGCGCCAGCGCATCAGCATCGCCCGCGCGATGCTGAAGAACCCGCCCCTGCTGCTGCTCGACGAGGCAACCAGCGCGCTCGACGCCGAGAGCGAGCGCGTCGTGCAGGCCGCGCTGGAGGCCGCGATGCAGGACCGCACGACCCTGGTCATCGCCCACCGCCTCGCCACCGTGCAGCGCGCCGATCGCATCGTCGTGCTGGAACATGGCCGCATCGTCGAGGTCGGCACCCATGCCGAGCTGGTCGCGCGCGGCGGCCTGTACGCCAGCCTGGCGGCGATGCAGTTCGAGGCCTGAGCGGACTCTCCGCTCGAAGCTGGATTGGCGCCATGCTGGGATCCCTGTTCGGCAATCTGATCGGACGACCGGTCGTCGAGGCCTGCGCCTGGCTCTACGGCAAGCTGCGCGAACTCGCCTATGCGGACGTCGAGGGCCGGCATTACCAGTTCCGCGGCAACCCGATCGACACCATCGAAGGCGCGGGCTCGGAGCGCTGGCTGCTGCTCTCGGACGTGCGGCGCACGGTGGCCGACCTGCCCAGCTTCGCCTCGCTGCGCCATATGTACCCGCAAGGCTTGCGTGTCGAAGGTGCGTCGCCGAAAGAGCAGCAGCAGCGCATCGAGGCCAAGACGCTGATCGCCGTGCTTGCCAAGGGGCAGGACCTGCGGACGCGCCGCTTCATCGTCTGGCTGCGCCAGGATGTGGTCTTCCCGGCCGAGCGCAAGGCCGAGCTGCGCAGGACCCGCTAGGCGCCCTGCCGCTCAGCGCGTCGCGCTGGTCTTGGTGTTCCAGCCGAATTTCACTTCGGCGCCCAGAGCCCCCTTGGCGTCCTGGGGCTTGTAGGAGAACTCGATGTCTGCATAACTGCAGCTGACCGATTCGCTCACCTCGCCGCCCGCCGCGCCGCTGGCCTGCACGCTGCTGATGAAGACCTCCTTCAACGTGACGAGCAGATAGTCCTTCTGCCCCTCGCCGGCCTTGCGCGCCACCAGCTTCGCCTCCTTGAAATGCTTGCCGCTCACGCATTGCTTGGCCAGCATCGGCGAGGCCTTGTCATAGGGATGGGTGAACTGGAACTCCCCCGCCACCGCCTTGCCCTTGCCCGAACCGCCGCCGGGGCTGACGGCCGAGGCCTGGCTGGCGCCCCAGGCCCAGGACAGCACGACGATCTCGCCCTTGTGATCCTTGAGGGTCGACTCGCCTTCGACGCCGTCGAACTTCAGATAGAAAGCGGTGCTCATGGACGGGACTCCTTGCATTGGCGGGAAGCCGGGCAGGCCGGTCGGGAAGAAAAAGCGCGCCGATCATGCCCGCGCCGCTCGCGCCCGGATATCCCGCAAGTCGCGCGGCCTCTTCGCTGCAGCCTCTCCCTATCTCGCAGGCCCCAGCGCCGCTCTGCGGCGCGTGCCTTCTCCTAGACTTGCTCGCTCGCCGGCGGCGTCTGCATGGCCTCGGGTTCATGGAGTTCTGATGATGAAGACGAACCGAAGCGTTCCGAGCGCATCTTTGCTTCCCATGCTTTGTCTCGTGGGGCTGCTGAGCGCCAGCGCCGCGGCCAGCGCCGCCAGCGGCCAGATCGATTCCTTCGGGGCCAGCAGCACGGCGGTGCTGGCCGGCGAATCGGTGGAGCTGACGGCCTGGTTCAGCGTGCAGACGACAGCCGGCTCCTACACCGAAAGCTCGCCGGAGCCGGACCCGGCGGAAGGCCCGCAGATCTGGGAGGTCGGCCGCACCGTCACCGCCTCGGAGCTGCTCGACAGCGTCTCGCTGTCCATCAGCGCCATCGGCCGGGAACTGCTGCTGCACCCGGCCGCCTTTCCCGGCGCGGGCTTTTCGGACCACTGGACTATTTCCCTGCCCTTCACGCAGCCCGGTCTCCACTACCTGGAGCTGAACGGCAGCTGGACCAGCAACACCCAGCAAACCACGGTCACGCAGGTGGCGACCCGCAACTGCGGCACCGACGACACCGGCGTGTTCGGCTGCTCGCCGTGGGACGTGCAGTCGACCGAGCAGCGCATCGACTTCCCCTCAGGCGGCAGCTTCGAGGCGCGCGGCATCGAGATCCATGTGTCGGCGCTGCCGGTGCCGGAGCCCGCGAGGGCGGGGCTTTGGGTGCTGGGGCTGGGGGCGGTGCTGAGTGTCGCCGGGCGGCGCTCGTCCAGCCACCTCAGCCGACGAGGCTATCCAGCGCTTGCCTGAGGGCCGCGGACGACATCTTCCTCGGCGAGCGCGGCCCGCCTCGTCGAGGCGAACACGCTGGTGCCCAGCCAGCGCCACAGATCCTCCGCGTCGCGCCTGGCCCCGTCGACGCGGACCTCGTGCGACTGCAGCACCTGCTCGGGTGTCCGGTCGCCTCCCCACACCTCGGTCAGCGCGCGCACCGTCGAGTCGACGACCAGGGTCAGGTCTCGCCCCGGGTCATCGCGGCACAGGTCGGCGGCGCCGTTCTCGACCACCAGCCACCAGGCGCCCTCGTGCGGCCGCGCGTCGCGGAAGCGGAAGCTGATGACGACCGGCCGGGGCGGGAACTCCGGCAGGTTCACGAAGCGGCGGATGTCCCACATCAGCAGGCCGGCATCGAGTTCGCCGTCGCGCAGGCGGCTGCCGACCCAGCGCGCACCCCAGTGACCGAGCGCCATGATGATGGGCCGCAGATCCTCGCCGGCCTCGGTCAGGCCGTATTCCCAGACCTTGCCGACGGCGCTGCGCCGCACGACCCCGGCTTCCTCCAGCCGCTGCAGGCGCTGGGCCAGCAGACTGGTGGACATGCGCGGCACGCCGCGGTGCAGATCGTTGAAGCGCCGGCTGCCGCACAGCAGCTCGCGCACGACCAAGGGGGTCCAGCGCTCGCACAGGATCTCGGCGCCGCGCGCGATGGTGCAGAACTGGCCGTAGCTCGATGACTCCATGCTTTCGCGCCCCCAAGCCCAAACGCTTCAGATTCTGGACTGGCGGCGAGCGCCTTGTCACTGCATGCTTTCGCCGAGATCGCAAACCCGATCCCCACCGGTTCTTCCTTCCATTCATTCAATCATTCATCGGAGGCCCTTCATGGCAAACATCAAGTTGGCGCAGATGGACGGCGGCACGGTCGAACTCCCGCCGGAGGCGCTGCAGGCCTTCCGGACCGCCTTCAAGGGGCCGGTGCTGGCGCCGGAGGACCCGGCCTATGAGGAGGTGCGCAAGATCTGGAACGCGATGATCGATCGCCGCCCGGGCCTGATCGCGCGCTGCAGCGGCACGGCCGACGTCGTGCAGGCGGTGCGCTTCGCGCGCCAGCACCGCCTGCTGTGCTCGGTGCGCGGCGGCGGGCACAACATCGCCGGCCTGTCGGTCTGCGAGGGCGGGCTGATGATCGACATGTCGCTGCTGCGCGGCGTCTGGGTCGATCCCACCGGCCGCAGGGCTCGCGCCCAGGCCGGCTGCACCCTGGGCGACGTCGACCGCGAGACGCAGCTGCACGGCTTGGCCGCCGTGCTGGGCTTCGTCTCGGCCACCGGCATCGCCGGCCTGACCGTCGGCGGCGGTTTCGGCTATCTGACGCGCCGCCATGGCTGGACCTGCGACAACCTGATCTCGATGGAGGTCGTCACCGCCGACGGCAGCGTCGTGCAGGCCTCGGCCGAGCAGAACGCCGAGCTGTTCTGGGCGCTGCGCGGCGGCAGCGGCAATTTCGGCATCGTCACCTCCTTCGAATACCGGCTGTATCCGGTCGGCCCCGAGATCCTCGGCGGCGCGATCGCCTGGCAGGGCAAGGACGCGAAAGAGGTGCTCGAGGCCTACCGCAAATTCAGCGCTGAGGCGCCGCGCGAGCTGACCAGCGTGGCCGTGCTGCGCATCGCGCCGCCGGCGCCCTGGCTGCCCAAGGAGGTGCACGGCCAGCCCATCGTCGCGATCTTCGTCTGCCACAGCGGCAAGATCGAGGACGGCGAGGCGCTGCTGGCGCCGCTGCGAGCGACCGGCCGCCCGCTTGCCGACATCGTGACGCGCCGGCCCTATGTGCAGATGCAGAGCCTGCTCGACGCGACCCAGCCCAAGGGCCGGCGCTACTACTGGAAGTCGCATTACCTGCCCGGCATCGGGCCCGAGATGATCGACACCGCCGTCGCGCATGCGGCCCGCATCCGCTCGCCGCATTCGGCCATCCTGATGTTCCAGATCCAGGGCGCATTAGGCGATCTGCCGGCGGAGCATTCGCCGGCCGGCAACCGCGACGCCGCCTATGTGCTGAACATCACCGGCTCCTGGGAAAAGCCGGAGGACGACGAAATCAATATCCGCTGGGCGCGCGACTGCTTCGAGGCCACCCGCGCCTGCTCGACCGGCGGCACCTACATCAACTTCCTGACCGAGGAGGAAGGCGCGGACCGCATCGAGGCGGCCTACGGCCGCGCCACCCTGGACCGGCTGGCGGCGCTAAAGCGGCGCTATGACCCGGAGAACCTGTTCCGCCACACGAAGAGCGTCTGCGGCTGAATGCGCGGCGGCGTTCGCGCCCGGTGGTATGGTGGGCCGTGCGCCGCCGCGAGTGAACGGGCGAGCGAGCGAGCAAGCGGGCGGGCGCCAGCAAGCCGGAGGTGCGATGTCGGCATCCGATCAGGATCGTCTGTTCACGGGCTCGATTCCGCAGCTCTACGACGAGTACATGGTCCCGCTGATCTTCGAGCCCTATGCGGCCGATCTGGCCGCCAGGGTGGCGAGCCGGCGGCCATCCAAGCTGCTGGAGATCGCCGCGGGCACGGGCGTCGTCACCCGGCAGCTGGCACGCGCGCTGGCGCCCGAGGTGGGGATCGTCGCGACCGATCTGAACCAGGCCATGCTCGACCGGGCCATCGAGGTCGGCACGAGCCGCCCCGTCCAATGGCGCCAGGCCGACGCGACGCAGCTGCCCTTTGCCGACCAAAGCTTCGATCTCGTCGTCTGCCAGTTCGGCGTGATGTTCTTTCCGGACAAGCCCCGGGCCTTCTCCGAAGCCCGACGCGTCCTGCGCCCCGGCGGCGCGTTCGTCTTCAATGCCTGGGACCGGATCGAGCACAACGAGTTCGCCGACGCGGTCACCTTCGCGCTGCAGCAGATGTTTCCTTCCGATCCGCCCCGCTTCATGGCCCGCGTCCCGCATGGCTACGGCGACACCACGGCGATTGCCGAAGACCTGGCCGCGGGCGGCTTCGTGCGCCCGGCCATGATCAGCACGCTGGCGGCAACGAGCCGCGCCGCTTCGCCCAATATTCCGGCCATCGCCTACTGCCAGGGAACGCTGCTCAGGACCGAGATCGAGACCCGGGCGCCTTCGCGCTTGTCGGAGGCCACGGCGGCCGCCGCGGCAGAGATCGGCCGGCGCTTCGGCCAGGGTGCCGTCGAGGGGAAGATCCAGGCGCATATCGTCGCCGTCGAGCGCTAGGGCGGCACGCGCGCCCCTGCCTCAGGGCCGCGCCCCCAGGCCGTCCACCGCGTCTCGCAGGCAGGCGATCAACTGCTCGCTGGCCGGCGTGCGCATCCGCCCCCTCATCGTGATGATCCCGACAGGCGGCAGCGCGATCGGTACCTCGACGTCCAGCGTGGCCAGCAGGCCCTCGCGCTCGAAGTGCCTGGCGACCTGGCTGGCGACGAAGCCGACGCAGCCGCGTTCGCGAACGGCGCACAGCGTGGCCAGGAAAGACGCCGTCTCGATCAGGTCGACCGGCGGGTTCAGGCCGTGCTGGTAGAACATCTGGTTCAGCTTGATCCGTGAGGACGCCCAGGGCGGCGGCACGACCCAGGCCTGCCCGGCGAGCTCGGCCCAGCCGGGCGGCTTCTCGAGCCGGCGCAGCGGATGCTCGGGCCGCACGACGATGGCCATGCCCTCCTCGTACAGCGCCTCGGTCTCCAGGTCCGGCGCCGCATAGCCGGGCTCCAGCCGGCCGACGATCAGGTCCAGTTCGCCGACGCGCAGGCGCGGCAGCAAGCGGGTCAGGTCGCCCTCCTCGACCAGCACCGAGGTTTGCGCCGATTGCGCCTTCAGCCGCGCGATCGCGTCGCTCAAGAGGCCCGGCATCGCCACCACCATCGCGCCGACATGGGTGCGGCCGGCCGCGCCGCTGGCCACGGCGGCGATCTCGTCGCGGGTGCGGTCGTAGTCGGCCAGCACCGAGCGGGCGAAGCGCACGACGCTGGCGCCATAGGGCGTCGGCTCGGTGCCGCGGGTCGAGCGGCTGAACAGGGCCAGGTCGAACATGCGCTCGATCTCGGCCAGGGTCTTGGACACGGCCGGCTGCGTCACCGACAGGAACTCGGCCGCCCGGCCGATGTGGCGGAACTCGTCCAGCGCGACCAGCAGCTGCAGATGGCGCAGCTTGAGGTTCGAGCGCAGGACGCGATCGGTGTCGCTCAACATAACCTCCCGGCAATGAAGACAGTCAAAAATATGATTGGATTGTAATGAAGCGATATCCAAGAATGGCGGCACCTGAATCCCTACATGGCAGGAGACAAGCCCCATGACGACGACGATCTCGAACCTGAAGCGCCGACATCTGCTGCTCGGCGGTCTCGGTCTGGCCGCCACGCTGAGCCCGCTGGGCCGCGCGCTGGCCGCCGGCTACCCGGAGCGCCCGATCACCTTCATCTGCCCCTGGCCGGCCGGCGGCACGGCCGATACCACGATGCGCGCGCTGTGCGCCGCCGCCTCGAAGTCGCTGGGCCAGACCATCGTCGTCGAGAACCGCGCCGGCGCCTCGGGCATGCTGGGTGTCAAGGCGCTGGCCAGCGCCAAGCCGGACGGCTACACGGTCGGCCAGATCCCGATCTCGGTGACGCGCTTCTCGCAGCTGGGCTCGGTGCAGCTCGATCCGCTGAAGGACTTCAGCTACATCGCCCGCGTCTCGGGCCAGACCTTCGGCATCGCCGTGCCGGCCACGGCGCCCTGGAAGACGCTGAAGGACTTCGTCGCCGCGGCCAAGGCGCAGCCGGGCAAGATCACCTACGCCAGCGCCGGCGTCGGCGGTGCGACCCATGTGGGCATGGAGGAGTTCGCGCTGGCCGCCGGCATCGAGCTGAACCACATCCCCTTCAAGGGCGGCTCCGAGGCGCTGCAGGCGCTGCTGGGCGACCATGTGGACGCTCTGGCCGATTCGAGCTCCTGGGCGCCGCATGTGCGCTCGGGCAAGCTGCGCCTCTTGGCCACCTGGGGTGAGCAGCGCACGGCCGAATTCAAGGACGTGCCGACCCTGAAGGACGCCGGCTACAACGTCGTCGTCGATGCGCCGAACGGCATCGGCGCGCCCAAGGGTCTGGACCCGGCCGTCGCCGCCAAGCTGCGCGAGGCCTTCCGTGTCGCCGCGGCCAGCCCGGAGTTCGCGGCGGCCTGCGCCAAGATCGACGCCCCCTTGATGTACCTGGACGCCGCCGACTACGAGAAATATGTGGCTGCGACCTACCGCAAGGAAACGCAATTGATCGAGCGTCTGAAGCTCAAAGAACTCATTGCGAAGGGCTGATCCGCGATGGCCACCATCACCGCCTCGCCGCTGATCCGGCTGCACGCGAACGACAACATCCTGGTCGCGCGCGAGCCGATCGCGCTGGGCCAGCAGATCGAGGACCTGGGCCTGCGAGTGCGTGCCCAGGTGGCGGCCGGCCACAAGATCGCCGCGCAAGCGATCGCCGCCGGCGCGCAGGTGCGCAAGTACAACACGGTGATCGGCTTTGCCGCCCGCGACATCGAGGCCGGCGAGCATGTGCACACGCACAATCTGCGCTTCGAGGAGTTCGACCGCGACCCGGCCTTCTGCGCCGATGTGCGGCCGGTCGAGCTACTGCCGGAAGACCAGCAGGCCAGCTTCATGGGCATCGTGCGGCCGGATGGCCGTGTCGCGACGCGCAACTACATCGGCATCCTATCCTCGGTGAACTGCTCGGCCACCGTCTCGCGCCGCATCGCCGACTGGTTCACGCCGGAGCGGCTGGCCGAATTCCCCCATGTCGACGGCGTCGTCGCCTTCACCCACAACAGCGGCTGCGGCATGTCCACGCCGGGCGCCGGCTTCGATGTGCTGCGCCGCACCTTGGCCGGCTATGCGCGGCATCCGAACCTGGCCGCCGTGCTGATCGTCGGTCTGGGCTGCGAGCGCAACCAGATCGCCGATCTGCTGGCCAGCCAGGGGCTGGAACGCGGGCCGAAGCTGATCGCCTTCAATATGCAGAACTGCGGCGGCACGCGGGCCACCATCGAGGCCGGCATTGCCGAGGTGAAGAAGCTGCTGCCGGCGGCCAACGACGTGCAGCGCCAGCCGGTCAGCGCGAAACACCTGGTGATCGGCCTGCAATGCGGTGGCTCGGACGGCTTCTCCAGCATCAGCGCCAATCCGGCGCTGGGTGCCGCGATGGACATCCTGGTGCGCCATGGCGGCACGGCCGTGCTGTCGGAAACGCCCGAGATCTATGGCGTCGAGGACATGCTGACCCGCCGCGCGGTGAGCCCGGCCGTCGGCCAGAAGCTGCTCGATCGCATCGAGTGGTGGAAGGACTATTCGCGCGGCCAGAGCGGGCAGATGAACGGCGTCGTCGTCGCCGGCAACCAGGCCGGCGGCATCGCCAATATCTTCGAGAAGAGCCTGGGCTCGGCGATGAAGGGCGGCACGACGCCGCTCAACGCCGTCTACGAATACGCCGAACCGATCACCGAGCGCGGCTTTGTCTTCATGGACTCGCCCGGCTTCGACCCCTGCTCGGCCACCGGTCAGATCGCCAGCGGCGCCAACCTCATCTGCTTCACCACCGGCCGCGGCTCGATGTTCGGCGCCAAGCCGGTGCCCTCGCTCAAGCTGGCCAGCAACACCGCCATGTACGAGCGCCTGCAGGAAGACATGGACATCAACTGCGGCGTCGTCGTCGATGGCCGGGCCACGGTCGAAGAGCTGGGCCAAGAAATCTTCGAGGCCATTCTGCAGGCGGCCTCGGGCCGGCCTACCAAGAGCGAAGAGCTGGGCCTCGGCGACAACGAATTCGTGCCCTGGCAGTTGGGCATCGTCACCTGAAAGACTCACTCTCCATGTCGTCCCTCACCCTGAGCCGAGGCGAGCTGCTGCGCTCGCAAAACTTCATCAATGCGCGCTGGCAGGACAGCGGCGACGGCCGCGCCTTCGAAGTCAGCAATCCTGCCGACGGCAGCCGCATCGGCACCGTGCCCGACAGCGGCCCGGCCGAGGCGCGCGCCGCCGTCGATGCCGCTGCCGCCGCCCTGCCCGGCTGGCGCGCGACGCCGGCGCGCGAGCGGGCGCGGCTCTTGCGCCGCTGGCATGCGGCGATCCTCGAACAACAGCAGGATCTGGGCCGGCTGATCTCGCGCGAGCAGGGCAAGCCCATGGCCGAGGGCATAGCCGAGGTCGCCTATGCGGCCAGCTATGTTGAATGGTTTGCCGAGGAGGCGACGCGCGCCTACGGCGATGTGATTCCGGCGCCGGTGGCAGGCCGCAAGATGATCGTCGTCAAGGAGTCGGTCGGCGTCGTCGCCGCGATCACGCCCTGGAACTTCCCGGCCGCGATGATCGCCCGCAAGATCGCGCCGGCGCTGGCAGCCGGCTGCACCGTCGTCTGCAAGCCGGCCGAGGACACGCCCTTGACCTCGCTGGCCCTGGTGCGCCTGGCCGAAGAGGCCGGCCTGCCGGCGGGCGTGCTGAACATCGTCACCGCCTCGCGCGAGCGCACGCCCGAAGTCGTCGACGCCTGGCTGGCCGACCCACGCGTGCGCAAGATCACGTTCACCGGCTCGACCCCGGTCGGCAAGCATCTGGCGCGCGAATCGGCCTCGACCTTGAAGAAGCTGTCGCTGGAGCTAGGCGGCAACGCGCCCTTCATCGTGTTCGAGGACGCTGATCTGGACGCGGCCGTCGAAGGCCTGATGCAGAGCAAGTTCCGCAACGGCGGCCAGACCTGCGTCTGCCCGAACCGGGTCTACGTCCACCGCGCCATCCACGATGTCTTCGTCGAGAAGCTGGCGCGAAGAGTCGGCGCCTTGAAGGTCGGCCCGGCCAGCGAGGCGGCTTCGCAGATCGGCCCGATGATCAATGCGCGCGCGGTCGAGAAGATCGAGCAGCACATCGTCGACGCCTTGGCCCATGGCGCGCAGCTGGTCGTTGGCGGGCGCCGCGTGCGCGAGCAGGACGGGCCGCACTACATCGCGCCGACGGTGCTGGTCGGCGCGACGCCGGCGATGCGCCTGGCGCAGGAGGAGACCTTCGGCCCGGTCGTGCCGGTGTTCCGCTTTGCCGACGAGGCCGAGGTGATCGCCCTGGCCAACGACACGCCCTTTGGCTTGGCCGCCTACGTCTACTCGCGCGATATCGCGCGCGTCTGGAGAGTCGCCGAGGCGCTGGAATGCGGCATCGTCGGCATCAACGAGGGCGCGCTGGCGGCCGAGGCCGCGCCGTTTGGCGGCGTCAAGGAATCGGGCTATGGTCGGGAAGGCTCGCGCTACGGACTGGATGACTATATGCACACGAAGTACTTGTGCCAGGGCGGATTGACATGAACAGCGGCAACCCCTTCAAGGCCGCGCTGGCGCGCGGCGCGCCGCAGATCGGTCTCTGGCTGTCGATGGCCCAGCCCTACAGCGCCGAGATCTGCGCGACGGCCGGTTTCGACTGGCTGCTGATCGACGGTGAGCATGCGCCGAACGATGTGCGTTCTATGCTGGCCCAGCTGCAGGCGCTGGCGCCCTACCGCGGCCAGCCGGTGCTGCGCAGCGTCGACGGCGATCCGGCCCGGATCAAGCAGCTGCTGGACATCGGCGCCCAGACGCTGCTGGTGCCCATGGTCGACACGGCCGAGCAGGCGCGTGCGCTGGTGGCCGCCACGCGTTATCCGCCGCAAGGCATCCGCGGCGTCGGCGCCGCGATCGCCAGAGTCTCTCGCTGGGGCGAGCGGGCCGACTATGTGGACGTCGCCAACGACGAGGTCTGCCTCTTGGTGCAGGCCGAGACGGTGACGGCGCTGAAGAACCTGGAGGCGATCTGCGATGTCGACGGCGTCGACGGTGTCTTCATCGGCCCGGCCGATCTGGCCGCCTCGATGGGCCATCGCGGCAAGCCGAACCACCCCGAGGTGCAGGCGGCGATCGAGGATGCGATCAAACGCATCTCGGCCAGCGGCAAGGCCGCCGGCACCTTGACCGGCGATGTGGCCGCGGCGCGACGTTATCTGGCCCTCGGTGCGCGCTTCGTCGCCGTCGGCATCGATGTGACCCTCTTGGCGACGGCGGTCCGCCAGCGCGCCGCAGAATTCGGACTCGGCCCGGCCCCGCTCGCGCGCAGCGGCCCCTACTGAACACAGAAGAGAACCACGATGAGCAAGAAGACACTGAAGATTGCCGTGATCCCCGGCGACGGCATCGGCAAGGAAGTGATGCCCGAGGGCCTGCGCGTGCTGAAGGCGGCCGCCCAGCGTTTCGACCTCGCGCTGGACTTCCACGAGATCGAATGGGCCAGCTGCGACTACTACCTGGCCAAGGGCCAGATGATGCCGGACGACTGGAAGGCCCAGCTCAGCGGCATGGACGCGATCCTGTTCGGCGCCGTCGGCTGGCCGCAGACGGTGCCCGACCATGTCTCGCTATGGGGCTCGCTGCTGAAGTTCCGCCGCGAGTTCGACCAGTACATCAATCTGCGCCCGGTGCGCCTGTTCGACGGCGTACCCTGCCCCTTGGCCGGCCGCAAGCCCGGCGAGATCGACTACTTCGTTGTGCGCGAGAACACCGAGGGCGAGTACACGAATCTGGGCGGCGTCATGTACGCCGGCACCGAGCGCGAGATCGTGATCCAGGAGACGGTGATGTCGCGCTTCGGCGCCGATCGCGTCCTGAAATACGCCTTCGAGCTGGCCAACAGCCGTGCCCGCAAGCACCTGACCGTCGCGACCAAGAGCAATGGCATCGCGATCTCGATGCCCTGGTGGGACGGCCGTGCCGATGCCGTTGGCGCCGACTTTCCCGAAGTGACCATCGACAAGCAGCACATCGACATCCTGAGCGCCCGCTTCGTCTTGCAGCCGGGCCGCTTCGACGTTGTCGTGGCGAGCAATCTGTTCGGCGACATCCTGTCGGACCTGGGTCCGGCAACGACCGGCACCATCGGCCTGGCGCCATCGGCCAATCTGAACCCGGAGCGTAAGTTCCCCTCGCTGTTCGAGCCGGTGCACGGCTCGGCCCCGGATATCTACGGCCAGAACATCGCCAACCCGGTCGCGATGATCTGGTCTGCTGCGCTGATGCTGGACTTCCTCGGCCAGCGCGCGGCCCACGACGCGATCCTGAAGGCGATCGAGCGCGTGCTGGTCGAAGGCCCGCGCACCCGGGATCTCGGCGGCCAGGCCTCGACGACCGAGATGGGCGAGGCGATCGCGGCCCTGGTCTAACTAGAATGGCGGCATGACCGCCTCCGCCCCCTCCCAATACGAAGACTTCATGCGCCATGTGTTCGAGCATGGCGTTGCCAAGAGCGACCGCACCGGCACCGGCACCCGCTCGGTCTTCGGCCACCAGATGCGCTTCGATCTGCGCCAGGGCTTCCCGCTGGTGACGACGAAGAAGGTGCATCTGAAGTCGATCATCCTGGAACTGCTCTGGTTCCTGCGCGGCGATTCGAACGTCAAGTGGCTGCAGGAGCGCGGCTGCACGATCTGGGACGAGTGGGCGCGCGAAGACGGCGAACTGGGCCCGGTCTATGGCGTGCAATGGCGCTCGTGGCCGACGCCGGACGGCGGCCACATCGACCAGATCGCCGAGGTCGTGAAGACCTTGAAGACCAATCCCGATTCGCGCCGCATCATCGTCAGCGCCTGGAACGTCGCCGACCTCGGCAAGATGGCCCTGATGCCCTGCCACGCCTTCTTCCAGTTCTATGTGGCCGAGGGGCGGCTGTCCTGCCAGCTCTACCAGCGCAGCGCCGACATCTTCCTCGGCGTGCCCTTCAATATCGCCAGCTACGCATTGCTGACCCATATGCTGGCCCAGCAATGCGATCTGGAGGTCGGCGACTTCATCTGGACCGGCGGCGACTGCCATATCTACAGCAACCATTTCGAGCAGGTGCGGACCCAGCTGGCACGCCAGCCCCTGCCCTATCCGCAGCTGAACATCAAGCGCCGCCCGGCCTCGATCTTCGACTACGAGTACGAGGACTTCGAGGTGCTCGGCTACGAGCACCATCCCCCGATCAAGGCGCCGGTGGCGGTCTGAGCGGCGGCATGAGCATCGTCAGGCTGATCGCCAATGTGGCGCGCGACGGCGCGATCGGACGCGGCAACGAGCTGCTCTGGCGCCTGCCCGAGGACATGGCGCGCTTCAAGGCGCTGACCCTCGGGCATCCGGTCCTGATGGGCCGCAAGACCTGGGACTCGCTGCCGGCGAAGTTCCGGCCGCTGCCGGGTCGGCGCAATATCGTGCTGAGTCGCCAGCAGGACCTGGTCCTCGACGGCGCCGAGGTCTTCACCTCGCTGGAGGCGGCGCTGGCCGCCTGCGCCGGGGCCGCGATCGTCGACGTGATCGGCGGCGCACAGATCTATGCGCAGGCGCTGGCTCGCGCCGACCGGCTCGAGCTGACCGAGGTCGATGCGCCGGCGCCCGGTGCCGACGCCTTCTTCCCGGTCTGGGACCGCGCGGCATTCCGCGAAATCGCCCGCGAGGCGAAGACCAGCGCCGAGGGCCTGGGCTTCGCCTTCGTCGGCTACCAACGCATCAGCAACAGCAACAATTCCTGAGGAGTCCCCGATGTCCGGAGGCGGTTTCCACGTCCACGGTCCGCATGACCATGAACTCGAGCATGCGGCCCAGCATGAACCCAAGGGCCTGGCCGGCCAGCTGGCGGTGATCACCGCGGTGCTGGCCACGGTCGGCGCGATGTTCGCCTATATGGGCGGCGCGACCCAGGCCAATGCGGGCCTGTACAAGAACAACGCCGCGATCAAGAAGACCGAGGCGGCCAATCGCTGGAACTACTTCCAGGCCAAGAGCAGCAAGCAGAACCTGGCCGAGCTGGCCCTGGACCTGGCGCCCAGCGAGGAGCAGAAGGCCAAGTACCGCGACAAGATCGCGCGCTACGAGAAGGAAAAGAACGAGATCAAGGCCGAGGCCGAGAAGCTCGAGGCCGAATCCGCCGACTGGGACATCCAGAGCGACGCGCAGCTGCACCAGCACCACCGCTGGGCGCAGGCGACCACCGCCCTGCAGATCTCGATCGCGCTGGCCGCGATCACCCTACTGACCCGGAAGCGCTGGCTGGAGGGCGCGACCCTGGCCGTCGGCGGCATCGGCGTGGCGCTGGGCGTGCTGGCCTGGTTCCACGTCTGAGGCGGGAGCGCCGGCCAGCGGGAGCGCTCAGCGCCGCCGCGTGCCGGTCGGGTCCGACTCGCCGTCCTCGCGCCGCTCTCCGGCCTCCGGCCGCTGCTGGATCGGCGTCTGCACCGTCCGGTCATAGCCCTCGCGGGCATTCTCGACCGCGGCGTCGACCTGTTCCTTGAGCCGTTCCGCGCCCTTGTCGGGCGGGGCCGGATCGGGGCTGGCGGCCGGCGGCTTGCCCGCGTCGTCGTCGTCATCGTCCATGGTCGTGCTCCTGTGCCGAGATCGTCGGCGCTGCAGCGGCAAGCAAGGTGCCTGGGCATGCACCTTGCCTTTACCGGGCAGACATGGAGGTTGCGATGAACGAGCCCCTCAGTAGCAGCAAGGACAGTTCCACACCACCGGGCGACGCGCCCGAGGACAACCGCGCGCTGAAGGATGCGGCCGAGGCCGGCCGCCGCGGCGGCGGCGCGATCGGCGCGACCGAACGCAGTCTGGGCGGCAACCCGGTGGGCGCCGCCGCCGGTGCGGTGGCCGGGGCGGCGGCCGGCGCGATCGGCGGCCTGGCGGCCGGGCCGGTCGGCAGCGCCTTCGGCGCGGTGGCCGGCGCGGTGCTCGGCGGCCTGGCCGGTGGCCGCGCCGAGACCGGCGCCGGCGAAACGGTTGCTGACGACGGCGCCTGGCGCGCGCATCACGCCGGCCTGCCGCCGGGCGGCGCCGCCTACGAGGCGCTGGAGCCGGCCTACCGCATCGGCGACGCAGCCGGCAGCGGCGACTGGGACGAGGACAGCCTCGCGCGCTCCTGGGCCGAGGCCGGCAGCGCCCTGCCCTGGGACCGCGCCCGCCCGGCAGCCCGCCATGGCTGGGAGCTGGCGCAGCGCCGGCGCGCCAGCGAGGCACCGGCGAACGATCCGCGGTCATTGAGCGATTACGACCCATACAAGGAATCCGGCTGAGCGCCAGGTCTTCGGTACGATCGCGGCATCGAACAAGAACCACCGATCCGCGAGAGAGAAATACCGATGCGCCTTGCCACCTGGAATGTCAACTCACTGGCCGTGCGCCTGCCGCAATTGCTGGACTGGCTGGCCGCCAATCCGGTCGACGCGATCGTGCTGCAGGAAACCAAGCTGACCGACGACAAGTTCCCGACCTTGGAGATCGGCGCGGCCGGCTACCAGGTGCAGTGGTTCGGCCAGAAGACCTATAACGGCGTGGCCCTGCTGAGCAAGCAACCGGCGCAGGACGTGGTCAAGAACATCGTCGGCTATGCGGACGAGCAGGCGCGCGTGATCGCCGGCACGGTGGCCGGCGTGCGCGTGATCGGCGCCTATTTCCCCAATGGCCAGGCGCCGGACAGCGAGAAGTTCGTCTACAAGATGGGCTGGCTGGACGGGCTGCGCGCCTGGATGGCCGAGGAGCTGAAGGCGCATGAGAAGGTCGTGCTGATGGGCGACTTCAATATCGCGCCCGAGGACCGCGACGTCTACGATCCGGTCGCCTGGGCCGGCCAGATCCATTGCACGCCGCAGGAGCGCGCGCATTTCCAGGGCCTCTTGGAACTCGGCTTCGTCGATGCCTTCCGGCTCTTCGAGCAGCCGGAGAAGAGCTGGAGCTGGTGGGACTACCGGAACTTGGCCTTCCGCAAGAACCAGGGCCTGCGCATCGACCACATCCTGGTCAGCCCGGCGCTGAAGGGCGAGGTCGAGGCCTGCGTGATCGACAAGCTGCCGCGCAAGAACGAGCGGCCCAGCGACCACGCGCCGGTCGTCGTCACCCTGCGCTGATTGCCTTGTCCAGCTCGGCGTAGAAGCGGCCGACGTGCAGGCCGTCCATCAGCGCATGGTGGACCTCGACGGCCAGCGCCATCGTGCGCCGCCCGTCCGCGCCGGCCACCATCTTGCCGAAGGCGAGCTTGGGCACCGAGTCGCGCCCGCCGCCGTCGCGCGCGTGGGCGAAGCTCGTGAAGTCCAGCCAGGGGATGGTCGTCATGTGCAGGAGCGCCGGCTGCTCGGACAGCTCGCCCAGGCCCGGCGCCGGCACCCTGGCCGCCGCCAGTGCCGGGAGCGCGCGCTCGACGAAGCGGCCGAAATCCGGCTCGTAAGGCAGGGTCACGATGGCGAAGCTCTCGTCGGCGCGCAGCAAGGTCGTGCTGCCGTCGATGCGCTCATGTTCGAGCACCTGGCCGTCCTGCAGGCGATAGCGGAACTCGGGCAGCGCATTGGCGGCCACCAGCGCCGCATGGTGGTAGGCGAGGAACCAGGTCGCGCCCGGATGGCGCCGCAGCCGCGCGGCCAGCGCAGTCACGTCGACGCGGGCGCAGACGCTGAAATAGGGATGGGCGAGGCGGCTGAAATGGTCAAAGGCGGCGCGGCGCGGCCACCGAGCGAGATCGAGGGCGATGGGCATATGCCAAATAGTACCGGCCCGGGGCCGGGCCTCGCCGGCTGAGCGATCAGCCGCCGCGGAGCTTGCGCTGCATCAAGGAACAAGCGGCCAGCCGCTGCGATGCTGCCCGCCGATGCGCCGCCCCCTTTCTCCTATGCGGCGCCGGAGCATGTCGATGAGAAGCAATCTGCCCGTCAGCCAGCGTGAATACCCGTTCCCGAGCGGCCGCCATCTGGTTTCCACTACCGATCTGAAGGGTCGCATCCTGCACTGCAATGCCGCCTTCATCGAGGCCAGCGGCTATGCGCGCGAAGAGCTGCTGGGCCAGCCGCACAACCTGATCCGCCACCCGGACATGCCGGAGGAGGCCTTCCGCGATATGTGGGCCACCATCGCCGAGGGCCGGCCCTGGTCGGGCCTGGTGAAGAACCGGCGCAAGAACGGCGACCACTACTGGGTGATGGCCAATGTGACGCCGCTGCTCGACGAGGGCCGGCCGGTCGCCTATATGTCGGTGCGCTCGGAAGCCAGCCGCGCGCAGATCGAATCGGCCGAGGCCCTGTACGCGCAGATGCGCGCGGAACAGGCCGAGGGCCGCCTGCTGCAGCGGCTGCAACAAGGCGAGTTGCAGCGCGGCGGTCTGGCCGGCCTCACCGCCCGGCTGGGCGAAGGCCTGCGCGCGCAGGGCCCGGGCCTGGCGATGGCCGCGATCGCTTGCGGCGGCCTGATGCTGGGCGCCGGCTTCGGCGCGCCGGCCGGTGCGATGGCCGCCGTCGCGATCGGGGGGCTGGCGCTGGGCCGTTTGATGGCCGGCCGCAGCCAGGCCGCGCTGCGCGAGTTGGAACAGTATGCGAACCAGCTGGCCGCCGGCGACCTGAGCCGCGATCTGCGGCCCAGCGGCCGGCGCCAGAGCCGCGGCCTGGAACGCGCGCTGCAGCAGATGGCCGTCAATCTGCGCGCGCTGGTCTCCGACACGCGCCGCGAGCTGGAGCAGATGAATCAGGTCAGCGAGGAGATCGTGCAGGGCAATCGCGAACTCTCTCAGCGCACCGAGGCCCAGGCCGCCAGCCTGGAGCAGACGGCGGCCAGCATGGAGCAGATCACCGCCACCGTGCGCCAGAGCGCCGATTCGGCACAGCAGGCCAGCGGCGTCGCCGGCGAGCTGAGCCTGATGTCGACCCACAGCGCCGCCGTCGTCCATTCGGTCGGCGACACCATGGGTACGATCGCCCAATCGTCGCAGCGCATCGGCGAGATCATCCAGCTGATCGACAGCATCGCTTTCCAGACCAATATCCTGGCACTGAACGCCGCGGTGGAATCGGCGCGCGCCGGCGAGCATGGCCGCGGCTTCGCCGTCGTCGCTGCCGAGGTGCGCGCGCTGGCGCAGCGCAGCTCCGGTGCCGCACGCGAGATCAAGCAGCTGATCGGCGAATCGTCCGACAACGTCGAGGCCGGCCAGCGCCAGACCGGCAACGCCCGCGCCAGCATCGACGAGACGCGCCAGTCGGTCGAGCAGTTCACCGGCCTGATCGGCGGCATCGCCCAGGGTGCGCGCGAGCAGCTGGACGGCATCTCGCAGATCAACCAGGCGGTACAGCAGATGGACGGCATCACGCAGCAGAACGCCGCGCTGGTCGCCCAGCTGGCGCGGGCCTCGGATCAGATGCTCGATCAGTCGGGCGAGGTGGCGGCGGCGCTGCGCGTGTTCAGGCTGGAACGCGGCGGTGCCGGCAGGGCGCAGGCGGATGCGGTGGCTCTGCGCCGCGCGCAGAAGCCAAGGCCGGCGCCGGCCCTGGCCTGAGGCGGCTCAGCCGGCGCCCTTCTCTTCCCGCAGCAGCGCCAGGCATTCGTCCAGCAGCGCATGCAGGCGCTGCACGCGTTCCTCGCCCAGGCTGGCGTTGACCGCGAGCTGGGCGCGCTTCCAGTCGGCCTTCATCGCCGCGCGCTTGGTGCGGCCGGCCGGCGTCGCCTGCACCAGGCGGCTGCGCGCGTCGCCGCCGGGCAGCAGCTCGACCAGGCCGGCGGCCAGCAGCGGCTGCAGATTGCGCGTCAAGGTCGAGGCGTCCAGATCCATGCGCCGCGCCAGTTGCCCCGGCGCCAGCGGCCCGAGCTGGTCGATGTGCGAGAGCAGCGAGTACTGCGTGGTCTTCAGCCCCGTCTCGGCAAAGAAAGGCTCGCAATGCTGCGACACCCGCCGGGTGAGCTGACGCAGCTTGAAATTGGTGCAGCCCTGCGGGCCGACGGTCTTTTCGCTTGCCATTGATTTATTGTATCTACAATAATTGCAGATACAACAGTTGGAGTGAACGATGGACAGCAGTCTCAGCAGCAGCCCGGAACAGACGCTGAAGCAATGGATGGACGAAGAGGTCGCGGTCCGCGCCCGCCTGGCCGAGCCGGGGCTGGCGCGGCCCGATCAGATCAAGGGCCGCACGGGCCTGCAAGTGCTGCAGGCGATGCTGGACGGCGAACTGCCGCCGGCCCACATCGCCCAGACGCTGGACTTCACGCTGATCTCGGTCGCCCATGGCGAGGCCATCTTCCAGGGCCGACCGCTGCTGCGCCACTACAACCCGCTGGGCACCGTGCACGGCGGCTGGTTCGCCACCCTGCTCGACTCGGCCCTGGGCTGCGCGGTGCACACGACCATGCCGGTCGGCCGCGCCTACACGACGCTGGAATTCAAGGTGAACCTGGTGCGCGCGCTGAGCGACAAGGTGCCGCTGGTGCGCGCGGTCGGCAAGGTCGTGCACTCGGGCCGCCAGGTCGCGACGGCCGAGGCCTCATTGCTGGGCCATGACGGCAAGCTCTACGCGCACGCGAGCACGACCTGCCTGGTCTTCGATCTGCCGACCGGCGCTTGATCAGCGCCTGATCGCCGCGGCCTCGGCCGCCAGCCGGGTGATGCGGGCCCAGTCGCCCGCATCGATCGCGTCCTGCGGCGTCAGCCAGGAGCCGCCACAGACCTTGACATTGGGCAGGCTCAGGAACTGCGGCGCGGTTTCCGGGGTGATGCCGCCGGTCGGGCAGAAGACGACGTCGGGGAAGGGGCCGGCCAGGGCCTTCAGCAGTTGAATGCCGCCCACCGCCACGGCGGGAAACAGCTTCAGAAAGGAATAGCCGGCCGCATTGGCCGCCATCACCTCGCTGGCGGTCGACACGCCGGGCAGCAGGGGCAGGCCCTGGGCCGCGCAGGCGGCGCCAATCTGCTCCGTGAAGCCGGGGCTGACGCCGAAACGGCAACCGGCATTCTTCGCCGCGACGACATCGGCCGGCGTGCGCAAGGTGCCGGCGCCGACTATTGCCGAGGGCACGGCCCGCGCCATCGCCTCCATCGCCTGCAGGGCCACCGGGGTGCGCAGTGTCACCTCCAGCACCTTGACGCCGCCGGCGACCAGGGCCTCGGCCAGGGGCACGGCATGCTCGAGCTGGTGGATCACGATGACCGGAATGACGGGGCCGTGGCTGGCCAGGCTGAGGGTTTCATTGCTCATGGGTTCGTTCTTCTTGTTCAAAGCCAGGTGACAGCGCCCTCTTCGGCGCTGCGTGCATTGCGGCGCATGCCGGCGAACAGCTCGCGGCCCAGGCCGTGGCCGTTGTCCTCGGCCTGCTCGGGCGTGATCCGCGCCAGTTCGCGCGCGTCCCATTCGGCCTGCGGCACCAGGGCCGACAGCTCGCCGCTGACGGCATCCAGCCGCACCAGGTCGCCGTCGCGCAGCTTGGCCACCGGCCCGCCATTCAAGGCCTCCGGGCTCAGATGGATGGCGGCCGGCACCTTGCCCGAGGCGCCGCTCATGCGGCCGTCGGTGACCAGGGCCACCTTGAAGCCCTTGCCCTGCAGCACCGCCAGCGGCGGGGTCAGCTTGTGCAGCTCGGGCATGCCGTTCGCGTGCGGGCCCTGGAAGCGCACGACGACGACGACATCGCGCTCCAGTTCGCCGGCCTTGAAGGCCTCCAGCATCGCTTCCTGCGTGGTGAAGATGCGGGCCGGCGCCTCGATGATGTGGCGCTCCTCGGGCACGGCCGAGACCTTGATCACCGCCCGGCCCAGATTGCCCTGCAGCAGCTTCAGGCCGCCGGTCGGGCTGAACGGCGCGGCGGCCGTGCGCACGACCGTGTCGTCGCCGCTCGCCGGGGGCAGGTCTTGCCACACGGCCTTGCCGTCCTGCAGCGCCGGCACGCGGGCGAAGGGGCGCAGCGAGTCGCCGGCGACGCTCAGCACGTCCTCGTGCATCAGGCCGGCGTCAAGCAGCTCGCGGATCACGAAGCCCGGGCCGCCGGCCGCCTGGAACTGGTTCACGTCCGCCGCGCCGTTCGGGTAGACGCGGGCCAGCAGCGGCACGACGCCGGACAGCTCGGAGAAGTCGCTCCAGTCGATCAGGATGCCGGCCGAGCGCGCGACGGCCACCCAGTGGATCAGGTGGTTGGTCGAGCCGCCGGTGGCCAGGAGCGCGACCATCGCGTTGACGATGGCGCGCTCGTCGACCAGTTTGCCGATCGGCGTGTAGCGGGCCTTCGGGCTGATGGACAGGGCCGTGCGCACCGCCTCGCGCGTCAGCAGCTCGCGCAGATCGTCGTGCGGATGGACGAAGGCGGCGCCGGGCACATGCAGGCCCATGGCCTCGAGCAGCATCTGGTTGCTGTTGGCCGTGCCGTAGAAGGTGCAGGTGCCGGCGCCGTGATAGGCGGCCGACTCGGCCTTCAGCAGCTCGTCGCGGCCGACCAGGCCTTGTGCGTACTGCTCGCGCACCTTGGCCTTGGCATTGTTCGACAGGCCCGAGCTCATCGGCCCGGCCGGCACGAAGACGCAGGGCAGATGGCCGAAGTGCAGCGCGCCGATCAAGAGGCCCGGCACGATCTTGTCGCAGATGCCCAGCAGCAGGGCCGCGTCGAAGACATCGTGCGAGAGCGCGATCGCCGTGCCCATCGCGATCGTGTCGCGCGAGAACAGGCTCATCTCCATGCCCGGCAGGCCCTGCGTCACGCCATCGCACATCGCCGGCACGCCGCCGGCAACCTGCACGGTCGCGCCCTGCCTCGCTGCCTCGTCGCGGATCAGCGTGGGATAGACCTCGTAGGGCTGATGCGCCGACAGCATGTCGTTGTAGGCGGTGACGATGGCCAGATGCGGCGCCTTCTCGGCGACGATGCGCAGCTTGTCATTGGCCGGCAGCGCCGCCACCGCATGGGCCACGTTCGCGCAGCCCATGCGCTCGACGCCGCGCTTGCGCCCGGCCAGTTTATCCAGCCCGTCCAGATAGCGGCCCCGGGTGGCGGCGCTGCGCTGGCGGATGCGGTCGGTCACCGCGCTCAATGTCTTGTTCATAGGCTCAGCCGATGTAACTCGGCCCGATCGGATTCGGTAACCATATTACACAATCCAACCGTCCCACGGGTTACAGCGAAGGTACGGCCGCAGCGGCGCTGAAGCCCAATGTGTCACCATTGCGGCGAGTCCGAAAGCCCACGATCGCCCATGCACGCTGCTCCCCGCGATACCGCCGCCCTGCTCGCCCGAACGCTGGCGCAATGGCAAGCCTCGGGCCCGCCGGACGCGGCGACACCGCCGGACCTGCTGCTGTTCGCCTACGGCTCGCTGATCTGGCGGCCCGACTTCGACTACAGCGAATGCAAGCTCGCCCGCGTGCAGGGCTACCACCGCGCCCTGCGCATGCGCTCGCGGGTCAACCGCGGTTGCCCCGAGCAGCCGGGGCTGGTGCTGGCCCTGCTGTCCGGCGGCAGCTGCCGCGGCCTGGTGTTCCGCGTGCCGGGCAGCCGGGGCGAGGCGGTGCTGCGCCAGCTCTGGGAGCGCGAGATGCCCAACGGCGTCTACGAGCCGCGCTGGCTCAGCTGCGAGACGGCCGACGGCCCCTGGCGCGCGCTGGCCTTCACCCTGTCGCGCCGCAGCCCGAACTGGACCGGCGCGATCGACGATGCCGATCTCGTGCACATCTTCCGCCATGCGCGCGGCCGCTACGGCACGACCCTGGACTATCTGCTGCGCACCGTGCAGGGCCTGCGCGCGCATGGCATCCATGATGCGGAGCTGGAGCGCCAATGGCATCTGGCCGCGCGGCACGGCCTGTGCCTGCCCTTGCTGGAGCCGAGCCCCTAACGCTTTTGCAGCAGCAGCGGCTCGGGCAGCGGCGGCTGCGAGGCAGCCATCGAGGCCTGCAGCCGGGCCAGATCCTCGGCGGTGTCGACGTCGACCAGCACGCCCGGGTCGTCGAGCTCGACCGCCTGTGCCGGATAGCGCGCGATCAGCCGGCGTGCGCCCTCGTCGCCCCGCAGGGCGACCAGCTCCGAATAGAGCTCGGCGCTGAAGCCAACCGGATGGCCCTGGCGGCCGCGGTATTGCGCATAGGCGACCGGGAACTGCTCGAGCGCATCGGCGACGGCCCGCATGCTGGCCGAAGTCAGCAGCGGCATGTCGGCCGGCACGATCAGCCAGCCATCGGCGTCGCCGCTGGCGGCCACGCCGGCCGCGATCGAATGGCCCATGCCGACCGGATTCGGCCGGCCGCGGTCATCCAGCTCGGGCAGTTCGAGCACGTCGCGCGCCGCCACCAGCTTGCCCACCGCAGGTGCGAAGGCCGGCGTCGTCACCACCACCACGCGCATGCGCGATTCGATCGCATGCCGCAGCGTGCGTGAGAGCATCGTGTCGGCACCCGGCGCCAGTTTTTGTTCCAGCTTGTGCCCGGCGCCACGAAAGCGCATGCCGCGCCCCGCTGCCAACACGACGACGGCAGGTCGTCGTTTGATCATCCGCTCTCGTCCTTCCTGAAACCCCTCGGCGTTGCCCGGTCATTGCGTTTCATCGCCGGGCTTTCGCTGTTCGCATAGCATGCGGGCCGCACGCGGGCCGCAGTAGTGGGGGCTTCACCTAGGGCTTTCTACCGTGACCGCGGCGGTAAAAACGTAACAGCGCTGCATACTTGGGCCATGAGCAATCTCTCCGACCTACGCAAGAGTTATGAACAGGGCGAACTGGACGAAAGCCGGGCCGCCGGCGAGCCGCTGCAGCAGTTCAAGCAGTGGCTGGAGCATGCACTGGCCTCCGAGGTGCCCGAGCCGAATGCGATGACCCTGGCCACCGTCGGCGCCGATGGCCGGCCCTCGACCCGCATCGTGCTGATCAAGGCTTATGACGCGCGCGGCCTGGTCTGGTTCACCAATTACGACAGCCGCAAGGGCCAGGAACTGGCGCTGCACCCCTTTGCTGCCCTGCAGTTCCACTGGGTCGAGCTCGAGCGGGTCGTGCGCATCGAGGGCCGCGTCGAGCGGGTCTCGGCCGAAGAGTCCGATGAATACTTCGATTCGCGGCCGCTCGATTCGCGGCTCGGCGCCTGGGCCTCGCCGCAAAGCCAGGTGATCGCTTCGCGCGCGGTGCTGGTGGCCAATGCGGCCAAGGCCGCGGTCCAGCATGGGCTGAAGCCACCACGCCCGCCGCACTGGGGCGGCTTCCGCCTGCAGCCCGATCGCTGGGAGTTCTGGCAGGGGCGCAAATCGCGCCTGCACGACCGCCTGCGCTACCGGCTCGACGAGGGCCGCTGGATCAGGGAGCGCCTGGCCCCCTGATCCGCCGGTCGCTCAGAAGCGCATCTGCAGACCGGTGCTGAGCGAGCGGCCCGGCAAGGGGCTCCAGCCGCGCACGGTCGCGGCCGAGCTGGCGTTGTAGGCCAGCTTGTCGCCCAGATTGTCCAGGCGCAGATACCAGAGCAGATCGGCCGCATCGAAGTGGAACTGGCGCGCCAGGCTGAGACGTACCATGCCGTAACCGGCGGTCGGCTTGTCCAGCGCCGGCACGCGGTCCTGGCGGGCGACCAGCCGCCATTCGAGCCGCCCCGACCAGGGGCCCTGGCTGCCGTCGAGCCCCAAGGTCGCGCGCAGCGGCGCCAGCCGCGGCAGCGCCTCGCCGCTGGCCCGGTTCTCGCCGCGCACGCCGTCGAGCTGCGCCGTCAGCGCCAAGCTGCCGCCGCGCGGCCGCAGCGCGCCCGGCAGCGTCCAATGGGCCTCCAGTTCGAAGCCACGCAAGAGCGCCGGCACCGCGTGATAGGCATAGACCGGCAGCGACTCGCCCTCGCTCTCGATCTGCTCGCCGGTCGCGTCCAGCGCGATATAGCCGTCGAAACGGGTCTGGTAGATGTTCAGGCGCAGCAGGTTCTCGTCCTCGTCCTTCCATTTGAGGCCCAGGTCCAGCCCGCGCGCGCGCTCGACGCGAAGCCCGGCGTCGCCGCGCTCGTAGGCGCCGCTGGCCACATGGACACCGTTGGCGAACAGCTCGTAGAAGGTCGGCGCGCGCTCGCTATGGGTCAGGTTGGCGTCGATGCTCCAGCGCGGCGCCGGCTTGTAGCTGCCGCTCAGCGACAGGCTGGCCGGTGTGAATTCGCGCGCCGTGGCCGGGCCGAAGCGCTCCGTGCTGCCGGCCGCATCGCCATCCGAATGGACGCGCACCGACTCGGCCCGCGCGCCGGCCGAGGCCGCCCAGGCGCCGGCCGAATACTGTTCCAACAGGAAGAGCGCCGCACTGCGCGTGCGCGTGCCCGGCACCAGGGCCTCCTCGCCCAGCGCGGAGAAGTCCGAGCGTTCGGCCTGCAAGCCAAGGACGCCGCTGAGCGGGCCCAGCGGCGCATGCTCGGCCTCGACGCGCATCTCGGCACCGCGGTTGTCGAAGATGGTGCCGACATGGCCCTCGCCATCGAGCTCGCGGTGCTCGTAGCGGGTGCCGCTCAGCTGCCAGCCGAGCCGGCGCAGCAGCGGCGCCTGCGCGTCCTTCCACTCGCCGGCCGTGGCCAGGCGCTGGCGCTGCATCTGCACCGTCGTGTCCGGCTCGACGGTGACGCCGTACTGCGTGTGATAGTCGTCGATCGACACGCCGGCATAGCCGCCGGCAAACAGCAGCGAGCCGCCCAGGGCGGCGCCGTGGCTGTCGGCCGCCGAGTTGCGCACCCGCGTGCCGGTGACGCCGTCCGGATCGACGAAGCCGGGCACGCGCTGGTCGCTGGCGCGCCGGCCGGCCAGATCCGCATGCCAGGCGAAACCCTTGGCACTGCCGCCGTCGAGCACGAGGGCGCCGCTGCGCTCGCCCTGCGCGCCGCCGAGCCGCAGCTCGGCCGCGCCGCCGATACCATCCTGCGCCTGACGCGGGATGCGGTTGTCCAGCGCATTGACGACGCCGCCGATCGCGTTGCCGCCGTAAAGCAGGGCCGCGGCGCCGCGCAGCACCTCGATGCGCTCGACCACCAGCGGATCGATGGGCACCGCATGGTCGAAGCTCAGGCTCGAGGCATCCAGTGAGGCGCCCGAATTGCTGAGCATGCGCACGCGGTCGCCGTCCAGCCCGCGTATCGCCGGCCGGTTGCTATTGGGCCCGAAATAGCTGGGCGCCAGACCAGGCAGGCGCTCCAGGGTGTCGCCCAGGGTCGCGCCGCGACTGAGGGTCAGTGCATCGCCGGCCAGGGAATCAGCGACGGGGGTCAGGTCTTTGCTGTTGAGCGGGTTGCCGGTCGTGACGACGCGCTCGAGCTTCTCGGCCTGCTGGGCGCTGGCGGCCAGCGCCCAGCACAGCAGGAAGGCGCCCACGGCGCTGGGCCGAGACGCGAATGGGTTGTGGGTCCGCATCGGGAACTCTCCATGGCCGCCGGCATGCTACCGGCGGCGCTCGCATGAACAAATGACGCTCCCGCGCTCGAGGCAAGCGCGGGTTCGAGGGGTTCAGGCGAGCACGGGAGGCCCGCGCGCGCCGCGCTTCCAGCGCGCGGCGGCGGCGGCATCGGCGGGCAGGGCCGCGCCGGCTTCGATGGCAACGCCGGCCAAGCAGGCCGGCGCGCCGCTGTCGCTCAGCAACTGGTCGTGGCTGAGCTGGTCAAACAGATGGCAGTCGGCATCGCCGCTCTGATGGCCCCAACCGTCGACGCTCTTGAGGACCACGCCGCTCAGCGCGGCGACATTGCCGAGCCTGGCGCCGTGCGCGATCCGGTGCCAATGACCGAGCCCCTGCGAGGCCAGCAGCGCCAGCGCGCACAACCAGGCCAGCCAGAACTGGCGGGCCGGGTGGCGGGGTTGGCTGCGGAGCGCGCGCATCGTTGTCCGGGGCGCCGGTTCAGTTCACCGGCTTCGCGTCGCTGACGCGGTAGAACAGGCCGTAGGGGTCGTCGCTGAGCACGGCCAGCACGCCCTCGACGACCACCGGCTCCAGGCTGTAGCGCACCGGCTGCAGGGTCTTGACCTCGACCAGGCCTTCGGGCCCGGCCGGCACGCAGAAGGAGCAGGTCGTCGGCACCGAGGACAGCAGGAAATGCTTCTGCTTGTCGCCCGGCTCCAGCGGCATCATGAAGCCCTGCACCTTGATCTTCTGCTGGTTCAGCGCCTGCACCGGCGCCGGGAACACCGGCAGCAGCTTGTTCTTCTCGACCCGCGTCGTCACCGAGGACAGCACGCTCCAGGACACGATGCCGGCCTTGTCCTCCAGCGGCTTGAAGGGGCTGCGCGGGTCGTGATAGCCGGGGCCCTGGCCGAGGGTCGGGGCCGGCTGGGCGGCGACCGCCGTGGCCGCCAGCAGCGCCGCCAGGAAGAATGGACTGCGAGTCATGAAGCAGGATTGTGCCTTGCCTAGCGCGGCGCCTGCAGCAGTTCGGTCACGTCGAGCCGGAAGGCACGCCAGGCGGGCCAGGCGGCGGCCAGCAGCGCCAGCGCGATCGCCAGCAAGGGCACGAGGGCCTCCGAGGGCGACAGCCAGGCGCCGGAGATCCGCAGCGACTGCTGCTGGGCCAGCACCTGGCCCAGCGCCGCCGTCAAGCCATGGCCCAGCGCCAGGCCCAGCCCGCAGGCCAGCAGCGCCAGGGCCAGCGCCTCCAGCGCGACCAAGGCGCCGACCCGCCAGGGCGGCGCGCCCAGCATGCGCAGCATGGCCAGATCGCTCTGCCGCGCGCGCACCGCATGCAACAGGGCGACGAAGACCGACAGCCCCGCCGCCAGCAGGAGCAAAAGGCCGAAGCCGCGCAGCACATCGCTGCCGGCACCGACCAGGCGCAGCAGCCGCGCCGTCTCCAGCGCCGGCGCGGCCGCCTGCAGGCCCGGTTGCGCATTGACCCAGCGCGGCAGGGCCATCGCCGCCAGCGGGCTGCGGTAGCTGACCAGCGCCAGCGTGATCTCGCGCTCGCCCTCGGCCTGCTCCTTGGCCTGCGCCTCGCCCTGCCCATGATGGGCCTCGTGCACGGCCCAGACCGAGGCCAGGTCGGTCAACACCAGGCGGTCCAGCACGGTGCCGCTGGCCTGCAACACGCCGACGACCCGGTAGTCCTGGCCGGCATGGGCCTCGCCCTGCGCGGCCAGGCCATGGCTGCCGGCGAAACGGTCGCCGACGCGCAGCCCGGTCGCGCGTGCCGCCTCGGCACCCAGCACCGCCTGCAGCGGCGCGTCCCAGAGCCGGCCGGCGGCCAGCCGGGCCTGGTAGAGATCGAGGTAGTCCGGCGTCGTGCCGACGATGCGATGGCCGCGCAGGCTGTCGCCGAGCGACAGCGGGATCACGCGCGCCACCAGCGGATGCGCGCGCAATTGGGTCAGACTCGCCAGCGGGATATTGCCGGTCGGCACGTCGAGATGGAAGACGCCGGCCAGCATGATCTGCATCGGGCTGCCCTTGGCGCCGACGACCAGGTCGATGCCGGCCAGATCGCGCCGCACGCCGGCCTCGATCTGCTCGTCGACCAGCAGCACGAAGCTGATGGCCGCCAGGCCCAGGCTCAAGAGCAGCAGGTTGAGGCCGGCCGTCAGCGCTTGCGACCACAGATAGCGCCAGGCCAGTTTCAGCAGCCTCATCGCAGCACCCGCTCGACAAAGGACGCGTCGGCCGCCGCGATCACCCGCGCGTCATGGGTGGCCAGCACCAGGGTCGCGCCCTGCTCGGCGGCGGTCTGCGAAAGCAGCGCCAGCATGCGCGCGGTATTGGCATCGTCGAGGCCGGCGCTGGGCTCGTCGGCCAGCAGCAGGCGCGGCCGGCGCATCAGCGCGCGCGCCAGCGCAACGCGCTGCGCCTGGCCTACGCTCAGCTGGTGCGGCAGCCGCTGCGCCAGCGCGTGCAGTTCCAGCCGGTCCAGCAACTCGTCGGCGCGCCCATGATCGACCGGCAGGCCGGCGCACAGCGCCGGCAGTTCCAGATTGCCGCGCACCGTCAGTGCAGCGCTCAGATGCAGGCGCTGCGGCACGAAGCCCAGCGTGGCGCCGCGCCAGGCATCGCGCTGGCGGGCGCTCATCGCGCGCAGGTCCTGGCCGGCGACCAGCAGACGGCCTTCGCTGGCACTCAGCAGGCCGGCCAGCAGAGCCAGCAGGGTCGACTTGCCCGAGCCGGAGGCGCCGCGCAGCAGCAGATGCCGGCCCTCCCGCAGCTCGAAATCATCGAAGACGATTTCTGTGCCCGCGGCATAGCGATGGCGCAGGCCTCGCCACTCGATCATCGCGGCGTCCACCTCAGCGCGTGAGCCGCTGGAAGGTGTGGAGGAATTTGTCGACCTTGGCCGCGACGACGAAGGCGCAATAGCCCTGCTCCGGGTTGCGCGCGTAGTAATGCTGGTGATAGGCCTCGGCCGGCCAGTAATTGCGCTCGGGTTCCAGTTCGGTCACGACCGGCTGCTTGTGCACCGCCTGCACCTCGGCGATCACCTCGCGCGCCAGCGCCTGCTGCTCGGGCGTGTGGAAGTAGATGCCGGAGCGGTACTGGGTGCCGACATCGGCGCCCTGGCGGTTCAGCGTGGTCGGATCGTGGATGACGAAGAAGACCTCAAGCAGCTCGCGCAGGCTGACGACGGCCGGATCGAAGTCGATGCGCACGACCTCGGCATGCCCGGTGCTGCCACTGCAGACCTGCTCGTAGCTGGGCTGCTGGGCCTGGCCGTTCGAGTAGCCCGACTCGACCCGCAGCACGCCGCGCACCCGCTCGTAGACGGCCTCGGTGCACCAGAAGCAGCCGCCGCCCAGGGTGATGCGTTCGAGTCGGTCGGGGGTCTCGCTCATGATGATGGTCTTGGAAGGGTCAATGCCGCTTGCATCGTCGAAAGGATAAGGGAGAAGCACCTAGGGCGGCTGCCGATTGAATTGTGCCTTCGCGCGGCCATCATGCCGACGCTCCAGCCCGTCCCGAAAAATGCCATTGTGAACCCCGCCGGCCTGCTCTACGAACTCAAGCCCTATATGCTTTTGCTGCTGCAGCCGCCGGTGCCGCTGCTGGCCTTGATCATGGTGGGCGCCGGCCTGCTGCGCCAGCACCGCGCGCTGGGCCGCACGGTGCTGCTGGCCGGGCTGATCGGGCTCTGGCTCTGCTGCACCGAGGGCGCCGCGCAATGGCTGTCCCATCAGCTGCTGCGGGTGCCGCCGGCGCTGTCGACCGAGACCATCGAGCAGCTGCGCGAGGAGGCGCAGCGCGAGGGCGGCATCGCGGTGCTAGTGCTGGGTGGCGGCGCCAATCCCTATTCGCCCGAGTACGACGGCGCCACGCTGCGCCCGCTGACCCTGGAGCGGCTGCGCTATGGCGTCTGGCTGTCGCGGCGCCTTGGCGCGCCGCTGGGCTTCTCGGGCGGCATCGGCTGGAACGCCAGGCATTTGCGGGTATCCGAGGCCTCGCTGGCGCGCCGCACGGTCGAGGAGGAATACGGCGCGCGCCTGCGCTGGGCCGAGGACCGTTCGCGCGACACGCGTGAGAACGCCGCGCTAAGCCTGGCGCTGCTGAAGGCCGATGGCGTGCGCCGGCTGCTGCTGGTCAGCCACGACATGCATCTGCCGCGGGCGCTGCAGGCCTTTGGCGAGGTCGCCGGCAATGAGGTCGAGATCATCGCGGCCCCCGTCGGCCTGCGTCGCGACGCGATGTCCGAGCTGGCGGACTGGTGCCCGTCCAGCGACGGCTTCTCGCGGGTGCGCTACGCGATCTACGAATGGCTGGGCCGGCTCGCGGGCCGGTGAAAAAACGGGCACCCGAAATAGAAACCCCTCTCAACCCGAAGGTTGAAAGGGGTGAGTGGCTGACGCCACCTTGGGGCTCTGAGGCAATCTGCCAAAGGGCTCCTGGCGCGCAATGATTGCGCCAGAGGTTGTGCCTTGAACAGGCAAGACAAACTTAGCCGACGCCGCTGGCGCTTTCAAGCCCCAGGCAAACCCGAGGCTGGGCTTGCAAACAGTTGCGTAAACAAAGCCTCGGCTTTGCGGGTCACCTCGGCCGGCATGGTGATCGCGCGGCCCCATTCGCGGCTGGTCTCGCCGGGCCATTTATTGGTGGCGTCAAGCCCCATCTTGCCGCCCAGGCCGCTGACCGGCGAGGCGAAGTCGAGGTAGTCGATCGGCGTGTTCTCGACCAGGGTCGTGTCGCGCACCGGATCCATCCGCGTCGTGATCGCCCAGATCACTTCCTTCCAGTCGCGAATATTCACATCCTCGTCGACGACCACGATGAACTTGGTGTACATGAACTGGCGCAGAAAGCTCCAGAGCCCGAACATCAAGCGCTTCGCATGGCCGGGATAAGCCTTCTTGATCGAAATCACGGCCATCCGGTAGCTGCAGCCCTCGGGCGGCAGGTAGAAGTCGGCGATCTCGGAAAACTGCTTTTGCAGTATCGGCACGAAGACCTCGTTCAGCGCGACGCCGAGGATGGCTGGCTCGTCCGGCGGCTTGCCGGTATAGGTCGAGTGATAGATCGGATCGGGCCGCTGCGTCAGCCGCGTGACCTCGAAGACCGGGAACCAGTCCTGCTCGTTGTAGTAGCCGGTATGGTCGCCGTAAGGGCCTTCCAGCGCGTGCAGATAGCCGCCCTTCTCCTTCAGCGGCACGCCGTCCTCGCTGAGTCCCTCATAGCCCGGCTCGGCGACGGGGATGTGGCCCTCCAGCACGATCTCGGCGCTGGCCGGCACCTGCAACATGCGGCCGGCCTCGCCGACGCCGCTGTCGACCAGCTCGGTGCGCGAGCCGCGCAGCAGGCCGGCGAACTGGTATTCGGAGAGGCTGTCCGGCACCGGTGTCACCGCGCCGAGGATGGTCGCCGGGTCGGCGCCCAAGGCCACGGCGATCGGGAAGGCTTGGCCCGGATTGGCCAGCGCGAAGTCGCGGAAGTCCAGTGCACCGCCCCGATGGGCGAGCCAGCGCATGATCAGCTGCTTGCGGCCGATCAGCTGCTGGCGGTAGATGCCCAGGTTCTGTCGCAGCCGCGGCTTGGCAATGGACTGCGGGCCGCGGGTGACGACCAGACCCCAGGTGATCAGCGGACCGATGTCCCCCGGCCAGCAGGTCTGGATCGGCAGTCGTTTCAGATCGACGTCGGCGCTCTCGAAAACCTCCTGCTGGCAGGCGGCGCGGCGAACCACGCTGGGTTTCATATCCCACAGCGCACGCGCCATTTGCAGCAGTCGTCCGGCGTCCTTCAAGCCCTTCGGCGGCTCCGGCTCCTTCAGGTTGGCCAGCACCTGACCGACCTCGCGCAGTTCGGCGAGGCTCTCGGCGCCCATGCCCAGCGCCACCCGGCGAGTCGTGCCGAACAAGTTGGTCAGCGCCGGCGTGGTGTAGCCCGCCGGCCGTTCGAACAGCAGCGCGGGCCCTTCGGCACGCAGCACCCGGTCGCTGAGAGCGGTCACCTCAAGTCGGGGGGATACCGGCTCCGAAATGCGCCGCAGCTCGCCCATCCCCTCCAGACCGTGGAGAAAGTCTCGCAAATCACGGTACTTCATAACTGATAGTAATTTTGAATTCAACCTACATGCTTGACGGGTTATTTTTGACCCCTAGAATCCGCCCTGCTCTGGTTCTCCAGGGTTTACCCGTGTCTTCGCCTTTGGGAGGGTGAAGACGCCCCGCTGCCGATGGACGCCGGCCCGAAGTTCTGCTGCAATGCAGCAAGACTTCGACAGGGTCGGCCCATTATCACTGCCGCCATCCGGGACTATGCGCAAGCATGGACCGCGGACCGGCAGAGAAGAAAGGAGTCGCATGACAGCGCGTCGTCTCGACAATTGTCTATCCCTCGCCCGCCAGACCGGCGCCGGACTGTCCGTCTTCGTGAAGGACATCGGCCAAGGTCTGCTGGTCGTCAGTCACAACACCCTGGCCTTGGTCGGCCTGGCCGTCGTCACCGCCCTGCTGATGTTCGGCAGCCAGGCGAATCTGCGCGAGCAGCTGGAATCCCACGCGCTGGGCTGGCTGCATGCGCGCTATGAAGCGCGTGCCGAAGCCGACGGCAATCTGCTGGTCGCCACCAGCGAGCCGGATGCGGTCGCCCGCGCCACGGCCGCCGATCCCAAGGAGCTGCCGCGCCAGCAGGCCGCCGTCGCCCAATGGCTGTCACGCCGCTACCGGGTCGCGCCGGAGCCGGTCAGCCGCCTGGTGCAGGAAGCCTGGGCCGTCGGCCAGCGCGCCCATGTCGAGCCGACGCTGATCCTGGCCATCATGGCCATCGAGTCCGGCTTCAATCCCTTCGCCCAGAGTTCGGTCGGCGCCCAGGGCCTGATGCAGGTGATGACCCGCGTGCATGACGACAAGTACGAAGCCTTCGGCGGCAACCACGCCGCCTTCGATCCGGTCACGAACCTGCGCGTCGGCGTGCAGGTGCTGAAGGAATGCATCCAGCGCGCCGGCGGCGTGCAGGAAGGCCTGCGCCACTATGTCGGCGCGGCCAATCTGGCCGACGACGCCGGCTACGCCGCGCGCGTGCTGGCCGAGCATGAGCAGATGAAGGCCGTCGCGGCCGGCCGGCCGGTGCCGGCCTTGCAGGCCAAGCCGGCGCGCGAGAGCGCCCCGGCCGCCGCCGACGAGCGCCTCGCGCTGCTGCAGCACTGAGCATTAAATTTGTCCGCCACGCCGGGCGTCGCGACGCCTGGCGCTACACTGCGGACTTCGCGCGACTGGCGATCAAGGCTGCTGTAGCGACGTCTCTGCAGCCCGAGGTGGTGGACCACCGGGGAGCGCGAACGATTGGCGGCTTGGCCGCTGGCCGTCTTCAGCCGTTCGCCTGGGCAGCCCTGCACTTTTGCCGCGCGCCAAAGCCGCCAGGGACTCCACTTCTAGAGCACTGCCACCACCATGTTTGATCGCAATACCTCCACCCTTGCCCTGGTCGACCCCGATCTGTGGGCCGCGGTCCAGAACGAGAACCGCCGCCAGGAAGACCACATCGAGCTGATCGCCTCGGAGAACTACTGCTCCCCGGCCGTGATGCAGGCCCAGGGCAGCCAGCTGACCAATAAGTACGCCGAGGGCTATCCCGGCAAGCGCTATTACGGCGGCTGCGAGTACGTGGACGTCGTCGAGCAACTGGCGATCGATCGCCTGAAGCAACTGTTCGGCGCCAACTACGCCAATGTCCAGCCGAACTCGGGCTCGCAGGCCAACCAGGGCGTGTTCTTCGCCCTGCTGCAACCGGGCGACACCATCATGGGCATGAGCCTGGCCGAGGGCGGCCACCTGACCCACGGCATGGCGCTGAACATGAGCGGCAAGTGGTTCAACGTGATCTCCTACGGCCTCGACGCCGAAGAGAACATCGACTACGCGGCGATGGAAGCGCTGGCGCGCGAGAAGAAGCCCAAGCTGATCATCGCCGGCGCCTCGGCCTTCTCGCTGCGTATCGATTTCGAGCGCTTCGCCAAGATCGCCAAGGAAATCGGCGCCTACTTCATGGTCGACATGGCGCACTACGCCGGCCTGATCGCCGCCGGCGTCTACCCGAACCCGGTGCCGCATGCCGACGTCGTCACCTCGACCACGCACAAGAGCCTGCGCGGCCCGCGCGGCGGCATCATCCTGTGCAATGACGAGGCGATCGCCAAGAAGATCAACTCGGCCATCTTCCCCGGCATCCAGGGTGGCCCGCTGATGCATGTGATCGCCGGCAAGGCGGTCGCCTTCAAGGAGGCGCTGACGCCCGAGTTCAAGGCCTACCAGCAGCAGGTGGTCAAGAACGCCAAGGTCTTGGCCGACACGCTGATCGAGCGCGGTCTGCGCATCGTCTCCGGCGGCACACAGAGCCATGTGATGCTGGTCGACCTGCGCCCCAAGGGCCTCACGGGCAAGGAAGCGGAAGCCATCCTCGGCGCCGCCCACATGACCTGCAACAAGAACGGCATCCCGAACGACCCGCAGAAGCCGATGGTCACCTCGGGCATCCGCCTGGGCACGCCGGCCATGACGACGCGCGGCTTCAAGGAAGAGCAGGTGCGCCTGACCGCCCACCTGATCGCCGACGTGCTGGACAAGCCGCACGACGAGGCCAATCTGGCCGCGGTGCGCGAGAAGGTCGCGGCGCTGACCCGCGACTTCCCGGTCTACCGCGGCTAAACCCGGCATCCGGCGATGCGCTGCCCCTTCTGCAGCCACGGCGAGACCCAGGTCGCCGAGACCCGGGAATCGGACGAGGGCGACGTCGTCCGCCGGCGTCGTCGCTGCCTGGCCTGCGACAAGCGCTTCACCACCTACGAGCGGGCCGAGATCGCCCTGCCCGTGGTGGTGAAGAAGGACGGCACGCGCGCCGACTTCGAGCCGGTCAAGCTGCGCGCCTCCATGCAGCTGGCCCTGCGCAAGCGCCCGGTCAGCATCGAGCAGATCGACGCGGCCCTGGCCCGCATCGAGGAGAAGCTGCTGACCAGCGGCGCCCGCGAGATCCCGTCCACCAAGCTCGGCGAGCTGGTCATGCGTGAGCTGAAGAAGATCGACAAGGTCGCCTATGTGCGCTTCGCCTCGGTCTACCGCAGCTTCGAGGACGTGGACGAGTTCCGCCAGCTGATCCGCGACATCTGATCCTCCACACCCCCATCAGGGGGTATTCACGCCCCCGCCGGAAGGACAGAAAGCGGCCGGGCGGTCTCCTAGATTGTGTTCATACGCAACGCAAATCCCGGAGCCGCCATGAACCAGCCGCAAAGCAGCCGCCGCCAGCAAGCCGGTTTCAGCCTCGTCGAGCTGGGCGTCACGATGGCGATCAGCGCCATCGTCTGCGGCGGCGCCCTGCCCTCGCTGGGCCGGATCAAGGAGCAGCAACAGCTGCGTCTGCTGGCGCAAACGGTGATGGTTGATCTGCAGCAGGCGCGCAGCGAGGCGGTGCTGTCCGGCGCTGGCGTGCAGCTGCGCTTCAGCCAGCACCCGGGCGGCAGCTGCTATCTGCTGCACAAGGGCGGCCAATGCCGTTGCGACGATAGCGGCCAACCGGTCTGCACCGGCGCCGCCCAGGTGCTGAAGCAGGAGTGGATTCCGGCCAGCCGCCGCCTGACGGTGCGCGCCAATGTGCAGACGATGAGCTTCCAGGCGCGCCAGGGCACGGTGACCAGCACCGGCAGCATCGACGTGGCGGGCAGCGGCGGCACGACCATCCGCCACGTGGTCAGCATCGCCGGCCGGGTGCGCAGCTGCACGCCCACGGGCGGCGTCTCCGGTCTGCCGCGCTGCTGAACGGACCGGATCGAGCCGTACACCCCCTGAGTAGGTGGGGCGCCGACGAGCGGCAGGCAGGTCTTGACGAGCGGTCGGGCCTGCGAATGTGAAAAAAGCCCGGGTTTCCATAATCCGGCCATGTCCAGGCACCGGAACCTCAGCTTCGCATCGCACTACCGCCGCGCTCTGAAATGCCGGGGGTTCACCTTGGCGGAGCTTCTGCTGGTGCTGGTCATCATCGGTGTCCTGCTTGGCGTGGCATTGCCGACCTATCAGCGGCATGTGATGAAGAGCCGGCGCAGTGACGCGATCACCAGCCTGTCGACGGTGGTGCAGGCGCAGGAGCGCTGGCGCAGCAACAATGGCAGCTACGCATCGGATTTGAGTGCCCTCTTTTCCTCCGCACCGCCGGCACCCAAGTATTACGTTCTTAGCCTGAACGGCCTCGGCGATCCGGAGAGCTATGTCGCCGGCTACCAGGTCCACGCCAAACCGATCAGCGGCGGTTCGCAGGCCCGCGATAGCGACTGCAGCGATATCTTCATTGAGGTCAGCGGCGGCAATCTGAACTACCGGGACAGCAACCCGGCCTCGACCCGGGCCGCGTCGATATGCTGGCCGCAATGACATCGAAGCGCCGTGGCAGCGGCGTCACCTTCGTCGAGGTGCTGATGGTCCTGGTCATCCTGGGCATCCTTCTCGCGGTGGCCGCCCCCTCCTTGGCCGACATGTTGAACCGTCGCCGCGTGCAAGCGATTGCCGAGCAGATCAGCACCGATCTTGCCTTTGCCCGCGCCGAAACGGCGCTGCGTCCCTTAAATGCGGTGAGGCTGATCTTCCGCAACGGTAGCGATCAGAGTTGCTACACCGTGTCTTATTTCGACACCTCGCCACGCTGCAATTGCCTCAATACCGGCGACGCCTGCATGTCCGCCACGACCGAGTTCAAGACGGAGCGCATTCCGAAGTCGGTCGGCGTCAGTTTCGCCTCCTCGGCGCCGACCGGCTCGACCGCCCCCTCCGGTACCGTCTCCTTCGAAACGCCCCAGTTGACCGCCTCGCCGCAGGGCTTCTCGGTCACCGTCAGTGGCGTGCGAGGCGCGCAGTTGAAACTCGAATTGAATGCAGCGGGCCGCGTGCGCACCTGCACGCCCAATGGGTCCTTCAGCGGAGTGCCGCCATGCTAGTCGGGCATAGCCAGCGCGGCCTTAGTCTGATCGAACTGATGATCGGCATCACGGTCGGCATGATCGTGGTCGCCGGCGCCAGCCTAATGATGACCAAGCAGGTCGACGAGCATCGTCGGCTGGTTCAGGAAACCCAGGTCCAGCAGGATCTGCGGGCCGCCGCCGATCTGATGCTGCGTGACCTACGCCGCGCCGGTTTCTGGGCCACGCCTGAAAGCGGCGTCTGGGCGCCCGGCGCGACCATGCCGGCGAGCAGCCCGTATAGCGACACGACGCCAGCCGTCGACACGCAGGCAGGCGATGTGCTGCGCTACAGCTACTCACGGGCCGACAACTACGTGCTGCCGCTGACGACGCCGCCGGGCGATGCTGAGGACAATGTCGTGACGGAGCGGGAATCGTTCGGTTTTCGAATCGACAACGGCGTGCTGCAATCGCTGCTGGGCGGCAACTGGCAACCGCTGACCGACAGGGAAACGCTGACTATCACGCGCTTCAATGTCAAGCTGACGGTGCAGCCGCTGTTTCTGGACGGCTTTTGCAGCGTGCCCTGTCCTGATCCGGCGGCCTGCCCGCTGCAGCAGATTCGCTACTTCGACATCACGCTCAGCGGCCATCCCCGGCGCGACGACAAGGCGCTGCGCACCGTGCGGGTCACCAGCCGCATGCGCAATGACCGCATCGTCGGGAGTTGCCCGGCATGAGCGACGTCCAGTCACTCGGCAATGCACGCCAGCGCGGCGCGGCAACGCTGGTCATCGTGATGGTGCTGTTCTTCATCATGGCGATGATGGCCGCCTATGCAAACCGCAATCTGATCTTTGAACAGCGCATCGCCAGCAACTACTACCGCAGCGGCGTCGGACTGGAGGCCGCCGAGGCCGGCAGCGAATGGGCGCTGGGCATGCTCAACGGCCTCAATATCAACGCCGCCTGCACCGGCAGCGGCAACCCGACCAGCAGTTTTCGCGAGCGCTATCTGGGGATGGACTCCGGTAGCCGGACGCTTAGCCCGCTGGTCGCATCGGCCACCTCGGCCAGCTGTGTGCGCATCGCGGCAGCGCAGGACGCGCAGGGCGGCTGGACCTGCCAGTGCCCGGCCGGTGGCTGGGCGGCAGCGAATGTCGCCCCCGCAGCGCAGATGCAGCCGAGCTTTCACATCAGCTTCGAGCCGGCCGCACGTCCCGGCGTGGTGCGCCTCATCTCGCACGGTTGCACCGGCAGCCAGTCCGATGTCTGCCAAACGCAGCAGGGAGCGGCCAATGCCCAGCTGCTGGGCGGCGCCACCGTGCGGGTCGAGGCGGCACTGATCAGCGCGCTGAAGATGCCGCCGGCCATGCCCCTGGTCGTGAAGCAGACCATCACCGACGGCACCGGCGCCCTGGGTCTGCACAACAGCGATCCGCGCAGCAGTGGCCTGCTCTTGCAGACGGGTGGGTCCGTGGCGGACTTGTCTACGGATCGACTGGACAGCCTGCCGGGCACGCCGGGCCAACAAGCATTGCTCGGTGACGACCAGCAATTCAGGGACCAGGCAAGCGACCTGATGTTTGCCCAGTATTTCGGCATGCCCCCGGCGCAGTACAAGAGCCAGCCGGCCATGCGCAGCATCCCCTGCACGGAAGGCAGCGACTGCAGCACGGCACTGCTGGCCGCCTTCAACCAGGGCATGCGGATGATCTGGGTCGACGGGCCCTTGACGCTGTCCAGCAATGTCACTCTGGGCAGCGCTGCCCTGCCGCTGAGCCCCCTGGTGATCGTCGCGAATGGACCGGTGACGATCACCGGCCCGCTTATCCTGAACGGCCTGCTCTATGTCCGTGGAAACCTCGACTGGAGCAATACCAGTGGGCATCCTGCCCTGGTCAACGGCGCCGTGATCGCGGAGGGGAACCTCCTGGCCGCCGGTCGGGTGGACATGCGCTATCACGCCGGCATCATGGACGCGCTGCGCAACGCGACCGGCAGCTTCGTGCGCGTGCCCGGCAGTTGGTGGGATCAAGACAAATGAAGCGTCGCGCTCCTACGTTCGTCAAGCGCTTGCGCGGCGTTGCACTGATCGAGGCCCTGGTCGCGCTGCTGATCATGGCCTTCGGGATGATTGCGCTGGCCGGCCTGCAGGGCAATATGCGGCGCAGCGCCGATCTGGCCAAGCAGCGCGGCGAAGCGATCCGGCTCGCGCAGCAGGAGATGGAGCAATTGCGCGCCTATTCGGTGCTGACACTGCCGAGCACGCCGCCGGCCGGCATGAAGGCGTATGCCGACATCATCACCGCCGACGTGGTCCCCGACGCCGGCGATCCCGACAGCAACGCCACGTTCGCGCTCACCCGCACGGTGACCGATTTGGTCGGATCACCGTTGAAGGCGGTCAATGTGCAGGTGAACTGGCGCGACCGCGCCAACGACTTGCAATTCGTCATCATCGACAGCTTTATCACCGGTGCCGATCCCAGACTGAGCGGCGCCTTGGGCATTGCGCCCGATGGCACGCCGCTGCGTCGCCCCGGCGACCGCCACACCACGATCCCGGTCGAAGCCAAGGATCTCGGCAATCGCCGCAGCGCGCTGGTGCCGAGCCCGCTGGCCACCGTCGCCTGGATCTTCAACAACCTGACCGGCGCCATCATCGGCCGCTGCACAGTACCGATGGGCACGGCAAGCTCCTCGCTGACGGCTGCCTCGACGGGGGCCGATGTCGCGGCCTGCAGCTACAACATGAGCGGCTTCCTGCTGAGCGGCCATGTGCGCTTTTCCTTCGGCGATACGCCGAGCGCCGAGCAGCCGGCCAGCTATGCGCTGCCGAACTTCGATATGGAAATCGTCCAGGCCGATGCGCCGCCGACGCCCGCCTCGGGACCTGCTCCGGCCCGCCCCGACGCGCCGTCCTACCAATGCTTCGACAACGCGCCGGTCGACGCTGCCTTCCTGCAGGCCTCGGTCGCCTACTACTGCATCGTCTTCCCGAACACCGACGCGACACCGAACTGGTCCGGCAAGCTCAATATCAGCGGCATCCCGTTGACGGGCGAACTGCGCTACAAGATCTGCCGCTACAGCGCCGACTACGACGGCGACACGCTGATCACGAACCTCGAGCATCCGCTGAACTACTACGGCGTCACGGGCGCGCTGCCGCGGCAGAACTTCCTGGTCATCAGCGCGAGCGCCAACTGCCCCGACGGTCATCGCGTCGACCCGGCGGCCGGCTTGTTCAGCGACACCAAGACGGTGCTGCACCAGCCCAGCTGAGCGCCGGCTTTCGCAGCGGCGGCTAGACTGCCGCCATGTCCACGCCGCCCCTTCCGAACCAGATTGCCGACGAGCTCGCCGCGATGCGCCAGGCGCTGGCGCTGGCCGAACAGGCGATCGGCCTGTCCGACCCGAATCCGCGCGTCGGCTGCCTGATCGTCGCGGCCGATGGCCGCGTGCTCGGCGCCGGCCATACGCAGGCGGCCGGCCAGGCCCATGCCGAGGTGATGGCCTTGCGCGATGCCGCCGCGCGCGGCGCCGATGTGCGCGGCGCCACCGCCTATGTGACGCTGGAGCCCTGCTCCCACCATGGCCGCACGCCACCCTGCTGCGATGCGCTGATCGCCGCCGGCCTGGGCCGGGTCGTCGCCGCCGTCGGGGATCCGAATCCGCTGGTCGCGGGCCAGGGCATGGCGCGGCTGCGGGCCGCCGGCATCGCCGCCGAGACCGGCCTGCTGGCCGACGAAGCACGCGAGCTGAACATCGGCTTCTTCTCGCGCATGCAGCGCGGCCGGCCCTTTGTGCGGCTGAAGATCGCCGCCTCGCTGGACGGCCGCACTGCACTGCTGAATGGCGCCAGCCAATGGATCACCGCCGAGGCCGCGCGCAGCGACGGCCACGCCTGGCGCAAGCGCGCCGGCGCGGTGCTGAGCGGCATCGGCACCGTGCGCGACGATGACCCGCGGCTGGACGTGCGCCTGGTCGAGACGGCGCGGCAACCGCTGCGGGTTGTCATCGACTCGCGGCTCGAAACGCCCGTCTCCGCCCGGCTGCTGCCGCCGCCGGGCCAGGTCTTGATCTATGCCGCCGTGCCGGCCGGCAGCCGCCCGGACCTGCAGGCCGCCGGCGCCGAGATCGCCAGCCTGCCCGGCCCCGGCGGCAAGGTCGACCTGGCCGCGGCGCTGGCCGATCTGGGCGCACGCGGCATCAACGAGCTGCATGTCGAGGCCGGCCACAAGCTCAATGGCTCCCTGCTGCGCGAGGGCCTGGTCGACGAACTGCTGGTCTATCTGGCGCCCAAGCTGCTGGGCCAGGGCCGCGAAATGGCCGCCTTCGGGCCGCTGGAATCGCTCAAGGACGCGCTGCAATGGCGCTGGCTGGACTGCCGGCCGGTCGGCCAGGACCTGCGGCTCCGTGCCCGGCCTGCATAGACACATACAATCGGGTTTATGCCCATATCACCCGTATCCGAGCTGGTCGCCGAGCTGGCGGCCGGCCGCATGGTCATCCTGGTCGATGAAGAGGACCGCGAGAACGAGGGCGACCTCGTGCTGGCCGCCGACCATGTGACGCCCGAAGCGATCAATTTCATGGCCAAGCATGGCCGCGGCCTGATCTGCCTGACCCTGACCCGCGAACGCTGCGAGCGCCTGCAACTGCCGCCGATGGCCACCCGCAACGGCACCAAGCACGGCACCGCCTTCACCGTCTCGATCGAGGCCGCCACCGGCGTCACGACCGGTATCTCGGCCGCCGACCGCGCCCGCACGGTGCAGGCGGCCGTCGGCCGCCATGCCGAGGCGCGCGATCTGGTCCAGCCCGGCCATATCTTCCCGCTGCAGGGGCAGGACGGCGGCGTGCTGATGCGCGCCGGCCATACCGAGGCCGGCTGCGACCTCGCCCGCATGGCCGGTCTGGAGCCGGCCGCCGTGATCTGCGAGATCATGAAGGACGACGGCACGATGGCCCGCCTGCCGGACCTGGAGCTCTTCGCCAAGGAACATGGCCTGAAGATCGGCACCATCGCCGACCTGATCGAGCACCGCAGCCGCAACGAATCGCTGGTCAGCAAGGTCGCCCAGCGCAAGCTGCGCACCGCCCAGGGCGAGTTCGACTGCAGCGTGTTCAGCGACCGCACCGGCGCGCTGCATCTGGCGCTCAGCCATGGCAGCTGGTCAGCGGCCGACGACGTGCTGGTGCGCGTGCACGAGCCGCTGTCGCTGCTGGACCTGCTCGAGGCCGGCCCCTGCAGCCACAGCTGGCCGCTGCCGCTGGCCCTGGCCGAACTCAAGCGCGCGCCGGCCGGCGTCGCCGTGCTGCTGAATTGCGGCGACGATGCCGCCGGGCTGCTCGAGCGTTTCACCGCGCAGAGCAGCGAGCCGCCGCGCAGCACGACGATGGACCTGCGCACCTATGGCGTCGGCGCGCAGATCCTGCGCGAGCTGGGCGTGCAGAAGATGCGCCTGCTCGGCAGCCCGCGCCGCATGCCCAGCATGACCGGTTACGGCCTCGAGATCAGCGGCTTCATTGCCGCTCCCAACAAGGACTGAGAATCAGATGCAAGGATCCGACAAGGGCCAGGCCGCTTCGCAAGCCTCGCTGAACGGCGAGGGCCTGCGCGTCGGCATCGTGCAGGCGCGTTTCAACGACGACATCACGACCGCGCTGGCCGAGGCCTGCCTGGCCGAGCTGCGCACGCTGGGCGTGGCCGGCGAGCAGGTCCGTCACGTGACCGTGCCGGGCGCGCTGGAAGTGCCGATCGCGCTGAACGCGATGGCGCTCAGCGACGATTTCGACGCGCTGGTCGCGCTGGGCTGCATCATCCGCGGCGAGACCTATCACTTCGAACTGGTCGCCAACGAGAGCGGCGCCGCCGTCACCCGCGTCGGCCTCGATCACCAGATCCCTATCGCCAATGCGATCCTGACGGTCGAGAATACCGAGCAAGCCTGGGCCCGCGCCGAGGAAAAAGGCCGCGACGCCGCGCGCGTGGCGGTCGAGATGGCCAATCTGATGAAAGCACTGCAGTGAGCACCACGAACGACGACAACAAGGCCGCCGCTGCCCAGACGGTCAAGCCGGCGGGCAAGCCCGCGGCGAAGAAGGCGCCGGCCAAGTCGGCGCGCCGGCGCTCGCGCGAGGCGGCCCTGCAGGGCCTCTACCAATGGCTGATCACCGGCGACGAGGTCGGCGCGATCGACGCCCATATGCGCGAGCAGGACGGCTTCGGCAAGCTCGACAAGGCCCATTACGACGCGCTGCTGAACGGCTGCATTGTCGAGGCCGCCGATCTCGACGCGGTGCTGGCCCGCCATGTCGACCGCAAGACGACCGAGCTGTCGCCGATCGAGCATGGCGTGCTGATGATCGGCGCCTACGAGTTGAAGCACTGCATGGACATCCCCTACCGCGTCGCGATCAACGAGGCGGTCGAGCTGGCCAAGGCCTTTGGCGGCACCGATGGCCACAAATACGTCAACGGCGTGCTCGACCGCGCGGCGGCCGATCTGCGCCCGCAGGAAGTGGCGGCGCGCGGCCGATGAAGCTGGCCCAGCGGCTCGACCATATCGAGCCCTTTTACGTCATGGAGTGCGCCAAGGCGGCCGTCGAGATCGCCAAGGGCCCGCTGTGCGACCCGGCCCGGGGCGGCCGGCCGATGATCTACCTGAACATCGGCGAGCCGGACTTCGGCGCGCCGCCGCTGGTGCAGCAGGCGGCGGCCGCCTGCATCGAAGCCGGCCGCACGCAGTACACGCAGGCGATCGGCCTGCCCGATCTGCGCCAGAAGCTCTCGATCTGGTACCGCGAGCGCTTCGGGCTCGACGTCGCGCCCGAGCGCATCGTGATCACCGCCGGCGCCTCCGCCGCGCTGCAGCTGGCCTGCCTGGCCCTGTTCGAGCGCGGCGACCAGGTGCTGATGCCCGATCCCTGCTATCCCTGCAACCGCCACTTCGTCGCCGCCGCCGATGCCGAGGCCCTGCTGCTGCCGGCCGGCGCCGAGCAGCGCTTCCAGCCCAGCAGCGCCCAGGTCGTCGCGGCCTGGACCGAGGCCACCCGCGGCGTGCTCCTGGCCTCGCCGAGCAACCCGACCGGCACCTCGATCGAGCATGCCGAAATGCAGGCCATCGTCGAGGCGGTGCGCGCGCGCGGCGGCGTCACCGTCGTCGACGAGATCTACCTGGGGCTGAGCTACGACGCGCGCTTCGAGCGCAGCGCGCTGGAGTTCGCGGGTCCGGAGATGGACGTGATCTCGGTCAACAGCTTCAGCAAGTATTTCGGCATGACCGGCTGGCGACTGGGCTGGCTGGTGCTGCCGCCGGCCCTGGTCGGCCCGGTCGAGCGCCTGGCGCAGAACCTCTTCATCTGCGCCTCCAGCATCGCCCAGCATGCGGCGCTGGCCTGCTTCGAACCGGCTTCGATGGCCGAGTACGAGCGCCGCCGCCAGGCCTTCCGCGAGCGGCGCGACTTCATCGTGCCGGCGCTGCAGCGGGTGGGCCTGCGCGTGCCGGTCGTCCCGGACGGTGCCTTCTACTGCTGGATCGACTGCTCGGCCCATACCGACAACAGCTGGGACTTCGCCTTCGAGCTGATGGAAAAGGCGCAATTGGCGCTGACGCCGGGCCGCGATTTCGGCCGCCTGGGCGCCGAGCGCTGGCTGCGCCTGTCCTTTGCCAGCAGCATGGGCGATCTGCAGGAGGCCGTCGCCCGCCTGGCCGGGGTACTGGGCCGATGAGCAGCCGCTTCGAACACCCGGTGCGCGTCTACTGGGAAGACAAAATTTTTCTGCAAAAACAATAACTTAGAAAAATTTTGGCGTAGCTGTAGCGTATCGGCTAGCGCCTTAAAAGAAGACACTCATCTAATCCGTGTTTTCTTGTATCTATCCCACGCATCGCTGAGTTAAAGCTGCACACGTTACGAGTAAGCAGCAGTGAAGGCGTCGTGGTTGGACAACCCTGACACTACTGAGCCGCACGCTCACACAGGTGTGTCAGCAAGAGGTAATCACCTCGACGGTTTTGCCGCTCGGGCATCGTGTTGACGTGAAATAAAAGCCATCTTTGCGGTCGGTACGCACGGCATGCCCACGCAGCGTCACATAGCCGCCCGCAATCGGTCGCGTAACCGTGAGCAACCCGGTCAAGCCCGAATCGCCAAATCGACACCCCGTCCCAGAGCTGCTTCCGGTCAAGGTAGCAATTTGCGCCGTGTTCGCACCGTCGGAGAATTTAAGCGTACCCGTGAACTGGCAGCTCGCACTGAGCGTAATTTTGACGCTCGACGATGAGTCAATAGTTACAACCAACGCCCTACGCACTTCATCGCTGCCATTCCAAGTGCCGACTGCATCCGTAGTACCCGTCGATGCGGTCATGTACTCAACAAAAGAGGCATCGAATGGTGCAGAGCCAACTGCGTATATCGCTGTACCAGATAACCCCACCCCTTGTCTGTATTGCCCACTTATGGAACCAGCGAATACGCCCGTCTGGGCAAAGTCGGTCATTGTCCCAGTAAATTGACCGGTCGCTCCTGAAACCATCCCATCGACGAATCCGCGTGACGAGCTGAAGGCGTCTTCATAGTAGATCGCAAACTTACCACTCGGAGCAACGATGATGTCTTCGAAAATCGGAAGCTTGCCAGCAGTGTTCTTTGCCTTGTAGTGCCCGACGGCTTGGATGTCGAGGCTATTTCCCTGATTGGCCGCGTTGGATGTGGTGCTTGACGCTCCACCCGAATCGCCACCGCCGCCGCCGCAACCCGTAAGACCATACGCGATGATGGCCATGCCAGCTAGCAAGTTCTTCAAGGCTCTCCTCCCTATTTTTTTCGACTGTTACGCATCCGAAATCGGGGGTCAAGTGTTGCCTTCTAAGGAATTGCCCTTCGTTGGCATGCCTCGGCTCACGATGCCTGCCGTCTGTCCGTGACAGCACCCCTTACACTTAATAGTTCGACTTCGCGGGCTAAGGACGCCGCTTTAGGCGGGATGTTCTGAGCAAAGCCGTATCAAGGAGACACCGATTGCGTCAGTGTCTTCCGCGTTTGGCGTAGAAATGGCGCAGCAACTACGCCAATAGAAGGAATGACAAGGAATCGAAAGTGACTCTAAGTGATTGAAAGTAAACAACTTTTAACAAGTGAGCAGCTATTCACTTGGGGCCTAAGAGTTTACTGGGAGGACACCGATGCCGGCGGCATCGTGTTCTATGCCAACTACCTGAAGTTCTTCGAGCGCGCCCGCACCGAATGGCTGCGCGCGCTGGGCTTCGAGCAGCAGCGGATGAAGCAGGAGCAGGACGCGATGTTCGTCGTCGGCAGCACCTCGGTCCGCTATCTGAGCCCCAGCCGGCTCGACGACTGCCTGCAGATCACGGTCGAGCCGCGCGAGCTGGGCCGTGTCAGCATGACCCTGTTCCAGCAGGCGCGCCGCGGCGAGCAGCTGCTCGCCGAGGGCGAGATCCGCATCGGCTGCGTGTCGCCGGCCACCCTGAAACCCGTTCGCATCCCGGCCGCCATCGTGGCGGCGCTTTCCAAGAGCCCATGAACCAAGACCTTTCCATCGTCTCGCTGATCGCCCACGCCAGCCTCACCGTGCAGCTGGTAATCGCGGCCCTGCTGCTGGTCTCGCTGGCCAGCTGGAGCGTCATCTTCGGCAAGCTGATCTCGCTCGCCAAGATCAAGAGCAGCAACGAGGCCTTCGAGCAGGAATTCTGGTCCGGCAAGAACCTCAACGAGCTGTTCAACGCGGTCGCCGGCAAGACCCATGGCGCGCCGCTGGAGCGCATCTTCGCCTCCGGCATGCGCGAGTTCCTGAAGCTGCGCGAGAAGCGCGTCGCCGATTCCAGCGCCCTGCTCGACGCCTCGCGCCGCGCGATGCGCGCCAGCTTCCAGCGCGAACTCGACGCGATGGAAAGCAATCTGTCCTTCCTCGCCTCGGTCGGCTCGGTCTCGCCCTATGTGGGCCTGTTCGGCACCATCTGGGGCATCATGCACGCCTTCGTCGGCCTGTCCAATCTGCAGCAGGTGACGCTGGCCACCGTCGCGCCGGGCATCGCCGAGGCCCTGGTCGCCACCGCCATCGGCCTGTTCGCCGCCATCCCCGCGGTGCTGGCCTACAACCGCTTCGCGCGCCAGATCGACCGCAGCGCGATCACCTTGGAGACCTTCATCGAGGAGTTCTCCAATATCCTGCAGCGCAACGCCGGCGCGCCGGCCCAGGGGCACTGAGATGGCCGCCATCGCCTCGCGCGGCCGCGGCCGGCGCCGCACGATCAACGAGATCAATATGGTGCCCTTCATCGACGTGATGCTGGTGCTCCTGATCATCTTCATGGTCAGCGCGCCGCTGATCACGACCGGCGTCGTCGACCTGCCCAGCGTCGGCCGCAGCAAGGCCCAGCCCCAGCATGTGATCCATATCGTGGTCGGCAGCGATGAAAAGCTCAAGCTCAAGATCGACCAGGGCGAGGACCAGCCGCTGCAGATGAAGCAGCTGGCCGAGCGGGTCAAGCAGGCGCAGGCCGGGCAAGACCAGACCCCGGTCGTCATCTCGGCCGACAAGGCGGTCAAGTACGAGGCGGTGGTCAAGGTGATGGACAGCTTGCAGACGGCCGGCATCCAGCGCGTCGGCCTGGCCGTTCGCAATGCCGGCAATGCGGGGCCGGCCAACTAAGTGACGGCGGCGACGACCATGTCCGGCTTCCACCTGCGCCGCCACGACCCGCTGCGCCCGCCCGAGGCGCCCGGCCTGGGCCGCGGCTTCGGCTTCGCCGTGCTGGTGCATGCGCTGCTGGTGCTGGCGCTGAGCGCCGGCGTGCAATGGCGCACCAAGACCCTGCCGACCTTCGAGGCCGAGCTGTGGTCGGCGGTGCCGCAGGCCGCCGCGCCCAAGGCGGTCGAGCCGCCGCCTCCGCCGCCCGAGCCCGAGCCCGAGCTCAAGCCCACGCCGAAGCCGCCGCAGCCCTCGCCCGAGGAACTGCAGCAGCAGCGGGACGCCGAGATCGCGATCGCCAAGGCCAAGGAGCTGAAGAAGAAGCAGGATGCCGAGCTGGAGGCCGAGCGCAAGAAACAGCAGTTGCTGAAAGAGCAGAAGGACAAGGCCGAGCGCGATCGCCAGGACCAGCTCAAGCGCGACAAGCTCGAGAAGCAGAAGCTCGACAAGGAAAAGCAGGACAAGCTGGACAAGGCCAACAAGGACGCCGAGGCCAAGCGCGAGGCGCAGCGCCAGGAGAATCTGCGCCGCATCCAGGGCATGGCCGGCGCCAGCGGCGACGCCAACGCCAGCGGCACGGCGCTGAAGAGCTCGGGGCCCTCGTCCAGCTATGGCGGGCGCATCGTCGCCCGCGTGCGGCCCAACATCATCTACAACGACGCCGGCAGCGGCAATCCGGTGGCCGAGATCGAGGTGCGTGCCGCGCCGGACGGCAGGATCATCGGCCACAAGCTGATCAAGTCCAGCGGCGATCTCGAATGGGATAAGGCGGTGCAGCGCGCGATCGACAAGACGGAGGTCCTGCCCCGTGACGTCGACGGCAAGGTGCCCTCGCCGATCGTGATCAGCTTCCGCCTGCGCGACTAACGATCCAGCCGTCGACCGACCAGCGGCCGGCGCCCCACAGCAGCACCGCGATCAGCAGCACGCCCCAGAGCTGATGCCCGAGCAGCGCCGCCGGCGCGATCTCGGCCAGGCTCAGCACCGCGACCAGGTTGACGACCGAGAGCCCCGCCGCCGCGAAGCGCCCGCACAGGCCCAGCGCCAGCAGCACCGACAGGCCCAGCTCGCCGGCCGTGCCCAGCCAGGCGGCCAGCTCCGGCGGCAACAGCGGCACATGGTATTCGTCCTCGAACAGGGCCAGGGTCACCGACCAGTCGCGCAGCTTGGTCAGGCCCGAGAGCCAGAAGACCCGCGCCACATAAAGCCGCGCCAGCAGCAGCCCCAGCGACTGTGCCTGGGCCGCCATGGCCCGCAGCGGGGCCGGCAGCCGCGCCGGCTGGGGCGCCAGGCCCGGGTCGCTGAAGCAGCGCCAGGCGCCGCAAGCCCATGTCTTCCAGATCCTCGTCATGCTGCCTGCTCCCGGATGAAGGCCGCCTGCAGCCAGGCCTCGCGCAAGGCGCGTTGCAACCAGGCGGAAAAGTCGAAGTCCGGCTCGACTGCCGTGGCCCGCGCCAAGGCGCCGGCGAGATCGACGCCGTCCAGCAGCGCCTGCATCAATGCCGCCGCGCCGGCCGACAGCGGCCCTTGCGCGGCGCGCCAGCCCTCGCGCCAGACCAGCAGCGGGCCGTACGACTGCCCGAGCACGACCAGCCCCGGCCGCAGCCGCAGGCCCAGGCGCTCGGGCGGCTCGTCGATCAGCAGCTGCAGCGTGCCGCCGTCCAGCACGGCATCGGCCGCACGTTCGGCCAGATGGCGGGCCCATTCCAGCCGCGCCAGATCGCACAGCGCCGGATCCATCCCGGCCTGCGCGGCGAGGAAGTCGGCCAGCGCCCCGCCCCATTGCGCCAGATCGCCGTGCTGGGGCGGCCGGCGGCGCCAGAGGGTCCGGGCCAGCGCGTCGAAGGAATCTTCGCCAAGCGCCTCGCGCAGCGCCGGATAGACGGCACCGAGCGCCCGCGCCGACAGCGCCCGCGCGTTCTGGCGATAGGCCTGCAGGCCGCGCGCCAGTCCGCCCCCGATGCCGGCCGGCGCGAGCAGGCCGTCGACGGCCGTGCCCTCGGTCAGCGCCGCGAGCAGGGCCTGCTGGCGCGCCGCCAGCGTTTCGAGCCCGCTCATGCCGCCATCCGTTCGCGTGCCAGCGCCGCCTCGTCCAGCAGCAGCTCCAAGCCGGGCACTTCGGTGTCCCATTCGATCAGGCTGGGCGCCGGCCCGCAGCGCCGCAGCGCATGCGCATAGACGCGCCAGACCTCGGCGCTGACGCGGCTGCCATGGTCGTCGATGACGATGCCGGGCAACTCGGCATGGCCGGCCAGATGGATCTCGCCGACGATGGCGGGGCGCAGCGCATCGATCCAGGCACAGGCCGCGTCGGCCGCGGCCGCACGATCGGCGCCGCGGTTGCGCGCATTGACGACCAGGTTGTTGACGTCCAGCAGCAGGCCGCAGCCGCTGCGCCGCGCCAGCTCGTTGAAGAACTCGGGCTCGGCACGCGCATCGTCCCGGTCCCAGGCCAGATAGGCGCTGAGGTTCTCGACCAGCAGCTGCCGGCCCAGCCGCTCCTGCACCTGCTGCACATGCCTGACCATCAGCGAGAGGCTGGCGTCGTCGAAGCCGATCGGCAGCAGATCGTTGGCATGCAGGCCGCTGCCCACTCGCGCGAACGAGGCATGATCCGACACCCTGAGCGGCTGCACCCGCTCGACCAGGGCGGCCAGGCGCTGCAGATGCCAGGGGTCCAGGCCGCAGGCCGAGCCCAGCGAGAGCCCGACGCCGTGCAGGCTGACGGGGTACTGCTCGCGCGCCTGCAGCAGCAGTGCCGGCGCCGCGCCACCCTCGGCGAAGAAGTTCTCCGAGTGGACCTCGATGAAGTCCAGCGGCGGGCGCTCGGCGAGCAGCGCGCGGTAATGCGGCTCGCGCCATCCGATGCCGACCGGGCCGGGCTTCATCGCGGGCCCGTCCTCACATCTTCATCTTGGCCTTGGCCTCGTCGGCGCTCAAGCCGCCCTCCTTCTTGCACATGCCCTTGGCCACGTACTTCCACTCGTCCGGCGCGGCATCGGCCTTGGCCTGGCCGGCGCAGCTATGGCTGCCGCTGAGGCTGGCGCAGTCGTTCTGGCCGGCCTTGACGATGCCAAAGCATTTCTCCTTGGCGGCCTTGTCGTCGGCGGCCGTGGCCTGGCCGACCAGGCCCAGGGCCAGGGCGCTGGCCATGGCCGAGGAGACGATGAGCTTCTTCTGCTGTGCGTTCATGATGGGGATCCTTCCTTGTCGGTAGCGGGGTTGTGGGGCCGAGGCATGATGCCGTCGGCCGCCTTGAGTCGCAAGAGCCGCCGCAGTCCTTACACTGCCAGCGGCAAACTTCAGGACCGCGTGCCCCTATTCCGTCCATGAGCGATATCGCCTCCGAGCTCGACGCGCTGCGGCCGCAGCTGCTCAAGTACGCCCGCATGCAGCTGCGCAACGAGGCCTGGGCCGAGGACGCGGTGTCCGAAACCCTGCTGGCGGCGCTGGAGAAGCCGCAGCGCTTCGAGGGCCGCTCGCAGCTGAAGACCTGGCTGGTCGGCATCCTGAAGCACAAGCTGATCGACCAGATCCGCCGCAACAGCCGCGAGATCTCGACGACGGTCGGCCGCGACGATGGCGAGGATCTCGATGCCGAGCTGTTCAAGCCCGATGGCCATTGGCGCGAGGATCCGGCCGACTGGGGTGACCCCGAGCATTGCCTGCGCCAGCTCGATTTCATCCGGGTGCTCGATGCCTGCGTCGAGGCGCTGCCGGGCCTGCAGGGGCGGCTGTTCATGATGCGCGAATGGCTGGAGCTGGACAGCGAGCAGATCTGTAAGGAGCTGGCGATCAGCCCGACCAATCTGTGGGTGATGCTGCATCGCGCCCGGCTGCGCCTGCGCGACTGCCTGCAGCTGAACTGGTTTTCAACGGCCGGCGATCAACAAGGAGCGACACGGTGATACCGCTGCGCCGCACATGCAAGGAGGTGACACGCCTGGTGCTGCTGGCCGAGGAGCAGCAGGCCCTGCCGCTGGCCGACCGCATCGCCGTCCGCCTGCATCTGCTGGCCTGCCACGCCTGCCCGCGCTTTCTGCGCCAGCTGCAGCTGATGCGCCGCGCGACCGAGCGTTGGCGGCGCTATAGCGAAGAGTGAGCGAGGCCGGGCGAGCGGCTCAGTCCAGGCTGCCGCCGCTCTGCCGCAGATCGGCCTCGGTCTGCAGCGCCAGCGTCAGCGCCAGCCTGAGGCCCTCGATCATTGCCTGCAGCCCCATGCTGGCCGGCGCCCCCGGCAGCCGCGCGGCCTGCTCGGGCAGCAAGGGAATGTGCATGAAGCCGCTGCGCACTGCGGGCCGTTCGCGCAGCGCATGCTGCAGGCCGTAGAACACATGGTTGCAGACGAAGGTGCCGGCCGTCTGCGAGACGCCCGCCGGGTGCCCGGCCGCGCGCAGGCCGGCGACCATGGCCTTGATCGGCAGCGTCGTGAAATAGGCGGCCGGCCCGCCGGGCACGACCGCCGCGTCGATCGGCCGCGCGCCGGCGTTGTCGGCGATGCGCGCATCGTCCACATTGATCGCCACCCGCTCCAGCGACAGCTCGCTGCGTCCGCCGGCCTGGCCCAGTGCCAGCACCAGCTCAGGCTTGAGCTCGTCCAGCGCGCGCTGCAGTTCGCTCAGCGCCGCGCCGAACACGCAGGGCAGGCGCCGCGCATGGACCCGTGCGCCGGCGATCACGGCGCCGTCCAGCGCACGCACCACCTCCCAGGACGGATTGACCGTCTCGCCGCCGAAAGGCTCAAAGCCGGTCAGCAGAATCGTCTTGTCGCTCACAAGGGTTCTCCATAGCCGCCGCCGCCCGGCGTCTCGATGACGAAGACATCGCCCTCGCCCATCTCGACCGAGCCGATATGGCCCAGCGTCTCGATGCGGCCGTCGGCGCGCTCCACCCGGTTGATGCCCGGCGCACCGGCCGCACCGCCGGCCATGCCGAAGGCGCCGTGCTGGCGGCCGTTGCTGAGGATGGAGGCGGTCATCGGCTCCAGGAAGCGGATGCGCCGCACGCCGCCATCGCCGCCGCGCCAGCGGCCGGCGCCACCGGAGCCGGCGCGGATCTCGTAGCTCTCCAGCCGCACCGGGAAGCGGAACTCCAGCACCTCCGGATCGGTCAGCCGCGAATTGGTCATATGCGTCTGCACGACCGCGGTGCCGTCAAAACCCCCGACGACGCGGCCAGCGTCGTCCTTCACGACACCCGCGCCGGAACCGCCCGAGATCGTCTCGTAGTACTGGTAGCGCGCATTGCCGAAGGTGAAGTTGTTCATCGTGCATTGCCCGGCCGCCATCACGCCCAGGGCACCGTAGAGCGCATTGGTCACGCAGCTGGAGGTCTCGACATTGCCGGCCACGACGGCACCCGGCGCGCGCGGGTTCAGCATCGTCCCCTCGGGCACGATCACCTGCAGCGGTTTCAGGCAGCCGGCGTTGAGCGGGATGTCATCGTCCACCAGGGTGCGGAACACATAGAGCACCGCCGCCATCGTCACCGACTTCGGCGCATTGAAGTTGTTGGCCAGCTGCGCGCTGCTGCCGGAGAAATCGATGCGTGCGCTGCGCGCGATGCGATCGACGCTGAGCTGCACGCGGATCACCGCGCCGTTGTCCAGCGGCAGCTCGTAGCCGCCGTCCTTCAGCGCGCCGATCACGCGGCGCACCGATTCCTCGGCGTTGTCCTGCACATGGCCCATATAGGCGGCCACCGTCGCCGCGCCGTACTGCGCGACCATCGCCTGCAGCTCCTGCTGGCCCTTCTCGTTGGCGGCGATCTGCGCGCGCAGATCGGCCACCGTCTGCTCCGGGTTGCGGGCCGGCCAGGGGCCTGCGCCCAGCGCCGCGCGCAGCTCGGCCTCGCGCAGCTGGCCCTCGCGGACGAGCAGGAAGTTGTCGAAGCGCTGGCCCTCCTGCTCGATCGTGGTCGAGAACGGCGGCATCGAGCCGGGCGTGATGCCGCCGATATCGGCATGGTGGCCGCGCGAGGCGACATAGAACCGGGGCTGCGCCTGTCCGTCCAGCCAGACCGGCGTCACGACGGTCACGTCGGGCAGATGCGTGCCGCCGCGGTAGGGATCGTTGAGCATGTAGACATCGCCCGGGCGCATCGCCGGATTGGCGGCGATCACAGTGCGGATCGACTCGCTCATCGAGCCCAGATGCACCGGCATATGCGGCGCATTGGCGATCAGCTGCCCGGCCGCGTCGAACAGCGCGCAGGAGAAGTCCAGCCGCTCCTTGATATTGACCGAGTGCGCGGTGTTCTGCAGGCGCTGCCCCATCTGCTCGGCGATGTTCATGAACAGCTTGTTGAACACCTCCAGCATGATGGGGTCGACCGCGGTGCCGACCGCGAAGCGCTCGCGGCGCGGCGCGACGCGGCGCAGCTCCAGCGCGCCGCCGGCGCTCAGCCGCCCCTGCCAGCCTGGCTCGACGACGACGGTGGCATTGCGCTCGGCGATCAGCGCCGGCCCGTCGATGAGGGCGCCGGGGCGCAGCGATTCGCGGCGGAACAGGCCGGCCGGCCGCCAGCCGTCCTCGCCCGAGGCCTCGTCGGCGCAGAACATCGGCAACTGGCGCAAGGGCTCGGCGCGGTGTTCCTCGACCGCGGCCTCGGCACGGCCGTCCAGCGCCGCGCCGGCCGCGACCAGCTCCACCGAGACCGCCTCGATGATCAGCGGCCGCTGCGGCATCAGGAAGGCAAAGCGCTGGCGGTAGGCGGCCTCGAAGCGCTGGCGCAGCGCGGCCAGATCGCCCCAGGGCAGGGCCAGCGCGGTGTCGGTGCCCTGGTAGCGCAGGCGGGCGCCGCGCCGCGTCTGCAGATCGGCCTCGGCCAGGCCCTGGGCGCGCAGCTCGGCGCGCGCCGCCTGCTCCAGCGCCGCGAAGCGCTGCTCGGCAGCGGCCAGGCCGGCCGCGTCCAGCGCCGCCTCCAGCTGCGCCTCGCGCATCGCGATGCGGTCGGCCAGGCCCATGCCATAGGCGCTCAGCACGCCGGCCAGCGGGTCGATGAAGACGCGGCCCATGCCCAGCGCATCGGCCACCGCACAGGCATGCTGGCCGCCGGCCCCGCCGAAGCATTGCAGGGTGTAGCCCGACACATCGTGGCCGCGCGCCACCGAGATCTTCTTGATCGCATTGGCCATGCCGGCGACGGCGATGCGCAGGGCGCCGGACGCCGCCTGCTCCGGCGTCGTGCCCATCTGCTCGGCCAGTTCCGCAAAGTGCCGTGCGACGACGGCGCCGTCCAGCGCCTGGTCGCCGGCCGGCCCGAAGACCTGCGGGAACAGCTCGGGCTGGATGCGGCCCAGCAGCACATTCGCATCGGTCGTCGTCAGCGGGCCGCCGCGCCGGTAGCAGGCCGGGCCCGGATTGGCGCCGGCGCTCTCCGGCCCGACGCGCAGGCGGCTGCCATCGAAGCGGATGATGGAGCCGCCGCCGGCCGCCACCGTGTGGATGCTCATCATCGGCGCGCGCATGCGCACGCCGGCCACCTGGGTCTCGAAGGCGCGCTCGTAGTCGCTGGCGTCGGCGCCGGCAAAGTGCGAGACATCGGTCGAGGTGCCGCCCATGTCGAAGCCGATCAGCTTGCGGTGGCCGGCCTGCAGGCCGGTGCGCACCATACCGACGATACCGCCGGCCGGGCCGGACAGGATCGCGTCCTTGCCCTGGAAATGCCGCGCCTCGGTCAGCCCGCCGCTGCTCTGCATGAACAGCAGCGGCACGCCGGGCATCTGGCCCGCGACCTGCTCGACATAGCGGCGCAGGATGGGCGACAGATAGGCATCGACGACGGTGGTGTCGCCGCGCGAGACCAGCTTCATCAGCGGGCTGACCTCGTGCGAGACCGAGACCTGGGCAAAGCCGAGCTCGCGCGCCAGCGCCGCCGCGGCCGCCTCGTGCACGGTATGGCGCCAGCCATGCATGAAGACGATCGCGCAGGCGCGCAGGCCGGCGTCCAGCGCCGCCTGCAGTTCGCCGCGCAGCGCCGCCAGGTCCAGCGGCAGGGCGATGGTGCCGTCGGCGGCGATGCGCTCGCGCGCCTCGACGACGCGGCTGTAGAGCAGCTCGGGCAGGCGGATATGGCGCTCGAACAGGCGCGGCCGCGCCTGGTAGGCAATGCGCAAGGCATCGCGGAAGCCGCGCGTGGTCACCAAGAGGGTCGGCTCGCCCTTGCGCTCCAGCAGCGCATTGGTCGCCACCGTCGTGCCCATCTTCACGCATTCGACCCGCTCGGGCGTGATCGCCTCGCCGGGCGACAGGCCCAGCAGCCGGCGTATGCCCTCGACGGCGGCATCGGCATACTGCTCCGGATGTTCGGACAGCAGCTTCAGGCTGCGCAGTCCGCCGTCCGGGCCGCGCCCGACCAGATCGGTGAAGGTGCCGCCGCGATCGATCCAGAACTGCCAGCGCGCGCCGGCCTGCGTCTTCGTCTCCTCGTTCATGCTGTCCATGCTAACCCGTAGCCACGGGGGGCCGTCCGCCGATGGCGGCCCAAATGGAATTAGCATGTCGGATGGGGAGCGAACACCGCCGGGCCATGCATGCCCGGCACGCCACAACGTCCCGGAGAACTGAATGCCCGATCTGTCACCGCTGAGCTGGCCCCATGGCAATGCCGAGCCCAAGCCGGCCAGCAGCCCGGCCGCCGGCCGCGACGGCGCCCCGTCCGACAGCTTCCAGTGGCCAGTGCCGCCCTATGCCGCCTATCCGCAGGCGCAGGCCCAGACCGGCCCCGAGCCCTGCGAGATCCTCGGCCTGAACAACAGCCGCAGCACCGGCCATGTGATTCTGGTCGCGCCGCGCGAGCGCCTGGTGCAGATCAATATGCCGCCGGCGCGCGGCGCGATGCCGCTGAAGTTCAGCCAGTTCCGCGCGCTGAAGCTGCTGCGCACGCTGGCCGTGCCGCCGCGCAGCGCCGGTGGCATCGATCTGGACCTGACGCTGAGCCTGGACCAGCGCCCGCGCAGCGAGTTCAAGCTGCAGTTCGTCGGCGGCGGCGAGATGAAGGGCGTGACCATCGGCCACCACCAGGACGAGCTGGGCCTGTTCCTGTTCCCGCCGGTGTCCGAGGCCGACGACTCGGTGCGCCGCGTCTTCGTGCCGCGCGAGGTGCTCGAGCATTTCGAGATCGGCGAGCGCATCGGCGAACTGCTGGTCAAGGACAAGCAGGCCACCTCCGAGCAGATCGAGGCGGCCGCGCACGAACAGCAGGAGCTGCGCTCGCGCAAGGTCGGCGACATCCTGGTCGCCAAGCAGATCGTCACGGCCGAGCAGCTGATGCATGCGATCGAGCAGCAGGCCAAGATGCCGATGGTGCGCATCGGCGAGGCGCTGCTGGCGCTGGACCTGGTTTCGCAGCAGCAGCTGGAGCAGGCGCTGGAGCAGCAGCGCGAGGACCGCTCGGTGCCGCTGGGCGAATTGCTGGTGCGCAAGGGCATCGTCACCCGCCAGGCGCTGCAGTCGGCGCTGGCGCGCAAGATGGGCTATCCGCTGGTCGACGTCGAGAGCTTCCCGGTCGAGCCGGACGCGGTCAACAAGCTGCCCTATGCGGTCGCCAAGCGCCTGGAGGTGCTGCCGCTGGTGCTGCGCGAGGGCCGGCTGATCGTCGCCATGGAGGACCCGACCCGGCGCGATGCGCTGGAGGAGATCGAGTTCATCACCCAGCTGAAGGTGACGCCGGCGCTGACCAAGATCGGCACGCTGCAGTTCGCGATCCCGAATGCCTTCGAGCGCTTCGGCGGCGAGACCGTCTCGCGCGGCGACCTGAACCTGCCGGCCTTCCAGCCCGACTTCACGCTCGAGAAGGCCGACAAGCTGATCGAGACGCTGGAGCGCGAGGGCAACGAGCGCACGATCCGCGAGGACGAGACGCCGATCGAGCAAAGCGACAACTCGCTGGTGCGCCTGATCAACACGATGATCATCGAGGCCAGCCAGCAGGGCGTGTCCGACATCCATATCGAGACCTACCCGGGCCGCGAGAAGCTGAAGATCCGCTTCCGCCGCGACGGCATGCTGCACCCCTATCTGGAGCTGCCGCACACCTACCGCAACGCGATGATCGCGCGCATCAAGATCATGTGCGATCTGGACATCTCGGAGCGCCGCAAGCCGCAGGACGGCAAGATCAACTTCGCCCGCTTCTCCACCCAGCACAAGCTGGAGCTGCGCGTCGCGACGATCCCGACCAACAACGGCCTCGAGGACGTGGTGATGCGCATCCTGTCCTCCAGCCGGCCGATCCCGCTGGACCGCCTGGGTCTGTCCGAGGACAACCTCGCCAAGCTGAAGCAGGCGATCTCGCGCCCCTACGGCATGGTCTTGTGCGTGGGGCCGACCGGCTCCGGCAAGACGACCACCCTGCATTCGGCGCTCAGCCATATCAACACGCCCGAGCGCAAGATCTGGACCGCCGAGGACCCGGTCGAGATCACCCAGGCCGGCCTGCGCCAGGTGCAGGTCAACCCGAAGATCGACTGGACCTTCGCCAAGGCGCTGCGCGCCTTCCTGCGTGCCGACCCGGACGTGATCATGGTCGGCGAGATCCGCGACGAGGAGACGGCCGAGATCGCCGTCGAGGCCTCGCTGACCGGCCACCTGGTGCTGTCGACCCTGCACACCAACAGCGCTTCGGAGACGATCACGCGCCTGCTCGACATGGGCATGGACCCCTTCAACTTCGCCGACTCGCTGCTGGCCGTGGTCGCCCAGCGCCTGCTGCGCCGGCTGTGCACGAACTGCCGCGTCGCCGAGCCGCTGTCCGAAGCCGACCAGCAGGAATGGCTGGACGACTATCTGCACGTCTTCCCGGTCGACCAGCGGCCGGTGCGCCAGGCGGTGCTGGCCGAGTGGATCAGCCGTTATGGCGAGAACGGCCGGCTGATGCGCTATCGCTGCCCCGGCTGTGCGCAGTGCGAGCAGACCGGCTTCAAGGGCCGCGCCGGCCTGCACGAGCTGCTGCTGGTGTCCAAGGAACTGCGCCGGATGATCCAGACCGGCGCACGTGCCGAGGAGCTGCTGCACGCGGCGCTGGCCGAGGGCATGCGCTCGCTGCGCCAGGACGGCATCGTCAAGGTGCTGCAGGGCCTGACGACCATCGAGGAAGTCCGCGCCACCAGCAACGTCTGACCCTTCCCCCGGGGTGGCCTCAGGGCAAGCCCTCGATTGCCGAGCGCCGTGCTTGTCGGCGATAGTCGCCCGCAACCAGATCGCCCAGGGGGATGGATTCGATGGCTACTTCGCGGCAAGCGCCGGCGACGGCCGCCGTGCAGCGCCTGCTTGCCGACGCCCGGCACGCCGAGACGATCGCCGGCTCGCACGAACGCAGCGCCGCCTTCGGCCTGCTGCCGCAGACGGCGCCCGATCTGCACCGCCTGGGCCCCGCCCAGTTGCAGGAATTGCGCGAGCGCAATGCGCGGCTGTGCGCGCAGGCGCTGCCGGTGATGGAGATGCTGTACGAGCAGCTGACCCATGCGCAGAGCATGGTGCTGCTGACCGATGCCAGCGGCGTCGTGCTGCATGCGCTGGGCGATGCCGGCTTTCTGCAGCGCGCCCAGCAGGTGGCACTGGCGCCCGGCGCGTTGTGGGCCGAGGCCGACAAGGGCACCAACGCGGTCGGCACCGTGCTGATGACCGAGGCGCCGACCCTGGTCCACGGCCAGGAGCATTACCTGCGCGCGATGCAGTTCCTGACCTGCTCGGCCGCGCCGATCTTCGACCACAAGGGCGCGCTGCTGGGCGTCATCGACGTCTCCGGCGACCGCCGCTCCTATCACCCCCACACGCTGGCGCTGGCCGGCATGGCGGCGCGCCTGATCGAGAACCAGTGGTTCGCCGACCGCTTCCGCGCCGACCTGCGCCTGCACTTCCATTCCAGCGCCGCCGGCCTGGGCACCCTGCACGAGGGCGTGCTGGCGCTGGCCGAGGACGGCCGCGTGCTGGGCGCGAACCGCCGCGCGGCCGAGCTGCTGGCCCGCAGTGCGACCCAGCTCAAGCGCGAGAGCGTGCAAAGCCTGTTCGACCAGGGCCTGGCCCAGCTGATCGACGGCGCGCAGCAGCATCCCGAGCATGGCCTGGCCCTGCGGCATGCGCATGGCGAGTGGCAGGCCAAGCTGAGCCTGGGCTTATCCGGCCGCAGCGGCCGCAGCACGGTGGCGAGCGTACAGGCGCTGCCCGCCACGGAAGCGGACGGCGAGCCGCCGATCGTGCTGCCGCCGGCACCGCTGCGCGTCGACCAGAGTTCGGCGCTGCGCACCTTGCGCGAGGCCGAGTTGCGGGCGATCGAGGCGGCCGTGCGCGCCAGCGCAGGCAATCTGTCGCTGGCCGCGCGCCAACTAGGCATAGGCCGCAGCACGCTGTACCGCAAGCTGCGCGGCAGCGGCATCGGGGACATCGGCGACATCCGCAGCAGCGACGCGCCGGGCTGAGCCCGGCCGCCGGGCGGCGCGCCCGTATCATCGCGGCATGAATGCTCCGACCTGCTCCGCCACCGAACCGCGCCTGTCCTCGCTCTCGCATGGCGGCGGCTGCGGCTGCAAGATCGCCCCGGCCGTGCTGTCCGAGATCCTGCGCGCCAGCGGCGGCGCGGCGGCCGCCCTCCTCCCGCCGCAGCTGCTGGTGGGCATCGAGACGGCCGACGATGCCGCCGTCTACCAGCTCAACGAGGAGCAGGCCCTGGTCGCGACGACCGACTTCTTCATGCCCATTGTCGACGATCCCTACGACTTCGGCCGCATTGCCGCGACCAATGCGATCAGCGATGTCTACGCGATGGGGGGCAAGCCCATCCTCGCGCTGGCCCTGGTCGGCATGCCGGTCAAGGTGCTGAGCGCCGAGACGATAGGCCGCATCCTGGCCGGCGGCCAGGCCGTCTGCGCGGCGGCCGGCATTCCGATCGCCGGCGGACACACGATCGATTCGGTCGAGCCGATCTACGGCCTGGTCGCCCTGGGTTTGGTGCATCCCAAACGGATCAAGCGCAATGCCGATGCGCGGCCCGGCGACCTGCTGGTGCTGGGCAAGCCGCTGGGCGTCGGCATCCTGTCGGCGGCGCTGAAGAAGGAGCGGCTGGACGCCGCCGGCTATGCGCGGATGATCGCCTGCACGACCCAGCTGAACACGCCGGGGCCGGATCTTGCCGCCATCGACGGCGTGCATGCGCTGACCGACGTGACCGGCTTCGGCCTGGCCGGCCACGGCCTGGAACTGGCCCGCGGCGCCGGCGCCCGCGTGCACATCGACTGGGCCGCCGTGCCGCGCCTGGCCGGCGTGCGCGAACTGGCCGCCCAGGGCCTGGTCACCGGCGCCTCGGCGCGCAACTGGGATAGCTATGGCGCGCAAGTGCAGCTGCCGGCCGATTTCGCGCCCGAGGATCGCGCGCTGCTCAGCGATCCGCAGACCAGCGGCGGCCTGCTGGTCTCCTGCACGTCCGAGTCGCTGGATCAGGTGCTGGCCGTCTTCGCCCGCCACGGCTTTGCCGACGCGGCCGTGATCGGCCACATCGAGGCCGGGCCGGCCGAGCTGCTGCTCGCCTGATCAGGCTTTTTTCTTCTTCGCGCCGATCAGGCCCAGGGCCAGCGCCGTGCCGAACAGCACGATCGCGCAGCCCAGCGCCATCTGCGCATTGAAGATCTCGCCCAGGAAGACATAGCCCCACAGCACCGCAAAGACCGGGATCAGAAAGGTCACCGCGATCGTGTTGGTCGCGCCGATGCGCAGCATCAGCCGGAAGTAGAGGATGTAGGCGACCGCCGAGCACAGCAGCGCCAGCAGGGCGACGCCGCCCCAGGCCTGCAGGCTGGGCGGCTGGGCCGGCCACAGCAGCAGGGCCGGCGGCGCCAGCATCAGCGCGGCAAACAGCTGGCTGCCGGTGGCGACCGTCAGCGCGCCGACATGGCTCATGCGGCGCTTGATGTAGTTGGCCGCGATGCCGTAGCACAGCGCGGCGAGCAGGCAGGCGGCCAGCGCCCAGCCGCTGCCACCGGGCTTGAAGCTGGCCTTGTCCCAGGCCAGGAACAGCACGCCGGCAAAGCCCAGCGCCAGGCCCAGCATGCGCAGCGGGCTCAGGCGCTGGCTCAGCCACAGCCAGGCTACGATCGCCGTCCACAGCGGCGTCGTCGCGTTCAGGATGCTGGACAGGCCGGCCGTGATCGACAGTGCGGCGAAGCTGAACAGCACGAAGGGCAAGGCGCTGTTCAGCAGGCCGACGAAGAGCAGCGGCCGCCATTCGCGCCGCAGCTCGGCCAGGCCCTGGCGGGCGGCCAGCAGCGGCAGCAGGGCGAGGCTGGCGCCGGCGACGCGCAAGGCCGCCATCACGACCGGGCCGAACTCGTGCGCACCGAGGCGCATGAACAGAAAGGAGGCGCCCCAGATCGCGGCCAGGGTCAGCAATTCGCCAAGGTCAAACAGCTTCATTCTTGTAGTTCACGCCTTCCAGATTCAGCATCGCCTTCTTGCGCTGCAGGCCGCCGGCATAAGCGGTCAGTTCGCCGCCGGCGCCGAGCACGCGGTGGCAGGGTATCAAGATCGAGATCGGGTTGCGGCCCACCGCCGCGCCCAGCGCCCGCGCGGCCTGCGGCCGACCGAGCTGGCGCGCCAGGCCGCCATAGCTGGCGCTGCCGCCCGGCGCGATCGCCAGCAGGGCGCGCCAGACCTCGCGCTGGAAGGGCGTGCCCTGCGGATCGAGTTCGCGCAGCAAGTCCTGCGGTAGCGCATGGCCGGCGAAATAGCGCTGCAGCGCCCGCTCGAGCGCGGCAAACAGCGGATCGTCGGGCGCGGCCGGCGGCAGCTCCAGCCGGCCCGGATGGTGCTTCTGCCCGTCGAACCACAGGCCCGAGATGCCGCGCCGGCTGCGCGTTGCCGTCAACCAGCCCAGCGGCGTCGCGATCCGGTGCTGGGCGATATGGTGCTGGATCTTCATGCCGGGCTCCGCCAGAGTTGCAGCACCGCATAGCTGCGATAGGGCCGGTAGCGCTCGGCCGCCGCCTGGCAGGCCTGGGCCGACAGCGGCGCCGGCTGGCCCTGGCTCAGGCGCTGCCGCAGCACCACATCGCCGGGCGGGAAGGCATCGGGCCAGCTCCAGCCGCGCATCAGCATGTAGTGCGCGGTCCAGGGGCCGATGCCGGGCAGTTGCTCCAGCTCGGCCAGCGCCTCGGCCGTCGCGCCCTCGCCGCTCGCGTAGCGCAGCGTCGGCCAGGCGCGCGCCAGCGCGATCAGCGCCTCGGCACGGCGACCGATGATGCCCAGCTCGGCGATCGCCGCCGCCGGCGTCGCCGCGATCCGCTCGGGCAAGGGAAACAGACGGTCGACGCGGGGCAGCGCCTGCGCGGCGTCCAGCGGCTCGCCGAAGCGCTCGACAAAGCGCGCGCCCAGCGTGCGGGCCGCCGCGACGGTGATCTGCTGGCCCAGCACGGCGCGCACGGCCAGTTCGAAGCGGTCGGTGCAGCCTGGCAGGCGCAGGCCCGGCGTCGCCGCGGCCAGGCCGCCCAGCTGCTCGTCGACGGCCGCCGGCTCGGCGTCCAGATCGAGCCAGCGCCGCACGATGGGGATCAGGCTGGCCGTCGCGCCCCAGACGGCCGCGCAGGGCGAAAGCAGCACCAGCGACTTCGCGGCGTCGAAACGCGCGACGATGCGGCCGGCATGCCAGCGCCCGCCGTGCCGCACACGCAGGGTCCGGGTGACCGTGCGCTGCAACGGATCGACCTGCTCGATGCCGGGAATCGCGCGCGCGGCCAGGAACTGCAGCAGTGCATCCACCGCATAGGGCGGCCGGTAGGCCAGTCGCAGGGCCGGCTCGCCGCAGGCGGTCGCGATCGCCGGCGCCCCGCGGCGCAGCGACGAGGGCTGCAGCCGGTAATGCTCGGCAAAGGCCGCATTGAAGCGGCGCAGGCTGCCAAAGCCGGCCGCGGCGGCCACCTCGGTCATCGGCAAGGCGCTGTCGGCCAGCAACTGCTTGGCCAGCAGCAGGCGGCGGGTCTGCAGGTATTGCAGCGGCGTCACGCCATGCTCTGCGGCGAAGATGCGGCGCAGATGGCGGTCGGTGATGCCCAGCCGCGCGGCCAGGCCTTCCACCGATTCGATCTCGCCGCCGTCCAGCAGGGCCGCCGCCTGGCGGGCCAGGGTCTGGGATGCGTCCATCACGCTCCAGCGCGTGCCGGCCGCCGGCGCCAGTTCGGGTCGGCATTTCAGGCAGGGCCGGAAGCGAGCCGCCTCGGCCTGGGCCGCCGTCGCGAAGAAGCGGCAGTTGGCGGGCTTGGGCATGCGCACCCGGCAGACCGGCCGGCAGTAGACGCCGGTCGAGGTGACGCCGACGAACCAGCGGCCGTCGAAGCGCGCATCGCGGGCCAGCAGGGCCGGATAGCACTGGGCGACGTCAAGCAGGGGATCGGAGGGATGGGGCATGGACATGGCGGCCATCTTAGGTCGACGGCCGTTGGCGGGCCGGCCGTTTTCGGACATGTCCCAGCGCTTGAGCTCCGCTGGCAAACCCGCAGACCAATTAAGCCAACAGGACTTATATTGGTATTTGATTGGAATTATCGAGGCAGCGAGCGATGGAGCGACGGCAGTTTCTTGCTTGGGGTGCGGGCGGGTCTCTGGCGGCCTTGCTGGCCGGCTGTGGCGGCGGCGGTGGCGGCAGTGAGCCCATTCCGCCCTCGCCCGCTCCGGCCCCGCCGCCGGTGGCCGGCCCCGCGTCCGGCGCCTGGGACGCCCTGGCCGCGCGGCTGCAGGGTCGGCTCTTGCGGCCGGGCGAGGCCGATTTCGACCGCTATGCCCGCGTCGCCAATGCGCGCTACGACGCGGTGACACCGCTGGCCCTGCTGCGCTGCGCCGCCACGGCCGACGTCGTGACGGCCCTGGCCTTCGCGCGCGAGCAAAAGCTGCCCCTGGTGCCGCGCGGCGGCGGCCACGGCTACCTGGGCAACGGCACGATCGCCGGCGGCCTGGTGATCGACTGCGGGCCGCTGGACGGCGTGAGCCTGGACGGCACGATCGCCACCGTCGGTGCCGGCGCCAAGCTGGCCGATGTTTACGAAGCCCTGATCGCGCGCGGCCGCTGCATCGCTTCGGGCAGCTGCGTGACGGTCGGCATCGCCGGCATCACCCAGGGCGGCGGCTTCGGCATCGTCGACCGCGCCTATGGCCTCAGCTGCGACGCGCTGCTGTCGGCCCGGCTGGTGAGCGCCGATGGCCGGGAGCTGCTGTGCGATGCCGAGCACAACGCCGATCTGTTCTGGGCGCTGCGTGGCGGGGGCGGCGGCCAGTTCGGCATCGTCACCGAGTTCCGCTTCGCCACCCATGCAATCACGCCGCTGACGCGCTTTCGCGCGCAGTTCCCGCTCGGTGATCTGCCGGCCGTGCTGGACGCCTGGCAGCGTTGGCCGCAGCAGGGTCTGCCCGATGCGGTGTGGTCGCAGCTGGTCCTGTCGCCGAACGGTGTCTGTACGCTCTGGGGCGTCGCCGCCGGCACGCCGGAGCTGCTGGCGCCGCACTGGCCGCCGCTGCTGGAGCGCATCACCCGCACGCCGCTGACGCCGGCCTCGGTCGAGACCAGCGGCTATCGCGAGCTGATGCTGGGCGACTGCGCCGGGCTGAGCAGCGCCCAATGCCATCTGCCCAGCCAGCACGAGCAGGGGCGGCTGGCCCGGGTCGCGATGGCGGCCAGCTCGGACTTCTTCGACGCGCCGCTGCCGCCGGCCGGCATCGCGGCCCTGCAGGCGGCCGTGCAGGCGCGCGGCGGCCGCGCCGGCGCGGTGATCCTGAACCTGATGGGCGGCGCGATCGCGCGCGTCGCACCGGAGGCGACGGCCTTCCCGCACCGCGGCGCGCTGTTCAGTGCGCAGTACGTCGCCGAATACGCGCCCGGCACGGCGGCGGCGACGCTGGACGAGGCTGCCGTCTGGACGCATGGCCTGCGCGGCCAGATGGCCTCCTGGAGCAGCGGCCGCGCCTATGCGAACTACCTCGACGGCCTGATCGCCAATCCGGGCGAGGCCTACTGGGGCGCCAATCTGGCGCGGCTGCGGCAGATCAAGGCCGCGATCGATCCGGGCGGCCTCTTCAGGCCGGCGCAGGGCCTGTAGACACCCGCGCTCCTACATCGCCTTGAACAGATGGACATAGGCGCGGCTGACCGGCAGCTCGCGCGCATGGCCGCGGATGCGCACGAAGAGCCGGCTCGCCTCGTCGCGGCGCGTGCCGGCCAGATGGGCCAGATTGATCAGGGTCGAGCGGTGCACCTGCCAGAACTGCTCCGGGTCCAGCTGCGGCAGCAGCTCGATGATGGGTGTGCGGATCAGCTGCTCGCCCTCCCGGGTCTGCACCACCGTGTACTTGTCGTCGGCATGGAAGAACAGCACGTCCTCGATGGCGATCTGCTGCATCAGATCGCCCTGGGCCGCGCGCACCCAGCGCAGCCGCGGCGGCCGGGCGGACGCCGGCGTCTCGGCGCCCAGCAGGCGCTGCAGCGCGCCGGCCAGGCGCGCGTCGTCGCCCTGCGCCTGCCCGGCGCGGATCCGCTCGACGGTGCGCGCCAGGCGCTCGGTCTTCAAGGGCTTGAGCAGATAGTCCAGCGCCGCCTGCTCGAAGGCCTGCACCGCGTATTCGTCGTAGGCGGTGACGAAGACGACGCGGGTCGCGCCCTCGATGCCTTGCGCGACCTCCAGGCCGCTCAGGCCCGGCATCTGGATGTCCAGAAAGGCCAGCTCGGGCTGCAGCTCGGCGATGGCGGCGGCCGCCTCGACGCCGTTCCGGGCCATGGCGACGATCTCCAGCTCGGGCCAGAGCTGCGCCAGCTGGTCGCGCAGGTACTGGGCCAGATGGGGTTCGTCGTCGGCAATCAGGGCGCGGGTGCGGGTGCTCATCGTCATGATGCTTGGGCGGTGGCGTAAGGGATTTTCAGCAGCGCACGGGTGCCAGACGGCTGCAGCGCCTCGAGATGCAGGGAGGCCTGCTCCGCATAGCGGGTGGCCAGCCGGGCGCGGATGTTCTCCAGCGCCAGGCCGCTGCCGGGGCGGCGGCCGGCGCGGCGCGGCGCCGCCAGGCCCAGGCCGTCGTCGTCGATGCAGACCTGCAGCCGCCCGGCCTCCACCGTCGCCCTCAGCTGCACCCGGCCGCCCTCCAGCTTGGGCTCCAGCCCATGGTGGATGGCGTTCTCGATCAGCGGCTGTAGCAAGAGCGGCGGCAGCACGGCCGCGCGGGCGGCCGCATCGGCCTCGATGACGAAGCGCAGGCGCTCGCCCATGCGCGTCTGCAGCAGCTGCAGATAGCTTTCGGCCATGGCCAGCTCGGCACCGAGGCTGCTGTCCTCGACGCGCAGCTGGCCCAGGCTGGCGCGCAGATAGTCGGTGAAGGCCTCCAGCATCTGCTTGGCGCGCGGCGTGTCGTAGTCGATCAGGCTCTGCACATTGGCCAGGGTGTTGAACAGGAAATGCGGCTCGATCTGCGCCTGCAGCAGCTTCAATTGCGCCTCGGTCGCGCGCAGCTGCAGGTCCTGCTGGCGCCAGCGCATGCGCCACCACAGCCATTGCAGGCCGCTGACGAGCAGCGAGATCAGCAGGAACTGCAGCACCGCCCGCCCGTCGCCCAGCACCTGGGACCAGGCGTTCATTTGCCAGATGCGGTCGACCAGCAGCAGGCCGGACACCGCACCGGCGCTGACGCAGACCATCGCGATGCCGCCATGCAGCAGCGCCGCGCGCCAGTCGCGCCAGGCGGCCATTTTTTCGACCTGCGCGGCCGGCAGCGCCGCCTCGATCAGCCGGTAGGCCAGATGGAAGCAGACGGCGACGGCCTGGCCCAGCAGGGTGTTGGCCGGCGCCACCGTGTGCAGCCAGACGGCGCTGAACAGATTGTGGTTCTGCAGGCCGGCGCCCAGCGCCAGCGCCAGGCCGACCAGCAGGCCGCTGGCCAGGGTCACCGCTCCCTGCAGTGCCAGCGGCTCGCTGCGCTGCGGATTGAGCCGCCAATGGGCGCGCCAGGCCTTGCGGAATGAATGCCAGATGCTCATGCCGCCAGTGTAGGAAACGGCGCGGCCGCAGGGGCCGCCGGCGCGACCGATCGACAGCCGGGCCGACGGATCGACAGCGGCCGGCGGCCGCAGCCGCGGGGGTGCAAGGCCGATGCCTACAATCCGCGCTGTCCACCAATCGAACAACAGGGTTTTCATGCAAGTCCACGCATCCATTTTCAAGGCCTATGACATCCGCGGCGTCGTCGGCCAGACCTTGAACGAAGAGCTGGCCGAGCACCTGGGCCGCGCCTTCGGCACTGAGGCCAAGGCCCTGGGCGAGAAGGCCGTGGCCGTCGGCCGCGATGGCCGCCTGTCGGGCCCCGGCCTGGTCGCCGCGCTGATCCGCGGCCTGCGCTCGACCGGCCTGGACGTGGTCGACATCGGCGCGGTGACGACGCCCATGCTCTATTACGTCGCCGCCACACGCGGCCAGCACGGCTGCAACTCCGGCATCATGGTCACCGGCAGCCACAACCCCAAGGACTACAACGGCTTCAAGATGGTGCTGCAGGGCGCCGCCGTCTACGGCGAGCAGATCCAGGGCCTGCGTCGCCGCATCGAGGCCGAGGACTATGCCAAGGGCCGTGGCCGCGTCGCCAAGATGGACGTGACGGCCGAGTACACCCAGCGCATCGTCTCCGACTGCAAGCTGGCGCGCCCGATGAAGATCGTCGTCGACAGCGGCAACGGCATCCCAGGCGCCAGCGCCCCGGCCATCCTGCGCGCGCTGGGCTGCGAGGTGATCGACATCTTCTCCAAGGTCGACGGCGACTTCCCCAACCACCATCCGGACCCGAGCCGGCCCGAGAACCTCGAGGACCTGAAGCGCATCGTCCACGCCACCGGCGCCGAGCTGGGCCTGGCCTTCGACGGCGACGGCGACCGCCTGGGTATCGTCACCGCCGACGGCGAGATGATCATGCCGGACCGCCAGATCATGCTGCTGGCCGCCGACATCCTGAAGCGCAACAAGGGCGCCGAGATCATCTTTGACGTCAAGTGCACGCAACGCCTGGCCCCCTGGATCCGCAAGCATGGCGGCAAGCCGCTGATGTGGATGACCGGCCATTCGCTGGCCAAGGCCAAGCTGAAGGAAACCGGCGCGCCGCTGGCCGGCGAGCTCTCGGGCCATATCTTCTTCAGCGAGCGCTGGTACGGCTTCGACGACGCGATGTACACGGCCGGCCGCATGCTGGAGATCCTGTCGCGCGCCAAGGACCCGAGCGCCGTGCTGAAGGCGCTGCCGAACAGCTTCAACACGCCCGAGATCAACGTGCCCTGCGCGGAGGGCGAGCACCACGAGGTCGTCGCCAAGCTGAAGGCGCAGACGACGCTGGCCGACTTCCCCGGCGCCAAGGAGCTGATCACCATTGACGGCCTGCGCATCGAGTACCCCGACGGCTTCGGCCTGATCCGCCCGTCCAACACGACGCCGGTGCTGGTGCTGCGCTTCGAGGGCCACACGCCCGAGGCGCTGGCGCGCATCCAGCACGACGTGCTGGAACAGCTGAAGCGCATCAAGCCCGACGCCACCTTCGCGGCCGGCCATTGAAGCAAGGCCTGGCCCGCCTCGCCTATGGCGCGCTGCTGCGCCTGGCCACGCCGCTGTATCTCTTGCGGCTGTGGCGGCGCGGCGCGGCCGAGCCGCTGTACCGGCGCTTTCTGGGCGAGCGGCTGGGCTTGTACAAGGCGCCGGCGGGCGGCCAGGGCTGGCTCTGGATCCATGCGGTCTCGCTGGGCGAGACGCGCGCCGCCGCGGCGCTGATCGCCGAGCTGCGCCGGCTGCGGCCGGGCCTGCGACTGCTGCTGACGCACAGCACCGCCACCGGCCGCGAAACCGGCCTGGGCCTGCTCGAAGCCGGCGACGCGCAGGCCTGGCTGCCCTATGACACGCCGGGCGCGGTGCGGCGCTTCCTCGCCCATTGGAAGCCGGCGCTGGGCGTGCTGATGGAAACCGAGATCTGGCCGAATCTGCAGCAGGAGACGGCGCGCGCCGGCGTCCCCATGGTGCTGGCCAATGCGCGGCTGTCGGCGCGCAGCCAGCGCCGCGGCGAACGCTTCGCCGCGCTGCTGCGCCCGGCCGCGCAAAGCCTGGCGCTGGCGCTGGCGCAGACCGAGGCCGATGCGGCGCGCCTGCGCGCCAGCGGCGTTGCCGCCGTGCGGGTGGTCGGCAATCTGAAATACGACCTGCAGCCGGACGCGGCGCTGCTGGCGCGCGGCCAGGCCTGGCGCGAGCACCTGGGCCGGCCGGTGCTGCTGGCCGCAGTCACGCGCGAGGGCGAGGAGGCGCTGCTGCTGGAGGCCTGGCAGCAGCGGCCCGGCAGCGAGCGGCCGCTGCTGCTCGTCGTGCCGCGCCATCCACAGCGCTTCGACGAGGTCGCCGCGCTCTTGCAGGCGGCCGGCCTGCGCCTGGCGCGGCGCAGCCGCTGGCAGGATCTGCCCCCGGAGGAGGCGCTGGCGGCGGACGCCTGGCTGGGCGACTCGATGCGCGAGATGGCGCTGTACTACGGGCTGGCAGACGCGGCCCTGCTTGGCGGCAGCTTCGCGCCGCTGGGCGGCCAGAACCTGATCGAGGCGGCCGCCTGCGGCTGCCCGATCGTGATGGGCCCGCACACCTTCAATTTCGCCGAGGCGGCCGAGCTGGCAGAGGCGGCTGGGGCCGCGCTGCGCGTGCCCGATATGAGCGCCGGGCTGGACGAGGCGCTGGCGCTGTGCGCCCAGCCGGAGCGCCGCGCCGCGATCGCCGGCCGGGCGCAAGCCTTCGCCGCCGAGCATCGCGGCGCGGCCGCGCGAATGGCGCAGGCGATCCTGGCCCTCGTCCGCTGAAGGCGCGCCGGGTTTTCCCTTCGCCCGCGAGCCCGCTCGAGCTGGTTTTGCCGCGCTTGCCGGTGTGACAATCGCCGCAGACCGTTTGTTCCCGTGCCCTGCCCCCGCCCATGGATACCGTGCTGCTCGCCCAACTCTCGACCGCCCTGCCCGCGGCCCGCTCGCTCGAACAACTGACGCGCCCGCTGCTTGAAATGCTCAGCAAGGTCACCGGCCTGGAGTCGACCTATCTGACCATGATCGATTTCGAGGCCGATGTGCAGCACATCCTCTTCGCGCGCAACGCCGGCACGATGACGATCCCCGAGGGCCTGAGCGTCCCCTGGTCGGATACCTTGTGCAAGCGCGCGCTGGAAGAAGGCCGGATGGCAACCACCGACGTACCGGCCTGCTGGGGCGATTCGGATGCGGCGCGACAGCTGGGCATCCAGACCTATCTGAGCACGCCGGTGCGCGGCGAGCAGGACGAGCTGCTGGGCACGCTGTGCGCGGCCAGCGGCGAGTCGCGCGGCGTGGGCGGCGAGGCCGAGGCCGTGTTGCGCCTGTTCTCGCAGCTGATCGGCGACTTCATCGAGCGCGAGCGCCTGCTCGAGCGCCTGCGCCAGGCCAATGAGCAGCTGCTCGGCTATGCGCTGCTGGACACGCTGACCGGCCTGCCGAACCGCCGCGCACTGCTCGACGAGCTCAAGCGCCGCTTCAGCCAGGCGCGGCGCGAGGGCCGCAGCGTGCTGGTGGGCCTGATCGATCTGGACGGCTTCAAGAGCATCAACGACCGCTACGGCCATCACTGCGGCGATCTGTTTCTGCAAGAGCAGGCGGGCCGCCTGTCGGCCGTGCTGCGCGGCGGCGATGTGCTGGGGCGGCTGGGCGGCGACGAGTTCGTGCTGGTCAGCGGCGGCCCGGCGCTCGATGCCCAGGGCCTTGCCGGCGAGCTCGCCGGCAAGGCCGCCGCGGCGCTGCAGCGGCGCTGTGCGGAGGCCACGGTCGGCGAATTCCAGCTCGGCGAGCACCGGCTCGACTACGCCGGCGCCAGCATCGGCGTCGTCGCGCTGGCGCCTCGGCAGGTGCCCGATGTCGAGGCCGCGCTGACGCTGGCCGATGCGGCCATGTACGAGGTCAAGCGCCAGCGCCAGGCCCGCCGCTGAGTCCGCCTTATTTATCCGCGGCGCGCCGCGCCACCCAGTAGCAGGCGCCCTCGGCCCCGTAACGCTCGGCATGCGGCTCGCCATGGGCGAGCTCGAAGGCATCGCCGGGGCGCAGATGGCGCGTCCGGCCAGCGACGCTGAGCCACATCTCGCCGCGCACCAGCAGGGCCTGCAGCGCGAAGTCGTGCGTATGCTCATCGAGGACGGTCAGCGGCGGCCATTCGCGCGCCAGCACCTCGTCGAAGCCGGCGGCGCGTTTGGCGGCGGCGAACTGCTCGAAATCGGGAGGGCTCATCGGCGACTCCTGCGCGGGTGGCGACAGCCCAGCTTAGCCTCAGCCGCCCAGCAAGGCCATCAGTCCCGCCTCGTCCAGCACCTCGACGCCCAGCTCGCGCGCCTTGTCGAGCTTGGAGCCGGCCTCCTCGCCGGCGATCACATAGTGGGTCTTCTTCGACACCGAGCCGCTGACCTTGCCGCCGGCGTTCTCGATCAGTTCCTTGGCCGCATCGCGCGACAGGGTCGGCAAGGTGCCGGTCAGCACCAGGGTCTTGCCCAGCAGCGGGCGCGGGCCCTGATCGGCGTTGGCGCCGTCGTGCTCGTCCCAGTGCAGGCCGGCGGCCTTCAGCTGCTCCACCACTTCGACGTTGTGAGGCTGGGCAAAAAAGGTATGGATGCTCTCGGCAACGATGGGGCCGACGTCGCGCACCTCCAGCAACTCGGGCACGCTGGCCCGCATCAGCTTGTCGATGGACCCGAAATGCTTGGCCAGGTCCTTGGCGGTGGACTCGCCGACCTGGCGTATGCCCAGGCCGAACAGGAAACGCGCCAGCGTGGTCCTCTTGCTCTTCTCCAGCGCAGCGACGAGGTTCTGCGCGCTCTTCTCGGCCATGCGTTCCAGCGCGGCCAGCTTGGCCACGCCCAGCTTATAGAGGCCGGGCAGGCTTTGCACGATGCCGCCGTCGACCAACTGATCGACCAGCTTGTCACCCAGGCCCTCGATGTCCAGCGCGCGGCGGCCGGCAAAGTGCAGGATGGCCTGCTTGCGCTGCGCCGGGCAGGAGATGCCGCCGCTGCAACGATGGTCGATGCCGCCCTGCTCGCGCACGACCTCGCTGCCGCAGATCGGGCAGGCCCGGGGCATGCGGAAGTTCGGCACATAGGCGGGACGCGGCGTGTCCACCTTGCCCACGATTTCCGGGATCACGTCGCCGGCGCGGCGCACGATCACCTGGTCGCCGATGCGCACGCCCTTGCGGCGCAGCTCGAACAAGTTGTGCAGGGTCGCGTTCGACACCGTCGTGCCGCCCACGAAGACCGGCTCCAGCTTGGCCACCGGCGTCAGCTTGCCGGTGCGGCCGACCTGGATCTCGATGCCGTTCAGCCGGGTCAGTTGCTCCTGCGCCGGGTATTTGTGGGCGACCGCCCAGCGCGGCTCGCGGGTGACGAAGCCCAGCTGCTGCTGCAAGGCGCGGCTGTTGACCTTGTAGACGATGCCATCGATATCGAAGGGCAGCTCGTCGCGCTTGCTGCCCATCGCCTGGTGGAAGGCCACCAGGCCGGCGGCGCCCTGCACGACGGCACGGTCGGCCGACACCGGCAGGCCCATGGCGAGGAAGGCATCGAGCAGGCCGCTGTGCGTGGCCGGGATGTCCCAGCCCTGCACCTCGCCGAGGCCGTAGGCGAAGAAGCTCAGCGGCCGCTGGCGCACCAGGGCCGGGTCGAGCTGGCGCACCGCACCGGCGGCGGTATTGCGCGGATTGACGAAGGTCTTCTCGTTGGCGGCGCGCTGGCGCTCGTTGAGCGCCTCGAAATCGTCGCGCCGCATATAGACCTCGCCGCGCACCTCCAGCACCGGTGCCGTGACATCGACCAGGCGCAGCGGGACCTGGCCGATGGTGCGGATGTTCTGTGTGACGTCCTCGCCGGTCTCGCCATTACCGCGGGTGGCCGCCCGCACCAGCAGGCCGCGCTCGTAGCGCAGATTGATCGCCAGGCCATCGAACTTCAGCTCGGCCGCGTATTCGACCGGCGGCGCCTCGGCGGCCAGACCCAGTTCGCGGCGCACGCGGGCGTCGAAGTTCTCGGCGCCGCTGGCCTCGGTATCGGTCTCGGTGCGGATCGACAGCATGGGCACCGCATGCCGCACCGGCGTGAAGCCGGCCAGCACCTGGCCGATCACCCGCTGCGTCGGCGAATCGGGCGTCCGCAGCGCCGGCTGCGCCGCCTCGATCGCCTGCAGCTCCTGGAACAGCTTGTCGTACTCGGCATCGGGCAGGGTCGGCGCGTCCAGCACGTAGTACAGATGGGCGTGGTGGTTCAGCGTCGCGCGCAGCTCGGCGGCGCGCGCCGCCATCTCCTTGTTCTCGTCGATCTTTTCGCTCATGGGCCCGATTGTGGCCGAGCAGGGACAATGCCCGCATGTCTTCGTCCCCTGCATCCGCGCACCGCATTCCCTGGCTGGCCTATGCCTGCCTGGCCTCCAGCACCAGCTTGGTGGGCAGCTATGTCGGCCTGTCCAAGCTGCTGGTCGCCGTCTTCCCGGTCTTTCTGCTGGCCTGGCTGCGCTTCGGCATCGCCGCCGTTCTGATGGCCCCCTGGCTGAAACGCGAGGCCGATGAGGCGCCGCTGGACCGGCGCTCGCGCCGCCTGCTGTTCTGGGAATCCTTCCTCGGCAACTTCCTGTTCTCGATCTGCCTGCTTTACGGCCTGCGCCACAGCTCGGCCGTCGTTGCCGGCGTGATCCTGGCCGGCATCCCGGCCGCCGTTGCCCTGCTGAGCTGGCTGCTGCTGCGCGAGCGGATCGCGCCGCGCGTGCTGGCCGGCATCGCGCTGGGCGTTGCCGGCATTGCCCTGGTTGCCTTGGCCAAGGATGCCGGCAGCGCCAGCACCTCGCCGCTGGGCGCGCTGCTGCTGCTCGGCGCCGTGTTCTGCGAGGCCTGCTATGTGGTCATCGGCAAGAAGCTGACCGCCCATGTCGGCCCGAAGCGCATCAGCGCGCTGATCAATCTCTGGGGCCTGCTCCTGGTGACGCCGCTGGGCCTGTGGCAGGCCTTGAGCTATGACTTCACGCGGCCCGGCGTCTCGATCTGGGGCCTCCTGCTGTTCTATGCGGCCGCGGCCAGCATGATCACCGTCTGGCTGTGGATGAGCGGGCTGCGCCGCGTGCCGGCCGCGCGCGCCGGCGTCTTCATGGTCTTTCTGCCGCTGGCCACCGCGCTGATCGGCCTGCTGCTGGGCGAGCGCCCCAGCGCGATGCAGGCCTTGGCCTATGGCCTGGCGCTGGCCGGCGTCGTGCTGGCCACGCTGCCGCAGCGAACAAGCACCAGCCCGACATCGAGCGCCACATAGAGCGCAGGCATAGTGCTCCACCAAAAAGCTATGCCCCCGACCCGAACCCGTTCCCGACCCTGCCCCTAGGATCACGACCATGCTGCCCCCCGCCCTGAAACCCGAACGCCACTTGAGCGATGCCGAGGACCTGGCCCGCTGGCAGGCCTGGGTCGAGCCCTTTGCCGAGTTGCTGGGCGCGCCGGCCAGCGCGGCGCCGGCCCGGCTTGAGCAGGCCGGCGGCAGCTGTCTGATCTTCGCGCCGCATCCGGATGATGAATGCATCGTCGGCGCCCTGCCGCTGCGCCTGCGCCGGGAGGCCGGCTGGCAGATCACCAATGTGGCCGTCACCCTGGGCAGCAATCGGACCCGCCGCGCCGAGCGCTGGCAGGAGCTGGAGGCGGCGTGCGCGCTGCTGGGCTTCGCGAACATCCGCCTGCGCGAGGAGGGCTTCGAGGACCTGAAGCCGGACACGGCGACGCGCGAGCCGGCGCTGTGGCGCTCGCAGCTGGAGACGGTGGTCGAGCTGCTGCGCGAGCGCCGGCCGCAGCTGATCCTGCTGCCGCACAGCCATGACGGCAATGCCACCCATATCGGCGTGCACCGCCTGGTCTGCGAGGCGGTGGCCGCGGCGCGGTTGACGACGGTGCTGGCCGAGACCGAGTTCTGGAGCACCTTGGACACGCCCAACTGGATGGTCGAGACCTCGGTGGCCGACACGGCGCGCCTGGTGCAGGCCTTGTCCCGCCATCTCGGCGAGGTCGAGCGCAATCCTTATCACCTGCGCCTGCCGGCCTTTCTGGCCGACAGCGTGCGCCGCGGCGGCGAGCTGATCGCCGGCGCCGGCACGGCCGCGCCCGACTACGCGTTCGCGACCCTGTACCGCCTCAGCGCGATGCGCGACGGCGCGCTGGCGGCCGACCTGGCGGCCCGCTTGTGCCCGGCCGGCGAGAGCCTGCAAACGGCCTGGCTGGGCCTCTGAAAATTTCCCCCCTTTTGCTAGACGATCAGCATGAGCAACCTTCCCCATCCCCGCCATCTGCGCATCCACCAGTTCGCCGGCCTGCAGCGCGGCCCCAAGCTCTTGGTGACAGCCGCCGTCCATGGCAACGAGACCGCCGGCGTCGGCGGCATCACGCGCGTGATGGCCGAGCTCGACAGCGGCGAACTGCAGTTGCTGCGCGGCTCGGTGACCTTCATCCCGGTCGTCAACCCGCTGGCGCATCGGCTGGGCCGGCGCGAGGGCGAGCGCAATCTGAACCGCAATCTGCGCCCGCCGGTCGTGCCGCAGGACTTCGAGGACCGCATCGCCACCCAGCTCTGCCCGCAGCTGGCCGCCTGCGATGTGCTGCTGGACCTGCACAGCTTCCAGGGCCAGGGCAAGCCCTTCGCGATGCTGGGCCCGCGCAATAACGACGGCGATCTGGAACCGTTCGCATACGAGCTGGCCGAGGGGCGCCTGGCCGCCTGCGTCGGCACCGAGCGCATCGTCGAGGGCTGGCTGTCGACCTATGCGCTGGGCCTGCAGCGCCGTGCCGCCCGTGCCGGCGACGGCTCGCGCCAGGCGATGCTGCAGCAGGACCCGCATTACGGCGTCGGCACGACCGAGTACAAGCGCTCGCAGGGCGGCTACGGCATCACGCTGGAATGCGGCCAGCACCTGGACCCGGACGGCCCCGAGTTCGCCTACAAGGCCATCCTGCGCACGATGGTGCTCTTGGGCATGCTGGAGCCGGGCGTCGTCGAGCCGCGGCCGGCGACGAAGCCGGAACTCCTGCAGCTCTACGAGGTGATCGACCGCGAGCACGAGGGCGACAGCTTCGTGCGCGCCTGGGCCAGCTTCGATCCGGTCAGCAAGGGCCAGCAGATCGGCACCCGCGCCAACGGCGAGCCGGTGCTGGCGCCGGACGACGGCCGCATCGTCTTCCCGGCCTCGAATGCCCAGCCGGGCACCGAGTGGTTCTACCTGGCGCGGGCGAGCAACCGGCAGATCGTTTAAGGTGGCGGGATGAAGATCGATTTCGTCTCCGACGTTTCCTGTCCCTGGTGCATCATCGGCCTCAAGTCGCTGCAGCAGGCCCTCGCCCGGATGCCCGAGCTGCCGGTGAACCTGCACTTCCAGCCCTTCGAGCTGAACCCGCAGATGGAGCCGGAGGGCGAGGAGATCGAGGCGCATCTGACGCGCAAATACGGCTCGACGCTGCAGCAGCGCACGCAGATCCGCGAGGCGATCCGCCAGCGCGGCGAGGCCCTGGGCTTCACGTTCACGACCGGCGCGCGCGACCGCATCTACAACACCTTCGATGCGCACCGGCTCTTGCACTGGGCCGGCGAGCTCGATCCGGCCAAGCAGCTGGCGCTGAAACTGGCCCTGTTCGGCGCCTATTTCACCGAGGGCAAGAACCCGGGCGATCACGCGCTGCTGCTGGAGCGCGCCGTCGCCGTCGGCCTGCCCGAGGACGAGGCGCGTGCGCTGCTGGCCAGCGACCGCTATGCGGCCGAGGTGCGTGAGACCGAGAGCTTCTACCAGCGCGCGGGCATCCACTCGGTGCCGGCGGTCATCATCAACGACCAGCACCTGATCTCCGGCGGCCAGCCGCCCGAGGTCTTCGAGCAGGCGCTGCGCCAGATCGCCGCTGCCGCTGCCTGAGCCCGCTTGCGGCGACATCGTCTGATTTGGGGATAGCGCCCCGGCGGCGCCGGACTACGCTTGACGGCCGCCGCCCCAACCGCTGCGGCAGACAGGAGTCGCCGATGAACCCCGCCTCTTTGCTCGGACGCTGCGCCGCAGCGATCGCCCTGGCCGCGGCCAGCCTGTGCGCCGATGCGGCGACGCCCACCACCGGCACGCTGTTCTCGCTGCGCCAGCAGAACAGCGCCAATTCCGGCAATTTCGCCACCGGCGACATCATGGTCTGGGGCGCGCAGAATGTGCAACCGCCGCTGGACCAGCCGGGCGCCACGGTCTACGGCTACTCGGCCAACTGCCCCAGCGGCGCCGTCTGCGGCTCGCTGGCCAGCGACCCCGACTGGATCAAGCAACGCCTGTTCGAGCGCGACTGGAGCTTCTACCCGCACCAGTACTACGCCTCGCGCCCCTACGACGACAAGATGACCGGGCCCTGGAGCCTGATCCTGTCGACCAGCCCCACGTTCGCACCGGGCACCAACTCGGTGATCCAGACACCCTCCATCGGCGATGTGGCGGCCATGCCCTTCGTGCAGTCGATGACGATCAACGGCGCCGGCCTGACGCCGTCCATCAGCTGGGTCTCGCCGAACGCGCCACCGGCGTCCGTAAGCGAGATGCGGGTGCGCATCGTCGACAACAGCCATCCGGTGACCGTGGTGTCGCGCGTCGCCACCAATCCCGGCAGCTTCCAGCAGGGCGATCTGATCTACATCAGCGAGGCGCTCCCCAGCAACAACTACACGGTGCCGACCGGTCTGCTGCAATACGGCACGCATTACTCGATCGCGATCGAGCTGACCCACACGCGCGCCGATGGCACGCCGGTCTCGCGCTCCAGCTCCTACTTCGATTTCCTGCCCATCGATCCGAACACCCTGCCCGGCGGCGTCGGCAATATCCAGCTGCCGACCTTGACGCCGGTGCCGACGACCAGCGGCCTGCTGGGCGGTCCGCTGTACGGCTTCAATGTGGCCCATGTCTCGGCCAATAGCGTCACCTTCATCGACCCCATCGTCGCCACCGGCTTCAGCTACAAGACCGGCGCCGGCGACCCGAACTTCCGCAGCGTGCAGATCGCGAGCGAGGTCGGCGACGGCCTCTACGAGGTCTATGGCTGGGACGGCGCCAGCTGGATCCTGCTGCAGAGCGGGCTGGCCGCCGGCCAGGCCTTCGACTTCACCGCGCATGGCTATGCCGGCGGCGTCGACCGCTTCGAGGTACGCGGCATCGAGACCTCGGCCGAGCTGAACCCCTTCGAGGTGACCGCCTTTGTCACCGGCCTGACCTTCATGTCGGACGGCAGTTTCACCGGCACGATGCAGGCGATCACCGTCAACGTGCCGGAACCGGGCAGCGCCGCGCTGCTGCTGTGCGGTCTTGCCGCCCTCGCCGGCCGAATCCGCCGCCGCGCCTGAGCGCGGCCGGAATCCAGCCGGCTTTGCGTCACAATCTTTGTTTTTCGCCCGCCGCCGCTCGGCTCGAACGGCGGCGGCGGGCCGCTAGACGAGGATTGCATCGCAGTGTTCAAGAATTTGATGGTGTACCGCGTCGGCGCCGACTGGCAGCCGACGCTCGAACAGATCGAGGAAAGCCTGGCCAAGGCTCCGTTCCAGCCCTGCGGGGCCAGCGAAGCGCTGAGCCTGGGCTGGGTGCCGCCGCGCGGCGAGGAGCATGGGCTGCTGGTCGAGGCGGTCGATGGCCACTACCACCTGAAACTGCAGATCGAGCAGCGCGTGCTGCCCGGCTCGGTGGTCAAGGAGCGGGTCGACGAGATCGCCGCCCAGATCGAGGAACAGACCGGCCGCAAGCCGGGCAAGAAGGCGCTGAAGGACCTGAAGGAGCAGGCGACGCATGAGCTGCTGCCGCTGTGCTTCAAGAAGCGCAGCAGCGTCAAGGTCTGGATCGCGCCCGAGCAGCGCCTGATGATGATCGACGCCTCGAGCCCGGCCCGCGCCGAAGAGGTGGTCAGCCTGTTGATCAAGGCGCTGGACGGCCTTTCGCTGCATCTGGTGCAGAGCGCCGAGACGCCAGCCACCTGCATGGCCGCCTGGCTGATGGACGGTGTGCCGCCCGAGGGCTTCACGATCGACCGCGAATGCGAGCTGAAGAGCGAGGACGGCGAGAAATCGGTGGTCCGCTATGCCCGTCATGCGCTGGACATCGACGAGGTGCGCCAGCACCTGACCAGCGGCAAGCGCCCGACCCGGCTGGCGATGAGCTACAAGGACCGCGTGTCCTTCATGCTGACCGACACCCTGGCGATCAAGAAGGTCGCCTTCCTGGACCAGGTCTTCGAGGGCCATGACAAGCCGCAGAAGGACGAGGCCTTCGACGCCGACGCGGTGATCGCCACCGGCGAGCTGGCCGAGCTGATCCCGGCGCTGATCGAGGGCCTGGGCGGCGAACACGACTTCCTGGCCGCCGGCGCCGCCCTGGCGGCCACGCTGCCGGCGCCGGCCACCCTGGAGCCGAAGGCCTCCGCCGAGCCGGCGGCGCTGGAGACGGCGCCCTGGGACTAAGTCGCTGAGGCCGACGCGGCCGCTGCTGTGGCGGCGGCAGCGGCCTCGCGCAGCTTGTCCTTCTTGCTCTTGCGCCGGCCCTTGATGCCGCCGCTGGCCTGCGCCTCGCTGGCCACCTCGGTCGGCTCGAAGCCGGCAACCTGCTCGCGCGGCACGCGCCGGCCCTGGCGCTTCTCGATCAGGCGGAAATGCGCCTCGCTGTCGGCAGCGACGAAGCTGACGGCGACGCCGCTCGCGCCGGCGCGGCCGGTGCGGCCGATGCGGTGCGTGTACTCGGCCGCCGCGCGCGGCAGGTCGTAGTTGACGACGGCCGGCAGCTCCGGAATATCCAGGCCGCGCGCCGCCACATCGGTGGCGACCAGCACCTTGATCTCGCCGCTTTTCAGCGCCGCCAGTACCCGGGTCCGACCGCCCTGGCTGAGCTCGCCATGCAGGGCGGCCGCCTTGATGCCCTGGGCCCAGAGCTTGTCCGACACATGCTCGGTCGCATATTTGGTCGCGACAAAGACCAGCGCACGCTCCCAGCCCTCGCTTTGCAGCAGATGGCGCAGGAGCGGCGTGCGCCGGGCGCTGTCGACCTGGATCGCGCGCTCGGCGATCGCCTCGACGCGCAGCGGCTCCGGCGCGATCTCGATCCGCTGCGGCTCGCGCAACAGCCCCTCGGCCAGGGCCTGCACCCTGGCCGGGAAGGTCGCCGAGAAGAACAGGTTCTGCCGCTGCGCCGGCAGCAGCGCCAGGATGCGCTGCAGTTCCTCGGCAAAGCCCAGGTCCAGCAGGCGGTCGGCCTCGTCCAGCACCAGCAGCTCCAGCGCATCGAAGCGCAGCGCATTGTGATCGACCAGGTCCAGCAGGCGGCCCGGCGTCGCGACGATGAGGTCGCAGCCGCCGCGCAGGCCCATCAGCTGCGGATTGATGGACACGCCGCCGAAGGCGACGGCAATCTTCAGCCGCTCGGGCAGCGAGCGCGCCAGATCGCGCAGCACCTCGCCGGTCTGCACGGCCAGCTCGCGCGTCGGCGCCAGCACCAGCGCCTGCGGACGGCGCGGCTCGGGCCGCTTGCCGGTGACGAGGCGCTGCAGCAGCGGCAGGGCGAAGGCGGCCGTCTTGCCCGAGCCGGTCTGCGCCAGGCCCAGCACATCGTGGCCGGTCAGCACGGCGGGAATGGCGGCCGCCTGGATGGCGGTGGGGGCGTGATAGCCCTGCTCGCGCACCGCGCGGACCAGGGCGGGCGCGAGGCCCAGGCTTGCAAACGACATCGAAGGCCTCGGAAGTAGGCCGCGATTATCGGCCGTTCAGCCGAACAAGCCGGTCTGCTCGCCGACCGGCTGGCCGGCGGCACGCGCCTCGATGCGCAAGAGCCGCAGCTTGGTCTCGACGCCGCCATGGGCCGAGAAGCCGGTGCCCAGGCCGCCGCTGCCCATCACCCGGTGGCAGGGCACGATGGGCGCGAAGGGGTTGCTGCCCTCGGCCTGGCCGACCGCGCGCGCCGCGCCGGGCTGGCCCAGGCGTGCGGCCAGTTCGCCGTAGCTCAGGGTCTGGCCGACCGGGATGCGGCGGGTCAGCGCATGGACCTGGCGCTTGAATTCGGGCACGCCACTCTCGTCGAGCTCGACCGCCAGCAACTCGCCCGCGTCGGCCGTCTCGCCGGCCAGCAGCCGCCGCACCCCGGCGATCGCGCGCTGCACGGCCGGCGGCAGCTGGTCCGATTCGCGCGCCGTCGGGAAGCGCACCCGCATGCGGTCGCGCGTCGCACCGGCGCTCTCTTCCGGCAGCTGCGAGCCGACGATGGCGCCCTGCCCGCGCCAGGCAATGCCGCAGCAGCCCAGGGCGGTGTCGTAGCAGTGGAAGAAGACGGGCATCGGTTTCATGGTGGCGCGGCGCAGAAGCGCAGTCGCTGCTCGGGCGCGGCGCGCAGATGCGCCTTGAAATAGTAGCTCAGCAGGCCCAGCGTGCGCGGCTTGTCGGCCTCGGCGATCAGGCCATCCAGATCGCTCAGCCAGGCGGCCGCGCAGTCGGCCACCGGCCGATCGCCGGCCGCGCAGGCCAGCAGGCCGTCGAAGGCCCGTCGATAGCGGCGCAGACCGGCGCGGTCGAGCACCGGCCCATGGCCCGGCACCAGGCGCTCGAAGGGCTGTACCTCCAGGCGGCGCAGCGCCGCGCTCCAGGCCTCGGCGCAGGCGGTGTCGAGAAAGGGCACCGGAAGCGTGAGCAGATCGCCGGCGATCAGGGTGCCGCTGGCCTCGTCGAGCACCCAGACATCGCCGCCGCTGACGCCGCTCTCCAGCCCCAGGCGCAGCGCCCGGCCGGCCGGCGCGAGCGCCGACAGCGGCGCCTCGATGCGGCGATCGGGCAGCAGGGCCGCGCCCTGCGCCAGCAGGTCCAGGTCGATCCGCATCTGCGCGCGCGCGGCCTCGGGCGTCTTCCCATCGTCGACCAGGGCCTGCATCTGCCGGCGGGTTTGCGCCAGCCAGCCGGCCAGCGCGCGCTCGACCTCGGCGCTGGCGTAGACGAGCAGCCCCGGCTGCCGCTCGCGCAGCCAGGCATTGCCGCCCAGATGGTCCAGATGCCAGTGCGTGTTGACGACGGCCTTCAGATCGCCGGCCGTGAAGTCCAGCAGCTGCTGCGTATGCGCGCGGTGGCGGCCGCTGTCGATCAGCACCCAGCCCTCGCTGCCGCGCAGCAGCACGCTATTGCCGTCGGGCTGGCGGCCCGGCTCGAAATGGCCGCGCAGCAGGTAGACGCCGTCGGCGATCGCCTCGGGCGCGGCGCGCAGCGGCGGGCTCAGGCACAGCAGCAGGGAAAGCAGCAGCGAACGAAGCAGGTGGCGCATGGCGCCATCATCGTCGTGGCTGGCGACCCGGGCCAACCGCCGTGCGACGAAAGCGGCGGGGCCGGGGCTGAATCAGGCCGCCAGCGGGCGGGGCTCGGCCAGCTGCTCGAGCACCTCGCTGCGCGCGCGCGTGGCGATCGCGGCGACCTCGGCCGGCGCCAGGCCCTTCAGCTTGTGATCGGACCAGACCTGGCGCCAGCGGCGCGAACCGGCCTGGCCGTTCCACAGGCCCAGCGCATGGCGCATCGCCTGCGGCCAGGCCCGACCCTCGGCATGCAGACGGCTCAAATAGTCCAGCCACAGCGCCTCGACCTGCTCGCGGCTGTCCGCCGGGTCCGGCTGCCCAAAGAAGCGACGGTCCCAGTCGACCATCTGCCAGGGCTCGTGATAGGCCTGGCGGCCGACCATCACGCCGTCGACATGGCGCAGCTGTTCCTCGATCTCGTCGTCGTCCTTGACGCCGCCGTTGAGCACGATGATCAGCCGCGGGAACTCGCGCTTGAGCTGGTGCACCAGCTCATAGCGCAGCGGTGGGATCTCGCGGTTCTCCTTCGGCGACAGGCCCTGCAGCCAGGCATTGCGGGCATGGACGATGAAGACCTCGCAGCCGGCCTCGGCGATGCGGCCGACGAAGTCGCGCACGAAGTCATAACTCTCGATGCGGTCGATGCCGATGCGGTGCTTGATCGTGACCGGAATCGAGACCGCATCGCGCATCGCCTTGATGCCGTCCGCGACCAGCTCGGGCTCGGCCATCAGGCAGGCGCCGAAGGCGCCGCGCTGCACCCGCTCGCTGGGGCAGCCGCAGTTCAGATTGACCTCGTCATAGCCCCATTGCTCGGCCAGCTTCGCGCTGGCAGCCAGATCGGCCGGCTCCGAGCCGCCCAGCTGCAGGGCGACCGGATGCTCGTGGCCGCGGTTGAAGTCCAGATGGCGCGGCTTGTCGCCGTGCAAGAGCGCGCCGGTCGTCACCATCTCGGTATAAAGCCGGGTCTGGCGCGTCAGCAGGCGATGGAAGAAACGGCAATGGCGATCGGTCCAGTCGAGCATGGGCGCAACGGACAGCCGCCAGGGGTTATGGGAGGAGATCGCTGTGGGGCTGGGATTCGTCACCGTACGCCGTTTCTGTCATGCTGGGCGCGGATGTCGCGCGAATGGGCGGGCTCGCCCGGCGCCGCCGATGGGCAGCAGCGGAGCGAGCCGATCAGCAATTATCCCAAGAAGGGCCGCCGTCTGCCGGCCCGGGCCGGCTTCCGCCGGCATTGCGCGCTCAGTATTTGACGTCGCGGGCGTCCTTGCGGCCGTCCTGCTTGCTGTCGCGCTTGTCCTGACGGCAGGCGGCATTGCTCTTGTTGTTTTCCTGGCGGCAGTCGATCTTCTCGCTGCGCGAATCCTGGCGCGAGTCCTGCCGCACGTCGCGCGAATCGCGCCGCTCCTTGGCCTGCTCGGTCGCAGACGCGGGCAACGCACCGGCGGCCAGGGCCAGGCCCAGCAGGACGACACGCAAGGCAGAGATTTCGATCGAGATCATGATGCGCTCCTCTGGCGTCTGAAGACCGGGCCGATGGTTCGTGACAATCCTACTCCCGCGCTCGCAGGGCGCAAGGCCTGGCCCTTACCAGAAGCCCAGCAGCTTCCACCAGAGCAGGCCGACGCTGGCAAAGACCAGCAGCTCGAAGATGGCCATTACGAAGCCGACCCGCCACCACAGGCCCAGGGTCACGAAGCCGCTGCCGAAGATGATGGGCGAGGTGCCGGTCGCGTAATGGGTCAGCGTCATCATGATGGCCGAGGAGGCCGCCATCATCAGCAGGAAAGGCACCAGGTAGTCGGCCGGCACCAGATGCGCGCCGACGGTCAGGAAGGCCAGCATCATCGCGCTGATGTGCGCCGTCGTGCTGGCAAACAGGTAGTGCGAGAACAGGAAGACCAGCACCAGCACGGCGGCGGCCGCCGGCCAGCTCATGCCGCTGGCCTCGATGCTGCCGCGCAGGCCGTCCGAGAACCATTTGACGACGCCGGCTTGGTTCAGTTCGCCGGCCAGCATCACCAGCGCGCCGAACCAGATCAGCGTATCCCAGGCGCTTTTCTCGGACAGCACATCGTCCCAGTCGATGGTGCCGGTGATCAGGAGCGTGAACAGGCCCAGCGCGGCGACGACGGTCGGGTCCAGCGCATAGGCCTTGCCGAACAGAAAGGCCGGCAGGTCCGCCCACAGCAGCAAGAGCATCGCGAAGGTGCCCATCATCACCCACTCCTTGGGCTTGAGCGGGCCCATGGCGGCCAGCTCCTTGCGCGCAAAGGCGACGGCATCGGGCGTGTGCGTCACCTGCGGCTTGGCCAGCAGATAGACCAGCAGCGGCATCAGCGCCATGCAGACCAGGCCCGGCAGCAGCATGCACAGGGCCCAGGTGCCCCAGCTGAGCTGGAAGCTCTGGTTGGTGACCTTGGCGACATAGTCGACCACCAGCGGGTTCGGCGCCGTCGCGGTGATGAACATCGCCGAGCTGATCGGGTTGGCGTGGTAGTTGACCAGGGCCAGATAGGTGCCCACCTTGCCCTCGGTCTTCTGCTCGGGGTCGGAGCCGAAGGCATTGGCGATCGATTTCATGATCGGGTGCACGATGCCGCCGCCGCGCGCCGTGTTGCTGGGCGTGAACGGGGCCAGGATCAGCTCGCAGATGGCGAGGCCGTAGCCGATGCCGACCGTGCGCTTGCCCAGCAGCGAGATGAAGTAGAAGCCCAGCCGGCTGCCCAGGCCGGTCTTCTTCAGACCGCGCGAGATCAGCACCGAGATCACGATCAGCCAGATCAGCGGATTGGCGAAGCTGCCCAGCGTGTCGGCGATCGCCGCCTTGGACGAATTGGCCGTCACCTGGGTCAGTGCGGTGATCAGGATGGCCATCAGGGCCATCACGCCGATCGGCATCACCTTGAGGATGATGGCGACGATGGTGGTCAGGAAGATCGCCACCAGGCCCCAGGCCTTGGGCGTCAGGCCCTCGGGCACCGGCATCGCCCAGACGCCGAAGAGCACGGCCGTCGCGATCAGCGCCGGAATGATGCGGAACGGAACGGCGTCGCGGAAATAGCTCGCCATTCGGGTCACGGTCTGCAGCATGGTCTGCCCCCCAGCGGATCGATAAGGCAGTTTAGGCCGCAGCCACGCCGGATTTCCACCGCAGCGCAGCGCGGCCCGCGCAAATCGATGCGCCGAAGCGACGATCCGGCAAGGTCTGGCCCCGTTCGGGGCCGCTCGCTCAGCTCAGCTCAGCGCGCGCAGCGGATGCTGCTCGGGCGACCAGGGGCTGTCGAAGAAGGCCTGCACCATGGCCGGCGTCACGTCCTCGATGCGAGCGGGGTTCCAGCGCGGCGCATGGTCCTTGTCGACGGCCAGCGCGCGGATGCCCTCGACCGTCTCGCTCAGCGGCCCCGGGCGCAGATGGAAGCAGCGGTGGACCAGATCACGCTCCATGCGCAGATCCTCGGCCAGGCTGGCCATCCTGCGCGCGCGGCGCAGCTGTTCCAGCGTAACGGCCAGCATCAGCGGCGAGCGCTTCCGCAGCCCTGCATGGGTCTGGCGCGCCCAATCGTCGTCGGAGGCGGCCAGCGAGGCCATGATGGCCGGCAGATCGGCTTGGCCGAAATGCTGATCGATCTGGCGGCGCAGGCGCTGGTGGTCCGGCGCCGGCGCCAGGTCGACCCGCTCCATCACCGTCGCCACCACATGCTCGGCACTGCTCTGCTCGCCCTCGCGCAGCGCCGTCAGCAGCGCCGGCAGGTGCTCGCTGCGCACGAACACGTCTCCCAGGCCCAGTTCCAGCGCATCACCGGCGGCGATCGCCTGGCCGGTCAGCGCCAGCCATTCGCCGACATGGCCGGGGCACTGGCCGAGGAACCAGCCGCCGCCGACATCGGGGAAGAGGCCGATATTGGTCTCCGGCATCGCCAGCTTCGAATGCTCGGTCAGCACGCGCAGCTTGGCTCCCTGGCTGATGCCCATGCCGCCGCCCATGACGATGCCGTCCATCAGCGCGATATAGGGCTTGGGGTAATGGTGGATCAGGTGGTTGAGCGCGTATTCCTCGGTGAAGAAGGCCTCCAGCGACTCGTCGCCGGCCAGCGCCGCGCGATGGAAGAAGCGGATGTCGCCGCCGGCGCAGAAGGCCGGCGCCTTGCCCGGCCGTGCCGCGGCCAGCACCGCCACCGCCTGGATCTCCGGCATCTCGGCCCAGGCCCGCAGCAGGCTCGTCATGTCGCGGATCATCGCCAGCGACAGCGCGTTCAGCGTCTCCGGACGGTTCAGGGTGATCAGGCCCAGGCAGCCATTCACTTCGGCCTGGATCTGGCCATCGGCTTGCAATGCAGGAATCAGGGGCGGCTTCATGCCTCGCTCCGGGATGTTGATTGGGGGTTTGAAGAAGAGGACGCCGGGGAAACAGCGGCGCGGCCGGGAGCTCGCGGCCGGGTTTCGGCTCGCCAGGCCAGCCATTCATTGCCGGCCAGAGCCGCCAGCACCATAGCACCTCCCAGCAGGGCCGCGGAAGACGGGTCTTCCCCCGCCCCCAGCCAGGCCCAGAGCACGCCCAGCACGACCTCCAGCTGGCCCAGCAGCGCCAGCTCCGGCCCGGCCAGCACGCGCGACAGGCGCACGACCAAGAGGCAGGGCACGGCCAGCTGGAACACGCCCAGGCCGGCCAGCAGGCCAAGATCATGCGGCGAGGCCTGCAACGGCCAGGCCAGCGGCAGGGCCAGACCGGCCGAGATCAAGGCACCGATCAGCACGGCCAGCGGCATGTCGCCCGACTCGTCCTCGCCATGGCCGACATGCTGCAGCACGCACCAGTTGACCGCCGCTGCCAGCGGCACGCCCAGGGCGACCAGCACGCCAAGCAGGCCGCCCCCGGCGCCGAACTCATGGCCGAACATCCAGGCGATGCCGGCACTGGCGACGACGATGGCGATCCAGGTGCGCGCCGGCAGGGCGTGATGCAGGAACAGGCGCGAGAACAGCGCGGTCAGCAAGGGGCCCAGCGCCATCGTCACCAGCACATTGGCGACCTTGGTCATTGTCAGCGCCACCATGAAGGCGGTGAACATCACCGCCCAGCACAGGCCCGAGACCCAGACCAGGCGCGGCGCCCGGCGCAGCTGGCCCAGCAAGGCCGGCCCGCGCATCCAGCCCAGCGCCAGCACCAGGGCCAGCGCATTGAAGGCGCTGCGCCAGAAGGTGATCTCGAAACTGCGCGCCGCCTCCAGATGCCGCGTCACCACCCCCGCCGTGCTCCACAGCAGGGTGACAACAATCATCAGAACAACCGCGCGACGATGAGTCATGAATTCAGAGCGGCCCCAAAAGGGGCCGCGTCGTGAGTCTAGCTGGAGCCTCCCCCACGGAGGGAGGCGGAGCCCGGACTCAAACAGTCCTGAGGACTGTTTGTGCCTGGCGACGGCCAAGGCCTCTGGCCTTGGCTGGAGGGAGCGCGGCTCACTCGCGCAGCGAGCTCAAGCGCGCGACGCTCGCTTGCGTTCGTTCTCGCTCAGATGACGCTTGCGCAGACGCACGCTCTTCGGCGTGATCTCGACCAGCTCGTCGTCCTCGATGAACTCGACGCCGTATTCCAGGGTCAGGTCGATCGGCGGCGTGATCTTGATCGCGTCTTCCTTGCCGCTGACACGGAAGTTGGTTAGCTGCTTGGTGCGGGTCGCGTTGACGACCAGGTCGTTCTCGCGGCTGTGGATGCCGACGATCATGCCTTCATAGACCGGATCGTTGGGCTTGACGAACATGCGGCCGCGGTCGTCCAGCTTGCCCAGCGCATAGGTGAAGATCTCGCCGGCATCCATCGAGATCAAGACGCCGTTCTTGCGGCCGGCGATCTCGCCCTTGTGCGGCTCGTAGCCGTCGAAGATGTTCGAGATCAGGCCCGAACCGCGGGTCAGGTTCAGGAACTCGTTGCTGAAGCCGATCAGGCCGCGCGCCGGGATGCGGTATTCGAGGCGCACGCGGCCACGGCCGTCCGGTTCCATATTGACCAGCTCGCCCTTGCGCTCGCCCAGCGCCTGCATCACGCCGCCCTGGTGGGTTTCCTCCACGTCGGCCGTGACCAGTTCGATCGGCTCGTGCTTCTCGCCGTTGATGGTCTGGAACACCACGCGCGGCTTCGAGACGGCCAGCTCATAGCCCTCGCGGCGCATGTTTTCCAGGAGGATGGTCAGGTGCAGTTCGCCGCGGCCCATTACCTCGAAGATGCCGTCTTCCTCGGTCTCGGAAACGCGCAGCGCGACATTGCTCTGCAATTCCTTCTGCAGGCGGTCCCAGATCTGGCGGCTGGTCACGTACTTGCCTTCGCGGCCGGCCAGCGGCGATGTGTTGACGCAGAAGTTCATCGTCAAGGTCGGCTCGTCGACCTTCAGCATCGGCAGCGGGGCCGGGCTGGCCGGGCTGGTGACGGTGACGCCGATGCCGATCTCGTCCAGGCCGTTGATCAGCACGATGTCGCCCGGCTCGGCTTCCGGCGTCTGCACGCGATCCAGACCCTGGAAGGTCAGCACCTGGTTGACGCGGCCCTTGGTCGTGCGGCCGTCCGGGCCTTCCATCACGACCACGTCCATGCCGGGCTTCAGCGTGCCCTGGTTGATGCGGCCGACGCCGATGCGACCGACGAAGGTCGAGTAGTCCAGCGCCGAGATCTGCAGCTGCAGCGGCGCCGCCGGGTCACCGGCGTGCGAGGGCACATGCTTGAGCACGGTGTCGAACAGGGCCGACATATCGGGGCCCCACTGCTCGCCCGGTGCGCCCTCTTCCAGCGAGGTCCAGCCATTGATGCCCGAGGCGTAGACGACCGGGAAGTCCAGCTGCTCGTCGGTGGCGCCCAGCTTGTCGAACAGGTCGAAGGCGGCGTTGATGACGGCGTCGGGCTTGGCGCCCGGCTTGTCGACCTTGTTGACGACGACGATGGGCTTCAGACCCAGGGCCAGCGCCTTCTTGGTCACGAAGCGGGTCTGCGGCATCGGGCCTTCCTGCGCGTCGATCAGGAGCACGACGCCGTCGACCATCGACAGCGCGCGCTCGACCTCGCCGCCGAAGTCCGCGTGTCCGGGCGTGTCGACGATATTGATGTGGGTGCCTTGCCAGCTGACCGCGCAGTTCTTGGCCAGGATGGTGATGCCGCGCTCGCGCTCGATGGCATTGCTGTCCATCACCGTGTCGACGACCTTCTCGTGCTCGGCGAAGGTGCCGCTCTGACGCAGCAGCTGGTCGACCATCGTGGTCTTGCCATGGTCGACGTGGGCGATGATGGCGATATTGCGGATCTGTCGGTTGCTCATACGACTCTTTCTTTCATGAAACTCAGACGGCGCCCAAGAGGCTGTCGACCTCTTGCGGGCTCAGAAGACGGTCGGCGATCAGTTCGCCGGACTGGATGTGGGCGCTGCCCAGGAAGGCTTTCGGTTGCGGCCCGTAGACGCGGACATTGATCGCGTCCTGCGCCTGGACCCGCCGGCGCAGGCCGGTCAGGAAGCGCGCGGCCTCCTCGCCGTCCAGCGACAGCGAGGGCCAGTCGGCCAGCAGCGAGTCGGGGGGGTGAAGCAAGGCTTCACGCTCCTGTTCGCTCATGGCCGCCAGCGCGTCCAGGCTGATCGCCTGTTCGACCGTCAGCGGTCCCGATTTCGTGCGCCGCAGCGCGGCCAGCGAGGCGCCGCAGCCGAGCGCACGGCCGATATCCTCGGCCAGCGTGCGGATGTAGGTGCCCTTGCTGCAGGCCACGTCCAGCGTCAGCAGGCCATTCTCGAACGCGACGATGTCGGCGCGATGGATCGTCACCCGGCGCGAGGGGCGCTCGATGTGGATGCCGGCACGCGCGTACTCGTACAGCGGCCGGCCCTCGTGCTTCAGTGCCGAGTACATCGGCGGCACCTGCTCGATCTCGCCGATGAAGCGGGCAACGATGACCTCGATCTGCGCCCGCGTCGCGTTCGGTTCGCGGCGCTCCAGCACCTCGCCCTCGGCGTCGCCGGTGGTCGTCGTGATGCCCAGCTGCAGGGTGGCCAGATAGCCCTTGTCGGCATCGAGGCTGACCTGGCTGAACTTGGTGCCGGCGCCGAAGCACAGCGGCAAGAGGCCCGTCGCCAGCGGATCGAGCGTGCCGGTGTGGCCGGCCTTCTCGGCGCGCAGCAGCCATTTGGCCTTCTGCAAGGCATCGTTGCTGGACAGGCCCAGGGGCTTGTCCAGCAGCAGCACGCCGTGCACGGCACGGCGCTGGATGCGTTGACGGGCGGGCGCGTTCATCTCAGTCGTTGGGCTCTTCGTCGTCCAGCGCGCGCGTCGCGTTGGCCTTGGAGATCAGGGCGCTCATCTCGGCCGCGCGCTCGGTCGTGCGGTCGAAATGGAAATGCAGGCTGGGAACCGTGTGGATCTGCAGGCGCTTGAACAGGCCGTTGCGCAGGAAGCCGGCGGCCTCGTTCAGCGCCTCCTCGGTCTCCTGCGGATCGCCGATCAGCACCGAAAAGAAAACCTTGGCATGCGCATAGTCGGGCGTCACCTCGACCGCATTGATCGTCGGCATCCGCACGCGCGGATCCTTCAGCTCGCGGATCAGCTCGGCCAGATCGCGCTGGATCTGGTCGGCAACGCGGAAACCGCGGTTCGGGATGGCTCGTTTATGTCGCATCTTCATCAACTCCTGAAGTGGCGAACCCCGCCCAAGGGCGGGGTTTCCACCTAGCACGGCTTGGCGCTTACAGCGTGCGGGCGACTTCCTTGATCTCGAAGAACTCCAGCTGATCGCCCTCGGCAATGTCGTTGTAGTTCTTCAGCTTGATACCGCACTCGAAGCCTTCCTTGACTTCGCGGACGTCGTCCTTCATGCGGCGGACCGATTCGACCTCGCCGGTGTAGATGACCACGTTCTCGCGCAGCAGGCGGAAGCGCGCACCGCGGCGCACCAGGCCGGAGGTGACCATCGAACCGGCCACCGTGCCGATCTTGGAGGCGACGAACACGGTGCGGATCTCCGCCGTGCCCAGCGCCTCTTCCTTCTGCTCCGGCGCCAGCATGCCACCCATTGCCGCCTTCACCTCATCGACGGCGTCGTAGATGATGTTGTAGTAGCGCAGGTCGACGCCATTGCCCTCGGCCAGCTTGCGCGCACCGGCGTCGGCACGCACATTGAAGCCGATGATGATGGCCTTGGAGGCGATCGCCAGATTGACGTCGCTCTCGCTGATGCCACCGACCGCCGCGTGCACGATCTGCACCTTGACCTCGTCGGTCGACAGCTTGAGCAGTGAGGAAGCCAGCGCCTCCTGCGAGCCCTGCACGTCGGCCTTGATGATCAGCGGCAGGGTCTGCACATCGCCGGCGGCCATGTCGGAGAACATATTCTCCAGCTTGGCGGCCTGCTGCTTGGCCAGCTTGACGTCGCGGTACTTGCCCGAGCGGAAGGTCGCGATCTCGCGCGCCCGGCGCTCGTCGGCCAGCACCATGAACTCGTCGCCGGCCTGCGGCACCTCGGTCAGGCCCTGAATCTCGACCGGAATCGACGGGCCGGCCTCGTTGGTCGGCTTGCCGTCCTCATCCAGCATCGCGCGCACGCGACCATAGGTCGAACCGGCCAGCACGATGTCGCCACGCTTGAGCGTGCCGGTCTGCACCAGGATGGTCGCGACCGGGCCGCGGCCCTTGTCCAGCTTGGCTTCGATCACCAGACCCTTGGCCATCGAATCCTTGGCGGCCTTCAGCTCCAGCACCTCGGCCTGCAGCAGCACCTGCTCCAGCAGTTCGTCGACGCCCTGGCCGGTCTTGGACGAGACGCCGACGAAGGGCGCGTCGCCGCCGAACTCTTCCGGCACGACTTCTTCGGCCACCAGCTCGCTCTTGACGCGCTCGACGTTCGAGTCCGGCTTGTCGATCTTGGTCATGGCGACCACGATGGGCACGCCGGCCGCCTTCGCATGGGCGATCGCTTCCTTGGTCTGCGGCATCACGCCGTCGTCGGCCGCGCAGACCAGGATGACGATGTCGGTCGCCTTGGCGCCGCGGGCACGCATCTGCGTGAAGGCCGCGTGACCCGGGGTGTCCAGGAAGGTGATCATGCCGCGCGGCGTGTCGACGTGGTAGGCGCCGATGTGCTGCGTGATGCCGCCGGCCTCGCCCGCCGCCACACGGGCGCGGCGGATGTAGTCCAGCAGCGAGGTCTTGCCGTGGTCGACGTGACCCATGACGGTGACGACCGGTGCGCGCGGCAGCAGCTCGTGCTGATCGCCGGCGGCGCCCTCTTCCTCGAGGAAGGCGTCCGGATCGTCCAGCTTGGCGGCAAAGGCCTTGTGGCCCATTTCCTCGACGACGATCATCGCCGTCTCCTGGTCCAGCTGCTGGTTGATGGTGACCATCTGGCCCAGCTGCATCAGCTTCTTGATGACCTCGGAGGCCTTGACCGACATTTTGTGCGCGAGGTCGGCCACCGAGATCGTCTCGGGCACATGGACCTCCTGCACCTGCTGCTCGACCGGGGCCACGAAGGACGAGGGCGCGCCATTGCGGTCGTCGCGGCCGCGACGGCCACCGGCGCCACCGCGCGTCGGCGCCCGCCAGCCACCGGCCGACGAACGCGCACCCGGAGCGGCGGTCGCGCCGGGCTTGACGCCGCGCTTCTTCGCATCGTCGGCCCAGCTGGACGACAGCTTCTCGGACTTGACCGATTTCTTGTCGCCCGGCTTGGCCGTGGCGGCGGTCGTGGTGCCGGGCGCGCCCGGGGCACCGACCTTCTTGTGGATCGTGCCCTTGATGCCTTCCTTGGGCGTCTCGGCCGGCTTCGGCTCTTCCTTCTTGGCGACCATCACCGCCTTGGGCTTGTTCATCATCGCCCGGATGGCCGCAGCCTCGGCCTCGGCGGCCTTGCGGCGGCGCTCCAGGTCGACCTGCTTCTGCTTTTCCTCGGCGCCGACATCGACGGCCTTGACGACGCGCAGCGCCGGCTTCGGCGCTTCGGCCGGTGCAGCCGGGGCGGCCGCAGCCTCCACCGGCGCAGGTGCGACGGCGGCGGGCGGCGGCTCGACCGGGGCCGCTGCGGGGGCGGCGCGCTTGGCGGCGGCGGCCTTGTTCAGCGCGGCGGCTTCCTGGGCGGCGGCCTCGGCGGTCTGGCGCGGCTTGCTCGCCTTGGCGGCGGCCGCTTCCTCGGCGGCGCGGACGGCGGCCTCCTCGGCGGCACGCGCCTCGGCGGCCAGCTTCTCCTGGCGACGCTGTTCCTCGGCCTCGCGGGCGGCCCGCTCTGCTTCCTCACGCTCGCGCATGCGTGCGGCGAGCTCTTCTTCCTGACGGCGCAGCGCGTCGGCCTGGGCCTGGGCCTCGGCCTGGCGGCGTTGCAGCTCGGCCTCCTCGGCCGCGGCGGCGCTCGCCTCGTCGGCGGCGCTCGCGCCTTCCATCTTGACGAAGGTGCGCTTCTTGCGGACCTCGACCTGGATCGTGCGCGCCTTGCCGCTGGCATCGGCCTGCTTGATCTCGCTGGTCGACTTGCGGGTCAGCGTGATCTTCTTGCGCTCGGGGCTGCCGGTGCCATGCGCGGTGCGCAGGTAGTCCAGCAGGCGCTCCTTGTCGGCCTCGTTCAGCGCGTCCTCGGTGGACGCCTTCTTGACGCCCGCTGCTTGCAGCTGCTCAAGCAGCGTGCTCGCAGGCCTTTGCAGCTCTGCGGCGAACTGGGCGACGGTGGTCACAGCCATTGTTGAATCCTTAACTTATTTCGATGCTGGGCGGCGTGTCGGTCTCTGCTGGCGATCAGGCGGTGAACCAATGTTCACGGGCCTTCATGATCAGCGCACGGGCCGCGGCCTCGTCCATGCCGGCCAGTTCGACCAGTTCGTCGACGGCCAGATCGGCCAGATCGTCGCGGGTGTGGATGTCGCCGGCGGCCAGCTTGCCGACCAGCTCGGGGGTCATGCCGTCCAGATCGCGCAGGTCTTGCGAGACCTCCTCGACCTTCTCCTCGCGGGCGATCTCCATCGTCAGCAGCGCATCCTTGGCACGGGTGCGCAGCTCGTTGACGGTGTCCTCGTCGAAGGCCTCGATCTCCAGCATTTCCTGCATCGGCACATAGGCAACTTCTTCCAGGCTGGTGAAGCCCTCGGCGATCAGGATGTCGGCAACCTCGCCATCGACGTCGAGCTTCTCGACGAAGAGCTTGCGCACCGATTCCGATTCCTGCTCATGCTTGGCCGCCGATTCCTCGGCCGACATGATGTTGATGCGCCAGCCGGTCAGCTCCGAGGCCAGGCGCACGTTCTGGCCGCCGCGGCCGATCGCGATCGCGAGGTTCTCCTCGTCGACCACCACGTCCATCGCGTGGCGCTCTTCGTCGACGACGATGGACTGCACATTGGCCGGGGCCAGCGCGCCGATGACGAACTGGGCCGGGTCTTCCGACCACAGCACGATGTCCACGCGCTCGCCGGCCAGCTCATTGGTCACGCCGTTGACGCGCGAGCCGCGCACGCCGACGCAGGTGCCGATCGGGTCGACCCGCTTGTCATGGCTCAGCACGGCGATCTTGGCGCGGCTGCCGGCATCGCGGGCGCAGCTCTTGATCTCCAAGAGGCCCTGCTCGATCTCGGGCACTTCCTGGGCGAACAGCTCCTTCATGAACTCGGGCGAGGAGCGCGAGAGCATGATCTGCGGGCCGCGCTGGGTCGGGTCGATGCCCAGGATCACCGCGCGGACGCGATCGCCGGTGCGCAGGTTTTCCTTCGGAATCATCTCGCCGCGCTTCAGGCGGCCCTCGACGCGGCCGGACTCGGCAATGATGTCGCCCTTGTCCAGGCGCTTGACCGTGCCGACGAAGATCTTCTCGCCGCGCGACAGGAAGTCGTTCAGCAGCTGCTCGCGCTCGGCGTCGCGGATCTTCTGCAGGATCACCTGCTTGGCGGCCTGGGCGCCGATGCGGCCGATCGGCACCGACTCGACCGGTTCCTCGATATGGTCGTCGATCTCGATGTCCGCGATCTGCTCCTGCGCCTCGAACAGCAGGATTTCGGCATCGGGGATCTGCAGGCCGGCCTCGTTGGGCACGACATGCCAGCGGCGGAAGGTTTCGTACTCGCCGGAGTCACGATCCACGGAGACGCGGATGTCGGCCTCACCGCCATAAAGCTTCTTGGTGGCCGAGGCCAGCGCCGCTTCGACGGCACCGAACACGACATCGCGCTCCACGCTCTTCTCGCGCGAAATCGCGTCCACCAGCATCAACAGTTCGCGGTTCATTGATCTAGACCTCCGTGTACCTTGTCATCCGTTTTGCGCCCCAGGGCGGCAGCACCCGTTTTCTTCTTCGCTGCGCCACCCGATTTCTTCTTCGCCGGGGCCGGCTTCTTGCCGCTGTTGCGCCCCTTGAACGGGCTCACCGGCACCAGACGCGCCTCGCGAACCTCTTCAAGGGAAAAATCCATCGCCTGTTCGACCTCGCCATCGCCGAACACGATGCGCCAGCCCTGGCCCAGCTCGGCCGGCTGCGCGCTCAGCACGCCCTGGTATTTCTTGCGCCCCTGGAAGGGCTGCTTCAGGGTCAGCGCGACCTCCTGTCCGGCGAAGCGGACATAGTCGGCTTCCTTGCGCAGCGGACGGTCCATGCCCGGCGAGGAAACCTCCAGCCGTTCGTAGGGCACGTTCTCGACCTCCAGCACATACTGCAGCTGGCGCGTCACGCGCTCGCAGTCGTCGACATTGATCAGCTCGCCGGCCGCCGCCGCTTCCGGCAGCTTGTCGATGTACACGCGCAGCAATCCCGCGGCACTGCGTTCGCAGTCCACCAGTTCGTAACCGAGACCGGTCACGGTTGTCTCAACGGAAGCTTGCCAATTCATGCGTCGTGTATCTTTTCGGGTTCCGGCGGTTTCAATGCCTCGGGGCAAAAGTCGTTCAAGCAAAAAAAATGGGCTGGATGAATCCGCCCACCTCACTGACCGCGGCGTGCCGGTCTATGCGACCCGCCGCTGCGGCCTGCCTCCGAGTCCAGCGAGGAGCCCGTCAGCGAAGCAGGGATTGTACTATGCAAGCCTCATGCCGGCAAGCCGCCAGGCTTGTCAAGCGCCAAGCCCATGCCAAAATCCTGCCCTCTTTCAATGACAAGGAGCCAATATGGGTTTTCTCGCCGGCAAGCGACTGCTGATCACGGGTGTGCTGTCCAACCGCTCGATCGCGTATGGCATCGCCAAAGCCTGCCACCGCGAGGGCGCCGAGCTGGCCTTCAGCTACGTTGGTGAGCGCTTCAAGGAGCGCATCACCGAATTCGCCGCCGAATTCGGCTCCAATCTGGTGTTCGACTGCGATGTTGGCGACGATGCCCAGATCGAACGGCTGTTCGCACAACTGGGCGAAAGCTGGCCCGAATTCGATGGCTTCGTCCATTCGATCGGCTTTGCACCGCGCGAAGCGATCGCCGGCGACTTCCTCGACGGTCTCTCGCGCGAGAACTTCCGCATCGCCCACGACATCTCGGCCTACAGCTTCCCGGCCATGGCCAAGGCGGCCGCGCCGCGCCTGCGCGCCGGCGCCTCGCTGCTGACCCTGAGCTATCTGGGCGCCGATCGTTTCGTGCCGAACTACAACACCATGGGCCTGGCCAAGGCCTCGCTGGAAGCCAGCGTGCGCTACCTGGCCTATTCGCTGGGCAGCAAGGGCGTGCGCGTCAACGGCATCTCGGCCGGCCCGATCAAGACCCTGGCCGCCTCCGGCATCAAGGACTTCGGCAAGCTGCTGAGCGCCTTTGCGGCGACGACGCCGATCCGCCGCAATGTGACGATCGACGACGTCGGCAATACCGCCGCCTTCCTGTTCTCGGACCTGGCCGGCGGCATCAGCTCCGAAATCATCTATGTGGATGGCGGCTTCAGCCATGTCGCCCTGGCGGGCGAGGCCTGAGCGCCTGCCGGCACGATGAGAAACGGGGCCCGCGGGCCCCGTTTTTTTTATTGAGCGGGCCGCATTCAGCCTGCCACGCAGTCGACGAAATAGCGCGTGCGGCCGTCCTCGCCGGCCTCGGCCACCAGCCCATGCACATCGGTTGCGAAGCCCGGGAAGCGGACGTTGAACTCGCGCGTGAATTTCAGGTAGTCGACGATCTTCTTGTTGAAACGCTCGCCCGGGATCAGCAGCGGGATGCCCGGCGGGTACGGCGTCAAGAGCGAGGTCGTCACGCGGCCTTCCAGCTGGTCGATCTCGACGCGCTCGGTCTTGCGATGCGCGATGCAGGCATAGGCATCGCTGGGCTTCATCGCCGGCTCGAGATCGGACAGATAGACCTCGGTCGTCAGGCGGGCGATATCTCCCTGGGCATAGGCCTGGTGGATGCTCTGGCACAGATCGCGCAGGCCCATGCGCTCGTAGCGCGGCTGGGCGGCGCAGAACTCCGGCATGATGCGCCACAGCGGCGCGTTCTTGTCGTAGTCGTCCTTGAACTGCTGCAAGGCGGTCAGCAGTGTGTTCCAGCGGCCCTTGGTGATGCCGATGGTGAACATGATGAAAAAGGAATACAGCCCCGTCTTCTCGACGACGACGCCATGCTCGGCCAGGAACTTGGTGACGATGGACGCCGGGATGCCGGTGGCGGCGAACTTGCCGCTCATGTCCAGCCCCGGCGTGATGATGGTCGACTTGATCGGGTCCAGCATATTGAAGCCGGAGGCGATCGAGCCGAAGCCGTGCCACTTCTCGTTGGCCTTGAGCATCCAGTCGGCCGGCTTGCCGACGCCCTCTTCGACCAGCTTGTCCGGCCCCCAGACCTTGAACCACCAGTCCTTCTTGCCGTAGTCCTTCTCGACCTTGCGCATCGCGCGGCGGAAGTCCAGCGCTTCGGAGATGCTCTCCTCGACCAGGGCGGTACCGCCGGGCGGCTCCATCATCGCGGCGGCGACGTCGCAGCTGGCGATGATCGAGTATTGCGGGCTGGTCGAGGTGTGCATCAGGTACGCCTCGTTGAACAGATGCTTGTCCAGCTTGACGTTCTGGGAGTCCTGCACCAGCACCTGCGAGGCCTGGCTCAGGCCCGCCAGCAGCTTGTGCGTCGACTGCGTTGCATAGACCATCGCGGTCTTCGGGCGCGGCCGGTTCTTGCCCATCGCGTGGTAGGAACCGTAGAAGTTGTGGAAGGCCGCATGCGGCAGCCAGGCCTCGTCGAAATGCAAGGTGTCGATCCAGCCGTCGAGCTTGCTCTTGATCGTCTCGGTGTTGTAGAGCACGCCGTCGTAGGTCGACTGCGTCAGGGTCATGATGCGCGGCTTGACCTTCTTCGCGTCCACGCCCTTGAGCAGCGGGTTCTTGGCGATCTTCTTCTTGATCGTCTCGGGCGAGAACTCGCTCTCGGGAATCGGGCCGATGATGCCGTAGTGGTTGCGGGTCGGCGTCATGAACACCGGCACGGCGCCGGTCATGATGATCGAGTGCAGGATGGACTTGTGGCAGTTGCGGTCGACGACCACCACGTCGCCCGGCGCCACCGTGTGGTGCCAGACCATCTTGTTGCTGGTGCTGGTGCCGTTGGTAACGAAGAAGCAGTGGTCGGCATTGAAGATGCGCGCGGCATTCTTCTCCGAGGCGGCGACCGGACCGGTGTGGTCCAGCAGTTGGCCCAGTTCCTCGACGGCGTTGCAGACGTCGGCGCGCAGCATGTTCTCGCCGAAGAACTGGTGGAACATCTGGCCGACCGGGCTCTTCAGGAAGGCGACGCCGCCGGAGTGGCCGGGGCAGTGCCAGGAGTACGAGCCGTCCTGCGCATAGTCCATCAGCGCCTTGAAGAAGGGCGGCGCCAGGCCATCGAGGTAGCTCTTGGCCTCGCGGATGATGTGGCGGGCCACGAACTCCGGCGTGTCCTCGAACATATGGATGAAGCCATGCAGCTCGCGCAGCACGTCGTTGGGCAGGTGCTGCGAGGTGCGCGTCTCTCCATAGACATAGATCGGGATGTCGGCGTTCTTGAAGCGGATCTCTTCGATGAACTTGCGCAGCGACAGCACGGCCTGGTCTTCCTCGGGGCCGGGCGTGAACTCGTTGTCGTCGATCGACAGGATGAAGGCGCTGGCCCGGCTTTGCTGCTGGGCGAACTGGCTCAGATCGCCGTAGCTGGTGACGCCCAGCACCTCGAAGCCCTCTTTCTGGATCGCATCGGCGAGGGCGCGAATGCCCAGACCCGAGGTGTTCTCGGAGCGATAGTCCTCGTCGATGATGACGATGGGAAAGCGAAAACGAAGCATCGGCTAGCCTCCGGGGGCTGGGACATAGAAAAACGAAGGCGCGAAGTGTAGGGCCAAGCACCGCCGCAACAACGCCCGCCGCCCCGCTTTTTCGCACAAACGGCCCACACGGGGCAATAAATGGCGGCGCTACACTCGATTGACACAACTGCGGGGGTGCGATGAACTGGAATCCGGCCACCGCCTGGTGGATCGCCTGCGGCGCGCTGGTCGCCGTCGAGCTGGCCACCGGCAGCTTCTATCTGCTGATGCTGGCGCTGGGCTGCGCCGCGGCCGCCCTGGCCGCCCATCTGGGCGCCGAGGCAAGCGCGCAACTGCTCGCCGCCGCCCTCGTCGGCGGTGCGGCCGTCGTCCTCTGGCACCGCCGGCGCGGACGGCGCGCCGATGTCCTGCCGCCGACCGCCAATCCGGACGTCAATATGGACGTCGGGCAGGCGGTCAATGTCGAGCACTGGGCGCCGGACGGCTCGGCCAGCGTGCGCTACCGCGGCGCCGAATGGCGCGCCCGCTATCTCGGCGGCGACATGCCGCCGGCGGCCGGCCGCTATGTGATCCGCGCGGTCGAAGGCAGCTGCCTGCTGCTCGATCGCTGAGCGATCCCACAACAAACAACAAGGAGGAAATGAGTATGGAATTCGCGCTGGTCCTGCTGGTCATCGCCGTCGTCTTCATCGTGCAGTCGATCAAGGTCGTGCCGCAGCAGCATGCCTGGGTCGTTGAGCGCCTGGGCAAGTACCACGGCACGCTGACGCCGGGCCTGAACTTCCTGGTGCCCTTCGTCGACCGCCTGGCCTACAAGCATTCGCTGAAGGAGATCCCGCTGGACGTGCCCAGCCAGATCTGCATCACCAAGGACAACACCCAGCTGACCGTCGACGGCATCCTCTATTTCCAGGTCACCGACCCGATGCGCGCCAGCTACGGCGCCAGCAACTATGTGGTCGCGATCACCCAGCTGGCGCAGACGACCTTGCGCTCGGTGATCGGCCGAATGGAGCTCGACCGCACCTTCGAGGAGCGCGAGGCGATCAACAGCTCGGTCGTGCAGGCGCTCGACGAGGCGGCGCTCAACTGGGGCGTCAAGGTCCTGCGCTACGAGATCAAGGACCTGACCCCGCCGCCGGCCATCCTGCACAGCATGCAGGCGCAAATCACCGCCGAGCGGGAGAAGCGCGCGCTGATCGCGGCCTCCGAAGGCCGCCGCCAGGAACAGATCAATATCGCCACCGGCGAGCGCGAAGCCGCGATCGCCCGCTCCGAAGGCCAGAAGCAGGCCGAGATCAACAAGGCCCAGGGCGAGGCCGCGGCGATTACCGCCGTCGCCGAGGCCACCGCCGACGCGATCCGCAAGATCGCCGCGGCGATCGAGCAGCCCGGCGGCGGCCAGGCGGTGCAGCTGAAGGTCGCCGAAAAGGCGGTCGACGCCTTTGCCCAGCTGGCACAGAAGAACAACACGATGATCGTGCCGGGCAATATGAGCGAGGTCGCCGGCCTGGTCGGCTCGGCCATGGCCTTGATGAAAAGCAAGGCGGTCCAGCCGGGCTAGCCGCAATCTGCGCTATGATGTAAGGCTCCACGGAGCGGTGGATGAGTGGTTTAAGTCGCACGCCTGGAAAGCGTGTGTGGGTTAATAGCCCACCGCGGGTTCGAATCCCGCCTGCTCCGCCAGAACGAATGAAAACGGGCCCTCGCGGCCCGTTTTTCATTGCGGCGGCGACAGGTAGGACTGCTCCGACGCCAGCACGGGTGAAAGTCGACATTGCGCGCCCTGCCCGGCTTGCCTAAGCTTGTCTCGTCGGATCCCAAGTGGACAGCTTTGATGCAGACTCCGCCGTCCGGAGCCGACAGGGCCCAGTCGCCGCATGGCGCTGGGCCTTTCTACTGGGCGGACGGAAACGATCAAGGGCGGCTGCGGCCGCGCTCGCTCGGCGTACGGATGCTCAGTCCCAGTAAGCGCGCCGCTCGAAGGCCTCGTGCAGGCGCTGTTCGTAGGCGCGGTCGATCACCATCGCCTCCTCGTACTCGGGGCTGGCCTTGACCTGCTCGCGGCTGAGCTTGACGCAGACGCGGCTCTGGCTCCAGTCGATGCTGTCGATCCAGTCGGTGGCGATCAGCACCTTCCTGCCGCCGGGCCACCAGTTGCGGGTGTCGACCAGCAGATAGCTGATCGCCCAGGACTCGTCGTCGAAGATGAAGTCCTTCACATGGCCGATGCTGCCGTCGCTGGCCTCGATGTCGTAGCCGCTGACATGCTCGCTGCTGCGCAGATGGACGTCCTCCGGCGCGACCGCTTCCTCTTCGCGCGGCGGGTGCCGCGGCTCCCCGGGCAGCGCGGCCTCCGGCGGCGGCAGGATGGGGTAGCCGCCCATGGCCCAGAGGTCGACGCCGCCCCAGTAGTCCGGATAGGCGTAATAGCCCGCGTAATCGCGCTCATGGCGGCGCGAGACCGGCTGGTGGGTGTCGATGTCGGGGCTCAGCCGCACCTGCTCGCGCGTCAGCCTGACCTCGATCGGCGCGCCGGCCGCGGCCAGCGGCTGGCGGATCGCATAGGGCGAGATCAGCACCTTGCGCTCGGACAGCCAGCCACCGGTGTCGACGACCAGGTAGCGGATCACCCAGCGCTCGTCGTCGAAGTAGAACTCCTTGACGCTGCCGATGGCGCCGTCGCTGGCCGCGATCGTCGCGCCGTTGATCCGCTCGACCCGGTTCAGCATGGCTTGTTGTCACTTCGCTGCGGCGCCGGTCGCGGCTCAGATGTCGAGCCGGCTGACCTTGGTGCCGTCGATGCTGAGGTTGGCCATCAGCCCGGCGTTGGACAACACATAGCCGACCACCGGCTGCTTGCCGGTCTGCGTGTCGACGCCGGCATCGGCGCCAACCTTGATCAGGGTCACCGAGGCGTCGACGCCGGCCGTCCAGCCCTTGCTGGCGCGGAACTTGTCGAAGGACTCCTGGTTCATGAACAGCACATACATCGCCTTCGAGTCGGCGCCGGCGATCAGGCCGACCGAGGCCGCCGTGGTGCTGTAGTAGCCCTCGCTGCGGCCGGCCACGCGCAGGGCGCCCTGACCGTAAGAGCCGCCGATGCCCAGGCCCGCCGAGACGACGCCGGGGAAGACCAGCACGCCGACCGACCGCGCCACCATCTCGCGCGAGCCCGGCACCTGGTTGTAGAGCTTGCTCAGCGCCGCATCGACCGCGGCATCGATGCTGGCGCGCTTGGAGGCCGGATCGGCCGGCGCATTCGGGCCGGTGGTGGTGCAGCCGCTCACGCCGAGCAGGGCGGCGCAGGCCAGGATCAGCAGATTGCGCTTGTTTCGTTCGATCATCATGCTCGCTCCTCTGTTGCAGACGCGGCCATCATCGACAGGCCGGCAGCGCGGCGGCGTGGGTGCAGCGCGCGCGCCGCTGTAGGACAAGGCCTGTCATCCGCCTTCTTGCAGGAATTCGCTGACAGGGCCATTCGGCATTGGCCGACCCGGGCCCGTGCTGCGGCCGGCGAAGATCGCTCGCGGTGGCTTGCACAACGCCTTGAAACGAGATCACGGAGCCGCTTGCGGAACTGTCAACTCTGCGGTGTCAGGAGAGCTGACGGCAAGCCACCGCCCTCCCTCTTTTGACCGAACACCGCCGTGCTCTCAGGCGCGCGGCTGCGGCGCCGAGCAGTCGGACAGCCACTCGCGCAACTCGGTCGCCAGGATGCGGTGGCCGTCGGCCTCGGCGCGGCGTATCAGCGCGTAGACATTGTCCTTGTTGACATGCTCGTGGCCGAGGCCCTTGCGCAGCTGCTGGTAGACCTCTTCGGTCGAGGGGGTCGGGGTTGTCCTCATCGTGTGCTCCTCGCGGCGGTGCGCCGCGCGGCGCCCCGAGCAATCGGCATTCCCGGCTGCCGGCCGCAGCCAGGCCGCTCAATCGTCCATCAGTTGCAAGGGCTGCGGCAAGCTGCGGTCGGCCAGCTGCCAGTCGGCGATCAGGCGGGCCAACCGTTCCGGATCGGCCGGCTTGACCATATGGGCGCCGAAGCCGGCCTGGCGCGCCTTCAGCCGGTCGGCCGCCTGACCATAGCCGGTCAGCGCGATCAGCAAGGAGTCCGCCGTCGCCGGCAGCGCGCGCAGCCGCCGCGCGACCTCGTAGCCGTCGATCTGCGGCAGGCCGATGTCCAGCACCACCACCTGGGGCGCGAACTCGGCCGCGCAGGCCTGCGCCTGCATGCCGTCCCCGACCGCGCGCACCTGGTGGCCGGTCAGCTCCAGATAGCTGGCGATGGTCTCGGCGATGTCCGGGTTGTCGTCGACCACCAGCACCCGGCAGGCCGCCGCGGCGACCGGCACCGGGGCCGGCGCGGCCGGCGCCTGCGTCGGCGGCAGCGCGGCCGGCCGGGCCTCCACCGTGGCCGGCAGCATCACGCGGAACTCGGCGCCCTGCCCGCTGCCGGCGCTGGCGGCGCTGACCCGGCCCTGGTGCAGCTCGACCAGGCGCTGCACCAGGGTCAGGCCGACGCCGAGGCCGCCCTGGTTGCGGTCCAGCGCGCGCTTGCCCTGCTCGAACAGATCGAACACATGCGGCAGCAGCTCCGCATCTATGCCCAGGCCGTTGTCGCGCACGATCAGCTGCGCCTCGCCGCCGACGACGCTCAGCAGCAGCTCGATGCGGCCGCCCTCCTCGGTGTACTTGGCCGCGTTGTGCAGCAGGTTGGCGACGACCTGCGCCAGGCGCGCGAAATCGCCCTGCAGCCAGACCGGCTGGGCCGGCAGGCTCAGCTGCAGCTCGTGCCGGCGCTTGTCGATCAGGTCGCGCACCGTCTCGACGCCCTGCGCGACGACGGCGCAGAGATCGACCGTCTCGACGCGCAGCGCGATCTTGCCCTGGCTGATGCGGGCGACGTCGAGCAGTTCGTCGACCAGCCGCGACAGCTGGCGCAGCTGCCGCTCGGTCACGTCGGTGGCCCAGGCGACGCGCGCATCGGCCTCCGGGGTCAGCCGGCGTATCACCTCGACCGCATTGCGGATCGGTGCCAGCGGATTGCGCAGCTCGTGCGAGAGCATCGCGAGGAACTCGTCCTTGCGCTGGTTCGCCTCCAGCAGCCGCGCCTGCGCCTGGCGCCGCTCGACGATCTCGATCTGCAGATTGCGGTACAGGCGCGCATTCTCGAAGGCCATCGCCGCCCGGTTGGCCAGCTCTTCCAGCAATGACCAGTCCAGCCCCGGCCGCGGCCGCGCGATCACCAGCGCGCCCAGCGGCAGATTGCCGCTGAGGATGGGCAGCACCGTGTGCGCGCCAACGGTGAAGCGCGCCGACAGCAGCGCCGCGGCCTGCGCATCGCCGCCGGCAAACTGCTCCAGCTCGCCCAGCACCGCCTGCACCAGCTCGGGCAGTTCGGCCATCTCCTGCTCGCCGAACTCGCGCGGCTCGCCCGGCTCGTCCAGCAGCGCCGGCGGCGGCTCGGCCGCCGTGCAGCACAGCAGGCGATCCGGCGGCTGCTCGTCGGCGAACAGGCGCAGGCCCGCCTGGCCGGCCATCTCCGGCACGACCAGCTCCAGCAGACGCCGCATGCCGACGTCGGCCTCTAGCGAGCCGGCCAGCATCCGCGTCGCATGCGAGAGGAAGTTCGAGCGCCGCGTGTTCTCCTCGGCCGCCCGCTGCGCCGCCTCGGCGGCGGCCAGCGCGATGCGCTCCAGCGCCTGCGCGCGCAGCCGGCGCTGGGTGATGTGCAGCTCGACGAAGACCTTGACCTTGCTGCGCAGCACCTCGGGCACGACCGGGGACAGGATGTAGTCGACCGCGCCCAGCGAATAGCCCTGCGCCGTCTGCAGCTCGTCGGCATAGGCGGTGACGAAGATGATGGGCGTGTGCGCCGAGCGCCGGTAGCTGCGGATCAGCCGCGCCGTCTCCAGCCCGTCCATGCCGGGCATATTGACGTCCAGCAGGATCACCGCGAACTCCTGGCGCAGCACCTCGCGCAGCGCGTCGCCGCCCGAGCGGACGACGACCAGGTGCTGCCCCAGCTCCTCCAGAATCGTCTCGATGACCAGCAGCTTCTCGGGCAGGTCGTCGACGATCAGGATGCTGGCCTTTTCATCGGCCGAGCCATCCAGTTCACCGAAGCCGCTGTTCAGCGGCACAGCCAGCCTCGCAGCACGGCCAGCAGGTGGGTCGGATCGACCGGCTTGGCCAGGTAGTCCCAGGCGCCGGCCTCGATGCATTTCTGCCGGTCGCCCTTCATCGCCTTGGCCGTCACCGCCACCATCGGCAGCTCGCGGCCGCGCGGCAGCTTGCGGATCTCGCGCATCGTCGCCATGCCGTCCATCTCCGGCATCATGATGTCCATCAGCACCACGTCGATCGCCGGGTCGCTCTGCACCAGGCGGATCGCTTCACGGCCGTTGTCGGCCGAGACGATCACCATGCCCTGGTCGTCAAGCACGGTCGCCAGGGCGAAGATATTGCGCACATCGTCGTCGACGATCAGCGCCTTGCGCCCCTCCAGCGCACGCTGCGCGCCGTGGGTCGCCTCGACCGCATGGCGCTCGCGCTCGCTCATCGTCGCCGGATTGCGGTGCAGGGCGAAGGCCAGCTGGGCGATCAGGCGGTCCAGCGAGCCGGCATGGCGCAGGGAGAAGCCCTGCGGCGTGCGGGCCCACAAGCCCTCGGTCGCGGCCTTGCCGTTGTGCGGGCCGAACAGCACCACCGGCAGCTGGCAGACGCCGTCGCGCCGCTCCAGCATCTCGCGCACATCCTCGGGGCCGATCAGTGCGGCCTGCTCGTCGACGACCAGCGCGTCGGCCTCGGCCAGCGCGGCGCGGGCGTCCTCGACCCGGTCGACGACCAGCGGCTCGATATCGCCGTCCAGCGCCGCCAGCAGCTCGCCGCGCAGGGGCGTGTCCGCCATGGCGACCAGCAGGCGCTTGGCCGGCTGGTCCAGATAGCGACACAGCTCGCCGATCGCACGGTCGACCGCGTCCTTGGACTGCAGCGGCTTGGCCAGGAAGCCGATCGCGCCGGCCTGCAGCGCCCGCTCGCGCGAATCGTCGGTCGAGACGACCACGACCGGGATATGGCGCGTCGTCAGATCGGTCTTCAGCCGGTCGAGGATGCGCCAGCCCTGCATATCGGGCAGGAAGATGTCCAGGGTCAGCAGCGAGGGGTGGTACTCGCGCGCCATCGTCAGCGCGGCGGCGCCGGTCGTGCTGACCAGACCCTTCAGCCCGGCCTGGCGCGCGACGTCGAGCAGCACGCGGGCAAAGGCCAGATCGTTCTCGACGATCAGCAGCACCCGGTCGCCGGCCGAGATCTCGTCGCGGTCATCCTCGGCCACATTGGCGAAGATGCCGGAGTCGCCGCTGTCGGCGCCATTGGCCTCGCCGGCCAGCGGCGCGGGCTGCGGCAAGGGCGCGCTGGCGCGGCGCGGCGCGGCCGGCGCGACCGTCCGCGCGACGCTGCCCTCGGACTGAGCCTCGGCCACCGGCATCGTCGGCCCCTGGCTGCGCGGATAGCGCGCGCTGCGCAAGGGGTTGTAGCTCTGCGGCAGATAGAGGGTGAAGGTGGAGCCGCTGCCGGGCGCGCTGACCAAGCGGATCTCGCCGCCCAGCAGGCGCGCCAGCTCGCGGCTGATCGCCAGGCCGAGGCCGGTGCCGCCGTACTTGCGCGAGGTCGAGCCATCGGCCTGCTGGAAGGCCTCGAAGATGATCTGCTGCTTGTCCGGCGAGATGCCGATGCCGGTGTCGGCAACGGCGAAGGCGATCACCTGGCTCGCATGGTTCAGCTCCTCGTTGTCGGGCGACCAGCCGCCCTCGGCCTGCGAGATCGAGAACGAAACCTCGCCCTGGTGGGTGAACTTGAAGGCATTGGACAGCAGGTTCTTGATGATCTGTTGCAGGCGCTTGACGTCGGTGACCATGCTCTTGGGCAGAGGCTGGCGCACCTCGACGTTGAAGTCCACATGCTTGGATTCGGCGAAATGGCGGAAGCCCCGCTCGACCGAGCGCTGCACATCGTCCAGGCGCAGCTCGGACACATCGACGGCCACGGTGCCGGATTCGATCTTGGACAGGTCCAGGATGTCGTTGATCAGCATCAGCAGGTCGTTGCCGGAGGCGTGGATGGTCTTGGCGAACTCGACCTGCTTGGGCTGCAGATTGCCCTGCGGGTTCTTGCAGAGTTGATCGGACAGGATCAAGAGCGAATTCAGCGGCGTGCGCAGCTCGTGCGACATATTGGCCAGGAACTCGCTCTTGTACTTCGACGTCAGCGCCAGCTGCTCGGCCTTTTCTTCAAGGGCTTGCCGCGCCTGTTCCACCTCGGTGTTCTTGCGCTCGACCTCCTGGTTCTGGTGCGCCAGCAGGCGCGCCTTTTCCTGCAGCTCCTCATTGGTCTGCTGCAGCTCCTGCTGGCGGTTCTGCAGCTCCTGGGCCAGCGACTGCGACTGCGAGAGCAGGTCCTCGGTGCGCATGCTGGCCTCGATCGTGTTGATCACGATGCCGATCGATTCGGTCAGCTGGTCGAGGAAGGCCTGGTGCGAAGGGCTGAAGCGCTCCAGCGAGGCCAGCTCCAGCACGCCGCGCAGCTGGCCCTCGAACACCACCGGCAGCACCAGCACGTCCAGCGCCGCGTTCTCCGACAGGCCGGAGGCGATGCGGAAGGCCGCGCTGGGCACGTTGGACAGCAGGATCTTTTCCTTGTCCAGCGCGCACTGGCCTACCAGGCCCTGGCCGAGATCGATCTCCTTGCCGTGCATGCCCTGCCCGCCCGAGGCATAGCTGGCGAAGAGCTTGAGCTTCGGGCAATCGCCGGCGACACCGGCGCCGCGCAGCACATAGAACTCCGCCTGCTGCGCGCCGACCACCGGCGCCAGCTCCGACAGGATCAGCTGGCCGACGGTGACCAGGTCCTTCTGGCCCTGCAGCATGCGGCTGAACTTGGCCAAGTTGGTCTTCAGCCAGTCCTGCTCGGTGTTCTTCTGCGTCGTGTCCTTCAGGTTGCGGATCATCTCGTTGATCGTGTCCTTCAAGGACGCGACCTCGCCCTGGGTCTCGACCGTGATCGAGCGGGTCAGGTCGCCCTGGGTCACGGCCGTCGCCACCTCGGCGATCGCGCGCACCTGGGTCGTCAGGTTCGCCGCCAGCTCGTTGACGTTCTCGGTCAGGCCCTTCCAGGTGCCGGAGGCGCCCGGCACCTTGGCCTGGCCGCCCAGCTTGCCCTCGACGCCGACCTCGCGCGCGACGGTCGTCACCTGGTCGGCAAAGATCGCCAAGGTGTCGGTCATCGAGTTGATGGTGTCGGCCAGGGCTGCGATCTCGCCCTTGGCCTCCACCGTCAGCTTCTGCTTCAGGTCGCCATTGGCCACCGCGGTCACCACCTTGGCGATGCCTCGCACCTGGCCGGTCAGATTGCCGGCCATGAAGTTGACGTTGTCGGTCAGGTCCTTCCAGGTGCCGGAGACGCCGCGCACCGTCGCCTGGCCGCCCAGCCGCCCCTCGGTGCCGACCTCGCGCGCGACCCGCGTCACCTCGGCCGCGAAGGAGGACAGCTGGTCCACCATGGTGTTGATGGTTGCCTTCAGCTCGAGGATCTCGCCCTTCACGTCCACCGTGATCTTCTTGCTGAGGTCACCGGCCGCCACCGCCTTGGTGACGTCGGCGATATTGCGCACCTGCGAGGTCAGGTTCGAGGCCATCAGGTTCACGCTGTCGGTCAGATCCTTCCAGGTGCCGGCCACCCCCTGCACATCGGCCTGGCCGCCCAGCTTGCCTTCGGTGCCCACTTCCCGCGCCACGCGGGTCACCTCGGCGGCGAAGCTGCGCAGCTGGTCCACCATCGTGTTGATCGTGTTCTTCAGCTCCGAGATCTCGCCCTTGACGTCGACGGTGATCTTCTTGGACAGGTCGCCGGCCGCGACGGCCGTCGTCACCTCGGCGATATTGCGCACCTGCGAGGTCAGATTGCCGGCCATGAAGTTGACCGACTCGGTCAGGTCCTTCCAGGTGCCGGCCACGCCTTGCACATCGGCCTGGCCACCCAGCTTGCCCTCGGTGCCGACCTCGCGCGCGACCCGGGTCACCTCGGCCGCGAAGGAGGACAGCTGATCGACCATGGTGTTGATCGTCGCCTTCAGCTCGAGGATCTCGCCCTTCACGTCCACCGTGATCTTCTTGCTCAGGTCGCCGGCCGCCACCGCCTTGGTCACGTCGGCGATATTGCGCACCTGCGAGGTCAGGTTGCCGGCCATGAAGTTGACCGACTCGGTCAGATCCTTCCAGGTGCCGGCCACGCCCTGCACATCGGCCTGGCCGCCCAGCTTGCCCTCGGTGCCGACCTCGCGCGCCACGCGGGTCACCTCGGCCGCGAACGAGCGCAGCTGGTCGACCATCGTGTTGATCGTGTTCTTCAGCTCGGAGATCTCGCCCTTGACGTCGACGGTGATCTTCTTGGACAGGTCGCCGGCCGCGACGGCGGTCGTCACCTCGGCGATATTGCGCACCTGCGAGGTCAGATTGCCGGCCATGAAGTTGACCGACTCGGTCAGATCCTTCCAGGTGCCGGCCACGCCCTGCACATCGGCCTGGCCACCCAGCTTGCCCTCGGTGCCGACCTCGCGCGCGACCCGCGTCACCTCGGCCGCAAACGAGCGCAGCTGATCGACCATGGTGTTGATCGTCGCCTTCAGCTCGAGGATCTCGCCCTTGACGTCGACGGTGATCTTCTTCGACAGATCGCCGGCCGCCACCGCCTTCGTGACGTCGGCGATATTGCGGACCTGCGAGGTCAGATTGCCGGCCATCGAGTTGACCGAATCGGTCAGATCCTTCCAGGTGCCGGACACGCCGCGCACCTCGGCCTGGCCGCCCAGCCGCCCCTCGGTGCCGACCTCGCGCGCGACCCGGGTCACCTCGGCCGCGAAGGAGGACAGCTGATCGACCATGGTGTTGATCGTCGCCTTCAGCTCGAGGATCTCGCCCTTGACGTCGACGGTGATCTTCTTCGACAGGTCGCCGGCTGCGACGGCCTTGGTCACATCGGCGATATTGCGCACCTGCGAGGTCAGGTTCGAGGCCATCGAGTTGACCGAGTCGGTCAGGTCCTTCCAGGTGCCGGCCACACCCTGCACCTCGGCCTGGCCGCCGAGCTTGCCCTCGGTACCGACCTCGCGCGCGACGCGGGTCACCTCGGCCGCAAACGAGCGCAGCTGGTCGACCATGGTGTTGATCGTGTTCTTCAGCTCCGAGATCTCGCCCTTGACGTCGACGGTGATCTTCTTCGAGAGGTCGCCGGCCGCCACGGCCGTCGTCACCTCCGCAATGTTCCGCACCTGCGAGGTCAGATTGCCGGCCATGAAGTTGACCGACTCGGTGAGGTCCTTCCAGGTGCCGGCCACGCCCTGCACGTCGGCCTGGCCGCCCAGCTTGCCTTCCGTACCGACTTCACGCGCCACCCGCGTCACCTCGGCGGCGAACGAGCGCAGCTGGTCCACCATGGTGTTGACGGTGTTCTTCAGCTCGAGGATCTCGCCCTTGACGTCGACGGTGATCTTTTTCGACAGGTCGCCGGCCGCGACGGCCTTGGTCACGTCGGCAATGTTCCGGACCTGCGAGGTCAGATTGCCGGCCATCGAGTTGACCGAATCGGTCAGATCCTTCCAGGTGCCGGACACACCCTCCACCCGCGCCTGGCCGCCCAGCGAGCCCTCGGTGCCGACCTCGCGCGCCACCCGCGTCACCTCGGAGGCGAAGCTGCGCAGCTGGTCCACCATCGTGTTGATGGTGTTCTTCAGGGTCAGGAACTCGCCCTTGACGTCGACGTCGATCTTCTTCGACAGGTCGCCCTGGGCGACGGCGGTGGTCACGTCGGCGATATTGCGCACCTGGTCGGTCAGGTTGCCGGCCATCGAGTTGACCGAGTCGGTCAGGTCCTTCCAGGTGCCGGCCACGCCCTTGACCTTGGCCTGGCCACCGAGCTTGCCCTCGGTGCCGACCTCGCGCGCCACCCGCGTCACCTCGGCCGAGAAATTGCCGAGCTGCTCGACCATCTTGTTGATCGTCTTGGCCGTGCGCAGGAACTCGCCCTCCAGCGGCCGGCTCTCGACCTCCAGCGCCATGCTCTTGGTCAGGTCACCCTGGGCCACCGCGCCGATCACCCGCGCGACCTCGGAGGTCGGGTGGACCAGATCGTCGATCAGCGCATTGATGCAGTCGATCGAATCGCCCCAGAAGCCGCGCCGCTCGCTCAGCGAGGCGCGCTGCTTCAGCTTGCCCTCCTTGCCGACGACCTTGCGCAGCCTTGAGAGCTCCTCGGCCATCTCGGCGTTCTGCTCGACCACCTCGTTGAACACATCCGCCACCTTGCCGGCCACGCCGGTCCAGTGCAGCGGCAGCCTGGCGCTGGCATCGCCGCGGCGCAGCGCATTCAGCGCGTTCAACAAGGTGTTCAGCTGCTCGCTGGCAGCGGTCGAGGCAATAGCGTCGTCTAGAACTTTCATGCGGCTCACTCCGGCCTGGGGACCCGGGCATTGTGCTGGCCGACCCCGGGCCCTCCTCTGTAGGACAAAGCCGCGACTTGTAGGACAACGCCGCCTTTACATCGGCGTCTCGTCCGTCAGGAGGCGTGCTCCGACGGCGGCGATTCGCCGGCGCGCGCCAGCGCTGCCTCCAGTCTGACGATGGCCATGGCGGCCTCGCTTTGCAGCTGTTCGAGCGCCTGCAGGCATTCCTGCAGTTCGGTACCGCTCAGGCCTTCGGCAAGCCGGCCGCAGACCGCGTCGAAGAGGAGGTTCCAATCCTCCAGCAAGAAGTCTTGCTGACGCGTCACCATGGCAGGCCTCCTCGGCTGGGGATGGAGGAACCGGCGGGCGCCGCGGCATACTGCGCCGGGGCGTGGCGGCCCGGGCGAAGCAGGAATTGAGGAGATTGGACTTGCATGTGCGGGCAATTTAGCAAGCCCCGGTGCCGGCCAGAATGTCAAAAGACATGGGGATGAAGCAAGCAATGGCGATCCAGATTCCGTGCCGAGAATGTCCGCTGCGGCAGCTGCCGCTGTTCATCACCCACAGCGCCGAAGAGCTGGAACTGTTGCAGGCACTGAAGCAGCGCGAGCTGCGCCTGGCCGCCGGCGAGACGCTGATCCTCGAGGGCCAGACCGACACGCCGCTGTTCACCCTGCTGTCCGGCTGGGCCTTCCGCTTCAAGACACTCAGCGACGGGCGGCGCCAGATCCTCAACTTCCTGCTGGCCGGCGACTTCATCGGCGTGCAGCAGAAGATGGGCGATGCGGCCGCGCACGGCGTGACGACGCTGACCGACTCGCTGTTCTGCGTGTTCCAGCGCGACGCGCTGTGGGAGCTGCACCGGCGCTCGCCGGTGATGGGTTTCAACACGACCTGGCTGATCGCGCACGAAGAGTCCCTGGTCGACGACAGCCTGCTGTCGGTCGGCCGGCGCAGCGCCGAAGAGCGCATCGCCAGCCTGCTGATCCTGCTGTTCAAGCGCGCCGCCGCACTGCAGCTGGACGGCGGCGCCGCCGGCGTGCCCTTTCCTCTGACGCAGCAGCATATGGCCGACGCGCTGGGCCTGTCGCTGGTGCACACCAACAAGACCCTGCGCAAGCTGGAGAAGCGCGGTCTGCACGAGCTCAAGGACGGGCGCCTGTACCTGCGGGACGCCAGGGCGCTGACCCGGCTCGCCGATGTCTGGGGCGACGGCAAGCCGACGCCGCGCCCGCTGGTGTAGGACGGCAGGCCGCCGCCGTCGGGCGCTTGTCCCGCAACAGCGGGCCGGGGCCCGGCCGACACTGGTCGGCATCATGGCAAGCATCACCGTCCGCAAGGGCCAGGCGCCGCCGGAACTGACGCGCGAGCAGTTCGGCGAACGCTTCCGCCAGCGCTTCGACGACCCGGCCTATGACGGCGAGCGCGAATCCATCGCCCGGCTGGAGCAGATCGCCTGGCAGGCGATGAAGGAGGGCCGCAAGGCGCCGCGTACCCGTGCGGCCGGCGCCGGCTTTGCCGACCCCGGCTATGCGCTTTCGCTGGAATGGCTGCATACCCGCGCGCGCCTGCAAGAGGCGCAGCGGCGCTGGCAGGACAGGAGCGCGCCGGCGCGGGTGCTGCTGATCTGCGGCAGCGCGCGCAACGACGGCACCTGTCCCGGCGAGATCTCCAAGAGCTGGCGGCTGGCCCGCCTCTGCAGCGACATCGTCACCGGCCTCGGCGCCGAGGCCGATCTGCTCGACCTGAGCCTGCTGAGCTCCGAGTACGGCCGCAAGATCTATCCCTGCAAGGGCTGCGTCGCCACCGCGATGCCGCTGTGCCACTGGCCCTGCAGCTGCTATCCGAATCATGCGCTGGATCAGGTCGGCGACTGGATGGCCGAGATCTACGAGCGCTGGGTGGCGGCCCATGGCGTCATCATCGTCGCGCCGACCTACTGGTATCAGTCGCCCAGCGCGCTGAAGCTGATGATCGACCGCCTGGTCTGCGCCGACGGCGGCAATCCGGACCCGACCACGACCCATGGCAAGAAGCCCGAGGAGGCCAAGCGGCTGGAACAGCAGGGCTGGGGCTATCCCAAGCACCTGGCCGGCCGCGCCTACGGCCTGGTCGTGCACGGCGACGTCGGCGGCATGGAGTCGCAGCGCCGCAATCTGGCCGACTGGCTGGACTGGATGGGCCTGGTCGATGCCGGCAGCGCCGCTCGCATCGAGCGCAGCATTGGCTATTACGAGCCCTACTACGACAGCCACGCGGCGCTTGATCGCGACCCGGCGCTGCAGGACGAGGTGCGCAATGTCGCCCGCGCCGTTGTTGCCGCCATCGCCGACTTGCGCGCCGGCCTGCAGCCGCCGCGGCCCGAGCCGGTGCGGCAGAAATGAAGGGCCGCCCTGCGGCCGCCGGGCCATGGCGCGCTGTCCTACAAAGGCCCGCGCCATGCGCCGACGCCGCCGCCATCGCAGCCCCGCTAGAGTTGCCGCGCACATCAAGAGGTCCGACCATGCCCATCAGCCAGCCCCTGCGCCCCGACGCACGCCAAGCCTCCCACGCCGAGACCGGGGCGGCGCCGCAGCAGCGGCCACATGCGGTCGAGCGCCTGCTCGATGCGGCCCTGGCCACCGAGGCGGCCTGCCTGCTGCAATACCGCCGCCACCGCTTCGCGGCGGCGATCGAGCGCGCCAGCGGTGACTCCATGCCGGCCCCGCATTGGGCGGCGGCGCTGTAGACGGCGCGGCCCCCTGTAGGAAAACGCCGACAGCAATCCCCGCGCTTTGCGCACAAGCCGCAGCCTTCCGGCCTCAGCAGAATCAAGGCTCACCTGACCCCTGCATCAGATCCCGCTCGGGTCCGGAGGTCACGGCGAGAGCTTGCCGGACATTGCCGATGAATCTGTCCCTCGTCGATCACGCCCCTGCCGATTCCGCGGCACCCACCTGCTTCCTTGTCGAGGACAGCGTCGTCATCCGCGAAAACCTGATCGCCACCCTGGAGGAGATGACCGGCATTAGCGTCGTCGGCAGTGCCGAGGACGAATTCGGCGCGCTGCATTGGCTGAAGAGCAGCGGCCAAGCCTGCGATCTGATGATCATCGACATCTTCCTGAAGTCGGGCACCGGCCTGGAGGTGCTGGCCAGCGCCAAGGCGTTGCGGCCGGAGCTGAAGCTGGTCGTGCTGACCAATTACGCCACCGCCGAGATGCGCCGCCGCTGCCTGCTGCTCGGTGCCGACCGCGTCTTCGACAAGTCGGCCGAGCTCGAGGAGCTGCTGGCCTATTGCGACACCATCCCGGGCGGCAAGGCGCTGAGCACCGGAGATCCACCATGAAGCTGGCGGCGCTGACTGCGCGGCTGCAGCAGAGCGCCTTTGCCTTTCCGCTGGCCATCCTGGTCGCCGGCCTGATGCTGGCGATCAGCGAGACCGCCTACTACGGCGCCGACTCGCAGCTCTCGACCCTGGTCACCATGGGCCAGGCCCGTATGGAGCTGGTGCGGCTGGTCGCCCGCGTCACCGACGCCGAGGCCGGTCAGCGCGGCTATCTGCTGACCGGCCGGCCCGAGTATCTGGAGCCCTACCGCTTCGCCAGCGTCGACACGGTCGAGGGCCTGGAGACCCTGCGCAAGCTCTATGCGCGCCTGGGCCACCACGAGGCCGAGGCGCAGCGCCTGCGCATCGCCGCCTCGATCAACACCAAGCTGAGCGAGCTGGGCGAGGAGCTGCGCCTGTACGACGCCGGCCGCCAGGACTCGGTGCGCGAGCTGCTGCTGACCGATATCGGCCGCAACCATATGGACGCGATACGCGGCGATGCCGAGACGCTGCTGGCCAGCGAGAACCGCCATATCGCCGCCGGCATCGGCAATGTCTTTGACACCCTGCTGCTGAACCGCATCGGCGTCGCCGCGATGACGGCGATCAGCCTGTTGGTCGTCGCGATGTTCCTGCGCCAGGGCCGCCAGCTGGAGCGCGAGCGCAGCCAGCAGCAGCTGCTGCTGCAGGGCGAACGCGACCGGCTCGAGCAGGAGGTGCTGCGCCGCACGGCCGAGCTGACCGAGCTGGCGCGCCATCTGCAGACCGCCCGCGAGGACGAGCGCGCCCGGCTGGCGCGCGATCTGCACGACGAGCTTGGCGCGCTGCTGACCGCGGCCAAGCTGGACGTCGCGCGCATACGGCCGCGCTTGCAGCAGAGCTCGGAGCTGCAGCCGCGCTTGGCGCATCTCACCGAGACGCTGAACGCCGGCATCGCGCTGAAGCGCCGCATCATCGAGGACCTGCGCCCCTCGACCCTGGACCAGCTGGGACTGGCGCCGGCGCTGGAAATCCTCTGCCGCGAGTTTGGCACCCAGGCCGGCCTCACGGTGCGCACCGAGCTGAGCCCGGTGCCGCTGGCGCCCAGCAGCCAGCTGAGCGTGTTCCGCCTGGTGCAGGAGGCGCTGAACAATATCGCCAAGTACGCGCAGGCAAGCGAGGTGCGGGTCGGCCTGTCCAGCGAGGGCAACCGGGTGCGGGTCAGCGTCGCCGACAACGGACGCGGCTTCGATCCCCGCCAGATCGCGATCGCCACCCACGGCCTGCTGGGCATGCGCTTTCGCGTCGAGGCCGAACGCGGCGAGCTGCGCGTCGCCTCGACGCCGGGCAAGGGCACCTTGATCGAAGCCTGCCTGCCCAGCAGCGCGCCGCAGCCCGAGGCTGCAACGGCGACGAGCTAGCCGAGTTCGGCCCAGCCGCGCGGCAGCATCAGCTCGAAGCGCGTGCCGTGCCCCTGGGGCGAGCTGCCGATCAGGGAGCCGCCATGCGCGCGGGCGATGCGCTCGACGCCCTGCAGGCCGGGGCCGACCTGCGGCGCGGCGATGCCCTCGACGGTGCTGCCGGGGCCGAACAGATAGAGCGCCGCCGGCTCGGCCAGCACGCCGTCGAAGCCGATGCGCAGCAGCAGCGAGCGGCGCGTCGTGCCGTCCACCTCGACCCGGATCGGGCGGTCGCCGGCATGGGTGGCCGCCTGCAGCAGCAGGTGGTCGATCGCCTCGGCGACCAGACCGGCATCGAATTCGCCCTCGGTGTCGCCGGCACTGGCCAGGCTGGAAGGCGCCCACATCAGCGCCTCGTTGGCCGAGGCATGCAGGCGCTGCTGCGTCAGCCGGGACAGATCGCCCCGGGCCAGCCGCGGCCTCAGCTCGGTCTCGGGCAGCTGGGCCAGATTGACCAGATGATCGACCTGGCGGCGCAGCATCGTCGTGGCCGCCTTCATGCGCGCGCCGGCCTGCTTGAGGCTGGGCAGCTCGCTGCGCCGGATCAGCATCTCGGCATTCAGCATCAGCACCGTCAGCGGCTCGCGGATATCGTGCGACAGCGCCGCCAGCATCAGCGCATTGGTGCGGGCCAGCCGCTCGTAGGCGGCGATGCGCTCGGCCAGCTGCCGCCGCTGGCGGTAGAGATCGACAAAGACCTCGATCTTGCCGCGCAGCACGCGCGGATCGACCGGCTTGTAGAGGAAGTCCACCGCGCCGGCCTCGTAGCCGCGGAAGCTGCACTGTGGCTGCGGCGCACCCTCGGTCAGGAAGATGATGGGCACCAGGCGGGTACGCTCGGCGCCGCGCATCAGCTCGGCCAGGCGGTAGCCGTCCATTTCCGGCATCTGCACATCGAGCAGGGCCAGCGCCACCTCGTGGACCAGCAGCAGCTCCAGCGCCTGCGGGCCGGAGGCGGCCGTCAGCACCTGCAGCTCGGTGTCGGCCAGCATGTCCTGCATCGCCCGCAGATTCTGTTCATGGCCGTCGACGACCAGAATGCTGAGCTTGTTGTCCACGCGGGCCTTTACGAAAAAGTTGGGAGAAGCGGAGCAGCAAATTGTGCGCATTAGCGCGTCGTTTAGCTGTAGGCCGACGCCTACAGCGCAGCGCGGCCCCGGCCGCTGTCCGCGCCGCGGGGCGGGCCGGAAGATCTCGGGCATCCGAGAACAATACCGAGGAGCAAGCCATGTTCGATATCGCGACGGGCTCGATGCTGCTAATCGCACTGAGCGCCTTGCCCATTGCCGCCTTGAGCGGCTGGGTCTGGCACCAGGTGCTGCGCGCCGGCAGCGATGAGGAGGAGGTCGCGCCGGACGAGCGCCTGCTGAGCGCCATCGTCGGCCACCGGATGGCGGCGCAGCCGCCGCAAGGCCCCTGAACCGCGTGCAAGCGCGCCGCGCCGGGCGATGTCGGACAGCAGCCTCGTCTATGTCAGCGACGACATGCCCGGCATTCGCCGCGTCCGGCGCGGGCCCGGCTTCGCCTACCGCTCCAGCGAGGGGCAATGGCTGCGCGACGCGGCCGAGATCCAGCGCATCCGGCGCCTGGCGATCCCGCCGGCCTATTCAGAGGTCTGGATCTGTCCGCTGCCCAACGGCCATCTGCAGGCGACCGGCCGCGATGCGCGGGGCCGCAAGCAGTACCGCTACCACGCCGACTGGTCGGCCGCCCGGGACGCCGAGAAGTTCGACCGGCTGGCCGAGTTCGGCCGCGCGCTGCCGCACATCCGCGCCCGCGTCGCCCGCGACCTGCGTGCGCTGCGCGGCCGGCCGCTGCTGCCGCGCGAACTGGTGCTGGCGACCATCGTGCGCCTGCTGGACACGACCTTCGTGCGCGTCGGCAACGATGAGTACGCGCGTGGCAACGGCTCCTACGGCCTGACGACCCTGCGCAACCCGCATGCCAAGGTCGAGGCCGGGCGGCTGCGCCTGCGCTTTCGCGGCAAGAGCGGCGTCGAGCACGACGTCTCGGTGCAGGATCCGCGCCTGGCCCAGGTCGTGCGGCGCTGCCAGCATCTGCCCGGGCAGGAATTGTTCCAGTACCAGGACGAGGACGGTGCGGTCCACCGCGTCGGCTCGACCGACGTCAACAGCTATCTGAGCGAGGCAGCCGGCGCCCATTTCACCGCCAAGGACTTCCGCACCTGGCATGCCAGCGTGCTGGCGCTGGAGCTGGGCCGCCAGGCCTGCGCGGGCGGGGTTCAGCCCTTCCCGGCCAAGCAATTGCTGGCCGAGGTGGCCGCCGCGCTGCACAACACGCCGGCCGTCTGCCGCAAGGCCTATATTCATCCGCGCATCCTGGCGCTGTGGCAAGAGCTGGCCGCCGCCGCGCCCGGCGAGGCGCAGGCCCGGCTGTGCCAGGCCTTGCCCGCCGAGCCGCGACCCGGCGCGCGCCGGCCGGCGGCCGAGCAGCGCCTGCTTGCCTTCCTGGCCGGCAAGCGGCGGCGGCGGCGGCGCGACATGTAAATCAGCCCAGCGGCGGTTCGGCCCTTGCGCGCGCGGCGCGCCGATGGGCCATACTGGGCCCGCGCCGCAGGCGTTCGACGGGCGGCGGTCGTTGACATGCACAAGGAGCAATGCAAATGAGGAAGCCCTCTCCGTGGCTATTCGTCTTGCCGGCCCTGCTGGCCGGCACCGCGTTCGCCCAACAGATCGTCTATCCGGCCAAGGGCCAGTCCGCCGATCAGCAGAAGAGCGATGAATCGGCCTGCTACAACTGGGCCGTACAGAACACCGGTATCGACCCGTCCAAGCCGGCCGCGGCCGCCCCGCCGCCTCCGCCGACCACGGCCACCGGCACCCAGCCGGGCGCCGGCGTGCGCGGCGCGGCCCGCGGCGCCGTGGTGGGCGAGATCATTGCCGACGATGCCGGCGCCGGCGCGGCCGTCGGCGCGATCGCCGCGCGCGGCCAGAGCCGCCGCCAGAACGCCGCCGCGCAGCAGCAGGCCCAGCAGCAGACGGCCTCGGTCAACCAGCAGCAGCAGGCCACCTTCGCCAAGGCGCGCGCCGCCTGCCTGGAAGGTCGCGGCTACACCGTCAAGTAAAAGGCCCTAGACCAGCACCTCGACGCAGTGCGGGTGCCCCAGGAAATCCTGCGGGCTCGCGCTGCGCCCATAGGCGCCCGACTGGAAGACCACGGCCAGATCGCCGACCTCGGCCACCGGCAACTCCATCCGGTCGGCCAGCAGATCCAGCGGCGTGCACAGCGGGCCGACGACCGAGGCCGTCTCGCGCGCCACGCTGCCGGCCTTGTTGCCGATGGTGACCGGGTAGTTCTTGCGCAGCACCTGGCCGAAATTGCCCGAGGCCGACAGATGGTGGTTCAGCCCGCCGTCGGTGACCAGGTAGATCTGACCACGCGAGACCTTGCGGTCGACGATGCGGGTGACGTAGACGCCGGCTTCGCCGACCAGGTAGCGGCCCAGCTCGATCACCAGCCGCGCCTGTGGCAACTCGCGCGCGGCACGCTCGACCAGATCCTGCAGATTGGCGGCGATCGGCGCCAGATCCAGGCGCTGCTCGCCAGGGAAATACGGAATGCCGAAGCCGCCGCCGAGATTGAGGAACGCGACCGGTGCCGGCGCATGCTCGGCCAGGCGCAGGGCCAGTTCGTAGGACTTCCGCTGCGCCTCACAGATCGCCTCGGGCTTCAGGTTCTGCGAGCCGGCGAACAGATGGAAGCCCTCGAAGCCCAGGCCCAGGCGTCCGATCTGCTGCAGCAGCTCGGGCAGCTGCTCGGTGTCGACGCCGAACTGCTTGGGGCCGCCGCCCATCTTCATGCCCGAGCCCTTCAGTTCGAAGTCCGGATTGACGCGCACGGCGACGCGCGCCGGCAGGCCCAGGCGCTGCGAGGCCGCGGCCAGCACGGGGAGCTCGCGCGCCGATTCGACATTGACCAGCACGCCGGCGGCCACCGCCTGCGCCAGCTCGATATCGCGCTTGCCCGGACCGGCGAAGCTGATCTCGGCCGGATCGGCGCCGGCATCCAGCGCGATCTGCAACTCGCCGGCCGAGGCCACGTCGATGCCGTCGACCAGGCCGGCCACCAGGCCGACGACGGCCGGCATCGGATTGGCCTTCATCGCGTAGTGCAGCTGGATCTGCGCCGGCAGCGCCGCGCGCAGCGCGGCGACGCGCGCCTTCAGCAGGCCGCGGTCGTAGGCATAGAAGGGCGTGCGGCCGACGCGCTCGGCCAGATGACTCAGCTTCTGGCCGCCGACGACAAGTTCGCCGTCGCGCAGCGCGAACTGGGACATCGGGGCATGGACCGGCGCTTCGCGCTTGGTCGGGGGGCTGGATTCGCTCATCGTGGTAGTTCAGCTCAGCGGGTTGCGTTCGACCCAGGCGGTCGACAGCAGCTTGCGATCGATCTTGCCGTTTGGATTGCGCGGCAGCGGGCCGGCCTGGACCTCGATGCCGGCCGGCACCATATAGGCCGGCATGCGCTGGCGGCAGTCGGCCAGCAGCGCGGCGACGTCGAGCTCGGCGGCACCGGCCGGCGCCGTCGCGATCACCTGGATCGCCTGGCCCAGGGTCGGATGGTCGACGCCGAAGGCCACGCATTCGCCGACCCGCTTGCTCGCGTAGAGGATCTCCTCGACCTCGGTCGGGCTGACCCGGTAGCCCGAGGTCTTCATCATCTCGTCGCGCCGGCCGATGAAGTAGAGAAAGCCCTCCTCGTCCATACGCACCGTGTCGCCGGAGAAGACCGCGTACTCGGGCAGCATCAGGCCGCCTTCGCGCCCCGGTGAACCCGCAGGAAGGAGCTTGTAGCGCTCGGCCGTCTTCTCGGCATCGTTCCAGTAGCCCAGGCCGACCAGGGCGCCGCGGTGCACCAGCTCGCCCGGCTCATTGGGCGCGCAGGGGCTGCCGTCCTCGCGCAGCACCAGGATCTCGGCATTCGGGATCGCGCGGCCGATCGAATCGGGCCGGCGATCGACCTCGGCGGGCGGCAGATAGGTGGAGCGGAAGGCCTCGGTCAGGCCGTACATCAGGAACGGTTTGGCCGCCGGCACGCGCGCGCGCAGCGCGTCCAGCGTCTCGCGCGGCATGCGGCCGCCGGTGTTGGCGAAATAGCGCAGGCGCTCGTTGATGGCCGCCGGCCATGCCAGCTGGGTCAGCTGGATGTACAGCGGCGGCACCGCCGTGAGCCCGGTGACCTGCTCGCGCTCCAAGGCCTTCAGCACGTCGCGCGGCAGCAGGTAGTTCAAGAGCACGACGCGCGCGCCGCAGTGGAAGGCGGTGGTCAGCTGGCTGAAACCGGCGTCGAAGGACAGCGGCAGCGCGGCCAGCAGCGTGTCGTGCTCGTTGTTCTCGAGATAGCTGGCCACGCTCTTGGCGCCGGCCACCATATTGCGGTGCGACAGCACCACGCCCTTGGGCCGGCCGGTTGACCCAGAGGTGTAGAGGATGGCCGCCATATCGGTGTCGATGACGCGATGGCCGGCGCGCCGCGGCGCCTGCAGCAGTTCGCCCCAGCGGTGCAGCGCCAGCGCCGCCGGGGCCACGGCGGCGGCCGGCTCGTCGGTCAGCAGCACATGGCGAAGCGCCTCGCAGCCGCCCAGTTGTTCGGCCAGCAAGGCATAGCGGTCGGGCGAGGTGACCAGCACGCGCACATCGCAGTCGCGCAGGATGAAGCCGACCTGCTCGGGCTTGAGCAGCGGATTCAGCGGCACGAAGACGGCACCGGCCGCCGGCGCGCCGAAGCTGGCGATGACGGTCTCGAAGCGCTTTTCCAGATAGATGGCGACCCGCTCGCCGCGCTGGATGCCCAGCGCCATCAGCCCGCTGGCAAAGGCCTGGACGCCGGCGTCGAGTTCGGCGTAGCTGAGGCTGGCCTGGCCATGGCTCAGCGCCCGCTCGGCCGCACGCCATTCGGCCGCTCTGGAGATCAGTTCGTTCAGCTGGGTCGATTCGGGCATGCTCTTGGGGCCTTGGAGGGAAGCGGGCTGATCGAAAAAAGTATCGCACAGGCCCTGCGCTGCCCCGCTGCGGCGGCAACCCGGAACGAGCGGGGTAAACCATGCAGGAATACACCGATCTGAGGGGGAAGTGGCGGCCGGTCGCCCAGGCCCCTGCGGCTAAGATCGGCCCCTGTTGCGCAGGCCCTGTCGCCCGCGCCCGCAAGACAGCCAAGACACATGGACACCCAACAGCAAGTGCTACGAATCCTGGACGAGGTGCTGAGCCTGAATGGCCGCGCCAATGCGTTCGACCGCTCCACCCATCTGCTGGGCGCCATTCCCGAACTCGACTCGATGGCCGTCGTCAGCCTGATCACCAGCCTGGAAGAACAGCTGGGCCTCACCGTCGACGACGACGAGATTGACGGCGAGACCTTCGCCACCGTCGGCTCGCTGACCGATTTCGTGGCCGCCAAGCTGGCCGCCTGACGTCCCACCCGGCTGGCCGACCTTGACGCCGCGCCCCGAAGCCTTCTTCCTGCCCGTCGGCCCGGACGGTGACCAGCGCTTCTGCCTGTTCCACCGCGCGCATGGCCCGGCCCCGCGCGGCCGCGTCGTCTATGTTCACCCCTTCGCCGAGGAGATGAACAAATCGCGCCGCATGGCCGCGCTGCAATCGCGCGCACTGGCCGCGGCGGGTTTCAGCGTCCTGCAGATCGACCTGCTCGGCTGCGGGGACAGCAGCGGCGATTTCGGCGACGCCAGCTGGGCCGCCTGGGTCGCCGATGTGCGGCTGGCCTCCCGCTGGCTGCGCGAGCGCGATGCCGCCCATGCCGCCGCGCCGCCGTGGCTGTGGGGGCTGCGCGCCGGCTGCCTGCTGGCCGTCGAAGCAACGGATGGCCTCGACGAGCCCGTCAACTTCTGCTTCTGGCAGCCCGCCACGAGCGGCAAGCAGTTGCTGCAGCAGTTCCTGCGCATGCGCGTGGCCGCCGAGATGATGAGCGGTGCGGGCAAAGGTCTGATGGAGGATCTACGCCAGCAGTTGGCGACCGGCACGGCCCTCGAGATCGCCGGCTACCGCCTCGCACCGCGCCTGGCCGAGGGCTTGGAGCGCGCCCAGCTGCTGCCGCCGCCGGCGTCCCCCGACGGCCGCCTGGTCTGGCTGGAGCTGTCGACGCAGGCCGAGCCGCGCTTCAGCCCGGTCGCTGAACAGGCACAGGCCCGCTGGCGCGATGCTGGCTGGCAGCTCGACGCCCGCCTGATCAAGGGCCCAGCCTTCTGGCAGACGACCGAGATCGAGGAGGCGCCGGCCCTGTTGAGCGCGACCACGTCCGCGTTGCAGACGCGGGTGGAGCAGCCGGCATGAGCGGCTATGCCGAACGCGTGCTTTCTTTCGGCTGCGTTGGCCAAGCGCTGCAGGGCATAGTCAGCGAACCGCCAGCCGGCCGCCCGCGTTCCGGGCAAGCCGTGATCATCATCGTCGGCGGGCCGCAGTACCGCGCCGGCAGCCATCGGCAATTCGTGCTGTTGGCCCGTGCGCTGGCCGCGGCAGGCCATGTCGTGCTGCGATTCGACTATCGCGGCATGGGCGACAGCGAAGGACCGCAGCGGGACTTCCAGGCCGTCGATGCCGATGTGGCGGCAGCGATCGACGCGCTGCTGGCCGATGGGCCGGGGCTGCGCGGGCTTGCGCTATGGGGGCTTTGCGACGGAGCCTCGGCTGCCCTGCTCTATCTGCACGCGCGCGCCGACCCTCGCGTCACCGGTCTGTGCCTGCTCAATCCCTGGGTCCGCTCGGAAGCGAGCCTGGCGCGCACGCAGGTCCGCCACTACTACGGCCAGCGTCTGTTGCAGAAGGATTTCTGGCTGAAGTTCCTGCGCGGCGGCGTCGCGACGAAGGCGCTGCGCGAGCTGCTGGGCAATCTGCGCCTCGCCCGTGGCAGCAACACCGGGACGATGGCCGGCAGCAGCTACCAGCAGCGGATGCTCGAGGCCTGGAAGGACTTCGCCGGCCCAGTGCTGCTGCTGCTGAGCGGGGACGACTATGTCGCCAAGGAGTTCGTCGACCATGCGCTCACGCCGGCCTGGAGGCAATGCCTGAGTCGTCCGACACTGCGGCGGCATGAGCTGGCCGGTGTCGATCACACGTTCTCGAATGCGAGCGCCAGGCGACAGGTGGAGGAACTGACCTTGCAGTGGCTGGCGCAGGCTTGCACATGACGCAAGCGGCGGCCATCAGCGCCTACCACCATCCGGACGAGTTGCCGGCGTCGGCACGGGCCTTGTTCGACGAGGCGGAACGGCGCTACATCGAGCATGGCGTCTACTGGTATCGAACGCTGGTCGATGCGGTCTTCTCGGATCGCTCGCAGGTGTTCATCTATGTGCTGCAACGCCAGGGGCAGGTACGGCTGGTGCTGCCGATGCTGCTCAGCCGCCCGAAGAAAGGCTGGCGGGCCAGTTCGCTGAGCAATTACTACACGGCAATCTACGAGCCGCTGGCCAGTGATGCAGCCGGCGAGGCCGATGTCGCGGAACTGCTGGATCTCGTGCGCAAGCGCCACGCGCCGCTCGATTCGCTGCGCTTCTCCCCGATGGACCCGCAATCGCGCGGCTACCGGCTACTGCTCGAAGGGCTGCGCCAGGCCCATTTCTTTGCCTACGAGTATTTCTGCTTCGGCAACTGGTTCCAGCGCGTGGACGCCGACTGGGCCGCCTATCTGGCCACGCGCGAGGGCGCCGTGCGCAGCACAATCAAGCGGATGGGCAAGAAGTTCGCCGCCGCCGGCGGACGGCTGCAGCTGATCTGCGAGGGCCCGGAGCTGGAAACCGGCATCGCCGCCTACGAACAGGTCTACAGGGCCAGCTGGAAGACCGACGAGCCCTACCCGAACTTTGTCCGCGGCCTGATCCGCATGTGTGCCGAGCGGGGCTGGCTGCGATTGGGTGTTGCCTGGCTCGCGGAGCAGCCGATCGCCGCCCAGATCTGGATCGTCTCCAACGGCAAGGCCGACATCTACAAGCTGGCCTATCACGAGGACTTCAAGAGCTATGCGCCCGGCACCCTGCTGACCGCCATGCTGATGGAGCAGGCGATCGACCGCGATGGCATCGCCGAGATCGACTATCTGATCGGCGACGACGACTACAAGCGCGCCTGGATGGCCGAGCGTCGTGAACGCTGGGGCATCGTCGCGTACAACCCGCGTACGCGGCACGGGCTGCTTGGCCTCGGTCGGGAATCCATTGCCCGGCGCGTGAAGTACATGCTCGACAAACTTGGTTTTCGAAAGACCCATTCCCTGGCAAAGCGGGCCGTGCCCGCTCTGCCAACGCAAACGCCGCCATGAGCAGCCCTTTCTACAAATCAATCGGGCTCCCGATGGCGCATCTGACCACGCCGGCTGTTCTGCCCACTACAACGCAGGCCCTCATCAGTTTCTCCGCTTGCGGCCGTCCGCATAGGCTCGCCCGACGGTTTCAAACGCCTCGAATATCGGGCCATTTCTTTCGTCGACTCTGAGCGGATGATCCAGCACGTCATGTCCATGTTCACTACGCGCCCATTGCGTTCGAGTGCAAAGATCGCGCGCTGGAAACTCCAGTTAGCCACAGCCGCACGCTTCTTCACCGTTTTCGCAGTAACTAATTTATTGTCCTACTGTTATCTGCTGATCGCCGGCCGGCGCTTGGCCGCGGCCGAATTCGGCGTCTTCAATGCACTTTTGGGTGTCATCACGATTGGCGGTTTCCTCGCCAGTTCGCTGCAGGTCGCCGCGACGCAGATCGTCCGCCAGCGGCTGGACCGCGACACACTGCGCTACCTGCTGCGGATCGGCCTGCGCATGGCGCTGCTTGGCATGCTCGGCTTCGGCATCGCCGGCCTGCTGATCGGCCGGCATGTCCAAATCGAGCCGCTGCAGATCGGCCTGTGCGCGCTGACGCTGGCGCTGATGGTGTTCGGCAGCGCCAGCACCGGCGCCCTGGTCGGCAGCGGCAATGTGCAGTCGCAGGCCAGCCTGGCCTGCTGGGGAGCGCTGGCCCGCATCGGCCTGGGCTGGCCGCTGATGCTGCTGGGGCTCGGTGTCAGCGCCGCGATCGCCGGCTACGCCGCCAATTACGCGCTGATCTTCGTGCTTGCCTATCTGGGCTGCCGACGGGCCGCTTCGGGCGATGACGAGCGGCCGGTAGGCCACGCTCCGCTGCGCCTGGACCTGCGTTCGATGGCGGTCTTCGTGCTCGGCTTCGCGCCGTTCACGCTCGACCAGTTGCTGATCCAGTACCTGAACCCCGCCGTCGGCGGCGACTATGCCGCCGCCGCAACGATCGCCAAGCTGGTCTTCTTTGCCTCCTATCCAATCACGGCCCTGGCCTACCCGCGCTTTCTAGCCAAGCCGCCGGGCCCGCAACGGACGCGGGCGCTGGCCATGGCGGCGCTGGCCGTGCTCGGCACCGGCGGCCTGCTGACCCTGCTGATCGAAGCTTTCGCCGAGCCCTTGATCGCGCTCTTCTTCGGCGAGCGCTTCGGCGGCATCGCCCCACAACTGCGCCTGCTGGCACCGGCGGCACTGTGCTTCTCGCTGACGGCGCTGGGCCTGCATGCGCAGATCGCCTGGCGCGCCGGGGCCGGCCTCGCCGCCCCGCTGGTCGCGCTGCTGCTGGGCCTGCTGCTCTACCTGCTGCGCTCCTCTTCTCTGGATCTGATCGTCGGCAACCAGATGGCGACGCTGCTGCTGCAACTGCTGCTGGTCTGGACCCTGTTGTGGCTCAGCGTGCTGCGGCCGCAGCGCGCCGCCGGCCGCGATGCCGCGACGCCCTGAATTCGAGACGTTCAACATCAGCCCCGATTCACCATGCAAGCCAACCCGCAAGACGCCGCGATCGCCGTCGTGATTCCGAGCTACAAGGTGCGCGAGCATGTGCTCGGCGTCATCGCCGCCATCGGGCCGGAGGTCTCGGCTATCTACGTCGTCGACGACCGCTGCCCGCAGCAGTCGGGCGACCATGTCGCGGCCAACTGCAGCGATCCCCGCGTGCGCGTCCTCCGCAATGCAGAGAACCTAGGCGTCGGCGGCGCGGTGATGGCCGGCTATATGGCCGCGATCGCCGACGGGGCCGAGATCATCGTCAAGGTCGACGGCGACGGGCAGATGGATCCGACGCTGATTCCCTTGTTCGTCGCGCCGCTGCTGGCCGGCGAGGCCGACTATGCCAAGGGCAACCGCTTCTACGATCTCGAGAAGATCCGCGCGATGCCGCCGATGCGCCTCGTCGGCAATGCGGTGCTGTCGTTGATGGCCAAGCTGTCGACCGGCTACTGGAATCTGTTCGACCCGACCAACGGCTACACGGCCATCCATGCCGAGGTCGCGCGCCTGCTGCCGCTCGGCAAGATCAGCCACCGCTATTTCTTCGAGACCGACATCCTGTTCCGGCTCGGCACCTTGAAGGCCGTCGTCGTCGACGTCCCGATGGACGCACGCTATGCCGACGAGGTGAGCAATCTGAAGATCTCGAAGATCGTCGGCGAATTCCTCTTCAAGCACCTGCGCAACTGCCTGAAGCGAATTTTCTACAACTACTATCTGCGCGACCTATCGCTGGCCTCGCTGGAACTGCCGCTCGGCCTGCTGCTGCTAATGCTGGGTGGCGGCTTCGGCATCTATCACTGGGTGCAATCGGCCCACAGCGGCATCCCGACGCCGGCCGGCACCGTCATGCTGGCCGCATTGCCGGTGCTGATGGGGCTGCAGTTCGTGCTGGCCTTTCTTGGCCACGACATCGCCTCGGTGCCGCGGCGGCCGCGCCAGCTCGGCCGCCGGCTCAGGAACCGGCTGCTGCAGGGGCACACGCCCGCCGCGCAGCTGCCACCGCCGCAGGACTGAGCCGTCCCCGCTATTTCTGCTCGATCACTTCGAGGCCGAAATAGCCGGGAATCCTGACCCGCGGCAGCGGGCAAGCGACAGCAGCCGCGGCCCCAGTGCCGCCGCACAGCCCGGCAGGCGGAACAGCAGGGGATCGAGCAAGCGGAACCACAGCGGCTGCAGCTCGCGCGCAGCTGCCCGAAGCGCCGCCCGCCCATCAGCGACTCGTCGAAGGCGGGCAGATCCAGATACTCGCGCAGATGGGTGGCGTCGAGCACGCACTCACCATCGCGCCGACGGAAGTACCAGGCCCAGCGTTTCTTGTAGACGGTCGTGATGTAGGCCAGGCCGCCGGGCCGCAGCACGCGGGAGATCTCGTCCAGGTAGGCGGCTTCGTCGGGCACATGCTCCATCACCATCGCCGAGACGACGAAGTCCAGCGCGCCGTCGGCTATGCCGGGCACGGCGTCGGCTGGGCCGGCAATCGTCTCCACATGGGGAAGCGCCGTTTGACGCGCGCCAGCCGATCGGGCTGGAGGTCGATTGCGAAGACCCGCCGGGCAACGCCGATATGCCCACGCCGGTCGAGCAGCGCGAACAGCGGACCGTCGCCGCAGTCGAATCGCCATAGGCCAGCGGTCCTGGCGGAATGAAGCGGCCCAGCAGCGCGGGCAAGGTCTGCAGATCGAAATGCCTGGCCGTCTCGTTGTAGCGCTCGTCGGCCAGGCTGTCGCTCATGGTCAGGCGCCGCGCATGCGGCGGAACAGTCCGAGCGAGCGGTAGACGAGGACGATGCCGGCGCTCTTCAGCTTCTTGCGGAGCAGGATGGCCCGACGGCCGGCCGGCAGATGACGGCCGGCGATCGCCATGTCTTCGGCGAACTGCCTGTCGTACTGGGCGCCGCTCTTGCTGGTCTCGTACCAGCGAAAGCTTGCCAGTTGGTCCTCTAGATAGATCGGCGCGCCGCGCTTGGCCAGGCGCAGCCAGAACTCATAGTCGAAGGCCAGCTTCAGCGATTCGTCCAGATAGCCAATCTCCCCGTGGACCCGGCGCCGCCAGAACGTCGTCATCTGGCTGACATAGTTCTCGGTCAGCAGGTTCTCCAGCGAATGGCGCTGCGCTCGCGCATGCTTGTAACGGCTGATCCAGCGCCGGATCGGCCGATCGTCGGCGTCGATGATCTCGCAGCGCCCGTGCAGCCATTCGGCCTCGGGCCGGGCCGCAAAGGCCGCCGCCACCTTGGCCAGCGCACCGGGCGCCAGCACGTCGTCGCTGTTGACCCAGCCGACGATGTCGCCTCTGGCCGCTCGCAGGCCCTTGTTGATCGCATCGACCTGGCCCTTGTCCGGACCGCTGCTCCAGTGCAGCCGCCCCTCGTAGCGCCGCAGGATGTCCAGTGTGCCGTCGGTGCTGCCGCCATCGAGCACGCGGTACTCGAGCTCGAAGTCGCCCTGCTGCTCGAGCACGCTGCGCAGCGTGTTCTCTATAAATGGTGCCTGGTTAAAGGACGGCGTGACGATTGAAATGCGCGGCTTGGACAAAATCTACCTTATGGAAGAAACGATCGGCCACGACCAATTCGTGGCGGACGATTTTCACGAATATGCGGCTAGTTGAGCAGAGATCCGTAGTCTTCAATGACTTGCATCTTCCACGCCGATCGCAGAACATCCTTCGTCAACGCATCGATGTCGATGCACCTCCGGGAGGGCGCATGTCTACCGAGTCGGTCAGCTATACCCGTGAACTTCAACGCAAGGAGGGCATTTGGTGGAAACGCCTCATACCTGTCCAGTTGCCCTACCGCTGGAATCTCCAACGCCTGCGGCTCGGCTTTGTGCTGGATCTGGGCTGCGGCATCGGCAGAAACTTGCGCAATCTCGATGGCAACGGCGTCGGCGTAGATCATAACGACCAATCCGTTCAGACCAGCCGTCTTCGCGGCTATCGGGCCTTCACACCGGCCCAGTTCATGGAATCACCATATGCACGATGCGGAACCTTCGATTCCCTCTTGCTGTCGCATGTTGCTGAGCACATGCATGAGGACGAATGTATCGCCCTTTTGAACGAGTATCTTCCGTTCGTTCGCCCGAGTGGCCAAGTAGTATTAATTTGCCCGCAGGAAGCTGGCTACGCGAGCGACGCAACGCATGTGCAGTTCATGGACTTCGAGGCATTGACACGCAGCTTGGCAGCGCTAGGGATTAGCCCCGAGCGCAGCTACTCCTTTCCACTGCCGCGATCTTTCGGCCGCTTCTTCAAGTACAACGAGTTCGTAGCCGTCGGCAAAGTACCAGCCATGCTTAATAGTTCAGGGGCTAACTCCAAAGGGCGCTATGGATGAACTGCCTTGTAGTATTGCCCCCGCTTGACTTAAAGCGATGCGTCGGTCGCTCAACTCTCACTTCGAGGAGCTACGGCTTATAAAGCCCAGCGAGCAGCCCGAGTTTCTTGCCCGCCGACTCGAGCCTCAGCTTCAGAATGTCGCCGGCGATGTAATACAGCAGTTGCAGTTTGATGATGTGCATCCGCCGCGCGAGGCGCTCCGAGGTCTGCCATCCTCGTGTCCGCGCCTGATCGGCGGTCTCATGCCAGAGCGCGATTTCCTCTGTAAAGATGCGTAGGTTGCGCTCGGCCTCGGCGGTAGCCTGTTCCGAATGGCGGCGATAGCGATAGGCGACCTCGGGTATGCCGACCAGGCGTAAGCCCTGCATCAGGGCGCGCAGATAGAAGTCGACGTCAAGCACCATGCGCCAGCGCGCAGAGAAATCCAACGCCTCGAAGATCCTTCTCTTGTAGCAAAGCGTCGGGCACATGATGAAGTTGCCACGCAGCAGGCTGCTCACGCCGGCCTGCCCTTCCAGCACGAACGGCTCCCGCGCGGCCGGCAGCAGCCAGCGCTTTACATGGTCGCGGAACGAGAACATCGGCCGGCCCTTCGCATCGATGATGGCGGCCGCGCAGAACACGGCCGCCGCATCGGGCCAGCGCCGATGTGCGTCGACCATTTGGCGGGCATAGTGAGGCATCAACTCGTCATCGCCATGCAGCAGCGTGACGAGGGGCGTGCGCGCCAGCTGCACGCAGCGGTTCCAGTTCCCGGCAAGGCCAAGATTGCGTTCGTTACGAAGATACTCGATGCGGCCGTCGGCCAGCGATTCCACCAGCCGGCGGGCCTCGTCCGTCGGGCTGCAGTCGTCGACGACGATGGCGCGCCAGTCGCCGAAGTCCTGCGCGAGCAGGCTGGCCAGCGCGCGATCGAGGAAATCGACCTTGCCATAGAACGGAATCGCAAAAGTGATCTGGGGAGCGCTCACGAGTCTGGGCCTTGAATGAAGGGCAACGATGTGGGGAGCGGCCCGGGCTAGCAGCCCGACCAGAGCCGGCGGGTTAGCAGGCCCATCGCAGGCTTGTGCGCGAGCGCCGGGCGTTCGCAGCCATGCCATGAGGCCGCAGCCAGCATCAGCGCCAAGCTCGCGGACGTGGCAAAGAGCTGCGCGGCCGACAGCCCGGGCAGCAGGGCCAGCAACAGTTGCTGGACCGGAAAGCTGTAGATGTAGAGGCCGTAGGAATAGTCGCCGAGCCGGTTGAACTTGCGGACCCTCCCGCCCGGCACATGAGCGAGGTACAGGATCAGATAGGGCAGCGTCAGCAGATAGGAGAGGAGGAAGACACGCCCCCCGAGCAGGGCGCCCAGCCCGAGCAGGGCCAGGCCGCCGAACAGCAGCCGCGTGCTCAGCACAATACGAGCCCGCAGCAGATAAGCCGCGGCGCCACTGGCGAACATGCCGGCCAGCCAGACGAAGTGATTGCGCCAGACTCCGCCCTGCCCACCGTCCAACAGCGCATGCAACACGGCGGCGATGACGGCCAGCACGGCCGCCGCGGCCAGCCAGCGCTGCCGCCACCTGCGATTCAGCAGGCTCGCGCCCGCCCAGATGAGTGCCAGGCCGAGATACATCTTGATCTCGTAAGGCATCGACCAGAGCGAGCCGTTGACGGCGCCGTGGTAGGGATTGCTCTCGAACAGCCCCGGCAAGCGGAACTCGACGCCGCCGAGCAGCGTCGCGCATTTCAGCAGGTAGCGGTAGGTGCGCGGGTCGGCCAGGTATTGCGCCGCGCTCAGCGTGCTCATGCCGACGCCGAGCACGAAGACACACAGCAGCAGCATCAGCCACAGGCCCGGAAAGATCCGCAGCGCCCGCCCCCAAAAGAAGTCGACCAAGCTGTCGCGGCCGAGCAGACTGGCCGTGACCAGGAAGCCGCTGATGACGAAGAAAACGTCGACGGCGACGGTCCCGATTTCCATGCCCACCAGCCGCCACAGCGGGTCGGACCTGACCGTGCCGCTGCTCAGCACGAAACTGTGGCCCAAGACGACGGCGCCGGCGGCGATCAGGCGGATCAGATTGAAATTGTTGTCGCGCCCAGCCGCCAGTTCCGAAAGTCTCATGAGGCCCCACTCGAGCGATGACGAAGGTCGCCGCACAGACTGCTTCGGACGCCCCGGGCGATGATACGGAGAATTCTTCCCGGCCCTCGATGCGGCAACACCCTAAGCGCGGGGGCGGTGCCCAATTCGAGCGGGCCTTGGGCTATGCTCCGCGGGCCTCGCCCAGGCTGCAGGAGGAGCCGTCGGCAGCCCGATTCGCCCCGCGACGAAGAAGAAGCGATGGGCGACGAGGCTCTGCGGCCTCGTCACGGGACGCCGCGCTCCCGCCCGTCCGCCCGTGAATCGACTAGAGAATCCGACAAGCGCATGTCAAACACCGCGACGACACCGAACCAGCCCTCCCCCCATCTCGCTCAGTTGACCTCGGTCTGGGTCTTCGCAGCCGCCATGCTCTGCCTGGCCTGGACCGGTTTCATCGCCAGCGACGACAGCTACTATGCGCAGGCCGGCGCCGGCTGGGCGACGCACTTCCCATATGTCGGGCCGGACTTCGCGACCTCGCGCTATGTGATCGCGCTGCCGATCGGCCTGATGATCCGCCTGTTCGGCGAATCGGAGTTCAGCATCGTGCTGAGCACCTGTCTGTACCTGCTTTTGACGCTGACGCTGACGCTGCCGATGTTGTCGCGGCTGGTCGGCGCCGGCTTCGCGACGCTTACTTGCTGCTTGATGGCCAGCCTGCCGCTGCTGGCCACGCGGGCGACGATTCCGTCCGCCGATCTGCCCGAGCTGTTCTTCGTCGCCGCGGCGGTCTGGCTGTTCTGGCTGGCCACGCAGCGCGAACAACGCTTCGGCCTGCTGGTCGCGGCGGGGGCCAGCACCGCGCTGGCCTTCGGCGCGCATGAAGTCACCGGCGGCCTGATCATCGGCTTCCTCCTGCTCTTCCTGGCCGGCTACCGGATCCCGCGCGCCCAGTACTGGATCATGGCCATCGGATTCCTGGGCGCCATCGGCTTGGAATGCCTGTACTACTGGGCCGCGGCCGGCAATCCGCTCTACCGCCTGGCCATGCTGGCGCCGATCGCCGCCGGCGGTGCCGGCCTCGCCCCGCTCAACGGCGACCGGGTCAGAGTCGGCGTGTTCGAGCTGGCCCAGGGCGGCACGCTCCATGTGCATCAGGCGCTGGATCCCCTGCTGATGTTTTTGACCCATCACGATTTCAGCCTGCTCGGCTGGTTCAGCCTGCCCGCGCTGTGGTGGTGCTGCGTCACGCACCGCCGGGATATGAGCGCACCGCTGGTGGCCGCCCGCCTGTTCGCCGTGTTCGCCCTCGGCTGGTTCCTGTTCTCGGCCGTGTTGCTGCGCGACCTGGTCCTGTTGACGCGCTACTTCATGGTCGTGGCCTATCTGCTGGCCTTGATTGTCGCCATCTGGGCCCGCTTCGCGCTGTGGCCGGCGCGCAAGCCGCTGTTGCTCATCGCCGCCGCCCTGTTCCTCGCCGTTAATCTGCTGCTGATCAGCCTGGACGACAAGAATCCGCGCTTCGGCGAACGGATGCTCGTGGGCTATCTGGCCCAGTCGACGGGACCGCTGAGCGTTGATCCGGAGACGGCGCGGCGTGCGTACTACTTCTGCCGCTGGTCCGGCCAGGATTGCAGCCGCCTCGTCGTCGGCCCACCGCAAGGCGGCGCCCAGCAGTATTTTCACTACGCCGAGAATACGCGGCGCGGCTTCAACAAGTCGATCAAGAGCGACACCGAAGCGGGACGCTACAGCCCCCAGCCCGACTGGAAGATGCTCTGGAGCCGGCAGGAGGCCGACAAGCCGCTGACTGGCTTGGTGGATGCGCTGGGTCTGCAGCAACGGCTGCCGGCCTCGATCTACCGCAAGCTGGCGGGTCCAGGCCGCAAGGTCGTTGTCTATCAGTTGCCTTGACCCCTTGCGTCCCTGAAGCGCGCAGGGAAAATCAAGTAAGGTCGGCCTCGTCAATCCCACTGGCGCACGGCCTGACGGAAGATGACGATCACGCTCATGGATTGGGAAAGGCCTGCGTGCCCCTGGGCTTGTTCCTGCTCTGACAGGCCGGCAAGACAACGCTCCGAGAGTCGAAAATCAGATCCGCAAACGCTGGGACATTGGCATGGCAAAAAATATGTTCATTCAAATTGATATGCGCCGCCTGCTATCGCATTCGCTACAGGGCATGTTCCTCGGACTGGCGCTGTCGGGGCAACTCGCCCATGCAGCTACGGAAAACAAGGCGCCGGCTCCGCCCGGTTGCGGTCAATATCCAGTTAGTCACTACGGTCCATTCGATTATCGGACCGCGAATCAGGGGCGGCGCGATATTGTCGAGGACCATCATTTCACACCGCAGGTCGAGTCATTGCGCGCTGGCATGACAGGACCACCTGGCGGAGACATAAGCTACACATTGGGCGCCTTTCCCAATCATCCGCGCGCGATCGTCTCGATGATGCGTTTGTCGGAGAAGCTGAAGCAGGATCCGGTTTCGACAGCAGCAATGTCAGTGGAATGCTATTTCCTTCGGGGTATCCGCTTCGTGCCGGATGATCTTGTGTTTCGCATGCAATATGCGAATTTCTTGATCTCTCGAAATCGCACGCAAGAAGCGCTGAAGATTATTGATCAGGTGGTAGAAAAAGCGGAGGACAATGGATTCACCCATTTCAACGCAGGCATGCTGTATTTCGACATGAAGGAATATGGCAAGGCGCTCACCCAGGCGCACAGGGCCATGGAACTAGGTTTCCCGAGCCCGGAATTGCAAAAGCGGCTCAATTCCGTTGGCCGCTGGGTTAAGCCCGCGGTCGACGCCGCCTCGGCACCGGCCCAGCCCGACTCCGCCCCTTCCGACGCCTCCCAGTAACGCATGAGCGCCCTGCATCGCGTCAGCGTCGTCATACCCTGTTTCAACGCTGAGCCCTACATTGCCGCTACGCTGCGCTCCGTGCTGGGGCAGACCGGCGCCGAACTCGAGGTCATCGTCGTGGACGACGGTTCGACCGACGACTCGGTGGCACGCATCGAGCGCGAGTTCCCGCAGGTCAGGCTGATTCGCCGCGCCAACGCCGGTGTGGCCGCCGCCCGCAATGCCGGCATCGCAGCTGCGACCGGCGATTGGGTCGCGTTCTGCGATGCCGATGACATCTGGCTGCCCGGCAAGCTGAGCGCGCAGTTCGAGGCCATTGCAGCCTCTCAGGGATGCCGCATGAGCTACACCGCCTGGTACGTCTGGACCAGCGCCGAGCCGCAACCCGACCCTGCCCTGCTACAACATCTCGCGGCCGAGTCCGGCCAAGCGGCGAAGTGGACCGGTGCGACCGGCTGGCTGTACCCGGAACTGCTGCTGGATTGCGTCGTCTGGACCTCCACCGTGTTGGTGCAGCGCAGCCTGCTAGACGAGACAGGCGTCTTCGACACCGAGCTACGCATCGGCGAAGACTACGACCTATGGCTGCGTACCTCGCGCGTGACCTCCATCGAACGCGTCTCGCGCCCATTGGCGCTGTATCGCCAGCATCCGGCAAGCATCACGCGCAGCATGCCGAGCGACAACTATCGCGGCCGCGTGGTGCAGCGTGCGCTCGACGTCTGGGGCTTGGCCGGACCGGACGGCCGCCAAGCCGACGCAGCAGCGGTGCGCAACGGACTGGCGGGGAGCTGGAGCGAGTTTGCCTACGCCCAGCTGGAAGCCGGCCAGCGCCATGCCGCACGGCGCAGCGCGCGCGAGGCACTGCGCGTGCGGCCCGGCCACTGGCTCGGCTGGAAACTGTTGCTGCGTTCCTGGCTGCCCGACGCGAGGCGCAGCAGTTGAAGATCGGCCTTGTCGTCCGCTGCCTGGACGCGGCTGTGGCGCACAGGCAAATACCGGCCAAGCTTTGTCGGCCACCGCGCCTAGCGCCGTTTGCCAGTGCGCTCGATCACCTCGCGATAAACGGCGAAATGCGCTTCGACACTGCGGCGCCAGGAAAAACGCCGCGCCCAAGCGGCGCCCTCGGCCGCCCGCTCGGCGCGCGCGTGCGCCGGCAAGGCCAGCACCTCGCGCAATGACGCGAGCCAGCCATCGAAATCCTCCACTTCGTTCGTCCACGCCAGCGGGCCGACCAGGTCCACCAGGCTGCTGACCGGGCTGAAGAGCACCGGCGTGCCAGCCGCCTGGGCCTCGACGGCCGGGAAGCCGAAGCCCTCGTAGAGGGTCGGGTAGATCGCGGCCTGCGCGCCGCGATACAGCGAGACGAGCTCGCCGTCCTCCACGAAAGGCGCAAAGTGGACGCGGCTGCGCAGTGATTCGGGAATGCGATCCAGCGGCGCGGTGCCGGCGCCAAAGCCACAAGCCACGAGGTGCAGATCATCCCGGCCGCTGCGAGCGAGCAACTCCAATGCCCAGTCGAAGCGCTTGCGCGCCTGCGCCCCGCCCAGATAAAGCAGATAGGGCGAGTCGCCGAGGGCTTTGCGCAGCACGGCAGGCAAAGGCGCATGCAGATCGCCGAAGAAGTCGTCCGCAATGCCGTGCGGGATGACGGTCAGGCGGTCCGACAGGAAGGGCCAGCGCTGCGCGATATCGCGCCGGGATGACTCGCTGATCGTGATGACATGGGCACAGTGACGCAACGCCAGACGCTGTGTATTGTGCAGGTAACGATGATTCGGCATGCCCTGTCCGGCCTCGGCCCACAACACGGTGTCATGGATGGTGACGACGGACGGCACCGGCTGCCAGACCGGCAGCGTGTTTTCGGCGCCATGCAGCAGCTGGATGCCACCACGACGCAGGCGCAGCGGCAAGCCGAGTTGCTCCCAAAGGTGGAAGCGGTCGCCCCGGAAGTCGAACACCTCGGCCCGCCCCTGCAGACAGGCCGGCACGCGAAAGGGCTGCGACGGGTCGCCACCGAAGGCGGTCCAACGCACGCCGTCGCCAGCGCCGGTGTTCTTCAGCAGTTCCTGGACATAACGGCCCGTGCCGCGCAAATGCGGCGCGTTCAATGTGCGGGCAATAAGACCGATGCTCAGAGTCATGAGTAGGAAGCGGTTCGTGAACGCAGGTGTTCGGCCAGGCGCAGGGCTAGCGCAGCGATGGTGAGGCCGGTGTTGGCGATGCCACTGGCAGGAATCAGCGAGCCGTCGCACACATAAAGATTGGGCAAGCCATGCACGCGGCAATCCGCGTCGCAAACACCGCTTTCGGCTGCCTCCGACATCCGCGCGGTTCCGGAGTGATGGGCCCCGGTTCGCAGTTCATCCAGCCAGCCTGGGAATTCCCGGGAGCGCCGCGTCACCGGCGCGAGCCAGGCCAGCACATCGCGCACCGAATCGCCCAGGTCACGCTGGTAGTCCTGCGACAGTTGCCAGCGGCGCTTGAGAACCCCCTCCTCGCCCCAGATCGACAGCTCGGGGGCGGCAGGCATCTGGGCGCACATCAGCAGCGTGTAATTTCGGGTGGGAAGACGGATGCCAAATTTGAAGGACAGGATGTCCAGCACATCATCCCAATGCCGCAGCAGCTTCAAGTAATGCAGCGGGTTCCACGGGTTGCGTCGCAATTCGTTCAGGACGCTGCCCACTCGTTCGCGGCGGCTCTCGCGGTAATAGCTAGCCGCCGGCCTGAGCTGGAAGGACACATGCATACCGCCGCGCTTGACGACGAAGGGCAGGCGCAGATTTCCGTCGGTGCCGGGCACGCGATAGTTCCAAAGCCGATACAGCGGCACCGTCACCTCCACCTCGCCGACGAAGCCCATCGGATGGTCTTCGTAGTGGCAGCCCGCATGCCGCAGGCCCGGCAACGGCAGCCGCGCCGCAAGTTTCTGCAGCAGCGCCGGCGACCCCAGGCCGCCGGCTGCCAACACGAAGATGTCACCATCGATCTGCTTTTGCTGGCCGTCCTCCACGGCAGCGAGGCTGGCGATCGCGCCGGCGGCATTCGTTTGAAAATCGACGACATCACCCCGCACGATCTTGACCCGCCCCTCCAAGCCAAGCGACTTCCACACGTTGCGCGGCCACTGCGGGTAGTACAAGCCTTGCAGCAGCCCCTCGGGTACGCCCAGTTCGACATAGAGTCGACGCAGCGCTTCGATGGCCTCACGCACCTGCCCGATCTGTATGCCCGACAGCAGCGGGAAGGCTCGCTCGTAGAACGGGTCCAGCGCCGACTTGGGAAGCGGCCACTGCGTGGCGAAGATCTCCTCGTCGATCTCGATCAGCCCGTTGTGCCAGAGCTGCGTGGAGCCTCCGAGGCCGGTGCCGAAATGCGGCTCGGTGACCGCCGGGCGGCCGACGTCGACGACCGGATAACGCGGGTCGACGGGCTCGGTACCACGCTCGATGAGGGTGACATCGTGCGACTCCAGCAGCCCATGAGCCAGCATGCAACCACCCAGGCCGGCACCGACAATCACCACCCGCGGCTTCATCGATTGGGTTGCCCCTGGGACTGAAGCCAAGCGCGACTCAGCTCAAGGCCCTGCTCGAAATCCACACGCGGCGACCAGCCGAGCAGTCGCTTGGCCTTGTCGTTCGTGAAGGCAATCGGGAAGGTCTCGCGCAATACGCGACCCAGCGGCGGCCAGGGCGCTACCGGTGGCTGCCAGCCCCCCAGGCGCTTCAGCTTGCGCAGCAGCCGCGTCGACAGGCCTCCTATCGGCTCGGGCGGATGCTCGACCCAGTAACGCTTGGCTTCGGCCGCAGACATGTCATTGAAGCGCGGCGCCGGTTCCACCAACGCGGCAAAGCGGCGGATGAACTCGCCCCATGAGACGACACGGTCCGCGTTGATGAACATGGCCTGGCCCAAGGCCTCGTCGCGCCACAGCGCCGCGTCGATGGCGTCACAAACGTCATCGACATAGACCACATTGCAGATGCCCTGCCCGCCGTCGAACAGCGTCACCTCGCCCGCGCGCGCCTGCCTGATGACCTCGAGCTCGAAATGCCCACCCAGGCCATAGACGACGGTCGGCCGCAAGATGACGCCAGGCAGATCGCCGCGATCGATGGCCGCCTGGACGATCTCCTCCTGCTCGGCCTTGGCGTCGGAATAGTCGTTGCCATAACGGCCGATACGGGCCGTTTCCTCCCGTGCCGCCTCGGGTCCCGGAGCCGGGCCATGTACCGACATGGTGCTGATGTGGATGAAGCGGCTCAGCTTCTGCGCAATGGCGGCCTCGACAAGGCGACGGGTTGCTTCCGGCCCTCGACCAGCGAGCGCGAGATGGACGACCGCATCGCAGCCCCGCAGCGCCTTGGCAACCTGCCCTGACTGGAGCAGGTCGGCCTCGACGACCTGGTAGCCCCTGGCCCGCAGACCCGCCGCCCCAACCGCCCCGCGGGCCATGGCAACAAAGGACTGTTGCCCCTGCGCGGCCAGGCGCTCGCACAGGCGGCCGCCAATGTAGCCCGTTGCACCAGTAATCAGGCAGCGCGCGGGGCGCACGTTGGGGTTGCTCATTCGGGTTGAGACGAGAGAGTCCAGGGATGAAAGAGGGCCATGAGCCACGCCCCCACCGATGCCTTCGCGCCCCGCCCCCAACCACAGGGCCGACACGCGGACGACGCATCATAGGTGACAGGCAAGCCTGTTCAGGCCTGCTGACCCGCCGGGCTGGGGGGTAGCAACATCGCCAAGGTGCATGCTTGCCCGACATACAATAATTTATCGCCATGCCAGCCCGCGCCGCCATCATTCTCTGCACCTGGAATCGCGTGAGCCCGCTCTTCGAGCCTCGCAAGGGCAGGCGATCCGGTGGACTGACATATCAACATGGTCGACCGCATTCATGCGCGCTAGCCGCAGGGACATCAGAAGCATCAAGTGCAAGTCTTCGCCCTGCGCTGCGGTGACTGCTACGGGTGCTGCTGCCATTGGATCTGGATTCTCGCCAACGGTCGTGCCGACATTTTCAAGCTGACATTCAGGCCATCGAATCCCAAGCGACACCCTAGAGATGCAAGCACAAATCCTACCGCCCGACATGTCCTTCGCCTGCGGCGCGCCCCGTTTCCGCGCACCAGCCAGTAACGCCCTGCTTGCATGGCAGCAAGCCTACGCCGAACGGGGCGCCACCTGCGCCGCCGACGTAGGCGGCGAATTCGCAATCGCGCTCGAATTGCCCAGCGGAGGTAGCTACCTCGCCGTGGATCGTTTCGCTGTGCACAGCCTGTGCTACGCGGTGCACGATGGCCGCCTGCATTTCGCCACCCGGGCCGACGAACTGGCGCGCAGACTCGGCATCCGCGAGCTCGATACGCAGGCGATCTTCGACTACCTGTTCCACCACTGCATCCCGTCGCCGCGCACCATCTACGCGGGCATTCACCGACTGCCGCCTGCGCACTATGCTCTATTCGAGAACGGCCAACTGACCGTCGCGGCCTACTGGACGCCGCGCTTTTGCGAGCAGTCTTCGGCCGACTTCGGCTCGCTACGGGACGAGTTCCTCGGCATCCTGCGCAGCGCCGTGCAGGAACGCTTGAGTGCCGACGGCAAGACGGCCTGCTTCCTGAGCGGCGGCACCGACAGCTCCACCGTCTGCGGCCTGCTGCGCGAGGCGACGGACCGGCCGCCGGCCGGCTATTCCATCGGCTTCGAAGCCGAGGGTTATGACGAGATGGAATACGCGCGCATCGCGGCCAAGGCCTACGGCGCCGACCACCATGAGTACTACGTGACGCCGGCCGATCTCGTCAGGGCCATTCCCGATGTCGCGGCCCATTACGACCAGCCCTTCGGCAACTCCTCGGCCGTGCCGGCCTTCTACTGTGCCTCCAAGGCGCGCGCGGACGGCTACGCGCGCATGCTGGCTGGCGACGGTGGCGACGAACTGTTCGGCGGCAATGTGCGCTATGCCAAGGAGCGTGTCTTCCACGTCTATGGCCAGATCCCATCGTCGCTGCGCGCCGGCGTGCTGAATCCGCTGTTCGTGAACCCTGTGATCGGCAACATCCCGCTGCTGAAGAAGGGCACCAGCTATATCCGTCAGGCTCGCGTGCCCATGCCGGACCGCATGCAGAGCGCCAATCTGCTGGACCGCCTGGGCCCGGCCGAGGTGTTCACGCCCGCCTTTCTGGCCAGCGTAGACACCGCTGCGCCACGGCAGCACCAGCGCGCCACCTGGGCCGCCGGCCCGCGTGAGGCCAGCCTCGTCAACCAGATGCTGGCCTTCGATTGGCGCTACACGCTGGCCGAGAACGATCTGCCCAAGGTCGTTGGCACCGCGGGCTTGGCAGGCATGGAGGTCAGCTTCCCGCTGCTGGACACGAGGCTCTTGGACTTCTCCCTGAAGCTGCCAACCAGCTACAAGCTCAAGGGCCTGAAGCTGCGCTGGTTCTTCAAGGAGGCGTTGCGCGACTTCCTGCCGGACGAGATTCTGGCCAAGAAGAAGCATGGTTTCGGCCTGCCCTTCGGCCCCTGGGCCGTCAAGGACGCGGCACTGAACGCGCTGGCCGCGGAGTCGCTGCGTGGCGTGGCGGCGCGCGGCATCGTGCGGGCCGAATTCGTCGAGAATCTGCTGACCCGGCGCCTCAGGGAGCACGCCGGCTACTACGGCGAGATGGTCTGGATCCTGATGATGCTGGAGCAGTGGCTGCGCCGGCATGCGCCGGACTACCGGCTCGGCTGAACGACGGGCCGCGAGCTCAGGGCGAGCCGATAAGCGCCGCCTCCGGGTGGCCGACAAGGCGCAGCACCGCGGGTGCGATCCTGGCGGCCCCGTGCATGCTCAAATGGTTGTCGTCGAAGTAAAGGCTGTGGTCGCCGTTCAGCACCGCGCAGCGCGGCTGCCCGCAAAGCAGATCTTCGACGATTACTCGCTGCGCTTGCTTGCCATTGGCGAGCCTCCTTACCAGCGCCAGCGACGCGGCCTGCCGGGCCTCGTACTGTGCAGGCGTCTGCCCCTGTCCTTCCAGAGGCTCACCACGACGCCAGCGCAGGGCCAGCGCGGCCGGAATCGGGTAGTGGTAGGTCGGCACCGGATCCAGCAGCAGCACCTGCTTGCCCACCTCGCGCAGGCGCTTCACGCTCTCTGCCATGCCGGCCTCGAAGGCCTGGGCGTCAGGGGCGTTCAGATAGAACTCATAGCGCGCGGCCAGCAGCACGGTATCGACGCTCGCATCCTGGCGCAGGCGGTCGAGAAGCGCGCGGTTGACCGCGGCGCAGCGCGGTCGGCCTGGCGGCACATAGTTTAAAGCCGGGGGGCAACTGGAACCAGTCAGCTGCGCGATGCGGCGGCTGGAGGAGACCTGGTCGCCCAGCGCTCGGGCAATCTCCACGCCATGGCTGTCACCCCAGACGGCCAGCGTCTTCGTTCCAGTCTGGGGACCGAACAGGCAGCGGGCATCGTAGTCCAGCCAGCGGTTGCCGCTGGAATGGCAGCGCTTGCGATCGGCGCTGAAATCCTCGGCGCCGGCGCGCAGCACTGCATCGCGGCCCAGTTGTGCGGCGCGGTGGTCGGCCGCCGCCGTCAGCGCCCAGGCCGCGACCAAGCTGGCCACGACGGTCGACGCGCCGGCCGCCAGCATGACCGGCTGGGCCAGCTTGGACCGGCGCACCGGCGCCTCCACCCAGCGCAAGGAGGCCCAGGCCAGGGCCACGGACAGCGCCACCGCCAACGCCGCCTGCACCGGCGTGGGCTGGTCCAACAGGAGGTGACGCGTCAACACCAGCACCGGCCAGTGCCATAGATAGAGCGAAAAGGAATGCGCGCCTATCCAGCGCAAAGGCGAGATCGACAGCCAGCGCGTGGCGACCGCCCGCTTCGTGGCGCCCACCCAGATCAGCGCCGCCGTCGCCAGGCAGGGCCAGAGCGCCGCGGGGCCCGGGAAGGCGTGGTCCGCGCGCATCAGCAGCAGCGAGGCCAGGAGGGCGGCCAGGGCCGTCCAGCCCACCGCCTGGTCCACCCAGGGCGGACGCGTGACCGATGTTTCATCGCGGTTCATCCACCAGGCCAGGCCCGAGCCGATCATCAGTTCGAAGGTGCGTGCCGACGCGCCGAAGAAGGCCCATTCGGCGTCGTAGGGCATCAGCTTCAGGCACCAGGCCAGCGAAGCCAGGGCCACGGACATCAGCACGATGCCGATGCGTCGCCGCGCAAAGCGCCACAGCAGCGCGAGCAGCAGCGGAAAAACGATGTAGTACTGCTCCTCCACCGCCAGCGACCAGGTGTGCAGCAAGGGCTTCAGCTCGGCCGCGCCTTCGAAATAGCCGGTGGTGCGATAGAGCTCGACATTGGAGACGAACAGGCCCGTCGCACCGAGCAGCCGCGCGAACTCACGCAAGGGCTGCGGCTCCAGCAGCAGCAGGCAGGCCGGCGCGACGATGGCCAGCATCGCGAACAGCGCCGGAAAGATGCGCCGTATGCGCGCCGCATAGAAGGAGCCGATGCTGTAGCTGCCCGCGGCCAGGCGCTGCAGCAGCAGCGTCGTGATCAGATAGCCCGAGATCACGAAGAAGATGTCGACGCCGACGAAGCCGCCGGGCATCAGCGAGGGCCAGGCATGAAAGACCACGACCGGCCCGATGGCCAGGGCCCGAAGCCCCTCGATGTCGGGCCGAAACTTCATCCGCCGCGATCAGGCCAGCGCTTGCGCGAGCGCGGCGACAACTTGGTTCTGCTGCTCCTCGGTGAGGTCGGCACTCATCGGCAGGCTCATGACCCGCTGGGCCGCCGCGATGCTGTGCGGGCAATCCTCGGGCTTGCCGTACCTGGCATAGGCCGGTTGGTGATGCAGGGGCCGCGGGTAGTGCACTGCCGTTGGAACACCTGCGGCCTTGAGCCTTGCCTGCACGGCCTCGCGGTCGTCCACGAAGACGGTGTACTGGGCCCAGACGCAGTCGCGGTCGCTTCTGACCTCCAGCAGTTGCAGGCCCGGAATGCTGGCGCCGAGCTTGCGCTTGTAGGCCTCGCCCAGTTCCAGGCGGCGACGAATTTCCCAGTCGAAGCGGTCCAGCTTGCCCAGCACCACAGCGCATTGCAGCGTGTCCATGCGGCCGCCCACGCCCAGGCGGGTATGCAGGTAGCGCTGGCTCTGGCCGTGAGTACGAATCTCTCGACAGGCTTGGGAGAGCTTGTCGTCGTTCGTGAAGATGGCGCCGCCGTCGCCATAGCAACCCAGCGGCTTGCTGGGGAAGAAACTGGTGCAGCCGAAGGTGGAGAGATTGCAGCTCTTCTTGCCCTGGTACGAAGCACCGAAGCTCTGTGCGGCATCCTCGATGACGGCTAGGCCGTGCCGCTCGGCGATGGCGTTGATGGCGTCCATGTCGGCCACCTGGCCGTACAGGCTCACCGGCATGATCGCCTTGGTCCTGGCTGTGATGGCGGCCTCGACAAGCTTGGCGTCGATATTGGCCGTGCCGGGCTCAATATCCACGAAGACGGGCACGCTGCCGGCCAATACGATCATCTCGGCCGTCGCCGCAAAGGTGAAGGGGCTGGTGATGACCTCGTCACCCGGCTGCAGGTCCAGCGCCATCAGCGCGATGAGCAGCGCCTCGGTACCGCTGGCCACGCTGATGCAGTGCCTCGCGCCGGTGTAGCCGACCAAGGCCTCCTCCATCTCCTTGACTTCGGGGCCCAGAATGTACTGGCCATGGTCCAAGACCTTCTGGATGCGGGCGTTGATGTTGTCGCGCAGTGCCGCGTACTGGCTCTTGAGGTCGATGAAGTCCATCTTCAGGGTTCGATCAGTTGGAGTTGCTGGCCGGCGAGGCGATAGCAGTCACCGGTATGGGGGCAAACGGCTTCGACGGGCTGATCGCTGGCCACAGGCAGTTCGAGACGCTCGCCGAAGCGGCTCATCCAGCCGATCTGCCGGGCGGGCACGCCCACCATCAGCGCGAAGTCGGGCACGTCGCGGTTGATGACGGCGCCGGCGCCGACGAAGGCGAAGCGGCCGATGGTGGCGCCGCAGACGATGGTGGAGTTGGCGCCCAGCGTGGCCCCCCGCTTCACCAGCGTGCGGCGGTACTCGTCCTTGCGCGTGACGGCCGAGCGCGGGTTGTAGACATTGGTGAACACCATGCTGGGGCCGCAGAAGACATCGTCCTCCAGTGTCACGGCGTCATAGACCGAGACGTTGTTCTGGATCTTGACGTTGTCGCCGATGCTCACGTCGTTGCCGACATAGACATTCTGGCCGAAGGAGCACTTGGCACCAATGCGGGCGCCGGCGCTGATATGCACGAAGTGCCAGACGCGGCAGCCGTCGCCGAGCTGTGCACCTTCGTCGACGATTGCCGAGGCGTGGATGGTCGTCGCCATGTCAGTAGCTCAGCGGCAGGTTGACGCGACGGCCGTCGCGGGCGCTCATGTACAGCGCGATCAGCAGTTCCAGCGACTTCAGGCCCTCGCGGCCGTCGGTCTCGGGATGAGCCTCGCCGCGCAGCGTCTTGACGACGTTGTCGTAGTAAAGCGGGTGGCCAAAACCGTAGACCGAGGTGGTCTGGTAGCTGGCGTCCTTGGTGAGAGCGTCCATCTCGTGAGGGGCATCGAACTCCCAGTGCTGGATCTCGTTGACGGCCAGACCGCCGATGCGAACCGAGCCCTTTTCACCGAGGAGGGTGATCGAGCCTTCCATGTTCTTGGGGTAGGTCAGCATGCTGACGTTGACGGTGCCCATGGCGCCGTTGCGCCACTTCAGCGCCGCGACGCCGCTGTCCTCGACCTCGATGTTGCGGGCCAGCGTGCCGGTGTAGGCCATGACGCTTTCGACGGGGCCACAGATCCAGTCCAGCAGATCGACATAGTGGCTGGCCTGGTTCATGAAGGCGCCGCCGTCGAATTCCCAGGTGCCGCGCCATTCGGCGCTGTCGTAGTAGCTCTGGGGGCGGGTCCAGAAGACGTTGACCGCGATGTTGTACAGGCGGCCGAAGCGGCCCTCGGCAACGGCGCGCTTCAAGAGCTGCAGCGTGGGGTTGCGGCGGTTCTGCTTGACGACGAAGAGGCGCACGCCGGCGTCGTCGCAGGCCTTGACCATGGCCAGACCGTCCTGCCAGCGGGTGGCCATGGGCTTCTCGGTCATCACGTCGATACCTGCGCGAGCGACTTCGATAGCCTGGCGAGGATGCAGGCCGCTGGGGCTGGTCAGCACGACGCAGTCGATGCCGAGATCACCCTTGGCGGCCAGCAGCTCCGTCAGCGAGGTGAAGCTGCGGGCGCCGGTCCTGGCGACAGCCGCCGCCAGCGCGGTGGTGTCGGTGTCGCACACGGCCACCAGCTCGGCCCGCTCAGCGTGCCTCTTGATCGCCTCGATGTGGTTCTGGGCGATACGGCCGCAGCCGACGAGGGCGAATCGGACCAGGCGGTCCTGAACAGGCGTGCGCAGCAAGTTCATCACGAAACTCCAATCAACAAAATCAGGATCTGAGCGGACGGGTCACCATCCCCCACAGCCTCAGAAATACCGGGTCCAGCGTCAAGGGATGCCTTACCGCCAGCAGGCCGGAAATCCAGCTCGCAACGCACAGCAGCATGGCCGCGACGAAAACGGCAGCCGGCATCGGTGTGCCGCGGTCGAGTCCGTAATGCCAGGCCATCAGGGCGGGCGCCACGAGGCTGATCGCGGCGGCCGCCGCGCTGCGACCCAGATTGAGGCTCAACGCCCGCCAATTGTTCGGCATGAAGCGAGCCTTCAGCGCGTACAGCAGCGGCACCTGCAGCAACAGCGCCAGCAGCAGCGCGATCGCGCAGGCCAGCATCGACTTGAACCACAGCGCAGCCAGCACGATCATCATGGCGCGCAAGGGCTGCCAGAGGATTTCGACCTTGGTCAGCAGGTCGATGCGGCCGGCCGCCAGAGTCAAGGGGCCAATGAGATTGGCCGTGGCCGCCACCGCGCCGCACAGGCAATACCAGGGCACCAGTACCGTCGCCGCGTCCCATTGGCTGCCGAAGAGCAGGCGCAGGGTTTCCAGCGCATAGATGCTGACGAAGCCATAGAACGGCCAGGCGACCGCAGTGACATGGGTCACGCTCAGCAGATAGCTCGCCTCGAGATCCTCGCCCTCGCGAACCGTCTTCGCGTAGGCCGGAAAGGCGACGTTGCGGATGGCAGCCATCACGTCGCGATGGAAGAGCTGCATCAGGCCCTGGGCCTTGCTGATGATGGCCACTGGCTCGAAGCCCATCAGCTTGCCGACCGCCAGGTCGTTGACATCCATGGAAACCGAGGTGACGACGCCGGTCAGGGAACTCTGCGCCCCAAAGCTCAGCAGATGCCGCCAGACCTTGAGATTGGGCCGCAGTCCGGCACTCGCGGGGTGGGCGATCCTGGCGCCGACACAGTTGGCTGCATTGGTCAACACCGATCCAACGGCTAGGGCCATCACGCCCATACCCGCCCAGGCCATGACGATGCTAACCACGGCGCCCAGCGCAGCGCTGACGAGTCCGATGATGGCGAGCGCGCGGAAGGACATCTCGCGGCGCAGCAGCGCCATCGTCACCGTCGCGAAGGGCAGCAGCAGGAAATTGAGCGAGCAGACCCAGAGCGTGTCACGGACCGCCCGCTCCCGGTAGAAGTCCGCCACCCAGGGCGCCGAGATCGCCACCAGCAGGAACAGCAGGCCGCCGAGCAGTAACGACAGGCCATAAGCGGTGCGCAGCGAGTCTTCCTGCAACTCCTTTTCCTGGATCACGAAGCTCACGACGCCGAAGTCGCGCAACACCTGCGCGACACCGATCACGGCCAGGCTGACGGAGAACACACCCACCTGCGCCGGCGAAAGCAGACGGGCCAGAATCACATTGCTGCCCAGCGCAATGACGATGCCGAGCCAGCGCTCGATGAACGAGAACGCCAGCGCTCGGCGGACGCCCTTGCCGCTTTCGCTCACCGCCGGGTCACCCTATCGAGGATGCCGGCCAACTGCTTCGCCGTCGAGGCCCTCGTGTAGCTCGCCAGCCGCTCCGGACGCTGAGCCGAAAAGCCGGTCAGGCTCCGCCCCGCGCAAAGATCGGCCAGCACGGCCGTCGCCGACTCGACGTCATCCGGCATGATCTGCCGACCGCCGCCCGCATCGCCAATCACTCGCGCCACCTCGCTGTCCGGCAGCGTGGCGGCTAGGATGGGCCGGCCGCTGCCAAGGTACTCGAAGAGCTTGCCCGGCAGCGACGTCAGCGCATAAAAGCCTTGCGACACCGGCAGGAAAACCATGTCGGAGTCGGTCATCAGGCGCAGAGCGGTCGAGTGAGGGACGCGGCCATGCTCGCGTATCAGATCCTGCACGCCGTGCTTCGCAGCGGGACCGGGCTCGAACCCGGCCGTGTCGACCCTGAGTCGCTCGAGCCCGGGCACGCCGGCCTCCTTCAATCGCTGCACGGCAAGGTAGAGCAGATCGGGGCCGTAGCCGGGACGCCAGACACCGGTGTAGCTGACCCGCACCAGGCCGTCCCGCGGCGCCGGCGGCAGGTTGGCAAAGTCCTTGGGCTCGAAGCCATTGGTGATGCACTCGATGTCATCCCGCCCCGTGTCTTTCGTAAGCGCCGTCGCCAGGGTGGGCGTCACGGTGACCACGGCCGCCGCCTGGGCAGCCGCACGCTTCTCCAGGCGCGGGCTGAACCAGCGCTGCAGGCGGCTTTCCGTATCCCAGGCCACGGTCCCGCTCGGCCGCCATTGGTCGCGGTAGTCGAGGACGTACGGCAGACCGGTGCGCTCGGCGACATCGCGGGCCACCAGCAGCGAGGTCCAGGGCGAACCCGTCGCCAGGATCGCGTCGAACGGCGTCTCCCGGTGCGCTCGCAGCGCGGCCGCCACCGCCTCGCCACGCCACGAGGCTGCATCGTCAGGCACGGCCCCCCACATACGCTCCAGCCGCCAGGCCAAACCTTGAGCAACACGCTCGCGGTACTGGGTCGGCACAGGCGCGCTCAGCCGCCTGGCCCAGCGTTCGCTCGCATGGCCAGCTCTCAGCACGCGCGTTCCCGCCCGTACCTCGTCCAGCAAGCGGTCGTCCCTGTCCCTGGGCTTGGGCTCGGTGAGCGTCAGCACCGTGGGCCTCCAGCCATGGTCCGGCAGATGGTTAGCGAACTCGAGCGATCGCCGTGTTCCCGAATTCGCGAACGGCGGGTACATATAGGCGATGAAGAGCAGCGAACGCATCAGCCGAGCGCCGCCGCGATGCGCGCGGAAGCGCGGCCATCGCCATAGGGTTGCGCCTGCGCAGTTTCAGGCCGACCCGCACCGAGAACCGCCGCCTCGATGGACGGCCCGGACAGCCCGGGCACTAGCCGATTCCAGCCGAGGTCGACGGTCTCCACCCATTCCGTTTCTTCCCGCAGCGTGATGCAGGGGACCTGTAGGAAGAAGGCCTCCTTCTGTATGCCGCCTGAGTCGGTAATGACAACATCGGCGTGTTTCTGCAGGGCCAGCATCTCCAGGTAGCCAACCGGCTCCAGCACCTGGACCGCCCGCGTCAATCGCTCTAGCCAGCCCAGCGTGGCCAGCCGCTGGCGTGTGCGCGGGTGGATGGGCATGATCAGGGGCAGGCTGCCGGCAACGCGGCAAAGGCCGTCGACGATCGCCTCGAGATGTGCTTCGTCGTCGGTGTTCTCGGCGCGATGGATGGTGACAAGGCCATAGCGCTGCGGCAGGGCCACCGGCAATTCCACGTCCCCTCGGCTGAAGCGCAGGACGGCGTCGTGCATGACGTCGCCCACCTCGATGACGCACTCACTGGCAATACCCTCGGCTCGCAGATGGCCGCTCGCGATCACCGATGGCGTGAAGAGCCATCGGGAAATCCGGTCCGTCAGGATGCGGTTCACCTCCTCCGGCATCCGCATATTGAAGGAGCGTAGGCCGGCCTCCACGTGGGCGACCGGAATGTGCAGCTTCACCGCGGCCAGCGCACCGGCCAATGTGCTGTTGGTATCGCCATAGACCAGCACCAGGTCCGGCTTTTCTGTCAGCAGGCATTGCTCGATCGCCATCAACTGCCGGCCCGTCATCTCACCGTGCAAGCCGCCGCCAATCCCCAGGCTGTACCTGGGCTTGGGAATGTTCAAGGCCTGGAAGAAGACCTCGGACATGTTGTAGTCGTAGTGTTGCCCAGTATGGACCATCACTTCCTCATGGCCGAAGTCCTGCAGCGCAGCGCTGACGACCGCGGCCTTCACGAACTGCGGACGAGCGCCAAGCACCGAAACGATGCGTTTTGACATATCGAGACTCCCTCAGTAATTTGCTCGCGCCGCGGCACTGCGTGGATCGCCGCGGATCAGATTGTTGGCAAGCCGCATTCCGAACTTCAAACGGCCTCGGTCCCATGGCGTGAAGCGCGGGATCTGGAACGCATCGTCCCCGCGGCGCGCGACGGCCCAGTGCGTGGACACGGCGGCATCGAAGCCAAGCTCGCGAACGAGCCGTGGGTGCACATCCGGCAGGTAGTCCGTCCCAGGCTTGCCATTAGGGTAGGCGAACAGGCCGACTCGCTCGCCCAGCAGCGCCTGCAGCGCATCCCGGCTACGGGCCACCTCGTCGGCGGCGCGGTTAGCATCGAGCTTGGCGAGTATCGGATGGCTGACCGTATGCGCGCCGATCTGCATGCCGGCACGCCGCAGCGCCCTCACCTCCCCGCTGCTCATCATCAGGTCGTTGGGCGGGCTGACCTCGGCGCGCTCTGCAATGGCGTTCACACAGGCCAGACGCGACTCGGGCGGCAGGTATTTCACCCGCTCGATGAGGCGGCTCAGCGCCGTGCGACGGCCGATCATGTCACCCAGCGCATGCTGGCCGAGATCCTCACCAAGGGCGTCCTGCAGGCCGCTCAAATCAAGCTTCAGCTTGCCACTCAGGCGAACGGACTCGATCAGCGTGTCGTTCCACATGCGGCCGCCATCGAGAAAACCGGTGGCGATGAAGAAGGTCGCCGGCAGGCCATGACGCTGCAAGATAGGCAGTGCGACCGAGTAGTTGTCGGCATAGCCGTCGTCGAAGCTGATGCAGGCGGCACGGGCTGGCAGCGTGCCGGCGTTCAGCCGGACGACCGCCTCGTCGAGCGGCAGTACATTGAACCAGTCGGCCAGCCAGCCGCAGAGCGCATCGAAGCGGCGCGCGTCGACTTCGTCCGGGAACAGCGGATCGGGCGCAGGCAGGACGCGATGGAAGATCAGCACCGACAGGCGCGCGCCATCGCCGGCCGGTGACAGGGCCTGGAATAACGACCTCAGCACAAAACTCATTGCGGCCGGACCCTCGATTCCAAGGTCCCGACCTGCTTGCCGACATGTTCCAGCGGGACACTCGCCGCAACAGGCTCTTTGCCGTCCAGGATGCGACAGCCGAGCACGACGAGGATCAGGATGTTGTAGGGCAGGTCGTAGTAGGACAGGCTCAGAAACGCGCCTCCCACCGCGTAGCCCGCCAAGCTCACCTGGCACATCGCCCCGAGCGAGGAAAGCCACTGGGTTTGCGCTTTCTTCGCCCCCTGCACGCGCAGCCGCCCGGCCGAGAACCAGACGAAAGTCCACATCAGCACGAACAAAAACAGCCCGACAAAGCCTTGCTCGCCCAACACCATGAAATAGATGCTGTGGGCCGCGCGGCAGTCGGTCGGGATTGGCGAATAGATCGCACAGACATCGGACGCGGAAACCATGAAGCCGCCGCCGAACAGATTGGCCTTGGCGATATTGAAGGCCATCTTCCACGCATTGAGGCGCTGCATCGCGGAATCGTCCGCTTCATAGGTCTGGATCGTCGCCATCCGGTCCGACCAGGTGTCGGGCATGAAGACGACCAGCACACTGCCCAGCACCAGGAACAGCAGGCCCAACTGGAGCTTGTGGCCACCACGCCACCACATCACCAGCGTCATGGCCATGATCGCCAGCAAGGCTCCACGCGATTGGCTGCCCAGGGCCGCGATGGCACACAGCAGCATCGAGACCACCAGGCCGCGCCGGATCCATTTGGATGTCGTACTGAGTTGCAGGAAGCGCATCAGCGGGATCGTCATCACCAGCGCCAGGGCGATCTCGTTGTTGCCGAAGATATAGCTGCCCTCGGGGCCCCAGACCCGATAGCTGCCGCCGGTGAGCAGGGTGAAGAATCCGCCCTTGACGCCATAGAAACCGAGCGAGCCGACCAGCACCCAGGCCAGCGCCATGATGTGCTTGCGGCTGTGCAGCAGGACCAAGGCCACAAGAATCATGAAATCGATCTTCATGACCCGCTTCCACAGCGACAGGCTTTCGTCAAGGTGGAACGAGAACGGCAGGGTGATGCACATCCACAGCATGAACAGCATCAGCACGATGGTCTCGCGCGTCGTAAAGAACTGCCGCTTGTCTCGGGTCATCAGCAAGCCCAGCAGCGTGGCGATGGCCATGGTCGCGGCCACCGGCATGTCACCGAGCCGCCAGCTAAGCGCATGCGGGTTCATGATGCTGACCCAGGTCCAGCCGAGCACGCCGATCCAGGGGGAGCGAAGGCCCTGAAAGACCAGCCATAGCAGCGCCCCCAGCAGGACCACGTCACGCATAGTCCCTCCCCGCCAGCCGCCCGAACAAGGCCAGTTGTGCCTCGGTCGTGCTTTGCCAGCTGAAGCCCTCGGCATAGGCGCGCACCTGGGCGCGATCGGTGCCGGCCCGCAGCAGATCGACGATGGCGAGCGCAAACGCTTCGCCGCTGCGATCGGACACCAGCCGGCCGGCCATGTCATTGGCAACCACCTCGGGCGTGCCCCAGATGTCGGAGGCGACGACCGGCGTGCCGCAGGCCATCGCCTCCAGCAGCACATTGGCCCAGCCCTCGCGGCTCGAGGCAAGGATCAGCACATCGGCCGCGCTGTACCAGCGCAACAATTCGGTGTTCGGCAGCGCACCGGTCAGGCGCACATGGTCCTGCACGCCGAGCCGGCGCGCCTGTTCCAGCAGATTCGCGCGCTCGATGCCCTCGCCGATGATCAGCAACTGCGCCTGTGGATGTGTCGGCAGCAGCTGCGCCAAGGCGTCGATCGCGACGTGATGACCCTTGCGCTCGATCAGATAGCCGACCGACAACAGCAGCGGCGCACCGACCAGGCCCAGTTCCTCCCGCATCTGCTGCTGCGGCAGGGGCCGGAAGCGTTGCAGATCGACGCCGTTGCGCATCACATGCAGGCGCTCATCGGCCACACCCCAGCCGCGCAATACATCGACCAGGGCCGCGCAGACGCCGATCGAGGCCTGGGCCTTGGCGGCCGCCCACTGCATCATCCGTCGCGGCAAGCTGTATTGCGGGATCAGGTTCAGATCGGTGCCGCGCGCGGTGATCGTCAAGGGCTTTCCGAACCAGCGCGCCAGCAGCGCGGCGGCGACACCGTCCGGATAGTAGTAATGCGCGTCGATGACGTCGAAATCGTAGCCCTCGGCCAGCAGGCCGCGAATGGCCGGCACGCTGGCCAGCGCCATGCTCAGCGGGGCCATCGTCATGCCGACCTTGGGGGGCAATAGATAGCGGGGGTGCAGCACTTCGACGCCATTGCGCGTCTCGCGCCGTGGGGTGGCCGCCATCCGCGCATAGTCGCCCCAGCGCGGATGCGTGGACGGGAACCAGGGCACGGGCGCGACGACGCGGGTCTCGACCTCGCCGCTGGACAGCAGTTCGCGCAAACGCGTCTCGACGAAAATGCCATGCCCCGGACGCACGCTGCTTGGGTAGAGCGAGGAGAACAGCAGGGTCTTCAGCGGCCGCTTGCTCATCGCTGCAGCACCCCGGCGTAGGCCCGACGGTAATGCGCGACGCTGGCCGCCCAATTGCGCTCGGTTTCGACAAAGTGGCGGCCCGCCGCGCGCAGCACGGGCCAGCACTCGCGCTCGCTCAGCAATTTCAGCAGGGTGGACGCCAGCGCCTGCGCGTCACCCGCCTTGAACAGCATGCCGGTTTCGCCATGGCGGATCAGTTCGCGATGGCCGCCGACATCGGAGGCGACCAGCAAGCGCCCCTGCGCCATCGCCTCCAGCGGCTTCAGCGGCGTCACCAACTCGGTCAAGCGCATGGAATGACGCGGATAGGCCAACACATCGATCAGGTCGTAATAGCGGTTGACCTCGGCATGCGGCACCCGACCGGTGAAGACGATCTTGTCGGCCACGCCCAGACGCTGCGCCTGCGCCTTCAGCGCCTCATCCTGGGGCCCTCCCCCGACCAGCAGCACGCGCAGTTCGGGCCGCTCGCGCAGCAGCCGCGGCAGCGCCTCGATCAGCAGGTCCAGGCCTTCATAGGCGTAGAAGGAGCCGACGAAGCCGAGCACGATGGCGCCGTCCAGCCCCAGCCGCGTTTTCAGCACCGGATCAGCCACCCCGCCCGGCTCGAACGATTCGATGTCGACCGCGTTCGGAATCACGGTGACGCGCTGCTGCGGCAGGCCGCGCGCGACGATGTCGCCGCGCAGGCCTTCGCAGATGGTGAACACATGGTCAGCGGCGCGCAGCGCATGGGTCTCCATCCGGCGCGTCAGCCGGTAGCGCAGACTGCCCTCGGTGGTCGAGCCATGGTCGACAGCGGCATCCTCCCAGAACGCACGCACCTCGTAGACGACCGGGATGCCCAGCCGACGGCCGACACGCAAGGCCGGCAGGCCGTTGAGCACCGGCGAATGCGCATGCAGCAGATCGGGCTTCAACTGCTGCGCCACCTGCAGCAGCCGCGCTTCCAGCTGGCGCATCAGGCGCAGTTCGCCCAGGCCGGGAAGAGCGCTGGCGGAGCGTGGCGCCGGCGTCCGGAAGAAATGCCAGCCGTCCACCTCCTGCTCGAGCGCGTCGTCGGCCCGCTCCTTCAGGCCTTCGCCATGCTTGGGGCTGGTGAGGTGATAGGTCTGCCAGCCGAGTTTGCGTTGTTCCCGCAACAGGGACAGGGTCCGAAACGTATAGCCGCTGTGCAGGGGGATCGAGTGATCCAGGACATGGAGCACGCGCACGGTCATCGGAGCACCGCCAGTTCCTTTTCCTTGCCGGCCGCTACCGCTCGCGCATCGCCATCGACATCGCCGACAACACGGCGCAGGAAGGCGTCAAACATCAGCAGACTCCATAGCGGCGCGCTGTAGTCGCGCACGCCCGATTGGTGTGATTGGACCAGCTGCCGCAGATAGTCCGGATCGAAGATGCCGGTCTCGGCCAGCCGCGGGCCAAGAACCGCCTCGCGCACGCGCTCGCGCAGCGGCCCGCGGAACCAGCGCGCCAGCGGGACGGCAAAACCCATCTTGGGCCGGTACATGATGTCGCCCGGCAGGTGCGGCTCCATCGCCTTCTTCAACAGAAACTTGCTTTCGCCGCCGCGGATCTTCAGCGAGGACGGCAGGGTCGCCAGCCATTCGACCATCTCATGGTCCATCAGCGGCTCGCGCACCTCCAGCGAATGCGCCATGCTGGCGCGGTCGACCTTGGTGTTGATGTCGCCGACCAGATAGGTCTTCAGATCGATGTACTGAATCAGCGCCAGCGGGTCCTCGGTATCGGCCAGCGCCGCATGACGGTCGAAAACCTCGATCGCGTTGTAGCCGCCCAGCTGCGCCTTGAACGAGCGGCTGTACAGGCGGCTGCGATCCTCGTCGCGCAACAGCGACATGCTGTGGAAATAGGCCTCGACCGAATTGCGCGCCAGCGCCTGGAAGGTCGTCTTGGCGCGGAATACCCGCGGCGCCCAGTCGGCCTTCGGGTAGACCTGACCCAGCGCGCCAAACACCGGGCGGCGCATGCCCAGCGGCATCGCCGAGCGCATCTTCTCTTCCATCAGGTGCAGCTTGTAGCGGCGATAGCCGCCGAAGCTCTCGTCGCCGCCGTCGCCGGACAAGGCCACCGTCACATGCTTGCGCGCCAGCTGGCAGACGCGGTAGGTCGGGATCGCCGAGCTGTCGGCATAGGGCTCGTCGTAAAGCCGCGCCAAGGTGTCGATCAGCTCGAAATCGTCGCTCTGCACCGTCTCCATGCGGTGGTTGGTGCGGTAGCGGTCGGCGACCTGCTGGGCAAAGGCGGCCTCGTCGTAGGCCGGATCGTCGAAGGCGATCGAGCAGGTGTTGACCGGGCCGGCCGACTGGCCGGCCATCATGGCGACGACGGCGCTCGAGTCGACGCCGCCGGACAGGAAGGCGCCCAGCGGCACCTCGGCGATCATGCGCAGGCGCACCGATTCCTGCAGCCGCGCAATCAGTTCCTCGCCGGCCTGCTGGTCATCGATCTTCGCGTCCAAGGTGAAGCGCACGTCCCAGTAGCTGCGCGGTTCGCCGACCGGCTCGCCGCGGCGGATCAGCAAGGTCGAGGCCGGCGGCAGCTTCTTCGCCTGCCTGAAGATCGTGCGCGGCTCGGCCACGTAACCGAGCGCGAAATACTCCTCGACCGCCAGCGGGTCGATGTCGCGGCGCAGGCCCGGATGCGCCATCAGCGACTTCAGCTCGGAGCCGAACAGCAAGTGGCCGTCGTCCAGCAGCGCGTAGTACATCGGCTTGACGCCGAGCCGGTCGCGCGCCATGAACAGCTGTTGCTTGTTGCGGTCCCACAGCGTGAAGGCGAACATGCCGCGCAGGCGCTTGACGCAATCGGCGCCCCAGGCCTCCCAGGCATGGACGATGACCTCGGTATCGCTCTTGGTGTGAAAGCGGTAGCCCAGCGCCTGCAGCTCCGCCATCAGCGGCTGGTAGTTGTAGATCTCGCCGTTGAAGACGATGACGATGCTGCGGTCTTCGTTGAACAGCGGCTGCTGGCCGGTCGCGATGTCGATGATGGACAGGCGGCGATGGCCGAAGCCCAGGCCCGGTTCCAGGTGCAGGCTGCCCTCGTCGGGGCCGCGGTGCTGTTGCGAGTCGTTCATCCGCTGCAGCACGCCGCGATCGAGTTCGCGGCCACCACGGGTGTCGAAGATGCCGGTGATTCCACACATGATCAGTGCTCGCTCGGAGTGGGGGACAAGGTCCGCGCCGTGGCCGCCGACCGCGGCAACAGCGCATCGTAGACGCCCTGATAGGTCTTCACCATGGCCGCCATGCTGAAGCGCTGCTCGACGCGCGCGCGGCCAGCCTGCCCCAGCGCCGCGGCGGCAGCTGGATCGCGCGCCAGGGCCAGCAGCGCCGTCGCCAGCGCCGCGTGGTCGGCGGCCGGCACCAGCCAGCCGGTGCGGCCCGGTCCCTCGGCTGCCTGCAGCAGATCGGCATTGCCGCCGACTTCGGTGGCGACGACCGGCAGCGCGCAGGCCATCGCTTCCAGGATGGTGTTCGAGATGCCCTCGGCCAGCGAAGGCAGGGCAAAGCAGTGCAGGCCCCGCATCACGGCCGGCACGTCGCTGCGCTCGCCGGGCAGCCAGGCCAGGTCGGCAACGCCGGCTTCGACCAGCAGCTGCTGCGCCTGCGCGCGCAAGGGCCCTTCGCCGACCATCACCAGGCGCACGCGTTCGCCCAGCTCCGGCGCACGGGCCAGCAGCTCGATGAAGGCGCGCGCCAGCAGGGTCTGGTCCTTGACCGGCGCCATGCGGCCGACGGTGCCGATCAGCCAGTGCTGCCGCGGGTCGAAGGGACAGCCCGGAATCGCCGCCGGGCCGCCCGCAGCCGGGGCGAAGCGCTGCGTGTCCACGCCGTTATAGGCCTGGGTGACGCGGGCCGGCGCGATGCCGACCGTCTCGCGCAGATACTGGTCCAGATCGCGCGACAGGGCGATATAGCGCTGCACGAAGGGGCTGTAGAAGCGTCGCACGCGCTGGTAGCGGCGGTTCGAGCCGTCCAGATCGCCGACGTCCCGGCCATGCTCGCCATGGATGCGCACCGGCACCCCGGCCGCCCAGGCCGGCAGCTGCACCTCCAGCGCGGCCAGATTGCGGCTGTGCACGATGGCCGGGCGCAGGCGGCGGAACAGGCGGAACAGCTTCGGCCAGAGCCAGAAGCCCTGTCCGGGCGGCTTCTTCAAGGCGATGAACTCGACGTCGTCGCGCTGGATACGGTGGCGGAAATCGGTCACCTCGGTCAGCGCGACGATCGCATGCCGGTAGGCCTCGGCCGGCATGTGATTGATCAGGTTGACGATGCCGTTCTCGAGCCCGCCCGTGTCGAAGCGGTACATCACATGCACCACCAGCGGACGCGGATCGAAGGGCTTCATGGCAAACAGCGGCAAGGGCTCAGAGACGCCAGAGCTTGTAGCCCGCGCCCTCGATCGCCGCGATGTCGAAGGCCGCCTTGACGTCGATGAAGGCGCCGTTCTTGACCAGCTTGCGGCCGATGTCCTCGACGCCCAGGCCCAGATATTCCTTGTGCGCGACCGCGGCGACGATCGCATCGGCGCGCGGCAGCTCCTCGAAGGGCAGCAGCTTGACGCCGTACTCGTGCATCGCCTCCTCGGCCTCGGCCTGCGGGTCGGTCACGTTGACCTCGACGCCATAGCTCTGCAGCTCGTGGATGATGTCGATCACCTTGGAGTTGCGCAGGTCGCCGCAGTTCTCCTTGAAGGTCAGACCCAGCACATTGACCTTGGCGCCCTTGATATAGCTGCCCGCGGCGATCATGTGCTTGATCGTCTGCTCGGCGATGAACTTGGCCATGCCGTCGTTGATGCGCCGGCCGGCCAGAATCACCTGCGGGTGGTAGCCCAGCATGTCGGCCTTGTGCGTCAGGTAGTAGGGGTCGACGCCGATGCAGTGGCCGCCGACCAGGCCGGGCTTGAACTTCAGGAAGTTCCACTTGGTGCCGGCCGCCTCCAGCACCTCGCTGGTGTCGATGCCGATCTTGTCGAAGATGATGGCCAGCTCGTTCATCAGCGCGATGTTGAGGTCGCGCTGGGTGTTCTCGATCACCTTGGCCGCTTCCGCCGCCTTGATGCTGGAGGCACGGTGCACACCCGGCTCGACGATCAACTCATACAGCTTGGCGACCTTGTCCAGCGTCTCGGGCGTGTCGCCGGAGACGATCTTCAGGATCTTGGTCAGCGTGTGTTCCTTGTCGCCCGGGTTGATGCGCTCGGGGCTGTAGCCGACGAAGAAGTCGGTCTTCCACTTCAGGCCGGACTCCTTCTCCAGCACCGGGATGCAGACCTCCTCGGTCGCGCCGGGGTAGACGGTGGACTCGTAGACGACGGTGGCGCCCTTCTTCAGATGGCGCCCGACGCTGGTGGACGCGCCGATCAGCGGGCGGAAGTCCGGCGCATGCGCGTTGTCGACCGGCGTCGGCACGGCGACGATGATCATGTCGGCCTCGGCGAGCATGGCCGGGTCGTCGGTGTAGACCGCCTGGCTTGCCGCCTGCACCTGCTCGTCCGTCAGCTCGCGCGACGGGTCGGTGCCGCGCTGGCAGGCCTGCACCTTGGCGCTGGAGATGTCGAAGCCTATCGTGCGGACCTGCTTGCCGAACTCGACCACCAAAGGCAGTCCCACATAGCCCAGACCGATCACCGCTACCGTGCTGCTCATTTCGCCATTCCTCTTACGCTTTGTTGATTGTCACCGAGAGCCGGCCCGGCCGGCCTCTCGCGTCTGTTGCAGCCAGCCCTGCAGGCCGGCGCCGTTGTCCTGCAGGAAACGGCGCAGCAGCGCGTCGCCTTCCCCGGCCTGGCCCTTGTCGGCATAGACCACCACGACCGCCGCATCGTCGCCACGGCCCAGCAAACGGCCCAGCACGCCGTACAGCTTGGCCTGCCAGTCGGCGCTGGTCAGCCGGCCGTCCACCCAGTACAGCTGCCAGACGCGCAGGCGCTGGCCATCGATCGCCTCCAGCGAACGGCTGCTGCCAAGCAGTTCGGCCGTGCGCAGCCGGGCCGCCGTTTCACCGACCGTTCCCTCGACCACACCGCCGTCGACCTGTGCCCAGTGCCGATCGTTGGATCGGAGCAGCACATTGTTCGAGCTGACCAGCTTGCTGCGATAGCCCTGCTGGCGGTAGTAGCCGATATAGAGGCCGACCGCGGCGCCGGCGTCGCCGCTGCTGTAGGCCGTCTGCAGTTCGGCGGCCGGGAATTCGAAGGCGGGCCGATAGCGCGCCGGCGGCGCCTCGGCCGCGGGCCAGCCGCGGGCGGCAAAGTCGGGTGCGGCCAGGCTCAACGGCTGGCCCGGCGCCTGCGCATCGAGCGCGCGGCTGGTGGCCAGCGGCGCCGCGATCAGCAGGCCCAGCGCGACCCAGACGGCCGCGCCCCGGCGCGTGATCGCCGCGGCCGGCGGAATCGCCGGCGGCGCCGGCGGCGGCGCATCGGGCTCGGCCCAGCGCGCGCCGATCATGAACAGGGCCAGCATGATGATGCCGAAAAAGACCCAGCCATAGATCAGGTGGTCGGCACCGACGGCCAGCTGGTTGCTGGATAGATGACCCAGCATCACGATCATGTAGGCACGCAGCCAGTTCGCGACCAGGGGCAGCACGGTGGCGATGCCGACGAAGATCCAGCGCCGCTTGGTCGAGCGGTAGTTCAGGTAGGCGAACAGGCAGCCTACCATCACCGAGGCCATCAGATAGCGGATGCCGCTGCAGGCCTCGACCACCGACCAGTTGCCGGAGGGGATGATGAACTGCAGGCCCTCGCGGTAGACCGGGATGCCGCTCAGGCGTAGCGCGGCAACGGTGAAATCGGCCGTCGTCTCCATCAGCAGCGGCATCAGGAATTCGCCGAAGGGCACCGCGAAGAACAGGAAGAGCAGCGGAAAGGCGATGCTGCGCGCGACTGCCCAGCCCAACGCAGCCGGCACCGTCAGCACCAGCATGGCCGTGAAGGCGAACTGCGTCGCCGCATTGACCGCGGCCAGATCGCCGACCAGCCACAGCAGGCCGGCCGCCGCCATCGGCAGCAGGAAGATCGCCTGCGGCCGCGGCGTCAGCTGCGCCAGCACCGCACGCTGGCGCCAGATCAGCCACAGCGAGATCGGCGGCACGACGAAGGCATGGGCGAAGGTTTCCGAGCGGTACCAGATCTCGACCATGGCCAGGCCGGTCTGCCGGTACAGCAGCAGCACGCCCAGCAGCAGCACCAGAAAGCCGGGCAAGGCGCGCCGCCAGGCCGGCGAAAGCGGCGCCGGCCTCATGCGGCCACCTTTGTCGCCAGATCGTCCAGATGCCGGTCCAGGCCGGCCAGATGGGCGTCCCAGCTGTAGCCGGCCAGCACGCGCGAGCGACCGGCGGTCCCGATGCGGGCGGCGCGCCCGGCGTCGTCGAGCAGGCCCCCGAGCTCGCGCACATAGTCCTCGGCCGACTCGGCCGCCAGCAGTTCGGTGCCCGGCTCGGCGCTAATCGCCTGCACGCAGCTGGCGGCGGCGACCACCGGGCGCGCCATCGCCATTGCCTCCAGAATCTTGTTCTGGATGCCGCGCGCCAGGCGCAGCGGCGCGACGACGGCCGCCGCATGCTGCAGATAGGGCCGCACATCGGGCACCGTGCCGCTGACGCTGACGCCGCGCGCCGGGTCGGCTGCCAGCGCCTGCACGGCCGGCGTCGGATTGCGTCCGACGATATGGAACTGCAGCTGCGGATGGCGCTGGCGCAGCGCCGGCAGCACCTGCTCGGCAAACCAGATCACCGCATCGGCATTGGGCCAGTAGTCCATCGCGCCGGTGAAGACCAGCGGCCATTGGCCGGCCGGGAACGGCGAGGCACGGCCCGGCTCGGGCGAGAAGAAGTCGGCATCGACGCCATTGCCCAGCGCCTGCAACTCGGCGCGCAGCGCCGGCGACAGCCGGCGGAACAGCGCGGTCTCGTTCTCGGTGACGAAAAAGGAGCAGCGCGCGCGTGCCGCCACCGCCTGCTCGAAGGCCAGCAGCTCGCGGCCCTCGCGTCGGTACAGCCACGACATCGGCCAGGCATGGGTCTTGGCGTAGTCGGTCCATTTGGCCGAATCGACATCGACGAAGTCAACCAGCATCGGCAGGCCGGGCAGCGTCTGCACATACTGCGCCATCGTCGACGAGAAGACCACCACCGCGTCCAGGCGGTTGGCCGCGGCCGTCTGCTGAACCCAGCGCGTTAGGCCGGCATCGCGGTAGTAAGGCAGGCTCAGCGCCTCGCCGCTGACCAGACCGCGCAGGCTGGCCAGCTTGGCACGCGAGGGGCTCAGCGCCGCCGCATGCACATCGGCGCACAGGCCGCGCAGATGATCGACATGCTGCCAGTCCTCGGCATCGTCGACGAAGGTGCCCAGAAAGACGCGGTGCCGCGCCGCCAGATGCTTGAGCAGATGCCAGGAGCGCAGCTTGTCGCCCTTGTTGGGCGGATACGGCAGGCGATGGACCAGATAGAGGAGATTGGCCATCGCACTCAACCCAGGCTGCGCACGATGAAGGGCCCCAGCCAGTTCGCCACGGCGATCGGCAGGCGGCGCCAGGTCCTGATCATCAGTTGGTACTTTGGATTGTTCGGATTGTTCTGCGGCACCGCCTCGCGCTTGTACAGGCAGTACTCGTAGTGCAGCGGCGTCGGCTCGAAGCCCCAGTTCTTCTTGAAGGAGTAGGAGCCAGTGCCCTGCTTGCTGCGGCCGTAGTCGAAGACCTTGAGCCCGCGCGCACAGGCGCGGCGCATCAGCTCCCAGTACTTGAAGTCGTTGGCCGCCAGCTCACGCGCCGATTCGTCGTCGCCGGCGTAATACGGCAGCACCTCGTCGCGGAAGTAGAAACTCAGCACCGAGCTCAGCGGCCGGCCGTCGGGCGCGCTGACGGTCAGCACCTCGGCGTCGGGGCCGAACTCGGCCAGCAGCGCCTCGAAATAGCGCTTGGGCATGGCCGGCGTGCCGTGGCGATGGACGTTGTCCGCATAGAGCGCGAAGAAGCGGTCGACATTGGCATCGATCTGGCCGACCAGGCCGTTCTTGATGCCCTTGCGCACCATCGCGCGCTGCTTGCGCGGGATGGCCAGCATATTGGCTTCTTCGTCCGGCAGGATCTGCTTGCGGAAGGTCACATAGAGATCCTGGCGTGGCCAGTCCGGATGACGCGGCGCGACATTGCGGAACTCGAGATGCTCGGCGCCGAGCTCTTGCGCAATCCGCTGCGCCTCCGCTTCGAGCGCGTTCGCGGCGGCCTCGTCGACGGCGGCGATGCCGCCATAGACGCCGAAGGGCAGCGACACCAGCGCATGGCCGAAGAGCAGGCTCTTGTTCTGCGCCAGCGGCAACACGCCGACGATCTCCCCGTCGCGCTCCGCATAGAGGAAGAAGCCCTGGTGGCCGAACTGCTGCTCGACCAGCTTCAGCCAGCCGGCGCGGTGGAAGAAGCTGGCCTGCGGACAGGCAAACACAAAGGCATCCCAGCGCCGGGCGGTATCGCCATCCTGCGCCGACAGGCGCTTGATCTGCAGCGGCATCCCCATTCAGGCGCACCGTGCTTCGGCATGAGCGGCCGGCCTGCCGAGGAAGATCTCGTCCATGCGGCCCCAGGCGAAATCCTGCAGCAGCTGCGCGATGCGGTCGTGGGTGCGCGCGATATTGACGTAATGCCGGAAACGCGTCTTCGCGTCGATGCCGGGAATCCGCGGCTGTCCGCCGTCGATTTCCCAGGGATGGAAATAGAACACCGCGGCCTGCTGATCGCGCTCGTTGACCTGACGGATCAGCCAGCGCGACAGCGCGTACGGCAGCAAACGGAAATAGCCGCCGCCGCTGGACGGCAGATTGCGATTGAACATGCGCAGCGTGGTCACCGGCACCTCGAGCAGGCCCTCGCGCACCGGGTAGGCGAAGCGCGGCGAGTCGGGCATGCCGTAATGGTCGTGCGCGATCGGGTAGACGCTGGAGCTGTAGCGGTAGCCCGCCTCCAGCAAGGTATCGAAGGCCCAGAGATTGCCCTCGCCGATGGAGAAGCTCGGGGCCCGGTAGCCGAGCACCGGCTGGCCAGCGATGTCCTCCAGCAGCTTCTTCGCGCGGCCGACGTCCTGCGCGAACTGCTGCGGGCTCAGATCGCTGGCACGTTCATGGCCGTAGCCATGGCTGGCCAGTTCATGACCGCCATCGACGATGGCCCGCACCAGCTGCGGATAGCGCTCGGCCACCCAGCCCAGGGTGAAGAAGGTCGCCTGGGTGTTGCGCTCGGCCAGCAGCGCCAGGATGCGCTCGATATTGCGCTCGACCCGGCACTCGCGCGCGTCCCAGTCGCTGCGAGCGATATAGGGCGCGAAGGCCGAGACCTGGAAGTAGTCTTCCACGTCGATGGTCATCGCGTTGCGCAACAGCGGTTTCTGGGCGGGCATCAGCATCGATTGCTTCCTCAGCCTCGAGCGGGTGCGGCCAGCCATTGCCACAGGTCGGCAGCAATGCGCTCGGCCGCATGGCCGTCCCAGTACTCGGGCACGCGGCCGCGCTTGCCGCGGCCGGAGAGGATCTCGCCCACGCCGGCCAGGATGGCGGCCGGCTCGACGCCGACCATCGTGTTCGTGCCCTGCTCCACCGTGATCGGCCGCTCGGTGTTCTCGCGTAGGGTCAGGCAGGGCACGCCCAGCGCCGTCGTCTCTTCCTGCAGGCCGCCGGAATCGGTCAGCACCAGGGTCGCGCCGGCCATCAGACCCAGCATCTCCAGATAGCCCTGCGGCGGCAGCACCGCAACGCGGGCCGGGTCCAGCAGGCCGGTGAGACCGAAGCGTTCGATATTGCTGCGCGTGCGCGGATGCATCGCGAACACCAGCGGCAGATCGCGCGAGACCTGGGCCAGCACGCCCAGCAGGCGCGTCAGCATCTCGGGCGTGTCGACATTGGACGGCCGGTGCAGGGTGACGACGCCATAGCCCTGCGGTGCACCGACCAGTTCAGCCGACAGGCCATGGGCCTGCAGCGTTTGCGCGGGCGGCTTCGCATGCGGGCGGCTGGCTTCCAGCGAATCGATCATCACATTGCCGGTGAAGCAGATGCGCTCGGCCGCGATGCCCTCGCGCTCCAGATTGCCGGCAGCGCTGCGCTCGGTCGTGTAGAGCTTGTCGGCCACCTGATCGGTCAGGATGCGGTTGATCTCCTCCGGCATGCGACGGTCATAGCTGCGCAGGCCGGCCTCGACGTGGGCGACCGGCACGTCCTTCTTGACCGCGACCAGGGTGCAGGCCAGGGTCGAGTTGACGTCGCCGACCACCAGCACGCAAGACGGTTTGTGCTCATCCAGCACGGGCTCGAAACGACGCATCACCTCGGCCGTCTGCTGCGCGTGCGAGCCGGAACCGACCTCCAGATTGATGTCTGGCTGCGGCAGGCCGAGGTCGACGAAGAGCTTCTTGCTCATGTCGGTGTCGTAGTGTTGGCCGGTATGCAGCAGCAGCGCCGGGATCGGCGGCACATGCTCGGCCAGCGCGCGCAGGATGGGCGCCATCTTCATGAAGTTCGGCCGCGCGCCGACGACGCACATCACCGGTGCCATCGTCGCGATCGGTTCTTGCAACTGCTGCATTTTTTCTTGCGCCATGCTCTCTTGTCTCAATCGGATTTCACTGCATCGACCAACTTCTGCAGCAGTCCGAGCGTCTGCAGATTGATGCGCTCCAGGCGCATCAGGCTGCCCTCCAGGCGCAAAAGGCGGTCAGCGTAATGCCCCTGCCCCAGCGCGCCGACCTCTGAACTGAGCGCCTCGAGTTCCTCCGCGCTGAGATTGATACGGGACAGTTCGACCCGACCCAGTTCCGCGAGCGCGCCTGCACCGGTGTCGGCACCATTGGGCGCCGGCTTGAGCGGCACCTCGGATTCCTGCGCAATATCGCGCAGAACCTCGTTTACATCGGCCAGGCTCAGATGCGTGCGCCCGGCCATGAAGCCCAGCAGCAAGAGCCTATCGCACAAGGAGTTGATGCGCCGCGGGATGCCCTGGCTGGCCTTGAAGATGGACGGAAAGGCCTCGGCCTCGAAGGTCGGCTTGCCGCTGCTGCCGGCGCATTTGAGCCGGTGCTCGATATAGGCGCGCGTCTCATCCTCGTCCAGCGGGCCGATATGGCAGGTCGCCGCGACGCGCTGGCGGAACTGTTCCATCTCCGGCTTCTGCAGGATGCCGCGGAACTCCGGCTGGCCAACCAGAAAGGTCTGCAGCAGCGACTGGTTGCTGAACTGGAAGTTCGACAGCATGCGCAACTCCTCCACCGCGCGCGCGCTCAGGTTCTGCGCCTCGTCGACGATCAGCAGGCAGCGCTTGCCCTGGCTGGTCTGGTTGACGAAGAAGGCTTCCAGCGTCATCAGCAGCTCGGACTTGGGCAGATCCTTGACGCGCACTCCGAAGGCGGCGCCGACCATGCGCAAGGTGTCCTCGGCATCGAGCTGGGTCGTGACCAGATTGCCGATGATGACGTTGCTGCGGTTCAGGCTGTCGAGCAGGCCGCGCAGCAGGGTCGTCTTGCCGGCACCGACCTCGCCGGTGATGACGATGAAGCCGTCATTGCGCAGCACGCCATAGTCCAGATAGGCCTTGGCGCGCCGGTGCTGCTTGCTGCCGAAATAGAAATTCGGATCCGGGCTCAGCTGGAAGGGCTTGCTGCTCAGGCCGTAGAACGCTTCGTACATGGTCAAAACCGCCAGGCCAGATTACCGAAGACAGCATTCTCGGTGTACGACGGGCTGCCTTCGAAATCACTGTGGCGCGCACCCAGCGAGGCGTTGGCGCGTGGGCCGAGTTGAGTCGTCCAGTTGGCAATCAGAGAGCGCAGCATCGTCCGCAACCCGGTATCGTCGCTGCGGCTGCGCTGCGCGCTGAGCGTTAGATTGGCACTGCTAATCGGCGTCAGCCGGTGAGCGATGGTCAGCGAGCCGCCGCGCATGACGATCCGGTTCGACTGCGCCAAGTCGCCACCGGTCGGAATAATTGCACCGAGCCGTTCGGTCGTGGTCTGGCTCAGCAGCCCGGTCATCGTCGTTCGCAAGCCCTCCAGCGACAGCGACAGCTGCTGCGTGCGCGTCATCGTCGGCGCCGAAGCCAGCGACCCACTACTGATCGGCGCATCGGGACTCAGCCCCAGCGCTTGCAGAAAGCTGCGCACCAGCACGTCCCGCTTGACGGGATCTGGCTCTATCGAGCTGAATTGCAGGAACAGCAAGTCGTAATTCGTACCCGCGCCAGCCGAACGGGTCTGATTGCCGGCGTAGACGTTTTTCGTGTCAGCGTAGCGGATCGCCGAGCGGGCCATGCGGTGATCGAAGCTGATCATATGGGTGTTGCCATAGTCGTGATACTGCCAGTCGACCAGCAGATCCGTGCGCGGCGACGGTTTCCAGTTGGCATTCGCGCCGTAGTTCTCACCCTTATGTAAAAAGCCGAGGTAGTCGGTACGCTCGGGTCCAGCATTGACCTTCAGCTGCAGATCGGGATCGGGTAGGTAGCGCAATCCAAAATTGGCCACCGTATTCTCGTTCTCAGCTCCGTCAAAGCCGAACCGCGAGCGCTGCGTCGACAGGCTTGCCCACCAGCCCAGCTTGCGCCCGCCAAGACCGTCCAGCCGCAGCGACCCGCCGCCCGCCTTCGAATCACCGAGCGACGAGTCCTTGGCACTCGTTGCGGTCGCACTGCCGCGCAGCTCGTAGCTAGCCAGATCGCCGATCCGTCCGACCAGATAGGGGGCGATATAGAGCGAGGCAACCTCGGACTGGTTGGGATTGGCCAACGTCCGGTCCGGCGACTGCGGACCGAAGGCGGACACCGCCTGCTGGCCTATCGTCGCACTGACGTCGACAAACAGCCGCTTGTCCACCAGTTCGGCCTGGCCGCGCGCGGTCAGTGACTGCTGGACAGTGTTCTGCTGGTCGGTCTTCAGATAAATGAGTCCGCTGATCGAGTAGTCCAGCGTGCCGATCACTCGACCACCATGGCTGGCAATGCTGATACTGGGCGTCAGCGCCGTGATAAGGGCCGCATCCTTGTTGGTCGAGCTCAACCTGTTGTTGTCGGTTGCCGTCTGGCTGACTGAAAAGCCGGGCACGATTGTTACGCCGGAACCACCTCCCGCCCCCTCCTGCGCCTGAGCACTACCCGCACCAAGACTCAGCGCTACGGCACACGCTATGAGGCTTTGGCTCAGGGCCCGCGGCATGGTCAAGACTTCGGCAATGGCAAGTTCCTCAGCTCTTGGCAGCTTCATGGGCATGCCCATAACCGTAACCATAGCCGTAACCATAGCCGTAACCATAACCGTAGCCGCCCGCACCACCGCCACTGGCTTGATTCAGCAACATCATCTTCAGCGGGCAGGATTCGATCGCAGCCAACGCCTGATGGACGGCACTCTGCGGCGTCTTTTCGGCATGAACAACCACGACGATCTGCCCCATATGAGAGGCCAGCACGCGCGATTCGGTGGTCAGCAGCAGCGGCGGCGAATCGAAGATGATGATGCGGTCGGGATAGCGCCGCGCCATGTCGTCGAGCAGATTGCTCATCGCATCGCTGGCCAGCAATTCGGTCGCCCGCGCATGCGGCGTGCCGCTGGGCAGCAGGGTCAGCTTGTCGACATTGGTGCGCATCAGCACGTCGGACATGTCGACTTGGTCCTCGAGCACGTCCAGCAGGCCCGGCCCCTGGGGCAGCCCCAGCATTCGCAGCACCGAAGGGCGTGCCACGTCGGCGTCGACCAGCATCACCGTGTTGTCCATTTCGGCGGCGATGCTCAGCGCCAGGTTCAGCGAGGTGAAGCTCTTGCCCTCGCCGGCCAGCGCGCTGGTCACCATGATCAGGTTCGCATGGTTCAAGGTCGCGGCGCCCTTGCCCATGGCGTTCTTGATCAGCGGCCGCTTGATCACGCGGTACTGGTCGGCAATATGGGTACGCGGCGAGGCCGGCGTCAGGAAACCCTGGGTGGCCAGCGCTTGCAGATCGAGTTCGACCCGCTTCGATCCACCCGGCACCGTCTCCGGTCTCGCGATCTCCAGCGGCGGCGGCAGATCGGCGGCGGCCGCTTCGGCCGGCACCGCGGCACGCGACTGAAGATGGTGGTTGTCATCGGGCAGGACGACACCCGCCTGGCGAAGCTGTTCGAGGCGCTGCGCCGCTTGTTCAATCAGGCTGCTCATCTCACACCACCTGCCGAGTCAACAAAATCGCCATGACCGTCAGGCCCAGCACATACAGGCCGATCAAGCCGCCCGAGGCCGCCCCGAAGCGGATCAGGTCGACCCGCTGATGGCGGCGATCGGCCTCGGTGACCAGTCGCGAAACGACGCCGAGAATCGGCAGCTCGACGCGGCGGCGCAGCTCGGCACCGTCGTGGAAGACCGGACGCAGCTGACTGGCCGCAAAGGCGGCGAAGATGCCGGCAAAGACCGCCAGCAGCATCGCACCGGCCAGCAAGAGCAGGCGGTTCGGCGCCACGGGCCGCGGCGACACGCGCGGCGGATCGATCAGGCGGAAGTCGGCGACCCCCGCCGTCTGGTCCAGATCGCCGGACATCGAGGCCGACTCGCGCCGTGCGACCAGGTCTTCGTAGTTCTTCTTGTGGATCGCATAGTCGCGATTCAGCTGTGCGGCTTCGGCCTCGAGTTGCGGTGCCGTCTTGACGGCGGCCGCCGCCTGCGCGTAGCGCGCCGAATACTCGTCCACCCGCGCCTTCAGCGAAGCGACCTGCACCTCGGCCGTCGCCAGCAACTTGGTCAGTTCCTGATAAGCCAAATTGCTGGCACTGCCCGGCGCACCAATATTCGGGCTGGCCAAGGCGGACTTGCGCAACTCTGCCTGCTCCTTGCGCTTCTGTTCTTCCAGGTCCTTGATCAGCTTGCGGGCGCTGACGATGTCGGGATGCTGTTCGGTATAGCGCTGCAGCAGGCCGTCCAGATTGCGCCGCTGCGCATCCAGCCTCGCGTCGATCTCGGGCGTGGCGATCGACAGCGCCGATTCCTGCAGCAGGCTCTGCGTGGTGCCACCGCCATTGGCGCCGCGATTGCGCTCGCCTTCGAGCTGCGATCGGGCAGCGTCGCGGGCATTGACGGCCTCGCGATACTCGAGCTTGGCACGCTCCAGTGCCGCGCTGGCCTCACTCAGGCGCGAAGCCGAGTCCTTGCCGTCGCTGGCCATCGCCTGGATATTGCGCAGGCGGAATTCCTTGACCCGCGCCTCGGCTTCTTCGAGCTTGGCTTCGTAGGACTTGATCTGCTCGTTCAGGAAGGTCGTCGCGGTCGCGGTGTCCTTGCGTGTCGCACCGAGGCTGGACTCGACGAAGATCGACACCAGGGACTGCACGACGCGCTTGGCGGTATCCGGCTGCGAATCGCGGAAGGCCAGGGTATAGAGATTGTCCCGCGCGGTGCTTTGGATCGACAGGTTCTTGGTCACTTCCTCGATCGTCGCTTCCTGCTGCGCCTTCGACTGGTTCTTCAGATCCAGATCGGCCATGCGCACCAGTTTCTCCACATTCGGGCGACTGATCAGCGTGCGGCTGAGCATGACGACCTGCTGCTCGACGTTCGGCTGCACCGCCAGGCCGGACATCAACGGCTTCAGGATGGACTGGGTGTCGACATAGATTCGGGCGCTCGCTTCATAGCGATCCGGAATCATGAAGACCAGCACGGCACCGATGATGCCGGCGACCCAAGCCACGGCCACGCCGGGCCAGCGGTACTTCCACATCCGCCGGGCAATGGCAATGATTTGAGCGATCAGCAAATCCATTGGGACAGATTCTCAGGGTTCAATTCGAAGAAAAATGACGTCTGACCGTTGCCGCCAAATTAGCGACGGCCAGGCGATCAGAAATAGCTTTGCGGAATGATCAGGATGTCGCCCGGACGCATATCGACATTGGCCGACACATCGCCACGCTTGATCAAATCCTTCAACCGCACCGAATACTGCTTATTCCCTTCGGAGGACCGCAGAATCGTCGCGTCGTTGCCGGCCGCGAAATCGGTCAGGCCGCCGACGGCAATCATCACGTCCAGCAGGGTCATCTTCTGCTTATAGGGCAGGAACTGCGGTTTGGCCGCCTCGCCGACGACGCGAATCTGCTCGCTGAACGGACCGACAAAACCGGTGACGATGACGGTCACGACCGGGTCGCGGACGTATTTGGACAGCTGCTTCTCCACCTCGCGGGCGATCTCGACCGAGTTCTTGCCCTGCGCCATCATCTCGTCGATCAGCGGGGTCGAAATCTTGCCGTCCGGGCGGACCGGCACCGTCATCGACAGCTCGGGATTGCGCCAGACGATGATATTGATGCTGTCGCCAGCACCGACCACATAGCTGTAATCCTGAGTGGCCGCGCTCACCGGCGCCGGCGGATATTTCCCGGAACTCGCACAGGCGGTCAGCAAACCCAGGGCGGCGGCACACAGAGCAAAGCGGAGGCGGTGCGATATCAAAGCAAATATCGTGTTCAATGCAAGTCCTCTCAAAATCGTATGTATTCGGCCGTCAATCAGGTCGACGGCTCAAGCAAAACCCACAAACCGCCGGGGCTAGCTGCGGCCGGATCATGCCACAGCGAATTCGCCCACCGAGGGCTCGCAAACACCTGCGGCAACTGCGCTTTCGCGCACAGCTTCACGCATTGCCCGAGCATGTGTAACAAATAGCGGCTGTCCATGCGTAGCCACCGATTTCACACTATCGCAGCCCACCGGCAAATCCCGCAAGCGGGGGTTCGGAGCCCTTGCAACGCCCGCCTGTCGGGTCGCCACAACTAACGAGCCTTGTCCTGCCCCTTCAGCATGGGCCGGATCAGGCGCAGCATCAGCCGCTGCAGGGGGTTGGCATTGCCGAACGGCCGCCAGGTGAAGCGCAGCTTCTGCTTGTAGGCATCGAACTGCATCGCCCAGGGCGCGGCGCGCAGCTCGCCCCGGCCAAGCAGCACCTTCAGCACCGAGGTGCCCATCACGCCGGCACAGAGATCGCAGGACATGCCGGTCGAGGGGCCGCGTCGCTCGTCGAAATTGACCGCCTCCGGCGCCGCCAGATAGCCGCGCTGCAGCATTGCCGGCGAGAGGCCGGCAATGAAACGCGCGTACTGCTCCTGCTGAGTGCGACCGTCGACGCCGAAATACTGCTCGAAGCTCATGCCGCCGGGGCGGAAATACAGCAGCGAGACCCCCATGCCCAGCGGCGCGGCCGTCAACGCCGGGATGCTGCGCTCGTAGCTTTTCCTGAACAGCAGGAAGCGCGCCTCGATCGCAAAGAAATCGATGCCGTCGACATAGACGTCGACCTCGCGCAGAAAATCGTCGACATTCTCCGGCGTGACCCCCTCGCCGAACACCCGGACCTCGGCCTCCGGATTGATGTCGCGCGCCATCTCGGCCAGGACCTCGGCCTTCGGTCGATCCAAGGTCGACATGAAGGCACCGGCCTGGCGATTGAAGTTGTGAACCTCGAAGCGATCGAAATCGGCGATATGGAATTTGGCCACCCCCAAGCGCGCCAGTGTCAGCAAATGGGCGCCGCCGACACCGCCAAGCCCGGCGATCGCAACCCGCGCGCCGCGCAGCCGTTGTTGCTCCGCCTCGGTCACCCAGCCGATGTTTCTGGAAAATGCCCGACGGTAGTCAAAAGCGGAGTTATGGTCCAACGGTTCACCCTATGCCAAGGACAATGATCAACGGCGCATGATGCACCAAGCGTCGCGCCCAAGACAATCATCGACAGAGCCGCCTCGCCAAGGAAAGCCCGTTTCATGAGTTCGCAAGACGTCATCGCACAGATTCTCGACAAGGCCCGCTGGGCCCCCAGCGGCGACAACACGCAGCCCTGGCGCTTCGAAGTGCTGGGCGATTTGCAAGTTCGCGTACACGGTTTTGACACGCGCGATCATTGCGTCTACGACCTCGACGGTCACCCGAGCCAGATCTCGATCGGCGCCTTGCTGGAAACGGCCGCGATCGCGGCCAGCCACCATGGGTTGGAGATGAGGAGCACCCGCCGGCCCGATTCGACTGAAGAGCGGCCCGTCTTCGACCTGCAGTTCCTGCCCGATCCGGCCCTGGCTGCGGACCCGCTGTACGCCAGCATCGAGCGGCGCAGCGTACAGCGCCGGCCGCTGAGCATGCAGGCACTGACGGCGGAACAGCGGCAGACGCTGGAGGCCGCCATCGGCCCGGCGTATTCGATCGCCTGGATCGACGATTTCGACGCCCGGTTTCGCATGGCCAAGCTGCTCTTCCACTCGGCCAAACTGAGGCTGGTGATGCCAGAGGCATACCAGGTCCACAAAGACATCATCGAATGGAACGCCCAGTTCAGCACCGAGCGCGTGCCCGATCAGGCGCTCGGCGCCGATCCGCTGACGACCCGGCTGATGCAGTTCGTCATGCACAGCTGGTCCCGGGTCGAGGTGTTCAACCGCTTTTTTGCCGGCACCTGGGCGCCGCGCATCCAGCTCGACTTCATTCCCGGCCTGGCCTGTGCGGCGCATTTCCTGCTGCTGGCACGCCACCCGGCCCAGACGATCGACGACTACGTCGCCGCCGGCCGCGCGGTACAGCGCTTCTGGCTCACGGCCACGCATCTGGCTCTGCAGTTGCAGCCCGAGGTGACACCGCTGGTGTTCAGCCGCTATGCGCGCGGCAATGTGCCGTTCTCGCGCAAGCCAGGCCTCGATGCGCTAGCTCGGCGGATCGACCAGCGCTTCGCCGAACTGGTCGGCACCGATGCCGCCGCCCATGCGGTCTTCATGGGTCGCGTCGGCACCGGCAAGCCGGCGAGCGCGCGCTCGCTGCGGCGCCCGCTTGCCGACCTCATGCTGCCGGCCAAGGGCTAGTTCCTGCGTTATCGTCGTGCGCCGAGCGCGATATTCAAAAGTTTCTCGGGCCCAACCCGATCTCGCGTGGCGACCATGTCATGCGACGATATCCCCTCCTCCACCTGGGTGAATCCATGACCGTCTTCTCCAGACCCCTGCTCGCATCGCTGACCGGCACCCTGATCCTGCTGAGCGCCTGCGGCGAGAAAAGCGCCGAGGAGCAGTTGCGGGAAGCGCGCGCCAGCATCGAGTCCAAGCAGTTGAAGACCGCCCTGGTCCAGCTGAAGGTGACGCTGAAACAGAATCCCGATCTCGCCGATGCCCGCTATCTCTTCGGCAAAGCCTTGCTGGACAATGGCGAGCCCGCACTGGCCGCCATCGAGCTGCGCAAAGCGATCGAGCTCGGTTATTCGAAGGACGAGGCCACGCCGGCCCTGGCCCGCGCGCTGCTGGCCAGCCAACCGCATCAGAAGCTGATAAGCGAGCTCGCCGATGTCGAGCTCAACGATCCCAAAGCAATCGCCGATCTGAAGACCTCGCTGGCCGCGGCCTATGCGCTGGCGGGCGACGGCCAGAGGGCGCAGGCAGCGATTGATGCAGCCACGCGCGCGCTGCCTGACTTTCCGGCCACCTTGATGTTGAAGGCCCGGGTCGCTGCCCAGCGACATGACTACGACAGCACCTTGGCCCTGCTGGACAAGGCCGTTACGGTCGATCCATCGAACGCCGATGCCTGGGTCCAGAAGGGCGAGAGCCTTTACGTGATTCGCCAGGATGCAGCGGCCGCCGGCGAGGCCTTTCGGAAGGCGCTGGAGCTGAATCCGACCCATATGAAGGCGCGCTCCGGGCTGATCACATTGGCAATGGGTCAGAAAGACTGGAAGACGGCGGGCGAGCAGATCGCAGAGCTGCGCAAGACCTACCCTGATCATCCGATGACGGCCTTCTACGAGGCACAGCTGGCCTTCGCCGAGAAGAAGCTGAAGCCGGCGCTCGAGAAGATCGAGCTTGCGCTGAAGAACATGCCTGAGAACCCGCAAGCCTTGCAGTTGGCCGGTGCCATCCAGCTCGCCAACGGCTCACTGATCGAGGCCGAGCGCTCGCTGAGCAAGGCGCTGTCGCTGAATCCCGAACAGCCGTCTGCACGCCGCCAGCTGGCACAGACGCTGCTGCGGCTGGGGCAGCCGGCCAAGGTACTCAGCACGCTGCAGCCCTTGCTCAAGGGGGACGACGACCCGACGACCCACGCGCTCGCCGGCGAGGCCTACCTGGCCGCCGGCAAGGTTGATCAGGCAATCGCCAGCTTCGGCAAGGCCGTCCAGCTCGATCCCGGCAATCCTGCGAACCGAACCCACTTGACGCTGGCAAAGTACCGCAAGTCTGGCGCCAGCGCCGCCGAGGCGACCGCCGCCGAGCTGCAGCAGATCGCGGCCAGCGACCCCGGCACCAGCGCCAATCTGGCCCTGATCGATCTGCTGATGCGCCGACAGCAACTGGACCGCGCGCTGAAGGCCATCGACCTGCTCGAGGCCAAGCAGCCCAACGGTCCGATCGCCCCGAATTTGCGTGGCCGCATCTACGCGCTGAAGAAGGACGACGCCAAGGCCAAGGCCGGCTTCGAGCAGGCCGTTGCCCGCGACCCGGCCTATGTGCCGGCGGTCATCACGCTGGCCCGCTACGACCTTCAGGCCGGCAAACCGGCCGAAGCCCGGAAACGCTTCGAGGCGATCCTCGCCGTCGACCCAAAGAATTTGGAGGCACTGCTGGCCCTGGCAAAGATTCGCACGGCGGAGAAGGCGCCGAAGAATGAGATTGCCAAAATTCTCGAGACCGCGATCAAGCACAACCCGGCAGCGCTGGAGCCCCGCCTTCTGCTGGTGGACCTCTACCTTGACAAGCCCGATCCGAAACAGGCGCTAGGCGTCGCACAGGATACGGTGGCCGCATTCCCGAACTCGGCCGATGCGCTGGACGCGCTCGGGCGCGCGCAGCAAGCGGCCGGCGAGGGCCAACAGGCCCTGCTCTCCTTCAAGAAGCTCGGCAGCATGGAGCCGCAGTCGACCCGCGCCGCCGTCCGCATCGCTGGCGTCCATCTGGCCGACAACAACCCGACGGCAGCGGAGCAAAGCTTGCGACAAGCGCTCGCGATGTACCCCGACTACCTTCCGATCCAGCAGTATCTCTACACGATCGCGATGGCCGACCGGCGCCAGCGCGATGCGATCGTGATAGCACAGACGGTTCAGACGCAGCGGCCGAACGATCTGGTCGGCTATCAGATGGAGGCGTCGGCTCAGGTCTCGCTGCGCAACATGGAAGGCGCCATCACCGCCCTGCGCAAGGGCCTGAAGAAAAATCCCAGGACCGACTTCGCGGTCAAGCTGCATGCCGCCCTCATGAGCGCCAAGCAGGCCGAGGCTGCGGGAAAAATGGCCGACGCATGGCTATCGGAGCGCCCCAAGGACGTGGAATTCCTGGCCTATATTGGCAATGTCACGATGGTTGCCGGCGATTATGAAAAGGCGGAGCAATACTTCCGTGCGCTGCTGGCCCTGCAGCCCAATAACGTAGGCGCGCTCAATAACACCGCCTGGGTGATGGCCAGACTAAAGAAGAAGGGCGCCGCACCCTATGCCGAGAAGGCGTTGAAGCTGCAGCCGGATACCCCGGGGCTTATGGATACGCTGGCACAAGCGCTCGCCGCAGAAGGTCAGATTGACAAAGCTCTGGAAATCCAGAAGAAGGCCGTCAGCCTCGACTCGAAGGACCAGATGCTTCATCTGAATCTGGCCAAGCTGCAACTGCAGGCCGGTGACAAGCAAGGTGCCGCAGCCGAGCTCAAGGCGCTCGAGAAACTGGGCGACAAGTTCCCGGCACAGGGGGAAGTCACACGGATGCTGAAGGCCCTGTAGCCCGAGCCAATAGCGTGGCAAGAGATGTCGATTTTCTTGACACCCGATGCCATTCAAGCCATAGCGAGACAGTTATTTCCTTATCGATCAATGACTTGGAGATCTGGCACACATTCTGCTTTAACTGGGTCAGCGCCAAGGCGATGTCCGCCAATCGCTTCACTAAGGATCTAACCATGACCCACTTTGCAAAGCTGAAAGCAGTGTCTGCACTGTCGGCCGCTTGTGCTGCGTTGTTCGGCGCGGCTCCGGCCCATGCGTATGTTTACTCCCTGTCGCATGTAGAGATTCAGAATGTTTTGCTGACGGCGGCCGCCGGCACCACCATTAACGTCAGCAATTTCACGTTCAACGAAAAGAACGTGGGAGAGCTAAACGCGGTCTCGACGACTCAAACCGACGCCTGCGCAGGCGTTCCGGGCGCTCCGGGCGTGGGGAACAACTGCGGCGGTGTCGCCCGGTCGGGAAATGTCCTTGATGCGCTGGTAGCAAACGCCCCAGGCTCCACCATCAACCGTGCGGAGAACAACTTCGCATTCTTGGGCACTGGTCCTGGCACCTACAGCAACGCCGACAGCGTGTTGTATACAGCTCAGCTTGTCACCGCTAGCCCGACGCACCTCAATCAGATCGCCGAGTCACTGCTTAAAAGCAACGGGGCGGCATCGGCAAGTACGCTGCAGCAATCCAATACCGTGATGTCGATCAGTTTCACCACCACCGGTGGCGGACTCAGCTTCAGTTTCCAAGCCGATCCGGATATGCGAGTCGCAATTAACGAAGGTCTTGCCGGCCTCTTCTCGAGTCAAGCAGACATGACCGCGTCCTTTACGCTGACAAACAGCAGCGGACAGAAGATCAACTGGAATCCTCAAGGAACTGGCACGAATGATTGCTCAGCTGCCTTTGGAGCCTGCACTGAGTCGGCCGACGCTTTTGATCTGAACGATAACATATCGGCCGGATTTGACGGTCAAGACTTCAGCTCCCCCGCCGCAGCCGGATTTGGGAACTTTGGCATCAATCTCTCTGGCTTGGCTGCGGGCAATTACACACTGGCACTGGCGGTGACAACTTCGACGTCAATTACCCGACTGGTGAATACAGTGCCAGAGCCTGGCGCCTTGGCGCTCGCGGGCATCGCACTGGCTGGCTTGGGCTTCACGGCAAAGCGCCGTCAGAACAAGCAAGCTTGACTGAGTTACGGCAGCTCAAAAAGGACCCTTCGGGGTCCTTTTGTTTTGTTGAATTTTCTTGCTCACATACCCATACCGCGACGGTTGGCCGAGCAGCGCGCGATTCAACCGAGTGCACGATCAAGCAGAGACGAAATGACCCGCTCTGGATCGTTACCCTCGAAGTCTTCCTGGATTTTCCGGGCGGCTTGCCGAAAGCCGGTTTGGATTAGGCTTAAAAGCGCCAGACGCGCCCGCGAGAATTTGAATTCACTGGCACGCATCATTAGTCCCGCGCCAGCACGCGTTATCGTGCCCATATTCAGGACCTGATCGAGATTCGAGCAGACGCTCAGAACCGGGGTGCCAGCCATCAGCGCTTGGTGACTGCTGGGACTGCCGCCGTTGCAAATCACAAGGTCCGCCGCCTCAGCAGCAAGATTACCTGGCAGGAAGGAGGCACAGAAGACCTGCGGAGAGTCTGAGCCGAAGGCACCACGGCCTGCGGTTGCGACGAGGCAGACGAAATCCTCTGCAACGCAAGCCTCAATAATGGCAGGCAGCATATCGACGGCACCGGTTGAGCCGAGACTGATATAGACACGCGGCCGCGGATCGGCGAGCGCGGCTCCCCACCAAGCAGGCAACGCCACATCGGGTGACCAGACGACTGGCCCGATGTAGTGATGAGAGGCCGGTCGATCGACCGTCGGTGCCAGTGATTCGGTATCCGCGTACAGCACCGTATCACCATCACAGTAGTAGTGCCGCAGCGACTCGACCTTGCCGAGCCCGTAGCGCTGCCGCACCTTATTGATCGCGCGGCAGTGATACCGGCTGGCCAGCGGCCAGGCGAGCCGAAAGATCTGGTCGAACAGCGGAAAGCCGAGCAGCCTTGCCATTGGGAGATCGGGCGCCATCATCGTCGTCTCGCGGGCGTAAGGGCTCCAATAGGCATTGCACAGCGACATCAGATGAACGCCGCTCAGTCGTGCCGCGATTGACAGCGAGAGTCGGAAGTCCCCGATCACCACGTCCGGCCGAACCGTCTTCAGCATGCGCAGATCGGCCTCGACATACTCGGCCAACTCGCGCTCCGTATAAACCGGATCGCCGACCGCCAGCCGCTGCAAGAAGGTAGCGGCCGAAATGCTGTCGATTGCATAGCGCTCGGCATCGAGACCTTCGGTGCACAGCGCGTACTGTCCATTGCTCGCGAAGACCAGCTCGTAGCGCTCGCGATCGAGCATGCGAGCTAACACGCTGGGCCGCGCGACATGGGCCAGCGAAACCGCTTCCGCGACGAACAGTATCTTTTTTTTCACCCGCGGATCGCGCCAAAGCGCCTCATGGATTCAGCAGCCGTGCCACCGCCTCGACCGGGATCGCGTAGCTGATACCGGAGGGCTGGGCCAGCACCGATTCCTTGGTCCCCTTCAGCAGAACCATATTGACGACGCCGAGGACCTCACCGGTCTCGATATCGAATACCGGGCCGCCGCTATTGCCTGGATAGGCGGTGCCATCGAGCTGCATCAGATTGAAGGCGCCGGCGCGCAGCTGCGAGATATTGCGGGAATTCAAGGTGGCCGCCGTTGGCGCCGGCAGTGCCACGGAGGTCAGCGCCGAGATCGTCGCGCGATGGGTGACATGGGAAAAGCCCAGCGCGCCACCGATCGGGAAGCCCATGAAGGCGACGCCGCTGCCCTCGCGGGGCACCCCACTGCTCAGCTTGAGCGGGTTGACGGGCGGACCCTCGAAGCTCAGGACGGCCAGATCGTGCAGGCGATCGACGGATACCTGCTTGGCAATGCGCTCGCTCCATTGGTTCGGCGCCGTCCACGTCCGCACCATCAGCTGTTTGCCGGCCGCCACGGCGGCACCGGGCTCGGGCAGCACATGCGCGTTGGTGACCGCCAGATTACCCGATCCGACCACAAAACCGGTGCCTCGAAACGTGAAGCGTGGGCTGTCCGTCGCCTCATAAGTGCCGACCAAGACCACCGAGGGTTTCAGGCGGACGACCGTGTCGGCCAGATCGGCGCGCGCCGGCAGGGATGCCAGAAAGCCAGCAAGCAGAAGCAGCGCGGTCGTCAGCGCTTGCAGCGCCCTGGTCCAGGTCTTGGCCGCGACGCGCCATCGGCTCCGATTGCTGTTCACTGAGCTTCCTTCGATATAAGGCCAATCAGAGCTTCGCCAGCATGCTTTTCACCTCGGCCTGGCCGGCAAATTTGTCGCCCAGGGCCGCGAGGCGGTTCAGCTCGCTGCGCGCCTGCTCCTTGTCGCCGGCTTCGACGTACATGCGAGCCAGGCGCAGGCGGTGGTTCGCATTGTCCGGCCCGGCCTCCACGGCGGCCTTCTGGGTCTCCAGCGCCTTGGCTGCTTGGCCGTTGCTGGCATAGATTTCGGCCAGCGTGTCCATGAAGGCCGGCTCCTTCGGTGCCAGCTTGATAGCCTTCTCGGCATAGGCCTGCGCGCCCGGTTGCTTCGCGCGGTTCAGAAGCCAAGCCACATTGTTCAGCGCGGCGGCATTGTCCGGCTGCAACTGCAACACGGCCTGGTAGCGCTTCAGCGCCTGCTCGTAGCTGGCCGCGTTCAGGGCCGCATCGCCGAGGTAGAAGACGAAGCCGACGTCCTGCGCATGCTGCTTCAGCCAGGCCTGTTCGAATTTGGCAGCTTCATCCGGCTTGCCGCTGGCCGTGAAGGCACGGTGCAGCTTGATTGCCAGTTCGGTCGAAGGCTTCTTCTCGAGGCCGGTTCGATAAGCGGCGATCGCGGCGCTCCAGTTCTTCTGGCTGCTTTCTATATCGCCCTCCAGCAGATGGCCCTGCGCCTCATTACCGCGCTGGCCCTGCATCGTGCGCGCGACCGTGATCGCCTCCTTGCTCCTACCGGCCGCCAGCTCGGCCGAGGCCAGGCCGCGTTGCGCGGGCACCAGCTCCGGCTTCAACACCAGCGCCTTGCGGAAGCTCTGCGCCGCATTGGCATAGTCCTTCTTGCCCAGATAGATCTCGCCCAGGCGCAGATGGGCCTGCGGTGAACTGCTCTGCAGCCCGGCCAGATTGTTGTAGGTGCTGATCGCCTGGTTGACGTCGCCGCTGACGTAGAGGATCTGGCCCAGCAGATCGAGCATCTCGGCGTTATCGGGGAAGGCGGCGACGCCCTCCTGCGCCGCCGCCAAGGCCGGCTTCATGTCCTTGGCATCGAAGCGCAGCTTGACCAGGGCCAGCCGCGGCATGACCTCGGTCGGATTGGCCTTGACGGCACGCGTCGCCAGCGCGACCAGCTCGTCCTTGCCCGCACCTTGCTGAGCGCGCAAGGCCAGCAGCGCCATATAGGCACGCATGTTCTTGGCGTCGGCCTCGATCATCTTCTCGAAGCGCTGCTGCGCCAGCTCGGGCTTGCCCTCGCTGATATCGAGCGAGGCCAGGTTGTAACCGGCGGGGAAGGAGTTCGAGTCGATCTTCAGCGCCGCTTCGAAGGCCGCGCGAGCCTGCTCGCGCCGGCCGCGCTGCAATTCGACCTGGCCGCGCAGGATGGAGGCCGTCGCCACGCCGGGCTGCTTGCTCTCCAGCTTGTCGATCGCCTTCAGCGCACGCTCGTAGTCCTTCTTGCGCAGATAGGTGCTGATCAGTGCCAGGTCGGCGGTCGGCCCGGTGTCCACGGCCGAGATTGCCTTCAACTCGTCCAGCCCCTGCTCCGCATGGCCCTTGCTGACCTGGGCCAGCGCCAGCGCGGTGCGGCTGCGCGTGTCCTTGGGATTCAGTTGCGCAGCGGCGGCGAAATGCGCCTCGGCGCGAGCAGGATCACCCTGCATCAGGAAGGCCTGCGCGGTCAGCGCATTGGCTTCGGCCGAAGTCGACTTCGAGCCGGTCATCGGCTGCAGCAGCTTGACGACCTTGGCCGGCTCGCCCATGCGCAGATAGGTTTGGGCCAGCAGCAGCCGTGCGCGGCCCAGTTCCGGCGCCAGCTTCACCGCCTTACTGAAATGCGCCTCGGCCTGCACCAGGCCGCCGCGCTGCAGCTCGGCCGAGCCGGCCAGCTGCAGCACGCGCAGATCGTTGGGCGAGCGCTTCAACAGCTGCTGGGTTTCCTCGATGGCGGCCTTCGCGTCACCGTTTTCCAGCGCCATCACCGCCTTGTAGAGCCGGGTCTGCGGATTGTTCGGCGCCACTTCGCGCATTGCCTTCAGCTGCGCCTCGGCACCGGCCTTGTCCTTGTTGCCGAGCAGCAGGCCGATCAGCGCGCCGTGGGCGGACACATTGGCCTTGTCGCGCTGCAGCGCCTCGCGATAGGCCGCAGTCGCCCCGTCCTGATCCTTCTCGATCAGCAACAGATCGCCTTTCAGCTGCCAGGCCTCGCTGCTTTCCGGTGCAGCCGCCAGCAACTCGGTCAGATAGTCCTTGGCGCCAGCCAGATCATTGCCCGCTGCCAGCAACCGGATGCGCATCAGCCGCGCCTCGACGTTGCCGCCATCGCTGCGCAGCGCGTCCTGAACGGAGGCCATGGCCGCTTCACGCTTGCCCTGGGCCAGTTGGGCCGAGGCGATGACCAGCCTCAATTCCGCCTGCGCCCTGGGCTGTGGCAGCTTGCGATCGGCGAACTTGGACAGCACCTTGTCCGGCTGCCCCGAGATCAGCAGCGCCTTGGCCAGCAGCGGCGCAATCGCGTCGGCGTCATGGCCCTGGTCCAGCGCCTTCTGTAGTTCGACCTCGGCGCCGACACCGTCACCGCCTTCCAGCAGCAGCTTGCCAAGCAGAAAGCGCGCCTCGGCCGATTTCGGATCCTGCTGCAAGACGTTCTTCAGCTGGATCACCGCCGCCTTGCTGTCCTTGGCCTCGATATGCTTCTTCGCCGAGGCCAGCAGCGTCTGCGTGGACTCGCCCGAGCAGGCCGCAAGCAGCAAGCCGGCCGCCGTCGCCAGCATCGCGGCCCGGCCGCCCCGGCGCAGCCATTGCTTCGCCATACGCGCGCCAGGCGATCCCTTGTCCATGCTCTTCTTGTTCATCTTCACTTGATCTGCAATCGGTTCATCAGGTCATAGAGCGTCGGACGGCTGACGCCCAGGATCTCGGCCGCCTTGACGATATTGCCGTCGGCACGGGCCAGCGCGGCCACAACGGTCTGGCGCTCGACCCGCTCGCGGACGGTGCGCAGGTCCAGCGAACTCTCCTCCTCACCCTCGGCCGGCCCTGCCTGCAGGCCCAAATCGGCGGCACTGACGCGCTCGCCATCGGCCATGATGGAGGCGCGCTTGATCAGGTTCTGCAACTCGCGCACATTGCCGGGCCAGCGATGCGCCTCCAGCGCCCGCACCGCATCGTCGCTCAGGCCCAGCACCGGGCGGCGCTGCTCGACCGCATGGCGGCGCAGAAAGGCATGGGCCAGCAGCACCGCATCGCCGGTGCGCTCGCGCAGCGGCGGAATGTCGATGACGATCTCGGCCAGGCGGTAGTACAGATCCTCTCGGAAGCGGCCGTCGGCGATATGGCGACGCAGGTCCTGGTGCGTCGCACCGACGATGCGCACGTCGATCGAGATCTCCTGCCGGCCGCCGACACGCTCGATCTTGCGCTCCTGCAGAAAGCGCAGCAGCTTGGCCTGCAACGGCATCGGCAAATCGCCGATCTCGTCCAGCATCAGCGTGCCGCCATTGGCCGTCTCGATCTTGCCTATCGTCGTCTTGGCGGCGCCGGTGAAGGCCCCCTTCTCGTAGCCGAACAGCTCGCTCTCGAGCAGCGTCTCGGGAATCGCCGCGCAATTGATCGCGACGAAGCGGCCCTTGCGCTTGGACGCGTCGTGCAGGCCCTGGGCCAGCAACTCCTTGCCGGTGCCGCTTTCGCCGAGCAGGAGCACCGTTGCGTCGCTGGGCGCGACCTTCTCGATCATCCGGCAGATCCGCTGCATGCCGGCATCGCGCGTCACCAGGCCGCCCAGCGCATCGGTCTGCTGCGCCGTCTGCAAGCGTCGGTTCTCCTGCTGCAACTCGTACATCCGGTAGGCGCGCTCGACGGTCAGGCTCAGCACATCCGGATCGACCGGCTTGGCCAGGAAGTCGTAGGCCCCCATTCGCACCGCGCGCAGGGCGTTCTCCTGGTCGTTCTGGCCGGTCAGCACGATCACCTTGGCGCTCGGATCGAGCTCCAGCAACCGCTCCAGGCAGCGAAAGCCCTCCGATACCGAATCGCGGTCGGGCGGAAGGCCCAGGTCCATCGTCACCACGGCCGGGCTGTGGCGGCGAAACTGCAGCAGTGCGCTGGCGACATCGTCGGCAACGACCGATTCAAAACGGTCCAGCGACCATTTCAACTGCTTCTGCAGCGCCAGATCGTCCTCGACGATCAGGAGCGGCTGCTGCTGACGTTCGGCGCCGCTCATTTGGCGCCGATCATCGACATATCGGCCACCGTCGTCGCATGGAACAGCGGCAACAGAATGGTGACCGTCGTGCCCCGGTTGAGCTTGCTTTCCACGCTGATCTTGCCTCCCAGCTCTTGCAGATATTGATAACTTTCGTAGGCGCCTATGCCCATGCCATTGGCCTTGGTCGTCTGGAAGGGCTTGAAGAGCCGATTCTGTATGAAATCTTCCGACATGCCGCAGCCGCGGTCGCTGATGCGGACCTGCGCCTGGCTGCCGGCGCTGTCCAGGCGCAAGGACACCGGCGCATCGGCGGCGCTGGCATCGAAGGCGTTCTGCACCACATGGCCGATCACGCGCTCGATGCGTTCCTCATGGCCACGCGTGCTGACCTGCGACAGCAGCTCCAGCTCCAGCACCCGCCCCTTGCCGACGGCCGCCTGCTGCAGGCGCCTGGCGATCGCCTGCAAGTCCACGCCACTGCTGACACCATGCGGCTTGTCGCCCTCGCGCAACTGCAGCATCAGCTGGCGCATCTTCTCGAGCGAATTCTCGACCGTGTCCAGCATGTCCTGCTGGAACTCCGGGTTGTCGCGCAGGCGCTTGGCGTTCTTCATCATCAGCGACAACTGGGTGACGATGTTCTTCAGATCATGGACAACGAAGGCCGACATGCGGTTGAAGGCGTCGAACTTCTTCGATTCAAGCAGGGCCTCGGCCGCCTGCATCTGGGCCAGATAGCTGGAGGCCTGCGAACTGGCCGTCTTCAGCAGATCGCGAACCTCCCAGTTGATCTCCACCGCCGTGCGCGCGTGGCCCAGGCAGACGAAGCCGATCAGTTCGCCGCCCACCAGAAGCGGCACGGCCAGCCAGTAGCGCGCCTCCGCCAGCAGCCAGGCCGGCGCTTCGAGGCCGGCGTAGTCGGCATCGCCGCGGCGCAACTGATCGAGGTCGACGATCCAGCCGCGCTCTGCGAGAAAGCGCGCCAGGCTCGCGTCGACGGCCTCACGCTCGGTGACCGGCGGCACGTTCCAGCGCGCCGCCTGCGCGAACTCGGCATCCGGCCCATGCCGCAGCCACAGTGCGCCGGACGGGCTTTCGACCAGATTGGCCAAGGCTCGCACGACGGTGACGCCCATCTCCTGCGGCGAGGCGCCGGACGAGAGCACGGCGGTGAAGCGCAGCCATTCCTCGCGGTAGTCGTAGCGGTAGTTGAAGAAGTTCTTGCTGATATAGACCTTCAGCCGTGCCCGCATCGAGCCGGAGACTACCAGCACCGCCAATGCGATCAGTGCGACGAAGACCAGCACCAGCTGCAGTGCACGCCCCCATTCGCCACCGGTGTAGCGCACGTAGTAGCCGACCGCCGAGACCAGCAGCAGGTAGGCGCCGACCAGCAGCAGGGTCGCCGAATGAAAGACCGCCGCGCGTGACACATGCAGCTTGTTCAGCCAGTCGGCGTGTCGGCGCGAGGCGAGGAATAGCAGCGGCACGGCGGCGCTGTGCACCGCGGCGCGGATGATCAATGCATCGCTGTCGAACTTGCGGAACAGCGCCGCCTGCGAATAGACGAACAGATCGAAGGCGAAGATCGCTCCCAAGCCTAGGCAGACCGGCTTGGCATTCCAGCGCGTATCGGACGAGACATTGCGCCACAGTTGCTCCAGCAGGATCAGGCCGACGACCGCCAGCATCAGCGCGGCGAATGCGCTCGGCCGCTCGAGCAAGGCCGCCCATTCCGCGCCCGACTCGCGCGCCAACAGCAGGAGTAGCGCAGCACCCACCGACGCACCGGCCAGCAGATTCAAGGCGCGCAGATCGCCGCCGCGCCGGCTGGCCTCCGCGCTCGGCCGCAGCAGCGACAGCACGAACAAGAACCACAGCCCGTAGCGCAGCAGATCGGCAAAGGGCAGGACCAAGGTCTCCAGCCGCCCCGGCCAATGCAAGGAGTCGCTGACCAGTTCCAGCCAGGCCCAAAGCGCGCTGCCCGCCAGCGCGGCGGTGAACAGATAGGAAATGCTGTGGGCCGGTGCCGTCTTGCGCCACAAGCGCAGCGCAAAGTTCAGCGCGAAGGCGGTATAGGCAAGAGCCGCCAGCAGATCGCCGAGCAGGCTCAGATCGGGTGCACCGTTGAACATAAGGTATTCGAACATACCCCGCGGCAGCGGGGAATCGGCGCAAATGCGGATCGGGCGGCGGCGCTGCCCCGGCCGCTCCGGATCAGCGGGCGCCCTTGCCGGTCAGCACCACGGCCACCGTTTCCAGCATGATCAGCAGATCAAGGAACAGCGTGTGGTTCTTGACGTAGTAGAGGTCGTACTGCAGCTTCTCGATCGAATCCTCGACCGTCGAGCCGTACTCGTAGCGCACCTGGGCCCAGCCGGTCACGCCCGGCTTGACGCTGTGACGCACGGCGTAATACGGGATCTTGTTGACCAGATCGTCGACAAAGAACTGGCGCTCCGGACGCGGGCCGACCAGGCTCATCTCGCCGCGCAGCACGTTCAGCAGCTGCGGCAACTCGTCGATGCGAACCTTGCGGATGAAGCGGCCGACCTTGGTCACGCGATCGTCATTGACGGTGGCCCAGCGCGGCTTGCCGTCCTTCTCGGCGTCCGAACGCATGCTGCGGAACTTGATAACCTTGAAGGTCGCGCCGTTCAGACCAACGCGCTCCTGGCGGTAAAGGACGGCCCCGGGCGATTCCAGCTTGATCAGGATCGCCGTCACCAGCATCACGGGCAGCGTCACGACCAGGATCGCCAGCGAGGAGACCAGATCGAAGACCCGCTTGACCGCAGTGCGGACAATGCCCTGGTTGAAACCGTCGCCGAAGATCAGCCAGCCCGCATTGACATGGCTGATCTTGATCTGCGCCAGCGTCTTCTCGAAATAGGTGGCGATGTCGACGACGCGGATGCCATAGAGCTTGCAATCGAGCAACTGGCGCAGCGGCATGCTGCCGCCTCGGCGCTCGGACAGCGCAACGACGATCTCATCCACATCCAGTGCACGCGCCGTTTCGGTCAGCGTGCCCTTGGGCTGGATCAGTTCGCCATGCGGCACCTCGGAGTTTTCTTCGTTCGGGCCGGCGAAATAGCCGACGATCTGTGCATGCGGATCGGCGGCGCGCAAGGTGCCACCGACCGTCTTCGCGACCGCGCCGGAACCGAAGATCAGGATGCGGGTGCGCAGCCGCGACTGCGTGCCGGAGTGCGCGGCATAGACCCGGTGCACCATCACCGCCGCGACGGCGGCCATCGCCACCATCGTGATCGTTTCGCGGTGGACCGTATTGGCCGGCAGGAAGCTGAAGATCGCATAGGCCAGCGGCAGGCCGAACATCAGACCCAGCAGCGCGCGGGCACAGGACTCGGTCACCGAGCGGTTGTGCACATGCTGGTAGAAGCCGGTGGCCGAATTGATGACGAACATGCAGCCGGCCAGCGAGAGGCCATGCGAGGCGGCAAACGGAATCACGGTCTGGGCCGATTCGCCCTGGCTCAGCACGACGGCAACCACCGCAAACAGAATGAGGCCCAGGTCGAAAAACACTTGGAGCAGCGTCTGCCTGTGTAGATAGTGGTTGAATATCCGAATCATGCTTTTCCTCGATCGCACAAACCAGTGCTTGATGCCGGCGGCTTTTCTTGTACAGACTTCGATCTGTTACATCTCTCCCTCGCCGGCCGGCCGGTCTTCATGCTGAGACCGACCTTGATCGCGGGACGATGATGCCTGCACCCTCTGCTCTTGAAAGCCCCCCGTTTAAAGGGGGACGCGCCGCTTGAAACCGCCGGAAAAGAGGCTCTGTCCCTAGTCCGTAGGATGCGCTTGCGACGCCCGTGCCGCAGTAGATCGCAAGCCCTCCTTTCACAGATCAACGCAGCCCGTTACAAACGTGCGTTTTCCACGCAAGCCCGCCGCAAATGCGGCGCCTGTTGCCGAATCCACATCTCCCCCGCGAATCGGGGTTTGTGAAAACTCACAAATCGCGGCGTCGACGGTGCCAAGAAAGTGGGTTTCGCCTCCCAGCAATATTCGATGCCAATATGGCCTGCGAAAATAAAAACGCCCGCTTGCGCGGGCGTTTTGCTTGCGACCGGAAAGCCGCTAGCGCATCAACGCACGACGGCGATCTGCTCGCGGTTGCCGGCCTTGTAGGTGAACAAGGTCAGCGCGCCGTTCTTGATGTCGCCCTTGTTGTCGAACGAGATCGTGCCGGTCACGCCCTTGTAGCCTTCGGTCTTGGCCAGCACCGGCAGGTACTTGGCCGGCTCAGCGGAACCGGCCTTGACCATGGCGGCCACCATCACGTTGACGGCGTCATAGACGTAGGGCGCGTAGATCTGCACGTCGGCCTTGTACTTTTCCTTGAACTTGGCCTTGAAGGCGTCCATTGACTTCTTGGACTCGCCCTCGACACCACCGGCCTCGGCGCAGACCACCTGGCCGTCACCCATCGTGCCGGCCGCCAGCTTGGGCAGTTCGCCCGAGCAGATGCCGTCGCCGCCGACGAACTTGGCGTCGATGCCCAGCTGCTTCATCTGGCGCAGCATCGGGCCGGCCACCGCGTCCATGCCGCCGAAGAAGACCACATCGGGCTTCTTGGCCTTCAGGGAGGTCAGGATGGCGGTGAAGTCCGTGGCCTTGTCGTTGGTGAACTCGCGGCCGACGACCTTGCCGCCGGAGGCCTTGACGCCCTTCTCGAACTCGTCGGCCACGCCCTGGCCGTAGGCGGTGCGATCATCGATGACGGCGATCGACTTGCCCTTCAGCTCCTTGACGGCGTACTTGCCCAGCGTGCCGCCCAGATGCACGTCGTCGGCCACGACGCGGAACGTGGTCTTGTAGCCGTTGCGGGTGAACTTCGGGTTCGTCGCCGAGGGCGAGATCTGCGGGATGCCGGCGTCGCTGTAGACCTTGGAAGCCGGGATCGAGGTGCCCGAGTTCAGGTGACCGATCACGCCGTTGACCTTGGAGTCGGCCAGCTTGGAGGCAGCAGCCGTGCCCTGCTTCGGATCGCCGGCGTCGTCTTCGGCCAGCAGTTCGAACTTGGCCTTTTTGCCGCCGATCATCACGCCCTTGGCGTTCAGATCGTCGATGGCCATGCGGGCACCCAACTCATTGTCCTTGCCCAGGTGGGCGATCGCGCCGCTGGTCGGACCAACGTGACCGATCTTGACGACCAGTTCCTGCGACATCGCGGCGCCGCTCAATAGCGCTGCGGCGGCGGCCACGACAACATTCAATTTGACTTGCATGAATTACCTCCGAGTTGGAAGAAGGGAGCTAGTTTCTGTTGAATTTTTCAACTCTCGAAACATAACCCAAATCGACGCCGTCCTCTATGGGGAAAGCATGGAAAACCGCGAGCCGCTCGGCGGCGTTGTGGTGTGTTGTCGTCACAGGGAAAAACGGCGCTTGTGCAGGCGTCGCAATTAGGCTGGCCGGCCCCCTGTCCCGGCTTCAGGCCTCGCCGGCCGCGGCCGGCCAGCGCCTGGCCAAGGCCTCGCGCACGCGCGCCTCGACGCGCGGGCGCAGCTGCTCGCGCAGCTCGGCGACGCAAGCGTCCAGCGCCTCGGCGATCAACTGCCGCAACGCCTCTTCAGAAATCGCGGGCGGCGCCTCGGCGGCCGTCGGCGCGGGCCGTACCGGCAGCGGCTCCAGCACCTCGGTCAGGGTCGGCACCGCCTGGGTGGCCTTGGGTCTCATGCGCCGCCCACCACATGGTGGCTGACCTCGTGGCCCAGTTCCTTGTACTGCTTGAAGCGCCGCCGCCCGGCCTGCACCTGCTCCGGGTCGTCCGAAACGACCTCCAGCACGCGCTCGAATTGCTCGAAGCCCTCCGGCAGTTCCAGCCCCAGATTCAGCAGCACCTCCCGGTGCGGCAGCTGCGCGCCCTGCTCGACCAGCAGGATGGGCGTCTCGGCCAGGGCCGGCGCCGGCGATCGACCGGGCTGCAGACGCAGATGCGGGACGAACTCGGTCGGCTCGAAACTCCACAGCACCGCGTCCAGCCGGTCCAGCTGGGCCGGGGCGCCGCAGACGCCGATGCGCGCGCCCGACTGCTGCGCCTTGCGCAGCAGCCGGCACAGATAGGCCAGGCGCTCGGGCACGCCCGTGTAGAAGCTGACCTGGCTCATCGTCGAGGCTGCGATCAGCGGCCCTGCACCTGGGACAGCAGGAAATGCGTCAGCAGGCCGACCGGGCGGCCGGTGCCGCCCTTGGCGGCGCCACCCTTCCAGGCGGTGCCGGCGATGTCCAGATGCGCCCAGCGGTACTTGGAGGCGAAGCGCTGCAGGAACTTGGCGGCAGTGATCGAGCCCCCCTCGCGGCCGGCCACATTGGCGACGTCGGCAAAGTTGCTCTTCAGCCCCTCCTCGTACTCCTCGTCCAGCGGCATGCGCCAGCAGGGGTCCAGCGCGGCATCGCCGGCCGCCATCAGCGCGCCGGCCAGCTCGTCATCGCTGGCGTACATGCCGCTGCGCACGCCGCCCAGCGCGATCACGCAGGCGCCGGTCAGGGTCGCGACGTCGACGACGGCGGCCGGCTTGAAGCGCTCGGCATAGGTCAGCGCGTCGCAGAGGATCAGCCGGCCCTCGGCATCGGTGTTCAGGTTCTCGATCGTCTGGCCCGACATCGAGGTGACCACATCGCCCGGCTTGACCGCATGGCCGCTGGGCATGTTCTCGCAGGCGGCGATCAGCATCACCACATTGAGCTTGGGCTTGATCTCGGCGATCGCGCGCATGGTGCCCAGCACGCTGGCCGCGCCGCCCATGTCGAACTTCATCTCGTCCATGCCGGCGCCCGGCTTCAGCGAGATGCCGCCGGAGTCGAAGGTGATGCCCTTGCCGACCAGCACCAGCGGCGCCTGCGTCTTGGCCGCGCCCTGGTACTGGGCGACGATGAAGCGCAGCGGCTCGTCCGAGCCCTGGGCGACCGACAGGAAGCTGCCCATGCCCAGCTTCTCGACCGCCTTCTTGTCCAGCACCTCGACCTTCAGGCCATGGCTCTTGCCCAGGGCCTTGGTCTGCTCGCCGAGGAAGGTCGGCGTCGCGTGGTTGCCCGGGCGGTTCGCGCATTCGCGCGCCAGCTCGATGCCGGCGCCGATCGCCAGGCCCTGGGCCAGGCCGGCCTTGGCCGCCTTGGCGGCGGCCGCGTCGGCCTTGTCGACCAGCAGGCTCAGCTTGGCCAGCTTGCTAGGTGCCGGGGCGCTGGGCTTGGTGTGGCGGTAGACATAGAACGCGTCCTGAGAGGCCAGCACGAACTGCTCGGCCAGGCTCTCGGTCGAGGCCTCGAAGCCCAGCAGCGCGACCGCCGCCTGGGCCACGCCACGGCCTTTCAGCTGGGCCAGCGCGGCCTGCAGCGCGGCGCGGGCGGCCTTCAGCGTCGGCTTGCCGGCGGCGACCAGCACGAGGCGCGGGGCCTTCAAGCCGGCCGGGCGCTGCAGCGTCAGCGTCTTGCCCGCCTTCAGCTCGAAATCGCCCAGCTTGATCGCGTCCTTGGCCAGCGCGGCCACGCCGGCATCCAGGCCGGCCGGCAGGGCCTCACCGGCGATGACGACGACCAGCGCGTCGGCATTGATGGCGGCCAGCGCGTCCAGGGAGGCGGTTTGAATACGGAAGTCCATAATGTCGCGGAATAGATAAAGTGCCCGGATGTTATTCGATTCCACCGTACGCAAAGAGCTGGCGCGCAGCTTCGGCGTGACCCTTGTCGTCATCCTGACCATCGTGCTGACGATGATGCTGATCAGCACGCTGCGCCAGGCCGCGGGCGGCAATGTCTCGCCGCAGGACGTGCTGCTGCTGATGGGTTACGCGACCCTGTCGCAGCTGGCGACCATGCTGGCGCTGTCCCTGTTCATCGCCATCGTCGCCACCCTGGGCCGCATGTACCGCGAGTCTGAGATGACGATCTGGTTTGCGAGCGGCGTACCCCTGGCCCGCTTCGTGCGCCCGGTGCTGCAGATGGCCTGGCCGGTGCTGCTGGTCGTCGTCGTGCTGGAGCTGATCGTCTGGCCCTGGGGCAACCAGAACAGCGCGCAGCTGAAGGAGCGCTACGAGAAGCGCAGCGATCTGTCGCGCGTCGCGCCGGGCCAGTTCCAGAGCTCGCGTGACGGCTCGCGGGTCTTCTTCATCGAGCGCGACAGCGAGGACGGCCGCACCGGGCGCAATGTCTTCATCCTCGCCAAGCAGAAGCAGAGCGAATCGGTGACGACCTCGTCCAAGGGCCATATCGAGCTGAGCGAGACCGACCGCTTCCTGGTGCTGGACAAGGGCCAGCGCAACGAGACCAATCTGGCCACCGGCGAAAAGACCCTGGCCCGCTTCGAGCAGTACAAGGTGCTGGCCGACAGCCAAGTGCTGCGCTCGGCCGACAAGCTGCCGCCCAAGGCGATGGCGACGCTGGATCTCCTGCGCCAGCCGCCGAACCCGCGCAGCCAGGGCGAGCTGGCCTGGCGCTTCGGCATGATCATGGCCTGCGTCAATATGGTGCTGCTGGGCATCGGCCTGTCGGCGACGAATCCGCGCCGCGCCAACAACTGGAACCTGCTGTTCGCGCTCTTGAGCTTCGTCGTCTATTTCAATCTGGTCAATCTGAGCCAGGCCTGGGTCGCCAATTCGCGTCTGAGCATGGGCGCGGCGCTGGGCCTAGTGCACGGCGGCACCTTCGCGCTAGCGCTGGGCCTGATGTGGCTGCGCGACCAGGGCAACCGCCTGCATTTCAGCGGCCGCGGCCGCAGCAAGACCGGAGCCGTCCCCGCATGAACACCGTCCGCCGCCTGCTCTACCGCGACATCGCCGGTTCGGTGCTCTTTGTCGCCCTGGCCTTTCTGTCGCTGTTCTACTTCATCGACTTCGTCGAGGAGATCGACCGCATGAACCGCGCCGGCGCCGGCGCGCTGAAGGCCGCCGCGCTGGCCCTGATGGCCGTGCCGGGCCATTTCTACGAGCTGTTCCCGATCGCCGTGCTGATCGGCAGCATCTTCTCGCTGGCACGCATGGCCCAATCCAGCGAGTTCACGATCCTGCGCACCGGCGGCCTCGGCCCGAGACGGGCACTGGGCCTGCTGGCCAGCATGGCGCTGGTGTTCGCGGTGCTGACCTTCGCGATCGGCGACTTCGCCGGCCCCTGGTTCGAGCGCCAGGGCGACGCGATGCGCGCCCGCTTCGTCGGCGACCAGAGCGCCGGCCGCAAGGGCGCCTGGCTGAAGGACCACCAGCTGGTCGATGGCCAGGAGCGCAGCTTCTCGGTCAATGTCGGCCAGGCCAGTTCCTCGGGCCGCTTGCAGGATGTGCGCATCTTCGAGTTCGACCTCCATGGCGCGCTGATCTCGCGCATCGAGGCCAAGCAGGCCGTGGTCGACGCGCGCGGCACCTGGAAGCTCGAGGAGGTGCTGCGCACCGACTGGCTGCCGCTGCCGCCCGAAAGCGGCCCCAACACGCCCATCGTGCGCGAAGTGAAGCTGCCGCAGCTGGACTGGCAGAGCTCGCTGAACGCCGGCGTGATCGCCGCCGCGGTGCTGCCGGCCAAGTCGATGTCCACGCTGGAGCTCTACCGCTATACCGAGCATCTGTCGGCGCAGGAGCAGTCGGCCCAGGCCCACAACATCCAGTTCTGGCGCAAGGCCTTCTATCCCTTCGCCTGCTTCGTGATGGTGGCGCTGGCCCTGCCCTTTGCCTATCTGCATGGCCGCGCCGGCGGCATCAGCCTGAAGGTCTTCGGCGGCATCATGCTGGGCATCAGCTTCGTGCTGCTGAACAATGTGGCCGGCCATCTGGGCATGCTGCGCGGCTGGACGCCCTGGCTGACCGCCGCGGTGCCCAGCCTGGCCTATCTGGGCCTGTCGATGGCGGCCTTCACCTGGCTGGTGCGCTACCGCTAGCGGCCGATATGGACGGACTCCTTCTCTTCGCCCACGGGGCCCGCGATCCGGCCTGGGCCCAGCCCTTCGAGGACGTGGCCCGCGACATTGCCCTCGCCCGGCCCGGACTGCCGCTGCGCCTGGCCTATCTCGAATTCATGGAACCCGGACTCGAGCAGGCGGCGCGAGCCTTGCTGGCCCAGGGCTGCAGCCGCGTTCACATCGTGCCGATGTTCCTGGGCGCCGGCGGCCATGTGCGCAAGGACGTTCCGGCGCTGGTCGCTCGCCTGCGCGAGGAGTTTCCCGCCGTCGTCTGGACCCAGCACCCGGCCCTGGGCGATCAGCCCCTCGTCAAGCGGGCCATGGCACAGACCAGCCTGAGCTTCATGGAGAACTAGAACAAGATGAATCTGCACCAGTTCCGTTTTGTCCAGGAGGCGGCGCGCCGCAATCTGAACCTGACCGAGACGGCCAAGGCCCTGTTCACCTCGCAGCCGGGCGTGTCCAAGGCCATCCTCGAGCTCGAGGAGGAGCTCGGCGTCGACATCTTCTCGCGCCATGGCAAGCGCCTGCGCCGCATCACCGAGCCGGGCCAGCAGGTGCTGGCCTCGATCGAGATCATCATGCGCGAGGTCGCCAACCTGAAGCGCATCGGCGAGGAATACTCGAAGCAGGACAGCGGCACCCTGTCGATCGCCACCACCCACACCCAGGCCCGCTATGTGCTGCCCGGTCCGGTCGCCCAGCTGCGCCGCCAGCTGCCGCAGGTGCGCATCAGCCTGCACCAGGGCAATCCGGACCAGGTCGTGCGCATGCTGCTGGACGACAGCGCCGACGTCGGCCTGGCGACCGAGTCGCTGGCGCAGATTGACGAGCTGGTCAGCCTGCCCTGCTATGAATGGCAGCATGTGCTGGTCGTGCCGGCCGCGCATCCGCTGGCCCAGGTCGAACACATCAGCCTCGAGCAGCTGGCCGCCGAGCCCATCGTCACCTACCACCCGAGCTTCACCGGCCGCACCCGCATCGACCGCGCCTTTGCCGCTCGCCAGCTGACGCCCAATATCGTGCTCGAGGCGATCGACTCCGATGTGATCAAGACCTATGTGAAGCTGGGCATGGGCCTGGGCATCGTCGCCGAGATGGCCGTGCGCGAGGACGCGCCCGGCGGCGAGCTGGTCTCGCGGCCGCTGGGCCATCTGTTCGGCCAGAACATCGCCCGCATTGCCTTCAAGCGCGGCGCCTATCTGCGCAACTATGTCTACAGCTTCGCCGAACTGCTGTCCGAGCGCCTGAACCGCAATCTGCTGGAGCGCGCGATGAACGGCGACGCCAGCGACTTCGGCCTCTGAAAGCCTCACGCCCCATGCAAGTACAAAGCCGCCTGCCGAACGTCGGCACGACGATCTTCACCACCATGTCCGCACTCGCCCAGCAGCATGGCGCCGTCAATCTGGGCCAGGGCTTCCCGGACTTCGGCTGCGACCCGGCTCTGATAGCCGCGGTCGATGCCGCGATGCGCGCCGGCCACAACCAGTACCCGCCGATGACCGGCGTGCCGGCGCTGCGCGAGGCGGTGGCGGCCAAGATCGCCACGCTCTATGGCCACCGTTACGACGCGGCCAGCGAGATCACCATCACCGCCGGCGCGACCCAGGCGATCTTCACGGCGCTGCTGGCCATCGTGCACCCGGGCGACGAGGTGATCGTGCTGGAACCCTGCTACGACAGCTACGCACCGAACATCGAGCTGGCCGGGGGCCAGGTCGTGCGCGTGCCGCTGACGCCAGGCACCTTCCGCCCCGACTTCTCCGCAATAGCCGCCGCCCTGAGCCCGCGCACCCGCGCCATCATCGTCAACACGCCGCACAACCCCAGCGCCACCGTCTGGACCGAGGCGGAGATGGGCCGACTGGCGGAGCTGCTAGCCGGCACGGGGGTCCTCGTCGTCAGCGACGAGGTCTACGAGCACATGGTGTTCGACGGCGTCGCACACCAGAGCGTGGCCCGCTACCCCGGGCTGGCCAAGCGCAGCTTCATCGTCTCCAGCTTCGGCAAGACCTATCACGTCACCGGCTGGAAGGTCGGTTATGTGGCGGCGCCGGCCGCGCTGACGGCGGAGTTCCGCAAGGTCCACCAGTTCAATGTCTTCACCGTCAATACGCCGATGCAGCAGGGCCTGGCAGCCTATCTGGCCGAGCCGGCGCCCTATCTACAGCTGCCGGCCTTTTATCAAGCCAAGCGCGACCTGTTCCGCACCGGACTGGCCGGCACGCGGCTGAAGCTGCTGCCCAGCGAGGGCAGCTATTTCCAGTGCGTGGACTACGGCGCCGTCAGCGATCTGGACGATGCCGCCTTCTGCGCCTGGCTGACCGCGGAGATCGGCGTCGCGGCGATCCCGGTCTCGGCCTTCTATGCCGGCGGCAGCCCGCAGCGCATCATCCGCTTCTGCTTCGCCAAGCAGGACGAGACCTTGCAGCGGGCGCTGGCCCTGCTGCAAAAGCTCTAGCTAGCGCTCGTAACCCGGCGAGCGGCGATCGAGCCGGCGCAGCAGGCCCGGCCAGGTCAGGTTGGCGCCCAGGCCCTTGGTCACCTGGGTCTGCTGCTGCCTGGCGCCGGCGATGATCTGCGGGTTGACCGGGATCAGCTCGCCGCCGCCGGCCTGGGCGCGGATCTGGATATTGCAGACGGTCTCCATCAGGTACATCTGCAGGAAGGCATCGGCGACCGAGCGGCCGACCGTCAAGAGACCGTGGTTGCGCAGCATCAGGAAGTTGTTCTGGCCGAGGTCGGCGACCAGGCGCGGCTTCTCGTCGTCGCGCAGCGCCACCCCCTCGTAGTCGTGATAGGACAGGCCCGACAGAACGAAGATCGACTGCTGCGAGATCGGCAGCACGCCGCCCTTTTGCGCGCTGACCGCGACGCCGTTCAAGGTGTGCGTGTGCAAGACGCAGCCGGCATCCTCGCGCGCCGCATGGACCGCGCTGTGGATCGTGAAGCCGGCCGGGTTGACCGGGAAGGGCGAGTCGTCGAGCTTGTTGCCGTTCATGTCCACGCGGATCAGGCTCGAGGCGGTGATCTCCTCGAACATCAGGCCGTAGGGATTGATCAGGAACTCGTCATGGCGATCGGGCAGACGCGCGCTAATGTGGGTGAAGACCAGATCGTCCCAGCCGAACAGGGCGACCAGGCGATAGGCCGCCGCGAGCTCGACGCGCAAGGCCCATTCGGCCTCGCTGACCTGGCTTTGGCGCGATGCGATCTCGGGCAGATGGTGGCTGCTGGCCATGGCGATGTCTCCTCGTTTTTGCTTCGTGGACAATAGGCAAACACAGCAACGTCCTGCTGTCACGTCAGCGACAAAACATGAATAGCACGGTTCTTACAATTCCCGAACGCAGCAATATCGAATCGGGGTCGTGGTTTTCCAAGCTGTCTTCGCCGCTGCGCAGCGACATCCTCTCACGCGCCTTTGTACGCCGTCTGAGCGACGGTGCGCTGATGTCCTGCCGCGGCGAGCCGGCCGAGGAATGGGTCGGGGTCGCCAAGGGCGCCGTGCGCATCAGCTCGGTCTCGCTGTCCGGCAAGCAGATCTCGCTGACCTATGTCGAGCCGGGCACCTGGTTCGGCGACATCTCGCTGTTCGACGGCATGCCGCGCACGCACGATGCGACCGCGCATGGCGAGACCACCTTGCTGGTCGTGCGCAAGCCCGATTTCAAGGAACTGCTGGCCCGTCACACCGAACTCTACGAGGCGCTGCTGCGCCTGAACTGCCGGCGCCTGCGCCTGATGTTCGACGTGATCGAGGACCTGAACACCCGCCCGCTCGCCTCGCGCCTGGCCAAGCAGATCCTGCTGCTGGCGCGCTCCTACGGCGTGCCGCAGGGCGAAGAAATCCGCATCAGCCTGCAGCTCGCGCAGGAGGACCTGGCCCAGCTGCTGGGCGCCTCGCGCCAGCGCGTCAACCAGGAGCTGAAGGGCTTCGAGCGCGACGGCGCGGTGCGTGTCGAGCCGACCCGCCTGGTCGTGCTGAGCAAGGAAAAACTGCTGGCGATCGCCGGGCGTTAGGCGGCACCCTGCCCGCCTGCTGCGCGCGCATCGCCGGAACACCGAATCACCATCGAGGAGACCCATGGAAGCATTCACCGGAACGCGCGCACCGACGACGCCCCTGGACAGCGAGGCGCTGAGCCGCTGGCTGGCCGCCCATGTGCCGGGCTTCGCCGGCCCGCTGACGATCGAACAGTTCAAGGGCGGCCAGTCCAACCCGACCTACAAGCTGCGCACGCCCGGCGGCGACTATGTGATGCGCAGCAAGCCCGGCCCGGTCGCCAAGCTCTTGCCCTCGGCCCATGCGATCGAGCGCGAGTTCGCGGTGATGCAGGGCCTGGCCGGCAGCGAGGTGCCGGTGCCGAAGATGCTGGCGCTGTGCGAGGACGAGTCGGTGATCGGCCGCGCCTTCTACGTGATGGAGTGCATGCAGGGCCGCGTGCTCTGGGACCAGTCGCTGCCCGAGATGAGCGTCAGCGAGCGCGGCGCGATCTACGAGGAGATGAACCGCGTGATCGCCGCACTGCACAAGGTCGACTTTGCCGCCGCCGGGCTGAGCAGTTACGGCAAGCCGGGCAATTACTTCGAGCGCCAGATCGGTCGCTGGAGCAAGCAGTACCTGGCCTCGGTGACCGGCCCCAACCCGGCGATGGACAAGCTGATCGACTGGCTGCCGCGCAACATCCCCGCCACGGCGCTCGATCCGGGTGAGGTCGCCATCGTGCATGGCGACTACCGGCTCGACAACCTGATGTTCCACCCCAGCGAACCGCGCGTGATTGCCGTGCTCGACTGGGAGCTGTCCACCCTGGGCCATCCGCTGGCCGACTTCAGCTACCACTGCATGTCCTGGCACATCCGCACCTCGGGCGTTGCCCGCGGCCTGGGCGGCCTCGACCTGGCGGCGCTGGGAATCCCCGACGAGCGCAGCTATGTGCGCCGCTATTGCGAGCGCACCGGTCGCGCCGATGTGGACGCGGTGATGAAGGACTGGAACTTCTACCTCGCCTACAACATGTTCCGCATCGCCGGCATCCTGCAGGGCATTGCCAAGCGGGTCGTCGACGGCACTGCGTCCAGCGAGCGCGCGCGCGAGGCCGGCGCCGGCGCGCTGCCGATGGCCGAGCTCGGCTGGCAGTTCGCCCAGAAGGGCTGAGCAAAAGATGGTGAGCCCTCGGCGCGGCGGCCAGGCCGCCCGCGCTCAGGAACGCGGGGGCAGGTCTTCCTCGGGGCTGGAACTCTGCCAGGCGACCGAGGTCGTCGTCGGCCACAGGCCGGCGTCCGACAGCCGGGAATTGACCCTCTGCGCCTCGCGGCAGGCGGTCTCCAGCAGCTTCAGCAAGGCCTGGATGCGCGGCAGGTCGGGCTCGGCCATGGTCGTGCGCAGATAGGCATTGCCGCGCATGGTCATCAGCACGAAGGGCTGGCCCTCCGGCAGCAGGTCCTGGCTGGCCTGGGCCAGCAGCTCGCTCAGTTCGCCCTCGATCCAGGCGCCGGTCAATTCCTTGTTGATGCCGATCGCGCCATAGCGCTGGCGAACCAGCTTCGAGCTGATCTGCGTGTACTTCGGGAACATCACCAGCCAGCGCATCTCCTCCGGCGTGTCGGTGTCGACGCGGGTCTTCAAGGTGTCGGTATAGGCCTCGAAGACGGTGCCCTCGAGCCGGTCCATCAGCTCGCGGCACAGCACCATCATCTGCAGATCGTTGTGCAGGCGCAGCTCGCAGCGCATGCGCAGCTCGGTGCCGCTCATATAGCTGCGCTGCGGCGCACCCCATTCGATGCGCAGGCTGCCCGGCAGCGCGCGCTGCTGCTCGATCATGAAGCCCAGGCCGTCGCGGCTGAGGCGAAAGCTGGCCTTGCGGCTTTCCGCCCAGTCGTGAATGGCGCGCCAGCGCATCGCGTTGGCGCGGGCCACGAACCAATGTTTGAGCCGTTTCAGAACCATGAACGAACAGTTTGCGGCAAACTCGCATCGTGCGAGCATCGACCGCCACAGAAGATGGGGATCAAGATGATTGAAGTTTATTCATGGCCCACACCGAACGGCCACAAAGTTCACATCATGTTGGAAGAATGCGGTCTGCCCTATCGGGTGATCCCCGTGGACATCGGCAGCGGCGCCCAGTTCGAGCCGGGTTTCCTGACCATCAGCCCCAACAACAAGATCCCCGCCATCGTCGACCCCGAGGGCCCCGACGGCAAGCCGATCTCCCTGTTCGAGTCGGGCGCCATTTTGCTCTATCTGGCCGGCAAGACCGGGCGCCTGCTGCCGGCCGGCACCGCGGCCAAGTACGAGGTGCTGCAGTGGCTGATGTTCCAGATGGGCAGCATCGGCCCGATGCTCGGCCAGGCCCATCACTTCCGCATCTATGCGCCGCAGAAGATCGACTACGCGATCGAGCGCTACAGCAAGGAAGCCGGCCGGCTCTACGGCGTGATGAACAAGCGCCTGGCCGCCTCGACCTATATCGCCGGCAAGGACTACAGCATCGCGGACATCGCGATCTTCCCCTGGCTGCGCTCCTGGAAGAACCAGGGCGTCGAAATGGGCGACTATCCGCATCTGAAGGGCTGGTTCGACGAGATCGCCCGCCGCCCGGCGGTGCAGCGCGGCGTCGAGGTGCTGGCCGGCGCGCGCAAGCCGCTGATCGACGAGAAGGCCCGCGAGGTCCTGTTCGGCGACACGCAGTACAAGCGGCACTGAGGGCTCGCTAAGGCCGCAGCGCCGGCGCGTCCATCGCCATGCCGGCGGCGCGCCGCATCAGGTAGAGCTCCAGCTCGACCAGTTCCGGCGCATCGAGCGCCCAAGGCTCGGCGCGCACGCCGCTGGCGCAGTTGCGCAGCCGCCGCTGCAGCGAGCCGAGCGCCTGCCATTCGAGCCGGTACAGCGGATAGCCGGTCGGATGACCCTGCGGGATCAGGCTGCCGCCGAGCTTCTGGCCGGCGCGCTGCTCATGGCATTGGGCGCAGGACAGATTCAGCTGGCCGATGCGGCGCTCGAACAGCGCGCGGCCGCGCTCGACGAAAGGTGCCAGCCGCGCATCGTCGGGCGGCGCGATCGGCTGGCCGCGCGACTGCAGCGCGACAAAGGCCGTCAGGCTCAGCAGCGCCTCGCTGTCGCTGGCCGGCACCGGCGCACCGTCGCGGCGCCGGCATTGCTGGATGCGCTGGGCCAGGTTCAGCGGCCGGCCCAGCGCCGCGTCGAAGGCCGGATAGCGCGCGGCAACGCCGCGCAGGCTGCGACCGGCCTCGCCGTGGCAGCGCGCGCAATTCCATTGCTGCCACAAGACCTGGCCCTCCTGCACCGACAGCATGGCCGGATTGCTGGCGTCGTCGCGCTGCATCTGCTGCAGCGCCGGGCTCATGGTCTCGTAGCCGCTGCGCCGCGGCTCAGCCGCCACCGCGGCGCCAAGCATCAGGAACAGCAGCCACGTCACGAACCTCATATCACCGTCAGCGTCCGCTCTTCGGTCTGCGCAAAGCCGCGATCGCCCTGCCAGTGAAAGCGCAGCGTCCCGCTGGCCTCGGCGCGCAGCCAGAAGGAGATCAGCGGATTGGCGGCCACCGCGGCGAACAGCTCCGCGCTGAAGACCAGGTGCTCGCCGGCAAAGCATTCGAAGCGCCGGATCAGGTCGCGCGGCAGCAGCTGGCCGTCGTCGGCGCGCCGGTAGCCGGTCTCCATCGGATGGCCGATCAGGCAGCGGATCTCGATCAGCTCGCCGCGCCGCACGGTCGCCGGCATCGTGATCAGGGTGCGCGCCATCGCTTTCGCCTCACTCGACGCAGGCGGCCAGGGTCACGACGACCTCGACCGTCTGCGCATGAAAGCTGCCATCGTTGAAGCGCGCGATGGCCACCAGCTGCTGGCTGGTCGCCAGGCGGATCCGCGTGCCGACCTGCGCCCGGCCCTGCGCCAGGCTCAGCGTGAAGCGCGCGACATCGCGCTGCGGGTTCAGCTGGTTGAACAGCGCGATCGCCTGCACATGCTCGGCCTCGCTCATCGCGCTGTCGACGCTGACCGTCACCGGCACCGCATTGCCGTTCTCGACCAGCGGCGCGATATCGATGTGCACGCGGCCCGGCTGGGGTTCGATGCCGCCGGTGTAGGCGCGGATCGCCGCGGCCAGCTCCTCGCTCGTCGCCCGCGCCGGGCGCAGCAGCACCGTGGCACCCAGGCCGATCAGCATCGCGCGGCGCCGCATCGCCCTCAGTCCTTCAGGCTGAGCAGATAGGCCAGCACGTCCTCGAGCTGCTGGGCCGTGAAGAGGGTCCGGCCTTGCCAGGCGCGGCCGACCTGCTGCAGGCCCTCCTCGCTGTAATAGGCCGGCATGATGCTGTCCGGGTTCAGGCGCCGGCCGTCGGCCAGCTTCAGCCGCAGCTGGCCGGCCGACCAGCGCGCGCCGGCGCCGGCCAGGCTGGGCGCCAGCGTGCCCTGGAAGCGCTCCTCCGGAATCGGCGCGCTGTGGCACAGCAGGCACAGGCCCTGCTGGCGGCTGGCGACGATCGCCCGGCCGCGCAGGGCGTCGCCGGCCAGGCCGTCCAGCGGCTGCGGGATCGCGTCGCCGACGACCTCCACACCCGCCGCGGCCACCGCACCGCTCAGCCAGGGCAGCAGCGCCAGCAAGGCCCGACCCCGCATCCCGATCTCCCGCTAGGCCTTCAGGCTGTGCCGCCGCAGCGGCAGCTCGCGGATGCGCTTGCCGGTGGCGGCGTAGATGGCGTTCAGCACCGCCGGCGCGGCCACCGCGATCGTCGGCTCGCCGACCCCGCCCCAGAAGCCGCCCGAGGGCATGACGAGGGCCTCGACCGCCGGCATATGCTCCATCTTGAGGACCGGGTAGTCGTGGAAATTGCTCTGCTCGATGCGGCCGTTCTTCAGCGTGCATTCGCCGAACAGCGCCGCCGACAGGCCGTAGACGAAGCTGCCCTCGACCTGGGCGGCGATCTGCTGCGGATTGACCGCATGGCCGGGATCGGTGGCGGCGACGATGCGGTGGATCTTCAGCTCGCCCGCCTTGCTGACCGAGACCTCGGCGCAGGCCGCGACATAGCTGCCGAAGCCCATGATCTGCGCCAGGCCGCGATGCCGGCCCTTCGGCGCCGGCTTGCCCCAGCCGGCCTTCTCGGCGACAGCGTTCAGCACCGCCAGATGCTTGGGCGAATGGGCCAGCAGCTCGCGTCGCAGCGCCAGCGGGTCGCGCCGGGTGGCCGCGGCAATCTCGTCGATGAAGCATTCGACATAGATGGCGTTCTGGTTCAGGTTGACGCCGCGCCAGAAGCCCGGCGGCACCGAGGGGTTGCGCATCGCATGGTCGATCAGCAGATTCGGCACCGCATAGCCGAAGGCGCCCTCCGCCCCACCCGCGTTCAGCCCCTGGAACACGGCCGGGTCCAGGCCGTCCTTGATGTTCTGCGGAAACAGCGCGGCGACGATGGACTGGCCCGAGATGCGCATCTGCAGCGCCGTCAGCTTGCCCTGCGCGTCGAGGCCGGCCTGCAGCTTGCACTGGGTGACCGGGTGGTAGCGGCCATGCTGCATGTCCTCCTCGCGGCTCCAGATCAGCTTGACCGGCGTGCCGGGCAGCTCCCTGGCGATCGTGACCGCCTGGCGCACCCAGTCATGCACGGCGCCGCGCCGCCCGAAGCCGCCGCCCAGGTGCAGCTTGTAGACCTCGCATTGCGCTGCGGCCAGGCCCGAGGCCTCGGCGGCGGCGGCCAGCGCGGCCTCGCCGTTTTGCGTCGGGGTCCAGACCTCGCAACGCTCGGGCGTCCAGCGGGCGGTCGCGTTCATCACCTCCATCGTCGCGTGGTTCTGGTGCGGATAGGCATAGACCGCCTCGATCCGCCGCGCCGCCGCCTGCATCGCCGCGGCCACATCGCCCTGCTTGTTGCCGGCCACGGCGTCGGCGGCATCGAGGCCGGCCTTCAGCATCGCGGCGACCTCGGCGCTGCCGGCCTGCGCATTCGGCCCCTCGTCCCAGACGATGGGCAGCGCATCCAGCGCCGTTTTCGCCCGCCACCAGGTGTCGGCGACGACGGCGACCGCGCTGTCGCCGACCTGCAGGACCTTCTTGACGCCGGGTCTCGCGGCGATCGCGGCCGCGTCGAAGCTTTTCACCTTGCCGCCGAAGACCGGGCAATCCTTGATCGCCGCGTTCAGCAGACCCGGCATCTGCAGGTCCATGCCGTAGATCTGCGAGCCGTCGAGCTTGGGCCTGGTGTCCAGGCGCTTCATCGGCTTGCCAGCCACGCGCCATTCGCGCGGATCCTTCAGCGCGATGTCCGTCGGCGGCGTCAGCTGGGCCGCCGCGGCGGCGACCTGGCCATAGCTGGTGCTGCGGCCGCTCGCCTTGTGCGTGATGCGGCCGTTGGCCACCGTGCAGTCGGCGGCCGGCACCTGCCATTGATTGGCCGCCGCCTGCACCAGCATCATGCGCGCGGCGGCGCCGCCCTTGCGCACATAGTCATGCGACTCGCGCACGCCGCGGCTGCCGCCGGTGGAGAAACTGCCCCAGGCACGCTTGCGCGCCAGGTTCTGGCCCGGGGTCGGGTACTCGGTGCGAACGCGGGCCCAGTCGCAGTCGAGTTCCTCGGCCACCAGCTGGGCCAGGCCGGTCAGCGTGCCCTGGCCCATCTCCGAGCGGGCGATACGAATGATGACGGTCTCGTCCGGCTGCACCAGCACCCAGGCATTCAGCTCCGGCAGGGTCGGATCGGCCGCCAGCAGCGGCACATGAAAACCCAGCAGCAGGCCACCACCGGCGGCAGCGCCGGCCTGCAGAAAGCGGCGGCGGCTCGCGTCCAGCGGGGCCTTCATGCGGCACCGCCCTGGCGCAGATCGGCGGCCGTGGCGATCTCGATCGGGATCGCCTTGCGCTGCAGCTGGCCTGCGGCCAGATGGATGGCAGCGCGCACGCGGTTGTAGGTGCCGCAGCGGCAGATATTGCTCATCGCCGCGTCGATGTCGGCATCGCTCGGCTTGGGCTTGGCCTTCAGAAGCGCGACGGCCGCCATGATCATGCCGCTCTGGCAGAAGCCGCATTGCGGCACGTCCAGCTGGTCCCAGGCCTGCTGTACCGGATGCGAGGCATCGCTGGACAGGCCCTCGATCGTGACGATCTTCTCCTTGGCGCTCAGCGAGGACAGCGGCCGCACGCAGGAGCGCGTCGCGACGCCGTCGATGTGCACGGTGCAGGCGCCGCATTGCGCGATGCCGCAGCCGTACTTGGTGCCGGTCAGGCCGAGCTGCTCGCGCAGCACCCACAGCAGCGGCGTGTCGGCCTCGGCCTCGCAGTCGCGCAGGCGGCCGTTGACATTCAGTTGGGCCATGCAAGCTCTCCTGTCGGTCGGTTCAAGAACGCGGGAACAGCAGCGCCGCAGCGTAGCAGGCGAGGTCGCTGTGGCGCCAGTGCCGCAAACACCGGCCCGGGCGAGGCTCGCCCTCCTCAGCAATGAGGAAGCCGCGGCAGCCGGCCATTGCTGCAGCGCGGGACTGCCACTAGGTTCCCAGCAAAAGGGGGTTCGCCATGTCCAACGAATCGAAGTCGGCCGGCAACGGCGGCATGATGGGCAACGGCTGGGTGGCGGCCGTGCTGCTGGCGGCCGGCGCGCTGACACTGCGCGAGGTGCCCCTGCAAGGCACGCGGCCGGCCGCCAACGAGCCGCGCATCGAACAGCGATTCGCGGTGCAGGACATCGACGCCCGGCTGTGGCAGGACCCGTTCGGCGCGGTCGTTCGCGCGCGCGAGGAGCGCGGCCGCAAGCCGCTGACGCCGCAGCAACGCGAGGAGGAGCGCGAGCTCCATGCTGCCGCGGCCCTGGCGCAGGAGATCGGCTGCAAGCTGCACCGGCTGTCGTCGCCCTGCAAGCCGCCGGCCCCGGCGGCCGCCGACCACAGCCACAAGCTGGTGGTGCTGGCCGTGATGGTGTCCGGCGGGCCCTATGCCGAATACGTGGAGAGCCGACGCCGCACGCGCTATGCGGTGCTGGCGGGGCTGAACGCCGCGGACTATGCACCGGTGGACACCGAGCATCTCGGCTATTTCCTGCCCGACGGCAATCTGCGCCCGCCGTTCGCGCTGCCCGAGGCCGTGCCCTATGAATGGTTCGATCCGGCGCCGGGTCGCAACGACCGCGAGAAGGGAGCCTCCCACCCGGTGCTGGTGCTGTGGCTGGACAGCGGCGCCTTCTACGAGCGGCCGCTGGCGCATCTGCGCCGGCTGATGGGCCAGCTCGACGTGCCGACGGCGGCCGGCGCGCGCTCGCCGCTGCTGTGGCGGGTGCTTGGGCCGATCGCCTCCGACGGCCTGCGCGCGATGGTCGACGAGGTCGAGCGCGATGACTACAGCCCGGCGCTGTTCAAGGAGCGCGATCTGCGCTTTTATTCGCTGGCCGCCACCGTCTCCGACAGCAAGCTGCTGGAATCGATCGAGGGCCACCAAGGCCAGTCTTTGAGCCACTTCTTCGGCGACAAGGGCTTCAGCTTCCTGCGCACCATCGGCGACGACAAGCAGCTGGCCGAGAGCCTGACCCGGGAGCTGCAGCGGCGCGGGCTGAAGACCGGCGCCACGGTCAAGCCGACCGGCGGGCCGGACGAGCGCGCCGACGCCTACCGCGCGATGTGCAAGGTGAAGGCGCAGGACGCCAACTCGCCGCACCAGATCGCCATCGTCGCCGAGTGGGACACCCTGTACGGCCGCAGCCTGCGGCGGGAATTCCGCATCCGCGAGGACGACGACGAGGGCTTCTGCGTCAGCCGCTTCCACTATGTGCGCGGGCTCGACGGCCAGCTGCCCGACCGCGGCAGCGCGGCGCCCTCGCAGCCGGAAGGCGCCTCGGCCAAGGAAGCCGGCGCCGCCAAGGACAGCGACCGGCGCAACGACGGCAGCTTCATCGAGCGCGCCGAGGGCCAGAGCCAGTTCGACTATCTGCGCCGCCTGGCCGCGCGGCTGCGCGAGCGCGACGCCGAACTGCGGGCCAGCGGGGTCCATGGCTCCGGCCTGCGCGCGATCGGCGTGCTGGGCAATGATGTGCATGACAAGCTGCTGGTGCTGCAGGCGCTGCGTGCCGATTTTCCGAACGCGCTGTTCTTCACCACCGATCTCGACGCCCGCTTTCTGCATCCGCGCGAGCAGGCCTGGGCGCGCAACCTGATCGTCGCGTCGAACTTCGGCCTGCGCCTGGACGACGGCCTGCAGGCCGGCACGCCGCCCTTCCGCGACAACTACCAGACCTCGGCCTTCTTCTCGACCCGGCTGGCGCTGGAAGACCTCGGCTCGACGCCGAAGTTCACGCCGGAAAAACTGGTCGGCTGGCTCGATCAGCCGCGCCTCTTCGAGATCGGCCGCAGCCAGGCCTTCGACTTCAGCGCGCCGGCCGGCAGCCGCACGCAGGACGGCGCCTGGTCCTGCCGCAGCGGCAAGCTGCTGCAATGCGTGGACATTCATCCGCCCGGCACGCCGCGCTACCCCTATGTACCGCCGCTGGCCCTGGCCTTGTGCATCAGCGCCTTCATGCTGCTGCTGTGGCTGCCGCCGCTGACCCTGAACCGCGGCCTGCAGCGTTCGCTGCGGCGTTACGCCAGCCAGAGACGGGGCGCGGTGCCGCCCTGGCTGCGCCAGCTGAGCCTGCTGGCCGCGCTGGCCCTGCTGCAGATCGGGCTGCCCCTGCTGCTGGCGCGCGCCTGGCCGGCCTTCGCCGACTGGCTGACCCGGGACGGCAAGCCGATCAGCCTCAGCGAGGGGCTGAGCCTGTGGCCGACCGAGGCGATCCATCTGCTGACCCTGCTGCTGTGCCTGTACCTGGTCTTCCGCGGCTGGACCGCGCTCACGCGCAATCTCGACCGCCTGAGCCTGGAGCTGCACCTGGGCACGACGCGCCGCCGCCTGGTGGCCGAGCAGCAACGCCTGGACGTCGATCTGAGTGTCTGGCAGCGGCTGAGCCGCATCTTCCGGCTGCGCCCCACCGAGGCCGAGCTGCGGCCCGCCGCCCCCCCGGCGCTGGAAGGCGATCGCCTGACCGAGGGCAAGCTGGCACGGTGGCGGCACTTCATCGTGCAGAACCGCACCGGCGCGCGCTTCCTGCGCAGCTTCGCCTGCGCGGCGCTGGCCTTGGCGCTGGGGGTCGCGCTGCACCAGAGCCTGGCCGAGGTGTCCGGCGTGCCGCAGCGCGGCGAGATCTCGCGCACCGTCCACACCTGGCTCGCGATCGCGGCGATCCTGCTGATGAACTTCCTGGTCTTCTACGTCGCCGATGCGACCCTGATCTGCCTGCGCTTCATCAGCGATCTGCGGCCCGGGCGGGCCAACTGGCCGCAGCGGGCCATCCATTTCTTCGGCGAGCGCATGGCGGTGCAAAAGGACGAGTTGCTCGACTACTGGATCAATCTGCAGTTCATCGCCAAGCGCACGCGCTGCGTCAGCGGACTGATTTACTACCCCTTCATCGTGCTGTCGCTGCTGCTGCTGTCGCGCAGCCAGGTCTTCGACAACTGGCAGATGCCGGTGGCCGCCATCGCGATGGCGGCGCTCGATGTCGGCGTCGTGCTGATCAGCGCCATCGCGCTGCGCCGTGCCGCCGAGAAGGCGCGCCATCAGGCCTTGCAGGCGATCGACGACTGGCTGCTGCAGGCGCATGCGCCCGACGCGCCCAAGCAGCCGGCGCCGCGGCAGCTGGAGCTGATGCGCAGGCAGATCGCCGAACTCGACGAGGGCGCCTTCGCCCCGTTCTCGCAGCAGCCGCTGGTGAAGGCGGTGCTGCTGCCCTTCGCCACCTTGGGCGGCACCAGCCTGCTGGACTTCTTGTCGATGGCCAATGTCTAGCCGGACAAGAAAAAAGCGCCCGGTCCTGGCGGACGGGGACCGGAGGAGTTCACATCCTGCCCTGCAGGCCGCATGAATGCTTACCAGCGACAGTTTCGATGGCAAATTATTCCCCCGTTCGTTCCCCCGGTATTGTCACGTTAGCCGATATTTGCCGTGGATCGACGTAGGTCATGATGCCCAACGTCTGACATGAGAGGCTCGACCCGGCTTGCCGGGGCGAGTCCTCTCAATGGAAGGGTTGGGCGTCGCTGTTTCCAATAACGCCATCAACTTCTTGACCTCGCCGACCATTGATTCATGCGCATGGCTTCCCTGCGCTGACGAGTCAAAGATGGATTTGACGGAATAGCGCATGGCCCTGAATACGGGCCGCCGTCCGTTGTGTAGCAGTTGCCAAAGAACATCGTGGAGCTGCAAGAGAAACGTTGCTAGCCGCCAGATTTCCTTGACCGTGCCTGCTGCGTACAGCGCACTGACTTCGGAGCGCTCTTGCTTCTCTCGGTGAGCGAGGTACTTATGGCGGACCGGTTTAATAGCCCGCTCGTAGACGGCTCGATGACCGTCTACTTTCTTTCGGATTCGGAGTACGTCGGCCAAGGTTGGGTAGTAAGCCTCGGCAAGATACTCGGCGAGCCAGTCCGGATCTTCTGCCTTGCCATTCCGTTTGCGCTCGGCGAGCGCAGCAGGTTGGAATAGGTGCAGGTTGTCTTCGAGCGTCTTCAGCAGTTCTTCGACGTTGTACCTTGACGTCGTGTCGAACATGCGGCCGAGCGCGATATAGGCGGCTGACTGAAAGGCCGCTCCACACGCGATCCAAAACGTAGGTGTGTCATTCAAGCGATTCAGAAGCTTCTTCGACTTCGAGGCAGCGTGCTGGATAGCCATCTCGGCGTACACGTAGCGCGCAGCGACTCCTGCTTCGTGCCGAAGATTTTCTAGCTGAATGAAAAAGTCTTTGGGGCGGGTCACAGCGACGCCCAACGTATGAATTCAGAGGACCAGCAAGCGTAGCTGGCGCCGGTCCTCTGCAATGATTGGTTAGGTATCGACATACGCTATTTCGTCTCCGCTTTGACTATTGTCGCCATGACGATCAGGTCAGACGTTCCGGGCTGGAGCAGCCAGACATTGCGAGCGACGCCGTTGAATGCCGCGCCGATCACGGGCTCAAGCTCACAGCGCTCCGGGCTGGTTGGCAAACGCTTTACCTGAAGTTGCTGGTTTCGGCCAAGTGCGTAGGTCGCGGCAAACGGAGCTTCTTGCGTCGCGTTAATGAGCACCGCGGTCCCAGAATAGGCCAGCGCTGACGGCGCCTCAAAGGTTACATGAATGGCGTCGCCTTCTAGCGCAACCTTCTTGACCCAGCAGTTCGACGCACCAGCGACGGCGATCGATGGGACCAGAACGGCCACCAGGGCAATAGCAGATATGCGGGCTGGCGCCATCGTTTTTTTGGATACCTAACGTTTGAATTCAGCCGACCAGCCAGCGCAGCTGGCGCAGGGCGGTTGCAATGAGAGGTTAGGTTTACAGCGCGATCATCTCGGCAATCTGGTAGCCACGGTTCGTGAGTTCGAAAAACTCTCCCTTTTTGCCGCGCTCGACAACGAGATCCAATGTGACAAGTTCGCCCAGTGCTTGCTCCCACTTCGCGACCTCGCGCCTCTCGCCAGAAGGGATCACATTCTTTCCGTTCACTTGGATATCGGTGCCGCCTATGTATCGGACGTACAAGATGCTTCCGTGGTCGTCCAAGCTTGCTTCCTTGAGCAAGATTCGCGCCTCAGCAGACATTGCGGGAATCTTGGTCTTCGATTCCTCGACGGGCGTTGCATCGGCCTTACTCAGTTCACTCAAAAAAAGGGGGTGCTCATTCAGCTTCAATTGGAGCTGCCGGTAGAACTTCGTTCTGAAGTTCGCATGGCTGTCATAACCTTCATACAGACCGCGGCTACGGCAGGATTCCTTGAAACCTTTCAGCTTCGCAACCTGATCCAGGTCGACCGTGTCCATAGCAACCGGCTGGCTCGAGAAGTACAGCATGGTCGGCTTTCCGGTTTCGATATGGCGCTCGATCTCCTCCACGGTGCCGCTCGCATAGTCATCTGTTGCAGTGCCAATCCTGGTCCAGAACACACCGACAAGTAGGTCGCATTTATCTAGGACTTGGTTGTTGATGATGGCTTGAGCAGATGCGCCCATCTCTGGCGAGGAATGAGTCTCCCAGCCGATCGGGAGTAGCACAATCTTTCGAGCGTTCGAGTGAACCGCATTCCATTCGTATACGACATCCCGAATGATGGCCCGCTCAGAAGCAACATCTCCCGGCGAGGCGATCATCACGTTGTATGTCTTTGCGACGTAACTCATCGGACTCCCTTAGAAGTAAACCTAACGTTTGACATGAGAGGCGGTGACCGGCTTGCCGGGCGACGTCCTCTCGATGGAAGGGTTAGGCCGCATTTTTTGCACGACTTTGTATTGAGGCATTTGGCAAAAGTGGCCGAGCGAACTGACTCTTGTGCAAAGCGACACGCTACGAGGTCAGCTACTCGTTGCACCCGTCTTTTAGGAACGACAGTTCGATCTTGGGTTGTGCCTTGGCAAGCAGCTCAGTGCGGAACTGCTGCACTTTGGCTTGTGGTGTATTGGTGCAGGTGAGGACGAGAACATTGCTGGCCCTGACTCGAATGACTTCTTCCACTACAGGCGTTGCAAGCTCCGACTTGATTGAGCCTACTTGATAGGACTTTGGCAGGATGCGTACTTCGACGCTCTGGCTGTTGCTACACCCAATGAGTGCAAGTAGAGAAAGTCCAATGAAGTTCTGGATAGTTCGCATATGCAGCCTAACGTATGAATTCAGAGGACCAGCAAGCGTAGCTGGCGCCGGTCCTCTGCAATGATTGGTTAGGTATCGACATACGCTATTTCGTCTCCGCTTTGACTATTGTCGCCATGACGATCAGGTCAGACGTTCCGGGCTGGAGCAGCCAGACATTGCGAGCGACGCCGTTGAATGCCGCGCCGATCACGGGCTCAAGCTCACAGCGCTCCGGGCTGGTTGGCAAACGCTTTACCTGAAGTTGCTGGTTTCGGCCAAGTGCGTAGGTCGCGGCAAACGGAGCTTCTTGCGTCGCGTTAATGAGCACCGCGGTCCCAGAATAGGCCAGCGCTGACGGCGCCTCAAAGGTTACATGAATGGCGTCGCCTTCTAGCGCAACCTTCTTGACCCAGCAGTTCGACGCACCAGCGACGGCGATCGATGGGACCAGAACGGCCACCAGGGCAATAGCAGATATGCGGGCTGGCGCCATCGTTTTTTTGGATACCTAACGTGTTGTAGACCGCAGGCAGGCGCGGCGTATCGCGGCAACCCGCGCAGTAACAGACTGCCTTGAGCGCGGTCCAAGTGCTTGATGGCGCTGACTTTTTATTTCATTTGACTGTTTGTTCATACAGTACTAAATTTTCCGTCAAAAGCCGCGCCAGTTACAAAGCGCCCGGACGGTGTTCGCGGCCTCCGTCCGAGAGAGGCATGCATCATGTTGCCATCCGTTGCCCGCACCACGCCACCACGCGCCCTGCTCCGTCCCGCTCCTATCGTCGATTTACCGCCTCTGAAGGCTTCCAGGTTGCTGGAACAGTTGCGCGAACGCATCCGCATGATGCATTACAGCCTGCGCACCGAGCAGGCGTATTTGCACTGGTGCCGCGCCTTCATCCGTTTCCATGGCTTGAAGCATCCGGCGACGATGGGCGGGCCTGAGGTTGAGGTGTTCTTGACGCACCTGGCGGCGGATCGCGGTTTGGCGCCGTCCAGCCATCGACAGGCCTTGTCGGCCCTGCTATTTCTCTATGGCAAGGTGCTGGGTCAGCAACTGCCGTGGATGCAGGAGATCGGCCGGCCGATACCAAAGCGCCGCCTGCCGGTGGTGTTGAACGTCGATGAGGTAGCGACGGTCCTGGGGCATATGACGGGCGAGCATCAACTGCTGGCCCGGCTGCTGTACGGCACGGGCCTGCGGATTTCCGAGGCGTTGGGACTGCGGGTCAAGGACATTGATTTCGCGCAGCGCGCCATCTACGTACGACAGGGCAAGGGCGGCAAGGACCGGGTGGTGATGCTGCCGGCATCGCTGGTGCCGGGCCTGCGGGCGCAACTGGCGGCAGGCCGGCAGGTTTGGTATCGGGATGTTGAAGACGGCCGCGCCGGTGTCGAAATGCCCTATGCGCTGGAGCGCAAGTACCCGCGTGCAGGCGCCAGTTGGGGCTGGTTCTGGCTGTTCCCTCAAGACCACCACTCGACCGACCCGCGCAGCGGGATCGTTCGGCGCCATCACCTCTACGACGAGACGTTCCAGCGGGCCTTCAAGCGGGCGATTCGCCTGGCCGACATTCACAAGCCTGCCACGCCGCATACGCTGCGCCATTGCTTCGCCACGCATCTGCTGCAAGGCGGCAGCGACATCCGCACCGTACAGGAACTGCTGGGCCATGCGGATGTAGCCACCACGATGATTTACACGCATGTGCTGCGCATGGGTGGCGGGGCTGTGCGCAGTCCCCTTGATGTGTTGCCGGCATAGCGGTGGCGCCTGGACCGATTTCAGTGGGCGTGCCTTGCGGCGGCAGCGCGGAATCCGGGGCAGCGCTGCGGCTTCGTTGCCAGGTCGGCACCCAGTTCGCGCGGCACGCCAGCAACCCAGCGATTTCGACACTGCATCCCATTCGGCCTGAAGTGCAGGCAGTCAGTACAGACAATGCGATCGTCAAGAACGCTATCACCCACAGCCGCACAGCCAGCAGCCTCCTCGGCCCCGGGCCTGAGTGCTTCTAGCAACGCAGGTTTGTGCATCTTGATCGCGGCGCGCATCGCATCGGTCAGCAACTCGCGCGGCGCAACGGTCAGCCTATCGCCTTCGGCCGCCAGGTCCAGGCCAGCGCCGCGCAGGTGCAGCAGCAGTTCATGCGCGCCCATCAAAACACCTCGCAGTCCTGCCCATGTTGCTCAAGGTGCTCAACTTGCTCAACGTTGGAAGGTTGAGCATCTTGAGCAACATGAGCACCTTGCCCCTTCAGGTGCGGCAGTTTCCAGTACCAGACGCCGCCAGCGCCCTTGGTCTTGATGACCTGCAACTGTTCAGACGCTCGCCGCATCGACGCCAACGAAACTCCTGCGCTCTTGGCCTCGTCCTTCACCGTGTTGGACGGCACAAGCCCATCGGCCAGAACTTCCCTAAGGAAATCAGCAGCGGCATCCACCGCGCTCTTGTCATCGGCGTCCTGGTGGGTCGGATCGGTCAGCAGTTCACGCGCCGAGCCGGCCACGGCCTGACCCCAGGCGATGCAGCTGGCCTGAATGCCGGGGATCGGTTCGCATTGGTCGATGTGATATTCAAACCCGCCATCGTCCGGGCCGATGTTGGACTTGCCGCGCGCCAGAATACGTCGGTCCTCGCCGTCCTCGCTATGCACCTTGGCGGCCACCAGCACGACGCGCGCCACCGCCGTGAACGCGATCGAGCCGACGACGCGCGACGCGGGATCGCCGCCCGCACCGCCCTTGCTGAAGTGCGAGATCCCCAGCACCGCGCAGTTCAATGCTGCGCCGAGGTCAACGAGCGGCTGCATGGCGCGGCGGACCTCCGTGTTCTTGTGGCTGTCGCCGGCCACCGCAGAGACAACCGGATCAACAATCAGCAGCCGCACATCGCCGATCTTCTCCGCCTGCGTCAACAACTGGGCCATGTCCCGCGCCGGATCGAACGGCAGGACTTCATTGCCAATACGAGCGCCGGTGATGAAGTGGACTCGTTTAGCGTCCGCGCCCATTGCCAACAGACGGGGCAACAAGGTATCGGCGGGGTCATCCTCACCGCTCCAGATCAGCACGTTGCCGGTTGCGCTGCGCGTACCATCAGGCCAGTACCCGCCGGTCGTGACCGTTGCAGCCAGGGCAAGCGCAATTGTCGTCTTGCCCTGCCCCGGCGCGCCGGCCAGGATGTGCAGCTTGCCTTGTGCGAGCCAGTCGGGCCACAGCCAGGACACCGGCGCGGGCTTCAGGGAAGCTGCGCAAGTGAGAACAACACCGTCAGCCTCGGAGCCTGGCTTGGCTGCCGCCGCCAATGCCTGCTTGGCACGATCCGCGTCCAGCTTGGCCCAATCGGGTTTGGTGATGGCCGTCATTCAGCGAACTCCTGCATCACGTTTTGGATCGTGCGGGACGCCTCGATGAGCCGCGCCCGGGCCGCTGGTTCCTTGATCGCATCGGCCGTAGCCAGCGCCGTGCAGGCAACGAACCACGCTTCGGCCTGAATCTGCGCGAGCGCAGCAGTTGCTGTCAGCGTGGTTTTGCGCCGTGGTTGCTGGGGCTTGCCATCATCCAGCGTTGCGGCCAAGGCTTCGGCAGCTTCCATGAACTCGGCTCCATGGACTTCCATGTAGTAGTTAAGCACGTCTCCCCCCGACTGGCCGCAAGCCATGCAACGGTAGGCGCCGTTCTCCATGGAGATCCTCATAGAGTCGCTGCCGCCGTGGAAGACGCAGCGGGTGGTTTTCCATAGACCCGGCCCTATTAGCGCCAGTCCTTCGTTTCCATAGAAATCCGCCGGATCAGGCAGCACGGAGCGGTCGAATCGCTTGCCCATCAGCAGCCACCTTGGGACTGAATCCAGGTGCGAACGTCGGCCGCCTTCCAGCGGGTGCAACGCTTGCCCAGCCGGACCGGCTCGGGGAACTCGCCAGCCGCTAGTTTGCGATAGATGGTAGCGTCGGACAGGCCTGTTGCCTGCGCCACGGTTTGGATGCGCAGCAGCGCATCGGACAGTTGCACCGCATGCAGCGGTTGTGGGTTGCGGTCATTGCCGCGAGCGGCTTCGAGGGGGTTAGGTTGCATGTGCGTCCTGTTGAGTGAATGTGGACGCACTGTCTCCTTGACCGCTACCTAAGGAATAGCTGGTATGGCCCGCCAATAGGCCAACGAGAATACCCAGACCATTGCGCTAAGCCGCATGGATACTGGGTTTGTATAGGTCGGCCATTAGGCCGCCCGTTTCCTGCGGCCGGCGCTCTTGTCGGGGTTGGCAACCGTCGCGATGCGTTGCACGGCCTCGTCCGAGAAGTCGAAATTGGCGCGCAGGTACTGCATCAGTCGGTTCTTGAACGTGGCTTCAGGGTCGCCATGCCCGTTCGTCACCGCCCGAAATGCGATGTTGGCCGCATGAAGTTCGTCCGGCAGGTCGGCCGGGTCGATCTCGATAGCTTGTGCTGCCTCCGTTCTAGTCAAGTCCCGCTCAGCAGGTGATGAAAAATCGTATGCCGAGTCCATCTTGTTGTTTCTGACCCAGATCTGGATCGCCTTGCGCTTGAACACCTGAGTGTCAAACTTTGCAAATTCCACATGCCGGATCGGCATAAAGTTGTCCTGCGCAGCCGTTATTGGCCGCTTTAGCTCTGCATAGAGAGATTCGCTGATAAGCAGACCTGCGGATAGAAACGCTGGAATGTCAAAGTTCCCCGGCTTGCGCGCCTCGCGCATGCGCCGACAGTTCCTCACGACTTCATCGAAGTCATGCCTCATCCGTTCGTACACCACGGAGAGTCGATGACTAACACCCGCATTGGGTTTCCAAGCATCATCCGGCTCATAGCCAAGGATCAAGGCGGCCGCCTCGCGGGCAGTGAACCTCGCGGCAAAGTTCCAGTGCGAAAGATCAGTCATCAATTCTTGTTGCCTTCAATCCGCAGTCCCGCGGGCGTCCATCAATCCCATACAGCGCCCCGTACGTACGGGCCTTGTACCTACGTACGTATGGGCAACCTGCATTCTCGCTGCCTCCCGCGTACGTACGAGCTCTATCCCTAAGGGGCTTGCCCTAAGGCATCCATAGAGACGTACAGCAGGCGTCGGCCGCTATCCCTTAGGGGCCGTTCGGCCGGCACGCAACACATTGGCAACCACTCCCTAAGGAAGCGCCCAGCAGGCAGGCTCCTTAGGACATGCTGCCTAAGGAATGATCCCTAAGGCAAGAATCAACCCGCTAGCCGCTCAGGCGGCTCTGATGGGATGGACTTTGGCGCCATCACGCAAATGCTCTAGGTAGTCCGCCCAGGTTTGCATCAACCTCTTGCGTTGTTCCATGTATTCGGCGCGGTCGTAAGCCATACCCAGGGGGCCGCTTTTCCCGTGAGCAAGTTGGGCCTCGATCACGTCAATCGACACGCCGGGCAACCGCTCCGCGATGATGGTCCGGGCCATGGAACGGAATCCATGCGCAGTCATGTCATCCTTGCCGTAGCCCATGCGACGAAGCGCCGTATTCACGGTGTTTTCACTCATGGGACGCTCGCCCGTGAGCAGAGACGGGAAGACAAAAGCTCCGTGACCTGTCAATGGCTTCAAGTCGGTCAAGGCGTGAACCGCCTGCCTGGGTAGCGGTACAAGGTGCGGCCGGCCATTGACCTTGCCATGAACAGTCCGCTTCATCTTGGCGGCCGGAATCGTCCACAAAGCCGCTTCAAGATCGAGTTCAGCCCACTCCATCATGCGGATGTTGGCAGGCCGTTGAAACAACAACGCTGACAGCAGGAGCGCAGCCGCTGTAGTTGGCTGACCGGGATAGCCAGCGATGCTGCGCATCAGTTCGCCAGCTTTGGAGGGCTCCAAGACGGCCGCCATATGTTTAACCATGACAGGCATCAAGGCGCCATGCAGATCGGTGGCAGGGTTGCGTTCGCAGCGCCCGGTAGCGATCCCGTACCTGAACACCTGCCCGGCCGTTTGACGCAACGTATGCGCCGTCTCTTTCGCTCCCCTGCCCTCCACCCGGCGTAGGGTATGGAGCAATAGCGGTGCCGTGATGTCAGCCAACGGAAGACTACCGATCCAGGGAAATAGATCCTTCTCCATGCGCTCAATCCAGCGGGCCGAGTACTGGGCGCTGACCGCGCCTACACGGCCACGGTGAAACTCGCGCGAGACAGCCTCGAAAGTGACGGTGCTAGAGACCGCGCTTGCCAGCTTTTCGATCCGGCGCTGCTGAACCGGATCCGTACCCTCTGTGCGCGTCTTGCGCGCTGCGTCACGTCCAGCGCGTGCCGACTTCAGCGATACGTCTGGATAGCTACCGAGAGCAAGCCGCTTCTCTTTACCACCGAATCGGTACTTCGCAAACCAGCGTTTGGACCCGTTCGGCGTCACTTCAAGGTAGAGCCCGCCAGAATCGGGGAAGCGGACGCGGGTCTTGCCCTCGGGACAAGAGGCATTCTTACAAGCCGCATCAGTCAGCATGGGGGAACAAACTCCAGGAAGGGTAGAAAATGACTACCGTTCCCCCGAATGTTCCCCCACCTTGCTTGCGATGTAAAGATCCCTTGTGCGTCAACCTGCCATGAAAACGCCAATGATTACTGGGCCTTCAAGGGCAAACGCGCCTACGTGAGTCGACCAGATTCGCATTATTGGCCTGACCGGAGGGACTCGAACCCCCGACCTGCTGCTTAGAAGGCAGCTGCTCTATCCAGTTGAGCTACGGTCAGTCAGATGTCGATTTTGCCTCAGGCGATCAGCACGTTGAGGATGGCATTGCCGATGCCCATCAGGGCCGCACCGGAGATCAGGCCGGCGCAGATCGGCTCGCAGCCCTCGACCCAGCGCCGGTAGCCGGCGCTCTTGGCGTCCTTGAAACGCTTGCTCATGATCCAGAACAGCAGCGCGCCGATGAACATCGCCAGCGTCGATTCCGGCGGCAGCACGACGCCCAGGCCGATCGACACGCTGGACAGCGGGAAGCGGCCCTTGGTGACGATGCGCAGCACCTCGATCACGATGGCGGCGACGACAGCCACCGCCATCGCGATGATGGCCGACAGCGGCAGGCCCTGCACGCCCTTGGCGATCAACTCGGCCACGCCCTTCCACTGGATTGCGGCCGGGAAGGCGAACTGCTCGGTGACCATATTGGAGGCCGAGACGACGCCGTTTGCATCGGGGCGCATGAACAGCAGGAAGAACAACGGCACGCAGGTCAGCGCGCCCGCCACCAGGCCGATCACATGGCCGATCGCCTGGTGGCGCGGCTTGCCGCCCAGCATATAGCCGGGCTTGATGTCGGACAGCAGATTGGCCGCGTTGGAGGCGATCTCGCTGGTCATGCCGGCCGGCAGCAGATTGCTGGCCGGATTGCTGCGGTCGATCGCGCCCATCGTGAACTGGGTGATCTTGGACAGCGAGCCGGTCGGCGTCCAGGAGGTCAGCGCCATCGAGTTGGTGCAGATCACCGTCAGCAGGAAGATCAGCGGCAGGCTGACGATGGCCAAGTGGAAGGGCACGCCGAAGAAGGCATGGGTGATCCAGGCGCCCAGGACGCTCATCACCGGCACACCGATCCAGGACACCCACAGCGGCACCTCGATGTCGGCCAGCAGATCGGGCCCCTTGGCCTCGCCGCCGCCATCGTTCTTCTTGCGCTTCAGCGACTTGAAGGCGGCGGTGAACAGCTCCGGCTTGGCCGCCAGCGTCACCAGCGAGCCGGCCACCATCATCGCCACGCCCCACCACATCGACCACTGGTTGACGATCTCGGCGCGCGAGATCGGCACGATGGCGCCGCTGGGCGCGACGCGCTGCACGATGTCTCCGGCCTGGATCATGATCGGCGCCAGCACGACGAAGTTGATGAAGGCGCCGAGCAGGCAGCTGGTCGCCACCGCGATGCCCATCAGGCCGCCGACGCCGACCATCGCGAGGTCCAGCGTGAAGCGCAGGCCCAGCGCGCGGATGTCGGTGCCCAGGATCTTGGGCATCCAGGCCTCGGCCTTGACGGCCCAGGCGTAGTAGTACTGGTCGACCCGCTCATGGAAGGTCCAGGGCTCCTTCAGGCCGGCCCACTGGTCCATGCGCAGGATCTTGAACTGGAGCAGCTTCATCCAGCCGTCGCTGACCAGGGCCTGGTAGGCGGCGGCCAGGCCGGCCACCTTGGCCAGCAGCCGGGCCTTGTACATGCCGGCACCGGCCTCGCCGGTGTAGAGCGAATCCAGCACCACGCCGCAGGCGCGGCCCTCCGGGAAGGGCAGTTGGTCCTCGTTGATGAAGCGGCGCTTCATCGGGAAGGCCAGCAGCACGCCGATCAGCGAGATGACGATCATCCAGATGACCAGCTGCCAGCCGGGGATGACCTTGTCGGCCACCATCATGTAGGCCACCATGCTGGAGAACAGCGGCGTCACCACATAGCCGGCCGAGGTGGCGATCGACTGCGTGCAGTTGTTCTCCAGGATGGTGAAGTCCTTGGCCATGCCGGCACCGTGCAGGATGCGGAACAGCGCGAAGGCCAGGATCACCGAGGTCAGGCCGACGCCGATCGCGATGCCGGTCTTGGCGCCGATGTACAGGCCCGTGGCGGACAGGATGCCGCCGAGCAGGAAGCCGGTCAGGCCGGAACGGAGGGTCAGCTGCGGCATGTCGCCGCGGAACACGTTCTTGAACCACCACTCGTCCTTTTGGGCGCGGGTCCAGCTGCGTGTCTGCTCGTCGGTCAGGTGTGGGATGGCCATGGCAAGTCTTGATGCGGCTCGATAAAGCCGAAGCGGCGGATTGTCCTTGCCACCTCGCGCACAAAGAGTCGGGGGATGCCCGAGCCTCTTCTACAAAAAACAAAACCCGCCGGAAGGCGGGTTTCGAGAAAAGGTCTTGGTCGGAGCGGCGGGATTCGAACTCGCGACCCTCTGCTCCCAAAGCAGATGCGCTACCAGGCTGCGCTACGCTCCGACGAAGACCGCCATTCTAGCCTGGATTCGGAGCAGGCCTTTTTGAGGCCCGCGGCCCTCCTCCCTCAGAGCCTGTCGGTGCAGTCGATCAGCCGCCCCTGCGCGGTGATCAGCGCGGCGCGCACCGGCTCGCCCGGCTGCAGCTGCTGGACCGCGCCGCGGTAGCGGCGCAGCTGCGCCAGGTACTCGGCGTTCTGCTCCGGCGCGCCGTGCAGCTTGTAGTCCAGCACCCACCAAGTCGGCGCCGCGCCGGCCTCCTCGGCATGCCGGCAGACCAGGCGGTCCAGGCGCATGTCCTGACCCTCCCAGTTCAGCGCGACCTCGTTGCCGGCCCAGGCGAGCCGGGCCGGATCGAAGAAGGGCGCGCAAGCCTCGCTGCCCAGGATGGCAGCGATGCTGCGCTGCAAGCGCTCGCGCTGCTTGGCGTCCAGCGCATACATCTGCGCGGACGCGGCGGTCAGCCGCTCGACCGGCTGGCCCTGGCGCGGGCCGCTGGCCCATTCGAGCACGCGGTGCATCGCCTCGCCCAGCCGCGCCTGCGCCTCGTCCTCGGCCTCGCGCGAGGCCGGCGCCTCGATGCGGCGCGAGGGCGGCGGCTGCCAGCGCGGCAGTTCCTTCAGCAGCAGCGGCGCCACCGCCGCCGGCGCGACCGGGTCGATAGCCGCCACTTCTTCGGCCGGCTGCAGCGGCCGGGCCAGCGGCTGCGCCAATGCTTGCAGGCGGCTCCACCAGGTCGGCTGCGTCGGCGCGCGGGCGCCGATGGTGCGGCTGAGCACCAGGCGCGAGCGCGCGCGCGTCATCGCCACATAAAGCGCATTGAGCTCCTCGCGCTGGCGCTGCTGCTTCTCCTCATCGAGCAGCGCTTGCAACGCCGGCGGCGCCTTGCTTTCGGAGGCGAGGAAGGCGACGCGGCGCGGGCTGGGCCGGTCGACCGGCCAGTCGATCGCCAGGGTGGCCGTCTCGGCGCGCGCCGGCGCCGCCTCGGCATCGATCATGAAGACGACACGCGCCTCCAGCCCCTTGGCGCCGTGCACGGTCAGCAATTGCACCGCCTGCGGCTCGGCCGGCCAGGCCAGCTTCAGCGCGCGGCTCTTCAGCGCGCGCACGAAGCCGTACAAGGTGGCATAGCGGCCGCCGTCCAGATCGAGCGCCAGCGCCAGCAGCGCATGGACCGCATGCAGGCGGCTGCGGCGTTCGCTGCCGGGCACCGCGCTGGCCAGGCGGGCCAGCAGATCGCCCTCGTCCACGATCGCGTCGATCAGATCATGCGGCGAACGCTCGCGGCCCAGCCGCTCCCAGCGCTCCAGCAGCAGGCGCGCGCGCTGCAGCGCCGGGCTCAGCGCCTCGTCGGTGGTCTGCAGCACCGCCCACCAGGCCAGGCGCTGGCCCGGCTCCTGGGGCTGCGCGTCGAGCCAGTCCGCGCTGCCGGCCAGCCGCGCCAGCTGCAGCAGATCGGCCTCGTCGGCGCCCAGCAGCGGGCTACGCAGCGCATGGGCCAGCGACAGGTTGTGGCCCGGCGAGGCCAGCGCATCGAGCAGGGCCAGCAGATCGCGCACATCGGGCGCGTCCAGCAGCGCCTGCTCCTCCGGCGCCGCATGCGGCACGCCGGCCGCCTTCAAGGCCTGCGCCAGCACGCGCAGCGGCTCGCGCTTGCGCGCCAGCACGAAGATCTCGCCCGGCTGCAGCCCGTCCTCGCGCAGCAGGCGCAGGATCTCGCGCGTCAGCCGCTCGGCCTCGGCCGCGCGGCGCTGCAGCTCGGGCTCGTGGCGCGCCTCGCTGAGGCTGGGGCGCCAGCGATCCGGATCGACGCCGCCCGCCTCCTCGGCCGCCTCCGGCTGCGCCGGCGCGTCGAGATGGAACACGCCGTCCAGCGTCGTCGGCTGCGCGGACTCGGTGGTGTGCGGCCGAAAGCCGCTGTACTGCTGGGCCAGGCTGGCCTGTTCGAACACCGCGTTGACGGCGGCCAGCACCGGCGGCGCATTGCGCCGCGTGTGGTCGCAGGCCAGCACCGCGCCGTCCAGCGCCTCGCGGACGAAATCGCGCGCGGCGGCGAACACGCGCGGCTCGGCGCGGCGGAAGCGGTAGATGCTCTGCTTGGGATCGCCGACGATGAAGACCGACACCGGCACCCGGCCGCTGCTGCCGCCGCCGGCGCCGGCATAGCCGGCCAGCCAGCCGTAGAGCGCGTGCCACTGCAGCGGGCTGGTGTCCTGGAACTCGTCGATCAGCAGATGGCGCACCTGCGCGTCCAGCCGCTGCTGCACCCAGCCGGCCAACTCGGCATCGGCCAGCAGCGCCAGCGCGCCGCGCTCCAGATCGTTCATGTCGACCAGGCCGCGCTCCAGCTTCAGCGCCTCGAACTGCTCGATCAGCGCCAGGCTCAGGCCGACCATGCGCCGGTGCTCCAACCAGGCCTCGTGCTGGGCGCAGGCGCGCGCCAGGCGCTCGAGCCGGTCGCACAGGGCCGCCAGCTCCGGCAGCTCGCCCAGGCCCTTGCGCGGCGTGCCCTTGTCGGTGAACAGCGCCTTGATGACGGCGGCAAAGTCATCGATGCCCTGCTCGATGGCGCACGCCGCCTCCTGCGCCTTGGCACCCTTGGCCTGGCCCAGCAGCCGGGCCAGCGCCAGCAGCTCGGCCCGCAGGCTGCAGAAGTGCTCGAGCGGATGCGCCAGGCCCGCGCATTCGGGCATCACGCTGGCCGCCTCGGGCATGCCGTCCAGCAGCAGGCCCTCGCGCTGCGCCAGGCGCAGCTCCACCCGCTTGTCGAAGCCGGCCTGCAGCCAGTCGCGCACCGTGTTGCGGCCGCGCGCCAGCACCAGCGCCTGGTAGTCCTCGCGCAATTGGGCGTCGGCCAGCACGGCCGCATGGAAGCGGCTCATCAGCTCCGGCATCAGATCGGCCTCGTCCTCGATCAGCTGCAGCTCGGGCGCGATGCCCTGCGCCTGCAGCAGCTCCAGCGGCGCGGCGCGCAAGAGCTGCGAGAACCAGGCGTGGAAGGTGCGGATCTCGACGCCGCGGCCGGCCAGCAGCAATTGCCGGCGCAGGCCGGCCAGCACGGCTTCGGCGGCGCGCGCCTGGTCGGCGCTCATGCCACGCGCGACCAGCTCGCGCTGGCGCTCGTCCGGCGTGGCGGCGGCGAACTGGTCCAGCCACTCGTTCAGGCGCTGGCGCATCTCGCCGGCCGCCTTGCGAGTGAAGGTGATCGCGACGATCTCCTGCGGCCGGGCTCCCGCCAGCAGCGCGCGCAGGATGCGCGAGACCAGCATCCAGGTCTTGCCGGCGCCGGCGCAGGCCTCGACGACGACGCTGCGCGCCGGATCGCAGGCGACGCGGTAGAAGTCCTCGCGCTCGGCCAGACGGCCGTCGACCGTGTAAGCGGCCGCATTCATCGGGTTCATCGCAGTCATCAGGGGGCCGCCTCGGACCAGTCATCGCGCCGGCACAGGCCGCGCATCTTGCAATAGCTGCAGCTGCTGCCCTCGCCCAGCGCCGGCAGCGGCGCACCGCCATGCAGCGCGCGCAGATCGTCGGCGACGCCGGCCAGCAGCCGGGCCACCGTGCGCTCGACCTCCGGATGCTCGACCTCGGCAATGCCCTTGCCGTCGTCCAAGGCCAGATAGCGCGCCTGCAATGCCGCCTCAGCACCGAGCTCCGGCGCCATCAGCGCCGCGTAAAAGGCCAGCTGCGTGTCCTCCAGCGGCCGGGCCACCTTGGCCTTGAGTCCCTGCAGGCTGCCGGTCTTGTAGTCGATCAGCACGCGGTCGGCGCCCTGCTCGTCGACGCGGTCGATGCGGCCGCGCAAGACCAGGCCCTGCAGCGGCGCGTCGGCGAAGGGCTGGACACTGCGCTCCAGTTCGCCGGCGGCGTAATGCTGGCCGGCCGCCTCGGCCTCGGCCAGCCAGGCCAGATAGCGCGGCGCGAAGCGTTCGAAGCTGGCCATGAAGGGCAGAAACTCGGCCGGGGCCAGTCCTTGCTGGGCCTGCTGCTCCAAGGCCAGGCGCTGCAGCCGCGCGCCGTCGTCCTCCGGCGTCTCGGCCGCCAGGCGCTGCTCATGGAATCGATGCAGCACCGCATGCAGCCAAGTGCCGTAGTCGCGCTTGTCGGCGGTCGCCTCCAGCTCCTCCTGCTCCTGCAGGCCCAGAAGCGCGCGGGCGAAGAATTGGTAGGGGCAGTTGCGCAGCGACTCCAGGCCGCTGGCGCTGAGGCTGGCCGGCAGCAGACCGCCGGCGCGCGCGGCGGCGCGCGGCTGCGGCCGCGCGAGCAGGGCCCGCTGCGGCCGCTCGTCGCGCCAGGCGGCCAGCGGCGCATGGCCGCCACGGGCCAGCGCCAGCTGCAGCCGGTCGAGCAAGGGGCTGGCGGCCAGAGGCTCGGCACCGATCGCATGGCAGCGCAGCAGGCTCAGCGCCGGCGCGCGCAGGGTCTGGGCAAAGGCATAGGCCAGCGCCTCGCGCTGCTGCTGCAGATCGGGCAGGCCGATCGCCAGCGCCTGCGCGTCGCTGAGCAGTGCCGGCAGCTTGCCGCCGGCCCCCAGCGTCTGCGCATCGGCGCCCGGCAGCACGACCGCGCCGAAGGGCCGCAGCATCGCACGCGCCAGCGGCGTGATGACCAGCTGAGGCTCGACGCCGGCCGGCGGCACGTATTGCTGCGCCTCCAGGGTCTCGTCGATCCAGGCGACGAAGTCGGCATAGCGCAGCTGCGCCTCGCGCAGCGCCGCCTCATGCGCACTGTCGGGCCAGGGCGAACGCGACAGCCACAGCGCGTCCAGCACCTTCTCGCCCGCCTCGTGCTGCTGCAGCAGCGGCTCGGCACGCAGCAGCTGCAGCGCCTGCTGCAGCGCGGCCAGCCAGTCGGCCAGGCTGCGCCGCGGCGCGCCCTCACGCAGGCCGGCCAGCGCCGCGCCGGCCAGCTCCCACAGCCGCGCGCTGGACGGTGCCAGCAGGTCGGCGCGCAGCGCCTGCGGCATGCGCCAGCCCTTGGCGCGGCAGCGCGCCTCCAGCAGAGGCAGCGCCGCGCCGCCGGCGCGTTCTCGCAGATCGCGCGCCAGATCGCTCTTCAGCCAGGCCAGCCATTCGTCCAGGCCGGCCTGCGGCGCGGCGGCGCGCAGCAGGGCCATCAATTGCGCGGCCGGCGGCGTCGTCGCCAAGGTCCAGCCGGTCTCGTCCAGCATCGGCACTTGCTGGCGCTCGAGCAGTGCGCGCACGCGCCGCACCAGCACGCGATCCTGCGCGACAAGGGCCAGCGGCGCGCGGCCGGCGGCCAGATGCTGCAGCACGCAGGCGGCCGTGCACTGGGCCAGGTCCTCGAAGTCGCTGCACAGCGCCTCTTCGATGCGGCCCAGCGGCGGCGCTTCGGCAAAGACCTCGTCCAGCTCGACGTCGGCCACCAGGCACAGCGCCGGCACGCCCTGCCCGGCCGCCTCGTCCAGCAGCGCGCGCGCCAGCGGGTCCGGCCCGCCGGCCTGGACCTGGATCCAGGCGCTGGGCCGCAGCTCGAACAAGGCATCGGTGGCCGCCTGGCGACCGTCGCTGGCAGCCCATTCCAGCGCCACCGCCGCCAGCGCCCGCTCCAGCCGCCCCGGCCCCGGCACCTCGGCCAGCACCTGGCGCGCCTGCTGCCAGAAGGCCTCGCGCCGCGCCGGCGCGCGCTGGTAGGCTGCGCGCAGCAAGGCATGCGCGGCCTCGACCAGGCGCGTCAGCGCCAGCCGGAACGCGCGCGGATCGCGCCGGCGCAGCTCCTGCGCCCAGCTCTGCCCCTGCAGCAGCTGGGCGGCGCTGAGCGCGTCGATCGCCGGGTCGAAGCTGATCTGCTGGGCCTGGGCCAGGTAGTTGGGACCCAGGGCGGCGGCCAGGCTGTGCGTGGTCTCGATGCGCGGCTGCCACTGCGCCGAACGCTGCACCCAGGCGCGCCGGGCCGGTGCCAGCTGCTGCGCAAAAGGCAGCAGCAGCACCGCATCGCGCACGCTGGCGCCCTGCTCGGCCAGCCAGGCGCCGGCCCGCTCGGCGACGCGCTGCCAGAACACGTCGGCTCTATGCGCGGCATCCAGCGGCAAAACCTGCAATTCCTGCAATTGCAATTCGCTCTCCTCCCACCATCTATGGGCATGGCCCCGGCGCCATCGCGTCGCGGGGCTTTGTGTCAGAATCATTGTGCATCGGTGCCCGACCCACCTGGCGCCGCCCGTCCAAGGACCTTCCATGAGCGATTTGATCAAACATATTTCCGACGCGTCGTTCGACACCGACGTGATCCAGTCCGGCAAGCCGGTGCTGGTCGACTACTGGGCCGAATGGTGCGGCCCCTGCAAGATGATCGCGCCGATCCTGGACGAGGTCGCGGCCGGCTACGGCGACAAGCTGCAGATCGCCAAGATGAATGTCGACGAGAACCGCGAAGTGCCGGCCAAGTTCGGCATCCGCGGCATCCCGACCTTGATGCTGTTCAAGGACGGCCAGCTCGCCGCCACCAAGGTCGGCGCGCTGTCCAAGGCCCAGTTGACGGCCTTCCTGGACGCTAACCTATAATCCCTCCCATCTGCTGAATGCGAATGGCGGCACCCGCCATTCGCGTCCAACAGCAAATTGCCAACACGCCCGGCCCTTCCAAGGGTTTTGGCGCGTGGACTCGGCGCCCAAGCTCCCGCGTTTGTTTCTTGCTTGCAGCGTTGCCGGCCGGCTCGATGATTCAATCATCGACGAGGCCGCGCCGCCGAACGCCGACGGGCTGCCGAAGTGTTTGTCTGCGGTCCTTGGCAGGACCTCCGACCCCCTACCGGGTGTTCACCCATGCATCTTTCCGAACTGAAGGCCTTGCACGTCTCCGCGCTCATCAAGATGGGCGAAGAGCTGGAGATCGACAACGTCGCCCGCCTGCGCAAGCAGGAGCTGATGTTCGCCATCATGAAAAAGCGCGCCAAGGCCGGCGAACAGGTGTTCGGCGACGGCGTGCTCGAGGTCCTGCCCGACGGCTTCGGCTTCCTGCGCTCGATCGAAGCCAGCTATATGGCCTCGACCGACGACATCTACCTCTCCCCCAGCCAGATCCGCCGCTTCAATCTGCACACCGGCGACATGATCGAGGGCGAGGTGCGCGTGCCCAAGGACGGCGAGCGCTACTTTGCTCTGGTCAAGGTCGATCGCGTCAACGGCGCGACGCCCGAGGAGAGCAAGCACAAGATCATGTTCGAGAACCTGACGCCCTTGTTCCCCAAGGAGCAGTTCAAGCTCGAGCGCGAGATCAAGGGCGACGAGAACATCACCGGCCGCATCATCGACCTGATCGCGCCGATCGGCAAAGGCCAGCGCGCACTGATCGTGTCGCAGCCCAAGACCGGCAAGACCGAGATGATGAAGAGCCTGGCCCACGCGCTGGTCGCCAATCATCCGGACTGCCACCTGATCGTGCTGCTGGTCGACGAGCGTCCGGAAGAAGTGACCGAGATGCTGCGCACCGTGCGCGGCGAGGTCATCAGCTCGACCTTCGACGAGCCGGCCGCCCGCCACGTGCAGGTGGCCGAGATGGTGATCGAGCGCGCCAAGCGCCTGGTCGAGATGAAGAAGGATGTGGTCATCCTGCTGGATTCGATCACCCGCCTGGCCCGCGCCTACAACAATGTGCTGCCCTCGTCCGGCAAGGTGCTGACCGGCGGTGTCGACGCCAATGCGCTGCAGCGCCCCAAGCGCTTCTTCGGCGCGGCGCGCAATGTCGAGGAAGGCGGCTCGCTGACCATTATCGGCACGGCCCTGGTCGACACCGGCTCGAAGATGGACGAGGTCATCTACGAAGAATTCAAGGGCACCGGCAACTGCGAAATCCATCTGGATCGCCGCATGGCCGAGAAGCGCGTCTACCCGTCCATCCTGATCAACAAGTCCGGCACCCGCCGCGAGGAGCTGCTGCTGAAGCCGGAGATCCTGCAAAAGAGCTGGATCCTGCGCAAGCTGCTCTACAACATGGACGAGATCGAGGCGATGGAGTTCATCCTCGACAAGATGAAGGCCAGCAAGAACAACCTCGACTTCTTCGACATGATGCGTCGAGGCGGTTGAAGCTCGGTTCAGCGAGCAGGACTTCACGAACGCCGGGCCTAGCCCGGCGTTGTCGTTTGGCGAAATAGGCGAGCCTATTTTTTGGCTATAATCCGCGTTTTCCTGAGCAGGCAAGTACGTCACAAGGGTGTGGCGCGGCTACCGGCAATGCAAGCGAGATCCCCATGAAAGACGGCATTCACCCCAATTACCGCGACGTGGTCTTCGTGGACCAGTCCAACGGCTTCCAGTTCGTGACGCGCTCGACCGTCCAGACCAAGGAAACCATCGACATCGATGGCAAGACCCTGCCGCTGGTGAAGCTGGAAACCACCAGCGAATCGCACCCCTTCTACACCGGCACGCAGAAGTCGATCGACAATCTGGGCGGCCGCGTCGAGAAGTTCCGCAACAAGTTTGCCCAGTTCAAGAAGTAAGCTCCCCGAGCTTGCGCAAAAAGCAGCCTGCGGGCTGCTTTTTTAATGCCCGGCCGTTATGCGGCATGATGCGCTCCGAGACCAAACCAAGAAGAAAATCCGCGCGTGAATCTGCCCACCCCCGCCATCGTCGCCGAGCGCGGCGCCCAGCGTCTGCCGCGGCTGGCGCTGCTGCTGTTCTGCGCCGCCTATGTGCTGCCCGGCCTGTTCGGCCGCGATCCCTGGCGCAATGCCGATCTGACCGCCTACGGCTTCATGGCCAGCATTGCCGAGGGCCATGCGCCCTGGTGGAAGCCGGCGATCGCCGGCATCGCGGCCGAGGGCGGCCCGCTGCCCTACTGGATCGGCGCGCTGGCGATCAAGGTCCTGCCCTTTCTGGACCCGGCATTTGCCGCCCGCCTGCCCTATGCGCTGGCGCTGGCCCTGGTGCTGGTGCTGACCTGGTACAGCAGCTTCCACCTGGCGCGCACCGATGCGGCCCAGCCGGTCGCCTTTGCCTTCGGCGGCGAGGCGCATTCGGTCGACTATGCGCGCGCGCTGGCCGACGGCGCCCTGCTGGCGCTGATCGCGACGCTGGGCCTTCTGCAGCTGGGCCATGAGACCACGCCGGAGCTGCTGCAGCTGCTGGCGATGAGCCTCTATCTCTATGGCTTGGCGGCGGCGCCGTTCCGGGCCGGCAAATCGCGCTGGGCGCTGCTGATCGCATTGCCGGTGATGGGCGCCAGCGGCGCGCCGCTGGTCGCGATGACGCTGGCGCTGCTGGGCGCCGTGCTGTGCCGGCGCTCGCATTACGAGCAGGTGCGCGGCCTGATGTGGTGGCTGCTGGCGGCCGGCGTGTTGGCCGCGCTGAGCGCCTGGGAGTTCCGTGCCTGGGCCTGGCGCATCGCGCCCTACCGCGGTGCCGTCGATCTGGGGCGGCAGGTGCTGAGCCTGTTCGGCTGGTTCTGCTGGCCGGCCTGGCCGCTGGCGCTGTGGACCCTGTGGCGCTGGCGCATACATTGGCAGCGCCGGCACATCCTGGTGCCGCTGGTCGCCGTGCTGGTGCCGATCTTGGCCAGCATCCTGATGGGCGGGGTCGACCGCGCGCTGCTCTTGGCCCTGCCGGCGCTGGCCGTGCTGGCCGCCTTCGCGCTGCCGACGCTCAAGCGCAGCATCGCCGCCTTGATGGACTGGTTCTCGGTCTTTTTCTTTAGCGCCTGCGCGCTGTTCGTCTGGATCTACTACTTGTCGATGCAGCTGGGCTGGCCGGCGCAGCCGCTGGCCAATCTGCGCAAGCTGATGCAGGGCTTCGAGCCGAGCTTCCATCCACTGGCCCTGCTGCTGGCCGCGCTGGCCACCATCGCCTGGCTGGCCCTGGTGCGCTGGCGCACCGCGCGCCACCAGCATGCGCTGTGGAAGAGCCTGGTCTTGCCGGCCGGTGGCGTCGCGCTGGGCTGGCTCTTGATGACGACCCTGATGCTGGCGCCGCTGGACTACGCGCGCAGCAACACGCCCTTGGTCGAGCGCCTGCGCGCGCTGCTGCCGGCGGAGGTCGACTGCATCGCCGCGCCGGGCCAGGCCCTGTCGACCCTGGCGGCCTTGGAGTTCCAGGGCGGCTGGCGCGTCGAGGCGGACAAGCCGCTGAGCCAGAGCCGCTGCAGCCATGCGTTGCAGGCCGGCCTGGCGCCGGTGCCCGAGGGCTGGGCCGCCGCCAACAGCGTGCGCCGCCCGACCGATAGACAGGTCGGCTTCACGCTGCTGCGCCGCCAGCAGTAAGGCCGCCGCGCGGCGTCAGTCGCTGCTGCCGGTCGCCGGCGCCAACGCGGCCTCGGCGCCCAGCGCCGCTTCGCCGGAGGGCCGCGCCCGCGCCGCTGGCAGGACCAGCTTGAAACAGGAGCCCTGGCCGGGCTCGCTCTGGATCTGCAGCTCGCCGCCATGCCGCTGCACCACATGCTTGACGATGGACAGGCCCAGACCCGTGCCGCCGGTCTCGCGCGAGCGGCTGCCGTCGACGCGGTAGAAGCGCTCGCTGAGCCGCGGCAGATGCTCGCGCGCGATGCCCGGGCCGGTGTCGCTGACGCTCAGCTCGCCGCCGCCATCGGGCAGCCAGCGCCAGGCCAGGTCGATCTCGCCACCGTCCGGCGTGTAGCGCACCGCATTGCTCAGCAGATTGGCAACAGCGCTGTGCAGCTCGGCCTCGATGCCAGCCAGTTCGACCTGGGTATCCTCCTGCACCGCGATGCGGTGCCGGCCGGCCGACAAGGCGCGCGCCTCGGCGGCAATGCGGGCGAGCAGCGCGTCCAGCGAGAGCCAGCGGTCCGGCGCCGGCCGCGGGCTGCCCTCCAGCTGCGCCAGGGTCAGCAGATCGCTGACCAGGGTCTGCATGCGCTGCGCCTGCTGGTCCATCAGGCCCAGCACGCGCTCGCGCTCGGCCGGGCTCAGCGGCAGGCTGCTCATGGTCTCGATGAAGCCGGCCAGCACCGTCAGCGGCGTGCGGATCTCGTGCGAGACATTGGCGACGAAGTCGCGCCGCATCGAGTCGGCACGCTCGCGCTCGGTGATGTCCTGCGACAGCACCAGCTTCATGCCCTCGCCATAACGGCGCACGATCACCGCCAGCATGCCGGGGCCGCGCACATTCGGCAGCAGCAGCGGCTCGGCAAACTGGCCGGCCTGCAGATAGCCGACGAAGGCCGGCGCGCGGACCAGATTGGTGATGCGCTGGCGCAGGTCGCGCTGCGGGTCGAGCGCGAAATGGTCGGCCGCGACGCGGTTGCACCAGTGGATATGGTCGCGCCCGTCCAGCATCAGCACGCCGTTCGGCGAGGCCTCGATCGCCGACAGGAACTGCGCCAGTTGCAGGCGTTCGCGCACGATGGTCTTGTCGCGCTCGCGCACCGCCCGCTCGATCCGGTAGGCCAGCTCGCCGAACAGGCCGGTGTCGCGCGGCGCGGCGCTCTCCTGGCTGCCGCGCAGCCACTGCAGCAGGCGGTGGCCGCGCCAGCCATCGATCAGCACCAGGGCCGCCACGCCGCTCAGGGCCGACAGCAGCTCGGCCAGCATCGGCACCGGCAGCAGGCCGCCGATCCAGTGGCCCAGCAGGGTGCCGAGCAGGACGGCCAGCACCGCCAGCACCAGGCGGGGCAAGAGCCAGCTCAGGGGTCCGGCAGCCATTCGCCTCGCGCCGCTCAGCCGGCCGACAGCATATCGAGCTGCTGCGTCAGCCGGTAGCCGGCACCGCGCACCGTCTCGACCATGCGCGCGCACTGCACCTTGTCCAGCGCTTCGCGCAAGCGCTTCACATGGACGTCGACGGTGCGTTCCTCGATGAAGACATGATCGCCCCAGACGCGGTCCAGCAGCTGCGAGCGGCTGTGCACGCGCTCCGGATGCGTCATCAGGAAATGCAGCAGGCGGAACTCCGTGGGCCCGAGCTTGACCTCGGCGCCCTCGCGGCTGACCCGGCGCGTGCCGGGATCGAGGCACAGACCGCCGAGCTCGACCACGCTGTCCAGCGCCTCCGGCGCCTTGCGGCGCAGCACCGCGCGGATGCGTGCCAGCAGTTCCTTGGTCGAGAAGGGCTTGGTCAGGTAGTCGTCGGCGCCGGCATCCAGCCCCGAGACCTTGTCGCCCTCGTCGGCGCGCGCGGTCAGCATGATGATGGGCAGCTCCTTGGTGCGCGCGGCCGAGCGCCACTGCCGCGCCAGCGCCAGGCCCGACTGGCCCGGCAGCATCCAGTCCAAGAGCACCAGCTCGGGCAGCACGCGGTCGATCTCTTGTTGCGCCTGCTCGGCATCGGCCGCGACGACGACCTCGAAGCCGGCGTGGCGCAGATTGATGGAGATCAGCTCGGCGATCGCCGACTCGTCCTCGACCACCAGGATTCGGCTCATCGTCATTTCACCATCGTCTCGACGGCCTCGGGCGTGTTGTGCCGCACGTCCGTGCCCTTGACCACATAGATGATCACCTCGGCGAGGTTCTTCGCATGGTCGCCGACCCGCTCGATCGCCTTGGCGACGAAGACCAGGTCGATCGCCGAGGAGATCGTGCGCGGGTCTTCCATCATGTAGGTGATCAGCTTGCGCATCAGGCCGTCGAATTCCTTGTCGATCAGATCGTCCTGCTTGAGCACCTCCAGCGCGCGCGCGACATCGAGCCGCGCGAAGGCGTCGAGCGCCTTGCGCAGCTGCGCGGTGGCCAGCTCGGCCTCGAACTCGAGATCCGACATCGGCAGGCGCAGCCGGCTGGACACGCCCGAGTTGATCAGGCGCTGCACGGTGCGGGCGATGCGCGCGGCCTCGTCGCCGACGCGCTCCAGATTGGCGATCGTCTTAGACACCGCGATCAAGAGGCGCAGATCGCGCGCGGTCGGCTGGCGCCGCGCGATGATGCTGTGCAGATTGCGGTCGATCTCGATCTCCATCGCATTGACCTTCTCCTCGACCTGCAGCACATGGCTGGCGATCTCGCCGCTAACGGTCGTCAGCGCCTGCACCGCCTGCGCGACCTGGGCCTCGACGATGCCGCCCATCTCCAGCACGCGCGTCGAGATGCTGCTCAGCTCGGCGTCGAATTGGGTCGAAAGATGCTTGTCGCTCATGGCCTTTTCCTCCCGCTCAGCCGAACCGGCCGGTGATGTAGTCCTCGGTATCTTTGCGCTTGGGCTTCATGAATAGCTCGGCCGTCGGCCCGAACTCGATCAGATCGCCCAGATACATATAGGCGGTGTAGTCCGAGCAACGCGCCGCCTGCTGCATGTTGTGGGTGACGATGGCGACCGTGTACTCGCCCTTCAGCTCGTGGATCAGCTCCTCGATTTTGCCGGTCGAGATCGGGTCCAGCGCCGAGCAGGGCTCGTCCAGCAGGAGCACCTCGGGCTTGATCGCGATGCCGCGCGCGATGCACAGGCGCTGCTGCTGGCCGCCCGAGAGGCCCGAGCCGCTCTGGTTCAGCTTGTCCTTGACCTCGGTCCACAGCGCCGCCTTCTTCAGCGCCCATTCGACCCGCTCGTCCATCTCGACCCGCGGCAGCGTCTCAAAGAGGCGCACGCCAAAGGCGATGTTGTCGTAGATCGACATCGGGAAGGGCGTCGGCTTCTGGAACACCATGCCGATCTTGGCGCGGATCAGCGAGACGTCCTCGCGGCTCTTCAGGATGTCTTCGCCGTCGAGCAGGATCTGGCCCTGGGCGCGCTGCTCCGGGTAGAGCTCGAACATCCGGTTCAGCGTGCGCAGCAGGGTCGACTTGCCGCAGCCCGAAGGGCCGATGAAGGCGGTGACCTTGTGCTCCGGGATGTCCAGATTGATGTTCTTCAGCGCGTGGAAGTTGCCGTAGTAGAAATTCAGATCGCGCACCGCCAGCTTGGCGCGCTCGTTCACGGGCAGGTCGATTTTGGCGTCCATGGCGTTTCTTCTCTCAATGCTTGTTCTTGAACAGCACGCGCGCCAGGATGTTCAGCAGCAGCACGCCGATCGTGATGATGAAGACCCCCGCCCAGGCGAGCTTCTGCCAGTTCTCGTAGGGGCTCATCGCGAACTTGAAGATCGTCACCGGCAGGCTGGCCATCGGCTCGGTCAGCGAGCTGGTCCAGAACTGGTTGGACAGCGCGGTGAACAAGAGCGGCGCCGTCTCGCCGGAGATCCGCGCCAGCGCCAGCAGCACGCCGGTGATCACGCCGGCCCTTGCCGCCTTCAAGGTCACCGACAGGATCACCTTCCACTTCGGCGTGCCCAAGGCGTAGGCGGCCTCGCGCAGCGCGTTCGGGATCAGGCTCAGCATGTTCTCGGTCGTGCGGATGACCACCGGAATGACGATCAGCGCCAGCGCCAGGATGCCGGCCAGGCCCGAGAAGCTCTTCATCCGCGCGACCACCAGCGAATAGATGAACAGGCCGATCACGATGCTGGGCGCCGACAAGAGGATGTCGTTGATGAAGCGCACGGCGCCGCCGAGCCGCGTCTTCTGGCCGTATTCGGCCAGGTAGACGCCGGCCAGGATGCCGATCGGCGTGCCGATCGCGGTGGCCAGCAGCACCATCAGCAGCGAGCCGAAGATCGCATTGGCCAGACCGCCCTCCTCGGCCAGCGGCGGCGGCGTCATCTCGGTGAAGGTGGCCAGGCTCAGGCCGTCCAGCCCCAGACGCACGGTCTCGAACAGGATCCAGACCAGCCAGAACACGCCGAAGGCCATCGCGGCCAGCGACAGGCTCAGGGCCAGGGCGTTGATGCGGCGGCGCCTGGCCTGCATGCGCTGGCGGCCGGTGGCCATGGCAGTGGCGTTCTTGCTCACGAGCGCGCTCCCTCGTTCTTCTTCAGGCGGTTCAGCAGCAGCTTGGAGCAGGCCAGCACGACGAAGGTGATGAAGAACAGCACCAGGCCCAGATAGATCAGCGAGGCCTGGTGCAGGCCATCGCCGGCTTCGGCGAACTCGTTGGCCAGCGCCGAGGTGATGCTGTTGGCCGCCTCGAACACCGACAGCGAGTTCAGCTGGTTCATATTGCCGATCACGAAGGTGACGGCCATGGTCTCGCCGAGGGCGCGGCCCAGGCCCAGCATGACGCCGCCGACGACGCCGGTCTTGGTATAGGGCAGCACGATCTTGGAGACGACCTCCCAGGTCGTCGAACCGAGGCCGTAGGCACTCTCCTTGAGCATCGGCGGCGTGACCTCGAACACATCGCGCATCACCGAGGCGATGAAGGGAATGATCATGATGGCCAGGATGATGCCGGCCGACAGGATGCCGATGCCCACCGGCGGCCCCGACACCAGGCTGCCCAGCACCGGTACGCCGCCCAGCAGCGCCTGCAGCGGCTGCTGCACATAGGTGGCCAGCAGCGGGCCGAAGACCAGCAGACCCCACATGCCGTAGACGATGGACGGCACGGCGGCCAGCAGCTCGATCGCTGTGCCCAGCGGGCGCTTCAGCCAGCCCGGCGACAGCTCGGTCAGGAACAGCGCGATGCCGAAGCTGACCGGCACCGCGATCAAGAGCGCGATCAGCGAACTGGCCAGGGTGCCGTAGATCATCACCAGGCCGCCGAACCTGTTCTGCACCGGGTCCCAGTCGCTGGTCCACAGAAAGGCCAGGCCGAACTCGCGGATCGCCGGCGCGGCGCCGACCAGCAGGGTGAGCAGGATGCCCAGCATCAGGGCCAGGGTCAGCCAGGCGGCGCCCTGCGTCAGGGCCGCGAACACGGTATCGGCCCAGGGCGCGACGCGGCGGCGGGTCGGCGGCGGCGTGTGCGGCTGGGCCCGCTCGATGAACTCCTCGCGCTCGGCGATGTCCAGCGGATTGGCGGGGAAGATGGCGGCCAAGGGACCTCCGCGAATGGTGGTAGGCAGCTCCGCAAACAGGCCCGATGTGCACGCCGTCACATCGGGCCGCCGGCGGCAGGCTGGAATTTACTTGTAGGCGATCGCCTTGCCGCCGCTGTCCTTCAGATTGTCCGCCCATTGCTTGCGGATCAGGTCCTTCAGCGCGGCCGGCAGGGCCACATAGTCCAGATCATCGGCCATCTTGTCGCCGTTGGCGCCATAGGCCCAGTCGAAGAACTTCAGGGTGGCGGAGGCGGAGGCGGGCTTCTCCTGCGACTTGTGCATCAGGATGAAGGTGGCGCCGCTGATCGGCCAGCTGTCCTTGCCGGCCTGCTCGGTCAGCACCTGGTAGAAGCTCTTGTTCCACTGGGCGCCGGCGGCGGCGGCCTTGAAGGCATCGTCGCTGGGCGAGACGAAGTTGCCGGCCTGGTTCTTCAGCTGCACATGGGTCATCTTGTTCTGCTTGGCGTAGGCGTACTCGACGTAGCCGATCGCGTTGGGCAGGCGCATCACGAAGGTCGACACGCCCTCGTTGCCCTTGCCGCCGGTGCCGGTCGGCCACTTGACGGCCGTGCCCTCGCCGACTTGGCTCTTCCAGTCGGCATTGACCTTGGACAGGTAGTTGGTGAACAGGAAGCTGGTGCCCGAGCCGTCGGCACGCTGGACCACGGCGATCGCCGCGTCCGGCAGGGCCAGGCCGGGGTTCAGGTCGGCGATCGCGGCGTCGTTCCACTTCTTGATCTTGCCGAGGTAGATGTCGCCCAGCACCTGGCCGGTCAGCTTCAGCTGGCCCGGGGCGATGCCCTTGATGTTGACGACCGGCACGACGCCGCCGATCACGGTCGGGAACTGGATCAGGCCGTCGGCGGCCAGCTCCTCGTCCTTCAGCGGCATGTCGGAGGCGCCGAAATCGACCGTCTTGGCCTTGATCTGCTTGATGCCGGCGCCGGAGCCGACCGACTGGTAGTTGATGCGCGCGCCGGTGGCCTTGTGATAGGCATCGGCCCACTTGGCATAGACCGGGGCCGGGAAGGAGGCGCCGGCGCCGGTGACGTCCTGCGCCTGCGCCAGCGGCAGCAGGGCCAGGCCGGCGGCCAGAAGAAGAGTGCTGCGAATCGAGAAGCTGTATTTCATCTGCGACCTGTCAGGTGGGTGAATGGCAACGCTCGCCATCCTAGGATCCCTGTGTGACAGGCCGGTGACAGCCGGCCGGGCTGTCACATTTCGCGTGACAGCCCTTGGAATGCCTGCCTCAGGCGGCTTTCACCGCCTCGGCCAGGCGCTGCGCGCATTGCTGGGCCAGGGCCGCCTCGCTGGCCTCGACCATCACGCGCAGCAGCGGTTCGGTGCCCGAGGCACGGATCAAGACGCGGCCGCGCTCGCCCAGCTCGGCCGTCACCTCGGCCTGCTCCTGCGCCAGGCGGGCATTGCTCTTCCAATCCTGGCCGGGCTGCAGCCGCACATTGATCAGGGTCTGCGGGAACAGATGGACCGCGGCCAGCTGCTCGGCCAAGCTCTTGCCGGTGCGGCTGATCGCCTGCAGCACCAAGAGCGCGCTGACGATGCCGTCGCCGGTCGTGTGCTTGTCCAGCGCCAGCAGATGGCCCGAACCCTCGCCGCCCAGCTGCCAGCCGCGCGCGGCCAGTTCTTCCAGCACATAGCGGTCGCCGACCTTGGCGCGCACGAATTCGACGTCGCGCGACTTCAGCGCCAGCTCGACCGCCATATTGGTCATCAGCGTGCCGACGGCGCCGGGCACCTGCAAGCCCTGGCCCAGGCGATCGGCGACCATCACATAGAGCAGCTCGTCGCCGTTGTAGAGACGCCCTTCGGCATCGACCAGCTGCAGCCGGTCGGCATCGCCGTCCAGCGCGATACCGTAATGCGCGCCATGCTGCTTGACCGCCGCGACCAGGGCCGCCGGCGCGGTCGCGCCGAAGCCGGCATTGATATTGAAGCCGTCCGGCTTGCAGCCGATCGCGATCACCTCGGCGCCGAGCTCGTGGAAGACATCGGGCGCGACGTTGTAGGCGGCGCCATGGGCGGCGTCGACGACGATCTTCAGGCCGCGCAGACTCAGGTCGGAGCCGAAGCAGTTCTTGCAGAACTCGATATAGCGGCCGCGCGCATCGTCGATGCGGCGCGCCCGGCCCAGGTTGGCCGAATCGATCCAGTGCGGCGGCTCTTCCAGCGCCTGCTCGACGGCCTGCTCCCAGGCATCGGGCAGCTTCTCGCCCTTGGCCGAGAAAAACTTGATGCCGTTGTCGGCAAAGGGGTTGTGCGAGGCGCTGATGACGACGCCCAGGTCCTGGCGCAAGGCGCGGGTCAGGTAGGCGACGCCCGGCGTCGGCAGCGGGCCGGTCAAGAGCACGTCGACGCCGGCCGAGGCAAAGCCTGCCTCCAGCGCCGATTCGATCATGTAGCCGGAGATGCGCGTGTCCTTGCCGATCAGCACGCTGGGGCGGCCACCATTGCTGCTCTTGCGCAGCACCTGGCCGACCGCATGGCCCAGGCGCAGCATGAAGTCCGGCGTGATCGGCGACTGACCGACCGTGCCTCGAATGCCATCGGTTCCGAAATACTTACGGCTCATTGCGAGCGTCCTCCTGGACTTTGTAAAGCGCGATTGTCTCGCATCGCCACGAACTCGCCGCCGGCCGCGAGCCAGACCTTGATCGCATCGACGGTGGCCGCGGCATCGTGCACGCGGACGATGCGCGCTCCGCCGGCAATGGCGGCCAGCGCCGCGGCGATGCTGGCACCCAGGCGCTCGCCGACCGGCCTTCCGGTCAGATCGCCGAGCGTGCGTTTGCGCGACCAGCCGATCAGCAGCGGATGGCCGAGCGCCAGCAACTCATGCTGCCGGCACAAAAGTTCGAGGTTCTGCTCGCTGTTCTTCGCGAAGCCATAGCCGGGATCGAGCACGATGCGCTCCGCCGCGATGCCGGTGGCGCGCAGCGCTGCGGCGCGCCGGCCAAGGAAATCCGCGACCTCGCGGACCACATCGCCGTAATCGGTCAGGCCCTGCATCGTCGCCGGCTCGCCGCGCATATGCATCAGGCAGACACCGGCATCCGGATGCGCGGCCAGCAGCTCGACCGCGCCGGCGTGCTGAAGCGCCTGAACGTCGTTGATGATGTCGGCGCCGGCGGCCAGCGCGCGGCGCATCACCTCGGTCTTGCAGGTGTCGACCGAGACCGGCACGCCCATCTCGACGGCGGCGGCCAGCACCGGCTCGATGCGCTGCCATTCCTCGTCGACACCCAGCTGCCGCGCGCCCGGGCGGGTCGATTCGCCGCCGATGTCGAGGATGTCGGCGCCCTCCTCGACCAGGCGGCGGCAATGTGCGATCGCCGCCTGCGCCGTGTCATGCTGGCCGCCGTCCGAGAACGAGTCGGGCGTCACATTGACGATGGCCATCACCCGCGGGCGGCTCAGGTCGATCTGAAAACGGCGGGTCTGCCACTGCATCGCTGTGCTCGAAACTGGGGCTGGAATGAAAAAGGGCCGGCCTTGCGGACCGACCCTTCTGGGCCTTGCGGCGCTGGCCTCAGACGACGGCGGCTGGGTTGCCGGTGACCGGCGGCACCGAACCGTCGCTCTTGCCACCGCTGGGCGCCGACCAGTCCTTGGGCGGACGCGGCGGGCGGTTGTCCATGATGTCGTCGATCTGGTCGCTGTCGATGGTTTCCCACTCGAGCAGGGCCTTGGCCATCGCATGCATCTTGTCGGTGTTGTCCTCGATCAGCTTGCGCGCGATCGAGTACTGCTCGTCGATGATGCGGCGGATCACCGCGTCGACCTTGCGCATCGTCTCCTCGGACATGCTGGTCGTCTTGGTCACCGAGCGGCCCAGGAAGACCTCGCCCTCGTTCTCGGCATAGACCATCGGGCCCAGTTCGTCGGTCATGCCGTAGCGCGTAACCATGTCGCGGGCGATCTGGGTCGCGCGCTCGAAGTCGTTGGACGCACCGGTGGTCATCTGGTTCATGAACACCTCTTCGGCGATGCGGCCGCCGAACAGCACCGAGATCGTCGACAGCATGCGCTCCTTGTCCATGCTGTAGCGGTCGCCCTCGGGCAGCTGCATCGTCACGCCCAGCGCCCGGCCGCGCGGGATCACCGTCACCTTGTGGACCGGATCGGTCTTGGGCATCAGGCGCGCGACCAGCGCATGGCCAGCCTCGTGGTAGGCGGTGTTCTTGCGCTCTTCCTCGGGCATGACCATGGACTTGCGCTCGGGGCCCATCATGATCTTGTCCTTGGCCTTCTCGAAGTCGACCATCTCGACGACGCGGCCGTTGCGGCGCGCGGCGAACAGGGCCGCCTCGTTGACCAGATTGGCCAGATCGGCGCCTGAGAAGCCCGGGGTGCCGCGCGCCAGGATGTCGGCGCGGATGTCCTGGCCGACCGGCACCTTGCGCATGTGCACGTTCAGGATCTGCTCGCGGCCGCGCACGTCCGGCAGGGTCACATAGACCTGGCGGTCGAAGCGGCCCGGGCGCAGCAGGGCCGGGTCGAGGATGTCCGGACGGTTGGTCGCGGCCATCACGATGACGCCGAGATTGGTCTCGAAACCGTCCATCTCGACCAGCATCTGGTTCAGCGTCTGCTCGCGCTCGTCGTTGCCGCCGCCGAGACCCGCACCGCGATGGCGACCGACCGCGTCGATTTCGTCGACGAAGATGATGCAGGGCGCGCTCTTCTTGGCCTGCTCGAACATGTCACGCACGCGGGCCGCACCGACGCCGACGAACATCTCGACGAAGTCCGAACCGGAGATTGAGAAGAACGGCACCTTGGCCTCGCCGGCGATCGCCTTGGCCAGCAGGGTCTTGCCGGTGCCCGGAGGGCCGACCAGCAGCACGCCGCGCGGGATGCGACCGCCCAGCTTCTGGAACTTCTGCGGGTCCTTCAGGAAGTCGACCAGTTCCTTGACCTCTTCCTTGGCCTCGTCGCAGCCGGCCACGTCGGAGAAGGTCGTCGTGTTATTGGCCTCGTCCAGCATGCGGGCCTTGCTCTTGCCGAAGCTGAAGGCGCCGCCCTTGCCACCACCCTGCATCTGGCGCATGAAATACACCCAGACGCCGATCAAGAGCAGCATCGGCCCCCAGCTGATCAGCATCGACAGCAGGAAGGACTGCTCCTCGCGCGGCTTGACGTCGAACTTGACGCCGTTGTTGCGCAGATCGCCGACCAGGCCGCGGTCCAGATAGGTCGCCGTGACGCGCAGCTTCTTGCCGTCATTGGTCTCGGCCAGGATCTCGGTGCCGGCGCCACCCTCTTGCAGGGTGACGTTCTTGATCCGGCGCGCCTGGACCTCATCCAGGAATTCCGAATAGCCGATCTGGTTGCCCTGGCTGGCTCCGCGGTCGAACTGCTTGAAGACCGTGAACAGCACCAAGGCAATCACTATCCAGACGGCCACCTTCGAGAACCACTGATTGTTCACCGCGACTCCTTAATTCCAATCATGCGGCCCGCCCGACGAGCGGCGCCCTGCATGCGATATGGGGTTGATTCTATTGCAGTCAAGGGGAAACGCCCGGCCGCTTTCCCCTGGACAATGCCGGTGTTTAGGCTTGGCCCGCCGGCTTTTTCACGCCAATGCCGATCAAGAAAGTCTCCGAGGAGCGATCCCGCGAAGCCTTGGGCTTGATCGCCTTGACCTTTTTGAAGCTCGCCTTGAAGGCCTCCACCAGCTGCGAATAGCCGCTGCCGTGAAAGACCTTGGCCACCAGCGCGCCCTCCGGCTTCAGATGCTGCTGGCCGAAATCGATCGCCAGCTCGACCAGGCCGGCGATGCGCGCCGCGTCGGTGCTCTCGATGCCCGATAGATTGGGGGCCATGTCCGAGACGACAAGATCGACCGCGCGGCCGGCCAGCGCCTCTTCGAGCTGACGCAGCACCGCCTCCTCCTGGAAGTCACCCTGGATGAACTGCACGCCCTCGATGGGCTCGAAGTCCAGCAGATCCAGCGCGATGATGGTGCCGTTCAAGGCACCGACCGCGGCGCCGCCGACGCCCGCCTCCTTGGGCGCGAAGCGCCGGCGCAAATACTGGCTCCAGGCACCCGGCGCCGCGCCGAGATCGACGACGACCTGGCCCGGCCGAATCAGCTTCAATTCCTCGTCGATTTCCTTCAGCTTGTAGGCCGCGCGCGCACGAAAGCCCTCCTTCTGGGCCAGCTTCACATAAGGGTCGCTGACATGATTGTTAAGCCACGCCTTGTTAACTTTTTTGCTCTTTGTTTGGATTTTCATCGTGCATCCGCGGGCGCTCGCCCGCATCGGAACTCGTTCGGCTGCGCCGATAAAAGGGTGCGAAACCCCGGTCGGGACATAATACGGGTATGCCCGCAATTCAACTCACTCCTGCCCAGCGCAAGGAAAAACGCGCCGACGCCCATCATCTCGACCCGGTCGTGATGATCGGCGGCGATGGTCTGACCCCCGCCGTCGTCAAGGAATGCGACCAGGCCCTGAAGGCCCATGGCCTGATCAAGGTGCGCGTGTTCTCCGACGACCGCGCCGGCCGCGAGGGCATGCTGCAGATCCTGGCCGACCAGCTCGGCGCCGCGCCCATCCAGCATATCGGCAAGCTGCTGGTGCTGTGGCGGCCGATTCCCGAGAAGGAAGCGGCCGAGCGCGAGGACGGCAAGCCCGGCCCGCGCGTGGTTAAGATCGTCAAGTTCTCCAAGAGCGGCAACCACCGCCCGCAGGTCAAGAAGGTCAATCTGCTGGGCAACCAGCGCGTCGCCCAGGGCGGCGAGATCAAGCGCGCCAAGAAGCGCGTCAGCAGCGTCAAGAAGCAGTCTCAGGCCAACTGAGGCTTGCTGGCGCGCCAGGCCAGGGCCAGGACCAGCAAGGTCTTGAGCCCGTAAAAACCGAACGAGACCGCATGCAGCGTCATGAAAGAGACGCTGCCCTGCCCGGCCCGCGCCGCGGCCATCATCGGCTGCAGCGCGAAATAGCCGGCCACCGTGCAGAACAGCGCGCCGGCCGGCAGCAGGAACCCGGCCGTGAAGCCGCGGCCGCCGGCGTCGCGGGCCAGGCGCCGCTCGATCAGCATCAGCAGCAGCGCCGCCGCCAGGCTGATATTCGCCTCCAGCGCGAACACGCGAGCGACGTAGGCGCCGGCCTGCGCGCGTTCGAGCACCGCAAACGCACTCGGCGCGGCAAGAAAGGCGACACAAAGCAAAAGACCGCCCCAGAGGGCGGCCAGCAGGGCTTGGCTGCGGACGAGCATCAGACGTAGCGGACTTCGACGACCTCGTAGCGCTTGACGCCACCCGGCGCCTGCACCTCGGCGACGTCGCCGGCTTCCTTGCCGATCAAGGCGCGGGCGATCGGCGAGCTGATCGAGATCTTGCCCAGCTTCAGGTCGGCCTCGTCGTCGCCGACGATCTGGTAGGTCACCTCGGCGCCGCTGCTTTCCTCTTCCAGATCGACGGTCGTGCCGAAGACGATGCGGCCGCCGGCATCGACGGCCGCCGGGTCGATGATCTGGGCGGCGGCCAGCTTGCCTTCGATCTCGAGGATGCGGCCTTCGATGAAGCCCTGCTTGTCCTTGGCGGCTTCGTACTCGGCGTTTTCGGACAGATCGCCCTGGGCTCGCGCCTCGGCAATGGCCTGGATGACGGCATGCCGCTCGACCGATTTCAGTCGATGCAGCTCCTCCTTGAGCTTTTCAGCGCCGTACTTGGTCAAAGGGATGGTGGCCATAGTTAAAACCTAGAAAAACATCAGACTCGATGCGATTTCCCAAGAGGAAACAAGGCGCTTCGAGCCACACAAAAAACAGTTCCGCCGCTGCAACCCGGAAAACCGGACCGCGGCGGCGGAATGGGATAGTCCGAGTTTAGTTCAGTTCGGCGTGCAGCTCTTGCAGGGATTGCACCAGCAGACCGTCCTGGTGCTTCATGCCCTCGACCGCGGCCTCGCAACCGGCCATGGTCGTGTAGTAGGTGACGCGGTTGGCCAGCGCCGACTGGCGGATGTGGCGGCTGTCGGCGATCGCCGTGCGGGTCTCGTCGACGGTCGTGAACACCAGCTGGATCTCGCCGCCCTTGATCATGTCGACGATGTGCGGGCGGCCATCCTTGACCTTGTTGACCACGGTCACCGGCACGCCCACCTCGGCAATTGCCGCCGCCGTGCCCTTGGTCGCGACGACGCCGAAGCCCAGCGCATGCAGATCGCGGGCCACCGCGACGGCACGCGGCTTGTCGCTGTTCTTCACCGTGATCAGCACATTGCCCTGGCGCGGCAGGCGCGAGCCGGCGCCGAGCTGGCTCTTCAGCATGGCCTCGCCGAAGGTGCGGGCCGCGCCCATCACCTCGCCGGTCGAGCGCATTTCGGGGCTCAGGATCGGGTCGACGCCGGGGAACTTGTTGAAGGGGAAGACGGCTTCCTTGACGCTGTAGTACGGCGGCACGACCTCGGCCGGCACGCGGCCGAGGCGGTCCTTCTGGTCCTTCAGCTTGACGCCCGCCATGCAGCGCGCGGCGATCTTGGCCAGCTGCTGACCGGTCGCCTTCGAGACGAAGGGCACCGTGCGCGAGGCACGCGGGTTCACTTCCAGCACATAGACGGTGGCCTTGTCGAGGCCGCCGGTCACGTCACCCTGGATCGCGAACTGCACATTCATCAGGCCGACGACCTTCAGCGCCTTGGCCATCGCGGCCGTCTGGCGGCGCAGCTCGTCCTGCAGCTCCTTGGACAGCGTGTAGGGCGGCAGCGAGCAGGCCGAGTCGCCGCTGTGGATGCCGGCCGCCTCGATGTGCTCCATGATGCCGCCGATCATCACCGTCTCGCCGTCGCAGATCGCGTCGGCATCGACCTCGACCGCATCCTCGAGGAAGCGGTCCAAGAGAACCGGCGACTTCTCGGACACGCGCACCGCCTCGCGCATATAGCGCTCGAGGTCCTTGTCGCCGTGGACGATCTCCATCGCCCGGCCGCCCAAGACATAGCTCGGGCGCACGACCAGCGGATAGCCGATCTCGTTGGCCAGCGTCACGGCCTGCTCTTCGGTGCGCGCCGTGCGGTTCGGCGGCTGCTTCAGGCCCAGCTCGTGCAAGAGCTTCTGGAAGCGCTCGCGGTCCTCGGCGATGTCGATCGAGTCGGGCGTCGTGCCGATGATGGGAACGCCGGCGCGCTCGAGGTCCAGGGCCAGCTTCAGCGGCGTCTGGCCGCCGTACTGGACGATCACGCCGGCCGGCTTCTCCAGCGCGACGATCTCCAGCACGTCTTCCAGCGTGACCGGCTCGAAGTAGAGGCGGTCGCTGGTGTCGTAGTCGGTCGAGACGGTCTCCGGATTGCAGTTGACCATGATGGTCTCGTAGCCGTCCTCGCGCATCGCCAGCGCCGCGTGCACGCAGCAGTAGTCGAACTCGATGCCCTGGCCGATCCGGTTCGGGCCACCGCCCAGCACCATGATTTTCTTCTTGCTCGTCGGCGCTGCCTCGCATTCCTCGTCATAGGTCGAGTACATGTACGCCGTCTGCGTCTCGAACTCGGCCGCGCAGGTGTCCACCCGCTTGTAGACCGGGCGCACGCCCTGGGCGTGGCGGGCGGCGCGGACCTCGTGCTGGTTCGTGCCCAGCAGCTTGGCCAGACGCTTGTCCGAGAAGCCCTTCTTCTTCAGGAGGCGCAGTTCATCGGTCGACAGGGACGCCAGGTTGCGACCGGCCAGGCTCTGCTCGATCTTCACCAGCTGCTCGATCTGGGCCAGGAACCAGGGGTCGATCGCCGTTTCCTCGAAGACCTCGTCCATGCTCATGCCGATGCGGAAGGCGTCGGCGACGAAGAGGATGCGCTCGGGGCCGGGCTCGCCGATCTCCTGCACGATTTCCTCGCGGTCAGTCGAGCGCTCGGTGAGGCCGTCGATGCCGGTCTCCAGGCCGCGCAAGGCCTTCTGGAACGATTCCTGGAAGGTCCGGCCCATGGCCATCACCTCGCCGACCGACTTCATCTGCGTCGTCAGGCGCGAATCGGCCATCGGGAACTTCTCGAAGGCGAAGCGCGGGATCTTGGTGACGACGTAGTCGATCGAGGGCTCGAACGAAGCCGGCGTGATGCCGCCGGTGATGTCGTTCTTCAGCTCGTCCAGGGTGTAGCCGACGGCCAGCTTGGCGGCGATCTTGGCGATCGGGAAGCCGGTGGCCTTGGAAGCCAGGGCGGACGAACGCGAGACGCGCGGGTTCATCTCGATGACGACCATGCGGCCGTCCTTCGGGTTGATCGAGAACTGCACGTTCGAGCCGCCGGTGTCGACGCCGATCTCGCGCAGGATGTCGATCGAGGCGTTGCGCAGCAGCTGGTATTCCTTGTCGGTCAAGGTCTGCGCCGGCGCGACGGTGATCGAGTCGCCGGTGTGCACGCCCATCGGGTCGAGGTTCTCGATCGAGCAGACGATGATGCAGTTGTCGGCGCGGTCGCGCACGACTTCCATCTCGTATTCCTTCCAGCCGATCAGCGATTCTTCGATCAAGAGCTCGTTGGTCGGCGAGAGGTCGAGGCCGCGCTTGCAGATTTCCTCGAACTCCTCCGGGTTGTAGGCGATGCCGCCGCCGGTGCCGCCCAGCGTGAAGCTGGGGCGGATCACCATCGGGAAGCCGGTGCCACCGATCTCGTCCTTGATCTTCTTCTGGACGGCCAGCGCCTCTTCCATGGAGTGCGCGATGCCGGACTTCGCGGAGCCCAGGCCGATCTTGGTCATCGCGTCCTTGAACTTTAGCCGGTCCTCGGCCTTCTCGATCGCGTGCTCGTTGGCGCCGATCATCTCCACCTTGTACTTGTCCAGCACGCCGTGGCGATGCAGGTCCAGCGCGCAGTTCAGCGCCGTCTGGCCGCCCATGGTCGGCAGGATGGCGTCCGGGCGCTCCTTGGCGATGATCTTCTCGACCACCTGCCAGGTGATCGGCTCGATGTAGGTGACGTCGGCCGTATCCGGGTCGGTCATGATCGTCGCCGGATTGCTGTTCACCAGGATGACCTTGTAGCCCTCCTCGCGCAGCGCCTTGCAGGCCTGGGCGCCCGAGTAGTCGAACTCGCAGGCCTGGCCGATGATGATCGGGCCGGCGCCGATGATGAGGATGCTTTGGAGATCAGTACGTTTTGGCATATCGGTCGGTCAGAGTGTTGCCGAGGCCAGCTTGGCCCCGAATCCAACGAAGAGCGCCCCCACGCCCGCGTTCGCGGTGCTGGACAGGCGACGACGCGCGCGGAAGGCCGCGGCCAGGCGGGCGCCGGCGAAGATCAGCGTCGAGAGATAGAGAAAGCTGAGCAGCTGGACAATGCTGCCCAGGATCAGGAAGGTCAGCGCCGGATGCGCGTAGGCCGGGTCGACGAACTGGATGAAGAAGGACAGCAGGAAGGCGATCGCCTTCGGGTTCAAGAGGCTGACGACCAGGGCCTTGCGGAAGGGCTGGTTCGCATCTACGACGCGCGGCGCCTCGTCCGTCTTAGCCTCGCCACGCCAGTTGTTGAGCGCGCCGCGCAGCAGCTGCAGCCCGATCCAACCCAGATAGACAGCGCCGACCATCTTCACGACGAAGAAGATCTGCGGGCTGGCCATCAGCAGCGAGGCGCCGCCGGCGGCCGCCGCCGTCATCAGCACCGTGTCGCCGACGAACACGCCGCCCGCCGCCGTGTAGCCGGCGCGCACGCCGCGCTGCGCGGCGACCGACAGCACATAGAGCGAGTTCGGTCCGGGCAGCAGGATGATGAACAGCGCTGCTGCGACGAAGGTGCCGAGGTCGGTGATGCCAAAGAACACTGCCGCGCCCTTCCCGCTCAGGCCTTGGCCATCAGGCCGACGAAGCGGTCGAACAGATAGGCGATGTCGTGCGGGCCGGGGCTCGCCTCCGGGTGGCCCTGGAAGCAGAAGGCCGGCTTGTCGGTGCGCGCCAGGCCTTGCAAGGTGCCGTCGAACAGGCTGATGTGCGTCGGGCGCAGATTGGCCGGCAGAGAGTCGGCATCAACCGCGAAGCCGTGGTTCTGGCTGGTGATCGAGACGCGGCCGTTGTCCAGGTCCTTGACCGGGTGGTTGGCGCCGTGGTGGCCGAACTTCATCTTGAAGGTCTTGGCGCCCGAGGCCAGCGCCATGATCTGATGACCCAGGCAGATGCCGAAGGTCGGGATGCCGGCCTCGATCAGCTCGGCCGTGGCCTTGATCGCGTAATCGCAAGGCTCCGGATCGCCGGGGCCGTTGGACAGGAAGACGCCGTCCGGCTCCAGGTCAAAGACGGCGCTGGCAGGGGTCTGTGCCGGCACGACGGTGATCTTGCAGCCGCGCGAGGCGAGCATGCGCAGGATATTGCTCTTGACGCCGAAGTCGTAGGCGACGACGTGGAACTTGGGCGCTGTCTGCGCGCCATAGCCCTCGCCCAGCGTCCACTCGGTCTCGGTCCAGCTCTCGCTGCCCGTGCGGCTGACGACCTTGGCCAGGTCCAGGCCGGCCATGCTGGCGCCGGCCTTGGCCTTGGCGACCGCGTCGGCGATCAGCGCCTCGGTGATGGGCTCGCCGTCCGCCAGGGACAGGATGCAGCCGTTCTGGGCGCCGGTCGTGCGCAGATGGCGGGTCAGGCGGCGGGTGTCGATGTCGGCGATCGCGACGCAGCCTTCATCACGCAGATACTGGGTCAGCGTGCGGTGCTTGCGGAAGTTGGAGTCCAGGACGGGCGCTTCCTTGATGATCAGGCCGGCGGCATGGATCTTCGACGCCTCGACATCCTCGTCATTGACGCCGTAGTTGCCGATATGCGGATACGTCAGGGTGACGATCTGCCGGCAATAGCTCGGGTCGGTGAGGATTTCCTGGTAGCCGGTGAGCGCGGTGTTGAACACCACCTCGCCGACGGTGTGACCGGCTGCGCCGATCGAGGTGCCTTTGAAGACCGTGCCGTCTGCCAGGGCAAGGATCGCTTTGGGGGATGAGAGCAGATCGGGCAGCACGGGGGACTCCGTTATTGTGCGCGCGCCCAGCTCTGCTCCATCGCGACCTGCGGGTCGGATCTGGGCCTGAGTCCGGTGGTGGAAACGGGTGGAGTTTCGCTGGGGAGGCGGTGGTTGCGGGTAAACCTACTAAGTATAACCGACCAGGGTTATCACGGAGCCATTTGCGCAAACAATTTGCTGCACTTCCGCCGCGCATTTGCCGCCGCTTCCAGCCCAGTAAGCCGGCGGCCCGATGAACAGGGCCATACCGGCTCTCGTTGGCGATCAGCCCAGGGCCGCGATGCCCGCGCGGGCGATCTGCGCATCCTCGCTGGACTTGACGCCGCTGACGCCAACGGCGCCCACGCAGACGCCGTCCACCAGGATGGGCACCCCGCCCTCCAGCAGACCGGAGAGGCCCGGCGCGCTGAGGAAGGAGGTGCGGCCCTGGTTGATCATGTCCTCGTAGACCTTGGACTCACGCCGGCCCAGCGCGGCCGTGTGCGCCTTGGCCGGCGCAATCTGCGCCGAGATTGCGGCCGCGCCGTCCAGGCGCTGCAGCCACAGCAGATGGCCACCGTCGTCGACGATGGCGATGCTGACGGCCCATCCATGGGCCAGGGCCTCCGCCTCGGCGGCGGCGGCGATACGTTTGACCTCGTCGAGGCCCAGATAGGGTTTTTGCTTCATGGCGTTGAAATATCGGGTGGAAGGCCTCACTTTATCGTCAGCCAAGCCGCGATTGCTGTACGGGAAAGCAAAGCTGTCGCGCCGCGTCTGGCACCCTAGAATCGACCACGAGCGCTCCAGGGAGCGCGATGGATTGAACGGAGGAATCGATCAATGAACGAAAGCTTGCAAACCCAATACGGCCAGGTACTCGGCAGCGGCCTCGCCGCCGAGCGCCAGCGCGTGCTGCGCAATACCTACTGGCTGCTGGCCCTGTCGATGCTGCCCACGGTGCTCGGCGCCTGGATCGGCGTATCGACCGGCATCCTGGCGACCATGGGCGTCGGCGCCAGCACCCTGCTGTTCTTCGCCGGCGCCTTCGGGCTGATGTTCGTGATCGAGAAGACCAAGAACAGCAGCACCGGCGTGATCGCCCTGCTGGCCTTCACCTTCTTCATGGGCCTGATGCTGTCGCGCCTCGTGGCCGCGGTGCTGGGCTTCTCGAATGGCAGCCAGCTGATCATGATGGCCTTCGGCGGCACCGGTGCGATCTTCTTCGCGATGGCCAGTCTGGCGACGGTGATCAAGCGCGACCTGTCCAGCATGGGCAAGTTCCTGTTTGTCGGCGCGGTGATCCTGATGGTGGCCGGCATCGCCAACATCTTCCTGCAGTCCTCGGCGCTGATGCTGACCATCATGGTGCTGGCGATGGCCGTGTTCTCGGCCTTCATGCTGTTCGACATCAAGCGCGTGCTCGACGGTGGCGAGACCAACTACATCTCGGCCACGCTGGCGATCTATCTGGACCTGTACAACGTGTTCCAGAGCCTGTTGAGCCTGCTCGGCATCTTCGGCGGCGAGCGCGACTGAAGCTACGCTACTCCACTGAGAACGGGACCCTCGGGTCCCGTTTCTCTTTTAGTTCCAGCATCACATCGCTGCGCGATATGAGCCTGCTCTGAAGCCCCACGGCAAAAACCGCGGGGCTTTCAGCGCTCGAAGACCGCAATGCTCTCCACATGTGCGGTATGCGGGAACATATTGACCGCGCTGGCCGCCGTGCAGCGGTAACCGGCGACGTTGACCAGTAGCCCGGCGTCGCGCGCCAGCGTCGCCGGATTGCAGCTGACGTAGACGATGCGCTTCGGCGGCGTCCAGCCCGGCGCCAGACTCGGATCCTGCGCGATGTCGGCAACCGCCTTGGCCAGTGCGAAGGCGCCCTCTCGTGGCGGGTCGACCAGCCATTTATCGGCGACGCCATCGGCGGCCAGCAGTTCCGGCGTCATCTCGAACAGATTGCGGGCGACGAAGCTGGTCTTGGCGTCCAGGCCATTGCGCCGCGCGTTCTCGCGCGAGCGCTGCACCAGCGTCTCGCTGCCTTCGATGCCCAAGACCTCGTGCGCCTGCGTCGCCAGCGGCAGGGTGAAGTTGCCGAGACCGCAGAACCAGTCGATCACGCGCTCGTGCTTCTGCACCTGCAAGAGGCGCAGCGCGCGGCCGACCAGCACCGTGTTGATATGCGGATTGACCTGAGTGAAGTCGGTCGGCTTGAAGGGCATCAGCACACCGAACTCGGGCAGCGAATAGGCCAGCTCAGGCCCGCCGGCATCGAGCAGGTGGACGGTGTCCGGGCCCTTGGGCTGCAGCCACCATTGCACGCCCGGATGCGCCGCAGCGAACGCACGCAGCCGGGCCTTGTCCCCATCCGGCAGCGGGTTCAGATGGCGCAACACCAGGGCGATCACGGTGTCCGCGCCGCCGTCCTTGTCGATATGGCCCATCGCCAGCTCGATCTGCGGCAGGCGATCGCGCTCGTCCATGCCCATGATCAGCTCGCGCAGCGGCAAGAGCATGTCGCTGACCGCCTGCGGCACCACCTTGCAGACCAGCATATCGGCCACATAGCGGCTCTTGCGCTCGTGGAAGCCGATCAGCACCTGACCCTTCTTGGCCACATAGCGGACCGAGAAGCGCGCGCGGTAGCGATAGCCCCAGGCCGGCCCCTCGATCGGGCGCAGCAGCATCTCGGGCCTGACCTTGCCGAGGTGCCAGAGGTTGTCCTCGACGACGCGCTGCTTGACGGCGACCTGGGCGCCCGGGTGCAGATGCTGCATCTTGCAGCCGCCGCAGGCGCCGGCATGCAGGCCGAAATGCGGACAGGCCGGCCGGGCGACGCGCTGCGAGCTCTCCCGCCGCATCGCCGTCATGACGCCCTGCTCCCAGTTGTTCTTCTTGCGGCCGACGGCCACCTGGACCTCTTCGCCGGGCAAGCCGCCCTCGATGAACACTACCTTGCCGTCGCTGTTGTGGGCAATGCCCTGCGCCTCGAGGTCGATCGATTCGACCTTCAGCCATTCCGAAACTTGAGTCATCGCCCGATTATCCCAGGGCGGCGGGACACCTTTAAAAGATCGAATCCCGGTCGATCCCGTGCCGCATCATGTTGCGCTTGAGCTTGGCCAGCGCCTCGATCTGGATCTGGCGGATGCGCTCGCGGGTCAGGCCCAGGCGGATCGCCAGCACGTCCAGCGTCTCCGGCTCGCGATCGGCCAAGCCGTAGCGGCCGGCCAGCACCTCGCGCTCGCGCTCGTTCAGGGCGGCCAGCCCATGGCCGAGCAGTTCTTCCAGCTCATGGCTCAGGCGCAGGCCCAGCGGGTCGATCGCATGCTCGTCGGCGACCAGGTCCATCATCGACTCGCCGCCCTCGGTATTGCGATCGACCGGCGAATCGAGCGAGCTTGGCAGCTCGGCATAGGCCAGCAGTTCGGCCACCTCGGCCAGCGGCCGGCCCAGCGCGGCGGCGATGTCCTCGGCGCGGACCTGACCCTCGGCGCCGTTCTGGCTCTGCAGCGCCTCCAGCGCGCGGCGCGCCTTCAGCACATGGTTCAGCTCGCGCACGATATGCACCGGCAAACGTACCAGCCGCGCCTGGTGCATCAGCGCTCGCTCGATGCTCTGGCGTATCCACCAACTCGCATAGGTCGAGAAGCGGAAGCCGCGCTCGGGCTCGAACTTGCCGATCGCATGCATCAGGCCGAGATTGCCCTCCTCGATCAGATCGCTCATCGGCAGGCCGCGGCCGAGGTAGTTCTTGGCGATGCTGACCACCAGGCGCAGGTTGTGCTCGATCATCGCCTGGCGCGCCTCGAAGCTGCCGGCGCGTGCGCGCACCGCGGTGTCGAACTCCTGCTGCGGGCTCAGGAGCGGCGTGCGGCGGATGTCGCGCAGATAGGCCTGCAGCGCATTGCCGAGCTCGATCTCGCCGGCATGGTTGCCGCTGCCGTTCGTCGCGGCCGGCAGCTCATCATCGATCTGGGGCGACTCGGCATCCCCGGCGCCGCCCAGCATCAGCTCCTCGGGCGGCTGCTGCAGCAGCGCCACCAGCGGCGGCGCGGGCGATGATGTCGGAGCTTTGGGCGCAGCGCGTTTCATGGCGTGAACTGGCTGAGCCCGATGACGCGCTAGCGAGCCGGCAAGAGCTTGGCCGGGTCAACCGGCTTGCCCTGCTTGCGCACTTCGAAGTGCAGCTTGACCTGGTCTGCGTCGCTGGAGCCCATTTCGGCAATCTTCTGACCCTTGCGCACGACCTGGTCGTCCTTGACCAGCAAGGTCTGGTTGTGCGCATAGGCCGTCAAATAGGTGGCGTTGTGCTTGATGATGACCAGATTGCCATAGCCACGCAAGCCCGAACCGGCATAAACAACGCGGCCATCGGCCGCGGCCAGCACCGGGTCGCCGACCTTGCCGCTGAAGGCCAGGCCCTTGTTGCGCTGCTCGTCGAAACCGGCGGTCACATTGCCGGCGGCCGGCCAGCCCCAGACCGGCTCGTCCTCGGCATCGCGCGGCGCGGTGGCGGCCGGCGTGACGGCGGCGACGCTGGCCGAATTCGCCGCGCTGGCGCCACTGGCCGGGGCGGAGGTGCCGGGCGCCGAGCTGGTCGGTTTGCTGTCCAGCGGCCGGCTCTCGACCTTGGCCGTCGTCACCGGACGGGTCGAGACGGCACCGGCATCGACGCCGGGCTGCACGACTCGCAAGACCTGTCCCTTCTCGATCACGTTGGGGTTCTCGAGATTGTTCCACTTGACCAGATCGCGCCAGTTCTGGCCGTTGTCCAGCGCGATGCGAATCAGCGTGTCACCGGGCTTGACCGTGTAGTAGCCAGGCTTGCCGGCGTTCTCGGCGCCGGGCAGCGGCTTGGCCTCGGCGCCCGGGCTGGAGGCCGCGCCGGCGGCGGCCGTGGCGCTATTGGCCTTGGCGGCGCCCACCGGACGCTCCTCGACCGGCGCGGCACGGTGGGGCGTCGAGCCGCAGCCGGCCAGCAGCGCAGCAAGGGCGATCAGCGGCAGGACTCGGGCAGGTTTGCGAAGGAATTGGATTTGCATGCGTCGCTGTGAAGTCCGTCGTTTGACTCGATGCCAGGCCATTGTGTCGCCGGCACCGGCTTACATGACGCCCGATTTTAGGGGCACGAACAGCACCGCTTCATGTTCGCTGCGCACAAAGCGGCTGGCGCCGCCGGCATCAAGCTGGTGATCGATGACGACCAGCACCTGGCCACGTCCGCCCGCTGCGGCCATCGGCGCGGCCAACCGTCCGCCGGGCGCCAGCTGCGCCAGCCAGGCCGCCGGGATGTCCTCGCCGCCGGCCGCCGCGATGATGCTGTCGAAGGGCGCGGCCGGCGCATGGCCCAGCCGCCCATCGCCATAAATCAGCCGCACATGGTGGTGGCGGCGCTGGGCCAGGTTCTGCCTTGCCTTGTCGTGCAGCGGCTTGAGCCGCTCGATCGATACGACCTGCTTGGCCAGCAGGGCCAGCACCGCCGCCTGGTAGCCGCAGCCGGTGCCGATCTCCAGCACCCGGCCCAGTTGGCCCTGGCGGCTGGCCGTCGCGCCGCCGAACAGCATCGCGATCATGCGGCCGACCACCGAGGGCTTGGAGATGGTCTGCCCATGGCCGATCGGCAGGCTGGTGTCCTCGTAGGCCTGGATCGCCAGCGCGCTGTCGACGAACTCGTGCCGCGGCACCGTCGCCAGCGCCTGCAGCACACGCTCGTCGGCCAGCCCCTCGCGGCGCAGGCGCTGCACCATGCGCTGGCGCACCTGGGCCGAGTCCAGGCCCAGGCCGCTGGGCGCCGCCTGGCGCGCCGCATCGGCGGCGGCCTCGCGCAGATGGCGCTGCGGCATCAGCAGCTCGCGCGTCGCTCCGGCCTTGGCGCCGCCGAGCTTGTCCAGCGGCAGCGGGAAGCGGCGCGGCCGGCCCTGGGCCTCGTCGCTCATGGCGCCAGGCCCAGCCTGCTGCCCCAGCCGGCCAGGCCGGCATGGTCGGTCAGGTCCACTTGCAGCGGCGTGATCGAGACCTGACCCTGGGCGGTGGCATGGAAATCGGTGCCCTCGCCCGCCTCGCGCGCGTCGCCGGCCGGGCCGATCCAGTAGATGGTCTCGCCGCGCGGGCTTTGCTGGCGGATCACCGGCTCGCTGGCATGGCGCCGGCCCAGGCGCGTGATGCGCCGCGGCAGGCTCGCCGCATCGGCGCGGTTGGGGATGTTGACGTTCAGCAGGAAGGCCTGGCCCAGGCCGCCGGCGATCACCTGTTCGACCAGCTGGCGCGCCAGCGCCGCGGCGGCATCGAGCTGGCCCCAGCCCTTCTCCACCTGCGAAAACGCGATCGAGGGGATGCCGAACAGATAGCCCTCGGTGGCGGCAGCCACCGTGCCCGAGTACAGCGTGTCGTCGCCCATATTGGCGCCATTGTTGATGCCCGAGAGCACCAGATCGGGCTTGTAGTCGAGCAGGCCGGTCAGGGCCAGATGGACCGAGTCGGAGGGCGTGCCGTTCACATAGCGGAAGCCGTTGGCCGCCGTGTAGACCGACAGTGGCCGGCCCAGGGTCAGCGAGTTCGAGGTGCCGCTGGCATTCTGCTCCGGCGCGATCACATCGATCTGGCCCAGGCCCTCGCAGGCACGCACCAGCGCGGCCAGGCCCGGCGCCAGATATCCGTCATCATTGGCGATCAATATACGCATGGGGCGATTGTAGGCATCGCGTCACCTCGGCGACCCGTGCCGCCCGCCTCCCTGCCTATCATGCGGCCGACTTTTGAAGGGACTGCTATGAATGCTTGGCTTTGCGAAAACCCGGTGGGCGTCGAGGCCCTGGTCTGGAAGGAGCTGCCGACGCCGGAACCGGCCGCCGGCCAGGTCCGCGTCGCGATCAAGGCGGCCAGCCTGAACTTCCCCGATCTGCTGATCATCCAGAACAAGTACCAAATGAAGCCGCCGCTGCCCTTCGTGCCGGGCACCGAGTTCGCCGGCGTCGTCGAGGCGGTCGGCGAGGGCGTCAAGGGCCTCAAGGCCGGCGATGCGGTGGCCGCCTTCGCCGGCACCGGCGGCTTTGGCAGCCATGCCTGCATCCCGGCCGCGCTGGCGATGCCGCTGCCGCCCGGCTTTGCCTTCGAGGACGCGGCCGCCTTCATCTGCACCTATGCCACCAGCCACCACGCGCTGCTCGACCGCGCGGCGCTGCAGCCGGGCGAGACGGTGCTGATCCTCGGCGCGGCCGGCGGCGTCGGCACGGCGGCGATCCAGATCGCCAAGGCGGCGGGCGCGAAGGTGATCGCCGCCGCCTCCTCGGACGAGAAATGCGCGCGCTGCCGCGAGATCGGCGCCGATGCGACGATCAATTACGCCAGCGGCAATCTGCGCGAGGAGTTGAAGACGCTGACCGAGGGCAAGGGCCCCGACGTGATCTACGACCCGGTCGGCGGCGATCTGGCCGAGCCGGCCTTCCGCTCGATCGCCTGGCGCGGCCGCTATCTGGTCGTCGGTTTCGCCCAGGGTGAGATCCCGGCGCTGCCGCTGAACCTGGCGCTCTTGAAGGGCGCCTCGCTGGTCGGCGTGTTCTGGGGCGAGTTCGCGCGCCGCGAGCCGCGCCGCAATGCGGAGATGCTGGGCCAGTTGGCGCAGTGGTACGGCCAGGGCAAGATCAAGCCGGTGCTGGATCAGGTGCTGCCGCTCGCGCAGCTGCCGCAGGCCTTCGCCCGCATGGCCAGCCGCCAGGTCGTCGGCAAGGTCGTCCTCACAAACCCTTAGTCGGGCTTGGCCGGGCGGCCGCCCGCTGCGGCAGCGCTGCGACAGCGATGACAGGCTGTAACCGGGGCTGCGCAGAAGCGCGCGGATGTGCGCTACGATGCGTTCGAAGCGGGATCCCACACCATGGCCGTCAAAGTACTGATCATCGAAGACAACCCGGTTGCGAGAAGCTTTCTGTGCCGAGTCGTGCGCGAGAGCTTCAGCGATGCCCTGGAGATCACCGAGGTCGGTGACCTCGACGGCGCCCGCCGCCAGGTCGCCAAGCTGGCCGATCTGGGGCCCGATGCCGGCTTCAAGCTGATCCTGGTCGATCTGGAACTGCCCGATGGCAACGGCATGGAGTTCCTGGCCGAACTGGCCGGCTCGACGGCGATGAAAATCGTCACCACCCTCTACTCCGACGACGACCACCTGTTTCCGGCCCTGCAATGCGGGGCCGATGGTTATCTGCTGAAGGAAGATCGCTTCGAGGTGCTGGTCGAGGAGCTGCAGCGCATCGTGCGCGGCCAGCCGCCGCTGTCGCCGGCGATCGCGCGCCGCCTGCTCTCGCATTTCCGCCCCGGCTCGACCGGCGACAGCGGGCCGATGCCGCTGCATTCGGGCTTCGGCGCCTTGTCGACCACCGCCCAATTCGCCACCGGACGCGGCGTGGTGCTCGACCCCCCGCCCGAATGGGAGCGGCTGACGCCGCGCGAGAACGAGGTGCTGACCTATCTCAGCAAGGGTTTCACGATCAAGGAGATCGCGAACCTGATGGGCATCAAGTGGTTCACCGTCAACGACCACATCAAGTCCATCTACAAGAAGCTCAATGTGTCGAGCCGCGCCGAGGCCGCCGTGCTTGCCAGCAAGCAGGGGCTGGTCTGAGCGACCGCCTCCGGTCGCCGCAGCGCCGCGCCCGCTGAGCGCGAGGGCCGCCCCGATGCGCCGCCCCTGCCTTGATCTGATCTTCACCTGGCTCGCCGCACTGCTGCTGGCCGGCTGCGCCAGCCTGCCGCCGCTGGACGGCCGCGCCGAGAGCCATGCGCTGGGCGACACCGGCCAGACGCGGCTGGGCCGCGCGATCGCCCCGGGCATCGCGGCCCATCCGGGCCAGAGCGGCATCCATGCGCTGGCCGAGCCGCACGACGCCTTTGCCGCGCGCGTGCTGCTGGCCGCCAGCGCCGATCGCTCGCTGGACGTGCAGTACTACATCTGGCACCGCGACCAGACCGGCGAGCTGCTGTTCGAGGCGCTGTGGCAGGCGGCCGAGCGCGGCGTGCGCGTGCGCCTGCTGCTCGACGACGCCAACACCGGGGGCATCGATCCGACCATCGCGGCGCTGGACGCGCATCCGAACATCGAGGTGCGGCTCTACAACCCCTTCGCGCAGCGCTCGCTGCGTCTGCTGAACTTCGTCAGCGACTTCTCGCGCGTCAACCGGCGCATGCACAACAAGTCCTTCACCGCCGACAACCAGGCCAGCATCGTCGGCGGCCGCAATATCGGCAACGAGTACTTCGGCGCCGGCCAGCAGACCGAGTTCGCCGACCTCGACGTGCTGGCCGTCGGTGCCGCCGTGCCGGCGATCTCCCGGCAGTTCGACGACTACTGGAACAGCGCCTCGGCCTATCCCGCCGCCAGCCTGCTCGGCTCGCCCGGCGAGGGCGCGGCCGAAGGCCTGCGCGCCGAGTTCGCCGCGGCCCGCGCCGATCCGGAATCGACCCGCTATCTCGAGGCGCTGCGCTCGACCCGGCTGGTGCAGGACCTGCTCGGCGAGCGCCTGCCGCTCGAATGGACACGCGCCCAGCTGGTCTACGACGATCCGGCCAAGACGCTGGCCCAGACGCCGCAGCGCGAGGAGCTGCTGCTGCCGGCGCTGCTGGCGACGATCGGCCATCCGCAGACCGAGCTGGATCTGGTCTCGCCCTACTTCGTGCCGGGCAAGCCGGGCACCGAGAGCCTGGTCGCGCTGGCCGGCCGCGGCGTGCGCCTGCGCATCCTGACCAACTCGCTGGCTGCCTCCGATGTCGGCGCCGTCCACGCCGGCTATGCCAAATGGCGCGAGCCGCTGCTGCGCGCCGGCGTCCAGCTCTACGAGTTCAAGCCGACGCAGCTGAACGGCAAGAAAGGCGACAAGGGCAGCAGCGCGGCCAAGGACAGCCACGGCTCCTCGGCCGCCCTGCATGCCAAGACCTTCGCCGTCGACCGCCAGCGCATCTTCGTCGGCTCCTTCAACTTCGACCCGCGCTCGGCACTGCTGAACACCGAGATGGGCCTGGTGATCGACAGCCCCGGCATGGCGCAGCGCTTGTCCGGCCTGTTCGACCAGGAGTTGCGGCGGATCGCCTACACGGTGCGCCTGGCCGGCGAGGGCGATGCGCTCGTCTGGACCGAGGCCGGGCCCGAGGGCGAGCAGCAGTTCAGCGTCGAGCCCGAAACCGGCTGGCTGCGCCGCGTGGGCATCCAGTTCCTGTCCATCCTGCCGATCGACTGGCTGCTCTGAATCTAGGCTGAAGCCGGCGGCGCGGCACTTGATCCAGAGCAAGGCGCCGCGGCGCCGGCGGCCTCACCATAGGCCATGCTTGCTCCGACACCGAACGGCCGGCCGCCCGGAGCGCCGCCGCTGACGCCCGAACTGCTGCGCCGCTTCGACACGCCCGGCCCGCGCTACACCTCCTACCCGACGGCCGACCGCTTCGCCGCCGGCTTCGGCGCGGCCGAGGCGGGCCAGGCCCTGTCGATGGCCGGCGGCGGCAGCGCGCCGCTGTCGCTGTACCTGCACATCCCCTTTTGCGAATCGGTCTGCTACTACTGTGCCTGCAACAAGATCATCACCAAGCATCACGAGCGCGCCGCCGACTACCTGGCTGCGCTGGAGCGCGAGCTCGAACTGGTGCTGGCGCGGCTCGGCGGCGGCCGGCCGGTCTCGCAGCTGCACTTTGGCGGCGGCTCGCCGACCTTTCTGTCCGACGCCGAGCTGACGCGGCTGATGGGCCGCCTGGCCGCGGCCTTTCGCTTCACCGCCGATTCGGAGGTCTCGATCGAGGTCGATCCGCGCACGGTGACGCCGGCGCGGCTGGCGCACTTCCGCGCGCTGGGCTTCAACCGCCTGAGCTTCGGCGTGCAGGATTTCGATGCCGAGGTGCAGCGCGCGGTCCATCGCGTGCAGTCCTTCGACAGCGTGCGCGAGCTGATGCAGGCGGCGCGGGAGCTCGGCTACCGCTCGATCAACGCCGATCTGATCTACGGCCTGCCCAGGCAGACGGCCGAGAGCTTCGCGCGCACGATCGCGCAGATCGGCCAGCTGCGGCCGGACCGCATCGCGCTCTACGCCTATGCCCATCTGCCCGAGCGCTTCAAGCCGCAGCGCCGCATCGCCGACGCCGACCTGCCCCGCCCGGCCGATCGCATCGCCATGCTCGGCGATGCGATCGGCGGCTTCCTGGCGCGCGGCTACCGCTATATCGGCATGGACCATTTCGCGCTGCCCGAGGACGCGCTGGCGATCGCCAAGCAGGAAGGCCGGCTGCAGCGCAACTTCCAGGGCTACAGCACGCAGCCTGACTGCGATCTGGTGGCGCTGGGCGTGTCGGCGATCGGCCGCATCGGCGCCGCCTACTACCAGAACGCCAAGACCCTGCCCGAGTACTACGCGGCGCTGAACGCCGGCCAGCTGCCGGTCGAGCGCGGCCATGCGCTCGATGACGACGACCGGCTGCGCCGCGAGCTGATCATGGCGCTGATGTGCCAGGGCCGGCTCGAGTTCGCCGCGATCGAGGCGCGGCATGCGCTGCGCTTCCACGACTATTTCGCGCCCGAGCTCGAGCGGCTGCGCGCAATGGCGGCGGCCGGCCTGCTGGAGATCGACGCGGCCGGCGTGCAGCTGACGGCCGCCGGCTGGTTCCTGGTGCGCGCGATCGCGATGGTCTTCGATCGCCATCTGCAGCAGGCGGCCCAGCGGCAGCAGCAAGCGACCCGCTTCTCGCGCGTGCTCTGAACCGGGCCTGACCACCGGGGCCTGCCGCGCTGATCCTGCCCCGGCATAGGCCTGTCCGATGTCAGAATGCGGATGACGCATCAACCGCCCGCCGCGCCCGCCGTGAGTTCGCTTGCCCATATCGCCATCCTCGACGACGAGGTCGACATCACCGCCCTGCTCGCCCACTATCTGCAGGGCCATGGCTACCGCACGACGCAGCTGCACAGCGGCGCGGCGCTGCTGGAGCTGATGGCGCGCGACACGCCGGCGCTGGTGCTGCTCGATCTGGGCCTGCCGGGCGAGGACGGCTTCGGCCTGGCGCGGCAGCTGCGCGAGCATTGGAACTGCGGCCTGGTCATCGTCACCGGCCGCGGCGACGCGATCGACAAGGTGGTCGGCCTGGAGGTCGGCGCGGACGACTACGTGACCAAGCCCTTCGATCTGCGCGAATTGCTGGCGCGCTGCAAGGCGGTGCTGCGCCGCGCCGCGGCCAAGCCGGAGGCAGCGCCGACGCCGCGCGCCGAGGCACCCAGCGCGCGCCTGCGCTTCGAGCAATGGCAGCTGGACACGCAGGCGCGCCGCCTGCTCGGCGCGCAGGGCGAGGTGGCGCTGACCACCGGCGAGTTCGAGCTGTTGCTGACCTTCGCGCGCCACGCGGGCCGGGTGCTGTCGCGCGACTTCCTGCTGGAGCAGACGCGCGGCCGCGAGGCCGGGCCCTACGACCGCACGATCGATGTGCAGGTCGGCCGCCTGCGCAAGAAGATCGAGATCGACGCCGAGCAGCCGCAGCTGATCAAGTCGGTGCGCGGCGCCGGCTATATCTTCGTGCCGCCGGTCAGCACCGGCTGAAGCGGCATGCCGGCCCCCACCCCATCGCCGGCGACGGCCGGCCTGGACGAACAGGCGATCTTCCGCTCGCTGCACGCCGCTTATCCGGACGCGCTGCTGGTCGTCGACGCGGCCGGTGCCATCGTGCTGGCCAACCAGGCGGCCGAGGCCCTGCTCGGCTACACCGGCCTGGAGCTGGTCGGCATGAGCGTCGACCAGCTGCTGCCCGACGCGATCCGCTCGCGCCATGCGGCCTACCGCAAGAGCTATGACGCGGCGCCGCGCGCGCGGCCCATGGGCACGCAGAGCGATCTGGTGGCGCGGCGCAAGGACGGCAGCGAGGTGATGGTCGAGATCGCGCTGAGCCCGCTGCAAGGCCATGGCCTGCCGCTGGTGGTCGCGGCGATCCGCGATATCGGCGCCTATCCGCGCGTGCGCCAGGCCTTGCGCCGCGCCCGCTATGCGGAGCTGTTGGCCTTGGTGGGCCGCGACGCGGTGGACTCGCGCGACCCGCAGGTGCTGCTGCAGCGCGCGCCGGCCATCGCCGTCGAGGCGCTCGAGGCGGCGGCGGCCAGCGTCTGGCTGCTGCGGGACGGCCGCCAGCAGCTGCGCCCGGCCGCCAGCGCCGGCGATCTGCCCGGCATCGACGGCGTGGCCAGCGCCGATCGGGCCGCTGCCTTTGCCGGCCAGGTGCTGGCCGAAGGGCATCCTATCGTCGTCGCCGACCTGGACGAGGCGCAGCGCTTCGACATCCCGGCCGCCTACCGGGCCGCCGGCCTGCGCAGCGGCCTGGGCGTGCCGGTGTTCGACCGCGGCCGGCCGATCGGCGCGATCTGGGCCTTTGCGACGACGCCGGGGCGCTTCGGCGAGGACGAGACGCGCTTTCTGCAATCGCTGTCCAACCTGCTCGCCTCCAGCCTGCAGCGCGCCCAGTCCGAGGAGGCGCTGAACCATTCGCAGCGCCTGGAGAGCGTCGGCCAGCTGACCGGCGGCATCGCGCACGACTTCAACAATCTGCTGACCGTGATCCAGGGCAATCTGCAGGTGCTGGAGGAAACCCCCGGCCATGCCGACCCGCAATCGCAGGCCCTGCTGGCGGCGGCGCTGCGCGCGGCGCGGCGCGGCGCCGAGCTGACCGGCAAGCTGCTGGCCTTCTCGCGTCGGCAGGTGCTGAACCCCTCCGAGGTCGATGCCGGCGCGCTGCTGGAATCGCTGGCCGATCTGCTGCGCCGCACGCTGGACCAGCGCATCGCGATCGAAGTCCACGCCGAGGGCCGTTTCGCGCTGCGCGCCGATGCCGGCCAGCTCGAATCGGCGCTGCTCAACATCGCCATCAATGCACGCGATGCGATGCCCGAGGGCGGCCGCCTGCGCTTCAGCGCCGAGGTCCTGCCCGCATTACCCGAGGCGCTGCGCGGCGAACTGGACCAGGACGCGGCGGCCGAGGTCCCCTTCGTGGCGATCAGCGTCGCGGACAGCGGCACCGGCATGTCCGACGCGGTCAAGGAACGCGCCTTCGAGCCCTTCTTCACCACCAAGGACAGCGGCCGCGGCACCGGCCTGGGCTTGAGCACCGTCTACGGCTTCGCGCGCCAGTCCAAGGGCAGCGTCGCGCTGAGCAGCGCGCCGGGCCAGGGCACGACGGTGACGCTGTACATCCCCAGCGCCCGCGGGGCTGGCGTGGCGGCGACGCCGCGCGAGGAGGCGGCGGCCGCGGCGGCGATCCCGGCCGGCCTGTCGGTGCTGCTGGTCGAAGACGATGCCGAGGTGCGCGCGGTCGTGTGCGCCTATCTGGATGCGCTGCAATGCCGCACCACCGCCTTTCGCAGTGCCGAGGAGGCGCTGCCGGCGCTGGGGCCGGAGGCACGCTTCGACCTGCTGCTCAGCGATATCTCGCTGGGCGCCGGCATGCGCGGCACCGAGTTCGCGGCCATCGTCCAGCAGCGCCTGCCGGCCATTGCCGTGCTCCTGATGTCGGGCTTCTCGGCCGATCTGCTCGATGCCGACCGCGCGGCGCCGCCGTCCTGGGAACTGCTGCCCAAGCCCTATGGCCGCGACGAGCTGCGTGGCGCGATCGCGCGGGCGCTGGCGCTGCGCCCGCAGTAGCCTTGGGCGCAGCCCTTACTGCAGGCTGGCCTGCGGCAGCAGCGAGCGCTGCACGAAGGCGCTCAAGGCCTCGACATCGGGAATCTCGACCTCGCGCCGGCACTTGGCCGCAAAGCCGATCACCCGGGCGCGCGCCAGCTTGGACAGCGCACGGCTGACCGATTCCAGGGTCAGGCCCAGGTAGTTGCCGATCTCGGCGCGGGTCATGCGCAGGGTGATCTGGTCGGTGCGCATGCCGCGCTTGGCCAGCGATTCGGCCCAGTAGCGCAGGAAGTCGGCGACCCGCGCATCGGCCGGCAGCGTGCAGACCGAGAGCAGCGAATCGCGCTCGCCGGCGATGTCGCGGCTCATCGCCTCGTGCAGCGCGTTCAGGAGCTGGCGCTCCTTCAGGCAGGCCTCCAGCAAGGCCTCGTAGGGAATCGCCCAGACCTCGCCGGTGTCCATCGCGATCGCGTCGCTGCCGTAGCGGCCGGCGGCGATGCCGTCCAGGCCGAGCCAGTCGCCGCGGAACTTCAGCGCGACGACCTGCTCGCGGCCGTCCGGCATCAGGCTGACGATCTTGTAGATGCCCGAGTTGACGATGTAGAGGCAGCCGAACTCGCGGCCCGCCTGGTAGATGCGGTCGCCGGTGTGGACGACGCGCCGCTGCACGGCCAGCTTCTCGGCCAGCAGCTTCAGGGTGGCGGCGATGCGGCGGCTGAACTGCTGCGGCGCATCCGGCGCCTGTGCGATGGCAGGCGCTTCGATCCAGCCGCTGCGTGGCGCGGGCGTGGGGGCGATGGTGCTGGCATACATGGTGGCTTCCTCCGGGCTGTCTCGTGTTGGAAGCCATCGTCGGCGCCGGCTGCAAGCGACGATGCAATGCTCGGCGACGTTGCGTAACAGCGGGTGAACCCTCGGTAACACCGAAGTGGCAGGCGCCGCCTTGACGCCGATCAAGTCCCGGACCCGGGCGCTCGCTAAGCTCGCGCCAAGGATTTTTCGACCCTGATGGACATTGCCCTCCAGCCCTTCGGACGCCCGCTCGCCCCGGCCGCCCTGCTGGCCCGCGCCGAGGCGCTGGCCGCACGGCAGCCGGCGCTGGCCGGCGCGTTGAAGGGCAAGAACATCGGCCTGGTCAGCGCCGCCGCCGATTCGCGCGAGGCGCGGCTGTTCAGCGCCGCCGCCGCCGGGCTGGGCGCCAAGGTCGCCCATGTGCGCGCCGCGCTGTCCGAGAGCAGCCCGGCGCCGGCGGTCGCCGAGACCGCCCGCCTGCTGGGCCGGCTCTACGACGCGATCGAATGCCAGGGCATGTCCGAGGCGCTGCTGCAGCTGATCCGCCGCGAGGCCGGCATCCCGGTCTTCGACGGCATCGCCGGCGCGCAGCATTGGTCGGCCGCCCTGACCGCAAGCCTGGACCCGGCCCTGCCCGAGGAGCGGCGGCGCATGCTGCTGATCCAGGCGCAGTTGCTGGAGGCGGCCATCTAAAAGCCCTCAGGGAGCCGCTTCGATCGCCGTCACCGTGACCGCGCCGGCTATGCGCTCGGCGGCGAAGCGGACCCGGTCGCCCTCCTTCAAGCCGTCCAGCAGCTTCGGCTCGGCAAGCCGGAACACCATGGTCATGCCGTCCATATCGAGGTTCTCGATGCGGCCGTGGCGCAGGGTCAGCTTGCCCTGCGCGCGGTCGATCTTGCGGACCTCGCCCTCGGCCATCGGCCGCGTGGCGGACTGAGAGGCAGCGCTCGCACGCGGGGACTGGGCGGCCGCCGTGCCGAGCAGCGTCAGTGCGAGCAGGCCGGCGATACAAGTTCTTGTCATCATGATGGTCAATTCCTTCAGTGGCCGGAGTGGTCCTTGTGGCCGCCCGGCTTGCGCACCTGCAGCGCGGGGCCCTGGACCGCAGCAGCGGCGGCGCGCGGCGGCTCGGGCAGATCGGCCGTGTATTCGGAGGCCAGCGTGCCGGCCGGATGGGCGTACCAGCCCGGGTCGGCATAGTCGCCGGGGCGGATGTCGTCGCGCACCTTGACGACGCTGAACATGCCGCCCATGCCGATCGCGCCGAAGGGCCCCTGGCCGGTCATCATCGGCAAGGTGTTGGCCGGCAGCGGCATTTCCATCTCGGTCATCTCGTGCATGCCGCGCTCGCCCATGGCCATGTAGTCCGGCACCAGATCGGCGATCTTGCGCGCCAGGTCGCGCTGCTCGACGCCTATCATCGTCGGCAGGCCATGGCCCATCGCGTTCATCGTGTGGTGCGATTTGTGACAGTGGATGGCCCAGTCGCCGGCCAGCGCGTCGAACTCGATCGCGCGCATCTGGCCGACGCCGATATCGCTCGTCACCTCGGGCCAGCGCGCGCTCTTGGGCACCCAGCCGCCATCGGTGCCCGTCACCTCGAAATGCGGGCCGTGCATATGGATCGGGTGGTTGGTCATGGTCAGATTGCCGATCCGGATGCGCACCCGCTCGCCGCTGCGCGCGACCAGCGGCGCGATGCCGGGGAAGGCGCGGCTGTTCCAGGTCCAGAGGTTGAAGTCCAGCATGGTGTTGACGCGCGGCGTCGCGCTGCCGGGCTCGATGTCGTAGGCATTCAGGATGAAGCCGTAGTCGCGGTCGACCTTGAACTGCCGGCGGTCCTTCGGATGCACGATGAACAGGCCCATCATGCCCATCGCCATCTGCACCATCTCGTCCGCATGCGGGTGGTACATGAAGGTGCCGGGCCGCTGCAGCTGGAACTCGTACACAAAGGTCTTGCCGACGCCGATCGGCGGCTGGGTCAGGCCGGTGACGCCGTCCATGCCCGAGGGCACGCGCAGGCCGTGCCAGTGCACGCTGGTGACCTCGGGCAGCTTGTTGCTGACGAAGATGCGAATGCGGTCGCCCTCCACCGCCTCGATCGTCGGCCCCGGGCTGCTGCCGTTATAGCCCCACAGCCGCGCCTGCATGCCCGGCGCGATCTCGCGCAACACCGGCTCGGCGACCAAATGGAATTCCTTCACCCCGTTCTTGGTGCGCCAGGGCAAGGACCAGCCGTTCAAGGTCACCAGCGGCTGGAAGGGGCGGCCGTCCGGTGGCGCCGGCGGCGGCAGGGTCTCGGCCGAGCTGCGCAGCGGCGCCTCGGGCAGCAGCGCGGCGCCGGCCCGGCCGACGGCCGCGGCGCCGATCAGGCTGGCGCCGGCGGTCTTGAAAAAGCTTCTGCGATTGCTTGTCGTCATGTTTCCTGCATCCTCAATGCGCGGCCGCGGGGCCGGTGGCGATCGCCGCCGGGGCCGGGCCGGCGCCCGACGCTGCGCGGCCGGCCAGGGTCGCCTGCAACTCGGTCTCGGCGATCCAGAAGTCACGTTGCGCCTCCACGGCCCCGACGACGCCGGCGATCTGCTCGCGCGCATCGGCCAGCAGATCGAAGACGCTGGCCAGCATGCCGTTGTAGCGCAGCAGGTTTTCCTCCGAGATGCGCTTGCGCAGCGGCACGATCTCGTCGCGGTACTGCCGCGCCAGCTCATAGGCGCTGCGGTAGGCCGCATGGGCCTCGCGCGTCTCCGAGCCGGCCCGCGCCGCGACGGCGGCGGTGCGGTGCAGCGACTGCATGTAGACCGCCTCGGCGCGCGCCAGCCGCGCGCTGCCGAAATCGAACAGCGGCAGCTCGAGTTCGACCTGGTAGCCATTGCTGCGGGCGGCCCCGCTCTCGCTCTTGTTCTGGTAGCCCAGCTGCAGCACGTTGATGAAGCGGGTCGCCTTTGTCAGGCCCAGCGCCTGCGCGGTCGCCTCGGTCGAGCGCCGCGCCATCAGCAGGTCCAGGCGCCGGTCCAGCGCCGCCTGCTCGGTCGCCTGCGGTGCGGCCGGCGCCGCCGGCAGCTCGGGCAGGCGCTCGGGCAGCGTGAAGCCGAGCTGCACCTCGCTCAGGCCCAGCGCCCGCACCAGCCGCTCGCGCGCGGCCAGCGCGCGCTGCTGTGCGCGGGCCAGGTTCAGCGTCGCGTCGGCGTGGAAGGCCTGCTCGCGCAGCTGGGCCAGCGCATTGAAATTGCCGGCCGCCTGCATGCGCCGAGCCAGCTCGCTGGAGGCCCCGGCGGCCTGCTGGACCTGGCCGTAGTAGCCGAGCAGCTGCTGCGCGGCCAGCGCCTCGAAAAAGGCCTTGCGCGCCTCGGTGGCGACGCCGACCGTCTCGTAGGCGGCCTGCAGCTGCGCCTGCTGCAGGCGCTGCTGGCCCAGCTCGGTGGCCAGCGGCAGGGTGAACAGGCCCAGCACGTCGAACAGCAGTGCGCGCTCGATCTCGACGCCGCCGGATCCGGTGAGCCGGCCGAAGCTGAGGGTCGGATTGGCCGGCCGCGCGGCGCGCACCAGATCGGCCTCGGCAATGCCCAGCTCCGCATAGGCGGCCTGCAGCTCGCGCTGGTTCAGCAGCGCGATCTCCACCGCGCCGTCGGCGCTCAGCGGGCGGGCCAGCAGCTCGGCCACGCGCGTGCCGGCGGCCACACCTTGCTCGGCCGTGCGCTGGTAAGTGGGCGTGTGGCCGATGCGCTCGCGGCTGAGCCGCTCGACCGCCTCGAAGCCGCCGTCCGGCGAGAAGCTCGCGCAGCCGGCGAGCAGGAAGGTGACCGCGGCGACCGGGGCGGCCGCGCTGATTCTGAATGGATGGATTTTCACGGGTGCAACCACGCTTGCGGAGCGCCCGGGCGGACGCCCGGGCATCGCCTCATGCGCCACGCAGGCGCACGAGTCCCTGTCGGCCTGTGCGAGCAGGCCTGGCGGGGTCAGATCGTTCGGGGTGGGCGTTCCTGCCCGTCGGACAGGAAGCTGGGCGCCTTGGCGAGCGGCTCGGCAAAGCGCGCCGTGCTGGCCAGCAGCGGCGGCGCCAGCTGCAGGCCGGCCGTCGGCATCGACGTCATCGAGCAGAAGGCCGCGCACAGCGGACAGGGCTCGCCCTGGGCGGATGCATCGTCCTGCGCCCGATCGGCGGCCGGCATCTCCTCGCAGTGATGAACGGCCGCCTGCGCCGGCGCCGTCGTCTCGACCGGCAGCGGCTGGCAGGGCATCGCGGCCGCAATCACGCCGCGGATCGGCAGCAGCACGATCAGCAGCAGCAGGAGCAGCAGGCGATGGACTTTGCGGATCATCATCTCGGCGGGCAGCTTAGCAGATGGCCCGGCGCGGGCTCGCTCCGGTCGGGTCTTGCGGCAGCTGCAGAGCACCGTTGTCGCCGCGACCACGGCCGGCTTGACTCTGGAGCCACTCCAGGGTTTCAAATGCCGGCTGATGAACAGAAATGCCCTTCCCCCCATAGCCGGCCAAGCCGCCGCGCCCACCGGCGGCTGCTGCGCGCACGAGCATGAGCACGAGCACGATCCCCACGCCAAGCAGCAGGCGCCGGCCCGGCCCCCCACCCGCGAGGCCGGCGATCCGCTGCCGCTGCTGCTGCACATCCCGGCCATGGACTGCGCGGTCGAGGAAGGCCAGATCCGCCGCGCGCTGGAGCGCTTTGCCAGCGTGCGGCGCCTGCGCTTCGATCTGGCCGGCCGGACCTTGGGCATCGACGCGCCGGTGCAGAGCTGGGACGAGATCGCCGCGGCGATCGCGGCGGCCGGCTTCGAGGCGCAGCGCATCGCCGCGAGGCCGCCGGCCGAGGACCGGGCGCGCGCCCGCCGAGCCGAGCTGTGGCGCCTGCTTGCCGCGCTGGCCGTCGCGCTGGGCGCCGAACTGATCCACTTCCTCGCGCCGCCGCTGCTGGCCTGGCAGCTGCTGGGCATGGCCGTGGCCGCCGGCGCGATCGCGCTGTCGGGCCTGGCGGTGTTCCGCAAGGGCCTGAGCGCGCTGCGGCGCGGGCAGCTGAACATCAATGCGCTGATGAGCGTGGCCGTCAGCGGCGCCTTCCTGATCGGCCAGTGGCCGGAGGCGGCAATGGTGATGGCGCTGTATGCGCTGGCCGAGCTGATCGAGGCGCGCTCGGTCGAGCGGGCGCGCGATGCGATCGCCGGACTGCTGGCGCTGTCGCCGCCGCAGGCCGAGCTGCGCCTGGCCGACGGGTCCTGGGCCTTGCGCGAGGCCGGCACGATTGCCGTCGGCAGCCGGGTGCGCGTCAAGCCGGGCGAACGCTTCGCGCTCGACGGCCGCGTCAGCGCCGGCCGCGGCGCCGTCGACCAGTCGCCGGTCACCGGCGAAAGCCTGCCGGTCGACAAGCAGCCCGGCGACGAGGTCTATGCCGGCAGCATCAACCAGAGCGGCGCGCTCGAGTTCGAGGTCACGCGGCCGGCCTCGGACAGCGTGCTGGCCCGCCTCATCCAGGCGGTCGAGGAGGCGCAGAGCCGGCGCGCGCCGACGCAGCGCTTCGTCGACCGCTTCGCCGCCATCTACACGCCGGCCGTGTTCGTGCTGGCGCTGGGCGTGGCATTGGGCATGCCCTTGCTGGTCGGCTGGGCCTGGTCGCAGGCCGTCTACAAGGCGCTGGTGCTGCTGGTGATCGCCTGCCCCTGCGCGCTGGTGATCTCGACACCGGTGACCATCGTCAGCGGCCTGGCCGCCGCCGCCCGGCGCGGCATCCTGATCAAGGGGGGCGTCCATCTGGAACAGGCGCGCCGGCTGCGGCTGATCGCGCTGGACAAGACCGGCACCCTGACCGAAGGCCGGCCCAAGCTGGTGGCCCAGCAGTTGCTGAGCAGCGCGCAGCCGCCGGACTGGATCCTCGGCCGCGCGCAGAGCCTGGCTTCGCGCTCGGATCACCCGGTCTCGAAGGCGCTGGCGGCCGGGCTGGCCGCGGCGCTGCTGCCGGTCGAGGACTTGGTGGCCGAGCCGGGCCGCGGCCTGCGTGGCCGCATCGCCGGCGGCGAATTCCTGCTCGCCAACCATCGCTGGCTGCAAGAACGCGGCCTGTGCACGCCGACTGTGGCGGCGCTGCTGCAGGCACAGGAGGCGCAGGGCCGGACCGTCTCGGTGCTGGCCGATGCAAGCGGGCCGCTGGCGCTGTTTGCCGTCGCCGACAGCGCGCGCGCCAGCAGCGCCGCCGCGCTGGCCGAGCTGCGCGCGCTGGGCATGGCGACGGCCATGCTCAGCGGCGACAACGAGGCCACCGCCCGCGCGATCGCCGCGCCGCTGGGCATAGCCCGGGTCCATGCCGGCCTGCTGCCGCAGGACAAGCAGGACTTGGTGGCGCGCTGGAGCGCGGCCGGGCCGGTCGGCATGGTCGGCGACGGCGTCAACGACGCGCCCAGCCTGGCCGCCGCGAGCCTGGGCTTCTCGCTGGGCGGCGCCAGCACCGACACCGCCAAGGAAACGGCCGATGTGCTGATCATGGACGACGATCTGCGCAAGCTGCCCGAGACGATCCGGCTGTCCCGGCGCACGCATGCGATCCTGCTGCAGAACATCGCGCTGGCGCTGGGCATCAAGGCGCTGTTCTTCGTGCTGGCCGTGTTCGGCAACGCCTCGATGTGGATGGCCGTCTTTGCCGATATGGGCGCCAGCCTGCTGGTCGTCTTCAACGGCCTGCGCCTGCTGCGCGGCGTGCGCCGCTGAACCGGGCGGCAAGCGGCGCGCAGCAAGAAGCGAGGTCGATGCTTGCGCCGGGAGGCTCAGCGCTGCTTGCGCGGCGGACTTTTGCCGCGATGTGCCTTGGACCAGTCGTAGTCCGACCCGTCCGGCAGCTTGCGGGCCTTGATCTCATCCACGCCGGCCGATCCCACGCTCCCGGCCAGTTCGGTCGAGATGGTGATGTGGCGCAAGCCCTGCCGCCGCTTTAGCTCGGCATGCGCCAAGGCATCGAGCAGTTGCCCGTCCTCGAAGGACTGCATGGCGGCCGTGTCGCCGGCATCGATCCAGAAGACGACGATGCTCATCGCTGCATGACGGATTTGAGATTCGGCATGCCTCGATTGTGACGTCTGTGGACGCCCTCCCGGCAGGGCGCGAACCGCTCAGGCCTTGGTGCTTTCCACGGTCAGCACCCGCATGCCGAGCGAGCGCCCCGCGGGCCGATCGAGCACCTGCACCGTGGTCTGGCGGGGCGTGAAGTCCTCCGGCAGACGCATCGAGCCGCTGATGATCTCGTGGTCTTCGACGGCCAGGTTCACCGGCTCCATCGTCAGGGTGGTCGGCTTGCCGGTGCTGGATGTGCCGGCGACGGCGACCATCATCACGCCGGCGAGCGGCTTGGAGGCCTGGCGGCGCGTGAGCACGATTTCGTAGTCCAGGCTTCCGCGGCGCGCCAGGAAGCGGCCGGCGCGTATTTCGACCGCATTCTGCGCCGCGCGCGGATCCGGGGGCAGCGTCGCCAGCAGCACCGTCAGGTCGGCCCGGGCCTGTCGGGCCGCGTTCTGCGCAGCGCTCAGCGCGGCATCGCGTCGCTGTGTCTCGGCGCTGATCTTCTCGACCTGCCGTTGCAAGCTGTCACGCTCCTGCTGCAGGCGCGTGCGATCTGCGTCAGCTTTGGCGAAGGACTCACGGATGACATGCGATTCGGCGGCGCTCAGCCGCGGTGGCAATAGCTTCTGCTCGACCGCGATGACGGCGGCGATGCCGAGCGCGAAGCCCAGCAGCAAGAGCAGCAGCCAGACGGGCAGCTTGCGCTTGCGGCGCCCGCGGTAAGGGTCGAAGGTGACGGCTTTGCGTGATCCAAACATCGGCCTAGCCTAAACAACTCGCCGGCTGCCGGTGTAACGCCCTGTGAACGCATCACTTGCGCCGGACAGCAGCCTTCTTGCCCGGAGCCCGCGCAGCTCGCTCGATGTCGGTATTGGCATTCACCGGCGTCAGCGCCGCGATCGCATCCATCTGTGCCAGAAACCGATGCAGGTAGTCCGGCGCCAGTGACTGCAGCTGCTGGAGCGCACGGGTGGCGAGCACCTGGCTGTTCAAAGGGCCCAGATGAAGCGGGACCGGGGCACTCAATTCAGCAAGGCGTCGGGCGACGCGCAGCTGCCTCCAAGTGCCTTGATGAAGTCGAAGCTGGCGCAGGCCCTGGCCGGAATCATCGAGCAGGGAGCGCAGCGCGGCGAGCGGGTTCGCGCGAGCGGCGACGCGCTCCACCGGTTTTGCCGCCGTCCTGCTCGCTGCACGCTGCAGCAGCTTGGCAAGCAGCTTGTCGCGCATCGGCCCGGGCGGCTGAGCCGCGGCGCGGCGGGCCAGCGCCAAGAGCATGCGCTGCCGCACCGGGTCGAGCTGCTGGGCGGCCGCCCAGGCAAGGGGATCCTCGATCGTGCTCACGGCGCAGAGGCGGCAAGCGCCCGCTTGGGCCGGGGCGTCGGGGCGATTTCAACGCGCCGATTCAGCGCGCGGCCGGCCGCATCGTCGTTCGACGCGACCGGCTGCTGCGACCCGAATGCGGCGGAGAACACGGCATCGGGCGGCAGACCGTCGGCCAATAATGCGCGCGTCACGTTCAATGCCCGCTGGGCGGAGAGCTGCCAGTTGTCGGCGAACGGCATCCCCGCGACCATGGCTCGGTCGTCGGTGAAGCCGCTGACCATCAAGATCTCGTCGCGCTGGGCGAGATAGGTTTTCAGCGGCGCAGCCAAGGCCTTCAGCAAGGCGCGACCGTCGGCGTGCAACTGGTCGGAGCCGGTGGCGAAGAGCACCGCGCTGTTGATGCCGATGCGGCCCTCCACCAGGGTGATGCGGCCGTCCGCCAGCGGGCCGGCCAGCGCGCGCTCCAAGGCCTCCCGCCGCGCCTGTTCGGCCAGGCGCTGTTGCACCTCCGCCTGCAACTGCGTGGCAAGATCGAGCTGGCCCACCAGGGCGGCCGCCAGCACCAGCACGAAGGCCCCCAGGACGCCGGCCATCAGGTCGCCGAACGCGGCCCACGCCGGTGCCCCGACGCCTTCCTGTTCGATCTCCAGCTGTTCATCCATGCGCCGCGGCTCCCTGCAGCGCATCCAGCACCTGCTTCTGAGAGCCCAGACACAGATCGATCACCTCGCGCGCCTGCGCCACGTAGTAGCCCAGCTGGTCGTCGCTGCGCGCCATGGCGGCGGAGAGACGATCCTCCAGCGCAGCCAAGTGCTGGACCAGCTGCGTGTTGGCGCCCTGGAACTGGTTCACCGCCTCGCTGAAACCCTCGCCTACGCTGGCGATATCGGCAGCGCCGACGGCCAGGTTCGAGGCCGCCTCGGAAAGCGCCTGGCCCGTCGCCTCCGCCTGCGCGGTGAAGCGCTGCCCCAGATCCTCGAGCTGGGTCGCCGAGCGGCCCACCAGCGCGTCAATGGCTGCGCGCTGCTCGCCGGCGGCCTGCTGCAGGGAAGCCAGCAGCGTGGACACCGTCTGCATCAGCTCGGCCCGTTCCGCCAGTGCGGCCCTGTCCTGCGCCTGGCTTTGCGCCAGCTGCTCGCGCAGGGCGGATACCACCTCGACGGCCGCGCGAGGGGCTTCGCCCGCGGCCTGCATCAGGGCACCGGCCTCGGCCAGCGTGCGCTGGGAGTGGCCTTCCGCCTGAGTCACCAGCTCGCGGGTCTTGCTCAGCAGGCTGTCCGCCATCCGACCCTGCTGCTCCAGCTGCGCGGCGCCGGCGGCCTCCAGCACCGCACGCCAGGCCTCGAGTCGCTGGGCATCGCGGGCCTCCTGGCCGGCTTGCAGCTTCGAGAACGCATCGGCGAAGACCGAGACCGCGGCCTGGGACTGCTGGGCAAGCAGGGCCGTCATGTCGGCCAGAGCGGCCTGGGCGCGTTCGCCGCTGCCGATCAGCAGCTGATGTGCCTCCTCACGCTGGGTGGCCAGCACTTGTTCGATCGCCTCGCGCTGCGTGCGCAGCGCATCGGCATCGGCCTGGGCCTCGATGCGCCGCTGTGCCTGCTGTTCGCCCAGCACGGCGAGCTGCCTTGCATGCGCGTCGGAGACGCGGTCCAGCAGGGCCTGGGTCTGTGCCACGAACTGCTCGGCCGTTTGCGCGACGATCTGCTGGGCGGCTTTGCGCTGCTCGGCAAACGCCTCGAGCTGCGCCTGCTGCCTGGCCTCTCTCTCCTGCGCCTCCTGAAGCTGGGCGGCCAGATGGCGTTTGGCCATGGCGTCCAAGGCGGTGAGCAAGGCCTGGGAATCCGCAGACCAGCGCTGGCCCTGGAGTTCGGCGGCGCGTTGCGCGGCAGCACCGCTGTCGCTGAGCCATTGCAGCGCCATCTCCCGCTGCTGATTCAGCCCCGCAGTCTGGGCCACAGCCGCAGCCTCCTGCTGCCGCGCGATCCGTTCTGCGCCGGCCTCGAAGCTGCTGCTCAGCGAACCGAGCTGCGCGGCGACCTGCGAACCCACGCGCTCGTGCAAGGCAGCGGCCTCGCGCGCGATGCCGGCCATGGCCGCCTCGGCGGCCGGCCCGATGGCGGCCCCGGCCGCGCGCGCCGCATCGGCCAGGCTGCCGCGCAGCGTGGCGTCCACGCTGGCCGCCAGGGCGGCATAGGCCTTGCTCGTTTCGCTGTGGAAGGCGGTGTTCTGCGCCGAGATCTGGTCAGCAATCCGTTCGGAGAACTGCTGCAGCTGGCTGAGCAGCTCGAGCTGATGGCTGCGCGCCTGCTCGGCCGCTGCCGTGTGCAGCGCCTGCTGTTCGATCTCGCGCCGATGTGCGGCGCTCAGCGGTCGCAGCTTGCTCAGCAGCGCCGTGTCCAGCGAAGCAAGCGCGGCCGCGCGCTCCCGACGAGCCAGGGCAAGCATCAGACCCAGCATCGCCGAGCCGGCGACGCCGGCGACGCTGGCGCTGAAGGCCAGACCGAGGCCCTGAACCGGCGCACCGAGCGCAGCCCGCAGCGCGGCCAGGTCCGCGGAGGCGCCCAGGGCGCTGGCCGTGCTGCTCAGCGTGATGACCAGGCCGATGAAGGTGCCCAGCATGCCCAGCAGTACCAGCAGGCCTGCAAGAGCCGGCGCGAGAGTCAGGCCCGGCGGCAAGACGCGCAGCCCTTCCAGCCGCTGCTGCACCGCCGCGCGAAGCGCGAGCGGCACGGTGCCGATCCAATCGTCGCCGACATCGCCCTCCACCGCGGCCACCAGTCCGCGGCTGTCGCGCCGGAACGCCGTCAGCTCCCACACGCCGATGGCGAAGAAGCCCGCGATGAGCAGCGTCATGGCCAGCGCCACCGGGTGATGACGGGAGGCGGCCAGGGCCGCACCGGCAATGCCCGCCAGGCCGGCGGCCAGGGCAAGGGGGTAAAGGGCTTTCAGGGTTCGATTCATGGGGATTTGCTCGTGCTCAGGGCCTCGACAAGGCCCAGCACCGGTTGAAGTCTCTGATCCAGATCGGCGCGTAGCAGTCGCTGCAGATCCGACCAGAGCTGCGATCGCCAGCGGCGGGGGTTGCCGATGTAGTGCTGCTTCGCTCGCTTGGCGAGCAGATCTGCAAGACGCGAAAGGGCTGCGCGCTCGGGTTCGGCCATCGCTCGTTCGAAGAACTGGTCCAGCTGGGCGATATGCGCGAGTTCGCCGCCCGCCCGCTCCATGCAGGCGCGAATCTCGTCCCGAAGTGGCGGAATGCGCGAGGCCTGGCTGCGTTGCTGCAGCACGAAATGCTGCAGATAGGGCGCCAGCTTGTCGGCCGGCAGCGACTCCTCGATGAGGGGCTCGGACGAATCGACCGCCAGCTCGGCATGGTCGGATGCGTCCGCCGAGCCGGCCCGCAGCCTGTCCAGCGCCGCCCGGGCCCGTTGGACGGCTTCCTGCCTGGCCGAATCGGACGCGGCGCGGCCCGGAGCAGCGGCCAGCACCTTGGACAGGCCGATCGCATCCGCCCACCCCAGGCAGGATCCCAGGCGCTCGGTCGCCGGCGCCGGCGAAGCCGCTGCCAGGCCCCATTGCGCCAGCAGCAGCGTCAGCGGCTCGGGCGGGTGCGGTAGGGAGGGCTTGGCGACGGATTGCATGCGGAAAGCCGATGCCTGCTGCCGGCGCGGCCAAAAAAGGGGCGATTTTAGTGCGCCGACCGGCGGCCGGGCCGCTACCCGAGCCGACCACATCGGCTGCGGCCTCGCAGCCTGCGCTGCCTCAGGATTGGACGCCGAGTCGCATCGCCGCCTCCTGCAAGCTGGCGGCTACATAGGTCGGTACCGCGGCCGAGGCGTTGGCGGCATCCCCCGGGTTGAGCCAGCAGCTGTCGATGCCGTACTGGTTGGCGCCCAGGATGTCGGCATCGAGCCGATCTCCGACGATGACGGTCTGCGCCTTTTCGAAGCAGCGGAACTTGCTGGCGCAGTAGTCGAAGAAGCGCGAATCGGGCTTCGCGTAGCCACTGGCTTCGGAGGTCGCGATGAACGCCAGGGCACCCGCGAAACCGGAGCTCGCCACCCGCCTGGCCTGCACATGCTCGATGCCGTTGGTGATGATCCCGACCTCACCGACCGCGGCCAGGGCCTCGCAGAACTCGATCGCTCCGTCGACCAGCACGACGGTCTGCGGAAGGCAATCGAGATAGAGCGCGCTGGCTTTCGACGGGTCGACTTCGATGCCATGCAGGGCGAAGGTGCGTCGGAAGCGCTCGACCTTGAGCGCGTCCTTCGTCACCAAGCCCTTTTCGAAATCGGCCCACAGCGACAGGTTCTCTCGCTGATAGTCGATGAATAGGCGTTCCACCTCGGCGCCGATGCCGAAGCTGGACAAGGTGCGGACGAAGGAAAGCTGCTCGGAGGCCCTGAAGTCAAGCAGGGTGTCATCGAGATCGAGCAGGAAGTTCCGATATTTCATCTGAGCTGCTTGTGAGGCCGCGGTCGCGCCACTCAGAAGGAGCCGGACTTGAAGACCCGGCCGTCGGCATCGAGAAGCTGCCAATCCTTGCCGACTCTGTGCAAGGTTCTGCCCGTGTCCGGGTAATGGCAGACGTCCCGTTCCACGCGAGTGCCGACTATGAGGTAGGAGCTGGGCTCGCTGGACTGATTGGAAACGTGATGGGCGCGAGCGACCCCGGCCGGCCAGCATGCGGCGTCACCGGGGCCCAGCACTTCCGCATGCCCCTGTTCGGTGACGGTCACCTCACCCGACAGCACATACAGAAACTCGTCTTCGTTCTCGTGCCAGTGGTTGTTGGATGAACGGGCGCCGGGGTGAAGGGTCTGAACATAGGCCCCGTACTGTGACAGGCCGCCCGCATCCGACAAGCGCAGGGTGTCCGCGACACCGAAGGATTCGCGCTCCACCCGTTCGACGGGCACCTGGCTCTTCTTGATGATCATCGCTGCCTTGCCTTGGTGGAATATGAGCAGCCACCACTGTAATTGCTCGCCTGCCAAGCGCTCGGCCGCAAGAAACAAGCGCGAAGCCGCAATCCTGTCCACCGACAGACGGTGCCGCCGTGAGGCGCTTCAGGAGCAGGCGGCGAGCGGCACCAGGACGAGCTGCTTGCCACAGTGCGCCACGATCGCGGCCGACTTGACGGCGTCTATCGTTCGCTCGCGCAGCGCGACGATCTCGGCGATCGCGGCCTGGTCATAGGCGACGATCGCGCTCTGGTTGACGTCGCTTCGCGAAGCGGCGCCGTAAGCGCTCGCGCTCAGGTGCTGGTCGGCGGACTTCAGTTCGGCAAGCACGGCGGCGCGCTGGCGCTGCAGGGCGGCGCGACGCACGGCGAGGATCTCGGTGTCGCGGGCAATCATCAGCGGCAGCATTTTCGCGGCGTAGGCGTCCCACTGGCCCCGGCAGGCCTTGTCGCAGCCGATGTTGTCCCACTCCGTCGCCGGCTTCGGCACGCCGGCGACCAAGCGGCGGGCGCGGATCCGCTCCACCTCCTTCTCGGCCTCGGCCCAGATCGCCGAGGCCTGCGCCAGGCGCTGCGGCTGCGCCCGGACGTAGGCCTCGCCGGCGCTCGCGGCGGCCCGCATCGCCGGCGCGTCCTCCACCATCGCCTGCGCCTGGTTGACGAAGCGGCGGTCGCTGTTCAGCGGCTGGCTCATCCGCTGCGCGAAGGCCATTTGCTCAGCAGGCGACATGCGGCGGATGCGCTCCTGCACCGACTGCGCGTAGGCCGGGTCGCGCTGCATTCTCTGCATGTCGATGCCCTCGCTGGCGAGGCCCTGGCCGAGCGCCTCGCTCATCACCGCGCCCTGCTGCTGATTTCGCGCGCCGTTGGCGGCGGCGATCCGCGCGACGAAGGCCAGGTGCGAGTCGATCGCCGATTGCAGCTGCTGCATCCCGGGGTGGAGCAGCGTGCCGCGCTTGTCGACCCAGCTCGTCGCCTGCTCGGCGGTGGCCGGTGGCTCGGCCACCGCTTCCAGCAGGCTCAGCACCGAGGCCGGCTGGGCTTGCGCCGCCGGCGCGACGAGGCTGCAGGCAGCGGCTGCGAGCAGCAGGGATAGGAGGCTTTTCATCGGGTTCCTTCGGAGGCGCGTTGCGATGCCGCCATGGTGATAGGAAGCGCCAGCGGCAACATCGCCCGAAAGAGCCATCACCCGCGCGCGGGCGGGCCATCGTGCCCCAACCGAACTGCTGGGCGAGGAAGCCGCTGAGCACGCGGGTAGAAGGAGCTCGGGCAACAAGCCGGTCATGACCGTGACCAGGTTTCAGGGACTATTTGAGGGATATCCGCGGCGCAGGCGTGGATGTACCTTGACCGCCTGTCCGTCGACCCGTGCTGCACGCGCAGCATCGGTTCGGCTGGCAGGCCCCGGCCATGCGCCCAGACCTCACCGGCCCTGGCGGCATGGTTGGAGAGCCTTGATCGTTTCGCATCGCCGGGCCGTGCCGGCTTTCCGCCGATATATGGAGGAGCGCTCGTATGTTCAGACTGGCTCGCTTGACGGCTCTCACTGCTGCCGCATGGCTCTCGCTTGCCGCCCTCCCCGCGGCCGACGCTTCGACGATCGCCAATGGCGGTTTCGAGGCGGGGTTCACATCCTGGGTCCGGGTCGATCAGGTCGGCAGCGATGGCAGCTTCTTGCTGCAGAGCGGGCTTGCCAGCCCGCTGAACGGCGACCCGGTCCCTGCTCCACCGGCTGGAACCACGGCCGCAATGAGCGATGGCTTCGGCCCCGGCGCGCACGTGCTGTACCAGGACTTCCTGGCGACCGCGGGCGCGCAGACCTTGAAGTTCGATCTCTTTGTCGGCAATCGCGCGGATCGCTTCGCCACGCCGGCCAGCCTCGATTTCGCGCTGACCAGCCCCATCGGAGCCCAGACGCTCAACCAGCAGGTGCGTGTGGACCTGCTGCGGGCAGCGGCCGACCCGTTCAGCGTCGCGGCGTCCGACGTCCTGCAGTCGCTGTACGCGTCCCAGGTGGGCGATCCACTGGTCAGTGGCTATCGGTCGTTCGCCTTCGACCTCAGCGGCGTGCTGAGCGCCCACGGCGGGGAATTGCTCAGGCTTCGGTTCGCAGAAACCGACAATCTGGCGCAGCTGCAGCTCGGCATCGATAACGTCGACATCGCCGTCAACAGCATTCCGGAGCCGGCGTCTCACGCGCTGCTCCTGGTCGGGCTGGCCGCCTTGCTGGCGCGGCGTCATCATGCCGGGCGAGGCGGTCGGCGCCCCTGAGCCGCTCGCGCCGGCGAGCCCACGCACCACAGAGGAGACCTCGATGAAGCCGCTTTACGCTCCCCTGGGTCAACTTCGTCACGCCGTCGCCACCATGACAGCGGCCGCCTGCGCAAGCGCATTCTGTGCCTTGTCCTCGCCGGCCCTGGCCGACGTGCCGGCCATGCTCGACCCGAACCTGCAGGTCACGACGCTCATCAACAGCGGCATCACCCAGCCGATCGGCATCGTCTTCCTCGGCACCGTCAATGACTACCTGGTGCTCGAGAAAGCCTCGGGGCAGGTCAAGCGGGTGATCGGTGGCGTGCTGCAAGCCGGGGTCGTGCTCGATCTGCCGGTGAACTCGAACTCGGAGCGGGGACTGCTGAGCATGGCGCTGCACCCGAACTTTCCGGGAACGCCGTACGCCTATATACGCTGGACAGAAAGCTCCACCGGCGCCGACTCGACCGCGGTGTCCGATGTGTCGCTGCTCGGCAATCGCCTGGATCGCTTCATCTGGAACGGCCTCTCCTTCTCTCTGGACCGCAACCTGATCCGCTTGCGCGCACGCCAGACCGACAACGTCGCCGTGCCTGGACACCCCGGAACCAACAACGCGAACGAGGCCGCCAATCACAACGGCGGCGTCGTGCGCTTCGGACCCGACGGCAAGATCTATCTCTTCATGGGAGACCAGGGCCGGCGCGGCTGGATGCAGAACCTTGCAAACGGCCCCTTCCTGACCGCACCGCAGGTCGACGACACCTTTGGAGGACCGGCTCCGGACAACGCCCACCTATCCGGCGTGATCCTGCGGCTCAACGAAGACGGCACGACCCCGGCCGACAACCCCTTCTTTGCCGCCGGTGCCGCCATTGGCGGAGAGGTCGGCGCCAACATCCAGAAGCTGTACTCCTACGGTCATCGCAATGGCTTTGGCATGGCCTTCGATCCGCGCTCCGGCGCCTTGTGGGAAACGGAGAACGCCGACGATGCCTACGCCGAACTCAACCGCGTCGTACCGGGCATGAACGGTGGCTGGATCCAGTTCGCCGGCCCCTCGAGCCGGGTCTCCGACTGGAAGCTGATAGAGAGCACCCAGTTCGCCAGTGCGCTGCAGCAGGTTCGTTATCCACCGACGCGAGCGGCGTATGGATCCGCGGCTGCGCTCTCGCGCTTGTTCATGCTGCCCGGCGCCGTCTACAAGGATCCCGAGTTGAGCTGGCGCTACGAGATCGGGCCTTCGGGGGCGGCCTTCGTTGCCGGCAACGCACTGGGCCCCGAATACGACGGCAGCTTGTGGATCGGCTCTGCCCGCAGCTTCGATCAGGTAGGCGGCAACGGCGGCAGCCTGTACCGCTTGCGGCTGACTGCGGATCGGCTGCATGTCGATGTGAGCGCCGATCCCCGACTGGCCGATCGCGTTGCTGACAATCTCTTCCGGGCGCAGAAGTTCGACGGGACCGAGAGCGAGACCCTGCGCATCGGCACCGGCTTCGGCACCACACCCGACATCCAGCAGGGTCCCGACGGCAATCTCTACGTGGTATCGATCACCCAGAACGCGATCTATCGGATCGGCCGCTAGCCTGCCTCGTCCCTGCCCGCGTGATCCGGACCGTCAGGCAGAGAGGGCCTGCATTTCCTTGTACAGGTCCGCCTTGCCCTCGAAGCCGATGCCGGGCAGCTCGGGCAGCGTGACGTAGCTGTTGTCGACCTTGACGCCGTCGGGGAAGCCGCCGAAGGGCTGGAACAGATCGGGGTAGGACTCGTTCCCCCCCAGGCCCAGGCCGGCCGCGATATTCAGCGACATCTGGTGCCCGCCGTGCGGGATGCAGCGGCTCGGCGACCAGCCGTGCTCCTTGAGCATCTCCAGCGTGCGCAGGTACTCGACCAGGCCGTAGCTCAGCGCACAGTCGAACTGCAGCCAGTCGCGGTCCGGGCGCATGCCGCCATAGCGGATCAGATTGCGCGCGTCCTGCATCGAGAACAGGTCTTCGCCGGTGGCCATCGGGTTCTTGTAGAACTGGCGCAGCGTGGCCTGCAGCTCGAAGTCCAGCGGGTCACCCGGCTCCTCGTACCAGAACAACTCGTACTGCGACAGGGCCTTGGCGTAGGCAATGGCGGTCTCGAGGTCGAAGCGGCCGTTGGCGTCGACGCAGAGCTTCTGGCCGTCCTGCAGCACTTCCATGATGGCGTCGATGCGACGCAGGTCTTCGTCGAGCGAGGCGCCGCCGATCTTCTTCTTGACCACGGTGTAGCCGCGGTCGATATAGCTCCTCATCTCGTCCTGGAGCTTCTTGTAGTCCTGGCCGGGGTAGTAGTAGCCGCCGGCGGCGTAGACGAAGATCTTGCGCTTGGGCTTGCCATCGCCGTAGCGCTCGGCCAGCAACTGAAACAGCGGCTTGCCCTCGATCTTCGCAACGGCGTCCCAGACCGCCATGTCGATCGTGCCGATGGCGACCGAGCGCTCGCCGTGGCCGCCCGGCTTCTCGTTCTTGAACATGGCGTTCCAGATCTTGTGCGGATCCAGGTTACTGCCGCTGGCGTCGATCAGCTCCTCGGGCTTGGTCTCCAGGATGCGCGGGATGAAGCGCTCGCGCATCATATTGCCCTGGCCGTAGCGGCCATTGGAGTTGAAGCCGTAGCCCACCACGGGCTTGCCGTCACGGATCACATCGGTGATGACCGCAACGAGACTGAGGTTCATCTTGCTAAAGTCGATGTAGGCATTGCGGATGGAAGAACTGATGGGGATGGTCTTCTCACGAATCTCGACGATCTTCACGGATGTCTCCTGCGGTTCGGCTGGGGTTGCGATGTCGAAATGATCGTCGGCGACTGCGCGCTTGCCCAATGCTATTTATCTCGTCTTTGATGCCCTGAAAGCACCACCATGTCGATGAACCTGTCCTGGATCGACGACTTCGTGGCGCTGGCGGCCACCGGCAACTTCTCGCGCGCGGCCGAGGAGCGGCACATGACACAGCCGGCCTTCAGCCGGCGCATTCGCGCGCTGGAGGAATGGCTCGGCGCGGACCTGTTCGACCGCAGCTCGCAGCCGGCGCGGGTCACCGAGGTCGGCGAATGGTTCCGAACCGTCGCGCAGGATCTGCAATCCCGCGTCGCCGGCATTCCCGGCGAGGCCCGCGCGATCTCGGAAGCCAGTTCCACGACCTTGCGCTTCGCGGCCACCCATGCGCTGTCCTTCACCTTCATGCCGCGCTGGCTGCATGCCTTGGAAGCGCATGCATCGATGGGCCAACTGCAGCTGATGTCGGACGTGCAGCAGAAGTGCGAAACGCTGCTGGCGCAGAACCAGGTTCACTTCATGCTTGCCCACGGACACCCGGGTGTTCGCGGCCCCTTGGACGAAGCGGACTATCCGAGCATCGTCGTCGGAACGGACCAGCTGATCCCGGTCTCGGCGCCGGATGATGGCGGCCGTCCGCTGCATGGTCTGCCCGCGGCCAGCAAGGGCTCGCAACTGCAGTGGCTCGGCTACAGCGCCGAGTCGGGGCTGGGCCGCATCCTCAAGCAGTTGAGGGGCCCCACCTTGGATCGCATGCATGCGCATCAGGTCCTCACCGCCCACCTGGCCTCCGTGCTGCGGACCATGGCTCTGGACAAGCGCGGCTGTGCCTGGCTCCCCAAGCTGCTGGTCGAGGACGATCTTGCGATCGGGCGCCTGGTCAGCGCAGCCCCGGACGACTGGCGCATCGATCTACAGATCCGCCTGTACCGCCAGCGCGGCGAGTCCGGGAAGGCGGCGGAGACCTTCTGGCAGGCGGCAAGCGCTGCGGCCCAGCCGGTCTGACCCGGAGCCGCAGCGGCAGTGCTTTGAAGGCATCAAAGCCAAGAAATCGGGCATTGGCCTTCAGCGAACCGGCTCACGATCATCGTGCCCATGGCGCCCCTCGAGGCGTTCCCATTGGAGACACATGCATGGACAAGTTGAATCGCTGCCGCCGCTGGGGCCTCGCGACGGCCTATTTCCTCCTCGCCGGCACGGGCGTCGCCCGCGCGGAGTTCCCTGAAAAGCCGATCACGCTCCTCGTCCCATTCGCGGCCGGCGGCCCCAGCGACAAGATCGCCCGCGAGCTGGCCGAATCGCTGCGCAAGCGCCTGGACAAGACGGTGATCGTCGAGAACCTTGGCGGCGCCGGCGGCACACTGGGCGCCGCCAAGGTGGCGACGGCATCGCCGGATGGCTACACGCTGCTGATCCATCACATCGGCTTCGCGACGGCTCCGACGCTCTATCGCAAGCTCCCCTACAAGGGCATCGACGACTTTGCCTATCTCGGCCTGATCAACGAGGCGCCGTCCACGCTGATCGGCCGGAACTCCCTGCCGGCAAAGAACTTCGCCGAGCTGCGCCGGTGGATCGCCGCGGATCCGACCAAGGTCAACCTCGCGCATGCGGGCGTCGGTTCGGCATCGCAGCTGTGCGGCCTGATGATCCAGAGCGCCCTCAAGGCGGAGATGACCTCCGTCCCGTACAAGGGCACCGGTCCTGCGATGACCGACCTCATGGGAGGCACCGTGGATCTGATGTGCGAGCAGGCCACGAACGCCGTCCCGCAGATCGAAGGCGGCAAGGTCCGGGCCTTCGCGGTGACCAGCAAGGACCGCATGAAGCATCCTGTCCTCGCATCCTTGCCGACTCTTGCGGAGTCCGGCCTGCCCGACTTCAGCGTCACGGTATGGCACGGGCTGTACGCCCCGAAGAACACCCCGGGCCCTGTCCTCGCCAAGCTGAACGAGGCGCTGCGCGGTGCGCTGAAAGACCCGGAGCTGATCAAGCGCCAGGAGGCACTGGGCATCACCGTCGTATCCGACGCCCGCGTCGAGCCGGCGGCACACAAGAAGTTCGTCGAAGCCGAGGTCGCCCGATGGGCCAAAGTCATCCAGGCGGCTGGCGCTTACGCCGACTGATGTCAGCAGGACCCGCAACGGCCTACTGACTGTCTGTTGCCATCGCCTGCTTCGATGCCGTTAACGGACAAAGAAACGCCCAGGCGCCTGCGGCCAGATGTGGAGCGTGAAGGCTTGGATCTTCAGGTTCGCATGAGTGACACCCACTCCCGATACCGCGGAAGCCCTGCTTTATTGTTGCATCGTGCAACTTTTCATGAACTGACTTTCGAGGATTGCAACTGTCGCAAATTGCCAAGCGGCTGTCGTGCAGGCCGACCTGGGCCAGCGCCGCGCGGCGGAACAGGCCTTCCGTGCCACCTGCGGCAAAAGAAGCTGCCGCAGGCCTTGGCTGCACTGAAGGCGGCGCATGAGCTGGCACCCAAGGATGCGCGCATCGCCCAGGCCTATGCGCTGACGCTGCGGAGCCTGGGCCGCCCCGAAGAGGCGGCGACGGTGCTGCGGCGAACAGCGCCGTAGCCTGCTCACTCAGAACTGGAGCTGGGCAAAGCAGTGGTCGGGTACGGCGCTTGCTAGCTGTGCTCATGCGCTCATTTCACAGCTTCGGTGACCTGCGTAGCCTGCAACCAGTGGACGCCGGCTTCGGCGGCGGCCGCGGCAAGCCGATCGATCGCCACTACATCGAAAGCTTCCTCGCCCGTCACGCCGACGAAATCCGTGGTCACGTGCTCGAGGTCGGCGGTGACGACTACACCCGCCGCTTCGGCGGGACGCGCGTTGCAAATTCTTCAGTGCTGCAGGCAGCCGTCAGCTACCGGCATGCCGACTTTATCGCCGACCTCGCCAATGGCGAGGGCCTGCCAGACGCGAACTTCGACTGCTTTATCTGCACCCAAACGCTGCAATACGTCTTTGACCTGCAATCCGCCATCACGACAATCCGGCGGATTCTCGCCCCCGGTGGCGTACTGCTGCTGACCGTGCCCGGCATCTCCCAGATCAGCCCGTTCGACCGCGACCGCTGGGGCGAGTTCTGGCGCTTCACGCCGCAGTCCGTGCAGCGCCTGTTGGAGGCGGGATTCGACCACGACCGGGTGGAGGTCGCTGCGGCCGGCAACGTGCTGGCGGCGACCGCCTTCCTGCACGGGCTCGCGTGCGAGGACCTCACTCCGTCGGAGCTGGACACCTTCGATGATCGCTATCCGGTGCTGGTAACGGCGCATGTCGCCCGATGAGCGATCCGCCCGGTCTGCTTCGCGACCCTAAAGGCCCTTCAGAACTCGCGCTTTCGCATCGCCGGCGAAGGACGACGAAGCCGCACCGGTTCGTCGATCCTCATCGGGCGTAAAGCTGGCGAAGGGTGTCGGCCCGCGGCTTCAAGCCCTCGCTATGGAAATAGACCTCGCCGCCGATGCCCTCCCGTCGGTTCTCCTCGACCATCTGGCGCAGCAGTTCCGCCGGGACGACATAGCTGTTGCCCAGGGCCAGCAGCAGGCCGGGAAAGACCTTGGCGCGGTCGGCCGGGCACAGCTGCTCGCGGGCGAGCTTACGCAATTCCGTCTGATATCCCTCGATGTTGTAGCGGTACAGCTGGGGTGAGACGCTGTCCACCCAGCCCTTGCGCAGCCAAGTCGGCCAGTCCTGCAGGTACTCGTCATAGCCCCAGGGATAGGGGCTCGGCGACATGCTGATCTGCAGCTTCGGCTTGGCCGCCTTCACCGCGTCGTGCAGGCGGTGCATGAAGTCGTTCAGCTGCGCGGCGCGCCAGGCCAGCCATTGCGGGTCCTTGGAGTCCAGCGGCGGCGACTTGCCGCCATGGGCCTTCTTGTAGCGGGTCACCGTCTCGGGGTTGTAGCCGCCTTCGCTGGCCATGGCCGGCAGGCGATCGTCGCCCTGGATGCCGTCGACGTCGTAGCGCTGCACGACTTCCATGATCAGGTCGAGCGCGAAGTCCTGCACCTCGCGGTCCAGCGCGTTCATCCAGCGGAAGCCGTTCTTCTCGACCGGGCGGCCGTCCTTGTCCAGCGCCGCCCAATGCGGGCGGGCCTTGATGATCTCGGCGCCGAGGCCACCCTTGAAGTCGCTGACGAAGCCGAACTCGAACCAGGCGTAGACCTTGATGCCCTTGCCGCGCGCCACCTCGACCAGCTCCTGCAGCGGGTCACGGCCGCGCGCCCGCTCGTTGATCGTCACCCCGGTCAACCGGTGCATGACGGCGCTGGGATAGAGGGTGCGGCCCTGATTGAACATCGCCGCGTAGACGGTGTTGATGCCCAGGCGCTGGAACTCTTCGAGTTGGCGCTCCAGCTCGGCCCTGGAATCGAAGAAGCGTGTGTGCTCGGGCGTGGCCACCCAGACGCCGCGTTGCGCGGCGTCGACCCGCAGCGGCAGCGAAGCGGTCGCCTTTGCCGCGCCACCGGGGCAGGCCGGAGTGGCGGGAGTTGCCGCAACAGCCGCAGCGGTGGCCAGCAGGGCCCCGGTCAGCGCGGCCGCCGCCTGGCAAAACAGGCCTGTGGTCGGTTTGCGGTATTTTTTTGGCATAGATATATCTCGCAAATTTGGCCCAATTTTGTACCTATTGGACCGAGTTCCTGGGGCCGCGGCGGCCAACCCGGAGCGCTGGCGCCGCGCGCAGCGATGCTAGCTTCCCCGAGTAAAATAGGCGAGTTCGTTCGACAGAATCGGCAAAAACGCCGCGGCCTCATGGTAAGCCCTGCTTGTGCGATGCGTTGACAGATTGGTACCGTAAGTGGTCTATTTAAAAAGACCTTGGTCTAAATGACTAGGCCGCCGACCCGAGGCCGGGCAAGACAACAAATGGAGAGAGAACGGACATGAAATTCCATCGCACGCACATCGCCAGCGCCGTGTCGCTGAGCCTGCTGGGCCTGATGATCGCCCCGGGCGGCGCCTGGGCCGCCGACACCGCGCCGGCCGCCGGCAGCCAGAAGGCCGAGAGCAGCGAGGCCAAGGGCAGCGAGCAGAAGAACAACACGCTGGAGCAGGTCGTCGTCACCGGCATTCGCGCCTCGCTGGAGAAGTCGATCAAGACCAAGCGCGATGCCGATACCAATATCGAGGTCGTCACCGCCGAGGACATCGGCAAGATGCCCGACAAGAACATCGCCGACTCGCTGTCGCGCCTGTCCGGCGTCAACGTGACGCACGGCGCCGCCTTCGCCTTCGACGAGGCCGAGCGTGTGCAGATCCGCGGCACGCCGCCGAAGCTGAACCTGGTGACGATCAACGGCCACTCGCTGAGCTCGGGCGATTGGTACCTGAGCGACCAGAACGCAACGACCCGCGCGGTCGGCTTTGGCATGCTGCCCTCGCAGCTGATCGGCCAGTCCATCGTCTACAAGAACGGCCGCGCCGACATCACCGAAGGCGGCATCGGTGGCGCCGTCGACGTCATCACGCGCAAGCCGCTGGATCTGCGCCAGCAACTGACCGGCGAGGTCAGCCTGGGCGCCGTCTACAGCACGCTGGCCGACAAGGTCGATCCGCAACTGAGCGCGCTGCTCGGCTGGAAGAACGAGGACAAGACCTTCGGCGTGCTGGTGCAGGCCTTCCGCGAAGACCGCAGCCTGCGCCGCGACGGCGTGGAGAACTTCGGCGTCACGACGCTGCTGAGCCAGGACACGACCAATCCGGCCAAATGCATCACCGTCAACGGCAGCCAGGTCTGCGGCAATGCCGAGCTGAAGGGCAAGCGCCTGCCAGGCAACCTCGCCTCCGCGCTGTTCGAAGGCGAGCGCAAGCGCCATGGCGGCTTCCTCAGCGCCCAGTTCAAGCCCAGCAACGATCTGGACATGAGCTTCAGCGTCTTCCAGTCCTCGCTGGACGCGTCCAACTACAACAGCAACACCTTCACCTTCGCCAACAATATGCTCAACGGTGCCGGCGGCACCACGGCCAACGGCGCCATCCTGAGCAACTACAAGATCGTCGGCGACGTGGTCACCGCGGCCACGATCAACCCGAACCCGGCCCGTCTCTCCGCCAACGGCGGTCTCGGCGACATCGCCGTGCAGTCGGGCCACCAGGTGCGCAGCGGCGCGGGCTCCTCGGCCGGCTTCTACGACTTCGACTTCAAGCTGCGCGCCAACGATCGCCTGGTCTTCAACGGCAAGGTCGGTCACACCGAGGGCACCGGCGAGACCGAGTCCAGCCCGGGCATGCTGTTCCGCGCCTTCAACAAGCCGATCACCTACCAGATCAACGGCGACCAGGGCCTCGACTGGTCGGTCGCCAACGTCAATCTGCGCGACCTGACCCAGGGCGGCTGGCATCTGATCTCCGACATCCAGGCCGTCTTCAAGACCAAGGACCAGGACACCTACCTCTACCTGAACGGCGAGTACGACACCGACGCCGGCATCCTGACCAAGACCAAGTTCGGCATGCGCGCCGGCAAGCACCGCAACGAGAAGGACCAGATCAACGGCGCCTGGAACTTCATGACCACCGGCACCGGCACTCCGACCCAGGCGCAGATGGACGCGCAGTTCCCGGTATCCACCTTCCCGATGAGCAATGCCGGCTACTACCCGGCCGACTACGGCAGCGGCCTGAACGGCAACTTCCCCAAGGACGTGCTGCGCCTGGACCGCGGCACCATGCTCAATGTCAACAGCCTGATCAACTACGACCCGGTGCTGAACAAGAACTGGGCCGGCAGCTACATCGTCAACGAGAAGACCGAGGCCTTCTACCTGATGCAGGAGTTCGAGTCCGGCGCGCTCAGCGGCAATGCCGGCGTACGCCTGGTCGGCACCGAGGTGAACTCGATCTTCTACCAGGCGCTGCCGGCGAACCGCGTCTGCCCGGCGCTGGCCGTCAGCTGCCCGCCGCAGGTGGGCACGCCGGTGCAGAACCCGATCGCCTCTTCGCGCCTGTCGGGCTATATGCAGCAGGAGGTGACGACCCACCACACCGATCTGCTGCCCAGCATGAACCTGCGCTGGGACCTCGATTCGCGGACCATCGCCCGCGCCTCGGCCTCGCGCACGATGGCCCGCCCGGAGTATTCGGAGCTGGCCGGCGCGATCAGCGGCCTCAACAACAACGTGACGCCGAAGAGCGCTTCCGGCGGCAACCCGAACCTGGAGCCGACGACCTCGAACAACCTCGACGCCTCGCTGGCCTGGTTCGCCAACTCGCGCGCCTATGTGCAGGGCAGCGTGTTCACGCAGCACATGCACAACTACGTGAAGCGCGGCACCGCCTTCGTGAACCTGAAGAACCCGGACACGCAGGAGTTCGAGCCCTATCTGGTCAATTCCTTCCAGGGCCGCAAGGCCAAGCTCAAGGGCCTGGAGCTGTCGGGTGAGTCGCCGATCGGTGGCGGCTTCGGCATAGTCGGCAACGTGACCCTGGTGGACGGCGTCGACCAGGACGGCGCGCAGATCATCGGCACCTCGAAGTGGACCTACAACCTGCGCGGCTACTACGAGTCCGGTCCATGGACCGCGACGCTGGCCTGGAACCAGCGCTCCGCCTATCCGGTCAGCTACTTCGGCAACGGCACGATCAGCGACGCCACCGCCACGGCGGCCCGCAACGGCCTGAACTACGCCGATGCGCAGGGCAGCCTGGCGGCCTCGATCAGCTACCGGATCAACGACAATATGAGCGTCGTGCTGGACGGCACCAATCTGCTGAACCCGACCTATTACTACTACTCGATCACGCCCGACATGCCGCTGGGCTGGTACAAGAACGGACGCCAGGTCTTCCTGAACCTGCGCGCCAAGTTCTGACCGCGGCCTAGCGCCACGGCAGCCGGCTCGTTCCTAGGAATGAGCCGGCTTTTTCTTTATCCTGGGAGCACCGCTTGCCAGGTTTCCTTCCATGCGTCGAGCGCTGTCCTGCGTCCTGCTGCTCCTGCTGAGCGCCCCGCTCGCCCTTGCGGCACCGGAGAGGCCATCGCTACGTGTCGCACTCTTCGATGTCGCGCCCTACGCGCTGAGCAATGCTGGCCGGCTGGACGGGATCTATGTGCGCTTGGCTCGCGAGCTGCTGGCCGAGGCCGGGCTGGACGCCCGTATCGAGCTGGTGCCGTTCGCTCGCATCCCGCTGCTGATCGGCCAGGACGGAAGCGATATGACGATCAGTTTCGCTACCGAAGCCCTGGAGGCCGCGGCGGAGCGATTGGGCACGGTGATGTACGTCGAGTCGCTGGTGGTGACCAGCCGGGCTCGTCCGGCGAGTCAGCTCGCGGACCTGAGCGGCGCCCTGATCGGAAGAGCGCGTGGCGGTTGCCAGGACCTGCGCGCGCGCGACGATCTCGGGCTGCGTTGGCTGGACATCAAGGGTTTCGACAATGCGCTGAAGATGCTGGCGCTGGGCCGCTTGGACGGTCTGTGCCTGACCCGCGACGTCCTGAAGCACTACGCTGCGGTGGCCGAGGTCGAGCGGGACAGCCTGGGGACGGAGATCGTCATTGGCCGCCGGCCGGTCCTGGTGTTCGTGCGCAAGGGTCTCGATGCCGGAACGGTCGATCGCCTGCGCAATGTGCTGGCCTCGCGCAAGCCCCGGTCCACCGATTGACGAAGTCCCTTCAGTCGCGCCGCGCGGCCAGCTCTATCCGGTAGCCGGTCTCGAAGCGCTGAGCCGGCGCCAGCCGCAGCAGATCCGGCTTGTGCAAGAGCTCCTGCGGGCTCTGTGCGTGCTCGTCAACGCCCCACCAGGGCTCGATGCAGACATAGGCGGCGCGCGGTCGGGCCCAGAGGCCCAGATGCGGCGCCCCACCGGTGTGGATTCGCAGCCGCTCCCCATGCGCCCGATGATTCAGGCTCAGCCGGCGCGATCGGATGTTCTTGAAGATCAGCGCGTCGCGATCGAAGAGCTGCTCGCCCAGCTGCACGCTGCGCGGCGGCGAAAAGACCAGCGGCTCCGGCATGGCGGCCAGCAGCTCGCCATCGAGCCGGTAAACTTCGGGCGCTTCATCGGTCTCAAACTCGACCGACCAATCTCCCAAGGGCGCGGCGGGCAAGGCGAAGGCCGGGTGGGAGCCGAGACCGAATGCCATCGCTTCTCGGCTTTCATTGACGACGCTGTAGCGCAGCTGCAGGGCGTCAGGCGAAAGCTCGAAGTCGACATCGAGCCGGAAGTCAAAGGGGTAGATCGCGCGCGTCGCCGCATTGGCGCGCAGGCGCAGCCGCAGCGCGTCATCGCGCTGTTCGACCAGCTCGAATTCCTGCGCCGAAGCGAAGCCGTGAATCGGCTGACGGTAGGAGCGCCCCGCATGCGTGTAGCCGCCGCCGCGCAGCCGGCCGACGAAGGGGAACAGGATGGGCGCGGACTGCGGCCAGACGCCGGCCTCGTCCTGCCACAGGTATTCCTCGCTGCCGCGGCGCAGGCTGCGCAGTTGGGCCCCGCGCAGCTCAACGCGCGCGCTCAGATCGCCGCAGCTCAGCTGCATGGCAGGGCGGTGAGCGTCTGCTTGCCCGCTGCAATGCTGCGGCCCTGCTCGTCAAAGGCATAGACCCAGTCGGCCTGCGGCTGCACATGCAGGAGCTGCCCCGGCTGCAGCGGCAGCATCGCGGGCACGGCCACGCACAGGCTCTGGCCGCAGGCGCTCAGATGCGCATAGCTGCTGGCACCGAGCCGCTCGACCAGGCGCAGCTCGGCCGCCAGGCCGGTGTCGGCCAGCTGGCCATGCTCGGGACGCAGGCCCAGGCGCAGCGCCATGCCCGGCTGCAGCGCCGCCCCCGGGCGCGCGGCGAACTGCCAGCGGCTGCCGTCCGGCAGCTGCGCCGTCGCGCGACCGCTCTCGTCGACCTCGATCAGCCGGGCCTCGAGCAGGTTCATGCCCGGCGAGCCGATGAAGCCGGCGACGAACTCGTTGCAGGGATCGGCGTAGAGCGCCATCGGGCTGCCGACCTGCTCGACCCGGCCGGCGCGCAGCACGACGATCTTGTCGGCCAGGGTCATCGCCTCCACCTGGTCGTGGGTGACGTAGATCATCGTCTTGCCGAGCTCCCGGTGCAGGGCGGCGATCTCCAGCCGCATGCGCAGGCGCAGCTCGGCGTCCAGGTTCGACAGCGGCTCGTCGAACAGGAAGATGTCGGGCTCCTGCACCAGAGCGCGGCCGATCGCCACCCGCTGGCACTGGCCGCCCGAGAGCTCGCCGGGCTTGCGCGCCAGATAGGGCTGCAGCTGCAGGATCTCGACCGCGCGCGCCAGCTTGGCGGCGATCGTCGCCTTGGGCACGCCGCGCATGCGCATGCCGAAGCCGAGGTTCTGCTCGACCGTCATATGCGGATACAGCGCGTAGCTCTGGAACACCATCGCCACCGAGCGCTGGCTGGGCGCGGTCTTGGTCAGGTCGCGGCCGCGCACATGGATGCTGCCGCCGCTGGCCTCTTCCAGCCCGGCGATCAGGCGCAAGAGCGTCGACTTGCCGCAGCCCGAGGGGCCGACGAAGACGACGAACTCGCCCTCGTCGACGCTGAGGTCGATGCCGTGCAGGGTCTGCAGCGCGCCGAAGCGCTTGTCCAGTTTCGCGATGTCGAGAAAGGCCATGGATCGGTCGGTTCAGGAAAGTTGGGCCAGCAGGGCCGCGTCCCAGTGCAGCGGAATGCCCTGGGCGCTCAAGCCCGCTTGCAGCGCGGCGAGCCGGTCGGCGTCGGCGCGGATCTGCGCCGGGGTCAGGCCTTGCTCGAGCGCGAAGGCGGCCAGCGCGCCGGCCACCTCGCCGATCAGCCATTCGGCCGGATGGACGCGGGTGCAGGCGTTGACGAGGTGGGTGACGCTGAGGTTCTTGCAGGCCGGCAGCAGGTTGTCGCAGTCCGCCGCGATGAAGCAGCCCAGCGGCAGCTCGAAGGGCCGCACATGGGCGTTCAGGCCCTGGCCGCTGACGCAGGTCGGGTGCATGTCCATCATGTACCAGGCCACGCCGACGGAATCCTCGTGCACGGCCGGCTGCTGCACGCGCTGCTGGGTCAGGCAGTCCAGGCCGACGATGCGGCGCGACTCGCGCACATAGACCTGCTGGGCCAGGCCGTCGGCCGTGCCCAGCACGCCGGCGGCAGGCTGCAGCTCGGGGTAGCCTTGGCCGCCGTCGGCGCGCGGCGCCTCGGTCTGCAGCCAGTGCAGCAGGCACAGCGAAAGCTCGCGCGCGGCGGCCTCGACCTCTTCTTCGGACAGCGGCCCGTCGAGCAGCGGCTGCAGGCCGTAGTCGTTCTGCGCCCAGTTGATCAGCGAGACTTCCTCGCGCGGCGGCTTCCACTGGTGGGCGGCGACGATGCGGCGGTAGCGCCAGAGGTCCAGCGTCGGGTCCTGCGGATCGTCGCTGGCGGCGAACAGCGCAAAGCGCTTCGATTCGCCCTGCGTGCCGCCGGGCAGGAATTCGCTGAACAGTGCATGGCCGTACTGAGGCAGCCGGTGCGCGCGCCAGAAGGCGTAGCTCGGCGGTGCTTCGATCACGGGGCCGGGGCTTGCCTGGCGGCGCAAGGCAATCACATGGGTGATCGGCTGCTGGTCCAGCGGGTTGGCCGTTTCGGGCGCCAGCGACTCGCCGAACTCGGCGCGTGCCTCCTTGCCCAGGCGGTAGGGCAGGCCGGCCAGCTGGATCAGCGCGCCGGTGTCGGTGGCGTCGAGGAAGTAGTCGGCCGCGATCTCACGGCCGTCAAGCAGCGTGACGCTGGCGATGCGGCGGCCGCTGCGGCTGGCCGCAACGGCGCGCTGGCCGCGCAGGATCTGCAGCCGACCGCTGTCCACCAGCGGCGCCAGCAGGCGCTCGAAGTAGTCGGCCGCGACTTCAGGCTCGAAGCAGAGCCGGCTGACCCAGCCGTCACCCGGATTCAGGCCCTCGGTCATCGCCGTGCGGTCGGTGAAGCCCTCGCTGTCGCGGTAATGCGCGCGGATCGCCGCGCGGAAATCCTGGTAGCTGCGGCTGGCGCCGCCCTGCTCGATCAGCCGGTGCTCGTCCGGCGGCACGCCTTGGGCCGTCATCTGGCCGCCGAGCCAGTCGTATTGGGCCACCAGCAGCACTTGGCGGCCGGCGCGCGCGGCGCTCCATGCGGCCAGCACGCCGCCGAGGCTGGCGCCGATCACGGCCACTTCTGTTTTCAACATTGCAACTCCAGGCCAATCTCGAACGTGCGGTCCCAGGGCAGGTAGCAGCGAGCGATGCGGCCGGGCAGGCCGGTCTCGCGCAGCCAGGCGTCGGCGGCCGGCACGAAGTTCGAACGCACCTCGGCGGCCAGTTCATCGGCCGACAGCGCCGGCTCGTCGATGCGCTCGCGCAGGGCCCGGCGCAGCCGCGCCTGGTACAGATAGTCCTCGGCGAGGCGCAGCGCGGTGTTCAGCCGGTTGGCCTCGTCGCCAAGCGCTTCGCGCGCCAGCACCAGCTGCGCCAGCAGGCTGCCCAGGCTGTTGCTGGCCGTGTTCCAGCCGGCATAGCCGACGAGCTTGGGCAGCAGGCCGCGCGCGGCCAGCGCCTCGATCAGCACCGGATCGGCGCCATTGGCATAGGCGAGGTCGACGACGGCAAGCGGCAGCGTGGTGGACGCAAGCTGCTCCACCCAGGCCGTATCCAGCGGCTGCGGCGCGGGCAGCGGCAGGCGCATCGCCCAGTCGCCCTGGGCCGGGCCACTGCTGTGCAGGGCCAGCAGCAGGTCGGCCGGCTCGTTGTTTGCGACCAGCCTTGCGCCGACCGCCTCGAGCTGGCTGGCAAGCGAGTCCAGCACCGGCCGGTCCTCGTAGCGGGCGCGCAGTTGCTGCAGATGATGGGGGTCGCTGCAGCTCAGCGCGATGCGCAGCGGCGCGGCGTCCTCGCGCGCGCGCCCCACCAGATGCGCGGCCAGCGTGTGCATCACCTCGTCGGCGCCGGGGTAGATCAGCACGCGGCTCGCCAGCCCGCGCTCCTGCACCAGCTGCTGCAGCCGGCGACGCTCGGCGATGTTGAAGCCGTACTCGGCCGTGTCGTCCTGCGGAAGGATCAGCCGGGCGATCACGCCTTCGGCCACCAGATCGAGCAGGGCCTCGTTGACGGCGAAGTTGCGTGCGCGGGTGGCTAAGTAGTCGTTGCGGATCTCGGCCGGAATCGCCGCCTCGGCGGCGGCGGCCAGTCGTGCGGCCTCGGCATCGCCGGTCTGTCCATGCCTGTCGCTGTGGAAGGACCAGGCCCAGAGCCGCTCGCCATGCTCGGCCCAGTAGGGCTTCTCTTCCTCGGCCACATTGTTGTTGGAGATGCGCATCGTGGCCGCGAAGGCATAGATGGGCAGCCGCGGCTGGCGCTGCTTGAGGCGACGGAACAGCGCCAGCCGCGGCAGCAGCGCATGAAGCTCGTCGGCGATGAAGCGCGAGGGCACGAGCCCGCCGTAGACCAGCATGTCGATCGAGACGACTACGCCGGCCGCGTCGGCGGCCTCGCGCTCCAGCCAGGCGGCCAGGGCCTCCCGCGGCGCCGGCTCGCGCATATGACCGAGCGCCGCCACCTCGGGCATGCGCATCTCCCAGCCCGCGGCGGCGACCAGGTCCTGCACCTGGCGGCGCACGACCGGCCGGCCGTCGACCGGCAGGCCGACGAGGGTTTTCTTGTTCTTCATAGCGTGTAGCTGGCGATGCCGCAGGGCGGCACGTCGCCCTGGGTTTCGTCGGTGGGATTCCAGACCCGAAGCTCCAGCGCGCCGGCGCGTCGGCGCAGCGCGCTGACCTGCAGCGCCCTGTTGTCGAGCTGGTGCGGCGCGCGCCATTTGTCGCCATGGCCGCGCAGCGCCAGCGGCGGGCGGCGCAGCGCCTGCGCCTCGGTCAGCAGTTCGATATCGCCGCCTTGATCACCAGCCATGCCGAGCAGGCCAAGGCGGAACTCGAAGCGCTGCTCGCCCAGGCATTGCGCCTCGGGCGTGGCGATGTCGGGGCCGGCGCCGACGCCGCGCGTCACCAGGTCGCGGCGCGACAGCCAGCCGACGCTGCGCACCAGCGTCACGGCCAGCGCCTGCTGTTCGCCATCGGCTGCCAGGATCTCGTATTCCTGCATCGCGCGATGCGCCAGTTGCACCGGGCCAGCGGCGATCGCGCTGTAGCTAGGGTTCACCGCCACCGGCATCTCGCGCCGCGACAGTTCGGCCGGGTAGTCGGCCAGCACCAGCGGGCGACGTTGCCAGACGAAGGCGCTGTCGCTCCAGCTCTCGGCGATCTTCTCGTTCAGCGGCAGCACGAGGCGGGTGCGCTGGTCCTGGGCCTGGTTGTCCCAGTCGAGCTGGGCGTCGATGAAGCGGCTGTCGCCGTGCAGGCGCAGGCGCAGCGTGCCGCGGCATTCGACGTCTTGGCCCGAGGGGCCCTGGCGCTGGGCATCCAGCGAGGCCGGCAGGCGGGCGCTGATGGCCAGCAGCATCTCTTGCGTATCGCCGCAGCGCCTGACGCCGATCGGCGTGAAGCGGGTATGGCGGCGGCGCTCGGGCTGCGGCGGCGGCGCGTAGTTGTAGCTGTCGCCGGCATCGAGTTCGCTCGCCAGCCACAGCGGCTGCAGGCGGCCGCCGGCGTGGATTTGCAGCTCGCCCTCGGCGTCGAGCGCGATGCGGTAATGCGCGTTGGCGATTCCCTTCAGGACTTGCTGCTTTACGCCCTCGGCCTTCTCCAAGCGCAGCTTGCGCGCCTGCAGGCCGCCGAGTGGGCACAGCAGGGCCACTTCGTAGTCGTGGCCGATCACCGGATCGGGGAAGTCGTCCAGCGGCGAATGGAACTGCCGCGCCGGCGTGACGCTCAGCAGGCTGGCCGGCAAGGCTTGGCCCTGCTCGTCCAGCACGCGCAGGCCGGTGGCCGCCTCGCCGGCCAGGAAAAGCGTGAGCGTCTGCCAGCCTTCGCGCGGCTGCGGCAGCGGGTTGAACAGCGTGAAGGCCGCATCGTCGGCGAAGGGGCCGGGCTTGCGCGCGACCTCGTCGCTGACCATGCCGGCCGCCAGCAGCGCCTGCTGGCGCAGCGCGTCCAGGCGCTGCTGCAGCTGCTCGAAGCGCGAGACCATCTCGCGGTGCACCGCATCGGCGCTGCAGCCGCAGATCGAATCGTGCGCCTGCTGCTGCAGCAAGCTGCGCCAGCATTGATCGAGCGCACGCTCGGGCAGCGGCACGTCCAGCATCGCGAACAGCGGCTCGATCTCGCCGAGCAGCCGGTCCTCGGCCAGCTGCTGCGCCAGCTTCAGGTAGCGGCGCGTCGACAGCACGTCGGGTAGCACGAAGGCCTGGGCATTGGCGCGCAGCTCGCCCTGCACGCGGGGCCGGCGGCCGGCGGTGGCGGCCAGCACGCGCTCGGCATGCTGCTGCAAGCCCTCCTGCACCAGCTCGTACTCGACCTGCTCGGCATTGAAGGCGACTATGCGTGCGGCGAGCTCGGCATGCGGCAGCAAGTGGTCGCCGCCCTGGGTCAGCAGCAGGTTCTCGCTCAGCGCGCGCGGCGCGATCTGTTCCAGATAGCGATTCAGCGCGCCGCGCCAGTCCTCGACATTGAAGGGGTGCTGGTAATAGCCCTGGGTCAGGAACAGCGTGCCGACCGTCGAGCCGTCCGGCGCCACCCAGTCGAACTCCGAATGCGGCGTGTCGACGCCGCGCCAGAGCACCGAGCTTTCGATGCCGTGGTGGCGAAAGATCTGCGGCATCTGCGCGATATGGCCGAAGCTGTCGGGCAGGTAGCCGACCGTCTGGCAGTTGCCATGCGCCCGGGCGTCGGCCATGCCGATCTCCAGATTGCGCCACAGCGATTCGCCGCTGCACAGGAACTCGTCGGCCATCACATACCAGGGGCCCAGCACGATGCGGCCCTCGCGCACCAGGCGCAGCACGCGTTCGCAAAGATCCGGCTCGCCATGGGCCAGCAAATCCTCCAGCGCGGCGACCTGGCCGTCGAACAGGAACTGCTGTAGATCGCCGCGCTCCAGCTGATCGGCCACCCGCGCCATCACGCGCAGCAGACGTGCGACGAACTGCTCGCGGGTGAAGTACCACTCACGGTCCCAGTGCGTCTGCACCACGACGCCCACGGATTTGCGCCCCTCGCCTGGCGGGTACGCCAGTCGGTCCCCCGAGGGGACAGGGGCCGGCTTGGGAGCGGCCCGGCGCTCGGCCCCTCCCTGGTCAGATGCCGCTTCGCGGCCATTGATGGAGTTGCTCATCATTCTTTTACCGCGCCCTTCAGCGCGCCGTCGATGAAGTAACGCTGGCTGAAGGCGAACACCGCCAGCACCGGGATCAGCGAGAACACCGCGCCGGCCGCCACCAGGCGCCAGTCCAGCGAGAAGGTGCTGGAGAGCCGGTTCACGCCCAGCGGCAAGGTGAACAGCGAGGGCTCGTCGATGATGATCAGCGGCCAGAGGAAATCGCCCCAGACGGCGATGAAGCTGAACACCGCCAGCGTCGCCAGGCTGGGCCGCACCAGCGGCACGAAGACGAACCACCAGACCCGCCAAAGGCTCACGCCCTCCATCACCGCCGCCTCCTCCAGCGCGCGCGGCACGCCCTCGAAGGCCTGCTTCATCAGAAAGATGCCGAAGGCGGTGCAGGCGTGCGGCAGCAAGAGGCCCAGCAGCGAGTTGCGCAGGCCCAAGCTCACCGCCAGCTGGTAGACCGGGATCATCAGCAGCTGGAAGGGCATCATCATCGAGGCCAGCAGCGCCGCGAAGATCAGCGCCTTGCCACGGAAGTCCAGCCGCGCCAGCGCGAAGCCGGCCAGCGAGGAAAACAGCAGATTGCAGCAAACCGCCAGCACGGCCACCAGCGCGCTATTGCGCAGATAGCGCCACAGCGGCTGGCTCTGCAGCACCCGCTCATAGTTGGCCAGCGTCGGCTCGGCCGGCAGCAGCGAGGGCGGGTAGGCGAAGATGTTTTCGCCGCCGCCCTTCAGCGAGGTCGACAAGAGCCACAGGAAAGGCCCGACGGTGACGACGGCCCACAGGCACAGCACCAGGTAGCGCAGAAAAAGACGTTGCACTTTAGTTGTCCATGAGGCAATCGCTTGCGGGCCGAGCGCCGGGCCGCTCCCAAGCCGGCCCACCATGGCGATGTGCTTGCGGCTCAACGCCGCAAGCATCGCCGTCCCCTCGGGGGACCGGCCAAGGTACTCCTTGGACGAGGGGCTTCATTTTTTCAGTGCTTGCGTTTCAACAGCCGCAGATTGATCAGCGAGAGCAGGAGCGTGATGCCGAACAGCACGACGCCGGCGGCCGAGGCCAGGCCCATCTCGAACTCGGCAAAGGCGGTCTCGTAGATGAAGTAGACCAGGGTCTTGCTCGCGTCCATCGGACCGCCCTGGGTCATCACATAGATCTCCTCGAAGACTTTCATCGCCGCGATCGAGGACATCACCGCCACCACCGCCATCGAGGGCCGCAAGAGCGGCAAGGTGATGTGGACGAACTGCTGCCAGCGGCTGACGCCCTCGACCTCGGCCACCTCGTACAGATGGCGCGGGATCGCCTGCAGGCCGGCCAGGTAGATGACCATGTAATAGCCCATGCCGCTCCAGACGGTGACGGCCATCACCGCGAACAGCGCATTGCCCGGATCGGTCAGGAAGGCCACCGGCTCGGCCACCAGGCCGCTGGCCTGCAGCACATAGTTCAAGAGGCCGCGCTCCTCGTAGACCCATTTCCAGATCAGGCCCGAGATCACCAGCGAGGTGACGACCGGCAGGTAGAACAGCGCGCGGAACAGGCGCACGCCGGGCAGCGCGCCGTCGACCAGCACCGCCAGGCCGATCGGCGCGATCACCAGCACCGGCACGACGACGATCAGGTAGAGCAGGCTGTTGCGCAGCGCCGACCAGAAGAAGGGATCGGCCGCCAAGCGCTGGTAGTTCGCCGTCCCGATCCATTCGGCCGGCGTGATCATATTGAAGCTGGTGAAGCTCAGCAGCAGCGCCTGCAGCGCCGGATAGAGCACGAAGCCGCCGATCAGGCTGCAGGCCGGCAGCAGGAACAGATAGGGCAACAGGCCATGGCGTGAGTTCATGTGCCGGCCTCCAGTTGATCGAACAGATGCCGCGCCGCGCCGAACACCCCTGCCCGCTTGCCCAGAGCAGCCGGCAACAGGGTCACGCCTTGCACCGCCGCCTGCAGCTGCGGCCACCAGCGCGATTTCGCGTCCAACATGCCGCCGCCGATCAAGACGCACTCTGGGTCCAGCGTCCAGCGGATGTTGTGGATCTGCGCCGCCAGCTGCTCGACCCAGATCGCCAGCGCAGCTTCAGCGATGGCATCCAGAGGCTCCTGCAGCACGGCGCGCGCACCGGCCTCGGGCGGCAGCTCGCCACCGAGCTCGCGGTAGAGATTGGCCAGGCCGGTGCCGGATACCAGGGACTCGACGCTGCGCCACCGGCCGCCATGCTGCAGCCGTGCGCGACCGAAATGGCCGGCGATATGGCCCTTGCCCGTGTGGACCCGGCCGCCGATGGCTAGTGCACCACCCAGACCGGTGCCCAGCGTCAGCATCACCGCGTTCGCAAGCGGCCGCTCGCGCAGCGCGCCCCAGGCCAGCTCGCCGAGCAGGGCGGCGTGAACGTCGTTCAAGGCATGGACGGCCATGCCGGGGAAGGCGGCGCGCAGATCGGTGCCGGCCCAGCCGGGCATCGCGTCGGTGGCGTCGACGACGCGCGCCGTGTCCGGATCGATCACGCCGGCGGCCGAGATGCCCAGGCCCCGCACGGTTGGCAAACCGGCGGGCAGATCGGCCAAGGCCGCCCGCATCGCATCCAGCACCGCAGCGCCGCCGCGGGCGGCCTCGGTGGGACGCTCGGCCTCTCCCAGCAGCTCGCCGTCGGCGCCGATCGCGGCGGCGAGGATCTTGGTGCCACCGACGTCCAGCGCCAGTGCGCAGTAGTTCGACTTCATCGCTTGCATCCCAGCAACTGGCCCCATTGCCGGCCGATGTCGGCCAGCGCCTCGTCGCGCGGCCGGCGGCCCAGCATCACCGCCTGCAGATTGCGCGCGTAATTGCTGCGCAGCTTGTTGTAGTTGCGCAGCGGCGGCACCTGCACCTCGCCGTCCAGCACATGGCGGGCCGACAGCGCGCGGGCGCGGCCCAGCAGATCGCTGCTGTCGGGGGCGGCGAACAGCGGATCGGCATAGCTGGCCCGCGTCGAGGGCAGGATGGGCACGCGCCGGGCGAACTCCAGCTGCTGCAGCGGCGCGGTGACGAAGCGGGCGAAGCGGAAGGCCAGCTCCTTGTTGGGACTGGCCTCGGGCACGACCAGGTTCATCGCCGCAATGCCCGGCTTGCGGCCCGGCGCGTGCAGCTGCGGCGCGGCCTCGATCTCGCGGTAGACATCGCGATTGGCGTTGCGGATATAGCTGAGGAACTGCATGCCGCTGGAGACGACGGCGACCTGGCCGGACAGGAACATCTCGACCGCCTTGCGATGGCCCTCGCTGACGACATTGCGCGGCGTCAGGCCCTCGGCATAGAGGCGGCGGTAGAAGTCGAACACGCGCTGGCCCTCGACGTTGATGAAGCCGGCTCCGCAGCCGCCCGGGCTCAGCAGCTCGGCCCCCATCGCCACCAGGGTCTCCAGCGGGCTGGATCCGTCCAGCGCCGGGAAGTAGGCAAAAGCGCCGCTGCCGCGCTTGATCACCGGCGCGGCGGCCAGCAGCTGCTGGTGGCTGGCCGGAATGTCCGCGCCACCCAGCAGGCGCTGGTTGACCAGGGTCAGGTTGGTGCTCAGGTACCAGGGCAAGGCGAAGCAGCGGCCGTCCAGGCGGTTGGCATTCCAGGCGGCGGGAAGGTAGTCGGCGCGCTCGTCGGCGCCCAGGTATTGCTCCGGGTCGGCCAGCGCGCCGAACTCGGCCAGCTTGGCCGAGAACTGCGGATTCAGGTTGACCACGTCGGGGCTGCCGCCGGCGGCGATCGCGCTGAGCAGCTTGCGCTCGGTCTCGGCCCAGGGCAGGTCCACCCACTTGACCGTCACGCCCGGATGGCGCGCCTGAAAGCCGGCGATCAGCTCGTTCACATAGGCGTCCAGATGCGGCGACAGCTGCATGGTCCAGAACTCCAGCCGCTGCTCGGCGCGGGCCGCCCACAGCGGCTTCGCGGCGGGCAGCAGGCTGGCGGACAGCGCCTGCAGCAGGCGGCGGCGCGCGGAATCGGGAGAAGGCAAGGTCAACATCCTTTTGGTCTAGCAATGGTACACAACTGAGCTGCCAAATCCAGCGCTTATTGCCCTAAATCGCTGCGCGTCTACCCTAGTTGTCTAGATTTTGTCGTGCCATTAGGCTTCTTGCTGTATATTTTGTAGACCAAAAACGAACCAATGAAGTTCAGGGCCGTGAAGGAATGGTGATGGACAGAGCACAGAAGCGCGAGCAGCTGAAGCAGAACCTGCTGACGCTGATCCAGCAGAACGCCGATGGCGGACGGCTGCCACCGGAACGCGAGCTGAGCGAGCGTTTCGACGTGGCCCGCGAAACGCTGCGCCGCTGCCTGCGCGAGCTGGAGGCCGAGGGCCTGCTTGAACGCAAGCAGGGCGCCGGCACCTTCGTGTCGGGCCAGCCGGTCGTCAAGCGGCCGCAGCTGATCTCCTTCTCCGAGGACATGCGCGCACGCGGCTTCTCGCCGTCCAGCGAGCTGCTGTCGATCAACACCGTCGCCGCCGGGGCCAAGCTGGCGCAGAAGCTCAAGCTGGTGCCCGGCTCGCCCCTGCTGGAGATCCGCCGCCTGCGGATGGCCAACGACGAGCCGATGGCGCTCGAGACCGTCTATCTGGCGCAGGCGCGCCTGCCCGATTTCGACCCGGCCGCGCTGAAGAGCGGCTCGCTGTACGAGTTGCTGGACAAGCAGTACGGCGTACAGATCCGCTCGGCCAGCCAGCAACTGCAGGCCACCGTGCTGAGCGAGGAAGAGGCCGAGATGCTGGAGGTCCCGGCCTTCTCGCCCTCGCTGCTGGTCGAGCGCATCACCCTGTCGACGAAGGGCGAGGTGGTCGAATACGGCAAAAGCCTGTACCGGGCCGATCGCTATCGCTTCGAGCTGAACGTCGTGCGCGACATGCAGGAGCCGAATCTTGACTGAAGGGAGCTTGTGCCGCGCGCCCGGGCGTGAAGCCCGGCTGCGCGAACTGGACCGCATCGTCAAGGGCGGTCTGATCGTCTCCTGCCAGCCGGTCGAGAACGGCCCGCTCGACGACGACGAGGTGGTGCTGCGCCTGGCGCTGGCGGCGCTGAGCGGCGGCGCCTCGGCGGTGCGCATCGAAGGCGCGGCGCGCGTCGCCCGCGTGCGCCAGGGCATCACGGCGCCCATCATCGGCATCGTCAAACGCGACCTGGCCGATTCGCCGGTGCGGATCACGCCGCTGATGGAAGACGTGCAGGCGCTGCTGCGGGCGGGCGCCGACGTGATTGCCGTCGACGCCACCGAACGGGTGCGTCCGGTGCCGGTGCGCGAACTGCTGCAGGCGATCCATGCCGGCGGCGCGGTCGCGATGGCCGACTGCTCCTGCCTGGCCGATGCACGGGCCGCTGCGGCGCTGGGCTTCGACATCGTCGGCACGACCCTGTCGGGCTACACCAGCGACGAAGTGCCGAGCGAGCCCGACTACGAGTTGCTGGCCAGCTTGAGCCGACAGCTGCCGCGCGTGATGGCCGAGGGCCGCTACAACACGCCGGAGCAGGCTGCCCAAGCAATCCAGCTTGGCGCCTGGGCCGTGACGGTCGGCACCGCGATCACGCGGACCGAAGCGGTGGCAGCCTGGTTCAAGACCGCCCTCGAGACGCGCAGCTAGCTAGTCACCGACAGCGTCCCGAGTCGAACCACCTGCCGCCGGCGACGATGGCCGCGGCGCCTGCTCCGCGAGATATCCCGATGCGCACCCTGCCCTACTACCCCCGCCTGCCGGAACCCTGTCGCCGCAGCATGCCGGCCCTGCCACCGGCCGCCGTGCTACCGGCAGCGACGCAACAAGGCGCCCCGGCGCGATCGCCGGCCGTAGCGGGCCTCAAGAAGCAGCGGACCGATGACGCCGCCGCGTGACCCCGCCCTGGATGCGCTGCGCGGCCTCGCCATCCTCGGCATGGTCTTGTCCGGCAGCCTGGCCTTCGGCGATGCGCTGCCGGGCTGGATGTTCCACGCCCAACAGCCTCCGCCGCTGCATCGCTTCGAGCCGACACGGGCCGGCATCAGCTGGGTGGACCTGGTCTTTCCCTTCTTCCTGTTCAGCATGGGCGCGGCTATGCCGCTGGCCATGCGCAAGCTGAAGGGCAATCTCGAGGCCCTCGTCGCGATCGGCCGTCGCTTTGCACTGCTGCTGTTCTTTGCGCTGTTCACCCAGCACATGAAGCCAGCCAACCTGCAGTCGCTGGCGCCCTGGGCCGCGCTGACATTGCCGCTGCTGGCCTTTGGGCTGCTGAGCCTGATGCTGGGACCGGCACGGCCGAAGATCAAGGCCGCCGCATGGTGCGGATCCGCCCTGCTGCTGGCCTTGCTGCCCTTTCAGCGCGGAGCCGGATTCGAGCTGGGCCGTAGCGACATCATCCTGCTGGTGCTGGCCGACATGGCCTTGTTCGGCGGTCTGCTCTATTGGTTCACCCGCGACCGGCCGCTGCTGCGCATCGCGCTTTTGCCGCTGCTGGCCGCCGTCCTGCTGGGGCGCCAGGTGAGCGGCAGCTGGAACGCCGCGCTGGCCGGCTTCACCCCAGCGGCCTGGGCCTACCAGTTCTACTACCTGAAGTACCTCTTCATCCTCGTGCCGGGCATGTTCGCCGGCGAATGGCTGATCGGAACCGCTCGCTGCGAAGCGGCGCCGCGCTGGCCGGCTGCGGTCGCGCTGACGCTGATCGTCACCAATCTGAGCCTGCTCTACGCGAGAGAACCAGGATGGAACCTGCTGGCCAGCCTGGCCTTGACGGGTCTGCTGCTGTGGTGTGCTTCGGCGCTCGATCCGCTGGGCCAGCGCTGCGTGCAGGCCGGCGGCTATCTGCTGCTGCTGGGCTTGGCCCTGGAGGCCTTGGAGGGCGGGATCCGCAAGGACAGCTCGACCTTCAGCTATTACGCCGTCGGCAGCGGACTCGCCTTCTTCGCCCTGTTGGCCTTGCGCGGGCTGCCCGCCGCGCTCACCCGCTGGCTGGCCATCCATGGCCGCAATCCGCTGCTGGCCTATGTGGCCGGTGCCCTGGTCGTGCTGCCGCTGCTGCATCTGTCGGGCCTGCATGCCCCCTGGTCGGCCTTGAACAGCGGCTGGCTGCAGGGGCTGGCCAAGGGCTTGTTGTTCACGGCCGCGGTGTCGGCCCTGACCCTGGCCTTCACGCGCCGCGCCTGGGTCTGGAAGGCCTGATGAACGGCCACGCGAAAGCAGAGAGGATGAAGATGAACAAGCTGATGGCGGCCGGCCTGCTCGGCATGGCTTTGCTCGGCACCGCCGCGGCGGACCGGGTCCCGGCCGACCTGGTGCAGACCAGCGGCCGCATCGTGCCGATCTCCGGCGGCGGCTGGCTCGCCACCTGGCCCGGCGTCAACTGGCGCTTGCGCATTCGCGGCGAATCGCTGGGCCTGCGGCTGGACGATGCGCTCAACTACTGGGTCGTCGAGGTCGACGGCCAGGCGAAGCTGCAGATCGCGCCGGAGCCCGGCGAACGACTGATCTGGCTGCGCGGCCTCGGCGCCGGCGAGCATGATGTGCGGCTGGTCAAGCGCACCGAATCGTCGGCCAAGGCGGCCCGGGTGCTCGGCTTCGAACTGGAGCATGGGGATGCGGCCTTGCCGCCCGCGACCAAGCCGGCGCAGCGCATCGAGTTCATCGGCGACTCGTACACGGCCGCGATGGGAAATATATCGCCCGGCCGCGCCTGCACGGGGCCGGAGATCGGCGCCCGTACCGACATCACGCAGGGCTTTGCGGTGCTGACGGCGCGCGCGCTCGGCGCCGAGTGGCAGATCCATGCCAAGACCGGCGCCGGCCTGGTGCGCAACTGGGCCGGCGGCCTGCCGGACGAGACCCATGGCACGCATTACGCCCGCGCGCTGCAGGATGATCCGTCCAGCCTGCCGGCGCGTGACTGGCTGCCGCAGACCGTCGTCATCGGCCTGGGCACCAACGATTTCTCGACCGCGGTCAAGCCGGGCGAGCCGCGCGATGCCGAGGCGCTGGAGCGCGACTTCCTGCAGGCCTACCGCGCGCTGCTGGCCGATCTGCGGCAGCGCTATGGCGATCCGAGCATCCTGCTGCTGAGCCTGCCGCTGCCGGCCAATGGCGACCGGCTGCGGCCGCTGGTGCAGCGCCTGGTCGACGAGCAGCAGGCCGCCGGTCATCGGCGCATCGGCCTGCTGGACTGGGGCCCGCTCAAGGGCGGCGGCTGCGGCTCGCATCCCGACGCCGACGATCACAGACACATGGCCGAGCTGCTGCTGGCCCGATTGAAAGAGCTGCAATGAACTTCCCTGACTTTCGCGATCCGGCCACGCTGGACGCCCACATCCGCCACACGATGGACTTCTACCGCCCGCGCTGCACCGATGCGAGCGGCGGCTTCTACCACTTCTACCGCGATGACGGCAGCGTCTACGACGCGACGACCCGTCATCTGGTCAGCAGCACCCGTTTTGTCTTCAACTTCGCGATGGCCTCTCGCCGCTTCGGCCGCGACGACGACCGCGCGGCGCTGCGCCACGGCCTGGCCTTTTTGCGCGAGGCACACCGCGATCCGGCCACCGGCGGCTACGCCTGGCAGCTGCGCTGGGCCGAGGGCCGCGCCGAGCTGCTGGACGGCACGAACCACGCCTACGGCCTGGCCTTCGTGATGCTGGCCTACGCGCATGCGCTGATGGCCGGCGTCGCGGAGGCGCGTGCCTGGATGGACGAGACCTGGGCCTTGATGGAGGTGCGTTTCTGGGAGCCGGCGGCGGGGCTTTATGCGGACGAGGCCGGCGCCGACTGGGTGCTACGCCCCTACCGCGGCCAGAACGCGAACATGCATGCCTGCGAGGCGATGCTGGCGGCCTTCGAGGCCAGCGGCGAGCTGCGCTATCTGCACCGCGCCGAGACGCTGGCGCGCAGCATCACGCAGCGCCAGGCCGCGCTGGCCGACGGGTTGATCTGGGAGCATTACCGCGAAGACTGGTCGGTCGACTGGGACTACAACCGCCACGACAAGAGCAATATCTTCCGCCCCTGGGGCTACCAGCCCGGACATCTGACCGAGTGGGCGAAGCTGCTGCTGATCCTCGAGCGGCATGGGGCGCAGCTGCTGCAGGGCGCCGACTGGCTGCTGCCGCGTGCCAAGGAGCTGTTCGACACCGCGATGTCGGTCGCCTGGGACGAGCTCAACGGCGGACTGTGCTATGGCTTCGGCCCGGACCGCAGCATCTGCGACGCCGACAAGTACTTCTGGGTCCAGGCGGAGAGCCTGGCGACCGCGGGTCTGCTCGCCAAGCGCTGCGGCGACGAGCGCTACTGGGCCGACTACGAGCGCCTGTGGCGCTACAGCTGGGCTCACTTCGTCGATCATCGGCATGGCGCCTGGTACCGGATCCTGCGCCCCGACAACAGCAAGTACAGCGACGAGAAGAGCCCGGCCGGCAAGACCGACTATCACACGATGGGTGCTTGCTACGAATTGCTCCATGCCTTCGAGGACAAGGCATGAGCCGGCCTCTGCCCGGCTTCGTCTCCTTCGGCGAGGCATTGACCGACCTGATCCGCGTGGACGGCCATCACTGGCGCGCCTGCGACGGCGGGGCGCCGTGGAACCTGGCCCGTGCGATGCAGGGACTGGGCGTGTCCAGCGCCTTTGCCGGCGCGATCAGCACCGACGTCTTCGGCCGGCAGTTGCGGCAGGCCACGCTAGATGCGGGCCTCGACGAGCGCTATCTGCAGAGCGTCGACAAGTCCCCCTTGCTGGCCGTCGTGCATGAAAGCTCGCCACCACAGTACTTCTTCATCGGCGACGACAGCGCGGACCTGCACTTCGATCCCTCGGCCTTGCCCGAGGGCTGGCGTGAAGCGATCAGCTGGGCGCACTTCGGCGGCATCAGCCTGGCGCGCGAACCGCTGGCACGGCGGCTGCTGGCGCAGGCCGAGTCGCTGAGGGCCGATGGCATCAGGATCAGCTACGACCCGAACTTCCGCGTGCTGATGGACGAGCGTTACGACGCCACGCTGGCGCGCATGTGCAAGCTGGCCGATGTGATCAAGGTGTCCGACGAGGACCTGTGCGGGCTGTTCCGCACGACGGACCCGGCCGTCGGCCTGCGAACGCTGCGCGACTGGAATCCGCAGGCCTGGGTGATGGTGACCCGGGGCGAGCATGGCGCCGAACTGCTGCACGGCACGTCAAGCAGCGCTGCAAGGCCGCCCGCCGTGACCGTCGTCGATACCGTGGGCGCCGGCGACGCTTCGATGGCGGGGCTGATCGTCAGCATGATGACGCGGACCGATGCCCCGCCCGAAGCCCATCTGGCCTGGGCCATGGCCGCCGGAGCGGCGGCTTGCATGCAGGCCGGCGCGGCGACGCTCACGATGGACGCGATCCTGCGGCTGGTCCCGCCCGCTTAGGCGACTCCACCGAGCAGCTTCGAGGCCGCCGCCGGCCCGACATCAGCGCCCCGCCGTTGGCGCACTGTGGCGAGGGTAGTTGCTCGTCGCGCGCGGCGCGTCGGGATCGGCCAGCGAGCGCGTCGGTCGGCTGGCGGCTTCTTCGACGGCCGTCGTGAACACCTGAGGTAGGGCCTCGCCGACGCCGGCCTTCGGCGCCTGCGCGGCCGATGCCGCCGCCACGGTGGCCGGCAGGCTCGACGCCGGCAAGGCCGGGAATGCGACGGACGGCGGCAGGGATTGCCCGCTGACTGCCGGCATCGGTGCCGTCAGCAGATGGATACCGGCGGCCACCGCCGCCAGCATAGCCGCGAGCAGGGTCACGACGATCGATGACCGGCGCAGACTTGCCGGGTCTTGCCTTGTCGTGACGGCCTTAGTCAAAGCGATGCAGCCACAGATCGTTGCCCAGGCCGTTGTCGGTGATGACGCGGTCGAAGTCGGCCTTCGGGTACTTTTGGCCCTTGCCGCTGATCGAGGTGTCGTAGCTGCCGGTCACGAGGCCCCATTTGCCGTAGGGATCGTTGACGATGTAGTTGGCGCCGTCGAAGCCGGTCACCACCATGATGTGACCCGAGCTGGTAAACCAGCCATGGACGATGGTCGGCTTGCCCTGGCTGGCGCGGGCACGCAGCTCCTCGATGGTGCCGGTCGTCGTGCCGCTGTCGCGCACCGCACTGCCCCGTTCGGCGGCCATGGTGTTGAAGATCGCCGCCAGCGCCGGCACCGTCTGGCCCACGCCGAAGCGGTTGATCAGGTAGTCGGGCGTGCGCGCATAGCCGCCGATGGTGGATGGCGTCGTGATGCCGTAGAAGTCGGTCAGCATCGCCACAGAGGTCGTGCTGCAGGTGCCGGACGGGTTGACCGCATTGCTGTTCTGGTTCCAGTAGGGCACGGTGGTCGGCGGCACCGGGCTGCCCTGGTTCAGGTAGTCGGCATAGAGATTGTTGCCGGTGCCGCAGGCGGATTCGACGAAGCTGGAGCGCTCCCAGTTGATGCCGGCCCAGTCGTTCCAGATCGAGGTCGGCGTGCCGCCGCCGGGGATGCGCCAGATGCTGGCATTCGGACCGGCCGCGGCCATGAACAGTTCCAACTGGGCCGAAGTGATCACGTCTTGCTCGGTCGAGACGATGTTCCAGATCGGCTTGTTCGCACCGAGGTTGCGATATTCGCAGTTGGTCGTCTCTATCCATTTCTTCGGGTCGGCCATGTAGGTAGGCCCCCAGACCTCGAGATAGGTCTGCGGCATGTGGAAGGCCACGTACTGGTCGATGATGTCGACGCGCATGCCGTGGTCGGCCGGGTTGCCCCAGGTCGTCGCGCCGAGCGGGAAGCTTGTCGCCGCGCCGGCGATCCAGCCGTCGGTCTTGGCCCGTTCCCGGGCCGCGACGAAGGCCTGGAACAGCGCGCTCAGCTCGGTGCTCTTGCGATCGAACTCGACCTCGACGTCGGAAACGAAACCGACGTAGCCGAACCTGGCCGCCTGGTAAAGGGCGTCGGCCTGGGCGGCACTGTTGTTGGGATAGTTGTAGGCCCAGGCCCAGGGCTCGATGCCGCGAGCCTTGTAGGTGTCGGTCGTTGCCTTCAGGCAGGCGTCGGTATAGACGCTGCAAGCCTGCGTGTTGTCGGCGATCTTGATGAAGATGCGCTTGACGCCCTGCGCCTTCAGCTGGTCGGCGATCTGCACATGGGTCTTGCCGATGCCGTCGGCATACCAGAGCCAGGCGCCGTACTTGTTGTTGAACGTGCCGCCGGAGGGCGGCGAGGCGGCCAGGCGGCTTTGTACGCTGTTGTAGAAGCCGGCCTCCCAGCGGTTGGTATAGCAGGAGCTGCCGCCGCTCAGGCTGATGCAGGCGCTGAGCTCGGCTGCACTGAAGTTGCCGAAGACATTGTTGGTCGTGCCGCTGCGCTGCTCGAAGCAGTTATTGCCATAGCTCGGCGAGAACACCGAGCCGTCGGGGCAGGCCGCCGTGCCACGCAGGCTGGCGGTGAAGGACTTGGACCAGCGCAGCACATTGATCGTGTGGCCGCTGACCAGATAGGGATAGAGCTTGGTGCAGGCCTGACCGCCGCCGGCGGCCTGGCATTTGCCGACCATCTTGTCCGTGAACGGACCGAAGGCGTCGCTGCTGTTGACGCAGGCGCTCAGCGCGGCGTCGTAGATGGCACCGTCCGGACACAGGGCATGGGCCGACAGAGAGGTGAGCCACAGCAGGGCTGCGCTCGCGATGACTCTGAGATTGAGCATGGGGAAGACTCCGATCTGGAAGAAGCTCGGAGGTCGGTGCGCCCTGTACGACGAACGCAGATCGATCCTCGGTGGAGCCGCGGCTGCGGCCGGCCTGACGTCTGGAGGACTGCAGTCAAACGCCTTGCGGCCGGAGTGTCTGCGCGGCCGCGGGGCGCGATCCAATACAAAAAACGTCGCGGCAAGCGCACCAGGGTTATGGCTGCAGTTCCAGGTCGATCTCGAAACTGCGGTCCCACGGGAGATGGCAACGGCTGATGCGACCGGGCAAACCCATTGCGCTCAGCCAGGCATCGGCCGCGGGCACGAACAGCGAGCGCGCCGCCGCAGCGAGCGCATCGGCGGGGAGCCTTGCCTCATCGAGCTGATCGCGCAGCGTCTGCCGCAGCCGCGCCTGGTATAGAAAGTCGTCGGCCAGGCGCAGCGCGGTGTTCAGCCGATTGGCCGGCCGGGCCCAGGCCGAACGTGCCAGCACCAGCTGCGCAAGCAGGCCGCCCAGACTGTTGCTGGCGGTGTTCCAGCCGGCGTAGCCGACCAGGCGAGGCAGCAGTCGCTGCGCGGCCAGCGCCTCGATCAGCACCGGATCCGCGCCGTTCGCATAGGCCAGGTCGGCGACAGCCACGGGCAGGTCCGAACGCGCGAGTGCCGCCGCCCATCCAGCGCTGAAGGCTTGCGGCGCGGGCAAGGGCAGACGCAGCGCCCAGTCGCCCTGCGCCGGGCCGCTGCTGTGCAGGGCAAGCAGCAGATCGGCGGCTTCGTCCGGGCCGACCAGGCAGGCGCCGACCGCCTCGACCTGGCTTGCCAGCGATTCGAGCAGCGGCCGGTCCTCGTACCGGGCGCGCAGCGTGCCGAGGTTTGCGGCGTCGCTACAGCTGACGGTGATGCGCAAGGGCGGACTGCCGCGCAAGCGCCCGACCAGATGCGCGGCCAGGGTGTGCATCGCCTCGTCGGCCCCGGGATAGATCAGCACAAGCTCGCTCAAGCCGCGGGCCTGGATCATCTGCCGCAACTCCCGGCGCTCGGCAGCGTCGAGCCCGTAGTCCGAGGTGTTGTCCTGCGGCAGGACCAAGCGGTCAATCACCCCCTGCTCCACCAGGTCCAGCAGCGCCACATTGACGGCGAAGTTGCGCGCGCGGGTCGCCAGGTAATCGGCGCGGATCGCGGCGGGCAGGCCGTCCTCCGCGCGGCCCGCCAGCGTCGCCGCAGACGGATCGCCGGTCTGCCGGCACCTGTCGCCGTGGAAGGACCAAGCCCACAGCCGCTGGCCGTACTCGGGCCAATAACTCTTTTCTCCATCGGCAAGCCCGCTGTTGGCGATCCGCAGCGCAGCGGCGAAGGCATAGATCGGTCGCCGAGGCGCGCGCCGCTTCAGACGCCGCATCAGCGACAGCCGAGGCAGCAGCGCGTTCAACTCGTCGCCGATGAAGCGCGCCGGGACGCGCCCGCCGTAGACCAGCATGTCGATCGACACGATGACGCCGGCGGCACCGTCGGCTTCGCGCTCCAGCCAGGCGGCAAGCAGGTCGCGCTGCGCCGGCCAAGCCGGCCGCCCGAGTTGCGCCACCTCGGGCATGCGCAGTTCCCAGCCGCCCGCGGCGACGAGCGCCTGCACCTGCTGGCGCACCACCGGACGCCCGTCCACGGGCAAGCCAACAAGAACTTTCTTCATCGACGGAACGGCTCCGAAGCCTTAGATACCGCACACTGGTCTATAAATGGTATGAAATTTTGAAACGGCAGCCAACTATTTCGAATAGCCGATCACGCGTATCTACCCTAGTTGCCCGAGGAGACTACTGCGCTTACGCTGCAAGCTCCGATGTTTGTTTAGACCACAAGCAAACCAATAGGATTCGATACAGCGCCCTCGGTCCAGCCGCAGCTTGCGGTCTTGTCCGTCGCGAGGTGAAGGAGTTGTCGATGTTTTCGATGCTGGAGGGGCTCGTGATCGCCTGGCGCCAGTGCTGCCTGAGCAGCCACGCCGTGCGATCCGGTCTCGAGCCGGGCGCCTAGCAGCGGGCCGGCGCGGAGCGCTTTGCCGCCCCGCGTTTGACTCCGCGTGCAGCCGCCCTCACGCCATTCGTACGCCACGCCCGCTTTCGAACGCGCGGCGCGTGGGCGCGTGCTGCTGCGCGGTGTTTTCTCCGGCGAGCCCGCTGCCGGTCGTCCGGCCGGGCATTTGTACTCCTATCGAAGCATCGACATGAACTTCAAGAAAAGTGCGACGGCAACTGCCGCCGCCCACACCATCGCCTTGCTGACGCTGAACCCCGCGCTGCCGGCCGGCGCACAACAATCCGACGCACCACCGGCGCTCAGCCAGCAAAAGACCGAGGATCAGAAGGCCGAGGAAGGCAACCAGGCGGCCGCGAGCAAGAAGCCCAGCGCCACCCTGGACACGGTGATCGTCACCTCGGACAAGCGTGCCCAGGCGGCCCACAAGATTCCCTACAACGTCTCGGCCTTGACCGAGAGCCAGTTGCGCGAAGAGAACATCACCGACATCAAGAAGCTGATCGCGCACAGCGAAGCGATCAACGCGCCCGGCAACAGCGCCCGCTTCGCCGACTCGGTGACGGTGCGCGGCCTCAACGTGTCGGCGGTGAACGCCAACAATATCGAGCAGTTCGTCCGTTCGACGCTGGCCTATTACCTCGACGACACGATGCTGCCGAACATCGGCTACCGCATCAAGGATGTCGCACGGGTCGAGACCCTGCTGGGTCCGCAGGGCACGCTGTACGGCGCCGGCAGCCTCGGCGGCACGGTGCGCTACATCACCAACAAGCCGCGCCTGGGCAAGACCGAGGCGCAGCTGAACACCAGCTTCTACCAGACCGAGAACGGCGGCCTGTCCAACGACACCGATGCCGTGTTCAACCTGCCGCTGGGCGAGAACTTCGCGCTGCGCGCCTCGCTGGCGCGGCTGGACGAGAAGGGCTATACCGACCGCCTGTCCAATCCGCCATGGCGCACCGGCACCTGGACCTGGACGACACAGCCCGATCCCAACAAGAATCTGTACGAGGACGACGACTGGCAGAAGGTCAACACAGCCCGCGTGTCCCTGCTGTGGCGGCTGACGCCAGACGTGCTGCTCAGCTACTCGCACGCCGAGCAGAGCCAGACGGCGCACGGCACCAGCGGCGTGAGCCTGTATCCGGTGAAGATCGCCAATGCCACGACGCCGGCCCAGGTCGATGCCGCCTGGCGGCTCAATATCTCGCCCTGCCTGCCCGCCAACTGCACCTACACCGACAGCAGCAAGACGCCGCCCGTCGTCAACGACCACACGATTCTTTCGCGCTACCCGGAATTCGCCGACCGCGACTTCAAGCTCGACAGCCTGGACCTGGACTGGGACCTCGGCTTTGCGGTCCTGCACTCCAACACCTCGCGCTTCAGCGACAGCCGCATCGGCCAGGCCGACTACACCAACCAGGGCAACGCGTTCTACAACTGGTTTCCCTCCGGCAATGTGCGCAAGTCCAACAACTCGCTGTACATGACCTTCGACAACAGCTACAGCGGCATCTCCAGCGAAGCCCGGCTGGTATCCAAGGGTGACGGTCCGCTGAACTGGATCACCGGCGTGTTCTTCACCAAGCAGAAGCGCAATCTGCGCTTCAACGAGATCTTCCCCGGCATCGACAAGCTGCCGCCGGAGGGCGACTTCACCGGCATCGACCGTGCCGCCGTCGGCGGTGTGACCGACTCCGGCTACTCGGAGGATCTGGGCAGCGAGTACAAGGAACTGGCGGCCTACGGCGAACTGAACTACGCCGTCACCGATCGCTGGCGCGTGATGGCCGGCGCTCGGGTGTTCCGCTATTCGGACAAGGGCTCGGCGCTGATCGTGGATTACGCCGGCGGCCTGGCCGACACCCGGACGCAGAACGAAGGCAGAGACAAGGGCCAGTCCTATTACAAGCTCAATACCTCCTACCAGCTTTCCGAGGATTTCCTCGGTTATGCGACCTACTCGCAGGGCTTCCGCCGCGGCGGCAACAACTCCTTCCGCGACTACCCGAAGACGAACCAGTTCGTCGCGCCGGACACGCAGAACTACAGCCCGGACACGACCGACAACTACGAGCTGGGCCTGAAGGGCTTTATGCTCGATCGCCAGCTCTATGTGCAGACCGATGTCTACCGCATCGACTGGAAGAACGTGCAGACCTACTACTCGCAGGGCCTGCCCGACCCGTACGGCCTGGGCATCGACTTCCCGCTCAACGGCACGGTGAACGGACCGGATGCCCGTTCGACCGGCTGGGAGTTTTCGGCCCGGCTGCGCCTGAACGAGAACTGGCAACTCAGCTACAACACCGCCACCACCCGCGCCAAATGGGTCAGCACCAAGCAGCGCTGCACCTACACCGAAGGCGGGAACCGCCCCGGCAGCGCGGACGATCCGGACGGCCCGGACTGCCGCGTCTGGTCGGCCGGCGGCCAGCTGAACGGCGCGCCGAAGTGGAAGCACAATTTCGGCCTGCGCTTCAACACCATCATCGGCGACGACTACGACTTCTCGGCTGCCCTGGGGGCCCGCTACGTGGGCAAGATCGGCAACGACCGCACCGATTCGGCCAGCGAGACGCCACCGCTGTACTACCCCTCGTACACGCTCTACGACGGCAACGTCGGGCTCTACAAGGGGGACTGGGGTCTGAGCCTGTGGGTGCAGAACATCGCCAACACGCGGGCCCAGGTGTCGGTGCAGAACCTCGGCGACACCCTGCTCGGCACGCGGATGATCTACACGACACCGCGCACCATCGGCCTGAATTTCTCCTACACCTTCCGCTGATGCCGACGGGGCCGGCCTCCAGGGCCGGCCCCTTTCCATGGAGAAAGCGATGTCCGCTGGACCAAACCTCGGTTGCCACCCCGATGCCCTGCGACGGCGCCTGCTGTCGTTGCCGCTGCTGGCAGCGATGCCGGCCCTGGCCCAAGCCGATGGGCTGCGGGACCTTCTCAATGACCCGGCCAACCCGCTGGCCAGCCTGTCGGTGCTGGTGCAACGCGAGGGCCGCACCGTATACGAGGGCTGCTTCGGCCGCCGCTATATTGCGCCTGCCGCTAGTCGGCGGGACCTGCCTGTCACGGTAAACACCCTGTTCCGGATGGCCTCGGTGTCCAAGCTGGTGGTGGCACTGGCCGCATTGCGCCTGGTCGAAGCTGGCCGCTTCGATCTGGATGCCGATATCGGCGCCACGCTCGGCTTCGCGCTGCGCCATCCGGACCATCCGCAGCAGCCGATCACGGCGCGACTGCTGCTGAGCCACCGGAGCTCCCTGCTCGATGATGGCGACAGCTATGCCGACACCGGCATGACGCTGCAGCGGCATGTGCAGCGCGGCCTCAGATGGGCGGCGGCCGCGCCCGGCCGCCATTTCCAGTACTGCAATTTCAACTACGTCGTGCTCGCCGGTGCCATGGAGCGCGCCAGCGGGCTTCGCTTTGACCGGTTGATGCAGGAACAGGTGCTGGGCCCGCTGGGCATGCAGGGCAGTTTCGACGTGCATCGTCTGAGGCCGGCTCAGCTTGCCGAGCTCGCCACGCTGTACCGCAGGCATCCCGATGGCCGCTGGATCGCCCAGGTGGACGACTACCATGCCGCCGCGCCAAAGCCCCCTCCGCTGCCGGCGGACTACGTGCCGGGCAGCCGCCCCGCCCTGTTCGCACCACAGGGGGGGCTGCGGACCCGCGTGCGCGACCTCGCAGCGGCGATGGCCATGCTGACCAACGGGGGCGTCCACAAGGGCGGGCGCTTCCTGCAGCAGTCCAGTATCGACGCGATGCTCAGCGAGCACTGGCGCCACGACGCGCCGAGCGGGAACGGCGACGACCTGGGCGGCCTGTTCCAGGCCTGGGGCCTGGGGGTGCAGCACTTCATCGACCGCAGCGGACCCTCATGGGGCGATCGGCTGACGTCGGCCGGCGGCCTGCAGGCCTGGGGCCATCTGGGCGAGGCCTATGGCTTGCTGTCCGGCCTGATCTTCGAGCCCAGCCGCCGCATCGGCGTCGTCTACGCCATCGGCGGTATCCGCGCCGGCAGCGATGCACTGCACGGCCGCTACTCCAGCTTCTCGCCGGCCGAGGAACGGTTGCTGGCGCTGCTGTGGAAGAAGCTGCTATGAACCGGCCCCCGCCACGCCGGACCTTCCTGGATGCGTTGCGCGGCCGGGGCGTGCCGGAACTGAAACAGCGGCTTGCACCTTGCCTGCTTGCGCTGCTGCTGGCGGCCTGCGCTGCACCGGAGAAGCGGCACAGCCCGGCCGAACTGCAGGCCTATCGGAGCGCCGACTTCAGCTGGCCGGCCGCCGCGCAGCGGGCCGAGCTGTCGATGCTGGCGCTCGAACGCGAGCGGCTGCCGCAGCGCCTGGCCGATCCCACCCAGCTGCCCGCGGCACTGGCGGCGATCATGCTGTTCAACATCGAGATCGACGCCGGCCGCGCGCCGCTGCTGGCCGCCTTGCCAGCCCTGTCGGCCCAGCCCGCAGAGCGCCAGCGGCTGCTGCTGACAGCAGCCCACACGCTGTACGCCGCCGATGCCGCGCCGCTGCTGTGGCCGCTGCTATCCAAGCTGGCCGGTCCGCGCGAGTTCTCGATCGCGGCCTATACCCTGCTGAAGGCCGACGCTGCAGCGGCGCCGGCGCTGCGCGAGGCGCTGCGGCAGCGTGCCGACTGCTGCGACGAGCCGCGCCTGCAGGCACTGCAAGCGGCGCTCGATCCCGCAGCGGCGAGCGAGCCACCGCTGGCCGAGTTGCTGGCCGTGCCGCTGAAACCGGGCCTGCCTGTGGTCTTCAGCCTGCAGCGTCCTGGCCGTCGGGCGATGGGCCTGGCGCTGCTGCGCGGTGCCGACGGGCGCTTCGTCCGGGATGCCGATGGCCAGCTGCTGCAGATCCCGCAGCTGGCCCTGGCACGCAGCGGGCTGCCCGGCACGATCACCGCCGGCAACACGCCGCGCGGACTCTTCACGGTGCGTGGTGCGGGTACGGCCGGCAACCGCTGGATAGGCCCGACGCCCTATTTGCACAGCATGCTGCCGATCGAGTCCAGCCTGGCCGAGTTCCGGCACGAAGCCGAGCAAGGCCAGCGCTGGAGCGAGGCCGCCTACGACGCGCTGCTGCCAGCCTCCTGGCGCGTGCCGCTGCGCGAGGCCTGGCTTGCCGGCCTGGCCGGCCGCGATGACATCCTGATGCACGGCACGACGATCAACCCGGCCTACTACCGCGGCGAGCCCTACTTCCCCGGCACGCCTTCGGCCGGCTGCCTGGTCGCCGCGGAGCAGTGGTCGGAAACCGACGGCCGCCTGCTCGCCAGCGACCAGTTGCGTCTGGTGCAGGCCTTCAGTGCCGACGGGCATGACAGGGGCTTCCTGATCGTTGCCGAGCTCCCCGGCGTCGGCGCCGTCAGCCTCGACGAACAGCTGGAATCGGCCGTACGGGCCGCCGAGCACCAGATGCTGGAGGCGAGAAAGCCCTCGATGGCGACTCAGGGCTCACCCAGGTGATGAATCATCGGTCGACCGACAGCATCGAAGTTCCAGAACCGCACAGCCCAGGGGCCGCCACTCCGTTCAAAAGTCGGCTGAGAGGCGGAACCTCGGCGGCCGATTCGCCGTTCAGCATGTGAGAACCGTCGTTCGTCGCATTCCGGCTGAGTCCGCACGACAGTGCGTCTAGATTTCCGGTTCCAACCGGAGAAGCAAATGGACCGACGATCTGTCGCTTTAACCTTGGCCCTTGTCCCCTTCGCACTGTGGGGATGCGCAGGCGTGCCCGAACCAGTGGGGGCCTCGGGCCCCGACATGGCCGGAGCGTGGGTCTTCAAGGTAAACACGGGTAAGAATGTCGCGCAGGGCGCGATGACGCTGGTAGCGGATGGCGGGCTATATCGCGGAACTCTTACAACAGATCAAGGCAGCAATGTGCTGAAGATTCGGTCGCTGACACTTGCTGGAACTGAGATGCTGATGATTGTTGACTCCCCCCAGGGCGTTGTCACGTTCAAAGGAGTTTTGAACCCCGACGAACGCTCATTCGATGGTGCCGTCACCTACCACAACGGTCAGACCTTTCCGATGGTGGGCACCAGACGCTAGCTGGCCAGCGGCATTGACCGCGATCGAGCCCTGAAAGTAGTCGAAATTGCCCGTGCCGATGTCGCCTTCGCTGAGGATGGCATTGGTGTTGGCATCGATCACCGTGTAGTGGACACGCGCAAAGTCCGAGCCCGAGTCCACCGTGTTGAGCATAAAAATCTTGCCCTGCGACTCGTAGACGCTACTACTGATGCGCTGGTCGAGTGCATTGATGACTCTCGGATTCGTCGTGCTCGGCTGGCGCGCCGGGCCACCGTAGCTCGACAGAGACGCCCCGAGGTACGCCGGCGCTGTCAGCGTTGAACCGGCGGCCGAGGACGGAGTCAGCCCGTAGATGCCGAACACGACGTTGTCGTTGATAAACAGAGAATTGGCGACCACCTTGCCGCTGGATCCTGCCGCCTGGCTGTTCACGCCCTGCAGCGCATAGCCGCGGTCGGTACCCCCGCCGAGGCAACTGTTGATGCAGGGGGTAAAGAACTGCCTCATGTTCGCGACCGTCAGGGGGCCGGCGTTAAACAGGCTATTGAGTGGAATGACGTTCAATGTCGTGCCGCGGAAGCTGACGCCACCCTGGGTTGCCGGCGCGAAGTCGTTGGTGCCGACGTAGATCGCGCTCTTGTCAAGCGCCAACGTCGGATAGCTGGCGTTCGCACCGAAGCCCAAACCGCCGTAGCCCTGGAACTTGACCGATTGCCAGGTTCCCAGTGCGTTGTCGGTGCGTGAGACCGCGATCTGCAGGTCCATAGAGTTGGCCCCGCTTGATACGGCCACCCATCGGCTGGCAGCGGCGTTGTACATGATGCGCGTTTCGCCGTTCGTGCCGGTCTGGCCGGCTGCGGCCCAGAACGCCAGATCCGAGACCATTGACAGCTTGCTGCCGGTGGTCTTGTCGTACACAGCGTAAGCGCCATTTGTGGTCGAGACATACTGCGTCAAGCCGACCGCGCCCATCGCGTCGGGCGGAATGATGCTGCGCCCGAAGGATGCCCCGTCGTATTGGCTGGGGCCCTCGAAGCCGAGCAAGATCTGGCCCTGCGCGCCCTCCGATGCACACAAAATCACCGCCGCGCCCGCCAAGGCGCCTAGGGATGTGCAACGGCGCGACTGAGGTGTCGTCTTTGCCTTCATGCGATCTCCTCTCACGTCCGACGAAAAATGCAGTGCGGCAGTCCGCACTCGGAGCGCTTGAGCCGCAGCTTTGGGCTCACGATGCCCTGACCGGTACGACAGGAGCCTGGGGGAGGCTTAGCGGCAAGGGATGCGGCCACAGCAACGTCTGGCCGATCCAGCGCGGTTTTGCGGAACTGGAGTACGCCTCTTGCGGAGGAATTCGCGGTCGCTGGTGGCGGCCGGCGTGCGGCAAGCTGCTATGGCGTCAGATCAGAGCAAAGAACCGCAAGCCTGTTCACCCGATGCTCACCAGCGCTGCTGTTCCCAACAACGAACCGCCAGGTAGTGGCACTGACCCGCTGGCTAACTTCCGGTGCGCCCGCATAACCTCGGACGGGCTGGCTTGGCGGATCGGTCGACAGCACATAGGCCATATCCCACATGCCTGACAACGCGACGTCGCCGGGATCGCAACTGACGTCGATTGTGCGGAGGCTAAAGGGCCCGAGAATGAATTGCTCAACACTGCGCTCGTACACCGAGAGCCCTTGCCCAGCGGGTCCCTGGGGGCCACGGGGACCGACGACTCCCTGCATACCCATTGGCCCCGGCGGGCCGATCGCGCCCTGCGGTCCGGCGGGACCTTGGGGACCGGTGGGACCCTGCGGACCCATTGGACCGACGAGGCCGGTCGCGACTGGATCGATGATCTTCATCCCGCCTTTGCATTCAACCAGCGCGGTGACACCGCCGCTGGGATTGGCGCACAGCACCAAGGCATCAGCAGGCGAAGACAGTGCGCTCGCGAGCAGCAGCATGGACCCCATCAACAATCGATTGACCATGAGACCTCCCTACATCCCGGCCGAGGCGGAAACTGCGTAGGCGGCGTTGGCTCGGCGCTGCCCGCGATCACGGCGACCGCAACATCACGCAAATCAAGGCTGCGCCGCAGCGCGGTGGGTGGTCATCATCTCGTTTGATGACGCCGCCTGGGCAGCACAAGTCATCCGGCCATCCACTTCCACGATGGGGCTGCCAAGTTCATGGTCGGCGCCTTTGTTTGCAGGCTCGCATGATGCTGGCCACGGAGCCAGCCCCAAAAGCGGTCCGTGGTGAACTGCGACCGATGGCCCGGACCGCTACTGCCTTTGGCTGCAGCTTGACTCGACGGCGCCCCGCCGATCTCAAGACCGTTCGTGGACTCTCGGACCGTAGGTCGCCAAGGTTCGCACCCCGCGCAGGATTCGGGAGGACAGCAGGCGAGCATGGACTGCGCGCCTGGGAGTTGCCCCGACCAGCGACCCGGCAACCAGCCGCCCATTGACACCCGCTATTGGCCAAGACTGCCAGGTGGCCGTGATCGTCGGTAGCCGCCGGCCGCCCGGCGGCATTCGAACGGCCGGCCTTCTAGGCAGTCAAGTCGACATTCCGAAGCTATCGCTTGGCTTCGCTTTGTCGATCTTGCTGCGGGAGACTGCTCGGTCCACGCATGGCGCCAGATGCCCAGCAAGGCGCCCCACTGAAGCTGGATTGCCGCAGTTCAGGCACGACAGTATCACCGGCAGCGGTGAGGGGTTCTGAAGCGTTATGCTGGCATGTGCCGTCCCGGAACATTCGGTGAGGAACACATGATGCAGCGGCCCAAGTCAAGCTCATGATGCAGTTGCCCGTCTCTGGATTGCGACGCTACTGGGCGAGCCGTGGCCCCTGGGATCTGCGCATCGCAGGCCTGGCGCTCGCCGTGTGCGCATTGATGTGGGCCGCGGCATGGGAGCGTGCGCGTCATGAACATGCCGAGGCCGTCCGCGAAGCGGGCAAGCAGAACTCGAATCTGGCGATCGCCTTGGAGGAACATACCGTCCGTACGCTGAACGAGGTGGAGCAAGGGCTGACCCACCTGACGCGAGCCTATCTGGCCGAGGGTAAGCGGCTGGACCTGCAGACAGCGATGCAGGGGGGCGCCGTTGACGATGGGCTGATCATCGACAGCGGGGTCGTCGACGAGCAGGGGCTGATCGTGCTGAGCAGGTATTCCACCGGCGTGAACATCGCCGGCCGCGAGCAGTTCCGCGCCCATCTGACGCAGCCCGGTCCGGACATGCTAATTCGCACGCCACGCCCCGGCCCGGTTCCCGGCCGCTGGCACATACCGATGTCCAAGCGGATCAGTCGGGCCGACGGCTCGTTCGCCGGCGCCGTGTATGCGGCGGTCAATCCGGAATACTTCACCCGCTTCTATCGCAAGACCGAGCTGGGTGACCAGGGCCTGATCATGCTCTTCGACACCCACAGAGTCGCGCTGGCTCGCCGCGTCGGTGATGTGGAGACTTTCGGCACGGACATCCGCGAGAGCCTGCTCGTGCCCGAGCAGGCACGCCGGCCGATCGGCACCTTCTCGGGTCCGGGCTCGGACGGCGTGGTGCGCGTCTACAGCTATCGCACGCTCAATGCCTACCCGCTGGTGGTGGCCGTCGGCACCTCCCTCGACGAGGTGCTGGCCGTGCCCCGCGAGCGCAGCCGCTACTACTACCTCGCCGCGCTGGCGACCAGCCTCGCCATCGTGCTGTCCGTCGGCGCGGTCATCACGGCGCTGACCCGCCAGCGTCGCGCCGTGGGTGAGCTCGCGTCGCAGCGCACCGTGCTCGCGACGGTGCAACAGAGCCTGCTGGACGCCGTGCTGCTGGTCGACAACAGCCGCAGGATCACATCCAGGAACGACCGCTTTATCGAACTCTGGCGCGTCCCCGAAGAGCTGGCGTCATCGGGAGACGATGTCGCGATGCTGGAGTTCGTGACGGCCCAGCTGCGCGATCCCGCCGCCTTCCTGGCCAAGGTGATGCATCTCTACGAGCACAAGACGCAGACCAGCCAGGACGAACTGCACACGCTGGACGGGCGGACCATAGACCGCTACTCGGCACCCGCGATCGGGTCGGACGGCATCCATTACGGCCGAGTCTGGGTGTTCCGCGAAGTGACGCAGAGCCGCCGCGCCGAGGCGGAGCTGCGTGCAAGCGAGCAGCGCCTTCGTCAGCTTGCCGATTCGATCGGCGAGGTGTTCTGGATCGCCTCGCCCGATCTCGAGCGGGTCATCTATCTGAGTTCCGCCTTCGAGACCGTCACGGGCTTGAGCGTCGAGGCGGTGTACGCCGATCCAGGCCTGTGGCGGGAAGCGGTTCATCCGGATGACAGGGAGCGCACGCAGCGCGCCTTCGATGGGCTGGCGCAAGGCCTGAACTACGATATCGACTACCGCTTTCGCCATGCGGACGGCAGGGAGCGTTGGGCAAGTAGCCGCGGCTACCCGCTGCAGGATGCGACCGGCGCCGTCATCCAGGCGGTCGGCGTCATCGCGGACATCACCGAGCGCAGGCGCGCGACCGAGCGGGAACGACTTGCCGCCAAGGCCTTCGAGAGCATCGGCGATGGTGTGCTGGTGACCGACGCGGCGCGGCGCATCGTATTCCTGAACCGGGCCTACAGCCAGATCAGTGGCTATGAGCCGGAAGAGCTGATCGGCAGGACGCCGCGCGTTTTCCAGTCGGGCCGCCATGACGCCGCGTTCTACGAGGCGATGTGGGAAGAGATCCATCGCACCGGTTACTGGCACGGCGAGATGTGGAGCCGCCGCAGCAACGGCGAGGTGTTCCCGGAACTGCTCAGCATCAGCGCCGTGAAGGATGACGCGGGCGCCACGACGCACTATGTGGGCGTCTGCACCGATATATCCAAGGTCAAGCGCTATGAAGCCGAGCTGGAATACCAAGCGCGCCACGATGCGCTGACCGGCTTGCCCAACCGAGTCCTGTTCCAGGATCGTTGCGGTGTCGCGCTATCGCGGGCGCGGCGCCACGACCAAGCGATGGCCTTGCTGTTCATGGACCTTGACCTGTTCAAGAGCGTGAACGATTCGCTTGGCCATGCGGCGGGCGACACCTTGCTGCAGGAAGTGGCGCGGCGCTTGTCCGAACTGATGCGCAAGAGCGATACGGTGGCGCGCTTCGGCGGTGACGAGTTCGCGGTATTGCTCGAGATGATCGGCATTGCGGACGTCGAGGCGATCTGCAAAAAACTGCTGGGCTCGTTCGCCACGCCGTTCCGGATCGCCGAGCACGATCTCTTCATCTCGGCAAGCATAGGCGTGAGCCTCTACCCCGATGACGGCGGGGACACCGAGACGCTGCTGATGAACGCCGACACGGCGCTCTACCAGGCCAAGGCCGACGGCCGAAACAAGTTCCGCTTCTTCGCGGCCGACATGAACGCTCGCGCGCTGGAGAACCTGACGCTGACCAACGCCCTGCGCCTGGCGCTCGAGCGGGAGGAACTGACGGTCCACTACCAGCCTTGTGTGGAGCTGGCCACGGGACAGGTGCGCAGCGCGGAGGCGCTGCTGCGCTGGAACCACCCGGAGCTGGGCCCGGTGCCGCCCGCGCGTTTCATCCCGCTTGCGGAAGCCAGCGGCCTGATCGAGCCCATCGGCGAGTGGGTGCTCGAGGTCGCCTGCCGGCAGATGCGGCAATGGCTCGACGCAGGCCTGACGATCGAACGCGTGGCCGTCAATCTCTCGACGCGCCAGTTCAGGCTCCCCGACCTGCCCGAGCGCATTCACGCCGTGCTGGCCGCGAGCGGGCTGCCCGGCAAGCACCTCGAGATCGAGGTCACCGAAAGCATGACGATGCAGGATCCGGAGGCCGCGGCCGGCACCCTGCTCAGGCTGAAATCGCTGGGCGTGAGCATCGCCATCGATGATTTCGGGACCGGCTACTCGTCGCTTAGCTATCTGAAGAATCTGCCGATCGACTTCCTCAAGATCGATAAATCCTTCGTCAGCGGCGTGCCGGCGGCGGCCAACGACGCCGCCATCGTCCGGGCCATTGTCGCCATGGCGAAGAGCCTGAGCATCAGGCTGATCGCCGAAGGGGTGGAAACTCATGCGCAGCACATCTTCTTGGCCGAACACGGCTGCGATGAGGCGCAGGGCTGGCTGTTCGGCAAGGCGCTTCCCGACTCCGAAGTCACCGCTTTGCTGGCCGCGGGGCGTGCGCTGGCCACGGCGCTGTAGCGCATGTCACGCCGTCGACGCACTAGTTGTGCGTTTACTGCCCCGAAGCGGGCGGTGGCCAGATTCCGCTCGTGGCCGCCCTCGGGCTTTCCCCTTGCCCCTTACAGCCCCCGCTTGCATCGAACTCGGCGGCTCAAGGCGGTCGTCGATGAAGACCTCCCTTGCGCCTTGGTGTCAGTTCAATGCTGAGCTATCGCCCCTCCTTGGCGGCGACGCCACGCGGCCGGCGGCATGCCATATTCGCGCCGGAAGGCGCGGCTGAAGGCGGTGTCGGTCTGGTAGCCGACCTCCTCGGCGATATGCGACAGCGGCGCATTGCTACGCGCCAGCAGGTTCGAGGCGAGCAGCATCCGCCACTGGGCCAGGTACTGCATCGGCGACTGGCCGACGAACTGCGGAAAGCGCTCGGCCAGCACCGAGCGTGAGGTGCCGGCGGTGCGCGCCAGCTCCTCCAGCGTCCAGGGACGGGCCGGCTCGGCATGCAGCGCGCGCAGCGCTGCGCCGACGATGCGGTCGCCAACGCCGGCCAGCCAGCCGCTGCGTGTTTCGCCCTGCTGCTCGTTCATGTAGATGCGCAGCACCTCGATGAACAGCACCTCGGCCAGCTTGGCGAGCAGGCCCTGGCCGCCGGGCCGGGGCGAGCGCGCCTCAGCCAGCGCATAGCGCACCGAGGCCTCGAGCCACAGGCCGGCATCGGAGCCGCGCACGCTGACCTTGACGATGGGCGGCAGTCCGGCGAGCAGCATCCGCGCCAGCCGCGCGTCGCAGGCCAGATAGCCGCACACTAGCTTGGTCGTCGCGCCGCCGCCGCCATAGGCCAGCAGGCGCGGCCGGCGCGCCAGCACCTCGTGCAGCCGTGCTCCGGTGGCCGGTGGCAGACCGGGCTGTGAGCCCATACGGTGCGGATGGCCCTGCGGGAACACGATCACGTCGCCGGCGATCAGCCGCATCGGCGCCTCGTTGCCGAGCTCGACCCAGCATTCGCCCTCGGTGATCATGTGGAAGATCACGACCCGCTCGGCCGTCGGCTCCAGATAGGGCGCCGCCGAATCGGCATGCGGCGCCTGGTAGCACCAGGGCGCCGTGAACCGGCCGTGCAGGAAGATCGCGCCGACCAGGCGCACGACGCGCAGCGTCTGCGACAGGGCGTCCATCGGGCTCAGGCCGCCACGTCGATATGCAAGGCCACCGGCAAGGGCTGCTCGATCACGCAAGTGACCGGCGAGCAGCCGGCGCCGGCCGCGACCAGCGCGCGCAGACGCTCGGCGGACACGCCGGGCGCGCCGATGCGGACATGCAGTTCGACCTGCAGGGGCTGCGCCGGCACCAGGCGGCCGTCGGCTTCGGCGATGCCCAGCATGCCGCGCGTGTCGGAGCGGCTGGTCACGCGCGCCTCCAGCACCTCCAGCCGCAGGCCCTCGGAGGCTGCGAGCATCGCGATGCGGGTCACGGCGCAGGAAGCCAGGCCGGCCCGCCACAGCCAGCCCGGGCTCATCGCGCTGTCCCCGCCACCGATCTCGGCCGGCATGTCGGTGGCGACCGAGCGCCCGTTGTCGCTGTGCACCTGGGTGCGCAGCCCGCCGCCCCAGCGCGCCGTGGCCGCCGAGTCGTCGTGGACGCCGGCCTGGGGCTTGCGGTGCAAGGCCGCGCTGACCCTGTCGATCGCCGCGGCTATCTGTTCGATGCTCATCGTGCTTCTCCCTGGAAACCGGTGCGGCGATTCTGCAAGCTGCGCGGCCGGATCGCCAGCGGTTGGAACCCGCCCCGGCCGATGGCGGACGCTCGGACAAGAGCTGGCGACGATCGGACAGGACGGCGCGCAGCAGGCACACCGACATTGGGCTGCCGCGCCGCCGCGCCGGTCCTCTTCCATCCCAATACCGGAGATCCGTATGAATGCACCGATCGACTTCGCCGCCCTGAAGACCCGCCAGCAGGCCGCCTGGGGCAGCGGTGACTACGCCGTCATCGGCACCACGCTGCAGATCGTCGGCGAGTCGCTGGCCGAGGCCGCGGATCTGAAGACCGACGAGCGGGTGCTCGACGTCGCCGCCGGCAACGGCAATGCGACGCTGGCCGCCGCCCGCCGGGGCTGCATCGTCACCTCGACCGACTATGTCGGCGCCCTGCTCGAGCGCGGCGCCGAGCGGGCGCGCGCCGAGCGGCTGGAGGTCAGCTTCCAGACCGCCGATGCGGAGGCCCTGCCCTTCGCCGATGCGAGCTTCGATGCCGTCGTCTCGACCTTCGGCGTGATGTTCACGCCCGACCATGCAAGGGCGGCCCGCGAACTGGCCCGCGTGGTCCGGCCGGGCGGCCGAATCGGCCTGGCGAACTGGACGCCGGACAGCCTGGTCGGCCGCGTGTTCAAGCTGCTTGGCCGCTATGTGCCGCCGCCGGCCGGCCTGCAGCCGCCGTCGCTGTGGGGCACCGAGGCTCATTTGCGTGCGCTGTTCGGCGATGCGGCGGCCGCGCTGCAGATCACGCCGCGCGACTTCGTGTTCCGCTACCGCTCGGCGGCACACTGGGTCGAGGCCTTCCGCAGCTGGTATGGGCCGGTCGGCAAGGCCTTCGCGGCGCAGACGCCGGAGAAGGCCGAGGAGCTGGCCGACGAGCTGATCGCGCTGCTCGATAGCCAGAACCGCGCCGGCCCAGGCTCGCTGGTCGTGCCGAGCGGCTACCTCGAGGTCGTCATCACGCGCGCCTGAGCATGAGAGCGATGGATCAGCACCTGCAACGCCGCATTCAGCGCTACGGCTGGGACCGGGCGGCCGAGGCCTATGCGCACCACTGGCACCGCCCGCTGGCCGGCCTGCAGCGCGAGTTGCTTGCGCTGGCCGCGCCGGCCGCCAGTGAGGCGGTGCTCGATGTCGCCTGCGGACCGGGCGCCATGGCTGCCGCCGCCGCGCGCGCCGTCGGGTCGGCCGGCCGCGTGCTCGGCATCGACCTGTCCGAGGCGATGGTGCAGGCAGCCAGCCGCCATGCAGCGGAACTCGGTCTCGACCAGGCCAGCTTCGCGCGAATGGACGCCGAACGGCTGGCACTACCGGATGCCAGCTTTGACCTGGCGCTGTGTTCGCTGGGCCTGATGTACCTGCCCGACCCCGAGGCCGGGCTGCGCGAGCTATGCCGCGTACTGCGTCCCGGCGGCCGCGCGGTGCTGGCCGTCTGGGGCGAGCGCGCGCTGCGGCTGGGCGCCGCTGTTCGGCATCGTCGACGCCGAGGTGCACAGCGAGGTCTGCCCGCTGTTCTTCGGTCTCGGCCAGGGCGATGCGCTGGCGCGCCGCTGCGCCGCGGCGGGCCTTGAGCTCAGGCTTCAGCGGCGGCGCAGCGATTCGCTGGACTATGCCGATGCGGACGCGGCCTGCGCCGCGGCCTTCGCAGGCGGGCCGGTGGCACAGGCCTGGTCGCGCTTCGACGCCGAGGCGCGCGCGCGGACACAGCGGCGCTATCTCGATGCGATCGCGCTGTGGGGCGATGGCCGGGGCGGATACAAGATGCCCGCCGAGTATCTGATCGTTGTCGGGCACCGATCGGCTGAGTAGGTACGCGATCGGTCTCGTTCTAGCCTGCGCAACCGGGAGCCGAGGATAGGCTTCCCTGATGGGCGGCCGGAATGCCGCCGCTCGGCGATGTCGGCTTCTGGCCGAAACGACTAGTTGCCGGACGATCGAGGCAAGCCATAGGCCTAGGAGCCTGGCGACGATCAATCTCAGCTGATGAAGCTATTGAAGCTTCACGCCTAGTCAGTGGCTGCCCTTGCCTGCGCTTGCTTGCGCCACCGCCAGCAGCGAAGTGATTCAACACGAGGGCTACGCTCACCGTCATCCGAGCGCTGCCGCCAGCATCTCGATGCGTGAGTGCAGAGCGCGGGCCAGCGCCGGCTCCAAACGCTCAGCGAGCACCAGATGCAACTCAACATAGATCTCGTCAAGCAGACGCCGTGCAACGACGCCGGGATAGCGCTGGCGCGCGAAGGCCGCCGGCATCACCGTGCAGCCGCGACCGGCGGCAATCTGCGCCACCGCGGTGCTGGCCGGCACATCCAGCTCGCGCGGCGGTTTAAAGCCGGCCGCGTCGTAGAAGCGCTGGTAGTGCAGCCACAGCGCCGGATTGACGCGCTTGTTGAAGCGCAGGAACGGCGGCAGGCTTTCCAGATCGCGCAGGCGCAGCGTCCGCTTGCGCGCCAAGGGGCTGGCAGCCGGGACCAGCGCCACATGGGGCAGGCGGACGACCGGATGATGGACGAGGCCGTGCAGCTCTTGGGGCATCGTCAGCAACGCGGCATCGATCTCGCCGCTCTGCAACTGCCCGAACAGTTCGACGCTATTGGCCAGCACCGGTTCCAGCGGCGGCAGTTCGCCACCGCGGCGCAGAGCTTGCTCGATTCCGCCGAAGCCGCTCATGTCGACCCACCAGGGTAGGCCCAGCCGCAGCCTGGTGCGCTCCGGGCCGGCTGCGCTGACGATGCGCTGCAGCGCCGCATCAAAGGCGACCACGGCGGCCGCGAATTCGCTGCGCGCCAGCTGGCCAGCTGCGGTCAGGCGGGTCGTCGTTGGGCCGCCGCTGCGCTCCAGCAGCGCCTGGCCCAGTGCAGCCTCCAGCGCGGCGATCTGGCGCGACAGCGGCGGCTGGGTGATGTGCAGGCGTTCGGCCGCACGGCGGAAGTTCAGCTCCTCGGCCACGACCAGGAAATAACGCAGTTGCCGGATGTCGATGCTGCGCAGGGCCGGGGCGTTGCTCATACCCGAAAGGTATCACCGAAAAGGCAATTTGCGGCGCCGCGGCCGCGACCCAGAATGCGCCGCAATTCACCGTTATCGGCCACGAAGGGCCGTCCCACACCGGAGTCTGCAAATGTCGAAACCCAATTCAATGCGGCGGCGCGAATGGCTTGGCAGCGCAGCCGCACTGGCCCTGACAGCCTGCGGCGGCGGTGGCAGCGACGGCAGCGAGCCGGCGCCCGCAATCACGAGCTTCGGTGCCGCGGCGGCCAGCCACTGCGTCGGCGAGCGGGCACGGCTGACGGCCGTGTTCGCCGGCGGCCAGGGGCGGATCGAGCCCGACATCGGCCCGGTCAGCAGCGGCGTCCCGGTTGAGACTCCGGCGCTGGACCGCAGCTGCCGCTACACGCTGATCGTCGAGGCGCCGGGTCGGCCGCCGCTGCGCCGCGAGCTCGATCTGCAGGTCGGCTTTCGCGGCCGCTACCAGCCGCTGGCGATGCCCTTCGCGCTGCAATATCACGCGGTGGCGACGGCCGCTGACGGCGCCATCATCGTGCTGGGCGGTTCGCGCGGCGGGCCGGTGATGTCCGATGCGATCGATCGCTTCGATCCGCTGACGCGAACTTTCACCCGCATCGGTAGGCTGCGTTCCGGCCGCAGCGGCCATACGGCGACGCGGCTGGCCGACGGCCAGATCCTGGTCGTCGGCGGACAGCTAGGCCTGAACATCGGGCCCATCACCGATCTGGTCGACGAGCGCAACGGCGCGGTCGTCGACGGCGGGCGGCTGCAGCAGCCGCGCAACCGCCATGCCGCGGTGGCGCTGGCCGATGGCCGGGTGCTGCTGGTCGGGGGCGCCGCGCGCGACACGGTCGAGCTGTGGGATCCGATGACGCGACAGTTCCGCCTGGTCGCGGCGCGGATGCGCCATGTGCGCGAATACCCAAGCGCGACCTTGTTGCAGGACGGCCGCGTGCTGATCGCCGGCGGCCTGCATCCCGATGGCAACCATTGGTTTGCCGAGATCTTCGATCCGCGCAGCGAGAGCTTCGCGCCGGTCGACGGCGTCGTCGCCGACCGCCGCTCGCTGCACCAGGCGCACCGGCTCGCCGACGGCCGGGTGCTGATCCTCGGCGGGGAGGTCATCGACGCGCCGCAGCGCATCGTGCCGCTGGCGACGGTGTTGCAGTTCGATCCGAACAGCGCTCGCATCACGCCGCAGCCCGATCTGGAGCGTCCACGCAGCCTCGTCCAGGGCGTGCTGCTGCCCGACGAGCAGGTGCTGCTGTTTGGCGGCTGGACCAATGACGAGGAGCGCGCGACGCCGAGCGCCGCGGCCTATCGCAGCAACGGCGCAGAGGTCTTGCCGGCGATGCCCCTGGGCCGGGCCTGGCACACGGTGTCGCGCCTGCCCGATGGCCGGCTGCTGATCCTTGGGGGTGACGACGAGAACGGCGCCCCGGTAATGACAGCGTATTTGTACGAGTAGCGCTGCGCTTCGGCGTCTTCCTTCGCAGCCCAATATGTGAAAACCGTCGTTGGTCGCACTCCAGCTGCGGTACACACCGACGGGCGTGAAGCCGACCGACTCATGCAGCGCGACACTTGCCGCATTCGGCAAGGCGATGCCAGCGAAGGCCTGGAAGTAGCCAAGCTCAATCAGCCTGGTCTTGAGCTCGACGTAGAGGCGCTTGCGAACGCCCTGACCGCGAGCGTCTTCTCGCACCTAGGCCGTCGTGTCGACGGCCCATTGATATGCGGGCCGTTCGCGGTGTCGGCTGGCATAGGCGTAGCCATTCACGCGGCCGTGATCGTCCACGCCGACCAGCCAGGGCAGCGTGTGCAAGGTGGTCTCGATCCGTTCGCGCATCTGCTCCACACTCGGCGCTTCGAGCTCGAACGAGATGGCCGTGTTGCTCACGATAGGCCCGTAGATGTCCGCGATGGCTGGAGCATCGCTGGGCATGGCGACACGAATACCCATGGCTAGCCTCGTTCTTGCCGAAGCGGTGACTCGGCTTGCGGCACGGCCGACGCGGGCGTGCCGAGCGCCAGGTGCGCGAGCACCCCGAGTGCAGCGCCAGCGAGTTCGGCGAGGATGAAGCTCGGGGCATTCGCCGGCGCGATGCCCGCGAAACTGTCGCTGAACATCCGGCCGAAGACCGCTGCCGGATTGGCGAACGAGGTCGAGGCCGTGAACCAGTAGGCCGCGCCGATATAGGCAGCCACCATCGCCGCCACCCGGTGCGCTGGCGCCCGCAAGATCACCAACAACAGGCCGAACGTCGCCGCGCCCTCGGCCAGCCATTGCCCTGTGCCTGTACGCAGCTTGGTCGAGACCTCCAACAGCGGCAAGTCGAACATCGCATGAGCCAGCCAAGCACCCAGAAGGCCGCCCAGCATCTGGACGCCGATGTACGGCCCCAGTTCGCTCCAGCGCAACTGCCCGCGCGCCGCCATCACGAGCGACACGGCGGGATTGAAGTGAGCGCCGCTGACAGGTCCGAAGACCTCGATCAGCACATACAGGCCGCCCGCCGTCGCCAGCGTGTTCGCCAGCAGTGCGATGGCGACGTTGCCGCCGGCCAGCTGCTCGCCCATGATGCCGGAGCCGATGACCACGGCCAGCAGCAGCATCGTGCCCAGGCCCTCCGACAACAGCCGGCGCAGAAGGGATCGCTTCACCTCAGTCCTTCGAGATGGCGATCAACGCCGCCTGCAGTTCGGAGGGGCTCATTGCCGCTAGAGGCAGCGCAAGCAGCTGCAGCATCCGGTAGCCGATGGCCTGCCGGGTCAGCTCGAAGGCCTGCAGCTTCTGATCTTCCGCCGCACTTGAAGGGTCGGCGTAGCCCCAATGGACCCGGACGGGGCTGCCCGGCCAGTGCGGGCATTGTTCGGCGGCTGCGCTGTCGCAGACGGTGATGACGATGTGCATCTGCGGCGCATTCGGCCCGGCGAACTCGTCCCAGCTCTTGGAGCGCATGCTGGTGGTGTCGAGGCCGGCGGCGGCCAGCGTGCTCAGCGCGTAGGGATTGATCCGGCCGCTGGGCATGCTGCCAGCGCTGAAGGCACGCACGTCTTTGTTCAACCGGCGGGCCCAGTGGTTCAGCATGCCCTCGGCCAGCGCGCTGCGCGCCGAGTTGTGCGTGCACAGGATCAGGACATTGGTCGTCACAGGGAAGTCTCTCGCCTCAGCAGCACGACGAGGCCGCGTTGACCGGGATCGGGAAGTGCTTGTTGTCCTTGGGCTTGGGGGCATCGCCTGTACAGCAGGCCGATCCCGGCTCGGCGGTAACAGGCAGTCCCTGGCTAAAAACGGGGATGCTGCCGAGCGTGTGGAACTGCTCCCAGGCGATGCCCTGCGGATCGGTCAGCCAGTATTTGTCGCTGTGGGCGTAGCAGCAGGTGGTCTCACCTTCGTCCAGCAGCGCCATGTCGGCCGCCTTGGCGCGGGCCTTCAGATGCACCAGTTCCTCCTCGGTGTCGGTTTGGATGCCGAGGTGATCGACGCCCGGCTTGCCGCCGCGGGTGGAGATGGCGAAGTTGATGCGTGGATCGTCCAGCATCCATTTGGCATAGTCGCCCTCGACGCGAGTGGGCGCGGCGTCGAACAAGGCCGAGTAGAAGGCGATGCTGGCCTTCAGGTCTTCGACATGGGCGTGTACGTGGAAGCGCTTCATGGTGTGTCCCTCAGAGTTGGGCGATCAGCAGCAAGATGTGGCGGCGGGTTGACCTCGCAGCAGGCGCCCTGGCAGCAGTTCTCGGTCAGATAGTTCAGCAGCGCGTCCATCTGTGGGTAGACCGCGCGGTAGATAACGTGGCGCCCCAACTGCTCGGACGTCACCAGACCGGCCTCGCTCAACTCCTTCAGATGGAAGCCGAGCTTGGCGTAGGCAATGTCCAGCATCTCGACCAGAGCACCTGGCGTCAGCCCGGTCTGGCCCGCAACGACGAGAGCGCGGAACGCGTCAAGGCGGATCGGATGCGCCAGGGCGCCGAGGGCGGCGAGAGCCGTAGTCTTGTCCACGGCTCAACATTACAACAATATTTGTAATAATGCAAACATGCACCGCTGCAGTGAGACCCATCCTTCCGGTGGATGCGTCGGACAGCCGCGCCGGACTCGAAGGCGCCGTCGGCATCCCGGTGTACTCAGCTTCGGGCGCATCGCTACCCGCCATCGGCCGGCTGAGGCAGACCAACTGCCGAAACTAGAACCAGACGTCAGATCGAGCTGGCACCAGTCGGCACGGTTTGGTTGCCGGCAAGACACTCGCTCCGGATTGGGACGGACTGTTTGGCTACCGAGCGTCAAGACTCACAGAAACATCCAGGGTTCCCCGGAACGATGGTGGTCCTCGAAGGCCTGGATTTGCGCCGCATACTTCGCGCTCGTGCGATCGATCTGATCGAGACCCGATAGGAGCTGCTCCCGGTACTCGGAATCAAGCACGAATGGCCGCATCGTGCCGTCGGGCGCGGTGATCTGCAATCGCTCGAGGTCGACGCTCACTGTCCTCGACTGAGGATCGGCCGATACCGCTGAGGCTATCTGCGCCACCGCTGCAGCTTCTAGTGCCAAGGGGAGTACGCCGTTTCGCACGCAGTTTTCGAAGAAGATGGCGCCGAAGCTCGGGGCGATGATGACCTTGATGCCCCACTCGGAAAGCGCCCATACGGCGTGCTCCCGGGAGGAACCGCAGCCAAAATTGTGGCCCGCCAGCAGGATCGTCGTGCCCGCCTGGTTTGCGCGATTGAGCACGAACTCCGGGTTGGGTTGGCGACTTGCCACATCCGTGTAGCGCCAGTTCGCGAACAAGCCGTCGGCCAGGCCAGTCTTGCCGACCTGCTTCATTTCTCGGGACGGAATGATGGCGTCGGTGTCGACGTTGTCGCGCTGCAGCACTGCGACCACGCCGGTGTGTGCGGTGAAACGTCGCGTCATCAAAAGCTCCTGGGGTCGGCCAGGCAGCCGCTCAGTGCGGACGCTGCGACCGTGACCGGGCTGGCAAGATGGGTGCGCACCTGCGGGCCCTGGCGGCCTTCGAAGTTGCGGTTGGTCGTGCTCACGACGCGCTCAGCTCGGGCGAAGCTTTCGCCGCCGGCAAAGAAGCACATCGAGCAACCGGCCTCGCGCCATTCGAAGCCGGCGTCGGTGAAGACCCGGTCGAGCCCTTCCGCCTCGGCGGCGCGCTTGACCTGCGTCGAACCGGGCACGCAGATCGCGCGCACCTGAGGCGCCACGCGGCGGCCGCGCAGCAGGCTCGCGGCGGCGCGCAGATCGTCCAGCCGGCCGTTGGTGCAGGAGCCGATGAAGGCGGCCGTGATCGGCAGTCCGGCCAGCCGCTGCCCGGGTGTGAGCTCCATATAGGCAAGCGCACGGCCCGCCGCCTCGGCGCGGCTCGCGCTGCGCTGCGCGCTCGGCTCCGGCACCACCCCGTCGATCGCGGCCGCATGCTCCGGGCTTGTGCCCCAGCTGATCATCGGCGCCAGCCCCGACACGTCCAAGCTCCGCTCCACATCGAAACGCGCATCCGGATCGCTGCGCAGCCAGCGCCAACTCGCCAATGCCCGCTCCCACAGCGCGCCTTGCGGCGCGTAAGGCCGGCCCTTCAGGGCGGCGAAGACCTGCTCGTCGGGTGCGATCAGGGTGCCGAAGGCCGAATATTCGACGGCCATATTGCACAGCGTCTGACGACCGGCGAGATCCAGCGATTGCACGGCCTCGCCCTCGAATTCGATGACGCAGCGCTGCCCGCCATCGGCCCCATCACGGGCGATCAGCGCCAGCGCCATATCCTTGGCGCCGACGCCATGCGGGCGCTGGCCGGTGAAGCGCACCCGCATCGAGCGCGGCTTGCGCACCCGCAGCGCCTGGGTCGCCAGCGCATGCTCGGCCTCCGATGAGCCGATGCCCCAGGCCAGCGCTCCGAACGCGCCTTGAGTGCAGGTGTGGCTGTCCGGACAAACCAGCGTGGCACCGGGCAGCACGATGCCCTGCTCGGGCGAGATCACATGGACGATGCCCTGGCGCTCGTCGTCGAGGTCGAAGAGCTGGATGCCCGCACGCCGGGCCTCCTCGCGGGTGGTCCGGATGAACTCGCTGCCGCTGGGCACCAGCGTCATGTCGCTGCGGCCGGGAAAGGTGTCGACGATATGGTCTAAGGTGGCGAAGACCTGCCGCGGCGAGCGCACCGGCAGGCCGCGCTGCGACAGCGAGCGCAGGGCCACGCCGCCAGTGCGCTCGTGCAGCATGATGCGGTCGATGTAGAGCAGCGCGCTGCTGCCCTCGGCATCGAGGTCGGCGATGCGGTGGCTGGCCCAGATTTTGTCGAACAGCGATTGGCCGGGCATGACTCAGTCCTCCGCGCGCAGCACGCCCTGGTCCAGCAGCGCCCGCAATTCGGCCTCGCACAGCCCGGCGGCCCGCAGCTTCTCCAGGCCGCCCTCGCCGATCGCGGGCAGGTCGCGGCGCAGGCCGAAACGGCGGCTGTCCAGCTCGATCGGCAGGGCCGGCAGCTTGGTCGTCCCGCCACCGGGCAGGCTGAGCGGCACCAGTCCTCCGGCGGCATTCAGCTGCGGGTCGTCGAACAGCTGCTCCGGCCTGGCGACCGGTGCGAAGGGCAGGCCGATCTGCTCCAGCTGCGCCATCAGCTCGGCCTGGCTCAGCGCGCGGAAGCGCTCGGCGATCAGCGGAAGAATGCGCTCGCGCTGGCGCACGCGATCGTTGTTGCGGTCCAGCGTCGGGTCCGCCGCGAGATCGTCCAGCCGGAAGGCCTTGCAGAAGCCGCGCCATTGCGTGTCGCTGACCACCGCGACAAAAACCTTTTCGCCGTCGCCGGTCTGGAACACGTCGTAGACCGCCCATGCCGACTGGCGCTGCGACATCGGCGGCGCCGGCTTGCCGGTGACGGCGTACTGCGCCATATGCTGGCCGACGAGGAAGGCCGTCGTCTCGTACAGCGAGGTGGTGACCCGCTGGCCGCGCCCGCTGCGGTGGCGCTGCTCCAGCGCCGCCAGGATGCCGATGACGCCAAACATCGCGCCGGTGACGTCGATCACCGAGGCGCCGGCGCGCATCGGCTTGTCCGGCAGCCCGGTCATATAGGCCAGGCCGCCCATCATCTGCGCCACCTCGTCGAGCGCCGTCCGGTGCGCGTAGGGGCCCGACAGAAAGCCCTTGCCCGAGCAGTAGATCAGCCGCGGGTTGCGCTCGGCCAGCGCCTCGTAGCCGAAGCCGAGACCGTCCATCGCGCCCTGGCGGAAGTTCTCGATCACGATGTCGGCCGTTTCTATCAGGCGCAGCGCCGCATCGCGGCCGGCCGGCGTCTTCACATCGAGCGCCAGGCTGGCCTTGTTGCGGTTGTACATCGGGAAATAGCCGGCGCCCGAGCCGCCCAGGCGGCGCGTGTTGTCGCCTTCCAGCGGCTCGATCTTCACGACCTCCGCGCCGAGGTCCGCCAGGATCAGGCCGATGCTGGGGCCCATCACCATGTGCGTGAACTCGACGACGGTCAGGCCCGCCAGCGGCAGGGAGGAGCTAGTTTGGGATTGCTGCTTCATGTCTGAACGAAAGTCTTGGGCAGTCCGGCGAGCGGCACCATGCCGTAAAGCGGTTCTGCCGGCAGCGCGGCGGCCAGCACGGCGCGCGCGGCCAGCAGGCCGGCGAAATCGATGCCGGTGTCCAGGCCCATGGCCTCGAGCATGAACACCAGGTCTTCGGTGACGATATTGCCGCTGGCCCCGGGCGCAAAGGGGCAGCCGCCCAGGCCCCCTTGCGAAGCGTCCAGCGTCGTGATGCCCAGGTCCAGCGCGGCCAGCGCGTTCGCCAGGCCCAGGCCGCGGGTGTTGTGCAGATGGATGCCCTTGAGCCGCTCGCGGCCCACGGCCGCCCACACGGCGCGCAGCAGCGAGCGCACCTGCGCCGGGTCGGCATAGCCGGTGGTGTCCGACAGGCCCACTTCGTCGCAACCGGCGGCGATCAGGGCCTCGGCCAGCTCGACAACGCGGCGGGGCGGCACCAGCCCCTCGAGCGTGCAGCCGAATGCCGTCGACAAGCCGCCCTCGAAGTGCGGGCGCTGCGACGGCGGCAGGCTGCCCAGCAGACGGGCGATCGCGCGCACCTCGTCGAGCATCTGCGCATGTGTGCGCCTCACGTTCTTCAGGCTGTGCGTTTCGCTGCAGGACAGCGGAATGGTCACCTTGTGGGCGCCGGCGGTCACGGCCGCCTCGGCGCCGCGCAGATTGGGAACCAGCACGGCCACCGTCAGGCCGGGCAGCGTGCGGGCATGCTCGACCAGCTCGCGCGTGTCGGCCAGCTGCGGCAGCACGGCCGCCGGCACGAAGGAGCCGACCTCGATCTCGCGCAGGCCGGCGTCGTAGAGCGCGCTGATCCAGCGCTTCTTGGCGTCGGTGGGCATCACGCTGGCGATGCTCTGCAGGCCGTCGCGCGGACCGACCTCGCTGACCGTGATGCGCGTCGTCTTCATCGTCATGCCCCCCCGATCGGCTTAGAAGTTGTGCGACACGCCCAGGGTCAGGCCGGTGGCCTTGTCCCGGTTGCCCGCGCCCTGGTAGCCATCGCGCCAGCGGGTGTGGTCGAACTCGGCATAGACCATGGTGCGACGCGAGAGCGGGTAGTCGAGGAAGGCGATGCCGCGCAGGAAGCCATCGTCCTTCTGCGCGCTGCGCTTGCGCTCGACGTCGTAGGCGCTCAGCGTCAGTTCCAGCCCCCCGGGCAGCGGCGCCGTCACGCCCAGCGAGGCGGTGCGGTATTCGGCGGTGGTCGTGGCCGTCAGATCCGCCTTGCTGCCCGCGTAGCTTCCCCTGATCTGTCCCCAGGAGAAGGAGTAGGCCGCGCCGGCGATGTAGGCATCGAGTTCGCGCCGCTGGTTGGCCTGCAGATTCATATAGGCCGCCTGCGCGGAGAAGGCGCCGGAGCGGTAGCCGGCGCCCAGACCCTTGCTGCTGTTGTTGTCGCCGGAGCCTTCGCCAAAGCCGTACATCGCCTTCAGCGACCAGGCACCGAGATCCAGCGCGTATTTCACCGAGTTGTCCAGCCGGTAGGAGCCCGTGGTGGAACCGGTCGAACCGAACTCCAGCCCGTGGCCATGCGCCGACAGCGAGGCGAACTGCACGTTCGGGTTGTAGCCGGCGTAGCGGATGTTCAGCGGGTCTATCGCGCCCAGCGTGTCGGCCATCAGATTGGTCTGCCGGCCCAGGGTCAGGGTGCCCCACGAAGCCTTGGTGCCGACATAGCTGGCGCGGTCCCAGAACTTGACCGCGTCGGCCTGCACGCCGGTGTCCAGGTTCAGGCCATGCTCGAAGTTGAAGATGGCGCTGAGACCGTCGCCGAGGTCCTCGCTGCCGCGGAATCCCAGGCGCGAGGTGCGACTCACGCCGCTGGCCAGGCCGCTGGTGCTGTCCGCGATCGGCCGGTTCCGGCTGTCCAGGCCCTGGCCGTAGCGCGCGCCGGCATCGACGATGCCGTAGACCGTGATGGACGATTGCTGCGCGTTCGCAGCGCCAAAGGAACTGGCCAGGACGGCGGCGATCAAGCCGATTTTGAAACGCATCGATGTCTCCTCAGTGTTTTGATGGATGGGTCGTCGTCGGGAAAGCAGCGCGACACGGGACCTGCCCGCACTGGGGCATGGCGCCGGATAGCGGATTCAGGGGGTCAGCGGATTGCCTCGGCCTCGCGAAGGCCGGCGATCATCGAGGTCTCGAGCAGGTACTCGGTCGCCAGCGCGCGGTCGCCGGCCTTGCGCTGCAGCTCCGCCAGCGAAGCGCGCCGCTTTTCGGGGTCGCGTTCCTGCATGCGCGCCCGGTTGCGACCGGACTGCTGCAGCACATGCTTCATCGCAATGGGGCGGCGCTGTCGCTCGTAGAGCTGCAGCAGCTCCGGCGATTCGCCGGCATAGATGCGCGCCAGCTTGTCGGTCAGGTTGAAGGCGTCGTGGATGCCGCCATTCATGCCCATGCCGCCGCTGGGACTGTTGATGTGGGCGGCGTCGCCGGCCAGCACTACCCGCCCATGCACATAGTTCTTCACGACACGCTGATGGATGCGGTAGGGACGCACCTCCAGCACCTCGTAGGGCTGCTCGCGCGGATAGATCGCCTGCAGCTTGGTCAGCACGGAGGCCTTCGAGGCGGCCTGCTCGTCCGACTCGCCCTCGCTCGCGTAGAGGCTCACGCGCCACAGCTGGGGCAGGCGCAGCAGGCTGAAGGTGCCGCCGTCCGTCCAGCAGTAGTTGATATAGGACAGATTCGGGAGGTGATCGTGGAAGCGGAACGTGGTGGTGGCCAGCACGGTCGTTTCGGGAAAGGTCAGCCCTTCGAACTCAAGGCCGAGCTCCGCGCGCACGACGCTGCGCGCGCCGTCCGCCGCGATCAGATAGTCGCCCTTGAGCACGACCGGCTCGCCGTTGGCATCGACCGCCTGCGCCTCCACCCCGTCCTCGTCCTGCCGCAGTGACAGCAGGCGGTGACCGCGCAGCACCTCGATGCCGGGCAGCTTCTGCTCGATATGTTCCAGCAGAAACTCGGCCAGCTTCCATTGCTCGCACTGCAGCCGGTAGGGATGGGCGCTGTGATCCTTGAGGATGGACACGTCGAACTCCGCGTATTCGCCGCTCTGGTGCATGCGCACCTGCCAGGTCGGCGCCACCAGGCCCGCCGCGATCAGGCGCGGCGTAATGCCGTAGGCGTCCAGCATGTCCAGCGTCGGCGGGTGGAAGGTAGAGGCGCGCAGATCGCGCGGCACCTCGGCGTTCGATTCCAGCACCACGGCCTCGATGCCGAAATGACCGAGCCGCATGGCGGCCGTCAGACCCACCGGTCCGCCCCCGACGATGATGACGCGCCGTTTCCGGGAATATTGCATGCTCATGGATGTAGAGATGATTGGCTGTCCCGACCCTGGGACATGTAAGAGGTCGACGAGACTTCCGCTGGGGCGGATCAGTCTTCGACGGCGGAATGCAGGCGCTGCGCCCAGTGCGTGCCCTTGAGCCAGCCGTCGATCGGGAAGCGCCCGGGCTCGATCAGCTCCACCGCCTTCCAGGCCAGGCACAACATGCAAGAGAGCACCGGCACCTGACCGGGCCGCCGGTTGGCCTGCAGCAGCGGGCCCAGCGTGGGCATGCCGGTGCCTAGCATCACCACCGCGTCGATGCCCTCGAGCGGCGCCAGCCGCTCCAGCAGTTGCCCGGCGGCCTGTGCCCGCAGCGAGTAGATCGGGTGGAACTGCGCATGATCGAGCGCCGAAGAGACCTCGGCAACGACGCTCAGCCCGCGCGACTCCCAGTAGCCGACGCTGGCCTCGGTGAGGGCTTTCGGATAGGGCGTGGCCAGGGCGATGCGCCGCGCGCCCATCCGGGACAGGCAGTCGACGACCGCGCTTGCGGCGGTGAAGGCCGGCACACCGCGCAGGGCCGACAGCCGTGCCAGCAGCCGGTCCTCTTCCTCGGCCCCGGCCAGATAGGAGGCGCCGGTGCAGCCCAGGGCCAGCGCCTGGATCGGCGCATTGGCGAACTGCTCCGTCGTGCGGTCGGCGATGCGCAGATAGTCCAGCAGTCGCTCCTCGATGGTCTTCTGCGCGCTGACCAGTCGGGCGTTGATGTGGGCGTAGCCGGGGGGCATCATGATCGAGAACTCGGGCTCGACCGTGGTGTTGGCCTGCGGGGTCAGCAGTCCGATCAGCCCGCGCGATGCGTATTCAACACTCATATCGCGTCCCCTCGCTCAGTCAAGGCTGATGTTGGCTGTGCGGATCACCGGCGTCCACTTGGCGACTTCCTGGCGCAGGAATTTCTCGAACTCCACCGGCCCCAGCGCGGCGGGCGTCAGCCCGGCCTCGTGCAGCTGCGATCGCAGCTCCGGCGCGCGCAGCACGCGCTCGAGTTCGGCCCGCAGGCGCTCGACGATCGCAGGCGGCGTCTTGGCCGGGACCGACACGCCGAACCAGGCGTCGCCCACCGCGCCGGGCACCACCTCCTGCATGGCCGGCACGTCGGGGAAGTCGCTCAGCCGCTTGGAACTGCTGACGCCCAGTGCCCGCAGCTTGCCCGAGCGGATGTGCGGCGCCGCCACCGCCGGGCTGGTCAGCATCGCGTCGATCGTGCCGCCCAGCAGGTCGTTCATGGCCGGGCCCGTGCCCTTGTAGGGCACATGCACCATCGGCACCTTCGCCAGCTGCTGCAGCAGCTCGCCGGCCAGATAGCCCGCCGAGCCGACGCCGGCCGAGCCCCAGCTGACGCCGTTGCGCTCCTTGCGCGCCCGGGCCAGGAAGTCCTGCAGCGACTTGGCCGGACTCTCCGTCCGCACGACCAGCATGTTCGGGAAGGTGCCGATCAGGAAGACATGGACGAAGTCCTCCAGCGGCTTGTAGGGCATGCGCTGCCCCAAAAGCGGACCAGTCGTGACGGCGGCGCCATTGGTGATGGTGAGGGTGTAGCCATCGGCCGGCGCCTTGGCGCCGGCGTCGGTCCCCGTGATAGAACCCGCGCCCCCGCGGTTTTCGATGATGACCGGCTGGCCCAGCCGTTCGCCGAGCTTGGCCCCGACGACGCGGGCCACCACATCGGCCGTGCCGCCCGCCGCAAACGGCACGATCAGCCGCACCGGTCGCGAGGGGTAGGCCTCCTGGGCGAGAGCGCCCTGAGCTGCCAGCACAGCCGCGCAGCCGAGAACGAAAGCACGCTGCAGGCGAGCGAGCGAACGGGTGAGTTTCATCATGCTCCAATAGTCTTTGGTATCAGGCTTGCCGCACCCCGGCATCGAGCCCTGGTGCGCATCATCAGCGCGCCTGAAAATCTGCGAAACCGTATTTGTACTTATGATAGGACAATAGTACATGTTGACAATCGCGCCATGAAGGAGTTCATGCCACTCCCCAAATACCACCGGGTCTATCTGGTGCTCAAACAGCGGCTTGCCGAAGGCCTGTACGACGCGGCCGTGCCCGGAGAGATCGAGCTGATGGAAGAGTTCGCGGTGTCGCGGGCCACCATTCGCAAGGCGCTGGGCACCCTGTCGGACGAGGGCCTGATCGAGCGTTCGGCCGGGCGCGGGACACGGCGAATCCCGCCTTCGCCGACATCGCAGGCCGCAGGCCAGCCTCACGGCCTGCTCGACAGTCTGGTCGCCCTGCACCACGAGACGACGGTGCAGGTGCTGGAGCATGAACTGATCGCGGCGACCGATCCCGTGGCCAGGGCGCTGCGACTGACCGCGGGCGCCGAGGTGCTGCGCACCGCGCGCGTGCGTAGCACGCGCGACGGGCCTGTCTCGTACATCGTGGCCTGGGTTCCGGCGGCCCATTCGCGCGGCTTGACGCGCCGTCAGCTCGAGCGCAAGCCGCTGTTGTCGCTGCTGGAGGAGAGCGGCCTGACGATCACGCGCGCCAGCCAGACGGTCTCCGCCCGGCAAGCCGACAGCGAGGTTGCCCGCCACCTCGGCGTGCCGGTGGGCTCGGCGCTGCTGGCCGTGAGCCGCGTGCTGTTCGACGGCGACGACAAACCGGTGCAGTGGCTGCAGGGCCTTTATAGACCGGACCGATACGAATACGAAATGCAACTGTCCCGATCCAAGGACGAGAACATGACCCGCGTGTGGATCGGCAAGGAACTGTCGACCCTTATTTGACGAGAAGATGAACCGGATTCCCAACCCCCGCCATAGCGCCCTGCTGATCGTCGATCTGCAGAACGACTTTCTCGCACCGGATGGCGCCTACGCGCGCGGCGGGGCGGTGTCCGCAGCGGCCCTGCAATTGCCGCAGCGCGTCGCGCCCGTGGCGCAGGCTTTCAAGCAGGCCGGCGGACTGGTTGTCTGCAGCCGCTTCACGCTGTGGCCAAACGCGCGCGGGGAGCCGATGGTTTCCAGCCATTTGAAGGCGCTGCGTCCATTTCTGAAGCGTGGCGATTTCTCGCCGGGGAGTTCAGGCCATGCGGTGGTTCCACCACTCGAACCTCATGTCGATGTGTCCGTCGACAAGGTGGCCTATTCGGCGTTCTTCAACACCCAGCTTGAGTGGGTGCTGCGCCGTGCTGGTGTCGAAGCCGTCTTTGTTTGCGGGATCGTCACCAACGGCGGAGTCGCCAGCACCGTGCGGGATGCCCATGCGCGAGATTTCGACACGTACGTGCTCTGCGATGGTTGCGCGGCGTTCAACGATGACGCGCATCGTGCAGCGCTCAAAGACATTGAAACGGTAGCTGCGGTAATACGCTGCACCGATGCGACAGACATGATGCACTGCAGCGGATGAGATCAGCGGCGGCACCGCCTGCATGCGAGAAAGAGGCGCACTCGATAGCCTCGTCGAACGGCCGGTTGTGGCGGCGGTTGTACTTGGCCATCCGGTCCGATCGACACGGCGAGCCAGTCTTGATTTGCGTGGCAGCCGTGCAAGCACTCAAGTCGGCAATCGGGGTTACCGCTTCAGAAACCGCCGATCACGTGCCGCGCCTCGCGTGCTTCCGGCAATGGGCGCAACGGCCACACATGAATCATTCCGGCGGGCTGTCGCGTGGAACTGCACCTAGCCGCCACATGCGACGCGCTACCGCAAACTCAAGGGGCTGCGAGGCTGGAAGCTTCTTTTATGCCAGAGCTATGCCCGAAAACAGAATCAGGCGCCTAGGCGCCTGATTCTTAAGGGGATTTGTTGGGGTGGCTGATGGGACTCGAACCCACGACAACAGGAATCACAATCCTGGACTCTACCAACTGAGCTACAACCACCGCAGAGCCTACGATTATAGACCGCTTTTAGCGGCCTAGAACCAAACAGTTCAAATTTTATTCACGACGCCGTTCGGCCACGCGATCAGGGCGCCGAGGCGGCGGCGGCCGGCGCCTTGATCACCGCCTTGTAATGGGTCTTCAGCGCATCGTAATAGGCGCGTGCCTCGGCATTGCTCCAGGCCTGCGCGTATTGCTGGGCCATGCGCTGCGCGTCGACGACGGCCGGGTCGCGCGGCAGCAGCTTGTCGATGCGGGCGACGACATAGACGCCCTCGCCGCTGTCGATGCCGACGAAGGCCGGCAGCTTGCTCGCGTCGGCCGCGAGGATACCCTCGAGCACCTTGCGCGATAGCTGCTCCGGCTTGGCGCGCGAGATGACGATGGGCGCCGCGAGGCCGGCGCCGTCGCCGCCCTTCTGCAATTGCGCCAGGCGCTCCTGGCCGGCCTTGACGGCCTGCGCGATCGCCAGCTTGCGCACCAGCTGTTCGCGCACCTTGGGCTTCACATCGGCCAGCGGCTGCTGACGCGCCGGGTTGTACTGGACAACATGGGCAGCCGTCATCTGGCTGGGCGCCGTCTCGACCGTCTCGGTATTGCGCTTGTTGCGCAGCGAGTCGTTGCTGAACACGGCTTCGAGCAGCTTGGGCGAGGCCAGCGGGCCGGTCGCGCCGGGGGCCGGCGTGCGCTGCACGGTGGCGGTCTGGATGGTCAGCTTGAGCTTGTCCGCGGCCGGCTGCAGGCTGTCCGCCTGTTCGTAGACGGTGTTGCTGAACTGCTCGGCGACCTCTGAGAAGCGCTTCTGCGCCAGTTGCTTGCGCACCTCGCTCTCGATGTCGGCACGCACCGCCTCGAAGCTCTTCTTGTCACCGCCACGCTGGCCGGTCAGCTGGATGATGTGGTAGCCGAAGTCGGACTCCACCACATTGCTGATCTCGCCCGGCTTCAGCGCATAGGCGGCGTCCTCGAAGGGCTTGACCATCGCGCCACGGCCGAAGAAATCGAGGTCACCGCCATTGACGGCGGAGCCCTCGTCCTGCGAATTCTTCTTGGCCAGCTCGGCGAAACCGGCCGGGTTCTTGCGGGCCTGGGCCAGCAGCTCTTCGGCGCGGGCCTTGGCCTTGGCGCGCTCGGCGGCCGGGGCGTCCTTGTCGGCCTTGATCAGGATGTGGCTGGCACGGCGCTCCTCCGCGACCGCGTAGCGCGAGGCGTTCTCCTGGTAGTACTTGCGCAGATCGTCCTCGTTGACGGCGACGTCCTTCTTCAGCGCATCCAGGTCCAGCACCAGATACTGGATCTGCGCGTTCTCGGGGAGCATGAACTGGGCCGCATTGGCGGCATCCTTGTAGAAGGCCTCGATCTCGGCGTCGCTGGGCTCGATCTTCGTGGCGAAGTCCTTGGCCTCGAAGCGCTGCAACTGCACCTCGCGCTGCTGCAGCAGGGCGTCGAAGGCCACGCCGGCATTGGCCAGCGAGGCCGGCGCGGTGCCGGCGACGCCGGCGACGACCTGGCGCAGGCTCAGGTCCTGGCGCAGGCGCTCGACAAACATCTGCGAGCTCATGCCCTGAGCCGCCAGCAGGCCCTTGTTGACGCTGCCGTCGGGATTGCGCAGGAAGGCGAATTGCGGATCGCGCTGGAACATCGCCTGCAGGCGCTCGTCGCTGATATTGAAGTGCTGCTTGCTGGCCGCCGCCTGCATCACGCGGTCGCGCACAAGCGCGTCGAGTGCCTCGCGCTTGACCTCGGGCGCATCGAACAGCTTCGGATCCAGATTGGGCATCTGGCGGCGCGCGCGCTCGATCTGGTCGCGGTGCGCGGCATCCCATTCGGCCTGCGTGATCTTGCGGCCGTCGACGCTGGCCACGCCCGAGTTGGCGCCATCCATGAAGCTGGTGTAGCCCTGCATGCCGACAAGGGCGAAGGACGGCAGGATCAGGATCAGCAGGATGAACTGAAACAGGCGCGTGTGCTTACGGACGAAATCAAACATCGATCGAAACCTCGAACAGGCATGCATTCATGCAAACACGACAAAGGCGAACCATGGTTCGCCTTTGCGTGGGTTGGCATTGTAGCCAGAGCCCACGACCAGGCCGTCTGGGGCCTGGAATCAGGGCTGGTGGGTGCTAACGGGCTCGAACCGCTGACATGCTGCGTGTAAGGCAGCTGCTCTACCAACTGAGCTAAGCACCCGGGAGATGAAAGAACTGATCAGTTCACCGCGTCCTTGAGCGCCTTGCCGGGACGGAACTTCGGCACCTTGGCCGACTTGATCTTGATCGTGTCGCCGGTGCGCGGGTTGCGACCGGCGCGGGCGGCGCGTTTGGTGACGCTGAACGTGCCGAAGCCTACCAGAGAAACACTGCCATTCTTCTTCAGCGTCGTCTTGACGCCGCCGATCACCGCCTCCAGGGCGCGGCCAGCCGCCGCCTTGGAAATGTCGGCCTGCTTGGCGATGTGCTCGATCAGTTCGGACTTGTTCACTGAGTTTTCCCCTCAAAAGGTTTGCTGGTGCCGGGTGACGCAGCGATCACCGCGGATGAATTCCATGCTCCGCCGGAACAAGCGGGGAAGCGGATTCTATGCGCTTTCGCCAGGGGCCCTGAGACGGGAAAAGTCCTGATACAAAACGCGCCGCCGCGGCCGATTCCGCCCGGGTTTCAGGGCTTGCGCAGCACCCAGAAAACACCCAGCGCGCTGAGGCCCATGCCCAGCCAGACCTGGGCGCCGACGCCCTCGTCGAACAGCGCCCAAGCCAGCAGCGCGGCACAGGGCGGGGTCAGGTACATCAGGCTGGCGACGCGGGTGGCCGCGCCCTGCTGCAGCAGCAGATAGAGCAGCGAGCTGCCGCCCAGCGTCAGCGCGAGCACCGACCAGGCCAGCGCGATGGCCAGCTCCGGGCCCCAGTCCAGCGGCTCCTGTTCCAGCGGCGCCAGGGCCGCGCTGAGCGCGGTCGCGGCCAGCAGTTGGATCAGCATCGCCGTGCGCGCATCGCACGGCCCGACGAAGCGCTTCTGGTGCAGCGAGCCGATGCTGATCGCCAGCAGCGCGGCGATGCCCAGGCTCAGATTCAGCGCGCCGAGTTCGCCCTGCCCCAGCTTGCGGCCGACGACCAGCAGCAGGCCGGCCAGGCCCAGCAGCAAGCCCAGCCATTGCAGGCCGCGCAGGCGCTCGGCGCCGCGGCCGTGCAGCCAGACGGCGGTCAGCAGCGGCTGCAGGCCGGCGATCAGGGCCATCGTGCCAGCACCCATGCCCTGCTTGACGGCGGCCCAGCCGCAGATCAGGTACAGCGCGTGGGTCAGCAGGCCCAGCACGATCAGATGCGCCCATTGGCGCGGCGTGTCCGGCCAGGCCGCGCCCGAGCCCAGCACCCACAGGCCGAAGCAGGCGCTGGACAGCGCGAAACGGATCGCGAGGAAGGTGATCGGCGGCGCATGCGGCATGCCCAGCCGCGCGACGACAAAGCCGGTGCACCAGATCGCGACGAACAGCGCCGGCATCGCCGCGACCCAGCGCGCGGGCATCACTTGGCCTTGGCGCGAATCTCGGGCAGCGCTTTTTGCAGGTAGTAGACCATCGACCAGATCGTCAGCACGACGGCCGCATAGATCAGCCAGGTGCCCCACAAGCGCGTAGAGATCAGGCCGAACAGCAGGCCGTCATAGAGCAGAAAGGGGATCGCCACCATCTGCACCGTGGTCTTCAGCTTGCCGACCATGTGCACGGCGACGCTGCGGGAGGCGCCGATCTGGGCCATCCATTCGCGCAGGGCCGAGATCGTGATCTCGCGCCCGACGATGACCAGGGCGACCAGCGCATTGACGCGCTGCAGTTCCAGCAGCACCAGCAGGGCCGCGCAGACCAGGATCTTGTCTGCCACCGGATCGAGGAAGGCGCCGAAGGCCGAGGTCTGGTTCAGCTTGCGGGCCAGATAGCCATCGAGCCAGTCGGTCAGCGCGACCAGCACGAAGAGCACGGTCGCGAACAGGTTCTGGTGCGCCGCCGTGATGTCGAGGTAATAGACGCCGACGATCAGCGGAATGGCCACGATGCGGGCCCAGGTCAGCAATGTTGGCAGCGTGAAGAACATGGCCGGCATTGTGCCCAACAACGGGGCATCGCCCGGTGGCGGGCGGCCGACGGCGCTGCGAATAGCGGCGAGTTGTCTCTTAAAGGTTGCAGCGAGGGTCGGAATATGCCCTGGCCGCGGGCCTCAATCGAGCGTGCGCGGCTTGAAGCGGCGCTCGTCATCGAACAGGAAGACCTCGCTGAACTTCCAGGGCTTGGGCATGCGGCTGATGTCGCCGAAGGGCGCGGCGCGGTGCACCGCGTCGATCGCCAGCTGCACCGTGTCCTGCGCCTGGCCGGGCTTGCGCAGCACATGGATGTCGCGCACGCTGCCGTCACTGCGCAGCTCGATCTCGAGCACCGGGATCGCCAGCAGCACCGGCGGCGGATCGCTCATATAAGTGCCGTCCGGATTGGCCGCGACCAGGCGCAGCGCCGCCTGCCGGCGCAGCTCATCATGCGTGCGCACCGGCTGCGGAGCGGCCAGCTGCGGCCGCGACGATGCCGGCGCCGTCTGCTGCGGTGCGCGGCGCGACTCGCCGCCGGACGGCGAGGACTCGACCCGCGTCGGTTCGACCGGCGCCGGCGGGGCCGGCCGGGAGGCCGGGCCGTTCGAGCAGCCGGCCAGCAGCGCCAGCAGCCCCAGGCTCAGCGAGACGCCCTTGTAGCGCCGACGCCAGCAATCAATGCACGACACGATAGATTTCCTTTGCCAATTTCCTGCTCCGCAACCCGGTGCTGCAGGCGGTAGATTTTCGCAGCCCGCTCTCGTGTCTCACCTTAGTGCAGCACGCGGTAGATTTCCTCGGCCAGCTCGCGTGAAATCCCCTTCACGCTCGCGATCTCGTCGACGCTGGCAGCCGCCACGCCACGCACGCCGCCGAAACGCTGCAGCAGCTGAGCGCGCTTCTTAGGCCCGATGCCGGCCACATCCTCTAGCCGCGAGCCGCCGGTGCGCACCGAGGCGCGCTTGGCCCGCATGCCGGTGATCGCGAAGCGGTGCGCCTCGTCGCGGATCTGCGCGACCAGCATCAGCGCGGCCGAATCGCGGCCCAGCCACACCTTGGGGCGGCCATCGGCAAACACAAGCTCCTCGAGGCCGACCTTGCGGCCCTCGCCCTTCTCGACGCCGATGATCAGCGACAGATCCAGCCCCAGCTCCTCGAAGACCTCGCGCGCCATCGCCACCTGACCGCGGCCGCCGTCGACCAGCACGATGTCGGGCAGGCGCCCGGTACCCAGTTGCGCCGCCTCGGCCAGCTTGCTGTAGCGCCGGGTCAGCACCTGGCGCATCGCCGCGTAGTCGTCCCCGCCGGTGATGCCCTCGATGTTGTAGCGCCGGTACTGGCTGCTCTGCATCTGGTGGTTCTCGAACACGACGCAGGAGGCCATCGTCGCCTCGCCGGCCGTGTGGCTGATGTCGAAGCATTCGATGCGGAACTGGTCGATCTCCTCGACGCCAAGCTCCAGCGCGTCCAGCAGCGCCCGCGTGCGCGCCTGCTGCGAGCCCTGCTCGGACAGCAGCCGCGCCAGCGCCAGCTCGGCCCCCTTGCAGCACATCTCCAGCCAGATGCGGCGCTGGCCGCGCGGCTGCGCCTGCGTCGTCACCTTGTGGCCGGCCTGCTGGCCCAGCGCCTCGGCCAGGCCCTCGTCAACGTCCTCGCTGACGACGATGAGCCCGGGCACCTGGGCCTCCAGGTAATGCTGGGCCATGAAGGCCTCCAGCACCTGGCGCTCCGGGCTGGCACGGTCGGCGAGCGCCTCGCCCTCCTCCGCATCGTCGAGCGCGACCGCGGTCGCCTCCTCGACATGCTTGGGGAAGTAGGCCCGATCGCCCAGGTGCCGGCCGCCGCGCACCATGGCCAGATTGACGCAGGCGCGCCCGCCCTGCACCTTGACGGCCAGGATGTCGACGTCGCGGTCGCGGCCGGTGGCGCTGTTCTCGTCCACCGCCTGCTGCTGCAGCACGCGCGTCAGCGCGCCGATCTGGTTGCGCACCTCGGCCGCCCGCTCGAACTGCAAGGCATCGGCATAGGCCATCATCTGCGCCTGCAGGCCGTCCATCACCTCCTGCGTCTCGCCCAGCAGGAAGCGCTCGGCATTGCGCACGTCGCGCGCATAGTCGGGCCCCTGCCCCTCGGGCACGCAGGGGCCGGAGCAGCGGCGGATCTGGTACAGCAGGCAGGGCCGGCTGCGGTGGTTGAAGACGGTGTCCTCGCAGCTGCGCAGGCGAAACACCTTCTGGATCAGCTGGATCGATTCCTTGACCGCCCAGGCATTCGGGAACGGGCCGAAATAGCGGTGCCGGCGCTCAACCGCGCCGCGGTAGTAGCTGACGCGCGGATAGGCATGGGCGCTGAGCTTCAGATAGGGATAGCTCTTGTCGTCGCGGAACAGGATGTTGAACTTAGGGTTCAAGGCCTTGATCAGGTTGTTCTCGAGCAGCAGCGCCTCGGCCTCGGTGCGCACGACGGTGGTCTCCAGCCGCGCGATCGCCGCGACCATCAGGCCGATGCGCGTGCCGCCATGGTCCTTCTGGAAATAGCTGCAGACGCGCTTCTTGAGGTTCTTCGCCTTGCCGACATAGAGCACCTGGTCCTGCGCATCGAAATAGCGGTAGACGCCGGGCAGGCTGGGCAGCGCCAGCACCTCGGCGAGCAGGCGATCCCGCGCCGCGGTGGCCGAGACCTGCTGCGCCGCCTCCGCGGGTTCGATATGCGTTTCATTGCTCGACATGGGCCGCGATTGTGCCGCCAGATAATCGCCCCATGCGTTTGCAATGGGATCTGTTCTGCCGCGTGATCGACAACTTCGGCGACGTCGGCGTGGCCTGGCGACTGGCCGCCGACCTGGCCGGCCGCGGCCAGCGGGTGCGGCTGTGGATCGACGACGCCTCGGCGCTGGCCTGGATGGCGCCCGGCGGCGCGCCGGACGGGGTCGAGGTGCTGCGCTGGGAGGCGGCCAGCGAGCCCGGCGTGCAGGTCGGCGACATCGTCATCGAGACCTTCGGCTGCGAATTGCCGGCCGCCTTTGTCGCGCGCATGGCGGAACGCGGCTCGCAGGGCCTGCCGGCGCCGCACTGGCTGAATCTGGAATACCTGAGCGCCGAGCCCTATGTCGAGCGCAGCCACGGCCTGGCCTCGCCGCAGTACAGCGGCCCGGGCCGCGGCCTGGACAAGCATTTCTTCTACCCCGGCTTCAGCGCCCGCACCGGCGGCCTGCTGCGCGAGCCGGGCCTGCTGGCCGAGCGCGAGCGCTTCGACGGTGCGGCCTGGCTGGCTGCGCGCGGGCTGGCGCGCCAGCGCGGCGAGCGCGTGGTCAGCCTGTTTGCCTATGCGAATCCGCAACTGCCGGCACTGCTGGACCTGCTGGCCGCCGATCCGGCCCAGCCCACCCTGTTGCTGGTCTGCCCGGGCAGCGCGCAGCAGCAGCTGGCGCTGCAGGCGCCGCGGCCTCATTTGCGCTGGCAGGCCCTGCCCTATCTGAGCCAGCCCGATTACGACCGGCTGCTCTGGGCCAGCGATCTGAATTTCGTCCGCGGCGAGGATTCCTTCGTGCGCGCGCAATGGGCCGGCCAGCCCTTTGTCTGGCAGATTTATCCGCAGGAGGACGGCGCCCACGCGCCGAAGCTGGGGGCCTTTCTGGATCTGTTTCTGGCCGCTGCCGGGCCGGCGCTGGCGGCGGCGACCCGCGCGCTCTGGCGCGGCTGGAACGGCCTGGCCGACTGGCCGGCGGCGCTGCCGGAGATGGCCGAAAGCCGCGCACAGGCCCTGCTTTGGCGTGCGCATTTGGCGGCCCAGCCCGACTTGGCCAGCCAATTGCTGTCGCGCTTCGGCGTTTCAGGCTAAAATATTGGGCTTTGCCGCGCCACAGGGGACCGTTTTAAGGATTCGGGGCGCGCGCCGGGCCGCAAATGTCAGCCGGAAATGCCGGAGACGGCCCCAAACCCTTCGCCGAAACCTCCCCGTTCAAACTCGGAATCCATATGAAGATCGCTCAAGAAATTCGCGCCGGCAATGTGATCATGCACGGCAAGGACCCCATGGTCGTGCTGAAGACCGAATACAGCCGCGGTGGCCGCAATGCAGCGACCGTGCGCATGAAGCTGAAGAGCCTGCTGAACAACTCCGGCACCGAAGTCGTCTTCAAGGCCGACGACAAGATGGACCAGATCATCCTGGAGAAGAAGGAGTGCACCTACTCCTACTTCGCCGACCCGATGTACGCCTTCATGGACGCGGAGTACAACCAGTTCGAGGTCGAGGCCGAGAACATGGGCGACGCGATCTCCTACCTGGAAGACGCGATGCCGGTGGAAGTGGTGTTCTACGAAGGCAAGGCCATCTCGGTCGAACTGCCGACCTCGCTGGTGCGCGAAGTGACCTGGACCGAGCCGGCCGTCAAGGGCGACACCTCGGGCAAGGTGCTGAAGCCGGCCAAGATCTCGACCGGTTTCGAGATCCCGGTGCCGATCTTTGTTGCCCAGGGCGACAAGATCGAAATCGACACCCGCACGCACGAGTACCGCAAGCGCGTCTGATCGACGGGCTCGACTCGAGCAAGCGCACAAAAGGCACCCCCGGGTGCCTTTTTCCTTTTGGCCTTTGCTTGCCGCTTTGGCCGGTCAGCTGCGCCGGCCGTCGCTCAGTGCGGCTTGGGCGCCGCGTGCCTGGCCTTGGGGCTCTTGGCCTTGCTGCTCTTGGCGGCCGGCTTGGCGCTGGGCTTCTTGCCGGCGGTCTTCTTGCTCTTCTTCGCCGTTGTACCGCTGCTCTTCTTGCCGGCGTGCTTCTTGGCCGTGGCCGCATGCGGCGCGGCGGCGCTGGCGCTGGCCGACGGCGTGGGCGCCTTGGCGAAGGCAGAGCCGGCCAGCAGCAGCGAGGCGGCCAGGGCGAGGATGGCTTTTCTGTTCATCTGAGGGTTCCGAGCTTCGATGCCGGCGGATTCTAGGGCCGCTTCAGACGAAGACGCCCTCGCGCAGCCATTTGGTTGCGACCCATTTCTCGCCCTCGCGCACCGGCGCGCCGCCGTGCAGGGTCAGGGTCATCGGCTGCGGCCGGTCGTAGCTGAAGAAGACCGCATTGCCCTTGACGGGCATCACGTCCAGCCGGATGTCCGGAAAGACCGTCGCGCCGCCCGCGGTCGGCGTGTTCAGGTACATCACCAGCGTCGCCACGCGCTGGCCGCCGCGCTTGAGAATGGCCGCCGAGCTCGCGTGATTGGGGTCGAAGTAATCGTAATGCGGCAGGTATTCGGCGCCAGGCCGGTAGCGCAGCACCTGCAGGCCCTCGCCGTTCTCGACCGGCCAGTCCAGCAGCTTGGCGATACGCGCCTCGACCTTGCGGATCAGCTCGGTCTCGCCGCGCTCGAAGAACATGCCGTCGCTGGTGCGCGCGGCATTGATCTCGCTGCCGTCGGCATGCGTGGCCACCGTTTCCGAGCGCGCCAGGCGCTTGGCGGACAGGGCCATCATCGCCTCGCACTCCTCGTCGCTGAGCAGTCCGCCGAAGACGACGACGCGCGGGTGCTGCAGGCTCAGCAGCACCTTGACCTCGCGGTCGCCGGCCTGCAGCAGCGGCTGGCCACCGCTCAGGTCCGGCCCCGGCAGGCGGCTGGCGACCGGGTCTTCCACCGGTTGCGCATCGGGCCGCAGCAGTTCGTCCAGCGCCTGGCGGGCGACGGCGGCGTCCCAGCCGCTGCTGATCATCGCCGCCAGCACCTGCTCCTGCCCATGGCCGGCGCCAAGCTGCTCGAGCAGCCATTGCCGCAGTTCGGGGGTGATCTGTTGTCGTTGAATCATCGCGGCACCTTGGGCTTCAGCTATCGGGCAGACGGCGGCGAAACAGCAGACGCTCGGGCGTCGACAGCGCGGGCTCGTAAGCGTAGCCCTCCCTGTCGAAGCGCTGCAAGCCGGCCGGCGTGTCGATGCGGTGTTCGATGCAATAGCGTGCCATCAAACCGCGTGCGCGCTTGGCAAAGAAGCTGATGATCTTGTACTGACCGTTCTTCCAGTCCTCGAACTGGCATTCGATCACCCGCGGCCGCAGGATCTTGCGCTCGGCCGCCTTGAAGTATTCCTGCGAGGCCAGGTTGACGATCACCGGCACCGGATCGGCGGCGGCCAGCTGGTTCAGATGCTTGGCCAGGCGATCGCCCCAGAAGCCGTAGAGAGTGGCGCCGGCCGGGTTCTCCAGCCGCGTGCCCATCTCGAGCCGGTAGGGCCGCACCAGGTCCAGCGGCCGCAGGACGCCGTACAGGCCCGACAGGATGGCCAGATGGCGCTGCGCCCATTGCAGATCGTCCACGCCCAGGCTGCCCGCATCCAGCCCGCCATAGACGTCGCCGTCGAAGGCCAGCACGGCCGGCTTGCTGGCGGGCGCCTCGAAGCTGGGGCGCCAGTCCTTGTAGCGGGCGACGTTCAGCTCGGACAGCGCCGGCGACAGGCTCATCAGCTCGCCGATCTCGGCCGCGCTCTTCTTGCGCAGCAGCCTGATCAGCGCGCTGGATTGGGTGGTGAATTGCGGCTGGGTGGCCAGCGCCGCGACCTCGGGCGGCACCGGCGTCTCGTAGTCAAGCGATTTGGCGGGCGAGAGCAGATAGAGCATGCGCGAATTCTCGCTGGAGCGGATCGGGGCGCGCTGCGCCCTCTCAAAGCGAAACCCGCCAGGGGCGGGTTCGGGGATCGACGGGCCGGCCGCGGCCGGCGGAATTTCAGCGCACCAGCAGCTGGTTGACCGTGTTGATCGCGCCGGGATCGAGGATGCCGGCCGCCTGGCGCAGGCGCAGCGCGCCGACCAGCACGTCGTAGCGCACCTTGGCCAGGTCACGCTGCGTCGTGTACAGCAGGGTCTGCGCATTCAGCACGTCCAGATTGACGCGCACGCCGACCTTGTAGCCGAGCTGGGTCGATTCCAGCGCCAGCTTGCTGGAGGCCTCGGCCGCTTCCAGCGCCTTCTCCTGCGCCTGCAGCGATTGCACGCTGTAGAAGATCCGGCGCGTGCCCTCGGTGATGCCGCGGCGCACGAAGTCGAGGTCGTTGCGGGCCTTTTCCTCCAGCGCCAGGGTTTCCTTGACGCGGTTCTGCACCAGGCCGCCGGTGTACAGCGGGTAGTTGATCTGCAGGCCCAGGGTCGCGACCTGGGTCGTGCCCGGCAGCGACTGCGCCGGGCCGCTGCCGACGTGGTAGCGCTGGGCGCCCAGCGTGCCGGTCGCGTCGACGGTGACGCCGCCCTGGGCACGCGCCTTCTCGGTCTCCAGCTGCGCGACCTCCAGACCCAGCCGCGCCTTGTTGATCTGCGGATGGCGCTCGGCATAGGCGACCCAGGTGTCGGCCTCGCTGGCCAGCGGCACCGGCAGCACGACCGGCAGCGCCAGCGGCTTCGGCTCGACGCCGACGCGGCCGACCAGCTGGTCCAGCGCGACGCGCTTGACGCGCAGATCGTTCTCGGCGCCGATGTCCTGGGCGGTCGCCAGGTCGTAGCGGGCCTGCGCCTCGCGGGCGTCGGTGATGGTCGCCGTGCCGACCTCGAAATTGCGCTTGGCCGAGGCCAGCTGCTCGCCGATCGCGGCCTTGCTGGCGCGCAAGGTCGTCAGATTGTCCTGCGCGGCCAGCACATCGAAATAGGCGGTCGCCGTGCGCACAATCAGGTCCTGCTCGGCCGACTGCAGATCGGCCTCGGCGACGCCCAGGCCGCGCCTGGCCTGCTCGATCGTCGCCGTGTTGGCGCGGTTGTAGACCGACATGCGGCCGCTCAGGCCGGCCTGCAGCGTGTCCGAGGTGGTGGGCGCCGGCACGCTGCCGGGCAGATCGGTGCGGTTCAAGGTGCCCGAGGCGCCCAGGCCCACGCTGGGCTTGTTCAGCGCTTCGGCTTGGCCGAGCCGGTACTGGGCCGTCTCGGCCTGCGCGCGCGCAGCCAGATAGGTGGCGTCATAGGCCCGCGCGGCCTCGTACACCTCCTGCAGGCTTTGCGCATGGGCGATGCCGCTGCCCGCCGCAGCGAAGGCCGAGGCCAGCGCGATGCTGATCACTTTCAGGGGACGGCGCGGATGCGAGGGACGTTGGGCGGGCATGGGCTTCCTTGTCTTTTCAACTGGGTTGTCTGACTTATTGCTTGAATCGAATTTCAGCGGATCGTCGTCGTCAATCAATCAATATCTGGGCACCGATGCGTCGACCTCCAGCGACCAGGCGTCGATGCCACCGGCGAGGTTATAGACGGATTCGAAGCCCTGGCGCTGCAGAAATGCGACGACTTGCAGACTTCGCATGCCGTGGTGGCAATAAACGACGACAGGCTGCAGCGGGTCCAGCTCGTCCAGCCGCCCGGCCAGCTCGCCCATGGGCAGCAGCCTGGCGGCGACGCCATCGAGGCGGATCGAGGCCAACTGCGCCTCCCAGGGCTCGCGCACGTCCAGCAGCAGCGGCGCCTGTGCGCCCTCGCAGAGCCGCCGCAGCTCGGCCGCGCCGATCTGCCTCATCAGAAGGCGAAGCGGCTGTGCGCGGCGAAGCCCGACAGGCGCGGCGCAACGGTGTCGAACAGGACGCGGGTCTCGAACTGCTGCTCGCCCTTGCGGGTGATCAGCTGCGCGCGCATCACCGGCTCCTCGCCGACGATGGCCGCCAGCCGGCCGCCGATCTTCAGCTGCTGCAGCAGCGCCTCGGGCACGGCCTCGACCGAGCCGGACAGCAGGATTGCATCGAAGGGCGCCTCGGCCGCCAGGCCCTGGGCGCCGTCCTGCTGACGCACCGTCACATTGGTCAGGCCGGCGCGCTTGAGCTTGTCGGCGGCCTGCGCGGCCAGTTCGGCATCCAGCTCCAGCGTGTCCACATGCTGGGCCTTGTGGCCCAGGAGCGCGGCCATGAAACCCGAGCCGGTGCCGATCTCCAGCACCTTCTCGTGGCGGGCGATGTTCAGCTCCTGCAGCAGGCGCGCCTCGACGCGCGGCGCCAGCATGACCTGACCCGCTGCCACATTGCCCAGCGGCACCTCGGTGTCCATGAAGGCCAGCGCGCGCTGCGCGGCCGGCACGAAATCCTCGCGGCGCACGACGGCCAGCAGCGCCAGCACGCCCGCGTCCAGCACATCCCAGGGGCGGATCTGCTGTTCGATCATATTGAAGCGGGCTTGTTCGATATTCATCTCGATTTCCTAGTCGGCCTGAGCTGCCGGGTCATGCAAAGGCGGAATTCTATTTCCAGTCCAACGGCGTTTGGCCCAGGTCCCTAGATCGTCCAGATAGCAATAGATGACCGGCACGACGACCAGGGTCAGCAGCGAGGAGGTGATCACGCCGCCGATCACCGCCTGGCCCATCGGCGCGCGCTGTTCCGAGCCCTCGGACAGCGCAAAGGCAAGCGGCACCATGCCGAACACCATCGCCAGGGTCGTCATCAGGATGGGCCGCAGCCGCACCTGGGCCGCGTGCAAGAGCGCCGCACGGCGGTCCATAGGCTCGGCATCGACGCCATGGCCATGCTCGCCCTCACGCGAGCGGATCGCGAAGTCGATCAAGAGGATCGCGTTCTTGGTCACCAGGCCCATCAGCATCACGATGCCGATGATGGAGAACATGTTCAGCGTCGAGCGGAACATCAGCAAGGCCAAGACGACGCCGATCAGGGTCAGCGGCAGCGAGCTCATCAGCGCCAGCGGCTGCAGAAAACTCTTGAACTGGCTGGCCAGGATCATGTAGATGAAGACGATGGCCAGCATCAGCGCGCCGACCGCGTACTGGAACGATTCGTTCATGTTCTTGGTCGAGCCGCCGAAGCTGTAGCGGTAGCCGGGCGGGAAGGCGGTCTCGTCGAGCGCCTTCTTGATGTCGCTGGAGACCTCGCCCGAGCTGCGGCCGGATCTCGCATCGGCATTGCCGTCGATCGTGATCTCGCGGCTCATGTCGCGGCGGTTGATCTGGTTGGGCCCGGTGGCGGCGCGCACCTCGGCCACCTGGGACAGGCGCACGACGCGGGCCGAGCCGTCGGCGGCCGGCGCGACATTGATCGGCAGATGCTGCAGATCGTCCAGCGCCGTCCGGTTCTCGCGCGCCAGGCGCACGACCACGTCGTAGTTCTCGCCGTCCGGCGCGCGCCAGTTGCCCACCGTCGTGCCGGCCAAGAGCGTGCGCAGGCTGCCGGCCAGGGCATTGACGTTGAGCCCCGCATCGGCGGCCGCATCGCGCTTGACCTCGACCGACACGGTGGGCTTGTCGGGTTTGAGCGTGCTGTCCAGATCGACCAGGCCGGGGATCCGGCGCAGCCGCGCCATCACGTCCCTGGACAGGCGCTCGAGCTCGGCAAGATCCGGCCCCTGGATCGAGAACTGCAGGCTCTTGCCGCCGCCCAGATCGGTCTGGCCGATATTGGTGACGGTGATGCCCGGGATGCGCGCCAGCTGCTGGCGGATCGGCTCGGCCAGCTGCTCGACGCTGCGCGACCGGTCCTTGCGGTCGAGCAGGCGCACATAGATCGCGCCATAGATCTTGCCGGCGGCAAAGCCGCTGTTGATCGTCGTCACCGTGTAGCGCACCTCGGGCAGCTCGCGCAGCATCTGGTCGATCTGCTTCGCGCGCGCCTCGGTCAGCTCCAGCGCCGAGCCGACCGGCGTGTAGAAATTGATCTGCGTCTCGGACAGGTCGGCCTTGGGCACGAACTCCTTGCCGACCGTGCCCACCATCACGCAGCTCGCCAGAAAGGTCGAGCCGGCGATGGCCAGCGTCGCGCCCTTGTGGTCCAGCGACCAGCCGAGGATCTTCTGATAAGCGGCCGACAGCCATTCGGTGAAGTCGTCGAACAGGCCGGTGACGCGGCCCAGGGTCCTGTCATACAGCGTCAGCGGTGGCCCGCGGTGCACGCCATGCGCCTGCGGGTCGTGCCAGACGCTGGACAGCATCGGGTCGAGCGTGAAGCTGACGAACATCGAGATCAGCACCGCCGCGACGATGGTGATGCCGAACTCGTGGAAGAACTTGCCGACGATGCCGCCCATGAAGCCGATCGGCAGGAAGACGGCAACGATGGAGAAGGTCGTCGCCAGCACCGCCAGGCCGATCTCGGCCGTGCCGTCCAGTGCGGCCGTCTTCGGGTCCGCCCCCATCTGCACATGGCGCACGATGTTCTCCCGCACGACGATCGCGTCGTCGATCAACAGGCCCACGCACAGGCTCAGCGCCATCATCGTGATGTTGTTGATCGTGAAGCCGAAGATGTACATGAACAGAAAGGTGCCGATCAGCGCGATCGGCAGGGTCAGCCCGGTGATGATGGTCGAGCGCCAGCTGTTCAGGAACAGGAAAACGATCAGCACCGTCAGCGCCGCGCCCTCGAACAGGGTGCGCGTCACATTGGCCACCGAGACGCGCACGGCGCGCGAGTTGTCGCGGTTGACCTCGGTCTTGATGCCCGGCGGCGTCACCGCCCTGGCCTCCTTGAGCGCCGCCATCAGGCCGTCGACGACGGCGATGGTGTTCTCGCCCTGGCTCTTCTGCACGCTCAAAAGAACCGTGCGCTGGCCGTTGTAGAGCGCCAGGCTTTCCACCTCCTGCGGCCCGTCGACGACATCGGCCACCTGCCAGAGCTTGACCGGCGTGCCCATCCGTCGCGTGACGACGATGTCGCGGAAGTCCTGCGGGGCCTTGAGGCGCGCATTGATCTGCACGACCCGCTCCTGCTCCAGCGAGCGGATATTGCCCATCGGCAGTTCCTGGTTCTCGCTCTTCACCGCCGCCAGCACCTGGTCGACCGTGATGCCCAGCGCCTCCATCGCCTGTGGCCGCAGCTGGATCTGCACCTGGCGCTGCAGGCCGCCGACGACCGAGACCGAGCCGACGCCGCGCACGTTCTCCAGGCGCTTCTGCAGCACCTGGGTGGCCCAGGTGGTCAGCTCCTGCGTACTCTTCTTTCCGTCTTCCGAGAGCACCGCGACGTTGAAGATCGGCGTGCTCTGCGGGTCGAAGCGCGAGATGCGCGGCTCCTTGACCTCCTCGCGCAGCAGCGGGCGGATCAGCCCGACCTTTTCGCGCACGTCCTCGGCCGCCTTGCGGCCGTCGACGTCGAGATTGAACTCGATGATGACGACCGAGGTCCCCTCATAGGAGCGCGAGGTCAGTGCATTGATGCCAGCGACCGTGTTGACGGCCTCCTCGACCTTCTTGCTGACCTCGCTCTCGACGATCTCGGGCGAGGCGCCCGGATAGTCCATCTGCACGACGACGGTCGGCAGGTCGATATTGGGGAACTGGTCGACCGACAGGCGCTGATAGCTGAACAGGCCCAGCACGACAAAGGCCAGCATGACCATCACGGCCATCACCGGGTTCTGGATCGAGACGCGGGTGAACCACATGGCTTAACGGGCCGTCGCCAGGGTCACGGGCGTGCCGTCGGCGACCTGGCCGGCGGTGCCGGACAGCAGCTTTGCGCCTTCGGCGATGCCGCCGCGGATCTCGACGACCGGCTGGCCGCCGGCCTCGCCGCCCTGCCCCAGCTCGACGCTGACTGCCCGCGCCTTGCCGTCGACGATCTGCAGCACATAGGGCTTGGCCTTCTCGACCCGCACGGCCGTCCGTGGTGCGACCAGGGCCTCGTGCTCGTCGAGTAGCAGGCGGCCGCGCGCAAACATGCCATGGCGCAGGCCGGGCTTGCCATCGACCTTCAGATAGGCCAGGACCGCGCGCGAGCCGGTCTGGGCCGCCGGGTTGATGCGGACGACGACCGCGTCGACCGGCTCGGCGAGCCCCTCGACCTGCAGCCGAGCCTTCGCGCCTATGGTCAGCCGCGCCGCGTACTCGGGCGCGACCGCCGCCTCCAGCTCGAGCCGGGAGATGTCCACGATCTCGACAATGCGGCCGTCCACCGGCACCCGCTCGCCCGGCTGGGCCAGGCGCTGCGAGACCTGGCCCGAGATCGGCGCGATCAGCTTCGCGTCGCGCAGCGATTTGCGCGCCAGCTCGGCCGCGGCCTGGGCGGCCAGCAGATTGGCGCGGGCACCGGCCTCGCTGGCGGCGGCCGTGTCCAGGGCGGTGGCCGAGATAAAGCCCTGGCCGACCAGGGCGCGGTTGTTCTCCAGGGTGCGGCGGGCGATGTCCAGCTGCGCCTGGTTGGCCGCGGCCAGCTGCTCGGCCTGGCGCAGCCGCCAGTCGAGCTCGGTCGTGTCCAGCTGGCCCAGCGACTGGCCGGCACGCACGCTGTCGCCCTCGCGCACCGACAGGCTGGCCAGCTCGGAGGCGACCTTGGCCTTGATGACGGCCGTGTCGACCGCGCGCAGGCTGCCCGAGATGTCCAGGCTGGTCGAGAAGCGCTGGCGGCGCAGGCTCAGCACATCGATATCGGCCAGCGCCAGGCCGGCGACCGGCTCGGCCGCCGCGGCGGCCGCCGTCTGCGCCTGGCGGGCGGCCAGGTTGCGGGCCACGAAAACGCCCAGCACCGCAACGGCGGCCAGGGGCAGGACGATCTTCAACCAGCGTTTCATCGGGGCTCAGCTTTCTTTCTTCTTGGTAGGCACCGGTGCGGCCAGCATGCCGTGCAGCAGCAGATCCAGTTGGGCGGCCAGCACGGCCGGCGCGTCGATCGCCGGCCCGTTGGCCAGGCCGCAGACGCCGAAGGAATGCTCGGCCAGGGTCAGGTGCAGCATCGGGCCGATCAGCACATGGACGGTCTCGGCCACCGGCAACGGCCGGAATTCGCCGCTGGCGATGCCGCGCTCGATCAGGCCGCCCAGCAGGCGGTGCGTCGGCACGATCACCTCGTCCAGATAGAACTCGGCCAGCTCGGGGAAGTTGCGCGCCTCGGCCAGCATGATCTTGGTGATGCCGCCGGCCGGCCCCTGGCCGACCCGGCTCCACCATTCGTTCATCACCCGGCGCAAGAGCTCGGCCGTGCTGCCCTGGTGCTGGGCCACGATGTCGGCGCCCTCGGCGATGTGGACCGAGAGATTGGCCCGCACGACCGCCTTGAACAGCTCTTCCTTGCTCGGGTAGTACAGGTACAGCGTGCCCTTGGAAACGCCGGCGCGCGCGGCCACCTGCTCGGCGCGGGTGGCGGCAAAGCCGTTGGCGACGAACAGTTCCAGGGCGGCGTCCAGCAGTTCCTGCGGACGGGCCTCCTTGCGGCGCTGGCGGGGGGCGGTGCTCAAGTGGAAGACCGGGAAGGCTGTACTGACTAGTCGGTCAGTAATGTAAGCGGCGGCTCGCGCGAGGGTCAAGGCGAGCCCTGGTAAACGCCAGGTAAAGGGCGGCGGCCGGGCGGGCGCCGGGCGGGGGGCCCTCCGGCGGCGCGGGTATCATCGCGCCCGTTCAAAAACCGCAGAGGAGCGCGCGTGGACGCGATGTTGTTGATCAAGGCCGCCATCATGGGCATCGTCGAGGGCCTGACCGAGTTCCTGCCGATCTCCTCGACCGGCCACCTGATCCTGGCCGGCTCCCTGCTCGGCTTCGACGACGACAAGAGCAAGGTCTTCGATATCGCGATCCAGACCGGCGCGATCCTCGCCGTCATCATCGTCTACTGGCAGCGCCTGCGCGAGGTCGCCGCGGGACTCGGCCACAGCGACAAGGCGCGCCGCTTCGTGCTCAATGTGGCGATCGGCTTCCTGCCGGCCGTCGTGCTGGGCCTGCTGTTCGGCAAGGCGATCAAGGCCCATCTGTTCACGCCGACCATCGTCGCGACGACCTTCATCGTCGGCGGCCTGGTGATCCTGTGGGCCGAGCGGCGGCCGGCCAGCGCGGTGCGCATCCATGCGGTCGACGACATGAGCCCGCTGGACGCGCTCAAGGTCGGCCTGGTGCAATGCCTGGCCATGGTGCCGGGCACCAGCCGCTCGGGCGCCACCATCATCGGCGGCATGTTCCTGGGCCTGTCGCGCCAGGCGGCGGTCGATTTCTCCTTCTTCCTGGGCATCCCGACGCTGGTCGGCGCCGGCCTGTACAGCCTCTACAAGGAACGCGCGCTGCTCAGCAGCGCCGACATCCCGCTGTTCGCGGTGGGCCTGCTGTTCTCCTTCCTCAGCGCCTGGATCTGCGTGCGCTGGCTCTTGCGCTACATCTCCAGCCACAGCTTCGTGCCCTTCGCCTGGTACCGGATCGCCTTCGGCCTGGTCGTGCTGGCCACCGCCTGGAGCGGCCTGGTCGTCTGGGCCGAGTGAGGACCGAGCAAGGTCCCTGCGGACCTTGCGACGCCTCACGAGGGCCGAGGTGCATGCTTGCGACCCGGCCGAATGAGGACCGAGTTCAACCCGCAGCTCGCAGCCCCGCCCCCTCCAGCAGCGCCGCGAACTCCGCCGCCTCCAGCGGCCGGTGGAAGAAATCGCCCTGCGCGACGCTGCAGCCCAGGCTGCAGAGCGCCTGCAGCTGGCGTAAATCCTCGACGCCCTCGGCCACCACGGTCAGGCCCAGCGTGCGGGCCAGGCTCAGGATCGCGCTGGCGATCGCCTGGTCGTCGCCATCGTCGGCAATGCCGTGCACGAAGCTGCGATCGATCTTCAACTCGCTGATCGGCATGCGCTTCAGATAGGACAGCGAGGAATAGCCGGTGCCGAAGTCGTCGATGCTGATGCTGAAACCCTGGGCGCTCAGCTCGCCCAGCACCTTCAGACCGGCCGCGCCGCGCTCGATCAGCGAACCCTCGGTCAGCTCGATGATCAGGCAGTCGGGTCCCAGGCCCTGCTGCTGCAGCTGCGCATGCAGCCAGCCGGCGAAACCGCCGCTCAGCAGCTGCCGCGGTGAGACATTGATGGCGATCGGCGGCACCGGCAGCCCGGCCGCGCGCCAGCGCAGCAGGTCGCCGATCACCCGGCCCAGCACCAGCTCGCCGATGCCGGCGATGACGCCGGAGCGCTCGGCCAGCGGGATGAACTCCGCGGGCGCGATCGGCCCCAGCGTCGGATCGTGCCAGCGCACCAGCGCCTCGGCGCCGACCAGGCTGCGGTCGGCGGTGCGGACCTTGGGCTGGTAGGCGACCGTCAGCTGCTGCTGCAGGATCGCCCGGCGCAGCTGGGTCAGCAGCACCAGATCGCGCTGCAGCGCCTGCTTGATGTCCTTGGCGAAATACTGGAACTGGTTGCGGCCCAGCTCCTTGGCGCGGTACATGGCGGCATCGGCGGCGCGCAGCAGGCCGGTCGCATCCTCGCCGTCGCCGGGATACTGGCTGATGCCAATGCTGGCGCTGACGAAGAGCTCATGTCCGCGGCAGTACAGCGGCTCGCTCAGCGCGGCAACGATGCGCTCGCAGACGGCGCTGACCTGCAGCGCATCGATGTTCTCCATCAGCGCGGCGAACTCGTCACCGCCCAGCCGGGCGATCGTGTCGTTGTCGCGCAGGCAGCCGAACAGGCGCAGGCTCACCGCGATCAGCAAGGCGTCGCCGACCTCATGGCCCAGCGTGTCGTTGATCGTCTTGAAGTTGTCCAGGTCGATGAACAGCACCGCCAGCACATGGCGCTCGCGCTGCGCCTGGGCTATCGCCCGCTCCAGCCGCTTCAGCAGCTGGGCGCGGTTCGGCAGGCCGGTCAGGTCGTCGCGATGCGCCATGCGGCGCAGATGCTGTTCGACGCGCATGCGCTGGATCTCGGTGCTGGCGCGCCCGGCCAGCAGCTCCATCAGCTCGCGCGCGAGGCGGCTGTCCGGCAGCCGGCGCTTGCCCAGCATGGCCAGCACGCCGATCGCCTGGCCGCGCAGGTCGAACAGCGGCACGCCCAGATAGCTGTCGGCCGCCAGCCGCCGCAGCAGCGCCGCGCGTGGATGGCGCTGGGCCAGACCCTCGGCGACGACCAGACTCTGGCCGGCCAGCACCTCCGCGCAGGGCATGTCGGCCAGCGCATAGCTGCTTTCCTCCAGCCAGCGGCCGCCGCTGTAGCAGGCCAGCATCCGCGCCTGCTTGGGCGAAGCGGGCTCGACCAGGGCGACGAAGGCATGCTCGCCGCCAAACAGGCGCGCCAGCTGCTCGACCAGCTGGTGGAAATAGGCCTCGCCATAGCTGCCCGCGCCGCCGACGGCCAGCTCGCGCAGCACCTCCTCCAGCCGCCGGCTCTGTTCCAGCTCGCGCGCCAGCCGGGCATTGACCTGCTGCAGCTCGGCCGTGCGTTCCTGGATCAGCGTCTCCAGTGAGGCCTTGCGCCGGTCGACCGCGCGGACGAAGTACAGGGCGCGGAAATCGCTCTCGATCAGGCGCTTCATCTGCCACAGCAGCGCCCGCATCGCCTCCGGGTAGTCGGCCGCCCCGCGGCTCAGCACGCACAGGGTGCCGTAGCTCGACTTGTCCGGCCATTGCAGCGGCACGCCCAGATAGGCGCGCAGCTGCCGGTTCGCCGCCAGGCGCGGCCGCCACTGCGCGTCCTGCTCGGCATCGTGCACGGCCAGCGCGCCCGGGCCGGCCAGCACGCTGGCGCAATAGGCGTCCGCGCCGAGGATGGCATCGGGCTCGGCCGCGAAGGGATTGCCGGACCCGGCGCTGGCGACCTGGACCCGCAGCAGCCGGTCCGGATCGACGCGGTTGATCAGCGCGGCCTCGGCCCCGTAGAGCTCGGCCAGCATGTCGACCAGCTTCTGCCACTTGGCCAGGTAGAGATGGGGAATGTGCCGGATCGCGGGGGCATCGAAGTCCATGGCAGCGGTCGGCCCCGCTCAATGCCGCTGCGAGGACGGCGGCGGCGCCGCCGTTGTTTCCGCGCTCAGCGAGCGGACCCGGGCCTTGAAGTCCTGCAGCCGCTGCTCGTCCCGCGTCTCGCGCTCGCTGCCGCAGATGGCGCGGAAATCCGCCTCGATCAGGTCCTTGAGCCCCAGCAGCAGTTGCAGCGAGGGCGGCCGGAAGTCGCGCGACTTGCGGTCCAGCATGCAGACGGTGCCGAAGATGGTGTCGTCCGGCCAGACCAGGGGCACGCCCAGATAGCTGATCATGTTCAGGCGGATGTCGGGGTTGTGGTCCCAGGCCGGATCGAGCAGCGCATCGGGAACCAGCAGGGCCTCGCGCGTGGCCATCACCGTCTCGCAGTACAGGCCGGTGCCCAGGTCGGCCTTTTCGTGTTCCTCGTAGGGGTTGTCGTCGCCGAGGCTGGAGATCAGCACCTCGATCTGCTCCGGCCAGACGCGCATCACCAGCGCGGCCGGCACCCGCGCGGCCGCCGCCACCAGGTCGGCCGACTGCTGCCAGCGCTCCATATAGCCCTGCGGCACGTCTTTATTCTCGTACATCGGCGGCTCCCGGCGATCCCGGTCCGCGTCCTTCGCAGCCGGCCGCATCGCCCAGTGGCGCAAGCATGCACCCTTCGGGGCGCGACCGCCAGCCCGCTCGCCGCAGCGCCCGGCCGGTCGGCCCGGAGCACCGGCCCGGCCATGGCCCTAAAATCAAGGACATGACGATCACGATCAAAACCGGCGCCGATATCGACGGCATGCGCATCGCCGGGCGCCTGGCCTCCGAAGTGCTGGACATGCTGACCCCGCATGTAAAGCCCGGCATCAGCACCGAGCAGTTGGACAAGCTGGCGCACGATCACATCGTCAACGTTCAGAACGCGATTCCGGCGCCGCTGAACTACACGCCGCCGGGCTACACGCCCTATCCGAAGTCGATCTGCACCTCGATCAACCACCAGGTCTGCCATGGCATCCCGAACGACCGGCCGCTGAAGAACGGCGACATCGTCAATATCGATGTCACCGTCATCAAGGACGGCTGGCATGGCGACACCAGCCGCATGTTCATCGTCGGCGAGGGCTCGATCGCGGCCAAGCGCCTGTGCGCCTTCACCTACGACGCCATGTGGAAGGGCATCGCCAAGGTCAAGCCGGGCGCCCGCCTGGGCGATATCGGCCATGCGATCCAGACCTTTGCCGAGAACGCCGGCTTCTCCATCGTGCGCGAGTTCTGCGGCCACGGCATCGGCCGCGTCTTCCACGAGGAGCCCCAGGTGCTGCACTACGGCCGCCCCGGCACGCTGGAGGAGCTCAAGCCCGGCATGATGTTCACGATCGAGCCGATGATCAACGCCGGCCGGCGCGAGATCCGCGAGACCGGCGACGGCTGGACCATCGTCACCAAGGACCGCTCGCTGTCGGCCCAGTGGGAGCACACGATCCTGGTCACCGAGACCGGCTACGAGGTGATGACCTTGTCGGCCGGCAGCCCGCCGCCGCCCGCCTTCATCACCGCCGCCGCGACCTGAGGTCATGGGCAGCAGCCCGCCACTGGCCGGCGCCGGCCTCAGCGCGCCCCGCGGCATCGCCGCACTGCGCCAGCAGTTCCGCAGCGACAAGCAGGCGCTGATCGACGAATTCCGCGCCGCGCGGCCGACCGTCACCGCCACCACGCGGCTGCTGCACGGCCTGGCCCGCGCGGTCGACGCCTGCCTGCTGGCGCTGTGGGAGCGCGCGGCGATGCCCGAGGGCGCCAGCCTGGTCGCCGTCGGCGGCTATGGCCGGGCCGAGCTCTTCCCCTATTCGGACGTCGATGTGCTGGTGCTGCTGCCGGACGGCGTCGAGGCGTACCGGCCGGGGCCGGTCAAGGCCAGCATCGAGGCCTTCATCACCGCCTGCTGGGACACCGGCCTGGAGATCGGCTCCTCGGTGCGCACCATGGCGGAATGCCTGCAGGAGGCGGCCGGCGACGTGACCGTGCAGACCTCGCTGCTCGAAGCGAGGCTGCTGGCCGGCGCCAAGCCGCTGTACCGCCGGCTGGAGAAGGCGCTGGCCGCGCAGATGGACACCAGCGCCTTCCTGCGCGCCAAGACGCTGGAGATGCGCCAGCGCCACACCAAGTTCGACGACACGCCCTACTCGCTGGAGCCCAACTGCAAGGAAAGCCCGGGCGGCCTGCGCGATCTGCAGGTGCTGATCTGGATCGCCCGCGCGGCCGGCCTGGGCAAGACCTGGAAGGCGCTCGCCGCGCGCGGCCTGATCACCGCCTTCGAGAGCCGGCAGCTGCAGCGCAACGAAGGCCTCTTGAAGCTGATCCGCGCCCGCCTGCATGTGATCGCCGGCCGGCGCGAGGACCGGCTGGTGTTCGATCTGCAGACCGCCGTGGCCGAGAGCTTCGGCTACCAGAGCAGCAAGGCGCAGCGCGCGTCCGAGGTGCTGATGCGGCGCTACTACTGGGCGGCCAAGGCGGTCAGCCAGCTGAACCAGATCCTGCTGCTGAACCTGGAGGAGCAGGTCAACGGCTCGCAGCAGGGGCTGATGCGCCAGATCAACGAGCGCTTCCTCGACCGCGCCGGCATGCTGGAGGTCGCCAGCGACGATCTCTACGAGAAGAACCCGCACGCGATCCTGGAGACCTTCCTGGTCTACCAGCAGACCCCCGGCATCAAGGGCCTGTCGGCACGCACCTTGCGCGCGCTGTACAACGCGCGCGAGCTGATGAACAGCGCCTTCCGCCGCGACCCGGCGAACCGCGCGCTGTTCATGAGCATCCTGCGCCAGCCCGAGGGCCAGACCCACGCCTTCCGGCTGATGAACCAGACCTCGGTGCTGGGCCGCTATCTGTGGGTGTTCCGCCGCATCGTCGGCCAGATGCAGCACGACCTGTTCCACGTCTACACGGTCGACCAGCACATCCTGATGGTGCTGCGCAATGTGCGGCGCTTCTTCATCCCCGAGCATGCGCACGAGTACCCCTTCTGCTCGCAGCTGGCCGCGCAATGGGACAAGCCGGAGCTGCTCTATATCGCGGCGCTGTTCCACGACGTCGCCAAGGGTCGCGGCGGCGACCATTCGGACCTCGGCGCGACCGAGGTCAAGCGTTTCTGCCGCGAACATGGCCTGTCCAAGACCGATACCGAGCTGGTCGTCTTCCTGGTCCAGCATCACCTGACCCTGTCGCGCGTGGCGCAGAAGGAAGACCTGTCCGACCCCGAGGTGATCGAGGCCTTCGTCGCCAAGATGGGCGATGCGCGGCACCTGACGGCGCTCTACCTGCTGACGGTGGCCGACATCCGCGGCACCAGCCCCAAGGTCTGGAATGCCTGGAAGGGCAAGCTGCTGGAAGATCTGTACCGGATCGCGCTGCGCGCCCTGGGTGGCGCCAAGCCGAATCTGCATGCCGACATCGAGGCGCGCAAGCAGGAGGCGCGCGAGAAGCTGGCCCTGCATTCGATGCTGCCCGACACCGAGGCCCCGCTGTGGCAGACCCTGGAGATCAGCTACTTCGCCCGCCACGAGGCCGGCGATCTGGCCTGGCATGCGCGCGCGCTGTGGCGCCATGTGAAGAGCGAGCTGCCGATCGTGCGCGCGCGGCCCTCGCCGGTCGGCGAAGGCCTGCAGGTGCTGGTCTATGCGCCCGACCGGCCCGATCTGTTCGCGCGCATCTGCGGCTATTTCGACGGCGCCGGCTTCAACATCCTCGACGCCAAGGTGCACACGACGCGCCAGGACTATGCGCTGGACACCTTCCAGGTGATCAGCACCGGCCTGGAGCTGCACCACCGCGACCTCGCTTCCCTGGTCGAGACCAAGCTGGCCCAGGCGCTGGCCGCCAGCGGCCCGCTGCCCGAGCCGCGCCGGGGGCGCCTGTCGCGCCGGGTCAAGAGCTTTCCGTTCACGCCGCGCATCGCCCTGCGGCCGGACGAGCGCGCCCAGCACTGGCTCTTGTCGATCAGCACCAGCGACCGCGCCGGCCTGCTCTATGCGATCGCGCTGGTGCTGGCGCGCCACCACATCAATCTGCAGCTGGCCAAGATCTCGACCTTGGGCGAGCGGGTCGAGGACACCTTCCTCGTCGACGGCGCCGCCCTGCAGCAGAACCGCGCGCAGCTGCAGATCGAGAGCGAATTGCTCGACGCAATCGCCTTGCCCGCATGAGCTACACCGTCAAGGCCGAGGACGCGCTGGCCGATCTGGGCGGCTTCGACGCGATCATCGACGTGCGCTCGCCGGCCGAGTTCGCCGAGGACCACCTGCCGGGTGCGCAGAACTGGCCGGTGCTCGACAACGAGGAGCGCCGCATCGTCGGCACCCTGTACGCCACATCGCCCTTCGAGGCGCGCAAGCTGGGCGCGGCCCTGGTCGCGCGCAATATCGCCCGCCATATCGAGACCCATGCCGCCTCGCTGGGCAAGACCTGGCGCCCGCTGGTCTACTGCTGGCGCGGTGGCCAGCGCTCCGGCGCGATGAACTGGTTCCTGGGCCAGATCGGCTTCCGGGCGCGCCAGCTGGAGGGCGGCTACAAGGCCTACCGGGCGGCGGTGCGCGACGCGCTCGCCCGATTGCCGGCCGGCCTGGAGCTGCATGTGCTGTGCGGCCGCACCGGCAGCGGCAAGACCCGGCTGCTGCAGGCGCTGGCCGAGGCCGGCGCGCAGACCCTGGACCTGGAGGCGCTGGCCTGCCACCGCGGCTCGGTGCTGGGCGCCCTGCCCGACGCGCCGCAGCCGAGCCAGAAGCGCTTCGACAGCCTGCTGTGGCAGCAGTTGCGCGCGCTCGACCCGGCGCGGCCGGTCTTCGTCGAGAGCGAGAGCCGCAAGGTCGGCCAGCTGCGCGTGCCGGAGGCCCTGCATGCGGCCATGCGCGCCAGCACGCACTGCGTCTGGATCGAGATGCCGGACGCCGCACGGATCGAGCTGCTGCTGCAGGACTACGGCCATTTCGCCACCGACGTCGAGGGCTTCTGCGGCCAGCTCGAGGGCCTGATCCCGCTGCGCGGCAAGGAGCAGGTGCGCCAATGGCAGGCGCAGGCGCGTGCCGGCCAATGGGCCGAGGTCTTCGGCGCGCTGATGCGCGAGCACTACGACCCCGGCTACGAACGCTCACTGCGCGGCCATTACCCGCATGTCGAGCAGGCGCTGCGCCTGCCGCTGGCCGATGGCGGCGCGGCCAGCCTGGCGGCGGCGGCGCGCGCGCTGGTCTAGCGGTTCAGGCCAGGTCGCCGGCCAGGCAGGCCAGCGTGTCCTCGTCGATGCGGGTGTGCGCCGGGTAGTTCGGATGGTCGCAGCCGAGCTTGACGGCGGCGCCGGCGCGCACGGCCAGGCGCATCGCCGGCGTGAACTCGAAGCGCACGAAATGCACGGCCGAGGTCTTCTCCTCGTTGTCGCGCTCCAGGTCCTCGTCGGCGATCGCGTAGACGCGCGCATGGCCCTCGACCTCGACGAACATGCGGTCCTCGACGCCGATCAGCCGCGAAAGCTCGCGCCGGCGCTCGTTCGGGTCCGGATACTCGATCAGCAGGGTCGCCTTCCAGTTCGTGCCGTCGGGCACCAGCGGCGCATAGGCCTCGATCTCCCCCTGGATGCCCTCCTCCTCGAAGATCTTCTCGATGCGCAGCATCTCCTGGATCTGGTAGCGCACCGTCTGCTCGTCCTCGAACTGCAGGTTGATGTGCTCGCCCAGGCGCACGCTGCGCCGGCGGCGGTGCGCGATGATCTGCGGCTTGCGCTCCTTGCGCTGGCGCGCATAGGCCTCCAGGCTCAGCAGGCTGTCGGGCGTGATGGGGGCGGCCTTGCTCATCTCAGTCTCCCAAGCCATAGGCCTGGCGCAGCAGGCTCAGCGGATGGCGCAGCGCGCGCGCCGGCGTGCCGGCCTCGTCCATGCCCTGGGCGATATGGTGGCCGGCCAGCGCGCAGTCGCTGGCAATCACGTCCGGCTCGTCCCTGGCCATCGCCTTGAAGACCGGCCGGCCTATCTTCATCGCGACCGGGTGGTAGGGCGTCTTCACGCCATAGGTGCCGGCATGCCCCGAGCAGCGCTCGACGGTGTTCAGCTTCAGCTCGACCGTCTGGCCGATCAGCCGGAACATCTCCTCGGTCTTGCGGCCTATCTTCTGCACCCGGCCATGGCAGGGCACGTGGTAGCTGACCTTGCCCAGCGCCGTCTTGAAATCGGTCCTCAGCAGGCCGTCCTTGTGGCGCGCGATCAGGTACTCGAAGGGGTCCCACATCGCCTCCATCACCCGCTGCACCGCCTCGTCGCCGGGGAACATCAGCGGCAGCTCCTGCTTGAACATCAGCGTGCAGCTGGGAATGGCCGACAGGATCGCGTAGCCCTCGCGCGCGTACTTCTCCAGCACCGGGATGTTGGCGTTCTTGTGCCGCTCGACCGCCTCCAGGTCGCCGAGTTCCAGCTTGGGCATGCCGCAGCATTGCTCCTTCTCGACCAGCACGTAAGGGATCTCGTTGTGCGCCAGCACCTTCAGCAGGTCATGGCCGATGCCGGGCTCGTTGTAGTTGATATAGCAGGTCGAGAAGACCGCCACCCGGCCGGGCGTGCGCTCGCCATTGGTCGCCGCCTGCACGGTGCTCTTGGCCGCGCCCCAGCGAAAGCGCCAGCCGGCCAGCTCGGGCATCCAGGCCTTGGGGTGCACACCCAGGGTCCGGTCCAGCGCCTGGCGCGCCAGCGCCGTCTTGTTGACCGCATTGACCAACTGCACGACGACCGGGATGCCGGCGAACTGGCCATGCACATCGGTGGAGGCCAGGAACTTCTCGCCGGCGCCGACCTCGCCCTTCTTGAACTTGATCGCCTTGGCGCGCAGCATCGTGTGAGGGAAATCCAGATTCCACGGGTGCGGCGGCACATAGGGACATTTGGTCATGTAGCAGAGGTCGCACAGATAGCACTGGTCGACGACCTTCCAGAAGTCCTTCTTGTCGACGCCGTCAAGTTCGCCGCTCGCCCCCTCGTCCACCAGATCGAACAGCGTCGGGAAGGACTGGCACAGCGACACGCAGCGGCGGCAGCCATGGCAGATGTCGAAGATGCGCTCCATCTCGTGCAGGCAGGCGGCCTCGTCGTAGAAGGCCGGGTTCTTCCAGTCCAGCGGATGCCGAGTCGGCGCTTCCAGATTCCCTTCGCGATTGCTGACGCTGCTGCTGCTCATCCGCGCTTCTCCCTCTGCGAAGTGAAGGCGGCGTCCGCAGACGCCGCTTGCTTGCCTTGCGACTCGAACGCGGGCCGCGTCAGTCCACCAGCTGCTCGAGCGCCTTGGTGTAGCGATTGGCATGCGAGCGCTCGGCCTTGGCCAGGGTCTCGAACCAGTCGGCGATCTCGTCGTGGCCCTCGTCGCGCGCCGTCTTGGCCATGCCCGGGTACATATCGGTGTACTCGTGCGTCTCGCCGGCAACGGCGGCCTTCAGGTTGTCGCGGGTCGAGCCGATGGGCAGGCCGGTGGCCGGATCGCCGACCGCCTCCAGGAATTCCAGATGGCCATGCGCATGGCCGGTCTCGCCCTCGGCGGTCGAGCGGAACAGCGCCGCCACATCGTTCTGGCCCTCGATATCGGCCTTGTTCGCGAAATACAGATAACGGCGGTTCGCCTGCGACTCGCCGGCAAACGCGTCCTTCAGGTTCTGCTCGGTCTTCGATCCTTTCAATCCCATGATGCTCTCCAGTGATGGTGATGATGGTCGGTAGCGATCGGCGCCAACGCGAGCGCGCCGGCACAGTCAAACGCTATCGCAATGAGCAGCCCGGGGCAAATACAGAGCGTCAATCAGCCGATAGCAGGCCGCTATACCAGCGCAGATCGAGCAGGCGGCGGGTCAGCTGGTGGCTGCGGCCCTGCGGATCGCTCAGATCGTGCAGCACGTCGAAATGGTGGCAGCCCGGCAGCTCCTCGCAGATGGGCACCGCACGCTGCCCCCAGGCGCGCCGGATCAGCCGGTTCTGGCGCAGGAACTCCTCGCTCTCGGCCCCGCCGACCAGCGCGTACAGCGGCGTTTCGGGCGCCGGAAAGTGGATGGGGCTGAGCCGGCGCACCGCCTCGGCGTCCAGGCGCAGATCGCCCTGCAGAAAGGGCGTTTGCCGGATCGGCGCCAGATCGTACAGCCCCGAGATCGCGACCACACCCTTGACCAGCTGGCGCGGCAGCTCCGGCGCGATCGCCTTCCAGTCACAGCCGCTCAGCATGGCCGCCAGGTGGGCGCCGGCCGAATGCCCGACCAGCACGATGCGGTTCGGATCGCCGCCATGTTCGGCCGCATGGCGCCAGACCCAGGCCAGCGCCTGCGTCAGCTGCAGGGCGATCCGCTCGATGCCGACCGTCGGACACAGCGCATAGTTGGGCACGACCACCATCGCGCCCTCCTCGGCGAAGGCCGCGGCGACGAAGGAATGGTCGGCCTTGTCCAGCGCCCGCCACCAGCCACCGTGAATGAAGACCAGCACCGGCGCCTTGGGCAGTTCGCTGGGGAAGAGATCGAGCCGCTCCGACGGCGCCTCGCCATAGGCCAGATCGAGCCGCGCCGGCAGCCGGGCCCGCACCAGCGCCGAGGCCGCGGCCCAGCGCTCGAGAATCGCCGCGCTGTCCGCCACGCGGGCGCGGTTGTTGTACTGGGCATCGAACCAGGCGGGGCTGTGGCGCGGCGTCATGGCGGGCGGACCTGCGAATGCAGAGAAACTGGACAAGGCTGCCAGTGTCCCCAATCGCGCGCCGCGGCCGCTCTAAGGAAACCCCGAGGTGTGCGCGCCAAAAAGCAAAAAGCCCGTTGGCATCAACGGGCTCGTGCTTGGTGGTGGAGAGGAGGAGGATCGAACTCCCGACCTCCGCATTGCGAACGCGGCGCTCTCCCAGCTGAGCTACCCCCCCGACGCCTCGGAAGTATAGCAAGCACGCGGCGGCTTCGCGGGGTGCTGGCGATAGGGACATCACCCGACCTCGTCGGGTCGGCGTCTCCTTGCAGCTCGGCGCTAAGCCACCGCCGCCAAGCGCTCCCCGCCGCCGCCCGGCGCGAAGCCGGCGTGCATCTGCAGGCGCGAGCCGCCGTGTCCCTTGGCGGCATACATGGCCTGGTCGGCGGCGTCGATCAGCGCGGCGGCGGTGGCCGGCCAGTGGACGGGGCCGGCGACGGCGATGCCGATGCTCAGCGCGGTCGGGTCGCCGCCCGCCGCCAGCTGGTCCAGCATGCGCTGCGCCAGTTCGCGGGCGCCGGCGCCACTGGTGCCGGGCAGGAGGATGCAGAACTCGTCGCCGCCGCTGCGGCAGCCGACGTCGTAGCTGCGGCATTGGCTGGAGATCAGCGTGGCCACGCGCTTCAGCACCTCGTCGCCGACCAGATGGCCGTCCCGGTCATTGATCGACTTGAAATCGTCCAGATCGATGTACAGCAGCGCCAGCGGCTCGGCCTTGCGCCTGGCGCGGGCAAACTCGCGCGTCAGCGCCTCGGTGAAGTGGCGCTGGTTGAACAATCCCGTCAAGGGGTCCTTACGCGCCAGTTCCTCGAGCTCGCGGGTGCGCTCGGCGACCTTCTCCTCCAGCTTCAGCGCATGCAGCTCGGCACGGTCGCGCGCCGACTCCAGCTCGGCCAGCAGGCTGCGGATATAGGTGTCGAAGACGAACTCGTTGTCCAGGTAGAGCAGCTTGTCGAGCGCGCGCTTGGTCTCGCCGCAGGCCGCATCCTCGCCCAGGCGCTTGTCGATCACGTCCATCAGCAGGCTCTTCAGCACCCGCATCGCCGACAGGTAGTACTTCGGCGCGACACCGATGCGCTTGTGCACGAGGCCGATGCGCAGCCGGTTGTTGACATAGGCGGCGCCGTACTCGCCCGAGAACAGGTCGCGGACGTACTGCGTCATGGCTTGGCGCAGCCGCGTCAAGGTGTCGACGTCGCCGATGATCAGCGAGATCTCCTCGACACCGGTCTGGTGCGCATAAAAGGTCGCGACCGTTTCGTCGACCTCGTCCTCGATGAAGTCGCGGCAGGCCCGCAGCAGCTGTGCATCGCGCGCCGTGAAGTCCAGCAGCTCCTTGCGGCGCTGGATCTCCAGCTCGTGGAGCTGCATCTGTTCGAGAAGGCTCTTGCGCGTCGGATTCATCGCCACTCCTGCAATCGGTGCTTCGATGCTAGGAGCCTATGGAAAACCCTAGGTATCGCGGCACGACACATCCTTGCCCTTGGGTGACAGGACGGGCGCCGGGGGCGGCCCAAGCGTGAACGAGGTCACGCTGGGCAACCCTCCTCGGGCGGGCGGGCACGCGTCGCGCCGGCCGCCTCGGCGACGCTGTCTACTCGGGCAGGCGGCCCAGCCCGTAGGCCACCTCAAGGATGGGGCTGGGGCGGCCCAGCGAGGCGAACCAGCGGCCGTAGATCTCGCCCAGGGTGCTGCTGCGGTACAGCTGCGACAGGGCCGCGTTGACGGCCTGCTGCATCGCCCAGTCGCCGCGCGGCAGCGCGATCGCATAGGGCTCGAAGGACAGCGCATCGCCCAGCAGCGCCAGGCTGCCCGGCTCCTTCGACTTGGCCGCCAGGCCGATCAGCAACACGCGGTCGCCGGCAAAGGCGTCGATCGCGCCGGCCTCGAGCTGCTGCAGTCCCTCCTCGCGCGACTTCAGCGCCACGACATTGGCCGACACGACCTTGGCCTTCAGCGCCTCGGCCAGCGCCCGCTCGTTGCTGGTGCCGGCGATCACGCCGATCTTCTTGTTGGCCAGGTCGATCAGCGAGTTGCCGGCGGTGGAGCCGCGCACCAGCAGGCCGGTGCCGTCGACAAAGGTCAGCGAGGAAAACGAGACCTCCTTCAGCCGACCCAGGGTCACCGTGCTGGCGCCGCATTCCATATCCGCCTGGCCACTGGCGACGGTGCTGAAGCGGTTCTGCGAGGTGACCGGCACCCACTTGACCTGCAGCGGCGCGACGCCCAGCTGGCGCTCGATCACGCCGACCACGCTGCGGCACAGATCGACCGTGTAGCCGGCCGGCTTCTTGTCGGCGTCCTCGAACGAGAACGGCAGCGCGTCGGTGCGATAGGCGATCGAAATCGTCTTGCTGTCGTGGATCTTCTTCAGACGCCCGTCGAACGGCGCGCTGGCCATCTGGGCCAGGGCCAGCACCGGTGCCAGGCACAGGGTGGTGGTGGTGAGCAAGATCCTGAAACGAGAAGTCATCATGGGTCCCCTCCAAAAACGGGATGTCCGCCGGCTGGCGGTGGGGCATTCTTGGCAAGCTTTGGCACCGCTGGCAAGGCTTCGGAAGGGTGGAATACGCCATCGGCGCCACAGTCCCTATGCTGCCAGTAGCATTTTTTGAAAAATATGCGTTGTCAGGTTGCTCCTACATGGCCAGCTGTGTCTAATGGACTTACGGCCCGGCATCTAGGGGGCCGGATCACCTTGTAGAACACAAAGGAGCGTCCATGAGATCTAGGCCTTGGCTCAAACATGTACCTGCTTTGCTTGGCGGCCTGGTCGGCGTCTCGATCGCTGGCTCTGCGCAGGCGCAGTCGAACGCGCAAGGGCTGCTCGACAACAGCTGGGTCTTCAACCTTGGCGCCTTCGTCGTCGGCTCGGACCTCAGCGCCGGCCTGAACGGCTCGTCGAGGAACAACCCCACGATCGACTTCGACAAGAACTACGGGCGCGCGGACGACGCGACCCGCATCCGCGGCGACGTGCTGTGGCGCATCACGCCGGTGCATCACCTGCGCTTCATGTACTTCAACAACGACACGACCCGCTCGCGCGTGCTGGACAACGACGTCCAGTGGGGCGACTACACCTTCAAGGCCGGCAGCCGCAGTGATCTGCAGTACAAGTTCGAGGTCTCGGAGCTGGCCTACGAGTGGGGCTTCCTGAAGACGCCGACCTATGAACTGGCCGCCAGCTTCGGCCTGCACTACTCGAAGACGACGCTGCAGCTGTCGGGCACGGCCACCGTCACCGATGCCAATGGCCAGACCGGCACGGCCTCGGCCGCCAGCAAGGCCAGTTCGCTGCCGGCGCCGCTGCCGGTGATCGGCCTGCGCGGCGGCTGGCTGCTGGCGCCCAACTGGTACCTGGACGGCCAGGCGCAGTTCTTCAAGGTCAATATCGACGGCTACGATGGCCGCTGGTCCGATCTGCGCCTGGGCGCGACCTGGATGTTCGCCAAGAACTTCGGCGTCGGCCTGGGCTACAACCGCTTCGGCACCCGCGTCGACGTCGACCGCAACAACTTCGGCGGTACCCTCAAGGCCAGTTACTCCGGCCTGCAGGCCTATCTGACCGGCACCTTCTAAGCGCCCTCGCGCTCGAAGCAAGAGGCCTCGCCCGGCTCGGCCGGCGAGGCCTTTTTCTTTGCGCGCTCGGGCACACCCATAACCGGCATTTTGTGCAAGCGGCGGCGCTCGGGTACAACAGGGGATCCCCGCCGAAAAAACCGATCGGAGCCCGTCCATGCCCAAGCCCGCCGCCGCCCTGCTGCATGCCTTCGCCGACTGCGAGGCCGAGTTCACGACCGCCGCCGGCCAGCGCGGCCGCTACTTCTCGCTGCCGGCGCTGGCGCGGCGCTATCCGAAGGTCGCTCGACTGCCGGTCTCGCTGCGCATCGTGCTGGAATCGGTGCTGCGCAACTGCGATGGCAAGAAGGTGACACCCGAGCATGTGGCCGAGCTGGCCGGCTGGGCGCCGAACGCCGAGCGCAACGAGGAGATCCCCTTCGTCGTCGCGCGCGTCGTGCTGCAGGACTTCACCGGCGTGCCGCTGCTGGCCGATCTGGCGGCGATGCGCAATGTCGCCGCCGCTGCCGGCAAGAGCCCGAAGGCGATCGAGCCGCTGGTGCCGGTCGATCTGGTCGTCGACCACTCGGTGATGATCGACCACTTCGGCAGCAAGAAGGCGCTGGACCTGAATATGCGGCTCGAGTTCGAGCGCAACCGGGAACGCTATGAATTCATGAAGTGGGGCATGCAGGCCTTCGACACCTTCAAGGTCGTGCCGCCCGGCTTCGGCATCGTGCACCAGGTCAATCTAGAGTACCTGGCGCGCGGCGTGCATCGCGATCAGTCCAAGGTCTATTACCCGGACAGCCTGGTCGGCACCGACAGCCACACGACCATGATCAACGGCATCGGCGTCGTCGGCTGGGGCGTCGGCGGCATCGAGGCCGAGGCGGGCATGCTGGGCCAGCCGGTCTATTTCCTGACCCCCGATGTGGTCGGCTTCGAGCTGAGCGGCCGCCTGCGCGAGGGCGTCACCGCAACCGATCTGGTGCTGACGGTGACCGAGATCCTGCGCCGCGAGAAGGTGGTCGGCAAATTCGTCGAATTCTTCGGCGAGGGCACCGAAAGCCTGGCCGTGCCGGACCGCGCGACCATCGCGAACATGGCGCCCGAATACGGCGCGACGATGGGCTTCTTCCCGGTCGACGGCAAGACCCTGGACTATTTCCGCGGTACCGGCCGCACGAAGGAAGAGATCGAGGCCTTCGAAGCCTATTTCCGCGCGCAGCAGCTGTTCGGCATCCCGCGCGCCGGCGAGATCGACTACAGCGCGGTCATCCGCCTCGACCTGGGCCAGGTCGTACCCTCGCTGGCGGGCCCCAAGCGCCCGCAGGACCGCATCGAGATCACCGATCTGTCAGCCCGCTTCGCCGCGCTGTACAGCCAGCCGCAGGCGGCCAATGGCTTCAACCAGCCGGCCGAAAAGCTGCGGCTGCGCCATCGCACCGGTTCAGGGCTGGAGATCGGCAATGGCGATGTGCTGATCGCCGCGATCACCTCCTGCACCAACACCTCCAACCCCAGCGTGCTGCTGGCGGCGGGCCTGCTGGCCAAGAAGGCGGTCGAGGCCGGGCTGACGGTGGCGCCGCACATCAAGACCTCGCTGGCGCCGGGCTCGCGCATCGTCACCGGCTATCTGGAAAAGGCCGGCCTGCTGCCCTATCTGGAACGGCTCGGCTTCCATGTCGCCGCCTATGGCTGCACGACCTGCATCGGCAATGCCGGCGATCTGGCGCCCGAGATCAACGAGACCATCGTGGCCGAAGACCTGGTCTGCGCGGCCGTGCTGTCCGGCAACCGCAATTTCGAGGCGCGCATCCATCCGAACCTGAAGGCCAACTTCCTCGCCTCGCCGCCCCTGGTGGTCGCCTATGCGATCGCCGGCAATGTAATGGTCGACCTGATGACGCAGCCGCTGGCTCGCGGCCACGGCGGCCACCCCATCTATCTGGGCGATGTCTGGCCCAGCAGCGAGGAGGTGCATGCGCTGATGCAGCATGCGATGGATGCCAAGGCATTCCGCGACAACTATGCGCAGGTGGCCTCACAGCCCGGGCCGCTGTGGCAGAAGATAGCGGGCACGCAGGGCCAGGTCTACGACTGGCCGAAAAGCAGCTATATCGCCCGGCCGCCCTTCTTCGAAAGCTTCACCCAGCAGCCACACTTCAGCGCGGCCGGCGTCAGCGGCGCGCGCATCATGGCCCTGTTCGGCGACTCGATCACCACCGACCATATCTCGCCGGCCGGCGCGATCAAGGACAGCTCGCCGGCCGGCCAGTACCTGGCGAGCCTGGGCGTGAGCAAGGCCGACTTCAACAGCTATGGCTCGCGGCGCGGCAACCACGAGGTGATGATGCGCGGCACCTTCGCCAATGTGCGCATCAAGAACCTGATGCTGCCGCCGCGCGCGGACGGCGGCCGCGAGGAAGGCGGCCTCACCCTGTACCAGCAGCCGGGGCCCATGCAGGGCGAGAAGCAGTTCATCTACGACGCGGCGATGCACTACATCGCCGCCGGCGTGCCCACCGTCATCTTCGGCGGCGAGGAATACGGCACCGGCTCCAGCCGCGACTGGGCCGCCAAGGGCACGCTGCTGCTGGGCATCAAGGCCGTCATCGCCAGGAGCTTCGAGCGCATCCACCGCTCCAACCTGGTCGGCATGGGCGTGCTGCCGCTGCAGTTCAAGCCCGGCGACAGCTGGGAATCGCTGGGCCTGGTCGGCAACGAGCTGATCGACATCGTCATCGCCGGCGAACTGACGCCGCAGCGCGAGGCGCAGCTCCTGATCCAGCGTGCCGACGGTAGCCGCGCTAGCGTCGCGCTGATCCTGCGCATCGACACCGCGATCGAGGTCGACTACTACCGGCACGGCGGCATCCTGCCCTTTGTGCTGCGGCAGTTGCTGGCGGCTTGAAACACTCCAAGGAGCGAACAATGGAAAAGGTCTGCGGCATCGGCGGCATCTTCTTCAAGGCACGCGACCCCGAGGCCATGCGCGCCTGGTATGCCCGGCACCTGGGACTGGATATCCAGCCCTGGGGCGGCGCAGCCTTCCCCTGGACCGATGCGGCCGGCCAGCCCAGCGGCGGTTCGACGATCTGGAGCGTCAGCGGCCTGGACAATAACTACTTCGGCCCCAGCCAGGCGCCGTTCATGATCAATTACCGGGTCGCCGACCTGGCCCGGCTGCTGGAGCAACTGCGCGCGGCCGGCTGCGAGGTGCTGGACAAGAGTGGCGAGGATTCCGAATACGGCAAGTTCGGCTGGGTCATCGACCCGGAGGGCAACAAGGTCGAGCTCTGGCAGCCGCCCCCCGGCCAGTGATCAGGCCGGCGATCAGGCCCTGGGCTTGATCGGTTCGGCCAGCGCGTCCAGGCTCTGGCCCGAGGCGGCCAGCAGCCTCTCCAGCGCTGGCAGCAGCGGCCCGAGCCGCTCGTCGATCGCCTCGCGCACCGTGTCGACGAAGACCTGGGTCGAGCGCTCGATCTCGATGTTCAGCTCGGCGCCGACCGCCTTGTCGCCGAAGGTCGTCATGCGCAGGGTCTCGGGGATCAGCCAGACCTCGAACCAGCCGGCGCGGCGATCGCATTCGGCGACGGTCAGGCTGGCGCCGTTGATCGCGATATAGCCCTTGCCGAAGATGTAGCGCATCCAGCGCGGCTCGACCGCGATGCGCAGCACATGGTTGTTCTCGGGCCGGCGGATCTCGATCAGCCGCGCCTTGAAATCGATATGGCCGGACAGCGGATGGCCGCCGATCTCGGCGCCGTCGCGCGCCGCGCGCTCGACATTGAGCCGGCTGCCGGCGCGCAGCTCGGCCAGCGTGGTCAGCGCCAGGCTCTGCTGCATCACGTCGAAATCGGCCTGGTCGGCGCCGCGCAGCGCGGTCACCGTCAGGCAGACGCCATCGCAGGACACGCTGGCGCCGATCTCCAGGCCTGCGCAGAAGCCGGCCGGGAAGCGCAGCGTGAAGCTGCGCAGGCCGGGCTTGTCCGCCAGCGTGGCGACCTCGGCGACCGCCTGGACGATGCCGGTGAACATCAGCGAGCCCCCTTGGCGCTGCGCTCGGCAAAGGCAGCGGCCGAGAAGCCGACGCTGAAGCCGCCGTCGGCCCACTCGACCAGCGGGCGCTTGATCACGCTGGCCTGGGCCTGCATCAGCGCTGCGGCGCTGGCGGCATCGACGACCTGCGCCTTCGTCGCATCATCGAGGCGACGCCAGGTGGTGCCGGCGCGGTTCAGGACCTTTTCCCAGCCCAGCTCGGCCATCCAGCGTTGCAGCCGCTCGGCCGGCACGCCGTCCTTCTTGTAATCGTGGAAGCGGTAGTCGAGGCCCTGCTCGGCGAACCAGCCGCGCGCCCGCTTGACCGTGTCGCAGTTCGGAATTCCGTAGACGGTGATCATCATGGGCCGGGAACTTACCACGAACGGCTACGATCGCTGCCCATGATCGACTGGCTGGACGACAGCAATCTGGACTTCCCGCCCAGCAGCCGCGCGCTGGGGCCGGACTCCGACGCGCCGGGCCTGCTGGCCGCCGGCGGCGACCTGTCGCCCGAGCGGCTGCAGGCCGCCTACTCGCGCGGCATCTTCCCCTGGTACGGCCCCGGCCAGCCGCCGCTGTGGTGGACGCCCGATCCGCGCATGGTGCTGCAGACGCGTCAGTTCAAGCTCTCGCGCTCGCTGCGCAAGACGGTGCGCCGCTTCGCCCTCAGCCCCACTTGCGAGATCCGCGTCGACAGCGCCCTGTCGACGGTGCTGGCCGCCTGCGCCGCCGCGCCGCGCGAGGGCCAGAACGGCACCTGGATCGTGCCCGAGATGCAGCGCGCCTATCTGGACTGGGCGCGGCGCAGCGGCGCGGTGCACAGCATCGAGACCTGGATCGACGGCGAACTGGCCGGCGGGCTTTACGGCATCAATCTGGGCCGCATGTTCTTCGGCGAATCGATGTTCGCGCGCCGCAGCGACGCGTCCAAGATCGCGCTGGCCGCGCTGATCTGTCTGTGCCGGCGGCATGGCATCACGTGGATCGACTGCCAGCAGAACACCCGCCACCTGGCCTCGCTCGGTGCGGCGGAAGTCTCGCGCAGCGCCTTCGAGGCGCATCTGCGCCGGGCGCTGGCGCAGCCGGCTCCCGCCGATTGGACCTATCATCCCAGCCTATGGGAGCGGCTCGAAGACGGCCCCTCCCCCGAACCCGATACGCCGCCGCCGTGACCCATCCGAAAGAGCTTCCGCTGGCCCAGCTGCAGTTCTATGCGACTGCCGCCTATCCCTGCAGCTATCTGCCGCAGCGCCAGGCGCGCTCGCAGGTGGCCACGCCCAGCCATCTGATCCACGCCGATGCGTATTCGGGCCTGGTCGCCGCCGGCTTTCGCCGCTCCGGCCTGTTCACCTACCGGCCCTATTGCGACAGCTGCAAGGCCTGCGTGCCGATGCGCATCCCGGTCGAGGACTTCCGCCCCTCGCGCAGCCAGCGCCGCGCACTGCGCCAGCACCAGGCGCTGCAGGCGCGGGTGATGCGGCTGGGCTTCAGCCAGGAGCATTACGAGCTCTATCTGCGCTACCAGGCGGGCCGCCATTCGGGCGGCGGCATGGACCATGACAGCGTCGACCAGTACAGCCAGTTCCTGCTGCAAAGCCGGATCAACTCGCGCCTGGTCGAATTCCGCGATGCCGAGGGCCGGCTGAAGATGGTGTCCATCCTGGACATCCTCAGCGACGGCCTGTCGGCCGTCTACACCTTCTACGAGCCCGAGGCCGGCGCCAGCTACGGCACCTACAACGTGCTCTGGCAGATCGCCCAGACGCGCGAGCTGAAACTGAGCCATCTCTACCTCGGCTACTGGATCGCGGAGAGCCCGAAGATGGCCTACAAGGCCGGCTACCGGCCGCACCAGCTGCTGCGGGACGGCCGCTGGGTCACAGCGGCCTAGATTTCCAGCCGAGCCAGCACCTCGTCGGCAATCGCCAGGCAGCTGGTCAGGCCCGGCGACTCGATGCCCAGCAGATTCACCAGGCCCGGCAGACCATGGCGGGCCTGGCCGTCGATGCGGAAGTCCGGCGCCGGTTCGCCGGGGCCGTGGATCTTCGGCCGCACGCCGCTATAGGCCGGCTGCAGCGCGCCGTCGGGCAGGCCCGGCCAGTAGCGCCGCACATCGGCATAGAAACCCTCGGCGCGCGCCGGGTCGACCCGGTAGTCGAGCCGCGCCGGATCGTCGACGCCGTTCAGCCACTGGCCATCGGGCCCGAAGCGCGCCTGGCCCGCCAGGTCCAGGGTCAGGTGCACGCCCAGCCAGGCATCCTGCGGCAGCGGATAGATCAGACGCTGGAACGGCGAGCGGCCGGTCAGCGAGAAATAGCAGCCCTTGCTGAAATGCGCGGCCGGTCGGTGCTCGGCCGCCAGGCCCTCGGTCGCCGCGGCCAGGGCCGGTGCCCATAGACCGGCCGCGTTGACGACCCGACCGGCGGCCAGCTCCATCGTCTCGCCGCCGCTGGCCACCTCCAGCCGCCAGCCCGCGCCGTCGCGGCGCAGCGCCTGCACCGCCGAGCCCAGCGCGACCGCGCCGCCGGCATGCTCCAGATCGCCCTGCAGCGACAGCATCAGGCCATGGCTGTCGACGATGCCGGTTGAGGGCGAGAGCAGCGCCGCCTCGCAGCGCAGCGCCGGCTCCAGCGCCTGCGCCTCGGCCCGCTCCAGCCAGCGCAGATCGTCGACGCCATTCGCCGCCGCACGCTCGGCCAGCCGGCGCAGGCCTTCCAGCTGCGCCGCGTCGGTGGCGACCACCAGCTTGCCGCAGCGCCGGTGCGCGACCCCGTGGGACTCGCAGTGCGCATACAGCGCCGCCCTGCCCCGCACGCACAGCCGCGCCTTCAGCGAACCCTGCGGGTAGTAGAGCCCGGCATGGATGACCTCGCTATTGCGCGAGCTGATGCCGCTGCCGATCGCGGTCTCGCGTTCCAGCACCAACGTTTCCAGCCCGCGCCGCGCCAGCGCGCGGCCGACCGCCAGACCGACCACCCCGGCCCCGATCACCACCGCATCGACTCGTTCCATGCCTGCCTCCATGCGTCGATTTTGCGGTGCCCGCCCCAGCCGAAGCCGCCCGGCGCGCAGTTTTGCGCGCTTTGCGCCCAAAACCGGGGGAAAACACCGGCCCGCGCCGGCCGCGCCGCCGGCACCATGCCGGCCCAGGGGAGCGCCATACCTTCGAAGGGAAGAAGAGCGCCGTGGAAGAGACAAAAGCAAGAGCCGACGCCGAAACGGCGGACCGCAAGAAGGTGTTGATCGTCGACGACAGCCGCGCGATCCGCGCCATCATTCGCCGCGCGCTGGAATGCGAGGAGCTGGGCGAGCTGCACATCGAGACCGCCTGCGACGGCACCGAGGCGCTAGACCGCATCGACAGCTTCCGGCCCGATCTGGTGCTGGCCGACTGGCATATGCCCGGCGTGTCCGGCATCGAGATGCTGCAGACCCTGCGCCAGAGCGGCCATGCCGACATCGCGGTCGGCTTCGTGACGACCGAGACGGCCAGCGAATGCCTGATGCAGGCGCACAGCAATGGCGCGTTGTTCGTGCTGAACAAGCCCTTCGACGACGGCGCGCTGCGCCGCGCGGTGGCCCAGGGCCTGCAGCGCCGCGCCAGCCCCGCGCCGGCGCTGACGGCGGAAACGCCTGGCGCCCAGGCGATCGAATCGCTGGCCCAGCTGCAGCAGAGCATGTCGGCCCACCTGGGCATGCGCGGCTTCGAGCTCGACCGCCAGGACGGCGGCGGTAGCGCCGAATGGCTGCAGCAGCAGGGGACGCGGCTGATCGCGCTGTACGGCAGCGCCGGCCGCAAGGGCGTCTATGCGGTGGGCCTCCTGGACCTGCCGGCCTGCTGCCTTCTCGGCGGCAGCAGCGGGGGCGAAATCCAGGCGGCGCTGCGCCAGGGCCGGCCGGCCGCGCGCCAGGTGGAACAGGCCTCGCGCTTCATGCGCGCGGTCACCCCGCTGCTGAAGAAGCGCACGCCCAGCGACGCGCCGGCGCTGAGCGCCGCGCGGCTGAGCAGCCAGCCCTTCGACAAGCTGGCCCAGCTGCTGCAGCAGAACCACGGCCGCAGCGACTTCCTGCTGCGCCTGCCCGCCACCGGCGGTCAGGGGCGCTTGAGCTTCATGCTGGCCTGAGCGATGGCCCTCGCTATCGAAAGCATTGCCAGCGTCGGCGTGCTGGTCGCCAACGCGGTCTTCATCATCGTCTCGGTCGCCACCTATCTGCGCATGAACACGCATGAGCAACGGCGCCAGGACTTCATCGTGCGCGCGCTGAACGACACGCGCGAGGCCGGCCGCGACCTTAAGGCGGTCGCGCGCAGCCTGGAGCGCCTGCTCGAACGCGCCGAGCGCATGCGCGCCTGGCAGCGCGTCGAGCCGGGCGAGTCGATGAGCAGCTGGCCCGATTCGCTGCCGCAGGAGGAGGCGGAGCCGGAGCCCGATCTGCAGCGGCTGCGGCCGCTGGAGTCGCTGAACGGCCTCAGCGCCGAGGACTATGCGGAATGGCGGCGCCTGCACCAGGTCGAGCTCGACCGCGTGCTGAACCAGCGCAGGCGCCTGCAGGCCGAGGTCGCCGCGCTGCGCGAACGCGCCGCCCGCGAGCGCCGCCAGCCGGAACGCGCGCGCGGCGAGGCCGGCGAAGAGGCGCTCGATGCCGAGGCCTTGAGCCAGTTGCGCCAGCAGCTGGAGGCGCTGCAGGCGCAGCTGCAGCGCAGCCTGGTCGAGAAGGACTTCATCGAGGAACGGCTCTTGCGCCTGGACGCCAGCGAGCGCCGGCTGCGCGAGGACGCTGAGGAACCGTCCTAGCAGGCTGTTGAAAAACGTAGCGAGGACGGCCCGCGGCTAGGCGCCCGGAGCGCAGGAACCGGAACGTACTTCCTGTACGTGAGGATTCCGAGCACCGCGCAACGACGCTGCGGGGCGCCGCAGTAGTTTCTCAACAGCCTGCTAGGCGTCGAGCGCCGTCAGCTCGCCTGACAGGCGCACCACCGTCTCGCTGCTGCCGCGCAGCATCTGGCGCAGGAGGCCGATCAGCAGGCTGGGCCGCTCGCTGTGCAGCGCGGCGAACTCGGCCGTGCCGAGCCGCCAGCATTCGACCGCCGTGTCGGCGCGCACATCGGCCGAGCGCGCTCCGCCCGAGACCAGCGTCAGCTCGCCGAAGCTCATGCCGGCCGACAGGGTCTGCAGGCGCCGGCTGCCGCCCTGCGGCAGCTCGATGATGACGCTGACCTCGCCCCGGCGCAGCAGATAGAGGCCGTCGGCCGGCTCGCCGCGGCGCACGATCAGCGCGCCCGGCTCGAAGCGCAGCAGCTGCAGCCGCGCGCGCAGATGTTCGATGTCCTCGGCCGCCAGGCCGGCGCACAGGCCCTGCTCGGCCAGCTCCCGCGGGTGCTGCGCGGCCGCAGCACCCGCGCCATCGAGCAGGCCGCGCTCGCACCATTCCAGGCCCAGATCGAGCTGCGGCTGGAAGCTGACCGCCGGCGCGCTGCGCGGATCGAGCTCGGCGCCGAAGCCGGCCAGCAGGCCGCCGCGGCGCACCCGCGTCAGCACCAGATGCCGGCCCTGCGCGGCGAAGTCGTTGACCAGGCCCTCCAGCATGCGCACCGCCGCCGCATCGGCATGGCCGACGCGCTTGAAGTCCAGCACCGCGAAGCGCAGCTCGGCACCGGCGCCGGCAATGTCGCGCAGCACCGGCTCCAGGGTCGCGAAGCGCAGATCGCCCTGCAGCTCGTAGACGATGGCGCGATCGCCCTGCTGCTCGAGCCGGCGCTCCTGCTCGGGCGGGCGCCGACGCTTGGAGCGCACGCCGGCCAGCGTGTAGCGCGCGCGCAGCGCCATCACCGCCGGCCGCGGCGGCTGCAGGAAATGCAGGCCCAGATCGCGCGACAGCGCCTCGCAGACGGCAACGCCGCGCACGCTGTTGCCGCGCTCGTCCAGCGCCGGCGAATAGACGCCGATGCCCAGCTGCCCCGGCAGCACGGCCATGATGCCGCCGCCGACGCCGCTCTTGGCCGGCAGGCCGACGCGGTAGACCCATTCGCCGGAGAAGTCGTACATGCCGCAGGTCGTCATCACGCTGAGGATGGGGCCGATGTGCTCGGCGGCCACCGCGCGCACCCCGGTCTGCGGATGGACGCCGCCATTCGCCAGGGTCGCCGCCATCAGCGCCAGGTCGCGGCAGTCGACGCGCACCGAGCATTGCTTGAAGTACAGCTCCAGCGCCGGCTCCGGATCGTCGCTGACGATGCCGTAGTTGCGCAGCATGTGACCGATCGCGCGGTTGCGGTGGCCGGTCGTGCGCTCCGACTCGAACACCGCCGCATCGATCTCGAGTGGCCGCCCGGCATAGGCGGACAGCGCGTCCAGCAGGCGCGCCAGCCGCGCCTCGCCGTCGTCGCCCTGCAGCAGGGCCGCGGCGGCGATGGCGCCGGCATTGATCATCGGATTGCGCGGCCGGCCGCTGCCCGGCTCCAGGCTGATCGAGTTGAAGGCGTCGCCGGAGGGCTCGACCCCGATCGCCCGGGCGACCCGCTCGGGTCCGCGGTCCTGCAGCGCCGCGCCATAGACCAGCGGCTTGGAGATCGACTGCAGGGTGAAGGGAAGCCGCGCATCGCCGACCTCGTAGAGCTGGCCGTCGACGGTGGCCAGCACGATGGCGAAGCGGCGCGGGTCGGCCTTGGCCAGCTCCGGGATGTAGGTGGCGACGCGGCCGCCGTCCAGGTCGGCGAAGCGGCGCAGCAGGCGCTCCAGATAGGCTTGCAGGGTCGAGCTGGGCGCGTGCATCGTCATGCCGCAGCGTCAGCAAGTATCGTGCGCACTGCCGCGGCTCGCGCGTTCACCACAGGCGTGCGCTACGCACCGGAATCGGCGCCCTAGCGCGCCGCCGCGGTGCGGCGCTCAGCCGGCCGGTTCGCTGAGCCCCGCCGCGGCCGGCGCCTGCTCGCCCTGCACGATCGGATAGGCGATCGCGCAAAGATGGCCGTTGATGCGCTTGAGATCGCTGATCAGGTCCAGGTGCAGCGAGCTGGTCTCGATGCTTTGTGCGCGGTTGTCCTGCAGCCGGGCGATATGGCTGGCCGCATAGTCGCGCACCAGTTCGCGAAAGCGCGTCTTCTCCTCCAGCAGCTTCTCGGCATCGCGCCGATGGCCGTCGAGAAAGACGCTCATCGCCAGGCGCAGATTGGCCTGCAGGCGCTCGTGCAGATGGCAGATCTCGGCCATGCCGGCGGCCGAGAAGCTGCGGCCCTTCCTGATCTTCTTGTCCTCGACGTCCTGCAGGATGCGCTCGATCGTGTCGCCGACCTGCTCCATATTGATGGTGAAGGAGACGATGTCGGTCCAGCGCCGCGCCTCGCGCTCGGACAGCGACTCGCGCGAGATCTGGGTCAGGTAGAACTTGATCGCCGAATAGAGCTCGTCGACGGTGTCGTCGAGCCGGCGCAGCTCCTCGGCCAGCGCCAAGTCGTTGTTGCGGATCACCGGCAGGATGCCGCGCAACATGGTCTCCACCACATCGGCCTGGTGCAGGGCCTCGCGCACCGCGCAGGAGATCGCCAGCGAGGGCGTCTCCAGCGCCATCGGGTCCAGATGGCGCGGCCGGCTGGAGGCCGGCGGCGGCGGCGTGCGCATCAGCAGCTCCAGCCGTCGCGCCAGCGGGCCGGTGAAGGCGATGAAGGCCAGCGCCGTCAGCAGATTGAAGCCCAGGTGGAAGGCGACCACCTGCTGCGCGGGCGCCTCGAAGCCGGCGCGCAGCTCGCGCGCGATCGCCGGCAGCAGCGCGATCGCGATCAGGCAGCCGGCCAGCTTGAACAGCAGATTGCCGACCGGCAAGCGCCGCGCCGATACGCTGGCGCCGGCGGTCGACAGCAGGGCCAGCAGGCCGCTGCCCAGATTGGCGCCCAACACCAGGCCCAGCGCCATCGGCGTCGGCAGCAGGCCGCCGCCGGCCAGGCTGGCGGTCAGCAGCACGACGGCCAGGCTCGAGTAGCTGAGCACGGTCAGCAGCGCGCCGACGACGATGTCCAGCAGCACCTCGTTGGGCAGGGCCAGCAGCAGCGCCCGCATCGCCGGGCTGTCGGTCAGCGGTTCGGTCGCCGCGACGATCAGCTGCAGGGCCAGGGTGATCAGGCCCAGACCGATCGCGATGCGGCCGATGCGCCCGGCCGTGGTCTTCTCGCGCGAGATGAACAGCACGACGCCGCCGAAGATCATCAGCGGCGACAGCCAGGACAGGTCGAAGGAGAACAGCACGGCGATCGCGGCCGTGCCGACATCGGCGCCCAGCATCAGCGCCAGCGCGGCCGCCGTCGGCACCAGGCCCTGGCCGACAAAGGAAGCGACGATCAGGCAGGTCGCCGTGCTGGACTGCACCAGCGCGGTGACGCCGAAGCCGGCCAGCAGCGCCCGCGGCCGCGTGCCGACGCTGGCGGCGATCAGCTGGCGCAGCCGGCCGCCGAAGACGCGCAGCACGCCGGTGCGCACGACATAGGTCCCCCAGACCAGCAAGGCGATCGCGGCCAGCAGATTGAGCAGATGGAGCATGGAAGCATTCTGCGGCAGCCGCGCGCCGCCGTGGAAAGGTCCCGCTGGCACCATCGAAAAGCAAAAAGCCCGGCATAGGCCGGGCTTCGTCTGCGTTTTGGTGGGCGGTGAGGGTTTCGAACCCCCGACCCCGACAGTGTGAATGTCGTGCTCTACCCCTGAGCTAACCGCCCGAATTCTTTGCAATTCGGTTTCGCGTGATGTCTTGATCAGTGCCACCAAGAGCGCCCGTTACTGTTTTAACGGCTGTCTTGGTGGGCGGTGAGGGTTTCGAACCCCCGACCCCCACAGTGTGAATGTGATGCTCTACCCCTGAGCTAACCGCCCTGATCGATCACTTTCGCGAAGCCTGCGATTATGCCATGGCTTTCGGTGTCGACTCAAGCGCCGGGCGCGGATTCGACCCAGATGCGCTTGCCGCCGCTGGCCTTGTCCAGTTCGGCCAGCACTTTTTCATGCGCGCTCAGCTCTTCGGCGCTGGCCATCAGCACCGGTAGCGGGAAGGCGCTCAGATCGACCGCCGCGACGCGGGCCTCGCCGCCGGGGCCTGCACCGGCGTCGCCAGCCTCGTCCATCATCAAGAGCGCGTCCTGGCCGCGCGTCATATTGATGTAGACCTGGGCCAGCAGCTCGGCATCGATATGGGCGCCGTGCAGCTCGCGCTTGGAGTTGTCCACATCCAGCCGCGAGCACAGCGCATCGAGCGTGTTCTTCTTGCCCGGGAACATATCGCGCGCCATCAGCAGGGTGTCGCGCACGCCGCTGACGAGGTCGTTGATCGGCGGGCGCTGCAGCCGGCGCATCTCGGCATTGACGAAGCCGAGGTCGAAGGGTGCGTTGTGGATCACCAGCTCGGCGTCGCGCACAAAGTCGATGAACTGGTCGACGATCTCGGCGAACTTGGGCTTGTCGGCCAGGAAGGCCTCGGTCAGGCCGTGCACGCGCAGCGCGTCCTCGTGGCTGGCGCGCTCCGGGTTGATGTACAGATGCAGGTGGTTGCCGGTCAGCTGGCGGTTGATCATCTCGACGCAGCCGATCTCGAGGATGCGGTCGCCGCCCTCGGCCGACAGGCCGGTCGTTTCGGTATCGAAGAAGATTTGGCGCATGGCGGATCAGTGTTGCTTGCGGGAGGCCCAGGCCCAGATGATGAGGCCGGCGGCGATCATAGGCAGCGACAGCCACTGGCCCTGGCTCAGGCTCAGCGCGCGCAGGCCCAGGAAGTCGTCCGGCTCGCGGAAGAACTCGGCCAGGAAGCGGAAGAAGCCGTAGCCGACCAGGAACAGGCCCGAGACCTGGCCGGTCGCGCGCGGCTTGCGGGCGTACAACCACAGCAGCAGGGCCAGCAGCAAGCCCTCGCCGAGGAACTGGTAGAGCTGCGAGGGGTGGCGCGGCAGGCCGCCATCATGCGCCTGCGGGAACACCATCGCCCAAGGCAGCTCGGGCGAGGCGGCGCGGCCCCACAGCTCGCCGTTGATGAAGTTGCCGATGCGTCCGGCGGCCAGGCCGGTCGGCACGCAGGGCGCGATCAGGTCGGTCACCTCGAAGAAGCTGCGGCCGCGCAGCCGGGCGAACAGCGCCATCGCCACCAGCACGCCCAGCAGGCCGCCGTGGAAGGCCATGCCGCCCTTCCAGACGGCGAAGATCTCGCCCAGGTTGTGCAGGTAGTAGCCGGGCTTGTAGAACAGCACATAGCCCAGGCGCCCGCCCAGCACGACGCCCAGCACGCCGAAGAACAGCATGTCGTCGACGTCGCGGCGGGTCCAGCCGGCGGCCGCCCACTGCGGCTGGCGCACGCGCAGATTGGCCAGCCAGAGGAACAGGCCGAAGGCGGCCAGATAGGTCAGCCCGTACCAGTGCACGGCCAGCGGGCCGAGCTGAATGGCGACGGGATCGAATTGCGGGTGCACCAACATGCGGGCGGTCCTGGCGAATGGGTCGGGCGGTCGGGAGGCGACGAGGCCGGCATCATAGCCAGCGGCCGCGGGGCTCGGTCAGCCGAGTTCGGCCAAGCGCTTGCGCGCATCATCCAGGTACTTGGGCGCGCCGCGCTTGCGGGCGACGAAGCGCTCCAGCGTCACGCGCGCCTGCTCCCGGTCGCCCTTGTCGATCAGCATCAGGCCCAGGCGGTAGTCCAGCGGCAGCCGCGGCGCGCCGATCAGGCCGCGCGCGCGCTCGAACTGGCGTGCCGATTCCTCGTACTGCTGCTGCGCCGCCGCCAGCCGTGCCAGGCCGAAGGCCGCGGTCGCATGGCGCGGATAGGCGCGCTCGAGGTTCTCGAAGATGGCCTTCGCATGGGCGAAGTCACCGTCGAACACGTACTGCATGCCCAGCTCGTACCAGGCCTCGCGCAGCGCCATGTGCAGGGTCGGGTCGTTGCCGGGCTTGACGCCTTGCAGGCCGCGCTCCATCTCGGCGTACTGCTTGTCGTGGTGGGCCAGCAGCGCGGCCAGCAGCTTGGCATGCTCGGGCTGGCGCGCGCGCGCCTGCTGCACCAGATCTTGCGCCTTGTCGGCGCCACCGCCGGCAAAGGACGGCAGCTTAAGGTAGAGCTCCAGCAAGGCCTGGCGCGGCTCGAACAGCAAGGGATCGAGCTCCAGCGCGCGCTGCAGATTGCCGCGTATGGGCCTGGCCAGCGTGATCGCCTTCATCGTGCCGCCGGTGACAATCTCGACGCCCTGCACCGTCGCCATCGCCGCATAGCAGATGGCCTGTTTGGGCTGCTGGTCGATGCAGCGCTGCACGCCGCGGCCGGCCGCCTGCACCCGCTCGACATCGCCATCGGCGATGGCCGCCAGCGCGCGGGCCACCAATGCCTCGGCGTCGTCGGGCTGGCCGCGCAGTCGCGCTTCAGCGGCACGCTCGAGTTCCTCGCTCTTGCCGGCCTCGACCCAGGCCGCCCATTGCGGCGTCTTCAGCATCTGCGCCTGCGCCGCGGCGGCGCCCAGGAGCAGGGCCAGACAGAGGACGGGATTGCGCAGATTCATCGTCGGATCATTCGCTAGAGAGGCGGCGGCCGGCGCCGCGGTCGCTCAGGATATACGGGAATTCCCTGTGTCGCCGGCCGCCTCCCGCAATTGCTGCCGCACATGCTCGACGAAGCGGTGCACGGCCGGCGCCGCGTCGGCCCGCCAGACCAGGCTGGTCTCGCAGACCGGCGCGCCGTCTATCGGCCGGTAGACGACGCCGGACCGCTGCAGCCCCATCACGCTGGCCGGCACCCAGGCGACGCCGATGCCGGCCGAGACGAGGTTGACGATGGTCTGCATCTGAATGGCCTCCTGGGCAATCTGCGGCGTGGCGCCATGGGCGCGGTAGAAGGCCAGCACCGCATCGAACAGCGAGGGCGCGATCTCGCGCGGGAAGATGACCAACGGCAATTGCAATGCCTGGCGCGCCGCCAGCGCGGGCGCCCGGCCGGCATCGGGCAACAGCGCCTCCTCGGCGCTGTGCGCCAGCACCAGCGGCTCGCGGCTGATGCTGAGCGCCTCGAGCCCCGGCGGCAAGGCGCCCGGCGCGTGGATGATGAAGCCGGCATCGATGTCGCTGCTGGCGAAGTCGCGCAGCTGCACGTCCAGCGTCGCCTCGCGCAGGCTCAGCACGATGTCCGGCTGGCGCTCGCGGAAGCGCCGCAGCCAGCGCGGCAGATCGCCATAGCCGACCGTGGAGACGAAGCCCAGCCGCAGCCTTCCGCTCTGGCCGCGCGCCGCCGCCTGCACCAGCGGCGCCAGCTGCTCGGCTTCGGCCAGCAGCGCGCGCGCCGGCGCCAGCAGGGCGGCGCCGGCCACACTGAGCAGGACCGAGCGGCTGCTGCGCTCGAACAGCGGCGCGCCCAGCGCCTGCTCGAGCTTCTGGATCGCCTGCGTCAGCGGCGGCTGGGTCATGTGCAGACGCGCCGCCGCGCGGCCGAAATGCAGTTCCTCGGCGACGGCCACGAACTGGCGCAGGCTTCTGAGCTCGATCATTGATATTCAATACGTATTGATTTATCGAGAATAATATATTTGAAAAGCAGATCGGTGGCGCGCACACTGGGCGGATCAAGGAGACCACTCGATGTCATACAACCGCCGCTCCAAGAACATCACCGAGGGCGTGGCCCGCGCGCCGAACCGCTCGATGTACTACGGCATGGGCTACCAGGAGAGCGACTTCGGCAAGCCGATGATCGGCATCGCCAACGGCCACTCGACGATCACGCCCTGCAACTCGGGCCTGCAGAAGCTGGCCGACGCGGCCGTGATCGGCCTGAAGGCGGCCGGCGCCAATGCGCAGCTGTTCGGCACGCCGACCATCAGCGACGGCATGGCCATGGGAACCGAGGGCATGAAGTACTCGCTGGTCTCGCGCGAGGTGATCTCCGACTGCGTGGAGACCTGCGTCGGCGGCCAGTGGCTGGACGGCGTGATGGTGATCGGCGGCTGCGACAAGAACATGCCCGGCGGCATGATGGGCATGCTGCGCGCCAATGTGCCGGCCATCTACATCTACGGCGGCACGATCAAGCCCGGCCACTACAAGGGCCAGGACCTCAACATCGTCTCGGTCTTCGAGGCCGTCGGCCAGTTCTCGGCCGGCAAGATGAGCGAGGAGGACTTCTGCCAGATCGAGAAACGCGCGATCCCCGGCAGCGGCTCCTGCGGCGGCATGTACACCGCCAACACCATGAGCTCGGCCTTCGAGGCGCTGGGCATGTCCCTGCCCTACTCCTCCTCGATGTCCAATGTCGAGGACGAGGTGGTCGAGAACGTGAAGCTGGCGGCGAACTACCTCGTCGAGGCCGTCAAGGCCGACCTGAAGCCGCGCGACATCGTCACCAAGAAGGCGATCGAGAACGCCGTCGCCGTCATCATGGCCACCGGCGGCTCGACCAACGCGGTGCTGCATTTCCTGGCCATCGCCCATGCGGCCGAGGTCGACTGGACCATCGACGACTTCGAGCGCATGCGCAAGAAGATCCCGGTGCTCTGCGACCTGAAGCCCAGCGGCAAGTACCTGGCCGTCGACCTGCACAAGGCCGGCGGCATCCCGGCCGTGATGAAGGTGCTGCTGAAGGCCGGCCTGCTGCACGGCGACTGCATCACCATCACCGGCAAGACGGTGGCCGAGAACCTGGCCGAGGTGCCGGAGCTGCGCGCCGATCAGGAGGTGATCCGCGCCGTGGCCGACCCGATGTACGAGCAGGGCCATCTGGCCATCCTGAAGGGCAATCTCTCGCCCGAGGGCTGCGTGGCCAAGATCACCGGCCTGAAGAACCCGGTCATCACCGGCCCGGCGCGCGTGTTCGACGACGAGCAGAGCGCGCTGGCCGCCATCATGGCCAAGCAGATCCAGGCCGGCGACGTGATGGTGCTGCGCTATCTGGGTCCCAAGGGCGGCCCGGGCATGCCCGAGATGCTGGCGCCGACCGGCGCGCTGATCGGCCAGGGTCTGGGCGAATCGGTGGGCCTGATCACCGACGGCCGCTTCTCCGGCGGCACCTGGGGCATGGTCGTCGGCCATGTGGCGCCCGAGGCCTATGAGGGCGGCACCATCGCCTTGGTGCAGGAAGGCGACTCCATCACCATCGACGCGCACCGGCTGTTGCTGGAGCTGAACGTCGATGCGGCCGAACTGGCGCGACGCCGCGCGGCCTGGAAGCAGCCGGCACCGCGCTACACCCGCGGCGTGCTGGCCAAGTTCGCCAAGAGCGCCTCCAGCGCCAGCTCAGGCGCGGTGCTGGACAAATTCGATTGAGGCTGCGCAGCAGCCTCAGCCGGGGCCGCCCCGCGGCGCCGGCCTGAAGTCGCGTCCCGCGACTTCAGATCGAATTTGCGCGCAGGCTCCTTGGAGCCTGCGTCACAAGTTCGACCCCACGGAGCTCCGCCCGCTGCTCAACGCTTGTTCCGCTGCTGCTCGCCCTTGCCCAGCGCCTCCAGCGCCCGCTCGCGGCGGGCCGCCTTGCGGGCTTCCATCCGGTCCATCGCCTTCTTGCGCGTATAGCCGCTCTGGTCGGCCCAGGCCCACCATACGACGGCCAGGCCGAAGGGCGCCAGCACCGCGAGCCAGCTCCAGTCGGCCACCGGCGCGACGCCCGCCAGCTTGAGCCCCCCGAGCAGCACGCCGATCAACACGAACCACATTCGCCCAACTCCTTTTTTGAGATGCTCGCGCGTCGGGGCGCGAACACTACAATGCCCCGACGGCTCACCTGCCCGGACTGTAGTGCAGATTGCCTCAACACCCCGCCGACGAATCGAAAGGAAGCCATGAAGTCCTCCCTGATCGCCCTGGCCGCAATGGCCGCCACGCTGGCCGCACCGGCCGCCTTCGCCAACGCCGATCTGGCGCAGAAGAAGAACTGCATGGCCTGCCATGCGCTGGACAAGAAGCTGGTCGGCCCCGCCTACAAGGATGTCGCCGCCAAGTACGCCAAGGACAAGGACGCGGTCGCCAAGCTGTCCGAGAAGATCATCAAGGGCGGTTCCGGCGTCTGGGGCCCGGTGCCGATGCCGGCCAACACGCAGGTGAACGAGGCCGAGGCCAAGCAGTTGGCGCAGTGGGTGTTGTCGGTGAAGTGATCGGCCGGACTGCATGAAGAAGCCCCGCAATGCGGGGCTTTTTGTTGCGCGCGCCGGGTTCTGGTGTTCACCCACATCGCTGCGCGATATGAGTGAACCCCGAACCGGGCCATTCGGCTGCGCCGACCGCGCATCGCGCGGCCTGGAGCAGCTCGGTCAGTAAGCCTGACCGAGCTGCTCGAGGATCGCGGGATTCTGGTGCTCACCCACATCGCTGCGCGATATGAGTGAGCCCCGAACCCGGCCATTTGGCTGCGCCGACCGCGCGCCGCGCGGCCAGGAACAGCTCGGTCAGTAAGCCTGACCGAGCTGCTCGAGGATCGCGGGATTCTGGTGCTCACCCACATCGCTGCGCGATATGAGTGAACCCCGAACCCGGCCATTCGGCTGCGCCGACCGCGCGCCGCGCGGCCTGGAGCAGCTCGGTCAGTAAGCCTGACCGAGCTGCTCCAGGATGGCCGGGTTCTCCAAGGTACTCGTGTCCTGTGTGACTGCTTCGCCCTTGGCCACCGCGCGCAGCAGGCGCCGCATGATCTTGCCGCTGCGGGTCTTGGGCAGGTTGTCGCCGAAGCGGATGTCCTTGGGCTTGGCGATCGGGCCGATTTCCTTGGCCACATGGTCGCGCAGCTGCTTGGCGATCGCCTTGGCCTCCTCACCGCTGGGGCGTGGGCGCTTCAGCACGACGAAGGCGCAGATGGCCTCGCCGGTCGTGTCGTCCGGGCGGCCGACGACGGCGGCCTCGGCGACCAGTTCGGTGCAGCTGACCAGGGCCGATTCGATCTCCATCGTGCCCATGCGATGGCCGGACACGTTCAGCACGTCGTCGATGCGGCCGGTAATGGTGAAGTAGCCCGTTTCGGCGTCGCGGATCGCGCCGTCGCCCGCCAGGTAATAGCCCTTCAGCTCCGGCGGGTAGTAGCTCTTCTTGAAGCGCTCGGAGTCGCCCCAGATCGTGCGGATCATCGAGGGCCAGGGCTTCTTGACGACCAGGATGCCGCCCTGCCCGTTCGGCACATCGTTGCCGGTCTCGTCGACGATGGCGGCGCTGATGCCCGGGAAGGGCAAGGTGCAGGAGCCCGGCACCAGCGGCGTCGCACCCGGCAGCGGCGTGATCATGTGGCCGCCGGTCTCGGTCTGCCAGAAGGTGTCGACGATGGGGCAGCGGCCACCGCCGATGTTCGCGTGGTACCACTCCCAGGCGGCCGGGTTGATCGGCTCGCCGACCGAGCCGAGCAGGCGCAGGCTGCTCAGGTCGTAACGCTTAGGGTGCACGGCCTCGTTGCTCTCGGCCGCCTTGATCAAGGCCCGGATCGCCGTCGGCGCGGTGTAGAAGATCGTCACCTTGTGCTTCTCGATCATCTGCCAGAAGCGGCCGGCGTCCGGATAGGTGGGCACGCCCTCGAACACGATCTCGGTGCCTCCTAGCGCCAGCGGGCCGTAGGCGATATAGGTATGGCCGGTGACCCAGCCGATGTCGGCCGTGCACCAGAACACGTCCTCGGGCTTCAGGTCGAAGGTCCACTTGGTCGTCAGCGCCGCATGCAGCAGATAGCCGCCGGTCGAATGCTGCACACCCTTGGGCTTGCCGGTCGAGCCCGAGGTGTAGAGCAGGAACAGCGGGTGCTCGGCCTCCACCCATTCGGGCTCGCACGTGGTGCTCTGGCCGGCCAGCAGTTCGTGCAGCCACAGGTCGCGGCCGGCCACCCAGGCAATCGCGCCGCCGGTGCGCTTGTAGACGACCACGTCCTTGCAGCTGGGGCAGCTGTTGTCGGCCAGCGCCTCGTCGACGATGGCCTTCAGCGGCAGGGCCTTGCCGCCGCGCTGCTGCTCGTCGGCGGTGATCACCATCACCGCGCCGGCGTCCTGCACGCGGTCGCGCAGCGATTGCGCCGAAAAGCCGCCGAACACCACCGAGTGGGTGGCGCCGATGCGGGCGCAGGCCTGCATCGCGACGACGCCCTCGACCGACATCGGCATGTAGATGACGACGCGGTCGCCCTTCTTGACGCCGCGCGCCTTCAACGCATTGGCCAGCTGCGCGACCTTGGCCAGCAGTTCGCTGTAGCTGACCTGGGTGACTGTGCCGTCGTCGGCCTCGAAGATGATCGCCACCTTGTCGCCCAGGCCGCGCTCGACATTGCGGTCCAGGCAGTTGTAGGAGACGTTCAGCCGGCCGTCCTCGAACCATTTGTAGAACGGCGCATCGCTGTCGTTCAGCGTCTTGGTGAACGGCGTCTGCCAGCTGATCAGCTCGCGCGCCAGCCGCGCCCAGAAGGCCTCGTGATCGGCCTCGGCCTCCGCCACCAGCGCCTGGTAGCCGGCCATGCCCTTGACATGGGCCTGGGCCTGCCAGTCGGGGCTGGGCAGGTATTGCTTGCTCTGGGTCATCGCTCTTGTCTCCTCGGCCTCGCCGTCGATATCGTCATCCATGCGGAACTGGCGCAACTGTGCGTCCCGTCTCTGACGAACCGCTTACTCTAGGGCAACAGGCCCGGCACAGGCACAAGCGCTCTTGTCCTACAGCGGCCGCCGCGCCGCGCCCCTAGAGTCTGAGGCGCCGACTCTGGAGAAGCGCATGGCCGACTCGCATCTCGCCTACCTGCTGTGGCTGGATGCGGAGGACTGGGTGCAGCATTGCGAGCGACGCCTGTTCACCGACCGGCACATCCCCAGCCCGCCGGAGCTGGAGGAACTGGTCGGCCTGCGCTCGCTGGCCGCGCGGAGCCTGGCCGTCTTCGTCGCGGCGGTCGACGAGAATCTGCGGCGCTTTCGCTGCGACCGAAGTCCGTGAACAGGCGGTGCGGCGGCCTGCGGGATAATCCCGAGACCCTCTCACGAAGCCTTCGGACCACCATGAGCACCACGATCCGTTACGCCGACCTCGTCGACAGCGTCGCCGCCGCCCTGCAGTACATCAGCTACTACCACCCGGCCGACTACATCCAGCATCTGGCGCGCGCCTACGAGCGCGAGCAGAGCGCCGCGGCCAAGGACGCGATCGCGCAGATCCTGACCAACTCGCGCATGTGCGCCGAGGGCCGTCGCCCGATCTGCCAGGACACCGGCATCGTCAACGTCTTCCTGAAGATCGGCATGGACGTGCGCTGGGGCGACTTCCCCGGCTCGATCCAGGACGCCGTCAACGAGGGCGTGCGCCGCGCCTACAACCACCCGGACAACAAGCTGCGCGCCTCGGTGCTCAGCGACCCGATCTTCGAGCGCAAGAACACCAAGGACAACACGCCGGCCGTCGTCTTCATGGAAGTCGTGCCCGGCAACACGGTGGACGTGATCGTCGCGGCCAAGGGCGGCGGCAGCGAGAACAAGAGCAAGGTCTATATGCTCAACCCCAGCGACAACATCGTCGACTGGGTGCTGAAGACGGTGCCGACCATGGGCGCGGGCTGGTGCCCGCCGGGCATGCTGGGCATCGGCGTCGGCGGCACGGCCGAGAAGGCAGCGCTCTTGGCCAAGGAAGCGCTGATGGATGACATCGACATGTACGAGCTGCTCGAGCGCGGCCCGCGGAACAAGCTCGAGGAGCTGCGCATCGAGCTGTACGAGAAGGTCAATGCGCTGGGCATCGGCGCCCAGGGTCTGGGCGGCCTGACCACCGTGCTGGACGTCAAGATCAAGACTTACCCGACGCATGCGGCCTCCAAGCCGATCGCGATGATCCCGAACTGCGCGGCCACCCGCCACGCCCACTTCGTGCTCGACGGCTCCGGCCCCAGCTATCTGGAGCCGCCCAGCCTGGATCTGTGGCCCGATGTGCACTGGGCGCCCGACTACAACAAGAGCAAGCGCGTGGACCTGAACGCGCTGACCCCCGCCGAGGTGGCCAGCTGGACGCCCGGCCAGACCCTGCTCTTGAACGGCAAGATGCTGACCGGCCGCGACGCCGCGCACAAGCGCATCCAGGACATGCTGGCCAAGGGCGAAAAGCTGCCGGTCGACTTCACCAACCGCGTCATCTATTACGTCGGCCCGGTCGACCCGGTGCGCGACGAGGTCGTCGGCCCGGCCGGCCCGACCACGGCCACGCGCATGGACAAGTTCACCGACATGATGCTGGCCAAGACCGGCCTGATCGCGATGATCGGCAAGGCCGAGCGCGGCCCGGTCGCCATCGAGTCCATCAAGCAGCACAAGTCGGCCTATCTGATGGCCGTCGGCGGCTCGGCCTATCTGGTCTCCAAGGCGATCAAGGCGGCCAAGGTGGTCGGCTTCGAGGACCTGGGCATGGAAGCGATCTACGAGTTCGACGTCGTCGACATGCCGGTGACGGTGGCCGTCGATGCCGGCGGCACCAGCGCCCACATCACCGGCCCGGCCGAGTGGCAGGAGCGCATCGCCTCGGGCAAGGCGGTCAAGATCCCGGTCACCGCCGGCTGAGCGAGACCGAACCGCCCGGGGCCGCGTTTGTAGGGATGTGCGGCCCGGCCCGAATCGGGATACTCCCGCCGTTCAAAAACGGGAGTCCCGATGAAGCCCTGGATCAAGTACAGCCTCGCCGGCCTGGCGGGCCTCGCCCTGCTGGCCGGTGCCGGCGTCGCCTACGGCCTGATGGCCGCCGATCGCAAGATGGAGCGGCGCGTCGCGCTCAGCGTCGCCGCCGTGCCCTACACCAGCGATGCCGCCGCCATCGAGCGCGGCCGCTATCTGTTCTCCAGCCGCGGCTGCGTCGACTGCCATGGCGCGGACGGCGCCGGCCGCGCCTTCATCGACTCGCCCGAGATGCGGGTCAAGGGCCCCAATATCAGCCCCGGCCCCGGCAATGTGGTCGCCGCCTACCGGCCCGAGGACTGGGTGCGGGCGATCCGCCACGGCGTCAAGCCCGACGGCCGGCCGCTCTTGATCATGCCCAGCGAGGACTACAACCGCTTCACCGATGCGGACCTGGCCGCCCTGGTCGCCTATGTGCGCCAGCTGCCGCCGGCGGCCGGCACGGCGGCCGAGCTGAAGCTGCCGCCGCCGGTGCGGGTGCTCTACGGCCTGGGCCTGATCCCGGACGCCGCCTCGCGCATCGACCATGCCCGGCCGCCGCAGCAGCCGGTGCCCGAAGGCCTGACGCTGGAGCATGGCCGCTACGTGGCGAATATGTGCATCGGCTGCCATGGCGAGCGGCTGTCCGGCGGCAAGATCCCCGGCGGTCCGCCGGACTGGCCGGCCGCCGCCAATCTGACGCCCGGCGAGGGCACGGCGATGACGCGCTATCCCGATGCCAAGAGCTTTGCCGCGCTGATGAGGAGCGGCAAGCGCGCCGATGGCTCGGCGGTCGCGGTGATGCCCTTCGGCTCGCTGGGCCAGATGAGCGACACCGACCTCGGCGCGCTGCATCTGTACCTGCAAAGCCTGGCGCCGCTGAAGGCCGGCGGGCGCTAAAGCGCCTCAGGCCGCGGCCGGCTCTTCCTTCGTCTCGGGCAGCAGCAGGCGGCCGAAGAAGAAGCGGAAGCTCAGCAGCAGCAGGCCGGCGCCGGCCACCAGCAATGCGTGCAAGCCCCAGAACTCGCGGCCCGGCAGGGTCTCCAGCAGGCCCGCCAGCCAGCCGACCAGGGTGTTGCCGACGAACAGGTGCAGGTAGTACATGCCGATCACCAGGCCCTCCAGCCGGCGCGGTGCCGCGCGCGAATACAGGGCCAGGCCGACCGGCATGATGTTGGCAAAGCCCAGGTCGTTGACCAGCGTGTAGCCCAGGGTCCAGGCCAGGCTGATCTTGCCCTGGCCGCTGTCGATCAGGCCGGCGGCGATCACCAGCAGCGCCGGCGCGCCGGCGGCCAGCAGGGTGCCCAGGGCCATCTTCAGCAGCTCGTCCGGCTCGCGCCGCTTGGTCGCCCACCAGCGCCAGAAGGCGATCGAGGCGACCATGGTCGCGGTGCTGACGAAGGCATCGACCGCCTGCAGCCAGGTCACCGGCACTTCCCAGCCGAACAGCAGCAGGTCCATATGCTTTTGCGACCACAGCGGATAGGCGTTGTAGAACTGCTGGTTGCCGACGATGGACAGGGTCAGCACCGGGATCAGCACGATTAGCAGGGCCAGCCGCGCCTTGTCGGCGCTGCTCATACGCGGCCGCGGCTCGCTTGACCTGGCGGCGCGGGCCCGCAGCGGCTCGGGCGGCAGCCAGCGCCGGCCGGCCAGATAGACGACCAGGCCGATCACCATGCCGATGCCGGCGGCGCCAAAGCCCCAGTGCCAGGCCACCTTCTCGCCCAGGGTGCCGCAGACGATGGGCGCGGCGATCACCGCGATCTGCACCGCCAGCATGAAGATCTGGAAGGCGCTGGCCCGGCGCAGGTCACCGGGCCGGTAGAGATCGCCGACCTGGGCGGCGATATTGCCCTTGAAGCAGCCGACGCCGACCAGCAGGCAGGCCAGCGCGGCCAGGAAGCTGGCCTCGAAGGCCATCAGGAAATGGCCCAGCGCCATCAGCGAGGCGCCAATCACGACCGTCTTGGTGCGGCCCAGCAGCCGGTCGGCCAGCAGGCCGCCGAACAGCGGCGTCAGGTAGACCAGGCCCGCATAGAGGCCGAACACCACCGAAGCCAGCTGCTGCGGGGAGCGCGGGCCGGTGGCGCTCTCGATCCAGCGCCGCAGCGCCTCCATGCCGGCCACCTGGCCGATGTTCTCGGGCAGGAACAGATAGTTGCTTAGGTACAGCACCAGCAGCGCCTGCATGCCGTAGTAGGAGAAGCGCTCCCACAGCTCGCAGAAGGACAGCCAGCCGAGGCCCGCCGGATGGCCGAAGAAGGCGCGGTCGGCGCGGTCGGCGTGGCGTTCGGACGGCGCCGTCGCGCCGGCGTCCGCCGTGATCGTCGATGAGGTGGTCATCAGAGGGAAACCGAGAAAAACGACAAGCCGCGACTGTCAGCGAAAGCCGCCCGCCCCGCAAGGCCGGAAAGTCCCAGAGGTGACCGTCGCAAACCCCCGGCGCGCGCAACAATGCGCGATCGACCCCCAAGGAGAAACCGCATGTCCGCCATCCGTGCCTGGGCCGCCCTGCAACAGGGCGGGCCGCTGCAGCGATTCGATTTCGAAGCCGGCCCGCTGGGCGAGGAGGAGGTCGAGATCCGCGTCGAGCATTGCGGCATCTGCCATTCCGATCTGGCGATGATAGACAGCGAGTGGTATCCATCCAGCTATCCGCTGGTGCCCGGCCACGAGGTCGTCGGCGTCGTGACCGCGCTCGGTGCGCAGGCCAAGGGGCGCCGGATCGGCCAGCGCGTGGGCATCGGCTGGCACACGGCCAGCTGCCTGCACTGCAATTTCTGCCTGGGCGGCGAGCAGAACCTCTGCGCCAAGCGCCAGCCGACCATCGTCGGCCGCCACGGCGGCTTCGCCGAGCGCCTGCGCGCGCACTGGAGCTGGGCGGTGCCGATCCCGGACGCGCTGGACCCGGCCGCGGCCGGCCCGCTGATGTGCGGCGGCGGCACCGTCTTCCTGCCTTTCGTCATCCATTCGATCCAGCCGACCGACCGGGTCGGCGTCGTCGGCATCGGCGGCCTCGGCCATCTGGCCGTCAAGTTCGCGCGCGCCTGGGGTTGCGAGGTGACGGCCTTCACCTCGTCGCCGTCCAAGCGCGAGGAGGCGCTGGCGCTGGGCGCGCACCGCACCGTGTCCAGCGTCGATGTGAAGGAATTGAAGGCGGCGGCCGGCAGCCTGGACTTTCTCTTGGTCACCGTCGGCGCCAGCCTCGAGTGGGACGCGCTGATCGGCACCTTGGCGCCCAAGGGTCGGCTGCATCTGGTCGGGGTCGTCACCGACAAGCTGAGCCTGCGCAGCGGCTCGCTCCTGAGCTGGCAGCGCAGCCTGTCGGCCTCGCCGACACCGTCGCCAACCCTGCTGGCCCGGATGCTGGACTTCTCCGCCCGGCACCAGATCCTGCCCCAGGTCGAGCACTTCCCGATGAGCCGGGTCAACGAGGCGATCGAACACCTGCGCTCGGGTCGCGCGCGCTACCGCGTCGTGCTGGATGCGGATTTCGCCGAGCTCGAGGCGAAAAGCTGAGAACTACTGCACAAACGCGACAAATCCCCCTGTAAACGAGGGTGGTGTCCCGATCCGCTTACGGAGAAGATCCGCGCCACTGAACACCCGCCCACGAAGGCGGGGTCGAAGGCGGGATTGAGGGCCGGATCGAAGATCCCGGGATGGAGGAAGAGCGATGTGGATTTCTGAATTCTGGTACGAGAAGCTGCCCTGGGTCTATGCGGGCTGCGGCCTGCTGGCGCTGTGGCTGATCGGACGGCCGGCGGCGCTCAGCGCCACGCTGCTGTTCGGCGCGGCGGTGCTGACCGCCTGGTGGCGCTACAGCCACCGGCGCTGAGCGCAGGCGGCTGAGCCCGCCCCTCAGGCCAGCCGGAACACCTTGACCAGCGCGCTGAGCCGTTCGGCCTGCGCGTTCAGGCTCTGCGCCGCCGCCGTGCTCTCTTCGACCAGGGCGGCGTTCTGCTGCGTCACCTCGTCGAGCTGGCTGACCGAGCGGCTGACCTGCTGGATGCCACCGCTCTGCTCGCTGGTGGCGCTGGAGATCTCGCTGATCAGACCCGAGACGCGCTGCACCTGGGCGACCAGTTCGCCCATGGTCTGGCCGGCCTGCTGCACCTGGCGGGCGCCGCTCTCGACCTTCTCGACGTTCTCGGCGATCAGGCTCTTGATCTCGCGCGCCGCCTGCGCGCTGCGCTGGGCCAGCGAGCGCACCTCGGAGGCGACCACCGCGAAGCCGCGGCCCTGTTCCCCGGCGCGTGCCGCCTCGACGGCGGCGTTCAGCGCGAGGATATTGGTCTGGAAGGCGATGCCGTCGATCACCGCGGTGATGTCGGCGATCTTGTGGCTTTGCGCGCTGATCGCGTCCATGGTCTGCACGACCTGGCCGACCGCCTGACCGCCCTCGGCCGCCACGCCGCTGGCCGTGCTGGCCAGCTGGGTCGCCTGCTGGGCCGACTCGGCGTTGTGGCGCACCGTCGACGAGAGCTGGTCCATCGCCGAGGCGGTCGCCTGCAGATTGCCGGCCTGATGCTCGGTGCGGGTCGACAGGTCCTGGTTGCCGGCGGCGATCTCGCCCGAGGCCAGCGCTATCGAGCCGGCCGCCTCGTTGACATCGGCGACCAGATTGCGCAGCGAATCGCGGGTGCGTTGCAGCGCCGACATCATGCTCTGCGCATCGCCGGCCTGCACCGGCACCTCGACCAGCAGATCGCCGGCCGCGACCTTCTCCAGCACCTCGCGCGCGACGGCCGGATCGCCGCCGAGCTCGCGCCGCATCACGCCGCGCAGATTGAGCACGAAGGCGATGCAGATGCCGGCGCTGAGCAGCACCAAGCCCAGCATCCAGCTGCGCGCCGCGCCCATCGCCGCGCCGGCCGCGCCGCGCGCCGCTTCCTTGTCGGCGGCGCTGAGCTTCTTCAGATCGAGCAACTCGGTCCGCAGTTCGCGCCAGGCCGGCGTCTCCTGCTTGTTCAGGAGCGCCGAGGCCGCGGCGGCATCCTGCGCGACCAGGGTGACGACCTCCTGCTGCACCTGCGCCAGCTTGGTCCGCATGCCGTCCATCGCGCGCAGCTTGGCCTGCTGCTCGGGCTTGGCGGCGGCCAGCGCGGCCTTGCTCGCCTTCTCATAGGCCTTGCTGGCCGCGTCCAGGTTCTCGTAGGCCTTTTTGTTGGCCGGGTCGAGCACGATATTGCGCAAGGCCTGGCCCATCTGCAGGCCCTGGGCATACATCTCGCTGGCCTCGGCGGCCAGCGCGTCCTCCTGGGCGAAGTACTGGCCCAGCTGAGTTTCCATCCGGACCGTGCCGGTCACGACCACCGCCCCGAGCACCAGCAGCAACGCTGCCGGCACCGCCTGGGCCACCATCACTCTTTGAATGAAGCGCATAACTTTTGATTCCCTGTACACCACGCAGCACATGGCTCTGGGATGCTATCGACTCGCTGCGCCGGGTGCACGGCGAAAAGCCGGCGCTTCAGGGCTTATTCCCGCTTGGCGGCTGATACTGCGTCCAGCGTTGCACAAAGGGGATGGTCACGTTCAACTCCTGCAGTTTGCGCAGGATGGCCAGATTGACGTCGGAGCGCACGCCGCCGGTGCCGTTCTCGGGATCGGCGATCCAGAACCAGATCGTCAGCTCCAGGCCCTCGGGCGCGAACTGGCTCAGCTGCACGGCGGGCCCCGGCTCGGCCATCACCCGCGGCTGCTGCAGCGCGACCTCGACCAACTGCGGGATCAGCGCATCGACATCGCTGCCGCCGGCCACCAGCACCGTCGTGCTGATCATCACGCCGGCGCCGCCCAGCGAGGCGTTCTCGACCCGCTGCGTGATCAGCAGCTCGTTCGGCACGATCGCGTGGCGGCCGTTCAGCGCGCGGATGATGGTGTAGCGGGTCTTGATGTCGCTGATGCGCCCCTCGAAGCCGTCGACACGGATCACGTCGCCGATGCGCAAGGCGCGCTCGGCCAGGATGACGAAGCCCGACACATAGTTGGCCGCCAGCCGCTGCAGGCCCAGGCCGATGCCGACGCCGATCGCGCCGCCCAGCACGCCCAGCGCCGTCAGGTCGATGCCGATGCTGGACAGCGCGATCAGCAGACCGATGAACAGCAGCAGCGCCCGCAGGGCATTGGCGGCAATCTTGCGCAGCGACAGATCCATCGTGCCGGCGCGCAAGAGCCGCGCCTCGACGCCCGAGGACAGCCACAGCGCCAGCACCATCACCAGCACGGCCGTCAGCCCGCCCTCGAGCAGATTGCGCAGCGACAGATGGGCCGAGCCGAGCTTGAAGGTGATCTGGTCCAGCTCGTCCAGCAGCATCGGCAGCAGGCCGGTGATCCAGAGGATCGCGCCGCCCCAGGCCAGCCAGGACACGCTGCCCTCGATCAGGCGCACCAGGCGCGACTGCGGCAACGCCGCCGACAGCACCCGCACGGTCAGCCGGATCATGAGCAGCGAGACCAGCAGCGGCAGCGCGACCCTGAACAGCGCCGGCGGCAGGCCCAGCCAGGGCAGCGCTGCCCGCACGCCCCAGGCCAGCACCAGGGCCAGGCCGGGGAACAGCACGCCATCGATGATGCGCTTGCCAAACAGCACCGGCGCCGGCGTGGCCTCGGGCCCGCGCGCGCGCCGCAGCTGCGCAACGATCAGCGCCGCCAGGCCCAGGCAGGCCAGCAGGAGCGCCAACTCGACCAGCGCGGCCGGCCGCATCAGCGCGGCGCCCAGCGCCTCCCAATCCTCGAAGCTCAGCGGCTTCGGCAGCGACTTCTCCACCCCCATGCGGCCGGCCTCAGATCCCGGCCAGCACGCGCAGGTGCGCGCCGACGCTGCGCGCCAGCGCGCCGAGGTGGTAGCCGCCCTCCAGGCAGGAGACGATGCGGCCCTTGGCATGGCGCTCGGCCAGCCCCTTGATGCGCAGGGTGATCCATTCGTAGTCGGCCTCGACCAGGCCCAGCTGGCCCAGGTCGTCGTCGCGATGCGCATCGAAGCCGGCCGAGATGAAGACCATCTCGGGCTTGAAGCGCTCCAGCTCGGGCATCCACATCGCCTCGATCATCTCGCGCACATCCATGCCGCGCGTGTAGGCCGGCAGCGGCACATTGACCATGTTCTGGCCCTTGGGCACGGCGCCGCTGAAGGGATAGAGCTGGTGCTGGAAGATGCTGACCATCAGCACCCGCTCGTCGTTGGCGATGATGTCCTCGGTACCGTTGCCGTGATGGACGTCGAAGTCGACGATGGCCACGCGCTTGAGCCCGCGCACGTCCAGCGCATAGCGCGCGGCGACCGCGACATTGTTGAAGAAGCAGAAGCCCATCGCCTGCTCGCGCGTCGCATGATGGCCGGGCGGGCGCACCGCGCAGAAGGCGTTGTCGGCCTCGCCATCGAGCACCAGGGCCGTCGCCTGCACGGCGGCGCCGGCCGCATGCAGGGCCGCCGACCAGGTGTGCGGCATCGCGATCGTGTCCGGGTCGATCGCCTTCGATTCGCCGCTGGCCGCCAGCTCCTGCAGCAGCGCGCTGATCTCGCCGACATAGCGCCGGGTGTGGGCGCGCTCGACGTCGACCAGATCGACCGGCCGCGCCTCGTGCCGCTGCAGCGCGACGTCGATGCCGCTGGCGATCAGCCAGTCCTCGATCGCGTCCAGGCGCTGCGGGCATTCGGGATGGCCGGGGCCCATATCGTGCCGACGGCAGGCGGGATGGCTCAGATAGGCGGTGGGCATGGATGTGGTCGGGGCGGGCCTGGTTTTGCGCTATGGTCGCCTGCATGACGCACGATCATCCAGAAACCAGCCTGGCGCTGAGTGCGCGCCTGGCGGCGCTGCAACAGCAGATTAGCACGATCATCAAGGGCAAGCCGGCGCAGATCAAGGACTGCATCGCCTGCCTGATCGCCGGCGGCCATCTGCTGATCGAGGACCTGCCCGGCGTCGGCAAGACGACCCTGGCTCATGCGCTGTCGATCTCGCTGGGCCTGAAGTTCTCGCGCCTGCAGTTCACCGCCGACCTGATGCCCTCGGACCTGCTGGGCGTCAGCGTCTACGAGCGCCATCTCGACAGCGGCGCCGGCTTCGTCTTCCATGCCGGACCGGTGTTCGCCCAGGTGCTGCTGGCCGACGAGATCAACCGCGCCGGCCCGAAGACACAGAGCGCCCTGCTCGAGGCCATGGAGGAGAACCAGGTCAGCATCGACGGCGTCAGCCATGCCTTGCCGCAGCCCTTCTTCGTCATCGCCACGCAGAACCCCAGCGAGCAGCTGGGCACCTATCCGCTGCCCGAGTCGCAGCTGGACCGCTTTCTGATGTGCATCTCGCTGGGCTATCCGGACGAGCTGGCCGAACGCGAGCTGCTGTCGGGCCAGGACAGCCGCGAGGCGCTGCGCGCGCTGCGTCCGCTGATGAACCCGGCCGAGCTGCTGGCCGCGCAGCAGGCGGTGCGCGCGATCCACGCCGCGCCGGCCCTGCTCGACTATCTGCAGGCGCTGATCAAGGCGACCCGCTCGGGCCAGTGGTTCGCGGAAGGCTTGAGCCCGCGCGCGGGCCTGGGCGTGCTGCGCGCGGCGCGCGCGCTGGCGCTGCTCAACGGCCGCGACTTCGTCTCGCCCGACGATGTGCAGGCCATCCTGCCGCAGACGATCGCGCACCGGCTGCGCCCGCGCCCCGGCAGCGGCCGCGGCCCGCGCGAGCAGGTGCGGGCGATGATCGAGGCGATTCCGCTGCCGTGAGATGAAGCCCCTCGTCCAAGGAGTACCTTGGCCGCCCCCCCGGGGGGGCGGCGATGCTTGCCGGATTGACCGGCAAGCACATCGCCATGGCGGGCCGGCTTGGGAGCGGCCCGGCGCTCAGCCCGAATGCGCGGAAGACCGCTGCTCGCTGCCGTCCCGGCCCCGCCCGCTGACGGGTGGATCCGGGCGGTCGAGAGCGCAGCAGACCGGCGAGGCGCGCTTGCGCGCTACCAGGACTGACTCGGCGCGCCTGTCCGAGCGGCGCGTAGCGAAGCGAGTTCGCGCCGCGAGCCGGTTTGCGAGCACCGAGAGTAGTCGGCGCAGCCGACCCGATCGGCTGAACCCGGCAGCGGGCGGGGCCGGGACGGCCCACGCGAAACGCCACCGGAAACAACCGTGACTCCCCGAGAACGCTGGCGCGCCTGGTGGGACGCGCGTCATCCGCGCCGGGACACCCATCTGATGGGGCAGAACAATGTCTACATCCTGCCCAGCCGGCCGGGCCTGGCCTTCTGCCTGACATTGGCCCTGCTGCTGCTGGCCTCGATCAACGACCAGCTGAGCCTGGGCTATATGCTGAGCTTTCTGCTCGCCGGCGCGGGCCTGGCCTCGATGCACAGCACGCACGGCAATCTGCGCGCGCTGAGCCTGGACCTGAAGCCGCCGGGCGCCGTGTTCGCCGGCGAGGAGTTGCGCCTGGAGCTGCGCCTGCACAACAGCGGCCGCGCGCGCTTCGGCATCGGCGTGCATGCGCAAGGCAGCCCCGATGCCGAGATCGCCTGGACCGACGTGCCGGCGCGCGGCCATGCGCAATTGCAGCTGCGCCTGCCGGCCGGCGCGCGCGGCCTGCAGACGCTGCCGCCGCTGCAGATCGTCACCCGCTTTCCGCTCGGTCTGTTCCGCGCCTGGAGCATCTGGCGGCCGGCCGCCCAGGTCTGGGTCTATCCGCGGCCCGAGACGCCGGCGCCGCCCTTCCCGCCCCAGCGCGCGGACGAGGACGGCCGCGGCGAGGCGCTCGTCGCGCTGCGCCAGCAGGGGCAGGACTTCGAGGGCGTGCGCGACTACCGGCGCGGCGACTCCATGCGCCTGGTGCTGTGGAAGAAGGCGGCGCTGAGCCTGCAGCAGGGCACGCCGCTGTCGGTGCGCGAGACGCAGGCGCCGGCCGCGCGCACGCTCTGGCTGGACTGGCGCGACAGCGGCCATGGCATCGCCAGCGACGAGGAGGCGCGGCTGTCGCGGCTGAGCGCCTGGGTGCTGGCGGCCGAGAAGCTGCAGGCACCCTATGGCCTGCGCCTGCCGGCCGGCGAATGGCCGCCGGCGCTGGGGCCGGCGCAGCGCCAGCTCTGCCTGGAGCAGCTGGCGCTGCACCCGGGAGCGGCGCGATGAAGCCGCTGAGCCGCGACGCGCGCGACACTGTCTTCCTGCTGGCGACGATCGCCGCCATCGTGCTGCCGCATGCCGGCCATCTGCCGCTCTGGGCCAGCGCGATCACCGCGCTGGTGCTGCTCTGGCGCGGCCTGCTGGCCTGGCGCCAGCAGCCGCTGCCCGGCCGCGCGCTGCTGCTGCTGGTGCTGCTGGTTGCCGGCAGCCTGACCTGGCTGACCCACCGCACCCTGCTGGGCCGCGAGGCCGGCATCACCATGCTGGTGATGCTGCTGGCGCTGAAGACCTTGGAGCTGCGCGCGCGCCGCGATGCCTTCGTCGTCTTCTTCCTCGGCTTCTTCCTGGTGCTGACGCAGTTCCTCTATTCGCAGTCGCTGCTGACGGCGGCCTGGATGCTGGTTGCCGTCTGGGCGCTGCTGTCGGCCGTCGTGCTGGCGCAGATGCCGGTCGGCCAGCCCAGCCTGGCCCTGGCCGCCCGCCATGCGGCGCGCACCACCTTGTACGGCCTGCCGGTGATGCTGCTGCTGTTCCTGCTGTTCCCGCGCATCGCGCCGCTATGGGGCGTGCCGGCCGACGCGGTGGGTCGCACCGGCCTGTCCAACCAGCTCGATTTCGGCGCCATGGCCGAGATCGCCAACGACGATGCGATCGCGCTGCGCCTGCGCTTCGGCGCCGATCTGCGCGGCGCGCCGCCGCCGCCGGACGCGCGCTATTTCCGCGGCCCGGTGCTGAGCCGCTTCGACGGGCGCAGCTGGCGCGTCGAGGGCAGCGTCGGCGCCGACACCCTGCAGCCGCAGGGCCGGCCGCTGGTCTATGAGCTGACGATGGAGCCGCTACGCATCGGCGTGCTGCCGCTGCTGGAGATGAGCCCCGGCGCGCCCGGCAGCGAGCTTGGCCTGGACGGGCTGACGCTCCGGCGCGGGCCCGAGCTGCAATGGCAGAGCCCCCGGCCGATCACCGAGCGGCTGCGGCTGCGCGCCGAGGCCTATGCGCAGTACCAGGCCGGTGCCGAGCAGCGGCCGGCCGCGTTGCGGCCCTGGCTGGAGCTGCCGGCCGGCTTCAATCCGCGCAGCCTGGCCTGGGCGCGCGCGCTGCGCGCCGAGCCACGCTTCGCCGCCCTGGACGAGACGCGGCTGGCGCCGGCGCTGGCCGCGGCGCTGCTGGCGCACATCCGCGCCAACGAATTCCTCTACACGCTGTCGCCGGGCCGCTACGGCCAGACCAGTCCGCATCTGATCGACGAGTTCTGGTTCGACCGGCGGCTGGGCTTTTGCGAGCATTTCTCGGCCGCCTTCGTCGTCATGCTGCGCGCGATGGGCGTGCCGGCGCGCATCGTCACCGGCTTCCAGGGCCTGGACCCCGCAGCGCAGGATGGCTACTGGATCGTGCGCAACAGCAATGCCCACGCCTGGGCCGAATACTGGGTGCCGGGCCGCGGCTGGCAGCGCGCCGACCCGACCGCGGCGATCGCGCCGCAGCGCATCGAGCAAGGCCTGGCCCTGCGGCCGGCGGCCGGCGCGCTGGAGCGCCTGAGCCCGGCGCTGTGGCCGCAGCTGCGCCGCGGCTGGGAGACGCTGAACAACCGCTGGCAGCAACTGGTGCTGAACTACTCGCGCCAGAACCAGTTCGATCTGCTGCAAAGCCTGGGCTTCGAGCGGCCCGACTGGGCGGCGCTGGGCCGGGTCGGCGCGGCGGTGATCGCGCTGCTGGCGCTGGCCGGCGGCGCCTGGACGCTGTGGCAGTCGCGACCGCACGATGCCTGGTCGCGCCAGCGCGAGCGCCTGCTGCGCGAGCTGCACGCCTGGGGCATAGACGCCGCCGCGCACGAGGCGCCGAGCCGCTGGGCCGCCCGCCTGCAGGCGCGTCATGGCGCGGTTGCCGCGCCGGCCGCCGGCCTGCTGCTGGCGCTGGAGCGCGCGCGCTATGCGGCCCCCTCGTCCGCCGCCACCCGCGAAGGCTGGCGCCAGCGCCGGCGCTGGCTGCGCGAGTTCCGCGCAGCAGGCCGTATGCTGCGCAGCAAGCCAAGCGAACCGATACCCTCCTGATGTCCTCCCGTTTCCTGCTTCCCCTGCCCCTGCTGCTGGGCCTGGCCCTGGCCAGCGTCGACCGCCCCGCCAGCGCCGCCCAGACCGTGCCGGTCTCCAGCGGCAAGCACAAGAAGGCCAAGAAGCCGGTCGCGAGCCCGCGCGACAAGGCGCCGCAGCCCTTCGGCGAGCGCGCCGAGCTGATGGCCTTCGCCGACGCGCTGGCCGCCGAACAGGGTTGGGATGCGCAGCTGCTACGCGGCCAGCTGGCGCAGGCGCAATCGATGCCGGTCGTGCAGCGCCTGATCATGCCGCCGCCGGCTGGCACGGCCAAGGATTGGGCCGCCTACCGCGCCCGCTTCGTCGAGCCGCGCCGGCTGCAGGCGGGCCTGGCCTTCTGGGCCGACAACGAGGCGGCGCTGGCACGCGCCGAGCAGCGCTATGGCGTGCCGGCCGAGCTGATCGCTGGCCTGATCGGCGTCGAGACCTTCTACGGCCAGATCACGGGCGGCTTTCGCGTGATCGATGCGCTGGCCACTCTGGCCTTCGATTTCCCAAGCGGCCGCAGCGACCGCAGCGCCTTCTTCCGCACCGAGCTGGCCGAGTTCCTGAAGCTGACGCGGCGCGAGGGCCTGGACCCCTTTGCCGTCAAGGGCTCCTATGCCGGCGCGATCGGCCTGCCGCAGTTCATGCCCGGCAGCTGGAACCGCTATGCGGTCGACTTCGATGGCGACAGCCATGTCGATCTGGCCGGCAGCCCGGCCGACGCGATCGGCAGCGTCGCCCATTACCTGGCCGAACATGGCTGGCAGCGCGGCATGCCGACCCATTACAGCGTCGCCCTGCCGGCCGACACGGCCGCGCGCGCGCGGCTGCTGGCGCCCGACATCAAGCCCACGTTCAGCATCGCCGAGCTGCAGGCGGCCGGCGCGCAGCCCTCCGAGGCGGCGCTGCAGCATGCCGGCCCGCTGGCCGTCGTCGAGCTGCAGATGGGCAAGGCCGCGCCGGTCTACTGGCTGGGCACCGAGAACTTCTACGCGCTGACGCGCTACAACTGGTCCAGCTATTACGCGATGGCCGTCATCGACATGGGCCAGACGCTGGCGGCGCTGCGCCGCGCCAACGCGATCAGCGGAACACGCTGACCGCCTCGACCAGACGCGCGGCCTGCTGCTGCAGGCTCTGCGAGGCGGCCGTGCTCTGCTCGACCAGGGCGGCGTTCTGCTGGGTGATCTGGTCCAGATGGGCGATCGACTGACCGACCTGGCCGATGCCGGCGCTCTGCTCGACCGTGGCCGAGCTGATCTCGCCGATCAGATCCGACACGCGCCGCACCTGGGCGACGATCGCCTCCATCGTGCGGCCCGCATCGTCGACCAGCTTGCCGCCCACCTCGACCCGCTCGACGCTGGCGCCGATCAGGCTCTTGATCTCCTTGGCCGCCTCGGCGCTGCGCTGCGCCAGGCTGCGCACCTCGGCCGCGACGACGGCGAAGCCGCGGCCCTGCTCGCCGGCGCGTGCCGCTTCGACGGCCGCGTTCAGCGCCAGGATATTGGTCTGGAAGGCGATGCCGTCGATGACGCCGATGATGTCGGCGATCTTCTTCGAGCTGGCCGAGATGTCGCGCATCGTGGACACGACCTGCGAGACGGCGTGACCGCCCTGGGCCGCCGCATCGCTGGCCGCGCCGGACAGCTGGTTTGCCTGCTGGGCCGTGTCGGCATTGTTCTTGACCGTCGCCGTCATCTCTTCCATCGACGAGGCCGTCTGCTGCACGCTGGCGGCCGCCTGCTCGGTGCGCGAGCTGAGGTCGTTCGTGCCCTGGGCGATTTCGTTCGAGGCCGTCTCCACCGTCAGCACCTGCTGGCTGACATCGTCGACCAGCCAGCGGAACATCAGACCCAGCTGGTTGATCGTGCGCATCGTGATGCCGATCTCGTCGACCCGGTCCATCTGCAGGGCCTGGCGACTCGCGCCGCTGGCGACCTGCAGCGCCTGCTCGCGCATCTGCTCCAGCGGCCGCGCGATCTGCGTCTCCAGGAAGAAGCAGGACAGGGCCGCGGCCGCCAGCGCCATGCCGGCCAGTTCACCGAGCGCCATGCCGCCCAGGCCCAGCAGCGAGGCGCCGCCGACCAGCGCCAGCGCCGGCAGCAGCAGGGCCCAGCGGATGCGGGCCCGCACCGACATGGTCTTCAGCAGCGAGGTCCAGCCCCAGAGGCCGCCGCGCACGATCAGACCCTTGTGGAAGCGGCGGTTGCCGGCGCGGCCCTCGCGGAAGTCGCGGTACAGGCTCTCGGCCGCGGCGATCTCCTCGCGCGAGGCCTTGGTGCGCACCGACATAAAGCCGCTCGTGCGGCCATTGCGCACGACCGGCGTCGCATTGGCGCGCACCCAGTAGTGGTCGCCATTCTTGCGGCGGTTCTTGACCAGGGCCGTCCAGGGCTCGCCGCCCTTTAGCGTCGCCCACATATCGGCGAAGGCCTCACGCGGCATGTCCGGGTGTCGCACCAGATTGTGCGGCTGACCCTGTACCTCCTCGCGGCTGAAGCCGCTGACCTCGATGAAGGCCGCGTTCGCATAGCTGATATGGCTTTGCGCGTCGGTCGTCGACATCAGCGTCGCGTTATCGGGAAACTCGTACTCGCGCTGGGTGACGGGTTCGTTGACTCTCATGGCTCGCATTCCGTGCTGCTTTGGTCCGATCGACATGACGCGGATACCGATCGGAATTGAAGCAGTCGGGCGCACGGCGGGCACGCCGGCCGCAAGCGCGGCAGTGAGATATCACCGGCCCGACCGCCCCTCGTCGGGGGGGCTTTTCCGGGGGGGCGGGTGAACCCCAGCGTGCACAGTTCACGGTGCCGCATAGCCGGCCTCGGGCCAGGGTCCGGCCTCGCTCATCGCCGCGTTCGCGCCCCCCGGCCGATGCCAGTAGCGCGCGCCGAGCTGGCGCTGGCATTGCGGCTGGCCCTCGCCGCTCGCCCAGCGCAGCGCGCCGCAATCGGGCGAGGTCAACACCGCGATGCCCTGTGCCTGGTAGCGCGCCAGCACCGGCAGCGCCGGATGACCGAAGCGGTTGCGATAGCCAGCCTGCGCCAGCGCCCAGCGCGGCGCCACCGCCGCCAGCAGCGCCTCGCTGGACGAGGTCTTGCTGCCATGGTGCGGCACCAGCAGCCCATCGCTGCGCAGCGCCCCGGCCTCGGCGGCGCGGCGCAGCAGCGCCTGTTCCTGCGCCGCCTCGATATCGCCGGTCAGCAGCGCGGCATGGCCGGCGGCATCGACGACGCGCAGCACGCAGGACAGCGCATTGCTCTTCGGCCCGGCCGCATAGTCCGCCGCCAGCGGATGCAGCAGTTCGAAGCGCACGCCGTCCCAGTCCCAGCGCTGGCCGGCCTCGCAGCGCCGCGCCGGCGGGCCGCCGGCCAGCAGCGGATGGCCGTCCTCCAGCGAACCGAGCAGGGCCGCCGCCGGCAGGCCGGCCAGCAGCGAGGCGGCGCCGCCGACATGGTCGCTGTCGCGATGGCTCAAGAGCAGCAGATCGAGCCGCGCGACGCCGAGCGCACGCAGCAGCGGCAGCAGCACGCGCTGGCCGGCGTCGATGCCGGGCGCGTACTGCGGGCCGGCGTCGTAGAGCAGCGCGTGCCCGGCCGTGCGCAGCAGCACGGCCGTGCCCTGGCCCACATCGGCGGCCAGCAGCTCGAACTCGCCGACGCGCGGCCGCGGCGGTGCCGGCCACAGCAGGGGCAGCAGCAGCGCGAGACCGCACAGGCGCAGCCGCCAGGGCAGCGGCAGCACCAGCAGCGCCCCGCCGGCCAGCCCGGCCGCCTGCGCCCACAGCGGCGCCACCGGCAGGGTCCAGACCGCCCAGCCGGTGCCGGCCAGCGCGCGCAGATAGGCCATCAGGCCGCGCAGGCACAGCTCGGCCAGGTCCCACAGCAGCGGCATCAGCGCGCCGGCCAGCGCCAGCGGCGTGATGACGAAGCTGACCAGCGGGATCGCCAGCAGATTGGCCAGCAGACCCAGCAGCGAGATCTGCTGGAAGAACAAGAGGCTCAGCGGCGCCAGGCCCAGGGTCGCCACCCATTGGCCGCGCAGGCCCTCGCAAAGCACATCGCGCAGGCTCGAACCCGTGCGCCGGCCGCCGCTGGCCATCAAGAGGCCCACCGCGGCAAAGGACAGCCAGAAACCGGCTTGCGCGATCGCCCAGGGATCGATTGCCGTGACCAGGACGGCGGACAGCAGCAGGCACAGCGGCCAGGGCCAGCGCAGGCCCAGCGAGCGCAGCAGGGCCAGGCTGGCCAACATCCAGACGGTGCGCTGCGCCGGCACGCCCCAGCCGGAAAACAGGGCATAGGCCAGCGCCGCCAGCACGCCGGCCCAGAGCGCGACCCGGGGCGCGGGCAGGACCTGGCACCCGCGCGCGCTGCGCCGCCACAGCCAGCCGACCAGGCCCTGGGCCGCCCAGGCGAACATGGTCACATGCAGGCCGCTGACGCTTAAGAGATGCGCGACGCCCGTGTCGCGGAACAGGGCCCAGTCGGCGCGCGCGATCGCCGCCTGGTCGCCCAGGCTCAGCGCCGCCAGCACGCCGGCGTCGGCCGGCTCGGCAATGCGCCGCTGCAGCGCCTCGCGCAGGCGCTGGCGCGCCGCGTCCAGCGACCACCAGGGCGCGGCCTCCAGCCGACGCATCGCCGGCGGCCGCACCACGCCGGTCGCGCGCAGCTCCTGCTCGAACAGCCACAGCTCGTAGTCGAAGCCATGCGGATTCATCAGGCCATGCGGGCGCTTGAGCCGCGCCAGCCATTGCCAGCGCTCGCCGGCGCCCAGCGCGGGCGCTGCCTCGCCCGGCTGGCCGTAGACCGACAGCAGCAGGCGCGGCGGCAACGCCAGGGCCGGGTCTTGCGGCGAGGGGCCGGCCCGCGCCGACTCCAGCTCGAACTCGAAGCGCCAGCCCGGCGCGCCGGCCTGACCGAGGACCGCCGTCGGCAGCGAGGCGATGCGGCCGCGCAGCAGCAGGTCGCGCCCCTCCCAGGCCTCGGGCAGCGCGCGGGCCAGGCGCTGCTCGGCCCGCCAGGCGCCCTGGGTGAAGGCCAGCAGCGCCGCCGCGATCGACAGCCACAGCAGCGCGCGGCCGCGCCGGGCGAGCAACAGGCAGGCAATGAGGCCCAGCAGCAGCGCGGCGAATTCGCGCCCCTGGGGCAGGCGCGCGCATTGCTGCAGCGCGGCCAGGCCCAGCAGCCAGGCCATGGCCGGCAAGGCCCCGTGCAGCGCCCGCGCAGTGCTGGACAAGCTCCGCCTCCCCGAACGCGCCGGTGTACGATGCGCGCCATCCGATCCTAGCGATTTCAAGCACGAGCCCCTACACCATGAGCAGCAGTCCCGTCTACGAACGTCTGAAGAGCCTGGGCATCGAGTTGCCGCCGCTGGCCGTGCCGGCCGCTGCCTATGTGCCCTTCGTCCGCACAGGCAATCTGATCTTCGTCTCCGGTCATATCGCCAAGAAGGACGGCAAGCCATGGGTCGGCCAGCTGGGCCGCGACACCGACACCGCCACCGGCCGCGCCGCCGCGCGCGCGATCGCGATCGACTTGCTGGGCACCCTGCACGCCGCCACCGGCGACCTCGGCAAGATCACGCGCGTGGTCAAGCTGATGAGCCTGGTCAACAGCACGCCCGACTTCACCGAGCAGCATCTGGTGACCAATGGCGCGTCCGAGCTGTTCGGCGAGGTCTTCGGCGCCGACAAGGGCGCCCATGCGCGCAGCGCCTTCGGCGTCGCGCAGATCCCGCTGGGCGCCTGCGTCGAGATCGAGGCGATCGTCGAAGTGCAGGACTGAGCCCCCGATGTCCATCGCCGCCCCCAAGCTGCCGGCCCGCGTGCTGGCCGGCATCGCCATCGCCTGCCTGGCCGCGGTCGGCTTCGCGCTGGCCGCGCAGCATGGCTTCGGCGTCAAGCCCTGCCCCTGGTGCGTGCTGCAGCGTGGCGTGTTCCTGCTGATTGCCGCCGTGGCCGGCCTCGGCTGGCTGCTGAGCGCGAACAAGCCGGCGCGCGGCATCGCCCTGCTGGGCGTGCTGGCGCTGGCGCTGGCCGGCATCGCCGCGGCGGTGTTCCAGCACCAGGTCGCCGCGCAGATGGAAAGCTGCGTGATGACCTTCGCCGACCGGACCTTGACGGCGCTGAACCTGGAGGAGTTGCTGCCCTCGGTCTTCATGGTGACCGCCTCCTGTGCCGAGGCGGCCGCCTACCGGCTGCTGGGCCTGCCCTACGAGATCTGGAGCGGCCTGCTCTATGGCGCGATCGCGCTGGCCAGCCTCGTCGCGCTGAAGCGCGGCTGAGCGCCGCGCGCCTCAGTCGCCCTTGACGATGCCCTCGCGGCGCGGGTCGGCCGCGCCGAACCAGCCGCCGGGCGTGCGCTGGATGGCGTGCAGGCCGCTGACCAGTTCGTACTCGAGCACCTCATGGCCCAGCGCGCGCAGGCCGGCGATCGTCGCCGGGCCGAAGCCGCCCTGCTCCAGCACCGTCGGGCCATTGAAGCTGCCGAAGTTCGGCAGGTCGACCGCCTGCTGCAGATTCATGCCCCAGGCCAGCGAGCCGATCAGGGTCTTGGCGACGTAATGGATGATGGCCGGCCCGCCCGGCGCGCCGACACTCATCGCCAGACGCCCGTCGCGGCGATCGAAGACCAGGGTCGGGCTCATGCTGGAGCGCGGCCGCTTGCCCGGCTCGACCCGGTTCGCGACCGGTTTGCCATCCGCGCCGCTGGGCGCCAGCGAGAAATCGGTCATCTCGTTGTTCAGCAGAAAACCGCCGGCCAGACCCGTGCCGCCGTCGCTCATGATGCGCGAGCCGAAGCCGGCCTCGATGCTGCTGGTCATCGCCACCGCGCGGCCCTCGGCATCGACGATGCTGATGTGGCTGGTGCCGTACTCCGGCTGCGCGGCCTGCGGCGCATGGCTGATCAGCGCCTTGGCCGGCTGGCCGGCGCTGGCCGCCTTCATGCTCTGCGCGCCGATCAGCGCGGCGCGCTGCTTCAGATAGGCGGCGTCGAGCAGGCTCTTCCAGTCGCCGGCCGGCGCGGCGACGAAGTCCGGGTCGGCCACGTATTGCGCGCGGTCGGCGAAGGCCAGCCGCGAGGCCTCGGTGTACAGATGCAGCCAGGCGATGGACGGCTTGCCCTCGACCAGGGGCGCGGCCGGCGCCTGGCCGCGCGCCTCCAGCGTCTTCAGGATCTGCATCAGGGTCAGCTGGCCCGAGGACGGCGGCGGGAAGCCGCAGACGCGCCAGCGCTCCAGCCAGTCGGCACACAGCGGCTCGCGCCGGCGCGGCCGGTAGGCGGCCAGATCGGCCTCGGTCAGCGGCCCCGGCCGCGCATGGCCGCGCACCCGCCGGGCGATGTCGGCAGCGACCGGGCCGGCATAGAAACCGTCGGCGCCGCGCTCGGCGATCGCACGCAGCACCGCCGCCAGCGCCGGGTTCTTCAGCAGATGGCCGACCGGCCGCGGCCGGCCCTGTTCGTCGTAGTACAGCGGCCCGGCCTGCGGATCGCGCTTCAGCGCCTCCTCGCCCGACAGCAGCTGGTGCAGCCGCGGGCTGATCCTGAAGCCCTGCTCGGCCAGCTCGATCGCCGGCTCGAGCAGCCGCGGCCATGGCAGCTTGCCCTGCTCGCGATGGGCGGCCGCCAGCATCGCGACCAGGCCCGGCGTCGCCACCGAGAGCCCGCCGACGACCGCCTGGCCGACCGTCATCGGCTTGCCATCGGGGCGCAGGAACAGCTGCGGCGTCGCCGCCATCGGCGCCGTCTCGCGCCCGTCCCAGGCCTGCACCGCCTTGCCGTCCCACAGCATCAGAAAGGCGCCGCCCCCCAGGCCGCTGGACTGCGGCTCGACCAGGGCCAGCACCATCTGCACCGCGATCGCGGCATCGAGCGCATTGCCGCCGGCCTTGAGGATGCGGTAGCCGGCCTCGACCGCCAGCGGATTGGCGGCGGCGACGGCGAAGTGCCGGGTGGCCCAGCCGGGCTTGGCCTGCTGGCCGGTCGCGGCCTCGGGCATCGCGATGCCGGCCGCGGCTTCTTGCGCCCGCGCCGGGCCGGCCGCGATCAGCAGCTGGGCAAGCGCGGCGGCAAGAACGGCGGGGCGGACAAGGCGGACGAGGCGGACAGGGGCGGCGGTCATGCGCCGGATGATAAGAGCCCCGTCAGCCGAAGAAGCCCAGGTCGCGCGCCTCGTAATTGCCGATCTGCGGCAGCAGCGCCGGCAGCTCGCTGGCCGCCACGCTCATCCAGCCGGCCAGGGTGGCGGCCAGCTGGTCGACCGAGGTCGTCGGCAAGAGCCGACCCTGGCCCACATCGTCGCTGCCGTTGACGCCGACGGCCGGCGCGCGGCCCCAGAAGCGGCCGCCGGCGATGCCGCCGCCGACAATGAAGTGATGGCTGCCCCAGCCATGGTCGCTGCCGTTGCCATTGCTGCTCAAGGTGCGGCCGAAGTCGGAGGCGGTGAAGGCGCAGACGCGATCGGCCACGCCCAGCTCGACCATCGCCGCCTGGAAGGCCGCCAGCGCCTCGGCCAGCAGGCCCAGCAGCCTCGGATGCTGGGTGGACAGGAAGTCGTGCAGATCGAAGCCGGCCAGCGAGACGAAGAAGACCTGGCGGCTGACGCCCAGACCGGCGCGGCCGCCGATCAGCCGCGCCACCATCTGCAGCTGCGCGGCCAGGCTGTTGCCGGCCGGGAACGGCGTGCGCAGCGCCGGCGCGCCGGCCAGCGCGGCCGCCACCGTCGCCTGGGCCGCCACCGAGCGGGCGGTGACGCGGTTCAGCTCGCGCTCCATCCAATGCTCGCGCTCGGCGGTGATCAGGCCGCGCAGCGCCGTGGAGCAGGCCTGCGAGCCGTACAGAGGCCGCGCCAGCCCATTGATGGCCACCGCGCCGCCGCTGGAGACCTGGTACTGCACCGCCTGCTGGCCGGACATGAAGACCGCATTGCCGGCCACATTGATGCAACCGAAGCTGGCCGAGCCGTTGGCGGCGAGGAACTGGTCGCCGATGCGCCCGCCCCAGCCGGAGGTCGCCCCCTCGGGGCTGCTGGCCTGCCAGACGCTTTGCTGGTCGTTGTGCGAGAACAGCTTGGGCGGCAGCGGCACGCTCTTCGCGCGGAACTGTGCCAGCGTGGTCGGCTGCACCAGGGGACCGACATTCAGCAGCACGCCCAGATCGCCGGCCTCGAACAGCGGCTGCAGGCGCGCCAGCGGCGGCGCCAGCGCCAGCTGGCGGCCGTCGTTCAGCGCGGCATTCAGCGGCTGCAGCTGCTCGCGCGGGATGGCCAGCGAGGAGCGCGCCGCCGCATAGGCGCGGTAGCCGGCCTCGTCATAGGGCACGACGCTGTTGTCGTGGTCGTTGCCGCCGTAGAGGAAGACGCAGACCAGGGCCTTGTAGTCGCCGCCCGCGACGCTGCTCGCGGCGGCCGCCTCGCCGATCGCCGCCAGCTGCAGCGCCCAGGGCGCGGCCGCGCCGGCCAGGCCCAGCGCCGAGGCGCGGCGCAGGAATTCGCGCCTTTGCAGCTGCTTCAGACGGCCGATATGCATCGCCCTGCCCGCCCGGTGCTATTTCTGCACCTGGTAGTCGGGACTGGCCATCACCAGCAGCAGCGTCGCATGGACGCGGCTGGCGCGGCCGGCCTCGGTGTCGGCGCGGATCTGCGCCACGGCGGCGGCGATCGTCGAGCGGGTCGCCGGCTGCAGGTCACCGCCGGCCAGCAGCAGCGCGACGCGCTCGACCAGGGCCGTCGCATCGCCGGCCAGCGCCAGCTCGGCCGTGTAATCGGGCCGCAGCTCGGCGAACTCGCCGGCGATCACCGTCTGCATGAAGTTCAGATAGCCGGCCACCGAGCTTTCGTTGCAGAGCTGGAACTCGGGCGCCGTCACGCGGTGTTCGCCCAGGGTCGAGTTCGGCGGCACATAGCCGGGGCGGAAGAAATTGAAGGCCGAGGGGCTGCGCAGCGGGCTCTGGCCCAGGCGCGTGGCCGGGTTGGAGGTGTCGCCGACGCTCCACAGCCCGCTGGCCGAGCTTACGCCGAAGCTGCGCGCCCATTGGATGAAGCGCAGCATGGGCTCGCGCAGGCGCCCGCTCGAGGGCGAGGCAGCCGGCTGGCGCGCCTCCGCGTCGAGCAGGATCGCGCGGATCACCGCACGCAGATCGCCGCGCCGGCCAGCGCCGTTGTTGTCGAACACCGCCGCCACCCGCTGCACATAGGCGGGGCTCGGTTGCGAGCAGACCAGGCGCTGGATCAGCTGGCGGCCGATGAAGGGGCCGACGTTGGGATGCGCGGCCAACGCGTCCAGCGCCAGCCGCAGCGCGGTCGGACCGTCGGCCGAGGCCGGGATGTCCACGTCCAGCGCCTTCTTGGCGCCGGCCGAGAAGCGCCCGCTCAGATGGACCATGGGCCGGCGCACGGCGGCCGGATCGGTGCCGGCCGTGTCGGCCAGCTCCCAGCCGGTGAACACGCGGGCCAGCTCGCTGATCGTCGCCGGCGTGTAGGTCTCGCGCGGCTTGCCGGCCTCGTCCAGCCGCGGGCTGCCGTCCGGGTTCAGCTCGTACAGGCCGATGGTGAACAGCTGCATCACCTCGCGCGCATAGTTCTCGTCCGGCATGCGGCCGGTCTTGGCGTCCTCCTTCTGGTTGCCGCGCATGCTGAGGAAGACGCCCATCGCGTTAGACAGGGTCACCGCGCCCAGCAGTTCGCGGAAGCTGCCGAAGGCATGCTCGGCCAGCAGATCGACATAGGCGGCGACGGTCAACGAGCTCCAGGCGACGGGCACATTGTCGATCGAGACGACGAAGATTTCCGACAGCGCCAGGGTCACCCGCTGGCGCAGCGCATCGGGCGCGGACAGCCAGGATCGCCACAGGGCGTTGTCGATGCCGGACGTGCTGCCGCGGTACTCGGCCGCACCATAGCCCTTGGAAATCATCCAGTCGTAGTTGGAGATGCCCGGCGCGATGGCGAACTGCTCGTCCAGCCAGGCCGCATAGCCCTTGGCCTTGACCGCCGCGATGCCGGCATCGCTGGCGGCAAAGCCGGCCTGGGTCAGCAGGCGGGCGGCGTCGGCATCGCTGAGGGCGGCGGCCGCCGGCGGCGGTGGCGGCGGTGGCGACGCGGGCGGGGGCGGCACGGCCATCTCGGCGCCGCCGCCGCCGCCACAGCCGCTCAGTGCAGCGGCAAGGCTCGGCGGCAGGATGGCACGGGCGGCACCGTCCGCGGGCAGCGGCGGCGCCGGCGGCGGACGGTCGGTCGTGAACGTGGACATGCGGCTCCGGGATACTGCTGGCGGGCGCAATGGCGGCTTCGGGGCGGCGACAACTGTAGGACAGCGCCGGCGCATTGCAAGCGCTGTTTCACAATCGGCCGCGACCGTCCGGAAAAACAAAAAGGGCCGGCAAGAGCCGACCCTTCGATGCTGCGATGCGGCTCGCCTCAGCGCAGCGGCACGCCGGTCTTGGCCTGCACCTGCTCGCGCGTCACGCCCTCGGCCAGCTCGACGAGCTTCAGCCCTTCGGGGGTCACGTCCATCACCGCCAGGTCGGTGATGATGCGGTTGACGACACCGACGCCGGTCAGCGGCAGCGTGCAGCTGGGCAGGATCTTCAGGTCCTCCGTGCCGTCCTTCTTGCGCGCCACATGCTCCATCAGCACGATCACGCGCTTGACGCCGGCCACCAGGTCCATCGCGCCGCCCATGCCCTTCACCATCTTGCCGGGAATCATCCAGTTGGCCAGGTCGCCCTTCTCGCTGACCTGCATCGCGCCGAGGATGGACAGATTGATCTTGCCGCCGCGGATCATCGCGAAGCTGTCGTGGCTGCCGAAGATCGAGCTGCCGGCAATCGTCGTCACCGTCTGCTTGCCGGCATTGATCAGGTCGGCGTCGACCTCGTCCTCGGTCGGGAAGGGGCCGATGCCCAGCATGCCGTTCTCGCTCTGCAGCCAGACTTCCTTGTCCGCCGGCACGAAGTTGGCAACCAGGGTCGGGATGCCGATGCCGAGGTTGACGTAGAAGCCGTCCTCGAGCTCCTGGGCGGCGCGGGCCGCCATTTGGTCTTGGGTCCACGCCATGATCAGGCCCCCTTCTTTTCGGTGATGGTGCGCTTCTCGATGCGCTTCTCGGGATTCGCGTTGACGACGATGCGGTGCACATAGATGCCCGGCAGATGGATGGCGTCCGGATCGATGTCGCCGGTCTCGACCAGCTGCTCGACCTCGACGATGGTCGTCTTGCCGGCCATCGCGCAGGCCGGATTGAAGTTGCGCGCGGTGCGGCGGAACACCAGATTGCCGCTCTTGTCGGCCTTCCAGGCCTTGACCAGGGCCACCTCGGGATTCAGCGCATGTTCCATCACATAGCTGTGGCCGTCGAACTCGCGGATCTCCTTGCCCTCGGCGACCATGGTGCCGACGCCGGTGCGGGTGAAGAAGGCCGGGATGCCGGCGCCGCCGGCGCGCAGCTTCTCGGCCAGCGTGCCCTGCGGCGTGAATTCCAGCTCCAGCTCGCCTGCCAGGTACTGGCGCTCGAACTCCTTGTTCTCGCCCACGTAGCTGGAGATCATCTTCTTGATCTGCCGCGTCTCCAGCAGCTGGCCGAGGCCGAAGCCGTCGACGCCGGCGTTGTTCGAGATCACCGTCAGGTTCTTGACCCCGGTGTCGCGCAGCGCGGCGATCAGCGCCTCCGGAATGCCGCACAGGCCGAAGCCGCCGACGGCCATCAGCTGGCCGTCCGCGACGACGCCTTGGAGCGCGGCGGCCGCGCTCGGGAATATCTTGTTCATCGACTTGTCTCCGTCTGGAAGCGAACGGCCAAGAGCGTACTACCCGCGACCTACGTAGTCGATTACGTAATATCGCCTAACAGGCTGCTAAGGCCTGTTCACCGGCGGGTTGGGATAGCTGACGATCAGCGCCAGCGGCTCCTCGCCGAGCTGCCTGATGCCGACCACCGCGCCCTTGTACAGATAGGCGGCCATGCCCGGCTTCAGCTGCTGGCTGACGCCATCCGAGCTGACCTCGCCCTCGCCGGCCAGCACGTAGTACACCTCGTCGTGGTCGATCGGGTGCGGGCCGATCGCGGCGCCGCGATGCAGGACGCGCTTGCGGAACTCCAGCGCGCGCGGCGCCGGCGCCGCATCGCTGATCCGGTAGGCGGTGGACATGCCGATCGCGCCATGCGGCGGCGGCTCCTCGCGCTTCACCGCGTCCTCGTGGACGATCACCATCGCCGGCGCTGCCGCCATCAACAACACTCCCCAGATCATTCGCTCCCCTCCCCGCGCCGGCCCCGCCGGAGCGCACCGCCATAATGATCGCCGATCGCATCCACCCAGCGGAGAGAGGGAACCAGCATGAGTCTTGGCGCGGCCGAATTGCAGCAATCGATCCCGAGCATCTTCGCACCCTGGATCGCCGCGATGGAGCTCGAGGTCCTGCGCGTCGCCAAGGGCGAGGTCGAACTGCGCATGCCGGTCAAGCGCGACTACGTCCATGTCGGCGGCGTGATGTGCGGCCAGGCGGCAATGGCCGCGGCCGATACCGCAATGGTGCTGGCGATGATGGCCGAGCTGGGCGAGTTCCGGCCGATGACGACGGTGCAGCTGCAGACCAGCTTTCTGCGCCCGATCTCGGCCGATCACTGCATCGTCACGGCCCGCGTGCTGCGCAGCGGCAAGAGCCTGGCCTTCGGCAGCATCGACATCGCCGGGCCCGACGGCCGGCTGGCCGTGCAGGCGACGACGACTTATGCGCTGCTCTGAGCAATGACCCTGGATCACCGCACGGCTTTCGAGATGGCGCCGGTCGGCCTGGTCATCTCGGCCAAGCGCCTGATCGTCGACTGCAACCGCCAGCTGCTGGCCATGTTCGGCGCCGCGCCCGAGCAGCTGATCGGCCAGAGCTTCGAGGTGATGTACCCGAGCCCGGCCGAGTTCGAACGCACCGGCGCGCGCATCGTCGCCAGCCTCGACGCCCAGGGCTATTACGCCGACGACCGGGTGATGAAACGCCTGGGCTCGGGCGAGCTGTTCTGGTGCCATGTGTCGGGCCGCGCGCTCGACCCGGGCGACCCGCATGCGGAGGGCATCTGGAGCTTCGAGGACCTGTCCTCGCGCCGCCAGATCCGTGCCGAGCTGACCGCGCGCGAGCGCGAGATCGCCGCCCTGCTGATCGAGGGCCTGACCAGCAAGCTGATCGGCCGCCGCCTGGGCATCAGCCCGCGCACGGTCGACGTCTACCGCGCGCGGCTGATGAAGAAGTACGCGGCGGCGACCACGCCGGAGCTGGTGCACAAGCTACTGGTCGCCTGAGCACGCCCGCGCTGCCGCTATATTGGCGTGCCGACACCGCCTTTCACCGAGACCCGCCCCGATGATGAAGCAACGACTCGCGAAGAGGTCCCCGCTCGCCGCCCTGCTCGGCGCCGCGCTGCTGGCGCTGGCGCCGCCGGCCCGGGCCGATTTCGAGCTGACCGACGCAAACGGCCGCCAGATCCTCCTGAAGGACGACGGCACTTGGAGCTATGTCGATGCGAAGGCCGGGGCCGCCAAGCTGAAGGCCGAGCAGCGTGCCGAGCTGGTGCTGCAGCGCCGCGTCGAGGCCCCCGGCGGCTGCCGCTTCGAGCTCAATTTGGCCAACAAGCTGCCCTACGAGATCACCAGCCTGGTGCCGGACTTCTCGGTCTACCGCGGCGAGCTCGTCTATTCGACCCAGCTGCTGGGCTTCGGCCCGCTGAAGCCGGGCGACCGGCAGAGCCGCTCGCTGCAGTTCGAGGGCATTGCCTGCGGCGAGATCAGCCGGCTGCAGGTGCTGGGCGCCGACCGCTGCGAGATGGGCGAGCTGAACAAGTTCTCCGACGTCAAGGGCCGCTGCCTGGGCCTGATCCGCGTGCAGCCCAGCGACGAGCTGAAGTTCAATAAATAGGCCGTTCAGCCGCCGTCCCGGGCCAGCCGCGCCCAGTGCAGAAAGCCGTCCATCAGCGGCTCGCCGCTGAGCAGCTGCGGATTGATCGCATGGAACTCCGGGTGCCATTGCACGCCGGCGACGAAGCCGGAGCCGCGCGCGCGGATCGCCTCGACCAGGCCGTCCTCGCTGGAGCGCGCCTCGACCTGTAGATCGCCGCCGAGCCGGTCCACCGCCTGGTGGTGGATGCTGGTCACCAGGCCACCGTCCAGGCCCTCGTAGAGCCGTCCCAGGCGCGAGCCGGGCTCGAAGACGACGCGATGGTGGTGCTGGTCGTAGAGCTCGGCGTCCACATGGTTGTGCGCATCCAGCCGCTGCGTCGCGATGTCCTGGTAGAGGCTGCCGCCATAGGCGACGTTGATCAGCTGGCAGCCGCGGCAGATGCCCAGGACCGGCTTGCCCTGGGCCAGAAAGCCCTCCAGCAGCTCCATCTCGTAATGGTCGCGCTTGATGTCGCCGCCCCATTCGGGGCGCAGCGGCTGCTGGCCGTAGCTGGTCGGGCTGACGTCGGCGCCGCCCTGCATGACCAGGCCGTCCAGCGCGTCGACGTAATGCCGCACCGAGACGCGCCGGCGCTCGACCTCGGCGTCGAAGCCCAGGGTCGGCAGCATCAGCACCATCGCGCCGTGGCCCATGATCCAGTGCGCGATCGCCTGCTCCAGGTACTGCAGCGTCTTGTTGCGAAAGCCCAGTTCCGCCGGCGGATCGTGCATCAGCCGGGCCGACAGGCCGATCTTCAGCGGCGCGACGACGCTTTCGCTCATGGCCCTCCACGCTTGATCGTTCAGATGGGTCGGCCGGCCCAGCGCAGGCATTGCTGGCGCACGACCTCGGGCAGCAGATTCTCGCGCGCTTGCACCTCGCGCAGCCAGCTCGCGTCATTGCCGCTGCCGGCCAGCTCGGCGCGGATGAAGCGCAGCGCCTCCTCGGCACCCAGCTCCATCGCGTGGATCTCCAGCGTCTGCAGGCTGGCCTCGATATCGTCGCGCAGGCGCCGGTGCTCACCGGTCGAGGGGTCGACGAAGTTGCCGTCCAGGCCGAAGCGACAGGCCTGGAAGCGGTTGAAGGTATAGGGCAGGTAATCGTCCTCGGCCGGCTCGAAGGGCCGCTCGATGCGCAGCCAGCGCGCCAGGCACTGGATATAGCCGGCCAGCGCGGCGGCCTTCTCTATCGTCAGCGGCGTGTCCAGCACCCGCACCTCGATCGTGCCGTACTCGGGCTTGGGCCGGATGTCCCAGTAGAAGTCCTTCATGCTCTTGACGACGCCGGTGCGCGCCATCTTGTCGAAATAGACGCCGAAATCGTCCCAGCGCGTGACGAAGGGCGCGCGGCCCGACAGCGGGAAGGCAAACACCGAATTCAGCCGCGCCGAATGGAAGCTGGTGTCGGTGCCCTGCACGAAGGGCGAAGAGGCCGACAGCGCGATCAGATGCGGGATGAAGCGCGACAGCCCGTGCAGCAGCACCAGCGCCTGGTCCGGCCCCGGGCAGCCGATGTGCACATGCTGGCCGAAGATGGTGAACTGCTTGGACAGATAGCCGTACAGCGCCGACACCTCCAGAAAGCGCGGCCGGTCGAAGATGCGGCGCTGGCTCCAGTCCTGGAAGGGATGGGTGCCGCCGCCGCACAGGCCGATATTGAGCTGGTCCGCGCAGCCAACCAGCGCGTCGCGCGTCTCGCGCAGCTGCGCCAGCACCTCGGCGTGGCTGCTGCAGACGCCGGTGCAGATCTCGATCATCGCCTCGGTGATCTCGGGCGTCACCTTGCCCGGCAGCTTGTGGCGCTCGAGCAGGCGCAGCAGGTCCTTGGACGATTCGCTGAGGTCGTAGTCGTGGTGGTTGACGATCTGCAGTTCGAGCTCGACGCCCAGGCTCAGCGAACGCGAATCGGCGAAGGCTTCCAGGCTCATCAGACGGACTCCCCGCCGACCGCCTCGGGGCCGGATCTTGCCTCGCGCCGACCCGCCGCCGGCGCCGGATGGTATTCACGCGCCAGCCGCAGCCCGCCCTGCACCAGCACCGGCCCGAGCAGGGCCATCAGCGCATTGGCCGCCAGCGTCGGCGCGACCAGTTCGGCGGCGATGGCCGGGTGCGAGAGCTGCAGATCGGCCAGCAGCACCAGCGAGGTCACCGAGATCGGCGTCAGGCCCATCGCGAGAGCAAAGCTCTGGCGCTGCGCGATGCCGCTGAAATGCGCGGTCGCGGCCAGCACCAGCACCTTGGTCAGCGCGCGCACGATCAGCACCAGCGCCGCCACCGCGAAGCCAGCCACCAGGCTGGCCGGCGACCAGGCCGCGCCCATGATGACGAACAGCATCAGCACCAGCACGCCGCCGGCGGTGCCGAAATGGCGCGGCCAGATGCAGGGCCGCTCGCTGGCGTTGCGCAGCATCACGCCGGCCAGCAGCGGCACCAGCAGGGTCGACAGCGCCAGCAGGCGCGCGGCCGTCAGGGCCAGCAGCAGCAGACCCAGCAGCAGCAGCACCGAGTTCTCGTCGCGCAGATCGAAGCGGCGCACCACCCAGCCGACGGCCGTCGCCAGCAGCGCCGCGACCAGCACCGAGCCGCCGAAGGTGTAGACCGGCTGCAGCAGGCCCTGGATCCAGTCGCCGCTCCGGTCCAGGTGCAGCCAGCCGATCACCAGCTTGACCAGCAGCACCGCGTACAGTGTGTTGAGCGCGCCCAGCACGATCATGCGTTCGCTGACCTGGCCGGCCGAACGCAGCTCGGTCACGACGCGGCCGATCACCGCCGCCGCGCTGACGCCCAGCAGGGCCGCGCCGGCCAGCGCCAGCGGCGGCGCGAGCTCGAACCAGCGCAGCACCGCGAAGATCGCCCAGAAGCTCAGCAGCGACTCCAGCACGCTGGTCACCAGCAGCGCCGGATTGACGCGCAGCCAGCGCAGCGAGACGCGGCTGCCGAGTTCGAACAGCAGCAGCGCCAGCGCCAGGTCGACGATCAGGCGGTCGGTGCCGAGCAGGCGGCCGTCGCCCAGGCCGCGGCCGAGGGCGGCGACGATCATGCCGGCGGCGCTGTAGCCGACGATGCGCGGCAGGCCCAGCCGGCCCGACACCGCACCGCCCAGCAGCGCGCCGCCGAGCAGGGTCAGCGCGAACCAGAACAGCAGATCGGGCTGCGGGGGCCAGCGATCGAAATGGAAGAAAGCGGCAAGCTGACCCATCGAAACCCGCCGGGCTCAGCGCAGCGCGCGCGAAGGTCGGCGCAGCCACAGGCCGATGCCGGCCAGGCCCGCCAGCATCATCAGCAGCGCCTGCGGCTCCGGCACCAGGCGCACGACGACGCCGTTGATGCCGACCGCATAGAGCCGGCCCTGACCGTCCTCGCCAAAGGCATCGAGCCCGGACAGGCCGGTGCCACCGATGAAGGCGGCCGTGTCCTCGCGGAAGTCACCGGGGCTGCCACCGGCGCCGGGCAGGAAGGAGAAGACGCGGTTGCTGATGAAGTCGCCGAAGAAATAACGCCCGTCGGCACCGGCCAGGCTGGGCCCGCGGTAGACATGGCCGCCGATGACGGTGTCGCCGAGGCCGCCCTGGTCCTGGTGCGCGTAGTCGAACACCGGCTCGGTCGCGCCCGGCGCCGCGCCGCCGACGCCAGGGGTGGCGATCGTGCCCTCGCGCAGGCGCCAGCCGTAGTTGAAGCCGCCGCCGCTGCCGGCTGCTTCAAAGTCGATCTCCTCGCGCGCGCCCTGGCCCACGTCGCCGATCCACAGATTGCCGTTGGCGCGGTCGAAGCTGGCGCGATAGGGGTTGCGCAGGCCCAGATCCCAGATCTCGCCGCGCACGCCGACGCTGCCGACGAAAGGATTGCCGGGGGGCACCGTGTAGCCGGGGCCGCTGCCGCTGACGTCCAGGCGCAGCACCTTGCCCAGCAGGCTTTGCGGGTTCTGCGCATTGTTGTCGGGGTCGTTGTTGCCGCCGCCGTCGCCGGTGGCGATGTACAGATTCTGCGTATCGCCGGGGCGGAAGCTCAGCCAGCCGGCCTTGTGGTTGCTGCGCCCGGCCGGCTGCGCGATCGTGATGATGTTCTGCGCCGAGCCCGGGTCGGCGATATTGGCGCCCGGGCTGGCGACCTGGTAGCGCTCGATGACGGTGTTCAGCGTGGTCTTGTCGATGTAGTTGACGTAGAAGCGGCCGTTCGTCGCATAGCCGGGGTCGAAGGCCAGGCCCAGCAGGCCGCGCTCGCCGACGGTATCGACCTTGGTCGACAGGTCCAGGAAGGGCGTCGCCTGCAGGCCGCCGCCATCGAACAGGCGGATCAGGCCCCCTTTCTCGACGATGAAGAGCCGGCTGTCGCCGACCGGCGCGGTCAGTTGCAGGGGCTGGCTGAGCCCGCTGGCAACGACGACCTGGCCGCCCAGCGCCTGGGCGGCACCGACCGCCAGTGCCAGCAGCATGGTGGCGGCGATGGCAAGCCGCGGCACCCGCCTGTTCTTCTTGGCCATGACACAACTCCTTCAATCAGGGCTAGGGGACCGCAGGCCGGGCAAAAGGCGCGCCGGCGACTCGCCGTCCGCGCCGCCCAGATTAGCTTCCGGATCCGGATGCCGGGCAAGCGAAAGGCGCGAGCGCTTGTAGGAATCGACCGACAGCCGGTGCAACGATTGCTTACGAGTTCGCCGCCCTGCCCCGGGCTTCCGCCGTTTTTTTATCGCTAAGCTCGCCGCCTGATCGATCCGCGACCGACCGGTGAGCCCCCAATGATGGACAGCAAGGACTACCTCGAACTGCTCTTCGCCGAGCGCGTGCTGGCAATGGCGACGAAGTTGCGCAGCGCCGCGGCGCCGGAAGCGCCCGCCGAGCGCAGCGAGTGGCGCAAGCAGCACCCGGTGAGCGAATTCGTGCCGGTCGCGCTGGCGCGCGTGCGCGAGGTCGCCGAGATCATCCGCATCGAATCGCTGCCACCGCGGCTGACCGAGGCGCTGCACGAATCGATCGACCTGCCGGCTCGGCCGGCCAAGCCGGCCCCCACGGCGCCGGCGCGCCGCCGCGCGGCCTGAATTCCCGGTCTGCCGAGTTGCCGGCCTTGACGATGGCGGCGGTCGCCACCGACAGCCGCGCCGAGCCGCGCATCCGCCATGTCCACGAAAAGCGCATCGGCGTGCACGGCAGCCCGGGTCGCCGCCTTGTCGGCCTGCTGCGCGAGCACTGGCGGTTCTTGCTCGGCGCGCTGCTGCTACTGCCGCTGGCCTATTGGTGGAAGCGCCGCGGCAAGCTGCCCACCGACCAAGCCTAGCGCCATAGCGGTCGAGCGCTCGTCGGCCCGCTCAGCGCAGTTGCTGGATGCGGACCATATTGCCGGCCGGATCGCGCACGCCGCAGTCGCGCACGCCATAGGGCTGCTCGGTCGGCTCCTGGACGATCTCGGCATCGGCCGCCTGCAGCCGGGCGAACAGTCCGTCCAGATCGCGGGTGGCGAACAGCACCATCGCAAACGTGCCCTTGGCCATCATCTCGGCGATCGTGCGGCGCTCGTCCTCGGTGAGCCCGGGCGTCGCGGCCGGTGGATAGAGCACGATGGAGGTGCCGGGCTGACCCGTCGGGCCGACGGTGATCCAGCGCATACCGTTGTAGCCGACGTCGTTGCGGACCTCGAAGCCGAGCAGGTCGCGGTAGAAGGCCAGGGCCGCCTCCGGGTCGTTCTGCGGCAGAAAGCTGGAATGAATGCTGATGTCCATGTCGATGGGCTCGCAAAGAGCGTGTTGATGAGTGGACTTCAGTCTAGGTCGGACAGCGTCGCCGGCGCTTCTCGATTCCTGATCGGTCGCGTCACCTGCTTGGCCAGGCAGGCCGGCATGCCGGCCACCTGCGTCTGCGCCGCCTCGCGCCGATAGACGCTGGGCGGCACGCCGACCAGTTCGGCGAAGCGGGTGCTGAAGGTGCCCAGGGAGGAGCAGCCAACCGCGAAACAGACCTCGGTGACGCTCAGATCGCCGCGGCGCAGCAGCGCCATCGCGCGCTCGATGCGCCGCGTCATCAGATAGGCATAAGGCGACTCGCCATAGGCCAGCCGGAACTGCCGGCTCAGATGCCCGGCCGACATGTGCACGCCGCGCGCCAGCGCTTCGACGTCCAGCGGTTGCTCGTACTCCCGATCGATGCGGTCCCGCACCCGCCGCAGCCGCGCCAGGTCGCGCAGCTGCACGGCGCTCGAGGACGAAGAACGATCGACCGACATGGGCGCGATGGTAAGTCGAGAAGAAAGAAAAAGGCCCGGACCATTGCGGGTCCGGGCCTTGGTACTTGCTTGATCGCCTGGCGGCGATCTCCGGCTGTTGTGGTGGAGCCGGGGGGAATTGAACCCCCGTCCGCAAGCCATCACCGGGCAGTTCTACATGCTTAGCCGTCTGATTTGGATCTCGCGTTCAGCTCGTGCAGCGGCACACTAGCTTTCCCGCCAGTCACTTGATCTCGTCCCAAAACGAGTGACCCGCTTTGAGACCAGCCGATGTGAATGACTTCTCAGCTGTCCACCTTGCGGTTTAAGCCCGGCCCATCGGCCTGCCGTTGAGAAGCTCATCTGCAATTAAGCAGCGAGTGCGAACGTAGAGTCGTTTGCAGTTACTTTGTTTCCAGTGGTTTTACGAGCGGACTGGTGCTCGGCATGCCCTACTCCGGATCCGCACCCACGTCGAAACCAGGTCGGCCCCAGAGCCTTGCATTTTAGGGCAGTTGGCGATGCTTCAAGACCGACCCTACAAAGAAAGCGCGGCCGACGTGCCATCCATGCGATGCTGTGCGCCTGGCATCCGGTCGGGGGATGGAGTGGCGCTGCACAAGAACAGGCTCGGTTTCGGACGCGGCAGCGTGGCGCTGCTCTTGCTGGGCGTCCTGCTCGGCGGCTGCGCTGCCGTCGGCCCTACGACGATTGCCCGCGACCGGGTCGACTATCTGCAATCGATCTCCGAATCGTGGAAGCGCCAGGTGCTCTTGAACCTGGTGAAGCTGCGCTACTCGGAGGCACCGGTGTTTCTCGACGTCGCCAGCATCATCAGCTCCTACGAGCTCTACGGCGAGATGTCGGCCCAGGCCCAGGCGGCGCCGCAGAACCGGGCCGGCGACAGCTTCCTAGGCATCGGTGCCGGCGGCCGCTTCACCGACCGGCCGACGATCACCTATTCGCCGCTGCAGGGCGACAAGTTCGCGCGCAGCCTGATGACGCCGCTGCCGGTCTCCGGCATCCTGCTGCTGATCCAGGGCGGCTACCCGGTCGACGTGGTGCTGCAGGTCAGCGTCAACACGATCAACGGCCTGCCGAACGCCACCGGCGGCTTGTTCGAGCGCGCCGGCGCGCCGCAGTTCTTCGAGCTGAGCCGGCTGCTGCGCGAGGCGCAGCGCGATGGCGATCTGGGCTTCGAGACGCGGGCGCTGGCCGGGCGGCAGAACCTGACGATGTCCTTCCGCGCGCCCGATGCCGTCAGCCGCAAGCGCATCGAGCGCATCGCCACGCTGCTGGGTAGCCGCCCCGACGCGCGCGAATTCAGCGTCAGCTACGGCTCCTTCCCCGAAAGCGACCGCGACATCGCGCTGCAGACCCGCTCGATGCTGCAGATGCTCAGCAATCTGGCAGCCACCGTCGAGGTGCCGGCACAGGACGTCGCCGAGGGCCGCGCCTATGCGATCCACCGCGAGGGCGATAGGGGCAGCGAGGCGCCGCGCCGGCTGACGGTGCGCAACGGACCGGAGGCGCCGGCCGACGCCTATGTCGCCGTGCGTTATCGCGATCGCTACTTCTGGATCGACGACCGCGACAGCGGCTCGAAGGCCATGCTGTCCTTCGTGATGCTGATGTTCTCGCTGACCGAGAGCGGCGCCAGTGCGCCGGCCGCGCCGCTGATCACCGTGCCCACGCGCTGAATCGCCCGGCGACTCAGTCCAGTCCCAACTGCCGCAGCAGTTCGTCCGGCGTATCGACGACCCGGCTCGCCCCCCAGTCCTCGATCGCGCGGGCCTGGCCCAGATAGCCCCAGCGCACGGCCACCGTGCGCATACCGGCCGCCTGACCGGCGATCACGTCGCGCTCGTCGTCGCCGACGTACACGCAGTGCTCGGGCGCCACGCCCAGCCGGCGCGCCGCCTCGAGCAGCGGCGCCGGATGCGGCTTGGTGTGCGGCGTGCTGTCGCCGCCGACGAGGGCGCCGGGCCGCAGCTCGAGCGCCTGGCTCAGCGGCAGCGCGAAGCGTTCGGCCTTGTTGGTGACGACGCCCCAGCGCAGCTCGGCCGCGCGCAGCGCCGCCAGCAGCGGCTCGACGGCCGCGAAGACACGCGTCTCGCGCAGCAGGCGCAGCTCGTAGCGATCGAGGAATTCGTTCTTCAGCGCCTCGTAGCCGTCCTCGCCGGGCCGCAGGCCGAAGGCGCTGCCGACCATGCCACGCGCGCCGGAGCCGCACATCGGCCGCAGCGTTTCAAAAGGCAGCGCGGGCAAGCCGCGAGCGAGCAGCATCTCGTTGGCGGCGCCGGTCAGATCGGGCGCGCTGTCGACCAGCGTGCCGTCGAGATCGAACAGGACGGCGGCCACGCCGCCCAGCGTGCTCATGCCGGCTTGCGGCAGGCCAGCAGATAGTTGACGTCGGCGTCGCTGCCGAGGCTGTAGCGCTGCGTCAGCGGATTGAAGCTCATGCCCTTGGCGCCCTGCAATTCCAGGCCAGCATCGCGGCAGAACTGGGCCAGCTCCGAGGGCTTCAGGAAGCGCGCGTATTCATGCGTGCCGGCCGGCAGCATCTTCAGCACGTACTCGGCGCCGACGATGGCCAGCATGAAGGACTTGAAGTTGCGGTTCAGGGTCGAGAGGAAGACCCAGCCACCCGGCTTGACCAGGGTGCCCAGTGCCTGCACGACCGAGGCCGGGTCGGGCACATGCTCGAGCATCTCCATGCAGGTGACCGCGTCGAAGGACTCGGGCCGCTCGGCGGCCAGCGCCTCGACGGCGATCTCGCGGTATTCGATGTTCTCGGTGCCCGCCTCCATCGCATGCAGCTGCGCTACCTTCAAGGGCTTGGTCGACAGGTCGATGCCCAGCACCTTGGCACCGCGGCGCGCCATCGAGTCGCTCAGGATGCCGCCGCCGCAGCCGACGTCGAGCACCGTCTTGCCGGCCAGCGGGCACAGGCTGTTGATCCAGTCCAGGCGCAGCGGATTGATCTGATGCAGCGGCTTGAATTCGCTGTCGGGGTCCCACCAGCGATGGGCCAGTTCGCCGAACTTGGCGAGCTCTTGGGGATCGGCATTGATCGTCATGCTGCGATGGTAGCGGAGGGATAAAAAAAGCCCCGCGAGAGCCTGTGCTCGGCGGGGCCTTCGCAGCGGGCGCCGAAGCGCCCGGCCTGCTGCTTACTTGTTGCGCGTACCGACGACTTCGATTTCCACGCGGCGGTTCTTCGCGCGGCCTTCGGCGGTCTTGTTGTCGGCGACGGGCTGCTTCTCGCCCTTGCCTTCGGTGTAGACGCGGTTCTTCTCGACGCCCTTCGAGACCAGATAGGCCTTGACGGCTTCGGAGCGACGCACCGACAGCGCCTGGTTGTAGGCATCGGTACCGACCGAGTCGGTGTGGCCGACGGCGATGATGACTTCCAGGTTGATGCCACCGGTCTTGGAGACCAGGTCATCCAGCTTGGCCTTGGCTTCGGACTTCAGCACCGACTTGTCGAAGTCGAAGAAGGCGTCGGCGGCGAAGGTGACCTTTTCGCTGACCGGAGCCGGCGGCACCGGAGCGGGGGTCGGAGCCGGAGCCGGGGCCGGAGCCGGCGCGGGCGCCGGAGCCGGGGCCGGGGCGGCAACCGGAGCGGGCTTCAGCGCGCCATCGCACTCGGGAGCGGCGGTGGCCGGCGTCCAGCTGGAATTGCGCCAGCACAGTTCATTGGTACCGTTCTTCCACACGGTGCCATCGGTCGCGCGCCAGTTGTCGATCGTCTTCTGGGGAGCCGCTGCCGTCTGCGCGAGCGCGCCAGAGCTGGCAAAGGCGGCGACTGCGGCGACAGAGACCAGCGACGCCACTCGATTCAATTTCTTCATGATTCTCCTCTCAAGGATTGCCGCAGTTGCCCTGCGAGTGTCCAGCAAAGTACTAGAACAAAACCTCAGGAAAAAACCGTTAGTGCGGGTTTCTCCTAGGGACTCATCGATTGTGCCATAGGGCACCGAGACGTTTGTATTGTGGCGGCCCTAGGCGCCTGTCTATGCAGACTTGTTGCTCCGCTGCTACAGCCACTTGCACCCTTAGAATCCGACCTTCCAGTCCTCAATGACGCAGGCCCGCCGTGACAGGCGCCGGCCGCGCACCGCGCATGACCCAGTTTGCCAAGGAAACATTGCCGATCAGCCTCGAAGAGGAGATGCGGCGTTCTTACCTCGACTACGCGATGAGCGTGATCGTCGGCCGCGCGCTGCCCGATGCGCGCGACGGCCTCAAGCCGGTGCACCGGCGCGTGCTGTTCGCGATGCACGAGCTGAACAACGATTGGAACCGGCCCTACAAGAAGTCGGCCCGTATCGTCGGCGACGTGATCGGTAAATATCACCCGCACGGCGATACCGCCGTCTACGACACCATCGTGCGCATGGCGCAGGATTTCTCGCTGCGCCATATGCTGGTCGACGGCCAGGGCAATTTCGGTTCGGTCGACGGCGATAACGCCGCGGCGATGCGATATACCGAAATCCGCCTGGACAAGATCGCCCACGAGATGCTGGCCGATATCGACAAGGAAACGGTCGATTTCGGGCCGAACTACGACGGCAGCGAAAAGGAGCCGCTGGTTTTGCCGGCACGTCTGCCGCAGCTGCTGATCAATGGCTCCTCGGGTATTGCCGTCGGCATGGCGACGAATATCCCGCCGCACAATCTGAACGAGGTTGTCGACGCCTGCCTGCACGCGCTGAAGAACCCGGACTGCTCGATCGACGAGCTGATGGAGATCGTGCCGGCGCCGGACTTCCCGACCGCCGGCATCATCTACGGCCTGCAGGGCGTGCGCGATGGCTATCGCACCGGCCGCGGCAAGGTCGTGATGCGCGCCAAGGTCCATTTCGAGGACATCGACCGCGGCGCCCGCCAGGCCATCATCGTCGACGAGATTCCCTACCAGGTTAACAAGAAGACCCTGCTCGAGCGCATCGCCGAGCTGGTGCACGAAAAGAAGATCGAGGGCATCAGCCATATCCAGGACGAGTCCGACAAGTCCGGCATGCGCGTCGTGATCGAGCTCAAGCGCGGCGAGGTGCCCGAGGTTGTCTTGAACAACCTCTACAAGCAGACGCAGCTGCAGGACAGCTTCGGCATGAATATGGTGGCGCTGATCGACGGTCAGCCCAAGCTGTGCAATCTGAAGGACCTGGTCACCGTCTTCCTCGAGCACCGCCGCGAGGTCGTCACCCGCCGCACGGTGTTCGAGCTGCGCAAGGCGCGCGAGCGCGGCCATGTGCTGGAGGGCCTGGCCGTCGCACTGGCCAATATCGACGAGTTCATCGAGACGATCAAGCAGTCGCCGACGCCGCCGGTCGCCAAGGCCGCGCTGATGAGCAAGAGCTGGGACAGCTCGCTGGTGCGCGAGATGCTGTCGCGCGCCGAAGGCGGCAGCGCCGCCTACCGCCCCGAGGGTCTGCCGACGATGTACGGCATGCAGGACGACGGCCTGTACCGCCTGTCGGACGACCAGGCCGGCGAGATCCTGCAGATGCGCCTGCAGCGCCTGACCGGCCTGGAGCAGGACAAGATCGTCGGCGAGTACAAGGACGTGATGGCGCAGATCGCCGACCTGCTGGACATCCTGTCCAAGCCGGAGCGCGTCACCGTCATCATCGGCGAGGAGCTGATCCAGGTGCGCCAGGAGTTCGGCCAGACCAAGCTCGGCGCGCGCCGCTCGGTGATCGAGCACAACGCGCAGGAACTCGGCACCGAGGACCTGATCACGCCGACCGATATGGTCGTCACGCTCTCGCACACCGGCTATATCAAGAGCCAGGCGCTCTCCGAGTATCGCGCGCAGAAGCGCGGCGGCCGCGGCAAGCAGGCGACGCAGACCAAGGACGACGACTGGGTCGACCAACTCTTCATCGCCAACACGCACGACTGGATCCTGTGCTTCAGCAACCGCGGTCGCGTCTACTGGCTGAAGGTCTGGGAAGTGCCGCAGGGCTCGCGCAACTCGCGCGGCAAACCCATCGTGAACATGTTCCCGCTGCAGCAGGACGAGAAGATCACCGTCGTGCTGCCGCTGACCGGCGAGTTCCGCGCCTTCCCTGAAGATCACTTCATCTTCATGGCCACCGCGATGGGCACGGTCAAGAAGACCTCGCTGAAGGACTTCAGCAACCCGCGCAAGGCCGGCATCATCGCGGTCGACCTCGACGAGGGCGACCACCTGATCGGCGCCGCGCTGACCGACGGCAAGCACGATGTGATGCTGTTCAGCGATGGCGGCAAGGCGGTGCGCTTCGACGAAGACGATGTGCGCCCGATGGGCCGCCAGGCGCGCGGCGTGCGCGGCATGATGCTGGAACCCGACCAGCGCCTGATCGCGATGCTGGTCGCCGAGGACGAGAACCAGAGCGTGCTGACCGCCACCGAGAACGGCTACGGCAAGCGCACCGCGATCACCGAGTACACCCGCCACGGCCGCGGCACCAAGGGCATGATCGCGATCCAGCAGAGCGAGCGCAACGGCCGTGTCGTCGCCGCGACCCTGGTCCATGCCGAGGACGAGATCATGCTGATCACCGACAAGGGCGTGCTGGTGCGCACCCGCGTGTCGGAGATCCGCGAGCTCGGCCGCGCCACCCAAGGCGTGACCCTGATCGCGCTGGACGACGGCGCCAAGCTGTCGGGCCTGCAGCGCATCGTCGAGAACGATGCCAACGAAGGCGCGGCCGATGCCGATGCCGATGCCCCCACCACCGAAGACGGCGCCAGCGCCGCCGACGACTCCAGCAAGGAATGAGCTTGAACAACAAGTCCCTGAAGGTCCTGGCCGCCGCGGCCCTGCTCTGCGCCGCCCAGTTTGCCGCGGCCCAGAACGTGCCGGTCGCACCGCAACCCTCGTCGCCGGCGAAGAAGGAACTGATCGCCAAGCTGATGGTGCTGCAGCAGCCCGGCGTCGAGCAACTGTCGCGCGTGCTGCTGCAGCAGCCGCTGGGCCCGCTGATGCAGCAGGCCGGCCAGGCGCTGCAGCAGGTGCCGGCCGACAAGCGCGAAGCCACGGCCAAAGCGATGGAAGCCGAGATCAAGAAGTTCGTCGACGACAACGCGCCGATGATGCGCGAGCGCGCGCTGAAGCTGGCGCCGAGCACCGTCGGCACGCTGCTGGAGGAGCGCTTCAGCGAGGACGAGCTGCGCCAGCTGGTTGCCTGGCTGGAATCGCCGGTCAGCAAGAAGTTCGGCCAGATCAATGGCGAGCTGCAGAAGGCGCTGACCGACAAGCTGCTGGCCGACGCCGGCCCCATCCTGCAGCCGCGCTTCCAGACGCTGCAGCAGAACCTGGCCAAGCAGCTGGGCCTGCCGCCGGCGCCGAACGCCTCGTCGACGCCGGCCCCGTCCGCCAAGCCCGCCACCCCGCCCAAGAAGTGACGCCCACGCCCCGATGAAGAAAGCCCGCCCGTTCAACTTTTCCGCCGGCCCGGCCGCCCTGCCCGAAGAAGTCCTGCAGCAGGCCGCCGCCGAGATGTTGGACTGGCAGGGCTCGGGCATGAGCGTGATGGAGATGAGCCATCGCGGCCGCGAGTTCATCTCGATCTACGAGGCCGCCGAGGCGGACCTGCGCGAGTTGCTGGCCGTGCCGCGCGAATTCCGCATCCTGTTCATGCAGGGCGGCGGCCTGGCCGAGAACGCGATCGTGCCGCTGAATCTGTCCGGACTGAAGCCGGGTGGCAAGGTCGACGTCGTCGTGAGCGGCTCCTGGTCGAAGAAGAGCGCCGCCGAGGCGCGCCGCTATGCCGACGTGAGCATCGCGGCCGATGGCGCGGCCTCGCAGTACCGCTCGCTGCCCGGCAACTGGCAGCTGCGCCGCGACGCCGCCTATGTGCATATCTGCAGCAACGAGACCATCGACGGCGTCGAGTTCCACGAGCTGCCCGACCTGAAGGCGCTGGGCAGCGACGCGCCGCTGGTCGTCGACTGCTCCTCGCAGCAGCTCTCGCGGACCATCGACTGGAGCCGCGTCGGTCTGGCCTTCGGCGGCGCGCAGAAGAACATCGGCCCGGCGGGCCTGACCCTGGTCTTCGTGCGTGAAGAGCTGCTGGGCCACGCGCTGCCGATCTGCCCCAGCGCCTTCGACTACAAGACCGTGGCCGAGGCGCAGTCGATGTACAACACGCCGCCGACCTACGGCATCTACATCGCCGGCCTGGTCTTCCAGTGGCTGAAGCGCTTCAGCTATGCCGGCAAGACCGGCGTGGCAGCGATCGAGCAGCGCAATATCGACAAGGCCAAGCTGCTGTACGCGGCGCTGGACGGCTCGGCGCTGTACGAGAACCGCGTCGCGGCCGACTGCCGCTCGCGCATGAACATCCCCTTCTATCTGCGCGAGGAGCGGCTCAACGAGGCCTTCCTGGCCGGCGCCAAGGAGCGCAGCCTCTTGCAGCTGAAGGGTCACAAATCGGTGGGCGGCATGCGCGCCTCGATCTACAACGCGATGCCGCTGGAAGGCGTGCAGGCGCTGGTCGACTATCTGAAGGACTTCGAGGCAAGCCATGGCTGAGGACAGCGTTCCGGCGCCAATCGCCGACCCGGCCCTGCTGGCGCTGCGCGAGCAGATCGATGCGCTCGATGCGCAGCTGCTGAGCCTGCTGAACCAGCGCGCCCATGTGGCCGAGCAGGTCGGCGAGATCAAGCGCCGCGAGGGCACGCCCTTCTTCCGCCCCGACCGCGTCGCCCAGGTGATCGCCAAGATCAAGGCCGCCAACCAAGGGCCGCTGAAGGGCGAGCATGTGGCGGCGATCTGGCGCGAGATCATGAGCGCCTGCCTGGCGCTCGAGTCGCCGCAGCGCGTCGCCGTGCTGGGCCCGGTGGGCACCTTCTGCGAGCAGGCGGCGATCGAGTACTTCGGCGGCGCCGCCGACCTGATCTACTGCAACAGCTTCGACGAGGTCTTCCACGCGACCGCCTCGGGCAGCGCGCAGTACGGCGTCGTCGGCGTCGAGAACATGACCGAGGGCGTCGTCACCCGCTCGCTGGACCTGTTCTTGCACACACCCACCCATGTGGTCGGCGAGGTCAGCCTCTTGATCCGCCACAACCTGATGCGCAAGGAGAATTCCCTGGAAGGCATCGAGGCGGTGCTGGCCCATCCACAGGCGCTGGCGCAATGCCAGAACTGGCTGTCCAAGCACCTGCCCCAGGCCGAGCGCCGCGCCGTCTCCAGCAATGCCGAGGGCGCGCGCCTGGCGGCCGCCAATCCGGCCTATGCGGCGATCGCCAGCGAGCGTGCCGCGACCTTGTTCGGCCTGCACATCACCGCCCACGCGGTCCAGGACGAGGCCTACAACCGCACCCGCTTCGCCGTCATCACCTTGCCGCAGACCATGGCGACGCCGCCGGCTACCGGCCGCGACTGCACCAGCCTGATCGTCTCGGTGCCGAACCGGCCCGGCGCGATGCACGACCTCCTCGTGCCGCTGAAGACGCATGGCGTGTCGATGACCCGGCTGGAATCGCGCCCGGCGCGCACCGGCCAGTGGGAGTACTACTTCTACATCGACCTCGACGGCCATCCCTCGCAGCCCCATGTGGCGGCGGCCCTGGCCGAGCTGCGCGAGCTCTGCGCCTTCTACAAGGTGATCGGGGCCTACCCGATCAAGGCATAAAGCGGACGCGGGCATGTTCAATCAACTGGGCGTGATCGGCTGCGGCCTGATGGGCGGATCGTTCGCGCTGGCGCTCAAGAAGGCCGGCCTGGTCAAGCGCGTCGTCGGCTACAGCAAGTCGCCCTCGACCACCGAGGCGGCGAAGAAGCTGGGCGTCATCGACGTCGTCGCCGAATCGGCGCTGCTGGCGGTGTCGGGCTCCGACATCGTGCTGGTCGCCGTGCCGGTCTCGGCCACCGAGCCGACGCTGAAGGCAATCCGCCATCTGGTCAAGCCGGACGTGCTCTTCATGGACGTCGGCTCGACCAAGAGCGATGTGGTCGAGGCGGCCAGGCGCGCCCTGGGCAAGCAGTTGCCCTCCTTCGTGCCCGCGCATCCGATCGCCGGCAAGGAATCGGGCGGCGTGCAGAACGCCGAGGTGACGCTGTACCAGGGCCGCCAGGTGATCCTGACACCCTTGCCGCAGACCAATGCGGCGCTGGTGCAGAAGGCCACCGACGTCTGGTCGGCGATCGGCGCCCAGGTGCTGAAGATGACCCCGCGCAACCACGACCAGGCCTTTGCCGCCGTCAGCCATCTGCCGCATCTCTTGGCTTTCGCCTTCTTCCAGTCGGTCGCCGCCCAGCCGGCCGGCCGCGACTTCCTCAGCCTGGCCGGCCCCGGCTTTCGCGACTTCACCCGCATCGCGGCCAGCGAGCCGGCCGTCTGGCGCGACATCCTGATGGCCAATGCGGCCGAACTGCTGGTGCAGTCGCAGCGCTTCCGCCAGGCGCTGGACGGCCTCGAGGCCCTGGTCAAGAGCGGCGACGCGGTCGCGCTGGAGGCCCGCATCCGCCAGATCTCCGAGGCGCGCGCCAACTGGCAGCTCGGTGCGCCCTGGCAGCCGAACCGTTGATTTCCTAAGCCCTGCGTCCACGATGTACAAGCTTCCCTTCCTCGACCTGCCGCCGCTGCGCGCCGCCGCCGGCACGGTGCGCCTGCCCGGCTCCAAGAGCATCTCCAACCGCGTGCTGCTGCTGGCCGGCCTGTCGGAGGGCACGACCCTCGTGCACGACCTGCTCGACTCCGACGACACGGCCGTGATGCTGGAGGCCTTGAAGACGCTGGGCTGCCGGCTGGAGACGGGCTCGGATGGCGCGCTGCAGGTGACCGGCATCGGCGGCCGTCCGGCGACGCAGCAGGCCCAGCTCTTCCTCGGCAACGCCGGCACCGCGATGCGGCCGCTGACCGCCGCGCTGGCGCTGCTGGCCGCGACGCAGGGCGGCGAGTTCGAGCTCTCGGGCGTGCCGCGCATGCACGAACGGCCGATCGGCGACCTGGTCGACGCGCTGCGCGGCCTCGGCTGCCGCGTCGACTGCCTGGGTCAGGAAGGCTATCCGCCGCTGCGCCTCGCCGGACCGTCGGCGCTGAAGCTCGACCAGCCGGTCCAGGTGCGCGGCGATGTGTCCAGCCAGTTCCTGACCGCGCTGCTGATGGCGCTGCCGCTGGTGGCGGTGGAGAACGATGTCGTCATCGAGGTCGTCGGCGAGCTGATCTCCAAGCCCTATATCCAGATCACGCTGAGCCTGCTCGAGCGCTTCGGCATTGCCGTGCGTCGCGAGGGCTGGCAGCGCTTCACCATTCCGGCCGGCAGCCGCTACCGCTCGCCTGGCGCGGTCCATGTCGAGGGCGACGCCTCCTCGGCTTCGTATTTCGTCGCGCTGGGTGCGATCGCCGCGGTCGACCACCCGCTGCGCATCGAGGGCGTCGGCAGCGCATCGCTGCAGGGCGATGTGCGCTTCGTCGAGGCGGCGCGCGCGATGGGCGCCGAGGTGCAGGCCGGGCCGAACTGGCTGGCCGTGCGCCGCGGCGCTTGGCCGCTCAAGGGCCTCACGCTGGACTGCAACCACATCCCCGACGCGGCGATGACCCTGGCCGTGATGGCGCTGTATGCCGATGGTCCGACCATGCTGACGAACATCGCCAGCTGGCGGGTAAAGGAAACCGACCGGCTGGCCGCGATGGCCGCCGAGCTGCGCAAGCTGGGCGCCGAGGTCGAGGAAGGCGCCGACTGGCTGCGTATTCATCCGATGACGCAGCCGCTGCGCGACTGGCAGCCGGCCACCATCCACACCTATGACGACCACCGGATCGCGATGTGCTTCTCGCTGGCGGCCTTCAACGGCCTGCTGACCGAGCATGCGCAGCCGGTGCGCATCGAAGACCCGGCCTGCGTCGCCAAGACCTTCCCGGACTATTTCGAGACCCTGTTCGAGCTGGTCTCGGCCAGTGTCAGCGACATCCCGGTGATCACCATCGACGGCCCGACCGCCTCCGGCAAGGGCACGCTGGCCGACGAGGTCGCCCATGCGCTGGGCTATGCGGTGCTCGACTCGGGCGCGCTCTACCGCGCCGCCGGCCTGGCCGCGAGCCGTGTCGGCGTCGATCTGGACGACGGCGAGGCGGTGGCGGCGGTCGCGCGCGGCATGGAGCTGCGCTTCGCCAAGGGCCGGGTGTTCCTGGCGGGCGAAGACATCAGCGACGAGTTGCGGCTGGAGGTCTCGGGCCTGCGCGCCTCCCAGGTGGCCGCCCACCCGCCGGTGCGCCGGGTGCTGAACCAGCTGCAGCTGGATTTCCGCCGCCCGCCGGGCCTGGTCGCCGACGGCCGCGACATGGGTACCGACGTGTTCCCGGATGCCGCTCTGAAGGTTTTTCTGACCGCCAGCGCCGCGACGCGCGCTGAACGTCGCCATAAGCAATTGATTGCTAAGGGAATTTCGGCTAATATCGAGGGCTTGCGCCAGGATTTGGAGGCGCGGGACGCCCGGGACAAGACCCGGTCGGCCTCGCCCCTGCACCCGGCACAGGACGCGCTGATGCTCGACAACTCCGCCCAGACCATCGATGAATCGGTGGCCCAGGTGCTCGAATGGTGGCAAAAGCGCAGGCCGTTCAAGACTTAGCGTTGAGTCGAAAGCGGTCAGGGCCCGCAGCCCTTCCCTCCGAGCGTCAGCTCATCGAGGGCGGCGGATACCAGCAACTTAACCCGCAAGGCAACTTGCACCCACAGCGCGCCGGCAAACGCCTTGTCGGAACGCACAGGAATTGACAATGTCCCAGACTCAAACCGCTTCCGGCATGGACTCCTTCGCAGCAATGTTCGAAGAGTCGCTGCAGAAGTCCGATATGCGCGCCGGTGAGGTGATCTCCGCCGAGGTCGTGCGCATCGAACACAGCTTCGTCGTCGTCAACGCAGGCCTGAAGTCGGAAGCCTACGTGCCTATCGAGGAATTCAAGAACGACCAGGGCGAGCTGGAAGTCCAGGTTGGCGACTACGTCTCGGTGGCCATCGACGCCATCGAGAACGGCTACGGCGACACCATCCTGTCGCGCGACAAGGCCAAGCGCCTGGCTTCGTGGCTGAGCCTGGAAACCGCGCTGGAGTCGGGCGACTTCGTGACCGGCACCGTCTCGGGCAAGGTCAAGGGCGGCCTGACCGTGCTGGTCAACGGCATCCGCGCCTTCCTGCCGGGTTCGCTGCTGGACACCCGTCCGGTCAAGGACATGAGCCCGTTCGAGGGCAAGACCATGGAGTTCAAGGTCATCAAGCTGGACCGCAAGCGCAACAACGTTGTGCTGTCGCGTCGCGCGGTGGTCGAGGCTTCGATGGGCGAAGAGCGCGCCAAGCTGCTGGAAACGCTGTCGGAAGGCGCGATCGTCCAGGGCGTGGTCAAGAACATCACCGAATACGGTGCCTTCGTCGACCTGGGTGGCATCGATGGCCTGCTGCACATCACCGACATGGCCTGGCGCCGTGTCCGTCACCCGAGCGAAGTGGTGACGGTCGGCCAGGAACTGACGGCCAAGGTCCTGAAGTTCGACGCCGAGAAGAACCGCGTCTCGCTGGGCCTGAAGCAGCTGGGCGACGACCCGTGGTTCGGCGTGGCCCGCCGCTACCCGACCGGCACCCGCCTGTTCGGCAAGGTCACCAACATCGCCGACTACGGCGCCTTCGTCGAGATCGAGCCGGGCATCGAAGGCCTGGTGCACGTCTCCGAAATGGACTGGACCAACAAGAACATCGCTCCGTCGAAGATCGTCTCGCTGGGCGACGAGGTCGAGGTCATGGTGCTGGAGATCGACGAAGACAAGCGTCGCATCTCGCTGGGCATGAAGCAGTGCAAGGCCAACCCGTGGGAAGAGTTCGCCGAGAACGTCAAGCGCGGCGACCGCGTCAAGGGCCCGGTCAAGTCGATCACCGACTTCGGCGTGTTCGTGGGCCTGGCCCAGGGCATCGACGGCCTGGTGCACCTGTCCGACCTGTCGTGGAACGAGACCGGCGAAGCTGCCGTGCGCAACTTCAAGAAGGGCCAGGAAGTCGAAGCCATCGTGCTGGCCGTGGACGTCGAGCGCGAGCGCATCTCGCTGGGCATCAAGCAGCTGGACAGTGACCCGTTCACCACCTACACCTCGGTCAATGACCGCGGCATGACGGTGACCGGCAAGGTCAAGACGGTTGACGCGCGTGGCGCCGAGATCGATCTGGGCGAGGACATCGTCGGCTACCTGCGTGCTTCGGAAATCTCGCGCGACCGCGTCGAAGATGCCCGCAACGTGCTGAAGGAAGGCGACGAGGTCACCTCCGTGATCGTCAACATCGACCGCAAGACCCGCAACATCCAGCTGTCGATCAAGGCCAAGGACAGCGCCGACCAGCAGGAAGCGATGCAGCGCCTGTCGGCCACGTCCGAGCGTGAGAACGCCGGCACGACCAGCCTGGGCGCCCTGCTGCGTGCCAAGCTGGACAATCAGGGTAACTAAGCCCTGTGCCAAGGCGCCTGGGCTCTGGTAGCCTAGGCGCCGCGGTGAACTCAGCAGGCTCGCCACTCTTTCGAGGGCGAGCCTGTTTCAATTCCAATCACAAGATTCCTCACGTCATGACCCGATCCGACCTCGTTGCACTGCTGGCCGACCGCTTCGGCCAGCTGACCCAGCGCGACACCGAGTTCGCCGTCAAGACGATCCTGGACGCGATGTCCGATGCGCTGGCCCGCGGCCACCGCATCGAGATCCGCGGTTTCGGCAGTTTCTCGATCAACCGCCGCCCGCCCCGCATGGGCCGCAATCCGCGCAGCGGCGAGCAGGTGCTGATCCCCGAGAAGCTGGTGCCGCATTTCAAGCCCGGCAAGGCCTTGCGCGAGGCGGTCGACGCCCAGGCGCCGGTCAAGGCCGACGACGCCGCGCCGGCCGGCCAGGCTTGAGCGGCCGCCGTCGTTCGCATTGAGCGCTATGCGCCCTGTGGGGCCCTAGAATCCGCTCGATGCGCATCCTCGTCTGGCTCTTCCGGGCCTTCCTCTTCTTCGCCCTGTTCGCCTTCGCGCTGAACAACAGCCACGAAACCGCCGTGCGCTGGTTCTTCGGCTACGAGTGGCGGGCACCGCTGGTCATCGTCGTGCTGCTGGCCTTCGGCCTTGGCTGCGCCTTGGGCGTGCTGGCGATGGTGCCCGCCTGGTGGCGGCACCGCCGCGTTGCCACCCGCGCACCGGTCGTGGCACCCGCCACCCCGGCCGCCGATCCCCTGAACCCTGCCCTGCCCCAAGATGGAATTTGATCCGCGCTGGTTGCTGATCGTGCTGCCGGCCGCGTTCGCGCTGGGCTGGCTCGCCTCCAAGCTGGACACGCGCCAGTGGAAGCGCGAACAGCGCGACGCGCCCAAGGCCTATTTCAAGGGCCTGAACCTGCTGCTGAACGAGCAGCAGGACAAGGCGATCGACGCCTTCATCGAAGCGGTGCAGAACGACCCCGACACCTCGGAGCTGCATTTCGCCCTCGGCAATCTGTTCCGCCGCCGCGGCGAGTACGAGCGCGCGGTGCGCGTGCACCAGCATCTGCTGGCGCGCGGCGACCTGCCGCGCGCCGAGCGCGACCGGGCCCAGCATGCGCTGGCGCAGGACTTCTTCAAGGCCGGCCTGTTCGACCGCGCCGAGGAAGCCTATGCGGCCTTGCGCGGAACCGCCTTCGAGAACGAGGCGCAGCTGGCCCTGCTCTCGCTGTACGAGCGCTCGCGCGACTGGCGCAAGGCGGTCGAGGTGGCCCGCGCCCTGGAACAGGGCGGCACCGGCTCCTTTGCCAGCCGCATCGCGCATTACCTGTGCGAGCTGGCACTGGAGGCGCAGGCCCGCCAGCGCGACGAGGAGGCCCAGCAACTGCTGGCCGAGGCGCGCAAGGTCGCGCCGCAGGCGGCGCGCGCCCATGTGCTGGCCGGCCAGATGCTGGCTCGCAACCAGCAGCCGGAGCAGGCGATGGCCGCCTATTCCGAATTGCTGGCGCTGAATCCCGAGGCCTTCAATCTGATCGCCGGCGACTATGCCGAGGCCGCGCTGGCGACCGCCTCGCCGGAACTGGCCCAGCGCGCGCTGACGACGCTGGCCGCACGCTACCAGCGCGCACCGGCGATGCCGCTGCTGCAGGCGATCGCGCGGCTGCAGCCGGAGCCGGCGCAGCAGCGCCAGCGCCTGGCCCGCCATCTGCGCGAGCATCCAACCTTGTCGGCCGCGCGCGGCCTGCTGCAGATCAGCGGCGCCCGGCTCGGCGAGGACGAAGCGCCGCTGGTGGCCGGCGCGCTGGACCGCGCGGTGCGCCCGCTGCTGCGCTACCGCTGCGCCGCCTGCGGCTTCGAGGCCGCGCATTACTTCTGGCAATGCCCCGGCTGCCTGAACTGGGACACCTATCCCCCGCGTCATGTCGAGGAGCTCTGAGCCCGCAATGCGTCACATCCTCTGCATGAAATGGGGCACGAAGTACGGCCCCGAATACGTCAACCGGCTCTACGCGATGGTGCGCCGGCATCTGCGCGGCGACTTCAAGTTCGTCTGCCTGACCGACCGCACGGACGGCATCCGCCCCGAGGTGCAATGCCTGCCGATCCCGCCGCTGGCGCTGCCGCCGGGCATCCCGGAGCGCGGCTGGACCAAGCTGACCACCTTTGAAGCCGATCTGCATGGCCTCAAGGGCACGGCGCTGTTCCTCGATCTGGACGTCGTCATCGTCGACGACATCACGCCCTTCTTCGAGGTGCCCGGCGAGTTCCTGATCATCCACGACTGGAAGCGCCCCTGGCGCATCACCGGCAACTCCTCGGTCTACCGCTTCGAGTTGGGCGCGCATCCGGACGTGCTGGCCACCTTCCGGCGCGACTTCGAGCAGATCCGCAAGACCTTCCGCAACGAGCAGGCCTATCTGTCGGACTTCCTGCACAAGCAGGGCAAGCTGCAGTACTGGGACAAGCGCTGGTGCGCCAGCTACAAATACCACTGCATCCCGACCTGGCCGACGAACTATCTGCGCGCGCCGCGCGTCCCGGCCGGCGCCAAGATCCTGATCTTCCACGGCGTGATGAACCCGCCGGACGCGCTGGCCGGCCGCAGCAACGGCAACTGGCGGCATGCCAAGCCGGCCGGCTGGATCGCCGAGCACTGGCGCGAATGAGGGCGGAGGCAATGACCCCGGCCACCGCCCTGCCCCTGGTCTTCATCAATCTGGACAGCGACGCCGACCGCCGCGTGCGCATGCAGGCGGAGCTGGCCCGGCTGGGCGTGGCCGGCGAGCGCTTCGAGGCGACGCGCTGGACCGCGCTGCCCGAGGACGAGCAGGCGCGGCTTTATTCCCCGGACTTGAACGAGCGCCAGTTCCACAAGCCGCTGGTCAATGGCGAGAAGGGCTGCTATGCCAGTCATCTGCGCTGCTGGCAGGCGCTGCTGGCCTCGGACCATCCGGCCCTGGTCGTGCTGGAGGACGATGTGGCGCTGGAGCCGGACTTTGCCGCCGTCATCGCCGCGATCGCCGCCTTGCCGCGCGACTGGGACATGATCAAGCTGATCGGCCGCCTCGATACCAGCAAGCGCGAAAAGCTCAGCGAGAGCCGGCCGCTGGTCGGCGCGCATGCGCTGGTCCGCTACCAGCGCGTGCCCAGCCTGACCGCCGCCTATGTGGTCAGCCGCAGCGGGGCCGAGAAGCTCTTGGCCAGCCGCATCCCCTTCGGCCGGCCGATCGACGTCGATCTGCGCCACTGGTGGGAGAACGAGCTGCGCATCCTCGGCGTCGTGCCGGCGGCGATCCGGCTCGACGAAACCAGCTTCCAGAGCTCGATAGGCACGAAAGCTGCCGAGGTGGGTCTGGCGGCGCGCTGGCGGAAGTTCCGGCACAAGGCGGCTTATAGCTGGCTCAATTTCCGTCATCGATAATCCGCAGATCGCACACACCTGAATCCACTGATTGAAGCGACGATGAGCTCTCCCGACTACCTGATCGTTGGCGCCGGCTATGCCGGCTCCGTCTGTGCCCGCGAGCTGGCCGAGGCCGGCAAGACGGTGATGCTGATCGACCGGCGCGACCATATCGGCGGCAATGCTTACGACAAGGTCGACGAGCACGGGATCCTGATCCACCCCTACGGCCCGCACATCTTCCACACCAACAGCAAGCGGGTGTTCGAGTACCTGTCGCGCTTCACGAACTGGCGCTTCTACGAGCACCGCGTGCTGGCCCAGGTCGGCGCGCAGTTGCTGCCGATCCCGATCAATCGCACGACGATCAACAAGCTCTACGGCCTCTCGCTCAGCGGCGCGGAGGTGCAGGCCTATCTGGACCAGGTGCGTCAGCCGCGCGACCCGATCAAGACCAGCGAGGACGTGGTGCTGAATTCGGTCGGCCCGGATCTGTGCGACAAGTTCTTCCGCGGCTACACCAAGAAGCAGTGGGGGCTGGACTTGAGCGAGCTGTCGGCCGGCGTCGCCGCCCGCATCCCGACGCGCGACAACGACGACGACCGCTATTTCGGCGACAGCTTCCAGTTCATGCCGGACCAGGGCTACACGCGCATGTTCGAGCGCATGCTGAACCACCCGAACATCACGGTGCGGGTGAGCTGCGACTACAAGCAGGTGCGCGAGCAGTTCGCCGGCGCGCAGCTGGTCTACACCGGCCCGATCGACGCCTATTTCGACCATTGCTACGGCCCTCTGCCCTACCGCAGCCTGCGCTTCGATCACGAGCATCTGCCGACGCAGGCGCAGTTCCAGCCGGTGGGCACGGTCAACTACCCGAACGACCACGACTACACCCGCATCACCGAGTTCAAGCACCTGACGGGCGAGCAGCATGCCGGCACCTCCATCGTGCGCGAGTACCCGCAGGCCGAGGGCGACCCCTACTACCCGATCCCGCGGCCCGAGAACGAGGCGCTGTTCAAGCGCTACGAGGCACTGGCCGAACAGCAGAGCGGCGTCACCTTCGTCGGCCGCCTGGCCCAGTACCGCTACTACAACATGGACCAGATCGTCGCCACGGCGCTGGCCGCGGCCGAGAAGCTGATCGCGAACCGGCCGGCCGGGGACGCCGCATGAGCGCGCCGAGCGCCCTGCCCGCCCTGCGCCGCCGCAACCTCGTGATCCTGCGCGCCGGCGACGCCTCGCTGCACCGCGGCTGGAGCGCCGAGCCGAATCGCGATTTCGATCTGTTCATCAGCTACTACGGCCAGCAGCCCGAGCTGCACAAGGCCGATGCCGACTACTACGAGATGCGCCGCGGTCCGAAATGGTCCTGCATCGGCGACTTGCTGGCCGAGCATGCCGGGCTGATCGAGCAGTACGACGCCTTCTGGTTCCCCGACGACGACCTGGCCGCGACGACCGAGACCCTGAACCGCATGTTCGGCCTCTTCCACGGCTTCGGCCTGGCCCTGGCCCAGCCGGCGCTGACCCGCGATTCCTATTACAGCTGGGACACCCTGCTGCAGAACCCGCGCTATCTGCTGCGCCATGTGGCCTTCGTCGAGGTGATGGCGCCGCTGTTCGAAAAGAGCGCGCTGAAGGCCTGCCTGAAGACCTTCTCCGAGAGCCGCAGCGGCTGGGGCCTGGACTGGGTCTGGCCGCAGCTGGCCGGCAAGGGCCGCAAGGACTCGATCGCCGTGCTCGACGCGACGCCGGTCAAGCACACGCGGCCGCTGGGCGGCGATCTGTACCGCAACAACCCGGACATGGATCCGCGCCGCGACGAGCAGCGCCTGCTCGAACGCTACGGCCTGCAGGCCAGCCGCTTCAGCAATAAGTACCTGCTGTACGGCGGCATCGCCCGCGTGCCGCCGAGCTGGTGGGAGCGCATCACCCTGGGCCTGCGCAGCATGAACGCGCGCCGGCGCATGCGCCGCATCGAGCGCCGCGCCGCCGCCGCCGGCGCTGCCTCTCAGAGCGAGAGCAGCAGCGCCTCGTAACGGCGCTCCATCAGCGCCAGCCCATGTTCGGCCAGCGCGCGCGCGCGCGCGGCCGCGCCGAGCCGGGCCGCCAGCGCCGGATCGCGCAGCAGGCGCTCCAGCGCATCGGCCAGCGCGGCAGCATCGCCCTCGGGCACCAGCAGGCCGGTCACTTCCGGCTCGAGCAGGCCCTCGACGCCCGGCACGGCCGAGGCCACGCAGGCGCAGCCGGCCGCCATGCCCTCCACCAGGGCCAGCGGCATGCCCTCCCAATGTGTGGCCAACACGCAGATCTGCTGGCTCATCAGCAGTTGCGGGACCTGACCGTAATGGCCCAGGAAGCGCACCTGCCCGTCCAAGCCGAGCTCGCGCACCAGCGCCTCGGCCGCGCGCCGGTAGCCGGCCTTGCCCGCACCGGCCAGCTGCAGCGTCGGCCGCAAGCCGCGCGATTTCAGCAGGCCCAGCGCGCGGATCAGGGTCGGATGGTCCTTCTGCCGCGCGAAGCGGGCCGACATGACAAGACCCGGCTCCCGCTCGGCAAAAGGCCTGGCCCCGGCGTCCGCGAAGCGCTCCAGCGCGATGCCGTTGGGGATCGCCTCGCACAGCGCCTCGGGCATGCCCAGCTGCAGCAGGCGCTGGCGCACGCCCTCGGACACGCCGACCAGGCGGGCGCTGCGACGCGCCAGCCAGCGCGCCTGCCAGAGCCGCCAGCGCGTGTAGCGCTCGCGCGAGTTGTGCTCGACCTGCAGCAGATGCGGCACGCCGGCCCACAGCCCGGCCCAGCGGCCCAGCAGATGCTCGGGAAAGCCGTGCGCCAGCAGCACCGCGGGCCGCAGTTCGCGGCACAGGCGGCGCAGCGCCCAGATCGTCGCCAGGTGCGACCAGCCGGGCACGACGAAGACGGTGAGGCCCTCGTCGCGCAGCGCCTGCACCCGTCGTTCATCGGTATGGCGCTTGCGCCGCAGCACCAGGATGGGCTCGATGCGCTCGCTGCGCAGCGCGGCCCGGCACAGATCGACGGCGACCTGGGTGGCGCCGGAGAAGCCGCCGGTGACCAGATGCAGCACGCGACGCCTGCCGCTGCGGCCTCCCGGTGTTGCGGCGGCGGGGTTCATGGGCGAGCTCATGGGCGGCAGTATAAAAAGCCGCCGCGGACCGGCGCAGCAATGCGGCGACAATCGCTTCCCATGACCGCCGCCACGCCCGCCCCTCCAGCCGCCGACAAGAGCACCGAACTCGGGCCGATCGCGCGCCGCCTGGCCCGCTTCGTCAAGCCCTACCGGGGCGGCCTGGCCCTCACCATCCTCGCCTATCTGGGCGCGGCGGCGACCGAGCCGATGATCCCAACCCTGATCAAGACGGCCTTCGGCGAGGGCTTCAGCAACCAGGCCTTCGCCGTCTGGTGGGTGCCGGCCGTGCTGATCGGCCTGTTCGCGACGCGGGGCCTGTTCTCCTTCCTCGGCCAGTACCTGTTCAACTGGACCCTGTCACGCAGCGTGATGGACTTCCGCGCGGCCCTGCTCGAATCGCTGCTGCGCGCCGATGCCCGCGTCTTCACCAGCCTGCAACCGGGCACGGCCGTCACCAAGGTCGTCAACGACCCGCAGCAGATCATGACCCTGCTCGGCGGCACCGTCATCAGCGTGCTGCGCGACGGCCTGCCGGCGCTCGCGATGCTGGGCTATCTGATCTATCTGAACTGGCAACTGACCCTGCTCTCGCTGATCACCACGCCGCTGATGGTGGTCGTCATGCGCAAGGTCAACGCGCGCGTGCGCAAGATGGGCACGCGCACCTACGACGCGCAGCTGAGCCTGGTCAACAAGGTCGACGACGTGACCCGCGCCTGGCGCGTCGTGCGCAGCTTCGACGCCGCCGAGCACGAGCGCCAGAGCTTCGCGCAGCGCGCCCGCGAGGTGCAGCGCAGCGCGCTGAAGACCTCGGCCGCCGGCGCGCTGGCCCAGCCGCTGTCGCAGCTGATCGCCAGCGTCGGCCTGTCCATCATCATCTGCCTGGCCCTGCTGCAGGCGCGCAAGACGCAGACCGGCGTCGGCGAGTTCGCCGCCTTCGTCACCGCCCTGCTGCTGCTGACCTCGCGCCTGCGCCACCTGAGCGATCTGGCCCAGCCGATCACCAATGCCCTGGTCGTCGCGCGCGGCTGCCTGAGCCTGATGGACACGCCGGTCGAGCCCGACGAGGGCCGGCAGGAGCTGGCCGAATGCCACGGCGAGATCGAGATCGAGAACGTCGAGCTGCGCTATCCGCAGGCCGAACGGCCGGCACTGAACGGCCTGAGCCTCGCCTTCAAGCCCGGCCAGACGACGGCCCTGGTCGGCTCCTCGGGCGCGGGCAAGAGCTCCATCATCCATCTGCTGCTGGGCTTCGGCCGGCCCGACGCCGGCCGCATCCTGCTCGACGGCGTCGACATCCAGCAGCTGAAGAAGGCCAATCTGCGCCGACAGTTCGCCGTCGTCTCGCAGGACATCGTGCTGTTCGACGCCTCGGTGGCCGACAACATCGCCTATGCCCAGCCGCGCGATCCGGCGCGGCTCGAACAGGCCCTGCGCGCCGCCCATCTGTGGGACTTCGTCCAGACCCTGCCGCAAGGCCTGGACACGACGATCGGCGCCAATGGCAGCAAGCTGTCCGGCGGCCAGCGCCAGCGCCTGGCGATCGCCCGCGCGCTGTACAAGGACGCGCCGATCTGGGTCTTCGACGAGGCGACCTCGGCCCTGGACACCGAGAGCGAGCGCGCGGTGCAGCAGGCGCTGGACCTGTGGCAGGGCCGCAAGACCCTGATCGTCATCGCCCACCGGCTGTCGACGATACGCGGCGCCGACGCGATCCATGTGCTGGGCGACGGCCGCCTGATCGAGAGCGGCTCGCATGCCGAACTGCTGGCGCGCGACGGTGCCTACGCGGCCATGGTGCGCGCCCAGCACGGCGAGTAGCCCGCCGAGGGGACCAGCGATGCGGCGCCGCGCCTGCCTGCTGGCCTTGGCCCTGGTCGCGGTCGGCCCCGTCGAGGCCCAGCCGGCGACGCTGGAACTGAACACCGCCAGCCTGGCCCAGCTCGAATCGCTGCCCGGCATCGGCCCGGCCCTGGCCGAGCGCCTGTTGGCGGCGCGTGTGCAGCGGACCTTCGAGGACTGGAACGATCTGCACCGGCGCGTGCGCGGCATCGGGCCCGCGACAGCGGCCAAGCTGTCTGCCCAGGGCCTGCGGGTGAACGGCCGCGCCTACGAAGCGCCGGCCGCGGCCGGACCGGCGTCCGGCGGCTGAGTCGCCAGCAGCCCGCGTATCAGCCGATCCAGTTCCTTGAGGTCGACCGGTTTCACCAGATGCGCGTCGAAACCGGCGGCGGCCGTCGAATCGCGATCGGCCTGCTGACCCCAACCGGTGACGGCGATCAGTGTCAGCGCCTCGCGCGCGTTGCCGGCGCGCAGGCGGCGCGCGACCTCGGTGCCCGGCATGTCCGGCAGCCCGATATCCAGCAGCACGACGCGCGGCCGCGCGCGCTTGTAGTTCGCCAGCGCCTCCCCGCCGCTGTGGGCGACCACGACGCCGTAATGCGCGGCGCCCAGCACCTCGGCCAGCGTGTCGGCGCCATCGACGTTGTCGTCGACCACCATCACGGTGATGCGCTCGTCCGGCCGATGGAGCTCCGATGCTGCTGCCGCCGCCGTCGACTCGGGCCGCGCCGCCGACAGCGGCAGGCGCACGACAAAGCGGCTGCCGCACCCCAGGCCCTCGCTGTGCACGGCGATCGTGCCGCCGTGCAATTCGACCAGTTGCCGGGACACGGCCAGGCCGATGCCCAGGCCGGCCGGCGCGGTGCCGCTGCCGTCGATGCGGCTGAACAGCTCGAAGACCTGCGGCCGCATCTCGGGCGCGATGCCTATGCCCTGGTCGGCAACGCTGACCTCGGCATGCGGGCTCCCCTCGCCGGCATCGAGCGCGACATGGACGGCCACCTCGCCCGGCGCCGGGCTGTACTTGGCGGCGTTGTCGAGCAGATTGCCCAGCACCTGCTGCAGCCGGGTCGGGTCGCCGTCGACCAGCACCGGCTGCGGCGGGAGCGACAGCGACACGCGCTGCTGCTTCTCGCCATAAAGCGGCTCGACCGCCTCCAGCGCATGCCGCACGACGACGCGCAGGTCGATGGTCTGCCGCTGCAGCTCGACCACATTGCGCGTGATGCGGCTCATGTCCAGCAGATCGTCGAGCAGCCGGCTCATATGCGCGGACTGGCGCGCGATGATGCCGACGGCGCGCTCGCGATCGGCCTCGCTGCGGGCCATGCCGAGGATGGCGACCGCGTAGCGTATCGGCGCCAGCGGATTGCGCAGCTCATGGGCCAAGGTCGCCAGGAAGGCATCCTTGCGCTGGCTCTCCCGCCGCAAATCCTCCTGGGCGACCGTCAGCTCGGTCACGTCGACGGTCGCGCCGATCACACGCCGCACCCGGCCATCCTCGCTGCGCATCGGCCGCAGCGAGGTCATCAGCTGATGCTCGCGGCCGCCGCGCGAGACGCGATGGGCCAGATTGGCATTGCGCCCGGAGGCGATCGCCTCGCGCAGCGTCGCGGTGAACTGCGGGTGGGCGATCAGGCTGCCGACCTCGGCGCCGATCAGGCGCTCGCGCGACAGGCCCGGCGGCAGGTTGACGGCCCAGGTGTAGCGCGCCTGGGCATCGCATTCCCAGGCCATCACCTTGCCGATCTCCAGCGCCAGCTGAACGCGCTCCTCGGCCGCCCGGCTGGCCCGCAGGGCCTCCTCGTTGGCCGTCACGTCGACGGCGACGCCGTAGGCGCGCAAGGCATGGCCCCGGGCGTCGAGCTCGACGTCGCCGTCGAAGCGGGCCCAGGACTGCCGACCGTCAGCGGGCGCCCGGATCGCGCAGACCAGGCTGAAGCGGCCGCCGCGCTCGCTGGCCTCGCGGTAGGCGGCCTTGAATCTCGCCGCGTCATCCGGCGCCATGCCCAGCACCATATCGTCGACCGCGGTCCAGGCATGGCCGAAGAGCTCCGCCGCGCCGCCCGCCGTCATCGCGAAACCCTTCTGCGCGTCCCAGTCCCAGGCCACCATGCGGCCGGCGCCCAGGGCCAGGTGCAGGCGCTCGCGGCTGCGGCGCTCGCTGTGCATCAGCTGCCGGGCCCAGGCCGACACGGCGGCGACCAGCGCGCCGACGCCGCAGAAGAGCAGGATCAGCGCGACATCGGCCACCGAGTTGATCGGAAAGAACTGGCCTATCGGCTCGATCCAGAAATAGAGGATGGCCAGGCAGGCGGCGCTCAGCAGGGCCAAGGCCGGCAGCAGCCCGCAGAGCAAGCCCACCAGCACCAGCGCCAGGAAGTAAGGCATCAGCGGCGCCCGCCCTTCCAGCGACTGCTGCAGCGGCAGGTTCAGCCAGGTCGCGGCCACGAAGGCCAGGGTGGCCGTCGACCATCGCAACCAGGCTCTCTCGATCAGCATCACAGGCTCCCCATGGCGATTAGCGGCGGCCGGTCCCTGCCCCGCCCCTTCGTTCATGCTCGGATCCTATCGCTTGCCTGACGGCCGTTCCCCAAGCAAGCCGAGCTCCCAGCGGCCGGCTTTCAGGCCTCCGTCAGCCGTGGCTGTGCTGCGGTCGGCTCGGCCCGCCAGCCGAAGAAGCGAAGCACCTCGGCGCGGCGCGCCAAGGTGTCGGCGATGCCCAGGCGGATCAGCTCGCGCGTGTAGGAGGGCTCGAACAGCAGATAGCTGGCCAGGGCCGAGCCGCTGGCCTGGCGGCCCTCGCCGCTGACGCCGACGCCGCGCAGCAGCGCGCGCACGGGGGTCGGCAGGCTGGCCTGGTGTTCGGCGGCCAGCTCGTCCAGGCGCCGGCTCGGCGCGATCACCAGCACCTCGATCGGCCGCAGCGGCGTCGCGCGGCGCGCCTCGGGCGTCAGCAGCGCCAGCGTCGAGTTGATGCGCTGCAGCCGTTCGATGTCGACGGCCAGCGCGTCCAGAAAGATATTGGACATCGCATGGCCGGCGATCTGCGCCAGGCTTGGCGGGCCGCCGGCCTCCGGGGTCTCGCGCCGGCCCGGCGGCTCGTGCATGCGGCCGGCGCCGATCACCAGCACCCGCTCGGCGCCCAGATGGACGGCCGGCGAGATCGGCGCGCTCTGCCGCATCGAGCCGTCGCCGAACCATTCGGGCCGGCTGCCCAGCTGCAGCGGCACGGCCGGAAAGATGAAGGGAATGGCCGACGAGGCCATCAGGTGCTCGACCGACAGCGGCGCCCGCACGGCCAGGCGCTGCGAGCGCTGCCAGGGGTCCAGCCGGCCGCGCGCCTGGTAGAAGGTGACATGCTGGCCCGAGCTGTAGCTGGAGCCGCTGATCGCCAGCGCCTCCAGATGGCCCTGCTGCAGCATCGCGTCCATGCGCTCGAAGCGCACGCTGCGGCGCAGCAGCTCGGCCAGCGGTGCGTTGTCCAAGAGGCTCTTGGGCCGCGAGCGCCGCCAGCGCGCCAGCGCCCAGCCCAGGCTCATCATGGTCAGCCAGCGTGCGCCGCTGCGGATCACGCCCAGCGCGTCGGCCGTGTAGACCTGCTCGGCGTGCAGATTGCGCCAGATGCGCATTAGCCCGCCGACGGCGGCGCCGAAGTCATCGGCCTCGCAGGCCAGGGTCGCCGCATTGATCGCGCCGGCCGAGGTGCCGGCGATGATGGGAAAGGGATTGCCACCGCTGAGGCCGGCCTCGCGGCGCAGCTGCGCGATCGCCTGCAGCACGCCGACCTGGTAGGCGGCCCGCGCGCCGCCGCCGGTCAGGATCAGGCCGGTGGACGGGGTGCGCGGTGGATGGAGCGGCTGCATGGCGGGACGAGCGTGCCGCCATTCTTGGCCGGCTCGCGGGCCGGCAAAGCCCGCAAACGCGGGGTAAAAACCGGCCGAACTCAGTCGTAGACGATTTGCGCGGTCTGCCCCGTCTGCGCCCCCGCCGCCTTGGCACTGCTCTCGCGGCCCAGCTGGGCGAGCCGCGCCAGCGCCTCGTCGCAGGGCCAGAAGCGGCTGTCCTCGCCCAGCTCGATGCGGAACTCGGCGCCGGCATGCTCGCCGCGCAGGAAATGATGCGTCTGCATCTTCAGGCCCTGGCTGATCTCGCCCTGCTCGGTCTCGAGCCGGCGCGCGGGCCAGGTCTTGACGATCTCCTGCAGCGGCGGCAACTGGTCGCGCACCGGCACATAGAAGTACTTGCCGAAACGCGCGCGCGCGGCGGCCAGGTCCCAGATCGCCTGCACGGTAAGTCGCAGGCCGCCGGAGAAGCGGTCGTTCTGCACCTTGCCGGAGACGATGATCAGCTCGTCCTCGGACAAGAGCTCCTTGTGCGCGTTAATCAGCTCCTCGTTGGCCACCGCCTCGATCGCGTCGCTCTTGTCATCGAGCTTGAAGATGGCGACGCGGCCGCGGTTGCCATTGATGATGCGCAGATCGCCGACGATGCCGGCCAGCATCACCGGCTCGCGGCTGTCCTGCGCATCGGCGATGCGGCGCTTGACCATGCGCCGCACCTCCTCGCCGCTCTGGTCGAACAGATGGCCGCTGAGGTAGTAGCCGATCGCCGTCTTCTCCAGCGACAGCCGCTCCTTGATGCTCCAGGGCGCCGCCTCGACCAGCGGCGGCTCGGCGGTCGAGGAGCCATGGGCGTTGTCGTCGAAATCGAACAGACCGCCCTGGTCGACGTTCTGCGCCAGGTTGTCGGCATAGGCATAGCCCAGGGCGACGCTGGCCAGCACCTTGGCGCGATCGGGCTCCAGGCTGTCGAAGGCGCCGGCCTTGATCAGCGCCTCGACGACGCGCTTGTTGACCGACTTGCGGTCGACGCGGGCGCAGAAGTCGAAGAAGCTCTTGAAGGGCCCGCCCTCCGTGCGTGCGCGCACGATGGCCTCGATCGCGCCGGCGCCGGTGCCCTTGATCGCGCCCAGGCTGTAGTTGATCTTCTTCGGGCTCAGCGGCTCGAAGCGGCCGACGCCCAGGTTCACGTTCGGCGGCTCGAACTCGATGCCGAACAGCTTGGCGTCGTTCAAGAGCACCTTGAGCTTGTCGGTGTTGTCCGATTCGATCGTCATGTTCGCCGCATAGAACTCCGCGGTGAAATGGACCTTCAGCCAGCCGGTGTGATAGGCCAGCAGCGAGTAGGCGGCGGCGTGCGACTTGTTGAAGCCGTAGCCGGCGAACTTCTCCATCAGGTCGAAGACCTCGTCGGCCTTGGCCTGGTCGATGCCCTTCTCGGCCGCCCCCTTGCGGAACAGCTCGCGGTGCATGGCCATTTCCTCGGCCTTCTTCTTGCCCATCGCGCGGCGCAGCATGTCGGCGCCGCCGAGCGAGTAGCCGCCCAGCACCTGGGCCGTCTGCATCACCTGCTCCTGGTAGACCATGATGCCGTAGGTCTCGGCCAGCACCGGCTCGGTCAAGGGGTGCGGGTACTCGACGACCTCCTTGCCATGCTTGCGCGCGACGAAGGTCGGGATCAGGTCCATAGGCCCCGGCCGGTACAGCGCGTTCAGCGCGATCAGGTCCTCCAGCCGCGAGGGCTTGGCGTCGCGCAGCATCTTCTGCATGCCGCTCGATTCAAACTGGAACACGCTCTCGGTCAAGCCATCGGAGAAGAGCTTGTAGGTCTTCTTGTCGTCGAGCGGGATCTTCTCGAAGGCGAAGTCCTTCTGCTCCGGATAGCGGGCGACGATGAATTCCTTGGCCATCTCGAGGATGGTCAGGGTCGCCAGGCCCAGGAAGTCGAACTTCACCAGGCCGATCGCCTCGACGTCGTCCTTGTCGTACTGGCTGACCGCGCTGGTGGAGCCGGGCTGCTGGTACTGCGGGCAGAAGTCGGTGATCTTGCCCGGCGCGATCAGCACGCCGCCGGCATGCATGCCGATCGAGCGCACGGTGCCCTCGACCCGGGCCGCCATCGCGAGCAGGCCGGCAACCTCCTCGTCCTCCTGCTCGCGCTCCCCGATCTCGGGCGACTCGTGGCGGGCATAGACCATCTTGGCCTTGTCCGGATCGAAGCCGGGCGGCAGCTTGGCCAGGGTGACGGTCTTGCCCGGCGGCGCCGGCACCAGCTTGGCGATCGAGTCCACATGGCCGAAGCCCATGCCCAAGACGCGGCCGATGTCGCGCAGCGCGCCCTTGGCCGCCATGGTGCCGAAGGTGGCGATCTGGCTGACGGCCGGCCGGCCGTACTTGTCCTTCACGTACTCGATCACGCGGTCGCGGTTGCCCTGGCAGAAGTCGATGTCGAAGTCGGGCATCGAGACGCGCTCGGGGTTCAGGAAACGCTCGAACAGCAGGTTGTACTGCAGCGGGTCGAGGTCGGTGATCAGCAGCACATAGGCGACCAGGGAGCCGGCGCCCGAACCCCGGCCCGGGCCGACCGGGCAGCCATTTTCCTTCGCCCACTTGATGAAGTCGCCGACGATCAGGAAGTAGCCCGGGAAGCCCATCTTGATGATGGTGTCCAGCTCGAACTCCAGCCGCTCGACATAGCGCGGCCGCTGCGCCTCGCGCTTGGCCGGATCGGGGAACAGCTGCTGCAGGCGGAAGTCCAGGCCCTCGAAGCTCAGCTGGCGGAAGTACTGGTCCATCGGCATGCGCTCGCCGTCGTCCAGGATGGGGGTCGGGAAGTCCGGCAGCTGCGGCTTGCCCAGCACCAGCGACAGGCTGCAGCGGCGCGCGATCTCCACCGTGTTGGCGATCGCGCTGGGGATGTCGGCGAACAGCTTTTCCATCTCGGCCTGCGAGCGGAAATACTGGCCGTCGTTGAAGCGCTTGATCCGTTTCGGATTGGTGAGGGTCTCGCCCTCGGCCACGCAGACGCGCGCCTCGTGCGCCTCGAAGTCCTCCGCGCCGAGGAACTGGATCGGATGGGTCGCGACGACCGGCAGCTGCAGCTCGGCCGCGAAGGGCACGCTGGCCTGCACCAGCGCCTCCTGGCCGGCCAGGCCGGCGCGCTGCAGCTCGATATAGAAGCGCCCCGGGAAGATGCCTGCCAGCCGGCGCGCCCAGTCCTGCGCGCGTGCCCGGTCGCCGAGCAGCAAGGCCTGGCCCAGGCCGCCGAACTGCGCGCCGGACAGGCAGATCAGGCCTTCGCCCAGCTCCTCCAGCCATTCCCATTTGAGGCAGGCCTGGTTGCGGATCACGTTCTGGATCCAGGCCCTGGAGAGCAGCTCCGAGATGTTCAGATAGCCCTGCTTGTTCTGCACCAGCAGCAGCAGCCGGGTCGGGTTCTTGTCCGAGCCCTCCGGCTCCAGCCAGCAGTCGGTGCCCAGCAGCGGCTTGACGCCCTTCTTGCGGCAGGCGTTGTAGAACTTGATGCCGCCGAACAGATTGGCCAGGTCGGTGATCGCCAGCGCCACCTGGCCGTCCTTGGCCGCCGCGTCGGCCGCATCGTCGGTTCTCAGGGTGCCGTCGACGACGGAATACTCGGTATGGGTGCGCAGGTGAACAAAGGCCATCGCCGGATTGTAGAGAGGCGGGAGGTGTCAGCCGTTATGCTGCCGGCCCAGGAGACCGACCGATGCCCAAGAAAACGCCCCTGATTTCCGCTCTGCTTGCGCTGGGCCTGAGCGCAGCGATCGCGGCGCCCGCCAAGAAGCCCGCCGCGCCGGCCAAGCCCAAGAAGACCAGCGCCGAGCTGATCGCCGCCGCGCCGGACGGCGACTGGCGCGCGCTCGATCCCGGGAACACCCTGCTGATGGAGCTGCCGGCCGGTCCCGTGCTGATCGAGCTGGCGCCGCGTTTCGCGCCGCGCCATGTGGCCAATATCCGCGCCCTGGCGCGCGGCGGCTTCTGGGACGGCCTGGCCGTGCTGCGCGTGCAGGACAACTTCGTCGCCCAGTGGGGCGATCCGGATGGCGACGACGCCGCCAAGGCGCGCCCGCTGGGCAAGGCCGAGGCGAAGATCCCGGCCGAGTTCTCGGTGCCGCTGAAGGGCCTGCCGCTGACCCGGCTGCCCGATGTCGACGGCTGGGCGCCGCGCAGCGGCTTCGTCGACGGCTTTCCGGTCGCCGCCGATCCCAAGACCGGCCGCGCCTGGCTCGCGCACTGCTACGGCATGGTCGGCGCCGGCCGCGGCAACGAGGTCGATTCGAGCACCGGCGCCGAGCTCTATGCGGTGATCGGCCATGCGCCGCGCGGGCTGGACCTGAACATCACCGTCGTCGGCCGGGTGATCAAGGGCATCGAGCTGCTGTCCAGCCTGCCGCGCGGCGGCTCGAACATGGGCTTCTACGACAAGCCCGAGCAGCGGCTGGCGATCAAGCAGATCCGCCTGCTGGCCGATATGCCCGAGGCCGAGCGGCCGGCGCTGCAGATCCTGCGCACCGACAGCGCGACCTGGACCCAGCTGCTGGACGCGCGCCGCCATCGCGGCGGCTGGTTCGTCCACAGCCCCGCGCACACCGAGATCTGCAGCGCCGGCGTGCCGAGCCGGCCGGTGCCGGGCAGCGCCGCCAAGCCGCAGTAACAGCAGGACGCAGGAAGGCGGCGCCGTGGATCTGCGAACGCTGTTCATCGCGCAGACCTGCGCGCTGATCGCCATCGCGGCGATGCTGTGGATCGCGCGCGCCCCCGACGACCGCCGCAACGGCCTGCGCACCTGGACCCTGGCCGTCAGCAGCCAGGGCATCGCCTATCTGCTGCTGGCCAATGCCGGGCGCCTGCCGGTGCTGCTGTCGGCGCTGCTGGGCAATGCGGCCGGCGCGCTGAGCGTCGCCTTGTTCTATGTGGCGATCCGCCAGTTTCTCGGCCTGCGCTACCGCTGGCCCTGGCTGCTGGCGATGGTCGCCGCCGTGACGATCGCCGGCGGCATCGCCGGCAGCAACTATGCCGGCGCCACCATCTTCAACGGCTTCGTCTATGGTGCGGTGCAGTTGCTGAACGGCGCGGCGCTGTGGCGCCGTCCGGCCGCCGGCCTGCAGCGCGTGCAGCGCCTGGTCGCGCTGGCCTATCTGGCCATGGGCCTGGTGCTGCCGCTGCGCGCGCTGGCGATGCTGCTGCAGGGCAGCGGCCTGGCCTATCTGGACATGCCGCCCGACTGGCAGCAGCCGATCTATGTGTTCGGCTTCTTGTTCATCATCGTCACCAACCTCGGCTTCATGCAGCTGTGCAAGATGCGCGCCGAGGCCGAGGTGCGGCTGCAGGCGATGACCGACGGCCTGACCGGCTTGGCGAACCGCCGCGCGCTGGACGAGGCGATGCACCGCTCGCTGGCCGGTGCCCAGCGCGATCAGCAGCCCTTTGCGGTGCTGATGCTGGACATCGATCATTTCAAGGCGATCAACGACCGCTTCGGCCACCACCAGGGCGACGCGACGCTGGCCGCCTTCGCCGCGCGCCTGCGCGCCGGCCTGCGCGCGCAGGACCAGTGCTTCCGCTACGGCGGCGAGGAGTTCTGCGTGCTGCTGCCGCAGACCGGCGCCGCCGACGCGGCCCTGCTGGCCGAGCGTCTGCGCGCGCATCTGGTGCTGCCGGCCAGCGGCGAGATGCCGCGCCTGAGCGCCAGCCTGGGCATCGCCGTCTGGCAGGCCGGGGACAGCGCCGATGCGCTGTTCGGCCGCGCCGATCGCGCGCTGTACCGCGCCAAGACCCTGGGCCGGGACCGGGTCGAAATCGATCAGTAGTGCGGCGGTAGCTCTTCCCGCAGGCTGCGCAAGACCGGCTGGCCCTCGGCCGGCTGCTGGCGGCGCAGCTCCAGCAGTTCGCGCAGCAGCAGATCGATCTGGTCCTGCTGGCGCACGATGACCTGGTTCAGCTGCTCGACCAGGTCTTCGGTAAAGCTGGCCTTGATCTCCAGCTCGGTCAGGCGGGCGTCGATGGTGTCCTTGTCCATGCCCCGTATTGGACGCGAAAAAGCGGGGCGATCGGCCGGCTTGCCTACAATCCCGGCCTCCCCATGCAAAACGACGCCCCTGTTCTCAATATCTCCGCCTACAAATTCGTGGGCCTGCCCGACTGCGCGCTGCTGCGCGATGCGCTGCACGCGCGCGCGCTGGCCCTGGGGCTGAAGGGCACGGTGCTGCTGGCCGAGGAAGGCATCAATCTCTTCCTGGCCGGCACGGCCGAGGGGGTGCGCGCCTGGGTTGCCGCCCTGCAGGAGGATGCCCGCTTTGCCGACCTGGCGCCCAAGGAGAGCTGGAGCGACACGGTCCCCTTCAAGAAGCTGCTGGTCAAGGTCAAGCCCGAGATCATCCGCATGAACCATCCGGCGATCCGGCCCGACCAGCAGGCGCGCGCGCCGGCTCTGCCGGCGACGACCCTGGCGCGCTGGCTGGACCAGGGCCATGACGACGAGGGCCGGCCGCTGGTGATGCTGGACACCCGCAATGCCTTCGAGGTCGACTACGGCGCCTTCGACGGCGCGATCGACTGGCGCATCCACAAGTTCAGCGAGTTCCCCGAAGCGGTGCAGCAGCACCGGGCGGAGCTGATGGGCAAGACCGTCGTCAGCTACTGCACCGGCGGCATCCGCTGCGAGAAGGCCGCCATCTATCTGCAGCAGCAAGGGCTGGACGGCCCCGTCTACCAGCTTGAGGGCGGCATCCTCAAGTATTTCGAGGAGACGAATTCGGAAGGCAAGGGCGCGCCGCACTACCACGGCGGCTGCTTTGTCTTCGACCAGCGCGAGGCGCTCGACGCCGGCCTGCACCCGGCCCTGGAGATCGCCCGCCCGCCCAGCGAGGCGCACCGCGCGCGGGACGGCGGATGAAGCAGGCGCGGCTGCTGCTTCGGCGCGACGCCGGGGCCGCAGGGCCGGCGCCGACTGTTACGCTCGCCCCTGTCCAGGAATTTACCGATTCGCTGGCCATCGATGATCTACGAATCAATGAATGAAAAGCCCACCCACCAAGGAGCTGCTATGCAAAGACGTCCTTTGATCGCCCTGTCCGCCCTGCTGATCGCCGCCACCACCAGCCTGGCCGCGCAGGCGCAGGCGCCCGACTGGAAGAAGATCCGCATCGGCGTCGAAGGCGCCTACCCGCCCTTCTCCGAGGTCGGCCCGGACGGCAAGCTCAAGGGCTTCGAGATCGATCTGGCGATGGCCTACTGCGCCGAGATGAAGGCCGAGTGCACGCTGGTGCAGCAGGACTTCGACGGCCTGATCCCGGCGCTGCAGGCGCGCAAGGTCGACGCGATCATCGCCTCGGTCTCGATCACGCCCGAGCGCCAGAAGACCATCGCCTTCTCCAACGCCTACTACAACACGCCGGGCCGCTTCGTCGCCAAGGCCGGCGCCAAGTACGACTTCACGCCGGCCGGCCTGAAGGGCAAGAAGATCGGCGTGCAGAGCGGCACCATCCACGAGAAGTTCGCCGCCGACACCTTCAAGCAGAGCGAGATCGTCCGCTACACGACGCAGGATCAGGCCTTTCTGGACCTGAAGTCGGGCCGCGTCGATCTGTCGCTGGCCGATCTGGTCGCGATCGACCAGGGCTTCCTGTCCAAGCCGGATGGCAAGGGCTTCGCCCTCGTCGGCCCGAACTACGACGACGTCAAGTACTTCGGCACCGGCTCCGGCGTCGGCCTGCGCAAGGCCGACGAAAAGACCCTGGGCAAGAAGTTCAACGACGCGATCGCCGCTATTCAAGCCAACGGTACCTTCAAGAAGCTCAACGACAAGTACTTCCCGTACGACATCGCGCCAAAAAAGTGAGCCCCTCGGCCGCGGGTACGCGGCCGGTCCCCCTAGGGGACGCGGATGATCGCGGGGGTGCCCCGCGATCACATCCGCTCAGGCCACCCTTGGGAGCGGCCCGGCGGGTGGCCTGAGTCAAGACACCACATTCGAATGTTGCACGGTTTTCTCCCCAGCCTGCTCGAAGGCGCTGCGGTCACGCTGAGCGTGGCGCTGGCCTCGCTGGCGATGGCGATGACGCTGGGTCTGCTCGGCGCGTTGGCCAAGCTGTCCCGATGGCGGCTGGCGCGCGGCTTGGCCCAGGTCTACACGACGGTGATCCGCGGCGTGCCGGATCTGGTGCTGATGCTGCTGGTCTTCTACGGCGGCCAGGTGGCCGTCAACACGATCGCGGTGTCGCTGGGCCATGAGGACTACATCGACATCAACCCCTATATCGCCGGCGTGCTGACGATCGGCTTCATCTTCGGCGCCTACCTGACCGAGGCCTTCCGCGGTGCCTTCCTGGCCGTGCCGCCGGGCCAGCGCGAGGCCGGCCTGGCCTATGGCATGACGCCGCGCCAGATCGCCTGGCGCATCACCTTCCCGCAGATGTTCCGCCATGCGCTGCCGGGCCTGTCCAACAACTGGCTGGTGCTGATCAAGAGCACGGCCATCGTCTCGGTGATCGGCCTGTCGGACCTGATGACGCGCGGCCAGCAGGCCGCCGGCACGACGCGCGAACCCTTCGTCTTCTACCTGGCCGTGGCCATGATCTATCTGGTCTTCACCAGCGCCTCCGAACTGGTGTTCGACCAGTTGCAAAAGCGCTTCTCGACCGGCGTGCGGAAGGGAGCGCTCTGATGAATCTGGAAGCGATCCAGGAGAACTTCCATCTCTATCTGAGCGGCGCGCTGACCACGCTGGAGCTGCTGGCGATCTCGCTGGGGCTGGGCCTCTTGTTCGCGATCCCGCTGGGCGTCGTGCGCAGCCTGCCCGGCATCGGCTCGCGCATCGTCTGGCTCTACACCTATGTGTTCCGCGGCACGCCGATGCTGGTGCAGCTGTTCCTGATCTATTACGGCCTGGCCCAGTTCGAGGCGGTGCGCGAGAGCTTCGCCTGGCCTTTCCTGAGCTCGGCCTGGTTCTGCGCCTGCCTGAGCTTTGTCCTGAACACCTGCGCCTACACCACCGAGATCATCGCCGGCGCGATCCGCGCGCTGCCGCACGGCGAGATCGAGGCGGCCAAGTCGCTGGGCATGAGCCGCTGGGTGATGTTCCGCCGCATCGTGCTGCCCTCGGCCCTGCGCCGCGCGCTGCCGGCCTACAGCAACGAGGCGATCTTCATGCTGCAGGGCACCTCGCTGGCCAGCATCGTCACCATCCTCGACCTGACCGGCGCCGCGCGCCAGGTCAACTCGACCTACTACATCCCCTTCGAGGCCTTCATCACCGCGGCCATCGGCTACTTCCTGATGACCCTGGCCCTGGTGGCCCTGTTCCACAAGGCCGAGGCGCGCTGGCTGAAGCCCTTGATGCCGCGCTGAGAGTCCATGCAAGTCCACCACCACGCCCTGCTCTCGCCCGCCCCCGGCACCCAGCGCGAGCTGATCTCGCTGCACTACGGCCGCCCCGGCCAGGGCCCCAAGGTCTATATCCAGGCCTCGCTGCATGCCGACGAACTGCCCGGCATGCTGGTGGCCCATCATCTGCGCAACAAGCTCGACGCGCTGGAGGCGGCCGGCCGCATTGCCGGCGAGATCGTGCTGGTGCCGATGGCCAACCCGATCGGCCTGTCGCAATACATCCTGCACGGCCACCAGGGCCGCTTCGAAACGACCTCGGGCGAGAACTTCAACCGCCACTATCCGGAGCAGATGCTGGCCGCCGCCGCGGCCGCCGAGGGCGAACTGGGCGCCGACGCCGCGCGCAATGTCGCCGTGCTGCGCCGCGCGTTGAAGGCGGCCGTCGAGCAGTCGCCGGTCGAGACCGAACTGCAGTCGCTGCGCCGCACCTTGATGAGCTTGTCCTGCGATGCCGACATCGTGCTGGACCTGCACTGCGACGCGCAGGCGGTCATGCATCTGTACACCGACACGCTCTGCTGGCCCGACTGCGAACCGCTGGCGCGCTATCTGGGCGCCCGCGTCACCCTGTTGGCCCAGGACTCGGGCGACAACCCCTTCGACGAGGCCTGCTCGCAGGTCTGGTGGCAATGGGACCGCCACTTCGGTGGCCGCTTCGCCATCCCGCAGGCCTGCCTGTCGGTGACGGTCGAGCTGCGCGGCGGCGCCGACGTCGAGCATGCGCTGGCCGAGGCCGACGCGCAAAAGCTGCTGGACTTCCTCTGCTACCGCGGCGCCGTGGCCGGAGAGGTGCCGGCCCTGCCCGCCCCGGTCGGCGATGCGCGACCACTGGCCGGCAGCATGCCGATCAAGTCGGCCACCGCCGGCGTGCTGGCCTTTGTGCGCCAGCCCGGCGATATGGTCGCCGCCGGCGAGGTGGTCGCCCACGTGATCGATCCGATCAGCAATGCGCTGACCGAGCTGAGCGCGCCGGTGGACGGCCTGCTCTATGCGCGCGAGTCGGTGCGCTTCGTCACCGCCGGCATGAAGGTCGCCCGCATCGCCGGCACCGAGCCGCTGCGCAGCGGCAAGCTGCTGAGCGCCTGAGAAGAAAGAACGAAAGAAGAAGCCAAGATGTCACACGCAAGCCTTCTGGTCGAGAACCTGCACAAGCGCTATGGCGAGCGCGAGGTGCTGAAGGGCGTCTCGCTGGCCGCCAAGCCGGGCGATGTCATCACCCTGATCGGCTCCAGCGGCTCCGGCAAGAGCACCTTTCTGCGCTGTCTGAACCTGCTCGAGCAGCCGCATGAGGGCCGGCTGCAACTGGGCAGCGAGGAGCTGAAGCTGGCGCGCGACCGCGACGGCAGCCTCAAGGCCAGCGACGCGCAGCAGCTGCGCCAGTGGCGCGCGCGCCTGGCCATGGTGTTCCAGAACTTCAATCTCTGGGGCCACCGCACGGTGCTGGAGAACGTCATCGAGGCGCCGGTCCATGTGCTGGGCGTGGCCAAGGCCGAGGCGGTCGAGAAGGCCGAGGCGCTGCTGGCCCGCGTCGGCGTCGCGCATCGCAAGGACGTCTACCCGGCCCAGCTCTCCGGCGGCGAACAGCAGCGCGTCGCGATCGCGCGGGCGCTGGCGGTCGAGCCCGAGGTGATGCTGTTCGACGAGCCGACCTCGGCACTGGACCCGGAACTGGTCGGCGAGGTGCTGAAGGTGATGAAGGACCTGGCCGCCGAGGGCCGGACCATGATCGTCGTCACCCACGAGATGGGCTTCGCCCGCGAGGTCTCCAACCACACCCTGTTCCTGCACCAGGGCCGGGTCGAGGAGGAAGGCCATCCGCGCGAGATCCTCGTCAAGCCGCAGAGCGCACGCCTGCAGCAGTTCCTCAGCGGCGGGCTCAAGTAGCCCGGCCGGCACGGCAAAAGGGCCGGCCCTTGCGGGACCGGCCCCCCGGCGGCCTTGCGGCCCGCCTTCAGGGCACCGGGCAGGCGGCCGGCTTGAGAATGCCCAGGCCGGGCTGGTCCCAGATGCGCGGGGCCGTCTTGTCGGTGAACTTGCAGCCGAAGGCCGGGTCGGCCACCGCCTGCGGGTCGAGCACCGCGTCGCCCGCCGGCTTGACGCCGGCCTCGACCCACTTGACCAGGTCGACGAAGGTCGTGACCAGCTCGGCCGGCGCGAAGCTGCAATGGCCGACGTCGCGCGTGGCGCGCTGCACCAGGCGTGCCGAGTTGCCCTTCTCCGCCACCCGGCGCGCGTAGACCTGCTCCATATGGAAGGGCACGAACAGATCGCCCAGCGTGTGCAGGCTCAGCATCGGGATGCGCAGATCGCCGGTGGTCGGCGTGACATTGGCCAGGCCGTTGCGGCGCCGCGCCTGCGGGTCGGCCGTGACGCGCTGGACGTTGACGTTGAACGCGTCCTCGGCGGCGGTCAGCGCCGGGTTGGCGTCGAACTGGTAGACCACGTCGACGTTCTGCACCGCCACGCCCGGCTGGCGCGGCAGGGTGCCGTTGCCGACCCCGAGGCCGAACAGGAAGTCGCCCGGCACCAGCCCGTTCCAATACAGCCAGCCCTGCTCGAACAGCGGCCGCACGCCGCCGCTGCGCTGCTGCATCAGCGCCTTGAAGTTCTGCCCCGCCGCATTCAGCGCGAAGGGGAAGGCCGGGCCGAGCGCCGCCTTGGTCGCCGGCACCGTCACGCTCAGATAGTCGTCGCCGTAGGGGTAGCGCTTGTTCTGGCCCGACAGCGTCTGCGCGGCCACGTTGTGGTCGAGGAAGTAGTCGAACAGCTCGTAGTCGCCGAGCACGCCGCAGATCGGCATCGCGCCGTCGTAGGACTGCGGCCACTGCTCGGCGACGATGCCGGTCACATGGCCGCCCATCGAGGCGCCGGTGATGTAGACGCGGCTGGGCCTGCCGAAGCGGCCGTTGAACAGCTGGGTCAGCGCATGCGAGTCCTTGGCGCCCTGGGCCGGGTCATAGGCGTTCCTGCTGTAGCTTGAGGCGGCCCAGGCATAGCCGTTGGCGAGCAGGAAGGCGCGCAGCGGATGGTTGTCGACGGTCAGCTCCAGGCCGGTGCCGCGGTAGCCATGGGCCCAGATAACCAGCTTGCCGTTCCACTGCTGCGGCACCTCGATGCGGTAGCCGGCGCCGTTGTGGACGCCCCACTCGCGCTGCGAGGGCAGATTGGCCAGCTCATTGAAGGGCAGCTTGGCTTCGTCGACGAAGTAGGCCGGCGGCGTGGCGGCCAGCGCGGCATGCGCGCAGAAGCCCAGGGCGACCAGGGCCAGAAGCAGTTTCTTCATGCTTGTCTCCTCGAGTCAGGATGCGCCGCCGACCGCCCGGGAATCGGGTCCGAGGCATGATTCGGCAGCAATCGCAGCGCGGCGCGTGCGAAGGCCCAGCCTACTTGAATGCCGCGGCGCCGTGCTGCGTGCTAGCCCTGCCCCAAGTTTGAAGGCCGGGGCGCCCCCGGGCCGGCTCGTCCAGGACTTAGCCCGCGCCGCCGTGCTTCTGCAGCACCTCCAGCACCTCGGAGCGGAATTCGCGCTGGTAGAGGACGTAGACGACGCCGGTCGTCGCGGCAATCAGGGCCCAGGGCGAGAAGAACCAGGCAACGGCGGCAAAGGCCATGTAGTAGGCGCGCAGCCCGTCGTTGAAGGTCTCGGCGGCCAAGCCGACGACGCGTCCGGCGCGGTCGGCGAAGGCCTCGCGCGACAGCTCGGGATTGATGTCGAACTGCTTGGCCTCGGGCGCGGCCGCAACCAGCAGGGCGCCGAAGGTGTACTGCCGCATGCTCCAGGTGAAGCGGAAGAAGGCGTAGACGAAGATGCCGGCCAGCAGCACCAGCTTCAGCTCGAACACCAGGGTCGAGGTGCGCGCGGCAAAGGGGATCTCGCGCACCAGCCCGCTGGCCTGGTCGCCGGCGCCCAGCAGGGCCAGCAGGCCGCCGATGATGAGGATCGTCGTCGAGGCGAAGAAGGAGGGGCTGGTCGACAGGCTCTGCACGACGACGCCGTCGATCACCCGCACCTCACGGTAGGTGCATTGCAGCATCCAGCGCCGGCGCTCGCGGTTGGTTTCGCCCAGCACCGAGGCCTGCGTCAGGGCGCGCTGCCTGGCGAAGCGCGCGTAGCCGATCCAGCCGGCGAAAAAAAGCCCCAGGGCGAGCCAGTCGACCAGGGGCAGGAATTTCAACAGGGTCAGCAGCTTGTCCATGGGCCGGAGTCTATCCAGCCCCGGACATCGCTAGGCCCTTCAGCGCGGCAGATCGAAGACCAGCACCTCGGCATCGCGGCCACCGGCGATCTGCAGCTGCGCGACATCGCTGATCTGCAGCGCATCGCCGCCGGCCAGCGCCTGGCCGTTGACCGTCAGCGCGCCGCGCACCAGATGCACATAGGCGACGCGGCCCGGCGCCAGCGCCAGCTCGGCCGACTCGTCGCCGTCGAACAGGCCGGCGTAGAGCTTCGCATCGGCATGGATGTGGACGGAGCCCTGCTCGCCGCCCCTGGACGCGATCAGGCGCAGCCGGCCGCGCTTGTCGGCCACCTCGAAGCGCTTCTGCTCGTAGCCGGGCGTCACGCCGCGCTGGTCCGGCATGATCCAGATCTGCAGGAAATGGGTGGTCTGGTTCGGCGCGTTGTTGAACTCGCTGTGCATCACGCCGGTGCCGGCGCTCATGCGCTGCACGTCCCCGGGCTGGATCACGCCGGCATGGGCGCCGCCGGCCTGCCCATTGCCCATGCTGTCCTTGTGGGCCAGCTCGCCGTCCAGCACATAGCTGATGATCTCCATATCGCGGTGGCCATGGGTGCCAAAGCCGGTGCCCGGCGCGATGCGGTCCTCGTTGATCACGCGCAGCGGGCCGAAACCCATGCGCTTGGGATCGTAGTAATCGGCGAAGGAGAAGCTGTGGAACGATTTCAGCCAGCCGTGATCGGCATAGCCGCGGTCCGACGAACGGATCAGTTCGAGCATGATGGGGTCCTCTCTTTGGATGGGGGCCGTTGCCGGCCATGGATCCAATGTAGGTCCAGTCCAGCGCGCGAACAGCCTGCCGGCGCTGAAGCCAGCATTCAGTTGTTCTGAACGGTTGCCGCCTAAGATGAGGCCTCCGCCATGCCATTGGAAGCCATGCCCAGCCCCGACAAACGCCGCGTCCTGACCCCCGAAGCGCTGGCGATGATGGACCAGATCGCCCGCAGCGGCAGCTTTGCCGCCGCCGCCCGCGAGATGGGCAAGGTGCCCTCGGCCCTGACCTACAGCGTGCGCCAGCTGGAGGAGGCGCTGGACGTGCTGCTGTTCGACCGCCGCTCGCGCCAGGCGGTGCTGACGGCCGCCGGCCAGGAGCTGCTGGTCGAGGGCCGGCGCCTCTTGCAGGAGATGGACGCGGTGGCCAACCGCGTGCGCCGCGTCGCCACCGGCTGGGAGAGCGAGCTGACCGTCTGCTTCGACGACGCGATCGCGCGGCGCGCGCTGTTCGACCTGCTGGACGCCTTCTACCGGCTGCCGGCCGGCGAGGGTGGCCAGGACGGGCAGGACGGCCCACCGACGCGGCTGAAGTTCCGCTGCGAGGTGATGTCCGGCACCTGGGAGGCGCTGGTCTCGGGCCAGGCCGATCTGGCCATCGGCACCTCGACCCAGCCGCCGGGCAGCTCGGTCTATTGCGAGCCGATGGGCCCGATGGAAATGATCTTCTGCGTCGCGCCGCACCACCCGCTGGCCAACGCGCCCGAGCCGCTGTCGGCGACGACGATCGCCCAGCACCGCATCATCGCCGTCGCCGACACCGCCCGCACGCTGGCGCCGACCACGGTGGGCGTGATGCCGGGCCAGGACGTGCTGGCCATGCCCTCGATGGCGGCCAAGCTGGAGGCGCTGATGCGCGGCCTCGGCTGCGGCTCGCTGCCGACGCAGATGGTGCGCCGCCATATCGAGGCCGGCCGCCTGGTGCACAAGAAGACCTTCCAGGGCAATCGCGCCTCGCCGATGCACTATGCCTGGCGCAATACCGGCCAGCCGCCCGGCAAGGCCCTGGCCTGGTGGATCTCGCAGCTGCAGAGTCCGGCGACGCGGCGCTCGCTGCTGGAGCAGCACGAGGGCCTGCTGCTCTGATGCGCTACACCGGACCCTATATCGGCCGCTTCGCTCCCTCGCCGACCGGCCCGCTGCATGCGGGCTCGCTGGTCGCCGCCCTGGCCAGCTGGCTCGATGCGCGCGCCCACGGCGGCCGCTGGCTGCTGCGCATCGAGGACGTCGACCTGCCGCGCTGCGCGCCCGGCAATGACGAAATCATCCTCGGCCAGTTGGCGCGCTGCGGCCTGCTGCCCGACGAGCCGCCGGTCTGGCAGTCGCGCCGCGGCGACCTCTATGCCCAGGCGCTGCAGCGCCTGGTGGACGCCGGCCTGGCCTATGGCTGTGCCTGCTCGCGCAAGGACATCGCCGCACTGGCCCCGCCCACCCGCCATGGCGAGCTGGTCTATCCGGGGACCTGCCGCGCCGGCACCGGCGGCCGGCCGGCGCGCGCCTGGCGGCTGCGGACGGCCGGCGCCGGCTGCATCGAGTGGCAGGACCGCCGCCTGGGCCGACAGCGGCAAGACCTGGAACGCGAGGTCGGCGACTTCGTGCTCAAGCGCGCCGACGGACTCTGGGCCTATCAGCTGGCCGTCGTCGTCGACGATGCCGAGCAGGGCATCAGCGACATCGTGCGCGGCGAGGACCTGGCCGACAACACGCCGCGGCAGGTCTTTCTGCAGCGGCTCCTGGGCCTGCCGACGCCGCGCTATCTGCACACGCCGCTGGTGCTGGGCGCCAATGGCGAGAAGCTGTCCAAGCAGAACGGCGCGGCCGCGCTGGCGCTGGAAGACCCGGTAGCGGCGCTGCGCGCGGCGGCGGCGGTGCTGGGCCTGCGCCTCTCGGCCGGCGATCTGCCGGGCCTGCTGGCCGAGGGCGTGGCCGCCTGGCGTGCGATGATGCCGGCCATCGAAGATCCGCAGTCAAAGGAATCCCCATGAACACCAGCCCCAGCGGCCTGCAATACGAAGACACCGTCGTCGGCGACGGCAAGGAGGCCAAGTCCGGCCAGGACGTGTCGGTGCACTACACCGGCTGGCTCTACAAGGACGGGCAGAAAGGCGCCAAGTTCGACTCCAGCAAGGACCGCAACGAAGCCTTCGAGTTCGAGCTCGACGGCGGCATGGTGATCCGCGGCTGGGACGAGGGCGTGCAGGGCATGAAGGTCGGCGGCACCCGGATGCTGGTGATCCCGCCCGAGCTCGGCTATGGCGCGCGCGGCGCCGGCGGCGTGATCCCGCCCAACGCCACCCTGATGTTCGAGGTGCAGCTGCTGGGCGTCGCCGGCGGCGACGAGCCGATCGCGCTGGAGCTGCAGAAGACCGCCTCCGGTCTGCAGTACCAGGACACCGTCGAGGGCAGCGGCGCCGAGGCCAAGGCCGGCCAGCGCGTCACCGTGCACTACACCGGCTGGCTCTACAAGGACGGCCTGCGCGGCAAGAAGTTCGACTCCAGCAAGGACCGCGGCGACCCGTTCCGCTTCGGCCTCGGTGGCGGCCAGGTGATCCGCGGCTGGGACGAGGGCGTGCAGGGCATGAAGGTCGGCGGCACCCGCATGCTGGTGATCCCCGCCGAGCTCGGCTATGGCGCGCGCGGCGCCGGCGGCGTGATCCCGCCCAACGCGACCCTGCTGTTCGAGGTCGAGCTGCTGTCCGTCTGAGCCTGCCGCATCGGCGAGTTCGTCAAGGGGCCTGCGGGCCCTTTCTCTTTGCACGGCGCCACCGCAGAATCGCCCGATGCTCCTGCTCAGGATCGCCCTGCTCGGCATCGGCGCCACCGTCGTGCTGGATCTCTGGCTGCAGCTGCTGAAGCGCCTGGGCGTGCCGACCATGAGCGTCGCCCTGCTCGGCCGCTGGGTCGGCCACCTGCTGCGCGGCCGCTTCGCCCATGCGGCGATCGCCAAGGCGCCGGCGCTGCCGCAGGAAGCGCTGCTCGGCTGGCTGGCCCATTACGCGATCGGCATTGCCTTCGCGGCGCTGCTGATCGCCGTCCAGGGCAGCAGCTGGCTGGCACGGCCGACGCTGCCGCCGGCGCTGGCGCTGGGCATCGCCACCGTCGTGATGCCGCTGTTCGTCATGCAGCCGGCGATGGGGGCCGGCTTTGCCGCCTCCCGGACGCCGACGCCGCTGCTGAACTGCCTGCGCAGCCTGCTCAATCACGCGGTCTTCGGCCTGGGGCTCTATCTGACCGCTCGGGCGCTGGCCTGAAGCCCGGCCGCCCGGCGTAGCATCGGCCCTGCCCCATCGGGCCGGAGGACCGCCATGACGAACACCATGCCCGAGCTGGACCAGCTGCTGCGCTTCTGGGCCGCCGGCCAATGGCAGGCCAATGTGCTGATGTTGATGCACCTGCTCGGCGCGATGCTGCTGGGCCTGATCCTCGGCTACGAGCGCGCCTACCATGGCCGCGCCGCCGGCATGCGTACCTATGCGCTGGTCTGCATGGCCTCCTGCGCGGTGACGGTGCTGGTCGGCTATCCGCAGCAATGGTTCGGCGGCCTCAGCAGCGGCCTGCCGCCGCCCTTCACCGACCCGACCCGGGTGATCCAGGGCGTGCTGACCGGCATCGGCTTCCTCTGCGCCGGCGTCATCATGCGCGAGGGCATGAATATCAGCGGGCTGACCACGGCCGCCTCGCTCTGGGCCGCGGCGGCGCTGGGCGTCGTGGTCGGCATGGGCTTTTATTTCGCCGCGATCGGCCTGACCCTGCTGTGCGCGCTGCTGATGATGTGGGGCGCCAAGCTGGAGGCGCGGCTGCCCTCGCATCCGGCGATCGCGGTGATGCTGCGCGGCGAGCCGGCGCGCCGCTTCGAGCAGGCCGAGCTGGCCGCCTTTGCCGCGACCCTGGGCTACCGCTTCGCGCCCGGCTCGCTGAGCATCGAGAGCCAGGGCGGCCGCGAGGAATGGCGCTTCGTCTGCGTGGCCGAGCGCAACTACCGGGGCCAGACCTTGACCCGCTTCTCCAGCCGCATCGGCGAGTTGCCCGGCGTCGTCGACTACCGGGTCGCGCACGCGCGAAACTAGGCCGGCCCGCCGCGCACCAGCAGCACCGGCATCGCTGCATGCCGCACGATCAGCTCGGCATCGCTGCCCATCAGCGCGCGACCCAGGCCGCGGCGGCCATGGGTGCCCAGCACGATGATCTCGGCACCCCAGTCGGCGGCCGCCCGGACGACCAGATCGCTGACCCGCTCGCCCATCGATTCCAGCAGCACCGCCTCCACCGGCAGCCCGTTCGCCTCGACCTGCGCCTGCGTCTTCGCCAGCAGGTCCTTGCCGCCCCTGCGGACCATCTCGATCAGCTCGGCGCTGAGGCCCATGCCCACGGTCGGGTAGCCGGCCAGCGGCTGCAGATCGATGATGTGCAGCAGGCGGATGCGCCCGCCGCTGAGCCCGGCCAGGCGCAAGGCCTCGGCCAGACCCTTGTCGGCCGTCTCGCTGCCATCGATGGGGACCAGAATCTTCGAATACATCGCACACCTCGCTGCTTGGAAGTCCTTGCCTGCAGCGATTCTGGACCCAGCGGCCTGGTCCTGGCTTGCGCCAGATCAGGATCCGGGGCGCCGATCAGCCATAGACCGACTTCTCCGGCCGGCGCGCCAGCACGGCGATCGGCGGCGCCCAGCGTTCGCCGCGCGGCTTCTTGCTGGTGACCAGGGTGATCTCGCTGGGCTCGAAGACCTCGACGTTGTGCGTGATCGGCGTCGTCAGCAGGTATTGCGCGCGCGTGCTGCGCAGGAAATGGCCGACCAGCTGGATATTGCGCACGTCCAGATGGGCAAACGGTTCGTCGATGAAGACGAAGCCGCCGGGGCTGTCGTCGTCCTTCATCAGGCCCACCAGCAGGATCAGGCTCTTCAAGACCTGCTGGCCGCCCGAGGCCTCGCCGTCGTTCAGGCCCACCTCGCCCTTGCCGTCGAAATTGAAGCGCACCTGCAGGCCGGCCTGGGCCAGCACCATATCGTCGTTGTCCAGATGCGGCAGATCGGCCTGGGCCAGCACACCGGCCAGCTCGCCAAGCTCGGCGACGTTCTTCTTGTAGCGGCGCACGGTCGCGCGCAGCACGTCGATATAGCGCTCGCGCGCATTGAAGGCGGCGATGCGCGCCATCTCGTTGCTGGCGCGGCGGTCATCGAGCTGGCCGCTCTGCTCCAGCACCGACACATGCATGCGCGCATGGCGCTCCTGGACCTGCGGATCGGTTTCCCAGGTACCGTTGGCCAGGCCGTTGTCCAGCTCGGCCTGCACATGGCGGGCGGCGATCTCGGCCTGCTTGGCGTTCTCGAACTCCTCGCGCAGCGCCTGGATGCGCGCCGGCTGCACCCAGCTGGCCGGGAAGGCGGCGCGCGCCTCACGCGAGGCCTTCGCCGCCAGGGCCAGGTCTTGCCGGCGACCCTCGTGCTCGCGCAAGACGCGCAGCACGTTCTCCTCGCTGGCCTTCAGCGAGCCCTGGGCCGCCTCGTAGTCACGCTCGCTGCGGGTCGACTGGGTCAGCGCACGGTCATGCTCGGCGTCGAGCGCGCTCATCCGCGCCGAGGCCTCGATGCGGGCCTGCTTCAGCGCCGGCAGGCGCGCGCGCCCCTCCGCGAACTCGGCCGCGCGCTCGCTGAGCTCCTGCGCCGCCTTGTGGCCCTGGGCGGCGCGCTGCGCGTCCTTCAGCTGGCGCTCGGCCTCGGCCTGCTCCTTGGCAATGCGCGAGAGCTCGAGGTCGTAGCGCGCCAGCTCCTTCTCCAGCGAGGCGCGGCGCGAGTCCAGCGCCGAGGCGCCGAACTGGTAGTCGCGCGGCTCGACCCAGAGGCTGCGGCCGCCGCGGCCGTCGCGGTAATAGGCGTCCTGCGTGATCCACTCGCCGCCCGCCCTGGCGCCGGCCTCGGTGTCCTTGACGCAGCGGATGCTGGCCAGCTGGCGCAAGAGCCAGCCAGGGATCTTCGCGTTGATCTTCAGCGCGGCCAGCAGCGAATCCCTGGGCGCGACGGCCGGCGCGTTCTCGGCATCGGCGACGACATAGTGGCGGTAGCGCTCCTTCGAGGCCAGGCCATAGGCGCGACCCTCGTCGCCGGCATGGGCCAGCACGACCACCCAGCGCGAGGGGCGCAGGAAGCCCTCGGCGGCGGCGCGCCAGGCCTCGTCGGCAATGTCCACGCAATCGGCCAGCACATGGTGGGCGATGCCGGCCTCGTCGAGCGCGCGGCGAAAGCGCGTGACCTCGGCGGGCGGCGGCGGCAGGCGCTGGCCGCTGAGCGCCTCCATGGCCGCCTGCGCCTTGCGCGCCTGGTCGTTGGTCCGCGTGTAGCTCTCGCGCAGGCCATGCTGCTGGGTGCTCAGCGCCTCCAGGCGCTGGGTCAGCTCGGCCGCATCGGTCTCGACGGCGGCCAGGGCCTTCAGTTCCTCCTCGCGCTTGGCCAGCAGCTCCATCGGCCGCTCGGCCTCGCGGTTGGCATCAAACGCGGCGCGCGCCTGCTTGCGCTGCGTCTCCAGCTCGAGCAGCCTGGCCTTGGCCGCCTCGGTGGCCTGGAACAAGGCATGCAGCTCGGCCCGCTTGGCCGCCATCTGGCGCTTGTCGCTGGACGCGAACAGGCGCTGGCGGTGCAGCTCGCGCAGGTTTTGCGCGGTGCGCTGGCGGGCTTCGGCCCATTGCAGCACCGGCAGCACCTCGGTCGCCAGGCGCTCGCGCTCCTTCAGCCGCAGCTGGTACTGCTGGTAGCTGTTGACGCGGTTGGCCAGGTCCGAAAGCTGGGCCTGCGTGTGCGAGAGCTCATGCGTCGCCTGCTCGACCTCCTTGAGCAGCTGCTGCTGGTGGCTGCGGGCCTGATCGTAGCGATCCAGAACCTCCTGGTCGCCGAAGACCTCGAACACCAGGCGCAGCAGCTCCTTGGGGCTCAGCTCGCAGAGCCGGTCGGTCTGGCCCTGCTCCAGCGCCAGCACGCGGCCGATCGCGCGGGTCAGGCCGGCGGCTTCCAGCCGCCGCTTCCAGGCCTCGATGCCCAGCCAGTCCTTGTCGCCGCGGGCGGCCAGTTCCTCGATCGACTGCACGCCGTCGACCATCACATAGCGGCGCTGCCAGTCGCCGCCATGGCGCTCGATGCGGCAGGCCAGGGTCACCTGGTCCGCATAGAGCAGCGAGCTGGCAAAGGGCCGCGAGCTGTTCTGGCGGCCGCGTGGCCGGTTGTCGACCAGCGCACGCAGCCAGGCCGTCTCGGCATTGGCATGGCGCGCATAGGTCTTGTAGGTGCGGCCGCCCGAGCACTCCAGGCCCAGCAAGGTGCGCATCGCATCGAGCAGGGTCGTCTTGCCCGAGCCATTGGGCCCGGCGATCGTGATGATGGCGCCGTCCAGCGGCATGGTCACGCGCTGGCAGTAGTCCCAGTGCAGCAGTTCCAGCGATTGCAGATGAAACATGGTTCAGGCTCAGATCTCTTCGCTGTCTTCGATATGTTCTTGCTCGGGCTCGCGCAGCCGGGCGATCGCCGGGCCGGCCAGCGGATCGGTCGAACGCGCCAGCACATCGCCCAGCGCGCCGTCCAGGATGCGCGGCGCCAGCGTGTCGTAGTCCAGCAGCAGGTCCAGGAGCGGCCCCTCGGCAATGTCCTCGCCGCGGCGCAGGATGAAGCCGTTGCGCTCCAGCAGCTTCAGATTGGTGTCCAGCCGCATCTTCTTGCCCAGCTGGTTGCCGAAGTCGGCCAGCAGGCTGCGGTAGGAGATCGTCGGCGACACGCTGGCCGCCAGCGGCAGCGGCTTGTCGGTGGCGAACATCTCGCCCTGGCCCTCTTCCTTGGCCTCGGCGCGCGCGACCTGGCGCTGGCGCTTGGGCAGCACGATCAGCGACCACAGCACGACCAGCAGCGCGACACCGTCGCGCGGCAGGTCGAGGTTGTTGTTGGCCGCCAGGCCGGTCTCGCCGAACACCGCCACCTCGGCCGGGCGCAGCATGGCCAGGCTGATGTGGTCGGCATAGAGGTTGTCGACGACCCGCAGGCCGACGGCGGCCAGGCGCTCGCCCAGCGCCGACCAGATGTCGTTGTCGATCAGCGCGCGGCGCACCAGCGGATGGTTGCGCGGCAGCCAGCGGCGCGCGAGAAGCTGTGCCGCCAGTTGGGCGGCATCGTCCAGAGCAGCGCTCATTCCTCGGATTCCTTCGTCGTCGTCTTCTGTTCCTGCTCGGCCGTCGCGCGCAGCACGCCGCGGCTCATCCAGGCGATGTACTCGTCGTCGACCTCGCCCTGCTCGGCCGACCAGTGCACGCGCCAGGGCTGGCGCGCCATATCGCCGGTGGCACCGTTCAGATGCTGGGCCTGCGGATCGCCCAGCAGCGGCAGCAGCTGCGCGCGGTAGGAGGCGCGCGCATAGCTGCCGCCCAGCACCGCCGGCGCCAGGTCTTGCTCGATTTCGCCGGCGGCGGTCCAGCGCGCCAGCAGCGCCTGCATCAGGTCCATCTCCGGCGGCAGGCTCATCACCGCCAGCTCGCCCTCGGGGGCGCTGCGGCCCTCGGGCAGCGCCTCGGCCTCCTTGGGCTTCGGCCGGTCGCGCTCGAACTCGGCCTCGGCCGTATCCAGCAGCTCGTGCTGGGCGACCAGCACCGGGTGCACCGGGCGCGACAAGGCGCCGAGCGCCAGGTTCTCGAGGAAGTGCACGCCCTGCAGCCAGCGCCGCACATCGGTGGTCGTGATGCCGGTCGAGCCCAGGGTCACGCGCTGGCGGTCGGCCTGCTGCAGCGCGCGGTTGAACTGGCTGGCCATGGCCAGCAGGCGCGCCTGCGCCAGGCCCAGCTCGCGCGCCAGGCGCTCCAGCCGCGCATTGCCGTCGGCCTGGGCCTGCTCGATGATGGCGCGCAGGGCCTCGCTGGCCTTCTCGACCAGCTTCAGCGCGCGCTCGAAGCGCTGGCGCGCGCGGCGCAGATGGAATTCCGAGCCGCTGGCGATCGCATCGGCGAACTCGTCGTACAGCCGCGAGAGCTGGGCCTGCAGATGGTGCAGCTGCGCCGGGTCCAGGGTGCCCAGCTGGTGGGCGCCGGCCACATTGGCCAGCAGCGCGGCCAGGTCGGCGTCCTGCTCGCCCGCTTGCGTCAAGGGCGACAGCAGGCCCAGCAGGCGCTGCGCCAGCGGCGTCACGCTATAGACCTGGTTCGAGCCGTCCCAGGCCAGCAGCTCGGCCTCGCGCAGGCGCTTGAGCACAAGATCGAGCGCGTCCTCGCGCAGCACATGGAAATGCCGGTTCAGCGTCTCGCGCGCCAGCCTCGAATCGGGCAGCGCCATCAGCTCCATGAACACCCAGCTGCGCAGCCGCACCAGGGCGGCCGGCCCATGGCACAGCGCGCGCAGTGCGTTCAGCAGCGGCTCGTTGCGCTCCAGCTGCCACCACAGCAGGGCCTCGGTCGGCGCGGATCCCTCGCGGAAATAGTCTTCGAAGCGCAGGTCCTCGGCGGCGGCGGCCATGCCCTCGTCGTCCTCGACGAGGCTTGCCGCGCCCCGGGCCGCGCTTGCGGCTTGATCGGTCATGGGGCGCGATTATCCCAGGGTGGCAGGCCGCTTCCGCGCCGGGCGGCGGCGCCGGCGCCCGGCCGGTGACGGAAGACCGGAAACGCGGCCCGAACTGCCTGTATAAAGCAGGCTGAAACCAGCGCCAAGCCCGCCGGCCATGCCGTGCACGCCGGACGGCCGCGGAGCTGTCCCCGTGGGGCTAGCTGCAGCTGATGTTCGCGGTCCAGGACATCGATCCGATCCGAGGCCGGGCTTGAGCCTGCATCTGAACCGAGGAGCAGCGATGTTCGATCACGTGAAATTCGGCGTCAGCGACTTTGCGGCCAGCAAGGCCTTCTATCTGCAGGCGCTCGCACCGCTGGGCGTGGTGCTGGTTGGCGAGGGGCCGCCCAGCTACGGGGTCGAGCTCTGCGCCCAGGGCCAGAACAGCTCGCTCTGCCTGTTCCAGAGCGAGGAGAAACCGGCGCATCTGCACCTGGCCTTCAGCGCCGCGACGCGCCAGCAGGTCGACGCCTTCCATCGCGCGGCGCTGGCCGCGGGCGGCCGTGACAACGGCCCGCCGGGCCTGCGCCCGCATTACCACGCGAACTACTACGCGGCCTTCGTCATCGGCCCGGACGGACACAATATCGAAGCGGTGTGCCATGCGCCCGCGCCGGCGGACAAGGCCTGACCCCAGCGAGAACGACCAACCCTTTGAATCGCCCGGCTTGGCACGCGCCCTGCCGCCCAGAGGCCTAGGCCGGCGTCGCCAGCTCCACCCGGCGCTTGCCGGCGCGCTTGGCGCGCAACATGGCATGGTCGGCCTTGGCCAGCAGCGCCGAGGGCTCATCACCGTCTTCGGGGACGATGGCGACGCCGATGCTGGCGCCGACCCGGGCGCCGATGCCGTCGGCCAGCATGATGGGCGCCTGCACATGGGCGATCAGCCGCTCGAGCACACGGCGCCATTCGTCCTGGCCAGGCTCGAGCATGGTCAGCAGCAGCACGAACTCGTCGCCGCCGACGCGGGCGGCGGTGTCGTCGCGGCGCAGGCTTTGCTGCAGGCGCCGCCCGACCTCGGCCAGCAGCGCATCGCCGGCGTCATGGCCGTGCCGGTCGTTGACCTGCTTGAAGCCGTCCAGATCGAGATAGCAGACGGCCACGCGGGTGCCGGTGCGGGCGGCCAGCGCCACCGCCTGGCGCAGGCGGTCGGCCAGCAGCAGCCGGTTCGGCAGGCCGGTCAGGCCGTCGTGGAAGGCGATGTACTCGGCGCGCGTCTGCGCCTCCTTGACCGCGGTGATGTCGGCCATGGTCCACAGCGACACCTCGTTCGTCAGCTGCACGCCGCAGAGGTCGATCCAGAGGCGCCGGCCGTCCTTGTGCAGCAGCTGCAGATGGGTGCGGTAATGCTCGCCCGCGGCCAGCAGCGCATAGGCCTCGCGGCCGACCCGCTCGAAGGTCTCGTCGTCGGGGTAGAGGATGCGCGCGGTCTCGCCCTCGAGTTCCTCGGCCGCATAGCCGAAGATGCGCGCCAGCGCGCGGTTCTTCCAGACCACGCGGCGCCCATGCAGCTTGGCCATACCGACGATGTCGTTGTCCAGCATCGCCGTCTGCTCGCGCATCAGGCCGGCGATCTGCTGCCGCGCCTCGTACTGGCCGGTGACGTCCTGGGTGACGCTGCGGCTCATCAGGAAGCGGCCATCGGCGTCGCGCAGCGCGGTCACGCTGGCCCGCACGCGCCGCGCCGCGCCATGCCGGGGCTTGAGCACAAACTCGACGCCGTCGAGCCGACCGTCGGCGACCAGGCGCGGGAACTCGCTGGCGTAGGTGGCCCGCCCCTCCTCGTCGAGGAAGTCGATCAGGCGCGTGCGGCCTATCACCTCCTCCGCCGTGCAGCCGAGCCAGGACAGCATGGTCGCGTTGACATGGACGAACACGCCCCTGGCGTCGATCGAGTGGTAGCCGCAGGGCGCCTGGTCGTAGAGGTCGCGGATGCGGGCCGACGATTCCTCGATCGAGGCCAGCAGGCGCTTGCGCTCGCTGATATCGCGCGCCGAGCCGTAGATGAACAGCTCCTGGTCGATCTTGGCGACACTGATCTGCAGCTCCACATCGAGGATGCGGCCGTCGTCGCGCCGGTGCTGCACCTCGACCCGCTGGCGGTCGCCATCCTTGAGCTTGGCCAGCCAGGCGTTGATGCGGCTCTCGTTCTGGTTGACGTCCCAGCTGCTGATGTGGCGGCCGAGCAGGCTTTCGCGCGTCGCGCCCAGCATCTCGGCAAAGGAGTCGCTCATGCCGACCAGGCGGCCGGCGCGGTCGACGATATGGATGCCGTCGGCGGCCACATGCAGCAGCGCCTGCGTGCGGTGGATCTCGGCCGCCAGCGCGCGCAGGCTGCGGAACTCGCGCCGCCCGGCGCGGTGGACCGCAAAGGTCGCGCCGGCGAACAGCAGCCAGGCGACGGCGACCAGCAGCGAGACCTGCAGCACCTGGGCGCGCCAGGGCGCGTAGAAGCGCTCGTTGGACAGGCCGGCGAAGACCAGCATCGGCCAGCCCTCGACCTGGCGGTAGGCATTGGTGCGCTCGATGCCGTCGAAAACCGTCTTGGACACGAAGATGCCGCGCGTCGGATTGCGCGCCAGCTCGATCTTCAGTTCGGGCGAGGCGGCCGTGCTGCCGATCTGCACCTTGGCCGTGCTGGCCGGCGAATAGCGTGCGATCAGCTGCATATCGCGCATGCGCAGCGTCACCGCGTCCGGACCCTCGATGTCGTAGCTGGAGAACAGCTGGCGGAAATAGTCCGTCTGCACGCTGGCATAGAGCACGCCGGCAAAGCGCCCCTGCAGGCGCACCGGCCGCACCAGCGCGATCACCCAGTTGCCGGAAACGCGTGACTGCAGCGGCCCGGCGATCGAGCGGCCCTCGTCGCCGCGCGCCTTGGCCTCGAGAAAATAGGGCCGGTCGGCGACATTGACCGGCGGCCCTGCCGGCAGGGCATTGCCCCAGCGCACCAAGCCGCTCTCGTCGGCCATGCGCAGGCCTTCGGTCGAAGGCAGCAGGCGGCGGTGCGCCTCCAGCACCCGGTTGATGTCGGCATCGCGGGCGGCGCCCTGGCTGCGCAGGCTGCCGATCTCGTCGATCGCCGACCGCATCAGCGAATCGACCCGGGCCAGCTCGGAGCCGACGCTGGCCTGCGCGATCGCGGCCATGTCCTCGGCGTTGTCGCGCGCCTGGCCCTCGAAGGCGCTGTGGCTGGCGCGCAGCACCAGCCAGACCAGCAGCGCCAGCAGCGCCGCCACGGCCAGATTGGTCAGCACCATGGCCAGCGCCAGTTTGCGGCGACGCCTGAGGCCGCCTTCCTTCCATGCCAGCAAGCTTCCCAACGGCATCTCGTCTCAGCTCTTTCTCTGTCTGCCTATCGGCCCGCCCGCCCTGGCGATCGTTGCTTGTTTTCACAATGCTGCCACAGAGGAGCGGCGGCGCCGCCCGGAGAAGGACCGCGATTCGCGGTCAATCCCGGCGAAGCGCGATCCGCGTGGTATGTTCGCCGCACGAAGCGGCATCGGCGCAGGCATCAGGCATCGGCATCCAGGAGGAGCAGGGGATGAACCTGAAGACAAGACCCGTGGCCATCGCGGCAGGAGGCGTCGCGGGGCTGGCCATCGTCGCGCTGGGCTGGCAGATCGCCCGCGGCCCCGGCCCCGGCGCCGGATCGGTCGGCGGCCTGCCGGCTTCCTCGTCCAGCGCCTCGGGTGTTGTCACCGGCGTCAGCGGAGCGACGGCGCCGGCTGGCATCGTGACGATGGCTTCCTCCGGCAAGGTGACGCCGGCCCCCGCCCCCGCAGCAAGCGCCGCGCCGCTCGTCCCCGGCGCCGCCAAGCACCCGGTCCTGCCGGGCAAGGCCCCGGCCATCCTGCCCAACGAGGTCGATGCCGCCCTTGCCCAGGCGCTGGGCGGGCGCAAGCAGCTTGGCAGCTACGTCTATCTGGAGCCGCTGGCGCGGCGCTTCGTCGCCAGCGTCGACGGCCTGGGCAACAAGAACGCGCCCACCACGCTGTGGCTGCTGCGGCCGGCGCCCAAGACCCTGGCGCTGAAGACCGACGCCAGGCAGGCCGAGCAGCACCTGATCGACAGCGCGGCCAACAGCCGGCGCTACGACAAATTCGTCCGCTGGGCGCTGGCGCTGGACACGCATCGCCTGCTCGATCTGTATGCGCGCATGTACCCGCTGCTGCAGCAGAGCTATGTCGAGCTGGGCCATCCGGCCGGCCACTTCAACGACCGGCTGATCGAGGTGATCGACCAGATGCTGGCCACGCCGGTGCAGCGCGCCCCGCTGCGCCTGCGCCCGCTGGCCGAGGCGCCCGCCGCCAGCGGCGCGACGCCGCGCACGCCGCGCTACGAATTCGCGGACGCCGAGCTGGAGGCGCTGAGCACCGGGCAGAAGATGCTGCTGCGCGTCGGGCCCCAGCATGCCGCCCGGCTGAAGATCAAGCTGAAGGCGCTGCGCCAGGGCCTGCTGAAGCTGGGGCGTCCATCCTGAAGCGAACCGTCCTGATCCTGCTGGCCGCCCTGCTGCTGCAGGCCTGCAGCGCGGTCAGGCTGGCCTACAACAACGCGGACAGCCTGCTCTACTGGCGGCTGGATAACTATCTGGACTTCAGCAGCGAGCAGGCGCCGCGGGTGCGCGCCGAGCTGCGCCAGTACCAGCAATGGCACCGGCGCGAGCAATTGCCGCGCTATGCCGAGACCCTGCGGCGGATCGCGCCGCAGCTGCAGGGGCCGCTGGCACCGGAACAGGCCTGCGCGCTGACCGAGCAGATCCGCCAGGGCCTGGAGGCGACGCTGGATCCGGCTCACTGGCCCTTGGCCTGGCTGCCGGCCGAGCTGAGCGAGGGACAGCTGCAGCAGCTGGAGCGCAAGCAGGCGCGAAGCAACGAGGAATGGCGGCACAAATGGATGGACGCCGGCGCCGCGGAGCTGGCGCAGCAACGCTTCGACGCGGCGCTGTCGCGGATCGAGTGGCTGTACGGCGGCTTGAGCAGCGCCCAGCAAGGCGTGCTGCATGCGGCACTGGCCACGGCCAGCGTCTTCGACGCGGCGCGCAGCCTGGCCGAGCGCCAGCGCCGCCAGCAGCAGCTCGTGCTCGCGCTGCGCCAGATCCGCGCCGAGCGGCTGGCGCCCGAGGCGGCGCGAGCGCGGCTGCGCGTCTATATGCAACAGCAATTGCTGGGCTCGCCGGAACCCGCCGAGCAGCGCTACCAGGAGGCCCTGCTTGCCGAGGGCTGCGCCGTGTTCGCGCGCGTGCACAACGCGACGACGCCGGCGCAGCGCGCGAAGGCGCAGCGCAGCCTGCTGGGCTGGGCCGAGGATTTCCGGGCGCTGGCGGCGCAGGCGAACTAGTATTTCAGGGCGAGGCGCTTTTCTCGCCCACCGCGCGCCGCACTTCCTCGCGCAGCCAGCGCTGCGCCGGATCATGTTCGTGGCGCGCATGCCAGAGCTGGCTGATCGCGATGCTGGGCAGGGCAAAGGGCAGCGGGCGTATCGCCAGGTCCTCGGCGAGCCCGGTCGCGGCCACGAAGCCGCTGGGCAGCACGGTCAGCAGATCGGACTGGCGCACCGCCAGCGCGCCGGTGAAGAAGTTGCCGACGATCAGCGCGACCCGGCGCTCGCGGCCCAGCGTGGCCAGCGCATCGTCGACGAAGCCGCGCGCGCGGCCGGCAAAGCTGACGCGCAGATGCTCGGCCGCGCAATAGGCGTCCAGGCCCAGCGGCTCGGGCCCGGCCAGCGCATGGCCGCGCCGCATCACGCAGACGTACTCGCTGTTGTACAGCGGCGCGCGATGGACCGGGCTGCCCGCCTCGTCGTCGCCCAGCGGCAGGCTGCCCAGGTCGGGAAAGAAGCCGATCGCCAGATCGGCGCCGCCCTGTTCCAGCAAGGCACGCGGATCGCGCGTGGTCAGCGGCACCACGCGCAGGCCGACCTTGACGCCCTCGCGCTGGAAGCGCTGCGCCAGCGTCGGCACCAGCAGCGCCGCCGTCGCATCGGCCATCGACAGCGTGAAGCCATGGCCGGGCTCGGCCGGATCGAAGGGCTGCGGCTCGAAGGCCTGCTGCAGCCGCATCAGCGCCTCGCGCACGACGGGCCACAGGGCCAGCGCATGCGGGGTCGGCTGCATGCCGCTGGAGCTGGGGATGAAGAGCTCCTCGTTGGCCGATTCGCGCAGGCGGCGCAGCGCATTGCTGACCGCCGGCTGCGTGATCGCCAGCCGCTGCGCCGCGCGGGTGACATTGCGCTCCTCCATCACCACGTCGAAGACGCGCAGCAGATTGAGGTCGAGATGGCGGAAGTTGACCGGGCGGCTGGACATCGGCGCATGGTAATAAGTCACGCGTCATTCGCGCCGGTGATGAGGCGATTCCGCATCGCAATTGGATCAATCTACGTAGAAACCGCAATATGACGACCGGGGCCGCATTCGCGCCCCAGCAACAAGAGAGGGATCCGCCATGTCCACCAGCGCCACCAGCCTCAAGCTTCCCCTGATGACGATGCCGTCCGACCGGGCGCGTGCCGAGTCCGCACGCGTCGCGGGCCAGCGTGCCCTCGTGGCCGGCGCGGCCCTGTGGCGTGCGCTGGAGGCAATCGGCGCGGCACGCGGACGCCGCGCTCTGCGTGAGCTGGCGCTGGAAGTCGGCAGCGAGCGCCCGCAACTGGCCGCCGCCCTGCTGAGCGCCCAGCGCCAGACCGTACGCGGCTGAAGCCGGGTCGATCCGGCCCCAAGCCGGGGCCCAGCGCGGAGCAGAATCGCGGCCACGATGACCGCGCTGCTCCGTTTTCTTTTTCTTCTCTGCATGGCCGCCCTCGCCGCGGCCGATGGCCGGGCCCAGCCGCAGGCGGCCGCCTATGAGCTGCGCCTGCGGCCCGATTTCGAGACGCAGGGCGTCAGCGGCAGCGAGCGCATCGTCCTGCGCCGCCGCGAGGGCGAGGACTGGGGCCGGCTGCGCTGGCCGCTGAACGGCCTGCGGCTGACGGCGCTGCGCCTGGAGGGCCAGGACTTGCCGCTGCCCGCGGCCGGCGAGGACGCCCTGCTGATCGAGATCCCGCCGGCCTGGCGCGAGCGCCGCGAGCTGATCCTCGCCCTGCGCTACGAGGGCCGGCCGCGCCGCGGCCTGACGTTCGGCGCCCAGCATGTCTACAGCGGCTTCGACAGCTGCCACTGGATGGTCTGCGATCCGGTGCCCGGCACCAAGGCCCGCTTCACGCTCGAGCTGCTGCTGCCCCAGGGCCTGCGCTCGGCCGCCGCCGGCGAGCCGCTGGCCGCCGTGGCGCTGGCCGGCGGCCTGAGTCTGCAGCGCTGGCGGCAGCAAAGGCCCGAGGCCAGCTATCTGTTCGGTTTCGCCGCCGGTCGTTTCCATGAAGCGCTCGAGCCGGCCGGCGACAAGTGGCTGCATTACCTCGGCCTGCAGGACGAGCCGGCGGCGCTGCGCCGCAAATTCCGCGACAGCCCGCGGGTGCTGGCTTTCTTCGCCGACAAGGCCGGCCTGCCGCTGCCCGATGCGCGCTATACGCAGCTGCTGCTGCCCGGCAGCGTGGCGCAGGAGGCGTCCAGCCTGGCCCTGATCGGCAAGCAGCTGCTCGACCCGATCGAGCAGGACGAGAGCGAGGACTGGGTGATCGTCCACGAGCTGGCGCACCAGTGGTGGGGCAATCTCCTGACCTGCAAGGACTGGTCGCACTTCTGGCTCAACGAGGGACTGACCGTCTTCATGACGGCCGCCTGGAAGCAGCAGCGCTGGGGCGAGGCCGCCTACCAGCGCGAGCTGGCGCTGGCGCGGCGGCGCTGGCAGACGGCGATCGACGCCGGCTACGACAAGCCGCTGAGCTGGGCCGGCGACTACCCGAGCCTGGCGATACGCCGCGCGATCCAGTACAGCAAGGGCGCGCTCTTCATCGACGCGCTGCGCCGCGAGCTCGGCGAGCCGCGCTTCTGGGCCGGGCTGCGCCGCTACACCCGCAGCCATGCCGGTGGTTCGGTCGAAAGCCGCGATCTGCAGCGGGCGATGGAGCGCGAGGCCGGCCGCAGCCTGGCCGAGCTGTTCGGGCGCTGGGTCTACTGAGGCCTAGCGACTGGGCCGCGCCAGATAGCGCGCATCGGCGCCGAAGCTGGCCAGCTTGGCGGCGATGCCGGCCGGCAGCGGGCCGGGCTCGGCAAAGCCCTGGCGCCGCCAGAAGGCCAGCGAGTCCTGCACGGCGACCAGGCCGATCTGGTCCAGGGCCAGGTCTTGCGCCGCCTGCAGCACCCGTTCGAACAGGCGCCGGCCCAGCCCCAGCGCGCGGCCGGCCGGCGCGACGGCCAGGTCATGCAGATAGAGCAGGCTGGGCGCCGCGCTGGGGCGGAATTCGGCCGCATTCAGCGCCGGAAAGCTCTGCTCGCAGACCGGCAGGCTGAGCACATAGGCGAGCGCCTGCCTGTCCCGCTCGGCCAGCCAGCAAGTGCCCAGCGTCTCGGTCGCGCGCAGCTTGGCCTCGAAGGCGGCGCCGTCCTCGATCAGGGCGGGCCCGTAGCACTGGGCCTGCAGGCCCAGCACCGCGCCGACGTCGCTGGGCCGCAGCGGCCTCAGCCGAAGAACTGACGCATCCATGCGGGCAGCGGCGTGAAGATCAGCACAAAGAGCAGGCAGTTGGCGGCGACACTGAGCCAGAAGCGGCGCGCGAAGGCCGGCTTGCTCGACTTGTGGCGCAGCAGCTGGCGCGCCAGCAGGGCGCCGGGCCAGCCGCAAGCCAGGGCCAGCAGGTGCAAGCTGTTCTCGGCGACGCGGCGCTGGCCCAGGCGCGCGGCGCGCTTGTCGCCGGCATAGACGATGAAGCTGGCCAGGCTCATCGCCATATAGCCGCCCCAGAGGGCCGGCGGCAGCGGCCAGCGCAGATGGCAGAGCAGATAGAAGGCGGCAAAACCCGGCACCAGCCAGAGCGCGCCACTGCCCCCGCCACTGCCGCGGCCCGCCGGCGCGGCGGCCGGCTCGGCCCGCTGGCCGCGCACCTTCAGCGCGCGGCGCTTGCCCTGCGCATCGAGGCCGGGCTCGTAGCTGAGCCGCTCGCCCGCACGCGGCCGCTGCGCGCGCGACGCGAAGGCCTGGGCATGGACGAACAGGCGCGGCCCGCCGCCGTCGGGCTGGATGAAGCCATAGCCCTTGGCGTCGTCCCACTGCACCAGCTGGCCTTCCTCGCGCATAAAAAATCTCGCTCGCAGAAACGGAAAAAGCCCGCTTGCGCGGGCCTTCAGCCTAGCAACCGGGGCTCAACGACCGAAGCCGCTGCGGCGGGTGCCGGCCGGCGGGCCGTTGCGGCGGGGGCCACGCTCGCCGCCGAAGCTGGGCTTGCCCTCGAAGCGGGGCTTGTCGCCGCCGAAACCGCCGGGCTTGCCCTCGAAGCGCGGCTTCTCGCCATAGGCCGGGCGATCCTGGCGCGGGGCGAACTCGCCGCGCGGCGCGAAGCCCCGCTGCTGCTGCGGCTCCGGCTGGAAGCCGCCGGGCTTGCGGTCGAAGGACGGACGGCCCTCGTAGCCGCCGCGGAAATCGGCGCGCGGACCGCGCGGCGCGAACTCGCCATGCGGAGCGAATTCGCCGCCACGCTGCTGGCCGCCGAACTCCGGACGGCCACCGCCGCCTTCGCGGACGAAGGGCTTGCCGGCGTCGCGGTGGAAGCCCTGCTTGGCATGGCCGCCGCCGAAGCGGCTGTTGCGGTCGCCGCCCCAGCCGGGCTTGCCGCCCCAGCCGCCGCCACCGCCAGGGCGCGGGCCGCGGTCGTCGAAGCTGCCGGCGGGACGCGGCGGGAAGATGCGCGGTTCCTGCGTCTTGGGCTCCAGGCCCTCGATGCGGGCGACCGGGATCTGTTGGGTAGTGAACTGCTGGATGCGGCGGATCATCGACACGTCATCGCGGCAGGCCAGCGTGACGGCCAGGCCTTCGCGGCCGGCGCGACCGGTGCGGCCGATGCGGTGCACATAGTCCTCGGCCTTCATCGGCAGGCCGTAGTTGATCACGTGGGTGATGGTCGGCACGTCGATGCCGCGGGCGGCCACGTCGGTGGCGACCAGCACGCGCACTTCGCGGCGGCGCAGCGCCATCAGCACGCGGTTGCGGCGGCCCTGCGGCATGCCGCCGTGCAGCGGCGCGACGGCATGGCCGATCTCCTGCAGGCGCTCGGCCAGCCAGTCGGCATCGCGCTGGGTCGAGGTGAACACCACGGCCTGGTCCAGGGTCGACTCGGTCAGGATCGCTTCCAGCAGCTGGTCGCGGTGGTTGTTGTTGTCGGCCCAGTGCAGGCGCTGGGTGATGTTCTCGTGCGTGTCGGTGTGGCCGGAGACGTCGACGCGGGTCGGGTTGCGCAGCAGGTCCTGGGCCAGGCGGCCGACATGGCCGGCGAAGGTGGCGCTGAACATCACCGTCTGGCGCTCGGCCGGGATGCGGTCGGCGATGAACTTGATGTCGTCGATGAAGCCCATGTCCAGCATGCGGTCGGCCTCGTCCAGCACCAGGGTCTGGACGTTGTCGAGCACGCACTTGCCCGACTGGATGTGATCCATCAGGCGGCCCGGCGTGGCGATGACGATATCGACCGGACCGGTCAGCTGGCGGATCTGCAGCGGATAGGGCATGCCGCCGAGCACCGTGCAGATGCGCAGGCCGGGCACATTGCGGCCATAGGTCTGCGCGGCCTTGGCGACCTGCTGGGCCAGCTCGCGGGTCGGTGCCAGCACCAGCACGCGCGGGCCGTAGTTCTTGCCACGCGGGCGGGCGGCGTCGGCGGCGCGGTTGTCCAGGATTTTCTGCAGCGCCGGCAGGATGAAGGCGGCGGTCTTGCCCGAACCGGTGCGCGAGGAACCCATCAGGTCCTCGCCCTTCAGCGCAGCGGGGATGGCCTGCGCCTGGATGTCGGTGGCGTTTTCGTAGCCGGCGTCCTTGACGGCCTTCAGCAGACCCTCGTGCAGGCCCAGATTTTCAAAGCTCATATCTTCTTTCAACAGTGCCATGCCCCGCCCCGCCAGAAAGGGGACGAACGCATGCGCCAGCGCTGCGCAGTCGAATGGAATGCAGCGCGGGCCAGTCAGGTCGCCGGGAGAAAGCTCGCGTCGTACACCACGATCAGTTGAGATCGGCCGGTGCGGCGCCGGTGGAACAGTCAAAGCGACGGCATCGCCGCCGACCGAACCACGAGGGTGTTCAGCGCTTCGTTTGCGCCCTCGGCAGCATGCTGCGCTGCGAGGTGAAACGGCCTGAACGAGGTCAGAGGAGACGTACGAATCGGCCGGCATCAAGCCCGACCGAGCCAGCGACTGTAACACACTAGGGTTTACTCTAGCAAGCCCGGCTTCGGCGGCAGCCATCGGCCGGCCGTGAACTTTGCGCGATACCGCGGCCCCGGTCGGCAGTTCACCGCGGCCTTGCCGTGCGATCCCGTCGCGAGCTAGAACCTGCCGAGCTCGGCGGCCACCCAGCCGCGCAGGCTGTTCAGAAAGGCCAGGCCCTCGGCGCGCGCCAGGTCGTCCTTGCTCAAGCGCGCCTCCTGCAGGACGCCCTGCTGCAGCAGTTCCTCGCGGTAGACGCCGGGCAGCAGTCCGGCCTCGCGCCGCGGAGTCAGCCATTGCCCGTCCAGCCGGACGGCGATATTGCCGAACGTGCATTCGGTCAGTTCGCCCTCGCGGTTCCACAGCAGCACGTCGAAGGCCGCGGCCGGCTTGGCGGCGGCGAAGGCCTCGTAGAGCTCGCGCCGTGTCGTCTTGTGCTGCAGGAATTCGGCCGCCGGCCCCTGCGCATCGATCGCCTCGGCCGCCAGCGCCAAGCCGACCCGGGCCGGCGTGTCGGGCAGCGGCTGGCACTGCAGCGCGATCTCGCCGCGCGCGGCGACGCTCAGCCGTACCCGCCAGCGGCCCTGGCCGTGCTCGCGCGCCAGCCGATCCAGGCCCTCGCGCACGGCCGCCAGGCTCAGGCGCAGGCCGAAATGCTGGGCCGTGCGCTGCAGCCGCGCCAGATGGCCGCTCAGCCGCGCATAGCGGCCGTCCTCCAGCCGCATCGTCTCCAGCGCGGCGATCGGCGCCTGCGCCCGCACGAGAAAGCGCGTCTTGGCCCGCCATTCGGCGACCTCGGCGGCGGCATCCGAGTCCAGCGTGATCGCGCTGCCGATGCCGCAGCGCAGCGCGGCATCGGCGCCCGCCTGCTGGACGGTGCGGATCGGCACATTGAAGGTCGCCACCCCGCCCGGCTGCAGCAGGCCCAGCGCGCCGCAGTACCAGCCGCGCAGGCCCGGTTCGAGCTGGCTGATGATCTGCATCGCGCGGATCTTGGGCGCGCCGGTGACCGAACCGCAGGGGAACAGCGCGGCGAAGAGCTCGCTGAGCCGCAGCCGCGGCCGGCTGACGGCGGTCACCGTCGAGGTCATCTGCCAGACGGTGGGCAGCGCATGCAGTTCGAACAGGCGCGGCACCCGCACCGAACCCAGGGTGGCGACCCGGCTCATGTCATTGCGCAGCAGGTCGACGATCATCAGGTTCTCGGCGCGCTCCTTCTCGCTGGTGCGCAGATGGGCCTGCGCCGCCTCGTCCTCGACCTTGTCGCGACCGCGCGCCGCCGTGCCCTTCATCGGCTGGGCCGCCAGCAGCCAGGTGTGCTCGGTATCGGGCAAGGGTCGCCAGTCGAAGAAGAGCTCGGGCGAAACGCTGGCCACGCCCCCCTGCCCGCTGGTATCACGCAGGAACAGCGAGAAGCCGCCCGGCTGGTTCTGGTGCAGGGCGAGGAACAGCGCATCCAGCGGCGCCGCTTCCGGCGCGGCATCGAGCCGCGTGGTCAGATTGACCTGGTAGCAGTCGCCGGCGCGTATCCATTCGCGAATGCGCTCGATCTGCGCCAGCTCGCCGGCCTCGTCCTGCGCATCGTGCCAGTCGCCGCTCAGCCGGCCGGCCGGCGCGGGCTCGGGCCAGGGCGACGGCGCTTGCTCATAGACGGCGAACTCGGCCAGCGGACGGCCACCCGACTGGACGGCCAACGCCGGATCGAAGCCGGCGGCCGCCTCGTAGCGCAGCCCGCCCAGCACCCAGGCACCGGCGCGGCTGGCCCGGTGCGCGGCGTCGATGACCTCGGCCAGTTCGTCCGTGCCCTGCGCGCGCAGCCAGCGCGCCGGCGGGTCGAAAAAAGCGCCGCGGATGCGCTCGCCGTCCTCCCGCGCCAGCGGGTGGCGCGGGAAGTCGAAGGCCGCCCACAACATCGCCGGCTCAGAGCGCGAGGAACTGCTCGCGGTAGTGGATCAGCTCGTCGATGGACTCGTTGATGTCGGCCAGCGCCGTGTGCGCTTGCGCCTTCTTGAAGCCCTCCAGCGCAGACGGCTTCCAGCGCCGCGCCAGCTCCTTCAGGGTCGACACGTCCAGATTGCGGTAGTGGAAGAAGTCTTCCAGCTTGGGCATGTGGTTGGCGAGGAAGCGGCGGTCCTGGCAGATGCTGTTGCCGCACATCGGCGACTTGCCGGCCGGCACGTATTGCTTCAGGAAGGCGATGGTCTGCGCGACCGCCTCGTCCTCGTTGATCGTCGAGGCCTTGACGCGGTCGATCAGGCCGCTCTTGCCATGCGTGCCCTTGTTCCAGGCGTCCATCTTGTCCAGGGTCTCGTCGCTCTGGTGGATCGCGAACACCGGGCCCTCGACGCGGATCGTCAGCAGCGGATCGGTGACGACGACGGCGATCTCGATGATGCGGTCGCTATCGGGGTAGAGGCCCGTCATCTCGAGGTCGATCCAGATCAGGTTCTGGTCGTTCAGGGCCAGCGCGGAGGCTGTAGTCATGGCAGGGCTTCCTTCGGTTTTCAGATCGACACTATTGTCGCAGCCCTACACTTCGCCCATGCCCACCACCCCTCCCTCCCTTTCCCCAACGGCGCTGAGCCTGGCCTTCGCGATCGCCCTGCTGCTGTCGCTGGCCGCCAAGTTCTGGCTCAGCACGCGCCAGGTCCGCCATGTGGTCCGCCACCGCGCGGCGGTGCCGGCCGCCTTTGCCGCCACCGTGCCGCTGGCCGCGCACCAGAAGGCGGCCGACTACACGGTCGCGCGCAGCCGCTTCGGCCTCTTGAGCCTGGCCTTCAGCACCGCCGTGCTGCTGGGCTGGACCCTGCTGGGCGGGCTCGACGCGCTGAACGGCTGGGTGCACGACGCCGTCGCGCCACGCTTCGGTGGCATGGCCTACCAACTGGCCCTGCTGACCGCGTTCACGCTGATCGGCTCGCTGCTGGACCTGCCCTGGGAGCTGTACAACACCTTCCGCATCGAGCAGCAGTTCGGCTTCAACAAGATGAGCTGGAAGCTCTATGCCGTCGATGCGCTGAAGGGCCTGCTGGTCGGTGCCGTGATCGGCCTGCCGATCGCCGCCCTGATCTTGTGGCTGATGGGCGCGGCCGGCAGCACCTGGTGGCTGTGGGCCTGGGGTGCCTGGATGGGCTTCAACCTGCTGATCCTGGTGCTCTATCCGACCGTCATCGCGCCGCTGTTCAACAAGTTCGAGCCGCTGCCGGACGAGGCGCTGAAGGCGCGCGTCGAAGGCCTGATGCAGCGCTGCGGCTTCGCCGCTAAGGGCCTGTTCGTGATGGACGGCAGCCGCCGCTCCGCCCATGGCAATGCCTATTTCACCGGCTTCGGCCCGGCCAAGCGGGTGGTCTTCTTCGACACCTTGCTGGCGCGGCTCAATGGCGCCGAGGTCGAGGCGGTGCTCGCGCACGAGCTCGGTCATTTCAAGCACAAGCATGTGCTCAAGCGCATGCTGACCATGTTCGCCATCAGCCTGGCCGGCTTCGCCCTGCTGGGCTGGCTGTCGCGGCAGACCGGCTTCTACCTCGCCTTTGGCGTGCAGCCGAATATGGCGGCGCCGAACGACGCGCTGGCGCTGCTGCTCTTCCTGCTGGTCGTGCCGGTGTTCGGTTTCTTCTTCACGCCACTGGCCAGCCGGCTGTCGCGCAAGGACGAGTTCCAGGCCGATGCCTATGCCTGCGCCCAGGCCAGCGGTGCCGATCTGGCCGCCGCACTACTGAAGCTGCATGAGGACAATGCCGGCACGCTGACGCCGGATCCGGTCTACGCCCGCTTCTACTACTCGCATCCGCCGGCCAGCGAACGGCTGGCGGCCATTCATGCAAGATAAATGAACCTCCTGACCGCCCAATGCACGCCGCAGCGCGAGCCGCTGCCCTCGCTCGATGACTGGCTGCCTCAGGTGCCCGGCTGGCTGGCCGATGCCGACGGAAAGGTGATCGGCCGGCGCTTTGGCTTCGACAACTTCTACCAGGTGATGGCCTTTGTCGATGCGGTGGCCGAGATCGCCCATGCGCAGGACCACCATCCGGAAATGCTGGTCGGCTATGACGCCTGCACCGTCAGCTACACCACCCATTCGGCCGGCGGCCTGACCGCCAACGACTTCATCTGCGCCGCCCAGGTCTCGGCCCTGCCCGAGGCCACGGGCGAATGAGCAAATTCCATGCGCTGGACCTGGGCCTGGTCGTGCGCGGCCATGGCCGCCATTACATCGTCGAGGACGGCGATGGGCGACGCCTGGTCTGCCACCCGCGCGGCAAGAAGAGCGATTGCGTGGTCGGCGACCAGGTGCGCTTCGCGCCGGCCGGCTCCGACGAGGGCGTGATCGAGGCGGTCGAGCCGCGCCGCAATCTGCTGTTCCGCCAGGACGAGTGGAAGACCAAGAGCTTCGCCGCCAATCTGGACCAGCTCTTGGTGCTGGTCGCCGTCGAGCCGGTGTTCAGCGAAAGCCAGCTGAGCCGCGCACTGATCGCTGCCGAGCAGGCCGGCATTGCGACGACGATCGCCTTGAACAAGACCGATCTGCCCGGCGCGGCCGCCGCGCGCGAACGCCTGGCGCCCTACCGCGCAATGGGCCTGCCGGTGATGGAGCTGGCGCTGAAAGCCGATCCGCTCGCCTCCAGGGCGCAGCTCGCGCCCTGGCTGGAAGGCAAGACCAGCTTCGTGCTGGGTCCCAGCGGCACCGGCAAGAGCACCTTGATCAATCTGCTGGTGCCGGACGCCCAGGCGCAGGTCGGCGACATCTCGCAGGCGCTGAACTCGGGCCGGCACACGACGACGACGACGCAATGGTACTGGGTCGACGCGGCCCGCCAGACGGCGCTGATCGACTCGCCGGGCTTCCAGGAATTCGGCCTGAAGCAGATCGAGCCGGCCGAGCTGCCGCTCTTGATGCCGGACCTGCGCGCCCATGCCGACCATTGCCGCTTCTACAACTGCACGCACCAGCACGAGCCCGGCTGCGGCGTGCGCGAGGCGGTCGCGGCGGGGCAGATCAGCGCCTCGCGCTACCGGATCTACGGCGAAATCCTCGAGCAGCTGACGGCCAAGCGCTGGTAAGCGCCGGCCAGAGGCGTCAGCGGTCCAGGCGTGGCGCCGGGGCCGGCGTGGCTTCGGGCACCTCGCGCGCCTCGACATCAACGACCTCGCCGACCGGCCTGGCGCCCGGTCGCCCCGGGGCGAAGCGGCCACGCGCACGCGCGAAACCCGAGACATCGATCTTGGGCCTGCGGCCGCGGATCAGGCTCCAGGCGATCAGCACCAGCATCGTGAACAGGGCGACGGCCATCAGGCCCAGCACGAGCACGACGGTGGCGGCGGCCAGCACCAGGCGCGTGACGAAGGAAACAAGGGAAGCAATCATCAGGAACATCAACCTCGCCCCACAAAGGGCATCTTGGTGGCCATCACCGTCATGAACTGAACATTGGCCTCCAGCGGCAGCTGGGCCATGTAGAGGATCGCGCTGGCGGCATGGGCGACGTCCATCGTCGGCTCGACCGCCAGCTCGCCATTGGCCTGCGGCACGCCGCGCGTCATCCGCTGCGTCAACTCGGTCAAGGCATTGCCGATATCGAGCTGGCCGCAGGCGATGTCGTGCGCTCGGCCATCCAGGGCCAGCGTCTTTGTCAGCCCGGTGATCGCATGCTTGGTCGCCGTGTAGGCGATCGAGAAAGGCCGCGGCGCATGGGCCGAGATCGAGCCGTTGTTGATGATGCGGCCACCGCGCGGCGACTGCGTCTTCATCAGCTTGAACGCCGCCTGCGCACACAGGAAGCTGGCCGTCAGATTGACATCGACGACGGCCTGCCATTGCTCGTAGCTCAGTTCGTCGATCGGCACCGCCGGCGCGCCGGTACCGGCATTGTTGAACAGCAGATCCAGCCGGCCAAACTCGGCGTGCACCCGTTCGAACAGCGCCGTCACCGCCGCCGGCTTGCTGACGTCGGCCGGCAGCACCAGCGCCCGCGCCGGATCCGCGGCCGCCGTCTCGCGCAGCGCCTGCTCGCGCCGGCCGACCAGGGCGACCCGGTAGCCCGCCCCCATCAGCGCCTGCGCGGCCGCACGACCGATGCCGCTGCCGGCGCCGGTGACCAGGGCAAACTTCTGGAATTCACTCATATGCGCATGATAGACAGCTGAACCGAAGCTTTCGGCTTCCAAAAGCTATCGCAGGCAAAACCGCCTGCCTGATGAGCAGCCGGGCACCGGCAAGAGTGATCTTGATGGCGACGGCGAGCGAGGCCTGCGGCAGATGCCAGTCCCAGCCCGACAAGGCAGCGATCATCTTGGATGCCCCAAGGAAGCCGGAGGTGCTGTCGCGTTAGTCCGCCGCTGTCTAAGGGGTACCGCCGGCCAATACGGTCAAGATCGCTTTACCACGCGCAGCGGCACGCTGTTGGTGGCTCTGCACCTTAAGGCGCGTCGGAAACCTTTACATTGCCCGCGACCACGTACGAATCGCTTGCAAAGAAGTCATAAAAATCAAGCAGTTGCGAATGTGGCACGTGAATTGCGTCACATACCTCGGCAGCTTTTTTTCCTAGAGGAGATTTGTATGACGCCTCGACAGGTTTGGACAAAAACGCTAATCGCTGCAGCGATCGCGTTGCCGACAGTTTCCGCGACGGCTGACGTCGTCAATTTTTTCAATGGCTCGAATCTGTACGCACAGATGACAACGAGCGGCGGCACGAACTTCTCGCTGTCGTTTGTCGGCCAGGGTGTGGCTGCCGGCGGCTTTATCAACGAGTTATTCATGGACGGCCCCACGGGCACGTTCACCAACACGACCAGTGCTGCCGTTACGACGCCGACAGCCACCTACTCGCTGAACGGCTTCAACGGAGGCGGCGGTGGCGGCAGCATCTACGATTGGGAGATCGACTTCCCACAGCCCAACGATGCCACCCGTTTCACCGTTGGCGAAATTGCCACCTGGACCATCACGGTGACCGATCCGAGCGCGTGGCAGCTTGAAAAACTTCACATCAACGCGTTTGATGGCACCAACTCCATCAAGCTCGACGGCTGCCTCCAGGGCACGCGGGGATGCGGTGACGGTAGCCCCAACCCGACTGGCTTCCTGCCCGAGCCAAGCTCGCTGGCACTGGTGGGACTAGCCATGCTGGGCCTTGGCTGGACCGGCCGCCGCAGGGCCTGACACCCTTGGCTTAGACGGCAGAAAAGAAGGCCCACTTCGGTGGGCCTTTGTCATTGGACCTGCTAGGCCTGGCGGCAATGCCGCCAAGTGACGCTCAGCGGCTGACCTGCACCGACGTGGTCGTCTTGTTACCGGCAGCGTCCTGGCCGATGGCGGTCAGCGTGTGAATGCCGGCAGACGCCTTGCGAGAGTTCCAGTTGTACGAAAGGCTGCCACCGCTGCCGCTGGCCACCAGGGCGCCGTCCAGATAGAGGCTTTGCTTCAGGGCGGCGCTGCCAGCGTTGTCCGTGGCCTGGACGCTCACGCTGACGGTACCCGAGACCTGGCTGCCGTTGATCGGGTTGGCGATGGTCACGACCGGCGGTGTGGTGTCGGCCGTCAGCGCGTTGGCCACGGTCAGCGACACCGGCGCCGAGTTGCCGGCATTGCCGGCGGCGTCGTAGGCAACGGCGGTCAGCGTCACCGCGCCGTTGGGCGACTTGCTGCTATCCCAGCTGAATTGATAGGGCGCGCCGGTATCGGTGCCAACGACACTGCCGTTCACGAGCAAGTTCACTTTGCTCACGGCCACGTTGTCGGTGGCGTTGACATTCACGCTGACCAGTCCGCTGACGGTCGAGCCGCTGGTCAGTGCCACGGACGCAACCGGCGCCTGCGTATCGGCGCCCGTGGCCGAGCGGGCGGCACGCACTGCGGCATCGGCGTCGACCCGGCCGTAGCCGAAGTAGATGTCCTTGCCGGCAGCCCCCAGGTCGACGGCCGTCGAGAACAGCAGGCTCTCGATCTGAGCGGCACCGAGGCTCGGGTTGGCCGACATCATCAGTGCCACCACGCCGGCAACAATGGGGCTGGAGAACGAGGTGCCGTTGGCGCTGGTGTAGGCACCGTCGCTGTTTGTGGTCCAAATGCCTGCGCCGGGCGCCGCCACCGACACCATCTGACCGAAGCTGGACCAACTGGTGCGGTTGTCGCTGCCGTCGGTGGCCGATACGGTGATCATCGAGGTGGTGGCTGCGGCGTTCTCGTCGATACCGCCGTTGCCGGCGCTGACGACCAGCAGGCCCCCTTTGCTCTTGAGATAGGCGCCCGCACTCAGGATCGACGCCGTCTTGAACAGGCCGCTGTAGCTGCAGTTGACCACCCGCACCCCGTGGTCGGCGGCATAGGTGATGCCGCTGGCAATGGTGCTGTAGTAGGCGGTACCGGCGGCGTCGGTGATGCGTATGGGCATGATCCTCGCTTGGCCGGCCACGCCGGCGACACCCGCGCCGTTATTGGTCACCGCCGCTGCCGCGCCTGCCACGGCGGTGCCGTGGTAGGTAACAGGGCTCGTGGTGTTGCTGCCGTCGTAGGCGTTCCAGCCCGGCACCAGGTTGGGCGCCAGGTCCGCATGGGTGGCCAACACGCCCGAATCCAGAATCGCGATGGTGACGCTACCGCCCTGCGAAACATCCCAAGCCGACGCGGCCTTGAGGGTGTTCAAATGCCAGGCGCTGCCCAGGTAGGGGTCGTTGGCAGCGAAGTCGGGCTGCACCTTGCGGTCCAACTCGGCGAACTTCAGATGCGGGTTGTGCGCCAGTTGCGCCTGCACAGCGGTCTCAGACGCATTGCCGGGCAGATCGACGATGTGCAGATTGCTCTTGCCGATGCGGCGCGCCTTGCCGCCGTGAACCTTGACAATCTTGTCCAGTTCTTCATCCGACAGGCCGGCGTGCGTCTGCACGATGACCCGGCCCTTGGCATATTCGGCCGGTTGGGCGGCATGCGCGCCCCAAGAGGCCATCGCGGCCACCAGGGCCAGCGCCATGCGCGAACGAGAAAGTGTGAATTGCGCGCCGAAGCCTTGCGCCGAACCGTTACTGAACCCCATACGACACCTACTGAGATTTGGTTCCGGCCACCCAGGGGCAGGCCTGCTCAGACGGCGTCAGGGCGTCGTTACCGACGCCATCGGGGTTGTCTGGCAGTCCAGCCGTCATGGGGTCGAAACCCTTTAGACCGTTGACTTTGCGTCCCGCGCTTTCGCGCGGTTTGCCCTTTGCAGAACAACTAACTCTGCTTGAGCCCGAAGGCTCGAATACTGGAACCTTGACAAAACCGGCAGCCAGAAGCCGCCGGTCTTGCGCGGGATCACGGTCATGGAGCGTTGCTACTGAACCGTGATCGATCGCGTGAAGTCATTATGGATAACCCATATAAGGGCTGTTGCGAGGTTTGTAACAGCCGGTGTGGCATGCACGGATAAGCACCTCACAGCGACGCCGGGGCGTTCGATGACAAGCCCCGACCCTCCGAGCGACACATCCGGATACAGGCCTTCGTTTGACCTTCCATTTCGCGTCGCGCCCGGTTCACGCAGCTCAGGCCGGCAGCAGCCCCCGCCCCCGCAGCATCGGCTCCACCGCCGCATCGCGGCCGCGGAAGGCGCGGAAGGCCTCGCCCGGCTCGCGGCTGTTGCCGGCCGACAGGATGCAGCCGACCAGGCGCTCGGCGGTCGCGCGGTCGAAGGGGCTGCCGGCCTCGACAAAGGCCTCGTAGCCGTCGCAGTCCAGCACCTCGGCCCACATATAGACGTAGTAGCCGGCCGCATAGCTGCTGCCCGAGAACAGGTGCTGGAAATGCGTCAGGCGGTGGTTCATGCCGATCGCGGCCGGCAGGCCGTAGGCGGCCATGGTCCGGGCCTCGAAGTCGACCACCTCCGGGCCCTCAGCCTCGGTCAGCGAATGCGCGGCCATGTCGACCAGGGCGCTGGCCGTGTAGCGCACCGTCTCATAGCCCTGGTTGAACAGCTCGGCCGCCTTCAGCTTGGCCAGCAGGGCGTCCGGAATCGGCTCCCCGGTCTTGTAGTGGCGGGCATGCTTCTTCAGCACCTCGGGCTCGCTCATCCAATGCTCGAAGATCTGCGAGGGCAGCTCGACGAAGTCGCGCAGCACCTGGGTGCCGGACAGGCGCTCGAACTCAACGTTGGACAGCAAGCCATGCAGGCCATGGCCGAACTCGTGGAACAGCGTGCGCGCATCGTCGAAGCTGAGCAGCGTCGGCTCTCCCGGCGCACCCTTGGCGAAGTTGTTGTTGTTCAGGATGACGGGCAGCGCGTCGATGCCATTGCGCGCCTGCCAGCGCAGCGCGTTCATCCAGGCGCCGCTGCGCTTGGTCGGGCGGGCGAAATTGTCATGCAGGAACAGGCCGCGCGGCGAGCCGTCGGCGTTCTGCACCTCGTAGACCTTGACGTCGGCGTGATAGCCGGCGACCTCGGGCCTGGCCACGAAGCGCAGGCCGAACAGGCGGTTCGCGCAGTCGAACAGCGCCTCGACCATCGCGTCCAGCGGGAAGTAAGGCTTGATCTCGGCCTCCTCCAGGTCGTAGCGCGCCTTGCGCAGCTTCTCGGCATAGAAGCGCCAGTCCCAGGCCTCGAGCTCGAACGCATGGCCCAGCGCGCGCATCTGGCCGATCAAGGCCTGGCGCTCGCTCTCGGCCGCCGCCTTGGCCGGCTCCCAGACGCGGTCCAGCAGGCCCATCACCGCTTGGCGGCTGCCGGCCATCGTGTCGGCCAGCGCATAGTCGGCGAAGCAGGCATGGCCGTGCAGCCGCGCCTGCTCGTTGCGCAAGCTCAGGATTTCCTGCGCGATGGCGCGGTTGTCGCTGGTGCCGGCATGCTCGCCACGGCCGACCCAGGCGCGCCAGGCCTGCTCGCGCAGATCGCGGCGCTCGCTGAAGGTCAGGAAGGGCACGATGTGCGAACGCGACAAGGTGATCGCGTGCACGCCGGCCTCCAGGCCGCGGTCCTGCGCCGCCTGGCGCGCGGCGGCACGGACGAAGTCCGGCAGGCCGGCCAGTTCGGCCTCGCTCTTCAAGAGCAGCTGGTAGCCGCTCTCGTCGGCCAGCACATTCTGCGCAAAGGCGGTGTTCAGCTCGGCCAGACGCTCCATCACCTGCGCGTAGCGGGCCTGGGCCGCCGGCGCGAGCTTGGCGCCGGCGCGGACGAAGTCCAGCTGCACCCGCTCCAAGAGGCGCAGTTGTTCCGGGCTGAGGCCCAGCGCCTGACGCTCCTCGTACAGCGCGTCCACCCGCTTGAACAGCTCGGCATGCATATAGACCGCGTTGTTGTGCGCGGCCAGGGGCGCGGCCAGCGCGCGCTGCGCGGCCTGCAGCGCCGGCGAGGTGGCCGAGGCGGTCAGCGTATAGAACAGATGCTCGAGGCGCGCCAGCAGGCGGCCGCTGCGGTCGAAGGCGGCCAGGGTGTTGGCAAAGCTCGGCGGCTCGCTCTGCGCGGCGATCGCGTCCAGCTCGGCGCGGTGCTCGGCCAGCGCGACCTCGAAGGCCGGCTCGAAATGCTCGGCCTCGATGGCGGCAAAGGGCGGCAGGCCGTAGGCGCCGTCCCAGGCTTGCAGCAGCGGGTTGGTGTTGTTCGTCATCGATGTCTCCGGGATCGCCTCGTGGGCGGCTGTCAAAGAACAACGGCGCCAACCTGGTGAGGGTGGCGCCGTCGTGGGCTTCTTGCTGGCGGGGTCGTTCGTCCGCCGCCTGCTTACTTGGCGCCGGCCGCGGCCAGTTCCTTCTTGATCGCGATCTCGTCGGCCTCGTCGTACTTCTTGTTGGCGCAGCTGGCCTTCCAGTCGTCGATGGCGTCCATATGCTTGTCGACGCGACCGGAGATCTCCTCGCGCGCCTTGTTGTGCGCCTCGACGCGGGCGTCGAAGCCCTTGCTGTCGGCCTGGTAGGCCTCCTTGGCCTTGTTGGCGGCGTCGATGCGCGGATCCATCTGCGCGGCGCGGGCCGCGTACTCGTCCTGCATCTTCTTGATCTCGTCCTTGTCGGCCTTGCCTTCCTTGGCCTTGGCCTTGATCTCCTCGCCGAACTTGAGCAAACTCTCGCGGTCTTCCTTGATCTTGCTCACCGAGGCGAGCAGTTCCTGGCTGCGCTTGGTCAGCTCTTCCTTGTCGGCCAGCAGCTTGGCGTGCTCGGTGTTGTAGGCGGTCTCGATCGCCTTGACCTCGCGCGCCTCGGCCTCGTTGTCCTGGTTGCCCTTCATGCAGGCGCGCAGTTCGTCGCGGCTCAAGAGCTTTTCTTTCGGCTTCTCGACCACCGGCTTGCTGACCTTGTTGTTCTTCGGGTCGACCTTGGCATTCGGATTGGCCGTCTGGGCATGGGCCGGCAGCAGCACGGCAGCGGCGGCGAGGGAGATCAGGAGTCGTTTCATGGCTGTGTCTACTCAACAAGCGAAGCGCCCGCGGGCACCGATAGGGGCGTCGCCGGATCGGGGTCCGCGGCCGCCACGAAAACATCTTAAAAGAAAGCGATTGTCCCCCAGTCCGGTTGCCGCCCGATAATCGCCCGCTTCGCCAGCCCGAGCCGCTCCATCCATGGCATTGAAAGCCACCATCCACAAAGCCCAGCTGCAGATCTCCGACATGGACCGCCATGTCTACGGCGAGCACAGCCTGGTGATCGCCCGCCACCCCAGCGAGACCGACGAGCGGATGATGATCCGCGTGCTGGCCTTCGCGCTGCACCTGCCGGCCGACGAGCTGCGCGGCCGGCTCGAATTCAGCAAGGGCCTGTCCGATGTCGACGAGCCCGAACTCTGGCAGCTCGATCTCAGCGGCGACGTCGTCCACTGGATCGATCTGGGTCAGCCCGACGAGCGCCGCATCATGAAGGCCCATGGCCGCGCCGAGCGGGTCACCGTGATCAGCTATGCCTCCAGCACGCCGGTCTGGTGGGGCAATCTGGAAGGCAAGCTGACCCGCGCGCCCAAGCTGGCCGTCTGGCAGATCGCGCCCGAGCAGTCGCAGGCACTGGCCGCGTTGGCCGAGCGCAGCATGCAGCTGCAGATCAGCATCCAGGACGGCAGCGTCTATGTCTCGACCGCGCGCGCCGCGCTGGAGATCACGCCCATCGTGCTGAAGGCGGCCCAATCATGATGCCCTTGCAACGCGTCCTTCCCCTCTTCCTCCTCACCGGCTTGTTCAGCCTGCACGTCATGGCCCAGACCCCGACCGCGCCCGCCGATCCCTATCAATGGCTGGAAGAGGTGCAGGGCGAACGCGCGCTGGCCTGGGTGCGCGAGCGCAATGCGCACAGCGGCAAGATCCTGCAGTCGCGCGCCGACTACGCGCCGCTGCGCGAGCAGCTGCTGGGCGTGCTGAACGCCAAGGACCGCATCCCGCAGGTGCGCCGCCTCGGCCCCTGGCTCTACAACCTCTGGCAGGACGAGCAGCACAAGCGCGGCCTGTGGCGGCGCACCAGCCTCGCCGAATACGCCAAGCCCGAGCCGGCCTGGGAGACGGTGCTGGACCTGGACGCGCTGGGCCAGGCCGAGGGCGAGAGCTGGGTCTTCGGCGGCGCCAGCTGCCTGGGGCCGGACTACCGGCTGTGCCTGCTGCAGCTCTCGCGCGGCGGCTCGGACGCCCATGTGGTGCGCGAGTTCGATCTGCAGACCAAGCGCTTCGTCGAGGGCGGTTTCGTGCTGCCCGAGGCCAAGTCCGAGGTCGAGTGGATCGACGCCGACACGATCTATGTCGGCAGCGACTTCGGCCCCGGCTCGCTGACCGATTCCGGCTATCCGCGCCTCATCAAGCGCTGGCGCCGCGGCACGCCGCTGGCCGAGGCCAGGACGGTGTTCGAGGGCGAGGCCAGGGACGTTGCCGTCGGCGTCGACGTCGACCGCACGCCCGGTTTCGAGCGCACCACCTTCAGCCGTGCGCTGGACTTCTACAACCAGACCAGCTTCCTGCTGAAGCCGGACGGCGGCCTGGCCCGGCTGGACCTGCCCAGCGACATCCAGCAGCAGTTCTGGGGCGCTCGCCTGCTGCTGCATCCGCGCAGCGCCTGGAGCGTCGGCGGCAAGCGCTATCCGGCCGGCTCGCTGTTGATCACCGACGCGGCCGCCTATCTGCGCGGCGAGCGCCGCTTCCAGGTCCTGTTCACGCCGAGCAAGACCCGTTCGCTGGCCGGCTATGCGCTGACCCGCGAGCATGTGCTGCTGAACATCAGCGACAAGGTCGCCAGCCGGCTGGAGGAATGGAGCTTCGCGGCGGTCAAGCCCGAGCACCGCGTCGTCGCCGCCCCCTTCCCCGGCACGCTGAGCCTCGCCAGCCTCTACGACAGCGAACTGGCCAGCGACGAACTCGGCGACCGCTATCTGCTGAACTACGCCGACTTCCTGACGCCGGACACCCTGTACCTGGCGCGCGCCGGCGTCGACGCACGCGAGGCGCTGAAAAGCCGCACGGCGCTGTTCGACGCGCAGGGCATGAAGGTCGAGCAGCATTTCGCCCGGTCCAAGGACGGCACGCAGGTGCCCTATTTCGTCGTCTGGCCGGCCGGCGCCAAGGCCGACGGCAGGAACCCGACCCTGCTCTACGGCTATGGCGGCTTCGAGGTCACGATGGCGCCGAGCTACTCGGGCGGCCGCGGCCGCGCCTGGCTCGCGCGCGGCGGCGTCTTCGTGGTGGCCAATATCCGCGGCGGCGGCGAATTCGGCCCCGGCTGGCACCAGGCGGCGATCAAGGCGCACAAGCAGCGCAGCTACGACGACTTCATCGCCGTGGCCGAGGACCTGATCAAGCGCAGGATCACTGCCCCGCGCCATCTGGGCATCATGGGCGGCAGCAACGGCGGCCTGCTGGTCGGCGCGACCTTCGTGCAGCGACCCGAGCTGTTCAACGCGGTCGTCTGCCAGGTGCCGCTCCTGGACATGCGCCGCTACCACCTGCTGCTGGCCGGCGCCTCCTGGATGGCCGAGTACGGCGACCCGGACAAGGCGGCCGAATGGGCCTGGATCTCCAAGTACAGCCCCTATCAGAACGTCAAGCCGGGCGTGAAATACCCGAAGGTGCTGTTCACCACCTCGACCCGCGACGACCGCGTCCACCCCGGCCATGCGCGCAAGATGGCGGCGCTGATGCAGGCCCAGGGTCATGAGCTGCTGTACTACGAGAACATCGAGGGCGGCCATGGCGGCGCCGCCGACAACGAGCAGCGCGCGACCCTGCAGGCGCTGGAGTACAGCTATCTGTGGCAGCAGCTGGGGCGCCCATGATCGTCGTGCTCATGGTTCAATAAAGCCATGCTGACGATCAGCCATCGCAAGGACCATTTCGAGGCCGAGGTCGAGGGCCGCCGCGTCGAACTCGACTACCTGCGCCATGCCGACCAGCTGGTCTTCCACCACACCGGCACCGACCCGGCCCTGCGCGGCCGTGGCCTGGCCGCCGAGATCGTCGAGCATGCGCTGCAGTGGGCGGCGCCGCAGGGCCTGCAGCTGGTCGCCAGCTGCAGCTATGTGGTCGGCTATCTGCAGCGCCATCCGCGCTGGTTGCGACTGACCGAGGCGAGCGCCGTCCAGCAGGTGCTGAACTTCTGGTTCGGCCCGCTGGGCAGCGAGTCGGACGGCCAGGTCCGCGCCGAATGGTTCCAGAAGAACGCAGCCTTCGACGCCGAGATCGCCGCGCGCTTCGGCCCGCTGATCGAGCGCCTGCTGGCCCAGGGCCTGCAGGACTGGCCCGAGACGCCGCTGGCGCGGGTGGCCGCCATCGTCGTGCTGGACCAGTTCACCCGCAACAGCTTCCGCGGCCAGGCCAAGGCCTTTGCCGGCGACGCGCTGGCGCTGCAGACCTCGCTGGCCCTGCTGCACGGCGGCGCCGAGCTGGGCACGCTGCAGCGCTGGTTCGCGCTGATGCCGCTCGAGCATGCCGAGGATCTGGCGATGCAAGAGCGCTCGGTGCGCGAATTCGAGGCGCTGGCGGCGGCCGATCCGCGCCTGAACAGCGCGCTGGACTATGCGCGCCGCCATCTGGACGTCATTGCGCGCTTCGGCCGCTTTCCGCATCGCAATGCGGCGCTGGGCCGGTCGTCGACGGCCGAGGAGCTCGACTATCTGGCCCGGCCCGGCGCCGGTTTCTGATCAGCCCGCCGCGCTCTCCTTTTCCTGCAGCAGCCGCCACATCACCTTGCCCGAGCCCGATTTGGGCAGGCTGTCGGCGAACTCGACGATCTTGGGCACCTTGTAGGCGGCCATATGCTCCTTGGACCAGGCCATGATGTCCTCGGCCGTGGTCCGGCCCCTGGCCTCGGCGCGCAGCACGACGATGGCCTTGACCGTCTCACCGCGGTAGGCATCCTTGGCGGCGATGATGCAGGCCTCCTGCACGGCCGGGTTCTTGTACAGCAGCATCTCGACCTCGCTGGGCCAGACCTTGTAGCCGCTGGCGTTGATCATCCGCTTGAGCCGGTCGGTGATGAAGAAATAGCCCTCCTCGTCCATGCGGCCGAGGTCGCCGGTGCGGAAGAAGCGCTTGCCCTCGATCTCGATGAAGGCGGCGGCCGTCGCCTCGGGCTGTTGCCAGTAGCCCTTGAACACCATGGGCCCGTGGGTGACGATCTCGCCAACCTCGCCGATAGCCACCTCCTCCAGCGAGACCGGATCGATGATGCGTGAATCGACGCCGAAGATCGGGATGCCCAGGCATTGCAGCTTGGCCCGCTCGGGCGGGTTGCCGTGGCTGGGCGCGGCGGTCTCGGTGAGGCCGTAGCCTTCGGCGAAGGTCAGGCCGAATTCCTGTTGCAGACGCTCGGCCACCGCCTGCGGCATCGCCGCGCCGCCGCCGCTGAGGTACTTGAGGCTGGAAAGATCGAAGCTCTTGTAGTTGGGGCTGCCGAACAGGTCGATGATCATCGTCGGGATGCAGGTCCAGTGCGTGACCTTGTAGCGCGAGATCAGGCGCCCGGCCAGCTCGCGGTCCCAGCGCGGCATGATGACCATCGTCATGCCCATGAACACGGGGCCCAGCACGCCGTAGAGCATGCCGGTGATGTGGAACATCGGCACCACCGCCAGGCCGACCGACTCGGCCGAGGCATAGCCCCATTGGCCGCCGCCGCAGCAGTTGCTCATCAGCGTGCGGTTGGTGTGCATGCAGCCCTTGGGCAGGCCGGTCGTGCCCGAGGTATAGGGCAGCATGGCCAGATCGTCGGGGCGCGCGGTGTGCGGGCCGGCAGCGTGGCCGGCGGCCAATGCGTCCGTCCAGCGGGTCATGCCGGCCGGCACGGCCGGATCGGCGCTCAGCCACTGCAGCATGGCCTCGGGCAGGCTCAGCTCGGCCGGCACGCCGCCGGGCGGCAAGGCATCCGCATAGCGGGCGACCAGCACCGTCTTCGCCTGTTGCGACTCGGGCAAGGCCTTGTTGGCCGCCTCGACGATGCCGGCCAGGTCGGCGCTGCAGATGATGGCCTTGGTGGCCGGATCGCTGATGTAGTGGCCGAATTCCTCGGCCCGGTTCATCGGGTTGACCGGCACGACCACCGCATTCGCCCGGTTGATCGCATAGAAGGCCGCCAGGTACTGCGGGCAGTTCTGCATGTACAGCGCCACCCGGTCGCCGGCCGCCACGCCCTGCGCCTGCAGCCAGCCGGCCAGCGCCTCGACCTCGGCATGCAGTTCGGCATAGCGCTTGGCCTGGCCGCAGAAGATCGTCGCCGCCTTGTCCGGATAGCGCCGCGCCGCGACGTCGAGGTTGAACCACAGCGAGGTCTGCGGAATCGCCAGCTCGCGCGGCAGGCGCTTGGGCCAGTGGCTGTGCTGGGCGATCCGTTGCGGGGAGAGAGAGTCGGTGGCGCTGCTCACAACAAATGTCTCCTGGTTCTTGGACTGTAAAAGCCGGTCTGGGCCGGTTCGCCCCCATTCTGGTCTGCCGGCCGGCGCAACACCTGTCGCTGCCGAGACACGGCCGGCGGGGCAATGCCGCAACAGCGCCGGCCGGGATTGGTCCTAATTTGACAGAAAATGCATCGCTTGCGCCGTCGCCCGGCCCGGGCCGCCCCCCGCTCGCCTACATTTAGCCTGCCATTACCGAAGCCATGTCCACGATTCTTCAGCACATCCCCGCCGGCCAGAAGGTCGGCATCGCCTTCTCCGGCGGTCTCGACACCAGCGCCGCCCTGCACTGGATGCGTTTGAAGGGCGCGATCCCCTACGCCTACACCGCCAATCTGGGCCAGCCCGACGAGCCGGACTACGACGAGATCCCGCGCAAGGCCATGCAGTACGGCGCCGAGAAGGCGCGCCTGGTCGACTGCCGCGCGCAGCTGGTGGCCGAGGGCATCGCCGCGCTGCAGGCCGGCGCCTTCCACATCAGCACCGGCGGCATCACCTACTTCAACACGACGCCGCTGGGCCGCGCGGTCACCGGCACGATGCTGGTTGCCGCGATGAAGGAGGACGAGGTCAATATCTGGGGCGACGGTTCGACCTTCAAGGGCAATGACATCGAGCGCTTCTACCGCTACGGCCTGCTGACCAATCCGGCGCTGAAGATCTACAAGCCCTGGCTGGACCAGCTCTTCATCGACGAGCTGGGCGGCCGCGCCGAGATGAGCGCCTTCATGACCAAGGCCGGCTTCGGCTACAAGATGAGCGCCGAGAAGGCCTATTCGACCGATTCGAACATGCTGGGCGCGACGCACGAGGCCAAGGACCTCGAGCATCTGAACAGCGGCATCAAGATCGTCAACCCGATCATGGGCGTGGCCTTCTGGCGCGAGGACGTCGAGGTCAAGGCCGAGACGGTCAGCGTGCGCTTCGAGGAAGGCGTGCCGGTGGCGCTGAACGGCGTCGAGTACCGCGACCCGGTGGCGCTGATGATGGAGGCCAACCGCATCGGCGGCCGCCATGGCCTGGGCATGAGCGACCAGATCGAGAACCGCATCATCGAGGCCAAGAGCCGCGGCATCTACGAGGCGCCGGGTCTTGCCCTTTTGCACATCGCCTACGAGCGCCTGGTGACCGGCATCCACAACGAGGACACGATCGAGCAGTACCGGATCAACGGCCTCAAGCTCGGCCGCCTGCTCTATCAGGGCCGCTGGTTCGACCCGCAGGCCATCATGCTGCGCGAGACGGCGCAGCGCTGGGTCGCCCGCGCAATCACCGGCGAGGTGACGATCGAGCTGCGCCGCGGCAACGACTACTCGCTGCTGGACACGCAAAGCCCGAACCTGACCTATGCGCCGGAGCGGCTGTCGATGGAGAAGGTCGAGGATGCGCCGTTCAGCCCGGCCGACCGCATCGGCCAGCTGACCATGCGCAATCTGGACATCACCGACACGCGCGCCAAGCTGGGCATCTACACCCAGAGCGGCCTGCTGGCCGCCGGCTCGGCCAGCGCTTTGCCGCAGCTGAAGAACGACTGATGCAGGGCCGGCCCAACGCGCCGCGGTCGCGGCGCCGGATCTGGCTGGCTGCGGCGGCGCTGCTGCTGGCCGCCCTGCCCGGCGCCTGGGCGCTGGAAGCGCCCAGCGGCAAGGTGGTGCTGACGATCAGCGGGCCGCTGCGCTCGCCGAACGACGGCAAGGGCCAGGCCAGCTTCGACATGGCCATGCTGGCGGCGCTGCCGCAGCACAGCTTCACGACCAAGACGCCCTGGTATCAGGGCCCGCGCAAGTTCACCGGCCCGCTGCTGCGCGACGTGCTGGCGGCGGCCGGCGTGGACACCAGCCAGCAGGGCCGCAAGCTGGAGGCGCGGGCCATCAACGACTACAAGGTCACGATCCCGCTGGACGACGCGCAGCGCCACGAGGTGCTGCTGGCGCGCCTGATGGACGACCGGCCGATGGCCGTGCGCGACAAGGGCCCGCTGTTCATCATCTATCCCTTCGACAAGGACGAGCAGCTGCGCAACACGGTCTATTACGGCCGCTCGGCCTGGCAGCTCAAGGCGCTGGCGGTCCAGTGATGAAGACCCCGCCGGCCAGCCGCCGCCGCCGCTCCCTGCGCATGCTCCTGGCCGCGCTGGGCGCCATGCTGGTGCTGGCCTTCGGCGCCGTCGGCCTGCTGCAGGCGCACCAGTTCAAGCTGCTCAATGCGACCACCCGCTACCAGGACGACTACCTGGTCTGGAGCCTGTTCCAGTTCGAGGTCGAGTACCTGAAGCTGCGCCTGGCGCTGGAGCAGGCGGCCGGGCCCAGCGTCGCGATCGACGCCGAGGCGGTCGAGCAGCGCTACGAGATCTTCGTCAGCCGGCTGGGCCTGCTGGAGGACGAGCATGCAGCCAAGATCCTGCAGGAACATCCGGACTACCGCCGTACGCTGGAGCGCAGCCGCCGCTTCGTGCAATGGGCCGACGCGCTGCCGCTGAATGCCGAGACGGTGCGGGCGCGGCCGCAGGCGCTCAACGAGGCGATCGAGCGCATGGACGGCCTGGCCGAGGCGATCCGCGAGCTGTCGCTGACGGCCACCCACCATGTCTCGGCCCAGGTCAGCGAGCGCAACGAGCTGGTGCGCCGGCTGAACCAGCAAAGCATCGCGCTGACGCTGCTGCAGTGCGTGCTGGCGCTGAGCTTTGCCGCCGTCATGATCCGCCAGTTCCGCCGCCTCGCCCGCTACGGACGCGAGCAGAAGGCGCTGGCGCAGCGGCTGCAGGATGCACGCCAGGAGGTCGAGCTCGGCAGCCGCGCCAAGAGCGTGTTCCAGGCCCATATGAGCCACGAGCTGCGCACGCCGATGCACGGGCTGCTGGGCATGCTCTCGCTGCTGAAGGACAGCGGCCTGACGCCGGCCCAGCAAGGCCAGCTGCAGGCGGCCAGCGATTCGGCTCGCCACCTGCTGTCGGTGCTGAACGATCTGCTCGACGTGTCCAAGCTGGAGGCCGGCGGCATCGAGCTGCACCCGCAGCCGCTGCAGCTGGCCGGCCTGCTGCGCGAGCTGGAAGAACTGAGCTGGCCGCAGGCCCTGGTCAAGGGTCTGGACCTGAGGATCGCGATGGACGGCGACGTGCCGGCCTGGGTCAGCGCCGACCCGACCCGGCTGCGCCAGATCCTGCTGAACCTGCTCGGCAATGCGCTGAAGTTCAGCGAGCATGGCCGGGTCGCGCTGCAGCTGAGCCGCCAGAACGACGCGCTGGGCCGCGAGCTGCTGCGCTTCGAGGTCAGCGATACCGGCATCGGCATGGACGCGGCCACCCAGGCGCGGCTGTTCCAGCGCAGGGACGCGGCCGGTGCAAGCGAGGCCGACGCCCGGCAGCCCCCCCGCTTCGGCGGTGGCCTGAGCCTGGAGGTGTCGCGCCGGCTGGCCCGCGCGATGGGCGGCGACCTCCATGTCGCCAGCGAGCCGGGCCAGGGTTCGGTGTTCGCGCTGGAGCTGCGCCTGCCGGCCTGCGAGCCGCCGCCGGCCGCCGCGGCAGCGGCGCAGCAGGCCGCGCGCGCCACGACCCGGCTGAAGATCCTGGTCTCCGAGGACCACGACACCAACCGCACCTTCCTCGCCGCGGTGCTGGAACGGCTGGGCCATCAGGCGGTCTTCTGCGAGAACGGCCTGGAGGCCCTGCAGCGGCTGAAGACCGAGGATTTCGATCTGGTGCTGATGGATCTGCACACGCCGATGATGGACGGCTTCCAGGCGGCGCGGGCAATGCGCGCGCTGCCGGCGCCCAAGTCGGCCGTGCGCATCATCGCGCTGTCGGCCGATGCCAACGAGGCCGCGCGCGAACGCGCGCTGCAGGCCGGCATGGACGATTTCCTGGCCAAGCCGGTCGGTATCGAACAACTGTCGCAAACCATTGCGCGCCATGGCTCGGAGCGCCCGGGCGAGCCGCAGCTCGCCCCGCACCTCGATGAGCGGACCCTGGCCGAGCTGCGCCGCCATCTGCCCGAGGCGCGCGTGCGCCAGCTCTACGCGGGCTTCGTCGCCGGCCTGGCCTCGACCCGCGCCGCGCTGCAGCAGGCACAAAGCCGCCAGGACAGCGCCGCGCTGCGCGCCGCCACGCACAGCATCAAGGGGGCGGCCGCCAATCTGGGCCTGAATCTGGTGGCCGAGCCGGCCCGGGCGTTGGAGGCAGCGCTGGCCGAGGCGGCCGACTGGCTGCAGATCGAGCGCCATATCGGCGCGCTGCTCGAGGCGCTGGGGCGCAGCGAGGCACTGTGCAGCGAGCGCGGCCTGGCCTGATCGGCCGGCTCAGAGCAGCACCGGCTCCGGCTCGAGCCGGATGCCGAAGCGGCCGTAGACGCTTTCCTGGATCGCCCGCGCCAAGGTGACGACCTCGGCGCCACGCGCCTCGCCGCGGTTGACCAGCACCAGCGCCTGCTTCTCGTAGACGGCCGCGCCGCCGACCGCCTTGCCCTTCCAGCCGCAGGCATCGATCATCCAGCCGGCGGCCAGCTTGACCGTGCCGTCGGGCATCGGGTAGTGCACGATGCCGGGGTCGCGACCGATGATGTCGCGGCACTGTTCCTCGCTGACGACCGGGTTCTTGAAGAAGCTGCCGGCATTGCCGATCTGCGCCGGGTCGGGGAGCTTGGCGCGGCGGATCTCGCAGATCCAGTCGAAGATCTGGCGCGCGCTCGGGCTGGCGATGCCGGTCTCGGCGATCTTGCGTTCCAGTTCCAGATAGCCGAGCACCGGCTGCCAGGGCTTCGGGCAGCGCAGGCGCACGCGGGTGATCACGCTCTTGCCCGCCAGGCCGCCGAAACCCTCGTGCTTGAACACGCTGTCGCGGTAGCCGAACTTGCAGACCGAGGCCGGCAGCAGCGCCGCGCGGCCGGTCACCAGATCGACGACCTCGACGCTCTCCAGCCGGTCCTTCAGCTCCAGGCCATAGGCGCCGATGTTCTGCACCGGCGCGGCGCCAACGGTGCCGGGGATCAGCGCCAGGTTCTCGAGCCCGGGATAACCCGCGTCGATCGACCATTGCACCAGCTGATGCCAGGCGACGCCGGCCCCCGCCTCGACAATCCAGGCGTCTTCGCGTTCTTCCAGCAGGCGCAGGCCGGGAATCTCGATCTTCAGCACCACCGCGTCCATGTCCTTGGTCAGCACGATATTGCTGCCGCCGCCGAGCACGAACTTCGCCCGCCGGCCCAGTTGCGGGTGGTCGACGACGCGGCGCACATCGGCGGCCTCGCGGATGCGCACCAGGGTGCCGGCGACGGCGGGCAGCCCGAAGCTGTTGTAGGGCTTCAGATTGACCTCGTGCTCGATGGCGAGCCGCGCGGCGGCCGACCCATTCGGGGGATTCACAGCTTGTTCCTGCATGGCAGAATTTTGCCTCGGCGCGGAGCCTGCCTCGTCGAAAGCCTTCGGCTTTTACCTTTTTCTTTTTTTAAGCAGATATCTGATGCCCAGCTTCGACACCGTCCTCGAACCCGATATGGTCAAGATCAAGAATGGCGTGGACAACAGCGCCAAGGAAATCGGCACCCGCTTCGACTTCAAGGGCACCAGCGCCCAGGTCGAGTTGAAGGACAAGGAAAAGGAAATCCTCGCCACCGGCGACAGCGAGTTCCAGCTCGAGCAGATCGAGGCGGTGCTGTATGGCAAGCTGGTCAAGCAGGACGTGGTGATCAACTTCCTCGACAAGAAGGACAAGATCGACAAGCTGGGCGGCGACAAGGTGCGCCAGGTCTACAAGATCAAGAACGGCATCGAGGCCGAGCTGGCCAAGAAGATCGTCGGCACGATCAAGAACAGCAAGCTGAAGGTGCAGGCCTCGATCCAGGGCGATAGCGTGCGCGTCACCGGCAAGAACCGCGACGATCTGCAGCAGACGATCGCCTTGCTGAAGAAGGAGCTGTCCGACGTGCCGCTGAGCTACAACAACTTCCGCGACTGAGCACCGCCATGCTGCGCCGCCGCGCCCTCGCCCTCGCCGCCCTGCTGGTGGCCGCGTCGGCCTGGGGCCAGCAAGGCGCGGGCAGCGCGCCGACGGTCAGCTTCAACGGCAGCCTGGGGCAGAAGGCGGCGCTGCTGCTGATCGACGGCGAGCCGCGCACGGTGCCGGTCGGCCAGAGCGTGCGCGGGGTGCGGCTGCTGGCGCTGGAGGAAGGTCGCGCCGTGGTCGAGATCGACGGGCGGCGTCAGGCCTTGCTGCTGGGCGCCTCACCGGGCCGCATCGGCGCGGCCGAGATGCCCAACGCCGGCCGGCAGATCGTGCTGAGCTCCGGCGCCGGCGGGCATTTCACCGCCAACGGCACCATCAATGGCCAGCACACGCAGTTCCTCGTCGATACCGGCGCGACCAGCATCGCGATCAGCCAGATCGAGGCCGAGCGCATGAATCTGCGCTTTCGCGATGGCCGCCGCGTGATGACCCAGACGGCCAATGGCGCGGCGCCGGCGCACCAGATCTATCTGAACAGCGTGCGCATCGGCGATGTCGAGGTCCGCAATGTCGAGGCGATCGTCATCCCCGGCGTGATGAGCCATGTGCTGCTGGGCAACAGCTTCCTGACCCGCTTCCAGATGCGCCGGGACAACGACATCCTGACGCTGGATCTGCGTTACTGAAGCCGCGGAAAAAATGCCGTTTCCGGCACCCGGCCGCCGGCTCCGCGGCGCCCGCCGCGCGGCGATTCTGCAAGAATCCGCCGTCCTTGCCCGATGGCGGTCCACCCCGACGCCGAATCCGAGCTCCTTCAGCCATGACCCCATTCCTGCGGCGCCGACTTCTGCCCCTGATGCTGGCGCTGGCCGCCGGCCATGCCCTGGCGCAGTCCGACGGCAAGGCGGCGCGCTTTTACGAAGACGCGCTGAAGCGCTATGAGCGCCGCGATCTGGCCGGCGCGATCATCCAGCTGAAGAATGCGCAGCAGATCGATGCCAGCCTGCTGCCGGTCCATGTGCTGATGGGCAAGGCCCTGCTGGCCCAGGGCGAGGCGGCGAACGCCGCGATCGAGCTCAACGAGGCGCTGCGCCTGGGCGTCAACCGGGCCGAGGTCGTCGTACCGCTGACGCAGGCGATGATCGCCGAGGGCAAGCAGTCACAAATGCTCGCCCATCCGCAGCTGCGCGTGGCCGGCCTGCCGGCCGAGACGCAGCTGCAGTTGCTGCTGCTGCGCGCGGCCGCCTATACCGACCTCGGCGACAGCCGCAGCGCGATGCGCGCGATCGAGGACGCACGATCCATCCATCCCAACTCCGCCGCTACCTGGCTCGGCGAGGTGCCGGTGCGGCTGCGCGCGAATCAGCTGCGCGAGGCGCTGGCGGCGGCCGATCAGGCGCTGGAGCTGGCGCCCGACTCGGCCGAGGCCGTCTATCAAAAGGCCACCGTCCTGCATGTCCAGGGACTGACGCGCGAGGCACTGGCGCAGTACGACCGCGCGCTGAAGATTGACGCCCGCCATCTCGAAGCGCGGATGGCGCGGGCCGCCCTGTTGCTCGATCTGGGCCGCGACAAAGACGCCCAAGCCGATCTGGCCTGGCTGCGCAGCGTGGCGCCCGGCGATCCGCGGCCGAACTATCTGCGCGCGCTGCTGGCCGAGCGCGCTGGCGACGCCACCGCCGCCCGCGCGGCGCTGAGAGCGGTGACCGAGCGACTCGATCCGGTGCCGATCGAGTCGATCCGCTACCGGCCACAGGCGTTGATGCTGAACGGCATGGCGCACTTCGGCCTGAACGAGTTCGAGGAGGCCAAGCCCTATCTGGAGTACGCGCTGCGCCACCAGGCGAACACCCCGCTGGCCAAGCTGCTGGCCCACATCGCGATCGCCGAAGGCGCCTACGGCCGCGCCAACGAGCTGCTGGAAGCCTATCTGCGCGTGCATGGCGGTGATGGCCAGGCACTGCTGATGCTGGCCTCGACGCAGATGGCCCAGGGACGCCATGCAAAGGCGACCGCGCTGATGCAAGAGGCGCTGCGCGCCAAGGACGATCCGCGCTTCCGCACCGCGCTGGGGCTGAGCCTGATGCGCAGCGGCCAGGCTTCGGGTGCGATCGCCGAACTCGAGAAGGCCTTCAAGACCGATCCGCGCCAGCCCTATACGGGGCTGGCCCTGGTCGATGTCTATCTGCGCAGCGGCCAGACGGCCAAGGCCCAGGGCATCGCCGATGCGCTGGTCAAGATCAACCCCGGCAATGCCAGCGTGCTGGTCGTGCAGGGCCTGGCCAAGACCCGTGCGCGCGACTACGCCGGTGCGCGCCTGGCCTACGAGGCGGCGCTAAGGCTCGATCCGCAGCAGCTCGAGGCCCGGCTGGGGCTGGCGCGGGTCGACATCCTGAGCCGCGATTTCGAATCGGCGCGCAAGCGCCTGAACGCTGTCCTGAAGGACAACGACAGCAATATCGACGCGCGCTACGAGATGGCCGTGCTGCACGAGGTCTGGGGCAGCGACGAGGAGGCGCTGAAGTGGCTGGAGGCCGCCGTCGAGGCCAGCGGCGCCAACGAGACCCGCGCCAACTTCGCGCTGGTCGCCTGGCATCTGCGCAAGGGCCAGGCCGCCAAGGCCCTGAACGCCGCCAAGCTGCTGCTGGCCAAGCTGCCCGAGGATGTCAGCGCGCTGCAGGCCTATGCGCGCGCGCAGATCGCCAATGGCAACGCCGCCGGCGCCCGCAGCACCCTGACCATCGCCTCGCGGCGCGCCGCCTTCGACGCGGCGGCGCAGGTCGAGATCGCCGCCGCGCAGATGCAGCTGCGCGATCTGGCAGGGGCCGCCTACAGCCTGGACAAGGCACTGACCGCCTCGCCCGACTACCTGCCGGCGATGGCGCTGATGACCAGCCTGGAGCTGGCGCAGAACGAAGCGGCCAAGGCGGAACGCCGGGCCCGGCAGATCATCGCCCAGCATCCGAAGCTGGCCGTCGGCCATGCCCTGCTGGCCGATGTGGCAGGCGCGCGCGGCCAGCCCGCGGCGGCGATCGAATCCTTGCGCCGCGCCCACGAGATCGAGCCGAACAGCCAGACCCTGCTGCGCCTGTTCGCGGCGCTGGCCCGGCAGGACAACGGCAAGCCAGCCATCGAGCTGGCCGAGCGCTGGATGCGCACGCATGCGAAGGACTTCCCGGTCCAGAAGGCCCTGGCCGACGCCCAGGCCCGCAGCGGCAACTATGCGGCGGCCCGCCGCAGCTACGAGGCGGCGCTGCAGCTGCGACCCAGCGATGCGGAGGCGATGAACAACCTCGCCAATGTGTTGTTGCGCCAGAAGGATCCCGGGGCGCTGAAGGTAGCCGAGAAGGCGCTGGCGCTGGCGCCGTACAACCCGCTGGTGATCGACACGGCCGGCTGGGCCAACCATATCGCCGGCAACATGGACAAGGCCTTGACACTGCTGCGCGACGCGCGTCTGCGTGAACCGAATAATCCGGAGATCCGCTACCACCTGGCGACCGTGCTGGCCAAGGCCGGCCGCAAGAGCGAGGCCCGCGAAGAATTGCAGGCGGCCCTGCGGGCGCCCAATTTCGAAGGCATCCAGGACGCCCGCAGCCTGCTTAGCACCCTCGAGTGAAGGGCTGTTGCACCTGTCAGGAAAACCTACATTCGGACCGGGCAAGCCGGCTGAACAGGTGGCAAGCGCCAGACCTCCATGGCACGATGCACCTGGTTCCAATAATGCCGACCAGTCAGGGATCGCCCAACTACATCCTGTCCACAGGGCAGGAGCGGAGAGCAGTCATGCGCAACACACAGACGCCACGAACGCTAATGGCCGTTCAAGCGCTTATGGCAGGCCTGGGTTTGCTCGGCGCCATGTCGGCCGCCCATGCGACGGACACTTGGACCTTTGGCAGCTCGCCCCCACAGACTTGCGAGGGCCCGGGCGACGCGACCTGCAAGGTGGGCGCCAACGAGGCCCATACGGCGGCCTCCCGCAGCGCCGGCCTGGCCTCTACCGACCTGTTCTCGGCAGTCAACCCGAGCAATCTGGTGACCTATCACCCGGGCGGTCTGGGGGGCGTTTCCGACAGTACGAACGCACCCAACCACGCGCTTGAGAACCAGAACAATGTCGAGATGGTGCTGCTGCGTTTCGACAGCACGGCGACGCTGACGCAAGTGAAACTCGGCTGGGCGCAATACGGCAGCGACATCCCGCTGCTGGCCTACACCGGCGCCAACGGTACGAACCCCGATACCGCGGCGGCACTCACAACAACCGGAAAGTCGCTGGCGACCACGCAAACCACTGCCGGTCTGCGCGCTGCGAACGGGTGGGCACTGGTCGGCAACTATGCCGACGTCAGCACCGCCTCGGCCGCGACGGCCAATGCCGGCAACGTGTCTTCGAGTTGGTGGCTCGTCAGCGCCTACAACTCGACGCTGGCCGGGACCGTCGCGAATAACTGCGATACATCGGCGCCGGCCTCCGGCAACTTGGCGGGCCCGAGCAATGGTTGCGGTTCGCCGACGTCCGACACCGCCACGACCGCGGCCCCGATCACCTATTCGAATTCGGGCTATGACTACGTGAAGGTGTACTCCGTCACCGCCGCCACGCCGCGCAATGGGGCCCCAGAGCCGGGCTCGCTGGCCTTGGCCGGCCTGGCACTGTTCGGCCTGCTCTATACGCGCCGTCAATCCAGCGGCAAGAGCTGAACCACGAGAGCGACCACTCGAAGCAATGACAATGAGCGGCCCATAGCGGCCGCTTCGTTTTTCGCCCGCGTTTCTCCGAGCCGCGCTGCCCCGCCCATCGAGGCCATTCACCCCATCCCAGGCGCGCTGTCCCACCCGGGACATCCTGAAAAAGAACGATCGTGCTAAAACACGGTCAGCAAGTAGGAGACATCTATGGACCTGAACTTCACCGCGGAGGAACTGGCCTTTCGTGCCGATATCCGCCAATGGGTGGCCGAGAATCTGCCCAAGGACATCAGCCACAAGGTGCACAACGCGCTGCGGCTGAACAAGGACGATCTGCAGCGCTGGGCCAAGATCCTGGGCCAGAAAGGCTGGCATGGCTGGGCCTGGCCCAAGCAGTTCGGCGGCCCGGGCTGGAACGCGGTGCAACGCCATCTGTTCGAAGAGGAATGCGCCTTGGCCGGCGCGCCGCGCGTCGTGCCTTTCGGCCCGGTGATGGTGGCGCCGGTGATCATGGCCTTCGGCTCGCCCGAGCAGCAGCAAAAGCACCTGCCCGGCATCATGAGCGGCGAGGTCTGGTGGAGCCAAGGCTATAGCGAGCCGGGCTCCGGTTCGGACCTGGCCTCGGTCAAGACGCGCGCGGAGCGTCAGGGCAATAAGTACATCGTCAACGGCCAGAAGACCTGGACGACGCTGGGCCAGTACGGCGACTGGATCTTCTGCCTGGTGCGCACCGACAGCAGCGTCAAGCCGCAGGCCGGCATCTCCTTCCTGCTGATCGACATGAAGTCGCCCGGCGTCACCGTGCGGCCCATCATCATGCTGGACGGCGAGCACGAGGTGAACGAGGTGTTCTTCGACAACGTCGAGGTGCCCATCGAGAACCTGGTCGGCGAGGAGAACAAGGGCTGGGCCTACGCCAAGTACCTGCTGGCCCATGAGCGCACCAATATCGCCGACGTCAACCGCGGCAAGCGCGAGTTGGAGCGGCTCAAGCGCATCGCCAAGGCCGAGGGTGTCTACGAGGACCAGCGCTTCCGCGACCAGATCGCGCTGCTCGAGGTCGACATCGTCGCGCTCGAGATGATGGTGCTGCGCGTGCTGTCGGCCGAGAAGTCGGGCAAGCAGTCGCTGGACGTGGCCGGCCTCTTGAAGATTCGCGGCAGCGAGATCCAGCAGCGCTACACCGAGCTGATGATGCTGGCCGGCGGCCCCTACAGCCTGCCCTTCATCCAGGAGGCGATGGAGGCCGGCTGGCAGGGCGATTACGTCGGCGCCGCCCATTGCGCGCCGCTCGCCAGCCACTACTTCAACTACCGCAAGACGACGATCTACGGCGGCTCGAACGAAGTGCAACGCAATATCGTCGCGCAGACGGTGCTCGGCTAAGGAGTACAGAGATGGATTTCGATTTCACCGAAGACCAGGAATCGCTGCGCGACGCGGTGCGCCGCTGGGTCGACAAGGACTATGACTTCACCCGCCGCCACGCGATCGTCAAGGCCGGCGGCTTCTCGCAGGAGGCCTGGGATGGCCTTATCGGCCTGGGCCTGATGGGCCTGCAGGTGCCCGAGGAACAGGGCGGCCTCGGCTTTGGCGCCGTCGACGCGATGGTCGTGATGGAGGAACTGGGCCGCGGCATCGTGATGGAGCCCTATGCCCAGGCCGCACTGATCGCGCCGACCGTGCTGCGCCAGGCGCCGGAGGCGGTGCAGGCCCAGTGGCTGCCCCAGATCGCCGGCGGCGAGGCGCTGGTCGTGCTGGCCCATCAGGAACGCGCGGCCCGCTACGCGCTCGACAAGGTCGCCACCCGAGCGGTCGGCGGCAAGCTCAGCGGCGCCAAGAGCCTGGTGCCGGCCGGCGACAAGGCCGATGCCTTCATCGTGCCGGCGCAGGCCGAGGGCTCGAATGGTGGCATCGCGCTCTATCTGGTCGGGCGCGGCGCCGCCGGCCTCGCGACCCGCGCCTACAGCCTGCAGGACGGTTCGCGCGCGGCCGAGCTGACGCTCGCAGACACGCCGGCGACGCTGCTGGTCGGCCCCGAGCAGGGCCTGGCCCTGCTGGAACTGGCCGTCGATGTCGGCATCGCGGCGATGTGCGCCGAAGCGGTCGGCGCAATGGACAAGCTGACGGCGATCACGGCCGAGTACCTGAACACGCGCAAGCAGTTCGGCGTCGTCATCGGCAGCTTCCAGGCGCTGCGCCACCGCATTGCCGACGTGAAGATGCAGCTGGAGCTGGGCCGCTCGATGAGCTATTTCGCCACGCTGAAGCTCGGCGACGAGCCGGCCGCGCGCCGCCGCGCCCTCTCGCAGGCCAAGGTGCAGCTGGGCCATTCGGCCCGCTTCGTCGGCCAGCAATGCACGCAGCTGCACGGCGGCATCGGCGTCACCGACGAGTACGTCTCCAGCCATTACTTCAAGCGCCTGACGGCGATGGAGATGCAGTTCGGCGACACCCTGCACCACCTGGGCGAGGTCAGCGCACGCATGCAGGACCAGGCCGGCGTCTTCGCCTAGGCCACGGCGCTACACTGCAAGGCCCGCCGGCACTGCGCCGGGCGGGCCTTTTCGCTGCCGTCGCCGGAGTCTCACGATGCGTGCCCTGATCTTCGCCTGTGCCGTTCTGATTCCCTTCTGCACCCAGGCCCAGAACATGAAGCCGGGCCTGTGGGAGATCCGCCAGCTGCCGCAGCTGGACCCGCAGCGCCAGGCCCAGCTGGACGAGGCCAAGAAGCGCATGGCCGAGCTGCCGCCCGAGCAACGCAAGATGGTGGAGCAGATGATGGCGCAGCGCGGCGTCAATATCGATCTGGGCGGCGGCGGCATCACGATCAAGGCCTGCATCAGCGAGGAACAGGCGCGGCGCAATACGCCCCCGGTCACCGAGAAGGGCAATTGCCGCCAGGACACCAAGCGCGAAGGCAATGTGATCCAGACGCATTTCAGCTGCACCGATCCGGTCTCCGAGGGCGATAGCGAGGTGACCCTGCATGGCGACGAAGGCTTCAGCAGCAAGACCCGCGTCACGCAGCAGAGCGCGGGCGGCCGCAGCGAGACGATCCAGCTGAGCGGCGACGCGCGCTGGCTCGGCGCCGACTGCGGCGGCCTGAAGCCGATCGGCAGCAAGTGATACGCCGATGAACGGCGGCAGCCTCTGCGATGTGCGCGGCCTCAAGGTCGGCCATCACAGCGACACCCGCCGCCCGACCGGCTGCACGGTCGTGCTATGCGAACAGGGCGCGACCGCCGGCGTCGATGTGCGCGGCGCGGCGCCGGGCACGCGCGAAACCGATCTCTTGGCGCCCGAGAACACCGTCGAGCAGGTGCACGCGCTGCTGCTCAGCGGCGGCAGCGCCTTCGGCCTGGACGCCGCCGGCGGCGTGATGCGCTGGCTGGCCGAGCGTGGCCACGGCCTGCCCGTCGGCGCCGCGCGCGTGCCCATCGTGCCGGCCGCCGTGCTCTTCGACCTCTGGCTCGGCGATCCGGCCATCACTCCGGACGCGGCCGCCGGCTATGCGGCCTGCGAGGCGGCCAGCGAGGCCCCGCCGGCCGAGGGCAGCATCGGCGCCGGCGCTGGCGCCAGCGTCGGCAAGCTGTTCGGTCTGGAATATGCGATGAAGGGCGGCATCGGCACGGCCTCGATCTGCCTGGACGGCATCACCATTGCCGCGCTGGTCGCCGTCAACGCGCTCGGCGACGTGATCGACCCGGCCAGCGGGCGCGTCCTTGCCGGCGCGCGCGGCGCCGACGGCCGCCCGCGCGGTACCGCCCGGGCCCTGCTGGCCGGCGAACGGCCGGCGCGCCTGCTGCGCGGCACGGCGACGACCCTGGGCGTCGTCGCCACCGATGCGCGCCTGACGAAGACGCAGTGCAAGAAGATCGCGCAGATGTCACACGACGGCCTGGCGCGCACGATCAATCCGGTCCACACGCCCAGCGATGGCGACGTGATGTTTGCGCTGGCGACCGGCGCCGCGGGCCGCGAGGCCGATCTCGGCTGGCTCGGCGCGCTCGCGGCCGAAGTGACCGCGCAGGCGGTGCTGCGCGCGGTGCGGGCGGCCAGCGGCCTGCCGGGTCTGCCGGGCCTGGCCAGTGCGGCCGAGCTCTGAAGCGACAATGCCCGCATGAAGATGCGTTTGTCCCAGATCCTTTTTTCGCAGGGCTTCGGCACCCGGCGCCTGTGCTCGGGCCTGATCTACAACGAGCAGGTCAAGGTCGGCGGCGAGCTGGTCGACGACCCCGAGGCCGAGTTCGAGACCACGGGGCTCGAGTTCGAGGTCGGCGGCAAGTCCTGGCCCTTTTACGAGAAGGCGCTGGTGCTGCTGAACAAGCCGGCCGGCTATGAATGCTCGCAAAGGCCCAAGCACCATCCCAGCGTGATGAGCCTGCTGCCGGGCCCCTTGCGCGAGCGCAATGTGCAGCCGATCGGCCGGCTCGACGAGGACACGACCGGCCTGCTGCTGCTGACCGACGATGGCGCGCTGATCCACAAGCTGACCAGCCCCAAGCACCATGTGCCCAAGATCTACGAGGCGCGCTGCAAGCATCCGGTGACCGCGGCGATGATCGAACAGCTGCTGGCCGGCGTGGAGCTGCGCGAGCCCGACCCCAAGCCGCACCACAAGCCCGAGCTGGCCCGCGCCGAGGGCGCCGAGGCCTACGAGACCGAGGCCGGTGCCTACGGCATCCGCCTGACCCTGATCGAGGGCAAGTACCACCAGGTCAAGCGCATGATTGCCGCGGTCGGCAACCGCGTCGAAGGCCTGCACCGCCCGCAGTTCGGCGCACTGAAGCTGCCCGCCGAGCTGCAGCCGGGCGAATGGCGCTGGGTGGCGAGTCCGGCCCTGGTCAGCGCCTGATCGGGATTGCCCGACCCGGGTTTGCCCGTAAAAAACGCGGCTGAGGCGCGACGCGCCAGGGTTGTTCCTAGGCGGGACGCCGGCGCGCCCGGTTAGAAATAGCGCAGCACAAGGGCGCGGCGACAGATCGCGCCGAAACCGGTGGCGAAGGTGCAAGCAGTAGCCAACCGCGTCGTTGGGAACAACTATGACAGCAGCGCACTCCACAGCGCCGAATCGAGGGAACGAGGAGACCAGCCCGGACATCAGCGCCCAGGTGCGCGCCGAGCAGGTCGCATCGCTGTATGAGCTGAGCCTGGTGCCGATGGCCCTGGGCTGGATCTTCTGCCTGGTACCGCTGCTGAGCCTGTGGCCGCATCTGCCGCATGGCCTGCTGGCCGGCTGGTTCGCCGCGCGCAGCGCCATCGTCGCGCTGCGCTGCCTCGATACCTGGCAATTCCGCCGCGCCCGCCCCGGCCCCGCCGAAGCCGCCCGCTGGCTGCGCCGCTACCTGCTGCTGCTCGGCGCCGATGCGCTCAGCTGGGGCCTGATGGGCTGGTTCTTCCACACGCCGACGCTGCCCGATCTGGAAGGCCTGATGCTGGCCTCGGTCGTCGGTCTGGGCGCCAGCGGCGTGCTCTCGCTGTCCAGCATGTGGCGCGCCAATCTGCTGTTCTGCGGCATCAGCTTCGCGCCGCTGTTGGTCCACCACCTGAGCCTGGGCACGCAGGCCGGCCTGTTCGTCACGCTGGGCCTGCTGCTGTTCCTGGCCATCGCCCTGGTCGAGTCGCGCCGCATCGAGGCGCGCACCACCGAGCTGCTGCGCCTGCGCTTCGCCCATGCCTGGCTGGCCGAGCAGCGCCAGCAGGCGCTGCAAAGCGCCGAGGATTCGAGCACCAGCAAGAGCCGCTTCGTCGCGGTGATGAGCCACGAGATCCGCACGCCGCTGAACGGCATCCTGGGCATGACCCAGCTGCTGGAGCGCTCCGAGCTCGATCCGCAGCAGCGCGAGCAGATCGACATCGTGCGCCGCTCCGGCCGCCATCTGCTGGCCCTGGTCAACGACATCCTGGACCTGGCGCGTATCGAATCGGGCAAGCTGGCCGTCGACGCCGGTCCGGTCGCGGTCGCCGAGGTCGTCGACGACGTCTGCCGGCTCCTGCGCCAGACCGCGCGTGACAAGGGCCTGCAGTTCGAGCTGCAGCTGAGCCCGGCGCTGCCCGCCCATGTGCTGGGCGACGGCTCGCGCATCAAGCAGGTGCTGCACAACCTGGTCGGCAATGCGATCAAGTTCACCGAGCGCGGCCGGGTGGCCGTCGATGTCAGCACCGTGCACGATATGCGCGCCGGCGCCCTGCTGCGCTTCGCGGTGCGCGACACCGGCGAGGGCATCGCCGCCGACCAGATGGAGCGCGTGTTCGCCCCCTTCGAGCAGGCGCGCAGCGCCGACCGGCCACGCCGCCAAGACGGCACCGGCCTGGGCCTGACCATCTCGCGCGAGCTGGCGCGGGCGATGGGTGGCGATCTGCGCTGCAGCTCCATCCCCGGCCAGGGCAGCCTGTTCGAGTTCACGCTGCCGCTGCAGCCCTGCAGCGAACTGCCCGAGCGGGCGACAGCACCCGCGGGAGACAGCGGCGCCCCGGCGACGCGGCTCAGCGGCCGCGTGCTGCTGGTCGACGACAGCCCGGTTAATGTGCTGGTCGCCGCCTCGATGCTGGAGCGCTGCGGCCTGGCGGTCGATCAGGCCGAGAACGGCGTGGAAGCGTTGGAGCAGATGAAGGCCAGGGACTACGACCTGGTGCTGATGGACTGCCAGATGCCGCAGCTCGACGGCTTCGAGGCGACGCGGCGCTGGCGCGCGCACGAGCGCCGCATGCTCCTGCCCCATGTGCCCATCGTCGCGCTGACCGCCAGCGCGGTGAACGGCGACCGCGAGCGCTGCATCCAGTGCGGCATGGACGACTACCTGGTCAAGCCCTTCGAGATGGACGATCTGGTCGGGGTGGCCGAGCGGCATCTGCAGGTGCCGCTGCCGGCCTGAGCGAGCGGCCGGGCTGCGGCACCCGCCCGGGGCGCTCAGTGCCCCAAGCCCAGCAAGCCGTGGGCGATCAGGTCGCCGAAGCCATGCAGGAGTTCGCCCGCAATGGCACAGCCCACCACATAGCCGGCGATGCGAAGCCGGCTGCGCTTGAGCTCCTCGATGGCGCGCTCGCGCTGCCGGCCGGCGATCCTGGTCGCCAGCGCGTCGATCGGCCCGATCGCTTCGCCCTGCTCCTGCGCCCCCTGCGTCTCGATCTCGTGCCGCGACTCCTCCAGTCGCATCTCGTGCAGGATCTGCAGCAGGATCGCCGCCGCCGCAAGCGCCGAAATCAGCGCGCCGCCGCGCTGCACCCAGTGGGCGTCGTGCTTCCACCAGGCCAGCAGCAGCGAAGCCAGGAAGACCGCGATCGCGGCCGCCGGCAAGAGCCAGGCCAGGCGCCGCGCCGAACGGAGATCAGGCTTGCTCGCCGTAGACATTGAACAGATCGATATGGGCCGGATAGACGACGCGCTTGTCGTCCGTGCGCCTGACCATTCCGAATGCCCTGCTGAACACCGGATGGAAGCAGTACTCGCCATCGGTCGCCAGGCCGAACGCGCCCTCGATATTGAAGTGGAACTGCCCGTAGCAATACCGGTCGTTCATGTCGACATGGTGGGCATGCGCGCCGGTCTGCGCAATCGAACGCCCCAGCACGCCCATGCGGAACAAGGTATCCCAGACCGAGCCGATATCGTCCTCGATCTTGCGCTGGAAGCGGCCCTGGTTCTTTCTCAGCACCGCAAAGCTGCAGATCGGATCCAGGTCCGGCAGGATGGACCGGCAGGCCGACAGCAGCTTGGGATAGAGCTGCTCATAGGGATGAAGAATCTGCGCCGAAATCAGCCGCTGTGAATCACGCACCCCTTCGCGCACGGCCTCCTGCGATACCCCGGTGAAACTCTTGGCTTGCCGGTAGTGGCTGCTGATGGTCCGGTTGAAGATGTCGATGATGTGACGCGGCAGCAGCTGCGTGTGCCGGATGATGTAGGCCAGGGTGTTTTCCTGCGTTCCCTGGCCATTGGTGATCTCGGCCGGCAGAACGGCATCGAAGAACTGGTGGATATGTTCCCGCTGGGCGAAATCGAACTCGCTGCTCATCGCATACAGGGCCGGATCATGCAGCCGGGCCGACAGCCGCAGGCGGTGCGCCACCACGCGCAGCAGGTCGATGGGCTTCCACTTGATCCGGAACGATGAAGCGAAGTCCTTCATCAGATTGGTCGAGGACGCGGTCATGAAGTCCTCGACCTCCTCGGGCACGCAGAAGGTCACATGAATCCGCGGCGAATCGTCGCTGACCCGGGTCAGGGCCTGGAACAGGCCGGTGAATATCTTCGAGAACGTGGGCTTGCGGACCGGGTAGTTGTCCATCGAATCGAAGAGGAAATACAGATTGACGCCGCGGCTTTCGAGATAGGCCAGCACCGCCCGGCGCGAGGCTTCGAAAGAGCGCCGCGCCTCGTCGCGCGGGTTTCCCTCGAAAGGTCCGGCGGCGTTCACATAGGCATCCACCGGCGCAAGAAGGACCCGGCTGTCCTCGTAATGGGCCAGGTTATAGAAATGCTGGATGATTTCGTCCCACAGCATTTCATACCAGAGCTCGATGAAATGCTCGACCGGAATGATTTCGCCCAGCACCTCATCGACCGAGAACTTCCGCCCTACGCTGAGCACGATCTTGTTGAAGTGCTGCCAGGTGAGCACCGAAATGACGAAGTCCTGGCGTCGCTGATGCCTGCCGCCGCCCAAGCTCGTCTTGCCGTCATTGCGGCGCTGCATCTGCAGCCTCAGGTCCGTGATCAGCGCCGATTTGCCGGCGCCCTTGCGGCCCAGCAGCAGCGTATAGGGCTTCTGATTGACCTCCTTGAACGCCGTCACATCGTCGTCGACCAATTCGTCGACAAACTCGTCGACGATGCGCTCATGGGATATCGGTCCGAGCGGTTCGCTGATGGTCAGCAGGTTGGAGAGATTGCCGCGAGAGTGTTGCATGAGGCCTCCGCTGATGCGCCGGACAGGCATGCGGTCGAGCTGCGGCCAGGCAGGAGCCTCGGCCGGTTTGAGCGGACCATAAGGCCGATTCGGTCCGGGCAACCTCCCCAGTTCTGGGGACTGCCATGCCCCGATAATCGGCGCCCATGCAGGTCTTCCGCGGTTTCCACCATCCAGGCATCGCCGGCGCATGCGCGCTGACGATAGGCAATTTCGACGGCGTCCATCGCGGCCACCAGGCGATGCTGGCGCTGCTGAAGTCCGAGGCCCAGCACCGCGGCCTGCCGTCCTGCGTGATGAGCTTCGAGCCGCATCCGCGCGACTTCTTTGCCCGCAAGATGGGCAAGCCCGAACTGGCGCCAGCGCGCATCGCCTCGCTGCGCGACAAGCTCGGCGAGCTCGAGCGCTGCGGCATCGACCAGGTCGTCGTGCTGCGCTTCGACGAGCAGCTGGCCTCGCTGCCGGCCCAGGACTTCATCGCCGAGGTGCTGGACCGCGGCCTGGGCGCCAAATACGTGCTGGTCGGCGACGATTTCCGTTTCGGTGCCAAGCGCCAGGGCGATTACGCCAGCCTCGATGCGGCCGGCCGCCAGCGCGGCTTTGACGTCGCGCGAATGATGAGCTACGAGGTGCATGGCGAGCGCGTGTCCAGCTCGGCCGTGCGCGCGGCGCTGGCCGCCGGCGATATGGAGGGCGCGGCGGCGCTGCTGGGCCGGCCCTATTCGATCTCGGGCCATGTGGTCCACGGCCAGAAGCTGGGCCGGCGGCTGAACGAATCGTCCGAGGGCGCCGCCGACGGCTTCCGCACGCTGAACCTGCGCTTCCCGCACGACAAGCCGGCCGCGCACGGCATCTTCGCCGTGCGCACCCATGGCCTCGCCGACGATCCGCTGGATGGTGTCGCCTCGCTGGGCGTGCGACCGACCGTCGAGGACGCCGGCCGCGTGCTGCTGGAGGTCCATTGCCTGGACTGGCCGGCCGCCCTGGGCCGCGACGGCGCCTACGGTAAACTCGTGCGCGTGGAACTGCTGCACAAACTGCGTGACGAAGCCCGCTTCGAGGGCCTGCCCGCCCTGACGGCCGCGATCCGTCGGGACGCGGACGCAGCGCGCGCCTATCTGGCCACCCACGCGTCCTTGCGTCGCCAGACCACCCGCGACCGAATTTGACGCCCGGCGGCCCCATCCCGCCGCCCGTCCGCCCTCGCCTCTTCGTCTCTCTCTTCCACCGCGCAAGCGCCCGCTTGCCGAACGCCCGGTTCCGCCATGACTGACTCCGCCAAAGACTACCGCAGCACCCTGAACCTGCCCGACACGCCCTTCCCGATGCGCGGCGACCTGCCCAAGCGCGAGCCGGGCTGGGTCAAGACCTGGGAGGACAAGGGGCTCTACAAGCGCCTGCGTGATGCGCGCTGCGGCGCGCCGAAGTTCGTGCTGCACGACGGCCCGCCCTACGCCAACGGCCAGATCCATATCGGCCATGCGGCGAACAAGATCCTCAAGGACATGATCGTCAAGGCGCGCCAGCTGGACGGCTTCGACGCCGCCTACATCCCCGGCTGGGACTGCCATGGCCTGCCGATCGAGAACCAGATCGAGAAGACCTTCGGCCGCGGCCTGCCGCGCGACGAGGTGCAGGCCAAGAGCCGCGCCTATGCCGGCGAGCAGATCGAGCAGCAGAAGGCCGACTTCAAGCGCCTGGGCGTGCTCGGCGAATGGGACCGCCCCTACAAGACGATGAACTTCGCCAACGAGGCCGGCGAGATCCGCGTGCTGAAGCGCTTGTTCGAGCGCGGCTTCGTCTACCGTGGCCTCAAGCCGGTCTACTGGTGCTTTGACTGCGGCTCCTCGCTGGCCGAGTTCGAGATCGAGTACGCGGACAAGCAGAGTCCGGCCGTCGACGTCGCCTTCCTGGCCGCCGAGCCGGACAAGCTGGCCGCCGCCTTCGGCCTGAGCAAGCTGGACAAGGATGCCTTCACCGTCATCTGGACGACGACGCCCTGGACCATCCCCGCCAACCAGGCCTTGAACCTGAACCCCGAGCTGAGTTATGCCCTGGTCGACACCGACCGTGGCCTCTATATGGTCGCCGAGGCCCTGGTCGAGAAATGCCTGGCGCGCTGGAAGCTCGACGGCAAGGTTCTGGCGACGACCCAGGGCAAGAACCTGGCGATGCTCAAGTTCAAGCATCCGCTGGCCCATGTGGACCCCGGCTATGACCGCGAGAGCCCCGTCTACCTGGCCGACTACGCGACGGCGGAGGACGGCACCGGCATCGTCCATTCGGCCCCGGCCTATGGCCTGGACGACTTCCAGTCCTGCGTCTCGCATGGCCTGGATTTCAAGGACATCCTGAACCCGGTGCAGGGCAATGGCGCCTATGCGGCCGAACTGCCGCTGTTCGGCGGCCAGCACATCTGGAAGGCCAATGCCGTCATCGCGCAGGCACTGGAAGATGCCGGCCGCCTGCCCGCGCACAGCAAGATCACGCACAGCTACCCGCATTGCTGGCGCCACAAGACGCCGGTGATCTACCGCGCGGCCGCGCAGTGGTTCGTCCGCATGGACGAGGGCGAGGGACTGTTCACGCAGGACAAGGCCGAGCAGACGCTGCGTGAGACCGCGCTGGCGGCGATCGAAGCGACCAGCTTCTATCCCGAGAACGGCAAGGCCCGTCTGCACGACATGATCGCCGGCCGGCCCGACTGGTGCATCTCGCGCCAGCGCAGCTGGGGCGTGCCGTTGCCGATCTTCCTGCACAAGGATACGGGCCTGCCGCATCCGCAGACCTTGGACTTCATCGAGCGCGCCGCCCAGCTGGTCGAGGCCGGCGGCGTCGAAGCCTGGGCAAAACTTGACCCTTCCGAGTGGCTGGGTGCCGAGGCCGAGGCCTACAGCAAGGGCAGCGACATCCTCGACGTCTGGTTCGACTCCGGCTCGACCTTCCAGCATGTCCTGAAAGGCAGCCACGCGGGCGCCGCGCACGACAGCGGCCCCGAGGCCGATCTCTACCTGGAGGGCCACGACCAGCACCGCGGCTGGTTCCACAGCTCGCTCTTGATCGCCTGCGCGCTGTACGGCCGCGCGCCCTACAAGGGCCTGCTGACGCATGGCTTCGTCGTCGACGGCCAGGGCCGCAAGATGAGCAAGTCGGTCGGCAATGTCGTCGCGCCGCAGGCGGTCAGCGACAAGATGGGCGCCGAGATCCTGCGCCTGTGGACGGCGGCGACCGACTACTCGGGCGATCTGGGCCTGGACGAGAAGATCCTCGCCCGCGTCGTCGACAGCTACCGCCGCATCCGCAACACCTTGCGCTTCCTGCTCGCCAACACCAGCGACTTCGACGCCAGGCTGGATGCCGTGCCGGCCGAGCAGCTGCTGGAGGTCGACCGCTATGCGCTGGCCCGCGCGGCCGAGCTGCAGACGGAAATCCTGGCCCACTACCAGCGCTACGAGTTCCACCCGGTCGTCGCCAAGCTGCAGGTCTATTGCTCCGAGGACCTCGGCGGCTTCTACCTCGACGTGCTGAAGGACCGGCTCTACACCTCGGCGCCCAAGAGCCTGGCGCGCCGCTCGGCGCAAACGGCACTGTGGCAGATCACGCACGCGATGCTGCGCTGGATGGCGCCCTTCCTCAGCTTTACCGCCGAGGAGGCCTGGGCGATCTTCGACGGCGGCCATGCCGACGATTCGATCTTCACCGAGACTTACTGGAAGTTCACCCACGGCGGCGACGCCGGCCTGATCGCGAAATGGGACCGCATCCACGCGATCCGCGACGCGGTCAACAAGGCAATCGAGGATGTGCGCACGACGGGAGCCGTCGGCTCATCCTTGCAGGCCGAGCTGACGCTGGGTGTCAATGCCGAGGACCTGGCCCTGCTGCAAACGCTGGGCGAGGATCTGAAGTTCATCTTCATCACCTCGGCCGCGACGCTGCTGCCGGCCGAGGCGCTGACGATCACCGTCGCGCCCTCGACGCAGGCCAAGTGCGAGCGCTGCTGGCATTACCGCGCCGACGTCGGCGCGAATGCCGAGCATCCGACGATCTGCGGCCGCTGCGACAGCAATCTCTACGGCGAGGGCGAGACACGCCACATCGCCTGAGCCAGGCCGCAAGAACAAGGGGCGCCGAAGGCGCCCCTTTTAGCTTCTTCCCTCAGGGGAAGGCCGGCACATTGGGCTCAAGGCCCTCGAAATGCCCTTCCGGATGATTCGATTCCAGCAAGGCCTCGATCTCGGTGACGCGGGTGCGCGGCACGTCGACAATCAGCAGGTACTCGCCCTTTTCCAGCGCCGCTTCGAAGCGGCGCAGGCGCCGGCTCGGCGTCGAGCTGCCGATCATGCTGGAGGCCCAGGTGCCCAGCACCGCGCCGATGCCGGCCATCGCGATCGCCACCGCCGCCGGTGCGGCCGTGCTGGCCAGCTCGTAGGCGACGGCCACGCCGGCCGCCGCGCCGATGCCGGCGCCGATCAGCATGCCGGTCTGCGCGGCCTGGACCAGGTCCGAGGTCTGCAGGAAGTTGGCCGCGTGCAGGCCCGTCATGTCGGCGCCCTCGGCAGCAACGAAGTGGATGTGGCGCTCGGTGATGCGGGCCAGCAAGAGCTCGTCCATCGTCCGTTTGGCACTGTCCAGATTCGGTAGCAGCCAGTAGATGCGTTTGCGCATATGTGTGCTCCTATGCCTTTCCTTCTCCGCCTGACGGCCCTGCCCTTTTGCATGACCGCGTCCGGGATGGATCCATTTCTACTCCTGTTCGGCCGGCCCGGCAAGCTCGCGCGCCGGGCGCGGCGCGCGCAGACGCTACATTAACGGCCACGCCGCATGCCGCGGCGCCATCGCTTTTCCCGCATGCCCTCGAAGAACAATTCCTCGCCCCGCCTGCTGCTGTGGCTCGCCATTGCCCTGGTCGTGATCCTGCTCGACCAGTTCACCAAGGTGCTGATCCTGGGCGCCTTCCAGCTTGGCGACAGCCGCCACGTCACCGATTTCTTCAACGTGGTGCGCGTGCACAACACCGGCGCGGCCTTCAGCTTCCTGGCCGGCGCGGCCGGCTGGCAGCGCTGGTTCTTCGTCGGCCTGGGTCTGGCCGCCACCGTCTTCATCGTCTTCATGCTCAAGCGCCATGGCCAGCAGAGCCTGTTCGCGCTGGCGCTGAGCCTGATCCTCGGCGGCGCCCTGGGCAATGTGATCGACCGCCTGCTGCACGGCTATGTGGTCGACTTCATCCAGGTCCACTGGGGCGGCTGGTTCTTCCCCGCCTTCAATATCGCCGACAGCGCGATCACGGTCGGCGCGGTGCTGCTGATCTGGGACGAATTGCGACGCGTGCGCAAGACCTGAGTCCGTAGCGAGCAGAGCGTCACAAACGACGCCGAAAATAAGCATAGCCCCTAGCAGCGATGCCGGCAGGGCAGGCCACAATGTGGCCGCCCCTGCCCGGCCCATTCACCCTCCATGCTCGATTTTTCCAGCTTGACGCATTACGACTGGCTTGACGTGCCGATGTGGGTCTTCGACCCCGAACGGCAACGCAATCTCTGGGCGAATGCGGCCGCGCTGAGCTTCTGGCGCACCGAGACCGCCGAGGAGTTCCTGTCGCGGGAGTTCTCCGACACCAGCCAGGCCGTGCGCGAGCGTCTGGCCGTCACCGCCGCCGATCACACCCAGGGCAAGATCGTGCGCGAGCAATGGACGCTTTACCCCAAGGGCCAGCCAACGACGGTGATGCTGGTCTCGCGCGGCATCCGCACGCCGGATCGACGCCAGGTCATGCTCTTCGCCGCCGATTCGCTGGCCAGCGGCAGCGACAAGTCGATGCTGCGTGGCGTCGAGGCCCTGCAGCACACCTCGGTGCGCATCGCCGTGTTCTCGCTGCGCGACGGCAGCACGCTGATGCGCAACCCGGCCGCGGCGCTGACCTTCGGCAAGCCCGAGGCCTTCATCGGCGGCCGCGAGTTCGATCAGCTGTTTGCCGACCCGGCGGACGCCGAGCGCATCTTCGCCCAGGTGCAGGCCGGCGACAGCTACCGCGCCGATCTGGAACTGCTGACCACGGCCGGCGTGCGCTGGCATGCGGTCGATGCGCGGCCCATGCGCGACCCGGTCACCGGCGACCAGGTGATGCAGCTCAATGCGCGCGACATCGCCGACCTGAAGGCCAGCGAGGCGGCGCTGCAGGCCGCGCGCGAGGCGGCCGAGGCCGCGAGCCAGGCCAAGAGCAGCTTTCTCGCGAATATGAGCCACGAGATCCGCACGCCGATGAACGGCGTGCTGGGCCTCACCGAGCTGGTGCTGCAGACCGAGCTGAACGAGCGCCAGCGCAAGTTCATCGAGCTGGCGCACAACTCGGCCAAGGGTCTGATGGTCATCATCAACGACCTGCTGGACGTCGCCAAGATCGAGGCCGGCCGCGTCGTGATCGAGGAGCAGCCCTTCTCGCTGCACGAGGTGCTGCGCGAGGCGCTGCATCCGCTGCTGGTGCAGGCACACGAGAAAGGCATTGCCCTGCATGCGCGGGTGCAGCCGGGCGTGCAGCAGACCGCGCGCGGCGATGCCCTGCGGCTGCGCCAGGTGCTGGTCAATCTGGTCGGCAATGCGCTCAAGTTCACCGAGCGCGGCGAGGTGCGCGTCGAGGTGCGCCAGGCCGATCCGCAGCCCGGCGATGGCCATGATCAGCTGCGCCTGCGCTTCGCGGTGCACGACACCGGCATCGGCATGACGCGCGAGCAGATCGCGCAGATCTTCGATCCCTTCACCCAGGCGGACGGCAGCATCACGCGCCGCTATGGCGGCACGGGCCTGGGCCTGACCATCGTCCAGCGCCTGGTCGGCCTGATGGGCGGCCAGGTCGTCGTCGAGAGCCAGCCGGGCACCGGCTCCTGCTTCAGCTTCGAGGTTGCGCTGAAGCAGGTGCAGCAGCCCATCGCGCAGGCCGCGACGGCCGCCGCGGCCTGACAGCCCGTCGAGGTCTCAGACCAGCAGCACGCCGGAACCGACCGTCGTGCGCGCCTCCAGGTCGCGGTGTGCCTGCGCGACCTCGGCCAGCGGGTAGCGCCGCTCGACATGGATCTTCACCTGGCCGGCCAGCACGACGGCAAACAGCTCATCGGCCATTTCCTGCGCGCTTTCGCGCGTTGCCAGATGGGTGAACAGCGTCGGTCGGGTCAGGTACAGCGAGCCGCGGGCGGCCAGCGCGCCGGTGTCGAAGGGCGGCACCTTGCCCGAGGCATTGCCGAAGCTGGCCAATAGGCCGAAGGGCGCCAGGCTGTTCAGCGAACCCTCGAAGGTGTCCTTGCCGACCGAGTCGTAGGCCACCTTGACGCCGCGCCCGCCGGTGATCTCGCGCACCCGCGCGGCGAAGTCCTCGCGCCGGTAGTTGATCGCATGCGCGGCGCCGGCATCCAGCGCCAGCTGGCATTTCTCGTCGCTGCCGGCGGTGGCGATCAGCTGCAGGCCCAGCGCCTTCGCCCATTGGCAGGCGATCAGGCCGACGCCGCCGGCGGCGGCATGGAAGAGCACGAAGTCGCCGGCATTCAGGCCGCCCTGTGGCAGCGTGCGGCGCAGCAGGTACTGTACGGTCAGGCCCTTGAGCATCATCGCCGCGCCGGTCTCGAACGTGATCTCGTCCGGCAATCGCACCACCGCGCGCGCCGGCATCACCCGCGCCGTGCAATAGGCGCCGGGCGGCTGGCTCGCATAGGCGGCGCGGTCGCCGACGGCCAGGTGGCCGACGCCCTCGCCCACCGCCTCGATCACGCCGGCGCCCTCCATGCCCAGGGTCAGCGGCATGGGCATCGGATAGACGCCGCTGCGCTGGTAGATGTCGATGTAGTTCAGGCCGCAAGCCATGTGGCGGATGCGAACCTCGCCGGGGCCCGGCTCGCCAAGCTCGACGTCGACCAGGCGCATCAGCTCGGGCCCGCCGTGCTGATCGATACGGATGGCTTTTTCGACACGACTCATCGCTGGCTTCCTCAACGTCAATGAATGAATTCCGCTATCGTGCCAGCCTTTGTCCGGCCTTGCTTGCCGCGGATCCGATCGATGAAGCTGACGCCCCGCCTGACCCTGCTGCTGACCTTGCCGCCCCTGATGTGGGCCGGTAATGCCGTTGTCGGTCGGCTGATGGCTGGCAGCGTGCCGCCGCTGCTGCTCAATGCGATGCGCTGGGCGCTGGTCTTCCTGCTGCTGCTGCCGCTGGCCTGGCGGCTGCCGGGCACGGCCGCCGGGCGCGCCGCGATCGCGCAGCGCTGGCGCCATCTGGCGCTGATCGGCGTGCTGGGCATGGGCAGCTACAACGCGCTGCAGTACCAGGCCCTGCGCAGTTCCAGCGCGCTCAACGTAACCCTGATCGCGGCCAGCATGCCGGTCTGGATGCTGGCCATCGGCGCGCTGTTCTTCGGCCAGAAGCCGCGCCGCGCACAGTTCGCCGGCGCCGCGCTGAGCCTGGCCGGTGTGGCCCTCGTGATGGCGCGCGGGCGGCTCGCGCATCTGGCCGAGGTCCATTTCGTGGCGGGCGATCTGCTGATGCTGCCGGCCCTGCTGTGCTGGGCCTTCTACAGCTGGCTGCTCGCCAAGCCACCGGCGGCCATGCAGGGTGCGCAGCGGCCGGCCTGGAACTGGGCCGAGACGATGATGAGCCAGCTGCTGTTCGGCCTGCCCTTCGCGGCCAGCCTGGCCGTGCTCGAGCAGGGCTACACGACGCAGCCGCTGCTGTGGGGCCCGGCGCTGGCCGCGACGCTGCTGTTCGTCGCCGTCGGCCCTTCGCTGATCGCCTACCGCTGCTGGGGCCAGGGCGTGGCCGAGGCCGGGCCGGCGCCGGCCGCCTTCTTCAGCAATCTGACCCCGGTGTTCGCCGCGCTGATGTCGGCCGCCCTGCTGGGCGAATGGCCGACCTGGTATCACGGCCTGGCCTTTGTGCTGATTGCCGCCGGCATCTGGGTGTCGACGCCGCGGCCCGCGCGTTGACCGCCAGGGCTGCGATATAGGGAGGGTCAGCCCGGGCCGTCTGCCTAAGAATCGGCCGGCCGCCAGGCGCACGAGCCATGCGGCGCCGGACGTCCGCAACGCTCAGGGGGCCCCATATGGGCAAGACCTTTCGCATCCTCGCTGGCAGCCTCGCGCTGCTGAGCCTGACGCTGCCGCCGGCGGCGCTGCGGGCGCAGGAGCTGGGCAAAGGCGGCAGCAAGGCCACCGGCAGCGCCGGGCCCGACGGCGCCCAGAACGCCTCGGCCGAGCTGGAGCGCTGCGACGCGCCCAAGGGCACCATCGCCGTCGTCGAGCCGCAGACCCATGTCGCCCATGCGCTGCAGCGCTACCAGCTCGGCTCGCCGACCAGCGTGATCCGCATGCTGATCCAGCAGTCCAACTGCTTCCAGGTCGTCGAGCGTGGCGTCGCCATGCAGAACATGATGCAGGAACGCGCGCTGGCGCAGTCCGGTCAGCTGCAGGCCGACCAGAACATCGGCAAGGGCCAGATGGTGACGGCCGATTTCATCGTCACGCCGAATGTCGTGTTCACCGACAACAATGCCGGCGGCGTCGGCGGCGGCCTGATGGGCGTGCTGGGCGGCTCGGCCGGGCGGCTGCTCGGCGGGGTCGCCGGCGGGCTGAAATTCAAGCAGGCGCAGACCAGCCTGATGCTGTCCGATTCGCGCTCCGGCATCCAGGTCGCGGCGGCCGAGGGCAGCGCCGAGAAGGCCGATTTCAATCTCGGTGGCGCTCTGTTCGGCGGCGGCGCCGCCGGCGGCATGGGCGGCTACTCCAGCACCAACGAGGGCAAGCTGGTCGCCGCTTCCTTCATCGACAACTGGAACAACATCGTCCGCGCGATCCGCAACAGCCCCTCGCTGGTGCAGGCGCGGGCCGGTGCCGCCGCCCAGCAGAACGCCGCTACCAGCGTGCAGGCCAATGCCGCGGCCGCCGGCGACGTGATGGTGCCCAAGATCGCCGGCGCCAAGGTGCTGAAGCAGCCAAGGGACGGCGCCGGCGAGTTGCAGACCCTGGGCCGGGCCGACGAGGTGCTGTTCCTCGGCGAGGAGCGCGATGGTTTTCTTAAAGTCCAGGCCGCCGCGGGCGAGGGCTGGGTCAAGAAGCTGCTGCTGCGCAAGCAATAAGCCGTTCCCGCGGCCCTTTCCTAGGGCTGCAAGACCAGCCGGTACTGCGCCGCGCCGGGCAAAAACGGTTGCGGCGCGCCGGCCAGCCAGGCGCCGTGATCGGCGCGGTAGAACGGCGACAGCGGGTGGCCCGACTGACCGCCCGGCATGGTCAGGATGCCCTGCGCCTCATGGCCCGGCGCGACGACCATGCGCTCGGACTGGCCATGGACCGAGAGCTGCACGCGCGGCATATGGCGGTCGCCATTCATCGGCGTCGCCGGCAGGTCCAGATATCGGGCCAGCCAGGGCGGCAACGCGGCGCTGAGCGGATGCTGGAAGCTGGACAGGTTCTGCTGGCCCCATTGCACGCCCTCGGGCTTGCCGGCGGCCTTTTTCAGCAGCTCGGCGCGGCTGTCCAGCACCGCCTGCTCGAACAGCGCGCGCCAGCTGCCGTCCAGCACATCGCTGCGCCGCGCGCTGATCAAGGCCCACGCCGGCGTCTCCGGCACCCACTTCAGATCGCGCAGCTTCAGCTGCCGCGCCTCCAGCAGCGCGGCCAGCGGCTTGAACATCTGTTCCAGGCTGCGCTCGCGGAAGGCGCGCACCCAGCTGTAGCCGACATCGTCGACCCTGGCCGCGGCGGCGCCCTGCTCGATCTGCCGCCGGTAGTCGGCGAGCTGATTTCTGGCGACGAAATCCGGCGTCAGCACCTCGTCGAGCAGCAGCTTGCGCCAGCGCTGCAGGAAGATCGCCCGATCGTCCAGCTGCACCGCATGCAGGGCCGCCTCGTCGAGCTTGTCCTTGGCGCGCAGGCCGTCGCGGATCTGCTGGCCGCGCGCGCCGAGGTCGTAGCCGCCATTGCCGATCAGCGCCAGCGCCGCGCCACCGACGATGCGCGCATTGGCGCTCCACAGCCGCGCATCGGCCGGGTTCACCACCTTGGGCCAGGCCGCGTCGCCGGCAGCCAGATAGCCGCTCCAGCGATTGCGGCCCTCGCTCCAGTCCTGCGGCGTGTCCATATCGAGCAGCTGGCGGCGCGGGATCGCGCCGGCGATGCTCCAGCCGATCGCGCCGCTGGCATCGGCGGCGAGGATGTTCTGCGCCGGCATGCCGGCGCCGGCGGCGATCGTCAGCGCCTCGTCGACGCTGGCCGCCTGCTCCAGCGCCAGCGCGCGCAGATTCAGCGCCTCGGCGTCATGCGCCACCCAGCGCAGCGCGTAGCGCTCGAAGGGCTTGGCCATCACCGGACCCCATTCGGTCTCCCGCACCTCGTACTCGACCGCCGGCGCGCCGGCGATCTCGATGCGCTCCCTGTGGATCTGCAGCGGCTTCTCGCCGGCCGGGCTCTGGTAGCGCAGGCCATCGGCGCTGAGCTTCAGCGCGATCACATCGCTCCAGTCGGCCGTGCTGTTGGTGAAGCCCCAGGCGACCCGGCCATTGCTGCCCACGACGATGGCCGGCGTGCCGGGCAGGCTCAGGCCGCTGACCGTCAGCTGGCGGCCGTCCTTGCCGGGCCAGCGCAGCTGCGCCTTGAACCAGGTATTGGGCACGCGGATGCCCAGGTGCATGTCATCGGCCAGGATCGCGCCGCCATGCGGGCTCAGGGCGCCGCCGACGGCGAAGTTGTTGCTGCCGATATCGCGGCTGTCGGTGAGGCCGCAATCGCTGCAGGCCAGCTTGGCCGTCGCGCGCAGCTTCTCGGGCCAGGGTGTGTCCGGCACCGGCAGCGCCTGCACCTGGCTGCCGTCGATCGCGGCCTGCCAGTCGGCGCTGTGCTGGGTCAGGAAGGCAAACCACTCCGCCGGCAGCGCCTCCTTCAGCGCGCCCGTCGCCAGCTCGTCGCGGCCCTGCGCGGCCTGCAGGTCCAGGTACATGCTCAGCACGGCCAGCAGGGAATCCTGCGCCCGCCAGGGCGCCGGCGCCTGGCGCAGCAGGCCGTACTCGAAGGGCCGCACGCTCAGGCCCGCCAGGCCCTCGTTGACGCCGGCCGTGTAGGCCTCCAGCAGCTGGCGATGCTCGGGCGGCAGCGCGGCCAGCGCTCGCTCGGTACGGGCGCGGAAGCGGTGGATGCGCCGGCTCTGGTCCAGCGCCAGGGCCTTGGCGCCGACCAGGGCCGACAGCTCGCCGGCCGCATTGCGGCGCAGCAGGTCCATCTGGAAGAAGCGCTCCTGCGCATGGACGAAACCGAGCGCGCGCGCCGCGTCGATGCGGTTGCCGGCGGTGATGCTCAGATAGCCTTGCGCATCGCGCGCCAGTTCGACCGGCGTCGCGACGCCGGCCTGCCGCTTGCCCTCCAGCTGGGGCAGACTGCCGCGCAGCGCCAGGTACAACGCCCCGGCCAGCAGCGGCACGAGGGCCAGGATGAGAATCAGCAGACGACGAAGCCAGACCATGAACGAAATTCCCAGCAGCGGACAATGCCGGCGATTGTGAACGCCGGCGCCAGCGCTCAGACTCGGCGCCTACCCGCATTGCCAGCGATGGCGCTATCTTGAACAGCATCTTCTCGCTTCTTGCCACCGGCCTGCTCACGCTCGCCTCGATCGCCAGCGCGCAGAGCGCCGGCGGTGCGGCGCTCTTGGCGCGTTACGAGAGTCTGCAGCCGCAGCTGGCGCGCAGCCCCTTCCAGCGGCCGCTGCTCCTGCAGTCGCAGGGCTCGGATGGCGCGCCGCAGGGCGATGTCTATGCGGTGATCGCCCATCCGATGAGCAGCGTCGCGCCGGCGCTGCAGCGGCCGGCGCAATGGTGCGAGGTCCTGCTGCTGCAGCTCAATATCAAGCGCTGCCAGCCGGCCGAAAACAGCTTGAGGCTGGCGATCGGACAGAAGTCGGCGCTGCTGTCGGCCGCCACCCAGCCGCTGGTGTTCGGCTTCGCGCTGGGCTCCGCCACGCCCGACTACCTGGCCGTGCAACTGAGCGCGGCCGAGGGGCCGCTGGGCACGCGCGACTACCGGCTGGGCCTGGAGGCGGTGCCCCTGCCCGATGGCCGCAGCTTCGTCCATATGCGCTATGCCTACAGCAACGGCACGGCGGCGCGGCTGGCGACCAGCGCCTATCTGTCGACGCTGGGCCGCAACAAGGTGGGCTTCAGCATCACCGGCCACGATGCCAGAGGCCAGCCCATCTATGTCGGCGGCGTGCAGGGCGTGGCCGAGCGCAATGCGATGCGCTACTTCCTGGCCATCGAGGTGGTCCTGGACAGCTTGTCGCTGCCGCCGCAGCAGCGGCTGGAACGCCGGCTGCGCGACTGGTTCGCCGCCACCGAGCGCCATGCGCTGCAACTGCACGAGATGGAACTCGACGAATACCTGGCGATGAAGCGCGCCGAGCCGGGCGCGCGCTGAAGCGAAGGCGGCGTCCTCCGCTCAGCCAAGCGGTTTCATCAGCGGCGGATCGGGCTGCGGGAAGAACAGCAGCTCGCGGTCCATCCATTGCTGGCGCAGCAACTCCTGGATCCGGCGCTTCTTGCTGCCATGCGGTTTGGGCTGCTCGGGACGGGGTCTGGTCTTGCTCATGTCGACGCTCCTCTGAACTCGCTCCTTGTTCTCGTCCGCCGTCTGCTCCTTTCGACATCGGCCTGTCCCAACTTTCGGCGCCGGACCGCGCCGCCACGATCGGCGTGCGACGCGAAGCGCTGTAGGACGGCGGCCTTGCGCACGCGGCCGGGGCCCGCGTCGGAAAACGCCGACGCCCGAATGCGTCGCTCGCCCGGCCCGGTCGCGCAAGCCGGCGGGCATCATCGTGCCGTGAAGAGAAATCGGGAGGCCGCAGCATGATCAACGCCAGCGTTTCAGTAGCAGCCAGCATGGCGGCAATGCCCCCGGCGGCGCCGCCGATGCGCTTGTTCGGCCTCGAGCCGCTGCGCGCGGCGCTCGAATACGCCGGCATGCGACGGATGCGCCGCAGCGAGCTGCCGCGCGGCGACGGCCATCCGATCGTGATCTTTCCGGGCCTGGCCAGCGATGCGCGCGCGACCGCGCCCCTGCGCAGCTTCTGCGAGGAACTCGGCTACGCCGCCTACGACTGGGGCCGCGGCCTGAACACCGGGCCCAGCGGCGACGTGGAGACCTGGCTGCAGACGCTGACGGACGATGTGCGCGCCATGCTGGCCGGGCATCTGGACGGCGTCACCCTGCTCGGCTGGAGTCTCGGCGGCATCTATGCGCGCGAGGTCGCCAAGCGTCTGGGCGGCCGCGTGCGTCATGTGATCACCATCGGCACGCCCTTCGCCGGCGAGGCGCGGCACACCCGCGCCGGCCTGCTCTACCGCTTGCTGAACGGCAGGCCGGCGCGGCTTGACCCGGCCTGGATGGCGCGGCTGCGCATGCCGCCACCGGTGCCGACGACCTCGATCTACAGCCGCAGCGACGGCGTCGTCGCCTGGCAGGCCTGCGTGCAGCCGGGCAATGCGCGCCACACTGAGAACATCGAGGTCGACAGCAGCCACTGCGGCATGATCTGGAACCCGGCCGTGCTGGCCGTGCTGGCCGACCGTCTGCGCCAGCCGCTGCGCGGCTGGAAACGCTTCCGCGCCGCATCATGAGGGACGCGGCCATGGCGATCGGCGAGGCGCTCAGCAATAACGAGCGCCTGCGCCGGCTGGTGCTGGACTCCGGCCTGCCCTGGCCGGTCGCGCTGACAATTTTCAACCGCGGCCTGGGCAGCGCGGCGATCTCGGTCAGCCACTGGCGCGGCCTGCTCGACGAGCCCGGCTCCGAGCGCTTTCGAGCGCTCGACGATCGCCTGCTGCAGCACGCGCAGCAGCAGTTCGCCAAGATCGGCGTGCGCATCTAGGCTGTCTGATGCGAAAGCCGTTCTTCTTCTTGATCGCGCTGGGCAGTTGCTGCGCCGGCGCCGACACCGCCATGCCGGACACGGTGCCCCGGGCCGCGATCGACAGCGTCACCCGCATCCGCCTTGCCTGCGGCAGCGGCACCGAGCGCAACGAGGCGACGATCGAGCACCGCAGCAGCGTCGCCGGCAGCGAGGTGCAGACCGAATTGCGCTACCGGCTCCCGAACGTCAACGCGGTGCAGCCCGGCGTGCGCTGGGCGATGGACATCGTGCCGAGCCAGGCCCCACCGATGCTGCGCAGCCTGAAGCCGGGCGCCTCGGCCAGCGAGCAGCCGCTGGTCGCCCTGGCACTGATGCTCAGCGCCGGCGCGCTGCGCCCCGGCGGCAAGGTCAGCGGCCAGACCGAATACCGGCTCGCGGAGTTCCCGCCCGGCGTGTCGGTGGTGATACCGTTCGCCGACGTGGCGGTCGAGGCGAGCGGCTGCGCCTGAGCCATCGACGCCGGGCCAAAAGAAAAAGCCCGCACCGGTTGGCTGGTGCGGGCTTCTCTATTGGAGGAGAGGGGGGGATTCGAACCCCCGAGACGTTTCCGTCCGCCTGATTTCGAGTCAGGTACATTCAACCACTCTGCCACCTCTCCGGAATTCGGTGCTCGCGTGGTTGTCAGCGAGTGAGCCCATAAGTATAGCGCAAGAATTCCCGCCGTGTAAATTTTTCGCAACCGCCACCCCCGAAGCTCAAGTTTCGGCTGTGCTGCCGATAAAGCCTGGAAGCGAGGGTTTCTTCCAGGTCGCGCGGCCACCGGCAACGAACCGGCTTTCCGCGCACCGCTTGCATTAGTGGGGTAGTGGTGATGAATATCAGAAATCTCCCGATCGGCGTCCGCCTCGGCGGCGGCTTCGCGATCGTTCTCTTGTTGCTGAGCGCGATCGCCGGCATGGGCGTGCAAAAGATTGCCGCCACCAACAGACATGTCGAGTTCTTTGCGATCAATATCGTGCCCTCGCTGAAGGTCGTCGACCATATGCGCGGCGTCATGCAGGACCTGCGCCGCGTCGAGAGCCAGCATCTGCTGCTCAGCACCGACGCCGAGATGAAGGAATTCGAAGGCCGCATCGACAAGATGCAGGCCAATGTCGAGGCCGACATCAAGAAGTACGAGGCGCTGCTTGCCGATGATCAGGACAAGCGCAATCTGGACGCGTTCCGCAGCGCCTTCGTCGCCTACCGCGGCGGCTGGGACAAGCTGAAGACGCTGTCGCACCAGTCGCAGGGCGACGCAGCCAAGGCCGACGAGGCCAAGAAGCTGCTGTTCGGCCCTTCGCGCCAGGCCTTCAGCGCGGTCACCAAGTCGCTGGATGACTTGTGGGAGTACAACGACAAGCTGACCGAGGATGGCACCAAGGACGCCGCGGCCGGCTACCAGTCGGCGCTGTGGCTGATGCTCAGCCTGGGCGCGGTGGCGCTGGCCATCGGCGGAGTCGCGGCCTGGTGGATCACCCGCTCGATCACGCAGCCGATGCGCGAGGCGATCGCCGTGGCCGACCGCATCAGCACCGGCGACCTCAGCTCACGCATCGAGGTGCGCAGCAAGGACGAGACCGGCCAGCTGCTGACGGCACTGCAGCAGATGAACGCCAGCCTGGTGCAGATCGTCAGCCAGGTGCGCAACAGCTCCGATTCGATCGCCACCGGCTCGGCGCAGATCGCCACCGGCAATGCCGACCTGAGCCAACGCACCGAGGAGCAGGCCAGCAATCTGCAGCAGACGGCCGCCTCGATGGAGGAGCTGACCGCCACCGTCAAGCAGAACGCCGACACCGCGCGCCAGGCCAATCAGATGGCGACCAGCGCGTCCAGCGTCGCGGCCCAGGGCGGCGAGGTGGTCGGCCAAGTCGTCGCGACGATGGAGCAGATCACCGCCTCCAGCAAGCGCATCGGCGACATCATCGGCGTCATCGACGGCATCGCCTTCCAAACCAACATCCTGGCGCTGAATGCGGCGGTGGAAGCGGCGCGGGCCGGCGAGCAGGGGCGCGGCTTTGCCGTCGTCGCCGGCGAGGTCCGTTCGCTGGCCCAGCGCTCGGCCGAGGCCGCCAAGGAGATCAAGAACCTGATCGGCGTCAGCGTGGAGAAGGTCGAGGCCGGGGCGCGGCTGTGCGACGACGCCGGCCGCACGATGGGGGACATCGTCAGCCAGGTCAAGCGCGTGACCGACCTGATCGGCGAGATCAGCAGCTCCAGCATGGAGCAGAGCACCGGCATCGGCCAGATCGGCGATGCGGTCACCCAGCTCGACCAGGTCACCCAGCAGAACGCCGCCCTGGTCGAGGAGTCGGCCGCCGCCGCCGAAAGCCTCAAGCACCAGGCCGCGACCCTGGCGCAGACGGTGGCGCAGTTCAAGCTGGCTTGATCGGCCAGTCCACAACAAAAAAGGCGGCCCGCGGGCCGCCCTTCTCGTTTATGTCGAACCCGCCGCTCAGGGCTTCAGCACCTCGACGCCGCCCATATAGGGGCGCAGCACCTCCGGCACCGTGATGCTGCCATCGGCGTTCTGGTAGTTCTCCAGCACCGCAACCAGCGTGCGGCCGACGGCCAGACCCGAGCCGTTCAGCGTGTGCACCAGCTCGTTCTTGCCGGCGGCATTCTTGAAGCGCGCCTGCATGCGGCGCGCCTGGAAGGCCTCGCAGTTCGAGCAGGAGCTGATCTCGCGGTAGACCCTCTGCGCCGGCACCCAGACCTCGAGGTCATAGGTCTTGGTCGAGCCGAAGCCCATATCGCCGCTGCACAGCAGCAGCACGCGATAGGGCAGGCCGAGCTTTTGCAAGATGGCCTCGGCATGGCCGGTCATCTCCTCCAGCGCCGCATAGCTCTTCTCCGGGTGGACGATCTGCACCATCTCGACCTTGTCGAACTGGTGCTGGCGGATCAGGCCGCGGGTGTCGCGGCCGGCGCTGCCGGCCTCCGAGCGGAAGCAGGGGCTGTGGGCGGTCAGCTTGATCGGCAGCGCCGCCTCGTCCAGCACCTGCTCGCGCACCGTGTTGGTCAGCGAAATCTCCGAGGTCGAGATCAGGTACTGCTCGGCCGCTTCGTCGTCGCCGCCGCGCAGCACCCAGAACATGTCTTCCTTGAACTTGGGCAGCTGGCCCGTGCCTTCCAGCACCTCGCGGTTGACGATATAGGGCGTGTAGCACTCGGTATAGCCATGCTCGCCGGTCTGCACATCGAGCATGAACTGCGCCAGCGCGCGATGCAGGCGCGCGACCGGGCCCTTCATGAAGGTGAAGCGCGAGCCGCTTAAGCGGGCGCCGGTCTCGAAGTCCAGGCCCAGGGCCGCGCCGAGGTCGACATGGTCCTTCAGCTCGAAGTCGAAGGTTCGCGGGCTGCCCCAGCGGCGCACTTCGACATTGCCGGTCTCGTCGGCGCCGACCGGCACGCTCTCGTGCGGCAGGTTCGGCACGCCCATCAGCATCTGGTTGAGCTCCTGCTGGATCGCGTCCAGGCGCTCGGCACCATTCTTCAGTTCATCGCCGATGCCGCCGACCTCGGCCATCACCGCCGAGGCATCCTCGCCCTTGCCCTTCAACATGCCGATCTGCTTGGACAGACTGTTGCGGCGGCTCTGCAGTTCCTCGGTGCGCACCTGCAGGCCCTTGCGCTCGCGCTCCAGCGCCTGGTAGCGCTCGATGTCGAGAAAGGCTTGCGGGCTCTTGCGGGTCGACAGCCGCGCGACGACAGCGTCCAGGTCCTTGCGCAGCAGGTTGATATCAAGCATTTGGGTTTTCCTTTGGTCTCTCGATTCTATGAAAGCAAAACGGCGTCACCGTCGGACGCCGTCTCGCGGTCTGCGTCCGGGCAGCATCAAGATCGAGAGGAACTCAGCTCGGCCATGGACTTGTCGCCCAGGCCCATGGGCAGCGGGAACTGCACATGCTCTTCGACGCCGGGCAGGCTGCGCACGGCGGTCGCGCCGAGCGCGCGCAGGCGCTCGATGACCGCCTGCACCAGCACATCGGGCGCCGAGGCGCCGGCCGTCAGGCCAACGCGGCTGCGGCCTTCCAGCCACTCGGGCTTCAGGTCCTCGGCCGCATCGACCATATAGCCGGGCGTGCCCAGGCGCTCGGCCAGTTCGCGCAGGCGGTTGCTGTTCGAGCTGGTCGGGCTGCCGACGACGATCACCACATCGACCTGCGGTGCCAGCACCTTGACGGCGTCCTGGCGGTTCTGCGTCGCGTAGCAGATGTCCTGCTTCTTCGGCTCGCGGATCAGCGGGAACTGCTTCTTCACCGCGGCCAGGATCTCGGCCGCATCGTCGACGCTGAGCGTGGTCTGCGTGACGACGGCCAGCTTGGCCGGGTCGCTGACGCGCACATGCTGCACGTCGCCGACCTCCTCGACCAGGTAGATGCCTTCGCTGAGCTGCCCCATCGTGCCCTCGACCTCGGGATGCCCCTTGTGGCCGATCATGATGAACTCGTAGCCCTCGCGCGCCAGCTTGGCGACCTCGACATGGACCTTGGTCACCAGCGGGCAGGTCGCGTCGAAGACCTGGAAGCCGCGCTCGGCCGCCTCCTTGCGCACCGCCTGACTGACGCCGTGGGCGCTGAAGACCAGGGTCGCGCCGGGGGGCACCTCGGCCAGGTCCTCGATGAAGATGGCGCCGCGTGCCTTCAGGTCGTTGACGACATAGGTGTTGTGGACGATCTCGTGGCGCACATAGATCGGCGCGCCGAACTTGATCAGCGCCCGCTCGACGATCTCTATCGCGCGGTCGACCCCGGCGCAGAAACCGCGCGGCTCGGCCAAGAGCACTTCCTTCGCTTCCTGCGCTTGCACTGCCTCGCCAGTCATCACAGCACCCCGATCACTTGCACTTCGAAGCTGACCGGCTGCCCGGCCAGCGGATGGTTGAAATCGAACAGCAGCCAGTCCTCGCCGAGCTCCTGCACGCGGCCGGCATAGCTGCCTGAGCCGTCCGGCGTCGGAAACTGCACGACGTCCCCGACGTGGTACTGCTCGTCCGGGTCGCCCAGCTGGCGCATCAGCGAGAGCTTGACCCGCTGCAACATATCGGGATTGCGCTCGCCGAAGGCCTCGCCCGGCGCTAGCTCGAAACGGGTGCGCGTGCCCTCCTCCAGGCCGATCAGCCGCGCCTCGATCGCCGGCGCCAGCTCGCCGGTGCCCAGCGACAGCGTGGCCGGCTTGTCGGCAAAGGTGTTGATCAGATCGCTGCCATCGGGCCCGGCCAAGCGGTAATGCAGGGTGAGGAAGGATCCGGCTTGGATGAGGTTCATGGAAACATTGTTCGATAGACTCGCCGGATTTTAAGGCCCCCCGGGCCCTTTCCTTTGCCGCCATGCCGCTGACCGACCTGCCCCCCGATGCCCGCCCGCGCGAGAAGCTGCTCGCGCGCGGCCCGCAGGCGCTGGCCGATGCCGAGCTGCTGGCCCTCTTGCTGCGCACCGGCATCCAGGGCCTGCCGGTGCTGCAGCTGGCGCAGTCGCTGCTGGAGCGCTTCGGCGGCTGGCATGGGCTGCTGCACGCCGGCGTCGCCGACCTGGCCGGCGTCAAGGGCCTGGGCCCGGCCAAGCGGGCCGAGATCGCCGCCGTGCTGGAGATCGCCCGCCGCTCGCTGACCCAGGAACTGGCCCAGCGTCCGGTGTTCGACGCGCCCGAGGCGGTCAAGACCTTTCTGCGCCTCAAGCTCGCCGGCCTCGCGCACGAGGTCTTCGCCGTGCTCTTCCTCGACTCGCAGCACCGGCTGATCGCGATGGAGGAGATGTTCCGCGGCACGCTGACCCAGACCTCGGTCTACCCGCGCGAGATCGTCAAGCGCGGGCTGGAGCTGGGCGCGGCGGCCGTGATCCTGGCCCACAACCATCCGTCCGGCGTCGCCGAACCCTCGCGTGCCGACGAGCAACTGACCGAGGCACTGCGCCAGGCGCTGGCCCTGGTCGAGATCCGCGTGCTCGACCATCTGGTCGTCGGTGCCGGCGAGCCGGTCTCGCTGGCCGAGCGGGGGCTGATCTGATGAAGCCGCCGGCCCCGCTGCACAGCCTGCAGGACCTGAAGCAGCTGCAGCGCGAACTGAAGCTGCGCCGCCGGCTCGAGGAAGAACGCCGCGAACGCGAGGCGGCGGCGGCGCGGCTGGCCGATCAGGAGCGGCGTGTCTTCGAGTTGAGCGTCGGCCCGGTCACCCCGCTGAGCGCGCCGCAGCGCGTGCTGCACCGCCGCACGCCGCCGGCCGCCGAGCCGCTGCAGCGCGAGGCCGACGAGCGCCAGGTGCTGCTGCAGGCGCTGTCCGACGATTTCGACGTCGAGTCCTTGCTGGAGACCGACGAGACCCTGTCCTTCCGCCGCGAGGGCATCTCGATCGAGGTGGTGCGCAAGCTGCGCCGCGGCCACTGGAGCCTGCAGGCGCAGATCGATCTGCACGGCCTGCGCCGCGACCAGGCGCGCGAGGCGCTGGGCCTGTTCATCCACGATGCCGCCCGCCGCGGCCTGCGCTGCGTGCGCGTCGTCCACGGCAAGGGCCATGGCTCGCCCGGCCGCGAGCCGGTGCTCAAGGGTCGGGTGCGCCGCTGGCTGGTGCAGAAGGAAGAGGTGCTCGCCTTCGTCCAGGCCCGCGGCAGCGACGGCGGCGCCGGGGCGCTGATGGTCTTGCTGAGCGGTAGCTGAACGGCCGGACTCGGTCCGCAGCAAGGGACGTACCGATGGCGCAACGCCGCGCGGGCGCTCGTTGACTGCCGCAGCAAGACCTCGTTAGGCTGGACCCGCTGTATCCGGTTTCCGTGCTTCCGTATTTCGCTGCCCTCGGGCAAGAAAGGTCGCGCAGGGCCTGTCGGTGAGCGGCCGGACGTAACTTGCCAGGTCGGGTTGGTGCGACAAGGTATCGGCAAACGCTACCGGGCTCGAGCCGAAACGGGAGACAAGTCGGGAGTCGCAACCGTCGCCGGGCACATTGACTCAGCACACAAGCGCCCCCAATGAAAATCGGGCCCGAAGGCCCGATCGCGTGTCAGCAGCGCTCAGCGCTTATTTGAAGGAGTAGCTCGCGCTGACGAAGTACAGGCGGCCCTTCGGGTCGGTGTAGCTGGGGTCGTAGCCGGCCAGGAAGGAGTAGACCTGGTTGGAGACCGGCGGGGCCGTGTCCAGCAGGTTCTTGATGCCGGCGCGGAGCTTGAACGCCTTGTTGACCGCGTAGCTGCCGGTCAGGTCCCACAGCGAGTAGGCCTTGACGGTGCGCGTCGAGCCGTCGGCCAGCGGCTGCTGGTCCTGGTAGCTGCTGTAGTAGGTGTTGGTCAGCGTGGTGCTGAACGGGCCGCTGTCGAAGGTGACACCGGCCGTATGGCGCCAGCGCTGCACGACCTGGTCACCGGCGAACTTGCCCACGCCGCTGACCGGCGCGTCGCCGGCGAAGTCGGCCACGTCGAAGTCGATCACATAGGTACCGTTCAGGAAGGCGCTGAACTGACCCCAGCTCGCGGCAGGAGCGCGGAACTCCAGGCTCAGGTCCAGACCCGAGGTATTGAGCTCGCCGGCATTGCGCAGGCGGCCGTCGATCTCGGTGATGAAGCCGGGGATGCTGGCCGATAGCGGCTTCGGATCGCGGGTGATGTAGCTGGCGTACTTGACCGGGTCGCTGAAGTACAGACCTTCAGGCGACACGATGGTGTTGGTCTTCTCGATGCGCCAGTAGTCCAGCGAACCGTTGAAGTTGCGCGAGAGCTCGAACACCAGACCGGCCGAGAACTGCTTGCTTTCCTCGGGCTTCAGGCTGGCGCTGCCGCCCACCTGCTTGGCCGGCTGCAGACCGCAGTAGTCTGGAATCGAGTTCGGGAACGAAGCCTTGACCTGCGCGCAGTAGGCGTCGTCGTAGATGCCGTTGGTCTGGCCCAGGCGAGCCGGCGCATAGAGGTCGGGCAGCGTCGGTGCGCGGAAGCCGGTGCCGTAGGAGCTGCGCAGCAGCAGCTCCTTCATCGGCGTCCAGCGCAGGCCCAGCTTGGGGTTGGTGGTCGAGCCGGCGTCGCTGTAGTCGTCGTAGCGCAGGGCCAACTGGGCTTCCAGCGTCTTGGCCAGCGGCAGGTTCAGCTCGCCGTAGACGGCGGCCACATGGCGCTTGCCGTCGAAGGCGGCGGCGGCGCCGTCGCCGCGGATCTCGCCGGTCTGCAGCAGCTCGGACGGACGGAACTCCATCTTCTCCTCGCGGTACTCCATGCCCAGCGCGAGGGCGGCCATGCCGCCGCTCATCTCGAACACCTCGCGGCTGGCGCTGAAGTCGAAGGAGGTCGTCGTGCCCTTGCTCTTGCGCGCCTCGTCATTGATCTTCGTGGCCGCCAGCGCCGACAGGCCGGCCGCATCGGTGGGGCCGAAGGGGTTCAGGTTGCCGCTCTTGTACAGCGTGTCGAAGCTGCTGGTCTTCACATAGCCGTCGATATAGGCGTCCGTGACCTTGCTCTCGCTGTGGTTGATGGCGGTGTTGTAGTCCCAGCCGGCCAGCAGGCCCTTGGAACCGATGACCAGGCGCGAGGTGTCGGCATCGATCTCGTTGGTGCGGCCGCCCGCTTCGTTCAGGCGCAGGCCGGTGCGCAGTGCGCCGCTGTAGCCCGGGAACAGATTGGTCGGGTAGTACTTGCCACCGGCCGGGTAGTTCAGGTTGGTGATGGTCAGCGGCGAGATGCGGTACAGCGACTTCGTGTTCGACAGCAGCAGCTCGGCGAACAGCGTGTGGTCGCTGCCGGCGTTCACCTGGGCGCGCGACAGCAGGGAGACCTTGTCGTTCTTCGGGATCAGCAAGGTGTCCTGCATGTAGTCGTACAGGCAGGCGTTCGGGCCGACGAAGCTGCCCGGCGCATAGACGTTGGCCGGCGGGTTGCAGTTCGGGGCGCTGGGGTTGGCACGCGAACCGGTGGCGCCGCCCGAGGGCGTGGTCTTGCGGGCATTGGCCGGGAAGGTGTTGGAGCTGCCGACGTCCAGATTGATGTCGGGCTGGTAGACGGAGCCGATCCAGTCGCGCTGGCTGGAGCGCAGGGCGTCGGTCTTGCTGACGTCCAGCACGGCCATCAGGTTGTAGCCGTCGCTGGCCAGGTCACCGACGCCGCCGGCGGCCGTCAGGGTGGTCTTGCCGCCGCCGCCATCCTGCGTGTCGCTGTAGTAGGCGTACAGATCGACGCCGCGGTAGTCCTGGCGGGTGATGAAGTTGATCACGCCGGCGATCGCGTCGGTACCGTAGATGGCGGAGGCGCCGTCCTTCAGCACTTCGACGCGCTGCAGTGCCGTCGTCGGGATCGAGTTCAGGTCGACGCCGGCCGAGCTGCCCGGCGAGGCGAAGTTGGCGACGCGGCGGCCGTTCAGCAGCACCAGGGTGCTGGAGACGCCGACGCCACGCAGATTGGCGCCGGCGAAGCCGCGCTGGCCCGGGATGTCGCTGAGGCTGGCCGCGTCGCTGACGTTGGCGGCCGAGGCGCTGATCTTGGACAGCAGTTCGGCGGCGTTGGTCACGGCCGCCTTGGCGATGTCCTCGCGGGTCATGACCTGCACCGGCAGGGCGGTCTCGCCCTCGAGCCGCTTGATGCTGGTGCCGGTCACTTCGACGCGCTGCAGCTTGTTGTCCTGAGCCGCGTCCTGGGCCTGGGCCTGCTGGGCCAGCGTGGCGCTCAACAGCATGGCCGCACAGGCGAGCGTCTTCAGTTTGGGATGGCGATGACTGGGCATGGGAGTCTCGAAGAGGTGAGGGAAGGGTGGTTGGGTGAACGAGGTCAATGCCGGCATCGCGGTGGACTGCATGCGGCGGTCCCGGCTTGAAGTCACTCTAGAAGCGCGCTTCGGATCTCGCCTATGGGGTTTTGGCGCGGCGGTCGCTTCGCCGCAAATACGCGTCGCTTGCATGCAAGCCGCTTGACGCCTCCGCCGCAACGCTTGCAGCGATGCGACATGCAATTGCGCTCGCGGTTCACCGGCCCCCGTTTTGCGGGCGACCCCGCTGGTTCAAGCCGGCGCGGGCTGACAAGATAGATTCATGCACCTCGCTTCGACCCCTATCCAAGTTCCCATCGCGCCGCCGCAGCTGCGCGTCGCTCGCCGCTTGATGAAGCTCTGTGCGGCGCTGCTGATGGCCGCCGTCGGCACGCAGGCGCAGGCCGCCGGCGTGGCCATCGTCATCGGCGGGGCGCTGAAAGTCGACAACGACGAGGTCTGGCAGCGCATCGTCGACGAGGCTGGCGGCGCCGGCGCGCGCTTCGTCGTGTTCCCGACGGCGGCGGCCAATCCGGCGCGCAGCGGCGCACAGATTGTCGATGCCTTGCGCCGCCGCGGCGCGCAGGCCGAGTCGATTCCGCTGGCGCCGCGCCTGAAGGGTGCGGATCTGCAGGCGACCCTGCGCGACCCGGCCTGGCTGGAGCGTGTCGCCTCGGCGCAGGGCGTCTACTTCGCCGGTGGAGCGCAGGAGCTGATCGTCGACACCCTGCAACCGGGCGGTCAGCCCACCGAGATGCTGAAGGCGATCTGGGCGGTGCTGCGCCGGGGCGGTGTCGTCGCCGGCAGCAGCGCGGGCGCGGCCATCATGAGCGCGACGATGTTCCGCGACGCGCAGGACACGCTGCAGATCATGAAGGGCGGCATGCGCGAGGGTCGCGAGACCGATCGCGGCCTGGGCTTCGTCGGCCCCGATCTGTTCATCGACCAGCACTTCCTGAAACGTGGCCGCATCGGCCGCATGCTGCCGCTGATGCAGGCCAAGGGCTATCGACTGGGCCTGGGCGTCGACGAGAACAGCGCGGCCTTGGTGCGTGGCGACTCGATCGAGGTCATCGGTGCCAAGGGCGCTCTGCTGGTCGACCTGGGCGAGGCCAGCAGCGACAAGCGCCTGCCGGCCTTCAATATCCGCAATGCGCAGCTGAGCTATCTGGATCGGGGTGACCGCCACGATCTGAAGACCGGCGTCAGCACACCCTCGGCGGTGAAGCTGAAGGAGGCGCGCCTCGATCCGGCCGCAAGCGACTACAAGCCCTACAACAAGAGCGAGCCCTTCTATCTCGACATCCTTGGCGATACCACCATCGTCAACGCGATGGCGCACCTGATCGACAGCCCATTGACCGAAGTGAAGGGGCTGACGTTTACCGGCCATCGGGTGGCCGGCGATGCACAGCCCGACCTGGGCTTCGAGTTCCGCCTCTACAAGGGGGCGGGGAGCGTCGGCTGGTTCACCGGCGCCTTCGGCGGCGAGGACTACACGGTGCTGAAACTGCGCCTGGACGTGCAGCCGGTCACGATCAATCGGCCCTTCTACACGCCGCTGCAGCCGCGCTGAGCGCGCTCCGGAGCCGGCCCCCCGGCAACAAAACCAGAACGACAGAGACAGGAAATCCATGCGAAGCGTGCTTCATGCGCTTGCGCCGGCCGGGCAGGGCACGACCCGCCAGCTGCGCAGCCTCCATTTCGGCCCGGCCACCAGCGGGCGCAAGGTCTACATCCAAGCCTCGCTGCACGCCGACGAGGTGCCGCCGATGCTGGTCGCGCAGCATCTGCGCGAACGGCTCGTCGAACTCGAGAATTCGTGCGCCATCAAGGGGGAGATCGTGCTCGTGCCGATGGCCAACCCGATCGGGCTGTCGCAGGACCTGCAGGGCTCGCTGCTCGGCCGCTTCGACCTGAGCACCGGCATCAATTTCAACCGCGGCTACAAGCACCTGACGAGCGAACTGCTGCCCAGGCTGCAGGGGCGGCTCGGCAGCGACGAGGCGAGCAACACGCAGCTGATCCGGCAAGCCTGCCGCGAAGCCCTTGCAGCCTGGACGGCGCAGACCGAGACCGAGGCGCTGAAGAAGCTCTTGCAGACCTTGGCCATCGATGCCGACATCGTGCTCGATCTGCATTGCGACAACCAGGCCGTGCTGCATCTGTACACCGGCACGCCGCTGGCCGCGCAGCTGGAACCGCTGTCCGCCTATCTCGGCGCCGAGGCGCTGCTGGTGGCCAAGGTCTCGGGCGACGATCCCTTCGACGAGTCGGTGTCGCGCATCTGGTGGGAGCTGGCCGAGCATTTCGGCCCGGCGCTGCCGATCGCCAATGCCTGCGTCGCCGCTACCGTCGAGCTGCGCGGCGAGGTCGAGGTCGACCACGAGCTGGCGCGGCGCGATGCCGCGGCCATCATCGAATTCCTGCGCCACGCCGGTCATATCGAGGGCGACGCGGCAGCGCTGCCGCCGTCCCGCTGCAAGCCCACGCCGCTCGAGGCGGTCGAACCGATCACCGCGCCGCATGGCGGGCTGCTGGTGTTCGCCAAGGCGCCGGGCGAGGCGGTGGCAGCCGGCGAGACCATCGCCGAGCTGATCGACCCGCTGAGCGATGCCGTCACGCCGCTGCGCGCCAGCGTCGCCGGCCCCATGTTCGCGCGCGTCGCGCGCCGTTACGTCACGCGCGGCATGCGCGTGGCCAAGATCGCCGGCACGACGGCATTCCGCAGCGGCAAGCTGCTGTCGATGTGAGCGCCTCCATGACCTCTCCCAAGCTGCGCATTCCCAATACCTTCGTCCTGCTGTTCGGCCTGCTGGCGCTGATCGCGCTGGCCACCTGGTTCGTTCCGGGCGGGCAGTACGACAGCCATCTCGTCAACGGCAAGCCGGTCATCGATCCGGCCTCCTACCGCGAGGTGGCAAGCCGTCCGCAAGGGCCGGTCGCGCTGATGACGGCGCCGATCAAGGGCTTCGTCGAGGCCGGGCTGATCATCGGCTTCGTGCTGATCGTCGGCGGTGCCTTTGCCGTGCTGCAGAAGACCGAGGCGATCGATTCGATGATCAAGTCGGTGGCACGCGCGCACAGCCGGTCGGCCTTCGTGCGCGCCGCCGTGATCCCCTTCTTCGTCACCTGCTTCTCGCTCGGCGGCGCCACCTTCGGCATGGCGGAGGAGGCCATCCCCTTCGTGCTGATCTTCATCCCGCTGGCCTTGGCCTTGCGCTACGACTCCATCGTCGGCGTGGCGATTCCTTTCATCGGCTCCCAGGTCGGCTTTGCCACCGCCTTCCTGAACCCCTTCAATGTCGGCGTGGCGCAGGGCCTGGTCGGCGTGCCCCTGTTCTCCGGCATCGGCTACCGGCTGATTGCCTGGGCCATCGCGACGGCCGTGACCATCGCCTTCCTGATGGCCTACGCGGCCCGCGTGAAGCGCACGCCGACGGCCAGCCCGGTGTTCGCGCTCGACGAGCTGCGCCGCAGCCGCCTGAACCTGGCCGAGTTCGAGCAGTTCAGCGGCGTCAGGACCAGCCACAAGCTGGTGCTGGGCATCTTCGTGGCGACGCTGGCGACGATGATCTTCGGCGTGGTCCGCTACAGCTGGTACATCGAGGAGATCGCGGCGCTGTTCCTGGTCATGGCCATCGTCGTGGGCGCGGTCGGCAGGCTGAAGGCCGAGGAACTGGTCGCCGCCTTTGTCGGCGGCGCCAAGGACCTGGTGGGCACGGCGCTGGTGATTGCGCTGGCCAAGGCCACGGTGGTGATCGCCCGCGATGCCCACATCATCGACTCGATGCTGCACTCGCTGGCGCCCTTCGTGCAGTCGGCCAGCCCCATCGTCGCGGCGCAGAAGATGTTCGTGATCCAGTCGGTGATCAACTTCTTCATCCATTCGGGCACCGGCCAGGCGGCGCTGACCATGCCCATCATGGCACCGCTGGCCGATCTCGTCGGCGTCAGCCGGCAGACCGCCATCCTGGCCTTCCAGTTCGGCGAGCTGACGACGCCGGTGATCCCGACCTCGGGCATCACGGTCGGCGTGCTGGCCCTGGCCGGCATCCCCTGGAGCACCTGGGCGCGCTGGATGCTGTCGCTGCAGGTCGCCTATTTTGTGATGGCCCTGCTGCTGCTGGTGCCGCCGGTGCTGATCGGCTGGCAGTAGCGCCGGCTCAACTCGCTTACAGTCGCGTCGGTGATCGCTTCGCCCCCTCTCGCAAACTCGACGCCGCAGCTTTGCGCGCTCTTGCTGCTGCCCGGCTTCTCGCTGCGCGCGGCGGCCGGCATCATCGAGGTGCTGCAGGCGGCCAACGAGTTGCAGGACGAGGCGAACTACCGCTTCAGCTGCGTATCGCCGCAGGGCGGTCCCGTTCGAGCGGCGGCCGGCGTGTCGTGGGACGCCGAACCGTTCGACGTCCAGCGGCCCTGGAACCTGCTGCTGGTGCTGGCGGGCGAGTGCCCGCCGTGCGAGCCCGCCGTGCTGCAGCAGCTTCGGCTGCTGGACCAGCGGGGCTGCGTGCTGGCCGGCGTCGACGGCGGCAGCGCCTTGCTCGCCGCAGCCGGCTTGCTCGAGGGCCAGCGAGCGACGGCGGACTGGACGCTGATCGAGTCGCTGCAGCAGGCGCATCCGGGGGTCTTGTGGTCGAGCATGGTGTGGGAGATCGCCGGACGGCTCAGCTGCGCCGGCGGGAGTGCCAGCGTCGACCTGATGCTGACCTGGCTGACGCGCCGCCATGGCGAGCGGCTCGGGCAGGAGCTGATGCTGGCGCTGGGCCTGGAGCGGGTTCGCGGCGCGGACGAGCGCCAGCGCCAGCGTGCTGCACTGGCCGAACACATGGGCACCGGCAGCCCCAAGCTCAGCGAGGCCGTGGCGCTGATGGAGGCCAATCTCGGCGAACCGCTGCCCACCGAAGAGATTGCGCGACTGGTCGGCGTATCCCGACGCCAGCTCGAGCGTCTGTTCAAACAGCATCTCGACGCCTTGCCCTCGCGCTACTACCTGGAGCTGCGCCTGGATCGGGCGCGCCGCCTGCTGCAGCAATCGAGCCAGTCGATACTGCAGATCGGCCTGTCCTGTGGCTTCTCCTCGGGCCCCCATTTCTCGAACGCCTACAAGACCCGTTTCGGCCACACGCCCCGCGACGAACGCAGCCAACGCGCCGCCGCCTGGCGCATGCCTGGAGACAGCTGATGAATCCGCTTGACTTCCTCTTGCGCCCCGTGGCGCTGGCTGATCTGCCGGCGCTGGAGCGCATGGCCGCCGCCAGCGCCGATGCGATCAATTCGCTGCCGCACGATCGCGCCAAGCTGCTCACCCGCATCGAGCGCTCGATCGAGGCCTTCGCCAGCCAGGACGCCGCGAGCGGCGAGGAAACCTATCTGTTCGTGCTCGAGGACCTCGCGCGCGGCGAACTGATCGGCTGCAGCGGCATCGCGGCCAGCGCCGGCTTCCACGACCGCTTCTACAGCTACCGCAACGAGTTTGTCGTCCACGCCAGCGCCGCCTTGGGCGTCAGCCAGCGCATGCACACCCTGCATCTGTGCCATGACCTGACCGGCTACACCTTGCTGACGTCCTTTTATATCGACCCGGCCTACGAGCAGGGGCTGGCACCCCAGCTGCTGTCGCGCGCGCGCCTGCTCTTCATCGCCCAGTTCGCCGAGCGCTTCAGCGACCGGCTGGCCGCCGAGAATCCGGGCCTTGCCGACGCGGCGGGGAACAGCCCCTTCTGGGATGCGATCGGCCGCCGTTTTTTCGATATGGACTATCCGCAGGCCGAGTCGCTCGCCGGTGGGCGCCACAAGGCCTTCATCGCCGAGCTGATGCCGCACTCGGCCGTCTACGTGCCTTTGCTGCCGGAGGCGGCGCAATGGGCGATCGGCCAGCTGCACCCGGTGGCCGAGCTGCCCTTCTCCATCCTGCAGGACGAGGGCTTCGATGCGGACACCTATGTGGACATCTTCGACGGCGGGCCCACCGTGGAGGCGAACCTGGCCATGCTGCGCAGCGTGCGCCATGCGAGGCGGCTGACGGTCAATAAGGGGCCGGATAGCGCCGGTGAGCCGGTCTGGCATGTGGTGACGAATGCGCGACGCGAGGGGTTTCGGGCCGTGCTGGCCGAGCTGCCGGCCCGGGCCGCGGACCTGCCCCCCGACGCGCCCCTGGCTGCGCGGCTGCGCGTGCAGGAGGGACAGCAGCTCTGTGCCACGCCGCTGCCGGGCGCCGATCCGGCAGGAGACCGTCCATGAAAGTTGTGCGCACGCAGCTGCCGGCCGACGCGGCGATTCTTGCCGGCTGGATCAACCAGACCGGCGTTCCGGTCAAGGCCGAGCCATGCGCCGGTGATATCGGCTTCGTGCTGAGCGAGAGCGCCGGAGCGCCGCTTGCCTGTTTGCGCCTGCGCCCGAGGCTGGGCATGGAACTGCCGCGCTACAGCTTTCATCTGGGTCGCGTCGTCCATGCGGCGGCCGAGCTGGAATTGTTCCGGGTGCAGCAGGTTCTGCTGCTCGGCAACGACCACACGGGCGAAAGCGAGCTTTGCGATCTGGCCTGTGCGCCCGATCTCGGGGATCCCGAGCGCATTGCGGCGTTGAGCGTGCTGATCGAGGCGGCGCTGGCGCATATCCGCGCGCACCGGGAAGATTTTGGTCGAACGCTGGTTGCCGAACTGGCAGGCCCGAGCGACGCCGCAGGCCGCTCGCCGTTCTGGCGGGGCCTCGGTGGCAAGTTCTACAGCGGTGATCCGCTGCTGGCGCAGTCGCGATTCGGCGATGCCTGGCGCAGCCATCTGGCGGCGCTGCTGCCGCGCCAGGCGCTCTACCTGTCATTCCTCGGCGAGCCGGCTCAGGCTGCGCTGGGCCAGATCGGTGCGCTTGGCCAAGCCGCCGGGCAGGCCTTGCAGGCCTGCGGTCTGCGCTTTGCGCAGCATGTGCGCATCGACGATGGCGGCCCCTTGCTCGAGATGGACCTATGAGCGCCCAACCACATTTCTCCATAGTCTGACTTCATGAATCGTTCCGTTTCCCTGATCGGCGCGCCGACCGACATCGGCGCCGGCGCGCGCGGGGCCAGCATGGGCCCGGAGGCGCTGCGCGTCGCCAATATCGGCCCGACCCTGCAAAGCCATGGCGTCGACGTTGTCGACCGCGGCAACCTTGCCGGCCCGGCCAATCCCTGGCTGCCGCCGCTAGAGGGCTACCGCCACCTGGACGAGGTCGTCGCCTGGAACCAGGTCGTGCACGAGGCCGTCTATGCCGAGCTGCAGGGTGGCCGCATGCCCATTCTGCTGGGCGGTGACCATTGCCTGGGCCTGGGCTCGATCTCGGCCGTCGCGCGCCACTGCCGCGAGGCCGGCAAGAAGCTGCGCGTGCTCTGGCTCGATGCCCATGCCGACTTCAACACCAGCGAGCTGACGCCTAGCGGCAATATCCACGGCATGCCGGTCGCCTGCCTGTGCGGCTTCGGCCCCAAGGAGTTGATCGAGATCGGCGGCAAGGTGCCGGCCATCAACCCCAAGTGGATACGCCAGATCGGCATCCGCAGCGTCGACCCCGGCGAGAAGCGCTTCGTGCACGAGCAGGAGCTCGAGGTCTTCGACATGCGCTATATCGACGAGATGGGCATGCGCCACACGATGGAGTTGGCGCTGGCCACGCTGGACGCGAACACGCATCTGCATGTCAGCTTCGACGTCGACTTCCTCGACCCGGCGATCGCGCCCGGTGTCGGCACGACCATCCCCGGCGGCCCGACCTACCGCGAGGCCCAGCTGTGCATGGAGATGATCGCCGACACCGGCCGCCTGGCCTCGCTGGACGTGATGGAACTGAACCCGGCGCTGGACGTGCGCAACCAGACGGCGCTGCTGGCGGTGGACCTGATCGAGTCTCTATTCGGCAAGAGCACCTTGATGAGCAGGCGGTGACCGGCTGACGGCATTGACGACTGTCGGCTACCCGGGCTTTATGTCTGCGACGTAACCTACGGCGACACAAAGAGGCGCCAAAGTCCACCTAACTGGAGAGTTAGGCGGTGGCCCGCTGCGCCAAGCCCTCGAAGGTTGTCGAAAGCACCCATTCCAGGATCTGCTCGTGCGAGTACTGCCCGGAGTCCTTGAGCAAGGCCACGACCGGGTCGCAGGCGCGTGCAAACAGCGTGTAGAGCACGAGCTCGGGCGGCAGCAGTGCATTCAACTGCCCGCCCGTCTGAGCCTCGGTGATCCAGATCCCCAACCGGTTGCTCAAGGCAAGCAGCCGGTCCATATAAGCCTCGTTCGACTGCAGGGACGCGCTCAGGCTGGAGTTGTGGGCCGGCAGGGAAGGCATCTCGCCTTCCAGCTGCGTGGCCATGGCCCAGCGGGTCACGGCCTTGAGCTGATCCAACGCCCGGACCGGGCGGCCCTCGGCGGCGTCGTTTTGCGCCGCTAGGCGCAGCTCGTCGACGAAGGCCAAGGCCCGGTCCAGCGCCCCCACCATGGCGGCACCGGCCAGCTCCTCCTTCGAAGAGAACAGCTTGTAGAGGCTGGCTTTCGCCAGGCCTGCCTCCGCCGCTACCTCGTCCACCGTCATCGCGTCGTAGCCCTTGCTGGCAAGCAGGCGATTGACGGCGCCGACGATGGCGTCCTGGCGCACGCGCTGCAGCTGGTCTTTGATCGAAGGACGGGCACCCATGAGCGGATTCTAGACCGTCCAGGCCGTTGCAAAAACCCAATAGTGCAATTTAGATACTCATGAGTTATCGTGTGAACTGTGCAGTTCATATTTTGCCCTGCTTAGTTCATATGAGGATGCCATGCGTCGTGTCGCCATCGTCGGGTCGGGAATCGCAGGTCTTGCCGCGGCGCATCGGCTGGCGAGCGCGGCCGATGGCCATCGGGTCACCCTGTTCGAAGCCGGCGATCATTTCGGCGGCCATGCGAACACGGTCGACCTGGAAGTCGACGGGGTCGTGCATGGCGTCGATACCGGCTTCCTGGTCTTCAACAAGCGCACCTATCCGCTGTTGATGCAGCTCTTCGCCGAGCTGGGCATCGCGCCGGCCGAGTCGGACATGTCCTTCTCGGTGCAGCTACCCGCTGCCGACGGCAGCCCCGGCCTGGAGTGGAGCGGCAGTTCGCTGCGCGGCGTGTTCGCCCAGCGCCGCAACCTGCTGCGGCCGCGCTTCTGGCACATGCTGTCGGAGATCCTGCGCTTCAATCGCCTGGCGACGGCGCTGGCGCAGGGCGATGTGGAGCTGATGGGCCAAGCCAGCATTGGCGACTTTCTCGACCAGCAAGGCTTCGAGGCCGGCTTCCGCGAGCATTACCTGCTGCCCATGATCGGCTGCATCTGGTCCTGTCCGACGGATCAGATGCTGCGGTTTCCGCTCAGCACCCTGGTCCGCTTCTGCCACAACCACGGCCTGATCCAGGTCACGGACCGGCCGCAGTGGTACACGGTGCGCGGCGGTTCGCGCGAGTACGTGCGCCGCATGGTGGCGCGCATCGGCGATGCCCGGCTGCGCAGCCCGGTGCTGGGCCTGCAGCGCAGCGGGCAGCAGATCCGTCTGCGAACGGCGCAGGGCACAGAAACCTTCGAGGCCGTCGTGCTGGCCTGCCACAGCGACCAGGCGCTGCGCCTGCTCGGCGAGGGCGCAAGCGCCGAGGAGCGCGCCGTGCTGGGCGCGATCCGCTACCAGCCCAACACGGCGGTCCTCCATGGCGACGTCGCCGTGCTGCCGCGGCGTCGCGCGGCCTGGGCCTCCTGGAACTACGAACGGGCGAGCCAGACAAACGCGGAACAGGCCCAGGTCTGCCTCCACTACCTGATCAACCGGCTGCAGCCACTGCCCTGGCAGCAGCCGGTCATCGTGTCGCTGAATCCGGCCCGGCCTATTGCCGAGCATCTGGTCCACCGCCGCATCGACTACAGCCATCCGGTGTTCGACCTGGCCGCCTTGCAGGCCCAGCGCCGGCTCGGCGAGCTGCAGGGGCGGCAAGGGACCTGGTTCTGCGGCGCCTGGTGCGGCTACGGCTTTCACGAGGACGGCCTGCGCGCCGGCCTGCAGGCGGCCGAGGGCGTGCTGCAGGCGCTGGGCAGCCAGCCCGAGCAGGAGCGAAGCGCCGCATGAACACGCCGGCCGCCCCCTGCATCGGTTTCGGCAGCGTCTGGCATCGCCGCCTGCGGCCCATCGAGCACCAGTTCCGCTACCGCTGCTATTTCCTGCTGCTGCCGATGCGCAGCCTGCGCGAGCGCGCCAGCCCGGCCTTGAAGCGCAACCGCCGCGGCTGGCTCAGCTTCCACGATGCCGACCACGGCGCCGGCGGTGACGACGCCCTCGCCTGGTTCGAGCAGCTGCTCGCGCGCGAGGGCGTCCGTGACGCCGATGGCGAGGTCTGGCTGCAGACCTTTCCGCGCGTGCTGGGCTATGTCTTCAAGCCGGTGAGCTTCTGGTATGCGCAGCGCGCCGACGGATCGCTGGCCGCCGTGCTGGCCGAGGTCAACAACACCTTTGGCGAACGCCATGGCTATCTGCTCGCCGGCCCCGGGTTGAACTGGGGTGCCGAGCGGGCCGCGCGCAAGGTGTTCCATGTCTCGCCCTTCTGCGGCAGCGGCGGCGACTACGGCTTCCGCTTCGAGCGGCTGGCGGCCGCGGATGGCCAGCCGACACAGCTGCTGGCGCGGGTCGATCTGCACGATGACCAGGGGGCGCTGCTGCAGACCTCGGTCGGCGGCGCCATCGCCGAGCTGAGCCCCGCCACGGTGCGCCGCGCCGTCCTCGGCATGCCCTTGATGACGCTCGGCGTGGTCCTGCGCATCCACTGGCAGGCGCTGCGCCTGTGGCTCAAGCGCGTGCCCTTCTTCGCCAAGCCCGATGCGCCCTCGCAGTTCGTGAGCCGATGATATGAACCCACCCACCGCTCTCTCATCCACCGCTTCTTCTTCTTCTGCCCGGCCGCCGAGGGCGGCGCGCCGCCTGCTGCGCCTGCTCGAAGCCTTGCCGATCGGCGAGCTGAGCCTGCAGCTGCCGGACGGCACCCGCATCGGCCTGCCGAGTCGATCGACGCCATCCCCAGGTCCCCGCGCCATGCTGTCGCTCAATAGCTGGGCGGTGTTCGAGCGCACGCTCCGCTCGGGCGACATCGGCTTCGCCGAGAGCTATATCGCCGGCGAATGGGACAGCCCCGATCTGACGCAGCTGCTGCGCCTGTGCATCGCCAACCGCGAGCACATCGAAGACCTGATCTACGGCAGCTGGTGGGGGCGGCTGGCTTACCGGCTGCGCCACCTGCTGCGGCGCAATTCGAGGGCCGGCAGCGCGCGGAACATCCATGCGCATTACGACCTGGGCAACGATTTCTACCGGCTCTGGCTGGACCCCGGCATGAGCTACAGCGCCGCCTGGTTCGAGGGCCGGGACCCGCAGGGCACCGACCTCGTGCAGGCCCAGGACGCCAAGTACCGGCGCGCGCTGCGCGAGGCGCGGGTCGAGCCGGGCCGGCGTGTGCTGGAGATCGGCTGCGGCTGGGGCGGTCTCGCCGAGATCGCGGCGCGCGAATTCGGCGCGGAGGTGACCGGCGTCACGCTGTCCGTCGAGCAGCTGCGCTGGGCGCAGCAGCGCATGGCGCGCGCCAGCCTCGACGGGCAGGCGCGGATGCTGCACCTGGACTACCGCGACCTCGCATCCAAATACGCCGGCCAGCCCTTCGACGCGGTGGTCTCCATCGAGATGTTCGAGGCGGTGGGCCATGAGTACTGGTCGAGCTATTTCCGCACGCTGAACGCCTGCCTGAAGCCCGGCGGCCGCGCCTGCATCCAGACCATCACCATCCGCGACGATCTGTTCGCGCGCTACCTGCGCTCGACCGACTTCATCCAGCAGTACATCTTCCCGGGCGGTCTGCTGCCCAGCCCCTCGGCCTTCGAGGCCGAGGCGCGCCGCGCCGGCTTCGTCGTCGAGAACCGCCTGGCCTTCGGGCGCGACTACGCCGAGACCTTGCGCCGCTGGCGCGATGCCTTCGTGGCCCAGCTCGACGCGGTGCAGCGCCAGGGCTTCGATCGGCGCTTCCAGCGCATCTGGACCTTTTATCTGGCCTACTGCGAGGCCGCCTTCGACATGGGCAACACCGACGTTATGCAGTTCACGCTGCGAAAGCCGGGCCCGTGAAGATCGCCGCTTCGATCCCGCGCCGCGGCCTGTTCCGCATCGCGGCCGCCATCGCTCTCAACTGCTTCATCATGCCGAATGCCACTGCCGACACCCCGCTCCCCACCGAGCTTCGCGAAACGCTGCCCGAGGCAAGGCTGAAGGGCACGGGCGTGCTGCGCTTCTTCGGGCTGCGCGTCTACGAGGCCCGGCTGTGGGCGCCCCCCGGCTTCGACGGCGAGGACTACGCGCGCCATCCGTTCGCGCTCGAACTGATCTACGACCGGCGCCTGGACGGCCAGGCGATCGCCGAGCGCTCGGTGGCCGAGATGCGCCGCATCGGCAGCTTCGACGAGGCCCAGGGCAAGCGCTGGCTGGCCCTGATGACGCGCGCCTTCCCCGATGTCGCCGCCACCGACCGCCTGCTGGGCCTGCACGACGGCCGGGGCGAGGTGCGCTTCTTCCACAACGGGCGCCTGACCGCGCAAACGGCGGACCCCGAATACGCACGGCTTTTCTTCGGCATCTGGCTGGCCCGCCAGACCTCGGCCACGGCGCTGCGCGAGGCCCTGCTGGGCCAGCAGCGCTGAACGGCCGCCTTCTTCCTCATGTCTGCGGCCGCCCTCCCCGCGCAGCAACCCAGCCTCGGCTGGCGCCGCGGCCTGGCCTATGGCGCGCTGGGCCTGCCCCTGGCCTTCGTGTCGCTGCCGCTCTATGTGAACCTGCCCTACCACTACGCCAGCCAGCTGGGCCTGCCCTTGTCCGTCCTCGGGGCGCTGATGCTGGCCGTGCGTGCCTTCGACGCCTTGGTCGATCCCGCCCTCGGCCGCCTCGCCGACGCGCTGTTCCGGCGCGGCACGCGCGTCGCCTGGACCGCCGCGGCACTGGGCTGCGCCGTGCTGGCCCTGGCCTTTGCCGCCCTGTGGCTGCCGCCATCGAAGGAGGCGTCCGTTCTGGTTCCCTGGCTGGCGGCCGCGCTGCTGCTGTGCACGCTGGCCTATAGCGGCGTCAGCATCGTCTACCAGAGCTGGGGCGCCCGCTGGGGCGGCGGGCCGGAACTGCGGGCCCGGGTCACTGGCTGGCGCGAGGCCGGCAGCCTGGCCGGCGTGCTGCTCGCCAGCGTGCTGCCGGTCCTGCTCGGCTGGCCTGCCACCAGCCTGGCGCTCGCCGCTTTGCTGGCGCTGGGGCTGCTCGGGCTGGCCGGCCTGCGACAGGCGCCCTGGCCGACCACCCGCGAGCCGGCTGCCGTCCAGGGCCCTTCACCGTGGCGGCAGGCCGCGTTTCGGCAGCTGCTGGCCGTCTTCATCCTGAACGGCATCGCCAGCGCGATCCCCGCCACGCTGTTCCCCTTCTTCGTCGCCGACCGGCTGCAGCTGGCCCACTGGCAGGCGCCGCTGCTGCTGGCCTATTTCGGCGCGGCGGTGCTGGGCCTGCCCCTGTGGGTGCGCGCGGCCGGACGCTGGGGGCTGGCGCCGGTCTGGCGGGCCGGCATGGTGGCCGGTGTGCTGGCCTTCGCGATCACGCCGGGGCTGGATGCCGGCGAGGGCACGGCTTTTGCGGCGGTCTGCATCGTCAGCGGCCTCGCGCTGGGCGCCGATCTGGCCCTGCCCGGCGCACTGCTGACCGGCGTGATCCACCGCGGCGGTGCCGGCAGCCGGGGCGAAGGCCTCTATTTGGGCTGGTGGACCTGCGCCACCAAGCTGAACCTCGCCCTGGCCGCCGGGCTGGCGCTGCCGCTGCTCGCCGCAGCCGGCTATCGCAGCGGCACGACGGACCCTGCGGCGCTGCAAGCGCTGGCCTGGGCCTATGCCGGCCTGCCCTGCCTGCTGAAGCTGGCCGCTGCCGCGCTGCTGTGGCGAACCGAAGGCCTGAACCCTCACTGGAAGGAGCGCGGATGAACCCCCTCGCACGAACTTCGATGCCGCTGCGCCGCAGGCTGGTGCTGGCCATGGCGGCGCTTGCGCTCGCCGGCTGTGCCGGCCCCCAGGTCCAGGACTATGCCAACGAGACGCCGCGCTTCGATATGCGCGCCTTCCTGAGCGGCGACCTGACGGCCAAGGGCGTCTTCACCGACCGCAGCGGCCGCGTCGTGAAGCGCTTCAGCGTGACGATGAACGGCCGCTGGGACGGCGACGAGGGCGTGCTCGACGAACGCTTCCAGTACAGCGACGGCAGCACGCAGCGGCGCGTGTGGAAGCTCAGGCAGCTGGCGCCGGGTCGCTACACCGGCACGGCGGACGACGTGGTCGGCGAGGCCCTGGGCGAAAGCGCCGGCAATGCGCTGCGCTGGACCTACACGCTGGCGCTGCCGGTGGACGGGCGCATCTGGCATGTCAGCCTCGACGACTGGATGTTCCTGATGGACGAGCGCACGGTGCTCAACCGCTCGGCCATGAGCAAGCTGGGCGTCCATCTGGGCGACGTCACGCTGGTCATCAGCAAGGACCGCTGAGGACATGGCCCTGTTCTCGACCGGCCTCAATCCAGCGCTGCGGGACTGGCGCGGCCGCTGGGTGTGGGTGATCGGCGCCTCGACCGGCATCGGCCGCGCGACCGCGGCCGCCTTGCACGCGCGTGGCGCACGGCTGATCGTCTCGGCGCGCCAGGCCGAGGCGCTGGACGCCTTCGTCGACGAACACCCGGGCAGCCTGGCCTTGCCGCTGGACGTCACCGAGCACGAGCAGATGCGCCAGGCCGCGCAGGCCGCCCATCGCTGCGCCGGGGGCGCACCGGCGCTGGTGCTGTACTGCGCCGGCCATTACCGTGCCCAGCAGGCCGGCAGGTTCGACCGGGCGGAGATGGAGAAGCACCTGGCGGTCAACTACCGCGGGGCCCTCAGCATGCTCGACGCCGTGCTCCCGATGTTCACCACCGCCCGGTCCGGCCACATCAGCCTGGTCGGCAGCGTGGCCGCCTACCGGGGCCTGCCGAAGTCGCTCGCCTACGGCCCCACCAAGGCGGCGCTCAACAGCCTGGCCGAGAGCCTGTACCTCGATCTGCATCCCATAGGCATCGGCGTGTCCATCGTCAACCCGGGCTTCGTCGAGACGCCGCTGACCGCGCAGAACGGCTTCAGGATGCCGGCGCTGATTTCGCCGGAGGAAGCGGCGCAGCACATCCTCGGCGGCTGGGCGCGCGGCCGCTTCGAGATGAACTTTCCACGCCGCTTCACCGCCTGGGTGCGCCTGCTGCGCTGCCTGCCCGATGCCTGGTACTTCGCGGCCGTGCGCCGCGCCACGGGAGCCCGATGAACATGCCGACGCTGTCCGCAGACCTCCGAACTACCCGGCTGATCGAAGCCTATGTCGGCCTGAGGCCCGAGGGCCTCCCCGCGCTGCTGGAGCTCTACGACCCGGCCGCCAGCTTCAAGGATCCCTTCAACGAGGTGCGCGGCCGGGCCGCCATCGAGCGCATCTTCCGCCAGATGTTCGAGGACTTGCGCGAGCCGCGGTTCATCGTCCTGACGGCCGCCTCCGAGGGCGACGACGCCTTCCTCACCTGGGAGCTTCACTTCCGCCGGCAAGGCCGGGGCGAGCCGATGACGATCCGGGGCGCAAGCCACTTGCGCTATGCAGCCACCGGTCTGCTTGCCCTGCACCGCGACTATTGGGACGCGGCCGAGGAACTGTATGCAAAGCTTCCGCTGCTGGGCGCCTTGATGCGGGCCTTGAGGCGAAGGCTGAGCACGCCTCAACAGCAATAGCAGGAGCCGCCGACCGGGGCGGCATGCAGCCCGCCTCCTGCGCTCAGCCGCCGCCGACGCCGGCAACCACCGTCCCGCTGCCGCCGCAGGAAGGGCAGTCGCCGCCGTCCTCCGCCCGCCCGCTGCCGCCGCACTCGGGACAGGGCTTCTCGCCGGTGCCCGGCGTGCCGGGCGGCGCTTCGTCTCCGGGCGTCGTCTCGGCGGCGCTCGCACCGTCCGGATCTGCCGCTATGGGCGCTTGGGGATTCTGGTCTTGCATGGCAGGCTCCATCGACCTTGACTTCGGACCTTCAGCGCCGTTCGCGGCGGCGCCGCCACAGCCACCAGGCGACGCCGCCCACGGCCAGCAAGGCGGCCGCCTTGCGCGCCGCGCCGGCCGGGTTGTGGCGCAGTTCGGCGCGGCCGCCCGTCTCCGCGTAAAGCCTCGGCAGCTCGCCTCGGCGCAAGTCGCCGAGCAGCCCCTCGACCATGTCGACCCGATCCGCCGCCAGCAGCATCAGCCAGTGGCGCAGATCGTTCTCGCTGTACCTGAAGGCGCGTCGCCGGATGACGCCGCTGAGGCCTTTGGGCGGCAGCGGCGAACCGAACAGCGGCGTGATGCCGGGCCGCTCGTTCGAATGCAGGATCTCCACTTCCACCGGCTGCTGGGCCGGCGGTGCGGGCTGGATCTCCAGCCGCGGCGGCGTGCGTTCCATCGGCACGGCCGGTCGGCGCGAGCGTGGCAGGTCGCTGCCCCAGCCCTTGATATGGGCATGGGCGCCGGCGGTTCGACCGCCGCTTGTCGGGGCCTCGTGGTCCTTGATTGCTTCTTCCATGCTGGGTGCTCCTCAGACCGAAACGCCGGGCGGGATCAGCACCGTCTTGATGCAGCCGTCCAGCTTGTTGGAGAACAGGTGATAGGCATCGGCCACTTCCTCGAGCGGTATGCGGTGCGTAATGATGCGGCGCGGCTCGATATGGCCGGCCTCGATATGCTCGATCAGCCGCGGCAGGTGGCGCTTGACGCTGGCCTGGTTCATCCGCAGCGTCAGTCCCTTGTTGACCGCATTGCCGATCGGCACCGCATTGAAGGTCGGGCCGTAGACGCCGACGATCGAGATATTGCCGCCCTTGCGCACCGAGTTGATCGCCCAGTGCAGCGCCGTCGCCGCGCCGGCCTGCAGCTTCATCTTGACCCCGGTCAGACGCTGAAGGAAGCTGCCCGAAGCCTCGCAGCCGACCGCATCGATGCAGACATCGGCGCCGAGGCCGTCGGTCATGCGCTTGATGGTGATCGCCATGTCGTGAACGCCGCGGAAGTTGAGCACCTCGCATTGCGCATAGCGGTGCACGAACTCGAGCCGCTCCTCGATATGGTCGACCACGATCACGCGGCCCGCGCCGAACAGCCAGGCGCATTTGGCGGCGAAGATGCCGATCGGCCCGGCACCGAAGACGACCACCGTGTCGCCTTCGGAGATATCGCCCATCTCGGCGGCCTGGTAGCCGGTCGGCAGCGCATCCGTCAGCAGCACCGCGTCGTCCAGATCCATCTGCGGCGGAATCAGCGTCGGCCCGACGTCGGCGCGCGGCACGCGCACCAACTGGGCCTGCCCGCCGTCATAGCCGCCGGCCGTGTGCGAATAGCCGTAGATGCCGCCGACGGCGGTGGCTTCCGGATTGGTGTCGTGGCAGTTGCCGAACAGCTCGCGCCGGCAGAAGAAGCAGCTGCCGCAGAAGATATTGAACGGCACCAGCACGCGGTCACCCTTCTTCAGCCGCCGGACGCCGGGGCCGATGTCGACGACCTCGCCGACGAACTCGTGGCCGAAGGTCGTGCCGATGCGGGTGTCGGGCACCAGGCCATGGTAGAGATGCAGGTCCGAGCCGCAGATGCAGGAGCGCAGCACACGCACGACCGCGTCGTCGGGGTGCTCGATGCACGGGTCCGGTTTGTGGGCCGCACGCACGCGGTACGGGCCCCTGAAGTTCATTGCAAGCATGGCTGCTCTCCTAATCCGTTTGAGCGCAGCCAAGCAAGTGAGGGACCCGCCATGCGCGTGCCCCTTGCCAAGGTTGGTAGCTCTTCGCGAAATTTGAAGCAGCAAGGAATGCGCGGATCGTGGCAGCTCTTGCAGTAAATGCACGAGCTCTTCGTCTGCAATCGCGCATGCGTCAGGAACGCCAAGCCCGGGCCTCCAACTTGAGGTAATCGCGGCGCTCAGCCTAGGGCCTGCCTGAGCGCTTGGTCGGCTCGGCAGCGCATGCTGGCGAAGCAGCCAGTGCGGCCAGCTTGGCCCAGAGCGGCGCCACCGACCTGTCCACGACCGAGTCACCAAGCGGTCCGCGCTGGACCTCCAGTGCCTGGATTCCGGATTGAAGCTGCAATTGCCCGGACGACAGGGCAGCGGAGCAAATCAACGCTGCCCCGCGCGAGAACTCTCGTTGGTTCGGGGCGAGGCCCATCGAGATTTCCATCGCGAATCCGGTGACTCCGGCGAGATGGCATTCGAGATCATGCAAGCGCCTCAGCCGGTTCGCGCTCGGGCAATTCCCTCTGCAAAGGCGGCAGCTTGGCGGCTGGCATTGCCCTGAACGGCATCGCTTCCCATCGGCGCGCCCGCCACTCTCGCCAGTCGACCGCGGCTACCGCCGCACCGCCGCGGATGAGAAGAAGCTCCGCCTCGAGCCGCATCTTGGGCGCCTGGAAGCGGCTCAGAATCGCGACGATTTCGTCGCCCTCATCGGGCTCGGTGACCTGCAGCCAGAGGTTCAGCTCGGCCCGTCGATGCACATAGCCGCCGCCGGCAATCCCTTGCCAGCCGTAGGAACCGTAGACACGCGGGGTCGCCCCGAGGCGGTGAAACGACGAACACAGCCGAGCCCAGGACGCTCGCGCGTTCGCCGGAAGCAGGCCCGCGATGCGCGCTGCGACAGGAAACTCATCGAAGAACAGGACGTCGCGCTTGGCGACCCGCAAGCGCATCTTGCGCCGGCCCCATCGGATGGGCGCCTCGATGCACATCGCGATATGCGAGGACCGCTCGTTGAAGTCCGGCGGCTGCCCTGTCACGAGCAGCGGCAGCCGGGCCGCTTTCCAATAGGCCAGACACTCGCGCTCGGAGGCGTCCCAGTGCAGCTGTTCCAGCCCTTTCCAGGCGACGGGATTCAGATGGGCCAGCAGATGCGGGTGAAGCGGCACCATCATCGGCCCCTGGTCAGACCGCTTCGGCAACGCGCTGTCCGGCGTGGCCACGCCGAGCAAGCAGCGCTGCATGGCGCGAGCTCGCACGCCAGCAGATTCTCGACGCGCAGCTCATCGAGCGACCGAGGCTTGTTCACGATGCAAGCTCCAGGCTGATGGCCCGGTCTCCGCGGCCTGCCGTCTCGCAAAGGTGCAGCCCCCCGGAGGACCGGTGATCACCTGGTTCAGCGCTACGCAACCAGCCCTTGCGGCCGGCAAGATTCGCTATCGTCGAATGGGAGCAGCGGTGCTTCGCGCCCAGCTCGCGCAGGGACAGGATGCCCGCGCGATAGTCCAGTTCGATTGCGGACCAGTCGAGATCCCGCCGGCCCTTGTCGATGTTCGCCACGACTGCTCCTTTGTCGCGATGCCGTCCCGCGCGGGAATGCTCGGCGGCTCATCGACCGCCGAGTCTGGAATCCCCCTGGCTCCGAGATTGCTGTGCGGTCCTGCGCTGGGGCACCGGACCTCCATGCGTCCGGCGCCTTGGCTTGCTCAGAAGATGTGGCGAACGCCGGATTCGACGCCCCAGGAGTTGCCGCCTGCGGTCAGACCGCTGGCCCCGCCGGGCACGACAAAGGTCGCGACGCCGTCGTTGTTGATGCGCGAGTAGCTCGCGTAGAGGGCCGTGCGCTTGGACAGGTTGTGCACATAGCCCAGACCCAGCTGCGCGCCGTCGTTGTCCGCCACATTGGTGGTGCGGACCCTGCCGCTGAGGTCGGCCTTCTGATAGGAGACCTTGAGCTGGCCGGCGGCACCGACCGGCAGGATCGCGGCCAGCAGGATGTTGGTCTGCTTCGAATCCAGAAAGTCGAAGCGCCGCCATGCGGCGTTCAGCTTGACCACGCCGAAGTCATAGGAGCCGGCGATGATGCCGTCCTTGAAACTCTCGTTGCCGGTGAGCTCGTTCTTGGTCTCGTCATAGGCCCCGCTCACCACCCAGGCCCCGGTCGCATAGCCCAGGCGAAGGCCCAGCAGCTTGTGCTGTCCGTTGGCGGCCGTACCGCCCTCGCCCGCCGCGACCATCAGCCCGCCCTCGATGCCACCCAGGTTGGCGGGCAGCAGGTACTGAACGGCGTTGTTGGACCGGACCAGGGTGTTCGGGTTGCTGGCGAAGGCGCTGCGGATCGGGCCGACCTGGCTGGCCGGCAGCATATTGCCGACGCCCGCCACGCCCACATTGCTGAACGGGTCGAAGCGGACCCAGTTCGTGTAGGTCGGCACATAGTCGCGGCCGAGGCGGAGCTCGCCGAGGCTGTTGCTCGCGAGCGAGACCCAGGCCAAGCGGTCCCAGAAGGTGTTGCCACCGGCAGGGGTGCCGGTGTCGGCGGAAATCCCGTGTTCGAGCTGGAAACGAGCGCTCAGGCCGCCGCCCAGGTCCTCGCTGCCTCGCAGGCCCAGACGGCTGGTGGCGTTGCCGCCGCTGATCAAGGACGTGACCGAGCCGACCCCGTCGTTGGCGACGTAGCGCGCGGCCAGGTCCATGATGCCGTACACCGTCACGGACGATTGGGCCCAGGCCGCCATCGGGGTGGCGATGGTGCCGGCGAGGCTCAGCATGCAAGCGATCTTCTTCATGAATATTGTCTCCTGTTGGATGGCGGTGTTGGATCTCAGTCGGCGGTCAGCTTGGCCTGCTGGACCACGCCCTTCCACTTGGCGAGTTCGTTCTTGACGAGCAGACCGAACTCTTCCGGCGTGCTGGTCTCGACGTCGGCGCCGTGATCTTCGATGCGCTTGCTGATCTCCTTGTCGGCCAGCACCTCGTTGAGCGCCTTGTTCAGCTTGTCGATGATGGGCTTGGGCGTCTTGGCCGGCGCGAAGATGCCGTACCACTGCGTCACGTCCACGCCGTCCACGCCCGCCTCCTTCAGGGTCGGCACATTGGGCATGCTGGCGACGCGCTTGGGACCGGCGATGGCCATGGCCTTCAGCTTGCCGGACTTGATGAAGGGATAGGCGGTGAACAGGCTGGGGAACATGAACTGGGTCTGTCCGCCTATCGTGTCGGATACGGCCGGGGCGGCGCCCTTGTACGGAACGCCCAGCATGACGACGCCGGCATTGAGCTTGAACAGTTCCGCCGCGAAATGCGGCGCCGTGCCATTGCCCGCCGACGCGTAGGTGTAGCGATCGGGCTTGGCCTTCAGCTGGGCGACCAGATCCTTGACGTCCTTGACCGGGACGCTCGGGTTGGCCACCATCAGGGTCGGCGAATAGCCGACCAGGCCCACCGGCTCGAAGTCCTTGACCGGGTCGTAGCGCAGCTTCTGCAGCGCCGGGTTCATGCTGTGGGTGGCGATATAGCCCAGCATCAAGGTGTGGCCATCCGGCGCGGCGCGGGCGACGAACTCGCTGGCGATCGAGCCGTTGGCGCCTGCGCGGTTGTCGATGATGATGGTCTGACCCAGCATGGGCCCGAGCTTTTGCGCGATCGTGCGCGCCATTGCGTCGTTGCCGCCACCGGCCGCGGTGGGAACGACGATGGTGATCGTCTTGGTCGGATAAGTGGTTTGGGCCTGCGCCAGGGCCGGCGCGCTGGCGGCCACGGCCGCCGCAACCATCGGGGCGATGAGTTTCTTCACTTCCTTGTCTCCTTGCTGACGTTTTGAAAATACGTACTCGGGCAGGTGCAGGTCGCCCTGCAGGATCTTGCGGGCGGTGCGCACGAGGGCAGCCCGCTGGATGCGCGCCTCGCCATCGCGGCCTTCCACGCTGATGGCGACATCGATGCGCCCCTGCGGGTGCAACACGCTGATGTTTTGTTCGCCTTCAAAGGCCGGCCGCCCGCTGCTGGCGACGGTGCCGGGCAGCACAAAGGCGCTGGCCACTCCGATGGCGCCGGTGACGGCGTGGGAGGCATGGCAGCGCCTGGGCGTGAAGTAGCGCGAGCTGACGCTCATCGCGTCGTCGCCTTCGCTGACCAGCACCGGCTTCGGAATGACGCTGTTGGACACGTCGCCCAGGCCCATCAGCTCGCCGGCGGCGCGGCGCAGCTGCTCGAGGCGATCGAGCAGGGGCTTGTTCGCATCGAGCTCGGCCGGCGTTTCATTGCCGCGCACGCCGAGGTCGGCCGCGCGCACAATCATCAGCGGCATGGCGGCGTCGATGCAGCTGACTTCCGTGCCGTCGATCAGGTCCACGCGCCGGCCGGTCGGGAAGACGGAGCCCGTCACCGATCCCCAGGCATCGAGGAACTCCAGCTGGATGGCGGCCGCGGTACCGGCCACGCCGTCGATGCGGGTGTCGCCGTCATAGCGGACGCATCGTCCGGGCGTCTGCACCTTGACGTGGATGCGGGAGCGCGTGTTGACGTTGAAGACGCGCACCGTGGTCTGGCCGTCGGCAGCCTCCACCAGGCCCTGTTCGATCGCGAAGGGCCCCACGCCGCTGAGCATGTTCCCGCAGTTGGGACGGGTGTCGACCGATTGCTGGCCGACGCCGACCTGGGCGAACAGATAGTCCACATCGCAGCCCGGCTCCTGCGAGCGGGACACGATGGCGACCTTGCTGTTCAGGCTGCTGCCACCGCCCAGGCCGTCGAGCTGCAACAGATCGGAGGCGCCGATGGCGCCGATCAGCGCCTCGTCGCGAGCGACCTCGTCTTCGGGCAGCCATTCGCGCAGGAAGAACGGGCCGCGCGAGGTGCCGGCGCGCATCAGGACACAGGGGACGATTCGGTTCATGGCTTCATGATGGGCGCTGGAACCATTGCTGTGAATTGCATGTTTCAGAACGACTGATCCACAATGCGCATCAATCGAACAGCATCGCAGAGAGGGCTCCATGGCCATCAACTTCGACCTCAACGACCTGCTGGCCTTTCGCGCGGTGGCGGAGCTGAACAACTTCCGCAAGGCGGCCGAAGCGGTCCACATCTCGCAGCCGGCCTTCAGCCGGCGCATCGACAAGCTGGAGCAGGCGCTGGGGGTGCGGCTGCTGGATCGCTCGACACGACGGGTCAACCTCACGGCCGTCGGCCGCGATTTCGCGCGCAAGGTCGAGCAGTTGCTGGACGACCTGGACAACACGCTGCTGGGCATACGCGGCGTCGCCGCGAGCCGCATGGGCGAGGTGACGATCGCCTGCGTGCCCTCGACCGTCTACTACTTCCTGTCGCAGGTGATCCGGCGCTACCACGAGGTCTACCCGAAGGTGCGGGTCAAGGTCTTCGATGCCAGCGCCAACGAGGTGCTGGCCGCGGTCTCGCGCAGCGAGGCCGACTTCGGCCTGAACTTCATGGGCGCGCAGGAGGCCGACATCGAGTTCCTGCCCCTGCAGGAGGACCGCTTCGTCGCCGCCTGTCGGCGCGACCACCCGCTGGCGCGCAAGCGCCAGGTCACTTGGAGCGAGCTGAAGGACTACGACTTCATCTCAGTGGCCCGGTCCTCGGGCAACCGGCTGCTGCTCGATCAGGCCCTGGCCAATGTGGCGGAGCGGCCGCAGAGCATCTACGAGGCCCAGCATGTCACGACGCAGCTGGGCCTGGTAGAGGCCGGCCTAGGCGTCGCCGCCGTGCCCTCGCTGGCGATGCCGGCGGCCGACCATCCGCTGCTGGTCAGCGTGCCGCTGACCGACCCGGTCGTCACGCGCAGCGTCGGGCTGATCCGGCGCAAGGGCCGCTCGCTGTCGCCGGCGGCCCAGCAGCTCTACGACTTCCTGGCCGAGATGAAGACCGGCAAGAAAAAGCGCGCGGCCAAGCGCTGATTCCGTCAGTGCCGGACATGGGCCGGCGCGGCATGCGTGATGTGAATGGCATCGGCGTGCGGCAGGACCGCATCGTCCTCCAGCGCCTGCTCGGTCTTGGCATAGCCTTGCGAGAGCTCGCTGGCGAGCACCGCCTCGTCGCAGGCCCTCTCCCATTTCGATACGACGATGCAGGCCACCGCGTTGCTGATGGTGCTGGTCAGCGCGCGCGCCTCGGACATGAAGCGGTCGATGCCCACGATCAGGGCGACGCCGGCCACCGGCAGGTCCGGCATCACGACCAGGGTGGCCACCAGGGCGACGAAGCCGCTGCCGGTCACACCGGCTGCGCCCTTGGAGGTCAGCAGCATCAGGCCCAGCATGGCGCCGATCTGTCCCCAGCTCAGGTGGATGTCGCAGGCCTGCGCGATGAACATCGAGGCCAGTGTCAGATAGATCGCGGTGCCGTCGAGATTGAAGGAGTAGCCGGTCGGCAGCACCAGACCGACGACGCCCTTCTTGCAGCCCAGGCGCTCCAGCTTCATCAGCAGCCGCGGCAGCACCGGCTCGCTGGACGAGGTGCCCAGCACGACCAGCAGCTCCTCGCGGATGTAGCGCAGCAGCTGCCAGAGCTTGAAGCCATGGGTGCGCGCCAGCAGACCGAGCACAACCACGACGAAGAAGATGCAGGCGACGTAGAAGGTGGCGATCAGCAGGCCCAGCGAGCCGATCGACTTGATGCCGTACTTGCCGACGGTGAAGGCCATTGCGCCGAACGCGCCCAGCGGCGCCAGGCGCATGATGAAGCCGAAGGCGGCGAACAGCATGTGGGCGAAGCTGTCGATGCCTTCGAGCACCGCCTTGCCGGTGGCGCCGATGCGGGTCAGGCCGAAGCCGCAGAGCACGGCCAGCAGCAGCACCGGCAGCACCTCCCCCTCGGCAAAGGCGCCGAAGAAGGAGTTCGGGATGATGTGGAGCACGAACTCGACGAAACCGCGCGGCTGCGCCTGGCTCGTGTACTTGGCCGCCACCGCCGCGTCCAGATGCGTCGGGTCGATGTGCATGCCCGCGCCCGGCTGCATCAGCGTCACCGCCACCAGGCCGGTCAGCAAGGCGGCGATGGTCAGCGCATAGAACAGGCCCATCGCCTTCAGCAGGGTCTTGCCGATGCCGCCGGCGTCGCCCAGCGAGGTGATGCCGCTGACGATGGTGCAGAAGACGATCGGCGCGATCATCATCTTCACCAGCTTGACGAAGCCGTCGCCCAGCGGCTTCAGCGAGGCGCCGAACTCGGGCCAGTAGTGGCCCACCGTGATGCCCAGCACCAGGCCGATCAGCACCTGGACGTAAAGCAGCTTCAGCAGTTTGTTTGCGGACTTCATTTGCACTGTCTCCAATCGGACCCCCGACTAAGGTGCCGGTCTGCTCGCCGGCTTGATCGGCTCAGCTCAGCGTGGCCAGCACGCGATCGACCATCACGCCGGACTGGCCGAGGTAGTTGGCCGGATCGCACAGCCGCGCCAGCGCGGCCCGGTCGAGATGCTTGTTGATCTCGGGATGCTCGGCCAGCAGGTCCAGCAGGGGCCGCTGCTGCTTCACCGCCTCGCGGCAGATGTCGTAGACCAGGTCGTGTGCGTACTCGCGCCCGATATAGGGGCCGAGACCCATCATCACCGCCTCGCTCATCACGAGGCCATGGGTCATGTCGATATTGCGGCGCATCGCCTCGGCATCGACCTCCAGGCCTTCCAGCACATAGCGCGACTGCTTCAAGGCCCCGGCCATCAGGCAGAAGGCCTCGGGCAGGACGATCCACTCGATCTCCCAGGGGCCGGTCGAGCGCTCGTGATCAGCCACCATCGCGTCCATCAGCGCCGCGGCATGCTGGCGCACCACCGAGATCGCCGCGTGGATGTAGCAGCTGGAGATCGGGTTGCGCTTTTGCGGCATGGTGCTGCTGGAACCCCGACCATGGGCATAGGGCTCGTAGACCTCGCCGACCTCGGTCTGCATCATCAGCTTGATGTCCATGCTGAGCTTGCCCAGGGTCCCGCCGACCAGGCCGAGGAAGGCGCCCACTTCGGCGATGTTGTCGCGTATCGTGTGCCAGGCGATCACGGGCTGCTTCAGGCCCAGCTCGGCGCACAGGCCGGCCTGGGTCTCCATCGCGCCGCGCTCCAGCGAGGCCAGCGTGCCGGCCGCTCCGGCGAACTCGCCGACCAGCACGCGCTCCTTCAGCTGGGTCAGGCGCTCGCGGTGGCGCTCGACGGCGGACAGCAGGCCGGCCATCTTGTAGCCGAAGGTCACCGGAATCGCCTGCTGCAGATTGCTGCGGCCTATCATCGGCGTCAGGCGATGCGCCTTGGCCAGCTTGGCCAGCGCGGCCGAGATCGCCGCCAGCTCCCGCTCGACGATGGCCAGGCCCTCGCGGATCTGCAGCGAGGTGGCGGTGTCGGTGATGTCCTGCGTCGTGGCGCCCCAGTGGCAGTACTCGCCCAGCTTGTCGCGGCACAGCAGGTTCAGCTGCGAGACGACGCCCAGGATCGGATAGCCGATGCGCTCGGTCTGCTGGCGCAGCTTGAGCAGGTCGATCTGCTCCAGCTGGCAGTGGCTGACGATCTCGTCGGCCGCCTCCTGCGGAATCAGGCCCAGCCGCCCCTGCACCCTGGCCAGCGCGGCTTCGATGTCGAGGTACTTCTGCGTGCGGTTCTCGTCGGACCAGACATGACGCATCTCGTCGCTGGAGAAGATGCCCTGGAAGATGACGGAGTCGATGATGGTGGCGGCCATGGGGGTCCCCTGTGAGTGGAAAGGCGGTATCAGGCGGGTGCGCGCTTCAGCAGGCGCTGGGCTTGCAGAACGACCGGTCTATCGATCATCCGGCCGTCGACTTGGGCGGCCCCGGGCGAGGCGGCATCGGCGGCCAGCACGCGCTGCGCCCAGGCGAGTTCGGCCGGGCTGGGCGACAGCACCGCATGCACGGTGGCGATCTGGCGCGGATGGATGCAGAGCTTGGCGCCGAAGCCATGGCGGCGCGACCAGGCCGCATCGGACAGCAGCCGCGCTTCGTCGTCGATCTGCGGGGTGACGCCCGCCACCGGTGATTCAAGGCCCGCCAGCCGGGACGCGATCGCCAAGCGGGAGGCCGCATAGGCCAGCGCCTCGTTGCTGTCGCCGATGTCCAGATCGAGGTCCAGCGCGAAATCCAGTGTCCCGAACACCAGCCGGGTGACAGCCGGACCGGCCGCGACGATCTGGGCCTGCTCGACGCCGCGAGCGGTCTCGACCAAGGCCAGGATGGCGATGCCCTCGACGGTAGCCGCGAGCCGCTTCAAGGGATCTTCCAGCTCGGCCTTGGGCAGCATCGCACCGGCAATGCGGGCCTCCCGAAGCACGCGCAGGTCCTCTTCAAATACGCTGGAGCTTGCGTCGTTGATGCGGACGAAGATCCTTTCCCGCGCTGTATTCGTGGCGGAAGCGGCCCAGCTCGCGATCGCGTCGCGCGCCGCGCCCTTGGCCTCCGGAGCCACCGCATCCTCCAGATCCAGCACGACGGCATCCGCCCCGCTCGCCAGCGCCTTCTCGAATCGTTCCGGTCGATTGCCCGGCACGAAGAGGTAGCTTCTCGGGCTCATCTCAGATCGCCTCGGCGCGCTGCAGCGCCCGCAGGCCCTCGGCATCGACGCCGAGTTCGGCGAGGATGGCATGGGTGTGTTGTCCCAGCGCGGGAACCGGATCCATCCGGGGCCCCTCCCGCGGGTCGGTCGGCCAGGAGCCGGGCGGCAGCAGCGCGGGAATCGTGCCGGCCGGTGTTTCCACCTCACGCCAGCGGCCGCGCGCCTTCAGCTGCGGATGGTCCCAAACCTCCTGCATGGTGTTGACCCGCGCGTTGGCGATCTGTGCCATCTCCAGGCGCTCGACCACCTGCGGGGCCGTCAGCGCGGCGAAGGCGCTCACGATGATGTCGCGCAGTTCGGCCCGGGCCGCCACGCGCTTGGCGTTGCCGGTGAAGCGGGGATCCTGCGCCAGGCCGGGCTGCTGCAGCACCTTCTCGCAGAAGTTGACCCATTCCCGCTCGTTCTGCAGGCCCAGCATCACGCTGCCGCCATCGCCGGTCGGGAAGGGCCCGTAGGGGTAGATGGTGGCGTGGGCGGCGCCGGTGCGCGGCGGGGGCGGCGCCCCCTCGAAGGCGTAGTAGAGGGGATAGCTGGTCCACTCGGTCAGCGACTCCAGCATCGAGATGTCGATGTGGCGGCCCTTGCCGGTCTGCGCGCGCTCCAGCAGGGCGGCCAGGATGTTGGAGTAGGCGTACATGCCGGCGGCGATGTCGGCGATCGAGGGCCCGGCCTTGCAGGGTTCGTCGGCCGTGCCGGTGACGGACACGAAGCCGGCCTCGCTCTGGATCAGCAGGTCATAGGCCTTCTTGTCGCGGTAGGGACCGTCCGCACCGTAGCCGGAGATGTCGCAGACGATCAGGGAGGGCTTGAGCGCCGACAGGCGCTCGTAGCCCAGGCCCAGCCGTGCAGCGGCGCCCGGGGCCAGGTTCTGCACGACCACGTCGGCCTTTTCGAGCACCAGCCGCTCCAGCAGCTGGGCGGCTTCCGGATGCTTGACGTCCAGCGTCAGGCTTTCCTTGGAGCGGTTGGTCCAGACGAAGTGGGAGGCCAGGCCGCGCACGCGGGCGTCGTAGCCGCGCGCGAAGTCGCCGACGCCGGGGCGCTCGATCTTGATCACCCGCGCGCCGAGGTCGGCCAGCTGGCGGGTCGCGAACGGCGCCGCGATCGCATGCTCCAGCGTGACGACGGTGAGTCCTTTGAGGGCTTGCATATTCGTCTCTCTGTTCAGCGCAGCGTTGCCGTCGCATCCATCGTCAGCCAGCCCTCATGGTCCTGGGCCCACAGGCGCACGGTCTTGCCGTCCGCTTGCAAGGCGCCGTTCACCTTGAAGGGGTGCAGGTCGAAGGTCGGCCGGACGGCCTTGAAGCGGAAGCTGGCTACCTCGGCATCCGGAGCATTGCGCCGCAGCAGGTCCATCAGCAGGGTGGCGATCAAGGGCCCGTGGACGATCAGGCCCGGATAGCCCTCGACCTCGGTCACATAGCGCCGGTCGTAGTGAATGCGGTGGCCGTTGAAGGTGAGCGCCGAGTAGCGGAACAGCAGCACGTCGTCGGGCACGATCTCGCGCTGCCAGGCGGCGCCTTGCTCGGCCTTCAGCGGCGGCGGCTCGACATCCCCGGGCTGCTTCGCCTCGCGATAGACGATGTCGTGGAACTCGACCAGGGCCGGATCGGCCGCGCCATTGCAGCGGACCTCATGCCGGACCTTGACGAAGACCAGCTGGCCGGTCCGCCCCTCCTTGCTTGTCACATCGGCGATCGTCGACTTGCGCTCGATGCGGTCGCCCAGCCGAATCGGCGATCGAAACTCGAACTGGCTGCCGGCCCACATGCGCCGCGGCAGCGGCACCGGCGGCAGGAAGCCGCCGCGCTTGGCATGGCCGTCCGCGCCGATCTCCGATTGCCGGTGCGCTGGCAGGAAGTACAGCCAGTGCCACAGAGGCGGCAGCATGAGGCCGGACTCGGCAGCGATGGTCGGGTGATCGAGGGTCGCGTTGAGCGCCACGACGGGCGCCGCCGTGGCGACATCGTGCAGCGTCGTGCTGCGGCCCACCCATTCGGCAAGATTCGGCGTGCTTGTGTCCACCTATGTCTCCTATGAAGCCGCGCCGGAAAAGCGGCCACTGGAACGAAGTTTGGACGACAGCCCTTGACAACGGAATTGCAAGATTCTCATTGATTGATCCGGCGTGCGCATCAATCACTGACGAGGGCCCCAAGCTTCGCTAGCGATGCCAACCGGTCTGTTCAAGTTGCCGGAAAAATCGCTCGCGGCAGATGCCTGCTGGCCGGCACGGAACCTGATGGGCCCGGGAATGATGGCGGCCGTTCAAACCACGGCGGTATGGCTTTGCCGATGGCGGCCGGAACTTGCCATGCTCGTAGACCTCCCTTGCCATGGCCGATCCAGAGCCGGCCGTCCCGGTCGTCCAGACAGGGCCCTGTCCGTGCCTTCCGGGGCCGGGGACCACGTCGGGCAGGACCTGCGACGCCGGCGCGGGAAACGGAGCGGCGAGCGCTGCGCCGGCGCTGACGAAGCAGGCCGCGACGCGTCCACACCCGCCCATCGAATGGCCGGCCGTCGCAGCTGGCTCAGCGCGCGGCCCGCCCGCGCGCCTCGTACAGCGTGGCCAAGGTGATCTTGCGGACCTCCGCCTTGCTCTGCTCGACATGCGTCTTCAGCAGCAGCTGCGCGTGCTCGACCTTGCGTTGGATGACGGCGCGCAGGATCTTGGCGTGCTCGCTGTAGGTGGCCTCGATGCGGTCGACCCGGGTGAAGTCAAGATGGCGCACGATGCGGATGCGCTCGGTCACGTCCCAGTGGACCCGCGCCATCTCGGCATTGCCGGCGGCACGCACGAGGGTGGCATGGAAGGCCTCGTCCAGCCGGCCGACCTCGCGGCCATCGCTCAGGCGTTCGGCCACCGGCACCAGCCAGATGGCCTTCAGCTGCTCCAGCTCCGGCAGAGGCGGGCCGGTGTAGGCGCACAGGCGCGCCACGCTGGCCAGCTCCAGGATGATGCGCAGGTCGTACAGCTCCTCCAGGCGGCCGAAGTCGATCGGCCGCACGCTCCAGCCCGACTTGGCTTCCACCTCGAGATAGCCCTCGTTGCGCAAGCGGAACAGCGCTTCGCGCACCGGCGTGCGGCTGACGCCGAGGCGCTGGCTCAACTCCCCTTCGGAGAAGCGGTCGCCGGGCACCAGGCGAAAGTCATCCATCTCCGCCTTGATAACGGCATAGATGTGCTCGGCGAGATTCGAGCGCTCGGCGGCGGCAGGCGGGGAAACGGCGACGGCGCGCATTCGGCGATCTTAGCGATCCGGCGGCGGCGCCAGCAGGCTCACATGGGCCGCCACCACGCGCCAGCCGGCGGGCAGGCGCACCCAGGTCTGGCTTTGCCGGCCGATGGCCGCGCTGCCCTCGCGCCGGAACTCGGTCATCGCCGTGGCGTGGTCGCGGCCGAAGGTGGTGATGACGGTGTTCGCCAGGCTGCGCGCCAGGCCGACGGGCGAGCGGCCCGCGCGAAAGGCCTGGATCTGCGCGTAGCCGACGAGGTTCTCGGTGGCGCCGTAGCGCACCGTGTGAGGGGAGTCCCAGAACAGCTCGTCCAGCACCTCCACCCGGTTGTTGACCAGCGCGTCCTCGTAGCGCGCGAACACCGCGCTCACCTCGGCCAGCACCTCGGGCAGGTTGATCTCGTCTTCTGTCATTGGTGCACCCTTCGGCCTTCGGCCTGTCCCGCCAAGCGGGAGAGAGCTTGCTTGGGGCGGCCCGGCGCGGCGCTCATGCCAGTTCCGCCACCGGCGCGCTGCTGACGCCGGCCTGTTCCAGCGCGTGGGCGACGCGCAGCGCATGGTCCTCGCGCCAGGGCGCGGCGATGATCTGCACGCCTATCGGCAGGCGCGGCCGGTGCGGCAGGCGCTCGTGCACGCCCCACACCGGCGCGGCGCAGACGGGCAGGCCGATGCAGGAGATCGGCTGGGTCAGCAGGCCCAGGCTGGGCCGCGCGGGCAGTTGCCGGCCATTGAGGTCGATCCATTCGCTGCCGATGACAGGTGCCACCACCGGCGTCGCCGGCGCGATCAGCACGTCCACCTCGCGGAACAACTCGGCCGCGCGCAGCGCGAACCAGCGCCGCACGCGCTGCGCCTGCTGCACCCAGGCGGCCGGCAGCAGGGCACCGGCCAGGAAACGGTCGCGCGACAGCGGCTCGAAGTCTCGCGCACGCGAACGCAGGTCGGGCAGATGAAGAGCGGCCCCCTGGGCGTTGCTGATCAGGAAGGCCGCCGCCCGCGCCCGCTCGGCGCCGGCCAGTTCGACGCCGTTCAAGCCGCCCAGCGCCTCGGCCACGCGCGCCACCGCCGCGCGCGCCTCGGGGCCTGCGTTATCCAGGAAGTAGCCGTCGAGACGGGCGATGCGCAGGCCTTCGCGTCCGCGCGCCAGCGCCGGCATCGTCGGTTCGATGGCGCGCGGCTGGCAGCCGGGATCCGCGGCATCGAAGCCCTGCAGTGCGTCGTAAGTCAGGGCCAGGTCCGGCACCGAGCGGGCAAAGGGGCCGAGATGGTCGAGGCTGGCGACGAAGGGGTAGCTGCCATTGCGTGGCAGGCGGCCGAAGGTCGGCTTCAGGCCGAAGACGCCGCACAGCGAGGCCGGCACGCGGATCGAGCCATTGGTATCCGAGCCCAGGCTGATCGGCACCTGGCCCGCGGCCACCGCCGCGCCGGAGCCGCCCGAGGAGCCGCCGGCCACGCGCGTCGGGTCGCGCGGGTTGCGCGTGGGGCCCTCGTGGCTGTTTTCGGTGGTGAAGCCATAGGCGTACTCGTCCATATTGAGCGCGCCGACCAGCAGCGCGCCCGCCGCATCGAGGCGGCGCAGCAAGGGTCCGTCGCCAGAGGCCGGCGGGCGGCCGCGCTCGATCTTGGAGCCGGCCAGGGTGCTGAGGCCTTCGATGTCGAACAGGTTCTTGACCGCATAGGGCACGCCCGGCAGCGGCAGCGCCCGCGCGGCCGGATCGCCGGCGCGCAGGCGCCGGTCCAGCGCCTGCGCGCCCGCAAGGGCCCGCGCCGCCGTCAGGTCGGTGAAGGCATTGATCAGCCCGTCGCTGCGCGCGATGCGCGCCAGGCTGGCCTCGGCCATCGCTTCGGCGCTGACCCGGCCGGCGCGCACGGCGGCAGCAATCGCGTGCGCGGGCTGCAGCAGCAGCGCGTCGGCTTCGTTCATCGGCGCCCTTCCCGCTCGGCCGGCACTATGGGCACGAAGCACTCCGCCGGCTCGTCCTCCACGCCCAGCGGCAGGCCGTTGACCAAGGCCGCCATCTCGGCGGCCAGCGCGAAATAGCGCAGCACGCCCGGCCGGTGCTCGGGCGCCAGCGGCAAGGCCAACAGCGCGGCGCTGGCGTCCACATAGCGCTCGATCTCGACGGCATTCATCGGCGCACCTCGCGCTGGAAGATCTCCAGGCTCAGTTTCTTGGTGCTGACGAAGCTGGGCTCGGACAGCGTGGCCAGCGTGCGCGGTCGCGGGTCGGCGTAGGGCAGGATCTCGGCTACCTTGGTCGGGCGCTTGCTCAGCAGCAGCACCTCGTCGGCCAGGTAGACGGCTTCCTCGAGATCGTGCGAGACCAGCAGCATGGTCGTGCCGGTCTGCATGAAGACCTCCTGCAGCTTCTCGCGGATGAACAGCGTCATCTCGAAGTCCAGCGCCGAGAAGGGCTCGTCCAGAAAGAGCACCTCGGGTCCCGGCGCCAGCGCGCGCATGATGGAGGCGGTCTGCTGCTGGCCGCCGCTGAGTTCGTAGGGGTAGCGGTTCAGGTCGAACTTGACGTCGAATGACTCGACCAGCTCGGCCATGCGCCGGTCCACCTCCGCCTTGCTGCGGCCCTCGAGCTTGAGCGGGTAGGCGATGTTGTCGATGGTCCGCATCCACGGGAACATGGCCTCGCGGTAGTTCTGGAACACATAGCCGATCTTGGTGTCCTTCAGGCTCTTGCCGTCGAACAGGATCTGGCCCGAGTCGATCGGGATCAGGCCGGCGATCATATTGATCAAGCTGCTCTTGCCGCAGCCATTGGGGCCGAAGACGGAGACGATCTTGTGCTTGGGGATGTCGAGGTCGAAGTTCTCGTAGAGCGGCCAGCCGGCGAAGTACTTCGTCAGGCCGCGGATGGTGATGTGGGTGCCGGCCGGGCCGGGGCGAAAGGCCCGCTGCGGCACGTCGGCGACGAGACCGGTGGGGACATTGAGGACGGCGGACATGGGGCTTACCTCCCGCTCCAGTGGACGATCCTGCGCTCGAGCAGCAGGAACAGGTTGTTCAGCAGATAGCCGAGGATGCCGGCCGCGAGGATGGCGGCGTACATGGTCTTCACGTTGAGCACCTGCTGGGCATCGATGATGCGGTGACCCAGGCCGTTGTCCGAGCCGATGAACATCTCGGCCACGACCACGATCACCAGGGCCATGGACACCGCCGAGCGCAGGCCGACGAAGCTGGGCTGCAGGCTCTCCCAGACCAGCACGTCCTTGAAGATCTGCCAGCGCGAGGCGCCCATCACCTTGGCGGCCATCACGCGCTGCTTGCGCGCGTTGATCACGCCATAGGCGCTGTTGAAGACGACGATCAGCAGCGCGCCGAAGGCGGCGATGGCGACCTTGTTGATGTCGGACACGCCGAAGATCAGCAGGAACAGCGGGATCAGCGCCGAGGACGGCGTCGAGCGGAAGAAGTCGATCAGGAACTCGACGCTGCGATAGGCCCGCTCGTTGCTGCCCAGCAGCACGCCCAGCGGCACCCCGATCACGGCGGCGATCAGAAAGGCCTGCACCGTGCGCCAGACGGTGACGGCAAAGTCGAGCAGCAAGGGCCCGCCTGCCAGGCCACCGATCAGCGTTCCCAGAGTGGCCAAGGGCGGCGGCAGCAGGATGGGCCGGATCAGGCCGAAGCGCACGACCAGATCCCAGATCAGGAAGAGGATCAGCGGCCCGATGAAGGGCAGCATCCGCTTGCCGTCAAAGCCGCGCGCGGCGGCACGCGCTGCCGTCGTGCCGCCCGGCTGCCAGGGCTTGGCGGCGGCGGCCGGTGAGGTACTCAGGGCGTCCATTGCTCAGGCCTTGAAGAGCAGCGACTGCACGTCCAGCTTCTTCTCGAACACGCCCTTCTCGGTGAAGAGGTCGAAGAACTTCTGGAAGGCCGCAACATCCGCGGGCTTGAATTCGCTGTAGAGCATGTAGGAGGCCAGCGGCACCTCGCCGGTCAGCGGGCCGTCGATGGCGGTGTAGCCCTTCAGGTATTTGCGCGCCTCGGCCGGGTCCTTGCGCACCAGCTCGATGCCGCGCGCATAGGCGGCGATGTACTTGCGCGTGAGCTCGGGGTTCTTCTTGATGAACTCGGTGGTCAGCGTGGCGGCGCCGCCGTGCCAGGGCGCCTGCGGATCGCCGAGGATGTACTTGGCGATCACGCCGGCCTCCAAGAGCCGCGTCGTGCCGTTGAGCCGGCCGACCGTGCCGGTCGGCTCCAGCGTGTAGACCGCGTCGACTTGGCCCGCCGCGAGCGCTGCCACATGCTGCCCGATGGGCAGCTCGGTGACGCTGGTGCCACTGGCGCCGGCTCGCTCCAGCACGGTCTGCGCCAAGGTCTTGTTCTGGATGCCCGGGCCGCTGGCCACGCGCTTGCCCTTCAGCTCGGCGATGCTCTTGACCGGGCTGTCCTTGGGCACGAGGAACTGGTCGAGCACATAGGTGGCGTTGCTGGGGTTGGTGGCGATGATCTTGAACAGGCCCGGCGAGGCGATCTCGCCGACGCCGAGGTTGCCGGATCCGGTGCCGTTGGAGCTGCCGTCGCAGCGGCCGGACAGCATGGCCTCCATCACCTGCTGGGCGCCGGCGAACTTGATCGCCTCGACGTCCAGACCCGCGTCCTTGAAGTAACCCTTCTCCACCGCGGCATAGAAAGGCAGGCCGGCGGCCACCGGCCAGTAGCCGATGCGGATCTTGCTGCCGGACTGGGCGCGCACGAAGGCCGGCGCGCCCAGCGTCGCGGCGGCGGCGGCGGCCGCGCCGAGCAAGTGACGGCGGCGCAGCGTATCGCGCTTGGGCTTGGAATCGGTGCTCATGTCCTGTGCTCCTCGGGTTGGATGAAGTTCAGACCTGGCGGGCGGCCATATAGGCACGCCAAGCGCCGAAGTCGGTGATGTCGGTGGCGTCGGCCAGCGCGTGGCCTTCGCAGATGAAGCCGTGCACGCTGCGGCCATCGGCCAGCAGCAGGCTGCCCAGGCCCAGCGGCGCGGGAATCAGGGCTAGCAGCGAGCCGATCTCGGCCAGCGGCACGTCCCAGATCTCGATGGCGATGGCCGCGCCCCCGCCCGCCGCCACACGCTGCAGGCCGGGCTTGGGCGGCACGGTGCCGGCCAGCGCGTGCAGGCGGTAGCAGGGCGCGGTGGTCGTGGCCTCGCGCAAGGTCGCACCGCGGGATGTCAATTGGCCGTTGAGCGGCATGCCAGACAGATGGGCGCCGACCACGGCCAGCGGCAAGGTCGGCGCGCTGGCCGGCCAGCGCAGCGCCGGCTGACTTGCGAGCGGGCGTGCATCGGTGGCGCCCAGCGGCAATGCAACCGCGGCCTGCCAGGCCAGGCCGAAACGGGCCAGCGCGGCATCGGCCTGACCCGGGCCGATGAAGGTGATGCCGAAAGGCAGGCCCTCCGCGGTGAAGCCGGCGGGCAGGGCCAGCGCGCACCAGCCGAGCAGATTGACGAAGTTGGTGTAGCGGCCCAGGCGGGCGTTGACGCCGACCGGGTCGGCATCCAGCGCGGCGAAGCGCGGGTGACCCGGGGTGGTCGGCACCATCAGGAGGTCGACATCCTTCCACAAGGCCGCCAGGTCCCGCTGCGCTTCGCGCAGCGCGTACTGGGCCCGGAAGGTGTCGGTGGCCGTGCGCCCCAACGCGCCCTCGATGACGCGGCGCACGGTCGGGTCGAGCGCCTCGGGCGCGCTCTCCAGCAAGGCTTGCACGACGGCATGGCGCTCGGCGACCCAGGGGCCGTTGTAGAGCAGATCGGCCACCGCGTGCAGCGCTGCGAAGTCCAGCGGGACGATCTCGTGGCCCAGCGAGCGGGCCTGGGCCAGCGCCTGCGGCCAGGCCGCGGCGTACTCGGCGTCGAGCTCTGCGCTCTGCGGCACGCCGATGCACAGCGGCCGCGCCGGCAGGCGTGCCGGGCCCGGCGCGAAGGCGCTGTAGGCGTCTTGCGCATCCGGGCCTTCGATCAGGGCGAGCACGCTGGCGGCATCCTCGACCGTCAGTGCGAACACCGAGACGCAGTCCAGCGTGCGGCAGGCCGGCAGCACGCCGCTCGTACCGACCCGACCGGGCGTGGGCTTGAGGCCGACGACATTGTTGAAGCCGGCGGGCACCCGGCCCGAGCCGGCCGTGTCGGTGCCCAGCGAGAAGGCCACTTCCGCCCGCGCCACGGCCAGTGCGGAGCCCGAACTGGAACCGCCGCTGACCCGCTGCGCATCGAAAGCGCTGCTCGGCCGGCCGTAGGGCGAGCGCGCGCCGACCAAGCCGGTGGCGAACTGGTCGAGATTGGTCTTGCCCAGGCACACCGCGCCGGCATCGAGCAGGCGTTGCACCGCATGCGCACTGGATTGCGGCGTACGCGCAAAAGCCGGGCAGGCCGCCGTGGTGGGCATGCCCGCCACATCGATGTTGTCCTTCACCGCAAAGGGCACGCCGAACAGCGGCAAGGCCGCCAGCAGCGCCGCGCGATCGGCTGCCACGGCCTCGCGCGCTTCGAGCGCCGCGAGCTGGGCCTCCAGTTCCGCCGCACTGGCGCGGTGGATCCAGACCGCATCCACCGCCCGGCCCAGCCGCGCGACGCGGGCTTCCAGCAGCGCGCGCGGGGCAGCGCCGCCGAGGTAGGCCTGCCGCCAGTCACCGAGGGTGTGGAGTGTCTGCTCGTCCATGGTGCACTTTCTTGTATACAAGCTGGGATGTGAGCATCAACCGTGCCAGCTCGGGCGTCACGATGCGCACCAATCCGCCTGCAGCCGGTGATCGAGCCGCACACGACCGCGCCCCTCAGTGGCGGTCCGGTGTCCGGCTGTCGCTGCCGTCGATGGCTTGCTTCTTGCTGTCAGCTTGTCAGCTAACTGGAATACCAGTGGGTGTGCATCAATCTGGGGAACCCACGCCCCAAGTCGATACGGGAAGCCCCTGCAAGGAGTGCATGCCGCCATGTCCACGCGCATCACCGTCGACGCCCTGCCCCAGCCGCTGACGCTGGACCCGGCGCGCACGGCCGTCGTGATCATCGACATGCAGCGCGACTTCATCGAGCCCGGCGGCTTCGGTGAAAGCCTGGGCAACGACGTGTCCCTGCTGCGCGCGGCCATCGCCCCCTGCCAGGCGCTGCTGGCCGGCGCGCGGCAGGCGGGCATGCTGGTGATTCATACCCGCGAAGGCCACCGGCCCGACCTCAGCGATGCGCCGCCCGCTAAGCTCGAACGCGGGGCGCCGAGCCTGCGCATTGGTGCCGCCGGCCCGATGGGACGCATCCTCGTGCGCGGCGAGCCGGGCCATGAACTGATCCCGGAGCTGCGCCCGCTGGACGGCGAGCCGGTGATCGACAAGCCCGGCAAGGGCGCTTTCTATGCCACCGATCTCGGCGCCGTGCTGCAGCACCGCGGCATCGAAACGCTGATCGTCTGCGGCGTGACGACGGAGGTCTGCGTGCACACCACCGTGCGCGAGGCCAATGACCGCGGCTACCGCTGCCTGGTGCCCGGCGATTGCTGCGCCTCCTACTTCCCCGAGTTCCACGAGGCCGGCCTGCGCATGATCGCCGCGCAGGGCGGCATCTTCGGCTGGGTCAGCGATTCGGAGCGCGTGCTCGCCGGCTTGAGCGCAGGGTCGCACTAACTTTTTATGCCTACGCCACCAACCACGCAGGAGCGACCATGACGACGACCACGTCTCCCACCTCGTCCCAGTTGCCCAGGATCTGGGTGCCCGGCGACTGGAACGCCTTCTTCGGCTTCGGCACCAACATCCTCGTCAACCTGCTGGTGCTGACCGGGCTGCTGCGCTTCGTGCTGAAGATGCCGGACGAGCTGGTGTTCGGCCGCATCCTGCCGGCCGCCGGGCTGATGATGTGCCTGTCCACGCTCTACTACGCCTGGCTGGCCTACAAGCTCGCCCGCGACAGCGGTCGCGATGACGTCTGCGCCCTACCCTCGGGCATCAGCGTGCCGCATATGTTCGTCGTGGTCTTCGTCATCATGCTGCCGATCACGCTGAAGACCGGTGATCCGGTCAAGGGCTGGGAGGCGGGCCTGACCTGGGTCTTCGTGCAGAGCTTCGTGCTGATGGCCGGCGGCTTCGTCGCGCCGCTGATCCGCCGCATCACGCCGCGTGCCGCCCTGCTCGGCACGCTGGCCGGCGTGTCCATCGCCTTCATCGCCCTGCGCCCGGCGCTGGAAATGTTCATGACGCCGCTGCTGGGCCTGGTGTGCTTTTCCATCATCCTGGTCAGCTGGTTCGGCGGCGTGCGCTGGTTCCGCGGCATCCCGGCCGGCCTGGTGGCCATTGCCCTGGGCTGCCTCATCGCCTGGGGCTCGGCGGCCCTGGGCTTTTCCATAGGCGGCATGAGCCTGGCCGCGCTGACGGCCTCCTTCACCAACTTCGGCTTCTCCGTGCCGCTGCCGGCCGTCGGCCATGTGTTCTCGGGTTTCGAGTTCCTGTCCGTGATCCTCGTCACCGCCATTCCCTTCGGCATCTACGACCTCGTGGAGGCGATGGACAATGTGGAAAGTGCCGCGGCCGGCGGCGACAGCTTCCCGACCACGCGCGTGCTGAGCGCCGACGGCGTGGTGAGCCTGGTCGGCTGCCTGATGGGCAATCCCTTCATCAACGCCGTCTACATCGGCCATCCGGGCTGGAAGGCCATGGGCGGGCGCATCGGCTATTCGGCCGCCACCGGCATCGTCGTGCTGCTGATGTGCTGGCTGGGCATCATCTCGGCGATGACCTCGCTGATTCCGGTGGTGGCGATCTCGCCCATCCTGCTCTACATCGGCATGCTGATAGGCGCGCAGGCCTTCCAGGAGACGCCGCGCAGCCACGCGCCGGCCGTCATCCTGGCCTTCATGCCGCACCTGGCCGCCTGGGGCAAGCTGCAGATCGACAACGCGCTGGGCGCGGCCGGCACCAGCGCCGCCGCCGTCGGCCTCGACAAGCTCGGGCAGACCGGGGTGCTGTACCACGGGCTCGAGGTGCTGGGCGGCGGCGCCATCCTCGGCGGCCTGGTGCTGGGCGCCATCGCGGTCTGCATCATCGACCGCCAGCTGAGCAAGGCCGCCGCCTTTGCCGCGGCCGGCGCCGTGCTGAGCTTCCTGGGCTTCATGCACGGCGAGCAGATCGGCGTGGGCCAGAGCCCCGCGGTGGCGGCGAGCTATCTGGGCTTTGCCGTCGTGCTGCTGCTGAGCGGCCGTTTCGCCGCGCTGGCACCGCCGCAGCCTGCGCCCCACGAAAATCTGGTCGAGGCGCATCCGGCAGCGGCCTAGGCTTGCGGTGCAAGCCGATGTGCGCGGGCATCGACAAGGCCAGCGGCCGCAGGCAGCGGCCCCGGGCGACGCGGGCTTGCGATTGCAGGCGCTGAGCAAGCGACTATGCTGGCCCTCTCGCAGGCAAGTCGAGCGGACAGACAAGATGTTGATCGCCTTTGAGGACCGCCCCTCGGACTCTCCTTTGGTGGAGCGGGTATGGCGCAGCCGCAGCGAACAGGCGGGGTCCTTTCACTCCATGGCCAGCTGCAACTGGGTCATGGTCGTGTCGCGTGTGAATGGCAGGGTCTTCATGACCGTGCGCGGTCCGGAGACCCGGGCATCGGTGGCCGAGTGCCCGCCCGACGGCGAGTGGATCGGCATTCACTTCAGGCTGGGCAGCTTCATGCCCGAGTTCCCCAACCGAGCGCTGCGCGATCGGAACGACTCGACGCTGCCCGATCTGTCCGGACTATCGTTCTGGCTTGCGGGTTCGGCCTGGGAATATCCATCGTTCGACAACGCAGACGTGTTTGTGGAACGCCTGCGCAGCAAAGGCCTGTTGGCGTCGGATCCCTATGTCCGGTCTGCGCTCGAACGCCGCCCAGGCTCAAGCAGCCGGCGCACCGAGCAGCGGCATTTCCTGCGAGCCTCCGGAATCACCCAGGTCACGGCACGCCAGATCGAACGCGCGCGCCGAGCCGCCTACTGCCTGCAAAACGGCCTGCCCATCCTCCAGGTCGTCCACGATATGGGGTACTTCGACCAAGCCCACCTGAGCCGCTCCATGCAGCACTTCATCGGCCGGACGCCGGCGCAGGTCGCGCGTGGCGAAGGCCAGTTGTCGCTTTTGTACAAGCCAGACGAGCTCCGACTTGATTAAGGTGCATGCATCTTTCTGAGTGAAAGGCACACACCATGTCGGTCGAAACACAAGCCATCGCGCCCAGCATGCTCTGGGCTGGCCGGGTCATCAGCGGCCTGGTCATCGCCTTCCTGCTTCTGGATGCGGGGATGAAGCTGGTCCCGCTGCGGCCCGTCCTCGATGCCATGCAAAGCCTCGGCTTTTCGGGCGGTGATTCGCTGGCGCGCGCAATGGGCCTGCTGCTGCTGGCATGCACGCTCCTGTACGCCCTTCCCGGCACCGCACCGCTCGGCGCACTGCTGTTGACCGGCTACCTCGGCGGAGCCATTGCCGTGCAGCTGCGGGCCGGCAATCCCTGGTTCAGCCACGTGCTGTTCGGGGCCTATGTCGGCATCGCGCTATGGGCAGGGCTACTGCTGCGGAGCTCGCCCCTGCGCGCCCTGCTCTTCCCCTCCATTCCCTAGGTGACGCGCTATGAGCTTCCAGGCCTATATCGACAACATCCGGCTGAAGACGGGCAAAGGCCCGTCGGAATTCAGGCGACTCGCTGCGGACAAGGGGTGGATGGAAGACGGGAAGCTCCGCGCCGAGGTCAAGGCCTCGCTGGTCGTCGCCTGGCTCAAGACCGACTTCTCGCTGGGGCACGGTCATGCCATGGCCATCGTCGCGGTCCTCAAGGGAGCCCATCCGGCCGAGAAGACGTAGGACCGTCAGCGGCCATCGACCGGGGGGCGGGCGCTCAGGCCCAGCCGCCGCCCAGTGCCTTGATCAGGCCGACGGTGGCCAGGTACTGCGCCGCGCGCACCTGCAGGGCCTGGCGGCGCAGGTCCAGCTCGCTGCGGCGCGAGTCCAGCAGCTCCAGCTGGCTGACCAGGCCGTTGCGGTAGCGCGATTCCGACAGCTTGGTCGCCCGCGTGGCCGAGGCCACCGCCGTGGCCTGCACCTCGCCCTGCGCGGCCAGCAGCTGCAGCGCGCTCAGTTGGTCCTCCACGTCCTTGAAGGCCAGCAGCACCTGTTCGCGGTAGCCGGCCGCGGCGGCATCCATCTCGGCGGCGGCATTCTGCACGCCGGCTTCGCGGCGGCCGCCGTCGAACAGCGGCAGGTTCAAGAGCGCATTGATGCCCCACAGCCCGGCCGAGGTCTTGAACAGATCGGACAGGGCCGGCGAGGCGCCGCCGGCCGTGGCCGTCAGCGACAGGGTCGGGAACCAGGCCGTCTGCGCGACGCCCACGCGGGCCTGCGCCGCCTGCAGGCTGGCCTGGGCGGCGGTCACGTCGGGGCGGCGCGCCAGCAGGCTGCTGGGCAGGCCGGCCGGAATCTGCGGCAGGGTGCCGGTCCATTGTGTTTCGGCCACGCTCAGCTCGCTCGGCAGCGTGCCGACCAGCAGGGCCAGCGCATGCTCCAGCGCGGCGCGCCGACGGTCCAGCGCGATCGCCAGCGACTGCGTGGCCGCCACCTCGGTGCGCACCCGCGCCACGTCCAGCTCGGCGATGTCGCCGCCGGCATGGCGCTTCTCGGTCAGGCGCAGGGTGTCCTGGTAGGCGGCCACCGTGTCGCGCATCAGCGCGCGCTCGGCGTCCAGCGCGCGCAAGGCGAAATAGGCCTGCGCCACATCGGCCTGCACCAGCAGCTGCGCCGACTGCAAGAGCGCCTCGCGGGCCTTGGCATCGAGCGCCGCCGCCTCGCTGGCCTTGCTGAGCCGGCCCATCACGTCGACCTCGTAGGACAGGTTCAAGCCCGCCGTGTACAGCGTGCCGGCCGTGGCATTGGCCCGCGCGGCATCGCCGCCGAGGCGGCTGGCGCCGGCATTGGCACTCACTTGCGGCAGCAGCTCGGCCCGCGAAGCGCGCAGCAACGCGCGCGCCTGGGCCAGCCGCGCGCCGGCCAGCTGGATGCTGGTGTTGTGGGCCAGCGCGCGCTCGGTCAGCGCGTCGAGCCGTGGGTCGGCGAAGGCCTTCCACCATTCGGCCTGGGCGCTGGCCGTGGGGCCGGCCGCCTGGCCGCTCTTGTAGGCCGCCGGCGTGTCGGGCAGCGGATGCGGCTCCTGCACCGCCACGTTGGCGCAGCCGGCCAGGACGAGCGCGGCGATCAGAGGAAGCAGAGAGATCGTTCTCATTGTTTTCACCTCATCAATCAATCAATCGTTCATTCATGTTCATGGCGTGCCGCGGCGGGCACCGCCTTGTTCAAGGTGCCACCGGCAAAGGCTTCTTCTAGATGCGGCACCTCGCCGTGCAGCTTCAGGGGCCGGTTGCCGGTCAGCTGGCGCAGGAAGACATAGAACACCGGCGTCAGGAAGAGGCCGAAGGCGGTCACGCCTATCATTCCGGCGAACACGGCCACGCCCATGGCGGCGCGCATCTCGGAGCCGGCGCCGGTCGCCAGCACCAGGGGCAGCACGCCCATCACGAAGGCCATCGAGGTCATCAGGATCGGCCGCAGGCGCAGCCGCGCCGCCTCGATCGCGGCGGCCAAGGGCTTGCGGCCGGCGAACTCCAGCTCGCGGGCGAACTCGACGATCAGGATCGCGTTCTTGGCGCTCAAGCCCACCAGCACCATCAGCCCGATCTGGGTGAAGACGTTGTTGTCGCCCTTGGTCAGCCAGACGCCGGTCATCGCGGCCAGCAGGCCCATCGGCACGATCAAGAGGATGGCCAGCGGCAGGGTCAGGCTCTCGTACTGCGCGGCCAGCACCAGGAAGACCAGCAGGATGGCCAGCGGAAAGACCCAGACCGCCGAGTTGCCGGCCAGGATCTCCTGGTAGGTCAGCTCGGTCCACTCGTAGCTGATGCCGGGCGGCAGCGTCTCGGCGGCGATGCGCTTGATCGCATCCTGCGCCTGGCCCGAGCTGAAGCCCGGCGCCGGGCCGCCGTTGATGTCGGCGGACAGGAAGCCGTTGTAGCGCATCGCCCGCTCCGGGCCCACCGAATGCTCGACCTTCATCAGCGCCGACAGCGGCACCATCTCGCCGCTGTTCGAACGCACCTTCAGCTGGCCTACGTCCTCGGCCCGCGCGCGGTAGGCGGCATCGGCCTGCACCCGCACCGAATAGGTCCGGCCGAACTTGTTGAAGTCGTTGACGTAGAGGCTGCCGAGGTAGATCTGCATCGTGTCGAACACATCGGTCACCGCCACGCCCAGCTGGCGCGCCTTGGTGCGGTCGATGTCGGCATAGAGCTGCGGCACATTGACCTGGTAGCTGGAGAACATGCCGGCCAGCTCGGGCGTCTGGTAGGCCTTGGCCATGAAGGCCTTGACCGCCTGGTCCAGCGCCTCGTAGCCGAGGCCGCCGCGGTCCTCCAGCTGCAGCTTGAAGCCGCCGGTCGTGCCCAGGCCCTGCACCGGCGGCGGCGGGAACATCACGACGAAGGCCTCCTGGATCGCGCCGAACTGGGCGTTCATCGCGCCCGCGATCTCGCCGGCCGACAGGCCCTTGCCACGGCGCTCCTCGAAGGGCTTCAAGGCCACGAAGACGATGCCGGAGTTGGAGCTGTTGGTGAAGCCGTTGATCGACAGGCCGGGGAAGGCGATCGCATGCTCGACGCCGGGCGTCTTCAGGGTGATATCGCTCATGCGGCGGATCACGTCCTCGGTGCGGTCCAGGGTCGCGCCATCGGGCAGCTGGGCGAAGCCGATCAGGTACTGCTTGTCCTGCGCCGGCACGAAACCGCCGGGCACTGCCTTGAACAGGCCCACGGTCAGCAGGGCCAGGCCGGCGTAGAGGATGAGCATCGCCGTCTTGCGACCGATCGCGCGCTGCACGCCGCGGCCATAGGCTGCGGAGCCGCGCCCGAACAGACGGTTGAAGCCGGCGAAGAAGCGGCCGAAGAGCCTGTCCATGCCGCGGGTCAGCGCGTCCTTCGGCGCGTCGTGGCCCTTCAGCAGCAGGGCCGCCAGGGCCGGCGACAGGGTCAGCGAGTTGATCGCCGAGATCACCGTCGAGATCGCGATCGTCAGCGCGAACTGGCGATAGAACTGCCCGGTCAGGCCGCTGATGAAGGCCAGCGGCACGAACACGGCCACCAGCACCAGGGCGATCGCGATGATGGGCCCGCTGACCTCGCGCATCGCGCGATACGTGGCGTCACGCGGAGACAGCCCGGCTTCGATATTGCGTTCGACGTTCTCGACCACCACGATCGCATCGTCGACGACGATGCCGATCGCCAGCACCAGGCCGAACAGGCTCAGCGCATTGATCGAGAAGCCGAACAGATGCATGACCGCAAAGGTGCCGACCACCGACACCGGCACGGCCAAGAGCGGGATGATGGACGCGCGCCAGGTCTGCAGGAACAGGATCACCACCAGCACCACCAGGGCCACCGCCTCCAGCAGCGTGTGCACGACCGACTCGATCGAGGCCCGCACGAACTGCGTCGGGTCGTAGACGATGGAATAGTCGACGCCCTCGGGCATGAAGGGCTTCAGCTCGGCCATGGTCGCGCGCACCTGGTCCGAGATCTGGATTGCGTTGGAGCCCGGCGCGGCGAAGATCGGCACGGCCACCGCGTCCTTGTTGTCCAGCAGCGAGCGCAGCGCATAGCCGGAGGCGCCCAGCTCGATGCGGCCGAGCTCGCGCAGATGCGTGACCGCGCCGTTCTCGGTCTTGACGATGATGTCGCCGAACTCCTGCTCGTTCTGCAGCCGGCCCTGGGCATTGATGGACAGCTGGGTGTCGATGCCGGCCAGGCCCGGCGAGGCGCCGACGACGCCGGCCGCGGCCTGGATGTTCTGGCTGCGGATCGCGTTGACCACGTCACCGGCCGACAGGCCATGCTGGGCCACCTTCTGCGGGTCCAGCCACACGCGCATCGCGTAGTCGCCCGAGCCGAACAGCTGCACGTCGCCGACGCCCTGCAGCCGCGCCAGCCGGTCCTTGACGTTCAAGAGCGCGTAGTTGCGCAGATAGGTCATGTCGTAGCGACCGGTCGGCGACAAGAGGTGCACGACCATGGTCAGGTCGGGCGAGCTCTTGATCGTCGTCACGCCCAGGCGCTTGACCTCCTCGGGCAGCCGCGGCTCGGCCTGCGCGACGCGGTTCTGCACCAGCTGCTGGGCCTTGTCCGGGTCGGTGCCCAGCTTGAAGGTGACGGTCAAGGTCATCAGGCCGTCGGTGGTCGCCTGGCTGCCCATATAAAGCATGCCCTCGACGCCGTTGAGCGCCTCTTCCAGCGGCGTGGCCACCGTCTCGGCGATCACCTTGGGGTTGGCGCCGGGGTAGTTGGCCCGCACGACGACCGAGGGCGGCACGACCTCGGGGTACTCGGAGATGGGCAGGCCGCGCACGGCGATCAGGCCGGCCAGCACCATCAGCACCGAGATGACGCCGGCGAAGATCGGCCGGTCGATGAAGAACTTGGACAGGTTCATGGCTCAGCCCTTCTGTGCCGTGTTGTTCTTAGCCTGGATCTCCGGCTTGGCATCCATCGCGACCGGGGTCGGCGCCAGCAGCGCGCCGGGCCGCACCCGCTGCAGGCCGTTGACGACGATGCGCTCGTCGGCCTTCAGCCCCTCGGTGACGATGCGCAGGCCGCCCGAGGGCGCACCCAGCTTGACCTCGCGGTACTCGGCCTTGTTGTCGGCGCCGACGACGATGACGAAGCGCTTGCTCTGGTCGGTGCCGACCGCGCGCTCGTTGACCAGCAGCGCCTGCTGCTTGCTTGACTGGCCCATGCGCAGGCGGGCGAACTGGCCCGGCATCAGGCTGCCGTCCTTGTTCTCGAACACCGCCCGCACCCGCACCGTGCCGCTCTTCGCATTGATCTGGTTGTCGATCAGCTGCAGCTTTCCTTCCAGCGGCGTGCCGTCCGAGCCCATCGTGCCCATCTGCACCGGGATGCGCTCCAGCCGGTTGCGCTCGCCCAGCGCCTTGGCGATGACCTGCTCGTCGGCGTCGAAGCTGGCGTAGATCGGGCTGACCGACACCAGGGTCGTCAGCAGCGGCGCGGCCGGGCCGGCGGCGACCTGGTTGCCGACGGTGATCTCCAGCCGCCCGACCCGGCCCGCGACCGGGGCGCGCACCTGGGTGTAGCCGAGGTTTAGCTTGGCCGACTGCAGGCCGGCCTGGGCCGAGCGCAGATTCGCGTCCGCCTCGCGCTGGGCATTGCTGCGCTCGTCGAACTCGCGCTGCGCGATCGCCTGCTCGGCCCACAGGCGCTGGGCCCGGGCCACATCGCTGCTGGTGTAGAGGGCCCGGGCCTTGGCAGCGGCCACCTGGGCCTCGGCGCGGTCGACCTCGGCCTGGTAGGGCGCCGGGTCGATGGTGATCAAGAGATCGCCCTGCTTCACCAGCGCGCCCTCGCGGAAGTGCACGGCCTGCACGGTGCCGGGCACGCGGGGGCGCAGCTCGACCCGCTCGACCGCCTCCAGCCGGCCCGAGAACTCGTCCCAGGTGGCGATCTCGCTGGCCTGCACCACGGCCACCGAAACTGGGGTGGCCGGCGGGGCCGGCGGCGGCGCGTCGGCCTCTGCCGAGCTGAGGCCGAAGATCGCGGCCGAGACGGCGGTGATCGCCGTCAGCGCGGTGAAGGCGGTGCCGGCGACCCAGAGGCGGCGGCTTGATCGGGCATCGGATGCTTGCGTGGACATGAAGGAACTCCTGGGCAAGAAGATTTCTGGGCAATGCAGCGGCTTCACCGGGGCCTGGGCGGCCTTCGGCGAGGGCTGAGGAAAAAGGATCTACCGGGCGATCAAGGCGCCGGGCAATGCACGGCGCTTCGGGCGGTCAACAACAAGACCGCGGGGGAGCAAGGCAGGCTGGACATGGCATGATGAGCCTCTATTCGACATTCCGTAATGACCATTACGGTTTATGAGCTGCAATGTAGTCGCCTTGTTTTCGGGCGTCAAGACATTTATTATCGATCGTTATGGAAATCGAAAAAACCGACTCCTGCAAGGCGGCGGCCAAGCCGCGCGGCCGGCCGCTGTCCTTCGACCGCGACCAGGCGCTGGAGCAGGCCATGCATGTGTTCTGGCAGCGGGGCTATGAGGCCGCGTCGATCGCCGAGCTGACCGGCGCGATGGGCATTACCGCGCCCAGCCTCTACACCGCCTTCGGTGACAAGGAGCGGCTGTTCCTGGAAGCGATCGAGCGCTATGCCACCGGCCCCGGCGGCGGCTATCCGCGCGCGCTGGAGGAGGAGCCGACCGCCTATCTGGCCATCAAGCGCTGCCTGGAAGAGGCGGCCGAGGAACTGACCCGGCCCTGCCACCCGCCCGGCTGCATGGTCACGATGGCGGCCACCAACTGCTCGGTCGCCTCGGCCCATATCCAGGCCGCGCTGGCCAAGCGCCGCGCGGCCGCAGACGCGGGCGTGCGCTGCCGCATCGAGCACGGCATCCAAAACGGCGAGTTGCCGGCCGACACCGACGCCGCCGCGCTGGCCAATTTCTACGCCACCGTGTTCCGCGGCATGTCCATCCAGGCCACCGACGGCGCCAGCCGCGAAAGCCTGCTGGCAACGGCGGCGGCTGCCATGCGCGCCTGGCCCGGCGTACCGCAAGCATCCTGAGCAGCGATCGCGACCGCGTACAGCAAGCAAGATCGCTGGCGCGGCGTGAGCAAAGGGTTTGTCTAGAAGACTAGCGGCAGTCCACTAGGAAAGTCGGTGCGATTCGCTATCCCTTCGCGAGGCCCCAGGCCGGCACCGGATCGCGACCTCGCTGGCTTCCGACAACAGGGTGACCAGGGCAACGTGGGCTTGCTGGCTGGCGAGTTCCAAGATGTGGCGCCTGCGCGGGCACGGAACAAGGTTGTCGATCGCATGCCGAAAGAAATCGCGCGCAGCCAGCTTACGACGGGTCTCGGCAATGCAAAACGCCTCGAAGGCGTAGAAGTGATCGAGCATGGCGCACGTCAGATGGTGCGTCTGCAAAGCCCGCGATGTGAATCAGCGTTCCAGGGCACGAAGGAGAAACGCTTACGGGAGATGCATGGAGTCTAGGCGAACTCCATCGAATCGCGCGAAAGCATGCGGCGGTGTCCTACACCAAGGCAGCTGTCAGCAAGCCGTATGGGGCGCTGCTTTGGCCCTGCTTGTACCAGTTCGGCCCTAGCTGAATATTGGCCGTCTGCTTCCCGGCATCGAGATGGCGAGGCGAAGGTCAGTAAATGGTCGGGACCGGAGGACCGCGCAAGAGCGAAGCGGTCAATGACACTGGCCGACCGGCATCGCGAAAGCTCTGCGACCGCGGTACAGCGCACTGCAGCCATTCCGATCAGCGCCCATTGCCCAGGCGCAATGACTGCTCGGTGTCGGACACCGTGAGCAAGCCAGCCGCCGGTCAATGGCAAAGAACACTGCTGAACAGAAGCTGGCCCCGGGCTTTAGAGGCAAGGAGCCAGCCCTTCAAAAGGCCGACCGGCATTTCACTGCCGTCAGTTGCAGCCGTTGGCAGTCAAGAAGTCCGTGCCACGTACGCGCTCGCTCGTGCCATTGCTGCCGCCACCATCCACATTGGTGAACTTGAGCGTGACCTTGGCGCCATTGCTTTGCCGGGTGATGGTCATTGAGAAGGTCGAAGGTACAAGAGCCGAACTGCTCGGATGGCCGACATCAATGCTGTAGCGCATGGCGCCGGAGGCCAATGCGCCGCACTGGGCCATCTTGTGGTCGAGCTGCGCCCAGTTGCCGCGATTGAAGTTGGCGTCCTGCGGCACGATGTTCGCGCGTCCCCCCAACCGCCCAGCTGCGACCCGATCAAATGGCCACCGTCATAGTCATTGCTGGGGTTTTCCGCATCGCCCCATTGGCCAATGCTGGTCTGACAGCTGTCAATTCGAGCGGCGGCCGTGATGGGCGGCAAATCTGCATACGCCTTGTCGGGCCGCCCCGAGCTGTCGATGTAGTAGTACTCGCCGTTGAGGTTGTGCCACTTGACGCGGTCGGCCGTGGGGAAGAACTTCACGCAGTCGGAGATCGCCTCGGGCCTCGCCTCCATGATCTTGGACATTTATGCGCCGGTGTTTTCCTGGGTGCACGGACTCCGCCGCGGGCAGCAATTGGCTCATTTAGACGCGGTTGGCACGCAGCATCGGTGGGCTTGATGCTCCACGACGCGCACGCCGGCCTTGCCTCTCGCATCGAGCGGTCCACCATCGAAGATCTGCACGGCCTTACGGGGCTGCCCGCTGTTCCTATTTCGGATCCACCAGCAACTGCGCCATCAATGTCTGGACTATTGCAAGACCTGGCGGCGCGGTCCGCCGCCTCAGCGTTACAAGCCCGAAGCGGGCCGTTGCAGCAAGCGGCGGCTGCATCGATAACTCGACCAGGTCTGGCGCAGCGGCACTGACCGCCAGCAGCACCGCGTCGCTCCGCCTCGCCACGTCCACGAGACTGGGGATTTCCTCGCAGCGCAGCGTGACGCACTCGTCCGGATGGGCGCGTGGCCCATAGCGCTCGATCAGAATGCGGGCGACCTCGTCCGAGAGCGGCGTCGAGGCGATCGGATAGTGCAGCAACTCATCGAAGCCGACGCCGCCGCGCCGCCTGGCCAGCGGATGAGCACGGCGCACCATGAAGGCCGCCCGCATCTCGTGCACGAACTGCGCGTTCAGGTCCGCCGCGGGACGCAGCGAGCGCGCATCGACAACCAGCGCGTCCAGCGTTCGCTCGCGCAGCGACCGCAACAGCAATTCCGTGCTGGCGCGGGCAATCTCAACGCGTAAACCGGGCCGATCCTGCGCCATCTTCAGCAGCAGTGGTGTCATCAGCATCGCGCCGGGGCCCGAGCCCATGCCAATGCGCAGAACGCCTCGCTGGGCCTCACCGGCAAGGCGGCCGCTGTCGCGCAGATCGTCGGCGGCCAACACGAGTTCGCGGGCCCGCTCGACGGCATCGCGCCCGAAGGGGGTCAGCTCGCTGCGGCGGCCGATGCGATCGAACAGCGGCTGGCCGAGTTCGCTTTCGAGCGCGCGGATGCTGCGGCTCAACGCCGGCTGGGTCAGGAACAGCGCGGCGGCCGACTGGCTGAAGGAGCCCGTCTGGGCCAGCGAGATCAGGTGACGGAGCTGGACGAGGGTCATGGATGGGTCGATCAGCGATCGAACTTAAAACTCATGGTAATTCAAAGAACAATGCATTGGACATTGAATTGGGCGACTTCTACATTGAAGCAGCCAATCCGCTGCGGCCCGCCTGCCGACCGTCCCAGGAGTTCCTCATGTCCAAGTTCAGCGTTCTTCGATCCCTGGCCTTCTCGGCTGTCACCGCCGGCTTGATGCTCGGCCATGGCGTGGCGCTCGCCGAGGTTTACCCAGTCAAGCCAGTCAACCTGATGGTTCCGTATCCGGCCGGCGGCCCGTCGGATGCGATCGCGCGCATCTTCGCGAACCCGCTGGGCAGGGAACTGGGGCAGCAGGTGCTGGTCGAGAACCTGGGCGGCGTCAGCGGCGCGCTGGGCGCGCAGAAGGTGCTGGCGGCGCCCGCCGACGGCTACTACATGTTCCAGGGCTCGCCCAACGAGGTGATCCTCTCGCCGCTGGCCAATGCGGCGGTGAAGCTGAAGACGGAAGACTTCCGCCTCGTGCATCCGGTGTCCGACGCGGTGATGGTCTTTGTGACGCGCAAGGACCTGCCGGTCAACAGCGTCGACGAGCTGATCGCACTGGCCCGCAAGTCGGCGGACAAGCCGCTGACCTATGGCAGCGTCGGCGTCGGCTCGCTCTACCACCTGATCGTCGAGAGCGTCCAGGCGAACACGGGCGTCACGCTGGCGCACGTCCCGTACAAGGGGAACGCGCCGCTGCTGCAGGACATCGGCGGGGGTCAGGTCGATTTCGCGGTGCTGGTCTACAGCGCCGCGATGGGGGCGCTGGCCGAGCAAGGCAGGCTGAAGGTGATCGGCCAGCTCGGCGCACAGCGCTCGGAGCTGCTGAAGAATGTGCCGACAGCGGCTGAGGGCCAAGCGCTGAAGAACTTCTCGTACAAGGTCTGGACCGGCTATATGGTGCCGAAGAGCACGCCCGAGCCCGTCGTGGCCCGCCTGCATGCGGCAATCGGCAAGACGCTGCAGGATCCGTCGGTGCGCGCGCAACTGGCCGTCCAGACCCAGGTCGCCTCGCCGCCGATGAGCCTGGCCGAGTCGGCCAAGTTCTTCGAGACCGAGACCGCGCGCTATCGCGCGATCGCCAAGCAGATCCACCTGCAGCCGCAGTGAGTCCACCGTGACCTACCTGCTGCAAGCCCTGCGGGCTCGAGCCGGCGAGTTCATCACGCTGCGCCGCGACATCCACCGCCACCCGGAGCTGGCCTTTGAGGAGCACCGCACGGCCGCCCTCGTGGCCGACAAGCTGGAGGCCTGGGGCTACACGGTCGAGCGCGGCATCGGCGGCACCGGTGTGGTCGGCACCCTGGTGCGGGGGCAAGGCCGCGCTCGTCTGGGTCTGCGGGCCGATATGGATGCCTTGCCAATCCATGAAGACAGCGGCGCCGCATGGTCGAGCCAGCGGCCCGGCCTGATGCATGCCTGCGGCCATGACGGTCACACGGCCATGCTGCTGGCCGCGGCGCGCCATCTGGCCGAACAGGGCTCGTTCGACGGCACGCTGCACCTGATCTTCCAGCCGGCCGAGGAAGGCGGCGGCGGCGCGCTGCGCATGATGGAAGACGGTCTGTTCGAGCGCTTCCCCTGCGATGCAATCTTCGCCATGCACAATATGCCCGGCATCGAGCAGGGCCGCCTGGTCTTGCGGGAAGGTCCGGCAATGGCGTCCTCGGACTACGCCACCATCACGCTGACCGGCTTCGGCGGCCACGGTGCCCTGCCCCATCGGACGGCCGACCCGATCGTTGCGGCGGCCAGCATCGTCATGGCCCTGCAGACCATCGTGTCGCGCAATATCGATCCGCTGCAGGCCGCGGTGGTCACCGTCGGCGCGCTGCAGGCCGGCAAGGCCAACAACGTCATCCCGGCAACGGCCACCTTGGAGCTTAGCGTGCGTGCGCTCGACCGCGCGGTGCGTGCGGCGATCGAGCGGCGCATCAAGGCGCTGGTCACGGCGCAGGCCGAGAGCTTCGGCATCGCGGCGCAGATTGAATGGAAGCCCGGCTATGCGGTCTTGGTCAACACGCCGGCCGAGACCGCCTTCGCCCGCGAGGTCGCGATGGAACTCGTCGGCGCCGATCAGGTCACGCCGCAGGGCCCGCCCTTGACCGGCAGCGAGGATTTCGCCTTCATGCTCGAGCGGGTGCCCGGTAGCTATCTGCTGATCGGCAACGGCACGGAATCAGGCGCAGGCCAGGGGGGCTGCATGGTCCACAACCCCGGCTACGACTTCAACGATGCCAATATCGGCACCGGCAGCGCCTACTGGGTGCTGCTTGCCGAGCGATTCCTTAGCCCTCAAAGATCGGCCATCGCTGCTTAGATTGCCGCCGGCATCGAAGCCCGTTGCCACGCCGGCGCGAGCGCAGTCAATGGCTACGACGGAGGCAATCGCTGCGAAGCCATGGCCCGCCACCGGGCCGGCGTGCCCGTTCACAATCGCCCTGCCTCGTTGGTACGGCTTGCTGAGATGGCAGCGGCGAGGTCCTGAAAACTGCAGCTATGCACAGACAGCACGGTTGCGCCCTTCGCGCTTGGCACGGTACATGGCCTGATCGGCTGCCTTGAACAGTTCGTCGGGCGTCGTCTGGCCGCTGGGCCGCAGCGCCGCGACGCCGATGCTGGCGGTCACGCAGCCATAGGCGGAGGCTTCGTGCGGCAGTTGCAGCGCCTGCAATGCTTCGCAGACACGTCGCCCCATGTTCAGCGCGCCCTCAACATCGGTGGCGGGCGCGATGAAGACAAATTCCTCCCCGCCGATACGGGCAACGACGTCGCTGTTGCGACTCAGGCAGCTGGCAATCACCTCGGCAACCCGGCGCAAGCAGGTATCGCCGGCCTGGTGCCCATGGCGGTCGTTGTAGAGCTTGAACCAGTCCACATCGATCAGGCCCAGCGCCAGCGGCTGACCGTTGCGCCGGGCGCGCTGCCACTCGCTGGCAAGCGCGGTTTCGAAATGCCGGCGATTTGCCAGCCCGGTCAGCACGTCGGTGCTGCTCAGCGCTTCGAGCTTGCGGTTGGCGGCCTCCAGCTCGGCGGTGCGCTCGGCAACGCGGCTTTCCAACTGCTGCTCGGAGGCCTTCAGCCGCTCGACCAGCTGACGCTCCGCCTCCAGCGCCGCCGCCTGGGCCTGGGCTTTTTCGCGACGCAGCGCGTTGTAGCGCTCGGCCAGCGCGAAGGAAAGCAGCAGCATCTCGATCGCCGAGCCGATTTGCGTGCCGTCGACCGTGAAGACATTGGTCGGCAGCACACCGAGATTGCGCAGATGCGTCAGCATCACGGCCAGCAGGATCGCGGTGAAGGCGGCGACGAAGTAATAAGCGCTGCGCTGTCGCCGTGACGCACAGACCAGGCCGGTCACCAGCAGCAGCAGCGAGGTGGCCGCACTCAGCGCCACAAAAAAGGGCGTGACCTGGCGAAACCACAGCGGCAGCGAGACGAAGGCCAGCAGGTTCAACCCCATGAAGAGGCGCAGCAGCCGGTCCAGCCGCGGTGCTTGATCGGCGGTGTTCAGCACGCGGCGGGCGAAGGCGAGGATCGCGATTGCCGCCAGCGCTGTCGGCACGTTGACACCCATCATCGACCAGGCTGGCAGATCTCCCCAGAGAAACTCCTGGCCGATGCCGGTGAAAGCGGCCAGCGCCAGCGAAACACAGCCAGCAAAACCCACGTAGAGCAGATAGCTGATGTCGCGCAGCGCGAGGAAAAGCATCAGGTTGTAGATTCCGATGGCGATCACGATGCCGAAGTACAGGGCCTGTATGAAGTAGTCGCGGTGCTCATGGGCCTGCAGGGCCGCCGGCTTCCAGAGCTGCGCGGGCACGTTCAGCGAGTTCGGCGACGCCACGCGCAGGTAGAGCTCCTGCGTCGCGCCGGGCTGCAGACGCACGGGCAGCACGAAGAAACGGCTCTTGTGCGGCCGCGCCGCAAAAGGCCGCGCATAGCCCAGGGCCAGGTGTTCGTAGCCGCTGCCGTCGGTGCCGGGGCGGTAGAAGTCGAGTTCGGCCAGCAGGGCATAGGAAATCAGCAACTGGCGCTCGATCGCGTTCTCGCCCGGATTGACCATGCGCAAGCGCAGCCACATGGCCGAGCGGGTGTACGAGTAGCCCAGCGCCTCACCCCGCCCCCGGCCGGCGGTAAAGCGATCGGGTGCGCCGGGGCGGGTCAGCTCGCTCAGCGTCATGGTGCCGGACGGGTCCTCGAGCACCGAGAAGTACTCGGTCAGCGATACCGAGTCCCTGGTGTCCATTCTCGCGTCGAGCACCGGAGCATTGGCGCTGGCGGTGCCGCTGCACAGCGCCAGCGCGCACAGGGTGATACCAAATAGAAAATGTCTGATGGTCTGGTGCATCGAACGGCAAAGGGTCAGAAGGACGCAGCTGGGATGCGCATTGTGCGTGTGATCAAGCCGCGCCTGTCTGAACGGATGGCCCGCCGCAGCAATCCGAGTCGAACGGTCATCGCACACTCGCCGCCCGATGACGAATGCCTCTGTTCCAGCCTGAAGCGGCCCCCATACCGCTAAAAATCTGCTCGCCAGCTTGTACATTCGCAGGCATTGCCCCAGCCCGCACCACTACCTCATGCCCAAAACCCCTCACAAGCCTTTCGTCATCGGTGTCGCAGGGGGCAGCGGCAGCGGCAAATCGACGGTGACGCGCCAGGTGTTGGCCGCCATCGGGCGGGAGAACGTGGCGGTGGTGATGCAGGATGACTACTACCGGGACCAGTCCCACATGCCGCCGGAGGAGCGGCGCAAGCAGAACTACGACCATCCCGATGCCTTTGACTGGCCGCTGATGGCGCAGCACCTGGCCGCGCTGCGCAGGGGTGAGGCGATCGAGATGCCGGTGTATGACTTCTCCGCCGACAACCGCTCCAGCAAAACCATTACGGTGAAGTCCGCACCGGTGATCGTGGTCGAGGGCCTGTTCGCCTTGTACGACGTCAAGCTGCGCAACATGATGTCGCTGAAGATCTATGTGGACACGGCCTCGGACGTGCGGTTCATCCGTCGGCTGCAGCGCGATATTTCGGAGCGTGGCCGCAGCACCGAGTCTGTGGTGAACCAGTACCTGGAAACCGTGCGCCCCATGCACAAGCAGTTCATTGAGCCAACCAAGCGCAACGCCGACGTGATCCTGCCGCACGGTGCCAACGGTCCGGCGGTGGACATCATCACCACCAAGGTGATGAGCTTGTTGCATGATAAGCAGCGCCCAGCGAGCCAAGCTCAATGAGGCAATGACAGCCCCCGGATTGCCCCATCAGTCGGACCCGGAAACGAAAAAGCCCGACAGATCATTGATCTATCGGGCTTTTTGCCTACCGAATTTGGTAGGCGCGATTGGATTCGAACCAGTTCGAAGCCCGAGGAAGACTAGTGCCTCATAGGAGACGCCCTCCCCTCCAGCCCCCTCAATTCCCATGAACTGCCCCATCGGACTGCCCCATTTGAAGCTGGACGTCAGCCAGGTGCCGCAGCTGATTCCCCGACCGTCTTCTCCGCAGCGTGTCCGGTCATTCGGCGGCTGAAGTCGAACTCACGCTGTCGGCCGCCTACCGGTCGTTGACTTGCTCGGCCTCTGGTCCGGCGAGCGTCCGGTGTGAAGGGCGCTGCAGTCATTCGCGGCAGCAAGAGGCGCCGCCAGGACGTCACCCTGGCGGAGGACCGCTGCTGCGGCCGGTGGACTCGCGCGATCAACCCTCAGCGGACCTTCAGTTTGTTCGAATCGCGAGCCGAAAGCTATCGTTCAGCGTGTGAACTAGGCGGCAGACGACGGCAAATGCCGGGCGCTGGCAGGTAAATTCGCGGCGCACGATGAGCCTGCGCCTGGTCGCCGCCCCCTTTCCCCAGCGACGCAGCGATCCACCTAGCTCTCCTGTTGTTCCCCTCGTTACTCTCAGCGCTCCGACTCTCACCGGGGTCATTTCCGTAGGGGTGCCTCCGGACATTGCTTTGGCTCCACAACTGGTTCATTCCCGGGCAGCTGCCGCCCCTTGTTTATGTGCGTTGGCACTTCGAAAACGTAGCCATTAGCGATCATTTCCGCTTGAATCTCTTCTGTTATGAAGAATGGCTGCTCGTCCCGTTCTGGTTCCGTCATGACTCATCCTTCGAAAGGCACATCTTCGCAGCTCCTAAGACCGCAATGGGTTAAGGCTGTGTGAGAACGCTGGACGAGGCCGTACGGCGGACCTTTTGCACACCGGCCATCCGTGGCCGTTCGGGTTGATCAGGGCATGCGTCGCCTCGTTATGCCCGCGACACACGGATGAGCTTGGAATGGGCATGTAAAAGGCTAATGCCCTCGCCAACCTCATCGCTTCTGCCGTACCCAAGAGGCTGACCAGCCCTTTGAGGTTGCATGCCAGCACATGCAGGCTGACCTCTGTTGACACATGCTTTAAGGTTTTCATCAAGAAGACGAGAACCCTCCCTGTGCTAGCTCAAGATGATCCTCGTCACCGTTTCTCAGCGGCGTGCGCTGACGGTGTGAGCCGGATATGGGTGATCGAGTTCATCCATGTTTCGACCGTGCCATAGACGAGCCCTGTGGGCACCATCGCGACGGCAGGTGCGAGGACGTGATAGAACACCGGCTCGGCACGAACCACCCAATTCACGAGCAGCGCAGCTGGCGGCATCCGCTGCTCCAGACCGTGCGACATGCGTTCGAAGGCACGAGACGTGGTGATGCGGTTGGACAGCAGCAGCGGCAGCCCCAAGACACAGGCCACGATGCCCATGCGCAAGACGCCTCGCGCACGCGCGGACAGTGGCGTCCACCCGACCAGTATGGCGCCCAGGTTGACCAAGGCGAACAGCAGGGACATCCCCAAAGCGATGGGCGGAACGATGACGGCCCTGATGGCATCGATGCCCGCTTGGTGATTACGGCCGCCGGGCGCGTAGCTCTCAGACGACAAGCGGACTTTCTCGCTGGCCTCGCGGACCCGCCGTTCTACCGGAGGGCCGAAGATCTGCTTCTTGAAGGCGTTGAAGCTCAACGTCAAGTCGATCGGGCCGGCCGGCAGCTCGAAACCGCTGCCGCCACTGGCGATCTGACGCTTCACGAAGCCCTGCACGTCGGCGTGGGAGCTGAACAGCGCCCAGTCGAGTCCGGGTGCGATGCTGGTTCGGCCGCCCAGAATGGCATCCGCCCTGGCGCGAAACTGCCGCAGCGCACGGCCTTGTGGCAGCGAGTCGACGAACGTCTCCCTGTCGTCCAGACGCCAGTGGTCCGGAACGTCCACGCCACGCTTGCGCAATGCCTCGATGACCCGGCGCCGCTGCATGTCCGTGGCCGTCGCCGGGGTGAAAGGATGTTTGTTGATTTCCTGCAGATAGTCATTCCAGGAGCGATCCGCATCGTCACCTGGCAGTCCCGAGAGGGTGCGCGAAGCGGCGAGATAGTCGCGATTGAACCTGTCGCGGAGCTGGTTGACGCTGTAGACATAGCGCTCGTTGTAGGCGCGCTCGGGCGACCCCGCCTCGGCAAGCACGACGGTGGTGACCAGTTCGGCTGCTTTCGGATTCAGCGAATCGGTGAGGGACCCCGACGCATAGGCGATCGCAGGTAGCACCACGAAGAACGTCTTCCCCTCGGCAGCCGAAGCCGCCTTGCAGTCCAGGTCGAGTTCGGGGATCCCTGCCACGCAATGCTTCATGCCCTTGGCTAGCAGTACAGCCAGCGCGGCGCGGCGCTTTTCCGTTGGGCTGGCGGAATTCGCGAGATAGTCGACGGCAGCCTTTTGGCCGAAGAACACCAGTACGGCGATACAGAGCGCGCCAGCAAGCGCGCCGAGCCGTGGGCGCGTGACGGGTAGCCGCGCAAAGAGCCACGCCAGAAGCCGCAAGGTCAGGAGAGATGCTCCAGTCGCCGAAAGCAGGCGGCCCTGCAACTCGAGATCATCGATCTCGTTGCGACCCGGAAGTCCGCCGGCCACGTCGACCAGCCGGATATTGAATGCCAGCTCGAAGCCGAGATAGACGAGCGTGACGAGGACAATTCCGACCGGAACGAAACCGCGTTCGACCTTCACTTGGCGTCGATCTTGATGCGGGGCGCGGGAGCGGTGGAAGGCACCGCTACGGCAGACAGAGGCCGCACCTCACCTGCACCGGAGCGTGTGGTTGTCGCAGCAGCTGCGCCCGCGGTGACCGCCGCAGGCGCACTATTGGATTCGCGCACGAGATGTGCTTGCGCCGAATTCCACATCACCTCTGAGCGCACTCGCGCTCGGCCTTCCGCTACGACCTTGTCGATCGGACGAGTGCACATCCTTGGTGACGGCAGCGCGGACACGGGCGAGGTGACCTCCAAGGCGAATGAGACGTGCCTCAGATCTCGGATATCGCCGGCACGGCGAGAAAGCGCGCGGGCCTCATCCTCCGGCATTGAAAAGCTCAGCTGCTGTGGCAACGGCTTATCGAGGCGGTAGCAAACCACATTCCAACCGGCTCCATAGGGGCCGACGCGCATGCAGACCGAGCCGGGATCGCAGCCACTGTCGGGGAGGCTCCCCATCACCTTGGATACGACTCGCCGGTCGCGCTCATCCCAGGAGGTCATCGCTTCCACGAAAACGTGCAACTGTCGGCTTTCGATGACGGCGCGACCGAACGTGGAGAACGCCCTGTTCAGGTTCCGGAGGCAGTCTTGCTTGGCGAAGGTCTCGCTCGTATGCGCACATTTCTCCCGCAGACGCTGAAGCTCGATCTTGGCAGGACTGTTGCCATGATTCTCGTTTCGCAGGAAATCATCTATCAGGTTGTCCATCGCGCCATGCACCTTGGTCATGTCGGTGGTGGCGTAGAGCACCGCCATGCCCAACCAACTGTCCGTCCAGTACACGCCGCGGCGCTCCAGTTCCGCGGGGTCAAGCGGCAGGCCGACCGCAATACGGCCACGCTCTGAAGCGGAGACGAGTTCCGGGACGGCGCCCCCCCCTGAACCCGCTGTAGTTGCGGCCGACGAAGTCGTTGCCGCCGCAGCAACTGGTGCTTTGACTGCGACCTGTCCGCTGACGCCCGCGACAGGTGATTCATTTGCTTGCAGATACGCAAATGGAACGACAATCCAGTGTTTGGAGTCGGGGGCATAGCCCGCGTAGGGCAAGCCACCTGCACCCAACGCACCGCCGAACGGCATAACGACGGCCCGACCATGGAACACCAGGTTGAACTGCTGCACGGTGGACTCGCTAATGTCGTAAAGCGAGGCGTACTTGCCGCCCCGATCGTGAACCATCCAGCCATAGGGGAACAAGTTATTTCCCTTCGCGGGCCCCAACGGTGTCGCCGGCAGCGGAAAGCCTCGAGTCCGACCATCCCGCAGGTGAGTTCTCATTACATCTCGCGCCTGCGCAACGATCGCTGAAGCCCATTCGCGCTGCTTCTCGCTCGCCGCCGTATTTGAAGCGCCAGAAGCGGGTGGAAGCGATGCCGATGTGCTCTGCGCGGGCGCCGACGACGCGACCATTAGCGTTCCGATGACGGCTGCCATTCGGAGAATTGTGATTGAGGGGCGTGCAATGGGTGAGCGAGCTACAGCGGCGTTCATGTGCAGGGAACCTCTGGAAGTCAAGAGAGCGCTGAATACTCGGCTCGATTGCTAACGCACAATTCACGCGCGATCGTACGGCTGCCCATCGGCCGCACAGCGCGGAGTTTCCCTTCCCTCGGAAGAGGGGGGCAGTTAGCGAGCCATTTTTTATGAGGTCGTCGAGTGTGCCTGTTTGCTGATTCCCGCGCCTTGGCTCCAGTTGCGCATCGGGTAACCAGCATCAACGCCGGTTGAATGGGGCCTTGAGGTGGGCCAATACTGCCGCGTCTAACCCCCCGTTCGAAGGAAGGGATAGCTCGGGGCAGCACAGTCGGAGTGCAACTCTAAGATTAAAAATTTAGGGAATCTAGCCTAGATGTCGTCGCTCGCTTGACTGTTATCAAGCCGCTATGACCAAGATCAACTTGAACGAACGCATTGGGAGAATGCCTGCAATGTCGATGGAGCCGCCAAAATTCGAGTCGAATCTCAACGGTACGCTATATCAACTGCGCCGATTCGATGGCGTTGTGGCAGAAGCGTCTACGCAGAGTCTTACCCATGTAGGGTCCAGACGAGACGCAGTCACGAACATGACGGAAGTGACCTCGGAAGTCGAGACGGTCAAGAAGATCTGGCTGAAGATGGGGGACGGGAAGGAGAAAGAGTTCGACCTTTCCGAAGCGCCGGATGCGTTCGGCGCGCGTGCTTCGCATCGCCTGAGAATAGTCACGGTGCAGGCAGGAAGTAACACCGCCGTTCTACGGTCCATGGACAACCTGACCAGCGGCGAGCGGTACGAGAATCGGGACTGGGCAAGTCGGCTGGGTCTCGGTTCCGGCTTCATGGATTTCGCACGCTTGTTCGTTCCGATCGTGCTGCTTTTCGTCGTCTACCTGAACGTGGTCGATGGGCATCTGATGTACGCCTACGGATTCAGGCTGAGCGAGTTCGGTGGCACCTTCGCCATTGCGGCATTCGTTACGATCATTCCCACGTTGATCCTCTTTGCCCTCGTCTCCGCGCTGGGCTGGACTCGCGGCGCACGCCACAAGGCGCAAGTCGTGCGGGAGCTCGCTCCGGTGTTAGACAAGCTTGCGAAAGAGTAAGAGGACGCTTCGGTCTGGAAGGTAAAACTTCGATAGCAAAGTCGAACGAATGACAGCAGACACGAGGGAAAGCAAAACGGCAGCGCCCACAGCCGACCCGATGGCGGATGCGCGAGGCTGGATCAAGGAGTATTTGGTTCCGGCCAACACCGCGATCCTCTTTGCGGGGTTCATCGTCGCCGCTCTGGACTTCCTTGCGCCGTCTATGCGGGCCTTTACGCAGAAGCTGATGATCGTCGCGGCCTTGATGGTGGTTTGCCTTCTTGCAATGTCATTGCTGCCGATGCCCGAGCGGCTCAAGAGTCTGTTCGGGACGACCGGTAGGCGTCGAAACATCGCGCTGTGGATTTGCTTCCTTGGCAGCATTCTCGCCGGCTCCGGAATATCGCTGGCCCATGGGGACACCGGCTACCTCAGTTCGAAGGTCGAAAGCATCGGGGCGCTGCAGGGTGCCTTGCTGGGCGTGCAGGCCCAGATTGACCGCGTCGCTGTCGACGTTCGCGCGACAAAGCAGGACACCGCTGTGCTGGTGGCCGCAGCCAAGACGGATGAGATCGCGCGGGAACGGGCGGAAAAGACGTTAGGCCAGGTGCAGCGACAGACCAACGTCGTCCAGGCGCACACAGAAAGGGCTGCGGCCGATACCGAAGTGATCCGCAAGAAGCTGGAGAACCCGGAAAAGGAGGCTGCCGACAAATGCTCGACGATGGACTGCGCGCTCGCCTTCGGAGCAGATCGGTCAGTGTTCGATCGGTTGATGAAGGAAGGAGAAATGCTTTCGTTGAGGTCCCTTGGGGCCGGAATGCGCATGCTTATGCAGCGAAGGGCCCCAAACCGACTTCACATCCTCGATCTCTATCTGTCGACAGGTGTTCTCCCGGACATTAACGCAAACGTGCTTGGCGTTATCTGGAGTGGGGACTTGGCGGACCGGGCGCAGCGAGTGGGCGCACCTGCGTCGCTAGGAACCGCCGCTTGCAACCTTGGACAGCTCCGCCTACTCGAACTGGCGGTGTTGTTGAAGGACACAGAGGCCCAACAATGGCTAATTTCCAAGGGAGCGAACGATCACCTGGATAACAGCTGGTGCCGAACGCATCCATCGGCGCCCGAGCTTTCTAAGTTCAGCGCGGCATCATTGATGCGCTGATGTCGCAGCCTCGTATGCAGCGCGAGCAATAAGTCGCTGCGGGGAATGCACTGCCGCCGTGTGAGAACAACTCGACTTTCAGTCTGGCGGCCAGTCGTAGCAACTAGCGCCGCCCAGTAACAGAACTGAGGCGCGAGTTGCAATTCCTTTGGCGTCCTACGGTTCCTTTGAGGCGCCGACGAGGATGAAGCTACTTTTCTTTGGGACTCCAAGATCCGCGAATTGCTGCGTCAACAAGGTCATCGGTATCTATGACCACACCAGGCGGACAGGTGAGCGGCCTTTCGACTGAGCTGCATCTCGCGCCATGCCGACCGCGCACCCGAGAACTTGCGCGGCTGCTTCTGTAGGTACAGCGGACATCCGGCCACGAATTGTTCAATGACCGGTATCGACCGCAGCGGTCACTGGTTTGCTAGAACTGAACGGCAGCAACCAGCCTAGATCTGCCGTCCAGTCGGTCTGCACACCGTCTGCACACGGTCTGCACACGGTCTGCACACGGTCTGCACACGGTCTGCACACGGTCTGCACACGGTCTAGATCTGCCAATGCCAGAAGGCGCTGAAGGCTAGCCGGTCTGCACACGGTCTGCACACGGTCTGGAGACCGCGTGCGTTCTTGGTTTCGTCGTCTCAGGACGATCCTATGGGCGATCGCGGTGGAGCATTTATCGGCAAACGGTGCAATTCGCTGCCTATTGGGAGGTCGTTTCAGTTCGGGCGGCCGGTGATCCAAATGGCCTGACCGCGACGGTGCGGCGGTGCCGGAATTCGACTCAAAATTTTGTGATTCCAATAGAGAGGCGACTTTCCATCCAGTCTGGATGGGGCCTAGCGGCCGATTTCCTACATATAACTGCATAACGCGATGTGTTGAACCGTTGACGAGGCCATTCGTGATGGATAGAGTGAAGGCTCCTTTTGGCAATGCCGAGGAAGCCTGCGATGCAGGCCCGATGGCGAAGAGGGATGCCTTCTAAGCCGGAGCCGGATACACGCTCCAACCCACTACTTCCAATCACGACCCAGTGATGGGTCCCACGGAAGGTAAACCTGTCGATTCACGGCGCAGCTCATCTGCCCCCGATCGGCATCTCTGGACATCTACTCTGCATGTCCAAAACCCGCAGTCGCAGTCCGAGTCTGTAAAGGAACCGAGCGCCTTTGTGCTTCCTCGGTGCCTCCCTTCAGGGAACTCGTCCGACGGCGTTCCGTGCCCGTGTACGCGTCCTGATGCCCCAATTTTTTCGGCGGCCGAAGGGCTCCTTTGTGAGCGCTTCGAACCTTTGGTTGGTTGGTGGCTCGTCTCGATCCGATGTACAGGCAGTTGCCTTGTCCATCCATGAGATGACGACCAATTGCTGGGTGTTTTCACCGGGCTGCTGTTAGCAGGCAGCCAATCAGGGCGGTGTACTTGTAAGCGTTGAACTTGCCCCGGTGGGCCGTTCTTGGGCTTTCCCCGAAAGGGGACGCCAATGGGCTTCCGCACAGAAATGGCGGTGCCAATTGCTTTTTAGAACTAACGAACCCGCTTTCCCCTGAGCAGAGAAAAGACGAGCTGTAGCAACTCAACCGAGAAGGAGTCGCTGTGGATCCATGTGTTTCATCGATCGCGCCCGACGTGGCCAGGTCTCGGACCGTGAGCGGGCTCGACGCTCGGCAGCACTACCGCGCATTGCTGGCGAGGGCTGGCCTGTCGCCGCACGGTCGCGATCGTGTCCCCACCCTGGGGCTGCTGCTGGAGCGCATCCGCGTCACTGAACTTTTCGTCGCGGAGCTGAAGTGCTTGTATGGGGCGGTGTTGCCGCCCTCGCGGATTGCTGCCGAATTGATGTCGTCAGTGTTGCTTGCCTGGTATGCCAAATGCATATCCGCGCAGGAGATGGCCGAAAGGGTCAGGGTCGCGGCGTGGCTTTTCGATTTGTGCGTACCGGATGACTGGAGTCCGGTGCCTTGTCAACCAGGGGCAGGCTATGAATAGCATTCAGGAGACAACAGCCTGGACGGGCCGAAACCGCTACGGAGCACCGTTCAGCGCCCTCGACTTTAAGCGGCAGATAACCGTAATTCTCGATCGCTTTGGGGAGAGTCACCTCCATCGCGCCAAGGCTGTCGGGGTCATGACGAAGAAGGCTCGCGCCTATGTCACCTACCAGGTGTTTGACGATATCCGCCTGGCCGGCTATGCACTGAAGTCCGTCTTGAATCTCGACCAGCGGCACATTTGCGCTGTCGCAGAAAAGTGGCGCCAGCAGCAACTGAGCGCCAGCACGATCCAGGGCCGCCTGTCCATTCTCAAGTGGTTCAGCATTGCGATAGGCAAGCGCGGCTTGATCCGGGAGCCGGCGTTCTACGGCTTTGAGGCCGACGACGTAGCTCGGACCTACGTTGCCGAGCACGACAAGTCTTGGACCGGCAACAATGTCATTCCCGCCGAGATGATCGTAAAGGCATATGAATTGGACCAGTGGGTGGGATGCCAACTCGAACTCATGAAGGAATTTGGCCTGCGGGTGACCGAAGCCACGCTGCTTCGGCCGCGGGCATCGGATACCGGTGCGGCGCTGGTTGTCGAACTGGGGACAAAGGGCGGGAGGACGCGGATCGTCAAGATCAGAACGGACGCCCAGCGCCAGCTCCTTGAGCGAGCGAAGGTGCTCGCACTGTCAGGGTCACGCGGATCGATGATTCCCGCATCCAAGACCCCTGCCCAGGCGCGTAATCGCCTCTACTACATCTGCCGCAAGCTTGGATTGACGAAGGATCAACTCGCGGTAACGCCACACGGTCTCCGGCATCAGTATGCGAACGACCTGTATGAAGAAGTTTCGGGGGTGCCGTCAGCCGTGCGCGGCGGGTCCGCGATCCTGGACCGTGCTGCTGATCAACTGGCTCGCCAGGAGGTTACCCGGGATCTGGGCCACGCTCGGGAGAGCATCACCGCTGCCTACACCGGCCCACGTAAACCCGGTCGACCGCCGGTATCGGCGCTCAGGACCGATGTGTCGGGCGATGGCAGCAGTGAATGAGCGACGATCGTCTCAGCTAGAGTCCGGTGCAGAGATACCACTCCGCCGGATTCGTCCAAACCGTCTCCTGTCGAAAATCTCCCGGCGCTATCGCAGGTGCGCGAGTGAGGGCGGCACGAACCACCAAGATCTTCAGCCGGTCGGTCGTCGAGTCGTCCACGTAGCCGAAGTAAGTGATGCCACCGGACTGGCGACACACTGCCGTGCCCCGTTTTTTCATCAGGGTCCACTCGCGCTCGACGCGTGCGAGCTGGTCTGCGGCCTCCTGCGCTCGCCTTGCCATCGCAGCGTCCGTTTGACGTTGCTTATGGGCAAGCTCGGCCTGCTGCATCGCGCTTGTCTTGAACCCATACCGCAGCAACTGGGCCCTATAGGCCGAAGAGGCAGATGCCGACGTCGCCTCAAGAACGCTCACCTCGATCTGCGAGCAGTTGTCCTCGAACCCGGTGACCCTTGCCATGAACAGAACGGTATCGTGATCCGAAGGGGCGGAGCAGAAACCTTCCTCATAGATACCACCGCGGCGGCGACAAAGTTCACCATAGGCTTTCTTGGTCCACAGCAACGGGTCGCCCCGCTCGTCCGACCGGCACCACCAGGTCTTCCCGGCACGGTAGCCGTCGAAGTCCGTGTACTTCCCGCGAACCGGGCCGCCCGGCACCTCCGCAAAGTCCAACTGCGAGATATCCGACCCCGTCGTTGCGGCGTACCGGCTCAAATACCGCCCCATGTCGAGAAGGTCGTCCGCCGGTGGCGGCGACTTGTCGAGGGCGCATCCTGCGATGGCAACTGCAGCGACGACGGCAACATGCATCCTGCTCGTCCTCATGAACATACAAGCTCCTTTCAAGTAGTGGTGGCAGAGGTAGAACGGGTTGGCGACCAGCTGGAGGTCCGCGTCATCGAGTTCTTCCCACCGTCGATGCAAAACCAAAGCGTTCTGTTCCGGCAAGACAGACGCAGAGCCGCCCTTCCCCAACCTTTTGACGCGCAAAAAGACTAGTGCCGCGGTGGAGCCGCGCTCAGGAGTCCGCACAAGGCATCACTCCTCCGGTCACCAGAGCGAGTGACCACAGTTTTCTGCGGCAATGAAACGGTTCAGCAAGACCTGGACCTGCACGGCCACCTCGTCTCCGAGTGGATGGCGGCGAAGACGCCAAAGCGCCACGAGCCGCAAAACGAGGTCTGGCTCTTGAATTTCGAACTGCTGCACAAGCCGGATGCGGCCATCTGCTGTCCAGCACGCAAAGCCGTCACGCTCCCGGATCAGGCGCGCCAGGTCGAGTCCCATCGATTCCCGCAGCGCTGCGGCACCCCGAAGTACCACTTCCGGTGGATCGCGTGAACGAACAAAGATCGCAGCTTCGGCTCGGGCGCGAAGTAGCAGATCCTCTAGCGCAGTCCAGGCATCCTCGAGCTCTGGGGGCCAGGTCACTAGCTCCGGGTCGCGCACGCTGAGGTCCGTCGGACCATCGACAAGCGCGACAACCCCATCAACCTCAGCTCTCTCCCCTCCCCTGGAACTCGGAAGCAGAACGCGTCGCTCCGCCAAAGGGCTGACCAATTCAAGACGAGCGAGGTGCGCCGCGTGATCCCCGGTCTCGAAGATCCTTGACGGGCTAGGGGTGGGCTCCGACCAGAGCGGGAGCATCGGCAGCCGGGTTGACGACGTACGCGCATCCGATAAAGCCTCAAGACCTTTCAGCGGAACAGGGCCCGACAGCGGCCCAAGGCGATCGTCACCCATTCAGTGCCGTCCCGATCTGGTCGTTCGCGGGAGATGTCCAGCAGTAGCCGCCGAGCACCCTGATGCACGCGCTCGCGTTCAGGCGTCGCAGTTCATACAGCAGTAGGGCTGCATCGACGGCGGGATCTCCCGCTTGTGCATGCAGCCAGCCCTGACCGGCACCCACTACGGTGCGCCCACCGCGAAGCGGATGAAACCGCACATTCAAGACGATCGGCTCGCGAACAAGCCAGGACAGCAGATCAATGATGTGGCTATCGGCGATGCCTTCGTTCAGGCAGGCAATCTCCATCCGCAGTGGGCCGCCCGTGGCCGTGAGCCCGAGCCGGTTCAAGTAGGCCTCCAGCGCCTGCGCGAAGTTCCGCTCCTGCGCTTCGGCAAGTCCGCGTCGAGTTTGAATCCAAACGGCGAAGCCGTGGAGCGCCTCAACCATGGCGGGGCTCCAAGCCCGGCAGGGCCATCGCATACATGGCGGCGCTGTCGCAGCTGACCCGACGCAGCACGCGGTAAAACGAACCGATCATCCGGACTGTTTTCATGGACCACCTCGATGCTCAAGGCCGCGCGCCAACCGATGACGAGCAGCTCCTCGGCGCTGCATCAAACTACTCGCGCCCATGGGTCATCATCCAGATTTGAGAGTCCGGCTAAGCTCGTTTTCGGGGCGAACGAGCGTCATCGCAATTTTTTTCTCCGCCCGGTAAGTTCGCCGAGCCCAGAGCCGTCTGGCTGAACGACTCCATCGCAGCGATGCGCGCGTCTCGCGGCGCGGTGATGTAGAGAGAAGTCGTGGCCAAGGAACTGTGGCCGAGGTTGGCCCGCACCATTTCGACCGGAATGCCGGCGGCCAGTGTGTGGCTCGCGTGTGTGTGACGGAGCCAATGCGCGCTGGCCCGCAGCAGGTGTTCGGCGTCTTGAACTCGACCTTGCTGATGCAGCTGCGAGGCGAGATCCGCAAAGAATTCCTTGAGGACCTTGTGGACCAGGGAAGCACTGACGTGACGCTTTCGGTTCGCCAGATCTTTCGCGAGCGATGGGGCATGCGCCGGCGTCTTCTTCACGTTTGCCGAAGTCTCCGGCACCAAGGCACCGACCCATGCCGCGTCGGCGATACCCAAACACCAGGGATCACTCCCGAGCCCGCGCGACAGCATGGACCGGCGCAGCTCGGCCAGCAAGGCCTGCGGAACGGGTACTTCGCGGCGGCGTCCGCCCTTTCCAATCACGCTCAGCATGCATGGCGCGGTCTCAAGGTTGGCACCCCGCGCGTGCGAGACGTGGATACTGCTGTCCTGGGAGCCGCAGCCACCAGCATGGTGGTCAAGCCGCCGGAGATCAGACAACTTCAGTCCTGCAAGTTCTGAGAGACGAAGGCCCGTGAGGTACAGCGTGAACAGCACCACCCTCAGGCGGGCCTTCGCCGCCTGTTCCTTCCACGTCGCTGCCATGGGCCGCAGCAACGAAACCTCAATCACCGCCACGGTACCCAAGCCCCGGCTTTCTGAACGGTACTGCAACGCAGTGCCGACCGTGCGATGCGAACGATGGTCATCGGCGACCGGATGATCAGTCTCCTCCGCAACGGCGCGCCACACCAGCGCCCACTGCGCTGCGGAAAGACTCCGCCCAATCTCCAGACAAGGCCGCTGTCCCTGTGGCGCGCCGACACCGGCTAGGGGATTGCCACACAGGTAGCCGACCTCCCGCAGGTACCGGAACAGACTGCTGAGGATGACCTGCACCTGCCGTCGCGCGCCAGCATTCAAAGGTCCTTCGAAGGGACGCCACTCCGGCGTCCAGCGACGATGGCCGCGCGGCGCGCACCAACGAGCTGCAGGCACGGGGTTCTGGATGAAATCCAAGTAGGCCAAGCAGTCCTCATGGGTCGCCGACGACAGCGACAACTGCCGCTCAAGCACGCACCAGAGAAGAAATCGCTCGGCTTCTCGCCGGTAGGCTCGGAGGGTGTGGTCGGTGGTAACGGTTTCATGGCCCCGGCTGCGCGCGCCACTCCGGCCGGAAAAGCGCTGGCGCGCGCACTTGGCGTGCAGCCAGGCCTGGATGGCTTCATAGTCGTTTGCCGCCTCCAACATGCAAGCCACAGCTGGCGCGCGAAACCGACCGTCGCTCCCATCCAGCCCTCCAACTGACCAGGCTTCGATCGGCACCCCTTCAGCAACGATGCCGTCCTGCGCCTCGGAAGGAAACGGGGACATCTGTTCAGAACATCCAGTCTTCGGCCAAGCAGCAACCCAACGTCGCATCTGCATTGGCATCGACATGTTCAAGCCCTGCTCGGCGACATCAAGCAACGCGCCATCCGATCGGCTCTTCATCGTCATGATTGCTTTCCGCCAAGCGCCTGGAACCGCATTCCATCGGATATGGATGGTCACCGGCGCGGGGTCTTGATAGTGGAAGTAATCATGAATGTGCCCAGACCGGCGGCTGGCGTAAGCGCGTATCGGCGCCGACCGATTCAGCGCGGCTTCGCAGGCGGCAGCTCAGGTATTGGCTGACGCGATGCAGCGTCCCACTCGATCAGCGGAAGTTTCATCACTTTCCGCCAATAGTGTCGCTTCAGCCTTTTTTTACGCAGGTAGCGCTTGTTTTTCAGACCCCAGATTTCAATGAGGCAGCGCTGACCGACGTCGAGCAGTTCGACATCAGGCTCATAACGTTCATCTTGCTTACATCTAATCGGTCGCTGGAAATACCGGCCAGAGCGAACCAGATGATTCATGAATCGGACCTCGTGACCGGAGTCCGCCGGAATCCACGTAGCGCTCAACATCATGAGAGCCGCCTTGTGAACGCCGATCATCCCCGAGTCTGATACCCAGAGTTGGGCCACAAAAAGCAGCACCGTCTTTTCGCGCCGCGATCGCGCGCAGAGACTCAGCCATGGTCTCCGAAACGACGTCGAGAGTGATTCGATGATGGCCGGAGATAGCTGAATCGGATCCGAAACGCCAAGAACGTGGATCTTTCCTGTCTGCTTGTCCGATTCGATCTCGTCCACCTGCCCGACCAACAACAGGAGCGGATAGCGCTTTCCTTTTCGACCATCTTGAGCCTGTCGTTTCCGGCTCTCCCAGATTTCCGGGTCATCGTCTTCGACAGAGAAGTGCACTCGCGCGTTCATGCTGTCGCCATTTACTTTGCAGACCTGAGCCAGTTCCCTCAGGCGGCCCATGACAAGGCCGTTGCTTGGTCTCTCGCCCCGGTATGTCGTGAACTCGGCGAGTTCGAGCAACTGCTCGACCAAGCCAACTTGCGTCAGCCGGTTCTGCTGACGTGCACCGAAGTGCCCCCACGGTGGCCTACGCCGGCGGGCCTCGCCGTCAAGGCCATCCGAAACGTCCGCATCGATGGCGGCCTGAAAGTCCGTGCCTGTGTCGGTCTTCTGCCGCGCGGAAGTCCGTCCGAACTGATTGGCATGGGACGAGACGGCAAAGCTGCAATCCGGCGCGTGCCTATGTTGATCGCCAGCTCGGCGCGCCAGGAAGGGCTTTCCGGTCGAGGACAACTTGGAGACAAGTTGCAGCCCTGGCCCATCGGTGCAGTGGCAGATGGCGTGCTCGCCGCGGTCGCGAACACGGAGAGCGTCTCGCGCGAATCGGAGCGCATAGGCCCGTCGATGTGGCTCCAGATCCTCTGGCCGAGCCTTCAGATCCGCAGCAAGAATCTGCAAGTCGCCGAGCGTCACCAATGCGTCACCCATCTGCCCCTCCGACCCAAAGTCGCGATGCCCAAGTCTTGCTTGGCCCGAGTGGGTAGTTGTGCTGGCAATAGGTGCTCCAAACCGCACTTTGGGACTCAAACTGATGCCCATGCATCGGAACGGAGCCGCAGGAGGAGGCTTAACCTCGCCGACCGCAAGCGCCTGGCGTTGCTAACGAACCGATTTGAAGGCGTCAGCGAAGATGAAGTCGTTCAAGGCCGCAACATGTCCTGCGTCGGAAAGCCGTCATAGGCCAACTTCCCGCCAACTTGAAGCAGGCGGACCGTTTCCCTGAAGCTGGAAGGACTCTGCCCTGCTAAGTCTTTCGGGGGAGACCTATTGCGCGAGGTCGATCGCTTTCGGAAGATTGCGAGATCGCCTCATCAATAGTGACTAGGAATAACTCCCTACTTTTTGGGATGTGCAGTCCCTGTCCGCTACCTAGCATTCGGTCGTGAGCTGCCAAGGCAGCCGCGCCGGACGGCGCCGGTCGCGTCGTGCTGACCGGAAGGAGCGCGCCATGCATGCGAATCCAGGGCAGGCAAGCCTTGCCTTTCCCCCATCCTCCGACGAGCAGCGGGGCGCCTCGATCGACCTCGGCCGCAAGCTGCTGCTGGTGGACGATCATGAGTTGGTGCGCTGCGGCGTCAGGACTCTCTGCGCCGAGTTGCAAGGTGTGCCGTTGCAGTGGCTCGAGGCCGATTCGCTCCAGGACGCGCTGCTTGTCTATGCCCGTGAGGAGCCGGTCGACGCGGTTTTACTGGACCTCAACCTGGCCGACTGCAAGGGCCTTCAGGGCTTGCGCCACTTCATCGAGGTCTTTCCCAGCGCCCGCATCGCCGTGTTCAGCGCAACACAGGACGAATTCGTGATCCGCCAGGCGCGAGCGCTCGGCGCGATCGGCTATCTGTCCAAGGGAGCCATGGCTGCCGAGATGTGCGAAATGCTGGCGGCACTGCTATGGCCACCGGCCAAGCAACTGAGCCGGGGCCACTCGGTGAACCACGCCTTGTTTCCTCATTTCTCGCCATCGTCGATGTTCGACCGCGCCGCCGAACTCGGACCACGTCATCTGGAAATTCTCGAACAGGTGCTATCGGGCTGTACCAACCAGGAAATAAGCAACGCGATGCACCTGTCTCTTGGGACGGTGAAGAACTATGTGTCGGGGCTGCTGCTGGCGCTTGACGTGAAATCAAGATCGCATCTGATCAGCCTGTTCCGCTGAAGGTGGCCAGCGGGCGCTCGCGCTTCGTCGCGGTAAAGCCAACCGGCCCGACGCCGGTACCCTGCCCGCAACCCGCCGGATCCGTCGACGGGAAGTCACCGGCCGCGCTTCCGCTCGACCGGATGATCGACGCAGCGGCAAGCGCCAAGCCGATAGCCTGGGCCGGCATCCTCATGCTGCTCGGCTGCGAGTTCACCGTGCTAGGCAGCGATCCTTGGCGCGCCGCCGCCATGCTGGTGGGCATCGGATTGGCGGGAACTTGGTCTCTTGCAGCCTGGCCCCCACATCGGTTCGGGCTGGATAGGGTCCTTCGCCGCCGCCTCGCCACAGGCTCCGCCCTGGCGCTGATCGTCGCGCTGGCGCTACCACCGTGGCTGCCGCCAAGCCCCGGTGACCGGTCGGTGGCGGAGGTCGCGTTGCTGATGATCGCAGCCGCCACCGCATCGTTCGGCCTGAGTGCGACGCTGGCGCCGCTGCGGCTGCCCGCGCTGTGCGCGGCACTGCTGCCGCTGTCGCCAGTGCTGGCGTTCCCAAATCTGGGCGGTGACTTCGCCGTGCTGGCGCTCGCCGCGAGCATGCTGGCTGCACTGGCTGCGCTGCTGGCACTGGCCCAGCAGCGCCTATGGCATCGCCATGCACGGCAGCTCCTCGACCAGGAGGCGCGGCATGCCGCGCTCGAGGCCGCGCGCGACGCCGCCGAGAATGCCGACCAAGAGAAGAGCCGCTTCCTGGCGATCGCCAGCCACGATCTACGCCAGCCCGTGCATGCGCTGGGCTTGTTTGCCGCCACATTGGAGAAGCGCCTGCAGGGCAGTGCCGACGAGCCCGTAGTGCGCAACGTCGTGCAGGCGATCGACGGACTGGATCGCTCGTTCTACGCAATGCTGGACATTTCGCGCCTGGACGCCGGGACCGTGGCCCCAAACTTCCAGCATTTCCCACTGCGCGACCTGTTCCGCCGCCTGCACATGCATTTCGCTGGCCAGGCCGAGATGGCCGGGCTGCACCTTCGCTTCGCGCCAGGCGGCAAATCGGTCACCAGCGATCCGCAGCTACTCGAGCGCATCCTCGGCAACCTGATCCAGAACGCCATCAAGTACACCGAGCACGGCGGCATCGTCGTGGTGGCGCGCAGCACCGCCAGTGATTTCAACGTCGAGGTCTGGGATACGGGCGTCGGCATTGCTGCCACCGAGCTGCCGCGCGTGTTCGACGAGTTCTACCAGTCGGGCCGCGGCCGCGGCCGGCGTCACCAGGGCTTGGGCATGGGGCTGGCGATCGTCAAGCGGCTGGCCTCGTTGCTCGGCCACAGCCTGGCCGTCAGTTCCGAGCCCGGGCGGGGCACGATGTTCCGGATCGGCATCGCGAAGGGAATACTGCCGGATATCCAGGACGTGACCGCCGCAGCAGATACGGTGCCGATGCCTGCGCTGCAAGCGCGGACCGTGCTCGTTGTCGACGATGAGGAGGCCATCTGCCATGGTCTGAGCATGCTGCTGCGCGAATGGGGCTACGAGGTCTTGACGGCCGCCAATGTTGAACAGGCATGCCGCCAGCTGCGGCAGCTGGAGTTCCCGCCCGACCTGATCCTGTCGGACCTACACCTGGGCGAGGGGCCGGACGGTATTGCCGTGATCGACGCGGTACGGCGCGAGTGCGCCTATGAAGTGCCAGCCATCCTCATAACCGGCGACACGACCCACGAGGAGATGCGCCGCGCCGCAGACAGCGGTCACCTGGTGCTATTCAAGCCGGTGCAGCCGCACAAACTGCTGAACGTCATGCGGGGCCTGGTTTCATGAGCCGGGTGTGAAGTGACTTTCGACCACTGTATGCCCGGCGCGATCAGCCTAGAGTGCCGAGCAATCAACGTGACCAGACCGGCTTGCGCATGTCCGACCTCGAACTGGAATCGCTGCTGTCGCCCCTGGACGGTGCCTCCCCCTGCGGCGCCGACCTGGAGTACGACCCTGCGTTCCTGGCGCTGCAAGAGGCCGCCGCCGGCAAGCCCGAGCGCCAGTATGGCGACACGCTCATCCCCGCCGAAGGGCCGGATTGGCCTGCGGTGCGAGAACAGGCCTTGAAGCTGGCGACCCGTACCCGCGATCTGCGGCTGGCCGTCTGGCTGACGCGCAGCGGCGCACGCCTCCAGGGCCTTGCTGGCGCGGTCGAGGGCCTGCAGCTGTTGCAGGGCCTGCTGGAGCGTCACTGGGACCAGGTGCATCCGCAGCTCGACAAAAGCGACGGCAACGACCCCACCGCACGCATGAGCGCCCTGGGGCCGCTGGTGCATCCGAGCGCCGGCCTGGCCGATCTGCGTGCCGCCAGCCTGACCGGTCAGCGCGGTGCGTTGACGATGCGCGATATCGAGCTCGCGCTTGGCCATGCCGAGCCCCAGCTCGGCGAGTCGCCGCCCAGTGCGGACGGTATCGCCCGTGGGCTGGCCGCCGCGCTGCCCCAGCAGCCCACGCTGCCGGCGCTGATGAACAGCGGTGCCGCGGCGGCCCGGGCCATCGCAGCGGTGCTGGAGCGGCAGGTCGCCCCCACGCTCAGCCCTGAACTCGAGCCACTGGTGCGGCTGATGCAGGCGCTGGCGGAGGCGGCGCAACGCCTGCCTGGCGCTGCAGCGCCGGCCGACACCCGCGGCAACATTGCTGTCAGCACAAGCCGCGACACGCCAGTGCCGGCCGGTACCACGATCGCTTCGCGCGAGGACGCGGTCCGCGCGCTGGAGCGCGTCGCCGAATGGCTGGAGCGAAACGAGCCCAGCAATCCTGCGCCGCTGCTGATTCGCCGCTCGCAGCGCCTGATGAGCAAGAGCTTCATCGACATCGTTCGCGATCTCGCCCCAGACGGCCTCAGCCAGATCGAGAAGCTGGCCGGCAGCAGCAATCCCTAGCCCTTCAAGGAGAGCGTCATGGCCACCAGCAGCCAGAAGTTCATCGCCAGGAACCGCGCGCCGCGGGTGCAGATCGAGTACGACGTCGAACTCTACGGCGCTGAGAAGAAGGTACAGCTGCCCTTCGTGATGGGCGTGTTGTCCGACTTGTCGGGCAAGCCCAGCGAGCCCCTGCCGCCAGTCGCCGATCGCAAATTCCTCGACATCGATGTCGACAATTTTGACGCCCGCATGAAGTCGATGAAGCCACGCGTGGCCTTCCCTGTGCCCAACACCCTGAGCGGCGAGGGCAATCTGGCGGTGGACATCACCTTCGAGAGCATGGACGACTTCTCGCCGGCCGCAGTCGCCGCCAAGGTCGAGGGCCTGCGCCAGCTGTTGGAGGCGCGCCAGCAGCTGGCCAATCTGCTCACCTATATGGACGGCAAGACCGGAGCCGAGGAGCTGATCTCCAAGGTGATCAAGGACGAGGCCCTGCTCAAGTCGCTCGCCGAGGCCCGCAAGCCGGCCGCGGACCAGTGAGCCAGTTGGCGCATCAAGGAGATTTCCATGGCTGAAGACACCGTCTCCCACGCCTCGGCATTGCAGGGCATCGAGTACCAGGGCAGCGAATTCGCCCAGCTGCTGAACAAGGAGTTCAAGCCCAAGTCGGACGATGCCAGGTCGGCCGTCGAGCAGGCCGTGCAGACCCTGGCCCAGCAGGCGCTGGCCCAGACCCAGCTGATCGGCAGCGATGTACTCATGTCGATCGAGGCCATGATCGCCGAGATCGACAAGCGCCTGTCGCAGCAGGTCAACTCGATCCTGCACCATGCCGACTTTCAGCAGATCGAAAGTGCCTGGCGGGGGCTGCACTATCTCGTCAACAACACCGAGACCGACGAGATGCTGAAGATCCGCGTGATGAACATCTCCAAGCTCGAGCTGGGCAAGACGCTCAAGCGCTACAAGGGCACGGCGTGGGATCAGAGTCCGCTGTTCAAGAAGGTCTACGAGGAAGAGTTCGGCCAGTTCGGCGGCGAACCGATAGGCTGCATGGTGGGCGACTACTACTTCGACCACAGCCCGCCCGACGTCGAACTGCTGGGCGAGATGAGCAAGGTGGCGGCCTCGGCCCATGCGCCCTTCATCGCGGCCGCCAGCCCGGCGCTGATGCAGATGGGCTCCTGGCAGGAGCTGGCCAATCCGCGCGACCTGACCAAGATCTTCACGACCCCGGAATACGCCGCCTGGCGCTCGCTGCGAGGCTCCGAGGACGCGCGCTACGTGGGTCTGGCGATGCCGCGCTTCCTGGCGCGCCTGCCCTATGGCGCCAAGACCAATCCGGTCGAGGAGTTCAATTTCGAGGAAGAGACCGCTGGCGGCGAGCATGGCGCCTACACCTGGTCGAACTCGGCCTATGCAATGGCGGTCAACATCAACCGCTCGTTCAAGATGTATGGCTGGTGCACGCGAATCCGCGGCGTCGAGTCCGGCGGCGCGGTCGAGGGCCTGCCGACGCACACCTTCCCGACCGACGAGGGCGGCGTGGCGATGAAATGCCCGACCGAGATCGCGATCAGTGACCGGCGTGAGGCCGAGCTGGCCAAGAACGGCTTCATGCCCCTGTTGCACCGCAAGAATTCCGATCTCGCCGCGTTCATCGGCGCGCAGTCACTGCAAAAACCCGAGGAATACGACGACCCCGATGCCACCGCCAATGCCAATCTGGCGGCGCGCCTGCCCTATCTGTTCGCCACCTGTCGCTTCGCCCACTACCTGAAGTGCATCGTGCGCGACAAGATCGGCTCGTTCAAGGAGCGCGACGAGATGTCGCGCTGGCTCAACAAATGGATCATGAACTATGTGGACGGCGACCCGGCCAATTCGTCCGAGGTCACCAAGTCCCAGAAGCCCTTGGCCGCGGCCGAGGTGATCGTCGAGGAAATCGCCGGCAATCCGGGCTACTACAGCTCCAAGTTCTTCTTGCGGCCGCACTACCAGCTCGAAGGACTGACCGTGTCGCTGCGGCTGGTTTCGAAACTTCCGTCCGTGAAGACCGCATGACGGCCTCCTAGTGCCCGATCGCGGCCAAAGCCGTGGGCGGGCTTGTCCACCCATCAGGAGCATTCCATGAGCAGTGATTCGACCATCAAGTTCGACGGCATCGACGGCGAGGCGGTGAAGCCCAAGGGTGAAATCGAGGTGCTGTCCTGGAACTGGGGCGTGAGCCAGCCCGCCAGCGGTCTGGGCGGCGGTACCGGCAAGGGCAAGGCGATTCCCGCGGACTTCCACTTCACCCACCACTACGACAAGGCCTCGCCGGTGCTCGCCAAGCACTGCGTGGCGGGCAAGCACTTTCCGACGATGAAGCTCACCTCGCGCAAGGCCGGCGAGGGTCAGCAGGACTTCCTGGTCGTGACCCTCAAGGAGGTCTTCATCACCAGCGTCACGCCGGGTGGCAGCACCGGTGGCGACATCCTCGAGCAGGTCACCTGCAGCTACAAGGACATCGAGTTCGCCTACAAGCCGCAGGACGACAAGGGTGCGCTGGGCGGCGAGGTCAAGTTCGGCTGGGACCTCGCCAAGACCGAGACCCGCTAGGCGCCGCCGGGCCGCAGCGAAGGAGCAAGCGCCATGGCTTTCGTGACGACGTTTCGCAGCCCGAAGGGCAATGTCAGCAGGGCCTACAACATCGACTTCTCCGTCGGTGCCGCGGCGGACAACCAGCCCGTTGATGTCATGCTGGTACAGGCCCTCATGCGCATCCTTTACTACGAAATAGGCGATCCGTTCTCGCCTCCGCCGGGCGATAGTGGCATCGAGGTCGACGGGCTCTTCGGACCGGTCACGATGCGTCATATCGCGGACCTGCAACGCAAGATCAAGGCAGGCGGTTTTGCGGTTCGCCTGGACGGCGTGCTCGACCCATTCCGCGCCCAGGGTCAGTTGTCAACGCTCGCCAAGGTCCGCTACGTGCTCGAGATTCTCAACGACACCTGCTTCGACCATTGCCGCCGCCGCAATATGCCGGCCTACAAGGAATTGCCCAGCAGGACCGACATCCCCACCGAACTGCGCGGCGCGTTGAACCAGCCCGAGCGCAGCACGGCACGCAAGTACCAGCGGTGATGGTCATGACCGGCGAAGTACAGGGCAATCTCCTCGGCGCCACTGCAGGCGCCGGTGCCGACATTTATCTGAGCATCCGCACCAAGCGCGCAGGCGAGCTCAAGGGGGAGGCCAGTGCCAAGGGGCACCAGAACGCGATCGCCGCCCACGGCTTTCGCTTCGGCGTCTCGGCCGGCTCGGCGCTCGGCTCCGGACAAGCCACGGCCAGACGCCAGTACAAGCAGCTGGTCGTCAGCAAGCGCCTGGACAGCAGCTCGACCTCGCTGATGAGCGTGCTCGCGACCAACGACGAGATCAAGGATCTGCGGCTCGCGCTGCGCAAGCCCGGTGGAGACCAGGACGACTTCTTCACGCTGAGCCTGTCGGGTGCCCGCGTGGTGGGTCTGGACCTGGACTGCAACGAGCACGGCGAGACGCTTGAACAGGTCAGCTTCGCCTTCACCCGAGTGGAAATCGAGTACCGCGTCCAAGGCAGCGACGGCGTTCTGGGCGCCGCGAACAGATTCTCCGACGAACTTCTGCCGGCCTGACGCCTCCACCAACCATGCCCAGCGAAGCCCACCAGCGCCTGCAGCCCGCCCTCCTCGACCGGCTGAGCGACGAGCGACGCATGGATCGCAGCGAGGGCGAGGAGCAGCGAGTGATGTCCAAGGCCGCGCTGCGCCAGGCCGTACTGCGCGACCTCGGCGCGCTGTTCAACGCCGTGCAGGCGCTGGACCGCAGGGATGCCGAAGCCTATCCCGAGCTGGCCGGCTGCGTGCTCAATTTCGGCCTGCCCCCGCTCTCGGGGCAACTCGCCTCCAAACTCGAACTGGCCGATCTGGAGGCCGCGATACGCCGCGCCATTCTGCGCTTCGAGCCACGCATCCTGGCCGAGACGCTGGAAGTGCGGGCCTTGGAACAAGACAGTGTGCTGGACACCCACAATGTGCTGGAGTTCGAAATCAGCGGCCACTTGTGGTCGACACCTGTACCTCTGGAGATGCTGTTGCGCACCCAGCTGGACCTGGAGTCGGGCCAGGTCAAGCTGCGTGACGCGCTTGGCGGTGCCGTGCGCGCAGCCACATCGCCGCCGAGCCCTTGAGCGCTCAAGGAGCTGGCGTGGACCCTCGCCTGCTACGCCTGTACAAAGACGAACTGGCCCATCTGCGCGAGGTCGGCGCCGAGTTCGCCCAGGAGTTTCCCAAGATCGCCGCCCGCCTGGGCATGGAGGGCATGGAGGTCAGCGACCCCTATGTCGAGCGCCTGCTGGAGGGCTTTGCCTTCCTGACCGCGCGCGTGCAGCTGAAACTCGAATCCGAGCAGCCTCGCCTGATCGCCCATCTCCTGGAGGCCAGCTACCCGAACTTCCTGGCACCAGTGCCCTCGATGCTGGTGGCGCGCTGCGCCATCGACCCGGCCGACCCGAACCTGGTGAAGGGCTACAAGCTCCCGCGCGGCAGCGCGCTGCTGTCCGAACTCGCGCGTGGGCAGGACACGCATTGCGAATTTCGCACCGCCCACGAGCTGACCCTGTGGCCGATCGAGCTGCTCGACGTGCGCTACTTCAGCCATGCGCCCGACGCGGCCGTAGCGCGGCTACCGCAGGCCCAGAGCCTGCGCGGCGGTTTGAGCGTCCGGCTGCGCTGCGGCGGCGGACTGCTGTTCAGCCAGTTGGGCCTGGACCGGCTCGCCTTCTACATCAGCGCACCCGACGACCAGGCGATGCGCCTGCACGAGCTGCTAATGGGTGCTCCGCTCGGCACTCTGGTACGCGCTGCCCAGCCCGAGGAGCAGAAGCCTTTGGGTGCCGCAGGATGGCGCGGCCCCGAAAGCTTGAGTCCGCTGGGCTTTGGCGCCGACGAGGCCCTGCTGCCCGAGTCGCTGCGGGCCTTCTCCGGCTACCGTCTGCTGCAGGAGACAGCAGCGCTTCCGCAGCGCCTGCTTTTCTTCGAATGCGGCGCGCTGGCCGAACGCCTGGCGACACTGGCTACCGACGAGGTCGAGCTGCTGCTGCTGCTGGGCCGCGGCGATGCCACGCTCGAGGCCCGGGTCGACGCGCACAGCCTGGCGCTGTTCTGTACGCCGGCCATCAACCTGTTCCGCAAGCGCCTGGACCGCATCCAGCTGGGGCCGGGCGCCTGGGAATACCATGTCGTGCCGGACCGCACCCGGCCGATGGACTACGAGGTTCATAGCGTCGAGACCGTGACCGGCTTCGGCACCGGACTGGTGGCGCAGCAGAAGTTCCTGCCGCTCTATGCCAGCCACCACGAGAGCGGCAGCGCCCATGGCTATTACACCGTGCGCCGCGAGCCGCGCCTGCTGTCGACACGCCAGCAACAACAGGGCACTCGCTCCTCCTATGTCGGCGAGGAGGTTTACCTGTCCCTGCTCGACCCGCACCACGCACCCTACCGAGAGGACGTGCGCCAGCTCTCGCTGAGCGCCTGGGTCAGCAACCGCGACCTGCCCACCCTGCTGCCGCAGGTCGCCGCCATGGCTGACAAGCCGCAGTGGCGTCTGGAGTCGCCCGGGCCGGTGACGCAGGTGGAATTGCTGCGCGGCCCGACCCGACCGACCGGCCGACGCCCCAGCGGCGAGCTCGGCTGGAGTCTGGTCAATCACCTGACGCTGAACCATCTCTCGCTGCTGGACGAGCCACCGCCGCGAGCCGCCGCCAGCCTGCGCAAGATGCTCAGCCTGTACGCGCCGCCAGAAGATGCCGCCTGGCGCCGCCAGATCGAGGGCGTGCGGGGACTGCGCGCCCGCTCGGTGGTGCGACGCCTGCCGCTGCCAGGGCCGCTGAGCTTCGGCACCGGCGTCGAACTGGAGCTGGAACTGGACGAGCTGGCCTTCCAGGGCAGCAGCGCCTTCCTGTTCGCCAGTTTGCTGGAGCGCTTCTTCGCGCGCCATGCCGCGATCAACAGCTTCACGCAGCTGAGCCTGAAAACGCCCCAGCGCGGCGAGCTGATGCGCTGGCCGCCGCGCCTGGGCCTGCAGGACACGGTATGAAGCGCGCCCAGCAAGCCGAGACCAGCGATGCTGCAGACACCACGGATGCCGCGGCGCGCGAGGCCGCGCTCGCCGCGCTGTTCGAAGCCGTGGGCACCGCGCCGCGCGCCCATGATTTCTTCGCCTTGCTTCGCCGGGTCGAGAACCTGCACCCGCGATGGCCACGCTTCGGCAGCGCGCCGCGCCCCTCGCAGGAGGCGCTGCGCCTGGGCCAGGACGCCGAGCTGGATTTCGCGCCCGCCGCGATAGAGAGCTTTGAGCCTCGCCCCGGCGCGCCGCGCCTGGGCGTGCGCTTCCTGGGCCTGCTGGGGCCACAGGGGCCGATGCCCCTGCATCTGACCGAGTACGCGCGCGAGCGCTCGCGTCTGCGCGGCGATCCGACTCTGCTGCGTTTCCTGGACATCTTCCACCACCGCCTGCTGGCCCTGTTCTACCGCGCATGGGCCCAGGCCCAGCCGGCCGTACAGGGCGACCGCCCCGCCGAGGATCGCTTCGCCGCCTGGCTGGGCGCGGGCTTCGGCTTCGACCCGGAGCTGCGCGCCAGCCTGCCGGCCCAAGCCCAGCTGTTCCAAGCTGGCCTGCTGGGCGTGCGCAGCCGCAACGCCGAGGGGCTCTGCAAGCTGCTGGCCCAGTATTTCCGCGTGCCGGTGCGGCTGGAGCCGCATATCGCGCAATGGCTGCTGCTGGACCCGCAGGACCGCAGCCGGCTGGGTTTCGCGCTCGGCCGGCCCGAGCGCAGCGCCCTGCCCGCGGCCCGGCTGGGCCACAACGCCAGTGGCGGGCGCAAGCTGCTGGACCGGCAGTACAAGTTCCGCATCGCCCTCGGGCCGTTGACCTTGGCACAGTACCTCGGCTTCCTGCCCGACGGCCATGCCTGGCCGCTGCTGGGCGACTGGGTGCGGCTGTACGTGGGCTTGCAGTTGCGCTGGGATGTGCAGCTGATCCTGGCCCATGCCGAGCTGCCGGAGCCGCGCCTGGGCCGCCGTGTGCGGCTGGGCTTGAGCGCATGGCTCGGCGGCCGCGGCCGCGAACGCGACCGCGGCGATCTGCGGCTGCGCCCCGACACCTGCGCCTTGCTGCGCCAAGGAGCCCACAATGCTTGAGATCCCGCGCACCGCCCTGTTCGGCAAGCTCAACCCGCTGGCCTACAAGGCCATCGAGGGCGCCACCGTGCTCTGCAAGCTGCGCGGCAACCCCTATGTGGAGTTGCAGCACTGGCTGCTACAGATCCTGAATTCCCAGGACTCCGATCTGCACCGCATCGTCAAGCATTTCGGCCTGGATGCCGCAGCGCTGGCGAGCGACCTGACGGCCGCGCTGGATCGGCTGCCGCGCGGCGCCAGCTCGGTCACCGACCTGTCCAGCTGGGTCGAGAGCGCCGTCGAGCGCGGCTGGGTCTACGGCTCGCTGATGTTCGGCGACGGCCAGGTGCGCACCGGTCATCTGGTGGTCGGCCTGCTGAAGACCGCCTCGTTGCGCAATGCGCTGTTCGCCGTCTCGCGGCAGTTCGAGCGCATCAAACTGGAGGCCCTGTGCGATGACTTCGCGCGCATCCTCGAGGGCTCGCCCGAGCAGGGCCAGCGCGCCAGCGAGAGCGATGCCGCTCCCGGCGATGCCAGCGGCGCCCTGCCGCCGGCGGCGCTGGGCAAACAGGAGGCGCTGAAGCGCTATGCGGTCGACTGGACCGAGCGCGCGCGCCGCGGCGAGATCGATCCAGTGGCCGGGCGCGACGGCGAGATCCGTCAGATCGTCGACATCCTGATGCGGCGCCGCCAGAACAACCCCATCCTTACCGGCGAGGCCGGCGTCGGCAAGACCGCCGTGGTCGAGGGTTTCGCGCTGCGGCTGGCGCAGGGTGACGTGCCGCCGCAGCTGAAGGAGGTGGCCCTGCATGTGCTGGACATCGGCCTGCTGCAGGCGGGCGCCAGCATGAAGGGCGAGTTCGAGAACCGCCTGCGCGCGGTGATCGACGAGGTGCAGGCCTCGCCCAAGCCCATCATCCTGTTCATCGACGAGGCGCACACGCTGATCGGCGCCGGTGGCGCGGCCGGCACCGGCGATGCCGCCAACCTGCTGAAGCCGGCGCTGGCGCGCGGCAAGCTGCGCACGATTGCCGCCACCACCTGGGCCGAGTACAAGAAGCACATCGAGAAGGACCCGGCGCTGACGCGGCGCTTTCAGGTCGTGCAGGTCGAGGAGCCGAGCGAGGAGCAGGCCTTGCTGATGCTGCGCGGCGGCGCCGTGGTGCTGGAGCAGCACCATCGCGTTGCGCTGCTCGATGAAGCGATCGCTGCGGCGGTACGGCTGTCGCACCGCTACATCCCGGCGCGCCAGCTGCCCGACAAGGCGGTCAGCCTGCTGGACACGGCCTGCGCCCGCGTCGCCGTCAGCCAGCATGCGACGCCGCCGGCGCTGGAGGATTGCCTGCGCCGGTTGGAGGCGCTGCGCATCGAACGCGGCATCGTCGAGCGCGAGACCGCGATCGGCATCCCGGCCGCGGAGCGCGCCGAGCGCGTGGACAAGGCGATCGCCGACGAGGAGGCTCGCCTTGCCATGTTGCAGGAACGCCATGTCAAGGAAAAGGCCGCGGTCGACCGGATCCTGGAGATCCGCGGCCGGCTTCGCTCGGCGGCGGCCGATCCGCAGTTGCCGGCTTCAGACGAGCGCGCTGCGCTGCTGCAGGAGCTTGGCCAGTTGCAGGCCGATCTCGCCGCGCTGCAGGGCGAGACCCCGCTGATCCTGCCCACCGTCGACGAGCAGGCGGTGGCCGGTGTCGTGCAGGACTGGACCGGCGTGCCGGTCGGCCGGATGGTGAAGAACGAGGTGGAGGCGGTGCTGCGGCTGGCCGACACGCTGAACCAGCGCGTGATCGGCCAGAAGCACGCGCTGGACCTGATCGCGCGGCGCATCCAGACCTCGCGCGCGCGGCTGGACAACCCATCCAAGCCGATCGGCGTGTTCCTGCTTTGCGGCAGTTCCGGCGTCGGCAAGACCGAGACCGCGCTGGCGCTGGCCGAGGCGCTGTACGGCGGCGAGCAGAACCTGATCACGATCAATATGAGCGAGTTCCAGGAGGCGCACACGGTCTCCACGCTGAAGGGGGCGCCGCCCGGCTATGTCGGCTATGGCGAGGGCGGCGTGCTGACCGAGGCGGTGCGGCGCCGGCCCTATAGCGTGGTCCTGCTCGATGAGGTCGAGAAGGCCCACCCCGACGTGCATGAGCTGTTCTTCCAGGTCTTCGACAAGGGCTGGATGGAGGACGGCGAAGGCCGCGGTATCGACTTCAAGAACACTGTGATCCTGCTGACCAGCAATGTCGGTAGCGAGCTGGTGATGCGCATGTGCCGTGACCCGGCGGCACCGCCGGCGCCCGAGGCCATCGCCAAGGCGCTGCGCGAGCCGCTGCTGCAGCAGTTCCCGGCAGCGCTGCTGGGCCGGTTGTCGGTGGTGCCCTACTACCCGCTGTCCGTCGGGATGCTGGGCCAGATCGTCCGCCTGCAGCTCGATCGGATCGGCCGGCGCATCGCCGCGAACCACGCTATCCCCTTCGAGTACGACGACGAGGTGGTCGCACTGGTGGTTGCGCGCTGCACCGAGGCCGAATCCGGTGGTCGGGTGGTAGACGCCATCCTGACCAACACCGTGCTGCCGCGCATCTCGCTGGAGCTGCTGCAGCGGCTCGGCAGCGCCGCCCCGCTGCAGCGGGTGCGGCTCGCCGTCCAGGATGGCGACTTCGCTTACGGCTTCGACGGATCGGCGTCAGCATGAGACCCGCATCCCTCCCCTCCCTGTCTTCGCGGCCTGGTTTCGCTGCCTTCCGTCGACCCGGCCCGCTGGGGCTTGACGATGCCGCCCGCCTGAGCTGCGATGAACTGCTGCGGAGCCTGCGACCGCTGCTGGTGGACACGAGCGGTGCGCTGGACCAGTTGGCTCGGCGCGCAGACGATCCCTGGCAGCTCGATGAGTTGCGCCTGCTGCTGCATAAGCTCCAAGTCATCGCCAACGCTCAGCCCCCGATGTTCTCCGCCTGGCCCGAGCTACAGATCACCCGGCTGCCGCTGCGCGCCTTTCGCGCCCATGGCGACTTCGACGATGACGAGCGCGGCTCCGGCGCGCCGCTGACCGATCCACTCAGCGGACGGCTGCGCCTTGGCCACGAGCAAGGGGGCTGGCTGAGCGAGCTGGTCGACCGCGATTTGAACGCCGTGCTGTCGAGCTGGGGAAATCCAATGGACATCGTGGACCTGCAGGAGATCCCAGCCGGCGCGGTATTGCTGCTCGGCCGCGCGGCGCCGATGCAGGATCCGAGGGGCTGGGACGGTCGGCGCGACCGGCCGGCCGAACGGCGCTCCGGCGGTGGCCGACAGCTCCTCCATCTGGGGCAATGCTCCGACGGCGGTCCGCTCAGTGCCCGGCCAGCGCCGCGCCGGCTGCTGCACTCGTACACGGCGGGGCCGACTGGCCAGCGGCTGCGCGAGGTCTGAGCCGGTGCAACAGCCGGTGGATTGAATGACTTTCGTCGCTTTACCGCGCATGCACCAGCGCCAACCATCTACCCATGCCTCCGCCGATCGCGATCGCTACGCCCCTGCCCCCCGAGGATCTGCTGTTCGAGTCCATGACCGCCTCGGCCGGCCTGAGCATGCTCGGTGAGATGCAGCTGCGCCTGCTCAGCCCCAAGCCCGACCTCAAGCCAGAGGATCTGCTGGGCAAGCCGGTGACCGTGACTGTTCAGTTGCGCGACGGCGCCAAGCGCCATTTCCATGGCTACGTGACCCGCTTCGGCCTCGGCCCGCACCAGGGCCGCTACTTCGCCTATCACGCCAGCGTCTATCCCTGGCTGTGGTTCCTGACCCGCACCGTGGACTGCCGCATCTTTCAGGAGCAGAGCGTGCCGGACATCGTCAAGAAGGTGTTCGAGGACCACGGCGTCGCCAGCTTCGAGTTCAAGCTGTTCCGCAGCTACCGCAAATGGGTGTACTGCGTGCAATACCGCGAGAGCGACTACAACTTCGTCGCCCGACTGCTGGAGCATGAGGGCATCTACTGGTATTTCGAGCACAGCGACGGCGCGCACAAGCTGGTGCTGGTCGATTCGCAAAGCGCGCATGACGCGGCGCCGGACTGCCCCTCGCTGCCCTATGTCGAACCGGGCGCCGACCGCTCGCCAGACCTCGAATGCGTGTCCGACTGGCGCTTCTCGCGCGAGGTGCGCAGCGGCAAGGTGGTGCTGGCCAGCTACGATTTCGAGCGCCCCTCGACAGATCTGGCGGTCAAGGCCGACAAGAGCCGCGCCTACAGCCTGTCGGACTACGAGGTGTTCGACTTCCAGGGCGACTACGTGCAGGCCGGCGACGGCTCGCAATGGGCCGAGGACCGCATGGACGAGCTGCAGACCCCGTTCCAGCGCCTGCAGGGCGCGTCGAACGCGCAGGGCATCGAGGTCGGCCGCCTCCTTAAGCTGACCCGCCACCCGCGCGCCGACCAGAACGACGAGTACCTGATCACCGCGCTGTCGGCGCGGGCCCAGGTCGATGGCTACGAATCCGGCAATCCGGCGGGCGCCTTCCACTGCGAGTTCTCGGCCACGCCCTCGACCCAGCAGTTTCGCCCGCCGCGGCGCACGCCCAAGCCCTTCGTTCAGGGGCCTCAGACGGCGCTGGTCGTTGGCCCCAGCGGCGAGGAACTCTTCACCGACAAGTACGGCCGCGTGAAGCTGCTGTTCCACTGGGATCGCTACGGCCGCAAGGACAAGAACGAGAAGAGCTCCTGCTGGGTGCGCGTCTCGCATCCCTGGGCCGGCAAGAACTTCGGCATCGTCGACATCCCGCGCATCGGCCAGGAGGTCGTCGTCGACTTCCTCGAGGGCGACCCGGACCAGCCACTGATCACCGGCCGCGTCTACAACGCCGAGCAGATGCCCCCCTGGGAGCTGCCGGCCAATGCCACGCAATCCGGCATCCTCACCCGCTCTAGCAAGGGCGGTGGCTACGGCAACGCCAACGCGATCCGCTTCGAGGACAAGGCGGGCAGCGAGCAGCTGTGGCTCCATGCGGAGAAGAACCAGGACATCGAGGTCGAGAACGACGAGACGCATTGGGTCGGGCATGACCGCAAGAAGACCGTCGACAACGACGAGACGACGCATGTCAAGCATGACCGGACGGAGACGGTGGACAACAACGAGACGATCACCGTGCATGGCAACCGCGCTGAAACGGTCGACAAGAACGAGACCATCACGGTCCACCGGAATCGCACCGAGACGGTGGACCAGAACGAGCAGATCACCATCGGCGTGAACCGTACCGAGAGCGTGGGCGCCGACGAGACGATTAGTATTGGCGCCAACCGCTCGGTCTCGGTAGGCGCCAACGAAACCAAGACTGTCGCGCTGCAGCGCACGCATGCGGTGGGCGTCAACGAGACGATCGCTATCGGCGCCGCCCAGGAAGTGGCGATTGGCGCCATGCAATCGGTAACAATCGGCGCCAACCAGACGGTGAGCGTAGGAGCGTCGCAGAGCACCAGCGTCGGCGCGGCGCAGACCGTCAAGGTCGGCGCCGCACGCTCGCTCGATGTCGGCCAGGCCTTGTCCATCAAGGTGGGTGCTGACGAGTCACGCACGATCGAAGGGGGGCGCAGCGCCAAGGTTGGCAAAGACGATGCGCTGAAGATCGGCAAAAACTTGGTCATCGATGCGGGCGACTCGGTCTCCATCGTCACCGGTGAAGCTGCGATCACGATGAAGAAAGACGGGACCATCACCATCACCGGCAAGGACATCACAGTCACCGGAACGGGCAAGGTCAACGTGAAGGCGTCTAGCAACATCGTGATGAAGGGATCGAAGATTCTTCAAAACTGATGGAGGCCAGCATGGGCGGCAGGAACGGTCTCGGCGAGCAACCTTCGCAAGCGACGATCGAAGCGGCACGGGTGCCAACCGACAGCAAGGACGTGCTCGGCCCGCTGTTGTCCATGCCCTGCGCCCCGCCGGGACAGCACGGGTTGCCGGGGATTGTCGTCGGCGAGTTGGTGGCGATCCTCGACGAGAGTGGTGCGCCGCTCGTTACCTATCCCGGCCAGTCGGACACCAACGCAGTGCGCGCCCGGTCGGTCGTGCCGCTGCGAGGACCGCAAATCGGACGATCGGTGGTGCTGATGTTCGAGTGCGGCGACGCGCGCTCGCCGATCGTGATGGGCTTGATCCAGGAGGCATCGGCCGAGACGTTGACCAACGACGGCGGCCTCGCGGTCGTTGATGTCGATGGCGAACGCCTGACGGTAAGCGCGCAGCGCGAACTGGTCCTGCGCTGCGGGAAGGCCAGCATCACGCTGACGACCTTCGGCAAGGTGCTGATCCAGGGGACCTACGTGCTGAGCCGCTCGACGGGTGTCAACAAGCTGATGGGGGGCTCGGTGCAGCTCAACTGAGCTTGTGCCGGCCGTCGTCCCGCACCGTGGAACTCATCAACGCCACCCGGATGGCCGCCGACTGCACCGTGGGCCTGGAGCCGAGCGGGCGCGAGTTGCTGGTTGTCGTCATAAAAGGCACCTTCGCGCTTCCGCGTGGCAATGAGGAAGTGAAGCTGCACGCCGAGCAGGTGCCGCTCACGATCGCCGACATCTTCTCCGGCAACCCCGGCACGAGCGCGCCGCGCTACGAATCCGACTTCGCATACCGCAAGGCCTCATGCGACGTCCTGTTGATCGGCAGCGCCTACGCCCCCGGCGGCCGCGCTGTCACGCGCGCACGGGTAGGGCTCAGCGTCGGTCCGATGAGCAAGAGCTTCGAGGCGGTCGGCAATCGTGTCTGGCAGGCTGGCGTCACGGGCATCCGCCCATCGTCGCCGCAGCCGTTCACGAGACTGACAATCGGCTACGACGTCGCGTTCGGCGGCACGGACACGCCGGATGAAGAGGGCTTGCCGCCGAGCGTGTATCTGCCGAACCCGGTCGGACGCGGATACTTCAAGCATCTGAAGAATGCGTACCTCGACGGCAAGCCGCTGCCCAACACGGAGCAGACAGGGGTACCGGTGAACTGGCCGGCCGGCAGGTACGAGCCGATGGCGTTCGGTCCGATCGGACGTGGCTGGCCGCAGCGCGTGGCGTTCGCCGGCACCTACGACCAGCATTGGCGCGACGAGGTGTTCCCTTTCCTGCCAGCGGACTTCGACATCCGCTACTTCCAGTTCGCGCCCGCGGATCAGCAGGTGCCGCTGTCGCGCGCCGACATGACAGTCACCCTGACCAACCTTACCGAGGACGGCTTGCGCCGATTCGTGCTGCCGCGTTTCGAGGCACCGGTACACGTGTTCCCCGTTCGCGGTGAGCGCGAGGACCACGTTGGCACGCTCGACACCATCGTCATCGAACCCGACCAGGAACGCTTCACGATGACCTGGCGGATGACACGGCCGCTCAAGCGCAGCCTGTTCGAGATTTCGCAGGTGATGGTCGGCCGCAAGGGACCCGTGTGGTGGCGTGAGCAGGACGGCTTGCCCTTCCCCGTGCCCATTCGCGTGTTGCCGATGCCGGCCGCGGCGCAGGCGTGATGCACCGGGCACCACTAGCTATCGAGGGCTCTGGCATGGTGACCAGTGTCGGCATGAGCGCCGCCGCCACCTGCGCCGCGATTCGCGCCGGCGTGCAGGGGGTCACCGAGACTCAGTTTACCGACGGCAACGGCGAGCTGATACGTGCGGCGCAGGTGCAGCTCGCGCGTCCGTGGCGCGGCGTACCGAAGCTGCTCGCGATGATGGCGAGCGCAGCGCACGAGTGCCTAGTCGGCGCACCGATGACCCGCGGCGTGCCTATCGTCTGTTGCGTAGCCGATCCCGATCAGGGCGGCCCGTTCGCCGATCTCGCGGAACAGGCGGTTTCCGGGCTAAGCGAGCGCCTCGGCATCCGGTTCGACGAGAACCACTCGGCGGTCATCGCCGGCGGCCGCACAGGCCTCGGGCTGGCTCTCGTGCACGCGCACCACATGCTCTACGACGGTGGGGTCGACCGCGTGCTCATCGTCGCCGGCGACAGCCTCGTGACGCGGGACACCTTGTCGTCGCTCGAGGATGCCGACCGCCTGCTGGCGGGCGACAACCTCAACGGATTTATCCCCGGCGAGGCCGCCGCCGCGGTGATGCTGTCGCGCCCAGGCGCGGGTACCGTGCTCGTTTGTAGCGCCATCGCGCAAGCGTCGGAATCGGCAACGATCGTCTCGGACGAGCCGCTGCGCGCGGACGGGCTCGTCGCGGCCATCCGCTCAGCTCTCACGGACGCGACGATCGAGCCGGGCGCCATCGACCTACGCCTGACCGACTTGTCGGGCGAGCACTACTACTTCCGCGAGGCGGCGCTCGCGCTCAGCCGCATTGTCAAGGCGACCAACAAGGAACTGCCGTTGTGGCATCCGGCCGACTGCGTCGGCCAAGTGGGCGCCGCGATCGGGCCGATCGTGCTGGGTGTCGCACTCGCAGCGGTACGCAAGCGCTACGCGCCGGGGCCGAACGTCTTGGTCCATCTCAGCGAAGACGCCGGCAGCCGCGTCGCGCTGGTCCTACAAAGTACCGCGCCGCGCCATGGCTAACAACGTCTTCGCCAACGGACGCGAAATTTCCTGCAAGGCGGCAGACAGTAAGTCGCCCTGCGCCTTTCCCGACGTGTGCCTAACGCCGCCGCCGCCGCCCGCCGGGCCGCTGCCGATTCCCTATCCGAACACCGGTATGGCCTCAAACACGAGCGACGGATCGTCGTCGGTGAAGATCGGCGGACAGGAGGCCATGTTGCGCGACAAGTCGTACTTCAAGGAAAGCATGGGCGACGAGGCCGCCACGAAGGCGCAGGGCATGGGTGTCGTCTCGCACAACATACAGGGCAAGTGTTACTTCGTCAGCTGGTCCATGGACGTGAAGATCGAGGGCGCCAACGTCGTGCGTCACATGGACATGACGACTCACAACCACATGTCGCCGAAACCTGGCAATACGCCGCCATGATGCACTTCGGAAAGCAGAAGACGACACAGCTCAAGTGCAAGGGCGTCGACGTCCAGCTTCAGCTCGTACCGTACAGCCCCGGCTGTCCGGGCACCCAAACACCGCACCACCTCATCCCCGACCGCTGCACCACCGGCATGCCCGGCTACAGCCACGGCAAAGCGCCGTGCATCTGCGTCCAGGGCAAGAACCAGCACACGGGCAGCCACCGCGGCTGCCACCGCATCTTCGACCCAGTGGAGCGGTACCACCAGAAACCGAAGAAGTTCACCTATGCGAAGGCGCGCGACGCCGCGGCAAAATCAGCGGGCGGCGGGCGAACGCCGCCGAAGAAGCTGACGAAAAAGGAGCTCGAGTGCGTGAAGGCGCAGCTCGACGAGTACTACAAGAAGGCCCAGCCCGACGGTCCCGGCCTGAAGGACAACAGCGGGGTCACCGCCTCAGGCGCGCCCGGCAAGGTGAATGAGCTGTGGCCGGCCGTGCAGGCCAGCGCCGGGCAGGTTCCCGTACCTTGACTAGGAGAAAAAGCACGATGGCTTACAGGAAAGCGACAGCGCTGTACTTCACGACGGTCTGCGCCTACCCTGGCGATATGGCCGCATTGGGCGGCCACCTCCAAAGCGAGGACTCAGACCCGATCGGCACACGATTCATGCTGATAAATCAGGGTGCCTGGGGCTTCCTGTTCGATATCCGCGAGGTGATCTACGCAATGGTGCTGCGCACGCCGACCGGTGAGAAGCGCCGGCTGTGCATACTGGGGCGCGACGGCCTGTACCGCGAGTACCCTTCAGGCGGTTCGCCGATCGACATCCCGATCAAGCCAACGGAAGCAGGCTACCTGGAAGACCTAGCCGTCGTCGGTGACGAAGTCTATGCCTGCGGCGCGCAAGGGCAGGTCTACCGACTCAATGGCGGTACATGGAAGGCGATCGATCGCGGTTTGCGCATTCCCTTCGATGGCGACGACGTGAAGCGGTTGCTGCTGTCGATCTCGGGCTTCTCGACCAACGACGTCTACACGTGCGGCTTCGAAGGCGAGATCTGGCACTGGGACGGGAAAAAGTGGCGCGAGCTCGATTCGCCGACCAACTTCCCGCTGAACTGCGTGCTCTGTGCGAGCGACGGGCGGACCTATTTCTGCGGCGCGAACGGTACGCTGCTCGCGCTCGAAGCGGATGGCACGTGGACCGACTTGGCCCGCGGCAAGCTCGGAAAGATCAGCATGTGGGACATGGCGCAGTTCAAGGGCCTCATCCATGTAGCCGCCGGTAGCAGTGTGCTCGCCATCAACGGGGCCGCGGTGCAGAAGCTGCCCACGCCCTCCGAAGGCAAGCTCGATGCGATGGCGCTGGCCGCGTCGGACGACAAGCTGTGGTGCGTCGGCGGCGACGACGTGTTCAGCTTCGACGGGAAGGCGTGGACACGTCACGTCTGCCCGGAGAACTGAGAAGCTGCATGCCGGCCTTCGAGCCCCGCCTGCTGTTCGCCGTGCTCGGTGCGGTGTTCCTGCTGCTGGGCGCCGTCCGGTCCTTGCGTGCCGGCGCGGTGTCGCCACAGGGCCGAACTTGGCTGTTGCTCGGCCTCATCTTCGGCGTGATGGCATCCTGGCTGCACTGGCACGCCAGATGACTTTCTGGCATTGATCCGCGATCCCAACGTCAAAAGGCGCGCTTCGCGCTGCCAACCATCCATGGTGCCGCGCGGACGGGTATCGCAGCCGCCTACGCAACGTCGCGCGCTGCTACATCGATCAATTTCATTCTCATGATGCCCAACCTCACGGTGACTTTCGTTCATTGATCGCAGCGTCCGGCAGGCTGAGCATTGCGACGTGAACTGTCGAGGCCTCCACCACCATGCCAGAAGCCCAAGGCCATCCGAAGCACAGCGATGAAGCAGCAAGCCTTGCTGCCACGACCGGTGCGGGCAGCCCGCCAGCTGATGCGCTGGACGGGGACGCAACGCGCGTGATTTCGTCATCAGAGGCAGCCACGCAGCTGCTCACCGCACGCAGTGCCTCCACACCCTTGCCACGGCAAGCAGACATGACGGGTCGAGACCCCGTCACCGAGACCTTGCCCGGCCACGTCTCCCCCGACGCCCCCGAATCCCGCCAGGTCGGCCGCTACCTGATCCAGGAGCGCCTCGGCCGCGGCGGCATGGCGACCGTGTTCAAGGCGCACGACCCCGGCATCGGCCGCGACGTCGCGATCAAGTTCCTGCATGCCTCGCTGTGCGAGGACGAGGAGTACCGCAGCCGCTTCCTGCGCGAGGCGCGCGCAGCCGGCTCGCTGTCGCATCCGAATATCGTCACCGTCCACGATGTCGGCGAGATCGAGGGCCGGCCGTATATGGCGATGGAGCTGCTGCAGGGCGAGCCGCTGGCCGATCTGATGGACGGCAAGGGCCGCAATGCCGCGCTGCCGCTGCGCGAGGTGCTCGTGATGGGCATGCAGCTGGCGCAGGCGCTGGACTACGCGCACCGCCACGGCATCGTGCACCGCGACATCAAGCCGGGCAATATCGCGCGGCTCAAGGGCGGCGACACGATCAAGGTGATGGACTTCGGCATCGCCCACATGGACCCGGCGCCGGGCAGCGGCGCCGAGCAACGCACCCGCGTCGGCGACGTGCTCGGCACGCCCCAGTACATGTCGCCCGAGCAGACCCAGGGCCGGCTGCTCGACGGCCGCTCCGACCTGTTCTCGACCGGCATCCTGCTCTACCAGATGCTGACCGGCCAGCGGCCGTTCGAGGGCGACAGCGTGGTGGCGGTGGCGATGAAGATCGTGCAGGAGGAGCCGCCACCGATCGAGCAGCGCCGCCCTGACGTGCCGCCGGCGCTGCGCCGCATCGTCGAACGCTGCCTGGCCAAGGACCCGGCACGGCGCTTTTCCACCGGCCAGGCCCTGGCACAGGCGCTGGCCGGCGTGCTGGCCGAGATCGACGAGGCCGCGCGCGACAAGGATCGCCAGCGCATCGTGCCGCTGCGCGTGCGCTGGGCTGCGCTGATGGCGCTGATTGTGGCGATCGTGATGGCGGTGGCGGCCGGCGTGATCACGCAGCGCCAGCAGGCGGCACTGATGCGGCAGATCAGCGACAACGGCGCCGCGCTGGCGCGCTTCATCGCGGCGCAGAACGCCGTGGCGGCGTTGGAGGAGGAATGGCCGTCAGTCGAGGCGGCAGTGGCCGAGATCATGAAGACCGGCGACTTCCACAGCATCGTTGTGAGCGATCGGGCCGGCATGGTACGCGCCGCGGCCGATCCGGCGCAGCTGGGCCAACCGTACAAGCCGCCGCAGGCCGAGGGCCTCGCCGGCCGCGAGGACGGGGTGCGCATGTCGCGCTACAGCGAGCGTGACGAGGCGCTGCTGGGCTTCGACGCACCGATCACCTTCCAGGGCAAGAACGTGGGCCATGTGGCGCTGGCGCTGCCCGAGCGGCCGCTGCAGCAAGTGGCGCGGCTTTCGCGGGGCCTGATGGCGGCGCTGGTGCTGGTGACGGTGCTGGCGGTCGCGCTGGCGATGTACCTGCTGGCCGGTCATTTCGCCCGCCCGATCAGGAAGATCGGCGACGCGCTGGACCAGATCGCCCGCGGCAATCTGGATCACCGCATCGCCGAGCCACGCAAGGATGAGTTCGGCCTGCTGTTCGCGGCCTTCGACCGCATGGCGCAGGCGCTGCAGCAGACTCAAGGCGCGGCCCAGGCAGCGCCGGCACCTGCTCCGCCGAACATTGCGCTGAACATCCCGACGGCGGAGCCGTCGGACCGCGCTGACTGAGGCCCGCGCAATGGATGGGCCGGCCAAGCCGACCTCTGCAGTGCGGCAGCTCCGGCCAGGCTTGACGGCGCTGTTCGGCGCGCTGCTGCTGCTCGCCGCCTGCAGCACACCGCCGGGGCCGGCGCCTGTGCCGCCCGCGCCGCCTTCTACAGCACCCGCGCCGCGCAGCGGCGAACTGCTCGGGCAGAGCGAACGCTTCGTCGTTTATCTGCCGGGCCCCGAAGACAGCCTGCGCGGTCTTGCCGAGCGCTTTCTCGGCAGCGCCGAGCGCGAGTGGGAGATCGGCGACTTCAATGCCATCTCCCGCGCGCAAGCCGGCCAGCCCCTGGCCATCCCGCTGCAGCCGCTGAACCGCCTGGGCGTACACGCCGACCATTACCAGACCGTGCCCATCCTCTGCTACCACCGCTTCGGCGGCACCGGCGGCAAGATGAGCGTCACGCCGGCGAACTTCGCCGCCCAGCTCGACTGGCTGGCGCGCAACGGCTACCACGTGATCCGCCTGTCCCAGCTGGTCGATTTCCTCGCCGGCCGACAGGCGCTGCCGCGTCGCTCGGTCGTCATCACGATCGACGACGGCTACGAGTCGGTGCACCGTTATGCGCTGCCGCTGCTGCGCAAGCATGGTTTCCCGGCCACGCTGTTCGTCTACACCGACTTCATCGGCGCCGGCGATGCGCTCAGCTGGGCCCAGTTGCAGGAGCTGGCCGAGTCGGGCCTGGTGGATGTGCAGGCCCACTCGAAGACCCACCGCAATCTGATCGAGCGCGATGCCGAGGCCAGCGAGCCCCGCTACCGCCAGGAGCTCGAATCCGAAGTACGCGTTCCACGCGAGCTGCTGCAGCGCCATCTGCCGGTGCGTGTGCGGCATTTCGCCTATCCGTTCGGCGACGCCAACGAGCTGGTGCTGGAACTGCTGGAACGCCAGCAGTACGAGCTGGCGGTAACCGTCCACCCCGGCGGCAACGCGTTCTTCGCCCAGCCCCTGATGCTGCGTCGGACCATGATCTTCGGCGACCACGATCTCGACGCCTTCAAGGCCAAGCTGCAGATCGGACGCAGCCACGGACAACCATGAAAGGCCATGAACCGTGGCTCGCGCCGCAGCCGGCATCGCGACTGGCGCTCTGTCTCGCGCTGTTGACCGGCTGCGCCGGCCAGCGGCCACCGTCGTTTGAACCGTCGCCGGCGCCGATGCAAAAGGCCGGTCCGCCGGCCGCCGCGCTGGCCTATGAACAGCGGCTGCGCGCGCGTGCGACCGAGCAGCAGGCCCAGGGGCAGCTCGCCGAAGCCGCCATCAGCTGGGAAATCCTTACGGTGCTGCGCAGTGACCGGCCCGAGTATGCAGAGCGCCTCGCAGAGCTCCGGCAGCAGATCGATGGCGCGCTGAGTCAGTCGCTGCAACGCGCCACCCAGCTGCAGCGGCGCGGCGAACTCGAGGCCGCTGCCGGCCAGTATCTGCAGGTGCTAGCGCTGCAGCCCGATCATGCGCAGGCCGCTGCCGCGCTGCGCGCGATTGAGCGCGAGCGCAACCGACGCGGGCTGCTGGGCCGCCCGGCGCGATTGACGCTGACCCGCAGCGCAAGCTCGGCCGCTGAGATGAGCCTGCCGCGTAACGCCGTTCCGCCGGATCGCAACGAGCTCGAGCATGCCGCGGTGCTGGCGGCCCAGGGAGAACTCGACGATGCGATCGCCTTGCTCGAACGCCGCTTTGCGCGCGATCGTCGCGACACCGCCGCCTGTCAACAGCTGGCGGATCTGCACCTGCAGCGTGCCGAGGTGCTACTGCCCAAGAACCAAGCGGCAGCCGTCGCAGCGCTGGACCGCAGTTTGGTGCTCGATGGCGGAAACCTCGTCGCCCAGGCCAGGCTTTTACAGATCAAGGGCAAAAGCAGGACGCTACTCGCCGGACCGGGCATCTGTCCGCGATCGCGCTAGCGCAGCCACCAGCGATCAGAGCTTCTTGACCTTTTCCTTCAGGTTCAACGCGCGCTGACGCTCTGACCTGGCAGTGTCGTTGGCAGGGTCCAGTTCCAGGACCTGCTCCCACGCGCGGATCGCGCCGTCCAGATCCTGCTTGGCAAAGGCGGTGCGCGCGTTCAGCGACAAGCGCTGCACCATCTGACGACGCAGTTCCTCAGCCTTGGCCTCCGCACCGGCTTGACCGAGACTCGCCGCCTTGCGGTATTCCGTATAGGCCTGCTGCGGCTTGCCGGCACGCTCCGCCGCCTCGGCGGCGCGCATTGCACGCTCGCCAGCACCAGAATCCGGAGCGGTCGCGGACGTAGTGGCTGGCGCTGCAGGAGCCGCTGCCACAGGCGCAGGAGCGGCCGGCGACGCAGGCGGAGGTGCCTTGCCAGGAATGCGAATCACCTGGCCACCAGCCAATTGGCGCGGCACGCTGATGTTGTTGTAGCGTGCCAGGATGTAGAAGGCGTAGATATCTCCGAGGAAGCGACCGGCAATGGAGGACATCGTGTCGTTGGGTCGCACCGTATAGCTGAATGACTCGCGGCCCAGCGCGGCAACTGGATCGACGGTGATCTGACGCATCAGGCTTTGCGCCAGCTTGTTGGCAGGATCGGCGGACAAGGCCCGTTGCAGTTCTGCCTTGGCCTGCTCCATTTGCCCCGATTCCAGCAGTCCGACCGCAGTCATTGCAATCTTGCCGGCCTGCTGCTGCGAGGCCGGGCTGGCCGGCGCGGGTGCGGGGGGGGGACTCGGAGGAGGCTCTGGGATCTCGGTAACAGCCGCTGGCACCGACGGCGGTGCGGGCGGTGGCCGTGTTGGGGCTTGGGCGCAAGCGGCGAGCAACAGCGCCAAGCCATAGCAGGACCGCGGCCGCTGCCCGGGCGGCACGGTAGGCATTTCTGGATGAGTCATCGCAGGCATGCGTGAATGCGCCTCGCACAAGATCGATGTCGGAAAGTGTCCCTCAGACGCAGGACTAAGGTGCGTGACTTTCGTTTATTGCCGGGGCCAGTCGGTGCCGGGCATCGTCACAGACGATGAAGCCGCCCTTTGAACGCCCGCCAATACCCGTTGTCGTCCATCAACATGCGGAGGAAAGCGCCATGCTCCGGCATATCCGCTCGGTGCTGGCGCGCGCACCGCATGTGCGCTTGCGCCACCTGGCACGGCTGGACGAGCGCATCGCCGCACACCTGGACGGCCTGGCAGTGGCCGGCAGCTACGGAACGCGGCTTTGCACCGAAGCCTTGGAGCGCCCGGGCGCCGGCGAGGTGTTTGCGCTGGCGGTGCGTCTGATCGATGAGCGCGACGAAACGGCGCTGCAGCGACTGATTGCCATCGCCGCGGCGCTGCCTGACGCCCGGCGCGGCTTGCTGTCGGCCTTGGGCTGGGTCAGCGCGCCATCGCTGAGAGGCCTGGTGCGCACCTTGCTCGGAGGCGATGCGGTGCGACGAGAGCTGGCCATCGGGGCTTGCCGGCTGCATGCCGTCGACCCGGGCCCGCCCTTGCTCGCAGCGCTTGGCGAAGACATGCCCGCGCTGCGCGTCGCGGCGCTGCGTGCGGCCGGCGCGCTGGGCCGACGGGATCTGCTGCAATATGCAGGCGCGATCCTGGCTGAAGCACACGAAGATCCCGCGCTCGCCTTCAGGGCCGCCGAATGTGCCTGTCTGCTGGGCGGCCGCGGGGCGGCCGAGGCCACGCTCGAGTCGCTGGCGATTGGTGAAGGCCCCGAGCAAGCCCCGGCGGAACGCCTGCTGCTGCTGACGATCGATTTCGCACGCGGTAGGGAATTTGTTCGGCGCATCGCGCACGCGCAGGAACCGCACGCCGTGCTGCGGCGGCGCGTGATCGGCGCTACCGCGCTGCTGGGAGACGCCACCGCGGTGCCCTGGCTGATCGAGCAGATGGCCGACGAGGTGCTTGCCCGCAAGGCGGGCGAGGCCTTCACGCTGATCACCGGCGCCGATCTCGCCGACCTGGACCTGGAGCGCAAACCGCCTGCCGATCTGCAGTCGGGGCCCAACGATGATCCCGACGACGCGAACGTCGCGCTTGATGATGACGAAAGCCTGCCCTGGCCCGACCCGGAGCGCGTTCGGCGCTGGTGGCAAACGCACTCGGCCGGCCTCCCAACGGGAATTCGCTGCTTCATGGGTGCAACCGCCACCATGGCCCACTGCCAACACGTGCTGCGAGAGGGCACACAGCGCCAGCGCAGCGTCGCCGCGCAACTGATCTGCCTGCTCGAGCCGGGACGCTCGCTCTTTCCCATCGCCGCGCCAGCCTGGCGCCAGCAACGGCTCTTGAAGCCGCAGTGACTTTCGTTCATTGCCGAATCTTCAAGCCCCAGCGAATATGCCTGCGCCACCCATCCCGATACAGACCAACGCGCCCATGGCCCTGACCCTGCGTGCCGTCTCCCTCAACGACCGGCCGTTGACGCAGCCGATCACCGCACGCTTCGATCAGCAAGGCGGGACCATCGGCCGCGCCGATCACAACACGCTGGCCTTGCCGGACCCCGAACGGCATATCTCACGCCAGCAGGCAGAGATCAAGGTCGGCCGCAGCGGCTACGTGATTCGCAACATCGGCAGCGCCAACCCCATCCTCGTGCGCAATCACGCGCTGGCACAGGGAGAGTCCGCGCCGCTGATGCACAGCGACCAGGTGCGCATCGGCGGCTACCTGCTGGAAGTGGTCGACGACGCTCTCGCTGCTGCGGACACGACCGCCACGGTCCATGACCTGCCCTCGCTCCCCGCTCGGGGCGCCAATTCCGGAGGTGGCACGGTCCCAGTGCCGCTGGGAGATCTCGGAACACCGCTGTCCCGCAGCAACCCTTTCGCCGAGTTGCTCAGCCCATCCGCAGCAACAAGCGCCTATGAGGACGAGGGAACGTCGCGCCTGCCTGACGACTACGACCCTTTCGCAGCCGCAGCACCGGCTGCACCGTCAAAAACGCCAGCACGAGCCGACTTACCATTGCCCGGTTCAGAGACGCCCGTCTCGATCGATGCCTTGTTCGATCTCCGGTCGAGCGGCGGCAGAGACCGTTTGGCCGATTTTCTCGGCGATGGGGCGATGGCCAAGGCTGCGCCGCCCTTGCCCACCGATCCGCTCGCGCTTTTCGGGGGCGCAGCGCCGAGCACCGCGCCCGCCGAACTGCCGCCCGACGATGTGCCGGAATTGCACGCGGCCTTCAGCCCACCAAAGCCTCTGACGATGACGGCTCCCGGGCCGGCATCGGGCCCGGATCCGGAGGCCGCGACGCCGGAGCCCACGCCATCGTTCGACGCGGGCAATGCAGCAGAGCTCTGGGAGGCCTTCTGCGCCGGCACCGGCGTGCGGCTGCCTGCGGAGCAGCTATCGCCGGCCCTGATGCACTCTGTCGGGCAGCTTCTTCGCGCGGCCACCGCCGGCACTTTGCAGCTGATGGCGGTTCGCGCCAGCACGCGGTCGGAGCTGCATGCACAGGTGACAATGATCCAGGCCCAGAACAACAACCCGCTGAAGTTCGCGCCGGACGCAGAGTCCGCGCTGGAACAACTGTTGCAGCCACCGAGGCGCGGCTTCATGGCCGGCGCCCAGGCGATGGACGATGCGATGCACGATCTGCTGGGTCACTCGATCGGCACGATGGCCGGCATGCGTGCCGCCCTGGAGGGCGTCCTTGGCCGTTTCGCCCCGACCGAACTGGAGGCCAAGCTGACCGGCAAGTCGGTGCTGGACAGCCTGCTGCCGATGAACCGCCGGGCAAGACTGTGGGAGCTCTATCTCCAGCACTACTTGGCGATCCGCGACGACGCGCAAGAGGATTTCCACACCTTGTTCGGCAAGGCCTTCCTGGCGGCTTACCAGCAGCAACTCGAGCGCCTGCGACCCCGCGCCGAAACACCGCGCTGACGGGGCCACGATGCTCAACATCTCGGCCACGGGGCGCAGCGAGCTCGGCAGCCGCGAGCACAACGAGGATCGCATCTGCCTGAGCCGTGAAGGCCCGACCTGGGCCCTGGTGCTGGCCGATGGCGCCGGCGGACATCGCGGGGGCGCGACGGCGGCCCTCTATGCGGTCGATGAGATCGAGCAGGCGCTGCTCGCGCAGGGTCGCGAATTCGGCGCCGCCGCATTGACGCACGCGGTGCTTGCCGCCCACGCGCGGCTACACCATGAGCAGGAACGCGACGTCGCATTGTGCGAGATGCACACGACGGTGGTCGTACTGTGGATTGACGCGAGCCGTGACCTTGCGTTGTGGTCGCATGTCGGAGACTCGCGCCTGTACCGGGTGCGCCAGGGGCTGCTGCGAAGGCTGACCAACGATGACAGCGTGGTGCAGGGCTTGCTGGATGCGGGTCTGCTCACACCGCAGCAGGCGGATGCCCACCCCCACCGCAACCATCTGTTGGCCGCATTAGGCAAGTCCGGCGATGTCGTTCCGCACACATTGGCTCAGCCAACACAACTGCAGGACGAAGACGTCTATCTGCTGTGCAGCGACGGGTGGTGGGGTTCACTCGACGACGCCGGGATAGTTGAAACGCTCGGAGAGGCCGCATCTCCGGAGGAGTGGCTCGACGCGATGCAGCAACGAATTGAGCATGTCGGCGCGGCACAGCAAGACAACTTCAGCGCCATCGCCGTCTGGGTCGGTGACCGCGGTGACGTCACCCGGCCGCAACGCGACTAGGCTTGGGCGCCCAGCAGCGCCGCAAAGCATGCGCCGTCCGGCAGCCCCTGCACGATGTCGAATAGCACTGCTGCACGATCACCGCCGGTCCGCCACCATAGAGAGTGGCCGCTCAAGCGGGCGGCCAGTTCGCCGGCGGCAACGCCCGGCAACCATCGGGCAAGCCCAGCATCCGATGCGATTGCGTTTCGACCCATCACCGGCATGGCGGGCCACGGCGGAGCCTCTTCCAAGGCCAGCTCCAACGCCGCGACAGAGCCATCGTCGTGGAGCGTCTGCAGGGCCGCCTGACTCAGCTGCGCAAACCAAGCGTCCAGATGTTCGAGTCCGGCAGCGTCGGCCGGTGGGGCCGGACGCGGCTGCGCGATCAGGAGCGGGTAGTAGCGTCCGACCCGGTCGCAGCTGCACATCAACACGCCGAACCACCATTGGCCATCGACGATACCCGGGGCCCAAGCGAAGCGCAGTATCGGAGCGCTGAGATAGACCTCCAACCAGCGTTCGCCCAGCCGAGCGCCGGCAACGCGCAGCGCCCCGGACAGCCAGGCGTCGCAGGCATTGATCCAGTGGGGCGGCAGGCGCCGGCTCGCGAAATCTCCCAGCGCAAGCAGCTTGCCGTACCAGCCTGGCGCCTCCATGCCCGTTGCCTCACAGCCCCGCGGGGCAGGTGAATTCGCTCAGCTCGCGCAGTCGGAATGGATTGCGAACGCTGCTCGCGACGACCTCGAAGACGGCCTTCCGGCCGTCAACATCGAAGGTGGCGCGGAAGCGCTCGGGCGAACCGCCGGCTTCGATCTGCACGCGGTCGAACAGCCGGAACAGCGCCCACGGGCCGTCGTAAACCATGCCGGAGGCGCCAGAGCCCAGCGGCGGGCTCAGTTGCACGCGCACCTGCGAGCTGCCGCGCGGGCCCGGCCACTGCACCGTTGCGGGGATTTGCGGTCCGTGGTCGTAGCGCACGATCTGGCCGTCCACGTCGAGGATGAACTGCTTCAGCGAGGCATCCATCTCGACCGGCTTGAACTGCAGCCGCAGGGACGGCACGTTGCCGGCGGGGAACAGCGTCTCGCGGATCGCCTGTGCGCGCTGAAACTGCGGCAGCGTGCCCCCGTCGACACCCAGCGGACCCCCTTCGACCGCGCGGAAGCGCCAGGGCCGCGTGGTGGTGTCGACATAGGTCGCCAGCTTCTGCTGAAACAGCTGGTCGATCTTGCCGCCGGGCCCAAACAGCAGCGCGAAGTCGGCCTGGGTGACGTCGCGCGCCGAATTGCGATCCAGCGGATAGCGACCTGCAACCGCCTGCTGACAAAACTCGCCGACCTGCGAGCGCACCTCCATGCCCAGATTCTGGCGAACCATAATCTGCGAGACCTGCGCGCTGCTATTCGACAGGCTGTCCAACATCGCGCGCAGCGGCTCGGGCAAGCGTGCCGCCTCGGCCTTGAGCTTCAGCGGCACCGGCGATGGCGGCGGCGCCGAGCCACCCCTGACAGCAGTGTCCACGGCGTTGAGCATCATGTGCGCCTCGCCAATCAGCGCCAGCGTGTCGTCCATCGGCGCCTTGCCGCCCTCGGGTCCGCTCACCATGCGTCGCAAGCCGATGAAGCGGTCGTCCACCAGGCTCTCTATGCGCGGCCCCTTGGACTCGGTCTTCTTCGCCGTCACTGCTTCGGCGACCGCTTCGCGAGAGCGCCGCAGCATGTCGGTGGCGCGATCGGTAGTCTTCTCGACCAGGTTCTTGCCATCCGACGCCAGCAGGGTGGTTTCGCGGACCATCGCCCGCATCAAGGGCGGCAGCGGACTGTCGGGGGCGGACAGCAGCCGCGCCATCTGAATCGACTGCGCCAAGCTGGTCATTGGCTGCAGGCGCACATCCGCGACGAAGTCCTCCCAGGTCGTTGCGTATTCGTTCAGGTAGAGCCGGCGCACGTCGTCGAGTAGCGGTTCGTCGCCACGGAGTTCGACAGCCATGCCCTTCTGGTTCTCGGCGATGCCCAGCACCCAGGGCTGCTCCTTGGCCAGTTGCTGGGCCACCCGCGGTACCTCCTTCTGAAAGCCGCGGTGGTAGCCATCGTAGGAGAACAGGCCCGGCACGCCCTTGCCGTTCAACGGCGCACCGCTGGCGCGCACGAAAACGAGCGCCGCGTTGCTGCCGGCCGCGCGCGCAACGGTGAAGTCCGGAAACTCGTTGCCCAGGCCCTGGTGGCGCAGCCGGCGGTAGATGCGCTGCGGCAGACTCAGCGCGGCCAGGCGGTTGCGGTGGAACTCCACCAGCGCGCGGTCCGGCGCCAGGGGGGAGACCGCCGCGCCCTGCGTGAGCAGCGCATCCAGATGCTCGCTGAGCTGGGCCCGCCGCGGGCCGTCCAGGGAGCGGCCCAATTGCGCGTCCCAGTCGGCCTCGACATAGGCTTTCAGCGCCGCCGGCTCGAAGTGCTCGGCATCGTGCAGCATCAGATAGGCCTTCAAGGCCTCGTAGTCGCCGTCCGGCGCACTGCCGGCCTGGCGAAGCAGTTCTTCGACGCGCAGGCCCAGGCGCGGCAATACGGCGTCGACCAGCATGCGCTGGTAGGCAGCCCGCGCGGCGCTGTCGAGCTTGGGCCCTTGGTTCAGACCGAAGCCGAGCCGCCACGATTCGCCTTCGGTGCCGCCTGCCAGGCCCCGCGTGGCGGCCAAAGACGGCACCAGCGGCAGCAGGTCGGGCGAGGCGCGGTTGGGCGTCGTGCGCACCAGTTCGCGCACGCGTTCTACGTCCTGCGCGACCGCATCGACATAGCTGCGGTTGTGCAGGTAGCTGAGCGTCCAGGCCCCAAGCGTGCAAGCACCTAGTAGAACCAGTGCCGCAAAGCCGCCAGACACCAAGAGGCGCCGGCGCCGCTCCCACTGCAGGTTCGTGCCGGCCAGCCCACTCTCCGCCAGCACCACCTCGGTAACCAGCCGCGTAAGGAAGTAGCTGCGGCCGCTGGTCTGGTTCGGCGCGATCACGGCGCGCTCCAGTCGGTAACTGCGCGCGATGTTGCCAAGCACGCGGTCGATCGGCGTTCCCTCCTGGGTACCGCTGATGAAGTAGACGCCTCTGAGCAGCGGCTCCGCCTCGTAGGGCGATGGCGCGAACACCGACTCGAGGAATTCCTGCAGCAGTCCGCGAACGCCGGCAAATTGCCCTGGGAACCCATAGATGCGTGCGCGCCGCAGCAAGTCCGGCTCGGCCTGAAGGCGCTCGACCAAGCCGTCGACCAGACGCCGCTGCAGCGCATCGAACTCGAGGCCGAAACGCTGCTGACGCAGCGAACCCGCGTCCTCCACACCAAAGGTCATGCCCCAGGGCGCCGCCCGCTGCTCCTTGTCCAGCGTGGCGAAGTAGTCCATGAAACCGGCCAGCAAATCGGTCTTGGTGACGAGCAGATAGACCGGGAAGCGGATCGACAAGCCCTCATGCAGTTCCTGCAGGCGCTGCCGTACGGCCGCTGCGTAGAGGCGCCGTCCTTCGACGTCTCGCGCCAGCAGATCGGGCACCGACACCGTCACCAGCACACCGTTGAGCGCCTGGCGCGGTCGCGAGCGCCTGAGCAGCGCCAGGAAGCCGGCCCAGGTGCCGCTGTCGTTGTCGCGATCGCTATCCTGTGTGGTAAAGCGCCCGGCGGTGTCGATCAGCACCGCGCGGTCGGTGAACCACCAGTCGCAGTTGCGCGTGCCGCCCACGCCACGCACCGCCTGCGCATCGGCATTCGGCGAAAGCGGAAACTTCAACCCGCAGTTCTGCAGAGCCGTGGTCTTGCCGGAACCAGGGGCGCCAATGATCAGGTACCAAGGCAACTCGTAAAGATAGCGCCCCTGGAAGCGTGCCGACCAGCCCGCCAGCAAGCCGCCTGTACCGAAACGGGCGCGGCGCAGCGTTTGCAGCGCCTGATCGAAGCGCTGGCGCACCGCCTGCAGGTCCGCACTCTCCTGCGGTGCCGTCGGCCCGGTTGGTGCCGCCAGCAACTGCTGTACCACGGCCGCGTTGCCGCGACGCGCTCGCCATTGCCGCCAGGCAATGACAACGATCATCAACAGTGCCAGCGCGCCGATCGTGTTCCAACGGGCCGCCTCGGTCTCGAGCGGGCGGCGGTCTGCAACCGCGACGAGCGGTCCGATGATCCAAATCGACAGCGCCAGCGCCAGCAGCAGCGCGGCGGCCAGTACCCAGCGGTTGAACACCAGTCCCAGCAGCTTCTTCACCATCATGAGCCCGCCGGCTGACTGGCCGGCGCCTCGCTCCCGCGCCCGGCCACGAACAGCGTGATCTCCACGCGCCGGTTCTGCGCCCGGCCGGCGGCGCTGTCATTGCCCGCCACCGGCTCGGCATCGGCGCGCCCCTCCACGCGCAGCCGGTCGGCGCTCACCAGGCGCGCCACCAGCAGCTCACCAACGGTGCGGGCGCGTGCTTCCGAGAGGTGCCAGTTCGAGGGGAAACGCGCCGAGCGTGCGATCGGCTGGCTGTCGGTATGCCCTGTCACCAGCACACGCCCGCCGAGTTGGGCAAGAGCGTCGGCGATCCGGCCCATCAGCTCTTCCCGTTCGGAAAGCAGCGCAGCGCTGCCCGGCGCGAAAGCGCCATCGCCGCGGATCGTCACGACGCTGCGATCGACCTCGTCGCGCACCGAAACCAGCCCCGCCTTGATGTCGGACTGCAGGAACTGCGCGAGCCGTGGCTTCGGTGCCGCCTGCGGCGCTGCAACCAGCGGCGGGGTCAGCCGCAAGGCCTGGATCTGGGCGTAGACGGGGTCCGAGCGTGCACTCAACGAGAACGCCAGAGCCAGGTACGTCCCCATCAGCAGCAAGGCCATCAGCGCCGCGGCACCGGCCAGCGGCAGCCAGCTCGCCAAGCCTCGCGGAGGCGCCGGCTGGCCCTGCCAATGTTGAGCCAGCGCCGCCGCGTGGTCGCCGCGCTGGCGGCGGATGATCTGGGCCAGCTTGTCACGCACCGCCTCAAGTTGAGCACGGCCGTTCGGGATGACACGGTAGCGGCCCTCGAATCCAAGCACCAGCGCGCCGTAGATCAGTTCCAGCAGGTCAAGATTCTGCTCGGGATGCTCCGCCAGGTGTGCCATCAGCTGGAACACCTTCTCGCCGCCCTCGGTCTCGTTATGGAAGGCGGCCAGCAGGCTGTGCTGTCCCCACAGGCCCGAGCCGCCCCAGGGCGTATCGGCTGCAGCCTCGTCGAGCATCGTGCACAGCACATAGCGCGCAGCCATCACCCGCTCCGCGCTGATGCCCTGAGCTGCTGCACGCGCGGCGAAGTCGCGGATGCCTTGCGCCAGCGCATTGCGTAGCGCCGCCGGGTCGTCGACATGGCGGGTCGCGCGCAACTGTGGCGCCGCCATCAGCAGCCGGTTGGCCAGCGCGACCAGTGGATTCAGGCCCTCGTCCGGCGCAGCCTGCTCGGTAGGGCTGCCTTCGCCGCTGACAGCCGGCTCGGCCGAACGCGCAGCCGGATTGCGTCCGCCAGGGCTGGGCCGGATGAAGGTGCGCTGCTGGTCGTCCAGGTCAGCGAACGGGTCGTTGAGGGCGGAGGGGTCCATCTTCCGGTCCTCGCTCGATCATTGCCGGATCGCCCAGAGTTCGAGTTCGAGGCCGGGAAAGTCGGCCCCCACATGCAATGCGAGGCTTCCGCTGCGCTCGAGCTGCTTCCACAGTTCGCCACCCCGGTCGAGTTCGAAGTAATGGAAGCCGGCATGGAAGGGCAGCTGGCGCGGCGCGGTCGGCAGGGAGCGCAGGGCAACGCCGGGCAAGTGCAGGTTGACGAGATCACGCAGCCGCTCCGCCGGCCCCAGCTTCGACTGGGCAGGGAAGCGCGTACGCAGTTGCTCGGCCGGCATCTGCGCGTTGACCGCCAGCACGAAGCTGGCATGGCGGGCCAGTTCGGCGTCTGGGAACACCGCCATGCGAACCCCGTGGCTGCGATCGATCAATTCGATCTGTACCGCGTTGCGCTCCAGCACGGTGGAAAGCATGCGGCGCAGGTCGGCGACCACCGGCGCGAAGCAACTCCGCGGATCCTCGTGGTGGTACAGCGGGTACTCGGGTGGGTAGCGGTTATCGCTGGAAAATGTCGCCAGGTCACCGGCGAGTTGCAGACAGGCCAGGTAGAGCGTCAGCGGATGCGCGCTGGGGGCCTGCGCATACTGGCGGAACACCGGCTCCGCGCGGTTCAAAGCCTGCAGCATCAAGAAGTCAGCCATTTCGGACACACCATGGCTGAGTTGTCCCATGCGTCCAGCAAGGGCGTTGGCGCGCTGATGGATGAGCCCCTGTAGCAGGGTCGCCTGAGCGGACAGTTGCTGGCTCGCATCAATGCGGGTCTGCGGGGGAATGTAGTCGCGGTCCAACTCGAGCTGGCGGTCGCTGCGACGCTGGATCACGCGCGCCACCCCTAACAGTGCCTGACCAGGCCCGGTTTCCTTGGCACGCAGAAGGCGCAGCTCCAACGCGCCAGTCTGCACCGCTTCGGGCTCATCGGCGGCATTGGTGTGGTCGCGCAATTCTTCGTTGACGGCGCGCCAGCGCAGGGCCTCGCGCGCCGCCTCGTCGCCGAAGCAGACCTGTGTCACCCCTTCGCGCGCCAGCGCTACGGCCAAGTAGACCATTTCGTCCTTCAGGTCCACCGGTATCTCCAGCGGCGCCGGCTTGGCATCATGCTGCGGAATCGAGAACGGCGTGCCGTCCGGCAAGATCCCGCTGGCACGGCTCAGCCCCAGCTTGCCGGTTGACAACAGTCCCTCGTCCAGCGCCAGCTCAAAAAATCCCCAGCTATGCGGGCCGCCAGCGCGCAGCCGCATATCGACGAGCGACTCGAAATGCCTTGCCTCCTGCTGGAAATGATGGGGTAGCAGGAACATGCCCTGCGACCACAGTACCCTGCCCGCTGAGCTCATGGGTCAGCGGCTCACCGCCGCCTCGACGGACAGTTCGCTCGCTTGGATCGAGACACGCTGCTTCTGCCCCGGCTGTATCGCCACCGCCGTGCGCCATTTCGCATGCTCCAGGTCGCGGAAGGCCGCTACCACGCCGAGGAATCGCGTCTCCGCCGCCAGCGTCTTGACATAAGCCTTCTGTTCGCCGGGCGCTAGCACGAACTCGTCGCGCCCCAGCATGTCGGCAGCCAGCTCCGCCTGGTCGCGCTGATACAGCGACATGAAGTCACTGCTATTAAAAGCCGCCACCGACTTCAGCTCGTAGATGCGAACCAGCAACGGAGAAGGTCGCTTACTAGCGCTTGGATTGACCTGCGTCGAGGCTTGAATGGTCCCGACAACCTGGGCCGGCGCAGGCGGTTGACCAGCGCATCCAGCCAACGTAATCGCGGCAGCCAAGGCAACTTTCCAGCACAGGACCGACACTTGCAACTCTCCCGGTGAACGCGAAAAGGATACTGGCGAGCCCCTTGACCGTACCGTGACTTAGGTCATCGGCTCGGCGGAGAGGCGACGCACGAGCGGTCGCTCGCGACCGTCTGCAACGAGCCGAGTTCTGCCGCAGAGCCGCCGACTCGATCGGTAGTCGATTACGGTCTCGTATTTGCCTGCAGGAAGCGCAGGGCCCTATCGGTGGCCAGCTCGCGCACAACCTTGTTCACCGTCTGGCTGAGCAGCGGCTTGGGCCGCGTGCCCGGGAAGACGATGTACGTCACGCCCTCGACAATGCCGATCCCGCTGCCACCCTTGAGTCCCTTGCACGGATGTTCGCCGGGGATGCGGCATTGCGGGTTGCCCATCTCCTCGTGCGCGCGCAAGGAAAGCTCACCCAGGCGGAACCACGGTCCGGCGTCACCGAGCACGCCGAACGTGCAGCGTCCACCGCTGACTACGACTGCCAGATCGCCCTTGCCCACGCGCATATCTTTCATCAATGACAGGCCGGCAGCCTTGGTCGGCAGCGGCAAAACGATGAACGGCACTTCCTCTGCGTTGACAAAGGTGTCCTTCGATCCTTTGTCATAGGTGAGCCAGGTTTGAACGTCGTTCGGCCAGCCGCTGCCGCCGACCACCGGCGACCCATCGGCGTCGACCGAGGCCTTGGCTTGAAATACCACGGTGCCATCGGCATAGCGTGAGATGAAGGCCACGCGGTTGGGATCTGTGGAGCAACGCAACGGCTTCCCCGCGTGCGTGGGCAGTGCTTGGCCAGCAAAACGGTCCGACCGATCACATTCGTCGAAAAGAGACTTCCAGCTCTTGTTGCCACTGCCGGAGGCCAGCAGTTCAGCGCCGCCGGTCAAGCGCGCAAGTCCGGCGACAATAGGGGCGCAAAGATCTCCCGGACTTCCCGGCGTGGCTTCAGATGCGGGCACGGCTGACGAAGCGGCAACCGGTGCGTCTGATGCTTGCGAGGCGGGCGGCTGCTCAGAAACGGTGCCGGTTAACGCCGCCTGCAAACGCTCCAGCGCCGATGCGAAGTCGGCCAGCACGAAGTTCTGCGGGTCGTCATGCGCATCGACCAGGCCCTCATCGATCGACGCATGCATAGCGGGAACCAGCCATGCACCGGCGCGCGCGCTGGCGGCCGCATAAAGCAGCGCCAGCCGCTCGTACTGCACAGGCGTGAAGCCCGGAATCGGTGCCATCGCGTCGTTCTTGGGGCCACCTGCTGGGTCGCGGCGCCGCGGCTGCAGCAGCTCGACGTGCAGGAAAAGACCACTGGCGGGTGGACCTATCACCGTCGATTCAAGCTTAGTGGCGCGCCATGGCTCGCTGAAGTCGTGCCCAAGCAAGGTCTGACCAGTGCGGCTAACGAAGACATGCGCTACCGCATCAGGCTTCCTGTAGGTCGCCAAATTGTTCAATGCCGGCGTGTCGTCGGCAGGAAAGCTCGTGTCGCCAAGCCAGGGTGAACTCGTGTCGTGGATGACGAAGTAGCGAGCGGAAACATGCGCGCTCAGCTTGCCACCGACAGCCGATTCATCGAGACCGGAGGCAGCCAGTAGCGTTCTAAGCTGCTCAAGCCCAAAGCCCACCGGCTTGCCGATCAGCGCCTCGAGCGCTGGGGGCAGTACGGCCGGAGCAGCTGCAACCTTCCCCCATCGCTTCACCGAACGAAGCAGGCATTGCGCTTGCTGCAGGTCAGTCCCCTGAAATCGTCGTAAAGACACGTCGAAGCGGCACGCTCCCGCAATCTGACCAGCGGCCGGCACCGACGCCGCAAGCAGAAGGCAGACGATCGTCAACTCCAGCATCACACTTCGTGGCATCGGGACCATCCTCCAGCCCGTCAGGCCTCACATTGCGCCTAAGAAGTTTGCCGCCGGCCTGTGAGCGCTCGGCAACCCTGTTTCAGCCTACCGTTGTAGACCTTACTTAGGCCTATGTTCATCCTCCAACCCATGGAAGACGAGCCTCCACGCACGCATCCGACGGGATGGTGAGGTGCGCAACCAGCGGCGCTGCCAACATGCCCATGATGCCCGCAAGGCCGTCCGCGCGGCCATTCGCACCGGCTCAGTCCTAAGCGGACGTTTGCGACGATGCTCTTTACCGGGGGTGCAGGTTGGATAGAAGGGTAAGCGGCGCTGGCTTGGAGCGGCGCGGTGCGGGGCTAGGACCGCCTCCCCTCGCATAGCCGCCCGTCCAAAGCGTCCAGAGCCCAGTTGTGGCGACGCCGTGAGGCGTCAAAGGCGGTCAATTCCACCGCATTGCAAGACTTTTTTCCAACCCGACGCCGGCTAGTATGGGGCCGACCTGTATCAGATTCAGTGCTTCAGTTCACCGAAACGCCGAGCGATACGCGACATCAAGGTCCCACTATCTGATGAGCACCGAAGAGGCACCCAGTCATGAATGCTCGACCTGTCAGATTTATCTTGCTGCAGAAGTTCGCCGAGCTCACTGGTTACACCGAAAAGGCGTTGCGACGAAAGATCGAGGAGCACGTCTGGCGCGAAGGCCGCGAGTACCGACGTTCTCCCGATGGGAGGATCCACATAGACGTTGAGTGGTATGAATCATGGGTGACTTGCCGCGCGGAATAGAAGTTCGTGGGAACAGCATTCGGGTGACGTTTCACTACCAGCTGAAACGGTGTCGCGAATCGCTGGGGCTCTCCCCCACGCTCAAGAACATCGAGATCGCCAACGTGCTGCTTCGCCGCATCGAGAGGGAGATCAAGCGAGGAATCTTCGACTACGAGAAGACATTCCCCAACTCTTCCCGAGCCAGAAAAGCGGGCACGAAGGCTCGAACGTTCGCTGAAGCGTGCGCCGACTACCTCGACTCCATCGGGAAACTGACCGCAGCGACACGGTCTCAGTACACCAATGCGGTCACCCATGTCTGGAAACCGTTGCTGGGACCAGAAACCGCGATTGCCGACCTGACGCATGCCAAGTTGGCAGCAAAGATTGGCAAGCACCCATGGGCAAGCAGCAAGCTGATGAACAACTGCCTCATCCCTTTGAGAGGCATCTTCGAGCTCGAGTACCCCGGTCCGTTGAAGTTTCAAAACCCAATGATCGGCATTGCCAACGGAGCGACCACCAGGACCTTGCCTGATCCACTTTCCCCCACCGAGCGGGACCGGGTCTTGCGCGATTTTGCAGAGAACTACGACATTCGGGTCTGGGCCTACTTCGACTGGGCGTTCCATACTGGTATGCGTCCCGAAGAAATCATCGCCCTTCGATGGAGCGACATCGACTTCGAAACAGGCACTGCGCGCGTCCAACGGGTAAGAACGTTCAAGGGATCGGAGCGTGACGGGTCGAAAACGCATGTGGTCAGGGATGTCGATATCCCGGACGCCGCCATGGCCGCCCTCGCAGTCATGATGCAGTTCACTTTCAAGCCCGGAACGGATGCGGAGATCTTCGAACACCCGGAACTCGGCAAGCCGTGGCATGACGAGCGCGCACAGCGGGACACCTACTGGAAGCCAACCCTGGCCCGCCTCGGGATTCGCTATCGCCGCGCCTATGCCACTCGCCATACCTTCTGCACGGCGGCCTTGATCGCCGGCGTCACGCCGGCCTACATCGCCGCGCAGGTCGGCCACAACGTGAAGGTGCTGATCGACAAGTACGCGAAATGGATCCCGGGTGCCGACGGCGGCACCCAGCGAGCCAAGCTCAACGAGGCAATGACTGCCCCACGGACTGCCCCATCAGTCGGACCCGGAAACGAAAAAGCCCGACAGATCACTGATCTATCGGGCTTTTTGCCTACCGAATTTGGTAGGCGCGATTGGATTCGAACCAACGACCCCCACCATGTCAAGGTGGTGCTCTAACCAACTGAGCTACGCGCCTGAAGAGCTTCGCAGTATAGCACGGAATTTTCAGACGTCCAAGATTTCCGAATCGGCGATCAATTATTTTCGGCGGGCGGACTGAACACCGCTCTGCTGCGCGATGTTGCGCAGCACATGGGCGAGCCGCCCCGAGTCCGCGACCTCGACGGTGAAGTGCATGCGCGCGATGTCGTCCTTGCCACCGCCCTTGCTGAGGCCGCTGCGCACCGTCGGCATATGGACGGCCGCGACGTTCATCTTCTCCTTGGCGAAAACCTCCAGCACATCGCGCAGCAGGCCCTGCCGATCGATCGCCTCGACGACGACATCGACCGGATAGACCGCCGCGTGCTTGCCGCCCGCCGCATCTGCCCCAACCTCGCCGCCCCAGGCGACGGCGATCACCCGCTCGGGCGCGCGCTGCGCCATCTGGCGGAAGTTCGTGCAATCGGCGCGATGGATGGCCACGCCCTTGCCGCGCGTCACATAACCGCCGATCAGATCGGGTGGCGCCGGCCGGCAGCAGCGCGCCAGATTGGTCAGCAGCGAATCGACGCCGACCACCAGCACGCCGCCCTGCCCCTGGCGCGGCGCGCTGCTGGGCTTGCTGCGGCGCTGCGCGAGCAACTCGTCCTCGTCCGGCTCGGGCGCCGGCGGGCGCAGCAGCAGCTCGATATTGCGCAGCGAGTACTCGTCCTTGCCGACCACCTCGAACAGCGCGTCCGCATTCTTGAAGCCCAGCCGCGCCGCCAGGTCCTCGAGCTTGACCGCCGTCTTGCCCTCGCGCTGCAAGAGCTTTTCGACCAGTTCGCGGCCCTTGGCGATCGTCTGCTTCTCGGCCAGCGCATTGAACCAGGCGCGCACCTTGGCGCGCGAACGCGGGCTCTGCAGATAGCCGAGTTCCGGGTTCAGCCAGTCCAGCGAAGGGCCGCCCTCCTTGGCCGCCGTCACCTCCACCGTCTGCCCGCTCTGCAGGCGCTTGTTCAGCGGCACCATCTGCCCGTCGACCTTGGCGCCGCGGCAGCGGTGGCCCAGATCGGTATGCACCGCGTAGGCGAAGTCGATCGGCGTCGCGCCGGCGCTCAGCTCGACGATGGAAGCCTGCGGCGTGAACACATAGATGCGGTCGTCGAAGACCGGCTGCGAGGCGGCGCCGGCACCCTCGCCTTCGTCTTCCATGCCTTCGGCAAAGTCGCGTTCCCAAGCCAGCAGCTGGCGCAGCACCGCCTTGCGCGCGGCCGCCACCTGCTCCTCGAAATCGCCGGCCGCGACCACGCCGGCATAGCCGCGCGCGCCGGCCTCCTTGTAGGCCCAGTGCGCGGCCACCCCATGCTCGGCATGCTCGTGCATCGCGCGCGTGCGGATCTGCACCTCCATCGGCCGGCCGTCCGCCCCGAGCACGACCGTGTGCAGCGACTGGTAGCCGTTGGCCTTGGGCTTGGCAATGTAGTCGTCGAACTCGCCGGCCACCGGCGTGTACAGCTCGTGCAGGCGGCTCAGCGCCGCATAGCAATCGGTGACCTCGGGCACGACCACGCGCAAGGCGCGCAGATCGAAGACCCGCTCGAGCTCCAGGCCCTTGCCCTGCATCTTCTTGTGGATGCTGAACAGATGCTTGGGCCGGCCCTGCACCTGCGCATCGATGCCATGCGCGAGCAGATCGGCCTGCAGCGCCACGCGCGCGGCCTCGATGCGGCGCTCGCGCTCGACCCGCGTCTCGTCCAGCGCGCGCGCCAGTTCGCGATAGCGCTCGGGCTGCAGGAAGCGGAAGGACAGGTCCTCCAGCTCCCACTTGATCTGCCAGATGCCCAGCCGGTTCGCCAGCGGCGCGAACACCTGCTGCGACTCGGCCGCCAGCGCCTGCGGACAGGGCTTTTTGCTGGCGGCGAAATAGCGCAGCGTCTGCAGGCGCGAAGCCAGGCGCAGCAGCACGACGCGCAGATCGCGCGAGAAGGCCAGCAGCATCTTGCGCACCCGCTCGGTCTGCTCGGCGCGCTGCTCGCGGCCCAGCGCATCCAGCTGCGCCTCGCGCGCGGCGCGCTGGATCTGCACCAGGCGCCGCGTGTGCGTCACCAGGCTGGCATAGGACTCGCCGAAGGCCTTGCTGACGATCTCCTCGGGCTTGTTCAGATAGTCGCCGGCATAGACCAGATAGCTGGCCGCCTGCATGGCCGGCGCCGCGCCGATGCCGGCCAGGATGGTCGCAACGCCGTCGGCATGGGCCAGCGCCTCCTCGCCGGTGTCCAGCGGCCGGCCAGTCAGCAGCGGCTCGGCGAAGGCGCGCGCGCGCAGCACGGGCGCGCTGGAGTCCGCCGCGGCCGGCTCGGCGTCCAGCAAGGCGACGATGGGCGCGGCGCGCTGGGCGTCCGCATGGACCGAGGTCTTCATGGCGAGGCGGTCAGGAACTCCCGCACCAGCGCGATCTGATCCGGCTGCACCAGCGTGGGCGCATGGCCGACGCCGGCCAGCTCGTGCAGCGTCGCGCGCGGGCCGCGCTGCGTCATCGCCTGCGCCGTCTCGCGCGACAGCAGATCCGAGTCGGCGCCGCGCAGCAGCAACGTCGGGCAGCGCAGGCCGTCATAGGCCTGCCACAGCGCCGCCTCGCCGGCCGCCGCCAGCTCCGGCGTCACAGCGGCAAAGGGCAGCGCGATGCGCGGGTCGTAATGCAGCTTCAGCCGCGGCCCGCCGTCCAGCGGCACCAGCATCGGCCGCGACAGCGCCACCCATTGCTCGGCGGTGTGTGGGCCGAAGCCGGCCGAGATCGAGCGCAGGTAGTCGGCGCCCTGCTCCGCCGAATCGAAGCTGATCGGCTGGCCCAGATAGCTGCCGATGCGCTGCAAGGCCTCGTAGCGGATCGCCGGGCCGACGTCGTTCAGCACCAGGCGGCGCACCGGGCTGTCCGGCAGGGCCGCCAGGCCCAGGCCGATCAGTCCGCCCATCGAGGTGCCGACCCAGTCGACCTGCTCGACGTCGAGCCGCGCCAGCAAGGTCACCATATCGGCCACATAGGCCGGGATCTGGTAGCCGGCCGGCTGGCGCAGCCAGTCCGAGCGGCCACGGCCCACCACATCGGGGCAGACCACGCGATAGCGATCGCTGAGCGCGCGCGCCAGCGTGTCGAAATCGCGCCCCTGCCGCGCCAGGCCATGGACGCAGACCAGCACCGGCGGCTTCGCCAGCCCGCCCTGGTGCGCCCATTCCCAGTAAGCCATGCGGTGCAGGCCGGCGGCACCGAGGCACTGCACATAATTCAGCTGCGGTTCAGCCATTGTTCATATCCTTCCATAATCAATCGTATCAACCACGAGAGGACGTCGCAGATGTTGAAAGGCAAAACAGCGCTGGTCACCGGCTCCACCAGCGGCATCGGTCTGGGCATCGCGCTGAGCCTGGCCCGCCAGGGCGCGAACATCGTTCTGAACGGCTTCGGCGATGCCGAAGGCCCCAAGTCCGAGGTCGCGGCCGCCGGTGCGGCGCAGGGCATCCGGGTCGGCTACCACGGCGCGGACATGAGCAAGCCGGCCGAGATCGAGGCCATGATGGCCCATGTGGCGGCCGAGTTCGGCGCCTGCGACATCCTCGTCAACAACGCCGGCATCCAGCATGTGGCGCCGGTGGAGAACTTTCCGGTCGAGCGCTGGGACGCCATCATCGCGATCAATCTGACTTCGGCCTTCCACACGACGCGCCTGGCGCTGCCGGCGATGAAGGCGCGCGGCTGGGGTCGCATCCTCAATATCGCCTCGGTGCATGGCCTGGTGGCCTCGGCCGAGAAATCGGCCTATGTCGCGGCCAAGCACGGCATCGTCGGCTTCACCAAGGCGGTGGCGCTGGAGGCGGCGACCAGCGGCGTCACCGTCAACGCGATCTGCCCCGGCTGGGTGCTGACACCGCTGGTGCAGAAGCAGGTCGATGCGCGCGCCGCCGCGGCCGGCATCAGCAACGAGGACGCCAAGAAGCAACTGCTGGCCGAGAAGCAGCCCTCGCTGCAGTTCACGACGCCCGAGCAGCTCGGCGAGTTGAGCGTCTTCCTGTGCTCGGACGCGGCCGCCAATGTGCGCGGCCAGGCCTGGAGCCTGGACGGCGGCTGGACCGCCCAGTAAGCGCGCGCGGTCGCCTGCCTATTTCTTCAGCAGCTGCACTGAGCCGGCAACCGTCACGCTGACCGTCGCCTTGCCGGCCTCGACCGGCAGCGCCTCGCCGGCATCGGCCGACATGGCCTTGGCGCGCAGCATGGGCATGGGCCGGACCGGACCGCTGTCGGCGGCATTGATGCTGACCTCGCCGATCTGATAGCCGCCATAACCGAACTGGCCCGCGTAATCAGCGGCGCGCGCGCGGAAGCGGGCGATCGCCTGCGCGGTCAGCTCGGCCTCGGCCTTCTCGCGCTGCTCCTTGGACAGGCCGTAGCCGACCCGGGCGATGCTCATGCTGGCGATGCGGCCGCTCAGCTGGGCGATCGCCGCGGCGTCCTTGCCCTCGACCAGCAGTTCGGCCGTGCCCTGCCAGCCGCTGATCGTCGGCGCCGCGCCGCTGCGCGGGGCGGTGTAGCGCGGCTGCAGCGAGAAATTGCCGGCCTGCAGCTCGACCGCGCCGGGCTTGGCGATCTTGCGCGCCTCCGCCAGCGCCGCATCGAGCGCCTGCTTCAGCGCCGTCTGCACGGCGGCGGCGTCGCCGCCCTCCTTGGTCGTCGAGAAAGTGATGCCCAACAGGTCGCGGGTCACCTCGGCGCTGGCGCTGGCCGACAGGTTCAGCCGGTCGCGCGGCGCCTCGGCGCTCTGCGCCTGGGCGCCCAGCGCGGGCAGCAGCAGCGCCAGCGAGGCAAGCGTCGACAGGGTCTTGTTCTTCATCCGGTTTCTCCGCGGCAGGGGGCTGACAGCTTAGCGTTGCGCCCGCCGTGCCGGTTGACCAGACTCTTTGTAAACGAGCTGTAACGATCGCGGGCCGGCGCTTGAAAAGCCGAAAAACACGCTCACAATGCCGCTGTTACAAATTCAGGACCGCCCACAGGACCGCCATGAACAGCAGCACCGGCACCCCGAACGCCCGACCGAACCGCATCCTGGTCGTCGACGACGACGCCCGCATCCGCGACCTGCTGCGCCGCTATCTGACGCAGGAGGGCTTCGACGTGCTGCTGGCCGAGGACGGCAAGGCGCTGAACAAGCAGCTGACCCGCGAGACGGTCGACCTGATCGTGCTCGACCTGATGCTGCCCGGCGAGGACGGGCTGACCATCTGCCGGCGCCTGCGCGCCGGCAACGACAACACGCCCATCATCATGCTGACGGCCAAGGTCGAGGAGGTCGACCGCATCGTCGGCCTGGAGGTCGGCGCCGACGACTACCTGTCCAAGCCCTTCAACCCGCGCGAACTGCTGGCCCGCATCAATGCGGTGCTGCGCCGCCGCCCGGCGATGGAAGCGCCCGGCGCGCCGTCCAAGGAGCCCATGACGGTCGCCTTCGGCCCCTTCGAGTTCGACCTGGCGCTGCGCCGCCTGTCCAAGAACGGCGAGCCGCTGCCGCTGACCACCGGCGAGTTCTCGATGCTGAAGGCCCTGGTGCGCCACCCGCGCCAGCCGCTCTCCCGCGACAAGCTGGCCCAGCTGGCGCGCGGCCGCGAGTTCGAGCCCTTCGACCGCAGCCTGGACGTGCAGATCTCGCGCCTGCGCAAGCTGCTCGAGACCGATCCGGCCCAGCCGCGCTATATCCAGACGGTCTGGGGCGTCGGCTACGTGTTCGTGCCCGACGAGACAGCCTGAGCCGGATCAAACGTTCGGTGAGCCGCCCCCAGCTCGCGCTGAATCTCTTCTGGCGCACCTTTGCCCTGCTGGCCCTGCTGCTGACCGGCGGCGTGCTGGCCTGGCAGCAGACCTTCAAGGCGCTGGAGGCCGAGCCGCGCGCGCTGGAGGCGGCGCAGCAACTGGCCGGCCTGGTCAATCTGAGCCGCGCCGCGCTGGCCAATACCGACGCGATCAACCGCGTCGCCGTGATCAGCTCGATCGCGCGCAGCGAGATGGTCAAGGTGCGCGTCGCCGAGGGCCATGACCGCTGGCAGCCCTACGACATGAACCCCTTCGCCAAGGAGCTGGCGGCCGAGTTGCGCGGCCGGCTGGGGCCCGACACCGTCGTCGCGAGCAGCGTCAACGGCGAAACCGGGCTGTGGGTGCGCTTCGCGGTCGACCAGGACGCCTACTGGCTGCAGACCAGCGCCTCGCCGCTGACCGTCACCTCCTTCAACAACTGGTGGTGGATCGCGATCTCGCTGGCCGCGACGGCGCTGGGTTCGGCCCTGATCGCGCGCCTGATCAACCAGCCGCTGCGCGAGCTCTCGATCGCCGCCGGCCGCATCCGCGAGGGCGAGTACGACTCGCGCCTGGACGAGCGCACGCTAACCAGCGAGATCCGCGAGGTCAATATGGGCTTCAACCGCATGGCACGCGAACTGGCCAAGATGGAGGAGGACCGCACGGTGATGCTGGCCGGCATCTCGCACGATCTGCGCACGCCGCTGGCCCGCCTGCGGCTGGAGGTCGAGATGAGCGTCAGCGACGAGCAGGCGCGCCAGTTCATGGTGCAGGACATCGACCAGCTCGACGCCATCATCAACAAGTTCATGGACTATGCGCGGCCCAGCGAGCTGCAGTTGCAGCCGGTGCCGCTGGCCGAGCTGGTCGAGCGCGAGGCGCAGGGCTTCCGCGACCCGACGCAGATCCGCATCCAGATCCGCCTGCCCTCGGAGCTGAAGGTCTGGGCCGACGAGACCGAGCTGGGCCGTGTGCTGCTCAATCTGTTCGAGAACGCACGCCGCTACGGCCATGGGCCCGGCGAGCCGGCCCTGGTCGAGGTCGGCCACACGCAGAACGGGCCCTGGGTGCTCTTGCAGGTCCGCGACCATGGCCCCGGCGTGCCGCCGGACAAGCTGGCGCGGCTGACCACGCCCTTCTTCCGCGGCGATGCGGCGCGCACCGCCGCCACCGGCGCCGGCCTGGGCCTGGCCATCGTCGAGAAGTCGGTGCAGCGCCTGGGCGGCCAGCTGGAGCTGGGCAATGCCGAGGGCGGCGGGCTCTTGACGGTGATCCGGCTGCAGCGGGCCGCCTAGAAACGACTCTTCGTCCCGCCCTTCGGGCCGAGCGCCGGGCCGCTCCCAAGCCGGCCCAGCTGGCGATGCAGGCGGCTCAATGCCGCGAGCATTGCCGCCCCCGCGGGGGGCCGACCGGCGTACTCGCCGGTCGAGGGGCCTCATTCTCGCCGCGCACGCAATCGAAGAAGCCCAGCACCCGGCGCAGGGCCGGCTGCCGCTGCGCATCGGCCTCGATAAAGATCGAGTGCAGCGCCCCGGGCAGGCGACGCCCGACGCAGTAGCCGGTGCCCGAACCGCTGTTCAGCTGCGCGCAAAAGCTCTGCTGCGCCTCGGGCTTGACGACCCGGTCCAGCCCGCCCTGCAGCAGCAGCACGGGCACGCGAATGCCGGCAGCGGCCGGGCCGCGCGCCTGCTCGGAGCCGACGCAGGCCTGGTTGAACCAGCGCAGCGACGGGCCGCCGATCTTGGCATCGGGCCAGCCGCAGTCCTCGCCCGTGCAGCGCGCCTCATCGCGGGCCTGCCAATGGCGGGCGAAACGCCGCGCGCTGTGCGTCAGCGCATTGGGGGCGTCGGCGGCTGCCTCGCGTACTTTGGCGTATTCGCTGTCGAAGTCGCTGCCCTCCGCATATTGCTCGGACAGCCGGCCCAGCGGGCCGACGTCGACACTGAAGCGGGCGCAATAGCCGCCGGCCAGCCGCGCGGCCAGGCCGGCGTCGGCCTCGCCGTCGGCCCAGGGTTCCATCATCGGCGTCACCAGTGCGGCGGCGGCGACGCCGCTATTCGCCGCCTGCTGTTCAAGATAGAGCGCCGACACGGCGCCGCCCATCGAATGCGCCAGCAGGAACAGCGGCCGGCGGCTGCGCGCCGCCTTGGACGGGCCATCGATAAAGGCGGCCAGGTCGTCGACGTAGTGCTGGAACTGGTCGACATGGCCGAGGCTGGGCTTCTCGGGCAGCAGGCGCTGCGAGAAGCCCTGGCCGCGGTGATCCTGGATATGGACCGAATAGCCATTGCGCAGCAGGTCGAGGATCAGCTCCTGGTACATCACCAGGCCCTCGGTGCGGCCGGCCACCAGCACGACGGTGCCGCGCGTCTCGGCACGGTGGCGGTAGAGCCGGTAATGGATCTTCAGGCCGGCCGCGCCGCTGAAGGCGCCGCGCGTCAGCGTCGCCAGGCGCAGGCTGCGCGCCTCGAGATCGGACCAGCCGGCATAGGCGGCCAGCTCGCTCTCGGTACCCAGCGGGTAGCGCAGCTCGGCCGTGCTGGAGCGCTCCAGCGGCGGGAAGGGATCCGGGTCCGCGGCGCCGGCCTGGGCGGCCGCAGCGAGCAGGCAAAGGGCCAGCAGTCGCCGCACCATGGCGCCTAGCCCGCCGTCAGCAGGCAGACGGCGCGCGCCTCGATCGCGCGCCCCTCGCCGACCGGGCCCATCTTCTCGGCCGTCTTGGCCTTCACATTGATCTGGCTCGCGGCGATGCCCAGCACCTCGGCTAGGCGCGCGCGCATGGCCGCGATATGCGGCGCCATCTTGGGCGCCTGCGCGACGATGGTCGTGTCGATATTGACGATCTGCCAGCCGGCCTCGCGCACCTTGCGATAGGCCTCGGCCAGCAGCACCATCGAATCGGCGCCCTTGAACTCGGCCGCCGTGTCCGGGAACAGCTTGCCGATATCGCCCAGCGCCGCCGCGCCGAGCAGCGCGTCGGTGATCGCATGCGCGAGCGCGTCGGCGTCCGAATGGCCCAGCAGGCCATGCGTGTGCGGAATCTCGACGCCGCCGAGGATCAGCGGGCGGCCGGTGACCAGCTGGTGCGTGTCCCAGCCCTCTCCGATGCGGATGTTCATGTGCAGTCTCTTCTCAGTAATCCATTCGCCCGCAAGGTCTGAACCCAGCGGGCCGAGCGCCGGGCCGCTCCCAAGCCGGCCCGTCCTGGCGATGTGCTTGCCAGTCGAGCCGGCAAGCATCGCCCTCCCCACGGGGGACCGGCCAAGGTACTCCTTGGACGAGGGGCTTCATTTCAGTGACGGGTCACGACGATCGGTGCGCCGCGGGTGACGATCAAGGTGTGCTCGAACTGGGCCGAGAGATTACCCTTGGCGCCGGACAGGGTCCAGCCGTCGGCCTCCTCCTCGACCCGCGTGCTCTTGGTCGACAGGAACGGTTCGATCGTGATCACCATGCCTTCGCTCAGATAGCGGGGATCGGCATCGTCGTAGTAGCCGGGGATGTACTCGGGCTCCTCGTGCAGCGAGCGGCCGACGCCATGGCTGCACAGGTTCTCGATCACCTTGAAACGGTGCGCGCGGGCGACGCGCGAGATCGCATGACCGATGCGGTTCAGGCGCGCGCCGTGGCGCACCTCTTTCAAGGCCTGTTCCAGCGCGTACTGGGCGGCGAAGACCAACTGGGTCTTGGTCGGCGTCGTCGGCGGCACGATGCGGGTGCCGCCGGTGTCGGCGAAATAGCCGCCCAGCTCGGCCGAGACGTCGACATTGACGACATCGCCCTTGACGATCTTGCGCGAGCCCGGGATGCCGTGGGCCGCCTGCTCGTTGATGCTGATGCAGGTGGCGCCGGGGAAGTTGTAGCTGGTCGCCGGCGCCGACTTGGCGCCCATCTCGGCCAGCCAGGCCGCGCCCATCTGGTCCAGCTCCAATGTCGTCATGCCGGGCTTGATCGCATCGAGCATGCGCTTCAGCACCGTCGAGACCACCTGCCCGGCGGCCCGCAGGCCGGCGATATCCTGATCCGATTCGACCGTCATGCGCGACTCCTCAGCAAACGTTCGGCCAGCGCGAAATCGGCCGGCCAGGTGACCTTGAAATTCTCCAGCGAGGCCTCGACCAGCAGCGGCTGGTGGCCCAGCGCCTCGATGGCGCTGGCCTCGTCGGTGACCGCCTCCGTGGCCTGGCGCAGGGCCGGCTGCAGCAGGCCCAGGCGGAACATCTGCGGCGTCTGCGCCGCCCATTTGGCGCTGCGGTCGATGGTGGCCATCACCCGGCCGTGGCTGGCCTGCTTGAGCGTGTCGGCCAACGGCAGGGCCAGCAGGCCGCCGACCTCGTCGTCGGCGCAGGCGGCGATCAGGCGCGCGACCCATTCGGGCCGGATCAGGCAGCGCGCCGCGTCGTGCACCAGCACCCAGTCATGCGGCTGGGCGCCGCGCGCCAGCAACTCTTCCAGGCCGTTGGCCACCGTCTCCGCCCGCGTCGCGCCGCCGCGGCGGACGACCCACTGCGCATCGAAGCCGGGCACGACCGCCTCGAAGCGATCATCGTCCGGCGACAGCATCACCAGGGTGCCGGCCAGCTCCGGCACGGCGGCCAGGGCGGCCAGCGTGTGGGCCATCATCGCCCGACCGGCCAGCGGCACATATTGCTTGGGGCCGTCGGCCCCGGAGCGCGCCCCGACGCCGGCGGCCGGGACCAGGGCAAAGCAGCGCGGCTGCACGCCCACTGTGTAGTTCGTCATCCCGCCATTGTAGGGAGGCCCCTTAAAATCGCCGCCTTCCACCATCATGCATATCGACACCCTCCGCCAGCGCCTGCGCGCGCTCGGTGCCCTGCCCAAGCACGAGCAGCGCGTGCTGCGCGACTGGGTGCAGGCCCTGCCCCACGACCGCGGCCGCCGCCGGCCCGAACATTTCCTGCCGCTCGCCCTGCGCGAGGCGCTGCCGGCGCTCGATGCCGAGTTGCAGGGCCTCGCGCGGCTGATCTCCGAACACCCGGGCGAGGACGGTTCGGCGCGGCTCTTGGTCGGCCTGGCCGACGGCCAGACGGTCGAGAGCGTGCTCTTGCCGCGCGAGGGGCTGTGCGTGTCCAGCCAGGTCGGCTGCGCGGTCGGCTGCCAGTTCTGCATGACCGGTCGCGAGGGCCTGATCCGCCAGCTCAGCAGCGGCGAGATCGTCGCCCAGCTGGCGCTGGCGCGCCGGCTGCGGCCGGTGAAGAAGGTCGTCTTCATGGGCATGGGCGAGCCGGCCCACAACCTCGACAACGTGCTCGAGGCAATCGAGCTGATGGGCACGGTGGGCAATATCGGCCACAAGAACCTGGTGTTCTCCACCGTCGGCGATCCGCGCGTGTTCGAGCGCCTGCACGCGCTCGGACCCGACGAGGTGAAGCCGGCGCTGGCGCTGTCCTTGCACACGAGCAAGGCGGCGCTGCGGGAACAGTTGCTGCCGCGCGCGCCGCGGATCGCGCCCGACGAGCTGGTCGAGGCCGGCGAGGCTTATGCGCGCGCCAGCGGCTATCCGATCCAGTACCAGTGGACCTTGCTGGACGGCGTCAACGACGGCGAGGACGAGCTGGACGGCATCGTGCGGCTCTTGAAGGGCCGCTACGCGATCCTCAATATGATCCCCTACAACACCATCCCGGACCTGGCCTTCAGGCGGCCCAGCTGGGACAAGGCGCGCGAGATCGCCCGCCGCCTGCACCAGCGCGGCGTGCTGACCAAGCTGCGCGACTCGGCCGGCCAGGATGTGGACGGCGGCTGCGGGCAGCTGCGGGCGCGCGAAGCAAAGGGACGCAGCATCCCAATCCGGGCCGCCTAACGACCATAGGCGGCCTGCACCAGCGTGCCGTTGGCCGCCCGCCAGTCGTAGTCCATCTGCCGGGCCGTGCGCCGCGCCAGCTCCGGCGAGGCCAGCTCGGCGACTAGGTGCAGGCTGAGGTCGATGCCGGCCGAGATGCCGGCCGAGCTGAACAGGCGACAGACACCGCCCTGGTGTACGGCCGGCTTGGCCTCGACCCAGCGCTGGTTGGCCAGCACGCGCAGCAGCGAGCCCGAGGCATGCGAGGCGGCGCGCAGCGCGTCGATGTCCTCCCAATGCGTGATCGCCTCGCGCTCGTTCAGCAGGCCGGCCTTTTCCAGCAGAAAGGCGCCGGTGCAGACCGAGGCCAAGACCTTGAGCTTGCAGCTCTGCACCAGCAGCCAGTCGGCCAGGCCCTCGCGCTGCAGCTCGGCATCGACGACGCCACCGGGCACCATCAGGAGGTCCAGCGCCGGATGCTCGGCGATCGCGTGCTGGGGCGTCACCATCAGGCCGGCCCGCGCGCGCACCGGCGCAAGACTTGGCCCCAGGGTGCGCACCTCGAAGGGCTCGGGCTGCTCCTCGCGCCGTGCCAGCCGCGCGGCGGTCGAGAACACCTCGAAGGGGCCGGCGAAGTCCAGCACCTCGACCTCGTCGAACAGATAGATGCCCACCTGCATTGTCATGACTGCAACCTCCAACGGCCCCTAGCATGCCATGGCTGCCTACAATGAGGCTGACGCCCCTTTCCGGGGCTGAACTTATTTGTAGTGCCTACTCGCGATGCAGTTGCCCGCCCTCCTCCCCGGCAAGAAGTTCAACCAGCCCCGGCCGCCCGGTTCGGCCGACGCGCTGCTGCTGGCGCGCTACTGCGTGCAGCAGCTGGCGGCCGGGCGGATCACCGCCGTCATCAGCGCCGAGCCGGGCGATACGCAGCGGCTGGAGGAGGAGCTGAAGTTCTTCGCGCCGCAGCTGCGCGTGGCCGTCTTCCCGGACTGGGAGACCCTGCCCTACGACACCTTCTCGCCGCACCAGGACCTGATCTCGGAGCGCCTGGCGACCTTGTGGGGCCTCTTGCAGGGCCAGGGCAAGCCGGCCGATCAGCGTGGCGTCGACGTGGTGCTGCTGCCGGCGACGACGGCGCTGACCCGGCTGGCGCCGACCTCCTTCCTGGCCGCGACGACCTTCAATTTCCGCCAGAAGCAGCGCCTGGACGAGGCCAGCCTCAAGCAACAGCTGACCCTGGGCGGCTACAGCCATGTGTCCCAGGTCGTCTCGCCGGGCGAGTACGCGGTGCGCGGCGGCCTGATCGATCTGTTCCCGATGGGCTCGCTGGTGCCCTACCGGGTCGACCTGTTCGGCGACGAGGTCGACTCGATCCGCACCTTCGACCCGGACAGCCAGCGCAGCCTCTACCCGGTGCCCGAGGTGCGGCTGCTGCCGGGCCGCGAGTTCCCGATGGACGAGGCCTCGCGCAAGGCCTTCCGCGCGCGTTGGCGCGAGAAGATGGAGGGCGACCCGACCAAGGCGCGGCTCTACAAGGACATCGATCAGGGCATCGCCACCGGCGGCATCGAGTACTACCTGCCGATCTTCTTCGAGCAGACGGCGACGATCTTCGACTTCCTGGGCGCCGAGGCAGCGCTAGCCCTGCATGGCGAAGTCGACGAGGCGCTGAACCGCTTCTGGACCGACACGCGCGAGCGGCACCGCTTCCTGCAGCACGACCCCGAGCGGCCCATCCTGCCGCCGGAGGAGATCTTCCTGAAGAGCGAGGAGTTCTTCACCCTGACCCACGCGCACCCGGTGCTGGCCGTGCGCGGCAGCGAGCCGGTCGACTATGCGCGACCGCTGCCCGATGTCAGCGTCGAGCGCGGCGCGCAGGAGCCGCTGGCGCGGCTGGCCGCGCATCTGAGGAGCACGCCGCACCGCGTGCTGATCGTCGCCGAGAGCGAAGGCCGGCGCGAGAGCCTCTTGGAGCTCTTGCGCGACAACAGGATCGACCCACCCTCGGTCGGGACGCTGGCCGAGTTCGAGGCAAGCGAGGAGAAGTTCGCGATCACCGCCGCCCCGCTGGCCAGCGGCTTCTTCTGGCGCGAGGACGGGCGCGAGATTCAGCTCTTCACCGAGACCGAGCTGTTCGCAACGACGCCCACGACCCGGCGCCGCCGCAAGCAGGAGCAGGTCAGCGACGTCAATGCGCTGATCAAGGATCTGTCCGAGCTGAAGACCGGCGACCCGGTCGTGCACGTCAACCATGGCATCGGCCGCTACCAGGGCCTGATCAATATCGATCTGGGCGACGGCGCCAGCGAGTTCCTGCATCTCGAATACGCGGACAAGGCGACGCTCTACGTGCCGGTCGCGCAGCTGCACCTGATCAGCCGCTACACCGGCGTCTCGCCCGAGGAGGCGCCGCTGCACAAGCTCGGCTCCGGCCAGTGGGAGAAGGCCAAGCGCAAGGCCGCCGAGCAGGTGCGCGACACCGCCGCCGAACTGCTTAATCTCTATGCCCGCCGCGCCGCGCGCGAGGGCCACGCCTTCCGCTACTCGGGCCAGGACTACGAGGCCTTTGCCGCTTCGTTCGGCTTCGAGGAGACGCCCGACCAGCGCGCGGCGATCCATGCGGTGATCCAGGACATGATCAGCCCCAAGCCGATGGACCGCCTGGTCTGCGGCGACGTCGGCTTCGGCAAGACCGAGGTCGCGCTGCGCGCCGCCTTCGTCGCCGTGATGGGCGGCAAGCAGGTGGCGCTCTTGGCGCCGACGACGCTCTTGGCCGAGCAGCACTACCAGAACATCTCGGACCGCTTCGGCAAGTGGCCGGTCAAGGTCGCCGAGATGAGCCGCTTCCGCTCGGCCAAGGAGATCAAGGCCGCGATGGCGGGCCTGGCCGACGGCTCGATCGACATCGTCATCGGCACGCACAAGCTCTTGTCCTCGGACGTCAAGTTCGCCCGCCTGGGCCTCTTGGTCATCGACGAGGAGCATCGCTTCGGCGTGCGCCACAAGGAGGCGATGAAGGCGATGCGCGCCGAGGTCGACGTGCTGACCCTGACCGCGACGCCGATCCCGCGCACCCTGGGCATGGCGCTGGAGGGCCTGCGCGACCTCAGCGTCATCGCCACCGCGCCGCAGCGGCGCCTCGCGATCAAGACCTTCGTGCGCTCCGAGGCCAGCGGCACGATACGCGAGGCGGTGCTGCGCGAACTGAAGCGCGGCGGCCAGGTCTACTTCCTGCACAACGAGGTCGAGACCATCGAGAACCGCAAGCAGAAGCTCGAGCAGCTCTTGCCGGAGGCGCGCATCGTCGTCGCCCATGGCCAGATGCCCGAGCGAGAGCTCGAGCGGGTGATGCGCGAGTTCGTCGGCGGCAAGCACAATGTGCTCTTGTGCTCGACCATCATCGAGACCGGCATCGATGTGCCGACGGCCAACACCATCGTCATCTCGCGCGCCGACAAGTTCGGCCTGGCGCAGCTGCACCAGCTGCGCGGCCGCGTCGGCCGCTCCCACCACCAGGCCTACGCCTATCTGCTGGTGCCCGATATCGAGGGCCTGACCAAGCAGGCGGCGCAGCGGCTGGAGGCGATCCAGCAGATGGAGGAGCTCGGCTCGGGCTTCTACCTGGCCATGCACGATCTGGAGATCCGCGGCGCCGGCGAGGTGCTGGGCGAGAGCCAGAGCGGCAACATGATGGAGGTCGGATTCCAGCTCTACAACGAGATGCTGTCGGAGGCGGTGCGCTCGCTGAAGGCCGGCAAGGAGCCGGACCTGCTGTCGCCGCTGTCGGCCACGACCGAAATCAATCTGCATGCGCCGGCGCTCTTGCCCGATGCCTATTGCGGCGATGTGCACCAGCGCCTGTCGCTGTACAAGCGCCTGGCCAGCGCCGAGAAGAACGAGCAGATCGACGCGATGCTGGAGGAGGTCACCGACCGCTTCGGCAAGCTGCCGGCCCAGGGTCAGACCTTGTTCGACACCCACCGCCTGCGTGTGCTGGCCCGGCCTTATGGCGTGCAGAAGATCGACGCGACGCCGATGGTGATGAACATCAACTTCCGCCCGAATCCGCCGATCGACGCGATGCGCGTGATCGAGCTGGTGCAGAAGAACCGCAATATCAAGCTGGTCGGCAACGACAAGCTGCGCATCGACAAGGCGCTGAAGGACCCCAAGGACCGCGCCCAGGCGATCCGCGAGGTGCTGCGCCTGCTGGGCCAGCCGCTCAAACAAGACTGATGACGAATATGAACGATCTCGTGATTCAAGGCTTCACGCCGCCGCTGCTTCTCACCGATTTCCGTCTCGCCGCCTTCGACATGGACTCGACCCTGATCAATATCGAGTGCATCGACGAGATCGCCGCCGCGGCCGGCAAGAAGGCCGAGGTCGCCGCCATCACCGAGGCCGCGATGCGCGGCGAGATCGCCGACTTCAAGGACAGCCTGCGCCGCCGCCTGGCGCTGCTGAAGGGCGTGCCGGTGTCGGCGCTGGAGCAGGTGCTGGCGACCAAGCTGCAGTTCAACCCCGGCGCGCGCGAGCTGTGTGCGGCGCTGAAGGCGGCCGGGCTCAAGCTGGTGCTGGTTTCGGGCGGCTTCACCTTCTTCACCCGCTACGTCGCCGCCGAGCTGGGCATGGACTTCGTGCGCAGCAACGAGCTGGAGATCGTCGACGGCGCGCTGAGCGGCGGCCTGGTGATGCAGGCCTGGGGCGAGATCTGCGACGGCGAGGAGAAGCGCCGGATGCTGCTGCAATGCGCCGAGCAGATCGGCGCCCGGCCCGCGCAATGCATCGCCGTCGGCGACGGCGCCAACGACCTCTTGATGATGGGCGCGGCCGGGCTCTCGGTCGCCTACCATGCCAAGCCCAAGGTGCGCGAGCAGGCGATGGTCGCGATCAACCAGGGCGGGCTGGACCGGCTGCTGACGCTGTTCGGCTGAGCGAAAGAAAAAGGCGGCCACACGGGCCGCCCTGCCGTTCTCCAACAGCGCTCAGTCGGTGCGGCGCCGCCGCGCGATCGTGCCGACGACGCCCAGGCCGGCCAGCAGCAAGGCATAGCTGGACGGCTCGGGCACGGCCGTCACCGGGGCCGCGGCCAGCACATCCGACACGATGGGCGTCGTGTTGGAGGCGGCCACCGTCGTCCAGTTGCCATTGACGGCCAGCGCGCTCTTCAGCTCGGCCAAGGAGGCATAGGGCGTGTCGCTGCTCGTCACCTGTTTGGTGAACTGCGTGTAGCGGGTCGCCGTCGCCGCGTCGATCCGGTAGTCGCGCAGCTGGATGCCGCTGAGGCCGGCGCCGGCCGGGTTGTCCGAGCTCGCGAAGGGCGTCGTCCGGTTCGAGATCGCGCCGAGGAAGGTGATTGCCGAGGGCTGGTAGTTGGCGGCGTAGCTCGCCGCCTGGTAGGCATAGAGCACATCGCCGCCGCTCGAGATGTTCGAGGCGCCCCCGTTCAGATTCGTCACCGTGCCATTGGCCGTGCCACCGGCCGCACCGGACCTGGCCGCGTACTGACCGTTGACGCCGGTGCCCAGCAGGGCCACCGAGGTGCCCGCCGCGACGTCGCGGGCGGCGGTCCAGGACCAGAAGGTCTCGGCCGTGGTCGAGAACACGCCCGATGAGGTGGGCGTCTGCAGCACATTGGTGTCGGTGAAATAGATCGTCGTGCCGGCCGTGATGTCGACAAAGGCGACGAAAGACCAGCCGCCCACGGTCGTATTGCCGTTGACGCCGGTAAAGGCGAAATCGCCGTTGTGCAGGCTGGTCGCCGCCTGGGCGGCGCCGGCGGCGGCCAGCAGGGCCAGGGCGATCAGGCGCTTGCTCATCTTCTGCTTCATGTCTTGTCTCCGTTCGGATGGGTTCGAGAATGGACCAATGAGGAAAAGAAACGGCAGCGGGCCGCGCTCATCGGCGCAGGCGGCGCCGCAGGACGGCGCCCAGGATCGGCAAGCCGGCCAGCATCAGCAGCGGCGAAGCCGGCTCCGGCACGGCCGTGACGGCGCCGGCAATTCGCAGCTGGTCGATCGCGACGCCGTAGAAGGGGTCGGCGTTGTAGAGCGAGAAGCCGGCGATGTCGGCCACGCCGCCCTCGCGCGCGAAGGCATAGAAGCCGTTCTGCAGCGGACCCAGCGCGATGCTCTGGATCAGCGAGCCGTCGGCGCGGTACAGCGCCAGCCAGCCATTGCCCCCATCGGCATCGCGGAGCTGGAAGCCCAGCGCCGACTGGCCGGCGGCGAAGCGCGCCGAGATCGCGCCGAGGCCGAAGGCATCGCCGCCCTCGCCGCCCAGCGGGCCGATGCCGGCCAGCGCCTTGCCGTCGGCGTCTCCATAGTCGTAGACGCCCAGATTGGCGCCGGCCGCGCCGGCCAGCAGGCTCAGGCCGGCCGTCGGCGCGCCGTAGCCGAGATGGTCGAACCAGTCCTGCGCGATCTCCCCGGCCCGCGGCGCCTTGCTCACGCTGAGCTCCTGGCCGGCGAAGCGCTCGCCGAACTGCACATTGCCGATGCCGACGACGCCCTCGAGCAGGCCCTCGGCCAGGCCCTCGAAGCCGATCTGGCCGGCGCCGGACAGGCTCGCGTAGGGAACGGTGTGGACCGAGGCCGCGCTCGCGCCGGCCGCGGCCAGCAGGCTCAGCGCGGCGGCGGCCAGCGCCTTCTTCAGATGCGTTTGCTTTTTCATTGCCGAATCTCCTGGGGCGCTCATTGCCCGCCGACGATGCTCAGTTGGTCGAAGTCCGCCGTCGCCAGCGCGGTGTTGCTGCCCGAGGACACGGCCAGGCCGACGTACAGCGTCGCCGCCGTGACGTTGGTGCTGCTGCGCTCGGACCAGCTGATGCCGTCGGTCGAGGCGGCCGAATAGATCGCATTGCCGCGCCGCTGGATGCGCACCCACACCGGCAGGGTCGAGGTGCTGAAGCCGGCCACGCTGGACTTGTTGTTGCCGTTGACCGCCGCGCGGATGTCGCCGCTGCCGGCATAACGCGCGGTCCAGGCGTACAGCGGCGTGCCGCTCAGCCCCTCGCTGGCGACGATGCCGGCACGCCCGGAGGAGCCGCTGCCGCCCTGAACCAGGATGCGGGCGGTGAACGTGAAGTCGCCGCTGAGCGTCGTGTACTTGAAGTTGAAGTTGTAGGGGTTGCCGGTGTCGATGGCGCCGGCGCCGCTGACGCTGTAGCGGCCGGTGTCGGCGGCATAGCCGGCGGCCGGCACGGCGACGGCGAGCGCCGGGTTCATCGCCTGCTCGCCGCCGCCGCTGCCGCAGGGCAGCTGCACGGTGCAGCCGGTGCCCGGATCGGGCGCCGGGCCCGGGGGCGGGGCCGGCGGCGGTGGCGGCGGGGGTGGGGTGGGCGTGGGACTTGGTGCCGGCGAGGGCGCCGGCGCGCTGGGCAGCGGCGGCGGCGTCGGGCCGCTGACGGCAAACAGGCCCAGGCGGCCGGCGCCGGCGCTGGCGCGCACGGCGGTGCGCAGGCTGTCGGTCGGGCGCAGCGTGTAGGCATAGGGCGGCACCCACATCTGCGCCACCGGCAGGCCCTCGCAGCCCTGCAACTGCACGTCGATGACGGCCGTCATCGGCTTGCCCAGATCGTCCTTGTCGCTGATGAAGCGGTGGCCCGAGCTGCGGAAGCTGACGGCGTCCTTGCCGCCGGCCAGCTTGCCGCAGACCTCCTTGGGCTTGAGGCCGGTGAACTCGTAGAAATTGCTCTCCGAGATCACGTCGGACTTGTAGCGCACGTCCAGGCCCGACATGAACTTCAGGTCGGCATCGCTGGTGGTCGTGCTGCCGGTGACCAGGTTGTTGTAGTGGTGCAGCTGGCCGAAGCGCACCAGCGGCATGCGGCTGCCGATGCTGTCCCACCAGTTGCCGGTCATGGTCACGTGCAGGCGGCCGGCATCGCTCCAGGCGCGGCCCGAGTCGCCGTTGCCGACCAGGGTCAGCTTGTGATGCTTGGAGAAATAGCTGTTCGAGACGGTCACGTAGTCGGAGCCGCGCACGATGTCCAGCGCGCCGTCGTGGCGGGTGTCGCTGGCCAGCGAGTCGGGCGTGTCGCCATCGGTGATGGACACATGGTCGATCCAGATGTACTGGCCGCGCGTGATCGCCAGGCCGTCCGCATAGGCGTTGTCGCTGTCCTCCGGGTTGACGTCCCAGGGCGTGTCGATCGCCAGATTGCGGATGATGATGTTGCGGGTCCAGGTCGGGTAGAGCTCCGGGTCCTTGCCCTCGGCCACCCATTTCTTGAAATCGGCCTCCGGGTCGCCGGCGGGCGTCAGCGCGGCCTCCTTGCCGATCAGGATCTGCGTGCCGGTCAGGCGCGCGGGCCGGCCGTTGGCGTCGTTGATGCCGACCAGGGTGGTGTTCGAGGGGATGGCCAGCGAGCCGCCGTTCTTCTGGTCCAGGTAGCTGGTGTACTCCTGGAACACCGTGTTGCCCTGGCTCCAGCGGAAGTCGATATGGCCGACGATGCGGATGATCTTGGGCTCGTTCCTGGCCTCGCGGATCGCGGCCAGCAGCTGTTCCTTGTTGAACACCGTGTAGACGCGGTTGGCCGCCGCGGCCGAGCCGCCGGTGACCAGCAGCCGGCCCTTGCGCGACCAGTTGTGCCAGCCGATGTCGGGCGCGGTCTCGCGTTCGAAGGTGAGCACGCCATTGGTCGGATCGCTGGTGGCGAACTGCCAGCCCGGCAGGCGCGGCGCGGCGCGGTAGTTGCTCGGCGAATGCAGGCCGCCGACCAGCACAGGCGCCGAGTAGTTGCGCTCGCCCATGTCCAGGAGCAGCGGCGCCGTGATGTCGGTGGTGCTGACAGCGTCGATCACCGGCGCCGGCGCCGGCGTGATCGGTCGCGGCTCGCGCGTGGCCAGGGCCTTGGCGGCGGCGCCTTCGGCGCTGCTTGTCCCGTCCGCTGCCAGCGGCCGGGCGGCCGTCGCATCGGCGTCCTGCGTGCCGGACAGGGTCGGCTGGGCCGGTTCGCCGCCGCCGCAGGCCAGCAGGCCCAGCGAGATCGAGGACGCCAGCAGCGTCCGCCTGTGTTTCAGCGCAATCACTCTCATCGGTTTTGTCTCCTTGCGAAGCACGCCCGCGAGCCACGCGGGGCGCCCCTGGTTCTGCACATGACACGGCGCCGCCCACACCGGCGGCCCGGCTGTGGTCAGCCGGTCGGCAAACATCGGCGGCAGGCCGACGGGGAGAGAGGCGCGGACGAAGCGGCAGGCGTCGACGGCGCGTGCGGCCGCGGGAGACTGCGGGCGGCCGCTTCGGCTCAAGAAGCGGGCGCCGGCGCTGCAGCGCGACGGCACCTCTGTCGACCGGTCGGCCGGCCGACGCGGAGGTTCGGGGCGGGCCGACGGTCTGGCCGGGCCCGCACAGGCGGGCCGACCGGACAGCTCTTGAATTGGAACAGTGTTTTATTTTTCAGCGATGGCGTCCATGCAGGCAATCCCTGAATCATTCGCCGACACCCCCTCGCCTCGGGGGGATGGCGCGCGCAGAATGCAGACCTCGTCACCGCGCCCCGCCCGCCATGCCCGCCACGCCCGATGCACAGCTTCTCTGCGATGCGCTGGACAGCGCCGATCTCGGCCTGATCTGGGTCGACGAGGCCGGCCATGTCCGCCATGCCAGCCGCAACTTCATGCGCTGGGCCGGCGCCGCCGCCGACGGCGTCGCCACTCCCGATCTGCAGCATTTCTTCGAAGGCCTGAGCCCCTTGCTGTGGCGCGAGCAGCTGCAGGCCGAGCAGGAAGCCGGCCGCAGCGTGCGGCTGGCGCTGCGCCAGCCCTACAGCCAACCGCCGATGCCGCTGCTGGCGCGGCCGCTGCGGCCGCTGCTGGCGCCGCCGGCCGGCGCGATCACGGCCCTGCTGCTGGCGCCGCTGGACGAGCGCAGCGAGCAGGACGCGGTGGCCGGCCTGCAGCGCGAGGTGCTGGAGGCGGTCGCGCTGGGCCGGCCGCTGCAGGTGGTGATGGACCTGCTGTGCCGGCGCGTCGAGGCGCTGGCGCCGGACGTGATCTGCACGGTGCTGGCCGTCGACGAGAGCGGCCAGGTGCAGCCGCTGGCCGCGCCCAGCCTGCCGGCCAGCTTCAGCGCCGCGATCAAGGGCGCGCCGATCGGCCCGAGGGCGGGCTCCTGCGGCACCGCCGCCTGGCGGCGCGCGCCGGTCGAGGTCAGCGATATCGGCCGCGACCCGCTGTGGGACGACTACCGCGAGCTGGCCCAGAGCTATGAGCTGGCGGCCTGCTGGTCGAACCCGATCTTCACCGCGGCCGATCAGGTCGGCGCGACCTTCGCGCTCTACTACCGCGAGCCGCGGCCGGTGGCGCCCTTCCACCGCCGCATGGTCGAGGCCTGCGTGCAGCTGTGCCAGGTGGCGCTGCGCCACGAGGAGCACCAGCGCCAGATCGAGCGCCTGGCCTATTACGACGGCATCACCGGCCTGCCCAACCGCAGCCTGTTCGCCGACCGCGCCCAGCAGGCGCTGCAGCTGGCGCTGCGCAAGGACACGCCGGGCGCCCTGCTGCTGCTGGACTTCGACCGCTTCAAGACCATCAACGACTCGCTGGGCCATGCCAGCGGCGACCAGGTGCTGAAGGAGCTGTCGCAGCGCCTGCTGGCCCAGGTGCGCGACACCGACACCCTGGCCCGCGTCGGCGGCGACGAGTTCGCCGCCGTGCTGCCGGGCTGCAGCGCGGTCGACGCGATGCATGTGGCCGACAAGCTGCATGCGGCCCTGCATGAGCCGCTGCGCGTGCAGGGGGTCGAGCTGAAGCTGTCGGCCAGCATCGGCATCGCCACCTTCCCGGCCGACGGCCAGGAGCTCGAGTCGCTGCTGAAGAACGCCGACATCGCGATGTACGAGGCCAAGCGCTCGGGCCGCAACTGCAGCCGCTACTTCCTGCAGGCGATGAACCGCGCGCTCGATGAGCGCCTGCGCATCGAGAGCGCGCTGCGCCGCGCGCTCTCGGCCGGCGAGCTCAGCCTGCACTTCCAGCCCAAGCTGAGCCTGGCCGACGGCGCGCTGGTCGGCGTGGAGGCGCTGCTGCGCTGGACCGATGCCGAGCTCGGCGCGCTGAGCCCCGACACCTTCATCCCGGTGGCCGAGGAATGCGGCCTGGTCAATGCGCTGGACGCCTGGGTGCTCGAGGCCGCCTGCGCCCAGCTGAGCAACTGGCTGGCGCGCGCGCTGCCGGTGCCCAATATCGCCGTCAATGTCTCGGCGCTGCGTTTCTACCAGGACGATGTGGCCGCCCATGTCGGCCAGCTGCTGGTGCGGCACCGGCTGGAGCCGCGCCACCTGACCCTGGAGGTCACCGAGCGGCTGATGCTGGACGACAACGAGCAGGCGCGCCAGCAGCTGCGCGCGCTCGACGCGATGGGCGTGCGCCTGTCGGTCGACGACTTCGGTACCGGCTATTCGAGCCTGTCCTATCTGAAGCGCCTGCCGGTGCGCGAGCTGAAGCTGGACAAGAGCTTTGTGCGCGATCTGGAGCGCGACGCCGACGACCGCGCGCTGGCCAGCGCCGTCATCGGCATCGGTCGCGCGCTGGGCCTGTCGGTCGTCGCCGAGGGCGTCGAGGCCGAGGGCCAGCAGCAGGCGCTGCGCGCGGCCGGCTGCGAGACCGCCCAGGGCTATCTGTATGCGCGGCCGCAGACGGCGGCCGAGTTCGAGGGCTGGCTGCGCCAGCGCTCGCGAGCCTAGGCGCCCGCCCGCACGGCGATCCGCACGCCGTCCAGGCCGACCTGCTGGCCGGCGCGGATCTTGGCCGTCTTGCGCGACTCCGGCTGACCGTCGACCCGGACCAGACCCTCGCTGATCATCACGCGCGCGCGGCCGCCGCTCTCGGCCAGGCCGGTGGCCTTCAGCAGCTTGTCCAGCTCGATGTACTCGCCGCGCAGTTCGAAGTCGATGGTTTGCATGGGCCTATTGTCCCAGACGCTGGCGCGCGGCCGCGCGGATCTGCGTCAGCGTCGCGCGGCTGGTCGAGACATCGGCCGACAGGCGCAGATGCAGCAGGCTGGGTCCCTCGGCCGCCAGCGCGCGCCGCAGCGCCGGCTCGAAGTCCTCGCTGCGCTCGACCCGCTCGGCGGCCCAGCGATGCGCCTGGGCCAGCAAGACGAAGTCCGGATTGAACAGATCGCTGCCCGAGACGCGGCCCGGGTATTCGCGCTCCTGGTGCATGCGTATGGTGCCGTAGGTCCCGTTGTCGACGACGATGGCGATCAGCTTCTTCGCGCCATAGCCGGTGGCGGTGGCCAGCTCCTGGCCGCTCATCAGGAAATCGCCGTCGCCGGCGATGTTGACAACCCAGCGCTCCTTCTGAAGAAGGGCCGCCGCCACGGCCGCCGGCACGCCATAGCCCATCGCGCCCGAGGTCGGCGCCAGCTGCGTGCGGCCATGCTGGTGCAGCGCCGTGTAGCGGTGGAAGCGGTGCAGCCAGCCGCTGTAGTTGCCGGCGCCGTTGGTGTAGATCGTGCCCTCCGGCAGCAGCCGGCCCAGGGTCTGGACGACCTCGGCCATGTCCAGCGGCGCGACCGGCTGGGGCAGCAGATTGGCCTGGTAGTCGGCCTGGGCCTGCGCGCTCCAGTCGGCCCAGGCGCAGGCGGCCGGCGGCGCCAGCGTCGCCAGCGCCGGCGCGGCGCAGCCCATGCTGGCGTTGATCAGCAGATCGGCCGCATAGACGCGGCCCAGCTCCTCGGCCCCGGCATGGATGTGCACCAGCTGCTGCGCCGGCCGCGGTGCCTGCAGCAAGGTATAGCCGCCGGTCGTCATCTCGCCCAGGCGCGCGCCGAGCGCGACGATCAGGTCGGCGTCCTTGACCCGCTGCGCCAGCTTCGGATTGATGCCGATGCCGACATCGCCGGCATAGAGCGGATGGCGGTTGTCGAACAGGTCCTGGAAGCGGAAGGCGCAGCCGACCGGCAGGCTCCAGGCCTCGGCGAAGCGCTGCAGCGCCGCGCAGGCATCGGCGCTCCAGCCGCCGCCGCCGGCAATCAGCAGCGGCCGCCGGGCCGCCAGCAGGCGCTCGCGCAGCTCCGCCAGCGCCTGCGGCGTCGGCCAGGCCTCGGCGGCCACCACGCGCGGCAGCACCGGCGCGGCGCTTTGCCGCGTCAGCATGTCCTCGGGCAGCACCAGCACCACCGGGCCGGGCCGGCCCTGCAGCGCGGTATGGAAGGCGCGCGCGATGTACTCGGGCAGGCGATCGGCGTCCTGCACCTCGCCGACCCATTTGGCAAAACCCAGCGTGCCGGGGCCGAACATCTGCCGGTAGTCGAGTTCCTGGAAGGCCTCGCGGTCGCGCTGCCCGCTGGCGACCTGACCGATGAACAGAACCATCGGCGTCGAATCCTGGAAGGCCGTGTGCAGGCCGATGGACGCATTGGTCGCGCCGGGCCCGCGGGTGACGAAGCAGATGCCGGGGCGCCCCGTCAGCTTGCCTTGCGCCTCGGCCATGAAGGCCGCCCCGCCCTCCTGCCGGCAGGCGATGAAGCGGATGCGGTCGCGGTGCTCGTGGAAGCCGTCCAGCACGGCCAGATAGCTTTCGCCGGGCACGCCGAAGACGGTGTCGATGCCCTGCGCGATCAGCGCCTCGACGAGTGCATGGCCGGCGAGACGCGCGCCGGCTTCGGGGGGGGGCTTGCCGCTGTTCATGCCTGCCGACTGTAGCGCGGCCGCCGCGCGCCGGCGGCAGGGTCAGGTCATGCGCCGCCCCGCCGGCCGAAACGTAAAGGCAACACCGGACCCTTGCCCGACCGGTCGCCTCCGTAGTAAGGTCCGCAGCATGAAAGCCCTCGCATCGCAACGGCTGCTTCGCATGTGTACGCTGGCCCTGCTGCCGGCCGTGGTCATCGCGCAGAGCCGGCCGGCGATGGCGCAGAGCGCGGCCCCGTCGCCGGCCCCGGCCTCCAGCACCGCCTCGACCGCCAGCTTCAGCGCCGAGCAGTACGAACAGCTGGTCGCGCCGATCGCCCTCTATCCCGATTCGCTGCTGTCGCAGGTGCTGATGGCGGCCACCTACCCGGCCGACGTCGCCGAGGCGGCCAAGTGGTCGAAGGCGAACAAGGACGAAAAGGGCAACGCCGCGGTGCAGAAGGTGCAGGACCAGGCCTGGGATCCGGCGGTGAAGGCGCTGGCCGCCTTTCCGCAGGTGCTGCAGGCGATGGGCGACAAGCCGGACTGGGTGCAGAACCTCGGCGACGCCTTCCTCGCCTCCTCCAAGGAAATGCTGGACGCCGTGCAGCGGCTGCGCGCGAAGGCGCAGGCGCAGGGCAACCTGAAGTCCAACGAGCAGCAGCTCGTGTCGACCAAGACCGAGGCCAACAACCAGCAGGTCATCATCATCGAGCCGGCCAAGACCGATGTCGTCTATGTGCCGGCCTATGACCCCAATGTGGTCTACGGGCCCTGGCCCTATCCCTACTACCCGCCCTACTACTGGCCGCCCTATTCCTACTACTATCCCGGCTACTACCCCGGCGCCTTTGCGGCCGGCGTGTTCTGGGGCGTGGCGATCGGCTCCATCCTCTGGGGCAATTGCAACTGGGGCGGCGGCGACATCAATATCGACGTCGATCGCTTCAACAACATCAACCGCGTCGAGCCGCGCGACCGCGGCAACAACAAGTTCCAGCACAACGCGGCCAACCGCAAGGGCGTGCCCTACCGCGACCAGGCCAGCCGCGACAAGTACGGTCAGGGCCGCGGCAATGCCGAGGCGCGCAACAACTTCCGCGGCCGCGATCCGGTGACCGAATCGCGCCGCCAGCAGGCGCAGTCGGTGCTGCAAAGCCGCGGCATCGATCCGGCGCAGGCGCGCGAGCAACTGCGCAATGACCCGGCCGCGCGGCAGCGCGCGCAGCAGGCGGTCGATCGCTCCGGCCGCGATTTCGGCGGTGGTGCCGGCGGCCGCGACTTCGGCGGTGGCGGTGCTCGCGATCTGGGCGGCGCCGGCGGCCGTGACTTCGGAGCCGGCGGCGGCAGCAGCAATATCGCCGCCTCGCGCGAGCGCGCGCAGGCGCTGGGCGGCAATGATCACGCGCTGCGCGGCGCCAGCAATCCGGGCCAGTCGCGCCAGCAGTTCGACCGCGGCAACAGCAGCCGGCAATCGATGGGTTCGCGCGGCGCCGGCGGCGGCGCCCGGGCCGGCGGTCGGCGCCGTTGACGATGGCTATGGAGAACATGATGCAAGCCCCCCGGATCGCCGGACTCGCCGCCCGATTGCTGCTGTCGGCCACATTGATCGCCGCGCCGCTGGCCGCGCTGGCGCAGAAGAGCTATGCGACGCCCGAAGCGGCGTCCGAGGCCCTGGTCAAGGCGATCCGCGACAAGGACGCCAAGAGCCTGGAGACGGTGCTGGGCAAGGACTGGAAGCGCTTCATCCCGACCGACGATCTGAGCCATGAGGACGTCCAGGCCTTTCTGGCCGCCTGGGACAAGCAGCATGGCATCCAGCAGGAGAGCGAGGGCACGGCCCTGCTGACCGTCGGCGAGCAGCCGGGCTTCACCCTGCCCATTCCCATCGTCAAGAACAAGTCCGCGCAATGGCGCTTCGACCCGGTCGCCGGCAAGGACCGGCTGCGCACTGCCCGCATCGGCCGCAACGAGCTGGCGGCGATCCAGGCGGTGCAGGCCTACTACGACGCGCAGCTCGAGTATGCAAGCCAGGACCGCAGCGGCGAGGGCGTGCGCGAGTACGCGCGCAAGCTGGTCAGCTCGGACGGCGCACGCGACGGCCTTTACTGGCCGAGCCCGCTGGACATCGACCGCAGCCCGCTGGGACCGCTGCTGGCCCAGCAACCGCCCAAGGGTCCGGGCTACTGGGGCTATCAGTACAAGATCCTCACCGCCCAGGGTAAGAACGCGCGCGGCGGCGCCTATGACTACATCATCGGCGGGCGCATGCGTGCCGGCTTCGCCCTGGTCGCCTGGCCGGTGCGCTACGGTGACACCGGCGTGATGAGCTTCATGATCAATCACGAGGGCGTCGTCTACGAGAAGGACCTCGGCCCCGACACCGATGCGCTCGCGCGCGCGATGACGCGCTTCGATCCCGATCCGAGCTGGCGCAAGACGGCGCCTTGAGCGCCGCCGCATCGGCCGCGCGCTGGACGCACGGCCCCGAGGAGGAGCCCATGAAACTATCCCTGCCCACCGCCGTATTGGCGCCCCTGTTGCTTGCCGCGACGCTGGCCGCCGGCCCCGCCCGGGCGGAGGAGGACTGGCGCTACTCGCTGGGACTGCACGATTTCGCCGTCCGCGACGTCGACTCGCATACCCATGGGCTCAACGGCAGCGTCTCGGTCGACCAGCGCAGCGCGAGCGGCCGCCATCTGTACGGCTCCTTCGAGCTCTTCCTCGACCGCGACAAAGACCATCTGGACAGCGACCACATCCCGCTCTGGTGGCAGCTGCACCTGGGCAGCGACGGCGAGCTGTGGCGCTCGCAGCAGCTGCGGCTGGGCTGGACGGCCGATCTGCAGACGCGGATGAACACGGTCAGCGGCATCGAGCGGCAGATCACCGCGCTGCCGGCCCTGGTCTTCGGCTATCAGGGCCAGGTCTTGCAGGCCTCGGTGGAGACCGGTGCCGGCTGGTTCTTCATGGAGCTCGACGACGATGCGCCCAAGGAGGTCGGTTACGACCGCAGCACCCTGCGCAACAGCGTCTTCGCCTATGCCGTCACCGGCCGGCTCGGGCTGAAGCTCGGCGAATCGGTCTCGCTGAGCGGCATGGCGCGCGGCTGGCAAGACGGCAGCCAGTCGCTGCTGAGCCAGTACCAGGCGGCGATGCGCATCGACGCCAGCGCGCTGATGGGCGGCGGCACGCTCAAGCAGCCGGCCATCGTCCTCAGTGCCGACTACCACCGGTACAACCTGGATCCCTACAACCGCCCCGGCCTGCCGCCGGCGCTGCGCTGGAACGACGACCTGCTGATCCGCCTGGCGTTCGAGACGAGGTGGTGATCGGCCGGCAGAGCCGAGCGAAGGTGCGGCGACGATAATCGCCCGGTGATCCTCCCTTCTTCGCCGGCCCGGCCGCCAGGCCGGCTTCTTCGCCCCCACCTCCTCGCGCTGCTACTGGCCTGCAGCGCCTGGCTGCCGGCTCAGGCGCAAGCGCGCGACCGATGGGGCTTCGAGCCCGCCGACTGGACCCAGTTGCGGATCACCGACTTCCTGCAGAAGCAGTTCGACTACCGGGCACGCAGCAAGGAACTGGTCGATGCGGCCCGCGCCGACGATGCAAAGGCCATGCTGCTGGTCGTCGTCGGCGTCATGCACGGCAAGATGGCAGCGGTGCCGGGTCTGGACATGTCCAAGTTCCTGTCGCGCGCCTCGGCCCAGGGCCTGGCTTTTGCCGACTATGTGTCCGCCTTCTATGCGCTGCACCCGGAGGGCAGACGGCCAAGCCTTTATATGCGCCATCTGCGCAAGGCGGCCGATGCCGGCCATCTTGCCGCCAAACAAAGGCTGGCCACCGAATACCTGAGCGGCGACTACGTCCCCAAGGACATCGCGATGGCGCGCTCGCTGCTTCAACCGCAGGTGCCCGCGCTGCGGCAGGCGGCCAAGTACTACGAGGCGATGATCCTGCTGGTCCACGAGCGCCCCGAGAACCGCAATCGCCTGAAGGCTTCGGACATGCTGTTCGAGCTGATCAACGACGAAGAGCACCAGGCTTCCAAACTCACCTGGCAGATCGTGCTCGACTCGTACGCGGCGACGGCGCCGCTGAAAAATTACGAGATCGTCCAGTACAACCTGCAGGACACCCAGGTCCGGATCGTCAAGGACGACACCAATGTCTGCGATCCGCTGATCGTCGACGCCAAGGGCAGGCAGTATTCCTGGGACTGGGCCGAGATGAGTTACGAGACGCTGCCCAATGGCGGGCTGAGGCTGGGCGACGCCTCGCAGATCTTCGTGCTGCGCCCGGTCGCCGCGGTGGACCCGGCGCAGCTGAAGGAGGCTTTGGACAAGGCGCGCAAGCTGAAGGAGGTCTGCAGCAAGTTCACGCTCTTCATGGACGAGGACCGCTTCGCGCCCTGATCGCCGCTGCGCCTGCCGCGTGCAGGAAGCGTCCGACAACGCGATGCGCCCGGCGCCGCTGCCGGCGCCGCCCGAGCCGGGTTAGCGTCCATCGCCAGACGCGATCGCGCATTAGGATCCCGGCAAAAACGCGACGGAGGGCAGATGAGCAGCGCAGCAGCAGCGAGCGGGGACGGCCCGTTCGACTTCATCGATGGGGATAGCCAGTTGGCCACCGCCATCCGGCAGGTGGACTGGCCTGGCACCGCCGTCGGCCCGGTGCAGGACTGGCCCCAAAGCCTGCGCTCGGCGCTGAGCATCTGCCTGGGCAGCAGCTTCCCGATTGCGATCTACTGGGGGCCGCAGCTGGCCCTGCTCTACAACGACGACTGGAGCCCCATCCTCGGCTCCAAGCATCCCTGGGCGCTGGGGCGCGCCGCCGCCGAGGTCTGGCCCGAGATCTGGGACACCATCGGCCCGCTGTTCGACAGCGTCGTGCGGACCGGCCGCGCCACCCGCTCCACCGACCAGCTGCTGGCGATGCGCCGCCACGGCTTTGTCGAGGAATGCTATTTCGACTACACCTTCAGCCCGATACGCGGGGAGAACGGCCGGGTCGAGGGCATCTTCAACGCGGTGCTCGAAACCACCTACCGGGTGATCGGCGAGCGCCGCACCCGGCTGCTGCGCGATTTCAACGAGAGCCTGGCGCTGGCGGGCTCGCTGGACGAGATCTGGACGCGCGCAGCCGAGCTGCTGGCCAGCGATCCGCACGACATTCCGTTCGCGACGCTGTACCGGCTCGACCCGGCCACGCAGACGCTGAGCGCCGCGCTGCGGCTGCCGGCCGCGGCCCCCGAGCTGGACGAGCGACTGCCGCTCGCGCAGGTGCTGGCGGACGGTGCGCCGCTGCTGGTCGAGGACCTGTCGGCGCGGTTGGCTCATGCGCTGACCGTCGCGCCCTGGCCCGAGGCCTGCGAGCAGGCGCTGCTGCTGCCGCTCGCTGGCCTAGCGCCGGAGCGGCCCGAGGGCGTGCTGCTGATCGGCATCAGCCCGCGGCTGCGGCTGGACCCGGAGTACCAGGCCTTTCTGGAGCGCGTCGCCCTGGCCCTGTCCGGCGCGGCGATCCGGGTCGAAACGGTCGAGCGCGAGCGCCGGCGCGCCGAGCAGCTGGCCGAACTCGATCGCGCCAAGACGGTGTTCTTCTCCAATATCAGCCATGAGCTGCGCACGCCGCTGACCCTGATGATGGGCCCGCTGGCCGACAGCCTGCACGACGAACGCCTGCCGCCGCCGCTGCAGCCGCCCTTGCGCATGGCCGAGCGCAATGCGCAGCGCCTGGCCAAGCTGGTCAACGCGCTGCTGGAGTTCTCGCGCATCGAGGCCGGCCGCCACAAGGCCAGCTACCGCCTGGTCGATCTGTGCCGGCTCAGCGAGGAGATCGCCAGCAGCTTCCGCTCGGCGATGGAGCGGGCCGGCCTGCGCTACACGGTGCGCTGCCATGCGACGCCGATACCGGCCTATGTGGACCGCGATATGTGGGAGCGCGTGCTGCTGAACCTGCTGTCCAACGCGCTGAAGTACACCTTGCAGGGCAGCGTCGAGGTGCGCATCGGCGCCGAGGAGCGGCACGCCATCCTGGAGGTCGCCGACAGCGGCGTGGGCATCGCGCAGGAGCAGCTGCCGCGCCTGTTCGAGCGCTTCCACCGCATCGAGGGCGCGATCGGGCGCACCCAGGAGGGCAGCGGCATCGGCCTGGCCCTGGTCTCCGAGCTGGTCAAGCTGCATGGCGGCGAAGTCGGCGTCGAGAGCCGTCCGGGCGCGGGCAGCACCTTCCGGGTGCGCCTGCCGCTCGGCAAGAGCCATCTGCCACCGGAACAGCTGCTGCCGGCCCAGGACGAGCCGGCCTCCACCCAGCACATCGCCTATGTGCAGGAAGCGCTGCGCTGGGTCGAGCCGGACGATGACGCGCCGGCCGACGGCGCCGCCGCGCCGGCCGCGCCGCTGGGCGAGCGCTACAAGGGCATCCAGGGCGCCCGCGTGATCATCGCGGACGACAACGCCGATATGCGGCAGTACATCCGCCGCCTGCTCGAGCCGCTGTACGAGGTGGAGACGGTCGGCGACGGCATCGAGGCGCTGGCCGCGATCCGGCGCCAGCGGCCGGCCCTGGTGGTGTCCGACGTGATGATGCCCCGCCTGGACGGATTCGGCCTGCTGAAGCGGCTGCGCGAGGACGAGCAGCTGCGCACGATCCCGCTGGTGCTGGTGTCGGCGCGCGCCGGCGAGGAGGCGCGCATCGAGGGGCTGGACGCCGGCGCCGACGACTATCTGGTCAAGCCCTTCAGCGCGCGCGAGCTGCTGGCGCGGGTCGGCGCGATGCTGGCGCTGGACCGGATGCGGCGCGTCGCCGAGGAGCAGCTGCGCCTGGGCCTGGCCCAGGCCCGGCTCTTCACCTGGGCGGTCGACCTGGCCAGCCGCCGCGTTAGCCTGTCCGAGAACGCGCGCCAGCTGCTCGACGCGCTGCCGCTGACCGTCGACGAGGCCGATGCGCTGATCCATCCGGACGATGCCGGCCGCCACCGGGCGCTGCTCGAGCGTGCGATCGCCGAGGGCGGACCCTTGCAGGACGAGCTGCGCGTGCTGCGCCGCGACGGTTCGCTGCGCTGGCTGGAACTGCGCGGCACGGTGCTCAGCGACGAGCGCGGTGAGGCGGTCGCGCTGTCGGGCGTCTCCTTCGACATCACGGCGCGCAAGCAGATGGAGGAATCGCTGCGCCTGGCCGATCGGCGCAAGGACGAGTTCCTGGCCATGCTGGCGCATGAGCTGCGCAATCCGCTGGCGCCGATCCGCAGCGCCAGCGAGCTGCTGCGCCGCTTCGGCCATCCGGACGCCAGCGCGGCGCGCGTGATCGAGATCATCAACCGGCAGGCGCTGCAGCTCTCGCGCCTGGTCGACGACCTGCTCGACGTCTCCCGCATCAACCGCGGCCGGGTCGAGCTGCAGCGCGAAGCGCTGGACCTCTCCTCGATCGTCGCGCCGACGCTGGAGGCGACCGAGTCGCTGCTGAAGGCGCGCCAGCACCGCGTGACCGTCCTGCCCAGCCTCGACCCGCTGCCGGTCAGCGCGGACCCGATCCGGCTGCAGCAGAGCGTGGTGAACCTGCTGAGCAATGCGGCCAAGTACACCGAGCCGGGCGGGCAGATCGAGATCGCGGTGCGGCGCGAGGGCGCGGAAGGCGTGCTGTCGGTGACCGACAACGGGCCCGGCATCGCGCCCGAGCTGCTGCCGGACATCTTCGATCTGTTCGTGCAGAGCGACCGCACGCTGGACCGTTCCCAGGGCGGCCTGGGCATCGGCCTGTCGGTGGTCAAGGGCCTGGTCGAACTGCACGGCGGCCGCGTCAGCGCCAGCAGCCCGGGCCTGGGCCAGGGGGCGCGCTTCGAGATCCGCCTGCCGCTGGTGCAGGCCGCCGCGGCGCAGGTGGCGGCGCCGGAGCGGCCGCCGCAGCGGCCGTTCAGGATCCTGGTGGTCGACGACAACCAGGACGCGGCCGAATCGCTGGAGCTGCTGCTGCAGGCCGATCAGCATGAGCTGCGCACCGCCTTCAGCGCCGACGACGCGCTGCGCGTCGCGGCCGACTGGCGCCCCGAGGTGATCTTCCTGGACATCGGCCTGCCGCAGATGGACGGCTACGAGGTCGCGCGCCGGCTGCGCGCCGCGGCCGAGACCGCCGAGGTCCGGCTGGTGGCGCTGACCGGCTACGGCCAGCCGGAGGACCGGCGCAGCGCGCTGAACGCCGGCTTCGACGAGCACCTGGTCAAGCCGGCCACGCTGGAGAACCTGCGCGGCGCGCTGGCCGCCTTCGACAAATAGCCGGGCCGCGTCAGGCCATGGTGACGAACATCAGCACCGCCGCCAGGCCCATCACGCCGGTGGCGACCCAGCCTGCCCATTCGGTCGCGCGCGGCACCGTGTAGCGGCCCATCAGCGACTTCGAGCGGCCGATCAGCAGCAGGATGGCCATCACCGGCACCGCAATGACGCCGTTGATGACCGCGCTCCAGACCAGGGCCGCGATCGCATCGACCTGGAACAGGCTCAGGCCGGTGCCGAACAGGGTCGCGGTCAGGATGATGGAATAGAAGCCGCGCGCGTCCTGGAAGCGCCTGGACAGCCCGGCGCGCCAGCCGAAGACCTCGCTGACCGCATAGGCCGCCGAGCCGGCCAGCACCGGGATCGCCAGCAGGCCGGTGCCGATGATGCCCAGGCTGAAGATCGCCAGCGCCATGCGCCCCGCCACCGGCTCCAGCGCCGCGGCGGCGTCGGCCGAGGAGTGGATATTCGTATGTCCGTTCAGGTTCAGCGCCACCGCCGCCGACAAGACGATGCAGAAGGCGATGCCGTTGGACAAGAGCATGCCGATCAAGGTGTCCTGCCGCATGGAGCGCAGATGCGCCTTCATCCGTTGCGGCTGATGGCGCTGCGCCTCGGACAGCGGGCGGCACTTCTGGTCCTCGACCTCCTGCGTCGCCTGCCAGAAGAACAGATAGGGCGAGATCGTCGTGCCCAGCATCGCCACCACCATGGCCGCATAGTCCTTCAGCGAGCCCTGCTGCAGATGCGCCCAGGGGCGGATCGATTCCGACCAGGCCTGCGCCCAGGGCACCCTGAGCACCAGCACCAGGGCGACGTAGGCGAACAGCACCAGGGTCAGGTACTTGAGCACGCGCACGGTCCGCTCGTAGCTGATATAGACCTGGGCCAGCGCCGACAGCACGCCATAGGCGAGCACATAAAGCCATTGCGGGCCCTGCAGCAGCAGCCGCGTGGCCTCGGCCATCGCCGACACGTCGGCGGCGATATTGATGGTGTTCGCGACCACCAGCGCCGCCACCACGGCCACCGTCACCCAGCGCGGGCAGAGCCGGTTCATATTGGCCGCCAGGCCGCGGCTGGTGACGTAGCCGATGCGGGCCGAGACCAGTTGCACCGCGATCATCAACGGCGTGGTCAGCAGCAGGGTCCAGACCAGGCCGAAGCGGAACTGCGCGCCGGCCTGGCTGTAGGTGGCGATGCCGCTGGGGTCGTCGTCGGCCGCACCGGTGATCAGGCCCGGGCCCAGCCGCTGCAGCACATTGCCCTCGTCCTCGGCGAGCGCCTTGGCCGCCGCCGCGGAGCCGGCCTTGCGCGCATTGGCGGCGGCCATGACTTCCGGCGCTCAGTGCGCCATCAGCTGCTGCTTGCGCTCGGCCATCAGCCGGCCCAGCTCGACCAGGTCCAGCCGGGACTTGCGCGCCTTGGGAAACATCTCGTTCTGCTCCTCCTTCACATGGTGCTTGACGAACTCGCCCATCACCTTGAGCTTGGCGTCGAAGTCCTCGCCATCGGGCTCCCGGCCCTCGACCTGCTCGATCAGGCTCTTCACCGAGGCATGTTCGACGCGTGCCTCGGGCACCAGTTCCTTGTCCTTCAGGGCGGCCTTGAAGGCCGGATAGAAGACCTCCTCCTCGATCGCGGTGTGGACCTTCAGCTCGTGGCAGATCGTCTCGACCAGCCGCCGCTTGACGCTGGCGGACCGTGCATGTTCGTACTGCTCGAACAGCGCGGCGACCTTTTTGTGATCCTCGCGCAGTATCGCGATCGCATCCGGCTGGCGCGCGGGGCGGGCGGCGCTCCTGGCAGCGGGACGGGCTGGGGACGGGCTGGCTTTGGCGGGTGTCGGCATGATGGACCTCCGAATGGAAAGCTGGGTGCCCGCATCGTGAGACTTCCCCCTCCTCGCCGCGGTAGGCCCGCGCTTGCTTTCGCTGTAGGTTGGCGCCGACAGTCGCCCGCCCGGCGCGGCGGGCATGGCCATTGCCGAGGCCGGCAAGCGTCCCCCACCCCGCTTTTTCTCATCACTCATCCATCTTGCCGAACACCGCCTCTTTCGACTGCCTGATCGTCGGCGCCGGGCCGGCCGGCCTCACCGCGGCGATCTATCTGCGGCGCTTCCATCGCCGAGTGTTGCTGGTCGATGCCGGCGGCAGCCGCCTGCTCAAGGTCAGTCGCTCGCACAACTGCCCCGGCTACCCGGACGGCATTGCCGGCGCGGAGTTGATACGCCGCCTGCAGCGGCAGCTGGGCCGCTTCGGCGGCGCGGTGATCCACGGCGAGATCGGCAGCGCGCAGCGTCGCGAGGACGGGCTGTTCGAGCTGCGTTTCGCCGCCGAGACGCTGCCGCTGCGGACGCGAACCCTGCTGCTGTGCACCGGCGTCGAGGACCGGCTGCCGGCGCTGCCCGGCACCGCGCAGCTCTGCGAGGCCGACCTGCTGCGCCAATGCCCGATCTGCGATGGCCACGAGCACAGCGGCCGGCATATCGGCGTGCTTGGCGACACCGCGCATGCCGAGCACGAGGCCGACTTCCTGCGCGACTATGCGGCCAGCGTGCGCGTGATCGCGCTGAGCGGCCCGCCCGACACGCCGGTGGCCGAAGCGCTCGAACTCGACGCGGGCGGGGCGCGGGTGCGGATGAGCGACGCGACGCAGCCGCGCTTCGACGTGCTCTACGCGGCGCTGGGCGTGCGCCCGCGCAACTCGCTGGCGGCGCAGCTGGGCGCGCGGCTGGACGAGCGCGGGGCGGTCGTCGTCGATGCCCATTGCCGCAGCAGCGTCGACGGTCTCTATGCGGCCGGTGATCTGGTCAGCGCGCTGGACCAGATCGCGGTCGCCTTCGGCCATGGCGCCATCGCCGCGACCGCGCTGCACAACGCGCTGCGGGAGCGCGACGCGCAGTAGACCCCAGCTCAGGCAGCCGGCGGGTCGGCGAGCCGCGCCAGCGCAGCGGCGATCTCGCGCACACCGGCGGGCCGCACGACGCGCGCGACCTCGCGCCCGTCGCGCAGCATCACCAGCGTCGGCCACAGCTTGATGCCGAAGGAGCGCCCGAGCGGCCGCCCGCGGCCGTCCTCGATCTTCAGATGGCGCAGCGGTCCCTGCGCCGCCAGCGCCTCGCCGATCTGCCGCTGCGCGGCCTGGCAGATGCCGCACCAGTTGGCGCCGAACTCGAGCACGGTGCAGCCCGCCATCGCCTCGACCTCGGCGCGGCTCGGCTCCTGGCTGGAATAAGGCGGGGCGGGATTCATCGTCAGCTCCTGGCAGGCATCCTGTGCAGCGGCGCGGCAATCGTGGTGCCCGGGGCAATCGCGCGTCCCCGCACCACGATCAGCGCTCCTTGTCGCGCCCGCGGATTGGCAATCTTATTTGCCGCGAGCCGGCTACCTGCCGAGGCCTTTTATGATCCGGCCGAGTTCAAGCCGAGGGGATGAGGCCTTGCGATCGCGAAAACCTTGCTGGCTGCTGGCGGGCACTGCCGCGCTCCTGTGCATGAGCGCACAGGCGCAGCAGCACCCTGCCCAGGAGGCCGTCCGGCCCGAGGCGCAGCAACGCTGGCGCCTGCGCCTGTTCCAGCCCTCACGGCCCGGCGAGCTTTCGCTGTGCGAGCATGCGCATCGAAGACAGGACTTCCAGCGCCTGGCCTTCCCCGAAACCGCCGAGCCGCTGCAGGCGCGCTGGCTGGACGAGGCGGCCAGCCTCCGGTGGCAGGGAGGCCGCGTCTCGCAGCCGGGCGCCGGCGCCGAGCCGGCCGGCGGCCGACGGCTGCGCGATGGCTGCTTCACCCTGTTCGTCGACGGCGCCGCCCTGGTCTCGGGCGCCGTCGTGCAGAGCTATTCGGCACGGCGCTTCGACCATCCCGCCCTGGTCGTCGAGCACAAGGCGGCCGAGACGCCGCTCGAGCTGACCCTGGCGCCCAGCTTCCCGGTCCAGCCCCATCCGCCGCCGCCCATCTCCTGGGGCGCGCCGCTGACGGCCCTGGTAGACGGCCCTTAGGCCACCGCGCTCTTCAAGCGGCCCGCCGCGACCCGCAGGCCGACCAGGCCGGCCGAACCGATGCCCAGCAGCAGCGCCAGTGCCGCGCCGACGAAGACGCTGGACGGCTGGTCATGGTCCAGCAGCGCGCCGAAGACGGGCGCGGCCAGCGCGAAGCCGACATCCAGGCCCGAGTAGACGGTGCCGTAGACGCGGCCCGTGGCGCCCGGCGGGGCGGCGCGCTTGATCAGCATGTCGCGCGAGGGCCCGGCCAGGCCGGTGCCGAAGCCGGCCAAGGCGGCGACGGCCGCGGCCGCATAGGGCGGCAGCCAGCCGCTGGCGGTCAGCAGCAGCAACGCGGCGGCCAGCAGCATGGCCAGCGCGATCGTGCGCTCCAGCCGCTCGACCTTGGCGACCAGAAAGCCGCCGATCACCATGCCCACCGCGCCGCACAGCATGTAGCCGGTGACCACATAGGCGGTCACCGACAGTGGCAGGCCGTACATCTTGCCCAGGGCCGGGCTGGCGAAGCTCTGTACGGCCGACAGCGCCGCCGTGGTCCAGAAGAAGAAGGAGAAGCACAGCCAGACCGAGGGCAGCTTGAGGAAGGCCATCGGATGTTCTTCCTTGGCGCCGGCGGCTGGCTTGGCATGGCCCCAGCTGCCCTGGCGGTCGTCGACCAGATCGCGCCGCCACAGCAGCACGGCGATCACCGCCAGCGCGACCAGGGCCGTGCCCAGATAGGCCCAGCGCCAGTTGCCGGTGGCGGTGGCGATGCCGATCGAGAACACCGGCGCCAGCGCCCAGCCCAGATTGCCGGTGATGCCGTGCACCGAGAAGGCATGACCCAGCCGCGCCTGCGAGACGCGCTTGTTCAGGATGGTGAAGTCGACCGGGTGGAAGGGCGAGTTGCCCAGGCCCGCCAGCGCCGCCGCCAGCATCAGGCCGCCGAAGCCATTCGCCAGGCCGGCGGCGATGGAGGCCAGCACGAAGCAGCTCAGCGCCGCGAACAGCACCGGCCGCGCGCCGCGGCGGTCGACCAGGAAGCCGGCCATCGCCTGCCCAATGCCGGAGATGACGAAGAAGGTCGTCACCAGCAGGCCCAGCTCCGAATAGCTGAGGCCGAAGTCGCGGATGAAGGCCGGGAACAGCGGCGGCAGCAGCATGTGGAAGAAATGCGAGCTGCCATGGGCAAGGCCGATCAGGCTGATCGTGCCGTAGTCGCGACGGGCCTGGTCGCGCGGATCCAGAGCGAGGGTGGCGGTATTCATGCCCGCACTGTAGGCGGGGCCGCGCCGTCCGGGTTACGATAGTTCGACAAGCTTCATCGAATTTGAGTCACAACCTGCTCCCCCAATGAGCACCGCCCGCAAGCTGCTGCCGCCGCTGGACCCGAACGCCTATGCGCCGAGCCCCGAGCGACCGCTGCGCGGCAAGGCGCGGCTGATGGAACACCAAATGGACATCCAGCCGCATCTGCACGACTGGGGCCAGCTGGTGTTCTCGGTCACCGGCGCGGTGCGGGTCAGCGCACAACAGAGTACCTATATCGTCCCGCCCTCGCGGGCGGTCTGGATCCCACCGGGCGTGGTCCACGCGGTCAGCGCGATCGAGCAGGCCGATCTGCGCACGCTCTACCTGCTGCCGGGGCTGCTGGACGGCCCCGCCTGGCAGGCCTGCCGGGTGCTGGAGGTCTCGCCGCTGCTGCGCGAGCTGGTGCTGGCGCTGCCGACCGATCCCAAGGCGGCGCCCGACCCGGCACGCGAGCCGCTGATGAATGCGCTGATCGTCGACGAACTTGGCCGCGCCCGCACGCTGCGCCTGGGCGTCGAGCTGCCGCAGGACAAGCGCCTGCGGCGGCTGTGCGAGGCGATGCTGAACGCGCCGGGGCGCCACGCCAGCCTGGACGACTGGGCGGCCGAGGTCGGCGCCAGTCCACGCACCGTCTCCCGCCTGTTCCGCAACGAGCTGGGCACCAGCTATGCGCAATGGCGCTCGCAGGTGCTCTTGGCCCATGCGCTGTCGATGGCGGCGCGGCGCCGGCCGATGAGCCATATCGCCGCCGAGCTGGGCTATGCCAGCGCCAGCGCCTTCACCGCGATGGTGACGCGCACGGTGGGCATGCCGCCGAGCCGCTTCTTCGCCAAGGCCTAGCAGGCTGTTGAAAAACGTCGCGAGGACGGCCCGCGGCTAGGCGCCCGGAGCGCAGGAACCGCAACGTACTGGAGGTACGTGAGGATTCCGAGCACCGCGCAACGACGCAGCGGGTCGCCGCAGCAGTTTTTCAACAGCCTGCTAGAGGCTGTTCTCCAGCTCGAAGACCAGCCGCATCAGTTGCGGCCCGTCGGGATGGGCATGGGCCGTGGCGCCCAGGCCCTGCATCAGCACCTGCATGCGCCGGTTACCGTGCAGCACATCGCCGAACAGCCGGCGCAGGCCATCGCGCCGCGCGCGCGCCGCCAGCCGCGCCATCAGCGCCCGGCCCAGGCCCAGGCTCTGCCAGTCGTCGGCGACGGCGATCGCGAACTCGGCCGCGTCCGGCTGGGCCGGATCGCGCACATAGCGGGCGTCGGCGACCAGTACCCCACTGCCGTCGAGCACCTCGGCGACCAGGGCCACATGGTCGCGCTGGTCGACCTCGATCATCTGGCGCAGCAGTCCCGGGCTCAGCCGCTGCAGCCCGATATGGAAGCGCTTGTGCCGCGAATCAAGCGACAGATGGGCGACGAAATCTTGCTCGGCCTCGGCATCGGCCGCCGTGATAGTGCGCAGCAACACCGCGCGACCGCCCGGCAGGGCCAGGCGTTCGGGCGCGGTGAGCGCGGGGGCCGGCTCGGCCGGCGGCAGCGGCCGGCGCAGCGCGGCCAGCAGGGTGGCGACGGCGTCCATGCTCAGGCCGCCGCCAGCGCCGCCATCCGCGGCTGCAGATCGAGCACGGCCGGCCCGCCGAGCGCGCAGACCAGCACATCCTCGGCGCTGTCGACATCGAAGCCCTGGCCGGGCTCCAGCACGATGTCGCGCCGGTCATGGTCGATCGTGATCCAGAGCGTGCCCGCGGCGCTCGCCAGATGGGCATGGGCGGCGCCGCTGAGGCGCGAGGTCTGGCCGCGTTGCAGCAGCAGGCGGGCGCTGGGGGTGTCGATCAGCATGGCGGACTCCTGGTGAGGAAGGTCTTTTCTCGCATGCGCCGTACGCATGCCCGACGAGCATCGGCGGGGGCTTGCACAAAAGCCGGGCTCGGACGAATATTCGTCGAGCGCGCGATCGTTCACAAACGATCAATCGGAACTCTTCGCATTCCTTGGACGCATGCAACCAAGAGCCAATAACAACAGGCCGCTGGACCGCCTCCCGCCGCTGGACCTGCTCGCCTCCTTCGAGGCGGCGGCGCGGCATCTGAGCTTCACCAAGGCGGCCGCCGAGCGTTTCGTCACCCAGTCGGCGATGAGCCGGCAGATGCGCGCGCTGGAGGACGAGATCGGCGCAGCGCTGTTCACCCGCCGGCACCGCGCGCTGGCGCTGACCGGCGAGGGCCAGCGCCTGCTGGCTGCCTGCACGGTGGCCCTGGCGACCCTGCGCGGCGCCATGCGCGAGATCCGCGCGCCGCAGCAGCGCGAGGTGCTGGCGCTGACGACAACGCCGGGCTTTGCCGCGCTGTGGCTGATCCCGCGCCTGCCCGGCTTCACCCGCGCCCATCCGGGCATCGACGTGCGGCTGGACGCGACCCTGGACAATCGCAATCTGGCCGCCGAGGGCTTCGACCTGGCGGTGCGATACGGCAAAGTCGGCGCCGTGCCCGGCGGCCTGCAGCTGTTCGAGGAGGAGATGCAGCCGGTCTGCAGCCCGGGCCTGGTCGGCGAGCTGGCGCTGCCGCTGCGCGAGCCGGCCGATCTGGTCCACCACACCCTGCTGCACCTGGCGATGGACAGCGACGCCGGCAGCGGCATGCCGGCCGAATGGGAGCCCTGGTTGCGCGCCTGGGGCCTGGCCGATCTGCGCCCGGCCTCGCGCCTGAGCTTCACCAGCTATGCCGAGGCGATCGCCGCCGCGGTGGCCGGCCAGGGCGTCGCCCTGGGCCGCCGGCCCCTGGTCGACGCGCTGCTGGCGAGCGGCCAGCTGGTGACCCCCTTCGAGGCGCATATCGCCTCGGCACGCGCCTACCAGCTGATCGTCGACCCGGCCGCCCGCACCCGGCCGGCGGTGCGCGCCTTCGAGCAGTGGCTGCTGGCCGAGGCGGCGGCGTCTTCGACGACGGTCTAGCGCCAGGCGCCGATGACCGCACCCATCACCGTGTACGCGACGACCTGGTAACCGGCATTGATCAGCCAGAGCTTCAGCGAGCGCTGCTCGAACAGGTAGATGACGGCCAGGCTCATCGCCACCCAGCCCAGGCCGGTGGCGAAGCCGGCGAAGAGGCCAAAGCCCAGGCTGGCCTTGGCGCCGATGAAGGCGGCCAGATTGAAGGCCATCACCAGCGAGGCCAGGGCCGAGAGGCCGAACACCAGGCCCAGCCGCGCCTGGCGGGCGCGCTGCTCGTCGATGCCGGCCTCGGCCATCCAGGCTCGCGCAAACAGGATCGGCGAATACCAGGCGCCGCCGATCACGAAGCTCAAAAGCGCCGCCACAATGACGGCCGGGTAGTTGAATTGCACGCTGTCCATCGGGGTCTCCCTGGTGGTCGTCGAGGCGGCCATGCTGGACCCGCCGCCGCCAGAACCCTAGCCGCCGGAAACCGAAACCGCAGATGAGCGTTCCGAAAGCCGAGACCGTTCAACCGAAGCCGCCGCCGGTCAGTTTCGACGACCGGCCACTGATGGCCTGCGGCTCGCTGGCCTTCGGCCTGACGATTCCGTGGATCAGCAATCTCTATGGCCCGCTGACGGCGCGGGAGCCGGTGTTCTGGCTGGGCCTCATCGGCTTCGTCGCGCTGGCCGGCGCGATCTGGTGGGGCAATCGCTGGCTGCTGTTCAAGCAGCGCGAACACCTGAACTGGTTCGCGCATCCGCTGCGCAAGCTGATGATGCTGGTCAGCGCCAATGTGCTGTACACGGCGCCGCTGACGGTGGCGGCCCTGCTGGCCTGGTTCTGGATCGCCGGCCTGGCCGTCGACGTCGAGGCGCTGAAGCTGGTCGTCGCGACCAATGTGATCTGCGTGCTCTTCGTCACCCATGCCTACGAGACCATGTTCCTGATCCGCGAGCGCGAGTCGGACATGCTGCGCGTCGAGCGCCTCGAGCGCGCCCGCGCGCAGGCGGAGCTGGCCGCGCTGAAGGCCCAGCTCGATCCGCATTTCCTCTTCAACAGCCTGAACACCCTGGGCCATCTGATCGCCAGCAAGCCGGCGCTGGCGCGCGAGTTCAGCGACACCCTGGCGGAGATCTACCGCTATGTGCTGGACAGCCGCCAGCGCGATCTGGTGCCGCTGGACGAGGAGCTCGCCTTTCTGCGCCACTACCACCGGCTGCTGGCGCTGCGCTTCGGCGCGGCCGTGCCGCTGCAGCTGGACCCGGCCCTGCAGACCGCGCGCTGGCAATTGCCGCCGCTGGCGCTGCAGACCCTGATGGAGAACGCGATCAAGCACAACGAGGCCAGCCTGGCGCAGCCGCTGCGGCTGGACTTCAGCCTTGCCGGCGACGCGGTGCAGGTGCGCAATGCCTTGCGCCCGCGCCGCAGCGCCCTGCCCTCGCCGGGCCTGGGCCTGGCCAATCTGGACGAGCGCTGCCGCCTGCTCAGCGGCCGCGCGCTGGAGCGGCGGCGCGAGGACGGCGTCTTCGAGGTCCGCATCCCCCTGGTGCCGCTGCGGCCGCTGGAGTCCGCCGCATGAAGACCGTCTTCATCGCCGAGGACGAGGCGCCGGCGCGCGAGCGCCTGATCGCGACCCTGGCCCGCGTGGCGCCCGAGGTCCAGCTGCTCGGCCACAGCGACACGGTGCGGGGCACGCTGGACTGGCTGACCGCCCACGCGGGCGCGGCCGCGCCGGAGCTGCTGCTGCTCGACATCCAGCTCGCCGACGGCCTGTCGCTGGAGCTGTTCCGCGAGCGGCAGCTGGCGATTCCGGTGATCTTCACCACCGCCTACGATCGCTTCGCCTTGCAGGCCTTCCAGGCGCTGGCGGTCGACTACCTGCTGAAGCCGGTCTCCGATGCCGCCCTGGCCCAGGCACTGTCCAAGGCGCGGCTGTTCCGCGCCGAGCCGCGCGATGCGCGCCTGGATAGGCTGGAGCAGTTGCTGCAGGCGCTCGGCGGCGGCCCGGCAGCGCAGGAGCAGCAGCAACGCATCGTCGGCCGCAAGGGCGGCCAGTTCCATGCACTGGAGATCGCGTCCATCGCCTGCTTCGTCTCGCTGGACAAGCTCAGCTTCGCGGTCGACCGCGCCGGCCAGCGCTTTCTGGTCGAGCCGACCCTGGGCGAGCTGGAGCAGCGGCTCGATCCGCGCCGCTTCTTCCGCGCCAACCGGCAGCTGCTGGTCGCCGCCGACGCGGTGCGCCGCTTCGCCGCGGCCGGCAAGGGGCGCCTGCGGCTGGAGCTGACGCCGGCCCTGGACGGCGAGCTGCTGATCAGCCAGGAGCGGGCCGGGGCCTTCCGGGCCTGGCTCGAGCGCTGAATCCGGGCTCGGCGACAATCGCTGCATGAGCGAGCAAGTTCTTTTCGATTACACCCGCCAGGACGCCGAAGGTGCCAGCTGCACCGCCCATGCCTGGGCCAAGGTGCCAGCGCCGTTGAACCCGGCCCAGCGCCGGGATCTGAAGGCCAGGGCCGCGGCGCTGCTAAAGGCGCGCAATGCGGTACTGGTCGCGCATTACTACGTGGACGGCGATCTGCAAGACCTGGCGCTGGAGACCGGCGGCATCGTGTCCGATTCGCTGGAGATGGCCCGCTTCGGCCGCGACCATGCGGCCCAGACCCTGGTCGTGGCCGGCGTGCGCTTCATGGGCGAGAGCGCCAAGATCCTCTCGCCCGAGAAGCGCGTACTGATGCCGGATCTGGACGCAACCTGCTCGCTGGATCTGGGCTGTCCGGCCGACGAGTTCGCGCGCTTCTGCGACGCCCATCCGGACCGCCAGGTCGTCGTCTACGCCAACACCAGCGCGGCGGTGAAGGCGCGCGCCGACTGGATGGTGACCAGCTCCTGCGCGCTGGAGATCGTCGCGCACCTGAAGGCGCAGGGCCAGAAGATCCTCTGGGCGCCGGACCGGCACCTGGGCCGCTACATCCAGGAGCAGACCGGCGCCGACATGCTGATGTGGAACGGCGCCTGCATCGTGCACGACGAATTCAAGGGCCTGGAGCTGGATCTGCTGCGCGAGCAGCATCCGGGCGCGATGGTGCTGGTGCACCCCGAGTCGCCGAAGAGCGTGGTCGACAAGGCCGACGTGGTCGGCTCGACCTCGGCCCTGATCAAGGCCGTCGTCGAGGGAGCGGCGCAGGAGTACATCGTCGCCACCGACAACGGCATCCTGCACCGGATGCGCCAGCTGGCCCCGGGCAAGACCCTGATCGAGGCGCCGACCGCCGGCAACAGCGCCACCTGCAAGAGCTGCGCGCATTGCCCCTGGATGGCGATGAACGGGCTGCAGGGCGTGATCGACTGCCTGGAAAAAGGCAGCGGCGAGATCCGGGTCGAGGAGCCTATCCGCGCGCAGGCGCTGGCCTGCATCGAGAGGATGCTGGACTTCACCGCCGCGCTGAAAGCGGGGAAAAAGCCCGGTCAAGCCGGCTTCGTTCCGGGCATAGGCGCCGCCTGAGGCGCTATAAATTGCCCTTGTCATCTTTCCCAGACAGGCTCGCACCATGGCCCAGGACTTCAGCTCGCTCTACAACCATCACGAACGCGAGGTCTTCGCCAAGGTGATGGAAGTGGCCCCGCAATACGGCCATCTGGAGCTCAGCGGCGACATGCTGTGCGACATCGCCTGCGTGGCGCTGAACCGCCTGCCGCCGCGCTACATCCGCCATGAGGTCGACTTCGCCTTCTACCTGACCGAGCACGAGCGCGCCGAGATCGACAGCGCGATCGCCGAGGCGGTCAGCTATGCCTTCAACTTCGTGGAGGCGCGCACGGCGCTGCGCTCGCGGGCCGGTTGAGCCCCCTCAAATCGTCCGCCGGGCCGCCCCAAGGACGATTTGATCGCTCGCCGGACGGCTCAGGCCGGCCGACAAGGGAGTCCCTCGGGGACCGTCCGCGCACCCGCGGACGAGGGGCTCACGATCTCTAGCGCTGGCCGCGCTCGGTGATCAGCACCGTCGGGAAGCTGACCGGCAAGGTGCGCGGATAGTCGCGGCTGTAGTGCAGGCCGCGGCTCTCGTGCCGCAAGAGCGCCGAGCGCACGATCAGCTCCGCGCATTCGACCAGATTGCGCAGTTCCAGCAGGTCGCGGCTGACGCGGAAGTTGGCGTAGTAGTCGTCGATCTCGCTGCGCAAGAGCGCGATCCGGTGCAGCGCGCGCTCCAGGCGCTTGGTCGTGCGCACGATGCCGACGTAGTTCCACATCAAGAGGCGCAGTTCGTCCCAGTTGTGGGCGATGACGACCTGCTCGTCGGCGTTCTCGACCTGGCTCTCGTCCCAGGCCGGCAGGGCCGGCGGCGAGGCCTGCGGCAGCGCCAGGATGTCGTCGGCGCAGGTCTGGCCCAGCACCACGCATTCCAGCAGCGAGTTGCTGGCCAGGCGGTTCGCGCCATGCAGGCCGGTGTAGGTGGTCTCGCCGACCGCATAAAGCCCCGGCAGATCGCAGCGGCCGTTCAGGTCGGTGACGACGCCGCCGCAGGTGAAGTGCACGGCCGGCACGACCGGAATCGGCTCGCGCGCAATGTCGATGCCCAGGGCCAGGCAGCGCGCGTGGATGGTCGGGAAATGCGACTTCAGGAAGTCTTCGCCCAGATGCGTCGCGTCCAGCCACACATGGTCGACGCCATGCTTCTTCATCTCGAAGTCGATCGCGCGGGCGACGATGTCGCGCGGCGCCAGCTCCATGCGCTCGTCGTGCGCGGCCATGAAGCGCGCGCCGCCCACATGCTCGGGCAGCTTCAGGTGCGCGCCTTCGCCGCGCAAGGCCTCGGTGATCAGGAAGCTGCGCTCCTGCGGGTGGTAGAGGCAGGTCGGGTGGAACTGGATGAATTCCATGTTCGCCACCCGGCAGCCGGCCCGCCAGGCCATCGCGATGCCGTCGCCGGTCGAGGTGTCGGGGTTGGTGGTGTAGCGGTAGACCTTGCCGGCCCCGCCGGTGGCCAGCACCACCGCGCGCGCCGGCAGCGTCTCGACCTTCTGCGTGTCGATGTCCAGCGCGTAGATGCCGTAGCAATGCGGGACTTCGTCGCGGTGCAGATGGCGCGAGGTGATCAGGTCCAGCGCCATCCAGCGCTCGCGCAGCGTGATGTTCGGATGCCGGCGCGCCGCGTCGAGCAGCTGGTCGTGGATGGCCTTGCCGGTCGCGTCGGCCGCATGGGCGATGCGCCGCACCGCATGGCCGCCCTCGCGGGTCAGGTGCAGGCCCAGCGGGCCGTCGTCGTCGGGTGTGAAGGGCACGCCCTGCCCGACCAGCCATTCGACCGCCGCCGCACTGCGCTCGGCGATGAAGCGCGCGGTCGCCTCGTCGACCAGGCCGGCGCCGGCGTCCTGGGTGTCGCGCACATGGCTGTCGATGCTGTCGTCCTCGCCCAGCACCCCGACGATGCCGCCCTGCGCCCAGGCGGTGGCCGCCTCGCTGAGCTCGCGCTTGGCCAGCACGACGACCGGCAGGCGGTCGGCCAGATGCAGGGCCACGGTCAGGCCGGCCAGGCCGGCGCCCACGATCACCACGGGAGATTGAGTCGTCATTGAGGCGGCCGCTGGTGGCGCGGCCTGGTCGATTAGCGGAGGCTCGATTCTAAAGAGCCTCGCCCCCGTATATCGGGGGCCGGGTGAACCCGGACGGCCCCGGGACCGAGCCCGCGAATAGGGGCCATCCCTTCCCGCGCTCCGGGGGGAGCGGCGATCTGAGCCCAGGCCTACATTCCGTCACACGTCGAAGGCCAGCACCTGCTTCGGAACCCCGTCACCACGTCCAAAGGATTGAAGACCCATGGCTACCAACACCACGTCGCTTTCCAAAACGCCGCAGGCTGGCGATGACAACTACTACTACACGCAGAACGAACTGCTGGCGTCCCAGCTCTACAACGCGGCCAGCCGGATCGTCACGCTGGATGTGATGTCGAACGACCTCGGCGGCAACGCGAAGAAGCTGTTCTCCATCGATGAAGGCAACGCCGGCTTCCTCAACGATCTGCTGACCAACAACGTCAACACCGGCTGGGAAACGCTGCCCAGCGGCAACCGGATCCAGATCGTCAACGGCAAGATCCAGCTCGACATCAGCCATTCGCTGGGCGGCAAGAGCGTGGAATCGCTGGCCGCCGGCGAGACGATCACCGAGACCTTCGTCTACACGATCCAGCTCGGCAACGGCACCCTGAGCTGGGCCAAGGTCTCCTTCACCGTCATCGGCGCGAACGACGCGACAACCGGTTCGGCGACCGCTCATCTGGCAAACGGCACCGAGGACACCGCCTACACGATTCATGCAAGCGATCTGCTGCAGGGCTTCAGCGATGTCGACGGCGACACGCTGTCGGTCACCGGCCTGACTGCCAGCCATGGCAGCTTGCAGGACAACCACGACGGCACTTGGACCTTCACGCCCGACGCCAACTACAACGGCCAGGTCAATCTCAGCTACAACGTGATTGACGGCCAAGGAAGCAGCATTGCAGCCAGCCAGAGCTTCAGCCTGGCCGCCGTCAACGATGCGCCCACCGGCACCGCCACGGCCGCACTGGCCGCCGGCACCGAGGACAGCGGTTACACCGTCAGCGCCGCCGAGCTGCTGGCCGGCTTCTCCGACGTCGACGGCGACACGCTGTCCGTGTCGGCGCTGACCGCCAGCAACGGCACGGCGGCCCAGAACCCCGATGGTTCCTGGACCATCACGCCCACGGCCAACTACAACGGCCCGGTCACGCTGAGCTACAGCGTCGTCGACGGCCACGGCGGCAGCGTCGCAGCCAGCCAGAGCTACAGCCTGACCGCCGTCGACGACGCGGCCACCGGCTCGCTGGCCGTGACCGGCACGGCCGCCGAAGGCGGCAGCCTGACGGCCGCCCTGACCGCGGTGAGCGACGCAGACGGTGCCACCACCACCGCCTACCAGTGGCAGTCCTTCGACGGCGCGAACTGGAACAATCTCGGCGGCCAGACCGACGCGCAGCTGAACATCGCCTCCGACCAGTCGATGGTCGGCATGACGGTGCGCGTGGTGGCCACGACCACCGACGTGCTGGGCGGCACCACCGATTTCATCGGCGACGCCCAGACCATCGCCAATGTCGATGACCAAGCCAGCGGCTCGCTGGCGGTGACCGGCACGGCCGCCGAAGGCGCCAGCCTGACGGCCGCCCTGACCGCGGTCAGCGACGCAGACGGTGCCACCACCACCGCCTACCAGTGGCAGTCCTTCGACGGCGCGAACTGGAACAACCTCAGCGGCCAGACCGACGCGCAGCTGAACATCGCCTCCGACCAGTCGATGGTCGGCATGACGGTGCGCGTGGTGGCCACGACCACCGACGTGCTGGGCGGCACCACCGATTTCATCGGCGACGCCCAGACCATCGCCAATGTCGATGACCAAGCCAGCTGCTCGCTGGCCGTGACCGGCACGGCCGCGGAAGGCGGCAGCCTGACGGCCGCCCTGACGGCGGTCAGCGACGCAGACGGTGCCACCACCACCGCCTACCAGTGGCAGTCCTTCGACGGCGCGAACTGGAACAACCTCAGCGGCCAGACCGACGCGCAGCTGAACATCGCCTCCGACCAGTCGATGGTCGGCATGACGGTGCGCGTGGTGGCCACGACCACCGACGTGCTGGGCGGCACCACCGATTTCATCGGCGACGCCCAGACCATCGCCAATGTCGATGACCAAGCCAGCGGCTCGCTGGCCGTGACCGGCACGGCCGCGGAAGGCGGCAGCCTGACGGCCGCCCTGACGGCGGTCAGCGACGCAGACGGTGCCACCACCACCGCCTACCAGTGGCAGTCCTTCGACGGCGCGAACTGGAACAATCTCAGCGGCCAGACCGACGCGCAGCTGAACATCGCCTCCGACCAGTCGATGGTCGGCATGACGGTGCGCGTGGTGGCCACCACCACCGATCCGTTCGGCGGCAGCACCGATTTCACCGGCGCCGCCCAGACCATCGCCAACGTCAACGACGCCCCCACAGGCACCGTGACCATCTCCGGCATCGCCGCCGAAGACCAGACGCTGAGCGCCAGCAACACCCTGGCCGACGAAGACGGCCTGGGTCCGATCAGCTACAGCTGGTTCGCCGACGGCAACCAGGTCGGCACCGGCGAAAGCTACACGCTGGGCCAAACCGATGTGGGCAAGACCTTCACCGTCCAGGCCAGCTACACCGATGCCTTCGGCGCCCACGAGAGCGTCAGCAGCGCAGCCACCGCCGCGGTGGCCAATGTCAACGACGCGCCGACAGGCGGCGTGACGATCAGCGGCACGGCCGCCGAAGACCAGACGCTGACCGCCAGCAACACCCTGGCCGACGAAGACGGCCTGGGTCCGATCAGCTACAGCTGGTTCGCCGACGGCAACCAGGTCGGCACCGGCGAAAGCTACACGCTGGGCCAAGCCGATGTGGGCAAGACCTTCACCGTCCAGGCCAGCTACACCGATGCCTTCGGCGCCCACGAGAGCGTCAGCAGCGCAGCCACCGCCGCGGTGGCCAATGTCAACGACGCGCCGACCGGCGGCGTGACGATCAGCGGCATCGCCGCCGAAGACCAGACGCTCACCGCCAGCAACACCTTGGCCGACGAAGACGGCCTGGGTGCGATCACCTACAGCTGGTTCGCCGACGGCGTGGACACCGGCGTCACCGGCGCCACCTACACGCTGGGTCAGGCCGATGTGGGCAAGACCTTTACCGTCCAGGCCAGCTACATCGATGCCTACGGCACCCACGAGAGCGTCACCAGCGCGGCCACCGCCGCCGTGGCCAACGTCGAGGACGAGGCCACCGGCTCGCTGGCCGTGACCGGCACGGCCGCTGAAGGCGGCAGCCTGACGGCCGCCCTGACGGCGGTGAGCGACGAAGACGGCGCCACCTCCATCGCCTACCAGTGGCAGTCCTTCGACGGCTCGAGCTGGAACAACCTCGGCGGCCAGAGCAACGCGCAACTGGACATCGCCTCCGACCAGTCGATGGTCGGCATGACGGTGCGCGTGGTGGCCACCACCACCGATCCGTTCGGCGGCAGCACCGATTTCACCAGCGCCGCCCAGACCATCGCCAACGTCAACGACGCCCCCACCGGCGCCGCCAGCGCTGTGCTCGGCGCCGGCACCGAGGACCAGGCCTACACCGTCAGCGCAGCGACGCTGCTGCAGGGTTTCAGCGATGTCGATGGCGACACGCTGTCCGTCTCCGGTCTCAGCAGCAACCACGGCACGGTCGTCAACAACGGCAACGGCACCTTCACGATCACACCGACCGCCAACTACAACGGCCCGGTCTCGTTGAGCTACAGCGTCATCGACGGCAACGGTGGCAGCATCGCCGCCAGCCAGAGCTTCACGCTGGCAGCCGTCAATGACGCGCCGACAGGCTCGGCCACGGCCGTGCTGTCCGCCGGCACCGAGGACCAGGCCTACACCGTCAGCGAAGCGACGCTGCTGCAAGGCTTCAGCGATGTCGATGGCGACACGCTGTCCGTCTCCGGTCTCAGCAGCAACCACGGCACGGTCGTCAACAACGGCAACGGCACGTTCACGATCACGCCGTCGGCCAACTACAACGGCCCGGTCTCGCTGAGCTACAGCGTCATCGACGGCAACGGCGGCAGCATCGCCGCCAGCCAGAGCTTCACGCTGGCCGCCGTCAACGATGCGCCGACCGGTGCCGCCTCCGCGGCCCTCGCTGCCGGCACCGAGGACCAGTCCTACATCGTCAGCGCAGCGACGCTGCTGCAAGGCTTCAGCGATGTCGATGGCGACACGCTGTCCGTCTCCGGTCTCAGCAGCAACCACGGCACCGTCGTCAACAACGGCAACGGCACGTTCACCATCACGCCGACCGCCAACTACAACGGCCCGGTCTCGCTGAGCTACAACGTCATCGACGGCAACGGGGGCAGCGTCGCCGCCAGCCAGAGCTTCACGCTGGCCGCCGTCAACGATGCCCCGGTCTTCACCTCCGGCACGACCGTCGGCACGATCCGCGAGCATCTGATCAATGCCGCGGCCAATGGCTTCGACTCGACGGCCGTCGGCACCGTCTCGGCCAGCGATATCGAGGGCAGCACGCTGAGCTATTCCATCGTGTCGGACAGTTCCGGCGGCGCCTTCAAGATCAATGCCGGCAGCGGCGCCATCAGTGTGCGCGATGTCTCGCTGCTCGACTACGAGGCCGCCTCGGGCCTGTCGACCGATGGCAACGGCAAGTATTACTCGCTCACCGTCGGCGCCAGCGACGGCTCGACCACCACCACCCAGAGCGTCAAGATCTACCTGACCGATGTAAGCAGCACGGCCACGACCGGCGCGGACAACTACATCGACGGCGGCGTCGGTAATGACAGCTTCAGCATGAACAACGGCAACGACGTGGCCTTCGGCGACGGAGGAATCGACACCCTCAACGGGCAGGGCGACAACGACTTGATCTTTGGCGGGCTGGGCAATGATGCGCTCAATGGCAACAACGGCAACGACACCCTCTATGGTGGCGCGGGGGCGGACACCCTGATGGGTGGCAACGGCGCCGACACCTTCGTCTTCGGTGACGGCTCGCTCGCGGGAACCTTCGATTCGATAGGGGACTTCAGTGTCGGCGACGGTGACAAGATCCACCTGGTCAACGACTATGCGGGGTTGTTCACCGCGCTTGCCAATGGCTCGCTCGCCGCCAACGCCTTCGCCTCCGGTGCCAACCTGACGACGGCCGCCAACGCCAATGTCCGCATCATCTACGACACCGTCACCGGCAATCTCTATTACGACGCCGATGGCAACGGCGGTGGCGCGGCGACCCAATTCGCCACCGTCACCAGCAACGGCAGCAATCATCCAGCCCTGAGTGCAGGTGACTTCCTGGTCGGCGCGGCGCCCGGGCCCTGAAGTGCGCGACCGGGCCGCCCCCGAGTCGCGGGGGCGGCCCGGCGCCATGGCAACCGTTCGTGAACTACGACCATCGGCGCCCGCCCAGCGGGCGCTAGGCTCGGCCTCACCCAAGAGGTGCCGATGAAAACCTTGCTGCCCCTGCTGCGACGGCCGCTGCTCCATGTGGCCGGTCTGTCCTTCTTCGTCAACCTGCTGCTGCTGATCCCGGCGCTGTTCATGCTGCAGGTCTTCGACCGCGTGCTGGCCAGCCAGAGCGGCGAGACCCTGCTGGTGCTGATGCTGGGCACCGGCATCGCGCTGGCACTGCTGCTCGCCTTCGACTACCTGCGTGCGCGCCTGCAGGGCGTGGCCGGCAATATCGTGGCCGAGGCGCTGTCGCCGGCGGTCGCCAAGATCCTCGTCGCGCAGGGCGCGCGGCGTAGCGGCCGCAGCAGCCCCGAGGGTCTGCGCGATGTCGGCGCGCTGCGCGCGCTGTTCTCGGCACAGGGCCTGCTGGCCCTGTTCGATGCGCCCTGGGTGCTGGTCTATGTCGCTGCCATCTGGCTCGCCCATCCCGCCCTGGGTTGGGCGGCCGCCGCCGCGGCCCTGCTGATGCTGGGCCTGGCCCTGCTGAACGACTTCGTCACCCGGCGCGAGATCGAGGCGCTGCAGAAGATCGCCGCCGGCGCGACGCGTTACCTCGAGACCTCGCTGCAGAACGCCGAGATCGCCCAGACCCTGGGCATGACCGACGCTCTGCTGGCCCGCTGGGGCGAGAGGAACGCCGAGGTCGCGGCCCTGCAGCGGCCGGTCGCCAGCAAGACGGTGGCGATGGCCGCGCTGACGCGCACGGTGCGCCAGGCCGTGCAGGTGCTGATGCTGGCGCTGGGCGCCTATCTGGTCATCAGCGGCGAGGCGAGCGCCGGCCTGATGATCGCCACCACCACCCTGCTCGGCCGCGCACTGGCGCCGGTCGAGCAGATCGTCGGCAGCTGGCGCATCCTGGCCGAGGGCCGCGCGGCCTACCGGCGTCTGCAGACGCTGTTCGAGGCGGCCGAGGCCGAGCTCCCGCGCATGGCCCTGCCCGCGCCGAGCGGCAGCCTGCAGGTGAGCAACGTCGTCTACCGCGCGCCGCAGGCCGAGCGCCTGCTGCTGGCCGGTGTGTCGCTGCAGCTGGCGGCCGGCGAATCGCTGGCCATCATCGGGCCCAGCGGTGCCGGCAAGTCGACGCTGCTGCGTCTGCTGACCGGGATCTGGGCGCCCAGCGCCGGCAGCGTGCGACTCGATCGGGCCGATCTGTCGCAATGGCCGCGCGAAGAGCTGGGGCCCTGGCTCGGCTATGTGCCGCAGGACGTGGAGCTGTTTCCCGGCACGGTGGCCGAGAACATCGCCCGGCTCGGCGCCGTCGATGCCGAGCAGGTCGTGCGTGCCGCCCAGCGCGCCCATGTGCATGAGCTGATCCTGTCGCTGCCGGCCGGCTATGACACCGTCATCGATCCGCAAAGCGCCATCGTCTCGCCCGGCCAGCGCCAGCGCATCGCGCTGGCTCGCGCGCTCTACGGCGATCCGCGGCTGGTGCTGCTCGACGAGCCGAACGCCAATCTGGACGGGGCCGGCGAGCTGGCACTGGCCGAAGCGCTGAAGGGCCTGCGCGGCCAGGTCAGCGTCGTCGTCGTCACCCACCGCAGCACCCTGGTCCAGCATGTGGACCAGATCCTGGTGCTGGAGGCCGGCAAGGCCCTGCACTACGGCCCCAGCGCCGAGGTCATGAAGGCCATGCAGGGCAAGGCCGCCAAGCCGCAGGGCCAGGAGCCGGTGAACGGATCGACGAAGTCGCGTGAGACGCCCGCCAAACGCGCCGAGGTGCTGCAATGAAGCTGGCAAGGAATTCCGTGGGCGCGGCGCCGCCGCCGCTGGCCCTGCATCTGGAAGAGGCACAGCGGCTGGCGCGCCGGGCAGCGTTCGTGCTGGCCCTGGGCCTGCTGCCGCTGCTGGCCTGGTCGGCCTTCGCGCCGCTGTCCTCGGCCGTCGTGGCCGGCGGCTTCGTCAAGGTCGATCTGGACCGCCGCGTCGTCCAGCATGCGGAAGGCGGTACCGTGCGCGAGGTCAGGGTGCGCGACGGTCAGCATGTCGCCCAGGGCGAGACGCTGCTGGTGCTCGGTGATGTCTCGGTCGATGCCGATCTGAATCGGCTGAACTACCGCGTCGCGGTCGAACGCGCCGGCCTGGCGCGGCTGGAAGCGGAACAGCTGCTGGCGAGCAGCTTGCAGTTCCCGGCCGAGCTGCTGGCCGCCGCCCGGGACGATGCGCGCCTGGCCGAGCAGCTGGGCAAGGAGCGGGCTCTCTTCAACGCGCGCCGCGAGGCGCTGACCGGGCAATCGCAGCTGCTGCGCGCGCAGCAGGCCAAGGTGGCGCAGGAAGTCGTGGCGCTGAAGGCGCAGATCGCACAGGCCGGCAAGGCCCTGCAGCACCAGACGAGCGAGCTCGAGAGCAACCGCCAGCTGGTCAAGGACGGCTTCATCTCGGCCACCCGCATCACCCAGCTCGAGGCCGGCATCGCCGACTACGGCGTCAAGCTCGAGGAGCGCAGGTCGGAGCTGGCCCGCGCCGAGCAGCGCCTGGTCGACGCCGATCTGCGCATCAAGGCGCTGGAGAGCGACTACCGTCAGCAGGCCAGCGATCAGCTGAAGATCGGCAACGCGCGCCTGGCCGAGATCCAGCAGGAGCAGCGCAAGAGCACGGACGCGTCGACGCGCCAGGTCATCGTCGCCCCGGTCGCCGGCGAGGTGATCAATCTGAAGTTCGCCAGTCCCGGCAGCGTCGTCTCGCCGCGCGAGCCGATCGCCGACATCGTGCCCAGCAACCCGCGCCTGGTGGTCGAGGCGCGCATCCGCACCGAGGACATCAGCCGCATCCAGCAGGGCCAGGCCACCGACATCCGCTTCACCGCCTTCAAGTACCGGACGACGCAGCTGATCGAAGGCAAGCTCATCTACATCGCTTCCGACCGGGCCGTGGACCGCGTCAGCAACCAGGCCTATTACGTGGCGCTGATCGAGGCCGACGCGGCCGCGCTGGCCCAGCACGGCGAGATGAAGCTGCAGGCCGGCATGCCCGCCGAGGTCTATATCAAGGGGGAGGCGCGCACGCCGCTGCAGTACCTGCTCGAGCCGGTCACGCAGGTGATGCGCCGCGCCGGACGCGAGCGCTGAGCCCCCGCCCCCGCGGGCCGTCGATCAGGGCCGCCGGCGCGAGGGCCGCAGCTCCGCGGGCGGCACGAAGCGGTCCGTCTCGTCGAGCCCGGTCGGCAATCCCAGGCGCGCGGCCAGATGCGCGGCGTCATAGGGCGCGTGGACCTTCACGTCGTTGTCGAAATAGCAGAACACATCGCGGCTCGCGCGCTTGCGCGGCGGCCTGTCCGGCGCGGCCAGCCTCGCATCGGCGGGCTGCCCGCCGTGCCGCCAGCTCGCTATGCGCGCGGCCCAATGCTCGAGCGCCGCGTCGCCGTAGCCGCTGGCATAGAGCTCCTGGTCGCCATGCAGGCGCAGATAGACGAAGTCCGCCGTCAGGTCCTCCAGCAGCGGCCAGCGGCCCGCCGTGTCGGCCGTCACCAGCGCGATCCGGTGCCGGCGCAGCAGTGCGATGAACTCGGGCGTCGCAAAGCTCGGATGGCGGATCTCGACCGCGTGGCGCAGCCGCCGCAGGCCGCGCGCCTCCAGCCAGACCCGCGTGCGGTCCAGGCTGTGCTCGCGGGCCAGCGTCAGCGCCTCGGCCGGCTCGTGCGGCAGCAGCGCGAAAAAGGCCTCGAAGCGCTCGGCATCGAAACGCATCGCGGGCGGGAACTGCCACAGCATGGGCCCCAGCTTGTCGCCCAGGGCCAGGGGCCCGGAGGCCAGGAAGTTGGCCAGCGGCCGCCGCACCTCACGCAGCCGGATGCGGTGGGTGATCAGCCGCGGCCCCTTCAGCGCGAAGACGAAATCGTCCGGCGTCTGCGCCGCCCAGTGGCGGTAGAAGGCCGGCGCCTGCAGGCTGTAGAAGGAGCCGTTGATCTCTATCGTCGGCAGCATGCGCGAGGCGAAGTCCAGCTCCAGCCGCTGCGGCCATCTGGGCGGGTAGAACACGCCGCGCCAGGGCGCGTAGCGCCAGCCCGAGATGCCGATGCGAACCACGCCCGCCGCTGCCATGCCCGGCAGCGGCAAGCGCTGTTCCCGTCATGCTCAGTGCACGACGCGGCTGAACGAGAACTCGCCGTCGACGACGTCGACCGGGATCACGTCCTTGGGGCCGAAGCGGCCTTCGAGGATCAGCTTGGACAGCGGGTTCTCGACGCGCTGCTGGATCGCCCGCTTCAGCGGCCGCGCGCCAAAGGCCGGATCGAAGCCGACCTTGGCCAGCTCGGCCAGTGCCTCGTCGCTGACGAGCAGCTTCATGTCCAGCTTCTCCAGCCGCTGCTCCAGGCCCCGCAGCTGGATGCGCGCGATCGCGGCGATGTTCTTGTCGTCCAGCGCGTGGAAGACCACCGTCTCGTCGATGCGGTTCAGGAACTCGGGCCGGAAATGCGTCTTCACCTCGCCCCAGACCGCCTCGCGGATCAGCTCGTCCGGCTGGCCGGCCAGCGCCATGATGTGCTGCGAGCCGAGATTGCTGGTCATCACGATCACGGTGTTCTTGAAGTCGACCGTGCGGCCCTGGCCGTCGGTCAGGCGGCCGTCGTCGAGCACCTGCAGCAGCACATTGAACACGTCCGGATGCGCCTTCTCGACCTCGTCGAGCAGCAGCACCGAATAGGGCTTGCGCCGCACTGCCTCGGTCAGCGCCCCGCCCTCCTCGTAGCCGACATAGCCGGGCGGCGCGCCGATCAGGCGCGAGACCGAGTGCTTCTCCATGAACTCGCTCATGTCGATGCGCACCATATGGTCCTCGCTGTCGAACAGGAAGCCGGCCAGCGCCTTGCACAGCTCGGTCTTGCCGACGCCGGTCGGGCCCAGGAACAGGAAGGAACCGGTCGGCCGGTTCGGGTCCGACAGGCCTGCGCGTGAACGGCGGATCGCATCGGCCACGGCCGTGATCGCCTCGTCCTGGCCGACGACGCGCTCGTGCAGCTTGGCTTCCATCTGCAAGAGCTTGTCGCGCTCGCCCTGCATCAGCTTGGCGACCGGGATGCCGGTGGCGCGCGCGACGACCTCGGCGATCTCCTCGGCGCCGACCAGGGTGCGCAAGAGCTGCGGGCGATCGGTGCCGGCCTTGCCGGCCTCCTTGGCCTGCGCCTCCTGCAGCTTCTTCTCCAGCTTGGGCAGGCGGTCGTACTGCAGCTCGGCCAGCTTGTTGAAGTCGCCCTTGCGCTTCAGGTCCTCGATCTGCTGCTTGATGCGGTCGATCTCTTCCTTGACGTGGGCCGAGCCCTGGGCCTGCGCCTTCTCGGCGGTCCAGATCTCTTCCAGATCGTCGTACTCGCGCTGCAGCTTCAAGAGCTCTTCCTCGATCAGCGCCAGGCGCTTCAGCGAGCCCTCGTCCTTCTCCTTCTTGACCGCCTCGCGCTCGATCTTCAGCTGGATCATGCGGCGATCCAGCCGGTCCATCACCTCGGGCTTGGAGTCGATCTCGATCTTGATCTTGGCGGCGGCCTCGTCGATCAGGTCGATCGCCTTGTCGGGCAGGAAACGGTCGGTGATGTAGCGGTGGCTGAGCTCGGCCGCGGCGATGATGGCCGGGTCGGTGATCTCGACGCCGTGGTGGACCTCGTACTTCTCCTGCAGGCCGCGCAGGATGGCGATCGTCGCCTCGACCGAGGGCTCGTCGACCATCACCTTCTGGAAGCGCCGCTCCAGCGCCGCGTCCTTCTCCACGTACTTGCGGTACTCGTCGAGCGTGGTCGCGCCGATGCAGTGCAGCTCGCCGCGCGCCAGCGCGGGCTTCAGCATATTGCCGGCATCGATCGCGCCCTCGGCCTTGCCGGCGCCGACCATGGTATGGATCTCGTCGATGAAGACGATGGTCTGGCCCTCGTCCTGGGCGACTTCCTTCAGCACGCTCTTCAGGCGCTCCTCGAACTCGCCGCGGAACTTGGCGCCGGCCAGCAGCAGGGCCATGTCCAGCACCAGCACGCGCTTGTTCTTCAGCGAATCGGGCACCTCGCCGTTGACGATGCGTTGGGCCAGGCCCTCGACGATCGCCGTCTTGCCGACGCCGGGCTCGCCGATCAAGACCGGGTTGTTCTTCGAGCGGCGCTGCAGCACCTGGATCGCGCGGCGGATCTCGTCGTCGCGGCCGATCACCGGATCGAGCTTGCCCAGGCGGGCGCGCTCGGTCAGGTCCAGCGTGTATTTCTTCAGCGCCTCGCGATTACCCTCGGACTCGGCGCTGTCCACCTTCTGGCCGCCGCGCACCGCTTCGATCGCGGCCTCCAGCGCCTTGCGCGTCAGGCCGTGGCCGCGCGCGATACCGGCCAGATCGGTCTTCGCATCGGACAGCGCCAGCAGGAACATCTCGCTGGCGATGAACTGGTCGCCGCGCTTGCTGGCCTCCTTCTCGGCCGCCTGCAGCAGGCTCACCAGATCGCGCCCGGCCGTCACCTGCTGGCCCTCGCCGTGCACCTGGGGCAGGCCGGCGACGACGGTGTCGACCGCGGTCTTCAGCGCCGGCAGCTTGACGCCGGCGCGCTCCAGCAAGGCCTTCGGGCCCTCGTCCTGAACCAGCATCGCGAGCAGCAGATGGGCCGGCTCGATATACGGGTTGTCGCGGGTGACGGCCAGGCTCTGGGCCTCGGCCAGCGCCTCTTGGAAGCGGGTGGTGAACTTATCGGGACGCATGGATGGGAACCTCCGTTGCCAATCCAGATAGGAGCTGCGCCCGCAAATTCAAGTGGCGGCCAGCAGCCCCTGCATCAGCCTCAGCCCGAGGTAAGCGCTCAGCAGCGCCCCCAGCACATGGGCCAGCGTATGGGTCAGCGCCCAGCCCAGCGCGCCGCGCTGCAGCAGGCTCAGCGACTCGCCCGAGAAGGCCGAGAAGGTTGTCAGCCCGCCCAGGAAGCCGGTCACCAGCAGCAGCTTCAGCAGTTCGTTGGGCTGGCGGCCGAACCATTCCAGCGCCATGCCGATCAGCAGGCCGCCGACCAGATTGACCAGCAGGGTGCCCAGCGGAAAACCGGCCCAGCGGGCGTTGAACAGCAGGCCGGCGCCCCAGCGCGCCAGCGCGCCGACGCTGGCGCCGGCCGAGACCGCCGCGGCTTGCACGAGCCAGCCACTCATGAGGCGTTGCTGCCGTCGATGCCCCAGCGTGCCAGCGCCGCATCGTCGGCGCTGCGCGCGTCCACCCATTGGGCGGCGCCGTCGCTCAGCTGTTCCTTCTTCCAGAACGGCGCCTGCGTCTTCAGGTAGTCCATCAGGAACTCGCAGGCCTGGAAGGCCTGGCCGCGATGCGCGGAAGCGACCAGCACCAGCACGATCTGATCGCGCGCCTGCAAGTAGCCGACGCGGTGGATGACCCGCGCGGCGCGGATGTCGAAGCGCTCGAAGGCCGCATCGATCATCGCTTCGATCGCCGCCTCGGTCATGCCCGGGTAATGCTCGAGCTCCATGCCGGACAGCGCCTGGCCCTGGCTGATCTCGCGCACGGTGCCGACGAAGCCGACCACGGCGCCGATGCCGCCATCGTCGCGGCGCAGCGCGAGGCTTTCGGCGCCGAGGTCGAAGTCGTCGGTCTGGATGCTGACTCGCGGATTCATGGCCGCATTGTGGCAGGCGCTGGCGCCCGATTGTCAGCAGCGCCGCAGGCTTGTCGCCAGTTGTAAGAAGCGCCCAAATGGGCCCCGCGCGGCCCCTACACTGCGCGGTTTTTTTTCGACGCCCATTTCCATGCAGACCACCGTCCAGCGCCTGATCGCCACCACCCTGATCGTTTCCTGCTCGCTGCTGCCGCTGCAGGCCAGCCACGCGGCGATCGTGCCGACCGAGGCTGCGCTTGCCTCCGCCGCCGCGGCCGATGCCGATGCGGGCCGCGCGACCGTCAAGGCCTTTCTGGCACGCGAGGACGTGCGCGCGGCGCTGCTGCAGCAAGGCGTCGATGGTGAGGCCGCCCAGGCCCGCGTCGATGCGCTGAGCGATGCCGAGATCGCCGAGCTGGTCGGCCGCGTCGAGCAGGCGCCCGCCGGCGGAGAGGTGCTGGGCCTGCTGTTCACCGTCTTCATCGTGCTGCTGGTGACCGACATCCTCGGCCTGACCAAGGTTTTCCCTTTCACCCGCTCGCTGCGGTGAAAGCGTCCGGCGCCGCGCTGACGCTGGCGGCCGCGCTGCTGGCCGGCTGCGCGAGCGCGCCGCCGCAGCTGCAGCGGCTGAACGCCGACTGGCCGGCCGCGCTGCCGCCGCGGGTCGAGCTGACCGAGGCGCCCTTCTTCGCCCAGGACGAGCATCAATGCGGGCCGGCCGCGCTGGCCATGCTCTTGCAGGCCGCCGGCGTGGCAGTGACGCCCGCGCAGCTGCTGCCCGCCGTGTATCTGCCGGGCCGCCAGGGGTCCCTGCAGCAGGAGCTGCTGGCCGCCACACGCCGGCACGGCCTGCCGGCCTACCGGCTGGCGCCGCAGCTCGATGCGCTGCTGCGCGAGCTGGCCGCCGGCCATCCGGTGCTGGTGTTCCAGAACCTGTCGCTGCCGGTCTACCCGGTCTGGCATTACGCGCTCGCGATCGGCTACGACCGCGCGCGCGGCAGCCTGATCCTGCACAGCGGCCGCGAGGCGCGCAGCGAGATCTCGCTCGCCGCCTTCGAGCGGACCTGGGCGCGCGCCGGCCATTGGGCCCTGCTCGCGCTGCCGCCCGAGCAGCTGCCGGCGACGGCCGGGCCGGCGGCGGCGACCGAGTCGCTGGCCGCGCTGGAGCGGCTCGATGCGGCCGCCGCGCGGCGCGGCTATGCGGCGGCGCTGGGGCGCTGGCCCGCGGAGCCGCTGCTGCTGCTGGGCGCCGGCAACAGCGCCCATGCCGGTGGCGATCTGGAGGCCGCGGAGGCCGCCTACCGCGCTGCGGTCCAGGCCCGGCCCGGCCTGGCCGATGGCTGGAACAATCTGGCCCAGGTCCTGATCGAGCTGGGCCGGCCGGACGAGGCGCGTGCGGCGATCGAGCACGCGCTGGCGCTGGGCGGACCGCGGCAGGCCGCCTATCGCGAACTGGCGCGCCGGCTTCCCCGGCCCGCGGGATAGCGACCGCGCCCGCAACGCCCGTCCTGTGTCACAGTCGGCAGCATGACGCGCCGCCCTCGCCCGCTCGCCCTGCTGCTGCTGGGCCTGGCGTTTTCGGCGGCCGAGGCCGCCGCGCCGACCATCGAGGTGATCGCCGACGGCCATCCGCAGCGCCATGCGCTGCTGGAGCGCGCGGCCCGGCCCTGGCGCATCTGCGCGCTGCTGCCGCAGGGGCGCGACAAGTTCTGGTGGGGCGTGTCCTGGGGCCTGGCGGACCAGGCGCAGCGCCTGGGCGTCGAGCTGGGCATCTATATCGCCGAGACCTATACCGATCTGGCCGGCCAGAAACGCCACTGGGCCGAATGCCGCGCACGCGGCGCCGAGGCCTATTTGGTCGCCGCCGTCAGCCCCGGCGGGCTCAACGAGGAGATTGCCTCGGCCATGGCCGAGGGCCGGCCGGTGATCGATCTGATCAACGGCCTCGGCGCCGCGGTGAGCAGCCGTTCGATCAGCGACTCGCGCGCGCTGGGCGCGATGGCGGCCGACTATCTGCTGCGCGATGCCGGGCCGCGCAAGGTCAGCGCCGCCTGGTTCGCCGGCCCGCCCGATGCCGAATGGGCCAACGAGGCCGAGCGCGGCTTTCTGGAGCGCCTGCGCGGCCGGCCGGTCGAGGTGCGCCTGGGCGGGCGTGGCTCCACCGATCTGCAGAACCAGTCGACCCTGGTGCGCGCGCATCTGGCGCAGGCCGGCGCGCCCGACTATCTGGTCGGCAATGCGGTGGCGGTCGAGTTTGCCGCGCGGCTGGTCGCACGTCGGCCACCGCCGCGCCCGCGCCTGATCGCCTATTACGCGACCGAGGAGATGCTGGCCCGCATCGCCAGTGGCGAGGTGCTGGCCGCGCCGACGAATCAGCCGGTCGTGCAGGCCCGCATCGGCCTGGACCTGGCCGTGCGCGCGCTGCAGGGGCTGCCGGTGCCGCAGAAGATCAGCGTCGCCGCGCTGATGATAGACCGCAGCAATCTGGCCCAGCTGGACCGCTCGGTGCTGATGGCGCCGGCCGGCGAGCGCCTGCTGCACCGGCCCTTGCCCGCCGCTTCGGCCGCGGCGGCCGCCCCGCTCAGCCCCCGGTGACCGGCGGAAAGAAGGCCAGCTCGTCGCCGGCCGCGAGCTGCGCGTCCTCGCCGCACATCTGCTTGTTGAGCGCGCAGCGCAGCGCGCGGCCGCGCGCCAGGCGCTCGGCATGGGCGCCGCCGCGTGCGATCAGCCGCTCGCGCAGCGCGCCGACGCTCAGGCCCTCCTCGACCTCCAGGCTTTCGCCGGGCCCCAAAGCCTCGCGCAGCGAGGCGAAATAGCGCAAGGTGATGCGGATCACGACAGCAGCTCGTTGAACGGCAGGAAGGCGACGCTGTCGCCGGCGGCAATCGCCTGGCCGGCCGGGTTGTCGACCAGGCCGTCACCCCAGACCGCCGAGCTCAGGACGCCCGAGCTCTGGCTGGGAAACAGCGCCAGTCCGCCGGTCTCGTTCAGCCGCGCGCGCAGGAATTCGCGCCGCCGGTCGGGTTTCGGCCAGGCGAAGTCCGCGCGCAGCGTGTAGGTGCGCGGCGCCAGGCGTGTGGCGCCCTGCAGGCGCAGGATCACCGGCCGCACCAGCAGCAGGAAGGTTACGAAGCTGGACACCGGGTTGCCGGGCAGGCCGATGAAATGCGCATCGGCGACGCGGCCATAGGCCAGGGGCTTGCCGGGTTTCAGCGCGATTTGCCAGAGGTCCAGCCGGCCCTCGGCCTGCACGGCCGGACGCAGATGGTCCTCCTCGCCGACCGAGACGCCGCCGGAGCTGATGATCAGGTCCGCTTGCGAAGCCGCCTCGCGCAGCGCGGCGCGGGTCGCGTCCAGCTTGTCGGGCACGATGCCCAGGTCGACCACCTCGCAGCCCAGGCCCTCGAGCAGGCCGCGCAGCATGAAGCGGTTGCTGTTGTAGATCGCGCCCGGCTTCAGCGGCTCGCCGGGCATCACCAGCTCGTCACCGGTCGAGAACAGCGCGACCCGCGGCCGCGCCGCCACGCTCAGCTGCGCCGCGCCGACCGAGGCGGCCAGGCCCAGCGCCGCGGCGTCGAGCTTGTGGCCGGCGCTCAGCACCGTGCTGCCCTTTTGCACATCCTCCCCGCGGCGGCGGATGTGCTGGCCCGGCCGCAGATCGGCCGGCACGCGCACCCGGCCCTCGCCGGCCTCGCACTGCTCCTGCATCACGACGCAGTCGGCACCCGGCGGGATGGGCGCGCCGGTGAAGACGCGCGCCGCCGTGCCCGGCGCCAGTTGCGCCGGCACCGTGCCGGCAGGAACGCGCTGGCTGATGGGCAGCCAGCCCAGCGCCTCATCGGCGGCGCGCAAGGCATAGCCGTCCATCGCCGTGTTGTCGGCCGGCGGCACATCCAGCTGCGAGACGACATCGGCGGCCAGCACCCGGCCCAGCGCCTCGGCGGTCGGCAGCGACTGCTGGCGGCCCAGCGGGGCGACGGCGCCAAGCAGGCGCTGCAAGGCCTCGTCCAGGCTTTGCAGCGGCGGACGGACGGGCTCAGACATGGGCGGCAATGAAGGCCTTGATGGCGGCCGTGTCGACAGGCATCTGCGTCACCCGCTTGGGCAGGGCCTCGATGTGTTCGAGGCCGGCCGGCCGCGGCGGCTCGATGTCCAGCGCCTCGCGGATGGTCGCGGCGAACTTGGCCGGCAGCGCGGTCTCCAGCACCAGCATCGTCACGCCCGGCTCGCGCCATTGCAGCGCCACCTTCAGGCCATCGGCCGTGTGCGTATCGATCAGCTGGCCGTATTGCCGGTAGCAGGCCCGAATCGTCGCCAGCCGGTCCGCATGCGTGCTGGAGCCGGAGACGAAGCCAAAGCCGGCGATGCGCGCCTTCTCGTCGGCGTCGAGCGCGAAGCCGCCGGCCTGGCCGAACAGCGCCTTGACGCGCGCGCCGTCGCGGCCCAGCAGATCGAAGACGAAGCGCTCGAAATTGCTGGCCTTGGAGATGTCCATCGAGGGGCTGGAGGTCTCGTGCGTGTCGGCCGTGCCGCGCGGGCGGTAGACGCCGCTGCGGAAGAACTCGTCAAGCACGTCGTTCTCGTTCGTCGCGACGACCAGCTTCTCGATCGGCAGACCCATCATGCGCGCGACATGGCCGGCGCAGACATTGCCGAAATTGCCCGAGGGCACGGTGAAGCTGACCTTCTCCGCATTGCCCTTGGTCGCATAGAGATAGCCGGCGAAGTAGTACACGACCTGGGCCAGCAGTCGCGCCCAGTTGATCGAGTTGACGGTGCCGATCTTGTACTTGCGCTTGAAATCCAGATCGTTGGACACCGCCTTGACGATGTCCTGGCAGTCGTCGAACACGCCCTCGACGGCGATGTTGTGGATGTTGGCGTCCTGCAGGCTGAACATCTGCGCCTGCTGGAAGGGGCTCATGCGGCCCTGCGGGCTCAGCATGAAGACATGGACGCCCTGCTTGCCGCGCATCGCGTACTCGGCCGCGCTGCCGGTGTCGCCCGAGGTCGCGCCAAGAATATTCAGTTGTTCGCCACGCCGGCCCAGCTCGTACTCGAACAGTTGGCCCAGCAGCTGCATCGCCATGTCCTTGAAGGCCAGGGTCGGGCCGTTGGACAGCGCCTGCAGGGCCAGGCCCGGCTCCAGCGGCTTCAGGGGCGTGATCTCGGGCGTGCCGAAGACCTCGGCCGTGTAGGTGCGCTGAACGATGGAGCGCAGGTCCTTGGCCGGGATGTCGTCGATGAACAGCGACAGGATCTCGAAGGCCAGCTCGGCATAGGACAGGCCGCGCCACCGGCTCAGGGTCGCGTCGTCGACCTGCGGATAGGCGACCGGCAGATAAAGCCCGCCATCGGGCGCCAGGCCTTCGAGCAGGATCTCGCAGAAACGGCGCTCGGTCCGGTCGCCGCGGGTGCTGATATACCTCACGCCAGTTCTTCCTTGCGCAGGCGCACGATGGGCGCCAGCACCGTCGGCAGCGCCTGCATCTGGGCCAGCGCCTTGTTCATCCGGCCCTCGGCCGTCTCGTGCGTCAGGATGATCAGATCGGTCTGGTTCTCGCCCTCGGCCGCCTCGCGCTGCAGCACCGCGTCGATCGAGATGTCGTGCTCGGCCAGGATGGTGGTCACCCGCGACAGCACGCCGGCCTGGTCGGCCACGCGCAGGCGCAGGTAGAAGCTGGTCTGCACCTCGGCCATCGGCAGGATGGGCGTGTCGTTCATCGCATCCGGCTGGAAGGCCAGATGCGGCACGCGGTGGTCGGGGTCGGCGGTGGCCAGGCGGGTGATATCGACCAGGTCGGCGACGACGGCCGAGGCGGTCGGCTCGGCGCCGGCCCCCTTGCCGTAGTAGAGCGTGGTGCCGACCGCATCGGCCTGGACGACGACCGCGTTCATCGCGCCCTCGACATTGGCAATCAGGCGCTGGGCCGGGATCAGGGTCGGGTGCACGCGCAGTTCGACCCCCTGCTCGCGGCGGCGGGCAATGCCCAAGAGCTTGATGCGGTAGCCCAGCTGCTCGGCGTACTTGATGTCGGCGGCCTGCAGCGCGGTGATGCCCTCGACATGGGCCTTCTCGAATTGCACCGGGATGCCGAAGGCGATGGCGCTCATGATGGTCGCCTTGTGGGCGGCGTCGATGCCCTCGATGTCGAAGCTCGGGTCGGCCTCGGCATAGCCCAGGCGCTGCGCCTCCTTCAGCACGGTGCCGAAGTCCAGGCCCTTGCTGCGCATCTCCGACAGGATGAAGTTGGTCGTGCCGTTGATGATGCCGGCGATCCACTCGATGCGGTTGGCGGTCAGCCCCTCGCGCAGCGCCTTGATGATGGGGATGCCGCCGGCCACGGCCGCCTCGAAGGCAACGATGACGCCCTTGGCATGGGCCGCGGCGAAGATCTCGGTGCCATGCACGGCCAGCAGCGCCTTGTTGGCGGTGACGACATGCTTGCCGGCGGCAATCGCTTCCAGCACCAGGGACTTGGCCACGCCATAGCCGCCGATCAGCTCGACCACGATGTCGATCTCGGGATTGGCGATCACCTTGCGGGCATCGTCGACGACCTCGCAGGCATCGCCGACGATGCTCTTGGCGCGGGCGGTGTCCAGATCGGCCACCATCGCGATCTCGATGCCGCGGCCGGCGCGGCCGCGAATCTCTGCCTGGTTGCGGCTCAGCACATGGAAGGTGCCGCTGCCGACGGTGCCGATGCCCAGAAGGCCGACTTTGATCGCTTTCATTGGATTCTCAATTCTGGATAAGGTTCAACGCCCATGACGCTTGCGGTAATGCGCCAGGAAGCGGTCGATGCGCCCCACCGCTTCCCGAAGGTCCTCGGAGTTGGGCAGGAAGACGAGACGGAAGTGATCGGGGGCTATCCAGTTGAAACCCGTCCCCTGCACGATCAGCACCTTTTCCTCGGCCAGCAGCTCGTAGGCAAACTGCTGGTCATCCTCGATCGGGTAGATCTTGGGGTCCAGGCGGGGGAACATATAAAGCGCCGCTTTCGGCTTGACGACGCTGACGCCGGGAATCTGCGTCAGCAATTCATAGGCGAGATCGCGCTGGCGGCACAGGCGGCCGGCGGGCGCGACCAGGTCCTTGATGCTCTGGTAGCCGCCCAGGGCGGTCTGGATCGCCAGCTGGCCCGGCGTGTTGGCGCACAGGCGCATCGAGGCCAGCATGTTCAGGCCCTCAATATAGTCCTTGGCATGGCGCTTGTCGCCGGAGACGATCATCCAGCCGGCGCGGTAGCCGCAAGAGCGGTAGTTCTTGGAGAGGCCGTTGAAGGTGACGACCAGCACGTCCTCGGCCAGCGAGGCGATGCTGGTGTGCACATTGCCGTCGTAAAGCGTCTTGTCGTAGATCTCGTCGGCAAAGATGATCAGCTGGTGCTGGCGCGCCAGCTCGACGATCTCCAGCAGCACGCTGTCCGGATACAGCGCGCCGGTCGGGTTGTTCGGGTTGATGACGACGATGCCCTTGGTATTGGGCGTGATCTTGCTGCGGATGTCGGCCACATCGGGCATCCAGTCGGCCTGCTCGTCGCAGACATAGTGGATTGGCGAGCCGCCGGCCAGGGCCACCGAGGCGGTCCACAGCGGATAGTCGGGCGCCGGCACCAGAATCTCGTCCCCGCTGTTGAGCAGCGCGTTCATGCTCAGGGTGATCAGTTCGGAGGCGCCGTTGCCGAGGTAGACATCGTCGATCGTGACGCCGGCGATCTTCTTTTCCTGGCTGTAGTGGACGACCGATTTGCGCGGCGCGAACAGGCCTTTTGAATCGGTGTAACCGGCCGCCGCGGGCAGGTTGCGTATCATGTCCTGGACGATTTCGTCGGGCGGCTCGATGCCGAAGGCGGCGATATTGCCGATATTCAGCTTGATGATCTTCTGCCCCTCCTCCTCCATCGCGCGCGCCTTGTCGAGCACGGGTCCGCGGATGTCGTAACAGACATTGGCCAGCTTGCTGGACTTGGCGATGGGCTTCAAGAAGGGCTCCTGTGACGCAGCGATCGTTGAGGGGGCGGGAAGCGGAATTTAAACACAGGGTTTGCGCCAATCCTCCCGGGAGCGTGGCGCCAGCCTTCTCAATTGACGACGATGAAGTTTCAACTGGACGAGCCGCAGGGCGGCAACAGCATTTCCCGCCATGACGGCCAGTGCGTCTGGGTCAACGGCCAGCCGCACCGGCAAAGCCTGCTCGTGCCCTGGCGCGGCGAGGTGCAGACCTGGAACGTGAAGCGCTTCGAGGAACTCGGCGAAGCGCATTTCCAGCAGATCCTGACGCTGAAGCCGGAACTGGTCGTGTTCGGCAGCGGCGCCAAGCTGCGCTTTGCCAATCCGCGGCTTTACCGCGGCCTGATCGAGGCGCGCATCGGCATCGAGACCATGGATCTGGCGGCCGCCTGCCGTACCTACAACGTGCTGGCCAGCGAGGGGCGCGCGGTGCTGGCCGCCCTGCTGATCGACGATTCGGCCCCGGCCGCGTAAGGTCTTCCCCCCTAAGTGGCGGATCGGTCTATTGCTGTTCGACGTATAATCGCTGGCTATTGCCCCCTCGGGGCACATCATCTCCAGAACGACACATGACGCCAGCGCTCAACAAACCTCTCCCGGAAATTGAAGCTCTTGCCACCGGCGGTGTGAAGTTCACACCGCACACCTTCCTCGGCCAAGCCGTGGTGCTGTACTTCTACCCCAAGGACAACACGCCCGGTTGCACGACCGAGGCGATGCAGTTCCGTGACCGTCACAAGGACTTCGTCAAGGCCGGCGCCGTCGTGCTGGGCGTGTCCCGCGACAATATGGCCTCGCACGAGAAGTTCAAGCAGAACCTCGAGTTGCCCTTCGAGCTGATCGCCGACACCGAAGAAAAGCTCTGCCATATGTTCGGCGTGGTCAAGAACAAGATCATGTACGGCAAGAAGGTCAAGGGCATCGAGCGCTCGACCTTCCTGATCGACGCCCAGGGCGTGCTGCGGGCCGAATGGCGCGGCATCAAGGTCGCCGGCCATGTGGACGAGGTGCTGAAGGCGGTCAAGTCGCTGAAGGCCGCGGCCTGATCGGCTGAACGCCCGGCTCGGGGCCCCTGCCCGAGCGTTCCAGTATCACCGCAAAGCCGGTCCGGATTTCGTCCCGACCGGCTTTGTTGCGTTCGCACCGCGCGGGACTTCGCTCACGATGCCGCCGGCCGCTTTATGCATAATGGGCCCATGCCCGAGAGTCTGGAAGTTCACCCAATCGAAGCAAGCCGCACAGCCGTCTGTGCGGCTTTTTGCTTTTTTGGGGCTCGCGGGCTAGTTTGTGACTTCAGCCCGCAGCACCCCACACATGCCACTGCCCAAAGCCCCGACCAAACGCGCCAGCCGCCTCGAGTCCTCTGCCTTTGAAACGACGCTGGCGGTCAGCAAACCGAACCCCGCCCGCAAACCCTCCGCTGCGAAATCCCCGGCGCCGCCGCCCAGCCATGGCGCGCCGATGCTGAAACTGGCCAGCAGCGCCCCGCTGCCCCAGGCCTCCGCGGCCGCGCCGGCGCTGTATGCCCCGGCCAGCCGGCCGGCCGTCACCGCCCTGCCGCCGGCGCCGAAGCTGGAAAAGGCGACACGCGCGAAGACGCCCAGACGCGCGGCCACCGAGACGCCCAAGCTCTTCGTGCTCGACACCAATGTGCTAATGCACGACCCGATGTCGCTGTTCCGCTTCGAGGAGCACGACATCTACCTGCCGATGATCACGCTGGAGGAGCTGGACGGCCACAAAAAAGGCATGACCGAGGTCGCCCGCAATGTGCGCCAGGTCAGCCGCGAGCTCGACGCGCTGGCCGCCGGCCTGAAGAGCAGCAGCATCGAGGAGATGGCCAAGGGCCTGCCGCTGGAAGGCACCGGCCACCGCGAGGCGCTGGGCAAGCTCTTCTTCCAGACCCAGCTGGTCGACATGCCCTTGCCCCAGGGCCTGCCCCAGGGCAAGGCCGACAACCAGATTCTCGGCGTGGTGCAGGCGCTGAAGGCGCAGCAGCCGGAGCGCGAGGTCGTGCTGGTGTCCAAGGACATCAATATGCGGATCAAGTGCCGGGCCCTGGGCCTGGCCGCCGAGGACTACCGCAACGACAAGACGCTGGAAGACTCGGACCTGCTCTACACCGGCGTCCAGCAGCTGCCGGCCGACTTCTGGGAGCGCCATGGCAAGACCATGGAGAGCTGGCAGCAGGGCGGCGTCACCTTCTATCGGATCAACGGTCCGCTGGTGCCGACGCTGCTGATCAACGAACTGGTCTACCTCGAGGCGCCCGGCGCGACACCGCTCTACGCCAAGGTGCTGGAGATCACCGGCAAGACGGCCGTGCTGCGCACCTTGAAGGACTACGGCAACCAGAAGCATTCGGTCTGGGGCATCACCGCGCGCAACCGCGAGCAGAACTTCGCACTGAACCTGCTGATGGATCCGGACTGCGACTTCGTCACCCTGACCGGCACGGCCGGCACCGGCAAGACGCTGATGACGCTGGCCGCCGGCCTGTCCCAGGTGATGGATGACCGCCGCTACAGCGAGATCATCGTCACCCGCGTGACCGTGCCGGTCGGCGAGGACATCGGCTTCCTGCCCGGCACCGAGGAAGAGAAGATGAGCCCCTGGATGGGGGCGCTGGACGACAACCTCGAGGTGCTGGCCCGCGGCGGCACTGGCACCGCCGGCGAATGGGGCCGCGCGGCGACCAACGACCTGGTGCGCAGCAAGATCAAGATCAAGAGCCTGAACTTCATGCGCGGCCGCACCTTTTTGAACAAGTTCGTCATCATCGACGAGGCGCAGAACCTGACGCCCAAGCAGATGAAGACCTTGATCACCCGCGCCGGCCCCGGCACCAAGATCGTCTGCCTGGGCAATCTGGCCCAGATCGACACGCCCTATCTGACCGAGGGCAGCTCGGGCCTGACCTACGCGGTCGACAAGTTCAAGGGCTGGGCCCATAGCGGCCACATCACCTTGGCGCGCGGCGAGCGCTCGCGCCTGGCGGACTTCGCTTCCGAGGTGCTCTAAGCTCTCTGAACGTTTCCGCCGTACCGACACCCCGGGCCGCGGCCCGGGGTTTTTCATTCAGCCATGACGCTTTACGTTTCCGATCTCGACGGCACCCTGCTCGATCCGCAGGCCCAGCTGTCCGCAAGGACCCGCGCGGGCCTCGCCCGCCTGCTTGACGAAGGCCTGGTCTTCACCGTGGCCAGCGCCCGCCATGTGGTCTCGATCGCCAAGATCCTCGAAGGCCTGCCGCTGCGGCTGCCGGTGATCTCGTCCAACGGCGCCTATATCAGCGATATGCGCAGCGGCCGGCACGAGCTGGTCAATGCGATGGAGCCGGCGCTGGCCCAGGGCATCTACGCGCTGATGCGCCGCCTGGGCCATCGGCCCTTCGCCGCCACCCATGGCCCGCTGGGCGACCGGCTCTTCTACCAGGATGCCGAGAACGAGGGCCAGCAGGCCTTCGTCGAGCAGCGCCTGCGCAACGCCGACCCGCGGCTGCGGCGCAGCGAAGACATCGCCCGCGAGCTGGCCGATCCGGTCGTCACCTTCGTCGTCATCGACCGCGTCGAGCCGCTACAAGCCCTGCAGGCCGAGATCGCGGCGCTGTGCGGCGATGCGGTCGAGACCCATCTGGCCGAGGACCTCTACCTGCCCGGCTGGCCCTGGCTCAGCGTGCACGACCGCCGCGCCAGCAAGGACCAGGCGATCAAGACCCTGGCCCAGCGCTACGGCCTGGCCGAGCGCGAGATCGTCGTCTTCGGCGACCATGTCAATGACCGCACGATGCTGCGCGCCGCGCACCGCGGCATCGCCGTCGGCAATGCCATCGAGGAGCTGAAGCAGCTCGCCCACGCGGTGATCGGCCCGCACCACGAGGACAGCGTCTTGCGCTTCATCGAGGGCGACTGGCGGCGCTGAAACGCGCCGCCTCCAGTGGGTTCAGCGCCCCAGCAGTTGACCCAGCAGCCCGCCCAGGTCGTCCTCATGCGGCAGCTGCCCCTGCGGCGACAGCCGGTCGACGACCTCGGGCAGCAGGCGGCTCAGCTGATGGCTGGCCTCGGCCTGCGAGACGCCGGCCTGCTGGGCCAGATCGCCGATCACGTCCATGCCCAGCGCGGCGCTCAGCTGATCGCCGCTGACCGGCTGGTTGGCGCCGGTCGAGACCCAGGACTGCACCTGCTCGCCGAGGCCGCCGGCCTGCAGCTGCTGCAGCAGGCCGCCCAGCCCGCCGAGGCCGGCCGCGGCACCGAGACCGCCCTGCGCGCCAAGGCTGCCCAGCCCGCCCTGGCCGAAGCCGCTGGCCGCGCCGCCGCGGCTGTTCACCAGCAGCGTCATGATCAGGCCGGCCCAGTCGACCCCGCCGCCTTGCCCCTGGGGCATTCCCTGCTGGGCCGTCTGGCCGCCCATCGCCTGCTGGGCCGCGCCCAGCAAGGAATCCAACAGACCCATCGCAACTCCTTGTTCGATCTGCGCGGAAAACCCCGCCGGGCGATTGTGAACTGCGCGCTTGAAATCTCCGCCGCGGTGACCCCGCCGCCAGTGCGCCCTCTGCCGCCCTACTCCTCGCCGAAGGTGCTTGCCTGCGCCTTGCTGCTGCCTTCGTGGCGACGCAGCTGCGCGAAGATGAACGAGGCCAGGGCCGCCATCGCGCCAACGGACAGATAGGTGGCATGAAAGGCCGGCAGCAAGACCGCGGCCGGCGCCGCGTCATGCAAGCTGGTCCCGGAAAACAGCAGCAGGAAGAGGCTGGAGCTGGCCACACCCAGGCTCATCGACAGCTGCATGACGACCGACAGCAGGCTGTTGCCGCTGCTGGCCGTGTGCTCGTCCAGATCGCCCAGGGTCAGCGCGTTCATCGCGGTGAACTGCAGGCTGTTGATCATGCCGAACAGGCCCAGGTGCAGGGCCAGCGACCAGGGCGTGGTCGTCGCGTCGATCAGCGCGAAGCTGGCGATCATCAGACCCAAGAGCAGGGTGTTGGCGATCAGCACGCGGCGGTAGCCGGCGCGCTGGATCAGCCGGGTCGCCAGGGTCTTGGTCAGCATCGCGCCGAGCACCGTCGGGATCATGGCCAGGCCCGCCTGGCTGGGCGCATAGCCCAGGCCCAGCTGCAGAAACATCGGCGTCAGGAAGGGTGTCGCGCCCGAGCCCAGGCGGGCGAAGATATTCCCGATGATGCCGATGCGGTAGCTGGGGATGCGAAACAGCGCCATCTCGAACAGCGGCCGGCTGCTGCGCGCCGCATGCAGCCAGTAGGCCGCCATCGCCGCGCTGCCGGCGATCAGGAGCAGGATGGACAGGGCCGTGCCGACGACATGCTCGCCCAGGCCCTGCAGCGCCAGCGAAAGCAGCATCAGGCCGAGGCTGAAGAGCAGATAGCCGATCCAGTCGAAGGCGGCCGGCACCGCGCGCCTGAGCTGCGGCATGAAGCGCCAGCTGGCCCAGACGCCGATCGCGCCGACCGGCAGATTGATCAGAAAGATCCAGTGCCAGCTGACGTACTCGACCAGCACGCCGCCCAGGGTCGGGCCCAGCAGCGGGCCGATCAGGCCGGGAATGGCAATGAAGCTCATCACCGGCAGGAACTCCTCGCGCGGAAAGACGCGCAGCACGGCCAGCCGCCCGACCGGCACCAGCAGCGCGCCGCCGACGCCCTGCACGACGCGGGCAGCGACCAGCAGGTTCAGCGAAGGACTCAGCGCGCAGGCCAGCGAGCCCAGGCTGAACAGCGCGATCGCCCACAGGAACAGCGTGCGCGTGCCGAAACGGTCGGCCAGCCAGCCCGAGGCCGGGATCAAGAGCGCGACGGTCAGCATGTAGGCGATCACGGCTGACTGCATGCGCAAGGGGTTCTCGCCCAGATCCCGCGCCATGCCCGGCAGCGCCGTGTTGAGGATCGTCGTGTCCAGCGTCTGCATGAAGAAGGACAGCGCCACGACCCAGGGCAGGAAGCGACGGGTGGACGGGTCGAGCTCGGCGGTCATCGGCCGAGTATCGCGGCTGCGGCCGGGCCCGAGAATCCTGCGAGCGGCCGCCGCCACGGCGACCGCTTCGCAGCGCCTACTTCATGACCCGGGCTTTCACTGCGCCGCCGCCGGGCGGGCAACGAAGACCACCGCCGTGCGGGCCGGCAGATTGAAGCTGCCACTGGCACGGTCGAACTGCGCCTGCCGCGCGCGCTGGTCCGCAGCGCCCATGGCCTGGTGCACCGGGTGCAGCTCCAGCGCATGGCCGGCCAGCACCGGCAGCGTCAGCTGCTTGGGCGCCTTGTCGACATTGACCAGATAAACCAGCTCGTCGAATTGGGCACCGGCATAGCCGACCCCGTTCACGCGACCGACCAGCACCGTCGCCTCCTGCGCCGAGCCGGTGTTCAGGAACGTCAGCCGAGCCTTGATGTCCTCCGCCGTGCGCAGGCGCAGCAGGGTCGTGCTCTTGCGGATCTTCAGCAGATCGCGGAAGGCGTCGCGGGTCCAGGCGATGTCGGCCGGCGTCGGCTTGATCAGCGGATTGGCCAGCAGCGGGCGGGCGAGCGCCCAGTTGTCGGCGTTGTCGCGCGCCGGCGGCAGGCCGACGCCGAAGTTGTTGTCCTGGTAGCTCCAGTCCAGCTTGTTGAACCAGTCCCCGCTGTCGTAGCTGTTGCGGTCCAGGCTCTTGCTGCGCAGGGTGTCGACGCCGGCGTGGAAGTAGGCGACGCCCTGGCTGAAGGCATTGATCGCGCTGGCCAGGATCTGCACGCGGGCGCGGTCCTCGCGAGAGGTCGCCACGGGCAGGCGGAAGGCATTGTTGTCGAACAGGCTCAGGTTGTCGTGGTTCTCCACATAGTTGACCACCTCGCCCGGCTCCAGCACCCAGCCGGCGGGGATGCCGCCCACATCGATCTGTTCCAGGCGCAGGTTCGCGTCCCAGCTGGTCTGCATCTGGAAGCTGCGGATCGAGCCGGCCAGCGAGGCCTTGATGCGATCGGCCTGCCACATCAGCTCGCCGCGGCTCTGGTTGCCGTTGCTGCCGTTGGAGTCGTAGAAAAAGCCGTTCACATAGCCCTGGTTGGCGACGAGGGCGTTGCCGCTGTCGCAGCAGCCGCCGCCGCGCACCGCGTCGCGGATCAGCGGGTTGAAGCTGCCGATGCCGGAGCCGTTCAGCGACAGCATCTCCGCCTGCACGAAGCGCGCGCCATTGGCCACCTCGCCGAAGTTCCAGCCCTCGCCGAGGATCTGCACCTTGCGGCCGGCCGCCGCCTCGACGCGGGCCTTCAACGCCTCCATCACCGAGCGGGGATGGTGACCCATGATGTCGAAGCGCAGCGAGCTGATGCGGTAGTCGCGCGTCCAGGTGACGGCCGAGTCCAGCATCAGCTTGGCCATCATCAGGTTTTCGGCGGCCGTGTTCTCGCAGCAGGTCGAGCGCTCGATGCCGCCGACGGCGTTGAGGCGGTAGTAATAGCCGGGCACGATCTTGTCGAGCACCGAGGCCGTGTTCTGGCCCGAGGCGCTGGTGTGGTTGTAGACCATGTCCATGCCCACGCGCAGGCCGGCCGCGTTGAGCGCCTGCACCATGCGGCGGAACTCGACGATGCGCGCCAGCGGCTCGTTGGCATTGCTCGAATAGCTGCCCTCGGGCGTCGTGAAATGCCAGGGGTCGTAGCCCCAGTTGAAGCAGTCGCTGCCGGCGGTGGCGGCCACCGTGGCCTGCTGCGATTCGCTGTCCGGTGCGCCGCTGGGCGAAGGCGTCACGCAGCTCTTCTCGTTGACGCTGGCGATGTCGAAGACCGGCAGCAGATGCACATCGGTCAGGCCGGCCGCGGCCAGCGCGGCCAGGTGCTTCATGCCGTTCGAGCCGCTCTCGGTGAAGGCCAGGTACTTGCCGCGTTTGGCGGCGGGCACCGTCGCGTCGTTGATCGAGAAGTCGCGCACATGCAGCTCGTAGATGCTCATGTCCGAAGGCGCGGCCACCGTCGCGGGCGGCGCATCCTGGTCCCAGCCTTGCGGCTTGGTCTGCTGTGAGTTCAGATCGACGACCACGCTCTGCTGGCTGCCCAGGCCCAGGCCCAGCGAATAGGGATCGGTGACCAGGTTCTTCACCAGGCCCACGCCCTTGACGAAGACCTGCACCTGATAGCGGTAGCTGGCGCCTTGCAGATGTCCGTTCTTCGTCAGGCTCCAGACGCCGGTGGCGGCGTCGCGGATCATCGGTTCGATGGAGCTGCGGGCGACCGGCGCATTGCCGTTGATCGGCATCGTCAGCAGCAGGGACACGGACTGCGCCGTCGGCGCCCAGAGCTTGAAGCTGGTGCTGCCCGGCGTGGCGACCGCGCCCAGGTCGGGCACGCTGTTGGCGGCGGCGTAGAGATCGTCGAGCGCGCCGGCGACCTGGGCCGTCGTCGCGTTCTGCACCTTGCCATTGGCGTCCTCCTGCACCAGCACCAGTTGCTGCTGGTGCAGCGCCGGCAGGCGGGCGATGTCGGCCACCCGCACGCTGAAGACGGTGCCGCTGCCGACGTACTTGAAGCGCTGCGCATCGGCGGCCGGTACCGTGCCGCCAAAGGCATCGAGCGTGATATAGCCATCGGCGCCCTGCACCGGCGCATCGAGCGCGACGCTGATCTGGCCGGTGGCCGAGTGGTAGAGGCGCACGGAGCCGGCGGTCGCGATGCGCGGCCACTTGAGCAGCGACCTGTTCAGCCAGACCGCGCGCGCATCGGTGCTGGAGACCTGGCGCAGATCGGGCGGCGCGGTGTAGACGGTGGCGTCGCGCTCGAGCAGCCAGATATGGCCGATCTGGTTCTGCACCGTCAGCGCGCCGTATTCGACGCGGATATTGTTGTCGCGGCCATCCTTGTCGTTCTCGTTGGGCGGCATGCCGTGGATGATGAACTCGAGGCCCTTGCGGTTGACGTCACCCTGCGGGTTCAGCACCGGGATGTCGAACACGAGCTCGCCGTCGCCGCTGGCATAGCCAGGCATGGCGGCCAGCGCGACGGGCTGGTTCCAGCGGTCGATCTGCAGGCCGGCCGGCAGGCGCGAGACGTCCAGGCCGCTGCCGTTCCACAGATGCAGGCCCCAGGCGCTGTAGGCGCCGTCGAAGCGCTTGTAGTGCACCCGCACGGTCTTGATATCGGGCACCGGCAGCAGCAGCGGGTTGCTGGCGTAGTTGGTGCCGTCGCCCTGCAGACGCCAGATCTCGTTGGCGCCGGACTGCAGCACATAGCTCTGATCCGCGCCGCCGTTGTCCTTGTCATCGCCCTTGTGGAAGAGGAAGCCGACCGTGCCGCTGCCCGACGCCAGCGGCACGTCGTAGTACGCGCCAAAGTCGTCGCTGCCCGAGGCGTTCCAGCCGCCGTTCCAGTTCGGGCTCTGGGCGGCATTCCAGGTGTGGATCTGCCAGCCGCCGTAGTCGCCGCTATTACGACGGTAGTGGATGCGCAGCGAGGTGGCCGGTGCGCCGGGCGTGGCGGCGGCGGCGATCCTGGCGCGCGGCTGCTCCTGCGGCGCCGGCACGCCGGCCAGCAACTCGACGCCGCCGTCGCCGGCCGAGTCGGCGGGCCCGATGCGGCCTGCCTGCTGCAGCGCGTCGGCTCCGCCGCCGCAGCCCGTCATCAACAGCCCGCTGACGCCCAGCGCCGCCAAAGCCATCACCCGTCGCGCCCGGCGCGCGAAACCGTCTGCCCATGCCTGCATGTCAGCACTCCTTCAAAGGTGTGCGCATGCTATTGAAGCAAAACTACAAGCGAAAGCTGGTGGAATCCCTGTGACTTTCTACCGGCCACAGCAGTCATAGCCCTGCCTTACTGGCATTTGCTGGTCTTGGCATCCCTGGAATGTAGTTTTACTAACAACACCAAGAGGCTAGACTCAATCCACCGTCGCGCCGCTGTCCTTAACGATCTTGGCCCACTTCGGCAGCTCATCCTTGACCAGGGCGGCGAACTGCTCGCTGGTGGCGAGGAAGGGCTCGCAGCCGACGGCGGCAAGCTTCTCCCGGGTCTCGGGCATGGCCAGCACCTTGGCCACCGCCTCATGCAGCTGCGCGACGATGGCCTTGGGCGTGCCGGCCGGCGCGAACAGGCCGTACCAGGGGGTGGAGCCGAAGCCCTTGATGGTCTCGCCTATGGTCGGCGTGTCGGGCAGCGCCGACACGCGCTTCTCGTTGACCACGCCCAGCACCTTCAGCTTGCCGCTCTTGATGAAGGAGATCGACGAGGGCAGGCTTTGCACGCTCAGCTGCACTTGGCCGCCGACCAGATCGGTCACCGCGGCCGAGGCGCCCTTGTAGGGCACATGGGTCAGCTCGATGCCGGCCGCCTTGCCCAGCATCTCGCCGATCAGGTGGTTCAGGGTGCCGTTGCCGGCCGAGGCGATCGTGTACTTGCCCGGCGCCGCCTTGGCCGCCGCGACGAACTCGCTGACGTTCTTCGGCGCAAAGCTGTTGGTCGCGACCAGCACATAGCCGGCCGTCGCCACCGGCGTGATCGGCTCGAAGTCCTTGATCGGGTCGAAGCCGACGCTCTTGTACAGCGTTGGATTGATCACATGCGCGCTGTTGACGGTCAGCATCAGCGTGTAGCCGTCATTTTTACCCTTGGCCGCCGCGGCCGTGCCGATATTGCCGCCGGCACCCGGCTTGTTGTCGACGATGAACTGCTGGCCCAGCGCCTCGCCGAGCTTTTGGGTAACGATGCGCGCGATCGTGTCGTTGGCCCCGCCCGGCGCCTGCGGCACGATCACCGTGACCGGCTTGCTCGGGTATCTGTCCTGGGCTCGCGCCGGGCCGGCGGGGACGAGCAAGGCGGCCAGCAGGTAGGCGGCGGCAGCGGCATGGCGACGGATAGCGGTCATCGGACGTCTCCTGGTGTCGGTTGGCAAAGCGGGGGCTCGCGGGCCGATTGTTCGGACATCGCCCGCTGCTGGGAATGACCAAGTTCGGAGAACAGCTTTCGCCGACGGTGAAAGCGCACGCACCCCCGGCACGAAGCAAAACGCCGGTCGATGACCGGCGTTTTGCTGCGCTGGAGCGGGTGGCCCAGCGGATGGCGGCTTGCTTACTGCTTGCGCAGATCCTCGAAGAAGGCCTTGGAGTTCCAGTCGCGGCCGAGGAAGTCCGTCACCAGTTCCGGCGCCGGACGCTGGCTGCCCTGGCCGAGCACCTTGTTGCGGTAGTCGAGGCCGATGCCGGGGCTCAGCTTGTCGTCCTTGAAGGCGGTGCGCAGGTCCATCGCCAGCACCAGGCTCCACAGATAGCCGTAGTAGCCGGCGCCGTACTGCGCGGTCAGGTGCGCGAAACCGGCCGGGAACTTGCTGCCCTTCTCGTGGCCCAGCGGCGTCTCGCCCTCCATCTTGGCCCACAGGGCCAGCGGATCGGGCACGACCGGGCCGTGCAGGGCCAGGTCATAGCTGGCGTACAGATGCTGGCGGCCGTAGCGCGTGCCCTTGGCGAAGTTCTTCGCCTTGACCGCCTGGTCGACCATGGCGTCGGGCACCGGCTTGCAGCTCGCGCAGACCTCGCTCATCAACTTCAGGACCTTCTTGTCGAAGACCCAGTCCTCCAGCATCTGCGACGGTGCCTCGACGAAGTCCTGCATCACCGAGGTGCCGGCCTGGGCCGCATAACGGGTATTGGACAGATTGTTGTGCACCGCATGGCCCAACTCGTGCAGCAGGGTCTCGACCTCGTCGATGGTCAGGCCCTTGCGGTCGAAGTTGACGACCAGGGCCGCCACCGGCGTGCGGCCGAGCTTGCTGCTGCTGCCGCGCAGCGACCAGACCGCCGCGTGGTTGTACTTACCCTCGCGCGGGTAGAGGTCGACATACATCTGCGCGATCGGCTTGCCGCTGGCCGCATCGCTGACCACATAGGCCTGCGTCTCAGGATGCCAGAGCTCGGCGGCCACCTTGGTATAGCGCACGCCCATCAGCTTCTCGATCACGCGCATGGCGAAGGCCAGCGTCTGCTCCGGCGGGAAGTAGGGGCGGAAGGCTTCCTGGTCGACGCTGTAGCGCTCGCGGCGCAGGCGCTCGGAGTAGTAGCTGGCGTCCCAGCGCTTGATCTCGGTCGATGCCAGCGGCGTGCCCAGGTGCTTGGCCTTGGCCGCGCGCAGCTCGACCAGATCGGCGCGCTCGCCCTCGATCACGGTGCTCTTGACCTCGTCGAGGAACTTCCAGGCGGTGCTGCCGTCTTTGGCCATCTTGCGGCGCAGATTGAAGTCCACATAGTTGGCAAAGCCGAACAGCGCCGCGTACTCATGGCGCAGGCTCGCGATCTCGTGCAGGAGCTTGAGGTTGGCGTCGCCGCCCTCGTTGACCTTGGCCCACCACATCTTCTCGCGCGTGCTGCCCAGCTCGGCCGACTGCAGCACCGGCACATAGCTCGGATAGTCGACACCCAGCACATAGCGGCCTTGTTCGTCGCGCTTGGCGTTCTTCCAGACGTTCTCGGGCACGCCTTTCAGCTCGGCCTCGCTGAAGGCCACCTTGACGCCGGCCTCGCGGATGTTCTTGTTGAACTGCTGGTCGATCTCGGTGATGCGGTCGAGGATCTTCTTTGCGCGCTCGCGTTTGGCGGCCGGCAGCGCGACGCCGCCGTCCTCGAAGTCGCCGATCGCCACGCGCAGCAGCTCGCGCTCGATCGCATCGGCGGCCGGTGCGGCCTTCATCGCCTGGTAGAGCTTCTCGTTCTGCTTCAGGCTGGAATTGAAGTCGGCCCAGCGCAGCGAGCAGGCCTGGGCCGCATCGCGCAGCGCCTTGTCCGGGTGCACGTATTGCAGGAAGTCGATCGAGTTCTGCGCGTCCTCCGCGGCCGCGTAGAAGGCATCGTAGGCGGCGATCCAGCCGGCGTCGACCGCGCGGCCTTCCAGCGCGGCCAGCTGCTTGCTCGTCGCCGCCAGGCCTTCGTCGCAGCGCGCTTTGATCTCGTCGGCCGACTTGAACTTGGGGAACGCCGGCGCCGGCATGGTCTGCGCGATCGCACCGGCGGCCAGCACGGCCAGGCAGGCGGCCGACAACAGGGTCTTGGTCTTCATCCGTCTCACTCCGTTTCTTGCGGTCTTGTCCTTGCCGCGGCCGGATGCCGCGGGCATGCGCGCGGATTGTGCCGCGGGAATGCGGCGGCAGGCCGCGCTTGCGACGGACTGCCGATCGCGAGGGATCAAGCGCGCTCAGCCGGCCAGCAGTTCGCGGATCTGCTGCAGCGCCGCGGGATCCTCGATCGTCGTCAGATCGCCCGGATCGCGGCCCTCGGCCACCGCCTGGATCGCGCGGCGCAGCAGCTTGCCCGAACGGGTCTTGGGCAGCACGCCGACGAAGCGCACCCGCGCCGGCCGCGCCAGCGCGCCGAGTTGCTGGTCGACGACCTTCATGATCTCGCCCTCCTGGCGCAGGGCCAGCTCGGGCGTGGCCGCCTGGGACGGATCCTTCAGCACCGCGAAGGCCAGCGCGACCTGGCCCTTCAGCGCATCGGCGACGCCGACGACGGCGACCTCGGCCACGTTCGGATGGCCGGCGATGCTTTCCTCGATCTCCCGAGTGCCGAGCCGATGGCCGGCCACATTGATCACGTCGTCGGTGCGTCCGAGGATGAAGTAATAACCGTCGGCATCGCGCAGGCCCCAGTCGAAAGTCGAATAGACCTGGCGACCGGGGATGCTGGACCAGTAGGTGGAGACGAAGCGCGCATCGTCGCGCCAGACGGTCTGCAGGCAGCCCGGCGGCAGCGGGCCCTCGATCGCCAGCACGCCCTTGCGGTTGGGCTCGGCGAGCTCCTCGCCGCTGTTCTCGTCCAGCAGCTTGACCTGGTAGCCGTACATGGCCATGCCGGGCGAGCCGAACTTGCTGGCGCGCGGCGCAACGCCGGGCAGATGGTTGGCCAGCGAGAGGATGGGCCAGCCGGTTTCGGTCTGCCAGTAGTTGTCGACGATGGGCACGCCCAAGGCGTCGGCGATCCAGCGCGCGGTCGGCTCGTCCAGCGGCTCGCCGGCCAGGAACAGCGCGCGCAAGGAACTCAGGTCGTACTTGCTCAGGTAGGCCGGATCCTGCTTCTTCAGCACCCGCACGGCGGTCGGCGCGCTAAACATCAGACTGACCTTGAAGCGCTCGACCAGCTGCCACCAGATGCCGGCATCGGGTCGCGTCGGCAGGCCCTCGTACATGATGGTCGCCATGCCTGCGATCAGCGGCCCGTAGACGATATAGCTGTGGCCGACGACCCAGCCGATGTCGCTGGTCGAGAAGAAGGTCTCGCCGGCGCGGCCGCCGAAGATGTGCTGCATGCTGGCCGCCAGCGCGACGGCATAGCCGCCGGTATCGCGCTGCACGCCCTTGGGTTTGCCGGTCGTGCCGCTGGTGTAGAGCGTGTAGCTGGGCGCCGTCGCGTCGAGCCAGACGCAGGGCAGGCGCGCACCGGCATGGCGGCGGCGCAGCTCGGCGTAGTCGAGATCCCGTTCGGCCACCTTGTCCATCGCCGCCAGACCGCGGTCGACCAGCAGCACGCGCCGCGGCTGGTGGCGGGACAGCCGCAAGGCCTCGTCCAGCAGCGGCTTGTACGGAATCACCTTGCCGCCGCGGCTGCCGGCATCGGCGCTGACGATCAGCACCGGCTCGGCATCATCGATGCGGCTGGCCAGGCTGCCGCTGGCGAAGCCGCCAAACACGACCGAGTGGATGGCGCCGATGCGCGCACAGGCCAGCATCGCAAAGGCCGCCTCCGGGATCATGGGCATATAGATCAGCACCCGGTCGCCCTGCGTCACGCCCTGTTCCCGCAGCATCGCGGCCATGCACTCGACCTCGGCCTGCAGCTGGGCGAAGCTGTAGATTCGCTCCTCGCCGACCTCGGTCGAGACCCAGATCAGCGCGTTCTCGCCCGGCCGCTCGCGCGCATGGCGGTCCACCGCGTTGTGACAGAGATTGGTCTGGCCGCCGACGAACCAGCGGGCGAAGGGCGGATTGCTGTAGTCGCAGATCTGCTGCGGCGCGCGCTGCCATTCGATGCCCTTGGCCTGCTCGGCCCAGAAGGCATCGCGCTCGGCAATCGAGCGCTGGTGGAATTGGGCGTAGTCGGTGGCCATGCGGCGGGCTCCAATGCGCGAGGAGAGAATGCCCGCGCATTTCATGGTCGGGGACTGACGAGAGGCTGACCGGCCCAGCGCGGCACTCGACATCACCCGGCGTGAAATGCTGCCGCCGGGCGAGCCACTCGGCGGCCGCCACACACGATCGGAAACATTCGGCGGCACCCGGCTGTGGTCCAATTCGGTATTAACCCTTGATCAAATCCGTAAGGCGGGTGCCCGGATGTAAATACGCCCAGGGCTTACCCGCAGATCACCGCCGCTTTGCTTGACGCTCCGAACAGCGGGCCCCTAAGCTGCGCGCCGAACGCCATGTCCGACGCCTGCCGCCGCTCCGCCCCCCTCTCCCATCCCCGCCTGCCCAGACTCTCGACGAGCCTCTGCGCCGTCGGCTTGGTGCTGGGCGCTGCGTTCGGGACGGCGCGGGCGCAACAGCAACAGCCCGCACAGCCGCCGGCCGGCATCATGATGGGCGCCTACGGGCAGAGCCTGCAGCAACAGCAGGTGCCGCTGCAAACAGCGCCCACGCCCCTGCCCGCCGCGACGGCCACCGATCCGGTCAGCCGCTTTCTGCAGGAACGCGGCGTGCTGGCGCAGGCCCAGGGTGAATCGAGCAAGCTGCTGGACCAGATGCGCGACACCGCCTCGGGCCTGGTGCTGTCGGCGATGAACTTCCTCGGCGTGCGCTACACGCGCGGCGGCAACACGGTCGAAAGCGGTTTCGACTGCAGCGGCTTCACCCGCCACATCTTCGAGCGCAGCGTCGGCCTGGTGCTGCCGCGGCGCGCCGACGAGCAGGCCAAGCTCTCCAGCCTGGTGCCTATCAAGAAGGAAGAACTGAAGCCCGGCGATCTGGTCTTCTTCAACACGATGCGCCGCACCTTCTCCCATGTGGGCATCTACGTCGGCGAGGGCAAGTTCATCCATGCGCCGCGCACCGGCAGCGCCGTGCGCGTCGAGGACATGCGCGAGGCCTACTGGGCGAAGCGCTTCACCGGCGCGCGCCGCGCCGATCTGGCCGGCAAGGCGGACGACTTCGGCCTGACGCGCTGAGCGATCGATTGCCCGCTCAGTCGCTGGCCGCGGCCGCGCCGGCTGTGGGCAGATTGAGTTCCCCGGCCGATTTGAAGTGGACGCTGCTGAAGGCGCTGCCGGCCAGCTTGCCGTTCATCTCGTAGACGATCCTGCCGCGGCGCTCGCTGCTGCTGCTGCTGTTGATGAAGCCCATCACCTGCCCGGCCATGCGCAGCGCCGACACGCTGACCGGCACCGCGATCACCGTCTCGCCGAAGCGCGGCACGGTGCCGCCCGCATCGCTGACGCCGGTGGCGAAGCCGCGGCCCTGCACCGTCATCTCGACCGACACGCCGTTGTAGTCGATCGGCTGGTCGTTCGGGTTCTGCACGCGCAGGCGCACCAGCATGCGCAGCTCCAGGCCCTCGCCCGGCAGCGATTCCACGCCGACCACCGTGACCGTCAGTGGATCGCGCGGCTGCAGTGCTGCGCAGCCGCCGGCCAGCAGCGTCGCCAGGGCCAGCATCAGCATCAAGAAAGGCCGGATCATCCTCGCCATGACAAGCTCCGTCGCGATGGGAATGCGGCTATCTTGCCTGATCGCAGCCGCGCCCGGCGGGAAGTTCGCGGCTATGCTTCTTGCATGACGACGCACCTCTTGCTGCCGCTGCGCCTGCGGCCCGGTGACGAACTGCGGCCGGCGATCGAGGCGGCCGTGTATGCGAGCGGCCACGGAGCGGCTTTCGTCGTCTCGGGCATCGGCAGCCTGGACCGCCTGCGTCTGCGCCTGGCCGGCGCCGAGACCCTGCTGAACCGCGACGCCGACTTCGAGATGCTGAGCCTGGCCGGCAGCATCGCCGCCAATGGCTCGCATCTGCACATCAGCGTCTCCGACGCCGCGGGCCAGGTCCTGGGCGGCCATGTGGCACCCGGCTGCCGCGTGCGCACGACGGCCGAGATCCTGCTGGCCTTGCTGCCGGGCCACCAACTCAGCCGCGAGCCGGATCCGGCGACCGGCTATGCCGAGCTGATGATCAGGCCAGCTTGAACACCGACATCAGCTCGTTCAGCCGCGCCGCCTGAATCTTGAGGCTCTCGGCCGCGGCGGCGCTTTGCTCGACCAGGGCAGCGTTCTGCTGCGTCACCGTGTCGAGCTGGGTCACCGCATCGCCGACCTGGGCGATGCCCTGGCTCTGCTCGACGCTGGCGGTGCTGATCTCGCCCATCAGGTCGTTGACGCGGGCCACCTGGGTGACGATCTCGGTCATCGCCGCGCCGGCGCTGCCGACCTGCTTGGCGCCGCTCTCGACGGTGGCGACATTGCGGCCGATCAGGTCCTTGATCTCCTTGGCGGCCTGGGCGCTGCGCTGGGCCAGGGTGCGCACCTCGCCGGCCACGACGGCGAAGCCGCGGCCCTGCTCGCCCGCGCGTGCCGCCTCGACGGCCGCGTTGAGCGCCAGGATGTTGGTCTGAAACGCGATGCCGTCGATCACGCCGATGATGTCGTTGATCTTGCGCGAGGCTTCGCTGATCTGCTCCATCGTCGCCACCACCTGGCCGACGACGATGCCGCCCTCGGCGGCGGCCGTGCGGGCGCTGGCGGCGATCTGGGCGGCCGAGCGGGCGGTGTCGGCGTTCTGCCGGACGGTGGCCGTCAGCTCGTCCATCGAGGCGGCCGTCTGCTGCAGATTGCTGGCCTGCTCCTCGGTGCGCTGCGACAGGTCGGTGTTGCCGATCGCGATCTGCGAGGAGCCGGTCGCGATCGACTCGGCGCTGGCCCGCACCTGGCGCACCAGCTCGGCCTGGGCCGAGACGAAGCGGTTGAAGGCCTCGCCGAGGCGGCCGACCTCGTCGCCGGTCTCGACCGCCATGCGGCGGGTCAGGTCGCCCTCGCCGTCGGCGATGTCGGCCAGCAGATCGGCGGCGCGGCGGATCGGCGCCGAGATCGCGCGGCTGATGACGAGGATCACCAGCAGCGCCACGCCACCGCCGACCAAGATCGCGACCAGGGTGGCGATCTGCAGGGCGCGGTTGACCGGGCCCAGCAGCTCCTGCGCCGGCACCTGGGCGATCACATAGGCGTTCAGCTCCGGGATCAGGGCCGAGGCGATGAAGCGCTCGCCGTCCTCGGCCTTGTAGCTGGCATGGGCGAAGGCCTTGCCTGCCAGCAGCTGGGCGGCCAGCTCGGCGTTCATGCCGGGCTGGTCCTTCAAGCCATGCTTGCCGTCGATCAGGGCCGGATCGCGGTGCATCAGGATCGTGCCGTTGGCGCGCACCAGAAAGGCGGAGCCGGTCTTGGCGATGCGGTAGTCGGCGATCGCCTTGCCCATGGCGTCGATCGAGAGCCCGACGCCGGCAATGGCCAGCTTGCTCCCGGGGGCCTCGGCCCGCGTGTTGATGAACAGCATATAGCTGCCCTGCGAGACGTCGCGGTCGATGTCCAGCGTGTAGGGCTTGCCGCTGTCGAGGAAGCCGTAGAACCACTGGTCCTTGTCGCTGATCTGGCGCTGCAGGCCATTCTCGCCCAGGTATTTGCCCGTGCTCTTGGAGATCCAGAACACCGTCGCGGCCTTCTGCTGCGCCTTCACCGCGCTGGCATAGGCCTTCCAGGCATCGAGCCCGGCGTCGGGCAGGCCGGCGGCCTCCCATTGCTGGACATAGCCGTTGGCGGCCAGCCCCAAGGCCGCCGTCAGCGGCTCGCTGAGTCGGCGCTGCACATCGGCGCGGATCGAGCCGACGGCGCTGGGCAACTCGTCGGCGACGACACGCTCGCGCACCGCATCGCCGATCAGCCAGACGCTGACGCCACCGGAGATGGCCGCGAACAGCAAGAGGCACAGGGCCAGGCTGGCGATCAGCTTGGGCTGGATCGAGAGATTGCGCAGTTTTTCTTTGATCGACATGGGCCTGATCCGGATGCCACAGGGGCGGATCAGGCTCTATCGGCAGATTGCTGTGAGAACTTTAGGGCGTCACCGCGCAGGCGGTCACCGTCTCCCGCTCAGGCCGCCGTTTGCGCGGCCTGCTTCGCCACCAGGGTCAGGATGTCGTAGCTGGCCACCAGCTCGCCGCGCTGGTTCATCACCTGCACGTCCCAGGCGACGACGCCCTGTGGCGGCTGGTCGGGGCGGTTGCCGCGGTCGATGCGGCGCTTGCAGGTCAGGCGCGCCTGAATCGTGTCGCCGATCGCGACCGGGTTGACGAAGCGCAGCGTGTCCAGGCCGTAGTTGGCCAGCACCGGCCCCGGCGCCGGCGAGACGAACAGGCCGGCCGCGGCGCTGAGCACGAAGTAGCCATGCGCGATGCGCTGGCCGAACTGCGTGTCCTTGGCGGCGATCTCGTCGAAGTGCATATAGAAGTAGTCGCCCGAGATGCCGCCGAAGTTGACGATGTCGGCCTCGGAGACGGTGCGGCGGTGCGTCAACAGCGAGTCGCCGATCTGGATCTCTTCAAAATGCTTGCGGAAGGGGTGGACCGCATCCTCCTGCACCTTCGCGCCGCGCTGGTACTCGCCGGTGATGGCGGTGACCATCGTCGGCGAGCCCTGCACCGCGCAGCGCTGCAGGTAATGCTTGACCGCGCGGATGCCGCCCAGCTCCTCGCCGCCGCCGGCCCGGCCCGGGCCGCCATGTTTGAGCGCCGGCATCGGCGAGCCGTGGCCGGTCGACTCCTTGGCCGCCTCGCGGTCCAGCACATGGATGCGGCCGTGGAAGGCGCCCGCATGCATGACGGCCTCGGCCGCCAGCGCCGGGGTCTTGGTGATCACCGAGCCGACCAGGCTGCCGCGGCCCTTGGCGGCCAGGGCCAGGGCCTGATCGAAGTCCTCGTAAGGCATCAGCGTCGACACCGGGCCGAAGGCCTCCAGCTCGTGGACCGCCTCGTTGGCGAAGGCGTCGCGGCACAGCAGCAGGGTCGGCGCGAAGAAGGCGCCGTTGGCGACGCCCTCGCCCAGCGGCGCGAAGCCGTCGCGCTCGCCGAAGACGATTTCATTGCCCTGGGCCAGCAGCGCGACGCGCTCGGCCACATCGGCCTGCTGCGCCTTGGAGGCCAGCGCGCCCATCTTGACGCCCTCGACGCTGGGGTCGCCGGCCTTGATCTTGGCCAGGCGCTCGCGCAGCTTGGCGGCGACCGCATCGAGATGCTGACGCGGCACGATCGCGCGGCGGATCGCCGTGCACTTCTGGCCGGTCTTGGCGCTCATCTCGCGGAAGACCTCGCGCACGAAGAGGTCGAACTCCGGATCGTCCGGCGTCACGTCCGGCGCCAGGATCGCGCAGTTGAGGCTGTCGGCCTCGGCATTGAAGGGAATGCCGCGGCGGATGAGGTTCTTGTTGACCTTCAGCATCGCGGCCGTGTCGGCCGAGCCGGTAAAGGTGACGACATCGGTCTCCTCCAGCCGGTCGAGCAGATCGCCGCTGCCGCCGATCACCAGCTGCAGGCTGCCGGCCGGCAGCAGGCCCGAGTCCTGGATCAGGCGCACGCAGGCCTCGGCCACATAGCTGGTGGCGGTGGCCGGCTTGACGATGCAGGGCATGCCGGCCAGGAAGCTCGGCGCGAACTTCTCCAGCATGCCCCACATCGGGAAATTGAAGGCATTGATGTGCACGGCAACGCCGCGCTTGGGCACCAGCACATGCGAGCCGATGAAGCTGCCCTCGCGGCCCAACGACACGGCCGGGCCCTCGTGGACGATATTGCTGGATGGCAGCTCGCGCCGGCCGGTGCTCGCGTAGGCGAACAAGGTGCCGATGCCGCCCTCGATATCGATCCAGTTGTCGGCGCGGGTGCCGCCGGTATGGGCCGAGATCGCGTACAGCTGTTCTTTGCGCTCCATCAGATAGGCGGCCAGCGCCTTCAGCGTCGCGGCGCGCTGCTGGAAGTCGAGCTTGAGCAGGGCCGGCAAGGCTTGGCCCCGCGCAAAGGACAGGCTCTCGCCGAAGTCGATCTCCTCGGCATGGGTCAGGGCCACCTCGCGGCCATTGACGGCGCTCAGCAGCGCGCGGGCGGCGGTGCCGCCGACCCAGCGGTCGGCGATCAGGCTTTGGAGGATGGGGGTGCTGCTGCTCATCGCAAGGCTCACTAAATGGTCTTGACTAGGGAATCTGGCGGGCAAGGGGCGTCGCGAGCGGGCCGAGGCTGGGTGCGAGGCGCGCAGCCGTACTCTCGTACGGCGAGCACCACGCGCCCAGGATCGGCTCGCGCAGTAGCCCAGTGCCCGTCAGATTAGGGTTGGTATTTCCAAGTGCCGTTCTCGATCTTGACCATCACGCGGGCGCGCTGGTCCAGGCCGAGGTGGTCGTTGGCCGACATATTGAACACGCCGTGCGCACCCGGCATTTCCTTGACCGCTTCCAGCGCATCGCGCAGCGCGGCGCGGAAGGCCGGCGTGCCCGGCTGCGCCTTCTTCAGCGCGGCCGGCACGGCCGCCTGCAGCAGCAGGCCGGCATCCCAGGCATGGCCGCCAAAGGTGCTGACCGAGCCCTTGCCATGCGCAGCCTCGTACTTGGCGATGTAGTCGTTGGCGCTCTTCTTAACCGGGTGGTCGGCCGGCAGTTGGGCGGCGACCAGCACCGGGCCCGAGGGCAGGAAGGTGCCCTCGACGTCCTTGCCGCCGACGCGCAGGAAGTCGTTGTTGGCGACGCCATGGGTCTGGTAGTACTTGCCGGTGTAGCCGCGCTCCTTCAAGGTCTTCTGCGGCAGCACGGCCGGCGTGCCGGAGCCGCCGACCAGCACCGCATCGGGCTTGGCCGCCATCAGCTTGAGCACCTGGCCGGTCACCGAGGTGTCGTTGCGCGCATAGCGCTCGTTGGCGACGATCTGGATGCCCTTGACAGCGGCGATCTTGGCGAACTCCTGGTACCAGCCCTCGCCATAGGCGTCGGCGAAGCCGATGTAGCCGGCCGTCTTGACGCCCTGCGAGGCCATGTGGGTGACTATGGCCAGGGCCATCATGATGTCGTTCTGCGGCGTCTTGAAGACCCACTTCTTCTTCGCGTCGACCGGCTCGACGATGCGCGCCGAGGCGGCCATCGAGATCATCGGCGTGCTGGCCTCGGCCACCGCGTCGATCATCGCCAGCGAGTTCGGCGTGACGGTGGAGCCGATCACGACGTCGACCTTGTGCTCGCTGATCAGCTTGCGGGTGTTGGCGACGGCCGAGGTCGTGTCCGAGGCGTCGTCGAGCACGATGTAGTTGATCTTCTGGCCGGCGATCGTCGTCGGCATCAGGCCGAAGGTGTTCTTCTCCGGAATGCCCAGCGAGGCGGCCGGGCCGGTGGCCGAGACGGTCACGCCGACATTGATATCGGCCTGCGCCGGCAGCGCCAGCGCGGCGGCGGCCAGGACGGCCAGGACGGCCAGTTTCTTGATCTGCTTGTTCATTCTCTTTGTCTCCAACAGTTGTCGTTCGTCAGTCAGTCAATCGATCAATCAAGCGGTCGAGCGCTCACCCACTCATTCGACCGGCACGGCCGGGGCCTGCACCGCGCCCAATCCACCAAAGAACAGATCGGCCACCATCGGCGCGACGTCCTCGTAGCTCAGCTCGCCGTCGGGCCTGAGCCAGGTGAAGGTCCAGTTGATCATGCCAAACAAGAGCATGGTCAGCGGCTTGTGCAGGCGCACGCCCTGCAGCTCCGGGCGCACCGCGGCCACCGCGTCGGCAAATGCCGACACCACCTTGCGCTCGACCTGCAGCAGCCGCGCGCGGTCGGCCTGATCCAGGAACTTCACGTCCTCGGTCAGCACGCGGTGCTGATTCTGCGCCTCGCCATACTCCTGCACGAAGCGCGCGATCAAGGCGCGCAGATGCGGCTCGGGGGCCAGGCCTTGCGCCCGCACCTCGTCGACCAGCTGCGCCAGGCGCTGCACATGGCTCTCGCAGATCTGCATCAGCAGCTCGTGCTTGTCGCGCACATAGTGATAGAGCGTGGGCTTGCTCACCTCGCAGGCCTCGGCCACCTCGTTCATCGAGGTGCCCGGGTAGCCCTTGTTGGCAAACAGCCGGGCCGCCGCGGCGAGGATCTCCTCGCGGGTGGCTTCGAATCCTGGGGCGCGTCCTCTGGCCATCGTGTTCTTGTTTCAGCGTTCGTCGAAGGAGATCACCACGCGCGGGGTCAGCGCATGGGCCTGGCAGCTGAGGATAAAGCCGGCGGCGACCTCGTTCTTGTCCAGCGCGAAATTCTTGTCCATGCGAACCTCGCCTTCCAGCACCTTGCAGCGGCAGGTCGAGCAGACGCCGCTCTTGCAGGAGAAGGGCACGTCCATGCCGGCGCGGGCGGCCGCGTCGAGGATGCTCGGGTCGGTCTTGGCGAACTCGATCTCGCGGCTGATGCCGTCGCGGATCACCAGGATCCTGGCGCTCTCGGCGTCCTCGGGGCGGATCTCGTGCGGCGCTGGCTTGCCGGTCTGCATCTCGGGCGTGCCGAAGCGCTCGACGTGGACGCGGTTCTCGGGCACGCCGGCCTCGAGCAGCGCGGCTTCCGCCTGTTCGTTCATCTCGTAGGGACCGCAGATGAAGGCCTGGTCGATGCCCGAGGCCGGCACCAGGGTGCGCAGGAACTCGGCCAGCTTGGCCTTGTCCAGGCGCCCCGCCAGCAGCGGCGCATCGACCGCCTCGCGCGAGAACACATGGTGCAGCGAGAGCCGCGTCAGGTAGCGGTTCTTCAGATCCTCGATCTCTTCCTTGAACATCGTCGAGGCCTGGCGCCGGTTGGCGTAGATCAGGGTGAAGCGGCTGGCCGGCTCGTGGGCCAGCACCGTCTTCATGATGGACAGGATGGGCGTGATGCCGGAGCCACCGGCGATGCCGACGTAGTGGCGGCTGCGTTCACGCGTCGGCGGCACATGAAAGCGCCCCTGCGGCGGATAGACCTGGATCACATCGCCGGCGCGCAGCTCGCTATTGAGCCAGCTGGAGAAGCGGCCGCCCTCGACCCGGCGCACGCCGACCTGCAGATGGCCGTCGTCGATGCCGGCGCAGATCGAGTAGGAGCGGCGCAGGTCCTCGCCGTTGACCTCGTTGCGCAGGGTCAGGTATTGCCCCGGCTTGAACGCAAAGGTCTCGGCCAGCTCGGGCGGCACCTCGAAGCTGACCAGCACGGCCTCCTCGGTGTCGGGCCGGACTTCGCGGACCCTCAAGGGATGGAAATGCAGGCTCATAGCGGTTTGAAATATTCAAAGGGTTCGCGGCAGGCCATGCAGCGATAAAGCGCCTTGCAGGCGGTCGAGCCGAAGGCGGACAGCTTCTCGGTGTTATCGGAGCCGCAGCGCGGGCAGGCGAGCTTGCTCAGGGACGCGCGGTGGACCAGGCGGATCGGCTGGCCAGCGCCCGATGCCACCGGCCCGGGCGGCGCGATGCCGTAGTCCTTCAGCTTGCGCCGGCCCTCGTCGCTGATCCAGTCGGTGGTCCAGGCCGGCGCACGCTGCAAGGTGATCTCGACCTCGCCGAAGGCGGCCAGGGCCTTGCGCACATCGTCCTGGATCAGCTCGGTGGCCGGGCAGCCGGAATAGGTCGGCGTCAGCACGACCTCCAGCCCGCCGGCGGTCTCGCGCAGATCGCGCACGATGCCCAGCTCGGCCAGCGTGATCACCGGCACCTCGGGGTCGGGGATCTGGCGCAGCACCTCCCAGGCGGCTTCCAGCCGCCCGCAGGTGTTGGCCATCGGCAGGCTGCTGCTCACCAGCGGCCTCCCGGATAGGCGCGCTGCAGATACTGCAGCGTCGCCAGCATATGGCCCATATGCTCGCTGTGGATGCCCTTGCGGCCATGCGTCTGGAAGGCGCTGTCCTTGGGGCATTCCAGACCCGCCTCGCGCAGCACCTCGGCGAAGGCGGCACGCCAGTCGTCCTTCAGCTCCACCCAGGCCGGGCCCAGGCCCCGTTCGGCGGCCGCCGCATCGACGGCATCGACCTCGAACAGCTCGTTGAAATAGGGCCACAGCGTCGCCAGCGCCGCCTTCATGCGCGTGGCCGATTCCTCGCTGCCGTCGCCCAGGCGCACGACCCAGTCGGCCGCGTGCTGCTGGTGGTAAGCCGCTTCCTTGACCGCCTTGCCGGCGATCGCCGCGACTTCGGCGTCGGAGGACTGCTCGAGCCGGCGCCACAGCAGCAAGAGCCAGCTCGCGACCGCGAAATTGCGCAGCTGCGTGAAGGCGAAGTCGCCGCGCGGCAGCTCCATCACGACCGGGTTCAGGTACTGGCGCTCGTCACGCAGAAAGGCGAGCTGGTCCTCGTCATGGCCCTGGCCGTCAAGCTTGGCCGCATGCGTCAGCAGCGCGCGGGCCTGGCCGAGCAGGTCCAGCGCCATATTCGACAGCGCCAGATCCTCCTCGAGGATGGGTCCGTGACCGCACCATTCGGAGATACGCTGCGCCAGCACCAGGCAGCTGTCGCCGACGCGCAGCAGGTACTGGACTTCGGGGCTGGCGCCCACCTTGATTGATTGGATGCTCATCGCCGGGACCGATTACATGTGGTTGAGCGCGTCGGGCAGCTCGTAGAAGGTCGGGTGGCGGTAGACCTTGTCCTCCATCGGATCGAAGTACATGCCCTTCTCGCCCGGGTCACTGGCGACGATCTGGGTGCTGGGCACGACCCAGATGCTGACGCCTTCCTGGCGGCGCGTGTAGACATCGCGCGCCAGCTGGATCGCCATCTTCGCGTCGGCCGCGTGCAGGCTGCCGCAATGCTTGTGGTCCAGGCCCGCCTTGTTGCGGACGAAGACCTCCCACAGCGGCCATTCGTTCTGAGTCGTCGTGCTGCTCATGCTGCTTGTTCCTTCGTTGCTTGCTTGCGCGCGTGGGCCAGCGCGGCCTCGCGCACCCAGGCGCCGTCTTCCCAGGCCTTGACGCGCGCGCCCAGGCGCTCGCGGTTCATCGGGCCGTCGCCGTTGACGACGCGCCAGAACTCGGCCCAGTCGATCGCGCCGAAGTCGTGCTCGCCGCGCTCGGCGTTCCATTTCAAATCGGGGTCGGGCAAGCTGACGCCGAGAATTTCGGCCTGCGGCACGGTCGCGTCGACGAACTTCTGGCGCAGCTGGTCGTTGGTGACGCGCTTGATGCCCCAGCGGATCGACTGCTCGGAGTTTGGCGAATCCTTGTCGGCCGGGCCGAACATCATCAGCGAGGGCCACCACCAGCGGTTGACCGCGTCCTGCACCATGGCCTTCTGCTCCGGCGTGCCCTCGCGCATCATCACCAGCAGGCTCTCGTAGCCCTGGCGCTGGTGGAAGCTCTCCTCGCGGCAGACGCGGATCATCGCCCGCGCATAGGGCGCATAGGAGCAGCGGCACAGCGGCACCTGGTTCATGATGGCCGCGCCGTCGACCAGCCAGCCAATCACGCCGATATCGGCCCAGGTCAGGGTCGGGTAGTTGAAGATCGAGCTGTACTTGGCCTTGCCGCTGTGCAAGGCGTCCAGCATCTGGTCGCGGCTGGTGCCCAGGGTCTCGGCGGCCGAGTACAGGTAGAGGCCATGGCCGGCCTCGTCCTGCACCTTGGCCAAGAGGATGGCCTTGCGCTTCAGGGTCGGCGCGCGGGTGATCCAGTTGCCCTCGGGCAGCATGCCGACGATCTCCGAATGCGCATGCTGCGAGATCTGGCGCACGAGCGTCTTGCGGTAATGCTCGGGCATCCAGTCCTTGGCTTCGATGAAATCGCCCGCATCGATGCGGGCCTCGAAGGCCTGCTCCTGCTGCAGCTCTTCCGCCGTCTTGATCTTCTTGCTCGGCGCGTCCTGCGGACCGACCGACATGGCCTGGGTATACATCGTTGAATCTCCTCAGCGAGGACGTTGATCGACGACGCGGCGGGCCTTGCCGACCAGCGTGCGTTCGATGGAATCGGGGGCGCCGATGACGACCTTGGTCGAGACGCCGATCAGGGTCTTGATCCGGTGCTGCAGCGACTTGGCGATCGCGCTCACATCGGCGCCGGCATGGGCCGCCTGCAGCTCGCAGCGCACCTCGACGGCATCGAGCAGGCCCTCGCGGCTGACGACCAGCTGGTACTGGCCGCTGAGCTGCGCCTCCTGCAGCACCAGTTCCTCGATCTGGGTCGGGAACAGATTGACGCCGCGGATGATCAGCATGTCGTCGCTGCGGCCGACGATCTTGCCCATCCGGCGCATGCTGCGCGAGGTCGGCGGCAAGAGGCGGGTCAGGTCGCGCGTGCGGTAGCGGATGATGGGCAGCGCCTCCTTGGTGAGGGAGGTAAAGACCAGTTCGCCCTCCTCGCCATCGGCGACCGGCTCGCCGGTCTCCGGGTTGATGATCTCGGGATAGAAATGGTCTTCCCAGATCACCGGGCCGTCCTTCGATTCGATGCACTCGTTGGCAACACCCGGCCCCATCACCTCCGAGAGGCCGTAGATGTCGACCGCGTCGATGCCGGCCTTCTGCTCGATCTCGCGGCGCATCGCCTCGGTCCAGGGTTCGGCGCCGAAGATGCCCACCTGCACCGACATCTCACGTGGGTCCAGACCCTGGCGCGCGAACTCCTCGATGATCACCTGCATATAGCTGGGCGTGACCATGATGATGTCGGGCCGGAAGTCCTGGATCAATTGCACCTGCTTCTCGGTCTGGCCGCCCGACATCGGGATCACCGTGCAGCCGGCGCGCTCGGCGCCGTAATGCGCGCCCAGGCCGCCGGTGAACAGGCCGTAGCCATAGGCAATATGGACGATGTCGCCGGGCCGGCCGCCGGAGGCGCGGATCGAGCGCGCGACCAGATTCGCCCAGGTGTCGATGTCGCGCGCCGTGTAGCCGACGACGGTCGGCTTCCCCGTCGTGCCCGAGCTCGCGTGGATGCGCGAGACCTTCTCGCGCGGCACGGCGAACAGGCCGAAGGGGTAGTTGTCGCGCAGATCCTTCTTGGTCGTGAAGGGGAACTTGGCGATATCGGCCAGCGTCTTCAGGTCGTCCGGATGCACGCCCTTGGCGTCGAAGGCGGCCTTGTAGTGCGGCACGTTGTCGTAGGCATGCTTCAGCGACCATTTCAGGCGCTCGAACTGCAGCGCCTGCAGCTCGTCGCGGCTGGCTTTCTCGATCGGCTCCAGATCGCCGGGGGCGGGCATCTTCACGGGCATGGGTTCAACTCCTGGGACTCAGTCGGTCAAGCCGGTGACGATCGGCTTGCCCTTGATGCGGTAGGACTTGCCGCGGAACACGGCAACCAGTTCGTCGCGCTGATTGCGTACGCTGATGTCGTAGACGCCGGTGCGGCCCGACAGCGAAACCTCTTGGGCCCGCGCCGTCAGCCGGTCGCCGGCCCTGCCCGGCGCGACGATGTCGACATTAAAGCCCGAGGCCACGGTCAGCTCGTTGTGCGAGTTGCAGGCAAAGGCAAAGGCCGAGTCGGCCAGGGTCGTGATCAGTCCGCCATGGCAGATGTCGAAGCCGTTGAGCATGTCCTCGCGCACCGTCATGGCGATCGTCGCCGTGCCGGGGCCGACGGCGAGGATCTCCATGCCGAGGCTGCGGGTCGCACGGTCATTGGCCAGCATCGCATCGCGTACCGCCTCGGCCAGCTGTTGCGGGTTCATCATCGCCATCATCGGTCGCTGAAGCTCGGCGTGCGCTTTTGCAGGAAGGCGGCCGCGCCCTCCAGGTAGTCGGCGCCAAAACCCAGCTGGCTCTGCGTCACCGATTCGGCCTGCAGTGCCTGCTCGTGGTTCATCAGCAGCGCATCGTCCATGGCCTTGCGCGTGGCGGCCAGCGCGCGCACCGGCATCGCCGCCAGCCTGGCGGCCAGCGCCTGGGCGGTGGCGGCCAGTTCCGCATCGGGCACGCAGCGGTAGATGAGGCCGATCTGCTGCGCCTCGGCGGCCGGCAGCTTCTCGCCCAGCAGGGCCAGCTGCAAGGCGCGGGCGCGGCCGACCAGGCGCGGCAACAGCCAGGTGCCGCCGCAGTCGGGGATCAGGCCGATCTTCGAGAAGGCCTGGATGAAGCTGGCCGAGCTGCCCGCCACGACCAGATCGCAGCTCAGCGCCAGGCTGGCGCCGGCGCCGGCAGCGACGCCATTGACGGCCGCAAGGACCGGAATCGGCAGCTGGCGCAGCAGCTTGGCCATTGGGATGTAGTAGTTGTCCAGCAGGTGGCCGATGTCCTTGGGCTTGTCGCCGGGCTCGAAGCCGGGCTTGATCAGCGGATCGGACAGGTCCTGGCCAGCGCAAAAGCCGCGGCCGGCGCCGGTGATCACCAGGCAGCGCACCGTCGCATCGGCGGCCGCTGCCTCCAGCGCCTCGCGCAGCTGCACCAGCATCGGCGCGGTGAAGGCATTCAGCGCCGCGGGCCGGCTCAAGGTCACGGTGCGGACCGCACCGTCCTGGCTGATCTCGATATTCGGTTCTGACATGGGCGGGTCCTTGCTAAGCGCGATCGAAACACTCTTGACCGACCGGTCGGTAGATCGTAAGGTAAGCTTTGATTTGGCGCAAGCCTTGGAGAACAAAACATGCCCTGCTATTCGATCGACGGGGTCATCCCGGTCGTCCACCCGAGCGCCCATGTGCACCCGACGGCCGTGCTGATCGGCGATGTCGTCGTCGGCCCCGGCTGCTATATCGGCCCGGCCGCCTCGCTGCGCGGCGATTTCGGCCGCATCGTCATCCACGAGGGCGCCAATGTGCAGGACACCTGCGTGATCCACGGCTTCCCGGCCTCGGAGACCGTCGTTGAGGCGAACGGTCATATCGGCCACGGCGCCGTGCTGCATGGCTGCGTGGTGCGGCATGACGCGCTGGTCGGCATGAACGCGGTCGTGATGGACGAGGCCGAGGTCGGCGCCTATTCCATCGTCGCCGCCTGCGCCTTCGTGCGCGCCGGGCTGAAGCTGCCGGAGAAGTCGCTGATCGTCGGCGCGCCGGCCAAGGTCTTGCGCGAGCTGAGCGAGGACGAGATCCGCTGGAAGCGCGCAGGCACCGAGACCTACCAGCGCCTCGCCCAGCGCTGCCACGAATCGCTGCGCGAGGTGGCGCCGCTGAGCCAGGAGGAACCCGACCGCCCTCGCCTGCCGGTCTCGGACTACGGGACCAAGCCGGCCACCGCGCTCAAGTCCTGATCGGCCTGATGCGCCGCGCCGGCGTCGGGCCGGCTTCCAGCATGGCCGCGCCGCGCGCTGCGGCCGCTTGCGCCAGCGGATCGATCAGCGCCGCCTCGGGCAGGTTCTTCCAGTAGCGGCGCGGCATCTCCTTCTTCATCATCGCCAGCTTGAGCCGCGCTGGGTTGAAGATGTGCTCGTAATAGGTCAGCCACAGGGCGGCGCCCGCGTCGATCGGAGGCAGGCTCCGCCGATCGACGCCCGGCCCGCCGCGGAGAACCTGGCCGTCCCATTCGATCGAGCGCTGAGGCGTGAAGATGGCCCAGCGCATCTGCGCGAAGCGGCGCACAAAGAAGGGCGCATTGGCCTCGACGATATGGTGCTCGGGCTCGAACCAGGCGATGTGGCGCAGCGCCTCGCCCTCACCCTGCGGGAAGAAACGCAGGAAGGCGCGCATCTTGTGGATCTCGCGCTGGACCTCGCGCGCCAGCCGCGCGGCCGCGCGACGGTCGGCGTCGAGTTCGTCGCGGCGCAGGATATTGTCGCGCTCGCAGACGAGCCGCCAGAGCAAGCGGTAGAGCAGATGAAAGCGGCCCGGGTCGCGGTGCAGCAAGGCGGACTCGCAGAGCGGCACCACCCAGGCCGGCACGCCGAAGGGCTCGACCGGCTGTTCGGCGGTGGAATAGCCCTCGTCCGTCCACAGGCCGGGCTGCGCCTCTTCGGTCTGCCAGACCACCTCGTCAGGCTCGATATGCCGCTTCAGCAGCAGGCGGGCCCTGCGCTTGAAGCCTTCGATGTCGGTCGGGCCATCGAGGCTGGCGATCATGGGAACAGCTCCTGCTGCTGCTGCTGCTGCTGCGCCGGCGGCTGCGGCGCTGCGCCCGGTTTGTGGCCGTCCGCGCAGACATAGCGCAGCACCTTGGCCGGCGACACCCGCAGCGCCGTCAGATCCTCGGCGCGCAGCCGCCGCAGGCGGCGTGCCAGCAGCAGCCTGTCGACCGAAGCGACGCCCAGCCCCGGCACGCGCAGGAGCAGCTCGCGGGGCGCCGCATTGAGATCGACCGGGAAATGTTCCGGATGGGCCAGCGCCCAGGCCTCCTTCGGATCGACATCCAGCCGCAGTAGGCCACCCTCGGTGACGATCTCCTCGGGCGCGAAGCCGTAGAAACGCATCAGCCAATCGGCCTGGTAGAGCCGGTGCTCGCGCGCCAGCGGCGGCGCCACCAAGGGCAGTGCCCGCGAGGCGTCCGGGATCGGGCTGAAGGCCGAGTAGTAGACGCGCCGCATCCGGTGGCGCCGGTACAGCGCCGCGCTGCTCGCCAGGATCGCGCGGTCATCGCTGGCATCGGCGCCGACGATCATCTGCGTGCTCTGCCCGGCCGGCGCGAAGCGCGGCGCGGCGGCGGGCCGCGCCGCGGCGCCGGGCAGCGCCCGCGGGGCGACCGGGCGGGCGGCGGCGCGCGCCTCGTCGATATGCAGACGCAGCCGCGCCATCGAGCGCTCGATGGCCGGTGCGTCCTTCTCGGGCGCCAGCGCCTTCAGCCCGGCGGCGCTGGGCAGTTCGATATTGATGCTGAGCCGGTCGGCATAGCGGCCGGCGCGCGCCAGCAGTTCCGGGCTCGCGTCGGGAATCGTCTTCAGATGGATGTAGCCGCGGAAGTCGTGGTCCTCGCGCAGGCTGCGCGCGACCTCGACGATCTGCTCCATCGTGTAGTCCGGCGATTTGACGATGCCGCTGGACAGGAACAGACCCTCGATGCAGTTGCGGCGGTAGAAGTCCAGCGTCAGCCCCACGACCTCCTCGGTGCGAAAACGCGCGCGCGGCACATTGCTGCTGGCCCGGTTGACGCAGTACAGGCAGTCGTACTGGCAATGGTTGGTGAGCAGCAGTTTCAGCAGCGACACGCAGCGGCCATCCGGCGTGAAGCTGTGGCAGATGCCCATGCCCTCGGTCGAGCCGATGCCTCGACCGTCCAGCGAATCGCGGCTCTCGCTGCCGCTGGACGCGCAGGAGGCGTCGTATTTGGCGGCATCGGCCAGGATGGCGAGCTTGCGTTGAAGATCCATGGCGACAACTGATTGCTGTACAAATATACAGTATTGCATCGGCAGCATGGCGATCGCCGACGGCACAATGCGGGCTTTTCGCCGCCGCGCGGCACGCCAGCACCCACGATGACCGACACGCTTCTGAACCGGCCCGCCGCCGAACTGCCCGCCTGCTGCGAATTCCTGGTCATCGGCGCCGGTCCGGCCGGCAGCGCCTGCGCGCGCTGGCTGGCGCAGGCCGGCCGCGAGGTGGTGCTGATCGATGCGCAAAGCTTCCCGCGCGAGAAAACCTGCGGCGACGGTCTGGTGCCCGATTCGCTGGCCGCGCTGAAGCGCCTGGGGCTTTACGAGGCGGTGATGGCGAAGGCGCAGGCGGTCACGCATGCGCACTGCGTCGGCCCGGCCGGTGGCGCGGTCGACGTGCCGGGCGAGATGGCCGTGCTGCCGCGCAAGGAGCTGGACGAGCTGCTGTGCCGCGCCGCCGTCGAGGCCGGCGCGCGCATGTTCGCCCCACTGAAATTCCAGCAGTTGCTGATCGACGAGCAGACCGGTCGCGTCATCGGCGCGCGGCTGCAGGCCGGCGAAGCGACGCGGGAGATCCAGGCCCGCTGGGTCGTGCTCGCCACCGGGGCCGCGGCCGGCCCGCTGCAGGCGGCCGGCGTCTGCCAGCGCCGCACGCCCAGCAGCATCGCGCTGCGCGGCTATGTGAAGCTGGCCGGCCTCGAGCGCGAGTTGGCCGACCTGAACTTCGTCTGGCATCCGCGCATCGCGCAAGGCTATGGCTGGATCTTCCCGGCCGGCGACGACGTCTACAACATTGGCGTGGCCATCCTCGATTCGCACAATGTCGAAGATGGCGAGGGCAAGCGCAGCATGAAGAACCTGAACCTGCGTCAGCTCTACGCCGAGTTCTGCGCGGTCTACCCGCTGGCCGGCCGCCTGCAGGCGGAAGGACAATGGCTCACCGAGCTCAAGGGCGCGCCGCTGCGCTGCAATCTGGACGGCGCCGCCTTCAGCCGCCCGGGCCTCCTGGTCGCCGGCGAGGCGGCCGGCACCACCTACGCCTTCACCGGCGAAGGCATCGGCAAGGCGATGGAAACCGGCATTGCCGCCGCCGAAGCCCTGCTGCGGGCCGGCGCCGCCGATGCGGCAATCGAAGAGGCCTACGCGACGCAGCTGGAGACGCTGCGCCCGCGCTTCCAGATGTACCGCAAGGCCACCAGCTTCAATCGCTGGCCCTGGCTGGTCGATCTGGTCATCTGGCGCTCGCGCCGTAGCCCGCGCCTGATCGCCGCGATGTCGGGCATCCTCAACGAGACCCGCATGCCCGGCAGCCTGCTCAGCTGGCGCGGGCTCAAGCGCCTGGTGCTGGGCTGATCAAGGCGTCCAGCCGCTCAACCAGGGCGCGCGGCGCCGACCCGGCGCCGGCGACCGTGCAGGCCGCCGTGCCGGCGGCGACCGCCCAGGCCAGATGCCGCGCCGGCGCCGCTTCGCGCTGGCGCATCAGGCTGTAGAGCAGGCCGGCGACGGCCGCGTCGCCGGCGCCGACCGTGTCGAGCACCTGCACCGGCGGTGCCGCGGCCGTCCAGTGCCGGGTGCCGCGGTACAGGGTCGCGCCGGCCGCGCCATGCGTTGCCAGCAGCCAGGCCTGCGGATTCCAGGCGCTGATCTGCGCCAGGCCCAGGCGCGGATCGGGGCTGCGGAACAGGCCGCACAGGTCCTCGTCCGAGACCTTGATCAGATCGGCCAGCCGGCACATCCGCTCCAGCGTCGCGTCGTAGCGCGTGTCCATGGCGTCGCGGTAGTTCGGGTCGTAGCTGATGCTGCGGCCCTGCGCCTTCAGCGCCTGGGCCAGTGCAAGAAGCCGGCCGGCCAGCGGCTCGCGGGCAAGGCTCAGGCCACCGAAATGCGCCCAGGCCAGCGCCTGCTGCCAGCCCTGCGGCAGCGCCTCGGGACGGAAATGCAGATCGGCGCTGTCCTCGCCGATGAAGAAATAGCGCGGCGGCTCGAGCTGGTGGACGATGGCCAGCAGCGGCGGCTTGGCGAACTGCTGGATGAAGCGCAGATCCAGGCTGGCGTCGGCGCTGGCCTGCCAGATCGCCTGGCCGAACACATCCTGAGAAATGCCGCCGGCAAAGGCGCTCATCACGCCCAGGCCCGACATCGCCATCGCCACATTCCAGGGCGCGCCGCCACAGCGGCTGCGCCAGCTGTTCGGCCCGCTGCGCAGCAGATCGGTCAGCGCCTCGCCGAAGGAGACGAAATGCGGCAGATCGGCATGCAGCAGCGGCGGCGCCATGTCCCGATTCGAACCGGCGCCCGCCGCGCTGGCAAGCCCGGCCCGGCGAGGCCGCGGCGCTCAGGGCACAATCGTCGGCATGGCAGCTTCCAAAGTCATTCCGCTGGCCGACCAGCGGCAGCTGGCGAGCCTCGCGGCCCTGCCCGCGCGCGCCATGCAGCCGACCGGTCTGCTCGGCGACGCGCTGGGCCGGCCGCTGCACGATCTGCGCATCTCGGTGACCGACCGCTGCAACTTCCGCTGCAGCTACTGCATGCCCAAGGAGGTGTTCGACAAACACCACCCGTTCCTGCCACATGCCGAGCTGCTCAGCTTCGAGGAGATCGCGCGGCTGGCCCGGGTCTTCGTTGCCCATGGCGTCGAGAAGATCCGCCTGACCGGCGGCGAACCGCTGTTGCGCCGCAATCTGGAAGCGCTGATCGAAATGCTGGCCGCGCTGCGCACGCCCGCCGGCAAGCCGCTGGACCTGACCTTGACGACCAATGGCTCGCTGCTGGCGCGCAAGGCGCGCGCGCTCAAGGCGGCCGGCCTGCAGCGGGTCACCGTCAGCCTCGACGCGCTGGATGACGCGGTGTTCCAGCGCATGAACGACGTCGGCTTCCCGGTTGCCGAGGTGCTGGCCGGCATCGACGCCGCGCGCGCGGCGGGCCTGGGGCCGATCAAGGTCAATATGGTCGTCAAGCGCGGCACGAACGAGCAGCAGATCCTGCCGATGGCCCGGCACTTCAGGGGCAGCGGCATCGTGCTGCGCTTCATCGAGTACATGGACGTCGGCGCGACCAATGGCTGGCGCATGGACGAGGTGCTGCCCTCCAGCGCGGTGCTGGAGCTGTTGCGCCGCGAATTCGAGCTGCGGCCGCTCGAGGCCAGCGCGCCGGGCGAGACGGCCGAGCGCTGGGCCTATGCAGATGGCGGCGGCGAGATCGGCCTGATCTCCAGCGTCAGCCAGGCCTTCTGCGGCGACTGCAACCGCGCCCGGTTGTCCACCGAAGGCAAGCTTTACACCTGCCTGTTCGCGCACCGCGGCCATGATCTGCGCGCGCTGCTGCGCGCCGGCGCCGACGACGCGCGGCTGGCCGGCGCGATCGCCCAGATCTGGGAGCCGCGCGCCGACCGCTATTCGCAATTGCGCGCCAGCGGCGGCGACAGCAGCGGCAGCAAGGACAGCGGCGAACGCCGCGTCGAGATGCACTACATCGGCGGCTGATGGACGAGACCTCGACCCGCGAGCGTGGCGCAGACTGCGTGATCGAGCCGCTGGGCGAGGCCGGTCTGCCGGCCTACAAGGCTTTGCGCGATCGCATGCTCGCCGGCCACCCCGAGGCCTTCACCTCGGACGCGGAGACCGAGCGCCTGCGCGCGGCCGACAGCTACCGGGGCCGGCTCGGCGGCGATGGCGCGGCGCTGTTCAGCCTGGGCGCCTGGCTGGGTTCGCAGCTGGTCGGCGCGATCACGGTCGAGCGCGAGCCGCGCGTGAAGGTGAGGCATATCGCCCATATCGTCGGCATGATGGTCGACGACGCGGTCCAGGGCCGGGGCATCGGTGCACGCCTGCTCGACGCGGCGCTGGAGCGCCTGCGCCGCGAGGAGCCCGAGCTGGAGATGGTCGTGCTCAGCGTCACCCGCGGCAACGGGGCGGCGCTGCGCCTGTATGCCAGCCGCGGCTTCGAGCGCTACGGCCGCCTGCCGGGCGCGATCAAGCTGCCCGATGGCAGCCGGCTCGACAAGGATCTGATGAACCTGCGCCTGCGGCCCTGACGGTCACCGCCGGCAGGGCGCACCCGCAAGCATCGCAGGCGCCGATCGTCACCTGCCTCGCCGGCTACCAGCCCGGGCCGGTCTGAAGCCGCAGATCGAACTCGACCGTCAGCGCATCCTGCACCGCCAGCAGGCCGGCGCCGACCGAGAACGGCGCAATGCCGAACTCGCTTTGCAGCAGCGCCAGCGCGCCGCGCACGGCAAGGCCGGCCTCCGAGCGCTCGGCCTGCAAGGCCAGCCACTGGCAGCGCCGCTGGCCATGCAGCTCGATCTCGATCTGCGCGGCCAGCTTCGGCAGCTCGCCGACGACCTGCAGCGAGCGCAGGCGCAGCAACGGAAAAGCGCCGGCCTGCAGATTGCCGTCGCCCAGCATATTGGCGCGGGTCGCCGCGACCATCTCGGGCGAGATCGCCGAGGCCCAGCCGGGGCCCAGCGCGGCGCGCAGCTCGGGCGGGTCGAGCGCCAGCTCGGCCAGCCGCAATTCAAGCTCGAAGCGCGCGCCGGCCAGGCCGGTCGCGGGCAGCCAGGCCAGGCCCTCCAGCCGCGGCGCGGCCAGCACATGGTTGTGGCCCAGCTGGGCGGCGCGGCCGGCGCGGAATACATGGATGCGAACGGCCGACTGCGCGGCGTCGAGGCGGTAGAGCCGCCCGCCCTGCTCCCGCTGCAGGCGGGCATAGCGCTGGCTCAGCGGCTCGTCGGCGGCGGCGTCCGGTGCGGGGGCCGGCAATGGTGCCGCCGCGCAGCCGGCCAGCAGCAGCACAGACAGCAGCAGCAGCAGCAGGCGCGGCCTAGGGAAAGCAGGGAGTCGGATAATTGCCATTCAGGCGTCTGGTCCGCAAGTGCTGGACTAGCATAGCGCCAATAGAGATGGAGACAGCCATGGCCGCCAGCCCCTTCCGCCCCGCGCTCGAACTGATGGTGCAGTACGCGCGCTACCACCGCGATCGCCGCAATATCGCCACCCATTTCGTCGGCATTCCGCTGATCGTGTTCGCGATCGGCGTGCTGCTGGCGCGTGCGCAGTTCGGCCTCGGCAGCCTGCAGACCAACGGTGCCTGGCTGCTCTGGGCGCTGAGCACGATCTGGTACCTGACGCGCCGCAATCTGATGCTGGGCCTGGCGACCAGTCTGGTCAATGCGGTGCTGATGGCGCTGGCCGAGCCGCTGGCCGCCGGCAGCGTCGGCAGCTGGCTGGCCTGGGGCATCGGCAGCTTCGTGCTCGGCTGGATCATCCAGTTCGTCGGCCACTACTACGAGGGCAAGAAGCCGGCCTTTGTCGACGACCTGGTCGGCCTGCTGGTCGGCCCGATGTTTGTTGTCGGCGAGGCGCTGTTCGCGCTCGGCTGGGGCGCGGGCCTGCTGGCCGAGATCGAGCGTCGCGCCGGCCCGACCCATCTGCGCGACCTGGCCCATCCGGCCGCCTGAGCCGCCGCGCGCAGCAATATCCGGGCGCTGCCGCTGCCGAAGCGGCAGCGCCTTTTTTTCTCCTGCGAGATCTCGACCCGATGCAGCAAACGATTCTGATCATGGGTGCCGGCTCGGTCGGCTGTTATCTGGGCGGGGTGCTGGCCGCGGCCGGCGCCCAGGTGCATTTCGTCGGCCGCCCGCGCGTGTTGCAGGCGCTGCGCGAACAGGGCCTGCGGATCAGCGATCTGGACGGCCGCGATCAGCGCCTGCCGGCCGCGACGCTGCAGCTGCATGAGGCATTGCCGGGCGGCTTGCTGCCGAGCTTGACCCTCTTGTGCGTGAAGAGCGGCGCCACCGTCGAGGCGGCCCGGCAGCTGAGCCAGGCGCTGCCGGCCGGCGCCATCGTCGTCTCGATGCAGAACGGCATCGGCAATGCCGAGCGCGCCCACGAGGCGGCGCCGGCGCTGGACTGGCGCGCCGGCATGGTGCCCTTCAATATCGCCGAGCTGGGGCCGGGCCATTTCCATCGCGGCACCGGCGGTGCGCTGGCGGTGCAATCAGCGCCCGACGATGCGGCGCTGAGCGCGCTGCAGGAGGGCTTTGCCGGCCAGGGCCTGAAGCTGCGCCTGCAGCCCGATCTTCAGGCGGTGCAATGGGGCAAGCTGCTGATCAATCTGAACAACCCGGTCAATGCGCTGTCGGGCCGGCCGCTGCGCGCCGAGCTGCTGGAGCGCGGCTACCGGCGCTGCTTCGCCGCGCTGCAGGCCGAGGCGCTGGAACTGCTGGAGGCGGCCGGCATCACGGCGGCCCAGGTGACGCCGCTGCCGCCACGCAAGCTGATCCAGCTGCTGCGCCTGCCGACGCCCTTGTTCCGCCTGCTCGCCGCCAAGATGCTGAAGATCGACGCGAAGGCGCGCTCCAGCATGGCCGACGATCTGGCGCTGGGGCGCAAAACCGAGATCGATGCGCTCAGCGGCGAGGTCGTGCGCCTGGCCCAGCGCCTGGGCCGTCAGGCGCCGCTGAACGCGCGCATGCTGGCCCTCGTTCAGGCCTGGCCGCAGCGGCCGCAGCCCTATGCGCCCCGCGAACTCGAAGAGGCTTTGGGCATCGCCTGAGCAGAATCGTCGCGGCGCGGGTAAGCTGGGTCCGTTCCCCGCTTCCCATCACTCAGGAGAACGATATGGCCCAGAAGATCCAGATCGCTGTCATCGTCGGCAGCCTTCGCCGCGATTCCTTCAACCAGAAGCTGGCCACGGCGCTGGCCCGGCTGGCGCCACCCGAGTTCGAGCTCAAGCGGCTCGAGATCGGTGATCTGCCGCTGTACAACCAGGACGACGATGCGAATCAGGCCGAGCCGGTCAAGCGCCTGAAGGCCGAGATCGCCGCCTCGCAGGGCCTGATCTTCGTCACGCCCGAATACAACCGCTCGATGCCCGGCGTGCTGAAGAACGCCATCGACCATGCCTCGCGCCCCTATGGGCAGAGCGCCTGGGCCGGCAAGCCGGCCGGGGTCATCGGCGTGTCGGTCGGCGCGATCGGCACCGCGCTGGCCCAGCAGCATCTGCGCAATGTGCTGGCCTATCTGGACGTGCCGACCTTGGGCCAGCCCGAGGCCTTCATCCAGGCCAAGGACGGGCTCTTCGATGCCGATGGCGGCATCGGCGCCGACAGCCGCAAATTCGTCCAGGGCTGGATGGACCGCTACGTCGCCTTCGTCGGTCAGCACCAGGGCTGATCGTCTTCCTAAGCCGGCCAGCGCTGCAAGGCCTGCTCGACCCCGCCCTTGCGCGAGGGGCCGGCCGGGCGGCGCGCCGGCGTGCCCAGCGCGATCCAGCCGAGCAGGGTCTCGCCGGGCGCGCAGAAGGCGGCGGCGATCTCGGGGTCGCGCACCTTGGCGCCGCTGAGCATCTTGCCGCCGAAGCCCAGCAGATGCGCGGCATTGAGGAAGTTCGCGATCGCGCCGCCGACGCAGGCCCATTGCTCGTGCGCCGGCACCTGCGGGTGGCCCAGGTCGATGCGCGCGACGACGGCCACCGTCAGCGGTGGGCGCAGCGCACGCTCGGCGTCGATGGCGGCGCCGGCCTCGTCCTTGCCGGCGCGGCGCGCGGCCGCGGCAAACAGCGCGGCCATGCGCAGCCTCGCCTCGCCGGACACCGCCTTGAAGCGCCAGGGCAGCAGCTCGCCGTGATCGGGGCCGCGCAGCGCCGCCTCGACCATCAGGCGCAGCTGCGCCTCGTCGGGGCCGGGCTCGACCAGATGCTTGGGCCCGACCGAGTAGCGGCCCAGCAGCGCCTGCAAGGCTTCGTCGGCGCTCATACCGTGATTTCGCGCGCGCTGATCGTGTAACGGAAGCTGTCCGGCGCCAGTTCGTCGAAGCGGCCGCTGGCGTTCTCGCCCTGCGGGTACATCAGGAAGGGGATGGAGGCCTTGCCGGCGCCGCCCGGCAGCATCACGTCATGGCCGCTGTTGTAGGCGACCCAGTTGCCTTCCCAGCTACCGAACAGCGCCTTCCTGACCGGCGCGACCAGCGGATGGGCTGGGTCCTTGATCCACTCGGGCGTCTCCTGGCGCATCACCTTCAGCACATCGGCCGGGTCCATCGCGACCCAGCCGTACTGCTGCAGAAAGACCTCGGCGCGGCAATGCTGGGCGCCCTTCAGATTGGCCGGATTGCCGCCGAGCTCCTTGTAGCCGAAGGCCGAGGGCACCAGGCGCAGGCCGTAAAGATCGCGCGCCGGCACGCCGACCGAGCGGCAGAGGCCGACGAAGATCGCATTCAGGTCCGCGCACTTGCCGCCGAGGTTGCCGCTCTCCAGCATCGTGCGCACATCGCCGGTGCCGCAGCCACGCACCTTGGGCTCGCGGTGCGCATTGACGAGCAGCCAGTCGTAGATCGCGCGCACCTTCTCGACGTCGGTCCGGGCGCCGGCCGTCGCCTGCAGCGCGGTCTTGCGCACCAGGCCGTCGACCGGGATCAGCTCGGTCGCGCGCAGATTCGCCTGCAGCAGGGCCGGATCTTCGGCAACGCGGCCGGGCTTCGTCCAGTCGACCACGCGGTTGCGCGTCTGGAAGCGGCTGAGCAGTTGCAGCGCCGGCTGCTTCACCGTCGCCGGGAACTCGGCGTAAAGCATGCGCACGCCGCTGGCCGGGTCGGCGACGACACGCAGCTCGGCCGCATTGCTGCTGCTCCAGCTCTGGCCCAAGCTGCGCTGGAAGTCCGTCTCCACATCGGGCATCGGCAGCCAGAGCCGGGTCGCGCCCTGGGCGTCGGCCACCGCAACGCTCATCGTGGTCTCGAAGCTGCGCCAAGCACCCGGCTGGGGCTCGAAGCGGTAAGGCGCTTGCGCTTGTGCAAAAGCGGGCAGCGGCAGCGCCGCGCAGGCGCCGATCAGCAGCTCGCGGCGCGAGAGTCGGGAGGTCCTCATATCGTCTTGTCCTGGCTATTCGATGATTTGGTTGAAAGTGCTTGCTCGATCCACTGCCGCGGCTCGGCCGCGTTCCAGTCGAGCTCGCCGATGATGGAGAACAGCGCGCGGCCGTCGCGAGCGATGAGCACGCTGGTCGGGAACATGCGGGCGCCGAAAGCGCGCGAGGCGGCGCCGTCGGCATCGCGCACGATGGGCAGTTCGACCGGCATCGCCTGCAGAAAGCGCCGGATCGCCGCATCGGTCTCGCGGTGGTTGACGGCGACGACGAGCAGGCCCTCGCGTTCATAGCGCTGCGCCAGCAGCTCCAGCGCCGGCATCTCGCTGCGGCAGGGCTCGCACCAGCTGGCCCAGAAGTTCAGGAGCACCAGCTTGCCGCGCGCCTCGGCGAGCTTGAAGCCGGGCCCGTCGAAGCCGGGCAGGTCCAGCGCCGGCGTCGGCTGGTTCCTGGGCCAGGACCGGCGCAGCCAGCCGCCATCGGCGGCACGCAGCGGCGCGGCCAGGCCGGCGGCGATCAGGGTCAGGACGTTGCGGCGGGAACGGAACATCCCGCCATCGTAGTGGCTGCGCCGGCAGGGCTCAGATCGCGCCGACGCGAAAGCCCATCTGGCGCAAGGCCTCGCGCGTGGTCTCGGCTTCAAGCAGGCGGCGGAAGGCCTGCAGCGGCGCACGCTGCAGCCGCGCCTTCGGCACGACAAAGTCGTAGCGTTCCTCCTGCACCGGGATGAAGCCCAGGCCGTACTGCCGCGCCACCGTGTCGATCGCCAGGCCCCAGTCGGCGCGCTGCTGCGCCACCGCGACGGCCACCGCGTTGTGCGACCGGGTCTGCAGCGCATGGCCCGGCGGGCGCGCGCCGCTGAGCAGGCGGTCGATCAGTACGCGGGTGCCGCTGCCGGCATTGCGGTTGACCATCACGCAGTCCTCGCCGGCCTGCAGGGCGGCGGCCAGCGCCTCGTCCAGGCCGCGGCCCTCGAAGCGAGGATCGCCGCGCCGGTAGACCAGGCCCTGCATGCGGCCGTAGCCGGGCAGCAGTTCCAGCGCCTCGTTCAGCAGCGGGCGGTTGTACTCGCCGCTGGCTGGGTCCATCAAATGCATGCCGGCGAGATCGCATTCGCCGCGCTTGGCCGCCATCAGGCCGCCGCTGCTGCCGACATTGAGCGTCTTGACGCGCCAGCCCTGCGCCATCATCCGGCCGACCAGCCAGTCCAGGCCCGCGCAATGGCTGCCAATCACGACCAGATCGGCCGGCTCCAGGCCCTGGCCCAGCAGCTGCACCTGCACCGGCGCGCCGGCATCCAGCATTTCGGTGTGCTGCGGGATGGTGATGAAGCCGTCGGCCGTGCTGAAGGTGGTCACCGAGCCCGAGCCCTTGCCCATCGGATAGGCGGCCAGGCCCTGCTCGGTCTGCACCAGGCCGACCAGCAGGTACTCGGTACGGCCGCGTTCGGAATTGACGCGCATCGGCAGCGTGGCCGCCACCGTTTCCTGGCGACTGGCCGCCTGGCCGGCAAAGGCGCGCAGCACCGGCGCCAGGAACTCGTGGAAGGTGAAGATCGCCGAGGTCGGGAAGCCAGGCAGGATGACGACCGGCTTGCCCTGGCTGACGGCCAGGCAGACCGGCTTGCCCGGTTTCAGCGCGACGCCATGCGCGACGATGCCGGGACTGCCGAGCCGGCCGACGACGCGGTAGGAGAGATCGCCCTCGCCCTTGGACGTGCCGCCGGAGAAGACCACCGCGTCGTGCTGCAGCCCGCGCGCCAGCGCCGCCGCCAGTGCCTCTTCGTCGTCCGGGATCACGCCCAGATGAACGGGCTCGCCGCCAAGCTCCTCGACCGCCGCGCCGATGATGGCCGCATTGGAATCGTAGACGGCGCCCGGGCGCAGCGGCTGGCCGGGCGCGACGATCTCGTTGCCGGTCGAGAAGATCGCGACCCGCGGCGCGCGGTAGACCGGAACGGCCGCCAGGCCCAGCGCGGCCAGCACGCCGATCTCGCGCGAACTCAGGCGCTGGCCGGCGCGCAGCACCGTCTCGCCGCGCGCGATATCGGTGCCGGCATGGCTGATGTTCTCGCCCGCCGTCAGCGCGCGACGGACCTCCAGGCGCCGGCCGTCCTCCAGCAGCTCGCTGTGCTCGACCATCAGCACCGCATCGGCCCCGCGCGGCAGCATGCCGCCGGTGGCGATCGTTGTGGCAAGACCCGCCACCACGGTCTGCCGCGGCGCCACGCCCGGCGACAGCAGCTCGCCGCTGAGCGCGACCGTGCGCACCTGCTCCTCCTGCGCGCCGACCGTGTCGGCGGCCTGCAGCGCGAAGCCGTCGACATTCGAGCGATCGAAGCCCGGCACGTCGATGCCCGCCACCACATCCTCGGCCAGCACCCGGTGCAGCGCGGCGCCCAGCTCGACGATCTCCCGACCCAGCGGCGCGAGCGTCAGGTGTTGCTGAAAGCGGCGCGTCGCCTCGTCGCGCGTGATGACGTCGAGGAATTGCGATTGGGAGCTGGGCTTCATGGTCAGTCGTACAGATGAACGGTCACTTCGCTGCCCGGCGCGTAGCCTTCGCTTTCGGTCGGCACGACGACGAAGCCGTCGGCCCGCGTCGTCGAGGACAGCACCGAGGCGCCGGACAGGGCCAGTGGCTCGAGCCCGTCGCCATCGAGCTTGACGCGCACATAGTCGACCCGGCCGACGGCCGAGACGATCTTGCGCGCGACCGTGGCGCGGCGCGGCCGGTAAGGCCAGTCGGCCGGCAGACCGCCCAAGCGGCGGATCGCGCGGCCGGCGAAGAAGTCGTAGGCGCAGAGGCAGGAGACCGGATTGCCGGGCAGCAGAAAGACCAGGGTCTGGCCGATCCGCCCCATGCCGGCCGGGCTGGACGGCCGCATGGCGATGCCATGGAGGGCCAGCTCGCCGAGCCGCGCCAGCAACTGCGGCGCATGGTCCTCACTGCCGACGCTGGAGCCGCCGGAGATCAGGATCACATCGGCGCCCGGGGCGCTCATCGCCGCGGCGATGCTTTGCGCCTCGTCGCCGATGCGCTGATGGCTCTCCAGCTCGGCGCCGTCGCGCGCGATCAGGCCGCGCAGGGTCACCGAGTTGGCGTCGTAGATCTCCCAGGGGCCCTTGGGCGCGCCCGGCGCGACCACCTCGTTGCCGGTGACCAGCAGGCGCACGCGCGGCCGCCGCAGGACCTGGACCTGCGCAAAGCCCAGCGAGGCGATCAGGCCGCCATCCTGCGGCCGCAGCCGCCGCCCGGCGGCGAGCACGGTCGCACCGGCCGCGATGTCCTCGCCGACGCGGCCGACATGCTGCCAGGGCGCCACCGGCCGTGTGACGGCGATGCGGCCCTGCTCCTCGCTGGCGTATTCGGCCGGGATCACCGCGTCCAGCCCGTCCGGCAGCGGCGCGCCGGTCATGATGCGCACGGCCGTGCCGATGGGCACCGCGCCCTCGAACGGTCGACCGGGCAAGGCCTGACCCTGGACCGCGAATTCGATCGCGTTGTAGTCGCCGGCGCCGGCGGTGTCGGCACCGCGCAAGGCGAAGCCGTCCATCGCCGCGCGCTGAAAACCGGGCACGGCAATGGGCGCCAGCAGCTCGGCGGCGAGCACGCGGCCGGCGCTGGCCTCCACCTCGACCGCCTCGGGCGGCAGCGGCCGCGCCGCAGCATCGACCCAGGCCAGCGCCGCGCCGACCTCGCTGCGTTGGGCGAAGCCGTGCATGCGCACATCGGCCGGGGCGGCGGTTTGATCGGGCCTCATGTCCAGGGCAACTCTCCTCGCAGAAACTGCGCCGCCTCGGGCGGCAAATCGTCGGTGAAGAAAAACGCGTCGACCGGCCGCTCGACGACCAGGCGCCCGCCCTCCAGATAGGCGACGCGGCTGGCCAGGCGCTTGGCCTGACCGAGATTGTGCGTGCTCATCACGACGGTAACGCCGGCGGCGGCAATCTGCTCGATCAGGGTTTCGACCTCGCGCTTGGCGCTCGGATCGAGACTGGCCGTCGGCTCGTCCAGCAGCAAGAGATCGGGCTGCATCGCCCAGGCGCGGGCGAGCGCCAGCCGCTGCTGCTGGCCGCCGGACAGCGCACGCGCCGGCCGCTGGGCCTCGCCGGCCAGGCCCACGCAGGCCAGCGCCTGCCGGCAGCGCTCGTCCCGCTCGCCGCGGGGCAGGCCGCGCAGCCACAGCCCCAGCCAGATATTGCGGAACACCGACAGCCGCAGCAGGAACGGTTGCTGGAACAGCATGGCGGCGCGCGGCGGCCGCCCTTCCGGCTGCAGCAGGGCCCGCTCGACCTGGCCACTGTGCGGCAGCAGGCCGTGCAGCAGGCGCAGCAAGCTGGTCTTGCCCGAGCCGTTGGCGCCGACCAGGGCCAGGCGCTCGCCGCGCCGCAGGGTCAGCGAGATCTCGCGCAGCGCGATGCGCTCGCCGAAGCCGACACCGGCCCCTTGCAGGCGGATCAGCGGCCGCGGCTCGCCCGTGGCGATGATGGTCTCCATCGCCGGCGTCGGTGCTGCCTCGGTGGCCACCACCGTCGCCGGCCGCAAGCGGGCGCCCCACCATTGCAGCAGCATGATCGCGCCATTGACGACGCCCACGATGCCCAGCAGCACCAGGCCCAGACCCAGCGCCAGCGCCAGGTCGCCCTTGCTGGTCTCCAGCGCGATGGCCGTCGTCATCACGCGGGTGACGCCGGCGATATTGCCGCCGACCATCATCACCGCGCCGACCTCGGCCACCGCGCGGCCAAAGGCGGTCAGAAGCACGGTCGCCACGGCCAGCCGTTCGTGCAAGAGCATCAAGAGCGCGCAGGCCAGCGGGCCGGCGCCCAGCGAGCGCAGTTGGTCGCCGCCCTCGTCCAGCGCCGCCTGCACCAGGCGCCGCGACAGTGCGGCGATCAGCGGCGTGACCAGCAGGCTTTGCGCGACCACCATCGCCGTCGGGGTGAACAAGAGGCCCAACGGGCCCAGCGGCCCGGCGCGCGACAGCAGCAGGTAGACCAGCAGGCCGACCACGACGGCCGGCAGGGCCAGCAAGGTGTTGAGCAGCCAGACAACGAGGCCATGGCCGGGAAAGCGCGCCACCGCCAGCCAGGCACCCAGCAGCAGGCCCAGCACCGCGCCGACCAGGACCGCCGTGCCGCTGACCTGCAGCGACAGGCCGGCGATGCGCCAGAGCTCGGCGTCGCCGCCGACGATCAGCTGCCAGGCGAGCTGCAGGCTGTCCGAAAAGGTATTCAATCAGCTGGCGTTCGGAAAGAACAGGGGCTGGCCCTCGATCTGGAAGGCGGCAATCGCCGCCTGCCCTTCCCGGGAGACCAGCCAGTCGACGAAGCGCTGGCCCGGCTCCTTCTTCACCTGCGGATGCCTGGCCGGATTGACCAGCATCACGCCGTACTGGTTGAACAGCTTTTTGTCGCCCTCGACCAGGATGGCCAGATCGCCGCGGTTCTTGAAGGCCAGCCAGGTGCCGCGGTCGCTCAGCAGATAGCCGTTGACCGAGGAGGCGATATTCAACGCCGGGCCCATGCCGCAGCCGCACTCGCGGTAGCCGGCCGGCTTGGCGGCGGCCGGGTCGATGCCAGCCTGTTTCCACAGCCGCAGCTCGGCGCTGTGCGTGCCGCTGCGGTCGCCGCGCGAGACGAAGGGTGGGCCGGCGGCGGCCACCTTGCCCATCGCGGCGACGATGTCGCCGCCGCGGGCCTTGGCCGGATCGGACTTGGGGCCGACCAGGACGAAGTCGTTGTACATGACCGGATGTCGCTTCTCGCTCCAGCCCTCGGCGACGAATTTCTCCTCGGCGGCGGTGTCGTGCACGAAGACGACGTCCGCATCGCCGCGCCGGCCGATATCCAGCGCCTGGCCGGTGCCGACGGCGACGACGCGCACCTCGATGCCGCTGTCACGGCTGAAGGCCGGCAGCAGATGCTTGAACAGGCCGGACTGCTCGGTCGAGGTCGTCGAGGCGACGACGATGAACTTGTCCTGCGCCTGTGCCGCGGGTGCGAACAGCGCCCCGGCGAGAACGAACACCGCGGCGAGGGAACGGCGACTTGGCTTCATGGATCGGACGTCGGGGTGAAGATGGAAGGCGAGCGTAGCCCTGCACGGTCAGGCATCCACTGCGCCGCCGCACGCCAATCGCACGCGGCTGCACCGAACGGTCGCTCGGCAGCGGATGATCGCCGGAATCGGCCGGACCGGGATTGGCGTCGACCCGATTGCATCCCGTGAAGTGAAGTGCTTGAATGCAAAAAGGCGTATGCAGCTGGTGCGTCGGCTTCCCCAGGTGATACCCAGGAGGTTTCGAGATGAGCGAATCGAAGCAGCAACAAGTGTCGCGCCGGCGCTTGTTTGCAGGAGCGGGCGCAGCAGGTGCCCTTGCCGGCGCGGCCGTCCTGATCCCGCGCGGCGAACCGGCCGCGCCGGTGGCCGAAGCGCCCAAACCCGCCCCCGAGGCCGGCGGCGGCTATCAGCTGACCGAACATGTGATGCGCTACTACCAGACCGCCAAGGTCTGAGGCGCACGGCCCTTGTGGGAAACGCCGCGCGCAAGACGCGGCCTTGAAAAGATTGCGGAGACCTCATGTTGCTGACCCGCCGCTCCACCCAAGCCGGCCCGAACAGCTCGGGCCTTGTCAACAGTCTCGCTCGCGGCATCGCCCGCGCCGTGCCCACCATGGACCGCCGCGCCTTTCTGCGCCGCTCCGGCATGGGCGTCGGTGCCGGCATCGCCGCCTCGCAGCTGACCCTGGTCAAGAAGGTCCAGGCGGCCGATCCCAAGGCGGCCGACGGCGCCAAGAAGATCGAGGTCAAGCGCACCGTCTGCGGCCACTGCTCGGTCGGCTGCGCGATCGACGCGGTGGTCGAGAACGGCGTCTGGGTGCGCCAGGAGCCGGTGTTCGACAGCCCGATCAACCTCGGCGCGCATTGCGCCAAGGGCGCCGCGGTGCGCGAGCATGGCCATGGCGAATACCGGCTGAAGTCGCCGATGAAGCTGGTCGACGGCAAGTACAAGAAGATCAGCTGGGACGAGGCGCTCAATGAGATCAGCCAGAAGATGCTGGCGCTGCGCAAGGAAAGCGGCGTCGACAGCATCTATGTCGTCGGCTCGTCCAAGCACAACAACGAGCAGGCCTATTTGCTGCGCAAGTGGATGACCTTGTGGGGCAGCAACAACTGCGACCACCAGGCCCGCATCTGCCACTCGACCACCGTCGCCGGCGTCGCCAACACCTGGGGCTATGGCGCGATGACCAATTCCTACAACGATATGCAGAACGCCAAGGCGGCGATGTATATCGGCTCGAACGCGGCCGAGGCGCATCCGGTCTCGATGCTGCACATGCTGCATGCCAAGGAGAAGGGCTGCAAGATGATCGTGGTCGACCCGCGCTTCTCGCGCACGGCGGCCAAGGCCCATCAATACGTGCGCCTGCGCTCCGGCAGCGACATCGCCTTCCTGTTCGGCGTGATGCACCATGTGTTCAAGAACGGCTGGGAGGACAAGCAGTACATCGAGGACCGCGTCTACGGCATGGACAAGGTGCGCGAGGAGGCGCTGACCAAGTGGACGCCGGACAAGGTGCAGGAGGTCACCGGCGTCGACGAGGCGACCTGCTACCAGGTTGCCAAGACCATGGCCGAGAACCGCCCGAGCACCATCGTCTGGTGCATGGGCCAGACCCAGCACACGGTCGGCAATGCGATGGTGCGCGCGTCCTGCCTGCTGCAGCTGGCGCTGGGCAATATCGGCAAGAGCGGCGGCGGCGCCAATATCTTCCGCGGCCATGACAATGTGCAGGGCGCCACCGACGTCGGCCCGAATCCCGACTCGCTGCCCGGCTACTACGGCCTGGCCGAGGGTTCGTTCAAGCATTTCGCCCGCGCCTGGAATGTCGACTTCGAGTGGATCAAGAAGCAGTACGCGCCGGGCATGATGGCCAAGTCCGGCATCACCGTATCGCGCTGGATCGACGGCGTGATGGAGAAGAACGAGCTGATCGACCAGGACAGCAATATCCGCGCGATGTTCTTCTGGGGCCATGCGCCGAACTCGCAGACGCGCGGGCTGGAGATGAAGAAGGCGATGGACATGCTCGACCTGCTGGTCGTCGTCGATCCCTTCCCCAGCGCGACGGCGGCGATGGCGGCGATGCCGGGCAAGGAACCGGCCAACAAGAACCGCGCCGTCTACCTGCTGCCGGCGACGACGCAGTTCGAGACCAGCGGCTCCTGCACCGCATCCAACCGCAGCATCCAGTGGCGCGAGCAGGTGATCGAGCCGCTGTGGGACAGCCGCACCGATCACATGATCATGTACCAGCTGGCCCAGAAGCTCGGCTTCGACAAGGAACTGGTCAAGAACTACAAGATGGTCAAGGGCAAGGGCGGCCTGGAGGAACCCGAGCCCGAATCGATCCTGCGCGAGATCAATAAATGCGTCTGGACCATCGGCTACACCGGGCAGAGCCCGGAGCGGCTGAAGGCCCATATGCGCAATATGCACGTCTTCGACGTGACGACCCTGCGCGCCAAGGGCGGCATCGACAAGGAGACCGGCTACCAGCTCGACGGCGACTACTTCGGCCTGCCCTGGCCCTGCTACGGCACGCCGGAGCTCAAGCACCCGGGCTCGCCGAATCTCTACGACACCTCCAAGCATGTGATGGAGGGCGGCGGCAACTTCCGCGCCAACTTCGGCGTCGAGCGCGAGGGCGTCTCGCTCTTGGCCGGCGACGGTTCGCATTCGCTGGGCGCCGATCTGACCATGGGCTATCCGGAGTTCGACCACCTGCTCTTGAAGAAGCTGGGCTGGTGGGACGAATTGAGCGAGGACGAAAAGAAGGCGGCCGAGGGCAAGAACTGGAAGACCGACCCGTCGGGCGCCATCATCAAGGTGGCGATGAAGAACCATGGCTGCCACCCCTTCGGCAATGCCAAGGCGCGCGCGGTGGTCTGGAACTTCCCCGACCCGGTGCCGCAGCACCGCGAGCCGCTGTACAGCAACCGGCCGGAGCTGGTCGACAAGTACCCGACCCACGAGGACAAGAAGGCCTTCTGGCGCCTGCCGACGCTGTACAAGACGGTGCAGGAGAAGAACAAGAACATCGGCAAAGACTACCCGCTGCTGATGACCTCCGGCCGCCTGGTCGAGTACGAGGGCGGCGGCGAGGAGACCCGCTCCAATCCCTGGCTGGCCGAGTTGCAGCAGGAGATGTTCGTCGAGCTGAACCCGCGCGCCGCCAATGACCGCGGCATCCGCAACGGCGACTACGTCTGGGTGAAGACGCCGCCGATGGCGGCGGTGCCCGAGTTCAAGGGCCTGCGCGTCAAGGCCCTGGTGACCGAGCGCGTCGGCCCCGACACGGTCTTCCTGCCCTTCCACTTCTCGGGGCGCTGGGGCGGCATCGACCTCGCGCCCTACTACCCCGAGGGCGCGATGCCGGTCGTGCGCGGCGAGTCGGTCAATACCGCCACCACCTATGGCTACGACAGCGTCACGATGATGCAGGAAACCAAGACCACCGTCTGCCAGATCGAGAAGGCCACGGCCTAAGAGGAGACCCATATGGCCCGCATGAAGTTCATCTGCGACAGCGAACGCTGCATCGAATGCAACGGTTGCGTCACCGCCTGCAAGGCCGAGCACGACGTGCCCTGGGGCGTCAACCGCCGCCGCGTGGTCACGCTCAACGACGGCATGCCGGGCGAGAAAAGCATCTCGGTCGCCTGCATGCACTGCTCGGACGCGCCCTGCATGGCGGTCTGCCCGGTCGACTGCTTCTACCGCACCGACGAGGGCGTGGTGCTGCACGACAAGGACGTCTGCATCGGCTGCGGCTACTGCAGCTATGCCTGCCCCTTCGGCGCGCCGCAGTTCCCCAGCAACGGGACCTTCGGACTGCGCGGCAAGATGGACAAGTGCACCTTCTGCGCCGGCGGCCCGGAGGCCAATGGCAGCCAGGCCGAATTCGAGAAATACGGCCGCAACCGCCTGGCCGAAGGCAAGCTGCCGGCCTGTGCCGAGATGTGCAGCACCAAGGCCCTGCTGGGCGGCGACGGCGATGTGGTGGCCGATATCTTCCGCACCCGCGTGCTGACCCGCAACTCGGGCAGCGAGGTCTGGGGCTGGGGCACTGCCTACGGCAAGCCGAGCCAGGGCGGCGCCACGCCCGCCCCCGCCAAGCCGGAGGGCAGCAAGCCATGATGCGTGCGACGCTGTTGCTGACCGCGCTGATTGTGCTGAGCGCCTGCGGCGAAAAGCCGCAGACCGCCGCCTCCGGCCGCAAGACCGATGACAAACCCTGGGGCGAGACCAGCAGCGGCTATGCCGCCGCCGGCTTCAAGTCGGGTGACCAGGCCGCCTGGGAACAGCAGATACGCGCGCGCAACCAGGCCCAGAACGAATACAACCGCACGGGCTCGCACTGAGCGCGGGCTGGAAGGAGCTTCCATGCGACACGGCTGCATGCGCGATCTGATGCTGGGGCTGCTGCTGGCGACCTCGGCCGCCGCCTGGGCGCAGCAGCCGCCGCCAGCGCCGCCGGAAACGCCATCGACAGCGGCCTCCGCCTCAGCGGCCGCGGCCGCCACGGCGGCACCCGAACCGCGGCCCGAGGACACGAATGCCCAGCGTGCCAAGAGCCAGCCGGGCAATAACGCGCCCTTCTGGCGCGCGGTGCGCGACTCCGGCGTCAACGAGGGCTACACCAGCCTGCCCGGCGCCGAGAAGGGCACGCTGATCCAGCGCTTCGTCCAGTATCCGGGCTCGCGCCTGACCAATGCCGGCGAGGCCTGGCGCCAGGTGCGCAACCAGTGGATCATTCCCTACGGCGGCTCGCTGCTGCTGATCATGCTGCTGGCACTGGCCATCTTCCACAAGACCAAGGGGCCGCTGGGCGACGAGCCCGGCAACAAGGCCCGCAGGATCGAACGCTTCACCCCCTTCGAGCGCGCCGCGCACTGGGTCAACGCCGGCGCCTTTGTCGCGCTGGCCGTCTCCGGCATCGTGATGGCCTTCGGCAAGTTCTTCCTGCTGCCCCTCATCGGCGGCACCCTGTTCGGCTGGCTCGGCTATCTGCTGAAGAACCTGCACAACTTCGTCGGCCCCTTGTTCGCCGTCTCGCTGATCATCGTGATCCTGACCTTCATCAAGGACAACGTGCCGCGGGCCAGCGACATCACCTGGCTGAAGCGCGGCGGCGGCGTGCTCGGCCGCGACCACAGCCCGGCGCCGGCGCACCGCTTCAATGCCGGCGAGAAGATCGTGTTCTGGCTGGGCATCTGCCTGGCCGGCCTGTTCGTCGTCGGCTCGGGCCTGGTGCTGGACAAGGTGCTACCGGGCCTGGCCTATTTGCGCGGCGATATGCAGATCGCCCACATGATCCACGCGGTGGCCGCGCTGCTGATGATGGTGCTGCTGCTCGTCCACATCTATCTGGGCACGATAGGTTTCCGCGGTGCGCTGGGTGCGATGACCACCGGCTGGGTGGACGAGGCCTGGGCCCGGGAACACCACGATCTCTGGTACGACGACATCAAGGCCGGCAAGATCCCGGCCGTGCGCTCCGGCCAGCCGCCGTCGACCGCGACCGGCACGCCGGCCGCCGAAACCTGATGTTCCGACGCGAGGGACGACGAATGAAGCACAGCATCCTGATCCTGTCCGCCTTGGCCCTGGCCTCGGGCGCCGCGCTGGCCAAGCTGCCCGCACTCAGCGACGAGGCCAAGGCCAAGGCCGCCGAGACCGCGGCCAAGACCGCCTGGAGCAACAAGGTGGCCGACTTCCAGCTCTGCAAGAGCATGGACAAGGTGGCGGCCGCCTACCGGGACACGACGAAAAAGGCTGGCAAGGATGTGCCCAAGCCGGTCGAGACGCCCGCCTGTGCCGACCCCGGCGCCTTCGTCTACGCTCCGGCCGACGCCAAGCCGCCGCTCGAGCAGTCGGGTGCGCATTCGCCGGCCAAGACCGCGGCCGCCCCACCCAGCACCAACGCGCCGCAGTCCGCGGCGCCGCAGAAGAAGTAGCGAGCCGCTGCGCTCGAACCCCCAGGCATGCTGTTCCATTCCGAACCCGAGCTTTCTCCCCCGACGGTGAGCACGGCTCTGCCCCGGCTCTCCAGCGCGCGGGTCGATCCGCTGCGCGAGATCGAAATCCTCGACGAGTACGGCGCGCGCCGCCGCATCCTGATCCCGCTCGAGCGTCCGCTGACCATCTATGTGGACAAGCGCGAGCTGGTCACCCTGATGACGCTGGGCGCGCAGCCCGAGCTGCTGGTGCTGGGCTATCTGCTGAACCAGCGCCTGATCGAGTCGCCGGCGCAGATCGAGGCCATCCAGGTCGACTGGGAGGTCGGCGCCGCGGCGGTGAAGACGCGCGCCGGCCTGGCCGAGATCGAGGCGCGCACCGCCCAGCGCGTCGTCACCACCGGCTGCGGCCAGGGCACCGTGTTCGGCGATGTGCTCTCCCATATCGAGGCGGTGCGCCTGCCCGACGCGCGCAGCGCCCGCATCAGCCAGGGCGGGCTGCAGGCGATCCTGGAGGTCGTGCGCCAGCAGGACAGCCTGCACCGCCGCGCCGGCTCGGTCCATGGCTGCGCGCTATTCGAGGGCGCGACGATGCTGCTCTTCGTCGAGGACGTCGGCCGCCACAACGCGATCGACACGATCGCCGGCTGGATGGCGCTGCAGCGCATCGCCGGCGCCGACAAGGTCTTCTACACGACCGGCCGGCTGACCAGCGAGATGGTGATGAAGTCGGCCCAGATGGGCGTGCCCATCGTCGTCTCGCGCAACGGCGTCACGCAGATGGGCCATGAGCTGGCCACCCGGCTGGGCATGACCTTGTTCGGCCGCGCCGCCAACCGCCGATTCCTCTGCTACACCGGCTTCGAGCGCTTCGACGCCGAGCCGCTGCCGCCGCCGGCGCCGACCGCCGTGCAACTGGTGGTCGGCGGCGCGCCGGAGCTGGCGCGATCCCGATGAACGAGACCCGACCCGGCCTGGCGGTGGCGGTGCTGTTCGAGCGCGAACATCAGCCCAACCGCTGGGAAGACTGGCGCCATCGCATTGCCGAGGTGCTGATCGATGCCGGCCAGTTCGGCAGCGCTCCGGCCGATGCGGAAGCGCCGCGCGTCCTGCGCGACGACGGCAGGCAGGCGCAGTTCCTCCATCGCGGCCTCGCCGTCACGCTCTACGCCGACGAGGGCGAGGGCTATTACCTCAATCTGTCCAGCGGCGCGCCGGTCTGGTTCGTCATGTGGCGCACGGACGAGTCCGAGCCCTCGCGAGCCTGGCCCGAGGCGGTCTCCCTGTCCTACAACGAGGCGGGGCGCTGGCTCGATGCGCAGGAGCGCGTCGACAATGTGCCCTTGCCGGCCGAAGTGCGCGACTGGCTGCAGGCCTATACCGACGCCAACTACCGGCCCGAGGTCAAGCAGCGCAAGCGCCCGGCCTCGTTCCAGCGGCCGGAGCAGCGATGAGATTCAAGCGATGAGCGACGACGACGCCTTCCTCTCGCGCTGGTCGCGCCGCAAGGCCCAGGCACGCCAGGGCGAGCCGCTGCCCGAACCGCGGCCCGAACCGCTACTCAAGCCGCTAGCGCCGGCGAGCGCGGCGGCAGAGTCGGTCGTGCCGCCCTCCCCGGCCTTTGAGAACGCGCAGGCCGTGCCCCCGCCGCCGACGCTGGACGAGGTGGAACGCCTGCCGGCCGACGCCAGCGATTTCTCCCGCTTCGTCGCCCGCGGCGTGCAGCCGGAGGTGAAGAATGCCGCCCTGAAGAAGCTGTTCAGCGACCCGCATTTCAATGTGATGGACGGGCTGGACATCTATATCGACGATTACTCCAAGCCCGACCCGCTGCCCGCCGCGATGCTCAAGCAGATGGTCCAGGGCCGCTTCCTCGGTCTCTTCGACGACGAGCCGCCGCAGCCGCCGGCCGCAAGCAGCACGGCGCCCGAGGCAGCGCCGGCCTCCAGCGGTCCCCTGGCCGACATTTCCACCGCCCCCCATAGCCTCGAGCCTGTTATCCATGAAGACGCTGATCTGCGACTGCAACAAGACCTTGCCGCTGGATTCGACGGCGCTGCAGCAGGCGCTGAGCCAGGTCCGCGGCGCCAGCGCTGAGGGCCTGGAGACTGTCCACACGGGCCTGTGCCGGCGCGAGGCGGCCGCCTTCCAGCGTGCGGCGCGCGGCGCGGCAGCCGGCGAGGAGCTGCTGGTCGGCTGCACGCAGGAGCAGCGCCTCTTCGTCGAGCTGAACGAGCAGACCGAGGGCGCCCGGCCGGTGGCCGAGCAGCCGATCCGTTTCGTCAATCTGCGTGAGACGGCCGGCTGGTCGCGCGAGGGCCGGCAGGCAAGCCCCAAGATCGCCGCGCTGATCGCCGCCGCGCAGCTGCCGCCGGCCGAGCCGGTCGCCACGGTGGCCTACCGCTCGGCCGGCCGCTGCCTGGTGATCGGCCCGGCGGCGGCCGCGGCCGAGGCGGCCGAGCGCCTGGCCGACAAGCTGGAGATCAGCATCCTGCTCGATGGCCCCGGCAGCGCCTTGCCACAGCGGCGCGAGCAGGCGGTGCACAGCGGTCGCCTGACGCGGCTCACCGGCTGGCTGGGCGCCTTCGACATCGCCTGGGAAAGCACGAATGCTATCGACCTGGACCTGTGCACCCGCTGCAATGCCTGCCTGCAGGCCTGCCCGGAGGGCGCGATCGGGCTCGATTACCAGATCGACCTGGCCGCCTGCAAGAGCCACCGCGACTGCGTGCGCGTCTGCGATGCGGCCGGCGCGATCGACTTCGACCGCGCGCCGCAGCTGAGCGAGGAACGCTTCGATCTGGTGCTGGATCTGCGCGACACCCCGGCCTTCGACCAGCCGCAGCCGCCGCAGGGCTATTTCCACGCGCCGGCAGGCGCCGGGCACGAGCGCCGCCTGTTCCAGGCGCTGCTCGCGCTGCGCGAGCTGGTCGGGGAGTTCGACAAGCCGAAGTTCTTCAACTACCGCGCCAAGCTTTGCGCGCACAGCCGCAACCAGCAGATCGGCTGCACGGCCTGCATCGACGTCTGCTCGACCCGCGCCATCCGCAGCGATGCCGGGCTCAAGGGCAAGGCGCCCGGCCGGGTCGCCGGCGGGCACAGCGGCGGCGTGATCGTCGAGCCGCATCTGTGCGTCGGCTGCGGTGCCTGCAGCACCGTCTGTCCCAGCGGTGCAATGGGCTTCGCCTACCCAGGCCCGGTCGATCAGGGCCGGCGCCTGCAGACCTTGCTGTCGGCCTATGCCGCCGCCGGCGGCCGCGATGCCGCCCTGCTGCTGCACAGCGAGGGTGCCGGCACGCGCCTGGTCGAGGCGCTGGGCCGCGCGGCGCGGCTCGACCCGACCATCGAGGGCCTGCCGGCCCGCGTAATCCCGCTGCCGCTGTGGCACACGGCCAGCGTCGGGCTGGACCTGTGGCTGATGGCGATTGCCCAGGGCGCCTCGCAGATCCTCGTGCTGCTGACCGAGGAGGAAGCGCCCGAGTACCGCCGGGCGCTGGCCGAGCAGATGGCGCAGGGTCAGGCCTTGCTGGCCGGCCTCGGCTACGGCGAGGGGCATTTCCGGCTGATCGAGGCGCGCGAAGCCGAAGCGCTGGACGCCGCGCTGCGCTGCACGCCGGCGCAGGGCGTGCGCCGGCCGACCGCGATGGCGGCCCAGGCCGACAAGCGCACCACGCTGGAGATGGCGCTGGACCATCTGCGCGAGCAGCGCCCGGCCGCCCTGCCGGAGGCGATCGCGCTGCCGGCCGCCGGCGCGCCGTTCGGCAATGTGCGGGTCGACGCGGACCGCTGCACGCTGTGCCTGTCCTGCGTCGGCGCCTGCCCGGCCGGCGCCCTGGTCGACAACCCGGAGCGCCCGCAACTGCGCTTCTTCGAGAAGAACTGCGTGCAATGCGGCTTGTGCGAGAGCACCTGCCCGGAGCAGGCGATCACGCTGGAGCCGCGCTTGTGGCTGGCCGACGAGGGCCGCGCGCGCAAGGCCGCGCGGGTGCTGCACGAGCAGCCGCCCTATGGCTGCATCAAGTGCGGCAAGCCCTTCGGCACGCTGAAGGCGGTCGAGAACATCGTTGCCAAGCTGAGCGGCCACGCGGCCTTCCAGGGCGCGGCGCTGGAGCGATTGAAAATGTGCAACGACTGCCGCGTGGCGGACATGTACAGCAACCCCAATGAAATGAAGATCACCGATCTATGAGCAGCGATGCCGCGACCCGCGCGCTGGGCTTTGCCAGCATCGACGACGGCGAGGAACTGGCCCGCGCCGAGCTTTACGGACTGCTGGCGCGGCTGTGGCTGGCGCCGCCGGATGCGGAACTGCTCGAGCAGTTCCAGGTCGCCGTCACCGAGGCGCCCGAACCGGGCGGCTATCTGGAAGCGCCCTGGCAGAACCTGGTGGCGGCGATGCGCGCCACCACGCCCGAGGCGGCGGCCGAGGAATACGAGGCCCTGTTCGGCGGTGTCGGCAAGCCGGAGATCTTTCTCTACGGCTCCTTCTACCTGAGCGGCTTCCTGAACGAGAAGCCGCTGGCCGCGCTGCGCGCCGACCTGGCGCGGCTGGGTCTGGGCCGCGATATCCAGCGCAGCGAGACCGAGGATCACATCGCCTTCATCTGCGAGGTGATGCGCTGGCTGATCGCCGGCGACGATGCCGCCGTGTCGAATCTCGAGCAGCAGCGCCGCTTCTTCCGCGCCCATGTCCAGCCCTGGACCGAGGCCTTGTGCGAGGCCGTATCCACGCACCCGGGCGCGCGGCTGACGCGCGAGCTGGCGGGTCTGACCCGCGCCTTCGTGGAGGTCGAGGCACAGGCCTTCGACATGATCGAATGACAAGAACCATCCCGCGCGAGCACATCAGCGGCCTGGTGCTGGCCGGCGGCCGCGGCAGCCGCATGGGCGGCGTCGACAAGGGCTTGCAGAACTACCAGGGCATGCCGCTGGCACTCAATGCCCTGCTGCGCCTGGCGCCGCAGGTGGGTGCCATGATGATCAATGCCAACCGCAACCTGGGCGCCTACGAGGCGATGGGCGCGCCGGTCTGGCCCGATCCGCTGCCCGACTATCCGGGGCCGCTGGCCGGCTTCCTGGCCGGGCTGGAGCAGTGCGAGACGCCCTATCTGGTCACCGTGCCCTGCGACTCGCCGCGCTTTCCGGCCGACCTGGTCGAGCGCCTCGCCCAGGCCCTGATGGCGGCCGACGCCGAGATCGCGATGGTCGCCACCCGCGAGGACGATGGCCGCCAGCAGGTGCAGCCGGTGTTCTGCCTGATGAAGAGCGCGCTGGCCGAAAGCCTGCTGCGCTTCGTCCACGACGGCCAGCGCAAGATCGACCGCTGGACCGGCCAGCACCGCTGCGTCGAGGTGCTGTTCGACGACGCCGATGCCTTCTTCAACGCCAACACCCTGGCCGAGCTGCAGCAGGCGCAGCAGCGCGGCTGATCTCAGCTGTTCTTCGAGATCGAGATCGTCGGGAACTTGGCCGAGTAGTCCTTGGACTGGCCGGCGATCTTGACGGCGACGCGACGCGCCAGCGCCTTGTACAGCCCGGCGATCTCGCCTTCCGGCTCGGCGACCACCGTCGGCACGCCGGCATCGGCCTGCTGGCGGATGCTCATCGCCAGCGGCAGGCCGCCGAGGTAGTCGACGCCGTACTGCTGGGCCATCTTGCGGCCGCCGTCGGCGCCGAAGATGTGCTCGGCATGGCCGCAGTTCGAACAGACATGGACGGCCATGTTCTCGACGATGCCCAGGATGGGCACGCCGACCTTCTCGAACATCTTCAGGCCCTTCTTGGCGTCGATCAGCGCGATGTCCTGCGGCGTCGTCACAATCACCGCGCCGGTCACCGGCACGCGCTGCGACAGGGTCAGCTGGATGTCGCCGGTGCCGGGCGGCATGTCGACGATCAGGTAGTCGAGGTCCTGCCAGCGGGTCTGGCGCAAGAGCTGCTCGAGCGCCTGCGTCGCCATCGGGCCGCGCCAGATCATGGCCTGGTCCTCGTCGACCAGGAAGCCGATCGACATGATCTGCAGGCCATGGGCCTCCAGCGGCTCCATCAGCTTGCCGTCCTCGCTCTCCGGCCGGCCGGTGGCGCCCAGCATCGTCGGCTGGCTGGGGCCGTAGACGTCGGCGTCCAGCATGCCGACGCGCGCGCCCTCGGCGGCCAGCGCCAGCGCCAGATTGGCGGCGGTCGTGCTTTTTCCCACGCCACCCTTGCCCGAGGCGACGGCGATGATGTTCTTGACACCGGGCAGCAGCTGCACGCCGCGCTGCACCGCATGGGGAATGATCTTGCTCGACAGGTGCACGCTGACGTTGCCGACGCCGGGCACGCCGCGCGCCGCCGCGACCAGGCTCTTGCGCAGCGCGTCGAACTGGCTGGCGCCCGGATAGCCGAGTTCGACCTCGAAGGCGACGTCGTCGCCGGCGATGCGCAGATTCTTCAGCTGCTTGCTGGTGACGAAATCGTGGCCGGTGTTCGGATCGACGACGGTTTGCAGGGCCTGCAGCAGCGCGGATTCTTGGATTGCGGACATGGTGGGTTCAGTGATGCGGTCGGCGGCAGTCTAGCCGCGAATGCAAAGGCACAAAGCAAAGCGGGACCAGTCTTTCGACTGGTCCCGCTTGTTCTGGTGGGCCCTGAAGGATTCGAACCTTCGACCAACGGATTAAGAGTCCGCTGCTCTACCAACTGAGCTAAGGACCCAGTTCCCTGTTCGGGAAATCTGGTGCATCAAACCATCTTCAATGTCTTTGTGGTGGGCCCTGAAGGATTCGAACCTTCGACCAACGGATTAAGAGTCCGCTGCTCTACCAACTGAGCTAAGGACCCACGACAAAAACATCGTGGCTGGATGCCGGTACTGCGCTTGCTGCTTTGGTGGGTTGTACAGGATTCGAACCTGTGACCATCGGATTAAAAGTCCGGTGCTCTACCAACTGAGCTAACAACCCATCTTGCAGTTGTTCTGCCCTTCAGCAGAGCCATAAATTATAGACCAGCGCAAACCTTACACACAAGGATTTTGCAAAAAATCTTTGATCAGCTGCGCAGCCGCGGCCATGCCGAAGCCGGCCGTCACCGCGACGCTGGAGCCATAGCCGGCGCAGTTGAGGCTGCCGTCGATGGCCGCAGCGCCCTCGCCGAGCTCACAGCTGGCGCCATCGGCCGCGGGCCTGTACACCGGCTCGCGCGAAAACACGCAGGCGACGCCCAGTTTGCCGCTGCGCGGCGCCGCGTATTGCTTGCGCAGGCGCTGGCGCAGCGAGGCCAGCAGCGGATCATGCGTGGTGTCGGCCAGATCCTCGACGGCCATCCGATGCGGCTCGCGCTTGCCACCGGCCGCGCCGACGGTCACGAAGGGCAGCCGGCCCGCCCGCGCCCAGGCCGCCAGCGCCGCCTTCGCCCGCACCTGATCGCAGGCGTCGACCAGGCCGTCGATCGCCGCATCGGCCGGCAGCAGGCCCGGCCAGTTCTGCTCGTCGACGAAGTCCTCGACGAAGCGCACCTCGCAGCCCGGATGGATGTCAGCGATGCGCCGGCGCAGCGCCTCGCCCTTGGCCATGCCGACGGTCGAGCCCAGGGCCTGGATCTGGCGGTTGATATTCGACTCGGCGACCTGATCGAAGTCGATCAGGGTCAGGCCGGCAACGCCCGATCGGGCCAGCGCCTCGACCACCCAGGAGCCGACGCCGCCGAGGCCGACGACGGCAAAGCGGGCCGCGCGCAGGCGGCGGTAATCGGCCTCGCCATAGAGCCGGCGCAGGCCGCCGAAGCGGCGTTCCAGATCGGCGTCCTCGCCGATGGCGGGAACGGCGCTCATCAGAGGCTGCGCTCCAAGCGCCAGACCTGGAAGCGCAGCGCCGCGACCGCGCCGGCGATGATGGCCGCCAGCGCGATGAAGCTGCCGATGGAGAGCGTCGACACGCCCGAGATGCCCTGGCCTATCGTGCAGCCCAGCGCGACCACGCCACCGATGCCCATCAGCACCGCGCCCAGCAGATGATTGGTGACGTCCTCGACACCGCGAAAGGCCTCCCAGCGGAAGCTGCGCGTCGCCAGCGCATAGACGCCCGAGCCGAGGGCGACGCCGACGGTGGCGACGATGGCGATCGTCAGCACCTTGCTCTTGTCGCTGAAGAACATCAGCCAGTCCAGCGTATAGGCCATCGGCGAGACGAAGCTCAGACCCTCCATGCGCGCGGCCGAGGTCGAGCCGACGAAGGCCTCCTGCAGGGTGTTCGGATCCTCGGCCACATAGCCCAGGCGGCCGCTCACCCACCAGATGCCGGTGATGACGGCGCCGCTGCCGATGCCGCCCAGCAGCACGTCGGCGCTGCGCCCTTCCGTGCGCACGAGCGCCCAGCCGACCAGCGCCAGGCCCAGCACGCCACCCAGCCACAGGGCCAGGTCTTGCTTGGCCAGGCCCAGACCCGGCGCCAGCAGCGAGGGCAGGTCCTGGCCGCCGCCCAGATTGACGGCCACCGCGTCGACGGTGGCAACACGCAGCACGGCTGTGATGCCCTTCAGCGTCGCGAAGGCCGCGATGCCCATCACCACGAAGACCACCAGCGACTTCAGATTGCCGGCGCCGATGCGCACCAGGGTCTTGCTGCCGCAGCCCGAGGCCAGCACCATGCCGAAGCCGAACATCAGGCCGCCGACCAGATTGGACAGCCACAGCAGGCGCGGCGCCGCGTAGATCGACTTGCCGGCGTCGAGCCAGCCCAGGCCCACCATCGCATTGAAGCCCAGCATCGCCACGCCGATGGCCAGCACCCACATGCGCATGCGCGCCCAGTCGCCCATATTGACGATGTCGGCGACGGCGCCCATCGTGCAGAAATGCGTGCGCTGCGCGATCGCGCCGAAGACAAAGGCCAGGCCGAAGGCGGCCCACAACACCTGGTGGCCGAGGGCGGCCAGATCGATTTCTTGCATGGCGGAATTCTAGGGGGCAATAGAAAAGGCCTCGCATGCGAGGCCTTAGCGCGGGACGCGTAGCGCGCTTACTTCAGCGAGGCCAGGCGCTCCTTGCCGGCCTGCGCCGCCTCGGTGCCCGGATAGGCCTTGACCAGATCCTCGAGGCTGCGGCGCGCCGACTTGTTGTCCTTCAGCTCGATCTGGCAATTCGCCAGCGCAAGCTGCGCCTCGGCCGCACGCGGATGCGCGGGGTTGGCGGCGATGAAGGACTTGAAGGTCGCGATCGCATCCTTGTAGTCGCGCTTGCCGTACTGCGCATTGCCGAGCCAGAAGCGCGCGGAGTCGGTGTAGCCGCTGCTCGGATAGCGCTTGAGAAAGCCGGCAAAGGCATTGGCCGCCTCGCCGAACTCGCCGCGGCGCAGCTGGCCCATCGCGGCGTCGTACTGCGCGCGCTCGTCCGGCGCGACCTGGAACTCGCGCCCGTCCAGCGAGACCTTCTGCGGCTCCAGCGGCTTCAGCCGCGTGTCCAGCGAGGCGGCCTGGTCGCTGAGCTTGCGCTGCGTCTCCGACAGATCGCGCGCCAGCTGCTCGTTCTGGCCGCGCAGCTTGGCGATCTCGTTGCGCAGCGACTCGATCTGGGCGTTCAGGTCCAGCATGCTGCCGGAGACCGGCCGCAGCTGGGTCTGGATCTCCTGCTTCAGCTGATCGAAGCGCTGCTGCTGCAGCTCCTCGCTCTGCTTGAGCTTGGCGCGCAGATTGAGGATCTCCTTGCGCGCCTCGTCATCCTCGAACAGCGCGGCGCGCGCCGGCAGACCGATCAGCAGGCTGCCGGCCAGCAGGGCCGGCAGCGCCAGACGCCAGGAGCGCGAGGGCGCGAGCCTCAGCATCTCACTTGTCCTTCAGTTCGACACGGCGGTTCTTGGCCCAGGCTTCCTCGTTGCTGCCCTGCGCGGCCGGGCGCTCTTCGCCGAAGCTGACCGGCTCGACCTGGTTGGTCTGCACGCCCATCAGGGTCAGCGACTTGGCGACCGCCTCGGCACGCTTCTGGCCCAGTGCCAGGTTGTACTCGCGGCCGCCGCGCTCGTCGGTATGGCCTTCCAGGCTCAGCGCGACCTTGCGGTCGTTGTTCAGGCGCTTGGCATGGGCGTCGATCAGGCCGCGGTACTCTTCCTTGACGGTGAAGCTGTCGAAGTCGAAGTAGACGACGCGCTGGTTGGCGACGGCGGCGGTCAGCTCGGCGCCCAGGTCGACGGTGGCCACCTTGTTCTGCGACACCGGCGCGGTGTTGGCGTTGTTGGCCGGCGCGGTGGTCGTCACCGGGCGGGCTTCGACCGGCGCCGGCTCATCCAGCTTGACCGAGGAAGCGCAGCCAGCCAGGGCAGCGGCGGCCAGCAGGGAAAGGGCGTAGCGGGTCATTTTCATTTTGGTCACTCCAGTAACGGTCGCAATGAGGTCTTGCGGTAAGGCCGTCGGCGGTCCGCAGGCCGCCGACGGCAGAAAAAGCAGGCCGATTGTCCAACAAGTCGATGCGGGCTCGGCCCCGTCGCGGCGCAGAGCGCCCGCGACGGATTTAACGGTGATCAGCGGTTGAAGGGCCCCCAGGTCGGCTCGCGCACATCGGCCAGGGTCGAAATCAGCTTGGCCTTGATCTTGCCGTCCAGGGTACTGGTCATCAGCACGTCCTTGCTGCCGACGCGGGTCGCATAGACCAGCAGGCGGCCGTTCGGCGCGAAGCTGGGGCTCTCGTCGTCGCTGGTGTCGCTGATCTGCTGGACCGCGCCGCTGGCCAGGTCCATCACGCTGACGCGGAAGGTGCCGCCGTTGACGCGGGTGATATAGGCCAGCGTGCGGCCGTCCGGGCTGATCGCCGGGCTGATGTTGTAGGCGCCGCTGAAGGTGACGCGCTCGGGAGCGCCACCGGCCACCGGCATCTTGTAGATCTGCGGGCTGCCGCCGCGGTCGCTGACGAAGAAGATCGTGCGGCCGTCGGGCGCGAACACCGGCTCGGTGTCGATCGCCGTGCTCTGCGTCAGCCGGCGCACATTGCCGCCGTCGCGGCCCATGATGAAAAGCTGCGAGCCGCCCTCGCGCGACAGCGTCAGCGCCAGCTGCGAACCGTCCGGCGAGAAGGCCGGCGCGCTGTTGGAGCCGCGGAAATTGGCCAGCTGGCGGCGCCTGCCGGTCGACAGGTCCTGCGACCAGACGACGGCCTTGCGCGTCTCGAAGGACACATAGGCCAGTTCGCGCCCGTCCGGCGACCAGGCCGGCGAGATGATGGGTTCCGGGCTGGCCAGGGCGACCTGGCCGCCCTCACCGTCGGCGTCGGTGATGCGCAGGCTGTAGCGGCCGCCGACCTTGGTCACATAGGCCATGCGGGTGGCGAAGACGCCGCGCTCGTTGGTCAGCTTCTGGTAGATGAAGTCGGCGATCCGGTGCGCGGCCAGGCGCACATCGTCCGGCGCCACCGCCTGCGCCTCGCCGCCCAGCTCCTGGCCCTTGACCACGTCCCAGAGCTTGAAGCGCAGGTCGACGCGACCGTCGGCCAGGCGCGCGGCCGAACCGGCGGCCAGCGCATCGGCATTGCGGCCGCGCCACTCGTTGAAGGCCGGCGCGCTGGTCTCGCTGATGCCGGCCATGCCCGCCGGCGCGTCGATGATGCGGAATTGGCCGCTGCGCTCGAGATCGGCGCGGATGATGGCCGCCACCGCCTGGCCGCTGCGCGATTCGTCGCGGAATTCGGGCAGGGCGATCGGGATCTGGGTCGCGCCGACGCCGGAGATCTCGACGCGGAACTGGGCCCAGCTCGGCAAGGCCAGACCGGCCGACACGCCACCGAAGGCACCGGCGATCAAGCCGCGGCGGGCCTTCTGGAACTGAGAGAAGGAGGACGTTTCGGAATCGAGCATCGCGTTATTTTGCCCCAGGGTTTTCGCAACGTTTTGTAAGACGACGCCGTGACTATCATCGCAGCAGCATCGAGCAAGGGATCAAGGACTGCGATGAACTCAACGCACGAACCCGCGAAAAAGGCGACAGCGACAGAAGCCAGGCCGCTCTGCCGCTATCCGGTGCCGGAGCTGGCCGAGCTGCCCGAGGACGTCCGCCAGCGCATGCTGGAGGTGCAGGTCAAGGCCGGCTTCGTGCCGAACGTCTTTCTCGCGCTGGCACGCCGTCCGGAGGAGTTCCGCGCCTTCCTCGCCTACCACGACGCCCTGCTGCTGCGCGAATCGCCGCGACTCTCCAAGGGCGAGCGCGAGATGATCATCGTCGCCACCAGCGCGGCCAACCAATGCCTGTACTGCGTCGTCGCCCATGGCGCGATCCTGCGCATCTATGAGAAGGCGCCGCTGCTGGCCGACGAGCTGGCCGCCAACTACCGCAAGGCCGACATCATGCCGCGCCAGCGCGCGATGCTGGACTTTGCGCTGAAGGTCTGCCTGCGCTCGGCCGAGATCGGCGAGGACGACTACGCCACTCTGCATGCGCATGGCTTCGACGACGAGGACATCTGGGACATCGCCGCCATCACCGCCCTGTTCGGCCTGTCGAACCGGCTGGCCAATGCGATCTCCCTGCGCCCGAACGAGGAATTCCATCTGCTGGGCCGGCTGCCCCGAGCCCCCAAGCCCTGATCTCCCCGTCCACGAAACCACCCCGGAAAGGAAGCCCCATGCGTCGATCGATGATTGCTGCCGCCCTGCTGCTGAGCGCCTCGCTGGCCCAGGCCCAGGTGCCGCCCACCCTGGACAAGATCAAGGCCAACGGCAGCATCGCCGTCGCCTACCGCGAGTCCTCGATCCCGTTTTCCTATCTGGGCGCCGACGCCCAGCCGGTCGGCTTCGGCTGGGAGATCTGCGGCAAGGTCGTCGAGCAGGTGAAGAAGACCCTGGGCCGGCCGGATCTGAAGGTGACGACCCAGGCCGTCACCTCGCAGAACCGCATCCCGCTCTTGCAGAACGGCACGATCGATATCGAGTGCGGCTCGACGACCAACAACAGCGAGCGCGGCAAGCAGGTCGCCTTCGCGATCAACTACTTCTACACCGGCACCCGCTTCCTGATCCGCGCCGAGTCGCCGATCAAGGGCCTCGCCGACCTGAAGGGCAAGAAGGTGGTCTCGACCACCGGCACGACCAATTACCAGGTGCTGCGCAAGCTCAATGCCGAGCAGAACCTCGGCTTCGAGCTGCTCTCGGCCAAGGACCATGCCGAGTCGGCCCTGCTGGTGCAGCAGCAGCGCGCCGACGCCTTTGGCATGGACGACATCCTGCTCTATGGCCTGCGCGCCAGCGCGGCCAACCCGGCCGAGCTGGCCGTCGTCGGCGAGGCGATCCAGGTCGAGCCCTACGCGATCATGCTGCGCCGCGACGACCCGGCCTTCAAGAAGCTGGTCGACGAAACTTTGACGGCGCTCATCAAGAGCGGCGAGTTCGAGGCGCTGTACAAGAAATGGTTCCAGTCGCCGATCCCGCCCAAGGGCATCAACCTCGGCGCGCCGATGAGCAAGGAGCTGCAGGACAACCTGAAGGCGTTGTCGGACAAGCCGGCGATGTGAGCGCTGTCGGCCGACCCGCCCTTGCGCCGCCCACCAACCCGGCAGGAGCCGGGTTGGTGGGCGGCCTCTTTCTGGCATGCACAAGCGTATCCGTCGGCACATGAGCTCTGGGCCGGCGGCATTCGCGAATGCTAGTCGGCTCTGCAGCGGGTGCTGCAGTTCCTTCGTCGAGTTCAGGCGATCGCTATCCCATCGATACAGGTCCTTGCTGAGTGACAGCCTAGAGCGGGGGCCGCTACCGGGCTCGCTCGTCGACCAGATCGGGCAATTTGAACGTCCGCAGCGCCAGCAGCACGAGCCGTATCAGGCGAGACATGGCCGAACCTCCCTTGCAGGGACGATTGAGGAGCCGAGCACGCTGGCCTTCAATCGGCGGCGCGCGATCCCATCGGGCTAACCACGAAGAAATGGCCGGTTAGGAATGTCAAACTGGCGCCGTTGCTTGATCGGCGGAACGGAGCAACGCATGTCCTGCGAACCGCTTATTCAGTTGAGGAGTACATACAGGCCTTCGAAAAAACCGGTGACCCGCAGTCCTAGTAGCTGTGACATAGGTCCTGGCACTCGAGCGGACCGCCTTCGGCGTCCGCTCACTTTCACCTTGGACAATATGAACGATCGATCTGCCGCCCGCATAGGTGCTTCCGCCGTACTGCCCGCTTTGCTCGCTTTGGCGGGGCTTTTGATCGCTGCAAGGGCAGTTGAGGCGGTACCTATGAACAAGTGCGTCACCAACGGCGCCGTTAGCTACCAGCAAACTCCCTGTCCTTCGAAACAGCCTCGAAGGGATCCAACGCTCGAAGAACTGAATGCCGCAGAGAAGAGGCGCCGTGCCGAAGCCGCCTCCGCTGCTGTGGGAGGCGCCAGAGAGGTCACTGCGGCGCCAGCTGCCGTGTCCGGCGGCTTCGGTTGCGATGGCCGGCAGTATTGCTCCCAGATGAGGTCGTGCGCAGAGGCAAAGTACTTTCTCGCGAACTGCCCCGGAGCGAAGATGGATGGCGACAGGAATGGAATCCCTTGTGAGAAGCAATGGTGCGCTCGCTAGAGGAGCTCCCAGCTGCGGCGCGCATCGCAGGCTGGGCGTTCTATCGGGCTCACTTGAACAGAGCTGCCAGTGACTTCAATGAAACTGAAAATTTCCGCATGCCTCTTCCTTATCTCCGCGTCCGCTGTCGCGCAGCAAGGTCCGTGCCCAATGGCCGCGAAGCTGGATCAGTTCTGCTCCTCGGTTGGCGGAATGGAGCCAGACGATGAAGTCGCGGCAGGGCCGAAGTTCAGGTACTACTACCAGCGGCAGGTTTTTGAGGCTTCGTGCACAAACCCAAGCGAATCGGTCGAGATTCGAAACGGGAAGATCAGGGAGATGTGGAAGCGCTTCGAGAACAAGGAACTGGTCTGCAACAACCTGCAGTTCGATGTCGTGAACGGCAGCGTCATCAAGTACGCGGTGGCCAAGCTCATCGATCCCTTCATCCGGGACGTGATCCGGTGGGAGGTCGATCTCAACAGGGTGGACCAGACCGACCAGCGTACGGTGCTGGACTATGTTCAGCAGCGCGCCGACCGTGCCAAGGGCATGGCAACAGAGAAACCATTGCGCCACTACTACGACATCCTGCGCCAGGCCGGTGCTAGGCACAGTCACGAGCTCTAAGCGGCGCCCAGCAGACTATTGCAGGTCGATGGTTCCGGCGCGGCTGAACGCGCCCGTTGAAATCAAGCATTCATCGAACAGCCATCGCAGTAGCTGCCAATGACGGCCGCCCACGGCCCCTTACAGCAGCACGATGTCGTAATGCTCGGTCTGGTTGGTCGGCTCGGCGGTCAGCGAGATCGGCTTGCCGATGAAGTCGGACAGGCCGGCCAGGTGCTGGCTCTCCTCGTCGAGCAGCATCTCGACCACATTGGCTGCCGCCACAACGCGGAATTCCTTGGGGCTGAACTGGCGGGCCTCGCGCAGGATCTCGCGCATGATGTCGTAGCAGACGCTGCGCGCGGTCTTGATCTGGCCGCGGCCCTCGCAGGTCGGGCAGGGTTCGCACAGCATGCGCGCCAGCGACTCGCGCGTGCGCTTGCGCGTCATCTCGACCAGGCCCAACTGGGTGAAGCCGCCGACGGTGACCTTGGTGCGGTCCTTGGCCAGTTGCTTCTTGAACTCGCCGAGCACCGCGCTCTTGTGCTCCTCGCGCGTCATGTCAATGAAGTCGACGATGATGATGCCGCCCAGATTGCGCAGGCGCAGCTGGCGCGCGATCGCGCCGGCCGCCTCCAGATTGGTCTTGAAGATCGTGTCGTCGAAATTGCGGGCGCCGACGAAGCCACCGGTGTTGACGTCGATCGTCGTCATCGCCTCGGTCTGGTCAATGATCAGATAGCCGCCCGATTTCAGGTCGACGCGGCGCGCCAGCGCGCGGTCCAGCTCGGCGTCGATATTGTGCAGATCGAAGATCGGCCGCTCGCCGCGGTAATGCTCCAGCTTGGTCGTCGCCGCCGGCATGAAAACCTCGCCGAAGGCATGCAGCACCTCAAACTGCATCTTCGAGTCGATGCGGATCGAGCCGGTGCGCTCGCTGCTGAGGTCGCGCAGCACCCGCTCGACCAGGCTCAGGTCCTGGTGCAGCAGGCTGCCCGGCGGCGAGCGGTGCGCGCGCTCGCGTATCGTCGCCCAGGTCTTGCGCAGATAGGCGATGTCGGCCGCCAGCTCCTCGTCCGAGGCGTCCTCGGCATTGGTGCGCAGGATGAAGCCGCCCCCGCCACCGTCCTCGGGCTTGCCGACCAAGGCCTGCATGCGCGCGCGCAACTGCTCGCGCGCCTCGGGCGAGCCGATCTTCTGCGAGATGCCGATGTGCTCGTCCTGCGGCAGGAAGACCAGCATGCGGCCGGCGATCGAGATCTGCGTGGACAGCCGGGCGCCCTTGCTGCCGATCGGGTCCTTGATCACCTGCACGGTCAAGGCCTGGCCCTCGAACACCAGGCGCTCGATCGGTGTCGCCACATGGCCCTCGGCATGCTGGTTGCGCGGCGTCGCGCCATTGACATGCAGATCGGCGACGTGCAAAAAGGCCGCGCGCTCCAGGCCGATGTCGATGAAGGCCGACTGCATGCCCGGCAGGACGCGCGCGACCTTGCCCGAATAGACATTGCCGACCAGTCCCCGCTCCAGGGTGCGCTCGATATGCAGTTCCTGCACCGCGCCGTTCTCGACGATGGCCACCCGCGTCTCCTGCGGCGACCAGTTGATCAGGATGTCTTCCATGGGCCTCTTTGGGCTTGCGCCTCGAATGCTGTCGCATGCCTCGCTGGGCATGCGACAGGACTCAGAAGGCGACGTTCCAGCGCCGCAGCAACTCGGCCGTCTCGTACAACGGCAGCCCCATGATGCCTGAATAGCTGCCGGCGATGCGCGAAATCCAAGCCGCCGCCTGACTTTGTATCGCATAAGAGCCGGCCTTGCCGAAGGGCTCGCCGCTGGCCACATAACGGCGCAGCTGCTCGGCCGGCACGGCGGCGAATTCGACCTCGGACACGTTCAGCGCCGCCTCGCGCCGCTCGCCCAGGCCCAGCGCGACGGCGGTGATCACGCGGTGGCTGCGGCCGGCCAGCAGGCTCAGCGTCGCGAAGGCATCGTCGGCATCGCGCGGCTTGCCGAGAATGGTCGACTCGACCGCCACCGTCGTGTCCGAACAGAGGATGGGCGCCGGCGCCAGGCCGCGGCGCGCCAGCCGCGCCAGCGCTGCCTCCAGCTTGGCCTGAGTGACGCGCTCCACATAGGCTTCGGGCTCCTCGCCGGGCCGCTCGGCTTCCAGCGCCTCGGCATCTTCGTCCGGCCCGGCCAAGAGCATCTCGTGGCGCACGCCCAGTTGCTCCAGCAGCTGGCGGCGGCGCGGGCTCTGCGAGGCGAGGTAGATGAAGTCGTGGGCCATCGTCATCATTCGCGGTGGTAGGGATGGCCCGTCATCACGGTCCAGGCGCGGTACAGCCCCTCGGCGAGCAGCACGCGCGCAAACGCGTGCGGCAGGGTCAGGTCCGACAGGCGCAGGGTCTCGTCGGCCGTCGCCTTCAGCTTGGGGTCGAGACCGTCCGGACCGCCGATGATCAGCGCCGCATCCCGGCCCTCGCCCATCCAGAGCTTCAGGCGCTCGGCCAGCTGCATGCTGCTGCGGCGCTCGCCACGCTCGTCGAGGATGATGCGACGCGCGCCCTTGGGCAAGGCCGCCTCGATGCGCTGCGCCTCGGCGGCCATCAGCTGCTCGGCGGTCTTGCCGCCGCTGCGCGGCTCGGCCTTGACCGCCTTCAGCTCCAGCCGCAGCTCGGGCGGAAAACGCTTGGCGAAATCCTCGTAGGCGCTGTCGGCCCAGGCCGGCTGGCGCTGGCCGACGGCGACCAGGACGAGCCGCATCAGCTGCTCTTGCGAGCAGGCTTCTTGGCGGCCGGCTTGGCGACAGGCTTGGCGCCCGCGGTCGTCTTCTTCGCGGCCGGCTTCTTGGCCGCGGCCGTGCTCTTCTTGGCGGCCGGCTTGGCCGCGCCGACCTTGATCGTCTTGGCAGCCGGTGCGGTGATCGCCTTCTTGACGCCGACGGTGCGCGTCACACCCTTCTTGGCCGGCGTCGCGCTCTTCTTGGCGGCGACCTTCTTGGCCGGTGCGGCGGCCGCCTTCTTCGCGGCCGGCTTCTTCTTCGCCACCGGCTCCTCGTCCTCGTCGATCGGCTCGGAGGCCTTCACCAGCCGGGTCTCGCCGTCGCCGAGCTTGAGCTTGACCGGCTTGCCGCCCCAGATCTCTTCCAGGTGGTAGTAGTCGCGGATCGCCGGCTGCATCACATGGACGACGGCGGCGCCGCAGTCGACGATGATCCATTCGCCATTGTCCTCGCCCTCCATCCGCATCACCTGCATGCCGCGCTCCTTGACCGTCTCGCGCACGCTATTGGCGAGCGACTTGGTCTGACGGTTGCTGGTCCCCGAGGCGATGACGACCCGCTCGAACAGCGGTGACAGATGCTCGGTGTTGAAGACCACGATGTTCTGGGCCTTCACGTCCTCCAGCCCATCGACGATGGCGCGTTGCAGCTTACGAATGTCCATTCAATATCCTTACTCGCTGTAAAGACGGTGCCGGGCAATATACCCCGCGACCGCGTCGCCCACCAAGGGGCGGATGTCCTCGCCACGCGCCGCCTTGGCGCGCACGTCGGTTGATGAAAAAGGCAGTTCCGGCATCGCCAGAACCTGCAGAGGATGCGGCACGGCCGCCACCTCGGCCGAGGCCTGCACCGCCATGCCATGCCGTGCGGCGACGGCCAGGGTCACCAGACCCAGCAGCGCCGGCCAGTCGTGCCAGGTCTGCAGGCGCTCGTACTGGTCCTGGCCGATGACCAGGAAGATCTGCGCGCCCGGCACGGCCGCGAGGTGCTGGCGCACCGTGTCTATCGTGTAGCTGGCGCCCTCGCGCGCCAGCTCGCTGTCGTCGACGGCAAAGCGCGGCTCGCCGGCAATCATCAGCTCGACCATCGCCCGCCGGTGCTCGGGCGCGGCCAGGTTCTGGCCGCTCTTCTGCCAGGGCCGGCCGGCCGGCAGCCACAAGAGCCGGTCCAGGCTCAGCTGCGCCAGCGCGCAATGCGCGAGGCTCAGATGGGCCCGGTGAACCGGATCGAAACTTCCGCCGAACAGCCCGATGCGCTGGTTACCCGGCACGGCGTTCACAGCCATAGATGGGTGGCCTGCTCATGCGCCCAGTCGCGCGGGCGCAGGAAATCGCTGTAGAGCTTGGCCTCCTGCGTGCCCTCCTCGGGCTTCCAGTCGTAGCGCCACTTCACCAGCGGCGGCATCGACATCAGGATCGATTCGGTGCGGCCGCCCGATTGCAGGCCGAACAGCGTGCCGCGGTCGAAGACCAGATTGAACTCGACATAGCGGCCGCGCCGGTAAGCCTGGAAATCGCGCTCGCGCTCGCCATAGGGCAAGACCTGGCGCCGCTCCAAGATCGGCAGATAGGCGCCCAGGAAGGCATCGCCGACCGAGCGCATCATGGCGAAGCTGGCGTCGAAACCGCCCTCGCCGTCCGGCAGCGAGAAGTCGTCGAAGAAGATGCCGCCGATGCCGCGCGGCTCGTTGCGGTGCTTCAGGAAGAAGTACTCGTCGCACCAGCTCTTGAAGCGCGGGTACAGGTCCTCGCCATGGGCTTGCAGCGCCGCCTCACAGCTGCGGTGGAAATGCTGGGCATCGCGCTCGAAGCCGTAGTAGGGCGTCAGGTCCATGCCGCCGCCGAACCAGACGACGGCCGTCGCATCGGCCGGCAGCGCGGCGAACATGCGCACATTCATGTGCACGGTCGGCACGAAGGGGTTGTGCGGGTGCAGCACCAGCGACACGCCCATGGCCTCGAAGGGCGCGCCGGCCAGTTCGGGCCGGTGCTGGGTGGCCGAGGGTGGCAAGACGCGGCCCCGCACATGGGAGAAGTTGACGCCGCCACGCTCGAACACGGCGCCGCCCTCGATCAGCCGCGACAGGCCGTCGCCCTCCAGGCGCCCGCCGGGCTCGCGCTCCCAGCCGTCGGACAGGAAGGGCTGGCCGTCCGCGTCCTGCAGGGCGGCGACGATGCGCTGCTGCAGATCGAGCAGATAGCGGCGGACCGCGGGGGTGTCGGGAGTCGTCGTCATGGGCGTAGTCGGATCGGGCTGGCCAGCTCGGGCCGCTTGCCCTGGCGGCCGGCCAGCTGCTCGGCCATCAGCGCGAAATCGGCATCGATCTCACCGCCGAGCTGGACGAAGCTGTGCAGGCCCACCGTGCGGGTCTTGAAGTCGAAATAGGCCAGGCCCACCGGCACCTGCGCCTGCAGGGCCACCTGGTAGGCGCCGGAGCGCCAGCCGCCGGTCAAGGAGCGCGAGCCTTCGGGCGCGGCCGCCAGCCAGAAGATCTCGCCGCGCTCGCGCGCCTGCTGCATCTGGCGGGCCGTGTCGGCGACCAGGCCGCGGCTGCTCGAGCGGTCGACGGCCACACCACCGAGCCAGCGCACCCAGGCGCCGAACAGCGGCACGCGGAACAGGCTGTCCTTGGCCCAGAAACGCAGGCGCAGGCCCAGGGCCCATTTGGCCAGCAGGCCGACGACGAAGTCCCAGTTGGAGGTGTGCGGATAGACGAAGATCACGCCCTGCGCGGCCGGCAGGCCGTCGAACTGCAGGCGCCAGCCGAACAGGCGCAGCAGTGCGCGCGCCAGGCCGCTGCCGGCCGGGCGCACGGGCCGCGGCCCGTCGATCAGACGCGGACGGGCCTGCAGATCGCGTGCGCTCACCGCTTCGCCACCGCGCGGTGGCCGATGTCCTGGCGGTACTGCTTGCCCTCGAACTGGATGCCGACCAGGGTGTCGTAGGCCAGTTGCTGGGCCTTCTTGACCGATTCGCCCAGCGCCGTCACGCACAGCACGCGGCCGCCCGAGGTGACGAGCTTGCCATCGAGCTCGGCCGTGCCGGCGTGGAAGACCATCGCCTCTTCGCTGTCGGGAGGCAGACCACTGATCGGGTCGCCCTTGCGCGGATGGAGCGGATAGCCTTCGGCCGCCATCACGACGCCCAGCGCGACGCGGCGGTCCCATTGCAGCTCGACCTTGTCCAGGGTGCCGTCGGTCGCGTGCAAGAGCACCTCGAGCAGATCGCTCTTGAGCCGCATCATGATGGGCTGCGTCTCGGGGTCGCCCATGCGGGTGTTGAACTCGACCGTGCGCGGCTGGCCCTGGGCGTCGATCATCAGGCCGGCGTAGAGGAAGCCGGTGAAGGGCACGCCGTCCTTGGCCATGCCGGCGATCGTCGGCAGGATGATCTCGTGCATCGCCTTCGCATGGACGTTGGGCGTCACCACCGGGGCCGGCGAATAGGCGCCCATGCCGCCGGTGTTCGGGCCCTGGTCGCCGTCCTTCAGGCGCTTGTGGTCCTGGCTGGTCGCCAGCGAGACCACATGCTTGCCGTCGCAGAGCACGATGAAGCTGGCCTCCTCGCCCTCGAGGAACTGCTCGATGACGACGCGCGCGCCGCCCTCGTTGTGGGCGACGCCCAGCTTGTTGTCTTCCAGGATCCAGTCGATCGCCTGGTGCGCCTCATCGAGCGTCATCGCGACGACGACGCCCTTGCCCGCCGCCAGGCCGTCGGCCTTGATGACGATGGGGGCGCCCTGCTTGTCAACGTAAGCGTGGGCGGCGGCAAGGTCGGAGAAGGTCTCATAGGCGGCCGTCGGGATCGCATGGCGCTTCATGAAGTCCTTAGCGAAGGCCTTGGACGACTCCAGCTGCGCGGCCGCCTTGGTCGGGCCGAAGATGCGCAGGCCGCGGGCACGGAACTCGTCGACGACGCCGGCCGCCAGCAAGGCCTCGGGGCCGACGACGGTCAGGGAGATCTTCTCCTTCTCGGCGAAGTCGGCCAGCGCCTTGACGTCGGTGATGGGCACATTCTTCAGCAGCGGATCGCGCGCCGTGCCGCCGTTGCCGGGGGCGACGAAGACCTGGCTGACGCGCTGGCCCTGGGCCAGCTTCCAGGCGAGCGCGTGTTCGCGGCCGCCGCTACCAAGGACGAGGACTTTCATGCCGACCTCCGCAGGGCCGTCCCAAGAAGGGCGGGCACCCCCGCGGGGGGCAGCGAGTGACTACGAGCGTGGGGGCGCATCATTCGGCGATGCTCGCGTTGTGATAGACCGCCTGCACGTCGTCCAGGTCCTCGATCACATCCAGCAGCTTCTGCATCTTTGCGCCCTCCTCGCCGGCCAGTTCGATCTCGTTCTCGGGCCGCATCGTCACCTCGGCCATCTCGGCCTTCAGACCGGCGGCCTCCAGCGCGTCGCGCACCTTCTCGAAGTCCGCCGGTGCCGTCAGCACCTCGATCGCGCCGTCGTCATCGCTGATCACGTCCTCGGCGCCGGCCTCCAGCGCCACCTCCATGATCTTGTCTTCGGAAGCACCGGGCGCGAACAGCAGCTGGCCGCAATGCTTGAACTGGAAGGCGACGGCGCCCTCGGTGCCCATATTGCCGCCATACTTGCTGAAGGCGTGTCGCACCTCCGCCACGGTGCGCACGCGGTTGTCGGTCATCGTGTCGACGATGATGGCCGCGCCGCCGATGCCATAGCCCTCGTAGCGGATTTCCTCGTAGCTGACGCCTTCCAGGTTGCCGCTGGCCTTGTCGACGTTGTACTTGATGCGGTCGGCCGGCATGTTCGCCGCCTTGGCCTTGTCCACGGCCAGGCGCAGTCGCGGGTTGGCCGACATATCGGCGCCGCCCTGGCGGGCCGCGACGGTGATCTCACGGATGATGCGCGTCCAGATCTTGCCGCGCTTCTCGTCCTGGCGACCCTTGCGATGCTGAATATTGGCCCATTTGGAATGACCAGCCATTGGCTCTAGCTCCTGGTCGGGCGCCCGATCTGCGACCCGTTTCTAGTTGGATAGACTGCAATTTTAATCTGCCGCCCTGGAGCCCCCATGCCCGACCCGATTCTGCTGGCCCGTCGCGATGGGACCGAATGCCTGCTCCTGCCCGCCCTGGCCAACCGCCACGGCCTGATCACCGGCGCGACCGGCACCGGCAAGACGATCAGCCTGCAGACCCTGGCGGAGAGTTTCTCCAAGCTGGGCGTGCCGGTCTTCCTGGCCGATGTGAAGGGCGATCTGACCGGCATCTCGCAGCCCGGCAAGCCCAGCGACAAGCTGCTGGCGACGCTGAAGGAGCGCGGCCTCGACGCGCCAGCACCGATCGCCTGCCCGACCACCTTGTGGGACGTGTTCGGCCAGCAGGGTCATCCGGTGCGCGCCACCGTCTCCGATATGGGGCCGCTGCTGCTGGCGCGCATGCTGGCCCTGAACGAGACCCAGCAGGGCGTGCTGCAGCTGGTGTTCAAGATCGCCGACGATGCCGGCCTCTTGCTGATCGACCTGAAGGACCTGCGCGCAATGCTGCAGCATGTCGGCGACAACGCGGCCCAGTTCACCACGCAGTACGGCAATGTCTCGGCCGCCTCCATCGGCGCGATCCAGCGCGGCTTGCTGCAGATCGAGGCCCAGGGCGGCGACAAGTTCTTCGGCGAACCGATGCTGAACATCGCCGACTTCATGCAAACCGAGGGCGGACTGGGCGTCGTCAACATCCTGGCCGCCGACCAGCTGATGAACGCGCCGCGGCTCTATGCGAGCTTCCTCCTGTGGATGCTGTCCGAGCTGTTCGAGACCCTGCCCGAGGTCGGCGACCTGGACAAGCCCAAGCTGGTGTTCTTCTTCGACGAGGCGCATCTCTTGTTCAAGGAGGCGCCCGAGGCCCTGGTCGAGCGCATCGAACTGGTCGTGCGCCTGGTGCGCAGCAAGGGCGTCGGCGTCTATTTCGTGACGCAGAACCCGCTGGACATCCCCGACACCGTGCTGGGCCAGCTCGGCAATCGCGTCCAGCACGCCTTGCGCGCCTTCACCCCGCGCGACCAGAAGGCGGTCAAGGCGGCGGCCGAGACCATGCGGGCCAAGCCAGGGCTGGACATCGCCGCGGCGATCACCGAGCTGGGCGTGGGCGAGGCGCTGGTCAGCCTGCTGGACGAGAAGGGCCGGCCCAGCATCACCGAGCGCGTCTACGTGCTGCCGCCGGGCAGCCAGATCGGGCCGATCACGGCCGAGCAGCGCCAGGCCCTGATCGCCAATTCGCTGGTCGCCGGCGTCTATGAAAAAGCGGTCGACCGCGAATCGGCCTACGAGAAGCTGCGCCAGCCCGCCGCAGCCGGCGGTGGCGTGCAGACCGCACCGGGCGGCGGCGCCCCGGCCGAGGGCAGCAGCAGTGGCGGCGGCCTGCTCGACGGCCTGAAGGACGTGCTGTTCGGCAGCACCGGCCCGCGCGGCGGCCACCGCGAGGGTCTGGCCGAGGCGGCGGCCAAGTCGGCCATCCGCACCATGGGCTCGACTGTGGGCCGCGAGATCATCCGCGGCGTGCTGGGCAGCATCCTGGGCGGCGCGGCCAGCAGCGGCCGCGCTCGCAAGCGCTGAGCAAGCAGCCGCCGCTGGCGACCGATGGCAGCCGCTGGCGCCGGCCGGCGGCGCTTCGTCGCAGCGCGCTGGGCCAGCGCCCGGCCGGCCGGCACGATGGCGCCACCTCGTCACACCGGAGCCCGCCATGCCGATCAGCACCATCCTCGCTCATATCCCCGTCTGGGTCTGGGCCATCCTCGCCTTCATCCTCGTGATGGGCCTGATCCAGAGCCGTGACCGGCTGATGAGCCGCCCTCGCCTGCTGCTGCTGCCGCTGGCCTGGGCCGCCTTCGGTCTGTGGGGCATCGATTCGGCCTTTGGTGCGCGGGCGCTGCCGCTGCTGGCCTGGGCCGCCGGCCTGGCCGCCAGCCTGGCCTTGCTGAAGGGCGCCGGCTGGCCGCAGGGCGTGCGCTACCAGCCTGAGACCGGGCACTTCTTCGTGCCCGGCAGCTGGCTGCCGCTGACGCTGATGCTGGCGATCTTCGCCGCCAAGTTTGCGCTGGGCATGGCGCTGGCGCTGCGGCCCGAGCTGGCCGGCCTGGCCCCGGTGGCCGCCGGCTTCAGCCTGCTGTTCGGCGCGATCAGCGGCGCCTTCCTGGCCCGCTCGCGCGCCATCCTGGCCCAGGCGGATCGGCCGGCGGCTGCGACACAATCGGCCCGATGAATGCACAGAGCCCGATCTTGATCGCCCGCAAGAGCCCGGCCGAGATCGGACATTGGCTGATGCGCCAGCTGCTGATCATCATCGTCATCGCGCTGGGCGTCGCGCTGGGCCTGATCCTGCTGTTCGGCCAGCGGCCCGGGCCGACCCTGATCTACTGCTTCACGATCACCGCCTGCTGCGCCGTCTTCGTGCAGGCGCTGCGACTTTCCGCCGCGCGGCTGATGCTGCGCTGGCGCCCCGGCGACGAAAGCCTGCACGAGGGCTGGCCCGGCTGGCCGCTGATGCTGATCAGCCTCTTGATCGGCACCATCGCCGGCTACAGCGCCGGCGTCGAGCTGGGCAACTGGATCACCGGCTTCAAGGAGTCCGGCGTGCTGAACAGCGGCCTGCGCCGCGGTCTGTCCATCATGCTGATCTCGCTGGTCCCGGGCCTGGGCCTGACCTTCTACTTCGTCCACCGCGGCCGCCTGAGCGCCGCCGAGGCCCGGGCGCAGACGGCGCAGCGCCAGGCGGCCGAGCACCAGCTGCGCCTGCTCGAATCGCAGCTCGAGCCGCATATGCTGTTCAACACCCTGGCCAATCTGCGCGTCCTGATCGGCATGGACCCGCCGCGCGCGCAGCAGATGCTGGACCAGCTGATCGGCTTTCTGCGCGCGACCTTGACCGCCTCGCGCAGCGGTATGAACCATTCGCTGCGCGAGGAATTCACCCGCATCGCCGACTATCTGGCGCTGCTGCAGCTGCGCATGGGCGCCCGGCTGCGGCCGGTGCTCGAGTTGCCGGCCGAGCTGGCCGAGCTGCCGGTGCCGCCGCTGCTGCTGCAGCCGCTGGTCGAGAACGCGATCAAGCATGGGCTGGAGCCCAGCATCGCCGGCGGCGAGCTGCGCGTCAGCGCGCGGCTGGCCGGCGAGCGGCTCGTGCTGGAGGTGCGCGACGGCGGCGTCGGCCTGCAGGCGCCGGCTGGCGATGGCACCCGATTCGGGCTGCACCAGGTGCGCGAGCGCCTGGCCACCCGCTACGGCAGCGCCGCCGCGCTGAGCCTCGCGCCCGCCGAGCCGGCCGGCACCGTCGCCACCATCACCCTGCCCCTGCCATGAGCGCCATGACCCCCACCGCCCTGATTGCTGAAGACGAGGCCCTCTTGGCCGAGAACCTGCGCCAGGAGCTGGCGCGCTGCTGGCCCGAGCTGCAGATCGTCGCGATGGCCGCCCACGGCCGTGAGGCGGTCGATATGGCGCTGGCCCGGCGGCCGGCCATCCTGTTCCTGGACATCCGCATGCCGGGCCTGAGCGGGCTGGAGGCGGCCGCCGAGCTGGCCGAGGACTGGCCCGACGATGGCACGCCCTTCCCGCTGCTGGTCTACGTCACCGCCTATGACCAGTACGCGCTGCGCGCCTTCGAGCAGGCGGCGATCGACTATGTGCTGAAGCCGGTGCAGCCCGAGCGCCTTGCGCAAACCTGCCAGCGCCTGAAGACGGCGCTGGCGCAGCGCGCGGCGGCCGCCTCCACGGCGTCCCCCCCCTCGGCGCTGGAGTCGGCCGTCGAGCAGCTGCGCGCCCTGCTGGGCCAGGGCGCGCCGGCGGCCCCGGCGGCACCGCTGCGCCTGCTGCAGGTCGGCGTCGGCAACCAGATCCTGATGGTGCCCATCGACGAGGTGCTGTACTTCGAGGCGGCCGACAAATACGTGCGGGTGCTGACCGCCGACAGGGAGCATCTGCTGCGGATCTCGCTGCGCGAGCTGCTGCCGCAGCTGGACGGCCAGCGCTTCTGGCAGGTGCATCGCAGCCTGATCGTGCGCGCGGACGCGATCGAGCGCGCGGTGCGCGACGAGGGCGGCCGCATCAGCCTGCATCTGCGCGGCCGCCCCGAGAAGCTGGCGGTCAGCCGCCTGCACGCGCACCAGTTCAAGGGGCTCTAAGCCGCGTTCGCGCCGTTCGCGCCGTTCGCGCCGTTCGCGCCATGGGGCCGCCGTTGGCGAAGCCGCGGCGCCATTGGTCGCAAAGCCGTCGCCGTGGCAGCCGCCGCTGCCCAGAATCACTCCCATCGACGACCCACCGACAGGAGAACGCCCGATGAACACCACCGCCCCGCTCGATCTGGAAGAACGCCAGCTGCGCCGCACGGCCGCCCGCCGCGTCGGCATCAAGACCGGTTTCGCCATCCATGCGCTGGTCTTCCTGCTGGTCAACACCGGCCTGTACCTGCTCAACAGCCGCTATGGCGGCGGCCTGCGCTGGCACCAGTTCCCGCTGATGGGCTGGGGCCTGGGCCTGGCCATCCACGGCATCGTCACCTTTGTCTCGCTGCAGGGCATGGGCCTGCGCGAGCAGATGCTGGAACGCGAAATCGAGGCGCTGCGCCGCCGTCGGCAGCAAGTCGGTCGATAATTCGGCCGATCCAGCACCCTGGCGGTCGCTCCTGCGGCCGCCCAAGCCCATGTCCCATCCGAACAGCGACGACCTGCAGGTCAAGCCCAGCAACTTCCTGCGCGCCATCATCGAGCGCGATCTCGAGGCCGGCACCAACGCCGGCCGCCATTTCGCCGGCACGCCCGGCGACGCCGCCCACCAGGCGGCCGGCCCGATCGATCCGGCCAAGATCCGCACCCGCTTCCCGCCCGAGCCGAACGGCTATCTGCATGTCGGCCATGCCAAGAGCATCTGCCTGAACTTCGGCCTGGCGCGCGACTATGGCGGCGTCTGCCATCTGCGCTTCGACGACACCAACCCGGAGAAGGAGGAGCAGGAATACGTCGACGCGATCAAGGAAATGGTCGCCTGGCTGGGCTGGAGCTGGGACGCGAACGACACCTCGCACCTGTTCTACGCCAGCAACTACTTCGATTTCATGTACCGCGCCGCCGAGTACCTGATCTCGGCCGGCCTGGCCTATGTGGACGAGCAGACGCCCGAGGAGATGCGCGCGAACCGCGGCGACTTCACGACGCCGGGCACCGACAGCCCCTTCCGTGCCCGCACGCCGGAGGAGAACCTGCTGCGCTTCCGCGAGATGCGCGACGGCCAGCATGCGGACGGCTCCATGGTCTTGCGGGCCAAGATCGACATGGCATCGCCGAACATCAATCTGCGCGACCCGGCCCTGTACCGGATCCGCCGCGCCACCCACCACAACACCGGCGACCGGTGGTGCATCTACCCGATGTACACCTATGCCCACCCGATCGAGGACGCGCTGGAGCAGATCACCCACAGCATCTGCACGCTGGAATTCGAGGACCAGCGCCCCTTCTACGACTGGCTGCTGGAGTCGCTGGCCGACGGCGGCCTGCTGGCCCGGCCGCTGCCCAAGCAGTACGAGTTCGGCCGCCTCAACCTCAGCTATGTGGTCACCAGCAAGCGCAAGCTGCGCCAGCTGGTCGACGAGGGCCATGTGAACGGCTGGGACGACCCCCGCATGCCGACCCTGGTGGGCATGCGCCGGCGCGGCTACACGCCGGAGAGCATCGTCGCGATGGTCGACAGCTCGGGCACGACCAAGGCCAATGCCTGGCTGGACTACTCGGTGCTGGACGGCTATCTACGCGCCGATCTGGAAGGCAAGGCGGCGCGCGCCAGCGCGGTGCTGGAGCCGCTGAAGCTGAAGCTGACGAACTGGGCCGAGCTCTTCGGCAGCGACGGGCACCGCGAGCCCTGCAGCGCGCCGGCCCATCCGCATCTGCCGGAGCTGGGCACGCGCCAGTTCAGCCTCGGCCCCGAGGTCTGGATCGAGCGCGAGGACTTCATGGAAGTGCCGGTGAAGGGCTACCACCGCCTCTATCCGGGCAACAAGGCGCGGCTGAAGTACGGCTATGTGATCGAGTGCACGGGCTGTCAGAAGGATGCCGAGGGCCAGATCACCGCCGTGCTGGCCACCGTCGTGCCCGACACCAAGAGCGGCACGCCGGGCGCCGATGCGGTCAAGGTCAAGGGCGTGATCACCTGGGTCGGCGCGCACGAGGCCGTCGCGGCCGAGGTGCGGCTCTACGACCGTCTGTTCACCGAGGCCCAGCCCGATGCCGGTGGCCGCGATTTCCTGGAGGTGCTGAACCCGGCCAGCCTGAAGGTGGTCAGCGCCTATCTGGAACCCTCGCTGGCCGAGGTTGCCGCCGACACCCGGCTGCAGTTCGAGCGCCACGGCTATTTCGTCGCCGACCGCGTCGATCACCGGCCGGGCAAGCCGGTGTTCAACAAGATCACCGGGCTGCGCGACAGCTTCGGCAAATAAACGGACGGGGGCCTGCGGGCCCCTTGTTCATCGGGAGGCCGCTCAGGCCTCGCAGCGCTGCACGACCGGGGTCGCGTACTCGTGGCCGATGACGGCGCGGGCGAACAGGTAGTTCTCCAGCGCGCGCTCGCTGAGCGCGTCCATGCTGACATCGCCCTGCGCATTGCAGGGAAAGGTCAGCGCCCGGCCCGCATGGAACAGCGACTGAAATCGCAGCAGGAACTGCGGTTCGCTGGCACAGGACGATTCGAGGTACTTCATGTCTGCTCCAACGTCCGAGTGGTGACGGGCGTTGACGCAAGCGTAGGGGCTGTGGCCGCCGGGCATCCGTGCAAACGTCGCGTGAAACACCGGCTGTTACGCCGATCGCCAGCCGGCGGCGCACAAGTTCACGCCGCGGCCAGCTCGGCCAGCCGCCGCACCCTGACCTTGCGGCCCTTCAGCTTGCCCTCGGACAGGCGCTTGACCGCCTCGCGGGCGATGCCGCGCTCCACCGCCACATAGCTGTGGAAGTCGGTCACATTGATCTTGCCGATCTGCGTCGCCTCGAAGCCGGCCTCGCCGGTCAGCGCGCCCAGGATGTCGCCGGGACGGATTTTTTCCTTGCGGCCGCCCAGGATCTGCAGCGTGTCCATGGCCGGCAGCAACGGGCCGCCCGGCGCCGGCGTCAGGCTGTCCAGCGGCTCCCAGACCGATTCGCGGCCCAGCATCTGCTCGATGCGGCCGATGCGGCCCATCTCGTCCAGGCTGGCCAGGGTCAGCGCCAGCCCTTCGGCGCCGGCGCGGCCGGTGCGGCCGATGCGGTGCACATGGACCTCGGCGTCGGGCGTCGTGTCCACATTGATCACGCATTCCAGCTGGGCGATGTCCAGGCCGCGCGCCGCGACGTCGGTGGCAACCAGCACCGAGCAGCTGCGGTTGGCGAACTGGATCAGCACCTGGTCGCGCTCGCGCTGCTCCAGATCGCCATGCAGGGCCAGCGCGACGAAGCCCTGCCCCGTCAGCACGTCGACCAGGTCGCGGCACTGCTGCTTGGTGTTGCAGAAGGCGATCGTGCTGGCCGGTCGGAAATGATTCAGCAGCAGCGAGACCGCATGCAGGCGCTCGGTCTCCGCCACCTCGTAGGCCAGCTGGCGGATCCGCGCCGGCGTCTGGGTCCTCGCCTGGTCGAGCTTGATCTCCTTCGGCTCGCGCATGAACTGGCCGGCGAGCTTGGCAATGCCCTCCGGATAGGTGGCCGAGAACAGCAAGGTCTGACGCTGCTTGGGCGCGCGGCGGGCGACGGCGGCGATATCGTCGAAGAAGCCCATGTCCAGCATGCGGTCGGCCTCGTCCAGCACCAGGGTGTTGAGCCGGCCCAGGTCCAGGCTCTCGCGCTCCAGATGGTCGAGGATGCGGCCGGGCGTGCCGACGGCGATATGGGCGCCGAAGGCCAGGCTCTCCATCTGCGGCCGCATCGGCGAGCCGCCGGTCAGCGTCAGCACCTTGATATTGTCGGCCGCCCGTGCCAGCCGGCGGATCTCCTGCGTCACCTGCTCGGCCAGCTCGCGCGTCGGGCACAGCACCAGCGCCTGCAGCTCCATGCGCGCGGCGTCGAGCCGGTGCAAAAGGGCCAGGGCGAAGGCGGCCGTCTTGCCGCTACCGGTCTGCGCCTGTGCGATCAGGTCATGGCCGGCCAGTGCCAGCGGCAGGCTGGCCGCCTGGATCGCGGTCATCTCGACATAGCCATGCTGGGCCAGATTGGCCTGCATGGCCGCGGACAGCGGCAGGCGGGCGAAGGAGCGGGAGGGGTCGGCCGAGGCGGCGGGGGTGGCGGTCATCTCGGTATTGTCCCTGATGACCGCCGGCGCGCGCCGGCCCCTGGAAAGCGGCTCAGCGCCGCGCCAGCAGCTCCTCCATCCAGGCCCGCTCGACGGCCGGTAGCTCATGGACCGAGATCCAGCTCGACTGCTCGGGGCGGAACACATAGCCGGGCGCGGCGCCCTGCTCGATGCGCCGGCGCAGCGGCGTCAGCGCCAGGCGCGCCTCGTCCGCGCGACCCAGCGCGCGCAGCGCGGCGGCCTGGACGATCAGGGCCAGATCGCACCAGGGCCCCTTGGCCAGCGCCGCCTCGGCCTGGCGCAGCGCGGCGGCCGCATCGCCCGCCGCCAGCAGCGACCAGGCCCCCTCCAGCGCCAGCAGGTTCGGGTCGCCGGCGTCCAGCAGGCGCGCCGCCTGCAGCTGCTCGCGGGCGGGCTCGAAGCGGCCGGCACGCAGCAGATCGCGCGCCTGATCGGTGCGCAGGGCGAGCAGGCCGGTGCGCAGCCGGGTCACCCGCTCGTAGAGCGCGAAGGCCTCGTCCCAGCGCCGCAGCAGCGCCAGGCTGGCGGCGCGGCCCCACAGCGCCTCCGGGCTGTCGGCCTGGTAGGCCAGCGCCGCCTCATAGGCAGCCAGCGCGCGCTCGCCCTCGCCCAGCTTGCGCCAGGCATCGGCCAGGGCCAGCTCGACGCGGAAGCGATCCTCGCCGGCCAGGCCCTCGCGGGCGGCCGCCAGCTCGGCGGCCAGCTCGGCCAGCGGCCGGCCGCTGTGCCACAGCGCATCGCTGGCGCTCACCCGCAGCTCGCCGCTGCGCGGATGCAGGGCCAGCGCCTCGGCCGCCAGCGCGCGCACGCCGCTGCCGTCGCCCTGCAACGCCCGCCCGTAGAGATTGGCGCCCAGCACGCGCTCGTCGCTGGCCGCGACCTGGCGTGCGCGCTCGAAGAAGTCCAGCGCCGGCGCCAACTGCCCGTCCTCCAGCCGCTGGTAGCCGGCATTGACGAAGGCGATCGGCAGGCTGGCCGAAACCTCGCGCAGCGCGAACATCTGCTGCACCAGGCCCAGCAGTGCCGGATCGAGCTCGGCGAGGCGCTCGCGCACGATCTCGCGGTGGTCGAAGCGGTCGCGCCGCGGCGATTCGAGCGCATTGGCGCCCTCGGCGAAATACTCCCAGACCGAGCCGCCGGCATAGCGCGACAGGAAGGCCTGGCGCGTCTTGGCGTCGCGCTCCTTGGCCTGGCGGTAGAGCTCCTGGATCGCGCGCGACTGCTCGGCGGTCAGCACGCCATGGACCTGGTGCGTCAGCTCATGCAGCACCGTGTTGTAGCGCTCGAAGATGCTGCGCTCGACATCCTCGATGCCGGTCACCGTGTGATAGCCGCCGGCGCCGCGCACATCGTCCCAGAGCCGCGAGTCGTACTCGATGCGCTGGTCCTTCAGCGCGCGGCCGCCCGGCGTGTCCGACAGCTTCATGTCCAGCGGCTTGATGTAATGCGTGGCCCCGCCCTCGACCAGCAGCGGGATGAAGGCCTTCCAGGGCGCCACCGACAGCGCGACCCGCTTCTGGTGCCGCGGCGACAGCTCGGCCCAGTTCAGCACATAGCGCTCGATGGCGGGCACCTCGGGCATGGGCAGGGCGGCGAAGCGCCGCTCGTAGTCGGCGCGGTGCACGTCGATCGCGAAGCGCTGTGACTCCAGCGCCTTGGCCAGCAGTGCATGGGCGCGGCCGAAGCCGGGGCAGCGCCGCAGTGCCCCGAAGCCCAAATCCCGGGCGGCCGCGAAGTCGCCGCGCACAAAGGCCGCGGCGCCCTGGTGGACGAGCGCCGTCGCCGCCTTCAGCGCGACCGGATCGCGCTGCTCCAGCTGCGTATAGCTGAGCCGCGTGTAGCCATTGCCCAGCAGGTAATGCGCCTGCTCGTGAAAGCGGTTCAGCGCCAGCGCCTGCTCGGCGGCGGCGATCGCCTCCTCGGTGCGGCCGAGCCGGATCAAGGTGTCGGCCAGCGCGACCAGGCCGTCGGCCGTGCGCTGCTCGGCCAGGCCCTGCTGCAGCCGCGCCAGCGAGGCGTCGAAATCGCGCTGCTGGTAGGCGATCTGGCCCAGGCCCTTCAGGGCCGCGGCGCGCTCGGCCGGCCGCGTCGCGCGCGCCAGCGCCGCCTCGAACTGCTGCCGCGCCGGCTCGAAATCGCGCCGCTCCAGCGCCAGGCGGCCGCGCGCCTGCCGGTCGACGGCCGCCTCGCCCAGCGCCGCGCGCCGCTCGACCTCGGCCAGGTCGTCGCGGGCGAACAGCCAGACATAGATCGCCGCGCGCTCGGCCTCGCTGCTGGTTCGCCGGGCCAGCAGCGGCCGCAGCAGCGGCTCGGCCGCGCGGTAGTCCTGCTGCTCCAGCAGCACGGTCAACCGCGCCGTCGTCGGGGCCGGCGCCGGCGTCGACGAGGCGGCAGCGGCCGCAGCGGTGCCGGCGATGCACAGACCGGCCAGCAGGCCGCGGAAGAAATGAACGGCCATGCGGGGCGCTCCAAGCTCTCGGGCTGCTCAATGTAAATGAAGCGCGCGGCCGGCCAGCTTTACGCGGCTTTGCAATGGCCGCGGCGCCGCGCGGTCAACTCGGCGCTAGTGGCTCCGTTGAAAGCACAGGCAGCGCTGGTGCTGCACCTCTTTAGGAAACACCACATCATGAAGACCAAGCTGAAACAACTGGCGCTGCGGCTGACAGCCGCGGCGCTCGTCGGTTCGATGCTGGGTGGCTGTTGCGTGCTGCCCTACGGCCCGCGCGGCCATTACCGCTATGACGGCCACGTGGACGGCGGACGGCACGGCGGCGGCCGCTACTGAAGCAGCGCTCAGCGCTTGAGCGCCGCCAGCAGCCGGCCCAGGAACTCGTTCAGCGCCGGCCCGTTGTCGATCCAGCGCAGGACGACGACGAGGTCGTTGTCGCGGTCGATGTAGACCACGTTCTGGCCGTTGCCGAGGAAGGCCACCGCCGACTCCGGTGCGGCCGGATAGAGCTTGCGACCGGTGTTCAGGAACCAGTTCGCATAACCGTAGCCGGGGTTGGCCGTGCCTGGCGTGCGCGCCTGCCGGATCCAGTCGGGCGAGACGATCTGCTGGCCCGCCCAGCGGCCGTCGCGCAGGAACAGGTAGCCGAAGCGCGCCAGGTCCCAGGCGTCGATGAACATGCCGCCGCCCCAGTGGCCGCCGCCGGAGACCGACTGCATGCGCTGGCCGTCCAGCTCGACCCAGGAGTTGTCGTAGCCGACCCAGCGCCAGCGGCTGGAGGCGCCGATCGGGTCCATCACCCGCTCGCGCAGCACCTCGGGCAGCGGCCGGCGCCAGACCTGCAACGCGGCCAGCGCCAGCGCGTTGATGCGCACATCGTTGTACTTGTAGCGCGTGCCCGGCTCATACAGCTTGCGGTTCGCCCATTCGTCCGGCCGCCCCTCGGGCCGGTCGGCCCAGTCGGGCTTGCCCCAGAGCGTGCCCTGCCAGTCGCTGGTCTGGCGCAGCAGATGATCCCAGGTGATCGCCTGGTTGTGCGGCGCGCTGAACAGATCGACGCCGGCCGGCATATAGGCGCCGGCGCGGTCGTGCACGTCGCGGATCAGGCCCTGCTGCCAGGCCAGGCCGACGACGGTGCTCAGAAAGGTCTTGGCCACGCTGTGCGTCATGTCGACGCTGTGCGTGTCGCCCCATTCGGCCAGCACATAGCCGCGGTGCACGACCAGACCGTTGATCGCCGCGCGCGGCTTGGTCGGCCCGATCAGGCCGCCGAAATGCGGCTCCTTGGCGCCGAAGCTCTGCGCCAGCGCCAGCGCCTGGTCGCGCGGCGCGGGGTTATCCTGGCCGGCGATGAAGCGCAGCGCCTCAGCCAGCTTCACCTCGTCGACGCCCAGCTGCTGCGGCGTGCGGCGCTGCCAGTCGTGGCGGGGCGGGAAATAGTCGGCGGACTCGGCGGCGCGCGCCGGCAGGGCCAGCGGCAGGGTCAGGCCGAGGGACAGGGCGAGCAGCAGGCTGTGGCGGCGCTTCATCGATAGGCGGGTTGGAGAAAACGCTGGCGATGCTAGCCGAGATGAACCTTTTGCCTTCCAATCGGCATACACGCCACGCGGAGGCCGGGTGATGTTCGGATGGGGCACAAGCAAGAGCAAGGCGGTTGCCGACGGCGCGCTCGCGCCGCCGCGCTCCGCACGCGCCGATTCGGCCGAGCATGCCGAGCTGCAGCTGCTGCAGGGCATCGTGCGCGGCCGGCGCGACGATTTCGAGGCGCTCTACCGCATCTACTACCCGCGGCTGTACCGCTTTCTGGAGCGGCTGACCCACCGGCCCGAGCTCAGCGAGGAACTGCTCGACGACACCCTGCTGCTGGTCTGGCAGCGCGGCCAGGACTTCAACGGCCGCAGCAAGCTCTCGACCTGGATCTTCGGCATCGCCTACCGCAAGGCGCTGAAGGCGCTCAGCCGGCAAGACCTGCCCCCCGATGACGACGGCGCCGCCGAGGCGGTCGCCGATGCGGAGGCCGACCCCGAGCGGCGCCTGGGCCACAGCCAGCTGCAGCGCCGGCTCGCGCAGGCGCTGGGCGGGCTGTCGGCCGAGCAGCGCGCGGTCGTCGAGCTCTGCTACTTCCATGGCTTCGACTACCGCGAGATTGCGCAGATCGTCGACTGTCCGGCCGAGACGGTGAAGACGCGGATGTTCCATGCGCGGCGCCGGCTGCGCCCGCTGCTGGCCGACTTCGGCCCGGCCCTGCCCGGAGAACCGGGATGAGCGAGCACAAGGTCGTTCCGATCGAGCGCGATCCGCACCATGCGGTGCAGGCGCTGCTGCCCTGGTATCTGCGCGGCCGGCTGGAGGCCGAGGAGCAGCTGGAGCTGCAGCGCCATCTGCTCGCCTGCCCGCAGTGCCGGGCCGAGTGCGAGGCCGAGCGCCGCCTGCTGGCCGAGCTGTCGCCCCGCGCCGAGCGCAGCGCCGAGCCCGGCGATGTCGAGGCCGGTCTGCGGCGGCTGCGCGCGCGGCTGCCGGCGCGCGCCGAAGCGCGTGCGGCACGCCCCAGCCTGCCGCGCTGGCTGGGCTGGGCGCTGGGACTGCAGGGCACGGCGCTGGCCGGCCTGCTGGCGATGCTGCTGTTCCTGCCGCGACCGCAGCCGGCCGATTACCACGGCCTGTCGGCCGCGGCGCCCGCTATCGCCGCCGACGCGCTGGTGATGTTCGACCCGGCCGCCACCGAGGCGCAGATCCGCCAGGCGCTGCGCGCCAGCGGCGCCCGTCTGGTCGGCGGTCCGACCGGCGGCAATGCCTGGCTGCTACAGCTCGGCGGCGACGCCGCCGCGCGCCGCCATGCGCTGGAGCGCCTGCGGGCCGAGCGCATCGTCAGCCTGGCCGAGCCGCTGCAGGCCGAGGGCGGGCGATGAAGCGCCGCTGGCTGTGCGTGCTGGGCTTGCTGGCCGCATGGGCCTGCAATGCCTCGTCGCAGCCGCCCCCCGGGGATGAGCTCGAGAACGGAATCGCAACAGCCGCGCAACGCCAGCTGCTGGTGATGCTGGAGCGGCCCCGGCCGCATTACCGGCCCGACGGCAGCTACGCCGGCGGCTATGGCAGCGCCCAGGGCCGGCTCGCGCGCCAAGGCCTGGCCGAGAGTCTGGCGCGCGAGCATGGGCTGGAACTGGACGGCGAATGGCCGATGCCGCTGGTCGGCGTCGACTGCGTGGTGATGCGTCTGCCGCCCGGCCGCGCGGCCGAGGAAGCGCTGCAGCGCCTGGGCCGCGACGGCCGCGTCGCCTGGGCGCAGCCGATGCAGCTCTACCGCACGCAGGCAGGCGCCATCGGTCACCGCGATCCGCTCTACCCGGCCCAGCCGGCCGCCCAGCAATGGCGGCTGGCCGAGCTGCACCGGCTGGCGACCGGGCGCGGCGTGCGCATCGCCGTCATCGACAGCGGCGTCGAGGCCGGCCATCCGGATTTGCAAGGCCAGCTGGAGGCCAGCGAGAACTTCGTCGACGGCCGCGCGCCGGCCGGCGAGCGCCATGGCACGGCCGTCGCCGGCATCATCGCCGCGCGCGCCGACAACGGCCTGGGCATTGCCGGCGTCGCGCCTGAGGCGCGGCTGCTGGCCCTGCGCGCCTGCTGGCAGGCCGCGGCGACCAGCGACACCCTGTGCACGAGTTTGAGTCTGGCCAAGGCCCTGCACCGGGCGATCGACCAGGGCGTGCAGATCATCAATATGAGCCTCGCCGGCCCCGAGGACCGGCTGCTGGCGCGCCTGCTCGACGAGGCGCTGGCACGGCGCATCGCCGTGGTCGCCGCGGCCAGCGCCGAGACCGGCGGTCCTCAGCGCTTCCCGGCCTCGCATGCCGGCGTGCTGGCGATCAGCGACGCCGCAGCACGACCCGGCGTGCTGCTGGCGCCGGGCCGCGATGTGCCCAGCGCCGCCGCCGGCGGCGGCTGGGCCCTGTTCAGCGGCGCCTCATTCGCGGCGCCGCATGTGGCCGGCCTGCTGGCCCTGCTGCAGGAGCTGGGGCACGGCGTCGAACGGGTCTCCGCCGGCAGCGCCGGCTCGCCCTGGCGCAGCGCCCTGGTCACCGATGCCGGCGGCCGCATCGACGCCTGCGCCAGCGTGCAGCGACGCAGCCCGCCGGGTCAGCCGCGGCTCAGCTGCGCCACAGCCGCCGACCTGGCGCCCGCCGAGTGATGGCGGGCCGCATCCGCCGGGCTGTCCTGATCGCGCTGAGCCTGGCGTCCGCCGTGGCCGCGGCGCAAGAAAAAACCGCCGCCGGCCAATGGGGCGGCAGCGTCTCGCTGCAGTCGGACCAGCGCTACCGCGGCATCTCGCTCAGCGACGAGAGGCCGCAGGCCCAGGCCAGCCTCGGCTACGACGGCGTCAGCGGCTGGTATGGCGGCGCCCTGCTCGGCCGTGCCCGCTTCGATGCCTACCGGCAGAGCACGATGCTGCTCGGCTATCTGGGCCGGGTCGGCCCGCTCGCCACCGATCTCGACGCCGAGGCTGGCCTGCTGCTGAGCCACTTTGCTTCTGAGAACGCTTATGACTACGGCGAGCTCTACGCCGGCCTGATCGCGCCGCGCTGGCGCCTGCGCCTGCATCTGTCGCCCGACTACTTCGGCCGCGATATGCGCAGCCTCTATGCCGATCTGGAGCTGAACCGGCCGCTGGACGCGGCCTGGCAGCTGTTCGCCCATCTGGGTGTCTTGCAAGGCCTGGGCGGCAGCGCCGTCCATGCCCATGACACCCAGGCCGATCTGCGCCTCGGCGCGGCCTGGCGGCACGGCGCCTACGAACTGCAGCTGTCCTGGGTCGGCGTTCAGCGCGGCGGGCCTTATGCGGCCGCCTATGAGCAGCAGCGCAGCACCGCCGTGCTCGGTCTGCTGATCTCGTTCTAAATCCATTCCCTTTTATCGCACGGCGACATGAACCGTCGCCGGCGGCGCCGGCATCCACCGTCATGACGCGCCGGTTTGCGCGCGTGCTTGGAGACGGAGATGGACGACAAGCATCAATCAACAAGCGATATCTCGCGACGCTGCTTCTGCGGGCGCAGCGGCACGGCCCTGCTGCTGGCCGCCACGGGCTTGCCGCTGGCTTCCTTGAGCGGCTGCGGCGGGGGTGGCAGCTATGGCGGCGACATGACGCCGGCGCCGGGCAGCACCGGCACGAGCAATGCCTATGCGCTCAGTGTGCTCGTCACCGACACCCCGCAATCGGCCTACAGCATGAGCGGCAGCTACAGCGATGCGAAGCTGGTCAACTGCTGGGGCATCGCCTTCAATCCGCAGGGCTTCGTCTGGGTGGCCAACGAGGCGACGGCTACGTCGACGCTGTACGATGGCATGGGCGTACCGCAAAGCCTGGTCGTGACGACGCCGCCCAAGCCGATCGGCATCGTCTTCAACGGCAGCACGAGCGACTTCCGGCTCGGCAGCGGCGGGACCAGCGGCCCCAGCCCCTTCCTGTTCGCGACCGAGGACGGCCTGCTGGCCGCCTGGGCGCCGTCGGTCAATGCGACGGTGGCACTGCCGGTCTACGACGGCAGCGCGGCCGGCAAGTCCTATACGGGCCTGGCCCTGGCCAGCGCCGGCGGCGCGGCCCTGCTTTACGCGGCCGACTTCGCCCATGGCGCGATCGATGCCTTCGACGCCGGCTTCAACCCTCTGGCCGGCAGCCGCTTCGTCGATCCAGGACTACCGGCCGGCTACGCACCGTTCAATGTGCAGACGCTGGGCGATCGCGTCTATGTCGCCTATGCCAAGCGCGATGCCGGCGGCGATGAAGTCAAGGGCGCGGGACTGGGTCGGGTCAATGTCTTCGACAGCGCCGGCACGCTGATCCGCCAGTTGGTCGCCGGCGGCGCGTTGAACGCGCCCTGGGGCCTGGCGCTGGCGCCGGCCGGCTTCGGCGCCTTCGCCAATGCGCTCTTGGTCGGCAATTTCGGCGACGGCAAGATCAATGCCTTCGATGCGAGCACCGGCGCGATGCTGGGCGCGCTGGCCAAGAGCGATGGCTCGGCGATCGCGATCGACGGGCTCTGGGGTCTAGCCTTCGGCAACGGCATCAACAGCCAGCCGGCGACGACGCTGTTCTTCACCGCCGGCCCGGCCGACGAGACGCATGGCGTCTATGGCCGCATCGATGCGCGCTGAAACAAGGAGGCCCGGCATGGCAGTGAGATCTGGTCTGGGTGCGATCGCGGCGAGCCTGCTGCTGCTGGCCCTGCCGGCACCGCTCGCTTGGGCCGACGGCGGCGGCGGCGGTGGTGGAGGCGGCGGTGGCGGCCGCGGCGGTGTCGCCCAGCCGGCCGACCCAGACATGGCGGCCGGCGTCGAGGCCTGGAAGCGCAAGGACTGGTCGACGGTGATCGCGCGCATGGACCAGGTGATCGCGCGCCAGCCGGGCCTGGCGGATGCCTGGAACTACCGCGCCCATGCCTACCGCCAACTCGGCGAGATGGACAAATCGTTCAAGGACTACGAGCAGGCGCTGAAGCTCGACCCCAAGCACCGCGGCGCGCACGAATACCTGGGCGAGGCCTATCTGCAGATCGGCAATCTGGCCAAGGCCGAGGAGCAGCTGAAGATCCTTGACAAGCTCTGCTGGCTGCCCTGCGAGGAGTACAGCGATCTGAAGGAGAAGATCGCCGAGTACAAGAGCAAGCGGCCCTGATCGATAAGACGCGAGTTGGCCTCAGCCGCCGGCGCGCTTGACCTGGTGGCCCTGCTTGAGCAGGGTCTGCATCAGCTTCTCGACATGGTCGCCCTGGATCTCGATCACCCAGTCCTTGAGCGTGCCGCCGCTGCCGCAGGCGGCCTTCAGCTGCTTGGCAAGCGCCGCCAGCTGCTCGTCCGGCAAGACCAGGCCCTTGACCAGGCTGACCACCTTGCCGGCACGCTTCTCGCGGCTGACGCGCACGATGCCGTCGCCGGCCGGCGGTGCCTTCTTGCCGCATTGGCATTGGGCCAGCGCCTGCCGGCAGTTCGGGCAGGTGCGGCCGAGATCGGTCGAGTAGACGAGGCTCATGGCGAGGGTTCCGGATTGGGAGCGGCGGGCGGTGGCGGCGGCGATTGCTCGCGCAGCACCAGGCTGGGCGCATTGCGCAGCGGCAGGCCGGCGGCGTGCAGGTCCTGCAGGATGCGGAACAGCAGCGCACTGCGCACCGCATAGGACTGGCGCGGCGAGCCGACCGAACCGGTCGCGTTGAAGACCAGATTGCCGGCCTCGATGCCGTCCAGCTGCACCTTGGCCGGCGGCTGCGCCATGATTTCCTCATGCTCGACGAAGGCGCGCAGCAGGATCTCGCTGACCCGGCCGGTGTCGGTGTCCAGCGGCATCGGCAGCTTGATCTGCACCAGGCCCGCGGGGCTCTCGTGCGTCACATTGCGAACGACCTTGGTGATGAATTCGGAGTTGGGCACGATCAGGGTCGAGCGGTCGGCCATCTGGATCTCGGTCGCACGCACATTGATGCGGCGGATATCGCCCTCGACCCCGCCCAGCGCCACCCAGTCGCCGACCTTGACCGGCCGCTCGGCCAGCAGGATCAGGCCGGAGACGAAGTTGGACACCACCGCCTGCAGGCCGAAGCCGATGCCCACCGACAGCGCGCTGGCGATCCAGGCCACCTTGTCCAGCGCCAGGCCCAGCGCCGACAGGCCCATGCCGATCGCCAGCACCAGGCCCATGAAGCCGAACAGCGTCGTCACCGAGTTGCGCATGCCGGCGTCCAGCGTGGTCGTCGGCAGGAAGCGCTCGTCCAGCCAGTCGCGCAGCAGGCGCAGCCCGGTCTTGGCCAGGAGGAAGACGATCAGCGCCTGCAGCACGATGGTCGGCCGCAGCTGCAGCTCGCCGATCGAGAGGCCGACGCGCAGCTGATCGGTGCGGTTCAGCAGATCGCCGGGGCTCTCGCCGAAGGGCGCGACGATCAGCACCAGGGTCAGCAGCCAGACGGTCAGGCGCAGCACGCCGGAGCCCAGCTCGGCCAGCTGGTTGCGCAGCAGCGACTTGCGCGAGGGCGGGCCGCCCTCGCCTTCGGCGGCGCTCTTGCGCGCCCGCGCCGCGCCACCGAGCCAGGCGGCGATCGCGTCGTCGATCAGCAGGTTCAGCAGATAGGCGGTCAGCAGCAGCACGGCGACCCAGCAGGCCTGGTGCACGATGAAGCTGCCCAGCGCCACATAGCCGACCAGGATGCTCAGCAGCACGGCGGCCAAGATCGCCCAGCTGCCGAACAGGATCAGCGACAACCAGGGCGGCCGCGGCGCCTCGCCGGCCTCGGCAGCCGCCTGGCGGCGCAGCCGCTCGCCGCGATGGGCGATATGAACCAGCAGCGCGCTCAGCAGCAGCGCGTCGGCGGCGATGATGATCACCTCCAGCGCCAAATTCAGCGGCGCCGCGGCGGCCAGGCGCAAGAGGAACCAGCCGGCAAAGGTGACCGTGCCCAGCAGCGCCGGATACCAGCGCAGGCCGCTGGCGACCGAATCGGGGATAGGCAGCAGGCGCCAGGACGGCCGCTTTGGCGACAGCACCGCGCGGCCGCAGCCGGTGATATAGGCCGAGAAGCAGACGGCGCCGATGATGCTTTGCGCCAGCTCCTGCATCGGGTCGCCCGCGCTCAGGCCGCCGCTGATGCCCTGCATCAGCGCATAGGCGGCAACGCCCGGCACCAGCATGGCCAGCAGCGCCCGCGCCACCGCCAGCAGCGAGCGCCGCACCCGCCCCGGCGGCGCCCGTTCGGCGCTGAGCACCGCCACGCGCTGCTTCAGCCACAGGCGCAGGACGATGGCGGCCGCCGGCAGCAGCGCCAGCGCCAGCCAGCGCTGCGGCGGCGTGGTCGCGGCGGCCGAGCGCACGCGCGCCTCGAAGGCCTCGAGCCGGTGACCGTCGCGGCCGGCGCCGCTGCGCAGTTCGTCCCAGAAGGCGGTCGACAGCAGCGAGTCGCTGCGCTCGAACAGCTCGGCGCGAAAGCGCGCGCGGCGCTGGCCGCCGATCTCCTCGGCCAGCTGCTCGCTCTCCAGCGCCAGCAGCCGCGCCAGCTTCAGCTGCGCGCCGAGCTGCTCGCTGCTCTTCTTCAGCACGCGGCGCTGCTCGGCCACGTCGGCGCTTTCCTTGACGCCCGTCGGCTCGGGGCCCAGCTCGGACAGCCGCGCCTGCGCGCTGTCGAAGGCCGGCTGCTGCTGCTGGGCGATCTGCTGCGCCTGCTGCTGCAGGCCCAGCAATTTCTGCCGGTACTCGATCAGCTCGGCATTGCCGGGCTGATCCTCCTGCAGCCGCTTCTTCAAGCGCTCGACCTGCTGGCGCGCCGCGTCCAGGCTGGCGTCGATCTCGGCGGGATCCTGGGCGCGCGCCGCGCCGGCCAGCAGGCCCAGCGACAGCAGCAGCAGGCAGAAGGACTTGAAGATGCTCATGCAGCCTCTTGGAGGGCGGGCGGGCCGAACAGCGCCAGCACCAGTTGATCGGGAGCATTGATCGTGCGCACGCGCTGGTAGGCCTCCTCGGCCTCCGGATAGCGGCGGCGCAGATAGTGCAGCCACTGCTTGAGCCGGCCGGCCTGGTGGCGCGTCGCCACATGAGCGCGCACCAGCGCGAAGAAGTCCTGCATCAGCGGCAAGAGCTGGCCCCAGACCAGCGGCGGCGCGCCGGGCGAGCGGATCGCCAGCGCCAGGCCCGGATCGGCCACCATGCCGCGGCCCAGCATCAGGTCCGCACAGCCGGACTGCACGCGACAGGCGGCCGCGTCGGCCACGCTCCAGATCTCGCCATTGGCGACGATGGGCACGGCGACGGCCGCGCGCACCGCGGCGATGCGATCCCAGTAGGCCGGCGGCTTGTAGCCATCGGCCTTGGTGCGCGCATGGATCACCAGCTCGCCGGCACCGCCGTCGACCAGGGCCTGCGCGCATTCCAGCGTGCGCGAGTCGTCCAGATAGCCCAGCCGCATCTTGGCCGAGACCGGGATGCCGGCCGGCACCGCGCGGCGCACCGCGGCGGTGATCTCGCGCAGCAGCTCGGGCTCGTCCAGCAGCACCGCGCCACCGCGATGGCGGTTCACGCATTTGGCCGGGCAGCCGAAGTTCAGGTCGATGCCCTCGGGACCGAGCGCGGCCAGCTTGGCCGCGTTCTCGGCCATGCAGACCGGGTCGGAGCCCAGCAGCTGCGCGCGCACCGGCACGCCGGCCGGCGTGCGCCCGCCGTTCAAAAGCTCCGGCACGATGCGGGTGAACACCCGATTGGGCATCAGCTGGTCGGTGATGCGGATGAATTCGGACACGCAGCGGTCGATGCCGCCGACGCGGGTCAGCACATCGCGCAGCATATGGTCGAGCAGGCCCTCCATCGGCGCCAGCAGGATCATGATGCGGGCGGCTCCGGCTGCTCCCGGTGCGTCAGCCACAGCCGGGTGTCGAACTCCAGCTGCGCGTAGTTCGGCTCCATGTGGTGGCACAGCGCATAGAAGGCCTTGTCGTGCTCGAGCTCCTTCAGATGCGCGAGCTCGTGCACGACGATCATGCGCAGGAACTCCGCCGGCGCCTCGCGGAACAGCGAGGCGATGCGGATCTCGCGCCGCATCTTGGTCTTGGCGCCCTGCTGCTGCGGTGCGCGCGTGTGCGTGCCCAGCGCATGCTGGATGATCTTCAGCTTGGCATCAAAGCGGACCAGGTTCAGCGGCGCTGCGTTGCGCATGAAGCGGGACTTCAGCTCCTGCGTGTAGTCGAACAGCGCCTTGTCGCTCTTGATCCCGTGCGGCTCCGGATAGCGCCGCGCCAGCCAGGGGCCGAGCTCGCCTTGCGCCATCATCTCGCCGACCTGCTGCAACAAGGCCGGCGGATAGCCTTGCAGGTACTTCATCGCTGGGGTCATTCGATCCGGGCCGCTGCAGGGGCCGAACGGGCTGGGTGAGGACTCACGGGCCTGCGATTGTATCGAGCGGGCATGATGGGCGGATGGACGACGCCGCAAGCCGCTACCGCATCGTGATCGAACCGCAGGCCTGGGCCTTCGACTGCGAAGAGCCCCAGACCGTGCTGCTGGCGGCGCTGGCCGCCGGCTTGGTGCTGCCGCATTCCTGCCGCAACGGCACTTGCCGCGCCTGCATCGCACAGCTGCTGGAGGGCCGCATCGCCTACCGGATCGAATGGCCGGGACTGTCGCGCGAGGAAAAGGACGAGGGCTGGATCCTGCCCTGCGTGGCCTGCCCGCGCAGCGATCTGCGCATCGCGGCGCCGGCGACGCAGCGGCCCGACCCGGGCTGAAGGCCTCAGACGGCGTCGGGTCGGTCGCGCGCCGGCAGCGCGTCGCGAAACTCGGCAAAGCCCTTCCAGGCCGGCACCGGCGGCTCGTAGTCCGGGCGCGGTGCATGGACCGAATGCTCGAACAGCTGCATCTTGTGCAGATAGCGCGGGCAGTTGGGGAAGATCAGCTCCGCGCTGACACGCACGATGAAGACCGCGCCCGGGCATTGCGCCAGCAGCTCGTCGTCCGCGCGGATGCTGGCGACGCCGTTGACGCGCAGGCGCTGCTGGCGCTCGAAATCCGGGAACAGCAGGCCGACCCGCGGATTGACCAGCAGATTGCCCCAGCTGCGGTACATGCCATTGCCGTCATAGTCCGGAATGGCCAGCGTGCTTTCGTCGAGCACCCGCACGAAGCCGGGCAGGCCGCCCTTGTAGGAACAGTCCGGGCCGCCCTGCGCGTCGGCCGTCGCGACGAAAAGCATCGCCGCACGCGCGATGAAGGCGCGGTCCTCCTCGCTGAAGCGGCGGCGCAGCGTCACCTGCGCCAGCCGGTCGGCCAGCCGCCGCGTGTCGCGGGCGTCCTGCAGTTGCCGCATCCCGGCGTGATACATCGTGGGCTCCGCCATGCTGCCTCCTCGGGCCTGGGGCCGGAGGGGCCGGCCGCCCATCGCGATCCTAGTCCCGGCGCCGCCGACGATCCACAGCGCTTGTGGACAAGTCCGTGCACAGCCTGCGCATGCCGCCGCCAAGTGATTGATTTCACAGCCCGGAAGTCGGACTGCCTCATAAAGCGGCAGCCGCAGGCGACAATCGGAGGCTTTGTCCCCGCGCAGTACCGACCATGCACCGCACGATCTTCACCACGCCCCTCGTCAACAGCACGCTGCGCGCGCTCTCGCTGGCTTGGCTGCGCCTGCGCGGCTGGAAGCTGGACGGCGCGCTGCCGGCCGCCCAGCCCAAGTGCGTACTGATCGCCGCGCCGCACACCAGCAACTGGGACCTGCCCTACACCTTGATGGTGGCCTTCGCGCTGCGGCTGAACATCTACTGGATGGGCAAGGCCTCGATCTTCTCCTGGCCCTTCGGCGGCCTGATGCGCTGGCTGGGCGGCATCGCCGTCGACCGCTCGCAGTCGAACAATCTGGTGGCGGCCTCGGCCGCCGCGCTGCGCGCCGCCGACGGCCCGGTGCAGCTGATCGTGCCGCCCGAGGGCACGCGCAGCAAGACGCGCTTCTGGAAGACCGGCTTCTACTGGATCGCCCACGAGGCCGGCGTGCCCATCGTGCTGGCCTATATGGACTATCCGCGCCGCTTGAGCGGCCTCGGGCCGGTGTTCCAGCCCAGCGGCGATGTCGAGGCCGACATGGCCAAGATCAAGCAGTACTACGCGCAGTTCAAGGGCAAGAACTGGCAGCAGTTCGACCACCAATGAACGGCGACAAGGATCCGCTGCACGGCCTCAGCCTGGAGGCCATCGTCACCGAGCTGGCCCGGTATTTCGGCTGGGACGAGTTGGGCCGGCGCATCGCCATCCGCTGCTTCCAGAGCGAGCCCAGCGTCGCCTCGAGCCTGAAGTTCCTGCGCAAGACGCCCTGGGCACGGGCCAAGGTCGAGAGCCTCTATCTGTTCATGCGCCGCGAGCAGGCGCGACAGCGGCCGCGAAGCTAGGGGTAAGGCCCCCGAATACGGCGACAGCGCGCCGCCGGCCGCGTCGCGGCTGCCTATTGTCAAAGCCAGATCCCTTCACTCGCCTGGAGGACCCGGCATGACTTCGACCCCCTTCCTTCGCCACGCGCTGCGTGGCCTGCTCCCCTTGTGCCTGGCCGTCGTCGCCGCGCAGGCGCCGGCGCTGCAACTGGGCATACAGCTGAACCCGGATCGCGTGCGGCCCGGCGAAGCGATCATCGCGCTGATCACCGTCACCAACGACAGCGCGGCCCCGCTGGCCAATCTGAGCCTGCAGGCCCGCATGCCGGCCGCCGGCGTCAACACCATCAACCAGGCCTATCTGAGCGGCGGCGCCAACTGCGGCGGCAACTGCAGTCCCAACGAGCTGGTGAACTGGACTATCGGCCTGCTGGCGCCGGGCGCCGGCGTGACCGTGTCGATGCCGATGACGGTCAGCGCCGGCACCGCCGACGGCACGGTGATCACCGTGCCGGCCGCCGCCTATGTCAATGCGGTGCAACAGGCGACCGTGCAGCAGTCGGTCAGCGTCGATGCCGACAACGCGCTGATGCTGGGCCTGGACGCCGACAAGGACGGCGCGGCGCCCGGCGAGCAGCTCGTCTACACCCTCAGCTATGGCAACCGCAGCACCGCCGCGGTCAGCGGCACGAGCCTCAGCCTGCCGCTGCCGGCCGGCAGCAGCTTCGTCTCCGCCAGCGGCGGCGGCGTGCATGCGGCCGGCGTGGTGAGCTGGAACCTCGGCACCCTGCAGGCCGGGCAGTCGGGCCGCCAGCAGGTGCTGGTGAACGTCGGTGCCGGGCTGGGCTCGGGCGCCCTGCTGGCGATCGACCAGGCGCTGCTGGCGGGCAGCAGCGCGGTGACCGGCGCCGAGCAGGCGCGCGCCAGCCTGCTGACGAGGGTGCAGAGCAACCCGGTGCTGGGCCTGGCCTATGCGGTGCAGGCCGACCCGGTACGCCCCGGCGAGGCGCTGCGCGCGACGCTGACGGCCAGCAACCGCAGCAACGCCACCATCTTCGGCGCCGTGCTGCGCGCGCGCATGCCCACCGAGGGCGTCAATGTGATCAACCAGGTCTATCTGAGCGGCGGCGCCAACTGCGGCGGCAACTGCAGCCCCTACGACCTGGTCGGCTGGAACCTCGGCAGCCTGGCGCCAGGCGCCTCGGTGACGGTGAGCCTGCCGGCCACCGTCACGGCCGGCTTCGCCTCCGGCCGATTGATCGGCCTGCAGGCCGAGCTGCGCGCTGACGGCGTGCCGATGGCGGTAGCCCGCCACACGGTGGCCAACGATGCCGACGGCCTGCTGGCGCTGGCGCTGGACGGCGACAAGGACAGCGTGATGCCCGGCGAGCCGCTGCGCTACACGCTCAGCTACGGCAACCGCGGCACATCCTCGTCGACCGGCACCAGCCTGCGCCTGCCGCTGCCACCGGGCACCAGCTTCGTCTCCGCCAGCGACGGCGGCACCCATGTGGCCGGCGTGGTCACATGGAATCTCGGCACCCTCCCGGCCGGCCAGTCGGGGCGCCGCCAGGTCGCGGTCAACGTCGGCGCCGGCCTGGCCTCGGGCACGCTGCTACGCGTCAATGCCGCGGCGCTCTCGGGCAGCAGCGCGGTGACCGGGTCCGAGCAGTCGCGCGCCGGCCTGGTGACCCGGGTCGAGGCGAATCCGGTGCTGGACCTCAGCTACGCCAGCAATCCCGATCCGGCGCGCCCCGGCGAGGCGCTGCGCACGACCCTGACCGTCGCCAACCGCAGCGACCAGACCGTCTTCGGCACCGCGCTGCGCGCGCGCATGCCCACCGAGGGCGTCAATGTGATCAACCAGGTCTATCTGAGCGGCGGCGCCAACTGCGGCGGCAACTGCAGCCCCTACGACCTGGTCGGCTGGACGATCGGCACGCTGGCGCCCGGCGCCGCCGTCACGGTCAGCCTGCCGGCCCCGGTCAGCGCGGGCCTGGCCTCCGGCCGCCTGATCGCCCAGGAGGCCGAGGTGCGCGCCGACGGCGTGCCGATGATGACGGCGCGGCACACGGTGGCCGTCGATCCCGACGGCGCGCTGGCGCTGGCCGTCAATGCCGACAAGGACGCCGCCGCGCCGGGCGAACGGGTGCTGTACTCGATCCTCTATGGCAACCGCGGCAGCAGCGCGCTGACCGGCGCCACGCTGAGCTTCCCCCTGCCGGAAGGCGCGCTGCTGTCCAGCGCGGGCGGTGGCACGCTCAGCGGCAACCGCGTCAGCTGGCAGCTCGGCACCCTGCTCGCCGGCAGCGGCGGCAAGCGCGTGCTGAGCGTCAACATCCCGGCCAGCGCGCCGCCGCATCGACGCCTGCTGGTCGACGCGGCCGAGCTGAGCGCAACGAGCGCGGTGACCGGGCTGGAGCAGGCGCGCGCCAGCCATGTGACGCGCATCGTGCCGCTCAATCCGCTCAAGCTCACGCTGGCCCTGCAGCGCAATCCGGTGGCCGCCGGCCAGCCATTGACGGCCATCCTGCGCGTGCGCAACGTCGGCGCCGTGCCGCTGCTCAATGTGACGGTGCAGTCGCGCATGCCGCCCGAGGGCGCCAATGTGGTCAACCAGGCCCTCATGAGCCCGCCGGCCAATTGCGGCGGCAACTGCAGCCCCTACGACCTGGTGACCTGGAGCCTGGGCACCCTGCAGCCAGGCGGCAGCATGACGCTGACAATGCCGCTGACGGTGCCGGCCGGCTTCAGCAACGGCCGCCTGATCGCCTTCGAGGCGCGCGCGGTCGACGATGCGGCCGATCTGGCGCTGGCCGGCGCGACGGCCCTGGTCGGCAGCGGCTATGCGGACAGCGATGGTGACGGCATCGCCGATGCGCTGGACAACTGCAGCGCGGTCAGCAACCCGGGCCAGGAAGATGCCGACGGAGATGGCTACGGCAATCTCTGCGATGCCGACGTCGACAACAACGGCATCGTCAACGCGCTCGATCTGGCGCGCTTCCGCGCCGCCTTCGGCACCAGCAATCCGGAGTTCGATCTGGACGGCAACGGCATCGTCAACGCGCTCGATCTGGCCCGCTTCAGGGCGCTGTTCGGGGCGCCGCCGGGGCCCTCGGGCGTGCGGCCCTGAGCGCAGCGGCGCGGCCTGGCCTCAGACCAGGGCCGCGCCGCGCTCGCTCAAGAGCGCGCGCAGCACCGAACGGTGGCAGCGCGCCTCGTCCTCGCAATAGCAGCCCAGCGCCAGCGGCGTGCCCTGCGAGAGCGCGGCCAGCAGATCCAGCAGGCGCGCCGCATCGGGCTCGTTCATCTCGGCACGGAACTTCCTGACGAAGGCCGACCAGTCCTTGTCGCTGGCCGAGTCCTGCGCCTGCTGGCCCAGCTTCAACAGTTCGGCCGAGGGCGAGAGCTGCGGCAGCCAGCTGTCGTAGTAATCGCGGCTGGCGAACTCGCTCTTGGGCACGCCGCGCGGCGGCCGCCGCACCGTGCCCAGGCGCAGGCCCTCGCCCGTGGCGCGCGGGCTGCCCAGACGGACGATGCGGATCGCCATAACTTAAAGACTCAGCGCCGCCCGTCGCGCGCTTCGGGCAGCTCGATCTTGACCTCGAGCACTTCCAGATCGTCCTGGCGCTCCATATGCACCTTGATGTCGTCCGGATTGATCGAGACGTATTTGGAGATCACCGCGACCAGCTCGCGCTGCAGCTGCGGCAGGTAGTCGGGGCTGGCGCTGCGGCCGTTGCGCTCATGCGCCAGGATCAGCTGCAGCCGCTCCTTGGCGACGCTGGCCGAGTTCTTTTTCTCGCCGAGGAAGAAGGACAGGAATCCCATCTGGCTGCCCCTCTCAACGGCCGAACAGGCGCTTGAAGAAACCCGGCTTGACCGCCTCGATGAAGCGCATCGGCCGGTCCTCGCCGAGGAAGCGGTCGACCACGTCGGCATAGGCCTCGGCCACGTCCGAGCCCTTCATATGGATGGCCGGCTGGCCCTGGTTGGAGGCCTGCAACACGATCTCGCTCTCGGGGATCACGCCGATCAGCGGCGTGCGCAGGATCTCGTGGATGTCCTCCAGCGACAGCATATGTCCGCCCTCGACCCGGTTCGGGTTGTAGCGGGTGATCAGCAGATGCTCCTTGATCGGCTCCTTGCCCTCGATCGCACGGCGGGTCTTGCTGTTGAGCATGCCCAGGATGCGGTCGGAGTCGCGCACCGAGGAGACCTCGGGGTTGGTGACGACCAGGGCCTCGTCGGCGAAGTGCATGGCCATCAGCGCGCCGGTCTCGATGCCGGCCGGCGAGTCGCAGACGATGTAGTCGAACTCCATCGTCTTCAGCTCCTCGAGCACGCGCTCGACGCCCTCCTGCGTCAGCGCGTCCTTGTCGCGGGTCTGCGAGGCGGCGAGGATGTAGAGCTTGTCCAGCTGCTTGTCCTTGATCAAGGCCTGGCTCAGCTTGATCTCGTCGTTGATCACATTGATCAGGTCGTAGACCACGCGGCGCTCGACGCCCATGATCAGGTCCAGATTGCGCAGGCCGACGTCGAAGTCGATCACGCAGGTCTTGTGGCCGCGCATCGCGAGGCCGGTGGCAAAGCTAGCGCTGGTGGTCGTCTTGCCGACGCCCCCCTTGCCCGAGGTCACCACGACGATCTTGGTCATCGAATCAAATCCTTCCGTTGAAATTTCGAACTCAGAGCTTCAGCGCTTCCATCACCAGCTTCTCGCCGTCCAGCCGCACCTGCGCCGGCTTGCCGAGCACGGTCTCCGGCAGCGGGTTCTCGGTCGTACGGTAGATGCCGGCGATCGCGATCAGTTCCGCCTCCAGGCTGGCGGCGAAGATGCGCGCCTCGCTATTGCCTCGCGCGCCGGCAATCGCCTTGCCGCGCAGCGGTGCGTAAACATGGATATTGCCGTCGGCGATCACCTCGGCGCCATGGTTGACCAAGGCCAGCACGACCAGATCGGCGCCCTTGGCATAGACCTGCTGGCCCGAGCGCAGCGGCTTGTCGATGATCAGGGTGCGCGCCGGCGCGGACGCCTCGGCGGCTGCGGGCGTCGCTGCGGTAGCGGGCGCTTCGGCCACCGGAGCCGGCTCGGTGCGCGGCGCGGCGCCCGGTTCGTCCTCCGGCGCCTCGGCCAGGCCCAGCGCCTGCGCCTGTTCGAGCTCGGCGGCGGTCGCGCCCTGCACGGCCACCGGCTGCATGCGATGGCGGCGCAACAGCGCGACGACGGCGGCCAGATCGAGCGGCTGCGGTACCGCCTCGTCCAGGCCCAGCGGCACCTGCGCGCCCTCGGCGGGCGCCGAGGCGGCGGCCGGGCGCTGCAGCTGGCTCAGGTCGATCAGCAGCGGGTCGTGGTTGAAGACCTCGGGCGTGTCGCCGAGCCGCGCCTGCAGCTCGGCCGCCAGCACGGCCGGATCGGCGCTCTTCAACACCAGCGACAGCAGGCTCAGCGAAGCGCTCTTCAACTCGAATACCTCGGCCGATCGCGCCGCCGCCCTCCCTGCTTGTGCCTGAGCCATCTGCTGCTGTTTGCTGTTGTAGCGAAAAGCGCGATTTTAGCCATCGCACCGCAGCAAGCCTCTAGGCGTTGGCCCGAGGCGGGCCGGCGGGCCTGCCTATTTTTCGGGCAAGCCAGCAAAGTTCGAGGGCTATCAAGCACTTAGCGGCGCTGGGCCCAAGCGGCCCACATGGATGTCCACAAGCGCTGTGGAAAGCGGCGTCGGGCGGCCCGCCGCACTGTCATCCATTTGCGCTACATCGCAGTAAGCCGCCTTGACTTATCCCCATTTTTGGCAAAGGTCAAGCAAGCTTGTCTCATGCATTCCCGGCCCTTACACGTTTCCCCCAATCGGCGCTAAGTTATTGATTCATATAGAACCATGGCGATTGCCTAGAAATTAAGCAGACTAAGCCCAAGGGGCTTGGCACAAGGGTTTAGCGTTGCCGGCACCCCGTTCTCCACAAAGTTATCCACATATAAAGTGGATAGCCTTAACGACCCTTACGAATCAGCAACTTAGCTGTCATCCTTCAATCCAAGCGGAGCTTTACGCGCTAACTGCGCTCGTTCACGCCCGGCTGCGCAAGCATCCGTCAAGCAGTTACAGTGGGCCATCGCCGCGTGAGCGGGTTCAGCAGGAGTACTCCTTGGCAACACCGAATTATTCGTACGAAAAACGCCAGCGAGAACTGGCCAAAAAGCGCAAGAACGAAGAGAAACGCCAGCGCAAGCTGCAGAACAAGTCCGAGGGCGGCCAGGCCGAGCAGCCCGACGAGGCCGGCGAGGGTGCCGAAGGCGCCGAGCCCGGCAGCGACAGCGGCGAGACGCCGACGGCCGCCGGCTGATCCCCGCCCCGCCCGACGAAGAGCGCGCGGCGCAGGCTCTAAAATGCGCCCCCTGCCCGGCTCCTGCGCCGGGTCCGCCGCCCGGCCCCCAGGAACACCATGACCCGCAAGCTCTTCGTCACCACCGCCCTGCCCTACGCGAACGCCAATTTCCACATCGGCCACATCATGGAGTACACCCAGGCCGATATCTGGGTGCGCTTCCAGCGCATGCGGGGCCAGCAGGTGCACTTCGTCTGCGCCGACGATGCGCATGGCGCGCCGATCATGATCGCGGCCGAGAAGGCCGGCATCACGCCGCAGGCCTTCGTGGCCAATATCGCCGCCGGCCGCAAGGCCTATCTGGACGGTTTCCACATCGGCTTCGACAACTGGCATTCGACCGACGGCGCGGAGAACCACGAGCTGTCCAAGGACGTCTATCGCGCCCTGCGCAAGAGCGAACTGATCGAGGTCAAGACCATCGAGCAGTTCTTCGACCCGCAGAAGGCGATGTTCCTGCCGGACCGCTTCATCAAGGGCGAATGCCCCAAGTGCGGCGCCAAGGACCAGTACGGTGACTCCTGCGAGGTCTGCGGCGCCGTCTACACGCCGACCGAGCTGAAGAATCCCTTCTCGGTGCTGACCGGCGCGACGCCGGTGATGAAGAGCTCCGAGCACTACTTCTTCAAACTCAGCGATCCGCGCTGCGTCGCCTTCCTCGAGGAATGGACGCAGACGCCGGGCCGGCTGCAGGGCGAGGTGCTGAACAAGATCAAGGAATGGTTCAGCAAGGACGAGGACGGCAAGGGCGGCCTCGGCGACTGGGATATCAGCCGCGACGCGCCCTATTTCGGCATCGAGATCCCGGACGCGCCGGGCAAGTATTTCTATGTCTGGCTGGACGCGCCGATCGGCTATCTGGCCTCGCTGAAGAACTACTTCGGCAAGATCGGCGTCGACTACGAGGCCTTCATGGCCGATCCCGCGGTCGAGCAGATCCACTTCATCGGCAAGGACATCACCTACTTCCACACGCTGTTCTGGCCGGCCATGCTGCATTTCAGCGGCCGCAAGACGCCCAACCATGTGTTCGTGCACGGCTTCCTGACCGTCAACGGCGGCGAGAAGATGAGCAAGAGCCGCGGCACCGGCCTCGACCCGCTCAAGTACCTTCAGCTGGGCATGAACGCCGAATGGCTGCGCTACTACCTGGCCGCCAAGCTGAACAGCAAGGTCGAGGACGTCGACTTCAACCCGGATGACTTCGTCGCCCGCGTCAACAGCGATCTGGTCGGCAAGTACATCAATATCGCCTCGCGCGCGGCCGGCTTCCTGGCCAAGCGCTTCGGCGGCCAGCTCTCGGCCGACGTCGGCGTCGAGGGCCAGGCCTTGCTGGACGCCTTGCGCGGCCAGGCGGACGCGATCGCCGAGCTCTACGAGGAGCGCGAATTCGGCAAGGCCTTGCGCGAGATCATGCTCCTGGCCGACAAGGTGAACGAGTACGTCGACCAGAACAAGCCCTGGGAGCTGGCCAAGAAGGAAGGCGCCGACCAGGTGCTGCAGGACGTCTGCACGACCTGCATCGAGGCCTTCCGCCTGCTGACCATCTATCTGAAGCCGGTGCTGCCGGCGCTGGCCGCCCGGGTCGAGGCCTTCCTGCAGGTCGCGCCGATGAACTTCGCCGACGCGCAGACCGCGCTGGGCGCGCACAAGATCGGTGCCTACGAGCATCTGATGCAGCGCGTCGACCCCAAGCTGCTGGAGGCGCTGTTCGAGCCGCCCAAGCCGGCCGAAGCGCCCAAGCCGGTACCCGGCGGCGAGGAGCTGGCGCCCGAGATCAAGATCGACGACTTCACGAAGGTCGATTTGCGCATCGCAAGAATAGTCAAGGCCGAGCATGTCGAGGGCTCGGACAAGCTCTTGCGCCTGACGCTGGACGTCGGCGAAGGCCGCCTGCGCAATGTCTTCTCCGGCATCAAGGGCAGCTACCAGCCCGAGCAGCTGGAAGGCAAGCTGACCGTGATGGTCGCCAACCTCGCACCGCGCAAAATGAAGTTCGGCATCAGCGAAGGCATGGTGCTGGCCGCCAGCCATGCCGACGAGAAGGCCCACCCGGGCGTCTTCGTGCTCGAGCCCTTCCCCGGCGCCCAGCCGGGCATGCGGGTGCGCTGACCGGATGAGCTCGAGGGGCGGTCCGGCATGAGTTCCTCCGCAGCCCCCGACGGCCGCATCCTCCAGCTCAGCCGCCGCCGCCGCTTCATCGCGCGGCTGCACCACTGCGGGCCGCCGGGCCCCGCTCTCCTCCAGCAATGTCCGATCGATTCGAACAGGAGAGCCCATGGCCCCGCTGCCCCCGCTGCACCGTTTCCGCCCCCGCCTTCTTGACAGCCTGCGCGGCTATACGCGCGCGCGCTTGCTCGCCGACCTCGGCGCCGGCCTGACCGTCGGCATCGTCGCGCTGCCGCTGGCCCTGGCCTTCGCGATCGGCTCCGGACTCAAGCCCGAGCAGGGCCTGGCCACCGCCATCGTCGCCGGCCTGCTGATCTCGCTGCTGGGCGGCTCCAGCGTTCAGATCGGCGGCCCGGCCGGCGCCTTCGTCGTCATCGTCTACGGCATCGTCCAGCACCACGGCCTGGCCAATCTGCTGATCTCGACGATGCTGGCCGGCCTGCTGCTGCTGGCCATGGGCGCGCTGCGGCTCGGCGTGCTCGTGCGCTACATCCCGGTGGCCATCGTCATCGGCTTCAGCAACGGCATCGCCGTGCTGATCGGCTTCGGCCAGCTGAAGGACCTGCTGGGCCTGCCGATCGCCGCGATGCCGGCCGATTTCTTCGGCCAGCTGACCGCGCTGTCGCGCTATGCCGCCGCCTTCAATCCGGCGGCGCTGGCCCTCGGCCTCGGCACGATGGCCCTGGTGCTGCTCTGGCCAAAAGGCTATCTGCCCGGCCAGCCGCGCTGGCGCCGCGCGATCGCCCGCCTGCCCGGCACCCTGGTGGCGCTGATCGCGGCGTCCGTGGCCGCCCAGATGCTGGCGCTGCCGGTCGAGACGATAGGCAGCCGCTTCGGCGCGATCCCGCGCGCGCTGCCGGCACCGGCCTGGCCGGCGCTGAGCTGGGCCGGCGCCCAGGGCCTGGTGATCCCGACACTGACGATCGCGCTGCTGGGCGCCGTCGAGTCGCTGCTGTGTGCCCGCATCGCCGACGGCGCCGGCGCCCAGCCGCGCCACGACCCGAACCAGGAGCTGATGGCCCAGGGCCTGGCCAATATCGCCGCGCCACTGTTCGGCGGCCTGCCGGCCACCGGCACGATCGCCCGCACGATGACCAATCTGCGCGCCGGCGCGACCAGCCCGGTGGCCGGCATCGTGCATGCGCTGACGCTGCTGGCCGTCGTGCTGCTGGCCGCGCCGCTGGCCGCCGACATCCCGCTGGCGGCGCTGGCCGGCATCCTGCTGGTCGTCGCCTGGAATATGGGCGACTGGCACGAGTTCACCCGGCTGCGCCGCTTCAACCTGCCCTACCGGACGCTGCTGCTGGGCACGTTCGGGCTGACGATCGTGTTCGACCTCACCGTGGCCGTCGAGGTCGGCCTGGTGCTGGCCTGCCTGCTGTTCATCTACCGGATGGGCCGGCTGTTCCGCGTCGAGCCGCTGCCCGATGCGCCGCCGGGCATCCGGCTGCTGCGGCTGCATGGCGCGCTGTTCTTCGGCGCCGTCGGCCGCATCGATGCGCTGGCCGAACAACTGCCGGACGACTGCAGCGAACTGGTGCTCGACGGCAGCCGGCTGTTCGCGATCGACAGCTCGGGCCTGGACGCGCTGATCCAGCTGCAGCGCGCGCTGCAGCGCCGGCAGCAGAGCCTGGTGCTGTGCGGGCTCGACGAGCAGCCGGCCGGCCTGGTGCGGCGTGGTGGCCTGGCTGATCTGCTCGGGCCCGAGGGCCTGCATGCCGATCTGGCCGCCTGGCGGCGAGCGCGGGGCCTGTAAAATCGCCGCCCATCCGCCCTTCTTTCCCCCTTCTTCACCCGACGCTCACCATGCCGCTGTTCTGGAAGCACTACAAGTCCGACGTCACCAACTTCATCGACGAGCTGAAGGCCAAGAAGCCGACGCTGGAGGCCGAGCAGCGCGCCGGTCGCGCGCTGCTGTGGGACAAGGCCGTCGATCGCGCCGCCCAGGCCGACTACCGCGCGGCCAGGATCGCCCAGCAGCCCTACGTCTACCAGACCGAGGCCAAGTAAGCGCCCCGGGTCCGCACGCCCGCCCGTGAGCGATCTCGGCGACATGGTCAAGGAGGAGCAGGCGCCGCCGCTGGCGGCCGGCCTGCCCGAGGTCGTCGACACGGTCGCCGTCGCCAGACTCTATGGCGAGCCGCTGTTCCAGCTGCCGCTGGACCTGTACATCCCGCCCGACGCGCTGGAGGTCTTTCTGGAGGCCTTCCAGGGCCCGCTGGACCTGCTGCTCTACCTGATCCGGCGGCAGAACTTCAACATCCTCGACATCCCGCTGGCCGACGTGACGCGCCAGTACCTCAGCTATGTCGAGCAGATCCGCAAGCAGAACCTCGAACTGGCCAGCGAATACCTGTTGATGGCCGCGATGCTGATCGAGATCAAGTCGCGCATGCTGCTGCCGCCGAAGAAGACGGAGGACGGCAGCGAGCCCGAGGATCCGCGCGCCGAGCTGGTGCGCCGCCTGCTTGAGTACGAACAGATCAAGCTGGCCGCCGCCCGGCTCGACCAGCTGCCGGTGCTGGGCCGCGACTTCCTGCGCGCGCAGATCCATATCGAGCAGTCGCTGCAGCCGCGCTTTCCGGACGTCGACGCCAACGATCTGCGCGAGGCCTGGCTGGAGATCCTGCGCCGCGCCAAGCTCAACCAGCACCACAAGATCAGCCGCGAGCAGCTGTCGGTGCGCGAGCATATGAGCATCGTGCTGCGCCGCCTGCAGGGCGAGCGCTTCGTCGTATTCGAGCAGCTGTTCGACGTCACGCGCGGCCAGCAGGTGATCGTCGTCACCTTCATCGCGATGCTGGAGCTGGCGCGCGAGCGCCTGCTCGAGATCACGCAGGCCGAGGCCTTCGCGCCGATCTATGTGCGGCTGGCCTATGCGCCGGCCGCGGTGTAGGGCCGGTTAAGGCAGCGGCCAGCGTGCCGCATATGCGGCAGGCATGTTTGCTTCGCCGATTTCCTTCGTTCTCGCTGAAGACCGCTGTTCCTAGAGTGGCGGTCATGCCACCTGACATGACAGGTGCGCAGCAGCAGAAATGACCGCACCCCTAGCAACCTCAACGCCCCCGCTGACCCTGCACGGCCGCATCCGCGAAGACCTGCGCGAGCGCATCGTCCGCGGCGTGCTGCGACCGAACGACCGCGTGCCGTCGGAGAGCGAGCTGATGCTGCAGTACGGCGTCAGCCGCATCACCGTGCGCCAGGCCCTGGGCGACCTGCAGCACGCCCGGATGATCTTCAAGGTGGCCGGCAAAGGATCTTTCGTCGCCGCGCCCAAGCCCTTTCAGGACCTGGACCGGCTGCAGGGCTTTGCGGAGGCCATGAACGCCAGCGGCCATCGGACCTTCAACCGCCTGCTGCAGCTGCGCGCCGAGCCGGCCAGCGCTGCCGTCGCCCGGGCGCTGGCACTGCCCCGGGGGACGCTGGTCACTGCCCTCCAGCGCGTGCGCTACCTGGATGACCGGCCCGTCTCGGTGGATTTCAGCTGGCTGCCGCTGTCGCTGGGATCGCGGCTCCGGCGCGAGGACCTGAGCAACCGCGACATCTTCGCGATGCTGGAGACCGAGCTCGCGACGCCGCTGGGCCATGCCGAGCTGGCCATCGACGCCGTTCCGGCCCCGGCCGACATCGCCGCTCGGCTGGACCTCGCGACCGGGATGCCGGTGCTGCACATCGAGCGCCTCACCCACGACCGCGACGGACGCCCCGTCGACCACGAGCATCTGTACTGCCGGTCGGACCACTTCCAGTACCGCCTGCGCCTGCACAGGGCCTAGCGCCGCAACACATGAACACTCTACACACCGAAGTCGACGTCCTCGTCATCGGCGGCGGCACCGCCGGCCCGATGGCGGCCGTCAAGGCCAAGCAGGCCAATCCGAAGCTGCGCGTGCTGCTGCTCGAGAAGGCCAACGTCAAGCGCAGCGGCGCGATCAGCATGGGCATGGACGGCCTCAACAACGCCGTGCTGCCCGGCCACGCCACGCCCGAGCAGTACGTGCGCGAGATCACCATCGCCAACGACGGCATCGTCAACCAGAAGGCGGTGATGGCCTACGCGGCCAACAGCCACGCGATGGTGGAGGAGCTGGACCGCTGGGGCGTCAAGTTCGAGAAGGACGAGACCGGCGACTACGCCGTCAAGAAGGTTCACCACATGGGCAGCTATGTGCTGCCCATGCCCGAGGGCCACGACATCAAGAAGGTGCTCTACCGCCAGCTCAAGCGCACACGGGTGGAGATCAGCAACCGCCTCATCGCCACCCGTCTTCTGACCCATGAAGGACGGATTGCCGGCGCGATGGCCTTCGACTGCCGCACCGCCGATTTCCACGTCATCCGCGCCAAGAGCGTGGTGCTGTCCTGCGGCGCCGCCGGCCGCCTGGGCCTGCCGGCCAGCGGCTATCTGTTCGGCACCTACGAGAACCCCACCAACGCGGGCGACGGCTACTCGATGGCTTATCACGCCGGGGCCGAGCTGTCGGGCATCGAGTGCTTCCAGATCAACCCGCTGATCAAGGACTACAACGGCCCCGCCTGCGCCTATGTGACCGGCCCCTTCGGCGGCTACACGACCAACGCGCAGGGCCAGCGCTTCATCGAGTGCGACTACTGGTCGGGCCAGATGATGTGGGAGTTCTACCGCGAGCTGCAGGGCGGCAACGGCCCGGTGTTCCTGAAGCTGGACCACCTGGCCGAGGAAACGATTCAAGAGATCGAGACCATCCTGCACACCAACGAGCGCCCCAGCCGCGGCCGCTTCCACGCCGGCCGCGGCACCGACTACCGCGAGCGCATGGTGGAGATGCACATCTCCGAGATCGGCCTGTGCAGCGGCCACTCGGCCTCGGGCGTCTGGGTCAACGAACGGGCGCAGACCACGGTGGCCGGCCTGCACGCCGCCGGCGACATGGCCAGCGTGCCGCACAACTACATGCTCGGCGCCTTCGTCTACGGCAAGCTGGCCGGCGAGAGCAGTGCGGCCTTCTGCGCGGAGCACGATTTCGCGCCCGTCGATGCGGCGCAGGTGGAAACCGAGCGCGCCCGCGTGCACGCGCCGCTGCTGCGCGAGAAAGGCCTGCCGCCCAACCAGGTCGAGTTCAAGCTGCGCCGCATGGTCAACGACTACCTGCAGCCACCCAAGGTCACGAAGAAGATGGAGATCGGCCTCGAGCGCTTCGAGGCCATCCGCGAGGACCTGGACCAGCTGCAGGCCCGCGATCCGCACGAGCTGATGCGGGCGCTGGAGGTGCATGCCATCCGCGACTGCGCCGAGATGGCCGCGCGCGCCTCGCTCTACCGCACCGAGAGCCGCTGGGGCCTGTACCACGCCCGGGTGGACTATCCCGAGCGCAACGACGCCGACTGGCGCGTGCATGTGCAGCTGCACAAGGACGCGCAAGGCCGCATGGCCTGTTTCAAGCGCGCCATCGAGCCCTACATCGTGCCGATCGCCGAGACCGAGAGTTCCGCCTATGGGCGACTGCGCATCGCCGAGCCCGTCGCGGCCTGAAGGAAGCACCCATGACCACCATGAGCACCCCCATCCGCCCGCCGGCCCTGACACCCAGCCAGGTGCCCGTCACCGTCGATGCCGACAAGTGCATCGCCCACAAGGGCTGCACCGTCTGCGTGGACGTCTGCCCGCTGGACGTACTGGCCATCGACCTCAGCAGGGGCACGGCCTATATGAAATTCGACGAGTGCTGGTACTGCATGCCCTGCGAGAAGGACTGCCCCACCGGCGCCGTGCAAGTCGACATTCCCTACCTGCTGCGCTGAGCAGCGCCCCGCCATCCATGCCTGAAGACACGCTTTCAATGCCCGCGCTGAGTCTGGATTTCCAGCGCCTGCGCCGGGCCTATGCGCATCAGGGCCTGCGTCCGCAGGCGCTGGTGGCCGAACTCTACCGGCGCATCGCTCAGCGCGGCGACGACCATGTCTGGCTGCACCTGCTGCCGCTGGAAGAGGCGCTGAAGCGTGCCCGCGAAGTCGAGGCGCGGTTCGATCGCGGCGAGTCGCTGCCGCTGTATGGCCTGCCCTACGGCATCAAGGACAATATCGACGCTGCGGGCCTGCCCACCACGGCGGGCTGCGCGGCCTTCTCCTATGTGCCGCCCGAGAGCGCCGCCGTCGTGCAACTGCTCGATGCGGCCGGCGCCCTGCTGCTGGGCAAGCACAATCTCGACCAGTTCGCCACCGGCCTGGTGGGCATCCGCAATCCGGCCGGCTTCTGCCGCAACAGCTTCAGCGACGAGCACATCCCCGGCGGCTCCAGCAGCGGCTCGGCGGTGGCGGTGGCGGCTGGCCTGCTGTCCTTCTCGATCGGGTCGGACACGGGCGGATCGGGCCGCGTGCCAGCCGCCTGCAACAACATCGTCGGGCTCAAGCCCACGCCCGGCGTGATCAGCACGCGCGGCTTCGTCTACGGCAACCGCAGCTTCGATGTCGCGCCCGTGTTCGCGCTGACGGTGGACGACGCCTACGACGTGCTGCAGGTGCTGGCGCAGCACGACCCGCGCGATACCCAGTCCTCGCCGGAGCCCCTGCTTGCGGCGCCGCCGGTCCGGCCGGCCGCGTTCAGCTTCGGCCTGCCGCCGCCCTCGCAGCGCGAGTTCTTCGGCGATCTGCAGGCCGCCCGCCAGTTCGAACGCGCCGTGGGCCAGCTGATCGCCCTGGGTGGCACGGCGAGCGAGATCGACCTGACACCGTTCCTGGAAGCCGGCAGCCTGGTGTTCGACAGCGCGCTGGTGGCCGAACGCTGGGTCAGCTATGGCGCCGTCGCCTCGCGCCGCCCCGAGGCTGTGGATCCGGCGGTGCTCGCTTCGCTGCGCCGGGCGCTCGACTACACGGCGGCGGACGCCTTCGCCGCGCAATACCGGCTGGCCGAGCTGCGGCAGCTCACACACGACGTGCTGCGGGGCGTGGACCTGCTGCTGCTGCCCACCTGCGCCACGCTGCCGCGCTGGGCCGAGGTGCAGGCCGACCCGCAGCGCTTGAACACGCGCATGGGCCGCTACACCTATTTCGCCAACCCGCTGCACCTCAGCGCGATCAGCGTGCCGGCCGGCCTGCGCGATGACGGCCTGCCCTTTGGCGTCAGCCTGATCGGCCTGCCGCGCGCCGAGCTGCGGCTGCGGGCGCTGGCCCGCGCGCTGCACGAACGCAGCGCGCAGCGCCTGGGCGCCACGCCCCACGCGCTGCGGCCCACCGCTTCCTGAACCACTTAAGGACTTGCCATGAGCATCACCGCCGCCCCCGACCTCAGCCAGCGCAGCGCGCTCGAACTTGCGGCGCTTTACCGCAGCCGCGAGACTTCGCCGGTAGAGGCGACCCAGGCCATCCTGGCGCATATCGAAGCCCATGAACCGGTGGTCAACGCCTTTGCGCTGCTGGATGCCGAATCCGCGTTGGCCGCGGCCCGTGCCTCGGAGCAGCGCTGGCTGGAAGGCCGCCCGCTCAGCCCGATCGACGGCGTGCCCGCCGCCATCAAGGACCTGCTGCTGGCCAAGGGCTGGCCCACGCTGCGCGGCAGCCGCGCCGTGAACCCCGACCAGCCCTGGGATGAGGACTCCCCCGCCACCGCCCGGCTGCGCGAACAGGGCGCGGTGCTGCTGGGCAAGACCACCACCGCCGAATTCGGCTGGAAGGCCTTGGCCGACAGCCCGCTGACCGGAATCACCCGCAATCCCTGGAACCGGCTGCACACGCCGGGCGGCAGCAGTGGCGGCTCCGCGGCGGCGGCGGCGCTGGGCTTCGGCCCCTTGCAGGTCGCCACCGACGGCGGCGGCTCGACCCGGCTGCCGGCGGCGCACTCGGGCGCGTTCGGCTTCAAGCCCTCGTTCGGGCGGGTGCCGGGCTACCCCGCCGCGCACACCGGCACGCTGTTCCACATCACCGCGCTGACCCGCACGGTGCGCGACGCTGCCCTGCTGCTCAACGCCACCGCCCAGCCCGATCTGCGCGATTTCCATGCGCTGCCGCCCAGCGGCCGCGACTGGCTGGACGGCATCGACGACGGCATCAAGGGCCTGCGCATCGCCTTCAGCCCCGATCTGGGCTACGCCACGGTCGACCCCGAGGTCGCGGCCCTGGTGGCGCGGGCGGTGCAGTCCTTCGCCGAGCTGGGCGCCGTCGTCGACCTGGCCAATCCCGGCATTGCCGCTGACCCGCTGCCCATCCATCGCACGCTGGCCAATGCCGGCGTCGCCCGCCTGTTCGAGACCTGGCCGGTCGAGCGCCGGCTGCTGGCCGAGCCGGGCCTGCAGGCGGTGGCCGAACGCGGCCGCAGCATCACCGGGGCCGACTTCGTGGCCGCCGTGCAGGCGCGCGAGGCGCTCGCCCGCCAGCTCTGGGCCTTCCACACCCGCTGGGACCTGCTGCTCACGCCCACCACGACCACGGCCGCGCCGCTGGCCGAGGGCCATGTGGGCGATGCGGCGCAAAGCGCGCAGATCTCGCCCTTCGCCTACCCGTTCAACCTGTCGCAGCAACCGGCCGCCTCGGTACCGATCGGCTTCACCAGAGCCGGCCTGCCGGTGGGGCTGCAGATCGTCGGCCCGCGCCACCGCGAAGACCTGGTGCTGCGCGCGGCCCGCGCCTTCGAGCAGCGCCACCCGTTCGCTTTCACCGACACCGTGCGCTGAAAGCGCTGCCGCCTCCTTCATCAGCCAGCCTCTACACAGACCATGACTCCACTCATCTTCCGCAAACTCCAGCAGTTCGGCACCCGCATCCTGCTGGCCGCCGGGGCCGCGGCGGCCACCGCCTCGGCAGCCGCCCAGCCCGTCGTCATCGGAGAGGGCCTGTCGGTCGGCTGGTCGCAGTTCTTCGTGGCCGACGCCGAGAAGCTCTGGGAACAGCAGGGCCTGCAGGCCCAGGCAATCACCTTCCCCAGCGGGCGGCTGGTGCTGGACGCCGTCATCGGCGGGCGCGTGCTGCTCGGCACGGCGGCCGAAACACCGGTGGTGTTCGCCGCGCTCAACGGCCTGCCGGTGCGCATCATCGCCACCACCAACAACGGCGGCGGCAAGCCCTACGAGCCCTTCACCCTCGTCGCCTCGACCGACATCAAGACCGTGGCCGACATCAAGGGCCGGCGCATCGGCTACTCGCAAGGCACCAACGCGCACCTCTACCTGTCGCGCCTGTTGGACAGCCTGGGCCTGAAGTTCTCGGACATCACCGCCATCAGCCTGACGCCCTCGGACTTCGTCAACGGCGCCGTCAGCGGCACGCTGGACGGCTTCATCTGGACCGAGCCCTTCGTGTCCCAGGCGCTGGCCCAGGGCAAGGGCAAGCTGCACTCGCTGCCCTCGCCGGGCCTGTACCAGGGCACCTCGAGCGTCATCACGCTGCAGTCCACCATCGACAAGGAGCCCGAGCTGCTGCGCAAGGCGCTGCGCGCGCTGGCCGCCGCCGACGCCTCCATCAAGCGGGATCCGCAGAAGGCCATCCAGGCCGTGTCCACCCGCGTGAACTTCGAGCTGCCGCTGGCCCAGCAGTACTGGCCCGCGCTCAACCTCGGGCTCGGTCTGGACAAGAAGGCGCTGGTGGCCGAGCTGCGCGCCCAGGCGCAATGGGCGATCGACAACAAGCTGGTGCGACCCGACGCGAAGATCCCCGACTTCAGCACCATCGTGGTGGGCGACTTCCTGCCCGCGGCGGCGCGCTGATCATGCTCGACGCCGCCTTGCTGCACAGGACGGTGGCGCCCCCGCCCGCCGCCTTGCAGGCTCCCGCCCTGATCGAGTGCCAGGGCCTGCGCCACACCTATGCGGCCCGCTCGGGGCCCGATGTGGTGGCCATCGAGCAGGTGGACCTGAGTATCGCGGCAGGCGAGTTGGTCTGCCTGCTGGGCCCGAGCGGCTGCGGCAAGACCACGCTGCTCAATATGGTGGCGGGCTTTCTGCCGCCCACCGCGGGCCGGCTGCGCGTCGGCGGGCAGGACGTGCGCGGCCCCTCGCCCGACCGCGGCGTCGTGTTCCAGGACTACTCGCTGTTCCCCTGGCTGACCGTGCAGGGCAATGTGGAGTTCGGCCTGCGCATGGCCGGCGTCCCTGCCGGTGCGCGCGCCGCCACCGCCCAGCATCACCTGACCCTGGTGGGGCTGGAGGCCGCCGCCTCGCGCTACCCCTTCGAGCTGTCCGGCGGCATGAAGCAGCGCGTGGCGATTGCCCGCGCGCTGGCCACCGATCCTTCGGTGTTGCTGATGGACGAGCCCTTCGCCGCGCTGGACGCAATGACCCGCGCCAGCCTGCAGGCGCAGTTGCTGGACATCCAGGCGCGCACGCGCAAGACGGTGCTGTTCGTGACCCACAACATCGGCGAGGCCATCGTGCTGGGCTCGCGCATCCTGGTGCTGTCCGCGCGGCCGGGGCGCATCGTCGAGGACATCCGGCTCGACGGCCTGGCCCGGCCGCGCCGGCGCTCCTCGCCCGAGTTCAATCGCCTCTACGAGCGGCTGGCGGCGGCCATCGGCGCGGAGGCAGGCGAATGACGCGCCATGCCCTCTGGCTCGGTGCGCTGGGCCTGCTGCTGTTCTTCGGCGGCTGGGAGCTGCTCAGCCGCAGCGGCCAGGTCAACACCGTGATGCTGCCTGCGCCGTCCACCATCGCCGTCTCGACCTGGGCGCTGCTCGAGTCCGGGGAGTTGCGCCGGCATGTGCAGAGCAGCCTGCTGCGCGCCCTGGTCGGTTTCCTGATCGGCGCGCTGCTGGCCCTGCTGCTGGGCATCGCCATGGCGCGCGTGCCGCGGCTGCACAGCCTGCTCAATCCGCTGGTGCAGATGTTCCGCGCCATTCCCGCGCTGGCCTTCGTGCCCCTGGCCATCTTCTGGTTCGGCATCGGCGAGGCGTCCAAAATTTTCCTGATCGCCTGGGGCGTGTTCTTCCCGATCTGGGTCAACACCTACCTGGGCACGCGCGACACCAACCCGCTGCTTGCCCGCGCGGCCGCCAGCCTCGGCGCCCGCGGCTGGCGCATGCTGGTGTTCGTGACGATCCCGGCCGCGCTGCCTTTCATCATCGCCGGCGTGCGCGTCAGCCTCTCGGTGGCGCTGGTGCTGCTGGTGGCGGCCGAGCTGACCGGCGCGATGTTCGGCATCGGCTACCTGATCCAGATGTCGCAACAGGTCTTCCGCGTCGACCAGATGTTCGTGGGCCTGCTGTTCCTCGGCCTGCTCGGCTTTGCGGCCGATCATCTGTTCGACCGCGGTTTGCGCCGCCTGCTGCCCTGGTACGGCGCCGAAGGCGCGCCGCGCCGCAACAACTGACTCTGCTTCCAACCAAGCCACATGCCATGACACCGATCACCCGACCCTTGCTTGCCGTCGCCCTGAGCCTGAGCGCTCTGGCGTCCGCCAACGCCGAAACCATCCGCGTCGCCATCGGCACGCAGGACACGACGATCAACTGCGCCACCGGCGGCCTCTTGATCCGCGAACTCAGGCTGCTGGAGAAGTACCTGCCCCGCGAGGGCAGGTACAAGGACGCCAGCTACGACATCCAGTGGAAGAACTTCACCTCCGGCGCACCGCTGACCAACGAGATGGTGGCCGACAAGCTGGACATCGGCTCGATGGCCGACTTCCCCGGCGCCAACAACGGCACGGCCTTTCTGAAGGCCGGCAAGCAGAGCTTCTTCATCACGGTGCTGTCCGGCAGCACGCTGGGCAGCGGCAACGGCGTCGTCGTGCCGAAGGCGTCCAGCATCACCTCGCTGTCCGAGCTGAAGGGCCGCACCATCTCCGTGCCGTTCGCCTCCACCGCCCACGGCATGCTGCTGCGCGCCATCGCCGCCCAGGGCCTGGACCCGCAGAAGGACGTCAACATCATCACCCAGGCGCCCGAGGTCGCCGGCCCGGCGCTGCAGGCCAACAAGATCGAGGCGCATGCCGACTTCGTGCCCTTCTCCGAGTTGTTCGAGCACCGCGGCATCGCCCGCAAGATCTACGACGGCGCCCAGGCCAGCACGCCGACCTATCACGGCACGCTGGTGGCCGGCGACTTCGCGAAGAAGCATCCCGAGATCGTCGTCGCCTTCCTGCGCGCCGCCCTGGAGGCCGACCGTCTGATCGCCGCCGAGCCGGAGAAATACAGCGAGCTGATCGAGAAGGTCACCGGCATCGAGGCCGCGGTGAACTACCTCTACCACGGGCCGCTGGGCCTGCAGACGCGCGACAACAGCTGGAAGCCCGAGTACCGCAAGGCGCTCGCCACCTCGATCGAGACGCTGAAGCTGATGGGCCGCGAATCGCCGCTGAAGGCCGAGAGCTTCATCGACGACAGCTACATCCGCGCCGCCTTCAAGGCCGCCGGCCTCGACTACGAAGCCCGGCTGAAGAGCTACGACAAGCTGCCGCTGAAGGCCCATGACGCCGTCACCGGCAAGCCGATCACCGACTTCCAGCGCGTGGCCGGCATCTGGCTGCTGGGCGAGCCCAAGGTGCGCCACTACGCCAGCATCGAAGGCGCGTTCGCCGACCTGCGCAAGCTGGAGGCCGAGGGCGGGAAGGCCCGCGGCATCTATGTGCACGACCTGCTGCACCGCATCAAGCTGCTCGCGCCCAATGCCTGGTTCGTGGCCGACGCCAAGGGCCAGCTGAGCGCCTTCCTGCAGAAGGACGCCGCCAATGCCTACGCCGCCGCGGTGAAGGGCAAGGCGCTGGACTTCGCCGCGGCCCAGGCCGCCGCCAAGGCGCTGTGACGCGAGCACCGGGCCTGTCATGAGTGCCGTCCTCCCCGCCACCGCGCCGCCGCGCCGCAGCCCGGCCCGGCGGCGGCCGCCGCCGAGCCGCCTGACGCTGCAGGGCCTGTCGCTGCTGGCCTGCCTGCTGCTGTGGCAGCTGGCCTGCGCCTACCGCCTCCACCTCGGCTTCCTCAGCTTTGCCAACACGCCACGGCCGGCCGAGGTCCTGCAGGCGGCCTGGCTGCTGGCGCAATCGCCCAAGCTGGGGGCGCACCTGGCGAGCAGCCTGCTGCGCGTCGGTGCCGGCTTCGGCATCGCGGCCCTGCTGGGCGTGGCGCTGGGCCTGCTGATCGGCCGCCTGCCGCTGGCCAAGCTGCTGCTGCTGCCGCCGCTGGAAGTGCTGCGTCCCATCCCCGCGGTCGCCTGGATCCCGCTGTCCATCCTGATGTTCCCCTCGTCCGAGGGCAGCATGATCTTCATCACCTTCGTCGGCGCCCTCTTCCCCATCGTGCTGAGCACCATCCACGGCGTGCAGCATGTGGATGCACGCCTGATCGCCTCGGCACGCGGCCTGGGCACGCGGGGCTGGCGGCTGTTCACCGAGGTGATCGCGCCCGGCGCCGCGCCCAGCATCGTCACCGGCCTGGCCATCGGCATGGGCACCTGCTGGTTCTGCCTCGTCACCGCGGAGATGATCGCCGGCCAGTACGGCATCGGCTACTACACCTGGGAGAGCTACACCCTCCAGGCCTATCCCAATATCGTCGTCGGCATGCTCGTCATCGGCGCCCTGGGCATGGGCAGCAGCGCCCTCATCACCTGGCTGGGCGCCTGGCTGATGCCCTGGCAGGGAGGCCGGCGATGAGCAAGCCCAGCCATGAAGGCGGCCGCCTCGAGGTCGGGCAGCTGGCCATCGAGCTCGGCGAGGGCACCTCCCGCTTCGAGGTGCTGCGCGAGCTGTCGGTCAGCATCGAGCCCGGCGAGTTCGTCTGCCTGCTGGGGCCCTCGGGCTGCGGCAAGTCGACGCTGCTGGGCGCGCTGGCCGGCCACCTTGCGCCCGCGCGGGGCAGGCTTGCGCTCGACGGCGAGCCGATCACCGGCCCCGACCCCGACCGCGGCCTCGTCTTCCAGCAGCACACGCTGTTTCCGTGGAAGACCGTGCTCGACAACGTCGGCTACGGTCTGAAGATGAAGGGGGTGCCGCGCGCCGAGCGAGAGCAGCGAGCTGGCGCGCTGCTGCAGATGGTGGGCCTGGCCGGCTTCGAGCAGCGCTATCCGCGCGAACTCTCCGGCGGCATGCAGCAGCGGGTCGAAATCGCCCGCGTGCTGATCAACCAGCCGCGCGTGCTGCTGATGGACGAGCCCTTCGGCGCGCTCGACGCCCTCACCCGCAGCCGCATGCAGGAGCTGCTGCTGGAGCTGTGGGCCCGCATGCGCACGACCGTCGTGTTCGTCACGCACGACATCGACGAAGCCCTCTTCCTGGCCGACCGCGTCCTCGTCATCGGCCCGCGCCCGGGTCGCATCATCGAGGAGCTCAGGCTCGACTTCGCCCGCCCGCGCAGCAGCGCGCTGCTGACCGAGCCCGCCTTCGTGCAGCGCAAGCGCCGCTGCCTGGCCCTGCTGCGCGAAGACGCCGCCGCGCAGCCGCTTGAACGCCTCACCCCTCTCGGCACGCCAAGCTGGCGATTCGCGACATGACCGAACTCCTTGACCCCGAACTGCAGGACCTGCTGAAACGCCTGGCCGACGCCGACCCCGGCGTGCGCCGTGTGGCCGTGCTGGACTTTGCCGACCTGGAAGACGCCGCCCTGCTGCCGGCGCTGGCCGGCCTGCTGCTCGAAGACCCCGAGCCCACGCTGCGCGCCGAGGCCGCCCGCGCCCTTGCCGGCTGGGACGAGCCCGCCGTCGTCGACGCGCTCGCCGCCGCGCTCGGCGACACGGCCGAGGTCTCGAGCGCCGCCGCCCAGGCCCTCACGGAGCTGAAGGATCCGCGCTCCGGCGAACGCCTGCTGGCCCACGCCGCCTCGCCCGAGGCCTTCATCAGCGCCGCCGCGCTGCGCGCCCTGCGCGAGCTGCGCATGCCGGCCGCCGCCACGCCGGCTCTGGCCGCGCTGCAGCACGCCGACGCCGCCGTCCGCCGCGAGGCCGTCGGCGTGCTGGGCTGGCTGCGGCATGCGCCGGCGCTGCCGCTGCTGACCCGCGTCGTCGTCGACGACCCCGACCCCGAAGTCCGCCGCGCCGCCGCCGGCGCGCTGGGCCTGGCGGCACCGGAGCAGGTCGCCGGCGTGCAGGACGCGCTCTGCGCATCGCTGCGCGACACCGCCTGGACCGTCCGCGAGGAAGCCGCCTCCACGCTCGGCAAGCTGCGCGCCAGCGCCGCAAGCGCCGCGCTGCGCGATGCGATGCAAGACGACTACTGGCAGGTCCGCCTGCGCGCCGCCCGCGCCCTCGGCCGCATCGGCGACAGGCAAGCCCTGCCGGTGCTAGGCGCCGCCCTGATCCACCCCGCCGGCAATCTGCGCAAGGAATCGGCCATCGCGCTGGGCGATATCGGCGACGACGCCGCCGTGCCGGTCCTGCAGCTGGCCGCCGCGGATCCCGACCCCGAAGTCCGCAAAGCCGTGCGCCTGGCCCTGCAGCGCCTCGGCGCCAGCGCCGGAGCCGAGCGATGAACGCAACCGTCCCGCTCGCCGTCGATCTCTCACCGCGGCGCCTGCGCCTGCAGTGGCCCGAGGGCAGCGCCGAGCTGCCCGCCACCGCCTTGCGCGCCGCCTGCCGCTGCGGCCCCTGCCGTGCCCGGGCGCTGCGTGGCGAGCCGGCAGCCGACGACGCCGTCGAGCTGATCCATGCCGAGCCCGTCGGCCGCTACGCCTTGCAACTGATCTTCAGCGACGGCCATGACCGCGGCATCTATCCGTGGACGCTGCTGCAGGCGCTGTCGGTCTAGCGGAAGGTCGAGAAGGCCGCATTCGGCTGGCGCTGCACCATCTGGCCGACGGCCAGCACCGCCTGGGTGCGCGAGGACACGCCCAGCGCCTTCAGCACCGCGGCGACATGGTCCTTGATCGTCTCGACCGAGACGCCCAGCTCGCGGGCGATGATCTTGTTCGGCTTGCCCTGCAGCAAGAGGGCCAGCACATCGGTCTGGCGCGGCGTCAGCGACAGGCCTTCCAGGCCCGTCGTCGTCTGGAAGTTCGAGGCCAGCGCCTGCTCCTGGATCTGCTGCAGCTTGCTCTGCTGCGGCGTCGCGGCCGACGGCGCCTGCTCCGGCTCGCTGCTGCCCAGCGCCATCGGCGGCACATAGATGCCGCCCGACATCACCAGCTTCAGCGCCTGGGCCAGCACCTCGGTGCTGCTGCGCTTGGGCACGAAGCCCATCGCGCCCTGGTCGATGGCGCGGATCACGTCGCTGGTGCGGTCCGAGGCCGAGATGACGACCACCGGCAGCGCCGGATAGGCGGCGCGGAATTCCTCCAGCACGTCGAAGCCGCTGGCATCGCCGAGCTGCAGGTCCAGCAGCACCAGGTCGAAATCCTCGTGCTGGCGCAGGGTCTCGCGCGCGGCCGCGGCACTGTCCGCGCCGATCACGCGGACATCCTCGCCCAGGCCTTCGATGACCGTCTGCAGGGCCGACAGGATCAGCGGGTGATCGTCGATCAGCAGTACCTTCATGCCCGGCCCTTTTCGCTAGCAAAATTCCCCATGAGGGGAACGATGATAGGCCGCCGGCCCTCGCTTGGGCACACCCCCGATGGGGGTGATGGCCAGGGCGACGGGTTCGCTACACGTACTGGCGGGTCAGCGATTCGGCCACGCAGACCGGCTTGTCCGAGCCCTCGCGCTCGACGGTCACCTCGACGCTGAACTGCGCGCCGCCGGCGATCGCCTCGAAGCTGAGCAGCTTGAAGCGCGCCCGCAGCCGGCTGTCGACCGGCACCGGCGCCGGGAAGCGCACCTTGTTCAGGCCGTAGTTGATGCCCATGCGCGTCTCGGCCACCTTGTAGCTCTCGGCAAAGAACTTGGGCAGCAGGCTCAGGGTCAGGAAGCCATGGGCGATGGTCGTGCCGAAGGGCCCGGCCGCCGCGCGCACGGGGTCGGTGTGTATCCATTGCTGGTCGTCGGTCGCGTCGGCAAAGCGCTGGATGCGCAGCTGGTCGATCAGCACCCAGTCGCTGACCGCAATCTCCTGGCCCGTGAGCGCGGCCAGATCGGCCAGCTTGTCGAAAACACGCATGATGCTCGTCGTCACTCATCCAGCCAGGCGGTCAGCGGCTGCCACTGGGCCAGGTCGCGCTCGACCCGGCTCGGCGCCACGTCCCACAAGCTCAGGCCGCGCGCCGCCAATTGCACATAGTTCTGGGTGTCGCGCAGCTGGCCCAGCACCGGCACGGCCAGCTCCTGCAGGAAATGCTGCAGCTGCTCGACCGACAGGGTGCCCTCCTTGGCGCGCATGCCCACGATGGCCAGAGCCGGTTTGTGCCCGGTCTGCCTGCGCAGATCATGCAAGGTCTGGACGAAGTCGTATGTCGCCTGGATGTCAAACAGGCTGGGCTGCAGCGGCAGCAGGATCTTGTCGGCGATGCGGTACAGCGCCTCCAGCCGCTTGCCGTGCAGGCCGGCCGGCGTGTCGATCAGCACATGGCTGACGCCCTTGGGCGGCCTGACGCTGGCCTTGCCGTCGAACTCCCAGCCGGCGATCCTGGGCAGCTGCGGCGGGCGCAGCGCCAGCCAGCGCGCGGCCGACTGCTGGCGGTCGGCGTCGCCGAGCATCACCTGCGCGCCCTGGCGCGCCAGATAGCCGGCGATATTGCTGGCAATGGTGCTCTTGCCGACCCCGCCCTTGGGGTTGGCGATCAGGATCACGGGCATGGCGGCTCCTCGCTCCAGGATTTGCGGGCGATATTAGCCGCGCCCCCCGGCCGGCGGCAATGCAGGCAAGGCCGGAGCGGCGCCGCCGGGCCGGGTTACGCTTGCGGGATGGCCGACATCCTGATCATTGCCGCGCACCCGGACCTGGCGCAGTCGCGCGTCACCCAGGCGCTGCTTGCCGCCGCGCAAAAGCTGGCCCCGCAGCGGCTTGCCCTGCGCGACCTCTACCGCCTCTATCCCGACTACGCGATCGACGTCGCCGCCGAGCAGGCGGCGCTGACGCCGGCCCGCCTGCTGGTGCTGGTCCATCCGCTGCAGTGGTACAGCATGCCGGGCCTGCTCAAGATCTGGCTGGACGAAGTGCTGCGCTTCGGCTGGGCCTACGGCCCCGGGGGTCAGGCCTTGCAGGGCAAGGACCTGTGGCTGGCCACCTCGACCGGCGGCAGCGCCGAGTCCTATGCCGAGACCGGCCACAACCGCCATACGCTCGACACCTTCCTGCTGCCCTATGCGCAGAGCGCGCGCCTGTGCGGGCTGCGCTTCCTGCCGCCCTGGGTGCTGCATGGCGCGCACCGCGTCTCCGATGCCGAGATCGAGCAGCATGCGCGCGGCTTCGCCGAGCGCCTGCTGAGCTACCCGGGCTGGTGCGCGGGCCTGCCCGGCGAGCCGCCGCCGGAGATCCCGCTCGATGCGCGGCCGGCGCTGTTCAGCCCCATCGGGGGGACATCCTGATGGAGGCGGCGACCGCGCATCACGGCGCCTGGCTGCATCTGCCGCTGGTCTTCCTGGCCGCCGCCGTGCTGGCGGTGCCGCTGGCGCGCGCGCTGCGCCTGGGCTCCATCCTCGGCTATCTGCTGGCCGGCGTCATCATCGGCCCCAGCGTGCTGGGCCTGATCGCCGCGCCGGCGACGATTCTGGAGGTGGCCGAGTTCGGCGTCGTGCTGATGATGTTCCTGGTCGGCCTGGAGCTGGAGCCCGAGCGCCTGTGGGCGCTGCGCCGGCCCATCTTCGGCTGGGGCTCGCTGCAGCTGTTCGGCTCGGCCGCCCTGCTGCTGGGCCTGGCGCTGCTGCTGGGCCTGCCCTGGCGCCTGGCCCTGGTGGTCAGCCTGGGCCTGGCAATGTCCTCGACGGCGGTCGCGCTGGCGGTGCTGGCCGAACGCAATCTGGGCCGCACGACGGCCGGCACAAGCGTGCTCAGCGTCGCGCTGCTGCAGGACATCGCCGCCATCCCCATCCTGGCCCTGGTGCCCATCGTCGCGCTGCAGCAGGACGGTGGCGCGGGCGGCGGCGGCTGGCAGGCGCTGAAGGCGCTGGCCGTGATGGCCGCCATCATCCTCGGCGGGCGCCTGGCGCTGCGGCCGGCCCTGCGCTGGATCGCGCGCAGCCGCACGCCGGAGATCTTCACCGCCGCCGCCCTGCTGCTGGTGATCGGCACCGCGGCGCTGATGCTCAGCGTCGGCCTGTCGATGGCCCTGGGCGCCTTCCTGGCCGGCGTGCTGCTGGCCGAGAGCGAGTACCGGCGCGAGCTGGAGACCGATCTGGAGCCCTTCAAGGGCCTGCTGCTGGGCCTGTTCTTCATCGCCGTCGGCATGGGCGTCGATCTGGCGGTGCTGGTCCAGCAGCCGCTGCTGGTGCTGAGCCTGCTGCTGGCGCTGCTGGTCTGCAAGAGCGCGCTGCTGACGGCAATGGCCCGGTGGATGCAGATCCCGGTGCTGGAACGGCCGGTGTTCGTGATCCTCTTGGCCCAGGGCGGCGAGTTCGGCTTCGTCGTCTTCCAGCTGGCGCGCCAGTCGGGCCTGATCGACGCGCAGCAGAATTCGGCCCTGGTCGCGGCGGTGGCGCTGTCGCTGGCCTGCACGCCGGCGCTGCTGCTGGTCACCGACCGCCTGCTGACGCCGCGGCTGGCGCGCCAGCGCGTGCCGCAGGCGGCCACGCTGGACGAGCCGCAGAGCGCGCCCATCATCATCGCCGGCTTCGGCCGCTACGGTCAGATCATCGGCCGCATGCTCTACGCCAACGGCATCGAGGCGACCGTGCTGGACCACGACGCCGAGGCGATCGAATCGCTGCGCCGCTTCGGCTGGCGCGTCTTCTTCGGCGATGCGACCCGGCTCGACCTACTGCGTACGGCCGGCGCCGAAACGGCGCGCGTGCTGGTCATTGCCGTCGACGAGATGGAGCACAGCGTCGAGATCGCCGCCCTGGCCCGCCAGCATTTCCCGCGCCTGCAGATCGTTGCGCGCGCGCGCAACGTCACCCATTTCTACAAGCTGCGCGAACTCGGCGTCACCTTGATCGAACGCGAGACGCTGGACTCGGCGCTGATGAGCGCGCGCAGCGTGCTCGAGCAGCTGGGCTGGGAGCCGCATGCGGCGCGCAAGCTGGCCTGGCGCTTCCGCCAGCACAATGTCGAACAGCTGGAGCGCACGGTGCCGCTGCACAAGGACGAGGCGGCGCTGATCGCCGCGGCCAAGCAGGGCCGGCGCCAGTTCGAGGAGCTGGTCGCCCAGGAACGCGAGCAGGCGCGCGCGCGCCGGCCGCAGCAGCATCACTGGGGTCAATCGTCATCGGACGGCGACGAACGGGGCTAGCGGCGACAATTGCGCCCATGTTCGCCCCGTCCCAACTCGAAGTCCGCCGTTTCTTCTGCCAGACCTATCGCAAGCTGCGCGAGGGCGCGCCGCTGATCCCGATGGAGGCGCTGGCCGCCGACTGGATCCAGCAGCACCCCGAGTACCACGCCGAGCTGGCCGACGAGGAGACCGCGCTGGCGGCCGTCTACAGCGTGGAGGAGGGCCGCACGAATCCCTTCCTGCACCTGTCCATGCACCTGACGATCACCGAGCAGCATGCGATCGACCAGCCCAGCGGCATCCGCCAGGCGATCGACCTGATGGCCGCCAAGCGCAACTCGCTGCACGAGGCCCATCATGTGGCCATGGATGCGCTGGGCGAAATGATCTGGGCCTCGCAGCGCAGCGGCCTGCCGCCGGACGGGCATGCCTATCTGGACTCGATACGCCGAAAGGCCACCGCCTAGCAGCGTTCATCCCGGGCGACACCACCGCGACGGGCGCAAAAAAGCCACCCTCGGGTGGCTTTCGCTTTCTTGCCGGCGGCGCCTGCCGCACGCCCTCGGGCCGGGCTCAGGCCTGGATCGCGCCGCCCAGGCTGGACTTGCGCTCGCTCTTGCCCAGGGCCGAGTAGAGCCCGCTGCTTTCGCTGGGCATCAGCACGTCGATCGCGCGATCCAGCGCGGCGGTGGCGCGGGCCAGCGATTCGCGCTGGGCGGCGACGCGGCCGCCGGCCTGGACCAGGCGGTTGCGCAGGCTGGCCGGCACATTGCCGCTGCGGGCGGCCTCGCTGAAGCTGGCGATCGCCTGGGCCAGGGCCTGGTGCAGCTGGGCCGAATGCTGTTCGATCGCCGGCGTGTCGCGGCGCAGCAGCGCCTCGCCGAGCAGATTCAGGCAGCTCTCGACCTCCAGCAGCGGCTTTTCGAGCTGCTGGCTGACCGGGTTGCTTGGCTCTGTCGTCGTCGAAGGCGAAAGGTGCATGGTTGTCCCCGCCCTCTGGGCGTCGAGATTCATTCTTGGTTTTGTCGGAAGACCGGCCGGGCGCCGGCCCGTTCGCTCAGTGCTTGGGCTGCGTGCGGGCCAGCAGTTCCTGCGCGTTGGCGATCAGCTTGTCGGCGATCGCGTCGGCATTGACGCTGAACTTGCCCTCGGCGATTGCCTGCGAGATGCGCTGGACCTTCTCGGCATCGAAGCTGCCCTCGTCCGCACCGACGCCGGACAGCAGGCTGCTGGCGGTGCTGGACAGATTCAGCTGGGTGCTGGCCTCGGGCGCCTTCTTGGCGCCGGCGACGGTCGCGGCGGCAGCGGGCTGCTGCGAACGCGTGCCGGCGGCGGCCTTGTCGGCCCCGACGGGGCTGGCAGCGGCTTCTGGGCTGTTACCGATTTTCATGCTGTTCTCCAAAGGTCCCGGCCGGTCACAGACCTGACCCGGTTTTTCGGTGTATCGACGCGTCCGAGCGGCACTTTAGGACTTTCGTCAAAAAAATGTGCAAGCCGGCCGGAATGCCCGCTCACAGCAGCAACTCCACCAGACGCTCGCCGGTCGCCCGGCCGCTGACCGTGCGGCCGTTGTCGAAACGGATCTTCACGTCCTGCCCGTCCAGCCCGGCCGTCAGCGCCTGGCCTTCGCCGGCGATCGCATAACCGGGACCGGCGACCCGCACCATCACCGTCTCGCCGGCGGCAAACCACTGGCGCCGGTTCAGGCTGCTGCTGCGCAGCGCGTCGCCGGCGGCCAGCGGGCGGGTCAGCGTACGGCCGACCAGGGCGGCGGCATCCGTGAAACCAGCTGCCGGCTCCGCCGCGATATCGATTTCGGCCACCGACAGATGTTCTTGAGTCAGCACCGTGCCGGCCGGCAGCGGGCCCGAGGCGACCAGCGCCCGGCCATAGACCTTGACCGTCACCGGCAGGCTGACGTTCCAGCGCGCCAGGCCGGCGGCGGCACCCTGCCCGCCATGCTGGCCATCCAGGCAGCGCAGGCCGATGCGGGTGCGGCCCCACATCGACAGGCCGGTCGGCAGATAGGGCTGCACCTGGCGGCAGGGGGCCAGCTTCAGGCGCGGATCGAGCCGGCCCAGCTGCACCTCAACGCGCGCCTGCGCCGGCATGCCGTTCAGCGCGCCGGCCTCGGCCAGCTGCTGCACCTGGCTGGCCAGGCCGGCGTCCAGCGCCTGGGCGCGAGCGGGCAGCGCGAGGCCCAGGCCCGTCGCCACGACCAGGCCCACGCCGACTGCGGCCAACAGGCGCAGCACGGCGAACAGCAGGGAGGACGGGCGAATCTGATGCATGGCGGCAACTTTAGACCCGGGGCCGGCGCCGCTGAGCCCGGAAATGCGCAGCAAAGCCCTCTTTATTCCCGCTAATGTTTTGCCGGTCGGCCACCAACAATCCGTTCACATCGCCAAATCCCGCAAGCCTGCGTGGAGCGGCGGCCCCAGCAAAGGGCACCTCACATGATGAACCGACTGACCGACCCGCTGAACTTCCAGACCCAGGCGCTTGCGCTGCGGTCCGAACGCCAGCGCCTGCTCGCCAGCAATATCGCCAATGCCGACACGCCGGGCTACCAGGCCCGCGACATCGACTTTGCCCGCGCGCTGCGCGAGGCCACCGGCGGCGCGGCCGTGCCCGGCGCCATGACGACGACGCGCGCCGGCCATATCGCCCCGCCGGCCGGCGCCCGCAGCGATGCCGAAAAGCTGTATTCCACCGCCGCCCAGACCAATCTGGACAGCAATAGCGTGGATATGGACCGCGAGCGCGCCAACTTCGCCGACAACTCGGTCAAGTACGAGGCGACGCTGCGCTTCATCAATGCCTCGGTGCGCACTACGTTGGACTCGATGAAGCCGCATAACGCCGGCTGATAAAGGATTAGCCCGTCATGTCGATGTTCCAGATCTTCAATATCTCCGGCAGCGCGGTCAGCTCGCAGAGCCAACGCCTGAACGTGGTGGCCAGCAACCTGGCCAATGCCGACACGGTGGCCGGCCCGGACGGCCAAGCCTACAAGGCGCGCCAGGTGGTGTTCCAGACCGCCCTGGTCGGCGCGGGCAACGACCTGGCCTCGGCCGGCGTGCGCGTCAGCACGATCAGCGAGGACCAGACGCCCGGCCGCAAGGTGCTGGACCCCAAGCATCCGCAGGCCGATGCCGAGGGCTATGTGACCTACAGCAATGTCAACACGGTCGAGGAGATGGTCAACATGATTTCCGCCTCGCGTTCGTATCAAAACAATATCGAGGTGATGAGCACGGCCAAAAACCTGCTGCTCAAGACCTTGCAGCTGGGCCAGTCCTGAGGAGCGCCTGAGAGATGGATGTCACCGCACTGAACACCACCCCGAGCACCAGCGCCACCGCGGCCAAGACGGCGCAGGACACGCAGGACCGCTTCCTGAAGCTGCTGGTCGCGCAGATGCAGAACCAGGATCCGATGAACCCGATGGACAACGCCCAGGTGACCAGCCAGATGGCGCAGATCCAGACGGTGTCGGGCATCAGCACGCTGGACAGCTCGGTCAAGTCGCTGGCCTCGCAGTTCGGCCAGATGCAGATGCTGCAGAGCGTGTCCCTGGTCGGTCGCGAGGTCAGCGTCGCCGGCAACCGGCTCGACATGTCCTCCGGCGCCGGCCAGGGCAGCTACGAGCTGGCCTCGCCGGCCGATGCGGTCAAGCTGGAGATCCTGAGCCCGGCCGGCAGCGTGATCGACACCGTGCAGCTGGGCGCCCAGGGCGCCGGCCGCCAGGACTTCACATGGCCAAGCACCGCCTACGGCATCGACTCGGATCTGAAGTACCGCATCACCGCCACCAAAGGCGCCGCCCCGGTCAGCAGCACCACCTTCACCCGCGACACCGTGACCTCGGTCAACGCCAGCGGCGGCAGCCTGAAGCTGGAGCTGAAGAACCTGGGCCTGGTCGACTACGCCAGCGTCACCTCCTTCGACTGAACCGCCTGCCCCCCGCCAAGGACACCCCATGAGCTTTCAACAAGGTCTTTCCGGTCTGAACGCCTCCAGCAAGAGCCTGGACGTGATCGGCAACAACATCGCCAACGCCAGCACCTACGGCGCCAAGAGCGCACGAGCCGAGTTCGCCGATGTCTATGCCGGCGCGCTCAACGGTGCCGGTGCCAGCCAGGTCGGTATCGGCGTCAGCCTCCAGACGGTGGCCCAGCAGTTCACCCAGGGCAATATCACGACGACCGAGAGCCCGATGGATCTGGCCATCAACGGCGGCGGCTTCTTCCAGGTCAGCGACGGCAAGAACCCGGCGATGTACACCCGCAACGGCCAGTTCAAGCTGGACCGCGAGGGCTTCATCGTCAACAACGACCAACTGAAGCTGCTCGGCTACCCGGCCGACGGCAGCGGCGTGATCCAGCCGGGCCTAGCGAGGCCCCTGCAGCTGCCGACCGCGGGTATCGCGCCGAGAGCGACGAGCCGCGTCGACACTGAGTTCAATCTGGACTCCCGCTCGGCTGTTACCGCGTCCGACACACGCCCTGGTATGTTGCTGAGCGACCCGACGACGTACAACAACGCGACCTCGATGACCGTATATGACGCCAAGGGGCAGGACATCGCCGTGACTTTCTACTTCCAGAAGACCACGCCCGATGTCGATGGCAACACGACCTGGAACATCTTCGCAACGGCCAATGGCCAGCCCTTCACCGAGAACTCGGACGGCACGCCGATCAGCGTCGATGCCGACGGCAATCCGCTCGAGCCATACACCACGCTCACCTTCCCAGCTACCGGCGGTAATCCGATTGTCCCGACCGACAAGATCATGATGAATGTGCCGGCCGGCATGAACGCGATGGGCGCGACGACACTGCCAGTACCGGCCATCGATCTCTATCTGACCGACGCCACTGAAAACGGCTCCAGCTTCGCCGTCACCGACCTGACCCAGGATGGCTACGCGCCGGGCCAGCTCGCCGGCATCCTGATCGAGAACAGCGGTATCGTGATGGCGCGCTACTCGAACGGCCAGAGCAAGCCGGCCGGCCAGATCGAGCTCGCCTCCTTCCGCAATCCGCAGGGCCTGCAGCCGATGGGCGGCAATCTCTGGGCGCGCACCTATGGTTCCGGCGACGCGGTCGTCGGCGTGCCGGGCGACGGCAATATGGGCGCGCTGAAGTCCGGCGCGCTGGAGGAATCGAACGTCGACCTGACCGCCGAGCTGGTGAATATGGTCACCGCCCAGCGCATCTACCAGGCCAATGCGCAGACGATCAAGACGCAGGACCAGGTCATGCAGACCATCGTCAACCTGCGTTAATCGCTGAGACGAGGAGGAGCGCGCGATGGACCGCATGATCTATCTGTCGATGGCCGGCGCCAAGGCCTCGATGCAGCGCCAGGACGTGCTGGCCAACAACCTGGCCAATGTCTCGACCAACGGCTTCCGCGCCGAGCTGCAGGCCTTCCGCGCCGTGCCGGTGCGCGGCGACGGCGCCAGCACCCGCGCCTACGCGCTGGAGACCACCATCGGCTACAAGCCCGACGCGGGCGTCGTGCAGACCACCGGCCGCAATCTGGACGTCGCGATGCAGGGCAATGCCTGGCTGGCCGTGCAGGGCCTGGACGGCACCGAGGCCTACACGCGAGCCGGCTCGCTGGACGTCGACGCCACCGGCCAGCTGGTGATGCGCAACGGCCTGCCGGTGCTCGGCGAGGGCGGCGCGATCAATGTGCCGCCGGACAGCCGGGTGGACATCGGTGCCGACGGCACCATCACCGCCAAGGGCGCCAACGACACGCGGCCGGTCAATATCGGCCGGCTCAAGCTGGTCACGCCGGAGGCGCCGCTGCAGCGCGGTGCCGATGGCCTGTTCCGCAGCGCCGACGGCGCCGATCTGCCGGCCGACCAGAACGCCCGCCTGCAGGACGGCGCGCTGGAAGGCAGCAACGTCAGCCCGGTCGAGACCATGGTCAGCATGATCGCCGCCGGCCGCCAGTTCGAGCAGCAGATGAAGCTGCTGCAGATCGCGCAGACCCAGGGCCAGCAATCGGCCAAGCTGCTCGGCAGCTCTTAAACAAGGAAGACCCCGATGATCCGCTCGCTCTGGATTGCCAAGACCGGCATGGAGGCCCAGCAGACCCAGCTGGACACGATCTCGCACAACCTGGCCAACGTCGCCACCAATGGCTACAAGCGCTCGCATGCGATCTTCGAGGACCTGATCTACCAGAACATGCGCCAGAGCGGCGCCAACACGACCGAGCAGACGCAGCTACCCACCGGCCTGCAGCTGGGCCTGGGCGTGCGCCCGGTCGCCACCTCGCGCATCTACAGCCAGGGCAATCTGCAGCAGACCACCAACAACCTCGATCTGGCGATCAAGGGCAATGGCTTCTTCCAGATCCAGCAGCCCGACGGCACCACCGCCTACACCCGCGACGGTTCCTTCCAGCTCGACGCCAACGGCCAGATCGTCACCAACAACGGCTATACGCTGCTGCCCGGCATCACCGTGCCGGCCAATGCGCAAAGCATCACGATCGGCAACGACGGCACCGTCTCGGTGACCGTGCCGGGCTCGGCCCAGCCGCAGAACCTGGGCCAGATCCAGCTGGCCAGCTTCGTCAACCCGGCCGGCCTGGACCCGCTGGGCCAGAACCTCTTCGTCGAGACCGCCTCCTCCGGCACGCCCAACGCCGGCGCGCCGAACGCCAACGGCCTGGGCGCGCTGCAGCAGGGCTATGTCGAGACCTCCAACGTCAACGTCGTCGAGGAGCTGGTCGCGATGATCCAGACCCAGCGCGCCTACGAGCTGAACTCCAAGGCGGTGCAGACCTCGGACCAGATGCTGCAGAAGCTCGCCCAGATCTGAGGACCATGATGAAGCGCCTGAGCACCCTCGCCCTTGCCCTGATGAGCCTGAGCCTGGCCGCCTGCGGCACGCTCTATCCCGAGCCGCGCGTCGAGCTGCAGCACACGCCGGTCGTGCAGCTGCCGCTGCAGCCGCAGCAGCAGGCCAGCAATGGCTCGATCTATCAGGCGGTCAGCTACCGGCCGCTGTTCGAGGACCGGCGCGCCCGCCTGGTCGGCGACACGGTGACCGTGGTCATCGTCGAGCGCATCAGCGCCAGCCAGAGCTCCACCAGCGAGATCGACAAGAGCGGCTCGCTGGCCGCCGCGGTCACCGCCCTGCCCGGCATCTCGCCCAGCTCCTTCAACCGCGCCGCCGCCAACGCCAGCTCGGCGACCAAGTCGGCCGGCAAGGGCTCGAACGAGAACACTAACGACTTCTCCGGCAGCATCACCGCCGTCGTCACCGCGGTGCTGCCCAACGGCCACCTCTTGATCAGCGGCGAGAAGCAGATCGGCGTCAACCACAATGTCGACGTCTTGCGCTTCTCCGGCCAGGTCGACCCGCAGGCCATCGTGCAGGGCAATACCGTGCCCTCGGCCCAGGTCGCCAATGTGCGCATCGAGCAGCGCGGCCGCGGCGCCGTCTCCGATGCGCATGGAATAGGCTGGTTGTCGCGGTTCTTTTTGAACCTTTCGCCCACTTAAGAATGCGCAGAATCGGTTGTAGCAGTCTCCGCTACGACCGTCATGCCAAGCATCACCGCCCGATTCCTCAGCGCCCTCCTCGTCCTGGCCACCGTGCTGGCGGGTCCGGCGCACGCCGCCCGCATCAAGGAAGTGGCCGCCGTCCAAGGCGTGCGCGCCAATGCGCTGACCGGCTACGGCCTGGTCGTGGGCCTCGACGGCACCGGCGACCAGACCACCCAAACCCCCTACACCGCGCAAAGCCTGTCGGCGATGCTGCAGCAGTTCGGCATCATGCTGCCGCCCGGCGTCACCATGCAGCCGCGCAATGTCGCGGCCGTGATGGTGACGGCCCAGCTGCCCGCCTTCGCCCAGCCGGGCCAGCAGATCGACATCAATGTCTCCTCGATGGGCAATGCCAAGAGCCTGCGCGGCGGCACCCTGATCGCCACGCCGCTGCGCGGCGCCGATGGCCAGGTCTACGCGATCGGCCAGGGCAATCTGGTCGTCGGCGGCGCCGGCGCCTCGGCCGGCGGCTCCAAGGTGCAGATCAATCATCTGAGCGCCGGCCGCATCCCCGCCGGCGCCCTGGTCGAGCGCAGCGTGCCGACCGCGCTGCAGGCCAGCGACTATGTGCAGCTGGACCTCAACGCCAGCGACTTCGCTACCGCCCGCGCGGTCGCCAAGGCGATCAACCGCGCCAAGGGCGAGGGCACGGCCCAGGCGCTGGACGGCCGCTCGGTGCGCGTGCGCGCTCCCAATGGCAGCGATGCCCGCGTGACCTTTCTGGCCGATCTGGAAAACCTGCCACTGGACCTGGTCGAGCCGGCCGCCCGCGTCGTCATCAATGCGCGCACCGGCTCGGTGGTGATGAACCAGTCGGTCACCCTGGCCGCCTGCGCGGTCGCGCATGGCAATCTGTCGGTGACGATCAGCTCGACGCCGGTGATCAGCCAGCCCAACGCGCTGTCCGGCGGCCAGACCGTGGTCGCCCAGAAGACCGACATCTCGCTGAAGCAGGAGCCCGGCACGCTGATCCAGATGCCGGCCGGTGCCAAACTGGCCGATGTCGTCAAGGCGCTGAATTCGCTGGGCGCGACCCCGCAAGACCTGCTGGCCATCCTGCAGGCGATGAAGAGCGCCGGCGCGCTGAACGCCGAGCTGGAGGTGATCTGAGATGGCACTCTCCTCCACCCCCTTCAACGCCGGCAACAGCCTGACGAGCGACACGCGTTCGATCGACGCGCTGCGCGCCGCCGCCGCGCGCGACCCCAAGTCGAGCATCAAGGAGGCGGCCAAGCAGTTCGAGTCGCTGTTCATGCAGGAAGTGATGAAGAGCATGCGCGCCTCGACCCTGTCGACCGGCATGCTGGAGAACTCGGCCACCCAGATGGGCACCGAGATGCTGGACACGCAGTTCGCCGGCAAGCTGACCGGCCTGCCCGGCGGCCTGTCGGATGCGATCCAGCGCCAGCTGCAGCGCCAGATGGGCCTCAAGGACGATGCGGCCAAGAACGCCGTGCAGCCGCTGCCGGTGCTGGCCACCAAGGGCATCGCCCCGCATGTGCAGACCTTCATTCAGAAGCACGACGGCGCGGCCAAGGCGGCCGAGGCCGCCACCGGCATCCCGGCCAGCTTCATGATCGCCCAGGCCGCCCATGAATCGGGCTGGGGCCGGCGCGAGATCACCGGCAGGGACGGCAGCCCCAGCTTCAATGTCTTCGGCATCAAGGCCACGTCGAACTGGACCGGCAAGGTCGCCGAGGTGCAGACGACCGAGTACATCGACGGCAAGCCGCAGAAGGTGACGGCCAAGTTCCGCGCCTACGCCAGCTACGAGGAAGCCTTCAAGGACTATGCGCGCCTGATCGGCAGCAACGAACGCTACGCCAATGTGGTCGCCCAGGCCCAGAGCGGCGGCGCCGAGGGCTTTGCCCGCGGCCTGCAGAAGGCCGGCTACGCGACCGATCCGGAATACGCCAGCAAGCTGGCCAAGGTCATCAACACGACCGTGCGCGTGCAGCGCGCGATGGCTTGAGGACGGCTGAATGAGCTCGTTGCTGTCATTGGGAATGCGGGCGATGTTCGCCAACCAGGCGGCATTGCAGACCATAGGCCAGAACATCGCCAACGCCAACACGCCCGGCTATTCGCGTCAGTCGGTGGTGCTGGCGACTGCGGACGGCCAGTACAGCGGCGCCGGCTTCTTCGGCCGCGGCGTCAATGTCGAGACGGTGATGCGCTCGCACAACGAATTCCTGACTAAGGAGGCGGCCAGCAGTAAGTCGGTCGCCTATATGGATCAGACTCGCTCTGAGCAGTTGTCGCAGTTGGAGAAGATCTTCCCGACCGGCGAGGCAGGCATTGGTTATGCGACGAGCCAGTTTCTCAACGCGATGGTCGATGTGATCAGCCGCCCGTCCGACCTCTCTGCGCGTCAGGTCGTGCTGGGTCGGGCCGAGGAATTGGCCGCGCGCTTCTCGAGCGCGGGGCAGCAGTTGACCAGCCTGCAGGCCGGCGTGGTCAGCGATCTGAAGGCCAATGTGGGCGTCGTCAACCAGCTCAGCAAACAGATAGCTGCCGCCAACAGCCAAATTGCCCGCGCCAACGGCAGCGGCCATACGCCCAATGATCTGCTCGACAAACGCGACGAGCTGATCTCGCAGTTGGGCCAATACATCCAGGTCAGCACACTGAAGGCCGACGATGGCACGGTAGGGGTGTTCATCGGTGGGGGTCAGCGCCTCGTGTTGGGCGCCCAGGCTCAGGAACTGGCGGTGACGCAGGATCCATATGACGGCAGCCGCGCGACGTTGAGCATCACCGAAGCCAGCGGCAACCGCACGCTCGATCCCAGCGTGCTGACCGGCGGCTCGATCACCGCCCTGCTGCAATACCAGAACGATGATCTGCAGAACGCGCGCAATCAGCTCGGCCAGATGGCGACAGCGCTGGCCAGCCGGGTCAACGAACAGCAGGCCCTGGGTCTGGACCTGTCCGATCCGCCGGGCAAGGGCGCGCCGATGTTCGCGTTTGGCGCACCGCGTTCGCTGCCGGCCAGCACCAACGAGCGGGACGCCAGCGGCAATTTCCTCAGCAGGGTGCAGGTCACCATCAATGACGCCAGCCAGTTGCAGGCCAGTGCCTACAAGCTGCAATCCGACCCGTCCGGGACGCCCGGCGTCTACCAGCTGACACGCCTTTCCGACGGCCTGACCCGCACTGTGTATGACGGCGACTCGGTCGACGGCTTCAAGGTGGACTTCATCGGCGCCGCCCCCGGCGTTTCAGATTCCTTCATCATCGAGCCGGTTGCGCAGGGCGCCCTCGAGATGAAGCGCGTGCTCGATCAGCCCAGCGGCATTGCGGCCGCCTCGCCGCTGACCGGCAGTACCGCCGTGAGCAACACCGGTACCGCGACGATCGATTCGCTGCGTGCGGCCAACGGCCGCCTCGATACCAGCCTGGCGCCGATGACGGTCGCCTTTGGCGACCCTGACCCGGCCGATCCAGCCCAGCTGCAATACACGGTCACGCTGGCCGACGGCACGGTGCTGGACGGCATCTGGAAGGCCGGCCAGGCAATCGGCAACCAACCGAATGCCAGCCCGGCCATCGATCTCGGCTTTGAACTCACGCTTAATGGCACACCCCGCAAGGGTGACACCGTCACGCTTGAAGCCACCAAGTTCAGCGCCACCAACAACGGCAATGCCAAGGCATTCCTGAGTATCCAAGACGAAACCATCATCGGCCGCCGGCTGTTGGCAGACGGCAGTATCACCGGAGGCGCCACCGTCACCGGCGCCTATGCGACCGCAATGAGCGAGATCGGTGCCCGCGTCCAGGGCGCCAACTATCTGGCCGAAGTCTCGACAACCGTCGCCTCCGATGCCGAGGCGACGCGTGCGGGTCAGGCCGGCGTCAATATCGACGAGGAAGCGGCGCGACTGATGCAGTTCCAGCAGGGGTATCAAGCCGCCGCCAAGGTCCTGCAGGTCGCCCAGAGCCTGTTCGACGAACTGCTGAAACTCGCCGCCTGAGATTGAAAGCGACCATGCGCCTGTCCACTGCCAATCTTTTCGACGCCAGCATCACCAATCTCCAGCATCGCCAGCAGCAGATGCAGGAGACCCAGACCCAGCTAACTTCCGGCAAGCGGGTCGGCAAGGCCAGCGACGATCCGACCGCTGCGGCTCGGGCCGAGCGCGCCCTGATGGCAATCAACCGGGCCAACGCCAACCAGCGCGCGCTCGAGGCCAGCCGCAACAGCATGGCGCTGGGCGAATCGGCCCTGGGCGATGCCAACGAGCTGCTTCAGCAGGTGCGGGAAGCAATGGTGGCCGCCGGCAATGCCAGCTACAGCGACGCGGAGCGCCAAAGCCTGGCACAGAAAGTGACCGGTCTGCGCGGTCAGCTGTTCGCGCTTGCGAATCGCTCCGACGGCACCGGCGGCTTCCTTTTCGCCGGCCAGGGTTCCGGCGGAGCCCCCTTCATTGACACTCCCACCGGCGTGCAGTTCGCCGGCACCGCCGGCACGGCCCAGGGCGGGGGCGCGATCGAAAGCTATCCGCTCAGCGTCGATGGCCGCTCCGCCTGGACCCAGGCAGTCCGCGGCAATGGGGTGTTCGAGACCGGCGTGCTGCCGAATCTGTTTGACCCCGGCGCGGCGCAGCAAAGCTGGATCGATTCCGGCCGCGTCACCGATCCCTCGCTGCTGACCGGCGCAAGCTATGAACTGCAAGTCGTCGGCAGTGGCGCCGGCGCCCGTTATACGGTGATCGACAGCCTGGGCAACACGGTGGCAGGCGGTCCTTTTGCCTCCGGTAAAGCGATCGAATTCGAAGGAATTTCGATCACGCTGACGGGCTCCGCCCTCGATGGCGATCGTTTCGAGATCAAGCCATCGACCAAGGATCTGGGCGTGTTCGATGTGCTGGATCGTCTGGTCAGCGAATTGAAGAGCCCGCAGCGCAGCGACACGCAGTTGGCGCAGGCCAACGCGCTAGGTTTGCGCGACCTCGATGCAGTGCTGGGCAATCTGCAGAACGCGCGCGCCGCCGTTGGCGAAAGCCTGAACAATCTTGACGGCAGCGAGTCGCGCCTCGGCGCCCTTAAGCTCTACAACGAAAGCGAACGCTCGGCGGCCGAAGACCTGGACATGATCTCGGGCATCGCCGACTTCCAGAACCAGCAGAGCGGCTACGATGCCGCCCTGAAGACCTATGCCTCGGTACAGAAAATGTCTCTGTTCCAGTACATCAATCTCTGAGTTAGCCCCGACTAGATGAACCATCCCATCCTGGGCGCCGTCGCGCTCGGCTACGCCCCGCTGATCGATCCGCAACGCACGGTCGCGGCCACCCGGCTCACCGTCGTCCCGCTGCGCCCCGATGCCAGGCTGGAAGCGGCCGAGCTGCTGGCCGCCGTGGCCGAGGTCTGGCCGGCCGGTGGCGGCCAGGTCGTGCTGAACGTGCTCAGCGAGTCGCTGCTGGAAGGCCTGCTGCGCAGCGCGCCCAGCCCCAATCTGATGATCGAGCTGCCCGCCTTCATGGCCGGCGATGCGGTCCATGGCGAGTTGCTGCTGGCGCTGAAGAAACATGGCAACCAGCTGCTGCTGAAGGGCCGCCCGACCGCGCCGCTGGCGGCCGAGCTGCTGCCCTGCTTCAAGTACGCGGTGCTGGACCTGGACGATGAAAGCCGCGGCGGCACCGAGACGGCGCTGCCCCGGCTGCTGTGCGGCCTGCGCAGCGCCGAGGACATCGACGCCGCCTTCCGGCGCGGCGCCCAGGGCGTGCTGGGCTGGCCCATGCAGGGCGCCTACGAGGCTCCGGCCGGCGCCGTGCGCAGCGAGATCCAGGCCGATCTGCAGGTGATCGTCGAGCTGATGTCGCGCCTGGACCAGGGCGAGGACATCGAGCGCCTGGAGCAGACGCTGCAGCGCGACCCGAGCCTGGCCTTCAAGCTCTTGCGCTATATGAATTCGGCCGCCTTCGGCCTGACGGTCGAGGTCAGCAGCTTCCGCCACGCGATCATGCTCTTGGGCTATGCGCGGCTGAAGCGCTGGCTGGCCCTGCTGCTGACCACGGCCAGCAAGGACCATGCGATGCGGCCGGTGATGTTCGCCGCGCTGCGCCGCGGCATCCTGATGGAGGAGCTGGCCGCCAGCATGGACGATCGCGAGATGCGCGACGAGATGTTCGTCTGCGGCCTGTTCTCGCTGCTCGACCATATGCTGAAGCAGCCCTTCGCCAAGCTGCTGCAGGCCATCCCCGTGCCCGAGCGGGTGCGTCAGGCCCTGGTCGAGGAGACCGGCCCCTACCAGCCCTATCTGGAGCTGGTGCGCGCGGTCGAGCACGAGTCGGTCTACGACTACCGCGCCGCCGCCGAGCAGCTGATGCTGGGCGCCGACGAGATCAACCAGTGCGTGCTGCGCGCGCTGGCCAAGTCCGCGCAGCTGGAATGAGTGACGAAGGCTTCCAGGCTCGACACTAAACTGCGGGCCATGGCCGCCCCGCCCTCCTTCCCCACCGATGCCGCAATGCCGGCGCCGAGCGCGGCCGCCGGCGACTGGGCCGAGGAGCTGGTCAGGATCTTCTGGGCCTCGCCCTTCCCGGCCCTGGTGGTCGACGGCGCGCAGCGCCTGATCGCCGCCAACCAGGTCTTTGCCGCGCTGTGCGGTCGCGAACCCGCGCAATTGCAGGGTCTGGACGCCGCCGCGCTGCTGCAGCCGGTGGCGCCGAACGAATTCCGCCTGCTCGACGGCAGCGGCCGCGAGCGCCGGCTGCGCGCGATGCAGCATGCGCTGGCCGCTGCCGGCAAGCCGCCGCTGACCTTGCTGGCGCTGCAGGACTGCAGCGCCGAGCTGGCCGCGCGCGAACAGGCCGAGCGGGCGCAGAGCGAGATTGCCCAGTGGTTCGAGCTGAGCCCGCTGGCCCTGGTGCTGTATGACGAGCACGGCTTGCTGCTGAAAAGCAATGGCGCCTTCAGCGCGCTGAGCCTGCAGGCGCCGGCCACCCTGCACCAGGCCGAGCCGGCGCTGCAGCAGTTGCTGGCCTGGGACCGCCCGCTGGGCCGCGTCGCCGACGCGCTGCTGGCCGGCACCGGGATGCTGCGCACCCAGGCCAGCCTGGTCGACCCGCTGGGGCGCACGCGCTGGCTGCAGGGACGGCTGCAGCCGCTGCAGACCGCCGGCACGGCGGCGCGGCGCTTCATGGCCGTGCTGGAAGACCGCAGCTCCGAACAGGAGCGCGATCTGGCGCACCAGCAGCTGGACGCCCTGATGGACACCGCCGGCGTGGGCCTGGCCACCTTCCAGCAGGACACCGGCTGGCTGCGGCCACGGCCGTCCTCGCTGGAGGGTGGCAGCCTGGGCGGCCAGCGCGCCGGACTGGCCGGCCTGCAGGGCATAGGCCGCGACGTGGTCGAGCCGGCCTCGCTGCCCGAGTTCGAGCGCCTGCAGCAGGCGCTCAAGAAGGGCGAGCGCACCGAGGTCCGCTATGCGGTGCGCCATCCGGAACTGGGCCGGCGCTGGCTGCTGACCCGGGTCGAGCCGGGACGGCTGGCCTCGGGCAAGCGCACCACCTCGGTCGTGACCCTGGACGTGACGGCGCAGCAGCAGGCCGAGACGCGAAGCGAGCAGCTGAAGGCGCAGCAGGCCGAGCTGGAGGCGGCCGAGCGCGACCGCGAGCTGATGTTCAGCCTGTCCGATGTCGGCATCGCGATCGTCCGCCAGGGCCGCATCACCCGCGCCAACGACGCGCTGGCGGCGCTGACCGGCTACCGCATCCACGAGCTCGCCGGGCTCGACCACCAGCAGCTGTTCGACAACGCCGACGAATACCGCCAGCAACTGGCCCTGGTCCAGCAGGCGGTCGCGGCCGAGGGCCTGTGGCGCGGCGAGCGCCGCGTGCGCCGTCAGGATGGCACGGCGCTGTGGATGCAGATCAGCGTGCGCCCGATGCGGCCCGGCGCTCCGCAGGAAGGCTTCATCGCCACCTATGTCAATGTCGACGATCGCCGGCGCGCCCAGCAGTCGCTGCTGCTGCAGACCGAGCGCGAGCGCACGGTGCTCGATTCGGTCCTGATCGGCATCGTCACCGTCGGCCGCGGCGGCATCGAATGGATGAACCGCTCGGCACGGCGCATGTTCGGCGGCGATCTGGCCCAGTTCCTCGGCCAGGACATGAGCACGGTGGCCACGCCGGAGCCCGAGCACCCGTTCCGCCGCCGCTATCTCGACGAGTTCGACGAGGGCCAGACCGACAGCTTCGAATGCCGGCTGCAGGCGCGCGACGGGCGCGAGTTCTGGGTCGTCGGCAATGCCGTCGTCACCGGCACGCCGCACAGCGGTCGCCAGCTGACCTATGCGCTGCTCGATATCGAGCGGCGCCGGCAGGCCGAGGCGCTGACGCAGCGCGCCCAGGCCTCGCTGTCGCGCATCATCGAGGCGGCGCCGCTGGCGATCAGCCTGCACGATGCCCAGACGCTGGCGATTGTGCAGATCAACCAGGCCGCGCTCGCGCTGGCCGGGCGCAGCGAGCAGCAGCTGCTGGGCGCCGGGCCCGAGCAGCTGTTCGGCGCCGAGCAGGCCGAGCCAATCCGCCGCGATATGCGGGAGGCGCTGCTGTCGGGCGCCCCGATGCAGCGCGAATACCGGCTTGGCGCCGGCGAGCGCCAGCGCATCTGGGACGCGCGCTTTCTGCAGCTGGCCGGCAGCGCCGAGGGCGGCGGCGCGGACGGCGCGCCGGAACAGCTGCTGGTCGTCGCCAGCGACGTCACCGAGCAGCGCGCCGCCGAGGAAGCGCGGCTGCAGGCGGCGATCGCGCAGCGCGAGCTGCTGGTGCGCGAGGTGCACCACCGCATCAAGAACAATCTGCAGGGCGTCGCCGGCCTGCTGCAGCAGATCGCCGCGCGCCGGCCTGAGGTCGCCGGCGTCATCAACGAGGCGGTCGGCCAGGTCAATGCGATCGCCCAGGTCTACGGCCTGCAGGTCGGCAGCAGCGGGCCGCTGGGCCTGCGGCGCGTCGTCGAGGCCATCGTGGGCTCGGTGCAGCGCAGCTCCGGCCAGGGCATCGCCGTGCAGATCGAGGGCGAGACGGCCGAGCGCTGGATGCTGCCCGAGGCCGAGTCGATCCCGATCGCGCTGAGCCTCAACGAGCTGCTCAGCAATGCGGTCAAGCATGGGCCGGACGATGCCGTCAGCTGCCGGCTCAGCTGCGGCAGCAGCAGCGTCGCCATCGAGATCAGCAATACCGGCCAATTGCCCGAGGGCTTCAATGTCGCGCTGCTGCCCGGCGGCGTGCTGGGCCTGGGCCTGGTGCGCGCGCTGCTGCCGCGGCGCAGCGCGGTGCTGAGCATCGAGCAGGACGGCCCGCGCGTGGTCAGTCGGGTCGAACTGTTACGCCCCAGCGTCAAGCTGCTCGACAGCCCTTAGCCCCGCGCCGGCGGATTCGGTCACAATGCGGCCATGATCCGGGCCTTAGCCTGGGCATTCGCGCCGGCCCTGATCCGGCACCGGGGGACTCGTGAGCGGCAGCAAGGGCAAGATACTGGTAGTCGACGATGACCGGCTGGTGCTGGCGACGCTCAGCTATGGCCTGTCCCAGGCCGGCTTCGAGGTGATCGACGCCGACAACGGCGACGACGCGATCCTCCTGGCGCGCGAGCACCGGCCCGAGCTGGCCCTGCTGGACATCCGCATGGAGGGCATGAGCGGCTTCGACGTCGCCGCCTATCTGCGCGAATACCTGCAGATCCCCTTCATGTTCCTGTCCGCCTTTGCCGACGAGCAGACGGTGGCCAAGGTCAAGGAGTTGGGCGCGGTCGCCTACCTGGTCAAGCCGCTGGACATCCAACAGATCGTGCCGGCCGTCGAGGCGGCGTTCGCGAACCGGCGCGCCCCGCCGCCTCCGCTGCCGGCGCGCGAGGCGATCGGCGCCGGCGCCACCGTGCTGCAGCAGCTGGTGCCCATGGCGGTCGGCGTGCTGATGCACCGCTATTCGCTGTCGCGCAGCGAGGCGCTGCAGCGGCTGCAGCAATCGGCCGAGGACGAGGGCCGGTCGCTGGCCGAGCAGGCGCAGCGCCTGGTCGAGGCGGTCGAGCTGCTGGCCCAGCCCGGGCGGCTTTGAGCGCCGGCCTCAGCCGGCCAGGGTGAAGTAGAAGCGCGCGCCCTGGCCGGGCTCGGACTCGGCCCAGATTTCGCCGCCATGGCGGCGCACGATGCGGCGCACCGAGGCCAGGCCGACGCCGGTGCCCTGGAAATCGCTGGCGCTGTGCAGGCGCTGGAAGACGCCGAACAGGCGGTCGGCAAAGCGCATGTCGAAGCCGGCGCCGTTGTCGGCGATGACGAAGGCGCGCTGGCCGTCCTGCAGCTGCAGCAGCTCGAAGCGGATCTGCGAGCGCTCGCATTTGCCGCTGTACTTCCAGGCATTGCCGAGCAGGTTCTCCAGCAGCATGCGCAGCAAGGTCGGGTCGCCCTGCACGAGCAGCTGCGGCTGGATCTGCACCTCGACCGCACGCTCCGGCGCATGGCGGCGCAGCTCCTCGATGACGAAGCCGGCCAGCTGCGACAGATTGACCGGCTGCTGCTGCAGCGGCTGCGTCGACAGCTGGGCCAGCGACAGCAGCGCGTCGATCATGCTGTTCATGCGCGCGGCCGCGCCCATCACGCGGTCCAGATGGTCGTTGCCGATGCGGTCCAGCAGGCGGCCGTAGTCCTCCTTGAGGATGCGTGCAAAGCCCTCGACCACGCGCAGCGGCGCGCGCAGATCGTGCGAGACCGTGTAGCTGAACGATTCGCGCTCGCTGAGCTCCAGCGCCGCATCGGCGGCCGCTGCCGTCTGCAGGCAGGCCAGGCGCCGGCCATCGAGCGGCTCGCCCAGGGCCCAGCGCTGCTGCGCCGCCGGCAGCTGCGTCAGACAGGCCCGCCAGTCGGCGCCGAGGGCCAGGCCGCCACCGAGTGCCGCGGCAGCGCCGTTCAGTGCCAGCACGGTTGCGCCCTCGGCGCCGCCCAGCAGGCATGCCGGCATCGGCAGGGTCTCGATCCAGCCGCCCGGGTTGACGTTCGCTTCGACCACCAGCGCGCGCGCCGTGCCCTGGTAGCCGGCAAAGCGGCCCTGGCCATCCCAGCTGGCCAGGCCGCGCAGCAGCCAGCGCCCGCCGCTGCCATCGCCCTTGCGCACACGCAGGCCGGCAAAGTTCGCCTGCGCCTGTAGCCGCGCGCGCAGATCGCCGTGACCCTCGTCCGCCGGCTCGTCCAGTTCGAAGCGCTCCCACAGCGCCTGCGTCGCGGCGGCGCCGACCCAGCTGGAGGCCACCGCGCCCTGCGGCGCCTGCCAGCGCACCAGATGGTGTTCGGCGTCGGTGGCCCACAGCCAGTCGGGCTGCAGCTGCGTCAGCGCCTGGGTCTGCAGCCGCGCCTCGCGCAAGGCCTCGCCCAGGCGCTGGCGGGTCAGGCGCACGCCGACATGCCAGCCCAGCGCGGCAACGACCAGCAGCAGCAGCGCCGTGCACAGCGCGACCGTCGCCAGCGCCGGCAGGCCCAGCGAGCCCCCGTCGCCGAGTTCCAGCAGCAGGCTCAACAGGCCCAGCAGCAGGCCCGACAATGCCAGGCCCAGCAGCAGGGCCGCGCCCCGGCGGGGCAGTCGACGCGTGCGGGCTGCGGCATCACCGAGACTGTTCATGCAAGGCATTGTAAGGAGCATGGCGCGGGGCCCCGCCGAGCGGCGAAGATGCGCGCCTTGCCTCAAGTCGGCGCCGCCGCGGCCGATATCGCTTCGATACGGCGCGTGGCCACCCGCCCCGACCGATCCCTGCCCTTTCGATGAAGCCGTCTTCCCTGTCTTCCCTGTCATGAGCATCACCGACGATCCGGCCGCGGCCCGGGCAGCCGGCCGCATCAGCGCTAGCCTGGTCGGCGATGCACTGCCGCTGGGCATCGCGCTGCTGGACCTGGGCAGCGGGCAGCTGCTGCACCTGAACCGCGAGGCGGAGCGCCTGCTGGCCTTGCCGGCCGCCGCCGCGCCGCTGCCGCAACCGCTGCAGCAGGCGCTGCCGCCCGAGTTGCTGCGCGCCTGCGCCGCCGAGCGCTGGCAGGCGCTGGCCGGCCAGCGCGCCCCGGCGCGCCAGATGCTGGCCCTGGCCGGCCGCCATGGCCAGCGCTGGCTGCAGCTGCAGCTGAGCCTGCTGCCGAACCGCATCGGCCTGCTGTGCCTGCAGGACGCCGGTGCCGAGCAGCAGTTGCAGCGGGCGCTGCAGGAAAGCGATACGCGCTTTCGCGAGGTGACCGAGGCGGTGCGCGAATGCCTGTTCGTGACCACGCCGCAATGGGACCGACTGCATTTCAGCTCGCCGCTGCTGCTGGACATGCTGGGCCTGAGCCCGGTCGATCTGCGCCAGGGCCTGCAGCAATTGCGCGAGCGCATCCATCCGGCCGACCGCGTGCTGTACGACCGGCGCCTGCTGATGCAGGCCGATGGCGGCGGCGCCGATCTGGTGCTGCGCATCGAGCATCCGGCCAAGGGCCTGCGCTGGCTGCGCCTGCGCACGCGGCTGCGCCAGCAGGCCGGCCAGGCCCTGGTCTATGCGATCCTGGCCGATGTCAGCGACGAGCAGCGCCAGCGCGAGGAGTTGCAGCAGGCGCGCGACCGCGCCGAGGCGGCCAGCCGCGCCAAGAGCGCCTTCATGGCCAATATGAGCCATGAGTTCCGCACGCCGATGAACGGCATCCTGGGCATGACCGAGCTGCTGCTGAAGACCGGCTTGAGCGCCGAGCAGCGCCACCAGGCCGAGGTCGCGCAGCGCTGTGCCGAGGACCTGCTGCGCCTGATGGACGGCCTGCTCGCCTATGCCCAGGGCGGCGAGGCGCCGGCCGCGACGGCGGCAGCGGCCGCCGAGCACTTCGACCCGCGCGCGCTGGCCGAGGCGGCGCTGGCGCCGCTGGCCGCGCGCGCCGCCGCTCAGGGCCTGACACTGGACCTGGACGCCGCGCCGCTGCTGCCGGCCCGGCTGATCGGCGACGCGCCGCGCATCGCCCAGGTGCTGGACGGCCTGCTCGACAACGCGCTGAAGTTCACCCCACGCGGCGGCGTGCGGCTGGCCGTCGCCAGCCGGCCGGCCGCCGCGGGCGGCCTGCTGCTCGAATTCGAGGTCAGCGACAGTGGCATCGGCTTCGACCCGGCCGAGCTGCCGCGGCTGAGCAAGCCCTTCACCCAGGCCGAGGCCGGCCTCGCGCGCCGCCATGCCGGCGCCGGCCTGGGCCTGGCCCTGGTCCAGCAGCGGGTGCAGCGCATGGGCGGCAGCCTGTCGGCGCGCCGCCCGGCCGACGGCGGCTCCGTGTTCTGCTTCAGCGTGCCGGTGCGGCAGGCCCCCGAGCCGGCGGCCGAAGCCGCCGCGGCGGCGCCGCGCTGGCCGGGCCGTTACATTCTGGTCGTGGAAGACAATCAGGTGAACCAGGAGGTCATCTTCCAGATGCTGGCCCATCTGGGCTGCGCGGTGCGGCTGGCCGACAGCGCCCACGCCGGCCTGCAGGCGCTGCAGGACGAGCGCTTCGACCTGGTGCTGATGGACATCCACATGCCCGGCATGGACGGCATCGAGGCCCTGCAGCGCCTGCGCCGCCAGAGCGCCGGACAGACGCCGCCGGCCGTGCCGGTCGTCGCGGTGACCGCCAATGCGCTCAGCGGCGACGAAAAACGCCTGCTGAGCCATGGTTTCGACGACTACCTGCCCAAACCTTTCCGCCAAAGCCAATTGCTTGCCATGCTGAGCCGCCATCTGGATGACAACCTGCACGATTCAACGGAATCTCACGACTCGTCGCCGCAGGCGGCCAAGGATGGCACGGCGCTGGTGCATGATGGCGCCACGATGAGTGGAACCCCGAACTCCGACACCTGCGTGCTGGATGCCCAGGCGCTTGCGCGCCTGCGCGAACTCGACCCCGACGGCAGCAGCCAGCTGCTGCCGCGCATCATCAACGCCTATCTGAAGTCGCTGGAACGGCTGCTGCCCGAACTGGCGCAGGCGCGTGGCGAAACACTGGATCTGGCGGTCGTCCGCCATGTCAGCCACACCCTAAAATCGTCGTCGGCGAGCCTGGGCGCGCTGGCACTGTCGCAGCGCTGCGCCGAGATCGAGACGATGGCCCGGCTTGGCCACGCCCAAGGTCTGGACCCGCTGCTGGATGCCATGCTGGTCGAGATCGCCGAAGTCCGCCTGGCCCTGACGGCCCTTCAGAACACGCCATGAACGCAGTCGCTCCCGTGCCCGACGATGACCTGCCCGAGCAGCCCAAGGTGCTGCTGGTCGATGACGACGAGGTCAATCTGCTGCTGACGGCGATCGCGCTGCGCGAACGCGGCTTCGAGATCATCGAGGCGCGCAGCGGCGCCGAGGGCCTGGAGCTGATGGCCGAGAGCATGCCCGACATCATCGTGCTGGACGCGATGATGCCGGAGCTGGACGGCTTCGAGACCTGCACCCGGCTGCGCGCGATGCCCGGCTTCGAATCGACGCCGGTGCTGATGCTGACCGGCCTGGACGACGAGGCCTCGATCACCCGCGCCTACCAGGTCGGCGCCACCGATTTCTTCGTCAAGTCCCCGCAGTGGAGCCTGCTGGCCGGGCGCCTGCGCTATCTGCTGCGCAGCTCGCGCACCCGCATCGAGCTGGAGCGCAGCAAGGCCAAGCTGGCGCGCGCGCAGGACCTGGCCCGCATGGGCAGCTTCGAATGGCATCGCGGCGGCATCGGCGGCGGCAGCTTCTCGCTGGCCGCCGAGGCACTGCGCGTGTTCGGCCGCGGCCCGCTGGAGGGGCTGGACTTCATCGGCGTGATGCGCATGGTGCCGCGCGAGGAGCGCACGCTGTTCCTGCGCCTGCTGCGCGACGTGATGGCCCACCATTCGGTGCTGGTCACCGACCTGGCCGTGACCCTGCCGGACGGCCGCTCGCGCGTCGTCCATATCGAGGCCGAGCCCGAGTTCAACGAGCATGGCAATGCCAGCGGCTATACCGGCGTGATGCAGGACGTCACCGACCGCCGCCAGGCCGAGGACCGCATCAAGCAGCTGGCGCATTTCGACGCGCTGACCGGCCTGCCCAACCGCCGCCAGCTGATCTGGCGCGTCGAGCGCGCGATCGAGCAGGCGCGCCGCGGCAACCACGAGGTCGGCCTGCTGCTGATCGACCTGGACCGCTTCAAGATCATCAACGACACCCTGGGCCATGCCGCAGGCGACGAGTTGCTGATCGAGGTCGGACGGCGCTTGCGCGGCTGCGTGCGCCACTCGGACCAGGTGATGGAAGGCACGCTGGAAGCGGTGGCCGGGCGCTCGCACCGCAGCCTGGAGGCGGTCGGCCGCCTCGGCGGCGACGAGTTCGTTGCGCTGCTGCCCGAGGTCGCCGACGAGCGCGATGCCGAGCGCGTGGCCGACCGGGTGCTGGAGGCCTTGCGCGAGCCGATCTTCATCGCCGGCCAGGAATGCTTCGTCACCGCCAGCGTCGGCATCGCGCTCTATCCGCGCGACGGCCAGACCATGGCCGATCTGCTGCGCAACTCCGACGTCGCCATGTACGCGGTCAAGTCGCAGGGCCGCAATGCGGCGGCCCTGTACACCCCGATGCTGGCCGGCCAGGGGCGCGAGAAGCTGGAGCTGGAAAGCGCGCTGCACAAGGCGCTGGAGCGCAACGAGATCGTGCTGCACTACCAGCCCAAGGTCGATGTGCGTGCGGCCCGCATGGTCGGCGCCGAGGCGCTGATGCGCTGGAAGCGCGGCGACAAGCTGGTGCCGCCGGCCGAGTTCATCCCGCTGGCCGAGGAGACCGGCCTGATCGTGCCGCTCTCGGAATGGGCGCTGCGCGAGGCGGCGCGCCAGGCCAAGGTCTGGCAGCTGAACTTCGGCTTCTCCGACTCGATCGCCGTCAACCTGCCCAGCCGCCTGTTCGAGCGCACCGATCTGGTCGAGCACATCCATCAATGCGTGAGCGCCTATGGCGTGCCGCACCGGGCGATCCAGCTGGAGATCACCGAGAACAACCTGATGAAGGATCTGCAGAACGTCATCCCGGCGCTGCACCGGCTCAACGAGGTCGGCGTCGAGATCTCGATCGACGACTTCGGCACCGGCTATTCCTCGCTGGCCTATCTGACCACCTTGCCGATCTCCGAGGTCAAGATCGACCGCACCTTCGTGCGCGATCTGGGCATCACGCCGCAGAGCTCGGCCGTCGTCACCGCCATCATCGCCCTGGCCCGCGCGCTGGGCCTGCGCGTGATCGCCGAGGGCGTCGAGACGCTGCGCCAGATGGACGTGCTGCACCGCCTGGGTTGCTCGCTGATGCAGGGCTTCCTGTTCAGCAAGCCGCTGCCGCCCGAGGAACTCGAGCAATGGCTGGCGCAAACGGTGCTGCCGCGCAAGGCGCCCTGGATCGCCCAGGCCGGCGCCGAGGCCGGCGGCACGCTGGGCGGCAGCGACCTGCTGCGCCCGGCCGGCCAGCGCTGAGCGCGATGAACGAGCCGCGCCGCCCCGCGCAGCCGCCGGCCCAGATCGCCAAGGCCGCGCTGCTGCGGCTGGCCCAGGCGCAGCTGGAGCCGACGCCGGAAAACTATGCGCGCGCCTACGCGATCGAATCGGGCGTCGAGGCTGCGGCCCCTGCCCTGCCCGAGCGCGCGCAGGCGCTGCTGACCAGGCTGCTGGCGCTGGGCCTGCCGGCCGGTGCCGCGCGCCAGCAATTGCAGCAATGCATCGAGCAGGCGCGCTGGGACGAGGCGCTGCGCCGGCTCGAGCAGCTGCAGCAGGGCGCGGACAGCCCGGCCGCCCAGGCTCAGGCCTTGTCGCAGCTGATCGAGGGCCTGGTGCGCGGGCTCGAGCGCGGCGGCCGCGGCTGGACCGTCGCGCGCAAGAAGGACGGCCTGCAGCGCGTGCTGGAGGCCAATCGCGCCGATGCGCAGCGGCTGACCCAGCGCCTGCAGCACTTGCTGGCCAGCTGGGGTGCCGACGCGGCCGATGCCGACATCGATATGCAGCAGGCCGAGAGCGCCGAGCCGACGGCGCCAAGCGAGACCGAGGCCGATTCACGCCTGCCCGCGCATTGGCCGGCGATCGAGGGCAGCCTGCATGCCACCGTCCAGCATGCGCTGCACAACCCGCTGGGCCATGGCGAGGAGCTGATCGCCGAACTCGACGCGGCCCAGACGGCGCTCTTGCGCGAGGGCGCGACGCCGGCCCGGGTCGAACAGATCGAGGCGCTGTGCCAGCGCGCGCGCCATATGCTGGACCATCGTCAGCATCTGTTTGCCGAGCTGGGCCAGCTCTGCCGCGAGCTCAGCGCCAGCCTGGTCGAGCTGGCCGAGGACGACTCCTGGGCGCGCGGCCAGGCCGAGGCGATGAACGACACGCTGACCCAGGGCCTCTCCGGCCGCGGCGTGCGCTCGGTCTCCGAGATGCTGCTGGGCACGCGCAGCCGCCAGCGCGCGCTGCGCGACGAGCGTGGCCGCGCCCGCGACGCGCTGAAATCGCTGATCCAGCAGATGCTGGCCGAGCTGGCCGTGCTGGGCCAGCACACCGACCGCTTCCAGGACAATGTCGGCCGCTATGCCGAGGCGATCGAGCGGGCCGATTCGCTGGAAAGCCTGGCCGGCACCGTGCGCGAGATGGTCGAGGAAAGCCGCAGCGTGCAGGCGCTGGTGCAACAGACCCAGCAGCGCCTGAGCATGGAACACCAGCGCGCCAGCGAGCTCAGCGACAAGGTGCAGTCGCTGGAGGACGAGTTGCGGCGGCTGTCGGCCGAGGTGCAGACCGACCAGCTGACCCAGATCGCCAACCGCCGCGGCCTGATCGCCGCCTTCGCGACCGAGCAGGCCAAGGCCGAGCGCGAGGCGGTGCCGATCTCGCTGGCGCTGCTGGACATCGACAACTTCAAGAAGCTGAACGACTCGCTGGGCCATGCGGCCGGCGATATGGCGCTGAAGTCGCTGGCCGAGCGCGTCTCGCAGCTGCTGCGCCCGGGCGATCTGGTCGCCCGCTACGGCGGCGAGGAATTCGTGCTGATGCTGCCGGCTACGCCGATCGACGAGGCGCAGGCGGTGCTGGCGCGGCTGCAGCGCTCGCTGTCCGCGAGCCTCTTCATGCACGAGGGCAAGGACGTCTTCGTCACCTTCTCGGCCGGCGTGACGCTGTACCGCGGCGGCGAGACCCTGGAGGCGGCGCTGGACCGCGCCGATGTGGCCCTCTACGAGGCCAAGCACACCGGGAAAAACCGCGCCTGCGTCGCGCCCTGAGCGCGGGGCCCGGCCCGCCGATCAGCCGCCCGGCGGCGTGCCGCCCGGGCGGGTCGTCTTGCGGAACTCGTCCTGCATGCGGCGGCGCTCTTCGTCGCTGCCCGCTTCCTTGCGGCATTCCTTGACCGGGATCGCCACGCCGACCTTGTAGACCTTCTCGCAGACCTCCTGCGCGCCGGCCTGGGTGCCGGCAGGAGCCGGGCTCGGCTCGGCCGGCGGCGCGGCGCAGGCCACCAGGGCCAGCGCGGCCGGAACAATCATCAGGATTTGGCGTGCATTCGTCATTGGGCGGCCCAGGCTGCGGCAGGAATGGCCGGCGGCGCCGGCGCTCGCAAAATGCTAACAGCGCAGGCCAGCGGCAGCACCGGCCGCGTACGCAGATCGCCCGCTCAGAAGCCGAAAGCCAGGCGCAGGCCGCCCCAGTGGCGGCCACGCACGACGATGGGCGCGGCGGCCTCCTTCAGCAGCACGAAGCGGCCGCCACCCATATCGCGGCGGTAGGTCTGCAAGAGGAAGGGCCGCTGGTTGCGCGCCGAGGCCAGGCCGGTGCGGTCGTTGAAGATGCGGCGGTAGCGGCTGTTGGCCGTGTTCCAGGCCAGTTCGCCCGGGCGCTGCGGATGGCAGTAGCTCTTGTTGTGCGTCGCCACATAACCATTGCGGTCGACGGCGATGCAGAACACGACCTTGTTGCTCAGGCTCAGCAGGCGCTCCTGCACCGGCGGGAACAGGCGGTCCGCCAGCTGGGTGAAGGCGGTCAGATGCTGGGCCGGGTCGGTGTCGACGATCGGCCGGTACTGCTCGTCGAAGAGCTGGGCCTCGCCGATCGCGCCGCTGGCCAGCGCCTGCTCCAGCAGGGCGGCGATCTCGGCGGCGGCCTGCTGGGCGCCGCGGATATAGGGCGTGTCCTCGACCTCCAGGCCGGTCTCAGCGATCTGCTCGATCAACTCCTCCGACAGGCGCAGGAAGCGGTCGCTGCAGGCAAAGGCGGTCTTCAGCCCGCTCATCGCATGCTGGACCTCCTGCTCCAGCGTCGCCGCGCGCTCGTTCAGCGTCAGCATGGTCTGGCCGCTCTGCCGGGCCGAGGCGGCGATGCGGGCGACATCGCCCTCGACATCGGCAAAAGCCTGGTGGATCGCACTCTTCTCGCCGCCGCCGGCCTCGCTGCGCAGTTCGCGGCTGAAGCGCTCGATGCGTTCGTCCAAGGTCGCGATCGCGCCGACGATGGCCTTGGAACTGCTCTCGACCTGGCCGGCCAGCGCCTTCACCGCATCGGCCACCACGCCGAAGCCGCGGCCGGCCTCGCCGGCGCGCTTGGCCTCGACCGAGGCATTGAAGGCGACCAGCCGCGTCTGCAATGCGATCTTGGTGATGTCGCCGGCCGCATCGGAGACCTGGCGCAGGGTGCTGACGATGCCGCCGACCTCGTCGCCGACACCGCCCAGCGCGCCACGCGCACGCTCGACCGCCTCGCCGCTCTGCCGCGTCGCCTGGCTGATCGCGTCCTGGGTCTGGCGCACCTGCTGCAGCTGGGCGCCCAAAGCGCTCATCGCCTCGGCCTGGGCCAGCACGACGCGCTGCGTGTCCTCCAGCGCGCCGCGCACCTCGGCGGCATCCTTGCCGACCGAGGACATCGCGCGCGACAGGCGCCGGATCACCTCGACGGCGGCCTCGCTGCCGAGGCCCGGCTCGGCAATGGCAAGGGGCGCCGTCTCGGCGGCGGCGCCCTTCTTGAAAGCTCCGAACATGGGGCAGACCTCCGATGGTGGCGGGAGCCCGAAGCAGCGCCCGCGTCTTACCAATCCCTCAGTTTGACGCGCAACCTTGCAATCGACTGACTGTGCAGCTGGCAGACGCGCGACTCCGTGACCTTCAGCACGGCCGCGATCTCCTTGAGATTCATGTCGTGCTCGTAGTACATGCTCATCACGAACTGCTCGCGCTCGGGCAGGTTCTTGATCGCGGCAACCAGGGCCTCGCGCATGCGCTGGTCCTGCAGCATGGCCATCGGGTTGTTGCTGTCGTCGGCCACATGGCGGTCGAGGAAGTCCTCGTCGCCCTCGTCGCCGGACATGTCTTCCAGATAGACCAGCTGGGTGCCGCGCACCTTGCCGAGCAGCTCCTGGTATTCGCCCAGGCTGATGCCCATTTCCTTGGCGATCTCGCTCTCCACCGGCGCGCGGCCGACCTGCTGCTCGAGCTTGCGCACGGCGGCCTCGATCTCGCGCTGCTGGCGGCGCGTGCCGCGGCTCATCCAGTCGCCGCCGCGCAGCTCGTCCAGCATGGCGCCGCGGATGCGCTGGGTCGCGAAGGTCTCGAACTGCACGCCCTGGGCGATGTCGAAGCGCGACAGCGCATCGGTCAGGCCGATCAGGCCGACCTGGATCAGGTCGTCGATCTCGACATTGGCCGGCAGCTTGGCGATCATCTGATGCGCCAGGCGCCGCACCAGCGGGCTGTACTGCTTGATCATCGAGGAGTTATCGAGGCGACCTTTGGCGGTGTACATCATCAGCTCCAGCAGCTTCTTGTCTTAAACGAGGGCGGCGGTTTGCGGGCGGGCGACGCGCTGCGCCGGGCGCAGCGGGGTCGCATTGACGGAGGCGGCTTCCAGCGCGGCGCCGGGAGGCGCGGCCAGCAGCAGCTCGCGCGCCAGATGGCGCATCTCGGGGGCGATCGGGGCGCTCGGCGGGGTCTTGGGATCGAGGCAGGCCCAGTCGCGCAGCACCGCACCGAGGAAGCCATCGGCGCAGGAACTGATCTGCTGGGCGATGCGCTCCGACAGGCGCAGCTGCGGGTTGCAGGCCATCAGCAGGCTGTAGACCATCAGGCCGGCGCGCTGCGCCAGCCACTTCATGCCGGCGTAGGCATGGGTGACGCTTTGCGGATCGGTATCGGCCAGCAGCACCGGGCGCACCTCGCGCAGCGCGACCACGCGCGCCAGCTCGGCGGCGCTGGCGTGCAGCAGCACGACCTCGGCCTGCGGCGCGGCATCGCTGACCACCTCGAGGAAATGGGCGGCCGAGCCATTGGCATTGATATGGCGCATCGGCAGGCCGCGGGCGGCCAGGTAGGACACGTTCTTGGACAGGCGCTCGACGCAGGCGGCCAGGTCGACCTGGGCCAGCTCGGCCGGCGCGGGCGACAGCTCGCCGGCATCGACGACCAGCGTATGCAGGCCCAGCTCGGCAAAGGCGGCGCACAGACCTTCCAGCAGCGCGCCGGCACCGACCACATGCGGGTTCGAGACGACCGGGATGAAGCGCACGCGCGAGCCGGCGAACAGGCGGCGCAGGCCGTCGGCCTGATCTTGCGGCAGCTTGGAGCGGAAGGCGTCGTGCATGGTCGCGGCCGCCATGCTCAGAAGGCGCCCATCGCGGCAGCGCTGCTCAGCGCGGGGCCACCGGCGAAGATCAGGTTCACGTCGGCGCTGTCCATGCGCCAGGCACCGGCGGCCTGGCTGCGCAGCGCGCGCTGCACCAGGGCCTGGCTGGACAGGCGATGCCAGTCCTCCGGCACGCGCTGGCCATTGGCCACGCCCAGCACCTTCAGCTTGTGGCGGATCAGGGTGTCCAGCGCCGGGGCCAGCTTGACGGCCTCGTCGATCTTGGACAGCACGACGCCATGGCACTCGCTGGCGCGCCAGGCGCCGACCACGTCCTCGATCGTCTCGCCCTGCTGGGCGGCGTTGACGACCAGCACCTTGCGGATGCGCGGATGGGCCAGCATGTCCAGCAGTTCCTTGGTGCGGCTGTCGCGCTGGGCCATGCCGGCCGTGTCGATCAGCACCATCTTCTTGGCCGACAGCAGTTCCAGCAGGTCTTCCAGCGAGGTGCGGTCATGCGCGGTGTGGACCGGCACGCCGAGGATGCGGCCATAGGCGCGCAGCTGCTCGTGCGCGCCGACGCGGTAGGCGTCCAGGGTGATCAGGCCCAGATTCGCGGCGCCGAAGCGGGTGGCGAAATGGGCGGCCAGCTTGGCCGTCGTGGTGGTCTTGCCGACGCCGGTGGAGCCGATCAGGGCGAACACGCCGCCCTGCTCTTCCAGGGCCGGCGCGGCCTCGTCGGTCTGCAGATTGCGGGCCAGCACATGGGCGGCCCAGCTCGTTTCGTCCGGCACGCCGGGCTTGGAGAAGTCGGTCGGGCAACCCTCGACCAGCTTGCGCACCAGGGCCGGCGAGAAACCGATCTCGAGCAGCTTCTGGGTCAGGCGGGCCTGCACCGGCTGGCGCTGCAGCTTCTCCATGAAGGCCAGGGCGCCGAAGCGCTCCTCGATCATGCCCTTCATCGAGCGCAGCTCGTTCATCATGTCCAGCTGCTCGCGGCGCTCGCGGCTGGGCAGCTCGGACAGGCTCGGGCCATCGTTCAGCGGCTGGGCGATGCGGATCTCGTCGCGCAGCACCGGCGGATTGCGGCGGGCCGGGGCAGCCTGAGCCTGGGCCTGGGCCTGGGCCTGGGCGGCAGCCTGCGCCTCGGCGACGCGGCGCGGCTGCATCGCCTGCAGCGCCGCCTGGGCGCGCTGCTGGCGGGCGGCGGCCAGCGAGCCGACGCCGGCGGCTTCGATGGCCGGCTCGGCGGCGGGCGGCAGCAGCGGATCGGCCAGGCCATCGATCTCGGCCTGGCGCCGCTTGAGCACGCGCTCGCGCACATAGTCCTGGAAGGACAGGGTACTCATTGCCAGCGTCTGCACATCGTCGCCGACCTCGGCGGCCGGACCGAAGGCCGGCTCCTGGCGCTGGCCGGCGACGCGCTCGGCGAAGCTGGCGGCCGCCGGACGGGCCTGCACGCGGCTGGGCGCCGGGGCAGCGCTGACACGCGGCGCGGTGGCGGCGACTCTTTCGATCTGGTCCATGCCTTCCGGCGCCATCGCCAGCACCTCGACGCCCTCGGGGCAGCGCTTGTTCGACAGCACGACGGCGTCCTCGCCAAAGGCCTGGCGCACCAGGGCCAGGGCTTCGCGGGACGTACGGGCGGTAAAGCGCTTGGCGTTCATGCAGTGCCTCCGATGATCGAGCCGATCCGGATGGAATGGGTTTCAGGAATCTCGCTATGACCCAGCACCTTCAGGCGCGGCGCCGCGCGACGCAGCAAGCGGGCCATCGGGGCGCGGATCAGGTCGGGCACCAGCAGACAGGCCGGGATGCCGCGGTCTTCCTGCTGCTGCGAGGTTTCGGCGGCGCTGCGCGCCAGCGTGTCGGCCACGCCCGGATCGAGCGAGGCGCCATGCGGGGAGTTCAGGGCCTGGGTGACCAGGCGCTCCAGCTCGGGCTCCAGCGCGATCACGTCCAGCTCCTTCACCGGGCCATAGATCTGCTGCACGATCGCCGGGGCGATATGGGTGCGGATGCGGCGGGCCAGCTCGGCCGGGTCGGTGACGGTGGCGGCGTTCTCGGCGATCGACTCGACGATGGAACGCATGTCGCGGATGTGCACGCCCTCCTCCAGCAGCAGCTGGAGCACTCGTTGCACGGTAGCGATGCCGACCATCTTGGGTATCACGTCTTCGATCAGTTGCGGAGCTTGCTTGGTGAGGTGTTCCACCAGGGCCTGGGTCTCCACGCGACCCAACAACTTGGCCGCGTGAACTTGCATCAAGTGTGAAAGATGGGTGGCCACCACGGTCGAACAATCAACGACGGTAAATCCGGCCATTTGCGCCATTTCACGTTGGCGGTCCTCGATCCACACCGCCGGCAGGCCGAAGGCGGGATCGGTGGTCTGGGTGCCGATCAGCTTCTGCGTCGCATGACCGGGGTTGATCGCCAGCCACATGCCCGGGAAGGCCTCGGCCTCGCCGATGACGGCGCCGCGCAGCGAGATCCGGTACTGGCTGGGGCGCAGCTCCAGGTTGTCGCGGATGTGCACGGCCGGCGGCAGGAAGCCGACTTCCTGCGCGAACTTGCGGCGAACGCCCTTGATCCGGCTGAGCAGATCGCCCTCGCGGCTCTTGTCGACCAGGGTGATCAGGCGGTAGCCGACCTCCAGGCCCAGGGTGTCGACCGGGATCAGGTCGTCCCAGCTGGCCTCGGCATTCGGCTCCGGCGCGGCCGGGGTGCTCGGCGCCGCCGCCGCGGCCGCCTTGGCCGCCTGCTCCTTGGTCCGCAGCCACCAGGCCAGCCAGCCCAAGCCCCCGGCGATCAGCAGGAAGACGATGTGCGGCATGCCCGGGACCAGGCCCAGCGCGCCGATCACGCCGGCGGTGATCGCCAGCGATTTGCTGGAGCCGAAGACCTGCTTGCCGATCTGGCTGCCGATGTCCTTGTCGGAGCCGACGCGCGACACGACCATCGCCGCGGCGACCGAGATCAAGAGCGCCGGGATCTGCGCGACCAGCGCATCGCCGACCGCCAGCAGGATGTAGCTGTCGGCCGCCTGGCCGGCCGAGAGGCCGTGCTGGGCCACGCCGATGATGAAGCCGCCGACGATATTGATGGCCAGGATCAGCATGCCGGCGATCGCGTCGCCACGCACGAACTTGCTGGCACCGTCCATGGAGCCGAAGAAGTCGGCCTCGTCGCCCAGTTCGGCACGGCGGCGCTTGGCCTCGGCCTCGTTGATCAGGCCGGCGTTCAGGTCGGCATCGACCGCCATCTGCTTGCCGGGCATCGCATCCAGGGTGAAGCGGGCGCCGACCTCGGCGATGCGCTCGGCACCCTTGGTGACCACGATGAAGTTGATGACGACCAGGATCGCGAACACGATCAGGCCGACCGCGAAATTGCCGCCGATCAGGAAATGGCCAAACGATTCGATCACCTTGCCGGCCGCGCCGGCGCCGGTATGGCCGTGCAGCAGCACGACCCGGGTGGAGGCGACGTTCAGCGACAGGCGCATCAGGGTCGTCAGCAGCAGCACGGTCGGGAAGGCGGCGAAGTCCAGCGGCTTGACCATGTGCGCGGCGACCATCATCACCATCACCGCCATCGCGATATTGAAGGTGAACAGCAGGTCCAGCGCGAAGGCCGGCAGCGGCAGCACCATCATCGACAGCACCAGGATCACCGCGATCGGCGCGCCCAGGGCGCCGATGACGCCGGCACGCGGGCCGAGCAGGGTCTGCAGTCGAGCAATCAGCGCATTCATTCTTGGTCATCCCCGGCCGCGGCTTGCCCTTCGGCATGGCCCGGCTTGTTGTGCGGATCGAGTTCGGGCGGCACCACCGGATCGGGCTGCGAGGGCATCGCGCCACGGCCGGCCATCGCCGCCTTCAGCTGGTAGACATAGGCCAGCACCTGCGCCACGGCGGCAAACAGCACGGCCGGGATTTCGCGGTCCAGCTCGGCATGCGCATAAAGCGCACGCGCCAGCACCGGCGACTGCAGCACCGGCACCTTGGAGTCCTTGGCGAGGTCGCGGATCTTCATTGCCAAGAGGTCGGCACCCTTGGCGACCACCTTGGGGGCGGCCATGCCGCCCTCTTCGTACTTCAGCGCGACCGCATAGTGGGTCGGGTTCATCACCACCAGGTCGGCGCTGGGCACGGCGGCCAGCATGCGGCGCTTGGCCATCTCGCGCATCTTGGCGCGCATCTTGGCCTTGACCTCGATATTGCCCTCGACCTCCTTCATCTCCTGCTTGGCCTCTTCGCGCGTCATCTTCAGACGGCGCAGCCAGAGCTGGCGCTGCAGCGGCACGTCAATGGCGGCGAACAGGGCCAGCGCGATGGCCAGCAGCATCAGGCCGCCCATCAGCTGCTGGCCGGCATAGGCCAGCGCGGCCGGCAGCGGCACCGACATGATGCCGACGAAGCTGGCGATGCGGTTCTTCAGCACCATGGCGCCGACGGCGCCCAGCACCAGGGCCAGCGCGACCGCCTTCAGCGCGGTGCCCAGGCCCTGGCCGCTGAACAGGCGGCCGAAGCCGGTGAGCGGATTCAGGTGCGAGAACTTGGGCGCCAGCGGCTTCATCGTCCAGTTCCAGCCGCCCGAGGCCAGATGGCTGGCCAGAGCGACGGCCACCAGCACGGCGCTGATCGGCCCCATCACCATCAGGAAGCGCAGGGTCAGCTCGGCCAGGCGCTCGCCCATGAAGCCGCTCTGCGCCAGCTGCTGCGCGTCGAAGCGCAGGCCGGCGCTGAGCATCTGCTGCAGCGAGTCGACGATCTCCGGGCCGCCGACGCTCAGGATCGCGCCGCCGGCCACCATCATCGCGAAATGCGGCAGATCGCGGGAACGCGGCAGCTGGCCCTCGGCCCGAGATCTCTCGATCTTCTTGGCTGAGGCCGGTAAGTTGCGATCCTGTGCGTCTTGGTCGGCCATGGCAATGCGTGCGCGGGCGGATGCCCGTGGCGGCATTGTTGGCCGGAGGGGCCGCGGACTTAAGCCGGATAAGCGGGCTTAAACAGGCCGTTTCTCGGCCCTGGCGCGGCCAGAAAAAAACCCGCCGGCGGCGGGTTGTTCAGCGGGCGGGCCGGGCTCAGAAGCCCAGGCTGGCCAGCAGATCGTCGACCTCGCCCTGGTTGGCGACGACGTCGGTGCGGCCTTCCGGGTTGACGACCGGGCCCTGCAGGATGTTGGGGTCGACCTTCTCGCGCTGCTCGGGCGGCACGACCGAGACCAGCAGCTTGACCAGGCTGTCCTCCAGATCGTTGGCCAGGGTCACGACCTTGGCGACGACCTGACCGGTCAGGTCATGGAAGTCCTGCGACATCATGATGTCGGTCAGGTGGCCGTCGATGCGCGCGGTACGCGTCTCGATTTCCTTGACGAAGTTCATCACCGCGCCGCTGGCGACCGCGCGCACCGGGTCGGCCACGATGGCGGCGGCCATCGCATTGGTCGCATTCGTGATCTGCGCGTGGTCGGCCTTGGCCTGGTCGACCGAGTTCAGCACCTTGTTGGCGGCCTCGGCGGTCTTGTTGGCGATGTAGCTGAGGCGGCTGCGCGCATCGGGCAGGCCGTCGGTCGCCAGCTGCAGCTTGGGCATCACGCCCAGTTGCTGCATGGTGTCGTGCAGCACGCGGGTGATCGTGCCGATCTGCTGGAACACCTCGGGCGAGACGATCAGCGGCTCCGAGCTCGCGCTCAGCCTGGCCAGTTCTTCCATCTTCATGCTGGCCTCCGATCAGGCCGCAGCGGCCAGCTTCTGCATGATCTTCTGAACCTTCTCCTCCAGCGTCGCCTTGGTGAAGGGCTTGACGATATAGCCGGCGGCGCCACTCTGGGCGGCCAGCACGATATCTTCCTTGCGCGCTTCGGCGGTCACCATCAGCACCGGCAGGTGCTTGAGGTTTGCGTCCTCCTTGATCGCCTTCAGCAGCTCGAAGCCGGTCATGTTCGGCATATTGATGTCGCTGACGACGAAGTCGTACTTGGACTGCTTGAGCATGTTCAGCGCCTCGACGCCGTCTTCCGCTTCCTCGCAGTTGTTGTAGCCGATCTCTTTCAGCAGGCCGCGGACGATGCGGCGCATGGTCGAGAAGTCGTCGACAACCAAGAATTTCATTTCAGTGCTCATTGCATTCCTCGCAGGGGGCTAGAGGGTCTTATCGGAGATTCGGGGCAGAACTTGATGAAGAAATTTTCGTGGCCTCTGCCGGCCCCGGCTCGGACGAGTCCTGCTCGTCCGTGAAATTCTTCAGCACTGCGTCCTCCGCGTCGCGGTTCATCACGATGATGCTGATGCGCCGATTGACGGGACTCTCGGGTTGCTGGGCTTCCAGCAGCTTGGAGGCGGCCAGACCCTGCACGCGCAGCATGCGCGCATCGGGCAGGCCGCCGGCGATCAGTTCGCGCCGCGAGGCATTGGCGCGATCGGCCGACAGCTCCCAGTTGCTGTAGCCGCGCTCGCCGCCCGGGAAGGCCTGGGCGTCGGTGTGGCCCTCCAGGGTCAGCCGGTTCGGCACCTCGGCCAGCACGGCGCCGAGCTCGCGCAAGAGCTCGCGCATATAGGGCTTCACGACGGCGCTGCCGCTGTCGAACATCGGCCGGTTGTTCTCGTCGACGATCTGGATGCGCAGACCTTCCTTGGTCATGTCCAGGCGGATCTGGCCGCCCAGCGAGGCCAGGCGCGGGTTGTTGGCCAGCACCTCCTCGACCTTCTTCTTCAGCTCCTGCAGCCGGGTGCGCTCGGCGCGGCGCTGTTCTTCCTTCAGCGCGCGCAGATTGATGGCGGCGCGGCGCGACTCGATCTCGCCGGCCTTGACCTGGCCGGTCTGGCGCGTCAGGTCCAGGCCACCGCCCCTGACCACATGCGAGGAGTCGCCCGAGCCCGAACCGCCCGACAGCGCCACCTTCAGCGGCGAGGCGAAGAAGTCGGCAATGCCCTTCTTGTCGCCCTCGGTGGTCGAGCCGAGCAGCCACATCAAGAGGAAGAAGGCCATCATCGCCGTCACGAAGTCGGCATAGGCAATCTTCCAGGCGCCGCCATGGGCGGCATGGCCGCCCTTCTTGACGCGCTTGATGATGATCGGTTGCAGTTTCTTGGAATCGCCGGCCATGACTTACTTCTTCTTCACGTGGCCTTCGAGCTCGCTGAACGAGGGGCGATCACCGGAATAGAGAACTTTGCGGCCGAACTCGATCGCGACCTGCGGCGCATAGCCCTGCATGCTGGCCAGCAAGGTCGTCTTGATGCATTGCAGTTCCTTGCCGGCGTCCTCGACCTTCTGCTCGAGCAGGCCGGCCAGCGGCTCGGCGAAGCCGTAGGCCAGGAGAATGCCGAGGAAGGTGCCGACCAGGGCCGAGCCGATCATGCCGCCCAGCACCGCCGGCGGCTGGCCGACCGAGCCCATGGTGTTGACGACGCCCAGCACCGCCGCGACGATGCCGAAGGCCGGCAGGCCGCCGGCCAGGCGCTGCAGCGCGGCCACGGCCGCATGCTCTTCCTGGTGGTGGGTCTCGATCTCGCTGTCCATCAGCGATTCGATCTCGTGCGCGTTCAGATTGCCCGACACCATCATGCGCAGGTAGTCGGTGATGAATTCGGTCACATGGTGGTCGGTGCCGACCGTCGGGTATTTCTGGAACAGCGCCGAGCTGTGCGGATCGTCGACATCCTTCTCGATCGACATCAGGCCTTCCTTGCGCGCCTTCTGCAGGATGTCGTAGAGCAGGGCCAGCAGCTCCATATAGCGGGCCTTGCTGAACTTGCCGCCCTTGAAGCAGCGGCCCAGGCCGCCCATGGTCGCCTTCACCACCTTCATCTGGTTGTTGACCAGGAAGGCGCCACCGGCCGCGCCGAAGATCGTGATCAGCTCGAACGGCAGGGCGTGCAGGATCACGCCGATATTGCCGCCGTGCGCCACGAACACGCCGAAGATGCAGACCATCAAGATGGCCCAGCCGATGATGACAAACATGGTGTTTCTTGAAAGGGGTACTCAGCCCATATCGGCCGAGAATCGACGGTCTTGAGTGTGCCGTCGCTCGCGCGGGCTCGATCGCTGCATCTGCACCGTCTTCGCCGCCTTGTAGTAAATCCACAGGCGATGGCCGCCGCCCAGTTCCAGCGCATGCAGCGGCTGCAGCGCCGGCACCGCGAAGTCCAGGCTGACCAACCAGGCGCCCGGCCGCAGCTGGGCCTCGGCCTTGACCCAGATGCGCGCCATCGTTTCGGGGCGCTGGAAGACATAGACCAGATCGAAACGCGACCAGTGCTGTGCCCACAGATCGCCGCGCGCGATATGCGCCCAGCGGCAGCGAAGCCGCGCCAGCAGCGCCAGCAGGCCGCTCCATTCGATGCCTTCGATGCGCGCCGCCGGATAGGCGCGGCGCAATTCGCGCAGGCCATGGCCCAAGCCACAGCCGGCGTCGAGCACGGTGGCGCCGGCCGGCAGCGGCGCCAGCTCGGCCAGCCGCGCCAGCGCACCGGCGGGACTGGGGAATAGCGGGGCGTCGCCCCAGCTGCGGCGCGGGTAGACCAGGGCCAGCAGGGCCAGCGGCAGCAGCCAGGTCCAGGCCGGCATGGCGCTGCCGGTACCATTGATCAAGACGGAAAGAGGGAATCCCAGCGCGACGATCAGCCGGCGCCAGCGCTGCGCCTGCAGCAGGGCCAGGCCCGCGCCGAGCAGGGCCGCGGCGGTCAGCGCCCAGCCGGCTTCGACATCGACGGCGCGCAAGGCGCTGAACAGCAGCCAGGCGGCGGCCCAGCCGAGCAAGGCGGGCAGCGGCCAGCGCGTCGGCAAGAACATCGCGCGCTCCCGCTGCTTATTGATCAGTGCATCTGGATGGCGCCGGCGGCGCGGCCCTTGCCGGCACGCGCCGGCGGGTTGCACAGGCCGCACACATAGTGGCGCGCGATCTCGTGCGGATGCGTGACGAAATGCCCACCGCACTTGCTGCACTTGGTCATCGTCAGCATGCCGTTGTCCACGAACTTCACCAGGCGCCAGGCCCGCGTGACGCTCAGCAGATCCTCCAGGCCCTGCGCCTTGGTCTGCTCCTGGTACAGCTGGTAGGCCTTGATCACCGTGTCGATCTCGTCCATCTCGGCCACCTTGTTCAGGTACTCGTGCACGTTCAGGAACAGCGAGGCATGGATGTTCGGCTGCCAGGTCATGAACCAGTCGGTCGAGAACGGCAGCTGGCCCTTGCTGGGGCTTTTGCCCGAGACCTCCTTATAGAGGCGCAGCAGACGCTCGTAGCTGAGGTCCGTCTCCGACTCCAGCACCTGCAGCCGCGCACCCAGATTGATCAGGGTCACCGCACGTTCGATCTGCTTGGCTTCGGTCAGGATGCTCTTGTTGCGCATGGTGGAGTGTCTCGGTCGGTATTCGGTGTTTGCGGGGCCAGCGCCGGGCCGCTCCCAAGCGGCCCCGCCTTTGCGAGTCCAGGGACTCGCGCCCCTCGGGGGCGGGTCATGCGTACCCGCATGACCGGGGGTCAACAGTTCAGGCGGCTTCGGCGTGGCGGCCGGCCATCAGGATGGAAGCATGAAGACGCGACACGCTGTCGTTGGCCGCGGTCTTGCCGTGGCTGGTCAGCAGGCCCCAGACCAGGTCGTCGTCCATGCGGAAGCGGCACAGCAAGGTGTTGCCCGAGGCGATCTTCATCATCTGGGCCGGGCTCAGCGTGCCGATCAGCGTCGCCGTGTCCTCCGAGATGCCCAGGCGGTACAGCGCCTGCTCGCGGTCGCTGCGGATCAGGCTTTGCGCCAGCATCAGGTACGACAGATTGGCTTCACGGATTTCGGCAAGGATCTGGTCTGCGTTCATGGGGCGGCTCCTGATTCGTTCGCTCGTTGCGTCTCAACGTGGAACGAATTGTGAAGAGCCGAATTGATCCCCAACATCGGGCCAATTCCGTCGCTTCAGTCCCCCTTCTTCCGTCGGCCTTGTCAGGCAACTTCCTACAAAGCCGCTGTTGAACCGCCGCAGCGCCCCAATTCCGGCGATGGAGGAGGGGGCGCCGGTCTGTCAGGCTGGCCGCGGATGGGCGGCGCGCAGCGCGCTCGCCTCGGCCTCCCGGCCGGTGGCGTCCAGCAGCAGGGCCAGGTTGCGCGCGGCCAGATGGCTGCCGCGGCCGGCAACGGCGCCGGCCTGCTCGGGGCGCTCGCCCAGGTCCAGGCAGGCGCGCCAGGCCTGCTCGATCAGCGGCAGCAGCGCCTCGCCGCGCGCCGGTTCGTCGGCGGCGAAATCGAGCAGCAGATCGCCCAGCGCAAAGAAGAAATCGGGCGATTCGGCGCAGCGCAGCATCTGCGGCTCGGCAAAGGCGATCGCCGCCTCGTGCCGCTTCAGGCGTTTCAGGCCGAAGATGCGGCGCACGACCAGATCGGTCCACCAGGGCGCATCGTCCGGCGCCAGCTCGGCCGCGCGGGCAAAGGCCGCCTCGGCCGGCTCATGCTCCTCATAGACCGCGCAATCCTTGCCCAGCTGGTAGTGCAGATAGGCATCGCCGGGCGCGGCCTGCAGCGCCTGCAGCAGCAGCGCGCGATTGCGGCCCTGCTTGGCGGCCAGGCGCTCGGGTTGATAGCCGTCGTGGCCGATCAGCAGCTCGAGCTGGCGCAGCGCCAGGCGGTGCTGCGGCTGTTCGTGCACCCGGCCGGCATAGCGGACGGCGCCGGGCAGCAGGCGGCTGAGCCATTGCGAGACCTCGCGGCGCTGGCCCTCGTCGTGAAATTCGTCACGCAGGGACAGGCAGCCGACGAAATCGGGTGGCAGCTCGCGCAAGGCCTGCAGCGTCTCGCCGCCGGCGATCAACCATTCCTCGGCATCGAGCACCAGATGCCAGTCGGCCGCGGCCAGTTCCAGCGCGCGGTTGCGCGCGGCCGAGAAGTCCTCGCACCAGCGGAAATGCTCGACCCGGGCGCCATGGGCGGCGGCGATCTGCGGCGTCGCGTCGACCGAGCCGGTGTCCAGCACCAGCATCTCGTCGACCCAGGGTCGCAGGCTATCGAGCAGGCGCGCGATGCGCGGCGCCTCGTCGCGCGCGATCACGACGAGGCAGAGACGGAAGGGCGGCACGCGGCGCCCGCTCAGTGCATCTGGATGGCGCCGGCGGCGCGGCCCTTGCCGGCACGCGCCGGCGGGTTGCACAGGCCGCACACATAGTGGCGCGCGATCTCGTGCGGATGCGTGACGAAATGCCCACCGCACTTGCTGCACTTGGTCATCGTCAGCATGCCGTTGTCCACGAACTTCACCAGGCGCCAGGCCCGCGTGACGCTCAGCAGATCCTCCAGGCCCTGCGCCTTGGTCTGCTCCTGGTACAGCTGGTAGGCCTTGATCACCGTGTCGATCTCGTCCATCTCGGCCACCTTGTTCAGGTACTCGTGCACGTTCAGGAACAGCGAGGCATGGATGTTCGGCTGCCAGGTCATGAACCAGTCGGTCGAGAACGGCAGCTGGCCCTTGCTGGGGCTTTTGCCCGAGACCTCCTTATAGAGGCGCAGCAGACGCTCGTAGCTGAGGTCCGTCTCCGACTCCAGCACCTGCAGCCGCGCACCCAGATTGATCAGGGTCACCGCACGTTCGATCTGCTTGGCTTCGGTCAGGATGCTCTTGTTGCGCATGGTGGAGTGTCTCGGTCGGTATTCGGTGTTTGCGGGGCCAGCGCCGGGCCGCTCCCAAGCGGCCCCGCCTTTGCGAGTCCAGGGACTCGCGCCCCTCGGGGGCGGGTCATGCGTACCCGCATGACCGGGGGTCAACAGTTCAGGCGGCTTCGGCGTGGCGGCCGGCCATCAGGATGGAAGCATGAAGACGCGACACGCTGTCGTTGGCCGCGGTCTTGCCGTGGCTGGTCAGCAGGCCCCAGACCAGGTCGTCGTCCATGCGGAAGCGGCACAGCAAGGTGTTGCCCGAGGCGATCTTCATCATCTGGGCCGGGCTCAGCGTGCCGATCAGCGTCGCCGTGTCCTCCGAGATGCCCAGGCGGTACAGCGCCTGCTCGCGGTCGCTGCGGATCAGGCTTTGCGCCAGCATCAGGTACGACAGATTGGCTTCACGGATTTCGGCAAGGATCTGGTCTGCGTTCATGGGGCGGCTCCTGATTCGTTCGCTCGTTGCGTCTCAACGTGGAACGAATTGTGAAGAGCCGAATTGATCCGAAATATCAGGCCATTTCGGTCAGCCCGGTCTGGCATCTTCCCTGCCCCGCGTCAGACGAATTCCTACAAGGGCGTCCTGGCCTCCGGTGGTTTTGCAAAACAGGCCTAAAGTTCACGCCCCCTAGATCGATAAACCACCCAGCGGAATCGAAACATCGGCTCCGTGGTCCGGATCAGCCGGCCGACAGTCGTAGAGCGTTCTTCACGGAGGCACTCCACGTCATTTCGGACTCTGCTGCCGCCGGGCGCAGTTAACGGTGCTTCGCCGCATCGGAAACACGGCTCCGGGGTGCCGCAAGCGCCTCAAGCCGAGGCAAGAGCCGGCGTCTGCCGGGAGCAACTGTCAATTTTGGAGCATCGATCATGACAATGTCTGTCAACACCAACTCGGTTTCGCTGAACGCCCAGCGCAATCTGTCTTCTTCACAGAACTCGCTGGCCACCTCGATGCAGCGCCTGTCTTCGGGTCTGCGCGTCAACAGCGCCAAGGACGACGCTGCCGGCCTGGCGATCGCCGAGCGCATGAGCGCCCAGACTCGCGGCCTGAACGTCGCCGCACGCAACGCCAACGACGGCATCTCGCTGGCCCAGACGGCCGAAGGCGCGCTGGGCAAGGTCGGCGACATGCTGCAGCGGATGCGAGAACTGTCTGTCCAGTCGGGCAACGCCACCAACAGCAACGACGACCGCAAGGCGCTGCAGGCCGAAGTCTCGCAGCTGCGCGATGAAATCGATCGCGTCGCCAAGACCACGTCGTTCAACGGCCGCAAGCTGCTGGACGGCTCCTTCGCTGCCGCCAACTTCCAGGTCGGTTCGGACTCGGGCCAGAACATCTCGGTCGGTTCGTTGACGAATACCTCGACCGCCGGCCTGTCCAAGATCACCTATTCGGAAGGCAGCAGCGCAGACCTGGACGTTACCGACACCGGCGACATCAGCGACCTCGCCGAGATCGCCGACGGAACGCTGCAGATCACGGTCGACTCGGGCGGCACGAACGAACAGGTCGTCGAACTCGGCAAGATCGATGCAGCCTCCTCGGGTAAGGAGCGCCTGGGCCAGGTCGTGGAAGCAATCAACCGCAAGACGGCCGACACTGGCGTCTCGGCCTTCCTGGTGGCCAATGACGACGGGACCTACAAGGTCGACGTCAAGGCCGGAAAACTGGACGCGGACGGCGCCGCTCTGTCGGTCGAGTTCACCGGCTTCTCGACCGCCCAGACCGGTCTCGACGAGAGCGAGGCCCCCACGGCCGTGACCGACAAGGTCGGTATCGACGAACTCAGCATCGAGACAGAGTCGGACGTCTGGGTCGCCATCAAGATGATCGACAGTTCGCTTGATCAGGTGAATAGCGCCCGTGCCAAGCTCGGCGCCGTGCAGAGCCGCTTCGAGAACGCGGTGGCCAACATCCAGATCCAGGCCGAAAACACCTCGGCAGCCCGGGGCCGCGTGATGGATGCCGACTTCGCAACCGAAACGTCGAACCTGTCGCGTACTCAGATCCTGCAACAGGCCGGCACAGCGATGGTGGCTCAGGCCAACCAGTTGCCGCAGCAAGTGCTGTCGCTGCTGCGCTGACAAGAATGGCGCCGACCGGCGCCTTCTGTTGAAGCTCAAGACCTCCGGCTTTCAGGCCCGGAGGTCTTTTCGTTTTTCGGAACGGATAAAGCCGGCGAACACCCTGCTTATCGAGATTTCTGTCCTACCGGTTGTGCCGAAGAATTCACTTACCGCGTAGGAACGCCGGCTCGACGCCGGAATCATCGATTTCAGCAGGAGAGCTTCAATGCCCCAAACCATCAACACCAACATCGTTTCGCTCAATGCGCAGCGCAATCTGAACAGCAGCCAGAGCTCGCTGGCTACCTCGATGCAGCGCCTGTCCTCGGGTCTGCGGGTCAACAGCGCCAAGGACGACGCAGCGGGCCTGGCGATCGCGGAGCGCATGAACACCCAGGTGCGTGGCCTCAATGTGGCGGCGCGCAACGCGAACGACGGCATCTCGCTGGCTCAGACCGGCGAAGGCGCGCTCGGCAAGGTCGGCGATATGCTGCAACGGATGCGCGAACTGGCGGTGCAGTCGGCCAACGCGACCAACAGCGCCGACGATCGCAAGGCTCTGCACGCTGAAGTCGTGCAGCTGCGCGACGAAATCGACCGCGTTTCCAAGCAGACCTCCTTCAACGGCAAGCGCCTGCTGGACGGTAGCTTCACCGCCGCCACTTTCCAGATCGGCGCCAATTCCGGCGACGGCATCACGATCGGCAGCCTGGCCAACACGACCACCGCCGCCATCTCGTCGATCACCTATGCCGAAGGTTCGACGCCCGATCTGACCCTGGGCGACCCGCCGGCCACGATCACCACCCTGGCCGAGATCCCGGCCCCCTCGCCGTTGGAAATCACGGTTGGCACCGGCAACCCGGTCAATCTAGGGCCGATTCCTGCGGCCAGCTCGGAGAAAGAGCGCCTGGGCCAGGTCGTCGAAGCGATCAATCGCAAGACCACCGACACCGGCGTCAGTGCCTATCTGGTCGAGAACGATGACGGCACCTTCAAGGTCAGTATGCTGTCCGACCGGATCGACCCGGCAACCGATGCCCCCGAGGCAATCACCTTCGCTGGCTTCACCACCGACACCACCGGCATCGATGCAGCCGATGGCGGTAGCATCATCCCCTCGTCGGTGAGCCCTGAGGTTGGCATCGATGATCTGAGCGTCCTCGACGAAGTCGGCGTGTGGAAGGCGATCAAGAAGATCGACAGCGCGCTGACGCAGGTGAATAACGCGCGCGCCCAACTAGGCGCGGTGCAGAGCCGCTTCGAAACGGCTGTCGCCAATATCCAGATTCAGAGCGAAAACGTGTCCGCCGCTCGCGGCCGCATCATGGACGCCGATTTCGCCACCGAAACGGCCAATCTGTCACGCGCCCAGATCCTGCAGCAGGCCGGCACGGCCATGGTGGCCCAGGCCAACCAGTTGCCCCAACAGGTGTTGTCGCTGCTGAAGGGCTGAGGCGGATTTCGCCTCCCGTTACGAAGAGGGCCCGCCGCCTGTGCCGCGGGCCTTCAGTCTTTCTGTCGACAACCGATAGACAAGAAGCAAAGCAAAGTTACGAGCCATGGGCATCTCATCGATAGGCATTGGCAGCGGCCTGGACGCCAACAGCATCATCTCCAAGCTGGTCGAGCTGGAGAAGAAGCCACTGACCACGCTGCAAACCTCGGCCACCTTCATCCAGACGCAAATTTCCAGCTACGGCAAGGTCCAGAGCCTGCTGTCGGGCGTCACCACGGCCGCCACCGCGCTATCGAAGGCCACGTTGTGGACGCAATCCACGGTGGGGTCTACCAATACGGCGATCACGGGTTCGGCAAGTGCCGGTGCCACACCGGGCAGCTACAGTGTACAAGTCACGCAATTGGCCACCGCCCAAAGCCTCGCCACCAACGCATTCAACGGTGGAAGCACGAGCGAACTGGGCGCCGGCAAGCTGAAAATCGAGTTCGGCAGTTGGAGTGCTGGTGCGACCTCGTCCGATCCGTTGAGCTTTAGCGAAAAGAGCGGCGGTACGCCGCTCGAACTGACGTTCGACAAGGACACGACGACGCTGAAGGACGTGCGCGATGCAATCAACAACGCAAAGGCCGGTGTCACCGCCAGCATCGTCACGGACGCATCCGGCGCCCGGCTGACCATTCGCAGCGACAAGACCGGCGAAGAAAATGCGCTGCGCATTAGCAGCACCGATCTCGACGGCAATGCGCTCACCGACGGTCTGGCCGCACTGAATTACCAGCCCGACATCGACGCCGCCGCGGGAATGAAGCAGACCATTGCCGCGGCGAATGCGAAGGCGCAGGTCAATGGCCTCGACGTCGTCTCGACCACCAATACCTTTACCGGTGCCATAGAGAACGTCAGCTTTACCGTTTCGGCCACCACCGCGAGCCCGGGTACGCTCAATGTGGCCAATGACAGCAGCAGCCAGCGCAAGGCGGTGCAGGATTTCGCCACTGCCTACAACGCTCTGAACAGCTACCTGGTCGATCAGACCAAGTACGACGAGACGAACAAGATCGGTGGCACCTTGCAAGGCGACAGCACCGTGTTGACGCTGCGCAGCCAGTTGCGCAATGTGTTGCGCGACACCGGTGCCGGCAACTTCAGCTTCTTGAGCCTGACCAGCAAGAGTGCCGACGCGCCGCGCGACGGCAGCCTGACGCTGGACACCAGTGCACTCGACAAGGCCTTGGCCGATCCCGCGAAGATGGCGCGGCTGTTTTCCGGCGATAGCAGCCTCAGCGGCACCAAGGGCATGGCCAAGAAGCTGGCTGACTTCACGGCGGCACTGACCGGCGCCGGGGGTTCGCTGAGCAGCCGCACCGAGGGACTCAACAACAAGCTAAAGCTGAACCAGAAGGAGCAGGACAAGGTGACGGACCGCGTAGCACGCACACAGGAACGACTGGAGAAGCAGTACCAGGCACTCGATGCGCGCATGGCGAGCCTGAATGCACTGTCGACTTATGTCAGCCAGCAAGTCACCCAGTGGAACAACTCGGGCAGCAACTGAGCCCTCGTTCTCCAAGGCCCGCCTCTGGCGGGCCTTTTTGCTTCTGGGCCAGCTCGTTTGAACGACTCGTCCGATTTAGTCTAAAAAAAATTCAAGTCCGGCGGACGGTGGTCGATAAGCAATCTATCGCAGCACAGAACCACAGGCCCAGAGACCATGAACGCCCTCGCAACTGCCTTCGAACCGGCCCGCTCGCGCAATGCCTTCGCCAGCAAGTTCTATCACCAGACCAGCGTGCAAACCGGCCTGGAGGCCGCTTCGCCGCACCAACTGGTCGTGATGCTGTTTGACGGCCTGGTCGACGCGATTGCCCAAGCCCGCGGCGCAATCGCGGCGGACAATGTCGAACTGAAGTGCCGCGCGATCGGTCGCGCGCTGCGCATCGTCGACGAAGGCCTGAAGGGTGCGCTCGATATGAAGGCCGGCGGCGACCTGGCCGCCGATCTGTCGGCTCTCTACAGCTTCGTGATCCAACGCCTGACCGACGCCAATCTGCATTCCGACGAAGCGGCGCTGGAAGAGTGCAAGCGCGTCATCACGCCGATTCGCGAAGCCTGGCTCGCGATCGCGCCCCAAGCCAAGGCAGCCTGAATCATCCGCCCATGCCCGATCGTTTCTGCACCCAGAAGGTCACCGCCATGAACACCCAGCTGCTCAGCTACTACGAAGCCATCGAACAAGCCAGCGCCGACATGCTCAGCGCCGCCCGCTCGGGCAACTGGGACGAGGTCGTCAAGCTGGAGGGTGCCTGCGTGCTGCTGATCTCGCAGCTCAAGCATGCCGCCTCGCAGCAGCAGCTGCAACCCGCCGAGGCGCAGCTGAAGACGCGCATCATGCAGCGCATCCTGCTGAACGATGCCGAGATCCGCCATCTGGCCGAGCCCTGGCTGGAGGATCTGGACCAGGTGCTGACCGGCAAGAGCAAGACCGTCCACTGACGAGCGAGATTCCGGCCGGCAGGGCCGAGCCCTGCCCCGACCCGCATCCATGGCCAGCGAGACCGTGCCGACCACCCCGCCCAGCCCGAGCGACAGCGCCGGCCTGGGCGCTTTTCGTCTGAACGCGCCCAGCGAGGTGCAGGCGCTGCTGCAGCGCCTGCGCGACGAGCGCGTCACCATCCTGCTGGACCGCAGCGGCCATGCCGACAACGGCGCCGGGCTCAGCGCCAAGCTGGACGCCTTCGACGCCGCGGCGCTGCGCCTGCAGCTGGACGCCCGCGCCGGCGATCCGCGCCTGGCCCTGCTGCTGGACGGCCCGGCGATCAACGCCGCCGCCTATCTGGACCGCATCCGCCTGCAGTTCGAGCTGCGCGCGCCGCGTCTGCTGGGCGACGGCTGCAGCCTCGGCGCCGCCCTGCCCGCCGAGCTCTACCGCATCCAGCGCCGCGACGCCTTCCGCGTGCGCCCGCACTCGCGCACGCCGCAGGTGCGGCTGCGCGACGCCGCGCCGCACGAGCCGATCGCGCTGCGCGTGCTGGACCTCAGCATCGGCGGCATGGCGCTGCAGCTGCCGCCCGAGATGCGGCTGGACTGGCCGCTGGGCGCGAGCCGCGAGGTGCAGGTCGAGCTCGATCGCGACTGCCTGTTCGCCGCCCGCCTGCGCCTGCAGCACCAGCGGCCGCTGGGCGAGGCCGGCAGCCAGCTCGGCTGCGCCTTTGCCGGCCTGGAGCCGGCCGCGCTGCGCCAGCTGCAATACTTCATCGACCAGACGCAGAAGCTCGACCGGCTGCTGCGCAGCCCGGGGCGCGCCGAATGAGGACGCGAGGCGGCGCCGGCTTCACGCTGCTGGAACTGGCCGCGGTGCTGGCCATCCTGGCCATCGTGCTGGCGGCGGCGGTGCCCAGCTATGCGCAGTTCCTGCAGCGCCAGCAGCTGCGCGGCGCCGCCGACGCGCTGCTGCTCGATCTGCGCCATGCGCGTCAGCTGAGCGTGCAGACGCGCAAGCCGGTCTTCGTCAGCTTCAACCCCGGCAAGAACTGGTGCTGGGGCGTCAGCAGCGGCCAGCCCTGCGACTGCAATGGCGGCGGCGCGCTGCCCGCCTGCAATATCGGCGGCGGCCGGCAGGCCGATTACAAGAGCGTGCAGATGGACAGCGCGGCCGATACCGAATTCACGCCGATGCTGGGCCAGGCGCCGCGCCATGGCGGCATCGCCTTCAGCACCGCCAAGGGCCAGCGCCTGCAGGTGCTCGTCAACGGGATGGGGCGGGCCCAGCAATGCGGGCCGGATGCGGTCGGCGCGCCGAGCTGCTGACACGCAGCGCCCGGGGCCGTCGCAGCGTCAAACCTGCATATTCATGATCTCGGAGTAGGCCGAGACCAGGCGGTTGCGCACCTGCAAGGTGGCCTGGAAGCCGATCTGCGCCTTCTGCATCGCCACCATGGTCTCTTCGAGGCTGACGGTTGGATTGTCGAGCTGGACCTCGCGCTGCAGCCGGGTCGCCTCGTTCTGCGCGGCGCTGACGCTCTTCATCGCCTGCGTCATCGCGTCGCCGAAGCTGGTGGCGCCCACGCTCTTGGCCTTGGCCAGGGGCTGGCCATTGACGCCCAAGCCCGCGCGTGCGGCGGCCTGGGCGAAATCAAAGGCTTTGAGCTTCATGTCCATGATGGAACGAAGCATAGGGCCGCCGCCCCCGTGCTGAAGAAGGGAACTGCGCTCGGTTCATCGGCCTGTTTCCGGCTTTCTTGAGGGTCTGTTTGCGAATAATTCGGTCCATCGGTTCACCTGCGGGTGGACCCGTGCACAAGTTCACGAATTCGACGCCACATGGACACAGCCCTCGCCACCACCGCCAACGCCCTGCCCGTCGCCGCTTCCGGCACCGACGCCGCCGGCATGCCGGGCTTCGCGGCCCGCCTGGCGGCATTGCCGGCGCGCAACAAGCTGATGATGGGCGCCGGCCTGGCCGTGCTGGCCGCCGCCGTGCTGGCGATCACGCTGTGGTCCGGCCAGGGCGACTACCGGCCGCTGTTCAGCGGCCTGTCCGACAAGGACGGCGGCGCGGTGATCGCGCAGCTGACCACGCTGAACGTGCCCTACAAGAACGAGCCGGGCGGCACCATCTCGGTCCCGGCCGCCCAGGTCTACGATCTGCGCATGAAGCTGGCAGCGGCCGGCCTGCCCAAGGGCGGACCGGGCAATAGCGTCGGCTTCGAGCTGATGGACAAGAGCTCGATCGGCCAGACCCAGTTCAATGAGCGCCTGAACTTCCAGCGCGGGCTGGAGGGCGAGCTGACCCGCACGATCACCGCGCTGGCCGATGTGGCCGACGCCCGCGTGCACCTGGCGATGCCGCAGCAGAACGGCTTCTTCCGCGAGCAGCAGAAGCCCAGCGCCTCGGTGATGCTGACCCTGCGCCCCGGCCGCACGCTGGACCGCGCGCAGATCGCCGGCATCGTCCACCTGGTCTCGAGCAGCGTGCCCGAGCTGGCGCCCAAGGCCGTCAGCGTGCTGGACCAGACCGGCGCCCTGCTGTCGCAGAACAATGCCGACAGCGGCAACGGCCTGGACAGCCAGCAGCTGCAGTACAAGCAGCAGATCGAGACGCATCTGAACAAGCGCATCTACGATCTGCTGGAGCCGGTGGTCGGCCGCGACAATCTGCGCACGACGGTCACCGCCGATGTGGACTTCTCGCAGGTCGAATCGACCGCCGAGGAGTTCAAGCCCAACCAGGGCGCGAACCTGCCGGCCGCCGTGCGCAGCGCGCAGACCAATGAATCGGTCAACGCCAACCCGCAGCTGCCGACCGGCGTGCCGGGCGCGGCCACCAACCAGCCGCCGGTGCCGGCGACGGCGCCGATCAACGGCGCCTCGGCGCCGCTGCAGGCCAACCAGTCCGGCGCCGGCGGCGTCAACAGCTCGCGCCGCGAAGCGACCACCAATTACGAACTCGACAAGACGGTGCGCGTGACCCGCAACGCCACCGGCACCGTGCGCCGCCTGAACGCCGCCGTCATCGTCAACCAGCGCACCAGCGTCGACGCCAAGGGCAAGACGGTCAGCGCGCCGATGCCGCAGGACGAGATCGACAAGCTGACGGCCCTGGTCAAGGAGGCGATGGGCTACAGCCAGGAGCGCGGCGACTCGCTGAAGATCGTCAGCGCCCCCTTCATGCCCGAGAAGAACGACGGCGCCGACCTGCCGCTGTGGAAGCAGCCGCTGCTGCTGGACATGGTGCGCGCCGCCGCCGTGCCGCTGGCCGCCGTGCTGGTCGCGCTGATCGCCGTGTTCGGCTTGGTCAAGCCGGCGCTGCGCGCCGCCAAGCCGGAGCCGGTCGAGACCGCCGACGAGGTGCACGAGCTGAACGCCGTCGTCGACGACGAGAACCAGCTGCCGGCGCTGGAGGCGCCGCTGTCCAACGACAAGCTCGAACGGGCCCGCGCGCTGGCGCGCGACAACCCGGTCGCCGTCGCCAACATCATGCGCGACTGGATCCACGGCCAGGCCGCCTGAAGCTCAAAACCGACAAGACACGATCATGGATGACCAAGGTGTGGAAGACGCGGCGATCCTGCTGATGTCGCTCGGCGAGGAGGAAGCGTCCGAGGTGTTCAAGCATCTGCAGCCCAAGGAGGTGCAGCGCCTGGGCGAGACCATCGCCAAGCTGAAGGTGGTGCCGCGCAGCAAGGTCGAGGGCGTGCTGGTGCGCTTCGACACGGTGGCCGAGACGCAGAGCTCCCTGGTCAACGACACCGACGAATACGTGCGCTCGGTGCTGCGCAAGGCACTGGGCGAGGACAAGGCCAATCTGCTGATCGACCGCATCCTGCAGGGCTCGGACGTGTCCTCGATCGAGAGTCTGAAGTGGATGGACGCGACCTCGGTCGCCGAACTGCTGCGCAACGAGCATCCGCAGATCATCGCCGCCATCCTCTCCCACCTCGACTACGACCAGACCAGTTCCGTGCTGCGCGTGTTCACCGAGCGCCAGCGCAACGAGGTGCTGGTGCGCATCGCCACGCTGGACGGCATCCAGCCGATGGCGCTGAAGGATCTGAACGAGGTGATGAGCCAGGTGCTGGCCGGCGGCGAGCGCATGCGCAAGAGCAGCCTGGGCGGCGTCAAGACCGCGGCCGAGATCATCAATATGCTGGGCTCCAGCGTCGAGGCCTCTGTGCTGGACTACATCCGCGAGGCCGATGCCGAGCTGGCCCAGAAGATCATGGACAATATGTTCACCTTCGACGATCTGGACAAGATCGACGACAAGGGCATCCAGGCGGTGCTGAAGGAAGTGCAGAGCGAGTCGCTGATCGTCGCTCTGAAGGGCGCCAGCGCCGAGCTGCGCGAGAAGATCTTCCGCAATATGTCGACCCGCGCCGCCGAGGCCCTGCGCGAGGACCTCGATTCACGCGGCCCGGTGCGGCTGTCCGAGGTCGAGAGCGAGCAGAAGGAAATGCTCAAGATCGTCCGCCGCCTGGTGGACGAAGGTCAGATCGTGCTCGCCGGCGGCGGCGACGACCAGTTCATCTGAGCATGGGCATCTTCCTGCTGCGCCCGCCGATCTCGGCCCTGCGCTGCTCGCCGTACGAGAGTACGGCTGCGCTGCTCGAACCAATCTCGGCGCGCTCGCGACGGAATCTGCCCACGCTCAGCGGCGTGTCTTGCGAGGCTTCTCCTAAATGACTCCGAAACCACCGCGGCAGGTACCCGCGCCCGAGCGCCGCGCCGGCGAGGAACGCCGCCAGAGCAGCTACAGCCGTTTCATCCCGCGCGAGGAGCTCGGCGGCTTTGCCGCCTGGAGCCCCGATGCGCTCAGCGGCGCACCGGCCGCCGCGCGGCCGCCGATCAGCGCGCCGCCGCCCAAGCCCAGCGTCGAACCGCCGCCGCCCCCTGCCCCACCGGCCCCGAATCTCGAGGAGCTGCAGCATGCGGCGCGCCAGAGCGGCTACCAGGATGGCTACCGCGACGGCCTGGCCGCGCTGGAGGCCTTCAAGCAGAGCTTCGCCCAGCAGATGACGGCGCAGATCGGCGCGCTGGTGAGCAGCTTCGACGCCGACCTGCTGGCGCTGGAAGAGGACATGGCGCAGGCGCTGGCGCGCAGCGCGATCGAGCTGGCGCGCCAGGTCGTGCGCAGCGAGATCAGCCTGCGGCCCGAGCACATCGCCAATGTCGTGCACGACGCGGTCGAGGCGCTGCAGCTCTCGGCCCGCCATGTACGGGTGCGCGTCAATCCGGCCGATTTCCCGCTGGTCGTCCAGGGCGCCGGCGAGGCGCTGAAGGCGCGCGAGGCGCAGCTGCTGCCCGACCCCGAGGTGCCGCGTGGCGGCTGCAAGGTCGATTCCGATATCGGCAGCGTCGACGCCACCCTGGCCGCGCGCTGGCAGCAGGCCGCCGCCGCCATGGGCCAGGCCTCGCTATGGGTCGAGCGCCGCGCCGCCAACGAGGGCCAGGACTGATGCAACAAGGGCAGCAAGCGCAGCGCCGCGAGCGCTGGGGCCAGTACCTCAGCGATCTGCAGGCCTTCGCCGGCAACCAGCAGCCGCTGGAGGCGCAGGGCAAGCTGGTGCGCGTCGCCGGCCTGGTGCTGGAGGCGACCGGGGTCAAGGTGCCGGTCGGCTCGGTCTGCGAGATCCACATGCCCAGCTCCGGCGCCAATCCGCGCCGCGGGCTGAAGCCCGTGCATGCCGAGGTCGTCGGTTTCTCCGGCGACCGCGCCTATCTGATGCCCACCGACGAGGTGCAGGGCCTGGCCAGCGGCGCCACCGTCGTGCCGCGGCCGCTGCCGCTGATCGCGCCGCAGCTGGGCAAGCCCCGCCATCCCTGGCGCCGCGACGAGGACCGCGGCCTGCATCTGCCCATGGGCGACGGCCTGCTGGGCCGCGTCGTCGACTCGCATGGCCAGCCGCTGGACCGGCGCGGGCCGATCGAGCAGGTGCACAGCGAGCCGATGGTGCGCCGGCCCATCAACGCGATGGACCGCGACCCGGTGCGCACGCCGCTGGACACCGGCGTGCGCGCGATCAACACCATGCTGACCGTCGGCCGCGGCCAGCGTCTGGGCCTGTTTGCCGGCACCGGCGTCGGCAAGTCGGTGCTCCTGGGCATGATGGCCCGCTACACGCAGGCAGACGTGATCGTCGTGGGCCTGATCGGCGAGCGCGGCCGCGAGGTGAAGGAATTCATCGAGGACATCCTCGGCGAGCAAGGCCTGCAGCGCTCGGTTGTCGTGGCCGCGCCGGCCGATGCGCCGCCGCTGGTGCGCATGCAGGGCGCGCATTACGCGACCGCCATCGCCGAGCATTTCCGCGACCGCGGCCAGCATGTGCTCCTGCTGATGGACTCGCTGACCCGCTACGCGATGGCGCAGCGCGAGATCGCGCTGGCGATCGGCGAGCCGCCGGCCACCAAAGGCTATCCGCCCAGCTGCTTCGCCAAGCTGCCGCAGCTGGTCGAGCGCAGCGGCAACGGCCTGCCGGGCGAGGGCTCGATCACCGCCTTCTACACGGTGCTGTCCGAGGGCGACGACCAGCAGGACCCGATCGCCGACGCGGCGCGCGGCATCCTGGACGGCCATATCGTGCTGAGCCGCGAGCTGGCCGAGGCCGGCCACTACCCGGCGATCGATGTCGAGCGCTCGATCTCGCGGGTGATGACGAATGTAGCGCCGCAAAACCATGTCGATTCCGCGCGTCGCTTCCGCCAGCTTTTGGCCAAATACAACAAGGCGCGCGATCTGATCCAGCTGGGGGCCTACAGCCCCGGCCACGACGCCGAGCTGGATCTGGCCGTGCGCCTGCAACCGGACATGCTGCGCCTGCTGCAACAGGACATGCACAGCCCCGCCCCGCTGGCCGCCGCCGTCAAGCAGCTGGCCGCGGTGGTCAACAAGGAGGCCTGATCCGACAGGCCGGCCAGCGAGACACAAGAGAGCGGTACAACGATGAGCGCAGCAGCATCCAGCAATCTGCAAACCCTGGGCGTCCTGCTCGAGCGGGCCGAGGCCCAGCGCGACGAGGCGCAGCGCCAGTTGCTGGACGTGCAGCAGCGCGCGGCCGCCGCGCGCAACCAGCACGCGCAGCTGAACCAGTACCGCGGCGACTACCAGCAGCGCTGGAGCCAGCAGTTCGCCCGCCAGGCCACGATGGACATCGTCGGCTGCTACAAGAGTTTCGGCGACCGCCTGGACCAGGCGATCGACAGCCAGGGCCATGTGGCCCAGCATGCCGAGCAGCGCGTCGAGCGCGCGCGCGAGAACCTGCGCGAGCTGGAGATGCGCGTCGCGGCGATCCGCAAGCTGATCGAGCGCCGCAGCCTCGAGGCGCAGCGCAAGGCCCAGCGCCAGGAGCAGAAGGCCGTCGACGAACAGGCCGCGCGCGCCGCGCTGGCCGGCTTCGGCAACAACCCCTTCGTCCGCCTGTCGGCCTGATCGAATTCGCAATGAGCCAGCTTCCCCTTTCCGCCCATCTGATAGCCGCCGGCAAGCCGGCGCTGCGCGGCGAGGCCGCCGCACGCGGCAACCGGCCGGCCGACAGCAGCCTGCCCGGCGAGGCGCTGAGCAGCTTCTCTCAGATGCTGCGCAGTGCCGAACGGCCGCCAGAATCCCCGCCGCCGCCGGCCGCCGCAGCGAAGCCGGCCGCCGCCGAGGCCGAGGCCGCCGCACCGGCGCCCGCCCCGCGCAGCGCCGAGGGCGGCAAGACCGAGACCCAGCGCCAGGAGGCCCGCCAGGCCGCCCGGCGCGCCGGCCATGGCGAGGGCATGCGCCCGCAGACGCCCACGACCCGGCCCGCCGAGGCCAAGCCGGCCGCCCGCTCGAACGAAGCGCCGGCCGAGGCCAAGACCGAACAGCCGGCCGAGGCCGACGAGGCCCGGCAGGCCGAGCATCCGGCCACGCTGGCCGAGTCGGTGCTGGCGCTGCTGCAGGGCCGCGAGCGGCCCGAGCCGCAGGCGCGCGACGCTGCCGACGCCTCGGGCGGCGACGAGCCGCTGGCCCTGGCCGGCAAGCCGCCGGGCCGCGGCCGCGCCGAGCCGGCGGGGCTCGCGGCCGCCCGCGCCCAGGCCGGCGACGATCGCCTGGCCCGGCTCGGCGACGATGCCGCCGCCTCGGCCCAGGAACCGCAGGATTTCGCCGCCGCGCTGAAGAGTGCCGGCGCCCCGGCCGCGCTGGCGGCCGCCACGCCCGCTGCGGCAGCGGAAAGCTTGTTGGCCGCACAGGCCGCGCCGTCTGCCGCCGAAGCGGCACCGGCCGCGGCCGAGGCCCGGCCCGAACTGGTGCTGGCCCAGCCGCTGTACGAGGCCGGCTTCGCGCCCGAGCTGGCGGCGCGCGTCAGCCTGCTGGCGGCCGATGGCGTGCAGGAGGCGCAGCTGCATCTGAACCCGGCCGAGATGGGCCCGGTGGCGGTGCAGATCGTCGTCGAGGGCCAGCAGGCCCAGGTGTCCTTCCACGCGGCCCAGGCCGAGACGCGCGCGGTGCTCGAGCAGAGCCTGCCCGATCTGGCGGCGGCGCTGCGCGACTCGGGCCTGACCCTGGCCGGCGGCGGCGTGTTCCAGCAGGCCCAGCAGGGCCAGCAAGGCCAGGCGGCCGCTGGCGGCCAGCATGGCGGCCGGCGCGCCGGACGCGAGGCGGAGGACGGCTTGCCGGCCGTCGCCCGCAGCACGGCCGCACCGCGGATCAGCCGCGGCGTCGTCGATCTCTACGCCTGAACGGCCCGAATAGGCGAGGCTCCTGCCCGCTTTTCCCCGTTTGCCGCGCGGCGGCGCCAGAAATAATCGTTGCCAGTATGAGCACTGGGCTCGGCGGTCCGCGCCGGCCCGGGGCTATCGATCACGCAAGGAGTTTTCATGGCAACAGCAGCCGCTGGCGGCGCTGCCTCGACGGGCGGCGGCAAGAAAAAGCTCATCATCATCCTGGCCGCGGTGCTGGTGCTGATGCTGTGCGGCGGCGGCGGCCTGCTGCTGATGAAGAAGAAGTCGCATGGCGACGACGAGGACGCTGCCTCGGGCAGCGCGCCCAGCCATGCCACGGCCAAGCCGGGCACGCCGCCGGTCTTCGTGCCGCTGGACCCCTTCACCGTCAATCTGGCCGACAAGGAGGTCGATCGCTTCGCGCAGATCGGCATCACGCTGGAGATGGCCGATGCGCAGACGGCCGACATGATCAAGGCCTATCTGCCGGCGATCCGCAGCAATGTGCTGATGGTGCTGGCGCACAAGTCCTCGGCCGAGCTGCTGAGCCTGGAAGGCAAGCAGAAGCTGGCGCGCGAGATCATGCGCGAGGCGGTGCGGCCGATGGGCATCGAGCTCGACAACGAGGACGAGGACGAGGCGGCCGCCAGCGAGTCGCCGAAGAAGAAAAAGAAGAAGAGCAAGCGCCGCCAGGTCGAAAGCCCGGTCAGCCAGGTGCTGTTCTCCACCTTCATCGTCCAGTAGCCATGAACCAGCAGATCCTTTCGCAAGACGAAGTCGACGCCCTGCTGCAAGGCATCACCGGTGAGAGCCAGAAGCTCGAGGCCGAGGAGGAGCAGGTCGGCGGCATACGCGACTACAACCTGGCCAGCCAGGAGCGCATCGTCCGTGGGCGCATGCCCACGATGGAGATCATCAACGAGCGCTTCGCCCGCAATATCCGCATCGGCCTGTTCAACTTCATCCGCAAGAGCCCCGAGATCGCGATCGGCGGCATCAAGGTGCAGAAGTACAGCGCCTTCCTGCGCGAGATCGTCGTCCCGACCAATTTCAACATCGTCTCGGTCAAGCCGCTGCGCGGCTCGGGCCTGATCGTCTGCGACCCGACCCTGGTGTTCGCCGTCATCGACTCGCTGTTCGGCGGCATCGGCAAGTTCCATGCGCGCATCGAGGGCCGCGACTTCTCGGCCACCGAGCAGCGCGTGATCCTGCGTCTGGTCGAGGTGATCTGCGCCGAGTACAAGAAGGCCTGGACCGGCATCTACCCGCTGGAGCTCGAATACCAGCGTTCGGAGATGCAGCCGCAGTTCGCCAATATCGCCACGCCCAGCGAGATCGTCGTCTCCACCTCCTTCACCCTGGAGATCGGCGAGACCAGCGGCACCGTCTACTTCTGCGTGCCCTATGCGACGCTGGAGCCGATCCGCGACGTGCTCTATTCGACCACCGTCGGCGACTCGACCGAGCCGGACCGCCGCTGGGTCAATCTGCTCAAGCACCAGATCCAGGCCGCCGAGGTCGAACTGGTCGCCGAGCTGGGCCATGCGCCGGCCACCGTCGAGCAGCTGCTGGCCTTCAAGCCCGGCGACTTCATCGAGCTCGACCTCGAAGCGATGATCAAGGCCAAGATCGACGGCGTGCCGGTCTACGACTGCCACTACGGCACGTCCAACGGCAAGTACGCGATCAAGATAGACCAAATGCTGACCAGCCCCGACCAGGGCTGGCTGGGAGCCCGCAATGTCACCTGATACCCCATCGACCGACGAACAGGACGCGATGGCGGCCGAATGGGCCGCCGCGCTGGCCGAAGCCAAGCAGCCGGATTTCCCCGAGGAGATGGCACCGGTCGTCGAGCAGGTGGCGCCGGCCGCCTTCACGAACTTCGCGCCGACGACCGCGGCGATGCCCAGCGGCGACATCAACATGATCCTGGACATCCCGGTCCAGCTGACCGTGGAGCTGGGCCGCACGCGCATCCCGATCAAGAACATCCTGCAGCTGGCCCAGGGCTCGGTGGTCGAGCTCGATGCGCTGGCCGGCGAGCCGATGGACGTGCTGGTCAACGGCTATCTGATCGCCCAGGGCGAGGTCGTCGTCGTCAACGACAAGTTCGGCATCCGCCTGACCGATATCGTCACGCCGTCCGAGCGCATGCGGCGGCTCTCGAAGGCCTGATTGGCCCGACAATCCGGAGCGATGAATACCTCCACCTCCTTGCTGCCCCTGCTCTGGTTCCTGGCCATCCTGGCCCTGATCCCGCTGGCGCTGTGGCTGCTCAAGCGCACGCCGCTCGGTGGCGCGAGCACCGGCGGCCAGATGCGCCTGATCGCCCAGCTGCCGATCGCGCCGAACCAGCGCCTCGTCACCGTCGAGGTCGGCCAGGGCGATGACCGCCGCTGGCTGGTGCTGGGCGTGACCGGCTCGCAGATCAACACCCTGCATGTGATGCCGCCGCAGCCGGAGAGCGCCGGCGGCGTCGGCCAGCAGAGCTTTGCCCAGATGCTGGGCGCGCGCCTGCGCGGAGACCAGCGTGCGCCCTGAGTTTTTTTTGCAGCGCGCGGGCGGCCTGAAAAAGCTTCTCGCCCTGTCGGTCTTATCGGCGCTTTCTGCAGCCGCTGTAGCGCAGGCCAACACGCCGCCGGCCACGGTGCCGCTCCTGATCGGCCAGGGCGCCGGCGGCGGCAGCTATTCGGTGCCGATCCAGACCCTGCTGTTCTTCACCGCCCTCGGCTTCCTGCCGGCGGTGCTGCTGATGATGACGGGCTTCACCCGCATCGTCATCGTGCTGTCGCTGATGCGCCAGGCGCTGGGCACGCAGGCGGCGCCGCCGAACCAGGTGATCGTCGGCCTCTCGCTGTTCCTGACCTTCTTCGTGATGAGCCCGACCCTGGACAAGGTCTACGCGGACGCCTGGCAGCCCTATAGCGCCGGCCAGATCGGCTTCGAGCAGGCGCTCGCGCGCGCCGAAGTGCCGATGCGCGGCTTCATGCTCAAGCAGACGCGCCAGGCCGATGTCGCCCTGTTCTCGCGCCTGGCCAAGGTCGACCCGGCCGTCAAGCCGGAGGACGTGCCCTTCAAGGTGCTGGTGCCGGCCTTCGTCACCAGCGAGCTGAAGAGCGCCTTCCAGATCGCCTTCCTGATCTTCATCCCCTTCCTGGTGATCGACATGATCGTCAGCTCGGTGCTGATGAGCCTGGGCATGATGATGCTGTCGCCGGTGCTGGTGGCCCTGCCCTTCAAGCTGATGCTGTTCGTCTTGGCCGACGGCTGGAACCTCTTGCTCGGCTCGCTGGCCGCGAGCTTCGTCACCTGATATGGACGCCCAACAAGTCTTCACCTTCGGCCAGCAGGGCCTGTACATGCTGATGCTGGTCGCCGCGCCGGTGCTGCTGACGGTGCTGGCCGTCGGTGTGCTGGTCAGCGTGTTCCAGGCGGCCACGCAGATCAACGAGGCGACCCTGTCCTTCGTGCCCAAGGTCATCGCCGCCGTCGCCGTGCTGGCGATCACCGGCCCCTGGATGGTCACCACCCTGGTCGAGTACATCCAGCGCACCTTGCAAACCATTCCCTCGGTCGTCGGCTGATGATGGTGACGATGATCGGCGGGCCGAGCGCCGGGCCGCTCCCAAGCCGGCCCGCATCCCCCCGGGGGATCGACCGGCGTACCCGCCGGGCGAGGGGCTGACATGTTCTCGGTCACGGAAGCCCAGCTGCTCGCGTGGCTGAACCCGCTCTTGTGGCCCTTCATCCGCACGCTGGCGCTGTTCGCCGGCATGCCGGTCTTCAGCCAGCGCAATGTGCCGATGCGGGTGCGCGTCGGCCTGGCCTTCTTCGTCTCGCTGTGCGCGCAGACCAGCCTGCCGCCGATGCCGGCGACACCGCTCGACTCGCTGCCCCTGCTCTTGCTGCTGCTGGCCCAGCAGCTGCTGATCGGCCTGGCGATGGGCTTCGCCGTGCGTCTGGTGTTCGCCGCGCTGGAGTTCGCCGGCGAGCTGATCGGCCTGCAGATGGGGCTGAACTTCGCCGGCTTCTTCGACCCGGCCACCGGCAGCCAGGGCACGGCCAGCGCGCGCTTCTTCGGCGCGATGGTGGCCTTTCTCTTCATCGCGATCAACGGCCATCTGCTCTTGATCAACGCGCTGGTGCAGAGCTTTGCCGCCTTCCCGGTCGGCGAAGAGCCCTTCCATTTCCTGCGCGTCGCGCAGCCCCAGACCTGGGGCGCCGAGATCTTCCGCATCGGCCTGTGGATCGCGCTGCCGCTGATCACCATGCTGATGTTCGTCAACCTGGTGCTGGGCGTGATCTCGCGCGTGGCGCCGCAGATCGGCGTGTTCTCGGTCGGCTTCCCGCTGACCGTCAGCATCGGCCTGGTCGGCATGGTGGCGACCCTGCCGCTGATGCAGCAGCCCTTTCTGGTCGCGCTGGAGCGGCTGCTGGCCGCCTTCAGCTGATCAGCTTTCTACCAGCCCATTTCTGATCGCATAGACGGTCAGCTCGGAGTTGTTCGCCAGGCCCAGCTTTTCCAGCACCCGCGCGCGGTAGACGCTGACCGTCTTCGGGCTCAGCATCAGCTCCTCGGCGATGTCCGACAGGCGCTTGCCCGAGGCGATCATCACCAGCGTCTGCAGCTCGCGGTCCGACAGCTTCTGGTGCGCCTGCTCGGTGACCGGCGCGGTCAGGCTCTCGACCAGCATCTGGGCGATCTCGGGCGTCACGTATTTGCGGCCCTGGGCCACCGTGCGCACCGCCTGCACCAGCACCTGCGGGTCGCCGCCCTTGTTCACATAGCCGAAGGCGCCGGCGCGCAGCGCGCGGATCGCGTACTGGTCCTCCGGGTACATGGAGACGATCAGGGTGCGGATCGCCGCGCCCTCGTCCTTCAGCACATGCAGCACGTCCAGGCCGCTGCGGCCCGGCATATTGATGTCCAGCACCAGCACGTCGCAGGGGGCCTGTGACTGGCCAGCGCCCTGCCCCAGCTTGTGCAGCAGCGCGCGCAGCTCGCCGTAGTCGCCGGCCTCGCCGACGACCTCGATATCGGGCGCGTCGGACAGGGTGTCGCGCACGCCGCGGCGGATCAGCGCATGGTCGTCGCAGAGGATGACCTTGATCATAGAAGCCCCCAGGCCGAAGGGTCGTGCTCGGCTGCCGAGTCCTCCTGCTCGCCCAAGCCGTCCAGGCCCTCGGCCTGCAGTGGCACCGACAGAATCAGGCTCGTGCCTTTGCTATTGCTGCTCAAGTCCACCCATCCTCCTACCGTTGCCGCGCGCTCGTGCAGACCGCGGATGCCGAAGCTGCGCGCCTTGGCAAGGTCGCCCGGCGCAATGCCCTGGCCATTGTCCCTGAGCTCCAGGGTCAGCACGCCGGAGTCGATGCTCAATTCGATGTCGACGCGGGTCGCGTTCGCGTGTTTGGAGACATTGGTCAGTGCCTCCTGCGCCGTCCGGTAGGCCACCAGCGGCACGCCGGCTGGCAGCTGCATCTGCTCGTGGCTGGTGCGCATCGAGACGACGATGCCGGTGCGGCGCTCGAAGCGGGCCGCCATCCACTGCACGGCGGCCACCAGGCCCTGCTCCAGGATGGCGGGGCGCAGATTGTGCATGATGCGCTGGCTGGCCTCGATCGCGTGGGTCACCGTCTCCAGCGCCGAAGCGACGCGCTGGCGCACCTCCGGGTTGTGGGCGTGGCGATCGATCCAGGCCAGGTCGAACTTCAGCGCCGTCAGCGAGCCGCCGACATCGTCGTGGATCTCGCGCGCGATCGCCGCCCGCTCCATCTCGACGCTGGTCTGCAGATGGCCGGCCAGCTCGTGCAGGCGCTGCTTGCTCTTGCGCAACTCCTGGTCGGCGGCGACGCGGGCGCGGCGCGACTCATTGGCCTCGATCGCGTGCAGCAGCGCCGGCGCCAGCCGGGCCAGATGGTTCTTCAGCAGGTAGTCGGAGGCGCCGGTGCGCATCGCCGCCACGGCGGTGTCCTCACCGATCTCGCCGGAGACCAGGATGAAGGGGATCAGCCGCCCGCTCTCCTTGAGCAGGTCCAGCACGACCAGGCCCGAATAGCCGGGCAGGTTGTAGTCCGAAATGATGGCGTCCCAGGGCTGGTTCAGCGCCTCGGCGATCTCGCCCAGCGTATCGACGCGCTGCACCTCCAGGTCCAGGCCGGCGCGGCGCAGCTGGGCCATGATCAGCTGGTGGTCCAGCTCGGAATCTTCGACATGCAAGACGCGCAGACGGCGCTCGGAAACTGGACTCGACATGGGGGCGGAGTATGCCGCCATTGCCGGCGGCCGGCGGGGCCCGGATAGCGCTGCTAGTTCACGCCGGGCCGCTGCGGCCGGCAAATCCAAGGGTTTACCCCAGTATCACCGGCGGGCCGGATGCCGATCCCCAGAAATAGACCGGACAAGCGTGAATAGTCGAGCGACACCGCCTGGGCAAATGCCGAAGAATGACAGATGTAACCAGGCGTCGAAGCGCACACCGCGCCGGTAGCCGTCGCCGCAGTCCCCGGACCGCCGCGACAAGGAAGATGAGCGTGGAGCCAAGATGCTGATGAATGAAGAAATGCCGGACGATGCCGGAGAGGGGATGATGCCCCTGCTGGCCGCGGCTGAGCTCCAGGATCACCTGATGACGGTCGGCAACGACCTGGAGCGCCTGCAGCGCCTGCTCGACGACGCCGGCGAGGCGCTGTCCACCCATTTCTACAGCGCCTCCGGCCAGATCGGCCGCCTGCTGGGCGATGCCGATGCGCTGCCGCCGGCCGCCGCCGCCGCGCTGCGCCAGGTGATGGACGACGTCGCCGGCGCGATCACCGCGCTGCAGTTCCAGGACATGGCGACCCAGCTGATCGCCCACACCAGCCAGCGCCTGCGCAACTGCGCCGACCAGCTGGCCCGCGACACCTTCGGCGACGACGACGAGGATGGCGCCGCCGTCATCGAGACGGCGCCGCTGCGTCCGAACCCGGTCACCCAGGACGAGATGGACGCCGGCTCGATCGAATTGTTCTAAAGCTTTTGAGAATTCAACCGAATACCGCTTGATACCCGGAGAAATAACGATGCATTCAATCCTTGCTGTGGACGATTCGGCCTCGATGCGCCAGATGGTCTCCTTCACCCTGAAAAACGCTGGGTTCAACGTGGTGGAAGCGGTGGACGGGCAAGACGCCTGGGAAAAGTCGAGCAGCCGTGACTTCGATCTGGTCCTCACCGACCAGAACATGCCGCGCATGGACGGCATCAGCCTGACCAAGAAGCTGCGCGACAACCCGAAGTTCAAGACGACGCCCATCCTGATCCTGACCACCGAGTCCAGCGATCAGATGAAGCAGGCCGGTCGCGCCGCCGGCGCCACCGGCTGGCTGGTCAAGCCCTTCGACCCGGCCAAGCTGATCGAAGTGATCGGCAAGGTCATTCGCTGAGACGCCCGAGGAGTACAGCATGGGTGAAATGACCTCCGAAGGTGCCAGCCTCAGCGCCGGTATCGACCTCAGCCAGTTCTACCAGGTCTTCTTCGAGGAAGCCGGCGAGAACCTGGACAGCATGGAGCAGCTGCTGCTGAACCTGAATGTCGAGGAGGCCGACGACGAAGAGCTGAACGCGATCTTCCGCTGCGCGCACTCGATCAAGGGCGGCGCGGCAACCTTCGGCTTCGGCGACGTGGCCGAGCTGACCCACATCATGGAGACGCTGCTGGACAAGCTGCGCCGCCACGAGCTGTCGCCGACCTCGGCGATGGTCGACGTGCTGCTGCAGTCCGGCGACGCGCTGCGCGCGCAGCTGGCCCGACACCAGGGCGCCGGCGGCGATGTCGTCGACACCGCCGAGCTGCTGGTCAATATCCGCGCGATGTGCGAGGGCGGCGCGCCGGTCGCGGCCGCGCCCAGGCCCGCGGCGCCCGCACCGGCCCCGGTCGCGGCACCGGCACCGGCCGCCGAGCCGGCCCCGGCCCGCACGACCAGCGCGCGCCTGCTGGAGCTGCAGGTCGGCCCGCTGACCGATCTGAGCCTGGCCGACAATCTGGTCGAGCTGTTCAAGGAAATCACCGACCTCGGCACCATCGAGCCGCTGGACGCCGGCATCTCGGCCGACGGCATGCGCCGCTTCAAGGTGCTGACCAGCAGCAGCGACAACGATCTGCTGGACCTGTTCACCTTCCACGTCGCGCGCGAGCAGGTCAAGCTGATGCCGCTGACCGATGGCTTCGGCTTCCACGAGGGCGCGCCCGGCGCGCCGCCGGTCGAGCCGCCGAGCAGCGACCCCGGCTACGGTTTCTTCGACGACGCCCCCGGCCTGCCGGCCGGCACGCCCGGCACCGAGCTGAAGGCCGCCGATGAGGCCACGCCGGTCGCCGTTGCGGCCCCCAGCGCGGCCAAGCCGGTCGCGCGCGCCGAGACCAAGCCGGCGGCGATGGACCAGTCCACGCTGCGCGTCTCGATCGAGAAGGTCGACCAGCTGATCAATCTGGTCGGCGAGCTGGTGATCACCCAGGCGATGCTGGCGCAGAACAGCCGCAACGTCGACCCGGGCCTGTACCAGCAGCTGACCTCGGGCCTGGCCGATCTGGAGCGCAATACCCGCGATCTGCAGGAATCGGTGATGTCGATCCGCATGATCCCGATGTCGACCGTGTTCAACCGCTTCCCGCGCATGCTGCGCGACCTGGCCGCCAAGCTGGGCAAGAAGGTCGAGCTGGTCACGCAGGGCGAGGCGACCGAGCTGGACAAGAGCCTGGTCGAGAAGATCACCGACCCGCTGACCCATCTGGTGCGCAACAGCTGCGACCATGGCATCGAGACGCCGGCCGACCGCCTGGCCCGGGGCAAGCCCGAGCACGGCACGATCACCCTGGTCGCCAGCCACCAGGGCGGCTCCATCGTCATCGAGGTGCGCGACGATGGCCGCGGCCTGAACCGCGAGAAGCTGATCAAGAAGGCGCGCGAGAAAGGCATCGACGCGCCCGACACGATGAGCGACCAGGAGGTCTGGGGCCTGATCTTCGCGCCGGGCTTCTCGACCGCCGACCAGGTCACCGATGTGTCCGGCCGCGGCGTCGGCATGGACGTGGTCAAGAAGAACATCACCGCGCTGGGCGGCACGGTAGAGATCGACTCGGCCGAGGGCTACGGCATGAAGGTCTCGGTGCGCCTGCCGCTGACGCTGGCCATCATGGACGGCATGAGCGTCGGCGTCGGCGAGGAGTGCTACATCCTGCCGCTGAGCTCGGTCGTCGAGTCCTTCCAGGTGCAGGCCGATACGATCAAGACGGTGGCCGGCTCCGGCCGCGTCGTCGAGGTCCGCGACGAGTACATGCCGGTGATCGAGCTGGAGCGCGTGTTCAACGTGCCGCGCTTCGACTTCGAGCATGTGTCCTCCATCATGGTCGTCGTCGAGGCCGAGGGTGGCCGCGTCGCCCTGCTGGTCGACGAGCTGCTGGGCCAGCAGCAGGTGGTGGTGAAGAACCTCGAAGCGAACTACCGCAAGGTCACCGACGTCTCGGGCGCCACCATCATGGGCGACGGCCGCGTGGCGCTGATCCTGGACGTCGGCAGCCTGGTGCGCCGTTCGCGCCACTGAAGCCGGCGCGAACGAGCACAAGCCAAGAAGTCTGGAGTGGTACCCATGAGCGCCCTGATCCGTCGTTTCAGCATCCGCCTGCGCATGATCGGCGCCATCGCGATGGTGCTGGTCTTGCTGCTGATCGTCGGCAGCGTCGGCCTGCTCGGCATGAACTCGCTGCGCAGCCAGAGCCAGGCCTTCACCGAATCGTCGATCGCCAAATCGAACCAGCTGAGCCTTCTCGTCGTCGCGATCGGAGATCTGCGGCGCTTCGAGAAGGACATGATCATCAACTACGAGAAGCCGGAGGCGGTCAAGGCCGCACGGCAGAAGTGGGAAGCAGCGCGCCAGGCGATAGGCGCGGCCGCCAAGCAGATGCTGGCCGGCGACGAGGACGAGGACAACGCCATCGTGCGCAAGATGCTGCCGCTGCTCGATGCCTACGCCGAGAAGGCGCAGCCGGTGCTGCGTCAGCTGGAGGGCGGCGGCTATGACAATGCCGCGGTGGCCGACAAGCTGCTCGGCCAGGCCAAGGAATCGGCCCACCAGGCCGAGGCGCTGATCAAGGACCTGCGCAGCGCGCTCGAGCAGGAATCGGCGCAGATGCAGCAGGCCGCGCAAGGCACGCAGTCGCGCGTGCTGACCATCTTCATCATCGTGCTGGCCGTCAGCGCGCTGGTGGTCGTGCCGCTGACGCTCTTGAACATGAAGAGCATCTGCGAGCCCCTGACCGAGGCCGAGGCGCTGGCCGCGGCGATCGCCGAGGGCGATCTGACCCGCCCGCTGGCCGCCGTCGATGGCAGCGACGAGACCGCCCAGCTGCTGCGCTCGCTGCACCGGATGCAGCAGGCGCTGCAGGGCCTGGTCGGCCAGCTGCGCTCCTCGGCGGACAGCATCCGCTTGGCCTCGGCCGAGATCGCGACCGGCAACCAGGACCTGTCCGGCCGCACCGAACAGACCGCCAGCAATCTGCAGCAGGCGGCCTCGTCGATGGTGCAGCTGACCGGCACCGTCAAGCAGACGGCCGACTCGGCCCGCACGGCCAACCAGCTCGCCTCCTCCGCCTCCAGCGCCGCCGCACGCGGCGGCGACGTCGTCGGCCAGGTGGTGGCGACGATGGAAGACATCAACAGCAGCTCGAAGAAGATCGCCGACATCATCGGCGTCATCGACGGCATCGCCTTCCAGACCAATATCCTGGCGCTGAATGCCGCCGTCGAGGCCGCGCGCGCCGGCGAGCAGGGCCGCGGCTTTGCCGTCGTGGCCGGCGAGGTGCGCAGCCTGGCCCAGCGCTCGGCCCAGGCGGCCCGCGAGATCAAGGGCCTGATCGGCGCCAGCGTCGAGCGGGTGGAGGCCGGCTCGCGCCTGGTCCAGGATGCCGGCAGCACGATGGGCGAGATCGTCGGCGGCGTGCAGCGCGTCTCCGACATCATCGGCGAGATCTCGGCCGCCGCCAGCGAGCAGAGCGACGGCATCGGCCAGGTCAACCAGTCGGTCGTGCAGCTCGACCAGATGACGCAGCAGAACGCCGCGCTGGTCGAGCAGAGCACCGCCGCGGCGGAGAGCCTGCGTGACCAGGCCGAACGCCTGTCGCAGGCGGTCGACCGCTTCCGCATCGCAGGCCCTGCAACGGCCCCGGCGGCCGCGCCGCGCCCGGCTCCGGCGGCGCCCGTGCACGCCGCCCACAAGCCCAGCCCGAAGGCGAGCATCAAACCGGCCGTCCAAGCGGCCGCCAAGCCCCCCGTTTCCGCCCCGAAGGCCAGACCCACGCCGCCAGCGCCCGCCCAGACGGTCGGCGCCGATGGCGACTGGGAAACCTTCTGATCCCCGAATCAACCGCCCCTATCAAACCCACGACGAGGTCCAGCATGTCCAGTCAAGAAATTTCCACCGCCGTCACCCGCAGCGATGCCGGTAACCTGGTCGTCCAAGGCAAGTCCCATGTGGCCAGCAATGGCGAGTACCTGACCTTCCGCCTCGGCGCCGAGGAGTACGGCATCGACATCCTGAAGGTGCAGGAGATCCGCTCCTACGAGCCGCCGACCCGCATCGCCAATGCGCCCGAGTTCATCAAGGGCGTCGTCAATCTGCGCGGCGTGATCGTGCCCATCGTCGACCTGCGCCTGAAGCTCGGCTGCCCGACGGCCGAGTACAACAGCTTCACCGTCGTGATCGTGCTGAACGTGCGCAACCGCGTCGTCGGCGCCGTCGTCGACTCGGTCTCCGACGTGCTGGAACTGGCCCGCGACGCGATCCGTCCGGCGCCGGAGCTGAGCGCCGCCTCGGTCGACACCAGCTTCATCACCGGCATCGGCGCCGTCAACGATCGCATGCTGATCCTGATGGACATCGAAGGCCTGATGAGCAGCGCCGACATGGGCCTGATGGACGCGATCGCGGCCTGATCCGGCGCCCGCTCCTGTCCCTTCCGCTTTGCCCGGGCTCACCGGCACCCTGCCGGTGTCGGTGAGCTTTTATCTGGAGTACCGGTCATGGCTGCCTCCTCGATCGCACGCCGCGTCTCGCTGACCGGCGTCGCAGCCCTCGCGGCCGTCCTTCTGGCCGTCACCGGCATCGTCAGCGTGATGCTGACCCGTGCCGCCCACGAACGCGTCAATACCTGGGTCGCCGACAAGACCCAATCGATGGTCGACGCAATGAACGCGATGGACGACACCTCGCGCATCCTGGTCGAACGCAATTTCGGCTCCTTCCGCCAGGAGTTCGGCCCCAGCTTCCAGCTCGATGAAGCCACCGGCGAGCTGCGCGACTGGGGCCCGAAGCTGAACGGCAACTTCACCCAGGTGGACAAGTTCGCCGCCACGACCGGCGGCGTGGCCACCGTCTTCGCCGCCAAGGACGGCGACTTCGAGCGCATCACCACCTCGGTCAAGAAGGCCGACGGCACGCGCGCGCTGGGCACCAAGCTCGGCAGCTCGCACCCGGCCTTCGCCACGCTGATGGCCGGCAAGCCCTATGCGGGCCGCGCGGTGCTGTTCGGCCGCGCCTATATGAGCTATTACGAGCCGATCAAGAACGAGGCCGGCAAGCTGATCGGCCTGCTCTACGTCGGCTTCGACCTCGACGCCTTCGAGAAGGCCATGGACAAGATGGCCGCCGACGCCAGGTTCTTCGAGACCGGCGGCACCTACATCATCGGCGCGGCCAAGGATCCGGAGAAGGCCTTCTTCGCCGCCCACCCGACGGCCAAGGGCAAGCTGCTGAAGGAAGCGGCGCCGGCCCTGCTGGCCGCGCTGGCCGAGGCCGATGCGCAGGGTCATGTCGCCCATGTGCCCGATGTGCTGGGCAGCCAGCGCGACGACGCCTTCGCCATCGTGCGCCGCAACGAGCAGAACGGCTACTGGGTCGTCGCCCAGGTCTCCAACAGCGAGGCGATGGCCTCGCACTGGGGCACCATGCTGCCCTTCTGGGCCATGCTGGCGCTGACCAGCGTGGGCCTGGGCTTCGGCCTGTTCTGGATGATGCGGCGCTGGGTCGCCCGGCCGCTGGGGGATCTGACCAAGGCGATCGGCTCCATCGCCGACGGCGACCTGACCCATGCGGTCGACAGCGCCAGCCAGGACGAGATCGGCACCCTGATCCGCCAGACCGAGGCCATGCGCCGGCGCCTGGCCGACACCATCGGCACCGTGCGCCACTCGGTCGATTCGATCGGCACCGCCAGCACCGAGATCGCCACCGGCAACCAGGACCTGAGCCAGCGCACCGAGCAGACCGCCTCGAACCTGCAGAACGCCGCCTCCTCGATGACGCAGCTGACCGGCACCGTGCGGCAGACGGCCGACTCGGCGCGCACCGCCAACCAGCTGGTCGCCTCGGCCTCCGGCGCGGCGGCCAGGGGCGGCGAGGTCGTCGGCCAGGTCGTCTCCACCATGGACGAGATCGCGACCAGCTCGAAGAAGATCAACGACATCATCGGCGTCATCGACGGCATCGCCTTCCAGACCAATATCCTCGCGCTGAATGCCGCCGTCGAGGCGGCCCGCGCCGGCGAGCAGGGCCGCGGCTTCGCGGTCGTCGCCGGCGAGGTGCGCTCGCTGGCGCAGCGCAGCGCCGAGGCGGCCAAGGAGATCAAGAGCCTGATCGGCGCCAGCGTCGAGCGCGTCGAGACCGGCGCGCGCCTGGTGCAGGAGGCCGGCAGCTCGATGAGCGAGATCGTCGCCAGCGTCGGCCGCGTCACCGACATCATCGGCGAGATCACCGCCGCCTCCGGCGAGCAGAGCCAGGGCATCGTCGCCATCAACGGCACCGTCGTGCAGCTCGATCAGATGACGCAGCAGAACGCGGCCCTGGTCGAGGAATCGGCCGCCGCTGCCGAAAGCCTGAAGGACCAGGCGCACCGGCTGACCGAGGTCGTCTCGGTGTTCAAGCTGAACGAGGGCGAGCCGGCGGCGCAGCTCAAGCCGCTCGCCAAGCCGAGCCTGCCCAAGGTGGCGCCCAAGGTCACGCCCAAGCTGACGCCGGCGGCCGCGCCGCGGCCGAACGCGCCGGCCAGCGCCGGCGAGGACTGGCAGTCCTTCTGAGCGCCCGCTATTCGCTGGTCGCCTCGCGCAGCGTCTGCACCACCGGCCGCTGCAACACGCCGCGCAGGCTCCACCAGCCGGCCAGCTGCGCCAGCAGCGCGCCGGCGGCGGCGCTGATCAGCGGCGCCCAGGGCTTGAGCTGCCAGCTGAAGTCGAACACATAGCGGGCCAGCAGCCCGCCCAGCACCAGGGCCACCGCCCCGGCCAGAAAGCCGGCCAGCGCGCCGACGCCCAACAGCTCCGCGCGCTGCACCTGGGCCAGCAGCTGCGAGCCGGCGCCCAGCGCGCGCATCAGCGCGAACTCGCGGGTGCGCGCCTCGCGCGTGCTGGCCACCGAGGCCAGCAGCACGACCAGGCCGGTGGCCAGCGTGAAGGCAAACAGGAACTGCACCGCCTGGATCACCTGGTCGACCACCGCCTGCACCTGGTTCAGCTGCGCGGACACGTCGATGACGGTCAGATTGGGGAACTCGTGGCTCAGCGCGCGGTCCAGCGCCGCGCGCTGAGCCTCGCCGACCGGCGCCTTGAAGGCCGAGATATAGGTGGCCGGCAGCTCCGGCATCTCGGCGCGCGGGAACAGCACGAAGAAGTTGACCCGCATCGAGGCCCAGTCGACCTTGCGCAGGCTGGTGATGCGCGCCTCCACGGCGCTGCCGGCCACGTCGAAGCGCAGGCGGTCACCCAGCTTCAGTCCCAGGGTCTCCGCCAGGCCCTCCTCGACGCTCAGCCCTTGCGCATCGTCGGCGGTCCAGGCGCCGCCGGCCAGCTTGTTGTGCGCCGGCAGCGCGGCGCTGTGGCTCAGATTGAACTCCCGCTCGACCAGGCGCTGCGCGCGCTCGTCGGTGAACTGCGCCGGCAGGATGGCGCGATCGTTGATCGCCATCAGGCGGCCGCGGATCATCGGATACCAGTCATAGCCCTTCACGCCGGCCGCCTGCAGCCGCGCGCGGAAGGCCTCGCCCTGATCGGGCTGGATATTGATGACGAAGCGGTCCGGCGCATGGGCCGGCGTCGCCTGGCGCCAGCCGGCGATCAGGTCGGTGCGCAGCAGCACCAGCAGCGCCAGCGCCAGCAGACCGATCGCCAGCGAGGCGACCTGCACCACCGCGAAGCCCGGCCGCGAGGCGAGCTGGCGCGTCGCCAGCAGGAGCCAGCGCGGCGCCCCTGCCTGCGGCACCAGCCGGCGCAGCAGCAGCACCGCCGCCCAGGCCAGCAGCGCGAACAGCGCCAGCGCGACGGCAAAGCCGCCGGCGGCGATCAGGCCCAGCCGCGCATCGCCGGACAGCACCAGCAGGATCGCGCCGAAGCCCAGCACGCCGGCCGCCAGCACGGCGATCGAGCCGGCCTTGAACCCGCCCAGATCGCGCCGCATCACCCGCAGCGCCGGCACGGCGGCCAGCTGCAGCACCGGCGGCAGGCCGAAGCCCAGCAGCAGGCTGGCGCCCAGGCCCAGGCCCAAGAGCGCCGGCCGGATCGTCGGCGGCGGCAGGCTGACCTCGATCAGGCCCGCCAGCAGGCCGACGAAGACCCAGTGCAGGGCCAGGCCCAGCAGCACGCCGGCCAGGCTGGCGACGAGGCCGGCGGCGCCGAACTCGAGCCCATAGGCCCAGGCGATGCGCCACTGCGGCTGGCCCAGGACGCGCAGCATCGCGCAATCGTCCAGATGGCGGGCGGCAAAGTCGCGCGCCGCCAGCACGACGGCCACCGCCGCCAGCAGCGCCGACAGCATTGCCACCAGCTTGAGGAACTTGGCCGCGCGATCCAGGGTCTGGCGCATCTCGGGGCGGCCGGTCTCCAGCGACTCCAGCCGCACGCCGCGCTCGCCGGATTTCTCCAGATGCGCCTTGGCGCGCGCGACGAACTGCTCGATCGCCTGTGCCCGGCCCGGCGGCGCGGCCAGCGCCAGCCGGTAGGTGACGCGGCTGGCCGGCTGCACCAGGCCGGTGGCCGGCAGATCGTCCTCGGCCAGCATCACCCGCGGCGCGAAGTTCATGAAGCCGGCGCCGCGATCCGGCTCGTTGGCGATCGCGCCGGCGATGCGCAGGCGGCTGTCGCCCAGCAGCAGCGGATCGCCTATCTTCAGCCCCAGGCCGTCCAGAACGGCCGCGTCCACCCAGACCTCGCCGCGCGCCGGCGCGCCGCCGCTGCGTCCGCCGGCCAGGGTCAGCTTGCCGCGCAGCGGATAGCCGGCGCTGACCGCCTTGACGGCCACCAGGCGGCTGGCACCGCCCTGCGCCTCGCCGGCCCGCGCCATGCTCGGAAAGGTGACGCTGCGCATCTGCTGCAGGCCCAGCTCGCCGGCCAGCTGGACCAGGGCCGGCGGAGTCGGCTGGTCGCTGGCGACCAGGGCCTCGCCGCCCAGCAGCTGCGCCGCATCGCGGCGCAGGCCCTGGTCCAGCCGGTCGGACAGAAAGGCGACCGCGCACAGCGCCGCGACCGCCAGGCCGACGGCAATCATCAGCAGGCGCAGCTCGCCGGCGCGCCAGTCGCGCCAGAGCTGGCGCCAGGCGATGTGAACCACGCTCGGGGCGCGGGGCGGCCGCAGCGGCTGGACGGGCAAGGACGGGGCGTCGGGAAGGCTGCTCATGGACGCACTGTAGCGAACAAGCCGACCTCGGCGATTCGTGCGGTTTCGCACGGAAAGCTGGGGGCTGTACACAAGCCGACAGCAACTGGCGCGCAGGGATAAGCCCTTGTCGCCAAATTGGGCGCGAAGCCCGCCTCCGACATCGACACTGACGGCCAAGGGCCCGAGCGCTCACAGGGAGAGAACCACCGGATTTCCAAGGCCATACCGCGCATGAGTTTCCTGCCTTCGACCTACAACCCGGCGATCGTCGCGCTCTCGCTGTTCATTGCCGTGTTCGCCTCCTATGTGGCGCTGGACCTGGCCAAGCGCGTGCGGCTACCCGACCGCCGGGCCGCCCGCCATTGGTGGCTGGGCGGCTCGGTGGCCATGGGCACCGGCATCTGGGCCATGCACTTCATCGGCATGTTCGCGTTCTCGCTGCCGATCGCCCTCGGCTACCGCGGTCTGCAGACCCTGCTGTCCTGGCTGGCCGCGGTGATCGTCTCGGCGATCGCGCTGCACGTGGCCAATAGCGGCCGCCTGCGCCCCGGCCGACTGGTCGGCGGCGCCATCCTGATGGGCGCCGGCATCTGCGCGATGCACTACACCGGCATGGCGGCGCTGGACATGGCGCCGCCCATCGTCTGGGACCTCGGCCTGGTGGCCGCCTCGGCCGCGATCGCGATCGCCGCCTCGCTGGCCGCGCTGCTGATCTTCTTTTGGCTGCGCCGCGTCAGCGGCGCGCGCGGGCAGATCTACCAGCTGCTGGCCGCGCTGGTGATGGGCCTGGCGATCGCCGGCATGCACTACACCGGCATGGCGGCCGCTCATTTCCCCGTCGGCGCGGTCTGCCGCAGCGCCGACCAGCTGGCCGGCCAAGACCTGGGCGTCGTGGTCACGCTGGCCACCGTCGCCCTGCTGGGCCTGACGCTGTTCACCTCGACGCTGGACACCCGCATGCAAAGCCGCACGGCCCGACTGGCCGACTCGCTGCGGATCAGCAACCGGCAGCTGCAGACGGCCAATGAGGAACTGCAGCGGCGCGCCTTCGTCGATCCCTTGACCGGCTTGCCGAACCGGCTGCTGTTCGAGGATCGCCTGCAGCACGCGCTGGTCCGCATCGAGCGCAGCCTTGCGCAGCCGGCGGAACCGGCGGAACCGGACCGCAGCGGCGTGCCGGAACGCTTGGCCGTGCTCTTCGTCGACCTGGACGGCTTCAAGCCAATCAACGATTCCTTCGGCCACGCGATGGGCGATGCCGTGCTTCAGGAAGTGGGCCGCCGGCTGCTGCAGGCGGCGCGCGATGCGGACACGGTAGCGCGGGTGGGCGGCGACGAGTTCGTGCTGCTGCTGGAAGGCCTGGCCGATGCCGAGGACGGCATGGGCGCTGCCCGTCGCATCGTCGAGCAGTTCGCCACGCCGCTCGAGGTGGACGGACAGAACCTGCACCTGGGCGCCTCGGTGGGCGTGGTGCTGTTCCCCGACCATGGTCCCGGCGACAAGCTGATGGCCCGGGCCGACGCCGCCATGTATGCCGCCAAGCGCAGGGGCGGCCATGGCTGCGCGCTGTTCGAGCCGAATATGGACCTCGACGCGCGCGTCAGCCTGAGCCTGCAGTCCGATCTGCGCCAGGCCATCGCCCGGGGCCAGCTGCGCCTGCATTACCAGCCCAAGGTGGACGCCCGGCGGCTGCAGCTCAGCGGCGTCGAGGCCCTGCTGCGCTGGGAGCATCCGCAGCATGGCAGCGTGCCGCCCGCCGTCTTCATCCCGCTGGCCGAACGCCATGGCCTGATCGACGAGCTCGGCGACTGGGTCATCGACCAGGCCTGCCGCCAGATGGCGCTGTGGCGGATCCAGGGACTGCGGCTGCGGGTGGCCATCAATCTCTCGGTCCACCAGCTGCGCCAGAGCGATCTGGTCGAGCGCGTCGGGGCCGCGCTGCGCCGCCACCGCGTCGACGCCGACCAGCTGCTGTGCGAGATCACCGAGTCGATGGCGATGGATGATGTGAGGGCCGCGCAGCAGAGCTTCGAGGGCCTGGCGCGCATCGGCGTCTCGCTGTCCATCGACGACTTCGGCGCCGGCTACTCCAGCCTCAGCCATCTGCGCCGCCTGCCGGCCCGTCAGCTGAAGATCGACGCCAGCTTCGTCCAGGACCTGGCCAGCAGCGCCGACGCCCGCGCCATCGTCGACGGCATCATCCGCCTGGCCCATGCGCTGGACCTGGAGGTGGTGGCCGAGGGCGTGGAGACCGAGGCGCAGCGCGATGTGCTGATCGGGCTGGATTGCGACAAGCTGCAGGGCTATCTGTTCGCCCGGCCGATGCCGGCCGCGGCCCTGCTGGACTGGGCGCTGGCGCGACGCGCCGGCGGCGCGGAGGGCGGCGGGCGCGCCGCGACCGTAGCAAGCGATTGAATGCTGCATGCAAGGGCGCAGCACCGCCGAGCCCGGCGCGCGCGCTCCAATGGCAGCATCATGAACAGCTTCCCTCCCCTCTTCCTCTCGCATGGCTCGCCGATGACGGCGCTGGAGCCGCGCGAGGCCGGTGCCTTCATGCAGCGGCTGGGCCGCGCGCTGGACGCCGAGTTCGGCCGGCCGCGCGCGCTGCTGGTCGTCTCGGCCCACAGCCTGGCGCGCCAGCCGGTGCTGCTGGCCGGCGCGCGGCATGAGGCGGTCTACGACTTCGGCGGCTTCGATCCGAAGCTCAACCGCCTGCGCTACGACGCCGCCGGCGCGCCGGCCCTGGCCGACGAGGTCCAGGCGCTGGCGGCCCGGGCCGGGGTCGCGATCGCCCGCGCGGACCAGGGCGGGCTCGACCATGGCGCCTGGACACCGCTGCGCTATGTCTACCCCGAGGCCGAGGTGCCGGTGCTGCCGCTGGCCTTCGTGCCGAGCCAGAGCCCGGCCCAGCAGTTCGCGCTGGGCCAGGCGCTGGCGCCTCTCGCCGAGGACGGCGTGCTGATCATCGGCAGCGGCAGCATCACCCACAATCTGCGCCTGGTCTTCGGCGGCGGCCGCCCGCCCGCCATCGACGCGCCGGAGATCGAGGCCTCGCGCGCCTTCCGCGACTGGTTCGTGGCGCGCAGCGCCGCGCGCGACTGGGACGCGCTGCTCGACTACCGCCAGCAGGCGCCGCACGCGGTCGACATGCATCCGAGCGACGAGCATCTGCTGCCCTGGTTCGTGGCGGCCGGCGCCGGCGGGCGCGCGGCGGCGCCGCGGCGCCTGCATGCCAGCCTGACCTTCGGCTCGCTGGGCATGGATGCCTATGGCTTCGGGCCCCTGGCCGCGCGATTGGCGGACTCGACGAAGGGCTGAGCGCCGCCGCGGCGGCCGCAGGCTCGCCGGCGCGGGCTTGCTTCGCTTAAAGTGCCCGGATGTTGTTTCTGACGCCCCGCTACGCACCCGAATTGGTGGCGGCTTCGCTGCTGATCGCGACCTTCGCGTCCTATGTCAGCCTGGATCTGGCCAAGCGCGTGCGCACGCCCGATCTGGCCGTCGCGCGCAGCTGGTGGGCCGGCGGCTCGCTGGCCATGGGCACCGGCATCTGGGCCATGCATTTCGTCGGCATGTTCGCCTACTCGCTGCCGATCGAGCTGGGCTACCGCAGCCTGCAGACCCTGCTGTCCTGGATCGCCGCCATCGGCGTCTCGGCGGTGGCGCTGGCCCTGGCCAGCCGCGGCCGCCTGAGCCTGGCGCGCCTGGCCGGCGGCGCCCTGCTGATGGGCCTGGGCATCTGCGCGATGCACTACATCGGCATGGCGGCGCTGGACATGGCGCCCGGCATCGTCTGGGACCCGCGGCTGGTGGCGGCCTCGGCGCTGATCGCGGTGCTGGCCTCGGCCGCCGCCCTGCTGATCTTCTTCTGGCTGCGCGAATTCGGCGGCAGCCGTTATCGCCCGCTCTACCAGCTGGCGGCCGCGCTGGCGATGGGGCTGGCGATCAGCGGCATGCACTACACCGGCATGGCCGCGGCCGGCTTCCCCTTCGACAGCGTCTGCCTGAGCGCCGACCAGCTCAGCGGCCGCCTGCTCGGCGGCCTGGTGATGCTGGCCTCGCTGGGCCTGCTGTCGATGACCTTGCTGAGCTCGACCCTGGATGCGCGGCTGCAGAGCAAGGCGCTGCGGCTCTCCAGCTCGCTGCAGACGGCCAATACGCAGCTGCAGTCGGCCAATGAGGAGCTGCGCCGGCGCGCCTTCCTGGACCCGCTGACCGAGCTGCCGAACCGCCTGCTGTTCGAGGACCGGCTGCAGCATGCGCTGGCACGCAGCGGCCGCGACGACCCGCGCCGCGACGCCGGCGAGCGGCGCAGCGAGCGCATCGCCGTGCTGTGCATCGACCTGGACGGCTTCAAGCCGGTCAACGATTCGCTGGGCCATGCGGCCGGCGACCAGGTGCTTCGCGAGGTCGCGCGGCGCCTGCAGGCGACCGCGCGCGACAGCGACACGGTGGCGCGCATTGGCGGCGACGAGTTCGTGCTGCTGATGGAGGACGTGCCCGAGATCGCGGACTGCATCAGCCTGGCGCGCCGCCTGCTCGAGGCGCTGGCCACGCCGCTGGGCCTGGCCGACCAGCCGCTGCTGCCGATCTCGGCCTCGATCGGCATTGCCGTCCATCCGGACCATGGCCCCGGCGACAAGCTGATGGCGCATGCCGACGCGGCCATGTATGCGGCCAAGCGCGCCGGCGGCAACAGCTGCGCGCTGTTCGAGCAGCATATGGATGCGCGCGCGCTGGAGCAGCTGAGCCTGCACACCGAGCTGCGCCAGGCGATCGCGCAGGGCCAGCTGGAGTTGCATTACCAGCCCAAGCTGGACAGCCGGCGCGGCCAGATCCGCGGCGTCGAGGCGCTGCTGCGCTGGCGCCATCCGCAGCGCGGCCTGATCGCGCCCGATGTCTTCATCCCCATCGCCGAGCGCTTCGGCCTGATCAGCGAGATCGGCAACTGGGTCATCGACGAGGCCTGCCGGCAGATGCAGCTGTGGCAGCAGGCCGGCCTGCGCATGCGGGTGGCGATCAATCTGTCGGTCCACCAGCTGCGCCAGAGCGATCTGGTCGAGCGCATCGCCACCGCGCTGCGGCGCCACGAGATCGAGGCGGCGCAGCTCTTGTGCGAGATCACCGAATCGGTGGCGATGGAGGACGTCAAGACCACGCTGCGCGCCTTCGGCGGCCTCGGCGAGCTGGGCGTCTATCTGGCGATCGACGATTTCGGCACCGGCTACTCCAGCCTCAGCTATCTGCGCCGGCTGCCGGCGCGGCAGCTGAAGATCGACCGCAGCTTCATCAATGACCTGGACCTCAGCAGTGATGCGCGCGCCGTCGTCGATGCGGTGATCAAGCTGGCCCACGCGCTGGGCCTGAGCGTGGTGGCCGAGGGCGTCGAGACGCCGGCGCAGCGCGACATCCTGGTGGCGCTGGACTGCGATGAACTGCAGGGTTATCTGTTCGCCCGCCCGATGCCGGCCCAGGCCCTGCTCGACTGGGCCGCCGGCCGCGACCGGCCCGAGGGCGCGGCCGATTTCTCGCCCTCGGTGTTCGCCGGCCTGTCCTGAGCCCGCCGCTGCGGCGAACGGCCGCCGATGTAGTCCAATGGCGGCACCTCGGCTTTGTGGAAGGTGGGATCGCCATGGCATCCTGGTCGCTCGTTTCTCCGCTCGGCGCCGCGGCGCTGCTGGGCGCCGCCCTGCTGCTGCCCGGCAGCGCCTGGCTGAGCCTGCTGTGCGCGGTGGCGCTGATTGCCGCCGTGCTGGCCGCCGTCCATCATGCCGAGGTGATCGCGCACCGGCTCGGCGAACCCTTCGGCACCCTGGTGCTGGCGCTGGCGGTGACGGTGATCGAGGTCGCGCTGATCCTGTCGATGATGCTGGCCGGCGGCCCCGACAAGGCGACCTTGACGCGCGACACCATCTTCTCGACCCTGATGATCATCTGCAACGGCGTCGTCGGCCTGTGCCTCCTGGTCGGCGGCATCCGGCACCGCGAGCAGCTCTTTCGCGTCGAGGGCGCCAGCACCAGCCTGACGACGCTGATCGCGATGGCCACGCTGACCCTGGTGCTGCCACGCTTCACCACCAGCACGCCCGAGGCCAGCTATTCGCCGCCGCAGCTGGCCTTTGCCGCCGCCATGTCGCTGCTGCTGTGGCTGATCTTCATCTTCGTGCAGACGGTGCGCCATCGCGACTACTTCCTGCCCCAGGTGGACGCCGATCACGACGACGCCCATGCGGCGCCGCCGAGCAATGGCCAGGCCTGGGCCAGCGCGGCCCTGCTGCTGATCGCGCTGGTGGCCGTCGTCGGCCTGGCCAAGGTGCTGTCGCCGCAGATCGAGGCGGCGCTGGAAGCAGCCGGCGCGCCGCCGGCCGTGCTGGGCATCGCGATCGCGATGCTGGTGCTCTCGCCGGAGACGGTGGCCGCCGTGCGCGCCGCGCGCGCCAACCGTCTGCAGACCAGCCTGAACCTGGCCTACGGCTCGGCGCTGGCCAGCATCGGCCTGACCATCCCCGCCGTCGCGGTCGCCTCGCTGGCCTTCGAGCTGCCGCTGCTGCTGGGCGCCGATGCCAAGGAGCTGGTGCTGCTGCTGCTGAGCTTCCTGATCTCCTCGCTGACCCTGGCGCTGGGCCGCACCCATGCGATGCAGGGGGCCGTCCACCTGGTCATCTTCGCGGCCTTCCTCTTCCTGGCCCTGGTGCCCTGAGCGCGGCGCGCGCAAGCAATAAAAAACGCGGCCCGTGGGCCGCGTTTTTCGTCGTCATCGTGGAGCGGGTGATGGGAATCGAACCCACGTAGTCAGCTTGGGAAGCTGCGTCACGAGCTGTGGTCGCGTCCTGCGAGCACATGACGCGATCCGCGCCCGTAACGCAGCCAAGCAATCGAACGTCTCAACGTCGATGGGGCGACTTCTCTTCAGATCGCCGGTAACGATCTGCGACGACGATCAGGGATGTGGAGCGGGTGAAGGGAATCGAACCCTCGTATGCAGCTTGGGAAGCTGCCGTTCTGCCATTGAACTACACCCGCGTTAATGCGAGTCTATCATCCTGAGCGATCGATTCAGCTGAGGGGCCGGCCCAGCCGCCAGAGGCGATCAGATTTGCTCCAAGTTGAAGATTCCCCTTAGCCTTCCATCATACTGTACTCTTTTTTTGTTTTCTACTGGGCGCGCGGACTTCAGTTATCTCAATATTTGTTGACCTGGATTGTCAAACTCTGAACTTTTTGGAATAAAAATGAAGCAAAGTATCGAAGCAGCAATCAATCAAATCCAAAAAGCATTTGAACCCCTCCAATGCGTTGCGAAAAGCGATGACTATGGAGCGCGAATAAATTTCACAGTCTTTGATAAAGATGAGCCATACAGCCGCAGCTTCTCCAAAGCTCAATATTCGGACGCCGCTCGGCTTAATCTGTTGCTCGATAGCGCTCGGCGAGAGGTGTTTAAGTAGCGGAGCGTTTGATTATGTCCATTCATAACACACGGATTCGCTGCACTTCATGTGAATTTCAGGGACTTCTGATACATCGGCCTGTGACGCTTGTCTATCAACTTCCCAACGGGCGAGAGATGAGAGCCGGGCGACAATACGGCTGGTGCGAGCACTGCAACGGTATCAGAGACATCGAGCCCGATTTTTCCACGTATTTCGATAAAGATCAGCGAATTGCCGAGCTTGTCAAACAGGTCACTTCTATCCGATTCAGCATAAAGAAAATGTTTCGATCGCTTTCGAATAGTGGGCTCTCGTCCGCGGAAAGTGAGCTGTTAGAAATTGAATTCGGGCAAAAAATTGCGCGCAGCCGAAACAGTTCTCCGCGCTGCCTGACATGCGGCATCGGAGATGCGGGCATCGTGGTTCCCATTGGTGATTATGTGCACGCGTGTGGTGGGAAGTTGGTGCAGGCAGGCCCCGACGACGAGTTTCGAGCTCAGTGGATCGAGGATGTCATATACCTCGACTACGAAGGATGCAGAGTAGAAAAATTTGACGGAGCATATGGTTACCGGAATCTGGCCAACCATATCAGCATAGACGGCGTTGTCGGAAACGGGCGCTACGAAGGTGTTCTGTTAACGACGGCGTTTGATGTGGAAGACCTGTCTCCAATGCTCGAAGATAAGCTTCTATTCAGAGAGTTCGCCTTAGCAGTCGAATCTCGTATTGAGGCTGGAAAATTTGATGACCCTCTCGCCGGATTCACTGAAGGGCCAACACGCAGTCAGCTGCAATCGCTTTCGGAGTCCGTAAGGATCTTGATATGCCGCGATAAAAAACCGGTCAGCAAATGGTTGAAGTCACAAATTTCCGGTTAGCATCGAAGCTGCTTATATGTCAAAAATCGCAATCCGCGTGAACTGCCCCCAATTTTTATTTATGGATATTCTGAGATTGGTACTACGGCGCATGAGTTACTTGGAAAATGGCTTGAAACGAATGGGCGTATTACTTGTGCTCGTTGCTGCTGGAACTCTCGGTGGTGTTAACGCGAAGGCTGACGAGTTTGATTCGAGAGTCAATCCGAAAGTGATTGAATCCAATGGCTCCATTCGAATTCTATTTAATGGTGAAATAAAGAATGGGGATGCGGAATCTATTGTCACGCTCCATGACCGGGCAGTCGCGGATATTGAAAAGAAGAATGGTGTTGGACCCCAAGAGCCGCCTAAACTAACCATTACATCGCCAGGAGGAAATGTCGCCGAAGCGATGGCAATTGGACGTTGGATACGAAAAATGAAGGGGACTGTTTATGTTCCCTTCGATTCACCATGTTTTAGCTCATGTGTCTACGTTGTCGCAGCCGGATATCAGCGATATATCTTCGGTGATATTGGCATTCATCGGCCATTTTTGAACAAACTGGACAATGAGAGTCCCGGTAAAATATTGCAGGCAATTTTGGTGCAATCGCGAGCTTATTTTTTTGAGATGGGCGTTCCGGAGAGACTTGCTGATGACATGTTCTCTGTGGAGCCTGAGCAGAATAAAATTCTGTCCAAGGAGCAGCTCTCCGCGTATCGGCTCAATCAACCGGACTCAGGCTACAAAGAGGAAATCGCCATTGCTGAGGCGAAACGCCTTGGAATTTCGAGAATTGAATACAATAAGAGGCGTGCTGGATTCTTGAAGGACCTTGAGGTTTGTGAGCTTCTTCGCCCTGAATCAGTGATGTCGAAGTGTGCCAGCGATAGCGCAAAAAGACGCGGAATAGATTAAACCAGGGAAAACCTAAAATCGGCCCAGCTTAATCCATGGGTTCGATTCCCTTCACCCGCTCCACATCCCTGATCGTCGTCGCAGATCGTTACCGGCGATCTGAAGAGAAGTCGCCCCATCGACGTTGAGACGTTCGATTGCTTGGCTGCGTTACGGGCGCGGATCGCGTCATGTGCTCGCAGGACGCGACCACAGCTCGTGACGCAGCTTCCCAAGCTGATTACGTGGGTTCGATACGCATCGCCCGCTTGGCATCCTTGCCCAACTTCGCAGGCCGTCATCGACGGTCTGATGGAGACTCAGGCCGTCGACGTTCAAACGTCCGCTCGCCTCGATGGTGGCACGGGTGCGGATCGCATTGCGCTCGCTTCCGCCTCGCGTGCCTCAACGCTCAATCAACGCCGCACGATGCGCCCCGGCTCGATCTGCTCGACCGCGGCCGGGTTCTCGCTCAGCAGCTCGGCCAGCGCGTCCAGATCGATGCCGATGCTGGCGCGGTCGCGGCCCTGGCGCAGCACGCCGGCGCCGTCGCCGCCCTCGGCCATGAAGTTGTTGACGACCAGGCGGTAGTCGCGCGCCGGCTCGAGCGGCCGGCCGTCGATCTTGACCTCGCCCAGGCGCGCCTGGCCGTCGGCGCCCATGCTCCATTGATAGCGCAGGCTGCCCGAGACCTGCAGCAGGCGGGGCTGGGCGTCGCCCTTGGGCAGCTGGCGCTGCAGCAGCTCCTGCAGCTGCGCGCCGCTGACCGTCATCACGACCAGCTCGTTGGCGAAGGGCTGGATCGCGAACAGATCGCTCATCGTCACCGGCCGGCCCGGCTCGACGACCAGGTCGGCACGGATGCCGCCCGGGTTCATCAGGGCCAGATCGGCCGGGCCGCGCTTCTTCGCGTAGGCCAGCTGCGAATCCGCGATCAGATTGCCCAGCGGCCCGTCGCCATAGGGCGCCGTGACCGCGCGCGACGCGCCGCGGCTGAGCGTGGCGACCGGCTTGTTGCGGGCGGCGGCGGTCAGCTCGGCGGCGCGCTGCACCAGCGCGACGAAGGCTGGGTTCGGCGCATAGGCCGATTGCAGCACCGGATGGTTGACCGCCTGCGCATCGAGTACCCGGCCCTGGGCGTCCAGCTTCAGCCGGCTCTCGGTGATCCAGCCCCCATAACTGCCTGCCTGCACGAAGAGGCGGCCGTCGATCTTGCAGGTGTAGGCATTGTGCGTGTGGCCGCCGATGACGATGGCATAGGCCGGATCGAGCCGCCTGGCCACGTCGATGCCGCGGCCCTGCAGGCCGGGGCAGGCATAGCTGGGATCGTTGGCGCCCTCGCGGTACAGCGCGCCCTCGTGCATCACCGCCACCAGCAGCTGCGCCCCTTCGGCGCGCAGCTGCGGCACCAGCGCATTGAGGCTGTCGGCCTCGTCGACAAAGCGCAGGCCGCGGATCGCGCTGGGGATGACGACCGAGGGCGTGTCGCGCGTGATCGCGCCGACGATGGCGACCTTGAAGCCGGCCACCTCCTTGATGACATGGGTCGGCAGCGGCGGCTTGCCGGTCTCGGCATCGAGCAGATTGGCGGCCAGATAGGGAAAGCCGGGGCCCCTGAAGCCGGGCCAGACGCAGCCGCCGGCCGGGCATTCGCCGCGCGCCTTGCGCAGGAATTCCTGCAGGCCGGCGTCGAGCTCGTGGTTGCCCAGCGCCGTGGCGGCCAGACCCAACTCGGCCATCGCGGCCAGGGTCGGCTCGTCCTTCAGCAGCGAGGACAGCTGCGGCGAGGCGCCGATCAGGTCACCACCGGCGACCAGCAGCGAATCGGGCCGCTCGGCACGCAGCTTGGCCAGCGCGGTCGCCAGATGGGCGATGCCGCCGGCCGGCTGGGGCTTCAGTTCGCCGGTGGTCGGGTCGGGCAGGCGCGGCATCAGCGGCGTCGGCGACTTGGGCTGGATATTCCCGTGGAAGTCGTTGATCGAGAAGATCGTCAGCTCGCGCGGCGGCGCCTCGGTGCTGGCGCAGCCGGCCAGCAAGGCCAGGGCGATGGCGCACAGACCGGCGATCGATGAGCGGGTATGAGGACGGTGGGGCAGCGAGGACAAGACGGTTCTCCAATCGGCGGGTCGCCGGCGCCGGGCGCCGGAGGCGGCGCATCTTAAGCCCCGCTCAGGACAGCGGTTTGTTGTCGGGGCGCGACAGACGAGCGCGATTCGCACGCTGTCACGGCGGCGGCACATTCGCTCGCCAGACTGCCCGCATCGAGGGCCGACGCCAGGAAAAGCGGCGCCTGGCCGTCGATCCGGCCGGCCGCGGAGGAGCCTGGCACTAGAGTCCCACCCCGCGTTTTCGGGCGTTCGCCGCGTGCACAGGGGCACGACAATTGCTAGTTATCGGCCGAGGCCGGCAGACCATCCAGCCCTGGCGGGCATGGACGGCGGTGGTGAGGGAGTGAGCGTTGGGGGCTTGCCTGGGAAATATTTACGTCCCAGACACAAAGCCTTTGTTTTTTCAAGCCGTGCTTTCTTCCGTGTCGCAAAAGGAACATGAAAACGTTTGCGACCACCCCGACTGCTACATTTTTTATTAGTGGGTACTTACGCGTTCATCTTTCGAGGAGTGACAGGAATGAGCAGCAGGCAGATGGGTTTCGGGGCGTTTTCCAGGACGGCCTTGAGCGTGGCGGTCGCCATCGTGGCGGCCGCACCGGCCATGGCGCAGAACACGACGGCGGCGATCAATGGTCGCGTTGCCGGTCCGGATGGCAAGCCGGTTGCCGGCGCGACGGTCAGCATCGTCCACCGCGAGTCGGGTTCGGTCAGCAATCTGGTGACCGACGCGGACGGCCGCTATTCGGTGCGCGGTCTGCGCGTCGGTGGCCCGTACACCGTCACCGTTAGCAAGGGCGCCGACAAGGAAGTCCGCGAGGACGTCTATCTGCAGCTGGCCGAGAGCCGCGCTATCGACCTGACCCTGGGCGCCAATGTGCTGGCCACCGTGCAGATCACCGGCTCGGCCAACAGCAAGTTCAATCCGACGACCATGGGCGCCGGCACCGCGCTGGGCCGCCAGGAACTCGACGCCTACGCCTCGCTGAACCGCAATCTGCAGGACTATGCCCGCATGGATCCGCGTCTGTCGCAGACCGACAAGGATCGCGGCGAGATCTCGGCCGCCGGCCAGAACTCGCGCTACAACTCGATCACCGTCGACGGCGTGCGCATCAACGACACCTTCGGCCTGGAGGCCAACGGCCTGCCGACGATCAAGCAGCCGATCTCGATCGACGCCATCCAGGCGGTGCAGATCAACGTCTCGAACTACGACGTGACCCAGCAGGGCTATACCGGCGCCAACATCAACGCGGTCACCAAGTCGGGCACCAACGATCTGCACGGCAGCCTGTACTACGTCTACCGTGACGACAATATGGCCGGCAAGCGCTACAACCGCACGACCGACACCTACACGAATCCGCCGCCGTTCAAGGAAGACGTCAAGGGTCTGACGCTGGGCGGCCCGATCATCAAGGACAAGCTGTTCTTCTTCGCCAGCTATGAAGAGCTGAGCAGCAACCGCGACGTGCCGCAGTTCGGCCCGGTCGGCAGCAGCCTGGTCAATGTCGGCATCACGCCGGACCAGATCAAGGCCGCGCAGGACGTGGCCAAGAACTTCTATGGCATCGACATCGGCGGCATCCCGGCGGCCGATACCCTGCTGGTCAAGGACTCGCTGCTGAAGCTGGACTGGAACATCAGCGACAACCACCGCGCCAATATCCGCTACACCAAGACCGACCAGTCGCAGCCGATCGCCCCGGGCTTCTCGGCGACGACGCTGTCGCTGGATTCGCGTTGGTACACCACGGCCAAGACGATCGAGTCGGTCGTTGGCCAGTGGTTCGCCGACTGGACCGACACCTTCTCCACCGAGCTGAAGCTGTCCAAGCGCGACTACTCGAGCGTGCCGCTGAACAAGTCCGACATGCCGGAAGTGCAGCTGGTCTGGACGACGACCGCGCCTCCGGGGACGGCTACCGGCAACCGCACGCTGCGCTTCGGCACCGAGGAAACGCGCCACTTCAACAATCTTCAAACCGAGACGACGAACGCCTACTTCGCCGGCAACCTGCTGCTGAACGACCACGAGATCAAGGCCGGCGCGGATTTCGAGTCCAACCAGATCTACAACGCCTTCGTCCGTCGCGCCAAGGGCCAGTACACCTTCCAGGGCACCGACCCGGTCGCGCTGTGGGCCGCCGGCAATGCCAGCGCCTACCGCATTCAGCAGCCGCAGACCGGCCGCACGCTGGACGACGCCGCGGCGAACATGACCTTCGACAATCTGGGCCTGTTCGTGCAGGACACCTGGACCGTCAACAAGCAGCTGTCGCTGATGGCCGGCCTGCGCATCGACTCGCTCAGCACCGATGACCGCCCGATCTACAACCCGACGGCCAGCACCGCCTTCGGCTACGACAACTCGCACACGGTCGACGGCGAAAAGCTGATCCAGCCGCGCTTCGGCTTCAACTATGCCTTCGACATCGACAAGCGCAAGCAGCAGGTGCGCGGCGGCGTCGGCCTGTTCCAGGGCGCGGCAGCCACCGTCTGGTACGCCAACCCCTACCAGAACACCGGCATGGTCGTGAACGACTACGAGTGCACGCTGAACAACTGCACGGGCGCCAACGCGGTCAAGTACAACCCGGATCCGAACAAGCAGCCGATCCTGGGCTCGTCGGCCCGCCAGAACGTCGACTTCCTGGCCCCGGGCGTCAGCCAGCCCTCGGTCTGGAAGATGAACCTGGCCTATGACGCGGAGCTGCCCTGGTACGGCCTGAGCGCCGGCGCCGAGTGGCTGCACACGCAGGTCAAGCAGGGTCTGGCCTACAAGCACCTGAACCTGGGCGCGCCGAGCGCCACCGCGCCGGACGGCCGCCAGGTGTTCTGGAATGCCGCCGGCCAGAACCCGAACTGCTGGGCCGCGGGTGGCGCCACCCCGGCCAACAACACCACGCCGGGCGCGCTGTGCTCGGGTGCGACCGTTCGCACCAACCGCAACAACACCTTCAACGACGTGACCCTGGTCGAGGCCACCGACAAGGGCAAGGGCGACACCCTGACCCTCTCGCTGACCAGCCCGACCAAGGCCGGTTTCGGCTGGGGCGTCGCCTACACCCGCACGAACGCCACCGAAGTCAGCCCGCTGACCTCGTCGACCGCGTTCTCGCAGTGGGCGAACCGTCCGGTCTACAACCCGAACGAAGTTGTCGCGGCCAACTCGGTCTACACGATCCGCAACCGCTTCAGCGCGAACGTGAACTGGTCCAAGGCCCTGATCAGCAAGTACAAGACCAGCTTCGGCGTGTTCTACGAAGGTCGTGACGGCAAGCCCTACAGCTGGACCTTCAACAACGACATGAACGGCGACGGCGTGTCGGGCAACGACCTGCTGTACGTGCCGAAGGGCGCCGGTTCGGGCGAAGTGCTGTACAAGCTGCCGGGTCAGACGGTCGCCGCCTCCGGTGCCGCCGCCGAGGCCAAGTTCTGGTCCATCGTCGACAGCGAGCCCTCGCTGCGCGATGCCAAGGGCAGCGTGGTCGGCCGCAACACGGCGCGTTCGAAGTTCGCCAACAGCTTCGATGCCCGCCTCAGCCAGGAAGTCCCGGGCCTGTGGAACAACCACAAGGGCGTGCTGTCGCTGGACATCTTCAACGTCGGCAACCTGATCAACCAGCGCTGGGGCCATATCGACGAGATCGGCTTCTCCGACGGCAGCGGCGGCCAGGTCCGCAAGTTCGTCAACTACGCCGGTATCGAGAACGGCAAGATGGTCTACTCGGTCAACGACCCGTTCAGCTACACGACCAAGCAGAACAAGGGCGAGTCGCAGTGGGCGATCCAGGTCACCGCTCGCTACGAGTTCTGATCGAAGGCTGTGCCAAACAAAAGGCCCCTCACGGGGCCTTTTTTCATGGCGGCTGGCAACGCGCTGTCTATTTGTTGATGTCGCCCAGGCACAGGTACTTGATCTCCACATAGTCCTCGATGCCCTGGCGTGCGCCCTCGCGGCCCAGGCCGCTTTGCTTGATGCCGCCGAAGGGCACCTCGGCCACCGAGATCAGGCCCGTGTTGACGCCGACCATGCCGTATTCCAGCGCCTCGCCGACGCGGAAGATGCGGCCGATGTCGCGGCTGTAGAAATAGCTGGCCAGTCCGAACTCCGTGGCATTGGCCAGGGCCACGACCTCGTCCTCGGTCTTGAACTTGAAGATCGGTGCGACGGGGCCGAAGGTCTCCTCGCGCGAGCAGAGCATCTGCGGCGTCGCGTCGGCCAGCAGCGTGGGCTCGAAGAACTGCGTGCCGCCCAGGCCCTCGGCGCGCTTGCCGCCGGCGACCAGGCGCGCGCCCAGCGCCAGCGCATCGGCGACATGGGTCTCGACCTTGGCGACGGCCGCTTCCTCGATCAGCGGGCCGACGTTGACGCCCGCCTCGAAGCCGTTGCCGACCTTCAGTTGCCCGACCTTGGCGGCCAGCTTTTCGACGAAGGCCTCGTAGACGCCGGCCTGCACATAGATGCGGTTGGCGCAGACGCAGGTCTGGCCGGCATTGCGGTACTTGCTGGCCATCGCGCCCTCGACGGCCGAATCGAGATCGGCATCGTCGAAGACGATGAAGGGCGCATTGCCGCCCAGCTCCAGGCTCAGCTTCTTGATCGTCGGCGCGCACTGCTTCATCAGGATGCGGCCAACCTCGGTGGAGCCGGTGAAGGACAGGTGGCGCACCACGTCGCTGGCGCACAGGACCTTGCCGATCGCGATCGACTGCGCCGAGTCGGCCGTCAGCACGTTCAGCACGCCGGCCGGCATGCCGGCGCGCTGCGCCAGTTCGGCCACGGCCAGGGCCGACAGCGGCGTCGCCTCGGCCGGCTTGATGACGACGCTGCAGCCGGCGGCCAGCGCCGGCGCCACCTTGCGGGTGATCATCGCGATGGGGAAATTCCAGGGCGTGATCGCCGCGCAGACGCCGATCGGCTGCTTGATCGCCAGATAGCGCTTGCTGGTGTCGGTGGTCGGGATGGTCTCGCCATAGACGCGCCGGCCCTCCTCGGCAAACCAGTCGATGAAGCTGGCGCCGTAGATCACCTCGCCGCGCGCTTCCGCCAGCGGCTTGCCCTGCTCGGCCGTCATGATGCGGGCCAGGTCGTCGGCATGCTTGACCAGCAGTTGCTGCCAGCGCAAGAGGATGGCGGCGCGCTCCTTGGCCGTCTTGGCGCGCCAGACCAGCCAGGCATTGTTGGCGGCGGCAATCGCCGCCTCGGTCTCGGCCTCGCCCAGATTGGCCACATCGGCCAAATGGGCGCCGGTGGCCGGGTCGTGCACGGCGAAAGTGCTCTTGCCGCCGACCCATTCGCCATTGATCAGCGCCTGCGTCTTCAAGAGGCTGGCATCGGCAAGCGTTGCCAGCACCGGGGTCTTGCTGCTGTCCATATCGATTTGCTCCAGATTTGCGAGGTCTTCAAACCCCACTCTACCCGCTCGCGCCAGGCCTCGCCGCTGCCCTCGCCTCTATAATCAAAAGCTCCAAAAAATCAAGCATTTAGGTCCGGAATGAAAGCAGCAGAGATCCGTCAGACGTTCCTGAAGTTCTTCGAGTCCAAGGGGCATCAGATCGTCGCCTCGAGCCCGGTCGTGCCCGGCGACGACCCGACGCTGCTGTTCACCAACGCCGGCATGAACCAGTTCAAGGACGTGTTCCTGGGCTTCGACAAGCGCCCCTACTCGCGCGCGACCACCAGCCAGAAATGCATCCGTGCCGGCGGCAAGCACAACGACCTCGACAACGTCGGCTACACCGCGCGGCACCACACCTTCTTCGAGATGCTGGGCAACTTCTCGTTCGGCGACTACTTCAAGCACGACGCGATTTCCTTCGCCTGGGAACTGCTGACGACGAAGTTCATGCTGCCGGCCGAGAAGCTGTGGGTGACCGTCTATGCGGAGGACGACGAGGCCTACGAGATCTGGAACAAGGTGGTGGGCGTGCCCGCCGAGCGCATCGTGCGCATCGGCGACAACAAGGGCGGCCGCTATATGTCCGACAACTTCTGGATGATGGGCGACACCGGCCCCTGCGGCCCCTGCACCGAGATCTTCTACGACCACGGCCCCGAGGTCGCCGGCGGCCCGCCGGGGTCGCCGGACGAGGATGGCGACCGCTATATCGAGATCTGGAACAACGTCTTCATGCAGTTCAACCGCACCGAAGACGGCGTGATGCACAAGCTGCCCAAGCCCAGCGTCGACACCGGCATGGGCCTGGAGCGCCTGGCCGCCGTGCTGCAGCATGTGCATTCGAACTACGAGATCGACACCTTTGTCGGCCTGATCGCCGCGGCCAAGAAGGCCGTCGACGGCGCGGCCGCCGCCGGCAACGATGCGGACAAGGACTCGCCCTCGCTGAAGGTGATCGCCGACCATATCCGCGCCTGCTCCTTCACCATCGTCGACGGCGTGATCCCCGGCAACGAGGGCCGCGGCTATGTGCTGCGCCGCATCGCCCGCCGTGCGATCCGCCATGGCTACAAGCTCGGCGCGCGCAAGCCCTTCTTCCATCAGATCGTCGCCGAGCTGGTCGTGCAAATGGGCGAGGCCTATCCCGAGTTGCGCCAGGCGCAGGCCCGCGTCACCGAGGTGCTGAAGCAGGAAGAGGAGCGCTTCTTCCAGACCATCGCCAACGGCATGGAGATCCTGGAAACGGCTCTTGCCAAGGGCGACCAGCAGATCGACGGCGAGACCGCCTTCAAGCTGCACGACACCTATGGCTTCCCGGTCGACCTGACCGCCGATGTCTGCCGCGAGCGCGGCGTCACCGTCGACCAGGCCGGCTTCGAGGCGGCGATGAACCGCCAGCGTGAGCAGGCGCGCGCGGCTGGCAAGTTCAAGATGGCGCAAGGCCTTGAATACAAGGGCGCAGCCACGGCCTTCCACGGCTACGAGCACCTGGTCTGCGAGACGAGCAAGGTCACGGCCGTCTACGTCGACGGTTCGCCGGTCGCCGAAGCCCGGGCCGGCGACGATGCCGTCGTCGTGCTGGACCACACGCCCTTCTATGCCGAGAGCGGCGGCCAGGTCGGCGATGCCGGCGAGCTGCGCAACAACACGAGCCGCTTTGCCGTCGAGGACACGCTGAAGATCCAGGCCGATGTGTTCGGCCACCATGGCCGCGTGCTGGAAGGCACGATCAAGCTCGGCGATACCTTCACCGCCAAGGTTAATGCCGAGGCCCGCGCCAAGACCGTGCGCAACCACAGCGCCACCCACCTGATGCACAAGGCCCTGCGCGAGGTGCTGGGTGCCCATGTGCAGCAGAAGGGCTCGCTGGTCAATGCCGAGCGCACGCGCTTCGACTTCGCCCACAACGCGCCGATGACGGCCGAGCAGATCGCCAAGGTCGAGGCCATCGTCAACGCCGAGATCCTGGCCAATGCGTCGGCCCAGGCCCAGGTGATGGCGCTGGACGATGCGCAGAAGTCGGGCGCGATGATGCTGTTCGGCGAGAAGTACGGCGAGACGGTGCGCGTGCTGTCGATCGGCTCGTCCAAGGAACTGTGCGGCGGCACCCACGTCAAGGCGACCGGCGACATCGGCCTGTTCAAGATCGTCGCCGAGGGCGGCGTCGCGGCCGGCGTGCGCCGTGTCGAGGCCGTCACCGGCGACAACGCGCTGGCCTATCTGCAGCAGCTCGAGAACACCGTGCAGGCGGTGGCCGGCACGCTGAAGGCGGCGCCGACGGAGCTCGAGCAGCGCGTGCACGCGGTGCTGGACCAGGTGAAGGCGCTGGAGAAGGAACTGGCCGCCGCCAAGAGCAAGCTGGCCTCCGCCCAGGGCGACGAGCTGGTCGCCAGCGCGATCGACGTCAAGGGCATCAAGGTGCTGGCCGCGACCCTGGTCGGCGCCGATGCCAAGACCCTGCGCGAGACCATGGACAAGCTGAAGGACAAGCTGAAGACGGCGGCCATCGTGCTGGCCGCCGTCGATGGCGACAAGGTCCAGCTCGCCGCCGGCGTGACGCCCGACAGCATCGCCAAGGTCAAGGCCGGCGAGTTGGTCAATTTCGTCGCCCAGCAGGTCGGCGGCAAGGGCGGCGGCAAGCCGGACCTGGCCATGGCCGGCGGCACCCAGCCGGCGGCCCTGCCGGCCGCGCTGGCCAGCGTGCAGGCCTGGGTCGCCGAACGCGCCTGATTGCACTAGGATCCCCCAGCAAGGGGCCCTGGGCAGACCCGGGCCCCTTGTCCATTTCAGCAAGGACGACAAGAACATGAGCGACGAGCACGACATCGACCACGACAACGCCGAGCGCCTGGCCGCCCTGCTGCAGATTCTGGTTCCCGGCACGCCGCAGGACGAGCACCCGGTGCCGATCGACACGCTGGACGGCTATATGACGGCACTGATCTGCGGCCCGCAGGACGGCGTCGCCGCCTCGCCGCTGCAGGCGATGGACGCGCTGTACGGCGAGGACTGGGCAAGCGCGCTGGACGAGCAGGACGCGACCGAGGAGTTCATGGAGGTGCTGCACAAGCGCTGGAACGAGATCAGCGAGGCGCTCGATCCGGCCGCGCTGGTGGCCGACCAGGAACTGATGCGGCTGACGCCGCTGATCACCGAATTCGACGAGGCGACCAAGGCCGAGCTGCTGTCGCAGGGCGTGTTGAAGGCCGAGCAACTGGACCATCTGCCGGCCAGCGGCCATATGTGGGTCGAGGGCTTTATGCAGGCGGTCGAGGATCACCAGGGCGCCTGGTATGTCAACGACCACGACAGCGAGCAGGGCCAGATGCTGGACGCCATGCTGATGGCGATCGCCGCCGTAGCGATGCCGCCCGGCGAGCAGCGCGATGCCTATATCGCAGAAAGCTACGAGCCTGAGGACGAGGTCAACCAGGACGTGCTGCTGGACGACGCGCTGTTCTCGGCCCAGGATCTGCGCCTGTTCTGGCTGCAGCCGCCCGGCGGCAAGCTGCAGAGCTGAGCCGCTGCTGTCGCGGCAATGCGGCAAGCCGGCTTGACCAGCGTCGCGGCCGGCCCGGATACTGGGCCCATGACCGAGAGCTTCGCCACCGCCCTTGCAGCGACGCCGCATGCCGTCGTCGCGGTGGCGCTAGCTTGGCCACTGCATTTTTCGATGCAGCGCATCGGGCGATGTCTCTAGCGGCCGACGTTTGCCCCTCGACGAGACACTCTTTCCTCGAAGCCCGCTGAACCAGCGGGCTTTTTTCTTGTGCCTCCACCTACCGACCGGAGAACCCCCATGAGTACCGACGAGCGCTTGCAGCAGCCGCCCCTGAACATCCGCCGCATCGAACCGAGCGACGCGGCGGCGATGGCCCGCCTGGTGCGCGATCCGGAGGTGTTTCCCGGCCTGCTGCAGGTGCCCTATGCCTCGGAGGCGATGTGGAAGCAGCGCCTGCAGGACTGCGGCGCGCCGGGCAGGAACGATCTGCAGCTGGTGGCCGAGCGCGGTGGCGAGCTGGTCGGCAACGCCGGCCTGCAGCCGGTCGGAGAGGCGCTGCGGCGGCGCCACGTGATGGGCCTGGGCATCATGGTCGCCGCCCATGCGCAGCGCCAGGGCATCGGCCATGCCTTGATGACGGCTTTGCTGGACTTTGCGGACAACTGGGCGCAGGTGCTGCGGATCGAGCTGAGCGTCTATGTGGACAACGAACACGCGATCGCGCTGTACCAGCGCCATGGCTTCGAGGTCGAGGGCCGCATGCGCGCCTATGCGCTGCGCGCCGGCCGCTATGTCGACACCCTGGCGATGGCGCGCCTGCATCCGCACCCGCCCCGCCTGCTGGGCTGAGCGAACGCGGCCGCCTGGGACGGGTGTTTTCTAGAGCGCCCGCAGGCTCGGGCGGCGATGCAGGGCCACTTGCACCGCCTGCGCCTGGGTGGCGGCGCTCTGCCCTTCGATCAGCACCGGCGGCAGGCGCTGCGGCGGCGGCTTGTTGTCCTGCGGCGGCGGCTCGGCGCTCAGGCGCTTGCCGGTGATCACCAGCCGGGCCAGCTTGACGACCTCGCTGGCCTCGGCCGGAGCGGCGGGCAGCAGCAGCGCAAGCAGCATCATCGCCGCGGCCAGCGCGGCCGAGGCGGGGCGACGAAGCGGCGCGCGCTGAGCAGACGCTTGCGGGGTCTGACTCGGGGTGGGCCTGGGGCGCTTGTCCATGGAAACAGTATCTGCAAGGCCGATCCAAGGCTCCAGCGCAAAGCGACGAACTGCGATCTGGCGCGACGGGTTGGCGCCAGTGCCGCATGAAAACCGCCCCACTCGCAAGCGCGCCGCCGGCCTCCCGATAATGAGGCTCCGAACATCACCAACTTCCAGGCACCGTAGCGCATGAACGAAAACCCGCTGCTCCCCCGCATCGATCGCCCCGAATTCGCGCAGCTGACGCCCGGCGTCAGCGAGGCGCTGCAAGCGCTGGGCAGGGCCATCGCCGGCTCGGGCCTGGCCAAGGACCTGCTGGAGCTGATCAAGCTGCGCGCCTCGCAGCTGAACGGCTGTGCCTACTGCCTGCAGTTCCATTTGAACGTGGCACGAGGCCTGAGCGTGCCGGCCGCGAAGCTGGATCTGCTGGCCGCCTGGCGGGAGGCACCGGTCTACAGCCCGCGCGAACGGCTGGCGCTGGCCTGGACCGAGGCGCTGACCGGCGCGCAAGGCGCCGACGACGCGCTGTACGCGCAGTTGCTGGCCGAATTCGGCCCGGCAGAACTGGCCTTTCTGACCGCGGCAATCGCCAATATCAACGCCTGGAATCGAATCGCGATGGGTCTGCGTTTCGCGCCGCCGCTGCCGGCCGGCGCCGCCTGAGCCTTCCGTTCCCTCAGTCGACGCGCACCCAGCGCAGATCGAGCACCGAGTTGGGCCATTGCACGGCCTGGATGTTGCGGCGCAGGACCCAGATCTGCGAGACACGGTACAGCGGCAGGATGGGCAGTTCGGCATTCAGCAGGCGCAGGCTGTCGCCGACCAGCTGACGGCGGCGCTGCAGATCCGGCTCGGCGCGGATCGCGTCGATCAGCGCATCGAGCTTCTCGCTGCTGTAGCGGCCCGCATTGAAGACGCCGGCCGTCGCGCCGTCGTGGCTGTGCACGACCGACTGCAGCATGTTCCAGGGGTCGGCGCCCGGCGACCAGCCAAATTCGGCCAGGCTGATCGTCGCCTGCGTCAGCTTGGGAAAGAACAAGGCCGCCGGCGTCGTCTGCAATTTCGCACGGATGCCGACCTTGTCCAGCATCGCCGCGACGGCCTGGCAAACCGCCTGGCGAAACGAGATATTGACGCAGTCGAAGCTGCTGCTGAAGCCGTTCGGATAGCCGGCCTCTTTCAGCAACGCCCGCGCCGCTGCGGGGTCGTAGGGCAGACGCCGGTCGAGCTCGGGGACGTAACCGTCGAGCAGCTTGGACAGGAAGGAGCCGGTCGCCTGCGCCTGGCCCCGCAGCACCTGCCGCACGATCAAGTCCATATCGATGGCCTGATAGACGGCGCGCCGCACGCGCAAGTCCTTGAAGGGGTTGGCGCCCCTAATCTCGCTGCCCTGCAACTCGCCGCGCTGCTGGTCGAAGGCCAGGTACTGCGTGCCGATATCGGGCATCTCAAGCAACTTCAGGCCGGCGTCCTGGCGCAGTCGCGTCACGTCTTGGAACGGCGGATCGAGCACCACATCGACCTGGCCCGAGCCCAGCGCCGCCAGCCGGGTCGCGTCGGACTGGATCACCAGGAACTGCGCCTCGTGGACATTGCCGGCATGGCTCGCCCGGCCCCACCATTGCGGGTAGGCCAGCAAGGTCGTGCGCACATCGGCCTCGTAGCGCTGCAACCGGTAGGCACCGGTGCCCATCGCATTGCGCACTGCATAGGTTTCCTGCTTGCCGTTGTAGTCCTGCGGCTTGCTGACCTGGTGCTGTTCGCACCAGGCCTTGCTCATCATCCCCACCTGCCAGAGCTTGCCCGGCAGCACCGCATCGGGCGCCTGCAGCAACACGTCGATCGTCAGCCCATCGACCTTGCGGGCGCCGAGCACGCCGCTCATCTGAACGGCACGCTGCGAACTGGGCTGCAGCGCGCGTTCGATCGAGAACACCGCATCGTCGGCGGTGAACGGGCTGCCGTCGTGGAATTTGACGCCGGGGCGCAGCTTGAAGCGCCAAGTGAGGGCATCGATATTGGCCCAGGACAAGGCCAGCCAGGGCTGCAGGCGGAATTGCTCGTCGCGATTGACCAAGCCTTCGTATATCTGCTGTATCACGCGCGTGTGGTACAGCAGCGCCAGCGCATGCGGATCCATGGTCTGCGGATCGTTGGCAGTGGCAATGCGCAAGGGTTTCGCGCCGGCAACGCCCAGCACGATGCACAGCAGCAAGCCTAGCCCGGTGCGCTTCATCGAAGCTTCCTCGTCTCGTTGACACCCGTCAGAGCGGGCGGACGAAGTATGCCGGCGAGCGCCAGCGGAGGGACCCCATATTGTCCCGGAGGCCCAAAAGCAAAACCCCTCGCACCGGTGAGATGCGAGGGGTTAGCTGGAGATAATAGCCTGACGATGACCTACTTTCACACGGGAATCCGCACTATCATCGGCGCTGAGTCATTTCACTGTCCTGTTCGGGATGGGAAGGAGTGGGACCAACTCGCTATGGTCATCAGGCTT
>NZ_JAUHHC010000015.1 GCF_030410485.1 Roseateles violae | reverse complement strand
TGAATCGCCCCGGGTTTCGAGGAGGCTCCAACTGTAGAGAATGGAGCCATGAAGAAGTCCCCGAAGTTTTCGCCCGAGGTTCGTGAGCGCGCCGTGCGCATGGTGCAAGAGCACCGTGCGGAGCATCCGTCGCAGTGGGCCGCCATCGAATCCATCGCCGACAAGATCGGCTGCGTTCCGCAGACCTTGCACACTTGGGTGAAGCAGCACGAGGTCGATTCCGGCCAGCGCGACGGCGTCTCCACAGCAGAGGCCCAGCGCATCAAGGAACTGGAGCGGGAGAACCGCGAACTGCGCAAGGCCAACGAGATTCTGAAGCTGGCCAGCGCGTTTTTCGCCCAGGCGGAGCTCGACCGCCGCATCAAGTCCTGAAGACGTTCATCGACCAGCATCGCCAGCAGTTTGGGGGCGAGTCGATCTGCCGCGTCTTGCAGATTGCCCCATCGGCGTACTGGCGCCACGCTGCATGCCAGCGCAGCCCGGCCTTGCGCTCTTTGCGAGCCCAACGCGATGCGCAGTTGCTGCCACAGGTGCAGCGCGTCTGGCAGGCAAACCATCAGGTCTACGGCGCCGAGAAGGTCTGGCGCCAGCTCAACCGCGAAGGCGTGGCGGTGGCGCGCTGCACCGTCGAGCGGCTGATGCGCCAACTCGGGCTGCAGGGTGTGCGCCGAGGCAAGGCGGTGCGGACAACCATTCCTGACCCAAGGTGCCATGCCCGCTGGACCGGGTCAATCGGCAGTTCCGTGCGGAGCGGCCGAACCAGCTCTGGGTCTCGGACTTCACCTATGTCTCGACCTGGCAGGGCTGGGTCTACGTGGCGTTCGTGGTGGACGTGTTCAGCCGGCGCATCGTGGGCTGGCGCCAGAGCAGCTCGATGCACACCGAGTTCGTGCTCGACGCACTGGAGCAGGCGCTGTACGACCGCAAGCCGTCCGATGGCCTTGTGCATCACTCCGACCGAGGATCGCAATACCTGTCGATTCGCTACAGCGAGCGGCTGGCTGAGGCCGGCATCGAGCCCTCAGTGGGTTCCAAGGGCGACAGCTACGACAACGCGCTGGCCGAGACGATCAACGGCCTCTACAAGGCCGAGGTCATTCACCGGCGCGGGCCGTGGATGACCAAACAGGCGGTGGAACTCGCGACGCTGGAATGGGTTGCGTGGTTCAACCATCACCGTCTGATGGGGCCACTGGGTCACGTCCCGCCTGCGGAGTTCGAAGCCAATTACCATCGTCAACGCGCTGGTCAGGCCGCGACCGCCTGACTTAAACCAACTGGCCTCCGCGGAAACCGGGGCGATTCAA
>NZ_JAUHHC010000014.1:1280-3520 GCF_030410485.1 Roseateles violae | reverse complement strand
CAGCGAAGTCACCGACTGCATCAGGCCGGAGAAATAGCCGCCGCCGTTGGTGTCGGTCGCGCCGGCCGGCGCTACTTCGCCCATGCCGCCGCCCTCGGAGCCGTCATAGCCGGCCCCGCTCAATGCGTCTAGAAAAGCGCTCATCGCGTCTTGTCCCTCTGTTCGATTGCACGCCCGCAGCGCCCAGGGGCGCCGCGGGTCGAGACTCTGCTAAGGGTGAAGGGTCAGAGGTTGCCCGGGGTGTCCAGGCATTCCACGATCGCGCGGATGGTGTCCGGTGCGGCGAGCGTGAAATTGAACTCCAGCGCCCGCGCGTCGGCGGTCGCCAGCGCGGCGCTATGCACGTTGTCGTGGACAAAGTCCAGGTGGTAGAACTTGGACTGAGGCACCTTGCGCTGCTCCTGCAGCAAATAGCGCTGCAGGTTGCAGTTGACATTGCCATGCACGGCGACGCCGTTTTTCTTGACCTCGACGCGGGCCAGATTGCCGTCAGTGCTGCCGGCCCAATCGGTGCCGGCGTACTTCAGGTGGATACGCTGGATGACGGCGCCCTTGAGGACCGGCGTCCAGGTTACGGCCGTGCCGCCGCTGGTCGGGATCTGGTAGGCCAAAACCTTCTTGATGAGCTGGCCGTCCGGGTTGGGCTTGCTCGGGTCGAACTGCAGCGCCGTGAAGCCGGCGAGCGCCGTCAGCGTCGGGGTGCCGGCGCCGGCGTTGTTGACGACCTCGATAAAGATATCCTGGCCGTAGAGGGCCGGAATGTCGATGCCGCCGATTTCCTTGCCAACGACGCTCAGCGCGTCGCGCTCGGTAAAGTCGATGGTCAGCGCGTCGGCGCGGTCGTAGATGCCGCGATATTTGTTCATCGCGTCCAGCTCCAGGCCGGTGATAGGACCGAACACCACGCGTGCGCCGATCTTGACGACGATTTCGCTGATGGTGGCCTTGGTGATCGCGTTGGCGCCGGGGAAATTCAGCACCACGCGGGCCAGCGTCATGTCATAGCGCTGGACTTGGACGGTCGAGCGAACACCCAGCGCAACCGGGTTGAACGGGTTCAGGGGCAAATAGATCATTGCGTCTTTTCACGATGCCCCCCGGCCCGTTTTTGCGAATGGATGGCGGCCGCTAGCCGCCGCGATCAGCCGGCGATCGCTTGATCGATCAGGCCCTTGGTAAAGCTGACCTTGCGCAGAACGAAGATCGTGACCAGCACCAGGCCGGTCGTCATCACTGCGTTTTTCACTTGAGCTTGCATGGCTGTTTCTCTCTCGATGGGTTGAAGTGTTGCGGAGTTCGCAGACGAATTGAACCGGCGGCGGCCGTACATCGCCAGCCCTCTCGCCTGTACGTAGGCCCTATGTAGCGCGCAGCTTGATCGTGCCCGCGGCGGCCTCGTCGGCGTTGCGGAAATCCCGCTCCAGATAGCCGATCGTCACGCCGCGCGCATCCTTGACGGTGCGCAGCGCCTGCACGCGCGCCTCGTCTACGTCCATCGCCTGCGCCATCGCGCGCCGGTCCTCGCGGTAGCGCAGACCGAAGCAGCGGACATACGTGCAATTGCCCAGCAGCGTTTTGTCTATCAGCGCCGGCCGCTGCGCCGCGGCCATCACATGCAAAGCCTGATGGCGGCCCTGCGTGATGACCTGGCGCCATGCCGGCGGCGCCTTGCTGGCGCTGGTCACATCGCTCAGTTCTTCGGCGAGGAACACCAGATTTCCCGCGGCAAATGCCAGCTTGCAGACGGCCGCGAATGCCTGCTCGATCGGCAGATCAGGCCCGGCAACAAAGCGCATCTTGATCGGCCCGCCACGGGCATGCTTGAAGGCGCCCACCAGATGCGACAGCGACGCCGCCGCGGGGGCGTGCTTGCCGTATTCGTTGCGCGGGTCCCAGATCAGCAGGCGCGGCGGTTTCAGCTCCTTTAGCCGGGCATTGAGGCTCACCCCCTTGCCGCTGCCGCTGGAGCCGATATAGGCCTCGATGCGCGGTTCGTTCTTGACGCTCACGGCGCGACGCCCTCGCGCTGCCCGGCGGCCGGGTTGACCGGATGCGCCTCGCGCTGCCGCTGGGCGAGCTGGCGCGCCGCGGCCTGTTCGTCGGCCTGGCGCTGCTTGATCGCCTGATAGGTCACCAGCGAGGGCGGCACGACGGCGCCGACGAGGGCGATATACGGCCCCCAGCTCGACATTAGCTCGCCCATCGTCCAGCCGTGTTTGTGCATCACGGCGGCGCCGGCG
>NZ_JAUHHC010000014.1:0-1180 GCF_030410485.1 Roseateles violae | reverse complement strand
TGATAAGCGGTCCACCACTGCAGCGCCGGGGAGGCCATCAGTCGGACCATTTCCAGGCAGCTCAGCAGCTCGGCCGCGGCGCTGGCGATCGCGGTTTCTGCCTGCTGCGCGGCGGCCTGCTGCTGCTGCTGCTGGCCGGCGCCCTCGATCGTCAGGGCCTCGGCCTCCAGCGCATCGAGCGCCGCCATGCTGTCGGCGCCCTCGGCGCCTTCGGGGGTGTGTTGGGTGTCGTCGTTCATGGCTCAGAAATTCGGGAAGGCGCCCCAGGCCATCGCGCGGCGCGGTGCCGGCGGTGCTGCTGGTGCGACGGGTTGCGGGGTCGGCGCGGCGGCGCGCGGCGCCGGCGTCGGGGTTGGCTCGATCGGTGCCGGCTCGGCCGGCGGTGCGGTTTGACCTGGCGGCGCGGCCTCGGCCGGCTCGGCGATCAGCAGCGCGCGCAGCTTCTCGTCGCTGCGGTCACTGCGCGCGAAGGTCTGCGAGTTGCAGGCGTCACAGACCACGTACACCAGCTGCTTCGCACTCAGGCGCAGCCGCGCCCGGCTGCTGCTGCAGACCGGGCATCGGCAATGGCCCAGCTCGTTTTCGCGGGCCTGCATGGATCAGCCCTCGGCCGGCGGGTTCTCCAGCGCGGACAGGCGCGCTTCCAGCTCGGCGAGCTTGTCGAGCATGGCGGCCTCGGCCGCGGTGCTGGCCTCGGTCTGCTGGCGCAGCTCGGCCAGGGTCTGCTCGTGCAGCTCGGCGATGCGGTTCAGGTTGGCGGCGATCGCGCCCAGGTCGGCGAACTGCTGCGCGTACAGCTCGCGCAGCGCGGCGTCCTGCTCGGCACGCGCGGCGGCCTCGTCAGCCTGGGTGGTCAGCTCGGCAGTCGCAGCGCTGGCGAACTCGGCAGCGCCGGCGAGGCCGTCGCGGAGGGCCGAAGGGATGAAAGGCGCGCCGCGAGCGCCGTCAACGGCGGCAGCGAAGCCTGCAGCGAGGGCTGCAAGGGCGACAAGGGAGGCGCGGGGGGTGCTGGTCGACATAGTTTCTCTCTCGGATGGCCCCCCGGCCCCTCAAATTCGCCCCCCGGCGACTCTTTGCCCTTGCTCAATGCGGCGATGCCGCTGTTCATCAGGTACGCCGCGCCACCGCGGCGCGTACAGTTAATGACACGGGTCCAAGGCTGCGCGGCCTGCGGCCTTGC
>NZ_JAUHHC010000013.1 GCF_030410485.1 Roseateles violae | reverse complement strand
GGGCTCCGGGCTGGGCAAGGGCGTAGGCGATGCCATCAGCGGCGGCGGCGGCCCGATGATTTCGGGCGGCTCGACCATCGACTCCCGTTCTTTCATGGACGGCAGCGGCTGGACCGTTTCGACGGGCGGCAGCAGGGCGACCGGCGGCACCTCGGGCGGCGGCGGCATGGGCACCGGCGCCACCGGCGCACCCTTTGCCGGCGCAACAGCAATGCAGGCCAGCCAAGCGGGCATGAATCCGCTTTTGATGCTGGCCCTGTGCGGCGGGCTGGTATGGGCGATCGCACGCAAGAAGCGTTGAGCGTTCGCGCGGCCGTCGATATCGCCGGCACGCTGCAGCGCATCGCGCGGGCTGAACGCTTCGATGTGCTGGGCGGCGGCTGTGTCGCCGATCTGGTGCAGGGCTGCGCCTTGTTCGATGTGATCGACGCGGCCGGGCCGCGCGCATCGTTCGCGCTGCGCGTCGACCAGTTCCAAGGGGCGCGCGTGCTGACGGTCACCGCTGCAGGCGGCGACAGCGCCGCCGGATGCGTGGCCGCAATGGTCGGCTTTGCAGAAAGCGAGGCCCAGCGCATCGGCGCCACGGTCTTGACCTGTGAAACCCGGCGCCGCGGGCTGGTGCGCGTGCTGGAGCGGCACGGTTACCGGGTCGCCGGCTTTGTGATGAAAAAGGACACCTGAAACATGGGCAGCAAAAGCAGTTCCACCCCGACCAACACCACGAGCAGCTACTACGACGCGCGCCAGGTCAACGACGCCGGCGGCGGCATCGCGGGCAGCGGCAATCAGTGGGACCAATCGGTCAACATGGTGGACCAAAGTCAAACGACTTGGCAGCAGTTCACCGACGCGAGCAACCGCAGCACCAACAACTGGACCCAGCAGACGGACGCCAGCGTCAGCAACTCGGGCAATACCTCGTGGACCGATGGCAGCTCGACCAATTGGACCGACTCCAGCACTCAGAACTGGACGGACAACAGCAGCACCTCGACCACGATCAACAACAGCACCACGGACGGCGGCGCCTTCGCGCTGGTGACGGGTGCGACGAATGCGCAGACGGCCGCGTCCCGCGCGATCGCGGAACGCGCGATCGAGGCCGCCCGATCGAGCAGCGAAGCCAGCATGCAGGCCGCGCTGCGCGCACAAGAAAACGCCATCAGCTCCAGCAACGCGGCCACCCGCGGCGCCTTCGACTTCGCCAGCTCCGCACAGGCGCAGGCTTTCAAGTCCAACGCCGATGCGATCGGCTTCGCCTCCGAATCGTTCGGCGAGCTGAGCCAGCTTGCCGGCTCGCTGATCGGCTCCGCGCAGAAGCAGGCCGACAACGCGGCCGGCACCGCGCGCGCCGCCTATGACAGCGCCGCCAGCCAAGCCAACGGCAACAAGACGCTGATGTATGTCGCACTGGCGGCGGTGGGCATCGTGGCCGCCGCTGTCGTTTTCAAGAACAAGGGGTAACCGTGCTACAGGTCTACAGCTTCCAAACAGCCGGCCGGCAGATCGACGCGGCCGGCAACTTCATCCGCTACGAGCGCGAGACAACCGGCGGAACCGATGCCTCGGTTCGCGTGCGCGTGGACGGCAACGATCTGGGCGTATGGCTCCCGGGCGACTATGCCGAGCTGCCGCTAAATTTCAGCCGCGTCGAGGTGACGCCGATCGGCCCGATTGCCGGGGAATTCCGCATCGGCGCCGGCCGCTTCAGTTCCTCGCGAATGGTGATCGCCAATCAAGCGGCGACCAACCCGACGACGACGGCCAAGACGGCGACGGTCGGCAGTACGGCATTGATAGCGGCGAACCAAGCGCGCAACTACCTGCTGATACAGAACAACGACCCGACCGGCTACATCGTCGTCACCTTCGGCGGCGCCGCGGCCACGCTGACGAACGGCCTGCGCATCGCCGCGGGCGGCTATTGGGAATGGACCGATCCGGCCTCTGTGCCCAAGAACGCGGCGAACGTGATCGGCAATATTGCCAATGCAAATCTGATCGTGATGGAGGGCTAAGCAATGCCAGGATCTCAAAGCCTGATCGGCGGCGGCGATCTGCCGGGCCTGACGCTGCAAGCCTGGGCGCAGATTTCCGGCGGCGGCACGTTCCGCAAGGGCTTCAACGTGGCGAGCGTGACATCCGGGGGGACAGGAATTGTCACGCTCAATTACTCGACCCCGATCCCGGTGGCGCAGGTCGTCGTTCGACTGCTGCCGCTGCACGGAAAATGGGACTTCGTACCCTCGGGCATGCTGACGACAAGCACGACGATCCGGACAAGATTCGACGGTGTAGACACATGGCTGCCCGGTGAATTCTGGGTGGGCATCTACTCATGACACCGCGCGCCGCCGTGATCGCCGGCATTGCCGCGGCCGGCGCGCTCGCGTGGCTCTTCCGACGCCAACCCAACACGACGACGACAGGCGAGGCCGAGGCCGAGCAGGACTCCGGCAGCGCCGCGCCGCTGTGGTCCCTCGCTGACTTGATCGCCGAAGCAGCCACCCCGACCCCGCCCGATATGGCCGACCAGAACACCGCCGCATTTCTGCTGATGATCCGCACCGCCGAGGGCACCGCCGGGCCTAACGGTTATCGAACCCTGTTCGGTGGCCGCCTGTTCGATGGCTGGGCCGATCACCCGCGCATGGCGCAGCGCTTCACCGATGGCGCCGGCCGCCAGCTCTGGACCAGCGCCGCGGGCGCGTATCAATTCATGGCCGTGAGCCCGATCCCGGGCGGCACGACCAAGGCCAACACCTGGGACAAGCTCGCCGAGCGCCTGGGCCTGCAGGACTTCAGCCCGGCCAGCCAGGACGCGGCGGCCGTCGAGCTGATCCGCGAGGCCGGCGCGCTGGCCGATGTGCGGGCAGGGCGCTTTGACGCTGCTGTCTCCAAGGTGCGCCGAATCTGGGCCAGCATGCCCGGCGCCGGCTACGCCCAACCTGAAAAAAATCTCGAGTCTTTGCGGCTCGCCTATCTCAACGCTGGGGGTTCCCTCGCATGAAAAAATCGCACCTGATCGTCGGCGGCATTGCAGCTGCTGGCCTTGCCTATCTCGCCTGGGCCAAGCTGGGCCGCGGCGCCGCGCTGTCCACCGTTCGCAACGACGCCAACGGGCCGCGCCTGCCCTCGCTGCCGAGCCTGCCGCCGCTGCCGGGTCTGCCGCCCATCAGCGGCGCCGCGCCCAACATGCCGCGCATGCCGGATATGCCCAGCATGCCGAGCATGCCCAGCATGCAGGGGCTGTGGTGAGTCGCGCGCTGCTGATCGTCGGCGGCATCGCCGCGGCGGGCTTGGCCCTCTACGTGGTCAAAAAGGGCGGCGTCGCGCCGGCCGCCGCTGCCATCGGCGAAACCGCCGTCAAGGTGGCCGGCGGCGTTGCAACCGGCGCGGTCGGCGAGATTGGCGCGACGGTGGGCCTTCCAAAGCCGAGCCAGACCACGACAGACCCGGCCGTGTCGCGCTGGCTGATCGACAACGCCGGCCATGTCGACGCCAGCCAGTGGAGCGGGGCGGGCGCCTACCTGCGCGCCCTGTTCCTGCCCGAAGGCAGCGGCACACCGCCGCCGGCCGGCTCCGATGTGGCCCGCCAGTTCGGCGGACTGCTGGGCGCCAGGTCAAGCGACACCGGCGACGAAACGGCGCGCCTGCTGGCCCGCTATCCGGGCGCGGCGACGCGCGAGCCATCGAGCATTTTCAGCGGCGCGGGCAGCTTCAGCGATGGGGCAACCGGCGGCTATTTCGACCTCTACGGCACCAACCCGATGCCGCTTTTCTAGGAGCTATCACCCATGCGTCAACTCATCGCCGCCCGTCTGCGCGAGCCTTCCACCTGGGCCGGCATCGGCTCCGTTATCACCAGCGCCGCGACGGCCATCGCGACCCGCGACCCGCAGGCGATCGCCGCGACGATCGCGGGCGTGCTGGCCGTGCTGCTGAGGGAGCGGGCGAAGTAATGCGGGACCAGATCATCAGAGCCATCGCCACCGCTGCAACGGGCGCAATGGTCGGATGGGGCGGCAATGCCGCGGTCACGGCCTTGCAGCTATCCCCGCGCGTGGACGCGATCGAGCGGGCCTTGGTGCGCATCGAATCCCGGCTGGACGCGCAGAACCGGGGCCAGGAGCCGCGCAAATGAAGGGTCTGCTACCCACGGGGCCGGCCGTCGCCCGCGAGGCGCTGACGGTCATTGCCGGCGCGCTGCTGGCCGCGGCTGTGATGTACCAATTCCCGGCCGTCAAGGCTTGGGTGAAAAAGGCTTGGGAGTAGCGTCCTAGCCGACGCGGCGCGAGCGGATCGGCACGACGACAGCACGGCCAACCGGCAAAGGTTCGGCCGTGTAGTCATTGGCGCAGCCGAAATCGGCGGCGGCCACCACGCGCGCCAGCTCACGGCGCAGGCGCTCCGCTTCGGTGCGCAGGCTTGCGGCAATCGCTGCATGCATGGCCGCCGAGTTATGGGCCTCGGCGTCGATTCTTGAGACTCCCCAGCGCGTCAGCCAGAACAGCGCCAGCAGCACCGGGCGCGGCGCGTCGTCTTGCCTGATCCATCTGGAAACTGTGCCGGCAGAAACGCCGAGCGCGCGCGCGAGCTGCCGCGGGGTCGGGTCGCAAAGGTCGGACAAGAGCTGAGACAGCGGCGGGCATTGCACGGGGGATGGGAGACGGTTCAACATCAGCGCGTTATCGGCGGCGAAGGGGTTGATTTAGATCCTACCTTTGGGCGATCGTTTGGCACGAAAAGCCAACAGCACAGAACTTCATACTAGGGAATCCGGGCTCTCTAGGGTTGACGGCAAAGTCGCGTAATGGCAAGCGACGCCTTCTACATTTAACATAATACACATTGTCGACATTTTGGACGCGCCGGCCCCCCTGATACGAGTAGTTAGCACGAGTCGCCTTATCCATAGATTTGCGCGCCTCGCAAGTCAAAGAAAACCCACTAGAGGGAATCAGGGATCAATGCTAGCCGTCTACCTACCGCAAAACTTACCGAAGCTGTCCACGCTGCTGCGGGACTTTTCCAGCCCATCAGCGGCGAACCTTGGCCGCGCTTTCGGTGTATCGCGCAGCACTGCGCATCGCTGGATCAGCGAGGACCGCGCGCCGCTGTCGGTCCTGATGGTGCTTTATCTGGCCGCGCCGAGCTACGGGGCCGCCGAGACACACAACCGCGTCCAGCACGCCCAGGAAGGCCAGCGGCTGGCCCTGGCGCTCGTGGACAGCCTCAATCGCGCCCTAGACGATCTGCGCCGGGAATTCGGCCGCGTGCTGGCGGTCGGCGACTTCGGCGCCGCCAATGCGCCATCGCTCGATGCGTTCCCACGCCCGAGCGCCGAGGTGCTGCCGTTCCAGCAGCGGGCCTAGGGTTACTCCCAGGCTTTTTTAACCCATGCCTTGACGGCCGGGAATTGGTACATCACGGCGGCGGCCAGCAGCGCGCCGGCGATGACCGTCAGCGCTTCGCGGGCCACCGCGGGGACCGTAGGTAGCACGCGGCTCATTTGCGCGGTTCCTGGCCCCGGCTCTGCGCGTCCAGGCGGGATTCGATGCGCACCAAGGCCCGCTCGATCGCGTCCACGCGCGGGGATAGCTGCAAGGCCGTGACCGCGGCATTGCCGCCCCATCCGACCATTGCGCCCGTTGCAGCGGTGGCGATGGCTCTGATGATCTGGTCCCGCATCACTTTGCCCGCTCGCGCAGCAGCACGGCCAGCACGCCGGCGATGGTGGCGGCGATGGCCTGCGGGTCGCGGGTCGCAATGGCCGTCGCGGCGCTGGTGATAACGGAGCCGATGCCGGCCCAGGTGGAAGGCTCGCGCAGACGGGCGGCGATGAGTTGACGCATGGGTGATAGCTCCTAGAAAAGCGGCATGGGGTTGGTGCCGTAGAGGTCGAAATAGCCGCCGGTCGCCCCATCGCTGAAGCTGCCCGCGCCGCTGAAAATGCTCGATGGCTCGCGCGTCGTCGCGCCCGGATAGCGGGCCAGCAAACGCGCGGTTTCGTCGCCGGTGTCGTTTGACCTGGCGCCCAGCAGCCCGCCGAACTGGCGCGCCACATCGGAGCCGGCCGGCGGCGGTGTGCCGCTGCCCGCGGGCAGGAACAAGGCGCGCCCGTAGGCAAGCGCCCCACTCCATTTGCTGGCCTCCATGTGGCCGGCGTTGTCGATCAGCCAGCGCGACACGGCCGGGTCTGTCGTGGTTTCGCTGGGCGTGGGCAGGCCCACCGATGCGCCGACAGCGCCGACAGCGCCAGAGACTGCGCCGCCGGCCGCGTTGACGGCGCCGGCGCCGATCGCGCTCGCGGCCTGCGACACGCCGCCTTTCTTGACCACGTAGAGGGCCAAGCCCGCCGCGGCGATGCCGCCGACGATCAGCAGCGCGCGGCTCACCACAGCGCCCCGATATTGCCCATGCTTGGCATGCTCGGCATGCTGGGCATGTTGGGCATGTTGGGCATGCGCGGCATGTTGGGCGCGGCGCCGCTGATGGGCGGCAGGCCCGGCAGCGAGGGCAGCGCCGGCAGGCTCGGCAGCGAGGGCAGGCGCGGCCCGTTGGCGTCGTTGCGCACGGTGTCAAGGCTTGCGCCGCGGCCGAACTTGGCCCAGGCCAGATAGGCAAGGCCAGCAGCGGCGATGCCGCCCACGATCAGGTGCGTTTTGTTCATGCGAGGGAACCCCCAGCGTTGAGGTAGGCGAGTCGCAGAGACTCGAGATTTTTTTCTGGTTGGGCGTAGCCGGCGCCGGGCATGCTTGCCCAGATGCGGCGCACCTTGGACACGGCCGCGTCAAAGCGCCCTGCCCGCACATCGGCCAGCGCGCCGGCCTCGCGGATCAGCTCGACGGCGAAAGCGTCCTGGCTGGCCGGCGTGAAGTCGGGCAGGCCCAGGCGCGCGGCGATGCGGTCCCAGGTGTTGGAGCTGGTGAAGCCGCCCGGGATCGGCGAAATAGCCATCGCCTGATAGGCGCCGGCGGCAGTCGTCCAGAGGGTGCGCCCCGCGCCGTCGCGGAACTGCTTAGCGATGCGCGGGTGATCGGCCCAGCCGCTGAAGAGCTGGCCGCCGAAAAGCGTGCGGTAACCATTCGGCCCGGCGGTGCCCTCGGCGGTGCGGATCATCAGCAGAAAAGCGGCGGTGTTCTGGTCGGCCATATCGGGCGGGGTCGGGGTGGCGGTTTCGGCGATCAGGTCAGCGAGGGACCACAGCGGCGCGGCGGTGCCGGTGTCTTGCTCGGCTTCGGCCTCGCCGGTCGTGGTCGTGTTGGGTTGCCGGCGGAATAGCCACAGGGCCGCCGCAGCGGCTCCTGCGGCGATCAGCACGGCGCGGGGCTTCATCCGTAGACGGCAACGTAGTAGGTTGGGTGATCGACCACAGCGCCGCCGGTCGAACTGTTCGTCACCAGCGTTATGGTGGTCGCGTTGTTGATGGTTGTCTTGAAGTTGGGCGTATCGTCGTCGCCGCTGTTCTGCAGTGCCGTATCCACGATCACATCAACGCTCGGCATTGCCTGCGCCATCGTGAGCGTGTAGGTGCCGGTCGCAGTGCGCGCAATGGTTATGCCGTTGCCTTTCACAAGCGCACCGCTGGCGCCCTTGAAGAGTGCCCATCCCAGCAGTGCCAGCCCGGGGAACTTGCCGCCGCCGATCAGACTTTGAGTTCCTGCCATCGGTCAGCCTTCCACAACAACAAGGTTTGCATTGGCGACGTTGCCGATGACGTTGGCCGCGTTCTTCGGCACCGAGTCCGTCCACTCCCAAAAGCCGCCGGCGGCAATGCGAACACCATTTGCGAGCGTCGCCGCGACGCCGAAGGCGACCGAGATATATGCGCCGGTCGTGTCGTTGTTCTGGATCAGCAAGTAGTTGCGCGTCGGGTTCGCGGCGACAAGCTGCGTACTGCCCACCGTGGCGGCCTTGGCCGTCGATGTGAAGTCAGAGCGTGCCGCCACGGTGGCTGCAATGTTCGTTGTCGGCTGTCCGGTCAGCAGGAAGCGCGAGGAATTGAAGCGGCCCGAACCCACGCGGAATTCGCCCGCGGCGCCGGCGATCGGCACTATCTCGACGGTCCTGAACTGCTCCGGCAGCTCTACAAAGTCGCCGGGCAGCCAAGTGCCGAAATCGTTGCCATCGACGCGCACGCGCACCGATGCGTCTGCCGCGGCGGTGGTTTCGCGCTCGTAGCGGATGAAATTGCCCGCCGCGTCGATCTGGCGGCCGGTGTTGGTGAAGCTGTAGACCTGCATGCTTATCCCTTCTTGAACACGACAGCGGCGGCCACGATGCCCACCGCGGCCAGTGCGACATACATCAGCGTTTTGTTGCCGTTGGCTTGGCTGGCGGCGCTGTCATAGGCGGCGCGCGCGGTGCCGGCCGCGTTGTCGGCCTGCTTCTGTGCGGACCCGATCAGCGAGCCGGCAAGCTGGCTCAGTTCGCCGAACGATTCGGACGCGAAGCCGATCGCGTCGGCATTGCTCTTGAAGGCTTGCGCCTGCGCCGAGCTGGCGAAATCGAAGGCGCCGCGCGTGGCTGCGCTGCTCGATGCGATCGCGTTCTGTTGGGCCTGCAGCGCGGCCTGCATGCTTGCTTCGCTGCTGGCCCTGGCCGACTCGATCGCCTTTTCTGCGATCGCGCGGGAGGCGGCCGTCTGCGCATTGGTCGCACCGGTCACCAGCGCGAAGGCGCCGCCGTCCGTGGTCGAGCTGTTCCAGGTGGTCGAGCTGTTGTCGGTCCAGTTCGTCGTGCTGCGGTTGCTGCTGTCGCTGTTCCAGGTCGTCGTGCTGCTGTCGGTCCAGTTGGTCGAGCTGCCATCGGTCCAACTCGTATTCCCACTGTTGGCGACGCTGGCGTCAGTCTGCTGGGTCCAGTTGTTCGTGCTGCGGTTGCTCGCGTCGCTGAACTGCTGCCAGGTGGTCGAGCTTTGGTCAATCATGTTGACCGATTGATCCCACTGATTGCCGCTGCCCGCGATGCCGCCGCCGGCGTCGTTGACCTGGCGGCCGTCGTAGTAGTTGCTCGTGGTGTTGGTCGGGGTTGAACTGCTTTTGCTGCCCATCGTTCAGGTGTCCTTTTTCATCACAAAGCCGGCGACCCGGTAGCCGTGCCGCTCCAGCACGCGCACCAGCCCGCGGCGCCGGGTTTCACAGGTCAAGACCGTGGCGCCGATGCGCTGGGCCTCGCGCTCAGCGAAGGCGACCATTGCGGCGACGCAGCCGGCGGCGCTGTCGCCGCCTGCAGCGGTGACCGTCAGCACGCGCGCGCCCTGGAACTGGTCGACGCGCAGCGCAAACGATGCCCGCGGCCCGGCCGCGTCCATCACATCGAACAAGGCGCAGCCCTGCACCAGATCGGCGACACATCCGCCGCCCAGCACATCGAAGCGTTCAGCCCGCGCGATGCGCTGCAGCGTGCCGGCGATATCGACGGCCGCGCGAACGCTCAGCGCTTCTTGCGCGCGATCGCCCATACCAGCCCGCCGCACAGGGCCAGCATCAAAAGCGGATTCATGCCCGCTTGGCTGGCCTGCATTGCTGTTGCGCCGGCGAACGGTGCGCCGGTGGCGCCGGTGCCCATGCCGCCGCCGCCCGAGGTGCCGCCGGTGGCCCTGCTGCCGCCGGTCGAAACGGTCCAGCCGCTGCCGTCCATGAAAGAACGGGAGTCGATGGTCGAGCCGCCCGAAATCATCGGGCCGCCGCCGCCGCTGATGGCATCGCCTACGCCCTTGCCCAGCCCGGAGCCC
>NZ_JAUHHC010000012.1 GCF_030410485.1 Roseateles violae | reverse complement strand
CCATGCCGGCCTGGCGCTCGAACCCCAGTACCCGCCGGACACCGTGCACCACCTCGGCGAAGCGTCCTGGCCTCAGGTGGGCTACGTGTTGCGCCCCGGGCAGACGCAGCGGCACTGGATCCGCATCCGCTTCGAGCAGAGCTGACGGAAGCGACCATCACGCCTGGTGAGCGGCGGATCCGACGCCATCGGCAGCCCCTATTCACGGAGCTGTTTGGCCGGCTGCAATCGCCCCCGCGGGAAAACCCTCCATCACAAGCCGGCCCCAGCATCTGTCTCATCGGCAACACCGCGCCGCAGCGACCCGTAACAAATGGTGTGGTTTCGCACGAAAACCTCCGCGCCTTTCCCTAGCCCCCTCCGAATGTGGGCGCCCTTGTCGATCCACACGGATATCTTTGCCATCAAAGGCCGCAGCTCGCCATGCGACGGGAAGAACAAGAGGCCGTATCCAGGGCGCATCGGCTCCGGTCTGAAAACGGGGCATCGGAAGAAACAACGGCGGGTCGCCAAGAGACGCAAGGGGGAGCAAGATGAAACTGAATGATCTGCGTATGAAGTCCAAGCTGATGCTGGGCTTTGCTTTGCTGGCGGCAGTCGTGCTGCTCGTGGCCGCCATGGCGCTGAGCTCCTTGGGCCGGGCCAACAGCCGCTTCTCGGAGTACCTCGATGGGGTTGCCGCCCGTGAGCTCCTGGCCACCGATGTCCGCGCCGCCGCCAACCGGCGTGCGATCGCCGCGCGCAATCTGGTGCTCGTCAGCCAGGCGGCCGATCGCGAGACGGAGAAGGCCGCCGTCACGCAGGCGCATGAAGACATGAAGAAGGCCGTCGTCCGGCTGAAGGGCGCGCTGGAGGCGGCCGGCGATATCGGCCCGCGGGACCGCGCCATGGTGGCCGAGATCGAGAAGGTCGAGGAGAAGTACGGCCAGGTCGCGCAGGCCATCGTTGGCATGGCGCTCGACGGACGTCGCGACGATGCGATCGCCAAGATGAATGCGGAGTGCCGGCCCTTGCTGGCGGCGCTGCTGAAGGCGACCGGTGAGTATGTCGAGTATGAACAGGAGCAGAGCAAGAAGCGCGTGCTGGCGGCCAGCGAAGCCTATGCCAGTGACCGTCTGATGATGTTCGGCGCCTGCGCCGTGGCGCTGCTGGCGGCGGTGGCGATGGGCTGGGCGCTCAGCAACGCGATCACCCGTCCGCTGGAGCGAGCCGTGCATCTGGCGGAGGCGGTGGCTGCCGGCGACCTCAGCTCGGACATCGAGGTGAGCGGCAAGGACGAGACAGGCCAGTTGCTGGCGGCGCTGAAGCGGATGAACGAGAGCCTCGTCTCCATGGTGAGCCAGGTGCGCCAATCGGCCGACGGCATCGCGACCGCCTCCGAGCAGATCGCCACCGGCAACCAGGACCTGTCGAGCCGCACCGAGCAGCAGGCCAGCGCCCTGCAGGAAACGGCGGCCTCGATGCAGCAGATGACCTCGACCGTGCAACAGACGGCCGACAGCTCGCGCCAGGCCAACCAGTTGGCGAACTCGGCCGTCGATGTCGCCGGCCGCGGCGGCGAAGTCGTGCAGCGTGTCGTCAACACGATGGGCGAGATCACCGACTCCAGCCGCAAGATCTCCGACATCATCGGCGTGATCGACGGCATCGCCTTCCAGACCAATATCCTCGCCTTGAACGCCGCTGTCGAAGCGGCGCGCGCTGGTGAGCAGGGCCGCGGCTTCGCCGTGGTCGCCGGCGAGGTGCGCTCGCTGGCGCAGCGCTCGGCGCAGGCCGCGCGCGAGATCAAGGGCCTGATCACCAACAGCGTCGAGAAGGTCGAGGCCGGCAGCCAGCTGGTCGGCGAAGCAGGCTCGACGATGGGCGATATCGTGACCCAGGTGCGCCGCATGACGGACCTGATGGCCGAGATCAATGCCTCCACGAGCGAGCAGAGCAGCGGCATCGGCCAAGTGAACCAGGCCGTGGCCTCGATCGACCAGGGCACCCAGCAGAACGCCGCGCTGGTGGAGGAGAGCGCCGCTGCGGCCGAGAGCCTCAAGCAGCAGGCGGCGGGCTTGCTGCAGCTGATTTCCCGGTTCAAGTTGGCGGCCGGCGCCACCGCTCGCTTCGGCGCCTGATAGCAAGAAGCGGCCCCGTCGATGTCGACCGGGCCGATGCCGGGGAGTTCAAATCATGGATGACAACGCGCAGTACGAAGCGTCGGGCATCTCCTCCGACCGGCAAGGGCCGGCCGCCCGGCGGCTAACGGCCAGGCGGACCGATTCGCTGCTGGCGATCAGCGACGCGCTGCTGCACGAATCGGCGATGCAGCAGGCCTCGCAGCAGGAGACGCTGGCGGCGATTGCCGATCTCGTCCATGCCGCGACGCACGACCTGCTGACGGGCCTGCCGACCCGGGGCCTGCTGCTGAACCGCCTGACACGCGCGCTGGAGAACCCGGTGGCCGGCAACGGCCAGGTGGCGGTGCTCTTCATCGACGTCGACAACTTCAAGCTGGTCAACGACTCGCTGGGCCACGACAGCGGGGACGAGTTGCTGCGCGAGATGAGCCAGCGGATCTCCGATTGCGTCGGACCGGCCGACACCGTCAGCCGCTTCGGTGGCGACGAGCTGGTCGTGCTGCTGCCGCAGACGGATCAGCGGGCGGTGGCCAATCTGGGCGCCCGCGTGCTCGCGGTCATGAGCGCACCGATCGACGTCGGGGGGCGCGAGATCGTCACCTCGGTCAGCATCGGCGTCGCCCTCTGCGCGCCGGGATCGCAATCCGCCGAGCAATTGCTGCGCGACGCCGACACGGCGCTCTACGCGGCCAAGAGCCGCGGCCGCAACCGGGTCGAACGCTTCAACGAGGAGCTGCATGCGCGCGCGGCGCGGCGGATGCGCGTCGAGTCCGACCTGCGCACCGCGCTGCGCGAGGCGCAGATCTACGTCCACTACCAGCCGCAGGTCAATCTGATGACCGGCAAGGTCGTCGGCGTCGAGGCACTGGCGCGCTGGCAGCATCCCGAGCTGGGGACGATGTCGCCGGCGGAGTTCATTCCGATCGCCGAGGAATGCCGGCTGATCGACGAGCTCGGCTGGCAGGTGCTGCGCGCCGCCTGCTGGCAGCTGGCCCGATGGGGCACGAGCTCGCTGTCGATGACGGTCAACATCTCGCCGCGCCAGCTCGACAACCCGGCCTTCGCGGTCGAGCTGCAGCAGGTGCTCGATGAAACGGGTATCCGCCCCCAGGCCCTGTGCCTGGAGCTGACCGAAAGCGCACTGATGGGCCGGGCGACGGACATCATCGACATGCTGGCGCGGATTCGCCGCATGGGCGTCTACGTCGCGATGGACGATTTCGGCACCGAGCATTCCTCGCTGAGCCGGCTGCGCGAACTGCCGGTCGAGGTCTTGAAGATCGATCGCTCCTTCATTGACGGCCTGCCGTCCGAGACCGGCGACACGGCCATCGTGTCCTCGATCCTCAGCCTGGCCTATGCGATGGGCAAACATGTGATCGCCGAAGGCGTCGAAACGGCCGAGCAGGCCTTGGCCTTGAGCAGCATGGGCTGCCCGGTGGCGCAGGGCTATTTGTTCTCCAGACCCGTTGCGGCCTTGGAAATTCCGCCGCTGCTCGGACGCACGCTCTGGCAAGCGCCCACGAGCGCGAAGCATCGCCTGAAGCCGCTGATCGGCGCGAAGCGCCGACGCGCCCACCGGGCTTTCATCGACGAGTTTCTCTTCCACATCGGCGCGCCGATGGGTGGGGAGCAGGAAGACCGCACATGATGTGGATCATCGGCATCGGCCACCTCCTGGTGGGGGCTGCCTATTCCTGTCTCGGTCTCCTGAGCGCCTGGGAGGCCTGGAGCCAGTACCGGCAGCGCGGCCTGTCGCGCTTCGGTCTGGGCTTCTCCCTGATGGCGGCGAGCTGCGGGCCGCATCACCTGGTCCATGGCTGGTGCGTGCTCAATGGCGGCACGGTGTCGCCAGCACTGCTCGCCGTCACGTTGTTGGGCCTGCCGGCCGGACTGGTGTTCTGCCTATTTCGCATCGAGGCCGCACTTGGCGGCGCCGGTGACCGCGTGGTCCTCGCGAGCCCGGTCAGCGTCGCCGCATCGACGGCTGCCTTTCTCGGCGCGGCCGGCCTGCTTGCGGGCTGGGCCATGGTGGCGCCGCTGGCCGCTCCAGAGCAGATCGTCTGCACGGCCCTGGGCCTGCAAGTGATCGCTGCTGCGCCCGCCGAACCCGTGCTCGCGTCGCTGGGCTTGTTCTCGAATGTCTTCGTGACGGCGACCTATGGCATGGTGGGCTTGTACCTGGCGGCGACCCAGGTGCGCCGGTATGTGCTGGACCGATCCTGGTCGCTGTCCGGGCTGTCGCTGTCCGCCGTCTTCCCGACCTGCGCCGCCATGCACCTGGTTTCGGCCCTGACCGCCAGCCATGACACGGCGGCGCTGCCCTTCGATCTGCTGGGCGTGCCGGCCTCGGTCTACTTCCTCTGGGTCGTGCGGCGTCTGCACACGAATTCCGTCATCGACTGGAATCACCGGCCGCTGGTTGGCGTGGCCTCGGCCCCGGCCCGCGATGCGCCGTGGAACGGCAAGCCGACGGCGATGCGATGAATGAAACGGAAGCTGCGCGCATGTCGCTCCGCCCAGGGAAGCGCTGAGAAGCCCGTGAAGGGCAAGTCCAAGGGCAGGGTGCTCGGTCCCTTATCCGGCCATCAGTCTAGACCCACCGAAAAGGAGGGTGGGGCGCTGAAAGGCCCCGCTTTTCTTGGGGCCGCAGCTTCAGGCCTGTTGCGCGCGCGACTGGTCGCGCAGGTTCCGAATCTGCGCGTGATTGCGCTTGACGCCCTGGTACTGGCGCTCGAGCACTTCGCGCACGTCCGGCGGCAGCTCGGGCTCGTCCAGCGCCTCGCGATAGGCGTCCAGCGCCTGGTCCTCACCGCGCTCGCATTCCTCCAGCATCGCCTGCTCGCTGTGGCCGGCCAGCGCCCCGCGCACCGACACCCAGCCGCGATGCAGGGAGCCCAGCACCGAGCCTTCGTCGCTGGGCCGCCCGCCCAGGCGCACGACCAGGGTCTGCAATTCGGCCGCGGCGCTGCGGCATTCATTGGCGCGGTTGCCGAACAGCTCGCGCAGCGGCGAGTTGTCGCGCACATGCTCGGCGCAGCTGCGGAAACCGTACTCGCCGTCCTTGCTGGTCTCGATCAGGTCATTGAGGATCTTCAGGGTCTTGTCCATGGCAGGGGTCCTTCAGTTGGTGAAATCTTGCTCAGCCCTCGCGTTCGCGCACGGCCGCCTGCATGCCGGCCGGCTGCGTGGCCGGCTCGGAAATGCTGCGCACCGCCTCGTCGACCGGGCCGCTCTGGCGCAGGGCCAGGTCGGCAATCGAGACGATGCCGACCAGCTCCTTGTCGATATTGACCACCGGCAAACGGCGCAGCTGGTGCTGGGCCATCAGGCGCAGCACTTCCTCGCTGTCCTGATCGGCGGTGCAGAACAGCGCGGCGCCGGTCATCACGTCGCTGACGCAGGCGGTCTCGGGGCCCAGTCCCTCGGCGACGCCGCGCACGGTGATGTCGCGGTCGGTCACCATGCCCAGCAGCTTCTTGTCGGCGCAGACCGGCAGCGCCCCGACGTCCAGATCGCGCATCAGCCGCGCCGCCTCGCCGATGCTGGCCTCCGGGCCGATCACGCGCACCGCGCTGGACATGATTTCGGCAATATCGGCCATCGTTGCAACTCCTTGCTCGTCCTGCAGGTTTATGGATGGCGGGCGCCGGCATGGCGCTCGCACGCGGCCGCGCAGCGCTCGCAGGCGCGCTGGCATTGCAGGCAATGCGAGTGATGCGGATGACGCGCGCACTCGGCCGCGCAGGCACGGCACAGATGCGCGCAGACCGCGCAGAAATCGCCGTAATGACGCGAATGCCGGGCCAGCGCGTTCAGGGTCGCGGCACAGATGTCGGCACAGTCGAGATTGATCGCCGCGCAGACGTCCATCAAGGTGTCGCCGGACTGGATATCGGCGATCGCGCAGCGCTGGCAGGACTTTTGGGCCTCGGCGCAGGCGTCTATGCATTCGTCGATGGCGTCGTTCTGCAGCTCGTCGCTCGGCTCGGTGCTGGGCATTGCTGAAGCTCCTCGATGGGGCGGATGAGATCGGGGAGCAAGCGGCGCGCCCGGGGCCGCTCTTCATTGCATTCATATTGTCGACAATGTGTATTTCGCCCGGACGAGAACGGGCGTAACGTATTGATACACAAAGCAAATTCGGAACTGCGCATGTCGCAAAACGCGACAGCGCCGCCACCCTCCCGGGTGGTTAAGCGGCCTGCTTGAGCCGCTTTTGCGGGGCGAGGCGCTTCAGGATGATTTCCCAGGCCAGACGGTCCTCGGGGGTGGTCGCGCGCTCGATGTTGACCCATGCCACGACGGTGGCCGGATCGAGGTCGCAAAGCTCGGCAAGCCTGATGGCTACGGGGTTTGACGGCTTAACGGCAGTGTGTCGATACATCGAAATCTGGTTCGGCTTGAGGCCCAAGAGTTGGGCGATTCGGTAGTCAGAAACGCCGCCTTGGCGCTCACGGGCCAAATCGAGCATTTGTGCAGTAGAAAACATGGAACCCCCCCGGATTCGTCGCTTGAGTGCGACAGGTGCCGACTCTAATCCGAGTAGTTCAAAGGGTAAACAGTGCAGAGCCTTTGACTGAGTAAATGTTGCTGCACTATCGTCCGCTCCGCTGCGGCCGGGTTCCTTGTCAAACCTCCCCCGGTGCCTCCCCGGCCGCAGCACCTATCGGCGAGCGGCCCGCGATCTGCGGCGGACCGTTAACCCGCGCGGCGAGTTCGACGCCCGGGCCGCTCACCGATAGGTCACAGGGGGGAGGGCACCGAACGGGGGTTCCATGCGTAGCGCACTCATCACCCAGGCCCAGCGCCAAGCCATCAAGCGGGCGTACAGCGTCGATGCTGTCGTTGGCTCGATCACCCTGTTTCTAGGCTTCGTCGGCCTGATCTTCGCGGGGATGCCGGCATGAGCGGCGGCCTTTCTCCTGCACTGTCCCGCGCTGCCCTGATGCACGCCGGCGCAGCGCTCGGCGTCGCGCTGCGCGCCGAAGCGGCGGCGAAGGGCGTCAGCATCGGCCAGGCCGCCCGCAATCGCTACCTGAGCGGACGCAAGGCCGCCGAAGCAGTCCCCGAAACTGACAGCCTGCCGGGCCGCATCTGGCGCGCCATGCCGCTGCAGGCCCGCTGGCTGACCTGTGTTCGCGCCACCGAGCGCGCCGACGCCGACGCCGCGGCACGCCTGCCTTGGGAGTCCTTCACTTCCTCGGAACAGGTCACTATGTCCGCGTTCGCGCGCAGCATGCAGCGCGCCTTCGCCGACGCCGGCAGCCTGTTCTGATGCGCTTCTTTACCGGCATGCACGACTTGCACCATGTGGGCAAGGTCGCTGCCGCCTTCGTGTCTGTGAACCGACTGCGCCGCCGGGCGCGCAAGCCCTTCATCGCCGGCGACTGGATCATGGATTCCGGCGCCTTCACGGAAATTTCCCAGCATGGCGACTATCGCCACCCGGCCGAGGACTACGCGGCCCAGATACGCAAATGGGCCGGCAATGGCCGGCTGCTGGCCGCCGTTGCTCAAGACTTCATGTGCGAGGCCTGGATTCTTCAGAAGGTGGGCCGCACCGTCGAGCAGCATCAGCGGATGACGGTCGAGCGATTCGACCAGCTCGCGGCGTGCGATGTGGCGGGCGTCTACCTGATGCCAGTTCTGCAGGGATTCGCGCCGGCCGACTATGTGCGGCATATCGCCATGTACGGCGATCGCCTGCCGCGCGGCGCCTGGGTCGGTGTCGGCTCGGTCTGCAAGCGCAACGGCGACCCGCGGGCTATCGAGGAAGTGCTGCTGGCGATCAAGCGGGCGCGGCCCGATTTGCGCCTGCATGGCTTCGGGCTAAAGACGACCGCGCTGCAATCCTCCCTTGTCGTTGAGCTGCTGGAGACGGCCGATTCGATGGCCTGGAGCTTCGCGGCGCGACGCCAAGGGCGCGATCCGAATTGCCCGCATGAGGCGATCGCCTGGACGCGCAATATCGGCGCCGGGGCGCCGCAGCTCGAGCTGATCGGCGCGCTATGACCGGCATCGCCGAGGGCCTTGCCGGCCTCGCCAATCCCGCGCTGCGCGCCCTCAAGGGTGCCGACTGGATCACGCCGGCCGAGCGCTGGCAGCAGCGCCAGCAGGCCCGCACGGCGGCGGCATCGGCCAAGCGCGCGCGCACGCTGGACGAGATTGCCCGGGTGCGCCTCGATCGGATCACCGCCCCCGTCGATCCCTACGCCAGCGACCGCGACCTGGCCGAGCTAGCCGAGCGGCGCGCCGGCTTCATGCTGGACCTGATAGCCGACCTGGCCGAGCCGGTGACCCGCGATTGGCTCTCTGCACAGGTCGAAGCGCTGGAGGCGCGTCCGCTGCCCGAATTGGTCTGCGGCGCCTCGGTGGCGGACCAGCTCGCCGGCCTGGTGAAGCGGGTAACCTGTGCCGCCTGGTGGCGCCGCCAGGTCAGGCGCGCGGCCGTACGTAGGAGAGAGGACGAGGCCCAGCGCCGCGGGGCTATTTCCGTACGTACCAGCCAGCCCTACGTAACGGACGAAACGGTGCGCCGCCGCCTGGCCCAGCTCGCCCGCAATCGCGCGATGCTGGAGGCGACCGAGCTGGAGAGTGCTGACGGCGAAATCATCACGCTATGGCAGGCCGTCGAGTCCAGCACGGCGAATCTGGCCATCCGCCGCGGCGAGCTGATGACGCGGATTCGCGGCGCCGAAGAATGGGCGACCGCTTGCGGCATGGTCGGCTTGTTCACGACCAACACCCTACCGAGCCGGTTTCATGCGCAGCACTTCAAGGGCGGCCGGAATGCTGCCTATGACGACAGCACGCCGCGCGACGGCCAGCGCTGGCTCTGCAAGACCTGGGCGCGGGTGCGCGCCAGGATCAAGCGCCAGGGTCTGCGCGTGTTCGGCTTCCGCGTGGCCGAGCCGCATCACGATGGCTGTCCGCACTGGCATATGCTGCTCTGGGCCGACCCTGAGCACCTGCCGGCGCTGCAGGCCGCGCTGCGCGAGCATTGGCTGGCCGAGGACGGCGACGAGCCAGGCGCCCAGGAGCACCGGGTCAAGTTTGAGAGCATCGACCCGGCGCGCGGCGGCGCCGTGTCCTACGTGGCGAAATACATCGCCAAGAACATCGACGACGCCGGCGCAGTCGGCGCCGAGGGGCACCGCGACGAGCGCGACGGCCAGGTCGAATTTATCGAGGGTGGGAACAAGGCGCAGCGCGTCATGGCTTGGGCGGCGGCTCACGGCATCCGCCAATTTCAGGCCATCGGGCAGCCGCCCGTAACGGTATGGCGCGAGCTGCGGCGGGTGGATGCATCCGCCGCACAGGGCGCCAGCGATGCACTGCGCGCCGCTCATGCGGCCGTCAACCGCGACGAGGGGCGCCGGGCCTGCTGGCGCGCTTACATGCAGGCGCAGGGCGGGGCGATGACCGGCCGCGGCTATCGCCTGCGCGTGATGACCGAGCAGCGCGAGATTCAAGGGCGCTATGGCCGATCGGTGAAAGATTGGCCGCTTGGTCTGTATGACGCGAAGCGGCCGGATGAGGTCGTGCCGAGCGAGCGCAAGGCATGGATGCCGCGGGGCCAGTGGCCCGCGGATCAGCGCAAGGCTGCACTAGAGCCGGAAGCCGAGCTGCGCGCATTCATGCGCGAGGGCTTGGGGCTTTCGGCAAGGCCGCAGGCCGCGCAGCCTTGGACCCGTGTCATTAACTGTACGCGCCGCGGTGGCGCGGCGTACCTGATGAACAGCGGCATCGCCGCATTGAGCAAGGGCAAAGAGTCGCCGGGGGGC
>NZ_JAUHHC010000011.1:0-10000 GCF_030410485.1 Roseateles violae | reverse complement strand
AACCCGCGAGGGGGAGCTAATCCCAGAAAACCGGTCGTAGTCCGGATCGTAGTCTGCAACTCGACTGCGTGAAGTCGGAATCGCTAGTAATCGCGGATCAGCTTGCCGCGGTGAATACGTTCCCGGGTCTTGTACACACCGCCCGTCACACCATGGGAGCGGGTTCTGCCAGAAGTAGTTAGCCTAACCGCAAGGGGGGCGATTACCACGGCAGGGTTCGTGACTGGGGTGAAGTCGTAACAAGGTAGCCGTATCGGAAGGTGCGGCTGGATCACCTCCTTTCTAGAAAATGGTCGAGCAGCGATTCATTGCATGCAGTGAATGGCCAGCGAGATCCACACGACTCTAATTCAAGCACCCACCCTTATCGGCTGTGAACGCAACAGCAAGAAGTGAACAAGCGCGTGAGCCTGCCGAGCTGGCCTCAAGACAGGCGAGCGTGAGAGCGACGGGACGCGCGAAGAACGCGTGGGTCTGTAGCTCAGTCGGTTAGAGCACCGTCTTGATAAGGCGGGGGTCGCTGGTTCGAATCCAGCCAGACCCACCACGAGATCGAGCACGCAGCAAGCGGCAGACATCGATCGGGGGATTAGCTCAGCTGGGAGAGCACCTGCTTTGCAAGCAGGGGGTCGTCGGTTCGATCCCGTCATCCTCCACCATTGATTCACTTCAGGCGTTGGCAAACCAGAGATTCTGAGGATCGCGAGATCGGCAGGGTTTGTGGTTTGCCAGCCTTATTGGCTGTTGTTCTTTAACAATTTGTAGAGTCGAATCAGCGCTGCTAGCGGAAAGCAGTCAATCGTAAAGGGTTGATCTGCACCGTGCCGCTAGTAGCATTTTGATTGCGTCAAACACAGAACTTCAACCGAGCAAGAAATTGTTTGGATATGAAGAACGGCGTAACGCGTGAATACTCAAACGATCCAATGAAGTTGAAAGATTGGATCGAGTCCTTGACTGACAGTTCAGCGCTGTCAAAGTTATAGGGTCAAGTGACTAAGTGCATGTGGTGGATGCCTAGGCAATGATAGGCGACGAAGGACGTGATAGCCTGCGATAAGCTTCGGGGAGCTGGCAAATTAGCTTTGATCCGGAGATTTCCGAATGGGGAAACCCACCTCGCAAGAGGTATTGCATGCTGAATACATAGGCATGCAAGGCGAACCGGGTGAACTGAAACATCTCAGTAGCTCGAGGAAAAGACATCAACCGAGATTCCGAGAGTAGTGGCGAGCGAAATCGGAGTAGCCTTGACGTTTTAGCAGCACGTATATCAGAACGGAATGGAAAGTCCGGCCATAGCAGGTGATAGCCCTGTATGAGAAATGCGAGTTGTGGAACTAAGCGTCAGATAAGTAGGGCGGGGCACGAGAAACCTTGTCTGAATATGGGGGGACCATCCTCCAAGGCTAAATACTCATCATTGACCGATAGTGAACCAGTACCGTGAGGGAAAGGCGAAAAGAACCCCGGGAGGGGAGTGAAATAGATCCTGAAACCGCATGCATACAAAAAGTCGGAGCCCGCAAGGGTGACGGCGTACCTTTTGTATAATGGGTCAGCGACTTACATTCAGTGGCGAGGTTAACCGAATAGGGAAGCCGTAGAGAAATCGAGTCCGAATAGGGCGAATTAGTCGCTGGGTGTAGACCCGAAACCAAGTGATCTATCCATGGCCAGGATGAAGGTACCGTAACAGGTGCTGGAGGTCCGAACCGACTAGTGTTGCAAAACTAGCGGATGAGCTGTGGATAGGGGTGAAAGGCTAAACAAACTTGGAAATAGCTGGTTCTCTCCGAAAACTATTTAGGTAGTGCCTCAAGTATTACCTGCGGGGGTAGAGCACTGTTATGGCTAGGGGGTCATGGCGACTTACCAAACCATTGCAAACTCCGAATACCGCAGAGTACAGCTTGGGAGACAGAGCACCGGGTGCTAACGTCCGGACTCAAGAGGGAAACAACCCAGACCGCCAGCTAAGGTCCCTAAAATTGGCTAAGTGGGAAACGAAGTGGGAAGGCTAAAACAGTCAGGATGTTGGCTTAGAAGCAGCCATCATTTAAAGAAAGCGTAATAGCTCACTGATCGAGTCGTCCTGCGCGGAAGATGTAACGGGGCTAAGCCAGTTACCGAAGCTGCGGATGTGCAATTTATTGCACGTGGTAGGAGAGCGTTCTGTAAGCCTGTGAAGGTGACTCGTGAGGGTTGCTGGAGGTATCAGAAGTGCGAATGCTGACATGAGTAGCGTTAAAGGGGGTGAAAAGCCCCCTCGCCGAAAGCGCAAGGTTTCCTACGCAACGTTCATCGGCGTAGGGTGAGTCGGCCCCTAAGGCGAGGCAGAGATGCGTAGCTGATGGGAAACAGGTCAATATTCCTGTACCGATCAATAGTGCGATGTGGGGACGGAGAAGGTTAGCTCAGCCAACTGTTGGAATAGTTGGTTCAAGCGTGTAGTCGTGGCCCTTAGGCAAATCCGGGGGTCTGAGATGAGGCGTGATAACGAGGCCGCTTGCGGCCGAAGTGAGTGATACCCTGCTTCCAGGAAAAGCCACTAAGCTTCAGCTATTGACGACCGTACCGCAAACCGACACTGGTGCGCGAGATGAGTATTCTAAGGCGCTTGAGAGAACTCTGGAGAAGGAACTCGGCAAATTGACACCGTAACTTCGGAAGAAGGTGTGCCTTTAGTAGGTGAACCATTTACTTGGGGAGCCCAATGAGGCCGCAGAGAATCGGTGGCTGCAACTGTTTATTAAAAACACAGCACTCTGCAAAGACGAAAGTCGACGTATAGGGTGTGACTCCTGCCCGGTGCTGGAAGATTAAATGATGGGGTGCAAGCTCTTGACTGAAGTCCCAGTAAACGGCGGCCGTAACTATAACGGTCCTAAGGTAGCGAAATTCCTTGTCGGGTAAGTTCCGACCTGCACGAATGGAGTAATGATGGCCACACTGTCTCCTCCAGAGACTCAGCGAAGTTGAAATGTTTGTGATGATGCAATCTCCCCGCGGAAAGACGGAAAGACCCCATGAACCTTTACTGTAGCTTTACATTGGACTTTGAACAGATCTGTGTAGGATAGGTGGGAGGCTTTGAAACCAGGACGCTAGTTCTGGTGGAGCCGACGTTGAAATACCACCCTGGTGTGTTTGAGGTTCTAACCTTGGCCCGTGATCCGGGTTGGGGACAGTGTATGGTGGGCAGTTTGACTGGGGCGGTCTCCTCCCAAAGTGTAACGGAGGAGTTCGAAGGTACGCTAAATACGGTCGGAAATCGTGTTGATAGTGCATTGGCATAAGCGTGCTTGACTGCGAGACTGACAAGTCGAGCAGGTACGAAAGTAGGACAAAGTGATCCGGTGGTTCTGTATGGAAGGGCCATCGCTCAACGGATAAAAGGTACTCTGGGGATAACAGGCTGATACCGCCCAAGAGTTCATATCGACGGCGGTGTTTGGCACCTCGATGTCGGCTCATCTCATCCTGGGGCTGTAGCCGGTCCCAAGGGTATGGCTGTTCGCCATTTAAAGAGGTACGTGAGCTGGGTTTAAAACGTCGTGAGACAGTTTGGTCCCTATCTTCCGTGGGCGCTGCAAGATTGAGAGAGCCTGCTCCTAGTACGAGAGGACCGGAGTGGACGCACCTCTGGTGTATCGGTTGTCACGCCAGTGGCATCGCCGAGTAGCTAAGTGCGGAAGAGATAACCGCTGAAAGCATCTAAGCGGGAAACTCGTCTCAAGATGAGTCTTGCCGGGGCCTAGAGCCCCCTGAAGGGTCGTTCGAGACCAGGACGTTGATAGGCTGGGTGTGGAAGCGCAGTAATGCGTTAAGCTAACCAGTACTAATTGCCCGTGAGGCTTGACCCTATAACTTTGATTGTGCCAAGGACAGCACGTCCACCGCCATCAAGGATTGGGTAGCCACAAGTTATACCGTTCTTCAGTTCTGAAGACGCAATCAAATCCAAGCTGATTCGAAGCCGTGCAGCCTCCCGGCTGTACAATGCAACTCTACAAATTGGGTGCCCTGACCCCGTCACGGCGCCAACCAGTCAAGCCTGATGACCATAGCGAGTTGGTCCCACTCCTTCCCATCCCGAACAGGACAGTGAAATGACTCAGCGCCGATGATAGTGCGGATTCCCGTGTGAAAGTAGGTCATCGTCAGGCTATTACACCGAGACGCCCGGTCGACAGACCGGGCGTTTCCATCTGTGTCGACAGATGCAAGCGTTGAGTGCAGCGCTTGCATTTGCCGATCCCGTCGCAAGACGGTTCTGCAAAGAAAGAAGCGAATCAGGGTTGACGATAATCTCGTTATCGATCATAATCCCGCTTCTGCGCTGATCACTGATTGGCGGCGAGTTGAAGAGAAGTTGAGTGGCGGTATTGCTCGATGGTCTTGGATCTCGAAGTTCTTTAATAATTCACAGCCGATAAGCGTGGGTGTTTGAAGGCGAGTTTTGAATCAGGGTGACCTGGTTCAAGTCTCTCGGACTTTAAGCACTCACGGAAATTAGATTTGAATCATGCAAACTTAGGTTTGAAGGTTTAAGTCGATTCCGTTGAGTAAATTCAAGATCGAACTGTAGAGTTTGATCCTGGCTCAGATTGAACGCTGGCGGCATGCCTTACACATGCAAGTCGAACGGTAACAGGTTAAGCTGACGAGTGGCGAACGGGTGAGTAATGTATCGGAACGTGCCCAGTCGTGGGGGATAACTGCTCGAAAGAGCAGCTAATACCGCATACGACCTGAGGGTGAAAGCGGGGGATCGCAAGACCTCGCGCGATTGGAGCGGCCGATATCAGATTAGGTAGTTGGTGGGGTAAAGGCTCACCAAGCCGACGATCTGTAGCTGGTCTGAGAGGACGACCAGCCACACTGGGACTGAGACACGGCCCAGACTCCTACGGGAGGCAGCAGTGGGGAATTTTGGACAATGGGCGCAAGCCTGATCCAGCCATGCCGCGTGCGGGAAGAAGGCCTTCGGGTTGTAAACCGCTTTTGTCAGGGAAGAAAAGGGTGTTTCTAATACAGACGCCTCATGACGGTACCTGAAGAATAAGCACCGGCTAACTACGTGCCAGCAGCCGCGGTAATACGTAGGGTGCAAGCGTTAATCGGAATTACTGGGCGTAAAGCGTGCGCAGGCGGTTATGCAAGACAGAGGTGAAATCCCCGGGCTCAACCTGGGAACTGCCTTTGTGACTGCATGGCTAGAGTGCGGCAGAGGGGGATGGAATTCCGCGTGTAGCAGTGAAATGCGTAGATATGCGGAGGAACACCGATGGCGAAGGCAATCCCCTGGGCCTGCACTGACGCTCATGCACGAAAGCGTGGGGAGCAAACAGGATTAGATACCCTGGTAGTCCACGCCCTAAACGATGTCAACTGGTTGTTGGGAGGGTTTCTTCTCAGTAACGTAGCTAACGCGTGAAGTTGACCGCCTGGGGAGTACGGCCGCAAGGTTGAAACTCAAAGGAATTGACGGGGACCCGCACAAGCGGTGGATGATGTGGTTTAATTCGATGCAACGCGAAAAACCTTACCTACCCTTGACATGCCAGGAATCCTGAAGAGATTTGGGAGTGCTCGAAAGAGAACCTGGACACAGGTGCTGCATGGCCGTCGTCAGCTCGTGTCGTGAGATGTTGGGTTAAGTCCCGCAACGAGCGCAACCCTTGTCATTAGTTGCTACGAAAGGGCACTCTAATGAGACTGCCGGTGACAAACCGGAGGAAGGTGGGGATGACGTCAGGTCATCATGGCCCTTATGGGTAGGGCTACACACGTCATACAATGGCCGGTACAGAGGGCTGCCAACCCGCGAGGGGGAGCTAATCCCAGAAAACCGGTCGTAGTCCGGATCGTAGTCTGCAACTCGACTGCGTGAAGTCGGAATCGCTAGTAATCGCGGATCAGCTTGCCGCGGTGAATACGTTCCCGGGTCTTGTACACACCGCCCGTCACACCATGGGAGCGGGTTCTGCCAGAAGTAGTTAGCCTAACCGCAAGGGGGGCGATTACCACGGCAGGGTTCGTGACTGGGGTGAAGTCGTAACAAGGTAGCCGTATCGGAAGGTGCGGCTGGATCACCTCCTTTCTAGAAAATGGTCGAGCAGCGATTCATTGCATGCAGTGAATGGCCAGCGAGATCCACACGACTCTAATTCAAGCACCCACCCTTATCGGCTGTGAACGCAACAGCAAGAAGTGAACAAGCGCGTGAGCCTGCCGAGCTGGCCTCAAGACAGGCGAGCGTGAGAGCGACGGGACGCGCGAAGAACGCGTGGGTCTGTAGCTCAGTCGGTTAGAGCACCGTCTTGATAAGGCGGGGGTCGCTGGTTCGAATCCAGCCAGACCCACCACGAGATCGAGCACGCAGCAAGCGGCAGACATCGATCGGGGGATTAGCTCAGCTGGGAGAGCACCTGCTTTGCAAGCAGGGGGTCGTCGGTTCGATCCCGTCATCCTCCACCATTGATTCACTTCAGGCGTTGGCAAACCAGAGATTCTGAGGATCGCGAGATCGGCAGGGTTTGTGGTTTGCCAGCCTTATTGGCTGTTGTTCTTTAACAATTTGTAGAGTCGAATCAGCGCTGCTAGCGGAAAGCAGTCAATCGTAAAGGGTTGATCTGCACCGTGCCGCTAGTAGCATTTTGATTGCGTCAAACACAGAACTTCAACCGAGCAAGAAATTGTTTGGATATGAAGAACGGCGTAACGCGTGAATACTCAAACGATCCAATGAAGTTGAAAGATTGGATCGAGTCCTTGACTGACAGTTCAGCGCTGTCAAAGTTATAGGGTCAAGTGACTAAGTGCATGTGGTGGATGCCTAGGCAATGATAGGCGACGAAGGACGTGATAGCCTGCGATAAGCTTCGGGGAGCTGGCAAATTAGCTTTGATCCGGAGATTTCCGAATGGGGAAACCCACCTCGCAAGAGGTATTGCATGCTGAATACATAGGCATGCAAGGCGAACCGGGTGAACTGAAACATCTCAGTAGCTCGAGGAAAAGACATCAACCGAGATTCCGAGAGTAGTGGCGAGCGAAATCGGAGTAGCCTTGACGTTTTAGCAGCACGTATATCAGAACGGAATGGAAAGTCCGGCCATAGCAGGTGATAGCCCTGTATGAGAAATGCGAGTTGTGGAACTAAGCGTCAGATAAGTAGGGCGGGGCACGAGAAACCTTGTCTGAATATGGGGGGACCATCCTCCAAGGCTAAATACTCATCATTGACCGATAGTGAACCAGTACCGTGAGGGAAAGGCGAAAAGAACCCCGGGAGGGGAGTGAAATAGATCCTGAAACCGCATGCATACAAAAAGTCGGAGCCCGCAAGGGTGACGGCGTACCTTTTGTATAATGGGTCAGCGACTTACATTCAGTGGCGAGGTTAACCGAATAGGGAAGCCGTAGAGAAATCGAGTCCGAATAGGGCGAATTAGTCGCTGGGTGTAGACCCGAAACCAAGTGATCTATCCATGGCCAGGATGAAGGTACCGTAACAGGTGCTGGAGGTCCGAACCGACTAGTGTTGCAAAACTAGCGGATGAGCTGTGGATAGGGGTGAAAGGCTAAACAAACTTGGAAATAGCTGGTTCTCTCCGAAAACTATTTAGGTAGTGCCTCAAGTATTACCTGCGGGGGTAGAGCACTGTTATGGCTAGGGGGTCATGGCGACTTACCAAACCATTGCAAACTCCGAATACCGCAGAGTACAGCTTGGGAGACAGAGCACCGGGTGCTAACGTCCGGACTCAAGAGGGAAACAACCCAGACCGCCAGCTAAGGTCCCTAAAATTGGCTAAGTGGGAAACGAAGTGGGAAGGCTAAAACAGTCAGGATGTTGGCTTAGAAGCAGCCATCATTTAAAGAAAGCGTAATAGCTCACTGATCGAGTCGTCCTGCGCGGAAGATGTAACGGGGCTAAGCCAGTTACCGAAGCTGCGGATGTGCAATTTATTGCACGTGGTAGGAGAGCGTTCTGTAAGCCTGTGAAGGTGACTCGTGAGGGTTGCTGGAGGTATCAGAAGTGCGAATGCTGACATGAGTAGCGTTAAAGGGGGTGAAAAGCCCCCTCGCCGAAAGCGCAAGGTTTCCTACGCAACGTTCATCGGCGTAGGGTGAGTCGGCCCCTAAGGCGAGGCAGAGATGCGTAGCTGATGGGAAACAGGTCAATATTCCTGTACCGATCAATAGTGCGATGTGGGGACGGAGAAGGTTAGCTCAGCCAACTGTTGGAATAGTTGGTTCAAGCGTGTAGTCGTGGCCCTTAGGCAAATCCGGGGGTCTGAGATGAGGCGTGATAACGAGGCCGCTTGCGGCCGAAGTGAGTGATACCCTGCTTCCAGGAAAAGCCACTAAGCTTCAGCTATTGACGACCGTACCGCAAACCGACACTGGTGCGCGAGATGAGTATTCTAAGGCGCTTGAGAGAACTCTGGAGAAGGAACTCGGCAAATTGACACCGTAACTTCGGAAGAAGGTGTGCCTTTAGTAGGTGAACCATTTACTTGGGGAGCCCAATGAGGCCGCAGAGAATCGGTGGCTGCAACTGTTTATTAAAAACACAGCACTCTGCAAAGACGAAAGTCGACGTATAGGGTGTGACTCCTGCCCGGTGCTGGAAGATTAAATGATGGGGTGCAAGCTCTTGACTGAAGTCCCAGTAAACGGCGGCCGTAACTATAACGGTCCTAAGGTAGCGAAATTCCTTGTCGGGTAAGTTCCGACCTGCACGAATGGAGTAATGATGGCCACACTGTCTCCTCCAGAGACTCAGCGAAGTTGAAATGTTTGTGATGATGCAATCTCCCCGCGGAAAGACGGAAAGACCCCATGAACCTTTACTGTAGCTTTACATTGGACTTTGAACAGATCTGTGTAGGATAGGTGGGAGGCTTTGAAACCAGGACGCTAGTTCTGGTGGAGCCGACGTTGAAATACCACCCTGGTGTGTTTGAGGTTCTAACCTTGGCCCGTGATCCGGGTTGGGGACAGTGTATGGTGGGCAGTTTGACTGGGGCGGTCTCCTCCCAAAGTGTAACGGAGGAGTTCGAAGGTACGCTAAATACGGTCGGAAATCGTGTTGATAGTGCATTGGCATAAGCGTGCTTGACTGCGAGACTGACAAGTCGAGCAGGTACGAAAGTAGGACAAAGTGATCCGGTGGTTCTGTATGGAAGGGCCATCGCTCAACGGATAAAAGGTACTCTGGGGATAACAGGCTGATACCGCCCAAGAGTTCATATCGACGGCGGTGTTTGGCACCTCGATGTCGGCTCATCTCATCCTGGGGCTGTAGCCGGTCCCAAGGGTATGGCTGTTCGCCATTTAAAGAGGTACGTGAGCTGGGTTTAAAACGTCGTGAGACAGTTTGGTCCCTATCTTCCGTGGGCGCTGCAAGATTGAGAGAGCCTGCTCCTAGTACGAGAGGACCGGAGTGGACGCACCTCTGGTGTATCGGTTGTCACGCCAGTGGCATCGCCGAGTAGCTAAGTGCGGAAGAGATAACCGCTGAAAGCATCTAAGCGGGAAACTCGTCTCAAGATGAGTCTTGCCGGGGCCTAGAGCCCCCTGAAGGGTCGTTCGAGACCAGGACGTTGATAGGCTGGGTGTGGAAGCGCAGTAATGCGTTAAGCTAACCAGTACTAATTGCCCGTGAGGCTTGACCCTATAACTTTGATTGTGCCAAGGACAGCACGTCCACCGCCATCAAGGATTGGGTAGCCACAAGTTATACCGTTCTTCAGTTCTGAAGACGCAATCAAATCCAAGCTGATTCGAAGCCGTGCAGCCTCCCGGCTGTACAATGCAACTCTACAAATTGGGTGCCCTGACCCCGTCACGGCGCCAACCAGTCAAGCCTGATGACCATAGCGAGTTGGTCCCACTCCTTCCCATCCCGAACAGGACAGTGAAATGACTCAGCGCCGATGATAGTGCGGATTCCCGTGTGAAAGTAGGTCATCGTCAGGCTATTATC
>NZ_JAUHHC010000010.1 GCF_030410485.1 Roseateles violae | reverse complement strand
GACAACGTGTCGATCACCGTCAAGCTGATCGCCCCGATCGCCATGGAGCAGGGTCTGCGCTTCGCCATCCGTGAAGGCGGTCGTACCGTCGGCTCGGGCGTCGTGGCTACCATCCTCGAGTAATTTTCAAGAAGGCCACAGGGGCATAGCTCAATTGGCAGAGCGTCGGTCTCCAAAACCGAAGGTTGGGGGTTCGAGACCCTCTGCCCCTGCCAGCGAAAATCATCAGCGATAATCGCTGGTTCCAGTGGTCAAACAGCAGCCCGCGGGAGTCGATCCCGGCGGGCTTTGCTGCTGATGGGTCGTTCGCAGGAAAGGCTCGCGGCAGGTTCAAGAGAAGCATCAATGTCCAATCCTCAAGTCGAAACGGTCACGACCGGCGCCGACAAGGTCAAGCTGGCTGGCGCCGCCATCCTGTTGATCGGTGCCCTGGTGGCTTTTTACGCGCTGTCCAAGCAGGGCGCCGTTGCCCAATGGGCGGCGCTGCTCGTGCTGCTGGTCGCGGCGGTGGGCACCTTCTTCACCTCGGAGTCGGGTAAGTCGCTGATCGGCTACGGCCAGGATTCGGTCAAGGAAGTCCGCAAGGTGGTCTGGCCGACCCGCAAGGAAGCGATGCAGATGACGGGCTATGTGTTTGCCTTCGTCGTCGTGATGGCGCTGTTCCTGTGGGTCACCGACAAGACGCTGGAATGGGTTTTGTACGACCTGGTCCTCGGTTGGAAGCGCTAAAGGAAGAGCGATGAGCGAAGAGCAAATGATCGCCGCGGCCGTGGCCGCCGCACCGGAAGCCTCGAGCGGCCTGCCCAAGCGCTGGTACGTCGTCCACGCCTATTCGGGCATGGAGAAGGCGGTCGAGCGCAATCTGCGTGAGCGCATCGAGCGCGCCGGCATGCAGGACAAGTTCGGTCGCATCCTGGTGCCGACCGAAGAGGTCGTCGAGCTGAAGAACGGCAAGAAGGCCGTCACCGAGCGCCGTTTCTTCCCCGGCTATGTGCTGGTCGAGATGGTGATGGAAGACGACACCTGGCATCTGGTCAAGCACACCTCCAAGGTGACCGGCTTCGTCGGCGGCGCCAAGAATCGCCCGGCGCCGATCTCGGAGGCCGAGGTGATGAAGATCGTCAACCAGATGCAGGAAGGCATCGAGAAGCCGCGGCCCAAGGTCGAGTGGACCGTCGGCGAGATCGTGCGCGTCAAGGAAGGCCCGTTCACCGATTTCAACGGCGCCGTCGAGGAAGTCAACTACGACAAGTCCAAGGTGCGCGTCTCGGTCACGATCTTCGGTCGTGCGACGCCGGTCGAGCTGGACTTCGGTCAGGTCGAGAAGGTTTAACAAACCTTGTTTGTTAAACCTTTCGCCGAGGGCCGCGAGGTCCGAAGGCAAAAGGTTCTAGGGCCTGGCAGGCGCCTCAAGCCTGCCCGTAGTCAGTCCGCGACGAGATGCGGACAAGAGGAGCAAAGGTAACCAGCCCTTTGCGTTAGCACTCAGGCGTTGCGGCGGGCTGCCGTGGCGCTGTAGGAGAAAAAATGGCCAAGAAAATTATCGGCTTCATCAAGCTGCAAATTCCGGCCGGCAAGGCAAATCCTTCGCCGCCGGTCGGTCCCGCGCTGGGTCAGCGCGGCCTGAACATCATGGAATTCTGCAAGGCCTTCAACGCCCAGACGCAGAGCTATGAGCCGGGTCTGAAGCTGCCGGTGGTCATCACCGCCTTCGCCGACAAGAGCTTCACCTTCATCATCAAGTCGCCGCCGGCGACCGTGCTGCTGAAGAAGGCTGCCAAGCTGGACAAGGGTTCGGCCAAGCCGCATCTGGAGAAGGTCGGCAAGCTGACCCGCGCCCAGCTGGAAGAAATCGCCAAGACCAAGCAGAAGGACCTGACGGCCGCCGATATGGACGCCGCCGTTCGCACCATCGCTGGTTCCGCCCGTTCGATGGGCATCATCGTGGAGGGCCTGTGAGATGGCAAAGCTGACCAAGAAGCAAAAGGCCCTGGCTGGCAAGGTCGAGACGACCAAGCTGTACGGCCTGACCGAGGCGCTGGACCTGGTCAAGAGCCTGGCCACCGCCAAGTTCGATGAGTCGATCGACGTTGCCGTGCAACTGGGCATCGATGCCAAGAAGTCGGACCAGGTCGTTCGCGGCGCCGTCGTGATGCCCAACGGCACCGGCAAGACCAAGCGCGTGGCCGTGTTCGCCCAAGGTGCCAAGGCCGAGGAAGCCAAGGCAGCCGGTGCCGACGTGGTCGGCATGGAAGACCTGGCCGAGCGCGTCAAGGCCGGCGACATGCCCTTCGACGTGGTGATCGCCTCGCCCGACACGATGCGCATCGTCGGTACCCTGGGTCAGATCCTGGGCCCGCGCGGCCTGATGCCGAACCCGAAGGTCGGCACCGTGACCCCGGACGTCGCCACCGCTGTCAAGAACGCCAAGGCTGGCCAGGTCCAGTTCCGCGTCGACAAGGCCGGCATCATCCACGGCACGCTGGGCCGTCGCTCGTTCGACACGGACAAGCTGGAAGGCAATCTGCGCGCGCTGATCGAAGCCCTGAACAAGGCCAAGCCGGCCTCGAGCAAGGGCATCTACCTGCGCAAGGTCGCCGTGTCCTCGACGATGGGCGTCGGCGCCCGCGTCGACATCGCGACGATCAACGCCCAGGTCGCCGCCTGAGCGTCATATTCAGTTTGAGGCGCGTCGCGAGTCTGGCGGCGCACCGATGAATTGGTGGGCTGCACCCGGCAACTGGTGCAGGTCATCCAAGACCGCTGGCGCAAAGCCCTTGCAGTAGGAGGGCGATGCTTAATCGGAGGCTTGCCTCCGGTCAGCGCAGATGGCGGTCCCGCTGCAAAGGAATTTGTTTCCTGAACAGAAGGTCGCTGAATCCGGTGCCCCAAAGGGTCGCAAGATCCGCGGGGCGTAATGTGAGGAGTAGACCTTGAGTCTCAATCGCAACGAGAAGGCAGCCGTTGTGTCGGACGTGGCGGCGCAAGCCGCCAAGGCCCAGACACTGGCGCTGGCCGAGTACCGTGGCCTCACCGTGGAAGCCTTGAACAAGCTGCGCGTCACCGCGCGTGCCCAAGGTGTGTATCTTCACGTGCTGAAGAACACCCTGGCGCGTCGTGCTGTTGCCGGCACTTCGTTCGAAGCAGCCTCGGATGCCATGGTCGGCCCGCTGATCTACGGCTTTTCGGAAGACGCTGTCGCGGCTGCCAAAGTCATCGCTGACTTTGCCAAGACCAACGACAAGCTCGTCATCAAGGGTGGTGCCTACGGTGGCAAGGCTCTGGACGTGGAAGGCGTGAAGGCTCTGGCCTCCGTCCCGTCCAAGGAAGTCCTGCTGTCGCAGATCGCCGGCCTGCTGCTGTCGCCGGTGCAACGCACCGCGGCCGTGCTGGCTGCCCTGGCTCAGCAAAAGGGTGGCGGCGAGCAAGCCGAAGCCCCGGCTGCCGCCTGATCGACGAACAACGCGTTTTCATCACGCAATCAATCTGTTTTTAGGAAATTCATCATGGCATTCGACAAAGACGCTTTCCTGTCCGCTCTGGACAGCATGACCGTTCTGGAACTGAACGATCTGGTCAAGGCAATTGAAGAGAAGTTCGGCGTGTCCGCCGCTTCGATGGCTGCTCCCGCCGCTGGCGGCGCCGCCGGTGGCGCTGCAGCCGCCGCCGAAGAGAAGACCGAGTTCAACGTCGTCCTGACCGACGCCGGCGCGAACAAGGTTTCGGTCATCAAGGCCGTGCGCGAAATCACCGGCCTGGGTCTGAAGGAAGCCAAGGACCTGGTCGACGGCGCTCCGAAGAACGTCAAGGAAGGCGTGGCCAAGGCCGACGCCGAAGCTGCTGTCAAGAAGCTGGTCGAGGCTGGCGCCAAGGCCGAGCTGAAGTAATCAGCCTTTTTTCGGTGTCCGCGGCGGCCCAGGTCGTCGCGGCTCGAAAGACGCTAGAGGGGTGGTCCCATGGGGCCTCCCCTTTAGTCGTTTCAAGACCCCGCCGGTCTGGAGGGGTGGATCTAGGGTTTTTACCCTTGAGAGTAGCTGAAAGGCTCGCGTGCGGTATGATGCGCGGTTCTTTCAAGTGTTCTCTGATCCGACTGCAGGGAACCGGTTTGGTCGGGCTTTGGTGCAATGCCGAGGTTGTCCGCCAGCGGTTGGTAGTGGCCAACCACCAAGCTTCGATTGCAATGATCGAATAGCCAGTCGCCGACGAAGCCCGTCCCACGGCCAGGGGTGGGCTCTCGACACGGAGTGTTTATGGCGCAAACAACCCCCTACAGCTATACCGAGCGCAAGCGTATCCGCAAGAGCTTCGGCAAGCGCGAGAGCGTTCTCAACGTTCCCTACCTCTTGACCATGCAGAAGGAGAGCTACGTCGCCTTCCTGCAAAAAGACACCCCCCCAGCCAAGCGCAAGCCCGAAGGCCTGCAGGCTGCCTTCCTGTCCGCGTTCCCGATTGTTTCGCACAACGGGTTCGTGGAGATGAAGTTCCTCGAATTCAATATTGCCAAGCCGCCGTTCGACACCCGCGAATGCCAGCAGCGTGGCTTGACCTATGCGGCCGCCGTGCGCGCGCGCCTGCAGATGATCATCTATGACCGCGAGAGCCCGCAGGCCAAGACGGTCAAGGAGATCAAGGAGCAAGAGGTCTATATGGGCGAAGTGCCCCTGATGACCGACTACGGCTCCTTCATCGTCAACGGCACCGAGCGCGTCATCGTCTCGCAGCTGCACCGTTCGCCCGGCGTGTTCTTCGAGCACGACAAGGGCAAGACGCACTCGTCCGGCAAGCTGCTGTTCTCGGCCCGCATCATTCCGTATCGCGGCTCGTGGCTGGACTTCGAGTTCGACCCGAAGGACGTGCTGTTCTTCCGCGTCGACCGCCGCCGCAAGATGCCGGTCACGATCCTGCTGAAGGCCATCGGCCTGAACCCCGAGCAGATCCTGGCGCACTTCTTCGTCTTCGACAATTTCCGTCTGATGGACGCCGGCGCGCAGATGGAGTTTGTCGCCGACCGCCTGAAGGGCGAGGTTGCTCGCTTCGACATCACCGACAAGTCGGGCAATGTCATCGTCGAGAAGGACAAGCGCATCACCGCCCGCCACACGCGCCAGCTGGAGCAGTCCGGCACGCAGCATGTGACGGTGCCCGAGGACTTCCTGGTCGGCCGCGTGCTGGCCAAGAACATGGTCGATGGCGACACCGGCGAGATCATTGCCAAGGCCAATGACGAGCTGACCGATGCGCTGCTGAAGAAGCTGCGCGCCGCCGGCATCAAGGAAATCCAGTGCCTGTTCACCAACGAGCTGGACGAAGGCGCCTACATCAGCCAGACCCTGGCCGCTGACGAGACGGCCGACCAGCTGGCCGCCCGCGTTGCCATCTACCGCATGATGCGCCCCGGCGAGCCGCCGACCGAAGACGCCGTCGAAGCGCTGTTCAATCGCCTGTTCTACAGCGAGGACACCTACGACCTGTCGCGCGTCGGCCGCATGAAGTTCAATGCCCGCGTCGGCCGCGACACGCCGGAAGGCGCGATGGTGCTGAGCAACGAGGACATCCTCGACGTCGTCAAGATCCTGGTCGAGCTGCGCAATGGCCGCGGTGAGGTCGATGACATCGACCACCTGGGCAACCGCCGCGTGCGCTGTGTCGGCGAACTGGCCGAGAACCAGTACCGCTCGGGTCTGGCGCGGATCGAGAAGGCCGTCAAGGAGCGTCTGGGCCAGGCCGAGACCGAGGCCCTGATGCCGCACGACCTGATCAACTCCAAGCCGATCTCTGCGGCGCTGAAGGAGTTCTTCGGTGCCTCGCAGCTGTCGCAGTTCATGGACCAGACCAACCCGCTGTCCGAGATCACGCACAAGCGTCGCGTCTCGGCCCTGGGCCCGGGCGGTCTGACCCGCGAGCGCGCCGGCTTCGAAGTCCGTGACGTGCATCCGACCCACTACGGCCGCGTCTGCCCGATCGAAACGCCGGAAGGCCCGAACATCGGCCTGATCAACTCGCTGGCCCTGTTTGCGCAGCTGAACGAGTACGGCTTCCTCGAGACGCCGTACCGCCGCGTCGTCGACGGCAAGGTGACCGACCAGATCGACTACCTGTCGGCGATCGAAGAAGGCAAGTACGTGATCGCCCAGGCGAACGCAACGCTGAACGACGCCGGCCAGCTGGTCGACGAGCTGGTCTCGGCGCGTGAGAACGGCGAATCGGTGCTGACCTCGCCCGAGCGCATCCAGTACATGGACGTGGCGCCGACACAGATCGTCTCGGTCGCGGCCTCGCTGGTGCCCTTCCTCGAGCACGACGATGCGAACCGCGCGCTGATGGGCGCGAACATGCAGCGCCAGGCCGTGCCGACGCTGCGGCCCGAGAAGGCCCTGGTCGGTACCGGCGTCGAGCGCGTCGCCGCCAAGGACTCGGGCACGGTCGTGGCCGCGCGCCGTGGCGGTATCGTTGACTACGTGGACACGAACCGCATCGTGATCCGCGTCAACGATGACGAGACGGTGGCCGGCGAAGTCGGTGTCGACATCTACAACCTGATCAAGTATCAGCGCTCGAACCAGAACACCAATATCCACCAGCGTCCGATCGTGCGTCGCGGCGACAAGGTGGCGGCCGAGGACATCATCGCCGATGGCGCCTCGACCGACATCGGTGAACTGGCGCTGGGCCAGAACATGCTGGTCGCCTTCATGCCCTGGAACGGCTACAACTTCGAGGACTCGATCCTGATCTCGGAGCGTGTGATCGCCGAAGACCGCTACACCTCGATCCACATCGAGGAGTTGGTGGTCAACGCGCGCGACACCAAGCTGGGCTCGGAAGAAATCACCCGCGACATCCCGAACCTGTCCGAGCAGCAACTGGGCCGCCTGGACGAGTCGGGCATCGTCTACATCGGTGCCGAGGTGAACCCGGGCGACGTGCTGGTCGGCAAGGTCACGCCCAAGGGCGAGACCACGCTGACGCCGGAAGAGAAGCTGCTGCGCGCGATCTTCGGCGAGAAGGCCTCCGACGTGAAGGACACCTCGCTGCGCGTCGACCAGGGTACGTCCGGCACCGTCATCGACGTGCAGGTCTTCACCCGTGAAGGCATACAGCGCGACAAGCGCGCCCAGCAGATCATCGACGACGAGCTGAAGCGCTTCCGCCTGGACCTGAACGACCAGCTGCGCATCGTCGAGGCCGACGCCTTCGACCGTATCGCCAAGCTGCTGGACGGCAAGGTCGCCAACGGCGGCCCGCAGAAGATCGCCAAGGGCACGAAGATCGACCAGGCCTATCTGGCCTCGGTGGAGAAGTTCCACTGGTTCGACATCCGTCCGGCCGATGACGACGTTGCCAACCAGCTCGAGTCGATCAAGAACTCGCTGGAGCAGACCCGTCACTCCTTCGATCTGGCCTTCGAAGAGAAGCGCAAGAAGCTGACGCAGGGCGACGAGCTGCCGGCCGGCGTGCTGAAGATGGTCAAGGTCTACCTGGCCGTCAAGCGCCGCCTGCAACCCGGCGACAAGATGGCCGGCCGTCACGGCAACAAGGGTGTCGTGTCCAAGGTCGTCCCGATCGAAGATATGCCCTATATGGCCGACGGCACGACCGCCGACATCGTTCTGAACCCGCTGGGCGTGCCCTCGCGGATGAACGTCGGTCAGGTGCTGGAGGTCCATCTGGGCTGGGCCGGCAAGGGCATCGGTCAGCGCATCGGCGACATGCTGCAGCAGCACTCGGCCGTGGCCGAGCTGCGCAAGTTCTTCGACGAGCTCTACAACAAGAGCGGCGGCAAGAGCGAGAACATCGACGAGCTCAGCGACGCCGAAGTGATCGAGATGGCCGAGAACCTGTCCAAGGGCGTGCCTTTCGCGACGCCGGTCTTCGACGGCGCCAAGGAAGAGGAAATCCGCGGCATGCTGAAGCTGGCCTACCCGGACGACATCGCCGCCAAGAAGGGTCTGACCGCCACCCGTACCCAGGCGACGCTGCATGACGGCCGCACCGGCGAGGCCTTCGAGCGCCCCGTCACCGTCGGCTATATGCATGTGCTGAAGCTGCACCACCTGGTGGACGACAAGATGCATGCCCGCTCGACCGGCCCGTACTCGCTCGTCACCCAGCAGCCGCTGGGCGGCAAGGCGCAGTTCGGCGGCCAGCGTTTCGGTGAGATGGAAGTCTGGGCGCTGGAAGCCTACGGCGCCTCCTACATCCTGCAGGAAATGCTGACGGTCAAGTCCGACGACGTGAACGGCCGGACCAAGGTCTACGAGAGCATCGTCAAGGGCGAGCACGCGATCGAGGCCGGCATGCCGGAATCGTTCAACGTGCTGGTCAAGGAAATTCGTTCGCTCGGCATCGACATCGAGCTCGAGCGCAACTAATCAGGAACAGGAGAAACACATATGAAGGGTTTGCTGGACCTGTTCAAGCAGTTCACCCCTGATGAGCATTTCGATGCCATCAAGATCGGCCTCGCTTCGCCGGAGAAGATCCGCAGCTGGTCGTTCGGTGAGGTGAAGAAGCCTGAGACCATCAACTACCGCACGTTCAAGCCCGAGCGTGACGGCCTGTTCTGCGCCAAGATCTTCGGCCCGATCAAGGACTACGAGTGCCTGTGCGGCAAGTACAAGCGCCTGAAGCACCGCGGCGTGATCTGCGAGAAGTGCGGCGTCGAAGTGACCCAGACCAAGGTCCGCCGTGACCGCATGGGCCATATCGACCTGGCCGCGCCCTGCGCGCATATCTGGTTCCTGAAGTCGCTGCCTTCGCGTCTGGGCCTGGTGCTCGACATGACCTTGCGCGACATCGAGCGCGTGCTGTACTTCGAAGCGTATGTCGTCGTCGATCCGGGCATGACGCCGCTGAAGAAGTTCTCGATCATGACCGAGGACGACTACGACGCGAAGCGCGTGGAGTTCGGTGACGAGTTCATCGCCCTGATGGGCGCCGAAGGCATCCAGAAGCTGCTGGCCGAGATGGATCTCGACGTCGAGATCGACCGCCTGCGCAACGACATGACCGGCTCCGAGCTGAAGGTCAAGAAGAACTCCAAGCGCCTGAAGGTCATGGAAGCCTTCAAGAAGTCGGGCATCAAGCCGAGCTGGATGGTGCTGGACGTGCTGCCCGTGCTGCCGCCGGACCTGCGTCCGCTGGTGCCGCTGGACGGCGGCCGCTTCGCGACCTCGGACCTGAACGACCTCTATCGCCGCGTCATCAACCGCAACAACCGTCTGGCCCGTCTGCTCGAGCTGAAGGCGCCCGAGATCATCGTGCGCAACGAAAAGCGCATGCTGCAGGAAGCCGTCGACTCGCTGCTGGACAACGGCCGCCGCGGCAAGGCGATGACCGGCGCGAACAAGCGTGCCCTGAAGTCGCTGGCCGACATGATCAAGGGCAAGAGCGGTCGCTTCCGTCAGAACCTGCTGGGCAAGCGCGTCGACTACTCGGGCCGTTCGGTCATCGTGGTCGGCCCGACCTTGAAGCTGCACCAGTGCGGCCTGCCCAAGCTGATGGCGCTGGAGCTGTTCAAGCCCTTCATCTTCTCGCGCCTGGAGGCGATGGGTATCGCCACCACCATCAAGGCGGCGAAGAAGGAAGTCGAATCCGGCACCCCGGTGGTCTGGGACATCCTGGAAGAGGTCATCAAGGAGCATCCGGTTCTGCTGAACCGCGCGCCGACGCTGCACCGTCTGGGCATCCAGGCCTTCGAGCCGGTGCTGATCGAAGGCAAGGCGATCCAGCTGCATCCGCTGGTCTGCGCGGCCTTCAACGCCGACTTCGACGGCGACCAGATGGCCGTCCACGTGCCGCTGTCGATCGAAGCGCAGATGGAAGCCCGCACCTTGATGCTGGCCTCCAACAACGTGCTGTTCCCGGCCTCGGGCGAGCCCTCGATCGTGCCCTCGCAGGACGTGGTCTTGGGTCTGTACTACGCGACCCGCGAGCGCATCAACGGCCGTGGCGAGGGCCTGGTGTTCTCGGACATCCCCGAGCTGATCCGCGCGCTGGAGAACGGCGTTGTCGAGATCACCGCCAAGATCAGCATCCGCCTGACCGAGTGGACGAAGAACAAGGAAACGGGCGAGTTCGTGCCCGAGACCAAGCTCGTCGACACCACCGTCGGCCGCGCGCTGCTGAGCGAGATCCTGCCCAAGGGCCTGCCCTTCGCCAACATCAACAAGGCGCTGAAGAAGAAGGAAATCTCGCGCCTGATCAACACCTCGTTCCGCAAGTGCGGTCTGAAGGAGACGGTGGTGCTGGCCGACAAGCTGCTGCAAAGCGGCTTCCGCCTGGCCACCCGTGCCGGCATCTCGATCGCGATCGATGACATGCTGGTGCCCAAGCAGAAGTATGAGCTGATCGAGCGTGCCGAGAAGGAAGTCAAGGAGATCGAGCAGCAGTACGTCTCGGGTCTGGTGACTGCCGGCGAGCGCTACAACAAGGTCGTCGACATCTGGGGCAAGACCGGTGACGAGGTCGGCAAGGTCATGATGACCCAGCTGTCCAAGCAGAAGACGCTGGACCGCAACGGCAAGGAAGTGGATCAGGAGTCCTTCAACTCCATCTACATGATGGCCGACTCCGGTGCCCGCGGTAGCGCGGCCCAGATTCGCCAGCTGGCCGGTATGCGGGGCCTGATGGCCAAGCCGGACGGCTCGATCATCGAGACGCCGATCACGGCGAACTTCCGCGAAGGCCTGAATGTTCTGCAGTACTTCATCTCGACGCACGGCGCCCGTAAGGGTCTGGCCGATACGGCGCTGAAGACGGCGAACTCCGGCTACCTGACCCGCCGTCTGGTCGACGTGACGCAGGATCTGGTCGTGACCGAGGACGATTGCGGCACGGACAACGGCATCGCGATGCGCGCGCTGGTTGAGGGCGGTGAGGTGATCGAGTCGCTGCGCGACCGCGTGCTGGGTCGCGTGACCGCGATCGACGTGCTGCACCCCGAGACGCAGGCTGTCGTGCTGTCGGCCGGCAATATGCTGGACGAGGACACGCTGGACGAGCTCGAGCAGGCCGGTGTCGACGAGATCAAGGTCCGCACCCCGCTGACCTGCTCGACCCGCTTCGGTCTGTGCGCCAAGTGCTATGGCCGCGATCTGGGCCGTGGCGGCCTGGTCAACACCGGTGAGGCCGTCGGCGTGATCGCCGCGCAGTCGATCGGTGAGCCGGGCACGCAGCTGACGATGCGTACCTTCCACATCGGTGGTGCCGCATCGCGTGCCGCGGTCGCGTCCAGCGTCGACGCCAAGTCGGACGGTATCGTCGGCTTCAACGCGACGATGCGCTATGTGACCAACGGCAAGGGCGAGCTGGTGGTGATTTCGCGTTCGGGCGAGATCATCATTGCCGACCCGCACGGCCGCGAGCGCGAGCGCCACAAGGTGCCCTACGGTGCGATCCTGTCGGTCAAGGCCGATCAGCAGATCAAGGCCGGCACGATCCTGGCGAACTGGGATCCGCTGACCCGTCCGATCATTACCGAGTTCGCCGGCCAGGCGAAGTTCGAGAATGTCGAGGAAGGCGTCACCGTCGCCAAGCAGGTGGACGAGGTCACCGGCCTGTCGACGCTGGTCGTGATCGACCCGAAGCGCCGCGGCGCTGCCAAGGTCATCCGTCCGCAGGTCAAGCTGCTCGACGCCAACGGCAACGAGGTGAAGATCCCCGGCACCGACCACTCGGTGACGATCGGCTTCCAGGTCGGCTCGCTGATCCAGATCCGCGACGGTCAGGACCTCGCCCCTGGTGAGGTGCTCGCGCGTATCCCGGTCGAAGGCCAGAAGACCCGCGACATTACCGGCGGTCTGCCGCGTGTGGCCGAGCTGTTCGAAGCCCGTTCGCCGAAGGACGTCGGCGTGCTGGCCGAGCAGACCGGTACCGTCTCGTTCGGCAAGGAGACCAAGGGCAAGGTTCGCCTGGAGATCACCGATCCGGACGGCAAGAAGCACGAGGAGCTGGTGCCCAAGGAGAAGAACATCCTGGTGCACGAGGGCCAGGTGGTCAACCGCGGCGAGCTGATCGTCGACGGTGCCGCCGACCCGCAGGACATCCTGCGCCTCCTGGGCATCGAGGAGCTGGCTCGCTACATCGTCGACGAAGTGCAGGACGTGTACCGTCTGCAGGGCGTGAAGATCAACGACAAGCACATCGAGGTGATCGTTCGCCAGATGCTGCGTCGCGTGCAGATCACCAACCCGGGCGACACGCACTACATCCTGAACGAGCAGGTGGAGCGCTCCGAGCTGCTGGATACCAACGACCGCATGCGCAAGGAAGGCAAGATGATTGCCACCCATGCCGATGTGCTGCTGGGCATCACCAAGGCTTCGCTGTCGACCGATTCCTTCATCTCGGCCGCCTCCTTCCAGGAGACGACCCGCGTGCTGACCGAGGCTGCCATCATGGGCAAGCGCGACGAGCTGCGCGGTCTGAAGGAGAACGTCATCGTCGGCCGCCTGATCCCGGCCGGTACCGGCATGGCCTTCCACACCGCCCGCCGCGCCAAGGAAGAGATGGACGACGCCGAGCGCCGTTCCATCGCCATGCAGGAGGCCGAGGAACTGGCCGCCGCGCAGATGGCCAGCGTCGACTCCGGCAGCGAGGGTGGCAGCGGCGAGTGATCACCGCGCCCCTCTGGCAAAGGCCACCTTCGGGTGGCCTTTTTTTATGGCCGAGCGGCTAGGCCTGCTGCTTGAGCCAGGCTTCCGGGGTCAGGATCGCCAGATCCAGCGCCCGCGCGCGTTTGGCCAGCGCCAGCACCGCCCGGTCGCGCGAGATCAGCCAGCGGGCGCGCTCGGCGATCGCCAGATCGATGAACTGCTGGTCGTCCGGGTCGCGGCAGACCAGGCGCACGGCCGGCGCCGGCGCGGCTTCGACCATCCGGCAATGACGGGCAAAGGCCGCCTCGATTCGCGCCAGATCCGGCGCATAGGCCGCCGCTACGCCGCGGCCGAGCACATGGCGCAACTCGTCCAGCATGGCCGGCCGGCCGATCCAGTGCAGCGCACCTTCCTCCAGCGCCCGTACCAGCGGCGCGACGCGGGCATCGCCGAACACCAGCCAGTCCATCACGACCTGGGTATCGATGACGGCCAGCGCGGGCGGCGCGGCGGCGGGAGGGGCAGTCTCGGTCGGCATGGCGGCGCAGCATACCCTGACGGCTTCCCGGGCCCCGGCTTGCAAGCTTATCCACAAGCAGGCTACAATCTCGGGCTCTCCAGCAGGCCTTGCTGCGTCTTGTCGCGTCCTGTCGCGTTCAATGCGAGCGCCACGCGGCCGTTTCAGGGGTGCGCCCATCGTGGGCGACGCTGTCGGAGAGTGTGATTTCAAACGGGAACAAGTCACTTATGCCAACCATCAATCAGCTCGTGCGCCAAGGCCGTCAGGCCGAGGTCACGAAATCCAAGTCGCCGGCAATGCAGAATTGCCCGCAGCGCCGCGGCGTCTGCACCCGCGTCTACACGACGACCCCGAAGAAGCCGAACTCGGCGCTGCGTAAGGTCGCCAAGGTCCGCCTGACCAACGGTTTCGAGGTCATCTCGTACATCGGCGGTGAAGGCCACAACCTGCAAGAGCACAGCGTCGTGCTGGTGCGCGGCGGTCGTGTCAAGGATCTGCCGGGTGTGCGTTACCACATCGTTCGCGGTTCGCTGGACCTGCAGGGCGTGAAGGATCGCAAGCAGGCGCGTTCCAAGTACGGCGCGAAGCGTCCGAAGAAGTAATTCAACAGTCGTCTTGGCCCGGCTCCGCCAGGCTCGATAGATATTTTGCGGTTCGTACCCATCTAGGTAGCAACCGAGTAAGTGGATGGCCCCTGATGTCGGTGGTCGTCCAACGGCGAGAGCGAGTTGCTCGAAGCCAAACTGAAGCAAGAGGAAGATTCCCATGCCACGTCGTCGCGAAGTACCCAAGCGCGAAATCCTGCCGGATCCCAAGTTCGGCAACGTCGATCTGTCCAAGTTCATGAACGTCATCATGGAATCGGGCAAGAAGGCCGTTGCAGAGCGCATCATCTATGGTGCCCTCGACCAGATCGAGAAGAAGGTCGGCAAGGACCCGCTGGAAGTGTTCATCGTCGCCCTGAACAACGTCAAGCCGATGGTCGAAGTGAAGTCCCGCCGTGTCGGCGGTGCGAACTACCAAGTTCCCGTGGAAGTTCGTCCCGTCCGCCGGATGGCCCTGGCCATGCGCTGGTTGAAGGAATCGGCCCGCAAGCGCGGTGAGAAGTCGATGGCCCAGCGTCTGGCCAATGAGCTGCTGGAGGCCTCGGAAGGCCGCGGCGGCGCCATGAAGAAGCGCGACGAAGTGCACCGCATGGCCGAAGCGAACAAGGCGTTCTCGCACTTCCGCTTCTAAAATCCCTCGATTCGGCCGCCTCGGGTTTGTACCAACCCGCTGGCGGCCCCTGCCTTTTGGAGTGAACTCATGGCACGCAAGACCCCCATCGAGCGCTACCGCAATATCGGTATCTCGGCGCACATCGATGCCGGCAAGACGACGACGACCGAGCGCATCCTGTTCTACACCGGCGTGAACCACAAGATCGGTGAAGTGCACGACGGCGCTGCCACCATGGACTGGATGGAGCAGGAGCAAGAGCGCGGCATCACGATCACGTCGGCCGCGACGACCTGCTTCTGGAAGGGCATGGACATGTCCTATCCGGAGCACCGCTTCAACATCATCGACACCCCCGGACACGTGGACTTCACCATCGAGGTGGAGCGTTCGATGCGCGTGCTGGACGGCGCCTGCATGGTCTATTGCGCCGTCGGTGGCGTGCAGCCGCAGTCGGAAACCGTCTGGCGCCAGGCCAACAAGTACAAGGTGCCGCGTCTGGCCTTTGTCAACAAGATGGACCGCACCGGTGCCAACTTCTTCAAGGTCGTCGACCAGATGAAGACGCGCCTGAAGGCCAACCCCGTGCCCATCGTGATCCCCATCGGCGCCGAAGACAACTTCAAGGGCGTCGTGGACCTGATCAAGATGAAGGCCATCCTGTGGGATGAGGCCTCGCAGGGCATGAAGTTCGACTACGTGGACATCCCGGCCGACCTGGTCGGCACCGCCCAGGAATGGCGCGAGAAGATGGTCGAGTCGGCGGCCGAAGCCAGCGAAGAGCTGATGAACAAGTACCTCGAGACGGGCGACCTGACCGAGGACGAGATCAAGGTTGCGCTGCGTACCCGCACGATCGCCACCGAGATCCAGCCGATGCTGTGCGGCACCGCCTTCAAGAACAAGGGTGTGCAGCGCATGCTCGACGCTGTCATCGACTTCCTGCCTTCGCCGGTGGACATTCCGCCGGTGCCGGGCACCGACGAGGACGACAAGGAAGTGGTCCGCAAGGCCGACGACAACGAGAAGTTCGCCGCGCTGGCGTTCAAGCTGATGACCGACCCCTATGTCGGCCAGCTGACCTTCGTGCGCGTGTACTCGGGCGTCCTGGCCTCGGGCTCGACCGTCTACAACCCGATCCGCGGCAAGAAGGAGCGCATCGGCCGTATCCTGCAGATGCACGCCAACCAGCGCGAGGAAATCTCGGAAATTCTGGCCGGCGACATCGCGGCCTGCGTGGGTCTGAAGGAAGTCACGACCGGCGAAACGCTGTGCGATCCGGAAGCGATCATCACCCTCGAAAAGATGGTGTTCCCGGAACCGGTGATCTCGCAGGCCGTCGAGCCGAAGACCAAGGCCGACCAGGAAAAGATGGGTATCGCCCTGGGCCGTCTGGCCAAGGAAGATCCGTCTTTCCGTCTGCGCACCGATGAAGAGTCGGGCCAGACCATCATCTCGGGCATGGGCGAGCTGCACCTGGAAATCATCGTCGACCGCATGAAGCGCGAATTCGGCGTGGAAGCCAATGTCGGCAAGCCGCAGGTGGCCTACCGCGAAACGATCCGCAAGACCGCGACCGACGTCGAAGGCAAGTTCGTCCGCCAGTCGGGCGGCAAGGGCCAGTACGGCCATGTCGTGCTGACCGTCGAGCCGCAGGAAGCGGGCAAGGGCTTCGAGTTCGTCGACGCGATCAAGGGTGGTGTGGTTCCGCGTGAATTCATCCCGGCCGTCGAGAAGGGCATCATCGACACGCTGCCGAACGGCGTGCTGGCCGGCTTCCCGGTGGTGGACGTCAAGGTCACGCTGACCTTCGGCTCGTACCACGAAGTCGACTCGAACGAAAATGCGTTCAAGATGGCTGCGTCCATGGGCTTCAAGGAAGGCTGCCGCAAGGCTTCGCCGGTGATCCTGGAGCCGATGATGGCCGTGGAAGTCGAGACCCCGGAAGACTACGCCGGCAACGTGATGGGCGATTTGTCCAGCCGTCGCGGCATGGTCCAGGGCATGGACGATATGGTCGGTGGCGGCAAGGTCATCAAGGCCGAAGTCCCGCTGTCGGAAATGTTCGGCTACTCGACCACGCTGCGTTCGATGTCGCAGGGCCGTGCCACGTACACGATGGAGTTCAAGCACTACAGCGAAGCTCCGAAGAACGTGGCCGACGCGATCATCACCGCCCGCGCAGGCAAGTAAGAACCGTCGGGCCGCTTCCTTCGGGCGGCGGCCCTTCGAATCGTCTTCGCAGAGGCTTCCCCGCTTGCCAGTCGGCGGGAATCAGGAACTCTGCGGAAACGCTAAACCCACAGACTGGCTGATGCTCTTTTGGAGAGAAAAATGGCAAAAGGTAAATTCGAACGCACCAAGCCGCACGTGAACGTCGGCACGATCGGTCACGTTGACCACGGCAAGACGACGCTGACGGCGGCCATCGCGACCGTGCTGTCGAAGAAGTTCGGCGGCGAAGCCAAGGCCTAC
>NZ_JAUHHC010000001.1 GCF_030410485.1 Roseateles violae | reverse complement strand
CTGGGGCATCGGGCCGTCAGCGGCCGAGCACACCAGGATCGCGCCGTCCATCTGGGCGGCACCGGTGATCATGTTCTTGACGTAGTCAGCGTGGCCGGGGCAGTCAACGTGCGCGTAGTGGCGGTTGGCGGTCTCGTACTCGACGTGGGCGGTGTTGATCGTGATGCCGCGGGCCTTTTCTTCCGGCGCCGCGTCGATCTGGTCGTAGGCCTTGGCTTCGCCGCCGAACTTCTTCGACAGCACGGTCGCGATGGCCGCCGTCAGCGTCGTCTTGCCGTGGTCAACGTGACCGATCGTGCCGACGTTCACGTGCGGCTTGGTGCGTTCAAACTTGCCTTTTGCCATCTTGCGCTCCTGAGTAGGATCAGATCTGACTAGAAGAAGAAATTGTGGTGCCCATGACGCGGATCGAACGCGTGACCTCTCCCTTACCAAGGGAGTGCTCTACCACTGAGCCACATGGGCATCGGCACGGGTTTGCAGACCTTACTGCCAACAAACCGGTGACGACGACAAAACAGACACAACCCCATTGCTGGAGCGGGAAACGGGAATCGAACCCGTGTCATTAGCTTGGAAGGCTAAGGTTCTACCATTGAACTACTCCCGCCCGGGAGCCTCGCCTTCCTGGGATCGAGGTGCCGGACCAGCCGACACCTCGAATCAAGAAAACGTTCGCCTTGGTGGAGGAGGCTGGATTCGAACCAGCGTACGCGTTAGCGGGCAGATTTACAGTCTGCTGCCTTTAACCACTCGGCCACCCCTCCAAGGCAAGCCCGCAACTATAGCACAGCATTTTTGCGAGGCCAAGATTTTTTGAATCCACCGCTCGCGAGAACGGCGAGAGCACCTTCTGCGCCTTCGATCTCGACCGCCTCGCTGCCCGAGATCACCAAAACAATACCAATTTGCTACCAAGCGCCGGCGCCGCAGCGCCGCGCCTGGAAACGGCTGGGCGCTCACCCAAAAACAGCTACGAAAAGACGGTGGTGAAGCAGCCACAGCAGGGAAAACACGCAGCCCAAAGTGGTAGCAAAGTGGCACTACCGCGCCGTATAGTGGCATGGCATTGGTTGCATTTAGATGTCACTGGGGGTACCAGGCGCATGCCAGTTGATCGATTGGTATGGCTGAGGTCCGAGTCTCAACAGGCCGAATTCGAATCTCTTGGCCACATCGAGGAGCAGTTATGAAAGTAAAACAGAGTCCCATCGCCGCGGCGGTGACGCTCACGCTGTTGAGCGTGAGCGTGGCAGCGCAGGCCCAGCAGGCTGAGCAGAAACCTGCCGAAGGTCAGCAACAGCTGGAAACGGTCGTCGTGACCGGCATCCGCGCCTCGCTGCAATCCGCGGCGACGATCAAGAAGAACGCCTCGGCCGTCGTCGACGCGGTCTCGGCCGAAGACATCGGCAAGCTCCCCGACACCGACGTGGCCCAGTCGCTGGGTCGCATCCCCGGCGTCTCGGTCGGCCGCGCGTTCGGCCAGGGCGCGACGGTCTCCATCCGCGGCTCCGATCCGCAGATGACCTACACCACCTTGAACGGTCAGACCATTGCCTCGACCGGCTGGTACGACCAGCTCGACATCGACCGCTCCTTCAACTACTCGCTGCTGCCGCCCGAGCTGATCGGCGGCATGGAGGTCTACAAGTCCTCCCAGGCCGACCTGACCGAAGGCGGCATCGGCGGCACCGTGATCGTCAAGACCCGCAAGCCGCTGGACATGGCGGCCAATAGCGGCTTCGCCACCGTGCGCTACGGCGGCGGCACGATCAGCGACAACAACAAGGAAGTTTCCGGCCTCTACAGCTGGAAGAACGAGGCCAAGACCTTCGGCGCCCTGATCGGCGGCGCCTACTCGGAAGGCTCCTACATCCGCAATGGCATCGAGGCCGACAACCGCTGGGCCGGTGACGTCGCCCCGACGGCCTTCGTGCAGGATCGCAAGCGCGAGGCCCTCAACCTGGTGCTGCAGGCCAAGCCGATGCAGGGCCTGGAACTGGGCCTGAACGCCCTGCACCTGAAGCTCGACGCCAACAACTCGAACAGCAGCGACTACATCTTCCAGGATCCGAGCTGCGACAAGCGCAACACCGATGTGAAGTCGGACTTCAATCCCACCGGCATGTGCGTGCACAGCACGACCACGGCCGCCAAGCCGCTGATGAACCAGTTCTTCCAGAACTGGGCCCGCGCCGCCGAGATGAAGTCGGACAGCGTCACGGTGGACGCCCACTACAAGGTCGACGGCGCCAAGTTCGACTTCGTGCTGGGGAGCACCAAGGCCGACGGCGGCACCTCGCTGACGACCAACTACGCCTATGGCTGGTGGGACACCCCGGCCAAGTGGCAGGGCACGATCGACGCCACCGGCAAGCAGATCGTTCTGAGCCCCACCAAGGACCAGTCCTTCAGCGCGGCCAATCTGCCCAAGACCAGCTCGCCCGAGACCTGGGCGACCTCGAAGGGCCCGAACCAGGACGAGGAAAAGTACCTGCAACTGGACGGCACCTTCGACCTGAACTGGGGCGCGATCAACGCCTTCAAGACCGGCATCCGCTACGCCGACCACACCTTCGAGAAGCGCTCCTTCCGTCCGGTCTGGGCGGCGACGATCGCGCCGGTCGACACGGCCACGCTGTTCAAGGGCACGGTGGACGCCGCCAGCTGGCAAATCCCGCGTCCGAACATCGACGCGATGATTGCCAACACGGCCAAGAACGTCAGCAGCTGGATCGAGGACCGCTCGGGCTTCGGTCAGCTGAACGAGAAGAACACGGCCGTCTACGGCATGCTGGACTTCGCCGCCGAGAACATGCGCGGCAACTTCGGTCTGCGCTGGATCTCGACCGACGCCACCAGCACCGGCTACGCCTACGACGGCACGCCGCTGGCTTCCGGTGACTATGCCGGCAACGCGAACTGGGGCCACAGCACGAGCTCGACCAAGTCCAAGTACAACGACGTGCTGCCCAGCGTCAACGTCGCCTTCGACCTGCGCAAGGATCTGGTGCTGCGCGCCGCCGCCGCCCAGGCGATCACGCGTCCGAACTTCGCGAATCTGTTCGGCACCCAGGTGTCCGGCTACAACGACGACCGGGTCGGCAACGAGACCTGGACGGTCGGCAATATCGCGCTGAAGCCGATGAAGTCCAGCCAGGTCGACCTGAGCCTGGAGTACTACTACGGCCGCGGCAACCTGATCTCGGCGACCTACTTCAACAAGGACATCCAGAACTTCATCACCGCCAACGTCAAGCAAAACCAGAAGGTCGGTCTGGTCGACCCGGGCTCCGGCGTCGACAACTGGACCGTGCAGAGCTTCGTCAACGCCGGCGGCGGCCGCCTGCAGGGTCTGGAGCTGCAAGCCAACCACGCCTTCGGCAACGGCTTCGGCGTCGTCGCGAACTACACCTTCACCGACGGCACCGCTCCGGCCAGCAGCTATGCCGACGCGCTGGGCATCTTCACCCAGTCGTCCAAGCACAATATGAACCTGGTCGGCTACTTCGAGAACGAGATGCTGTCGGGCCGCCTGGCCTACAACTACCGTTCCAAGTACATGATCCGCGAGGGCGCCTACTGGTACGGCAACCGCATGCACGACAACTACGGCACGCTCGACGCCAGCTTCGGCTGGAACATCAACAAGTGGCTGCGCCTGAGCCTGGACGTTGTGAACATCACGAAGGAAGACGATGTGCAGTACGGCGTCGCGGCCCCGAGCAACACGGCCATCAAGGATCCGCTGAAGGCAGGCTACCCGGCCTGGTCCTTCAAGGGCGAGACGACCTATATGCTGGGTCTGACCGCCAAGTTCTGATGATGGAGCGCGAGGGGCTGCGGCCCCTTCGCCCAGAAGCAGGAAGCCCGGCAGATGCCGGGCTTTTTTCATGGTCGTGCGCCGCGATGGCGGCTCAGAAGTCGTAGAAGGTGTTGACGGTCAGGCGGCCGCCGCGCGGGTCGCTGCCCAGGCTGCGCTGCGGATTGATGCAGGCCGTGTGCAGCAGGCTGCCGCGGTAGATCACCAGGCGGTTGAAACGCGCCGGCATCATGCCGAGGAATTCGAAATGCTCGTCCGAATCGCTGAAGTAGCGCGCCTGCGGCGGCCGCGCCTGCAGTTCTGCGGCGAAGGCGTCGAGGTAGCGCTCCCGGTTCTCCGGCGTGATCTGCTGCAGGCCGGTGGCCTTGTGGCGGTAGAAGGCGGTGCCGCCATGCTCCGGGCCGCAGAGATAGAGCAGCACCGCCATATGGTGCGGCGTGCTGGCATCGAAGTGCGGCGTGCGCTGCAGGGTGCCGAGCGACTGCGGTGGCACCGTCATCAGCGAGAACGCGCATTCGCTCTTGCGCAGGGCCAGCTCCTCCGGCACGCCGAAATTGAGCTTGATCAGCGGCTCCATCAGCGCCGTCAGATTGGCCGAGTAGTCGGCCGGCACGGCGGCCCGCACGCCGGGATAGCCCTTGCGCTCGGCCACGCCCGCATAGGGCGTGAACGCGCTGCGGCAGGCGACCTCGACCAGGGCCTGCGGATCCTCCAGGAAATCGTCGATGAAGACGAGCGGGTGCTCGCCGATCTGCACCGACTGGATGTTTGGCGGAATGCGGTACTGAAAGGGATCGCTGCTGTTGCTCATCGTCGGCAACTGTAGCCGCAGCCCGGTCCAGCCCGCCCGGCCCGCGAGGCCATCAATCAGACCTTGATGTAGATGCGGCGCCGGTCCAGCTGGCGCACGATCAGCGCCCAGACCAGCACGAAGGCCAGGGCGAAGGCCAGCGAGGCCTGCTCGGGTCCGAGCGCGCGCTGCAGCCAGCCGAAGCCGCCGGCATAGAGCGGCTGCATCAGGCCGAAGCCCTCCAGCAGCACCGTGCACATCCAGGCCCCGGCATAGGCGGCGATCGCGTTGACGCCGAAGCTGCGCCCCAGCGCCGGCCAGCCGCGGCGGTCGACCAGCTCATGGGCCAGCGCCAGCGCCAGGCAGGCCCAGCCACCGGTCCAGAGCACGAAGCTGCCGGTCCACAGCTGCTTGTTCAGCGGCAGCCAGGGCGTCCAGGCCCAGCCCAGCGCCAGCGCGGCCAGGCCCAGCAGCGCGAGCGCGCGCCTGCCGCCGCGGCGCAGCAGCTCGCCGGCGCGCAGGCCCAGCAGGCAGGTGGCCAGCGCGCCGAGCGTGCTCAGGATGCCTTCCGGATCATGGCCCTGGCCGGTGGCGGCCTGCCACTCATAGGCCCAGCGGCCCAGCAGCGCCGCATCGAGCCGCGAAGCGAGGTTGCCCTCCTTGCTCAACGGGCCGCCCCACAGCAGCAGGGCCGCGTAGCCGAGCAGCAGGCCCAGCAGCAGCAGCCATTGCCGGCGCGCCGACAGCGAGAGCGCCGCCAGGCCGGTGAGGGCGAAGCACAGGCCAATGCGCTGCAGCACGCCCATCGGGCGGAACTCCGGCTTGTCCATTAGCCACCAGGCCAGCAGATGCAGGGCCAGACCCAGCAGGACGATGCGCAGCGCGCGCTCGAGCACGGTGCGGCGCATCGGCGCCGCCGCGTCGCCGCGCTCGATGCGCCCGCCCAGGCTCAGGGCGATCGAGACGCCGACGATGAAGAGGAAGAAGGGAAAGATCAGATCGGTCGGCGTGCAGCCATGCCAGGCCGCATGTTCAAGCGGGGCATAGACATGGCCCCAGTCGCCGGGGTTGTTGACCAGCAGCATGGCGGCAACGGCCAGGCCCCGCAGGGCGTCGACCGAGGCCAGGCGCGGGGACGCAGCGGCGCTAGCGCTCATCGGACTGTTCTCGCTTTTTCTCTTCTTCGGCTCAGAAATCGCAGCGGCTCTCCAGCCCGGCGCTCGGCAGTTGGTCGACGCGCGTGCTGCCGCTCTTGCGCAGCGCCGCCACCTGCTCGGCGACCTGCTCGGCGCTCAGGATCGCGTTGCGCGCGTGGAAGACCCAGTCGACGTCCTGCTCGTAGACGCGCGGCTCGCCCCCCTTGGGCAAGGGCGAGCCGGGCGAGAACCACATGCTGAAGCTGATCGCCATCGGAGAGACCGGATAGTTGCGGCCGCCATGCTCGGCAACCTGGCGGCCGTCGATGAACCAGCGCGTCTTGCCGCCGCCGACCTGCATCATCAGCACATGCCAGCCGTCCAGGCTGCGGAATTCCTCATGCGCTTGGTTGAAGGCCTGCCAGGGATCGAGCCGCACCGTCTGCCAGGTGATGCCGTAGAGCCGCGTCTTCTCGCTGCCCCAGCCGCCGTTGGGCAGGTATTCCCAGTCCAGCTCGCTGAACTCGGGGTCGTAGTCGTGCTTGAGCGGGCTGACCGCGTAGAAGGTCTGGATCACCGGATCGCCGTCGATGCCGCTGACCGGCAGGTCGCTGAAGCGCACCCGTGCCGCATAAGTGCCTTCCAGGTATTTGCGCGCATGGCAGAGCTGCACCTGCTGCGTGCCCGGGCCGGTCCCATCGCTGGCGCCGCGCAGGCGCAAGAGGCGGTTGCCGGGCTGCTGCGGGTCGGCGACCAGGCTCAGGCCGGCCGGGCTCCAGCTCGCGCCCTCGACGCCCGGATGACCGGCCTTCTCGCGCGGCGTCCAGCCGGCGGCGCGCAGCGTGGCGGTGTCGGGCTGGCTGAAGTCGTCGAAGAAGATCTCGGGGGCGGCGGCCTGGGCCAGCCCGCTCAGCGCGGTCAACGCCAGGCCGGCGGCGGCGAGCAGCCGCCTCATGCGCCCAGCGCCTCGGCCGCTGCGGCCTCCGCCTGCGCCGTCCGGCGGCCGGGGATCTTGACGAAGAACATCAGGATCAGGGCCGGCACGCCGCAGACGATGGTCCAGAGGAAGAAGTGCTGGTAGCCCATCGCCAGCTGGATGTCGCCGCTGATCGTCTTGCTGAGGATGAAGCCCAGCTGCATCACGCCCGAACCAAGCGCGTAATGCGCGGTCTGGAAGCGCCCCGGCGCCACCGCCTGCATGATGTAGAGAATCATGCCGACGAAGCCGAAGCCATAACCGAACATCTCGACGCTGACGGCGAAGCCGATATGGAGGAGATCGGTCGGCAGCGCGGTGCTCAGGTAGTAGAAGACCGCGTTCGGCACCGCCATCGCGACGATCAGGACGGGCATCGCGCGCTTCAGGCCCAGCCAGGCGGTGAAGTAGCCGCCCAGGATGCTGCCGACCAGAAAGGCCGCCGTGCCGGCCGTGCCGTAGATGCCGCCGACCTGCTCGGTCGTCAGGCCCAGGCCGCCCTTGGCCTTGGTCTCGATCAGGAACAGCGGGCCTATGGTCTGCACCTGGCCTTCGGCAAAGCGGAACAGCACGATGAACAGGATGGCCAACCAGATGCCGGGCTTCTGCAGGAAGTCCGCAATCACCTCGCCCAGGGTCTTCAACACGCTGGCGACGGTCAGGTCGGCATGTTCGGTGTTCAGGGTGCCGGGCAAGGCCCAGGCGTTGTAGGCGGCCAGCAGCGCCAGCAGCGCGGCCAGCAGGCCGAAGATGCCGGACCAGGCATTGAAGACGCCGACCTGTTTCTCCAGGAAGCCGGCCAGCACCAGCAGCCCGCCCAGCGTCAGGAACTTGGAGGCATTGAAGAAGGCGCCCTGCCAGCCGGCGTAGGCGGCCTGCTGCTGGTTGTCCAGCGCCGCCATATAGAGGCCGTCGCAGGCGATGTCGTGCGTGGCCGAGGCATAGGCGAGCAGGAACAGCACGGCGATGCTGGCGGCGAAGTACATCGGCAGCTGCAGGGCCAGCGCCATCAGCGCCAGGCCGGCGGCGCCGGTGAACTGCATCGCGACGACGATCAGCTTCTTGCTGCGCGCCATCTCCAGAAAGGGGCTCCACAGCGGCTTGAAGGCCCAGGCCAGACCCAGCACGCCGGTCCAGCGGGCGATCTGGTCGTTGGCTACGCCCATGTTCTTGAACATCAGGCCGGCGATCAGCATGACGACGAAGAATTGCAGCCCCTGGACGAAGTAGAGGCTGGGCACCCAGGAGATTGGCGAGCGTTGCGGGGTGGTCATGAGAGCCTTCAGTTCAAAGTCACCGGCGCGTTCGCCGTCGCGGCCAGGCGGCCTTCCAGCCAGCCGCGCAGCGCGGCGAGCGCACCCTCGCCATAGCCCCAGCTGACGACGGCCGGCGCGGCGATGTCCATCACCTGGAAGGGATTCCACAGCGCCAGATGCAGATCGACCTTGGCGCCGCGCGCCGCCGCCTCGAAGCGGCCGCGGTGGTTGGAGACCAGCACATTGAGCCGTTCGTCGCGCGGCAGATCGCCGGCCTGCAGGCGGCGCAGATCGACCAGGTGGACGAACTCGACGTCATCGAAGGCGGCGAACAGCGCGGCCACCTCCTCGGCCGGCAGGCCCGCCTCGGAGACGCCGTCGCTGGCGACGCTGGCCTGCGTGAGCACGCGCAGCGGTCGGCTGCGGTCCGGCGCCTGCGCGGCGCCGACGGCGGTGAGCCCCCGCTCCCAGCCGCGGTGCATCAGCGCATCGTCGGCCTCGCGCTGCATGGTCGGATAGTCGCGCGGCGCCAGCGGATAGGCCTCGGCCAGCGCATCCAGGCGCTGCTGGGCCGCCTGGAGCTGCGCGGTGGTCAGTCGCCCGTCGGCCAGCGCCGCGGCGATCGCCTCGATGGCCGCGGCTTGTTCGGCCTGCGACCCTTGAGCCAGCGGCATGTCGGCGCCGGCCTGCAGGGCCAGCACGGCGGCGCGCGCATGGCCGTAGCGCTCGTGGACGGCCTTCATCATCAGCGCATCGGTGATGACGACGCCGCGATAGCCCATGCGCTGGCGCAGGATGCCGCTCAGGATCTTGTGCGACAGCGTGGCCGGGTGCTCGGGATCGATCTGCGGATAGACGATGTGCGCCGTCATCATCGCCGGCGCCTCGGGGGACAGCGCGCGGAAGGGGATCAGCTCCAGCGCCTCCAGCTCGGCCTCGGTCTTGTCGACGGTGGGCAGCGCGTGGTGCGAGTCGACATGCGTATCGCCATGGCCGGGGAAATGCTTGACGCAGCAGGCCACGCCCTCGCGCAGGGAGCCGCGCATCCAGGCCCGCGCCATGCGCGTCACCAGGGCCGGGTCCTCGCCGAAGCTGCGCTCGCCGATGACCGGATTGGCCGGGTTGTTGTTGACGTCCAGCACCGGCGCGAAATTCCAGTTGATGCCCAGATGCCGCAGGCCGCGCGCGACGGCGGCACCGACCTCCTCGGCCAGTGCCTCGTCGCCGACGGCGCCCAGCGCCATGGCGGCCGGCGCCTGCGGCAGCGAGGTCGCGCGGATCACCGAGCCGCCCTCCTGGTCGATGCCGATCAGGGCCTGTTCGCCCATCACGGCGCGCAGATCGGCCGTCAGGCGGCGGATCTCGTCCTCGCTGCCGAGGTTCTTGCGGAACAGGCAGACGGCGCGAATCTGGTGCTCGCGCAGAAAGGCCGCGGTCTCGGCATCCAGGCGCTTGCCCGGGATGTCGACCATGACCAGCTGGCCGGGATGGAACATGTCGGCCCCTCGTCCGACGGGTACGTCGGCCGATCCCCCGAGGGGATGCAGGCCAGCTTGGGAGCGGCCCGGCGCTTGGCCCGCCGTGCTGTCAACACTCATGCTTTGCTCCGTCAGTGGGTCTTGGTGACCTTGGCCAGATGGCGCGGCTGGTCCGGGTTGAGCCCGCGCGCACGCGCCAGCGCCTCGACCATCGGATAGAAGCTCTGCACGGCGGCGATCGGATCGAGCTCCTCGTTGCCGCTGCAGACCAGGGGCAGTTCGGCGCCCGGCGTGCCTTCCGGCGCGGCCAGTAGCACGCGCGCGCCACGGCCGCGCATCTCCTCGGCCAGCGCGATCAGGCCGGCCTGGGCCGGGCCGCGCGGCGCGAACACCAGCATCGGATAGCCCTCGTCGACCAGGGCCATCGGCCCATGCTTGACCTCGGCGCCGGAGAAGGCCTCGGCCTGGATGCCGCAGGTCTCCTTGAACTTCAGCGCCGCCTCCATCGCCACGGCCAGGCTGGTGCCGCGGCCGATGACGAAAAGCTTGTCGGCGCCCTTCAGCGCATCGACGGCCACGCCCCAGCGCTCGACGCCGGCCTGGGCCGCCCGCTCCAGCACCTCGGGCAGCGCCTGCAGGGCGGCCTGCAGATCCTGGTCCTCGCTCCAGGCGGCAACGACGCGGGCGCCGGCCACCAACTGGGCGATATAGCTCTTGGTCGCGGCGACGCTCTGCTCGGGGCCGGCATGCAGCGGAAACACATGCTGCGCGGCGGCGGCCAGCGGCGAGCCCTCGGCATTGACGAAGGCGACCGTGCGCGCGCCATGCTCGCTGAAGTAGCGGGTCGGCGCGACCAGGTCCGGGCTCTGGCCCGATTGCGAGAAGGCAAAGGACAGTAGGCCTTCGGCGGCGATCTTCGACTGGTACAGCGTGATCAGCGACATCGGCAGCGAGGTGACCAGGCGGCCCAGCTTGGCCATCACCAGATAGGCCAGGTAATGCGCGGCATGGTCGGAGCTGCCGCGCGCCACCGTCAGCAGCGAGGCCGGCGGCTGGCGGCGCAGCGCCTCGCCCAGTGCCGCGTAGGCGCCCTGATCGGCGGCCAGCTGGCGGGCCACGGTGGCCGGCGCGCTGAGGCACTCGTCCAGCATCTTCGTCTTAATCGACAGCAATCTCTTCCCCTTCAACAACAACGCGCTGCAAGCGCAGCTCGCGCCTATCCATCACCACAAAATCGGCCCAGGCGCCCTCGGCCAGGCGGCCGCGTTCGTCCAGGCCCAGGTAATCGGCGGCATGGGTCGAGCAGCGGCGCGCCGCGTCCTCGATCTCCAGCCCCAGCTTCAAGACCAGATTGCGCAGCGCCTGGTCCATGGTCAGCGTGCTGCCCGCCAAGGTGCCGTCGGCCAGGCGCACGCCGCCCATGCATTTGCTGACCTTGTGGCTGCCCAGCTTGTAGTCGCCATCGGGCATGCCGGCAGCAGCGGTCGAATCGGTGACGCAGAACAGGCAGGGAATCGCGCGCAGCGCGACGCGGATCGCGCCCGGGTGCACATGCAGCAGGTCCGGGATGATCTCGGCGTACTGCGCATGCGCCAGCGCCGCGCCGACCATGCCGGGCTCGCGGTGGTGCAGACCGCTCATCGCGTTGAACAGATGGGTGAAGCCGCCGGCGCCCTGCCTCAGCGCGGCGACGCCGTCCTCGTAGGTGCCCGCCGTATGGCCGATCTGCAGCTGGAAGCCCGCCTCGCGCAGCTGCGGGATCAGGGCCAGATAGCCGGGCATCTCGGGCGCCAGCGTGATCAGGCGGATCGGCGCCATCGCGTTCAGCGCTGCGATCTCCTCGATGCTGGCCGCCTTGGCGAAGTCGGGCTGCGCGCCCAGCTTGCCCGGATTGATATAAGGCCCTTCCAGATGCACGCCCAGCACCCGCGCTGCCTGCGGCGCGCGCTCGCGGCAGGCCGGTGCGAGCGCCGCCAGCGCGGCGCTGATCTCGTCCAGCGGCGCCGTCATCGTGGTTGCCAAGAGCGAGGTCGTGCCATGGCGGGCATGCAGGCGCGCGATCGACACGGCGGCGTCGCCGCCTTCCATCGTGTCGCGGCCACCGCCGCCATGCACATGGAGGTCGATGAAGCCGGGCAGGATGAGCGGCAGTTCCGCGCCGCCGTGGCGGACCTCGGACTCCGCCACCGGCTCGCCGACGATGCGCGCGATGCGGCCCTCGCGCTGCTCGAGCCGGCCGCGGACAAAGCCCTGCGGCGTCAGCACGAAGCCGTCGATGGACGAAAAGGCCTCGGTCATCCCTCGCGCCTCATCTCGGCGACGAAGTCGTAGTAGTCGCTGCGGCAGTAGGAATGCGTGAGCTCGACCGCCTGGCCGCCGTCGCGGTAGCCGACCCGGGTGATGAAGAGCACCGCCTGGCCGACCGGCACTTCCAAGAGCGCCGCCAGCTTGGGCTCGGCATTGATCGCGCGGATGTGCTGCAGGGCGCGCACCGGCGCATTGCCGGTGGCCGACAAATGCTCGTACAGCGAAGCGCCGACGACCGCCGGATCGGGCAGCACCGACTCGGGCAGCACGCTGACCTCGTAGGCCATCACCACCGTGTCGGCCAGGCGCAGGCGCTCCAGCCGCGCGACGCGCTCGCCGGTCGTCAGGCCCAGCGACAGCTGCTCATCGGGTGCCGCCAGCGTGAACGTGCGGGTCAGCCAGCGCGAGCTCGGCTTGAAGCCGCGCTGGTGCAGTTCCTCCGAGAAGCTGGTCAGGCGCGACAGCGGCTGCTCCAGCTTGGGCGCGATGTAGTTGCCCGAGCCGCGCTTGCGCACGATGAGCCCTTGCTCGACCAGGCGATCGATCGCCTTGCGCGCGGTCACCCGCGAGAGGTCCAGCGATTCGGACAGCACGCGCTCGGAGGGCAGCGCCTCCTCGGTCTGGAACTGCCCGTCGCGGATCGCCTGGGCCAGCTTCTGCGCCAGCTGCATATACAGCGGCGACGATGCGTTCGGGTCGGCCTTGAATTCGAATGCCATATTCTTGGTTCTTCAGAAGCCCAGTTTTTGAAGTTCGCCGCGCACCAGGTGCAGGCCGCCGGCGGCCGAATCGCCCTGTGCCGCGACGCAGCGCGCGCGCAAGGCCGGCGAAAAGCGTGGCGCCAAGCGCTGGGCGATGCTGCCGCACAGCGCCATCGGCAGTGCCTGCGCCGGATCCAGCGCCAGCGCCAGCTTTTCCAGCTCGATCACCGCCTGCTCGATCAGGGTGGCGGCAAAGGGGTCGCGCTCGGCATGCTCGAAGACCAGCGGCGCCAGGCTGGCGAAACCGGCCTGGCCGGCGCTCGCATTCCAGGCCAGCAGGCTCGCGCGCTCGGCGCCGCAGCGGGCCCGCAGCGCCTCGGCCAGCGGCCCCCCGGCCGCTCGGCCATCCAGCACCTCCTGCAGATGGCGCACCGCGCGCAGGCCCAGCCAGGCGCCGCTGCCCTCGTCGCCGGTGATCCAGCCCCAGCCGCTGACGCAGGCCCGCGAGCCATCGGCGCGCAGCGCCTCGCCGATGGTGCCGGTGCCGGCCGCGATGACGGCGCCGGGCCGGCCACCGTGCGCGCCGAGCACCGTGGTCCAGCCGTCGCCATCCAGTGCCAGCAAGGCGAAACCGGGCTGGCGCTGCAGAAAAGCCTCGGCCTGCGCGACGACGCTGGCGCCGGACATGCCCAGACCGATCGCGCATTGCGCGAGATTCAGCTCATCGATGCCGGCCTGCGCCGCCGCCCCGGCCAGCGCCTGAGCGATATGGCGCCAAGCCTGTTCGCTGCCCTGGCCCAGGGCCGAGGGGCCGGCCTCGCCCTGCCCCAGCAGGCGGCCTTCGCGGTCGGCCAGGCGCAGCCGCGTGCCGGTGCCACCGCCATCGACGCCGACCAGAAAACGCAGATCGGCCAGGGTCTGGGCGGCCTCGGGGCCGGTGGGGCAAAGAAGAGCCGTACTCATGTTAATACCAGTTTAGTACCAGAAACCTCAGCCCGTCAATCGGCAGATCACCGTTTATTGCGCTTCTTTACGCCCGGCCCGTCGGCAGCCCGGCCAACGGTCGATCGGCCGGCCCGGCGCGCGATGGCTCGCATGGTGAAAATACCAATTTAGAACCATGTATTCGATTGGTAGCAGCCCGGAGGCCGGGCGCTTTTGGGGCCCTGGAACGCGTCTTTATGCGTCAAGCGCCCAATCGATCGCGCGTCCGCGCTCGGCCAGCCAGGCGGCCGCCTGCGAGAAGTGCCCGCAGCCGATGAAGGGCTGCGGCGGCCGGGTCGCCGACAGCGGCGAGGGGTGGTTCGCCTGCAGCAGCAGATGGCCGGTGCCGGCGGCGGCGATCAGCGCCGCCTTGGCCTGGGCATGGGCGCCCCAGAGCATGAAGACCTTGGGGGCCGGATCGGCGGCGGCGGCGACGATCAGCGCGTCGGTCAGCGCCTCCCAGCCCCGCTTGGCATGGCTGGCCGGCGCGCCGTCCTCGACCGTCAGCACCGTGTTCAGCAGCAGCACGCCGCGCCGCGCCCAGGCCCCGAGATGGCCGGACATCGGCGGCTGCTGGCCCAGATCGCGCTGCAGCTCCTTGCAGATATTGCGCAGGCTCGGCGGCAGGCGCTGGCCCTGCGGCACCGAGAAGGCCAGGCCCTCGGCCTGACCGAGGCCGTGGTAGGGGTCCTGGCCGAGAATGACGACGCGGGTTTCGGCCAGCGGCGTCAGCCGCAGCGCGCGCAGCGGGTCGGGCGGGTAGATCTGCGCCGCGGCCGCGCCGCGCTGCTGCAGGAAGTCCAGCGCGCCACGGCCGGCCGGCGAGGCCAGCCAGGCGTCGAGCACCGGCTGCCAGCCGGGGTCGACGACGGGATTCCAGCGCTGCATCAGCGGAACAGCGCGGCCAGCGCCTGGCCCGGATCGGGCGCGCGCATGAAGGCCTCGCCGACCAGGAAGGCATGGACGCCGGCCGCACGCATGGCCTGCACATCGTTCGGCGCGAGGATGCCGCTCTCGGTGACCAGCAGGCGGTCGGGCGGCACCTGCTTCAGCAGGCCCAGCGTCGTGTCCAGCGTGACCTCGAAGGTCCGCAGATTGCGGTTGTTGATGCCCAAGAGCGGCGTCTTCAGCCTCAGCGCGCGCTCGAGCTCGGCGCCGTCGTGCACCTCGACCAGCACGTCCATCTTCAGATGATGGGCGACCGCCTCCAGGTCCTTCAGCTGCGCATCGTCGAGGCAGGCGGCGATCAAGAGGATGCAATCGGCGCCGATCGCGCGGGCCTCGAAGAGCTGGTAGTCGTCGACGATGAAGTCCTTGCGCAGCACCGGCAGCGCGCAGGCGGCGCGCGCCTCTTGCAGATAGGCGATAGCCCCCTGGAAGAACTGCTCGTCGGTCAGCACCGACAGACAGGCCGCGCCATGGCGGGCATAGCTGTCGGCGATCTCGGCCGGGCGGAAGTCGGCGCGGATCACGCCCTTGCTGGGGCTGGCCTTCTTGATCTCCGCGATCACCCCGCTCTGGCCGGCGGCAATCTTGGCGCGCAGCGCCGCCTCGAAGCCGCGCTGGTCGTCACGCGCCTCGGCCTCCTCGCGCTGGCTGGCCAGCGAGCGGCGGCGACGCGCGGCCGCGACTTCTTCGTGCTTGACCGCGACGATGCGGTTCAGGATGTCAGACATGGCGTAAATCCATCCATTCAAAGACTCAAACCCTCGCGCCGTACGCCGAGGCGCTCGGCCAGGCGATCGGCCAGCTGGCTGGTGAGGCCATGCTCCTCGCGGCCGGCTCCGCCGCGGGTCTGGAACAGGCGCAGCGGCCGGCCGCCGTCGACATGACGCAATTCGAGTGCCAGCGAACGGCGCTTCGCGCCGGCCAGGCACAAGAGGCTCCAACCCTCGCCGTCCAGCTGCGTCGAAACGCCGTCCTGGCCGACCGGCTCGGCGCGGCGCGCTGCCAGATCGAGCCGCCAGCCGACGCCGGGGCGCTGCATCAGCTGGTGCATCAGCATGCCGATAACGGTCAGGGCCAGGCCCAGCCAGCCGAGCTCGCTGCGCCAGGGCAGGCTCTCGACGCGCACCGAGGCGATGCCGATCGCCACGCCGGCCAGGCCGACGACGAGCGCGGCCGGATGCGGCTCCAGCCGCGGCAGCATCAGGCTGGAGCCCTCGCGCGCCTGCTCGAGCAGGCCGCGCAGCAGGGCGACGTTCGATCTCATGCCGGCGAACGGCCCAGCGCCTGCGTCGCGGCGACAAAGGCTTCCAGCTTGGCCCGCGCGGCGCCATTGGCGATCACCTCGCGGGCGCGGGCGATGCCGTCGGCAATCGAGTCGGCCACATTGGCCGCGTACAGGGTCGCGCCGGCATTGAAGACGACGATGTCGCGCGCGGCACCATCCTCGTTGTTCAAGGCGCCGATCAGCATCAGCCGCGACTCCTCGGGGCCGGCGACCTTCAGGCTGCGGTTGCTGACCATGGACAGGCCGAAGTCCTCCGGATGGATCTCGTACTCGCGCACGACGCCGTCCTTCAGCTCGCCGACCAGGGTGGCCGCGCCCAGCGAGATCTCGTCCATGCCGTCCTTGCCGTAGACGACCACTGCATGCTCGGCGCCCAGGCGCTGCATCACCCGCACCTGGATGCCGACCAGGTCGGGGTGGAACACGCCCATCAGGATGTTGGGCGCGCCGGCCGGATTGGTCAGCGGGCCCAGGATGTTGAAGATCGTGCGCACGCCGAGTTCCTTGCGCACCGGCGCGATGTTCTTCATTGCCGGATGGTGGTTGGGCGCGAACATGAAGCCGATGCCGGTCTCGGCAATGCACTGGGCCACCTGCGCCGGCTTGAGCATGATGTTGGCGCCCAGCGCCTCCAGCACGTCGGCGCTGCCGGTCTTGCTGGAGACGCTGCGGTTGCCGTGCTTGGCGATCTGCGCGCCGGCCGCGGCGGCGACGAACATCGAGCAGGTCGAGATATTGAAGGTGTGGGCGCCGTCGCCGCCGGTGCCGACGACGTCGACCAGATTCGGCTGCGGTGCCACCGGCACCTTGTTGCTCAGCTCGCGCATCACCTGCGCGGCGGCGGTGATCTCGCCGATGGTCTCCTTCTTGACGCGCAGGCCGATCAGGATGGCCGAGGCCATCACCGGCGACATCTCGCCGGCCATGATGCGGTGCATCAGGGTCAGCATCTCGTCGTGGAAGATCTCGCGGTGTTCGATGACGCGGGTCAGCGCCTCTTGGTCGGAAATAGCCATGCTCTAACTCCTGCGGGATTCAGTAGGGGCCGGCCGCGCGGCCGGTGGCGGCGACCGGAGCACCGGCGGCGAAGAACTCGCGCACGGCGGCCACGGTGCGGCGGATGCCTTCCGCGTCGACATCCAGATGGGTGACGAAGCGCAGGCCGATCAGGCCGGTGGCCAGGATGCCCTGCGCCTTCAGATGGGCCAGCAGATCGGGGCCGCGCCCGTCCGCCACGTCGACGAAGACGATATTGGTGTCCACCGAGCGAACCTTGAGGCCCGCGATGCCGGCCAGACCCTCGGCCAGGCTGGCCGCCAGCCCATGGTCCTCGCGCATGCGCTCGACATGGTGATCGAGCGCATGATCGGCCGCGGCGGCCAGCAGGCCGACCTGGCGCATGCCGCCGCCGACCATCTTGCGCACCCGCATCGCCCGCGCGATCAGCGCGGCCGAGCCGCACAGCATCGAGCCGACCGGCGCGCCCAGACCCTTGCTGAAGCAGACCGAGACGCTGTCGAAATAGGCGGTGATGCGCGCCAGCGCGGCGAACACGTCGCCGATAGCTGCATCGGGGCCCGCGTCGGCGACCGCCGCATTGAAGACCCGCGCCCCGTCCAGATGGCAGCTCAGGCCGTGGCGACGCGCCAGCGCCGTGGCCTCGGCCAGGTACTGATGCGGCATGACGCGGCCGTTCCAGGTGTTCTCCAGGCACAGCAGGCGGCTGCGCGCAAAGTGCGGGTCGTCCGGCTTGATCGCCGCCGCGATATCGGCCAGATCCATCTGGCCGCGCGCGTCCTGGCTCAGCGGTTGCGGCTGGATGCTGCCCAGCACGGCCGCGCCGCCGCCCTCGTAGCGGTAGGTATGGGCCAGCTGGCCGACGATGTATTCGTCGCCGCGCTCGCAATGGGCCAGCATCGCGCACAGATTGCTCTGCGTGCCCGAGGGCATGAACAGCGCCGCCTCCTTGCCGGTCAGCGCGGCCATGCGGGCCTGCAGCGCCAGCACCGTCGGGTCGTCGCCAAAGACGTCGTCGCCGACCTCGGCGCGGGCCATCGCCTCGCGCATGGCCGGCGTCGGCCGGGTGACGGTGTCGCTGCGCAGATCGACAAGCGTCATAGGGCTCGCTCCAGGAAGTTCTTCAGCATCGCGTGGCCATGTTCGCTGAGTATCGATTCGGGGTGGAACTGCACGCCTTCCAGCGGCGTCGCCGTGCCGGCCAGCGCGCGGTGGCGCACGCCCATGATCTCGCCGTCCTCGCTGCGCGCGCTGATCTCCAGCGTCTCCGGCAAGCTGGATTCCTCGATCACCAGCGAGTGGTAGCGGATAACCGAGAAGTCCTCGGGCAGGCCCTTGAACACGCCCTTGCGATCGGTGCGTATCGTGCTGGCCTTGCCATGCATCTGCGTCTTCGCGCGGATGATGCGGCCGCCCAGCGCCGCACCGATGCTCTGGTGGCCCAGGCAGACGCCGAGGATGGGCAGACGGCCCTGGAAGGCCCGGATCGCCTCCACGCAGACGCCCGCCTCGGCCGGCGAGCAGGGGCCCGGCGAGAAGACCAGCTGATCGGGCTGCAGCGCGCCGATCTCCTCGACCGTGATCTCGTCATTGCGCACGACCTTGACCTCGGTGCCGAGCTCGCCGAAGTACTGCACCAGATTGAAGGTGAAGCTGTCGTAGTTGTCGATCATCAGCAGCATCTCAGAACCCCTCTTCCACCAGCTCGGCGGCGCGGATCAAGGCGCGGGCCTTCGCTTCCGTTTCCTTCCACTCGAGCTCCGGCACCGAGTCGGCGACGATGCCGGCCGCGGCCTGCACATAGAGCATCTGATCCTGCACGACACCGGTGCGGATGGCGATCGCCAGGTCCATATCGCCGGCAAAGCTCAGATAGCCGCAGGCGCCGCCATAGATGCCGCGCTTGACCGGCTCCAGCTCGTCGATGATCTGCATCGCGCGGATCTTCGGCGCGCCGCTCAGCGTGCCGGCCGGGAAGGCGGCGCGCAGCACGTCCATATTCGAAAGGCCCTCGCGCAAGGTGCCCTCGACATTGCTGACGATGTGCATCACATGCGAGTAGCGCTCGACGGCGAAGGCATCGCTCATCTTGACCGAACCGGTCTCGGCGATGCGGCCGATGTCGTTGCGCGCCAGGTCGATCAGCATCAGGTGCTCGGCGCGTTCCTTGGGATCGGCCTTCAGCTCGATCTCCAGCGCCTGGTCGAGCTCCGGCGTCGCGCCGCGCGGGCGCGTGCCGGCCAGCGGCCGTATCGTCACCTGCTGGCCCTCGGGCGTGCGCTCGTGCCGCACCAGGATCTCCGGCGAGGCGCCGACGATCTGGAAATCGCCCATGTCATAAAAGTACATATACGGGCTGGGGTTCAGGGAGCGCAGCGCCCGGTACAGGCTCAGCGGCGACTCGGTGTAGCGCTTGGAGAGGCGCTGGCCCAAGACGATCTGCATGCAGTCGCCGGCGGCGATGTATTCCTTGGCCGCCAGCACGGCGGACTCGAAATCGCTCTTGGCGAACTCGCGCTGCACCGGATGCGATTGCGCGCGCCGCACCTGCGGCGCCGAGACGCTGTAGCTGAGCTTGTCATGCAACTCGGTCAGCCGCTTCTTCGCGCGGAAGAAGGCCTCGGGCTGCGCCGGGTCGGCATAGACGATCAGATACAGCCGCCCCGACAGGTTGTCGATGACGGCCAGCTCCTCGCACTGCAAGAGCATCACATCGGGCGTGTCCAAGCCGCCGCTCTTCTCGGTCCTGGCCAGCTTGGGCTCGATATAGCGCACGGCGTCATAGCCGAAATAGCCGGCCAGGCCGCCGCAGAAGCGCGGCATGCCGGGCCGCAGGGCGACCTTGAAGCGCTTCTGGTAGGCCTCGATGAAGTCGAGCGGATTGCCCTCGTGCGTCTCGACAACGACGCCGTCGCGCACGACCTCGGTCTTCATGCCGCTGCTTCTCAGCAAGGTACGCGCCGGCAGGCCGATGAAGGAGTAGCGGCCGAAACGCTCGCCGCCGACGACCGATTCGAGCAGAAAGCTGTGGCGGCCATTGCCGGCGCCGGCGGCCAGCTTCAGATAGAGGGACAGCGGCGTTTCCAGGTCCGCAAAGGCCTCGCTGATCAGCGGGATGCGGTTATAGCCCTCGGCCGCCAGGCTTTGGAATTCAAGTTCGGTGAACATCACGTCAAACCCTTGAGAGCGGGCGCGCGCTTGCGTTCGGCGCGCCACGGGATTCAGGGCGCCTGGCTGGGCAAGATCATCGTGATGTCGGCTCCGCAGCGTCGGTCAGGGGCTGCGGCCGCAAGCCAGCCAAGCGGCTTCAAGCGCGGTCGGACGGGCGACGCCAGGGCCAGGCTCCCCGGTCGTTCGACCCCTTGATCTGCTTGCGCGTGATGAACATGATCGGCCCAGTGTAGCAGCGACGAGAAGCGCCCCTCAGTGAAATCGATCGCAGACGGCCCGGCATGCGCTGGGCCATACTGGCGGCCTGAATAGAGAGCCGCCCCTACAGCGGGCCGGCAAGGATTGGAGCGAGACATATGCGCAGAAGAATCGCGGCGGCCCTGCTGCCGGCATTGATGCTGGCCTTGATGCAGCCGCTGTCGGCCCGGGCCGACAGCGTCGAGGTGGCCGGCGTCAAGTACGAGGCCCAGCAGGACGTGGGCGGCCAGAAGCTGGTGCTCAACGGCGCCGGCATCCGCTACAAGCTGGTGATCAAGGTCTACACGGCCGGCCTCTATCTGGCGGCCAAGTCCAACACGCCCGAGGCCGCTTTGGCCGCGCCGGGCCCGAAACGCCTGCACATCGTGGCGCTGCGCGATATCGACGGCAACGATCTCGGCAAGCTCTTCACCAAAGGCATGGAGCAGAACTCGACGCGCGAAGAGTTCTCCAAGTCGATCAACGGCGTGCTGAAGATTGCCGAGCTGTTCGCCAGCAAGAAGGAACTGACCAAGGGCGAGAGCTTCTCGGTCGACTGGATCCCGGGCACCGGCGCCGTCGTGCTGATCAATGGCAAGCCGGCCGGCGAGCCGATCAAGGAACCCGAGTTCTACTCGGCGCTCTTGCGCATCTGGCTCGGCAAGTCGCCGGCCGACGATCAGCTGAAGGACGCGCTGCTGGGCATTCCGAAGAAGTCGGGCCGCGGCGGCTGAAGAAGCGCGACTTCAGAGCCTGATCAGGTCCAGCCGGTCGAGGTGCTGCAGCGCCGGCAGCTCGGCGATCGGCTCCCCATGGTTGTAGCCATGGCTCAATAAGACGATCGGACAGCCGGCCGCGGCGGCGGCGCGCGCGTCATTGCTCGAATCGCCGATCATCCAGGTGCGCGCCGGCTCGCTGCCCAGGGCCTCGCAGGTCTTCAGCAGCGGCAGCGGATCGGGCTTCTTGCGCTCGAAATCGTCGCCGCCGAAGACGCGGTCGAAATAGCCGTCCAGCCCCTTGCGCGCGAGCAGATCGCGGGCAAAGGCGGCCGGCTTGTTGGTCAGGCAGGCCATGGGCAGGCCCAGGGCGCGCAACCGGTCCAGGCCCTCGACGACGCCGGGAAAGACGGCCGAGAACTGGCCGTTCAGCTCGCGGTAATGGCGCTGGTAGGCGGCCCAGGCCTCTTCATAGAGATCGGCGTCGGCGCCGACATGGGCCAGCGTCGAGCGGATCAGGTGCTCGCTGCCCTGGCCGATGGTCCTCTCGACGAAATCGCGACTCACCGCCGGCAGGCCCAGCTCGGCCAGCACGCGGTTCAGCACCTCGACGAAGTCGCCGAGGGTGTCAACGAGGGTGCCGTCCAGATCGACGATGAAGGCGGCCGGGGATGATGGGTGGCGGGACATCGGGTGCAATGAGTGGCGGACTTGGAAAATTATCACTCGATCGGGCAGCGCATCGATCGGCGAGGGTGCGCGGCGCGCGCGCTATAAAGCGCAGATGCATCCGACTCCTGTGCGCTGAAGACGATGGCCGACATCTTTCATGACCGGCAGGCCCGGGGCTGGTCCCGCACCGGCTGGCTGCAGGCCTACTACACCTTCTCCTTCGGCTCCTTCAACGATCCGACGCGCATGGGTTTTCGCGCGCTGCGGGTGATCAACGAGGACATCATCGCCGGAGGTTCGGGGTTTTCCGAGCACGCCCATGATCATTTCGAGATCCTCAGCTTCATGCTGGCCGGCGAGCTCGAGCACCAGGACTCCGCCGGCAACAAGGGCCGGCTGCAGGCGGGCGATGTCCAGCTGATCAGCTCGGGCACGGGCATCAAGCACTCGGAGCGCAATCCGGCGCCCGAGGCCTCGACCCATCTGTTCCAGATCTGGCTGCACGGCGATGCCGACGACCACCCGCCGCGCTACCAGCTGCTGAAGGAGGCGCTGCTCAATAGAGGCGACAAGGCCGGGCCGCGCCTGGTCGCCAGCACCACCGAGCAGCCCGGCGCGCTGCAGCTGCGCGCACCGGTGAACATCTGGGCGGCCGCCGGCCAGGCGGGCGATCGCTGCGCCCATCAGGTCGCCGCCGGCCGCTACGCCTGGCTGCAGCTGCTCGAGGGCATCGTCGTCGTCGAGGTCGAGGGCGAAGCCGAGCCGCTGGAACTGCGGGGCGGGGACGCGCTGCAACTGGCCACGGTGAGCCGGGTGGCCGTGTCGGCCAGCACCGCGGCCCGGTGGCTGTGGTTTGACCTGGCCTAGAAGGCCCAGCAGGCGCAGCCCAGCGCCCCCCAGAAACCGCGATCTTCGGCCGGCACACCGCCGCGGTAGGCCCGCTCATGGGCGTGGCCATGCACGCCGCAGGGCGCGGCGCAACAACTCGCCAGCTGGCGCAGCGGTGCCCCGGCGGGACGGGTGAACAGGCCCGCGGCCGGATTGGCATGCCAGTGGCCGCCGAAGCGATTGACCGGCGACCAGTCGGGCGAGGCCGGCGGCAAGGGTGGCGCCTGGTCCGCGAAGTCGCCGCTGCCGTGCACGACGCGCCCGCCCAGCACGGTCAGCTCGGCATAGAGGCCGCCGATCTCGTCCTCCGGCACGCCGAAGTAATCGCGATCCAGCAGCGCGAAGTCGGCCAGCTGGCCCGGCATGATCTGACCCTTGCGGCCCTCGTCGTGGCTGAACCAGCTGTTGGCGCGGGTCCACAGCCGCAGCGCCGCGTGGCGGTCCAGCAGATTGGATTCGCCGTACAGGCGCATGCCGCCCACCGTCTTGCCGGTCACCAGCCAGGCCAGGCTGGTCCAGGGGTTGTAGGAGGCGACCCGCGTCGCGTCGGTGCCGGCGCCGACGGGCAGGCCGGCCTCGAGCATGCGGCGGATCGGCGGCGTGTTCCGCGCGGCTTCCGCTCCATAGCGCGCGACGAAATACTCGCCCTGGAAGGCCATGCGGTGCTGGACGGCGATGCCGCCGCCCAGGGTCTTGATCCGCTCGATCGAGCGCGGGCTGACGGTCTCGGCGTGATCGAACCACCAGTGCAGGCCGTCGAACGGAATCTCGCGGTTGACCTTCTCGAACACATCGAGCGCGCGGGCAATGCTCTCCTCGTAGGTCGCGTGCATGCGGAAGGGCCAGCGCTTCTCGACCAGCAGGCGCACGACGGCCTCCAGATCGGGCTCCATGTCCGCCGGCAACTCCGGTCGCGGCTCGCGGAAGTCCTCGAAGTCCGCGGCGCTGAAGACCAGCATCTCGCCGGCCCCGTTGTGGCGGTACATCTCGCTGCCGGCCAGCGGCGCCAGCATCTCGGTCCAGCGCTGGAAGTCCGCGAGCTCGCCGCCCTTGTTCTGCGTGAACAGGTTGTAGACGATGCGCAGCGTCAGCTCGCCGTCTCGCGCCAGCCGGTCGATGATCCGGTAGTCCTCCGGGTAGTTCTGGAAGCCGCCGCCGGCGTCGATGACGCTGGTCACGCCGAGGCGGTTCAGTTCGCGCATGAACAGCCGCGAGCTGTTGAGCTGCTCGTCCGGATCCAGCCTGGGGCCGCGCGCCAGGGCCGAATACAGCAGCAGCGCATTGGGGCGGGCCAGCAGCAGGCCGGTCGGACGGCCGGCGCTGTCGCGCTGGATCTCGCCGCCGGGCGGATTCGGCGTGTCCCTGTCGTAGCCCGCCGCGCTCAGGGCCGCCGCGTTCAGCAGCGCGCGGTCGTAGAGGTGCAGGATGAAGACCGGCGTATGCGGCGCGACGGCGTTCAGCTCGTCCAGCGTAGGCAGGCGCTTCTCGGCGAACTGCTGCTCGCTGAAGCCGCCGACCACCCGCACCCACTGCGGCGCCGGCGTGCGATCGACCTGCTCCTTCAGCATCGCCATCGCATCGGCCAGCGTTGGCACGCCCTCCCAGCGCAGTTCCAGATTGAAGCTAAGACCGCCGCGGATCACATGGATATGGCTGTCGATCAGGCCGGGGATCAGGCGCCGGCCGCGGGCGTCAATGACACGCGTGCCGGTGCCGCGCCAGGCCATGACTTCCTCTGCTTCGCCCACGGCCACGAAACGGCCCTCGCGCACGGCCAGCGCCTCGGCCTGCGGCCGCTCCGGGTCCATGGTCGTGATGCGCGCGTTGAGCACGATGAGGTCGGCGGCATCCATTCGGGTCTCCTTGCAGGCTGGGGGTTCGGGCGGCTCCCGCGCCGCCATCAAGGGCTGGGCTTGGCGTCGGTCGGTGAGTCGCTCGGCGCCGGCAGCCGGGCGAGCTGGGCCTGCGCCAGCCGGTGGTAGATCGGCACGCTGATGCAGCGCGAGACGACACTCGCCAGCAGGGCCGCAGCGATCAGGCTCAGCACCATCGAATGCCCGTCGACCATTTCCATCACGATGATGAAGGCGGTGACCGACGCCTGGGTGCCCTCCACCAGGCCGCGCGTGTACTCGTAGCCGCTGCCGTCGGTGGCGCCCTGGCTGACCCAGCCCAGCAGGGCGATGGCCAGGCCGCAGGCGAAGGCGAAGCGCACCGGGAAACGGGCGCGCCAGCGACTGAAGCGGTCGCTGCCGCCGAGCAGGCTGCGCTGGAGCAGGCGCGAGAACACACCGCCGACCAATCCGCAGCAGAGGGCGGTCAGCAGGCCCGGCAGCAGATGGGACCAGGTGAGGCGGTCGGCGCGCAGGCGGCCGAAGTAGCTCGCATTGCCGAACACCGAGACCGCGATCAGACCCGCCAGCACGATGGCCGCGATGATGAGGCCGCTGCTGCGCTGCTCGATCTTGCGGGTCAACTCCTCGATCGCGAACATCACGCCGGCGAGTGGCGCATTGAATGCGGCGGCGATGCCCGCCGCACCGCCGGCCACCAGCAGGCCGTCGTGATTGAGCGAAGAGCGTCGTGGCAACCAGCGCTGGGCGTGCTGCATCACACCCGCGGCGATCTGCACCGACGGACCTTCGCGGCCGATCGCCAGTCCGCCCAGCAGCCCGCCCGACACCAGCAGCAGCTTGGCCACGCTCAGTCGCAGAGAGACAAACAAACCCTGCTGCGCCGCCGGTACCTGGGGCGACAGCGCGGCCATCACCTGAGGAATGCCCGAACCGCCGGCGCCCGGGGCATGGCGCCGCGTGATCCAGACCAGGGCCGCGGTACAGCAAGGCGTCCAGACCAAGGGCGCCCAGGGCGACCAGGCGCGCAGCGCCGCAAAGGCCGCGATCGCCTGATCGCTGACCCAGGTGAACAGCACCACGGCCAGGCCCGCCGCGACGGCGAGGGCCAGCACGACCCCACGCGACAGCCATTGCCGCCAGTCGGCCAGGTCCGCCCGCATGGCGGCCAGGAAGTCCGGCTCCCTGTGCCCGTCCGGGGATGGGCTCTTCTCCGGGTCGGCTCCCCCCGATGCCATCGCTGCCGGAGGGCTCGAGGGGCGCGGAGGTTCTTCAGCCATGCCGGGAGTATCGCGGCAGTCAAGCTCCGCTTCGACCGACAAGTAGCGCGCCCCGTCGGCGCGGATACCGCCCTTTTCAAAGGCCCGTGCCCCCGCCGGCATGCACGTTCGTGGTGCTTGGCAAGGCCGCAGCGATTCTTTGATACTCAAAGCCCGACTCCCGGCCTGCGGGAGCGAGCAGCGAGTTTGCGCCTCGGCCCTTTTCTTCGGCACCGCTTCGCGGACTGGGCGCCACTCCATCGGTTTGAAAACGAAATCACAGGAGACTGCTCATGACTGCATCGACATCCAAGACCGTTCGCCTGGGCGCGATTCCGCTGGCCGCCTTGCTGGCCTGTGGCAGCTTCGGCTGGGCCCTGGCCGACGAGGGCGGCGACGACACGACGCTGGGCGTCGTGTCCAGCGTCAAGCTGCCACCGCAGGCCAAGGGCTCGCCGCCGCCCTGGGCCGGCAAGGCCTTCCGCCAGGGCGTCGTGACCGCCGCCAATCCCTATGGCGCCGAGGCCGGCGCGCAGATCCTCGAGCAGGGCGGCAATGCCGTCGACGCGGCCGTCGCGATCGCCTACGCGCTCAATGTCGTCGAGCCCCAATCGGCCGGCATCGGCGGCGGCGGCTTCATGATGATCCACCTGGCCAAGAGCGGGCAGACCCTGGTCGTCGAGACGCGCGAGAAAGCGCCCGCGGCGGCGACGCCGACGATGTTCGTCGGCGTGCCGAGTGCCAGCCTGCAAGGCGTGGCCGTCGGCGTGCCCGGCATGGTGCGCGGCACCGCGCTGGCGCTGGAGAGCTACGGCAATCTCTCGCTGGCTCAGGTCCTCCAGCCGGCGATCAGGCTGGCCGACGAAGGCTTCGCGGCGACGCCGCGCTACACCGCGGTCAGCTGCAACAACGGCGGCCGCTCGACCAACTCGCCCGAGGCGGCCGCCTATTTCTGCCCCGGCGGGCAGCCGGTGCCGGTGGGCGCGCTGGTGCAGAACAAGCCGCTGGCCGAGACCTTCCGCCTGCTGGCGGCGAACGGCCCCGACTGCTTCTACAAATACATGCCGGAGAAGGGCTGCGACATCGCGATGGGCATCGTCGAGGGCCAGAAGTTCAACAGGCCGCAGGCGCCCAATGGCAAGGGCGGCGGCATGACGCTGGCCGACCTCGAGAACTACCAGGCCAAGATCCGCCAGCCCATAGTCGGCAGCTACCGCGGCTACACGATCAAGTCGATGTCGCCGCCGAGCTCGGGCGGGCTGACCATGCTGCAGATGCTGAAGATGCTGGAGCGCTTCCCGATCGGCGACGCCAGCCAGGGCTATGGCTTCGGCTCGACCAAGACGGTCAATGTGATGGTCGACGCGATGCGGCTGGGCTTCGCCGATCGCTCGCAATGGATGGGCGACGCCGACTTCGTGCCGGTGCCCGCCAAGGGCCTGCTCCACCCGAGCTATGTCGGCCTGCGCGGCGCGGCCATCGTGCCGGGTGTCAGGCTGACGCCGAACCCGAACGCCGGCGATCCGCGGCCCTATGAAAGCGCCGGCATCAAGCCCGCGACCCGGCTGGCCGTGGCCGAGCCGGTGACCGGCCCCGGCGAGACGACGACACATTTCTCCGTGGTCGACAAATGGGGGAATATGGTCAGCTACACGAACACGATCGAGTCCTCGCACGGCATCGGCGTGTTCGCCGGCTACAAGCGCGCCGACGGTTCCTTCCGCAATCTGGGCTTCCTGCTCAACAACGAGCTGACCGACTTCAACACGGCGCCCACCACCAACCCCTACACCGGCGGCCCCGGCTTCAACGATGTGCAGCCGAACAAGCGGCCGCGCAGCAGCATGAACCCCACGATGATCTTCGCGCCCGACGGCACGCCGCTGCTCGCCTATGGCTCGCCGGGCGGCGCGTCCATCATCAACTCGGTGTTCAACGTGACGCTGAATCTGATCGACCACAAGATGTCGCTGCAGGACGCGGTCAATGCACCGCGCGTGTCGGTGACCAATACCGGCAGCACGATCAGCATGGAACCCGGCTTCCCGCAGGCCACCATCAGCGGCCTGGCCGCCCTGGGCTACACGGTGGCCCTGACAGCGCCGGGCGGCGAGATCGGCTCGGTGCAGGCCGTGGTCGTCGACCAGCACACCGGCAAGCAGTACGGCGCGGCGGACGGCCGGCGCGAGGGCACGGTGATCGGGCTGCCGCGGCGATGATGAAGGGCTGAGCGCTGGTGGGCGGGGCCTGGCTCAGCCCCGCCCCTTGACCGGAATCAGCGCGCCGTTGACGGCCGCCGCGGCGTCCTAGAGCAGGAAGGCCATCACCTGTGCCAGCGCCTCGGGCGCGACCCAGCGCGTGAAGTCGGCCTGCGGCATCTCGGCGCGGTTGGCCGGCGTGTCGAGCATGCCCGGCAGCACCGCGTTGACGTTCAGGCCCCGGTCCTTGAACTCCTCGGCCATCGCCTCGGTCAGCCGGGCGACGCCGGCCTTGGCCGCCGCGTAGGCGCCCATGCCCAGGCCCGCCTGCTGCGCACCGCCCGAGCCCACATTGACGATGCGACCACCGCCCGCGGCGAGCAGATGCGGCAGCGCCGCCTGCGAGGCCAGCAGGGCCGTGCGCAGATTGATCGCCTGCATCCGATCCCAGCTCTCGATGCCGCCGCTCTCGACGGTCTCCCACAGGAAGCCGCCGGCCACATTGGCGAGGCCGTCGAGGCCGCCGAGCCGGCTCGCCGCCTGGTCCAGCGCCGCGCGTGCATGCGCTGCCTCGCTGAGATCGACGCCGCCCAGCGCGACGAAGCGGGCCGGCAGGCCGGCCGGCAGGGCCGCCCGGTCGAGCAGGGCGACGCGCGCGCCGGCGGCGTCGAGCACCTGGGCCAGCGCGCGGCCGAGCGCGCCGAAGCCGCCGGTCACGGCGATGCGCCTGCCTTCGAGTGTTGCTTGCATGCCGATCACATCAAGGTTTGAGCGCCGCGTCGCCGCGGCCGATGAAGAACTTCAGCGCCAGGCGCTGCACGAGTCCGCCATAAGGCGGATAGAACAAATCGATGGGGAACCAGCGATGGCGCTTGAACACCGTGCGCGCATGCGAGAGCTCGCGAAAGCCCTCGACGCCATGGTAGCTGCCGATGCCCGAGTTGCCGACACCGCCGAACGGGGCGTCGTGGTTGACCGCATGCCAGCCCCAGTCGTTGATGGTCACGCCGCCGGAGTGGGTGCGCCGCAGCAGTTCCTCGCGTGCCGCCGCATCGTGGCCGAAGCAGTACAGCGCCAGCGGCCGCGGGCGGGCGCGGATGAAGGCGATCGCCTCGTCCAGCGTGTCGTAGGGCAGCACCGGCAGGATGGGCCCGAAGATCTCTTCCCGCATCAGGGCCATCTCCGGCGTGCAGCCGCTGACGAGGTGCAGCGGCAGCCGGCGCGGATCGCTCACCTCGCCGCAGGGCATGATCTCCGCGCCCTTGGCGCGCGCATCGTCGAGCAGGGCCGCGATGCGCGCGGCCTGGCGCTGGCTGGCGATGGAGGTGTAATCGGCGCTCTGCTCGGCGCGCGGGCCATACAGGCGCGCAAAGGCAGTCTTCAGCTCGGCGGCGAAGGCCGCCAGCTGCTCGCGCGGCAGCAGCGCATAGTCCGGCGCCACGCAGATCTGGCCGCAGTTCGTGCCCTTGCCATGGGCGATGCGCAGCGCCGCCTCGCGCAGCGGGTAGCCGCGCATCACGACCGCGGGCGACTTGCCGCCCAGCTCCAGCGTGACCGGGGTCAGGTGCTGCGCCGCCTGGCGCATCACGATGCGGCCGACGGCCGGCGAGCCGGTGAAGACGATGTGGTTGAAGGGCAGCGAGGAGAAGACATTCGGGTCCTCCAGCTCGCCGCCGATCAGCGCCACCTGGCGCTCGTCGAAGACCTCGGCCAGCAGGCGCTTGAGCACCGCATTGGTCGCCGGCGTCTGCTCCGGCATCTTCAGCATCACGCGGTTGCCGGCGGCCAGCGCCGCCGCCAGCGGGCCCAGCGACAGATAGACCGGGAAGTTCCAGGTCGCGATCACACCGACCACGCCCTTGGGCTGGTAATGAACGCGCAGGCGGTTCGAGAGGAAGAGCAGCTCGGTCGCGCGCCGGCTCGGCCTCATCCAGCGGCGCAGATGGGCGATCGCATGATTGATCGCCAGCGTCGTCGGCAGCACATCCAGCATCATCGACTCGCTGGGCGAACGCCCGCCGAAGTCGCGGCCCATCGCCCCGGCCAGCAGATCCTGGTAGCGCGAGAGCTGGCGCTTCAGCGCGCGCAGCTGGGCCAGCCGCTCCTCGGCCGGCGGAAACGGGTGGGCGTCAAAGGCCTGCTGCTGATCGGCAAAGACATCGGCGACGCGCGCGGCGGCGTCGGCGGCGGGACTGCGCCCGCTCATGCCTGCGAAGCCCCGGCGCCGGCCGGCGGCTCGTACTGCCGGGCGCCCGGGCGCAAGGCGCTGTGCTCGCGCGTCGATTGCGCCAGCGGATAGAACATCTGGTCGGCCCAGTGCTCGTCGCCGAACAGGCGGTCGTCGTGCAGGCCGACGGCGGCCGGATAGCGGCGCGTGATGTGGGCGCTGCCGAACAGCACGTCCCAGAAGAACAGCAGATTGCCGAAATTGCCCTTGTAGTGGCCGACGCCGTCGTCATTGGTCAGCGCGTGATGCGCCCAGTGCGTGGCCGGCGTCGAGATCGTGCGCTCGACGACCCACATGATGGGCTGCAGCGCCTTGATGCGGTACAGCGGCTCGTCCCAGGCCCAGGCGCAATGCGCGCCGAGGATGACGGCGATCTTGACGACGATATAGCCCGTGTAGACCTTGCCCAGGCCAAGGAAGATCAGCACGCCCGCCATCCACAGGCCCGGCATCAGCAGGTAGTAGAAGAAGTTGTTGCGGTAGGTGACGCGGATGCTCATGTACTTGGCCGAGTGGTGGGCGCGGTGCAGCGGCCACAGCAGCGGTGTGTGGGATATCCGGTGCCACCAGTACTGCGTCATGTCGTCGGCGACCAGGAAGACGCCGACCGCCGCCCACCAGGGCAGGCCCTCCCAGGCGCCGCGCTGGGCCGGCATCAGCCAGGTGCACAGCGCATTGCTGCCCAGCAGCGCCACCGGCTGGGCAATCGCGACCAGGCTCAGGAACATCAGCAGTTCCAGCTTGGTGTCGTTCGCGCTGGCGTTGGCCGCCACCTTCGTCCGGTAGCGTCGGCTCGTGTATTCCATCAGCGCGAAGCCGAGGATCAGCGTCACGATCAGGCTGTTCTGGAGCAAGGGACTCATCGATGCCGTCTCCGGTTTTGGGGGTGATGGGTGCTCTATTTATCGGCGGCGGCCTTCAATGTGTCCAATGCAATGTTGACAATATCTCAATGCACACTGAGCATTGAGCCATGGATCTGAAGCGTCTCGGACATCTGGTGGCTCTGGCCGACACCCGCCATTTCGCGCGCGCGGCGGAGCGCGTGCACCTCAGCCAGCCGGCTTTCAGCCGCAGCATCCAGGCGATCGAGCAGGAGCTGGGCATGCGGCTGTTCGACCGCGAGACCGGAGACGTCAAGCCGACACCGGCGGGCGACTTCCTGATCACGCGAGCCCGGCGCCTACTGTTCGATGCCCGCTGCCTGCAGCGCGACGCCCTGCTCTACCGCGATAGCGAGCTCGGGGACACGGCCTTCGGCGCCGGCCCCTTTCCGGCCGCGACCATCATGCCGGCCGTGATCTCGCGGCTGCGGCGCGCGCATCCGGGCGTCTGCCTGCGCCTGGAGATGAACAACTGGCAGTTGCTGCTGGAGCGGCTGCGGGCCGAGGACATCGAATTCTTCGTCGCCGAGGTGCGCGACATCCCGCCGGACCCGCGGATCGAGATCAAATCGCTGGGCCGGCAGAGCGCCCATCTCTTCGTGCGCGCCGGCCACCCACTGGCCGGGCGGCGCTGCAGCTTCCTCGAGGCCTGGCACTACGGTCTGGCGGCCATCAAGGTGCCGGGCCCGGTCAAGGCCCTGCTGGCCCGGCTGCTCGGCCGCAGCGCCGCCGACGAGATGGCGCTGGCCCTCGAATGCGACGACCTCTCGCTGCTGCGCAGCCTGGCGCTGAGCAGCGACACCGTCTGCGCGACCTCGGATGCCGCCGTGGCCGACGATGTGCGCGCCGGCACGCTGGTGCCGCTCGAACTGAGCGACCTGCCGGCCGTCTATTCGGACATGGGTCTGGTGACCTTGCGCAACCGCACGCCCTCGCCGATGGCACAGCGCGCAATCGCCTGCGTGCGCGAGGTGGCGGCCACGGTCAATCTGCCGGCCCCGCCCTGAGCCGCCGGCCGGGCTCGGCGGCAGGCGTTTCTATACTGCCGCCATGATTCCTTCCATCGTCTGCATCGGCGGCGCCAATATCGATCGCAAGCTGCGCAGCCGCGAGGCGCTGACCATGGGCAGCTCGAACCCGGCCGTGCAGCTGGAGGCCTTCGGCGGCGTCGCCCGCAATGTGGCCGAGAACCTGGCCCGGCTGGGCCTGCCGACCCGGTTGATCACCGCCGTCGGCGACGATGCGGCCGGCCGGGCCCTGCTGGCCCATGCGGCCGAGGCCGGCCTGTCGAGCGACGGCAGCCTGCTCGCGCCGGGCGAGCCGACCGGCAGCTACACGGCCGTGCTCGATGCCGGCGGCCAGATGCTGCTGGCGCTGGCGGCGATGCCGCTGGCCGATCGCCTGACGCCGGACTTCCTGCGCGACTGCGCACTGCCGGCCGAGGCGACGCTGGTGCTGGATCTGAACCTGCCCGCCGCCAGCATCGCGGCCCTGCTGGCCCGGGCGCGCGAGGCCGGCCTGGCGGTGATCGCCGTCGCCGTGTCCGAACCTAAGATGGCGCGGCTGCCGGCCGATCTGCACGGCCTGCAATGCCTGATCCTGAACCGCGGCGAGCTGCGCGCGCTGCTGCCCGGCGCGGCCGATGATGAAGCGCGCCTGGCCGACTTGCAGCGCCGCGGCCTGCGCCAGATCGTCGTGACGGCCGGCGGGTCTGGCCTGCTGTGCAGCGAAGCCGGACAGGCAGCCCAGCAGCTGCCGGCCCCGCCCGTCGCGACCATCGTCGACGTCACCGGCGCCGGCGACGCGCTGGCCGCCGGCATCTGCGCGTCGCTGACGCGTCTGCCGCTGGCCAGCGCCTGCCGGGTCGGCCTCGAACTGGCCGCGCTGACCCTGCAGACCACCGCCACCGTCCACCCGGGTTTGAGCCCCGCCTGGCTGGCCGAACACCTCGAAGCACACCATCCATGAACACCAACAGCCACACCGTCTTCGCCCCGCAGCTGCAGGACCTGCTCGAATTCGCCCCCGAGGTCGCCGAGGCGCGCCGCGCCGGCCGCGCGATCGTCGCGCTCGAATCGACCATCATTTCGCACGGCATGCCCTATCCGCAGAACGTGCAGACGGCGCGCGAGGTCGAGACCCTGATCCGCGCGGCCGGCGCCGTGCCGGCGACGATTGCCGTGCTGGGCGGCAAGATCCGCATCGGCCTGACCGAGGCCGAGCTGGAACTGCTGGGCCAGTCGCCCGAGGCGCTGAAGGTCAGCCGCCGCGACCTGCCCTATGTGATCGCCAGCGGCCGAATCGGCGCGACGACGGTGGCCGCGACGATGATCTGCGCGGCCCTGGCCGGCATCGCCGTCTTCGTCACCGGCGGCATCGGCGGCGTGCACCGCGGCGCCGAGACCAGCTTCGACATCTCGGCCGATCTGCAGGAGCTGGCACGGACCTCGGTGGCCGTCGTCTGCGCCGGCGCCAAATCCATCCTCGACATCGGCCTGACCTTGGAGTACCTGGAGACCCAGGGCGTGCCCGTCGTCAGCGTCGGCCAGGACAATTTCGCCGCCTTCTACACGCCGGACAGCGGCTTCAAGGCCGATTTCCGCCTCGACACCGCGGAAGAACAGGCGCGCTTCGTGGCGACCAAATGGGCCCTGGGTCTGGCCGGCGGCGTCGTCGTCAGCAACCCGGTGCCGGCGGATCAAGCCATGCCCAAGAGCGAGATCGACGCGATCACCGAGCAGGCGCTGGCCGAGGCGGCGGCCCAGGGCATTGCCGGCAAGGCGGTCACGCCCTTCCTCTTGGCGCGCATCAAGGCCCTGACCGAGGGCCGCAGCCTGGCCAGCAATATCGCGCTGGTGAAGAACAATGCGCGCGTCGGTGCGCAGCTCGCACTGGCGCTGAACGCGCTGCCCGGCCGGCTCGGCTGAGCGGGATTCCTCTCTGGCGGTGCGCCCCTTGCCGGCGTCCAATCGGCGGCGGCAGGGCGGCGGCGCTTAACCGGACGGCAATATGAATGCCGGCACCGGCGCTTAAGCTTGCGCCCGTGACGGCGCTCGCCCTGCCGTCCCCGCTCGCCGCAAGAACTCGAAAGCTGGAAATGTCCCGTAAGCTGCTGACCCTGTCCCTGATCGCGATCGCCCTGGCCGCCGGCGGCTGGTGGTGGAAGAACAATCGTGCCGCGCCGGAGGCGGGTGCCGCCAGCGGCAATGCCGCCGCCTCCGCGCAGGCGGCCAGCGGGCCCGGCGGCCGGCCGGCGACGCAATCGGTCGGGGTGATCAGCGCACAGAAGCAGGAGGTGCCGGTCAGCATCGAGGCCAGCGGCACCGTCGCCGCGCTGAACACCGTCGACCTGCGCGCGCAAACGACCAGCACGGTCAAGGAGGTCTTGATCCGAGACGGCCAGAGCGTCCGCAAGGGCGATCTGCTGTTCCGCTTCGACGACCGCGCCGACCGCGCCAATCTGGACAAGGCCCGCGCCCAGCTGGCGCGCGACCGCGCCACCCTGAACGATCTGGAGCGCCAGTACCAGCGCGCCCAGGAACTGCGCGCGCAGAACTTCATTGCGCAGAACGCGGTCGACACCGCCTTCGCCAACCTCGACGCGCAGCGCGCGCTGCTGCAGTCGGACCAGGCGGCCGTGCAGGCGGCCCAGGTCGCGCTCAGCTACAACGAGATCCGCGCGCCGCTGTCCGGCCGCGCCGGCGTCGTCAACGTCGTCGCCGGCAGCCTGGTGCAGGCCAATTCGACGGCCCTGCCCCTGGTCAGCATCGCCCAGCTGGACCCGATCAGCGTCAGCTTCGCGCTGCCCGAGTCGCAGCTGGCGCCGCTGCTGCAGGCGACCCGCGGTGGCGCGAGCGGCGCGGCGCCGCGACCGCTGGAGGCGCAGGTGCTGCTGCCCGGCGCGCGCCCGGCCTCGGAGCCGGCGCGCGGCCGCGTGAGCTTCGTCGACAACCTGGTCGACACGGCCACCGGCACCATCAAGGTCAAGGCCGAGTTCGACAACAAGCAGCAGACGCTGTGGCCGGGCCAGTATGTGCGCATGCGGATGATTCTGCGCACGATCAAGGACGCGGTCGTGATCCCGCAGGCGGCCATCATCCAGCGCGGCAATGAGCGCGTGGTCTACATCGTCGACGAGAACAAGCAGGCCCAGCTGAAGACCATCCAGCTGCGCTACCCCTTTGGCGAGCTGGCCGTGGTCGACGGCATCGAGGCCGGCGCCAAGGTGGTGCTGGACGGCCGCCAAAACCTGCGCCCCGGCACGCCGGTGCGCGAGCAGCCGGCGGCAATCAATCCGGCCGCGCAGGCGGCGCGCCGCGCGGCCTCGGCGCAGGATGCGGCGGCAACGGCCTCTGCGCCAGCCTCCTCCGGAGCAAGCGCACCATGAACCTGACCGAACTGTTCATCCGGCGGCCGGTGATGACCGTGCTGCTGAATATCGCGCTGGTGATCGCCGGTCTGGCGGCCTGGGGCAAGATCCCGGTCGCGGCCCTGCCCTCCTACAACACGCCGGTGATCAATGTGCAGGCCTCGCTGCCGGGCGCCTCGCCGGAAACGATGGCCTCCTCGGTGGCGCTGCCGCTGGAAAAGCAGTTCTCGACCATCGCCGGCCTGCTGACGATCTCGTCCACCAACACGCTGGGCAGTACCTCGCTGACCCTGGAGTTCGACCCCTCGCGCGACATCGACGCGGCCGCCGTCGACGTGCAGGCGGCGCTGTTCCGGTCCTTGCGCGCGCTGCCGACCGAGATGACCTCGCCGCCGAGCTATCGCAAGGTCAATCCGGCCGACGCGCCGGTGCTGCTGGTCGCCCTGACCTCGCCGTCCATCAATCTGTCGGAGCTGAACGACTTCGCCGAGAACCTGATCACGCCCAGCCTGTCGACGATCGACGGCGTGGCCCAGGTCGGCATCTTCGGCCAGAAGCGTTTCGCGGTGCGGATCAAGGTCCGCAACGAGGTGCTGAACCAGCGCAATATCACCTTGGAGGAATTGCAGGCGGCGATCCGTGGGGCCAATGCGAACACGCCGGTCGGCGTGCTCGACGGCACGCGCCAGACGCTGACCGTGCAGGCCAACAAGCAGCTGCGCAATGCCAAGGAGTTCGGCGACATCGTCGTCGCCACGCGCAACGGCGCGCCGACCTTTCTGCGCGATGTGGCGGATGTGCAGGACAGCTTCGAGACGGTCAAATCGTTCTCCAACTTCAACGGCGAGCGCTCCATCGTGCTGGCCGTGCAGCGCCAGCCGGACGCCAACACGGTCAAGGTCGTCGATGCGGTGAAGGCCATGCTGCCGCGCTTCGCGGCCCAGCTGCCCGCCTCGGTGCAGATGAGCACCTTGAACGACCGCTCGGTCTCGATCCGCGAGTCGCTGCACGATGTCTACTTCACCTTGGCGCTGACGGTGGCGCTGGTGGTGCTGGTGATCTTTTTGTTCCTGCGCCGCGCGGTCGCGACCCTGATCCCGACCCTGTCGCTGCCGATCTCGCTGATCGGTGCGCTGACCCTGCTCTATGCGCTGGGCTACAGCCTGGACAATATCTCGCTCTTGGGCATCACCTTGGCCGTCGGCCTGGTCGTCGACGACGCGATCGTGATGCTGGAGAACATCCACCGCCATATCGAGGACGGCATGGCGCCCTTCGCCGCAGCGATACGCGGCGCACGCGAGATGTCCTTCACCATCGTGTCGATCTCGATCTCGCTGGTCGCCGTGCTGATCCCGATCTTCTTCATGCCCGGCGTGATCGGCCTCTTGTTCCACGAGTTCGCCGTCGTCGTCTCGCTGTCCATCATGGTCTCGGCCGGCGTCTCGCTGACCCTGGTTCCGATGCTGTGCAGCCGTTTCCTCAAGGCCCACCACGAGACGGAGGAGAGCCGGCTCGGCCGGAGCTTCGAGCGCGCCTTCAACCGGATGCTGGACCTGTACACGCGCAGCCTGGACCTGGCGCTGCGCCATCGCGCCTGGGTGATGGGCGTGGCCGTCGCCAGCTTTGCGGCCACCGTCTGGCTCTATATCGCCATCCCCAAGGGTTTCTTCCCCGAGGAGGACATCGGCCAGATCCAGGCCAGCACCGAGGCGGCCGAGGACATCTCCTTCAATGCGATGACGGTGCTGCAGGAGCGCGTCGCGACCATCGTGCAGAAATACCCGGCGGTGGCCAGCGTGTCGGCGGCGGTCGGCGGCGGCGGGGGTGGCGGCAATGTCAACACCGGCCGCATGTTCATCAATCTGAAGCCGCGCGCCGAGCGCCCGCCGATGAAGGAGGTGCTGGAGGGCCTGCGCAAGGAGCTGCGTGCGGTGCCCGGCATCGCCGTCTATCTGCGGCCGGTGCAGAACCTGCAGCTGGGCGGCCGGCAGAGCAAGAGCCGCTACCAGTTCACGCTGCAGTCGGTCAGCGCCGGCGAGCTCAACAGCTGGGCCGCCAAGCTGCAGGACAAGCTGCGCGGCGATGCGCGGCTGTTCCGCGACGTCACCAGCGATTCGCAGCTGCGCGGCCTGCAGGCCAATCTGATCATCGACCGCGAGCGCGCCACCATCCTCGGCGTGCAGATGCAGGACCTGCGCAACGCGCTCTACGACGCCTTCGGCGAGCGCCAGATCTCGTCCATCTACGCCGAGAGCAACACCTACCAGGTGATCATGGAGGCGACCGATGCCGATCGCCTGAGCGAGGACGCCTTCAACAAGATCTATCTGCGCGGCCGCAACGGCGCCCAGGTGCCGCTGGCCGCCTTCGCCAGCGTGCAGCGCGGCCTCGGGCCGACGGCGGTCAACCACCAGGGTCAGCTGCAGGCGATCACCTTGAGCTTCAATCTGGCGCCCAACGTGCCGCTGGGCGACGCGACGAAGCAGCTGGAAGCCTATGTGAAGGAGATCGGCCTGCCCTCGTCCATCATCACCAGCTACGGCGGCGATGCGGCCGTTTTCCAGGACTCGCAAGGGGGTCAACTCTTGCTGATCGGCCTGGCGGTGGCGGTGATCTATGTGCTCTTGGGCGTGCTCTACGAGAGCTATATCCACCCGATCACCATCCTGGCCGGCCTGCCCTCGGCCGCGGTCGGCGCGCTGCTCACCTTGCAGATCTTCGGCATGGACCTGACGCTGATCGCGACGATCGGCATCCTGATGCTGATCGGCATCGTCAAGAAGAACGCGATCATGATGATCGACTTCGCGCTCGATGCGCAGCGCAACGGCGGCATGAGCCCACCGGAGGCGATCCGCGAGGCCTGCATTCTGCGCTTCCGCCCGATCATGATGACGACGCTGGCCGCCTTGATGGGCGCGCTGCCGATCGCGCTGGGCCTGGGCGCCGGCGCCGAGCTGCGCCAGCCGCTGGGCCTGGCCGTCGTCGGCGGCCTGATCCTGTCGCAGGCGGTGACGCTCTACATCACGCCGGTGATCTATCTGGCGCTGGACCGCTTCAGCGGCAAGGGGCCGGATATGCGGGAAGTGCCGCAGGGAAGGATGACGGCGCATGCGGGAGCCGATTGAACGAAAAGGCAAGCGCACCGGCAGTGCCATGGCTCGCACCGAGACCGACCGACTTCGCGCGGCGCACAACAGCTGCCTTGACCACTGGCCCGCAGACTCTAAGATCCGGCGATAACAAGACTGCTCGAGCTGAGGAGAACGTCGATGCGGTGCAAGCAGCGGATCGGAATTAGGCTTGGCTTAGCGACGTTCGCCGCCGCGATGCTGCTGCCGCCCATGCCGGCCAAGGCGGCGGTCACAAGCGCGACGGTGACCGTCACCGCCAATGTCGAGTCGGTCTGCACCGTGTCACGGCTCACCGACCTCAACTTCGGCCCGGTGCTCGCCAATCTCGGCAGCCCGCTTGCCGCGACCGCTACGATCGAGGCTGCCTGCACCCAGGGGGCGACGGTCTCGATCGAGATCAACAACGGCCTTCATTTCGGCCTCGGCCAGTCGGCCACCCTGCGCTCGATGGCCAATTCGACCGGCGGCTACATCTCCTATCACATCTACCAGCCCGACGCCGCCACGCTGAGCAGCTGCGCCGGCGCCTCGGTGGAGTGGACGACCGGCGCCAATGCCCTGTCGGGCACCATCGGTGCCGGTGGCAGGCGCTCCATCAGTCTGTGCGGCGTCATCGATGCCGCACCGCCGGGCGGTTACGCGGCCGGCGCCTTTAGCGATGTGGTGACCGTCACCGCGATCTATTGAGTACCGGGCCTGGCTGAACATGAGGCTGAGCTTCGCGACCGCGATGAGGATCGCCATGCTGCTGGCCGGCGCGCCGGCAGCCGACGCGCTGGCTGGCGGCTTCAGCGTCTCGCCGATCGGGCTGAGCCTCGACAGTCGCGACGCCTCGGCCTCGGTCCGCGTGCTGAACACCAGCGATGAGACCATCGTCGTGCAGAGCAAGGCGCTCAAATGGTCGCAAGCCCAGGGCCGGGACAGCACGGTCGAGACCCGAGAGCTGTTGGTCAACCCGCCGATCTTCAGACTGGCTCCGGGCGAGGAGCAACTGGTGCGGGTGGCGCCGCGCAATTCGACGCGCGGGCCGATCGAGGACGCCTACCGGCTGCTGATCAGGGAGGTCCCGCCCAAGGAGGAACCGGCCAGCGGCAGGGGCGCATTTCGCATTGCAGTCGCCCACAATATGCCGGTCTATATCCGCCCGCCGACCCCGGACCCGAACCCGGCGGCGAACTGGCGTGCCGAGCGCACCGCCGAGGGCGTGCGCCTGATCGGCGAGAACGGGGGCACGAGCCGCTACCGGATCCAGGACGTCGAGTTCTCCGTCGGCGATGCCCGGCTCCAGCGGACCTTCCTTGTCGTGCTGGCGCAGTCCCGCCTGGAGCTGGATCTGGCGCTGCGCCCCGATCCGGCCTCCCGCAGCCTGCAGATCAGGGCGCAGGACGAGGCCGGGCGGCCGGTCAGCATCGACGTCCCACTTGAAGAGCGCCCTTAGCGTCGCTGCGATGGCAGCGTCCCTGCTACTGGCTCATCACGCGTGCCGCGCCGGTGAGCTCGATGGCGTCGACAGCGAGCTGTCAGACCCGGCGGGCACGGCCGCGCAGGGCCTGGTCTTGCTCGAGGCCACGGTCAATGGCCAGGCGGTCGGCAGCCTCGTCGTGCTGCCGCAGCCAGGCGGCCGCCTGCTGGTCGAGCGGGCCGCGCTGCGACGCTGGCGCGTGAAGGCCCTGCCGGATTCTGTGATCGAGATCGAGTCGCGCCCGCTGGTGGCGCTCGACGCGATCGCCGGTGCCACGGCCACGATAGACCAGCGCACCCAGCGCCTCCACGTGCGCCTGCCCCCGAGCGCCTTCGAGCCTGGCTCGCACGCATTGCAGCGCGGTGGCGTCGTCGAGTCGACGGCGCCGCCCTGGGGCGGTTTCGCCAATTACAAGCTGTTCGGCTTCTCGTCCGAAGCCTCCTCCTTTGCCTCCGGCCTGTTCGAGCTCGGAGTCTCGGGGCGCTATGGCGCCGGCAACACCAGCTTCGGCGCCAACACGGCGACATTCAGCGGTGGCACGACCGGGCGCCTGATTCGACTGGAGAGCGCCTGGCGCTACGACCTGCCGTCCAAGCTGCGCACCGTGACGCTCGGCGACGCGATCACCACGCCAGGGGCCTGGGGCCGTTCGATTCGCTTCGGCGGCCTGCAGATCGGCAGCAATTTCAGCCTGCAACCGAATCTGCTGACCTATCCGCTGCCGGCGGTTCCAGGCACCGCCGTCGTGCCGTCAACGGTCGACGTGTTCGTCAACGGTTCGCGGGTGGGCTCGCAGCCGGTCGATCCGGGCCCGTTCAGCATCACCGGCATGCCTGTGGTCACCGGCTCGGGCGAGGTGCAGCTGATCGTGCGCGATGCCTTCGGCCAGCAGCAGTTGATCACGCAGCCGTTCTATACCAGCCGTCGGCTGCTCGCCCCCGCCCTCGACGACTACCGCATCAGCATCGGCGCGCCGCGGCGCAACTACGGCCTTGCCAGCTCGGACTATGGCGACGGCTTCGGCAGCGCTTACTGGCGGCGCGGGCTCAGCGACAAGACCACCGTCGAGCTGCGCGCCGAGGTCGACGCGCATGTGCGTGCCGGCGGTGCCACCGTCGACTGGAATCCGGCGAATCTCGGCGTCATCAGTGCCGGCTTGGCGGCCAGCCATGGCGATGCCGGCAGCGGCCAGCTCGCCGTGGCCGGCTACGAGTACCAGCGAGCGCGCTTCAATATCGTGCTGCGCGGGCTCTGGGCCAGCCCGGAGTTTCGTCTGGCCGGCGACGAGACAAGCCTGCGACGGCTCGCGCGCAGCACGATGGCGGCGCTGGGCTACAACTTCGGCGCGGCAGGCTCACTGGGCCTGGCCTGGGCCGGCCAGGCCAGCCACGGCGAGCCGGCTGTCCAGAGCGCCACGCTCAGCTATTCGTTCAACCCGGTCAAATGGGCCTCGCTGATCCTGTCGGCCTCGCGCAGCTGGGGCGCGTCGGTGCCGGGCAGCAGTTTCTTTGCCTCGTTGGTGCTGCCGCTCGGCGAAGCGACGACGGCCTCGGTCGATGCTTCGTCGAGCCGCAGCGGATCGCATGACACCGGCCATGCGGCCCTGTCCTTGCAGAAGGCCATCCCGAGCGGCGAGGGCTGGGGCTACCGCTTGCGCGCCGGCAGCGACCAGCGCTACGAAATCGGCGGCACCCGCTCGGGCCGCTACGGCATCTACAGCGCCGACATCGCCAGCGGCGGCGGCAGCAGCGCCGTTCGGTTCAGCGCCGAGGGCGGCATCGGCTATGTCGATGCCACCTTCTTTGCCGCCCGACCCATCGTCGACAGCTTCGCCCTGGTCAGGGTCGGCCAGTTCGAGAACGTGCGCGTCTATCACGAGGGCAATTACGCGGGCCGCACCGATGCCGAGGGCAAGCTGATCCTGCCCCGACTCTATCCCTATCAGCCCAATCGGATTTCCATCGACGAGAAGGACCTGCCGATCGACATCACGCTGGCCGCCTCGGAACAGCGGGCCGCACCGTACTTCCGCTCGGCGGCCCTGGTCGACTTCGACGCGCGGCGGCGGCTCAACGCACTGCTGCGGGTCCTGCTGCCCGACGGCACGCCGCTGCCGGCCGGCGCCGAGCTGCAATATGACGGCAGCGCGCTGAGCCATCCGGTCGCCGACGACGGCGAGGTCTTCATCCCCGACCTGCCCCTGCAGGCCCGCTTCGTCGCCCGCTGGGGCGAGCGCCGCTGCAGCTTCCAGCTGCGCCTCGAACAGGCCCCGGCCGAGCGGCTGCCGGTGCTGGGGCCCTTCCTTTGCAAGTCGGGGGCGGAGCCATGAGGGGGGCTCTGCTCGCCACCCTGCTGCTGGGGCAACTGCTAGGCGCAGGACCGGCGACGGCGCAGAACGAAGGGAAATTCGCCTGCACGATGTCGGTGGGCAACAGCCTCAATTTCGGCGACTACGTTCCCAGCCGCGGCCTGCCAACCACGGCCAGCACCACGGCCGAGTTGTTCTGCACCCATCTCGGCGGTGGGTCGGTCCTGGTTTCGTGGGCGGCCGAGCTGTCGAACGGCGCCACGGGCGATTGCAGGCTGCGCGCGATGAAGACCGGCTCCGCGTCCCAGGCCCTGAGCTACAACGTCTATATCGACAACCCGGTCGGCGGCATCTGGGGCAATCGCGGCTGCGAAAGCTTTCCGTCGGGCACGATCCGGCTTTCCAATGGGCAATCGGCCAGCTCGGGGGCTAGGCGTCTCTACGGCGAGATTCCGGCCGGCCAACTGATCAGCCCCGGGCGCTACGCCGACACCTTGCTGCTGACGGTCAGCTACTGACCGGCGCGCCGATGCGCTCCGCCCGCAGGGCCGCACCGAGACCGCTGATCCCGCGCTCGATCAGCATCAGCGCATGGTCGAAGCCGGCCGCCGGACCGTAGTAGGGGTCGGGCACGTCCTGGCCCTCGAGGCCGGGGGCATAGTCCAGCAGCAGGCGGAGCTTGCCGCGGTGCTGCTCGGGGCACATCTCGCGCAGGTCGGCAAGGTTCTGCGAGTCCAGCGCCAGGATCAGGTCGTAGCGCTCGAAGTCGGCGGTCTCGAACTGGCGCGAGCGAAAGCGCTTCTCGGCCTTCAGTTCCCGCCTCGCCAGTGCCGCGGCGGCGCGCGAGTCGATCGGGCCGCCGACGGCACGGGTGCCGGCCGAGCGTATCGCCTTGCACTGCGCCAAATGCTGGCGGGCCAGCATCTCGGCAATCGGCGAGCGGCAGATATTGCCCAGACACACGAAGAGCAGCGAAGGCCCGCTGGCCTTGGCAAGGCCGAACTTCAACATCAGCGCGCCAGCTCGGCCCGCATCGCGTCGATCACCGCCTTGTAGTCGGGCTTGCCGAAGATGGCCGAGCCGGCCACGAAGGTGTCGGCGCCGGCATCGGCAATCGAGCGGATGTTGTCGACCTTCACGCCGCCGTCGATCTCCAGGCGGATGTCGCGGCCGCTCTGGTCGATGATCTTGCGCGCCGCCTCGAGCTTCTTCAGCGCCGAGGGGATGAAGCTCTGGCCGCCGAAGCCGGGGTTGACGCTCATGATCAGCACCAGATCGACCTTGTCGATCACCCACTCCAGCACGTCCAGCGGCGTGGCCGGGTTGAACACCAGGCCGGCCTGCTTGCCCTCGGCCTTGATCAGCTGCAAGGTGCGGTCGACATGGGCGCTGGCCTCCGGGTGGAAGCTGACCAGATCGGCGCCGGCCTTGGCGAAGGCGACGGCCAGGCTGTCGACCGGCTGCACCATCAGGTGCACGTCGATGGCGCAGGGCGTGCCGTCGGGCTTGACCGAGTGCCTGCGCAGCGCCTCGCAGACCATGGGCCCGAAGGTCAGGTTCGGCACGTAATGGTTGTCCATCACGTCGAAGTGAATCCAGTCGGCGCCGGCGGCCAGCACGTTGCGGACCTCCTCGCCGAGGCGGGCGAAATCGGCCGAGAGGATGCTGGGGGCGATGCGGTAGGTGGTGCTCATGGGGCGGGATTCTACGGAGGCTTGGGCCCGTCGAAGCCGCGCCCGGCCCACGTACTGACCGCGTCATGGACTGCGCGTGGCGCCTAGGTGGCGGGCGGCAGAAATCCGAGACCGAGAAGTAACAAAGTGAACTCGATGGTTGACATGAAATACCATGAAGTTCATATTAAATACTCATCAGTTCATTTTTGACACCGGCCAGTTCGTTACACCTCGTCCAAGGAGTTCCCCATGAATGTTCTGACGCGACGTCTCGCTCTGCTCGTCCTGACCACGGCCACGCTGACTGCCTGCGGCGGCGGCGACGACCCTCATCCGGTCAATATCGTTGAAACAGCCCAAGCCGATGCCCGCTTCAGCATCCTGGTCGAAGCCGTCACCGCTGCGGACCTCGGCGCGACGCTGTCCGCACCGGGGCCGCTGACGGTCTTCGCGCCAACCGACACCGCCTTCGCTGCACTGCTGACCGAGCTGGGCGTCACCAAGGCGCAGCTGTTGGCCGACAAGGCCCTGCTGCGCACGGTGCTGAGCTACCACGTGCTGAGCTCGAAGGTGGAGAAAGCCGCCGTACCGCTGGGCCGGGCGGTGACCACGGCGCAGGGCGGCATCTTCAAGATCGACGCGGTGGCCAGCGATCTGGTCATCACCGATGGCCGCAACCGCACGGCAAAGATCCTGCAGGCCGATGTGCAGGCCAGCAACGGCGTGATCCACGCAATCGACAAGGTGCTACTGCCCGCCAACCGCAGCATCGTCGACACCGCCGTGGCCAACCCGGACTTCAGCATCCTTGTCGAGGCGGTGACGGCCGCCGACCTGGTGGGCACGCTCAACAGCAGCGGTCCGTTCACCGTGTTCGCGCCGACCAATGCCGCCTTCGCCGCGCTGCTGAACGAGCTGGGCGTCACCAAGGCTCAACTGCTGGCCAACAAGGCCTTGCTGACCAAGGTGCTGACCTACCACGTGCTGCCCAGCCGGGTGCTGAAGGCCGAAGTCCCACTGAACACGGCGATCGCGACGGTGCAGGGCGACAGCCTGAGCATCGACGCCGGCCTGAGCATCACCGACCAGCGGGCCCGCAAGTCGAGCATCGTGGCCACCGACGTGCTGGCCAGCAACGGCGTGATCCACGTCATCGACAAGGTCATCCTGCCCCGGCCCTGATTTTGTCAGCCCGGCGGTGTGAAAAGCCGCCGGGCTTTTTCGACCTCGGCGCGGATGACGCAAGCGGGCGCATGGTCGTTCAGCAGACCCATCGCCTGCATGAAGGCATACATCGTCGTCGGGCCGACGAACTTCCAGCCGCGCTTCTTCAGGTCCCTGGACAGGGCGCGAGACGCCTCGGTCTCGGTCGCATGGGCCGGCGCGTCCAGTGCCTGCGGCTCGAAGGACCAGATATAGCGGGCCAGCGAGCCCTGTTCGGCGACCAGCTCGACGCAGCGCTGCGCGTTGTTGATGACGGCCTCGATCTTGCCGCGGTGGCGCACGATGCCGGCGTCCTGCAGCAGGCGCTCGACATCGCGCTCGCCGAAGCGCGCGACCTGCTTGAAATCGAAGCCGGCAAAACCGGCGCGGAAGGCCTCGCGCTTGTTGAGGATGGTGCGCCAGGACAGGCCGGACTGGAAACCCTCCAGGCTCAGCTTCTCGAACAGGCGCCGATCGTCGGCGACCGGGAAACCCCATTCCAGATCGTGATAGCGCAGATAGCCCTCGTCGCCGGCCGCGGCGGCGCACCAGCGGCAGCGCGGCCGGCCGTCGGCGGGCAGGTAATGCAGGTCCTCGCTCATCGCCGGCCTCCTTCCTTCGTTCTTGTTCTAGCGGTTGTACTTGTCGGCAATCGCCTTCAGCGTGCCGTCGCGCTCCAGCGCCTGCAGCGCCTGGGTCAGCCGCTGCTCGGCATCGGCCGGCAGCTGGCGGCCGACGGTCGCGTACTGCAGGTCCTCGAGAAAGACGGTCGGCGACAGCCGCAGCTTGTCGCCAAGCCCCGACTCGCGCAGATTGCGCAGCAGGTTGACGTCCTGGCCGTAGACGGCATCGGTGCGGCCCAGCAGCAGCATCTGCAGCGCCTCGCGCTCCGAGGGCGCCTCGGCCGTGACGACGCCGGCGCGCGCCAGCCCCTGCTGCAGCACGGTGCCCTGGCTCACCAGCACCGGCTTCTTCAAGCCCGAGGCGATCAGGTCGGCCGTGCTGCGCAGCACCTGGGCATCGTCGATGCGCTGCACGACCATATGCCGGACCCGGTACAGCGGCACCGGCAGATAGCGCCATTGCTGGGCGCGCTCGGGCGTCTTCAGCAGGCAGAAGAACACATCGAGATCACCCTGGGCCAGCATGCGCTCGATGCGGCGCAGCGGCGCGCGCCGCTCGAGGCCGACGAAGCGCAGGCCCGGGTCGACGCGCTCGACCGCACGCAGGATCTCCATGCAGATGCCTGGCAGCGCCGCCTCGCCGGGCGCGGCGTACTTGCCGATCGAGCCGCTCTGCTGCGCCGTCTGCAATTGCAGCGGCGGCTGCGGCGGCGCGGCCGGCACCGGCGACGCGAAAAGCGCCAGCCACAGCGCGGCACCGAACGCGGCGCCGAAGCGCTGCCCGGCCCGGATCAGAAAGTCGCTAGCGGCATGCATGGGCGGAGCATAGCGGCAGCGCGCCGCCTCGCCGCGCGACGCGGCCTAGAATCGGCCGCATGGCGCACCCGCAATTCCGCTGCAGCGTAGTCGTGCAGACCCTGGCCGAGCAGACGCAGGCCGAGCAAGGCCTCTATGCCTTCAGCTACACGATCACGATCGAGAACACCGGCGACATCGGCGCCCAGCTGGTCGGCCGGCATTGGCAGATCGTCGATGCCCAGGGCCGCGAGCAGCGCGTCGACGGCCTGGCCGTCGTCGGCCACCAGCCGCTGCTGGCGCCGGGCCAGAAGTTCCAGTACAGCTCCTGGGCGCAGATCGCCACGCCGCAGGGCAGCATGCGCGGCCGCTTCCTGTGCGTGACCGAGGCGGCCGAGGTGTTCTACGCCGAGGTGCCCGAATTCCTGCTGGCCGACAGCAGCTCCTTGCATTGAGTCTGCTGGGCAAAGGCCTGCAGGCCCAGGCCTGGGACCTGACGGCGCTGCTCAACGCCGCCGACCCGAAGGCGGCGCTGCCGGCGCGCAATCTGTGGCTGGCGCGGCTGCTCGAATGGCTGCGCCATGCGCCCGCGCGCGGCGCCGCCGGCGAGGAGCCGCGCGCCGATGCGGCGCCGATGCCGGTGCGGCGCCTGCGCCATCTGCTCAATGTGCTGGAGCGCCATCCCGAGCATGCGCAGGCCTTCGCCGAGGTCTGGGCCGGCATCTGGCGCGATGTCAGCGCGGTCGGCCTGTTTTCCGACGTCGGCTTCGCGCCGCGCATGGCCTTGTGGAGCGAATTCCTGCTGCGCCTGCGCCTGCGCCTGCTGCCGGGCACCGTCGACAGCAGCGATCTGGGCGAGCTGTTCGGCCCGCTGTTCCCGGACGAGGCCGACGAGCAATGGCTGGCCGCGATCGACGACGAGTTGCTCGAACGGCTGGCGGCACTGTTCGCGCGCGCCGGCTCGGGCGAGGCACCGTCCTGGCGCGAGCCGATGCTGGACGGCCTGGTGGTGCTGGTCAGCGCCGTCCATGCCGCCGGCCTGTCCTCGCCGCTGCGCCTGCGCATGAGTCCCGAGCTGATCGCCGACCGGCCCTTCACCCAGCTGCCGCATGCGCTGGAACAGCTGATCGAGGCGCTGCCTCAGCAGCCGGCTCAGGGCGACTCGCCGGCGCTGCGCCAGCATCTGCACTATCTGCGCGCGCTGCTGGAGCGCTGCCGCCAGGCCGTCAACAGCGTGCCCGAGCATCTGGAGGCCTATGGCGTCTCGGTGGACATCATGTTCGAGGTCGAGCAGATGCTGGCGCGCACCCAGCGCATCGAGGCCCTGCTCGACTGCCTGGTCTCCGACCAGCCCAAGCGCGAGCTGCTGCGGCTGACGGCCAGCCTGGTCGGCGTGGTGCACGAGCGGCGCAGCATCCGCACGCTGTTCGCGCGCCATTACTCGCTGATGGCGCGCAAGGTGGCCGAGCGCAGCGCCGAGACCGGCGAGCACTACATCACCCGCGACCGCGCCGAGTACGGCGACATGCTCAGGCGCGCGGCCGGCGGCGGCGCGATGATCGCGCTGACGACGCTGATCAAGTTCGCGCTGCTGGCGCTGGGGCTCTCCGCCTTCTGGTCCGGTTTCTGGGCCGGCGTCAACTATGCGATCAGCTTCGTGCTGATCCATCTGGCGCATTGGACGGTGGCGACCAAGCAGCCGGCGATGACGGCGCCGGCGATCGCACACAAGCTGCAGGACATCGGCACGCCCGAGGGCCTGGAGGGCTTCGTCGACGAGGTCGCCAATCTGCTGCGCTCCCAGTTCGCCGGCATCGTCGGCAATATCGCGCTGGTGATCCCGCTGGTGCTGCTGGTGCAGCTGCTGACGCGGGCGCTGTTCGGCGCGCCGGTGATCGGGCCGAAGGAGGCCGAGTACGTGCTGCATTCGCTGCAGCTGTTCGGGCCCTCGCTGCTGTTCGCCGCCTTCACCGGCGTGCTGCTGTTCATCAGCAGCCTGATCGCCGGCTGGGTCGAGAACTGGTTCGTGTTCTACCGGCTGGACAGCGCGATCGCCTGGAACCCGCATCTGATCGCCCGGCTCGGCGCCGCGCGCGCGCAGCGCTGGGCGTATTGGTGGCGCGCCAATATCTCCGGCCTGGCGGCCAATATCAGCCTGGGCATGATGCTGGGCATGGTGCCGGCGCTGCTCGGCTTCCTGGCCATCCCGCTCGATGTGCGCCATGTGACCCTGTCCAGCGGTCAGCTGAGCGCCGCCGTCGGCGCACTGGGCTGGCAGATCTTCGCCAGCCCGGCGTTCTGGTGGTGCGTGCCGACCATCGCGCTGATCGGCGTGCTGAATCTGACCGTCAGCTTCTTCTGCGCCTTCAAGGTCGCGCTGCGCTCGCGCGGCATCCAGTTGGCCGACCGCGCCCGCGTCAGCGCGGCGATCTGGCGCCGGCTGCGCGAGCGGCCGCGCAGCTTCTTCCTGCCGCCGCGGGCGGCGAGTCAGGACTGAGCGCCGCCGCCCTTGTCATCCTCATCCTTCGCTTCGTCCTCGCCCGGGCGCTCGCCGCCCTTGCGGCCCGAAAACATGGTCCACCAGACGATGAACAGCAGCAGCCCCAGCGCGGCCAAGGCCTCCAGCAGAATCACACCCATCGCCTCGATCTCCAAATGCACGGCGGCGGCGATTCTAGGCGTGCTGGCCGCCTGCTCGACCGCGCCGCCGCCGCAAGCGCCGTCCACGCCCAAGGTGAGCGCGCCGGCCGCCGAGCCGGCCCGCCCGCGCGAACAGCAGCAACGCGAACGCGCGCGCTGGATCGCCGTCGACTGGAGCGAGTTGCCCGGCTGGGGCGAGGACCGCGCGGCCGAGCTGTGGCCCGCGCTGCGCGCCGGCTGCGCACGCCCGGCGCCGGGCTGGGCGGAACTGTGCGCGAAGGCGCTGCTGATGAGCGGCCCGGCCGACGACCAGGAGGCGCTGCTGTGGCTGATGCAGCATCTGAGGCCCTGGCGCATCGAAAGCCTGGACGGCGAGGCGCAGGGCCTGCTGACCGGCTATTTCGAGCCCGAGCTGATCGCGCGCCGCCAGCCGCAGGCCGGCTTCCAGGTGCCGGTGCTGGCCGCCCCGCCCGATCTGAACCAGCGCCGGCCTTACTACACGCGCCGCCAGATCGACAGCGAGCCGCTGAAGAGCCGCATGAGGGCGCTGGTCTATATCGAGGACCCTATCGATCTGCAGGTGCTGCAGCTGCAGGGTTCGGGCCGGGTGCGCGTCGACGACGAGGACGGCGGCCGGCCGCGCTGGCTGCGCATGGCCTTCGCCGGCCACAACGAGCAGCCGCTGCAGCCGCTGGGGCCGGCGCTGGCCGCGATGGGCGAATGGAAGGACGGTCCGGCGGCGCCGCGCGCCGCGGTGCGCGATTGGGCGCGGCGCAATCCGGCCCGGCTCAACGAGCTGCTGTGGAGCAATCCGCGCTATGTGTTCTTCCGCGAGGAGCCGCTGTCCGACCTCGGCATGGGCCCGCGCGGCGCCCAGGGGGTGCCGCTGACGCCGGGCCGCTCGATCGCGGTCGACAAGGCCAGCATTCCCTACGGCACGCCGGTCTGGCTGGATGCCGGCGCGCCGCTGCGCCGGCTGGCGATGGCGCAGGACAGCGGCAGCGCCATTGTCGGCGCGGTGCGCGCCGACTTCTTCTGGGGCTGGGGCGCCGAGGCCGAGGCGCAGGCGCTGCGCACCAAGCAGCCGCTGCGGCTGTGGGCGCTGTGGCCAAGGCCCTGAGCGCTATTCGACGACCTGCACGCCCTTCCAGAACGCGTAGCGGCCCTTGATCTCGGCCGCGGCCTCGCTGGGTTCCGCATAGAACCAGACCGCGTCCGGATTGATCTCGCCGTTGACGAACAGGCTCAGGTACTGGGCCTGGCCTTTCCAGCTGCTGCTGCGCTGGTTGCTGAAGGTGGTGTACTCGCGCTTCAGCGACTCGGGCGGGAAATAGTGCTCGCCGTCGACGGTGACGATGTCCTCGCTGTCGGCGATCACCACGCCGTTCCAGATTGCCTTCATGCCGCTGCTCTTTCTTTCTCGATCTCCTGCGATCGGGCGACTATAGCCAGCGGTGACAATCGCGGCCGTGAAACGCTATTACAGCCATCTCGGCAAGGACATCTTCGTCACCGCGGGCAGCGCCCGCGAGCTGGCGCCCGGCAGCTTCGGCATCTGCGCGATCGGCGGCGGCGCCGAGGGCTGGTCCGTCGTCCACATCGGCCCGGGCGGCGACGTGGCCGATCTGGGCGGCGAGTATTTCTTCGCCACGCCCGAGGAGGCGCTGGACTTCCTGCGCGAGCTGATCGAGCTGATGCAGCAGCAGGCCTAGCGTGACCCGGGGCATGGCAAACCCGTGGCCGCGGCGGGGGCCTTGGCGCGCTATGCTCCGCTCATCTTGAAGCCGATCAAAGCGACGCATTTGCCCTTAGCGCTGCTGCTGGCCCTGGCCGGAGCCCCCGGCGCCGGCCGCGCCGCCGAGGCGCCGCGGGTGGACAGCATCACCTGGCTGTCGGCCGATCCGCCGGCCGCCGCCGACGAGCGCCCCAGCGGCGGACTGGCCGACCGGTTGGTCGGTTTCGTCGCCAACCAATGGCCGGCGCCGCGGCATCAGATCGTGCAGGCGAATCCCAAGCGCAGCTGGCAGAAGCTGCTGGACGGCGAGCCGGTCTGCCTGGTCTCGGTCGTGCGCACCCCCGAGCGCGAGAAACAGGCCTATTTCACCAACACGCAGATCGGCCCGCCGCTGCAGCTGATCGTGCGCCGCGAGAAGCTGGCCGCGCTGCCGCGCAATGCCGCCGGCGAGGTGCTGCTGGCGCGACTGCTGGCCGACGAGCGGCTGCGCGGCGCGCTGGTCGAGGGCCGCAGCTATGGCAGCCATATCGACGCGCAGCTGGCGCAGCGGCCGGCGCAGAACCGCTCGATCAGCTTCTACGCGGCCAATGATTTCGGCAGCAAGATGCTGCCCATGCTGGACATCGGCCGCGCCGACTACACGATCGAATATGCGATCTCGCTGAACGCCGGCCGCGCCCAGCCGCATCCGCAGTTCGAGGAGCTGGCCGCCGTGCCCATCCAGGGCGCCGAGCCGATGCAGGCGGGCGTCGCCTGCCCGCGCACGCCCTGGGGCCTGGAAGCCATCCGGGGCATCGACCGCGTGCTGGGCACGCCCGCCGGCGCGCAGATGCTGCGCGAGCTGAACGAGCGCTGGGCCTCGGGCGGCGATCCGCGCCAGCACCTAGGGGCGCGCGCCGACGCCTTCTACAAGGAACGCGCCAAGCCCTCGCAGATCCGCTGACAGCCTGGCAGCCTTCAGCGCGCTCCCAGCAGCGACGCGCCGACTGCCTCGGCCACCTCGATGCCATCGACGCCGGCCGACATGATGCCGCCTGCATAGCCGGCGCCCTCGCCGGCCGGGTACAGGCCCTTGACGTTGAGGCTCTGGTAGTCGCGGCCACGGGTGATGCGCAGGGGCGAGGAGGTGCGGGTCTCGACCCCGGTCAGCACCGCATCGGCCATCGAGAAGCCCCTGATCTGGCGCTCGAAGGCCGGCAGCGCCTCGCGGATCGCGTCCAGCGCATAGCCCGGCAGGCTGCCCTTGCCCTTTTGCTGCAGATCGGTCAGGGTGACGCCGGGCTTGTAGCTGGGCTCGACCTTGCCCAGCAGCTTGCTGCGCTGGCGCTTGATGAAGTCGCCGACCAGGGCGCCGGGCGCCCGGTAGTCGCCCTCGCCGAGCTCGTAGGCGCGCGATTCCCAGATGCGCTGGAAGGCCATGCCATCGAGCGGATTGACCGGGCTGCCGTCGCGCTTGCCGTCCTGGCGGTAGTCCTCGGGCGAGATGCCGACGACGATGCCGGCATTGGCATTGCGCTCGTTGCGCGAGTACTGGCTCATGCCGTTGGTGACGACGCGCTGCGGCTCGCTGGTCGCCGCGACGACGGTGCCGCCCGGGCACATGCAGAAGCTGTAGACCGAGCGGCCGTTCTTCGCGTGGTGCACCAGCTTGTAGTCGGCCGCGCCGAGAATGGGATTGCCGGCATTCGGGCCGAAGCGGGCCTGGTCGATGACCGACTGCGGATGCTCGATGCGGTAGCCGATCGAGAAGGGCTTGGCCTCCATGAAGACGCCGCGCTCGTGCAGCATGCCGAAGGTGTCGCGCGCGCTGTGGCCCAGGGCCAGCACCACATGGTCGGTGGCGATCTGCGCGCCGGACTCCAGGCCGACGCCGCGCACATGCCGGCCGCCGGGGCCGTCATCGATCAGCAGGTCGGACACCTTCTGCTGGAAGCGGATCTCGCCGCCCAGCGCCTCGATCTCGGCGCGCATCTTGATCACCATCGACACCAGCCGGAAGGTGCCGATATGCGGCTTGCTCACATAGAGGATCTCTTCCGGCGCGCCGGCCTTGACGAACTCGGTCAGCACCTTGCGCGTCAGATGGCGGGGGTCGGAGATCTGGCTCCACAGCTTGCCGTCCGAAAAGGTGCCGGCGCCGCCCTCGCCGAACTGCACGTTCGACTCGGGGTTCAGCTCGCTCTGCCGCCACAGGCCCCAGGTGTCCTTGGTGCGCTCGCGCACTTGTTTGCCACGCTCCAGCACGATGGGCCGCAGCCCCATCTGGGCCAGGATCAGCGCGGCGAAGATGCCGCAGGGGCCGAAGCCGATGACGACCGGGCGCCTATCCTCCGGCCAGCCGCCAGCCGGCGCCTGGCCGACGAATTTGTAGCCGGTGTCCGGCGTCGGCTTGATATGCGGATCGCCGGCGAAGCGCTGCAGCAGCGCGGCCTCGTCCTCGGCGGCCAGCTCGCAGTCGATCGTGTAGATCAAGAGGATGGCCGCCTTCTTGCGGGCGTCATAGCTGCGCTTGAAGACGGTGAAGGCGCGCAGCTGCGCGTCGGCGATGCCCAGACGGGCAACGATGGCCGGACGCAGTGCGTCCTCGGCATGGTCCAGCGGCAGGCGGAGTTCGGTGATGCGGATCATGGTGATTGATCAATGCATGCGTTGGAAATGGAACAGGCCCCGCCGCGAGGCTTGGGGCCTGTGATCAGAGCAAACGGTGGGTGATCTCGCTCATCCCACCGCCGGCTTCAACCGCTGTGCGGACGCTTGCCCGGGTTCTTCTTGCTGCGGGTGTGCGAGCCGCGCTCCAGGCTGCTCTTCTGGCCGCGGCCGTGGGTGAACGACAGGCCGGCGGGACGCGGCGTGGCGCGGCGGTCGGCTTCGGTTTTGATCTTGTTGCCCATGATGGCTCCGGTACAGATAAGGGGATGCGAACAGACCGCCGGGCGGCCCGAAAGCGGGATTTTAGCCGCGAATGCCGTCGGCAGCCTGGGCGGCCCAGCGCCCCAGCATCAGGCGGGCACCGGCCACATTGGTCGCGCAGGGCACATCATGGACGTCGCAGGCGCGCACCAGCGCATTGATATCGGGCTCATGCGGCTGCGGTGTCATCGGGTCGCGCAGAAAGATCACCGCATCGACCTCGCCGACGGCCAGCCGCGCGCCGATCTGCAGATCGCCGCCCAGCGGACCGCTGAGCAGGCATTCGACCTGCAGGCCCAGCTCGGCAACCAGACGGCCGCCGGTCGTGCCGGTGGCCATCAGGCTCGCGGTCCTCAGAAAGGGCAGGAACTCGGCGGCCAGGGCCACCATCGCGTCCTTCTTGTGGTCGTGGGCGATCAGCGCAAGCTTCATGGCGCGATCTTAGTAGCGCCTCGCGCCGTGCGAGTTTCTAGGGGGTTACGGCCGCGCGGCCTTAACCGGTGCGGCGCGGCCGGCTACTCACGGCCAGCCGTCGTATTCCGCGCCGGCCCAGCTTGGAGCGAACAAGACCATGAACGACAAGCCCTTTGCAAGAAAGACCCTGGCGGGCGCCGCCGCCCTGTGCGCGCTGGCGCTCGCCGCGCCGGCCGCCCAGGCGCTGGGCGTGACCGATGCGAGCAATGACTTCATTGCCAGCTTCACCGGCCCGCATGCTGGCGATCTGGACGTGCTCGGCAGCTTCGTGACCTACAACCCGATGACCGACAAGTTCGTCTTCGCCGGCACGATGAACGGCGATATCGGCACGACGCCGGGCTCCTTCTATGTCTGGGGCATCAACCGCGGCGCCGGCACGGCCGGCTTTGCCAGCATCGGCGTCGGCGGCGTGCTGTTCGACGCGATCGTGCGCCTGAACGGCGACGGCTCCGGCGTCGTCAGCGGCGGCGTCACCTTGCCGGCCGGCACGGCCAAGGTGGTCGGCTCGACCATCATTGCCGAGATCGACGGCGCGCTGCTGCCCAGCACCGGCTTTGCCAAGGGCATGTACACCTGGAATCTGTGGCCGCGCGCGGCCGGCATCGCCGGCACGGCGGCGATCTCGGACTTTGCGCCGGACAACGCCAATCTGCCGGTTGCCGCGCTGAGCCCGGTGCCGGAGCCGGCCAGCCTCGGCCTGTTCCTCCTGGGCCTGGGCGGCCTGAGCCTGCGGCTCAGCAAGCGCCGCGCCGGCGACTGAAGCAGCCGGCGCCTCAGCGCGCCGCGGCGCTGGCCGCTCCCAGCGCCGCCAGCGCCGCGGCCGCCGCCTGGTGCTGCGGCACCGGCAGCTGCTGGGTCGCCGTGGCCGGCCCGACCTGCGAGCCCTGGGCGCTGCCCAGCGCGGCGAAGTCCCGCCCCTTGTCGTAGACGAAGCGGGTCAGCGCGGTGACCTCCGCGTCGGACAGGTCGCGGCCGACCAGCAGCACCGCCGTCGTCGCGACGGTGCGCACATCGTCGGCCTGGTTCGCATAGCTGCCGCGCGCGATCGTGCTGGCGAACAGGCCGCTGCCCGGCGTGACCAGGCTGGCGACCGCCGGCGCCGACAGCGGCAGCAGGCGCAGCGGCGTCTCCGCCACCGCATCGCGGATGCTGTCGGCCGGCACGCCGATCACCTGGACCACCGCCGCGACCTCCTGGCGGCGCAGCGCCGTCAGCGCGTCGCCGAGTGGGATCTCGACCGCCTGGTAATCCTTGGGGCCGAGCTGATGCGCCTGCAGCACGCGCAGCGCCGCGGTGCGCGAGGCCGAGCCGGGCACGCCGATCGCGATGCGCTTGCCGCGCAGATCGGCCACCGTCAGCACCCGCTGGTCGGCGCGCACCAGCACATGGACGGGTTCCGGATAGAGGCTGCCGATCGCGCGCAGCGTGTTGTCGGGCCCGCCGTCCTGGAAGGGCTCGCGGCCCTCGTAGGCGGCCAGCGCCGTGTCGCCCTGCACCAGCGCCAGCGGCGCCTTGCCGGCCTGCAGCATGCGCAGGTTCTCCTCGCCGCCGCGCGTCACCAGCGGCACCATGCGCAGGCTGGAGCGCGCCGACAGCGCCTGGGCGAAGCGCAGGTACTGGCCGTGCTCGGGCCCGGCGGCAATCGCGTAGCCGTCGCTGGCGCGTGCCAGCCGCGCGCGGATCGCCGCATGGGCCGCCGCCAGTTCCTCCTCGATCATTGCCCGCTGCACCGGATTGGCGTCCTTGGGCATCGACTCGATCACCTTCTGCATCGACTGCAGCAGCGCGGCGGCGCGATTCTGCGGCTCGCCGCCGGCATAGGCCGGCGCGGCGGCCGGCGCGTAGCCGGCCGGCGCCACCGGCGTCCAGCCGCCCTCGCCTTTCTCGTACAGCGCGGTCGCATGGACGCGGATCGCGTCGCCGGCCTTGTTGCCGCCGCTGGTGATGCCGCTGATGCCCTTGGGTCCGGTGCCGAAGGCAGACACCAGGCCGGCGACGCCGGGCGAATCCCAGGCGCCGAAATTGAAGTCGCGCGCCAGCTTCAGGTCGACGTCGTAATAGACGATGCGGCGCGTGTGGCCCTCGGGCGCCTTGGTGTCCGACTGCGAGCCGCGGCGGTGCAGCGCCTCGATCTTGACCGTCTCGGCCGGCAGCGCCGCCGCCAGCCGCGCCTGCACGTCGCGGCCCAGCGATTCGGCGTCGGGCGCGCGGCCGCAGGCGGCCAGCAGCAGCGAGGCGGCCAGCAGCAGGCCGCAGCGATGAATCGGGATGCGCTTCATCGTCTCAACCTCCCATGAACGGCAGACCCAGCATCAGGGTCAGCACGACGGCATTCATCAGGTCGATGAAGAAGGCCCCGGCCAGCGGCACGATCAGATAGGCCTGCGGCGCCGGCCCATAGCGCGCGGTGATGGTCTGCATGCCGGCCATCGCGGTCGCGGTCGAGCCCATATTGAAGCCTATCATGCCGGCCGAGGCGACGGCGGCCTCGTAGTCGCCGCCCATGAAGCGGAAGCAGACGAAGATGGTGTAGAGGATGATGAAGACGATCTGCGCGGCCAGCATCACCATGAAGGGGCCGGCCGACAGCAGCACCTGGACCAGGTCCAGCGCCATCATCGTCATCACCAGGAACAGCGACAGGCAGACCGAGGACACCAGGTCCGAGGCGCGGTCGTCGAAGCGGATGCGCGCCAGCGGCAGCACATTGCGGATCGCGACGCCCAGCATCATGCACCACAGAAAGCTCGGGATCGTGATCGTGCTACCGGAGAAGCGCGCGGCCAGCCACTGACCCGCCGTCACCGCGGCCAGGATGCCGGCCAGCGTGCCGATCACGCCGATCTTGCCGATCGCCGGCTCGTGCTCGGTCAGCGCCGCCTCGTCGACGGCCGCCACCTCGCCCTCCTGGCGCAGCTTGTGGCGCTTGATCAGGTATTGCGCGACCGGACCGACGATGATGCCGCCGGCGATCAAGCCCATGGTGGCGACCGTCATCGACAGCTCCATCACCGCCTGCAGATTGTTGACCTCGGCGAAGCGCTCGGCATAGGCGGCGCCGGTGCCATGGCCGCCGACCAGGGTGATGGAGCCGCCGACCAGGCCGAAGATCGGATGCTGGTCCAGCGCCATCGCCACCGCGATGCCGACGCCGTTCTGCACCAGGATGTAGGGAAACAGGATGGCCAGGAACATCACCAGCGCCTTGCCGCCCCGCTTCAGCTCGCGCAGATCGGCGCACATGCCGACGCCGGAGAAGAACATCAGCAGCAGGGTCGACTTGATCGTCTGCGTGAACTCGATGCGGAAACCGGTCGCGGCCAGCAGCAGCGCGGCAATGATGGCGAACAGCAGCCCGCCGGTGATCGGGTCGGGGATGTTGTAGCGCGCCAGCAGCGCGACCTTGCGGTTCAGCAAGGCGCCGATCAGCAACACCAGCAAGGCCGCGAACAGCGACCCGAGCGGATCCAGACTCATCCGACGCTCCTCTTCTGCGCGGCAGGGACCGAAGGCAAGACCCGGCACGCGAGCGCCGGACCGGGGACGAGTTTGACACGAACGCCGGCCCGCGACCAGAGGCGCGGGCTCCGTGCGAACAGTACGTCAGCGGGCCGCGTCGCGGCGAAAGCCCCGCGAGGCCGCCATCAGCTCGCGCGTGTAGTCCTGCCCGACCCGCGCCGCGGCCAGGTCGGCGGCGGCCAGGGTCTCGACCTCGCGGCCCTGGCGCATCACCATCAGCCGTTCGCAGAGATGGGTGACGACGGCCAGGTCGTGGCTGACCATCAGAAAGCTCAAGGCCCGCTGGCGGCGCAGCGACTCGAGCAGGTTCAGCACCTCGGCCTGCACCGAGGCATCGAGCGCCGAGGTCGGCTCGTCGAGCAGCAGGATCTCGGGCTCGAGGATCAGCGCGCGCGCGATCGCGACGCGCTGGCGCTGGCCGCCGGACAGCTGGTGCGGATAGCGGAAGCGAAAGCCCGCGCCCAGACCCACGGCGTCCAGCGTCGCCGCGATGCGCTGCTCGGGCCGGTCCAACCCGTGGATGGCCAGCGGTTCGGCCAGCATGCGATCGACCGTCTGGCGCGGATGCAGCGAGCCGTAGGGGTCCTGGAACACCATCTGCACGCGGCGGCGGAAGGCCTTGCTGCCCGGCTCGGGCAACTCGCCCTCGCCGCGGAGCCGGATCATGCCGGCGGAGCGCGCTGTTGCGGGAACGAGCCCGCAGATCGCGCGCAACACGGTGGACTTGCCCGAGCCCGATTCGCCGACCAAGCCGAAGCTCTCGCCCGGCGCCAGGCTCAGGCTCAGCGCGTGGACGGCGGTGAAGTCGCCGAAGCGGACCTGCAGATCGCGCACCTCCAGGCCCAGACTCATGCCTTCCACTCCTCGCGGCGCTGCAGGGTCGGCAGCGGGTGGCGCGCCTCGCCCAGCCGCGGCAGGCAGTTCAAGAGCCCCTGGGTGTAGGGATGCTGCGCCTCGTGCAGCCGGGCCGCGGCGATCTCCTCGACCACCTTGCCGGCGTACATGACCAGGATGCGGTCGCAGAAGCTGGCCACCAGGCGCAGATCGTGCGAGATGAAGATCAGGCCCATGCCTCTGCTGCGCACCAGGCGGTCGAGGATGGCCAGCAGCTGCAGCTGCACGGTCACGTCCAGCGCCGAGGTCGGCTCGTCGGCGATCAGCAGCTCGGGCTCCGCGATCAGCATCATTGCCACCATCACCCGCTGGCCCATGCCGCCGGAGACCTCGTGCGGATAGAGGCGCGCGACGCGCTCGGGGTCGGCGATCGCCACATCGGCCAGCGCCCGCAGCACGCGGGCCCGCGCCTCGGCCGCCGGCACGCGCTGGTGCGCGCGCAAGGTCTCGGCGATCTGCTCGCCGATGCGCAGCACCGGGTTCAGCGAGTACTTGGGATCCTGCAGCACCATCGCGATATGGCGGCCGCGCAGCCGGCGGCGCTCGGCCGGCGCACAGCGCAGCAGATCGGTGCTGCCGAAACTCAAGCGCTCGGCGGTCACCAGCGCCTGCGGCGCCGACAGGCCCAGGATCGCGCGGCCGGTCTGTGACTTGCCGGAGCCCGACTCGCCGACGATGGCCAGGCGCTCGCGGCCCAGCGTGAAGGAAACGCCGCGCACCGCCTCGATCAGGCCGCCGTCGCGCGCCGGGAAGCTGACGCGCAGGTTCTGGACTTCCAGCAATGGCGCCGCACTCATGCGCTGCTCTTCGGATCGAGCGCATCGCGCAGCCCGTCGCCGAGCAGATTGAAGGCCAGGCTGACGATGAAGATGGCAAGACCCGGCCCCGCGGCCACCCACCACTGGTCCAGCACATAGGCGCGTCCGGCGGCGATCATCGCGCCCCATTCGGGTGTCGGCGGTTGCGCGCCCAGGCCCAGGAAGCCCAGGCCGGCGGCCGTCAGGATGATGCCGGCCATGTCCAGGGTCACGCGCACGATCACCGAGGGCAGGCACAGCGGCATGATGTGGCGCAGCACGATGCGCAGCGGCGAGGCGCCGATCAGCTGCACGGCGGCGATGTAGTCGGCCTGGCGAATCGTGAGCGTCTCGGCGCGGGCGATGCGCGCATAGGGCGGCCAGGAGGTCAGCGCGATCGCCAGCACCGCGTTCTCGATGCCGGGGCCCAGGGCCGCCACGAAGGCCAGCGCCAGGATCAGGCGCGGGAAGGCCAGGAAGATGTCGGTGATGCGCATCAGCGCCGCATCGACCCAGCCGCCCAGATAGCCCGACAGCGTGCCGACCGCCAGGCCGATCGGCGCGGCCAGCAAGGCGACCAGGGTCACGACGAAGAGCGTGATGCGCGAGCCATGCAGGATGCGCGAGAGGATGTCGCGGCCCTGGTCGTCGGTGCCCAGCCAGTGCGCGCCCGAGGGCGGCAGCAGCCGCGTCCTCAGCAGATCGCCGACATCGGGCGCATGCGGTGCGATCCAGGGCGCCAGCGCGGCGATCAGCACCAGGCCCAGCACGATGGCCAGGCCCAGCAGCGCGAGGCGGTTGCGGGCGAAGTTCAGCCAGCCCGCATAGGCGCGGCCCAGCGCCGCCTGCCGGCGCGAGGCCGGTCGCTCGCTCATCAGCCATTCGTGCAGCGAAGGGGAGGAAGAAGAACTCATCGGGCGTCTAGCGGGTTCTGGGATCGAGCAGGCGGTAGAGCAGATCGGACAGCAGGTTCAGCGCGATGAAGATGGAGCCGACGACCAGGGTGCCGCCCAGCACCGCGTTCATATCGGCGTTCTGCAGCGAATTGGTGATGTACTGGCCCAGGCCGGGCCAGGCGAACACGGTCTCGGTCAGGACCGAGCCCTCGAGCAGACCGGCATAGCTGAGCGCGATCACCGTCACCAGCGGCACGGCCGCATTGCGCAAGGCATGGCGCCAAACGATGCGCGCCTCCGACAGGCCCTTGGCGCGAGCCGCGACCACGTACTCCTGGCCCAGCTCCTTCAACATGAAGCTGCGCGTCATGCGGCTGATATAGGCGAGCGAAAAATAGCCGAGCAGCAGGCCCGGCAGGGCCAGGTGCGCCAGCGCGCTTCGAAAGGCTTCCCATTCACCGGCCATCGCCGTGTCGATCAGCAGGATGCCGCTCACAGGCGTCACGCTGTACTCGAAGGCGATGTCGATGCGCCCGGGCCCGCCCACCCAGCCGAGCTTGGCGTAGAACAGCACCAGACCCATCAGGCCCAGCCAGAAGATCGGCACCGAGTAGCCGACCAGGCCCATCACCCGCAGCAGTTGGTCGACCAAGCGGCCGCGCCGCACGGCGGCCCAGACGCCCAGCGGCACGCCCAGGCCGGCGCCGATGACGATGCCGACCGTCGCCAGCTCCAGGGTCGCCGGGAAGACGCGCGCAATATCCTGCGCCACCGGATTCGAGCTCAGCAGCGAGTTGCCGAAATCGCCGCGCAAGACCTTGCGGACATAGACGCCGAACTGCGTGAGCAGCGGCTGGTCCAGGCCCAGCTCCGTGCGCACCTGGGTCATCTGCTCCTCGCTGGCGCGATCGCCGACGATGGCCAGCACCGGATCGACCGGCACCACGCGGCCGATGAAGAAGGTGACGGCCAGCAGGCCCAGATAGGTCAGCGCGACGCTGAGCAGGAATCTCGCGAACGACTTCAACGCTTCGTCACCGTGAACACATAGGTCGAGTCCGAGGTCGGCCCGAGCTTGAAGCCCTCGACATTGCCGCGCACGGCCGCCACCTGGGTCTGCTGGAACAGCATCACGAAGGGGCTGGTCTTGCGGAACTCGGCCTGGATGTCCTGGTACTGCCTGACGCGCTTGGCCGTGTCGCGCTCGAGCACGGCGGCGTCGCTCTTCTTCGTCAGCTCGGGAATGGCCCAGCTATTGCGCCAGGACAGCGGCTTCAGTTTCGCCTCGTCGCCGTTGTCGGGGTTGCGCGCGAAGGTGTCGGCATTGGTGTGCGGATCCCAGTAGTCGGCGCCCCATTCGCCGATATAGATGTCGTGCTTGCGCGCGCGGTACTTGGTCAGCACCTGCTTGCCATCGCCGGGGATGATCTCGATCTCGATGCCGGCGCGCTTGGCCGTCTGCTGCACGGCTTCGGCAATGCCCTGCACCGGCTGTAGCGTGCGCACGTCCATCGTGACCTTGAAGCCCTTGGGCAGGCCGGCCTTGGTCAGCAGGGCCTGGGCCTTGGCCACGTCGAGCTTGTAGGGCTTGTCGCTGCTGGCGCCGAGCAGGCCCTGCGGCAGGAAGTTCTGGTGGACGACGCCGATGTCCTTGATCAGCGTGGCGCCGATCGCGTCGTAGTCGACCAGCCATTTGAAGGCCTCGCGCACCTCGGGCTTGGAGAGAAGCGCGTTCTTCTGGTTCAGGCTGATGTAGTAGACGGTGCCCTTGGCCGTCGACGTCAGCTTGACCTCCTTGTTGGCGCCGACCGCCGCCAGGTCCTGCGGCGCCAGATTGCGCGCGATGTCGACATCGCCCTTCTCCAGCAGCAGGCGCTGCGTCGCCGCCTCCTTCACATGGCGGTAGATCGCGCGCGCCAGCGCCGGCTTGGCACCGTGGTAGTTGTCGTTGCGATCGAGCACCAGGATCTCGTTGGCGCGCCACTCGCGCAGCTTGAAGGGGCCCGAGCCGGCATGGTTGAGCCTCAGCCAGCTGTTGCCCATGTCATTGCCCTGGGCCTTGGCGCTGAGCAGCTTCTTGTCGACCACCGAGGCCACATTGGCCGTCAGGCAGTTCAGGACGAAGCTGGGCGCATAGGCCTTGTCGGTCGTGATCGTCAAACTCAGCGGGCCGGTCTGCTTGACCATCTCGGCCACATTGGCCGCCGTCCAGCCGAACTGCGTCAGGATGAAGGCCGGCGTCTTGTTCAGCAGCACCGCGCGCTGCAGCGACCAGACGGCATCCTCCGCCGTCAGCGGATTGCCGGACGCGAACTTCAGGCCCGGCTGCAGCTCGAAGCTGAAGCTGCGGCCGTCGGCCGAGACGGTCCAGCCCTTGGCCAGCGCGCCGCTCAGCTTGCTCGGATCGGCGACGTCGAACTTGACCAGGCGCTCATAGGTATTGCCGAGGATCTCGCCGCCCGAGATCTCGAAGGACTCGGCCGGGTCCATCGTGATGATGTCGTCAAAGGCAAAGGCCTGGACCAGCGTGTCCTTGGGCGTGGCGGCCTGCAGCTGCGGCGCCAGGGCGGCCGCCAGCAGGGCGGCGACGGCGAGCAAGGGGGTGCGGCGAGTGATGTTCATCGAGCGGGCCTTTCGGAATTCGCCCGCATTGTGTCAGCTTGATCCGGCCGCCCGGATCGCTCCTCGCGCGACCAGCTCCGGCCCGGCGCCGGCGCGCCGGACCTCGCAGACCTCCAGCAGCGGCGCCAGCGCCATCTTCTGCAGCGCGGCGCGCGCGGCCGCCTCGTAGCCGGGCAGTTCCAGCGCGCCGCCGCCGAGCAGCAGTCGCTGTGGATTGAAGAGATTGACGACACCGGCCAGGGCCAGGCCCAGCGCCTCGCCGCCGGCGGCGATCGCGGCCAGCGCGCGCGCGTCGCCGCGCTGCGCGAGATCGGCCAGCTGCGCGCCGTCCAGGCCCAGGCTGGCGGCGATGTGGCGGCCGCCGGCCAGTTCGTCCAGCCGCATCAGCTCGCCGCCGCGGCGCTGCGGGAAAAAGCCCAGCTCGCCGGCCCAGCCGCTGGCGCCGCGCAGCGGCCGGCCGTCGACGCGGAAGGCCGCGCCGATCGCCGTGCCGGCCATCACCAGGGCCACCGTCGCATCGGCCGGCAGGTCCTGCGCCTCCTCGACCAGGGCCGCCTCGGCGTCATTCAGCACCGCGATCGGGCAGCCCAGCTCGGTGCCAAACTCCTCCTTCGGCGACCAGCCATTCAGGCCCGGCAGCACGTTCGAGACCAGCACCCGGCCCTGGCGGTCGACCAGGCCCGGGATCGCGATGCCCAGCGCGCTGGGCCGCAGCGCCCAGTCGGCCAGCTGGCGGCGGATCGCGCCGGCGATGCCGGCGGCCGTCGCGGCCGGGCCGGTCGGCAGGCGTGCGCTGCGCTCGCCGGCCACGATCAGCAGCTTGGTGCCGCCAATATCGACGCCGACGCCGCTCATCGCGCGGCGGCCGCCAGCGCTTTGTTGCCGACGCCCAGATTCATCGCATTGAGCAGGTCGCCGTTGTCCTGGCTCAGCTCCCAGGCAAAGATGCCGGCCAGGCCGTGCTTCAGCACGTAACGGCCCTTGGCCAGCACCGCGCGCGGATCGTCGTAGCCGATATAGGCGCGGCTCTGCGCATTCCAAAGGCTCCAGGCCTGGGTCTTGGCGTCGAACACCGCCTTGAAGCCCTTGATGCCGCTGCCCTTGGGGCCCAGCGCCTCGGCGGCGATCTCGCGGTAGCGCAGCGTGCCCTCGCCGCCGGCCGGATAGGGCCCGCTCTTGGCCGCGCCGGTCACCGGCTTGGCGACGCCGGCAAATCCGCGCCCATACATGGCGACGCCGGCCACCAGCTTGGCCGCCGGCACGCCGGCCTCCAGCATATTGCGCACCGAGCGGTCGAGGCTGTCATCGGCGTCGGCGCTGCTGGAGAACAGCATCGTGTGGTTGCCGGCCGCCTCGGACCAGGCGCCGTAGAAGTCGTAGCTCATCATGAAGACCAGATCCAGCGCCGGCCCGGCCTGGCGGAAGTTGACCCGCTTGACGATGGTGCTGGTGGTGTTGACGGCCGTCGTCACCAGGTAGCGGCGGCCCGTCTCGGTCCCCATGGCGTCGACCGCCTGGCGCAGATCGTCGATCAGATCGGCATAGCCCTGGCCGTCGGCAGGCGCGCCCAGCTGCACGCCATTGGCCGCACCATTGCCGCCCGGATGCTCCCAGTCGATGTCGATGCCGTCGAAGCCCGGATGCGCGCGCAGAAAGGCGACGACCGAGGCGGTGAAGACGGCGCGGCGCGCCGGGTCATTGGCCAGGTGGAAGAAGGGATCGGAGCCACCCCAGCCGCCGACCGAGGCAAGCACCCTGATATGCGGCGCGCGTTTTTTAAGACGCTGGAAGGCGGCATCGAACTCGGCTTCCCTGGGGCCGACGCCGAGCTGGAAGTCCTGCTTGCCGGCGCAGTTCGCGGCATCCTTCTCCAGCTGGCCGGGGCCGCAGATGCGCAGGAAAGCGTAGAGGATGTGGCTCAGGCTGCCGCTCCGGATGCCATCGACCAGGGCCACCGGTTCCCAATTCGGCACATAGGCGCCGACGACACGGGCCTCGGGTGCGCGCTCGAAGTCCAGCGGCTGGGCGGCGAACAGGCCCGGCCGAGGCGACTGGGCCAGCGCGCCGCCGGCGATCAGGGCACCGGCAAGGGCGGCGGAAACAAAGGCGGCAAAACGACGGCGCATGGACGTGAGGGCTCCCCGTGGAATGGGCAGCAGCCTAACACCAATCAATTACCAATCACATACCAATTCAAGGTGCGACGCTGATGCGCAGTTGCAGCTCGCGCTGGGCAGCGGCCTGCGCGTCGCGGCTGCTGATGACGCCCGGCTCGGGCCGCTGCGGGGCCGGCCCGCTGCGCGCGACCGCCACCCATTGCTGCAGCGGCGCCTGGACCGTGCCGTAGATCTCGGCTTGGCCGCCGGCCGCCGGCGTGCTGGCGCGGAACTCGACCCGCACCGGTTCGCGGCCGCCCGGCCATTGCGGGGTGACGCTGAAGCCGCGCAGGCTCTCGACCAGGGTCGTGCGCGGCGCCGCGTAGACGGTGGCGGCGCCGGCCTGCCGGCCCGCATCGCCACGACCGGGACCGCCGCCGCTGCCGCCCACGGCCGATAGCTCGACGCCATAGTCCAGCCATTGCACCGGCCACTGCTCGCGCAGGCTGACGCCGGCCTGCCGACCGTTGAGGACGATCAGGCGCTGCACGGCCGACTCGCCGCCGCCCGCGTCCAGGCTGGCCGTGCCGAGACTCAAGCCTCCGCGCGCGCCGCCCTGAGCCGCAGCATCGACGGCCACCCAGCGCAGTTCGACCAGCAGATTGCGCGCCGGTCCGGCCGCCTGCGCCGCTGCGGCCGCCAGCAGCGCGAGCGCGATAAGCATTCGTTTCATGGGGGCAAGCATACGCCGCGGCGCGCGCCGCCCTAGCATCGCTGCGCGGGCCATGGCGGTCCGCTGGAGCACCCGATGGCCAAGCTGATCGCGCTGTACAAGAAGCCCGCCAACCCGGCGGCCTTCGACGACTACTACTTCACCCGCCACATCCCGCTGGCCAAGAAGATCCGGCAGCTACGCGGCTACGAGGTCAACGCCACACCGCTGGCGACGCCGGCCGGCCCGTCCGAGACCTACCATCTGGCGGCCATCCTGAGCTTCGATTCGATGGCCGATCTGCAGGCGGCGTTGGGCTCGCCCGAGGGCGCGGCAACGGCCGCCGATCTGGGCAACTTCGCCAGCGGCGGGGTCGAGCTGCTGTTCTTCGACACCAAGGAGGTCTGAGCCGGCCGCTACGATGCGGCCATGGACGACGCGCAGCGCTATTTCTACGAACCGCGGCTGGGCCATGGCCTGCCGCACGATCCCTTCAATGCCATCGTCGGCCCGCGGCCGATCGGCTGGATCGCCACGCGCGGCGCCGATGGCGTGCTGAACCTGGCGCCCTACAGCTTCTTCAACGCCTTCAACTACACGCCGCCCCTCATCGGCTTCGCCAGCATCGGCCGGAAGGACACGGTGCGCAATATCGAGGCGACCGGCGAGTTCGTCTGGAATCTGGCGACGCGCGGCCTGGCCGAGTCGATGAACGCCAGCTGCGCCGCGGTGCCGCCCGAGGTCGACGAGTTCGCGCTGGCCGGCCTGGCGACGGCGCCTTCGCGCCTCGTCGGCGTGCCGCGCGTGGCGGCCAGCCCGGTCGCCTTCGAGTGCCGGCTCAGCCAGATCATCCGCCTGCAAAGCGCCGCCGGCGAGCCGGTCGATACCTGGCTGACCCTGGGCGAGGTGGTCGGCGTCCATATCGCGCCGGCGCTGCTGGTCGACGGCATCTACGACACGGCAGCCGCCCAGCCCATCCTGCGCGGCGGCGGGCCGGCCGACTATTTCGAGCTGGGCCCTGGATTCAAGATGCGCCGGCCGGCCTGAACAGGCCGGACAGCTTGTCGACGGCGGGCTTGATCGCGCCGTCCAGCACCGGGCCCAGATAGTCGGCCAGCTGCTCGGCCGCGGCCTCGCCGGCCTTGGACGCGAGCTTGCCGCCCAGGGTCTTCAGCCCGCCGGCAAGCAGGCCGCGCAGCGAGCTGTCCGGCGCACCGGCCTTGACCAGCGCGCGGCGCAGTTTTTCCTGCTCATCGGCCGTCAGGCAGGACGCGACCAGCGCCGCCAGCGCCTCGGCGCGCAGCAGCACCAGGCTGCTCGAGAAGCTGCCGTCGCTGGCGTGGCCCAGCACCTGCAGGCGCGCGCGCAGATGATCGGACAGCAGCGGGTTCTCGACCTCCAGCGCGAACAGCTCGCCGTTCTTCTGCAGGAGCGGATGACGCAGCAGCTGCTTCATCCGTTCGTCGAGTTCGGGCGCGCTGTGGCGGCGCAGCTCGCGCGCATAGATCAGATTGCGCGCCTTGGGCTTGGTGACGCGCAGCTTGCTGATCAGCTCGTAGATGCCCGGATCGGCCTCGACCGCGCCCACGCGCTGCAGCGCCTCCAGCATCGCCAGCTCCAGCTCGGCCTTGGGCAGGGCGCCGAAGACCGGGTTCAGGTACTGCTTCAGCAGCTGGCCCAGCACCGCGCGCACCTGCGCCTCGGGCGCGGCGGCGATCAGCTTGTCGAGTTCGTCTCCGACCATCAGGCGCTCCTCGTCTTCCACAGCGGCCACAGCAGGTTCAGCGCCAGCCCGCTCAGCACCAGCGCCGCCGCGACCAGCTTCCAGGCCGGCAGCGGCTCGCCCAGCAGCAGGGCCGCGCTGCCGATGCCGAACACCGGCACCAGCAGGGCCATCGGCACGATCGTAGCGGCCGGATGGCGGGCCAGCAGCCAGCCCCAGACGCCGTAGCCGAACAAGGTATTGCCGAGCGCCTGCCACAGCACGGCGGCCCAGGCGGCCGCGTCGGCGCGCTGCAGGCCGGCCAGCATCTGGACTGGCCCCTCGACGACCAGCGACAGCGCCAGCAGCGGCGGCGCCGCGAACAGGCTGGTCCAGACCATATAGGCCAGCATATTGACCCGCCCGGCGCTTTTTCCCACGATATTGCCGCAGGCCCACGAGAAGGCCGCCGTCAGCACCATGGCCAGGCCCAGCACGGTCGTGCTGCCGTCGGTATGGATGGCGATCGTGCCTATGCCCAGTGCCGCCAGGCCCAGCGCCAGCCATTGATAGCCGCGCACCTTCTCCTGCGCGACCCGCATGGCCAGCAGCAGGGTGAAGAAGACCTGGGTCTGGATCACCAGCGAGGCCAAGCCGGGCGAGATCTGGCTGCGCATCGCCAGATACAGCAGACCGAACTGGCCGACGCCGACCAGCAGCCCATAGGCGGCCAGACTGCGCCAGGGCACGGCCGGCCGCGGCAGGAAGAACACCGCCGGCAGCACCGCGAGCGTGAAGCGCAGGGTCGCGAAGAGCAGCGGCGGCAGCTGGGCCAGCGCCACCTTGATGACGACGAAGTTGCTGCCCCAGATGGCGACTACGGCCAGCGCGAGCAGGACATGGCGTGGCGGCAGGCTGGCGTGGCCGCTCATGGCGCGGCCTTCGCGGGCGACGGCGTGGGGACGAAGAGTCGGTCGGGCATCGGCGGCAAGCGGTGAAGAAGCGGAAGGAGAAGCGCTTCGCGCGGCCGCACAGTCTCCACTATTTTTCGCGGTGCCAAGTCAAGCCTCGGTTTCCGAATGTCACCTTGTCGGGGCCGCTCGATTGAGGGGTGTGGAATGCCCTGATGGCTCTCCCGAGAAGCGAAGCGGAAAGTCCGGGGCTTCACTGACCCGCAAGGAGTCCTTAGAGATGAGCATCCGTCGCATTCGTTCGGCCCTTCCCAGCGCGATGACGCTGGCGCTGCTGGCCCTGTCCGTTTCCTCCGTGTCCGCCGCGCCGGCCAGCGGCGTCGAATCGGTGATCGTTGCCTACAAGCCGGGCAAGGCCGCCGAGGTGCGTGGCGCCGTCGCCAATGCCGGCGGCAAGATCGTGCGCGAGATCGGGCGCGCCAGCGCCTTTGCCGTGAAGCTGCCGACGGCCGGCGTCGCGGCCCTGCAGGCCAGCGCCGATGTCGACTTCGTCGAAGCCGATGTGAAACGCCAGGTGCTCGGTTCGCGGACCAGCAAGCCGGCGGCGCAAGCGCTGGCGACCGCCGTCGACACGCCGACCAGCGGCAGCGAGATCCGCCCCTACGGCATCGCCATGGTGCAGGCCAACCAGCTCAGCGATGCGCTGACCGGCAACCGCAAGCTCTGCATCATCGACTCCGGCTACGACCGCACTCATCCGGACCTGGCCGGCAACTACACCAAGGGCAATGTCACCGGCGTCAACCTGACCAGCTCGGGCACCTGGGACTCGGACGAGAACTCGCATGGCAGCCATGTGGCCGGCACGATCGCCGCGATCGGCGGCAACGGCATCGGCGTCGTCGGCGTCAACCCGGGCGGCCATCTGAAGCTGCACATCGCCAAGGTCTTCGACGCCAGCGGCTCGGCCGAATCGTCGGTGGTGATGGACGCCGTGGCCGCCTGCGCTTCCGCCGGCGCCAACATCATCAGCATGTCGCTGGGCGGTGGCGACCCGAGCCAGGCCGAGCGTCGCGTGTTCCGCAGCCTGCTCAACGAGGGCATCCTGACCATCGCCGCCGCCGGCAACGACGGCAATGGCACGACCTCCTTCCCGGCCGGCTACGAGGAAGTGATGTCGGTCGGCGCGCTCGACGCCAACAAGGCGCGCGCCAGCTTCTCGCAGTTCAACAACGATGTCGAGATCGCCGGCCCCGGCGTGGCCGTGCTGTCGACGATCCCGCCCAACATCGAGTCGCTGGGCCTCCTGTCGGTGGCCGGCACCAGCTACGACGCGGCCGCGATGACCGGCTCGCCGCGCGGGACCGCTACCGCCGCGCTCTACGACTTCGGTCTCGGCAAGGCCAATGACGCGGGCGCGGCCGGCAAGGTCTGCCTGATCAAGCGCGGCGAGATCAGCTTCGCCGAGAAGGTCTCGCGCTGCCAGGCCAGCGGCGGCGTCGGCGCCGTCGTCTACAACAACCAGCCCGGCATGCTGTTCGGCACCCTGGGCGAGACGGTGACCAGCATCCCCTCGGTCGGCACCAGCGACACGAATGGCGCCGTGCTGACCGGCCTGGTGGGCCAGAACGCCACCGTCGGCGTCGTGCCCGATCCGGCCATCTATTCCTACTTCAATGGCACCTCGATGGCGACGCCGCATGTGTCGGGCGTCGCGGCCCTGGTGTGGAGCTACTTCCCCGGCTGCAGTGCCAAGCAGATCCGCCAGGTGCTGAACGCCAGCGCGATGGAACTCGGCAAGCCGGGTCGCGATATCGAGTTCGGATTCGGCCTGGTGCAGGCCAAGGACGCCTACGATCGCATCGCCAAGACCGGCTGCGGCAACTGAGCGGGCGCCAGCCCTCGACCACCGGCCCTGCGAAGGGCCGGTTTTTTTGGCCGATTCGCATTGCTCGTGATGGAGCCACGCGCGCCCAAAGCCTTTTCTGCCAGAGAATCCGGCGCCCGCTCTCTTCATCACGATGAACAAACAGATCCTCAGAACCGCCGCCCTGGTGGCCACCCTCGCCCTGACCCTCCCCCTTGCGCACGCGCAGGACCCGGCCAGCCTCGAAGCGGCCAGAGTGAACCTGCTGGGCACGATTCCGGAGCGCGCGAGCGTCTCGGACGAAGCCATGGTCTACATCCGCGAGAACTTTCGCGGCAAGGCCCAGCGCCAGGCGGCAGCCAAGTACGCCGTGATCGCCCACAAGGCGATGGCGCAGGTCACAAGCACTGGCAAGCTCGATCTGGAGCTGGGCAAGCAGATCTATGCCTCCTCCGACTGCATCGCCTGGCTCTTCCCGATGGGCACCTCCGACTACATGAAGCGCATGACCATCAATGGCCTGCGCGAGACCGTCCTGAATACCGACGAGCGCAAGGAGGCCATGAAGCGCACCATGGCCCTGGCCGCGGAGCAAGGTCATAAGCGCGAGCTGATCCCCCGTCCGGAAAGCTGCGAGGCCATCGGAGTGGCCGGCTCCTGAGGCAGCTGGGCTCAGCCGACGACGACGCGGTTGCGGCCCTCGGCCTTGGCGCGGTACAGCAGCTTGTCGGCGCGTTCCAGAGTCTGGGCCAGGTTCTCCTGCGGCAGCGATTCGGTCAGGCCGGCGGAGATCGTCAGGTTCAGCGCGCGGCCGGCCTGGATCACGACCAGGGCGGCAATGCGCTCGCGCAGGCGCTCGACGGCGGCCTGGGCCGGCGGCATCGAGGTGTCGGTCAAGAGCAGCACGAACTCCTCGCCGCCCCAGCGCGCCAGCACATCGGTACCGCGGATCGCCTGCTGAGCCGCGCTGGCGAATTCGCGCAGCGCCGCATCGCCGGCGCCATGGCCATGGCCGTCGTTGATCTGCTTGAAATGGTCGATGTCGATCAGGGCCAGGCAGAAGGCCTGGCCGCTGCGCAGCCGGCGCTGGCGCTCCTGCTCGAGCAGGGTCTGCATATGGCGGCGGTTCAGCAGGCCGGTCAGTTCGTCCCGGGTCGCCAGCGCCTGGATCTTCTGCAACGCCTCGGCCAGTTCCTGCCGCTGCAAGCGCAGGCGCCGGCGGATCCGCGTCATGCGCTCGGCCAGCAGCGTGACGGCCGGCAGCATGCACAGCAGCATCATGAAATGGCCGAGCTCGACCGCCGGACGGTAGACCTCCGGGCGCAGCTTGGCCATGCCCGCCATCGCCAGGCCGAACAGCAGCAGCGCATAGGCGGTGATCCACATCGCGGTGCGGCCGCGCAGCTGGAACATGCCGAACATCAGGATCAGCGCGAGCACCGTCATCACCATGCCGCGCAAGGGCCCCAGCAGCGCGTAGCCGACCGCGGCACAGGCGATCGCATAGACCATCTGCGGCACCGTCAGCGCCGGATCGGCCAGCCGCGCCGACCAGCCGCTGCGTATCGCCAGCCAGGCCGCCACCAGGCCGCCGACCGAGTACAGCGTCCACCAGGCGATCGGCGCCGGCTCCGCCGCGCCGACCCAGACCGCGTACTGCAGCAGGCCGACGCTGACCGCCATCAGGAGCAGCGCCAGCCCGCTCTGACGCAGCCGCAAGGCCTGCACCGGATCGCCGGTCAGCAGCAGGCGGCCCAGGGCGCCTGGCGCCGCCGCCGGCGCATCGGCGGCAGCCGTCTCCGTTCTTGTCGTTCTTGTCATCGGCGCCAAGCCTAACGCAGGCGCGCAGCCGCCATCGGCAGGCAAACCCTTCCCCGACCGCCCCGGCCGGAGAGGCCTTACTTCGCTGCCGCCTTGCTCAGATGCCCCAGCGGCAAGGCCGCGCCTGCCTTGACCTCGCCCAGCGAGAAGCTGGTGTGGATGTCCTTCACATTGGGCAGGTTCAGCAAGGTGTCGATCGTGAAGCGGCTGAAGGCGTCGAGGTCGGTGGCCAGCACCTGCAGCTCGAAGGTGCCGGCGCCGCTGATGTAGTGGCAGGCGATCACCTCGGGCAGCTGGCGGATCGCCTGCTCGAGCACCTGGGTCGCCGAGGCGTTGTTGCGGTCGGCATCCACGCGCACGAAGGCCAGGACGCCCAGACCGAGGCGCCGGCGGTCCAGCTCGGCGCGGTAGCCGGTGATGAAGCCCTGCTCCTCCAGCCAGCGCACGCGTCGCCAGGTCGGCGCCGGCGACAGGCCGATGCGCGTCGCCAGCTCGGCGTTCGACAAGCGCGCCTCGCGCTGCAGCTCGGCCAGGATGGCGACGTCGTAGCGGTCGAGTTCGCCGCCATGCGGGGCGCCGCCGGTGGTGGTGTGGCCCTCCTCCGCTTCGCTGGGCGGCTGGCCGGCCGCCGACTTGCTCATGGTTTTCCCTTGCGCCGTGGACTTCGATGCCATAGCCGCTCCTTTTCATCAATCTGAGCAAGATTGTTGCTCAAACCGGCGGCGCAGAGCTAAAACTAGCAAGCACCAATCGCCCGGCTTTGCCTACACTGGCGGTCGTATTCGCTCGCATCCGGCGCCATACTTCGCGCGTCGGATCGGCCCGCAGGCAGGGCGCCACAAGCGCTTCTTCCGTCCCGGTTCGAGCAGCCAGGACGGAGCCGCGGCAAGCCATCATCAGGAGTCTCCCCGCCATGAACGCCCCCCTGCCCGACCACATCCTGCGCGCCCTCGAGAAGGTCACGCTGGACGACAAGTACGCGCTCGATGCCGGCCGCGCCTTCATGAGCGGCGTGCAGGCCCTGGTGCGGCTGCCGATGCTGCAGCGCACCCGCGACGCGATGGCCGGGCTGAACACGGCCGGCTTCATCTCCGGCTACCGCGGCTCGCCGCTGGGCGGCTACGACCAGGCGCTGATGCAGGCCAAGAAGCATCTGGCCAAGCAGAACATCGTCTTCCAGCCGGGCGTCAACGAGGAACTCGGCGCGACGGCCGTCTGGGGCACGCAGCAGATGGCCCTCTTCCCCGAGAAGGCCAGGTTCGACGGCGTGTTCGGCATGTGGTACGGCAAGGGCCCGGGTGTGGACCGCTGCATCGACGTGTTCAAGCACGCGAACATGGCCGGCACCAGCAAGCATGGCGGCGTGATCGCGATCGCCGGCGACGACCATATCGCCAAGAGCTCGACGGCCGCTCACCAGAGCGACCATGTCTACAAGGCGGCCGGCTTCCCGGTCTTCTTCCCGTCCAGCGTGCAGGACATCCTCGACATGGGCCTGCACGCCTTCGCGATGAGCCGCTTCTCGGGCCTGTGGTCGGGCATGAAGACGATCCAGGAGATCGTCGAATCGTCGGCCTCGGTCAGCGTCGATCCGGACCGCGTCAACATCATCCTGCCCGAGGACTTCGAGATGCCGCCGGGCGGCCTGCACATCCGCTGGCCCGATCCGCCGCTGGAGCAGGAAGCGCGCATGATGGACTTCAAGTGGTACGCGGCCCTGGCCTATGTGCGCGCCAACAAGCTCAACCACAATGTGATCGCCGGCAACAACGACCGCTTCGGCATCATCGCCAGCGGCAAGGCCTGGAACGACACCCGCCAGGCCCTGCACGATCTGGGCCTGGACGACGCGACCTGCTCGCGCCTGGGCATCCGCCTGCACAAGGTCAATGTGGTCTGGCCGCTGGAGGCGACGATCACGCGCGACTTCGCCGCCGGCCTGCAGGAGATCCTGGTCGTCGAGGAGAAGCGCCAGGTCATCGAGTACCAGATCAAGGAACAGCTCTACAACTGGCGTCCCGATGTGCGCCCGCGCGTGCTGGGCAAGTTCGACGAGGTCGAGGGCGAGGACAGCGGCGGCGAGTGGAGCGCGGCCAATCCGAGCAAGAACTGGCTGCTGCGCCCGCAGGCCGATCTGACCCCGGCCATCATCGCCCGCGCGATCGCCAAGCGCCTGAAGAAGCTGGGCGTCGACGCCGACATCCAGACCCGGCTCGACGCGCGCGTCGCCGTCATCGACGCGAAGGAGAACGCGCTGAAGGCCGAGGAAAAGACGGCCGGCGGCGCCGACCGCACGCCCTGGTTCTGCTCGGGCTGCCCGCACAACACCTCAACCCGCGTGCCCGAGGGCTCGCGCGCCGTCGGTGGCATCGGCTGCCATTACATGGTGACCTGGATGCCGGGCCGCAACACCGCCACCTTCACCCAGATGGGCGGCGAGGGTGTGCCCTGGGTCGGCCAGGCCCCGTTCACCGACGAGAAGCACATCTTCTCCAACCTCGGCGACGGCACCTACTTCCACAGCGGCATCCTGGCGATCCGCCAGTCGATCGCGGCCGGCGTCAACATCACCTACAAGATCCTCTACAACGACGCCGTCGCGATGACCGGCGGCCAGCAGGTCGGCGAGCGCCCCGAGGGCCACTCGGTGATGCAGATCATGCAGAGCGTGATCGCCGAGGGCGTCAGCAAGCTGGTCATCGTCACCGACGAGCCGGCCAAGTACAACGGCGTCTCGCTGCTGGCCGGCGTCACCGTCCACCACCGCGACGAGCTCGACGCGATCCAGCGCCAGTTCCGCGAGATCGCCGGCACCTCGGTCATCATCTACGACCAGACCTGCGCGACCGAGAAGCGCCGCCGCCGCAAGCGCGGCAAGCTGGTGGACCCGGCCAAGCGCGTCGTCATCAACGAGCTGGTCTGCGAGGGCTGCGGCGACTGCTCGGTGCAATCGAACTGCCTGTCGATCGAGCCGCTGGAGACCGAGTTCGGCCGCAAGCGCCAGATCAACCAGAACACCTGCAACAAGGACTACAGCTGCGTGAAGGGCTTCTGCCCCAGCTTCGTCACCGTCGAGGGCGGCGAGCTGAAGAAGCCGAAGAAGGACAAGCGCCTGTCGCCCTTCGACGCCAGCCTGCCGCTGCTGTCCCAGCCGCTGATCCCCAATCCCGACCAGGCCTGGGGCATCGTCGTGGCCGGCGTCGGCGGCACCGGCGTGATCACGATCGGCCAGCTGCTGGGCATGGCTGCGCATCTGGAAGGCAAGGGCGTGATCACGCAGGATGCGGCCGGTCTGGCGCAGAAGGGCGGCGCGACCTGGAGCCATATCCAGATCGCCAACGAGCCCGAGGCCATCCACTGCACCAAGGTCGGCACGGCCGAGGCCGAGCTGGTGATCGCCTGCGACTCGATCGTCGCCGCCAACAAGACGACCTTGGCCGTGATGCGCGAGGGCCGCACCTTCGTCGCGCTGAACACGCATGGCTCGCCGACGGCAACCCTGGTCAACAACGCCGACTGGAGCTTCCCGGGCGCCGCCTGCGAGGCCGCCGTCAGCAAGGCCGTCGGCGCCGAGCATCTGGGCATGTTCGACGCCGAGGAAGTGGCGGTGAAGCTGCTCGGCGACTCGCTGTACACCAACCCGCTGATGCTGGGCTACGCCTGGCAGAAGGGCAAGGTGCCGCTCTCCTACGCCGCGCTGATGCGCGCGATCGAGCTGAACGGCGTGCAGATCGACAACAACAAGGCCGCCTTCGAATGGGGCCGCCGCTGCGCCGCCGATCTGGCCGCCGTCCAGGCCCTGTACGCCGCGCGCCAGGTGATCAATATCGTCAAGCGCCAGAGCGTGGACGAGCTGGTCGCCAAGCGCGTCGAGTTCCTGGGCGACTACCAGAACGCCGCCTACGCCGAGCAGTACAAGGCCTTCGTCGAGAAGGTGCGCGCCGCCGAACAACCGCTGGGCACGAGCAAGCTCAGCGAGGCGGTGGCCCGCTACCTGTTCAAGCTGATGGCCTACAAGGACGAGTACGAGGTCGCGCGCCTGCACACGGACAAGAAGTTCCTCGACCGAATTGCCGGCCAGTTCGAGGGCGACTACAAGCTGGTCCACCACCTGGCCCCGCCGCTGCTGGCCAAGAAGAACGAGAAGGGCGAGTTGCAGAAGTCGGCCTTCGGTGCCTGGGTGCGCCCGGCCTTCGGCCTGCTCGCCAAGCTGAAGGGCCTGCGCGGCACGGCGCTGGACGTCTTCGGCTACACCGAGGAGCGCAAGTCCGAACGCGCCCTGATCGGCGAGTACAAGGCCAGCATCGAGGCCATCCTGGCCAAGGGCCTGACGGCCGAGCGCCTGGCTCTGGCGGTGGACATCGCCCGCATCCCGGAGGACATCCGCGGCTACGGCCACGTCAAGCACCGCCACCTGCTCGCCGCCCGTGGCAAGTGGGAGGCGCTGATGCAGCAGTGGCAGCAGGCCGCCTGAGCGCCCTGCTTCTCGCTCCCAACTCCTCATCGCCCGTAGCTCCCTCCTCGTGAGGGGCTGCGGGTTTTTCATTCCGGTCCGTCTACGGCCGCGAGGCTAGACTCGGCCGCCACGAAAACCCGAGGGAGTGACCGTTTATGATCGAGAAGAAGATGCAGCGCCTCGCCGCAGCGCTGCTGATGCTGGCGCTGAGCGCCCTTGCCATGCCGGCGCGGGCCATGAGCCCGGACGAGAGAAAGGCCGTTTTCGAGGAGGCCGACAAGGCCGCGGTTCACGGCCCCAAGGACATTGCGCTGGCGCAGCAGGCCGTGCTGCACCTGCCCGCGGGCCGCATCTTCGTGCCGCAGCCGCAGGCCGCGCGCGTGGTGCTGGCGATGGGCAATCCGGGCGAGTTCAAGACCCTGCAGGGCCTGGTGTTCCCGGAATCGGACACCGACAAGGGCTGGTTCGCCGTCGTGGAATACCACCCTTCCGGCTATATCAAGGACGACGACGCCAAGAACTGGAACGCGGACGAGATGCTGCAGTCCTTTCGCGAGGGCACCGAGGCACAGAACGCCGAGCGCAAGAAGGTCGGCGTGACCGAGATGGAGATCGTCGGCTGGGCCGAGAAGCCGGCCTACGAGGCGGCCACGCACCGTCTGGTCTGGGCGATCGGCTTGCGTGACAAAGGCGCGCCGGCCGAGGCCGATCAGGGCGTCAACTACAACACCTATGCGCTGGGCCGCGAGGGCTATCTGAGCCTGAACCTGGTCACCGATCTGAAGGACCTGGGCAGCCATAAGGGCGAGGCCCAGACCTTGCTCGGCGCACTCGAGCTCGACGCGGGCAAGCGCTACGGCGACTTCAATGCCTCGACCGATCATGTGGCCGAATACGGGGTGGCGGCTCTGGTGCTGGGCGTCGGCGCGAAGAAGCTGGGCCTCCTGGCCGTCGTCTTCGCCTTCGTCGCCAAATTCGCCAAGGTGATCTTCCTCGCGCTGGCCGGCTTCGGCGCCGTGTTCGCGCGGCTGTTCAAGCGCAAGAACGCCAATATCGGCTGAGTCGATGAAGCTGCTGCTCCTGCTCTTCTCCGGCCTCAAGTTCGGCAAGCTGCTGAGCACCGGCGGCACGATGCTGCTGTCGCTGATCGTCTATGCCTTCATCTTCGGCTGGCGCTATGCGGCGGGCTTCATCGCGCTCCTCTTCGTGCACGAGATGGGCCACTATCTGGCAGCACGGCACAAGGGCCTGAACGTTGGCGCGCCGACCTTCATCCCCTTCGTCGGCGCCTGGATCGAGCTCAAGGAGCTGCCGCACGATGCGCAAACCGAGGCCTTCGTCGGCCTGGGCGGGCCACTGCTGGGAACGGTCGGCGCAAGCTGCTGCTATCTGCTGGCGCGCAGCTACGAGGCGGACTGGCTGCTGGCCGTCTCCTATGCCGGCTTCTTCTTGAATCTCTTCAACCTGATCCCGCTGTCGCCGCTGGACGGCGGCCGCATCACGGCCGTGCTGTCGCCGCGCATCTGGCTGCTGGGCGTGCCGGTGCTGGTGGTGCTCTTCTTGTACCGGCCCAGCCCGATGCTGATCCTGATCGCGATCATGGCCTACCCGCAGCTGCTCAAGGCCTTCAGGTTCCGCAAGGACAGCGAGGAGGCGCAGAGCTATTACGCCGTGCCTGCAGCGATCAAATGGGAGTACGGCACCTACTACCTGGCCCTGGCCGGCTTCCTGGCCCTGATGACGCACGATGTGCATCAGACGCTGAGCCAGACGCACCGCTTCTGAAGCGGCGGCGCCCAGGCAAACAAGAACCCGCAGCGTCCTCACGGACCTGCGGGTTTGCTGTTTTGCGGATCGGGGCCAAGCGGTCCCCGCCGGCGATCAGCTCCGCGCGACGCCGCGGCGGCGGGCGATGAAGCCGACCGCCGCCAGGCCGGCCAGCATCAGCGCATAGCTCTCGGGCTCGGGCACCGGCGCCGCCGTGAGCGCCGTCACGCTGACCGCGTCGAGGTAGACGCCGCCATTGCCCGGCACGCTGGCCGAGAAGCTCAGCGTGGTCAGCGCCTCGGTGGCGGTGAACTGGAAGCCGGCCTGCTCCCACTTCATCGCATAGGGGCTGCCGAAACGGCCCGCGTCATTGGGTGCGCTCAGCTGCAGCGCGGCATTGCCGGCCGTCACCAGCGCGATGGCCGGATCGGGCGCGCCGCTGGCATTGCGCGAGAAGGCGAAGCTGACCTGGTAGCTCTGGCCGATCTGCGTCTGCAGCTGCTGGCTCAGTACGCCGGACTCCCAGCCGTTCAGATCGAGCGAGTGGACGCCGTCCTGCGCGGCGCCCCAGGCGCTGCCGGTGACGGTGACGTCGACGCTGCCGCTGGAGATCGTCCAGCCGGCCAGCGTGTCAGAGTAGCCGGCACCGAAGGTGTAGCCGCCCCAGCCTTGCAGCGCGGCACCGCCGATGTCCTCGAAGCTGCCGTTCACCAGCAGATTGCCGCCGGCGGCGCTGGCGCCGAAAGAGGCCAGCAGCAGGGCCAGGCCGCTGCTCAGCAGGCCCAGGCGCTTGTTCGTCGTCTTCGTCGTCGTCGCGGTCTTCATCGGGGCATCCCTCCCGTTCGTGCTGCTTGCTGCAGCGGTGAAGGGGATGATGGCGGCCCCGATCAAGGGAAGCACCCCGCGTGCACGGGGGCGAGCGGCCCGCGGCGCCGGCCGGCGTGATGCAGTTCACGCGCGCGTACGGGCCGGCAGCGCTTCAGCGCGCGACCAGATCGCGGTAGGCGTGCCAGCTGGCATGGGCCAGCAGCGGGAAGATCAGCACGAAGCCCAAGGTCAGGGTCAGAAAGCCCAGCAGGGTCAGGCCGGCCAGCAGCAGCGCCCACAGCAGCAGCGGGCCGGCGTTGCGCAGGCAGGCCTGCACGCTGGTCAGCATGGCGGTCACCGTATCGCTGCGCGGGCGGTCCAGCAGCAGCGGCGCGGTAACGACGCTCAGCGCGAACACCGCGCCGGCCAGCAGCGCGCCAATCGCGAAGTAGGCGAGCAGCAGCTGGTTGTAGCGGCCCGACAGGAACAGCTCCGGCAGCAGGTTCGCGACGTTCAGCGGCTCGCCGCGATAGAACAGCGCAAAGGTGATCGCGGCCAGCCGTTCCCAGACGATATAGGCCAGCATCAGCACCAGGCCGAACAGCGCGATCGAGCCGGCATTGCCGCGCACGCTGCCCCAGGCCCGGCTCACCTCGGAGCGCTCGCCGCGCTCGTGCTGGGCCGACAAGGCATACAGCGGCAGCGCCAGGAAGGGCGCGACCAGCAGGAAGCCGCCCAGCATCGCCGGCGCCACATAGTTGGCCTTCCAGCCGGCGCCCAGCAGGATCGCACCGACCAGCGCGATCAGCAGGCCCATGCCCAGACTGGCCAGCGGCGTGCGTCCGATGTCGCGCAGGCCCTCGGCCAGCCAGACCAAGGGCCGCCCGGCGCTGATCGTGCGGATCTCCGGGAAGGGCTCCGGCGCGCTGGACGATTCGTTGCCGCGATCGAGCAGTTGGTCCATGGGCGTACTCCTGTGGAGGTGGAAAGGAGAAGGACTTCTCGGGCATTCGACGCTTCGATGCTACTCAATCGCCCGGCCCGGCGCCAGCGCGCGGCGCTCGCCCCGGCGCCGCGGCTTGATCCCGATCAGGCTGCGGCGTCAGCGCCCATACAGATAAGCCGGCAGCCACAGCGTCATGCCGGGCCAGATGTACATGAACACCATGCAGGCGATGACGACCAGCATATAGGGCATCATGCCGGCGAAGATCTGGTTAATCGTCACATGCGGCGGGCTGACGCCTTTCAGATAAAAGGCCGACATCGCCACCGGCGGGCTCAGGAAGGCGGCCTGCAGATTGACGAAGACCAGCACGCCCCAGAGCATCGGGTCGATCTGGAAATGCGCGAGCAACGGCAGGAAGATCGGCACGAAGATGACGATGATCTCGGTCCATTCCAGCGGCCAGCCGAGCACGAAGATGATGGCCTGCGACAGCAGCAGGAACTGCAGCGGGGTCAGGTCCATCGACAGCACCCAGCGCTCGACCAGGGCCTGGCCGCCGAGGATGGCGAACACGGCCGAGAACAGCGCCGAGCCGACGAAGAGCCAGCAGACCATGGCCGTCGTCTTCGAGGTCAGGAACACCGCCTCCTTGATGCGCTGGAAGTTCAGCGTGCCGGCCTGCCAGGCCATCAGGAAGGCGCCGGCCGCGCCGACCGCGGCCGACTCGGTCGCCGTCGTGATGCCGAACAGGATCACGCCCAGCACCACCAGGGTCAGGATGCCCAGCGGCATCACCGAGCTGATCAGCATGGCCAGGATCTCGTACTGCTCGGCGTCGAAGCGCCAGTAGTACCAGGCCAGCAGCAGCAGCATGATCGCGCAGGCGATCGCGAAGCCGGTGTAGAAGGCGGGCGGCACGGCGTCGGCATGGTGCTCGGGCACCGCCTCGCCCATGCGCTGCAAGGGCTCGTCCGGCGCGGTGGCGGCGCCGGGCTCCCTGAGCGCGCCGGGCGGCTCCTGCACGCCGCTGGAACCGGGCGGTTCCTGCACGCTGCTGCCCGGCGGTTCCTGCAAGCCGGACGAGGCACCGGGCGGCTCGGCCAGGCCGCCGGCGGATTGCGGCGCCTGTTGCACCGGCGCTTCCATGCGCTGCGGCGCCGCCGCCGGGGCCTCGCTCTTCTGCGTGTAGATCGTCACATACCACCAGGTCGAGCCGAGCAGCACCAGGGCCAGCCAGACCGGCACCAGCGCGCGCAAGAGCGCGCCGAACAGCCAGGCCCAGCTCTGGCCCGAGCGGGCCGGCGCCAGCAGCGCCTTGATCAGCGCCCACAGCATGCGCGGCGAGTAGGCGGCGGCTATTCTGCCGACCGGCGCGGTGATCGGCGCGCGCTGCTGCTCGAGCGGCAGCCGCGGCGCAATCTTCGGATTGATCACGCACCAGCCGATCACATAGACCAGGTAGAGCAGGGCCAGGAAGAAGCCCGGGAACATCGCCGCCGCATAGAGCTTGACGACCGACTGCCCGGCCACGGCCGCGTAGACGATGATCATCACCGAGGGCGGGATCAGGATGCCCAGCGTGCCGCCGGCGGTGATCACGCCGGCCGCCAGCCGCGTGTCGTAGCCGGCGTTGAGCATCGGCCGCATCGCGATCACGCCCATCAGCACCACGACGGCGCCCACCAGGCCCGAGGCGATGCCCCAGAAGGTGCAGATCACCAGGGTCGTCACCGCCAGCGATCCGGGCAGGCGGCGGAAGGCCAGCTGCACGCTGTGGAACATGCGGTCGACCAGGGCGCCGCGTTCCATGATGTAGCCCATCAGCACGAACAAGGGGATCGACAGCAGGGTGTCGTTGTTCATCGCGCCATAGGCGCGCTGCACCATCAGGTCGAAGATGCGGTTGTCCAGCCAGGGCACGCTGGGGTCGTAGAAGGCGACGAAGCCGAACATCATGCCCAGGCCCATCAGCGTGAACGCCGTCGGGAAGCCCAGCATGATGACGACGACGATCAGACACAGCATCGTCAGTCCGAGTGCCGCGTTAGACATTCTTCTCTCCCAGCGCACGCTGGCGCGCCACCTCGTCGATGTCCTTGGCGCGGTCGATCGCCTCGCGGGCGGCCTCGGCGTCCACATGCTGGCTGGCCGAGAGCTGCTGCTCGACGACGTCGATCTCCTCCGCATCCCGCAGGCGTGGCGTCCACTCGCCCGTGCGTATGCAGACTATGCAGCGCAGGATCTCGGACAGGCCCTGCATCAGCACCAGCGCGCCGGCCAGCGGGATGACGAACTTGAAGGGATAGACCGGCAGCGGCGTCGCGTTGAAGGTCGTCTCGCGGATGCTCAGCGAGTCGCCGAAATAGGTCCAGCCGCTCCAGGTCAGCGCGCAGATGCCGGGCAGGAAGAAGGCGATGTAAAGCAGCAGATCGAGCCATGCCTGCGTGCGCGGCTTCATGCTGCCGTAGAGGAAGTCGCCGCGCACATGGCCGTCATGCGCCAGCGCATAGGCGCCGCCCATCATGAACAGCGTGCCGTAAAGCATATTGCTGGCGTCGAAGATCCAGGCCGTCGGCATGTTCAGGATGTAGCGCTTGAACACCTCGGCGACCACCATCAGCATCAGCACGACGATCAGCCAGGCGAAGGCCTTGCCGACCCAGGTGCTGATGCCGTCGGCGGTATGGAGAATTTTTTGAACCGTCATCGAAAAAGCCCCATGAATTGACCCAGCGACACCCGCGGCTCTGGCTCTGCCAGGCCGCTGGGTGTTTTCCCCTTGAGGGGGAGCGCCGTCAGGCGCTACGGGGGTGGGTCATTTCCTGAAGTAGTGGTTCCAGGCCATCTTGAAGTCGACCAGATAGTCGTTCTGCCACTGGCCGGCGCGCTGGGCAAAGGCCTTCTGGCTGTCCAGCACCTTCTTGAACAGCGGGTTCTCGGCCGACTTCTTCGCGACCACCTTGTCCCAGCTGTCCAGCTGGTTGCGCAGGATGGCGTCCGGCGTCTTGTAGAAGGCGACGCCGGCCTTCTTCATCTCCGCATAGTCCTTGGAGTTGCGGTCGATCGCCTTCCAGCTCATGTCGGCGCTGGAGGCCTGCACCGCGTAGTCGATGATGTGCTTCAGCTCGGCCGGCAGCGCGTTGTACTTGGCCTTGTTGAACAGGATCTCGAACTGCTCGGTGCTCTGGTGGAAGCTCTGCAGCATGCAGTTCTTGGCCACGTCGGGGAAGCCCAGCACGCGGTCGCTGGAGGCATTGTTGAACTCGGCCGCGTCGATCAGGCCGCGGTCCAGCGCCGCGACGATCTCGCCGCCGGGCAGCGGATTCACCGCCGCGCCCTGCTCGGTATAGAGGTCGACGGCCAGGCCGACGGTGCGGAACTTGACGCCCTTCATCTGCTCCAGATTGGCGACCGGCTTCTTGAACCAGCCATAGGGCTGGGTCGGCATCGGGCCGTAGAGGAAGGACACGACCTCCATATTGATGGACTTGTAGATCTCCTCCAGCAGCGCCTCGCCGCCGCCGTAGTTGTGCCAGGACAGCAGCATGTTCGGATCCATGCCATAGCCCGGGCCCGAACCCCACAGCGCCAGCGCCGAGTTCTTGCCGTAGTGATAGGCGACGACGCCATGACCGCCGTCCAGGGTGCCCTTGTTGACCGCCTCCAGCAGCTGGAAGGCCGGCACCACCGCGTTCGAGGGCAGCACCTCGATCTTCAGGCGCCCGCCGGCCATGTCATTGACCTTCTTGGCGAAGTCCTGCGCGTACTCGTGGAAGATGTCCTTGGCCGGCCAGGTCGACTGGAAGCGCATGCTGACGGTCTGCGCCGTCGAGATCATCGGCGCGGCCATCGCGCCGGCGGCGGCCGTCCCGGTGGCTGCCTTTTTCAGAAAACGCCGGCGCGTCGCCGGTACCTGATCCTGTTTCTGGCTCATTCTCGGTCTCCTTCGGTGTTGACGTCTTGAAGCGCCAAGTCCGGTACGGCTGGGCGCCGCGCCGCCGCATCGGGATCCGTGCGGGCTCACGCTGATTCGAATGTCGAATCCCGCCTCGTGGCCGGCAACTGGGTCAAACCCGCGCGTGTGCGTGCAGCGATCGCGGGCGAGAAGCGGGCCCAGGACCGAGAATGCCGCCATGCCAGCCCGCCAGCCCCTGCGCATCGAGGCCTGCGATCCCTGCGGCGCGCAGGCCCTCGGCCTCCTGCATGCAGCGGCGCGCGAGGCGCGGGCGCTGTATCCGGAACTGTTCCCGGACTGCGATGCACCGCTGCCCGGCAACACGCCGACACCGCCGCGCGGCTGCTATCTGCTGGCCCTTGTCGGCGGAGAACCGCTGGGCTGCGGCGCCTTCAGACCGGTCGATGCTGCGACGGCCGAGCTGCGCCGCATCTATGTGCGGCCCGAGGCGCGGCGCGGCGGCATCGCGCAGGCGCTGCTGGCGCGGCTGGAGGCCGAGGCGCTGCGGCTAAGCTACCGCCGCCTGGTGCTGGAGACCGGCTACAAGCAGGCCGCGGCGATGGCGCTCTACCTCCGCTGCGGCTTCGCGCCGATCGCCACCTTCGGCGACTACATCGGCGATCCGAGCAGCCGCTGCTTCGAGAAGCACTTGCGGCCCTAGAAGGAAAAAAGCCCGGCGCTTGCGCACCGGGCTTTACGAAAGCGGCGATCCGGACGGCTCAGCGGCGGCCGCGGCGGCGGGCGGCGACGCCCAGACTCAGCAGGGCCACGGCGGCCAGCGCCAGGCCGGACGGCTCGGGCACGGTGCCGTTGACCTGCAGCTTCGCCGAAGCCAGGTTGAAGCTGTCGCTGCCGATGCTTTCCTCGGCGAACCACAGATCGAAGTGACCGCTCTTCACGATGGCGCTGAACAGGTCCAGGCTGCTGGCCGTGAAGGTGAAGGTCCGTTCGGTGTTGCCGATGATGGTGGTATCCCAGAACTCGAAGTTGCGATAGCCGTTCAGCACACCCGTCGTCCAGAAGTCGGCACTGGCCGCGGTGCCGGTGGCCGGGCGCACGAACCAGTCTTCGGCGATCGCGCCGGCGCCGTCGAAGCTCAGCGTCAGCGTGAACGAGTCGATGCTCTTGTAGCCCAGGCCCGAGAAATTGAAGACGTCGACGAAGCGCTGGCCGTTGCAGGCCGCGTCCTTCACCGTCACGTAGTTGGCCGTCAGGCCGCAGGCCGCACCGGCGGTCGGGGCGACATCGCCAACGCCATTGCCGTAGTTGTGGGTGATCGTGCCCAGCACGGTCGAGGCGGAAGCGGCACCGGCCGCGGTGATGGCCAGGGCGGCCAGCGAGGCTTTCAGGATCTTCTTGGGCGACATGTTTTTCTACCCTCCGGGTTCTTGTTGGGGTTCGTTGTGGCACCGCAATTTACGCCGCGCTGCTCTTCCGATCAGCAATAGCTATGCCAACTCTTTGCAATCCCTATGAAACAAGTAGTTGTTGCGTATTTGCGGCATTTTTCACGGAGTATCCCCGCGCTCTTGTAAAGAATGTCGACGGAGGCTTGTGCGATTGACAAATCAACGCCCCGCTCAAACAGGTGGGCTGGAAAAGCGGCTCAGTACGCGTCCTGGGCTCGGGTCTGCGAAGCGCTCACGCCCTGTCGCGCAAGGCTTTGCCCAGCCCTCCCCCGTCAGCGGGGATCAAGCTCCAGGCTCGCGTCGGCCGCCGGCAGGCCGTCCGAGGTCTCGCCGCGGGCGCTGTGCAGCGGGCGGGCGGCGCGGTCGAACCAGAGCTGCAGCGCCATCCCGTCGGCGGCCAGGCGAAGCAGCAGAAAGCCGTCGCCCGGATGGTCGACCCAGGCGCCGACACGGCAGCGCAGGCGCTGACCGCCCTGGCCGTCGAACTCGAAGGCCTCGGGTGCGGCGAATTCCTCGGGCCGCGTGATCGCAAACGGCCAGGGCGCGTACAACGCCGAGCTGTGGATCGAATACAGGCGCAGCGGCGGCCTGTCGTCGCCGCCATCCACCGCCTCGATCTCCACGCTGACATGGCCCGAGCGGTGCTCGTCGCCGGAGAGGAAGACCACGTCGCGCGCCTGCTGCGCCCACAGCTCGGCCAGCAGGCCGTGCAAGGAGGCGGGATAGCCGTCCCAGGCGTCCGAGCGCAGGCAGCTGGCCGCATGCTCGCGCGTCGCCCGCCGGCGCGGCAGCAGCAGCGCCGAGCTGGCGACGAAGCGCGGCCGGCCCGCCGTCTGCTTGAGCCAGGCATACAGCGCCTCGCGCTGCGCCTGGCCGATCATCTGCGCGTCGCGCCAGAGGTCCCAGCGGCGTGGCTGGCGCTCGCCGCGCGAATCGGCGATGAAAAAGGCCGCGCCCCGCCAGTCGAAGGCATGCCAGAAGGCGCCGGCCTCGGCCGGGCCGGGGCGGGCATCCCAGCGATGCGTCCAGGCAGCCTGGCGCGCGGCGGCATAGAGCAGGCCCTGCGGGCCGGGCGGTGTCGGAGCGCCGGCGATCGGCTCCCAGCCGTCCTCGATCTCATGGTCGTCGGGGATGTGGACGACCCGGCGCAGGCTGGGCGGCAGATGGCGGATCACGCCGGCCTTGAACTGCATATAGGGCCGGGCATAGCGCTCGATCTGGTTGTTCGCATCGAACAGGCCCGAGCTGGCATCGGCATAGATCTCGTCGCCGGCCAGGATCAGGAGCGAGGCCTGGCGCCCGCTCGGATGACGGCGGCAATAGGCGACCAGTCGCGCCAGCGAGGCCTCGGCGGGGCTCGTGCTGTCGGGCCGCGCCAGCGCATCGGGGCTGTGGTCGAGCACGCCGGGCGGGTACTGGCAGGCCGCCAGGACGAAGCTCAATTCGCCGCGCGCCGCCCCATCGCCACCCTCCTCGCCGGCCCCGTCGGGCCGCAGCACCAGGCCCAGCTGCCACTGCGGATCGGCGCCGCCCTCGCCGGCCAGCACCGCCTCCAGCAAGGCCTCCAGCGCCAGCCGGGCGGCCGGCCGCGCGCCCTCGACCGCCAGCGCGCGTTCATGCGCATAGACGAACAGGCCCAGCAGGCCGCGGCGCTCGCCCGGCAGCGCCGGCGGGAAGCGCTGCAGCGGCAGCGCATGGCGCAGCGGCTCGCCGATGTCCTGCGCCGCGCGCAGGAAGGGCTCGACAAAGGGCGCGCCGATCGCCTCGACGCGATCGTCCTCGTCCAGGCGCACCGGGATCCAGGCCCACAGCCGCGGCCAGCCCTGCTCGGGGCGCAGCGCGCTCAGCAGATGCACCTGCTGGCCGTCCTCGCCCAGCGCGCTTTCCGTGCGGATCAGCGGCGGCTGCAGGCTGATGCCTTCCTCATCGGCCATCGCCGTCCTCCTTCGCTGAGTCCTCGTCCTCGCGCAGGAAGTCGATGACCACCGGGAACACGGTGCGCGCCACGTCGCGGCCGATCAGGCAGTCCTGGTGGCCATGGCCGTCGACGATGAAATAGCGGTAGCGCTTGGGCATCACCTGCGCGTAATGGTCGGCCGTCAGCTCGCCGCTCTCGGACTGGCACAGGCCGTTCTCCAGGCCGTGGACGCTCAACACCGGGAAGGCCCGCAGCATGGCCAGGGTCTTGGCCTGGTCATCCAGATAGACGCTGGCGCCGCGCCAGTCGGTCAGCTCGTTGCTGCGCGCGAAATTGACCGCCTGCGCGACGGTGTCCATGTTCAGGGGCCCGAAGTGGTCATCGATGAAATCGAACACCGGCTGGTCGACGTTCTTGATCGCGAAGTCGCGGCCGTAGAGCAGGTCCATCCGGTGCCGGGTGCCGGTCCAGGGCGTTTTCTTCCAGCGCGGGAACGGCGGATTCTCGATGTCGAACTCCTCGTCCGGATAGGGCAGGCTGGCCAGCAGGCGGTCGAGCAGCTGGTCGACCAGGCCTGGGCTTCCCTCGACGCGGAAGGCATAGTCCTGCAGCGGCAGGAAGCGGCGGATGTGCTGCATCATGAAGGCGCGCAAGGTATTGGTCGGCGAGAAGATCATCTTCGGCGTCACCTGCGAGATCACCAGCCGGCGGATGCGCCCCTGCAGCCGCTGGCGCAGCGGGTAGAAATGCTCGTAGGGCTGCGGCTGCGCCTCCAGCAGCGCCATATGCAGCATCACCGAGCCCATGCAATGGGCGAACACATCGATCTGCTCGAAGCCGCTGGCGCGCACGACATGGTCGACAGCCAGCGGGATGTCGTTCAGCGCCGCCTCCTCGAAGGTCCAGGGCAGGGTCGCCGTCGGCATGCCGGCACTGGTGCGCATGTCCAAGAGCCACACATCCCAGCCGGCGTCCCACAGCAGCTTGGCCGGGCCCGGCTGCACCGAGTGATGGGCGAAGGTCGTGCCGCTGGCGCTGTAGCCATGCAGCATCAGAATGGGCCGCGCACCGGGCCGCGCGGCGCGGTAGCGCGTCAGCCGCAGCATCACCGGCCGCTCGGCCCCGGCGATCGGCTTGGCACAGATCGGCCGGCGCGAGGCGCCGGCCTCGCCGCGCCGGCCGGCGGCCAGCTCGGTGATCTCCGGCGCCGGCAAGCCCGGCACCTCGGCCGGCAGGCGGCGGATCTCGCGCGGCGGCGGCGCATCGGGCTTGCGGAAGCTCCAGACATGCAGCGCGATCAGCATGCGCGCGATATAGGCCAGCAGCGAGCCGACGTCGCGGATCGCGCTGGGCGAGTCCTGCGCCTGCGTCAGCCGCAGCAGCGGCACCCGCTCGCGCGCCAGGTAGAAGAGGCACAGCTCCAGCCGCACGCCACGCGCGCCGGCCGGCGGCCGCAGCGGGCCCGGCTCGTCCAGCTGCAGGCTGCTCAGCTGCTTCCAGGGGTTGCCGCGACGCGTGTAGCTGATGCGCTTGGCCCCGCGCAGGCGCTGGCCGGCCAGCGCGCGCAGCCAGGCCGGCGCATCGGCCGCCGTGGCCTCGCCCAGCTCGATCTCGTACTCCATCAGGCGCAGCTCGCCGGCATGGCTGGCCAGCGCCCAGGCATCGCGCGCCTGCCGGCGCACCTGGCGCCAGAAGCCGGCGCGGCCGGGCTCCGGCGCCTTCGCGTCGCCCAGCGCCTCGAACAGAAACTGCATGCTGTCGCGCCAGCCGCGGTTGCGGAACCAGGCCGACAGCCCGTGCCAGCGCCGCGCCAGCGCCGTGCGCGGCGCGCGCGCGAACAGGCGCAGCTCGGCCGCGCGCAGCGGCAGCACGGCCAGCGCATCGGCATCGGCGCGCTCGGCATGCATCCACAGCTTGTCACCGCTGCCGGCGCGCACCAGCATCGGCCGGCCGCCGCCATCGGGATCGGGCGCGGTGTCGAAGATGCGCAGCCGGCCCTGGCCGCCGCTGTGGTCGAGCCGCAGCCGCCGCTCGGGCCCGGCCCGCAGCAGCGGCTTCAGCGCCGTCGGCGCATAGATGAAGCTGAACTCGGCGTATTTCAGCGCGCTGCCCGGCGCACCGGGCAGCTCGACGAAGCCGCCCATACGCTCGCGGATCTCGATCAGCGTCGGCAGGCCAGGACCATAAACCGGCTCGCTGGCACGCGGTCGCGGGCCCGGCGGCGGCAAGGGCGCGGCCTGTTCGCGCAGGCCCCAGCGGCGCTTCAGCTCGTCGAGCGCGCGCAGCGCCAGCGCGGTGATGGTCAGCGCCGGGTTGATGCCCAGCGAGCCGGGCACGATGGCGCCGTCGAGCACGACCAGGCCCTCGTGCAGCTCGCGGCTATCGCCTTGCCCACAAAAGACCCGCCCCCACTCGTCGACCACGCCGGCGGCCGCGCTGTCGCCCATCGCGCAGCCGCCCAGCGGATGAACGCTGATCATCGGCCCGCGCGCATCGCCGAGCAGATGCTGCAGGCCGGCCGGCAGCAGCCGCCAGAGCGGATTGGCCAGCAGCCGCCCGCCCTGCGCGCGCAGCCGCGCCTGCAGCCAGGCATGGCGCGCATCGACCCGCGCATCGCTGCGCGCGCCGGGCCAGTCCACCGCCAGCGTGCCCTCGGCAGCTTCCGCATCGGCCAGGCTCAGCCGGCCCAGCGCCGCGTCGCTGCCGATGATGGCCAGCGGCAGCATGCGCGCGCCGGCCTCGGCCGTGATGGCATGCGGATCGTCGAAGCTGGCGCCGCCGCCATGGCTGCGCTCGTCGCCGCGCGCCAGGCCGTCCAGGCAGGAGGCCAGCGCGAAGCCCTCCTCGAACAGCCAGCGCAGCGGGCCCGGGATGGCCAGGTCCTGCACGACGAAGCCGTGTGCCTCGCGCTGGTCCAGCATCGCCGTGATCGTCGGGCCGACGCCGCGTGCGGCCGGCTCCTGTGCCTCGTCGGCCAGGGCGTTCAGGTCGACCGGTGCGCGCGTCACCGCCGCCAGCACATCGCCATTGCCGCTGAACCGCTCGCCCAGCCGGTCGGAGACGGCCAGGCCGGCGGCGCGCGAGCGCAGCAGGATCTCGGTCGAGCCGAGGCTGCCGGCGGCCAGCACGACGCGGCGCGCCGTCAGCACCAGCGGCTGCAGCTGGCGGCGCTGCAGGAACTCGTCGGTATGGTTCAGCTCGACCCGCCAGCCCTTGCCCTCGCTCGCCGGCAGCACGCGCAGCACGCCGGCGCCGGTCACCAGCTGCACGCCGCGCTGCTGCGCCTGCAGCAGCAGATTGGTGTCCAGCGACTGCTTGGCGCCATGGTTGCAGCCGGTCGCGCAATCGCCGCAGGCCCGGCAGCGCTGCAGCTCCAGGCCGGCGGCGCTGCGCGGCTGCCCGGCCAGCGCCATCGTGATCGGCGGGCGGCGCGCGCTGTCGGCGTCCAGCATGGCCAGCCAGTCGGCGCGCCGCGGCGCGTAGCCGGCCAGCCGGTCGATGGTGTTCGCGCCCTGCGCGTCGACGGCACCGAGCAAGCGTCGGGCTTTTTCATACCAGGCCCTCAGCGGCGCCGGCTGAGCGCGCAGGCCGCTGGGCCAGGCCGGCTCGGCGAACACCGCGTCCAGCGCCGGCTCCATCACGCCGGCATTGATCAGCGAACCGCCACCCAGGCCATTGGCCAGCGCGACGCACATATCGGGCCCGAGGCGCAGATCGAACAGGCCCTCGCGGCGGCCGCGCGGCGCCTGGTCGCCGGGGCTGGCGAAGCGCACATGGCCGGGCAACTCGGCCATGGTCGCCGGGAACTGGCCGCCGAGATATTCGCGGCCGCGCTCCAGCACGGCGATGCGCAGCGGCCGCCCATCGGCGTCCACGCATTCGGACAGCTGGGCCGCGGCCGTCGCACCGCCATAGCCGCTGCCGACGATCAGCACATCGAAATCCGGGCCCGCCTCGGCGCCGGCCTGCAGACGCTGCTGGGCCAGCCGGTCCAGCAGCACCTCCAGCCCTATCGTCAGCCAGCGCGTCGCCGGCTCGCCAGCCGCGCCGCCGGCCTCAGGCATGCCGGTCGAGCGGCTCTCCCTCGTGGACATTGCGGCTGCCTCCCCTGGGTGCCATCGCGGTTTGAATGGCCGTCAGCAACTGCTCCTCCAGCACCGGCTTGTGCAGCAGCAGCAGGCCGGCCGCATGCGCCTCGCGCAGGCGCTCGGGCGCCGTGTCGCCGCTGATCAGCACGGCCGGCAGGCCCGGCAGCGCGCCGCGCAGCGAGCGCACCGCCGAGATGCCGTCGTCCCCGCCGCGCAGGCGCAGATCGCTCAACATGATGTCGGGGCGGCGCAGCAGGCACTTGACCAGCGCCTCGCGGGTGCTGCCGGCCGTCGTCACCTCGCAGCCATGGCCGCTCAGCAGCGCCTCCATCGCGCGGCGCACCGGCTCCTCGTCGTCCAGCACCAGCACATGCAGCTGCGGCAGCCGAGCCGCAGCCCGGCCGGCGTCGAGCTGCGGCGCGGCCACCGCCTCGGCGGCGCCGATCGCGAGGCTGAAGCTGCTGCCCTGGCCCGGCGTCGATTCCATGCCCAGGTGCAGATCGAGCAGATCGACCAGGCGGCTGACGATGGACAGGCCCAGGCCCAGGCCCTTGGCACGGTCGCGCTCCGGATTGCCGACCTGGTAGAACTCCTCGAAGATGCGCGCCTGCTCGGCCGGGTCGACGCCGCAGCCAGTGTCGCGCACGGTCACCCGCCAGAGCGCGTCGTCGCGCCGCACCCGCACGTCGACCGAGCCCTGCGCCGTGTACTTGATCGCGTTGTCGATCAGATTGCGCAGCACCCGCTCGAGCAGCATCGGGTCGGTCTCGACGAAGACGCCGTCCGGACAGTCCAGATGCAGGGCCAGGCCCTTGCCCTGCGCCGCCGGCTGCAGCTCCTGGCACAGGCGCGCGATCCAGGGGCTGAAGGCGAAGACCTGGCTGTTGACCGGCACCACCTGGGCGTCGAGCTTGGAGATGTCCAGCAGCGCGTCCATCTGCGAGGCCAGCGACTGCAGGGCCAGATTCATATTGCGGCCGATCTCGGCGCTGACCGGGTCGAGCGGCCGGCGCATCAGCGCCGCGCCGAACAGGCTCAAGGTGTGCATGGGCTGGCGCAGATCGTGGCTGGCCGAGGCGAGGAAGCGGGTCTTGGCCTGCATCGCCGACTCGGCCTGCTGCAGCGCCAGGCGCAGCTGCATATTGCTCTTGACCTGCTGCGCGCGGATCTGCACCGACTCGGCAAAGACGCGGTAGGCATCGCGGCCCAGGCCCTGCAGGATGATGGCGAAGCCGAGGATCAGGCCGCCCAGCACCCAGTCGACCCAGCTGACCAGGTGCACGCCGCCGCTGCCGCTGATCCAGGACAGCGCATTGGCCAGCGAGACCGGCACCAGAAAGGCCAGCAGCACCGGCCGGTAGCCGGCGGTGGTGGCGACCGAACCGGCGCACAGGCCCATCAGCAGAATCGTCTGCACCATGCGCTGGTAATCGCTCAGATAGGGCGCGAAGGCCAGCGAGAGGCCGAAGACGACGCCGTTCAGCGCGCTCAGGCCCACCGCCCAGCGCAGGCGCTGGCGCAGCGGCGTGTCCTGCATGCGCGGCAGCCGGCCCAGCATCCACCAGCGCAGCGCCAGCACGGCGAACACCAGCGCCACCCAGGCGCCGCTGAGCCAGAGCGATACGCCATGGCCTGCCATGGCCGCGATGACGACGGCGCTCAGCCCGACCGGATAGGGCACGCGCCGGCCCTGCCGCGCCAGCAGCTGCAGCAGTTCCTCGTCGACACTGCCCAGTTCGGGCAATGGTTCACTGGCCATCGGCATCCCACTCCACATGCTGCGGGCCGGGTTCGATGCCCCGGCTCTCCATAGTCTTTCAGTATCGCCGGCCCTTGCTCCGCCTCCTAGGGGAATATGACCGGAGCAGCCCGGTTCGCCAGCGAACAATCAACCGGTCGAGCATTCAAATCGGCTGAACATTGGCATCAAGTCGGGTGAACTGCCGGGCGGGGACGGACCCACATACTGCGAAGCCTGACGACCGTTCGCAAGCCCCAACGCCGATTCCATGAGCAGCACCTCGACTCTTCGCCCCGCCAGCCCCAGCGCCACCCGCCCGGCCCGTTACGGTGCGGTCGCGATTGCGCTGCACTGGCTGCTGGCCCTGGCCATCGTCGGCGCCTTCGGCGTCGGCCTCTACATGAGCGGCCTGCCCTTTTCGCCGGCGCGGCTGAAGCTCTACAACTGGCACAAATGGGCCGGCGTGACGATTCTGGCGCTGTCGGCCCTGCGCCTGCTGTGGCGGCTGACGCACCGGCCGCCGGCCGATGTGGCCATGCCGGCCTGGCAGGCCCGCGCCGCGCACTGGACCCATGGCGGGCTCTACCTGCTGTTCTTCGCCGTGCCGCTGGCCGGCTGGGCCTACAGCTCGGCGGCCGGCTTTCCCATCGTCTGGTTCGGCCTGCTGCCGCTGCCGGACTTCGTCGCGCCGGACAAGGCGCTGGCCGAGACGCTGAAGCAGGTCCACAAGCTGCTGGCCTATGGCCTGGCGCTGCTGGTGCTGGCCCATCTGGGCGCGGCGCTGAAGCACCATTTCATCGACCGCGACGGCCTGCTGCTGCGCATGCTGCCGCAAAGGAAATCCTCATCATGAAACGACTGCTGCTCTCCACCCTGCTCGCCGGCGCCGCCTCGCTGGCCCTGGCCCAGGCCAAGCCGGCCCAGTTGCTGCCTGCGCAAAGCGAGCTGGTCTTCACCAGCAAGCAGATGGGCGTGCCGGTCGACGGCCGCTTCAAGCGCTTCGACGCCCAGCTGAACTTCGACCCGAAGAAGCCCGAGACCGGCAAGGTCGCCTTCACCATCGATCTGGCCAGCGTCGCGCTGGGCGCACCGGAGCTGGAGGCCGAGCTGGCCAAGACGCCCTGGTTCGACAGCAAGAAGATGCCGCAGGCGAGCTTCCAGAGCAGCGCCGTGAAGGCGACCGGGCCGGGCAAGTATGAGGTCGCCGGCAAGCTGACGATCAAGGGCCAGACGCGCGACATCGTCGTGCCGATCGCGCTGGCCCAGGCCGGCGCGGTCTCCACCGCCAGCGGCGGCTTCGTGCTGAAACGGCTGGAGTTCAAGATCGGCGACGGCGAATGGGCCGACACCTCGATGGTCGCCAACGAGGTGCAGGTCCGCTTCAAGCTGGCCTTCAATGGCCTCGCGCCACTCTGACGATTTTTCCTTTCCTCCCCAACCCCTTCCCACCACCGAACGGAACGATGACGATGATGATCAAGAAGTCCCTGGCGCTCGCCGCCACCCTGCTGGCCGCCGCCACCGCCGCCCAAGCCGCGCCGGCCACCTATGCGATCGACCCGTCGCATACCTTCGTGACCTACGAGATCCAGCATTTCGGCACCTCGACCAACCGCGGCCGCTTCGACAAGAAGGAAGGCACGGTCGTCTTCGACAAGGCCGCCAAATCCGGCAAGGTCGACATCAGCTTCGACATCGCCTCGGTCAACACCGGCGTCGGGCCGATGAACAAGCACCTGCTCAGCGACGACTTCTTCTCGGCCGAGAAGTTCCCGACCGCCAAATTCGTCGGCGACAAGTTCGTCTTCAACGGCGACAAGGTGGCCGAGGTCAGCGGCGAACTGACGCTGAAGGGCAAGACCGCGCCGGCGACCCTGAAGGCCCTGAACTTCAACTGCTACGACAACCCGATGCTCAAGCGCGAGGTCTGCGGCGGCGATTTCGAGGCCGTCATCGACCGCACCCAATGGGGCATCGACTACGGCCTGGCCTATGGCTTCTCCAAGAACGTCAAGCTGGTGATCCAGGTCGAGGCGATCAAGCAGTAAGGCGCCAGACCCGCGCGATTCGGCAAGACAAAGGCCCGCCTAGGCGGGCCTTCTTGCTTGGCGGCGCGGCCCATCGCCGCGCCCGCCGTCACTTGACCGCGGTCGGCGACGCCGCTGCGGCGGTCGTCGTCGGCTGGGCATCCGAGGCCGCCGCAGCCGGCGCCGGCGCGGCCTGGCCGGCCTTGGCCATCATGACCGTCAGCACGGCCGGGTAGTCGTAGGCGGCGCCGGTAGCGACGTCGACGCCGGCGCCGATGACGCCGCCGAAGATGATGTTGCCGAAGGCCATTGCCTTGGTGCTGGACTTGAAGGTGGCCAGGCCCGGCTCGTAGGCGGTCTTCTCGCACTTGACCGCCATGTCCTCGAAGCTGCGCTGCACGGTCACCGTGCCCGGGGTGGACACATACCAGGTGCCCTTGTTGTTGCTCAGCGTGCAGTTGGCGCCGGCCAGCACGCCGGCATCGCTGCGGGCGTCGACCGACACACTCTGGTTCTGACCGTTGACGATCGATGCGCAGCCGACGATCTGGGTCAGTACGAGCGCGATCAGGCCCGTGGACATACGAAGCATCGGGGCTCCCTCCTTGTGATTGATGTGACCGATTTATTGCTTTTCGCCCCGGGATCCTCCGGGGCTGCGCTTTATAACCGGCAATTGGCGGGCGGCCGCCGGTGTATCCCCGACTTCGGGGTTGCACCTAGGCGGGCACGACGGGCGCCGCGGCCTGCACGGACTGTCACGCTTTGCTGCAGTTCAGGCCGCGATCCGGCCCGCGTGTCGCCCGGGCCGCGACCGGCCCGGCGGTGATGCGTACAGTGCGAGGCATAGCACAAGGCCCTCTCCCTCATGAACGCAGCCACCCCTCACTCGCCGACCCTGTACCAACGCTGGCAGCGCTTCTCGTCCGCCGTCGTGCGCGGCTTCCACATCTACGCGAACTGGCTGGTCGGCATCAGCTGGAAGCGCTTCATCCTGCTGTCCCTGGCGCTGCTGATCGGCACCAACATCCTGCAGGACCTGCCGCCGTTCACCTGGCGCATCAGCGAGCATGTCGAGACCGAGGCGCCGAGCCGGCCGCCGCGTGCGCCGAAGCCGCCCAAGCCGGCCGTCTCGACCGACAAGCCCATCCATTACGAGGTGACGATCGACGAACGCGGCATCCGCGTCCATCCGCGCAATGCGGCCAGCGCCGCCAGCGCTGCCAGCGGCGTCGGCGCTGCCAGCGGCATCGGCGCCGCGGCCAGCGGCACCGGTGCGCCGGCCGGCGATCCGATCGACGCCGCCAGCGATCTGCCTTCGATCACGATCGACCTGCCCAAGAGCGCGCGCACCGACGAAATCCGCAAGGCGGTCGAGGAGGCACGCCAGGCGATCGAGGAGGCGGCGCAGGACAGCCGCGAGGCCGCCCGCGAGGCGGCCGAGGCCGAGCGCGAAGCGATGCAGAACAAGCCGCGGGTGCGCACGACGGTGATCCGCCTGGGCGACTTCCTGGTCAATCTGGCGGCCTTCCTGATCCTCGGCTCGGCCGTCATCAAGATCACCTACAAGGGCCGCATCCAGGCCGAGGTCAAGGCCGCGCAGGCGACCGAGACGGCCGAGGCCGAATCGCTGAAGCGCCAGGTCGTCGAGGCGCGGATGGCGGCGATGCAGGCCCAGGTCGAGCCGCATTTCCTGTTCAACACCCTGGCCTCCATCGACCACCTGATCGAGACCGACCCGCCGCGCGCCTCGCAGATGCAGAAGAACCTGATCGCCCTGCTGCGCGCCTCGATGCCGACCATGCGCGAGGCCAATGCCAGCGGCGTGCGCGACCTGGGCCGCGAGCTGGCCGTCATCAAGCCCTATCTGGAGATCCTCAAGGTGCGGATGGAGGAGCGGCTCTCGACCGAGATCGACGTGCCCGAGGGCCTGCAGTCGGCCGAGTTCCCGCCGATGATGATCCAGGGCCTGGTCGAGAACGCGATCAAGCATGGGCTGGAGCCCAAGGCCGAGGGCGGCCTGCTGAAGGTCAAGGCCGAGATCGTGCACGGCAAGCTGGCGGTGACGGTGGCCGACACCGGCCTGGGTTTCGGCCGCGCCGCCACCGGCGGCACCGGCGTCGGCCTGGCCAATATCCGCGAACGGCTGATGCTGCTGTACGGCCCCAAGGCCGCGGTCACGGTGACCGAGAACCAGCCCAGCGGCACCATCGTCACCATCACCGTCCCTTATCGCAGCCGTGTCGATGAGGCAATGCATGGCAATGAAGGAGTGAAGGCATGATGAAGCGCGTGTTCAAGTTCTTCCTGCTGGCCGGCGTGCTGCTGGCGGTGCTGGCCCTGCTCGGTGGCACGGCGCTGTGGCATCAGCTGTCGGTGCAGCCCGACTTCAGCCTCAGCATCAATGGCGAGGATCTCGATCTGCAGGGTCTGGGCGCCGGTCACGGCTTCGGCGACTGGCTCGGTGCCGTCATCGGCCTCTTCGTGGCCGGCCTGGTCTGCGCCATCGTCGTGCCGCTGGCCCTGCTGCTGGGCCTGGGCCTGCCGCTGCTGATCATGGGCCTGGTGTTCGGCGGTCTGCTGCTGGGCGTGGTCAGCCTCGGCGCGCTGCTGTTCTCGCCGATCCTGATCATCGTGCTGCTGCTGTGGCTGCTGTTGCGCCGCAAGCCCAAGGCTAATATCGCGGCATGAACGACACCGCCAACCCGCCCTCTCCCGCCTCCCCCCTTTCTTCTTCGACGCGCGTGCGCGCGCTGCTGGCCGACGACGAGCGCCTGATGCGCGAACAGCTGCGCGGCCGGCTGACCGAGGTCTGGCCCGAGCTCGAGATCGTCGCCGAGGCCAAGAACGGGCTGGAGGCCGTCGAGCTGGTCCAGCAGCACCGGCCGGACCTGGTCTTCCTCGACATCCGCATGCCGGGCCTGACCGGGGTCGACGCGGCGCGCCAGATCGCCCAGCTGCCGGAGGACGACGATTGGCAGTTGCCCGAGATCGTCTTCATCACCGCCTACGACCAGTACGCGGTCGAGGCCTTCGAGCAGGGCGTGGCCGACTATGTGCTGAAGCCGGCCGAGAAGGAGCGGCTGCAGGTCACCGTCGAGCGCATCCAGAAGCGCCTGGCCCAGCGCCGGGGTGAGGAGAGCGCGCCCGCCGACGCCAGCGCCGCGCCGCTGCAGCAGCTGCTGCACAAGCTGTCCGCCCAGCTGAACCCGGGCGGCGCCGCGCGCAGCTATCTGCAATGGATACAGGCCAGCGTCGGCCAGGCGATCCAGATGATCCCGGTCGAGGAGGTGCTGTTCTTCATCAGCGACGAGAAGTACACGCGGGTGCAGACGGCCAAGCTGGAGGCGCTGATCCGCAAGCCGATCAAGGAGCTGGTCGACGAGCTCGATCCGCAGCTGTTCTGGCAGATCCACCGCTCGACCCTGGTCAACGCCCGCGCGATCGACGGCATCACCCGCGACTTCCGCGGTCGCCAGCTGGTCGGCGTCAAGGGCTCGACCGAGAAGCTCGAGGTCAGCCGCAGCTACACGCACCTGTTCAAGGGGATGTGAACCCCTCGCCCGCGCCCTGCGGACGCTGCAGGTCGAGGCGCTCAGCCCGTCGCGCGTGGCGCCAGCCAATTCGCGATGCAGCACTGCGCCGCCCAGTAGGTCGGCAGCACCAGCATCGCGGCCACCGGGAGCGGGCCGGCGAACTTGTTGAAGGCCAGGCAGGTGTCGGACGTCAAAAAGAGCGCACCGCCGAGCGCCAGCAAGGCGTCGCGGCGTGCGGCCGGCGTGCCGCGTCCGAACCAGGCGACGACGGCCGTTTGCGCCGCCATCGCGGCGAGGAAGCAGACATAGAAGGCCACGGGCAGATGCAGGGCGGGCGGGATGCCGGGCCACAAGCGGGTCAGCAGCAGGGCGCTAAGCAGGCCGTAACCGGCGAAGCTCCACGGCCAGGCGGCCAGGCGCCGCACGCGCGTGAAGGCAAGCAGGTAGCAGGCATGCGCGGCCAGAAAGGCCAGCAGCCCCGGCACGAAACCCTGCGGCAGCATCAGCAGCACGTCGCCGGCCAGTGAAGCGACGAGGCCCGCCAGCACCCAGCGGCGCAGCTGGGGCGTCGCGCGGCCGCGCTGCCAGGCAAAGGCGATGATCAGCAGGGTCGTCAGCGGCTTGGCGGCAAAGCCCCACTCGCGCGGCAGCGTCGGCGCGTGCGCGTCGAGGGCCAGGATGGCGACCAGGGCACTGAGCAGGGTCAGCGCCGCGAACAGGCGGGGCGAGGCGGAAAAAATCATGCGGCATTCTGACCGCGCAAGACCTGACGCCCTGCGCGGGTAAGCCCGTGCCCGATCGCCGTCGCGGCCCGTCCGGCCTTGTCATCAAAATGACGGACAAGCCGAGCGCCGCGGAGCGCGCCGGGTCTTGCCTCGGCCAGAATCGCTCGCCGGCCTGTGTCGCCGCATCAACGGAAAGCGAGTGGGAAATCATGACGCCGATCTTCATGTCCGTGCTGCGCCGGGCGGCGCCCCTGATCTTGGGCCTGGCGGCGCTGGCGATGACGCCGGCCCAGGCCTATTCGCAGCTCTATGTGTTCGGGGACAGTCTGTCCGATGTCGGCAACGACCTGCTCGTGACCGGCGGCGCGGTGCCGAACACCACCTACTACAGCGGCGGCGGCATCAGCGGCCGCTTCAGCAACGGGCTGAACTACGCCGACCATCTGGCCACCGGCCTGGGCTTGGCGCCGCTGCTGCCCTCGGTGCAGGGCGGCACGGCCTACGCCTTCGGCGGCGCGCGCATGGATTCGGTGACGGCCGGCCTGCCGCCGACGGCGCTGAGCTTCAACCAGCAGATTGCCGCCTATGGCAGCAATCACGCGCTGGCCGATCCGGACGCGCTCTATGTGCTGTGGATAGGCGCCAACAATCTGCGCGACGGCCTGACGGCCGCGGCCCAGGGCAACCCGGGCGCCGTCGGCACGGCGATCACGACGGTGCTGGGCGGCCTTGGCAGTGCGATCCAGAATCTGGCCGGTCGCGGCGCCAGCCATTTCCTGATTCCGAACATGCCGGACCTGTCGCTGACACCGGCCGTGCGCGCCTTCAACAACGCGACGATCTCGGCCGGCGCGCACAACGCCAGCATCGCCTTCAATAACGCGCTCGGCGGCGTGCTGATGCAGGCGCAAGCCGCGGGCCTCGACATCCGCAGCTTCGATGTCTTCGCCCTGCAGACGGCGACGACGGCCAACCCGGCCGCCTATGGCTACAGCAATGTGGGCAGCGCCTGCTACAGCGGCGACGTCGATGGCAGCGCGCTCGGCGGCGCGCCGCTGACGCTGTGCGCCAACCCGCAGCAGTACCTCTATTTCGACTACATCCACCCCACCGCCGCCCTGCATGCCCAGTTGGGCGCGGCCGCGCTGATGGCGGCAACGGCGGCGGTGCCCGAACCGGCCAGCTGGCTGCTGATGGCGCTCGGCCTGGCCTGGCTGATCAGCCGGCGACACGCCGGCCGCCGCCAGGCCTGAGCCGTCCTCTTCCTCGCGCGGCCGCGGCGCCGCTGGCTCAGGGTTCCTTGCTCTGCGCCGCGGCGCTGGCCGCGCCCTTGGCCGCCAGCGCCTCGCGCAGCTTCTTCAGGCGCTCGCGCGGGTCTTCCTTGTTGCCGCTCTCGTGCAGCTTCATCTCCGAGATGAAGCGGCTGGGGATACCCATCACGATCTCGCGGCTCTTCTTGCGCCGGCGCAGGGTCGACACGGCCAGGGTGGTGCGCGCGCGCGTGATGCCCACATACATCAGCCGCCGCTCCTCCTCAAGCCGCTGCGGGGTCATCTCCTCGTCGTCGGCCTTGAAGGGCAGGATGCCTTCGTTGACGCCGGCCAGGAAGACATGCGGCCATTCCAGGCCCTTCGAGGCATGCAAGGTCGTCAGCGTGACCTGGTCCTGCTCGTCCCCGCGCTCGGCCAGCGAGAGGATCACGCTGATCGTCTGCGCAACCTCGAGCACCGTCTGCGTCGGCTCGACGAAGCTGATGCCGTCCTCCTCGCTCTTCTGCCCGCCGCAGCGCTTGGCCACCCAGTCGACGAAGTCCAGCACATTGCCCCAGCGCGCAGCGGCGATCTTCTCGTTCTCCTCGCTCTCGAGCAGGTGCTGCTCGTAGCCGATGTCGCTCAGCCATTCCAGCAGCAGCTTGCGGGCGGCCTCGTCGCCCTCGGTGTGGCGGCAGCGGTATTCGAGCTCGTTCACATAGCGGCCGAACTCGTGCAGCGAGCCGATCGCCTTCTTGGAGAGCACGGTGCCGAGGCTCTCGGCGAACAGCGCCTCGTACATGCTGCACTTCCACTTGCCGGAGAACTCGCTCAAGGCGCCCAGGGTCTGGTGGCCGATGCCGCGCTTGGGCGTCGTGATCGCGCGCAGGAAGGCCGGGTCGTCGTCCTGGTTGACCAGCAGGCGCAGCCAGCCGCACAGATCCTTGATCTCGCTCTTGTCGAAGAAGCTCTGGCCGCCGCTGACCTTGTAGGGGATGTCGGCGCGGCGCAGTGCCTTCTCGAACACGCGCGCCTGGTGATTGGCGCGGTAGAGGATGGCGAAGTCGGCGAACTTCGGCGCCCGGCCATCGCCGCGCAAGGCATTGATGCGCGCAACGGCGCGTTCGGCCTCATGCTCCTCGCCGTCCGACTCGACCAGGGCGACCGGATCGCCGTCGCCGAACTCGCTCCACAGCTTCTTCTGGAACAGCTTCGGATTGATGGCGATCACGTTGTTGGCCGCGCGCAGGATGGCGCCGGTCGAGCGGTAGTTCTGCTCCAGCGGGATCACCTTCAGCTGCGGATAGTCGAGCGGCAGCCGCTTCAGGTTCTCGATCGTCGCGCCGCGCCAGCCATAAATGCTCTGGTCGTCGTCGCCGACGGCGGTGAACATCGCGCGCTCGCCGACCAGCTGTTTCAAGAGCTCGTACTGCACCGCGTTGGTGTCCTGGTATTCGTCGACCAGCACATAGCGCAGGAGGTCCTGCCATTTTCCGCGCGCCTCGGCGTCCTCGGTCAGCAGGCGCAGCGGCAGCGAGATCAGGTCGTCGAAGTCGACCGCGCCATAGGCGGCCAGCCGCTCCTGGTAGCGCGCCATCACGATGGCGGCCGTGTGCTCGTCCTCATCCTTGGCGGCGGCGGCGGCCTGCTGCGCGTTCAGGCCCATGTTCTTCCACAGCGAGATCGTCCATTGCCAGCTGCGCGCCTGGTTGGCATCGACGGTGCCGCCGGCGTCGCGCAGCACGCCCAGCACATCGTCGCTGTCCAGGATGGAGAACTGCTCCTTCAGCCCCACCCGCGAGCCTTCGCTGCGCAGGATGCGCACGCCCAGCGAATGGAAGGTCGAGATCACCAGGTCCTTGGCGGCGCGAGCGCCGATCAGGTGCTTGGCGCGCTCGCGCATCTCCTGCGCCGCCTTGTTGGTGAAGGTGATGGCGGCAATGTTCTTGGACTGGTAGCCGGCCTGCAGCAGGCGCGCGATCTTCTGCGTGATCACCCGCGTCTTGCCCGAGCCGGCGCCGGCGATCACCAGGCAGGGGCCGTGCAGATGGTGGACGGCCTCGAGCTGGGCGGGATTCAGGGAAGGAGGAGCGTCGGCCATGGCAATACTTCGGTGCGGCCGAGCATGATAGCTATCCCGCTTTTTCGACCACGGCGCCGGGCAGCGCCCGCAGGCCCAGTCCGACACCCAGCAGCGCATAGAACATGAAGCCGATGCGCGGAGCATCGATCAGGCTGTCGAACAGACCGACGGCGAGGAAGCCCAGCAGGCTGGCGACCAGGGCCGGGGCCAGCACATGCTCGCGGCCGCGACCGAAGCTGAGTCGCCACAGCGCCAACAGCACCAGCAGCGTCAGCAGCGCGACGCCGATCAATCCCTGCTCGAGCAGCACATGCAGGCCCAGGCTCTTGGCATGCCAGGGCAGGTGGTGGCGGTCGCTGGAGAAGAACCAATGCGCCATGCCGTCCGAGAAGTCCGCATTGGCCAGCAATTCGCGGCCGCTGACATCGCTCAGGCGCAGCGCGGCGATCTCCGCGACGCTGCCCGGCTGGTTCATTGCAATCGCGAAGCTGATCAGGCGCGGCGCATACCAGGCGCCGCCCATCGCCGGCGCGCGGCCCAGCGGCAGACTCAGTTCCTGCCATTCGCCCGGCTTGGCCTTGGCGCCGAGCACGCCGCCGAGGCAGTTCTGGATATAGAGCAGATGCCGCTCGCAGATCTCGGCCTGCAAGCTGACATCCTGCGTCGCCCGCACGCGCGCGCGCAGCAGCACCTCGCCCTGCGGCGGGGCGATCCGCTGCGAGACGCGGAACAGCTCGCCATAGCCCAGCACATGCTTGCCGCCGCTGAGCACCAGATAGAACCGACCATCGGTGCCGCTCTTGAGCCGGTAGTCGCCGGTGTGCTGGGCAGCCGGGCCGGTGAAGAAATGATTGGCGACGAAGCGGCCGGCGCCCTTGCCGAGCAGCCAGTCCTGCGGCGTCTGCAGCATCGCCAGCCCTTCGTTCCAGTGATCGAAGCGGACCTGCAGATCCTGGCGCCAGTTCGAAACCCGGTCGCGCAGATAGGCGCCGCCGGCCAGCGCCGAGATCACCGAGGCCGCCAAGAGCAGGCCGCCGAACAGCAAACCGCGATCGCGCCAGCCCGGAATGCCCTGAGCCTTGAACGGCCACAGCGCCGGCCGCATGAGCATCAGCGGCCACAGCAGGGTCAGCAGCAGCAGCGGCCGGAACGCATCCCAGCGCGCGATCGGGCCGCCCCAGTAGTCGGCAACGGTGACGACGCCGGCCAGCAGCCAGAACCAGCTGGCGGTCAGCAGGCAGGCATGGATGGGCTGCGCCTGGCCCGGCTTGTCGCGCCAGCGCAGGAACAGCGCGCAGGCGAGCGCGAGCAGATAGGTCGCGTAGGCGGCCTTGGGCACCGCCATCGACAAGGCCAGACAGGCGCCGGACAGCAGCGCCGCCAGCGCGCCGCCGGCCAGCACGGCCGTCACGCGCTGCCCGGTGCTCGGCAGCCACAGACTGGCCGGCATGATCAGCAGCACCAGCATCGCGCCGAGCAGGGCCAGCAGGCCGCGGTAACCGCTGCTGCCGAACATCAGCGCCGCGGCGCCGACAAAGGCGGCCGCCAGCAGCAGGCCACCCAGCTTGGCGGCCGGCGGCACCGACATCAGCGGCGCCGTGTTCGCGCCGGCCACTCGAATCGCGCGCCGGCGCTGGCCGCCGCGCAGCAGCACCAGGGTCGCCAGCCCCAGCGGCACGGCCAGGTAGACGCCGCGCGAAAACGTGGTCAGACAGACATAGGCGGTCAGCATGGCCAGCAGCATCATCGCCATGAACTGCGCCGGCGTGCGCGCGCGCAGCAGCGCCAGCACGGCAAAGGGAGCCGTCAGCGCCAGGCAGCCGTCCAGCGCGGCGCCGCCGACATGCATCTCCCAGAACAGGGCGGTGCTGCGGTAATCGGTGCTGAAGTCCAGCAGGCCGGTGAAGGCGTGGCGCTCCCAGATCGCGGCCAGGCAGCAGCCGGCCAGCGCCAGCACCATGCCCCACAAGAGCGCGCGGCTCAGCTCGCCCGGCCGGCTGGCCCCGGCCTGCTTCCACAGCGGCAGCAGCAACGCAACGAGGAAGAAGCTCTTGCTCAGGCGCAGGCTGTTCATGGGCTCGTGATAGCCCTGGTACCAGCCGAAGACGAAGCCGCCGGCATCGGCAATGCCGCGCTGCAGCGCCAGCAGCAGGGAGGCGCCAAACAGGGTCAGCAACAGCAGCACCAGCGGCGAATAGACCAGCATATGGCGCCAGGCCGGCGCGCGTTCCTGCTGCGGCGCGAGGCGCAGGGCCACGCCGGCATAACCGCCTGCCGCGCAGGCCAGCACCAGCAGGTCCAGTTCCTCGAAGCTGATCCAGCCGCTCCAGGGCGCGAAGCCGACGATGGGCAGCAGACCCAGCAGCAGCGCCGGCGTGCGCGGCCACCAGCGCAGCGCCGCCAGCGCGACGGCCAGCCAGACGCCGACGGCGGCCGGCGCCGACAGCGGGTAATGCAGGGCCAGGAACAGGCCGGCGCCGGCGCAAAGGCCGGACAGCAACAGGGCGGCCCACAGCGAGGCTCGGTTCGGGATCGAGGCGACAACGGTCATCGTGGCAGCAGCGGCATGGGCGTGACTGCCAGGGCTTGGCCGTCGCGCGGCATCATAGGATGCCGGCAGGCCGTGGGCCGGATGGCTGCTGTTCAAGCGCGGCGCTGGCGGGCCAGCGACAGGAGGCCGGCGCCTGGCAGCGCGCACTGAAGTCGTTGGCGGCTGAGCTTCATCGGAGCGAACTCGCGGGCAGATGGTGGCTTGATTGTTGAGGCTGGGGCGAGCAGCAACCATCCCTAGCAGGGCGCGGCAAGGGTTGGAACGTCATTGGCTGCCCGCTATGCTGGCCGGCATGGAGCCGAAGTCAAGACCCGACCCGCTGCGCCGCGGCCTGCTGCTGACCAGCCTGGCCGCCGGCATGGCGCCGCTGTTCGTCCGCCATGCGCGCGGCGCCGAGGTGGAGCCGCGCTTCGCGCTGGGCGTCGCGTCTGGCTGCCCGCGGCCGGACACGCTGGTGCTGTGGACCCGACTCGTCGGCGCCGCGCTGCCGGACCAGGTCGAGGTGCGCTGGGAACTGGCCGAGGACGAGCGCTTCGAGCGCATTGCCGCGCGCGGCGTCGAGCGGGCCGTGGCCGCCGACGCGCACAGCGTCCATGCCGAGCCGGCCCGCCTGGCGCCCGAGCGCTGGTACTGGTATCGCTTCACGGCGCTGGGCCAGCGCAGCGCCGTCGGCCGCACGCGCAGCGCGCCGGCGCCGGGGGCCGCTGCCCCGCGGCTGCGCTTCGCGATCGCCTCCTGCCAGCGCTGGGACCACGGCCTGTACACCGCCTGGGGCGATATGGCGCGCCAGGATCTGGATCTGGTGCTCTTCCTCGGCGACTACATCTACGAATACGCGACGCCGGCAAACAGCGACCGGCCGCGCCGCCATCAGGGCGGCCATTGCCGCACGCTGGACGACTACCGCCGCCGCTACGCCCAGTACAAGAGCGATGCGCAGCTGCAGGCCATGCACGCGGCCGCGCCCTGGATCGTCACCTGGGACGACCACGAGATCGACAACGACTGGGCGGCCAATGTCTCGCAGGAGCTGGAGCCGCAGTTCGAGCTGCGCCGCGCCGCCGCCACCCAGGCCTATTGGGAACACATGCCCTTCCCCAAGGCGGCGCGGCCGCAGGGCTTTCGCATCCGGCTCAACGAGCGCTACGACTGGGGCCGGCTGGCCCGCATCATCACCGTCGACGACCGCCAGTTTCGCAGCCAGCAGGTCTGCCCCAAGCCGGGCCGGGCCGGCTCCAACACCGTCGCCCTGGCCGACTGCCCCGACTTTCTCGACCCGCAGCGCAGCCTGCTCGGCGGCCAGCAGGAGCAATGGCTGGCGCAGAGCTGGGACGCCTCGCGGGCCTGGAACCTGCTCGGCCAGCAAACCCTGATGGCGACGCTGAACTGGGAGGCCCGTCCCGAGCGCTCACCCCGCTTCTGGACCGACGGCTGGGACGGCTACCCGGCCGCCCGCACGCGCCTGCTGCGCGAGCTGGCCGAGCGCCGCGTGCCGAATGCGGTCGTGCTCGGCGGCGATGTGCATGCGAACTATGTCGCCGACCTGAAGCTGGACTTCGCCGACCCGGACGCTGCGGTGCTGGCGACCGAGTTCTGCGGCACCTCGATCAGCAGCGAGGGCCTGGCCCAGTCGCGCCTGGACGCCGCGCTGCCGCACAACCCGCATCTGCGCTATGGCCGGGCCGACCAGCGCGGCTATATGCGCTTCGAGCTGCGCGAGCAGCGGCTCGAGGCCGAGCTGCGCAGCGTGCGTGCGATCTGGGATCCGGCCAGCCCGGTCGATGTGGCGGCGCGCTTCGCGGTCGAGGCCGGCCGGGCCGGCGCGCAGCCGGCCTGACCGTCAGCCGGGGGTCAGAGCAGGCCGTGCAGCCGCGCCGCCGCGGCGGCGGCGATCAGCGCGGCAATGGCCAAGCCGCCCAGCAGCCAGCGGCGCGGGCCGGCCACGCTGTGCGGCCAGGCCGGCACCGCCGATTCGACGGCGATCGTTCCGGCGGCGGCCGGTGCCGGCATCGGGGTCAGCGCCAGCGCCGAATGGCCGTCGCCGGCCAGCCAGGCGCGCAGATCGTCGGCCAGCGCCTCGGCGCTTGGATGGCGCTTGGCCGGCTGCGGCGCGACCGCCTTGCGCAGCAGCGCATCGAGGCTGATCCGCTCGGCCATGCCCAGGCTGGGCCAGGCCGCGGCCAGCGAAGCGTCCTCGATGCCGTCGCCCAGCTCGGCCGGCTGGCGGCCGTCCACCAGGCTGCACAGCAGCACGCCCAGGCCATAGACCTCGGTCGTCAGGCTGGCCGGTTCGCCGGCCAGGCGCTCGGGCGCCTGGTAGCCGGGGGCGGCCAGCAGGCCGCTGCCGCGCTCGAAGGGGTCGGCCGGGTCGGGCATGTGCGCGAGGCCCAGGCCCATCAGATGCAGGTGCTGCTGGGCGTCCACCCACAGCATGGCGGGATCGAGCTCGGCCAGCAGCCAGCCCTGCTGATGCGCATAGCGCAGCGCCTCGCAGAGCTGAACGACCAGCTGCAGGCGCTCGCGCAGCGGCAGGCCGCTGCCGGCCAGCAGGATGGGCCGGCCATCGACCGGCTCGAGGATCAGATAGGGCTGGCCGGCGGCGGTGACGCCGCTGTCGCTGGGCACGCGGATGCCGGCATGCTGCAACTGGCCCAGCTCGCCGGCCTGGTCGGCATAGCGCAGCATCTGGTCGGCGGCGCGCTCGCTGCGGTGCAGCACCAGCACGGCGGCCGAGCGGTCGGCCGCCAGCGCATGCTGGGCGCCGTACCACTGGCCGCCATCGCAGGCGTGCAGCGGCTGGGTCAGGCGCCAGACGCCCAGGGCCAGGCCTTCGCCAAGCAGGGGCATGGCGGCGGCGGGCGGCAAGGCGAGTTCGGGCATACGCATGGCAGGCCGGATTGTCGGCGCGGCCTGCACCCGATTCGCCCCGCGAACCGGGGGAGCGTGAGCAATCGCTCACGCGCAAGCCGGCTTTCTGCGTGCGCCCGCAGAGCGCCCCGCATTCGGGGGGCGCTGGCGCAGCGGGCCCGCGCGCTTGCGATACTCGCGGCGCCATGCAAGCCGTGCTCGCCGTCACCCTGCCTTTTTTCGCGCTGGTCCTGTGCGGCTATCTGGCGGCGCGCCGCGGCGTGCTGGCCGAGTCCACGATCCCCGGCCTGAACGGCTTCGTGCTCTTCTTCGCCCTGCCGTGCCTGCTGTTCCGCTTCGGCATGAACACCCGCGTCGCCGAACTGCTGAACCCGGTCGTGCTGGGCGTCTACCTGACGGCGGCGGCGGCCATCGTCGCGCTGACCCTCTTCGCGACCCTGTCGGCGCGCGTGCGGCTGAAGGATGCCGCCTTCGGCGCGCTGGTCGCCGCCTTTCCGAACACCGGCTTCATGGGCGTGCCGCTGCTGGTCGCGCTGCTGGGCGGGGCGGCGGCCGGGCCGGTGATCTGCACCGTGCTGGCCGATCTCTTCTTCACCAGCTCGCTGTGCATCGCGCTGGCCAGCGCGCACGATGCCGGCGGCGGCCACGGCGCGCGCCGGGCGCTCGGTCTGGCGCTGCGCGGCGCGCTGTCGAATCCGCTGCCCTGGGCGATCGCGCTGGGCGCGCTGGCCTCGGCCACCGGCCTGCGCCCGCCCGGCCCGGTCGACGCGGTGATCAGGATGCTGGCCGATGCGGCGACGCCGGTCGCGCTGTTCACGATAGGCGCGGTGCTGTGGCGCGCCGGCCTGCATGCGCACACGCGCACGCCGGCAGCGCTCTACCTGCCGGTCGCGCTGATCAAGCTGCTGCTGCATCCGGCCCTGGTGTACGGCCTGGGCAGCGCGGCGCGGGCGCTGGGCCTGGCGCTGTCGGACTTCCAGCTGCTGGTGCTGACCCTGGCCGCGGCCCTGCCCAGCGCCAGCAATGTCTCGCTGCTGGCCGAGCGCTACCGCGCCGACAACGGCCGCATCGCCCGCATCATCATGGCCTCGACCGCGCTGGCCTTTCTGAGCTTCAGCGCCCTGGCCTGGCTGATGGGGGCAAAGCCTTGAAGACGGGCCGCAGCGCAGCGGTTATCGTTGCGGCCGACAACGCATTCGGAGACAAGATGGACGTCCGCAAGCTGCTGGCCGGCCTCGCCCTGGCCGTCGCCTGCCTGCCGGGCCTGGCCGCCGATGCCGGCGGCTACCAGCAGCCCTCGCCCGCGATCCGCGAACTGCTCGATGCGCCGCAGCTGCCGCGGCTGCTGATCTCGCCGGACAAGCAGAGCCTGGCCGTGCTGGAGCTGCGCCGCTTCGCGACGATCGAGGAGCTGGCGCGGCCGGTGCTGCGCCTGGCCGGCCTGCGCTTCGATCCGGGCTGCGCCTGTCCGCAGCAAATCACGCCGGTCCAGCGCCTGAAGCTGCGCAGCCTGCTGAACCCGGACGCGCCCGAGCGCCAGGTCGAACTGCCGGCCGGCGGCGTCTTCCACAGCTTCGGCTGGTCGCCGGACGGCCAGCGCTTCCTGCTCGAGCGCCGCATGGAGCAGGCCAGCGAGCTGTGGGTCGGCGACACGGCCAGCGGCCGTATCCGGCCGGTCGCCTTCCTGCGCCTGAGCACCGTGCTGGCCCAGGGTGACCCGGTCTGGCTGAATGCGCGCGAGCTGATCGTCACGACGGTGCCCGACCGCCGCGGCCCGCTGCCGCAGGCGGCCCGCGTGCCCGGCGGCCCGGCCGTGCAGGAAAGCGTGATTCCCGGCCGCGCCTCGCCCGAGCGCAGCCATGCCGATCTGCTGCGCAATGCGCACGACGAGGCCTTGTTCGACTACCACGCGCGTTCGACCCTGACCCTGGTCGACGTGGTCAGCGGCCTGTCGCGCGATCTGGGCGGGCCGGCGCTGTTCAGCAGCGTCGCCAATGTCGGCGAGGGCCAGTACCTGCTGACCGAGCGGCTGATCCGGCCCTTCAGCCTGAGCCTGCCCTGGGACGATTTCCCGCGCGTGATCGAGCTGCGCCAGCGCGACGGCAAGGTGCTGCGCGAGCTGGGCCGGCTGCCGCTGAAGCAGGGCGTGGCCCTGGACGGCGTGCTGCCCGGGCCGCGCGCCTTCTTCGCCTCGCCGGGGAACGATGCGGCCGTGTTCTGGGTCGAGGCGCTGGACGGCGGCAACCCGGCCGCCCGCGTCGCCTACCGCGACCGCATCATGCGCCTGGATGCGCCCTACACCGGCGAGCCGCAGGAGGTGCAGCGCATGCCGCACCGCTTCTCGCGCCTGATCTTCCTGGATGACGGGCAGAACGCGCTGTTCAGCGAGATCGACCGCCAGCGCGCCTGGACGCGTACCTATCTGCTGCCGCTGAACGGCGCGCAGAGCCGGCCGCTGTTCGACCATTCGCTGCGCGAGCGCTACCGCCATCCGGGCACGCCGCTGACGCGCGTGCTGCCCAGCAATGGCCGCACGGTCGCGATTGCCGCGCAGGGCGAGCTGCTGCTGAGCGGCCCCGGCGCAGGGCCCAAGGGCGAGCGCCCCTTCCTCGACCGCTTCTCGCTGAAGGACCTGACGACGACGCGGATCTTCCAGTCGGCCGAAAGCGTCTACGAGCAGCCGCTGGCGCTGCTGGACGGCGGCCGCCTGGTCACGCAGCGCGAGAGCGCGATCGAGCCGCCCAACCTGTTCCTGCGCGACGGCACCGGCAGCAGCGCGCTGACCCGGCTGAAGGACCCGACGCCGCAGCTGCGCAAGATCCGCCGTGAGCTGATCACGTTCAAGCGCGCGGACGGCGTCGAGCTCTCCTTCTGGCTCTATCTGCCGCCCGACCACAAGGAGGGCGAGCGCCGGCCGGCCCTGATCTGGGCCTATCCGCTGGAGTTCGCCGACAACGACACCGCCGGCCAGATCAAGGGCTCGGGCAACCGCTTCTCGGTCTGGAGCGGACTGAGCCCCCTGCATCTGCTGATGGACGGCTTTGTCGTGCTGTCTGACGCGACCATGCCCATCGTCGGCGACCCGCGCACGGTCAACGATTCCTTCGTCGAGCAGATCACCATGAATGCGCGCGCCCTCATCGACAAGGCCGAGGAGCTGGGCGTCGTCGACATCAAGCGACTGGCGATCGGCGGCCACAGCTATGGCGCCTTCATGGCCGTCAATCTGCTCGCCCACACCGATCTGTTCAAGGCCGGCATCGCGCGCAGCGGCGCCTACAACCGCACGCTGACGCCCTTCGGCTTCCAGAGCGAGCGGCGCAATCTGTGGGAAGCCAAGGATGTCTACCTGAAGCTCTCGCCCTTCCTGTATGCGAACCAGATCAAGGAGGCGCTGCTCCTGACCCATGGCGAAGCCGACAACAACTCGGGCACCTCGCCGATCCAGACCGAGCGCCTCTACCAGGCGCTGGCCGGCACCGGTGCGCCGGTGCGTTATGTCTCGCTGCCCTACGAGTCGCATGGCTACACGGCGCGCGAATCGGTCGGCCATGTGCAATGGGAGATGAGCCGCTGGCTGACGAGCTATCTGGGCGACCCGCGCGCCCCGGGCGAAGCGGGCAAGTAGGGCCGGGTCAGCGCGCGACGTCGCCGGGAAACTGTACGCGGATCAGCTGCTGCAGGATGGTCATCAGGGCGGCGCTGGTCATGCCGAACATCAGCACGCCGTTGGCCGCCTCCAGCGGGCCCAAAAGCTTCCAGCGCGTGCTCATCACCACGTCGCCATAGCCCAGCGAGCTGAAGTTGACGGCCGAGTGGTAGACCGCCTCGTAGAGCTCCTTGAACTCGCCCAGCAGCATGAAGAGCAGGCCCCACAGCGTGATCTGCAGGAAGTTGCCCAGCATCAGCACCACCATCACCGCCAGCAGCGGCCGCAATTGCTGGAAGGCGCTGTCGCCGGCGCCCAGCCGGTGCGAGCGGCGCGTGAAGTAGCGCACGCACCAGAAGCTGAACGCGGCCTGCAGGAACAGGCACAGCAGCATCGTCGGCAGGCCGAAGAGCAGGTTGCGCAGCATCGCGGCGAAGCCGTCTCAGCGACCCATGCGGCGGTTGTAGGCGGCGGTCCAGCGCTCCTGCAGGGTCGGGTTGCTTTCCTTGGCATCCGGCGCGTTGAAGGCGACCTTCAGGCTGCCGTCGGCCTGCTGGTTCAGGTCGATATAGACGGCGGCGCCCGCCTTGTTGCCGCGGATGCGGCCGCTGGCCCGGTCGGCGCTAGTCACCTGCACGCCGGCATCGTTGGCGGCGCCCAGCGCGGCGTCCCAGGAGCGGTCGAAGCTGGCCGGCGTCGAGACGGTGCTCGGATAGCCATAGGGGTAGGTGTAGCAGCCGCTCAAGAGCGCGGAGCTGGCAACGAGGGCGGAGATCGCGGCAAGAAGAGGAAGGCGGCGCATGGCAGTTCTCGAGTAGCGACGCTCCATCCTAGTCCTCCGCGCGCGCGCCGGCAAAGCCCGGCACCGGCAGCGATGGCGGCGCGCAACGCCGGCGGCCGCGGGGGGCGGCCGCAAGACGGCGCAGGAAGTTCCAACAATTGCGCGGCCGGGGCCGGATCGTGCGCCTTCGGGCAGCCGGCGCCCCGGCGCAGCACCCCAGAATGGGTGGGTGACCGCGCCGGCTGTGCACCGGCACCGCCGCTGCTGCGTTGAGCCGGCGAGCAAACCCCGCCACCGGGCCCGACCGACAACAAGCAACTCGAACACCGCATGCCCCTCTCATCGAACGGTTCCCCAGGCGCGCTGCGCCGCCTGCTCGCCGCGCTGGCCACCGCCTCCGGCCTGGCGCTGCTCGCCACCACCGCGCTCGCGCAGGCACCGACGCCACCCGGCGAGACGACCCGCGTCGCGCCACCGCGCCGCCCGCCGCCCCCCCCACTGCTCATCGTCCCCGAGGCGCGCATCCCGGTGCGGCTGGAGAGCGCGACCGTGCGCACGCTGATCGTCGGCGCGACGGCCAAGACCCGCATCGAGTTCACGCTCTACAACCCGAACGAGCGCGTGCTCGAGGGCGAGCTGCAGTTCCCCCTGCTCGAGCGGCAGACGGTCACCGGCATGGCGCTGGACATCGAGGGCCAGCTGCGCGAGGCCGTCGCCGTGCCCAAGGCCAAGGGCCGCCAGGTCTTCGACGACGTGACCCGCCAGCAAGTCGACCCGGCCCTGCTGCAGATGAGCAAGGGCAATAACTACAGCCTGCGCGTCTATCCGCTGCCGGCACGCGGCCGCCGCCAGGTGGCGCTGGAGCTGAGCGAGCCGCTGGACCTGGCCCGCGCCGGCGCCGGCAAGCCGGCCGCGGCCACCTTGCGCCTGCCACTGAACTTTGCCGAGCGGATCGCCAAGCTCGATGTCGAGGTCAGCCTGCCCGGCGTCGCGCCCAGCCAGGTGGCGGCCACCTGGCGCGCCAGCCGGCCGGCCCGCAGTGCGGACGGCCAGGGCGGCACCGTCGTGCGCCTGCAGCAGTCGCCGGCCGAGGCCGGCGGCGGCGAGCTGGTGGTGCAGCGTGCGCACAGCGAGACGAGCTTCGTCAGCACCGAGCTGTTCCGCGGCAAGCGCTATTTCTATGCCGAGCTGCCGGCCAGCACCGAGTCGCAGCCGCGCGCGGTGCCGCGCACGCTGGGCCTCGTCTGGGACGCCTCGGGCTCCGGCGCGCGGCGCTCGCGCGAGCAAGAGCTGACCCTGCTGGACGCCTATTTCCGCCGCCTCGGCAAGGTCGACGTCGCCCTGCGCGTCGTGCGCGACGTCGCCGAGCCCGACGAGCGCTTCGAGGTGCGCGATGGCCAATGGCAGGCGCTGCGCAAGCGCCTGGCCGGTCTGGTCTATGACGGCGCCTCGAATCCCGGCGCGATGACCGTGCCGGCCGGCGCCGAACTGGGCCTGCTGGTCAGCGACGGCCTGTTCAACTACGGCGATGCGCCGCTGCCCAAGCCGCAGCAGCCGCTGCTGATCGTCGGCTCCGGTGCCGGCGCCGACCTGACCCTGCTGCGCCGCAGCGCCGAGGCCAGCGGCGGCGAGCTGGTCGACCTCGACGGCCTGCTCGCGCGCATGCCGCTGGCCGAGGCGGCCGCCGAGGGCACGCGCCTCTTGACCCGCCAGCGCAGCCATCTGGCGACGCTGGACGGCGTCGGCACGGCCGAGCTGATCGCCGCCTCGCGCTACGAGGAGGGCGGCCGCTTCGTCGTGGCCGGCGTGCTGCTGCAGCCGACGGCCGAGTTGCGCCTGGGCCTCGTCTCGCCCGCCGGCGTGAAGACCACGCGCAGCCTGCGCATCAATGAGAACGACGGCGCCGCCAGGAACGGCACGGCGATCGCCGCCCAGCAATGGGCGCGCTTGCGCTGGGCCGAGCTGGCCGAGGACGAGCTGCGCCAGGCCAAGGCGATGGAGCGCCTGGGCCTGCAGTTCAATCTGCTGACGCCGCAGACCTCGCTGATCGTGCTCGACAACGGCCTGCAGTACGCGCGCTACGGCATCGCGCCGCCGGCCTCGGACAAGAAGCTGTTCGCCGAATACGAGTCCATCGTCGCGCTGATGCAGCGGGACGAGGAGCGCGCGCGCAGCACGCAGCTGGCCCGCGTCACGCGCGACTTCGAGCAGCGCGTGCAGTGGTGGCAGCGCGAGTTCCCCAAGGACGCGCCGCCGGAGGAGATGCGACCGAGGGCGACGGCGATGGCCGTCGGCGCGGCGGCACCCGCACCGGGCTTCGCGCCGCCGCCCGCTCCGGCGCCGGCGCCGGCACCGCCCCCCGCGCCGGTCGCGACCAGCCCCGCCGCGGCCCGGGCCGCCGCGCAGGCGGCCGCTGCCGAACGCGAGCGCGCCGAGGCCACGCAGCGCCGCGCGGCCAGCGCGGCCAGTGAGGCCCGTTCGGCCGAAGCCGCCGCCAAGGCCGCGGCCGCCGGCGGCGGCGCCGGCTCATCGACGACGATCGCGCTGAAGAAATGGGCGCCGGACAGCGCCTATGCCCGCCGCATGCGCGAGGCCGCGCCGCAGGACGTCTACGCGATCTATCTGGACGAGCGGCCCAACTACGAGAACAGCACGGCCTTCTTCCTCGACGCCGCCGACATCCTGCTCGACAAGGGCCAGCCCCTGCTGGCCGCGCGCGTCGCCTCCAACCTGGCCGAGATGAAGCTGGAGGACCGCCACATCCTGCGCATCCTCGCCTACCGCCTGCTGCAGTTCGGCCGCGTCGAACTGGCGCTGCCGGTGCTGCAGCGCGTGCTGGCCCTGGCGCCGGACGAGCCGCAATCCTGGCGCGATCTGGCCCTGGCCCAGCGCAGCGCCGGCGCCTACCAGCGCGCCGTCGACAATCTCTGGCACATCGTCACCCAGCCCTGGCAGGGCCGCTTCCCCGGCATCGAGGTGATCGCGCTGAGCGAGCTGAACGCCATCGTGGCCGAGGCCAGGAACAAGGGCCAGGCGCTCAACACCGAGGCGATCCCGGCCACGCTGCTGCAGAACCTGCCGGTGGCGATGCGCACGGTGCTGAGCTGGGACGCCGACAACACCGACATCGATCTCTGGGTCACCGACCCGAACGGCGAGCGCGCCTACTACGGCCGCCAGCTGACCTATCAGGGCGGCCTGATGTCGCGCGACTTCACCGGCGGCTACGGACCCGAGGAGTTCTCGCTGCGCGATCCCAAGCCGGGCACCTACAAGGTTCAGGCCCAGTTCTATGGCCACCGCCAGCAGATCGTCGCGCCGTCGACGACCTTGATGCTGCAGTTCATCAGCGGCTTCGGCACGCCGCAGGAGAAGCAGCAGAGCGTGATCCTGCGCCTGTCCGGCCGCGAGCAGATCGTCGACGTGGGCGAGTTCGAGGTCAAGGCACCGCAATGAGCCGCGCCTCGATCAAGCGCCTGCTCGGGGCCGGCCTGCTGATGGCGGTGGCCCTGCCCGCGCGGGCCGAGCTGTCGCCGATGCTCTATCTGTGCTGGGCACGTCAGGCGCCCGAGGCGCTGCAGGTGCAGGTGCTGAACATCGAGACCGAGCCGGTCCAGGGCGAGCCGGAGCTGATCGCCCGCGTGGCAAGCTTGCGCGTGACGGCCGTGCGCCGCAGCGCCGATGGCCTGAAGCCGGGCGCGCAGATCCGCATCCGGCAGATCGAAAGCAAGCACAAGCCAGCCGCCGGCGCGCCCATGCCGGGCCCGGCACCGATGCCGAGCTTGCAGCAGGGCCAGGCCTTGAGCGCCTTTCTGGAGCCCGATGGCCAGCTGCGCGGCTTCTACCAGCCGGCCGCGCGCGGGCAATCGTTCAGCCCCTATCTATGGGCCGACGAGGCCGACCCGGCCCAGCGGGCCGCCCCATCCTGCTAGAGCCGCCGCCCCGCCTCAGGCCAGCGGCAGGCTCAGGCTGACCCGCAGCCCGCCGCCATCGCCGCGGTTGGCCAGCGCGATGCGGCCGCCATGCGCCTCGGCGATCTCGCGCGCCAGCGCCAGGCCCAGGCCGGTGCCGGCGCGCTTGGTCGAATAAAAGGGCAGCAGCGCCTGCGCCAGCACCGCCTCGCTCATGCCGGGGCCGCGGTCGGCGACCTCCAGCCGCAGCTCGCGCGGGCCGGCGGCGATTGCCAGGGTCACCTCTTGCGCCGGGCCGCCGGCCTCGTGCGCGTTCTTGATCAGATTGATCAGCGCCTGCTCGACCTGGGCCGCGTCGAAGCGAGCCGGCGCGGCCGGCGGCTCGCCGATCAGGCGGAACTGGCAATGCGCGGCCAAGCCCTGCAGAAAGGCGGGCCAGTCGACCGACTGCAGCTGCGGTTGCGGCAGCTTGGCAAAGCGCGCATAGCCCTCGAGGAACTGGTGCAGATGCGAGGCGCGCGCGCCGATGCTGGCAAACACACCGGGCAGGCGCTCCAGATGCTCGGCGCCGCCGCGCCGCGCCAGCTCGGCACCGCTGTGCGCCAGCGAGGAGATCGGCGCCAGCGAATTGTTCAGCTCATGGCTGATCACGCGGATCACCCGCTTCCAGCTGCCGACCTCCTGGCGCGAGAGCTCGCGCGTCATGCGCCGGATCAGGCGCAGGCGGTGCGGCCGGCCCTGCAGACGGAACTCGCGCTGCGACAGATGGAAGGTCTCCTCCTCGCCGCCCTCGACCGCCAGGCTGAACAGGCAGTCGTCGCCGCCGGCCAGCGCGCGGCGCATCGCCTCGGGCGCGCGCTCGCACAGCGCGGCGAAGTCGACGCCGCTCAGGCTGCGCCCGTCGCCCAGCAGCTGGCGCGCGGCGATATTGGCGATCGCGACGCGCTCCTGCGCATCGGTCAGGATCAGGGCCACCGGCGTGTTCTGCACCACCGTGTCCAGCAGCAGCTCGCGCTGCGCCAGATGCTGGCGCTGCTCGCGCAGGGCCTGGCCCAGCTCGCTGTGCAGATGCAGCAGCTCGCCGAGCTCGCCCGAGCCGCGCTCGGCGATCGACATGCTGTAGTCGCCATCACGGTAGCTGAGCACCGCGCCCTGCAGCGCGCGCAAGAGCCTTTGCAGCGGCGTCAGCAGCCAGCCGGCCAGCGCGATCAGCAGGGGCAGCAGCAGCGCCAGGCTCAGCGCCAGCGCCGGCCAGCCGAAGGGCGCCGGCGCGGCCAGGCCCAGATCGGCCCAGGCCAGCAGCTGCGGCAGCGGCCAGACACTGAGACCGGCATGGAGGGCCAGCGCGACAGCGGCCGTGGACAGCAGCAGCAGCGTCAGCCGGACCTGCAGCTTCATCCGCCGCCTTGTACCTGGCCGGCCAGGCCGTAGCGCTCCATGCGCCGGTACAGCGCCTGGCGCGACAGGCCCAGCGCCTGCGCGGCGCGGCTGACGACGCCGTCGGCGCGCGCCAGCGCCGCCTGCACCGTCTCGCGGCTGGGCTCGTCCAGATTGCGCGCGCTGGCGGCATGCGAATGCTCGGCCGGCAGGGCCAGCAGCTCGGGCGTGACGAGCTGCCCCTCGCCGGCCAGCAAGGCCGCGCGCGCAATCACATTCTTCAGCTCGCGCACATTGCCGGGCCAGCGGTAGGCCAGCAGCGCCTCGCGCGCCGCCTCGCCGAGCCGCGCCTTGTTCCCCGATGTCGCGGCGAGGAAATGCTCGGCCAGCGGCAGCACGTCCTCGGGCCGCTCGGCCAGGGCCGGCAGCGCGATCTCGATCACATTGAGCCGGTAGTACAGGTCCTCGCGGAAGGTCCCCGCGCGCACCATCGCCTTCAGGTCCGAGTTGGTCGCGCTGAGCACGCGCACCCGGGTCTGCCGTGCGCGGCTGGAGCCCAGGCGCTCGTAGCGGCCGGTCTCGAGCACGCGCAAGAGCTTGACCTGGCCGGCCAGCGGCAGGGTGCCGATCTCGTCGAGGAAGAGCGTGCCGCCATCGGCCGCCTCGAAGCGGCCCTCGCGCGCCCGCGTCGCGCCGGTGTAGGCGCCGCTCTCGCTGCCGAAGAGCTCGGCCTCGATCAGCTCGCCGGGCAAGGCGCCGCAGTTGACGGCCACGAAGGGGCCGTTCTTCACCGCCGAGTTCGCGTGCACGATGGCGGCAATGCGCTCCTTGCCGCTGCCGTTGGGCCCGGTGATCAGCACCGGCACCTCGGCACGCGCCACCTGGCAGGCCAGCTCCAGGCTGCGCAGCATGGCCTCCGACTCGTGGACGATGCCGCCCAGCTCGTAGCGCGCGGCCAGCGCCGTGCGGCGCGCGCGCCGCTGCAGATGGCCGGCGCGCGCCTGCCGGCTCGATTCGGCCAGCTCCAGCAGGTTCTCGACCGTGGCCGAGAGCTTGGCATCGTCCCAGGGCTTGGCCAGGTAGTCGGCTGCGCCGGCCTTGACCAGCTCGACGGCGGCCTCCAGCCGCGTCCAGGCGGTCAAGAGGATCACCGGCAGATCGGGGCAAAGCTCGCGGATGGCGCGGAACAGGGCCACGCCCTCCTCGCCCGAGGTCGTGTCGGCGCTGAAGTTCATGTCCTGGATCACCAGGCCGATGCCAGGCTCGCGCGCCAGCAGGGCCAGGCCCTCTGCCTGACTGGCCGCGTACAGCGGCCGGATATCGCGCAGCGACAGCAGCAGCGACAGCGCCTCGCCGACGCCGGGGTTGTCGTCAATGATCAGCACCGTCCTCATGGGGACCGATTGTGGCGCGGCATCTTCAGAAAAAAACCAAGGGCAGACTCAGCTTCGCAGCGCCGCCACCGGCGGCAGTGCCGCGGCGCGCCGCGCCGGCGCCCAGACGGCCAGCTGGCCCAGCGACCAGAGGATCAGCGCGCCCAGCGGCAGATAGAACCAGGGCAGGCGCGGCAGCTCGTAATGGCGCATCAGCAGCAGGCTGATGCCATAGGCGGCCAGCATGCCCAGGGCGATGCCCAGGGTCGAGAGCATGAAGTTCTCGGTCTGGAAATAGCGCAGGATCTGGCCCTGGGTGGCGCCCAGCGCACGCCGCGTGCCGATCATGCGCGTGCGCTGCTGCACCCAGAAGCTGGCCAGGCCGACGATGCCGAAGGCGGTGACGATCAGCAGGCCGAGGCAGACGCCACCGAGCAGCCAGACCATGGAGCGGTCCTGCTGGTAGTAGCTCGTGCGCATCTCGCTGAACAGCTTCTGGTAGCGCACCACCCGCTTGATGCCCTGGCTGCCAGCATCCAGCGCCTCGACGGCCGCCTTCAGCACCGCCTCGCGCTGGGCCGGCTCGCAGCGGATCATGTAATAGCCGCCGCGGTAGCTGGGGCGGATGGGCAGCACCATGCCGAAGCGGTCGTCGCTGCCGGCGCGGGGATAGGGCGGTATCAGCTCCTCCACCACGCCGACCACGCGCTGCGGCTGCTTGCCGTAGACATACAGCGACTTGCCCAGCGCCGATTCGTTGGGGAACAGGCGCTGCGCCAGCCGGGCGTTGATGATGATGGCCGGGACCTTGGGGTCCTCCTGCGTGTCGACGACGCTGCCGTAGACATATTCCTCCGGCGCGAAGTCGCGGCCCTCCTTGATCTTCAGGCCGAAGCTCTGCAGCCAGCCCTCCGACAGCGCGTACTGCGAGGCGCTGACCGGCGCACGCACATTGGTGTCCGGCGTCAGGCGCACGCTGCTGTTGTTGGAGTTCTCGCCATAAGGCATCTGGTTGGCGATGCTGACGCTCTTGACGCCGGGGATCGCGCGCAGCGCGGCCAGGTCGGCGGCGGTCTGCGGCTCCGGATTCTCGACCCGCTTCATGCCGGACGCGGCGACGACGATCAGCTCCTCGTCCGGCATGTAGCTGGGCGCATTGATGGTGGCGATGCGCTCGCTGATCAGGAACAGCGCATTGCAGACGATGGCGCAGGTCAGCGCGATCTGCAGCACGATCAGGCCCGCGGCGGTCTTGTGGCGCTTGAGCGTGGAGAGGATAGGAAGAATGTCCATGTCAATCATCCTTGACAGGTGAGGCGGCGCGAGGACCGCAGCAGGCCGAGCGGCACCCGTGGATCCGGCTTTGCCGGGCCACCGGGTGCGCCCCCTTGAGGGGGAGGCGCGAAGCGCTTCGGGGGTGGGTCATCTCATTGCACCTTGAGCTGGAGGGCGGGCGTGATCTGGCAGGCACGCCAGGCGGGCAGCAGGCCGGCGGCCAAGCTGGCGGCGATGGCCAGGCCGAAGGTCGTGCCGAACATGGCCCAGTCGAGCTGGGCCAGCGCCGCGTAGGGGCTGGGGTTCTGGCGCACGATCCACAGGCCGCAGCAGGTCAGCAGCAGGCCCAGCGCGCCGCCGGCCAGGCCCAGGCCGCCGGCCTCGACCAGGAACTGCTGGAAGATCGCGCCGCGCGAGGCGCCCAGGGCGCGGCGCACGCCGATCTCGCCCGAGCGGCGCAGGCATTTGGCCAGCAGCAGGCCCACCGCATTGGTCAGGCAGACCAGCAGGAAGCCGAAGGCCAGCCAGGCCTGCAGGCGGATGTCGCTGGGCACGGCCTTGCGCACCGCCAGCCATTCCATCACCGGCCGCAGGCGCGGGTTGGGCGGGCGCTCGAAGCGGCCGGCCGCCTTCTGCTGGGCCGAATACTGCACCAGGTAATCGCGGTAGGCGGCCTGCTGCTGCGGCGTGTCCAGCTGCACCCAGTACTGCAGCCAGGTGCAGGGCACGTTGGGCCCCAGCACGTCCTGGCCGGTGGCGTCGCCGAAGCAGTTCATATTGCCGCTGCGGCCGAACTTCAGCTCCAGCGAGGTCTGGATCGGCAGGTAGATCTCGGCCGGCTTGGCATAGGCGCCCAGGGTCAGGTCGAAATAATGCGGAGCCGGACGCCAGTCGTCGAGCACGCCGACGATGGTCAGGTCCTTGTCGCGCAGGCGCAGCGTCTTGCCGCGCGAATCGGCGCCGTCGAAGAGCTTGTCGTTGAGCTCCTTGGAGATCACCGCCACGCGCGCCTTGGCCTCGTCGTCGGCGCCGGACCAGCCGCTGCCATAGAGGAACTTCGGCTCGAACATCGGGAAGAAGTCGGCGCTGGTGTAGCGCGAGCGCGAGAAGAAGGGCCGCATCTCGGCCTTGCCCGAGCCGGCCGGATCGACGGCGATATTGCCGCCCGTCATCACCACCTGGTGCACGCCGCGCTTGTCGCGCAGCAGGGCCTCGGCATCGAAACGGGTCAGCTGCAGATCGGGCTCGCCGCCGGGCTCCAGGTCGCGCAGGCGCTGCGCATCGAGCTGCACATTGAAGAGCTTGTCGCTCTTGTGCGGGATCGGGTCGCCGGACAGCACATGGAAGACGGTCAAGGTCGTCATGCAGGCGGCGACGCCCATCGCGATCGACAGCAGCACCAGCACCGTCAGCGCGCGTGCCGCCCTGAAGCTGCGAAAGCCCAGTTCGAGGTAATAGCCCAGCATCTTCATCAGGAGTCCTCCGCGGGTTTGGCCGCCACGAGCAATTGGTTGACGGCCGCCAGCTCGGCCTCGTTGAGGCCGCCGGCCGCCTGCTGCAGCAGCAGCTTGGCCAGCACATAGCGATGGCGCGCCTGTTCGTAGGCGTTCTGCGCATTCGCCAGCGTCTGGATCGCCAGCAGCAGATCGGTCATCGTGCGCGTGCCCAGCGGCTGGCCGGCGCGCGTCGAGGCCAGCATCTGTTGGCTGGCGGCGACGGCCGCGCGCGTGCTCTGCATCAGCGCGACGCCGGCCTGCACTGCCTGGTACTGCGCCTGCGTTTCGCGCACCAGCGCGCGGCGGCCGAGCTCCAGCTGCTCGCGCGACAGGTCGCGCTGATAGGCGGCCTGGCGCACCTGCGATTCGGTCGCGCCGCCGGCAAAGATGGGAATGTTCAGGCGCAGCGCCAGCTGCGTGTTGGTACGGCCGTAGTCCTGCGGGGCGACGCCATAGCCGCGCAGATTGGCGCTGTCGACGCCGGCGACCAGGGTCGGCCAGTGGGCGGCGCGCGCGGCGCCGATGCGCTGCTCGCTGGCGTCCAGATTCAGGCGCTGCGCCTGCAGCTGCGGATTGGCCTGCAGCGCCTGGGCGATCCAGGCCTCGGGCTGCTGCGGCTGCGGCGGCAGCGCCGGCAGCTCATCGGCCAGGGGCTTGAGCGCGCCGGGCATCTGGCCGGTGATCTGCACCAGCGCCTCGCGCGCATCGGCCAGCACCTGGCGCGCCTGCACGGTCGCGCCGCGCGCCAGCTCGTGATAGGCGCGCGCCTGGTCGACGTCGACCGCCGCCGACAGGCCGGCATCGAAGCGTGCCTGCGCCTGCTGCACCTGCTGCGCAAAGGCACCCTCGTTGGCGATCGTCGTTGCCAGGCTGGCCTGGGCCGAGAGCACGCCGAAATAGACGACCGCGACGCGCGCGCAGAGCTCCTGCTCGGCCGCGCGCACGGCGGCGTCCTGCGCCGACAGCTGAGTCTTGGCCGCGTCCCAGTTGCGCAGCTGGCCCAGGTCCAGCAGCACCTGGCTGATATTGCTCGAGTACTGCTGCAGCCGCGTGCCTTCCTGCTGGGTCCGGCTGTCGACCGCGTTCAGCGACCATTGCGGCAGCAGGCCGGCGCGCGCCTGTACGCTGAGCTCGCGCTGGATGCCGCGCTGCGCATCGGCGCTGGCCAAGAGCGGGTCGACCGCGCGCGCCTGCGCATAGATCTGCAGCAGATCCTCGGCCGCGGCCAGCGCCGGCGCCATGCCGAGCAGCGCCGCGAGAAGGAGAAGACCAGGACGAAACGGCATCGTCGTCTCAGCCCTGGGTGGCAGGCGAGGCCTGGCGCAGCAGGCCGGGGTCCAGGTGCAGCTCGGCGGCGATGTCGACGACCTGGCCGTCGATCACATGGACATTGCGCTGCGCGCGCGCGGCCAGCTGCGGGTCGTGGGTGACCATCACGATGGTGGCGCCGTCGCGGTGCAGCTCTTCCAGCAGGTCCATCACGCTGCGCGCCATCGAGCTGTCCAGATTGCCGGTCGGCTCGTCGGCGAGCAGCAGGCGCGGCTCGCCGGCCAGCGCGCGGGCGATCGCCACGCGCTGCTGCTGGCCGCCCGAGAGTTCGGCCGGGTAATGCTTGGCGCGCGCCGACAGGCCGACGCGGGCCAGCGCATCGGCGGCGCGCTTCTTGCGCTCGGCCGCGCCCATGCCGCGGTAGCGCAGCGGCACCTCGATGTTGTCGAGCACGTTCAGGTCCGGGATCAGATTGAAGGCCTGGAAGATGAAGCCGATCTTCTCGTTGCGGATGCGCGAACGCTGGGTGTCGTTCATGCGGCTGACGTCGACGCCGTCGAGCTCGTAAGTGCCGCCCGAAAAGGCCTCCAGCAGGCCGGCGATGGTCAGAAAGGTCGTCTTGCCCGAGCCCGAGGGGCCCGTGACGGCGACGAACTCGCCTTCCTTGACCTGCAGATTGAAGTTGCGCAGCGCATAGGTCTCGACCATCTCGGTGCGGTAGACCTTGGACAGGGCGTTCATTTTCAGCATCGCTTGCTCCTTGGATTCGTGGTGTCTTCTTAGCGCGGCGGCAGCGCGTTCATGTTGTCGATGTCGGCGGCGATCAGCCAGCGGCCGCCCTCGCTCGCGCGCTGGAGCACCAGCACGAACTTGCCGAAGTCCGGCCGGCCCGCGGCCGACGCGAAGCCGCCGACGATATAGGCCATGTCGCCCGCGGCCGAGAAGCTCAGCGCGCGCAGCGCCAGCGGCGTGCCCGCGTTCTTCGCATAGGCGGCGGCGATCGCGGCGGCGCCGCGCGCCGGCCGATCGCCATTGGGCAAGGCCATGCCATCGACGGCGAACAGCGCCGCCAGCGCCGCCGTGTCCTTGCGCTGCCAGGCGCTCTCGTAATCGCGCAGCACGCGCTCCAGCTCGGGGGGCAGCGTGACGGCGGTCTCGGCCGCATGGGCGGTCCATGCGGCGAGGCTCAGAAAAATGGCGGTGGCGAAACGGCGCATCGTGTTCTCCTGCTTCCTCATCAGCGGCTGATCGCGACGCGCGGCGCGCCGTTGAAGGCCTCGGCGCCGGAAACGATCACCTTGTCGCCGGGCTTCAGGCCATCGAGCACCTCTATCTTGTCCAGGCTGCGCGCGCCCAGGCGCACCGGCACCCGCTCGGCCATGCCCTCGCGCAGCACATAGGCATGCGCGCCGCCGCCCTCGTCGGCAAAGCCGCCGCGGCGCACGGTCAGCACGTTGTCGCGGCGGTCCAGCAGCACGCGCACCGACAGGCGCTGGTTCTGGCGCAGCTGGTCGGGCGGCTCGCCATCGAAGCGCAGGCGCGCCGCGACCTCGCCATTGACGACCTCGGGCGAGACGCTGCTGATCAGACCGCGCCAGGCACGGCCGCCGCCGCTGATCTCGCCCGGCATGCCGATCGCCAGATCGCGGGCGAAGCTCTCGGCCACCTGCATCTGCACCTCCAGCGCCGACAGATCGATCACCGTCAGCAGCTGCGCGTCCTTGGCCACCGTGGCGCGCTCGGCCACCAGCAGCTGGCCGACCTGGCCCTCGACCGGCGAACGCAGCTGCAGCTCGGCGACCTGGCGCTGCAGGTCCTTGACCAGGCTTTGCTGGCGTTCCAGCGCCGCCTGCTTGGACTGCACTTCGAACTTCAGCGCATCCTCCTTCAGGCCGCGGCCCGCATTGGCATGGGCCAGGGTCAGGCGCGCCTTTTCCAGCGTGTCGCGCGCATGGTCGACCTGCATGCTGGCGGCGGCGCCGGCCTTGAAGGCCTGGGTCTGGCGATCCAGATCGTTCTGCGCGGTCTTCAGATCGATGGTCGCGTTCTCCCAGTCGCGCTGCAGCGCCGCGTTCTGCTGCCGCGCCTCGACCTGGGCGCGCATCAGCTCGGCGCGCATCGCCTCGGCATTCGAGCGCTCCTGCGCCAGCCGCGCGGCGAGCTCGGGGCTGTCGATCTCGGCCAGGACCTGGCCCTTGGCCACCTTGTCGCCGGCATGCACGCGCAGAGTGACCGTGCCGCCATTGGCCGCGTAGAGGGTCGGCGCATTGGCGGCGACGACCTTGCCCTCGCCGGCGACGTCGCGCACGAAGGGGCCGCGCTCGACCTCGGCGATGGACAGCCGCGTCTCGCTGACCGAGGCATTGGTCGAGACCATGCGCTGCAGGCCCGGCCAGGCCAGCACGCCCGCCACCAGGACGGCGGCCACGCCGCCGATCAGCAACAGCTTGCGCCGGCGGCCGGGGGCGGGCTCTATCAGGCGGTCCTGGGCGGAGGTGTCACGGATCATGGGTTTTCTTTTCGGCTCGATGAACAAGCCTTTCGTTGCAATGAGCGTGCCTGCGTCCGGTCCGTGGACCCAGCCATATGAATCAAGCACTTGGCGCCACGGCGGCGAACAAGAAACTGTCCGCGGACAGTGACCGGACAGTCGGCCGGCAGCGGACGCTCCCCGACGCTCGATAAGATCGGCGCCCATGAACTGGGACCATGCCAATCCGTTCACGCTGGACGTTCGCCCGCAGGCCGACGATATCGACGGCCTGAACCACACGAACAACGCCGTCTATGTCCAATGGTGCGAGAAGGTCGCCTGGGCCCATTCGGAGGCCCTGGGCCTGAGCCTGGCCGACTACCAGCGCCTGGACCGCGCGATGGCCATCCGCCGCGGCGACTACGAGTACCTGCTGCCGACCTTCGTCGGCGAGGACTTGCGCCTGGGCACCTGGCTGACCGCCAGCGACGGCAAGCTGACCATGGAGCGCCGCTTCCAGCTGATCCGCGCCGCCGACGGCGTCACCGTGCTGCGCGGGCGCTGGGAGCTGGTCTGCATCGAACTTGCGAGCGGCCGGCCGCGGCGGATGCCGGAAGAGTTCTGCGAGATCTATCTGCGGGCGATGGTGCCGGTAGCGGGTGTTGCGGACTGAGGCGCTGCTACGGCGATGAAGCAGCCATCGGACGTGGACATGGGCTTTAGCTACCGCCAGCGCAAGAACGAGGTCGTCGAGCTCTTGCACCACGGCCGCCTGGCTTCGCTATTACGTGGCAGGGACGCGCTGGACTTCATGGCCAGGGTCCAATCCGCGGAGCCCGCAGAGGTCCAGCGCCTGATGGCCCGCATCACCGGCAACTACAAGCGGGGCAACGAGCGCCTGGCCGCCAGCCATGGCCGCCATCGGCGCTAGGCGCCGCCGGCGCCGCTTCGCTCAAATCGCCAGCGGATCGACATCAACCGCCCAGCGCATCAACCCCTTGTGCTCGCGCTTGAGCGCACCGAGCTCGGGCAGCCACAGGCGCAGCAGGCGCTGCAGTGCGGCGCGGCTGCCGGCCTCGACCAGCATCTGCACACGCTCGACGTTGGCGACGCGGGCGATGCTCATCGGCACCGGCGGATAGATCAGCATCTGTTGCTGCTGCGCCTCGGGCTGGGCCTCGGCCCAGGCAGCGGCGGCATCGAGAAAGGCCTTGGCGACGGCGGCGTCACGGGCCTCGGCCCGCAGCAGGGCCAGGTGTGAATAGGGCGGCAGGCCGGCGCCGGCGCGTTCGGCCAGCTGGTTCTTGGCAAAGGCCTCGAAATCGTGCCGGGCCAGCGCTTGGTAGAGCGCATGCTCCGGGTGCCAGGTCTGCACCCACATCTCGCTGGGGCCCAGCGTCGCCGCCTCGGCGTCGCGGCCGGCGCGGCCCGCCGCCTGCATCAAGAGCGCGAACAGGCGTTCGGGCGCGCGGAAGTCGCTGCTGAACAGGGCGCCGTCGGGGTTGACCGCGGCGACGAAGCCGATGCGGCGGAAGTCATGGCCCTTGGTGATCATCTGCGTGCCGACCAGGATGTCGACCTCGCCGGCGTGCACCGCACCGAGCTGCGCCTCGAGCTCGCCCTTGAGCTTGGTCGTGTCGGCGTCGATGCGGGCGATGCGGGCACCCGGCAGCGCCTCGGCCAGCTGTTCCTCGAGCCGCTCGGTGCCGCGGCCCAAGGGCGCGATGTCCAGATTGCCGCAGGTCGGGCAGGCGCTGGGCACACGCTCGCTGAAGCCGCAGTGGTGGCAGCGCAGCGTGCGATCGGCCTTGTGGAAGACGCGCCAGGCGCTGCAATGCGGGCAGTCGCTCTTCCACTGGCACTCGCCGCAATGCAGCACCGGCGCATAGCCGCGCCGGTTCAGGAACACGAGGCTCTGCTCGCCGCGCGCGAGCCGCTCGCGCAGAGCCTGCAAGAGCGGCGCGGTCAGCGCCGTCATCACGCCCTTCTTGACCGGCAGGGTCTTCATGTCGAACAGGCGCACCCGCGGCAGCGCGGCGCCGCCGATGCGCGCCGGCAGGGCCAGGCGTTGATAGCGGCCCTCGTTGGCGTTGTGCCAGCTCTCCAGCGAGGGCGTGGCCGAGCCGAGGATGACCGGCACCTTCTCCAGCCGCGCCCGGTAGACGGCCAGGTCGCGCGCCGAGTAGCGGGCGCCGTCCTGCTGCTTGTACGAGGGATCGTGCTCCTCGTCGACGACGACCAGGCCCAGCTGCGGCAGCGAGGCGAAGACGGCCAGCCGCGTGCCCAGCACCAACCGCGCTTGGCCCAGATGCGCGGCCAGCCAGTTGCGCAGGCGCTGGGCCGGCGTCAGGGCGCTGTGCAGCGAGACGGTGGCGACGCCAGCGAAGCGCTCGGCGAAGCGCGCCTCCAGCTGCGGGGTCAGATTGATCTCGGGCACCAGCACCAGCACCTGGCGCCCCTGCGCCAGCGCATGCTCCGCGGCGCGCAGATAGACCTCGGTCTTGCCGCTGCCGGTGACGCCGTAGAGCAGCAGCGGCGGCGGCGCCGCCTCGGCGCCGGCCTGCCGCAGCAGGCCGTCCAGCCGCGCCAGCGCCTCGGTCTGGGCGGCGCTCAGCGTCGGCAGGACCGGCGCGGCGTCCGGCGTCCGGGCGGCCTGCTCGGCCGCCCATTTGGCGACGCGCTTGAGCCGCAGCTGCAGCTGCGTACCGTCGAGCTCGCGCAGCTGCGGCGGCAGCACCGACAGCGCCAGCTCGCCGACCGAGCGCTGGTAATAGCCGGCGGCGAACTCGATCAGCTCGCACCAGCGCGCGCTCAGCGGCGGCAGGCCCTCGAGCACGCCGAGGATGGGGCGCAGCAGCTCGGCCGCGGTCGCCTGGTCCGACTCGCCGGGCCAGACGATGCCCATCAGCTCGCGCTTGCCCAGCGGCACGCGGATCAGGCTGCCGGGCGCAAGCGCCTGCTCGCTCAAATAGTCCAGCGGGCCGGTCAGGCCGCTGTGCTGGGGCGTGTCGACGGCGACGCGCACTCGGCCCCCGGAGGCGCTGGCCTGCAACTCGCTCATCGCTCAGCCCGCCTGCTCGTGCAAGCCATGAGCTTCAGCGCCTAAGTGCATGATTTGCAAAGCCAAGCGACTTACGCACCGATTCTGTGGATAACTTTGTGGGAAACGCAGACCCGGGCTCGCAAGCCCGGCACGCTCGCCGCCCCGCCTCTTCAGCGACGGCTTCCCATATCGCCGTCGGCTTTCTAAGCAAATCAAGGACTTAGGATTCAATCGGGAAAACGAGAAGCTGCACCGCAGCATTTCCCAAGTGAGCGTCTCGCTTCGAGATTTTTGGGGATAAGTCCCCAGCTGAGTGCTCACTTCGGCAGCGGTGGCCGGCATCGCTGGGCTCAGGCGCCGGCGCGCAGGCGGCGCGAATGCGCGTGCACCTCGTCGACCAGGGCCGTCACCGCCTCGGGCGGCGTGTGCTGGCTGATGCCATGACCCAGATTGAACACATGGCCGGGGTGATTGCCGAAGCTGTCCAGCGCCGCGCGCACCTGCTCGCGCACCGCCTCGGGCGGCGCGAACAGCACGTTCGGGTCCAGATTGCCCTGCAAGGCGACCTGGTCGCCGACCCGCGCGCGCGCCTGGCCGAGGTTCATCGTCCAGTCCAGGCCGACGACATCGGCGCCGGCCTCGGCGATCTGGTCCAGCCACAGGCCGCCGCCCTTGGTGAACAGGATGCGCGGGATGCGTTTGCCCTCGTGCTCGGTCTTGACCTGCGCCAGCACGCGCTTCGAGTAGTCCAGGCTGAAGCGCTGGAACATGCCGTCGGCCAGCACGCCGCCCCAGCTGTCGAACAGCATCACCGCCTGCGCGCCGGCCTCGATCTGGGCGTTCAGGTATTGCGCCACCGCGTCGGCGTTGACCTGCAGGATGCGGTGCATCAGGTCCGGGCGCGCATACATCAGGCTCTTGACCTGGCGGTAGTCGTCCGAGCCGCCGCCCTCGACCATATAGCAGGCCAAGGTCCAGGGGCTGCCCGAGAAGCCGATCAGCGGCACGCGGCCGTTCAGCGCCTTGCGGATCGAGCTGACGGCGTCGAACACATAGCGCAGCTTGTCCATATCGGGCACGGCCAGGGCAGCGACGGCCGCCTCGTCGCGGACCACCTTCTCGAACTTCGGGCCCTCGCCGATCGCGAAGGACAGGCCCAGGCCCATCGCATCGGGCACGGTCAGGATGTCGCTGAACAGGATGGCCGCGTCGAGCTTGTAGCGCTCCAGCGGCTGCAGGGTCACCTCGGTCGCGTAGTCGCGGTTGGTGGCCAGGCCCATGAAGCTGCCGGCCTTGGCGCGGGTGGCACGGTATTCGGGCAGGTAGCGGCCGGCCTGGCGCATCAGCCAGACGGGCGTGTAATCGGTCGGCTGGCGCAGGCAGGCGCGCAGAAAGGTGTCGTTTTGAAGTTCGGCGCTCATGGGCGACATTATCCGCTGCGATACTTCGACGGGCCTTGATTCATGCCGCGGCGCCGCCATCTGCGCGTCAACGCGGACCACCGACCGGAGGACTTCAATGCTTTCGACCCTCGTCAAGCGTGGCTTCACGGCCACCCTCTTGCTGGCGGCTACGCTGGCGCTGTCCGGCTGCGGCTACAACGAGTTCCAGCGCCTCGACGAACAGGTCGGCGCAAACTGGGCCGAGGTGCTGAGCCAGTACCAGCGCCGCGCGGACCTGATCCCCAATATCGTCAACACGGTCAAGGGCGAGGCGAACTTCGAGCAGGAGACGCTGACCCGCGTGATCGAGGCGCGCGCCAAGGCCACCAGCATCCAGGTCACGCCCGAGCTGGCGAACGACCCGGAGGCGCTGAAGAAGTTCCAGGCCGCGCAGGGCGAGGTCAGCAGCGCGCTGAGCCGGCTCTTGGTCGTCAGCGAGAACTACCCCAACCTGAAGGCCAACCAGGGCTTCCAGGACCTGCGCGTGCAGTTGGAAGGCACCGAGAACCGCATCACCGTCGCGCGCAACCGCTACATCAAGTCGGTGGCCGACTACAACGTCCACACCCGCTCCTTCCCGAACAATCTGACCGCGATGATGTTCGGCTACAAGACCAAGCCCAGCTTCCAGGTCGAGAATGAGGCGACGATCAAGACGGCGCCGACGGTCAGCTTCGACAAGCCGGCATCCAAGTAAGCGGCAAGCCACCCGCCATGCGCGCCTGGCTGCTGTTGCTGTCCCTGCTGAGCGCCCTGCTGGGCCTGCCGGCCCGCGCGCAGGACGTGCTGCCGGTGCCGGCGCTGAGCGCTCGCGTGATCGACCAGACCGGCACGCTGGACGCGCGCGAGCGGGCGGCGCTGGAGACCAAGCTGGCCCTGTTCGAGTCGCAGGCCGGGCCGCAGATGGTGGTGCTGATGGTCGACAGCACCCTGCCCGAGGACAACGCCAGCTATGCGCAGCGCGTCGCCGACACCTGGAAGATCGGCCGCCGCGAGGTCGGCGACGGCCTGCTGATCGTCGTCGCCAAGAGCGACCGCAAGGTGCGCATCGAGGTGGCCAAGGCGCTGGAGGGCGCGGTGCCGGATCTGGCCGCGCGGCAGATCATCCAGAACGCGATCTCGCCGGCCTTCAAGCGCGGCGACTATGCCGGCGGACTCTCGCTGGCGGTCGACCAGCTGCAGGCCCGCATCCGCGGCGAGGGCTTGCCGGCGCCGACGCGCCAGGGGCCGCGTGCGCCGCAGCAGCAAGGCCTGGACTTCGAGAGCCTGGGCGCGCTGTTCTTCATCGGCGTGCCGGTGCTGGGCGCGGTGCTGACCGGCCTCTTTGGCCGCAAGCTGGGCAGCGTCGTCACCGGCGGCGCGGCCGGCGCGGCCGGCTGGTTCATCGGCGGCAGCCTCATCATGGCCGGCCTGGCGGCTTTTGCGGCCCTGGTGCTGGTCGGCGTGCTGGGCATAGGCGCGGCGCGGCGGCGCGGCGGGCTCGGTGGCGGCGGCCTCGGCATCCCGCCGGTGATCTGGGGCGGCGGCGGCTTCGGCGGCCATGGCGGGGGTGGCTTCGGCGGCGGCGGGTTCTCGTCCGGCGGCGGCGGAGATTTCGGCGGCGGCGGCGCCTCGGGGGATTGGTGAGCCCGTCGCCGAGCCGCCTCAAGACGGGCGCGCCCCCTCGGGGGGCCGGCGCGGAAGGCGCCTTGGGGGTATGAAGATGGGGCGTTTGGCACGCTTGCTGAAGCACCGCCTCTGGGACGAGGCCGATGCGCGCCGCGCACTGCCGGCCGATGCACTGCAGCGGCTGCAGCAGCGCGTCGCCGACAGCGAGGCGCATCACAGCGGCGAGATCCGCGTCTGCGTGGAGGCCAGCCTGCCGCTGAGCTATCTATGGCGCGGCGCCTCGGCGCGCGAGCGGGCGCTGGCCATCTTCGGCAAGCTACGCGTCTGGGACACCGAGCAGAATAACGGCGTGCTGATCTATCTGCTGCTGGCCGAGCACGCGATCGAGATCGTTGCCGACCGCGGCCTCGACCGGCGCATCGCCGCCGGCGACTGGCAGGCGCTGGTCGCGCGGCTCGGCGAGGCGCTGCGCGCCGGTCGCTTCGAGCAGGGTCTGGCCGAGGCGATCGACGCGATCGACGCGCCGCTGCGCGCGCATTTCCCGCTGGAGAGCGGCGCAACCAATCCGGACGAACTGCCCGACGCGGTCGTGCTGCTTTGAGGCCTCAGAGCAGGGTCAGGATTTGCATGCCGGCCCAGCTCTCGCCGGGCTGCAGCTCGATCGGGCGCATGATGGTCGCGGCCTCGACGCAGAGCATCTGCCGGAAGCCGTCCGCCGGCATATCGGCCAGCGCCGCGCATTTGTCGGCGCCCGGATTCCACACCACCGCGTCCTCGAAGCCCTGCTGGCGGATCAGCAGGCGGCGCTCGCTGCCATCCGGCAGTTGCTCGTGCAGGGTCAGCTCGCGCTCCAGCACCTGCTCGTAGATGCGGTCCAGCTCGCCGCTGGGCAGCAGCAGCTCGACGCGCTGCGTCTTCTCGCTCCGGTCCACCGAGTCGAAATAGCGCAGGCCCGACAGGCCGGCGAGGCTGGCCGCATCGAGATCGCCCAGGCGCAGATAGCTGTGCAGCGCAGTGGCGAAGCTGAACGCCGCCTCGCCGCGGTTCTCGCAGGCCAGCTCGATCTCCAGCGTGCGGCCGGCGACGCGCACGCTCAGCTCGGCCTCGAAGGCATGCGGCCACAGCATCCGCGTCGCGGCGTCGTCCCTCAGGCGCAGCACGGCCAGCGCATCGTCCTCGCCCTGCTCGGCCGACACCAGCTGCCAGGGCTTGGTGCGCGCGAAGCCATGCTTCTGCAGCGGCCCACGCTCGGCGAACTGCGGGAACACGACCGGCACGCCACCGCGCACCGCCTGGCCCGAGGCATAGGCGGTCTTGGGCGAGACATAGAGCTGCTCGTCGGCGCCGGCCGGGATCCAGGACAGCACATGGGCGCCGTGCAGCAGCACGGTGGCGCGCGCGCCATCGGGGGCGACGAGCTCGACGGCTTCCATTCCTTGGTGGCGGGTGATGGCGATCGCTTGGGGCATGGTCGGGAGTCTATAAACAAAAACGCCCGCGGACTCGGTCGGCGGGCGTTCGGCTCGATGCGGCGACGAGGGCCGCCGGCATCCAGCGCGGGATTACTTCTTGCGGAACTTGCGCAGCGCGGCGATCTGGGCGGCCATGGCGGCGAACTCGCCCTGGGCGGCGGCGAAGTCGATATCGCTCTTGGCGTTCTTCATCGCTTCCTCGGCCTGCTTCTTGGCCTCGGTCGCCTTCGCCTCGTCCAGGTCCTTGCCGCGGATGGCGGTGTCGGCCAGCACGGTCACCGTGCCCGGCTGCACCTCGAGGATGCCGCCGGCCACGAAGACGAACTCCTCGCCGCCATCGGCCAGCTCGATGCGCACGGCGCCGGGCTTGATGCGGGTGATCAGCGGCGTGTGCTGGGGCAGGATGCCCAGCTCACCGCTCTCGCCCGGCAGCGCGACGAACTTGGCTTCGCCGGAGAAGATCTGCTCCTCGGCGGACACCACGTCAACATGAAGGCTTGCCATGTTCAATCTTTCCTAGCTGTCAGAAGAGTCGGTCTGCTGTCGCAGCGGGGCTCACGCCCCGCCCGGACATCAGGCCGCCAGCTTCTTCGCCTTTTCGAACGCTTCGTCGATCGTGCCGACCATGTAGAAGGCCTGCTCCGGCAGCGCATCGCACTCGCCGGCCACGATCATCTTGAAGCCGCGGATCGTTTCCTTCAGCGGCACGTACTTGCCCGGCGAGCCGGTGAAGACCTCGGCCACGTGGAAGGGCTGCGACAGGAAACGCTGGATCTTGCGGGCGCGGGCCACGGCCAGCTTGTCTTCCGGCGACAGCTCGTCCATGCCCAGGATTGCGATGATGTCGCGCAGTTCCTTGTAGCGCTGCAGCACGGCCTGCACGGCGCGGGTCGTGTTGTAGTGCTCTTCGCCGACCACGTTCGGGTCGATCTGGCGCGAGGTCGAGTCGAGCGGATCGACGGCCGGGTAGATACCCAGCGAGGCGATGTCACGCGACAGCACGACGGTAGCGTCCAGGTGGGCGAAGGTCGTGGCCGGCGACGGGTCGGTCAGGTCATCCGCCGGCACGTAGACGGCCTGGATCGAGGTGATCGAGCCGACCTTGGTCGAGGTGATGCGCTCCTGCAGACGGCCCATTTCCTCGGCCAGCGTCGGCTGGTAGCCCACGGCGGAAGGCATACGGCCCAGCAGCGCCGACACTTCGGTACCGGCCAGCGTGTAGCGGTAGATGTTGTCGACGAAGAACAGCACGTCACGGCCTTCGTCACGGAACGACTCGGCGATCGTCAGGCCGGTCAGCGCGACGCGCAGACGGTTGCCCGGCGGCTCGTTCATCTGGCCGTAGACCATCGCGACCTTGGAGTCTTCGAGCTTGTCCTGCACGACGACGTTGGAGTCCGACATCTCGTGATAGAAGTCGTTGCCCTCGCGGGTACGCTCGCCGACGCCAGCGAACACCGACAGACCCGAGTGGGCCTTGGCGATGTTGTTGATCAGCTCCATCATGTTGACGGTCTTGCCGACGCCGGCGCCACCGAACAGACCCACTTTGCCGCCCTTGGCGAACGGGCAGATCAGGTCGATCACCTTGATGCCGGTTTCCAGCAGATCCTGCGACGGCGACAGCTCGTCGTAGGCCGGGGCCGCGCGGTGGATCGAGGCGGTCAGCTCATGCGAGACCGGGCCGCGCTCGTCGATCGGGTTGCCCAGCACGTCCATGATGCGGCCGAGCGTTGCCTTGCCGACCGGCACCTTGATGTTGTCGCCGGTGTTGTAGACCTCGGTGCCGCGGCGCAGGCCGTCCGACGAACCCAGGGCAATCGTACGCACGACGCCGTCGCCCAGCTGCTGCTGGACTTCCAGCGTCAGTGCCGAGCCTTGCATCTTCAGCGCGTCATAGATCTTGGGCATCTGGTTGCGCGGGAATTCCACGTCCACGACGGCGCCAATGCACTGAACGATCTTGCCAACCGCGTTGGTTTGAGTGTTCGACATATCAGTTCCTATCAATCAGTATTCGTAGCAATCGGTTGGGCGGGTGGCGGGGATCAACCCACCGCGGCCGCGCCACTGACGATCTCGGACAGTTCCTTGGTGATCGCGGCCTGGCGGGTCTTGTTGTAGACCAGCTTCAGCTCACCGATCAGGGTGCCCGCGTTGTCGGTTGCGGCCTTCATCGCCACCATGCGTGCCGATTGCTCGGACGCCATGTTCTCGGCCACGGCCTGGTAAACCAGCGCCTCGGTGTAGCGCAGCAGCAGGTCGTCGATCACCGTGGCGGCATCGGGCTCGTAGATGTAGTCCCACGAGTGCGAGCCACCGGCCGTCTTCATGCTCTCGGCGGCCAGCGGCAGCAGCTGCAGCACGACCGGCTCCTGCTTCATGGTGTTGATGAAGCGGGTGTAGCAGAGGTAGACGGCGGACAGCTTGCCTTCGGCATACTGGTCCAGCAGCACCTTGACCGGGCCGATGATCTTGTCCAGGTGCGGCTGGTCGCCCAGCTGCACCGCATGCGCGACGACCTTGGCACCGATGCGGTTCATGAAGCCCAGGCCCTTGTTGCCGATGGCAACGACCTCGGCCTGCTGGCCGGCGGCTTCCATGTCCTTCAGCTTGCTCGTCGTGGCGCGCAGCAGATTGGTGTTCAGACCACCGCACAGACCCTTGTCCGTCGTCACCACCACATAGCCCGCGGTCTTCGCCTGCTCGTTCTTGACGAGGAAGGGATGCTGGTACTCGGGGTTGGCCTGCGACAGATTGGCCGCGATATTGCCGATCTTCTCGGCGTAGGGACGGGCCGCGCGCATCCGATCCTGCGCCTTGCGCATTTTCGAAGCGGCGACCATTTCCATGGCCTTGGTGATCTTCTTGGTGTTCTCGACCGACTTGATCTTGCCGCGAATTTCCTTGCTTGATGCCATGATTTCTCCTGTTAGGGCCGGGCCGCTTGAATTGCTTCAGTCAGCCCGGTCATGGTCATTAAGCGAAGGACTTCTTGAACGCGGTGATGGCGGCGTTCAGTTCGGCCTCGGACTTGCCTTCCTTGTCGAAAGCCTGGTCGGCTTCCAGCTTGGTCAGCAGTGCGGCGTGGCTGGTCTTCAGGTACTGATGCAGACCATGCTCGAAGGCCAGGACCTTCTTGGTGTCGATGCTGTCCATGAAGCCCTTGTTCACCGCATACAAGGTCGCGGCCATCAGGCTGATCGACTGCGGCGAGTACTGGGCCTGCTTCAGCAGCTCGGTCACGCGGGCACCGCGGTCCAGCTGCTTGCGGGTCGACTCGTCCAGGTCCGACGCGAACTGCGCGAACGCGGCCAGCTCACGGTACTGCGCCAGGTCGGTACGGATACCGCCGGACAGGCCCTTGATCAGCTTGGTCTGGGCAGCGCCACCGACGCGCGACACCGAGATACCGGCGTTGATCGCGGGACGGATGCCGGCGTTGAACAGGCTGGTTTCCAGGAAGATCTGACCGTCGGTGATCGAGATCACGTTGGTCGGAACGAAGGCGGACACGTCACCCGCTTGGGTTTCGATGATGGGGAGCGCGGTCAGCGAACCGGTCTTGCCCTTGACCTCACCCTTGGTGAAGGCCTCGACGTAGTCGGCGTTGACGCGAGCGGCACGCTCCAGCAGACGGCTGTGCAGATAGAACACGTCGCCCGGGTAGGCTTCGCGGCCCGGCGGGCGGCGCAGCAGCAGCGAGACCTGGCGGTAGGCGACGGCCTGCTTGGACAGATCGTCATAGACGATCAGCGCGTCTTGGCCGCGGTCGCGGAAGTACTCGCCCATCGTGCAGCCGGAGTAGGCCGACACATACTGCATCGCGGCCGATTCGGAGGCCGAGGCGGCCACGACGATGGTGTACTCCATCGCGCCGGCCTGCTCCAGAGAGCGCACCACGTTCTTGATCGACGAAGCCTTCTGGCCGATCGCGACGTAGACGCAGGTCATGTTCTGACCCTTCTGGTTGATGATGGCGTCGATGGCCACGGCGGTCTTGCCGGTCTGGCGGTCGCCGATGATCAGCTCGCGCTGGCCACGGCCGACGGGAACCATCGAGTCGATCGACTTCAGGCCGGTCTGCACCGGCTGGTCCACCGACTTGCGCGCGATCACGCCCGGGGCGACCTTCTCGATCACGTCCGTCATCTTGGCGTTGATCGGGCCCTTGCCGTCGATCGGCTGGCCCAGCGCGTTGACGACACGGCCGATCAGCTCGGGGCCGACCGGCACTTCCAGGATGCGGCCCGTGCACTTGACGGTGTCGCCTTCCGAGATGTGCTCGTAGGCACCCAGAATCACGGCGCCGACGGAGTCGCGCTCGAGGTTCAGGGCCAGGCCGAAAGCCGGCTGGCCATCGGCGCCGGCCGGGAACTCCAGCATTTCGCCTTGCATCACGTCTGAGAGGCCGTGGATGCGGCAGATGCCGTCGGACACCGACACGACGGTGCCCTGGTTGCGAACGTCCGTCGAGGCGCCGAGGCCCTCGATGCGGCTCTTGATCAGTTCAGAAATTTCTGCAGGATTCAGTTGCATTGCTTGCTCCCATCGTGTGGCTGTCGGGGTCTGGCAGACACAGGGGTGATTCGGTCGGTGTCGTTACACGGCCCGATCCTTGGCGGATCAGGCCGTCAGCGCCACTTTCATGCGTTCCAGGCGGGCCTTGACGGAGGTGTCCAGCACCTCATCGCCAACCACCACGCGAATGCCGCCAATCAGCGAGGGTTCCAGCGACACATGGGCTTCGAGCTTGCGACCGAAGCGCTTCTCCAGCGCGCCGACGACCTCGGCCAGTTGGCCGTCGGCGATCGGGTAGGCGCTGAAGATCTGCGCATCGGCCACGCCTTCGGCGGCATTGGCCAGAGCATGGAATTGCTCGACCATTGCCGGCAAAGCCGCGAGCTTGCCGTTGGCGATCACCTCGCGCAGGAAGTTCTGCACGCCCTCGGCCAGCGGCTGCTTGACAGCGGCGGCGGTGACGTCGAACACCTGCTCGGCGGTGGCCTTCGGGTTGTCGGCGAACTGGCGCAGCTCGGCGTTGCCGGCCACCAGGGCCAGCGCCTCGAGCTGCGTGCTCCAGGCCTTCACGTCATGCGCCTTGGCGACCTGGTACAGCGCTTCGGCATAGGGACGGGCAATGGTTGCGAGCTCAGCCATGCTTACAGCTCCGTCTTCAGGCGGCCCAGCAGCTCGGCGTGCACCGAGGCGTTGACCTCGCGCTGCAGAATCTGCTCGGCACCCTTGACGGCCAGCGCGGCGACCTGCTCGCGCAGGGCCTCGCGGGCGCGCACGACCTGCTGCTCGGCCTCGGCCTTGGCAGCGGCGACGATCTTGGCGCCTTCGTCTTCGGCACGCTTCTTGGCTTCTTCCACGATCGCCACGGCGCGCTTTTCGGCGTCGCCCAGCAGGCGGGTGGTCTCGCCGCGCGTCTGCGCCAGCTGCTCGTCGACCTTCTTGTTGGCGTTCGCCAACTCGGCCTTGGCCTTGTCGGCGGCCGCCAGGCCGTCGGCGATCTTCTGCGCCCGCTCGTCCAGCGCCTTCGTGATGGGGGGCCACACGAAACGCATGGTGAACCACACCAGGACCGCGAAGACGATCGCCTGGAGGAATAGGGTTGCGTTGATATTCACGGCACGATCCCTTTCAAGTCGTGAAAGGTACGGTGGGAATTAGTGCGCAACGTTGGCCAGCAGCGTGGCGGCGAACGGGTTGGCGAAGGCGAACAGCAGGGCGATAGCCACGCCGATCAGGAAGGCGGCGTCGATCAGGCCGGCCAGAATGAACATCTTGGTTTGCAGTTCGTTCATCAGCTCGGGCTGGCGAGCCGAGGACTCCAGGAACTTGCCGCCCATCAGCGCGATGCCGATGGAAGCGCCGATAGCGCCCAGACCAACGATGATGCCGCAAGCCAGTGCAACGAGGCCGAGGATGTTTTCCATTTGAAGCTCCTAGAGAGAAAAAGAAAGAGAGAAAGAAATAAACGAGGGAAAGATCAGTGGGCGTCGTGCGCCTGACCGATGTAGATCAGCGTCAGCATCATGAAGATGAAGGCTTGCAGCGTGATCACCAGAATGTGGAACAGCGTCCACACCGTGCCGGCAACGATATGGCCGACGGCCAGACCGATACCCGCAGCCGAGAGCGTGAACGCGCCGCCCATCAGCGCGATCAGCATGAACACCAGCTCGCCGGCAAACATATTGCCGAACAGACGCATGCCGTGCGAGACCGTCTTGGCGACGAACTCGATCAGCTGCATCAGGAAGTTGAACGGCCACAGCGCGGGGTGCGCGCCGAACGGTGCCGAGATCAGCTCATGGCCCCAGCCGCCCAGGCCCTTGATCTTGATGCTGTAGAAGAAGCACATCAGCAGCACGCTGGTCGACAGGCCCAGGGTCGTCGACAGGTCGGCGGTCGGCACGACGCGCATATAGGCGTGGTGCGGGTCATGGCCGGTGGCGGCGTTGTAGTCGCCCCAGAGCTTCGGGATCAGGTCGACCGGCAGCATGTCCATGCCGTTCATCAGGAAGATCCAGACGAACACGGTCAGCGCCAGCGGAGACACCAGCTTGCGGCTGCTGGCGTTGTGGATCACGCCCTTGGCCTGGTTCTCGACCATCTCGGACAGGATCTCGACCGCGGCCTGGAAGCGGCCCGGCACGCCCGAGGTCGCCTTGCGCGCGGCGCGCCACAGGAAGAAGCAGCCGATCGCGCCGAGCAGGATCGAATAGACCAGCGAGTCGAAATTGAACAGGCCGAAGTCGACGATGCTCGTCTGCTTGACGTTCTCGAACGCGAAGTTCTTCTGGAAATGTTGCAGGTGGTGGGTGATGTACTCACCTGCGGTGGGCGCGTGTTCTGCGGCTGCCATCTTCAGTGTCCGTCTCGCTTCTTACGGCCCCGCCAGAGCAGGGCCAACCAATTGACTTTCAAGCACCCGATCAGCGCCACCAGCAGGGCCGGCCAGCTCAGATCGGGCATCCACTTCGCGGCCGCCGCCAAGATGGCAACGGCCAACATGATCTTGATCAGTTCCCAGAACATGAAGCCCAGCACCGCGGCGCTGGGAGCCGTTCCGAGAACCCGGGCCATGCCCCATGCCATCAAGGCATTCGGCATCACCACCGCGGCCGCGCCACAAAGGGCCGACCCCGCTTTGCCGCCCGATCCGGTGGCCAGCCACCAGACCAGAGCGATCACTCCACCGACCACCGCCTGCAGCGCAACCAGGCGCCAGGGCGACAGCAACTCACCTTGCCGGACCCGCAAGGCCTGCGCTTCTTCTCGCGTCAGGACCTTGAAGGGCGGCTCGGCGACCTCATCCTCCCAATCCAGACCCGCCCCGGCCGGCCGCTGGGCTTTGATCGGCCCGTCGCTGGCGGAATGGGTCATGGCAATCGGGATGGCAGTCGGCAAAACCCAAAGATTATATGTGGAAACCCGCGGTTTCCCGCCAGGGCTGTTGATGTAGCCTTCTGGTCCCCCGGCGCGCGGCGCCCTTGTCGGGCGCGCCAAGTTCTGGCAGGCGCTTTACAGACGGGCAATATTCGCCGGCAATCCGGCCACCTCGACGCGCAGCCGCAGCAGACAGCCGGCCCAGGCTTGGGCCGCCAGTTCCGCGGCCGGGCGCTTCTCGCGGGCCGTCGTCAGGTACACCGTGCGCAGATCGGGGCCGCCAAAGGCCGGCATCGTCGGGCAGCGCACCGGCAGGCGGATCTCGCGCAGCAGTTCCCCGTCGGGCGACAGGCGCAACAGGCGCTGTCCCTCGTACATCGCGACCCAGTAGCAGCCCTCGACGTCGACCGCGGCACCATCGGGCCGGCCGCCGTACTCGTCGAGCGACTGCTCGGCCGCGCGCGGCGCGAACTTGGCGAACAGCTGGCGCTCGCCGATCGCCCCGGCGGCCGGATCGAAGTCCAGGCGGTAGATCTCATGCGCCTTGGTGTCCGACCAGTAGAGCCGGCCTTGGTCCGGGCTCCAGGCCAGGCCGTTCGAGGTGACGATGCCGCCCGCCATCGCCGCGAAGCCGCCATCGGCCCAGCGGTACAGCGTCGCCTGCGGCAGCCGCGCATCGTCGATCGTGCCGATCCACAGCCGCCCCGCTCCATCGGGCTTGCCGTCGTTGAAGCGCTGCTTCGCGCTGTCGAATGGCGCCGCGGCGACTTGCGTGTGGGCGCCCGTGGCCGGATCGAGCCGCCACAGGCCATTGCGCTGCGCGACCGCCAGCGCGCCATCGGCCAAGAGCGCGATGCAGCCGGGCTCGGCGTCGAGCTGCCAATGGCGCAGCGCACCGTCGGCCGGGTCGAAGCGCAAGACCCGGCGCTCGGCAATGTCGACGTAGTAAAGGCATTGCTCGGCCGCGCTCCACAGCGGCGATTCGCCTAGGGTGGCGGGGGCGGGATGGGCCGCTTCGACCCGGTAGAGCTGGTTGTCGCTGATCGTCATGCCGGCGATGCTAAGCCCGTAATCGCCGGTAACTCAAATTCGGCCGCCGCTCGCGCTTGCAAGCGCGAGGCTCAGAGATCGGTCTTCAGATAATGGGCACCCGGGATCGGGTTGAAGTAGTAGGGCGGCACCGACTCAAAGCCCAGGCTCTCGTAGAGACCGCGCGCGGCTTCCATATCGTCCAGCGTGTCCAGCAGCATCGCCGAATAGCCGGCCTCGGTGGCGCGGTCGATCAAGGCCTGCGCCAGCAGGCGGCCGAGGCCGAAGCGGCGAAAGGCCGGACGCACGAACAGCCGCTTCATCTCGCAGGCGTTCGGATAGTCGACATCGGGCAGATTGCGAAAGCCGCCGCAGCCGGCCACCTGGCCATCGACCAGGGCGAGCAGCAGGATGCCCGAGGGCGGCGCATAGTCGCCCGGCAGGCCGGCCAGTTCGGCCTCGAAGTTCTGGAAGCACAGATCGATGGCCAGGCTGGCGCTGTAGTCGCGCAGGATCGCGCGTGCCGCCTCCCAATCCTCGGCGGTGTCGGGGACGATCAGGCGTATCTCGGGGCTGTCCATCGGGCCGCAGTTTACTGATTGGGTGCGCGCTTCAGGGCGTCTCCAGGCTCACCAGCAGATAGACCGCCGCCGCGCAGGCGCCCAGCAGGGTCAGCGCGAACAGCCGCGTCGCCAGCGAATCGCGCGCCGCCGGCACCTGGACCGACAAATGCTTGTCGCCGCTGAACATGGCGCCCAGCAGATTGCGGCCCCTGCCCAGCCGGTAATAGAGGATGGCCAGCACATGCAGGCTCACCAGCGCGTACAGCCCCCATTGGCCCCAGCTCTTGTGATACGAGGTCCAGGCCAGGCTGACCTCGCCGCTGACGAAGCGGATCAGCGGGCCCGTGGTCGCGATCTCGTCGTCGGCGATCAGACCCGACCCCACCTGCAAGAGGATCCAGACCAGCATGGCCAGCACCGAGACCGCGCCCAGCGGGCTGTGGCCGACCTCGAAATGATCGTCGGGCCGCGGCCGGCCGCGCAGATAGCGGATCAGCGCCGCCGGGCCGTACAGAAAGGCCGAGAAGCGCGACCAGTGGCCGCCGAACAGGCCCCAGAGGATGCGGAAGCCCAGCAGCGCCAGCACCGCATAGCCCAGGCGCATATGCCAGACCATCGCATTGCCGCCGAGCTTGGCGCTGGCGACCGAGCCGATCACGCACAGCACCAGCGCCCAGTGGAACAGCCGCGTCGGCAGATCCCAGATCCTGACCTTCTGAAGCAAGCCCTCAGCCATGCACAAATCCTTCCGATGGGCGCCAACGATAACGCAGCAGCCAAATCTGCGCAGCTTCACTACACTCGGTCGCGCGGCCGGACCGGCTGTCGGCCGCCACTCAAAAACCATCGAAGGATGCCAGCATGATGATGAAGCAAACCCTGTTCGCCCTGGCCTGCGCGGCCGGGATCTGTGCACCGGCTCACGCGCAGTTCCAGAAGCCCGAAGACGCGATCAAGTACCGCCAGGCCGCGTTCACGCTGATGGGCAATCATTTCGGCCGCATCGCCGCGATGGCCCAGGGCAAGGCGCCCTTCGACGCCAAGGCCGCCGCCGCCAATGCCGAGATCGTGCTGCTGGTTTCCAAGCTGCCCTACAGCGCCTTCGGCGAGGGCACGGACCTGGGCAACACCAAGGCCAAGCCCGAGATCTGGAAGGAAGCCCCGAAGTTCCGCGAGGCGGCGGAGAAGATGCAGGCCGAGGTCGTCAAGCTCGATGCCGCCGCCAAGAGCGGCAGCTTGGACCAGATCAAGGTCGCCGTCGGCGAGGTGGGCAAGAGCTGCAAGGCCTGCCACGACAACTACCGGGAGAAGTGAACCCCTCGCCTGTGCCCTCGTGCTGAACGCCGAGGGCGCAGTCGGTCCCCCGAGGAGACGGCGATGCTTGCCGGATCGACCGGCAAGCGCATCGCCAGGCGGGCCGGCTTGGGAGCGGCCCGGCGCTCGGCCCGAAGAATTCAAGGTCCGCCGTTCAGGCCCCAGCGGACAAAACCCTCTCGCTCGCCCAGTCGCTCAAGATAGCGTTCGAGCGCCGGCAACGCCGGCCGCTCGGGCAGCGGCGCGGCGCGCCAGCGGTGCACCGACAGACCCAGCACCACGTCGGCCAGCGTGAAGCGCTCCCCGGCCGCATAGGCGCCGGTTTCATCCAGCCGGCGCGCCAGGATCGCCGCATGGCGGTGCCAGCCGGCGACGCCGGCGGCCAGCAGGGCCGGGTCTTGATGGGCGGGGCTTTGCCGCACCAGGCTCATGAAGGCATAGCGCCAGCTGTTGTTGAACTCGCCGGCCTGCCAGTCCATCCACTGCTCGACCCGCGCCCGCTCGCGCGGCTCGCTCGGCAGCAGATCGCTGCGTCCCGCGCGGCCGGCCAGATAGCGGCAGATGCTGTTCGACTCCCACAGCACGAAGTCGCCATCGAGCAGCACCGGCACCATCGCGTTCGGGTTCAGCGCCCGGAAGGCCGGCGCGGCCAGATCGGGTTGTTCCTCGCGCTCGGGCGCCAGGCCCAGTTCGGCACAGGTCCACAAGACCTTGCGGACATTGATCGACGCCGACTTGCCGATCAGTTTCATGACGCGAAGCCCAGCACGACCCTGCGGGTCATCGCACTCTTCTTCTCAATCTTGGTGACCACGACCGAACCGATCTCGGCGGTATTCGACACATGCGTCCCGCCACAAGGCTGCAGATCGACGCCGTCGATCTTCAGCACACGCACCCGGCCCATGCCGCGCGGCGGTTGCACGCTCATGCTGCGCACCAGGCCCGGATTGGCGTCGAGTTCCTCCTCGCTGATCCAGCTGTGGCCGACCGGATGCGCCTCGGCGACCAGGCGCGCGAGGCCGGCGCTGAGCTGCTCCTTGTCCAGCGCCTCGCTCATATGGAAGTCCAGCCGCGCATAGCCGGCCGTGATCGAGCAGCCGTCGACCGGATGCGGCACCAGCGCGCACAGCAGATGCGTGGCCGTGTGGAAGCGCATATGGGCAAAGCGGCGCGACCAGTCGATGCGCGCGCGCACGATGGCGCCGGTCTGCAGAGCGCTCAGGTCCTGGCCGCCGGCGGGCAGGTGCAGGATCTCGCCGCCCTCGCCCTTCCTGGTATCGGCGATGACGATCAGCCGGCCGTCCGCCAGCTCCAGCACGCCGGCATCGCCGGCCTGGCCGCCGCCCTGCGGATAGAAGACCGTGCGATCGAGCAGCAGGCCGCGCTCGTCAGCGCGCAGCAGCTGCGCCCTGCATTCGCGCAGCTGCGCATCCTCGCGGAACAGGTCCAGGGTGGCCGTCATGCCAGCAGCTCCAGCCGCAGCTCGCCGCCTGGCGTCGCCAGCCGGGCCGACAGGCCGTCGCGCGCCTCGAAGCTGAGCAATTGCACGCCGCAGGCCGGCAGCGTGTCGCTCGGATGCGCGGCGCCCCATTCGATCAGCAGCGGCAGGCCCTCGCGGCGCAGGCGCCGGCCATCGGGCCGCAGCGCGATGCGCCAGCTCAAGCTCCCGCGCGAGGCCGCGACCGGCTCGCCGCCGTCTATGCCCTCGCCCTGCCATTGCGCCAGGCTCGCGTCAAGGCTGGCGACGCGCGAGACCCAGTGGATCAGGCCCGGCCCGCGCTCGCGCAGCGCCGCCTGCAGCGCCGGCTGATCCAGATCGAACCAGCGCGCGCGGCCCTGCGGCCCGGGCGCCTCCGGATCGATCGCGATGATCTCCAGATAGGTGCGCGGATAGGCCGGTGCGCTGATGTTCAGCAGCCGGTTGTGCGTGCCCATCAGCGCATGCCGGCCGCCTGGCGCGGGCGTGACGCCCAGCACCCGTTCGCACCAGGCAATGCCTTCATCGAGCGTGGCGGCACCGACGACCAGATGATCGAGCTCCATCACCATCAGAGCCTCAACTGGCCATGGACCAGCGGCTGCACGTCGCCGCCTATCCAGCAATGCCCGCCCTCGCGCAGCACATGCACCTTGCCGGCCCGGCCCAGCGCGGCACCCTGGCCGGCGATGTAGCGATCGGGCGCAAGACCCGCCCCCTGCAGCCACAAGGCCAGACCGGCGTTCAGGCTGCCGGTCACCGGATCCTCGGGCACGCCCAGGTCGGGCACGAAGGCGCGCACCTCGAACTGCTCGGGGGCGCCGGCCGGATAGGCGCCGACGACGCCCAGCTTCAGCCCCTTCATCGCGACGAAATCGGGCTGCAGCGCCAGCACCGTCGCCGCGTCGCGCAAGCGCGCGGCCATCCAGCCCGGGCCGTTGTCGACCCAGACCAGGTCCAGCAGCTCGTCCTCGGCCAGGCGCAGCGAGCGCGCCGCCTGCGCGCGCAGCGCCGCGTCCTCGACCGGGCCGCTCCTCTTCAGCGGCGGCGCGTCGAAGGCCAGGCGCGCGCCCTCGCGCCGGATCGTCACCAGGCCGATCGCGCATTGCTGGACCAGGCGGCCCGGCTTCTTCGCATCGCCACCGCTGGCGATGAAGGCATGGGCCGAGCCCAGGGTCGGATGGCCGGCAAAGGGCAGCTCGCCGCCCGGCGTGAAGATGCGCACGCGGTAGTCGGCCGTCGGATCGGTCGGCGGCAGCAGAAAGGTGGTCTCGCTGAGATTGGTCCAGCGCGCGAATGCGGCCATCTCGGCCTCGCTCAGGCCTTCGGCATCGACGACGACGGCCAGCGGATTGCCCTTCAGCGGCTGATCGGTGAACACATCGACTTGCAGGAAACGGCGCAGCTGACTCATCACGACCTCATGGAAGATTCGTTTGCAGAAAAGGCAGCGGCCGGGCAGTCTCTCTGCTGGATATCGCCCGCGCCGCCGCCCTCATCACGGGGTCGGCTCTTGCGGCGCGTTCAGCGCCTCGCGCAGCACGCGGCCGAGGATGGCGACGCCGTCGCGGATCAGTTCGGGCGTCAGCGTGACGAAGGACAGGCGCATCGTGCGCAGATCGGGCTGCTGCGCATAGAAGGCAGCGCCGGGCACGAAGGCGATGCCGGCATCGACGGCCTTCGGCAGCAGCGCCATCGCGTCGAAGCCCTCGGGCAGGCGGATCCAGAAGAACATGCCGCCGCGCGGGCTCTGCCACTCGCAGCCCTCGGGCAGATGCTGACGCAGCGCCTCGGCCATCGCGTCGCGATTGGCCTTGTAGAGCGCGCTGATCTTGGGCACATGCTGGTCGAGGAAGCCGCTCTTGACGACCTCGTGCACGACGCGCTGGTTGAAGCCCGGCGTGTGCAGATCGGCCGCCTGCTTGGCCTGCAGCAGCTTCGGGTACAGCTCGGTCGGCGCGATGATGTAGCCGAGGCGGAAGCCCGGCGTCAGCACCTTGGAGAAAGAGCCCAGGTAGATGCTGCCCTCGGGCCACAGCGAGCTCAGTGCCTGCGGCGGTGCCTCGTCGAACCACAGATCGCCGTAAGGGTTGTCCTCGACGATGGGCACGCCGGCGGCCCGGGCCGCGGCCATCACGGCCTGGCGGCGCTCGAGGCTCATCACGCGGCCGGTCGGGTTCTGGTAGTTCGGCAGCAGGTACATGAAACGCGTGCCCGGCGCATCGTGCGGCAGCTTGCCGATCGCCTCGGGCAGCGGGCCCTGATCGTCGCTAGCGAGACTGGTGAAGATCGGCTCATAGGGCGTGAAGGCCTGCAGCGCGCCGAGATAGGTCGGCGTCTCGACGGCCACCGGCGCGCCGGCGTCGCACAGCACCTTGCCGACCAGATCCAGGCCCTGCTGCGAGCCGGTGGTGATCAGCACCTGATCGGGCGAGACGTTCAGGCCCAGCGCCTTGACGCGCTCGGCCACCCATTGGCGCAGCGGCGCGAAACCCTCGCTGGCCGCGTACTGCAGCGCCTCCTTGGCGTTCTGGCTCAACACCTTGTCGCAGGCCGCCTTCAAGGCCTCGACCGGGAAGGTGTCGGCCGAGGGCAGGCCGCCGGCCATCGACAGCACGCCGGGCTTTTCGGTGACCTTGAGGATCTCGCGGATGATCGAGGGGTTCATGCGCGCGGCGCGGCGGGCTTGGGTCCAGGGTGAGCTCATACGGTTCTCGTTCACTTCGTGGCGGGTATCAAAAATCAGTCGTTCTTCAGCATCCAGTCGACGGCGGCCCGCGCATGCAGGGCCGTGCCGTCGAACAGCGGCAGCGCGCTGCCCTCATCGGCGGGGTCCAGCAGCAGGCAGATCTCGGTGCAGCCGAGGATCACCGCCTGCGCCCCGCAAGACGCCAAGTCTCGCACCGTCCGGCGGTAGAAGTCGCGCGAGGCCGCGAGGATGCGGCCGCGGCACAGCTCCTCGTAGATGATGCGGTGCACCTCCGCGCGCGCCGGCGGCTCCGGCGTCAGCAGCTCGATGCCATGGCGCTCGGCCATGCGGCGGCGGTAGAAGTCCTGCTCCATCGTGTAGCGGGTGGCCAGCAGGCCGGCACGCGTGACGCCGGCCGCTTTCAGGGCCGCCGCGGTCGCATCGACGATATGGATCAGCGGCAGGCCGGCGATGGCCTCGACCTCGTCGGCCACCTTGTGCATGGTGTTGGTCGCGATCAGCAGCCCCTCGGCGCCGGCGGCGCGCAGGCCGCGGCCGGCCTCGCCGAGCAGGCGCGCGGCCTCGGCCCAGTCGCCGGCGCGCTGCAGCGGCTCGATCGCGCCGAAGTCGACGCTGCGGATCAGCAGGTCGGCGCTGTGCAGGCCGCCCAGGCGCGCGGCGACCTCGCGGTTCAGCAACCGGTACAGATGGGCGGTCGATTCCCAGCTCATGCCGCCGAGGATGCCGAGTCTTTTCATGGCTGCGTCTCCACCGGCATCTTCTTGCCCACCCAGACGACCGCGATGACGGCACAAGCGAACAGCAGGGTGGTCGGGTCGAGCCGCTCGCCCAGCAGGGGCACGGCCAGCAGCATCGAGGCGAAGGGCTGCAGCACCTGCACCTGGCTGACCCGCACGGTGCCGCCGATGGCCAGCGCGCGGTACCAGGCAAAGAAGCCGATCCACATCGAGAACAGCGAGACATAGGCGAAGCCGGCCCAGGCACTGAAAGCGACCGGCCGCGCGGGCCAGTTGAGCGCGGCGATCGGCAGGGTCAGCGGCAGGCTCAGCACCAGCACCCAGCAGATCACCTGCTCGGCCGTCAGCTGCTTGCTGATGCCGGCGCCCGAGACATAGCCGGCCGAGGCGCTCAGCACCGCCAGCAGCAGCAGGGCATCGGCCCACTGGAAGCCGGCCGCGCCGCGCCACCATGCAAAACTCAGCACCAGGGTCAGGCCCAGCAGCGCGCAAAGCCAGAAGCCCAGCGAGGGCCGCTGGCGCAGCACCAGCGCGGCGATCACCGCCGTGGCCAGCGGCAGCACGCCGGAGATCACCGAGGCATGGATCGCATCGACATGGCGCACCGCCCAGCCCAGGAACAGCGGCCAGCCGAACACGACGCCGGCGGCGGTCAGCGCCAGCACGCGCAGCTCGGCGCGCGTCGGCCGGCGCGCGCCGGTCGCCCACAGATAGACGATGGACAGCAGGCCGGCCAGCGCCGCCCGGCCCATGGCGACAAAGACCGGATCCAGCTGCGGCGCCTCGGCGCTGCCGCCGGCCAGCCGCGTCATCGGGATGCTCAGCGCGAAGATGAACACGCCGACGGCACCCAGCAGCAGGCCGCGACCGGCATCGGTGGCCGGGCTCGTGGGGCCGGTCGGGCGGGTGGCAAGGCTGGGCATCGGCCCAGTCTAGCCGCCACAACCAGTACAGAACCAGTACACTTTTCCATACAAACACGCGATCTGTATTGGCATGGATACCGGCACAAGCGTCCCCTCCCCCACCCGCGCGCCCAGCGGCGCCTCGGCCGGCAGCGCGCTGTCGCGCGCGTCCAGCGAACCGCTGGCCCAGCAGCTGGCGCGGCGCTTTGCCGAGCGCATCGCCCAGCGCCTGATCCTGCCCGGCACCCGCCTGCCCTCGGTGCGCGAATGCGCGCGCCACCATGGCGTCAGCCCCTACACCGTGGTCGCCGCCTACGACCAGCTGCTGGCCCAGGGCCTGCTGGAAGCGCGCAAGCAGCGCGGCTTCTTCGTGCGCGAGCTGGCCCAGCCGGCGCGCCGCCCTGTGCCCGCGGCGAGCAGCGCGCCGCCGGCGGCGCTGGCTTCGCGGCCGGTCGACGCGACCGCGCTGATCCGCGGCATGTTCCAGGCCGATGCGCGCAGCGCGCCGGGCCTGGGCACCCTGCCGGCCGACTGGCTGGACCTGCCGATGCTGCAGAGCGCGATGCGCAAGGTGCTGACGCAAAGCGAGGGCCCGGACCAGCTCGCCCAGCATTACGGCGAGCCCGGCGGCGACGCGCGGCTGCGCGAGGCGCTGGCCCGGCGGCTGGCGGACCTGGGCGTCGCCGCGGCACCCGAGCAGTTGGTGACCACCGTCGGCGCCACCCATGCGCTGGACCTGATCACCCGCAGCCTGCTGCAGCCCGGCGACGCGGTGCTGGTCGACGACCCGGGCTGGGCGATCGAGTACGCGCGGCTGAGCCAGGCCGGCATGCGCCTGCTGCCGGTGCCGCGCGCCGCCGACGGGCCCGATCTGGCGGTGATGCAGAGCCTGATCGAGCAGCACCGGCCGCGCATGTATGTGACCGTCTCGGTGCTGCACAACCCGACCGGCAACAGCCTGACCCTGGCGCAGGCGCACCAGATCCTGCGCCTGGCCGAGGCGGCCGATCTGACCATCGTCGAGGACGACACCTATGCCTTCATGGCGCCCAACCATGCGCCCCGGCTGTCGGCCCTGGACGGACTGCGCCGCACCGTCTACGTGTCCGGCTTCTCCAAGATCATGACCCCGGCCTGGCGCGTCGGCTATCTGGCCGCCAGCGCCGACCGGGTGCAGAAGCTGACCGATCTGAAGCTGCTGTCGACCTTGACGACCAGCCCGCTGACCGAACGGGCGGTGGCGCTGTGCCTGGAGCAGGGCCAGCTGCGCCGCCATGCCGAGCGGGTGCTGGGCCGGCTCGACGCGGCGCGCCAGCGCGTCGTGCGCCTATGCCACGAGGCCGGCTGCCGCTTCGTCACCCCGCCGCAGGGCCTGTTCGGCTGGATCGACGTCGGCCTCGACACCGAGCGCCTGGCCCAGCGCCTGCTCGACGCCGGCTGGCTGACCGCGCCGGGTCTGCTGTTCAGCGCGACCCGCCAGGCCGGCAGCCTGATGCGCATCAATTTCGCGACCTCGCAGGACGCGCGCTTCTGGGCCCTGCTGCAGCGCCTGCGCGACGGCGGCTGAGCCAGGCACGGCATCCGGCTACGATCGCTGGCCTGACTCGCGAATCGATGACCATGTCCGTCCCATCCTCAGCCCATCCCGCCCCCGATGCCCGCCTGGTCGAAGCGCTCAGCGAGGCCTGGCGCCTGGGCCGGCGGCTCGATGCCGAGGCCTTTGCCGGCAGCGTGCCGGACGAGGCGGCCGCCTATGCGGTCCATGACGGTCTGGCCGCCGCGCTCGGCTGGCTGCCGGCCGGCCAGCCGCAGCACTGGAAGTCCGGCGGCGCCTCGCGCGCGGCGGCCATCCTGCATGCGCCGCTGGCGCCGAAGGGCGTGCGTGGCGCCGTGGACGGCGGGGCCGTCGAGGTCGCCGATCTGCGGCTGCACGCGCCGGCCATCGAGGCCGAGATCGCCTTGCGCCTGGGCTCCACAGTGACGGCCGAACAGGCCGCCGCGCTGACGCGCGAAGAGGCGCTGGCGCTGATCGACGCGATGACCGTTTCGGCCGAGCTGGTCAGCTCCCGCTGGCAGCAAGGTGGCGAGGCGCCGGCCCTGCTGCGCATGGCCGATGCGCAATCGCATGGCGCCTTGGCGCTGGCGCCCTGGTTGCCGCTGCGCCGCGATGTCGACTGGTCGGCGCAGCGCTGCTCGATCGCGATCAATGGCGCCGCCGCGCAGAGCGCTCGCGGCAGCCACGCGCTGGGCGATCCGGGCTGGCTGGTGCTGGACTGGCTGCGCCACGCGAGCCGCCACGGCCAGGCGCTGCCGGCCGGCAGCGTGGTCACGACCGGCGCCTGGCTGGTCGTCAAGGGCCTGCAGGCCGGCGATCGCGCGCGCGTCGCCTTCGACGGCATCGCGGCCGTCGAAGTCCGGATTTGAACTCGAGTCGTTCGCCGGGCAGTCCCAAGAACGACTTGATCGACCGACCGGCGGGCGGCCGAGTCCCCTCGGGGGACCGCCCGGGTAAGCCCTGGGCGAGGGGCTGCTACTTCGCCTCGAGCACTTCCCAGCGCTCCATCAGCGCCAGCAGCTCCTCGTCGATCTGGCCGGCGCGTTCGGTCACCTCGGCGATGCGGGCCGCGCCCTGGGTGTAGAGCTCGCTGCCGTTCAGCAGCGCATTGATCTGCAGCTGCTCGGCCTCCAGCGCGGCGATCTTGCCGGGCAGTTCGTCCAGCTCGCGCTGCTCCTTGTAGCTGAGCTTCTTCTTGGTGGCGACGACCGGCGCAGGGACGGGAGCCGGCGCGGGCGGCGGGGCCGACGCGGGCGCCGGCCTGGCCTGGATGGCCGCGGCGCGCTTGCTCTGGATCAGCCAGTCCTCGATGCCGCCCTCGTACTCGCGCCAGCGGCCCTCGCCCTCGCTGACGATGGTCGAGGTGACGACGTTGTCGAGAAAGCGCCGGTCGTGGCTGACCAGGAAGACGGTGCCGTCGTAGTCGGCCAGCAACTCCTCCAGCAGCTCCAGGGTCTCGATGTCCAGATCGTTGGTCGGCTCGTCCAGCACCAGCACATTGGCCGGCCGCGCGAACAGGCGCGCCAGCAAGAGGCGGTTGCGCTCGCCGCCCGACAGGCTCTTGACCGGCGAGTCGGCGCGCGCCGGCGAGAACAGGAAGTCGCCCAGATAGCTCTTCACATGCTTTTTCTGCGTGCCGATCTCGATCCATTCGCTGCCGGGGCTGATCGTGTCGGCCAGGGTCGCCTCCAGATTCAGCGCGTCGCGCATCTGATCGAAATAGGCAACGGCCATCTTGCTGCCCAGCTTGACCGTGCCGCTGTCCGGCGCCAGCTCGCCGAGGATCAGCTTCAAAAGCGTGGTCTTGCCGGCGCCGTTGGGGCCCACCAGGCCGACCTTGTCGCCGCGCAGGATGGTGGCCGTGAAGTCGCGCACGATGTCGCGCTCGCCATAGCGCTTGGACACCTTGTCCAGCTCGGCGACGATCTTGCCGCTGGCCGCGCCGGTGTCGATGTCCAGCCGCACCTTGCCCTGCACATCGCGGCGCGCCGCGTGCTCGGCCCGCATCTGCTGCAGGCGCTGCACGCGCGCGACCGAGCGGGTGCGTCGCGCCTCCACGCCCTTGCGTATCCAGACCTCCTCCTGCGCCAGCAGCTTGTCGAAGCGCGCATTGGCCAGCGCCTCGTTCTCCAGCTCATAGGCCTTGGCGGCCTGGAAGGCGGCGAAGTTGCCCGGGTAGCCGCGCAGCTGGCCACGGTCCAGCTCGACGATGCGGTTGGCCACGTTGTCGAGGAAGGCGCGGTCGTGGGTGATCAGCAGCAGCGAGCCCTGGAAATTGTTCAGCAGCTCCTCCAGCCAGCGGATCGCCTCCAGATCGAGGTGGTTGGTCGGCTCGTCGAGCAGCAGCACGTCGGGCTGCGCGACCAGGGCGCGCGCCAGGGCGACGCGCTTCTTCAGCCCGCCGGACAGCGCGCCGACGATGCGCGCGCCGTCCAGGCCCAGGCGGTGCAGGGTCTCGTCGACGCGCTGTTCCCAGTTCCAGGCGCCGATATGCTCGATGCGCTCCTGCACCCAGGCCAGATCGTCGCCTTCCTCGTGGCGCTCGTAGCGCGCGCGCAAGGCCTTGTGCTCGGCCACGCCCTCGCTGACGACCTCGAAGATCGTCGCCTCGGCGCGCAGCGCCGGCTCCTGCGGCACGTAGACGCTGCTCAGGCCCTGCTGCAGCTGCAGCAGGCCGTCGTCGAGCTTCTCGAGGCCGGCCAGGATCTTCAGCAGCGAGGACTTGCCAGTGCCGTTGCGGCCGATCAGGCCGACGCGCTCGCCGGTCTCGAGCGCGAAATTGGCGCCATCGAGCAGCGGCACATGACCGTAGGCGAGATGGGCGTTGGAGATGGAGAGGACTGCCATAGCCCTCCATTGTCGTTGAGGCCGCCGGAAGCCGGCCTCAGGGGCTGAAGACCCGCTGCAACTCCTGCCAGCAGCGCTGCTCGTCGGCCGCCAGCGACGCCGGTGCCGGCAGGCCCAGCAGATGCAGCTTGGCGAGCCGGTCGGCGCGCAGCAGGTCGGCGGCCAGGCTGCCGGGACGCGGCGGCGCCTCGCGGCGCGCGCGCAGCTGCAGGGCCTCGACCACGCTGGGCGGGAAGTCCCACAGCCCGGCGATATGGACCGACAGCCGCGCGGTCACCTCGATCAGCGCCGCATGGAACTGCGGCGAGCTCGACAGCACCGGCGCGAGGTAGTCCTGGTCCAGCACGCGCAGCGCGGCGATCAGGCCGGCATTGGCCAGCATGCCGGCCAGATAGGCGTCGAAATGATCGGCCTGGCCCAGGCGCAGAAAGGCGCAGGCCAGCGCGCAGCGTTCGGCATGGGCCCACAGATGGGTGCTGGCGCTGCGGCTGAAATGGCCTTGCTGGCGGTTGAACACCGGCCCCATCAGCACGCGGCTGACCAGCTGCTGCAGGCCGCTCTGGCCCAGCAGCTGCACGGCCGCCTCCAGATTGGCGATGCGGCCCTGGCCGCGGTAGCGCGGCGAATTGGCCAGGCGGATCACCTCGCCCAGCAGCGCGGTGTCGCGCGCCAGATGGGCGGCCAGCTCGCGGTTGGAGACATCGTCGCGGCGCACCAGGGTCAGCAGGCGCGGCAGGGTCACGGGCAGCCGCGACACCAGGCCGCTGGCCAGACCGGCGCGGTTCAGGTCCTCGAGCCGGGTCAGCAGCGCCCGCTCGGCGCGGGCGATCTCGGCCGGATCGGCCAGCTCGACGTCCAGCAGCCGGGCGCTGAAGCGCGCATCGAGATCGGGCTCGGCCGGCAGCGGCATGGCGGCAAGAGCTGCGGCCGCCGGCGCCGGGATGAGCGGCGCGGCGGCATTGGCGTGGGCGCCGCGCGAAGCGCGACGCGAGAAGAAGTTCCACATGGCCGGGCGAGGGATGCCAGATTGACGCGAGTTTGCTCTGCCTGCTGTTGCAGGCGCCGCGATGATGCCCGGACTCGCGCGGCCTAACCGTTAATTTCGTCGCACCACGGCCCGAATGTGATTGTTCACCTGTCAGTCATCCGAGGAGAAACCCGAGGCCTTGACGATGGGCCCCCATTGCTCGCGCTCGCTGGCCAGCCGGCGCGCATAGTCGGCCGAGCCCATCTGGAAGGGCTCGAAGCCGAGCTTGGCCAGGCCCTCGGTGACGGCGCTCTCGCGCAGCGCGACACGGGCCAGATCGGCCAGACGATCGACCAACGGCTGCGGCGTCTTGGCCGGCAGGAAGAGGCCGTAGCTCTCGACCCCGTCGATGCCCTTGAAGCCCTGCTCCTCGAAGGTCGCCGCCTCGGGCGCGAAGCGCGAGCGCTTGGCATCGGTGACGCCCAAGAGGCGCACCCGGCCGCCGGCCAGATGCGGCAGGAAGTCCCCGATGCTGAAGCAGCCGGAGGCGATCTGGCCGCCCATCAGGTCCTGCATGCCGGGCGCCGCGCCGCGGTAGGGCACATGGGTCAGCTTCATGCCGGCCGCGCGCTCGAACTGGTTGCCCAGGAAATGCGGCATCGCGCCGGCCGCCGGCGAGGCATAGGCGGCGCTCTGCGGATTGGCCTTGGCCCAGTCGACGAACTGGGCCAGGGTCTTCACCGAGGCCGGCACCATGGGCCCGACGCCGAAGCCGCAGGTCGACAAGGCCAGCGGCGCGACCGGGATCACATCCGACTCCGGCTTGTAGGCCAGCTTGCGGTAGGCATGGGGGTAGATCGTGAACATCGAGGACGGGCTCAGCAGCATGGTCTGGCCGTCCGGCGCCGCGTCCTTCAGCGCGCCGATGGCCAGGCGGCCGCCGGCGCCGACCTTCTGCTCGACGATCACCGACTCGGCCATGCGGCCGCGCCAGGCATCGGCGACGCGGCGCGCCGTCGTGTCCACCGAGCCGCCGGCCGGAAAGCCGACCAGGATGCGCGGCAGCCCGGCCTGGGCCGCCACGCGGCTGCCGACACCGGCCAGCAAAGCGGCCAGGGCCAGCGATACATCGCGTCTGTTGATCATGGTCATCGTCGTCTCCTGTTGTGGTTGGCGTCTCGATTCGTCCCGTGGGCTCAGCCGGCCCGGTTGGTCTGCGCCGCCGTGGCCACCCAGGCCAGGCGTTCCAGATCGGTCTTCAGCCCGGCGCCGCGCTCGCCCAGGCCGAGCAGCAGCGCCTGGTCGTGCGCGCGCACCGCCTGCTCCAGCTTGCTCAGCGCGCGCCGGCCGGCGGCGGTCAGGTGCAGGCCCCAGCTGCGCGCGTCGGCCGGGTCGTCGCGGCGCTCGACCCAGCCCTGCTCGGTCAGCCAGTCGGTCAGGCGCAGCGCGCCGCTGCGGTGCAGGCCCATGGCCTGGGCCAGCAGGCCCTGGCGCATGCCGGGGTTGTTGGCCACCAGCACCAGGGCGGCAAAGCGCTGCGGGCTGACCTCGGCCGGGCCGCCCTGCTGGGCGATCGCGCGGTAGAAGTCCAGATAGAGCGCGTTCTGCGCGCGCCGCAAGGCATAGCCCAGCAGCTGGTCCAGCACGCCATAGGCCAGGCCGGGCACCGGCAGCAGCAGGCCTTCGGGTGCCGGGCCTTCGGTCGAGGGAGTCTTGCTGGCCATGCTGCCAGCTTAGATACCGTTGCATAGCGCAACAATCTCGCTTACCCTAGGCCCGCCCTCCACTCACCGGCTCCAGCTCCATGAACATCCTGATTTCCGGCGGCGGCATCGGCGGCCTGACGGCCGCGCTGGCCCTGCATGCCCGCGGCCACCAGGTCACCGTCTGCGAGGCCACGGCCCAGCTGCGGCCGCTGGGCGTGGGCATCAATCTGCTGCCGCATGCGGTGGCGGTGCTGGCGGAGCTGAGCCTGCTGCCGGCGCTGAAAGCGATGGCGGTCGAGACCTCGGCCCTGGTCTTCGCCAACCGCCATGGGCAGACGATCTACAGCGACACCCGCGGCCTGGCCGGCGGCTACAGCCATCCGCAGCTGAGCATCCACCGCGGCGAGCTGCAGCTGCGGCTGTGGGACGAGGCGGTGGCGCGGCTGGGCGCCGAGCGCCTGCGCGCCGGCCGGCGCATCGTCGCGGCGCGCATGGATGGCGGGCAGGTGCTCGCCGAGGTCGAGCGCAGCGAGGGCGGCCGCGAGGAGCAGCGCGCCGATCTGCTGATCGCCGCCGACGGCATCCATTCAGCGCTGCGCCGCCAGTTCTATCCGGACGAGGGCGCGCCGCGCTGGAACGGCATGATGATGTGGCGCGGCACCAGCTGGGCCAGGCCCTTTCTGGACGGCCGCACGATGGTGCAGGCCGGCCACCGGCGCGCCAAGTTCGTCGTCTATCCGATCGCGCCGCCGCGCCCGGACGGGCTGCAGCTGATCAACTGGATCTGCGATCGCCGCCTGCGCGAGGACGGCATCGGCGGCGGCCTGACGGCGCCCAGCCGCGAGGACTGGAGCAAGCCCGGCTCGCTCGACGATCTGCTGCCGACCTTCGGCGGCTGGCGCTTCGACTGGCTGGACGTGCCGGGCCTGATCAAGAGCGCGACCCAGCTGCTGGAATGGCCGATGGTCGACCGCGACCCGCTGCCGCGCTGGGCCCAGGGCCGCATCACCCTGCTCGGCGACGCCGCCCATCCGATGTACCCGATAGGCTCGAACGGCGCGACCCAGGCCATCCTCGACGCGCAGGCGATCGCCGCGCGCCTGGGCGAGACGCCCTCGGTCGAGCAGGCGCTGGCCGCTTACGAGGCCGAGCGCCTGCCGCTGTGCGCCCGCATCGTCGAGATGAACCGCCAGGAGGGGCTGGACGCGATCCTGGACATGGTCGAGGAGCGCGCGCCGGACGGCTTCAAGCGCCTGGAGGACGTGATCGACCCGGCCGAGGTCGCCGCCTTCGTGCAGCGTTACAAGGCGGCCGCCGGGCACCGGCAGCAGCAGCAGCCCCCGCGCTGAGGCGGCCGGGCTCAGCCCAGCAGCTGGTGCGCGTGGTGCTGCAGATGATCGTCGACGAAGCTGGCGACGAAGTAGTAGCCGTGGTCATAGCCCTCGTGCCGGCGCAGCGTCAGCGGCTGGCCGACGGCGGCGCAGGCGGCCTCGAAGAGCTCCGGCCGCAGCTGCTCGGCGAGGAATTTGTCGGCCAGACCCTGGTCGATCAGGATGCCGCCCGGATAGGGCGGCCGGGGCTGCACGCGCATCAGCAGGCTGGCGTCGTGCGCGGCCCAGGCCCTCTCGTCCGCGCCCAGATAGCCGGCGAAGGCCTTGCGGCCCCAGGGGCATTGCGTCGGTGCGCAGACCGGCGCAAAGGCCGAGACGCTGCCGAAACGGCCCGGATGGCGCAGCGCCAGGGTCAGCGCGCCATGGCCGCCCATCGAATGGCCGAACAGGCCCAGCGGCAGCGCGGCCAGACCGAACTCGGCGCCCACCCGCGGCAGCAGTTCCTCGAGCAGATAGCTTTCCATCCGCCAATGGCGGTTCCAGGGCGGCTCGGTCGCATCGAGATAGAAACTGGCCGCCAGGCCGAAGTCCCAGCTCTCGGCCTCGCCGGGGATGTTGGCGCCGCGCGGGCTGGTGTCCGGCATCAAGAGCGCCAGGCCCAGCTCGGCCGCCATCTGCTGCGCGCCGGCCTTCATCGTGAAGGTCTCCTCGCTGCAAGTCAGGCCGGCCAGATAGACCAGCAGCGCGCGCGGCCGCGGCGGCAGGAAGAGCGCGAAGCGCATGGGCAGGCCGATCTCGCGCGAGTCGTGGCGGTAGAAGCGCTGGCTGCCGCCGAAGGCCGCGTGCTGGCTGAGCAGTTCCATCATCGCCATCGTCAGAACTCGACCACCGAGCGGATGGACTCGCCGCGCTCCATCAGCGCAAAGCCCTCGTTGATGTCCTCCAGCCGCAGCTTGTGCGTGATCAGCTCGTCGATCTTCAGCTTGCCGTCCATATACCAGTCGACGATGCGGGGTACGTCGGTCCGACCGCGGGCGCCGCCGAAGGCGCTGCCTTCCCATTTGCGGCCGGTAACCAGCTGGAAGGGCCGCGTGCTGATCTCGGCACCGGCCGGCGCGACGCCGATGATGATGGAGCGGCCCCAGCCCTTGTGCGTGCATTCCAGCGCCTGGCGCATCAGCGGCGTATGGCCCACGCATTCGAAGCTGTAGTCGGCGCCGCCATCGGTCAGCTGGACGATGTGGTCGACCACATTGCCCACCTCCGTCGGGTTGACGAAATGCGTCATGCCGAAGCGGCGCGCCATCGCCTCGCGCGCCGGGTTGATGTCCACGCCGATGATCTTGTCGGCGCCGACCATCCTGGCGCCCTGGATCACGTTCAGGCCGATGCCGCCCAGGCCGAAGACCGCGACGGTGGCGCCGGCCTCGACCTTGGCCGTGAATAGCACCGCGCCGACGCCGGTGGTCACGCCGCAGCCGATGTAGCAGACCTTGTCGAAGGGCGCGTCCTCGCGGATCTTGGCCAGGGCGATGCCGGGCACGACGATGTGGTTGGCGAAGGTCGAGGTGCCCATGTAATGGAACAGCGGCTGGCCGTCGGCCGACTTGAAGCGCGAGCTGCCGTCCGGCATCAGGCCCTTGCCCTGGGTGGCGCGGATCGCCTGGCAGAGATTGGTCTTGCGCGACAGGCAGAACTTGCACTGCCGGCATTCCGGCGTGTAGAGCGGGATCACATGGTCGCCGGGCTTCAGCCAGGGGACGCCTTCGCCCACCTCCAGCACGATGCCGGCGCCCTCGTGGCCCAAGATGGCCGGGAACAGGCCTTCCGGGTCGGCGCCGGACAAGGTGTAGTGGTCGGTATGGCAGATGCCGGTGGCCTTGACCTCGACCAGCACCTCGCCGGCGCGCGGGCCGTCCAGATGAACCTCCTCGATCGTTAGCGGGGAGCCGGCCTTCCAGGCGACGGCGGCACGGGTCTTGATCATCGGGGACTCCTGTTCGGATGGATACGGCCGCGGCCGTGCACCGAACATAGCCGAGATCGGGCCGCTGCGCAGCGGGGCGGGTCCGGACAGGCTCGATCAGCGCACGCCGCGCCGTGGCAGGTCGTTCATTAAGCTATCGTTCCATCGCCATCATCCGACGGAGTCCGCCATGCGCGAAGCGATCAAGCCGCTGATGAACCTCGACGAGGTCGAGTTCGACGATATCGAGGACAACGGCTACTTCACATCCCGCCGCGGCCAGATCAGCGACCATATCGGCGCGCGGCGGCTCGGCTACAACCTGACCGAGCTGCCGCCCGGCAAGGCGCAATGCCCGTTCCACAACCACCATGGCGAGGAGGAGATGTTCCTGATCCTCGAGGGCGAGGGCGAGCTGCGCTTCGGCGACCAACGCTTTTCCGTCCGCCGGCACGACGTGATCGCCTGCCCGACCGGCGGGCCCGAGACCGCGCACCAGATCATCAACACCGGCAGCACGACGATGCGCTATCTGGCGCTGTCCAATGTGGTCGACATCGAGGTCTGCGAGTACCCGGACTCCGGCAAGCTGCTGGTGGCCTCCGGCCCGCGCGGCCAGCGCGGCCTGCGCAAGATCTACCGCGCGGAGGACGAGGTCGACTATTACGAGCGCGAGAGCAATGTCGCGCCGCCGCGCGACGCCGGCTAGGCTGCCGGCGGCAGCCGCAGCAGCGCCGCGCTGAGCGCGCGCGCCTCGCGCCGGCACAGGCGCAGGCGGCGCAGCAGCCAGGGCGTCAGGTCCTGCTGGCCCAGGTGCTCGGGCCAGACGCCGGCATCGGCATCGGGCTCTTCGAGCAGCTCTCGTGCCTCGCCGGCGACGGCCGCCGCCGGCATCCCGGCTTCCTGCTTCAAGGCCGCCACGCAGTCGCGCAGTGCCGGACCCAGCGCCGCCTGCGCCTGCTCGGCGTCGAGCTTCTCGCCGCGCCGGCCCATCAGATGCTGCAGCGCGCCCAGCAGCGCCATCAGCCGGTAGCCATGGCTCAGCACGGCCTCGATGCGGTCCTCGGGCAGGCGCACATGGGCGGGCTCGACGCGAGTGCGCTGGGCTGCCGCGGCCAGCGCCGCCAGCGCCGCATAGGCCTGCTGGCGGCTCAGGCGTGCGCTCAGCTGCTGCTCGGGCGTCGGCGCCCAGCGCAGCATGTTCGCCGCATGGCGGGCCAGCGCGCCGCGCAAGAGCGGGACCAGGCGCGCCAGCGAGCGCCGCTCCCAGGACGGCAGCACAAAGCAGAAGGCCCAGGCCAAGAGCGCGCCGATGACGGTGTCGGCCAGGCGCTCGGCGATGGCCGGATTGCTGCCCGGCGCCAGCATCAGCGGCTGCAGCAGGGCCATCAAGGTGGCGGCGGTCGCGGCCACGCGGTAGCGCCGGTTGACATAGGCGTGGGCCGTGCCGACGGCGGCAATGAAGACGAGGCTCAGCAGATGGCGCTCGTGCACCTGCGCGATCAGCAGCACCAGCAGGCAGCCGAGCACGGTGCCGATGATGCGCTCGTTGCGGCGGGACAGCGTCTGCTCCAGATTGCCGCGCAGCACGACGGCGACGCTGAGCATCAGCCAGTAGGGGTGCGCGGCCCAGGGCAAGACATGGCCCAGCGCATAGGCCAGCGACAGTGCCAGGCCGGCCCGCAAGGCATGGCGCATCACCGGCGAGCCCAGGTTCAGATGCGCTTTCAGCGCCGCCAGCGGCCAGCCCTCGGGCGAGACGAACATCTGCAGCTGCTCGGCGCTCCAGGCGCTGCTGGCAAGTTCATCACCGGCCAGGCGCCGGCCCATCGCCTCGACATCGTCCAGCATATGGCCGAGCCGCGCCTGCAGGGCGTCGACCAGATGGTGGCGCGCATCGTCGGCCGGCGCCGCCACGCCGGCCAGCCGCGCGGCCAGCTCCTCGCGCCAGCGCGCGGCCGAGACCTGGCACAGCGGCGCGCCCAGGGCCACCGCATCGGCAAAGCCGGCCAGCGCATCGGCCAGGTGCAGAAGCGTCGTCGCCAGCGCCGCGCGCCATTGGCGGCCAGGCTCGTCGGCGCCCAGCAGCTCGGTGTCCAGCCGACTGGCCAAGAGCAGATCGCGCAGCTCGATCAGGCCCAGCAGCGCCTCGGTCTGGCGGCGGCTGCGTGGCGAGGGCGGCGCGGCAAAGACCTGGTCGCGCGCCGCCTGCAAGGCCTCGGCCAGCAGCACGTCGTCGGCGATCGAGGCGCGGATGCTGGCCTCGGCCGGCGTCACCGTGCCGGCGATGCGCACGGCGCGCGAGCGCAGCCGCCGCTCGGTCGCACGCAGCGCGCCGGCCAGCGCCAGCTCGCCGTAGCGCCGCTGCAGCAGCAGCGACATCGCGCGCGCCCACAGCGCATAGACCAGACCGCCCAGCAGCACCCAGCCGGCATGGGCGGCGATCGCCGCCGCATCGGCCGGCGCGTGCCAGGCCATCGCGAACACCATGGCCAGCACGGCGCTGAAGGACAGCGGGCCGGCGCGCGGACCCCAGGCCATGCTCAGCAGCGACACAAAGCTGATCAGGGCGACCAGGGCGATCATCAGCGGCAGCGAGCGCTGGCCGAAGCCGATCAGGGCGGTGACCAGGGCGGCGGCGAAGGCGGCCGGCAGCACGCGCGGCCAGATGCGGCGCGGCGGATTCGGCAGATCGGGCAGGCTGGCGCAGACGGCGCCGCCGACGGCGGCCAGGCCGGCCGGCATGCCGAACAGCGCGGCGATCAGCGCCTGCGTCAGCGCCACACCCAGGGCGACGGCGATGCCGTTCAGCTGCGCCGCGCTCAGGCGCCGCCAGGGCCGGCTCATTGCAACTGGCGTTCCAATGCGTCGATGAAGAGCGCGGCAACGTCGATGCCGCTCTGCTTCGTGATCTCCTGGAAGCCGGTCGGGCTGGTGACGTTAATCTCGGTCAGGCAGTCGCCGATCACGTCCAGGCCCATCAAGAGCATGCCGCGCGGTGCCAGCTTGGCGGCGACGCCCTCGGCGATCTCGCGGTCGCGCGCGCTGATGGGCTGGGCCACGCCCTTGCCGCCGGCGGCCAGATTGCCACGGATCTCCGTGCCCTGCGGGATGCGCGCCAGGCACCATGGCACGACCTCGCCGCCGATCACCAGCACGCGCTTGTCACCCTGGACGATCTCGGGCACATAGCGCTGCACCATCACCGTCTCGGCGCCGTCCTTGTTGAGCGTCTCGATGATGGAGCCGAGATTCAGCGCGTCGGGGCCGACGCGGAAGATGCCCATGCCGCCCATGCCGTCCAGCGGCTTGAGGATGATGTCCCGGTGCTCGGCGTGGAAGGCCTTGATCGCCTCGGCGCTGCGCGTCACCAGGGTCGGCGCGATGAATTGCGGGAACTCCATGATGGCCAGCTTTTCCGGATGGTCGCGCAGCGCGGCGGCCCGGTTGAAGACGCGGGCGCCCTCGCGCTCGGCCTGGCTCAGCAGATGGGTCGCGTAGAAGAACTCGCTGTCGAAGGGCGGGTCCTTGCGCATGATGACGGCGTCGCTGCCCACGGCCAGCACCAGATCCCGGGTCTCCTCGACCTTGAACCAGTCCTGTGCGTCGCCGGTCAGGCTCACGCGGCGCGCCGCCCGCGCCGTCACCTGGGCGCCGCGCACCCAGACCAGATCGGCCGGGTGGCAGGCCCACAGCTGGTGCCCGCGCCGCGCGGCCTCGCGCATCATCGAGAAGGTCGTGTCCTTGTAGGTCTTGAAGCCCTCGAGCGGATCGGCAACGAACAGCAGATTCATGGATGGGTGTCTTTCGTTCTCAGTGTCTGGCCCTGAAGTGTTGCACCGTTAGCGCAATCGTGCCGGCGACGACGCCCCAGAAGGCCGAGCCTATGCCCAAGAGCGAGACGCCCGACAGCGTGACCAGAAAGGTCAGGATCGCCGCGTCGCGGTGCCGCTCCTCCTTCAGCGCGGCGGCCAGGCCGCCGGCGATCGTGCCGAGCAGGGCCAGGCCCGCCACCGCGGCGACCAGCTCGCGCGGGAAGGCGGCCAGCAGGCCGACCACCGCGCCGCCGGCCAGGCCCACCGCGATATAGAAGACGCCGGCCATGGCCGAGGCGGTGTAGCGCCGCGCCGGATCCTCGTGCGCCTCGCGGCCCATGCAGATCGCCGCGGTGATCGCCGCCAGATTGAAGGCATAGCCGCCGAAGGGCGCCAGCAGCACGGTGGCAAGACCCGTCACCGAGATGGTCGGCGAGACCGGCGTCTGGTAGCCCGAGGCACGCTGGGCCGCCACGCCGGGCAGGTTCTGCGAGGCCATCGTCACCAGGAACAGCGGCAGCGCGACGCCGACCAGGGCCGCGATGCTGAAGCTGGGCGTGGTCCACACCGGCAGCGCCCAGCCCCAGTCGACGGCGGACAGCCGCAGCCGCCCCTGAGCCGCCGCCACCGCGATGCCGGCCGCCAGCACACCGGGCACCGCATAGCGCGGGAAGAAGCGCTTGCCGAGCAGGTAGCCGGCCGCCATCGTCAGCACCAGCAGCGGCGCGCTTTTGACCGTCAGCACCGCGTCCAGGCCGAAGCGGGCCAGCACGCCGGCCAGCAGCGCCGAGGCGACGGCCAGCGGGATGCGATCCATCAGCCGCTCGAACCAGCGGGTCAGACCGAACAGCAGGATCAGCGCGCCGCAGACCAGGAAGGCGCCGACCGCCTCCGGCATGCTGACCCCCGCCGTGCCGGCCAGCAGCGCGGCACCCGGCGTCGACCAGGCGGTCAGCACCGGCTGGCGGGTCCACAGCGACAGGCCCAGGCTGGTGATGCCCATGCCCAGGCCCAGCGCCCACATCCAGGAGCTGGTCTGCGCCGGCGTCGCGCCGAGCGCCTGGGCGGCCTGGAAGACGATGGCGACCGAGCTGGTGAAGCCCACCAGCACGGCAACGAAGCCGGCCACGGCGGCCGACAAAGACAGCTCGCGGAGCCAAATCTTGCGCATTTGGCAAGCATAGCCGGCCCTTCTTCGCTTGCTGGGCGCGCTGCGCAAGGCTTAAGCTCGCCGGCGCATGTGCCGTTTTCTCGCCTATCTCGGTGAAGCCATCTTTCTGGACGACTTGGTCTGCGCGCCGCAGCGCTCGCTGGTCAAGCAGTCGCTGCGCGCCGAGGAGGCCAAGGCCGTCACCCATGGCGATGGTTTCGGCATCGGCTGGTATGGCGAGCGCGAGGCGCCGGGCGTCTACCGCGAGGTGATGCCGGCCTGGTCGGACGAGAACCTGCTGGGCCTGTGCGCCAGCGTGCGCTCGCGGCTCTTCTTCGCCCATGTGCGGGCCGCCACCGGCACGGCAATAGCCCGGCAGAACTGCCACCCCTTCCGCTACGGCCGCTGGCTGTTCATGCACAACGGCCAGATCGGCGGCTATGGTCAGCTGCGCCGCGCGCTGGAGGCGCGCCTGCCCGACCATCTCTATGCCGAGCGCCGTGGCGCCACCGACTCGGAGCTGCTGTTCCTGCTGATCGTGAACCGGCTGGAGATCGGCGACACGGTGGCCGAGGCGGTCGCCCAGGTGCTGCGCGAGACGCGGGCGATGATGCAGGTGCTGCAGATCACCCAGCCGCTGCGCTTCGCCGCGGCGCTGGCCGATGGCGAGCGGCTTTACGCGGTGCGCTATTCGAGCGACAAGCGCGCGCCCTCGCTGTACCTGCACCGGCATGCGCAGCAGGGCCTGGTCGTCGCCTCCGAGCCGCTGGAGGACGAGCACAGCGGCTGGGAGCCGATCGCGCCGGGCACGCTGATGCGCCTGGACGCCGGCGGCTGCAGCAGCGAGCCGCTAATGCAATAGCCGCGAGCGGATCGCCTCGGGGTGCGCCTCGAAGGCCGCCTCGACCCCATCCTCGATCACCTCGTACAGCGGCTGGATCAAGGGCCGCAGGCCGGCGACCACCTTGCTGGAGCTGAGCACCGAGGGCACGCGCGCGCCGCGGTGCTCGATGCCCGAGCCGATGCTGCGGATGTCGAAGCCGATGCGCTCGAAATGGCTGGCCAGGCGCGGCTCGGTCAGCACGAACACATACTCGACCTGCAGATGGCGCGCGATCGCGGCCGCACCCAGGTAGAGACTCACCGGGATGAAGGGAAAGCGGCGCGTATGGCCGGCGCGCGGCACGAAATCCTCGCCGGCGACGGCTGCCGCCTTGTCCTCCTCGCCGCGGCGCTGGCGGAAGCGGTGCAGCACGGCCAGGCGCGAGACCTCGCCCAGCGCATGGCGCGGCAGCCGCGCCGGATCGACGACCGAGCGGTCGATCACGTCGCGGCAGCTCTGCTCGAAGGGCAGCGGCGCGCCCGGCGCATCCGGGCGGGTCAGGATCAGGCGCGTGCAGCCGACCGGCTCGCCGCTGCCGCGCCGGCGCAGCAGGCAATGGACCGAATGGCGGTCGTAGACGTCGCACTCGAGGCCGTTCTCGCGCACCGGCTCCCAGCCGAGGTCGCGGCAATAGACCTCGTGGCGGATGCGGTAGACCGATTCGACGCTGGCCTCATCCAGCGCCGGAACCAGCTCGAACATCTCGCGAAAGGTCCGGCCCAGATTGCGTCGGTTCGGAACCGGTGAAGAAGAAGCTGGATCCACGCGCGCTCCTCGGTGGCTGGGCGGCGGCCCCCGCCGCCTCCGGCTGCGAACCATAGACCAATTCGACCAGCGCTGCCAAGGGGCGGCGCCGCCTAGATCTCCACCTTGGAGCCCAACTCGACGATGCGGTTCGTCGGCAGGTGCAGGAAGTCGGCCGCGGCGGCGGCGTTGCGGTGCATGCTGGCGAACAGCTTCTCGCGCCACAGCGCCATGCCCTCGCCGACGGTCGGGATGACGATGTCGCGTGACAGGAAGTAGCTGGTCTCCATCTCGTCCAGATGGACGCCGCGCGATTCCAGCAGCTTCAGTGCCTCGGGCACATCGGGCTCGTTCTTGAAGCCGAAGTTCAGCGCCACCGCCCAGCAGTCGTTGCCAAGCGCCTCGACCTTGACGCGGTGTTCGTAGCCGACCCAGGGCACCTCGTGGTGCTTGACGCTCACGAACAGGTTCTGCTCGTGCAGCACCTTGTTGTGCTTCAGATTGTGCAAGAGCGCATTGGGCGTCATGCCGGCCTCGGCCGAGAGGAAGACGGCCGAGCCGGGCACGCGCACCGGCGGGCTGACGAAGACCGCGTCGAGAAAGCTCTTCAGGTCGATCGCGTCCTCGCGCAGCTTGTTGCTGAGCTGGCGGCGGCCCTGCTTCCAGGTCAGCATCAGCATGAACATGCCGATGCCTATCATCAGCGGGAACCAGCCGCCATGCAGCAGCTTCAAGAGGTTGGAGGCCAGGAAGGTGACGTCGATGATGAAGAAGAAACCGGTCACCAGCGCGCACAGCGCCAGCGGATAGCGCCAGCCATAGCGGATCACGAAGAAGGTCATCACCGTCGTGATCGTCATGTCGATGGTCACCGCCACGCCGTAGGCGCCGGCCAGGCGGCTGGACGAGCCGAAGAACACCACCGCCATCACGACGAAGACGAACAGGCCCCAGTTGACGAAGGGCACATAGATCTGGCCGGTGTCGCGCTCCGAGGTGTGCAGGATGCGCATGCGCGGCAGGATGCCCAGCTGCACCGCCTGCTTGGTGACCGAGAAGGCGGCCGTGATCAACGCCTGCGAGGCGACGATGGCGGCCAAGGTCGCGAGGCCGAACAGCGGCATCTCGGCCCAGCCCGGCGCGATCAGGAAGAAGGGGTTCTTGATCGCCCCGGGGTCCTTCAGCAGCAGCGCGCCCTGGCCGAAGTAGTTGATCACCAGGGCCGGCATCACGAAGCCGTACCAGGCGATGCGAATCGGCTTCTTGCCGAAGTGGCCCAGATCGGCATACAGCGCCTCGCCGCCGGTGACCACCAGCACGACGGCGCCCAGCGCGACAAAGGCCACCCACTGATAGTGCAGGCAGAACTCGATCGCATAGAGCGGGTTGACCGCGCGCAAAACCTCCGGATTGGCGGCAATCTGCGGCAGGCCCAAGAGGGCCAGGCAGGAGAACCAGACCAGCATCACCGGCCCGAAGGCCTTGCCGACGCCGCCGGTGCCGAAGCGCTGCACGCCGAACAGGCCGGCCAGCACGACCAGGGCCACCGGCACGATCGCATCGTCGTACTGCGGCGCATAGACGTCGATGCCCTCGACCGCGCTGAGCACCGTCATCGCCGGCGTGATCACCGCATCGCCGAAGAAGATCGCCGTGCCGAACAGGCCCACCAGCATCAGCGCGCGGCGCAGCGGCGGCTTGTCGTTCACCGCATTGGTGGCCAGCGCCAGCATCGCGATCAGGCCGCCCTCGCCGTTGTTGTCGGCGCGCAGGATCAGCAGCACGTACTTCAGCGAGACCACCAGCGTCATGGTCCAGAACAGCAGCGACAGCACGCCCAGGATATTGGCCTGGGCCAGCGGCACATGGCCGCCGTGGAAGACCTCCTTCAGCGCATACAGCGGGCTGGTGCCGATGTCGCCGTAGACGACGCCAAGGGCGCCGAGGGTCAGGCCCGCCAGCGCCGAGGGGCTGCGGGCCGCATTGGAAGAACTCACGGGAAGCTGCGGCCGGTCGGGGTCGCGGGAGCCAAAACCGCTATTTTGCGCCGCGATTTGTGCAGCGCGTCAAGACGCTTACCCGGAGCTCGGGGGGCGTTGCGGCCGCCCCACCGCGGCCGGCTTGACGCGCGGGCGGCTTATTCGTAGACCTCGGCCTCGGGGTCGGTGACCTCCAGCTCGTAGCTGGCGGCCAGCATCGCCAGCCGGGCGATCACGCCATACATATAGAAGCGGTTCGGCGCGCTGGCGCCGGGCTTCTCGCCGCGGCGCGGCAGATGCGGCGACTCGGCAAAGGCCAGCGGCACAAAGCTGGAACCGGGCGCATTGAGGTTCTCGTCGGCACCCCGGTCGGCGTGCACCCGGTAGAAGCCGCCGACCACATAGCGGTCCATCATGTAGACAACCGGCTCGGCGACGGCGTCATTGACCCGCTCGTAGGTCGGCACGCCCTCCTGGATGATGACCTCGGTGACCTCCTGGCCGTCCTTGATCACGCTCATCTTGTTGCGCGCGCGGCTGGACAGCTCGGCCAGCTCCTTGGCGTCGCGCACCATCATGATGCCCATGCCATAGGTGCCGGCATCGGGCTTGATGACGACGAAGGGCTTCTCCTGGATGCCGTATTCCTTGTACTTGCGCCGCACCTTGGCCAGCAGCGCATCGGCCTGGGTCTGCAGCGCCTCCAGGCCCTGGCCCTCGGCGAAGTCCAGTTCGCCGGCGCTGGCGAACATCGGGTTGATCAGCCAGGGGTCCATGCCCATCAGCTTGGAGAACTTCTTCGCCACCTCCTCGTAGGCGCGGAAATGCTGGCGCTTGCGGCGCAGCGCCCAGCCGGCATGCAGCGGCGGCAGCAGGTACTGCTCGTGCAGGCCCTCCAGCACCGAGGGGATGCCGGCCGACAGATCGTTGTTCAGCAGAATGGTGCAGGGATCGAAGTCCTTCAAGCCCAGGCGGCCGCGGTTGCGCACCAGCGGCTCGACGGTCAGGCTGCTGCCGTCGGCGAGAGCCAGCGGGGTCGGCTCGGCGATCGCCGGGTCCAGCGTGCCCAGGCGCACGTTCAGGCCCGCCTGGTTGAAGATGCGCACCAGGGTGCCGACATTGCTCAGGTAGAAGCTGTTGCGCGTGTGCTTCTCGGGCACCAGCAAGAGGTTCTTGGCCTCCGGGCAGATCTTCTCGATCGCCGCCATCGCCGCCTGCACCGCCAGCGGCAGCATCTCGTTGGTCAGGTTATTGAAGCCGCCCGGGAAGAGATTGGTGTCGACCGGCGCCAGCTTGAAGCCGGCATTGCGCAGGTCGACCGAGCTGTAGAAGGGCGGCGTGTGCTCCATCCATTCGAGCCGGAACCAGCGCTCGATCGCCGGCGTCGACTCCAGGAGACGCTGCTCCAGTTCGTTGATCGGGCCATTCAGGGCGGTGATGAGATGGGGGACCATGGCGTGCTCGGTTTTGTCTTCTGATTCTATGGACTCCTTAGATAGGGTCGGACACGGCAATAAAAAGAGCCGCCCGAAGGCGGCTCCGAAATGAGGCAAGTGCCCGTTTACTTGTGATACGCGGTCTCGCCGTGCGAGCTAATGTCCAGGCCCTCGCGCTCGGCATCCTCGCTGACGCGCAGGCCGATCACCAGGTCGACGATCTTGTAGGCGATCAGCGAGACGACGCCGGACCAGACGATGGTCACCAGCACCGCCTTCAGCTGTGTCCAGACCTGGGCGCCGATCGAGTAGGCGTCCGGCGCGATCATCGCGGCCGTGACCCAGTCGCCGACGGCGCTGGGGCCGCCCAGCGAGGGCGAGTTGAACACGCCGGTCAGCAGGGCGCCGACGATGCCGCCGACGCCGTGCACGCCGAACACGTCCAGCGAGTCGTCCGCGCCGAGCAGCTTCTTCAGGCCGTTGACGCCCCACAGGCAGGCGAAGCCGGCGACCGCGCCGATGATCAGCGCGCCACCGATGCCGACATTGCCGGCGGCCGGGGTGATCGCCACCAGGCCGGCGACGGCGCCCGAGGCCGCACCCAGCATCGAGGCCTTGCCCTTCAAGAGCGCCTCGCCGACGCACCAGGCCAGCACGGCCGCGGCCGTGGCGACGAAGGTGTTGATGAAGGCCAGCGCGGCGAAGCCGTTCGCCTCCAGCGCCGAGCCGGCGTTGAAGCCGAACCAGCCCACCCACAGCAGCGAGGCGCCGACCATCGTCAGCGTCAGGCTGTGCGGCGTGAACGCTTCCTTGCCGTAGCCGATGCGCTTGCCGACCATGAAGGCGCCGACCAGGCCGGCCATCGCGGCGTTGATGTGCACGACGGTGCCGCCGGCGAAGTCCAGCGCGCCCCATTGCCAGATCATGCCGGCCTTGCTGTTCATCTCGTCGACGACGCCGGCGGCCGTGTAGGCATCCGGACCCATCCAGAACCAGACCATGTGGGCGATCGGCAGATAGCTGAAGGTGAACCACAGGGCCAGGAACAGCAGCACGGCCGAGAACTTGATGCGCTCGGCGAAGGCGCCGACGATCAGGCAGGCGGTGATGCCGGCGAAGGTCGCCTGGAAGGCGGCGAACACGATCTCGGGGATCACGACGCCCTTGGAGAAGGTCGCGCCATTGGCGAAGCTGCCGGCGACGTTGTCCCAGATGCCCTTCATCAGGATGCGGTCGGTGCCGCCGATGAACTTGTTGCCCTCGGTGAAGGCGAAGCTGTAGCCATAGATGACCCACAGCACGACGATCAACGAGAAGGCCACCATCACCTGCATCAGCACCGACAGCATGTTTTTGCTGCGCACCAGGCCGCCGTAGAACAGCGCAAGACCCGGCACCGTCATCATGATGACCAGCAGGGTCGAGACCATCATCCAGGCGGTGTCGCCCTTGTTGGGCACCGGCGCCGGCGCGGCAGCGGCCGAGGCGGCATCCGCAGGGGCCGAGGCCGCAGCGGCGGCCGGCGCGGCCTCGGAAGCGGCGGTGGCCACCGCCGCGGCGGCGGCCGGCGCCGAGGCCGCCGTGTCCTGCGCCCAGGCAGCCGGCGCGAACACCGCCACGGCCAGGGCCAGAGAGGCAATCAGTTTCTTCATTGCTTGATCTCCAGGGGTTTCGTTCTTGGTTTACAGGGCGTCCTGGCCCGTTTCACCGGTGCGGATGCGCACCACCTGATCCAGCGGCGAGACGAAGATCTTGCCGTCGCCGATCTTGCCGGTGCGGGCGGCGGCCTCGATCGCCTCGATCACCTGCTCGACGACGGCGTCGCCGACGGCCGCCTCGATCTTGACCTTGGGCAGGAAGTCGACGACGTATTCGGCGCCGCGGTACAGCTCGGTATGGCCCTTCTGGCGGCCGAAGCCCTTGACCTCGGTGACGGTCAGGCCCTGCACGCCGATCGCGCTGAGGGCTTCGCGCACTTCGTCAAGCTTGAAGGGCTTGATGACGGCGGTGATCAGTTTCATGGCTCTCTCCTCGTTGTCCGTAAATCAGAAGACCTTCTTGACCGCGACGACCACGGAGGTCTTGCCCAGGTCCTTGCCCTTGGCGGTGTAGAAGCCGTCGGCATCGGTGCCGACGACGGCGGCCGAGAAGCTCAGGCCCCACCAGTCCTTGGTGACGGCCAGCGAGTAGTCGGTGTAGGACGCCGCGCTGTTGTTCTTGACCGTCTGGTGGCCCACGTGCGGCACCAGATTGAAGCCCTCGCCGAGCTCGAAGGTGGCGCTGACGTCGAAGTAGCCGCTGCCCTTGCTGTCGGCAAAGCCGAACAGATTGGTCGTGCTGTGCGAGTACTTGGCCGTCACCGGGCCGAAGCTCAGAGCGCCGTAGACCTCGAAGGTGTTGGGGCTGGGATTCAGGTCATGGCTGGGGTAGTAGTACTGCAGCACGCCGACGTCGACCGTCAGGCCCTTGGCGATCTCGGTCTTGTAGCCACCGTAGAAATCCCACTCGAAATTGGCATTGCCGCCGCCGTCCTTGATCCAGGTGATCGTCGAGGCCCAGCTGCCGATGTAGAAGCCGCTCTCGTGCGCGTAGTCGACGCCGCCCTGCAGGGCCGGCTTGAGCCGGCTCTGCGAGATGCCGCGATAGCGGTAGTCGGTGGTGCCGCTGATATTGAAGGACAGCGGGCTGGCGGCCTCGGGGGCCGCCTCCTGGGCCTGCGCCGGCAGGGCGGCGCCGACAAGACTGAGGGCCAGGGTCGCAAGAATCGACTTCATGCTCATACGGATTTCCTCGATGGTTTGTTCGATGGCGGGCGGCGGTCCGCGAAGACCGCCGGGGGTCGCTGAGGCTTTGCAGCTTCCGTGCCAGCGGCGTCTCGGCCCAAGCCGGGGCATGGCGGCGCAGGGCGCGCACCAAAGCCCGGAGACGGCCGCGGGCCGCGCGCGACTCGCACCATCTTGGTTCCGGACGCCGGCCGGGCCGCGCCGCACACGTGCACCGCTTTCGTGCACGATCAGCGATGGCGCCGCGCCGGCCGCGCCTGCACAATCGGGCCGGGCCCGTCGATGCGGGCCGATCGGGGAGTGGGGTAACGCACATGTCCTTGGCCATCGTTCACAGCCGCGCGCTGGACGGGCTGGCCGCCGCGGCGGTCAGCGTCGAGGTGCATCTGGCCAATGGCCTGCCCTCCTTCACCCTGGTCGGCCTCGCCGAGACCGAGGTGAAGGAATCGCGCGAGCGCGTGCGCGCGGCGCTGCAGAACAACGGCCTGTCCTTCCCGCACAACAAGCGCATCGTGGTCAATCTGGCGCCGGCCGAGCTGCCCAAGGAGGGCGGCTGCTTCGACCTGCCGATCGCGCTGGGCATCCTGGCCGCCAGCGGCCAGATCGATGCGGCGGCGCTCGCCGGCTTCGAATGCGCGGGCGAGCTGTCCCTGGCCGGCGAGCTGCGGCCGGTGCGCGGCGCGCTGGCGATGGGCCTGGCGCTGCGCCGCGAAAGCAGCGCGCGCCGGCTGATCCTGCCCGAGGCCAGTGCGGCCGAGGCGGCGCTGGTCGACGGGGTCGGCGTGCAGTTCGCCAAGCACCTGCTCGATCTGGTCGCCGCGCTGCAACCGGGCAGCGAGCAGCCGCTGGCCGCGGCGGTCGCATTGCCGCGGGCGGCGGCGGCCGAGGCTTCCGATCTGCGTGACATCCGCGGCCAGGCCGGCGCCAAGCGGGCGCTGGAGATCGCCGCCGCCGGTGCTCATTCGCTGCTGCTGGTCGGGCCGCCGGGCACCGGCAAGTCCATGCTGGCGCAGCGCCTGGCCGGGTTGCTGCCGCCGCTGACCACCGAGGAGGCACTGGAATCGGCCGCGGTGCTGAGCCTGGCCGGCCAGTTCGATCCGGCGCGCTGGGGCTGGCGCGTGCTGCGCAGCCCGCATCACAGCGCGTCCAGCATCGCCCTGGTGGGCGGTGGTTCACCGCCGCGGCCGGGCGAGATCTCGCTGGCCCAGCATGGGGTCCTGTTCCTGGACGAATTGCCCGAATACAACCGCGCGGCGCTGGAGGCCTTGCGCGAGCCGCTGGAGAGCGGCCGCATCCTGATCTCGCGGGCGGCGCGGCAGGCCGAGTTCCCGGCGCGCTTCCAGCTGGTGGCGGCGATGAACCCCTGCCCCTGCGGCCATCTGGGCAATCCGCTGCGCGAATGCCGCTGCACGCCGGATCAGGTGGCGCGCTATCGCGGCCGGCTCAGCGGCCCCTTCCTCGACCGGCTCGATCTGCAGATCGAGGTGCCGGTGATCGCGCCGGCGGCCCTGGCCGGCGTGCCCGATGGCGAGGCCAGCGCGCGGGTCGCCGAGCGGGTGGCCGCCGCGCGCGCGCGGGCGCTGGCGCGCCAGGGCTGCAGCAATGCCTTGCTGCCGGCGCAGGCGCTGGACCGCCAGGCGCGCTGCGACAAGGCCGCGATGGATCTGCTGCTGAAGGCCGCCGCGCGGCTGGGCTGGTCGGGCCGCAGCTACCACCGCGTGATGCGGGTCGCGCGCAGCATCGCCGACCTGGCCGGCAGCGAGGTGATCGCCCCGGCGCAGATGGCCGAGGCGGTGCAGCTGCGCCGCGGCCTCGGCGGCGGGCTGGTCTAGGGCCTGTTAACACTACGGCAATGGGCCGCGTTGCCGTAGTGTTAACAGGCCCTAGCTTGTCCTAGCGGCGCTCGAGCCGGCCGTCGCGGATCACGACGATGTCGCCGGCGCGCAGCTGCGGGTCGCTGGCCTGCTCATGGCGCTGCGTGACGCCATCGCGGTTGGTCAGGCTGACGATCCAGACCTGCGAGCTCTTGCTGCGCTTCTCGACCTCGTTGCCGGCAAAGCCGCCCGCCACGGCGCCGCCGACGGTGGCGATCTTCTTGCCGGTGCCGCCGCCGATCTGGTGGCCCAGCACCCCGCCCAGCACCGCGCCGCCGACGGCGCCGAGGCCGCTGGCCTGGCCCTGGCGCGCCTCGCTGTGCACATTGCCGACGCGCCAGCATTCCTGGCAGAGCTGCGGCGCGGCCGCTGCATGCTCGACGGCCGGCTTGGCTGCCGGGGCCGGTGCGGGAGCCGGGGCCGGCTTGGCCTCGGGCGTCTGGGCCAGCACCGTTGCCGGCTTGCCGGTCGGCGCCGGCGCCTCGGTGGCAGCGACTGCCGGCGGCTCAGCCGGCGGGCTCGCCTTCTCGGCGCCGCCGACGCGGCCCAGGGCATAGGCGCCGCCCAGCAGGGCGACGGCGATCGCGACAACGGCGATGGATTGGCTGGAATTGAGCGGTAGTTTCATTGTTCGTGGGGCTCCGGTCGAAAGCATGACATCGAAACGGCTGGCGCCGCCCGCCGGCCGACCGTCAGATGTAAGCGAGCGTCAGTGGCAGCCGTTCAACCCAGCAAGGGCGCCAGCGCCCGCCCGGCCGCGGCCGGGTCCAGCGCCATCCGCGCGGCCCAGTCCTGCAGCTGGTCCTCGCCGATGCGGCCGACGTTGAAATAGCTGGCCTCCGGGTGCGCCAGATAGAAGCCGCTGACGCTGGCGGCCGGCGTCATCGCCATCGCCTCGGTCAGGCCCATGCCGATCTCCTCCGGCGCCAGCGCCCGGAACAGCTCGCGCTTGGCCAGGTGGTCGGGGCAGGCCGGATAGCCGGGCGCCGGGCGGATGCCGCGGTACTGCTCGGCGATCAGCTGCTCGTTCGTCATGTGCTCGTCCGGCGCATAGGCCCAGAACTCTTGGCGCACGCGCTGGTGCAGGCGCTCGGCAAAGGCCTCGGCCAGGCGGTCGGCCAGGGCCTTCAGCATGATGGCCGAGTAGTCGTCCAGATCGGCGATGAAGGCGGCCTCCTTCTTGTCGACGCCCAGACCGGCGGTGACGGCGAACAGGCCGATGTAATCCGGCACCGTGCCCTTGGGCGCGATGTAGTCGGCCAGCGCGCGGTTGGGCCGCATCTGGCCGTCGACGACCGGCCGCTCCGACTGCATGCGCAGGCCGCGCCAAGTCATCAAGACCTCGCTGCGCGATTCGTCGGTGTAGATCTCGATGTCGTCGTCATTGACCTGGGCGGCCGGATAGAGGCCGAACACGCCATTAGCCTGCAGCCAGCGGCCCTCGATCAGGCGCTGCAGCATGCGCTTGCCGTCGCTGAACACGCGCTGCGCCTCGGCGCCGACGATCTCGTCCTTGAGGATCTGCGGGAAGGGACCCGCCAGGTCCCAGGTCTGGAAGAAGGGCCCCCAATCGATGTGCTGGGCCAGCTCGGCCAGGTCGTAGTTCTTGAACACGCGCCGGCCGATGAACTTGGGCACCGGCGGCGCATAGGCGACCCAGTCGATCGCCACCTTGTTCGCCCGCGCGGCGGCCAGGCTCACCAGCGGCGTCTGCTTCTTGTTCGCGTGCAGCTGGCGCACCTTCTCGTAATCGGCCTTCAACTCGTCGATATAGGCGCTGGCGCGCTCGTCGCTGAGCAGCTCGGTGCAGACGCCGACCGAGCGCGAGGCATCGGGCACGTAGACGACCGGGCCCTCGTAATGCGGCGAGATCTTGACGGCCGTGTGCACGCGGCTGGTGGTCGCGCCGCCGATCAAGAGCGGGATCTTCTTGACGCGGAAATAGTCGTCGCGCTGCATCTCGGCGGCCACATGCTGCATCTCCTCGAGGCTGGGCGTGATCAGGCCCGAGAGGCCGATGATGTCGGCGCCCTCGACCTTGGCGCGGGCCAAGATGTCCTGGCAGGCCACCATCACGCCCATGTTCACCACCTCGTAGTTGTTGCACTGCAGGACCACGGTGACGATGTTCTTGCCGATGTCGTGCACATCGCCCTTGACGGTGGCGATGACGATCTTGCCCTTGGGTTTCACGTCGCCGCCGGCCGCCTCCAGCTGGCGCTTCTCTTCCTCGATATAGGGCACCAGATGCGCGACGGCGGACTTCATCACGCGCGCGCTCTTGACCACCTGGGGCAGGAACATCTTGCCGGCACCAAACAGGTCGCCGACGATATTCATGCCGGCCATCAGCGGTCCCTCGATCACGTGCAGCGGCCGGCCGCCACCGGCGCTGATCTGCTGCCAGGCCTCCTCGGTGTCCGCGACGATGAAGTCGGTGATGCCATGCACCAGCGCATGCGAGAGCCGCTCGTTGACATTGCCGGCACGCCAGGCCAGGCGGGCCGAATCATCCTTGGCCATGCCCTTGGCGCGCTCGGCGATCTCGATCAGGCGCTCGCCGCTGTCGGCGCGGCGGTTCAGCACCACGTCTTCGACCCGCTCGCGCAGCTCGGCGTCCAGGTCGTCGTAGACGCCGATCATGCCGGCGTTGACGATGCCCATGTCCAGGCCCGCCTGGATCGCGTGGTAGAGGAAGACGGTGTGGATGGCCTCGCGCACCGGCTCGTTGCCGCGGAAGCTGAAGCTGACGTTGGACACGCCGCCGCTGACCTTGGCGCCGGGCAGGTTCTGCTTGATCCAGCGCGTCGCCTCGATGAAGTCGACCGCGTAGTTGTCATGCTCCTCGATGCCGGTCGCGATCGCGAAGATATTCGGGTCGAAGATGATGTCCTCGGCGGGGAAGCCGACCTCGTCGACCAGGATGCGGTAGGCGCGCTGGCAGATCTCGATCTTGCGCTCGAAGGTGTCGGCCTGACCCTTTTCGTCGAAGGCCATCACGACGGCGGCGGCGCCGTAGCGGCGCACCAGCTTGGCCTGGCGGCGGAATTCCTCCTCGCCCTCCTTCATCGAAATCGAGTTGACGATGCCCTTGCCCTGGATGCACTTGAGGCCGGCCTCGATCACGTCCCATTTTGACGAGTCGATCATGATGGGCACGCGGGCGATCTCGGGCTCGGAGGCGATCAGGTTCAGGAAGCGCACCATCGCCGCCTGGCTGTCCAGCATCGCCTCGTCCATATTGACGTCGATGATCTGGGCGCCGTTCTCGACCTGCTGGCGAGCGACGGCCAGCGCCTCCTCGAACTGGCCGTTCAGGATCAGGCGGGCAAAGGCCTTGGAGCCGGTGACATTGGTGCGCTCGCCGATATTGACGAACAGGGTGCCGGCGCCGATCTGCACGGGCTCCAGGCCCGACAGCTTCATCGGCGACATCAGGGGGGTGGCGAGGGTCATGGCGGCCTTGGGTCTCGAGCGGGCCGCAACTCACCGCGGCCACGAAGGGATTCATGGATCGGTGAGCGCCGTTGTCGCAGCGCCGCTCCGGTCGGAGAACGGCCCTGATCGTCCGAGCCTGGCGGGTCTTTTCCGTCGCAGCGCTCCTCGAACTGTGAGGATTTTACGGGCTGAGCGGGCGGCGGCCTCAATCCGGCGCGGAAGCGGTCGACAATGCTTCTGGTTGCAAGCGCTTACAACGGCAAACGACGACAAGAAACTTGGAACTGCTTCCCCTGCCCCCTCACAGCCTGCGCGTCGGCCAGCTGCTGAACTTCTCGGTCCGCGATGCCGACGGCACCCTGCTGATTGCCAGCGGCCAGCTGCTCGGCGACACGCCGCTGGTGCATGCGCTGATCCAGCGCGGCGCCTGGGTGCAGGCGCACGAGACGCCGGCCTACCAGCGTGCGCTGGTCCACAAGATGGACACCATGCTGCACCAGGGCGCGACGCTGGGCGCGATTGCCAGGGTGCAGGCCGACAGCAGCCTGCCGCCCGAGCGCCCACGGCCGCTGCTGCCGCTGGAGCTGCACCGGCGCTGGGCCGATCTGCAATTGCGCGCGCACAGCCTGCTGCGCGAGCCGCGCGCCGAGGATTTCCTGCCGCGGCTGGAGGCACTGCATGCGGAGGCGCTGGCGCGGCTGCAGGGCCAGCCGGACGCCAGCCTGACCCTGCTGATCTTCGAGGCCAGCCAGGCCTACCAGCGCTACAGCGCCGGCCACGGACTGCTGAGCCTGGTGCTGGCCGAGCTGTGCGCGCGCCAGCTGGGCTGGAGCGAGGAATGGCGCGGCGCGCTGAGCCGCGCGGCGCTGACGATGAACATCAGCATCAGCAGCCAGCAGGACAAGATGGCCGCCCAGGCCGAGCGGCTCAGCGAGGCGCAGCGCCTGGCCCTCAACCAACATGGCCGCGACGGTGCCGAGCTGCTGATGCAGCTGGGCGTGCGCTCGGGCCTGTGGCTGCACACGGTGCGGCGCCACCACGAGGCCGGCCCGGGGCCGCTGGACGGCCGCGAGCCGGCCGAGCAGCTGGCGCGCCTGCTGCGCCGCATCGACATCTTCGGCGCGCGCCTGAGCCCGCGCCGCGGCCGCCGCGCGCTGGCCGGCGCCTCGGCCGCCCGCGCCGTCTATCTGGACGAGAACCGGCAGCCCGACGAGGCCGGCGCCGCGCTGGTGAAGGCGGTCGGCCTGTATCCGCCGGGCAGCCTGGTGCGCCTGGCCAACGAGGAGGTCGGCATCGTCTTCAAGCGCGGCCACAGCGCCAACGAGCCGATGGTGGCGGCGCTATTGGGCAGGAGCGGCGCGCCGCTGTCCGAGCCGGTGCCGCGCGACACGCGGCTGGCGATGCAGGCGATCGTCGCCAGCCTCGCGCCGCACGAGATGAAGCTGCTGCTGAATGTGGAGAAGCTGCTGAAGCTCTACTGAGCTTCAGGCGGCGTCCGGCAGCAGATCGCTGAGGAACTTGCTGCCGCAGGGGCGCGGGCGGTAGGCCGAGACCTGCTGCGCGATCGCGGCGATATGGTCCGGCGTCGTGCCGCAGCAGCCGCCGGCGATATTGAGGAAGCCGCTGGCGGCGAATTCCTCCATCAGGCGGCCGGTCACGTCCGGCGTCTCGTCGAAGCCAGTCTCGCTCATTGGATTCGGCAGGCCGGCATTCGGATAGCAGCTGATCGCGGTGGCGCCGGCCGCCTTGGCCAGCTCCTCGATATAGGGCCGCATCAGCGTCGCACCTAAAGCGCAGTTCAGGCCCACGGCCAGCGGCCGCGCATGGCGAACCGAATGCCAGAAGGCCGTCACCGTCTGGCCCGAGAGAATGCGGCCGGAGGCATCGGTGACGGTGCCGGAGATGATCACCGGCAGGCGCTCGCCGCTGTCTTCCATCAGCTCGTCCAGCGCGAAGATGGCCGCCTTGGCGTTCAGGGTGTCGAAGATGGTCTCGACCAGGAACAGGTCGACGCCGCCGTCCAGCAGGCCCTTGGCCTGCTCGTAATAGGCGGCGCGCAAGGTGTCGAAATCGACATTGCGCGCGCCCGGATCGTTGACGTCGGGGCTGATCGAGGCGGTGCGCGGCGTCGGGCCCAGCGCGCCGGCGGCAAAGCGCGGCTTGTCGGCGGTGGCGTACTTGTCGCAGGCCGCGCGCGCCAGCTTGGCCGCGGCGACGTTCATCTCATAGGCGTATTCCGCCAGGCCATAGTCCTCCTGCGCGACCGAGGTCGTGCCGAAGGTATTGGTCTCGATGATGTCGGCGCCGGCGGCCAGGTACTGCTCGTGGATCTCGGCGATCACCTCGGGCTTGGTCAGCACCAGCAGGTCGTTGTTGCCCTTCAGCTCCCGGCCATGGCCGGCAAAGCGCGCACCGCGGTAATCGTCCTCGCCAAGGCGGTAACGCTGGATCATCGTGCCCATCGCGCCGTCCAGGATGGCGATCCGATGTTGCAGAATGCCGGGCAGCGCGGCAGCGCGCGTATAGGAAATGGGAGCGACCTTCATGCGCCCATTGTAAGAAGCCGATCGATGAAGCACCTAAGCCCCAAGGAAACCCACGCCTATCTGCAGGCCCATCCGGAGGCTCTGTTCGTGGACGTGCGGATGGAGCTCGAGTACCTCTATGTCGGCCACCCGCCCGGCATCGTCCATGTGGCCTGGTACGAATACCCGGAGATGCAGCCCGATGTGCCGCGCTTCGTGGCCCAGGTCCGCCGCGAGGCCGGCGGCGACAGCGAACGGCCGGTCGTGCTGCTGTGCCGCTCCGGCACGCGCACGCTGGCCGCCGGCGAGGCGCTGGAGGCGGCCGGCTTCCGCAATGTCGTCAATGTGCTGCACGGCTTCGAGGGCGACACGGACGCGAACTTCCAGCGCGGCAAGCTCAACGGCTGGCGCCACGACGGCCTGCCCTGGGAACAGATGTAGCGCGCCCGCCGCACCACCCTTCGGTGCCATGTCCATCCGGCGGCGGCGCTGCTAGCCTGCGTTCGCGGTCGGCTTGACCGCTTGAGGAACGCTATGAACTCGAGTGTCATTTCCTGGCTGCTGAAGGTCGTCGCCCTGCTGATCGGCGCCTTGCTGCTGCTGTCCCTGATCAACCCGGTGCGCATCGTGCAGTCGGGCACGCGCGGCGTGATCACGACCTTCGGCAAGGTCGATCCGCAGCCGCTGGACGAGGGCATCCATTTCGTCGTCCCGCTGGTCAACAGCGTGCACATGATCGACGTGCGGCTGCAGAAGAGCGAGGGCAAGGGGGTGGCCGCCTCGCGCGATCTGCAGCAGGTGGCCGTCTCGGCGGCGCTGAACTGGCGGCTGGAGCCGGCGCTGGTCGCCCAGACCTACCAGGCGATCGGCGACCAGAATGCCGTCGCCGCGCGCGTGATCGAGCCGGCGGCCCAGGAGTCGACCAAGGCGATCACCGCCCAGTACACGGCCGAGGAACTGGTCACCAAGCGCACCGAGGTCAGCGGCAAAATCCGCGACGCGCTGGAGCAGCGGCTGAAACGCCATGGCGTCATCGTCGACTCGCTGGCCGCCGTCAACTACGACTTCTCGGCCGTCTTCGACAAGGCAATCGAGGCCAAGGTCGAGGCCGAGCAGAAGAAGCTGACGGCCGAGCGCGATCTGGAGCGCATCAAGGTCGAGGCCGAACAGGCGCTGGCCAAGGCGCGCGGCGAGGCCGAGGCGCTGAAGGCCAAGCGGCTCGAGATCACGCCCGATCTGCTGCGGCTGAAGCAGCTGGAGAACGAGTCGGAAGCGATCCGCAAATGGGACGGCCGGCTGCCGCAGTACACCGGCGCCGGCACGCCCTTCGTCCAGCTGTCGCCGGCCGCGGGGGCCAAGTCCCGCGGCGACTGAGAGCGATCAGCCGCGCGGCGGCTGCGGCTTGCGCGGCGGCCGCTGTTGCTGCTGCGGTCCGTCCCTGCCCTCGGGCCGCGCGTCGCGGCGCTGGTTGGGGCGGCCCTCGGGTCGACCCTCCGGCCGGCTTCCGGGCCGGCCACCGCGGTCGTCGCGGCGCGGCTCCGGTCGCGGCGGCTGCTCGGCGCGCTCCTGCTTGGCGATCTCCAAGAGGCCCGGCAGCTCTTCGGGCGTCACGCCCTTCAGCACGCAGAAGTTGGCCAGGGTCAGCGTCGTGCGCTCGTAGTCGTAGAGCAGGCCCGCGCGATTGCGGCGCTGCTGCTGGGCCAGGGCCATCTGCTCGCGCTCGGCATGGATGCGTTCCTGCTGCAGGCCCTTGCGGCGCGCCAGCTCCTCGCGGGCGGCGTTGCGGTGCTCCTCGCTGAGCTCGCCGGCCTCCTGGCCGTCGAGATCGAAGCGCTGCGTCGCCTTGCCCAGTGCGATCAGGTAGCCGGTATTGCCGGTGTAGCGGCGCAGAAAGGCCGAGAGCTGGGCGCGGCTGAAGATGCCCGGCGCGCGCTGCTGGATATCGGCCTGCACGCGCAGCTTCAGCGGCTTGAAGCCCGGGCCGCCGAACAGCGCCGGGAACAGCTCTTTCAGCTTGGCGGCGACGGCGGCCGGCGACATCTCGGCCGGGGCTGCGGCATCGGTGGCAGCGGCCTCGCCGGCCTCGCCGGCCTCAGCGGCCTCAACGGCCTCGGCGGCAGGCGCAGCCGCCTCTTCCGCGGCCTGCGGCGCGTCGGCCGGGCTCTCGATCAGCGGAGCCGGGTCCTGCGAAGTCGTCGTCGGTGCCGGCTCGCCGGCCGGGGTCGGGGTCTCGTTCATGGGCGTGCGCACGGGGGTGGCGCGAAAGAAAGAATCAGCACGTATTGTCCACCGGAGTCCACCGGACGCTCAGAAGCCGCCGAACACCTTCTTCAGCAGCGCGCTGCCGGTGCCGACCGGGTCCTTGCGGATCTTCTTTTCTTCCTCGGCGATCATCAGGAACAGGCCGTCCAGCGCCTTGCCGGTCACGTACTGCTGGATGTTGGCGTCTTCCTTCTTCACCAGGCCGAAGCCGGCTGCCTTGCCGGCGACCGCGTTGTACTTCTCGGCCAGCGAGACCTTCTCGGTCGCCCGGGTGACGATGGGCAGGAACTGCTCGGCCAGCGGTGCGCGCGTCTTGGCGGCGAAGAACTGCGTCGCCGCATCGTCGCCGCCCTGCAGCAGGCGCAGGCCGTCCTCGACGCTCATGTTCTTGATCGCATTCACCAGCAGCGGCTTGGCGGCCGGCACGGCGCCTTCCGCCGCGCGGTTCATCGCCAGCAGCAGATCGTCGATCTTCTTGCCCTGGCCGGTCGCCTTCATCAGCTTGGCGCCATCCTTCAGATAGCCGGGCAGCTCGATGCGCACGGCCGGATTGCCCAGAAAGCCGTCCTGGCGGCCGAGCAGATCGACGGCCGCCGCCGCGCCGCGCTCCAGCGCCACGCGGATGCCGGAGACCGCATCCGCCTCGCCGACCGCGGCGCGCGCCAGCGGCCCCGCCAGCAGCAGGCCGCCGCCCAGCACCAGATCCCTGCGTTTGATCATGCTCTTCTGCATCACAAGTCCTTCCGCAAACGCGCCAGGCGCTCGGCTATTAGCGCATAAAAACCATCGGCATCGATGCCGCCCAGCACCAGCGCATTGGCCGGCTTGCCGGTCACGCCCCACCAGTCGATCACGCTCATGCCCATGGTCAGCTCGCTCTGCGTCTCGATCGCCACATGGCAGCGCCGGCCCGTGAACAGCTCGGGCCGCAGCAGCCAGGCGACCACGCAGGGATCGTGCAGCGGGCCGCCCTCCTGGCCGTACTTCTGCTCGTCGAAGCGCTCGAAGAATTCCATCCACAGCGCGACCGCCTCGGCCACCGGCGTGCGCAGCGCCCGGATCGCCGCCACGCGCGCGCGCGTGGTCAGCGCCTGGTGCGTGACGTCCAGCGGCGCCATCGTGATGGGCACGCCCGAGCGGAAGACCAGATCGGCCGCCTGCGGATCGACATAGAAATTGAACTCGGCCGCCGGCGTGATGTTGCCGCCCTCGAAGCAGCCGCCGCCCATCAGCACGATCTGCTTGATGCGCGCGGCAATCCGCGGCTCGCGCTGCAGGGCCAGCGCGATATTGCTCAGCGGGCCCAGCGGGCACAGGGTCACCGTGCCGGGCTCGCGCTGCATCAGCGTGTCGACGATGAAGTCGACCGCATGGCCATCGGTCAGCGCCAGCGTCGGCTCGGGCAGATCGGCGCCATCGAGCCCGGTCTTGCCGTGGACGAACTCGGCCGTCACCAGGGGGCGCTGCAGCGGCCGCTCGGCACCGGCAAAGACCGGGACATCGCGCCGGTCCGCCAGCTCCAGCACGATGCGCGCATTGCGGCTGGTCAGCGCCAGCGGCACATTGCCGGCCACCGTCGTGATGCCCAGCAGCTCCAGCTCGGGGCTGGCCAGCGCCAGCAGGATGGCGATCGCATCGTCCTGCCCGGGATCGGTGTCGATGATGATGGGCTGGCTCATCTCAGGCCTGCGGCTCGTGCAGCGGCGCCACGTCCTGGTCGATGGCGCCGAAGATGCTCTGCCCGTCACGGCCCTTCATCTCGATGCGTATCGTGTCGCCGAACTTCATGAACTCGGTCTTCGCTTCGCCCGCTTCGATGGTCTCGATCGCGCGCTTCTCGGCGATGCAGCTGTAGCCGTTCTTCCAGTCCTTGTTCGAGACGGTGCCGGAGCCGACGATGGAGCCGGCGCGCACATGGCGCGTCTTGGCGATATGGGCGATCAGCTGGCCGAAATGGAAGGTCATCTCGGGCCCGGCCTCGCATTGCCCGACCTTGCGGCCGTTCCACATCGATTGCAGCGCCAGCTCGACGCGGCCGCCGACCCAGGCGCCGCCCAGCTCGTCCGGCGTCACCGCGACCGGGCTGAAGGCCGTGGCCGGCTTGCTCTGGAAGAAGCCGAAGCCCTTGGCCAGCTCGGCCGGGATCAGATGGCGCAGGCTCCAGTCATTGGCCAGCATCAGCAGGCGCACGCCCTCCAGCGCCTGCTCGGGGCCGGCGCCCATCGCGACGTCGCCGGTGACGACGGCGATCTCGGCCTCGAAGTCGATGCCCATCGCCTCGCTGACGAAGCGGGCCGGCTCGCAGGGGCCGAGGAAGTCGTCGCTGCCGCCCTGGTACATCAGCGGGTCGGTGTAGAAGCTGGCCGGCACCTCGGCGCCGCGCGCCTTGCGCACCAGCTCCACATGGTTGATGAAGGCCGAGCCGTCGGCCCATTGATAGGCGCGCGGCAGCGGCGCCATGCATTGCTTGGGATCGAAGGCAAAGGCATGGCGCAACTTGCCGTGGTTCAGCTGGACGTAGAGATCCTCCAGCTGCGGCGACAGAAAGCCCCAGTCGTCCAGCACCTGCTGCAGCCGCGTCGCGATGCCGTTGGCGTAATGGGCCTGGCTCAGGTCGCGCGAGACGACCAGCAATTGGCCGTCGCGCGATCCGTCCCGGTAGGTGGCGAGTTTCATCGTGGATTGAGGGCTGCAAAGCCCGTTGTGCAATGGCAGCATTGTCCAATGAGCAGCGCCGCGCCTCCCGCCCCGCCCGCCCGCCGCGGGCTGGCCTGGCTCGCCGCGCTGGGCCTGAGCCTGCTGCTGCATGCGGCACTGCTGTGGCCGCGGTCGATCCCGCAGCCGTCGCCGCGGCCGGCCGGCGTCGCGCTGCAGACGCGGCCGATGCCGCTGCCATCGACCGCAGCGGCCTTGCCCCCCGAGCCGGTCGCGATCGCCCGGTCGCCGCCTCGACGCGCGGCCGCCCGCATGGCTCCCGGGCTGCCGGCAGCCACCGCGCCGCCGCCGGCGGCCGAACCTGTCCCGCCCGCGCCGCCGCTGGCCATCGCCCCGCCGCTGGAGTGGCTTTATCTGCTGAGCCAGCAGGGTCGGCAAGGCCTGGCACGACTCAGCTGGCAGCCGCAGCTGGAGCGGGGCGCCTATGTGCTGAGCCTGGAGCGCGAGCTGGACGGCCGCGCGCTGCCCGGCTGGCGCAGCCAGGGCGCGCTCGATGCGCAGCAGGGCCTGAGCCCGCAGCGCTATGCCCTGCAGCGGCCCGGGCGCGACGGCCTGCCGCGCGATCGGCAGGCGACCAATTTCCGCCGCGACGAGGGCCTGATCAGCTTCTCGGCCAGCGCCGAGCTGGTCGCGCTGCCGGCCGGCGTGCAGGACCGGCTCAGCAGCTGGCTGCAGCTGGCGGCCCTGGTCGCCGGCGCGCCGCAGCGCTTCGGACCGGGCAGCGAGATCCGGCTGCCGGTGGTCGGTCTGCGCGGCGAGGCGCGCGAACAGCTGTTCGAGGTGGTCGGCGAAGAGGCGCTGACGCTGCCGCGGCAGCTGCTGGCCTCGACCCTGCATCTGCGCCGCGCGCCGCTGGGGCCTTATGAAAGCGGGCTGGAGCTCTGGCTCGATCCGGCGCGCGGCCATTTGCCGGTGCGCCTGCTGGCCAGCGGCGGCCTCGAGGGCGCGCCCGGCTGGGAGCTGCAACTGATCGAGGATAACGGCAAGCGCTGAGCGATGGGGCGGGCGCGTGATCTTGTGACGCTTCCACCACAAATCGGCGCCGCGGAGGCCCCCAACAGCGGGGCGTTCTGAGACTATTTGTCCAGGGCCGGTGCCGCGCACAAGCCGCTGGACTTGAAGCGAAACCGCCCGCCCCCAGATGGAACTGAAAGGAGCGAGCCTCATGCACATGCTTTACAACTCCAGCAGTTTCGTCGTCGTCCAGTTCGAAGTTCAGGTCGACGAGCCGCGTCCCGGCGAGCTGCTGAAGGCGAACCCGGAGCTGCAGCTGCACCGCGGCGGCTTCGAGATCGTCGACAAGTTCGCGCGCAAGGAGATCTTCATCGAGGGCGCCTTGGCCCAGCAATTCCAGGACGGCGTCGAGGCCTTGATCGAACAGGACCCGTCCGAGGAAGACCTCGACGACTTCATCGAACACTATGCGCGCATGGGCCACCAACCGGTGGTGATGCACTAAACCCTCAGCAACGCCCTCCGGGGCGTTTTTCATTTCGGCCAGCGCGGCGCGAGACCCTGCACCGCGCAGGGCTTGTTTCTCGCGCCCGGCTGCGACAAGATCGGGCGGCGCCATGCAGGCAGTGGCGCGAGGAGTCGCCCATGGTCAAGCGTTTGGCTGCCGAGCCGAGAGTGCTGCCCTCACCGGGTCTGAAGGACGCACCGGTGCTGGACCGTCTGTGCTCGCAGTTCGTGCTGACCCTGACCGTCAAGCATGCCGGCCGCTTCAATCTGCGTCGCGACTTCAACGGCCTGCTGTCCTTCACCGGCCGCCATCTGGTCTGGCCGCTGCGCGTGCTGGCGCGGCTGCGTGCCTATCTGGCCCTGCGCTGTCAGGGCAACGAGTTATGGGCCGGCCACGAGGCGCTGGACGACGCCGCCTTCGTCGCCCGCCATGGCGTCTGGAACGGCCCCTTTGCCGAGGCGACGCTGTTCTTCTATCTGGACGAATACGCGAAGGACGCGCCCAAGGACATGCTGGCCCTGCTGGCGACCACCAGCGAATGGCTGGACCGCGAGCTCAAGCGCGAATCGACCCTGGTCGAGAAGAACATCGCCGCCCTCGGCACGCTGCTGCAGCTGAACCCGGCCGAGCGCGCGATCCTGCTCTACGGCACGCTGGCGCGCTACCAGCGCGAGCTGCGCGGCGCCCTGGTCGAGTTCAAGGTCAACACGGCGCAGGAGGCCTTCGCGGCGATCGCCGCGGTGGCCGGCGTCAACGAGCAGGAGGTCGCCGAGGCCCTGCGCGCGGGCTCGCGGCTCGAGCGCATCGGCATGGTCGAGAACCTGATCTCCGAGCACAACATCACCGACCTGGCCGATCTGATGAAGGTCAGCGATCAGCTGCCGCCGGTGCTGATGCGCGAGTACCAGGGGCCGCACGATCTGATGGCCGTGTTCACCCGGCCGGCAAGCAAGAGCCCGCTGAGCACCGCCGACTTCCAGTTCGTCGCCGAGGACCTGGGCGTGCTGTGCACGCTCTTGCGCGAGGCGGTGTCGCGCCACGAGGCCGGCGTCAACGTGCTGCTCTACGGCCCGCCGGGCACCGGCAAGACCGAGCTGGCCAAGGTTGCCGCGGCGGCCGCCGAGCTCGATCTCTACGAGGTCGAGTATGCCGACCGCGACGGCAACTCGCTGTCCGGCCGCGACCGCTACCGCTCGCTGCAGATCAGCCAGGTCTTCCTGAAGGCCAGCGAGAACGTGGCGCTGCTGTTCGACGAGGTCGAGGACGTGTTCCCGCCGCTGTCCAGCGACACCGCGCATCTGATCGCGCGGCTCGATTCGGCGCTGGAGGCGCCGGCCAGCTCCTCGGTCAACGGCAAGGCCTGGGTCAACCAGATCCTCGAGACCAATCCGGTACCAGTGATCTGGATCACCAACCGCATCGAGCAGATCGACCCGGCCTTCCGCCGCCGCTTCCAGTACCACCTGGAGCTGAAGTCGCCGCCGCCGGGCGCCCGCCTGGGCCTGGTGACGCGGGCGCTGGCCGATGTGCGGGTCTCGCCCGAGTTCAGCGCGCGTCTGGCCGAACGGCGCGGCCTGACGCCGGCGCAGATCCGCACCGCGGTGCGCTTCTCGCAACTGGTGATCCAGTCCGGCGGGCCGGAGGAATGCGAGCGCCTGATCGAGCGCCAGCTGCTCAATGCCGACAAGGCGCTGGGCCATCTGGCGCACGAGCGCGGCGCGCGCGCCGTCGTCACCCAGTACACGCTGGACCTGCTGAACTGCGAGTCGCGCTTCGAGATCCCGCGCATCGTCGCCGCCCTGCGCCAGCGCGGCGTCGGCAATCTCTGCTTCTACGGCCCGCCGGGCAGCGGCAAGACGGCGCTGGCCGAGCACATCGCGCAGGCGCTGGGCCGGCCGCTGATGATCCGCCAGGCCAGCGATCTGGCCAGCAAATTCGTCGGCGAGACCGAGCAGAACATGGCCCGCATGTTCGAGAGCGCCGCCAACGAAGGCGCGGTGCTGCTGCTGGACGAGGCCGACAGCTTTCTGCGCAGCCGCCGCATGGCCGAGCGCAATTACGAGATCTCCGAGGTCAACGAGATGCTGGCCGGCATGGAGCGCTTTGCCGGCGTCTTCATCTGCACGACCAATCTGTTCGAAGACCTGGACGAGGCGGCGCTGCGCCGCTTCGCCTTCAAGATCCGCTTCAAGCCGCTGCGCGCCGAGCAGCGCCTCACCATGTTCGCGCGCGAGGCCGGCGCCGAGCCCGATGCCGCGCAGGCGGCCCGGCTGGCCGAGCTGGACCAGCTGACGCCGGGCGATTTCGCCGCCGTGCGCCAGCAGGTCGAGATTCTCGGCGAGTCGCTGGGCCCGGATGAATTCCTCTTGCAGCTGGAGGCCGAGCACCGCATCAAGCCCGAGGTGCGGGCCAGACGCTCGATTGGCTTCCGGCACTGATTGATATCAGTGTTCCCTTGCGGGCCGAGCGCCGGGCCGCTCCCAAGCCGGCCCGCCTTGGGCGTGTGCTTGCCGGTCGATCCGGCAAGCATCGCCGTCCCTCGGGGACCGGCCAAGGTACGCCTTGGACGAGGGGCTCAGTTCATGCACTGAAGACGGTCGCCAGCGACTTGAAACCCTTGATCTCGAGCGGATTGCCGCTCGGATCGAGCAGGAACATCGTCCACTGCTCGCCCGGCTGATCCCTGAACCGGCATTGTGGCGGCATGACGAACTCGGTGCCGGCCGCCTCCAGCCGCGCCGCCAGCGCCTGCCAGGCCGGCAGCTCGAGGATCACGCCCAGATGCGGCATCGGCACCAGGGCGTCGCCGACCTTGCCGCTGCGCGTGGTCGCGAAGGGCTCGCCCAGGTGCAGCGAAATCTGGTGGCCGAAGAAGTCGAAGTCGACCCAGCTGGCGGTGCTGCGGCCCTCGCGGCAACCGAGCAGCCGACCATAGAAGCGACGCGCCTCGTCGAGGTCGCGGACGTGGAAGGCGAGATGGAAGATGCTGGCTGCGCTCATGACGGGACCCTCTTTCGTGGCATCGTAGCGGCATGAATGATGCAAACAAGGCGAACCGGGAGCTGCCGGGCGCTCTGAAGATCGCCACCGTCTGGCTGCTGATCGGCCTGGCCGTCTTTCTTGCCTTCCAGGCCTGGGAGCGCCAGCGCCTGCAAAGCCGCTTCAGCCTGAGCCCGCAGGGTCAGATCGTGCTGCAGCGCGGGCCCGACGGGCATTTCCACTGGCCCGGCACGCTCAACGGCATCGCGGTCGACTTCCTGGTCGACACCGGCGCGAGCAGCAGCGCGGTGCCGGAGGCGCTGGCGCGCCGCGCCGGCCTGCGCTCCGAGGGCGATTCGCTGTCGCATACGGCCGGCGGCGTCGCCCGCGGCTGGCTGGCGCGCGGCGATCTGGCGCTGCAGGGCGGGGTCGGGGTCGAGCGGCTGCGCCTGACCGTGCTGCCGCAGCTGGGCGCGCCGCTGCTGGGCATGGACGTGCTGGCCAAGCTGCAGTTCACCCAGCAGGGCGGCGAGCTGCGCATCGAGGCGGCGCGGCCATGAAGGCCCTGGCCGCCTGGGGGCTGGCGCTGGCCCTGCTCGTGGGCCCGGCGCCAGCGCGCGCCGACTGCCCGCCGCCGGTCGCGGCGCCGACGGCGGCCGAGTTGCAGACGCTGGCGGCGACGGCCGTCGACCACGGCTTCCTGTGGCGGCTGCGGCGCGACGGCCACGAGTCCTGGCTGTTCGGCAGCCTGCACCTGGGCCGGCCGGCCTGGGCGCTGCCGGGGCCGGCCCTGCGCGAGGCCTGGCGCCGCAGCGAGCTGCTGGCGGTCGAGCTGGACGCCGGCGACCCGGCCACGCTCCAGGCGCTAAGAGAGGCTGCGCGTCCCGCCGCGCCGCTGAGCCCGGCCCTGCAGCAGCGCCTGGCGGCGCAGGCGCGTGCCGCCTGCCTGCCCGAGCAGGCGCTGGCCGCCCTGCATCCGATCCTGCAGCTGAGCGCGCTGACCATGCTGGCGGCGCGCCACGATGGGCTGGACGCCGGCTTCGGCCAGGAGGCGGTGCTGCTGGCGCTGGCGCGCGCCGAGGGCCGCCCCATCGTCGCGCTGGAAAGCGCGGCCGAGCAGATGCGGGCGCTGATCCCGGCCGACCCGGCCGAGCAGCGGCGCGCGCTTGCCGCCGGTCTCGAGCAGCTGGAGCGCGAGGCGGTGCGCGCGCCGATGCGGCGCCTGGCCGAGGCCTGGGCGCGCGGCGACCTGGCCGAGCTGCAGGACTATGCGCGCTGGTGCGACTGCGTGCACGACGAGGAGGACCGGCGCTGGCTGAAGCGCGTCAACGACGATCGCAATGGGCCGCTGGCCGCGCGCATCGCCGCCCTGCATGGCGGCGGCCAGCGCCTGCTGGTCGCGGTCGGCGCGCTGCATATGAGCGGGCCGCAGGCGCTGCCGCGGCTGCTGGCCGAACTCGGCTTCGAGGTCGAGCGGGTCAAGCCGCACTGAGAAGCTGTGAGCGGCGGCCGCGCATGCGGCACACTGCAGCATCGACACGAAGCCCCGAGCGCCCGGCATGGAAATCCAGCCTTCCTCCATCCTGCAATCGCTGCTGCTGGTGCCGCTGACCCTGCTGCCCATCATGAATCCGCTCGGCACCGCGCCCATCGTGCTGGACGCGGCGCGCGGCAAGGACCATGTGCTGAAGCGGCTGTCGCGCCAGGTGGCGATCAACTGCTGGTTCCTGATCGTCGGCTCGATGCTGATCGGCACCTATGTGCTGGACCTGTTCGGCATCTCGCTGCCCATCGTGCGCGTCGGCGGCGGCCTGCTGGTCGCCTCCAGCGCCTGGCGCCTGCTGCAGGGCCATGACAGCGACGAGGTCACCGACGCGGTGGCCGAGGCCTCCAGCCCCGACCTCAGCGAGACCGAGATCGCGCGCCGCAGCTTCTTCCCGCTGACCTTTCCGCTGACTACCGGCCCCGGCTCGATCGCGGCGGCGATCGCGCTGGGCGCGCAGCTGCCGCGCACGCCGCTGCTGTACGTGACCGGCGCCGGCATCGCCGCGCTCGGCGCCGCGCTGACCGCGGCGGTCGTCTACCTGGTCTACCGCAACGGCGGGCGGCTGATGATGCGCCTGGGCGAGGTGGGCACGCTGGTGATGATGCGCATGATGGCCTTTGTGCTACTGTGCATTGGCATCCAGATCATGTGGACCGGCTGGGCGGAACTGAACCATCTGAACCCCTGAACGACAGCGAGGAGACGCGCAATGGCCGACAACAGCTTCAGCAAATTCGTCCCAGGTTTCGAGTTCCTGCAAGGCCTGGTCAAGAACGCCGGCGCCGCCCTGCCCGGCATCGGCCAATGGGTGGCGCCGACGCTGAACCCGGAGGAGCTGAGCAAGCGCATCGAGGAGTTGCGCACCGTGCAGTTCTGGCTCGAGCAGAACGCCCGCATGCTGGGCGCGACGATCCAGGCGCTGGAGGTGCAGCGGATGACCTTGTCGACCCTGCAGACGATGAATGTGCCGCTGACCGAGCTGCGTGACAGCCTCAAGGTGGCCACGCCCGATCCGGCCGCCTGGCCGGGCGTCGCCGAGGCCCAGTCGGCGGCCCGGTCCGAGCCGGCGATCAAGCCGCCGGTCAAGGCCAAGCCGGCGGCCCAGAGCGCCAGCAAGGCCGGCGCCGCCAAGACGGCCGAGGCACCGGTCGCGCCGCCCATCGACCCGCTGCAATGGTGGGGGGCGCTGAGCCAGCAGTTCACCCAGCTGGCCACCAATGCCATGAAGGACACGGCCACCGACGCGGCCAAGAACCTGGCCGGCACCCTGGTCAAGCAGTCCTTCGACGCCGCCGGCGACACCTTGCGCAAGGCCGCCAGCGGCGCCGGCACCCTGGCCGGCAATGTGGTCGGCACGGCCGCCAAGGGCCTGGCACCGAAGGCCGCGGCCAAGCGCGCCGCGCCGCGCAAGCGCGGCAGCAAGAGCTAGCCCGGCCCCAGCAATGAAGGCTTTCGCGCACGCCCACGCGACCCACCCGGACGCCCATCTGGCGCTGGCGCTGGCGGCGGTGCAGATCGAGGCGCAGCGCGTCGACAGCGGCCTGCAGCCGACCCTGGGCTGGCTCTATTTCACCGAGGCCTATCTGCCGCAGGCCGAGGCGCTGCTGGCCGAGGTGCGCCAGCGCTGGCCCGGCGTCGCCTGGCTGGGCGCCAGCGGCGTCGGGATCTGCGCCGGCGGCGTCGAGTACTTCGACGAACCGGCGCTGGCGCTGATGCTGGCCGAATTGCCGCGCGAGCAGTTCCGGCTCTTCTCCGGCGCGCGGCCGCTGGGCGGCTGGGGCGCCGAACTGGCCCAGGTCCATGCCGATGCCGGCACGCCCGATCTGCAGGAGCTGCTGCAGGAGCTGGCCGGCCAGACCGGCAGCGGCTATCTGTTCGGCGGCCTCGCCTCGGGGCGCGCCGACAGCGTGCACCTGGCCGACGGTATCTGGCGCGGCGGCCTGTCCGGCGCCGCCTTTGCCGGCGACCCCGCGGACTGGCGCCTGCTCTCGCGCGTCAGCCAGGGCTGCCGGGCGCTGGGCCCGTTGCGCCGGGTCAGCGCCTGCGAGGGGCCGCTGCTGACCGGGCTGGACGACCGGCCGGCGCTGGATTGCCTGCTGCAAGACCTGGCCCTGCCGGTCGGCACGGCGGCGGCCGAGCAGGGCCTGCGCGAGGCGGTGCCGCGCCTGCGCCGCACCCTGGTCGGCCTGCATGCGGAGGGCGCGGAATCGGCAGGAACGTCGGCGCGCGACTACGGCGAGCAGGTGCGCGTGCGGCATCTGATCGGCGTCGACCCGAGCCGGCGCGGCATCGCGGTCGCCGAGCGCCTGCAGCCGGGCCAGCGCCTGAGCTTCTGCGAACGCAATCCGGAGGCGGCGCGGCGCGATCTGCTGCGCATCTGCACCGAGCTGCGCGGCGAGGCCGAGGACGCCGGCCAGACCATTGCCGGCGCCATCTTCGTCAGCTGCGCCGGACGCGGCGGCCCGCATTTCGGCCACCCCTCGGCCGAGCTGCAATGGGTGCAGCACGGGCTGGGTGCCGTCCCCCTGGTCGGCTTCTTTGCCGGCGGCGAGATCGCCCATGCCAGCCTGCATGGCTATACCGGCGTGCTGAGCGTCTTCCTGGCGGCGACCGCCGCCTCATGATCGGGCGCCGCGCGCTGATCGGCGGAGGCCTGGGTTTCGCCGGCCTGGCGGGCGCGGCCGCCGGCGAAGCCGACAGCGTCGTCTATCCGCGCCACGAATCGCTGCAGGACGCACGCAGCGGCTATATCCAGGCGCTGATGCTGATGCATGCGGCGCTGGCGCGCAGCGGCCGGCGCTACCGCACGCGGCAGTCGGAGAGCTTGATGGTGCAGAGCCGCGCGCTGATCGAGCTGGCGCGGCCCGAGCCGCCAATCGATCTGTTCTGGACCATGACCAATCCGGAATCTGCTGCTGCAGTACCCGGCGGCGCTGTACTTCTTCGTCACGCCGACACGGCCGCGCCTGGCCGAGGACCTGCGCCTGGGACTGGAACGCATGCAGGCCGACGGCAGCTTCGAGCGCCTGTTCGCCAGCATTAGGCCGCGGTGCTGGAGCGCTCCGATCCGGGCCAGCGCCGCATCCTGCGCCTGCGCAATCCGCTGCTGCCGCCGGCCACGCCGGTGCAGCGCAAGGAACTGTGGTGGATGCCTAGGCTCTGAGCCGGCGCGCGAACCAGGCGCCGGCCTGGTTGATCAGCAGGCCGGCCAGCACGGCGGCCGTGCCCAGCCATTGCAGCGGCAGCGGCCGCTCGCCGAAGGCAGCGGCCGCCGCCCACAGGCCGACCACCGGCACCAGCAGCGACCAGGGCACGACGCGGCCGGCCGGGTGGCGTTTCAGCAGCCGCGTCCAGAGGCTGTAGGCCAGCAGGGTCGCCAGCAGGCCCAGATAAAGCACCGCGGCCGCGCCGCGCGCATCGATCTGCAGGATCTGCGCGCCCACTTCGCCGGCGCCCTGCTGCCATAACGCCAGCGCGAAAAAGGGCCCGATGGGCACCAGGCTGGTCCAGACGATGAAGTTGAAGGGTTCGTAATCGGCCACCCGCGCGGCCAGGCGCCCGACCAGATTGGAGACCGCCCACATCAGCGCCGCGCCCAGGGTCAGCACGAAGCCGATCAAGCTCATCTGCCCCGGCCCCTGGCCATGCGCGCTGGCGATGGCGATCAGGCCGGCCAGCGCGACCGTCAGGCCCAGCCATTGCGCCGGCCGCGTGCGCTCGTGCAGCAGCGGCATCGCCAGCAGCAGGGTGAAGAAGGCCTGGGTCTGCATGACGACCGAGGCCATGCCGGCCGTCATGCCCAGCTGCAGGCCCATGAAGAGCAGGCCGAACTGGCCCAGGCCCTGGGCCAGGCCGTAGGCCAGCAGATAGCGCCAGGGCAGGCGCGGCGGCCGGACCAGCAGCAGTGGCAGCGCGGCGACGCAAAAGCGCAGGCCCCCCATCACGAAGGGCGAGAGGCCCTGCAGCCCCAGCTTCATCACGACGAAGTTCAGGCCCCAGATCAGGATCACCGCGGCCAGGCGCAAGGCGTCGCCGCGGCTCATCGCCGGCGCCGCGCTCACAAGGGCCGCCCGGCAGCGGCGCGCGCGGCGATGAAGGCGAGCAAGGCCTCGCGGCTGGTCTTGGACGGCACATAGCCGAGTTCCTGCTTCAGCCGCCGGTTCAGCAGCACCGGCCGGTAGCGCAGGAAGTCCAGCTGCTCGGGCCCGTAGCGGCTGATGCCCAGCCGCGAGCCCAGCCACAGCAGCGCCGTCAGCAGGCCAGCCGGGAACCTCGTCGTCCGCTTGCCCAGCAGCGCGGCGATCTCGTCCATCGTCAGGGCGCCGTCGCCGGCCAGATTGAAGATGCCCTGCCCCCGCTCCGGGCCGCTGCGCAGCGCGTGCAGGAAGGCGCCGGTCACGTCGCGGTCCCAGACGAAGACAAAGGGGCTGTCGCTGCCGCGGATGGCAATCAGCTTGCTTTTCTCGAACAGCGCGGTGATCTGGTTGTCCACCGTCTCGCCCAGGATGGTGCCGATGCGAAAGATGGTCTGCTTCAGCTGCGGCTGCACCTGGCGGTACAGCGCCAGCGTCTCCTCGACCAGGCGCTTGTGGTGCGAATAGGCGAAGACCTCGTTGCCGCGCAGCGGATCGGTCTCGACCAGCCAGTCCGGGTTGTCCGCGTGATAGCCATAGGCGGCGCCGCTGCTGCTGACCAGCAGGTGCCGGACACCGGTCGCGACGCAGGCCTGCAGCAGGTTCTGCGTGCCCAGCACGTCGACCGAATACTCGAACTCGCGGCTGGAGCCGCGGCCCGGGGTGACGATGGAGGCCAGGTGGACGACGGTGTCGATCCGGTGCCGGCGCAGCGTCTCGACCAGATCGGCCGCGCGCACGTCCTGCCGCTCGTAGACGACGCCTTGCAGCCGCCGCTCGGCCGGCACCTCGCGCACGTCCTGCGCGAGCAGCAGCTCGCACTCGCCGCTACCCGCCAGCGCGGCCACCAGGCTGCGGCCGAGAAAGCCATCGGCGCCGGTGATCAGAATTCTGCTCATTCGCCGACGCCCTCGAAGCGCGTGCGCGCGGCCGGCCGTCGCGCCCACCAGCCGGCCAGGGCCATGCCGGCAATGATGTCCCAGAAGCCCCAGACGCCGGCGACGACCGCCATGCCGCCCAGGCCGCCGAAGAAGCCGAAGATCAGCACCAGGCCCAGGCCCGCATTGCGGATGCCGACCTCGACCGAGACCGCGCGGCGGTCGTATTCCTTCAGCCCCACCGCCTTGGCGGTGAAATAGCCCAGGCCATAGGCCAGGCCGTCGTGCAGCACGACGGCCAGCAGCACCAGGCCGACATAGTCGATGAAGTAGCGCCAGTTGCCGGCGATCGCGGCGACGATGAAGACGACCAGGCAGACAAAGCTCAGCGTGCGCGCCGGCTTCTTGATGCGCTCGGTCAATGCCGGCCAGCGACGCGCGAAGGCGATGCCAAGCACGAAAGGAAGGCCGATGATGATGACGATGTGCAGGCCCATCTCCAGCGGGTCCAGGGCGATCGTCTTCAGCAGCGGCGCGGCCGTCGGATGCAGGCTGCCCCAGAAGGCCAGGTTCAGCGGCATCAGCACGATGGCCAGCGCGTTCGAGATTGCCGTCATCGACACCGACAGCGCGACATTGCCGCCGGCGCGGTGCGTGATGATGTTGGAGATATTGCCGGGCGGGCAGCAGGCGACCAGGATCATGCCCAGCGCGATGCTGGGCGAGGGCTTGAGGACCAGCGTCAGCACGAAGGTCAGCGCCGGCAGCAGCAGGAACTGCGCGGCGATGCCGGCGCCCATCGCCAGCGGCATCTTCAGCACGCGTTTGAAATCGGCGATGCGCGTGTCCAGCGCGATGCCGAACATCAGGAAGGCCAGCACCGCGTTCAGCGCCTGCAGCGAGGCCGGGTTGAAGTTGAGGCGGACCTCGTCGACGTTCATGCCAGCGCCTTCGCCGCCGCGCGCACGGCGCCGCGATAGCTGTCCTTGTGGACGTAGTAGGCCATGCGCTCGAGCTTCAGGTACTTGTAGCCGCCGCTCAGATCGGGCGGCGGGCCCGCCTTGGCCTTGGCGAACTCGGTCGCCTTGGCCGTGCCCTGCGCCTTGAACACGCGCGCGATCAGCTCGCCCTGCTCGTAGCGGCCCTGCCAGCCGATGCCGCTGGCCTCGATCATGCCCATCACCGCCAGGTTGTCGAACAGCGGCGCGAAGATGTTCAGGTAGAGCTGCGGCGCCATGCCCTGCCAGTTCAGCAGCTCGGGCGCGATGAAGGGGTAATGCAGCTTGTAGCCGGTGGCGGCCAGCACCAGGTCGTAGTCCTGGCGGCGGCCGTCCTTGAAGACGACCGTCGAGCCCTCGAAGCGCTCGATGTCCGGCTTGACCTGGATGTCGCCATGACCCAGGTGGTGCAGGATCAGCGAGTTCACCACCGGGTGCGACTCGTACATCTTGTAGTCCGGCTTGGGGAAGCCGAAGCGCACCGGATCGCCGGTGAACCATTGCAGCACGGTCGAGTCGATCTTCTGCTTCAGCCAGGCCGGCAATCGGATCTTGCCGCCTATCGTGTCGGCCGGCTTGCCGAACACATACTTGGGCACGAAGTAGTAGCCGCGCCGCACCGAGATGTCCACGCTCTTCGCGTAATGGACCGCATCGACGGCGATGTCGCAGCCCGAGTTGCCGGCACCGATGATCAGCACGCGCTTCTCCGAGAACTGGCGCGCGCTCTTGTACTGGCTGGTGTGCAGCAGCTCGCCCTCGAAGCGGCCCTTGAAGCGCGGCATGCTCGGCTCGGCCAGGGTGCCGTTGGCGATGATCACGCCCTTGTAGATCGCCTCGCGCTCGCGGCCCTCGGCGTCGCGCCAGCGGACACGCCACAAGGGGCTGGTGCCCTCGCCCAGCGGCTCGATCCGCAGCACCCGCGCATTGAAGAGGAAATGCCGGCGCAGATCGAAGTGGTCGGCGAAACGGCCGAAGTAGTCGTTCAGCTCGCGATGGCTCGGGTAGTCGGCCACCTCCTCGCCCATCGGGAACTCGGCGAACTCGGTCGTGCGCTTGCTCGAGATCAGATGCGCCGATTCGTAAACCGTGCTGCGCGGGTTGCCGATATTCCACAGCCCACCGACATCGGCATAGGCCTCGAAGCCCTGGAAGGCCAGGCCCTCCTTCTGCAGATTGCGCGCGGCGGCCAGGCCCGAGGGCCCGGCGCCGATCAGCGCGTATTGTTCTTCGCTCGCGATCGTCGTGCTCATCGTCATCAATGCTTTGCTTCGTCAAGTCCCGGCACCGGCGTGGCGCCCGGTTCGCCGGGCCGCGGCTTGCGTGGCTGGCCCAGCAGGATGCGGTCGTGCATCGGCGCCGGCAGCAGCGCCAGTGCCCGCGCCAGCCAGCCGACCCGCCGCGGCAGCACCACCTGCTCGGCGCCGCGGGCCACGCGCGCCAGCAGGGTTGCGGCCGCCACCTCCGGCGCCATCAGGCCCGGCATCGCGAAGCGGTTGCCGGCCGTCATCGCGGTGCGCAGATAGCCGGGGCTGACGGTGCTGACTTGCAGGCCGCTGTCGCGCAAATCGGCGCGCAGGCTCTGCAGATAGGCGATCAGCCCGGCCTTGCTGGCGCAGTAGGCGCCATTGCCCGGCATGCCGCGCCAGCCGGCCAGGCTGGCCACGCCGACCAGCGCACGGCGGCGCTGCGGCTCGGCCCGGCGCGCCGCCAGCATCGGCGCCAGAAAGGGCTGGAAGGTGCTCGCCACACCCAGCAGATTGATCTCCAGCGCGCGGCGGAAGAAAGCGAGATCGGCCGCCTCTTCGGTGCGATAGCCGCCGGCCACGCCGGCATTGGCGATCACCAGATCGGGCGCGCCCTGGCGCGCGATCCAGTCGGCCGCGCAGGCCTGCATCGCCGCCGTGTCGCTGACATCGGGCGTGTAGACGGTCGTGCGCCCGGGCGCCAGGCGCTGCAACTCGTCCAGCGCGCTGCGGTTCAGCCCTAGCAGCGCGACGGCCGCGCCCTGGTCCAGCAGCCGCCGCGCCAGCGCCTGGCCGAAGCCGCCGCAGGCGCCGGTGATGACGGCGTTGGCAAACATGGTTTTCATTGCGGTCAGCTTAATCGGCGGCGACAATCATCTCGATTTCTTTCGTTTGTTCGTCTCGTATTTCGAGATTCATGCCCGCCGATCCCGATTCCACCACGCCCGGACTGCGCCTGCTCGAACTGCTGGAGCTGATGGCCGGCCTCGGCCGCCCGCAAAGCCTGGCCGAGCTGCAGGCGCGGCCGGAGATCGCCTGGCCCAAGCCCACCCTGCACCGCATGTTGCAGCAGCTGGAAAGCGCCGGCCTGCTGCAGCGCGAGCCGGACGGCCGCCGCTATGCGCTGGGCGGCCGCGCACTGCGCATGGCCGAGGCGATGCTGGCCGGCAGCGCGCAGCAGGGCGTGCGCCATGCGGTGCTGCGCAGCCTGGTCAACGACATCGGCGAGAGCTGCAATCTGACCGCCCTGTCCGGCGCCGACGTGATCTATCTCGACCGGGTGGAGGCGGCCTTTCCGCTGCGCATGGAATTGCGTGCCGGCACCCGCGTGCCGCTGCACGCCTCGGCCAGCGGCAAGCTGTTCCTGGCCTTCATGCCGGCGCGCCAGCGCCGGCAGCTGCTGCAAGGCCTGACGCTGAGCCGGCATACGGCGACCACGCTGGCCAGCGCCGCCGCGCTGGAGACCGAGCTGGAGCGCATACGCCGCGAGGGCTATGCGGTCGACGACCAGGAATTCGTCGAGGGCCTGAACTGCGTGGCCGTGCCGGTGCGCGAGCCCGGTGCCGGCGAGCAGCAGCCGGTGCGCTGCGCGGTCGCGCTGCAGGCGCCGGCCGCACGCCTGCCGCTGGCGCAGGCGCTGGGCCTGGTGCCGCGCCTGCGCGAGGCGGCGGCGGCGTTGGCACGCAGCCTGTAAGCGGCTGCGCCGCTCGGCTTGTCACAGCCGCGCCATCTGCGTCGCCGATGCTGGGGGCCATCATGATTGCAAGCACCGACCAGGCCGCGCGCTGGGCCGAACTGGCCAGCACCCTGACCCTCGCCGGCTTCGAACCGGCCGATTTCGAGTTGTCCGGCGGCGCACCCTCGGCCGATCTTGGCGCCCTGGGCCTGCCCGACCGCCTGATCACCGTGCGCCGCCGCTCGACCGGCCACCGCCAGCTCTATGCGCTCGCGCCCGGCTGCCCCTGGTTGTTCACCGCCTTCGCCGACCTGACGGCCGGCCGCTTCGGTGCACCCAGCCGCGAGCGGCGCTACGGAAAGGGTTGAAGCGCAGGATCCGCTAGGCCTTGGGCCTGCCGCGCCAGAAAGGCCGGGCGTCGGCGGCACGCGCCAGCGCCGCGGCCGCCGCAGCGACACCCGGCCGGTGTTGCGCGGCCAGCCAGCCGATCGCGAACCATTGGCCCGCCGACTCGCCAGCCAAGCCGCGGCAGGCATGCAGCGCGACGACGCGGTCGTTCAGCGCGCCCAGCGCCTCCTGTGCCGGCTCCAGCGCCTGCAGATAGCGGGCGACCGCCTTGCGCCGGAACAGCGGCGCGATGAACTCCGCCAGATAGCGCAGGCGCTTCAGGCGCTTGCGCGCGCGGTGCTGCTTCGCGGCGGGCGCCGCTTCGAAGCGCCGGGCCGCGCGCCGGACCCTGCGGTGCAACTCGTCGAGCCGCGGCGTCAGCGCCTCGAGCACCGAGCCCTCGAAGGCGGCCTGCCCGGCCTCGTCCTCTTCCTCGCCATGGGCGAAGGCCGCGATCGCCAGCAGCAGCGACTGGAACCCGGCACGTCGGACGCACTCGCCGGCATCGTCCGCATCGTCCGGCCCAGGCCTCGCCCTCATCATTGCCGGCGGCAGCACCGGCGCGCCGGCGGCCTGCAGCAACTGCTGGCGCGCCAGCCGGGCCAGCATCGCCGCATCGCGGCCGGCACCGAGCCGGCGGAAGGTCTCGGCCAGCAGCGGCGCCCAGTTCGGATCGATGCCGCTGTTCAGCTCGGCCAGTTCCTCGATCGCGATGCGCAGCCGGCGCAGGCCGATGCGCAGCTGGTGCAGATGCTCGTCCTCGGCGTGGTGGCGGCCGGCGGCGACGCAGGCCGCATTGGCCAGCACCTGCTGCAGGCAGCCGGCGATCACGCGGCGGGCGAAGCGCGCGGCCGGCATGCCGGCCTCCACGGCCGGCGCGACCGCCCGGGCCGGCGGGGCCTGATCATTGCCCTGTTCGGCCAGGCGCGTGCCGCGCGCCGACTTGGAGCCCGGATCGAGCCAGAGCCCGTGGCGCTGCTGCCGGCGCGCGGCCTCGGCGAACAGCGCGCGGGTCGGCCCCTGCTTCAGCTCGATCTCCAGCTCGCAGATCGTCAGCGGCTCGCGGGCGGCGCCCGCGCGCAGGGTGCCGAGGTCGTAGGCCAGCTCCAGCTCGGCGCCCTCGCGCCGCAGCGTCAGGATGCGCCGCTGGACCTCGATGCAGAAGCGCTCGCGCAGCCGCTCTCCGGCGGCCGCCAGCGCGGCGTGCAGCGCCGGGCAGTCCGCGCGATGGCGCTCGATGTCCAGCCGCGGCGGCTCGGGCGAATGTCCCAGCTCGACGTTGTGCTCGATCCGGTTCGGAAAGCCGCCGCCCTTCAGGGTCTGCACCCAGCCCGCGGGCTCCAGACGCAGCCGCAGCGCGATGGCCTGGCGCGCCAGCGCGCCGTCCTCGGTGTCGAAGTAATGCGCGCGCAGCGGCGCGCGGCGGGCCTTGGCAAAAGCGGCCTGCAGCGCCGCCCGCCGGGCGGCCGGCACCTGGAACTTCAGTTCGATTTCGCGCATCGTCTTTTTTCCTGCTGCTCGCTCGACCCGGCGCAGGGCGAGTCGTGACGCTCTTTATCGATCTGTCTCGTCAGGAGGCGCGCGCGCGCCACTCCTGCAGCGTCGTGGCGAGCAGGCGTGCGCCGAAGGCGCCGACGATGGCGGCCGAGAGCTGGTTGAGGCGCTGGAAGTGGCGCAGATAGGCGCGCTGGACCGTCGGCTGCGACAGCGCATAGGCCAGCGAGGAATGCCAGACCACCGAGTTGACGAAGACCAGCGCGACCGCGCCGGCCGACATTGCCAGGCTCGGCTGCGCCGGCATTGCGGTGGCGAAGACGCTGCCGTAGAAGAGCGCGATCTTGGGGTTCAGCATGCTGGTGAAGAAGCCGGCGCGAAAGGCGCCGGCATGCGACAGCGCCCGCTCGTTCGCCGCCACCGGCTGCTTGCGCGAGACCCACAGCTTCCAGGCCAGCTGCAGCAGGTAGAGGCCGCCGGCCAGCTGCGCCAGCTGGCGCAGCGCCGGCTGCGCGGTGAACACGACGCCCACGCCCAGCACGGCCAGCAGCGCCCAGCTGAGCGTTGCCAGCGTCATGCCGCCGACCGCCGCCAAGGCCTTGGGCCGCGCCCCGCCCGCCGCCAGCTGGCCGATCAGCACGAAGTTGAAGCCGGGGATCAGCAGCACGGCCCAGTGCAGAACGGCGATGGTGGCGAGCGTCGCGAGCATGATGCCCGGACTCTACAGCAGGGCTGCCACCGGCGCGGCGCCGGGCTGCGCTACTTGACCGCGATCACCGCGATCTCGATCCTCACGTCGCGCGGCAGACGCGCCACTTCGACGGTCGCGCGGCTGGGCGGCGCGCTCTTGAAGAACTCGCCGTAGACCGCGTTCATCTTCGCGAACTCGTTCAGGTCCTTCATGAAGACATTGGACATCACCACGTTCTCATGGCTCATGCCCTGCGCCTTCAGGATCTCGCCGATATAGCCGAGCACCAGCCGCGTCTGCTCCTCGATGCTGCTGCCTTCGACGGCATTGCCGGCCTTGTTCAGCGGAATGACGCCGGACAGGTAGTAGGTATTGCCGGATTGCACCATCTGCGAATACGGGCCGATGGCCGGGTAGACGTTGCCGGTGGTGTGCACCGTGCGTCCGCCCGTCGGGGCGGCACAGCCCAGCAGCGCCACCGAGGCCGCCGCCGTCACGATCGTCAGGCCGATGCTGCGCAGACTCATCGCGTCTCCTTTCATGGTTCGTTTGGTCGGGCGGGTGATGGCTCCCCTGCACCGGGGCCGGCAGCAACACCCGCCGCCCTTTCTTTCTCAGGGATGCGGCACCACCAGCAGCAGCTTGGCGACCAGGTTGTCCACGTCAGCCATGTTGTGGAACAGATGGGTCGAGATGCGCAGCGGATGCGACATCGTGGTCGGGTCGGCATTGGCGGCCGGATTGCCACGCAGGCTGTGCGGGACGGCCGTGTTGCGGACCACCACCGCATGCGTGTCGCGCAGCGTGGCCACCGCCGCGTTCGATGCCGCGGTCTGCGCCGTCGCCTGCGCCGGGCTCAGCACCGCGTTGTAGTCGTAACCCGGCGAGAACGGATTGAACGAGGTCAGCGCGATGCGCGCATGGTGCGGCGTGTTGGCGTCGTACACGGTGGCCAGGCAGCGGCTGCCCCAGATCGCGGTCAGCCGGCTGCGCAGGTATTGCGCCAGCGCGACGATGTAGTTCTCGATGTTCTGGCGGCCCCAGCTGTCCCACATCGAGCAGCATTCCTGCAGCGCGCGCAGCGCCGGGTAGGAGGGGTTGCCGATGCTCATCAGGGTCGCCGCGACATTGTCGGCCGGATCGCGCACGCCACCTTGCAGCGTGCTGCCCGCGACCATCGAGTAGCCGCCCGATATCGTCGGCCAGAACGGCCGCAAAGCCGTCGTGTTGGTGTAGCCGGGCAGCGTCAGCGTGCGGGTCTCGCCGCCGATGGTGACGCTCTTGGTGTAGGTCGTCGGCGCCGCGGGCGTGGTGTTGTTGCGCACGTACAGGATGCCGGTCTGCCCCGGTCCGCACTGCCACTTGTGGCCGGCGCCGGCATAGAAGTCGCAACCGATGTCGTGGAAGTTCAGGGCCAGCATGCCGGGGCCGTGGGCGCCGTCGATGACCGAGGCCAGGCCCTGGGCGGCGGCCCACTGGCAGAGCATCTTCTCGGGCAGGCGGATGCCGGTCAGATAGGGCGGCGACGAGAACACGATCGCCTTGGTATTGCCGGTCAGCAGCGCCTGGAAGCGCGCCAGCACGGTGGCGTCGCTGTAGGCGTCGTTGGTCGGCAGATTGATGCGCTTGAGCACCACGCCCCGGCGGTCGGCGGTGATCGCCATCGGCGAATTGCCGCCCGGGTGCTCCATATTGGTGGTGATGATCTCGTCGCCGGCATTGAACTGCATGCCGTTGAGGATCTTGCTCATGCCGTCGGTCGTGTTGAAGCTCATCACGAGCTCGAACGGATCGGCACCGAAGCCGGGCGCGATGATGTTGCGCATGTCCTGCGTGTTGAAGGTCATCGTCGGATCGCGCGCGATCAGTGCGTTGTTGGCGGCCAGCGCCTTCAGCACCGCGATCGGGGTCGAGCCGGTGGTGCCGATGTTCATGAAGGTGCGGCCAGGATCCAGCCCGAAGGCGGCCGCGTAGGGGCCGCCATAGGCGAGCGCCGGCGTGCTGTGCAGCGCCGCGCCGAGGCCGCTGGCGGCGGTGGCGCCGACGCCCAGCACCTTGAAGAAATTGCGGCGGCCCTCGTGCAGACGTTCCTGCGCGTCGAGCACCGCATCCCTGGCTTGCGATTCACTGAAATTTGAGCTCATGGCCTTGAAATCCTTCCATGTGATTGCCGGCGCGGAGCACGCGGCAAAGCCGCGCCCAGGGCCGCCCGCGCCGGCGGGACGGCCTCCGTTCTAACTTGTCAATAACTGCTTCGATCAGCGGGCCTGAAACGCAGGCCGCCGACCGGACGCCGCCGCCTCGCCGTCAGCGCGCGGGGTCCCGGCGCCTTCGCAGCAGGGCCAAGGCGGCCAGTCCGGGCAGGAACAGCAGCGCTGCTTGCGGTTCGGGCACGAGTGCCACCCCGCTCAGCGAGATCCGGTAATCCCAGCCGGTGCTGCCACCGGCACCACCGCCGGCGACAAAGGTATCGAAGACGAGGTCGTTGTCGGTGTCGTAGCAGCTTGTCACCGTGCCGGTGCAGCTCAGCAGGCCCGGGTTGTAGCCGGAGAAGCCGATGGAGTAGGTGCCGGGAGCGCTGATATTGAACACGATGGTCGACATCGACCCGCTGCCATCGTCGTTCGAGGCCAGCAGCGTGCCGCCGGAGTTGAACAGGCCCATGATCGAATCGGCGGCAGCATCGCTGCTGCTCGATTCGATTCGCAGCACACCGCTGCCGCGGACCATGAACGAGAAGAAGTCGTCCGATGGATTGGCAAAGCTGCGACTGCCGTCGATGACGAAGTCGCCGCTGGCATTGACGAGGGACTGCGCCGCAGCCCAGGCGTCATTGGGTTCTGTCTCGTTGACAGCCCAGGCGGTGCCGGACAAGCCGGCGAGCAAGGGGACGATGGCGGCCAAAGGTCGCCGCATCCGCGATCCGAGAACGGGGGCCATATTGTCTCCAATCTTTTTGATTTGCGAGCAGCGAATGCCCAGAAGAAGTCATGCTGCGAGACCAGTATTGGTCGGCCCCGTCGGCCACGAAAATCCCTAGCAAGACCCGGCGATCGGCACGTCGATTGCTCAATGGCCGAATGAATTTTTTAGCACGTGCGGCTTGCGCACAAGGCTCGCGGCCAATAGACATAACTCCACAAGTAAGCGTCATATTGTCGACATCTCCGAAGCTTCGACGATGCCGACCTTGCCGGCGCATCGGCGAGCGCTCGGCACCGCGCTTTAGTTCGTGCGCACCGCGGTCGCCTTGGACAGCCATGCGCGCCGCCGACATCTATCGCTTCCCGGTTCGAAGCTCACCGTTCGACTACGACCCGATCCGCGAGCATCGCCGGGCGGCCCAGGCGGCGCTCGCGGCCGGTCCGCAGCCCGAGCTGCGCCTGGACACGACGATGTTCACGTCCTCGCCGCTCCGGGACTTCGCGGACGCCGCGCTGCGCGATGTCCGGCTCGGGCTGAAGCCCTTGGGCCGATCGGCCGAATCGGTGAAGGCCGTCCATACGCCGGCTTATTCGCGCGGCAGCTTCACGCTCTTCGCCAGCGACGAGCTTCGGATCTCCGTCGACCTCGGGCCCTTGATGTGGCATCACACGCAGCGGGGCCGCGGCATCGGCGGACTGGTGGACACCTACGCCTAGGGCGCCGGTGAGGCAAATTGCACGGCGGGCGGCCATCGCCTCGAGGGCCATGAGAAAGCCGTCGGTAGACTGGCTTGCAAAGTCCCTCTCCCTACCGAAATGAACCGACAAACGGCACTTCCGCGCGCATTGCTGATCGCATCGCTTCTGTTGGTGTCGTATGGCCCGGGCCCGGCGCTGGCCTCTGATGGGCCGTCGATGAAGGAGTTGCTGCGCAGGAGCATGAACAAGGTGCTCGACGAGGAACACGCGAAACTGACGGTTCGAATCGCAGCCGGGGACATGGATGCGCGCCTGGAACGAGCGCTACTCTTCAGGCAGGCGGGGCAGTTCGAGGCTGCGCAGGCCGAGCTGCGCGCGGCCGACGATCTCGGTGACGCCCGCGCCCACTGGCAGCTCGTCAAGGGCTACGAGTACGGAACTTGGCCCCATGAGCCGACCGCGGAATCGACCGCGATCGAACAGGCCGCACGCCAAGGGAAGGCCGCCGCCATGTTCCACCTCGGGCTCATGCTCGAGCATGGGCTGGGCCAGAAGCAGGACCTGGCCGCTGCGCGGAGCTGGTACCAGCAGGCGGCGGAGCGCGGCGACAAGCGGGGCCTGGCCTTTGTCGGCCGGAGCTATGACCCGGATACCAGCAAGCTGACGCCCAATCGGGAAACGGCACTGGCCTGGTACGACAGGGCGGCGGCCGCCAACGATGCACGCGGGCTGTACAACTGGGCGATCACCATGAAGGTGGACCTGAAGGCGCCCGCGGACCAGTACCTGCCCAGAATGCGGAAATCGGCCGCGCTCGGCTACCCGCCGGCGCAGTCCGCCCTCGCAGCGCTTTATTTCGAAGGCACGGCGCTTGCGCGGTCGGATGCGCAGGCGCTGGAGCTCGCGGAGCGTGCCGCGAAGGCCGGCGATGCCAAGGGCTTTGTCGTCATGGCCCAGGTCCACCAGCGCAACGGCAAGCTGGCCGAGGCCCGGGACGCCCTCGACCAAGGCTCCCGTTTGCCCTTCGGCTGGGGCGAAAGCGCGCTGCGCCTGGGCCGCCTGCTGGTGACCGAGGACAGCTCCGAGCTCGCGCGCGACTGGAAGCGAAAAGTAATCCGTCGCCTCGACGAGTTCGCGGTGCAGCAGCCGGACAACAAGGAGATCGCCGAGGTGCTGCTGAAGCTGCGCATCGTGGAAACGATGCAGCGGGCGAAGGCGGCGCGCTTCGACACCGGCTTGCAGGGCCGGGCCGCCGCGCAGCAGTTGATCTGCCTGCAGGCCGATTTGCCGTCCATGGAGAAACCGGTGATCGAGGAGGACCTGTTCAGCCTGTTCGCGACGGTCGAGTCCCATGGCGTGAAGCTCGAGGAAGTCATTGCTTCCACCGTATGCACCTGGTCCATGGAGGAATCCGGCAACGCGCTGGTGGTGGCCTTCGATCAGGCCCAGGCCTCGCAGACCTGGGCGCTGGCTGCGAACTGGTTTCCTGCTCTGGACCGCTACTTCACCAGGACACGCGGCACGAACGCGCCCATCGACGAGCTGCTGCAGCTGCGAAACAAGGAGGGCCAGACGGAGCTGGCCGTCCTCGACGAGGAAATGCGCGAATCGGTGAAGCGCTTGCTCGATGCCGAACGGGGGTACAGGAAGGCGTTTCGCTCGGCACCGACGAGCGTGACGAATGCGTTCGTGGTGAACGAGTCGCGGCTCCAGCTCGATACGGCGGCGGCCTCCCGCGCCCTGGGTGTCGACGACGATCCGGTCCTGTGGCGCTCCTGCTCCTGGTTCGTGCAGCCTCGAATGCGCGAGCTCTGGACGAAGAATTCCGATCTCGAGCGGCAGGGGAAGTGGCGCGGCAATATCGGCGATTCGATGATGCTGGCGGATATGCAGAAGTGCGAGGCCGTGCCGAACTGGCGCGGCAAGCTGGATCGGATCGCGCCCTATGTGGTGCTCGACAAGCAGTTGCAGCGCTACAGCGAGATTGCCGACAAGGCAGTCCGCAACATCAGCTTCCTGCAGCGAAAGCATGGGCAATGGTGCAAGTTCGACGGCCGCAGTTCGCCGCGCTCCGCCGCCTGCAAGTTCGACATCGGCAAGGCCTCCAATTTCGCCGTGCAGTGGACCGACAACAGGAAATCCGGAACCTCGCTTGAGCAGTTCGAGGCGGCCGCCAGCGAGCTCCAGAGCTGGTCGAGTCCCTGAGCAAGCAAGCTGGCAGTCGAATCCCCAGCTCAGGGCGAGGCGCCTGGCTTGGCGTTCTGACGCCGACGGCGCCGGGCCTTGGGCCGCGTCGGGCACGGGTTTTGCTCCCACCGACAATCGATCGACCAAGTGTTGACACCCGGCCTGGCATCAACCAACACTGCAGCGACCGGACTTGAGGAGCGACGCGATGAGCAGTAGCAGCAGCCGAACCCGCAGCGCCAAGCCGATCTTCGATACCGACGCCGAGCAACGCCGCGGCCTCTGCGCCGCCGGCCTGGCCGCGCTGCTGCTTCCGGGCTGCGCGATGAGCCCGCATCCCGGCCCGGCCGATCCGAAACGCGATGCGGCGATCAGCGAGCTCGGCGGCCGGCTGCGCGCCGCGATCAATTACGGCAACCCGATCCTGGCCCGGCGCGGCGAGGGCAGCGGCGAGCCGCAGGGCCTGTCGGTCGATCTGGCGCGCGAGGCGGCACGGCGCCTGGGCCTGCCGGTCGAGCTGGTCGCCTTCGAATCGGCCGGCAAGGTCGTCGAGGCGGTCAAGGGTCGGCAGATCGACATCGCCTTCGTCGCGATCGACCCGGTGCGCGGCGCGGACCTCGACTACACCCCGCCCTATGTGCTCATCGAAGGCGCCTATCTGGTGCGACAGGACTCGGCGCTGCAGCGCATGGAGGAGGTCGACCGCCCCGGCACCCGCGTCGTCGTCGGCCGCGGCAGCGCCTACGACTTGTACCTGTCGCGCGCGCTGAAGTCCGCCAGCCTGGTGCGCGCACCGAGTTCGCCGGCGGTGACCGATCTGTTCATCGCCGAGCGCCTGGACGTCGCCGCCGGCGTCCGGCAGCAGCTGGAGGCCGACGCGCAGCGCCTGCCGGGCCTGCGCCTGCTGCCGGGCCGCTTCATGGTGATCGAGCAGGCGATGGCGATGCCCAAGTTCCGCAGCGGCTCGCAGGCCTGGCTCACCGCCTTCGTCGAGGAGATGAAGGCGAGCGGCTTCGTCGCCGACAGCCTGCGCCGCCACGGCATCGAAGGTGCGACGGTGGCGCAGCCCGCCGGCCGGCCCCTCTAAGCACGCAACACCCGGCACTGGACGCCGGTCGCCAATCGGCCAAAATCCGCGCAGCCGCTCGTCCCGCGATCGGGGCGCTGGAGGACAAAGCTGATGCGAACAATCATCGGGCCCGCGCTGTCCGTCGCGGCCCTGCTGTGCTGCAGCGCCTGCTCGGACAGCGGGCCGCCGGGCTACCAGGGCTATGTCGAGGGCGAGTACGTGCACATCGCCGCACCGATCGGCGGCCGCCTGCAGAAGCTGCAGGTGCAGCGCGGCCAGACGGTGGCCGCGCGGGCGGCGCTGTTCAGCCTCGAATCGGACGAGGAGCAGGCGGCGCGCGCCCAGGCCGAGCAGCAGCTGAAGGCCGCGCAGGCGCAATTGGCCGATCTGCGCCAGGGCCGGCGCAGCCCCGAGCTGGAGGTCGTGCAGGCGCAGCTGGCGCAGGCCCAGGCGGCCGAGGCCCAGGCGGCGCAGCAGCTGAAGCGCGACGAAGACCAGTTCGAGGCCGGCGGCATCGCCCGCGCGCAGCTCGACGATGCGCGCGCAAACCTGGCGATCCGGCAGGCGCGGGTGCGCGAGCTGGCCGGGCAGCTGCAGGTCTCGCGGCTGCCGGCGCGCGAGGAACAGATCCGCGCGCAGGACGCGCAGGTCGCCGCGGCGCGCGCGGCGCTGAGCCAGCTCGACTGGCGGCTGGGCCAGAAGCAGCTGCTGGCGGGCCAGGCCGGCCTGGTCGTGGACACCCTGTACCGCGAGGGCGAATGGGTGCCGGCCGGCAGCCCGGTGGTGCGCCTGCTGCCGCCTGGGCATGTCAAGCTGCGCTTCTTCGTACCCGAGCCGCAGCTGGGCGGGCTGAAGCCGGGCGCCCGGCTGCGCATCCAGTGCGAAGGCTGCCCGGCCGAGCTGGCGGCCCAGGTCAGCTATGTGGCCAGCGAGGCCGAGTACACGCCGCCGGTCATCTACAGCAAGGACACGCGCGCCAAGCTGGTCTTCATGGTCGAGGCGCGGCCCGCCGAGGCCGATGCGGCGCGGCTGCGCGTCGGCCAGCCGGTGACGGTGACGCTGCCATGAACGTCGCTGCCGACGCGCCGGCGATCGATGTGCAGGGCCTGAGCAAGCGCTTCGGCGACAAGCAGGTCGTCAGCGATCTGTCGATGCGCGCGAACCGCGGCGAGATCCTCGGCTTCCTCGGCCCCAACGGCAGCGGCAAGACCACCTCGATCCGCCTGATGTGCGGGCTGCTGACGCCCGACGCCGGCTCGGGCACCTGCCTGGGCTACGACATCCGCACCCAGAGCGACCTGATCAAGCAGCATGTCGGCTATATGACGCAGCGCTTCTCGTTCTGGGACGATCTGTCGATCCGCGAGAACCTGGACTTCGTCGCCCGCATGTACGAGATGCCCGGCCGGCGCGAGGCGGTGGCGCGCGCGCTGGCCGATCTGAATCTGACGGCGCGCGCCGACCAGCTGGCCGGTTCGCTGTCGGGCGGCTGGAAGCAGCGGCTGGCGCTGGCCGCCTGCATGCTGCACCAGCCGCAGCTGCTGCTGCTGGACGAGCCGACCGCCGGCGTCGACCCGAAGGCGCGGCGCGAGTTCTGGGCCGAGCTGCACGAGCTGGCCGCGCGCGGCATCTCCATCCTGGTCAGCACGCACTATATGGACGAGGCCGAGCGCTGCCACAAGCTGGTCTATATCGCCTATGGCCGGCTGATGGCCCAGGGCCGGGCCGCCGACATCATCGCCGCGCAGGGCCTGAGCACCTGGGAGGTCACCGGCGGCGATCTGCGCGCGGTCGCCGAGCGGCTGGAGGGCGCGCCGGGCGTCGAGCAGATCGCGCCGTTCGGCTCGGCCCTGCATGTGACCGGCCGCGACGGCGCGGCGCTGGAGGCCGCGCTGCGCGGCGCCACCGCCGACGGCGGCAGCCGCATCGCGCCGGCCGAGACCGGGCTGGAGGACGTGTTCATCCACCTGATGAGCCGCTCCTCGGACAATTACGGAGCGCCGCCCCCGTGAGGCGCTTCTCGCCGAGCCGCTGGTGGGCCGTGGTGCGCAAGGAATTCATCCAGCTGCGCCGCGACCGCATCACCTTCGCCATGGTGGTCGGCATCCCGGTCGTGCAGCTGCTGCTGTTCGGCTACGCGATCAATACCGAGCCGCGCCATCTGCCGACGGCCGTCGTCGTCGCCGAGCCCAGCGAGTTCAGCCGCAGCTTTCTGGCCGCGATGCGCAACAGCGGCTATTTCGAGATCGTCGAGGAGCTCGACAGCGAGGCGGCCGCGCGCGCGGCGCTGCAGCGCGGCCGGGTCAAGTTCCTACTGACCGTACCGGCCGATTTCAGCCGCCGGCTCTTGCGCGGCGAACGGCCGGCGCTGCTGATCGAGGCCGACGCCACCGACCCCGCGGCCGCGGGCGCCGCGCTGGCCAGCGTGCGCGAACTGGGCACGGCGGTCGCGAAGAAGGATCTGCAGGGCGCGCTGGCGCCGCTGGCCGGCGCCGCCGCGCCGCCCTTCGAGCTGCGCGTGCACCGGCTCTACAACCCCGAGGGCCTGACCCAGCACAATATCGTGCCGGGCCTGATGGGCGTGATCCTGGCGATGACCATGGTGATGATGACCGGGCTGGCAATGACGCGCGAGCGCGAGCGCGGCACGATGGAGAACATGCTGGCGATGCCGCTGCGGCCGCTGGAGGTGATGACCGGCAAGCTGGTGCCCTATGTGCTGATCGGCCTGGTGCAAGCCTCCATCATCCTGCTGGCGGCGCGCTGGCTCTTCGACGTGCCCTTCCTCGGCAGCGTGCCCCTGCTCTACGCGGTGGCGCTGATCTACATCAGCGCCAATCTGACCGTGGGCATCACCCTGTCCTCGCTGGCGCGCAACCAGCTGCAAGCGATGCAGCTGACCTTCTTCTACTTCCTGCCGTCCATCCTGCTGTCGGGCTTCATGTTCCCCTTCGAGGGCATGCCGCGCTGGGCGCAGGCGATCGGCTCGGCGATCCCGGCCACCTACTTCATGCGCGCGGTGCGCGGCATCCTGCTCAAGGGCAATGGCTGGGTCGATGTCTGGCCCCATGTCTGGCCGATGCTGCTGTTCGCGACCCTCGTGATGGGGATCGCGTTGCGCTTCTACCGCCGGACCCTGGACTGATGATGAGGTACCACCCCCTTGCCCTTGTCACGCTGCTGGCCGGCTGCGCCGGCGCGCCGCCGCCGCTGCCGCCGCCGCCGGCGCCCAGCGCCTATCTGGCCCGGCCGGCCGAGCTCGGTGAGGCGCAGCGCCTGCTGCCGGGCCAGGACATCCCGGCGCAATGGTGGACCCTGTTCCGCTCGCCGGCGCTCGACGCGCTGCTGCGCCAGGCGCTGGCCGACAGCCCCAGCCTGGCCCGCTCCAGCGCCCGCCTGCGCCAGGCCGAGTACGAGCACGCGGCACAGGCCGGCGCCAGCCGCTATCCGCGCGTCGATGCGCGGCTGTCGGCCAATCGCATCGATGTCGAGCCGCAGGCGCTGGGCGCGCCGGCGCTGCCGCTGCAGACGCCGTTCAATCTGTTCCTCGCCTCGGTCGGCGTGTCCTACCAGTTCGATCTGTTCGGCGCCAATCGCCAGGCCTTGGCGGCGCTGCAGGCCGGCGTCGACCAGCAGCGTTACGAGCTGGAGGCGGCGCGGCTGATGCTGGCCGGCAATCTCGTCACCGCGGCGATCCGCGAGGCGGCGCTGCGCGAGCAGATCGCCGGCAGCGAGGCGCTGTTGGCCCTGCGCGAGCGCCAGCTGGCCATCGTCGAGCGGCTGGAGCAGCTGGGCGGGGCCGCCCGCGACGAGCTGGCCCGGCAGCGCCAGGAGCTGGCCCAGCAGCGCGCGCAGCTGCCCGAGTTGCGCCGCCAGCTCGAACAGCTGCGCCACCGGCTCGCGGTGCTGAGCGGCCAGACGCCCGGCGAGGCGCGGCTGCCCGAGTTCCGCCTCGCCGATCTGCAGCTGCCGGCCGAACTGCCGCTGAGCCTGCCCTCCGAGCTGGCGCGCCAGCGGCCCGATATCCGCGCCGCCGAGGCGCTGCTGCAGCAGGCCGGCGCGCGCCTGGGCGTGGCGACGGCGAATCTGTATCCGCAGATCACGCTGTCGGCGAATCTCGGCTCATTGAGCCCCCATGCCGGCGATCTGTTCGGCGCCGGCAGCGCCTTCTACCTGCTCGGCGCCTCGCTGACGCAGCCGATCTTCCGCGGCGGCGAACTGCAGGCGCGGCGCAGCGCCGCCCAGGCCGGCTGGGAACAGGCCGGCGCCGCCTATCGCGAGGCGGTGCTGCAGGGCCTGCAGAACGTCGCCGACGTGCTGCGCGCGCTGGAGGCCGACGCCCAGCGCCTGCGCGAGCGCGAGGAGGCCGCGGCGCAGGCGCGCCGCCACCGCGAGATCCTGGTCGCCCGCCAGCGCGCCGGCGGTGTCAGCCAGCTGGCCCTGCTGGACGGCGAGTGGCGGTTGCAGACGGCCCTGCTGGAACGGAGCCAAGCCCTGGCCGATCGCCATGCCGACAGCGCCGCCCTGCTGCAGGCGCTGGGTGGCGGCTGGTGGGCGGCGCCGGCCCCATGACAGCGAATGCCTGAGAGACGTCGATTCGGGCCGGCCTCGAACGTCGAGGCCATGAGCGATCAGGAGCTTGCCATGACGACTTCCGCCCTTCCCGTCCTCACCGCCTTCGAACAATCGCCCGACGGCGGCCGCGGCCTGGCGCGCGATATGCGCGTGCGCTGGGCGCTCGAGGAAGTCGGCCAGCCCTACGAGCTGCGCCCGCTGTCCTTCGCAGCGATGAAGTCCGCCGCGCACCGGGCCCTGCATCCCTTCGGCCAGATCCCGACCTATCAGGACGGCGAGCTGCGGCTGTTCGAGTCGGGAGCGATCGTGCTGCACCTGGCCGAGCGACACCCGGGCCTGCTGCCCGCCGAGGCGAATGCCCGCGCCCGCGCAATCGCCTGGATCTTCGCCGCGCTGAACACGGTGGAGCCGCCCATCCTCGATCTCTTCAACGCCAAGGTGCTGGAGCGCGAGCAGCCCTGGCACCGGCAGCGCCTACCCCTGGTCGAGGAGCGCGTGCGCCAGCGCCTGGACGATTTGTCCGCCCGGCTCGGCGGGGCCGACTGGCTCGAGGCCGGCTTCAGCGCCGGCGATCTGATGATGATCTCGGTGCTGCTGAGGCTGCGGCCCTCGGGCCTGCTGGACGGCAATCCGGCGCTGGGCGCCTATATCGCCCGCGGCGAGTCGCGGCCCGCCTACCAGCGCGCCTTTGCCTCGCAAGCGCTGCCCTCATAGCGCGCCAGGGCGATGGTTGCCGACCGCATCGATACTGAGGTGCTCAAGGCCGCGTCAAGCACGCCCAGATCAGCCCTATACGGAGCCCGCATGGAACTGCGACAGTTGCGCTACTTCGTCCGCGTCGTCGAGCTCGGCAGCATGGGCCGCGCCGCCGGTGACCTCGGGCTCGTGACCTCGGCGCTGAGCCAGCAGATCAGCCGGCTCGAGGGCGAGCTGTCGACCCGTCTGCTGCAGCGCGGTGCCGGCGGCGTGGTTCCGACCGACGCCGGCGTGGCCTTCTTCCGCCAGGCGCAACTCGCGCTGCGCCATGTCGACGACGCGGCGCGGGCGGCGAAGCAGGCGCGCCTGGCCGGGCATGTCAGCGTCGGGCTCCCACCGTCGACCTCCGCCGTGCTGGCCCTGCCCTTCCTGCGCGCGATGCGCGAACGTTATCCGGATGTGCGCCTGCATCTGGTGGAAAGCCTGTCGGGCAATCTCGTGGCCATGCTCAACGCGCGCCAGCTCGATCTGGCGGTCCTGTTCGAAACCGGCTCGGCTCGACGGCTGAGCGTGCAGCCGCTGCTCGACGAGCGCCTGTTCGTGGTCGGCCGACGCGATCTGGCCGGCATGCCGGGCGGCAAGACGGTGGCGATCGCGCGCCTGGCCGAGCTGCCGCTGCTGCTGCCCAGCGCCGGCCATGGCCTGCGCGAGATCGTCGACGCGGCCTTCGCGCGTGCGCAAAGCGTGCCGCGCATCGCGCTCGAGATCGACGGGCTGGCGGTGCTGATGGACGCGGTGCGCGCCGGCGTCGGCGCGACGATACAGCCCGGCGCGGCGACCTCGCGGGTGTCCGACGAGGCCGTCGCGCTGGTCGGCATCAGCGATCGGGGCGCACGCCGGCGCAACGTGCTGGCCAGCCTGTCCGACGACGAGCTGGCCCCCGCTGCGCTGGCGGCGCGGGTCGTGCTGAAGAGCGTCGCCGCGACGCTGGTGGGCGAGCAGCACTGGCCCGGCGCGACTCTTCACGAAGCCTGAACACCGCTTGCCGCTTGGAGCACTACCGCGGCCGCAGCACGCGGCCTAGAGTCGTCGCCAGCAAGGAGACGATATGGTGGACGTTCTGGTCATCGGCGGCGGCAACGCCGCCCTGTGCGCCGCGCTGATGGCGCGCGAGGCGGGCGCGTCGGTGCTGCTGCTCGAAGCCTCGCCGCGCGAATGGCGCGGCGGCAACTCGCAGCACACGCGCAATCTGCGCTGCATGCACGACGCGCCGCAGGACGTGCTGGTCGATGCCTACCCGGAAGAGGAGTACTGGCAGGATCTGCTGAAGGTCACCGGCGGCGCCACCGACGAGGCGCTGGCGCGGCTGGTCATCCGCGCCTCGTCGCGCTGCCGGCCCTGGATGCGCAAGCACGGCGTGCGCTTCCAGCCCTCGCTGTCCGGCGCGCTGCACACCGCGCGCACCAATGCCTTCTTCATGGGCGGCGGCAAGGCGCTGGTCAACGCCTACTTCCGCAGCGCCGAGGCGCTGGGCGTGCGCATCCGCTACGAGGCGCCGGTCCAGCGGCTCGAGCTGCGCGAGGGCCGCTTCGTGGCCGCGTTCGTCGGCGACGAGCGCATCGAGGCCCGCGCCTGCGTGCTTGCCGCGGGCGGCTTCGAGTCCAACCGCGATTGGCTGCGCGAGGCCTGGGGCGTGAATGCGCGCGGCGAGCACCCGGCCGACAACTTCCTGATCCGCGGCACGCGCTTCAACACCGGCGTGCTGCTGAAGCACATGATCGATGCCGGCGCGGACACTATCGGAGACCCGACCCAGGCGCATATGGTGGCGATCGACGCGCGCGCGCCGCTCTACGACGGTGGCATCTGCACGCGCATCGACTGCGTCTCGCTGGGCGTGGTCGTCAACCGCGACGCCGAGCGCTTCTATGACGAAGGCGAGGACTTCTGGCCCAAGCGCTATGCGATCTGGGGTCGCCTGGTCGCGCAGCAGCCCGGGCAGATTGCCTGGTCCATCATCGATGCCAAGGCGGTCGGCCGCTTCATGCCGCCGGTCTTTCCGGGCACACAGGCGGGGACGCTGGGCGAGCTGGCGCGCGGGCTGGGGCTCGATGAAGCGCGCTTCGTGCAGACGATCGAGCAGTACAACGCCGCCTGCCGCGGGGGCAGGTTCGACCACACCGCGCTCGACGACTGCAGGACGGTCGGCCTCGCGCCGGCGAAGACGCATTGGGCGCGCCCCATCGACACGCCGCCCTTCTACGGCTATGCGCTGCGGCCCGGCGTGACCTTCACCTACCTCGGACTGAAGGTCGACGCGCGCGCCAGCGTGCACTTCGGCGGCCGTCCCAGCTCCAACCTCTTCGTCGCCGGCGAGATGATGGCCGGCAATGTGCTCGGCAAGGGCTATACCGCCGGCGTCGGCATGTCGATCGGCACCGCCTTCGGCCGCATCGCCGGCACGGAAGCCGCGCGGGCGGCGCGCACCCCACAAAAGGAGCCCGTCCATGCAGCAGCTTGAGGCCCTGAGCCGCGAGGCCGCGGCACTTGCCGGCGGCGGCCCGCGCGTGATCCCTATCCGCGCCATCACCGCCGAGGAGTCCGAAGTCGCGCGCGTGATGCAGATCTGCAATGCCTGCCGCTATTGCGAGGGCTTCTGCGCCGTCTTCCCGGCGATGACGCGGCGGCTGGACTTCGGCAAGGCCGACGTCAACTTCCTGGCTAATCTGTGCCACAACTGCGGCGCCTGCCTGCATGCCTGCCAGTACGCGCCGCCGCACGAGTTTGCGGTCAATGTGCCGCAGGCGATGGCCAAGGTGCGGCTGCAGACCTATGCCGAATACGCCTGGCCGCCAAAGCTGGGCGCGCTGTACAAGCGCAACGGGCTGACGCTGGCGCTGGCGCTGGCCGGCGGTCTGGCGCTGTTCATGGCGTTGGCGGTCGCCCTGCACGGCAGCCTGTGGCGGCAGCTGCCGGCCGGCGACTTCTACGCCATCTTCCCGCACAAGCTGATGGTCGCGCTGTTCGCGCCGATCTTCCTGTTCGCGACGCTGGCGCTGGCGCTCGGCGTGCGCCGCTTCTGGACCGACGACACGCCGGGTCCCGTGACCGCCGCGGCCGGCGCCGAGGCGACGCAGGACGTGCTGCGCCTGAAATACCTGGACGGCGGCCACGGCGACGGCTGCAACAACGAAGACGATGCGTTCACACGCTCGCGCCGCCGCTTCCATCACCTGAGCTTTTACGGCTTCATGCTGTGCTTCGCCGCCACCGCCGTGGCGACGCTGTACCACTACGTCTTCGGCTGGAGCGCGCCCTACGACTTCAGCAGCCTGCCCAAGCTGCTCGGCACGGTCGGCGGCCTGTCCCTGATGGTCGGCAGCGCCGGGCTGCTGCGGCTGAACCTGCGGCGTCATCCGCTGCAGCAAGACCTGACCCAGCGGCCGATGGACCGCGGCTTCATCGTGCTGCTGTTCCTGGTCGCGAGCAGCGGCCTGACCCTGATGCTGCTGCGCCAGACGCCGGCGCTGCCGCTGCTGCTGTGCCTGCACCTGGGCTGCGTGATGGCACTGTTCGCGACGCTGCCCTACGGCAAGTTCGCGCACGGCATCTACCGCAGCGCGGCGCTGCTGAAGTGGGCGGTCGAACGGCGCCGGCCGAGCCGCCTGCAGCTCGCAGACGACTGAGCCCTATTCCCCGTACCCCGATCAACCCGTCGGGCAAGGCAGCGCCGTGCCCGCCCCGAGAACCCAAGGAGACTTTCCATGCAAGCCCGAGCAATGTTGGCCGCCTGCCTGGCCGCCGCCCTGCTGCCTGTTACCGCCACCCCGGCGTCGGCGCAGCAGCTGCCGAAGAAGACGCTGACCCTGGTCGTCGGCTTCGCCGCCGGCGGCGCGGCCGATGCCGCCGCGCGCATCATCGCGAAGAGGCTGCAGGACCAGCTCGGCCAGACCGTGGTGGTCGACAACCGTGCCGGCGCCGGCGGCAATCTGGCCCACCAGTACGTGGCCGGCGCGCCGGCCGACGGCTCTGTGATCCTGCTCGGCTCGATCGGGCCGCTGGCGATCGCGCCGCATCTGATGAAGCTCGGCTATGACCCGCAGAAGGACCTGGCGCCGCTGACGATGGGCCTGAGCTTCCCGAACGTGCTGGTGGTTCACACCGGGGTCGGCGTCAGGACGCTGGCCGAGTTCGTCGCCAAGGCGAAGGCCAAGCCCGGCTCGCTCGACTTCGCGTCCACCGGCAGCGGCTCGGCCTCGCACCTAGCGGGCGAACTGCTGAACCAGCGCGCCGGCATCGACACCGTGCACATCCCGTACAAGGGCGGCGCGCCGGCCCTGCAGGACCTGCTGGGCGGGCGCGTCGCGGCCTACTACTCGACGCCGGCAACGGCCGCGCCGCATATCGAGGCGGGCAAGCTGATCGCGCTGGCCACCACCGGGCTGACACGCCCGGCCTTCATGCCCAAGGTGCCGACCATCGCCGAGTCCGGCTATCCCGGCTTCAACGCGAGCAACTGGTACGCCTTCGTCGCGCCGGCCAAGACGCCGGTGCCGGTGCTCGAGCGCTGGAACGCCGAGCTCGTCAAGGTGCTGAACGCCGAGGACGTGAAGAACGAGCTGAACAAGCACGGCCTGACACCGGCACCCGGCACGCGCGAGGAGCTGGCCAGCTTCATCGACGCCGAGTCGAAGTCCTGGGGCCGGCTGGTCAGGGAGCGCGGGATCAAGGCGGACTGAGCGCAGCGGCCGCTCGATCCATGGGTGAAACGCATATCCGCTTGGGGCCGAAAGCGCCCCCGCAACAGCGCTAGCTTCGGCCCGCCTGCGCCAGGAACTGGTGGACGAAGGCGATCGCCATGCTGCCCTCGCCGACCGCCGCCGCGACCCGCTTGACCGGGCTGGCGCGCACATCGCCGCAGGCGAAGATGCCGGGCACGCTGGTCTCCAGCAGATAGGGATCGCGCTCCAGCGGCCAGCGGCCCGAGCGCGCCGCCGCCTCGCCGGTGTGCAGATAGCCGCGCGCATCGCGGGCGATGGCCTCGGGCAGCCAGCCGGTCTCGGCATCGGCGCCGATGAAGACGAACACGCCCCCACTGGCCAGGCGCTGCACGCTGCCGCCGGCCCGGTCGGCCAGGTCAATCCCGGCCAGCTGCTTGTCGCCATGCAGGGCCTGCACCTCGCTGTGCAGGGCGACGGCGATGTTCGGCTTGCCGCGCAACTGCTCGATCAGGTAATGCGACATGCTTTTCTCCAGCGCATCGCCGCGCACGACCAGGGTCACGCTCTTCGCATGGTTGGCGAAGAACATCGCCGCCTGGCCGGCCGAGTTGCCGGCGCCGATCAGGTGGATGTCCTGGCCCTGGGTGCGGCCGGCCTCGCTGCGCGAGGCGCCGTAGAACACGCCCTTGCCCAGCAGGCGCTCGAAGCCTGGCGTCGCCAGCCGCCGCCAGCTGACGCCGGTGGCGACGATCAGGGACCGCGCGCGCACCGTCTCGTCGCCATCCAGCGTGATCGTCTTCGTCTGCGGGTCGATGGCGGTGACGGTGCGCGTCACCATCACCTCGGCGCCCAGCCGGCTGGCCTGCTGCAGCGCGCGGCGCGCCAGTTCGTCGCCGGAGACGCCGGTCGGAAAGCCCAGGTAGTTCTCGATCCGCGACGAGGTCTCGGCCTGGCCGCCGGGCGCCTCGCGCTCGATCACCAGGGTGCGCAGGCCCTCGGACGCGCCGTAGACCGCGGCGGCCAGGCCGGCCGGGCCACCGCCGATGATGACGGTGTCGTATTCATGGCTGCGCGCTCGCGTCTGCAGGCCCAGGTGCTCGGCCACATCGCGGCTGCAGGCGCGCCTGATCAGGCTGCCGTCGTCGCAGGCCAGCGCGGGCAGTTCCTCGTCGGCCAGCGCCGGGCCGCTCCAGCGCGCGGCGCGGTCGGGCGCGTCGGGGCGGATCCACTCGTGCGAGATCTGGTTGCGGCTCAGGAAGGCGCGCAGCGCCTGCGCGCCGGCATCGTCGGCATGGGCCAGCATCAGCGCCCGCGCCTTCGGCGGCGCCGTCGCGATGCCGCGCAGGCCGCCGATGCGCTCGGCCGCCAGCGTGGCGATCTCGGTCAGCACGGCCGGCCGCGCGGCCGCCAGCGCATGGAACTGCCGCGCCGTGATGTGCATCAGCCGCGTCGGCACGGTCGCGCGGTAGCTGCCCTGGTAGGGCGTGCCGAAGGTGATCGGGATCTCGCCGAAGACCTGGCCCGGCAGGCGCTGGCCGATCGCGCGCTCGATGCCGTCGATGATCTTGGTCACCTCGATGCGGCCGGCCAGCACGACGAAGAGCGAGCGCTCGTCGCCCTCGTGCACCGCATAGTCGCCGGCGGCCAGGCGCACGTCGCCGGCCGACTGCGCCAGCCGCGCCAGCTCGTCCGGCGGCACCGAGGCCAGCACGGCAATCGCGGGCAGGTCTTCGAGCGAGATCATCGGGACTCCCAGGCAATGCGGACGACGCCGAGCGCATCGTCGGCCAGCCGGGCCCGGTGGCGTAGCTGGGGCAAACCCGCGCCAGGCGCCCGTTTCCCCTTCTTCACCGTCGCTTCACACAGCGCTCCCGCTGCGCTCACCGGCCGCCCGCACAATGGGCCCATGGAGGTTAAGCGATGAAGCATCGGGAGCAAATGCTGCGCGTCGGCGGCCATCATCAGCGACGCTGGCGGATCGCCGTCTGGGGCCTGGCGGCGGCCCTGCTGGCCCTGCCGGGGCTGGCGATGCAGTTCAGCAGCGAGGTGCGCTGGGGCGTCTTCGACTTCATCGTCTTCGCGCTGATGCTGCTGTGCGCCTGCGGCGGCTACGAGCTGGCGCAGCAGCTGCGGCCCGGCAATGGCAGCCAGCGGGCGGCCGTCTGCGTCGCGATCGCGGGCGGCTTCCTGCTGGTCTGGATGAATCTGGCCGTCGGCCTGATCGGCGAGCCCGATGATCCGGCCAATCTGATGTTTGCCGGCGTGCTGCTCATCGGCCTGCTCGGCGCGGCACTGACGCGGCTGCGGCCCGGGGCGATGGCCGGCGTGCTGCTGGCGATGGCGGCGGCGCAGGCGCTGGCGGCCGGGGTGGCGGCGCTGGCCGGCTGGCGGCTGCCGCCACTGGCGAGCCTGTTCTTCATTGCGCTGTGGCTGCTGTCGGCGCAGCTGTTCCGGCGCGCGGCGGCGCGGGCCGCGGTGTAGCGAGAAACGCAAAGCCGCCGTTGCCGGCGGCGGGCCCGCCGTGACAAGATGGTGTCGACCTGACCCCATCAAGGACCGGCAGCCCATGAATTCACTGCTCGCGGAAATCCGCCACAACCGCATGCTCTGGTTGCTGGTCTTCGTGCCGATCACCTTCATCGCCAAGCAGCTCAACCACGAGGCGCACACGCTGCTGTTCATCCTGTCGGTGCTGGCCATCGTGCCGCTGGCCGCGCTGCTGAGCCATGCGACCGAGTCGGTGGCGGCCAAGACCGGCGACGCCGCCGGCGGCCTGCTCAACGCAACCTTGGGCAATCTGACCGAGCTGGTGATCGCGCTGACCGCCCTGCGCGCCGGCGAGTACATGCTGGTCAAGGCCTCGATCGCCGGCGTCATCGTCACCAACACCCTGTTCATGCTGGGCATGTGCTTCCTGCTCGGCGGGCTCAAGCACCATGTGCAGGAGTTCAACCGGCTCAGCGCGCGCACGCAGGCGGGCCTGCTGTTCCTGGCGACGATCGCGCTGATGCTGCCCTCGGCGATCGCCGGCGTCGATGCGATCGACACCGTTGCGCAGGCCGGCTATATCCGCGAGCTGAGCCTGGGCCTGGCCGTCGTGCTGATCGCTGCCTACGCGCTGGGCATGCTGTTCTCGCTGAAGACGCACCGCGATCTGTTCGCCAGCGCCGCGCACGGCGAGGAGGACGGCGAGGCGCCGCTGCCGATCGGCGTCGCGCTGGCGACGCTGGCCGGCGTGACGGTGCTGGTCGCGCTGACCAGCGAGGTCTTCGTCGAATCGGTCCAGCAGGCGGCCGAGGACTTCGGCATGAGCCAGGCCTTTGTCGGCTTCATCGTCGTCGCCCTGGTCGGCGGCGCGGCCGAGATGGCCTCGGCCTTCTCCGGCGCGCGCAAGAACCGGCTCGATCTGAGCGTCGGCATCGCCCTGGGCAGCGCCTCGCAGATCGCGCTGTTCGTCGCGCCGGTGATGGTGCTGCTGAGCTATTTCATTGGACCGGCGCCGATGGATCTGCAGTTCTGGCCCGGCGCCGTGCTGATGATGTTCGTCGCGACGCTGGCCGCCGCCTTCATCACCGTCGGCGGCCGCTCGGCCTGGTTCGTCGGCGTGCTGCTGCTGATGGTCTATCTGGTGTTCGCGATGACGCTGTACCTGCTGCCGCCCAAGGTGGCCTGAGCACGCATTTCCCCGCACGGCGGCGAGCCCGCCTCAGGCTACAGTCGGTCCTGAGCCTCGAGGAAAGAACCGCCCGCCGTGAACGCCGCCGTCGCCAGCCCTGCCGCCACCGATCCCGCCCAGCGCCGCCATGCGCAGACACGCCTGGTCCAGGCCCTGCAGGCGGCCGGCCTGCCGGCCCATGCGCTGCTGTGGCAGCAGGAGGACACCATCCCCTATGAGTGCGACGGCCTGACCGCCTACCGCGAGCGGCCGCTGCTGGTGGCGCTGCCGGAGGACGAGGCCCAGGTCGCGGCGGTGCTGCGGACCTGCCATGCCATGAGCATCCCGGTCGTCGCGCGCGGCGCCGGCACCGGCCTGTCCGGCGGCGCGATGCCGCATGCGCAGGGCGTGACGCTGGCGCTGGCCAAGTTCAGGCAGATCCTCAAGATCGACCCGCTGGCGCGCACGGCCACCGTGCAATGCGGCGTACGCAATCTGGCAATCTCCGAAGCGGCCGCGCCGCATGGGCTCTATTACGCGCCCGACCCGAGCAGCCAGATCGCCTGCACCATCGGCGGCAATGTGGCCGAGAACTCGGGCGGCGTGCACTGCCTCAAATACGGGCTGACCCTGCACAATGTGCTGCGCGTGCGCGGCTTCACCGTCGAGGGCGAGGCGCTCGAGTTCGGCTCCGAGGCGCTGGACGCGGCCGGGCTCGATCTGCTGTCGGTGATCGTCGGCAGCGAGGGCATGCTGGCCGTGATCACCGAGGTGACGGTCAAGCTGGTGCCCAAGCCGCGGCTGGCGCGCTGCATCATGGCCAGCTTCGACGATGTGCGAAAGGCCGGCGACGCGGTCGCCAACATCATCGCCGCCGGCATCATCCCGGCCGGCCTGGAGATGATGGACAAGCCGATGACGGCGGCGGTCGAGGACTTCGTCCACGCCGGCTACGACCTCAGCGCCGAGGCCATCCTGCTCTGCGAGAGCGACGGCACGCCCGAGGAGGTGGCCGAGGAGATAGCGCGCATGCTCGCGGTGCTGCTTGAGAGCGGCGCGACGCAGTGCGAGGTCAGCGAGGACGAGGCGCAGCGCCTGAAGTTCTGGAGCGGGCGCAAGAACGCCTTCCCCGCCTCGGGCCGCATCAGCCCCGACTACATGTGCATGGACTCGACCATCCCGCGCAAGAAGCTGGCCGACATCCTCTTGGCCATCACCGAGATGGAGAAGAAATACGGCCTGCGCTGCGCCAATGTCTTCCATGCCGGCGACGGCAATCTGCATCCGCTGATCCTGTTCGACGCCAAGGACCCCGATCAGCTGCATCGCTGCGAGCTGTTCGGCGCCGAGATCCTGGAGACCAGCGTCGCGCTGGGCGGCACGGTCACCGGCGAGCATGGCGTCGGCGTCGAGAAGCTGAACAGCATGTGCGTGCAGTTCTCCCAAGCCGAGCGCGAGCAGATGCTGGCGCTGAAAAGCGCCTTCGATCCGGCCGGCCTCTTGAACCCCGGCAAGGTGATCCCGACCCTGCACCGCTGCGCCGAATACGGCCGCATGCATGTCAGCAAGGGGCTCTTGGCCTTTCCCGAGCTGCCGAGGTTCTGAGCCGATGACATTGCAGCAATTGCAGGACCAGGTCCGCGACGCCGCCGCGCGCGGCGCCCAACTCGACATCCGCGGCCACGGCAGCAAGGCCTTCTACGGCGAGGCGCCGCGGGGCGAGCCGCTGTCCACCCTGGGCTTTGCCGGCATCAGCAGCTACGAACCGAGCGAGCTGGTCGTCACCGTCAAGGCCGGCACGCGCATCGCCGAGCTGGAACAGGTGCTGGCCGCGCAGGGCCAGCACCTGCCCTTCGAGCCGCCGCGTTTTGACAATGGTTCGGGAGGCCGCGGCACCGTCGGCGGCATGGTCGCCGCCGGCCTGAGCGGCCCGGCGCGCGCCGCGGCGGGTTCGCTGCGTGACCATGTGCTGGGCCTGACCCTGCTGAACGGCAAGGCCGAGGCGATGAGCTTCGGCGGCACGGTGATGAAGAACGTGGCCGGCTACGACGTCGCCCGGCTGATGGCCGGCGCCCTGGGCAGCCTGGGCCTGATCCTGGAGGTCTCGCTGAAGGTGCTCCCGCGGCCGGTCGCCGAGGCGACCCTGCGCTTCGAGCTCGACCAGGCCCAGGCGCTGGCCCGGCTGAACCGCTGGGGCGGCCAGCCGCTGCCCATCCATGCCAGCGCCTGGTGGGACGGTGCGCTGGTGCTGCGCCTGGCCGGCGCCCAGGCGGCGGTGCAGGCGGCGACCGCCCAGCTGGGCGGCGAGCTGATAGCGGATGCGCTGGCGCGGCCCTTCTGGGAGGGCTTGCGCGATCAGCGCGACGAGTTCTTCCAGGGCGCCGAGCGCGCGGTGCAGGGCGGCGCTTCGCTGTGGCGGCTGTCGCTGCCGCAGACGGCGCCGGCCCTGCAGCAGCTGCATGGCGAGCAGCTGATCGAATGGGGCGGCGCCCAGCGCTGGGTGACGACGCCGCTGCCGGCCGCGCAGATCCGCGAGGCGGCGGCCCGAGTCGGCGGCCATGCGACGCTGTTCCGCGCGCTGGACAAGCAGCCGGGGGCCTTTGCACCGCTGGCGCCGCCGCTGGAGCGCATCCACCGCGAACTGAAAAACGCCTTCGACCCGCAGCGCCTGTTCAACCCGGGGAGGTTGTACCGATGGATGTGAGCAATCCGCCGCCGACGCCGGCGGCCGATATGGTCGACTACTACCGGCGCCGCGCCGCCTACTACGAGCGGGTCTATCAGAAGCCGGAGCGGCAGGCCGATCTGCGCGCGATGGAGGCCTGGGTGGCTGAGGCCTTTCGCGGCCGGCGCGTACTCGAGCTGGCCTGCGGCACCGGCTGGTGGACGCCCCATGGCGCGCGCCATTGCGAGCATTGGCTGGCCACCGATCTGAACCCGGAGACGATGGCGCTGGCGCGCGAGAAGCCGCTGCCGCCCGGCAAGGTCGAGTTCGCGATCGCCGATGCCTATGCGCTGGCCGGCCTGGGCGAGCGGCGCTTCGACGCCGGCTTTGCCGGCTTCTGGTGGAGCCATGTGCCGCTGGGGCGGCTGTCGGCCTGGATCGATACCTTGCACGCGCGGCTCGAAGACGGCGCGCGCGTCGTCGTGATGGACAACCGCTTCGTGCCGGGCAGCAGCCTGCCGCTGGACCGGCTCGACGCCGAGGGCAATAGCTACCAGACCCGCGAGCTCGACGACGGCAGCCTGCACGAGGTGCTGAAGAACTTCCCGACGCGCGAGCAGGTGCAGGCGCTGCTCGGCGCGCGCGCCAGCGACTTCGGCTGGACCGAATGGACCCATTACTGGGCCGCGTCCTGGCGCGTCGCGCCGCGCGGCTGAAGCGACCGACGATCCGATGCAAACCCAACTCGCCCCCGAATTCCAGTCCACACCCGAGGGCGCGCAGGCCGAGGCCATCCTGGGCCGCTGCGTGCACTGCGGCTTCTGCACGGCGACCTGCCCGACCTACCAGCTGCTGGGCGACGAGCTCGACGGGCCGCGCGGCCGCATCTACCTGATCAAGCAGGTGCTCGAAGGTGCCGAGCCGACGCGCAGCACCCAGCTGCATCTGGACCGCTGCCTGACTTGCCGCAACTGCGAGAGCACCTGCCCCTCGGGCGTGCAGTACGGCCAGCTGGTCGAGATCGGCCGCAATGTCGTCGAGGCCAAGGTGCAGCGCCCGGCCGGCGAGCGCGCGGTCCGCTGGCTGCTGAAGGAAGGCCTGCCCTCGCCCGCCTTCAAGCCGGCGATGAAGCTGGGCCAATGGCTGCGGCCGCTGGTGCCGGCGGCGCTGAAGGACAAGCTGCCGGGCCCGGCGCCGAAAGGCGCGCACGACTGGCCGACCCGCACGCATGCGCGCAAGGTCGGCCTGCTGCTGGGCTGCGTGCAGCCGGCGATGCTGCCGAACATCAACAGCGCGACCGCGCGCGTGCTCGATGCCGCCGGCATCCAGACCCTGGTCGCCGACGAAGCCGGCTGCTGCGGCGCGATCCGCAGCCATCTGAACGACCACGAGGGCGGCCTGGCCGATATGCGCCGCAATATCGACGCCTGGTGGCCGCTGGTCGAGGGTCTGACCGCGGCCGGCAAGGTCGAGGCGCTGGTGATGAACGCGTCCGGCTGTGGCGTGACGGTGAAGGACTACGGCCGCGCGCTGGCGCATGACCCGGCCTATGCGGACAAGGCGGCCAAGGTCAGCGCGCTGACGCGCGACCTGAGCGAGCTGCTGCCGGAGCTGGTACCGCTCCTCAAGCCCCGGCTGGCCGGCCACCCGCGCGGCGGCCAGCTCGCCTACCACCCGCCCTGCACCTTGCAGCACGGCCAGCAGCTGCGCGGCCAGGTCGAGGCGGGGCTCACCGAGCTGGGCTTCGCGATCGCGCGCGCGCCCTGCGACAGCCATCTGTGCTGCGGCTCGGCCGGCACCTATTCGGTGCTGCAGCCGGCGCTGGCCAAGCAGCTGCGCGAGCAGAAGCTGCAGGCACTGGCACCGCTGCAGGCCGAGGCCATCGTCTCGGGCAATATCGGCTGCATCCAGCATCTGCAAAGCGGCACCGAAACGCCGGTGCGCCATTGGGTCGAGGTGCTCGACGAGGCGCTCCGCGCCTGATCTTCAGCGTTCGCATAGCGCCCAATCGAGGGCAAATGCGTAGCGCTGACTATGAAACACTTTTTCACAATAGCGCCCAAACCATAACAGGAGGAGGAGTTGCGAGACTCCTTGACCGGCCCGGGCGTCCGCCACCGAGCGAGCGGCACGCCCCAGCCTCGGTCCGCTCGGGTCGCCGGCCTAGCCGCCGGCCCGTTTTTTTTGGCCGCGCCGGCCCCGCCTCATGCAGGCGGGCGCCGCAACGCGCCGCCGGCCGGCGCCGGCTGGTAGGCATTGTTCAGCCGCTCGAAGCGCTGCAGGCGATCGGATTCGGTCAGCGCGCGCAAGGCCTCGATCTGGAAGGGCTGCAGGCTGGCGTCGTGCAGCAGCACCAGCTCGGCCAGCAGCGCCCAGTCGGCATCGAGCTCCCCGATCCACAGCGGCGCCGTCGCCGGCACCGCCTGCTGCAGCAGCAGCTGGGCGGCCGCGACCGACTGCTGCGCCGGCAGCAGCATGGCCCGCTCGGGCCAGCGGCTCAGCAGCGGCATCTCCAGGCCCTGCGGCGGCCAGACGGCCAGCAGCCATTGCGGTGGCCGCGTCTCGACCAGCGGGCCCTGCGGCGTGCTGACCAGCTCGGTGCTGGCGCCGATCAAGCGCCGGCGCACACCGACCCAGGCGCCCGGCCGCCACTGGCGCAGCAGGCGCGGATCGGCGCTGGTCTCGGCGCGCGCGCTCAGCGGCAGGTCGATGCGCGGTTCGGCAGCGCCGCGGCCCTGCTGCTGGGCGATGCCGGCGGCGGCGCTGAGCGCCTGGTCCAGCCCGGCGGTGTCCAGCGCCGGCGTGGTTTCAACGATGGGCATGACGATCTCGGGCAGTTCGACGTCCTCGATATCGTCCATCTCGAAGCCGCGCTTCTTCAGCCGCGCGAGGCGCTCGGCATCGAGCCGCGGCTCGGGCGGCCGCTGCCGCGGTTCGGCATGCAGGGCCGACAGATCGAGCTCCGGCGGCGCCACCGGCCGGGCCGGCTCGGACGGCCGCCAGCCGTCGAGCAGATGGGTGGGATCGAAATCGTCCTTGCGCGCGTCCTGCATGATGCGGGGCGGGCCGTCGCCGCGGCGCGGCAGGCGCGCCATTCGCGCCGAGGCCGCGGCCAACAGGCCCATCGGTGATGCTGTTCGGCTAATCTTGCACCCCTCCTCGCTGATCCGCAACCGACCATGAACAAGAAGCCCATCGCCATCACGATCGCCATCGCCGCGCTGCTGCTGGCCGGCTGCGCCGGCACGCCCTCGACGCCCGCGCCGGTTGCCACGACGGCGGCCACGGGCAGCGCCGCCCCGCCGCCGAAGCTGCTGGTCTTCATCGTCATCGACGGCCTGCCGATGCGCCAGGTGCTGGCCTATCGCGATCAGTTGCAGCCGGACGGCTTCAAGCGCTTCCTGGACCGCGGCCGCTGGTACGCGAACGCGCATTACGGCCATGGCCACACGGTCACCGCGGCCGGCCACGCGACCATGCTGACCGGCGCCTACCCGCAGCGCAGCGGCATCATCAGCAACGAGTGGCGCGACCCCAAGACCGGGGCCGAGGTCTACAACACGCAGGACGAGACCGCGCATTACCTGGACAACGAGACCAAGCCGCTGTCGGGCACCAGCCCGCGCATGCTGCTGGCCGAGACGGTCGGAGACGTGCTGCGCTCGGCCGATCCGGCCTCCAAGGTGATCGGCATCTCGGGCAAGGACCGCGGCGCCATCCTGCCGGCCGGCCACAAGGGAACGGCCTATATGTATATGAGCGAGTCGGGCCAGTTCGCCTCGAGCAGCTACTACATGGCCGCCCATCCGGCCTGGGTCAAGGCCTTCAATGCGGCCAAGCCGGCCGACGCCTTCTTCGGCAAGGTCTGGTCCCCGCTGCTGCCGGAGTCTGCCTATGCGCGCTCGGTGCCGGACGGCCAGGCCTGGCAGAGCAATAGCGGCAACGGCAACCGCCTGCCGGCCAAGCTGGGCGACCAGATGGAGGCCCCCGGCCCGCGCTTCTACGCCAACATCCTGCCCTCGCCCTTCGGCGACGAGCTGACCCTGGCCTTCGCGCGCGCGGCGATCGAGGGCGAGCAGCTGGGCGCCGATGCGAAGCCGGACATCCTGTCGGTCAGCCTGTCCAGCCACGACTACATCAACCATGCCTTCGGCCCCGAGTCGCGGCTCTCGCACGACCATTTCCTGCAGCTGGACCGCTATCTGCAGGGCTTCTTTCAGTATCTCGACGCCACTCTCGGCGCCGGCAACTACCTGGCCATGCTGACCGCCGATCATGGCTTTGCCGACACGCCGGAATGGGCGAAGACCCAGGGCCGGGACGCCGCCCGCCTGAACCCCTCGACCCTGCTGAGCCAGCTGAACGCCGGCCTGGTCAAGCAGTACGGCGAGGGCAAGTGGGCGACGGCGATGTCGGCCTCGGGCGTGCTGTTCGACGAGCAGCTGATCGCCGCGCGCGGCCTGAAGTCGGCCGATGTCTACCAGCAGGCCAAGACCCTGCTGCTGCAGCAGGACGGCGTGGCCGCCGTGTTCACCCAGCAGCAGCTGCAGGGCAGCGACACCTCGACCCCGTACCTGGAGCAGATGCGCAAGTCCTGGCACCCGGCCCGCTCGGCGCCGCTGATCGTCGTCATCAAGGAGAACTGGCTGTTCGGTTCGCGGCCGCTGGGCAGCTCGCATGGCACGCCCTATCCCTACGACACCCAGGTGCCCATCCTGACCTGGGGGCCGCAATGGGTCGGCGCCGGCGAGGTGACGCAGCGCGTCGAGGTCGCCGACATCGCGCCGACCCTGGCCGCGATCCTGCAGATCCGCACACCGGCGCAGGCGCAGGGCAAGCCGCTGCCGCGCTGACGCCGGGGCCGGGCCGGAACTCCGCAACAAAGAGGAGCCCGGCTCTATCGGCGGCCGCGAGCCGCTTCTAGAGTCGGCAGCATGAAGCCCCTCGCCGAGCTCGTTCGCAGCATCGACACCGCCCTGACCGGCCTGCCCAGCGCAGGCCTGGGCCTGGCGCTGGCGCTCGCACTGATCGCCGCGGATGAACCGCCGGCGCCGCGCGATGCCGCGCCGGCGGCCGTGCATTGCTTGCCGGCCGCAGCCCCCGGCCCTAGCATCGGCGAGTGAATCAGCACAGCAACGACAGGAAGCCGGCGAAGAAGCGCAGCATCGACGCCTATGCGAGCAGCGCCTTTCGTCCGCATGGGCGCATCGAGTTCTGGGCCGAGGGGCCGGTGATCCGCATCGCCGCCGAGGGACCGTTCAACCGCGAGGCGGTGCAGGCCGTCGGCCTGGCGATGCGCGATCTGTTCGCGACCATGCCGCCGGCGCCGCGCTTTGCCGACCTGCTCGAATTCCGCGGCAGCCTGCTGGCCTCGCCCGATGCGCTGGCCGCCTTCGGCGACTTTCTCGCCGCGATGAGCGCGGCCAAGACGGCGCCGATCGCCGTCGCCTTTGTCGTTGCGCCCGAGGTCGAGGGCCGCAGCCTGATGCTGCCGATCTTCGCCAAGCTCTATGCCGAGCACCGCCGCCAGTTCAGCGCCTTCGAGACCAGCGAGGCGGCCGAGGCCTGGCTGCGCGAGCGCCTGGGCGCCTAGGAGTCTGGGCGGCAGAGCGCATGGTCCGCGTTGAGCCTGGCAAGGGCGCAGGCAAGGCGTGAGGAGGCCGCGGGCTCGTGCCCGCAACGACGAGCAACGCCGCATGCGCCCTTGCCAGGCCCAACCCGAAGGGCCGGGACGATTTGCGTGCCATGCGGCGTTGCCGGCTCGTTGTGGGTCCCGACCCACGCTTCGCCGGCGCCTTACCTGGCCCCGCAACTCGTCCCGGCGCGGGCCATGCGCGCTGCCGCCCAGACTCCTAGGCTTCGGCCAGCACGCAGCGATCGCGCCCCTCGTCCTTGGCGCGGTGCAGCGCCGCCTCGGCCCGCCGCAGCAGGGCGCCGGCCTCCTCGCCCCAGACCGCCTCGGCCAAGCCGACCGAGCAGCTGTAGCCCCGGCCGGGCTGCTCGGCGAGCGGCCGCGCGCGCCGCACGCGGGCCAGCAGCCGCTCGATGATGGCGCCGGCCTGGGCGGCAGCGGCGGCCGGCAGGATCAGCAGGAACTCCTCGCCGCCGACGCGGGCGCAGCCATCCTCGCGGCGGATGCTGGCCTGCAGCTGGCGGGCGAAGTCGCACAGCACCGCATCGCCGGCCGCAGGGCCCAGGCCGTCGTTGATCTGCTTGAAGTGGTCGATGTCCAGGGTGGCAACGCACAGCGGCCAGCCCTCGCCGTGCCGCAGCGCGCGCTGCAGCAGCTGCATGCCGTGCTGGCGGTTGCCGATGCCGGTCAGCGCGTCGCTGTGGGCGGCGGTCAGCGCTTCGGCGCGGGCCTGGCGCAGCGCGCCTTGGTCGCGGCGCAGGCTGCTGATGTCGCTGGCGACGCACAGCAGCCAGCCCTGCGGCTGCGCGGTCTCGGTGACCCAGAGCCAGCGGCCGTCGCTCAAATCGGCTTCGAAGGCGCGGAAAGGCTTCTTGCGGCGGTGCGAACTGACCGAGTGCAGCCAGGCTTCGATATCGTCGGCCTCGACGCAGGCGCCCTCGCCGCTGGCATGGCTTTGCCGCATCATGTCGGCCCAGGTCTGCCGGCCGTCGGGCTCGACCTTGTAGGCCTGGCAGAAGGCCGGGTTGGCATAGCGCAGCATGTCCTGCGGGTCGTACAGCGCAACCAGCTGCTGGCTGTGCTGCTGCAGCGCCAGCAGGGTCTCGGCCAGGCCGGCCGGCATCGCCTCGTCGTCTCGCTTGCTCATCGATCCCTTCTCTTTTGCGCGTGCTTGCATTCTGCTGCAGCGCCGGGCGGCCCGGCGGCTTACGATAGTCCACGATGGGCGGCACGCAGCCGCGAAGGAGTTACCAATGAAATGGGAAGGCCAGCGCGAGAGCGACAACATCGAGGACCGCCGCGACAGCGGCGGCGGAGGCGGCTTTCCGGGCCTCGGCGGCCTGGGCGGTGGCCGCGGCCTGGGCATCGGCGGCATCGCGATCGCCTTGATCGCCTCCTGGGCACTGGGCATCAATCCGCTGACGGTGCTGGGCCTGCTGGGCGGTGGCGGCGGCCCGGCGCCGGTGCCGCAACAGCAGCAGGGCCCGGGGCCCAAGCCGCAGGATCCCGGCGCGCGTTTCGTCAGCACGGTGCTGGCCGATACCGAGGACGTCTGGGGCGCCTATTTCGCGCAGCGCCAGCAGCGCTACCAGGCACCGCATCTGGTACTGTTCCGCGGCCGCTACCCGACCGGCTGCGGCACCGGCGAGGCGGCGATGGGGCCGTTCTACTGCCCCGCCGACGCCAAGGTCTATATCGATCTGAGCTTCTATGACACCTTGAAGACCCGCCTCGGCGCGCCCGGCGACTTCGCCCAGGCCTATGTGATCGCGCACGAGGTCGGCCACCACCTGCAGAACCTGATGGGCACGACGGCCAAGATGGACGATGCCCGACGGCGCGTCTCCGAGCGCGAGTACAACGCGCTGAGCGTGCGGCTGGAGCTGCAGGCCGACTGCTTCGCCGGCGTCTGGGCCATGCATTCGCAGCAGGGCAAGGGCTGGCTCGAGCAGGGCGATATCGAGGAGGCGCTGAACGCCGCCTCGCAGATCGGCGACGACACCTTGCAGCGCCGCTCGCAGGGCACCGTCGTGCCGGAGAGCTTCACCCATGGCAGCAGCGCGCAGCGGGTGCGCTGGTTCAAGCGCGGCCTGGAGAGCGGCGAGCTGAAGAGCTGCAACACCTTCGGCGGCGAAGCGCTCTAGCGGAGCGCCGCGCCGGGCTCAGTCCGGCAGATTGACATGCGGATGGCGGGCGGCGGTCGCGGCCACCGTGCCGTCGCGCTTCATCGCTTCCCAGGCACGCAGCAGATTCGCGTGCAGCGCCTCGCCGCTGCCGCGGCTCAGCGCCATGAACAGCCGCGTCTCCGAGATCTTGACCAGCGGCTCGATCTGGTTGAAGTCGTAGCCGAACTGGGCCAGGGTCGCGGCCGCCACCGTGCTGTTCAGCGCCGCCAGATCGTCGCGCTCGGCGAACAGCTTGCGCAGCATGGCCGCATGGTCGGGACTGCGGTCCAGATGGGTGCCAAGCTCGAAACCGCGCGCCAGCAGATCGCGCTCGGCCGCGTCGTCGCGGATCACCGCGATCCGGTAGGCCTTGGCCGCCTCCAGGCTGGAGGCGCGAACCTCGGGGCGTGATTTCAGCCGGTACAGATAGGCGCGCCGCGCCGCCGTCGGGCCGATCCAGAAGAAATGCGGCTCGCGCTCGTCCAGCCGCGCCATGCTGACGACCAGCACCCGGGCATCCTTGATCGCGCGCTGGTAGATGCGGGTCCAGGAATTGAATTCGATGTTTGCCTTCAGATGGCAGCGGCGCAGCATCTCCTGCGCCAGCTCGACCGCATAGCCGGCCGGCTTACCGTCGGCGTCCTGGTAGGAAAACGGCGGCACCGGCTCCAGCAGCACGGTCAGCGGCTCGCCGCCCGGGGCGCCCGCCCCGCCGCCTGCAGAGGCGGCCGCGCCGACCGCTGGCGCTGCCACGGCCCAGGGACCGGACAGCAGGCCTAGCGCTGCAAGCAGTTTCCTACGGTCCAGCATCCTTGTTCTTCCTCTCCGGACGGCCCCCACGGCCGCCCGCACGCAAGCCGCGATTATCGGCGACACCCGGCGTCCGGCTCAGGCCGGCGGCTGCGGTAGCGCGGCAACGGCGGGAAAACGACTCATATATGCCTTGCGCAGCAGATGCGGCAGCAGCAGGTGCAGCGGCATGCGCAAGCGGTGCGAGCGGACATAGAGCAGCCAGCGCGCGGCCCGGCTGGCGGCATCGTCGCAGCTCGGGTGATGCGGTCGCAGCGCCAGCCGCAGCAGCCGCCCGAGGGCCCAGCGCCGCAGCGGCCCTGGGCGCAGCGCGGCCAGGGCCGGCGTGCAGTCGGCCGGCGGTCGGCGGCCGAACAGGCGGCAGCGCTGATCCAGCAGCAGGAACAGCGGCTCGCCCAGGCCCAGCTCGGCCGCGCGGGCAAGCAGGCCGGGCCAGAAGCCCGGCTCGCGGCCGAAATGCTCGAGCAGATCGTCCAGGTCGAGCAGATCGCGCAGGCCGCGGTCGAACTCGCCCTCCTGGTACAGATGGGCGGCGCTGTGCAGCACCATGTCCTCGGGCGCCAGCATGTGGAAGCCGCTGGCGCCGATCGGGCGGATCCGCTCGAACAGCTTGGCGGCGTCGATGCGAAAGCGCGAGGTTGGCGGCGCGATCGTGTGGTGCAGATCGACGACGCTGTGCCGCTGCACATGTTCCAGCGGCGGGATCTCGTGCATCCACTGCCGGTAATAGCGCTGGTTGTAGGCATCGCGCTCCTGGCTGATCCAGCCGGCCGCAAACAGCAGGCCCTCGGCCCGCAGCAGATGGCTGCGCTCGACCAGCAGATCGACGTCGGAGAACAGGCGGCCGCGCGCCGGCGGCAGGCCGGCCAGCTGGTAGGCCGCGCCCTTCAGCAGCACCACCGGGCCATCCAGCCCGCGCAGCGCCCGCCGCAGCTGCGCCAGCTCTGCCAGCACCTCGTGGCGCTGACGCTCGACGATGGCCAGCGAGGCGCGCAGCAGGCGCGCGGGCGCTTCCGGCAGCGCCGCCAGGCCGCCGTCTGCCGCCTCTAGCCGCAAGGCCAGCCGGGCCAGCAAGCCGGCGCGGCGCGCCTGACCCAGCAGCAGCTCCCAGTCGCGCGGGCGTAGCGCCGGCCGCGCAGGCGCGCCGGACCAGAGCCCGCTGAGCAGATCAGCCATGGCCCGCCTCCGCCGCCGCGCGCGCCAGCTGGTCGAAGACGGCGATCGCATCGTCGAGCCGGCTGTAGTCGAAGCGGTAGCAATCGCAGGCCGACACCACCCGGGCCAAGGCCTCGAAGCCCTGCAGACCCAGCAAGGTGTAGTTGAAGGAGTTGGCGCCCAGATCGAGCATGCTGCGGCCGCGCGGCTGCGGCTGCAGGCTCGGCGCCGCGCCAGCGACGTATTTGGGAAAGACCACCCAGCGCGGCCGGGCCGATTCGTCCATGCGCGCCAGCTGCGCGCCGGGCACGCGCAGATGCGCGACCGATCCCTTGCTGGTGCCATGGGTCACCGGGCTCAGCACCGCCTCCGGCGCATAGGCCTGCAAGAGCGGAATCGACTGGTTCTTCAGGCCGATCGGCCGCACGGCCGGCGTGATCAGCGCTTCGTCCAGCGAAATCAGCGCCAGCTCGTCCGACAGCAGGCGCCAGCCGCGGTGTACCAGGGCCGCGCACAGGGTGCTCTTGCCGGAGCCCGGCGGCGCCGGCAGGATGGCGGCGAAGCCCTCGCGCTCGACCACCGCCGCATGCAGCATCAGGTAGTGATGCGCCTGCGTGGAGACGCACCAGTTCATCGCCCACTCGAGCTGCGCGTAGGCATGGCCCTGCGGCAGCGGCTCGAAGGGGTAGACACCGTCGCTGCTGAAGCGCACCTGGCGCCGCCACCAACGGTGCAAGCCGGCGCCCTCCTCCATCTTCAGCGAAAAGTCCGCGAACTCGTCCGGCTCGGCGAGCGGATAGTCGGCATAGAGCAGCGCCAGACCCTGCTCGATGCCGGCGAGCCGGCTTTCGATGCGGTAGCGGAAGGGGCCCGCACGGATCACCAGCTCGCCCTGCGCGAGCCGCTGGCGGCGCTCCCGCGCGCTCAGTTCGCCGAGCTTCATGAAGCAGGCGGCTCGACCAGACCCAGCTCGGCCAGGAAGCGCAGGCTCTGCTCAACCCGCTGGTCCAGGGCCGCCGCGTCGCCGATCTGCAAGTCGGCGGCGACCTGCTCGAGCAGCGCGGGCTGCGCCAGGCCGCCAGCCTCGAGCGCCATCAGGCTTGCCGCGGCGACAGCGTCGATCGAAAAGGTCTGGCCCGATCCCTCGTCAAAGACGACCCAGTCGTCGGCGTCCCATTGGCGCCAGTGCAGTGCCGCCAGGGCGTTCAGTTGCCATTGCATCGGTGGGAACGAGGGCGCTCAGCGGCGAGCGCCCGTCTCGGGCGTCACGGCAGGTTTTCCATATAGGTAGTGAAGAAGGTATAGGCCTTGTCACGAGTGACGCCTGGGAAAACGCCGTTGTACATGTCCACGACCTGACTGGCCGAGTAAGGGAAGGTTCCCAACGGATAGAACTTCAGGGCGTTCAGGTAGGCGACGGTCCAATGCGCTTCGGCGCTGGCAGACCGGGTGCCCAGCAGACCCAGCATGGTGTAGTTGCCATAGGCCGAACCGGCGGCCCAAGGCAGGGTCGTGTTCTTCAGCTTGGTCGACGGCAACAGGCCCGTGGGCCAGGCATTGGCCGGCGTCATCGACAGGCTGCTGCAACTGCCACCACTGCAGGAGCCGTACCAGGACACCTTCTTGCCGCCGGCCGGGACCTGGGTGACGTTGAGAAAGGAGTGCGCCGCCGAATTGGTGCCGGACACCGAGCACAGCCCGACCTTGCCGCCGACGCCGGTGCAGGTCAGCACGGTCGAACCGCCGGTGCCGGCAGCGCGCGCGCCCAGCGGCGTCAACGCGGCCAGGGCGCTGGCACCGCCGGTGGCGCCGCGCAGCAGCAGTCGCCGGCGGGCCAGCGCATCGCCGGCCAAGGTCCGCTGCGGCGACAAGGGGTCGCCACGCTGGGAGTTTTCCGATTCCGATGACTGTTTGTTCATTTTGAACCTCAACCTGACCGACTGTGAACGGACCTGCTCCGGCACCACGCTGCCGGCGAACGCGGCAGATCCTGCCAGTCGCTTGCATACAAAGCATCGTAGCAAGGTCCGGGCCCACCGGACAGACGGCATTTTCATCAACAATATCAACTGCTTGCCGACGGCCCAACAGCGGCCTCGGATGCCCCGGGCGGTGACTGTCAAGATTCCCGACAGGTCGGCGCGGCGGCGCGAGTCCGCAGTGATCGCCCGGCCATTTGAACTCATTGCGCCGCGTTTGCGGGGCTCCGCGCCCCCCTGCCTCAGGGGATCGGCGGTGGCGATTGCGTCCGAGCCCGCCGTCGTTCAACAATTCCTCCCTATCGACGATCAGCAATTCATCGCTCGCCATGAACCGCCCCAAACCGTTTTCGATGATCCGCGAGTTCCATCTGGCCGACTGGTTCACGCTCGGCAACGCCTTTGCCGGCGTCGGGGCGCTGTTCTCGGTGATGACCTATCTGCAGGAACAGGCGATCGTCCATCTGTACTACGCCTGCTGGCTGATTCCGCTGGCCCTGATCTTCGACGTGCTCGACGGTCGCATCGCCCGCTGGCGCCAGAAAAGCTCGGCGATGGGACGCGAGCTCGATTCGCTGGCCGACGTGATCTCCTTTGGCGTCGCACCGGCGGCAATCGCCTATGGCTGCGGCATGCAGGGTCTTTACGACCGCATCGTGCTGGTCTTCTTCGTCGCCTGCGGCGTCTCGCGGCTGGCGCGCTACAACGTGACGGCGGAGAAGCTGTCCGAGGGCAGCGACAAGGTCAAGTACTTCGAGGGCACCCCGATCCCGACCTCGCTGGTGCTGGTCGCGATCCTGGGTGCCGCGGCGGCGCAGGGCGCGATCGGCGAGCGCCTGTGGGGCGGCGTTATCACGCTGGGCGGCTTCCAGCTGCATCCGCTGGTGCTGCTGTTCGCGCTGTCCGGCTCCTTGATGGTCAGCCGGATCCGCATCCCGAAGATCTGAGCCTCAGGACGGTGTCGGCTGCGGCTTGATGCGCAGCGCCCACAGAACGCCGGCCACCAGCAGCGCGATGCCCAGCAGGCTCAAGGGCTGCGGCGGACGCCCGCTCAGCACGAAGGCATAGGCCAGCGCCGACAGCGTCTCGAACACGATCAGCTGGCCGACCAGGCTGGTGGGCAGGCGCTGGCTGGCCTCGTTCCAGCACAGCGTGCCGAGCCAGGAGGCGAACAGGCCGACGGCCAGCATCAGGCCGGTGAAGGCCAGCGGCCGCGGCCCCAGCGGCAGCTCGAAGCCGGCCGGCAGCAGCCAGCGTTGCAGCAGCGTCAGCAGGGCCAGGCCAAGCAGCGCCATCGGCAGGGTGACCAGGCCCTGGGCCGTCGCCCAGACGCGCGGGCTGCGCTCGGCATGCGCGCGCAACCAGTCGGCATTGCGGATCGGATACCAGGTCCAGCAGGCGACGGCGGCGACGGCCAGCGCCGCGCCCTCGGCATAGCGGCGCAGTTCGGCGCCGCTGCGCTGCGCCTGCAGCAGCGCGGCCAGCTCGACCTGGTTGACGCAGGCGATGCCGGTTGCAATCAGCAGCAGCGAGGGCAGCAGGCGCAGCCAGGGCAGGCGGCCGTCACGGCGGTGGTCGCGCAGATTCGAGCTGATCGCGATGACGACCGGCAGGGTGCCGATGATGACGGTCGGCAGCGGCCCGCCGGCGCGCTGGATCGCCGCCGCCAGGCAGAGGTAGTAGAGGAAGTTGCCGATCGCGCTGAGCTTGCAGGCCTCGCGCCAGTCGGCGGCGGCCAGCTCGCGCAGCGCACGCCTGTCGATCAGCGCCAGCGGCAGCGCGATCAGGCCGAAGGCCAGATAGCGACCGACGGCCAGCAAGGCGGCCGGGTAGTCGGGCAGCAGCAGCGGCGCAACGAAGACCAGGCCCCACATCAGGCCGGCGGCCAGGGCAAATAAGAGTCCGAACCACATCGCCCACACTATCGCAGAGTCCGTCGCGGCTCCCGTCCGCCGCGGGCGGTTTGTGTCGGCCACGGCGCTTTGCTAAGGTAGCGGTGCATGCCTATAGCCAGGAGCGGGACATCATGGTCTTCATACGCAAACTCGATTGGCGCCTGATGCTCGCCGCGGCTGCGCTGGCGCTGTCGGCCTGCGCCAGCGACCCGGGCCGCGACCGCAGCCTGCAGCCCGGCGTCAGCGGCGAGGCCGAGGTGCTGAGCCGTTTTGGCAAGCCGGTCCAGGTCTGGGACGACGGCGGCGGCGCGCGCACGCTGGAATATTCCTCGCAACCGTTCGGCCAGACCTGCTACATGATCCATATCGGCGCCGACGGCAAGCTGATCGGCATCGAGGACACCCTGCTCTACGCCAGCCGCTTCGCGATCACGCCCGGCATGACGCAGGAGCAGGTCAGCCGCCGGCTCGGCAAGGAACGGCGCCGCGTCAGCTATTCGCTCAGCGGCGAGGAGGTCTGGGACTGGAACGTCGAGCCCGACCAGACCGGCAGCAGCTATCTGCTGCGCTTCAATGTGCACTTCAAGAACGGCGTCGTCGTGCGCCTGAGCCAGAGCATGGTGTTTCCGGACCGGATGGGCTTCGGCCGCGATTGACTAGGCCTGCACGCCATAGCGACGGAAGACCTCGCCGTATTCGGGCCCCTGCTTGAAGCGCCGCAGCGCCCGGCTGAAGTCCGGCAGCATCGGCAGATGGGCCGAGGCCCGGCTGACAAGCAGCTGGAAATGTGCCTGGTCCATGCGGTTCGGCAGCATGCGGATCTCGTCGCCGCCGGTCAGTCGCCGCAGGCTGTACTGCATGGTCAGCGCGTTCTCGATCATCAAGTCGCCGCGCCGCGCGACCAGCATCTTCAGCGAGCTCTGGAAATCATTGCCCCACAGCACATTGAAGCCGCCCAGCCGTTCGCGCGCCCAGCCATTGGCCGCATAGGACAGCACCGAAGGCTGCAGCTCGCGCAGCTCGGCCAGATCGCGGGCGGCGCTGAAGGCGGCCAGGCGTGGATGGTCGGCACGCACGAACACGGTGGTCGGCGCGGTCACCACCGGCTCCTCGGCCGCCTGCGCATACGCGAGCCGCGCCGGCGTCGCGATCGTGCAGATCGCATCGCGCTCGCCGCGCTGCACCAGCGCCTGCGCGCGCGGCCAGGGGAAGCCCTCGTGGCTGCGCGGCAGACCGAGCCGGCGGTGGATCACCTCGTCCAGCACGTCGACGAGGATGCCCTTGATGGCGCCGGCCTCGGTGAAGCTCAAGGGACTGTAGGTTTCGAAATAGGCAATGCGGAACGGCGGTGCCGTTTCGGCGCGTGCCTCAAGAGTTAAGGCCGCGCCCAGCGCCCAGGCCGCTGCCGTCTTGATCGCATCGCGCCGCTGACCGTTCATTGCTTCACCAGCATAGAGCCCCGCCCCATGCGCCAGATCGTCCAGCCATTGACGCCGGCCGCCACCAGCTCCAGCAAGCTGCCGCCGACCGAGCCGACGCAGAGATTATTGAGCACCCACAGCAAGGTGCCCAGCAGCATCAAGAGTCGCATCCGCAGGCCCTTCAGCAGGAACAGCGCCGTCGTGCCGATGCAGGACGCCGCGATCGGCAGCAGCGACACCCAGCCGCTCGCCAGCCAGGCGCCCAGGCCCAGACTCAGGCCGACGAAGAACAGCGCCACCCAGGGCGAACGGCTGCGCATCGCGGCCAGCGAGCGCCCCAGCGAGACCAGATTGCTGGCCACCGCCGTGGGCTGGCCAAGCAGCCAGAAATGCAGCACATAGCTCAGGCATTCCAGCGCCATGAAGGTCTTGAAGCGGCGGTCGTCGGTCTGCAGAAAGCAGCCAACGCCGAAGATCAGCGCCAGATAGCCGAGCAGTTGGGCCGGCGACAGCAGTTCTTGAACGAGGGGCATGGACAGGATGAGCACGAGGGCCGCTATTGTGGCCGCCCGAGGCGGCCTGGGACCCGTGCTTCGTGTGCCGCGCATTAGGCGGGCATGGCAGCCGCGTAGAGATCAGCGGAAGCTCACCCCCGCCGGCCGCTGACGCCAGGCTCGATCAGCTTCAATCACCGACCAGCGTCTGCTCCGAGGTCAAGAGAATGGTGTCCGGCACCATCGCCCGCCGAGCGAGGCGCGCGCCCAACCAGACGCGCAGACAAAGAACCGCGCCTAAAAGGCGCGGCCTCTATAGGCAGGCTTCGCGCCGCTCAGCGCACCCGCCCCTCCTTCCAGGCATTGAGCAGCTTGTCATAGGCGATCGTCTCGCCCTTGGGCTTTTCGTTGGCGAGCTTCGCCCAGGGCGCGCCCTTGTCGGACAGCCACTTCTTCGCGTCCTCCTTCTTGTTCAGCTTGGGCGCGCAACGCGCCATGCCGGCGCGCTCCAGCCGGGCCAGCACCTGGTCCATTTCCTCGGCCAGGCTGTCCATTGCCGCCTGCGGCGTCTTCTCGCCGGTCACCGCCTGGGCCACGTTCTTCCACCACAGCTGGGCCAGCTTCGGGTAGTCGGGCACATTGGTGCCGGTCGGCGTCCAGGCGACGCGCGCCGGGCTGCGGTAGAACTCGACCAGGCCGCCGAGCTTGGGCGCCAGATCGGTCATCGCCTTCGAGCGGATGTCGCTCTCGCGGATCGGCGTCAGGCCGACGATGGTCTTCTTCAGGCTCGTGGTCTTGGCGGTGACGAACTGCGCGTAGAGCCAGGCGGCGGCGACCTTGTTCGGGTCGTGGTCCTTGAAGAAGGTCCACGAGCCGACGTCCTGGTAGCCGTTCTGCATGCCCTGCTTCCAGTAGGGGCCGTTCGGGCCCGGCGCCATCCGCCACTTGGGCGTGCCGTCGGCGTTGACGACCGGCAGACCCGGCTTGGTCATGTCGGCGGTGAAGGCCGTGTACCAGAAGATCTGCTGCGCGATCTGGCCCTGGGCCGGCACCGGGCCGGCCTCGCCGAAGGTCATGCCGGTGGCTTCCTTGGGCGCGTACTTCTTCATCCAGTCGACATACTTGGTCAGCGCGTAAACGGCGGCCGGCGAGTTGGTCGCGCCGCCGCGGCTGACCGAGGCGCCGACCGGCGTGCACTTGTCGTCGGCGACGCGGATGCCCCATTCGTCGACCGGCATGCCGTTCGGGATGCCCTTGTCGGCCGTGCCGGCCATCGACAGCCAGGCATCGGTGAAGCGCCAGCCCAGGCTCGGATCCTTCTTGCCGTAGTCCATATGGCCGTAGATGGGCTTGCCGTCGATGGTCTTCACGTCGACGCTGAAGAACTCGGCGATATCCTCGTAGGCGCTCCAGTTCAATGGCACGCCGAGCTCGTAGCCGTACTTGGCCTTGAACTTGTCCTGCAGGTCCTTGCGCGCGAACAGGTCGGCGCGGAACCAATAGAGATTGGCGAACTGCTGATCGGGCAGCTGGTAGAGCTTGCCGTCCGGCGCCGTCGTGAAGCTGGTGCCGATGAAGTCCTTGACGTCCAGGCCGGGGTTGGTGAACTCCTTGCCGGCGCCGTTCATATAGTCGGTCAGCGCGAGGATCTTGCCGTAGCGGTAATGCGTGCCGATCAGGTCCGAATCGCTGATCCAGCCGTCGTAGATCGACTTGCCCGACTGCATCGAGGTCTGCAGCTTCTCGACGACATCGCCCTCCTGGATCAGGTCGTGCTTGACCGTGATGCCGGTGATCTCGCCGAAGGCCTTGGCCAGCGTCTTGCTCTCGTACTCGTGCGTCGTGATCGTCTCGGAGACGACCGAGATTTCCTTGACGCCCTTGGCCTGCAACTTCTTGGCCGCCTCGATGAACCACTTCATCTCGGCCATCTGCTGGTCCTTGCTGAGCGTCGAGGGCTGGAACTCGCTGTCCACCCATTTCTTGGCCTCGGCCTCGCCGGCCCGGGCCGTCTGGCCCGCCAGCAGCAGCATCGAGGCCAGGGCCAGCGGCGTGTAGCGCAGATAACTCGTCATCGCTTGTCTCCTTGTCGTACCCCCCAGCAGGTCGTCGGCGGATCACGCGGCCCCGGGGAGCTTCTGGGCCGGATCGGTCAGTAAACTGTTCTCTGTTTCGTGGGCTCAGCCCTTGCGCATCAGCAGGGCCAGCACGGCCATCGAGATCGCGAAGCTGATCCAGACGCTGGGCTCGACGTCCAGCTGCAGCCACTCCATCAGCCGGCCCGACAGGCCGACGAAGGCGAGGTTGATATAGGCGGCCACGAGCAGGCCGATGAACAGCCGGTCGCCGCGCGTCGTCGCGATCGGCAGCCAGCCCTTGCGCAAGGTCGTCGGCGACCTCAACTCCCACAGCGTCATGCCGATCAGCATCAGCACGATGCACGCGAAGAACACGGCCACCGGCGTCGTCCAGGACATCCAATCGAACATCGCGGCGCTCCTAAACGCGTCCCATCGCGAAGCCCTTCGCGATGTAGTGGCGCACGAACCAGATCACGACGGCACCGGGCACGATGGTCAGGGTGCCGGCGGCGGCCAGGGTCGCCCAGTCCATGCCGGAGGCACTGACCGTGCGCGTCATCGTCGCGACGATGGGCTTGGCATTGACGCTGGTCAGGGTGCGGGCCAGCAGCAGCTCGACCCAGCTGAACATGAAGCAGAAGAAGGCCGTCACGCCGACCCCTGCCTTGATCAGTGGCAGGAAGATGGCGACGAAGAAGCGCGGGAAGGAATAGCCATCGATATAGGCGGTCTCGTCGATCTCGCGCGGCACGCCGCTCATGAAGCCCTCGAGGATCCAGACCGCCAGCGGCACATTGAACAGCAGATGCGCCAGCGCGACGGCGATGTGCGTGTCCATCAGGCCCAGCGTCGTGTAGAGCTGGAAGAAGGGCAGGAGGAAGACCGCCGGCGGCGTCATCCGGTTGGTCAGCAGCCAGAAGAACACATGCTTGTCGCCCAGGAAGGAATAGCGGCTGAAGGCATAGGCGGCCGGCAGGGCGACCAGCACCGAGATCAGCGTGTTGATGCCCACATAGATCAGGCTATTGATATAGCCCGAGTACCAGGCCGGGTCGGTGAAGATGGTGCGGTAGTTGTCCCAGGTCCAGTGCTGCGGCAGGAAGCTGAAGCTGGACAGGATCTCCTGGTTGGTCCGGAAGCTCATATTGACCATCCAGTAGATCGGCAGCAGCGCGAACAGCAGATAGGCGATCAGAAAGATCGTCCGCTTCCTGAAGCGCCGGGTCTCATCCATGGCTGGCCTCCTTCTCGCTCTGCCCCAGCGCCTGCATCCAGTTGTAGAGGATGAAGCAGAGCAGCAGGATGATCAGGAAATAGATCAGCGAGAAGGCGGCGGCCGGGCCGAGGTCGAACTGGCCGACCGCCTTCTGCGTCAGGTACTGGCTGAGGAAGGTCGTCGCATTGCCGGGCCCGCCGCCGGTCAGCACGAAGGGCTCGGTGTAGATCATGAAGCTGTCCATGAAGCGCAGCAGCACCGCGATCATCAGTACGCCGCGCATCTTGGGCAGCTGGATGTAGCGAAACACGGCGAACTTGCTCGCGCCGTCGATGCGCGCCGCCTGGTAATAGGCATCGGGGATCGCGCGCAGGCCCGCATAGGCCAGCAGCGCGACCAGCGGCGTCCAGTGCCAGACATCCATCACCAGAACGGTCAGCCAGGCATCGGTGGCGTTGCCGGTGTAGTTGTAGTCGACGCCCAGCGCCTGCAGCGCCGCGCCGAGCAGGCCGATGTCGGCGCGGCCGTAGATCTGCCAGATCGTGCCGACGACGTTCCACGGAATCAGCAGGGACAGCGCGACGATGACCAGCACCAGAGAGGCGCGCCAGCCCTGCGCCGGCATGGACAGCGCCAGCGCGATGCCCAGCGGGATCTCGATCGCCAGCACGGCAAAGGAGAAGCCCAGCTGCCGCCACAGCGCCGCATGCAGCTCCTCGTCGCGCATCACGCTGGCGAACCATTCGGTGCCGACGAAGACGCGGCGCTCCGGCGAGATGATGTCCTGCACCGAGTAGTTGACGACCGTCATCAGCGGCAGGATGGCCGAGAAGGCGACGCACAGGATCACCGGCAGCACCAGCAGCCAGGCCTTCTGGTTCAGCGGCTTGGCCGTCATCGCAGCAGCTCCTCGTTCTCGCCATAGAAGCAGGTATGCGGGCCCAGCACCTGCAGCCAGACCGCCTCGCCGGGGGCCGGCGGCCGCGCGCCGGCCGGCAGGCGCAGCTTGAGCAGCTGCTCGCTGCCGCCCTCGCCGACGCTGGCGCCGATCAGCCAGAAGGTGCCGATGTCCTGCACCCGCCGCACGGTGGCGCGCAGCGCGCCGGGCCCGGCCTCGCCGCGCAGCTCCACATATTCGGGCCGCACGCCCAGCGTGAAGCGCTCGGGCAGCGCCGGCCCCGGCGGCAGGGCCAGGCCTTGCCCGGCCACCTCGATCCCCTCGCCGGCGCGGCGGCCGGGCAGGAAGTTCATGCCCGGCGAGCCGATGAACAGGCCGACGAAGCGGTGCTGCGGCCGCTCGAACAGCGCATCGGCCGAACCGGTCTGCACCGCCCGGCCCTGGCTCATCACGACCGTCTGCTCGGCGAAGGTCAGCGCCTCCACCTGGTCATGGGTCACGTAGATCAGGGTCAGCTTCAGTTCCTGGTGGATCTGCTTGAGCTTGCGGCGCAGCTGCCATTTCAGATGCGGGTCGATCACCGTCAGCGGCTCGTCGAACAGCACCGCCGACACGTCCTCGCGCACCAGGCCGCGGCCCAGCGAGATCTTCTGCTTGGCGTCGGCAGCGAGGTTGGCCGCGCGCTGCTGCAGCTGGCCGCTGAGCTCCAGCATCTCGGCGATGCGCCCGACGCGCTGGCGGATGCGCTCGGCCGGCAGGCCGCGGTTCTTCAGCGGAAAGGCCAGGTTCTCGGCCACCGTCATCGTGTCGTAGATGACCGGGAACTGAAACACCTGGGCGATATTGCGCGCCTGCGGCGACAGCGCGGTGACGTCGCGGCCGTCGAAGGACACCGTCCCCTGCGAGGGCCGCAGCAGGCCCGAGATCAGGTTGAGCATCGTCGTCTTGCCGCAACCCGAGGGGCCCAAGAGGGCATAGGCGCCGCCGTCGTCGAAGCTCATCGCCAGCGGCAGCAGCGCATAGTCGCTGTCCTGCCGCGGATCGGCCTTGTAGGAATGCGCCAGGCGCAGCTCGATGCGGGCCATCAGCCGGCCCTCCGCAGCGCCGGGGCGAGCAACAGCCGGCCCTGGGCATCGAAGGCATAGGCCTCGGCCGGGTCCAGATGCAGCTCGATCGCGGCGCCGAGCTCGAAGTAATGGACGCCGGCCAGCTGGGCCACCAGCGGGCCGACCGCGCTGGCCACATGGACGAAGCTGTCCGAGCCCGAAATCTCCGACAGCTCGACCCGCCCCGCGATCGCCAGATCGCCGGGCCGCGCCTGCGGCCGCAGCGCATGCGCGCGCAGGCCCAGCGTCGCGGCGGCGGCGGGCAGCGAGGGCAGCGGCAAGGCCCCGGCCGGCAGCAGGTTCATCGGCGGATCGCTGAAGGCACGCGCGACGCGCAGCGAGGCCGGCCGGTGGAAGACCTCGGCCGTCGGCCCGTATTGCAAGAGTTCGCCCGCATCGAGCACGGCCGTCCAGCCGCCCAGCAGCAGCGCCTCGGCCGGCTCGGTCGTCGCATAGACGACGGTGGCCTCGCCGCCGGCAAACATCTCGCCGAGCTCCTCGCGCAGCTGCTCGCGCAGCTTGTAGTCCAGGTTCACCAGCGGCTCGTCCAGCAGCATCAGCGGCGCGTTCTTGGCCAGCGCGCGGGCCAGCGCGACGCGCTGCTGCTGGCCGCCCGAGAGCTGGGCCGGCAGCTTGTCCAGATGCGGCTCGATATGCAGGCGCTCGGCCAGCTGCTGCACGCGCTGGCGCAGCGCCGGGCCGGCCAGGCTGCCGCGCAGGCGCAGCGGCGAAGCGATGTTGTCGAACACGGTCATCGACGGGTAGTTGATGAACTGCTGGTAGACCATCGCGACATCGCGCCGGCGCACCGGCCAGCCGGTCACGTCGACGCCATCGACCTGGATCTGGCCGCCGCTGGGCCGGTCCAGCCCGGCCATCAGACGCAGGAGGCTGGTCTTGCCGGCCTGCGTCGCACCGAGCAGCACCGTCACCGCGCCCGGCTGCGGCTCCAGCGTCAGCGGATACAGATGCTGCTGCGCGCCGACGCGCTGGCTGACGCCCTGCAGACTGAGGCGCGTCATGATGATCGCTCCGCCGCGATCCAGCGCGCCACCGCCGCGCGCTGCGCCGCGTCGTAATGCAGGCCCAGCTTGGAGCGCCGCCACAGCGCGTCGTCGGCCTCGCGGACCAGCTCCTCGCGCATCAGATAGCGCAGCTCCGCCTCGTAAAGCCCCGGCGCCAGCTGCGCCCCCAGATCGGCCAGCGAGTGCGCCGCGCCGAGCAGGCGGCCGATGCGGCTGCCATAGGCGCGCGCCAGCCGCCGCGCCAGCGCCGGCGGCAGCCAGTCATGGCGCGCCTGGACCGCCTCGACCAGGCGCTCGAAGTCCTGGTCGGGCCGCCCGCTCGAACCGTTCGCGCCCAGCCATTCGCTCAGGTCGCCGCCGGGCAGCCGGGAACCCTCGGTCCAGGCCTGGCGCTTGTCGCCCAGCATCGCGCCGACCAGGTCGGCCGCGTCCTCGGCCAGCTTGCGAAAGGTCGTGATCTTGCCGCCCCAGACGCTCAGCAGCGGCGCGCCGCCATCGTCCTCATGCGTCTCGAGCAGGTAGTCGCGGGTGACGGCCGAGGGGTCGCCGGCCGCATCGTCCAGCAGCGGCCGCACGCCGGCATAGCTCCAGACCACGTCGCCGCTTCGCACCGGCCGCACGAAGTAACGGCTGGCCTGCTCGCACAGGTAGTCGATCTCCTCGTCGTCGATCTGCGCTTTCGACAGGCCGGCCAGCGCTTCGGGCGGCAGTTCGATGTCGGTGGTGCCGATCAGGGTGTAGTCGCCCTCGTAGGGGATGGCAAAGATGATGCGCTTGTCCGGGTTCTGGAAGATATAGGCGTGGTCGTGCTGGAAGCAGCGCTTGACGACGATATGGCTGCCCTTGACCAGGCGCAGGCTCTTGGTCGCCAGCGCCTCGCCGCGCGCCGGCCGCGCGACCCCGCGCAGGAAGGACTCGGCCCAGGGCCCGGCCGCGTTGACCAGCGCGCGGGCGCGCACCCGGCGCTCGCCGCCAGCGGTCGCGATCGTCGCCGTCCAGCCCTCGCCGTCCTGAGCCGAATGGCGCTGCGCCGCCACCACCTCGCTGCGCGTCAGCAGCTCGGCGCCCTTGTCGCGCGCATCGAGCGCGTTCAGGACCACCAGGCGCGCATCGTCGACCCAGCCGTCCGAATAGACAAAGCCGCGCGTGTAGCGCTCCTTCAGCGGCTCGCCCAGCGGCGAGGCGCGCAGGTCGACGCCGTTGGAGCCCGGCAGCACCTCGCGCCGCGCCAGATGGTCGTAGAGGAAGAGGCCGATGCGCACCATCCAGGCCGGCCGCATCGCCGCATCGTGCGGCATCACGAAGCGCAGCGGCCGGATGATGTGCGGCGCGCTCTTCAAGAGCACCTCGCGCTCCTGCAGCGCCTTGCGCACCAGCGAGAACTCGTAGTACTCCAGATAGCGCAGGCCGCCATGGATTAGCTTGGTCGAGGCCGAGGAGGTGTGCGAGGCCAGGTCGTCGCGCTCGGCCAGCAGCACCTTCCAGCCGCGCCCGGCCAGGTCGCGCGCGATGCCGGCGCCATTGATGCCACCGCCGACGACCAGCACGTCGACATGGTCGCGTTCGCTCAGTGGCGCGGCGGTGGCGTTGGGCGGCAGCAAGGCAGGCGTCTCCAGAAAGCGAATACGCAGCGCGATCTTTTTAGCGCGTTTCGGCGCGTTTATAGCAAGGGTTAACCCGTTGTCATTTTCGTTTTCATTCGCTTTAGTCTCGCCGCATGATCCCGAACCCGCGTCAGAACGAGCTGCTGCAGGAGGTGCGCGTGCGCGGCTCGGTCAGCGTCGAGGCGCTGGCCGAGCAGTTCGGCGTCACCCTGCAGACGGTGCGCCGCGATGTGCAGCGCCTGGCCGAGGCGGGCCTGGTGGCGCGCTTCCATGGCGGCGTGCGCGTGCCGGCCTCGACCACCGAGAACATCGCCTACCGCCAGCGCCAGGCGCTGCAGGCCGAGGGCAAGGCGCGCATCGCCCGCGCGATCGCCGCGCGCGTGCCGGCCGGCTGCTCGCTGATCCTCAATCTGGGCACGACCACCGAGGCGGTCGCCCGCGAGCTGCTGCACCACAAGGGCCTGCGGGTGATCACCAACAATCTCAACGTCGCGATGATCCTGGCCGACAACCCGGACTGCGAGCTGGTGATGGTGGGCGGCGTCGTGCGCTCGCGCGACCGCGGCGTCGTAGGCGAGGCGGCGGTCGACTTCATCCGCCAGTTCAAGGTCGACATCGGCCTGATCGGCATCTCGGGCATCGAGGAGGATGGCTCGCTGCGCGACTTCGACTACCGCGAGGTGATGGTGGCGCGAACCATCATCGAGCATTCGCGCGAGGTCTGGCTGGTCGCCGACCACACGAAGTTCAACCGCCCGGCGATGGCCGAGGTCGCCCGCCTGCCGCAGATCGACCGGCTGATCACCGATGCCGTGCCGCCGCCGCCCTTCGGTGCGCTGCTGGCCGAGGCGGGTGTGGAACTCGTCGTCGCAGAATAGAAGCGCGACCACGGAGACACGCGATGACCTATCTGCTCGCCCTTGACCAGGGCACCTCCAGTTCCCGCTCCATCGTCTTCGATGCCGAGGGCCGCATCGTCGCGATGGCGCAGCGCGAGTTCCGCCAGCTCTATCCGCAGCCGGGCTGGGTCGAGCACGACGCGATGGAGATCTGGCAGAGCCAGCTGGCCACCGCGCAGGAGGCGCTGGCGAAAGCGAATCTGCAGGCCGCCGACATCCGGGCGCTGGGCATCACCAACCAGCGCGAGACGACGGTGGTCTGGAACCGCAAGACCGGCCAGCCCATCCACCATGCGATCGTCTGGCAGGACCGGCGCGCCGAACCGGCCTGCGCGGCGCTGCGCGAGCAAGGCCTGGCCCCGCTGGTGCAGCGCAAGACCGGCCTGGTCATCGACGCCTATTTCTCAGGCAGCAAACTGAAGTGGATCCTCGACCATGTCGCCGGCGCGCGCGAGCAGGCCGCGCGGGGCGAGCTCGCCTTCGGCACCATCGATAGCTGGCTGGTCTGGCGGCTGACCAAGGGCGCGGTCCATGCGACCGATGTCAGCAATGCCTCGCGCACCATGCTGTTCAATGTGCGCGAGAACCGCTGGGACGAGGAGCTGCTGGCCGCGCTGGACATCCCGGCCGCGATCCTGCCGGCCGTTCATCCGTCCGCCCACGACTACGGCCGCGTCGCGGCCGAGCACCTGGGCGGCGCGATCGCCATCGGCGGCATCGCCGGCGACCAGCAGGCCGCGCTGTTCGGCCAGGCCTGCTTCAAGGCCGGCATGGCCAAGAACACCTATGGCACCGGCTGCTTCATGCTGATGCACACCGGCGCGCACTTCCAGAGCTCGGCCAACGGCCTGATCACGACCAGCGCGGCGCAGCCCAGCGCCACGCCGGAGTTCGCCCTGGAGGGCAGCGTCTTCATCGGCGGCGCCGTCGTGCAATGGCTGCGCGACGGCCTGCAGGCCATCCATGCCAGCGGCGAGATCGAGGCGCTGGCGCGCAGCGTGCCCGATGCCGGCGGCGTGATGTTCGTGCCGGCCTTCACCGGCCTCGGCGCGCCCTATTGGGACGCGCAGGCGCGCGGCACCATCACCGGCCTGACGCGCGGCTCGACAGTCGCCCATATCGCCCGCGCGGCGCTGGAGTCGATCGCCTTCCAGAGCGCCGCGCTCTTGCAGGCGATGAGCCGCGATGCGCTGGCCGCCGGCGGCGCGGCGGTCAGCGAGCTGCGCGTCGACGGCGGCGCCTGCGTCAACAACCTCTTGATGCAGTTCCAGGCCGATCTCCTGGGCATCCCGGTCGTGCGGCCGCAGGTGATCGAGACCACGGCGCTGGGCGCCGCCTGCCTGGCGGGCCTGGGCTGCGGCGTCTACAGCGGCGTCGAGGAGCTGGCCCGCATCTGGCGCGCCGAGCGCGTCTTCCATCCGACCCTGCCGCGCGAGCGCGCCGAGGCGCTGATGGCGGACTGGGAGCGCGCGGTGCGGCAGGCCACCGCGCGCTGATCATCGCCAGGGAACCTGCCGCCTACTTGAACTGGTAGGTGGCGGTCACGTACCAGAAACGGTCGCGCGGATCGACGAAGGAGCCGGCGAAACCGGTCGCGTGCGAGCCATAGCTCGACACGGCCGTGAACGGCGCTGCCTGGTCGAAGAGATTGCGCGCGCCGAGCCGCAGGGTCAGACCCTTCAAGGCCTTCCAGCTGACCGAGGCATTCCAGCGGCTGCTGTCCTTGACCTTGTGCTCCTGGGCCACGCCGACGTTCGCCTCGACCAGGCCGGCCGATTCGGTCCAGCCCTTGACATAGACGTTCTCCAGCGCGAACACCCAGTCGCCGAAGCCGTAGTCGAAGCCCAGCGTGTGCTGCCAGGTCGGCACCGGCTGCACATTGGCGCCGTCGCCGGCCGTGCCCTCGTAGCTGGTGAAGGGCTCGCCCTTGCCGTTCTGCTGCTTGCGGTCGAACACATAGGTGCCGGTGAAGCTGGCGCCCAGGCGCCCGCCGCCGAGCGGCCAGTTGCCGCGCACCTCGAGGTCCAGGCCCGAGGTCTTCAGGTCGCCGAGGTTCTCGACCGGCGTCTCGATATAGCTGATGAAGCCGTTGGCCAGCCGGTGGATGCGGCTCTTGTACTTCTCGTACAGCACCGGGTCGGCCATGATCGCGTCGCCGCCTATGGTGCCGATCTGGTCGGTCTTCTCGATATACCAGTAGTCCAGCGAGGCGGTCACATTGCGCGAGGGCTCGACGACGATGCCGGCGGTGGACTGGCGCGACTTCTCCGGCTTCAGGTTGGGGTCCGAGGACAGGCGCACATTGAACTGCGTCTCGCAGCGCGGATCGCCCTCGAAGCCGGCCGGGCAGTCCGGGTCGACCAGCGAGTTGGCCGTGTTGGTGAAGGCGGTCGGGCTGTTGACGTCCCACAGCGTCGGCGCGCGGAAGCCCGTGCCCACGCTGCCGCGCAGCAGCACTTCCTTGGTCGGCTGGAAGCGCAGCGAGGCCTGCGGATTGAAGGTGCCGCCGAAGTCGCTGTACTTGTCGTAGCGCGCCGCCAGGGTCGCCTCCCAGCCCTTGGCGAAGGGCATCGACAGCTCGCCGAATACCGCATAGATATTGCGCGAGGCGACGGTGCGCGGCACCGAGCCCTCGCCGCCGATATGCAGTCCGGCCTCGTAGTCGGCGTTGACCGGGATGTCCTCGGCCTTCTCGCGGCGCAGGTCGGCGCCGATCGCGATGGCCATATTGCCGCCGGCCATCGCCATCAGCTCCTTGCTGATCTTGCCGTCCCAGGCGATCGTCGTGCTCTTGGACTCGCGCATCCGGCCTTCCATGCGGGCCGCATCGAGCAGGGCGATGCCGGCGGCGTCGTTGGGCCCGAAGGGGTTGACGTTGCCCGTCGCCAGGGCGGCGATGTAGCGGCCCTCGTGCAGGTAGTTGAAGTAGTCCAGCGAGCCCTTGGCCTGCGCCAGATTGATGGCGGTGTCGTAGTCCCAGCCGGACACCAGGCCGGTGGCGCCGACGGCCAGGCGCATCTGGTCGTTGGTGTTCTCGTTGGTGCGCGGACCCACATCGACCGAACGGGTGGCGATCTCGGTGAAGCCATTGCCCAGGGAGTTGAAATCGGCCGGCGTGTAGCCGAGGCTGCTCAGCAGCGCGCTGGGGAAGTACTTGCTGGTGATCGGCAGGGCAAAGGACGGGTAGGTGCCGTCGGGCTTCACATGGCCGGCGGTCGAGTCGATCGGCACGGCGGCCGTGCGGCCGATGCTGTGGTTGCGCGCGAAAGAGGCCTCGACGAAGAGCTGGTGCTCGGCGTTCAGCGCGACGTTCAGGCGGCCGAACAGATCGTACTTGGTCGAGTCCGGCAGGTTCTCCTGCGCGGCCGGGTAGATGTACCGGCAGCGCATCTTCGTCGTGCCGTTCGGCGTCGTCTGGCCCGTCAGCGTCTGGATGACGTTGTAATTGGGGTCGCAGGGTGCGAAGGCGGCGCCGGCATTGGCAAAGGCACCCGGCGTGATGTTGAAGTCGACCAGGCGGCCAGGGAAGGAGCGGCCCGAGGTCGGGGGATCGGAGCCGGGCACTTCCTCGGCATTGCGCAGGTAGAGCTTCTGCTCCAGCGCGCTGATCTTGGTCAGCTTCCTGAAGTTGCCGGTCAGCAGCAGGTTGTAGCGGTCGGCCGAGAGGTCGCCCATGCCGAAGGCGATCGAGGCGCCGGTCTCGCGGCCGCCGATGCCGTCCTCGGTATCGCCATAGCGCGCGGTGATCTCGCCGTTGCGGTAGTCCTTGCGGGTGATGAAGTTGATCACGCCGGCGACCGCATCGGTGCCATAGATCGCCGAGGCGCCGTCGCGCAGCACCTCGATGCGCTCGATCGCCGCGAAGGGGATGCTGTTCAGGTCGACGGCGATATTGCCGCCGATCGAGCCGAAGGGGTGGTTGGCCAGGCGGCGGCCGTTCAAGAGCACCAGGGTCGAATTGGCGCCGAGACCGCGCAGATTGGCATTGCTGGTCGCGTAGCCGGCGCCCTGCGTGCTGTCCGAGACCATGGCGGAGCTGGCCGAGACGCGGCGCAGGATGTCCTCGACATTGACGGCGCCGCTGCGCTCGATCTGTTCGCGCGTGATCACCGAGACCGGCAGCGCCGTCTCGGCGTCCAGGCGCTTGATCGAGGTGCCGGTGACGGTGACGCGCTGCAGGGTCTCCTGCGCCAGCGCCGGCGTGCCGGCCAGCATCGCCAGGCCGCCGAAGGCCAGCGTCAGCGCCGTGCCGAGGGTCGATGTCTTGTGCATGGTGAGCCTCCTTGTGCGGGGTGTCTGCGGCCATCTTTCGACGCCGCATGCGCCCAAGTCGACTCTGGGTAAACCCTCGCAGTTGCGCCCCGGCATCGCCGCGGCGCCGCTGTCACCTTTGACACTTGCGCTCGGTTTTTGCGCCTCGCTCAGAAGCCCAGACGCGCGCCGGCGCCAAGCAGGGTGGCCAGGCCCAGGGCCGCGAAAATCGCCGCCGCCACCCCGTGCACCAGGCGCAGCGGGATGCGACCGGCAAGCCGCTCGCCGATCAGCACCGCGGGTACGTTCGCGATCATCATGCCCAGCGTCGTGCCGGCCACAACGGCCGCAAAAGCATCGAAACGGGCCGCCAGCGCTACGGTGGCGATCTGGGTCTTGTCACCCATCTCGGCGATGAAGAAGGTCACGATGGTCGTGCCCAGCACGCCCAGGCGGCGCCAGCGGCCCTGCGCCTGGACCTCCTCGTCGTCGATCTGGTCCGGCACCAAGGTCCAGGCCGCCATCGCCAGAAAGCCCAGGCCCAGCACCCAGCGCAGGGTCTGCGGGCTCACCATCGAGCTGACCCAGGCGCCGAAAGCGCCGGCGCCGGCATGGTTGACGATGGTGGCGATGAAGATGCCGGCGCAGATCGGCCAGGGCTTGCGAAAGCGCGCCGCCAGCAAAAAGGCCAGCAGCTGCGTCTTGTCGCCGATTTCGGCCAGCGCGACGAGGCCGGTGGAGACGAGGAAGGCTTCCATGATTTCTTCTGACGCGGCCGGCAAGAACAAGAACCGATGACCACGCACACGCCGGCCGCGAAGCAGGTGTGGGTGGTCAAAGGTCTTGCCAGGCGCCGATGGACAGCGGCTTGCGCTCCATCGGTACTGCCCGCGCCATGATCGAAGACCGATCAAGTGTGTTGACGCGGGCCCGCGCGAAGGCCTGATGGCCTCTCGTGCGGCGGCTACTCCCCAGTGACGGACCGCATTTTAACCCGGGCCGCCGTGGCGGCCCCGCAGCGCGGCGATCGAGCCGGCGATCAGCGCCTGCAGCACGCCGGCATCGAGCTCGGCCAGGCGCTTGAAGTAGAGGCAGGACTTGCCCATCCGGTAGCTGCCCAGCCGGGCCAGCAGCGCCTGTTGCGCCTCGCCCTCGGCGTCCAGATAGACGACGGTCTCGCGCCCGCGCAGCGCGAAGCCGACCAGGCACATCTCGCCGCTGCGCCCGCTCTCGTAGACGTAGCGGTAGCGGCCGTAGCCGACGATGCTGGGGCCCCACATCAGCGGAGGCTCGCCCGTCAGCCGGGCCAGCATTTCCATCAGCGCCGCGCAGTCCGCCCGCTGCGCCTCGCTGGCGCGCGCGGCGATATAAGCCTCGACAGGGGCGTCGTTGGCCCGGGTCTTGTTTTCTGCCATCGCCCACAGCTCCAGCCGATCTGCTGCCATCTTGCCTTGCTGCCAGCACGCTGTCAGCAGACCACGCGGAGCATCGGCCCATCCGGAACCCGAGGAGCGCTCGCCATGCAATTCGCCTACACCATCGTCTACGTCGCCGACGTCGCCGGCTCGCTGGCCTTCTACGAGGCGGCCTTCGGCCTGCAGCGCGCCTTCCTGCACGAGTCCGGCGCCTATGGCGAGCTGGCGACCGGCGCAACCAAGCTGGCCTTCGTCGACCATGCGACCGCGCGCGACAGCGTCGGTCTCGACTATGTGGTCGCCGCCGACAGCGCGGCGCCGCTGGGCATGGAGATCGGCCTCGCCACGGCCGACGTGCCGGCCGCCTTTGCGCGCGCCGTCCGGGCCGGCGCGACCCCGCTGGCCGAGCCCGTCACCAAGCCCTGGGGCCAGACGGTGGCCTATGTGCGCTGCCCCGATGGCAGCCTGGTCGAGTTGTGCACGCCGATGTGAGGGCGGCGATGCCTGCGCTGGCCCACCATCTGCTGACCCAGGCCTACAACAATGCCTGGGCCAACCACCGCCTGCTGGGCGCCTGCGCGCAGCTGAGCGCCGCCGACTTCGGCGCGCCGCGGGTCGGCTTCTTTCCCTCGCTGCGCGCGACGCTCAACCACATCCTGACGGTGGACTGCTTCTATCTCGGCGCGCTGGAGCGCGAGCTGCGCGGCGAGGCGCCGGATCCGCAGGCTTACGAGGATTGCTTCGCGGTCGATCAGCCCTTCCAGGACTGCGCCGGCCTGGCCGCCGCGCAGCGGGAAGCGGACCGCCGGCTGCTCGCCTATTGCGCCGCCCAGCGCAGCGATGCCGAGCTGCAGCGACCGGTGACGGTGCTGCGGCCCGGCGGGCGGGTGCAGGTGGACACGCGCTTGCGCCTGCTGGCGCATCTGTTCCAGCACCAGATCCACCACCGCGGCCAGGTCCACGCGATGCTGGCCGGCACGCCACTCGCGCCGCCTCAGCTGGACGAGTTCTACTGCGCCGGCGAGGCCTCGCTGCGGGCGGCCGACTTCGCGGCGCTGGGCTGGACCGAGGCGGCGATCTGGGGCGCCGGCTCCGACACCACGCGCGCATAGCGCTGGAAGCTCCAGTAGGCCCAGGCCCAGTCCATCAGCACGACCAGGCGGTTGCGGAAGCCGATCAGGAAGTAGATGTGGACGAAGAGCCAGAACAGCCAGGCGAAGTAGCCGCTGAAGCGCAGGCGCCCCACATCGGCAACCGCGGCCTTGCGGCCTATGGTCGCCAGCGCGCCATAGTCGATGTAGCGGAACGGCGCCGGCTCGGGCCGGCCGGCCAGGCGGGCGACGAGGGTTCGCGCCGCGTGCCGGCCCATCTGCTTGGCGCCGGGGCTCACGCCGGGCACCGGGCGGCTGCTGCCGTCGGGCTCCAGGCTTTGCGCCGCGGCCAGATCGCCGACGACGAAGATCTCCGCATGGCCGGGCACGTTAAGCCGGCCATCGACGATCACGCGGCCGGCGCGATCGAGCGGCACCTCCAGCGTGCGGCCCAGCGGCGAGGCGGCGACGCCGGCGGCCCAGACCACGGTGCGCGCGGCAATGCGCTCGCGCCGGCCGTCGGTGTTCTCCAGCTCCACCCCCTCGGCATCGATCGCGACCACGCGCGCCTCGCAGCGCACCTGCACGCCCAGGCCCTCCAGCTGCGCCTGGGCCCGGGCCGAGAGCTCGGGCTTGAAGGCCTGCAGCACCCGCGCCGAGCCCTCCAGCAGCAGCACCTGGGCGCGGCTCGGGTCGATGCGGCGGAACTCGTTCTTCAGAGTGTGGCGGGCGATCTCGGCCAAGGTGCCCGCCATCTCGACACCGGTCGGGCCGGCTCCGATGACGACGAAGTTCAGCCAGGGCCGGCGCTCCTCCTCGCGCTGCAGCAGCTCCGCCTGCTCGAAGGCCAGCAGCACCTTGGCGCGCAGCTTGAACGCGTCGGCCAGGGTCTTCAGCCCCGGCGCATGCTCGGCCCAGTCCTCGCGGCCGAAATAGCTGTGCGTGGCGCCGGTGGCCACGATCAGCTGGTCGTAGTGCAGTGCCTGGCCGTCCGCCAGGCGCACGCAGCGCGCCGCCTTGTCGATGCGCTCGACCTCGGCCATCAGCACGGTGACATTGCGCTGCTTGCGCAGCATGTGCCGGATCGGCGCGGCGATCGAGGGCGCCGACAGGCCGGCGGTGGCGACCTGGTAGAGCAGCGGCTGGAACAGATGGTGGTTGCTGCGGTCGATCAGGGTGATGCGGACCGGGGCGCGGGCCAGGCTGCGGGCGGCCTCCAGGCCGCCGAAGCCGCAACCGATGATCAGGACATGGGGAAGATCGCTGGCGGTTTGCATCGGACCATTGTGGCCGAGCCCCGCGCGCGCTGCCGCACAATGCTCAGCCATGCGCCGCGCCGACCGCCTGTTCCAGCTCGTCCAGTTGATCCGTGGACGCCGTCTGTCCACCGCCGAGTTCCTGGCCCAGCGCCTGGAGGTGTCGGCGCGCACCGTCTATCGCGATGTGGCGGCGCTGCAGCAGCAGGGCGTGCCGATCGAGGGCGAGGCCGGCGTCGGCTACCGGATGCGGGCCGGCTTTGACCTGCCGCCGCTGATGTTCACCAAGGACGAGGCCCAGGCCCTGGTCGCCGCGGTGCGGCTGGCCCAGCCGCAGCTGGACCGGGCGCTGGGCGCGCAGGCCGAGGGCGCGCTGTCCAAGATCCTGGCCGTGCTGCCGCCGGCCGCGCGCGCCGCCGCCGAGAGCCTGCCGATCTATGCGCCGCTGGGCGGCATGACGCCGCAGATGAGCGAGCGCATGGTGCAGCTGCGCGAGGCGACCGAGAGCCGCCACAAGCTGCGCCTGCAGTATCTGGACCTGAACGAGGTGCCGACCGAGCGCGTGGTGCGTCCGCTGGCCTGCTTCTTCTGGGGCCCGGTCTGGACCATGGCCGCCTGGTGCGAGCTGCGCAGCGACTTTCGCAGCTTCCGCGTCGACCGTATCCAGGCGCTGGCGCTGCTGGACGAGCGCTTCCGCGACGAGCCCGGCAAGACCCTGGCCGATATGAACCGCGCGATGGCCGAGCGCGAGGCCGCGTCGAATTGAGGCGCCGATGCCGCGCCGGCTAGGCTGGAAATGGCCGCGCGACAGCGCGCTGCTGTACTGCGCCAAGGTCGCCGCGGCGACGCTGCTGGGCTATCTGCTGGCCGTGGGCGAGGCCTGGTACGCGGTCTACGCCGCCTTCAGCGCCGCGCTGATCGTCGGCCCCAGCCGCGGCGAGGACACCGGCGGCGCGGCCAACCGCGTGCGCGGCAGCCTGGCCGGCATGCTGATCGGCGTGCTGTTCAGCCATCTGGGCGTGCCGCCGGCGCTGTCGGTGGCGCTGAGCATCGGCACGGTCGCCTATCTGTGCATGGGCATGAGCTGGGGCATCCCGGCCGTGCGCGTCGGCGCCTCGCTGGCGGCGGTGACGGTGCTGACGCATCGCGGCGATGCGCTGGACTATCTGGCGATGCGCGCGCTCAACACGCTGATCGGCATCGCCGCCGGCCTGGCGGTCAGCTATCTGCTGCTGCCGGTCGGCGGCCAGGCCGCGCTGGCGCGCAGCCTCGAGCGTGCGCTGGCCGCCGTCGAACGCCTGCTGACGGCGCTGGTCCGGTCCGCGCCGCCGCCGGATGAGGACGACTACCTGGCCGTCATCGAGGCGCTGGCCGATCTGGAGAAGGTCGTGCGCGACGCCGACAAGGAGATCGGCGGCGACCCCGGCGCACTGCGCAACACCGCCCGCATGGCCGCGCTGGCCTGCGCCGGCGCGCTGAGCGCGGCGCTGGCGCATCGGGAGCTGCTCGAATCGATGGGGCCGGCGCAGGCCGCCCTGCACTGCGGGCGGGCGGCCGAGCTGGCCCGGCGCGCCGGCGGCAAGGCAGCGCTGCCGCCGTCCGGCGAAGAGCCGGAACCGGCCGATCAGGCGGCGCTGCAGGCCTTCGCGCTGGCCCTGCGCAAGATCGACGAGGCGCTGCGGGCGCTGGGCCGTTAGGCCCCGTTAGGCGCTCACGGCGCTCAGGCCGAGGCCGTCGACACGCGCTTGCGGAAGAAGCGCAGCCGGCCGGCCGGCGCCTCGATCCAGCGGTAGAAGGGCAGCGAGGCCAGATTGCTCAGCGCCCAGGCCAGTGCCATCGCGGCGACGGCCAGCGGCGCGCTGTCGGCATCGCCCTTGCGCTCGAACAGCGCATTGACCAGCAGGCAGATCGGGAAATGCACGAGGAAGAGCGCATAGGAATGCGTGCCCGCCTGCGCGACCAGCTCGGCCAGACGCTCCGGCAGCAGCAGGGGTTGACCCTGCTGATGGCGGCGCTGCAGCCAGGCCAGCAGCAGCGCCGTCGCCGCCGCCAGCAGGATGCGGCCGCGGAATTCGTAGACCAGCGCGCCCAGCACCAGGGCGACCAGCAGCAGGCCCCAGCCCCAGCGTCGGCGCGTGCCCAGGTTCAGCCAGTGCACCAGCGCACCGAGGCCGTAGGCGCCAAAGAAATAGGGGGCGTAGTTGTCCAGCTCGGCATCGAGGTTGAACACCCACAGCGAGGCCACCGCCAGCACCAGCACCAGCAGCGGCGCCAGCGCGCGCGGGCCGCGCCGCGCGATCCACAGCAGGCCGACCAGCAGCGCGAACAGCTGCAGATCGATGGCCACATACCAGGCGCCGACGGTCAGCGCCTCGTAGCCCAGCACGCCGTGCAGCAGCAACGCATGCGAGAGCAGTTGCGGCAGGCTGACCGAGGCCGGCACCAGTTCGGGCAGCCAGCGTTCCACCAGGGCCGAGCACAGCAGGGTCAGGCCCACCGCGGCCATGAAGGGCAGTGCCAGACGCAGCCAGCGCCGCAGCAAGAGCGGCAACGCCGCCTCCTGCAGCGGCCGGCCCTGCGGCGCCAGCGCGCGCGCGCTCAGGAAGCCGCCCAGCACCAGGAAGATCTGCACCGCCATGCGGCCGTAGTCGAACAGCGCGGCGATCAGCAGCGGCCACAGGGTCTGGACGGTTTCGGCGATCGGGCCGTAGGCGGCCAGGTGATGCAGCACGATGGCCTGGGCCGCCAGCGCCTTCAGCGCATCGATATGCAGCAGTCGGGAATTCGGTTTCATCGGCGGGGCCGGCGGGGAGCCGGCGGGGGCAGCAAAGGCCCGAAGGAGCGGATTTTAGCGTTTGTGTCGATTCGATGACCATGGCCGCCGCGTCAGCCAGGCCTGCCGGTCATCGGCCCGGTCTCGCGCCGGCTCAAGGCGCGCTCTTGAAGATCCGGCCCAGCCAGCCCAGATACCAGTCCAGAAAACGCCGGCCCAGCGGCTTCTTCTCCGGCGGCGGCTCGGCCGGTGCCGGCGCCGCATGGCGCTGGCGCAGCGCCTCGGTGAAGCTGGCGAAGAAGTCATTGGCCATCTTCTGCGCGGCCATGTCCACCAGGCGCGAGCCGAGCTGGGCGATCTTGCCGCCGACGCTGGCGACCACCGTGTAGTGCAAGAGCGTCTGCGCCGGGCCCAGGGTCTCCAGGCGAACCTGGGCCGAGCCCTTGCCATGGCCGGCCGCGCCGCCGCTGCCCTCGAAGGCCAGCTGGTAGCCGCTGGGCGGCCGCAGGTCCGACAGCTTCAGCTTGCCCTTGAACCGCGCCTTGACCGGGCCGATCGAGACGGCCAGCAGCGCCTCGTACTCGTTCTCGCCGCTGGCGACCAGCGATTCGCAGCCGGCGATCGAGGCCTTCAGCATCTCGATATCGTTCAGCGCCGCCCAGGCCTGGGCCTGGGAGACGGGCAGGGTTTGCTGGCCGTTCAGTTGCATAGCAGTTCGCTCAGATGTTCGAGGCTGGCCAGATTGTGCGCCGGCAGGTGCAGGCTGACCTCGGGCAGCAGGGCGCGCACGCCGGCCGCCTTAGCCTCGAAGCCCTGGTAGCGCAGCAGCGGGTTCAGCCAGATCAGGCGCCGGCAGGCCAGGCGCAGGCGCCGCGCCTCGAAGCCCAGGCGCTCGGCCTCGTCCGCGCCCTGCTCCAGCCCGTCGCTGATCAGCAGCACCGTCGCATCGCTGCCCAGCACGCGGCGCGCCCAGTGTCGGTTGAACTCGTGCAGGCAGGCCGCCAGCCGGGTGCCGCCGGACCAGTCGACGACCCGCCGCGACACCCCCGCGACGGCCAGGTCCGGATCGCGCTGGCGCAGCAGCCGGCTGATCGGCGTCAGCCGCGTGCCGAAGACGAAGCTGTGGACCCGCGGCGCATGGCGGCGCTCGGCCGGATTCGCCAGGCCATGGGCCAGGTGCAGCAGCATGCGCGAATAGCGGCTCATCGAGCCCGAGATGTCGGCCAGCACGATCAGCGGCGCGACGCGCCGGCGCGGCCGCTCGAAGCGCAGCGCCGCCGCCTCGCCGCGCCCCTGCGCGCGCAGGCTGGCGCGCCAGGCGACGCGGCCGCGCGTAGCGCGCTCATGGCGGCGCGTCGGCCGCAGGTCGAAGAAGGGCCGCAGCCGCGCCAGCACCTGCTTGGCCTGCGCCCATTCCTCGGCCGTCATGGTCTCGAAGTCGCGCCGGAACAGGCGCTCGCGCTCGCTCCAGCTGAGCGTTGCGTCCAGTTCGAGCCGCTGCTGCGGCGCCGGCGGCGGCCGCACCGCGTCCGGCCCGTGGGGAAACAGCGCCCCGGCCAGGCGCCGGTTCTCCGGCGGCGGCGCGCCGACCCGGCCCTCGGCCCGGGGCAGCAGCATGGCCATCACGCGGCCCAGCAGGTCCGGGTCGCGCCAGAAGATGTGGAAGGCCTGCTCGAACAGCGGCCGGTGCTCGGCGCGGTCGAGCATGCAGGCGGCCAAGGTCGCCTGGAAATCGCGCCGCGAGGCCAGGCCGGCCAGCTGCAGCGCCTGCAGGCTCAGCAGCACCCGGTCGGTGCCGACCGGCATGCCGGCCTCGCGCAGCACGCGGGCGAAATGCATCACATTGGCGGCCAGCCGGTCCTCAGCCATGGCCCTGCTCGGCCCGGATCTGCGCCAGCAGCCGGGCCGCCTCCGAGCCCTGCACGCGCGCGATATCGTCCTGGTACTTCAAGAGCACGCCCAGCGTCGACTGCACGGTCTCCGGATCGAGCTCCAGCGCATTGAGCTCCAGGAGCGCGCGCGACCATTCGATCGTCTCGGCGACGCCCGGCAGCTTGTACAGGTCCAGCGCGCGCAGGCCCTGGATGAAGGCGACGATCTGGCGTGAAAGCCGCTCGGGCGCGCCGGGCACGCGCAGGCGCAGGATCTCCAGCTCGCGCGCGGCCGAGGGGAAGTCGACCCAGTGGTAGAGGCAGCGGCGCTTGACCGCGTCGTGGATCTCGCGCGTGCGGTTGGAGGTGATGAGGACGATGGGTGGCTCGGCGGCCCGGATCACGCCGAGCTCGGGGATCGTGATCTGGAACTCGCTGAGCACCTCCAGCAGATAGGCCTCGAAGGGTTCGTCGGCGCGATCGAGCTCGTCGATCAGGAGCACCGGCGGGCCCGGCTGCTGCAGCGCCTGCAACAGCGCGCGCGGGATCAGAAAGCGCGGCGCGAACAGATCGTCGCCGGCCAGCTGCCCGAGCTTGATCTCCAGCATCTGCCGCGCATAGTTCCACTCGTAGGCCGCGCCGGCCAGGTCCAGGCCCTCGTAGCACTGCAGGCGAATCAGCGGCCGGCCCAGCAGCGCGGCCAGCGTCTTGGCGATCTCGGTCTTGCCGGTGCCCGGCTCGCCCTCGAGGAACAGCGGGCGCTGCAGGCGCAGCGCCAGAAAGGCCGCCGTCGCCAGCTCGCGCTGGGCCACATAGCCCTGCGCCAGCAGGCCGGCGGCCATCGCGTCGATCGAGGCCGGCAGCGGCTGCGGTTCGGGCGTGGCCGTCAAGTCGCCGCCGCCACCGCGCGCGCGGCCAGCACCGGGATCAGCGCCGCGCGGTATTCGGCCGAGCCGTGCAGATCGGTGTTGAGGCCCTCGGCCGAGATCGCCACCTTCTGCGCCGCGGCCGCGCTCCAATCGGCCGCCAGCGCCGCCTCCAGCGCCGCCGCGCGGAACACGCCGGGCCCGGCGCCGGTGACGGCGACGCGCACGCCGGAGCTCGTTTGGGCGACGAAGACACCGACGATGGAGAAGCGCGAGGCCGGCTGCTTGAACTTCTGCCAGCCGGCCTTCTGCGGCCGCGGGAAGCTGACCGCGGTGATGATCTCGCCGTCCTGCAGCGCCGTCTGGTACAGGCCGAGGAAGAAATCGCCGGCGTCTATAGCCCGGCGGTCGGTGCGTATGGTCGCGCCCAGGCCCAGCACCGCCGCCGGATAACAGGCAGCCGGGTCGTTGTTGGCCAGGCTGCCGCCCAAGGTGCCGCGGTTGCGCACCTGGCGGTCGCCGATATGGCCGGCCAGATCGGCCAGCGCCGGGATCGCCTGCTGCACGACGCTGGACGCGGCCACCTCGGCATGGGTGCTCATCGCGCCGATGACGACGTTGTCGCCCTCGAGCTTGATGCCCTTCAGCTCGGCCAGGGCGCCCAGGTCGACCAGGGTCTGGGGCGCGGCCAGGCCCAGCTTGACGGCGGCCAGCAAGGACTGCCCCCCGGCCAGGATCTTGGCATCGGGCCCGCCGGCGGCGCGGGCGGCATCGGCCAGCGAGCCGGCCTGTTCGTATGCGAATGTCATGCTCGTCTCCCCGCTCAACGTGTCGATTGGATCGCCTGCCACACGGTGTGCGGCGTCGCCGGCATCGGCAGGTCCTTGACGCCCAGCGCGTCGCAGATCGCATTGATCGCCGCCGCCGGCGAGCCGATCGCGCCGGCCTCTCCGCAACCCTTGACCCCCAGCGGGTTGTGCGTGCAGGGCGTGCCCTTGGCGGTGCGCACCTGGAAGCTGGGCAGGTCGTCGGCGCGCGGCATCGCATAGTCCATATAGCTGCCGCTGAGCAGCTGGCCGCTGTCGACGTCGTAGATGCCATGCTCCAGCAGCGCCTGGCCCAGGCCCTGGGCGATGCCGCCATGGACCTGGCCCTCGACGATCATCGGATTGACGATATTGCCGAAGTCGTCGACGGCGCTGAAGCGGTCCACGCGCACCGCGCCGGTGGCCGGGTCGACCTCGACCTCGCAGACATAGCTGCCGGCCGGATAGGTGAAGTTCGTCGGGTCGTAGAAGGCGTTCTCGTTCAGGCCCGGCTCCAGCTTGTCCAGCGGGTAGTTGTGGGGCACATAGGCGGTCAGCGAGACCGAGGCAAAGGGCACGGCCTTGTCGGTGCCGGCGATCTTGAACTGGCCGTTCTCGAATTCGACATCGCCCTCGGCCGCCTCCAGCAGATGGGCGGCGATCTTCTTGCCCTTGGCGATCACCTTGTCGACCGCCTTCAGGATCGCCGTGCCGCCGACCGCCAGCGAGCGGCTGCCATAGGTGCCCATGCCGAACAGCACCTTGCCGGTGTCGCCATGCTGGATGTCGACATCGTCCAGCGGGATGCCCAGCTTGTCGGCCACCAGCTGGGCAAAGGTGGTCTCGTGGCCCTGGCCATGCGAATGGCTGCCGGTGAAGATGGTCACCTTGCCGGTCGGGTGCACGCGCACCTCGCCGGCCTCGAACAGGCCGGCGCGCGCGCCCAGGGCACCGGCGATGTTCGACGGCGCCAGGCCGCAGGCCTCGATATAGGTCGAGTAGCCGAGGCCGCGCTTGAGCCCCTTGGCCTCGCTGGCCGCACGGCGCGCCGGGAAGCCCGCCACATCGGCCAGCTCGATCACGCTGTTCAAGGTCGCCTCGTAGTCGCCGGTGTCGTAGCTGAGGCCGACCGGCGTCGCATAGGGGAAGCTCCGGATGAAATTGCGCCGGCGCAGCTCGGCCGGGTCGATCTTCAGCTCGCGCGCCGCCGTCTCGACCAGGCGCTCGACCACATAGGTCGCCTCGGGCCGGCCGGCGCCGCGGTAGGCATCGACCGGCGCGGTATTGCTGAACACGCCGGTCACCTCGGCATAGATGGCCGGCGTCGTGTACTGGCCGGCCAGCAGGGTCGCGTAGAGGATGGTCGGCACGCTGGAGGCGAAGGTGGACAGATAGGCGCCCAGGTTCGCCGTCGTCGTCACCCGCATCGCCAGGAACTTGCCGTTCGCGTCCAGGCCCAGCTCGGCCAGCGTCGCATGATCGCGGCCATGGGCGTCGCTGAGGAAGGCCTCGCTGCGGTCGGCGGTCCATTTGATCGGCCGGGCCAGCTGCTTGCTGGCCCAGACGATGGCCGTCTCCTCGTTGTAGAGAAAGATCTTGGAGCCGAAGCCGCCGCCCACGTCGGGCGCCACGACGCGCATCTTGTGCTCCGGGATGCCCAGCACGAAGGCGCACATCAGGAGCCGCGCCACATGCGGGTTCTGGCTGGTCACATAGAGCGTGTAGCTGTCCTCGGCCGGGTTGTAGCTGGCGTTGGCCGCGCGCGGCTCGATCGCGTTGGGGATCAGCCGGTTGTTGCGGAACTCCAGCCGCGTCACATGGGCGGCCCCGGCCATCGCGGCGTCGGTCGCCGCCTTGTCGCCGCAGCCCCAGGTGTAGCAGACGTTGTCGGGCGCCTCCTCGTGCACCTGGCCGGCATGGCCCTTGGCGGCGGCGGTGTCGACCGCGGCCGGCAGTTCCTCGTAGTCGATCTCGATCAGCTGCGCCGCGGCCTTGGCCTCGGCATAGCTCTCGGCGACGACCAGGGCGACCGGATCGCCGACATAGCGCACCTTGCCGTCGGCCAGCACCGGATGCTTGGGCTCGCGCATCGGCGTGCCGTCGATGCTGGTGATCAGCCAGCCGCAGGGCAGGCCGCCGACGGCGCGGAAGTCCTCGCCGGTGTAAACACCCAGCACGCCCTCGGCCGCCGCGGCGGCGCTCTTGTCCAGGCTGCGGATGCGCGCATGCGCATAGGGCGAGCGCAGGAAGAAGGCATAGCTCTGGCGCGGCAGCACGATGTCATCGGTGTACTGGCCGCGGCCGGTCAGGAAGCGGGCGTCCTCGCGGCGCTTGATCGATTGGCCGATCAGGCCTTGTTGCGGAGCATTCATGGCTTGCGTCTCCCCTCAGGCCTTCATGGCGTTCGCGCCGGCCTGCACCGCGCGCACGATGTTCTGGTAGCCGGTGCAGCGGCAGAGATTGCCGTCCAGGCCCTCGCGGATCTCGGCCTCCGAGCCGCAGCGGTGGTGCTGCACCAGATCAACTGCACTCATCACCATGCCCGGCGTGCAGAAGCCGCATTGCAGGCCGTGGCATTCCTTGAAGGCCGCCTGCATCGGATGCAGCTCGCCGTTCGCGCCGGCCAGGCCCTCGATCGTCGTCAGCTCGGCGCCCTGGGCCTGCACGGCCAGCAGCGAGCAGCTCTTCACCGCGCGCCCGTTCAGGTGCACGGTGCAGGCGCCGCACTGGCTGGTGTCGCAGCCGATATGGGTGCCGGTGAGCGCGAGCTCCTCGCGCAGGAACTGCACCAGCAGGCGGTCCGCCGCGACCTCGCGCGTGACCGTCTTGCCGTTGACCTTGAGCGTGATTCGATGGCTGCTCATCTCGTCTCCTGGTGTTGTCTGTCAAGGACCGAGTCCAATCCTCGCGGCAGCGCCGCTCAGGCGCCATCTCAGGGTTTCCCGCATGTATGCCCATACATAGAAAGCCGGCGACCCGGGTTCGGAAAAGCGCGGCGCCGGGCAGGCCGGCGGCAAAGCCCTTAAGCTGCCACCCCATGGACAATGTCGACCTGAATGTGCTGCGCCAGGTGGCCAGCTGGTTGCGCGAGGAGCGCCGCGTCGTGCTGGGCACCATCACCCGCACCTGGGGCTCGGCGCCGCGGCCGATCGGTTCGGTCGTCGCGGTGCGCGACGACGGCCAGATCGCCGGCTCGGTGTCCGGCGGCTGCATCGAGGACGATCTGATCGCCAAGGTGCGCGAGGGCGCGCTGCGCCTGCGCAAGCCCGAGCTGCTGCGCTACGGCGTCGGCGCCGAGGAGGCGACCCGCTTCGGCCTGCCCTGTGGCGGCACCTTGGAGCTGATGCTGGAGCCGCTGACGCCGGCCTCGCAGATCGAGGAGCTGCTGGCGCGCCTGGACCGCGGCGAGCGCGTGCAGCGCGAGCTGGAACTGGCCAGCGGCGCGGTGCGGCTGGCCGCGCCGGCGCGCGATGCCGACGTGCTGCGCCTGAGCGACACGCATCTGAGCACCCACCATGGCCCGCAATGGCGCCTCCTGATCATCGGCGCCGGCCAGATGACGCAGTACCTGGCCGGCATGGCGCTGGCGCTGGACTACCAGGTGCTGATCTGCGATCCGCGCGAGGAATATGCCGACGGTTTCGCCGTCGCCGGCGTGCAGCTGACGCGCGAGATGCCGGACGACGTCGTGCTGCGCTTCGCACCGGATGGCCACAGCGCCGTCATCGCCTTGACCCACGATCCCAAGCTCGACGATCTGGCGCTGATGGAGGCGCTGAAAAGCCCGGCCTTCTATGTCGGCGCGATCGGCTCGCGCGTCAACCAGGGCAAGCGCAAGGCGCGCCTGGCCGAGCACTTCGGCCTCGGCGAGGCGGAGCTGGCGCGGCTGCACGGCCCGGTGGGCCTGCATATCGGTGCGCGCACGCCGCCCGAGATCGCGTTGGCCATCCTGGCGCATATGACGGCCGAGCGCTACGGCGTGCAGATCGGCGCCACGCCCAGCGGCTACGGCGCCGACGGCGGCTGCGCCGTCTGATCGGGCCGCGGCGTCAGCTTTCCGCGCCGCGGCTCGCCAGCAGCGCATCGATCGCCGCCTGCGCCCCCTCGCTGGCGTTGGTACGGGCCTCGTTCTCGGTCGCCCAGGCCGGCTCCAGCGGCACCCATTGCAGGCGCGCCTGATCGGCCGCCTCGGCGGCCTCGGCCTCGGACAGGCCCAGCAGCAGGTAATGGCCGACCCAGGCCGGCCCGGCGCGCCGCGCCTCGACGCGGTAGCGCATGCCGCGGTATTCGCTCGTCTCATCCATGCCCCGGCGGGCGGCAAGGGACATGCCCGTGTCGGGCAAGGCCGCGGGAACGGGCCTTGCCGGGTTGCTCCACCCTTTTCACCCAGCAACCAGCAAGGAGAAACCATGGCGACCGCAAAAAAGACCACCGCTCGCAAATCGAGCAGCAGCAGCGAGTCCGGCTCCGAAGACGCGATCAAGCTGCTGACGCAGGACCACAAGGAAGTCGAGGCGCTGTTCAAGCAGTATGAAAAGCTCGTCGACGAGGAGGCCGAGGACGAGGAGAAGCAGGAGATCGCCCAGCAGATCTGCATGCTGCTGAGCGCGCACGCGACGGTTGAGGAGGAAATCTTCTACCCGGCCGCGCGCGAGGTGCTCGGCGAGGACGAGGACCTGGTCGACGAGGCCGAGGTCGAGCATTCGACCGCCAAGGACCTGATCGCCCAGCTCGAATCGGCCTCGCCGGCCGACGAGCTCTACGACGCCAAGGTCAAGGTGCTCGGCGAATACATTCGCCACCACGTCAAGGAGGAGGAAGGCGAAATGTTCCCGAAGCTGAAGAAGCTCAAGGACGAGGACTTCGACCTGGCCGCGCTCGGCGACGAAATTGCCGCACGCAAGGAGGAATTGCTGGGCGAACAAAGCGATGAGGAGGCCGAAGAGGCCTGAAACCCGACCCCCGCCCCGGCCGGCCATGGAACACCGATTGCCGCAGCCAGGGGACCATTTCCATCATTATTAGGAGGCCTTTCATGAATCTCGTCATATGGCTCGTCGTCGGCGGCCTGATCGGCTGGGTCGCCAGCATGATCATGCGTACCGATGCGCAGCAGGGCATCGTCCTGAACGTGGTCGTCGGCATCGTCGGCGCGCTGCTGGGCGGCTGGCTGCTGGCACCGCTGTTCGGCATCGGCACGATCAACCAGGGCGACTTCAGCGTGGCCGGCCTGGGCCTGTCGCTGCTGGGCGCCATCATCCTGCTTGCCATCGTCAATCTGTTCCGCCGCGGCACCGCCCGCTAGCGGCGCGGATCATCCCAGTCCTACAAGCCGGCGGCCGTCGCACTGACGGCCGCTTCGGCGCGCCTGTCTGAAGATCGCCCGCAGAACGATCGATGGGATTTGCCATGGAGAACATCCACCAGACGCCGCCACCCGCCCTGCAGCCCGAAGCGCCCGAGCAGGCCGGCGCCGAGCAGGTGCTGCAACTGGGCGTGCCGGGACTGGATGACGTCCTCGGCGGCGGCCTGACCGCCGAGCGGCTCTATCTGCTCGAAGGCTCGCCCGGCACCGGCAAGACGACGATCGCGATGCAGTTCCTGTTCGAGGGACGGCGGCGCGGCGAGTCGATGCTCTACGTCACCCTGTCCGAGACCATCGGCGAGCTGCGCGGCGTCGCCCGCTCGCATGGCTGGGACCTCGCCGGCATCCATGTGCGCGAGCTGCTGCCGTCGGCCGAAGCGCTGGAGCCGGACGAGAACTACACGATCTTCCATCCGTCCGAGGTCGAACTCGGCGAGACGACCCTGAAGATCCTCAGCGAGGTCGACCAGATCAAGCCCAGCCGCGTCGTCTTCGATTCGCTGTCCGAGCTGCGCCTGCTGGCCGGCAACTCGCTGCGCTACCGCCGCCAGATCCTGGCGCTGAAGCAGTTCTTCGCCGGCCGCCAGTGCACGGTGCTGCTGCTGGACGATATGACGGCCATGGAGCATGACCTGCAGGTGCAGAGCATCGCCCATGCGGTGATCCGGCTGGAGAGCCTGAGCGTGGACTACGGCACGGCGCGGCGCCGGCTGATGGTCTGCAAATACCGCGGCCGCCAGTTCCGTGGTGGCTTCCACGATTACAAGATCCTGCGCGGCGGGCTGCAGGTCTTTCCGCGCCTGGTGGCGGCCGAGCATCCGATGCCGGCGTCGCAGCAGCGCCTGGCCAGCGGCCTGCCGGCACTGGACGAGCTGCTGGGAGGCGGCATCGAAGAAGGCACCAGCACCTTGCTGCTCGGCGCGCCGGGCACCGGCAAGTCCTCGCTGGCCGTGCATTTCGCGCTGGCCGCGGCCGAACGCGGCCAGGCGGCGGCGCTGTTCATCTTCGACGAGAGCAGCCAGACGCTGCGCAGCCGCGCCGCCGGCATGGGCATGGACCTGGCGCCGCAGATCGCCGCCGGCCGCATCACCGTGCGCCAGGTCGACCCGGCCGAGCTGTCGCCGGGCGAATTCGTCGACGCGATCCGCCGCTCGGTCGAGCAGGACCGGGTCAAGGTCGTCGTCATCGACAGCCTGAACGGCTATCTGAACGCGATGCCCGACGAGCGCTTCCTGATCGCGCAGCTGCACGAGCTGCTGACCTATCTGGGCCAGGCCAGCGTCGCCACCCTGCTGGTCGGCGCCCAGCACGGGCTGATCGGCATGCAGATGCAGACCCCGGTCGACGCCAGCTATCTGGCCGACGGGGTGGTGTTGTTGCGCTATTTCGAGCATGCCGGGGAGGTGCGGCAGGCGATCTCGGTGCTGAAGAAGCGTGGCGGCGCACACGAGCGCAGCATCCGCGAGTTCTCGCTGACCGCGCAGGGCGTGCGCGTCGGCGAACCGCTGCGCCATTTCCGCGGCATCCTGACCGGCGTGCCGACCCCCACCAACGGCACGCCGCCGTCGCAATCGTGAATGCCCGCAGCGGCGAGCAGGCGCCCGAAACCCGCATCCTGCTGCGCACCGCCACCAGCCGCGACGCCTTGATGGCCTGCGCGGTGCTCGAGCACGCCGGCCTCCAGCCGCGGGTCTGCGCCGATATGGCAAGCTTGCTGCAGCAGTTCCAGGACGGCGCCGGCGCGCTGATGCTGGCCGAGGAGACCCTGGCCGACGATGCCAGCGCCGGCGCGCTGGGCCAGCTGCTGGCCGCGCAGCCGCCCTGGTCCGATGTGCCGGTGCTGGTGCTGGCGCGCAGCGGCGCCGATTCGCGCGCGATCACGCGGGCGATGGCGCAGCCGGCCAATATCACCGTGATCGAGCGGCCGGTGCGCGTCGCCGCCCTGGTCAGCGCCGCGCGCAGCGCCCTGCGCGCGCGCAGCCGCCAGTACGAGGTGCGTGCGCTGCTGCGCGACCTGAACGAGGCCGACCGGCGCAAGACCGAATTCCTGGCCACGCTGGCGCACGAGCTGCGCAATCCGCTGGCGCCGCTGAGCACCGCGCTGGCACTGCTGACGCGGCGCCAGATCGACGCGGCCGACAGCGCCCATTACTACGCGCTGATGCAGCGCCAGGTCGAGCATATGGCGCGCCTGGTCGACGACCTGATGGAGGTCTCGCGCATCACGCGCGGCAAGATCGAATTGCGCATGGACGCGGTGCCGCTGGAGGCGGTGCTGAACGACGCGATCGAGCAGAGCCGGCCCTATATCCGCGGCGCCGGCCACCAGCTCGACCGGCAGCTGCCGGCGCGCCCGCTGCTGCTGCGCGGCGATGCGGTGCGGCTGACCCAGATCTTCGCCAATCTGCTGAACAACGCCGCCAAGTACACGGCGGCCGGCGGTCGCATCGGGATCGCCGCACGCGAGCTGGACGGCGAGGCCCGCATCGAGGTCAGCGACACCGGCATGGGCATCGAGCCCTCGATGCTGGACTCGGTCTTCGATATGTTCGTGCAGGCCAACGGCAGCGCGCGCAGGGCCCAGGGCGGCCTCGGCATCGGCCTGACCCTGGTCAAGAGCCTGGTCGAGCTGCATGGCGGCCGCGTCGCCGCGCGCAGCGCCGGCCTCGGCCAGGGCAGCACCGTGGTCGTCCACCTGCCGCTGCTGGAGCCGGACCAAGCCGGCGCAGCGCCCGCGCCGCTGAACGGCAGCGCCGCAGGGCCGGCGCCGGAACCGGGCGATCAGACGGTGCTGATCGTCGACGACAACCACGACGCCGCCGACACGCTGGCCGAGCTGCTCGGTGCGCTGGGCGCGCGCCCCGCTATCGCCTACAGCGGCGCGCAGGCGCTGCGCCTGGTGCACGAGCAGATGCCGCGGCTGGCCATCCTCGACCTGGGCATGCCCGATATGGACGGCTACGAGCTGGCCCGCCGCCTGCGCGAGCTGCCGCGGGGCGCCGACATCCTGCTGGTCGCGCTGAGCGGCTGGGGGCAGGCCGACGACCGCGAACGCGCCGCCGCCGCCGGCTTCGACCGCCATCTGCTGAAGCCGGCCGAACTCGAGCAATTGCGCGCGCTGCTGGACTGGCACGCCAATGCGCTAAGGTGATCGCTCTCCGAAGCCACCGAGCCCGCCACCCCGATGAGCGCCCCACAAGCCGACGATCTGCAAAAACTCGTCACCATGCCCATGCCCTTCGGCAAGCACCAGGGCACGCTGCTGGCCGACCTGCCGGGCAACTACCTGAACTGGTTCGCCCGCGAAGGCTTTCCCAAGGGCGAACTCGGCCGCCTGCTGGCGCTGATGCACGAGATCGACCACAACGGCCTGGGCGAGCTGCTGCGGCCGCTGCGCCGCGGCGCCCGGCCGCTCAGCCCCCCAAGGCGATGATCGCCGCCGTCAGCCCGCAGCCGAGCAGGATCATCGTCAGCCCCGACTTCCAGCCGCCGCCGCCGGCGTAGCGGCCCAGGGCCAGGCCGCAGGCGAACAGCATCGCCAGGGTCAGCACGCGCGAGACCAGCAGGGCCGGCTTGGGCTCGAAGATCAGGAAGGGCAGCGCGACCGGGAAGGTGCCCAGCACGACGATCACGAACACCGCGCCGGCGGCCTGGAAGTCGCGCAGATTGAGCCGCGCGCGCGGCGGCAGCTCGGGCAGGCCGATCAGGCGCCGGCGGATCGCAGCGAGCTCGGCGTTGCCGACCAGATTGCGCATCACGCCGCTCAACTCGCCGCGCAGGCTGTCGATGCCGCGCGCCTCGTCGGCCTCGGCACGGATGGCGGTCGCCAGCCAGAGCCGGCGCGCGCGCTCGGTCAAGGTGCGCACCAGGTACATCACGCCGTCGGCCAGGCCCCAGGCCAGATTGCAGCCCAGCGCGGTGTAGAACATCAGCTGGCCGGCCTCGCGCTGCTCGGCATGGGTGGCGGCCGACACGGCGCCGACGAAGGTCAGCGCCATGAAGAGGCCGAAGCACAGCTCGCAGACCCGGTCGATCGGGCTCAGCACCGGCTCGCGTGTCTCTGCGGCCGATGCGATGCCCGGCAGTTCAGCGGTGGCGTTCATTCGATGGTCCCCCTCGTTCGGTTCAGAAATTGACGCGGGTCGAGAACTGGAAGCGGCTGTCGATGGCGCTGGCGCCGTCCTTGTTCTCGCGCCGGCCCCAGATGTATTCGCCGCCCAGGAGCACATGGGTGTTCAGCGCGTAGAGCAGGTTCGCCGACGCATAGCTGCCTGTGTGCAGCGCATTGCCGGCCTGGCCGGCCGTGTTGTCCTGGCGGTGCTGGCTGACGCCGATCGAGCTCGTCAGCTTGTCGTCCCAGGCGCGGCCGTAGTAGACGAAGTAGCCCAGCGAGCCGACCGCCTGCGCGCGCAGCCGGGCGTCCGGCGCCAGATCGGTGCCGCCGTCGCTGATATAGCTGGCGATCGCCTTGCCGCCGGCCAGGTCCCAGCCGAGCGTGCCGCGCTCGGACAGCTTCAGCGCACCGCTGAGGTTCAGGCCGTAGCCGGTCTGCTCCTTTGCCGGCTGGCCGTTCGGCGTGGTCGTGGTCTGGAAGCCGACCCGGCGCAGGATCGCGGCCGCCTTCAGATGCCCCCAGTCGCCCTCGATGCGCAGCGAGCCGGTCAGGTCCGGCAGGCGGTTGTGCGGCGCGATGCCGCTGCCCAGCGCCGGATCGAGCTGCGAGAGCTTGCCGGTGTCGATGACCGAGTTCGGCGCCTCCAGTGACACGGCCCAGACCCGGCCCTCGCCGGCCGGGGCGGCATAGCGGACCTGCGGGTTGCGCAGGAAGACGGCACCGGAGGGACCCCAGTAGTCGATCACGCTGGGGAAGGCGTCGATGTTCATGAAGTTCGAGTCGTTCTGCCCGACACCCCAGCGGCCCAGCTCGGCCCAGGCGCGCTGCCAGTGGATATTGGTGCCGCCATCGGTGCCGAACAGGTCGAAGAACAGATCGGTCTTCAGCTCGCCCCATTCGGTCGGCAAGCTCGCGCGCAGGCCCAGCGAGGACTGGCGCACGCTGGCGACGAAGGCACCGTCCTGGCCGCAGCCGGGATCGGCCGGGCAATTGACCGGGATCTGCGAGGGCCGCATGGTCGCCTGGTAGGCCGGGTTCATTCGCCTGGCGTCGTAGATGGCGTCCAGCATCACCTGGCCATAGGGCTCGAGCCGGGTCTTGGCGGCGGCAACCGTGGTGTCGGCGGCCGAAGCGGCGGGCGCGGCTGGCGCGGCGGCGGCGGCGACCGCTGCGGCCGGCGGCGGGGTCAGGACTTGCGCCGGCGGCGCTGCGCTGGCGGCGGCGGCCGGTCTGGCCGGCGGCTGCTGCGCCGCTTCGAGCGCCTGCACGCGCGCCTGCAGATCCTGGATCGTGCGCAGCGCCTGTTCGAGCCGCTTGCTCAGTTCCTCACTGCTCGGCTGCGCCTGCGCGCCGCCGGCGGCCAAGGCCAGCGCCAAGGCGATCGAGCCTCCCATCTGCCTCATCGAGCTGCTCCCCGTGCGTGTTTCGTTCGGGCCGCGAGCCCGTCAAAGAAAAAAACCGGCGCCGCCCCGCGCTTTTACCTCAGGGCCGCGCCGGCCGGCCCGATCGTCGCGCCGCCGCGACGCCGGGGCTCGGCGGCGTGCTTGCAATAATGGCCCGATGAGCAGCCCTACCCCGCCCACCATCACCCTGCACTACCACCCCAGCAACGCCAGCATGGCGCCGCACATCGTGCTGGAGGAGCTGCAGCGCCCCTTCCAGCTCGAGCTGGTGCGCCGCGATGTCGGCGCGCACAAGTCGCCGGCCTATCTGGCGATGAACCCGAACGGCCTGATCCCGGTGCTGGTCGATGGCGGCCAGGTGCTCTACGAGACGGCCGCCATCCTGCTGCACCTGGCCGACACCCATGCCGACGCGAATCTGGCGCCGGCGCTGGGCACGGCCGCCCGCGCGCAGTTCTACAAATGGCTGGTCTGGCTGACCAACACGCTGCAGCCGCTGCTGATCGCCTACTACTACCCCGAGCGCTGGGTCGACGAGGGCAATGTCGAGGGCGTGGCCCAGGTGAAGCAACATGCCGAGGCGCGCATCGCCCCGCTGCTCGATCAGCTCGAGGCGCAGCTGGCGCGCAGCGGCGGCCCCTGGCTGCTCGGCGCTCAATACACGGTCGCCGATCCGATGGCCTTCATGCTGTGCCGCTGGACGCGCGGCTTCGCCCGCCCGGCGCGCAGCCTGCCGGCCATCGCCGCCTATCTGCAGCGCATGCTGGCCCGGCCGGCCGTGCAGCGCGCGATCGCCACCGAGCAGCTGCCGCAGCCCTGGATCTGAACCCTTGTTGCCGACGCCGCCCACCGAGCTGCTGCTGATCCGCCACGGCGAGACCGACTGGAACCGGCGCCCCTGCTTCCAGGGTCAGATCGACACCGCGCTGAACGCGCAGGGCCTGGCCCAGGCGCAAGACCTGGCCCGGCGCCTGCTCGATGAGCATGGCCGAGGACCGATAGACGGCCTGGTCGTCAGCGATCTGTTGCGCGCCCGCCAGACGGCCGAGCCGGTCGCGCGGGCGCTGCGGCTGCCGGCGCAGCTCGCGCCGGCGCTGCGCGAGCAGGCCTTCGGCATCCTCGAGGGCCTCAGCTTCGAGGAGATCCGTGCCAAGCACCCGGCCGAGTTCGAGCGCTGGGCGCGGCATCAGCCGGACTACGCCTTGCCCGGCGGCGCCGAGAGCCGGCAGGCCTTTCATGCGCGCGTCTCGGCGGCGCTGGCGCAGCTGGCCGCGGCCTGGCCGGGCCGGCGCCTGGCCGTCGTCACCCATGGCGGCGTGCTGGACATCGTCTGGCGCCTGGCCCATGGGCTGGACCTTCAGGGACCGCGCGTCTGCGCGATCCCGAACGCCGGCATCAACCGCGTGCAGGTCCGCGGCGAACGCTTCGAGATCGTCGACTGGGCCGACGAAAGGCAGCCGGGCTAGCAAAGGCTTGTTTCATGGGCGGCAGCCCCCTGCTGCAGGCCTGCGCCGATCGGGGTAACCTCGCGGCGCGGGGCTGGCTTTCACATCCTTCCATTCACCATGAGGCACGGCTGATGCGCGCGTTGATGCTGACCCGCTACGGCGGACCCGAAGCCACCGAATTGCGGGACGACGTCCCCCCTCCTCGGCCCGGGCCTGCCGAGGTCCTGGTCCGCGTGCGGGCGGCGGGCCTGAACCCGGTGGACTTCAAGACCAGGGAAGGCCAGCTCAAGGTGATCCGGCGCTATCCGCTGCCGGCGGTGATGGGCAACGAGATCGCCGGCGTGGTGGATGCGGTGGGCAGCGACGTCAGGCGCTTTTCGCCTGGCGACCGCGTCTATGCCCGCCTCGACAAGGACCGGATGGGCGGGCTGGCCGAGTGGGCCTCGGTGCATGAGGACCATCTTGCAAGAATGCCGGCCTCGCTGAGCTTCGAGGCGGCCGCCGCCGTTCCGCTCGCGGCCCTGACCGCCCTGCAGGCACTGCGCGACGAGCTGCGACTCGCGAAGGGGCAGCGCGTCTTCATTTCCGGCGGCGCGGGGGGTGTCGGCACCTTCGCCATCCAGATTGCCAAGCACCTCGGTGCGACGGTGGCGACCACGGCCTCGCCGCGCGGCGAGGCGCTGGTGCGCCGTCTCGGTGCCGATCTGGTGGTCGACTACACGCGGGAGCGATTTCAGGACCTGCTCCACGACTACGACGCGGCCTTCGATCTGCTCGGTGGACCCACCCTTGCCAGCAGTTTCTCGGTGCTCAAGCGCGGAGCGACGGTGGTGTCGATTGCAGGCCTGCCCGAACCGGAGACGGCGCGGCGCGACCTCCGGCGCGGCGCCGCTCTGACCGCGCTTTTCTGGCTCATCAGTTTCGCCACGCGACGCACCGCGGCCCGGCACGGCGTTCGCTACCGCTACCTGTTCATGCATCCGAGCGGCGCCGATCTGGAAACGATCGCCGCCCTCATCGACGGCAAGGCGATCGAGGTCGTCGTCGACAAGATATTCCCCTTCGACCAGGCCAAGGAGGCGCTCGGCTATCTGGAGGGGGGCAGGGCGAAGGGGAAGGTCGTCGTCAGCGTGTCGAGCTGAAGCGTCTGCGGCGGCTGGTCGTGATCCCAGGCCTTGGGGTGCGTGCACAACAGCAAGGTCCCCAGAACGCTCGCCTTGGGCTATGCTGCAATGCAACATAGCCGAAAGGGGTTTCGATGTACGGTGCGCTGACCCAGCACGCGCAGAGGATACGGCTGCACAACGAGGTCCATGAGCGCCCTCCGGAGCCGCTGAGCGCGCCCCTGTCGATCTCGCACATCGTGATGCTCTGCGACCGCGAGCAATTGCTGGCCAGCCGCGAGCATCTGGCCCGGCTGCTGCGCGATCAGCACCTGGCCGAGCCGGGGCCCGACACGACCCACCTGCGCATGGACCTGGGCAGCTACCGGCTGCGCTGGGAATTGCATACCGAGTTCGTCAGCTGGACCTTCTCGCGCACGTTGGCCGACGAGCGATTCGATGCGCAGCAGCCGGCCACCGCCTTGGCCGTGCTGCCGCAAGACTGGCTGGCCGCCCTGCCCGGTGCCTGTCTGGTGGGCCTGCATCTGTGGCTGCTGGCGGACGGCCGCTGGGCGGCGCAGGATCTCGCCCGCGGCCTGTTGAGCGAGGACAGCCTACTGGGCTCCGCGGTCGCCGGCGGCGAGGGGCAGGTCTTCACCGATTTCGCCACCCATGCCGATGGCTTCTCCAGGATGCTGGTACTGCCCGGCAAGATGGCGCCGCGCCGCCTGGGGCGGCTGGTTCAGCGCCTGCTGGAGATCGAGACCTACCGGATGGCGGCCCTGCTGGGACTGCCCGTCGCGCGTGAGGCCTCGGCCATGCTGGGCGCGGCGGAGCACGAGCTGGCGGAATTGGCGCAGGCGATCCGCAGCGCCCGGCGCGAGCAGGAGCCGGAGCTGCTCGACCGCCTGACGCGACTGGCGGCCAAGGTCGAGGGCGGTTATGCCGCGACACATTCGCGCTTTTCCGCCAGCACCGCCTACTTCGAGCTGATGGAAAAACGCATCGCCGACATCGCCGAAACGCGGCTGCCGGGCCTGCAGACGATTGCCGAGTTCATGGAGCGCCGGCTGACGCCCGCCAAGAGCACCTGCGAATGGGCGGCGCGCCGGCAGACCGCCTTGTCGGAACGCATCTCGCGCGTCAGCAACCTGCTGCGCACACGGGTCGAGATCGAGCAGCAGGTCGGCATCCAGGCGCTGCTGGCGGCGATGAACCGGCGCCAGGATCTGCAGCTGAAGCTGCAGGCGATGGTGGAGGGCCTGTCGGTCGCCGCGATCAGCTACTACATCGTGGGGCTGATCAGCTATCTGGCCAAGGGGGCGCAGAAGATCGGCTGGCCCTTCGGCGTCGAGACGACCAGTGCCGTGGCCGTGCCCGTGGTGGCGCTGGTCGTCTGGGCCCTGGTGCGACGCGCGCATCGCGTGATCGTCGGGCATTGAGAGCGCGGGGCGACAGGAGGCCCGCGACGCCGCGGCGCCGACTCAGGGCCTGAGCTGCAGGCGGCTGCGCGTGTGCGCCGCCACATCGGCCTCGTCCAGATACTGCTGCCGGTATTGGCCGCTCACATGGCGCTCGGCCTGGTCGGCGTAATGCGGGTCGCCCCAGACGCCGCTCTGGCCGACCGGGTTGATGCCCAGCGCCTGCCCGGGCGCGGCGAAGTCGATGATGCGCCGCGTTGACGGCCCGTAGACCACCGTCCAGGGCGCCGGTCCGAGCCGGGCGGCCAGATTGTTGGGCATCTCGTGGGAGCCCGGCGCGGCAAAGGGGCCGACGTTGAAAATCTTGTCCAGCGGCGCCTGCTGGCCCAGCGGATGGCCATGGGTCAGCGTGTGGGCGCGGCCCCAGGTCCAGTCCTTGGGCTCGGCACCGAAGCTCTGGCGCAGATGATCGATCGTCCGGGCCCAGGCCTCGGCGACGATCTCCGCCTGCGTCTCCACCTGCGGCGTGCCGCGCTTGTCCCACCAGGGCGAGGCCGCGTCGGCCATCAGGCGCGGCAAGGCATGGTCGAGCGCACGGGTGCGGCGCAGATTGTCGAACCAGGCCTCGCCGAGCTCGTCGGCCATGGCCGCGCGAGCCAGCTCGTAGTGCAGCTGCTGGAACAGCACCGGCGCGCGCTGCTCGATCGTGTAGCGGCCGTTCCAGGCGATCAGCTCCTCGATCAGCAGGCGGTCCTCGTCGTTGCGCGCCGCCTGGCGCAGGGCCGCCAGCAGCGGCCGCAGGATGCGCCGGCTGTAGCCGCTCTCCACGTCCAGCTGCAGGGCCTTGCTATTGGCCGTCGCCCACTTGATCGCCGGGTCGCGTAGGACCGAGTCCAGCCGCTCGGCGCGGTCCCAGAGGTTGTAGTAGCCGGGCACCGGCTCGCTGCCGGCCGGCTGGTGGTTGGCCGAGACGATGTAGCCGCGCGCCGGGTTCTCCTCCTGCGGATTGCGCTCGAAGGGCGCGAAGCCGAGCTTGTCCGACTCGGCGCTGGCGCCGTCGAGGATGAAGCTCGGATCGACGCCGGCCGGCCGCAGCGGCAGCTTGGCCGCGGCCCACCAGCCGATGTCGCCGGCCGCATTGGCCCAGACGATGTTCAGCCCCGGCGCATGGACCTTGGCCGCCGCCGCGCGCGCCTTGTCCAGCGTGTCGGCGCGGTTCAGCTCGTAGAAGGCCTGCAGCACCGGGTTCTCGGTCTCGGCAAAAGCCCACCACATCGCGATCGGCGTCCTGCCGGCGGCGCCGGCCAAGGCGTCGTTGACGATGGGCCCGTGCGGCGAGCGGCGCAGCGCCAGCCTGACCGGCGCCGCGCCCTTGACGGCAATCTGCTCCTCGCGCGTCTGCAAGGCGACCCAGCGGCCTTGGTACCAAACCTCGTTGGCATTGGCCGGGTTGAGCTTCTCGGCGATTAGGTCCAGATCGTCGTTCTGGAACATCGTCAGGCTCCAGCCAAAGGCCTGGTTATGGCCCAGCAGGGCCATCGGGTTCAGCGCCTGGTAGTGGCCGTAGAGCTCGAAGCCGGGCGCCTTCAGATGCGCCTCGTACCAGACCGCCGGCACGCTGAACTGGATATGCGGGTCGCCGGCCAGCAGCGCGCGGCCGCTGGCCGTGCGGCTGCCCGAGACCGCCCAGGCATTGCTGCCCTCGAACAGCGGCTGGCCAGCGGCTTCCAGCGCGTCCTGGCTCAGCCGCGCCAGGCGGCCGAGGTCCTGCCAGTCGCCCGGGCGCAGATCGCGGCGCACGACGCCGTCCGGGTGCCAGGCCAGGTCGAAGATCTTCAGATAGTCGGCGCCCAGCTTGTCGCGCAGCTCGCTCAGCGCCGGCTCGGTGCGGAAGGCCGCGGCGAAGCTGTAGGCCAGATAGCCGGCCACGCTGACCGTGTCGGCCGGCGTGAACGGCCGCTTGGGGATGCCGAGGAGGTCGAACTCCAGCGGCGCCGGGCGCGTCGCCTGGTACTGGTTGATGCCGTCCAGATAGGCCAGCAGCGCGCGCTTGGCCGGCGTGTCGGCGTTGGCGAACTCGCGCGCCGCATAGGCGTCGGCATAGGCACGGATGCCCAGGGTGCGGAACAGCCGGTCGGTGTCGACCAGCTTGGGGCCCAGCACCTCGGCCAGCTCGCCGCGCGACAGGCGGCGCAGCATCTCCATCTGGAACAGCCGGTCCTGCGCATGGAGATAGCCGAGCGCGCGGTACAGATCGGCCTCGCTGCGCGCCTCGATATGCGGCACGCCGGCCTCGTCCCAGCGCACGCCGACGGCCGCGCTCAGGCCGGCCAGCCGCAGCTCGGCGTCGCGCTGCGGGCGCTTGCCGTGCAGATACCAGGCCAGCACGGCCGCGGCAAGCAGAAACAGGGCCAGCAGCCCGGCGATGAGGATCTTCAGCAGGCGTTTCATGCGGCCGAAGCATAGCGACAGGCGGGCCCGCCGGGGCCTGGTCTTGAGCCGCTAGTGGCGCAGATGCGCCAGCGCCTCGACGCGCTTGAGCAGCTCGCGGTCGTTCCAGGGCTTTTTGAAGATGCCGTAGACGCCCTGGATCTGGTGCACCCGCGCCTGCAGCTCGTCGTGGCCGGTGATCGCGATGATGGGCAGGTCCTCGGTCTCCATCGCGCCCTGGACGGCGGCGATCAGCTCGAAGCCGTCCTTGTTGGGCATCTCGAGGTCGGTGACCATCACCTGGAAGCGCTGCTCGGCCAGGCGCTCCAGCGCCTCGACGCCATCGCGCGCCAGGGTCGTGCGGTAGCCGGCGCCGTCGAACAGCCGGCCCAGCTTGGCGCGTGCGACCGCCGAATCGTCGACCAGCAGCACGGCGGCCGGCTCGACGGCGGCGGTCGGCGCGGGAGCAGCCGCGGCGACGGGCGTCGGCGCGGGCACCGGTGCCGGCGGGGGCAGCTGCTCCTCGGGCTCCTGGCGGCGGCTGATGAAATAGACCAGCAGCGCCAGCGGCACGGCGATCAGCAGCGGCAGCAAATAGATGCTCAAGCCATCGGGCAGCTCGATGAACATGATGGAATTCATTCTCCTCCGGTCGTCTTCGGCCGGCCGGCGCGTCCGCTTGAGCGGAGATCGACCGGCAACGGCGTGAATTATGGTGCCGGCCAGTGGCGCGCGAACAGCGGGGCCAACCTGGGGTGCTGCTCGACGCGCTGCAGCAGCGCATGGAAGCCCGGCCGCTGCTGCTGCAGATGCTTGCGTGCGCCCGACCATTTGGAGACCACCGTGGCGAGCAGATCCAGCGCGCCGGGCTGCTCGCCGCCCAGGAAGGGGCGCCCTTCGGCAAAAAACTGGTCGGCGAAGATCTCCCAGTGCTTGTGCAGGCGCGCGCGCGAGCCGGCAATGATGCGCTCCTGCACCGGCTTGTCCTCCTCGGCATCGGCGCACCAGCGCTGCGGGTAGTCGATGATGCTGATGGCCGAATAGCAGTTGGCCGCGATGAAGACCAGGCCGCGGATCGCCAGCGCCCGCGCCGAAGCCTCGGCCGGCAGCAGGCCGGAAGCCGGATGCGCCAGCCCCAGATGGATCAGGATGGCCGCGCTCTCGGTCAGCACCGTGCCGTCTTCCAGGCGCAGGGTCGGGATCTGCTGCAAGGGGTTGACCTGGGCCAGCTCGTCCAGGCCCGGGCCGGGCTTCCAGGACGCGGCATCGACGAAGCGGACGGGCAGGCCGGCCCATGCCAGCGCGGCCTCGACCGCGGCCGAGCCCGAACCCTGGGTGCCATAAAGCGTGAGCATCGCGAATCTCCTTGTGTTCAGGCCGACGCGTCGCCGAGCCGGCGTATCACCCGGCAGGGATTGCCGGCGGCGAAGACGCCGGGCGGCACATCGCGGGTGACGACGCTGCCGGCGCCGATCACCGCGCCCGCACCGATGGTCACGCCGGGGCAGATCACCGCCGCGCCGCCGATCCAGACATCGTCGCCAATGGCAACCGGCGCGCCGGACTCGACGCCGGCGCGGCGCCGCCGGGCGTCCAGCGGATGCAGGGCGGTGTAGATCTGCACCGCCGGGCCGATCAGCACATGCTCGCCGATGGTCACCGGCGCGACGTCGAGCACGGTGCAGCCGGCGTTGAAATAGGCGCGGGCGCCCAGCTTCAGGTGCAGGCCGTAGTCGCAGAAGAAGGGCGGCGTGATGAAGGCGTCGCTGCTGTCGACGCCCAGCAGCTCGGCGGTCAGCGCCTGCTGCGTCGCGGTGTCGGCCGGATCGAGCGCGTTCAGGCGCTGGCAGAGCCGGCGCGCGCGCTGGCGCAGCGCGAGCAGTTCGGCATCGCCGGCGTCGTAGTCGGCGCCGGCCAGCATCTTCTCGCGCTCGCTGCCGTCGCTCATGGCTGCGGCCAGGGCTGCTGCGGCGCACGCAGGCGCTCGAACTCGGCCGACAGCTGCAGCACGCCCAGGTCGTCGAAGCGCCGGCCGGTGATCTGCAGGCCGATCGGCAAGCCGGTCGCGGTGTAGCCGCAGTTGATGCTGGCCGAGGGCTGCTCGCTCATATTGAAGGGCAGCGTGAAGGCAATGTGCTCGAAGGGCCGCTGCGGATCGTTGATCGGACTGGCCCATTCGGCCTTGAAGGCCGGCACCGGGCTGACCGGCGAGAGCACGAAGTCGAAGGGCTGGCAGGCCGACACCGCCGCCTCGCGCAGCGCCGCCATCTGCGCATGGCCGTGGAACAGCTCGGCGGCGCCGATGCCGGCCGCGCCGGCGGCCCAGTCGCGGATATAGGGGAGGATGCGGTCCTGCCGCTCGGCCGGCAGCGCGGCGATGTCCAGCCAGCAGCGCAGGCGCCAGAAGCGGTCCAGGCCCTCGATCATCGAACGGGTCGTGAACGCTTGCAGCGGCTCGACGATGGCGCCGGCCTGCTCGAACAGCCGCGCCGCCGCCTGCACCGCCGCGGCCGTCTCGGGCTCGACCGCCAGGCCCCAGCCGGCGTCCATCTGCAGGCCCAGCCTCAGGCCGCGCAGCTCGCGGCGCAGCGCCGTCCAGGCTATGTCCTGCGGCGGCAGGCTGGTCGGATCGCGCCAGTCGGGCCGGCTCAAGGCCCCCATCATCAGCGCCGCATCGGCCACCGTACGCGTCATGGGCCCCGCCACGCGGCCGGCATAGGCCGGCTTGATCGGAATGCGGCCCAGGCTGGGCTTGAGGCCGAACACCCCGCACCAGCCGGCCGGCAGGCGGATCGAGCCGCCGATATCGGTGCCCACATGCAGCGGCCCGTAGCCTGCCGCGGCCGCCGCGGCGGCACCGGCGCTGGAACCGCCCGGGTTCTTGTCCAGGTCCCAGGGATTGCGCGTCAGCGGGTGGAAGCTCGACAGGCCCGAGCTGAGCATGCCGTAGTCCGGCATCGTCGTCTTGGCCAGCAGCACCGCGCCGGCCTCGCGCATGCGCGCCGCCGGCGGCGCGTCCTCGGCGGCCGGCTGCAGCACGGTCGCGGCGCTGCCCAGCGGCGCCGGCGTGCCGCGGCTGGCGATGTTCTCCTTCAGCGTCAGCGGCAGGCCATCCAGGGCCAAGGCCTCGCCGCGCCGCCAGCGCGCCTCCGATGCGCGCGCCTGGGCCAGCGCCGCCTCGGGATCGAAGGCATAGAGCGCGCGCAACCGCGGCTCCCAGCGCTCGATATGGGCCAAGGTGGCCTGCAGCACCTCGACCGGCGACAGCGTCCGCGCGCGATAGGCCTGCAGCAGTTCGACGGCGCTCAGTTCATGGAGGCTCATGCTCATCCTCATTCCCAGCTCAGTGCCGACAGATCGTTGACGAAGATCGGCATCTCGGTCCACAGGCCTTTCACCGATTTCTTCGCCACCGTGATCCACAGCGGCTGGTACAGCCAGACATTGACCGCGTCGCGCGCCAGCAGGCGCTGCGCGTCGCCGAGCAGGCGCAGGCGCTCGGCCTCATTGGGCGCATTCAGGGTCTTGGCGTAGAGCGCGGCGAACTCGGCGCTCTCGTAGCCCCAGTAATAACCGGGCTTGGCGTAGTTGCCGAGGTCCAGCGGCTCGACGTGCGAGATCAGCGTCAAGTCGTAGTTGCGGTTCGCGTAGACGCCGGACAGCCATTGCGCCCACTCGATGTTCTCGATCTTCAGCTTGATGCCGACCTGGGCCAGCTGTGCCGCGATCAGCTCGCCGCCCTGGCGCGCATAGGGCGTCGGCGGCAGCTTGAGGCTCAGCTCTAGCGGCAAGCCCACCCCCGCCTCCTTGAGCAGCGCCCGGGCCGCGGCCGGGTCGTAGCGATTGAGCGCCGTCAGGTCCACATAGCCGGGGGCGCCGGGCACATAGTGGCTGCCGATCGGCACACCGAAGCCGTCGGCCGCGACCTCGATCACCGCCTTGCGGTCGATCGCGGCCGCGATCGCGCGCCGCACGCGCACATCGTCGAGCGGCCTGCGCTTGTTGTTGAGCGCCAGCATGGTCTTCGCCCGCGAGGGATTGCTCAGCACCTGGAAGCGCTGCGGCTGGTTCTTGAACTGCGCCAGGCTGCGCGCCGCCGCCACGCGCGGGAAGGCGTCGACATCGCCGGACAGCAGGGCCGCAACCTGGGCCGCCGGCTCGGCGATGAAGCGGAAGCTCACCCGGGGGATCTTCACCGCCGCAGCGGCGCGGTAGCCGGGCCAGGCCTTCAGGCTCAGCGCGGCGCCCTTGGCCCAGTGCTCCAGCTGGTAGGGCCCGGTACCCACCGGCGCCGTCGCATTGCCGGCCGCGCTCTTGGGCTCGACGATGGCCGCCGTCGCCTGGCCCAGCAGGAACAGCAGGTCCGGCTCCAGCTCCTTGAGCGTGATCACGACCGTCCCGGGGTCGGGCGTTGCGATCGCCTGCATCGCGGCGAACACGCGCCGGTCCTTGTTGCTGCTCTGCGCGCCGGCCGCGCGCTCGAAGGAGAACTTCACCGCCGCCGCGTCGAAGGGCTCGCCGTTCTGGAAGCGCGCATCGCGGCGCAGCCGGAAGGTGTAGGTCTTGCGGTCGGGCGAGATTTCCCAGCTCTGCGCCAGCAGCGGCTGCACGCCGCCCGAGGGCGTGATCTTGGTCAGCGTCTCGAACACGTTGTAGTGCACGACCTCGGCGATCGCCGAGGCCGCGCCGGCGGTCGGGTCCAGGCCCGGCGGCTCCAGGGTCATGCCGAGCACGAGGTTCGGCTTGGCGGCCTGGGCGAGCGCGGCCGCCAGCAGGCCCAGGGTCAGCAGCAGGCCGCGGAGGGCCGGTTCGATCCAGGTCATGAGGGCGATGATGACATCAGGGCATGGCTGCCACCAGCCGGCGCGTGTAGGGATGTTCCGGCGCGCCGAACACCTGCGCCGGCGTGCCGCGCTCGACGATGCGGCCCTGGTAGAGCACCAGCACCTGGTCGGCCAGGTGGTCGACGACGGCCAGGTCGTGGCTGATCAGCAGATAGGCCAGGCCGTACTGCCGCGCCAGCTCCTGCATCAGATTCAGCACCTGGGCCTGGATGGAGACGTCGAGCGCGCTGACCGGCTCGTCGGCGACGATCAGCTTGGGCCGGCTGACCAGGGCGCGCGCGATCGCGATGCGCTGGCGCTGGCCGCCGGAGAATTCGTGTGGATAACGGTTCATGTCGGCGGCACGCAGGCCCACCGCCTCCAGGCTGTCGCGCACCCGCTCGTGGCGGCCGCGCGGGCCCAGGCCGCCGTGCAAGGCGGCCAGCGGCTCGGCGACGATGCGGCCGATGCTCATGCGCGGATCGAGCGAGGCATAGGGGTCCTGGAACACCATCTGCATGTCCTGGCGGGCGCGCCGCAAGGCCTTGGCGTCCAGCGCCTGCAGGTCCTGGCCCTTCAGCAGCACGCGGCCGGCGTCGTGCCGGCGCTGTGGCCGGTCCAGCGCCAGCACCGCGCGCGCCAGGGTGCTCTTGCCCGAGCCGGACTCCCCGATCACGCCCAGGCATTGGCCGGCCTCGATCTGGAAGGCAATGTCCTGCAGCGCCTGCAGCCGCGGCGGCGCGCGAAACAGGCTTTGGCGCGGCAGCGCATAGCTGCGGCTCAGGCCCTCGACGCGCAGCAGCGGTGCCTGTTCAGCCACGGTGCAGCGCCTCCCCGGCCCGCAGGCAGCGTATCCAGTGCGCATGCCCCTCGACGGCGACCGGCGCCGGATCCTGCCGGCAGATCTCGGCCGCCAGCGGGCAGCGCGGCCGGAAGCTGCAGCCGGCGCCGGCGCGCAGCTCGCCCGGCGCGGGCACCTGGCCCGGCAGCGCGGCCAGGCGCTGGCCGCGGCCGACGCCGAGCCGGGGCCGCGCCGCCAGCAGCGCACGCGTGTAGGGATGAGCCTGGCGCGTGAGCACGGCGGCCGTCGGCCCGCTGTCGACGGCCTGGCCGGCATACATGACGACCAGGCGCTGCACCTGGCGCGCGATCAGGGCCATGTCGTGCGAGATCATCAGGAGGCCCATGCCGCGCTCGGCCACCAGGCCGGCCAGCAACTCCAGCACCTGGCCCTGCAGGCTGGCGTCCAGCGCGGTGGTCGGCTCGTCGGCGATCAGCAGCTGCGGCCCGGCCGCCAGCGCGATCGCGATCATCACGCGCTGGCGCTGGCCGCCGGAGAGCTGGTGCGGATAGCGCTGGGCCGCCTGTTCGTCCAGGCCCACGCGGGCCAGCAGTCGCCCCGCCTCGGCCTGCGCCGCCGCGGCCGGCAGCCGGCGCTGCAGGCGCAGCGGCTCGGCCACCTGGCGGCCGACGCGATGCAGCGGGTTCAGCGCCGTCATCGGCTCCTGGAACACCATCGCGATGCGGCCGCCGCGCAGCGCGCACCAGCCGCGCTCGTCGAGCGCCAGCAGATCCTGGCCGGCGAAGCGCAAGCGCCCCGCGAGCTCGGCGCCCTCCGGCAGCAGGCCCATCAGGGCCAGCGCGGTGAGCGTCTTGCCGCTGCCCGACTCGCCGATCAGGCCCAGGGTCTCGCCTGGAGCCAGCGAGAAGCTCAGGCCGCGCAGCAGCTCGAGCCCGCCGAGGCGGATGCGCAGGTCCTCGACCTCCAGCAGCGCGCTCATCGCCGCGCCCCCCGCCGCTTCGGATCGCTGAGATCGCGCAAGCCGTCGCCGAGCAGGTTCAGGCCCAGCACGGCCAGCATGATGGCCAGGCCCGGGAACACGGCCAGCAGCGGCGCGTTGAACAGCTGCGTCTGCGCCTCGGCCAGCATGCGGCCCCAGGAGGCCTGCGGCGCCTGCGTGCCCAGGCCCAGGAAGGACAGCGCCGCCTCGGCCAGGATGGCCAGCGCGAACTGGATCGTCGCCTGCACGATCAGCAGCGGCGCGATATTCGGCAGCACATGCTGCAGGCTGATCGCCAGGGCGCTCTTGCCGCAGGCGCGCGCGGCCAGGCAGTAGTCGCGCGCCCAGGCCGCATGCGCGCCGTTGCGGGCGACGCGGGCGAAGGTGGGCACATTGTGCAGGCCGATGGCGACGATGGCGCCGACGATGCCGGGCCCCCAGACCGCGGCGATCAGCAGCGCGGTCAGAATGGCCGGAAAGGCGAAGCCGAGGTCGGCCGCGCGCATGATGACCTCCTCCACCCAGCCGCCGCGCGCCGCCGCCAGCAGGCCCAGCGCGACGCCCAGCACGAGGCCGATCGCGACGGCGATCACGCCCACTAGCAGGGAGACCTGCGCGCCGGCCAAGAGCAGGCTGGCGACATCGCGGCCCAGGCTGTCGGTGCCCAGCCAATGCGCGGCGCTGGGACCCTTCAGCTTGGCGGCCAGGTCGATTTCCTGCACCGGCCAGGGCGTCCACAAGAGCGACAGGCCGGCCGCCAGCAACAGGGCCAGGCTCAGCACCAGGCCGATCGCCAGGCCGCGCTCAGGACGCCGCCGCATGCAGGCGCAGCCTCGGGTCGATGACGGCGGCCAGCACGTCCACGCAGAAATTGACGAGCACCACCAGGCCGGCGAGCAGCATCACGCAGTTGCGCACCACGACCAGGTCGCGGTTGGCGATCGCCTGGAAGATCAGCCGACCCAGGCCCGGCAGGGTGAACACGTTCTCGATCACGATGGTGCCGGCCAGCAGATTGGCGAACTGCAGGCCCATCACCGTCAGCACCGGCGGCAGCGCATTGCGCAGCACATGACGCCACAGCGCCTGCCGGCACGTCAGGCCCTTGGCGCGCGCGGTGCGGACGAAATCCTCGCCCAGCAGGTCCAGCACCGCGCCGCGGGTGACGCGCGCCAGGATGGCCGCCTGCACCAGGGCCAGCGCGAGCGCCGGCAGCAGCAGTGCCTGCAGCGCCGGCCACCAGCCGCCGCCGGCGGCTTCGTTCCAGCCGGGGAAGCCACCGGCCGGCAGCCATTGCAGGCCGACCGAGAAGGCCAGGATCAAGAGGATCGCGAACCAGAAATTGGGCACGGCGATGCCCAGTTGCGTCAGGCCCATCACCGCCCAGTCCCCGGCCCGGCCCTGGCGCGCGGCGGCATAGACGCCGGCCGTCAGCGCCAGCAGCGTCGTCAGCGCCATCGCCAGCAGGGCCAGCGGCACCGTCAGCGTCAGCCGCTCGGCGATCAGCGCGCGCACCGGCGTGCTGTAGGCATAGCTGTCGCCGAACTCGCCCTGCGCCATGCCGGCCAGCCAGCGGCCGTAGCGCAGCAGGGCGCTCTCGTTCAGGCCCAGCTTCTCGGCCAGCGCGGCCACCGCCTCGGGCGCGGCCTCCGGGCCCATCAAGGCCTGCGCCGCATTGCCGGGCAGCAGCTCCAGCACGCCGAACACCAGGGCCGAGGCCGCCAGCAGGGTGGCCAGCAGGGTGAAGGCGCGGCGGAGCAGGAACAGCGTCATGCCGCCCAGGCGGGGGGCGCGGCGGGCGCAATCGTCGCGGCGGCGCCGCGCCCGGCCAGCAGGCAGGCGATGGTCTCGCGGATGTGCTGGCGGGCCAGGCGCTCGGCCGCCTCGCCGTCGCCGGCGGCGATCGCCTGGACGACCAGCGCATGCTCGTCGACGGCCGGCCGCGCGCGGTCGCGGCTGACCAGCACCGCCGGCGCGAACACGGTCGAGGTCAGGCGCACGACCGCCATCTGGCCGCTGAGGAATTCGTTGTCGGCCAGCTCGATGATGGCCGCATGGAAGTCGACGTTGAAGCGCACATAGTCGGCCGGCGACCAGGGCTCCAGCGTGCCCAGCTGCTGCTCGATCAGCGGCATCAGCCGCGCCCGCGCGCGCGCCGCCTGGCGCTCGGCCGCCTGGCGCGCGGCCAAGCCGTCGATCATCTCGCGCAGCGCATAGGCATTGAGCAGGCGCTGGCGGTCGGCGCGGGCGACGCAGACGCCGCGCGGCCCGTCGGCCTCCACCAGGCCCTCGCTTTGCAGCATGCGCAGGGCCTCGCGCAAGGGCGTGCGGCTGACGTTGAGCTGCTGCGACAGCTGCACCTGGCGCAGCAGCTCGCCGGGCGCATGGGCGCCGCTGTAGATGCGCTGGCGCAGCACATGGGCGACCTCGTCGACCAGGCGCACGCGGCCGGCTCCGTCGCCCACCAGCTCGTCCAGCGCGCCGGGCAGGGTGTCCTCGGCCACGCGCCGCCGCACCGGCCTGGTCGACAGCGGCGGCGATGCCTGCCCGTGGTGATCCTGCTGCTGCTTGCTCATCGGGCTGGATTGTTCCAGATCGCCGGCGTGATTCCCTGCGCGCTCAGCGCTTGGCGCCGGCCTTCCATTGCTCGACCGCCTTCAGCATCGCCTCCACATGGCCGTCCGGGTTCAGGCTGGCGAAGACGGCGCCGACCTTGCCCTCCGGCGTGATCAGGTAGGAGATGCGGTCGGCGACGCCCGGGTACTTCAGCAGCGCCGCGTCATAGTCCTTCATCACCTTGGCGCCGGCATCGGCGGCGACGGCGAACTTGTTGCGGCAGGCCTCGACCGAGAACTTCTTCAGCGTGTCGATATCGTCGTTGGAGATGCCGATGACGGTGGCGCCCATGGCCTTGAACTTGTCCGTCGCCTCGGCGAAGTTGTGCGCCTCGACGGTGCAGCCGCTGGTGAAGGCCTTGGGATAGAAGTACAGCACGACCGGGCCCTGTTTCAGGGTGCCGGCCAGATTGAACTTGAAGGGCTGGCCGCCGACGGCGGCATCGGCCGAGAAATCGGGCGCCGCGGCGCCGACGGCCAGCGCGGCCAGCGCCGGGGCGCTGACCAGCGCGCCGCTCAGCGCTGCAGCCAGCAGGAAACGGGTGTTGATACGGGGCATGGGGTGCAACTCCGGACGGTGAGGTTCACATCATGCCCGCGTCGCGCCCGCGCCGCATCCTGGCTTGTGCCGATCCATGCGCGGCGGACGGAAGCCGCGGGCATGCCCAGGATCACCTGCAGTTATGGGGACAATGGCGCTCGTCATTGGCCGCCTCCGGCCGAGACCCCTAGAGTCGCTCCGTCCGCCCGTCCCTGGATTCCCCATGCTCAAGACCGAAACGCCCAGCAGCCGCCATCCCGATCTCGACCAGTACGAGCTGCCCGCGCTGATCGGCGCCTTCGTCGAGGACCAGGTGGAGGCGGTCAATGCGGTGCGCGCGGCCGCGCCGCAGCTGGCCGAGGCGGTCGCGCGGGCGCTGCCGCGCATCGAGGCCGGCGGCCGCATCCTCTATGCCGGTGCCGGCACCTCTGGGCGGCTGGGCGTGCTGGACAGCGTCGAGCTGTACCCGACCTTCTCCTGGCCGCGCGAGCGTGCGCTGGCCATCCTGGCCGGCGGTCAATCGGCGATGTTCGTCGCCGTCGAGGGCGCGGAGGACGATGCCGTGCAGGGCCAGGCCGACCTCAATGCGCTGCAGCCCGGCCCGAACGACGTGCTGCTGGCCCTGGCCGCCTCGGGCGGCACGCCCTATGTGCTGGGCGCTATTCGCGCCGCCCGCGCCGCCGGCGCGCTCGTGATCGGCTTTGCCAACAACGCCGACGCGCCGGTCACCCGCGAGGCCGAGGTCGGCATCACGCTGGACACCGGCCCCGAGGTGATTTCCGGCTCCACGCGGCTGAAGGCTGGCAGCGCACAGAAGATGGCGCTGAACACCTTCTCCAGCGCGCTGATGGTGAAGATGAACAAGGTCTACGGCAATCTGATGGTCGATCTGAAGGCCACCAATGCCAAGCTGGTGCGGCGCGCGCTGGCGCTGACCATGCGCGCCAGCGGCGCCGACGAGGCGACGGCCCAGGCGGCGCTGCAGGCCTGCGACCACCATGTGAAGACGGCGCTGGTGATGATCAAGAAGGGCGTGGACGCGGCGGCCGCGCGCGCCCTGCTCGACGCCGCCCGGGGCAGCGTGCGCCAGGCGCTGGCCGCCTGAAGGCCTGCTAGGCTCGCGCCGCATGACGCACCCCATCGCCGCCGAAACCCCGCAACGCAATCCCTGGGCCTGGATCCCGACGCTCTACTTCGGCCAAGGCATTCCCTATGTGGTCGTGATGACGCTGTCGGTCATCATGTACAAGAACCTCGGCATCTCGAACACCGAGATCGCGCTCTACACCAGCTGGCTCTATCTGCCCTGGGTGATCAAGCCGCTGTGGAGCCCGCTGATCGAGCTGCTGGGCACCAAGCGGCGCTGGATCTGGGCGCTGCAGTTTCTGATTGGCGCCGCGCTGGCCGGCGTCGCGCTGACCATTCCCGGCCCCAAGGCCTTCCAGATGACGCTGGCCGTGTTCTGGCTGATGGCCTTCGCCTCGGCCTCGCACGATATCGCCGCCGACGGCTTCTACATGCTGGCGCTGCCGCAGCACAGCCAAGCGGCCTTCGTCGGCGTGCGCTCGACCTTCTACCGGCTGGCCAATATCGGCGGCCAGGGCGGCCTGGTCTATCTGGCCGGCGAGCTGCAGGAGCGCACGGGCAGCATGGCGATGGCCTGGTCCATCGTGTTTGCCGTGCTGGCCCTGCTGTTCGTCGCCATGGCCGCCTACCACCTGGGGGTGCTGCCGCGGCCGAGCAGTGACACCCGCGGCGAAGGCAAGGCCGGCCATCTGGTGGCCGAGTTCTTTGCCGTCTTTGCCGAGTTTTTCAGGAAGCCCGGCATCTTGGTGATCCTCGGCTTCCTGCTGCTCTACCGCTTTCCCGAGGCGCAGCTCTTGAAGCTGGCCACGCCCTTTCTGCTCGACAAGCTGGAGGCCGGGGGCCTGGGCCTGACGACCAAGGAGGTCGGCATCGCCTACGGCACGGTGGGCCTGATCGCCCTGACCCTGGGCGGCCTCTTGGGCGGCTGGATCGTCTCGCGCATCGGCCTGAAGCGGGCGCTGTGGCCGCTAATCCTCGCCATGCACCTGCCCAATATCGTCTTCCTGCTGATGGCCTGGCAGCACCCGGGCAGCCTGTGGATCATCTGCAGCGGCCTGGCCGTCGAGCAGTTCGGCTATGGCCTGGGCTTCACCGCCTATCTGATGTACATGATCCATGTGGCCGAGGGGCCGCACAAGACCGCGCACTATGCGATCTGCACCGGCTTCATGGCCCTGGGCATGATGATCCCGGGCATGTGGAGCGGCTGGCTGCAGCAGCAGCTCGGCTATCTGCACTTCTTCGGCTGGGTGCTGCTGGCGACCCTGCCCTCCTTCCTGATGACGGCGCTGATCCGGGTGCCCGAGGGCTTCGGCAAAAAGGCCGCGGCATGAACGGCCAGCGCCTGCTCTCGCTCGACGCCTTCCGCGGCTTCACCATCGCCGCGATGCTCTTGGTCAACAACCCGGGCGACTGGGGCCATCTCTACGGCCCGCTGGCCCATGCGGCCTGGCATGGCTGGACCTTCACCGACTGGATCTTTCCCTTCTTCGTCTTCATCAGCGGCATCTCGATGACGATCAGCCTGGGCCGCCGCGCGGCGCTGGGCGATTCGAAGCGCTCGCTGCTGCTGCAGACCTGGCGCCGCGGCCTGATCATCATCGCGATCGGTCTGGCGCTGAACCTGATTCCGAGCTTCAGCTTCGAGACGCTGCGCATCCCCGGCGTGCTGCAGCGCCTGGGCTTGTGCACCCTCCTCGCCGCGCCGCTGGTGCTGTGGTTCAACTGGAAGCAGCAAGTGGCCTGGATCGTCGGGCTGCTGACGGCCTATAGCGTGCTGATGCTGTGCGTCACGGTGCCCGATGCCCTGGGCGTGCTGCACACCGGCTCGCTCAACAAGGGCGAGGACACCGGTGCCTGGCTGGACCGGCTGCTGATGAACGGCCATCTCTGGGCGCAGGCCAAGACCTGGGATCCGGAGGGCCTGCTGTCGACGCTGCCGGCCGTGGCCAGCCAGCTGACCGGTGTGCTGGTCGGCCATTGGCTGGCAAGCAAGCGCCAGCCGATCGAGAAGGCGATGTGGCTGATGGTGGCGGGTCTTGCCTGCCTGTGGCTGGGCCAGCTCGGCGATGCCTGGCTGATGCCGATCAACAAGAGCCTGTGGACGCCGTCCTACGTGGCGCTGATGGCCGGCTGGTCCTGCCTGGTCTTCGGTGTCTTCTTCTGGCTGCTCGATGCGATGCCGCTGCCGCTGGCCCGCCAGCGCGTCGCGCGCTGGTCGCTGCCGCTGGTGCAGTTCGGCATGAATGCGCTGTTCCTGTTCGCGCTGTCGGGCCTGGTGGCCAAGATCTTGGGCTTCATCAAGCTGGGCGATGGCCGCAGCCTGAAGGCGGCGCTGTACGCGCCGATTCAGGCGCTGGACATCGCGCCGGTCAATGCCTCGCTCTTGTTTGCCATCGCTTTCCTCGCCCTGATGTATCTCGTCGCCTGGGCCATGTGGCGCAAGCGCTGGTTTGTGAGGGTCTGAACCCATGGTCCTGTCCCGTCGCACCCTGCTGGCCGCACCGCTCGCGCTGAGCGCCTGCGCCGAGCGCCCTCTCTTCGGCCCGAGCCTGAAGCCGGCGCCCGAGCTGGCCGCGCTGGCGCCGGCCGCGCCGCGCGAATTCCGCGCCGCCTGGGTGGCGACGGTGGCCAATATCGACTGGCCCAGCAAGAAGGGTCTGAGCACGGCCGAACAGCAGGCCGAGATGCACGCGATGCTGGACCGCGCCGTCGAGCTGAAGCTCAACGCGATCATCTTCCAGGTTCGCACCAGCGCCGACGCGCTCTACGACTCGAAGCTTGAGCCCTGGAGCGAGTACCTGAGCGGCAGCCAGGGCCAGGCGCCGGAGCCCTTCTACGACCCGCTGGCGCTGTGGATCGCCGAGGCCCACAAGCGCGGCCTGGAGCTGCATGCCTGGTTCAACCCCTTCCGCGCCCGCCAGAGCGGCGCCAGGAGCGCGCTGGCCGCCACACACCTGGGCAAGACCCGGCCCGACTGGGTCAAGTCCTATGGCGACCAGCTCTGGCTGGACCCGGGCGAGCCCGGCGCCGCCGAGCACAGCCTGGCCGTGTTCAAGGACGTGCTGCAGCGCTACGACGTCGACGGCATTCATATCGACGACTATTTCTATCCCTATGCGGTCAACGACCCGGCTACCAAGCAGGAGATCGACTTTCCGGACGAGCCATCCTGGCAGCGCTATCTGAAGAGCGGCGGCACGCTGGGCCGCGCCGACTGGCGGCGCCAGAACGTCGACACGCTGATCGTGCGCATCTACAAGATGGTCGCGGCGACCAAGCCGCAGGTCCGCTTCGGCATCAGCCCCTTCGGCATCGGCAAGCCGGCGCTGCGCCCCGCGGGCATCGCCGGCTTCAGCCAGTACGACAAGCTCTATGCCGACGTGGAGCGCTGGCTGGCCGAGGGCTGGCTCGACTATCTGGTGCCGCAGCTCTACTGGCCGCGGGCGCAGCAGGCCCAGGCCTTCGGCCCCCTGCTCGATTACTGGCATGGACAGAACGCCAGGGCGCGCCATGTCTGGCCGGGGCTGTACACCAGCAGGATCACCGACAAGCCCGAGAGCTGGCCGGTCGACGAGATCACCGGCCAGATCGCCCTGCAGCGCCAGCGGGCACCGGCCAACGGCACGGGCGCCGGCCATGTGCACTTCAGCATGATCGCCTTGCAGCAGAACCGTCGCGGCCTCGTCGATGCGCTGAAGGCCGGCACTTACACCGACGCAGCCCTGGTGCCGGCCACGCCCTGGCTGGCCGCCGCGGGCAGCGTGCCGCCGGCCGCGCCGCAGCCGGGCCTGGCCAGGCAGTCCAATGGCCAGTGGCAGCTGAGCCTGGCGGCCGGCAGCGGCCAGCGCTGCGCCTGCTGGCTGCGCTATGGCGAGCGCTGGGAGTTCCGCGCCGGCAGCGAGCTGCTGCTGTCGGCACAGGGGCTGGACGCCATCGTCGTCTCGGCGATCGACCGGCTGGGCATCGAGGGGCCGCGGGTCGCCTACCGCTTGGCCTGAACCTTGGCCGCCTGGGCGCGCTGCTGCAACACGCGCAGCTGGCAGCGCAGGCCAAAGAGGCTTTCGGCCATCGCATAGGTGAAGGGATCGGTCTCGGCAAAGTTCAGCAGCTCCTTGATCCGATCGCCGAGGCGCGCACAGCCGCGCTCGGCCAGCGCCTGGTCCTCCTCGTCGAGCTGCATCTCGGCGCGCGTCGAGCAGGCGGCCAGGGTCCAGGGATACCAGAGAAAGCTGCTGCCCTCCAGCAGCACGCGCGCGCCGGGCAGGTGGACGTCGCTGTCGTGCGTGCGGTCATTCGCGTCGATGCGGCGCTGCGCGAGCTCCTGCGTGTCGCCGGCGCCGGCGGTCTCGATCCCTATCAGGAACTCGCGCCGCGCATTCAGATAGTGCTGAGTCTGCAGCGCATTGGCATAGGGCCGGGCCCGCTCCAGCACATAGAGCACCTGGGCACTCAGGCCCGCATAGCGCTCGGTATTGCCGCTGCGCTTGGGGTTCGGCACCCAGCTGCGCAGCGCGATCTGATAGGTACCGATCAGCCAGCCGACGCCGTTGCGGATCTTCGCCAGCGCGAGATCACGCTGCTCGGGCGCCAGCAGGCCGGCGCGCTGCGCCTCGACCAGCGCCCACAGCGCGATCGCGCTCGAATAGCTGCGCTGGTGCTCGGCCTCGCGCTCCTTCAGCTCCTTTTTCTTCGCCGCATCGTCGCCCAGCATGCCCGCGTCGCCGAGCGGGCTCCAGGCGCCGCTGTCCAGCTGCTGAGCGATCAAGAGCTGCACATCGCGCTGCAAGCGCGCCCGCGCCTGCGCCTGCTGATCGCCCCAGATCGCCCCGGCCACCGCCGGCCGCAAGGCCGCCACCTGGGCCAGCACCACCCAGCCGTTGACCTCGGTGATGCCGTAGTCGAGCTGGCCCATATAGGCCCAGCCCTCGTCGCCGGGCAGGCGCTTGCCCTCGATATAGGTCAGCGCCGCGCGCATCGTCTTCGCGTCGGCGGCGGTCGGTGGCGCTCCGCCCTCGGGCAGCATCGCCCACAGCCCCTGGGCCGTGCTCCAGACCTGCGGCTTCACCGCCCGATCGAGCCGGTTGTAGCGCAGGCCCTCGCCCGCCACCCCGGCCTCGGCCTTGCCCAGCTCCAGCAGCAGGCGATCCCAGTTCTGCGCATTGCGCTGCAGCTCGCTGGCGTCGGGCGGCTTGGGCAGCGCCACATAGATGCTGCAGCCGGTGATCAAGAGGCCGACCAGGACCAGGGCCGCCAGAAACAGATGGCGGCGCCGGTGCCTTGCCAGATAGCGCCGATAGAGCCAGACGCCCAGCGCCGAATAGCCGGCGACGAACAGCAGCGTGACGAGGGCGCTGACGCCGATCTGCAGCGAGCGGATCCAGTCGGGGCCGACCAGCGAGGTCAGCGCGTTATGGACCTCGGCGGCATGGACCAGCCAGCCCAGCAGCACGGTGACCGCGCCGAATCCGGCCGAGGCACCGCGCCAGGCACTGCCTTTCTCGGGCTCCTGTTTGCTGGTGATCATGTCGCGCCCTCCACAAGCCAGCCCGCAGCCTAGAGGGAGGGCGGCAGCGCCGGAATCCTGCGCCCTGGGGATCGGGGTTCGCCCCGGCTTCAGGGTTAACGCGAGGATTTCGGGCCAAACAGGGCCCGGGCCGCAAAAAAAGTTATGCCCCGCGGCGGCATTGACATTTGCCGGCCGCGGCCGCTGCGCCCAAACTGCCGCGCAATGACGATGATGAAGTCCGCCCCGGTCGCCGCGGCCGCCGGATCGGTGGCCGGCCAAGCCTGCAACAATGGCACCCTCGCGCAGCGCCGCCCCGCCGGCCGCGCTTTCCGCTTTCCTGCGAGCCTCGACGACGAATGAATCACAAGCTCTTTCTAGGCGCCGCCTGCGCGCTGCTGCTGAGCGCCTGCGCCACCGGACCGCAGACGCCGGTGATCCGCCATGACTACGTCTCGCAGAACCAGGACAGCCGCAGCCTGTTCATCGTGCTGCACTACACGGTGCTGGACTGGGAGAAGTCGCTGAAGGTGCTGACCACCGGCGGCCAGGTGAGCGCGCACTACCTGGTGCGCGAGGAGCCGGCCGAGATCTACCAGCTGGTCGACGAGAACCGCCGCTCCTGGCATGCCGGCGCCAGCTACTGGGCCGGCAACCAGAACCTCAATTCCTCCTCGATCGGCATCGAGATCGTCAACGCCGGTTGGGTGGACACGCCGGGCGGCCGCGTTTACGCGCCCTTCCCGCAGAAGCAGATCGAAGAGGTGATCAAGCTGGTGCGCGACATCCAGAAGCGCCACAACGTCAAGCCGGAGCGCATCATCGGCCATGCCGACATCGCGCCTGGCCGCAAGCAGGACCCGGGCCCGATGTTCCCCTGGAAGCAGCTGCACGAGGCCGGCCTGATCCCCTGGCCGGACCCGGTGCAGGTTGCGGCCAGGAAGACCGCTTACGAAGCCGTGCCGGCCGACATCGGCTGGGCGCAGGACCGCCTGGGCCGCTATGGATTCAATATCGCGCGCAGCGGTCAGCCGGACAAGCTGACCAGCGACGCGATCGCGACCTTCCAGATGAAGTACCGCCCGGCCGACTACGGCGGCGTGCTGGACGCCGAGACGGCCGCGCTGATCGACGTCGCGACGACGCCCGGCGGCATGCTGATGGCGCCGGCGCCGGCGCCGACGGGCACCGGCAAGCCCTGACCCGATTTCCTCCTTTCCCGTGCTGACCTTTCTGCTCAAGAAACTGGCGACCCTGATCCCGACCCTGGTCGGCATCACCATCGTCGCCTTCGGCCTGATCCGCCTGGTGCCCGGCGACCCGATCGAGGTGATGATGGGCGAGCGCCGGCTCGACCCCGAGGCCCACGCGGCCCTGGTCAAGCGCATGGGCCTGGACCAGCCGCTGCCGGTGCAGTACTTCGACTATGTGGCCAAGCTGGCCCAGGGCGACCTCGGCCAGTCCCTGGTCAGCCGCGAGCCGGTGGCCAAGGAATTCGCCGCCCTGTTCCCGGCCACCGTCGAGCTGGCGCTGGCCGCGCTCTTGCTGGCCGTCACCCTGGGCCTCTTGCTGGGCATGATGGCCGGGCTCAAGCGCGGCTCGCTACTGGACCAGGGCGTGATGGGCATGGCCACCGTCGGCTATTCGATGCCGGTGTTCTGGTGGGGCCTGATCCTGATCATGTTCTTCTCGGTCAATCTGGGCTGGACGCCGGTCTCGGGCCGCATCGGCATCGAGTACGACGTCGCCCGCGTCACCGGCTTCCTGCTGGTCGACGCCTGGCTGTCCGGCGAGGAAGGCGCCTTGGCCTCGGCCGCCGCGCATCTGCTGCTGCCGGCCCTGGTGCTGGGCACCAGCACGATGGCCGTCGTCGCGCGCATGACGCGCTCCTCGATGCTGGAGGTGCTGCGCGAGGACTACATCCGCACCGCGCGCGCCAAGGGCCTGGACCCGAAGCGCGTCGTCATCGTCCATGCCTTGCGCAATGCCTTGATCCCGGTGCTGACGGTCGTCGGCATGCAGACCGGCAGCCTCCTGGCCGGCGCGGTGCTGACCGAGACCATCTTCTCCTGGCCGGGCATCGGCAAATGGCTGATCGACTCGATCGCCCGCCGCGACTATCCCGTCGTGCAGGCCGGCATCCTGATCTCGGCCGCCACCTTCATCGGCGTCAATCTGGTCGTCGACATCCTCTATGGCGTGGTCAATCCGCGCATCCGTTCCCAGCACTGATGTCCAGCGCCGTCGCAGAAACAAGCCCCGTCGTGCCCGACCACCCTTCGCCGCTGCGCGAGTTCTGGTCGGGCTTCAGCGCCAATCGCGGCGCCCTCATTGCGCTGATCGTGTTCGCCCTGATCGCGCTGGCTGCCATCCTGAGCCCGCTGATCGCGCCGCACAGCCCGATCGAGCAGTTCCGCGAGCACATGCTGCAGCCGCCGGTCTGGGCCGAGGGCGGCAGCTGGCGCTTCATCCTCGGCACCGACGAGCTGGGCCGCGACATCCTCTCGCGCCTGCTGCACGGCGGCCGCGTCTCGCTGGGCATCGGCCTGGCCTCGGTCTTTTTGTCGCTACTGCCCGGCGTGCTCTTGGGCCTCTTGGCCGCCTTCTACCAGCACAGCTTCTCGCCGGTGATCATGCGGGTGATGGACATCATGCTGGCCCTGCCGGCCCTGCTGCTGGCGATCTGCGTGATCACGGTGCTGGGCCCGGGCCTCATCAATACCGTCATCGCGATCGCTATCGGCGCGCTGCCCGGCTACACGCGCCTGACCCGCGCCGCCGCCCTGGCCGAGATCGGCCGCGACTATGTGACGGCCAGCCGCGTCGCCGGCGCCGGCGTCTGGCGGCTGATGTTCATCACCGTGCTGCCCAACTGCATGGCGCCGCTGATCGTCAACGCGACCTTGAGCTTCTCCTCGGCCATCCTCGAGACCGCCGGTCTCGGTTTCCTGGGCCTGGGCGTGCAGGCGCCGACGCCCGAGTGGGGCACGATGCTGTCCGCCGCGCGCGACTACATCGAGCGCGCGCCCTGGGTCGTCACCCTGCCCGGCCTGACCATCCTGGTCAGCGTGCTGGCGATCAATCTGATGGGCGACGGCCTGCGCGACGCGCTGGACCCCAAACTGAAGCGCGTGAGCTGAGATGGCCCTGCTCGATATCAAGAATCTGCGCGTCGAGTTCGGGCGCTTCCCGGCCGTCGATGGCGTCGACCTGACGCTGGAGGCCGGCGAATTGCTGGGCATCGTCGGCGAATCGGGCTCGGGCAAGTCGGTGACCATGCTGGCCCTGATGGGCCTGATCGACGCGCCGGGCAAGGTGACGGCCGACAAGCTCGAGTTCCAGGGTCAGGACTTGCTGAAGCTCAACGCTAAGCAGCGCCGCGCGCTGATCGGCCGCGATATGGCGATGGTCTTCCAGGACGCCCTGTCCAGCTTGAACCCAAGCTATACGGTCGGCTACCAGATTGCCGAGGTGCTCAAGGCCCATCTGGGCCTGCGCGGCGCGGCAGCGGAGAAGCGCGTGCTGGAGCTGCTGGAGCTGGTCGAGATCCCCGATGCGAGGAACCGCATGCGGGCCTATCCGCACCAGCTCTCGGGCGGCATGAACCAGCGCGTGATGATCGCGATGGCGATTGCCTGCGGGCCCAAGCTCTTGATCGCCGACGAGCCGACCACCGCGCTGGACGTGACCATCCAGGCCCAGATCATGGACCTGCTCTTGCGCCTGCAGCGCGAGCAGGGCATGGGCCTGGTGATGATCACGCACGACCTGGCCATCGTCGCCGAGATGGCGCAGCGCATCGCGGTGATGTACGCCGGCCAGATCGTCGAAACGGCCGCCGTGCCGGCGATCTTCGACGCGCCGCGCCACCCGTACACCGAGGCGCTGCTGGCCGCGATCCCCGAACACAACAAGGGCACGGCCCGCCTGGCCGCCCTGCCCGGCATCGTGCCCGGCGCGCTGGACCGCCCCGGCGGCTGCCTGCTGTCGCCGCGCTGCCCCTATATGCAGCCGCGCTGCCGCAACGAGCGCCCGGCGCTGGCCGAGGGCGTACGCTGCTTCTTCCCGAGGAGCGCCGCATGAGCGCCGCACCGCTGCTGCAAGCGCAAGACCTGGCCCGCCATTACAAGGTCGGCCAGGGCCTGTTCAAGCCCAAGGCGACCGTCAAGGCCTTGAATGGCGTCTCCTTCACGCTGGAGGCCCGCAGGACGCTGGCCGTCGTCGGCGAATCGGGCTGCGGCAAGTCGACCCTGGCGCGCCAGCTGACCCTGATCGAGGCGCCGACCTCGGGCGCGCTGCGACTTTCGGGCACCGATGCGGCCCATGCCGACAAGGCGCAGCTGAAGGCTCTGCGCCAGCAGGTGCAGATGGTGTTCCAGAACCCTTTTGCCTCGCTAAACCCGCGCAAGAGCATCGCCACGACCCTGGACGAGCCGCTGCTGATCAACACGAGCCTGACGAAGGCCGAGCGGCGCGAGCGCGTCGAGGCCCTGGTCGCCAAGGTGGGCCTGCGGCCCGAGCATCTGCGCCGCTATCCGCACATGTTCTCGGGCGGCCAGCGCCAGCGGATCGCGATCGCGCGCGCGATGATCCTGAACCCGAAGATCGTCGTCGCGGACGAGCCGGTGTCGGCGCTGGACGTGTCGATCCAGGCGCAGATCCTGAACCTGTTCATGGACCTGCAGGCCGAGTTCGGCACCGGCTATGTGTTCATCTCGCACAACCTCAGCGTCGTCGAGCACATGGCCGACGATCTGATGGTCATGTACCTGGGCGCGGCGGTCGAGTACGGCGACAAGAAAACCATCTTCGCCCGCCCGCTGCACCCCTACACGCGCGCGCTGATGAGCGCGACGCCGGCCCTGCGTGCGGCCGACCGCCGCGAGCGCATCAAGATTCACGGCGAACTGCCCAGCCCCCTGAACCCACCGAGCGGCTGCGCCTTCCACAAGCGCTGCCCGCTGGCCGTCGAGCGCTGCAAGGTGGAGACGCCGCGACTGCGGGAGGTCGAGGGCCGGCAGGTCGCCTGCCACGTGGTTTGAGCACCGGGCCGCTAAATTAGCGGCAACCCCTATCCACCGGAGTCCGACCATGCGCATCCGCCGTCTCCTGTTTCCGACCCTCGTCCTGGGTCACGTCCTGGGCCTCATGCCGGCGCTGGGCCTGGCCCAGAGTTCCGCGCCACCGTCCGCGCGCGAGGAAAACATCCGCCGCATGATGGAAAGCACGGCCAGCCCGGTGGTGCCGAATGCGGCGCGCATGGCCGACGCCATCCTCGATGCCGAGCTGCGATTCGCCGAGCGCCCGGAGACGGCCGCGCGCATCGCCAGCTTCAAGCGCAATCTGTTCGAGGCCCTCGTGAAGAAGGGCTTCAGCGCCGAGCAGGCGCTGCAGATCGTGCTGCACACGCCGCTGCCCTCGGCGGCGGGCGACCGCTGAGGCGCCGGAAGCCGCGATAATCGGCGCCCCTTCGGGGAACTCCCTGTTTCAATGGATCACTGATGAACAAAACCGAACTGATCGAAAGCATCGCCAGCAAGGCCGGCGTCACCCGCGCCGTCGCCACCACGATGCTGGATGCCACCCTGAGCACGATCACCGAAGCCCTCGCCGCCGGCGACGCCGTCGCCCTGGTCGGCTTCGGCACCTTCAAGACCAGCGCGCGCGCCGCCCGCACCGGCAAGAACCCCGCCACCGGCGAGGCGCTGGAAATCGCCGCCTCGACCGCGGCCAAGTTCAGCCCCGGCAAGGCGCTGAAGGACGCGCTGAACAAGTAAGCAGGCCGGTCGCAAGACCCGACCCCGCCAAGAGACGCTCGCGCGTCTCTTTTTTTTGCCTATTGCTGGAGCGCGATCACCTCGTCGCCGTCGCCGGCGACGCAGCCGTCCGCGAGCGGCTGCCAGCCGTGGCGCACGACGATCCGGCTGTCGGTGTGGCAGAGCTCGATCCGCCTCGCGCCGGGCAGGCGCTCGCGCACGAAGCCCTCGATGGCCACCGGCAGGCTGAGGCGGTAGCGACCGGCGGCAATATCGTCCTGCGGATGGTCGGCCATATGCACCCAGGGCACGAACAGGCTGGCCAGCATCAGCACCGGGCCGAGCTCGATCTCGCTGGGCCGGTAGCGCTGCTCGCGCAGCCATTGCTGCGCGGCGGCGCGGTCGGCTGCGGCGCCCCAGGCGCTGGCCAGCAGCTCGACCAGCCATTGATTGCAGTTCTGGTAGCGCAGGCCCCAGGCATGGGCGTTGGCGCTGTAGTCGCCGCCCAGCAGCGCCAGCGCGCGGCGGTCGTCCAGCGCGGTGCGCTCCAGCGCCGCGGCCGCCTCGGCCGGCAGCAGGACCAGCGAGACATAGCCCAGCGCCGGCTCGCTGGTTCCCATCACGAAGCCGGCCATGCCCTGGTCGAACAGGCGCGGCCGGCCCTCGTCGCAAGCGTAGTAGAGCTGGCGCACCGACCAGGGCGTGTTGCCGCTGGCCCGCAGGCTCAGGCCGGCATGCGAATAGCGCTGGCCCAACCGTTCGAGGTCCAGGCCGGAGCGGGCGATCAGCGCGCTGTCGGCACCGGAGCGTTCGAGCTCCTGCTTGACGACGGCGCCGAAGCGCAGCATCCGGTCCTGCTCGGCGGCCGTCAGCGCGGCCGGCTTGTCGCAAAAGCGCAGCGAGGCGGCCTGGGCCGCCGCCAGGCCGGCGCCGAGCAGCAGCGGCAGTGCCGGCAGCAGCCGGCGCAAGGCCCGCCGCGGCCTCAAAGCAGGACCGGGCGGCTGTCCAGTTCGCGCTGCCATCCGTCCTCCAGCACCAGGAAGAAGGTGGTCCGCGTGTCGGCGGCGGCGAATTCGAGGCCGTAGGGGCGCTGCTGCGCGCTGACGATCTTGCCCTCGGCCAGGCGGCCGACCTGGGCCGCCTCGCGCGGCAGCAGCAGGAAGAACTCGTCGCGCTCGCCGGCCAGCGCCTGCAGCCGCAGGCGCAGCAGGCCCGGGCGCCCGGCCGCCTCGGCCATCTCGATCAGCTGGTAATCGCCGGCGGCGACCTTCTTGTCGCCGGTGGACGAGGCGCTGGACTTCTCGATCGAGGTGGAGGAACTGCCCACCGAGGTGGAGGCGCTGTCGGAGGCCGAGGAGGCGGCCGAGCTGCCGGCCAGCGCCGGCAGCGCGGGCAAAGCCGTCGCCAGCGCGGCGGCAAACACGAGGGAAGTCTTGACCAGCTTGTCGTTCATCATCATCAGGGGAGCGGGCTTCGCGGCGCGAAGCGGGAGGGGGAAGAAGAGGCCGAAACCGGCGCAGCCGGAAGGATAGCGCGTCGAAGCGGGTCTTCCATAAGCAGAAGTTATAGACTCCACCGGACTTCTCAGTTGTGGGCCTTGATGCGCGTTTCAAAATGCGCTTCATTGTCCCGCCAAGCCCCGCTGCCGCCGCCACGATGAAAACCACGCCCACCCTGCTGCTCCCCCTGCCCCGCTTGGCCGCCCTGTCGGCCGCCGCCCTGGCGCTGACGACCCTGCCCGTGCTGACGGCCCAGGCGGCCGGCAAGCCGCTGGTCTATTGCGCCGACGCCAGCCCCGAGGGCTTCGACCCCGGCATGTGGGACAGCGCCAGCACCAACAACGTCAGCCGGCAGATGTTCCAGGGCCTGCTGGACTTCAAGCGCGGCACCACCGAGCTGGTGCCCAAGCTGGCGACCGCCTGGACCATCTCGCCGGACGCGAAGACCTTCACCTTCACCCTGCGCCGCGGCGTCAAGTTCCACAAGACGCCCTACTTCACGCCGACGCGCGAGCTCAATGCCGACGACGTGCTGTTCACCTTCCAGCGCTTCGTCGACCCCGAGCACCCGTTCAACAAGGCCTTCCCGGCCAACTTCGTCTATCCGAACAATCTGGGCCTGGCCAAGCTGCTGGACGGCATCGACAAGGTCGACGACTACACGGTGCGCTTCCGCCTGAAGGCGCCCAACGTCACCTTTGCCGCCAATTTCGCGATGGCCTGGGCCGGCATCCATTCGGCCGAGTACGGCGCGCAGCTCTTGAAGAAGGGCGAGGCCGGCCAGATCAACAATCAGCCGGTCGGCACTGGGCCCTACCGCTTCAAGTCCTATGCCAAGGACGATGTGATCCGCATGGAGCCCAACCCCGACTACTGGGGCAGCAAGCAGCAGAGCTCGGCCCTGGTGTTCAGTATCAGCCGCGAGCCGAATGTGCGGGTGCAGAAGCTGGCGGCCGGCGAATGCCATGTGACGGCGGCCATCCGCGACGTCGACGTCGCCGCGCTGGACGGCAAGCCCGACATCAAGGTCGAGAAGATCCAGGCGCTGAACATCTCCTACCTGTCCTTCAATATGAAGAACGCGCCGACCGACAAGCGCGAGGTGCGCGAGGCGCTGGACATCTCCATCGACCGCAACGCGATCTTCAAGGCGCTGTTCCCGCGCGGCGACGCGATGCAGGCGGTCAGCGCCTTCCCGCCGGCCATCCCCGGCTACAACAAGAAGCTGAAGAACGAGTACAACCCCACGCGCGCCAAGGAGCTGCTGGCCAAGGCCGGCTACAAGGACGGGCTGGAGCTGGACCTGTGGGCGCTGCCGGTGACGCGGCCGACCAATCCGAACGGCCAGCTGATGGCCCAGCTGATCCAGCAGGACTGGGCCAAGATCGGCGTCAAGGCGAACATCAAGACCTATGAGTGGGGCGAGTACCTGAAGCGCGCCAACAACGGCGAGCACAGCGTCTATATGAGTGGCTGGTCCGGCGAGACCGGCGACGCCGACGAGTTCCTGACGCCCAACCTCAGCTGCGCGGCCAACAAGAGCGGCGTCAAGTTCTGCAACAAGGATTTCGAGAAGCTGATCGACGAGGCCCGCGCGACCACCGACACCAAGAAGCGCCTGGCCCTGTACGAGCAGGCGCAGGAGGTCTTCAAGCGCGAGCGCCCCTGGATCACGATGGCGCATTCGACCGTCTACATCCCGGTGCGCAAGGACGTGGTCGGCTTCATCATGGCGCCGAACGGCTCGGTCGACTTCGAGAACGTCTACCGGAAGTAATCGGGCATGAGGCTGCGCCATATCGAAGTCTTCCACGCGATCATGCAGGCCGGCACGATCAGCGGCGCGGCGCAGCTGCTGCATATCTCGCAGCCGGCCGTTACCAAGGTGCTGCAGCATTGCGAGCTGCAGCTGGGCATGCCGCTGTTCGACCGCGTGCGTGGCAAGCTCTACCCGACGCCGGAGGCGCAGCGCCTGTTCGTCGAGATCGACAAGCTGAACCGCGATCTGGTCGGCATCCGGCGCCTGGCCGCCAATCTGCGCAGCGGCGAATCGGAGCAGGTGCGCCTGGTCGCGACGCCGACCCTGGCCGCCGCCGTCGTGCCGGCGGCGATGACGCAATGGTGCCGCGCCTTTCCGCTGGGCCACTGCTCGCTGGCCACCAACCACACGCGCGAGATCGTCGCCGCACTGCTGCTCGGCGAGGCCGATCTGGCCCTGTCGCTGCAGGACCCGCGCCATCCCGGCATCAAGGCCGAACCGCTGGCCAGCGGCACGATGATGGCGCTGTGCCCGGTCGGCAGCCCCGAGGCGCAGGGCCAGGGCCCGCTGTCGATCGCCGAGATCACCAGCGAGCTGGTCGGCCTGGCCGGCGACGACCCGCTGGCCAATGTCGTGCAGAACGCCAGCGAAGCCCAGGGTGCGCCGCTGCACAGCCGCATCAGCGTGCAGACCTACCAGCTGGCGCGCGCGCTGGTCGAGGCCGGCGTCGGCATGACCGTCGTCGACCCCTTCACCGCCGCCTCGGCCGACCGCGCGCGCGTGCGCCTGCGGCCGCTGGCGCCGGCGATGCCGGTGCATCTTTACCTGCTGACCGCGGCCAGCGCGCCGCTGGCGCAGACGGCGCGCCGCCTGGTCAAGTACCTGGGCGATGCGGCACGCGAGAACCTCGAGAGTTTGAACACATGAACGCGAGCGCAGCGAAGCGCCGGGCCGCCGCGCCGGGCCGCCCCAAACAAGGCCCGTCCCTCACGGAGGGTCGATCGCCGTACCCGGCGAGCGGGGAGCCAACATGATTCCTTGCGAAGACGTGCCGTCGCATCCGGACTTCCGTTCGCTGCTGAGCATCCCCGGCATCAGCGTCGAGCTGCGCTACGCGACACCCGACAACTTCGTCGGCCATGACGTCTATGGCGGCCTCGACTGCGCCTGGCTGCGCCGCGAGGCGGCCGATGCGCTGGAGCGCGCCGCCGCCTGGCTGGCCGAAAAGCGCCCCGGCTATTCGCTGCGCGTGCTGGACGCGCTACGGCCGCAGCGCGTGCAGGAAGTGCTGTGGGCCGAGCTGCAGGGCACGCCGCTGACCATGTACCTGGCCAACCCGGAGCGTGGCTCCATCCACTCCTTCGGCATGGCCGTCGACGTCACCGTCATCGATCCCGAGGGCCGCGATGTCGATATGGGCTCGGGCTTCGACGAGATGAGCCTGAACTCGCACCCCGACCACGAGGTCGAGCATCTGGCGCTGGGCCTGCTGCAGCCGCAGCATCTGCTCGAGCGCGGCTGGCTGCGCGCGGCCATGCGCCATGCGGGCTTCCAGAGCATCAGCACCGAATGGTGGCACTTCGACTTCGGCGACCGTGTCGCCGTGCGGCGCGATCTGCCGCGCGTGATGTAGAAAAAAGAAATCCGCACCGAACTCCATGACGACTTCCCGACGCCATTTCGGCCAAGCCCTGCTGGCGGCCGCTGCCGCCGCGCCCGCTCTTGCCCACGCCGCCGCCGGCCCCCGGCCTGCGATCCACGCCAGGCGCCTGCGGCCCGGCGACACCATCGGCCTGGTCAGCCCGGCCAACGCCACCTATGAGCGCGAGCCGCTGCAGATCGCGATCGAGCTGCTGCAGGCGCTGGGCTTCAAGGTCAAGCTCGGCGCCAGCGTCGCCGCGCGCTACGGCCAGTTTGCCGGCACGGATGCGCAGCGCGCGGCGGACATCAACGCGATGTTTGCCGACGACGCGGTGGCCGGCATCATCGCGATGACCGGCGGCTCGGGCTGCAACCGCATCGTCGACAAGCTGGACTACAAGCTGATCGCTGCCAAGCCCAAGTTCTTCGGCGGCTTCTCGGACCTGACCTCGCTGATCAACGCGATCCACACGCAGACCGGCCTGGTCACCTTCCACTGCCCGGTCGCGGGCTCGGAATGGAACGGCTTCAGCCTGGCCAGCTTCCGCGCCATCGTGATGGAGGGTCAGGCCTACACCTTGCGCAACCCCAGCGGCGAGCGCGGCGACAACCTGGTGCAGACGCAGGACCGCATCACGACGATACGCGGCGGCAAGGCGCGCGGGCGCCTGCTCGGCGGCAATCTGGCCGTGCTCAGCTCGCTGGCCGGCTCGGCCTACTACCCGGACTTCCGCGGCGCGGTGCTGTTCCTGGAAGAGATCAACGAGTACATCTACCGCTGCGACCGCATGCTGTCGACCCTGCGCCTGGCCGGCTCGCTCGACGCGCTGGCCGGCGTCGTGATCGGCAAGTTCACCAAGTGCGAGCCGGGCGAAGGCAATTACGGCACCCTGACCCTGGACGAGGTCTTCGACGACTACTTCAAGGGCCTGAACGTGCCGGTGTTCCGCGGCGCGATGATCGGCCACATCAAGCGCAAGCACACGCTGCCGGTCGGCGCCGAGGTCGAGATCGACGCCGACGCCGGCACGATCGAGCTGCTGCGCCCGGCGACCGTCTGAGCTGAAGCCCCTCGTCCAAGGAGTACCTTGGCCGGCCATCGGCGGCACGCCGATGGCGCTCGTGCCGTCCAATCCCGCGCAGGCGGGATTGGAGCCGCGGCACTCGCTCCCCGTGGGGACCGAGAGCGGACACAAACAGTCCTGAGGACTGTTTGTGCCAGCGAGGGCCATCAGCCTCTGGCTGATGGCGGCGATGCTTGCCGGATCGACGGGCAGGCACATCGCCGAGGCCGGCCGGCTTGGGAGCGGCCCGGCGCTCGGCCCGCAAGGCGCCGCTCAGCGCTGGCGCGCCACCCAGTCGACCAGCGCGTCGATCACCGGTCGGCCGTTCTTCGAGGCCAGTTCGTCGTTGAGCATGGCGACGACGATCCAGGGCCGATCGGCGGCGTCCGGTACATAGCCGGCCAGCGCGACGGCGCTGTGCAGGGTGCCGGTCTTCAGGCGCGCGCGGCCCTCGGCCGGCGTGCCCTTCAGGCGCCGGCTCAGGGTGCCGTCGACGCCGGCGATCGGCAGGGTGCCGAGCAGCTCGGGCGCCTGGCGGCCGTCCCAGGCGACGGCCAGGAGCCCGGCCAGCTGCGCCGGCTTGATCTTCTCGATGCGCGACAGGCCCGAACCGTTCTCGAGCACCAGGCCCTCGGCGTCCAGGCCCTTGGCCGCGAACCAGTCGCGCACGACGCGCTCCGAAGCGGCCAGCGTCGTCTCCTCGGCGCGGGCAACGGCGGCACCCAGGCGCAGATAGGTCAGCCTTGTTGCCGGGTTGTCCGAGCTCTTCATCATGCCGCGCAGCACCTCGGCCAGCGGCCGGCCGCGGTGGCTGGCGACGATGCGGGCCTGCTCGGGCGTTGCCGCCTCGCGGTCGCCGCCGGCGATCGTGCCGCCCAGCTCGCGCCAGAGCTGGCGCACGGCGGTGGCGGTCAGCCATTGGCGCTCGACCAGGTTCAGCTCGGGCTTTTGCGTGCAGTTGCGCGGGAAGGTGCCCAGCAGGCGCACGCGCTGGATGCCGCCCGCCGTCTCGGTGACCGGCACCCGCCACTCGTTCTCCCAGTCCTTGCAGGGCAGCTCGTTCAGCGTCAGGCCGCGCGCATCGATCTCGATGCCGGGCCAGGCCGGGCTGACCCGGGCGCTGATGCCCTTGGCGTCGGCGCTGATCGTGTAGTCGAGCACGCTGGTGTTCAGCTGCAGCGCGTCGGGGATCACGTTGTACTGGAACTCCGGCTGCTCGTCGAAGCGCGGCACGCCGATGTCCATGCGCGCCGGGCGGAACAGCGTGCGGTCGACCACCAGGCCGCCCCGGATCTCGCGCAGGCCCGCTTCGCGCAGCTGGCGCAGCAGCATGTGCAGGGCACCCCAGTCCAGATCGGTGTCGGCGCCGCCGCGCAGATAGAGCGCGCCGGGCAGCACGTCGCCGACCGGCGTGCTGTCGATCAGCAGATCGGTGCGGCCGCGCGCATTGGCTCCCAGGCGATCCAGCGCGACGATGCTGGTCAGCAGCTTCATCGTCGAGGCCGGCTGCATCGGCCGCTCGGCGTTGAAGCGCAGGCCGCGATCGCGCTGGTGCAAGGGGAAGGCGACGATGCCCAGCACGCCCTCGCTCATCTGCGCCTTGTCCAGCGCCTGCCGGACCTCGGCCGGCAGCGGCGAAGCGGTCGGCGGCGTCGTCGCCTGCTGGGTCGCACAGCCGGCCAGCAGCAGGCCGGCCGCGAGCAGGCTCAGCGCGGCCCTCATGCCGCGGCTCCGCCCTGCAGGCGGCGGTAGATCCAGTGCGCGATCGCGACGTCCTCGAGGCCGATGCCGACGCTCTTGTAGACGACGATGTCCCGCTCGCCGCGCGGCCGCGGCGCGGCCAGCAGCGCGCCCAGCTCGGCGACGCGTGCCGGGTCGATCACGCCGGCGGCAGCGCGCTTGAACTCGCCCGCCTCGCCCTCGGCGGCCGGTTTCCATTCGACGGCGATCAGCGCAGCGCGCGCCAGCAGCGCATCGTCCAGCTCGCGCGCGACCGGCTTGCTGGAGCCGACCGCGGCGACGAAGCTGCCCGGCTTGACCCAGGCGCCGTCGAACAGCGGCTCGGTGGCGCGGGTGCAGGTGGCGATCACCTCGGCCTGGCTGGCGGCCGTCTGTGCGTCGACCGCCTGCGCCGGCAGGCCATGGGTGGCGGCGAGCTCGGCGGCAAACTCTCCCGCGCCGCTGCGCGCGCAGACCAAAACGCGCTCGAACTTGCGCAGCGGCAGCAGCGCCTGGGCATGCGCGCGGGCCTGCGTGCCGGCGCCGAAGATGGCCAGCGTCTTCGACTCGGGCAGCGCCAGCGCCTCGGCGGCGACCGCGGTGGCGGCGGCGGTGCGCAGCCGGGTCAGCTCGTTGGCCTCCAGCGTCGCCAGCGGCGCGCCGGTCTTGCTGCAGAACAGCGTGATGACGAACTGGAACTGGCCGTTCAGGGTCGAATAGACCTTGGTGCCCAGCACCTCGGGCAGCACGGCGCCCATCGCGCTGACCATCAGAGCCCGGCCGTCCAGGGTGGCGGCGGCGCGGCCGCGCGCCAGCACGCTGGCCAGGCCCTGGCCCTGCTGCAAAAAGGCCTGGCGCAGCGCCTGCACGGCGGCGTCCAGGGTGAGGGTCGCGCGGACTTGCGCTTCGGTGATCAGTTGCATGGCGGGCTGCGCGGCTGGGACGATGTGGCCCGCACTGTATCGGCCCGCGGGCCCGCGCGGCAGGGGGCCGGCCCGCAGCGGCCATAACTGTTTGAGCGCCTTGCCAGCAGCGGCGGAATGGGCGCTTCGACTGGGCGAAGGGCGCGCCGGCATCGCGCGCATTCCCCCAGGTTATGCATGCCCGACAAGCATTCATTGCGCGCGCCGCAACAAATGCGGTCCGCCCCTATGGCTTCGTGCCGGATTCCTCACCGATCATGCTGCAAAGCTATGCAAAGAAATGCTGCCTGCGCTTTGCGCCGCCCCACAACGTCGTTGAAGGAGATACTTCCGTGAAACTGAAGAAACTGACGCGCAGTCTGGCCCTGGTCGGCCTCGGCTCGCAATTGCTGGGCGTGGCGCTGGCGCAGACCACCCCGACCGCGCCGGTGCAGAAGGTCGAGAGAGTCGAGGTCACCGGCTCCAGCATCAAGCGCCTGGCCAACGAGGGCGCGGTGCCGATCCAGGTCATCACCGCCAGCGACCTGAACGCCAAGGGCATCACCTCGGCCGAGGAAATGCTGCGCCAGCTGGCCGCCAACGGCGTCGGCGCCGACAACGCGACCTCGAACAACAATGTCTTCGGCTCCGACACCGACCGCCTGACCGGCGGCGCCTCGAACGCCAATCTGCGCGGCCTGGGCCCGAGCAGCACGCTGGTGCTGCTGAACGGCCGCCGCATCGCCGCCCAGGGCATGAGCGGCGGCGCGGTCGACCTGAACGCGATCCCGATGGCGGCCGTGTCCCGCATCGAGGTGCTGAAGGACGGCGCCTCGGCCATCTACGGCACCGATGCGATCGGCGGCGTGATCAACTTCATCCTGAAGAAGGACATGGAGGGCGTCGACGTCAAGGTCGACTGGGCCCAGCCGCTGGAAAACAGCGCCGGCACGACCCGCCGCGCCAGCATCACCGGCGGCATCGGCTCGCTGGAGCGCGACAAGTTCAATCTGATGGCCAGCCTGACGCTGGACAAGAACGACATCCTGCGCGGCAGCGACCGCGAATGGGCGAACGGCTTCCAGCCGGATCGATTCCTGTCGCCGGATTCGTCCAGCCACCCCTTCGCCAACGTCCTCGGCAACTCCTCGACCGTGGCCGGCACCGCCCTGGGCGGCGCCAACGGCACGACCGGCTCCACCGTCGGCACCGGCGACCCGCTGAAGTACACCCGCATCAACCTGCTGGCGCTGGCCGGCCAAGCCGGCTGCGATTCGATCGACACCGGGGTGAAGTACCAGCCGCAGCTGTGGAACGCCACCGTCACGCCGGCGGTGAACGCCTCGACCAAGTACCTGTGCAACACCGACTACGGCGCGCAGTACATGCTGGCCCCGGCCAAGGAGGCCTACAACCTGGTGACGCGCGGCAATCTGCAGATCGCCGACAACCATACCGCCTTCATCGAGCTGAGCGCCTCGCGCAGCGAGGTGACCGCCGAGCTGGTGCCCAGCCAGTTCAGCACCACCAATGCCTCGGGCACGCATTACCCGGTCAACGGCCCCTACTACCTGAACCTGAAGAACTACGGCGTCAACGAGTTCGACCCGACCAAGCCGATCGCCTACCGCTGGCGCATGCAGGACTTCGGCTACCGCACGCAGGAGCAAGTGGCCGAGAACGCCCGACTGCTGGTCGGTGTCGACGGCACCGTCGGCGAATACGATTACAAGCTGGGCCTGTCGACGGCCAAGGGCGAGGCCTGGACCAATCTGGTCGACGGCTACGCCTATCTGGGCAAGCTGGTCGACGCCTTGAAGACCGGCACCATCAACCCCTGGGTCAAGCCGGGCGAGAAGCAGACGCAGGCCGCGATGGACCTGATCGAGTCGACCAAGGCGCGCGGCAAGCTGCAGGGCGGCGAGACCACGCTGCAGCAGTTCGACGGCGCGATCTCGGGCAATCTGATGAAGCTGCCGGCCGGCCCGCTGGACTTCGCCGTCGGCTTCGACCTGCGCAAGGAAAGCTTCAAGTTCGCGCCCGAGACCGGCAGCTTCACCTGCAGCGACAGCCTCGCGCCGACCATCAACGCCGACAACCCCGTCTACGCCAACATCGTCTACAACTGCCCGGGCAACACGGCCATTCCGAAGATGTCGCGCGACGTCAACGCGCTGTATGGCGAGCTGGCCGTGCCGGTGATGAAGGGCCTGGACCTGCAGCTGGCGATCCGCTATGACAAGTACAGCGACTTCGGCGGCACGACCAACCCCAAGATCGCCTTCCGCTACCAGCCGAACGACGTGATCCTGTTCCGCGGCTCGGTGAACACCGGCTTCCGCGCCCCGAGCTTCCAGCAACTGGCGCTGAACACCGCGCCGCTGCTGGACACGGCGGACTTCTCCGATCCGGTGCTGTGCCCGACCGATCCGACCCAGTGCGCGATCCGCCTGAACTACACCAACTCGGGCAACCCGGGCCTGTCGGCCGAGAAGTCCAAGCAGGGCACCTTGGGCATCGTGCTGTCGCCGGTGCGCGACCTGACCATGTTCGCCGACTACTGGCGCGTCGACCTGGACGAGCGGATCAAGAAGCTGACGCTGGGTGAGCTGAAGGCCAACTACAACCTGTTCGCCGAGCATTTCCTGCGCGACCCGGCCACCAACAAGATCCGCCTGGTCGAGGCCGGCTGGATCAACGCGGCCGACAGCTCGACCCAGGGCCTGGACTACGGCGCCAGCTACGCGCTGAAGCTGTCCTCGGGCCTGTGGACCGCCAAGCTGGACGGCACGCACATGATCAGCCACAAGGAGCGCGCGATCGCCAGCCAGCCGCTGCAGCAATATGTCGGCGCCTTCGGCCTGCGCACCCTGTACCTGAAGGACAAGTTCAGCTTCGACATCGGCTGGGCGGGCGATGCCTGGGCCACGACCTTCAGCACGATCTACAAGTCGGGCTACAAGGACCAGGACATGACGCGCTTCAACATCCCGCTGCGCGACATCCCGAGCTACACAACCTTCAATCTGTTCGGCAGCTACACCGGCGTCAAGAACCTGACGCTGACGGCCGGCCTGCGCAATCTCTTCGACAAGGCGCCCAACTTCACCTACCACAACGTCGACGACGTGGTCGGTGCCGGCTGGGATCCGCGCGTCGCCGACCCCTTCGGCCGCACGCTGGTGCTGTCGGCCAGCTACAGCTTCCGCTGATCCGGCAGCGGCACCCGGGCTGCGGCCCGGGTGGCCGTCGATACCCAAAGCCCCGCGGCGAGAACCAGCGGGGCTTTTTTTTGCGCTCGTGCGCGGCGCTGTGCGGGGCCGGGTCTTGCCGCGCGGCTCTTACCGTGTATTTGCCGTGTATCTTTAGTACGCTAGCAATGCGCACGCTGCCTTGTCATACGGACGGATCCGGTATCAGAGCGACAGCAGCGGTCTCTCGGATTTCAAGCCAGCATCATGATCGTCAGACGCCATCAAGTCCCCACGGGATCAATCCGGCCACTAGGTCTCCGATCCGGATGTACCGGTCGCGAATGATGTCTAGGCCCGCCGCCAAGGGGACGCGCCTGCGGCCAGCCCCTTGCCGACCCTAGGCCGCAGTGAAGGCGTCATGCCATGGAATCCAATCGCTCCATGCCTCGGTCCCAGATCATTCCCGAGCTTGCCTACCCGGACGTCCACGCCGCAACTCAATGGCTGATCGAGGCCTTCGGTTTCTCCGTTCGCCTGCGCATCGGCTCTCATCGCGCACAACTCGAGTTCGGCAGCGGTGCCCTTGTGCTGAGAGCCGGTCCCGCCCCCACGGCAGCGGAAAGCGCCTGCCACTCGATCATGGTCAGGGTCGACGACGTCGACGCGCATTACGCCCGGGCCGTGGCCGCAGGGGCCAAGGTGTTCGGCATCCCCACCACCCATCCCTACGGAGAGCGCCAGTACGCGGCGCAAGACCTGGCTGGGCATTGCTGGGTCTTCTCTCAGTCGGTGGCGGACGTGCCGCCCAGCGAGTGGGGCGGCGAGCTGGTGAGCAAGCCGGATGCGGATTAAGCGGATCGCGATCTGGGCCCTGGCGCACGCCGCCCTGAGTGCCCTGCTTTGGATCTGGTCGCTCGGCGTGGCCATGGGGCTGGGCTTCAAGGATCGCGCGCTGTGGACCGTCTGGGACCAGGTCCAGTCGGCGGTCGTGCCGGCGCTCGCGTTCACGCTGACGCTGCCGGGACGCTTGTGCTTCGACCTGGACCTTGGCTGGGCCGGTTTCCTGCTCGCCTGGGCAAGCAACAGCCTGCTGTGGGCGACTGTCTTGACGAGTGTCCACTCAATGGTGCGAAGGCGGCGCCATGCGAGACAAGCGGTCGATCGACACGCAAGCCTTGTCGGCGAGCGTTCATCTTCGCCTTAGCCCGCAGCAAGCATCGCGCAACGATGCCGGAGGACCCCATGCCCAAGCTCGATGTCAGTCGATGGACGGAGCACGCCGGCGCCGTCAATCGCTTGTCCGGCCAGAATGACGGGCCGTTTTCCGAACTGGTGCTCGGCGAGCAAGAGAGGCTCACGCAGTTCGGCGTGCGCCTGGAGCGCCTGCCGCCGGGCTCGCGTTCTTCGCATCGGCATTGGCATGAGACGGAGGACGAGTTCGCCTATGTGCTGGCCGGGGAACTGGTGCTTGTTGAAGACCAGGAGACCGTGCTGCGCGCCGGCGATGCCGCGGCCTGGGCCGCCGGCGATGCGCTTGCGCACTGCCTGGAGAATCGGTCGAGCGAGGATGCCGTCTACCTGGTCATCGGTGCAAGAGCCCACAGCGGCGTCGTGCACTATCCGGATCACGGCATCGTCTTGCATCACGAGGGCGAAGTCCGCCGCTTCACGAGGACGGACGGTTCACCGATCGAGCCCTGAGCCCGGTGAGCCCCGGGCCTCCCGTCCGGCACCAGCAGCCTCAGCGCGGGGCCATCGGCAAGGCGAGCCGCCTTTGCGCCACATCCATCACGAGCCGCAGTCCCAGCGGCAGCGGCTCGTTGGGTCGGCAATGGCCGGACGGCCAGCCGGCCAGGATGGGCTTGCCCAGCGGGCGCAGATAGTCGGCCAGCACCTCGTCCGGCGCCTCGGCCTCGCTGAAGCTGCCGACCAGGAAGCCGGCCGCCTGGTCCAGCACGCCGACCAGGCGCAGCTGGGCCAGCATGCGGTCGACGCGGTAGGGGTCCTCGCCGATGTCCTCCATGAAGAGGATGGCGCCGCGCGCGTCGGGCAGCCAGCGCGTGCCGACCAGGGCGGCCAGCACGGCCAGATTGCCACCGATCAGCCGGCCCTCGGCGCGCTCGCCCTGGCTCAGCGTATGCGGCGCCATCGCCGGCGCGATCACATCGCCGGCCGCGTAGCCGCGCCGCAGGCGCTCGAACAGGGTGCGCGCGTCGGCCGCGCCCTCCGGCGCCAAGAGGTCCGAGGTCGGCATCGGCGCATGCAGGCCCGGCAGGCCCAGCGTGTCCAGCAGGCCGTGCAGCGAGGTGATGTCGCTGTAGCCGATCAGCAGTTTCGGATGGCGGCGCAGCAGTTCGGTGTCGATGCGGTCGAGCAGGCGCGCGCAGCCATAGCCGCCGCGCAGGCACAGCACCGCCTCGACCTCGGGGTCGGCGAAGGCGGCGTGCAGATCGGCCAGGCGCTGTGCGTCGTCGGCGGCCAGGAAGCCCAGCCGGGACGGGCCGGCGCAGCCGGGGAAGACCCTCGCCTTGAAGCCATGCGCCTCGAGCAGGGCCGGCACCTGCTCCAGCTGGCCCGGCTTGGGCGGGCCGGCCGGCGCGATCAGGCCGAGGGTGGCGCCGGGGCGCAGGGCGGCGATCCGGGTCATCGCATCAGTCTCCGAGGAATTCGCGCAGCCGCGCATCGACGGCCGCGCCCAGCGCCGGCAGGCGCCAGTCGGCGACGCAGCGGCCCGAAGAGTCGGCCGGTGCGTAGCGGCTGCCCAGATTGCTGGTCAGCGCGATCAGGTAATGGCGCCGCGCCGGGGCAATGCCCTGCACGATACCGGCATCGGCGCTGTAGTTTTCGGTATTGCCGGTCTTGTGGGCGAAGCGCACATCGCCGCCGCTGGCCGCGCCGGGCATGCGCGCCGGCAGGCCCGCCACCCAGCCCGGCAGCTCGGTGATCGCGCTGCTGGAGAGGATCTGGTGCAGGCGTTGCTCGGCCAGGCAGTGCAGCACATGGGCGCGGCTGGCGCCCAGCAGCGGTGGCGCATCGGCGGGCCGCCAGGGCGCGGGGGGCGCCGCCGGGTCGAGCAGCCACAGCAGGCGCACCGTGTCCCAGGCCGTCATCTGCAGCTGGCCGACGCCGGCGCCGGCCGCATTGCCCCAGCCGCCATCGGGCTGCGTATTGGCCAGGCGCAGGCCCGGCAGGCCCAGCGCCTCGAACAGGCCGTGCAGCTCGTTGTGCGTCTCGATGCCGTCGGCGCGGCGGATCGCGCCCGTGGCGTGCAGGAGCGTGACCAGGGCCGAGGTCGAGCGGTTGCAGCTGATCACGGTCATGTCGAAGGCCCAGTCGCCGACCGGGCGTTCGCTGCCGTCATAGCTCAGCGCCTGCTCCCATCTCGCGCGGCCCTGGTCCACCAGGCGCGCAATGCCGACCAGCACCATCAGCTTCAGCAGCGAAGCCGGATAGGGCGCGACGAAGCGCCGCGGGCCGTTGCCGAACAGCGGCTTCCAGTCCATGCGCGTCCAGTCGGCGCCGGGCAGCCAGGCGATCGAGCGGCCGTCTCCGTCCTGCTGGTCGGCCAGAAAGGCGATATTGCGCACCGGCCCGGCCTCGGCGCCGATGTCGGCGATCAGGCCGTCCGGATGCTCGCGCGAGAACAGCACATTGGCGAACAGGGGCCGCCCGTCGGCCGGGAAGGCGGCGACGGCCAGGTCGATGCTCGGATGGACGCCGACCGGCGCGCCGCCCTGCATCGAATCGGGCACCCGGGTGAAGCGCTGCGCGCGCACGGCGCCGAGCAGCGCCTCGGCCAGCACGGCCTGCAAGGTCGGCGTCATGACTGCGGCAGCCTCAGGCCGTCCAGTGCCACCGGGCTGGCGCGACCGGCGATCAGCTCGGCGACGATCTCGGCGGTGCCGAAGGAGAAGGTGAAGCCCAGAGCGCCATGGCCGACATTGAGCCAGAGATTGGGCAGGCCGGAGGCGCCCAGGATCGGCGCACCGCTGGGCGTGGCCGGCCGCAGCCCGGCCCAGGCGACGGCCTGGTCATAGTCGGCCGCCTGCGGAAAGGTCGCGCGCACCGCGCGCTGCAGCGAGGCGATGCGCTGCGGATCCAGGCGCAGGTCGTCGCCGACCAGATCGACCATGGCCGCCACGCGCAGCTGCTCGCCGATGCGGGCGTAGAGGATCTTCTTTTCGAAATCGGTGACGCTGACGACCGGTGGCCGGTGAGCGGCGGCTATCGGCGCGGTCAGGCTGTAGCCCTTGAGCGGATAGATCGGCAGCTCGATGCCGGCCGTCTGCGCCAGCGCGCGGCTCTGCAGGCCGGCGGCGATGACGAACTCGTCGGCGGCGATCTCGCCGGCCGAACTTTTCAGCGCCACCACGCGGCCCTGGCGCTGCACGAAGCCCTGCGCCTCGGCCGTGACGAAGCCGCGGAAATTTCCATGCTCGCGCAAGGCTTTAGCCAGCTGCAGGCAGAGCTTGTAGCAGTCGGCGACCGCCTCGCCCTCGGTGAAGATACCGCCGGCCAGCGTCGCCTCGGTCGACTCCAGCGCCGGCTCCAGCGCCACGCATTCGTCATGCGACAGCGCCCGCTCGGGACCGCCGGCGGGGCGGCGCTGCAGCTTGGCGGCGACGCGGGCGAACTCGGCCGGCTTGCGGTAGACGACCAGCTTGCCTGGCGTGCGCAGCGAGATGCATTCGAGCCGCGCCGCCTCGTTCAGCTTGCCGAAGGCGGCCTGGCTGTAGGCACCCAGCTCCAGGAGGCGAGCCGTCATGCGCTGGTTGACCGGCCCGCGGCAGGCGCGCAGGAAGGCGAACAGCCAGGACCACTGATGCAGGCTGAACTCGGGCTTGAAGCGCAGCGGGCCGTCCGGATCGAGCAGCCAGCGCAGCGCCTTCAGCGGCACGCCCTCGTCGGCCAGCGGCGAGACATAGCGGTAGCTGAGCTGTCCACCGTTGGCGCGGCTGGCCCCGGTGGCCACCTCGGCTTCGCGCTCGACCAGCGTCACCGCATGGCCACGCTCGGCCAGGGACCAGGCCGTCGTCAAGCCGACGACCCCTCCCCCAATCACCACACAATGCTTCATCCTGAATCTTGGGCTTCAACCGATTGCCGGCAGCGTAAGGATGAAGCGGCCGCCTCGCCAATGAAAGCGGCGCTGGCAGCCATAACCCTGTCGAATGCCCCCCGGGGGGCCTGGCAGGGTAGGCGCTCGCTAGCCCAGCACGGCGGCCATCGCGACCGCGGTCGTCTCGACATTGCGGCTGTTCAGGCCGGCCACGCACATGCGGCCGGAGCGCACCAGGTAGACGGCGAACTCGTCCTTCAGCCGGTCGACCTGGGACGCGGCGAGGCCGGTGTAGCTGAACATGCCGCGCTGGGTCAGGAAGTAGTCGAAGTTGCGGCCGGGCAGCTTGGCCGACAGCACCTCGTGCAGGCTCTTGCGCATGGCCTGGATGCGCTCGCGCATCTCGGCCACCTCGCTCTCCCATTGCGCGCGCAGCGCCGGGTCGCTGAGCACGCGCGCGACCAGCTGGCCGCCGTGCAGCGGCGGGTTCGAGTAGTTGCGCCGGATCATGAACTTCAGCTGGCCCAGCACATTGGCGGCCTGCGCCGCGTCGGGGCAGACCACCGACAGCGCGCCGCAGCGCTCGCCGTACAGGCTCATGCTCTTGGAGAAGCTGTTGGCGACGAAGAAGGACAGGCCGGCCGCCGCCAGTGCGCGCACCGCGAAGGCATCCTCCTCGATGCCGTCGCCATAGCCCTGGTAGGCCAGGTCCAGGAAGGGCAGCAGCTCACGCTGCTTCAAGACCGCGATCAGCTCGGTCCACTGCGCCTGCGTCAGGTCGACCCCGGTCGGGTTGTGGCAGCAGGCGTGCAGCAGCACGACGCTCCTGGCCGGCAGCTGGGCAATCGCCGCCAGCATGTCGGCAAAGCGCACACCGCCGGTGGCCGGGTCGTAATAGGGATAGGTCTTGACCGCGATGCCCGAGCCCTCGAAGACGGCGCGGTGGTTGTCCCAGGTCGGGTCGGAGACGTAGATCGCGCTGTCGGGGAAGTAGCGCTTGATGAAATCGGCGCCGACCTTCAGGCCGCCGCTGGAGCCGACGCTCTGGATCGTCACCGTGCGTTCGCGCACCGGATTGTCCGCGCCGAACAGAAGCGCCTGCACGGCGCTGCGGAAATTGGCCGCGCCCTCCATCGGCAGATAGGGCCGGGCGCCGGCCTCGGCGACCACGGCCAGCTCGGCGCGGCGCACCGAGTCCAGCATCGGGATGGTCCCGGCGTCGTCGAAATAGATGCCGATCGAGAGATTGACTTTGCCGGCGCGGGGGTCCTTCTGGAAGGCCTCGTTGAGACTCAGGATGGGATCGCCGGCATAGGCGTCAACGTGCTGGAACATGGGCGGGAACTCCGAAAGCTGCGGACGGTTGCGTGGCCCATTATCGGCGCGCCGCCCGGCCCGGGAACGGCGCCTGCCCCGCGGGAGGACTTCCACTCGACCACGGAGCGATGCCATGAGCATCTTCAGCAAGATCCTGTCCAAGCTAGGTTTCGGCGCGGACGCGGCGGCCACGCCGGCGGCCACTCCCGCCAACACCACCACACCCACGGCCACGGCCGCGCCCGGCACCCCGGCCGCGGCGCCACCGGCCGGCGCGGCGCCGGCAGCTGCACCGGCACCGGCGGCCGCCGCACCGAGGCCGGCGGCGATCAGCGAGGTCGACGTCGTCGCCAAGCTCGAGGGCCTAGCCGCCCAGCATGCCGAGCGGCTCAACTGGAAGACCTCCATCGTCGACCTGATGAAGCTCTTGGGCCTGGACAGCAGCCTGGCCGCGCGCAAGGAGCTGGCCGCCGAGCTCGGCTGCCCGCCGGAGAAGATGGCGGATTCCGCGCAGATGAATATATGGCTGCACAAGACGGTGCTGACCAAGCTAGCCGCCAATGGCGGCAACATCCCGCCGGAACTGCTCTGAGCTTGCGCGGATCGAGCGGCGCGGCCGGCGCCCGAGCGTAGGATGGCCTCAACCCTGGAGGCGTACCCATGTGCAGGAATATCCGCACCCTGTTCAATTTCGAACCGCCGGCCACCGAGCTCGAGATCCGCGACGCGGCCCTGCAGTTCGTGCGCAAGCTGAGCGGATTCACCGTGCCGTCCAAGGCCAACGAGGCGGCCTTCGAGCGCGCGGTGGCCGAGATCGCCGCCTCGGCGCGCGTGCTGATCGCCGATCTGAAGACCACGGCCGCGCCGCGCGACCGCGAGATCGAGGCGGCCAAGGCGCGCGAGCGATCGGCGCTGCGCTTCGGCAACTAGCTCATCCGAGCCACTGCAGCCAGCGCCCATGCGGGTGCGACCAGGCCAGCGCGCGGACGCCCGTGGCCGACTGCAGGGTCCACAGCGTCGAGGGCTCGGCGCCTGGGGCCAGCGGCGGCAGTGCCAGGCCCGGTGGCCGCTGCGCCGGCGATTCGGCGCTGAGCCAGAGCAGGCCGCGCTCGCGCACCAGCCGCCCCAGCCGCTCGCGCAGCCGCGTCAGTTCCTCCGCCGAGAAGTAGTACAGCACCCAGCTGTTGAACAGCAGCGGCTGCACGCCGGCCGGCAGACCGTCGAGCCAGGGCTCGACCGCCGCCAGGCAGTCCTCGGCCTGCTGAACCCGCCAGCCGGCCCGCCGCGCCAGGGCCAGCGCCTGGTCCAGCCGCAGCGCGCGCTCGCGGTCATGCGGCCACAGGCAGGCGCGCAGCCAGCGCACGGCCGCCTCATCGCCCACATCGATCGGTGCCGGATCCAGGCCCGCGCGGGCGGCCAGTCGCCAGGGCCGGGCCGGCGGCGGCGCTGCGTCGCCGAGCCAGTCGCAGGCAATGGTCGGACGCCCGGCCGCGGCCGGCGCGCCGAGCGCGAAGCGGCCGTAGTCGTAGCGGTACTCGTCGACGCCCAGGTTCAGGCCGGCGCTGGCGCCGAAGTCCAGCAGGGCCAGCTCCTGCCGGCCCGTCAGCACGGCGATCTGCTGCAGCGCCGGCCACAGCACCGCGCAGCGGCCGATCTCGTTGGTCTGCGTGCTGCGCTGGCGCAGATGCTCGATCAGGCGCGGCCGCTCGAGGCGGGCGAAGTCCAGCAGCGCGGCCGGCAGCGCGGCATCCGGCAGGCGCGTTCCGCCGACGCTGGGGTAGTAATCGCGCAAGGGATGCGCGACGCCGGCCAGCACCCCCTCGTGCAGCGCCGCCAGCAGCAGGTTCGGCTTGCGCTGCGTCGCCGGCGCCTCGGCCATCAGCGCCAGCAGCTCGGGCGCCTCGGCCACCGCCTGGCAGATCGCCACATAGAGCGGGTCCTGCGTGCAGTCGACGGCGGCGAAGCGGCGGAAGGGCGCCGCCAGCGCGGGCCCGGCGCCGGCGCTCAAGCCTGCAGCGCCGCCTCGATATCGGCGCGCATCTTTTCCGGCGCCTCATTGGGCGCATAGCGCTTCAGCACCTGGCCGTCGCGGCCGACCAGGAATTTTGTGAAGTTCCACTTGATCGCCTCGGTGCCGAGGAAGCCGGGCTTCTCGCCCTTCAGCCATTTCCACAGCGGATGGGCATCGGCGCCGTTGACCTTGACCTTGCTCATCATCGGGAAGCTGACACCGTAGTTCAGCTGGCAGAAGGAGGCGATCTCGTCGTTGCTGCCCGGATCCTGGGCGCCGAACTCGTTGCTCGGGAAGCCGAGGACGACCAGGCCGCGCTCGGCATAGTCCTTCCACAGCTGCTCCAGCCCGGCGAACTGCGGGGTGAAACCGCAGGCGCTGGCGGTGTTGACGATCAGCAGCACCTTGCCGCGCTGGCTGGCCAGATCGGCCGGCTGGCCCGTGATGGAAAGGGCCTGGAAATCGTAGACGCTGGGACTCGAACTCATTGCTGACGCTCCTTGACGTGCCCGCGATGGTAGCGCCGCCAGCAAGGCGGCGCCGAGGATGCAGGCGCCGCCGGCCGCGGTGCGTGCGTCGAGCGCGCCGCCGCCCAGCCAGATCGCCGACAGCGCCGCCGCCGGCACCTCGGTCAGCATGACCACCGCCGTCACATTGGCCGGCAGCCGGCCGGCGCCGTACTGCAGCGCCAGATTGGACAGCAGGAACAGCAGCGCCATCGCCGTCAGCGGCAGCAGCCACAGCGTGCCCGGCAACGCCGGCCAGCCGATCAGGCCGCCGGCGGCCATTGCGCTGGCGGCCGCGCCGGCGACCAGCACGCCGCCACCGAACATGGCCAGCGCGCGGGCGCCGGCGCCGCGTGCCGCCTCGCGACGCAGCATCACATTGTTGAAGGCGAAGCTGAAGCCGCCCAGCACGCCCAGCCAGTCGGCCAAGCTGGCCGGCAGCGGGAAGCCCCCGCCGGCGGGCGCCAGCACGATGGCCGCGCCGGCCAGGGCCAGCGCCATGCGCAGCGCCGCCGCGGCGCCGAAACGCTCGTGCAGGATCAGGCGCGCCAGCAGCACCGCCCACAGCGGCATCAGATAGAACAGCAGCACCACGCGCACCACGTCGCCGATCGCCACAGCCCAGTTGAAGGCGGTGTTGGTGATGCCGGCGGCGGCCATGATCAGCCACAGGCTGGGCGTGCGCAGGAATTCGAGCCAGGCAGCGCGCTGGCGCAGCGAGATCACGGCCAGCGAGATCAGGTAGAGCACGACCGTGGTCCACAGCGGATGCAGGCCGCCGGCCTGAAACTGGCGGAACGGCCACCAGGACAGGCCCCAGACCAGGGCGTTGAACATCAGGGCCAGGATGGCCAGTGGCGGCGCAGACGAGCGGGAGGACATCGAGCGGGAGACGGGGCCGCGGTTGGCCGGCCGCAACACCCCGGGGCAAGTTCACTGCCCGGGAAAGCCCGTCGACTTGCCCTGGGTTTATAGCATGGCACACTGCGCCGGCCGGCCGTCCAATGGCACGCAGCCCGGGCGGCCGGCCGCCCGTGAAACCAGTTGTTCATCGACAAAGGGAGAGCCGCTCTTGGATCATCTGGCCTGTTTCACCCCGGGGGACCTGCAATCGGCCCGGGCGCCCGACCTGTCCAGCTATCACTGGCGCCTGCTGGCCCAGGGCGACTCCTGGTTCTCGAACGCGACGGCCAAGCTGAATGCCCATGCGAATCTGCTGCAGGAGCTGGTGCTGAAGGAGAAGGCCTGCGTGGTCAACTGCGCCGGCACCGGCGAGGCGCTGGCCCATATGGTGGATCTGGAATCGGCGCCCGACTTCGTGCGCCTGCTGTCCAGCCCCGAGGCGCCGGTCTGGGACGGCGTGCTGCTGTCGGTGGGCGGCAACGACCTGATCGCCGCCGCGCAGACGCCGGCGCACACGGCCGACGGCAAGGAAGTGCCGCTGCATCTGCGCCTCCTGCGCCGCCAGACCGAGTGGGGCCCGCCCTCGGCCGGCGTCGCGCGCTATTTCTCCGAGCCGGGCTGGGCCACCTATGCCGACTATCTGCGCAGCAATGTCCGCCATCTGCTGACGCTGCGCGACCAGGGCCCCTCTGCGGCTAAGCCGGTCTTCATGCATTGCTACGCGGTGCCGATGCCGCGCCCGGCCGGCTCCGAGGACGGCGGCCTGGGCAGCAGCGGGCCCTGGCTCTATCCGGCGCTGAAGGCCTATGCCCTGCCCGGCGCCGACTGGGCAGCGATCAGCCGGCTGATGGTCTTCCACCTGGCCCAGCTGCTGAAGGCGATGGCGGCCGACAAGGCGCAGTTCCCCGGCCTGCATGTGTTCGACTCGACCGCCGTGCCGCTGGCGCTGGCGACGCCGGGCTCCAGCGGCAATAGCGGCGACTGGCACAACGAGATCCACCTGAACCACAGCGGCAGCTTCAAGATCGCCCGTGCCTGGTCCGAGCACATCCAGAACGTGCTGGCGCCCCCCGCGCCGGTCGGCAAGCAGCGTTAGCCCCTCGCCCAGGGAATACCTGGTCGGTCCCCCGAGGGGACGCGGATGATCGCGGGGGGTGCCCCGCGATCACATCCGCTCAAGCCGCCCTTGGGGCGGCCCGGCGGGCGGCTTGAGTTGAATGCATTGAGCCCTGCGGGCTCAAGTCAATGCATCTCGTCGCTGCGCGCCAGCAGCAGCAGGCGCTCGACTTCCTCGCGGTGCTCGACGCAGTTGCGCTGATGCCAGCGGCGGATCGCCCACATGGTGCCGGCGACCAGGGTGCCGAAGACGGCGATGCAGATATAGGCCGACAGGCCCAGCCGCGTCATGCCGGTGTAGAGCGCGCCCAGGCCCAGGATGCAGGCCTGCTCGTTGAAGTTCTGCACGGCGATGGAGCGGCCGGCGCCCATCAGGTTGTGGCCGCGGTGCTGCAAGAGCGCGTTCATCGGCACGACCAGATAGCCGCCGACCAGGCCCAGCATCATCAGGAAGGGCGCGGCGATCCAGACGTTCTGCATCAGGTTTAGGCCGACGATCAGCACGCCCATCACGATGCCCAGCGGGATCACCCGGGTCGCCTTGTCCAGCCGCATATAGACCGAGGCGGCCACCGCCCCGAAGGCGGTGCCCAGCGCGACCACGCCGCTGAGGTTGGAGGCCTGCGTGGTCGTGTAGCCCAGCGCCACCGCGGCCCAGGGGAAGACGATGATGCGCAGATTGCCGGACACGCCCCAGAACAGCGTCGTCGTGGCCAGCGAGATCTGGCCCAGCTTGTCCTGCCAGAGCCGCGAGTTGCAGGCGGCGAAATCGCGCACCAGGCCGGCCGCGCTGTGCGCCACCGGCTGCAGCGGGGTGTCGGTGCGCGGGATGTAGAGATTGAAGCCGGCCGCAATCACATAGAGCAGCACCAGCGTGGCGATCGCCGCCTCGGGCGGCGTGTCGATGCTGGTCGTGATCAGCGGGAAGTCCAGGCCCAGCAGCTTGGGCGCCAGCACCGGGCCGACCAGATTGCCGCCCAGCAGGATGCCCAGGATGATGGAGGCGATCGTCAGGCCCTCGATCCAGCCATTGGCCTTGACCAGCTGCGAGGGCGGCAGCAGCTCGGTCAGGATGCCGTACTTGGCTGGCGAGTAGGCCGCGGCGCCCAGGCCGACGATGGCATAGGACAGCAGCGGATGCGTGCCGAACAGCATCATCAGGCAGCCGACCACCTTGATGAGGTTCGAATAGAACATCACCTTGCCCTTGGGCACCGCGTCGGCGAAGGCGCCGACGAAGGGCGCCAGCACCACGTAAAAGAGCGCGAACATCGGGCCCAGCGCCGGGATCTGCCAGGCCGGCGCCCCGGTGCTCTTCAGCAGTTCGATCGCGCCGACCAGCAGGGCTTGATCCGCCAGCGAGCTGAAGAACTGCGCCGACATGATGGTGTAGAAGCCCTTCTTCATGACAGCGTGCGCGGCAATGAGGGGCGCCATGCGAGGGCCGCATGCAGCCGGCCCGGCATCGTGGAGAAACGCGCTAGAAGTCTGTTCATGTACCCGATAGCTACTACTGACAGCGCCCGCCGGCGGGGCGCCAAGCGCAGGAGCACTGCGGCGGGTTTATAGCATGCACCCCCTTTGGGGGACAGCCATCAGGCAGGGCGGTGAGATTGCTGCAATGCCACAATTCAAGCCATGCCACGTCCGATCGAAGCCCTGATTCATATTCCCGCGCTGGCCCACAATCTGGCCCGCGCGCGCGCCTGCGCACCCGACGCCAAGGTCTGGGCCGTCGTCAAGGCCAATGCCTACGGCCATGGCATCGCCAACGCCTTCGAGGGCCTGCGCGCCGCCGACGGCTTCGCGCTCTTGGACCTCGACGAGGCTAAAGTCCTGCGCGAGCTGGGCTGGCGCGGCCCCATCCTCTTGCTGGAGGGCTGCTTCGAGATGCGCGACCTCGAGCTGTGCTCGCGGCTCAAGCTCTGGCACGCGGTGCACTGCGAGCAGCAGATCGACTGGCTGGCCATGCACAAGACGCACGAGCCGCACCGGGTCTTCCTCAAGCTCAACAGCGGCATGAACCGCCTCGGCTTCACGCCCTCGGCCTTCCGCGCCGCCTGGAACCGGCTGAACGCCCTGCCCCAGGTCGACGAGATCTCGTTGATGACGCATTTCTCGGATGCCGACAGCGAGCGCCTCGGCGCCGACGGCATCGCGCACCAGCTGGAAGCCTTCGAGGCCGTCGCCGCCGACCTGCCCGGCGAACGCTCGCTGAGCAACAGCGCGGCCATCCTGCGCCACAGCGCCCGCGTGCGCAGCGACTGGGTGCGCGCCGGCATCATGAGCTATGGCGGCATCCCCGACTTCCCCGAGCACGACCAGGCCTTCTGGGATCTGCGCCCGGCCATGACCCTGCGTTCCAAGCTGATCGCGACCCAACAGCTGCAGCCGGGCGACACGGTCGGCTACGGCAGCAGCTTCACTGCCGACAAGGCCATGCGCATCGGCATCGTCGCCTGCGGCTATGCCGACGGCTATCCGCGCCATGCCGGCAGCGGCACGCCGGTGCTGGTCGACGGCCGGCGCACGGCGACGGTGGGCCGCGTCTCGATGGACATGCTGGCCGTCGATCTCGACGGCCAGCCCGAGGCCGGCTTCGGCAGCGAGGTCACGCTGTGGGGCCAGGGCCCGCGCGGCTCCGTGCTGCCGATCGACGAGGTCGCGCGCGCGGCCGGCACGATCGGCTACGAGCTGATGTGCGCGCCGACGCGGCGCGTGCCGGTCACCGCGCTGCACCAGGACTGAAGCGATGGACATGCCCGCCCACCAGCTGAGCATGACGGTGCTGATGACGCCGGACATGGCCAATTTCTCCGGCAATGTGCATGGCGGCACGATCCTGAAGCTGCTCGACCAGGCCGCCTACGCCTGCGCCAGCCGCTATGCCGGCCGCTATGTGGTCACCCTGTCGGTCGACCAAGTGATGTTCCGCCAGCCGATCCATGTCGGCGAGCTGGTCACCTTGCTGGCCTCGGTCAACTACACCGGCACCTCCTCGATGGAGATCGGCATCAAGGTCGTCGCCGAGAACATCCGCACCCAGGTCGTGCGCCACGCCAACAGCTGCTTCTTCACCATGGTGGCCGTCGACGAGGCCGGCAAGCCGGCCAAGGTGCCGGCGCTGCGACCGCAAAGCGCGGACGAGCAGCGCCGTTATGCGGCGGCCCAGCTGCGCCGGCAGCTGCGCGCCGAACTCGAGCAGCGCTACCAGCAGATCCGCCAGCCGGGCGCCGTCTAGGCGGCCGCCACGGCGATGCAGCTCGACTGGCGGCCGGCCGACTGGGAACTGGACTTCGGCTTCGTGCGTGCCCAGGGCGCAGGGGGCCAGAACGTCAACAAGGTCGCCAGCGCCGCCCATCTGCGCTTCGACATCGCCCGCTCGACCCTGCCCACCGTCATCAAGGAACGGCTGCTGCGGCTGAACGACCAGCGCATCAGCAAGGACGGCGTCGTCGTCATCAAGGCGCAGGAACACCGCAGCCAGGAGATGAACCGCGCCGAGGCCATAGCCCGCCTGGTCGCCCTGGTGCAGAGCGTCGCGCACGTGCCCAAGGCCCGCAAGCCCACCAAGCCGACCTGGGGCTCGCAGCAGCGGCGGCTCGAGGGCAAGGCGCAGCGCAGCGGCGTCAAGGCCGGGCGGGGCAAAGTCAGCGGCTCGGACGCGTAGCGATATAGATGCTGCCCAGGCACAGCGCCATGCCGGCCAGCGCCAGGCCGTTCGGCCGCCAGCCCTCCAGCGCCGCCGAGATCGCCAGCGCGATGACCGGGATCACCACGCCGGTCAGCGCCGCGCGCGCCGGCCCCTGGGCTTGAGCCAGATTGAAATACAGCACGAAGGCGATCACCGAGCCGAACACAGCCAGGTAGAGAAGCGACAGCAGATAGGGCGGCCGCGCATCGATGTGCAGGCCGGCGCCGCTGGCGAGGGACAGGCCCATCAGGAACAGCGCGCCATAGCCCATGCTCCAGGCCAGGATGGGCACCAGGGGCAGGCCGCGGCGGGTCAGCGTCAGGGTCAGCACATTGCCGATGCAGGCGGCCAGCACGGCGGCCAGGCCCAGCGCCAGGCCGTAGGCGGCGGTCGGCCGCGCGCCGGTGGCGGCGATCTCGGGCCAGAAGATCAGCACCACGCCCAGCACGCCGCCGCTGGCCGCCAACAGAAAGCGCCGCGTCACCTGCTGGCCGAAGAAGATCCGGCCCGACAGCGCATTGCCGAACACCATCAGGCAGAACAGCACCGCGACCAGGCCGCTGGGGATGTGGCGCTCGGCCTCGTAGACGCTCCAGTAATTGCCGCTGTACTGGACGATGCCGGTGGCGGCCATCAGGCCGTGCGCCCCCCAGGGCAGGCCCAGTGAATCGCCGCGCCAGCGGGCGAAGGCCAGCAGCAGCAGCGCCGCCAGCGCAAAGCGCCAGGCGACCGAGTTCAGCACCGGCACGCCGGAATCCAACTGGTAGAGGATCACATGCCAGGTGCTGGCCCAGATCAGGGTCGGGCCCCAGAACAGCCAGCGGGTCGAGAGAGCTTGCGTGGTCATTTGTATTTTTCTTGTGCCGCTCGCCGGGCCGCTCCAAAGGCGGCACAAGTCGATGTCATTGCCGGCCTTCGTCGGCAATGATCGACATCCCCGCGGGGGATCGCCCAGCTACGCCTGGGCGAGGGGTCGTCAGGCAGCGCGCTTGAAGGTCGCCAGCAGCGCGCCGGCGGCGATGAACAGGGAACCGAAGCTGCGGTTCATGATCCGGATCTGGCGTGCCGAACGCAGCATCGACAGCACGCGCGCGGCCAGCGCCGTGTAACCGGCCATCACGACGGCATCGGTGAAGGCCAGGGTCGCACCGATCACCAGGTATTGATGGGCGAGGCTGGCATGCAGGTCGAGGAACTGCGGCACGACGGCCAGCAGGAAGACCGTGCCCTTGGGGTTGACGGCATTGATCGCCCAGCCGCGCAGCACCAGTTGGCCGCGCGTCACCGTCGGCTGGTCGGCATCGGCCGCCACCAGCGGCTTGGCCGGCGCGCGCCATTGCTGGATGCCCAGATAGACCAGATAGGCCACGCCCAGCCATTTGACGATCAGAAAGCCCAGCGAGGAGGCGGCGATCAGCGCGCCCAGGCCGGCGCCGACGACGACGATCTGGGTCAGGATGCCCAGGATCAGGCCCACCGTCGTGAAGTAGCCGCGGCGGAAGCCATGGTTCAGGCCCGAGCTCATCGCGGCGATCGCGCCGGCGCCGGGGGACAGGCTGATGGCCCAGGAGGCGGCAAAGAAGGCCAGCCACACCGATATTTCCATGCTCGAACTCCAAAACTGCAGGCCGGTGTTTTAGCACAGCGGCCGGGCCGCACCGCCGCGGCCCGACAATGCCCCCATGGCCAAGGAAAAATCGAACTACACCTGCTCCGAATGCGGCGGCGTCAGCCCCAAGTGGCTGGGCAAATGCCCGGCTTGCGGAGCCTGGAACACGCTGGTCGAGGGCATCGCCGAGCCCAGCGGCGGCGCCGGCAAGAACCGCTACCAGGCGCTGGCCAGGAGCCAGCCGGTTTCGACGCTCTCGGAGATCGAGGCCACCGATTTCGAGCGCACGCCGACCGGCCAGGAGGAACTGGACCGGGTGCTGGGCGGCGGCATCGTCGCCGGCGGGGTGGTGCTGATCGGCGGCGATCCCGGCATCGGCAAGTCGACCCTGCTGCTGCAGGCAATCGACGAGCTCTCACGCAAGCTGCCGGTGCTCTATGTCAGCGGCGAGGAAAGCGGCGCGCAGATCGCGATGCGCGCGCGCCGCCTGGGCCTGCCCGGCAATCAGGTGAGGGTGCTGCCGGAGATCAATCTGGAAAAGATCCTCGCGACGATCGAGGCCGAGAAGCCGGCCTTCTGCGTGATCGACTCGATCCAGACCCTTTATTCCGAGCAGCTCAGCTCCGCGCCCGGCTCGGTGGCCCAGGTGCGCGAATGCGCGGCCCAGCTGACGCGCACGGCCAAGGCCGGTGGCTGCGCGATGGTGCTGGTCGGCCATGTGACCAAGGAGGGCGCCTTGGCCGGCCCGCGCGTGCTGGAGCACATCGTCGACACGGTGCTGTATTTCGAGGGCGACACGCATTCGAGCTTCCGCCTGGTGCGCGCGATCAAGAACCGCTTCGGGGCCGTCAACGAGATCGGTGTGTTCGCGATGACCGAGAAGGGGCTCAAGGGCGTCGCCAATCCGAGCGCGATCTTTCTGTCCACCCACGGCGAGCCGGTGCCGGGCAGCTGCGTGCTGGTGACGCTGGAGGGCACGCGGCCCATGCTGGTCGAGCTGCAAGCCCTGGTCGACAGCGGCGGGCCCAGCCCGCGGCGGCTGTCGGTGGGCCTGGACCGCGACCGGCTGGCGATGCTCCTGGCCGTGCTGCACCGCCATGCCGGTGTCGCGACGATGGACCAGGACGTGTTCGTTAACGCGGTCGGCGGCGTGCGCATCGGCGAGCCGGCGGCCGACCTGGCCGTGCTGCTGGCCATCCAGAGCTCGCTGCGCGGCCGGCCGCTGCCCAAGGGCTTCATCGCCTTCGGCGAGGTCGGCCTCGCCGGCGAGGTGCGGCCGGCGCCGCGCGGCCAGGAGCGGCTGAAGGAAGCGGCCAAGCTCGGCTTCAGCGTTGCCGTCGTGCCGAAAGCGAACGCGCCGAAGAAAGCGATCGAGGGCCTGACCGTGCATGCGGTCGAGCGCATCGAGGAAGCGATGGATTTGCTCAGAGGGCTTTGACATGAACGATCGGGACGCATTGCCCGGCCTCGCGCCGCTGTTCGAGCCGCCCTATTACGCCGTCATCTTCACCAGCCTGCGCACGACCGTCGACGCGGGCTATGGCGAGATGGCCGAGCGCATGGTCGCGTTGGCGGCCGAGCAGCCCGGCTATCTGGGCGTCGAGAGCACGCGCGGCGCCGACGGCCTGGGCATCACCGTGTCCTACTGGCAAAGCCTGGAAGCGATCCAGGCCTGGCGCGCGGTCGCCGAGCACCGCGCCGCGCGCGACCAGGGCCGCGCCGACTGGTACCGGCATTACGCGCTGCGCATCGCCCGGGTCGAGCGCAGCTACGGCTGGTCGCGCGCGGACGGCGTCGAGGATCCGACGCTGCGCTGAAGAAAAGAAAAAGCCCCGGCAGTGATCTGCGGGGGCTTCGGGCTTCAGCGCCAGCGCCTGGCGCGCCGGTCAGCGGGCAATGGAGTCGCTGGTCTCGGTATTCGTCGCCGGTGCGTAGCTGTAGCCGTTCAGGCTCACGCCGGTGACGCCGAAGACGAAGCTGCCGCTGCGGACGCGCGTGCTGGGCGAGCCGAAGCGGGCGACGCCGCTGGCGTCGGTGACGGCCGTGGCGCCGCTGCGCGAGACGATGCCGCTCCAGTTGCCGGTCACCGTCGCGCCGACGACCGGCAGGCCGTTGGCGCCCAGCACCTTGACCGCCGCGCCGGCCTGGGCATTGCCGTTCCTGTTGACCGTCAGGCTCATCGCGATATCGCTGACGCGCATCGCGATCACGCTGACGGCCGGGTCGACGACGACGGTCACAGCGCTGGACGAGCTCAGGCCGCTGTTGTCGGTCACGCGCAGCTGCGCGCTGTAGCTGCCCGGCGTCGCATAGGCATGCGCCAGGGTCGCCCCGCTGCCGCTACCGCTGTCGCCGAAGTTCCAGTCATAGGCGACGACGCTGCCGTCCGCATCGCTGGAGCCGCTGCCGCTGAAATTGACGGTCAGCGGTGCCGTGCCGCGCAGCGTCGAGGCGGCGATGACGGCCTTGGGCGCCTGGCCGGCCGCGCCCGGATAGCTGGCGCTGAGCGTGTACTGGCCGAGGCTGCCGTAGTTCGAGTAGCCGGTGCTCAGCGGATCGCCCTTGCCGGTGCCCTGCACGGCCAGGTAGTAGGTGCCGGCGGCCGGCAGCGTGAGGCTGAGGCTGGCGTCCAGCGCGTCGGCCGGGTTGGCGGTGGCCAGCACGCTGCCGGCGGCGTTGCGCAGGCTCAGCACGGCGTCCAGATTGGCCGAGCGGGCGGCCGGGCTCAGCTTGAAGCTGGCGGCGCCGGCGGCGGCCGTGAAGGCAAACATATCGATGTCGCCGGGCCGCTCGATCACGCCGGTGGCGGTGGCCGTGCTGATGCCGCCGCTGCTGGTGGCGACCAGCACCGTCGCCGTGGCCGGCGTGTTGCCGTGGTCGTCGGCGCGCAGCGGCAGGCCATTGCTCTGCATGACGGCATAGTCGTCCTGCACATTGTTGGCGCCGGCGTACTCGCCCTTGCTCCACTGCGTCAGTGGCTGGTAGTAGCCGACGCCCATGATGGGCGCCCAGCCGGTCGCGCCACTGCCCTGGCCCTGGTAGTAGCCGACGGTCGAGGTGCCGTCGTGCGAGAGGCCCATATTGTGGCCAGCCTCGTGCGAGATCGCCTCGGCCACGTACTTCTCGTTGCCGCTGCCCAGCGCGTCGTAGAAGACCAGGGCCGGCTTGTAGAACTCGCTGCTGTCGTCGAAGACGCCGACATAGGCGATGCCGCCGCAGCTGCAGCTGTAGACGCCGGCCCGGGTGGTGATCACGACCGTGGTGCCGAAGACCTGGTCGGTGGAGCCGGCGCGCGCAATCAGCTCCAGCGGCACGGCCTCGGTCGTCACGTCGACGTCGAAGGGCGCGTAGTCCTCGGCCACGCGCTGCCAGATGTACTGGATGCGCTCGAGCTCGGCCTGCGAGAAGCTGTAGGGCAGGCCGTCGGTATCGAAGGGCGGCGCGATGATGCTGCCGCCGCTGCCGTTCCAGGCGGTGCCGGTCAGCGTCGCGCCCTTGAAGTTCAGGTAGATCGTGCGCTTGGCACCGGCGCGGCTGTGCAGGAGAAAGGTCTGGTCCAGCGGCGCCAGCGTGCCGTCGAGCAGGCCGGTGGAGGCCGCCGAAGCCGGTGTGGCCGGCAGCGGCTGGTCGAGCTCTTCGACGACGAACAGGCGGCCGCGCTGGTCCAGGCGCATGCGCTTGTCGTTCAGCAGCAGCGCGCGGAATTCGTCCGGCGACTTGCCGTACCAGTCTGCGACCTCGGGCAGGCGGCTGCCCAGCGCATCGAGCGCGCGCTGGCCGCCAAGCTGGCGCTCGGGCAGGGTGATCTGCGGGAAGGGGCGCTTGACCCGGTGCGGCACGACCTCGGCCGCCGGTGTGCCGGGCGGCGCGGCATGGGCGGTCGAGACATGGGCGGCCGTGGCCGCAGCCAGCGCCAGCAGCAGCGGGCGGATCAGCTTGGAATTCAATTTCATCGGAGAGCCCCTCGAGGGATTGAATGAAACCGTCCGTGCGCGGGACGGCACGCGTCGGTCAAACCTGGATCGGACAGAAAGGTGGTCGAGGGGAGCCCCCTAAGGCGGCGCGGCGCAGGCTCGAGCTCGGGACGGGCGGTGCGGGCGGCGTCGGTACGAGCGCCGCGGCAATGCGAGGAGGCGGATGCTGCATATCGAACTGTCCTTGCCGACCGGATGAGCAGAGCTCAGCGGGAGCGACAGCCGACGCTTGCCCATGCTTGCGTCCGCAGGCGGCCCCGCTGTCCTGGCCGCGCCGAACGGGCGCGCTGTAGACCGGGAACTTTGCGACCCCGACTTTCGTACGGGTGTGCCAAGGGACCGGATGGTAGGGGCGGCCGGGCGCTTCGGGGCGGCACCTTACCGGAAGTTACCCCGATTAACCATCGGTGGTGGCGCGGGGGTGTGGGGCCGGAGCGATTCGACCGAGGCGGCGCTTCGCTTAGGATTCCGCCCCATGAACAAATGGATTGGTGGCGCGCTGGCGCTGGCCGCGCTCTTCGTCGGCGGGCTTTTCTATGGCTGGCAGGGCGTGATCCTGGCGCTGACGGTGATCGTCTTCTGGCTGCTCTTGCAGTTCTCGCGCCTGATGCGGGTGATGAAGGCGGCCGGCGAAAAGCCGGTCGGCCGGATCGACAGCGCGGTGATGCTCAACGCCAAGCTGCGCGAGGGCATGCGCCTGGTGGAGGTGATCCCGCTGACACGCAGCCTGGGCGAGAAGATCGCGGCCGAGCCGGAAACCTATCGCTGGACCGATGCGGGCGGCGTCAGCGTCGAGCTGCAGCTGGCCGACGGGCGGCTGCAGCGCTGGCAGCTGCTGCGGCCGGCGGAGACGCCCTCAAGCGAAGCCTGAGGCCGCGCCTGTTCAGCCGCGGGCGCGGCGGCGGGCAATGAAGCCGATGGCGCCGAGACCGGCCAGCAGCAGCGCATAGCTCTGCGGCTCCGGCACGGCCTGGGGCACGACGCTCAGCGCATTGCCGATATAGACCGCATGGCCCAGGTCGCCGAACTGGCCGCCGAGCTTGATCTCGCCGATGCCGGCCGTGCCGCCATCGAACAGGTAGAAGCTGTAGCGGTTGGCCTGCTTCAGGCCGATGACGAACAGGCCGGTCGCCTTGGCACCATTGTCGAAGGACAGGCTCAGGTCCTTGCCGTTGTCGCTGAACACGCCGAAATCGGCGGCGTCGCTCTTGCTGTAGAGCATCTGGGACTGGTACTGGAAGCCCTGGGCGCCGAACTCGCTGTTCAGCAGCTCGATCTGCCCGGTCGTCAGGCTGCCGCCCAGATTGCCGCTGAAGGAGCCGGCGCAGTCGCTGAAGGCGACGCTGGTCGAGGTCAGGCCGCAGGCGGGCGAACCGGCCGTCGGCAGCTCGTCGCTGTTCTTGGCCGCGGCGTTCTGTCCCAGGGCCATGGCCAGAACGGCGCTCAGTGCGATGCAGACTTTCTTGTTCATGACGGGGCTTCCTTGCTTTGCGGGCTACGGCTTGAACTTTACCGAGGCCGGGCCCGCCGCCGGGCCTGCCGCACCCCCGCGGACGGGGGGCGGCGCGACAAGGCGGGCGCGGATCGCGTGAACTTCATCACGCCGATCGGCCCGCCCATGACGGCCGCGATGGATAGTCCCGGCTTGCATAAAATCGTCCGTTCCGCCGAGACGGCAACAATCATCAGGAGTTCCTCATGTCCATGGACGACCGCGACGGCAAGATCTGGATGGATGGCGAGCTGGTGGACTGGCGCGACGCCAAGATCCATGTGCTCTCCCACACGCTGCACTATGGCTGCGGCGCCTTCGAGGGCGTGCGCGCCTACAAGACCGACAAGGGCACGGCCATCTTCCGCCTGCGCGAGCACACCGAGCGCCTGTTCAACAGCGCCAAGATCCTGCGCATGAAGATCCCCTTCTCGATCGAGCAGGTCGAGCAGGCGCAGCGCCAGGTCGTGCGCGAAAACAATCTCGAGAGCTGCTACCTGCGCCCGCTGACCTGGATCGGCTCCGAGAAGCTGGGCGTCTCGCCCAAGGGCAACAAGATCCACCTGATGGTGGCCGCCTGGGCCTGGGGCGCCTATCTGGGCGAGGAAGGCATGCGGCGCGGCATCCGCGTCAAGACCAGCAGCTACACCCGCCACCACGTCAACATCACGATGACGCAGGCCAAGGCGGTGTCCAACTACACCAACTCCATCCTGGCCAATATGGAGGCGCTGGACGACGGCTACGACGAGGCCCTGCTGCTCGACGCCGCGGGCTTCGTCTCCGAGGGCGCCGGCGAGAACCTGTTCGTGATCAAGAACGGCGTGGTCTACACGCCCGATCTGTCGGCCGGCGCGCTGAACGGCATCACCCGCAACACCATCTTCCACATCTGCCAGGACCTGGGCCTGAAGCTGGTCGAGAAGCGCATCACCCGCGACGAGGTCTATATCTGTGACGAGGCCTTCTTCACCGGCACCGCCGCCGAGGTGACGCCGATCCGCGAGCTGGACCGCATCGAGCTGGGCAGCGGCAGCCGCGGCCCGATCACCGAGAAGATCCAGGCGGCCTTCTTCGACATCGTCAACGGCCGCAATCCGAAGTACGCCGAATGGCTGAGCCTGGTCTGAGCCGGCCGCAGCACGCAACAAGAAAGAAAGAAGCAAGCCATGAGCGAAGCAACGACAAAGAAGCCCGCCGCGGTCGTCGAGGTGACGGCCGCCGATGTGCAGGACAACGGCACCGTGTTCTGCCCCAACCCCAAGATGCCGCTGTGGAGCTCGCATCCGCGCGTCTTCATCGACCTCAGCCACGAAGGCCAGGGCAAGTGCTCCTACTGCGGCACCGTCTACAAGCTGAAGGCCGGCGAAGTGCTGCACGGCGGGCATTGAGGCGCGCCGATCCCGGGGCCGTCGCGCCCTTTCTACAATAGCGGCATGCACCGTCCCAAAGCCCAGACCGCCGCCCTGCTGGCCTCGCCCGAAGACACCGAACAGCAGTTCTACGAAGCGCTGCAGCATGCCGATATGCAGCGACTGATCGAGGTCTGGGCCGACGAAGAGGACATCTGCTGCGTCCATCCGGGCGGCCCGCGCCTGATCGGCCTGGCGGCCATACGCGCCAGCTTCGAGACCCTGTTCGCGCAGGGCGCGCTGAATGTGCATCCGGAGCGGGTGCGCAAGCTGCGCAGCGGCGACAGCGCGATCCACCAGGTGCTCGAGCGGGTGCAGGTCGGCGGCGCCGACGGCCGCCAGCAGGCCTGGGTGGTCGTCACCAATGTCTATCTGAAGACCGCGCAGGGCTGGCGCCTGGTCGTCCATCACGCCAGCCCCGGCAGCGCACAGGACCTGCCGGACGTCGCCGACGAGCCGGCCACTTTGCACTGAGATGAAGCGCCTCCACGCTCTCTTCGATCGCTGCCCCCCGTGGGGGCGCTCAGCCGCCTTCGGGCGGCCGGATGGCGGCTGATGCCCAGGATGACAGCCATGCAGTACCAAGCCCCCTACTGGCTGCCCGGCGGACAGGCGCAGACCATCTGGCCGGCGCTGTTCTCGCGCAGCCGCGGCGGGCCCGAGCTGAGCTTCCGGCGCGAGCGCTGGAACACGCCGGACGGCGATTTCGTCGACGTCGACTGGATAGACGGCGCCGACGCCGAGGCGCCGCTGCTGGTGCTCTTTCACGGCCTGGAGGGCAGCTCGCAAAGCCATTACGCGCAGGCCTTCGCGACCATCGCCCGCTCGCGCGGCTGGGCGATTGCGATCCCGCATTTCCGCGGCTGCTCGGGCGAGCTGAACTTGGCGCCGCGCGCCTACCACTCGGGCGACTTCGAGGAAGTCGGCTGGATGCTGGAGCAATGCCGCGAGGCGCACGAGGGCCCGCTGATCGCGGCCGGCGTCTCGCTGGGCGGCAATGCGCTCTTGCGCTGGGCGGAGGAGCATGGCCAGAGCGCCGCCGCCACCGCGCGGGCGGTCTGCTCGATCTGCTCGCCGGTCGACCTGGCCGCCGCCGGCCATGCGATCGGCCAGGGCTTCAACCGCCTGGTCTACACCCGCATGTTCCTGCGCACCATGGTGCCCAAGGCGCTGCGCAAGCTGGCCCAGCACCCGGGCCTGTTCGACGGCGAGCGGCTGCGCCAGGCGCGCGATCTGTACGAGTTCGACAACCTGTTCACCGCGCCGCTGCACGGCTTCCGCAACACCGAGGACTACTGGTCGCGCTGCTCGGCCAAGCCGCATCTGAAGCGCATCCGCATCCCCGCCCTGGTGCTGAATGCGCGGAACGACCCCTTCGTGCCGGCCGCCAGCCTGCCGCGCGCGCAGGACGCCGGCTCCTATGTGACCCTGTGGCAGCCGGCGCATGGCGGCCATGTCGGCTTTGCCGACGGGCGCCTGCCCGGCCATGTGTTCAGCATGCCGGAGCAGGTCTGCGACTGGCTGGGCAAGGCGCTCTAGCAGCGCACGGAGGCCGCCATGGATGAGATCGTCAAGGCTGCGCTGAAGAAATGGCCCAATGTGCCGCATTGCTACGGCTGGCTGGCGCTGGACGCGCGCGGCGACTGGTATATGCGCGACGAGCGCATCCAGGCCGCCGGCCCCTTCCCGCAAATCAAGGGCAGCCGCATCAACCACGAGAAGCTGCGCGAGTTCATAGCACGCAATTACGCGGCCGACGAGGCCGGCTGCTGGTTCTTCCAGAACGGCCCGCAGCGCGTCTATCTGCAGCTGGAGGCCGCACCCTGGATCTGGCGGCTGGACGAGCAGCTGCGCCTGCAGAGCCACACCGGCCTGGCGACCGAAGTCGAGGCCGCCTGGCTGGACGAGGCCGATCGCCTCTTCCTCTCGACGCCGCTGGGCCTGGGCCTGGTGCACACGGCCGATATGCATCTGGCCGCGCGGGCGGTCGAGCAGGGGCTGTGGCAGCCCGAGCCCACCACCCACGCCGAGCTGCTGCGGCGCCACGGCGTCGTGCTGGAGCCGCGCCCGGCCGGCTGAGCGCCCGCGATCAGCGGACGCGGTACTCGGGCGACTCGCGCAAGCGGCCGATCGCCGTCCACCAGGCCTCGACCTTGTCCTGCAGCTCCGGCGCCAGATGCGGGCGCACGGCCGCGTAGTAGTCGCTGCTGGAGAAGGCGCGCGGCAGCACGACCAGCGACTTGACCCCGACCTCGCTCAGCGCGAACTCGACCTCCTCCTGCATGCCCACGGCCAAGTCGACGCGCCGCGCCGCCACCTTCATCAGCAGCTGGCGCGTGCTGATCGCCGTGTCGTCGACCTCGAAGCCGCGCGTGCGCAGCGGCTCGATCACCGAGTTCATGACCGCGCGCGTGCCGACCAGCGGCGGCTTGCCCGGCGACACGCCGGTCAACGCCGTGCCGTCCCAGTTGAGCGTCGCATCGGCGCGCCGCACCCAGACCAGATTGACGCGCGCCAGCCGCCGCGCCGCGTCGACGGCGCCGCCCCTGCTCTGCGGGAACTGCATGGCCTTGGCCTGGTTGCGCGCGACCGGCGAGGCCAACATCGCGTCGACGCCCTCGCCGTCCAGCATCGCAGCGCAGCGCCGCACCGGATAGCGCAAGAACATCACGCCCAGGCCCGCCTCGCGGCCGGCATCGAGCAGGATGCGCTCGGCCACGCCCAGGCGCTGCGGATCGTTGTTCAGATAGGGCGGCACCGCCAGATCGGTGATGCAGACGCGCCAGATGCGCGCCGGCTCGGGCTGGGCCGGCGCCGGCCCGGCCGCCAGCGCGAGCGCGGCCAGCAGCAGACGCAGGGTCAGCGAGCGCGGGCGGCGACAGCGCGGCGGCTTGTCCATGGGCCCAGCATAGCGCGCAGCCGGCCGGCGCGGCGGCGCGCCGGCCCGCTCAGTTGCGGGGCAGCGTGTTCAGCGGGATGCGCAGGTAGGCGATGCCGTTGTCGTCCGCCGGCGGCAGCCGGCCGGCGCGCACATTGATCTGGATCGCCGGCAGGATCAGCGTCGGCACCTCCAGCGTCGCGTCGCGCGCCCGGCGCATCGCGACGAACTGCGCCTCGTCGATGCCATCGCGCACATGGATGTTGGCGGCGCGCTGCTCGGCCACCGTCGTGCACCAGCGCGCCTCGCGGCCCGGCGGCGGGTAGTCGTGGCAGACATAGATGCGCGTGGCGGGCGGCAGCGCGAGGATGCGCCGCATCGAGCGGTAGAGCTGGTGCGCGTCGCCGCCGGGGAAATCGGCGCGTGCGCTGCCGACATCGGGCATGAACAGGGTATCGCCGACGAAGACATCACCCCCATCGACGACATAGGCCATATCGGCCGGCGTGTGGCCGGGCACCAGCATCGCGATGGCCTCCAGCGCGCCGATATTGAAGGCCTCGCCGTCCTTGAACAGATGGTCGAACTGGCTGCCGTCGGGCAGGAAGCTGCGCTCGAGGTTGTAGATCTTCTTGAAGGTGGCCTGCACCTCGCGGATCCGCTCGCCGATCGCGATGCGCCCGCCCAGGCGCTGCTGCAGATGGCGCGCCGCCGACAGATGGTCGGCATGGGCATGGGTCTCGAGGATCCAGTCGACCGCCAGCCCCTGCGCGCGCACATGGGCCTCGATGCGGTCGGCCGACTCGGTCGAGGTGTGGCCGGACTTGAAGTCGAAATCCAGCACCGGGTCGACGATGGCCGCGCGGCGGCTGCCCGGATCGGCCAGCACATAGCTGACCGTGCCGGTCCTTGCGTCGTAAAAGGCTTCAACCGAGAGGCGGCGCGCGTCAACATCCATGGCTCGACAATGTAGCCTCAATCGGCCGCCCGCCCGGGGCGCCACGCCAACAAGAGGACCTTGGATGCTCACGATCGACTGGCCCGTCTTCACCCCGCTGGCCGCCCTCGCCGGCGGCGCGCTGATCGGCCTGGCGGCCGTGCTGTTCGCGCTGCTGAACGGCCGCATCGCCGGCATCAGCGGCATCGTCGGCGGCCTGCTGCGGCCGCGCCGCGGCGACATCGGCTGGCGCCTGGCCTTCGTGCTGGGCCTGGCCGCCGCGCCGCTGGCCTATGCCTTGCTGGCGCAGCTGCCGGCGCTGCACATCGAGGCCGGCTATCCGGCCCTGATTGCCGCCGGGCTGCTGGTCGGCATCGGCACCGGCTATGGCTCGGGCTGCACCAGCGGCCATGGCGTCTGCGGCTTGTCGCGCCTGTCGCCGCGCTCGCTGGCCGCGACGCTGGCCTTCATGGCCGCCGGCTTCGCCAGCGTCTTCGTGCTGCGCCATCTGCTGAGCGCGGCATGAAGGCGCTGTTTGCCGCCCTCGCCGGGCTGATCTTCGGACTGGGCCTGCTGGTCTCCGGCATGGCCGATCCCGCCAAGGTGCTGGGCTTTCTGGACCTGGCCGGCGCCTGGGACCCCTCGCTGGCCCTGGTGATGGCCGGCGCCATCGGCGTCGGCAGCCTCGGCTTCGCGCTGGCGGGTCGGCGGCCGCGCTCGCTGCTCGGCGAGGCCATGCAGCTGCCGTCGAGGACGCAGCCGGTCGACCGCCGCCTGCTGCTGGGCAGCGCGCTGTTCGGTGTCGGCTGGGGCATCGCCGGCTTCTGCCCCGGTCCCTCGCTGGTCGCGCTGGGCCTGGGCGAGCCGAAGGCGTTGGTCTTCGTGCTGGCCATGCTGCTGGGCATGGCGATCTTCGAATGGCGCGAGCGCCGCGGGCGCCGATCGCAGCAGGCATAAAAAAACCGACCCATCGGGTCGGTTCCTGCGGAGCGTGAAGCGCTCGGCTTCTTAGTTGGCGGCCGAGGCGGCCGGGGCCGGAGCCTTGGGCTCGTCGAACTTGGCGCCACCCTGGTTGGCCATGTAGACGACCGCGCGGGCGATCTCGAAGTCGTTGAAATCGCCGCCACCCTGCGGGCCCATATTGCCCTTGCCCTTCAGCGCCGAGTGCAGCAGCGTGTCGAAGCCGCTCTTCACGCGCGGGCCCCAGGCCGCGGCATCGCCGAGCTTGGGAGCGCCGGCAGCGCCGGTCGCGTGGCAGGCCGAGCATTGGGCCTGGAACACCTGCTCGCCGGTCTTTAGCGAGCCGAGGTCGTTAGCGTCCTTGATCTCGATGCTGCCGACCGGCTGGATGCGGCCGGCCAGCGCCTGGCCCGCCAGCGCATCGCTGCCGGCGGCCGGCTTGGTTTCGGTCGTCACATAGCTGGCCAGCATGACGATCACCAGCACCGGCACCACGAAGGCGAAGAACACGGCCCAGGCCAGTTGCTTGGGCGTGCGGATCGGGCCTTCATGGGCGTCGTCGTGCGAAACGTCGTTGGAATGCGCGTGATCTGGGGTTCCGCTCATGAAATCCTCTTGGCTTGGCTGGCTCGGCAGAATGAAAATTCAGCAGCGCCCCATTCGCGAGGCGCAAAACCGCGGGATTATATCTAGCCTCAAACGAAGGCCCGCCGCGGCGCTGCTAGAATGCACCGCGCTGCGCCCGTAGCTCAATGGATAGAGTACTGCCCTCCGAAGGCAGGGGTTGCTGGTTCGATCCCAGCCGGGCGCGCCAAGGACATCAAGACATCAGCCACCTCCCGGTGTGGCAAGTAAGGCGATAAGTGGCCGTTGTGCAAGCTAATGCTTGAATACAGACTTCGCCACGTATTGCTTGAACTTTGTCGTCACGGCCGTGCGCTGCTCGCGCCCCCTCAAGCCGCAACAAATCCCAGGGTCGTCCGCAGCCGTTCAGCGCTCAGGGCCAGCATGTTGCGGTACTCCCGACTGGAGACGAACATCCTGGGCGGGATCGATACACGCTGATCGCCCAGCCTGTAACGCAACATCATCAGCGACTGCGCACGCAGTTGGGACGGGTACCATTTAGTTCCCGTCAGCTCGGAGGCCTCGCGCAACGACGGCGTGATCCCCGCCGGCACAAGCACCTCAAGCACAACTTCAGCCTCCTGCACGGCCTTCTGGCGGCGCTCGGTGGCCTCGGCGTCGAGTCCATCCTGGGTACGCTCGCGAATCTCCATGTAGAGATCCTCGTGCTTGGCCACCGTCGAGATGTCGACGCCCGCATCCTGGGCCACCTCCGATATCTTCTTGCCCTGGACCAAGGCGGCCTTGAGGCGCCAATGAAGCTCCTGGTGATCGACGTGGTGGCAATGCCGCTTCACCCGGCATGGCTCACGGCTCCCGGGAACAGGCTCCTTCTGCAGGGTGCCCAGGAGCAACTGAGTCAGGTCGAACTGCTCGACACGCGCAATGTCCAGCATCTGAGCAATTGACGTCCTCGCCGGCTTTGTTCGAAGCCAATAGCTCATCTGCGATTTCGTCATATTGGCCCTTTGCGCCAGCGCCCCGCGGCCATCTCCCGCCGCGCAATAGTGCGCAAGCTGATCCTTCATATGCAGGTGGTCGGCCTCAGCGATGCGAGGCAGGCTGGCGATCAGTTCGCGCACCTGGCGCGCAGCCCAAAGATCCTCTTGCGTTGGAAGGGGCGTGTTCTGCTCGCCATGACACTCATGCCCGACCGATCCGCAGGTCGAACACACCCCAGGGTGCTTGGGGAACCAGACCGCCGATTTCTCGGGCGGTTGCTTGCACTCGGGTTCGACGAGCTGGCAGATATGAATCGGGCAGCACTTCACGGCAGCTACACGCCACCAAAGCCGCTCGTAGGGCATCTCGCCGGCGGCGGCATCGTCGGAGAGACAAGCCAGGCAGACGCGCGGACGGTGAGCGACGAGCCCGATGCCGCAGATGAATCGAGACAGCCCGGACAGTGTGCAGCGTTCCAGCCCCTCTACGCCCGTTGCCGCGGTAAGCAGTGACGCCCAGCGGCGGCTGACATTGCAGACGCCAACGAGATCCGCTCCATGGCGGCTATCCCAATAGCGCCCCAGCGAATGCCCGAGGTCGCCCCACGCTGGTAGCTTGGACATGTGCTCAAGCAGCGCTCGCATCGGAACTGAGTGCTCATGCCGTAATCTCAGCAAATAGCTGTAGAGGCTCTCCACATCGGCACTTTCCTCGCCTCGTGGCCTGAGCCGGTAGAGCGCAGAGGGTTGTCCACGCTGCAGCGGCAGCGAGAGCATTTCGAGGTTAGACATTTGCCGGCGCCTCCGTCGGCTGCTGCGCCTGGGCGGCAGGCGCGTTGGACGGGGCTGGTGGGGCTAAGAGCGACTTCAAGAGGCCATCAAAGTCCGCACCGAGCCGCGATTCTCCATAGCAGGCGTGGGCCAAGGTTTCACGACCGCGCTCCAACTCGATAGACAGCTTGTCCAGCGCCTTCATGCTCTTGCCGGCCTTTTTGAACATTGCCTCGGTCACCTTCCCAGAGGCGCTTTCCATCTGGAGTGCAGCCAGGCGCAGGAGATACATCTTCAGCAGACCAATCGAGCCGAGACACACCTTCATCAGTTGCCACCAAATCGGCAAAAGATTGGGTGCCGATTCGGACGGCCACATGTCGAGGTTTTTCTGAAGCGCGCAATAAAACTCAACCGCATCCGTCGACTGCGAGCAGTTCTTGGGGTTCTTCGGAACGTCCTGCTGCACCTGTTCTGAGCCGACATGCGGCGGCGTCACATAGGGCTGAAAATGCACGATCTCGGATCGCCGAGCGACCTGGCCGTACTCCAGCATGAGTTCCGCGATGTCGTAGGAACCGATGATGATGATCTTCAAACCGTTGATGTCCGACAGGCTCTTGAAGGTGTCCATGACTGCGTCGTTCATCTTGAATCGCATCAGATGCAGCGCTTCGTCGATGATGATGGCGCGTACGCCACGATTGCGAACCATGGTCTCAATGAACTCCCGGAGTTCGGCAACTGCAGCCCGGCCGTGGCTGGAGATCAGCCGCCCATTGACCACTCGTGCTTTACGCATCGACGGCACCGCGAACTCGCCCCCGGCGTGAAGGATGCGCTGGAAAACTACCCGCCAGGACAGCGAGCCAGGCCCGTTTGCCGGGGCCTCGACATACAGCACGGGGAGATCCCCTTCCGCCGCTTCATCCTTGTATCTGACCAACAGATTTCCGCGGATAAGCTTTGACGCCGTGGTCTTCCCCACGCCGGACAGCCCAATCAGCGAGATGATGCTGACGTCGTTGTTTGGCTCCGCCAGTTCCAACACATCGCAGGTAACCCGATCCAGCTCGCGGTGCCTAATGGGCCGAAGGTAGAACCAGCGCAGGCGCGTCTTGGGCCGAAGCTTCAGCACATCCTTCCGAGCCATGTTCTGGAGCTGTTGGTCTTCGAGGCCGGTCTCGACACGCGTGGCATCGCTCACCATGTCATCGGTCTTGGTGGTCATTTCCGATCTCCTTAGAAGAAGCCAGTCGTGACAAGCGTGCGCGTCGGCGCTTCGGACATGTTCTCCTGATTGGCTGCCGCCATCGGCTGCACAACCGGAGCCGCAGCCATCGGTGTCGCGGTAGGCTCCGGCGGCGGCTGAGTCACGGCGGGTTCCGTCTTATTGGCCTCTCGTGCGGGTGACAGCTCAGGCGCGCGCATGATGTCGAAGGCCTCCTCACCGTCCAGCAGATCAGGATCCACCTTGATGGCGCCGAGAAGGCCCAGCTGATTCAGCAGTTCCTTCACTTCTGCCTGTTGCGCGCGAAGACGATGGTCGTAGTCCTCTGGCCGCAGGCTACGCGGGTTGCCGTCCTTGGTTCCCCCATAGATGCGCGTCTTTCGCGAGTTGTTAGCAGCTTCCTTCGCGTTCTTCCGGCGAGCCATCTCGGTCTCTCGGACGGTCCGACCATCCATTACGCGGGAGTTCCTGCCGACGGCCGCATGCCATCGCCCCTTCACCTCGACATAAACAACTCGCGAAGCGAACGGCTCGATTCGAACCCGGACCTTGGTGTCCTTCGGCAAACCGCGAAGCTGAGGATGCCGATACCACATGTTGTCCACCCAGACGCCGCGACGAGGGCAGACCAAGTGAAGGACTCGTGTGGCAAACGGGCTCGTGGCCAGCATCAGGTTGTCGTCGTAGCGGACATAGGTATGGAGCCGTTCGCCGCAGTTCGCAAACCCTTCCAGCTCCAGTTCGTTCGGTGTCTTGTTCAACGTGGGATGCGGACGCTCATTGCGGTCGACGAACAGGTACTGTTCGATGATCTTGTAGGCGCTGATCAGCGTGTGCTCGGCGCGATTGAAGCCGTTGACCGATTTCGTGACCAGCCGCGCGTTCTTGAGCAAGATCGTGTTTCCCTTCATGCCGGACACGACTTCCTTTTCGATGGCACCAATGAGGCTCTCAACAGGCGCCCCGCCGCGCGGCTGGCCGGGAGCCCGAAATCGCAGGTCGATTCCAAACATCTCGCAGAAGGCTCGCAAGCCACTGCCCCGGAACTCCTTGGCATTGTCGAGCGACAGCATCGTGGGCAGGCGCTTGTAGCGACGCACGTAATCGCGCAGGATCAGCAGTACCGTAGTCGTTGACGGCGGGTCGTAGGTCAAGATCAGCGCACGAGCCTGTGTGGTGTACCCGTCCTGCGCCACCGAGAGGTAGGCCTTGCCCAGGTCGATCTCCTCCTGGCCGCTCGTCAACGCCAGATTCATGGTGGTGTGGTCGATGTAGCAGATCTCATGCGGTCTCACACCATGAACCGGATAGGGATCGCTGACCGTTGAGATGATGGGTTTCTGCTGATAGCCGATCCGCTTGCCCTTGCGCGCTACGACGTCTCCTTGGACCCTGGCTCGCAGACAGAAGGTCGTGAAGGAAACCCGCGTCGGCTTGGGCTTCTCAGGATGGTTGCTTTCGTAGGCCTGGCAAAGGTCGTTGTAGTCGCTGAAGGCCTTGGTCAGAGAGCACCCCTCCGGCTGGTTGTATTTCTCCTCGATAGCCTTGGAAATGAGTTCCTCATCGGCCTCGGTAAAGCGCGGCCGCCGGTGCCCGCGATTGCGGACCTGATCGACCAGTGCCATCAGTTTTCCGAAGCGCGTAGGGATGTTCTCGGTCTTCAACCTGTATCGGCTGAGACTGCGCTCCGAATAGAAGCTGGTGTCGTTCTTGTCCATGGCGTTGAGACGCCGAAGGGCGTCTGTCAACTCCAGCTCGGAACAGTCGGCCAACGCGCGCGCGCCTGCGGCGGGCATGATGCCGTCAACTTCGATCTCCTTTCTGTCGAACGCCATCTTCAGAAAGTCGATTGAGAACGTCCTGGCATTGCCGTCGGAATCGCGCACCTCGATATCGCGCTCGCCGCACAGCACGACGTAGTGCTCCCTTCCTTGCAGTACGAACCGCGTGCCCGTCCGCAGATGCATCGAGCCCGGAATCGGTTCAATCGGACCGAGCTCCTGCAGCTCTTTGACGCGGAAAACCTCGCGCACCTGCTTGTTCTCGTAGATCGACAAAGCGTCCGCCCGGTCGACGCGATCCGTCGTCAGGTCGACATACACCAGCTGATTCGCTATGGCGTAGAGGACCTGATCGGCGGTGAGCTTGTAGTCGTCGATCGCACGGAAGTAGCTGATGCGCTTCTCGCTCGCGAGGGCATTGCGCAGCCGTTGCAAAGCCAGGTCGTCGATCGCTTCGGCTTTGTCCGACAAGAAGTCTTCAAGGAACCGGGTGTTGTTGACCAGCGTGCTGTCGATCTGCCGATTGGCAATCAGCTGGAACTCGATGCCCATCGCCGCGAAATGATCTTCGGCGGCGCGATAGCTCCACCGGTCGGACTTGCCGTCGTAATGGAATTGTTCGGGGTTTTTGGCGTAGAGCGCTGTCAACACGCTCTCGTCACGGGTCTCAATGGCGACGATCTTGTCCTTGCGCACGACAAGAAAGTCGAGAGTGTACGGGGTCCGGGCATAGCGTGTACCGTCGGGACGCTTGAAGTCCAGCGTCTGCTGCGGGGCCTGGCACAGCCACATCACCACGTCCGGATCGTTTTCGAGCAGGATGGCCTGGGGATACTCGCCACTGCGGCTTTCCAGTTCCATCGGGCGATGGTTCTTGCCGCTCATGAACTTGAACATCACGTTGCCGCGATGGTTGTCCACAGGTCGGCACGGACTTAGTCGAATCGTCTCGTTGACGAAGACTCGCCCCTCTTGCGGCATGTTGAGCCGGATGAAGAGGTTTTCCAGGTGGGCCTCTTGCGCCTGTGTAGGCTTCCATTCTTGCGACATGACCATTGCTCCTTGATTCAGTAGGGGCGAACGCGCCCATGCGGATGAAGTGATTCACCGCATAAACTTCGGAAACGTGTTTAATAAACTGAATACCGTTTATTCAAGAGGGCGTGAACTTGTCCTCATTAGCCTGTGTCGATGACCATCGATCGACAGGGAACTGCCGCGCAGAGCGAGCTGACAGGCCGGGATTCGGAGCCGTTTGCCGAGGAGGCCAAGCGGATCCTGAAGGCGGAGATGGTGCGGCGAGGCTTCAGCTTCAAGCGACTGGCCGCCGTCCTCGCCACACAAGACGACGGGCCCACCGAGTCGACACAGACCTTGATCAACAAGGTCAATCGCGGTCGCTTCTCCTTCGCGTTCTTCATCCGGGTTTGCCGAGCCATGGGCATGAAGACCGTGGACATCGCTCCGTTGAAGTTCGCGCCCGAGCAGTCGGAGCCCAGCGAGTAGCTGGCCTGCGACTGGCGTTGTCTGCTCGCTGTCGATACTGGCCTGGAGTTCATTGCGAGGTCACTCGATGGTTGGTTGACGTGCAGCGCAGGTCATAGCGCCCTGAATGCACATTACGCTGCGAGACTTGACCCCTTGTTTCGTTCTTAGAACGGAGGCCGCCAATGGCAGTGAGTCGATTGACGCCATGGAGCAGTACATGACGGAGAAGAAGAAGCAGTCGCCGCCAGTGAAGACGCAGAAGCCACCAGCGAAGACGGCAAAAGAGCGCAAAGATGACTATGTAAATCGCATGCGCAATCGAGGCGGCTCCGCCGATCCGACCAGACCTGAGCGCTGGGCTGTCGTTGTTCACCTCACGAAAGAGGCCAAAGACCGACTGAAGTCGCTAAGAACGCAGAACACTCTGGATGGTTCGGACCCAACAACCAACGACGCCATCGTCGAAGAACTGCTGCTGTCGGAACGATCATCGACAGCAACGGCAGCGGTTGCTCCTCGCGATCTCACTCCTTCGCAAGCAGCAAGGATCACAAAGCTGCTAGAAGCTTTGGAAGAGAAGCTACCGGCACCAGCCCAGCTCCTTCAGGTGCTCATTGATAACCACAGGGCAGCGATGCTGCGCGCGGCCGGCGAGATCACCGAGACCGCGAGGTCGATGTTCGCGGAAGGCGTCGCGGCTTCCGACCTCAAGTGGACCGTCAGCGACCTGCTCGACAAGTATGTTCATGACCTCGTGGACGGCTTGATCGACGATTTGGAACCAGCGATCGACGGCAACAAAGTCATGCTGCTGAAGGCCTTGATCGCCCACATCAAACGGCAGCACCAGCGGCAGCATCCGGTCGCCAACAGGTAATTAGCCATTTCGACGGCTGTGCGCTCGCGAGAAAGTGTTCGCCGCTTAGTGGGGGAGGCTCCATCAGCACTCTAGGAAGACCCAAACCCTTCCGACGGAGCTGACGTGGACCACCCTCAAGTACCTCGCTTTGCCACCACGCTATCGGTGGTGAATGCATGGGGCCGTGCTGGCCACTTTGGGAACGCGAGGGTCGCCAACGAGCGAGCCGGCTTCCCCCGACATTTCGACCATCAGTTCGGTTGGGCTGCCGATCAGCTGAGCAAGTTCGCCTTCGCGGGGCGCATCTCGGGAGACGCGCTGATGGATCAACATAGCCATCTTCCGCTCCAGCTCTCGATCATGGCGGCCAACGATGCCGTCGAAATGCGCAACGGCATGCGCTCCGCCGACATGCACAAGTACCATCAGCTCAACCAGTTTTTCGCGTGGGACCCTCTCGAAGCGCCGAATCTGCGTCGCTGCCCCACGTGCGTCGAAGAAGACCTCGCACGCTACGGCGTCGCGCACTGGCGCCTACATCACCAGTGGCCGTTCACGCGCCATTGCGCCGAGCACCGAACGCCGCTGCAGCAAGCATGCGTGCGGTGCAAGAAGTCGCCGTTCGTAGAGAAGGTCGCCATTCAGTTGGCACACGACGACTGCCTACTATGTGGGCACCACGCCCACTTCACGCCGTTGATTGACGAGTCGCCCGTCAAGGGTCCTGCTGAAGCGTACTGGTCGCTCCTGGACCTGGCTTTTCGGGCGCTCAAAGGCGAGGCGCTCGAAATCAGAAGCTTCGACGAAGCGGCCTTGCGCCGCCGGGGCATCACGATGGATCACGTGGTCTCGAAGACACTGACCCGCTGGAACTGCCGTTCCGGCGTTGAGCTGGCTGCCAAGCTTGACATCGTGGTGCAGGAGGACAACGGCGCTCGCAAGCTGAAAAACGCCTCGCCGCTGATGATGAAGCTGGCCGTGCTGAACTGCGGTCTGGAAATGTGACGCGGCCCGTTTCACGGTTCCGCATCCCCTCGATCCTGTTCCGCCGGATAGAGGATCCGAGTGCGGTTGGCGGCTCTAGAACTACGCGCTCAAGGCGTCTAACCGCCCAGATCGAGGCGCTTCGGCTGGCGTCCAGTTTGTCTGGCCACCCCCACTGACCTTTCTACTATGCAACCGCTGTGAAAGGAGGAAGGGCGGCCTCCCATGTGAGACCGCTAAGTAGTGCTTCTTCGTACTCACGCATTCGGCCACAAGCAGCCGTAGACGAGCGGCAGCTTTCCGACCATCTCGACGCTAGCGTCTGCTGTTGGGGAAACTCACACTGAAAGTCAACCTCGGCAGCCTGTCAATTTTGCAAACGTAAATGGACTCGCCGAGCACTGCCTTTTCGGCCGTGCTCGGCGGTGCTAGCTCTCGCCCTCCAGTAGTGGAGAACAGCACTGCTCTTGGTCAGTCTGCGTAGGTGCCGGCTTGACGGATAAGCGCGCCCCAGCGATCGATCTCCGACGAGAGCTGAGTACGCAAAGCTTCCGGCGTCTGCAACGATTCCTTCACGACTTGAACTCCAACCTCATCGAGCTTCCCGATGAGCGCTGGATCCTTCAATGCCGCTCTGAGCGCCTTGTTCAGCGTCGCCAAGGCCGCCGGAGGCGTACCCTTCGGCGCATAGAGGCCGTGCCAGACCACTACCTCGAAGTCCTTCAGTCCCGCCTCTCGCATGGTCGGAGCATCTGCCAGCGGCTTGAGCCGGTCCCGCGTTGTCACGCCATAGAGCTTGACCTTGCCGGCCCTGATGTGCGGCACCGTTTGCATCGTCTGATCGCACATCACATCGACCTGACCTCCAATCAATGCTGTGAGTGCAGGGGCCGTGCCCTGAAAAGGCACCGTCGTACTTTCCGCGCCTACAGCTTGCTGGAGCAGCATGCCGCAAAGCTGCGATGCTGCGCCGAGGCCCGCATGAGCAAGGTTCACTTTATTACCCTGTTGCTTGAGGTAGCTCAGGAGCTCTTGTGGCGACTTTGCAGGAAGGTCCGGCCTGCCGATCACAGTCATCGGAACATCGGCCACCTGGCCGAGATACTCGAAGTCCGCAAGCGGGTTATAGGGCAGTTTGCGGTAGAGCCCGGGCGCTGTCGACATACCGATGTGATGCAGCAGCACCGTGTACCCGTCCTTGTTGGCGCGCGCCACGAAGTTGCTCGCCAGCGTGCCACCTGCGCCGGCACGGTTCTCGACCACCACCGTCTGGCCGAGAGACGCGCCCATGGATTGAGCGAGCACCCGGCCGAGGAGGTCGGTAGGCCCACCGGCCGCGAACGGAATCACCAGTGTTACCGGCCGCGAAGGAAATGTTTCTGCCTGAGCCGAGAGCGGGGCTGCAACTGCAGCGCCAATAGTCAGGGTGGCAATGATTCGATGAAGTTTCATGTTTAGCCTTTCTTCAGGTCAATTAGCTGCAGGCCGCTGCTGTGGGCTTGTCGCCGGTTTGATTCCATCCCGCAGCCGCGGGATCGAAGGTCATGTAGTGGGGGCGCAGGTAATCGGTTGGGTCGAAATTGATGCGCAAGATGGGCGATTGGGCAATGCCAACGTTGGCGATGGCCGTCTCCAGCGCGCGTCTCATCAACTCGCCGGTATTGAAGGCCCCGGCGCGCTGGGAGGCGGCGTCATGACCTGCGGCCACGAACAGCTTGGGCTTCACCGCCTCGATGTAGAGCGCCGCGTCGCGCAGGCCGTTGGATGCCGCATTGCCGACATCGACCGAACCGATATGGACGTCCGTCTTCGGAAGCGCCCGTAGGAGGGATGCGACTGTGGGCGCAAGCTCCTTTAGCGATCCAACTCGGTCGTTCCAGACCAGTCCGAAGCTTCGGCCCTGGCCGATGGTGAGGTGGTAAGCCACGGCCGCGCCCGTCGCGGCACCCGTAGTCGTCACACCGTCAGTAGCCGCAGTGCCGACGGGCCACCATTTCGCGTCACGCGGGTCGCTGAGCTTGCTCCAGTCAAAGCTTGCCTGTGCCAATGTCGGATCGGGTGCTGTGACAGCCTGGTCGGTGTTCTTCACCGCGCGCAGACAGACATTCAGATCCGGGAAGTTCACCGCAGCAACGCTGGCGCCAACGGCATGGTCTTTGGGCACGACGGCTTGGCACTTCAGCAGCTTCGCGCTGCCGGTCCAGTTCTTTTGGCGACGGGCGTCGGCTTCCACCGCGTCGCAGTGTTCCTGCGCGCCCACCACCGTCGCACCCGTCCTGAAGGCGATGTCCGCTGCCAGATCGGCATGGCCGGGCGCGGCCTTGCCGAGCAAGACGTACGACGGCATCAGGGCGACCATCTCGGTCAGCGTGGTTGGTGTACGGCCCGGCGCCTGTTCACGCCGCACGAGCGAAGCATCCATCAGCACTACCTTGCCGTTGATAGCAGCGGCATAGGTCGTGTTCGACGCCCAGGACATGATGACGAGATCTGTACGCACCTCGCCGGTTGCAGCGTCCACGTTCTCGGCTCCGAAGTAATGAATGCGTGCAGCGATTCGCTCTGCGAGCGCTGGTGCCGGCGGCGCTGCAGGCGCCTGCGGCTCCTGCGTGACCGGAGGCGGCGGCGCACTTTCGCCATCGCTACCCCCGCAGGCCACCATCGTCGCCGCTAATGCGGCACTCATTCCACTCAATGCAATCAGCCGACCGCCGAGCTTTTTGTTCCAACGCATGGTTGTCTCCTTTAGTGTTATTGCTCAGTTGCAGCCAGGGTTCGTCCGCGCACTGCTCTTTGCCCATCGGGCAGAAGACGGATCGAACGTCAGCAGAGAAGGACGCACGTAGTCGTAGGGATCGTTCAGCCAGCGCACCTCGGGCTGCTCGGCGGCCGGGATTCCGATGCTGGTCATCGACGTCATGAGGTTGCGCTTCCACCATTCGCCGGAGTTGCCCGCCGCACCGCGTCGGCGCTGGGATTCGTCGTGGTGGCTTGGGACGAAGACCTTGGGCTGGATGTCGCGGATGTAGATCGCGGCGTCTCGCATGCCGTTGGTCGGGTTGTTTGCGCCGCTTACGGCGCCGATCAGCACGTCGGTAGCGGGCCAGGCCTTCAGGGCCGGGATCAACTCGGGAGCAAGTTCCTTGTAGGGACCGACGCTGTCGTACACGGAGAACGAGAAGGCGCGGGAACCAGGAACCGTGAACTGGTACAGAAGGCTGAGGCTGCCGCCGCCACCGGATGCTCTTACCTGCGGATAGGCCGCCGGCCCTGTGCCCCAGAGTTCGAACTCTCGTGGATCTTCCCCGTCGCGGAACTCGATGCCGTTGGGCGGGATCGATGTGTCGGCCGGAGTTGCAGCACCATGCAAGTGACGCATGACATTGAGGCACAAAGCGGGCTTCAAGTCAGGCAAGTTCATCGCCGTCGTCGCGATGGGAACGCCGGCGGCCAGCACTGCGGTGCACTTAACCGAGGCGCCACTGCCAAACTGCGTGCGGGCATCGACCTGCATGCCGGCGCAGTGCTCTTGAGCGCCAAAGATCATCGCTCCGGTTCGGTAGGCGACGTTGGCGACGTAGTCGGTATGGTCGCCGTGCCCGTGACCGATGAAGATCCACTCCGGCTTCAGATCGACCAGTTCCTGCAGACCGGTCGGCGTGCGCTTGCGGGCTGGGGGAGTGACGATATCGTCGTCATTGATGAAGGCATCCAGTAGGAAGACCTTGCCGTTTGCAGCGACGGCGAAGGTCGTCGTGGTCAGCCAGGAGATCACGACGCGGTCCCGTCGCACATCACCATTAGCGGGATTGACGTTCTCAAGGCCGAACATGTGCTGCCGTGCCTTGATGGTCGCCGCGAGGGACGTTGGGCCGCCCGTCGGAATGCCAGCCGCCTGAGCCGCCGCGACGGACGGCGCGACCACGGTCGCGGTGGCCAGACTCACGGCGGCAAGGCTCCGCCATCCCGCGGCCGCCGGCCGCGTTTTCTTGCTCGATTTCATGTTGTCTCCTTTGAGTGTTTTTGCAGAGCTTTGAAGGGGCGATTACGAGGAGGCCGTCCCTTCAAGGACCAGTTGCTCGATGGCTCTGCCGATTTGCTCGGTAGAAGCCTTCCCTCCCAGGTCCGGGGTATGGGGGCCGTCCCTCAAGACGGCCTCGATGGCGCGCAGGATCGCGTCGTGAGCCTGCCGATGCCCGAGGAAGTCCAGCATCAGGGCGCCGGACCAGATCATTGCTATTGGGTTCGCGATCCCCTTGCCGTAGATGTCGGGCGCTGAACCGTGAACCGGCTCGAACAGAGACGGGAAGTTGCGCTCCGGGTTCAGGTTTGCCGAGGGCGCCAGGCCGATGGTGCCGGTGGTCGCCGGTCCGAGATCGGAGAGGATGTCACCAAACAGGTTGCTGGCTACGACGACGTCGAAACGACCGGGTTGCAGGACGAAGCGCGCGCTCAGAATGTCGATGTGCTGTTTGTCCACGGCCACTGTCGGATAGTTGTCGCCGACGGCATCGGCGCGGCTGTCCCACCACGGCATGGAGATGGCAATGCCATTGCTCTTGGTCGCCACCGTCAGGTGCTTGCGCTCACGACCCGCGGCCAGCTCAAACGCATACTTCAACACCCGATCTGCACCGTAGCGGGAGTAGACCGATTCCTGAATCACGATCTCGCGGTCCGTGCCTGGATACATCACGCCACCGAGATTGGTGTATTCGCCCTCGGTGTTCTCTCGCACCACAAAGTAATTGATGTCACCCGGCTTTCGATTGGACAGGGGGCAAGGCACGCCTTCGAAGAGGCGGACGGGACGCAGGTTGATGTACTGATCAAACTCGCGGCGGAACTTCAGCAGTGAGCCCCACAGTGAGATGTGGTCCGGCACCGTTGCAGGCCAACCCACCGCGCCAAAGTAGATCGCGTCCATGGACTGCAACTGGCTCTTCCAGTTGCTCGGCATCATCGAACCGGTCGCCGCGTAGTAGTCGCAACTTGCCCATTCGATGTGCTCGACCGACAGGTCGATATCGAATCGCGTGGCTGCCGCTTGTACGACCCGCAGCCCTTCCGGCATCACTTCCTTGCCGATTCCGTCGCCTGGAATCGCAGCAACTCTTAGCAGCTTGCCCATCTCTGTCCTCGATTCAAAAAGCTTGATGGGGTGGGATGCTATCCAGACACGATCTACATACAATCCATCCAAATGTGAACTCGCTATGCACATATCATGAATAGTGATCCTTTGCCGGAAGACCTGCGGGTATTCAGTGCAGTGGTGAGAAAGGCCAGCTTCTCTGGCGCGGCAGAGGAACTGGGCGTCTCTGCCTCTTACGTGACCAAGCGAATACGTATCCTTGAGGAGACGCTGACCACACGGCTATTCCACCGCACAACGCGGCGCGTGGTCGTGACCGAAGAAGGGGAGCGCGTTTACCACTGGGCTCTCAAGATCCTCGATGATGTCGATCACCTGGTCGAAGAGATCGGCATCACGCGCTTGGCGCCCCGAGGCTCGCTTCGCGTGTGCAGCAGCTTCGGATTTGGCCGGAGGGTCGTCGCTCCGGCGCTTGCAGCTCTCGTGGAGGAACATCCATCGCTGCGGGTGCGGTTCGAGGTCTTTGACAGGCTGGTCGACGTGGCCACTGAAGGCTTTGACCTCGACGTGCGGGTCGGCGACGAAATTGCGCCTCACCTGATCGCAAAGCGCCTTGCATCGAACCACCGTGTGCTGTGCGCAGCCCCGTCGTATTTGGAGAAGCACGGCGTTCCCGGCACGCTATCGGACCTTGCGGCACATGACTGTCTGATCATCAAGGAACGCGATCATCCTTTTGGGGTTTGGCGTCTGCGGAATGGCAAGCAGGAGAGCACCATAAAAGTTCGCGGCCCGCTGTCATCGAACAACGGAGAGATGGTTGTGAACTGGGCCGTGAAGGGCCGTGGTGTCGCGTTGAGATCGACCTGGGATGTGGGGTCGCTTATCGCCGGTGGCAAGCTGGTTCATATTCTTCCGGAATACTCGCAGGAAGCGAACGTCTGGGCCGTATACCCGTCCCGCCTGAGCACCTCTGCGAAGGTGAGAGTCTGCGTCGACTACCTCCAATCTCACATCGGCGAGTTTCTGCAGCACGCCGAGGAATGGCACTAGTCGTGTGCCGTGAAAGCAGCACCGCTGATCCGGCCTTTGAACACCAGGGAGCCCTGCGTTAACACCAGCAGGACCCACGACTTGTCTCCGGATGGCGGCGCTGCCTTCGTCACGTAGCCAGGTGGCGCCGTATCTTGGGCAACCAGTGTGGACCGCCAACACCTGAAGTAAGGCCGGAACCCTCGCCGGCGCAGAGGTTCACATAGCCTCGCGATGCTCCGCTGTAGATTATTTACGAACCGTGCATTTCATATTCCCAATTGCGTCCATTGTGGGCGGCATGGCATGAAGCGAAGATCAGCCGCAAATAACAACAGACGTGCCAGCTACCGCTCCTGAGCGCTGCGTCTCTGGGCCGGTCCAAGCACCCTCACGGGAGTCACGGTTTACCCGCCACCATAGGAGACGACAGTGAAGCATTTGAAGAGATTGATCCGGCTAACCGCGCTGTTTGGCGCGGTCAGCGCTGCAGCGTTAAGTTCAGCGCAGCAAACCCAGGCCGACTTGCACATGGAAGCGACCCGGTTGAACACCGGCGACATCGCACAGATGACCTTTCCCTGGCGAGCCTTCTATTGCAACCTGGCCGATAACAACAATCAGCTCATCATCAACGAGCGCACCAAGAACAGCATCCGCGTTCCGCTGACCAAGATCTACGACGACATCTGGTACATCGGGTCCGAATATGTCGGTCAGTACCTCGTGCGTACCGACACCGGCTGGGTGATGGTCGATGGCGGCAATAACTCGGCCGAAATGCTCAACTACAACATCCCGGCGTTGCAGTCGTTGGGCATGGGGCCGGCGGCCCCGTTGCACGGTGTGTTGGTCACTCATGGTCACGGCGATCACGACGGCGGCGCGGCACAGATGAAGGCGAGCACCGGCGCGCCGATCTACTTGGGCTCGGGCGACGCGAACAACAAGTCGTATGCGCCCATCCCGTTGGATTCCACTGCTACCGCGCCCTTCGACCTGCAGGTGGGTGGCCGTACCTTCACCGTGCTGCCAACGCCCGGCCATACGGCAGGTGCAACCGGCTTCGTCGTTCGCGGCCATGACGGTGGGAAGGAAGTGAAGTTGTTCGTGGCCGGCGGCTCTTCGTTGCCGGGCAGCCTCACCGGAATAGCCAACTACCTGACCTCCAGCGAGCGCACATACAACATGATCAAGGCGCTGAAGGTGGACGCGACGTCGAACCCGCATATCTCGTGGGACGGTTCGCGCGACCGCATCAAGCAAATTCAGACCGAAGGGCTGAGCTCACCGAGCCAGTTCACGATTGGCAATGAGTTGCTGCTGCGCGGCTTCGCCATCGTGCGCGAGTGCACGGCTACCCGACTTGCGCAGCTTGATCCCACCTTCTCAGCGCCGGTCTGGCGCGTCAGCCAGATCGAGTTCATGCCGGGCAGTCCATCGACGAGCCAGATCTCGGCCAAGCTGAAGAACGGCTGGGGACCGATGGCGGATCGCACCGTGACCTTCTCGCTGGACGGCAGCGGCGCAGCCTGTACCGCCACGACTGACGCAGAGGGTGTGGCCACTTGCTCAAGCCGGTTCGGGCCGTTCCGTCCGCGCGTTGATACGATCACGGCGACGTTCGCTGGCGGCACAAGCCCGGGTATCGTCGATCTAGGTGCCGAACGCACGGCAAAGGTGAGCAGCGGGTGCAGCGACCTTGCGCACGCAAAGTCGATTCCGCCAGGACAGAACTGCAAACCCTGAACTGGACCTCGCTTCCGCGGCTAGGGGGCTCAAGAAAAGGCTCCCTGGGTGCGGAAGCGGCTTGCTTGATGGCTTCCATAGTTCGAGACGTTTGCTGGATGGTCGCTGTGCCGATCGTCCCATGAGGAGCAACGGATGAGCACCCATGAACGCCAACTGAACCAAGTGCGCCGGGCGCTTGTGATGAGCTGGATCGCTGCGGCCGTCATACCAGCGCAAGCGCGCGCTAACGCGTATCGGGACATCGGCTGGTCAGCCTTATCGCCACCGGGGTGGAACCACATGGAGGGACTGAGCGACTTGGTTGCCGAGGCGGAGGACCTGCCGGACGACGATCCGCGGGCGAAGGCGTTGATGGACAAGCTTCGGGCAGCGGGCAATCAATCGCCGACCGTGGATGCGATGAATGGAGTCGATGTGATGCTGCCAGGGTACGCGGTGGCGCCTGACGACGCGGTCATGCCCGGCCTGAGCCAGTTCTTGCTGGTGCCCTACTTAGGCTCCTGCATCCATTCGCCTCCACCGCCTTCCAACCAGACCCTGAACTGTCGTGCGACCGAACCGATCATCGGGCTGCGCTCCATGGACGCCATTTGGGTGTTCGGGCGACTCCGCATCGAGCGGACCGTTTCACCGACCGGGGTGGCAGCATATTCTTTGCAGGTCGCCCGAGTCGAAAGGCAGAGCTAGTCAAGCAACCTCGATGTAGACGTCGAAGACCGCTCGAGCAGCCTTGCACAACTGACCCTGGCTGCAGTTTGCAGTATGCGGCGCGTGCTGCGCGGCGGGCCGGACCCACTGCGGCTGCTGTTCAATGCTGAGCGGGACTCCTTCGGGTACCTGTTTGCGAGTTGAGATGGCAGCTTTGAGGCGCCGGGATCAGGACAGCGAATGTCTGAATAGGGTCGAGATGTTGAGCTCGACGCCTCGAAGACCGGACGTTCAATGAGCGTCCGACCGAATGACCGCTGTCGGCGGTGGCTGCGAGCGGGCAGTCCCGGCCACAAGCGGGTATAGACGAGCGGCGGCTTTGTGGTGGCGCAAGCGACAGGGCTCTAGAGCCCCCGGTAACCGCCAGCGGGTTCAATTGCAGATGGGTTGCAGAACTCTTCTGAATCGAAAATCCGCTTGCTGTCTGCAGCTGAGTGCCGAACGGCCGAGCGAGCTGCGGGAGCTTCCTGCGTGGGAAGCGTCTGCATCACTTCTGTGAGCTTCGGCGCTATGCGTCACAAAGCGCCGATGCCTGGCACTCACAACGGCCTCAGAGGTTCGCTCGCGGGTGTCAGGACTTGGTCCGTCCGCCCTCCTTCGCGCATGCGGCTCACCTCTTGCAATGCAACAGCTCGCTGCCCTGAGGCGGCAGGTCCAGCCGGATCTGCGCGGTGCCCACGGCGACAGGCATCACAGCTCCATCCGGATGCCAACGACAGGCGCGCCAGGACTGCGGCAGGCTCAGCGTCATTCGTCGCGAGCGATCGGCGTCGTCGCGAAGTCCTTCCTCCAGATTTCCGGCCAGCATGCGCACGCTACCATCACGCCTGATCCACGCCGATACAGTCCCTGACTGCGCCAGGTCAACCTCAGCCGCGGCGAACGCCCCAGCTCGTGCAAGCTGTGCGTTGAGCGTGGCCGCCACGACCGCATAGGGCGTAGGGTCGCCGTTGAGCAGATCCTTGAGCGGCCGATACCAGTAGTCGAAAAAGGGCACCGGATCCCAGAGGGCCAAGTTGCGCCCTCCCGCCTGATCCAGCACCAGTCCTGCCGTCTCACCGAAACCATAGACCACGGCCGCGGCTGGGGCCCTCACCTGTGTGGCGGGCGGCGGCGCATTGAACGCCCCCGCGTTGGCGAGACGCGTCGGCCAGGCGGCGCCGGGCGTCGCGCGCAGCATGCGGTCCTGAAGCCGGGGCTTGTGCGGCAGGCTCGTAACGCCCAGCAGTCCCGACAGCTTTGGATGGGTGCCACTTGTCACCGACCCGAAGAAGGCCAGTGCCTGCCCTTGTTCAGCCAGGTGCTCGATAGCGGCGAGTTGGGCGGGCGGCAGGTCGGTGGAGGCGCCGAACACAAAGAGGTCCGACTTGACCTGCGGCAGCCATTCAGCGCGCGTCGCCGACAGCACGGGCAGCGGCCACTTGATGAGCGTGCCCACCTGCTCGTCGAGGCGGTCACGAGGATCGAAGCCCGGCGCGAGACGAGACATCTGACCGGCAGCGGCATCGCGCGAGTAGACGAGCGTCGGGCCTGCGATGTCGACGGTCTGCGCTGCGTCCTCCGCGGCGGCGTCGAGTTCGCTACTGAGGAAGGCGACGTCTTCTTCGCCCAGAAGATCCTCCCCGTGATGCGCCCAGGCAATATAGGCGCCCTCCGCCATGCGCAGGCCCTTGGGCGTCTTGACTCCGGCATGCGAGTACGCCCAGATCGCCCATCGCAGCCGCTCGGGCGCCGTGTGGATGGTGTCCCAACTCTCCCAGGCGTCGAATGTCTCGATCACCGGGTAGTGCCGCACCGGTGTGTCCGCAAGCACCGCAGCATGCATCAGCAGCGTTCCGAGCTGGTAGGTCCAGCCCAGGATCGGCGCATTCCAAAAGGTCTGCTCGCGCACACCGACCTCGCCCCAGGCCCCGGCCCAGGTCTGGTCCACAAAGATATCAAGGTGGCCGTCTCGGGCGACGCGCTCCAGGTCGATGCCGTTGGCGCGCCAGTCCGACGTGGCTGACCCGGCCGTCGACCACATCATCGTCAGGGTTCGCGGGCTGGCCTTTTTTACTCCGCGGAGCAGCGCCGCCAGTCCTTCGGTGTTGCGCTCGGCGCGGGTGGCGTCCGGTACGTAGACGCCCCAGGGCCCGTACCGAGTGAAGGCGCGCGGGAAGCTGAGAAAGTCGCGCAGCATCAGTGCGTCGAAGCCACTGTCCCTGGACAAAGCGCCCCACTGCGCCGCAAATAGCGCATGAACAGGCAAACCCTCGGGGATGCCCTGAGGCAGTGCGGCGAGGGCCTCGGGATGGGCGTGCAGCAGGTTGGATGGGTCCAAGTGGCTGCTCGATCCCAAGGCGCCGGGGGCCTGTTCGCCCCAGCGCGTGAAGGCCTCAGGATGCCGCCGGGCGAATGGCATCTGTCCGCTGTAGGCACCGTCGCCCCCGACGCTGAACGCCCCTACGCGGAAGTCCTCGATGCCTTCGCGCCTCGCGCGTTCGCGCAGTGCGTCGGTCAGTCGACGGAGGTCGCCGTAGCGCCACGGGGCGTAGCCCACCTTGCGCTTGGCCGAAGCAGGCCCCTTGGATGCGAAGCGCTCCCGCCAGCCAAGCTGACGTTGCGCCGTATCGCCATCGAGCTGCCCCCGCAGGGAGTGACCAATCTCCTGCTCGGCAGCCTGCGGTAGCGGGACTTCCTGCATCGGATCACCGCGATAGGACACGATGTAGTCCGCCGTGAACCCGATTCCGAGCACCAGGCCCTTGTAGCCTGACACGCCGCGGTAGAGCGGTGCAAAGCGGGCCCAGAAGCGATCGGCAGAGCGTTCGGGATGAGCGCGATCGAACCAGTACAGGTCCATCTCCAGCCATCGGTCGGAAGCTACCGTGGGTACGGTGGCGGACCAAGCGGGCATCGCGCAAGCGATGAGAAACACAAGCGCCGCCGCGATACGGAACAAAGTCGTCACTTGAAGGTCCTCCGGATTTCTGGGGTACGCGGAATGGCAAGGTGGCTTGACAACTCACCTTTCAGCTAGATGGCATGCCGCTACAAAGTGTTTGCATCAGCCCTCAGGGCGGCCGCCCTCGGCGTGGGCGCGAGCAGTCCCGTAACGCACTGACGAGTGCTGTGCAGCCTCACGATTGAAGGCGTCCAGTCCCGATCGAATCGTCTGAATGTGTCCAAGCAGCGATCGACAGGCTTCCGTAGGCTCAACGCCGCGAGCTTTTCGGATAAACAGATTGACCCGAAGCCGGGCTTCCATGTCCGTGATGCGCCTGCTGGCCGCTGCAACGGCAAGATGAACTGCTTCTGCCCCGCGGGTGACGGAGCGTTCCTGTGCCACGGCAAGCAGAAGCTCCAGCGTAATCAAGTCATGACGCATGTCAGCGATATGAGTTCTCGGAGGTGAAGCTGGTGCGGCTGGTCCAGCAGCCGGAGCGACGAATGGTCTTGAGGGAAGGTCCGCACCCAACAGCTCGTCGGCGCGCAGAGAGGCCGGTCGGCGGGGCACCTTGTCGCCAATGCGAACCGACGCCAAGTCGGCTGAGCGGCCGGCTTTTCGCGCCAGCGCGGCAAGGTGGCTAGTCTTGCGACCGGAGAACGGCCAGCCGGCGCGCGATCTCGGCCTTGAGCCAGATCGCGTCGTGCCCCGGCACCACGAGATCCATGCCCTGGGCCCGCATGGCGCGCGCCATCTCGGCCGTGGAGCACCAGATGCAGGTCACCTTGCCGGCCGCGCGAGCGGCCTCCTGGATGCGCCGGATGGCGTTGGCAAGCACCGGATGCTCGTGATTGGCGCCGGGACCGAGGCCAAGCGCGATTCCAAGGTCGCTGGGCCCGATGAAGAGCCCGTCGATCTGCGGCACGGCGGCGATCGCTTCAACCGCGTCCAGGCCGGACAAGGTCTCGATCATGGCCAGCGCCAGGATCTGCTCGTTGGCGTGCTGCGGGTAGTCGGCGCCACCCACCAGCAAGCCGCGGGCCGGACCGAAGGAGCGGTCGCCCTCCACACCGCCCAGCGGATAGCGACAGGCGCGACCGAAGGCCTGGGCTTCAGCCGCCGAGTTCACCAGCGGGCAGATGATGCCGTAGGCCCCCGCATCGAGGGCACGATTGATCTCCGCGAGACTGTTCTGGCTGACCCGCACCAGCGGTACGGCAGGGGTGTGCGACAAGGCCTGCAGCATGGCGACCATCTGGGCATGGCCAGCCATGCCGTGCTGGCAGTCGACGACCACCGAATCGAAACCGCTGCAGCCCACCAGTTCGGCGGCGTAGGCCGAGTCGATGCTCATCCAACCGGCCACGGCGGTCTTCCGCTGGCGAAAGATCTCGAGCAGATGGTTGTTCTTCATATGACGCTTTCTTCGATTGAGCTCAGGAAGCGGCGCAGGTGTTCCGCCACCCGGCCGGCCTGCTGCATCGGAAACAGATGGCCCACGCCGTCCAACATGTGATGGGCGGCGTGGCCTGGCGGCTGCATCAGGGCGAGGATCTCGTCGCTCTGCACGGGCGGGCACAGCGCGTCGAGTTCTCCGCTGAGCACCAGCGCCGGGCAGGACAGGTGCTGCGGAGGCTCCATCAGGCCGGGACGCTGCCGGGCATAGCCGAGCTGATGGGCGAATCGCTGCAAGCCGACGGCCTCGGCCTGTTCCACCAGCGATGTCAGCAAGGCATCTTCGATGCCGCGCTCGGCCAGACCGTAGCTCGGCGCCAGTTCCTTGCGCACCAGCGTGTCCAACCCTTCCTCCTGTGCGACCGCCCATTGCGCGGCACGTCTCGTCTCGTTGGTCGTGTAGCCCGCGCGCGCGTTGGTGCCCAGCAGCACGAGCGCCGCCACGCTGGCGGGATGCCGCCGTGCAAGATGGAGGGCCACGATGCCGCCCAAGGAATGACCGACCCAGATCGCCGGCACCGGCGCTTGTGCCGCCAGGCGATCGACTTCCTCGTCGAGGCTGGCAGCCTCGCCAAGGATCAATGTTCGGGGCTGCAGACCGGCCAGCGCTTCCGTCAGGCTTCGGCCGTCGAGCAAGGTGCCCGGCAGCGCGATCAACGGCGAGGCGTTCACACGCCCATCGCAGGCGGCAGCAGACTCTTTCGAGCCAGTCGACCGCCAGCATCCAAAGTCATGTCGACGCGCTCCGCCGCCGCGTGCACGCTGGCGTCGAAACGCGGCGTCTTGCGACCATCGCCGGCCACCACGAGCAGCGCATGGGCGTCCCGGCTGCCGTGGTTGACGAACTGGCGCGAGCAGCCGGCCGGCATTGATAGCGTGTCCCAGGCGCCCAATTCGGTGCGCACCACGTCCGCGTCCCGGTTGAAGTCCACGGCCAGCGGCCCGTCGGCGTGCAACAGCACGGCGGCCTGCTCAAGCTGGAAGACTGCGCTGCGCTGCCCCGCCGGCACCTTGATCCATTCGACGGAGAAGCCCAGCGGCTCCGCGACGGCCGGGCGATGGTCGCGGTGCTGGCTGATGCCCCAACCGATGAAGGGCGCCAACTGCCAGGCGTGGCCCGGCAGCGCGCTGTCCAGCGTCGCGGGCCGGAAGTCCCGCTGTGCGGGCCGAATGCAGCGGTGCAAAAGCTCTTCCTTTGACCAGCGCCGCAGCGCCGCCACCTCCTCGGCGGGCATCAGCGGCAGCAGGTCGTCCTCGGCAGGCGGCGCGGCGCCCGCGGGAACGTCGATGAGCTGATTGTCCCGTCCGAGATACAAGCCGGTGGCGCGCGCGCGGCGTATCACCTCGGGGCTCCAGATGATGCCGCCGGTGTCATCGCCGCCCAGCACCGTCATCAGGAAACCATGGCGGCTGCCGCTGTTCGAGAAACCGCGGAACATCCAGGTCGGCATGCAGATCACGTCGCCCTCTTCCAGCACCGCCTCGCCTTCCTCCCCATCGGCGCCCCAGCGCAGCGTGAAGCGGCCCTCGCAGGCGATGAAGACCTCGGCGGTGAAGTGCAGGTGCAGGCTGTTGGTGATGCCCGGCGCCATGCCGGCCGCGCCGATGTTGAAGCCATGCGCCTCGCGTAGGTTGACGACCTGGTTCGGGTTCTGCGTCACGCCCGGCCCGACGATGGAGTAGTTCTCCTTGGGCGTGCTGCCAGGCAACCGGACGTCGATGAATGCCTCGTTGCAACTCACATAGTCCGCGCGGCGGATGTGACGTCGTTGGACATCTTGCCGAGTCAAATCCTTGTTCATTTATACCTTTCGTCGCTGCCGGCCCTGTTCGGCCCGGGCAGCAAGTGAATGAGCGCGGCAGCCGCAGATGCAGCATCTGCCGGCCCTCCGATCCTCTTTGCTTCATTCGACGGCTCGATACCGTCGATAAAGAACTTCGCGATTCAGCGGCTGGACTTCCTTCGAGCGGGCGCCGGCCCCTGGGTATCGCCGGTCGCCGGCGCCGTAGCGGATGCAGCAGCGCCCTCGCCGCGAGAGGCCTTCGTTGGCGAGCGGTTCGCCTGCGGCCCGTCCGTCCCAGGCTGCGGCAGCCGGGCCGATCCCCGCACGACCAAGCGCGTTGCCACCGTCACGTGATCGCGGGTGACGACGTCGTTCTCCAACTGCTGCAGCAGCATCCGCACCGTGGCGTCAATCATGCTGTCCACGTCCTGCTCGACGGTGGTCAACCGGTACGCCCCCCAGTCGGCTTGGGGGACGTTGTCAAAACCGACCACAGAAACGTCCTCGGGCACCCGCAGACCCAGCGCACCACGCAAGGTGTCGATGGCGGCAAAAGCCATGTGATCGCTGGCGACGAACAAGGCGTCGGGCCGGTCCGACTCGAGGCCGTGCGTGAACATCTCCAGCGTGGCCTGCGCGGCCCGTTCGAAGTTGTAGTTTCCGTTGGCGCGAGCGGCAATGCGCAGACCGCGCTCGGCCAGGCCATCGATCAGGCCGCGCTCGCGGTCGCTATTGGTCGACGAATCTTCCGCGCCGGCCAGGTAGGCAACGCGCCGATGGCCGGTGTCGGCCAGGTAATGCGCGACGGCGCGCGCGCCGCCATGGTTGTCGCTGCTGACCGTACTGATGCTGCCGGCGCGGCTGACGCGGTTGAACATCACCACCGGCACGCGAGCCTCGGCAATCTGCTGCGCCAGCCCCGAGGAGAGCTGGGTCGAGGCCATGACGATGCCGTCGACCTGGTAGCGCATCAGCTCGACCAGCAGCTCGTCGGCGTCCTCGGTGTCGGTGATGAACAGCAGCACGTGGTAGCCGTTGCTCTGCAGCTGCTTGGACAGGCGCTCGATGACGACCGGGTAGAACTGATTCTGCAGGTCCGACACCACGACGGCGATCATGCGGGAGAGCCGGGTCGACAAGGTGCGGGCGATCGCGTTCGGGCGATAGCCGAGTTTGCGAGCGGCCTCCATCACCCGCTCGCGCGTCTCCGGAGAAACGCTGGCGCCGGGGGTGAAGGTGCGGCTGACCGCCGACTGCGACACCTCGGCCAGGCGAGCCACGTCGTTGGAGGTCACACTGTTCTTGCTCGGGGGCATGGTCGGTCGGCGTGCTGGTTTCGAAGTCTTCATCATGCCGCCGTCCAGCCACCGTCCACCATCAGGGCCGAACCCGTGACCAGGGCCGAGGCATCGCAGGCCAGGAACAGCACCGCGCCCATCACGTCTTCCACCCTGCCAACCCGACCCAGCGCAATCTTGCCGAGCACCTGATCCCGAAAGGCCGGCGTTGCCAGCCAGTCGTGGGTCATCGGCGTTTCGATGAAGGTCGGGCAGATCGTGTTGACGCGGATGCCCTGCGGCCCGAGCTCCAGCGCCAGGGCCTTGCTCATGCCTTCCAGCGCGTGCTTGGTCGTGCAGTAGATGCTGCGGTTCACGCCGCCCACATGGCCCATCTGCGAGGACATCTGCACGATGCTTCCCGGCAGCCCGGCCTTCTTGAGCCCGCTGGCCACGGCCCGAGCCACGAAGAAGGCCGCCTTGGTGTTCAGCGCCAGCAGGGTGTCGACATCGTCTTCGGTGACTTCCTCGAGCGGCTTGGGCCGGTTGGTGCCGGCGTTGTTGACCAGCACCTGGAACGGCCCGTGTTCGGCCACCGCCTTGTCCACCGCGGCGGTGTCGGTCACGTCCAGCAGCAGCGCGTGCGCACGATCGCCACGTGCCCGCAGTTCCGCCGCCGCGGCCTCGACCTCGACGGCGCTGCGGGCCGCCAGCCATACCTCGGCCCCGGCCTCGGCCAGGGCCGCCGCACAGGCAAGGCCGAGCCCCCGCCCGGCGCCGGTGACCAGCGCGCGTCGGCCGTCCAGGCGCAGACTGGGGGTGCGCGGCAGGGTGGCTGAGTGGGTCATGGCGTTCAGCCCTGCGCCGGCACGGGCTGGTACCAGGGCAGATCCGGCTGCTGGCCATAGCGGCGCACGCGGATATTGGCCTGCTCGCCGTGACCGGCGAAGTTTTCCATATGGCACAGGCGCGAGCACACGGCGCCGATGGCCGCGCTGGCCGCGTCGGTCGTGACACGCTGGTAGGTGCAGGTCTTCATGAACTTGCCGACCCACAGGCCGCCGGTGTAGCGCGCGGCCTTGTTGGTCGGCAGCGTGTGGTTGGTGCCGATGCACTTGTCGCCAAAGCTCACGTTCGTGCGCGGGCCGAGGAACAGGGCGCCGTAGTTGGTCATGCGCTGCAGGAACCAGTCCGGGTCGCGCGTCATCACCTGCACATGCTCGCTGGCGATGCGGTCGGCCTCGGCCAGCATCTCCTCGTCGCCGTCGCAGACGATGACCTCGCCGTGCACGGCCCAGGCCTGGCGGGCGATGCCGGCGGTGGGCAGGCGCTCGAGCTGGCGCTCGACCGCGGCCATCGTGTCGCGGGCCAGCTTCTCGCTGGTGGTCAGCAGCACGGCCGGCGTCGTCGGACCATGCTCGGCCTGGCCCAGCAGGTCCACCGCGCAGATCTCGCCGTCCACCGAGTCGTCGGCAATCACCAGGGTCTCGGTCGGGCCGGCGAACAGGTCGATGCCGACGCGACCGAACAGCTGCCGCTTGGCCTCGGCCACAAACATATTGCCCGGGCCCACCAGCATGTCCACCGGCTTGACGCTCTCGGTGCCGATGGCCATGGCGGCCACGGCCTGCACGCCGCCGAGCACCAGGATCTGGTCGGCACCGGCGAAGTGCATGGCGGCCACGATGGCCGGGTGCGGCGCGCCCTGGTAGGGCGGCGCGGTGGCGACGATACGTTTCACGCCGGCCACCTTGGCCGTCAGCACGCTCATATGGGCCGAGGCGATCAGCGGGTATTTGCCACCGGGGATGTAGCAGCCCACGTTGTTGACCGGGACATGCTTGTGGCCCAGCACCACGCCGGGCAGCGTCTCGACCTCGACCTCCTTCATCGAATCGCGCTGGATCTGCGCGAAGCGGCGCACCTGGTCCTGGGCGAAGCGGATGTCCTCCAGTTCGCGCGGGCTCAGCTGCTTGACGGCGGCCTCGATGGCGGCCTGCGACAGCGTGAAGTCGGCCGGATCCCACTGGTCGAACTGCTGCGAGTAGCGGCGCACGGCGGCATCGCCATTCGCCTCGACATCCTTCAGGATGCCTTCGACGGTGCTGCGGACCTTGGCATCGGCCTCGGCAAGAGCGGTGGCGCTGGCGCCGCGCTTGAGATAACGGATCATGGGGTACTCCTAAGTTGACCAAGACGCGGCCGCGGCCGCGTGCAGAAAAATGAAGGGGTGGGCTGGCCTGCGGTGGCCGGCGCTCAGCCGGGCCAGCGGTTCAGGCTCGGGTCGGCGATGTAGCGGAGGTCGTCGAGGACGTCCAGGCCGGCCTGGTGCAGGATGTGCAGCACATCGATCATGACCCAGTTGTCGATGATCTTGCCGTCGCGGTCGGTGCGGTACCAGTCGGCCACGCGCATCTCCACCCGCTTGCCCGACGGCGCCATGCCCAGCCACTGGCCGCCCAGATGGGTGCCATAGAGCGAGGGCCAGCCGGCGGTGACGGCATAGTGGCCGTCACCGACGCGAATGTAGTGGCCGGGGCCGTCTTCCGGGCCGTTGTGGTCGCGCACGATGCCTTCCCGGTCGGGGAAGGCCTGGATGAACAGGGCGCCGTGGAAGTCCAGGAAGCCCTTCTGGCCGCGGCTGCTGCCGATGCCGGCGGGGCCGTACCACATCATGTTCTTGTGCCAGTGCGGGCTGTGCTTGCTGCGCGTGCCGGCCAGGTTCTTCAGGTCGTCGCCCTTGGCGAGACCGGTCTGCATCTCGCGCACATGCGTCAGCGTGATGGCGCCCAGCTCGTGATCCACGCTTTCGGCGGTGGCACCACTGTCGCAGGGCGGGAAGGCCCAGGCCTCGGCCGAACCGGGCATGCGGCGGAAGGGATAGACGCCCGCCTGGCGCATCAGGTCAGGGATGTCCAGGAGCACATAGACCTTGACGATACGGCCTTCGCGGAACACCACGTTCAGGCCCAGACGCAGCGCGCACAGGCCATGCGTCGCCGGGATGCTCAGCCAGGGTTTAGTCAGATTGCCCATCAGCACGCCCCAGCTGCTGACGCATTCGCGGCCCTCGTACTCGCCGCCCAGGAAGAAGGCCATGCGCGCCTCCCAGTCGGGGAAGGCCTCGCGCAGCGGTGCCCACAGCTTGTCGGCCGCTTCCGCATTGCCCTTCAGATCGTTGAAGGGGTGGAAGACGCGCCAGACGGTGTCGGGCGCGCAATGCGCATCGAGCACGCTTTCGATGCCGGCGCCGTTCGCTTCGGAGAGTTCGTTCAGAAACGCGGCCAGGCGGCGCTTGTTCGCAGCAAGGTCAGTGGTGTTCATGGAATGCTCAGCTCGTTGTCGGCCCTGGGGCCGGTGGTGGTGGTTGCGCCGGTTGCGGCGGAGGTATTCGCGGCAGTTGCCACCCGCTTGCGGGCGTCGATGGCTTCGCGCGTGGCATCGTGGGTGGCACGGGTCACTTTAAGCATCCCGTAGAACACGCTGGCCACGATGCCGGGAATGACGGACAGCATGAAGGCTAGCGCCAGGCCCTTCAGCACCGAATCAGGCACCTGGCCGGGGGTGGCCTTGGCCGGGAATGCAACGATGGACAGCACCCAGCCGGCCAGCCCTGTGCCGAGCGCCTGGTCGACCCGCGAAAAGAAGGTGCGCGTCGCATACAGCGTGCCTTCCTGCCGCAGACCGTACTTCAGCTCGCATTCGTCGGCGATGTCGGCCAGCGCCGAGTACACGGTCGTCGTCATGATGCTGTAGGGCGCATGCTGCAGCAGCGAGAAGGCGATCAGGATCACCAGCAGCCCCGGCGTCTGCGCCGACAGGATGCCGAAGTAGCCCAGCGCCAGCGGGATCGCCGGGCCGATGCAATAGACCAGCAGGGCGACCATGCCGGTCCAGCGCTTGTCGAAGCGCGCATGCAGCCGCTTGACGCAGAAGGCGGCGAACAGATAGCCGAACAGGCTGCCGACGGCAAAGAAGGCCAGCTGGTCGTTGCTGAGTTCCCAGAAGTAAGTCGCGTTGTAGATCCAGAGCCCGCCGCGCACGCCGGTCATCAGCGACAGGAAGAAGAAGCCGATCAGCAAGACCACGTAATTGCGGTTGCGCAGCACGCGCCAGATGTCCCGAGCCCATTCGCGCGCGCTGAAACCGGGCGTGGCGGCAGCCGGTTGCAGCAGGTAGGGAATGCGGCGCTTGGTGACCTGGCTCGAGAAGAACAGGCACAGCAGGACAAGGCAGGCAATGGCGACAGAGAACAGCGGCCAGCGGCTGGGATCGAGTGCGCCGTTGGGGAACTCGGCCGTGGCACGGAAGAACAGCAGGAAGCACAGCAGCCAACCGGTCGTGTCGCCGATCCACAGAAAGAACGTGTTCACGTTCATGATGCTGGTGCGCTCGAGATAGTCCTCGCTCATCTCGCTGCCGAGCGCCAGGTGCGGGGTGTGGAACACCGTCATCGCCTGCAGCAGCAGCACGTTGAAGGCGGTCAGCCACACCAGTTGGCCGGTGCTGCTCAGCGATTCGGGCGGATTGAAAAGCGCATAGAACAGCAGCGCCGCCGGCAGGATCGACGCAAACATGAATGGATGCCGACGCCCCCATCGGCCGCGCGTCCGATCCGACCATGAGCCGACCAGCGGATCGAAAACGGCGTTGACGGCCAGGCCAATGGCCAGCGCAATGCCGATCATGGCCGGGTCAAGTCCACGCACCTGGTTGTAGAACAGCATCAAGAACATGCTGGTCGTCGTGATGACGATCGACTCGGCGGTGCTACCGATCCCGTACGCGTACTTCATGCGCCAGGTAATCGGCGGGGCAATGGCGCTCGTCATGCTGCGTGGCTCGACATGGGTGTACCGGCCTTGTGCCCGCACTCGCTCAGAAGCGTGCCGACAAGCGCGCGCCGTAGCTGCGCGGCGGCGCGTAGCTGACGAGCAGCGAACGGTGGTTGCCATACACAGCCCGCGAGATGGTGGCCTCGTCCTCGACGTTGTTGACATAGAGCTGGACGGTGTAGTCGCCGTCGGACGTCTGGTAGGTCAACCGCAGATCGGTCTTGGTGAAGGCCTCGTTGTTGCCGTAGCCCGGTGTCAGGTCGGTGAGGATGTAGCCGGAGTTGTAATAGGTCTGGAACTCGGGCGTCAGCGTGCCATAGCCACCCAGTTGCAGGGTATAGGCCATGCCGAACTGGAGCGTGTGCTTGGGCGAGAACGCGCGCTGGGCGGTGTACTTGGTGCCGTCACGCCCGGTGCCGGCCAACACGTAGCGGTACTGCGGAACGCCGCCCGAGACCACCTGGTTGCCGTTCGCATCGAGCACCGGCACGAAACGATTCGGATCGGTTCGCGAGTTCGGGAACGGCGTGCCTTGCACCGTGTTCTGCTCGCCGCTGCCCGGCACGCAGCTCGGCGTGATGCCGCAGAAGCTGGCCTCGCCGCCGAAGTTGAAGGTGTTGACGCCGTAATCTAGCTGTTTGGCGTTCAGGTAGTTATAGGCAAGCGACATGCGCAGCTCACGCGTCGGACGGAAGCCCGCTTCGATGTCAAAGCCATAGGCCCGGTCCTTGCCAACGTTCTGCACCAAGGCGATGACCGAGGTCTGAGGTGCATTCGGATTGGGGATCGAGGTCTGGGCGTGCAGATCGCGGTAGTCGTTGACGTAGGCCGCGGCGTTCAGCGTCAGCTTGCGATCCAGCAGCGTGCTCTTGAAGCCCAGCTCGAAGGCCTTGACCTTTTCGGGGGCGAAAGGCAGCAGCGTGGGCACGCCGCCAATCGTCACTGCGCCGGAGTTGAAGCCGCCCGCATGCGTGCCCGTCGAGTAGCTGGTGTAGCCCATCAGATCGGCGTTGAACTTGTAGTCGGCTGCCACGCGGTAGTTCGTGTAGCTGTAGACGTTGCCGGCACAGACAAAGTTGTAGGCTTGGTCAATCGCCGTCTGGGACTGCGACACCGAAGCGGCGTTCGCCGCGATGAAACCGCCACAGGCGTAGTTGACCGGGTCGTCGATGCTGTGCACGAAGTAAGCGCCGGGGCCGGTGGGGCTGGTGTTGAAGCGCGCCGACAGCACATTCTTCTCGTCGCGTGTGTAGCGCAGCCCGCCGGTCAGCGTGAGCTTGTCGAACAGTGTGTACGACAGTTGTCCATAGCCAGCCGTCGACCGCGCCTTCTGCTGGTAAGCGCTGAAGCTGTCGAAGGCGGTGCTCTGGTTGAGTCCGGTTCCGGACGGCAGCAGCGTGAAGCCGAACGGGTAGTACTGTTGCCCGGGAGGTGCTGTGGCCGCGACGTAGGCGCGGTTGACGTTCGTGACGCTGCGATCCGTCGCGGTATCGTCAAAGAAATACGCGCCAACGATCCAGCGCAGCGCGTCCGCCTTGTCGTCATTGGACAGCAGCTGGAACTCCTGCGTGTAGGTCTTGGCCAGCGTCTGTTGGTAGGAGTAGTTCAGCAGCACCGGGGTCAGGCTGTTGCCGGTGCGGATCAGGTCGAAGTCGGCAAAGCTGGTGATCGAGCGAAACCGGACCGGGCCGTTGCCGTAATTGAGGGTGGCGCCAAAGTTCTTTTGCGAGCCGGTCCGGAAGATGTCGCCCGCGAAATTCACCTGGTAGGGGTCTTCCGACACCGGAATGCCGATATCGGCGCCGTTGATGTCGGGAATGCCATCGCGGTAGCGCGAGTCGACCGGCAGCGGCGTGCCGGTGAAGCTGTTGCCGTTGAAGCCCTTGGGCAGCTGGTAGGTGATGCCGTTGTAGGTCAGCGACTCGCCCGGCGCGCGTATCAGGCTGGCATCGACCAGTGTGCCCTTGTACTTCTGTCCAAATCCACCCTGGCCCGCGCCGCCGAGGTCTTGATAGCTGGCGCGCAGCAGGACCTCCAGGTCGCGGACCGACGGCGGCGCGATGCGCAGCGTGCCGCGAATGTACTTCTGCGACTCGCCGCCAATGTCGTTGCCACTGCCGACGTTCTCGACATAGCCGTGCGTGCGCTCGGAAAGCGCTGCAATTCGCATCGCGATGCCCTTGGAAAGCGGCACGTTGACGAAGCCCTCGGCCCGGTGCTCGAGGAAGTTGCCGAAGCCCAGATCGATGCCGCCTTCGAGCTCGTCCGTTGGCAGCGCGGAGTGGAAGACCAGGTTGCCGCCAAAGCTGTTGCGGCCGTAGAGCGTGCCTTGCGGGCCCTTCTGAACCTCGACGCGCGCCAGGTCGATCATCGGCGGGACCTGACTGGTGCGCGACTGGTAGATATCGTCGACATAGACGCCAAAACGCGGGTCGCTGGTGGCCGACACGTTCTCGGTGTAGGTGCCGCGCATGGCGGGCCGCACGTCGGAGCCGGAGCGTCCCATCCGCAGGCCGGGAACCAGCTGCTCCAGCCGTTCCGGCGAATTCACGTTCGCGTTTTTGATCTGTGCGCCCGTCAGGGCGGTAACCGAAAGCGGTACCGACTGCAGGGTCTCGGCGCGGCGCTGCACGGTGACGACCACCTGATCAAGAGACACCGGGACCTCGCGTGGCGTGGACGATGCCGCTGCCGCTTGCGCCGCACTCGGGACAGCCGCTTGCTCAGCAGGCGCACCCGCGGGTGCCGCAGGCGGCGCTACCGTCTGCGCTGCCAGCGGCAGGCCGAAGGTCGTCAACAGAATCGATGCGAGCGCGGTCGGGCGCAGGCGGGAATGGCGTGCAATGGAGCGGGGCATGGCTTTGTCTCTGTGTCTCTGTTTATGGAATCAAGCGCTGCAGGTTTCGTCAGAAGAACACGTGCGCAGGCACGGGCCAGGCATCCGAGACCGCGATCCGACGGTGCAGCAGGGCACCATCCGCGCCGATGCGGCCGACCGCCACCGCCCAGCGGCGGTGAGCGACTCGGGGAACTTCGGGCGACAGCACCCGCAGTGCGTACAGCACCGCAAAGCCGTCACCACTGCTGAACGCGCGTACGACAACCGCGCGGCTGCTGCTGGCTGCCGCAGGCTCGGCGACCGTCTGCAGCGCCTCCGCTGCGCAGGCCTGCACCTGAGGCCAGGCCAAAGCATCCAGCGATGGGAAATCGATCGGATCACCGGCACAGTGCGTGCGGTCCTGGGTCAGGAAGTCGTCGCTGGCCACCGGCACGCCGGGCTCGGTCGCAGCGTCATCGACCACCGGGCCGGCGACCCACAGCCGGGCGAGCACGCCATCCATCACATCGGCGAACACCCCGACCGGGCGCCCCTCCGGCGTCACGTCCAGCACGGCCAGCGCCCCCGGAGCGCTCAGCACATGCGGCGAGGGCGACAAGGCCAGCGGGTGGCGCGCGAGCAGATCCACCGCGTCGGTGCGCCCGAAGACTTGGAAGCCCATGGCCTGCACGGTGAGTGCATTGGCCAGTGGCGCCGCGCTGCCAGGCAGCCCCCGCAGCAGACCGCTCAGTTCGGCCAGCAGCTGCGGTGTCGATTTGCTTGCGGCGTTCATTGCGCCCCTTTCGTCGGCGCGTCGGCGCCCAGACCACCCAGGATCTGGCGCAGAACGGCCAGCTCGTCGAAAACCGTCTGATCACGCACGATGCGGCCCTGGCGCAGAACGTAGTGACTGCTGCCCGCAACGAGGATCCGTCGCCCGCTGGCCGGTCCCCACGCGCCCTGGCTGGCATGCACGCCACAGGCGGCCCAACGCAGCGCCACCGCCACTTCGTCGTTGGGCAGCGGGCGGGCCGCCCAGTGTTCGATCGTGAAGCTGAAGTCGTGCAGCTGGGCACGCAGCTGCACCAGGCAGCCGATCAGGTAGCCGCGACCCCAACCCCGGCGCCCCGTGGGCCAGCGCACCTCGACGCTTGGCGAGACCGTGGCCATCGCCTCTCCATACAGGTCATCTACCAGGGCCGCGCGCAGCATGCGCATCGGCACTTCGGCCGGGTCCCCGGCTTCGGGCCAGGCTTGCGCGGCGTTGCACACCTGATCCATCCACTGCTGGCGCCAGAGGTGGCGTTGCGGATCGCCGGCGCGGTCCGCCTCGGCCTGGGCCAGCGCCACCGCGCGGGGCGAATGCCCCATCTGCAGGGCCGCCCTGGCGTTGTCGCGGTACAGCCATTCCTCGACGATCAGGTTGTCGCGCACCAGGCAGTCCGCCACCGTGGTGGCCATCTGCGCCGCGCCGTTGGCCGCGCCATACAGGGCATCGCTGCCTTCCAGCGTCGAGCGGCTGGTGATGCGGTGCGAGGAATAGAACAGCGCCGGGGCGTCTTCGCTCCAGATCACATCCTCGGCCACCACCTGCCGATCGGCATAAGCCGCCAGCGCACCCAAGGTGCCCTGCACGACCGCCTCGCGCCCGCGGCTGGGGCCGGCCAGGGTGTGCATGACCACGTCGTCGGCATAGTGGGTGCGGCAAAGGCCGATGTCCTTCTCCTCCCAGATGCGATGGGTGCAGCGGACGATGTAGTCGACGAAGTCGCTGTACACCTCATCGAAGCCGTCCAGCGGCTGCTGCCGCGGACGCGTTGCCAGCAGGTCGCCGATGGTTCGTCCGACCGGCGACAGCACCTGCGGGTGCTGGTTCCAGGGAATGGGTTTCAGGGCTGCATTCATGCGCGGTAGACGCCGGCCAGGGCGCCGATTTCGTCAAAAATCATCCAGTGCTCGACCACCTGCGCGCCGTTCAGGCGCAGATGGCTCATGCCATTGAGCAGCACCGGCTTGTTCACGGGGCATTCGCCGAACAGCGCGCCGGCCTGGCTGCTGCCCTCCAGCCGCCAGCGCACGGCCACGATGACGCCGTCGGTCTCGTCGGACCAGCTCACCTTGTCGATCTGCATGACGGCGTCGGGCATGGCACCGAGGATCAGCAGCATCAGCGCCTGCTGGTTGCGCAAGCCCTCGGCGACACGGCCGCCGCCCGCATGGCAGATGGAATCGGTGCTGAAGTAATGGCCCAGGCGATCCAGGCGGCGCTGGTTCCACAGCTGGTCGAACATCACGCGCACCCAGCTCTCCACGCCATCGTCGACCGGCTGCAGGCTCGGCCGCGGGGCCTGGCCAAGCAGAGCGGTAGGGCTGGAATGCACGCGCTGGCTGGTCGGCTGGCTGTCCGCGATGCGGCGCGCCACCACATGCGGGTCGAGGCCCAGCTGGCGCACCGCGGCGCCGTTGTCCCGCACCAGCCATTCGGTATGCACGAAGTTGCCGCGCGTCACGCAGTCGGCGACGAAGTGAACGCCGATGCGCCGCCCGGTGGCCGGCCCCCAGTTGGATGCACCGAGATTGGTCGAGCGGCTGAAGCCCAGGTGAGAGGTATAGAAGCCCTGCGTCTCGTCGCCATCCCAGGCGACGTTCAGGTGGTGCAGCTCACCATCGGGAAAGCCGTTCAGCGTCGTCACCGTGGACGCCACCACTTCCTGCACCGAACGCACGACGCCGTAGGGCGAGTAGATCGTGCAGGCGTGGTCATAGGTCTCGTAGATGCGCCCGATGGCGCGGTCGACCCAGATCTCTTCGGTAATGCGGACGATGTAATCGACGATGTCGGCATAGCCTTCGTCGAAGCCTTCCATCGGCTGAAGCCGTGCCGGCTTGGCTGCGCGCAGCGCGAGCGGATCGACCTGGCGCACTCGTGTGACCTGCGGGCGCTGCGGCAACTTGAAGGGCAGACCTTCGTGCCTCGAACGTGGGTTGATTTCCATCATGTGTCCAATAATAGAAAAAACATTGCATACGTATGCATAAGGAAAACCCTTAGCAGAGGATCATCGGTGTAGCGTTGATTTACATCACGTTTGTCTCCTTTCAAAAACGGCGACGAATCGGACTTACATCGCACATTGCATTCGAATGCAAGCTTGCTGCTCGGAACGCTCGTCGCCGACGATTGAGCAGTGTCGACCTTTCATACCGTTGTCTGGTACTGCCGGAGCAATGCCTGCATGAAAGCCGCAAGATCGCAAGGAAAAGGAGATGAGCACTCCGTTGGCCTTACGGCACCATCGCCAGTGCCAGTTGTAGGCTCCGACCATCGCCGATGGGCGCAAATTGGCGACAAGACTCCGTTACGTGGCTCTGCGCAAGGATCTGTCAGAACTCATCGGTGCCCATGAGGCGTTCGAATTCAAGCGGGCAGCTCCGCTAATCAAGTTCAGCAGGGAACTCGAGTTGCCGCCTTCAACTCTTCGAGTGGAGCGGTAGGGCGCCACAGGCCGGGTGCCGCTTGGCCCTGGTTGCATTGGCTCGGCGGCCCTACCTGAATGGCGGCCGTCCTCTTCCCGGCGTCGAGAATGGCGAGGTGCAGATCAGCAAAGGATCGCGAGGCGGCCGTTCAATCGACGTCGGATCGAAAGGCAGCTGTCGGCGTTAGGCGCGAGCTGGCAGTCGCGGCCATCAGCAGACACTCCCGACAGACTGCTCTAGGGAAGCGAATTTTCCATAGGGCGGCCGACCAAGGCGGTTGTAGCAAGCCAAGCTGGATCAGTGCACGGCTGGACCCGGCGTGCTAGCTGCGAGCGAGCAATGCCGGTTGTTCTAAAGGCTAGTCGCCCGGTCAACCGACGCCCTTGGATTGGCGGACTGCCAGCGCCAGCTGTCGGCGCACATCTGCGCCAAGCCAAGCTCGGCACGCCAGCCCAGCACCCGCTGCGCGCGGCTTGGATCGGCCCAGCTCATCGCGACATCGCCCGGACGACGGGGCGCGAACTCGCGCGGGACCGGCTTGCCGCTGGCCGCCTCGTAGGCCGCCACCATCTCGAGCACCGAGTGGCCGCAACCGGTGCCAAGGTTGAAGACATGCCAGCCCGGGCTGCCATGCACATGCTTCAGCGCCGCAAGATGGCCCCGCGCCAGGTCCTGCACATGGATGTAGTCGCGCACGCCGATGCCGTCGGCGGTCGGATAGTCCTTGCCGAAAACCTGCAGGAAGTGGCGCCGTCCGACCGCGACCTGGGCGATATAGGGCATCAGGTTGTTCGGGATGCCTTGCGGATCGTCGCCGAGCTGGCCGCTGGGATGGGCGCCCACCGGGTTGAAATAGCGCAGCGCACACAGCGACCAGGCGGGATCGGAGGTCGCCAGATCGGCCAGTATCTGCTCGACGATCAGCTTGCTGCGGCCATAGGGGTTGGTGGCGCCGGTGGCCGCATCCTCGTGCAGCGGCATCGCGTCGGCTTGGCCGTAGACCGTGGCGGACGAGCTGAACACCAGCGTGCGTGCGCTGCCCGCCTGCATCGCGCGCAGCAGACTGAGCGTGCCCTGGACGTTGTTGTCGAAGTAGTCCAGCAGCAACCGAACGGAATCGCCGACCGCCTTCAAGCCGGCGAAGTGGACGACAGCCTCGATCGCATGCTCTTGCATTAGTCGATGCAGCAGCGCGGTGTCGCGCACATCCCCTTGCTCGAAGGTGGGTCGTCGTCCCGCGAGTGCGGCGATGCGTTCCAGCACGCCGGGCTTGGCGTTGCAGAGGTTGTCGAGGACAAGAACCTGGTGGCCCGCCTCGAGCAGCTGCAAGGTCGTGATGCTGCCGATATAGCCGGCCCCGCCGGTCACCAGAATGCGCATGATCGTTTTACTCCTGTCGCTGCTACCGCTGCTCGAAGCGGATGCGGATCCAATGGCGCTGCGTCTGCCCGGGGCGCAGCACGAAGCCCGCCTGAGGCCAGTCAGGCTCGCCGAGGTGATGCACGGTGTCCGGCGGGTACTGGGCTTCGATCGCCAGGCCGGCACGGGGCGCGAACGGTCGGCCCAGGCGGTCGCGGCTGCGGTCCAGGTACTGGCCGCCATAGATCTGCAGCGCCGGGTAGCTGGTGTCCAGGCAGAGCGAGCGCCGTTCGTCGGCAGACACGAGCTGCAACGCGGGGCCGAGGCCCGGCTGCAGCAGCCAGCAGTGGTCGTAGCCGCCGGCGCGTTGCAGTTGCTCGTGCTGCATCGCCAGCCCTTCGCCTAGGCTGCGAGGCTGCCGGAAGTCGAAGGGCGTGCCCGCGACGTTCATGAACTCCCCCGTCGGCAACAAATCGGGGCATACCGGCAGGACCTTGTCGGCCTGCAAGCACAGCGTTTGCCCCAGCACACCCTGCTCAGGTCCATCGAGACCGAAATAGGCGTGGCTGGTCAGCCCGGCGACCGTGTCGATCGCCCCCAGGTTCTCGACCTCGAAATGGATTTCGACCTGCTGAGCCGCGGTGATGCGGTAACTCGCCGTGGCCCGCAGCCTCGAAGGAAAGCCCTGGTCGCCATCGGCGGAGTCGAGCGTGAAGTCGACCCGCGTGGACGAATGCCGCAAGCCGCGCCAGGCACGGTTATGGAAGCCGCCGGGGCCGCCGTGGAGCTGGTTGACGCCCTCATTGGCGGCCAAGCGGTGCTGGCGCCCCTGCAGCGAAAAGGCGGCCCCGGCGATGCGATTGGCGACGCGTCCGACGATGGCCCCCATATAGGCGGACTGTTCCCGATAGGCTGCCGGATCCGCATGACCAAGCAGCAGTTCGCGGCCGTGCAGGCGCGCGCTGAGCCAGCTGGCGCCCCAGTCCATCAGCTCCAGTTGCAGGCCGCATCCGTCGTCGAGCGCGAAGCGCTGGATCCGCACAGCACTCACGCCCGGCCAGCCCCGTCGGCGGCGCCGGTCAGGTGGATACGCGCCGGTTCGCCCTGGGCATTGCGATAGTTGCGTGCCAGTGCGTCCTTCATCGCCGGCACGGCGTCGAGGGGCCCCAGCGCGACGACACAGCCGCCGAAGCCGCCACCGGTCATCCGTGCGCCGCCGGATCGGCCCAGGACCTGGTTCAGCAGCTCGGCAATGCGGTCGGTCTGCGGGACCGTGACCTCGAAGTCCTCGCGAAGCGAGGTGTGCGAGGTCCGCATCAGCTCGCCCATCTGCACCAGGTCGCCCGCCTGCAGGGCGTCGGCGGCGGCTAGTGTGCGCGCGTTCTCGCTGACGATGTGACGGGCGCGACGCGCGATCACCTCGGGCAATTCATGCCAGCGCTGCTGCAGCGTGGCCATGTCGAGGTCGCGCAGCATGGGCACGCCGAAGTGGCATGCGGCGGCCTCGCAATGCTCGCGGCGAAGGTTGTATTCGCTGTCGGCCAGGCCGCGCGACACCCTGGAGTCGACGATCAGCAGGGCGGCGCCGGCCGGCAGCGGCACCAGGCGGGACGACAGGCTGCGCATGTCCAGCAGCATCGCGTGGCCGGCACGTCCGGTGGCGATCGAGAGCTGGTCCATCAGCCCGCACATGCAGCCGGCGAACCGGTGCTCGGCGCTCTGGCCGGCGCGCGCCAGCTGTTCCGGCGTGACCGGCAGCTGGTAGAGCAGCTTGAAGGCCTGACCGATGGCCAGCTCCAGGGCGGCCGAGCTGGACAGGCCGGCACCCAGCGGTACGTCACCGGCGATGGCCAGCTCGGCGCCGCCGAACTGCAGGCCCTGGGCCTGCAGCGCCGCCAGCACGCCGCGCACATAGTTGGCGAATTGCGGCTGCTTGACCGGCGCAAGCGGTGTGTCCAGCGTGAAGCGGTCCTGCTGGTGCTGCTCGTCGGCGGCGACCACATGGACGATGCCGTCGCGCCGCGCCCGGATCGCGACGACGCAGTCACGTTCGATGGCGGCCGGCAGGCAGAAGCCCTCGTTGTAGTCGGTGAACTCGCCGATCAGGTTGACGCGGCCCGGGGCACGCGCCAGCATCTGCGGCTCACCGCCAAAGAACTGGGCGAAGGTCGCGCTTGCACGCTGCGCCGCGGACATCGGCTTCATGCGGCCTCCTCGGTGTAGTGACGGTCGTCGGGAACGGCGCGCAGCATCGCCGCCGCCTGCTCGGGGGTCAGGTCGCGCTGAGCCTCGCCGAGCATCTCGAAGCCGACCATGAACTTGCGCACGCTGGCGGAGCGCAGCAGCGGCGGATGGAAATGGGCATGCAGGGTCCAGGCCTGCGGGTCAAGAGCGTCGAAGGGCGCGCCATGCCAGCCCATGCTGTAGGGGAAGCTGGTCCGGAACAGGTTGTCGTAGCGCGTTGTCAGGCGCTTGACCGCCAGCGCCAGGTCGCTTGCGCGGGCCGGGTCGAGTTCGGACATCCGGGACAACGGGGCCTTGGGCAGCAGCAGGGTCTCAAAGGGCCAGGCGGCCCACCAGGGGACCACGGCCAGCCAATGCGCCGTCTCCACGACAGTACGCTCGCCGGCCTCGATCTCCGCCTGCACATAGTCCAGCAGCAGCGGTTGGCCGCGCTGGGCGAAGTAGGCGCGCTGTCGCTCGTCCTCGCGCGCCGGCTCGTCCGGGATGAAGTCGCTGGCCCAGACCTGGCCGTGCGGGTGGGGGTTGCTGCAACCCATCATCTCGCCCTTGTTCTCGAACACCTGCACCCAGGCCCATCGCATCCCCAGGTCCAGGGTCTGGTCGCGCCAAGTGCGGACGACATCGGCGATGGCCGCCACCGGCAGTTCCGGCAGGCTGAGCGAATGGTCGGGCGAGAAGCAGATCACCCGCGCCTCTCCGGCTACGGGCTCGCTGGTGAAGAAGGCGTTGTCCGCCAGGGGCGCTTCGGCCGCATCGGCCAGCAACGCCGGGAAGTCGTTGGGGAAGACATGGGCGCCGCGGTAGTCTGCGTTGTGCTGCCCGCCTATGCGCGCGTTGCCCGGGCACAGGTAGCACTGCGGGTCGTGGCGGGCACCGTTGCGTGGCTGGGGCGGGTGCTGGGCGCCTTGCCAGGGGCGCCGGTTGCGTTGCGGTGACACCAGCACATGGGTGCCCGTCAACGGGTTGAAGCGCCGGTGCGGGTGCAGATGGGGTTGGAACAGAGGTGCATCCATGAGAGGGTCAGACATCAGGAGGAGGTGAAAGACGGGCCTCGCGCAGCAGCTGGCCGGCCCGGGCCAGCGCCTGCCGGCCTTGCGCCAGCTCGGGGTAAAAGCTGGGCCAGACGTGGAGCATCTCGGGCCAGACCTCCAGGTGCACGGGCACGCCGGCCTGCTCCGCGACGCGGGCCAGGGCCAGCGAGTCGTCCAGCAGCGTCTCGGCGTCGCCCACGAAGATGGTCAACGGCGCAATGCCGGCTAGATCGGCGAACACCGGCGAAGCCAGCGGCAATTGGCGCGGAAGCGGCCCGAGGTACTGCGCGGCCAGGAACTCGATGCCTTCGCGGCTGATGATGGGGTCGCGCTCGGCGTTGTGGCGGTAGCTGTCGGCCGTGGCCGTCATGTCCACCCAGGGCGAGAACAGCAGCGCGCCCGCGGGCTGGGGCAGGCCCTGCTCGCGCAGCCTCAGCAGCAGGGCCATAGAGAGCCCGCCGCCGGCACTGTCCCCGACCACCGTGATGCGGCGCGGGTCGTAGCCGGTCTCCAGCAGGAAGCGGTAGCCATCCACGGCGTCTTCCAGCGCACAGGGGTAAGGGAACTCCGGCGCGAGCCGGTAATCCAGTGCCAGTGTCTTCATGCCCGCCTGGCGGCCCAGTTCGCTGGCGAAGTGGCGATGACTCTTGAGCGAGCCCAGCACGTAGCCGCCGCCGTGCAAGTAGAGGATCACGTCACCTTCGCCGGCGGCGGGCGTGGACGTCCATTCCGCGGACACGCCGCGCGCCGAGACCGGCTCCACGCGCACGTCCGCCGCCACGGGGTAGCGCTCGCTGGTGGCGTCGACCCGGGCCCGGCGCTCGCCGATGTTGAGGCCCTGCGGCAGCGCGCGCAGCATGGCAATCACTTGCTGAAGTTCGTTCATCGCCACGCTCAATAGTTGAAGGCTGCAACGACGTTGCGGCCACGCGCGCGAGCCATCACGCGCGCAGTTGCGGCCAGCGCGCCATTCAGAGTGGTGAACCAGAACTTCTTCATCAGCATGACAGATATCTCCACCTTGTTTTCCATGAAAGTCCAGGCAAGGGCCTGCCGCTGGCGCTCGCCTTCGGCAGCGGCGCCATGGGTCTCGGGGTTGGGTGTTCAGCCGCCGCAGGCGGGGTCGGGCAGTCTCGATGCTTTGAAGCGCGCAACGACGGACGCTCCCGCCAGCCCGTCGAAGCGCACCGCGAGGCGCAGCGTGGGCTGGGTCTGCTCCACCGTGATGCGCGGGTCGGCCGCGAGCGTCTCCAGCACCGCTTCGCCGAGTTCGATGTGCACGGCTTGGGTGATGCGTTGCGTCGGGTCGGCCAGCGCGAGCTCCAGCACATCGCCCTGGCGCCGCAGCACCAGCGCCAGTGCGCTGTCGGCCCGCAGCCAGTCGTGGCCGGCGATGCGCAGGGGCGCCTTCAGCGGGGCCCAGACGTTGGCACCGGTCGCATGGGTCTCTGCATCGCAGGCGACCGCGGCCTCGGCCGTGTTCAGCAGAACGGCGACGGAGGGCTTCTTCGCAAAGGCCTCGGTCTGCGCCGCCGAGCGGCCGGGCAGGATGGCGTAGGCATAGCTGGCCTGCTGCGGTGCATCGCCATGGTCGATGGACAGGCCCGCGAACTGGCGCGTCAGCAGCTCGTCGTTGGCAGGGTCTGGCGCGAGGCCGGGGCCTACGTCGCTCCAGCGGCCCTGGCGCTGCTCGCGCCAGGCGGTGAGCTTGGCGCCGCCGGGGAAGACATAGCCCACGCCGGCATCGAAGCCGCCGCCGCCCCTGTGCGCCCAGCGCGCAGCGTCCAGGTTGCGCGTCCAGCCGATGGTGTCAGGCTGTGTCTTGCCGTCCACCTGCAGCAGGCGCGGATGCGCGGCATCCAGCATGCGGTTGTCGACGATGGTCTCCACCGCCGCCTTGTCCGGCGTGGCGATGCCAGAACCCAGGGCCAGGACCTTGTCGCCGAACAGGAACCAGCTCTTGCGGCCCTGCAGCCGGCTGCCGGTCACCTGCGCCGTCGAAAACTCCATGCCCAGCGCCGCAACCTGGCCGCCCAGCACGGCACCGCCCACCCAGGCGCTGGTGTTGGGCTGCATCGTGAACGGCTTGGGCACGCCCTGGCCGCTGTGGTCTGTCGTGGTGCCGGGCAGGCGCTTCATGTCCACCGTGGCCCAGTAGCTGTCGCCCTGGGGCGAGGGGCCGGCCTGGTAGAGCTGGGCCGTGCCCATGCCCACCCACCAGCCGCGCAGGTTCTCGCCATTGCCCGAGCTGAAGGCGGAGATGCGGTCCGAGAACAGGCTGAGCTGCCAGACGAAGCCAGGCCCACGCAGTTGCGCCCGGTCCTGGCTCGCGAACAGGCGCACACCCTGGGGCTCGTCGGCCGGGCGGATGCTGTCGTCGCTGGCAATGGCCTGCAGCGACGGGCTCAAAGGCTGCGCCGGGCCGGCCTCGCGCAAAAGCCAGCCCTTGACAATGGCGCGCAGTTCCTGGGCCTTGGCCGGCGGCGCCACCTCGGCCAATCGCGCCACGGCGCCAACCACGCCGCGCCCGGTGGCCCGCTCGTCCTCGGTGCGCCGCGTGATCTTCCTGCCACTGACGGCGTCGAGCATGATGCCGTTGAAGACGAAGGGCCGAAAGCTGTTCTCCACCCAGTCGTAGACGTTGGCGAGTTGGGGGTCGCGGATGGCCCAGCTCGTGCCGTTGAGCAGGTACATCAGCTGCGCCATGTCGTTGAGCGCGACGACGCCGTAGCCGCCCGCATAGGGCACGGCGTGGTGCTGGATGAAGCTGCCGTCGCGGTAGAAGCCGTCGTCGCGGTCCACGTACTGCAGGACCTGGCTGACGGCGTCGCGCCCGGCGGCGATCTTGTCGGCGCGCTTGCCCAGCACGCCGCGCAAGGCCACCACCATGGCCTTGTCCAGGCGGTTGGCGCCGGTTTCCTCGATCAAGCGCCCGTCGGCCAATTGCTTGTGGGTCGGGTCGGGCACGAAGTGGTCGATGGCGGCGAGGTAGCGCGCGAGGCGCTCCTCGCCCAGCTCGGCATGCAGCAGCACGCCGATGTCGGCCAGGATCAGCGGGCTGCCGATCTGCCAGTCCCACCAGTTGCCGAAGTCGCGCCCTGACGGGTTGTAGTGATGCTGATACAGCCAGTCGAGCCCGGCGATCACGTCCCGCAGCAGCTCGGCGTTGCGGTAGAGCGGGGAGCCTGGCCTGCTGTAGGCCAGGGCCAGGGCGCGCAGGCGGCGGTAGCTTTCAGTCATGCGGCCCGAGGTGGTGGGGACCAGTTCGGGCCAGAGCGCCTGCCGGGCGACGGTGCGCTCCATGCTGCGCCAGCTGCGCTGGGCTGCATCAATCGGCCTTGCCTCGCCGTCAGGGCGCACCGTGGTGGGCCCTGCGGTCAGGCGCGACAGCCAGCGCTGACGCAGCTCGTCGTACTCGTCCGCGCGGGCCAGGGTGGCCACCAGCGCGAGAGCCCCGGCTGCAGCCCGTGTCCAGTCGAAGATTGGCCGTCCCATGCCTGCCCCGCTCAGAAGCTCAGGTCGAGGCGCGCGCCGAAGTAGCGGGCGTAGTCACGCGGCGGGGTCCAGTTCTGCGAGGCCACGTTCACCGTGCTGCTGCTCCATTGGCCGTTGCGCGGCGCGTACTGCAGGTCCGCCGCGTAGAGCTTGTCGAGCAGATTCTTCGCGAAGATCGTGAAGGTGTAGTGGCGCTTCTTGTCCTTCAAGCCGAAGCCGGCGTCGAGGATGCCATAGGCTTTCTGCGTGACCCCGATCGGATCCTGGTTGTGACGGAACAGGACGTCGTCCTGCCAGCGGTAGGCGCCGTTGACGAAGAGATCGAAGCTCTGCTCGGCCAGGGCGATGTCGTAGTTGCCGCCGACATTGAATTTGTACTTCGGTGCATTCGGCAGTGGCAGGCCCTTCATGTCGCGGACGCTGGCGGTGCCGCCGCCGGGGGCGGTCACAGTGACGCAGCCTGGGCCGAGGACCTGCCCGGTGCCGGCGGCGTTCAGCGTGTTGTAGCAGGGGCCGTTAGCGAAGTCCGTGTAAATGGCCTTGGTGTATGCGAAGCTGCCGTTAAGCTGGAATTCACGGCTGACGCGGAAGCTGCCGTCCACCTCGACGCCCTTGGTCTGCATGGCAGGGATGCTGGACAGGAAGGTGACGAAGCGGCCGGTGGCAGAGTCGATATAGCTGGCCGATTGCTGGAAGTCCTCGAAGTCGGTCTTGAACAGCGCCACGCTGATCGACGCACGGTTGTCCAGCAGCATCGCCTTGGCGCCGATCTCGAAGTTCTTGGCGCTTTCGCTGGGGATCGGGAAGGTGGCGGCCTGCTGGGCCGTGAGGCCGCTGACCAGGTCATAGGCCACGCCCTTATGGCCGGTCGAGTAGAGGCCGTAGGCCATCACGTCCTTGTTGAAGCGATGCTCGAGGCCCAGCTTGCCGGTGTGGCTGCTCTCCGAGTCGTCGCGGCTGGACACCAGCGTGCCGACACCGTTGTTGGTCTCGGTCCGCGCGTAGTCGTAGCCGGTGTTCTCCCGATTCAAGCGCAGTCCGGCGACCAGGCTGGTGCTTGCCGTGAGGTCGTACGTGGCCTGGCCGAACAGGGCATAGGACTGGTTGTAGGAGGTGGTCGCGTAGTTGGTCGCGTAAGGGATGCCGAAGGGCTCGCGGACCAGGCTGCGGCTCAGATCGTTCTTGGCGTACCAGAAGCCTGCCACGTAACGCAGGGCCTGACTTTCCGGAGAGACCAGGCGGAACTCCTGAGTGACGGACTTCACGCCGAAGCTGCCGTACTGGATCGGGCCATTCGCATAGTTGCGCACGCTGGCCGTGTTGGAGTGCTGCAGGATGTTGTAGTCGAAGGCGTCGCCATCCTGGAAGTCGTTCGCCTCGTACTTGCTGTAGGACGTGATCGAACTGAACAGGTGCTTGGCCAGCGGACCACTCTCGGGCGCATAGTCGACGCGGAAGCCGACGCCGTAATCGGTCGATTCGGCACCCGCGGCATAGTTGTTGCGCACGGAGACGTTGCGCGGACCGATCGGGATGCCGCCCAGCAGGTTGTTGTTCGAGAGCGCCGGGTTCGTGTTGGCGGGAATGTTGAACTGGGAGTTGCTGTAATACAGGGGCGTGCCGGCGGCGGCATTGGTGGGGGACAGCAGCGACAGGGGCTGCACGCAGCAGTTCTTCTCCTGACGGTTGTAGCGCGGAGCCAGCGTAAGCGTTACGTCGTCCGCGGGCGCCCACTCGAGCTTGGCCATCACCGTCTGGCCCTTGCTGCCGTTGAGATTCCCGCCATCGCTCAAGTTCCTGACAACGCCGGGGTAGTCGGTGGTGCTGGCGGAGATGCGCATCCTGAATTGGTCGTTCACCACGGCTCCGTAGGAGGCGCCAAGCCGCGTCTCGCCGTCGCTGGTGAGCAGCAGGCTGGCCTTGGCCTCGTCCGTGATCGGACGGGTCGTGATGTTGAGGGCGCCGGCGATGGCACTCTTGCCAAACAGCGTGCTCTGCGGGCCCTTCAGCACTTCGATGCGGGCCACGTCCGCCAGGTCCTTGAAGGCATTGGCCTGCAGCGCTAGCGGGATGTCGTCGATGATGACGGACACATCGGCCTCAACGCCGATGCCCAGCGAGAAGGTGCCGATGCCGCGCATATTGATGCTGAAGTTGCCGGGCTGGGTGCTGTACGAGATGGTCAGTGCGGGCGACAGGTTGGGCAGATCGTCCATTTCCTTGACGTTGGCCCGCTCCAGCGTGGCCTCGTCCAGCACCGAGATGGCGGCCGGCACCTCCATCAGCTTTTCCTTGCGCTTGTTGGCCGTCACCACAACGGCTTCAAGCTTGGCCGGCTCTGCCTTCTGAGCCTGGGACGCCTGCGGGGCTTGCTCGACCTCAGGGGCTGGAGCCTGCTGCTGCCCCCGTTGCGCTTGCTCCTGCGCCAAGCAGGTGGCCGGCAGCGCCAGCGCGATGGCCGAGGCCAGGGGGCTGAGCCGATGAATTTGTGCGAATTGAAAAGCCCTCATCTTGTCTCCAGTCTGGATTGAATCAAAGTTCTTCGGTCTTGCAGCGCCCCGGGAGGCTCATCAGTCGTTTTGAGGAAACGTTACCATGGATACGTTTCCATAATAGTGATCGCTGCGATTGGCGTAAAGGTGTTTATGAGCCAAGCAGCTGGGTTTAAACCCTAGGTCGGCCGGCGTTCAGCGACTTACCAATGCCCGTGCCAACCGCGTGCCACGCGGGCCAGCGCCTCGAGATAGAAGTAGTCGCCCCACAGCGACGCTTCGTCGACGCCCTTGCCACAGGGCTTGCTGTAGACGCCATGCAGCAACAGCGCATTGGACGTTGTGCCCGCGCCCTGGCAATGCAGGACCAACCCTTCCAGGATGCGTAGCGCCTCGTGGCGGTAGTGCGCACCTTCGCCGGCCGGCAGATGGGACGCCAGTTCGAGCAGACCGCACACGGCGATCGCTGATGCTGAGCTGTCCCAGGGCTCGCCGCTGCCTTCCACGTAGGCCAGGTCCCAGTAGGCGATGCCGTTCTTTGGCAGTCGGGCGAGGAAGTAGTCGGCCTGGCGGCGCGAGACAGCCAGCAGCCCGAGGTCAGGTGCAAAGCGATGATTCAGCGCGAAGCCGTAAATGCCCCAGGCCTGGCCCCGCGCCCAGCAGGAGTCGTCGGCCGCGCCCTGGGCCGTGCTGCCGCGCAGCGGCTCTCCGGTTTCGACGTCGAAGTGAAACGTATGAAAGCTGGACGCATCCGGGCGGACCAGATGGTCGCGGGACTTCAGCAGATGGCTGCGTGCGACATTGCGGTACGCGGAATCGCCGCTCACCTCGCAGGCCCAGGACAGCAGGGGCAGGTTAAGCAGGCAATCGATGATGATGCGACCACGCTGTGCGAGGTCCTGCAGGTCGCCCCAGGCCTGGATGATGCCGGCCTGCGGCAGGTAGCGCTGCATCAGCAAGTCGGCCGCGGCCAGAGCAGCATCTTGCGCTGCCCCATCCGCCGTCAGCCGCCATGCCGCCACGCACGACGGGGTGTAGAGGAAACCCATATCGTGGTGATCGACCTGGATCCGGTCGCGAATGCGCTGGGCGAAGCTGCCGACGTGCCGAGCCGCCGACATCCGGCATTCGACATCGCCGTCAAGCTCGAAGGCCAGCCACAGGAGTCCGGTCCAGAAGCCGGTGGTCCAGCCAACATTGGAGCCGGGCGCGAATCCGTCCAGGTCTCGCGTCAGGTAGCGATTGCTCTGGGTCCAGCCATGGGGAAAGACTTCGGGGAATTCGTCGCGTAGGCGGCGAACCTGGCCCAGTGCTTGCGCCAGCGGTGCTTCGAACCGCGCGGCGACGGAAGGGGCGATTGCTGGAGATTTCATGTAGGATAACGTTTCCATATTGGAGCCAAAAAAAGGATCTCATCAGCGGGCCAACCAGCCGCCATCGACCGCCAGGACATGGCCGTGCACATAGGCGGCCGCTTCCGACGCCAGGAAGACGGCAGCGCCGCCGAGGTCGCTTGCTTGCCCCCATCGGCCGGCCGGAATGCGATCCATGATTTGTCGCTGCCTGGTCGCATCGGCGCGCAGCGGGGCCGTGTTGGCTGTTTCGATATAACCCGGCGCGATGGCGTTGACGTTGACGCCCCGGCAAGCCCATTCGTTCGCGAGCGCGCGGGTCAGGCCCAGCACCGCATGCTTGGCCGCTGTATACGACGGCACCCGGACGCCACCCTGGAAGCTCAGCAGCGATGCAATGTTGATGATCTTTCCACGCCCGTGCCGCAGCATGTGGCGCCCGGCCTGCTGCGACAACTGCCAGACCGCGTCCAGATTGACGTTCAGGACCTCGTCCCAGTCGCTTGTGCGGTGTGCATCGGCCTCGGCGCGCCGGATCACGCCGGCATTGTTGACAAGAATGTCCAGCCCGCCAAGTGCTTCGATCGTCTCGCCGATGACGGATGCGGCCGCACCGGGCTCCGTCAGATTGCCTTGGACAGCAATGCAGCGACCGCCTGCGTCCTCAACGGCAGCCAGCGTGCTATTGGCTGGCTGGCTATTGAAGGTGATGGCCACATTCGCCCCAGCCTGAGCAAGGGCCACAGCAATCGCCTGCCCGATGCCGGTTGCCCCGCCGGTCACCAGCGCGGAGCGTCCTTCCAAGGAAAAGAGTTGAGCTGTCATGGAATCAATGCCTCACTGTCAAGGAACCACGATCGACTTCAAGCGAGCCCGGCCGTCGGGGCAGGGCCGCAGGAGTCACGAATCACGAGCGCGCTGGGCAACTCGATCAGAGAATCGTCGGCGACCGGCTGCGCAGCCTCTGGACGGATGCGGCGCATGATCAGGCGAACTGCCTGCGTGCTGATCTCCGCCAGCGGCTGCCGCACTGTCGACAGGCGCGGATAGACATGGTTGGACGCCGGAATATCGTCAAAGCCGATGACTGATACGTGGCCAGGGATCTGCAAACCCCTTTCCTTCAGGGCATCCATCACGCCAAAGGACATCGAATCATTGGCGGCAAAGATGGCCGTCGGCGGCTTGGGCAATGCCATCAATTGCTGCGCGGCGTTGAACCCGCTCGACTGCGAGAAGTCGCCCTGCACGATGAGCCCCTTGACCGGTCGGATACCAGCCTGCTTCAGTGCGTCCTGATAGCCGCGTTGGCGCTCGTGGCTTTGCCCTGTGTAGCTGGAGCCGGTGATGAAGGCGATTCGGTTGTGGCCCAGACCGATCAGATGCTCGACCGCAGCACGCGCGCCGTGATAGTTGTCGGCCCGCACCGTGGGCAGCCCCGTCTGATTGCGCCAGTAGTTGAGCAGCACGACGGGCACCTTGCTCGACTCGAACTCAGCGAGTTGCCCCTCTTGTGCCGTTGGCAGCGCCAACAGAATGCCCTCGCATAGGCTGCCGAGCACCCGGTGAATGTCCTGCTGCTTGGTCACGCCGAGCTCGGTGCTGGCGTTGTAGATGATCAGGTCTAAGCCAGCCTGTTTCACCGCCAGGCTGACAGCGGCAATGACCTCGATGATCGGGGCTGAATGCAGGTTGCTGACCACGAGCCCCAGCAAATTGGTGCGGCCGCCCTTCAGGATCTTCGCGGTCAGATTGGGCGAATAGCCCAAGGCCTTCGCAGCGGCGACAACCTTATTGCGCGTCTCGTCGGAAACGAACCCCGTGCCGTTCAATGCGCGCGAGGTGGTCACCAGCGCAACGCCTGCCTTCTTTGCGACGTCGACCAGGGTGACAGAGCTTTTTGGCATGCGTGTTCCTCTAGAGGTTCGTTGGAGCCCGAGATTTTGTCTGCAATCCAAAGTCGGGTCCGACCCCGCCCGGGATGCAAACGACTACGGTGAAACCTCTGTTTGACAAGTGATAGGGAAACGTTACCATCAATCGCGACCACAATCAACCCTGACAACTCCGATCAATCCTTGATGGCGCTCAAGCGGACATTAAAGGTGGGGCACCACAGACATGACAACGACTGAAATCCCTCGTGAGTCTCCGGTCCTCATCGAGGCCAGTCTCGGTGGACGCCGGTGGAAGCGGGGCACTCTCATCTACAGCGCCGGTGGCCTGTTCACGCTGTTCATATTTCTGCTGATCGGCGACTTCGCCTGGAGCGTCAAGGAAAGAGCAGTCATGCCAGTGGCGCAGGTCTTCCTCAAACAACAGGAGGCGAGCAACTTCTTCGTTGCCCTGGTCGTTGGCTCGCTTCCATGGGCGCTGAGCATGCTGCTGGGGCCCATCATCAGCGTGCGCTCCGATCGCCATCGCGGCCGGTGGGGACGACGAATTCCCTTCCTGCTGCTGCCGACGCCGGTGCTGGTGCTGGGCTTGCTCGGCATGGCCTTCACGCCTCAGGCCGGTGAGCTACTGCACGCATTGCTGGGCACCACATCGCCGGGCCAACGTTGGTGCACGCTGGGATGGTTCGCCATCATGTGGTGCCTTTTCGAACTCGCCTCGGTGACGGCGAACGCCGTGTTCACCGGCCTGATCGCCGACGTCGTCCCCGACAGCCTGACAGGCCGCTTCTACGGCATGTTCCGGGTCATCAGTCTGCTGGCCGGAATCGCCTTCACCTACGGCATTGTCGGCAAGGCCGCGCAGTATTTCGCGGCGATCTTCATCGGAGTCGCCGTGATCTACGGGCTCGGATTCCTGTTGATGTGCTGGCGCGTGCGCGAGGGCAGCTACCCGCCGCCCCCGCCAGCTACCACCGAGGGATCCGCGGAGATCAAGCGCTATATGCGCGAATGCTTCAGCCACCGCTTCTACGTCGGACTGTTCCTTGCGATGATGCTGGGACTGATCTCGTTCAGCCCGGTCAACAACTTCGGCGTCTTCTATGCACAGAAGATCGGGCTGGGGCTCGATGGCTATGGCAAGGCCTTGGCGCTCACCTTTACTTGCTCGCTGGTGTTGGCCTTGCCGGTTGGCTGGTTGGCGGACCGCTGGCATCCGCTGAACGTCGGTTTGGGCAGCATTGCCCTGTATGCCGCCACCATGATTCCGGCCGGATTTTTGGTCCGCGATGCGTCGCAGTTTGCTGTGGCCTTCGTCGCGCACGGCGTGCTTTCCGGCTTGTATGTCACAGGCGTGGCCGCAATCGGCCAATACCTGTTCCCGCGTGATCGCTTCGCGCAGTTCCAATCGGCAGCGAACCTTCTCTCGGCGCTCGGCTACACGCTGGTGCCGCCGCTGATGGGAGGCTGGCTGGACCTGACGGGGCAGTCCTATGAGCACACCTTCATCGCCAGCGGCGCACTGGCCGCGGCCTCCGCCCTAATCTATTGCTGGCTGCTACGCCCATTTAGGGCGCTGGGCGGCCGGCGGGCCTATAGCCCGCCGTGATCGCGGCCCCGTCGAGGGGCCCGCTGAACTTGGAAGTTGAACGACTGCTTTCCGGACGCGAGTCCCGCGAACTGAAGGTCAGCAGTGGGTCGGCTGCGTGAGTTCCTGTCGGCAGGAAGCGGTCATCAATGCGCGGGGACGCCGTTGAGCCAGTGGCGTCACTCACGGCCTCCGCACCACCTTGCCTCCCGGCGCGCGAAGTCGCGGCATACATCCGGCTGTATCAGGCGCTGCGCCAACCTTGAATGGGTGGCCTTGTAAGCAGCGGACACGCGTGCCGAACGCGAAATTGGAAGAGTGCCGCCGAAAGCTACGGGATGAAGCCCGGGCCCGCATGGGTGGGGCCGGTGGCGGCCACTGGACGCGCGCGGAGCTCGAGGAAGACGCTAGGCTACCGAACACCGGCTGAAATGTTCAGCCTCTCTGTTGCGTCGACCGATTGAATCCGCACTCATCATGCGGTCGCTGAGGTCGCCGTACAGCTCGAAGTTCGCCGACAGAGCCACCAGGCCCTTGGCCTCCAGCCCCTTGCATTGGAACCAGGGCTCGCCCATCTTGACGCCCATGGCCTTGGCCTCGTTGCTGCGCGCGATGGCGCAGCCGTCGTTGTTGCTCAGCACGATCACCGGCCGGCCGTTCAAGGACGGGCGGAACACCCGCTCGCAGCTCACATAGAAATTGTTCCCATCGACCAGCGCGTACACGGCATCGCCTCAGACCGGCATGGGCTTGATGCAGTGGCGCACGACACCCCAGATCTCGATCGTCTGGCCGTCGCCGGGCACGATGTCCGGGTAGGTCGGGTTGGCGGCCTGCAGCTTGATCCGGCCATGCCGCTGGAACAGGCGCTTGATGGTGAACTCGCCGTCGACGACGGCCACCACGATGTGCCCGTGGGCAGCCTTCACGGCGCGGTCGACGAGCACGACGTCGCCGTCATCGATGCCAGCGTCTCGCATCGACTGGCCGCTGACGCGCAGGGTGTAGGTGGCCAGCGGGTGCTTGATCAGGATCTCGTTCAGGTCGATGCGCTTCGCCCCCAGGTCCTCCGCCGGCGAGGGGAAGCCGGCCGACACTCCGTTGGGCAGCGCGAACACCAGCGCCGGTGCCAGATTCAAGATCGGCGTCGGTGCGCTCGACGGCAATACACTGTACATATATACAGTTTAGTGCATTGACGAATTGGTTCTAGGATCAGATGGCTGTGCCCCGAGCCTTTCGGATGGAGACGCCCTATGAGCCGATCGCCCGCCCAGATCCTCGATTCCATCCGCCGAGCCACGGAGTTGAGGGCCGCGTTGGAACTCCGCGCATCGAACCCGAGCATCGCTGACAAGGCGGAGTACTCGGTGCTCGGTACGACGATTCGCAGGATCGAAGAGTTGCTGCAGATCGCCAGCGAATATGACGAAATCCTGCGGCGGCAGGTGGCCGCCACCAGCGCACGCATCGAGGCGGAGTCGCGATGATGTGTACCGCTCGACCAGTCATACTGGGGAGAACCAGATGACGATGCTCCATGAGCGACTGTCTTAGGGCTGCGTATCGATCTCGATTTCGTTGGCTACAGCGATCGCCGTCCGTATCGGGGTGTACAGATCGATCTCGGCCGCGATGGCATCCACGGGGCGTATCGAAACGATCAGCGAGTACCCGACGGGGACGCCGGCGCGATTGCTTCCGCTCCAGTCCTTCCACCACCCACCGACTGGGAACACCGCGACGTGGGACTTCTCCGCCAGGGCCGCGGCTGTGCCGGTCCAGACGTCGGAATGCAGCGATCCGCGAGACCGCAACTGCGCTCCGACCTCCCAGGCCGTGCGATCCGGGTCTGGCATTGATTCGTCACCGTCGAGTTCCGCCTCCTCGCGATCTACCTTGTTGATCCGCTGATTGAATCGAGCCTCAGTCTCGGTCGCGCCCTTAACGGCAAATCGCAGCCCATGCGACTGGTAACGGAATTTGCTCTGCCAACCGCGCCGACTCGGGTTCGGCTCGATGAAGTACGAGAGCGTGATACGCATCTCGACGGTCGTACCACCCAGCGCCCGCAGCACATCCGCCGGCCAGGGCAATTCATGCAGCTTGAGTTCGTTCAGCTGAATGGCGCTGCCCACGGCCTTGTACGGGACGATGGTGTCCTGAATCACCAACGTAGGCGCGTGCTCGCTGGAGTACAAAGAGTTGGGTAACGAGACCTTGCCGAACCCGAAGGTCCTCAGCAGATTCTTGATATCCGCCTTGTCGTGATTGAGCGGCAACTGCGCCCGCATCAGAGGGGTGTGCCTGGCGCCGTGGACAACCAGCGCCCTGATGGTCGACTCCGAATACGTCGGGTACTGGGCGCGCAGGTGGCCGCAGATGCGTCCGACCTCGGCAGCTGCGGCGCTCGTGTCGCCGCTTTCAGCGAACGGTGAGTCATGCTGCTGATGGGATGTCGTCAGCACGCGCAGACTCTCCGGCCCGACGGTGACATGGGGCAGCGGATCGAGTGAACCGTTCCCGCCCTCGGCCACCACATCCGGCTTGATCGGCCACGAGTTCGCCCATAGCAGTGAGGTGGTCGATGCGGGGCTTAGTCCGCCTTCTTGGGCAATCGGCACCGCAGTCGGCCATTTGACACGATCCACGTCGGTGAAGTGGGTGCAAGCGCCGACGGTCAGCGCATTCCACGATTGCCCTGGATCTTCGACCGAAGTCCGTTGGTTAATGGTCGGATAGGCGTTCCAGCCCACCCACGGCACGTTGCCTGTCGACAGGACGAACAGCCGCGGACGCAGGCCACCAGGCGACCAGTCGACGCCGTTGGCATACGGCACCAGACCGTTGAGACCGAACGCCATCTGATCAATCGCGGCCGACCATTCGCTGGGCTTGCCCGCTCCCGGACCAATCGCGGTCGTCATAGTTGCGAATACGCGCTGCCTCTGCGGGCGGTGCGTCTCTACGATGTCAACCGCCTGCGCGAGGACCCAGCCGTACAGGTGCGGCGGGTTCACACCTTGAGGCGGGAAGATGTTGACCGACTCCAGTCGGTGGGGAATCGCGATTCCGCCGGTGGCAGCCAAGGCGTCCATCAAATTGCCGTGGCAAACAAGGCCGGCCATCTCGGTCCCATGCCCGTCGTGATCGGCGCCGCCCCATGCAGGCATGACGGCATGAACATCCGCAGCGGAAAGTGCATCGCGCAGCAGCAGGTGGCCGTGATTCACGCCCGTGTCCAACAAGGTGACATAGGGGCCTGCATCGGGCACCTCGAACGTGCAGCGGCCGTGCAAGTCCTGCGTCCAGTTCGCCTGTTCACGCGGTGCCAGATTGGAGAGGAAGAACTCGGCGCTGGGCTGAACTGATCGTATCTCCGCGATCACGTCGAGAAGCGTCATCGCCTGCTCCAGTGCACGCCGCGTGCTGCGAACCGCCAGCACAACGCGGCCGGGGAAGTTCACGTATCCAGGCTCGACCTCGATCTGCAACGGCTCGGCCGCGGCCGCAAAGTCCATGGCGACGTCGCGGGCGATCCGACCTCCATGGCGGATCCAGAGCTGATACCAGCGCACCTCGTCAAGCTGCACCGGTGCTGGCTCGTCTTCAGTCCAAAGCTGCTCGAAGGCGGCCCGGCGAATCCCATCGATCGAGTTCACCAACTTGGCATTCTTCGGCTTGCCCGTCTTGGTGTCCTCGTTGAGGTATTCCCGAACACGCTTCTCTAGTGCGGTCAGCTTGCCATCGGGCACATAAACGGCGACAACGGGGCCGGCCCCCGAGTCGACGACGCTGAGCACCTCCACGCCATCACGCTTCCACTCCAACAACATGTAGTCGTAGTCGGCGGCTGGCGAGAACTGGATCGCGATCGTCATCCCTGCGGCTTCATCGAAGCCCCGCTCTCTGCGCTCTCGAGACAGTTGCTCGGAATTCAGGCGCATCAATTCGAGCTGGCGCAGCAGTGCGTTCCCATGCGGACCACGGTTTCGCTGCGGCGATGCACCGCTGCGCCCTGACAGATTCGACCTGAACGGTCGGTCCTGGGTGAAACCAGAGACGAGCAAATGGTCGAGGTCTGCCATGTCGGGTTAACGCGTTATGTCGTTAACCCAATGTAACGCAAGACCTGCCCCTTATTGGTGCAACTGACTCGCCGCCCGTTCCTTCAGATGCAGTACGACGCTTTGCTCGCTGACCTGGTCCTGCTCCTCAAGGACGGAGTCCTTGATGGCGTCCTCGCACGCGCGCACGATGTCGGAGTGCGCCAGGCCACGAGCATGCGCGACCAAGCCAGCGTAGGACATGTTCGGCGGCGCCATCAGCGTCAGGCGATTGCGGAGTAGTTCCTCGATCTGCAGATCATCGGGGGCGGTATATCGAATGACGTCGTCGAAGCGGCGGAACAGGGCCGAGTCGAGCGACGCGCCGTGGTTCGTCGCCGCCACGATCACGCTGTCGGAAGCGTCCTGCTCAATGAGCTGGAGGAACATGTTCAGCGTACGCCGCATCTCGGCCACGTCATGCTGGCTGCCTCGCTGCAGGCCTAGCGAGTCGAACTCGTCGAAGAGGTAGACGCCGCGGGTGGACTTCAGCGCCTCGAACACCAGGCGGAGCTTCGAAGCGCTCTCACCCATGAACTTTGTGATGAGGCTGTCAAAACGCGCCGTGAAGAGCGGAAGCTTCAGCTCGGTCGCCAGAACGGCGGCCGTCAGCGTCTTGCCAGTACCTGGCGGCCCAACCAGAAGCAACTTCCGCCGCGCGGACAGTCCATGGCCAATGAGGCGTTCGTGCTGACGTTGCTCCCGCAGGACGCGCTGGAGCTTTTGCTCGACCTCAGCCGACAGCACCATTTGCTTCAGATGCTGCTGCGGGTAATGCGCCGTCAGTAACTCGGCAAGTTCGCCCCGAGGCTGAACAAGCGGCAACGTCCTGGCTCTGGCGCGGGGTGCTGCAGGCGCGCGAGCTGTTTCGATCAGTTCGCGAAGTTCGGCTGCAAGCTTTGAGTGTCCACGTCGCGCCTCCTCGGCGGCAACCTGCAGTGCGACCGAGATGAACTGCGCATCTTCATTGCCGGCGTAGGCCCTAAAGAGCGCCTTGATCTGTTCGGCTCGTGCCATGTTCTCTCCCGTCGCGCATGTTAGGGCCGAGCCCTGGGACATATGTGCTATTGTTGCACTATTGTTCGATAGTAGCAACAATGATTCGATGAATAGTTCGACCTTTCCAACCCGGCAAGGTGAGTTGATCAAGCGGGCCCGCGGCACCAGGGCGCAGGCGGATTTCGCTGAGGCTTTGAAGATCAGCCGCTCATGCCTGTCGCGCTACGAAAACGAGAAGCTCGGCGCACCTACCAAGGTGATCAACCACTGCCTAAGTGCGATAGCTGCACAGTTGGCCGGCATTGATCCAGCCGATCCGATAGAGACGGCTTTGAATCTCAGCAGAAGCACCACGCGCCAGCTGGAACTAGCCAAGTCGAAGAGGAGCGGCTGAAGCAATGCCGCCACAGCCCACCGAGAAGATGGTCGCATCGCGCTCGCTCACGAAGTGAGCCAGCGCGATCAGCCGCGGCCTGGAGCGAATTCAATCTCTCGACAGCTGGGAGCGGCTCAGAAGTTCGATCCGTCAGTCCCGAACGCGCGCTGGTAGGGATACTTGGCGGGACTTGCTAGCCCGTAGAGGCTGGGGTCGAGAACCGATTAAATGGCTGCCGCGAACTTGACACCGACCTCATTGGAGAAACGCTCGGTGCTCCAAAATTCGCCACTTACTACTGCACAGGCTTCAAGCGGTGCCACTTATTGGGTGAAATCGTCGCGGAAGGGGTGAAGGATCCGGCCAAGTTTCGCCAGCAACTGCCTTACTTCCGGTCAGGACATGCCGGAACTTTCACGGTGGCTTTTTGTTTTACCCCTGCACCTCGCCGCCGCCCCGGGGCCGGCCTAGCCCCGGCGCAGATAGGCAATGAACTGCGGCGCCGGCATCGCCTTGGCGAACAGCCAGCCCTGGCCGCCGTCGACGCCCTGCGCGCGCAGATAGTCGAGCTGCGCCTGCGTCTCCACGCCCTCGGCAATGATGGCCAGGCCCAGGGTCTTGGCCATGCTGATGATGTGCGGGACGACCGAGCTGGTCACCGTTTCGCGGCCCAGCACGTCGACGAAGGACTTGTCGATCTTCAGCGCGTCCAGCGGCAGGCCCTGCAGGTATTGCAGGCTGGAGAAGCCGGTGCCGAAATCGTCGATCGCCACCTTGTGCCCGCGTCGCCGGGCCTGCTCGATCACGCTGCTGGCGGAGCTGACGTCGACGAAGCCGCGCTCGGTCGCCTCCAGCCAGACCTGCTGCGGCGCGATGCCGCTGTCTTGCAGCAGCCGGTCCAGCACCGGCAGGAAGCGGCCGCTGCGGATGTCGTCGGCCCCCAGATTGATCGCGATATGCACGTTCGGATCGCTGCGCAGCAGCTCGCCCAGCTCGGCGACGACGGCCGCCATCACCTGGTCGGTGATGGCCTGGATCAGCCCATGCTCCTCGGCCAGCGGGATGAAGAGATCGGGCCGCGTCAGGCTGCCGTCGGAGCGCCGCCAGCGCACCAGCGCCTCGGCGCCGACGCAGCACCGGCTGGCCAGATCGATCAGCGGCTGGTACTCGACGACGAAGGCCCGCGCCTGCACCGCGCGGCGCAGCTGCGCCAGCTCCGACAGCTGGCGACGCGACAGCCAGACCGCCAGCCAGCTCATGCCTATCGCCAGCGCCGCCCCGACCGGCAGCAGCAGCGCCTGCTGCGCCCGCAGCCGCTCGACCGCCGCCGCGCGCGAGGCGCCGACCAGCGCGATCCAGCCGTCGCCGCGCGCCACCGCATACATCAGGTCGCCGTCGATGCCGCGCTCGGGGCGCTGCGGGATGCCGCTCAGCAGCGCCGGCGCCGCCTCCTTCGAGGCCTGGATCACCCGCCCCTGCTCGTTGGCGACGACCAGGCTCAGGTCGCGGCGGCCGACGATCAGGTCGACCAGGCGCTCCGGATCGAACAGGGCGTTGTGATGGCCCCAGCGCAGCTCCATCATCGAATTGCCGCCCGAGACCCTGGGCCGCGCCGTCACCTTGACGCCGATGCCGTCCGCGCGCTCGAAGTCGACCGGCGTGCGCGCTATCCGCCGATCCGTCGGCCACCAGGAGGTGCAGCGCAGCAGGCCCTGTGCGTCGAAGTAACCGATTTCTTCGATCGTACGGACGTTCATCGTCAGCAGCCGCATGCGCGCGATGTGCTCGCTCGAGCAGGGGGTGAAGCCCGCGACGTCGATCTCGCGCAAGGCCGCCTCGGAGGCCTCGACCGAGCGGCTGGCGCGGCGCAGCAGATGGCCGGCCGTCTGCGTCAGCACTTCCATCTCGCCCTGCAGGGCGATCTGCCAGGAGGCATAGAGCAGCACCAGCCGGGCGAGCAGCGTACTGCCGATCGCCAGCATGATGCCCAGGGCAACGATACGGATGCGGCGCCGCATAGACCCCCTTTCCTCAAGCTTTCGCAGCCTCATGCCGGCGCATGGAGTTTTCCGGCGGGCTCGTACAGAGGGCGCGGCGTGGGCGCTGGCGATGTCAGCGGATCGCACCGGCCGGCTCTAAGGCCCGCCGGCGCGGCCTGCGGGCGCCCTGCGCGCGGCGCAAGCCCTGACCCTGCGCTGCGCCGGCCTCGTCTGACAGCGGCCCGGCCGCTCGTCCGACCGGCATGCGGCTTGCCCCACGAATGGTCGAAAGGACGGGACAGCCATGAGCAAAGCGCAAGATTCCGAGGCCACGGCCGAGCAGCAAAGGGCGATCCAGAGCCGGCAGGACCAGCGCGACGAAGCCGCGCCGAAGCAGGGCGAGAAGGAGGACGAGGGCAAGCCGGCCGTGCAGGCCGGCGACCGTCCGCATCCGGACCGGCTGCCGCCGCAGCACATCGCCAAGCCGGGCAGCGAGGCGCAGCTGCGGCCGCGGCCGCAATTCCTGGCTCCCGGCTACCAGGGCAGCGGCAAGCTGCAGGACATGGCGGCGCTGATCACCGGCGGCGACTCGGGCATCGGCCGCGCGGTGGCGGTGCTGTTCGCGCGCGAGGGCGCCGACGTGGCGATCGCCTATCTGAACGAGCACGAGGACGCCGAGGAGACGCGGCGCTGCATCGAGGCCGAGGGCCGGCGCGGCCTGTGCATCGCCGGCGACGTCAAGGATCCGGACTTCTGCCGGCAGGCGGTGGAGCAGACCGTCGAGGCCTTCGGCAAGCTCGACGTGCTGGTCAACAACGCGGCCTTCCAGGAGCATGCGAAGTCGCTTGAGGACATCAGCGAGGAGCGCTTCGACGAGACCCTGCGCACCAATGTCTACGGCTATTTCCATATGGCCAAGGCGGCGCTGCCGCATCTGGGCCGGGGCGCCTCCATCATCAACACCGGCTCGACGACCGGACTCAAGGGCAGCGCGCAGCTGCTGGACTATTCGACCACCAAGGGCGCGATCCATGCGTTCACCAAGGCGCTGGCGCAGAACCTCTTGCCCAAGGGCATACGCGTCAACGCGGTCGCGCCGGGTCCGGTCTGGACGCCGCTGAATCCGGCCGACGCGCCGGCCGAGAAGGTCGCCGAGTTCGGCAGCAAGACCGATATGGGCCGGCCGGCCCAGCCGGAGGAGCTGTCGCCGGCCTATGTCTTCCTGGCCGCGCCGGTCTGCTCCGGCTATATCAGCGGCATCGTGCTGCCGGTGACCGGCAGCGTCGGCGAGATCTGAGCCGGAGCGCGGCCATGGCACGCATCATCTGGAAGGGCGCGATCAGCTTCGGCCTCGTTCACGTCCCGGTGGCGCTGTACCCCGCCACGCGCGAGGACGATATCGACTTCGACTGGCTGGACAAGCGCTCGATGGACCCGGTCGGCTACCAGCGCATCAACAAGCGCACCGGCCGCGCGATCAAGAAGGAGGACATCGTCAAGGGCGTCAAGCAGGATGACGGCGACTATGTGCTGATCAGCGACGAGGAGATCAAGGCCGCCTATCCGCAAACGACGCAGACGATAGAGATCGAGGCCTTCGTGACCGCCGCCGAGATTCCCTTCCTCTTCCTCGAGCGGCCCTTCTATCTGGAGCCGCTGGGCAAGGCGGCCAAGGTCTATGCGCTCTTGCGCGAGGCGATGCTGGCCGACGGCAGCATCGGCATCGCGCGCGTCGTCATGCACAACAAGCAGCACCTGGCCGCCCTGATCCCCAGCGGCCCGGCGCTGCTGCTGAACACCTTGCGCTGGCCGGACGAGATCCGGCCCTGGGACGAGCTGAAGTTTCCGGCCGAAGGCAAGAGCGCCGCCGGCATCAAGGACGCCGAGCTGAAGATGGCGCGCCAGCTGATCGAGGAGATGAAGACGCAGTGGCAGGCCGACGATTACCACGACGAGTTCAAGGCCGCGATCGGCACGCTGATCGCCGCCAAGGCCGAGGCCGGCCAAACCAAGCGGGTGACGCCGCTGGAGGCCACGCCCGGCGAGGAGAGCGGCTCCAATGTCGTCGACCTGACCGATCTGCTCAAGCGCAGCCTGGCGGCCGGCAAGAGCGGTTCAGGGGGCGCGGGCGGCAGCAAGCGCAAGAAGGCCTGAGCGATGGCGGCCGAGAAGCGCTCCGATGGCCTGCAGGAATACCGCCGCAAGCGCGACTTCGCGCAGACCCGCGAGCCGGCCGGCGGGCCGCCGGCCAAGGCGCCGCGCGGCCAGGCCGGCCAGGCACTGAGCTTCGTCGTGCAGAAGCATGCGGCGCGCGCGCTGCACTACGACTTCCGGCTCGAGCTGGACGGCACGCTGAAGAGCTGGGCCGTGCCCAAGGGGCCCAGCCTCGATCCGCAGGACAAGCGCATGGCGGTGCAGGTCGAGGATCATCCGCTCGCCTACGCCGGCTTCGAGGGCGTGATCCCGCCGGGCCAGTACGGCGCCGGCACGGTGATCGTCTGGGACCGCGGCGTCTGGCTGCCGCAGGGCGATCCGCGCGCCGCCTACGCGGCCGGCAAGCTCAAGTTCGAGCTGCGCGGCGAGAAGCTGCAGGGCCATTGGACCCTGGTGCGCATGCACGGGCGCGCCAGCGAGCGCCAGCCGCCCTGGCTGCTGATCAAGGAACGCGACGACGACGCGCGGCCGGCCGCCGACTACTCGATCGTCGAGGCGCTGCCCGACAGCGTGCTGGGCAAGGCCGCCACCCCAGCAGTGAAGCGGAAGAAGACAGCGAAAAAGGCCAAGCAGGACGCGCTGCCGCTGAGCCTGGCGCCGCAGCTGGCCACCCTGGTCGAGGCGGCGCCGCGCGAGGCCGGCTGGCAGTGGGAGCTGAAGTTCGACGGCTACCGCCTGCTGGCCCGCGTCGAGGGCGAGGATGTGCGCCTGTTCACCCGCAACGGCCATGACTGGACGGCCAAGCTGAAGCCGCTGGCACGCGCGATCACGCGGCTGCAGCTGGGCACGGCCTGGCTGGACGGCGAGATCGTCGTGCAGGACAAGGAGGGCGCGCCGGACTTCCAGGCGCTGCAGAACAGCCTGGAGGCGGCGCGCAGCGGCGACATCCTCTACTACCTGTTCGACCTGATGTTCCATGCCGGCCGCGACCTGCGCGAGACGCCGCTCGCCGAGCGCCGCGCGGCGCTGCGCGAACTGCTCCGCGAGGCCGCGCCGCCGCTGCGCTTCAGCGAGGACTTCGCGGTCGCGCCCGAGCATCTTCTGCACACCGCCTGCCAGCTGCGCATGGAGGGCCTGATCGGCAAGCGCGCCGATGGGCGCTACCAGTCGCGCCGCAGCAGCGACTGGATCAAGCTGAAGTGCACCCAGCGGCAGGAATTCGTCATCGTCGGCTACACCGACCCCAAGGGCAGCCGCCAGGGCCTGGGCGCCCTGCTGCTGGCCGTGCACGACGAGGCCGGCGCGCTGCGCTATGCCGGCAATGTCGGCAGCGGCTTCGGCAACACCGCACTGCGCGAGCTGGCGCAGCGGCTGCAGGAGCTGGCCCAGGCCAAGCCGACCCTGAACCCGCCGCCACCCGACCAGCGCGGCGTGCACTGGGTGCGGCCCAAGCTGGTGGCCGAGATCTCGTTCTCGGAATGGACGCGCGAGGGCCGGGTGCGGCATGCGGTCTTCCACGGCCTGCGCGGCGACAAGCCGGCCGCCGCGATCACGCGCGAGCGGCCGCAGCAGCCGGCGCCGGCAGGCAAACGCGCCGCCGCCGCGGCGCCGGCCAGGGCCGCGCTGCCGGCCGGCCTGCGCCTGAGCCATCCGACGCGGGTCATCGACGCGTCCAGCGGCATCAGCAAGCTGGAGCTGGCCGAGTACTACGCGGCGGCCGCCGCGCGCATGCTGCCGCATCTGAAGCAGCGGCCGGTCTCGCTGGTGCGCGGGCCCGATGGCGTCGGTGGCGAGCTGTTCTTCCAGAAGCATGGCGACACGCTGAAGATCCCGGGCCTGAAGCAGCTCGACCCCAAGCTCGACCCCGGCCACGCGCCGCTGCTGGAGATAGACAGCGCCCGGGCCCTGCTCGGCGCGGTGCAGATGAATGTGCTGGAGTTGCACACCTGGAACGGCCGCAGCGACGCGATCGAGCAGCCGGACCGCATGTTCTTCGACCTCGACCCCGGCGAGGGCGTCGCCTGGCCGCAGATCCAGGAGGCGGCCTCGCTCTTGCGCGCGCTGCTGCAGGAGCTGCAGCTGCAGGCCTTTCTGAAGACCAGCGGCGGCAAGGGCCTGCACCTGCTGGTGCCGCTGCGCCGCGGGCCCGGCTGGGCCGAGGTCAAGGGCCTGTCGCGCGCGATCGTCGCGCACCTGGCCGCCACCCTGCCGCAGCGCTTCGTCGTCAAGAGCGGGCCGCGCAACCGCGTCGGCAAGATCTTCATCGACTATCTGCGCAATGGCCGCGGCGCGACGACGGCCTGCGCCTGGTCGGCGCGGGCAAGACCCGGCATCGGCATCTCGGTGCCGGTGGCCTGGGACGAGCTCGACGCCCTGACGAGCGGCGCCCACTGGCATCTGCGCAATATCGGCGAGCGCCTGGCGCTGAAGAGCGATCCCTGGGCCGAAATGAAGGCCGTCGCCGGGCGGCAAGGCCTGGCGACGGCGATGCGGGTGCTGGACTTCGTGCCGAGCGCTCGCTGAACGGGCGAAGGAACGCCCTCAGTGGAAGATCAGATAGGCCAGGATCAGCAGGCCGGCGGGAACGCCGAGGATCCAGGCGAACAGGTACTTGCCCATAATGCCTCCGGTTAACAAGCTATCGAAGCTAACGGTCACGCGACAAGCTTAGGCAGGCGAGCCGGGCCCGGCTGCGGGCCGAGCGCGCGTTGCCGCGTAGGACGAGGCGCTGGCCCTGGAGGACGACGGATGAGCAGGACGACGGAATCGAAGGACCCGACCACGGCCACGGCGCAGATCGACCGCAGGATCGCCGAGCTGGGCGACTGGCGCGGCTCGACGCTGAGCCGCATGCGCGCGCTGATCCACGAGGCCGATCCCGGCATCGTCGAGGAGCTCAAGTGGATGGGCACGCCGGTCTGGTCGCACGAGGGCATCGTCTGCACCGGCGAGTCCTACAAGGCGGTGGTCAAGCTGACCTTCGCCAAGGGCGCCTCGCTGAGCGACCCGAGCCGGCTCTTCAACGCGAGCCTGGACGGCAACACCCGGCGCGCGATCGACATCCGCGAGGGCGAGCAGCTCGATGCCGAGGCCTTCAAGGCGCTGATCCGCGCCGCGGTCGCCCTCAACGGCGCGAAGGCGAAGAAGCCCAAGGCCAAGTAGCGCCGCGAGGGCCTCAAAACCCGCGGCGGCTCAGCGCTCCCGCAGCCTCATCGTCAGCCCCAGCGGCGCCATGGTGAAGGCCAGGCGCTCCTGCGGCTCGGCACCGTCGGGCGTGTCGACCGCCGCGATCTCGAAGCGGCTCAGCAGGGTCGCCATCGCCAGCTTGATCTCCAGCAGGGCCAGATAGCGGCCCGGGCAGATGCGCGGGCCGGCGCCGAAGGGCATCGCGATGCGCTTGGCCGCATGGGCGCGGGCGGCCACGCTCTCTTCGCCGAGCAGCCAGCGCTGCGGCTCGAACCTGCCCGCGTGCGCGCCCATATGCGCGTCGCTGACGCTGTCGCGGCGCAGCAGGCAGATCACGACCGTGTCGGCCGGGATGCGCACATCGCCGACGGTGATCTCGTGGAGCGACTGCAGCGGCAGCACCGGCGCGACCGGCTTCAGCCGCATGGTCTCGTGCGCGCAGGCCTCCAGATAGTCGAGCCGGCCCAGCTGCTCCTGCGTGATCGGCGCGCCCTCGACGATCAGGCCGCGCACCTCGGCGGCCGCGCGGGCCAGCGTTTCCGGATGACGCCACAGCAGGGCCGTCATCCAGGCCAGGGTGTTGGCCGTCGTGTCCTCGCCGGCCAGCAGCATGGTCAGCACATTGCCGGCCACGCCCTCGTCGTCGATGCCGCTGCCCTCGGCATCGGCGGCGGCGATCATCGCCTCCAGCAGGTTCTCCGGATGCTCGCGGCGCTGCGGCTGGGCCTGCATGCGAGCGCGCGCCTGGGCGATGAAGCCGGCCACGGCGGCCTTGACCTCGACGATCGCGGCCTCCAGCTCGCGGTCGGCGGCCGATCGATGCCAGCGCCACAGCGGGATCGGCGACAGGATGCGGCGGAACAGGGCCGGAAAGATCTTGTCCAGATGGCGCTGGATCACGTCCTCGTCCGACTGCAGGGTGTTGACCTGCTCGCCGAAGGCCAGGCCGGCGATCGTGTCGACCGTGTAGCGCATCAGATCGGCCTGCAGATCGATCGCCCGGCCGGCGCGCGCGGCCGCCTGCCAGCGCGCGCCGAGATTGGCCGCGACGCGCTGCATGGCCGGGTAGTAGCGCCGCACATGGGCCGGGTCGAAGCCGGCCATCACCATGCGGCGCTGGCGCGCCCAGGTTTCGCCATGGGCGCCGAAGACGCCGATCGGCAGTCCCATCTCGACCCAGATGCGCTCCATCTTGCTGGTGCGGCGAAAGCCCTCGGGCCGGTCGCGCAGCACCGCCGCGACCTGTTCATGGTCGCCGACGACCAGCAGGCGGCGCTCGTTCAGCCGCAGCTTGTACAGCGGGCCGAAGTCCCGCGCCCACTGCTCGAGCTGCTGGTGAAAGCGCAGCGCCCGGACCTGCAGCGCATTGCCCAGCAGCGGCAGGCCGCGCGGGCCGGGCAGATCCTCCCAGCGGCGCAGCGCGGTGGCGGGGGCGACTTCGGTGATGTCCATGAGCGGCCTCCATCGGGCTTGCGGTCGGGCGGCCCGATGATGCGCCGCGCCCCCGCGGCCGGCAAGCCGCTGTCCCTCAACAATGGGGACGGCGGCTCAGCCCGACATCAGGGCGTTCAGCTCGCCATAGGGCAGCGCCTGGCGGGACAGCGCCGCGCCATCGCCCTCGCGCAGGAAATCGCAGCCCAGCTCGGCGATGCGCGCATAGACCGACTCGGCGATGCCCGAGCCGGCGCTGAGCCGCCGCACGCCCAGCCGCGCCAGCTCGGCCGCCGGCGGCACGCCGGCCAGGGCCAGCACATTCAGCGGCAGCGGCGTGCCGGCGACCAGGGCGGCGATCTCGTCCGGCGCCCGCGCGCCGGCGGCAAAGAAGCCGTCGGCGCCGGCCGCGCGGTACAGCGCGGCACGGCGCAGCGATTCGGCCACGCGCTGCTCGGGCGGCGCCAGACCCTTCAGATAGACGTCGCAGCGCGCATTGATGAAGAGTCGCACGCCGGCGCGCTCGGCCGCCGCCCGCGCCTGCTCGATCTTGCGGCACAGCAGCGCCGGCTCGGCGCGACCGTCCTCGATATTGATGCCGACCGCGCCGGCGCCGATGAGGGCGGCGACCGTCTCGCCGACGGCCGCCGGGTCGTCCGAGTAGCCGCCCTCGATGTCCACGCTCAGCGGCGCCGTCAGCCGGCGCGCGATGGCGCGCACGCAGTCGAGCAGGCGTGCCACCGGCAGCTGGTCGCCATCGCCATAGCCCTGCGCCCAGGCGACGGCGGCGCTGCTGGTCGCGACGGCCGGCGCGCCCAGGCTCTGCATCATCAGCGCGCTGCCGGCGTCCCAGCAGTTCAGCAGCAGCAATAGGCGGTCGGTGCCCCGGTGCAGCGCATGAAAGTCCTGGTCACGCATCGTCGTCTCCTTGTTGCGGCCGGCCATCCTGCCACGGACCGGGGCCGGCCGCTGGACGTTTGCGGACATCTGAGCGCCGGCCGGGGGCCAGGACTTGCCGCTGCGCTCAGCGCTTCAGGGCCGCCTCCAGCTGGGCCTTGTTCATCGTCGAGCGGCCCTTGATGCCGCGCTGGCGCGCCTCGTTCCTCAGCTGGGCCAGCGTGCGGCCGCCGGGCCCCCGATGCGCATGCAGGCCGCCGCGGCGGCCGGCCGGCATGTCCTCGACCGAGCTGCGGCTGGCCTCCTTGGCCTCGCCGTGCTGGGCGCGCTCCTTGTTGACGGTGCGGGCGGCGATCTCCTCGGCCAGCTGCTCCGACTTGCCGCTTTTCTTCAGGCCCGATTTGATGTGCTGGTACTGGCGTTCGCGCTTGGCGCTCCATGACTGAGGCATGCGGGTCTCCGGTGGACGGGACCCGGGGGCGGGCAAGCGCGATGCCCGCCGCGCCTCAGACCGGGCCCAGCACCCGCATCGAGTAGTCGACCGCCTTGACGTCCTTGGTCAGGCGGCCGATCGAGATGCGGTCGACGCCGGTGGCGGCGATCCATCGCAATTGCTCCAGTTCGACGCCGCCGGACACCTCCAGCAGCGCACGGCCGGCGTTCAGCGCCACCGCCTCGACCATCATCGCCTCGCTGAAGTTGTCGAGCAGCACGCTGCCGGCGCCGGCGTCCAGCGCCTCGCGCAACTCGGCAATCGACTCGACCTCGATCTGGATGTCGACGCCGGCGTTCAGCGCCTGCGCCGCGCGCAGCGCCGCGGCGACGCCGCCGGCCGCGGCGATATGGTTTTCCTTGATCAGGATGCCGGCGTAGAGGGCCAGGCGCTGGTTGGCGCCGCCGCCGACGCGCACCGCGTATTTCTGCGCCAGGCGCAGACCCGGGAGGGTCTTGCGCGTGTCCAGCACCGCGCAGCCGCGCGGATTGGGGCTGGCGCCGGCGATCGCCTGCACATGGCGGTAGGTGACCGTCGCCGTCGCCGACAGCAGCTGCAAAAAGTTCAGCGCCGGCCGCTCGGCCGAGAGCAGCGCCCGGCCATCGCCCTCGATGTCGCAGACGATGCTGTCGGCGGCCATGGCTGCGCCCTCCTCGTAGCGCCAGGCGATGGTCGCCGTGGCGTCGAGCGCGGCAAAGACGCCGTCGAACCAATGCCGGCCGCAGAGCACCGCGTCCTCGCGCACGCGGACCTGGGCACGCACGCGCCGGCCGGCCGGCACCAGCCGCGCGGTCCAGTCGGCGACGCCGATGTCCTCGCTCAGCGCGTCGCGGATATTGCGCTGGCGCGCCTGGTCTAGGGTCTCGTTGTGCTCGAACATGGTCGGGGGAAAACTATTCCGGGGCCCCGATTGTCAGGCTCAAGTCGCCCAGGCCCTCGATCCGGCCGCTCAGCAGGTCGCCGGGCTGGACCGCGCCGACGCCCTCGGGCGTGCCGGTGTAGATCAGATCGCCGGGCTGCAGGTGGTAGTACTGCGAGAGATTGGCGACGATCTCGGCCTGGCTCCAGATCATGTCCGACAGATCGCCGCGCTGCTTCTCGACGCCGTTGACGGCCAGGGTGATCGCGCCAGCCTCCAGCAGGCCGATATCGGCGACGCGCGCCAGCTCGGTGATGACGGCCGACTGCTCGAAGCCCTTGGCCGTGTCCCAGGGCCGGCCGGCCGCCTTGGCCTCGGCCTGCAGATCGCGGCGCGTCATGTCCAGGCCCGCCGCATAGCCCCAGATGGCGGCGCGCGCCGCCTCGGGCGTCGCCTTGAACACCGGCGCGCCGATCGCGATCACCAGCTCCATCTCGTAGTGGTAGTTCTTGGTGCCGGGCGGATAGGGCACCGTCGAGCCCGAGGGCACCAGGGCGCTGGGCGGCTTGGTGAAGTAGAAGGGCAGCTCGCGATCGGGGTTGCCGCCCATCTCGCGCGCATGGGCCGCGTAGTTGCGGCCGACGCAGAAGATGCGCGCGACCGCGTAGCGCGCGCTGCTGCCGCGCACGGCGACGCTGGGGATCTCGGCGGGCGGGAAGATATAGCTGCTGCTCATGGCGTCCAAGGCTGGGATGTGAGCGCCCAGCATACGACCACGCGCCGGCCGTGATGTTGTGGGCATTGCGGATCGGGGCGTTTTGCGGCGGCCGCGCGAATCGTTTAGGGTGGCGGCCATGCCGCCGAACCGATCCCTGCTCGCCGCCCTTTTTCTCGCCGGCCTGGCCCTGCTGGCCGGCTGCGCCAGCCGCCCGGCGGAACCGGCCGGCGGCAGCGAGCGCGACGGCCCCGAGCTGCAGGTGCCGCCCGATCTGCACCTGACCCCGAATGCCGAGCCGAAGCTGGAACCGATACGCAAGGGCGGGCCGAACAAGCCCTACGAGGTGCTGGGCCAGCGCTACGAGCCGCTGACCGAGGACCGGCCGCTGGCCGAGCGCGGCCTGGCCTCCTGGTACGGCAAGAAATTCCACGGCCGGCCGACCTCCAGCGGCGAGGTCTACAACATGTACGCGATGACGGCCGCGCACGCGACCATGCCCATTCCCAGCTATGCGCGGGTGCGCAACCCGGCCAATGGCCGCGAGGTGATCGTGCGCATCAACGACCGCGGGCCCTTTCATTCGGGCCGCATCATCGACCTCAGCTACACGGCGGCGTTGAAGCTCGACGTGCTGCGCGGCGTCTCGACGGTCGAGGTCGAGCGCATCACCTACGAGGAGATCCGCAGCGGGGCCTGGCAGCGCAACGGCGATCCGCCGGTCTACGCCGCCGCGCCCGCCGTCGGCGCGCCGCCGCCGCTGACGACGGCGCAGATCGCCGCCACGCCGGTGCCGGACACGCCACCGCCGCCCTATGCCGCGGCGGGCTTCTGGGTCCAGCTGGGCGCCTTCAGCCGGCTCGACGGCGCCGAGCAGATGCGCGCGCGCCTGGTGCGCGAGCTGGACTGGCTGGCGCCGATGATGGCGATCTTCAAGGACAGCCGCATGCACCGGCTGCAGGCCGGCCCCTACCGCTCGCGCGAGGAGGCGCGCCAGGCGGCGACGCGGGTGCAGCAGGCGGTGGGGATGAACGCCGTGGTCGTCGAGCGCAAGTAAACGCCGCGACTCAGCGCCCGCCGGCCACGTCCAGCATCGCGCCGACCGTGTAGCTGGCGGCATCGGACAGCAGCCACAGCACGGCCGCGGCAACCTCGTCGGCGCGGCCCAGGCGCCCGATCGGGATCGTCCTGACGGCGGCGGGCAGCATGTCGCCCATGCCGCCCGAAGCATGGATCTCGGTGTCGATGATGCCGGGCCGCACGCCGTTGACGCGGATGCCCTCCTCGATCAGCTCGCGCGCCAGGCCGACGGTCAGCGTATCGATCGCGCCCTTGCTGGCCGCATAGTCGACATAGAGGCCCGGCGAGCCGAGCTGGGCCGCGCGGGACGACAGGTTGACGATGGCGCCGCCGGCGCCGCCGTGGCGACGGCTCATCCGCCGGGCCGCCTCGCGGCTGCACAAGAGCGTGCCCATCACATTGACGTCGAACAGGCGATGCCAGCGCGCGAGGTCCATATCCTCCAGCCGCGCGGCCGGCGCGACGATGCCGGCGTTGTTGACCAGGGCCGTCAGCGGCCCCAGCTCGGCATCGATGCGCGCGAACATCGCCAGCACCTGGGCCTCGTCGGCCACATCGGCCTGCATGGCGATCACGCGCCGGCCGGTCTCGCGGCGCAGGCGCCCGGCCAGCGCCTCGGCGGCGCCGGCGTCGCGCGCATAGTTCAGGGCCAGGTCGTAACCGGCGCGCGCGCAGTCTTCGGCGATGGCGGCGCCGATGCCGCGGCCGGCGCCGGTGATCAGGGCAATGTGGTGCATCGGCCCATTGTGTCAGCCCCGGTGCTCGGGGATGATGGGTCCGCCGCCTCGTCCTCCATGAACGCCCTCGACGCCCCGACCCTGCTGATCGCGAACGCCATCTTCAACGGCTTCGCGAGCTTTTGCTGGGTGCTGCTGGCCGGCCTGTTCCGCATCGCGCCGCGTGCCAGCTGGCTGATGGCGGGCGCCCATCTGTGCTGCATGGCGGCGGCGCTGCGCTGCGAGGACTGCGCGCCGCTGCCGATCGAGGGCTTCGCCGATCTGGCGGCGCTGGCGACAGTCGCCCTGCTGGCGCTGGCCCTGCGCCGCATGCTGCGGCTGCGCCAGCACTGGCTGGACATCGCGCTGATCGGCGGCGCCGGCGCGCTGGCCGTGCTGTGGCCGCTGCCGGGCCGCTCGGCGCCGCTGATCGCCACCTCGGCCTGCATGAGCCTGCTGGCGCTGCGCGCAACGCGCGACGTCGTCTCCGGCGCGGGGCCGGGTCTTGCGCGCCCGGTGACGGTGCTGATCGCGCTGCCGCACCTGCTGCTGGGCCTGGCGACCGGCGCGCGCGCCGCGGTGCTGCTGTTCGCGCCGCAATGGACCGGCCTGTTCCAGGTCGACGGTGCGGCCAGCGGCCTGCTGGCCGGGCTGTGGCTGGCGCTCAGCGGCGCGATCGCGATCAGCCTGATGGCCCTGCTGCTGTGGCGGCTGATCGCGCGCATCCAGCATCTGTCGCACCACGATTCGATGACCGGCAGCCTCAACCGCCGCGCCTTCGATGCCGAGCTGCGCAAGCTGCAGGCGCTGCGGCGGCGCGGCCACGAGCATGCGATCGTGCTGATCGATATCGACCATTTCAAGCGCATCAACGACCGGCTCGGCCACGCCGCCGGCGATGCGGCGCTGATCCATGCGGTGAAAGTGCTGCGCGGCTGCCTGCGCGATCTGGACCTGCTGGGCCGCCTCGGCGGCGAGGAGTTCTGCGCGCTGCTGCCGCACACGCCGCTGGCGCCGGCGGCCCAGGTCGCCGAACGGATGCGCGCCGCGCTGGAGCAGCGGCCGCTGGCCTGGCGGGGCAGCGAGACGATCGCGCTGACGGCCAGCTTCGGCGTCGCGCCGGCGCAGGGTGACGACCCGCTCGGCACGGCCGGCCTGGCCCTGGCCGACCGCCTGGTCTACCGCGCCAAGGCCGAGGGCCGCAACCGCGTCTGCGTGGCCGACGCAGCGCCGGTGCCGGCCGCCGCGGCGCCCTCGTTTTCCGCCTCCTCTTCTTCCGCCCGCCCGGCGGTCTGACGGCAATGCTGACCACGACGCTGCTGCAGCAGACCGACGTGCCGACGCTGATGCTGGCGATCACCCTGATGTTCTTCGCCGCCGCCCAGGTCTGGTGGGCGCTGGCCGTCGGCGCGCGGCTGACGCGGCGCGCCTCGCACTGTCTGGCCCTGGGCAATGCGCTGCTGGGCGGCTCGCTGGCCGCCGATGCCTTGCGCGGCCAGATGCTGCCGCTGCTGGCCTTCTGGGGTTCGGACGCGATGGCGATCACCGCCTTCGCGCTGCTGCGCGCGGCGGTGCCGGCGATCGCCGACCGACCGCTGGCCTGGCGCTCGGCGGCGGCCATCGCCGTGCCGGCCCTGCTGCTGCTGGCCGCCATGCCCTATGGCGGCGACACGCGCTGGCATGTGCGCTGCGTCTACTTGTGCCTGAGCCTGCTGGTGCTGCTGGCCGCCGGCGACGGCTGGCGGCAGCTGCGCGAACGCACGCTGCGGCCAGCCGTCGCCGCCCTCCTGGTGAGCCCGCTGTTCGCGATCGCGGCGCTGCTGCTGACGCGATTGATCGAGTCGCTGCTGGCGCCGTCGAACGCCAATCGGCTCAGCCAGGCCAGCGACTTCAACATCGTCTGGCTGTGGTCGGCGATGCTGCTGTGCCTGCTGCTGAACGCGACCATGGGCCTGCTGGTGCTAATGAAGCTGATCCTGCGCATCCAGCGGCTGACGCGGCAGGATCCGCTGACCGATGTCCTGAACCATGGCGCACTTTGCGCGGCCATCGAGCTGGAGCATGCGCGGCGGCAGCGCGGCAAGCCCTATGCGCTGGTGATGATCGATATGGACCGCTTCAAGCAGCTGAACGACACGCTGGGCCATGCGGCCGGCGACGCGGCGCTGCTGCGCCTGATCGAGGTGCTGCGGCCCTGCGTGCGCGAGATCGACCGGCTCGGCCGCCTCGGCGGCGAGGAGTTCTGCGCGCTGCTGCCGCTGACCGATCTGGCCGGCGCCGGCGTCGTCGCGGAACGGATGCGCGCCAGCCTGGAGGGCTGCGAATTCGACTGGGACGGCGAGCGCTGGCCGCTGACCGCCAGCTTCGGCGTCGCCGAGGCCCGGCCGGACGACGCCAGCGCCGATGCGGTGCTGGCCCGCGCCGACGCGGCCATGTACCGGGCCAAGGAGCTCGGCCGCAACCGGGTGCAGGCTCAGGCGGAGCGCCTGGCCCTGCCCTAGCCGGCTAGGCGAGTGCGACGCGGTTGCGGCCCAGATGTTTGGCGCGGTACATCGCGCTCTCCGCGCGCGCGACCAGCAGATCGGTCGAATAGGGCGGCGCGTTCGCCAGGCCTATGCTCAGCGTCACGTCCAGGCCCGGCGCCAGCTCGTCCCAGCGGAACAGCTCGACCGCCTGGCGCAGCCGTTCGCAGACTTCGAAGGCGCGGTCGGCGACGGTGTCGGGCAGCACGACGAGGATCTCCTCGCCGCCCCAGCGCATCAGCAGATCGCTGGCGCGGGTGTTGTCGAGCAGCATCTGCGCCAGCACCTGCAGCACGCGGTCGCCGACCGCCTGGCCATGCTCGTCGTTGATCGCCTGCAGGCGGTCGATATCGATCAGGGCCACGGTCAGCGCGGCGCCGCTGCGCTGCGCCGCCTGCATCAGCGCCGGCATGCGCGCCTCCATGCAGCGGCGGTTGCCCAGGCCGGTCAGCGGGTCGCGGCGCGCCTGCTCCTCGCTGCCGCAATCGGCGCGCGCCAGGCCGCCACCGGGCGCCGGCGCGACGCGCTGCTCGGCCTCCAGCCGGCTGACGAAGAAGCGCGCCTGCGCCATCAGCTGGGCGACGCTGCGCGCGCGCTCCAGCGCCTGGTACTGCTCCAGATGGGCCAGCGCCAGCGCGGGGTCGCCCAGCGCCTTGCCGGCCCGGTAGGCGGCATGGCGCAGGCGCAGGCCGGTGGCGCCCAGATTGCGGCCGGCCGTCTCGGCCAGCAAGGCGTTCAGCTCGGCCAGCGCGTCCTGCGCCTGGCCGCGCGCCAGCCACAGCTCGGCCAGCGAGCAGCGCACGCGCCAGCCCAGCATCACGAAGCCCGCGCGCCGGTCCAGCGCCAGCGCCTCGTGCAGCACCGCCTCGGCCTCGTCCAGCCGCTCCAGATGCAGCAGGATCTCGCCGCGGTTGCCGTCGGTCAGCGCCAGCGCGAACGGGTCGCGCAGCGCCAGCGCATGCGGCCGCGTCTGCAGCGCATGCTGCAGCGCGCGCTGCAGCGCCTCCGCACATTCGCGCTCGTGGCCGCTGTGGCGCAGCAGATGGAAGGTGTCCAGCGCGACGGTGGCCAGATTGTTCGAATTGACGACGCGCTCGTAATCGGTCGCCTGCTGGCCGATCAGCGCGGCCGCCTCGTTCATCAAGCGCTCGGCCTGCCAGGGATCGCCCATGCGGTCGAAGCAGGCGCCGACCGCATTCAGCGCGACGCTGGTCAGGCGCAGGTCGTCCAGCTCGCGGGCACGCGCCAGGCCCTCGTTGACGCAGGCCAGCGCGGTCTCGAAATCGCTCAGCTCGGCCGCCGCGAGGCCCATGCCGCGCAGCAGCTCGCACAGCGCCGCATGACTGCCCTGGCCGCGCAGCAGCGGCAGCAGCTGCTGGCCGATGGCCAGCATCTCGGCGAATTCGCCGCGGCGCAGATGGAAGAAGGTCAGCAACCGCCCGGCCTCCAGCTGCTCGCTCAGAAAGCCCTGGGCGATGGCCGCGTCCCAGACCTGGCGCGCGGCCGCCAGCCCCAGCGGCAGATTGCCATGGCGCTCGGCTCGCGCGGCGTCCAGCGCCGCGGCGAGGGTCGTCTCGCCGCTCGCAGCTTCGCTGGGCTGGGTGTCTAGCATCGGTTTCGCCAAGGGCGCGAACAGAACGGGGAGCGCAAGATTAGCCCATCCGCCCCGGGGCGGCGAGCACTTGGATGCGGGTGTTGCGCGGGCGCCCCTGCGCCCGCGCGACTCACTGGCTGGTCGGCATCACGAACTCGGCGCCCTTGGCGATGCTGGAGCTCCAGCGCTGCATCACGCTCTTCTGCTTGGTGTAGAAGCGCACGCCCTCCTCGCCATAGGCATGCATGTCGCCGAACAGGCTCTTCTTCCAGCCGCCAAAGCCATGCCAGGCCATCGGCACCGGGATCGGCACATTGATGCCGACCATGCCGACCTGGACCCGGCGGGCGAACTCGCGCGCGACATTGCCGTCGCTGGTGAAGCAGGCGACGCCATTGCCGTATTCATGCCCGTTGACCAGCTGCAGCGCCTCGGCAAAGTCGTGCACGCGCACGCAGACCAGCACCGGGCCAAAGATCTCTTCCTTGTAGATGCGCATGGTCGGCTTGACCTGGTCGAACAGGGTGCCGCCGGTGAAGAAGCCGTTCTCGAAGCCGGCGACCCGGTGGCCGCGGCCGTCGACGACCAGTTTGGCGCCCTCCTCGACGCCCAGCGCGATGTAGTTCTCGATGCGGTCGCGCGCCTCGCGGGTGACGATGGGCCCCATCTCGGCATCGGGCTCCATGCCGTTCTTGATCTTCAGCGCCCGCGCGCGCTCGGCCAGCCTGGGCATGATCTTGTCGGCCACGTCGCCGACCAGCACCGCCACCGAGATCGCCATGCAGCGCTCGCCGGCCGAGCCGTAGGCGGCGCCGATCAGCGCGTCGACCGCCTGCTCGATGTCGGCATCGGGCATCACCACCATATGGTTCTTGGCGCCGCCCAGCGCCTGCACCCGCTTGCCGTGGCGGGCGCCGGTCTCGTAGATGTACTGCGCGATCGGCGTCGAGCCGACGAAGGACAGCGCCCGCACGTCCGGATGGTGCAGCAGCGCGTCGACCGCGATCTTGTCGCCCTGCACGACATTGAAGATGCCGTCCGGCAGGCCGGCCTGCCTGAACAGCTCGGCAATGAACAGGCTGGGCGAGGGATCGCGCTCGCTGGGCTTGAGGATGAAGGCATTGCCGGTGGCGATCGCCAGCGGCGCCATCCACATCGGCACCATGAAGGGGAAGTTGAAGGGCGTGATGCCGGCGACCACGCCCAAGGGCTGGCGCAGGGTCCAGTTGTCGATGCCGGTCGAGACCTGCTCGGTGTAGTCGCCCTTCAGCAGCTGCGGCACGCCGCAGGCGAATTCGACGATGTCGATGCCACGCATCACCTCGCCCTGGGCATCGCTGAACACCTTGCCATGTTCGGCGGTGATCATGGCGGCGATCTCGTCCTTGTGGCGGTTCAGCAGCTGCAGAAAACCCTGCATCACCCGCGCGCGGCGCAGCGGCGGCGCCTCGGCCCAGGCCGGGAAGGCCGCCTGGGCGGCGGCGACGGCAGCGTTGACGTCCTCGACGCTGGCCAGCTGCAGCTGGCGCGCGACGGCCCCGGTCGTCGGGTTGTAGACCGCCTGGCTGCGGCCGGACGTGGCGGCGACCGGCTTGCCGCCGATGAAGTGGGTGAGGTCTTCGCTGCGGGTATAGGGGCTGGCGCTGCTCATCGTGCTCTCCTGTGATCCGCTCAGTCTAGGCATCGCTGCTCGCGCTGCCAATCGGCTTTCGACGATTTGATTGTTCGTTAATATGAACAATGGCCACGACACCCGAACTCCGCCACGAGCTGCTCTGGGGGCAGCTGCATGCGCTGACCGTGATCGCCCAGCTGGGCAGCTTCACCAAGGCGGCGCAGCGGCTTTCGCTGTCCAAGGCCGCGGTCAGCCAGCGCATCGCCGAGCTCGAGCGGGCGATGGGCACCACCCTGGTCCTGCGCACGACGCGCTCGGTGCGCCTGTCCGAGGCCGGCCGCCGTCTGGTCGAGGAGACCGAGGCCAGCTTTGCCCACATCACCGAGGCGCTCGGTGCCGCCCGCGACGCGGCCGGCCAGCCGCGCGGGCTCTTGCGCGTCACCGCGCCGGTGGCGCTGGGCCGCCAGCACCTGGCGCCGCTGCTGAGCGGCTTCTTTCTTGCCTATCCGGAGATCCGCATCGAGCTGGACCTCAGCGACCGCCTGGTCTCGCTGGCGCCGGAGGGTTTCGATCTGGCGATCCGCCACACCAGCGCGCCGCCCGACAACCAGGTCGCGACCCGGCTGTGCGCGTCCCGGACCCTGCTGGTCGCCAGCCCGGCCTATCTGGCGGCCCAGGGCGGGCCGCGCCATCCGGACGAGCTGGCCCGCCATGCCTGCCTGCCCTATCTGCGGCCGGGGCCGGCGGTCTGGCTGTTCGAGAAGGCGCGCCAGCGCCTGCGCATCCCGGTACAGGGGCCGCTGCGCGCGGGCAATAGCGAGGTGCTGCGCGACGCGGCGCTGGCCGGCCTGGGCCTGGCCCTGCTGCCCGACTTCAGCGCCGCCACCGCCTTGCGCGAGGGCCGCCTGATCGAGGTGCTGCCCGACTGGCGGCCGGTCGGCTTCTTCGGCGACGCGGTCTATGCGATCCACCGCTGGAGCACGACGACGCCGCGGCCGCTGCGGCTCTTGATCGAGCACCTGCGCGAGCACCTGGCCGGCGGCTTCTAGGGCCCTATCGGCCGCGCGAACCAAAAAAAACGCCCACCCGGAGCGGGTGAGCGTCGAAAGTCCTCGGAAGGACGTCGTTGGGACTTTGGACTCTAGGGACTCGAAGGGCTACGGGATATCCCCAGGAAGAGGGATCGCCAGCGCGCGGGCGGCAACCGTAGGGCAGGTCCTACAGCGCGGTCCTGCCTGGGCTGATATTCGCCGCCGCCGCGAAGACCGATAAAGAAGTCCAGGCCGGCCGGCATATCGCCAGCCGCAGCACATCTCAAGGAGTTTCACGATGAGCAACCCCTGCATCTCCTCCGACAAGGTCGAAGGCACCAATGTCTACAACGGCAACGGCGACAAGCTCGGCTCGATCGACAACCTCGTCATCGACAAGCGCTCGGGCCAGGTCCGCTATGCGGCGCTGGAGTTCGGCGGGTTCCTGGGCATGGGCACCGATCGCTATCCGATCCCCTGGAGCATGCTGAAGTACGACACCAATCTGGACGGCTATGTCGTGCCGCTGACCGAGAGCCAGCTCGAGAAGGCGCCGCGCTATGCCGAGGACGAGCGTCCCGAGTACGGCGAGGACTATGGCCGCAAGGTCTATGACTACTACGGCGTGGCCTGGCTCTGAGCTTTAAGCCCGCCCCGAATGGCGGGACAATCGCGGCATGAGCCATGACCCGCGCCGCAGTCCCGCCAAGAAACACCCCGCCCGGTCGGGCCCCTCGTCCGCCAGGACGACGCGGCCCACCGCGGCTTCCCAGCCCAAGCCCCAGCCCCAGCCCAAACCGGCCGAGCCGCTGAACGAGCAGGAGCTGGGCGAGCTCGAAGCGCTGCTGGATGCGCTGCCCGCGCCGCTGGAACCGCTGGACCTGAGCATGCTGGACGGCTATCTGGTCGGCGTGCTGCTGCAGCCCAAGCAGGTGCCGGCCTTTCGCTGGACACCGCATGTGCTCGATGCCGAGGAGGGCCGCAGCCCGCCCGAGGGATTCGACACGCGGCCGCTGCTGGCCCTGGTCAAGCGCCGCTACAGCGAGCTGAACCAGGCCATCGTCGAGCGCCAATGGTTCGATCCGCTGGTGTTCGAGCTCGACGATGCCGACAGCCCGTCCGAGGTGGTGCTGCCCTGGGTGGCCGGCTTCGCGCTGGCGGCCGAGCTGTTCCCCGAGCTGATGCAGCAAAAGGCCGCCGAGTTGCTGGAGCCGCTGGCCTCGCTGTACATGCATCTGGACCCGGACGATCTGGAAGACGCCGACGAGTTGCTCGAGGAGATCGAGACGCTGGAGCCGCCGGCCGACGTGGCCGAGGCGGTCGAGAGCCTGGTGCGCTCGACCCTGCTGCTGGCCGACATCACGCGGCCGCAGCCGGCCCGGCATGCGGCGCCGCCGGCGCGCCGCGGCCCGCCGCAGCGCAAGCGCTACTGAACCGGCTAGCGCGCGAACAGCCGCGCCGCATGCAGGCCCAGGCCGGTCGCCACCGAGGCGAAGCGGTCGCCGCGCACCTGGGCGGCACGCGGGTAGTCGGCCGCGATGCGCTCGGCCAGCAGGCGCAGGCCGGTCGAGCCGCCGGTGAAATAGAGCGCGTCGATCTGCTCGGGCCGCAGGCCCGCCTGGGCCACCGTCTCGCGGCCGGCGGCGACGATGCGGCCGATATCGCCGTCCAGCGCCTCGACGGCGACCCGCTCGCCCAGCGCGATCTGCAGGCCGGTCTCAACGGCAGCCAGATCGATGACGGTGTCGCCGCCGCCCGAGACGGCGATCTTGGCGGCCTCGGCGCGCCCGGCCAGCTCATGGCCCAGGCGCTCTTCCAGCACCGTCATCAGCCGCTGGTGGTGCAGCGGATTGCCGTAGAAGCTCTTCATCTGGCGCAGCTCGGCAACGCGCGCCGGGCTGTAGACGGTGTTGATCAGATGCCAGGTGGCCAGGTCGAAGTAGATGCCGCTGGGCACCTCGCGCGCCGGCGCGCCGGCCCGCTCGGGGCCGAAGCTGCGGTAGCCGAACTCGCGCAGGATGCCGGCCAGCTCGATATGGCGGTCGAAGTCGGTGCCGGCGATGTGCACGCCATGGTTGGCCAGGATGTCGTCGCGGCGGTCCAGGCGCTGCATGCGCTCGGGGCCGACGCGCACTACCGAGAAGTCCGAGGTGCCGCCACCGATATCGGCGACCAGCACGATGCGCTCGCTGTCGATCTGGCTCTCGTAGTCGAAGGCGGCGGCGATCGGCTCGAACTGGAAATGCACCTCCTCGAAGCCGACCGCGCGCGCGGCCGCCTCCAGCGAGCGCTGCGCGGCCGCGTCGCGCTCCGGCTCGCCGTCGACGAAGAAGACCGGCCGGCCCAGCACCGCCTTGTTCAGCGGCGCGGCCGCGCCGGCGGCCAGGGCCGACTGGCGCAGCCGCTTCAGATAGCCGGCCAGGATGTCGAAATACTTGGCGCCGCGGCCGCCGCCGACATCGGTGGTCTGCTCGATCAGGCCGGAGCCGAGGATGCTCTTCATCGAGCGCATCAGCCGCCCGTCGGTGCCCTCGACATAGGCGGCGATCGCGGCGCGGCCGAAGGCACGCGGCGGGCCGTCGGCATCATGGCGGCCCTCGGCGAAATAGAACACCGCGGTCGGCATGGTCAGCTGGCCGGGCTCCAGCTCGACCAGGCGCATGCGGCCGGCCCCGGCGGGGATGGCGATGGCCGAATTCGAGGTGCCGAAGTCGATGGCGCAGAAGGAGGCAGGGAAAGAGGCGGTCATGGCGGCACAGGCTCGAAGGGGCGCGGATTTTATTTAGTTTTGCAAAAGCGCCGGCAAGCCTCTATGCTCGCGGCCGCCAAAAACGACGGGGGCCGCCACCGCGGCGAGCCACCCGTCCTGTCCATCGGGGGATTGTTTGTTCTCGTTCCATCGCATCGAAAGAGCCGCCCGTCAGCCGCTGCTGGCGCTGTCGTTGGCCGCCGCCAGCCTGTTCGCGCAGGCGGCCCCCCCCTCGTCCGCCACCGGTGCCGGCACGGCCGCCGGCCCCCGCCTGCCGGCGCTGAATGCCCGCCATGTGCTGGTGCTGGAGGACGGCAGCGGCCGCGTGGTGCTGGCCAAGGATGCCGACGCGGTCGTGCCGATCGCCTCGCTGACCAAGCTGATGACGGCGATGGTCGTGCTCGATGCCAAGCTCGATCCGCTGGAGAAGCTGACCATCGAACGCGATGACGTCGACACGCTCAAGCACAGCGCCTCGCGCCTGCGCGTCGGCGCCGAGATGTCGCGGCTCGACGCCCTGAAGCTGGCGCTGATGGCCTCGGAGAACCGCGCGGCGGCGGCGCTGGCGCGCACCTTCCCGGGCGGCAGCGCCGCCTTCGCGCTGGCGATGCAGGCCAAGATCCGCAGTCTCGGCCTGAGCCGCACGACGCTGGCCGACCCGACCGGCCTGTCGCCGGCCAATCTGTCGACCGCCACCGAGGTGGCCAAGATCACGGCCGCAGCGGCTCGCTATCCGGAGATCGTCCGCATCACCAGCGACAAGACGACCAAGGTGCCGATCAGCGGGCGACCGCGCGAGCTGCACAACACCAACCGCCTGGTCGGCGCCAAGGGCTGGGACATCCAGCTCTCCAAGACCGGCTACACCGAGGAGGCCGGCCGCTGCCTGACGATGCGCATGGAAAGCCGCGGCCGCGGCTTCACCGTCGTGATGCTCGACGCCGACGGTTCGGCCCAGCGCCTGCGCGATGCGCTGCGGATCCGGCAGTCGCTGACCAATCTTCCGCTCTGAAAACGAATCGGCGGGCGCCCGGGCCCGCCGATGACCACAGCGCAGCGGCATCGCGATCTACTTGAACTTCAGCTCCTGCAGCAGCTGGCTACCCTCGATCTCGCGGATCTCGAGCCGGTCGCCGGACTCCTTCTGCATCTGGGCCGTGCTCTTTTTTTTCCAGGCCATGTACTCGTCGTCGCGCTTCTCGGACTCGGCGCCGGTCACCAGCCGGTCGGTGATGGTGACCAGATAGAGATCGGGCTCGCCCTTGCGGTTGTAGACGTTGCTGAGCACCGCATAGCCCTTGATCCAGCCCTTGGACTTGGCGAACTCCTGGTTGGCCTTCCACTCGCCGGCCAGGAACTTCGCGTAGCCCAGCGCGCCGCCGTCCTTCAGGCGGACGCCGGTCATCTCCCAGTAGTCGCCCGGGCTCATCGGCCAGTCGCTGGACCAGGCCGGCGATGCGGACAAAAGCGCGGCCATCGACAGCAGTCCGCTCATCAGCGCCTTCTTCATACCGTTCTCCTTTGCAGCCACCATGGCTGCGCCCCAAGCTAGCACCGGGGTCCGGTGCAAACAATGGCGGGGCGGGTGCGCGGCGGCCAGGGCGGCGGCACGTCGTCCTCTCGATTGAGGAGGAGCGGAGAAGGGCCCGGAGCGGCTCAGGCCGCCGCGGCGACCTCGCCGTAGAAATCGAAGTCGATGCGCGGGCGGCGGCCGGCCATCAGCTCGGCCAGCGCCAGACCCGAGCCGGCGCCATGGGTCCAGCCCAGCGTGCCGTGGCCGGCATTGACCCAGAGATTGGCGGCCTTCTTGCTGCGCCCGATATAGGGGATGTTGCTGGGCGTGCTGGGCCGCAGGCCGGTCCAGTAATTGCGCTCGGACAGGTCCGCAACGCCGGGGAATAGTTCCTCGTAGCGCTTGACCAGCGCATCGCAGCGCACCTTGGCGGTCGGCGTGTCCAGGCTCAGGTCAAAGCCGCTCAGCTCGGCCGTGCCGGCGATCCGGATGTGGTCGCCCAGCCGGGAAATGGCGATCTTGCGGGTGTCGTCGAGCAGGCTGACGACGCTGGCCGCCTCGGGCTTTTTCAGCCGCAAGGTGGCCGAGTAGCCCTTGGCCGGATAGATATTGAAGAACTCGCCGACCTGCTTCATCAGCGCCGGCGTGTAGGAACCCATCGCGACGACGAAGGCGTCGGCCTTCAATGTCTGCTTCTGGCCAGTCGCGCGCGAGGCGACTTGCACGCCGTCGATCGCCTGGCCGCTCCGGGACAGCGCCAGCACGTCGTGGCCGTAGAGGAAGGTAGCGCCGCGCTCGGCGCAGCGCTGCGCCAGCTTCTGCGTGAACACGCGCGCATCGCCGCTCTCGTCGCTGGGCGTGTAGGTGCCGCCATAGACGCGGCCGCCGAAGTTGGCCAGCGCCGGCTCGATCTGCAGCACCTCGTCGTGGTTGAGGATGCGGCGGTCGACGCCGTGGCGGCGCATGATCTCGGCGGCGACGACGCCGTTGTCGAAGTCCTGCTGGCTGGAGAAGAAATGCAGGATGCCCTTCTCGAGCCGGTCGTATTCGATGCCGGTCTGCGCGACCAGCGCCTTCAGCGCCGCATGGCTGTAGCGGCCCAGCTGCACCAGCTCCTCGACATTGCGCTCGAAGGCGGCCGTCGTGCACTGCGTCAGGAAGCTCAGGCCGTAGCGCCATTGGGCCAATTCCAGGCGCGGGCGGAACAGCAGCGGCGAGTCGTCGCGCAACAGCCATTTGGCCACCTTGAAGGGCGCGCCGGCATTGGCCCAGGGCTCGCAGAAGCAGACCGAGATCTGGGCGCCGTTGGCGAAACTGGTCTCCAGCGCCGCGTCGGCCTGGCGGTCGACAACGATGACCTCATGGCCCTGCTCGAGCAGATACCAGGCGGTGCTGATGCCGATGATGCCGGCTCCGAGGACGACGACTTTCATTCTTCTTGCTCCATCAGGCCGCCAGCGGACCCGTCAACAGTTTGAACCCCAGCGCGAACATCAGCAAAGCGATGGCCGCATCGATCGCACGCCAGATCTGCGGCCGGCGCAGCGGCCCCGCCACCGCCGCCGCGCCAAAGCCCAGCAGCGAGAACCACATCGTCGAGGCCAGCGAGGCGCCGGCCGCAAAGGCCCAGCGCTGCTCGGCCGGGTGCTGGGCGCCCAGGGTGCCCAGCAGCACGACGGTGTCCAGATAGACATGCGGATTCAGATAGGTCATTGCCAGCGCCGCCAGCAGCGTGGCGGCCAGGCCGGCCGAAGCGGCTTCGGGCTGCAGGCCGGCGCTGCCGGTCCAGGCCCGCTGCGCGGCGCGCAGGCCGTAAAGCAGCAGGAACAGCGCGCCGCCCCAGCGGAAGGCTTCCATCAGCAGCGGGCTGGCGGCAATCGCATGTCCCAGGCCGAACACGCCCAGGCAGATCAGCAGCACGTCGGAGACGGTGCAGACCAGCACCACCGGCGCCAGATGGCCGCGCAGCAAGCCCTGGCGCAGCACCAGCGCGTTCTGCGCGCCGATGGCCATGATCAGGCTGGCTCCGCTGAGCCAGCCTTCGGTCATGGTGCTGAGGGTGAGGGGCGACGCGAGCATGGGCGCCGGATTGTCGGCAGCAGCGCGGCAAACAAGAAGGGCAATTCATATTTCTCGTCGTACATTAGTGTTTCTTATGAAAGACCTGGATCCCGCCGGCCTAGACTGCCTGGCCGCCCTGGCCGACGAGCGCGGCTTCGAGCGCGCCGCCCAGCGGCTGGCGATCACGCAGAGCGCCGTCTCGCAACGCCTGCGCAGCCTGGAGGCGCAGGTCGGGCAGCTGCTGGTCGTGCGCTCGCGGCCCTTGCGGCTGACCGAGGCGGGCAAGGTACTGCTGCGCTTCGCCCGCCAGCTGCAGGCGCTGCGCACCGATGTCGCGCGCGAACTGGGCGCCCAGGTCGCGCCGAATGAGCGGATCGCGATCGCCGTCAATGCCGACAGCCTGGCGACCTGGGTGCTGCCGGCGCTCGATCCGGTCGTGCAGGCCGGTCTGAAGGACGGTTTCGGCCTGGAACTGGTCGTCGACGACCAGGATTTCACCCACGATTGGCTGCGCCAGGGCGAGGTGCTGGGCTGCGTCAGCACGGTGAAGCAGGCCTTGCGCGGCTGCCTGGTGCGGCCGCTGGGCGTGATGCGCTATGTGGCGGTGGCCAGCCCCGCCTTCATGGCCAAGGTGCTGCCCGAGGGGCTGAACGGCGGCAATTTCTCCACGACGCCCTTCCTGGTCTTCAACCGCAAGGACGACAGCCAGGCGCAATGGGTGTCCAAGGCCTTCGGCGTGCGCGCGCCGCGGCTGCAGGAACGCTATGTGCCGTCGAGCGAAGCCTATGTGCGCGCGGTCTGCAGCGGCTGGGGCGTCGGTGTGGCGCCGGAGCTACAGGTTCGGCCGCTGATCGCCAGCGGCGCGCTCGTGGCACTGCGGCCCGAGCTCAGCGTGGACGTGGCGCTGTACTGGCATCAGTGGAAGCTGGTGTCTGAACTGAGCGGGGCACCGGCGCGGGTCGCCTTGCTTGACCAGATCGGCCAGGCTCTGGCAGCGGGTGCCAGCGCAGCGCTGGAAAGTTAGCGCACGCCTACGGTGCGAACAAGGGAAGCCGAGGCGGCGCGCTCGGCCGGCAGGGCTGCGACCAGCAGCATCGGCTTGCCGCTCTTCTGCGGCACGGCGGTGGGTGCCGCCACCAGGCGCGGCGCGGACGGGCGGCTCGTCTGCAGCGAACCGGCCAGCCAGACGGCGCTGGAGACTGCCAGCGCGATGACGCCGACGGTGGAGGTCTTCAGGACTGCTTCGTTCATGGGAAAGCCGGGCCGGCAGGGCGGGGCTGTTAAGGAAGGCCGGAGCATAGCGAGGGCGTCAAAAAGTCTCTATCCACCTTAAGTTGGGCCTAGGGTTATTACTAGACGTAACGGTTGTTGCCAAAGGTGGCCAATGCGTGCGTTTCTTGCAACTGGCCCCGTATTTCCACTTAGTTCGGGGATCCACCCTGTACCTTGATCGCGCACACTTGGCTCATACCGCTACGCAACAGGCGGTCCTGCTCGAGGTCTGATATGCGATTCGCTCCCGCACTGCGCTTCTTCCGCCGCGACCCCGCCGCCGCCCATCCGCAAGATCCGGCCGATCTGGGCACCGCCTTCGGCATGGAGGCCAGCCTCGACGACAGCGACTTCTACCGCGCCAGCGTGCCGCAGACCGAGCTGGAGTCGCAGCGCACGCAGGCGACGCAGGAGTCCCCGCTGGCCTGGCTGTCCCGGCGCAGCAGCTGACAGCAAGCCCCGGACGGCGCCCCGCCGTCGACCCTCAGCGCACCAACAGCACCGGCACGCCGCAATGTGCCATCACCTTGGTGGCGACCGAACCCATCACCAGATTGCCCAATGAGCTGTGGCCATGCGAGCCCAGCATCAGCAGGTCATAGTGCTCCGCCTCGGCCGTCGACGAGATAACGCTGGCCGGTGAACCGACCTTGCAGACGAACTCGGCCTCGAAGCCATGCTTGGCGAAAAACTCGCGCGCCGGCTGCAAGACCTTCTCGCCCTCTTCGCGGTAGTAGTCCTTCAGCAGGTTCCGGTCGAGCATCGAAGCCGCGTGCGGCGGCACCGGCAGCACCGCATGCAGCAGGGTGCAGCGATTGCTACTGCCCAGCCAGGCCTCGCGGTTGGCGGCCAGATAGTCCAGCAGGCGCTGGCTGTAGACGCTGCCGTCAATGGCGACGAGTATCTTCATGGCGGGCTCCGCGGCGGTGTTCGATACCGATGTCCGGAGTCTGACACAGGCCCCGGCCCGCTCACTGCGCCTGATCAAAGACCTCGATCAGCGAGCTTGGCTGGAAGCCGGCCGGCTCGCCCTTGCGTGCATGGCCGCGCGCATTGCAGACCACGCGGGTGCTGCGACCGTCGGCCTGGGCGACGCGGTAGTCGTGCTGGCAATGCAGATGGCCGTGCAGCCACAGCCGCGCGCCACCCAGCAGGGCCTCGTCGTCGTTGCAGAAGCTGGCCGTGCCCGGCTGGCGGCCGTAGCGCGGATCGGCACTGCGGAGGCTGGGCGCGAAATGGGTGATGACGACGGTGGCGTCCCAGTCCTCGCCGCTCTCGCCCAGGGTCAGGGCTTGCGCCAGCCATTCCCGGCAGCGCAGCCCCTCCTCGCGCACGGCGGCCGCATCGAAGGGCCGGCCATGGCGGCTGGCATTCATCACGCGCTGGAAATAGCCGGCCGCGCGCATCGCGCGCTCGCGCTCCTTCTCGCCGAACAGATCGAAGTCGCTCCAGCGCGTGCTGCCCAGCAGGCGCACCCGGCGGCCCGCCGCATCGCTGCGCACGCAGGCCGCATCGTCCAGCATGGTGAAGCCGAGCTCGGCCGCCCACGCATGCAGGCCGGCACGCGCCTCGTCGATGTCGCGGCCGTCGTATTCGTGGTTGCCGGGCACGAAGACGACCGGCACCGGCCAGTCGCGAAAGCGCGCCAGGCCGTCCCAGCGGCTGTCGACGTCGCCGGCCAGGATCAGCAGCTCGGCACCCCGCGCCGGTTCGGGATCGAAGGCCTCGGTCTCCAGATGGAGATCCGAGAGCAGTTGCAGCTTCACGCCTTCAGTTGGCGCCGTGGCACTGCTTGTACTTGCGGCCCGAGCCGCAGTGGCAGGGATCGTTGCGGCCCAGCTTCGGACCCTCGCGCCGGATGGTCTCGACCGCGTAGCGCCGCTCCTGGGTCAGGTCGGCCAGATCGGCGACGCTGACGATCAGCTCCTCGATCGCGTCGTCCAGATCCTTCAGCGGATGTTCGCGATCCAGGGTCGCGACGACTTCCTTCTCCTCGTCCGTCTCGGCCGGCAGGTGGCGGTACAGCCGTGCCAGCGCCGCCATCACGGCCTGGTCGTCGATCTCGGACAGCTCCGGGAAGCACAGGCAGGCATGCTGGAAACCGGCCACCCAGGGCATCAGGGTGCGCGAGATCGGGCTCATCGCCGCATAGGTCTGGCGCGCCTGCGCCGCCTCGGCGTCCTCGTCCGCCGGCGGCGGCTCCTCGGGCTCGGCCGAGGGCTCGTCCAGATCGAGCACGACCGGATCGAACCAGCCGTCCTCGACCAGCGAGCGGTTCAGCGCCGCATGACGGCGCTCGACCAGCTCGCGGATGCGGGCCAGCCAGGCGGCGTCGACATCGTCGGGCAGCACGCCGCCGTCGTAGTCGAAGATATTCGGCAGCCACTCGTCGCTGTCGATCAGGCGCGGCTGGACCAGCACGCCGCACAGATAGCCGTCCAGCATGGAGGCATCGAGCGCTTGCAGCGGCGCCGGCGTCGTCGCCAGCAATTCGTCGAGTTCGGCGAACTCGGCGTCTGTCAAATCATGGGGGGTGCTCATGGCGCGATTGTCGCCGCTGTTGCGCGGGCCACGCCAGCCTTGGCCCTTCTGGCGGCCTCGATCAGGCGCTCGCGCATCCAGGCGTCGGCGCTGCGGCCCTCGCTGCGCAGATGCCAGAGCATGTCCACATGCACCGTGGACAGCGGCATCGGCAGCGGCCGCTCGAGCAGCTGCGATTTGTAGCCGGTCGCCTCGACAAAGGTCGCCGGCAGCACCGTCAGCAGGTCGGACTGCGCCACGATGCGGCCGGCGGTGAAGAACTGGTTGACGGTCAGCATGATGCGTCGGCTGCGCTTCAGCGCGCTGAGCGCCTCGTCGACGAAGCCATGCGGCCGGCCCGAGAAGCTGACCAGCAGATGGTGGGCCGCGCAGTAGCTGTCCAGGTCCAGCTCGAGCTCGGCCAGCGGATGGCCGCGCCGCATCACGCAGACATATTCGCTGTCGTAGAGCCGGTGCTGGCGGATCGAGGACAGGCTGCCCTGTGCCTGCAGCGCCGCGACCGCGCCGGGAAAGTAGCCGACGGCGAGATCGGCCTCGCCCTGCTCCAGCAGCGCGCGGGGGTCGCGCGTGGTCAGCGGCAGCACATGAACATTGGCCAGCGCCCGCTGCTCCTCCAGTTGCGCCACCAGGGCCGGCAGCAGCAGCGCCGCCGTGGCGTCGGCCATCGCGACGCGGAAGGTGTGTTCCTGTACCTCGGGCCGGTAGTCGCCGGGGTCGAGCAGGCTCTGCAGCCGCGCCAGGATGGTTCGCACCTCGGGCCACAGGCTTTCGGCGCGCGGGCTGGGCTTCATGCCGAAGGCCTGGCGCTGGAACAGCTCCTCGCCCAGCGCCTCGCGCAGGCGCTTCAGCGCATGGCTGACGGCCGGCTGCGTCATCGCCAGGCGCTCGGCCGCGCGGGTCAGATTGCGCTCGGCCATCACCGCGTCGAACACCTTCAGCAGATTCAGGTCGATATGGCGGAAGTTCATCCTCGTGGCCGCAAAGATATTCTCTTTGTTTATACAACAGATTCAATCAATTCATTGGCATCATTTCTAGGGTTTACCCGATACTCTCGTCATCGACTCCACAAGAGTGTCTGCACAAGGAAAAAAGCCATGAGCGTTGCCACCCAAACCTTCGGTCTGCCGCTGAGCCGTCGAGGCTCCAAGGGCAGCTACTTCTCCGTCACCGGCGCCCGCGTCTGGTCGCTGCTGATCGCCTCGATCAAGGCCCGCATGGCCGCCGCCGCCGAGCGCCGCGCCGAGCGCGAACTGCTCGAGCTGGCCGCCCAGTACGACCAGAGCATGCCCTCCTTCGCCGCCGAGCTGCGCGCCGCGAACTGCCGCCGCTGATAACCGTCAGGCGCATACGGCGCTTCGAGCGCCGCGCCGACGGCAATGAAAAAGCCCGCTGCAAGCGGGCTTTTGTTTGGGCAACCGGACCTCAGAGCGCCGCCAGGCGCTGCTCGATCTTGGCCTTGGTCGCCGGCAGCTCGGCCGGCAGATGGTGGGCCAGCTGCTGGAACAGCTCCGCGTGCAGGCCCATCTCGGTCGCCCAGGCGGCCTTGTCGATGCCGGTCACCTGCTCGTACTGCTCGGCGCTGAAGTCCAGGCCGCTCCAATTGATGTCGGCATAGCGGGGTGTCACGCCGAACACGTTCTCGCTGCCCTGGCCCCGGCCCTCGACGCGGTCCAGCATCCACTTCAGCACGCGCATGTTCTCGCCATAGCCGGGCCAGACGAACTTGCCGTCGGCGCCCTTGCGGAACCAGTTGACGCAGTAGATCTTGGGCAGCGTCGCGCCGCTGGCCTGCAGCTGCTTGCCCAGATCGAGCCAGTGCTGGAAGTAGTCGGCCATGTTGTAGCCCATGAAGGGCAGCATGGCGAAGGGGTCGCGGCGCACCACGCCCTGCTGGCCGGCGGCCGCGGCGGTCGTCTCCGAACCCATGGTCGCGGCCATGTAGACGCCCTCGGTCCAGTCGCGCGCCTCGGTCACCAGCGGCACCGTGGTCGAGCGGCGGCCGCCGAAGATGAAGGCGTCGATCGCCACGCCGGCCGGGTTGTCCCACTCGGGGTCCAGCGCCGGGTTGTTGGTCGCGGCCACGGTGAAGCGGGCGTTCGGGTGCGCGGCCTTGGCGCCCGTCTCCTTGGCGATGGCCGGGGTCCAGTCCTTGCCCTGCCAGTCGATCAGGTGCGCCGGCGGCGTGTCCGTCATGCCCTCCCACCAGACGTCGCCGTCGTCGGTCAGCGCGACATTGGTGAAGATCACGTCGCGGCCCAGGCTGGCCATGCAGTTGGCATTGGTCAGTGCATTGGTGCCCGGGGCGACGCCGAAATAGCCGGCCTCGGGGTTGATCGCGTACAGACGGCCGTCCTTGCCCGGCTTGATCCAGGCGATGTCGTCGCCGATCGTCGTCACCTTCCAGCCCTCGAAGGCCTTGGGCGGGATCAGCATCGCGAAATTGGTCTTGCCGCAAGCGCTGGGGAAGGCGGCGGCGACATGGTGCTTCTTGCCCTCGGGGCTTTCGACGCCCAGCACCAGCATGTGCTCGGCCAGCCAGCCCTGGTCGCGACCCATGGTCGAGGCGATGCGCAGGGCGAAGCACTTCTTGCCCAGCAGCGCATTGCCGCCGTAGCCCGAGCCGTAGGACCAGATCTCGCGCGTGGCCGGGTAGTGGACGATGTACTTGGTCTTGTTGCAGGGCCACTTGACGTCGGCCTGTCCGGCTTCCAGCGGGCTGCCTACCGTGTGCACGCAGGGCACGAAGTCGCCGTCGATGCCCAGCACGTCCAGCACCGCACGACCCATGCGGGTCATGATGCGCATATTGACGGCCACATAGGGGCTGTCCGACAGCTCGACACCGATGTGCGCGATCGGCGAGCCCAGCGGGCCCATGCTGAAGGGCACGACGTAGAGCGTCCGGCCGCGCATGCTGCCCCTGAACAAGGCCTTGTCACCGGTCTGCAGCAGGCTGCGCATCTCGGCCGGGGCCATCCAGTTGTTGGTCGGGCCGGCGTCTTCCTTCTTGTCGGTGCAGATGAAGGTGCGGTCCTCGACGCGGGCGACGTCACTCGGGTCCGAGCAGGCCAGATAACTGTTCGGGCGCAGCGCCGGGTTGAGTTTCTTGAAGGTACCGGCGGCCACCAGTTGCTGGCAGAGCCGGTCGTACTCGGCCTGGCTGCCGTCGCACCAGTAGACCTCGCGCGCCTCGGTCAGCGCGGCGATCTCGGCGACCCAGGCGATCAGGCGCGGGTGCTTCACATAGGCAGGCGTATTCAAGCGCAGCCCTTCCATCACGGGTTGGTTCATGGCGGTCCCATTCAATATAAAAAGCGGAATTGGGCAAGCCTCGAGAGCGGGCGCCGGGACTGCGCGCGCGGGCCGGGGCTGGCCCAATGCCGCTCGTTGCCGCCGCCGGGGCTTGCCGGTCGGCTTGATCGAGCACTCGCCATGCCGCGGTCGGCATGGCCCCCAGGAACGGCCCGATGGGGCCAGGGGGATTGATTGTCGATCCAATGTAACCACGCCGTAACCCGGCCTGGAGCCAACACTATGCAAAACATGAATAAAGTCATGCGGCAAACGGCCGGGCCGGGCGCTGCATGAACGCGGCGGCATTTGCGTGATTCCGACATGGATCCGGCCGGTTCGCAGGCACACTGCGAAAGTCCGGCCGGGCGCGCAGTTCCGAACAAGCTTGGGGCCGGTTCATCCAGAGGGGCTGCCGATGAACGAGCACAGCGCTTACCGACCCAATCTCGAGCTGGAGACGCGCCTGTCCAAGCGCCTGCTCGACGTGCTGATCCGCGCGGGCCTGCTGGTCGTGCTGGTCACGCTGTGCTACCGGATCTTCTCGCCCTTCATCGCCCTGATGTCCTGGGCCCTGGTGCTGGCCGTCACCCTGTATCCGGCGCAGCAATGGCTGGCCCGGCGGCTGGGCGGGCGTTCCGGCCTGTCCTCGACGCTGCTGGTGCTGCTGATCGTCGTCGTGCTGGTGCTGCCGACCGCGGTGCTAATGTCCTCGGTGGCCGATTCGGTCCATCTGCTGCTGGCCGAGCTGCAGCAGAACACCCTGCAGATCCCGCCGCCCCATGCCAGCGTCGCCGGCTGGCCGCTGGTCGGCGACAAGCTCTACGCGCTGTGGGAGCTGGCGCACAACGACCTCCCGGCGGCGATCGCCAGCCTGCAACCCAAGATCGGCAATCTGGCCAAGACGGCACTGGCCCTGGTCGCCGGCGTGGCCGGCGCCGTGCTGTCCTTCCTGGCCTCGGTCATCATCGCCGGCGTCTTCATGGCCTATGGCGATGCCGGCGAGCGGCGCGGCCGCTCGATCTTCAACCGCATCGTCGGCGGCCGGCGCGGCGACGAATTCGCCCAGCTGTGCTCGGCGACGATACGCGCGGTGGCGCTGGGCGTCGTCGGCGTTGCGCTGATCCAGGCCATCGTCGCCGGCCTGGTGCTGCTGGTCGCCGGCGTGCCCTTCGCCGGCGTGCTGGCCGCGCTGGTGCTGGTGCTGGCGATCGCGCAGCTGCCGGCGCTGCTGATCACCCTGCCGGCGATCGCCTATATCTGGTGGTCCGGCATGCATGGCACGGCGCTGGCCGTCGTCTACACGGCGCTGCTGCTGCTGGTGGGCGTGATCGACAATGTGCTGAAGCCGCTGCTGCTGGGCCGCGGCGTCGATGCGCCGATGCCGGTCATCCTGCTCGGCGCGATCGGCGGGCTGGCCGGCGCCGGCATCCTCGGCATGTTCGTCGGCGCAGTGCTGCTGGCGCTGGGCTACCAGGTGCTGATCTGGTGGGTCGACTCGAACCCGGATCTGGAGGTGGTGACCGAGCTGCCGCCGGCGCCGCTGCAGCCCCCGGAATGAGTCCGCGCCTGCGACACAATCGCGACATTGCCCTAGCCAGGGCTCGATTGCCGCCCGCGACTGGATGGATCTGCCGAAGAGTTTCACGCTGAAGACGCGTCTGGCGCTGCTGGTCGGCCTGGTGCTGCTGCTGATGGCGGCGACCGGGCTGCTGACCCTGCTGCAGCTGCACGGCCTGTCGCGCTCGGTCGACTCGCTGTACCAGGACCGGCTGCGACCGATGCAGCAGTTGCGCCTGGTGTCGAAGTCCTTCAGCGTCGATCTGCAGTCCAGCGCGCAGCGCCTGGCCGACGGCCGGCTTTCCGCCGTGCCGGCGCGCAGCGAGCTGGACGCCATCGAGCGCCAGGTGCGCGCGCAATGGGCGGCCTACAAGGCCACCTTTCTGGTCGAGGCCGAGCAGCGCCTGATCGCACGCGCCGAGCCGCTGCTGGCCACCGGCCTGCAGCGCCTGGCCCAGCTGCGCGAGCTCAGCGAGCGCGGCGACACCGAGGCGCTGCGGCGCTTCCCGGCGCTGCAGCTGCAGCCGGCCGCCGAGGCGATCGCAAACGTGATCGGCGAGCTGATCGAGGTGCAGCTGGACGTCGGCCGGCGCGAGGCCAGCGCCGCGCGCGAGGCCTTCGAGCTGGCGCTGTGGCTGGTCCTGGGCCTGCTGCTGGCGACCCTGGCGCTGGCGCTGGGCTTGGCCGCCTCGGTGGCGATGCTGCACCGGCGCGAGCAGGGCAGCGCCGAGGCGGCCCGCGCGCGGCTGCAGCGCTTTTATGTGGCGCTGTCGCAGACCAGCCAGCTGATGGTGCGTGCCCCCGCATCGGCGCAGCTGCTCTATGAGGGCCTGTGTCGCATCTGCGTGGACAGCGGCGGCGCGCTGCTGGCGGCAGTGGTGCAGTCCGACGGCGAGCAGTTCGAGCGCGTCGCCGTTCATGGCCCGGTCGAGCGGCTGATGCCCGGCGTGCCGACGCGCTGGCAGCTGGACTCGGCCTTCGCCCAGGCCTCGCTGAGCACCGAGGCGGTGCGCAGCGGCCGCCATGCGCTGAGCAACCGGGTGATGGACGACGCCAAGCTCTCGCAATGGCGGGCCGGTGTGATCCCGCCCGGCGTCGAGGCGATGGCGGCCTTCCCGCTGCGCCGCGGCGGGCGCGTGATGGGCGCGCTGACCCTGCTGGCCGGCGAACGCGATTTCTTCGACGCCGAGATGACCGCCCTGCTCGACGAGATGGTCGACGACGTCTCCTTCGCGCTCGACAACCTCGACCGCGAACAGGCGCGCCGCCAGGCGCTGCGTGAGGCCGAGGACGGGCGCGCGCTGTTCCAGCTGCTGTTCAATGCCGCGGCGGTCTCCTGCGCGCTGACGACCCTGGCCGAGGGCCGCGTGGTCGAGGTCAACGAGACCTTGTGCCAGCGCTATGGCTACAGCCGCGAGGAACTGCTCGGCCGGCGCTTCGGCGAGCTCCGTGTCGGGCTGGGCAAGCTGGCGCGCGAGCGCTTCTACCAGCTGCTGCAGACCGAGGGCCGGGTCCGCAACTTCGAGACCGAGATCCGCAACCGTGCCGGCGAGCCGCTGCGCTCGCTAGTCAATGCCGATGTGATCGACTACCGCGGCGAGGTCTGCGTGCTGTCGAGCAGCATCGACATCAGCAGCATGCCCAGGGCCTGACCCATGCCTCATCTGATCAGCCTCAATACCGCCGCCGCCGCCCCGCTGCAGACCGAGCAGGGCCCGGTGCCAAGCGGCATCCGCAAGCGCGCCCGCGACGGCGCCATCACCGTCGGCCCGCTGGGCCTGGCCGGCGACGAGCAGGCCGACCTCAGCGTGCACGGCGGCCCGGCCAAGGCCGTCTATGCCTATCCCAGCGAGCATTACGCCTTCTGGCAGACGGTGCGCGCGCAGGCGCGCGCGGCCGGCTGGGACGAGGCCTTGCCGCCCGGCAGCCTGGGCGAGAACCTGACGATCGCGGGCCTGCTGGAGAAGCAGGCCTGGGTCGGCGACCGCCTGCGCTTTCCCGACTGCGAACTGATCGTCAGCGAGCCGCGCTTCCCCTGCTTCAAGTTCAATGCGGTGATGGGCTTCAAGCAGGCCGCCAAGCTGATGGTGCAGAGCGGCTGGTGCGGCTTCTACCTGTCGGTGCTGCGGCCCGGCAGCCTGGCCGCCGGCCAGGACTTCGAGCTGCTGCCGGGCCCGCGCGAGGTCGGCATTGCCGAGCTGTTCCGCGCGCGGATGGCCGGCAAGGGCTGAGCCCTCACGCCGTGGCCAGCGCGGGATAGTCGGTATAGCCCTTGGCCTCGCCGCCGTACAGCGTCGCCTTGTCCAGCGGCTGCAGCGGCGCGTTCAGCCGCAGACGGCGCACCAGGTCCGGGTTGGAGATGAAGTCGCGGCCGAAGGCGACCAGGTCGGCGCGGCCCTCGGCCACCGCCTGCAGCGCCATCTCGCGGGTGTAGCCGTTGTTGGCGATCCAGGCGCCCTGGAAGCGCGCGCGCATTGCCGCGTAGTCGAAGGGCGCGATATCGCGCGCGCCGCCGGTCTGGCCCTCGATCACATGCAGAAAGGCCAGCTTCAGCGGCGCCAGGCGCTCGGCCACATGGTTGAACAGGGCCTGGGCGTCGCTGTCCTGGCCGGCATCGTTGACCGGCGTCACCGGCGAGAGCCGCAGGCCCGTGCGATCGGCGCCGATCTCGGCGGCGATGGCCGTCATCACCTCGATCAAGAGGCGGGCCCGGTTCTCGATGGCGCCGCCGTAGGCGTCGGTCCGGTCGTTGATGCTGTCGCGCAGGAACTGGTCGATCAGATAGCCGTTGGCGCCATGGACCTCGACCGCATCGAAGCCGGCCTCGACCGCGCAGCGCGCGGCATGGGCGAAGGCGGCGACGACGCTGGGAATCTCCTCCAGCGCCAGCGCGCGCGGCGCCGAGATGTCAACAAATCCGTCCGCGGTGAAGGTCTTGCCCTTGGCCGCCCGGTCGGTCGAGGACAGCGGCGCGCGGCCCTCGGGCTGGAACTGGGTGTGCGAGATGCGGCCCACATGCCAGAGCTGCACGGCGATCTTGCCGCCCTCGGCATGGACGGCGTCGGTGACCTTCTTCCAGGCGGCGATCTGCTCGGGCGTGTGGATGCCCGGCGTGTCCAGATAGCCCTGACCCTCGCGGCTGATCTGCGCGCCCTCGCTGATGATCAGGCCGGCGCTGGCGCGCTGGCGGTAGTACTCGACGGCCAAGGGGCCGGGCAGAAGGCCGCGCGAGCGGCTGCGCGTCAGCGGCGCCATGACGATGCGGTTGGCGAGCTGCAGTGCGCCGATCTGGAGAGGGTCGAACAGGCTTGGCATGGTTCTTTCTTGTTGGTGGAAGCAGGGATGCGAGCCTAAACGCTGCGCCGCTAAGCTGCTGTCCGCTGGCGGACAGCCCCACGACCGATACAACTTGGGCGGGAGTTCAAGCACAGATGGACGAAAACCGTTATGGCGACCCGGCGCCGCACGGCTGCACGCGGCGCCAGGGCCTGCAATGGGGCGCCGCGCTGGCCGCCGGCCTGGCCCTGCCGACGGCCGCGGCGGCCGAGGCGCCGGCGACGCTGCGCGTCGGCCGCACGCTGCCGATCAAGACCCTGGCCGGCGCGGCCCGCCAGGCCCGCGACGGCATGGTGATCGAGGTGGAGACCGGCGACTATGTATCCGATGTCGCCGTCTGGACGCAGAGCGACCTGACCCTGCGGGCGGTCGGCCGCGTGCGCATGGTGGCCAATGGCCCGCTGGCCCAGGGCAAGGCGATCTTCGTCTGCAGCGGCGAGCGCATGCGCATCGAGGGCTTCGAGTTTGTCGGCGCCAAGACGCGCGACCGCAATGGCGCCGGCGTCAGGCTCGAGTCCGGCTCGCTGCGCCTGGTCGACTGCGTATTCCGCGACAACGAGACCGGCCTCCTGACCAGCAATGACAAGAACGCCCGGCTGGAGATCGAGAACTGCGATTTCGGCGCCATCGTGCGGCGCGAGGGCCAGACGCACAATCTCTATGTCGGCGAGATCGCCCAGCTGAAGGTCAGCGGCAGCTATTTCCACCATGGCCAGCTGGGCCATCTGCTGAAGAGCCGGGCGGCGGTCAACCACATCTTCTACAACCGGCTCAGCGACGAGATCGGCGGCGAGGCCAGCTACGAGCTCGAGTTCCCGAACGGCGGCCAGGCCCTGGTGGTCGGCAATCTGATCCAGCAGAGCTCGACCACGCAGAACCCGCAGCTGATCTCCTTCGGCTCCGAGGGCTACACCTGGCCGCGCCAGGAACTGCAACTGATCAACAACACCCTGGTCGACCGCCTGCCCAGCGGCGGCATCTATCTGCGCGTCGCGCCCGGGCCGGCCCAGGTGCGGGTGCTCAACAATGTGCTGGCCGGCAATCCGTATTTCGCCAGCAATGGCTACTGGGAGCAGCGCAACAACTTCATCGTCGACTGGGACGCCTTCGTGCTGGCCGCGCGCGACGACTACAGCCTGCGGCCCGACTCGCCGCTGCGCGGCAAGGCGATCGACCCGGGCCGCAGCGGCGAGCTGGCGCTGCTGCCCAGCCGCCAGTACAAGCACCCCTGCGGCACGCTGGCGCTGAGCGGGCCGGCGCGGCATCCGGGCGCCTTCCAGCAGCCCTGAAGGCGGCGGCGACAGGCGACAATCGCGCCATGCTCGCCTACCGACACGCCTTCCACGCCGGCAACCATGCCGATGTCCTCAAGCATCTGGTGCTGACCCAGGTGCTTCGCTATATGGCGGAGAAGGACAAGCCCTACACCTTGATCGACACCCACGCCGGCGCCGGCGGCTATTCGATCGAGGGCCGCTATGCGCAGAAGAAGGGCGAGTACTCGCTGGGCGTCGCGCGGCTGTGGGACGAGCGCGAGCTGCCGGCGGCGCTGGCCGAGTACATGAGCCTGGTCAAGGCCTTCAACCCGGACGGCCAGCTGCGCCAGTACCCGGGCTCGCCGGCGCTGGCCAATATGCTGATGCGCGAGGAGGACCGGCTGCGCGTCTACGAGCTGCACCCGACCGACCAGCGCATCCTGGCCAGCTATCTGGAGACCCGGCCCAACACCCAGGTGGCCGACAGCGACGGCTTCGCCAGCCTGCGCGCCGAGCTGCCGCCGCCGGCCTCGCGCCGCGCCGTCGTGCTGATGGACCCGAGCTATGAACTGAAGACCGACTACGCCAAGGTGCTGGCCGCCCTGCGCGAGGGCCTGCAGCGCATGGCCGAGACGGTCTTCATCGTCTGGTATCCGCAATTGCAGCTGCTCGAATCGGCCCAGCTGGCCAACCGCCTGAAGGCGGCCGCCGACACGGCCGCCAAGAAGGGGTGGCTGCACGTGCGGCTGACGGTGCGCCAGCAGGACAACGAGCGCGGCGTCGGCATGCTGGGCAGCGGCATGTTCGTCGCCAATCCGCCCTTCACCCTGCACGACGAGCTGCAGGAATGCCTGCCGCTGCTGGTCGACAAGCTGGGCCAGTACGACGGCGCGAACTTCGTGCTGGAACAGAAGGCGGTCTAGGGCCAGGCCCGCGATGCCCCGGCGGAGTTGGCCATGTCGCTGCAGATCCATCCGCTGACGCCGGCGCGCTGGCCCGATCTGGAGGCGATCTTCGAGGCGCGCGGCTGCAGCGTCGCGCGCGGCTGCTGGTGCATGTACTACCGCGTCAGCGGCAAGGGCGCGCTGACGCGGCCCGGCGAGGAGCAGCGTGCCGGCGCAAAGCGGGCGCTGCGCGCGCTGGCCGAGCAGGACCCGCCGCCGGGCCTGCTCGGCTATCGCGCCGGCCTGCCGATCGGCTGGATCGCGCTGGGCCCGCGGCAGGACTTCGCCAAGCTGGCCCGCTCGCCGGTGATGAAGCCCGTCGACGCGCGGCCGGTCTGGTCCATCGTCTGCTTCGTCGTGCCGGCCGCCTATCGACGCCACGGCGTCGCGCGCGAGCTGCTCGCCGGCGCCGTCGACTATGCGCGCTCGCGCGGCGTCGAGCTGCTCGAGGCCTATCCGGTCGACAAGCAGGCGCCCGGCGCCGCCGAGGCCTCCTGGTTCGGCTCCAAGCGCATGTTCGACGAGGCCGGCTTCGAGGAAGTGGCGCGCCGCCGCGCCGACCGTCCCATCGTGCGCCTGCAGCTGCTGCGCGACTGAGCGATGCGGAAGCCCCTGTCACGAACGCCGCGAACGCCGGGCTGGATCGCCGCGCTGCTGCTGGCGCCGCTGGGCGCCGCCGCGCTGGACTGCGCCAGGCTGGCGGCCGCCACCGAGCCGACGCTGCGCCTGATCTGCGCCGAGCCCGAGCTGCGCGCCGCCGACGATCTGCTCAACCAGCTCTATCGCGCCGCCCTCGCCAAGGCCGGCCCGGCGGCGCCGCTGCGGGCCGAGCAGCTGAGCTGGATCCGCTCGGCCCAGGCGCCCTGCCGCGACGCCGCCTGCCTGCGCGAAGCCTATGCCCAGCGGATCGCCGCGCTGCGCCGCGCGCTGTCGCCCTGGTGCGCGACCCAGCGGGGGGCCATCGTCGGCGACTGGGCGCGGGCCGGCGAAGCGGGTTTCTTCGAGGAGTTCTCGGCCGGGCCCCAGGGCGAGTTCGACTCCTGGCAACAGCAGCGCCCGCAGATCAGCGGCGGCCGCTGGATCTGGCGGCCGGACTGCGGCATCACCATCGCCAGCGAGGTCGGCCTCGGCGTCGAATGGATCCTCATCGATGCCAAGAAGAACGCCGAGTTCAGCGTGCTCGAGCCCGGCGTGCCGGGCGTGGCGCGCTATCGCCTGCTGAAGGCGCCCTGAGGGTGCTTGCGCCGGCCCGGGGGAAGGCGGACCCTGGACAGGCGGCCGCGGGCTGGTAGGCTGGAGGGGCCGGCGGGACAAGCGCTGCGCCGGCCACGAGAACAAAGACTTCGAGACAAGCCCACCGCCGCATGACCGTCGCCGCCTCGCTCAGCCCCGCCGCGCTCGCTCGCATCATTCCCTTCGCCGCCTTCATGGCCCTGCTGGCCCTGCGGGGCTTCATGCCCGACAGCGCACAGCTGGACACGCGCTGGATCTACGGCGCCAGCGTCGTGCTGGTCGGCGCCCTGCTGATCTGGTACTGGCGCGGCTATGGCGAGCTGGCGCGGCAGAACTGGCCCGAGCGCGAGGAACTGCTGCTGGGCATCGTCGTCGGCACCGCGGTGTTCGGGCTCTGGATCCTGCTCGATGCGCCCTGGATGCAACTGACCGAACCGACCGCCAGCTTCGTGCCGCTGGACGAACAGGGGCGGCCGATCTGGTCGCTGATCGTGCTGCGCTGGATCGGCGCGGCGCTGATCGTGCCGCTGATGGAGGAACTGTTCTGGCGCAGCTTCCTGATGCGCTGGATCGAGCAGGCCAGCTTCGAGCGCGTGGACCCGCAGCGCGTGGGCCTCAAGGCCATCGTGCTGTCGACCTTCATCTTCATGCTGGCCCACACGCTGTGGCTGGCCGCCATCGTCGCCGGCCTCGCCTATGCCTGGCTCTACCGCCGCAGCGGCCGCCTCTGGACCGCCGTGATCGCCCATGCGGTGACCAACGGGCTGCTGGGGATCTGGGTCGTCGTCACCGGCCGCTGGGAATTCTGGTGATTGCAGGCGCGGCTGCAGCCGGTCGCTGCAGATGGCGGAAGGCTTCGAACACCGAGGAACGCATACCCATCACCAGCGTATAGGGCTTCTTCTGCTCGTCGGGCAGGCTGTGGGTGCTGGTCGCCAACGCATTCAGCGTGGCCATCGCCTTCGCGAGTCTATGGATTTGGCCCGTCAGTTACTGAGTCGGGCTGGACCCGGCGACTCCGATCGCGGCCGATGACAGGAGCAGGAGATGAAAGCGAGGAACCCGCAGGTGTTAGCACTGACGCGCGCCGCCACCTTGAAGGCATGGGCCGTCGGCTCACCGTCGACTCGGTGTTTGCCTGGATGCCGCGCGCCGGCCTGCGGCAGCGCGCGATACTCGTGCGGCAATAGCCGCGCCGCCTTGAAAGCCCGCCGATGACCCACGCCCAGCCCAGCAGCCAGTTCCAGCTGCTGACCGAACGCCGCTTCGCGCCCTTCTTCTGGACGCAGTTCCTCGGCGCCGGCAATGACAATCTGTTCAAGTTCGCCTTCACCGTGCTGGTCACCTACCAGCTGCAACTGGCCTGGCTGCCGCCGGCGATGGCGGGGCTGGTGATCGGCGCGCTGTTCATCCTGCCCTTCGTGCTGTTCTCGGCGACCAGCGGGCAGCTGGCCGACAAGCACGACAAGGCGCGGCTGATGCGCCTGGTCAAGAACCTCGAGATCGTCATCATGGCGCTGGCGGCCTGGGGCTTCGTCGCCCGGAACGTGCCGCTGCTGCTGGCCTGCGTGTTCCTGATGGGCCTGCACTCGACCCTGTTCGGCCCGGTCAAGTTCGCCTATCTGCCGCAGCAGCTGAAGGAGAGCGAGCTGACCGGCGGCAACGGCATGGTGGAAATGGGCACCTTCGTCGCCATCCTGCTGGGCAATGTGGCCGGCGGCCTGCTGATCGCCGTGCCCGAGGTCGGCGCGCGCTATGCGGCGCTGGCCTGCGTCGGCGTGGCCCTGCTGGGCCGGCTGACGGCGCAGGCGATTCCGGCCTCGCCCCCGACCGACCCGGGCCTGAAGATCAACTGGAACCCGGTCAGCGAGACCTGGCGCAATCTGAAGCTGGCCCACACCCAGCTGGCGGTGTTCCGCTCGCTGCTGGGCATCTCCTGGATGTGGTTCTTCGGCGCCGTCTTCCTGGCCAGCTTCCCGGCCTTCGCCAAGGAGGTGCTGCATGGCGACGAGCAGGTCGCCTCGCTGCTGCTGGTGGTGTTCTCGATCGGCATCGGCGTCGGCTCGCTGTCCTGCGAGCTGCTGTCGCGGCGCCATGTGGAGATCGGCCTGGTGCCGCTGGGCGCGATCGGCATGAGCGTGTTCGCCATCGATCTGTACTTCGCCTCGCGCGCGCTGCCGGCGGGCCCGAGCGTGGGCCTGGCGGCCTTTCTCGGCGTCGCCGCGCATTGGCGCGTGCTGGCCGATCTGTGCCTGCTGGCGCTGTTCGCCGGCCTGTACAGCGTGCCGATGTATGCGCTGATCCAGCTGCGCTCGCAGCCGACCCACCGCGCCCGCATCATCGCGGCCAACAACATCCTCAACGCGCTGTTCATGATCGCCAGCTCGCTGCTGGCCGGCGCGCTGCTGGGCGCCGGCTTCAGCATCCCGCAGCTCTTCCTCACCGTCGGCCTGCTCAATGCGGCGGTGGCGGCCTATATCTTCCTGGTCGTGCCCGAATACCTGCTGCGCTTCGTCGCCTTCATCGTCTCGCGGCTGATCTACCGTTTCCGCATCGAGGGCGAGCAGCACATCCCGCTGCAGGGCCCGGCGCTGCTGGTCTGCAACCATGTGTCCTTCATCGACGCGGTGCTCTTGATGGCGGCCAGCCCGCGGCCGATCCGCTTCCTGATGGACCACCGCATCTTCGCGCTGCCGCTGCTGGGCTGGCTGTTCCGCCTGGCCAAGGCGATTCCGATCGCGCCGCAGAAGGAGGACCCGGCCGCCTACGAGGCCGCCTTCGTCCAGGCCCGCGCCGTGCTGGCCGAGGGCGAGCTGCTGTGCATCTTCCCCGAGGGCGGCATCACCCGCGACGGTCGGCTGCAGCCCTTCAAGGGCGGCGTGATGAAGATCCTCGACGGCCAGCCCGGCGTGCCGGTCGTGCCGCTGGCGCTGCTGAATCTCTGGGGCTCCTTCTTCTCGCGCATCGAGCAGGGCACGGCCATGGTGCGGCCTTTCCGCCGCGGTCTGTTCAGCCGCGTCGGCCTGCGCGCCGGCGCGCCGCTGGGGCCGCAGGAGCTCAGCCCCGAGCGGCTGCAGACGCGGGTGTCGGAGCTGCTGGCCGGCTGAGCCGCCGGCCGGCGCTCAGCGCGGCCGCAGCGATTCGCTCAGCCGCTCGTCCGGGTAGTGGCGCTGGAATTCGCGCCAGGCCGCACCCGAGCGGCCCATCTTCTGCAGCCACTCGCGCAGCAGCGCCCTATCGTCCGCGCCGAGCTCGGCGCGCGAGGAGATGTAGACGCCGCTGTCGCCCCAGGCCAGCTCGTCGACGGCCTCGTAGCGCAGCCGGGCCAGCAGCGGCTGCAGCTTGGGATCGCCGCGCAGGCTGCCGTTCAGGACGGTCGGCGTGATGATGGCCAGATCGGCGATCGCGCCCTCCAGCATGCGCGCCAGCGAGATCGGATTCGGCGCCCACAGCAGCCGGCCCTGGACCTCCAGCGTCTTCAGCGCGGCCTGGTAGGCCGCGTCGTAGTCGTAGCCGCGCACCACGACGACGCGCAGCTCGCTGCGCTTGAGCAGCTCGGCCAGGCTGTGCACGCCGGCCCGCTCGGAGGGCAGCGAGACCAGCATCGCGCGGCTCTGGATCATCGGCACGAACTGGCCCAGCTTGTCGCGCCGCGCCGAGCGCCGCGCCGGCAGCAGCAGATCGGCCTGGCCGGTCTCGAACATCATCTCCTGCCGCGCACGCGGCACCACCGGGAAGTTGATCCAGCAGCCGTCCCGGGCCGCCGCGCTGCGCAGCAGATCGGGATAGATGCCGCCGACGCGCTCGCCCTCGCCGACGGTGACGGCCATGCCGATCGGCGCCACCGGCACCTCCAGCACGCGCGAGCATTTGGCCGGCGCAGCGGCCGGCGCCAGCGCGGGCAGCAGGCCGGCCAGCAGCAGGCCCGCGATTCGAGTCGGCAGGCGGCGCGCGGGCTTCGGGCTGGTCGGCATCGGCAGCAACTTACACCATTTGCCCATCATTCAATAGCGATGCGGCTGCTCGCGCACCGCCTCGCGGCGCCAGAGCCGGCGCAGGCGCAGCTTCAGCGCGCGTGCCCCGCGCCAGGCCGCGCTGGCGCGCAGCCAGTCGAGCAGACCCTGCTTCCAGGCCGACCAGCGCGCATACAGCCGCGCGAACCAGGCCAGGCGCAGCAGCGCCGGCTGGGTCAGCTGGAACAGGCGCGCGACGACGGCCGTGCCCAGCAGCTTGGCCAGCACGATCAGGGCCAGGCCGAGGCCGGCGCGGCCGATGCCGATCAGCCACAGCGCCGCCAGCTTGACCGGCAGCAGCAGCAGGCCGGGCAGCAGAAACAGCAAGAGCGCCGCATAGGGCGGCAGGCCACGGATCAGCGGCCCCAGCCGGCGCAGCGGCGGCAGCGCGCCGATGCGTGCCATCAGCCGGGCCAGCGGCTCCCAGCCCCATTCCTCGAACAGGATGATCAGCGCCAGCAGCAGGCGCAGCCCGCCGCGCAGCAGCGACCAGAGCCAGCGCAGCGGCGCCTTCATGCCATTCCTAGACGCCGCGCGCCCGATCGGCGGCGAACTTGGCACGGAAGGCCTCGAAGCCGCCGGCATCGAGCGCCTCGCGGACTTCCTTCATCAGGTTCAGGTAGTAGTGCAGGTTGTGCACCGAGGTCAGCATCGGGCCCAGCATCTCGCCGCAGCGGTCGAGGTGGTGCAGATAGGCGCGGCTGAAATTTGAGCAGCAGTAGCAGGAGCAGGTCTCATCGACCGGGCGCTCGTCGGCCTTGTAGCGCGCATTGCGCAGGCGCAGATCGCCGAAGCGGGTGAACAGATGGCCGTTGCGCGCATTGCGGGTCGGCATCACGCAATCGAACATGTCGACGCCTTTGCCAACGCCCTCGACCAGATCCTCCGGCGTGCCCACACCCATCAGATAGCGCGGCTTGTGCGCCGGCAGCTGGTGGCCGATATGGGCCAGCACGCGCTGCATGTCCGCCTTGGGCTCGCCCACCGACAGGCCGCCGATCGCATAGCCGGGCAGGTCCAGCGCGGCCAGGCCCGCCAAGGATTCGCTGCGCAGGTTCTCGAACATGCCGCCCTGCACGATGCCGAACAGCGCGTTCGGGTTCTCCAGCCGCGCGAATTCATCCTGGCAGCGCCTGGCCCAGCGCAGGCTCATCTCCATCGACTTGCGCGCCTCGAGCTCGGTCGTGATATGGCCCTTGGTTTCGTAGGGCGTGCACTCGTCGAACTGCATGACGATGTCGCTGTTCAGGATGGTCTGGATCTGCATCGAGATCTCGGGCGTCAGGAAGAGCTTGTCGCCGTTGACCGGCGAGGCGAACTTGACGCCCTCCTCGCTGATCTTGCGCATCTCGCCCAGGCTCCAGACCTGGAAGCCGCCCGAGTCGGTCAGGATGGGCTTGTCCCAGCTCTCGAATTTATGCAGGCCGCCGAACTGCTTCATGATGTCCAGGCCCGGCCGCATCCACAGATGGAAGGTGTTGCCGAGGATGATCTGCGCGCCCATCTCCTCCAGCGAGCGCGGCATCACGCCCTTGACCGTGCCATAGGTGCCGACCGGCATGAAGATCGGCGTCTGCACGAGGCCATGGTTCAGGGTCAGCGTGCCGCGGCGTGCGCGGCCCTCGGTCTTGAGCAGTTCGAACTTCAGCATGATGGGGCGATTGTCGCAGGCGGGCGATTTCGGAGCTGGCAACTCGGCCGGACAATCGGGCCCACGATGGCTTCACCGTCCTGCCTGGCCCGCGCCGCCCATAGCGAGCTGATCATCAAGAAGAGCCGCTTCATCGGCTGCGTCGAGCCCTGCGCCGACCGCGCGGCGGCCTTGCGCCGGGTCGCGGAACTGCGCGCACAGCACCCGGGCGCCGTTCACGTCTGCTGGGCGCTGCTGGCCGGAGGGCAGTCGGCCGCCAACGACGACGGCGAGCCCGGCGGCACGGCCGGGCGACCGATGCTGGAGGTGCTGCGCCACCAGGATCTGGAAGGCGTGCTGGCCACCGTCGTGCGCTACTGGGGCGGCGTCAAGCTGGGTGCCGGCGGCCTCGTGCGCGCCTATACCGACGCGGTGGCCCAGGCACTGATCGGCGCCGACAAGGTAGCGCTGGTTCGGCAGACGCTGCTGCGCTGCACCCTGCCCTATGCGCTGGAGGGCCTGCTGCGGCGCGAGCTCGAGCTGGCCGGCGCGCGGCTGCTCGACTCGCGCCACGGCGCGCAGGTGGAACTGCGCTTCGGCCTGGCCGAGGATGCCGCGACGCGGCTGGTCGCGCGGCTGAACGAGGCGGGCCAGGGGCGGATCGGCTGGCTGAGCCCCGAGGCTTCCTAGGAGGCTGGTCGGCACGCCCGGCCCGAATTGGCCGACACTCGCTGCTCATTCGACCGAAGGCCGCGACCATGAACACCGCCCTCCTCGTCATCGACCTGCAGCGCGGCGCCTTCGACGGCGTCCGCTGCCCGGCCATCGATGCGCCCGAACGCCTGCTCGGCCATGCGCGGCGTCTGCTCGACGCGGCGCGTGCCGGCGGGCGGACCATCGTCTTCGTCCAGCACAGCGAGAACGTCGCCGGCGAAGTGTTCGAGGAAGCGACCGAGCACTGGCGGCTGCACGAGACGCTGCAGCCGGACGGCGGGCCGCGCGAGAGCTCCCTGCGAAAGTACGCGTCCAGCGCCTTCGAGAACACCGATCTGGACGCCCGGCTGAAGGCGCAGGGCGCCGACGAGCTGGTGATCTGCGGCCTGCAGAGCGAGTTCTGCGTCAGCAACACCAGCCGCGCGGCGCTGGCGCTGGGCTACCGCGTGCGCCTGGCGCAGGACGCGCATGGCACCTGGCCATCCGAGGGCCGCAGCGCCGAAGCGATCCGCGCCGAGGTCAATGCCGCGCTGTCGGCGGCGGGCGCCGAGCCCGCGACGACGGCGGAACTGGAGCGGCTGCTGAGCGGATCGCTATCGTCGTCGTCTTCATCGCTGCGCTGATCAGCGCTCCGGCGCTGGTGCAAGCCGCGCCATCTTTCCACCGAGCACGAGACCGCAGGCCAGCTGCTTGGTGCCGGCAGGGCTCTCCCGCTTGTGCACCGGCCCGGCTCGGGCCCTAATGGCGGCTTCTTGTTCGAATCCCGGAGCGCTTCTTGTCGCAAATCAATTTCCTCGCCGTCCTGGTCGCCGCCGTCTCCAGCTTCATGATTGGCGGGCTCTGGTACTCGCCGGCCCTGTTCGGCACCGTCTGGCAGCGCGAGGCCGGCGACACGCGCAAGCCGGGCGACAAGGCGCACCCGGCCCGGGTCTTCGGCCTGAGCCTTATCTTTGCGCTGTTCAGCGCGATCGCCTACGCGCTGCTGATCGCGCCGCCGGCCTCGGCGGCGATCGCGCTCGGCCAGGGCCTGCTCGTCGGGGCGGCGATCGTCGCGGCCAGCTTCGGCATCAACTACCAATTCGCCAATCGCAGCACCACGCTCTGGCTGATCGACGGCGGTTACCACACGCTGCAGTTCGCGCTCTACGGCCTGATCATCGGCCTGTGGCGCTGAGCGCGCGCCCACCCCATCGTTATCTCGGACCTCCATGAATAGTCTCGACGACGCGCAAGCCGATATGCGGCGCTCCTATCTGTCGGGCGCGCCCGGTATGCTGGCCTCGGCCCTGGCCTGGCTGGTGGCCGGCGCCGTCGCGCTATGGGGCTCGCCGGCCGGCGCGGTGCTGGCCCTGTTCGCCGGCGGCATGCTGATCCATCCGCTGGGCGTGCTGCTGTGCAGGGCGCTGGGGCGTCCCGGCCGGCATGCGAAATCGAACCCGCTCGGCGCGCTGGCCCTGGAAAGCACCGCCTGGCTGATCCTCGGCCTGCCGCTCGCCTATGCGGTGGCGCAGCACCATATGCCGTGGTTCTTTCCGGCAATGCTGCTGCTCATCGGCGGCCGCTATTTCTCGTTCCAGACCCTGTACGGCCTGCGCAGCTACTGGGCCTGCGGCGCGGCGCTGGCCCTGGCCGGCTATCTGCTGGCGGCGGCCAAGGCGCCGCCGCATCTGGCCGCGTTTGCCGGCGCCGCCATCGAGACGGCATTCGCAGCAGCCCTCCTGCTGCAGTCCCGGCGCGCCGCCGCGGCCACCTGACCGATCGCCCTCGGATGAAGCTGATCGCCGTCTTCACCACCGTCGCCAGCACGGAACAGGCGCAGGCCCTGGCCCGTGCCGCGCTCGAAAGCGGCCTGGCCGCCTGCGTGCAGAGCGAGACCATCGGCAGCAGCTACCGCTGGCAGGGCCGGCTGCTGATCGACGAGCCCGAGCTCCGGCTGCTGTTCAAGACCCGCGCGACGCTGTATGCGCCGCTGGAGCGCCTGCTGCTGGAACTGCATCCCTATGAGCTGCCGGCCATCTTCGCGCTGCCGGTGACGGCGGCGACGCCCGACTATGCGGCCTGGGTCGCCGCCTCGACGCCGGCGGAGACGCCCGCTACGGCCGGCAAGCTATCGAAGGCTGATTGACCACCGGATGAGCGCTGACGGCGCTCAGGCCAGGCCGGCCTTGTCGAGGCCGTAGAGCTTGTCCTGCGCGCCGGGCACGGCGGCGAAGCCGATGGCCAGCCGGTTCCAGCCATTGATGCCCACGATGGCAAAGCTCAGCTCGGCGATCTCCGGCTCGCTGAAATGCTCGCGCAGGGCCTGAAAGGCCTCGTCCGACACGCCCTGCGCCGGCAGCCGGGTCAGCAGCTCGACCCAGGCCAGGGCGGCGCGCTCGCGCGGCGAGAACAGCGGTGATTCCTGCCAGACGGCCACATGATGCAGGCGCAGCGCGCGCTCGCCGTGGATCGTCGCTTCCTTGACATGCATGTCCACGCAGAAGGCGCAGCCATTGAGCTGCGAGGCGCGCAAGGTGATCAGGTCCTGCAGCGAGGTCTCCAGCGAGCCCTTCTTGATCGACTGGCTGAAGTCCAGGTACTTCTTGAACTGCTCGGGGGCTTGCTGGGTGTAGTTGAGGCGTTGCTGCGTCATGGTGAGGAACTCCGTGTTGATGGCTTGAGACTTGCGGTGCTCAGGACTCAAGACGAAGCAGCCTCCGCTTTTGTGACGGCCGCGGCCCAGGCCTGGGCCAGACGCTGCAGTTTCTCGGGGTTGCGCTGGGTGTGGATGCGGGTGATGCGCGCGCCATCGGTCTCGACGCTCTGCGCCGATTCGAGCCGCCCGTCGATGAAGCGCAGCAGGCCCCATTCGCCGTTCAGCCGCACCAGCTCCAAGCGCTGGCGCGCCTCGCCCCGCTCGCTGCGGCGCCAGACGGCGAAGTAGAGCTGGGCGATGCGCGCGGCGCCGGCCAGCGCCTTGCCGAAGCTGGGCACCAGGCCGCCGCCGTCGCTGATCAGCTCGGCATCCTCGGCCAGCAGCGCCTGCAGGCCGGCGAAATCGCCCTTGCGCGCGGCCTCGGCGAAGCCGGCCAGCAGGCGGTAATGGCTGTCCGGCGACACCGCCTGGCGCGGCCGGCCGTCTTTCAGCTGGACCTTGGCGCGCGAAACGATCTGGCGGCAGGCCGCCTCGCTCTTGCCCAGGGCCTGCGCCACCTCGGCATAGTCGGCATCGAAGACCTCGCGCAGCAGAAAGGCGGCGCGCGCCTCCGGGGAGAGCCGCTCCAGCAGCGCCAGGAAGGCGACCGAGATGTCGTCGGCCCGCTCGAGCAACTGCTCGGGCGTCGCGGGCCGCTCCTCGCCGGCCGGCGGCGGGCCTTGCCCGTCCAGTTCCAGCCAGGGCTCGGGCAGCCAGAAGCCGACGTAATGGGCGCGCTGCGCCTTGGCGCTGCGCAGCCGGTCGATGGCCAGCCGGGTCGTCACCGTGACCAGCCAGGCCTCGGCATTGTCCAGGCCCGCCGGATCGGCCTCATGCCAGCGCAGCCAGACGTCCTGCACCAGCTCCTCGGCATCGGCCCGGGAGCCCAGCATGCGGTAGGCGATGCCCTGCAGCCGAGGGCGCAGGCGGTCAAAGATTCGGGTGGCGTCGTCCATGGATCGTCAGACGTTTGACACCACCGCCTTGTGACATCAGTCGGGCGCGCGGCGCTCCAGCAGCATCGCATCCCCATAGCTGAAGAAGCGGTAGCGCTGGCGAATAGCGTGGCGGTACAGGCCCATGATGTGGGCGTGGCCGGCAAAGGCGCTGACCAGCATCATCAAGGTGCTCTTGGGCAGGTGGAAGTTGGTCACCAGCCGGTCGACGACCTTGAAGTCGAAGCCGGGCGTGATGAAGATGTCGGTCTCGCGCGCGCCGGCCTGCAGGCGGCCGGTCTCGCGCGCCGCCGATTCCAGTGCGCGCAGGGTCGTCGTGCCGACCGCGACGACCTTGCCGCCGCGTGCCTGGGTCCGCGCGATCGCTTCGACGGTCTGGGCCGAGACCTCGAACCATTCGCTGTGCATCTTGTGCTCGGACAGCTGCTCGACCCGCACCGGCTGGAAGGTGCCGGCGCCGACATGCAGGGTCACATGCGCGGTGTCCACGCCGCGTTCGGCCAGCCGGGCCAGCAGCGCCTCGTCGAAATGCAGGGCCGCGGTCGGCGCGGCGACGGCGCCGGGCTCCTTGGCGAAGACGGTCTGGTAGCGGCGCACGTCATCGGCCGTGTCGCCATGCTCGATATAGGGCGGCAAGGGCACATGGCCGTGCTGCTCCAGCAGCGCGAACGGGTCGGCGTCAAAGCGCAGATGGAACATGCCGCCATCGGGCCCGCAGCGGCCCAGCACCTCGGCATCGAAGGCCTCGTTGAAGCGGACGACGGAGCCGGGCTTGGGCGACTTGCTGGCGCGCAGATGGGCATGGACCTCGTTCGTGCCGGCGATGACCCGCTCGACCAGCGCCTCGACCGCGCCGCCGCTGGCCTTGGCGCCGTAGAGCCGCGCCTTGATCACCTTGGTGTTGTTGAAGACCAGCAGGTCGCCGGGGTTCAGCAGCGCCGGCAGCTCGCGGAAGACGCGGTCGACCGGCTCGGCACCGCGGCCGTCGAGCAGGCGCGAGGCGCTGCGCTCGGCGGCGGGGTGCTGGGCGATCAGCTCGGGAGGGAGCTCGAAATCGAAATCGCTGACGGTGTAGGGGCGGGGAGATGCAGACATCGGATTGAGGGCCGGACGGACCCGTGCCAAACGGAAAGGGGCCGGATTTTCCCATGCGGCCCGGTCAGGGCCACCGCCCGCGCTCAGTCGGCGGCGGCCGCCTGCGGATTCAGGATGCGCTGCAGCGCCGCGTCGAGATGGGCGACGGTGCGCTGCGGATCGTGCAGCTTGTCCAGGCCGAACAGGCCGATGCGGAAGCTCTTGAAGTCCGGGCCCTCGTCGCATTGCAGCGGCACGCCCGCCGCGCTCTGCACGCCCTCGGCCAGGAAGGCGCTGCCCTTGTGCAGGCCCTCGTGCTCGGTGAAGCTGACCACCACGCCGGGCGCCTGGTAGCCCTCGGCGGCGACGCTGCGCAGGCCCCTGGCCTCGAGCAGCGCGCGCACCTGCCGGCCCAGTGCCAGCTGTTCCTGGCGCAGGCGCTCGAAGCCGTAGTCGCGCGTCTCCAGCATCACGTCGCGGCAGCGCGTCAGCGCATCGGTGGGCATGGTCGCGTGATAGGCATGGCCGCCCGCTTCGTAGGCCTCCATGATCTGCAGCCATTTCTTCAGGTCGGCGGCGAAGCTGCTGCTGCTGGTGGCCTCGATCGCCGCGCGGGCGCGCTCGCCCAGCATCACGAAGGCGCAGCAGGGCGAGCCGCTCCAGCCCTTCTGCGGCGCGCTGATCAGCACATCGATGCCGCAGGCCTGCATATCGACCCATAGCGCGCCGGAGGCGATGCAGTCCAGCACGAACAGCGCGCCGACCTCCTGCGCCGCCGCGGCCACCGCGCGCAGATAGTCGTCCGGCAGCAGCATGCCGGCGGCCGTCTCCACATGGGCGGCAAACACCAGCTCGGGCCGCTGCTCGCGTATCGTCGCCACCACCTGCTCGATGGGCGCCGGCGCGAAGGCGGCGCGCGGCGCACTGGTGACCGGCCGCGCCTTCAGCACGATCTGCTCGGACGGGATGCGCCCGGCCTCGAAGATCTGCGTCCAGCGGTAGCTGAACCAGCCATTGCGGATCACCAGGGTCTTGCGGCCGTGGGCGAACTGCCGCGCCACCGCCTCCATGCCGAAGGTGCCGCTGCCCGGCACCACGATGGCCGAGCGGGCGCGGTAGACCTCTTTCAGCGTCGCCGAGATATCCCGCATCACTTGCTGGAACTTCTTCGACATATGGTTCAGCGCGCGGTCGGTGAAGACGACCGAGTATTCGAGCAGGCCGTCGGGATCGACATCGGGCAGCAGTCCGGGCATGGGCATCACCTTGTCTTCAGCGCGGGCGACGAGCTTAGCACCAGCAGGCAGAATGCCGCCCATGCCCGAGGCCTCCCCCGCCACCGCCAGCAAACCCAAATCCGCGCCGCAGAAGGCGATGGAGAAGATGGGCCTGCTGCGCGATATCGATCTGGCCCTGCACCTGCCGCTGCGCTACGAGGACGAGACGCGGATCACGCCGATCGCGCAAGCCGAGGAGGGGGAAACGGTCCAGTGCGAGGGCCTCGTCACCGAGAGCCGCATCGAGCTGCGTGGTCGCCGGCAGCTGCTGGTGCGCATCGCCGACGACAGCGGCGAATCGCTGCTGCTGCGCTTCCTGCATTTCTACCCTTCGCACCAGAAGACTCTTGGCGTCGGCCAGCGCCTGCGCGTGCGCGGCGAGCTGCGCGGCGGCTTCTTCGGCCGCGAGATGGTGCACCCGAGCTTCCGCGCGGTCGACGAGGACACGCCGCTGGCGCAAAGCCTGACCCCGGTCTACCCGAGCAGCGCCAGCCTGCCGCAGGCCTATCTGCGCAAGGCGGTGGCGGCCGGCCTGCGCCGCGCTTCGCTGGAGGAGCTGCTGCCGCCGGGCAGCGTGCCGCCGCAGCTGCCCCCGCTGCGCGAGGCGCTGAACTTCCTGCACCATCCGCCGCCGCAGGCGCGGCTGAACACGCTGGAGGACCACAGCCATCCGGCCTGGCAGCGGCTGAAGTTCGAGGAGCTGCTGGCCCAGCAGCTGTCACAGCTGCAGGCGCAGCGCGAGCGCGCACGGCTCAAGGCGCCGGCCCTGCGCGCCGCGCGCGGCGGCCTGCACGAGAAGCTCTTGGCCGCCCTGCCCTTCGGCCTGACGGCGGCGCAGCAGCGCGTCGGCGAGGAGATTGCGCAGGACCTGGCCCGGCCGCAACCGATGCACCGGCTGCTGCAGGGCGATGTCGGCGCCGGCAAGACCGTCGTCGCCGCGCTGGCCGCCGCGGTCGCGATCGACGCCGGCTGGCAATGCGCGCTGATGGCGCCGACCGAGATCCTGGCCGAGCAGCATTTCCGCAAGCTGGTCGGCTGGCTGGAGCCCTTGGGCCTGACCGTCGCCTGGCTGACCGGCAGCGTCAAGGGCAAGGCGCGGCAGAAGATGCTCGACGCCGCGGCCAGCGGCGAGGCGCAGCTGGTGATCGGCACCCATGCGGTGATCGAGGACAAGGTGCGCTTCAGGAAGCTGGGCCTGGCCATCATCGACGAGCAGCACCGCTTCGGCGTCGCGCAGCGGCTGGCCCTGCGCAAGAAGCTGGCCTCGCAGGCGCTGGAGCCGCATCTGCTGATGATGAGCGCGACGCCGATCCCGCGCACCTTGGCGATGACCTATTTCGCCGATCTGGACGTGTCGACCATCGACGAGCTGCCGCCGGGCCGCACGCCCATCGTCACCAAGGTCTTTGCCGACGGCAAGCGCGGCAATGTGATCCAGAAGATCGTCGACGAGGTCGCCAAGGGCGCCCAGGTCTACTGGGTCTGTCCGCTGATCGAGGAATCCGAGACGCTGGACCTGAAGAACGCCACCGAGACCCATGCCGAGCTGAGCCTGGCCCTGCCCGGCCGCATGGTGGGCCTGCTGCACGGGCGGATGCCACCGGGCGAGAAGGCGGCGGCGATGAGCTTGTTCAGCGGCGGGCAGATGAGCGTGCTGGTCGCGACGACGGTGATCGAGGTCGGCGTCGACGTGCCCAATGCCAGCCTGATGGTGATCGAGCATGCCGAGCGCTTCGGCCTCTCGCAGCTGCACCAGCTGCGCGGCCGGGTCGGCCGCGGCGCCGTCGCCAGCGTCTGCGTGCTGCTCTACACCGGCCCGCTGTCGCCGACCGGCAAGGACCGCCTGCGCGCGATGGCCGAGACCAATGACGGTTTCGAAATCGCGCGCCGCGATCTGGACATCCGCGGTCCGGGCGAGTTCATGGGCTCGCGCCAGAGCGGCGCCGAACTCCTGCGCTTTGCCGATCTGCAGGAGGACGCGCCGCTCTTGCAGGCGGCGCGGCGGCTGGCGCCGCTGCTGCTGGACCGCCATCCGCAGGCGGCTCGCGCCCAGGTCGAGCGCTGGCTCGGCGGCAAGGCCGAGTTCCTCAAGGCCTGAAGAGCCCGCCCCCGCGAACCGGTGGCGCCGCCGGCGCGCCCGCAAGCTTGGCAGGCCCCGCCAGCAAGCCTTCTGAATGTAAAGATTTGTAGCATGCGCCGCACCCTTGTTCCGGCCGTTGCCCATGTCCTCCGCCCCGCTGACCATCGTCCACGTCGTTTTCTCGTCCCATATCGCCGGCGGAGAGCAATATTGCATCGACCTCGCCCAGGCCCAGCAGGCGCTGGGGCATGAGGTCCATGTGGTCGGGCCTAGCCGCTCGGCCATCGCCGGCGCGCTGGCGGCGGGCATCACTTATCACGGCCTGGCGCTGCCGCTGCTGCGCGGCGCGCGCCTGCGCCGACTGGCGCGCCGCCTCGACGCCGATGTCTGCCACGGCCACCTGGGCCCGGCCTGCAAGGCGGTGGCCCAGATGCGCGGCTGCGTGCGCATCGGCACGCTGCATGTCGGCTACAAGCCGCACCAGCATGCGCAGCTGGACGGCCTGATCTGCGTCAACCGCGCGCAGGGCCAGCAGCTGGCGCGCTACGAAGGTGCCTACCGCACGATCTACAACTGGGCGCCGCTGCGCCCGGCCGCGCCGGCCGGCACCGATCTGCGCGCCGAGCTGGGCCTGAGCCCGGCGCAGCTGCTGGTCGGCGGCGTCGGCCGCCTGCATCCGAGCAAGGGCATGGACCTGCTGGTCGCCGCCTTCCGCGCCCATGCGCCGCAGGACGCGGTGCTGGCCATCCTCGGCGAGGGCAAGCAGCGCGCCGAGCTGGAGCGCCTGGCCGGCGGCGATGCGCGCATCCGCCTGCTCGGCTTCCGCCGCGATGTCGATGCGGCCCTGCAGGCGATGGATCTGTTCGTCTCGCCCTCGCGCGAGGAGGCCTTCCCGCTGGCCATCCTGGAGGCGATGCGCGCCGGCCTGCCCATCCTGGCCACCGAGACGCAGGGGCCGCGCGAGATGCTGCGCGAGCAGCCGAGCGGCGACCTGCTGCCCGTCGGCAATGTGCCGGCGCTGGGCCGGGCACTGGAGGACGCGCTGGTCGGGCTGCGCCGCCAGGGCCACCATGGCCAGCGGCCGCGCATCGCCTATGCGCTGGAGGCCTACCAGCGCGACGAGGCGGTGCGCCAGGTGCTCAGCTTCTATGCCGAGGTGCAGCGCCGCGGCCAGCCGCTGGCCATCGACGCCGTTGCGGCGCCGCGCCAAGCCGGCGCCCATGTTTAAGCGGCCGCGCAGCGATTTCTGGCGGGTCGGCATCGTGCCGGCGCCGATCGCCGCCCTCGTCGAGCCGGCGGCGCTGGCGGCCCAGCGTTCGCGCATCTGCTGGCTGCCGCCGGCCGGCCCCTGGCGCTATCTGGCCGATCCCTTCGGCCTCCCGCGCGGCGATGCGCTGCATGTCTTCGTCGAGGCCTATGACTACCGCAGCAAGCATGCGGTGATCGAGCGCCACGAGTTCGGCGCCGGCGATCTGCGCTGGCGCGCCAAGCGCACGGTGCTGGCCCGGCCCTTCCACCTGTCCTACCCCTATGTGTTCGAGCATCAGGGCGAGGTCTTCATGGTGCCGGAGAGCCACCAGGCGAACGAGATTGCGCTGTACAAGGCGCGCGGCGGCTCGCTCGATCATTGGGAGCGCCAGCAGGCGCTGCTGGACGGCCTGCCGGGCGCCGACGCCTCGCTGATCGAGCACGCGGGCCGCTGGTGGATGTTCTACACGGTCGTCGGCAGCGGCGCGCGCGACCAGCGCGAGCTGCATGTCGCCCATGCGCCCGATCTGCGCGGGCCCTGGCAGCGCTGCGCCGGCAATCCGCTGCGGGTCGACCGCAGCGGCGCGCGGCCGGCCGGGCGGCCCTTTGTCGGCGCCGACGGCTGCGTGCTGCTGCCGGTGCAGGACAGCTCGCAGGGCTATGGCAGCGCGACGCGCTGGCTGCGCTTCACGCGGCTGGAGCCGGACCGGATCGAGATCGAGGCGCTGGCCGCGCGGCTCAGCGGCGAGCTGGTGTCGGATGACTACCAGGCGGGGCTGCACACCGTCTCGGCCTGCGGGCCCTGGACCCTGATCGACGTCAAGCGCGTGGAGCGCTCGCGCATGCGGCAGTGGCTGGACTTCAAGCGCCGGCTGCGGCGCCTGGCGCGCCGCTTCGGCGGCCGGCCGAAGCCGGCCGGCGCGCCCCTGTCGGCGATTACTTGACCTGCTTGGCCCAGTACAGCACGACCTCGGTGGCCGGGGTGTCGGCACCGGTGTAGAACTGGGTCTCGCCATTGATCTTGTTGATCGTGGCGGTCGACTCGGCGGTGATCACCTTGCCGAAGACGGCATAACCCGGCGCGGCGTCGTTCTTGTAGTCGAGGCTGGCCGAGTTGTCCACGGTGTTGAAGTAGAACTGGCTGGTGGCCGAATCGGCAGCCGAGGTACGCGCCATCGCGATCGTGCCGGCCTTGTTCGACAGGCCGACATTGCTTTCCAGCTTGATCGCGGCGGACTGGCCGGTCTTCTCGACGAAGCCGGTCGTCATGCCGCCGCCCTGGACGACGAAGTTGGGCACGACGCGGTGGAAGATCGTGTTGTCGTAGAACTTGTTGTTCACATAGGCCAGGAAGTTGGCGGTCGTGATCGGTGCCTTCGCCTTGTCCAGCTCGACGACGATCTCGCCATCGCTGGTCAGCATGCACACCACGGCGCCGGCGGTGCTGGCGTTGGCGGCGGTGATGCCCGCAGCGCTGCAGGCGGTCACCGTCGTCGTCGGGTTCGGATTGGCCTTGGGCTTGGTCGGCGTCGAGCCGCCGCTGCTGCTGTCACCACCACCGCCGCAGGCGGCGAGAAACAGGACGGCGCTCATCGCACTGGCGCGCAGGATCAGGGACTTGTTCATACGGGTACAGCCAACATTCGTTGCAAAAGAAGCGCGAGTATCGACGCTTCGCCGCCCCCGTTTGGGCGCATAGCGCACCGATTTACAACTCGAGATTGTCGATCAGCCGGGTCTTGCCCAGTTTTGCGGCGGCCAGCGCGACCAGCGGTTGGCCCTCCGCCGGCGCGCCCAGATCGAGCTGGCGGCGCAGGCAGACATAGTCGGGCTGCCAGCCATGGGCGCTCAGCTGCTGCAGCGCGGCCGCTTCCAGCGCCGCTACGTCGCGCTGGCCGGCGCGCCAGCCGGCGATTAGTTCCTTCAGCGTGCGGCTCAGGCGCAGCGCCTCCGCGCGTTCGGCCTCGCTCAGATAGCCGTTGCGCGAGGACAGGGCCAGGCCTTGCTCGCTGCGCGCCGTCTCGCCGGCCAGGATCTGCACCGGCAGCGCCATCTGCGCGACCATGCGGCGGATCACCATCAGCTGCTGGTAGTCCTTCTTGCCGAACACGGCCAGCGTGGGCTGGACGATGTTGAACAGCTTGTGCACGACGGTGCAGACGCCGGTGAAGAAGCCGGGGCGGAAATGGCCTTCCAGGATGTCGGCCAGCTCGGTCGGCGGCTGCAGCTTGTAGCCCTGCGGCTCCGGGTACAGCTCGGCCTCGCTGGGCGCGAACAGATAGTCGCAGCCGGCCGCCTGCAGCAGCTCGGCGTCGCGGGTCAGGGTGCGCGGATAGGTGTCGAAGTCCTCGTGCGGCGCGAACTGCAGGCGGTTGACGAAGATGCTGGCGATCACCGCGCCTTCGGCACCAACGGCCACGCGGGCCTGGCGCACCAGGGCCAGATGGCCCTCGTGCAGATTGCCCATGGTCGGCACGAAGGCGCGCCGCGGCTGCCCGGCCAGCGCCGCGCGCAGCTCGGCGATCGTGTGGATCAGCTTCATGAACTCAGAACCCGTGGACGGCGTCGACCGGGAAGGTCCCGGCCTTCACCTCCTCGACATAGCGGCGCACCGCCTGCTGGATGCTGCTGCTGCCTTCCATGAAGTTGCGCACGAAGCGCGGATGGCGGCCATGGCTGATGCCCAGCATGTCGTGCAGCACCAGCACCTGGCCCGAGCAGCCGACGCCGGCGCCGATGCCGATCACCGGGATGGGCAGGCTTTCGGTGATCTCCTTGGCCAGGGCCGCGGGCACCATCTCCAGCACCAGCATCTGCGCGCCGGCTTCGACCAGCTCCTGCGCATGGCGCTTCAGGAGCGCCGCGCCGGCCTCGCTGCGGCCCTGCACCTTGAAGCCGCCCAAGGAGGTGACCGTCTGCGGCGTGAAGCCCAGATGGGCGCAGACCGGGATGCCACGCTCGGTGATGAAGCGCACGGTCTCGTTGGTCCAGCCGCCGCCCTCCAGCTTGACCATGTGCGCGCCGAGCTTGAACAGCTCGGCCGCGTTCTTCCAGGCCTCTTCCTTGGACGCGTGGTAGCTGTCGAAGGGCAGGTCGCCGACGATCCAGGCCTTGTTGCTGCCGCGGGCGACGCTGCGCGTGTGGTACAGCATGGAGTCCATCGACACCGCCACCGTCGAGGAGGCGCCATGCAGCACATTGCCCAGCGAATCGCCGACCAGCATCACGTCGACGCCGGCCTCGTCCAGCACATGGGCGAAGCTCGCGTCGTAGCAGGTCAGCATCGCGATCTTCTCGCCGCCGGCATGCATCTCGAGCAGGCGCGGCAGGGTGACGGGTTTGCGTTCGGTCATGGTCGGACGGGGCTGGGGTGAAAGCGCCAGCAGTGTAGCGGGACGCCCCGGGTTTGCATGGGGGGTCGGACAATGTACGCTTTGCCGTCTCTGAGGAGGAGAAGCCCCGATGACCTTGACCGAGTTGCGCTACATCGTCGCCGTGGCCCGCGAGCGCCATTTCGGCCGCGCCGCCGAGGCCTGCTTCGTGTCGCAACCGACCTTGTCCGTGGCGATCAAGAAGCTGGAGGAGGAGCTGGACGTCAAGATCTTCGAACGCGGCGCCACCGAGGTCAGCGTCACCCCGCTGGGCGAGGACATAGTGCGCCAGGCGCAGTCGGTGATCGAGCAGGCCGGCGCCATCAAGGAGATCGCCAAGCGCGGCAAGGACCCGCTGGCCGGCGCGCTGCGCCTGGGCATCATCTACACGATAGGCCCTTATCTGCTGCCCGAGCTGGTCAAGGCGGTGATCGACCGCTATCCGCAGATGCCGCTGATGCTGCAGGAGAACTTCACCGTCAAGCTCCTCGAGATGCTGCGCGTGGGCGAGCTGGACTGCGCCATCATGGCCGAGCCCTTCCCCGACACGGGCCTGGCGATCGCGCCGCTCTACGACGAGCCCTTCGTGATCGCCGCGCCGACCACCCATCCCTTCGCCAGCCGCGACAGGATCAGCGCGCAGGAGCTCAAGAACGAGACCATGCTGCTGCTGGGCACCGGCCACTGCTTCCGCGACCAGGTGCTGGAGGTCTGCCCCGAGTTCGCCCGCTTCTCCAGCGACGCCGAGGGCATACGCAAAAGCTTCGAAGGCTCCTCGCTGGAGACGATCAAACATATGGTCGCCTCCGGCATGGGGGTCACCGTGGTGCCGGCCCTGTCGGTGCCCAAGGAGCCGCAGCCGCATCTGCGCTTCGTGCCCTTCGAGGAGCCGGTGCCGACGCGCCGGGTCGTGCTGGCCTGGCGCCGCACCTTCACCCGCTACGAGGCGATCGCCGCGCTGCGCAACGCGGTCTACGACTGCCAGCTGGGCAGCGTGACGCGGCTGTCCTAGGAGTCTGGGCGGCAGCTTCGAATTGCACCGCGCCCTGACTATCGCCGTCTTCAAATGATTTGATTGGGCAAGCGCTCGACCGCGGCCTACGCTCGGGTCTCCCCTGTTTCAACAATATCAAGGAGTCGAGCGATGAGCAGCAGCAGCGAAGCCCAATGCCCCTTCCACCATACGGCCGGCAGCGGCACCTCGAACAAGGATTGGTGGCCCAATCAGCTGCGCGTGGATCTGCTGAACCAGCATTCCGAGCGCTCCAATCCGCTGGGCGCCAAATTCGACTATGCCGAGGAATTCAAGAAGCTCGACTACAAGGCGCTGAAGGCCGATCTGGTCCGGCTGATGACCGACAGCCAGGACTGGTGGCCGGCCGACTTCGGCCACTACGGCCCGCAGATGATCCGCATGGCTTGGCACAGCGCCGGCACCTACCGCACGACCGACGGCCGCGGCGGCGGCGGGCGCGGCCAGCAGCGCTTCGCCCCGCTGAACTCCTGGCCCGACAACGTCAATATCGACAAGACGCGCCGCCTGCTGTGGCCGATCAAGCAGAAATACGGCCAGCAGATCTCCTGGGCCGACCTCTTCATCCTGGCCGGCAATGTGGCGCTGGAATCGATGGGCTTCCGCACCTTCGGCTTCGCCGGCGGCCGCGAGGACGTCTGGGAACCGGATATGGACGTCAGCTGGGGCGCCGAGACCAAGTGGCTGGGCGACGACCGCCGCTTCGAGGGCGACCGGGTGCTGATCAAGAGCCTGGGCGCCACGCATATGGGCCTGATCTACGTCAATCCGGAAGGCCCCAATGCCAGCGGCGACTATATGGCGGCGGCCAAGGACATCCGCGCCACCTTCGGCCGCATGGCGATGGACGACGAGGAGACCGTGGCCCTGATCGCCGGCGGCCACACCTTCGGCAAGGCGCATGGCGCCGCGCCCGAGTCGCACAAGGGCGCCGAGCCCGAGGGCGGCGCCATCGAGGCGCAGGGCCTGGGCTGGAGCAGCAGCTTCGGCGGCGGCCATGGCAAGGACACGATCTCCAGCGGCCTGGAGGTCACCTGGACCAAGACCCCGGCGCTGTGGAGCAACAACTTCTTCGAGAACCTGTTCAAGTTCGAGTGGGAGGCGACGAAGTCGCCGGCCGGCGCCAAGCAATGGGTGGCCAAGGACGCGCCGGAGATCATTCCGGACGCCCACATCCCCGGCAAATTCCACAAGCCGACGATGCTGACCACCGACCTGACGCTGCGCTTCGACCCCGAGTTCGGCAAGATCTCCAGGCGCTTCCTGGAGGATCCGCAGGCCTTCGCCGAGGCCTTCGCGCGCGCCTGGTTCAAGCTGACCCACCGCGATATGGGCCCCAAGGCCCGTTATCTGGGCCCGGAGGTGCCGAAGGAAGACCTGATTTGGCAGGACCCGCTTCCCGCGCCCAGCCACCAGCCGAGCCCGGCCGATATCGAGGAGCTGAAGGCGCGCATCGCCGCCTCGGGCCTGTCGGTCGGCGAGCTGGTCTCGGTGGCCTGGGCCTCGGCCTCGACCTTCCGCGGCGGCGACAAGCGCGGCGGCGCCAATGGCGCGCGCCTGGCACTGGCGCCGCAGAAGGACTGGGCGGTCAACCGCCGCGCCGTCGAGACCCTGCCCAAGCTGGTCGAGATCCAGCAGGCCTCGGGCAAGGCCTCGCTGGCCGATGTGATCGTGCTGGCCGGCAGCGTCGGCATCGAGCAGGCGGCCAAGGCGGCCGGCATCGCGGTCGAGGTGCCCTTCATCCCGGGACGGGTCGACGCGACGCAGGCGCAGACCGATATCGAGTCCTTCGGCGTGCTGGAGCCGGCGGCCGACGGCTTCCGCAACTACCGCCAGGCCCCGGCCGGCGCCTCGACCGAGGCGCTGCTGATCGACCGCGCGCAGCTGCTGACCCTGAGCGCGCCGGAGCTGACCGCCCTGGTCGGCGGTCTGCGCGTGCTCGGTGCCAATGCCGACGGCGGCTCGCAGGGCGTGCTGACCGACAAGCTCGGCATCCTGTCCAACGACTTCTTCGTCAATCTGCTCGACATGAACACCGTCTGGACGCCGCTCGACCCGGCCGCCGAGTTGTTCGAGGGCAAGGACCGCAAGAGCGGCGCGAGCAGGTACAAGGCCACCCGGGCCGACCTGATCTTCGGCTCCAACTCGGTGCTGCGCGCCTATGCCGAGGTCTACGCCAGCGCCGACGGCAAGCAGAAGTTCGTGCGGGACTTCGTCGCGGCCTGGGCCAAGGTGATGAACCTGGACCGCTTCGATCTGGCTTGAGCCAGGCGGCCAAGGTCGGGGCCGGGTCTTGCCCTCGGGCCGGACCTTTGCCCGTGCAATCATGCGCGGGCGCCGGTCCCGACTCTATAGTCGGGTCCATCGACCACAGCAGCAGGAGTCATTCGCATGGCCAAGAAACCAGCAAGTTCGAAGGGCGTCGGCCCGACCGCCGCCGCGATCAACATCGGCATCAGCGACAAGGACCGCGCCACCATCGCCGGCGGCCTGTCGCGCCTGCTGGCCGACACCTATACGCTGTACCTGACCACGCACAACTTCCACTGGAATGTGTCGGGCCCGATGTTCAACTCGCTGCATGCGATGTTCATGGCGCAGTACACCGAGCTGTGGAACGCGGTCGACCCGATCGCCGAGCGCATCCGCGCGCTGGGCCATGCGGCGCCGGGCTCCTATGCCCAGTTCGCCCAGCTGAGCAGCCTGAAGGACGCGCCGATCACGCCGCCCAAGGCCATGGAGATGGTGCGCATCCTGGTCGAGGGCCACGAGGGCGTCGCCCGCACCGCGCGCGCGCTGTTCCCGGCCGTCGACAAGGCCAGCGACGAGCCGAGCGCCGACCTCCTGACGCAACGGCTCGCCGTGCATGAACAAACGGCTTGGATGCTCAGGAGTCTTCTGGAAGACTGAGCGTCCACGGGCCGCCGGGCCCGCTGGCGCGCCAGCGCCAGGCGTTTGGCGGCGAAGCCAACAAACGGCTTGGATGCTCAGGAGTCTTCTGGAAGAGTAAGGCTCAGAGCACCGCCAGCAGCCCGGCGATGCCCAGGCCCAGCGCAGCCAGCGCGTCGCCGGCGATCAGGCCGCCGCCGGCCAGCGAGGTCGTGCTCATATCGGCCGGCAGCGCCTCGGCCTGCACGCCCTTGGGCCTCAGCGTGTTGACCAGGCTGGACGCGATGCCGCCGGCGCCGAACCACAGCGAGGTCGGCAGATTGACGAAGCCGCCGAAGGAGGAGGCATAGGGGCTGGGCAGCAGCACCGCGTCGACGACGAAGTCGGTGGCGAAGCCGGCGCGGCTGCTCGCGGCCCAGCGGCGCCAGGTCTTGTTGAGCAGGATGGCCTTGCGCAGCAGCTCGGTCGCCAGGCCGACGCCCAGGCCGATCCAGATCGCCGTGATCTGGAAGGGCTTGGGGTCATGCAGGCTGCGCAGCGCGCCGACGAATTTATAGGTCATCGCCGAGGTCCATTGCACCGGCGCCTCGTCGGCGCTCATCACCGTCTGGTCCAGCTTCAGCACCGGGTAGGCGGCCATGAAGAGCTGCGCGGACGCGACGACCAGCACGGCGCCCAGCACCAGGCCCACCGCCTGGAAGCGGAACTGCAGCGCGCGATTGGAGCCCAAGCGCCAGCCGGTCGAGCGGTCCTGCTGCATGTCGCCGGCGGTGCTGCAGGCGACGAAGACGACGGTGCCGGCCATCAGGCTGAGGCCCGGATCGTTCAGGCCCAAGGTGGCCAGGATCAGCACCGCGACGACAAAGGCCGAGGAGATCGGATTCCAGTCGGTCAGGCCCAGCGAGATGCCGTTGACCAGGGCGAAGATCGCCACCAGCACGATGGCGGCCAGCATGATCGGCAGCGGCTCGTCGAAGAAGCTCATGCCGCAGGCGATGGTGGCAACGCTCCAGAACGCCACCCACAGCAGCAGCCGCGGCACGCTGGCGCGCGGGCCGGTGCGTTGTTCCTCGGGCACCTCGATGCCGTCGTCCGGCAGCGGGTCGCTGAGCCGGCGCACGGCGCGCCACAGGATCAGGGCCATGTCGATCGCCGCCGCGCCCAGGGTCATGCCCAGGGCGACGAGAAAGGCGATCTTGCGAAACGGCTCCCCCGGCTGCAGCCAGCCGGCGGCGATGAAGGCCGGAGTCAGGGCCCAGAAGGCCAGGCCGCCGACGATGGCCGGGATGCCGACGCGCGCGCCGACGATCAGGCCGGCGCCGAAGGTCGAGCAGCTGAACTCGGTCGCCGCGACGGCCGCGATCTTGGCCGCTGCCAGACCACCGGCCAGGCCCGCGGCCATGCCGCCGAACAGGCGCGCGACCGAGCGGCGCAAGAGCGCCGGATCGGTCAGCGCGCGCAGGATGTTGGCGACCGCCAGGCCCGAGGGAAAGGTCAGCCGCATGCGCTCGACCAGGATGGGCGTGTAGAGCATGCCGATGCCGGCCGCCATCATCGCGATGCTGAGCATGTAGATGATCAGCTGCCAGGCGGGCTTGGGCGGCATGCCCATCCAGACCATGGCCTGGATCAGCGCGCTCATCGCCATCATGCCGGCCACCGAGGCGGCCGTCGTCTGGATGTAGTTGGCGCCATGCCGCCCCTCGGCGCCATAGCCATAGGTGACGACCGAGCCGAGGATGCCGGCCAGCACCTGGCCGCCGACGAAGAAGCCGACCGAGAAATTCATATAGGCGGCCGTGATGCCGCCCAGCGGGCCCAGCACCAGCATGCCGATCGCGCCGAGCAGCAGGTAATAGCCCCAGCCCCCGACCGGCGGCAGCCAGGCCCAGCGACGGGCGTCGCCGGAAGAAGGCACTTGTGCGGGAGGCGGCATGGCGCGCATATTGCCCTCGCAAGAACGGCGCTTCGCTACACAATAACCCCATGCCCGACGTCCGCATCGCGATCCTGACCTTCGATGGCTTCAACGAGCTGGACAGCTTCATCGCGCTGGGCCTTCTGAACCGATTGCGGCCGCTGGGCTTCAGCGCCGAGCTGTGCGGGCCGAACGGCCATGCCAGCTCGATGAACGGCGTCAAGGTCGAGCTGCAGCGGCCGCTGGAATGGGCCAACGAGGCCGAGGTCGTGCTATTCGGCTCGGGTCTGTACACCCGCGCGATAGCCGCCAATTCGGCGCTGCTGGACCGGCTGCAGCTGGACCCGCTGCGTCAGCTGCTCGGCGCGCAATGCTCGGGCGCCCTGCTGCTGGCGCGGCTGGGCCTGCTGGGCGATATGCCGGCCTGCACCGACACCAGCACGCGCCCTTGGCTGATCCAGACGGGCGCCGTCGTGCTCGACGAGGAAGCCTTCCATGCGCGCGGGCCGGTGGCCACCGCCGGCGGCTGCCTGGCCTCGCAATACCTGGCCAGCTGGGTGATGCTGAAGAAGGCCGGCGAGGCCGCCGCGCGCGAGGCCCTGCTCTATGTGGCGCCGGTCGGCGAAAAGGAAGACTATGCCGAGCGCCTGCTGGCCAGGGTCCGGCCCTTCGTCGACAAGTAGGCCCATCTGGCCGGGCGTTCAGCTCACCACTTCGGCGCGACCCGCTCGCCCGGCAGCAGCTCGTAAGGCCCGGCCCAGTCCGGCAGCGCACGCAGGCGCGCGAGCCAGGCGCCGATCTGCGGGTAGTCGGCGGCCACATCGATGCCGCTCTCCTCGACCGGGTAATAGAGATAGCCGCACAGCGACAGATCGGCGATGGTCGGCGCGGCGCCGACCAGGAACTCACGGCCCTGCAGATGGCGCTCGACGACGCCGAAGGCATTGCGCACGCGCGTCAGCAGAAAGGCCGCCACCGCCGGAGCGGCCGGCTGAGGCGCAAAACTCTTCATGAAGCGCAGCGTGGAGAAATAGGAGGTGAACTTGTGGTTGTCGAACAGCAGCCAGCGCAGCACCTCGTAACGCTCGTCGGCGTCCGCGCCGCCCAGGCGGCCGTGGCGATCGGCCAGCAGGCTCATGATCGCGCCCGACTGCGTCAGCCGCCGGCCGTCCTCCAGCTCGAGCACCGGCACCTCGCCCATCTCGTTGACCCGCTCGCGCCAGCCGGCGTCGCGCGTGGCGCCGCCCAGGAACTCGGCAAAGGGCAGATGGACTGCCTCGAAGGGCTGGTCCAGCAGGCGCAGCGTCAGCCCGACCTTGTAGGCATTGCCCGATTGGGAGAAGCAGTGCAGGCGGTACATGGGGATCTCCTTTCGAGCACCATTCGACCACAGCGCGATCACCAGGCTCGGCGCGCGAGGCGCTCGCGTATCTGGAGCGGCTGATCGGTGAGGCGGGGCAGCGCTCAGCAAAGACGCCCCGGGCAAGTCACTCGGCCGCGCCCTGGAGCTTGAAGACATTGACCGCCTGAGCCAGCCAGCTCGCCTGATTCTGCAGGCTGGCGGAGGCGGCGGTGCTCTGCTCGACCAGGGCCGCGTTCTGCTGGGTAACCCGGTCAAGCGCGCTCACCGCCTGCCCGACCTGGGCCACGCCCTCGGCCTGCTCGGCCGTCGCCCGCGAGATCTGTTCGATGAAATCGCTGACATGCCGGATCTGCGCCACGATCAGCTCCATCGATTTCCCGGCGTCATCGACCTGGCGGGCGCCACCCTCCACGCGCTCGACGCTGTCGCTGATCAGGGCCTTGATCTCCCGCGCCGCGCTGGCCGAGCGCTGCGCCAGCGAACGCACCTCGCTGGCCACCACCGCAAAGCCCCGGCCCTGGTCGCCGGCCCGGGCCGCCTCCACGGCCGCATTGAGCGCCAGGATATTGGTCTGGAAGGCGATGCCGTCAATGACGCCGATGATGTCGGCGATCTTTTTCGAGGAGCTCGCGATGCCCTGCATGGCGAGGACGACCTGGCCCATCGACGCCCCGCCCTCGGTCGCCGTCAGCGCGGCCCGCGCGGCGAGCTGGTGCGCCTCCTTGGCGGTGCCCGCGTTATTGCTGACGGTGCTGGTCAGTTGCTCCATCGACGCTGCCGTCTGCAGCAGGCTGCCGGCCTGCTGCTCGGTGCGCCGGTGCAGATCCTGGTTCCCCATGGCGATCTGCACCGAGCCGGAGGCGATCGACTCGGAGGCGAGGCGCACCTGCCCGACCAGCTCGGCCAGGCTCGCGCGCATGGCCGCCAGCGAGGCGAGCACGCTGCCGGCCGGCGCATGTTCGGCGCTGGCAATCGGCCGCAGGTCACCGTCGGCGACACGCCGTGCAAAGACGCGCAACTCCGTCGGTTCGGCGCCCAAGGCGCGGGAGATGCCGCGCGTGATGATCAGCCCGCCCAGCGCGGCGGCCGCGAAGGTCAGCAGACAGGCGGCGAGCAGCCAGCGGCGCTGGGCAGCGTACTGAGCGGCCGCCTCGGCCGTCAGCTCCCGCGCACGGCCGTCGGTGTAGCGGCTGAAGTCCTCGCTGGCCTTGACCAGCGCGGCAAGCAGCGGGCGGCACTCTTCGTTCATCTTCCTGATCGCCTCTTCCTGCCGCTGGGCCAGCGCCAGATCGACGATCTGCAGGGCGACCGGGCCATAGGCGCGCTCGACCTTGCCCAACTCGGCCACCAGGCGACGGGCGGCCTCGCTGACGCCCGGCTGCTCGGCCATCATGCGGTTCAAGTCGCTCAGCGCCTGCTGGACATCTTGATGCGCCGCCACCACGGCTGCCTTCTCCTTGTCGAGCTCGGCGGGCGCGGTGACCAGCACCAGATTGCGGGCGGCGATCGCGCGGCGGTCGACCGCGGTGCGCAGATGCGCGGCCAGGTTGGCGCGGGCATTGATCCCGTCGACATAGCCAGTGAATCGCTCGTTGGCCTCCGCCAGGTAGGCCAGCGAGAGCACGGTCACGCAAAGCATCAGCGCTGCGAGCCCGCCAAAGGCGGCGATCAGTTGATTTCTCACCGTGAAGTTCTTGAAGCTCATGTGTGTGCCGGAGAAAGGGACGAATCTGGGGTCGCAGACGATTCTTGCATCATATCTGACGAATTGTTACGTCAGATATGATGGATGTGAAATTCACCACGGAACTCAGCCAAAGCCGTCGAAGTCCTAAGGCCATGACGCCTCACTGCGTTGAAATTACAAATAATCCTGCGTCACAACTGTCAGACGAGTCTTGGCCTCCCCATGTCCGATGAGCATCACGACTAGAGCAGCGCCGCGGTCCGGGCCGGACGCGATGGCATGGATAGGGAACGGCGCAGGCCACTTGGCGCTCGGCAGCGAATGCGCGCTGTTCGAGGACAGCGACGATTTCCTGCTGTCCCCCGACCCCTTCGGATTCGGGTTCTATCTGGTCGAGCTGGCTCAGCGTGGCGTGCAGGGCATCGACCTGGTCCGGCTGATCCGCAAGCGCTGCCCAGCCGGCGTGATCGCCCTGTCTGACGGGAGCGAAGACGCCTTCGTGCCGGCGCTCGAAGCCGGGGCGGACATGGTGCTGGACCGGGCCGCCCCCGCCCCCCATCTGGCCGCCGCCGTCGCGGCCGTGCGGCGCCGCTTGCAGCGGCAGCCTGCCCCAGCGCAGGCGCTGCAGGGCTGGCGCCTGCTGGACGCGGAGGCGGTGCTGCAAGCGCCCGACGGCACCCGCATTCCGCTGAGCGAGAGCGATATGGTGATCATGGGCTGCCTCGCCACGGCGAAAGATCGCCGGACCGACCGCAGGACGCTGGTCGAATCGCTCTGGGGGCCGGGCGCCTCCGCCATGGACAATGCCCTGCACGCCACCGTCTATCGCCTGCGCAAGCGCATCGAGCAGGCGGGGCAGCCGGTGGTGCCGGTGCACGCGGTGGCGCGGATCGGCTACGAGTTTCGCGCCCCCCTGAGCCGCGGCTGAGGACGCCGCCCGGCTCAGCGCGGCGAGGTTTCGAGCATCAGCGTCAGGATGCGCTCGGCCCGCTCGGTGCTGATCGCCGGGGAGGCCAGCAGCTGCTCGATCAGCTCATCGGCGCCCGGCGACTCCATATAGGCCATGGTCCAGTCGGCGAAGCGGCGCTGCTCGATATCGCTCTCGATCAGACGGGTCAGCGCCTCATGCCGGGGGTCCGCCTCGATCACGGCCATCGTCGTCGCCAGCGCCTGCGGCGAGCCTTCCAGGAGCTGGGCGAAATGCCCCCCGGTGAACAGCAGCGCCCCTGACACCCCGGAGCGCTGATTGCGCAGCCGGGCGCCGACGAGGATCTGCTCGGTTTGCTCCGGCGTCGCCAGCGAACGGCTGATGTAGAAGACGCGGCGCTCCATGGGCGGTGATGGCGGTAACGGCATTGCGGGCGGTGGCTGGAGGGCGCGATTATGGACCGGGAGGCTCATGCCGGATGCGGGCTGCCCCCTGCGATAATCCGGCGCCTTCCCGCCCAAGCCCTCACCATGTCCGCCGACAGTCCCATCGCCTCGCGCATCGAAAGCGAAGTCAAGCGCCGCCGCACCTTCGCCATCATTTCCCACCCCGACGCGGGCAAGACCACCTTGACCGAGAAGCTGCTGCTGTTCTCGGGCGCGATCCAGATCGCCGGCTCGGTGAAGGCGCGCAAGGCCTCGCGCCATGCGACCTCGGACTGGATGGAGATCGAGAAGCAGCGCGGCATCTCGGTCGCCTCCTCGGTGATGCAGATGGAGTACCGCGACTGCGTGATCAATCTGCTCGACACGCCGGGCCACCAGGATTTCTCCGAAGACACCTACCGCGTGCTGACCGCCGTCGACGCGGCGCTGATGGTGATCGACGCGGCCAACGGCGTGGAGCCGCAGACGCGCCGCCTGCTGCAGGTCTGCCGCGCGCGCAACACGCCCATCGTCACCTTCGTCAACAAGCTGGACCGCGAGGTGCAGGAGCCGCTGGCGCTGATGGACGAGATCGAGCGCGAGCTGGGCATGACCGTCGTGCCCTTCACCTGGCCGGTCGGCATGGGCAAGCATTTCCACGGCGTGATGGACCTGCGGCAAGAGCGCATGCGCGTGTTCTCGCCCGGCGAGGACCGCGTGGCCGGCGACGAGGAGGTGCTGGACGGCCTGGACAACCCGGCCTATGCCCAGCGCTTCGGCATGCAGTACGAGCAGGCGCAGGGCGAGATCGAGCTGGTGCGCGAGGCCGCGCCCGAATTCAGCCTCGATGAATTCCTGGCCGGCCGGCAGACGCCGATGTTCTTCGGCTCGGCCGTCAACAATTTCGGCGTGCAGGAGATCCTCGACGCGCTGGTGGAGCTAGCGCCGCAGCCGGGCGAGCGCGCGGCGCTGCAGCGCGTGGTCCAGCCCGAGGAGCCCAAGTTCAGCGGCGTGGTGTTCAAGATCCAGGCCAATATGGATCCGGCGCACCGCGACCGCATCGCCTTCCTGCGCGTGGCCTCCGGCCACTTCGAGCGCGGCATGCGGCTGAAGGTCGTGCGCTCGGGCAAGGAGCTGCGGCCCAACACCGTGGTGAGCTTCCTGTCGCAGCGCCGCGAGCTGCTGGACGAGGCCTTTGCCGGCGACATCATCGGCATCCCCAACCATGGCGTGCTGCAGCTCGGCGACACCATCACCGAGGGCGAGGCGCTGCAGTACACCGGCCTGCCCTTCTTCGCGCCCGAGATGTTCCGCTCGGTCGAGGTGGCCGACCCGTTGAAGACCAAGCAGCTGAAGGCCGGCCTGCAGCAGCTGGGCGAGGAAGGCGCGATCCAGGTGTTCCGGCCCATCGCGGGCTCGGTGCTGCTGCTGGGCGCGGTCGGCCAGCTGCAGTTCGAGGTGGTCGCGCACCGGCTCGAGCATGAATACGGCGTCAAGGCGCGCATCACGGCCAGCCGCTTCCAGGTGGCGCGCTGGGTCAGCTGCAGCCCGGAGGATGGGGGCGAGAAGGAGCTCAAGCGCTTCATCGACGCCAACGACCACCGCATGGCCTACGACGCGGTCGACGCGCCGACGGTGCTGGTCGAATACGCGCCGGAGTTGCGCGCGATCGAATCGAACTGGCCCAAGATTAAGTTCCACGCGCTGCGCGAGCACGCGGGCCTGGTGTTCCAGAAGCAGCTGGACGGCTGAGGCCGCGGCGACCGGCAACACCAAGCCGGCCGGGGCGCCCTCCCCAGCCCTGAGGACGGCGGGCTGCGATGATGCGGCCTCATCTTCAAGCTCCCATGAACAAGCGCATCCTTTCCCTCGCCATTGCCATGGCCCTGGTCAGCAGCCTGGCCCAGGCCCAGTCCTCGCGGCTGGAAACCATCGTCGAAGGCCTGAAGACGCCCTGGGCGCTGGCCTTCCTGCCGGGCGGCCAGCTGCTGATCACCGAGCGCGACGGCCAGTTGCGCACAGCCCAGCCCGGCGGCAGGCCCAGCGCGCCCATCCAGGGCTTGCCGGCCATCGAGGCGACCGGCCAGGGCGGCCTGCTGGACGTCCAGCCGGACAGTGACTTCGCGCGCAACCGCACCATCTATCTCTGCTTTGCCGAGGCCGGCGCCGACGGCAAGAGCAATGGCACGGCCCTGGCCAGCGCCCGGCTGAGCGAGGACGCCACCAAGCTCGGCGATGTGAAGGTGATCTTCCGCCAGCAGCCCAAGCTCGACAGCCGCCTGCACTTCGGCTGCCGCATCGCCGAGATGCCCGACGGCAGGCTGGTGCTGAGCCTGGGCGAGCGCTACTTCAGCATGCAGCGCGCGCAGACGCTGGACAACCACCTCGGCAAGCTGGTGCGCATCGCCAAGGACGGCAGCGTGCCGGCCGACAATCCCTTCGTGAACACGCCCGGCGCCCTGCCCGAGATCTGGAGCCTGGGCCACCGCAATCCGCAGGGCCTGACGGTCGATGCCCAGGGGCGGCTGTGGGAGCACGAGCATGGCCCGCAGGGCGGCGACGAGCTGAACCTGATCCGCCCCAGGCTGAACTACGGCTGGCCCGTCATCACCTATGGCGAGAACTACGGCGGCGGCAAGATCGGCGAAGGCATCACGGCCCGGGAAGGCATGGAGCAGCCCCTCGTCAAATGGGTGCCCTCGATCGCGCCCTCGGGCCTGGTGCGGCTGAAGAGCGCGCGCTACGGCGCCGCCTGGCAGGGCAGCTTCTTCATCGGCTCGCTGAAGTTCGGCCATGTGGAGCGGGTCAAGCTCGATGCCGACAACAAGATCGTCGAGCAGGAGCGCCTCTTCCCCGATACCGGCCGCCTGCGCGATGTGCGCGAGGGCCCGGACGGCCTGCTCTATCTGGTGCTTGAAACGGCCGGCCGCGTGCTGCGGGTGAAGCCCTGAGGGCGGTGGAACATGGGGGTTCCGACCTCGATCGGGTCGGCGTAGCGTAGCCCTTCCTTGCTGGGCCGAAGGCCCGGGCCGCTGCGGGCCCAGGGGCCATGCCGCGGCGGCTCGTCGACGAAGAGCTGTGGAGGCATCCACGATGAAGTACCTGATCAGCTGGACCATTCCGCAAGACACGTTCACCGCGAGCGCGAGCAGATTCCTGGAGACCGGTGGCGCCCCGCCGCCGGGCGTCAAGCTGCTGGGCCGCTGGCACGGCATGAGCGGCCAGGGCTTTGCCGTCGCCGAATCGGACGACGGCAAGGCGATGTATCTGTACCGGGCCCAATGGGCCGATGTGCTGACGATCCAGGTCACGCCCTGCCTCGACGACGCCGAGGCCGGCCCGGTGATCGCTTCGCTGCTGAAGCGCTAGCGCGCCGCGACGCAGCCGGCGGCTGGCGCGCCGATGCGAGACCGATGACACGGTCTACGCCATTGCGCGTAGCGACCGGCTGCCTGGTTCGTGAGACAGTCGGGGTGACGACGGCGCGACGCGCCAGGAGGACGCCCCATGCAGACGCTCGACGAGATGCTGTCGCTGAAGCTGCTGACCCCCGATCAGCATGCCGAGATCCATGCCTGGACCGCGCGCGCCAAGACGCCCGAGAAGATCATGCAGATGCCCGCGCATCTGTGGCGGGCGCTGGAACTGGCCAGCCTGCTGATCGACTTCGACGCCGGACCGGCGCCGGCGCATTAGGGAGGCGGGCGCCTGGCGGGCTGCTGAAAAACGTAGCGAGGACGGCCTCGACGCAGCGGGTCGCCGCAGCGGTTTTTCAACAGCCTGCTAGGGCTTGCTGCTGTAGTTCAGCGGCACCCACACATAGCCGCCCTTGCCATCGGCGCGCAGGCGGCCGAGGCCGGGGAAGCTGATGTGGGCGACGGCGACCAGATAGCCGTTCTTGGCGGCGTCGGCATAGGCCTGCTGGCGCTGCGGCATCGCGGACGCCGAGTCGGTGTCGAAGGAGATCGTCACCGTCGGGTCGGGGAACTGCACCGCCGCCACATGCATCAGATCGCCCCAGACGGCCATCTTCTGGCCCTTGCTCTCGACCATATAGACGGTGTGGCCGGGCGTGTGGCCGTAGCTGGGCAGCGCGCGCACGCCGGGCACCAGCTCGGTCGCACCGTCGAAGGGCTTCAGCCGGCCGGCGTCCTGGTAGGGCTTGAGCAGGCTCTGTGCCGCCTTGAAGCCGCCGCGCGCCGCCTCGGGCGCCTGCGCCATCTTCTCGGCGCTGAGCCAGTGATCGGCCTCGCGCTTGTCGATGCGCACGACGGCGTTCGGGAAGGCCGGCTTGCCGTCGGCCACCAGGCCGCCGGCATGGTCGCTATGCAGATGGGTGATGTAGACCTCGTCGACCTGCTCGGGCTGGTAGCCGGCGGCGCGCAGATTGGCGGCGAGGCGACCCAGGGTCGGGCCGAACAACGCGGCGGCGCCGGTGTCGATCAGCACCAGCTTGCTGCCGGTATTGATCAGATAGCCATTGACCGAGGTCTCCACCTGGCCGTCCAGATAGGCGTTCTTCAGCGCCTGCTGAATCTGCTCCGGCTTGGCGCCGGTCAGCAGCTTGTCCATCGGCAGCACGACGCTGCCGTCCGACAAGGCCGTCACCTCGATGTCGCCGAGCATCAGCCGGTAGTAGCCGGGCGCCTGGGTCTTGACCTGGGGCGCGGCGGCCCGGGCCGCCGGTGCCGCGGCCAGGTTCAGGCCCAGGATGGCCGCGGCGGCGGCCACGGTGCTCAGGAATCGCTTGCTGCTGCTGGTCTTCATCGCGCGTTTCTCCACTGCCGAGGCGCGCCAGCATAGCAAGGCGCGGCCGGCCTTGCCATGACCGGCCGCGCCCGGGGGCTAACGCGGGCTTACTGCGGCACCGTCAGCGTGCCGGCGGCAAAGCCGATGGTGTCGCCGGCCGCCGGCGTCGCCGACCAGGGCGGCACGTTCGTCGCCGCCAGTGCCGCACCGCCGGCACGCGGGGTCGTGCGCACGACCTGGCTGGCCGGCAGCGCCGTGCCGTTCTTCAGATGGGCCCACATCTGGTCCATCGCCCGCACGAAGTAGACGTGCAGTGGCACGAACCTGGCGTCGTAGCCGAGCAGGGTGGCGGCCGGCAGGAAGGAGTCGAAGTGCTGGGCGTTCGTCACTTCGTAGTAGCGGGTCTTGGCCGTCGCCGCCTCGTTGAGCTGATTCTTGCCGTAGTAGGCGCGCGCGGCGTGGTTGACCGGGATCAGCGTGTCGCTGCGGCCGGCGACGATGATGGTCGGCAGGCCGCGCAGCTTGGCCGTCGCCTGCACCTCGGCCACGCCGGCCAGCACGCGGTCGGACCAGCTCTTCATATTGCCGAACAGGGTCGCGCCGCTGACCGGGTCCTTGCCGGTCGCCAGCGCGCGCATGCACAGCGCGCCGTCGAGGCCGAAGTCGGCCGTCGCGCTGGTCGGTGAGACGGCCAGGAAGTCCAGCTTGGCGCCGCCGACCGAGTCGTTCCAGACGATGTTGATGCCGCCGCTGGGCGGCACGCCGTTGCCGGTGGAGAACAGGCCGGCCTGGGTGGCGGGAAGCTGGGCGATCACGTCGCCGCTGGCGCTGGTGTTCGCGAAGCTGTAGCCGCAGACGTTGTCGGTGACCTTGAAGCGGCCGTAGCTGTTCACATAGGTCATGACGATCGAGTTCGTCGCCAGGCGGAAATGCGACATCTGCGTGAAGTTGGTCGCCGTGCTCCAGCCGTAGTCGTTCATCTTCGCCAGCGCCTCGTCGGCCTGGGCGGCCAGGGTCGTGCCGGCCAGCAGGCCACGTGCCTTCAGCGCCGCGCAGCGGTTCTGCGCCGCCGCGGCATAGGCGGCCGGCCAGTAGAAGGCGTGCAGCGACTGGTCGGCCTGGGACGACAGCGCGGCGCAGGGCTGGTAGACATTGGCGAAGGTGAAGTAGTCGACCAGCGGCTTGCTGTGGTTGTTGACCATGTCCGCGCCGAACTTGATCGTCAGCCCGCTGTTGGCGGCCGGCTGGATCTGCGGCTCGGTGACGGCGACGCCGTCGATCAGGCCCTCGCTGTCCTGCTCGGCGGCCAGCAGCGCGGCGCCGGCGCCGTTGCTGATCGAGGAGGCGATGACGAGGGTGTTAGCCGGGGTCAGCACGACTTCCTTGCTTGTGCCGCCCGCGATCGGATTGCCGTATTTCTCGTTCAGCACATAGAAGGCCAGCTTGACCGCGCGCAGGGTGTCGCGGCCCCAGTCCTTCTCGGGGTTCTGCTGCGAATGCGCATGCTTGTAGGCGACCCGGTTCGGGAAGGCCGCGTTGTAGCTGGCGCGCTCGCCGTCGCCGATATCGGCCTTGAAATGCGCCTTCTTGCCGGCGGCCGTGGCGCTGGCCAGCGTGCCGTCGATCTGGATCACCGTGTCGCTCATCAGGTCGTGCAGGCCGTTGCCCGAGCCCTTGTCGGCATAGGCGACCGCGCAGCCATGCTTGAGCCCCCAGTCGCCCGAGCTGCCGATCGCGCCATAGATGCCGCGCGAGCCGGACGAGGTGGCGGTGACGATGCAGGGATTCTTGGCGTCGAAGCTATTGGGCACCTGCACCATCAGCACGACGTTCTGCTTGCCGGTGCCGTCGTCGGCGACGGCGATGTACTCGGTGCCGGCGATCTTGCCCTCGCCCAGCGTGTCGTTGCCCGCATTGTCGATATTGGGGCCGTAGAGCCGGCCGAAGCCGCCGGCGGCCGAGTAGTCGAGCACCGCCCGGTAGTTGGTGAAGATGGCATTGCGCCGCAGCTCGGCCGGCGTCGGCGCCAGCGGGTTGGCAAAGGCCGGCGCGGCGGCGGCCAGCAGGCCGGTCTTGCCCAGGCCGCCGGTCAGCAGATCGTCGGCATTGCCGTCGTAGCCGGTCTGGGCGATGGCGCCGGCCAGGAAGTTCGGCGCGGTGTTGACCACCGGCGCCGGCGGCGGCGGGGGTGGCGGCGGCGGTGCGGCAACATCGGGGCCACCGCAGGCCGTCAGCAGGCCCAGCAGCGTCAGCGCCGTCCAGGCGGCGGCCGGCGGCCGCGGGCAGGGATTCGTCATCGTCATGCTCGTCTCCTTGTTATGGGCGGCCGGTCGCTTGCGGGCGCCCTCATTGCGGTTAATCCGCAGCGCCACTTGCCGGCAACTTGTTAGCCTATGCAGCGATGAATGCGATCGAAAGTCCCAAGACTACGCCCGGGTTTTCCCCCGCCGAGCTGTTTGCCGCGCTGAGCCCCCTGGGCCTGGCGCTGTCGCGCGACCGCGTGCTGCTGTGGGTCAACGAGGCCTTTGCCGCGATGTTCGGCTACCGCGCCGAGGAGCTGGTGGGCCAGAGCTTTGCGCTGCTGTTCGCCACCGAAAGCGAGTTCCGCCGCATCGGCCTGCGCATCCAGGCCGAGATGCAGGGCAGCGGCAGCTACCGCGACGAGCGCCTGATGCGCTGCCGCGACGGCCGCCTGCAATGGTTCCGCGTCCACGGCCATGCGCGCGACATCGACGCGCCCTTCCGCGAGGCGGCCTGGGTGTTCGAGCCGCTGATCAGCGGCTGCGAGCCGGAGAAGCTGACCCCGCGCGAACGCGAGGTGCTGGTGGCGCTGGCCGCCGGCCAGACGGCCAAGGAATGCGCGAAGACGCTGGAGCTGAGTCCGCGCACGATCGAGAAGCTGCGCGCGCGGCTGCGGCGGCGCTACGGCGTGAACAACGCGACGGCCCTGGTGGGCCGGGTGCGCGGCTAGGAGTCCGGGCGGATCAGGTTTTCGCCTGCCTCGCCACCCACTCGTCGACCACCTGGCTGAGCACGGCCAGCGGCACATTGCCGGTCTGCAGCAGCAGGCTGTGGAAGGCCTTCAGCGAGAAGCGCTCGCCCAGCGCCTGCTGCGCCTTGCCGCGCAGGGCCAGGATGTGCAGCTGGCCGATCTTGTAGGCGCAGGCCTGGCCCGGGTTGACCACATAGCGGTCGACCTCGTGCGCCGGGATGCCGTAGTCGATCGCCTGCTGGCGGGTCCACTTCATCGCGTGCAGGCCGGTGTCGACCACCAGGCGGCGCGCGCGGAACAGCTCGGCGCTGAGCTGGCCCAGGCGGCCGGCGATGTCGGGGCCCTTGTCGGCTGCCGGTTCGCCGACTTTTTCCTCGTACCAGCCGCTCTCGGCCGCCAGCTGCTCCGCATACAGCGCCCAGCCCTCGGCAAAGGCCGAGCCGCCGGCAAACACGCCGTCGCGGCGGTAGCGCGGCAGGCTGGTGGTCTCCTGCTGCAGCGCGATCTGGAAGTGGTGGCCCGGCACGCCCTCGTGATAGGCCAGGGTGCGCATATCGGCGATGCGGTAGCCGGGGCCCGGCAGCGGCGCCCAGAAGATGCCGGGCAGCGAACCGTCCTTGGCCGGCGAGGAGTAATGCGCGGCGGCCGTCTTCTCGGTGAAGAGCGGCTCGCGCCTGACGACCAGCGGCGCCTTGGGCGTGATGTCGAACAGCAGCCTGGCACGCTGCTCGGCGTCGCGCAGCAGGGTGTCGAAGCGGGCCAGCAGCGCCGGCCGCGGGTCGCCCTCCCCCTTCGGTTGCAGATCCGCCTCGAGCTTCTCGTAGCGGTCCTTGACGCTGCCGTCGCGGTAGCCGAGCCGGCGCAGCAGCGTGTCCATCTGGCCCTCGATGCGGGCGACCTCGGCCAGGCCCAGCCGATGGATCTGCTCGGGCAGGTAGTCGGTGGTCGTGTTGCGGCGCAGCTCGTAGGCATAGGCCTTGTCGCCGCCGGGCAGGCGCCACAGGCCGGCGTCCATGCCGCTGCGCGGCAGCTGCTCCTGCAGCAGCGCCTGGGCGCGGCGGAAGGCCGGGATGATGGACTCGGCGACGATCTTCTCGGCCGCGGCGACCGCCTGGGCACGCGCCTCGGGCGTCACCGTGCTCAGCCGGGCGGCGCGCTGTTCCAGCGAGACGACCAGCACATTGCGCGCCGGCACATCGGCCAGGAAGCGCTCGAACTGGCCCAGCGAGGCCTCGGTGATGAAGCGCGGCATCAGGAAGCCGCGGCCGGCCGCGTCCTTGGCGCGGGCGATGCCGCTGTCCATGCGATCGGCTACCTGGCCCAGCCGCGCCAGGTAGTTGTCGATGTCCTGCGCATTGCGGATCGGATGCGCCTGGCTGAGGAAATTCACCAGGTTCACATGCAGGCCGCGGAACTGGTTGAAGACGAACTCGTAGTCGGCAAAGGGCTCGGCCTCGATCGCACCGCGCAGCGACCACTCGATCACCGCCGCCGAACTGCGCTGCTGCGGCGTCAGCCGGGCGCGCTCGAAGCGCTCCAGCTGCTGCAGGTTCGTGCGCGCGACGGCGATGCGCTCGGCGCGGTAGGCCGGCGTGTTGGGCGTCAGCTGGCGGTCCAGCAGCTGCTGCTCGGCCGGCGGCAGGTACTGGCGGAAGGTCGAGCCGGTCGGCTCGGCGCGCATGCGCTCGACGGCGACGCCCTCGGCCCAGGCATCGAAATCGGCCGGCTGCTGCTGCTGCGCCCGCGCCAGCGGGGCGATGGCGAGGACGCCCAGCAGGCCCAGCAGCCAGATCATCGAGGCCTTGTTCTTTTCTTGCTTCATCGCGGACGGTGTCGGTGGAGGGGCGCGCCGATCCTAGGGCCGGCCCGGCCGTGGCGCCTGCGCGCTTTCCCCGCCCGGCCGCTCGGCCGTGCGCACAGCGCTCATTGGGCTACGGGTTAACCCTGGCGCAAAGCTACCCAAAGGGTAGGCCCGAAGGGATCGCGTCAGTTTCTGGCCCTACATTCAATCTCCCTCTGCCACTTCGGCGCTCGATGAAGACAGCGCCCGTGCCGATGAGCGAAGCATCACTGATTCTCGAGACCCGCGGACTGACGAAGGAATTCAAGGGCTTCACCGCCGTCGACGGCGTGGACCTGCAGGTCCGGCGCGGCCATATCCATGCGCTGATCGGCCCCAACGGCGCCGGCAAGACGACCTGCTTCAATCTGCTGACCAAGTTCCTGACGCCGACGCGCGGCAGCATCGTCTTCAACGGCACCGACATCACCGGCGAAAAGCCGGCCGAGATCGCCCGCCGCGGCGTGATCCGCTCCTTCCAGATCTCGGCCGTCTTCCCGCATCTGACGGTGCTGGAGAACGTGCGCATCGGCCTGCAGCGCTTCACCGGCACCAGCTTCCATTTCTGGAAGGGCCTGACCGGCCTGCAGCAGCTCGACGCCAAGGTGCTGGCCCTGCTTGAGCTGGTCGATCTGCGCGAGATGGCGCACTTGAAGGCCGGCGACCTGCCCTATGGCCGCAAGCGCGCGCTGGAGATCGCCACGACCATGGCGATGGAGCCGACCCTGATGCTCCTGGACGAGCCGACCCAGGGCATGGGCCACGAGGACGTCGAGCGCGTGACGACGCTGATCAAGCGCGTCGCCGAGGGGCGCACCGTCCTGATGGTCGAACACAATATGAAGGTCGTCTCGCGCATCGCCGACCGCATCACCGTGCTGGCGCGCGGCGCGGTGCTGGCCGAGGGTGACTATGCCGAGGTGTCCAAGCATCCGGCCGTGCTGGAGGCCTATATGGGCAGCGAAGCCGCCGAACTGCAGGGAGCGCATTGATGACGGCCGCGCTGGAAATCACCGATCTGCACGCCTGGTATGGCGAGAGCCACATCCTGCACGGCATCAATCTGCGTGTCGAAAAGGGCCAGGTCTTGACCCTGCTCGGCCGCAACGGCGCCGGCCGCACGACCACCTTGCGCGCGATCATGGGCCTGACCGGCGAGCGCCGCGGTTCGATCAAGGTCCATGGCGTCGAGACCATAGGCCTGGCGACGCACCGCATCGCCCATCTGGGCATTGGCTACTGCCCGGAGGAGCGCGGCATCTTCGCCTCGCTGTCGACCGAGGAGAACCTGCGCCTGCCGCCGGCCCTGAAGGGCGGCCGCGGCAAGCCGATGAGCGAGGACGAGATCTACGCGATGTTCCCCAACCTCGCCGAGCGGCGCGCGAGCCAGGGCACGCGGCTGTCGGGCGGCGAGCAGCAGATGCTGGCCGTCGCGCGCATTCTGCGCACAGGCGCCGACATCCTGCTGCTCGACGAGATCTCCGAGGGCCTGGCGCCGGTCATCGTGCAGGCGCTGGCGCGCATGATCCGCACACTCAAGAGCCAGGGCTTCACGATCGTGATGGTGGAACAGAACTTCCGCTTCGCCGCGCCGCTGGCCGACCATTTCCTGGTCGTCGAGCATGGCGAGGTGGTCGAATCGTTCGCCGCCGCCGAACTGGCCGCCAAGCAGGCGGTGCTCGATGAACTGCTCAGTGTTTGAACCCGTCCCACAACAAGCCCCCGAAGGAGACTGTCCCATGAACCATGCAATCAAACGCATCGCCCTCGCCGCCGTGATCGCCTGCGGCGGCGCCGCGGCCCAGGCCCAGGTTTCGGGCGACGTGGTGAAGATCGGCATCATCACCGACATGTCCGGCCTGTACGCCGACATCGACGGCGCCGGCGGCGTCGAGGCGATCAAGATGGCCATCGCCGACATGAAGGGCATGGCCGGCGGCAAGAAGATCGAGCTGATCTATGCCGACCACCAGAACAAGGCCGATGTCGCCTCCGCCAAGGCGCGCGAGTGGTTCGACACCCAGGGCGTCGACATGCTGGTCGGCGGCACCAATTCGGGCGCCAATCTGGCCATGGCCAAGGTCGCGGCCGAGAAGAAGAAGCCCTTCGTCTCGATCGGCGCCGCCTCGGCCCGGCTGACCAACGAGGACTGCACGCCCTACACGATCCACTACGCCTACGACACCGTGGCGCTGGCCAACGGCACCGGCAACGCGGTCGTCAAGAGCGGCGGCAAGACCTGGTACTTCCTGACCGCCGACTACGCCTTCGGCGCCTCGCTGCAGAGCGACGCGACGGCCGTCGTGCAGAAGGCCGGCGGCACGGTGGTGGGCAGCGTCAAGCACCCGCTGTCGGCCAGCGACTTCTCCTCCTTCCTGCTGCAGGCGCAGTCCAGCAAGGCGCAGATCCTGGGCCTGGCCAACGCCGGCGGCGACACGATCAACTCGATCAAGGCGGCCAACGAGTTCGGCATCACCAAGACCATGAAGCTGGCCGGTCTGCTGATGTTCATCAATGACGTGCACTCGCTGGGCCTGAAGGCGACCGAGGGCATGTACCTGACCGACGGCTGGTACTGGAACCAGAGCCCCGAGTCGCGCGCCTGGAGCCGCCGCTTCTTCGAGAAGATGAAGCGCATGCCCTCGATGCTGCAGGCGGCCGACTACTCGGCGACGATGCATTACCTGAAGGCGGTCGACGCGACCAAGACCGACGAGGCCGAGAAGGTCATCGCCCAGATGAAGAAGACCAAGATCAACGACTTCTTCGCCAAGGACGGCGAGATCGGCCCCGACGGCCGCATGCGCTATGACATGTACCTGATGCAGGTGAAGTCGCAGAAGGAGTCGACCGAGCCCTGGGACTACTACAAGGTCGTGCAGAAGATCCCGGCCGCCGAGGCCTACACCAAGCTGGCGGACAGCAAGTGCCCTCTCGTCAAGAAATAACTGTTGGCCCCTCGCCCGCGGGTACGCGGGCGATCCCCCGGGGGGATGCCGATCGATGCCGGCGTGGGCCGGCATCGACATCGGCTCAAGCCGGGCTTGGGGCGGCCCGGCGCCCGGCTTGAGTCGAATACAGAGATCGTGCGAGCTTCATGACCGAGATTTTTGGTATCCCGCTGTCGGCCTTCCTGAGCCAGCTGCTGCTGGGGCTGGTGAACGGCTCCTTCTACGCGATGCTGTCGCTGGGCCTGGCCGTCATCTTCGGCATGCTCAACATCATCAACTTCGCGCATGGCGCGCTGTACATGATGGGCGCCTTCCTGGCCTGGATGGGGCTGGAATACCTGGGCCTCAGCTACTGGGCGATGCTCATCCTGGCGCCGCTGGTGGTCGGCGTGCTGGGCATCGCGATCGAACGCCTGCTCCTGCAGTGGCTGTACAAGCTCGACCACCTCTACGGCCTGCTGCTGACCTTCGGCATCACCCTGGTCACCGAGGGCGTCTTCCGCAGCTTCTACGGCGTCTCGGGCCAGCCCTATGCGGTGCCGGATGCGCTGCAGGGCGCCACCAATCTGGGCTTCATGATCCTGCCGAACTACCGAGCCTGGGTCGTCGTCGCCTCGATCACCGTCTGTCTGGCCGTCTGGGCCCTGATCGAGAAGACCTCGCTCGGCGCGACCCTGCGCGCCGGCACTGAGAACGCCAAGCTGGTGCAGGCTTTCGGCATCAATGTGCCGCGCATGATCACCCTGACCTATGCCGGCGGCGTCGCGCTGGCGGCCTTCGCCGGCGTGCTGGCCGCGCCGATCCTGCAGGTCTCGGCGCTGATGGGCAGCAATCTGATCATCGTCGTGTTCGCTGTCGTCGTGATCGGCGGCATGGGCTCCATCCTCGGCTCCATCCTGACCGGCCTGGGCCTGGGCCTGATCGAGGGCCTGACCAAGGTCTTCTATCCCGAGGCGTCCAACACGGTCGTGTTCGTCGTGATGGCGATCGTGCTGCTCGTCCGCCCGGCGGGTCTGTTCGGCAAAGAGAAATGATCTTGAAGAAGAACCCCGTCTACGGCTACGCCGCGCTGTTCGCCGCGATCGCCCTGCTGCCCCTGCTCGGCGCCTATCCGATCTTCGTGATGAAGGTGCTGTGCTACGCGCTCTTCGCCTGCGCCTTCAATCTGCTGATCGGCTTCACCGGCCTCTTGAGCTTCGGCCACGCGGCCTTCCTCGGCACGGCCGGCTATGCGGCCGGCCATGCGCTGAAGGTCTGGGGCTTCCCGCCGCTCTTGGGCCTGGCCTTCGGCGGGCTGGCGGCGGCCGGCGTCGGCCTGGTGTTCGGCCTGCTGGCGATCAAGCGCAGCGGCATCTACTTCTCGATGATCACGCTGGCGCTGTCGCAGATGCTGTTCTTCTTCTTCCTGCAGGCCAAGTTCACCGGCGGCGAGGACGGCCTGCAGTCGGTGCCGCGCGGCCAGGTGCTGGGCATCGACATGGGCAATGACCTGACCCTGTACTACGTGGTGCTGGCCGTCTTCATCGCCGCCTTCTGGCTGATCTACCGCACCGTCAACTCGCCCTTCGGCCAGGTCTTGACCTCGATCCGCGAGAACGAGCCGCGGGCGATCTCGCTGGGCTACGACGTCGACCGCTTCAAGCTGCTGGCCTTCGTGCTGTCCGCCGGCCTCGCCGGCCTGGCGGGGGCGATGAAGACCTGGGTGCTGGGCTTCGCGACCCTGACCGACGCCGTCTGGACCACCTCGGGCGCCGTCATCCTGATGACCCTGGTCGGCGGCATGGGCACCCTGGTCGGCCCCATCGTCGGCGCCCTGGTCATCATCGCGCTGGAAAACAAGATCGGCGACTTCGGCCAGGCCCTGGCCGGCTTGACCGGCGTGCAGTGGTTCAACGGCCTGGGCGAATCGGTCAGCCTGGTCACCGGCCTGATCTTCATCGTCTGCGTGCTGGCCTTCCGCCGCGGCCTGGTCGGCGAGGCGGCCGCGCTGTGGGAGCGCTGGGGCGCCAACAGGCGCGGCGCCTAACCGGGCCGAGCGCCGGGCCGCTCCCAAGCCGGCCCACCCTGGCGATGCGCTGGACGGTCGATCCGCCCAGCATCGCCGTCCCCGCGGGGGACCGGCCAAGGTACTCCTTGGACGAGGGGCTGTTTCAGCTCAGCCGGCCAGCCCCACGTAGACCTCCTGCACATCGTCGTGCGCGTCGATGGCCGCCAGAAAGGCCTCGACCTCCTCCAGCTCCGCCGCGCCCAGGCCCTCGACCGGGTTCTTGGGCCGGTAGCCCAGCTTGGCCGACGTGACGTTGAAGCCCTGGGCCGGCAGCGCCTTGACGACCAGATCCAGATCGGCCGGATCGGTGATGAACAGCGTGCTGCCCTCCTCCTCGCCGGGCTCGAAGTCCTGCGCGCCGGCCTCGATCGCCGCCAGTTCGGCATCGGCGCCAGCCGCGGACTGAGCGATGGGCGTGCCCTCGACCAGGCCCACATGATCGAAGTCCCAGGCCACCGAGCCGGCCGCGCCGAGCTGGCCCTTGCGGAACAGCACGCGGATCTCGGAGACCGTGCGGTTGACGTTGTCCGTCAGGCATTCGACGATCAGCGGCACGCGGTGCGGCGCGAAGCCCTCGTAGGTGACCCGCTCGAAGTTGACCGCCTCGCCCAAGAGGCCGGCGCCCTTCTTGATCGCGCGCTCCAGCGTGTCGCGCGGCATCGAGGCCTTCTTGGCCTGCTCGACCACCATGCGCAGGCGCGCATTCATGTCCGGATCGGCGCCGCCGCGCGCGGCCTGCATGATTTCCTTGGACAGCTTGGTGAAGACGCGTCCCTTGGCGTTGGCGGCGATGTCCTTGTGCTTGGCTTTCCACTGTGCGCCCATGGCGACGGCTCCTTCTGTTCTGCTGGGGCGCGGTTATACACCGGGCGCGCCGGCCTGGGGTTGATCCCGGCCCGAGGCCGGGAGGGCAGCGGGTAAGCTGCCGGTGGCGGGCGTGCAAGAAGCCCGCCCGCACCGAGCCGATGTCCTCTTCTCCCGATCTCCTGCGCCGGCGCCTGCTGGGCGCCACGCTGCTGGCCCCCTTGCCCGGCCTGCCGCTCCACGCGAGCGCCGCGTCCGCGCCGCTGCGCATGGTCAACGCCGTCCATCCGCCCTTTGTCAACCCGAGCGATCATCCGCGCGGAGAGGGCATCGACATCGAGATCGCCCGCGAGGCGCTGCGCCGCGGCGGCGACTACCGCTTCGAGCTCGAGCTGCTGCCCTGGAAGCGGGCCCTGCTGATGCTGGAGCGCGGCGAGGCCGACCTGACCACGACGATCAGCCGCAACGGCGATCGCGACCGCTACCTGGCCTGGTCCAGCGCCTACCGGCTCGCCGCCGGCTACAGCTTCTTTGCGCGCCCGGGCAGCCGGCCGCGCCTGGAAGGCCTGGAGGGCCTGGCCGGCAAGACCATCGGCGTCCTGGCCGGCTACTTCTACCCGCCCAATATCGTCGAGCAGGCGGGCGTCGTGCTCGAGCCGGCCCGCACCCCCGCCCAGCTGGCCCAGAAGCTGGGCGCCGGACGCGCCGATCTGATCGTGATCTCGACCCGGGTCGCGGACGTCGAGCTGCGCGAGCAGGAGCTAGCCCGGCAGATCGAACGCCAGCCCTACCAGTACCCCGCCAGCAGCCCCAACTACATGGCCTTCTCCAAGCTGCGGCCCCATGCCCAGCCGCTGGCGGCCATGGAGGCCGGCCTGGCCAGCATGGCCCGCGACGGCAGCCTGCGCCGCATCGAACAGAAGTACCTGTGACGGCGACAATCGGGGGCATGAGTTCCACGAACGCTGCCGCCTCCCGCCCGAGCCGCCCAAGCCTCTACCTCGACCTGATCCGCTGGAACCGCCCGGCCGGCTGGCTGCTGCTGCTGTGGCCGACGCTGTCCGCGCTGTGGATCGCCGCCGACGGCTGGCCGGGCTGGCATCTGCTGGCGGTGTTCACCCTGGGCACCATCCTGATGCGCAGCGCCGGCTGCTGCATCAACGACGTGGCCGACCGCGAGTTCGACAAGCATGTGAAGCGCACCGCCAATCGCCCGGTCACCAGCGGCGCGATCTCGGTCCGGGAGGCGCTAGCGGTCGGCGCCGTGCTGGCGCTGCTCGCCTTCGCCCTGGTGCTGACGACCAATGCGCCGACCATCGTGCTGTCCTTTGCCGCGCTGGCCGTCGCGATGATCTATCCCTATGCCAAGCGCGCGGTCTCGATGCCGCAGGCGGTGCTGGGCGTGGCCTTCAGCTTCGGCATCCCGATGGCCTTCGCCGCCGCTTTAGGCGGCAGCGAATGGAGCCTGGCCGCGATCAATGCGGCCGTGCCGCTGTCGGCCTGGGCGCTGCTGCTATCGAACCTGTTCTGGGTGCTGGCCTACGACACCGAGTACGCGATGGTCGACCGCGACGACGACATCCGCATCGGCATCAAGACCTCGGCGCTGACCCTGGGCCGCTACGACGTTGCCGGCGTGATGGCCTTCTATCTCGTCTATCTGGGCAGCTGGACCGCGCTGAGCCTGCGCCTGGGCCTGGGCAAGGTGTTCCTGCTGGGCGTCGCCGCCGCCGCTGCCCAGGTCGCCTGGCACTACACGCTGATCAAGGACCGCGGCCGCGAGGGCTGCTTCAAGGCCTTCAGGCAGAACCACTGGCTGGGCTTCGCGGTGTTTGCCGGCACCGTCGCCGATCTGGCGCTGCGCTAGGCAGCGCGACAGGGAGAGTCGCCATGAAGATGATCCTCACCGCCGCCCGCGATCCCGACGACTATGTGGCCTGCCTGCAGGGCTGGCAGCAGGCCGCCGTCGCCGCGCTGCGGGCCGAGGTCCGGCGTGCCGAGCCGGCGCTGGACGAGCGGCTCAAATGGGGCCATCTGGTCTTCTTCGTCCAGGGCCCGCTGCTGCTGATCCGCGCCGAGCCGACGCGCGTGCTGTTCGGCTTCTGGCGCGGCCAGCGCCTGCGCGAGATCGAGCCGCGGCTCAGGCCCGGTGGCAAGTACGAGATGGCGACGCTGGAGCTCAAGCCCGACACGCCGCTGCGCCGCGAGACGGTGGCCGAACTGGTGCTGGCCGCCGCCGCGCTGAACCGCTCGCACGGCGACCCGACGGCGCTCGCCTAGCCTCGCCTAGGCAGCCCCGCCGAGCGCGGCACCGACCGCAATGCTGCCGCTGGACAGCACATCGGCCCGCAAGCCGGCCCGGTGGACGAAGAACTTGACCACCGCCGCGGGCGTCAGCCCGTCCTCGGCCAGCGCCTGGCCCAGGCCGAGGCAGGGCTCGCAGAGCTCGACGCCGCGCAGCCGCACCGCGCCGACCATGAACTCGCGGCCGACCAGCTCGTTCAGGCGCACGCCGCGGGTGACCAGATTCCGGCCGGTGATGGACAGATCCTGCGGCCGACCGTGGGCGGCGATGAAGCGCTCGATCTCCTCGGCCTCGATCAGGGTGAGGTTCTGGCCCGGCTCCTCGTGCTTGTCGAAATAGCGGTCGCCGACGATGCCGGCGCCGGCGCGCAGCTCGACCTCGCGGTGCTCATGAGGGGCGCCATCGGCGGGCGAGCGGGTGAAGATTCTTTCGATCACGGTGGACTTCCGGCCAGGACTCGGGGCCGCTCTTATACCCCGTCCGGCCCCGCGCCCTCAGACCGCGAAGCGCAGCGCCGCGAGCGGCAGCGGCTGTTCGGGCCAGACGCTGTCGGCCGCCAAGGGCGCGGCCTCGCCGGCCGGCTGCTGCAGCACCCGCTGCAGGATGCGCGCCTCGATCTCCGCCAGGCGGGCGTCGCCGCGGCGGCGCGGGCGCGGCAGCGGCACCGGCTCGTCCAGCGCGATGCGGCCGTCCTCGATCAGCAGCACGCGGTCGGCCAGTGCGACGGCCTCGGCCACGTCATGGGTGACCAGCAGGGCGGTGAAGCCACGCTCGCGCCACAGCGACTCGATCAGCGCCTGCATCTCCAGCCGGGTCAGCGCATCGAGCGCGCCGAGCGGCTCGTCGAGCAGCAGCAGGCGCGGCGCATGGACCAGCGCCCGCGCCAGGGCGACGCGCTGGCGCTGGCCGCCGGACAGCACGGCCGGCCAGTCGCCCGCGCGGTCGAGCAGGCCGACCTGGGCCAGCGCGGCGCGGGCGCGTTCGCGCACGCCGGCGCCGTCCAGGCCCAGGGTCACGTTGTCGAGCACGCGCTTCCAGGGCAGCAGGCGCGAGTCCTGGTACATGATGCGTACGTCCTCGGCATGGGCGGCCAGCGCCTGGCCACCCGAGCGCAGCGCGCCCTCGCTAGCGGCGTCCAGGCCGGCCAGCAGGCGCAGCAGGGTGCTCTTGCCGCAGCCGCTGCGGCCGACGACGGCGATGAACTCGCCCGGACGTATGCGCAGCGCGATATCGCGCAGCACCGCGCGCTCGCCGAAGCGCTTGGACAGGCCCTGGACCTCGACGGCCAGGCCGGCGCCGTGGCCCGCGCCGACGCGCGGCGCCACGGCCGGCTCGTCCGGCCGTGCCGCGCTCTCGCGGAAATAGCCCTGCGGCAGGGTTTCGAGATCGTTCAACAGCAGCATCGCTTGCATCTCCATGCCTTTTGCCTTGTTCAAGCGGCGCTGGCGCCGCGGTAGCCCGGGTGCCATTGCAGCCACCAGCGCTCCAGCCCGCGGGCGACCACATCGGCCAGCTTGCCCAGCAGCGCGTAGAGCAGGATGCCAACCAGCACCACATCGGTCTGCAGGAACTCGCGCGCGTTCATCGTCAGGTAGCCGATGCCGGACTGCGCCGAGATCGTCTCGGCCACGATCAGCAGCGCCCAGGTCAGGCCCAGCGCGAAGCGCAGGCCGACCAGGATGGACGGCAGCGCGCCGGGCAGGATGACCTGGCGGTAGAGCTGCCAGCCGGAGAGGCCATAGCTGCGCGCCATCTCGATCAGGCCGGCGTCGACCGAGCGGATGCCGTGGAAGGTGTTCAGATAGATGGGGAAGAACACGCCGACGGCGACCAGGAAGAGCTTGGCGCTCTCGTCGATGCCGAACCACAGGATCACCAGCGGGATCAGCGCCAGCGCCGGGATATTGCGCAGCATCTGCAGGCTGGTGTCGAGCAGGGTCTCGGCAAGCCGCAGGCTGCCGGTCAAGAGACCCAGCAGCAGGCCCAGGCCGCCGCCGATCGCCAGGCCCGCCAGCGCGCGGCCGCTGCTGACGGCCACATGCTGCCAGAGCTCGCCCGAGCTCAGCAGGCGGCCAAAGGCCTGCAGCACGGCCAAGGGCTCCGGCAGCACGCGGCTGGACAGCCAGCCGGCACGCGAGGCGAGCTGCCAGACCGCCAGCAGGGCGAGCGGCAGCAGCCAGGGCGGCAGGCGCGCGGCCAGGGCGCGCAGCGGACGGTTCGGGGTTTGCTCTGCCATGCGGACCTCCGTCAGCTCTGCGACGCGCGCGGGATATAGGTGTTGGCGACGACCTCGCCGAAAGGCCCGCTCAGTTGTCGGCCGGCCAGCTTGTCGCGCAGCGCCAGCGGCAGCAGCGGGAACACCAGCTCGGCAAAGCGATGCGCCTCCTCCAGATGTGGATAGCCGGACAGCACGAAGTACTCGAGGCCCAGGGCCGCGTATTCCTTGATGCGGTCCGCCACCTGCTGCGGATTGCCGACCAGGGCCGTGCCGGCCCCGCCGCGCACCAGGCCGACGCCGGCCCAGAGATTGGGCGCGATCTCCAGGCCCTCGCGCACATTGGCCTTGTTGAAGCGGCCGCCATGCAGCTCGGCCATGCGGCGCTGGCCGACCGAGTCCATGCCGGCGAACTTGCGCTGGGCGGCAGCGACGGTCGCCTCGTCCAGCTCCGACACCAGCTCGGCGGCGGCGCGCCAGGCCTCGTCCTCGGTCTCGCGCACGACCACATGCAGGCGGATGCCGAAGCTCAGGCGCCGGCCATGCCTTTCGGCGCGCGCGCGGAGGTCGACCAGCTTGGCGGCCACCGCCGCTGGCGGCTCGCCCCAGCTCAGATAGGTATCGACCTGCTCGGCCGCCAGCTCGTGCGCCGGCTCCGAGGAGCCGCCGAAGAAGACCTGCGGATAGGGTCGGCTGAGCGGCGGGTAGAGGATCTTGCCGCCCTGCACGCGCAGATGCTCGCCCTCGAAGTCCAGGCTCTGGTCGAGGTGCGAGCGGGCCAGCAGCTCGCGCCAGATGCGGATGAACTCGGCCGACTGCGCATAGCGCTCGGCATGCGGCAGGAACTGGCCGTCGCCGGCCAGCTCCTCGGCATCACCGCCGGTGACCAGATTGACCAGCAGGCGGCCGCCCGAGAGCCGGTCCAAGGTCGCGGCCATGCGCGCCGACTGCGAGGGCTGGACCAGGCCCGGCCGCAGCGCGACCAGGAACTTCAGGTCGCGGGTCGCGTCGATCAGGCTGGCCGCGACGATCCAGGAGTCCTCGCAGGAGCGGCCGGTGGGCAGCAGCACGCCTTCGTAGCCGAGGCTGTCGGCGGCGATCGCCACCTGCTTGAAGTAGGCGTGATCGGCCTGGCGCGCGCCCTTGCTGCTGCCGAGATAGCGCGAGTCGCCATGGGTGGGGATGAACCAGAGGATCTTCATGAAGGCCGTGTTGGTGAAAGGAAGGAAGCGGAACGCGCTCAGCGCTGCGCGACGAGGCTCTGGCCCGGGCGCCAGACGATCTCGGCCACCTGCAGGGTCTTGGGGATCAGGCCCAGCTGGGTGAAGGCATCGGCGACCTGCTGCTGCTCGCGCACCAGCTCGGCCGTCAGCGGCCCGACCGGCGAGGGCGGCCGGCGCTCCAGCACCCGTTGCACGGTCGCCGGGTCGAGGCCGGAGAACTGCACGAAGCGCTGGGCAGCATCCTTGCGCTGGGTCTGCAGATAGCGGTCGGCCTCGGTCAGCGCGGCGAACAGCTCGCGCAGCGCCGCCTCGTTGCCGGCCAGGCCGCGCGAGGCGAGGTAGAAGCTGTTGTTGTTCGTCAGGCCGCGGCTGGTGGCCAGCACGCGCACCGGGCTGTCGATCTCGGCCGCGGCGTAGTACGGATCCCAGATCGCCCAGGCATCGACGCTGCCGCGCTCGAAGGCGGCGCGCGCATCGGCCGGCGCCAGATAGACCGGCTGGATCTCGCCCCAGGCGAGGCCGCCGCGGCGCACCGCCTGCACCAGCAGGAAATGCGCGCTGGAGCCCTTCTGCAGCGCGATGCGCCGGCCCTTCAGGTCGGCCAGGGTCTTCAGCGGCGAATCGGGCCGCACCAGCAGGGCCGAGCTGTCCGGCTTGGGCGGCTCGGCGCCGACATAGAACAGATCCTTGCCGGCCGCCTGGGCGAACACCGGCGGCGAATCGCCGGTAGCGCCGAAGTCGATGCTGCCGACGGCCAGCGCCTCCAGCAATTGCGGCCCGGCCGGAAACTCGATCCAGCTGACGCTGCCGGCCGGGAAGCGCTTCTCCAGCAGGCCCAGGCTCTTGGCCAGCACCAGATTGATCGAGCCCTTCTGGAAGCCGATGCGCAGCGGCCCGGCCTTGGGCGCGGCGGCGTTGGGACTGCCCTGGGCCCGCACGCTGCCATGGCCCAGCCAGCTGGCCGCCGTCAGCGCCAGCACGCGCAGCGCGGCGCGGCGCTCGGCCGCATGCCGGAGTTGGAAGATCGTCGCACTCATGGTCGACTCCTTATTGCGGCGCCGGCAGCGCGTCGGCGATGCGGATCGGCTTGGGGATCAGGGCCAGGCCATGGAAGGCGTCGGCGATCTTCTGCTGCTCGCCGGCCACGCCCGAGGTCAGTGGCTTGACGCCGAACTGGTAGCGCTGCAGCGCGCGCTCCACGACCTCGGTCTCCAGGCCCTGCAGCGGCGCGATCACTGCCGCCGCCTGCGCGAGATTGCCCTTCAGCCAGCGCGCCTGGGCGGCGGTGTCCTCGAACAGCAGCTGGATCACCTGCGGGTTGCGGGCCGCATAGCCGCGCTCGGCCAGGTAGTAGGCGTAGTTGTGGACCAGCTCGCGGCCGTCGACCAGCTGGCGCGCCTGGCTCTGCTTCTCGACCGCGGCCAGGAAGGGATCCCAGATCGCCCAGGCATCGACGGCACCGCGCTCGAAGGCGGCGCGCGCATCGGCCGGCGGCAGGAAGACCGGCTGCACATCGCTGTACTTCAGGCCCGCACGCTCCAGCGCCCGCACCAGCAGGTAATGCACATTGCTGCCCTTGTTCAGCGCGATCTTCTTGCCCTTCAGCTCGGCCACGCTCCTGATGCTGGAGTCCTTGGGCACGACGATGGCCTCGGCCTCCGGCGCGGCCGGGTCGTTGCCGATGTAGACGAACTGGGCGCCGGCCGCCTGGGCAAAGATCGGCGGCGCCTCGCCGACATAGCCGATGTCGACGGCGCCGACATTGAGCCCCTCCAGCAGCTGCGGGCCGGCCGGGAACTCCACCCATTTGACCGTCACGCCCAGCGGCGCAAGGCGCTTTTCCAGGCTGCCCTGCGATTTCTGCAGGGTCAGCAGGCTGGCCGATTTCTGGAAGCCGATGCGCAGCTGCTTGCCGTCCTGCGCCTGGGCGGCGCTCAGCGGCAGCAACAGGGTGGCGGCCAGCGCAAGGACGAGGCGGCGGCCGAGTGTCGAATGGATCTTGGGCATGGGAACTCTCTGCAGGATTCGAAGAAAAAAGGTCCCTGGCAACGCCGGCGCACGGCGTCGCATGGCGGTCGCCAGGGACGGAACACCCCGCCAGGGGTGAGGAGACAAGGGGTGGGCGTGCCGGCGGCTCAGCGCATCAGCGCGGCGCCGGCCGCGGCCAGGCCGGCCGGCCGACATCGCGGCAGCGGCGCCTCGGCCAGGCCCTGCAGCGCGCGGTCCAGGCGCTGCAGCAGCGCGGCCTCGGGCACATAGCCGCCGGTCTCGTGCGGCTGCAGCTGCGCATCGGTGGCAAACACGCCGTCGAGGATGTGGCGCGCGCCGAGCGCGCTGAGCACCGGCCGCAGGCTGTAGTCCAGGGCCAGCAGATGGGCGCTGCTGCCGCCGGTGGCCAGCGGCAGCACGGTCTTGCCGCGCAGCGCGTCCTGCGGCAGCAGGTCCAGAAAGGTCTTCAAAAGCCCGCTGTAGGCGGCCTTGTAGATCGGCGTGGCGACGACGACCAGATCGGCCGCCGCGATCGCCTCGATGGCGGCGCGGATCTGCGCCTGCCCGGCATCGGCGCCCAGCAGCGCCGCCGGCGGCAGCTCGCGCAGATGGATGGCGTGCTGCGAGGCCGCCTCGCCCTCCAGCCGCATCAGCGCCAGCTGCAGCAGCGCACCGGAGCGCGAACGCAGCGAGGGGCTTCCGGAAATGGCGGCGATGTGCGGGTGAGACATGGAATGGGCGCTCGGCAGGGGCATGACTGGCACGATAGCCAGCGGCGAGCGCCGCGCCAAACAAGAAATTCGCAGATCGATATACGGATCGATGCGCGCTAAGCGACGATGTTCACGCCGCCGTCGATGTACAGCGTCTGCCCGGTCAGGCGCCGCGCGTAGGGCGTCGCCAGAAAGGCGCAGCTGAAGCCGACGTCCATGATGTCGACCAGCTCGCCGACCGGCGCGCGCCGGGCCGCGTCGTTCAGCAGCAGGTCGAAGTCCTTCAGCCCCGAGGCGGCACGGGTCTTCAGCGGGCCGGGCGAGATCGGGTGCACGCGGATGCCCCGCGGGCCCAGCTCATGGGCGAGGTAGCGGGCGGCGGCCTCCAGCGCCGCCTTCACCGGGCCCATCACGTTGTAGTTCGGCACCACCTTGTTGGCGCCGTAATAGCTCATCGCGAACAGGCTGCCGCCGTCCTTCATCAGCGGCGCGGCCAGGCGCGCCATGCGGATGAAGGAATGGCAGGACACGTCCATGGCCTTGGCAAAGCCCTCGGCCGAGCAGTGCAGCAGGCCGCCCTGCAGATCGTCCTTGGGCGCCCAGGCGATCGAGTGCACGACCACGTCGAGCCGGCCCCAGGTCTTGTCGATGGCCTCGAACACGGCCTCCAGCTCGCCCGGCTGCGAGACGTCCAGCGGCAGCAGCAGCGGCGCCTGCAGCTGCCGGGCCAGCGGCTCGACATGGGGGCGTGCCTTCTCGTTCAGGTAGGTGATGGCCAGATCGGCGCCGAGCTCGCGGAAGGCCTTGGCGCAGCCATAGGCAATCGAATGCTCGTTGGCAATGCCGCAGACCAGCACCTTGGCGCCGGTCAGCAGCTGCTCGGGGGGTTTGTCGCTCACGCGGGGGTTCTCCTCATTCAGGCGCGGCGCGCGGCCGGCGCTCGCTTGGCGGACGGCCGGGCGCGCGCCGGCGCCAGCAGCTTGCGGATGCGGGCCAGCATGGCCGTCTGCGCGGCGCTGGGCGCGGCGGCCTGCACGCGCTTGTCGGCCAGCAGCTTGTCGAGCAGGGCCAGCAGGCGGCGGCGGTCGGCGCGGTCCTCGAGCAGGCGCGGCAGGGTCTCGAGCGCGCGCTCCGGCGCATGGCGGCAGATGATCTCCTGCTCGCCGCGAATGCGGCGCCAGTCGTGCGGCGACATGCCGGGCAGATGGTCCGCATAGTCGGCCACCAGCTCCTGCTTGAGCTCCAGCCGCGACAGCGGCAGCGGCTCGCCGCGGCGCTTGAGCAGAAAGGCGACCCGGGCCAGCGCCTCGACATAGCCGCCATGCTCGATCGAGGCCAGCGCCTCGCGCACGACCGGCGATGAGGCCTCGGGCTCCTCGGTCTGCGGCTGCGGCGCAGGCGTCTCGGCCTCGGGCCGGCCGATATTGGCGTAGATGCCGAAGAAGCCGGCCTCGCTCATCGCGTCGCGCACCGCGCGGTAATAGTCCAGGGTCGCGCTGAGCAGATCGGCGCTGCGCTGCTCGGCCCGGCGCAGCGGATGCGCGTCCTCGAGCGCGCGGCGCTCCTCGCGCACCGTCTGCGCGGCCGGCGCCAGCCAGGCCAGCCAGGGGTTCAGCTGCGAGACCGCCCAGTTCTGCACCCGCAGCGGATGGAAGGCGCGCAGCAGCTTGGCCGTCGGATCGTTGGCCATCGCCTGCACCCAGGGCCGGGCGAACAGCTCGTAAGCGCGCTGGTTCAGCTCCGAGATCTCGGCGGCCGCCTGGAAGGGCCTCTCGTCCACGCGCTGGAAGCGGTTCAGCCTTGCGCTGATCTCCTCCAGGCTGTGCTCGCGGAACTCGACCTCGTACTGCGGCTCGCCGTCGCGGCCCTCGCCGCTGGCCGTGATCGCCATGCCGTAGAGGCCGGGCGGCAGCGACTCGATGGTCTCCAGCACCGAGACGATCTGCGCGTGCTCCTTCTTCGCCACCTTGCCGGAGACGAAGATGCCCAGATGGCCGACGTCCTCGTGCAGCAGGCCGACGATGACCTGGCCGCGCGCCTTGATCTCGGCCGTGCTGCGGTAGACGTCGGCAACCCAGTTGAAGGCCTGCTGCGGCGGCGTGATGTTGTCGCCCATGGAGGCGAACAGGATGATGGGCGCGCGGATCTTGCGCAGGTCCAGCACCTCGCCGCCGGCGTCCTTGACCCCGCCCTGCCAGAGCTTGTTGCCGACGAAGAGATTGCGGGTGATCCACTCGATCTCCTCGCGGTTCATCAGGTAATAGGCGCCCCACCAGCGCTCGAATTCCAGAAAGCGCCGCGGCTCGGTGTCGGCCTTGTTGTAGAGGTGGTAGTACTTGTCCCAGAGGCTGTTGGCCGGGTTCAGGTTCTCGAAGTTCTGCACCAGGTGGGCGCCGTCGAAGATGCCGTTGCCGAGATCGGCGGCCAGCGAGGCCAGCCAGCTGCCGCCCAGCATGCCGCCGGCATAGCGCATCGGGTTGTCGCTGGCGCCATCGGTCCAGGAACCACCCCAGTAGGACATCGGCGCACCGTTGATGACGATGGGGCCGGTGTCCTCCGGGTCGGAGGCGGCCAGCATCATCGCCGCCCAGCCGCCCTGGCAGTTGCCGATCAGCGCCGGCTTGGCGCTGCGCGGGTGCAGCTCGCGCACCTTCTTGACGAAGCGCTGCTCGGCCGCGCAGACGTCCAGCAGGGTCTGGCCCGGCTCGGGGTCGCGGAAGAAGATGACGAAGTAGACCGGGTGCCCGGCGCGCAGCGCGACGCCGACCTGCGAATCGTCCTTGAAGCCGCCGATGCCGGGCCCATGGCCGGCGCGCGGGTCGATGATCAGGTAGGGCCGCCGGCGCGCATCGACGCGCACGCCGGCCGGCGGCGTGATGCGCAGCAGCGCGTAGTTGACGGGGCGCTCGAAGCCGCGGCCATCGAGCACCATCTCGGAATCGAAATGCAGCACCGGCTTGAAGCCCTGCGTGCTGTTCTCGACGAAGTGGTCGCCGCGCTGCTTCAGCGTGTCCCAGAACAGGATGGCGCGCTGCGCCGCATCGACCGCATAGGCGATCCAGTCCTGCGCATCGGCCGGCGCGCTGCCGTCGGCGCCGGCGAAGGCCGTATTGACGCGGCGGCTGAATTTGTCGTTGGCCGCCTGCATGCGCTTGTTGAACACCGTCACCAGCTTGGCGCCGACCTGCTGGCTGCGCGCCAGCCGCGCTGCTGCGTCCATATCGAGACCTCCGATCAATGGATCAATGGGCAAACCTAGAGCGCGGCCAGGGTGTGGCGCGCGATCATCGTCTCCTCGTCGGTCGGGATCACCCAGGCCGAGACGCGGCTGGCCGCGCTGCTGATGCGCGGGCCGCCGGCGGCGTTGGCGGCCGGATCCAGTTGCAGGCCCAGCCAGGCCGCATGGCGGCAGATCTTTTCGCGGATCGCCGGCGCATGCTCGCCGATGCCGGCAGTGAAGACCAGTGCGTCGATGCCGCCGGCGGCGGCGGCCAGCGAGCCCAGCTCGCGCCCGCAGCGGTAGCAGAACAGCTCGATCGCGAAGCGGGCGCGCTCGTCCTCGCTGGCCAGCAGCGCGCGCATATCGCTGGAGAGGCCCGACACACCCAGCAGGCCCGACTGCTTGTAGACCAGCGCCTCGATCGCGCGGGCGTCCATGCCCAGCTCGTCCATCAGGTAGAGGATCACGCCCGGGTCGAGGCTGCCGCAGCGCGTGCCCATGGGCAGGCCGTCGACGGCGGTGAAGCCCATGGTGCTGGCGACACTGCGGCCGCCGACCATCGCGCACATGCTGCTGCCATTGCCCAGATGCGCGACCAGGCTGCGGCCGGCCGCCGCGCCGGCGTCGTAGTCGCCCAGCACGCCGGCGATGTACTCGTAGGACAGGCCGTGGAAGCCGTAGCGGCGCACGCCGCGCTCGGTGATGGCCGCCGGCAGCGCGAAGGCCTGGGCCAGCTCGGGTTGGCTGCGGTGGAAGGCGGTGTCGAAGCAGGCGACCTGCGGCAGGCCGGGGCGCAGCGCGGCGACGATCGCTATCGGCTTCAGATTGTGCGGCTGGTGCAGCGGTGCCAGCGGGGCGAGCGTCGCCAGCTCCTCGACGATGCCGGGGCCTATGCGCTGCGCCCGCACGAACTTCAGCCCTCCATGGACGACGCGGTGGCCGACCGCGACCAGGCGGTGCTCGCCGCGACGGCTCTGCAGGAAGTCGACCAGATGGGCGATCGCGCCCTGATGGCCCAGTTCGACGCCGGCGCCCCAGTCCTTGGCCTCCAGCAGCTGGCCGTCGGCCGTCTTGGCGGCAAAGCGCGGCGCCGTGTACAGGCCCTCGACCTGGCCCTTCAGCTGCAGCGACAGCGCCGGCAGGCCGGCATCGAAGAGGCTGAACTTGATGCTGGAGGAGCCGGCGTTCAGGACCAGGATCAGATCGGCCATCGCTCAGCCCGCCAGCTTGTTCTGTTCGCGCCGCGCCAGCGCGACCAGGGCCGCGACCGCGCAGGAGGCCAGCCGGCTCAGCACCGAATCGGCGCGGCTGGTCAGGATGATGGGCACGCGCGCGCCCAGCACGATGCCGGCCGCATCGGCACCGGCCAGGAAGGACAGGCTTTTGGCCAGCATATTGCCGGCCTCCAGATCGGGCACCAGCAGCACATTGGCGCGGCCGGCCACCGGCGAGTGGATCTGCTTGATCGCCGCCGCCTCCGGGTTGATCGCGTTGTCCAGCGCCAGCGGCCCGTCGATCAGCGCGCCGCTGATCTGGTGCCGGTCCATCATCTTGCACAGCGCGGCCGCCTCCACCGTCGACGGCACCTTCGGATTGACGGTCTCCATCGCCGACAGCACGGCGACGCGGACCTCCTGGAACTTGATCGCATGCGCCAGCTCGATCGCGTTCTGCACGATGTCGGCCTTGTCCTCCAGGCTCGGCGCGATATTGATCGCCGCGTCGGTGATGATCAGCGCGTCCGGATGGCCGGGCACGTCCATCACGAAGCAATGGCTGACCCGGCGCGCGGTGCGCAGGCCGGTGTCGCGGCGCACGACGGCGGCCATCAGCTCGTCGGTGTGCAGGCTGCCCTTCATCAGCGCCTCGGCGCGGCCCTCGCGCACCAGCTCGACCGCCTTCTCGGCCGAGGCATGGCTGAACGGGGCCTCGACGATCTCTAGGCCCCCGAGATCGATGCCGCTCGCCTCGGCGACGGCCTGGATCCGTTCGCGCGGCCCGACCAGGATGGGCGTGATCAGGCCCATGCGCCCCGCCTCGATCGCGCCGGCCAGCGCGCTTGCATCGCAGGGATGGGCGACCGCGGTCGGCATCGGCGTCAGCGTCTTCGCATAGTCGATCAGGCGCTGGTACTTGGCATGTTGGGTATCCACATCGCTCCCTTCAGCATGCGCGAGACGGGCCGCAGGCGCGCGCCCGGTCGAAAAAAATATACAGCGCGGGCGATGACGGCGTCTAGCGCCGCGGGGCCGGATTTCGCATCGCGAAGTCGATGTCGATTTGCCACGGTGCCAGGTCTTGCTTCCACCTCAGGCCAGCGCCTTGCGGCAGACAAGGACCGAGGGATCCTCGGCATCGGCGTCGATCTCGAAGCCCAGCCGCCGGGCCAGGCCCAGCATCGAGGCGTTCTGCTTCAGCACGAAGCCCTCCATCGTGCGCAGGCCGCGCTGCCGCGCCGCGTCCATCAGCCGCGTCATCAGCAGATGGCCGAGGCCGAGCCCGCCGTAGGCGGCGTCGACATTGATCGCGAACTCGCAGACGCCGGGGCCGCCGCCGATCAGCGCGATCGCGCTGCCGGCGATGTCGTAGCCATCGGCGGCCGGCACCGTCGCGACCAGGGCCACGCCCGATTCGGGCAGCGAGGCCAGCGCCGCCTGCAGGCGCAGCCGGTCCGGCTCGCGCACCACGCGCATGAAACGCATATAGCGCGCCACCTCGCTCATGCGATCGAAGGCCTGCAGCAGCTCCTGCTCGTCGGAAGGCCGCATCGCGCGCAGCTGCACGGCGCGCCCGTCGCGCAGCACGGCTTCGTCGGAGGAGGTGCTCATGCGGCGAGGCTAGCGCATGGCCCGACACCTGGCAATTGGCGGCGCGCCGCGCTAAGCTGGGGCTTCCACTTTCCTCAGGCCATCGAGGTCGCCACCATGGTTGACAAAGTCCGAGCGAATTTCTGGGGCTCTCAGATCGACGACGTGATGTCGGAGATCGCGAGCAAGGCGGCCATCTGCAAGGTCCGCCTGCTCGATCCGGGCGTGATCGAAGCGGTGCTGCAGAACAACCCGGCCGTCTGCGGCAGCGACAACCCGCGCGCCTTCCAGAAGCTGCGCGAGCTGCTGATGCTGGGCTTCATGGTGCGCGAGAAATCGGTGGAGAAGCTGGGCGCCGGCGAGACCGAGGCGCTGATCGCCACCATACGCGAGCGCCTGCAGGAGAAGCTCGGCGACCGCCTCGGCGGGCCGCCGGCGGCGCGCTAAGGGCCCGCTAAGGACCTAAGGCCGCGGCGATCTGCCGCATGGTCGCGGCGGCCTGCGCGCCATCGAGCCAGCGCAGCACGATCACCGCCTCCAGCGCCGGCTCGATCCAGACATAGTTGCCACCGGCGCCGACCATCAGATAGGCCTCGGTGGAGGCGCCCGGGAAGCTTTGGCCGTCGCCGTTGAGCCAGACCAGGCGGCCGTAGAAGGGCGCGATCGCGCAGGGCTGGCGCATCTTCGTGATCCAGTCGCGCGGGATCAGCGGGCGGCCCGCGTGCAGGCCGCCATCGAGCAGCAGCTGGCCGATGCGCGCCTGATCGCGCGCGCTGATCGAGACACCGCCGCCCCAGTGCGTGCCACCGGGCACCGACTGCACGCGCCGGCCATCGGGCAGGCTCAGCCAGGCATCGTCATAGCCGCGCCAGGCGAAGCCCTCGCCGCCGCCCAGCGGACGCAGGATCTCGTCGAGAAAGACCTCGGGCAGCGGCCGGCCGAACAGGTGCAGCAACGCCAGCGCCAGCTGGTTGATGCGCACATCGTTGTATTCCCAGTAGCTGCCGGGCCGCTGCAGCGGCCGCGCGCCACCCTTGGGCCCGCCGGCCGGCCGCGGATCGTTGCTGACCTTGCGCCAGCGGTCGACCCGGTCGGGCAGGCCGAAGCAGCTGCCTTCCCATTCGCTGGTCTGCTCCAGCAGCATCGCCCAGCTGATCGCGCGGTTGTGCGCGCTGTCGAAGCCGATGCCGGGCAGGCGCTCGACCACCGGCCGCTGCTCGTCGGGCAGCAGGCCCTCGCGCTGGGCGATGCCGGCCAGCAGGGCCAGATAGCTCTTGGCGACGCTGAAGCTCAGGTCGGCGCGCGCCGGCTCGCCCCAGGCGGCGATCTCGCGGCCGCCCTGCCAGATCACGCCGCCCTGCGGCCCGCGCGCATGGACCGGGCCGCGCAGGCGGTCGTAGGGCGGCGTGTCCTCGTGGTGCACGCCCCAGCGCGCCGGATCGGCGGCCGGATCGCGCGGCCAGGCGATTTCATGGGCGGATGCAAAATCGATGGCGGCGGCGAGGGCGTTGTTCATCGGCGTCATGGCAGCGGGGCAGCAAGGCAGGAGCATCGCATGGACGGACCTTCATCGCCGGTTTTCTTCGACGGCGGCTGCGATTGCCGCACGATCCGCTACCGCATGGACAGCGCGCCGCTGTTCGTCCATTGCTGCCATTGCCGCTGGTGCCAGCGCGAGAGCGGCGCCTCCTTCGCGCTGAACGCGATGATCGAGAGCGCGCGCCTGCGCCTGCTGGCCGGCGAACCGGAGCTGGTCGACACGCCCTCGGAGAGCGGGTCGGGCCAGCTGATCGCGCGCTGCCCGCGCTGCCGGCTCGCGCTGTGGAGCCACTACGCCGGCGCCGGCCGCCGGGTGGCCTTCGTGCGCGTCGGCACGCTGGACGAGCCGGACCGGCTGCCGCCCGACATCCATATCTTCACCGCCTCCAAGCAGCCCTGGCTGCAGCTGCCGCCGGGCGTGCCGGCGGTGGCCGAGTACTACGAGCGCGAGCAGCACTGGCCGGCCGCGAGCCTGGCGCGGCGCGCGGCGATGCTGGCCGGCACGGCCGCTCACTCGAAGGGGTAGCGCACGCCCAGCTGGCGGCGGATCTCGTCCATCCAGCCGAGCACGGCCAGCGTTTCCGCATGCGGCATCACGGCGCTCTCGAGGCGACCGGCGGCGATGCATTGCTGCGCCTCCTCGATCTCGCCTTCGAAGCCGTTGATGCGCAGCGGCGCGGCGACGCGCTGCGGCTCGCCGCCGCGCCGCTGCAGCACCGCCTCGCTGGCCTGCGAGAACCAGCGCGGCAGCGTGATCGTGCCGCGCTCGCCGAAGACGGTCAGCGCGTTGTCGGCGGCGCTGTCGAAGGCGCAGATGAACTGCGAACTCAGCCCGCCCTCGAATGTCAGCATGGCATTGACGCGCTGGTCGACGCCGGTCGGCGCTAGCAGGCCGCGGGCGTCGATCGAGGTCGGCGCCGGGCAGTCGCCCCAGGCCTGCTGCAGCACCCAGCGCGTCAGGTTCAGGTTGTAGACGCCCAGGTCCAGCAGCGCGCCGCCGGCCAGCGCCGGATTGAACAGCCGGCTCTCCGCCTCGTAGGGCGCCGGGAAGCAGAAGCTCGACTGGATGCCGCGCAGCGGCCCGATCGCCTGCTCGCGCAACCAGCGCCCGGCGACGGCGTAGGCGGGCAGGAAGCGCGTCCACAGCGCTTCCATCAGAAAGACCTGGCGCTGCCGCGCCAGCGCCACCAGGGCCTCGGCCTCGGCCAGGGTCGGCACCAGCGGTTTCTCGCACAGCACCGGCTTGCCGGCCTCCAGGCAGGCGCGGATCGCCGCGCCATGCTGGGCATGCGGAGTGGCGATATAGATCGCGTCGATGTCCGGATCGGCCAGCAGCTCGGACAGTTCCCGCGCGACGCGCGGCGGCGGCCTGTCGGCGACGCTCCAGCGCGCGGCGAAGGCGCCGGCCCGGCCGGCATCGCGGCCATGCACGAGGGCCAGGCGGCTGCCGGGCAGGCGCTGCACGACCTCGGCGAACTGGTGCGCGATCGCCCCGGGGCCGATCAGGCCCCAGCGGAACTCCGCGCCCGCGACGGACAGGGCCTCGTTCACAGGCCGGGGAGCAGCTTGCTCATCTTTTCGCGCAGCGCCTTGCCCTCGGCGCGGCGCGCGCGCGTGGCGGCGCGCTGGTAGGCGGCCTCGGCCTTCTCGCGCAGCTCGACCGCGCGGGCCAGCGCCGCCTGGTACTTCTCCACCGTGTAGGTGTTCTCGGTGCCGATGTAGACGCTGCGGCCGCGCGGCGAGCCGCCGAAGTTGGGCAGCGAGACGGCGAAGCTGCAGTCGCGCACGCGGCTGCCGGCGCGCTGGCGCACGACCGGCCCGGAGATGCCCACCGGCAGGTCATTGGCCTTGTTGCCGCTGGGCACGCGCTGCAGCTTGGAGGGCGCCGGCAGCTTGTTGATGCGGATCAGCAGCGCGCGCGTCGCCGCCGCCAGCGCGGCCTTGGCGCCGCTGCCGTCCTGGGAGTGGTCGGAAAAAAGCTTGGTACCGCCGTAGCGCAACTGCCAGCCATGGGTCGATTGATGATCGATGCGCTGGATGCACTGCGGCACCACATAGCGCTCACCGGTGAAGATGACAACCTCTCGCGTTTTCATGAGATTCCTCAGATGTCTGATGAACCTCCCTGTCACGCTAGTGTAGAGACAATTTGCTAACGCGGCGGCGAGCCGGGGGCGCGCCTTGCGCCCCTCAAACCGGGGCCCGGCTGAGCGCCGCCACCAGGTCCGATTGGGTCAGGATGCCGACCAGCCGCGCCTCCTCGCCGACGATGGGAATATGGTGGTGGCCGGTGGCGGCAAACAGCGGCACCAGCTCGGCGATCGGCCGCTCGGCGCTGGCCACGCGCACCTGCTTGCTCATGATCTGGCCGACCACCTCGGGCTTGTCGCCGTGGCTCAGGCCGCTGGGCCGGACCAGCTCGCGCAGGCGCCCGACGAGGCCCTCGTGCCGCTCGCTCGAGGCGGCTCGCATGAAGTCGGCCAGGGTGACGATGCCGGTCACGCGGCGCGCGCGGTCGACCACCGGCAGCGCCTTGATGTGGTGCCGCTGCAGCAGCGCCCAGGCCTCCTGCAGGGGCGTGCCGAACTCGACCGTCTTCGGCTCGCGCGACATGACGTCGGCGCAGCGCAGGGCGCCGAAGCGGCGCTGATAGGCCAGCAGCTCCGCCTCGTGCAGCAGATGGCTGAGGTCGTCGCGTGGCAGGTCCAGCACCTGGTTGTAGCGGGCCAGCACCGCGTCCAGCTCGGCCTCGCCGAACAGCGGCATCTGGTCCGCGGCGGCCGGCGCCGGCGCGACTTGCACATGCGGATAGCGGCGCCCGGTCGCGTTGTTGTAGGCGATGCCGGCCAGCGCCAGCAGCAGCGAATCGAGCAGCACCGGAAACAGCGCGAAGCGCCAGTCCAGCGTGCCGGCGATCACCATCAGCAGCGCCGCCGCGCCGCCGGGCGGATGCAGGCAACGCAGCGCGAACATCAGGGCGATCGCCCCCGCGACGGCCAGGGCCGCGGCCGGCGCCGTCGAGCCGAGCAGGTGCACGCAGGCAATGCCGACCAGGGCCGACAGCGTATTGCCGCCGACCACCGCCCAGGGCTGCGCCAGCGGGCTGGCCGGCACGCCGAAGACCAGCACGGCCGAGGCCCCCAGCGGCGCCACCAGCCACAGCGCCTGCGGCGGCCCGCCGGCCAGCCAGCGCGCCAGCAGGCCGGTCAGCAGCAGGCCCAGGCCCGCGCCCAGCACGACCCGCCAGCGTTCGCGCGCATTGACGGCCATCGGCGCCGGCCGCAGCGCGTGCAGCCAGGTCCGCAAGGACCAGGCGGCTTCGGATCTGATGGGAGGCGGGACGGACATGCGGGTGAAAGAATGGGCGCTGGCGCGAGGGCGCAAAGCGCTCATTGTCGCCCGGGCCCCAGCGGGCCAAATACGATCAGCGGCATGACCCGCAGATGCCAAACTGCGAGCCCGCCCTGGGCGGAACTCGAGATAGGGAGAGCAAGCGTGAGCGACTTAGCGATGGCAGACGCCGGCAACGATGAGCGCCTGCGCGCGAAGACGCGGGCGGCGGTGAGGGCCCGCAATCTGGCGAGCGCCTCGAACAACACCCGCTGGAACGAACTCATCAGCCACTTCCGCTCGCTCGAGGACTGGCGCCCCTCCTATCGATCCAAGTCGGTGACGGGCTTTGTTTCGGGCTGGGACAGCGAATGGTTTGCCCATCTGCCCTTCCCTTTTGAAACGGTGGAATGGTTCGATATCGGCCTGCTCGAGGACGGCCCCTTCCTGGGCCATCTCTTGCCAGCAACGACCATCGACCACGGTCCGGAAATCCTGCCGGTGCTGGAACAGATCGGTTTCGAGTTCGAGCGGCGCGAGGATGTCGTGCGCATCTGGGGTTATCTGCCGAAATCCTATGAGGACTTTCCGCCCCGCTAGTCCGAGCCCTCGCTTCGCTAACGCTCAGTTCCACCGCCACCACGCAAATCCTGCCGTCAGCTTGGCGGCCACCCGCTCAGGCGACCAGCAGCCGCCCCAGAAGCCGCGGCGCGCCGTCGGCGCCTAGGCCCAGCACAAGGCCTTCGCCGGCGGCGGTGCCAACGTTCAGCAGCGCGCTCAGCACGAACATATGGGTGACCCAGGCCTCGAAGCGACCGGGGTGGGCGGCGGCCTCGCTCAGCGCGCCGCGTAGCTGGATCAGCGCGGCGGCATTGGCGCTGTCGCTGCCGGCGCGCGGCGATCCGAGCGCCGGCCAGGGCTCGGCCTCGCCAAAGGCCAGGCGCGCGGTCTCCAGGCAGCGGCACCAGGGGCTGGAACGAACGCGCGCCGGGTGCAGGCCGCGCTCGGCCAGCCAGGCGCCCAGGCGGCGCGCCTGCGCCCGGCCCTCCTCGTTCAGATTGCGCTGCGTGCCGCAATCGCCGAGGCGGAAGTTCGGCGGGTCCTGCGTGCCCGGCGCCAGCGCATGGCGCAGCGCCAGCACCACGCCGCCGGCTTGCAGCAAGGCCTGCGCATCGGGCGCCGGCTGGGCCGCGGCGCTGAGCCAGGGCGCGGCGAGGCCGGCAACAAGCAAATGGCGGCGGTCGATATTCTTCGGCAGCATCGCTAGGTCCCTCCTTGCTCGGGCGGTTCTGTTCATCATGCGGCCGCCGGCCGAAACCCTGCTCAGCGCCGGGCTTTGAAGTGCGCCAGCTCGGGCGCGAACAGCTCCATCACGCGCAGCTGCGCGCCGCCCCGGCTGAATACCGAGTTGCGCGACCACAGCATCTGCGCGGAGGCCGGCGCGCCGGTGGCGGCCCGCCATTGCTTGCACATCTGCCGCCGCGTATGGCCGTGGCGGGCCAGGCGGCGCGGCTGCAGCTCGCTGCGCGCGACGCGCGGATCGGCATAGAGCAGATGGCCCAGCGGCTTGCTGCCCAGGCCCTTCAGCGCGCGCCAGGGCCCGGCCAGCGCGCTCTGGTGCAAGGAGGAGCGCGCCCAGACCAGCGGCCGACCGTCGACGCGCAGGATCACCTCGCGCACGACCGTGCAGCCGCGCCGCGGCATGCCCAGCGCGCGCCGTTCGGCATGGCGCAGCGGGCTGACCTGTTGACGCAGCAGCTGCACCTCGTAGCGCTCGCCCAGCGCGGCCAGGCGCCGGCTCAGCGAACCGGGCGCGCGCAACCAGTCGCGCAAGCTGTCGCGGCTCGATATGCCCATCAAACAGCCGGCCTACTTGCGAGCGAGCGCCTGGCCGCTCCCAAGCCGCTCGCTCCGGCGATGTGCGTGCGGCTCGACGCCGCACGCATCGCCGTCCCCTCGGGGGACCGGCCAAGGTACTCCTTGGACGAGGGGCTCCACCTCAGTTGCCGAACTCGTCGCCCAGTTCGCGGGCGCGGCGCTGCGCGGCCAGCACGGCGCGCTGGATCGCCTCGCCGACGCCCTCGGCCTGCAGGCTGCTGATGGCGGCGTGCGTGGTGCCGCCCTTGGAGGTGACCTTCTCGCGCAACAGCGTCGGCGAGTCCTCGGACTGCAGGCCCAGAGCCGCTGCGCCGCCGCAGGTGGCCAGCGCCAGGCGCCGGCCTTGCTCGGCGCTGAGGCCCATCTGCTGGGCGGCCGTCATCATCGCCTCGACGACGTAGAAGAAATAGGCCGGGCCGGAGCCGGACAGCGCGGTCACGGCGTCCAGATCGTCCTCGCCCTCGACCCACAGCGTCGCGCCGGTGGGCGCCAGCACCGCCTCCACCTCCACGCGGTCGGCCGGCGAGACGGCCGCGCGCGCGTACAGGCCCGCAATGCCCCGGCCGATCAGCGCCGGCGTGTTGGGCATCGCGCGCACGACGCGCTCGCTGCCCGTGGCGCGCACGATGGCGGTGCTGCGGATGCCGGCCATCACCGACAGCTGCAGCGCGCCGCCCACAAGGCCGGCGCAGGGCGCGGCGGCCTCGGCAAACAGCTGCGGCTTGACCGCCCAGACCACCAGCCCCGCCTGCGCGAGGCTCGCCTCGGCGCCGGCCAGGCAGCGCAGGCCCGGGAACTGCTGGGCCAGGCGCTCGCGCTGCGCCTCGAACGGTTCGACGACCTGCAGCGACCCGACCGGACGGCCGGCGCGCAAAAGGCCGCCGAGGATGGCGCTGGCCATATTGCCGCCGCCGATGAATGCGATGCTTGAACTCATGGGCCGGTTCGGGTGCTGGTGAAGAAGGTGTCGGACAAGAAAAAGGGCTGCAAGTATCGCAGCCCCGTCCTGCTGGTGCAGCCGGCGTTTCAGCCGGCCGCCGATCGCAGCATGGTCAAGCTCACTTGGCCGCTGCGGAGGCCGGCGCTGCCGGCGCCGCGACCGGGAACTTGGCCATTGCCGCGACGACCAGCCGGTCCAGCGTGGCCTGGATCTGCTGCATGTCCTTCTGCTCGACCTCCTCGGTGACCACGCCTTCCCAGACCAGCTGCTTGCGCGCAGCGTCGACGACGTCGATGTTCAGCGTGCCTTCCTTGTACTGGTAGACCGTCGTGTTGTCGACATAGGCCGGCCAGGCGCCGTACAGGCCGCGGCGGTAGCCGTAGTAGCCAGCGCCATAGACCGGCGTCGGCGTGCTGCTCACATGGACCTTGTCGCTGAGCCGGCCGTTGAAGTTGACCAGCAGCTGGGGCGAGCTCTCGTCATAGCGCAGGCCGCGGGCCTGCAGCTCGCGCGTCGTCGCCGCCTTCAGCTGCTGCGACACGATGCTCTGGTAGCCGCTCTTGTCGGTGCCCAGCGGGTTCACATAACCGAAGGTCTTGTACTGCGAGAAATTGACCGAGCTGTCGCTGTTGGCGCGCACCTCGGGGCCGCTGGCGCATCCTCCAAGGACCAGCAGCGCGCCCGCGAGGGCCAGACTCAGACTTATGCTCTTGATGCTTGGCATGGTCGATCCATCTCCGTATCGGTTGAGAGTTCGGAGCTGCCGGCGGGGCCGGCCGCGCTTGAATCCTAATCCGCGACCGGCCGTTCCGCCAGCCTGGCAACTTGCCTGCTTCCCGAGCCCGCCGCCTCAGTGAGTACCGGCCAGCAGCGCTGCGTTGCCGCCGGCCGCCGCCGTATTGACGGTCAGGGTCTGTTCGGCAACGAAACGGTAGAGCTGGCGCGGCTGGCCGGCCGCGGCGATCAGCGGCAGGATGGCGCCGCTGCGCCGTGCCAGCCGGCGCTGCAACTGACGGGCCAGCGGCTCGTTGCCCTGCGCCAGCGCGACGCCGGCCAGACCGGCCGCGTCGAGCAGGCCGTCCAGCGCCGTCAGCGGCGCGGCGCGCAACGCCGCCGCCGGCACGCCGGCCTTGATGAAGGCCGGGCAGCGCTGGGCCGCATCGTCGGCCAGCCAGAGCACGCTGTTGCCGGCCAGCAGCGCGGCGGCCACCGCGGCCGCGCCGGCCTCGCCGCCGCCGACGACGGCGAACAGACCGCGCGCATGCAGGCGCAGGCGATTGCTCTCGCCGGTCGGGCCGGGCAGCTCCTGCTCGGCAAAGCTGCGCTCGGCCTCGCTGCACAGCGCGGCAAAGGCTGGCGCCGCGCGGCGCAGCAGCTGGATGCGCTCGATCAGCGGCGTCGCGGCCCAGGCCGCATCGACCGTGGCCGGCGGCGTCTCGCCGCCGCCGGCCGGCAGCGCCAGGCTTGCGGAGGCCGTGCCCGCCGCGCTGGCCGGCTCGGCGCCGAAACGCTTCAGGTAATTGGGACCGCCGGCCTTGGGGCCGGTGCCCGAGAGGCCCTCGCCGCCGAACGGTTGCACGCCGACGACGGCGCCGATGATGTTGCGGTTGACGTAGACATTGCCGACGCGCGCCTTGTCGGCCAGGCGCTGGGCGCGGCTGTCGATGCGGGTCTGGATGCCCAGGGTCAGGCCGTAACCGAGCGCGTTGATGCGCTCGACGACGGCGTCGACGTCGCCGCTCCAGCGCACCACGTGCAGCACCGGGCCGAAGATCTCGGCGCCCAGCTGCTCGATGCGCTGGAGCTCGAAGGCGACCGGGCGGACCAGGCGCGGCAGCTCGTCGTGCACCGGCGCCTCGGCGATCAGCCTCGCCTCGCGCTTGAGCCGCTCGACATGGCCGGCGATGTTCGCGAAGGCCTCGTCGTCGATGACGGGGCCGCAGTCGGTGGCCAGATCGGCCGGGCGGCCGACCCAGAGCTGCTGCAGCGCGCCCTCGAGCATCTCGATCAGGCCGTCGGCGATCGAGTCCTGCACGCACAGCAGGCGCAGCGCCGAGCAGCGCTGGCCGGCCGAGCGGAAGGCGCTCTGCACGACCGCGTCGACGACCTGCTCGGGCAGGGCGGTCGAGTCGACAATCATCGCGTTGATGCCGCCGGTCTCGGCGATCAGCGGCACCGGCGCGCCGTCCTTGGCGGCCAGCGTGCGGTTGATGATCTGCGCCACCTGGGTGGAGCCGGTGAAGCAGACGCCGGCCGTCGCCGCATGGGCGACCAGGCCCGCGCCGACCGTCTCGCCGGGGCCGTGCAGCAGCGCCAGCACGTCCTGCGGCACACCGGCCGCATGCAGCAGCTCGACCATCTTCAGCGCCACGAAGGGCGTCTGCTCGGCCGGCTTGGCGGCCACCGTGTTGCCGGCGACCAGCGCGGCGACGACCTGGCCGGCAAAGATCGCCAGCGGGAAGTTCCAGGGGCTGATGCAGACGAAGACGCCGCGGCCGCGCAGCTGCGGATCGAGCTCGGCCTGGTCGGCGTAATAGCGCAGGAAGTCGACCGCCTCGCGCACCTCGGCGACGCAATCGGCCTGGGTCTTGTAGGCCTCCTTGACCAGCAGCGCGCAGAACTCGGGCAGGGCCGCGTCCAGCGCGTCGGCGGCGCGGCGCAGCACCGCCGCGCGCTCGGCCACCGGCCGCGCGTTCCAGGCCGGGAAGCCGAAGGCCAGCCGCTCCATCGCGGCGGCCACATCGTCGGCATCGGCCTCGGCGACCGGCTGCACGACCGCGCGCTGCAGCGCCTGCTGGATCGCGACGCGCTGCGCCGGCGCCGTCAGGTCCAGGCCGGTGGAATTCGGCCGGCCCGGGTAGATCGCCGCCGGCAGCGGCAGCGCGCCGGCGTCGGCCAGCTCCGCGAGCGGCGAGCCCAGCAGCTCCGGCAGATCGACATTGGCATCGGCCAGCTGGTGGACAAAGGAGGAATTGGCGCCGTTCTCGAGCAGGCGGCGCACCAGATAGGCCAGCAGGTCGCGGTGCTCGCCGACCGGGGCGTAGACGCGGCAGGGAATGCTGCCGTCCTTCAGCACCTCGCGGTAGACGCCCTCGCCCATGCCATGCAGGCGCTGCATCTCGAACTTGGCGCCGGCCGTGCGCGCCATCTGCACGATCGCCGCGATCGTGCCGGCGTTGTGGCTGGCGAACTGCGGGTAGATCACATCGGCATGCGCGATAAGGCGCTGCGCGCAGGCCAGATAGGACACGTCGGTGTGCTGCTTGTGGGTGAACACCGGATAGGCGGCGAGGCCCAGCTCCTGGGCGCGCTTGATCTCGCCGTCCCAGTAGGCGCCCTTGACCAGGCGCACCATGAATTTCAGGCCATGCTTGCGGGCGATCGCAGCGACCTCGTCGACGACGGCCAGGGCCCGCGTCTGATAGGCCTGCACCGCCAGGCCGAAGCCGCGCCACTGCGGATAGGCGCCGGCAATGCGCTGGGCCAGCACGTCCAGTACGTCCAGCGAGAGCTCCAGGCGGTCCACCTCCTCGGCGTCGATGGTCAGATTGATATTGGCTTGTGCCGCCAGCTCGATCAGCCGCCAGACGCGCGGCAGGAGCTCGGCGAACACCCGCTCGCGCTGCAGCACCTCGTAGCGCGAGAACAGCGCGGAGAGCTTGATCGAGATGCCATCGGCGCTCTCGGGCGCCTCGGCACGGCGGCCGCCGGCGATCGCCTCGATCGCGGCGACATAGGCGGCGTGGTAGCGGCGTGCATCGTCCTCGGTGCGGGCGCCCTCGCCCAGCATGTCGTAGCTGAAGCGCAGCATGCCCTGAACCTTGCGCGCGCCGGCCGCCTCGCCCATCGCCTCGCCGATATTGCGCCCCAGCACGAACTGCCGGCCCAGCAGCTGGATCGCCCGCACCGTGGCGGCCACGACCGTCTGCGCGCCCAGGCGCTTCAAGAGGCCGCCCTCCTCGTCGGCGCCGGGCAGGAACTTCTTCGACAGGCCGATCGCCGAGGCCGACAGGCTGGCCAGCATCTTGTGCGGGCCGTCCGAGGCGCCGTCGAAATCGGCGCGGCCCAGCTGGTCGGCCGTCAGCGCGATCGCGGTCGGCGCATCGGGCACGCGCAAGAGCGCTTCGGCCAGGCGCATCAGGGCCAGGCCCTCGGCGCTGGTGATCGGGTACTCGCGCAGCAGCGACTCCATCGCCCAGAACGGCGCCGGGTTGGCGCGCACCTGCTGCACCCAGGGCGAGGCCTGGGCGATCACGCCCGGCCAGTCCAGCGCGCGGCCCAGGCCCTGGGCCAGCTGGCGCACGACGGCGATCTCCTCGCGATAGGGGTCGGGTAGGCGCTGGGTTTCGGGCGGCATGGCGAAGTTGCTCATAAAAAGGTCCTGTCTTGAATGATCGGCACTTTAAGAGCGGTTGCGATGGATTAAATTCGCATCATTGCCACTTCACTAGTTATAAATTCTGAAATGGACATCGAAAACAAGCTGGATGCGATCGATGCACGAATTCTGCGCGCGCTGCAGGCCGACGGGCGCATCTCCAACCTGAAGCTGGCCGAGGCGGTGCATCTGTCGCCGACCGCCGTGCTGGAGCGCGTCAAGCGCCTGACCCGCGAGGGCTACATCCTCGGCTACGAGGCGCGGCTGAACCCGGAGAAGCTGGGCGCGGCGATGCTGGTCTTCATCGAGATCCTGCTCGACCGCACGGTGCAGGACGTGATGGACAACTTCAAGGCCGCCGTCCAGGCCCGGCCCGAGATCCTCGAATGCCATCTGGTGGCCGGCGGCTTCGACTACCTGCTGAAGACGCGGGTCTCGAATATGAGCGCCTACCGCGAGTTCATCGGCAGCGTGATCTGGACCCTGCCGGGCGTGCGCGAGACCCGCACCTATGCGGTGATGGAAGAGGTCAAGAACACGACGGCGCTGGTGATCTGAACGAGCGGCGGGGGAAGAGCCGGGAGGCCCCCCCTTTTGGTGGGCCGGGTCTACCCCTCCCCCGCAGAACCGCCGCGCGAGTGATGGGCGGCGGGGCGGCCGTCGCCGAATATCTGCTCAAGCTTTTTCGTTCGGGAGCAGACCACCATGCAAGCCGCCGCCAGCCTCCATGCCGCCCCGCTGCAAGCCCTCGCGCCGCATGCGCTGAAGGCCCTCGACGCCGCCGACGCGGCGGCGCTGGTCGCGATGGGGGAGAAGCAGGAAACGGTGAACGAGCGCCAGGGCTGCGGCTGGTTCGAGTCGAGCTACGAGCTGAGCGCCGGCCTGGAGGTCACCGAGCAGGCGGACCGCTGCCTGTTCGATCTCTGGTCACTGGTCCAGCAGGGCGGGCAGGGGCTGCATTGAGGAGGGCATGGCCGCCGGCTCGCGCAGCAGCGATTCGCGGGTATAGGGCTGTTCGCGGCCCGACAGCTGCAGCGACAAGGCCATCACCCAGTCATGGGTGCGCGAGCGCGGCGCCGACACCGGCAGGATCAGCAGGGCCGCGGCCAGGGCGGCCGGCAGCCGGTGCGGCAAGCGGGGCAGCTGCCGCGGCAGGCCGGCCAGGCTGACGAGGCTGGCCGCCGCGCCGAGGGCGAAGCCCAGCAGCAGCTCCGACGGCGAATGGGCGCGCAGCGGCAGGCGCGAATAGGCGATCGCCGCGGCCAGGGCAAAGGCCAGCGCCACGCCGGCGCGGCGCACGAGCGGCCGCCGGCAGCGCGCCAGCGCCACCCAGGCCAGCATCGGCAGGCAGGCGGCGGCGAACATCGCGTGGCCCGAAAGCCCGGTGAAGTCCCAGTCGGCCACGCCCCAGGCCCAGCCCATGAAGGCCAGCTTGCTGAGCGTGGTCAGCGCCGCCACGAAGGCCAGACTCAGCAGCCAGCGCAGCGCCAGCCGGCCCTGGCCGGCGCCGCGCCACAGCCAGGCGGCAGCCAGCAGCACCAGGGGCAGCAGGATCTGCGCCTCGCCGAGCCGGCTCAGCCATTGCCAAGAGAAAAACGCCATGCCGCCATGCTAAGCGGTGGCGTGGAGGGCAAGGCTGGAAAAAGACCGCTTTCGGGCGGTCTTGCGGCGCGAAACGTCCGGAAAGGCGCTCAGCGCTCCATGATCTGGACGACGTCGCTCTTCAGGATCGTCGCCTTGCGGCCTTCCGAGTCGCGGTAGACGTACATGCCGGTCTTCTCGTCGAGATCGGGCTTGCCGTCGACGGCGATCATCCGGCCTTCCTTGGTGCTGATGATGTACTGCGTGCTGCCGCAGGCGACCAGCAGGACGGTGGCGGCGAGAGCGGACAGCAGGGTCGTGACTTTCTTCGTCGTCATTGCGCACTCCAGGGATGGATGGGGTCAGATCATGCCAGGCCGCAAGACCGGGCACCAGAGGTCCCAACGCTGCGCGCGAACGCGGCGCTTGTCAAGCGGCCGCGCGCCGTCCGCTCACAGCGTCTCAGGCGAGCTGCAGATGCTTGCCGGCGCGCTGCGGCGGCGCCTCGTGGACGATGAGGCTGAAGTCCTCGGCCGGCGCGGGGCGGCCGTAGTACCAGCCCTGCGCCCAGTCGCAGCCCTCGCGGCGCAGCCAGGCGGCCTGCTCGGCCGTCTCGACGCCCTCGGCCAGCACGTCCAGGCCCAGGCTGCGCGCCAGCACGATGACGGTGCGCGCGATCGCGGCGACGTTGGCATCGCTGCTCAGCTCGCTGACGAAGCTGCGGTCGATCTTCAGGGTCTGCACCGGCATGCGCTTCAGATAGCTGAGCGAGGAGTAGCCGGTGCCGAAGTCGTCGATCGCGACGCGCACGCCGCGGCTGCTGAGCCGGCCCAGCAGCTCGATCGCGCCTTCGGCGTCCTCCAGCAGCAGGCTCTCGGTGACCTCCAGCTCCAGCGCCTGCGGCGGGCAGCCGGTCTCGTGCAAGATCTGGTCGACCGTCTCGACGAAATCGGGCTGGCGCAGCTGGCGCGCCGACACATTGACGGCCACCTGCTGCGGCTTGCCCGGCTGGCCCTGCCAGCGCGCCGCCTGCGCGCAGGCGGTCTCCAGCACCCAGCGGCCGATCGGCACGATCAGGCCGGTGTCCTCGGCCAGCGGGATGAACTCGGCCGGCGAGATCGGGCCGCGGGTCGGATGGCGCCAGCGCAGCAGCGCCTCGGCGCCGATCAGCGCGCCGTCCGACAGGCGCACCTGCGGCTGGTAGTCGAGGCGGAACTGCGCCGCCTCGTTGGCCAGGCGCAGCGCGTGGGTCAGCTCGAAGCGCTGCTGCACGGCCAGGGTCAGCTCGGGCCGGTAGGCCTGCACCGTGTTGCGCGCATGGGCCTTGGCGCGGCACATCGCCGCCTCGGCATTGCGCAGGAGTTCGTCGACGTTGACGCCGTCGGTCGGGAACAGGGCCAGGCCGATGCTGGCGCCGAGCTGGAAGCGGCGGCCGTCGACGACGATGGGCTCGTCCATGGCCTGGATCAGGCGGTCGCCCAGGCGCATCGAGGTCTCCTCGTCGACCAGGCCCGAGAGCACGATGACGAACTCGTCGGCGCCGACGCGGGCGACCGAGTCGCTGGCGCGCACGACATTGATGAAGCGCTCGGTGGTCTCCTTCAGCACCGCGTCGCCGGCGGCATGGCCGGCGATGTCGTTGACGTCGCGGAAGCCGTCCAGATCGATATAGAGCACGGCCACGCAGGTGTGGTCGCGCTGGGCGATGCCGATCTGGCGGCCGATGCGGTCGCGCAAGAGGGCCAGATTGGGCAGGCCGGTCAGGCGGTCGTGCAGCGACTGGTGCAGCAGCTCGGCCTCGGTCTGCTTGATGCGGGAGATGTCGGTCAGCACCGACAGATAGTGCGGCGCGCTGCCCGGCTCGGTGGCGGGCACGCAGACCATGGTGGCCCAGACCGGGATGCTGTTGCCGTTCTTGTGGCGGTTGACCAGCTCGCCGCTCCACTTGCCCTGGGCGCCGACCTCGGCCCAGAGCTTCTTCAGCACCTCGGGATCCTGCTCGTCGGGCTGCAGCCAGCGCGGCAGCGTGCCCAGCAACTCCTCGCATTCGTAGCCGGTGATCGCGCACAGCGCCGGGTTGACGTCCTGGATGCGCAGGCCGGCATCCATCACCATGATGCCCTCGCCGCAATGCTCGAAGACGGTGACCGCGCGGTGCAGCTTGGTCATCGCATCGCGCAGCGCCGTCACGTCGCGCGCCACGCCGACGGCGCCCAGGCATTGCTCCTCGTCGAAGACCGGTGCCTGCACGACGTCCAGGCAGACGCGCTCGCCATTCGGCTGCGTGACCCAGCTCAGCGTGCGCTGCGTCGAGACCGAGGCGGCGCCACCCAGCGCGCCGCTCCAGGCCGGCCGGCGCTCGAGCTGCTCGTCACGGCGGCCCAGCAATTCCGCCTCGGCCAGACCCAGGCATTGCTCGAAGGCCGGGTTGCAACCCTCGTAGGCGCCGCTGGCGTCCTTGAAGAAGACCGGGTCGGGGATGGCGTTCAGCAGCGCGCTCAGCTTGGTGCGCTCGCGCCGCACGCGCATCAACTCGGCACGCCGCTGGCGCAGCCGCAGGCGCTGCCATTGCAGCAGGCCCAGCACCAGGCTCATCGCCAGCGCGCCCAGCACGCACAGCGCGGCCAGCCAGAACACCGGGCTGTGCAGGTCGATGGCGCCCACCGCCGCGCCCTGGCCCGTCCCGCTCGCCATGGCCGGCCCGGCGCCGAATGCCTCCAGGGCCAGCAGCGCCATCCAGGCGCAAGCCAGCCCTGCCGCCCGCCAACTACCGTTGATCAAGAAGCTCATCGCTCTCAGACCTTATCCGTCGCACCATTCGGCAGGCCTTCCGAGCCCGCCGCCGGTGCTGCGTTTGTGAATACGTCGACCTCCCCGGACAGCGGGACGTCCCCTCGTTTCGACGATTCGGTAGTGTCTGGGCCTCGCTTGAGCCTGGCTAGGGTTTACAGAGAAGCCGCAAGCCGCGTTCCCTGCAAAATTGCACGCTTTGCATCCAATTCGCCGGCTTCCAGCGCGCCGCCGATCAGATGCACGCGTGCGCCTGCCGCCCGCAGCGGCGCTTCGAGCTCGCGCAGGGGCTCCTGGCCGGCACACAGCACGATGGTGTCGGCGGCGATCAGCTGGCTGTCCTTGCGCTGCTCGCCATAGCTGACCCACAGACCCTCGGCGGTGATCGCCTCGTAGTTGACGCCGGCCAGCATCTCGACGCCCTTCATCTTCAGCGCCGCGCGGTGGATCCAGCCGGTGGTCTTGCCTAAGGATGCGCCGAGCTTGCCGCTCTTGCGCTGCAGCAGCGTGATCTCGCGCGCCGGCGCCGCCGGCTGCGCGCGCACGAGGCCGCCGCGCACCTCGGCCGGATCGGCCACGCCCCATTCGCGCCGCCAGGCCGCGGGGTCGAGGGTCAGGCTGTGCCCCTCTTCGGCGCCGGCCTCGGCCAGGTATTCGGCGACGTCGAAGCCGATGCCGCCGGCGCCGACGATGGCGACCCGGCGGCCGACCGGCTTGCCGTGCAGCAGCACGTCGATATAGCTGAGCACCTTGCCGGCCAAGGCCGGATCGTCCTGGCCCTTGATGCGCGGATCGCGCGGCGTCACGCCGGTCGCCAGCAGCACCTCGTCGAAGCCGCGCAGGTCCTCGGCGGCAACGCGTCGGTTCAGGCGCAGCCTCACGCCGGTCGTCTCGATGCGGCGGCCGAAGTAGCGCAGGGTCTCGGCGAACTCCTCCTTGCCGGGGATGCGCCTTGCCATATTGAACTGGCCGCCGATCTGCGCCGCCGCGTCGAACAGCTCGACCGCATGGCCGCGCTCGGCCAGGGTGGTCGCCGCGGCCAGGCCGGCCGGGCCGGCGCCAACGACGGCGATCTTCTTGCGCGGCTGGCTGGTCGCCGCGATTGGCACGATGCGCAGCTCCTGCTCGTAGGCCGCGCGCGGGTTGACCAGGCAGGTCGAGATCTTCTGCGCGAAGGTGTGATCCAGGCAGGCTTGGTTGCAGGCAATGCAGGTATTGATCTCGTCGGCGCGGTTCTCTCGCGCCTTCTTGACGAAGTCCGGGTCGGCCAGGAAGGGCCGCGCCATGCTGACCATGTCGGCGCTGCCCTCGGCCAGCACGTTCTCGGCCACCTCGGGCGTGTTGATGCGGTTGCTGGTGATCAGCGGCGTCGTGATGCCGGCGGCACGCAGCTCGGTCCGCAGCTTCTGCGTGACCCAGGCGAAGCCGGCGCGGGGCACGCTGGTCGCGATCGTCGGGATGCGCGCCTCGTGCCAGCCGATGCCGGTGTTGATGATGGTCGCGCCGCCGGCGGCGACGCGCTTGGCCAGTTCGACGACCTCGTCCCAGCTGCTGCCGTTGGGGATCAGGTCCAGCATCGACAGCCGGTAGATGATGATGAAGTCGGGCCCGACCGCCGCGCGCATGCGCGCCAGGATCTCCAGCGGCAGGCGCATGCGGTTTTCGTAGCTGCCGCCCCAGCCGTCCTGGCGCTGGTTGGTGTGCGCGACCAGGAACTGGTTGATGAAATAGCCCTCGGAGCCCATCACCTCGACGCCGTCGTAGCCGGCCTCGCGCGCCAGCTTCGCGCAGCGGACGAAGGCGCGGATCTGGCGCTCGATGCCGCGCTCGGAGAGCTCGCGCGGCGTGAACGGCGAGATCGGCGACTGGATGCGCGAGGGCGCGACGCAGAAGGGCTGATAGCCATAGCGGCCGGTGTGCAGGATCTGCAAGGCGATCTTGCCGCCCTCGTCGTGGACGGCCTTGGTGATCAGGTGGTGGCGGCGTGCCGCGCCGCTGCTGGCCAGCGTGCCGGCAAAGGGCTTGGCCCAGCCCTCGATATTCGGCGCGAAGCCGCCGGTGACGATCAGGCCGACCTCGCCGCGCGCGCGCTCGGCGAAATAGTGGGCCATGCGCTCGAAATGCTTGCGCCCGTCCTCCAGCCCGGTGTGCATGCTGCCCATCAGCACGCGGTTCTTGAGCGTGGTGAAGCCGAGGTCCAGCGGGGCCAGCAAATGCGGATAGCTCATGGCGGTGGGCGTTGTTGAGGGCCGCCGATGCTAGCAACGAATCTTCACGGCCGGTACACAAGCGGCAAAGCCGCAGCAACGCCGCCCCACTCCAATCGCCGCAAGCGCAATCGGGCGCGAGACGCACAGGAGAAAGTTTCATGGGTTTCATCAGCCACGGACGGATGGCGGCGACGGCGCTCGGGCTCGGCGCGGCAGTGTTGCTGGCCGGCTGCGGCGGCGGTGGCAGCGGCGACGACAAGAAGGTCGAGATTCGTCTGGTCAATGCCAGCGCCAGCTACGCCTCGCTGGATCTGAAGGTCGCCGACAACACGGTCAACAGCAACGTCGCCTATGGCTCGGCCGGCAGCTATGCCTCGGTCAGCACCTCGGACACCGCCTCGCAGCTGGTCAGCGGCGGCACCGCGCTGGCGACGACGACACCGACCCTGACCGCCGGCTACAAATACAGTCTGATCGGCTATGGCTGGGCCGGCGCGATGCGCACCGCGCTGCTGCAGGAGGGCGAGACCGCCCCGGCCTCAGGCTCGACCAAGCTGCTGGTGCTGAACCTGGCGCCCGATGCCGGCGCACTGGACATCTATTTGAGCGCCAGCTGCAGCGAATCGCTGGACAACGCGACCGCCCTGGCGGCCAGCATCGCCGGCGGCAGCGGCAGCGGCTACACGACCACGACGGCCGGCACCTATTGCCTGCGCGTCACCGGCGCCGGCCGCAAGGACGATCTGCGCCTGACAATCCCCGCGCTCTCGCTGCCCAGCACCCAGGTCGCGACCCTGGTGGTCAGTTCGACCAGCGGCGGCGTGCTGGTCAACGGCATCACCATCGTGCAGACCGGTGCGGTCAGCAACTACGCCGGCACGAATGCGCGTGCCCGCGTCGTCGGCGCCCTGGGCGGCGGCAACAAGGTGGCGGTGACCCGCGGCGGCATCAGCCTGCTGCAGAACTCGGCCACGCCGACGATAGGCGAATACACGACCGTCGCCGCCGGCGCCGACTCGGTGAGCATCAGCGTCAACGGCGCGGCGCTGCCGGTGCAGACGCCGCAGCTGAACAGCGGTGGCGACTACACGCTGCAGGTCTGGGGCACGGCCGCCGAGCCCAAGGTCTCGGTGATCGCCGACGACAACCGCCTGCCGACGACCAGCGGCACGGCCAAGCTGCGGCTGATCAACGGCATCGGCAATATGGACGCCGGCCTGACCGCGACGCTGGACTACAGCGCCATCGCCAGCAATATCGCGCCCGGCAGCGCCTCCAGCTACGCCACCATCTCGGCCAGCACCTCCTCGCAGCTGACGATCAGCTCGCCGAGCTTCTCGGATCCGGTGTTCAGCCAGCCGGCCACCACCTCGTCGGCGGCGCTGGCCATCGTCTCGGGCGGCATCTACAACATCTTCCTAATGGGCGACGGCAGCGCGCTGAGCACGATCAAGGGCGTGCTGCGCAAGGAGCGCTGAGGCCGCGAGGCCGATGGCTTCCTCGGCAAGACAGGTGCCGGACCGGCGGGTCCGGCACTTTTTTTAGCCGCCGGCAGCTCCGGTCCCGCCCACATGGGTGGCTGGCGTGGGTCCGGGAACGGCCCTATAGTGGGGCGACACGGTGCTTGCGCCCCGTCCAGCTGTTGCCTATGTCACCGATACGACTGCCCGCCAAGCTGCCCACGCGCTGCCCGTATTGCGCCCACGTCAGCCCGGTCGACTCGAAGTTCTGCAATGAGTGCGGCGCGGCGCTGCATCTGCAGCCCTGCCCGCATTGCGGCGCGGTCAACGACCTGACCTTGACCGAGGTCTGCGGCCGCTGCGGCGGCGATCTGCAGCAGGCCGGCGCAACGGCCGAGGCCGCTGCCAACGATCCGCCGGCACTGGACCTGCCCGGCATTGCCGCCGCGGCCGCCGCCGCCGAGTCGGCGCCGCCGGACGAGCTGGACTCCGCCTTCCTGCACGCGCAGTCCGATTCGCTGCGCCCGCCGGCCCCGCGCGCGCTGCCGCTGCTGGTGATGCTCAGCAGCGCCGCCGTCGTGCTGCTGGCGGCCGCCGCCGGCTATTACTTCTACGAAGGCCGCACACCGGCCCCCTCGGCCAAGGCGACGGCCGTGATCGACTCGGTGGTGCGCGACGCGCTGTCCACCCAGCCGCCGGCCGAGCCGCCCGGCAGGTCCACCGCAAGCAGCACGCCTGGCGCGAGCCCCACTCCCCCCGTCGCGCCCGAGCGCAGCGAGGCCGCCGAGCCCTCGCCGCCGCCGACCCAGACCGCCGCCGCCAGCGAAGCGCTGCCCGGCATCGCGCCCGGCCCGGCGCCGCGCCGCAGCGAACGCCCGCCGCGCATGACCATCGCGCCGGCCAACGACGCCAATCTGCCGCCGATTGCGCTGCCGCCGACCCGCGCCGGCCCGAGCGGCAATAGCGCGATCGAACCGCCGCCGCCCCGGATCGGTGCCTGCACCGAGGCCGTCGCGGCGCTCGGCCTGTGCAACCCGAACGCCCCGTCCAACCAGAGGTAAAGCCATGCCCCAGGTCACGTCCTTGCCCCGCTCGATCGCTGCCGCCATGCTCCTCGGCCTGCTGCTGCTGGGCCGCGCCGGGCCGGCGCAGGCGGCGGCCGAGTACAAGATCGTGACCGCCTCGGACAAGGGCACCTATTACGCGATCGGCAAGGACCTGGCCCGGTTCGTCGCTCCCGAGGCCGATGTGCAGCTGGAGGTGCTGGCCACCTCGGGCTCGGCGGCCAATGTCAAGCTGCTGCGCTACGAGCCCGGCGTCAAGCTGGCCGTCGTGCAGGCCGATGTGTTCCAGGCCTTCGTCGACCGCGCCGGCGCCGGCAATCCGGAGGCGAACGCGCTGATCAAGCCGCTGCGCGTGATCCTGCCGCTGTACAACACCGAGATCCACTACATCGTGCGCGCCGACTCGCCGCTGAACTATCTGCACGACATCAAGGACGCCAAGATCAATGGCGGCCTGGTCGGCAGCGGCGCCGCGCTGATCACCCACACCCTGTACCGGATGATGTTCAACGAGCCGATCCCGGAGGCGCAGGCCAGCTTCATGTCCAACGAGGAGGCGCTGGTCAAGCTGATCGGCGACAAGTCGGTGGACGTCGTCGTCGTCGCCGCCGGCCAGCCGGCGCCGCTGATCGCGAACATGAAGCCGGAGGCGCAGAAGTTCATCAAGCTCTTGAAGTTCGACCCCAACAGCCCCTACAGCAGGCAGGCGCTGGGCACCTACGCGCCGGCCACCGTGCGCGCGGCCAGTTATCCGAACCTGCTGAGCGAGGATTTCACGACCATTTCGGTGGGCGCCTTCCTGGTCACCTACGACTTCAATCTGAAGGACACGGTCGGCCACCTGAGCAAGCTGGGCCGCTCGCTGTGCAACAACTTCTCGCGCCTGCAGGCCGACGGCCATCCGAAATGGAAGGAAGTCAGCCTCAAGCTGCCCGAGCTGGGCAGCGGCTGGACCTACTACGCTCCGACGGCCCGCGAGCTGCGCAACTGCACGCCGAGAAAGCGCTGCTCGAACGAGGAACGCATCCTCGGGCTCTGCAACTAGCGCCCGGGCCGATGGCCCGATGGAGCCAGGGCGCCGCGCGCCCCGGCCTCGCCGATTGGCCCGTCGGAGCGATGCGCGCCGGCCTGCACGCTGGCGACACTGGCGACCCATTCTTCGGGAGCCTTCGATGTCGATCTCGTCTCATTCCGTCCTTGCGCGCTGGGCCACGGCCGGCCTGCTGCTTCTTGCCCTGAGCCCCGCCGCCCGCGCGCTGAGCTTCAATTTCCATCAGGGTGGCTACGCCGGCGGCGCCTTCGTCAGCGGCCACTTCGGCGGCCAGGACCTGGACGGCGATGGCTGGCTGTACGGCTACGAGATCGATGATTTCGAGTTGAGCTTCTCCGGCAACTACGCGGTGCCCGCCTTCACCCACCACCTGGGGGATCTGAGCGGGATCGAGTACCGGCTCGACAAGGGCGGCGCCCTGCTCGGCGACGACGAGGGCGAGCACCTCGGCAGCAGCAATGCGACGCCCGTCTTCGCGCCCGGCCTCGACGAAGCGCCGCTCAGCGAGTACTCGGCGATGGGCTGGCCGAGCTACAGCATTCCGGGCAGCGTCACCCGGCAGCCCGACTGGGTCGCCTCGATGAGCGGCGAGTTCATCCAGATCAGCGCCGTGCCGGATGCGCAGAGCTGGGCCCTGATGCTGGCCGGCCTGGGCCTGATCGGCGCGCGGCTGCGGCAGCGCCACGCGCGCTGAAACTCAGCGGCCCATCGCCCCTTGCGCACGCGGCCGCAGCTCGTGCAGCGCATCCGCCGCGATCCAGCGGGCGCCCTTGCCGGGCTGTGCCTGCAACCGCTCGGCACAGGCGATCGCCTCGGCCCGCAAGGCGGGCGAGCGCTTGCCGATCTGGCGCAGCGCCCAGTTGACCGCCTTCCTGACGAAGTTGCGCTCGTCGTCGACCGCCACCTCGGCGATCAGCGGCAGCAGCGCGATGAAATCGGCGTCGGCGCGTTGCCTGTCGTGCACCGCCAGCAGCGCCAGCAGGGCGAAGGCGGCGCGGCGGACGAACTCCTCGTGACCGCGCGCCCAGACCGGAATCCGCCCCCAGGCCAGCGGCGACTTGCGGAACGCATTGCCGCAGGCCTGGTCGCAGACATCCCAGGCCTGCATGCCGCGGGTCCAGTGGTTCATCTGCGTCACCGTCAGCCGCGCCGGCTCCGCCAGCAGCGAGGCGACGATCTGCGCATCCGGGATGCCGGTGTCCCACAGCGCCAGCGCCAGCTCGTGATCGGGGCCGATCTGTCTGCCCAGCGCGCGCATCTGCGGCACCGACAGGCCCAGCCGCGTCGCGCCGGTCAGGCCGAAGCCGGCCATGGCCGCCAGCTGGTCCGGCCGGGCCTGGGCGCGCAGCTGCTGCAGGGTGACGGCAAGGCGGTCGTTCATCGGCGTTTCGCGTAGGCGCTCGCCGCATAATGCCAGCGTTAGGCCGTCGAACCAAGGCGCGATGAGCAAATACGCCGCCCTCTTCCGCAATCTCAACCTCGGCCGGCGCCATTGCCCGGACAAGGCGCTGTTCGAGCAGGCCTTTGCCGAGGCCGGCGCGCAGCGGCCGGCCTCATTCCAGGTCAATGGCAGCTTGGTCTTCGAGGCGCGCGGCGACGCGGCGGCGCGGCGCATCGTGGCCGGCGCCCGCGAGCGGCTGCATGCGGCTTGCGGACTGGCCGAGCCGGCCTTCCTGCGCCGCGTCGAGGCGCTGCGTGCGCTGGTCGACGCGCAGCCCTTTGCCGGCCTCGATCCGGCGGACGAGATCTATGACCGCTGCATCTGCTTTCTTTCGCAAGCAACGCCGCCGCCGGACCCCGCCACCCTGCCCTGGCGCTCGCCGCGCGGCGATGCCGAGATCATTGCCTACAGCGCCGCCGCCCATGCGGCGCTGGGTCTATCGCGCAAGCTGGGTGCCAGCCCTGGCAGCCCGAATGCGCTGCTCGAGCGGCGGCTGGGCGCACCGTCGACGATGCGCAACTGGGGCACGCTGAACCGGCTGGTCGACCGGCATGGCTGAAGCGGCGGCGCGCAAGGCCAAGGACTGCATAAGCTAGCGCTATCCCCGCATAGGCAGGGCCCAAGGCTTGGGCGCACAATGGCGCCATCCCTGTCCATGGCCGCCCCACGAGGGCGGCGCACCACGTCCGCATGAAGCTGAAGAGAAGCAACGCCGTCCTGTCGGCCCTGGCTGCCGCCATCGCGCTGACCCTGTCCTCCCCCGCCTCGGCCGCCTCGGCGCCCGGCAACGCGGCCCAGGTCGCCTGGCAGCAGGCCGCCGGCGATGCCGATATCGAGCGCGCCTTCGCCCAGGCCAAGAGCGAGAAGAAGCCGGTGCTGCTGTACTGGGGCGCCAAATGGTGCCCGCCCTGCAACCAGCTGAAGGCGACCCTGTTCAACCGCCAGGACTTCATCGAGCAGTCGCGCGCCTTCGTCGCCGTGCACATCGACGGCGACCTGCCCGGCGCGCAGAAGCTGGGCAGCCGCTTCAAGGTGCGCGGCTACCCGACCATGATCCTATTCAGCCCCGAGGCCAACGAGATCACCCGCCTGCCCGGCGAGGTCGATGCGCCGCAGGTGCTGAAGGTGTTGCAGCTGGGCCTGGCCGGCGGCCGCCCGATCAAGACGGTGCTGGCCGATGCCAAGGCCGGCAAGAAGCTCGGCGCCAACGAATGGAAGCTGCTGGCCTTCTATTCCTGGGAGACCGACGAGCAGCAGCTGGTCTCGCCGATCGAGCGACCGGGCCTGCTGGCCCAGCTGGCCGTGGCCAGCGCCGGTATCGATGCAGACACGACGACACGGCTGTGGCTGAAGGCGCTGGCCGCCAGCGACGAGGGCAAGGGCGTCAAGCCCGACGCCGCGCTGCAGCAGCGCGTGTCGGCCGTGCTGGCCAGCCCGGCCGAGGCGCATGCGCAGATGGACGTGCTGACCAACGGCGCGGCCGACATCGTCAAGACCCTGGCGCCGGAGCCGGGGGCGACGCGCGACAAGCTGCTGGCCGAGTTCGAGACGGCGCTCAAGCGGCTGGAGGCCGACACCTCGCTGTCGCGCGCCGACCGCATGACGGCGCTGCAGGCGCGCGTCGAGCTGGCGCGGCTGGACCAGCCCCGGGACGCGCTCACCCCGAAGCTGCCGCCGGCGCTGATCAAGGACGTGCGCGAGCATGTCGCCCGCGCCGACCGCGAGATCAGCGACGGCTACGAGCGCCAGGCCGTCATCACCGGCGGCGCCTATCTGCTGGGCCTGGCCGGCCTGTGGAAGGAGAGCGACGAGCTCTTGAAGGCCAATCTGGCCAAGAGCCATTCGCCCTATTACCTGATGAGCCAGCTGGGCGGCAATGCGCGCAAGCAGGGCCGCAAGGACGAGGCGCTGCGCTGGTACGAGGAGGCCTTCCAGAAGAGCGAGGGCCCGGCCACGCGCCTGCAATGGGGCTCCAACTACTTCGCCGCCCTGGTCGAGCTGGCGCCGCAGGACGCCGGCAAGATCGAGAAGACCGCCGCCCAGCTGTTCAGCGAGGCGGCCGCCGACAAGAGCGCCTTCTACGAGCGCAGCGCGCGCTCGCTGCAGAAGGTGGGCGCCAAGCTGAACAGCTGGAACGCCGAGGGCCAGCACGCGGCCGCGGTCGGCCGGCTGAAGACGCAGCTGGACGGCGTCTGCGCCAAGGTCGACACGGCCGACAGGCAGCGCGCGACCTGCGAGGCGCTGATCAAGACGCCGGTGAAGAAGGGCTGAGGCCCTTCAGCTTGGCCGCCAGGCCCTGCAGGCGCGGCTCGTCGCCGCCGCTTGCCAGCCATTCGTCCAGCGGCCACCAGGCCGCCGCGTGCACCTCGTCGAGCTGGGCGCGCAGCCGCCCCGGCTCGCGCTGCGCGATCAGCAGATAGGCATAGTCGTGATGCCAGTGCGCGCCTTCGCCCTTGGCCGGGTTGGCGGCGATCGCATGGCTGTCGATGTCCAGCGGCAAGTCCTGACCCCAGGCCGGATGGGCCGCCAGCGCGCTGACGCCGGTCTCCTCGGCCACCTCGCGCAGCGCCGAGTCCCACAGGCTCTGCCCCGCCTCGTGATGGCCGCCTGGCTGCAGCCAGCGGCCGATCACGCGGTGGTGGATCAGCAGGACCTGGCTCAAAGTCGGGTCCAGCACCAGCGCGCTGGTCGTCACATGGCCGCGCATATTGGCGCGGGCCATCGGGTCGCCGGCATCGTCGTCCAGCTGTTCGCGCAGCGCTGCCAGGCGAGCGTGCTCCGCGGGAAAGCGCGCCAGGTACAGCGCCAGCTGCCGGCGCGCCTCGTCCCTCACTTCAGCAGGCCTTCGGCCTTCATCGCCTCCTGCACCGCTGGGCGTGCCGCGATGCGGGCGCGGTAGGCGTTCAGGGTCGCATAGGGCGCCAGGTCGACGCCGACGTGCGGCGCCCAGTTGGTGACGGTGAACAGATAGCCGTCGGCGACGCTGAACTGGTCGCCCAGCAGGAACTGCTTGCCCTGCAGCTGCTGCTCGACCCAGGCCAGGCGATCGGCCAGCTTGGCGCGGAAGATGGCCTTCGCCTCCTCTGGCATGGCCGGATTGAACAGCGGCGAGAAGCCCTTGTGCAGCTCGGTGCCGATGAAGGTCAGCCATTCCTGCAGCCGGTAGCGCTCCAGCGTGCCATGGGCCGGCGCCAGCTTGGAGGCGGGCGCCTGGTCGGCGATGTACTGGACGATGGCAGGGCCCTCGGTCAGGCGCTGGCCGTCGTCAAGCTCCAGCAGCGGCACATAGCCGCGCGGGTTGATCGTGTAGTAGTCGGTGCCGTCCTGCAGCCGGTGCGTCTTGGTGCTGGCCAGGACCGGCTCGAAGGCCACGCCCGCCTCGCGCAGCGCGATATGCGGGGACAGGGAACAGGCGCCAGGGCTGTAATAGAGCTTCATCGTCGGGAACTCCTTGTTCGAATTGAGAATCGCGGCGGCGACCATACGACGGAATCGAAAACTCTGCAGGCGCCGGGTCGAATCGGCTGGTCCATGGCCGGTTCATGATGTGCAAGCCGCGCCTTATAGTGGGCCGATGGACGAGACAAAGAAAACCTACGCCTTCGAAGACTTCCCGGTCGGCGCGGTGCGCGAGTTCGGCGGCCGCCAGGTCGGGCGCGAGGAGGTGCTGGCCTTCGCCGCCGCCTACGATCCGCAGCCGCTGCACCTGGACGAGGCCGCCGCCAATGCATCGATCCTCGGCGGCCTGTCGGCCAGCGGCTGGCACACCTGCGCGATGGTGATGCGGATGATGTGCGACAACTACCTGCTGGACTCGACCAGCCAGGGCTCGCCCGGCATCGACAATCTGCGCTGGCTGAAGCCGGTGCGGCCCGGCGACACCCTGAACGTGCGCATGACGGTGCTGGAAGCCCGCGAGAGCAAGAGCCGGCCGCAGATCGGCCTGGTGCGCTCGAGCTGGGCCGTCTTCAACCAGCATGGCGAGCAGGTGCTGAGCATGGAAGGCTGGGGCATGTTCGGCCGCCGCCACCCCGCCGGCGCATGAACTCCCGGCGCCGGGCCGCGGCCCTGTTCGCTGCGCTGCTGCTGGCGGGCGGCGCCGCGCAGGCCGCGCCGCTGCCGCCGCCGGTGCGCGCCGAGGTCGACGCGCTCCTGGACCGGCTGCAGCGCTCGGGCTGCCAGTTCGGCCGCAACGGCAGCTGGTACGAGGCCGGCGAGGCGCGCGCGCATCTGCTGAAGAAGCTCGCCTATCTGGAGGACAAGAACCTGGTCGCCAGCAGCGAGGATTTCATTGAGCGCGCCGCCACGCGCAGCAGCGTCAGCGGCCAGGCCTATCTGGTGCGCTGCGGCGGCAGCCAGGCCGCGCCGGTCGAGAGCCGCGCCTGGCTGAGCGCCGAGCTGAAGGCGCTGCGCGCGGCCGCAGCGCCGGCCGGCCCGAGCGGCTCGTCCGCCAGGCGCTGAGCGCCAGGCCGGCAGCGCGATCAAGACCAGCATCTGCGTCGAGAAGAACAAAGACGCCCGAGGCCCGCCCGTCGCGCCGGGCCGCCATTCATCGCCGGCCCCCGCCATCCACCGCAGCCATGCCGGCGCGGCCGCAGGCGGCCCACATAATCGCCCGCATCAGACGAGGAGAGCCGCCGATGCGCTTGCGAAGAAGAACAGCAGTCCGAACGAGGGTGATGCCCGGCCTGGCAGTTGCAGCGCTGATGGCGATGGCAGGCGGCGCGCGGGCGGCCGATGCGGATCCGCCGACCCACCCCTGCCGCATCGAGGGCATGCCCAATGAGCTGCAGTGCGGCCAGCTGCGGCGGCCGCTCGACCCGGCCCGGCCGGCCGGCACGCAGATCGAGATCCACTACATGATCGTGCCGGCAATGGCGCGCAACAAGCAGCCGGACCCGGTGCTGCTGCTGGCCGGCGGGCCGGGGCAGAGCGCGATCGACATCGCGCCGCTGGTGCTGCCACGGCTGGCGCGGCTGAACAACCGGCGCGATCTGGTCTTCATCGACCAGCGCGGCACCGGCCGCTCGGCGCCGCTGCAATGCGCGGACGAGAGCAGGCTGCCGATCAAGGAGGCGCTCGATCCGGCCGCCCAGTTCGCCCGCATGAAGCAATGCGCGCTGGACCTGGCCAGGCTGCCGCACGGCGATCTGCGCTTCTACACGACAACGATCGCGATGCAGGACTTCGAGGCGGTGCGCCAGCGCCTGGGCGTGCCGCAATGGAATCTGGTCGGCGCCAGCTACGGCACGCGCGCCGCGCTCGAATACCAGCGCCAGTTCCCGCATCAGGTGCGCCGCACGGTGATGGACGGCGTAGCACCGCCGGACATGGCGCTGCCGGCCAGCTTCTCCACCGATTCCCAGGCGGCGCTGGACGAAGTGTTCGCCAGCTGCGAGCAGGACCGCGAGGGCTGCGCCCGACGCTATCCGGCGCTGCGCCGCGACTGGGCCGCGCTGCTGGCCGGCCTGCCGCGCGAGGTGACGGTGCAGCATCCGCTGAGCGGCGAACCGGAGCGCTTCACGCTGCGCCGCGAACTGCTGATGAGCGCCGTGCGCGTGCCGCTGTATGCGCCGGCGCTGGCCGCCGGCCTGCCCGCGGCGATCACGGCCGCGGCGGCCGGCCGCTACGAGGGCCTGTTCGGCCTGGCCAACACTCTGGGAGGCAGTGGCAAGGCGATGAAGCTGGCCGCCGGCATGCACTTCTCGGTGATTTGCGCCGAGGACCTGCCGCGTCTGGAGGCGGCCGGCGACCGGCCCGGCGCCGATTTCGCCGAGCAGTACCGCGAGCAATACCGCCGCAGCTGCCGGGACTGGCCGCGCGGCGAGGTCGCGCCGGACTTCTACACGATCCCGCCGGCGCAGACGCCGGTGCTGCTGCTCAGCGGCGGCGCCGATCCGGCCACACCGCCGCGCCATGGCGAGAGGGTCGCGAAGGCGCTGGGCGCGCGCGCGCAGCACATCGTCGTGCCACAGGCCGGCCATGGCGTGTTGAGCATCGCCTGCATGCGCGACGTGCTGTTCCGCTTCATCGATGCGAAGAGCGACGCGGCAGCGCTACCGCAGGACGCCGCCTGTGCCACCCGCATCCCGCGCCCGCCGGCCTTCCAGCCGGTGCAGCCCGGCGCCTCCTCTTCCAGGGCCTCCTCATGATCGCGATCGACCAGGTCAGCAAGTCCTTTGTTTCCCGCGTCGGCGGCTCGGTGTTCAAGCGCGGCGGCAAGAGGATCGTCCACGCGGTGCAGGGCGTGTCGCTGCACGCGCCCAACGGCCGCATCACCGGCCTGCTGGGGCCCAATGGCGCCGGCAAGACGACGACCTTGCGCATGCTGGGCGGGCTGTTCGCGCCCGACGCCGGCCACATCGCCGTCGACGGCATCGCGGTGGCCGAGCGGCCGCGCGCGGCATTGGCCCGCATGGGCCTGCTGGGCGACGCGCACGGGCTCTATCCGCGCCTGTCGGCGCGCGAGAACATCATCTACTTCGGCCGCCTGCAGGGCATGGAGCAGGACGCCGCCAATGCGCGCGCGGTGGAACTGGCGCGGTTGCTGGACATGGGTGCCATCCTGGACCGCCGCGCCGAGGGCTTCAGCCAGGGCGAGCGCATGAAGACGGCGCTGGCCCGTGCGCTGGTGCACGACCCGGCCAATATCGTGCTGGACGAGCCGACCAACGGCCTGGACGTGCTGGCCACCCGCGCCCTGCGCGAGGCGCTGCGGCATCTGAAGAGCCCCGCCGGCGGCGGCAAGTGCATCGTGTTCTCCACCCACATCATGCAGGAGGTGGAGCTGCTGTGCGAGCACGTGGTGGTCGTCGCCAGGGGCCGCAGCGTGGCCGAGGGCACGGTCGAGCAGCTGCTGGACCAGGCCGGCGCAAGCGGTTTCGAGGATGCCTTCGTGAAGCTGGCCTTTGCCGATGCGCGGGAACAGGAAGAGCAGGTGGCCGCATGAAGGCGCGCGAATGGTCGAGGAATTGCGGCATCGTTTTTGGCAAGGAGATCGTGGACGCGCTGCGCGACCGCCGCACCCTGCTGCGCCTGCTGATCCCGGCGGTGCTGATGGGGCCGCTGCTGCTGCTGGCGCTGTCGGGCCTGATCGCCTCGCTGGAGGAGCGCGCCGACAAGCGCGAGCTGCTGGTTGTCGGCATCGAGCATGCGCCCAGCCTGCGCAACTTCCTCGAGCGCCAGACCTACACGGTCAAGCCGGCGCCGGCCGACTACGAGGCGCGGTTGCGTGCGACGACGCTGCTGGAGCCGGTGATGGTGATCGCCAGGGACTTCGAGCAGGCGCTGCGCGCGGGCGAGCGGCCGACGGTGGAGCTGGTCAGCGACAGCGCCAACCAGCGCGCCAATGCGGGCATCGGCCAGCTGCAGCGCCTGCTGGCCGGCTTCAACCGCGAGCAGGCGACGCTGAACCTGGCGCTGCGCGGCGTCTCGACCGAGCTGCTGCAGCCGGTCGAGGTGCAGGAGCGCGACCTGGCCAGCGCTCAGGCCCGCGCGGCGCGCATCACCAGCATCATTCCGATGTTCATCATCATGGCCGTGCTCTATGGCGCGCTGACCGCGGCGCTGGACAGCACGGCCGGCGAACGCGAGCGCGGCTCGCTAGAGCCGCTGCTGATGAACCCGGTGCAGCCCTTTGCCCTGGTGCTGGGCAAATGGGGCGCGGTGGCCGCGCTGGGCATGGCGGTGGCGCTGCTGTCCAACCTCGGCTTCATCCCGGCGCAATGGCTGCTGAAGAGCGACAGCCTGCAGGCGATGTTCCAGTTCGGCGGCCGTGAGGTGCTGGCCTTTCTGCTGCTGCAGCTGCCGCTGGCCGCGGGCCTGGGCGCGCTGCTGATGGCGCTGGCGATCCGCTCCAAGACCTTCAAGGAGGCGCAGGCCGGCAGCGCGCTGGTGATCACCCTGGTCGGCCTGGCGCCCATGGTCAGCATCCTGAACCCCAGCGGCGACGCGCCCTGGTATTTGTGGGTGCCGGGCCTGGCCCAGAACACCTTGATGATGCTGGTGCTGAAGGGCGAGGCGCTGCGCGCGGATCAGGTGCTGCCTTCGGTGATCGTCGGCCTGGCGCTGACCCTCATCTGCCTGGGCTATGTGGCGCGCTCGATGCGGGCGGCGGTGGCACGCTGAGGGCGCGGCCGGCGGACGGTGTCCAAATACGAATGGCCGCCATCCCTGCGGAACGGCGGCCATCGGCGATGACAGCGTTTATTTTCTTTTTGATTCAACAGCCCGGGATTTCACAATACCCGCTTCTTCATCTGCCGCCCGGTGTGTATATATCCGGGCTCTCCCGACAGATACTAGCGCATAGTTTGAAACACCGGTCTGGATAAGTAATTACCGGCCTGCGGAAATCCTATTTACCAACCACCGACGCGCGGAATATTCGGGGTCGTTTGCGAGGTCTTGAATGCATTCATTCGAAACTCCTGTTGCCATCGAGATTGCGATGGAAGAAGTTTCACTGCGCATTCAAATGCTGTATAGCTACACGAACATGTAGTTTTTGCCGCAGCTCAGATCAGATTGTGGCGCACGGCCAGCGCGATCGCCTGCTGCTTCTTCGTGACATTGAGCTTCTTGAAGATCGAGCGCATGTGGTAGGACACGGTCGAGGCAGAGCAGTGACAGATCAGCGCGGTCTCCTCGACGGACTTGCCTTCCATCGCCCAACGCAGCACTTCCTTCTCACGCGGGCTCAGGCCCTTGAGGCTGTCGATTCGCGGCGGAGTGAGCACTTCCATGGCCGCTGACTGCGCATGCACCGCCAGCAGCTGCAGATCGGCCATCATACGCACCAGCTGGCCGTCCTCACTGGGCAAGGCCTGATCACGGTCCATGCCGAGCAGGAAATGCTTGCCATTGCCCAGGTGCAGGGCCACGCAGACGCCGGCTCGATAGCCGAACTGCGCCTGCCGCTCCCACAGGTCGACCGCGTTCTCCTTCAGGTACAGCGCCTGGTCGTAGATGAAGGGGACGCTGAGCTTCTTGAACAGCTGATTGACCGGATCGCGTGCCGAATCCCCGGGGTCAAGGCTCTGCTCGATATAGGCCTGCGGGGTATTGCCGAGCGAGACGAATTCGGCGCCCTGTCCATTCAGACGGTCGTAGACGACCACGGCATTGACGAGGCCGAAATCCATGTCATGGGCAAATGAAACCAGCTTGCTCTGCAAGCTGTCCAGATCCTTGGTCTGGCTGATATCGAGAAACCGTCTCAACTCCATATTAGTTCTCGCCCTCGGCCCCGCCCCTACAGGAATATGCAGCTACCGCCGCGACGTGGGGGATGCAAAACTGTTTTTCCCAACCTTTGGAGCTCCGCTATGTTCGCACATGCATGGCAGGTCACGACCTGGAAACCGGTGCAACTTACCCCCACACAATTCTCGGAACTGCTGGAAAAATTTGAAAAGATCAGCAGCAATGTCTTGCGCTCACCACGAAGCACGCTGCGCTGCGGCCAGGCGCTGTGGGCCGCGCCGGTCGAAGGCCGGCACCGCGGCGATCGCATCGGCATCGCCTGGGACTGGGCCGAAGTCCGCGAGGGCGTCGTCGCCCTGGTCGATCCGATGCGTCTTCTGTCCAATCTGCAGCTGGTCGACGACGACGGCATCTGTCTCGACGAGAGCGCGTTGGTGGTTCATCTGAACACGGCCCTGTACGCGCTGGACTGGCAGTCCAGCGCGATGGAGCAGCGCAGACCCAGCTAGCAGGCCGTGTTCGGATGCATCGCCGCGCATTGTCCCGGATCGCGCTGGCCGGCCGGTGCGGGTCGATCAAATCCCGCGCCGCGTGCTTTGCCTATCGCCCACGCGAGCTATCGCCGCGATCGGTGAATGCAAATCGACCTTGGCGCGCATGTTAAGTAGCATTTAGCTATTGAATAACCAATTCACATAGCGACATGGCAAAGACGGCAAGTTTCGGAGCGCTCCACCTCTGCACCTCCTTCGGCGTCACCTATGCGCTGACCGGCAATATCGCCGTGGCCGGCGCGGTGACCTTTGTCGAGCCGCTGCTCAACACGGTGGTGCATTACTTCTTCGACAAGTACTGGGATCACCCCCGCCTGCGCGCGGGCCGGCAGTGGTTGCTCAATCGGCGCGGATCTTGGCGCGTGTCACCACCGCCTTCCAGCGCTGCTGCTCCTGGGCGATGAATTGCGCGAACTGAGCCGGGGTGTTGCCGACCGCCTCGGCGGCATCGCCGCTCAGCCGCTCGCGCGAGGAGCTGGAGCGGATGGCCTTGGCCGCCTCGGCGGCCAGCTTGTCGGCGTTGGCCGGCGCCAGATTGGCCGGCGCCATCAGCCCATACCACTGCGTCATCTCGAAGCCGGGGAAGCCCTGCTCGGCCACCGTCGGCACCTCGGGCAGCTGGGCCAGGCGCTCCTTGGAGCCGGTGGCGATGCAGCGCAGCTTGCCGGCCTTGATGAACTGCATCACCGCCGGCGCACCGACCGAGGCGGCGTCCAGGCGGCCGGCCAGCAGGTCGGTCAGCTGCGGGCCGGTGCCGCGGTAGGGCACGTGCAGGATGAAGAGATTGCCGACCATCTTCAGGTATTCCATCGCCAGATGGCCGGCGCTGCCATTGCCGGCCGAGCCGTAGTTCAGCTGCCCCGGCTTCTTGCGCACCAGGGCGACGAACTCCTTCAAATCCTTGACCGGCAGGTCCGGATGGACCACATAGAGGCTGGGCACCTTGGCCAGCAAGGTGATCGGCTTGAAGTCCTTGACCGGGTCGTAAGGAAGCTTCTCGTACATATAGGGGTTCACCGCCAGCGTGCCGATATGGCCGAGGATCAAGGTGTGCTGGTCGTCGGCGCGCGCCACCTCGCCCATCGCGATATTGCCGCCGCCGCCCGGCTTGTTCTCCACATAGACGGTCTGGCCCAGGGTCTTGCTGAGCTCCACCGCGGTTGCGCGGGCCACGATCTCGCTGCTGCCGCCCGGCGCGAAGGGGACGACCAGGCGGATCGAGCGGCTGGGCCAGGCGGCTTGCGCGGCGGCCGGCGACAGGCCGAGCGCCGCGAGGCCGGCGCCGAGAAGGAGTTGGCGGCGATCGAGTTCGGCGGAATACATGCGACGGCTCCTGGACAAACGGTGATGCGCCAGTCTAGGCAGGGGCCGCGCGCCGGGCATCCGTGATGCCCACATCGGCAGTGTCAGGGCCGGGTCGCCTGTTCCATCCAGCCCAGCCAGCGCATCGCCTGCTCGCGGCTGTCCCCGCACATCAGCTCGCCGGGCTGCAAGGAGGCGCAGACCGCCGGCCGCTCCGGCCGGCCGAAGATGCGGCAGCGGTCGGCCTCGTCGAGCTGGATGCAGCGCACACCGGCCGGCTTGCCGGCGGGCATGCCCGGTATCGGCGAGCTGATCGAGGGCGCGATGCAGCAGGCGGCGCAATGGTCGCGGCAATTCATGCCGATATTGTGCGGCCGGCTAGGGTCCATGCCCGTGACTTATCCACAGGGCGCCGCTAAAATTCAGGGTTTGCCCGCGCCGCTGTCCGGCGCCTCTCTGCCTGGGTGCACCGATGCTTTATCCGAAGGAATTCGACGTCATCGTCGTTGGCGGCGGCCATGCCGGCACCGAGGCCGCCTTGGCCGCGGCGCGCATGGGCTGCGCGACGCTGCTGCTGACCCACAATATCGAGACGCTGGGCCAGATGAGCTGCAACCCCTCGATCGGCGGCATCGGCAAGGGCCATCTGGTCAAGGAGGTCGATGCGCTGGGCGGCGCGATGGCCGCGGCGACCGACGAGTCGGGCATCCAGTTCCGCATCCTCAACGGTTCCAAGGGTCCGGCCGTGCGCGCCACCCGCGCCCAGGCCGACCGCGTGCTGTACAAGGCGGCGATCCGCCGGCGGCTGGAGAACCAGCCGAACCTGATGCTGTTCCAGCAGGCGGTCGACGACCTGATGGTCGAGGGCGACCGGGTCGTCGGCGCCGTCACCCAGGCCGGCATCGCGTTTCGCGCCCGCGCCGTCGTGCTGACGGCCGGCACCTTCCTGGACGGCCGCATCCATGTCGGCCTGGAGAACTACAGCGCCGGCCGCGCCGGCGATCCGCCGGCGGTCTCGCTGTCGGCGCGGCTGAAGGAGCTGAAGCTGCCGCAGGGCCGGCTCAAGACCGGCACGCCGCCGCGGCTGGACGGCCGCACGATCGATTTCTCGAAATGCGAGGAGCAGCCGGGCGACCTCGATCCGGTACCGGTGTTCAGCTTCCTCGGCAACGCCGCCCAGCATCCGCACCAACTGCCCTGCTGGATCACCCACACCAGCGAGCGCACACACGAGATCATCCGCTCCGGCTTCGACCGCAGCCCGATGTTCACCGGCGTGATCGAGGGCGTCGGCCCGCGCTACTGTCCCTCGATCGAGGACAAGGTCAACCGCTTTGCCGACAAGGACTCGCACCAGATCTTCCTCGAGCCCGAGGGCCTGACCACGCACGAGTTCTATCCGAACGGCATCTCCACCTCCCTGCCCTTTGATGTGCAGCTGGCCGCCGTGCGCTCGATCCCCGGCCTGGAGAACGCCCACATCCTGCGCCCCGGCTATGCGATCGAGTACGACTACTTCGACCCGCGCGGCCTGAAGTCCAGTTTCGAGACACGCGCGATTCAGGGCCTGTTCTTCGCCGGCCAGATCAACGGCACGACCGGCTATGAGGAGGCGGCCGCCCAAGGCCTGTTCGCCGGCATGAACGCAGCGCTGCAGGTCCGCGGCGACGGCCCCTGGCTGCCGGGCCGCGACCAGGCCTATCTGGGCGTGCTGGTCGACGATCTGATCACCAAGGGCGTGACCGAGCCCTATCGCATGTTCACCAGCCGCGCAGAGTTCCGCCTGCAGCTGCGTGAGGACAATGCCGACCTCCGGCTGACCGAGATCGGCCGTCACATGGGCTTGGTCGACGACGTCCGCTGGGATGCTTTCAACCGCAAGCGCGATGCTGTTTCACGTGAAACAGAGAAGCTGAAGTCCACCTGGGTTCATCCCGGCACCCTCCCGGCGGCCGATGCCGAACGTCTGGTCGGCAAGGCGCTGGAGCGTGAATACAACCTGATCGACCTGCTGCGCCGACCGGGCGTCGTGTTCGACACCGTGGCCGAGGTCGCCTCGATCGCCCGGCCGGAGGCTGGCATATCACGTGCGGCACTCACCGCCGATCTCGGCGAAACCTTGTCGGAGGCGGTCATCGAGCAGATCGAGACCAGCGTCAAATACGCCGGCTATATCAACAAGCAGGTCGAAGACGTGGCCCGCGCCGCGCATTTCGAGAACCTGAAGCTGCCAGCCGAACTGGACTATGCACAGGTCCAGGCCCTGTCCTTCGAGGTGCGGCAAAAGCTCGGCCAGCAGCGGCCCGAGACCCTCGGCCAGGCCTCGCGCATCTCCGGCGTCACGCCCGCGGCGATCTCGCTGCTGCTGGTCCATCTGAAAAAGGGCCGCTTCAAGGGCTTCGCCGACGATGCCCCGGCCAAGGCCTCCAACAACGACACGAACAGCGCGGCCGCCTGACCCCCCGCCCATGACCGACACCTCTACCCTGCGCGAGCCGCTGCTCGCGGCCGCGCAGACGCTGAAGCTCGAACTCAGCGACGCACAGATCGACAAATTGCTGGCTTATCTGGGGCTGATCCAGAAATGGAACAAGGTCTACAACCTGACCGCCGTCCGCGATCCGCGGGCGATGCTGACCCAGCATCTGGTCGACAGCCTGAGCTTGGTGCCGGCGCTGCGTCGACATGCGGCCGGTCGGCCGCTGCGGCTCATGGACGTCGGCAGCGGCGGCGGCCTGCCTGGCGTCGTCCTTGCGATCTGCGATCCAACCCTGGACGTGACCTGCGTGGACGCGGTCGCCAAGAAAGCCAGCTTCATCAAGCAAGTGGCGGCCGAACTGGGCTTGGCCAATCTGCATGGCGAGCACTCGCGCGTCGAACAGCTGAAGGCCCCGGCCTTTGACCTGATCACCTCGCGCGCCTTCGCATCGCTGCTCGACTTCACCGCCCTGACCCGCTCACATCTGAAGCCCGGTGCCATCTGGCTGGCAATGAAGGGCCAACACCCGGCCGACGAACTGGCCGCCCTGCCCGCAGACCTCGACGTGTTTCACGTGGAACAACTGCAGGTGCCGGGCCTTGAAGCGCAACGCTGCCTGATCTGGATCCGACCCAAAACCGAGGGCTGATCCCGCCTTGCCGCCCGGCGGCCCGGGCTAATATCTGCCTGCTTAGAAAAACCAGACCATGGCCAAAATCTTCTGCGTCGCGAACCAAAAAGGCGGGGTCGGCAAGACCACGACCACCGTCAATCTGGCCGCCGGCCTGGCCCAGGTCGGCCAGCGGGTGCTGGTCGTCGATCTCGATCCGCAGGGCAACGCGACCATGGGTTCCGGCATCGACAAGCGTGCGCTGGAATTGACCGTCTACGACGTGCTGCTCGAGTCGGCGACGATTGCCGAGGCCCGGGCCCGCAGCGAGAAGGCCGGCTATGACGTGCTAGGCGCCAACCGCGAACTGGCCGGCGCCGAGGTCGAACTGGTCGAGCTGGAGCGCCGCGAGCGCCGGTTGAAGGCGGCCCTGGCCGCTGTGGCAGATGACTACGACTTCGTGCTGATCGACTGCCCGCCATCCCTCTCGATGCTGACCTTGAACGGCCTATGCTCGGCCCATGGCGTCGTCGTGCCGATGCAGTGCGAGTACTTCGCGCTGGAGGGCCTGTCCGATCTGGTCAACACGATCAAGCAGGTGCATGCGAACCTGAACCCGGACCTGCAGATCATCGGCCTGCTGCGCGTGATGTTCGATCCGCGCATCACCTTGCAGCAGCAGGTCAGCGAACAGCTGAAGAGCCATTTCGGCGAGAAGGTCTTCGACACGGTGATCCCGCGCAATGTGCGTCTGGCCGAGGCGCCCAGCTACGGCCTGCCCGGCGTCGTCTTCGATCCGGCCTCCAAGGGTGCCCAGTCCTTCGTCGACTTCGCCCGCGAGATGGTGCGGCGCGTCACCACGATGTAAGACGTCATGGAGACGACGCTGGCGGAACGGGCGGAACTTGCCGGGCTGAATGCCTCGGCACCGCCTCAGCAGGCCCGCGTCGACGGCTGGCTGATCCGCCTCTCCCCCGGCAAGGCCAAGCGATCGCGTTGCGTCAATGCGATCGCCGCCGGCGAGATGCCGCTGGATGAGGTGCTGCGCCGCTGCCGCGACAGCTTCGGCGCCGCCGGCCTGCCCCTGATCGTGCGCATCACCCCGTTCAGCCAGCCGGCCGATCTCGATGCGCAGCTGGCGGCGCGCGGCTGGTACAGCTTCGACCCGACCGATGTGATGGTGCTGGATGCGCTGCCACCCTGCGTGCCAGGCACGCCGGCGGCGCCGCTGCGGGCGCTCAGCGGCCCGGACTATGCGCGCCTGGTCGGCCAGCTGCGCGGCTCCAGCGGCCAGGCGATCGCCGCCCATGCCGAACGGATGGCCGCCTCGCCGGTGCCCTACCAGGGCTACGCCCTGTACGACGCCGACGCGGCCACGCTGCTGTGCTGCGGCCAGATCGCGCGCGAGGGTGAGCTGGTCGGGCTCTACGACATCTTCACGCCGCCGGCCCAGCGCGGCCGCGGCCATGCGGCGCGGCTGTGCGGGGCCCTGCTCGAACAGGCGCGTGCCGACGGCGCCCGCCAGGCCTATCTGCAGGTCAGTGCCGACAACCTCGCGGCCCAGCGCGTCTATGCCCGCCTGGGCTTCCGCCCGGCCTATCGCTACCACTACCGCAGCGACGACCCGGCCGCATGCGCATGAACGCAGCCCTCAGTCGCGCGGCCGCCAGACCTTGATCAGGATGTAGCGGGTGAAGCCCGGCACATAGTCGTGCACATGGGCCATCATCGCGTAGCCCAGACGCTCGTAAAGCTCGGCATGGCGGTCCGACAGGGTCTCGATCAGCGCATCGACGCAGCCGCGCTTGAGCGCCTGCGCCTCCAGCCGGCGCAGCAGCTCGCTGCCCAGGCCATGGCCGCGCAGTTCCTCGTCCACCCACAGGTAGTTGATGAACAGGCGGCGGAATTCGGTGCGGCCCAGCGCGCCGGCGATCAGGCGGCCCTGCTCGTCATGCAGCCCGCAGGCAATGTCCTGCGCCTGGCCGCCGGCGGCCAGCGCGCGGCCGTAGGCGGTGACGCCATCGCGGACGCGCGCCGCGTCGGCGGGGGCCAGCTCTTGCGACCAACGCCGGCCGGCGTCCTCGGTCAAAGCCCCAGGCCTTCGTCGACGCCCAGATGGACGTTCATCGCCTGCACGGCGGCGCCGCTGGCGCCCTTGCCCAGATTGTCCAGGCGGGCCATTAGCAGGATCTGCTGATCGTTGCCGAACACGGCCAGATCGACGCGATTGGTGTCGTTGCAGGCCTGCACGTCGAAGGCGCCCTCTTCCAGCGTGGCCGGGTCGCGCAGCGGCAGCACGCGGACGAAGCGCTCGCCCTCGTAATGCGCGGCCAATGCCTGCTGGACATCCTCCGGGCGCGCGCCGGCGCGCAGCTGGCTCAGGTGCAGCGGCACGGTGACGGCCAGGCCCTTGTAGAAATTGCCGACGATGGGCATGAAGACCGGCGCGTTCTTCAGGCCGGTGTGGGCCATCATCTCGGGCAGGTGCTTGTGGGTCAGGCCCAGCGCATAGGGGCGCGGCGAAGTGAGCTTGGGCTCACTTGCCGCTTCGTACTGGGCGATCATGCTCTTGCCGCCACCCGAATACCCGGTGATCGAGGTGGCCGAGATCAGCGCGTCCGGGCTCAAGAGGCCGGCATCGACCAGCGGCCGCACGGCTAGGATGAAGGCGCTCGCATGGCAGCCCGGATTGGCGATGCGCTTGGCGCCGCGGATCTTCGTGCGCTGGCCGCGGTCGAGCTCGGGCAGGCCGAAGGCCCAGCCGGGCGTCGTCCGATGCGCGGTGCTGGCATCGATCAGGCAGGTGTTGGAGTTGTTCACCATGAAGGCCGCCTCGCGCGAGGCGACATCGGGCAGGCACAGAAACGCCACGTCGGCCGCGTTCAGCAGGCGCGAGCGTTCGGCCGCGTCCTTGCGCTTGTCGGCATCGATGCGCAGCACCTCGATATCGCCGCGCGCGGCCAGGTATTCATGAATGCGCAGGCCCGTCGTGCCCTCTTGTCCATCCACAAACACCTTGTAAGTCATGACTACTTCTCCAGCACAATCGAATCGAAGGACCGAAAGCATAAAGCCAAACGATGGATGATCGACGTGTACTGCTATTGCCCGGCTGGTTGAACTCCGACCCCGCGCATTGGCAAAGCCGCTGGGAGCGGCTGTTCGGCTATCAGCGGGTGGAGCAGGCCGACTGGCAATGGCCGCGCCGCGGCGACTGGATGGCACGGCTGGAGGAGGTGCTGCTGGCCGACCCTCGACCGGCGCTGCTGGTCGCCCATTCGCTCGGCTGCCAGCTGGTGGCCAGCTGGGCCGAGCACACGCGCCATGCCGAGCGCGTCGCCGGCGCGCTGCTGGTCGCGCCGCCGGACACCGAGCGCACCGACACGCCGCCGCAGCTGCATAACTGGCGGCCGATACGCCGCAGCCGCCTGCCCTTTCCCAGCATCGCCGTCGTCAGCGGCGACGACCCCTTCTGCGCGCCCGAGCGCGCCACGCAGATGGCGGCCGACTGGGGCGCGCAACTGCTGCTGGCCGGCCCGCGCGGTCATCTGAACAGCGAGTCCGGACTGGGCGACTGGCCCGAGGGTCAGGCCCTGCTGGCCGAACTGCAGCGGTAGGGGACAATCGCGCCATGGTCACGAAAAAACCCAAAGGCCTCGGCCTGGGCCTGGAGGCGCTGCTGGGCCCCAAGGTCAGCGACAACCCGGCGCCGGTCCCGTCCGGCCGCGACGGCGAACCCGGCACCCTGAAGCTGGAGCAGATGCAGGCCGGCAAGTACCAGCCACGCACGCGCATGGATGAGGGTTCACTGTACGAGCTGGCCGAGAGCATCAAGGGCCAGGGCATCATGCAGCCCATCCTGGTGCGGCCGATCACGCCGAACGGGCATGTGGCCTACGAGATCATCGCCGGCGAGCGGCGCTTCCGTGCCGCCAAGCTGGCCGGTCTGCGCGAGGTGCCGGTGCTGGTCAAGGCGGTACCCGACGAGGCCGCCGCCGCGATGGCGCTGATCGAGAACATCCAGCGCGAGGACCTGAACCCGCTCGAAGAGGCGCAGGGCCTGCAGCGCCTGGTCAACGAATTCCATCTGACCCACGAGCAGGCGGCGCAGGCGGTCGGCCGCTCGCGCAGCGCTGCTAGCAATCTCTTGCGCCTGCTGCAACTGGCCGCGCCGGTGCAGAACATGCTGATGGCCGGCGACCTGGACATGGGCCATGCACGCGCGCTGCTGCCGCTGGAAGGCGCGCAGCAGATCACCACGGCCACCGAGATCGCGGCCAAGAAGCTGAGCGTGCGCGAGGCCGAGCGCCTGGTGGCGCGCGCCGGCGCCGGCCGCCAGAAGCCGCTGCTGCGCGTGCGCGGCGACAAGAGCCGCGATGTGCTGAGCCTCGAGGAGGAGCTGTCCGATCTGCTGACCGCACAGGTCGAGATCCGGGTGAAGAAGCGCACCAAGCGCGGCGAACAGGGCGAACTGTCCATCCAGTTCGGCTCGCTGGACGAGCTCAACGGCCTGATCGACCGCCTGCGCGGGCCGCAGGCATAAACAATCGCCAGCTAAGCAAAGCACCGCGCGCGCAAAGCGCTTCTCGAAGCCGTGAGCCCTTCACGGCTTTTTTGTTACCGTCCCTGGGGCCAAGGCCATGGCTGGCACGCCGAATGCATGGGATCGGAACATGCGCCCACCACCCATTCGAGGGTGAGGTTAAGCGCAACAGGTGCCAGGTGTTGCCTACACCGGCCACGCCAGTTCGGCGTAGCATGGTGTCAACGCTTGGTGGGTTCCAACTGTTGAGGAAGACAGGCACGGTTCATACCGCCCATCGAGCCCTGCGTTGAAGCTGTCCACGTCGGATCTCGGAAAGCTCTGATGACGCCTCGCACCCGCGGTCGGGGTGCCATCAGAACTTCCCAGCAGATGCCGGGCGCGCTGCGCCCCGCGTCTCTGGACCCCAACAGGAGGTCGAGCATGGACGTGATCAGCAAGTTCGCAGAACGCTACGAACGCACCCGGGTCGAGGAGCTCTCGCTGGAGGACTACCTCGCCGAGTGCAAGCGCAATCCCCTCGCTTACGCAACCGCAGCGGAGCGCATGCTGCAGGCGATCGGCGAGCCGCAGATGGTCGACACGCGCAACGATCCGCGGCTGTCGCGCATCTTCGCCAACAAGACGATCAAGATCTATCCGGCCTTCGCCGAGTTCTATGGCATGGAGGACGCGATCGAGCAGGTCGTCAGCTATTTCCGCCATGCCGCACAGGGCCTGGAGGAAAAGAAGCAGATCCTCTATCTCTTGGGCCCGGTCGGCGGCGGCAAGAGCTCGATCGCCGAGCGGCTCAAGCAGCTGATGGAACAGGTGCCCTTCTACGCGCTGCAGGGCTCGCCCGTAAACGAGAGCCCCCTGGGCCTGTTCGACGCGCTGGAGGACGGGCCGCTGCTGGAGCAGGAGTTCGGCATTCCGCGCCGCTATCTGAACCGCATCCTGAGCCCCTGGGCGGTCAAGCGCCTGGACGAATACGGCGGCGACATCCGCCGCTTCAAGGTGGTCAAGAAGTACCCCAGCGTGCTCAAGCAGATCGCCGTCTCCAAGACCGAGCCCGGCGACGAGAACAACCAGGACATCTCCTCGCTGGTCGGCAAGGTCGACATCCGCAAGCTCGAGACCTATGCGCAGGACGATCCCGATGCCTACAGCTATTCGGGCGGCCTGTGTCTGGCCAACCAGGGCCTGCTGGAGTTCGTCGAGATGTTCAAGGCGCCGATCAAGGTGCTGCACCCGTTGCTGACGGCGACGCAGGAAGGCAACTACAAGGGCACCGAGGGCTTCGGCGCCGTGCCCTTCGACGGCATCGTGCTGGCGCACAGCAACGAGAGCGAGTGGAAGACCTTCCGCAACAACAAGAACAACGAGGCCTTCCTCGACCGCATCTACATCGTCAAGGTGCCCTACTGCCTGCGCGTCAGCGAGGAGATCAAGATCTACGAGAAGCTGATCCGCGGCTCCTCGCTGGCCTATGCCAAGTGCGCGCCCGGCACCCTGAAGATGATGAGCCAGTTCGCGATCCTGACCCGGCTGAAGGAGCCCGAGAACAGCTCGCTGTATTCGAAGATGCTGGTCTACGACGGCGAGAACCTGAAGGACACCGACCCGCGCGCGAAGAGCTACCAGGAGTACCGCGACTATGCCGGTGTCGACGAGGGCATGAGCGGCATCAGCACGCGCTTCGCCTACAAGATCCTGTCCAAGGTCTTCAACTTCGACAGCGCCGAGGTGGCGGCCAATCCGGTCCATCTGATGTATGTGCTGGAGCAGCAGATCGAGCGCGAGCAGTTCCCGAAGGAGTTCGAGGAGAAGTACATCGGCTTCATCAAGGAGGCCTTGTCACCGCGCTACGCCGAGTTCATCGGCAAGGAGATCCAGACCGCCTATCTGGAAAGCTATAGCGAGTACGGCCAGAACATCTTCGACCGCTACGTCACCTATGCCGACTACTGGATCCAGGACCAGGAGTACCGCGACACCGATACCGGCGAGGTCTTCGACCGTTCGGCGCTGAACGCCGAGCTGGAGAAGATCGAGAAGCCGGCCGGCATCAGCAACCCCAAGGACTTCCGCAACGAGATCGTCAACTTCGTGCTGCGCGCGCGCGCCAACAACGCCGGCAAGAACCCGGCCTGGACCAGCTACGAGAAGCTGCGCACGGTGATCGAGAAGAAGATGTTCTCCAACACCGAGGAGTTGCTGCCGGTGATCAGCTTCAACGCCAAGGCCAGCGCCGACGAGGCCAAGAAGCACGAGGACTTCGTCAACCGCATGGTCAACAAGGGCTACACGGCCAAGCAGGTGCGTCTGCTGTGCGAGTGGTACCTGAGGGTGCGCAAGAGCAGCTAAAGGAGCTTGACTCGATGCTTCAGCAAATCATCGATCGCCGGCTGTCGGGCAAGAACAAGTCGATCGGCAACCGCGAGCGCTTTCTGCGCCGCCACAAGGACCAGATCCGCGAGGCGGTGCGGCGCGCGGTCGACGGCCGCGGCATCCGCGATATGGAGCGCGGCGAGGATGTGCACATCCCGAAGAAGGACCTGACCGAACCCATCTTCGGCCATGGCGAGGGCGGCGTGCGCGAGGTCGTGCGGCCCGGCAATGCCGAGTACGTGAAGGGCGACCGCGTCGCCAAGCCGCAGGGTGGCGGCCAGGGCCAGGGCGGCGGCCAGGCCAGCGATTCCGGCGAGGGCGAGGACGACTTCGTTTTCCACCTCACCAAGGAAGAGTTCATGCAGGTCTTCTTCGAGGACCTGGCGCTGCCGAATCTGGAGCGCACCCAGCTGGCCGAGACGCCCGAATGGAAGAGCCAGCGCGCCGGCTTCACCAACGACGGCATGCCGACCAATCTGCATGTGGTGCGCTCGATGCGCGGCGCCCTGGGCCGGCGCATCGCGCTGGGCACCGACAAGCGGCGCGAGCTGCTCGAGCTGGAGGAGCGGCTGGCCCTGCTGCAGCACGAGAACCCGAACGACCACGAGGTCCAGCGCATGCTGCTGGAGACCGAGGCGCGCATCGTCCATCTGCGCGGCCGGCTCAAGGCCATCCCCTTCCTCGACCCGATCGATCTGCGCTTCCGCAACCGGGTGCGGGTGCCGATGCCGACCAGCCGCGCGGTGATGTTCTGCCTGATGGACGTGTCGGGCTCGATGGACGAGGGGCGCAAGGACCTGGCCAAGCGCTTCTTCATCCTGCTCTACCTCTTCCTGACCCGGCATTACGACAAGATCGACGTCGTCTTCATCCGCCACCACACGCAGGCGCAGGAGGTCGACGAGCAGAACTTCTTCCACGCCACCGAGACCGGCGGCACCGTCGTCTCCTCGGCCCTGGTGCTGATGGAGGAGATCATCCGCGCCCGCTATCCGAGCAACGAGTGGAATATCTACGGCGCCCAGGCCAGCGATGGCGACAACTGGCACCACGACAGCGGCCGCTGCCGCGAGCTGCTGGCGCGGCAGATCCTGCCGCTGTGCCGCTACTTTGCCTACGTTCAGGTGGCCGAGGCCGAGCAGAACCTGTGGGAGGAGTACAGCAAGCTCAGCGAGGAGTCGCGCCACTTCGCGATGCGCAAGGCCACCGAGGTGGCGCAGATCTATCCGGTCTTCCGGGACTTGTTCAGGAAGGAAGGAGCCCCCCCATGACTTCGCTGGAGAACCGTCGCGCGATCGGCGTCGCGCCGCTCAACGACGAATACGGCGGCCGCCGCAGCAAGCAGCCGCTGCTGCGGATGAAGCCGCTGGCCAACCGCCCGACCCTGCCGCTGCCCTCGCCCAGCGACTGGACCTTCGAGCTGATCGACCAGTACCACGAGGTCATCCGCGCGACCGCCGAGCGCTTCGGCCTGGACACCTACCCGAACCAGCTGGAGGTCATCACGGCCGAGCAGATGATGGATGCCTATGCCTCGGTCGGCATGCCGGTCAATTACCGGCATTGGAGCTATGGCAAGGAGTTCATCGCCACCGAACGCAACTACAAGCGCGGCCAGATGGGCCTGGCCTACGAGATCGTCATCAACTCCGATCCCTGCATCGCCTACCTGATGGAGGAGAACACGATGGCGATGCAGGCCCTGGTCATCGCCCATGCCTGCTACGGCCACAACAGCTTCTTCAAGGGCAACTACCTGTTCCGCATGTGGACCGATGCCTCCTCCATCATCGACTACCTCGTCTATGCGAAGAACTTCGTCGCCGAATGCGAGGAGCGCCATGGCGTCGATGCGGTCGAGACCCTGCTCGATTCCTGCCATGCGCTGATGAACCATGGCGTCGACCGCTACCGCCGCCCGGCCAAGCTTTCGCTGGCGCAGGAGAAGGCGCGCCTGGCCGATCGCGAGGCGCATGCGCAGCAGCAGATCAACGAGCTCTGGCGCACCCTGCCCAGAAAGGCCGACGCAGCGGCGGAGGCGGCCGCCTTGCGACGCTTCCCCGAGGAGCCGCAGGAGAACCTCCTCTACTTCATCGAGAAGAACGCGCCGCTCTTGGAGCCCTGGCAGCGGGAAATCGTCCGCATCGTGCGCAAGATCGCGCAGTACTTTTATCCGCAGCGCCAGACCCAGGTGATGAACGAGGGTTGGGCCACCTTCTGGCATCACCGGCTGCTGAACCAGATGTACGACGACGGCTATCTGAGCGACGGGATGATGATCGAGTGGCTGAAGTCGCACACCAATGTGATCGCGCAGCAGCCGATGGCGAATCTGAATCCCTATGCGCTGGGCTTCGCGATGTACACCGACATCAAGCGCATCTGCGAGCACCCGACCGAGGAGGACCGCCGCTGGTTCCCCGATCTGGCCGGCCGCGACTGGCTGCCGACGCTGGACCATGCGATGCGCAACTTCAAGGACGAGAGCTTCATCGGCCAGTATCTGAGCCCGCATCTGATGCGCGAGTTCCGCCTGTTTTCCATCGTCGACGACGAGGCCGAGAGCGAATACGAGATCTCGGCCATCCACGACGAGCTCGGCTACCAGCATGTGCGCGAGGCGCTGTCGCGGCAGTACGACCTCAGCACCCGCGAGCCGAACATCCAGGTCTGGAACGTCAATCTGCGCGGAGACCGCTCGCTGACCCTGCGCCATACGCAGCATATGAACCGGCCGCTGCACGACGGCGCGCAGGAGGTGCTCAAGCATGTGGCGCGGCTGTGGGGTTTCGGCGTCCATCTGGAGAGCATCAACGAGCGCGGCGACGTCACACGGCGCTGGAACGTACCCGCGCCTTCACACTGACCGGGCGAAGCGAGCCAGGGCCTGCACACCCCCGATTCGAGCATCAGGACAAACCCCGAATTGCATCGGAACCTCGTGACTTATTTGTGCTTCTGTCATCATCAGACCCCTAGACTCGGACCTTGAGACCCGGCGGCATGTTCGCCGGGCAGCCGAGGCCCGCATGCAAGCCAAGCCAACCGATACGCAAGGATTCGCCGTGAACCCCTCTTCCAGCCGAAGGAATCTGGGAGGCACCTTCAATGAGCTGTTCAAGCTCGAGCCGGCGCTGGACACGGCCAGCAAGCAAGAGGTCTATCGGATCAGGCACGAGGTCTACTGCCGCGACCTCGGCTGGGAGCCGGTGCGCGAGGACGGCATGGAGACCGATGCCTACGACGAGCATTCGATTCACTGCCTGCTGCGCCGCCGCGACAGCGGCCTGGCGGTCGGCTGCACGCGGCTGATCCTGACCCAGCCCGAGGCGCCCGCCACGCTGCTGCCGATGGAGATCAGCTGCGCAGACGTGATCGACCGCCAGCTGGTCGACCCGGCGGCCCTGCCGCGCGACACCATCGGCGAGGTCTCGCGGCTGGCCGTCGTCAACAGCTTCCGGCAGCGCAAGGGCGAGTCCGGCACGCCGATGGCACTGGCCGAGGACGACTTCGGCAGCAACGCCGGCATGCCGCGTTTTCCCTTCATCCCGGTCAGCCTCTATCTGGGCGCGGCGGCGATCGCCCGCCATATGGGCGTCGAGCATGTGTTCGTGCTGACCGAGCCGCGTCTGGCGGCGCACTTCAACCGCATCGGCTTCGACATCCGCTCGATCGGCGGCACCATCGAGCACCGCGGCACCCGCGTTCCCTCGGTGCTCAGCTCCAGCAAGGTGGTCGCCGAGTTGCGGCCGCTGATCAAGCCGCTTTACGAGGTGATCGAGGCCTCGGTCAAGGAAGGCTTTCGCAAGCATCCGGACGCGGCGAAACGCGGGCATTGAGGCCCCTCGTCCAAGAAGTACCTTGGCCGGCCATCGGCGAGACGCCGATAGCGCTTGCGGCGTCGAGCCGCAAGCCCATCACCACAGCGGCCCGGCGCTCGGCACGCGGGCGCCACGGACGCCTGGTTCAGAGCGTGAAGATCTTGCCGGGGTTCATGATGTTGTGCGGGTCGAGCGCGCGCTTCAGCGAACGCATCACCTCGACGGCGCCCTCGCCGGCCTCGTCGAGCAGAAAGCCCTGCTTGTGCAGGCCGACGCCATGCTCGCCGGTGCAGGTGCCTTCCAGCCGCAGCGCGCGCTGCACCATCTGCGCCGACAGGCGCTCGGCCGTCTCGCGCTCGGCCGGGACATTCGGATCGATCAGATAGGCGAGGTGGAAATTGCCGTCGCCGACATGGCCGACGATGAAATAGGGCAGGCCGGCCTCTTGCACCTCCCGGACCGATTCATTGATCGATTCGGCCAGGCGCGAGATCGGCACGCAGGTGTCGGTGGTCACCGCGCGGCAGCCGGGTCGCATCTGCAGGCCCGATAGATAGGCGTGGTGGCGCGCGGTCCAGAGCTTGGTGCGCGCCTCCGGCGTCGTTGCCCAGTCGAAGTCCTCGCCGCCGAATTCGCGCGCGACCTCCTGCACGGTGCCGGCCTGCTCGGCGACGCCGGCCTCCGAGCCGTGGAATTCCATCAGCAGCATCGGCGCCTCGCGCAGGCCCAGGCGGTCGTGCGCATTGACGGCGCGCACCGCATTGGCGTCCAGCAACTCGCAGCGCGCGATCGGTACGCCGATCTGGATGATCTGTATCGTCGCCTGCACCGCGGCATCGATGGAGGGGAAGAAGCAGACCGCCGCGGAGATCGCCTCGGGCAGCGGATACAGCTTCAGCGTCAGCTCGCAGATCACGCCCAAAGTGCCCTCGCTGCCGATATAGAGCCGGCTGAGGTCGTAGCCGGCGCTGCTCTTGCGCGCCCGGGTGCCGGTCTGTATCAGTTCGCCCTGCGGCGTGACGACGGCCAGCGCCAGCACGTTCTCGCGCATCGTGCCGTAGCGCACCGCGTTCGTGCCGCTGGCCCGCGTCGCCGCCATGCCGCCCAGCGAGGCGTCCGCCCCCGGGTCGATCGGGAAGAACAGGCCCTGGTGGCGGATCTCGGCATTCAGCTGGTTGCGGGTGACGCCGGCCTGCACGGTGACGGTCAGGTCCTCGGCATTGACGCGCAGGATCTTGTTCATGCGCGAGAGATCGAGGCTGACCCCGCCCTGCACCGCCAGCAGATGGCCTTCCAGCGAGGAGCCGGCGCCATACGGAATCACCGGCACCCGGTGGCGCTGTGCCAGCGCGACGACGAAGGCGACCTCCTCGCTGCTCTCGGCATAGACGACGACCTCGGGCGGCGGCACGTCGAACACCGACTCGTCGCGGCCATGCTGCTCGCGCACCGCCAGCGCGGTCGAGCAGCGCTGGGCGCCGAAGCGCGCCTTCAGCGCCTCCAGCATCTCGGCCGGCAGCGGCCGCGGCGTGAGTTGCGGCTGCATCAGATGGGCGTGGGGCGCGCTGGCATTCATGGTCGGTCTCCGGGCTGTTGCTTCGACGATTCTGGCAGCACTTGCATGCCGGCGCCGGCGGTGCCACGATGGCCGCCTGGGCATCCGATGGAGACGGACATGATGGTCACCAACCATGCTCTCGAATGGCTCTTGCTGCTGGCGGTGCTGCTGCTGGCCCTGGCTGGCGCGCTGCGCTGGGACGTCTTGAAGCTCTGGTGGCGCGGCCTGTTCACACCCAAGCAGGAGCCGCATCTGAGCCTGTGGCAGCAGCCGACCGAGCGGCACCGCCACCTGCACCGCCACCCGCCCCCGCAGACCTGAGTTGGGGCAAGATGCGGGTTTCGCCCGACGAACCCGCACCCATGGCCAACCGACTTTCACAAATCGCGACCCGCACCGGCGACGACGGCACGACCGGCCTCGGCGACGGCACGCGCGTGCCCAAGGACCACCTGCGCGTGCAGGCCATGGGCGATGTCGACGAACTGAACTCGCAGATCGGCGTGCTGCTGGCTGAGCCACTGTCCGACGATGTGTGCGAACTGCTGATCACGATCCAGCACGAGCTGTTCAATCTGGGCGGCGAGCTGTGCATGCCCGGCTACGAACTGCTGAAGATGGACGCGGTGCTGCGCCTGGACGAGGCCCTGGCCCATTACAACGCCAACCTGCCGCGGCTGAAGGAATTCATCCTGCCGGCCGGCACGCGCAGCGCGGCGATCTCGCATGTCTGCCGCACGGTCGCCCGCCGCGCCGAGCGCGCCGTCGTCACCTTGGCCGGCACGGAGGCGATCAATGCCGCGCCGCGCCAGTACCTGAACCGCCTGTCCGACCTGCTGTTCGTGCTGGCCCGGGTGCTGAACCGCGCCAATCTGGACGGCCTGGGCGGCGACGACGTCTACTGGCACAGCGAGCGGCTCAAGCGTCAGGAAGATCCTTCGTCCAACTGAGCGGCCGCCGCGCGCAGCCGCTGGGCATAGGCCTCGCGCAGCTCGGCCGGCGCCAGCACCTGGACCTCGCCGGCATGGCGCAAGAGGTCCATCAGCAGCTCGGTCGCATCGACATACGGCACCAGCAGGCGCCAGCGGCCGTCCGCCAGCCATTCGCTGCGCTGGGCCGGATGCCATTCCTCCCGCGCCACCCATTGCGCCGCCTCGGCGCTGAAGATCAGCTCGGCGTGTCGCGCCTGGCCGCCGGCAAAGATGCCGTAGCCCTGGTCCAGCTGCGCCTCCAGCTCCTTCGTCGACACGGTGCGCGCCGCTTCGGACAAGAGCTCGGCACCCTCCATGGCGTCGAGCGCAAAGCGGCGGAAGCCTTCGCTGCGATGGCACCAGGCGTCCAGGTACCAGGTGTTGCGGTAATGGACCAGGCGCTGCGGTGAGACGACGCGCTCGCTGGCGGCCGGCTCGCCCTGGCCGCCGCGCCGGCGGTAGTGCAGGCGCAGGCGCTGGCGCTTGACGACGGCGCTGCCGACCGTCTCGAAGAACTCGGACGGTGCCTTGCGCCGCGCGGTGCTGATCAGCTTGACCCGCCGCGTCAGCTCCTGCGCCTCGGCCGCGTCGGCGCCCATCATGCCGGTCAGCTTGTCGAACATCGGCTGCAGATGGCGGCTCAGGATGCCCTCCTCGTCCAGGCTGGCCAGCATCTGGTGCATGGTCAGCAGCGCGTGCAGCTCCTTCTCGCTGAACCAGACGCCCGGCAGCTCATGCTTCTGGCCGCGCCATTGCTGGCCGAAGCGGTAGCCGTTGGCGGCGGCGTCGTACTCGATCGGCGCGTCCATGCGCTCGCGCAGGTATTGCAGATCGCGCTTCAGCGTCGCCGGCGACACCTCCAGCGCCTCCAGCAGGGCGGCGAAGCTGACGCATTCGCGGCTGCGGATCAGCATCTCTATCTTGTAGAAACGTTCGGTGCGGTCCATTTGTTTTTTACTGGCTCACGCCATGAGCTACATACGATCCACACTGTGCCATACGCAAACCGCAAGGAGCATGACCATGGCACAGATCGCAGCAGTTTCCGCTTCCGCATCCACGGCGCCATGCGCCGTCCAGTACGAGCTCGAGATGCAGGCCGCGCCGGCCCATTCGAGCCTGGGCCTGGCCCTGGGCTGGGACTTCGCCCACCATGGTCTGCGCCCGCCGGTCGAGCACCTGTTCGCCGCCTCGCCCCTGCGCCAGGGCTGGCATGCCGGCAGCGCCACCTTCGGCCGCCGCACCCTGCGCGCCCACCGCCACACGCAGATGTGGCTGCTGCTGCGCACCCATGCCTGGGCGCGCGGCCGCAGCTTCGAGGAGGTGCAGCTGACGCCCAACTATCTGCAGCAGATCGACGTCGAGCATTGCCCGATCACCCGTCGCCCGCTGAACGACCGGGCCGGCGACAACGCCCAGCGCTCGGTCGACCGCGTGCGCAACGACGCCGGCTATGCGGCCGGCAATCTGGCCGTGATGAGCCGTGCCGCCAATGCGGCCAAGGGCGAACAGGGCCATGCCCAGCTGAACGCGCTGGCGCAAAGCGTCGCCCGCGGCCCGATCCAGCGCATCGCCGGCCTGGGCCCGGCCGAATGGCAGCGCCTCGCGACGCTGGCCAGCTTCGTCACCGAACTGACGCACGAAGAGGCGGCGCAGATCCCGCTGGCCGTGCTGCCGCCGAACCGCCTGCGCCTGTTCAACCCGATCCAGGCGCTGCAGGCGCTGGTGACGCGCCAGCTGGCGACGCCCGGCTGGAGCCAGCGCCTGGCCCGCATCGAGGCCCTGCTGCCCGGCGACGCGATCCGCGCCGATTTCAACCGCTTCGTGCTGGCCCTGGCGCCGCGCGTGCTGGCGGTCAAGGAGCTGAACGATGCGCAGCAGATCCGCTGGGCGCTGGAGGACGCCTGGCTGCAGCCGCTGCTGCAAAAGCGCTGGGCCCGCTTCGCGCTGCAGCTGACGCCGGCCCAGGCCGAGGCTCTGGTCCAGCGCGCGGCCGCCAAGCGCCTGGCGACCGTCCATGTGCAGCGCCATGCCGACGCGATTGCCACCGAGGGTTGGGCGCTGGAGCGCAAGGGTTTCAACGGCAGAGGCCTGGCGCCGCTGCACTGAGCGCTCAGCTCGGCAGGCCGTTGCTGATGCGGTCGAGCCCGCCCGACTGGTCCTGCAGCGCGACGTGATAGCCCCGCTGCAGAAACCAGTCCGCCCATTGCTGGGCCAGCCTGCGGGTCGGCAGCCAGGGACCGGTGCGGTCCAGGCGCACGCGATTGCCCACGCGCTCATAAAAAATGACGCGCCACATGCCCGTGGCGACGCCCTGATCGAAACGATTCATACTGGGCCGGGAATCTAGCAGAGCAGCACGCGCTTTTCGCTCGGGATTAGCTCATAGCGATGTCAAAAATTCCTCGCTGCACAGCAGTCCGCAGGGGACCGCGCCGAGACGCGAAAACGCCCCCCGCGTGCGGCCGCAATCGCTGACCAGCTGCTCGGCCCGCGCCGCCGTCGAGACGGCCAATTGCAGGCTTGCCGAGGCCTGCCCGCGCGAGCGCGGCGCCGGATCGGCGACCACCTCGGCATAGGGCAGGAAATCGGCCAGCAACTCCTGCTGCTGGGCGGCGTTGAGCTTCAACGCCGGGCAGGCCAGCGCCCGCATCAGCAGCTGCGCGGTGGCGGCGGCGATCAGCGGCCGGCAGGCGCCGCCCTGCCAGGCCTGACGCAGCCGCCTGGCCTTGTCGTCGCCCAGCAGCAGCGCATGCAGCAGCAAACCGGTGTCGAGCACGACGCGGGGCGCACTCGCGCCGCCTTTCTTGCTGCGCCGGCTCATCGCGCGGCGGCCTTCTTGGTGGCGGCCGGTTTCTTCCTGGCCACCGCGGTTTTGGCCGCGAGCGGCTTCTTGACGGCCGGTTTTTTGACTGCCGGTTTTTTCTTCGCCACCGGCTGCGCCCAGCTCAAGGCCTGGGCCAGCGTTTTCTCGTCGATCGCCAGCTCGGCCAGCTTGGCGCGCACGGCATCGCCGCGCTGAATGCGCACCGGCGTCAGGATGATTTGCCCGGCCCTGGCCTGGACCTCGAAATACTGCACCGGCCCCAGTGCTTCGGTCACGCTTTTCGGCAGCGTCAATTGATTCTTGGAGGTGAGCTTGGCCAGCACGTGAAGGACTTCCGAAAGTAAGGGGCCATTACTTTATCCTTTCCTTGCCGCGCGACCGGCTTTAGGCAAGACTTGACCCTTGGTTGAAGAAAAAGCGAAATAAACAGGAGAAAGCAGACGAAAAAAAACCAGCGACCCCGAGGGCGCTGGTTTCCTGCAGGCTCTGGCGCGGGTTCAGACCAGCGAGCGCTGCAGGCGCAGCTCCTCGAGCCGGACGCCGCCGACCTCGGTGGTCTTGGCGCTGCCCAGCTCGCGCTTGAAGCCGGCCAGCTCGAAGAAGCGCAGCGCGCGCTCGTTGCGCAGCCAGGTCCACAGCGTGACCTTGGTGCAGCCCTCTTCCTGCAGGCCGTCGCGCGCGGCGTCCCACAGCGCCAGGCCGACGCCCTTGTCCCAGTGCACCGGGTTCGCGTACATTGCCCAGATCTCGCCGGTGGTCGAGGGCGTGCCCTTGTCGCGCGAGCGATCGAAGCCGACGAAGCCCATCAGCTCGTTGTCGATATGGGCGACCAGCACCTGCGGCTCGCACAGATCGATGGCCTCGCGCCAGAAGGCCTGGCGCTTCTGCACCGACAGCGCATCCAGCACCGCATCGGGCAGCAAGCCCCGATAGGCGTCTTGCCAGGCCGAGACATGAATCTCGGCGATGCCCTTGGCATCACGCAAGGTGGCGGGGCGAACCTGAATACTCGACATACGGAATCAAAAACCTAGCGGAACATGAAACGGGAAAGGGCAAGATTGTGCGCGCCAAAGGGCCGCCGCGGCGGGCTTGACAGCGCGATTTTTTGCCTTCTCCTTCCGCCCTTGCTTCGTCGCTCAGGCCGGCGTGAGGCATGCCTGGCGCTCGGCGGCAAAGTCGCGCACACAGCGTTGCAGCGCCGCGCGGCCGGCACGCTGCAGGCGCAGCAGCAGCGCATGCTCGACAACCAGCGCCCCGAGCTCGCCCGCGAAGCGCAGCGCCAGATCGGACTGCATGCGCGCCAGCAGAAGGGCGGCCATCTGCGCATCGGCCAGCGCGCGGTGGGCACGACCGGTGGCCGGCAGGCGGTGATGGGCGGCCAGGGTGCCGAGCCGGCAGTTGGGCGCCTCCGGATAAAGCCGGCGCGCCAGCAGCAGGGTGCAGGCGAACTGATGGGCCGGATCGGGCTCGCAGCCGGCGCGCGCCAGTTCGGCCTGCCAGAAGCCACGGTCGAAGGCCGCGTTGTGTGCGACCAGCGGGCAGCCCTGGGTGAAGCGCGCGACCTCCCTCATCACCGTTGCCGCCGGCGGCGCCGCGGCCAGCATCTCGTTGCTGATGCCGGTCAGCTGTTCGATGAAGGGCGGCACCCAGGCGCCGCTGTTCATCAGGCTCTGGTAGCTGTCGACGAGCTGGCCATCGCGCAGCAGCACGGCGGCGATCTCGGTGGCGCGGCCGCCGCCGGTCGGCGACAGGCCGGTGGTTTCGAAGTCGATCACGGCGACCGTTTGAGATCTTCGGCTCATCAGCCCCCCCGCTCAGCGCACCGGATGCTTGATCGCATTCAGCGCCAGCTTGCGCTCCAGCGCCGCGGCGACGTCGACCTGGCATTGGTCGGCGATCTGCAGCAGGTAGAGCATCACATCGGCGATCTCCTCGCCCACATGCTGGTGGCGCGCCGCATCGTCGGCGATCGCCAGCGATTCCTCCGGCGTCAGCCACTGGAAGATCTCGACCAGCTCGGCCGCCTCGACCACCATCGCCATCGCCAGGTTCTTCGGGGTCTGATAGGGCTCCCAGCGCCGTGCCGCGGCGAAGTCGCGCAGCCGCCGCTGCAGTTGTTCGATATCCATGGGGCGCAAGTGTGGCATGGCCCGGCGGCGTCAGCGCGCGCCTGTGCACAGTCAAAAGATTTCTGCCTCTTTCTTATTCACGGTGTTTTCAATGGATCTCATTGGTAGTCTTGGTAGAGGGGCCGCCTTGCTGTGGACAAGCTGATTTTCGTCAGCAACGACAAGCAGTTGGCGCGATCAAAAGCTTGTGGGCGGCGGTACCGAATCGACGTGCACGGAGCGATAACAAGCCGCGCCGCGGCGCCCAGTCTGTGGATAAGCAATAGCTTGTACTTTTTTTATCCACAGCTTTGTGCCTTGACAGGGGCCCGCGGCCGCGTTCCGGCGTTTCAGCGCCTGTCGCGCCGGTGACAGGCGTGGTGCGATAGCGCGCCCAAGCGGTGCAAGCGCACGAACTTCGGGCGGTTTTGAAGGGCAAATCCTCAGACAATTCGCCCCTAGCGATCGCTACAGTCAGGCGCGCAATGCACAAGCCCGAGCACGGGCATCCCCGAAGGAGAACGAAATGACAAGAACTTTCCAGACCACGGCAGCCGCCCTGGCGACGGCCCTGCTGCTGGCGGCCTGCGGCGGTGGCGATTCGGCCGACACGACGCCCAAGCTCAAGATCGGCGCGGTCAAGGTCTTCGGCGACAGCCTGGCCGATTCCGGCACCTTCGGCTACAAGTTCACCGTTCAGAGCTCGGACAATCTGATCTTCCCCGAGCGCGTCGCCGCCAGCTACGGCGCCACGCTGTGCAACTACTACAGCGCCACCGGCGCGAACAGCTTCGTGCCCAACTCCAAGGCCGGCTGCACGAACTACGCGATCGGCGGTGGCCGCCTCAACTACTACAGCAACCCGGCCGACCCGCGCGGCGTGACCGTGCAGCTGGCCCAGGCCGCCACGACCGGCTTTGCCGCCACCGACATGGCCCTGATCGATGGCGGCGGCAATGACGCGGCCGACCTGGTCGGCGCCTTCCTGAAGGCTTCCAGCGATGGCGGCGCCAGCTTCGTCGCCCTGGTCGGCACCTTGGGCGTCAAGGTGACGGCACCCGGCGCCGCCGGTCTCGCGGCGGCGGGCACCGCCTATATGCAGGCACTGGCCGACAAGCTGGCCAAGTCCGTCTCGGACAATGTGCTGGGCAAGGGCGGCCAGCAGGTCGTGATCCTGAACATGCCCGGCGTCACCAACACGCCGAAGTTCCAGATGGTGCTCGCCAGCCTCGAGGCCAGTCTCGGCGCGGCCAAGCGCGCCGAGTACGAGGCTCTGTTCAAGAGCTGGATCGTCGCCTTCAACACCCAGCTGGACGGCAAGTTCTCCGGCGAGGCCCGCGTCGCGGTGGTCGATTTCTATACCGCCTTCAACGACCAGATCGCCACGCCGGCCCAGTTCGGCCTGACCAATGTCAAGACCCCGGCCTGCCCGATCACCGGCCAGGGCAGCGACGGCCTGCCGACCTACGACTTCCCGACTTGCACGGCGACGGCCCTGTCGGCCAAGCCGCCCGCCGGTGTCAGCGACCCGGACTGGTGGAAGAGCTATGGCTTTGCCGACAGCTTCCACCCGACGCCCTATGGCCATCAGCTGACCGGTCAGCTGATCTCGAAGACGCTGGCGATCAAGGGCTGGCTGTAAGCGCGGCCCCTCAGGAGAACATAGATGAACAAGAACAGCATTCTTTGCGCGGCCGCCCTGGCCCTGCTCGGCGCCAGCGCGGCCCAGGCCCAGTCGGCCGGGAGCTTCGTCGTCCGTGCCGGTGGCACGACCATCATGCCCCAGGTCGAAAGCGGCGATCTGAGCGCGCCGAGCCTCGCCGGCACCAAGATCGACGTCAAGAAGGCCAGCCAGTTCACCGGCGGCATCACCTGGATGTGGACCGACAATATCGCGATCGATCTGCCGCTGGGCCTGCCCTTCGAGCATGACGTGGTCGGCGACGGCGCGATTGCCGGCGTCGGCGTGCTGGGCACCGTCAAGTCGCTGCCGATGACCCTGCTGGCCCAGTACCGCTTCGGCCAGGCCAGCAGCCAGATCCGTCCCTATGTCGGCGCCGGTGCGACCTATGCCTACTTCTACGACAGCGAGGGCACGGCCGTGCTGTCGGGCCTGACCGGCGGCTCGCCAAGCAAGCCGACCACGCTGTCGATGAAGAACGCCTTCGGCCCGGCGCTGCAGGCCGGCCTGTCGGTCAATCTGACCGAGCGCTGGTCGCTGGACGCCTCGGTGATGAAGGTCTTTGTCAAGACGACCGGCACCCTGTCGACCGGCCAGACCATCGATGCGACGCTGGACCCGGTGGCCGTCTCGATCGCGGTCGGCTACCGCTTCTGACGCAGCCGGCTTCGGCCTGCACCAAGCACGGGGAGCCTGCGGGCTCCCTTTTCTTTTGTGACGTCGATCTGCAAAACCACCTATGCGGATCGCGCCGCTCGGGCGCAAGATGCGGGCATCGCCATTGCCCGGGGGTTTCGAGATGGCCGCAAAAAAAATCTACCGCTCGCTCTATGCCCAGGTGATCGTGGCCATCATCGTGGGCGTACTGCTCGGGCATTTCTGGCCCGAGACCGGCGCAGCGATGAAGCCGCTGGGCGATGGCTTCATCAAGCTGATCAAGATGCTGATCGCGCCCATCATCTTCTGCACCGTCGTGGTCGGCATCGCCGGCATGGAGGACATGAAGAAGGTTGGCAAGACCGGCGGCCTGGCCCTGCTGTACTTCGAGATCGTGTCCAGCATCGCCCTGGTCATCGGCCTGCTCGTCGTCAACCTGCTGCAGCCGGGCACCGGCATGCATGTGGACCCAGCCACGCTGGATACCAAGGCGCTCTCGGCCTATACCGGCCCCGGCAAGATGCAGGGCACGGTCGAATTCCTCCTGGCCATCATCCCGACGACCCTGGTCGACGCCTTTGCCAAGGGCGAGATGCTGCAGGTGCTGCTGATTGCCCTGCTGTTCGGCTTTGCCCTGCACCGCTTCGGCGGCCGCGGCACCCTGGTCTTCGACCTGATCGAGAAGAGCTCGCATGTGCTCTTCGTCATCGTCGGCTACATCATGAAGCTGGCGCCGATCGGCGCCTTCGGCGCCATGGCCTTCACCATCGGCAAGTACGGCCTGGGCTCGCTGGTGCAGCTGGGCAAGCTGATGGGCAGCTTCTACCTGACCTGCCTGCTGTTCATCTTCATCGTGCTGGGCGCGATCGCGCGCTTCCACGGCTTCTCGATCTGGAAGTTCATCAGGTACATCAAGGAGGAGCTGCTGATCGTGCTGGGCACCTCCTCCTCCGAATCGGTGCTGCCGCGCATGATGGCCAAGATGGAGAACCTCGGCGCGCGCAAGACGACCGTCGGCCTGGTGATCCCGACCGGCTATTCCTTCAATCTGGACGGCACCTCCATCTATCTGACGATGGCCGCCGTCTTCATCGCCCAGGCGACCGACACGCCGCTGAGCCTCACGCAGGAACTGACCCTGCTGGCCGTGCTGCTGCTGACCAGCAAGGGCGCCGCCGGCGTCACCGGCAGCGGCTTCATCGTGCTGGCCGCGACCCTGGGCGCCGTCGGCCATGTGCCGGTGGCCGGCCTGGCCCTGATCCTGGGCATCGACCGCTTCATGAGCGAGGCGCGCGCGCTGACCAATCTGATCGGCAATGGCGTCGCCACCCTGGTCGTCGCCAAATGGACCGGCGACCTGGACATGGCGCGGCTGCAGAGCCAGCTGAACAACGAGACCGAGCTGGAGGCGGCCTCGCCCGAGCAGGTGCTGGACGAGGTCGACCAGCATATGAAGGCCTGAAGATGGGCCTCGTCCACCGACTTGTCCTTGGCCTGCTGCTCGCGGGCAACCTCGCCGCCGCACAGGCGCAGAGTTGCGCCGCGCAGTCGGGCATGACGCCGCCGCTGGTCGTCGAGCTCTACACCTCGGAGGGCTGCGATTCCTGCCCGCCCGCCGACCGCTGGCTCAGCGGCCTGCGCGGCCGGCCCGGCGTGTTCGCCGCCGCCTTCCATGTCGACTACTGGGACCGCCTGGGCTGGAGGGACCGCTTTGCCAGCCCGCTCTACACGGCGCGCCAGCAGCAGAACGTCGCGCAGTCGGGCGCGCGCTTCGCCTACACGCCGCAGATCGTCGTCAATGGCCGCGACTGGCGCGACGGTGAGCTGCCGACTCCGTCGGCAAGCGAGAAGGCCGTCATCGCGCTGAAGCTGCAGCGCGACGGCGAGGAACAGGTCGCCGTCGAATCGCGCGCGCTGCCGGGGGCGCCGGCCCGGGTCCAGCTCTGGTGGGCGCAGCTGGAGGACGGCCACAGCAGCGAGGTGCGCGCCGGCGAAAACCGCGGCGCGACGCTGAGGCACGACGCCGTGGTGCGCGCCTACGCCAGCCTGCCGGCCGGTGGCGCCGATCAGCAATGGCTGCTGAAGAAGGCCCCGGCCAAGGGCGAGGACGGCCGGCCGCGCCGCCTGCTGCTGGTCGCCACCGATGCGGCCAATGGCCGCGTGCTGCAGGCGGCCCAGCTGGGCTGCTGAGCGCGGCGAACCTCAGTCGATGCCGATGACCTTGTGCATCTGCACCGACAGCCGCCATTGCGGATGGGCCATGCAGTAGGCGACTGCCTCGCGCGTGTGCTGGGTCTTCAGCACGCTGTCCAGCGGCTGCAGGAAGAAATGCTCGAAGTCCAGGCCGGCAAAGCGCTCGGGCCGGGCGAGCGGCTGCGGGTAGACCAGCTTCAGCTCGTTGCCGCGGGTCAGCACGATCTCGCTGTCGGCCTTGGGGCTGACGCAGATCCAGTCCAGGCCGTCCGGTGCCGGCTGCGTGCCATTGGTCTCGACCGCGATCTCGAAGCCCTGCGCATGCAGCGCGTCGATCAGCGGCTTGTCCAGCTGCAAGAGCGGCTCGCCGCCGGTGCAAACCACATAGGGCTTGCCAGGCACGTCCTGCGGCCATTTCGAGGCGATGCTCGCGGCCAGCTGCTCGGCCGTCGCGAACTTGCCGCCGCCCTGGCCGTCGGTGCCGACGAAGTCGGTGTCGCAGAAATTGCAGACGGCCGTGGCGCGGTCCTGCTCGCGCCCGCTCCACAGATTGCAGCCGGCAAAGCGGCAGAACACCGAGGCGCGGCCCGCCTGCGCGCCCTCGCCCTGCAGCGTGTAGAACATTTCCTTGACGGCGTAAGTCATACCGGTATCAGTTGGTCGTTGAGTCCGGCGCTGACGATGGAGCCCGAGCCGCGCGTTTCATACATATCGACCCGGTCCAGCTGCGGCAGCACCGCCCGGCCCTTGGCCAGCACCCAGGCGGCCAGGCTGGCGGTGTCGCCATCGGGCAGATCGGCGATCTCGTACAGCGGTCGGTGGTCGATGGCCTTGAAGATCGGATCGAACAGGGTCTTCACATCGCCGAAGTCCACGGTCCAGCCCTGCACCTCGTCCAGCGGCGCGCTCAGGTGCAGGCGTAGCGTGTAGGTGTGGCCGTGGATGCCGCGCAGCGGGCTGTCGGCGGGCGCGCGCTTGAGCTGGATCGCACTGTCCAGGGTCAGCTCTTTCCAGATCCGGTAATGCCGGCCGTCGTAGTTGGCGCCGCAGGAGCCGGTCTCGTAGACGGTGATCCAGGAGAGCTCCGGCAGCTGCGGCTTCAGCCGCGCCCACAGCCAGGACGAGATCACCTCGCTGGTCGGGTTGGCGAGGCCCTCGATCCGGTTCAGGCACTGGTAGTTCAAGAGCATGTGGAAGGGCGCCCAGACCTCGTCCAGATGGTCGTAGTCGATCGAGATGTCGCGCCCGCCCAGGTCCTGGTTCGCATGGATGATGACCTCGAAGCCATGGCCGTGCATGCGGCCGCATTTATGGCCCGGCGGCACATGGGGCAGCTGGTGCGCGGCCTGGAAGCGGTAGCGCCGCCAGACATGGGCCAGGCCCGCCGCGTCCAGATCGACGCCTTCCTGCGCCGTGCTCTGGATGCCGACCTGCTGGATGCCCGGCACGCCGAACTCGCCCTCCAGGCGCTGGCGTATCCAGCGCGCAATGTTCTCGTCGGTCGGCTGCTCCAGCGTGTCGTTCAGCAGCGTGTAATCCAGCGGCGCGATGCAGGCCTCCAGCCGGCGGCGCAGTTCCTCGACCTCGCCGCCCGGGAAGGGCGCCCAGCCGGCCGGCAGCAGCGCCCGCACGGTGGCGAAATAGCTGTGGCCATGCAGGCCGCGGCTGCGGTGCCCGGCCGGCAGCGCCGGAATCCGGCAGGCGGACTCGAAGCCGCTGGAGGCGGAGTAAAGCGTGGTGCTGCGATCGGTTTGGGCTGGATTCATCGGGCGTGGCGCGCTGCAAGTGGATGCCGTCGGGCGCGGGGGCGAGAGTGTGACATGGGGCGCCCGGTCGCGCCGGCGCAGGCCTTTTCCTCAACGGCGGCGCTTGCCAACAACGAGCAAGAGGATTGTCCGGGATAGATGGTCGTAGTGGTAGGGGCGCCGCCGCGCTGTGGACAAGGCCGATTTTCCAAGCCGCGGCAAGGGTTTGCGCGGCCGCCAACGGTGTGGACGGAGGGCGGTGAACGGCGGGACTGGCAGACAACAAGTCGGCCGGAGGCAGCGGCGCTGTGGACAAGTCCAAACTTGTCCCGGACTTGTTCACAGCCCGGCGCGCAAAGAAAAAACCCCGGCAGCGGGGCTGCCGGGGGAGAAACGGCTCGAGGCCGGTGGGGGATGATCGGTGCGGGAAAAGCCGGTAGTCAGTTCGTGCCGGGACGCACGGCGATCTCGTTCTTGACCGCCTTCACGCCATCGACCTGGCGGGCCAGCTTGCCGGCGTTGTCCTTCTCGGCCGCGTTCTTGGCGAAGCCGGACAGCATCACGGTGCCGTTCAGCGTCTCCACACTGATCGAGGAGGCCGAGACGGTCTGGTCGTCGGCGAACTTGGCCTTGACGGCGGTCGTGATCGCCGCGTCGTCGATATAGGCGCCGACCGATTGCTGACCGCGGCCGACCGAGCAGCCGGCGGTGGCGATCAGGGCGAAAACGGTGGCGGCGGTGGCGAGAGTGCTGCGAATGGTCGTCATGATGGTTCTCCTTGTGGGTTTGTCGGTCTATGGCTCAATCGATCACTCATCAGCTGCTGGAGTCGGCGAGCCAATCCTTCAGCTCCTCGGCGTGCTCCTGCTCGACGCTGAGGATGTCCTCAAGCAGGCGGCGGGTCGTCGAGTCCTTGTCGCCGATCAGGCTGATCATCTGGCTGTAGCTTTCGATCGCCACCCGCTCGGCGACCAGATTGGCGCGGATCATCGACTTCAGGTCGCGCGACTCGTCGTAGTCGGCATGCGAGCGCCGGCTCAGCGTGTCGGGCGAGAAGTCCGGCTCGCCGCCCAGCTGCACGATGCGCTCCGCGATGCGGTTGGCGTGATCGCTTTCCTCGTTGGCATGGACGAGGAACTCCTCGGCAATCTTCGGCGAGGCCAAGCCCTCGGCGGTGAAGTAGTGGCGCCGGTAGCGCAGCACGCAGACCAGCTCGGTCGCCAGCGCGTCGTTCAGCAGCTGGACGATGTCCGCGGTCCAGGGGCCGGCATGCGGAGTCACCGCACCCTCCTCGGGATTGCGGCGCGCCGCTTCCAGGGCGGTCTCGTCCAGCCGCAGCGACTGCTGCGCCTCGCCCTCGGGGCGGAACTGCGCCTGACTGATTTCCTTCGCTGCGCCCATGTGATGCTTCCTTCTTGGTCCGTCGGCCCGCCCGGTCGGGGCGGCGCCTTGAGCACAATGTAGGGAGCGGGCGGCCCGCTGAGCATCGGCCGGCGACGCCTGGGCGTGTAGGACGGCGACCCGCGCCGCTGTCAGCCCGCCGACGCGGCGCCGGCGGCAAGCTGGCGGCAGAACAGGATCAGCGCCTCGATCTCGTTGGATTTGTCGAACACCCGATCGGCGCCCAGATCCAGGCAGCGGCGGCGCATATCGGGCGTCGCGTAATTGCTCAGCACCACCACCATCGCCTGCGGCGGCAGCAGCGGCCGCGCGCCGCGCAGCACGCCCAGGCCCGAGCCCTTCTTCAGGAAGATGTCGACGATCAGCAGATCGACCCGGCCCGGCAGGGCGGCCAGCGCCTGCAGCGCCGCCTGCTCCTCGTCGGCATCGCCAAGCAGCTCGACAGCCGCCAGCTCCTCCAGCGTGGCCACCAGGTTGTCGCGGATCACCGCGCTGTCTTCCACCAGAAAGGTCTTGATCGTTGTCGTCGGGCGCATGCGTGCGGGTCGGGGGACATGCCGACGCCAGTGTGCTCCGCTTGGCCGGCAAATGCCATCGCCTGCCGGCACCCGGTTGCGCCGGCGCATCGTCGCCGTAGGACATCTACTACCTCTTTGCGCGGCGGCGTCCGCTGTGCGCACGACCCGCTGCTGCCCAAACTGGCGAGGACGGCAAACCGGATTCCGGTGCGCCGTTCGACAAGGAGAAGCCATGAAGAACAGCAAGATATCGAGGACGACGATGAAAGGCCTGACCCTGGCCGCGCTGCTCGCTGCCGGCCCGGCGGCGCTGGCGCAGATCACCTTCTACGAGCATCCGGACTTCCACGGCCGCTCGTTCACCGCCGAGGGCAAGGTCGGCAACTTCGAGCGCTACGGTTTCAACGACCGCGCCTCCTCGGCCATCGTCACCAGCGAGCGCTGGGAAGTGTGCGAGCACCAGCGCTACGAGGGCCGCTGCGTCGTGCTGCGGCGCGGCAACTACCCCTCGCTGCAGGCCATGGGCCTGGATGACCGCATCTCGTCGGTGCGCGCGGTGCGCCGCGACGCCCAGGTCGACGAGGACCGCTACGCACCGCCGCCGGTAAGCGTCTATGACGGCCGGCGCCGGCCGAACGAGCGCCTGTACCAGGCCGATGTGGTCGCCGTGCGCGCCATCGTCGGCCCGCCGCAGCAGCGCTGCTGGGTCGAGCAGCAGCAGGTCAACGAGCGCGAGAACGCCAATGTCGGCGGCGCCGTTGCCGGCGCCATCATCGGCGGCATCCTGGGCCACCAGGTCGGCGGCGGCAACGGCCGCGACATCGCCACCGCCGGCGGCGTGCTGGCCGGCGCGGCGCTGGGCGCCAATGTCGGCCGCGACGACCGCGTCGTGACCCGCGACGTGCAGCGCTGCAGCGATGTTTCCAGCCAGGCCCGTCCCGACTACTGGGACGTGACCTATGTGTTCCGCGGTCAAGAACACCACGCGCAGATGACCGCGCCGCCGGGCCGCACGCTGACCGTCAATGCCAACGGCGAGCCGCGTGCCTGAGCGATTTCCGTCCGTTCCAACCCCAACGCTTGATCATCAAGGAGATCCGATGAACACCTCTGCCAAGACCCATCCCCTGAAGGCTTCGCTGATCGTCGCCGCCCTGCTGGCCATGCCGCTGGCCTCGCAGGCCGCCGCGATGAACAAATCCGAATACCAGGCCGCGAAGTCGCGCATCAGCACCGAGTACGACAACGCCAAGTCGGCCTGCGGCAATCTGGCCGGCAATGCCAAGGACATCTGCGTCGAGGAAGCCAAGGCGCACGAGAAGGTCGCCAAGGCCGAGCTCGAGTACAACTACACCGGCAAGCCGGCCGACTGGACCAAGCTGCAGAAGACCAAGGCCGAGACCGCCTACGAGGTCGCCAAGGAACGCTGCGACGACAAGTCCGGCAATGACAAGGACGTCTGCCTCAAGGAGGCCAAGGCCGCCGAGACCAAGGCCCTGGCCGATGCCAAGATGAACAAGAAGGTCGGCGAGGCCAAGCACGACGCCGCCGAGGACAAGCGCGACGCCGAGTACAAGGTGCAGGTCGAGAAGTGCGATGCGCTGGCCGGCGATGCGAAGAGCAATTGCGTGGCCACCGCCAAGGCGAACTTCGGCAAGAGCTGATCGCCCCGACGCGCATTGAACAGGCAGGGCCCGCTTCGGCGGGCCTTTCTTCTTGCCCCTTCTTGCCTTAGGCGGCCGCGGGCTCGCGCTGGACGAAGTCGGCGATCAGCTCGGCGACCTGGCTCGCATGCGTCAGCGGGCCCAGATGGCCGGCGCGGGTCAGCCAGTGCTGGCGCGCATCGGGCAGCCAGGCGGCCAGCAGTTCGCTGACCCGGCGCGCCGGCTCGCGCGTCAGCACGCCGCCGACCAGCAGCACCGGCATGCGCAGGCGCTGCAGCTCCGGCCGGCCCCAATCGGCCGCGAACAGCGCATTGAAATGGCGGCTCACGGTCGCGATGCGCTCGGCGATCGTCGCCTGCTGCGCCGTGTTCAGCTGCAGCCAGCCGCTGCCGCCGCTCCAGTAATCGGTGAACAGCCGCGCCGCCTCCTCGCGCGGCTTGTCGGCCACCATCGCGGCGATGCGGCGGATCTGCTGCCAGGCCTCGCCCTGCGGTTCATAGCGGCGCAGCAGGCCGAAGGCGACCGGCTCGTAGAGCAGCAGCGAGCGCACCCGCTGCGGCTGCAGCAGCGCCAGCTGCAGCGCGACCGCGCCGCCATAGGAATGCCCGACCAGATCCACCGGCTCCTCGACGCCGTCCAGGCAGGCCAGCGCCGCCAGCGCGTCGATGCGCAGGCTGTCCGCCGCCTGGGCGGGCCAGGCCGGGCTGCGGCCGTGACCGTGCAGATCGGGCATCAGCAGCTGATGGCCGCCGCGGCGGGTGAGCAGCTCGGCCAGCGCGCGCCATTGCGCATGGCTGCCGCTGCTCGAATGCAGGCTCAGCAGCGGGCGGCCCTGCCCCTGGCTTTGCAGGTGCAGGCGGACGGACGGGGAGACGGGAGCGTTCATGCGGCGGGTCCAAAGGGGCTTCGGCGAGGCCCGCAGTCTGGGCCGGGCGCGTTTCAGGCGCGCTGCGCGGCGCGGCCGCTGCGTTTCATTTGTTGTGGGGAACGGGGCTTGCGCGGGGGTGTCAGGCTGCGCAAGATCCGGCTCTGGCAGCCAAGGAGGTGTGCGATGGCCAAGGCGTTTTCGGTCGCTTCGTGGAATGTCGAGCACTTCAAGGACGATCCGAGCCGGGTCGGCCGCGTCGTCGAGTTCATGAACAGCCAGTCGCCCGATGTGTTCGGGCTCTACGAGGTCGAGGGCGCGACCATCTTTGCCGAACTGGTGCAGCGCATGCCCGGCTATACCTTCCAGATCACCGAGGGCCTGGAGACGCAGGAGATCCTGATCGGCGTCCGCAAGGGCCTGACCGCCTTCATCACGCAGAAGACCGAGTTCCGCTCCGGCACCACCCATATGCGGCCGGGCCAGCTGGTGACCGTCAACAAGAACGGGCTGAACTACAGCCTCCTCTTCCTGCACCTGGCCAGCGGCCCCGATCCACGCGGCATGGGCCTGCGCGACGACATGCTGCAGCGCGCGCTGGACTTCCGCCGCGAGCTGGACAAGGCCTATGGCGGCCCGGGCCAGGCGCGCTACCTCTTCCTCGGCGACCTCAACACCATGGGCTTCGACTACCCCTTCGGCCGCGCCTTCGATGCCGGCGTCGAGCTGCAGAAATGGGACCGCGAGGCCAGGAAAAGCCGCTACGCGATGCGCAGGCTCAGCAAGACCCACGACGCCAGCTGGAGCAATGGCTCGCGCTCCGGCCTGGCGCCGGCCAATCTGGACCATGTATTCGCCAGCAGCAATCTGGCCTTCCGGAGCTTCCGGCGGCCGCTCGATGGCCTGGAGGCCCAGGTCGCGCTGCGCGGCTGGGTCGAGGCGGCGACGCCGGCCGCCGCCGATGCCTGGATCCGTGATTACTCGGACCATTCGCTGATGTATTTCGAGGTCCAGGCCTAGCAACGGGCCCGGCGGGCCGCCGGCCCATGCCACACTGCCGGCGCGAAGAACCGGCCCGAATCCCCATGCGCTCCACCGAACCGCTCTACCGTTCCGTCAACACCCGCACGCAGCGCGTCCACCATGGCGTCGGCGGCGAGTTCCGCCATGGGCGCAATAGCAAGGACGCGCGCCGGCTCGAGGACGCGCCGCGTACGCCCATGCATGGCCGGCACCGCCATGGGCGCGACTACACGCCGCTGTACCGCTTTCTGCTCTCGCGCGTCGGCCGGCCCTGGGACGAGGTCTATGCCGAGGTCAAGCCGCGCATGGACGGCGACGAGCCGATCTTCTGGATGGTCGCCCGCCCCGGCGAGGAGCGGCGCGAAAGGGTGCGTGTCGGCGAGTCCAGCTATTTCAGCGGCCTCTATATCGACGAGGCCGACGGCGTGCTGCGCCTGGTCAATCCCGGGCTGGACGCCGACACGATGTGGCCCAGCTGCCCCTGCTGCACCCACACCTTCAACGGCAAGCGCTTCGGCCTGACGTTCGAGCAGGGCCTGGCAGGCGCCTAGCGGAGCAAGGCCTCAGCGCCTTCCGCCGCGCGCGCTCGAGCGCCACAACGGCTTCTTGCCCTTCAGGTGCCGCTCGATGCCGTCATTGAGCCGGCTGCGAAGATCGACGACCTCGTCCACATGGCCATAGATGCCGGGGAAGCGCAGGTCCAGCCACAGCCACAAAGTGCAGGAGCGCAGCGCCTGCTCCATGCGGTCGAGCCGGCTGTGCTCGTCGACGTCCTGCAGGAACCAGGGCTCGCCGGCCCGGCCGGTCAGCGCATGGCGCTGGGTCCAGTCGAGAAACTCCTGCTGCGCGCTGGGCGTGCGGCTGTCGACCGGCGCCTGCGCATAGATGAAGCGCGTCTTCAGCGGCAGCTGGCCGCAGCTGTGGTCCAGCGCCTCGGCCAGCTCCAGCATCTGGTCCAGCTCGGCGACGGCGAAATGCGCATCGTCCAGGCGCAGCTGGTCGACGAAGACATCCAGCACCGCACGCAGCCGGCGCAGGCCCAGGCGCTGCGCGATGGTCTCCACATGCCACCAGTTCGGCGCCACCGCCGCCTTGAAGCCGCGCGGCGCCCGCGGCTGCTTGGGCAGGGTCTCCTTCAGCGCGCGGGCCGCCCCCGGCTCGGCCTCGCGCAGCACGCCGCAGAAGCCCTCGTCGTGCATGCCGTAGCGTCCGGCGCGGCCGGCGATCTGGTGCGTCTCTGAAACGTCCAGCGGCCGGTCGCCCTGGCCGTCGAACTTGGTCATGGTGCTGAACAAGACGCGGCGTATCGGCAGGTTCAGGCCCATGCCGATCGCATCGGTGGCGACCAGGATATGCGACTTGCCATTCGCGAAGCGCTCGGCCTCGCGGCGCCGCACCTCGGGCGGCAGCGCGCCGTAGATGACCGAGACCGGATGGCCGCCGTTCTCGGCGCTGGCGATCTGGTCGCGCAGCATCAGCACCTCGCGGCGGCTGAAGGCGACGACCGCGTCACCGCGCTGCAGCGCCGCGATCGGCACCGGCGCGCTGAGCAGCTGCACCTGCTGCTTGCGCTCGAAGTGGCGCACCGTGCAGCGCTCGCCGCACAGGCCCAGCAGGTTCTCGATCGCCGGCACCGCATAGGCGCTGCAGATGATGATCAGCTCATTGGCCGGCGTGCCGACGATGGCCTGGGTCCAGGCCCAGCCGCGCGAGGCGTCGAACAGCATCTGCGCCTCGTCGATCACCGCGACGTCGATCGCCTTGCCGGTGTTAACCATCTCGATCGTGCTGGAGACCACGCGTGCCTGCTCGGCCGGCACGTTCTCCTCGCCGGTCAGCAGCGAGCAGGGCACGCCGCGCGCCACCAGGCGGTCGCGGCCCTCCAGCGCCAGCAGGCGCAGCGGCGCCAGATAGGCGCCGTCATGCGCCTGCGCCAGGCGCTCGAAGGCCGCATGGGTCTTGCCGCTATTGGGCGCGCCGACGTACAGCGTCACCGTGCGCTGCATGCGCCGCGCGGTCTCGAAGCTGTCCGGATAGCCGCGGAAGGCCAGGTCGGCGGTCAGGCCGGCCAGAGCATGCAGCTCGGCGACCTGGTGCTCCCAGCGGTCCTGCGCGCGGGTGCAGGCGGCCTTCAGCGCGTCCAGGTCCTGCGGTGTCGCGCATTCGGCCTGCAGGCGCGGCAGCAGGGAGTCCAGATGCTCCGGATGGCCCGATTCGCTGCGCGCCAGCAGCGCTTCGAGATGCGCATGCAGCGCCTCGGCCTCGGCATAGGGTGGCCGCTGGCCCAGCGCCGCCTTCAGCGCCGCCAGGTCGCCATCGCGGTAGAAATCCCAGATCGCGCTGTCGTCGGCCAGCTCGACCCGGTAGCTGACGGTCGGCTGCCAGGCGATGGTCTTCGACAGCCTCAACACCTGCTTGCACAGCCGCGTCCAGACCAGGCCTTCGCGGCTCAGGCCCAGTCCATCCAGCGCGGCGTTGCGCTGCTGCATCAGCGCGCGCACGGTCGGCGCGCTGCCGACGGCGTCCAGATGGCGCAGGGCCACCGCGATCAGCCGCGGCGCGATCCAGCGGCTGGGCCGCGCGCCGGAAACGGCCTTCTGGATCAGGACCAGGCCGGCCCGCTCCAGCAGCGCCGCGCCCTCGCTGGCCTCGTCGTCGAGGTCGGCCGGGCTCAGCACCTGCGGCAGCTGGTAGGCGGCCTGGCGGATGCGCTGCCATTGCTCGGGGCTCAGCTCGGCCGGCAGGCGGGCGGCGTGGCGCGGGTTCGGCAGCGCGATCGCGGCCGGGGTATCTGGATTGGAAATGTTCGATTCGGGCACAGCCGAAGTGGAACACAAGGCCGGGGCCCCGCGTCGCGCCGCGGCTGCGTTCAGAAGGGGATCAGCAGCTGGGCGCTGAACATCTCGGCCTTGCGGCCATAGACCTTGCCCCAGAGATAGGCGGCCTGCAGCTCGACGGTCTCGCCCAGGCCCAGGCGCATCATCGGCCCCGCGCGGTGCGATTGCCGGTCCGACCAGTCCTTCCAGGGACCCAGCTCGCCGAAGCCCTGCAGGCCCACGCGCAGGCCGGGCTGCAGGCGGCGCATCAGCTGCCACTGGTATTTCAGCTGCGTGCCCTTGTTCGAGGCCCAGTCGTGTTCGAACACCAGATTGGCGTTGATCTGGGTGAAGCCCCAGTCGGTCTGGAACACCGGGCCGACTTCCAGCGCATTGCCGACATTGACATTGCGGATCAGCTGCGCGTGGAGGGCCAGATCGAAGGGCAGCTGGCCCTGGGTCAGCAGATAGGAGTTCTGCCAGTTCCAGGAGCTGAGCGCCTGCTCGCCCCAGGATTCGCCGATATAGCTGAGGAAGAGCTCGGTGGTCCAGCGGCTGTCGACGCCATAGCGCAGGCCGGCCTCCGGCCACAGCACGGCCGGCTGCTTGGGCATCTTGACGGTCCAGTAGCGCAGGTCGAGGGCCGCCACGCCCGGCGTGCTGTAGGGCGTCAGCAGGTAGTAGCCCGGATCGGCCTGGGCCGGCGCGGCCGGCAGCAGGCCGCCGAGCAGGCCGGCGAGCAGGCCGGCAGGGAGGGCGGACAGGCGGGCCTGGACGGATTTCGGGCTTCGTTTCACCGCGCGCAGCATAGCGACGCTATCGGCGGTATCCGTCCGGGCCTGAGTCGCAGCGCTTATGCTGGGCGTCGATGCATGCACAAAGCCACGAAATGACGCTCCCGCCCCATCCCCTGCCCCAGCTGCCCGCCCTGCCACCGGCCGCCCGCATCGGCGACGCGCTGGCCGATGTCGACACGCCGGCCCTGCTGCTGGAGCTGGACGCCTTCGAGCGCAATCTGGCGAAGATGCAGGCCGCCGCCGATGCCGCCGGCATGGCGCTGCGCCCGCATGCCAAGGCGCACAAATGCCCGTCCATCTCGCTGGCCCAGATCGAGCGCGGCGCGGTCGGCATCTGCTGCCAGAAGGTCAGCGAGGCCCTGCCCTTCGTCGCCGCCGGCGTGCGCGACATCCACGTCAGCAACGAGATCGTCGCGCCGGCCAAGGCCGCGCTGCTGGCCCGGCTGGCGCTGCAGGCGCGCTTCAGCGTCTGCGTGGACGATCAGCAGCAGGTCGAGCTGCTGGCGGCGGCGACGGCCGAGGCCGGCAGCCGGCTCGACCTCTTCATCGAGATCAATATCGGCCAGGACCGCTGCGGCGTGTCCGATGTGGCGGCCGTGCAGCGCCTGCTGGAACGCATTGCGCCGCGCGCCCAGCTGCGCTTTGCCGGCCTGCAGGCCTACCAGGGCAGCATCCAGCATCTGCGCGGCCACGCCGAGCGGCGGCTGGCGGCGGCGCGGGCGGCCGAGCGCACGGCCGAGGTCGTCGCGGCGCTGGCGCGCGCCGGCGTGCCCTGTCCGGTGGTCACCGGCGGCGGCAGCGGCAGCGTCGAGTTCGACCTGGCCAGCGGGGTCTACACCGAGGTCCAGCCGGGCTCCTATGTGTTCATGGACGGCGACTACGGCCGCAACGAATACGCGGGCACGCTGCGCTTCGAGCATGCGCTGTTCCTGGCGACGACGGTGATCAGCAGCGGCGGCGGCGAGCGGACCATCATCGACGCCGGCCTGAAGTCGCTGGCCGTCGATTCCGGCCTGCCCGAGGTCTGGGGCGCGCCGCTGGACTATGTGGCCGCCAGCGACGAGCACGGGACCCTGCGGCCGCGCGAGGCGACGGCCGCCCGCGCGCCGCTTGGCACCCAGATCCTGCTGGTGCCCGGCCATTGCGACCCGACGCTGAACCTGCACGACGAACTGATCGCCTACCGCGGCGGCATCGTCGAGGCGATCTGGCCCATCGCCGCGCGCGGGCTCAGCCGCTGAACGGATCGCTCACGCTTCCACGAGCACCTGGAAGCCGCCGAAGATCATGCGCTGACCGTCGAAGGGCATCGGCTTCATCAAGGCCTCGAAACGCGGGTCTTCCATCGATTTCTTCATGCCCTCGTCGCGCACCTGGCGCGAGGGCCAGACGATCCACGAGAACACGATGGACTCGTCCGGCTTGCGCTGCACGGCCATCGTGAACGAGGTGACTTTGCCCTCGGGCACGTCGTCGCCCCAGCACTCGACCACGCTCAAGGCGCCGAACTCCTTGAAGATGGCCGCGCCCGCCGTCGCGATCTCGCGGTAGCGCTCGCGGTTGGCGTTCGGCACGGCGATCACATAGCCGTCGACATAGTTCGTCTGTTCGCTCATCGCTGTTTCTCCTTCGCTTGAGGTTTGCCAGGGGACGACGAATGGCACCGGCCGCGATCGACATGGCGCCGGTCGACCCCAATGATCGGTCAGGAGCGTGCCTAGTTAACGGATGCGGCCTTTTGCTGCGCCGCCGCCCTGCCCGCGCCGGGGCGGCAGCCGCTATCTTTTTCGCATGGACGCCCTGCACCCGCAAACCCGCCATCAGGAACTGGCCGAGATCCAGAACAACCCGGATCTGCTCTTCGTCGACATCGTCGAGGGCCGGCTCTGGCTGTCCGAGGATGCGCGCTGCGACATCGAGGGCTATGCCGGCGACTGCCCCGAGACCGAGAGCCCGCTGCAGATGCTGGAGTTCCTGCAGAGCCGCTGCGCCGCGATGCAGGCCGATTACGCCGACGACGAGGGCGGCGCCAGCAACGACTTCATGGCCTTCTGCGTGCTGAAGGGCATCGAGCATGCGATCGAGACCCTGCTCTACGGCCAGGCCCTCATCGGCCAGTTCCGCCCCGAGGGCCTGATCGAGGCCTTCAAGCGCGGCCCCGACGCACTGCCCAGCTACACCTTGCACTGAGCGGGCGCTGTCCGCGGCCGCGCCGGCGCACAATGCGGCCACCGTGAACCTGCACCGCCTCGATCTCGTCTCGCTGTCCCTGTTCAATCTGGTGGCCCGCACGGGCAGCATCAGCCGCGGCGCCGAGCTGGCCAATCTGGCCGTCGGCGCGGCCAGCAAGCGCATCAGCGATCTGGAAGCCGCCGTCGGCGCGCCGCTGCTGGAGCGCCATTCGCGCGGCGTCACCGTGACGGTGGCCGGCCAGGCGCTCTTGGGCCATGCGCAGCGCATCCTCAGCGACGTCGACCAGCTGGCGGCCGATCTGTCCGACTACGCGGCCGGCATCGTCGGCGTCGTGCGCCTGTGGGCCAATACCTCGGCGGTGACGCAGTTCCTGCCGCAGGATATTGCCGGCTTCGCCGAGGCCAACCCCGGCGTGCGCATCGAGCTGGAGGAGGAGAACAGCAGCGAGACGGTGCTGGCCGTGCTGGACGGTCGCGCCGATCTGGGCATCTTCGCCGACCGCACGCCGACCCTGGGCCTGCATGTGCAGCGCTACCGCGAGGACCGGCTGGTGCTGGTCGTGCCGCAGGGCCATGCGCTGGACGGGCGCGAGCGCCTGCGCTTCGAGGAGGCGGTCGACTATGACTTCGCCAGCCTGCCGCGCGGCACCTCGCTGGCCCGCCGCCTGCAGGCCGAGACCGAGGCGCTGGGCCGGCGGCTGAAGATCCGCATCCATGTGCGCAGCTTCGACGCGATGTGCCAGATGGTGGCCGCCGGCATGGGCGTGGCCGTGCTGCCGCGCGACGCGATCCAGGCGCAGCTGCGCGTGCTGCCGCTGCGCCAGATCGAGCTGGAGGACGACTGGGCCAGCCGGCGCCTCTTGATCGGCCTGCGAGACGCGGCGGCGGTGCCGCGCCATGTGCGGCTGCTGATCGAACACCTGTCCCGCCAGGCGTAAACCCGCACTCGCTTTCACGTTCGGCGAAAGCTGGGATGGCGGCTTTGTCATTCCGCCCGGGGCCGCGGCTGCGCAGAATCGCCGCCATGGACACATCCCAACTGACTCCCGGCGCCCTGCAGGGCCTGCGCGTGATCGAGATGGGCCAGTTGATCGCCGGCCCCTTTGCCGGCAAGACGCTGGGCGATTTCGGCGCCGAGGTGATCAAGATCGAGCCGCCCGGCGTCGGCGACCCGCTGCGCAGCTGGCGCCTGCTGGACGAGGGCGGCACCTCGGTCTGGTGGCAGGTGCAGTCGCGCAACAAGCGCTCGATCGCGCTGGACCTGCGCCAGGCCGAGGGCCAGGACATCGCCCGCCGGCTGATCGCCGGCGCCGATGTGCTGATCGAGAACTTCCGCCCCGGCACCTTGGAGGGCTGGGGCATGAGTTACGAGGAGCTCGCCCAGCTGAACCCCGGCCTGATCATGCTGCGCATCTCCGGCTACGGCCAGACCGGGCCCTACCGCGACCTGCCCGGCTTCGGCGCGATCGGCGAGGCCATGGGCGGCCTGCGCCACCTGACCGGCGAGCCGGGCCGGGTGCCGGTGCGCTGCGGCATCTCGATCGGCGACACCTTGGCGGCGCTGCACGGCACGATCGGCGTGCTCACCGCGCTCTACCACCGCAAGGTCAACGGCGGCCGCGGCCAGGTGATCGACGTGGCCCTGCACGAGGCGGTCTTCAATGTGATGGAAAGCCTCTTGCCCGAGTACAGCGCCTTCGGCGCCGTGCGCGAGGCGGCCGGCAGCGCCCTGCCCGGCATCGCGCCCAGCAATGCCTACCGCTGCGCCGACGGCTACGTCCTGATCGCGGGAAATGGCGACAGCATCTTCAAGCGGCTGATGAGCACGATAGGCCGCGAGGACCTGGGCAAGGATCCGGCCCTGGCCGGCAATGCCGGCCGCGTCGCAAGAGTCGCCGAGATCGATGCGGCCATCGAGGCCTGGTCGCAGGCGCTGCCGATCGCGACCGTGCTGGAACTGCTTGGCGCCGCCAAGGTGCCGGCCGGCAAGGTCTACACGGCCAGGGACATCGCCGAAGACCCCCATTACCGCGCCCGCGAGATGATCCAGACACAGACGACCCGCGACGGCGCCAGCATCGAGGTGCCCGGCGTCGTGCCCAAGCTGCTCGGCACGCCGGGCAGCCTGCGCACGCCGGCGCCGCGCCTGGGCGAGGACACCGACGCGGTGCTGGCCGAGCTGGGCCTGGACGCGGCGCAGATCGGCGCGCTGCACGAGAAGCAGGTGGTCGCATGAGCGGCGCGGTCTGGAACGGCGCCGGCCGCCGCATCCATATGCAGGAGGTTGGCACCCGCGACGGCCTGCAGATCGAGGCGCAGTTTGTGGCTACCGCCGACAAGATCGCCCTGGTCGATGCCTTGTCGGCGACCGGCCTCTCCAAGATCGAGGTCAGCGCCTTCGTCTCGCCGCAGGCGATCCCGCAGCTGCGCGATGCCGAGATCGTGCTGCGCGAGATCCAGCGCCGGCCCGGCGTCGTCTACAGCGCGCTGGTGCCCAATGCGCGCGGCGCCGAGCGGGCGGTCGATGCTCAGGTCGACGAGATGAACCTGGTGATGTCGGCCAGCGAGAGCCACAACCTGGCCAATCTGCGCATGACGCGCGAGCAGTCGTTTGCCGCGCTGTCGGCGGTCAACACGATCGCCCGCACGGCCGGCAAATCGGTCAATGTCTCGCTGTCCTGCGTGTTCGGCTGCCCGATCGAAGGCGAGGTGCCGGTTCCGACGGTGATGGACTGGTGTGCCCGCTTCGTCGACGAGCTCGGCGCCGGTGGCGTCACGCTGTGCGACACGACCGGCATGGCCTATCCGGGCCAGGTCGCGTCTATCACCGCGGCCTTCCGCCAGCGCTGGCCCGACACCGAGCTGACCCTGCACTTCCACAACACGCGCGGCATGGGCCTGGCCAATGTGCTGGCCGCCATCGATGCCGGCGCCGAGCGCTTCGACGCCTCCTTGGGCGGGCTCGGCGGTTGCCCCTATGCGCCGGGCGCCAGCGGCAATGTCTGCAGCGAGGAGATCGTCCATGCGCTGCAGCTGATGGGCTTTGATACCGGCATCGACCTCGCCGCCCTGATCGCCGCCGCAGCGCGCCTGCCGGCCCTGATCGGCCACGAGATCCCGAGCCAGATCGTCAAGGCCGGCCGCCGCCTCGATCTGCATCCGCCGCCGCCCGATTTCGAAGCGATACGCCAGCGCGCGCTGGCCCGATAACAGTGAACGGAGACAAGGACATGATGAAACGATTTCTGATGCTGACCCTGGCCCTGATGGCTACCGGCGCGATGGCCCAGGGCGGCTATCCGAACAAGCCGATCACCCTGATCGTGCCGACCGCCGCCGGCGGCACGACCGATATCGCCGCGCGCATGCTGGCCGAGCCGCTGGGCAAGGCGCTGGGCCAGACCATCGTCGTCGACAACCGCGGCGGCGCCAACGGCGTGATCGGCGCGGTGGCGGTCAAGCGGGCCGAGCCGGACGGCTACACCTTGCTGATGCAGTACTCCGGCTACCACGTGATCACGCCGAACGTCACTCGCCAGGCGCCGCAGTGGAAGCCCGAGGATCTGCAGGCGGTCGCCAATGTGCTCAGCGCGCCGCAGCTGATCGTCGTGCGCGAGGGCCTGCCGGCCAAGACCCTGGGCGAGCTGGTCACGCAGGCCAAGGCCAATCCCGGCAAGCTCAGCTACGGGTCGTCGGGCATCGGCTCCTTGCAGCATGTGACCGGCGCGATGCTGGAGCAGCAGGCCGGCATCGAGATGATCCACGTGCCCTATAAGGGCACCGGCCCGACCCTGCAGGACCTGCTGGGCGGCCAGCTGGACATGAGCTTCGGCACGCCGCCGCCCTTCATGCCCCATGTGCAGGCCGGCAAGCTGCGGGCGCTGGCGGTCACCGGCAAGTCGCGCCTGCCCTCGCTGCCGAACGTGCCGACCGCCGCCGAGGCCGGCCTGCCCAAGCTCGACGCCACCTCCTGGTTCGCCGTCTTCGCGCCGGCCAAGACCCCGCAGCCCATCATCGACAGGCTGACGACCGAGATCGCCAAGATCATGGCCACGCCGGCCTTCAAGCAGAAGGCCGCCGAGCAGGGCGCGGTGGCCGAGTACATGAACCCGCAGCAACTGAACGACTACGCCAAGGCCGAGCTGGCTCGGTGGGGACAAGTGGTGAAGGCCTCGAAGATCGAAGCCGACTGAACTGGCGCCCCTCGCCCAGCCGCGCCGCGCTGGACGCGGGCGCGGCTGGGCGGTCCCCCGAAGGGACGGTGAAGCCCGCGGCGTCGAGCCACGGGCTTCACCAGATGGGCCGGCTTGGGGCGGCCCGGCGCTCGGCCCGGAATACTTGGGCTTCATGTGCCGGCTTGCTATGCTGGCCCGATGCGCATCGCCCTGCTGTCCGACATCCACGGCAATCTGCCGGCGCTGGAAGCCGTCGTGGCCGACATCGCCCGGCGCGGCGGCGTCGAGCGCATCGTCAATCTCGGCGACAGCCTGTCGGGTCCGCTGCTGCCGCTGGAGACGGCGCGCTATCTGATCGACAAGGGCTGGCTCTCGCTGGCCGGCAACCATGAGCGGCAGGTCCTCGAGGTCCATGCCGGCCGCGCCGGCGGCGCCTCCGACACCTATGCCCATGGCTGCCTCGGCGAGCCCGAACTCGACTGGCTGCGCCTGCAGCGCCCGGCGCTGCGGCTCGACGACGAGGTCTTGCTCTGCCATGGCACGCCGCGCAGCGACTGCGAGTACTTCCTCGACAGCCATGACCCGGCCGCCGGCTGGGCGCTGGGTCTGGCGACGGCCGACGAGGTCGACGCGCGCTGTGCCGGCGAGGCGGCGGCCGTGATCGCCTGCGGCCATACCCATGTGGCCCGCGCCTTGCGCTCGCGCGCGGGCCAGCTGCTGGTCAATCCGGGCAGCGTTGGCCTGCAGGCCTGGCAATCGGAGCTGCCGGCGCCGCATGGCATCGAGACCGGCTCGCCCGATGCGCGTTACGCGATCATCGAGCGGAGCGCCGATGGCTGTTGGCACGCCGAGCTGATCGCCGTGCCCTATGACTTTGCACCGATGGCGGCGCTGGCGCGCCGCAACAGCCGGCCCGAATGGGAGCGTGCGCTGCTCACCGGTTATATCCGTTGATGCTTGTTATTGAGCGGAGGTTGACATGACGACGAAGTACCGTGGAAGCTGCCATTGCGGCCGCGTCGCCTTCGAGGTGGACGGCGAGATCGGCAGCGCGCTGGCCTGCAACTGCTCGATGTGCCAGCGCAAGGGTTCGCTGCTGTGGTTCGTGCCGCAGGCGGACCTGAAGCTGCTCACGCCGGAGGCCAGCGCCAGCGACTACCAGTTCAACAAGCATGTGATCCACCATCGCTTCTGCCCGGTCTGCGGCATTCACCCCTACGGCGAGGGCGTCGATCCCAAGGGCAACAAGGTGGCGGCGATCAATGTGCGCTGCCTCGAGGGCATAGACCTGGACAAGATCCCGGTCACGCATTTCGACGGCCGCGCGCTCTGAGCCCCATGCATCTGGAAGGCTCCTGCCACTGCGGCGCCATCGCGTTCTCGGTCGAGTCGGCCGAGCCCTATCCCTTCATGCGCTGCTACTGCGCGATCTGCCGCAAGACGGCCGGCAGCGGCGGCTATGCGGTCAATCTGGGCGCCGATTTCCGCACGTTCAAGCTGATCCGCGGCAAGCGCCATCTGCGCGTCTACCAGGCGCAGATCGAGCGCGAGGGCAAGACCGAGAGCAGCAGCGGCCAGCGCCATTTCTGCGCGCGCTGCGGCAGCGCGCTGTGGCTCTACGACCCGAGCTGGCCCGAGCTGATCCACCCGCATGCCGGCGCGATCGACACGCCGCTGCCGACGCCGCCGGCCTTCGTGCACATGATGCTGGGCTCGGGCGCGGCCTGGGCCGAGCCCGAGGGCCGGCCCGGCGATGCGCGCTTCGACGCCTATCCGGACTGCTCGCTGGCCGAATGGCATGAGCGGCGCGGCCTGCACGCGGCGGCCGGCGAATGAGCGGCGAGCCGCAAGCGCGGCGCCTGTCGGCGCCGTCCAAGGACGAGACCGCGCTGCTGCCGCCGTTCGAGGGCCTGGGCCTGGCGCAGATCGTCGTGCCGCGGACGGCCGCGCAGTTCGAGGCGGCCGTCGACGAGCTGCTGGCCAGCGGCGTCGCCGGCTTCGACACCGAGGCCAAGCCGACCTTTGCCGCGGGCCAGGCCAGCGAGGGGCCGCATGTGCTGCAGTTCGCGCTGGCCGACAAGGCCTTCATCATCCAGCCACAGCGCGAGGGCGCGACGGCGGCGCTGACCCGCCTGCTCGAGGCGGAGTCGCTGACCAAGGTCGGCTTCGGCCTGCAGTCCGACCGCAGCCAGATTCAGGCGCGCTTCGGGCTGACGATGCGCGCCGTGCTGGACCTGGACGGCGTGTTCCGCCGGCTCGGCTATCCGAAGTCGATCGGCGTGCGCGCGGCGGTGGGCCTGATGCTGGGGCTGCGCTTCCACAAGTCCAAGAAGACGACGACCTCCAACTGGGCCCTGCCGCGGCTCGGCGAGCGGCAGCTGCTGTATGCGGCCAACGATGCCTATGCGGCGCTGATGGTGTACCGGGCACTGCAGCGCGACGGAGCGGCGCTGCGCTAGGATGCGGCCCGTTCATCAAGACGCGCAAGCAGGGAGCACCGATGTCCTACATGCTGTTGATTCTCGAACCGACCGGCCAGCGCGCCGAGCGCGGGCGCGAGGCGGGCGAGCAGGTCTATGCGCGCATGCTGCAGTTCACCGCCGAGCTTCAGCAGCGCGGCGTGCTGGAGGCGAGCAATTCGCTGGCCTCGACCCGGCGGGCCGTGCGCCTGCAGAAGCGCGAGGGCCGGCAGACGCTGATCGACGGCCCCTTTGCCGAAGCCAAGGAGATGGTCGGCGGCTTCTTCCTCTTGAACTGCGAGACCCGCGAGGAGGCGCTGGCGATCGCCGCCAGCTGCCCGGCCGCCGAATGGGCGACGATCGAGGTGCGCGGGGTCGGGCCTTGCTACGACGACTGATCAAAAAATTCTTCGCCCCCGCTGTCGATTCCGGCCCGGCCCGTTCGTCGTGCAGACAGGAGCCGACGAAAGGCTCCCGACACCAGGAGAGAAGCGATGCGATTCATGATCATGGTCAAGGCCACGGCGATCAGCGAGGCGGGCGAGATGCCGGCCGATATGGAGCAGCTGAAGGACCAGATGGATGCGTACCACCAGGAGCTGGCTCAGGCCGGCGTGCTGCTGGACGGCGCCGGCCTGCGGCCCAGCCGCCAGGGCTGGCGTATCCATTACGCGGCCGACGGCCAGCGCAGCATCATCGACGGCCCCTTCGCCGAGACCAAGGAACTGCTGGCCGGCTACACGCTGATCCAGGTGCGCAGCCGCGAAGAGGCGATGGAATGGGCGCGGCGCTTCCCGGCGCCCTTCGGCCGCGGCAACGAGTGCGAGATCGAGGTCAGGCCGCTCTACGAGCAGGAGGACTTCGAACCCGGCGGCGCGCTGTCGCCGGTTTGAAGTCCTGAGCCCGGAGAGGTCACCATGCTGAAGAAGATCCTGATCGTTCTGCTCGTCGCCGTCCTCGGCCTGCTGGGCGTGGCGGCGACCCGGCCCGACAGCTTCCGCGTCGAACGCAGTGCCCGCATCGAGGCCGCGCCCGACAAGGTCTTCGGCCTGATCCAGGACCTGAAGCAGTTCAACCGCTGGAACCCCTGGCTGCGCAAGGACCCGTCGACCGAGGGCCGCTACGGCAACAACAGCGAAGGCCCGGGCGCGCGCTACAGCTGGGTCAGCAAGGAAGTCGGCAGCGGCAGCATGGAGATCACCGAGGTAACGGCGCCGAGCCGGATGGTGATGCGGCTGGAGTTCCTCGAGCCGATGCAGACGCAGAGCCAGGCCGAGTTCACGCTGCGCCCGCTGGCCGGCGGCAGCACCGAGGTCCGCTGGGCGATGCAGGGCCCGGCGCCCTACATCAGCAAGCTGATGGGCCTGCTCTTCGACATGGACAAGCTGATCGGCAAGGACTTCGAGGACGGCCTGGCCAAGCTGAAGGCGCTGGCCGAACAGCGCTAGACCAACAACAAGGAAACCCTATGCAGATCAAGATCGCCAGCGTGATGGTCGACGACCAGGACAAGGCGCTGCGCTTCTATACCGAGCAGCTCGGCTTCACGAAGATGGCCGACATCCCGATGGGCCCGCAGTACCGCTGGCTGACCGTCGTCTCGCCCGAGGGGGTGGACGGCGTCGAGCTGGCGCTGGAGCCCATGGGCTTCGCGCCGGCCCGGGTCTACCAGAAGGCCTTGTACGAGGCGGGCATCCCGGCCACCGCCTTCATCACGCAGGACCTGGCCGGCGAGGTCGAGCGCCTGCGCGCACGCGGCGTCGTCTTCCGCGGCGAGGTGCAGGACATGGGGCCGATCGCCGGCATCATGTTCGAGGACGGCTGCGGCAATCTGATCCATCTGGTCCAGCCCAAGGTTTGAACGGGAGCGAGGCATGCACCAACAGATCTTCGTCAACCTGCCCATCAAGGACATGGCCCGTTCGCAGGCCTTCTTCCGCGCGCTGGGCTACGAGTTCGATCCGCATTTCACCAACGAGAAGGGGGCCAGCCTGGTGCTGGGCGAGAACCTCTACGCGATGCTGCTGGTCGAGGACTTCTTCCAGGGCTTCACCGGCAAGCCGATCGCCGATGCGCGGCAGACGACCGAGGTGATCGTCTGCCTGTCCTGCGCGAGCCGGGCCGAGGTCGACGCGCTGGTGGCCAAGGCGGTCGCTGCCGGCGGCACGGCGCCGCGCGCGCCGCAGGACCATGGTTTCATGTATGCGCATGGCTTCGAGGACCCGGACGGCCATGTCTGGGAGCTGGTGCATATGGACGCCAGCGCCGCCGCCAATCCGGGCAAGGATGCCTGAGCACCGCGCCGCGACCGAGCGCGCGATCGACGCGGTCTGGCGCATCGAGTCGGCCAAGATCATCGCCGGCGTCGCGCGCATCGTGCGCGATGTCGGCCTGGCCGAGGAGCTGGCGCAGGACGCGCTGGTCGCGGCGCTCGAGCATTGGCCGGCCGAGGGCGTGCCCGACAAGCCCGGCGCCTGGCTGATGGCCACGGCCAAGAACCGCGCGCTGGACCGCCTGCGCCAGCATGCGCTGCATGCGCGCAAGCAGGAGGAGCTGGGTCAGGACATGGAGGCGATGGGCACGCATCGGCAGCCGGACTTCGCTGACGACGTCATTTCGGCGCTCGATGCGGCGCGGCAGGACGATATCGGCGACGAGCTGCTGAGCCTGATCTTCACCGCCTGCCATCCGGTGCTGTCCACCGAGGCGCGCGTCGCGCTGACCCTGCGCCTGCTGGGCGGCCTGTCGACCGAGGAGATCGCGCGCGCCTTCCTGGCCGCCGAGCCGACGATCGCGCAGCGCATCGTGCGCGCCAAGCGCAGCCTGGCCGCCGCCAAGGTGCCCTTCGAGGTGCCGCGCGGCGCGGACCGCGACCAGCGCCTGGCCTCGGTGCTGGAGGTGATCTACCTGATCTTCAACGAGGGCTACTCGGCCACCGCCGGCGAGGACTGGATGCGCCCGGCGCTGTGCGAGGAGGCGCAGCGCCTGGGTCGCGTGCTGGCCGAACTCGCCGCCGACGAGCCCGAGGTGCACGGCCTGCTGGCGCTGATGGAGATCCAGGCCTCGCGCAGCCGTGCCCGGCTCGATGCCAGCGGCCGCCCGGTGCTGCTGCTGGACCAGGACCGCGGGCGCTGGGACCCGCTGCTGATCCGCCGCGGCCTGGCCGCTCTGGCGCGCGCCGAGGCGCTGGTCGGCGGCCGCGCGGCCCTGGGCGTCTATGCCCTGCAGGGCGCGATCGCCGCCTGCCATGCGCGCGCGCGCCGCGCCGAGGACACCGACTGGGCGGAGATCGTCGCGCTCTACGACGCGCTGGCCCAGATCGCACCCTCGCCGGTGGTCGAGCTGAACCGGGCGGTGGCCGTCGGCATGGCCTTCGGGCCGGCGGCGGCGCTGGAGCTGGTCGAGGGCCTGGCCGCGCATCCGCAGCTGAGGAGCTACCACTGGTTGCCCAGCGTGCGCGGCGACCTGCTGCTGAAGCTGGGCCGGCGCGCCGAGGCGCGCGGCGAGTTCGAACGCGCCGCCGCGCTGACCCGCAATGCGCGCGAGCGCGCGCTGCTGCTGGAGCGTGCGCTGGAGGCGGCGGACACGGCGCGGCGGCATTGAGCCGGCTTGACAGCGCCGGGCGCCAAGGCTGCAATCCGCTCGATCGACTGCCGGAGGATTACCGATGCAAGGTCATTGCCTGTGCGGCGCCGTCCGCTTCAGCTGTCCCGATGCGCGCGAGATCGGCGTCTGCCATTGCGGCTTCTGCCGGCGCTGGGGCGGCGGGCCGCTGCTGGCTGAGCACGCCTGGCCAATCAAACGACGATGCTGACCGAGCAGCAGGTCAACGAGCGCTATGCGCCGCCGGGCGGGTAGCCGAGGCAGCTCAGGCCGGTGGATCCTTGGCGCGGGTGCGCGAGACGGCCATCATGATGCCGATGCCCAGCACGATCAGACAGACGATGGCGATATAGGTCGTGCCCAGGCCGGCGACCGACAGGCCCCAGGCGAGGCCGCCGAGCAGGACCGCGAGTCCGAGGATGTAGAGGACGAAGGACATAGAGAGCCTCCATGTGCGAGCCCGGCCGCGGGATCGCGCGCCGTCGTCAGATCACTCTAGCCAGGCCGCGATGCCGCCTCGGTCGGTGGTCGGCCCGGCCTGCCGTAGGCCGCGGCCTACACCGGCGGCGGCCGCGATCGGGCACCATGCAGCGATGGCTGCTGATCTGGTCACGCGCCGCCCGCAGGGCCTGTTCTGCGAGCCCGGCGGCTTCTACATCGATCCCTGGTTGCCGGTCGAGCGCGCGCTGATCACCCATGCGCATGGCGACCATTGCCGCCCGGGCCATGGCGCCTATCTGGCGCAGCGCGATGCGCTGGGCCTGATGCGCGCGCGGCTGGGCGACGAGGCGCTGCTGGAGGGCATCGCCTACGGCGAGTCGCGCCGCATCGGCGAGGTGACGGTGAGCCTGCATCCGGCCGGCCATGTGCTGGGCTCGGCGCAGATCCGCATCGAGCAGCGCGGCGAGGTCTGGGTCGTCGCCGGCGATTACTTCGTCAGCGGCGCCGGCGACAGCAACCCCACCTGCGCGCCCTTCGAGCCGGTGCGCTGCGAGGTCTTCATCAGCGAGAGCACCTTCGGCCTGCCGATCTACCGCTGGGCGCCGCAGGCCGAGGTGCTGGAGGAGATGCGGGCCTGGTGGGCCGGCTGCGCGGCCGAGGGCCGGCATGCGCTGCTGATGGGCTATAGCCTGGGCAAGGCGCAGCGCCTGCTGGCCGGCCTGGCGACGCCCGATGCGCCCGGGCCGGTGCTGGTGCACCCGGCCGTCGCGCGGCTGAACGCCGCCTACCGCGAGGCCGGCGTCGCCCTGCCCGCGGCCGAGACGGTCACGCCGGAAACGAAGTTCAAGGCCTTGCGCGGCGCGCTGGTGATCGCGCCGCCGGCCGTGCAGGACAGCCGCTGGGCGCGGGCGCTGGGCCCGCACAGCGACGCCTTCGCCAGCGGCTGGATGCGCTTGCGCGGCGCGCGCCGGCGCCGCAGCGTCGATCGCGGCTTCGTCTTCAGCGACCATGCCGACTGGCCGGGCCTGCTGGCAGCGATAGCGGCCAGCGGGGCCCGGCGCGTGATCGTCACGCATGGGGACGAGGATGCGCTGGTGCGCTATCTGGGCGAGCGCGGCCTGGCGGCCGAGGCGCTGGCCACCGAGTTCGGCGACGAGGCGCAGCAGGGCGCGGAAGGCGCCGCATGAAGGGCTTTGTCGCGCTCTATCTGGCGCTCGATGCCAGCACCTCGACCTTGGCCAAGGTGGCCGCGCTGAAGCGTTATCTGGCCGCCGCGCCGGCACGCGACGCGGCCTGGGCTGTCTACCTGCTGGCCGGCGGCTCGCCGCGCCGCGCGGTGCCGACCAGGGAGCTGCGCGCGCTGGCCTGCGAGGCGGCCGCGCTGCCCGAGTGGCTGTTCGAGGCCGGCTACGCAGCCACCGGCGACCTGGCCGAGGCGATCGCCTATGTGCTGCCCGATCCCGAGGACCGGCTCGACGAGCCGCTGGCCGACTGGATGGAGCGGCGCATCCTGCCGCTGCGCGCGCTCGACGCGGCCGCGCGGCGCGAGGCGGTGCTGGCCGCCTGGCGCGGGCTGTCGGCCGACGAGCGCTTCATGTTCGTCAAGCTGGTCGGCGGCGGCTTCCGCGTCGGCGTCAGCAAGCTGCTGGTGCAGCGCGCGCTGGCCGAATGGTCGGGCCGCGACCTCGCCACCATCGCGCAGCGGATGATGGGCTATACCGATATCGACACGCCGCCGACGGCGGCGCGCTTCGAGGCGCTGTTCGGCGATCGACCGGAAGACGCTGGCGGCGCGCGCGGCGGCCAGCCCTATCCCTTCTTCCTTGCCCATGCGCTGCCGGGCGAGCCGGCGGCCTCGCTGGGCGAGCGCGGCGACTGGCTGGCCGAGTGGAAGTACGACGGCATCCGCGCCCAGGTCGTCAAGCGCGAGGGTCAGGTCTGGATCTGGTCGCGCGGTGAGGAGCTGGTGAGCGAGCGCTTCCCCGAGGTCGCGCTGGCGGCCAGCAGCTGGCCCGATGGCACCGTCGTCGACGGCGAGCTGCTGGCCTGGCGCCCTGGCGACGATCACCCGGCGCCGTTCGCCCTGCTGCAAAAGCGCATCGGCCGCACCCGGCTGTCCAAGACCATCCTCGCCGAGGCGCCGGTGCGGCTGCTGGCCTACGACCTGCTGGAGAGCGAGGGCGAGGACCGGCGCCAGGAGCCGCTGCGGCAGCGCCGCGCGCGGCTGGAGCGCCTGGAAGGACTGGGGATGGCGGTCTCGCCGCTGGTCGAGGCCGCCGACTGGGCTACGCTGGCCGGCGCCCGCGAGCGCTCGCGCGAGCGCCGCGTCGAGGGCCTGATGCTCAAGCACCGCGACTCGGCCTATGGCATCGGCCGCACCGTCGGCGCCTGGTGGAAATGGAAGGTCGCGCCGCTGAGCGTCGACGCGGTGCTGATCTACGCCCAGGCCGGCCATGGCCGGCGCGCCAATCTGTTCACCGACTACAGCTTCGCCGTCTGGAACCGCGCGCCGCGCGATGCGGCCGAGGCGGCGGCGGCGCTGGACGAGGCGGGCGGCGAGCTGGCCCTGGTGCCCTTCGCCAAGGCCTATTCGGGCCTGACCGACGAGGAGATCCGTCGCGTCGACCGCCTGGTGCGCCAGACCACGGTCGAGAAGTTCGGCCCGGTGCGGCGCCTGCGGCCCAGCCTGGTGTTCGAGCTCGGCTTCGAGGGCATCCAGGCCAGCACGCGGCACAAGAGCGGCATCGCGGTGCGCTTCCCGCGCATGCTGCGCATCCGCGACGACAAGCCGCTGCACGAGGCCGACACCTTGGACAGGCTGCGGGCGCTGATGCAGGCCGCCCCACCTTTAGCAGGCCGGTGAAAAACGTAGCGAGGACGGCCCGCGGCTAGGCGCCCGGAGCGCAGGAACCGGAACGTACTTCCTGTACGTGAGGATTCCGAGCACCGCGCAACGACGCAGCGGGTCGCCGCAGTAGTTTTGCTCCGGCCTGCTAGGCCTGCCAGACCGCATAGCCGGCCTCGCGCAGCGCAATCGCCAGCTCGACCTCCATCTCGCGCGCGGCCTCGTAAGGCATCGGGTTGTAGACCTCGTAGAGCTGGGGCAGCAGGCGCAGGCCGTACTTCAGCACGAAGCGGTTGGCTTGCACGCCGGCCATATGGCGGTCGAAGCGCAGGTCGGGGTCCAGGCCGGTCATGCCGACGTAGACGCAGGGCTTGAGGATGTCGTGCTCGGGATTGGCGCGGCGGAAGGCCGGCTCGTTCCAGACGCGTTCGCTCAGCTCGACGACGTAGACATGATGGTGGTGGTGCCGGCGAGGCGCGCGAGCCATCGAGCCATCAGCCGGCGGCGCAGGCGAGCCGCAGATGGGCGTAGTCGCCGACCGCCTTGCCGCCGGTGTTGTCGGTGTCGGTCATCACCGCGATGCCGGTCACCGGGCCGGCCTCGCCGCCGTAGGCGAGCCGGTAGTCCTCGGCCAGATTGCGCTGCAGCGACTGCCAGGTGCCGAGGCCCTCGCGGCCGGAGGCGACCACCAGCATCTTGACCTGGCTGGTATGGGCGGACGGAATCACCGTGCCGACCGGCACGAAGTCGCTCCAGATGTACATCAGCACCGCATAGGGAATGTCCTTGCCGCTGAGCTTCTTGGCGCGCTTGAAGCGCTTCTGCTCGTCCGCCGGCAAAGTGGCCGGGTCGCCGCCGAAGGAGACGACGATGCGCAGCGGCGCGTCCTCGCGCGATTTGACGCGGTTGTCGGCGCGCTCGACCAGCGCATCGGTCTTCCATTCCCAGCTCAGGGTCAGCGGCATCGCCAGTGCCGGCTGCAGCCGGGCCGCGTAGAGCGAGGCCGAGCGATCGGCGCTGGCGCGCAGCACGCCGCGGCGCTCGCCGTCGGGCAGCAGGGTGTAGACGGTGTCGTTCTTCAGCTTGGACAGCGGCGTGTGCGTCCAGCCGACCTCGGGACGCTCGAAGCCGAGATCGCGCGCCTCGCAGCCGGCAGCGGCCGCCGCATTCCAGGCCGGGCCCGCGAGAAGAAAGCCGAGCAATGCGCCGCGAAAGACTTGCATAGGACCTCGTATCGGATCAGGCCAGATGGCCGGACACAGTATGCCCAGGCCGGCGGCCGCGGCGCTACTGGTCGGCGCGCTGCTCGCGCAGCATGTGTTGCATCAGCGCGAAGAAGCGGTCGTAGAACTGGCCGGCCGGTATCGTCTCCGAGGCGACCTTGACCAGCGATTCCTGCGTCGAGGACAGCGGCACCGAGATCGAGCCGATCGCGCTGACGCCGATGCTGGTGGAGTTGGTGCTGCGCTTGACCGCATAGCGGTCCTGCAGCGCCGACACATAGGCGGTGGTCAGCTCGCCGTTCTTGCCGTCGGGCACGCAGACGATGGTGAAGCTGATCTCCACATGGGTCTCGCCCTCGGGCTGGAAGCGCTTGCTGCCGCTGATCTGGCCCGGCTGCATCTGGTTGATCACATAGCCGGCGCTGAGCAGCGCGCGGCGCGCGGCCTCGCAGGTGTCGTCGAGGCCGGCATCGAAGAGGCGCGAGAAGGTCTCGTCGGACTGGAAGCGCTCGCGCTGGTAGACCGCCATCGGCCCGCCCGCCGCCTCTTCCTGCTTGTTCTTGAACAGGCCGCAGCCGCCCAGAAAGAGGGCCGCCAGCAGGACGAGGGCGGCGCGCGGTCGACTCAATGGCATGGGCATGGATGCGGTGCTGCTCCGTGATATCGATCGATGAGGGACGGATGAGGGTTGTTCCCCATTATCCCGTGCCGGCGCGGCGCACAATGCGGCGGTCGCCCAAAGCCCCCGCTTCCGTTCCCGATGCACAAGAAGAATGCCGCCCGCGCGGCCGCCCTGCCTTCGCCACGCCGCCGCCGCCTGCTGGCCGCCGGCCTGCTGTCCCCGCTGATGCCTTGGCCGGCGCTGGCCGCTTCCACGCAAGCGGACTTCGAGGCCGAGATCGATGCCTTTCTGAAGGCCTACTGGTCGCTGCAGCCCGACGCCGCGGTGCAGGCCGGCGAATACGCGGCCGCCGCGCGGCTGCCGGCGCCGACCGAGGCGGCCGGCCAGGCGCTGGTGCGCTTCGGCGAGCGCTGGATCGCTCGCCTGCAGCAGCTGGCGCAGCGCCTGCCGCTGAACGAGGCGCAGCAGGGCGACCTGGCCCTGCTGGACAACCATCTGCGCGGCCTCGTGTGGGCGCAGCGCGAGCTGCGCGCCGAGCGCTGGGATGCCTCGCTCTATAACGTCGCGATGCCATTCGGCGAGCTGCTGCACAAGGACTTCGCGCCGCTGCCCCAGCGCCTGGCCCTGATCGAGCAGCGGCTGCGCCAGGTGCCGGCCTATTACCACGCCGCGCTGGCGCGCCTGGTCGAGCCCAGCCCGGTCCATCTGCGCCTGGCGATCAAGCAGAACCAGGGCGCGCTGGAGACCTTCAGGACCGAGATCCCGCAGGCGCTCGACAAGTCCGGCCTGGGCGAGCAAGAGCGCGCGCGCATCGCCGCCCACAATGCGGCCGCCCTGCGCGCGCTGCAGGACTTCATTGCCGGCCTGCAGCGGCTGGAGGCCGGCATCCCGGCCGGCGGCGGGCGCAGCTGGCGCATCGGCCGCGAGCTGTTCGAGGCCAAGTTCCGCTACGAGATCCAGGCCAGCGTCGATGCGGACACCCTCTACCGCCGCGCGCTGGAAGAGAAGGAGGCGCTGCATGCGCGCATGGACGGGCTGGCCGGCCAGCTCTGGCCCGGCCTGTTCCCGGCCGAGCCGGCGCCGGCCGAGCGCCTGGACAAGATCGCCCGCGTGATCGACAAGCTGTCCGAGCGCCATGTGGCGCCGGCTGCCTATGTCGAGGAGATCAAGGCGCAGATCCCGGCGTTGGCGCGCTGGGTCGAGGAGCATGATCTGCTGAGCCTCGATCCGAGCCGGCCGCTGCTGGTGCGCGCCACGCCCAGCTGGATGCGCGGCGTCGCCGGCGCCTCGATTAGCGCGCCGGGACCGCTCGATCCGCAGGGCGTCACCTATTACAACGTCGACCCGCTGGACGACTACACGCCCGAGCAGGCCGAATCCTTTCTGCGCGAATACAACCACTGGGTGCTGCAGATCCTCAATATCCACGAGGCGATTCCCGGCCACTATCTGCAGCTGCTACATGCGAACAAGTCGCCGTCCAAGGTCAAGGCGCTGTTCGGCAATGGCGCGATGGTCGAGGGCTGGGCCGTCTATGCCGAGCGCATGATGATCGAGAGCGGCTGGGGTGGCGGGGCAGCGGAGATGGGCCTGATGTACGCCAAGTGGAATCTGCGCGTGGTCTGCAACGCCATCCTCGACCACGGCGTGCATGTGCTGGGCATGACGCAGCAGCAGGCGCAGCAGCTGCTCGAGCGCGAGGCCTTCCAGGCCAAGACCGAGGCGACCGAGAAATGGCACCGCGCCCAGGTCAGCTCGGTGCAGCTGAGCAGCTATTTCGCCGGCTTCTCCGAGATCCTGGCGCTGCGCGAGCAGCTGAAGGCGCGGCAGGGCGAACGCTTCCGGCTGAAGGCCTTTCACGAGGCCTTTCTGGCCCATGGCAGCGCGCCGGTGGCCATGGTCAGCCGGCTGATGCTGGCGCAGGCGGCGGGGGCGCCCGGCTGATGCAGCGCCGCGCCGCGCTGCTTGCCCTGCTGTGCGCACCGGCGCTGGCGCAGCAGACGGCGGATCGGCGCGCGCTGGAGGCGGCGGCGCGTGCCGAGGGCCGCATTGTCAGCGTCGGCATGCCCGATGGCTGGGCCAACTGGCGCGCGACCTGGGCCGATCTGAAGCGGCTCTACGGCCTCGAGCACCAGGACCTGAACATGAGCAGCGCCGAGGAGATCGAGCGCATGGCGGCCGACGGCCGCAAGGGCACGGTCGACATCGGCGATGTGGGCTTCGAATACGCCGCCGTCGCGCGCGGCCGCGGCGTCAGCCTGCCGGTCAAGCCGGCGCTGTGGGAGCAGATCCCGGACTGGGCCAAGGACGCCGACGGCTACTGGGCGCTGGCCTATACCGGCACGATCGCCTTTGCCGTCAACAGGAAGCGCGTCGCCCGGCCGCCGGTCACTTGGGCCGAGCTGTTCGGCGGCAGCCACACGGTGCTGATCGGCCATGTCGGCTCCTCGGCCCAGGGCAATGCGGCGGTGCTGGCCGCGGCGGTCGCGCTGGGCGGCAGCGAGACGCAGCTGACGCCGGCGCTGGCGCAGTTCGCGCGGCTGCAGCGCGAGGGCCGGCTGATCGTCGAGCAGCCCTCGCTCAAGCTGCTGGAGCGCGGCGAGATCGATGTGCTGCTGCTGTGGGACTTCCAGGCGCTGGGCATGCGCTCGCGGCTGGCGCGCGGCGCGCCCGAGTACGAGGTGCTGATCCCGGCCGACGGCTCGATCACCAGCGGCTACACGCCCATCATCAACCGCCATGCGCCGCATCCCAATGCGGCGCTGCTGGTGCGCGAATTCATCTTCAGCGACGCCGGCCAGCTGAACCTGGCGCGCGGCTATGCGCGGCCGATACGGCTCGCGCAGCTGAACCTGCCCGAGCCGCTGCGCCAGGGCCTGCTCGACGAGGCCCAGTACGCGAAGGCGCGCCTGGTGCAGCCGGCGATCTGGGCCTGGGAGGCGAAGAAGCTGGGGCCGATCTGGCAACGCGAGGTCCTGCAGCAGGCGAGGCGCTAGCCGTTTGCGGCGCCGGGGCGAATGGCGCCATCCCGCAGCGGCCGGGTTTGCCCGCTTGCCCGCAGCCGCCGTGCCCGGCGTAGACTGAATGCGGACAGCGGCGGGAACAAACCGTTCCCGCCCGGTCGAGCACAGGAGGATCCCCCAGTGCAGCGTAGCGATATCGCGGACCCGGCCTATTTCCACAAGGTCGTCGACTGTCAGTGGGCCTGCCCGGCCCACACCCCCGTGCCGGAGTACATCCGGCTGATCGCCCAGGGTCGTTACGACGACGCCTATATGGTCAACTGGGTTTCCAATGTCTTTCCCGGCGTGCTGGGCCGCACCTGCGACCGGCCCTGCGAACCGGCCTGCCGGCGCGGGCGGGTCGAGGAGCGCAATGCCGAAAAGCCGGAGGCGGTGGCGATCTGCCGGCTCAAGCGCGTGGCGGCCGACCACAAGAGCGACGAGTTGCGCGCGCAGTTGCCCAAGCCGCTGCCGCGCAATGGCAAGCGCGTGGCCTGCGTCGGCGCCGGCCCGGCCTCGCTGACGGTGGCGCGCGATCTGGCGGCGCAGGGCTATGCGGTGACGGTGTTCGACGGCGAGGCCAAGGCCGGCGGCTTCATCCGCACGCAGATCCCGCGCTTTCGCCTGCCCGAATCGGTCATCGACGAGGAATGCGGCTACATCCTCGGCCTCGGCGTCGAGTTCCGCAGCGGCCAGCGGGTCGAGTCGATGCAGGCCCTGCTGGCCGAGGGCTGGGACGCCGTCTTCGTCGGCTGCGGCGCGCCGCGGGGCCGCGATCTGCCGCTGCCCGGTCGCCAGGAGGCGGCAGACAGCATCCACATCGGCATCGACTGGCTGGCCTCGGTCTCCTTCGGCCATGTGACGAGCGTCAAGCCACGCGTGATCGTGCTGGGCGGCGGCAACACGGCGATGGACTGCTGCCGCTCGGCGCGGCGCCTTGGCGCCACATCGGTGACGGTGGCCGTGCGCAGCGGCTATGCGCAGATGAAGGCCTCGCCCTGGGAGAAGGAGGACGCGCAGCACGAGGGCATCCCCATCCTCGACTTCCATGTACCGCTGGCCTTCGTCCATGAAGACGGCAAGCTCGTCGCGATGCGCTTCAAGCGCGTGGGACCCGCGCCCCTCGCCCGCGAGTACGCGGGCGGTCCCCCGGGGGGACCCGGCGGTTCTTGGGAGCGGCCCGGCGAACCGCCGGACGACGAGATCGAGATCCCCTGCGACGAGGTGCTGATCGCCGTCGGCCAGGAGAACGCCTTCCCCTGGATCGAGCGCGATGCGAGCATCGAGTTCGGCGAGAACGGCCTGCCGCTGCTGGACGCCGTCAGCCTGCAGTCGAGCCGGCCAGAGGTCTTCTTCGGTGGCGATGCCGCCTTCGGCCCGAAGAACATCATCTGGGCCGTCGCCCATGGCCACGAGGCGGCGGTGTCGATCGACCGCTTCCTGCACCGCGAGCCGGTTGCCAAGCGGCCGGCCCCGCATGTGAACTTGCTGTCGCAGAAGATGGGCATCCACGAGTGGAGCTATGACAACGGCCCGGTCAACGACCTGCGCCACAAGGTGCCGTGGACGGCGGCCGAGAAGGCGCTGGCCAGCATCAAGGTCGAGGTCGAGCTGGGCTTCGACGCGGCCACCGCCTTCAAGGAGGCGCAGCGCTGCCTGAACTGCGATGTGCAGACGGTCTTCACCGACAAACTCTGCATCGAGTGCGATGCCTGCGTGGACATCTGCCCGATGGACTGCATCACGTTCACCGAGAACGGCGAGGAGGCCGATCTGCGCCAGCGGCTGAAGGCACCGGCGCCGAACGAGAGCCAGGACCTGTACGTGTCGGGCCCGCTGAAGACCGCACGCGTGATGGTCAAGGACGAGGACGTCTGCCTGCACTGCGGCCTGTGCGCCGAGCGCTGCCCCACCGGCGCCTGGGACATGCAGAAGTTCCTCTTGCTGACCACCAAGGCCGGGCCCGGCTGCCGCGATCATCAGGTGCGCGTGGTGATGCCGACCGAAAGAAAGGCCACGGTATGAGTCGCATCGACGCCACGAACGACTTCGTCGTCAAGTTCGCCAATGTCAACGGCAGCGGCTCGGCCTCGGCCAACGAGCTGTTCGCCAAGGCCATCCTGCGCATGGGCGTGCCGGTCAGCCCGCGCAATATCTTCCCCAGCAATATCCAGGGCCTGCCCACCTGGTACGAGGTGCGCGTGTCCGAGGCCGGCTGGCTGGGCCGGCGCGGCGGTGTCGACATGATGGTGGCGATGAACCCGCAGACCTGGAAGCAGGACCTGGCGGAGATCGAGCCGGGCGGCTATCTGTTCTACGACAGCAGCAAGCCCTTGCCGCCCTCGGAGTTCCGCGAGGGCGTGCATGTGATCGGCATGCCGGTGACGGCCATCTGCAATGCGACCTACGAGGACTCGCGCCAGCGCCAGCTGTTCAAGAACATCATGGTGCTGGGCGCGCTGTCCCAGCTGATGGAGATCGAGGCCGGCGTGATCGAGAAGCTGTTTGCCGAGCAGTACCGCGGCAAGGAGAAGCTGCTCGACTCAAATGTGCGCGCGCTGCATGCCGGGCGCGGCTTCGCGCGCGACCATCTGGGCGAGGTGCTGGGCCTGAAGGTGCGGCGCGCCGACCTGATCGGCGAGCGCATCTTTCTGGAGGGCAATGCGGCGACGGCGCTGGGCTGCGTCTATGGCGGCGCCACCGTCTGCGCCTGGTATCCGATCACGCCATCCTCGTCGGTGGCCGAGGCCTTCCAGAAATACTGCGCCAAGTACCGCGTCGACCCCGAGACCGGGCAGCAGCGCTATGCGATCGTGCAGGCCGAGGACGAGATCGCCTCGATCGGCATGATCACCGGCGCCGGCTGGAACGGCGCGCGCGCCTTCACGGCAACGTCCGGCCCCGGCGTCTCGCTGATGACCGAGTTCCTGGGCCTGGCCTATTTCGCCGAGATCCCGCTGACCATCATCGACGTGCAGCGCGGCGGGCCCTCGACCGGCATGCCGACGCGCACGCAGCAGGCCGATCTGCTGAGCAGCGCCTATGCCTCGCATGGCGACACCAAGCATGTGCTGCTGCTGCCCGAGGACCCGAAGGAATGCTTCGAGCATGCGGCCGCCGCGCTGGACCTGGCCGACCGGCTGCAGACGCCGGTCTTCGTGCTGAGCGATCTGGACATCGGCATGAACCAGCGCCTGTGCGAACCGCTGCAATGGGACGAGGGCCGCACTTATGACCGCGGCAAGCTGATGAGCGCCGAGGAGCTGGAGGCCGGGCGCGACTTCGGCCGCTACAAGGACGTGGACGGCGACGGCATCCCCTGGCGCACCCTGCCCGGCACGCATCCCAGCCGCGGCGCCTACTTCACCCGCGGCACCACGCGCGACGAATACGCGCGCTACTCCGAGGCCGGCAAGGACTACACCTACAACGTCGAGCGACTGCTGAAGAAGTTCGCCACCGCCGCGACCCTGGTGCCGCAGCCGGTGCTCAGGAAGGCCGCCGCCAAGACGGTGCTGGGCGTCATCTACTTCGGCTCGACCGCGCCGGCCATGGACGAGGCGCTGGCCGCGCTGGCCGAGGCCGGCATCCATCTGGACGGCCTGCGCCTGCGCGCGTTTCCGTTCCCGGACAGCGTGCGGGACTTCGTCGCTGCGCACGAGCAGGTCTTCGTCGTCGAGCAGAACCGCGACGCGCAGATGCGCGCGCTGCTGATCAACGAGCTGGAGATCGCGCCGTCCCGGCTGACCAAGATCCTGCACTTCGACGGCACGCCGATCACCGCGCGCTTCATCACGCAGGCGATCACCCGCCTTGTGCACAAACTGGCCACGGCCCCGAGGTAGCCGCCATGACCTATATCGCCAAACCGAAACTCCACCATCCCTCGCTGCAGAAGAACGCCGTCGGCTACACGCGGCGCGACTACGAGGGCAAGGTCTCGACCCTGTGCGCCGGCTGCGGCCACGACTCGATCTCGGCCGCCATCGTGCAGGCCTGCTGGCAGCTGGACATCGCGCCGCACCGCGTCGCCAAGCTCAGCGGCATCGGCTGCAGTTCGAAGACGCCCGACTACTTCCTCGGTGCCAGCCACGGCTTCAACACCGTGCACGGCCGCATGCCCAGCGTGCTGACCGGCGCCAATCTCGCCAACCGCGAGCTGCTCTACCTGGGCGTGTCCGGCGACGGCGATTCCGCCTCGATCGGCCTGGGCCAGTTCGCCCATGCGATGCGCCGCGGCGTGCGCATGGTCTATATCGTCGAGAACAACGGCGTCTACGGCTTGACCAAGGGCCAGTTCAGCGCGACGGCCGACCGCGGCTCGGTGGCCAAGAAGGGCGCTGTCAATGCCGACGCGGCCATCGATCTGGTCGGCATGGCGCTGCAGCTGGGCGCGAGCTATGTGGCGCGCTCCTTCAGCGGCGACAAGGCCCAGCTGGTACCGCTGATCGAGGGCGCGATCCGCCATGGCGGCGCCGCCTTCATCGATGTGATCAGCCCCTGCGTCGCGTTCAACAACCATGCCGGCAGCACGCGCAGCTATGACCATGTGCGCGAGCACAACGAGGCGGTCAACCGCATCGACTTCATCGATCTGGCGCCGGAGCAGCAGGCGATCGGCGACGAGGCGGTGATCACCGTGCCGCAGGCCGACGGCACGCTGATGCGGCTGCGCCGGATGAAGTCCGACTACGACCCGACCGACCGCATCGCCGCGATGAACCAGGTGCAGGCCCTCGCCGCCGCCGGCGAGATCGCCACCGGCCTGCTCTACGTCGACCCGCAGGCGCGCGATATGCACCAGGGCCTGAACACGGTGGCGACGCCGCTGAACGCGCTGGGCGAGCGGGAGCTGTGCCCGGGGGCGGCGGTGCTGGAGAAGATCAACGCGGGGTTGCGCTGAGGTCTAGCGGGCGGCGCAGTCGTCTGAATTGCAGCGCTTGCAGCCGCTGGCCACAAGCGCGCGAATGTCCGCAACTCAACAACAAGCTGCCATTCGGACCTGTCCGGCCATGTCGGTCTGACTTATTCCTGCAAGCCTCTGCCTAAGCCGCCCTGGCTTGCCGAAGTTGTTGGGTTTACGTATGATGATCATCATGCGAAAGTCAACGATGAATGCCAGAGCCGCTGCAAAAGACGCCACGCACGAGCGCATCGTGTCCGTGGCCGCCCGAGCCATTCGTCGAAGTGGTTACGACGGCACCGGCGTCGCCGACATCATGAAGGAAGCCGGCCTGACGCATGGCGCCTTCTACTCGCACTTCGCCTCACGTGAGGCCATGTTGGCCGAAGCGGCAACTAAGGCCTGCGCGGAGTCCGCAGCTGCGGCGGCTGATGTCGTGGCCAAGCAGCCCCCCGGAACCGCCATGGCCGCCATGCTGGACGCTTACCTCTCCAAAGCGCATGTCGAGAATGTCGAGCAGGGATGCCCCCTGGCAGCCCTTGGCTCCGAAACTTCGCGCCAGGCGCCCGAGGTGCGTCGCGTGGCGACTCGCCACATCAAGGAAATGATCGACCTTGTCGCCCGGCAGTCTCCCGACTGGGGGCAGCCCGGCGCTCATGAACGAGCGCTCGTGACGCTGTCCACGATGGTCGGCGCCCTGCTCCTGGCGCGTGCGGTTGACGACCCTGGGTTGTCGGACGGCCTGCGCGAAGCAGCGCTCAGGCATCTGCTGGCCCCCACTCACTGAGCCCGTTGAAGAACATGGGCATTCCGCTCGAATTTGCACATGATGATCATCATGTGAGTTTTGGTTTGAAGCCTTTGGCTGACGCCGAGCTTCCGAACCTGCAACCCTGACGGAGATATTCATGACCATGAAGAAGCGCAAGATCGCCCTCGTGACCGGCGCCTCGTCGGGCATCGGCCGGGCCACCGCGGAGCTGCTCGCCAAGGCGGGCTACCAGGTCTATGGCACGAGCCGACGGGGCGCCGAGGCAAATGGCGGCGCCTTCGAGATGCTGCCGCTCGATGTGACCAGCGACGTATCGGTTGACGCGGCGGTCGGGCGGCTGCTGCAACTGGAAGGCCGCATCGACCTGCTGGTCAACAACGCCGGCTTCGGGGTCGCCCCTGCCGGCGCCGAGGAAAGCTCGATGGAGCAGGCCCGGTCCATCTTCGACACCAACTTTTTCGGGCTCATCCGGATGACGCGCGCGGTGTTGCCGCACATGCGCCAGCAGGGTTCGGGCCGCATCATCAACATCGGCTCGGTGCTGGGCTTCCTGCCCATGCCCTACGGGGCCCTCTATGCCGCGACCAAGCATGCCATCGAAGGCTATTCCGAATCGCTGGACCATGAACTGCGCACGCGAGGCATCCGGGTCTCGGTCATCGAGCCCGCCTACACCAAGACACCGTTCGACGCGAACCTCCTGGAGCCCGACGCCAAGCTAGAGGAGTACCGTGAGATTCGCACCGCAGTGAACCAGCGCGTGAAGGAGGTGATGGCCACGGCAGACCTGCCCGACGTCGTGGCCGAGGTGGTGCTGAAAGCTGCCAACGCCACCCAGCCGAAGCTCCGCTACACAGCCGGCGGGCTCGCGAGCCGCCTGCGGCTGCTGCGCAAGTATGCGCCGGCCGGTCTGGTGGATGCCGGCATTCGCAAGGACCTGCGGCTCGACGCGGCACGAGGGGTGAAATGATCATGAAGGCATTTGTCGCTGATCGCTATGAAAGAAAGAGCGCCTTGCGCCTGGCGGACATGCCGGTGCCTGAGATGCGCGACGACGAGGTCCTGATCGAGGTCCACGCCGCCGGTGTGAACCAGCTGGACTTCAAGCTCAGGGACGGCGAGTTCAAGCTCATCCTGCCGTACAGGCTGCCCCTCATCCTGGGCCACGATGTGGCGGGCGTCGTCGTCAAGGCGGGCCCGCGGGCGCGCAAGTTCAAGTTGGGCGATGAGGTCTATGCGCGAGTCGATGACTTCCGGATCGGCAGCTTCGCGGAGTTTGTCCCCGTCAAAGAATCGTCGCTGGCGCTCAAACCCAGAGGGCTCACGATGGAAGAGGCCGCGTCCATCCCGCTGGTCGGTTTGACGGCCTGGCAGGCGCTCGTCGAGAGAGCCCAGCTTCAGCAAGGGCAGAAGGTCTTCATCCAGGCCGGTTCCGGCGGCGTGGGCACCTTCGCCATACAGCTGGCCAAGCACCTGGGCGCGAGCGTCGCGACGACAACGAGCGCGGCCAATGTTGCGCTCGTGAAGAGCCTGGGCGCCGATGTGGTCGTCGACTACAAGACCCAGGACTTTGAAGAGGTCCTGCGCGGCTACGATCTGGTGCTGAACAGCCAGGACGGCAAGACGCTGGACAAGTCGCTTCGGGTGCTCAAGCGCGGCGGCAAGCTGATTTCAATCTCCGGGCCGCCGGACCCCGAGTTCGGGGCGCAGATCAACGCACCGGGGTTCGTGAGGCTGGTCATGCGCATGCTGAGCGCAGGCGTCAGGCGAAAAGCACGCCGTCGCGGTCTGGGCTATGCCTTCCTTTTCATGAAGGCGAACGGCGCCCAGTTGCACGAGATTGCCCGTCTCATCGAAGAAGGCACGATCCGTCCCGTCATCGACAAGGTGTTCCCGTTCGAATCCACCAATGAAGCCCTGGCCTATGTCGAGTCCGGGCGCGCGAAGGGCAAGGTCGTCATCAAGGTCAAGTGATTGCGAGCCCCGTGGGCCAGCAAAGGACGGCAGGCTGTGGCGAGTGTTGGCCTATTTCATGGCTGCAATGGCTCGGCAGCGCGAGCTGGTGCGACGACCAGGCCGGTTTCGTTCAAGACTGTCTTGTCAGCGCGCCGCGTCGAAGGCCTTGTCCCGGGTGCACAGTCTTCATACGTGTCGTTACCAGCGAATGACCGGTGACGATGGCAACAGCCACTCGGGTCGTTGACGCGAGTGACTGAGATCAGCCTAAGCCCGCCTTCGCGCCTGTTCGGAAAACGCTCTTGCTATCTAGCCCAATGCCACCGTTGAGCGCCGTGCCGCCCGAAGAACCCATCACAACGGCGTCAGCACCGGCCTCCCCGCCTCCCAGGCCTGCACATTCGCGATGAACAGATCGATCGTCGCCCGGATCGACTCCGGCGACCAGCCGGCGATGTGCGGGGTCAGGATCACATTGTCGAAACCGAGCAGGGTCTCCGGCGGCTTGGGCTCGCTCTCGTAGACGTCGAGCGCCGCGCCGGCGATGCGGCCGGCGGCCAGGGCCTCGGCCAGGGCCGCCGTGTCGACCAGGCTGCCGCGCGCGATATTGACCAGATGGCCCTGCGGGCCCAGGGCGGCCAGCACCTCGGCATTGACCGCATGGCGGGTGGCGGGGCCGCCCGGTGCGGCGACGACGAGGAAGTCGGCCCATTCGGCCAGCGCGACCAGGCTGTCGAAGTAGCGGCAGCCCGCCGCGTCCTCGCGCGGGCGGCGGTTGTGATAGCCGATCTCCATCTCGAAGGCCTGGGCGCGGCGCGCGATCTTGCGGCCTATCGCGCCCATGCCGAAGATGCCCAGGCGCCGCCCGTTGACGCTGGGCCGCAGCGGCAGATCGTCGCGCCAGATGCCGGCGCGCAGCGCCTTCTCCTGCTGCGGCAGCGCGCGCACGCTGGCCAGCAGCAGGGCCAGCGTGTGGTCGGCGACGCAGCTGTCGTTGGTGCCGGCGCCGTTGCAGACGGCGATGCCACGCGCCTTGGCCGCCGCGATATCGAGGTTCTCGTAGCCGGCGCCCTGGGCCGCGGCCAGGCCCAGGCGCGGCAGTGCGGCGATATCGTCGGCGCGCAAGCCGGTCGCGCCATTGGTCAGCACCAGCTCGATCTCGGCGCCGCGGCCGGCGATCGCCGCGGCGCGCGCGGCCGGGTCGGGCGCATCGATCAATTCGAAGCGCTCGCGCAGCAGCGCCTTGAAGTCATCGGCCAGCGGGATCAATAGGAGCAGCACGAGGCGGCGCTTGGCGGTGTTGTCGGTCGTCATCGTTACAGCGTTCGTCGAAAGCGGGAAGGGGATCGAGCGATCATAGAAAAGGAACGATCGCGGCGGCGGCTCGCCGGCGAAGGGATTGCGAATGGCGAGCGCTCTCGAATCACGGGTGCCCGATGGACAGGTCCGCTTTCGGCGAGCGGGTTTCAATGCCGGGCCTAGGATCGCCAGGCACTCAATCATCCGGGGAAGCGCCATGAATCCAAAGGAGACGGTTCTTGCGTTCTACCGCGCATTCGGGTCCGCCGAGCCGGCACGGATCGCCGATCTGCTGGACGATGAGGTCGTCTGGACGGCGCCGGCGGGCAATGCCACCCAGGTCGCCTTCGGGCTGGGAAGGCCGGAAGACGCCGGTGCGCCGGATGGCTCGAACCAGCTGGGAAAGCAGCAGATTGTCCAGTTCATGGCCCACAACTTTTCGCGCTTCTTCGTGGCCGCGAAGAACGAGTTGCGCAGCATGGTGGCGGAAGGCCCCATCGTGTTTGTCGAACACCGCCTTTGCGCGACGCTGCCGAATGGCCGGTCCTATGTGAACGACTACTGCTTTGTCTATGAGGTGCGCGAGGGCAGGATCCATCGCATTCGCGAGTACATGGACACCCGCGGCGGCTGGGCGCAGGTGTTCGGGGACGGTGAAGCGCGGACGCTGCTGGAGTTTGTCGAGCGCTGAATGCTTGTTGCGCCGGATCGGGGGCAGCGGCATTCCGTTATATTGGCCCCCAACACGCCACGGCAACGCCGCGGTCGGCAACGGATACAGCGATTCCTTCACTCCACAGGAGAGTCTCGTTATGCGTAGTCTGCTCATTGCTTCGGCCTGCGTCGCCGCCCTGTCCCTGCCGCATGCGGCCTTTTCGCAGGGGGCTGCCGTCGGCGCGGCCTCGGTCAGCGCCGACGGCGTGCGCGCCCGCGGCGGCGAGATTGCCGTCAGCGCCAAGATCATCGAGCTGGACAAGGCCAACCGCAGCGCCGTGCTGCAGGGCCCGCGCGGGGAACTGTTCTCGCTGGACGTGCCGGCGGACGTGAAGAACTTCGATCAGGTGCAGGTCGGCGACGAGCTGACGATCCGCTACGTCGTCGCGCTGGCCACCAAGATCGAGCCGGCCGGCAGCAACAACGGCATCCGCGAACGGGTGGAATCGCAGACGGCCAGCAAGGCCGCCGCCGGCGGCATGCCGGGCGTCGGCGCCGGCCGCACGATCGAGGCGCTGGGCGTGATCGACAAGCTCGATCGCAAGACCCGCATGGTCACCCTGCGCGGCGCCAAGCGCAGCGTCACCCTGGCGGTGCCCGAAGACATCGACTTGACCAAGCTGAAGACCGGCATGCAGGTGCGTGCGGTGTTCGCCGAGGCCGCCCTGCTCAACGTCGAGCGCAAGGCCGCCGCCGCCAAGTAAGGCGACCGACCGCGGCAACCCAGTAAAAGGGTCGGGTCTTGCACAGGGCTGGACGCGGCCCCGTCGCTGCACTATTCTGTGGCCGGATGGTGCCGCGGCTCAGCGGCGCCCCTTGGCGGAGCTCAGCTGGGAGACGGCCGTGGACGGTGACGACAGCAGAAGACGCTCGGAGGAGCTGCGCAGCTTCCTGTTCCTGTCGGTGGTGATGGCGCCGGCCCTGGCCGTCATCATCGTGACCGGCTACGGCTTCCTGGTCTGGATGCTGCAGATCTTCACCGGCCCGCCGGGCAGCTGAAGCCGGCAAGGAGCGCAGCGATGCTTGCGGAACTGCATATCAGCAGCCTGGTCGTGCATTCGACGCCGAAGCGGATCGAGCGGGTCGCCGAGGCGATCGCCGCCATTCCCGGCGCCGAGGTGCACGCCCGCTCGGCCGCCGGCAAGCTGGTCGTCACGCTGGAGACCGACACGGCGCAGCAGATGAGCGCCATCGTCGCCGAGATCCAACGCACCGAGGGCGTGCTGTCGGCGGCGCTGGTCTATCAATGCGTCGACAGCCTCGACGCGATGAACGAGGAGATGCCTGATGGCTATGCTCAGGCGTGACTTCATCCGGCGCAGTGCCGCGGCCGCGGCCGGCGCCGCGGCCGGGATCCCCTTGCCGGGCCAGGCCGCCGAGGCGGCGCTCGCGCTCGATCCGCAGGTCAAATGGTCGAAGGCGCCCTGCCGCTTCTGCGGCACCGGTTGCGGCGTCAATGTCGCGGTCAAGGACAACCGCGTCGTTGCCACCCATGGCGACCCGCAGGCCGAGGTCAACAAGGGCTTGAACTGCGTCAAGGGCTATTACCTGTCCAAGATCATGTACGGCGAGGACCGGCTGACGACGCCGCTCTTGCGCATGAAGAATGGCCAATACGCCAAGGACGGCGAGTTCACGCCGGTGTCCTGGGACAAGGCCTTCGACGTGATGGCCGAGCAGTTCAAGCGCGTGATCAAGGACAAGGGCCCGACGGCGGTCGGCATGTTCGGCTCGGGCCAATGGACGGTCTGGGAGGGCTATGCGGCGTCCAAGCTGATGAAGGCGGGCTTCCGCACAAACAATATCGATCCGAACGCGCGCCACTGCATGGCCTCGGCCGTGGCCGGCTTCATGCGCAGCTTCGGCATGGACGAGCCGATGGGCTGCTATGACGATATCGAGGCCGCCGACGCCTTCGTGCTCTGGGGCGCGAACATGGCCGAGATGCATCCGGTGCTGTGGACCCGCGTCACCGACCGGCGTCTCTCCGCGCCGCATGTGCGGGTGGCCGTGCTGTCGACCTTCGAGACGCGCTCCTACGAGCTGGCCGATATCGAGCTGACCTTCACGCCGCAGACCGATCTGGCGATCCTGAACTACATCGCCCACCACATCATCACGAGCGGCAAGGTCAACAAGGACTTCGTCGAGAAACACACGACCTTCTGGGTGGGCAATCCCGACATCGGCTATGGCCTGCGCCCCGAGCATCCGCTGCAGAAGGCGGCAAAGAATGCCGGCGACGCCGGCGGCGCCAAGGCCAGCACCTTCGACGAGTTCGCCAAGTTCGTCTCGACCTACGACCTCGAGTACACGCACAAGCTCAGCGGCGTGCCGAAGAGCCGGCTGCAGGCGCTGGCCGAACTCTATGCCGACCCGAAGACCAAGGTGATGTCCTTCTGGACCATGGGTTTCAACCAGCACACGCGCGGTGTTTGGTGCAACAACATGGTCTACAACATCCATCTGCTGACCGGCAAGATCTCGACGCCCGGCAACAGTCCCTTCTCGCTGACCGGCCAGCCCTCGGCCTGCGGCACCGCGCGCGAGGTCGGCACCTTCTCGCACCGGCTGCCGGCCGATATGGTGGTGACCAACCCCAAGCACCGCGCCCATACCGAGGAGATCTGGAAGCTGCCCGAGGGCACGATCCCCGACAAGAACGGCTATCACGCGGTGTTGCAGAACCGCATGCTCAAGGACGGCAAGCTCAATGCCTACTGGGTGATGGTCAACAACAATATGCAGGCGGCGGCCAATCTGATGCAGGAGGGCTATCCCGGCTATCGCAACCCGGCCAACTTCATCGTCGTCTCCGACGCCTATCCGACGGTGACGACCTTGGCGGCCGATCTGGTGCTGCCGGCGGCGATGTGGGTCGAGAAGGAAGGCGCCTACGGCAATGCCGAGCGCCGCACCCATTTCTGGCACCAGCTGGTGTCGGCCCCCGGCGAGGCGCGCTCGGACCTGTGGCAGCTGATGGAGTTCTCCAAGCGCTTCAAGATCGAGGAGGTCTGGCCGGCCGAGCTCTTGGCCAAGAAGCCCGAGTACAGGGGCAAGACCCTGTACGAGGTGCTGTTCCGCAATGGCCAGGTCGACAAGTTCCCGCTCTCCGACATCGAGGCCGGCTACGCCAACGACGAGTCCAAGGCCTTCGGCTTCTATGTGCAGAAGGGCCTGTTCGAGGAATACGCGATCTTCGGCCGCGGCCACGGGCATGACCTGGCCCCGTTCGACAGCTATCACAAGGTCCGCGGCCAGCGCTGGCCGGTCGTCAACGGCAAGGAGACGCTGTGGCGCTACCGCGAGGGCAGCGACCCCTATGTGAAGGCCGGCACGGGCTTCCAGTTCTATGGCTTCCCGGACAACAAGGCGCGCATCTTCGCCCTGCCCTACGAGCCGCCGGCCGAGGTGCCGGACAAGGAATACCCGTTCTGGCTCTCGACCGGCCGGGTGCTCGAGCATTGGCATTCGGGCTCGATGACGCGGCGCGTGCCCGAGCTCTATCGCGCGGTGCCCAACGCCGTCTGCTATATGCATCCGGACGACGCGAAGGCGCTGGGCCTGCGGCGCGGCGTCGAGATCGAGATCGCCTCGCGGCGCGGCAGCATGCGCACCCGCGTCGAGACGCGCGGTCGCAACAAGCCGCCGCCGGGCCTGGTCTACGTGCCCTGGTTCGACGCCAGCCAGCTGATCAACAAGCTCACGCTGGATGCCACCGACCCCATCTCGCTGCAGACGGACTTCAAGAAATGTGCCGTCAAGATCACCAAGGTCTGAGGTCGCCGCCATGAAGAAGCTCTGTCTACGCCAGCTGCTGCTGCCTCCGTTCGCGCTGCTGATGCTCGCCGCGGCGCAGGTCGGCGCGCAGCCGCAAGCGGCCTCGGCGCCGCCGGTACTCAGCGATCCGATGCGCGGGCCGGTGGCGATTCCCGACACGACCAAGCCGCCGCTGCTGCGCAACTGGGTCAACGACGACCAGCGGCTCAAGCGCAACTACGATATGCAGCCGCCGGTCATCCCGCACCGCGTGGACGGCTACCAGATCGACCGCAACTTCAACAAATGCCTGGACTGCCACGCGCGCGGCAAGACCGAGTTCTCGCAGGCGATCCCGGTCAGCCCGACGCATTACGTCGACCGCAGCGGCAAGGTGCTGCCGCAGATCTCGACGCGACGCTATTTCTGCATGCAGTGCCATGTGGCGCAGGAGCCGCTGGCGGCACTGGTCGGCAATGGCTTCCGCGGCGCCGACGCGCTGCCGGCCCCGACGGCCAAGAAGTAAGAAGAAGGAAGAGGAGCCGAGCATGATCGTCGAACTCCTGAAGCGCTACTGGCGGACCATCCGCCGGCCCAGCGTTCATTTCAGCCTGGGTTTTCTGACCCTGGGCGGCTTCATCGGCGGCATCATCTTCTGGGGCGCCTTCAACACGGCGATGGAGGCGACCAATACCGAGGCCTTCTGCACCGGCTGCCACGAGATGCGCGACAACGTCTTCGCCGAGCTGAAGACGACGATCCACTACAGCAACCGCTCGGGCGTGCGCGCGATGTGCTCGAACTGCCATGTGCCGCACGACTGGACCGACAAGATCGCGCGCAAGATGCAGGCGTCCAAGGAGGTCTGGGGCAAGATCTTCGGCACGATCGATACGCAGGACAAGTTCCGCGAGAAGCGGCTCGAGCTGGCCCAGCACGAATGGGCGCGGATGAAGGCCAACGACTCGCTCGAGTGCCGCAACTGCCACCAGTACGAGTCGATGGACTTCACCCGCCAGAGCCTGCGCGCGCAGAACATGCACAGCACCTATCTGGCCAACAAGGAAAAGACCTGCATCGACTGCCACAAGGGCATCGCCCACCACCTGCCGCATATCCCGCCGGGCCGCGCGCCGACCGACACGCCGGGGCAGGTCGGCCCGGCGCCGGAGGCCGAGGCCGCCAGCGGTCCGAGCCGCTGAACGCGGGCCTCAGCGCAGGGTCTCGGCGATCTGCAGCTGCAGGCCGCGCGTGCCGACGGCGACCGGCGCGCTGAGCGCCTGCAGATCGCCCGGCTGCGGCAGCGCCTGGCCGCTCTTGCTGATGCGCGCGCCGACGATCACCTGGCCGGCGCCAGAGAGCTTGGCCGCCGGGCTCATCGCCAGGCTGTCGTCGAGGCGGAAGTCCAGCGGCAGCTCGCGCGCGGTCTTGCGCAGGATGGCCAGCGGCATCGGCGGCCCCTGCACCGCGCGCGCGAAGATGAACAGCGTGTCGCCGGGCGCCACCTGCGCGGCCAGCGCCGGCGCCAGCGTGACGCGGCCCTCGATCACCGCGCCGCTCGCGGCGGCCGGCTCCTGCCGGGTGCTGGCGACCTGCGCCTGCGTGGCCGCTTCGGTGTCGGCGATCATCGCCTCGAACTCGCGCGCCAGCTCGCTGCCCGGCTCGGACAAGGCCAGCGCGCGCTGCCAATGCCGGCGCGCCAAGGCCGGCTCGCCGCGCCGCAGCGCTGCGCTGCCGGCCAAGGCCAGCGCCTTCTGGTTGTCCGGGTCCAGTGACAGCGCCTGCTCGACCAGACGCAGCGGCTCGCCCTGCAGCTCGCCGCCATGGGCCGAGGCCAGCATGTCGGCATAGTCGGCCAGCGCCTGCGCATCACGCGGCCGCAGCGCGATCAGCTGGCGGTAGGCCTGCACCGCCTCCGGGAAGCGGCCCAGCACGGCGTAGGAGCGGCCCAGCATCGCCCAGCCCTGGGCATCGTCGGGCTGGCGCGCCAGGCGCTGGGCCAGGCGATCGACCATCTCGTCCAGCGCCGCCTGCTGCGGCTCCGGCGGCGGCACTTCCAGCCCGGCCGGGTTGCCGAGCCAGGCATAGCCGCCGGCCGCGAACAGCGCGACGAAGGCGCCCACGCCCAGCCACAGCTTGAGGCCCGGCCGTGCCGCGGCGCCGCCGGCATCAATCTCGCTCGCCATCGGCGTTCTCCTCGTCCTCGGGCTCGAAGGCCTCGTCGGCCAGGCGCTGGCGGCGCCGCAAGGTGATCGCCAGCGCGGCCAGCGCGCCGCCCGCTAGCAGCGCCGGGCCGCCCCACAGCAGGGCGGTCGTCGCCTTCAGCGGCGGGCGGTAGAGCACGAAGTCGCCGTAGCGCTGCGTCATGTAGTCAAGGATCTCGCGTTCGCTCATGCCGCGGTCCAGCATCTCGCCGATCTGGCGGCGCAGGTCCTCGGCCAGGCCGGCCTGCGAATCGGCGATGGTCTGGTTCTGGCAGACCAGGCAGCGCAGCTCGGCCGCCAGCGCCATCACCCGTGCCTCGCGCTGCGCCTTATCCATGGCCCTGCAGCTCCTTCAGCAGGGGCTCGATCTTCTCGCGCAGCAGCTGCGGCGTCAGCGGGCCGATCTGCTTGTAGCGCACGCGGCCGGCGCGATCGATGACGAAGGTCTCCGGCACGCCATAGACGCCGAAGTCGATGCCGATGCGGCCCTCCGGGTCGAACAGCGAGTCGCGGTAGGGGTCGCCCTGCTGGCGCAGCCAGTCCAGGCCGGCCTCGCGCCGGTCCTTGTAGTTCAGGCCGTAGATCGGCAACTGCTGGCTGCGCGCGAACTCGAGCAGCAGCGGATGCTCGTCGCGGCAGGCGCCGCACCAGGAGGCCCAGACATTGAGCAGCCAGACCTGACCCCGCAGGTCCTCGCTGCGCAGCATCCGATCCGGCTCGGCCAGCGCCGTCGCCGCGAAGGCGGGCGCCGGCTTGCCGATCAGCGGCGAGGGCACCTCGCGCGGATCGAGCCGCAGACCGGCGGCCAGGAAGCCGGCCAGCAGCAGGAACAGGCCCAGCGGCCACAGAAAGCGGCTCTTCATGCGGAGCCGCCCTCGCCCAGCGCGCCGCCGGCCGCCTCTTGCGTCTGCGCGCGGCGCTGCCGGTAGCGCCGGTCGCTGGCGGCCAGCGCGCCACCGGCCATCATGACCAGGCAGCCGACCCAGATCCAGCCGATGAAGGGCTTGATCTGCAGGCGCAGGATCCAGGCGCCGCTGGGCAGCGGCTCGCCCAGCGAGATATAGACGTCGCGCGTCGGCCGGGTGTCGATCGCGGCCTCGGTCATGGGGTTCTCGGAGCCGCCGTAGCGGCGCTTCTCCGGCGCCAGCATCGCGATGAGGCGGCCCTCGCGGCTCAGCGCGATGCGCGCCTGCACCGCCTGGTAGTTGGGCCCCTGCACCTCGCGCAGGCCCTGCAGCTCGAAGCGGTAACCGGCCAGCTCGCTGCTGGCGCCGACGGCCAGCTCGACGTCGCGGCTGTGCTCATAGGTCTTGACCATGGCGACGCCAAAGGCGAACAGGGCCACGCCCAGGTGCGCGATCCACATGCCGATCAGCGCGCGCGGCAGCAGCGCGGCGCGGCCCAGCCAGTTGTCGGCGCCGCCATGGCGCAGCCGCGCCAGCAGGTCGACCGCGATGCCGGCGACGATCCAGTAGGCGAGGAAGAGGCCGGCCGTCGTCAGCAGCTCGATGCGGCCGGCCAGCGCGCCGGTGGCCAGCGCCGCCGCCAGTGCCGCCAGCGGCGCCCAGCGCAGCCGCCGCCACAGTGCGCGCGCCTCGTCCTGCTTCCAGCGCGCCAGCGGGCCGGCGCCCAGCAGCAGCAGCAGCGGCGCCATCAAGAGGCCGAAGACGCTGTCGAAATAGGGCGGGCCGACGCTGATCTTGCCGCCGCCCAGCGCGTCCAGAAGCAGCGGGTACAAGGTGCCCAGCAGCACCGCGCCGGCCGCCGCAGCCAGCAGCATATTGTTGGTCAGCAGCATCGCCTCGCGCGACAGCGCGCCGAAGCGCTGGCCCAGGCCGATGCGCGGCGCGCGCCAGGCATAGAGCAGCAGCGAGATGCCGATCACCAGCACCAGCAGCAGCAGGATGAAGAGGCCGCGGCGCGGGTCCGTCGCGAAGGCATGGACCGAGGACAGCACGCCGGAGCGGACCAGGAAGGTACCCAGGAGCGACAGCGAGAAGGCCAGGATGGCCAGCAGCACGGTCCAGGCCTTGAAGGCGCCGCGCTTCTCGGTGACGGCCAGCGAATGCAAGAGCGCCGTGCCGACCAGCCAGGGCATGAAGGAGGCGTTCTCGACCGGATCCCAGAACCACCAGCCGCCCCAGCCCAGCTCGTTATAGGCCCACCAGCTGCCCAGGCCGATGCCGAAGGTCAGGAAGATCCAGGCCGCCGCGGTCCAGGGCCGGGTCCAGCGCGCCCAGGCCGCGTCGAGCTGGCCGCCGATCAGCGCCGCCAGCGCAAAGGCGAAGGCGACCGCGAAGCCGACATAGCCCATATAGAGCATCGGCGGGTGGATCACCATGCCCGGGTCCTGCAAGAGCGGGTTCAGGTCGCGGCCTTCGGCGGCCGGCGGCAGCAGGCGCTCGAAGGGGTTGGAGGTCAGGATGGTGAACAGCAGCAGCCCGGCCGAGACCAGGCCCAGCACGGCCAGGATGCGCGCCAGGAAGGGCCGCGGCAGGCCGCGGCTGAAGGCGGCGACGGCGACGGTCCACAGGCCCAGCATCAAGAGCCACAGCAGCAGCGAGCCCTCGTGCCCGCCCCAGACGGCGGCCAGCCGGTAGGCCAGCGGCAGCGCCCGGTTGGAGTTCGCGGCGACATAGAGCACCGAGAAGTCGTAGCGGACGAAGCACGCCGCCAGGCAGGCGAGAGCGGCCAGCAGCAGCAGGAACTGCAGCAGGGCCAGCGGCCGGCCCAGCGCCATCCAGTCGGCGCGGCCGCGCTGCGCGCCGGCCAGCGGCAGCACCCCCAGCGCCAGCGCGACCGCCAGGGCCATCAGCAGCAGCAGCTGACCGAGCTCGGGGATCATGGCTTCGTTCCCTCCTTGCCCGCGCGGCCCGCCTGACGCAAGGCCTCGGCCGCCTCGGGCGGCATGTAGTTCTCGTCGTGCTTGGCCAGCACCTCGCGCGCGGCGAACACGCCGTCGCTGCCGAGCTGGCCCTGGGCGACGACGCCGCGGCCCTCGCGGAACAGATCCGGCAGGATGCCCTCGTAGCGCACCGGCACCGTGCGCGCCATATCGGTGACCAGGAAGCGCACCGTCACGCCCTCGCGCTGCAGGCTGCCTTGCTGCACCAGGCCGCCGATGCGGAAGGAGCGCCCGGCCGGCGCCTCGCGCGCGGCCACCTGGCTGGGCGTGTAGAAGAAGACCAGATTGCTGTTGAAGGCGTTCAGCACCAGCGCGCTAGCGACGCCCAGCGCGCCCAGCGCAGCCAGCACGATCAGCGCGCGGCGCCGGCGCGGCGTCATCGCGGCGCCTCCTCGTCCTCGAAATCGGCCAGGCCCGCGCGGGCGGTGCGCAGCCGCTGCCGCACGCGCCAGGCCTCGACCGCCAGGGCCGCCAGCGTGACGCCGTAGGAGCCCCAGACATAGAGGCCGTAGCCGCCCATCGCGAGGAAGTCGTCCAGCGATCGCCAGTTCATTGCGTCATCACCTCCTGCCCGTCTCGCCGCGCAGCGCCTGCGCCCAATGGCTGTCGCCTTCCTGCTCGAGCACGATCGCGCGCGCCCGGGTGAAGGCGACGGCGAAGCTGTAGGCCCAGAAGCTCAGGGTCATCAGCAGCATCGCCGTCAGCATCGTGCCGGCCATCTTCGGCGCCGCGCTGAAACTGATTGTCGCGCCCTGGTGCAAGGTGTTCCACCAGCGCACCGAGAAATAGATGATGGGGATGTTGACCACCCCGATCAGCGCCAGCAGGGCGCCGGCATCGGCGGCGCGGCGCGCGTCGTCGATCGCCTCGGTCAGCGCGATATAGCCCAGGTAGAGCAGCAGCAGGATCAGCTCGGAGGTCAGCCGCGCGTCCCAGACCCACCAGGTGCCCCAGGTCGGCCGGCCCCACAGCGCGCCGGTCCACAGCGCGATGAAGGTGAACAGCGCGCCGGTCGGGGCCAGCGCGCGCGCATACATGGCCGCCATGCGCGCCTTCAGCATCCAGCCGCAGGCGGCCCAGAAGGCCAGCACCAGATAGATCAGCATCGACATCCAGGCGGCCGGCACATGGATGAAGATGATGCGGTAGGACTCGCCCTGCTGGTAGTCGGTCGGCGCGACGAAGAAGCCGATGTACAGGCCCGCCAGGCCGGTCAGCAGCGCCAGCGCCCAGCACCAGGGCGCGGCCGCACCGGCGAAGGCGTAAAAGCGCGCCGGCGCGGCCAGCCGGGTCCAGCGCAGCGGGGCTTGGGTGCTGATCGTCTGCATGGCGGGCTCAATCCAGCGAGATGCGCAGCGCCGCCGCCGTCGCCCAGGGCGCGCCCAGCGCGGTGACGATCAGCAAGGCGCCCAGCAGCGACAGGTGCGGCCGCGGCGACAGGCCGGCATCGGCCGCGGCGACGGCCGCGCTGCCGAAGATCAGCGCCGGCACCGTCAGCGGCAGCACCAGCAGGAACAGCAGCGCCGCGCCGCTGCGCAGGCCCAGGGTCAGCGCGGCGCCGACCGCGCCCAGCAGGCTCAGCACCGGCGTGCCGAGCAGCAGCGAGGCCAGCAGGGTCGCGATCGCCGGCCCCGGCAGACCGAACATCAGGCCCAGCAGCGGTGCCAGCAGCAGCAGGGGCAGGCCGGTCGTCAGCCAGTTCGCCAGCACCTTGCCCAGCACGATGGACACCAGGGGCTGCGGCGACAGCAGCATCTGCTCCAGCGAGCCGTCCTGGTGGTCGCCGGCGAACATCGGCGTCACTGCCAGCAGCGCCGCCAGCAGCGCGCAGACCCACAGCAGGCCCGGTGCGATCTGGCGCAGGGTCTGCGGCTCCGGCCCGACGCCGAGCGGGAACAGGCCGGCGGCGACGATGAAGAAGCCCAGCGGCAGCAGCGCCTCGGCGCGGCGCCGCCCGGCCAGGCGCAGATCGCGCCGCGCCACGGCCAGCAGCATGCCCATGCCGCTGCCGCTCATGCGAGCGCGCTCCAGCGCTGCAGATCGATCTCGCGGGCGCCGGCCAGCGTCAGCGGCTGGTGGCTGGCCAGCAGCACCGCGCCGCCGCGCGCCGCATGCGCCTCGATCAGCGCCGACAGCGCGGCGGCGCTGGCCGCATCGAGCGCCTCATAGGGTTCGTCGAGCAGCCAGCAGCGCGCCGCGCTGCCGCCCTCGTCGAGCGCCAGCCGCGCCAGCGCGCCGCGCCGCCGCTGGCCCTGCGACAGGGTGCGCACCGGCGCCTGCCGGCGCGAGGCCAGGCCGAGACGGGCCAGCGCGCCTTCGCAGTCGCCGCCCTGCCCGCCCAGCCGGCCGAGAAAGTCCAGCGCCTCGCCGAGGCTCAGATCGTCCTTCAGCGCGTTCGCGTGTCCGATATAGACGATGCCGGCGCGCGAGCGCGCATCGAGCGGCGCATCGTTCCACAAGACCTGACCCTCGGCCGGCCGCGACAGGCCGGCCAGGATGCGCAGCAGGCTGGTCTTGCCGCCGCCGTTCGGGCCGCGCAGGCAGTGGATGCTGCCAGGGCTCAGGCGCAGCTCGAGGCCGCGGAACAAGAGGCGCCGGCCGCGTCGGCAGGCCAGCGATTGCGCGCTCAGCATGGGATTGGGTGCGGCTGCTCGTGTCTTGCGTTCATCTCAGGGCGGCTCAGGCGGCCGGCGACGATGGGATGAGTCTACGGGCCGGCCGTGCCCGCAGCAACCGGCGCCGGGCGCCGGCCGCAACACCCGGCCCTGCGCTCAGCCGGTGGCCAAGCCCGCGATGCCGCGCAGCTGCTCGCGCAGCGCCTTGCGGGCGGGCGATTTGCTGGCCCGCCAGGCGGCCAGCGCCAGCTCCATGAAGGCGCGCTCGGCGGCATTGGGCAGCTCGGCCACGGCGCCGGCGCGCGCCTCGTCCAGCCAGCCGACGGGCTTGCCGCCATGGCTTTCGATCTGGCGCGCCAGCTTGTCGCCGATCGGGCGGGCGGACTTGATCTGGCTCCACATGCTGGGCGAGATCTGCAGGCTGGCGGCGAAGGCCTGCTCGAGGCCCTTGGGCGGCGCACCCGCGGCCAGCGCGCGCTCGGCATAGGCCTGGAACAGCGCCAGCGCGTTCTGTCTTCGGAGAAGGGTGATATTGGCCAAGGCGATGCAAAACAACAACAGCGGATTCGAGCGCGATTGTCGCAAGCGCTTGACGATGAAGTAAAGACTATTTACAGTGTGCCCCATCGTTCAACGCGCTGCCCGACCTTGTCGAGTGGCCCCATCCAACAGAAAGGTTTCATCGTGAACAGCGCCAGCCTCATCAACGCCAAGCAGGAGTCCCGTACGGGTCTGCCGGCGTTCATGTGCGCTGCTGCCATCGCCTTGACACCGCTGGCGGGCTCGGCCCCCAGTCATCCGGGAGAGGATCACGCCTTCGTGTAGGCGCGCCTCCCAGCTCTGTTCCACAGAGGCCCGGATTCTGCAAAGGATCCGGGCCTCTTGCTTTTCGGCGCGTCTTGGCGCCTGGCAGCAGTACATCGTCGTCCGACTTCGGCTGTGTCCTTGCACTCCGTTGCCGCACTGAAAGTCTTGGTGTTGGCGGCACGGGATGTGCGCGGGGCCGATCGCAATGGGCCAGCCCCACGTGCAGCGACACACCGCCTCCGACGGGAGGGTCGCGCTTGGGCACAGCCGAAGTCGGTCAGAAGTCCCGCGTCGAGCTCAGGCCTCGCGGGACGCAAACCGGCCGCAAGGATTGGGCGGCGCCGGAACCCGTGACCGGCATCTATTTGCGCGCCCGGCCGCGAACACGGAATGCGGAATGCCCGCCGGCCGGAAAGCCGGCGCTTCCGAGAACAAGCAAACAAGGAGAAGAATCATGAACATGATGAACAGCGAGGAGGCCCGGCACCTGACCGAAACCGTCCCCGGCGGGGTGCCGATCAAGATGTGGACACGGGGCGTGCCGGTCGAGGAGGCGGCCAAGCGCCAGCTGGCCAATGCCGCGCGCCTGCCCATCGTGTTCAAGCACATCGCCGCGATGCCGGACGTTCATCTGGGCATAGGCGCGACGGTCGGTTCGGTGATCCCGACGCTGCGCGCCATCATCCCGGCGGCGGTCGGCGTCGACATCGGCTGCGGCATGATGGCCGCCAAGACGACGCTGCGTGCCGAGGACCTGCCCGACAACCTGGCGCCGCTGCGCGCCGCGATCGAGCGCGCGGTGCCGCATGGCCGCTCGCCCGGTGCGCGCGATCCCGGCGCCTGGCAGAAGACGCCCGGCGCGGTGAACACCGCCTGGGCGCAGCTGGAGCCCGAGTTCAAGGAACTGTGCCGCGACTACCCCAAGCTGGCCAAGACCAACCACCTGAACCATCTCGGTACGCTGGGCTCGGGCAACCACTTCATCGAGGTCTGCCTGGACGAGCAGGGTGCGGTCTGGTTCATGCTGCACTCGGGTTCGCGCGGCGTCGGCAATGCGATCGGCACCATGTTCATCGAGCTGGCCAAGCAGGACGCGCTGCGCAACAACGCCAAGCTGCCGGACCGCGACCTGGCCTACTTCGAGGAAGGCGCGCGCTACTTCGGCGACTATGTGCGCGCGGTCGGCTGGGCGCAGAAGTTCGCCGCGCTGAACCGCGAGGTGATGATGCGCCGCGTCATCGAGGCGGCCAAGACGGTGATCCACAAGAACTTCCAGTCGCATATCGAGGCGGTCAACTGCCACCACAACTATGTGCAGAAGGAGCGCCATTTCGGCGAGGAGGTCTACGTCACCCGCAAGGGCGCCGTCAGCGCCAAGGCCGGCCAGCTGGGCATCATCCCCGGCAGCATGGGCGCGCGCAGCTATATCGTGCGCGGCAAGGGCCACGCGGACAGCTTCGAGAGCTGCTCGCACGGCGCCGGCCGGGTGATGAGCCGGGGCGACGCCAAGCGCAGCTTCACGCTGGCCCAGCACCGCGCGGCAACCGAGGGCGTCGAATGCCGCAAGGACAAGGACGTGCTCGACGAGACGCCGGCCGCCTACAAGGACATCGACGCCGTGATGGCCGCCCAGGCGGAGCTGGTGGACATCGTGCACACGCTCAAGCAGGTGGTCTGCATCAAAGGGTGAACGGGCCGGAAGCATTCCTTTACATGCCGGCGGTAGGCCGGCGCGGCGGGCGCTGCGTTGTACATCCACAGCCCGTTCGAAGGAGGCTCGCATGAACACCATTGCAAACCGCTCGCGCACCCGCATCCTGCTGGGAGGGGCGGCCCTGGTCCTGTTCGGTGCCCTGGGCGCCAAGGCCGCGCAGGCGCATACCGATGTGCGCTGGTCGGTCAGCATCGGCCTGCCGGCGCTGCCGGTCTATGTTGCCCCGGCGCCGGTCTACGCTCCGCCGCCTCCGCCGGTCGTCTATGCGCCCGCGCCGGTCTATGTGCCGCCGGCCCCGGTCGTCGTCTATGGCGGCGCGCCGGTGCGCAGCTACTACGGCGGCAATTACGGGGGCTACTACGGCGGCGGCTACGGCCATCGCGGCGGCCATCACCATGGCCAGCCGCAGCAGGTGCGCTGGGACCGCGACCGCGACGGCGTGCCGGACCGCTGGGACCGCCGTCCGGACAATCCGTACCGGCGCTGAACGAACAAGGGGGATGGGTTTGCAGGCCGCGGGACTACAGTAGTCGCTCCGATCCAAGGAGCCCGCGATGCGAATCGATCCCTATCTGTTCTTCAACGGCCGCTGCGAAGAGGCGATCAATTTCTACAAGGCCGAGCTCGGCGCGGAGTTGCAGATGATGATGCGCAACTCCGAAAGCCCCGAGCCGCCACCACCGGGCATGCTGCCGCCGGGCAGCGAGAACAAGATCATGCATGCCTCGCTGCTGATCGGCGGCGCGCTGGTGATGATGTCGGACGGCCGCGCCGACGGCGACACATCGTTCAAGGGCTTCTCGCTGTCGCTGGACTGCGCCGACGAGGCCGAGGCGCGTCGCGCCTTCGATGCGCTGGCCCGGGGCGGCCGCGTCGACATGCCGCTGGGCAAGACCTTCTGGGCGCCGCTGTTCGGCATGGTGGCCGACAAGTTCGGCGTCGCCTGGATGGTCGGCGTTTCCGGGCAAAGCTAGGCAGCGGGCGCCGCCGGCTGCCCGCGACCGGCGGCGCCCGGAGGCGATGGGTCAACGCGCCTCCTATCGATTGGGGATGGACGCGTTGAAGCATGGAGGGGCCGCTGATACGGTCCTCTCCAGCCGCTCGCAAATCCTGGTGATGAACGATCGCTCCGCCCTGTCGCAGTCATGGCCGTCGCGCCAGGGCGGGCTGAACTTGGCGCAGGAGCCCGACTTCCGGCTGGGCACGCTGAAGATCCAGCCGTCCACGCTGCAGGTGGAGCACGACACGGGGCTGCGCAGAAGCCTGGAGCGCCGCGTCATGCAGGTGCTGGTGGTGCTGGTGCACTCCGAAGGGCGGGTCGTGTCGCGCGATGAGCTGATCGAGCGCTGCTGGGCTGGGCGCGTCGTCGGCGACAACGCCATCAACCGTGTCATCTCGCGCATCCGGCTGCTGGCGGCCGCGATAGGCGGGACCGGCTTCGAGATCGAGACGATCCCCCGGGTCGGCTACCGCCTGAAGCGGGTCGAGCCCGGCCAGCCACCGACGGGCTCGAAGTTGGAAGAGTCCTCGAACGAAACCGGCGGCGGCCCCTCGCGTGGGCCGGAGCGGCGCTTGGGGGCGAGGCGCGCGTCGGCGCCGAGCTCGGCGGCGCGCCGCTTATGGCTGGCCGCGCCGATTGCCGCCGGCACGGTGGCCGCGCTGGCGGGTGCCGGCTGGTGGTTCGGTCGCCGGGAGCCGGTCGTCGCCGAGGCGGCACGCGGCGTCACGCTGGCGGTGCTGCCGTTCAAGCCGCTGGCCGAGCAGGAGCGCGAGAAGCTGCTCGAGCTGGGCATGGCGGACAGCTTGATCATGCGTCTGTCCAGGGTGCCCGGGCTGGTGGTCAGATCCACCGGCTCGACGCTGCGCTATGCCGGGCCGCAGCAGGACACGATGCGCGCCGCACGCGAACTCGATGTCGACTGGATCGTCGACGGCTCGCTGATGCGCGACGGCGCGCAGCTGCGGGCCACGGCCAGGCTGCTGCGCAGCGCGGACGGCGTCGCCGTATGGAGCGGCAGCTTCGACGAGAAGATCAACAATATCTTCGATGTGCAGGACCAGATCTCGCAGCGCCTGATGCAGGCGCTGGCGCCCCTGATCCAATCGGCGGTGCAGGCCGCGCCGGCCACCGCGGCGCCGGGCGGGGGCACCCGCAACGCCGAGGCCTACCAGCTCTACCTGGCGGCGATGTGGCGCGCTCAGGGCCAGCGCCTGGCCGATATCGAAAGAGCGCTGCAGCTGCTCGACCAGGCCTTGAGCCTCGATCCGGGCTATGCGCTGGCCTGGACCGGCCTGGCCTGGACCCACCGGCGCGGGCTGTGGATCGACGCCCGCCCCAGCGCCGTGTTCGAGCCGGCCAACCGGGCGCTGAAGAACGCGCTCGCGCTGGCACCGGACCTGGCCGAGACGCGCGCCGGCATCGGCTTCAGCCTGTACTGGTTCGACTTCCACTGGTCGGCGGCGGAGCGCGAATTCCGCGCCGCGCTGCGCAGCAACCCGAACTCGGCCATCGCCCATTTTGGACTGGCCCAGCTGCTGCTCACGCAGGACCGCATCGACGAGGGCCTGGCCCATATGCGCCAGACGCGCGAGCTCGACCCTATGTCGGCCGTTTTCAACACGCTGGAAGCCAGCTTCCTGCTCGACGCGGGCCGGCTGGCCGAGGCCGGCCGCAGGCTGGATCGGGCGCTGGAGTTCGGCCCGCAACTGTGGCTGACGCATCTGACCCTGGGGCTGCTGCGCATCGCCTCCGGGCAGGACGACCAGGGGCTGGCGGCGCTGCGCCGGGCCGTCGAGCTGGGCGGCGACATCTCGCGTCCCAAGGCCGTGCTGGGTGTGCGGCTGGCGGGCATCGGGCAGCGCGAGGAGGCGCGCGCGCTGCTCGACGGCTTGCTGCAGCAGGCGCAATCGCGCTATGTGCCGCCGACCTCGCTGGCGGCCCTGCATGCCGCGCTGGGCCAGGAGCTGCCGGCCCTCGATGCGCTGGAGCGGGCCTGGCTCGAGCGCGACACCCGCCTGATCTACCTGAAGGACGACCCCCACTGGCGCAGCCTGCAGCAGCAGCCGCGCTTCCGGGCCCTGAAGGCAAAGCTGCGGCTGGATGGCTTCGGGCGGGGCCTGTCGCCCGTCTGAGAAGCCGAGCCGACGAAATCACCTCGCCATCACCGATTCATCACCTGCAAGATATCGCCGCCGCGCCGCTTGGCGGCCAGACTCGGCTTGCGCCGACTCGGCGCGCAGCAGGAGCATTCCATGATCGACAAGACCTTGCGCGGCCTTGGCGCCGCAAGCCTGGCAGCTCTCGCCCTGGCCACGTCGATGCCGGCCGCGGCGCTGACCATGCCACTCGATGGCACGATCTACCTCGCCGGCGGCGGGGCCGCCCCCGGCGGGCGCTGCGCGCCGGATCTGACCATCTTCAACACCAATATCGGCACGACGAATTCGAACCACGGCGTCTTCATCTTCAACTCGAGCGAGTGCATCAAGCCGCCGCCGCCGACGACCACCTACGACGGCATGTTCAGCTTCCAGTTCGCCACCGGCTCCCTGGAGGGAACCACCTTCAGCGTGCTGACGGACAGTGGCACGCCGGGCGTTTTCAATCTCGACGGCCTGTTCGTGGTCACCGGCGGCACCGGCAGCTTCGCCGGTGCGACCGGCGAGCTGCGCAAGCGCGGCATCCTCGACCGCCGGGAATTCCCGCCCAATGCCACGGCCCTGATCGGCTTTGTCGGCACCGTCAGCCTCGTTCCCGAGCCGGCCAGCTACGGCCTGATGCTGAGCGGCCTGGGCCTGCTAGCCCTCGGGCTGCGGCGCAGGCGCGCGGGCGCGGCGGCCGGTCCCGAGACGACGGCCGGATAGCGTCCGCCCTCAGCCGAGCACCGCCTCGCGGCTGCTGCTGCGCCGGATCGCGAGCCGGCTGGCCGTTTGCCAGCCCTCGGCATCGCGCGGCGCCTCGCGCGGCGTCAGGCCGTCGGCGCGCACGGCGCCCACAAAGCCGTCGCGACCCTGGGCCTTGGCCGCATAGAGTGCCGAGTCGGCCAGCGCCAGGCTGGCCTGCCAGTCCCAGGCGCGCGGCTGGCGCGGATCGAGCGGGAAGGCGGCGAAGCCGATCGAGACGCTGACGTTCACCTGCTGGCCGAAGCCGATGTCGAAGGGCTGCTCGCGCACCGCGGCGCAGGCGCGCTCGGCCAGCTCGGCGGCCTCCTCCCGATTCGTTTCGCGCACCAGCACCAGCACCTCCTCGCCGCCCCAGCGCACCAGCGCGTCGGTCTCGCGGAACACGCGCCGCAGCCGCGCCGCCAGCTGCACCAGCACGGCGTCGCCGGCCGCATGGCCATGGGCGTCGTTGACGCGCTTGAAATGGTCGAGGTCCAGCAGCATCACCAGCAGATCGCTGTCCGGCCCCGGCAGTCCGGCGTCGACCGCGGTGGCAGTCTCGAAACGGCGCAGGCACAGGCGCAGATCGTCCTGCAGGCGCAGCTCCAGATAGCGGCGGTTGCGCAGGCCGGTCAGCGCATCGGTGATGCTGGCCTCGCGCAGCTCCGCGGTGCGCGCATCGACCAGCGCCTGCAGCTCGACCTCGCGCCGGCGCAGCCGCCGCGTGCGCCAGCGCACCCAGGCCCACAGCGCCAGCAGCAGCAGTGCCGCGCCGGCCAGCTGGGCCGCCAGGGTCTCCCACCAGGCCGGCAGCCGCTCGATCGGCAGCTCCAGCTGCGGCGGGCCCCAGGGCGCCAGCGGCGCCGCCGCGCGCACCTGCAGCAGGTAGCGGCCCGGCTTCAGCGGCCCGAAGCTGGGGCTGCGCGCACTGGCGTCGACGGTGGTCCAGTCGGCGTCCAGGCCCTGCAGCCGGTACTGGTAGCGCAGCCGTTCCGGTTCGGCAAAGTCGAGGCCGGCGAATTCGACGCCCAGCGTGCGCGTGCCGGCCGGCAGGGTGAGGCCGGCATGCAGGCGCTGCGGCTGGTAGGGCTGGCCGTTGACGCGCAGCGCGCTGATCAGCAGCGGCGTGTCGCGCGGCGTGGTCTTGTAGGCGCCCGGCTCCACGCGCAGCAGGCCGCGGCTGCCGCCGAACAGCAGCGCGCCGCCGGGCAGCTCGGCGCTGGCGAAGAACCAGAAGCTGCCGAAGGAGGCGCCCTCGGCCGCGCCGAAGCCGTCCAGCCGGTCGCTGCGCGGGTCGTAGACATGCAGCTGGCTCCAGATGCGGCCCTGCGCGTCCTCGTGCAGATTGCCGCCGAACACGCCCTCGCTGCCCAGGCGCTCGCCGATGCGCTCGAAGCGCGCGCGGCCCTGCCCGTCCCAGCCGAGCAGGCGGCTCAGGCCGGCCACCGGCTGGTCGATCCAGAGCGTGCCGTCGCGCGCGCGCAGCAGGCCGATGATGATGGGGCTGCTCAGGCCGGCGTCCGGGGCCGGCGTCACCGTCTCCAGCCGGCCCGCCCCGCCCTGCTCGCGGAACAGGCCCTGCTGGCCGCCGACCCAGAGCTCGGCCTCGCGGCCCTCGCCGGCCGGCGCCTCGATCAGCGCATAGATGCCGCCATGCAGCGGCGCGCCGCCGGCCAGATGGACGCGCTGCAGCGCGCCGGCCGCCGGGCCGGCCAGCTTGTACAGGCCCTCCTGCATGCCCAGCCAGACCTCGCCGTTGGCGCGCAGCAGCAGGCGCTGCGCGCGGCCGCCGTCCAGCGGCCAGTCGCGCAGCAGCCGGCCGTCGGCGCTGCGCCGCTCGAGCCGGCCGCCGCCGGCCAGCCAGATGCTGCCGTCGGCCGCCTCGGCCAGCGATTCGACGATGCTCGTGCGCTCGCGCGGCCAGACGCCCAGCGAGGCCAGGCCGTGGCCGGGCCGGCCGTCCAGGCGCACGACGCGGCCCAGCTGCGTCGGCGCCAGCACCTCGCCGTTGCGCAGGCTCAGCAGCGCGCGCACATCAGGCTCGGCCAGCGGGCCGGCCGCATCGACGTCGGCGCCGCGCACGGCCAGCGCCGCGTGCTGCTGATGGCGTTGCAGGCCCAGGCCGTAGCCGGTCACCCACATGGCGCCGCTGCGGTCGCGCAGCAGGCCGCTGATGTCGTTGCCGGCCAGGCTGGTCGTGCGACGCGGGTCGTGGCGCAGCCGCGCCTCGATCTCGCCGCTGGCCGGGTCCACCCACAGCAGGCCGACCTTGGTGCCCACCCACAGCCGGCCGTCGGCCGCCTGGGCCAGGGCCTGCACCGGCATGCCCAGCTGCTGCACCCAGCGCAGCCGGCCGGCGCCGCCCTGCTTGGCCTTCTCGTAGACGCCCAGCCGGCCGTCCTGCGTGCCCAGCCAGAGCCGGCCGTCGCGGTCCTCGGCCAAGGCCAGCACCGGCGCACCGCTGGCTTCCCGGCCCGGCAGCGGCAGCGTTTCCCATTCGCCGTCGGGCTGGCGTCGCGCCAGGCCGCGCCAGTGGCCGGCCCAGACGCTGCCGTCGCTGGCCACGCACAGCGCCAGCACGCGGGACTCCGGCTCGTCGCCCCAGCGCAGCTTCTCTTGCTCGAAGCGGCCGCTGCCGGGCCGGTAGCGGAACAGGCCCTGGCCGACGGTGCCGACCCAGATCGCGCCGTCGGCGTCCTCGGCCAGCGCGCGGATCGGCGTGTGGATCGGGCTGCTCTTGGCCCCGCCGTGCTGCGGCTCCACCCGGTCACGCTCGGCGTCGTAGACCATCAGGCCCATGAACTCGGTGCCTATCCACATGCGGCCGTCGCGCGCCGCTGCCAGCGCGCGCACCCAGCCGAGGCTGCGCTGTGCCGGCGGCTGCTGCGTGCCGGCCGCGTCGTCCTGGCGCTCGATCGGCCGCAGCCGGTAGCCGTCGTAGCGGGTCAGGCCCTTGCTGGTCGCGACCCAGATGAAGCCGGCCTTGTCCTGCGCCAGGGTCGGCGCGGTGTTCTGCGGGATCTGTACGCTGCGGAACTGCACCTCCAGCGTGTCGCCGGGGGCGGCTGCTGCGCCGGCGGCCGGGCCGAGTGCCGACAGGGCGGCGGCCAGCAGCAGGGCGGCGAGGCGGGCGGCAAGGGGACGCAGCGAACCGGCGGGGCTCCTGGACGGCAATCTCATGAAGGGAACGGCAGAGGGCGCAGGATGCCGAGCTTACCCTGGCGCGGCGACTTGACGCCGCCGCGCCAGGGGGCTTCTCCTCCAGCCTCCTCCAAGGCTCCTCTCTTGCTCCTTGCTGCGGCTCGGGCGCTGTCTCAGTTCGAACGGAAACGCTGTGGCGACAGCTGGCGCGCCTGCACGCCCAGCGCCTGCAGGTCCTCCGGCAGCGGCCGGCCCAGCGCCAGCGCGGCGGCCGTGCGGCCCAGCGCCGGCGAGGTCTGGATGCCATAGCCGCCCTGGCCGGCGCACCAGAAGAAGCCCGGCGCCGTCGGCTCGAAGCCGATCACCGGCGTGCGGTCGGGCGCGAACACGCGCAGCCCGGCCCAGCTGTGGCGCACGCGCGGCACCGGCCGGCCGATCAGGGTCTCGAAGCGGTCGACGGCGACGGCCACGTCCAGTTCCTCCGGCTGCGCGTCGCAGGGCGCGCTGGGATGTTCGTCGGCCGCCGAGATCAGCAGCAGGCCGGCGTCCGGCTTGAAATACTGGCTCTCGTCGATCGCCACCAGGGCCGGCCAGGCGCTGCCGTCCAGGCCATCCGGCATGTCGATCAGCACCGCCGTGCGGCGCAGCGGCTGCAGCGGCACCGGCGCGATGCCGGCCAGCGCGGCGACGCCGTCGGCCCAGGCGCCGGCCGCGTTGACGATGACGGGCGCGCGCAGGCTGCCCCTGGCGGTCTCGGCCCGCCAGCCGCTGCCCTCGCGCTGCAGCGCGCGCAGGCCGGCGTCCAGCAGCAGCTGCGCGCCATGAGCGCGCGCATGGCGCAGAAAGCCCTGGTGCAGCGCGTCGGCCTCGATGTCGGCCGAGCCGGCATCGAGCAGCGCACCGGCGACGCGCTCGCGGCGCAGCACCGGCACGCGCGCCATCACCTCGTCCACCTCCATCCAGCGCGTCAGCTCGCGCACATCGGCATCGGCGCGGAAGTCCTCGACCAGCGCCTCCTGGCCGCGGCCGACCAGGAACAGCGTGTCGCGCGGGCGCAGCAGCGGCGTGCCGGCCAGCGCCGGCGGCGGCGCCTGGAAGAAAGGCAGGCTGGCGCGGGTCAGCGCGCGGATCACGCCATTGCCGTAGATCGTCGAATACAGCGCCGCCGAACGGCCGGTCGAGTGGTAGCCGGCCTGCGGCTCCGCCTCGACGATCGCGACGCGCGCCTGCTCGGACAGGAAGGCGGCGATCGAGGCGCCGGCGATGCCGGCACCGATGACGAGAAAGTCGAAGTCCTGGCTGCTGTTCATCCGATTTTCCAATTTGGAAAATAAATGTACCATCGCGAAAATCACTTGGCAACGACGATAGCCCGATGTCAGCCCACAGCACCGAAGCCACCACGATCCCGACCCCGCCGGCCCGCCCGGCCGCCGAGCGCGGCGCCAGCTGGTTCGGCCAGCCGCGCGGCCTGGTGATCCTGTTCCTGACCGAGATGTGGGAGAAGTTCTCCTTCTATGGCATGCGGACCCTGCAGATCTACTACATGATCAAGCAGCTGCAGTTCTCGCAGGCCGACGCCTCGCTGATCTACGGCCTCTATGCCGGCGGCGTCTACCTGACGCCCATCTTCGGCGGCTATGCGGCCGACCGCTGGCTGGGCCGGCGCCGCGCGATCATCGCCGGCGGCCTGCTGATGGCGCTGGGGCATTTCACCCTGGCCTCGGAGTCGCTGTTCTTCCCAGCCCTGGTCCTGATCGCGCTGGGCAACGGCCTCTTCCTGCCGAATCTGCCCAGCCAGGTCGGCGATCTCTACGCCGCCGACGATCCGCGCCGCGGCGGCGCCTACAACATCTACTACGTCGGCGTGAACCTGGGCGCGCTCTTGGCGCCGCTGGTCTGCGGCACCTTGGGCGAGCTCTATGGCTGGCATGTGGGCTTCGGTGCCGCCGGCATCGGCATGTGCCTGGGCCTGGCGATCTACATCCTGGGCGGCAAGCACCTGCCGGCCGACCGGCCGCGCGCGGCGCAAGCCCAGCCGGCCCGGCCCGCCGAGGCGGTGCCCTCGGCACCGCAGGGGCGTGGCGCCTTCCTGCCGCTGCTGCTGGTGGCGCTGACGGTGATCGTGTTCCGCAGCGCCTACGAGCAGAGCGGCAACACCCTGGCCGTCTGGGTCGACGGCGGCGTCGACCTGCAGGTCTTTGGTTTCGCGGTGCCGGTGACCTGGGTGCAGGCGCTGAACCCGCTGTTCGTCTTCCTGTTCACGCCCCTGGTCGTCGGCCTGTGGCGGCGCGCGGCCGGCCGCGGCCGCGAGCCGGCGCCGCTCACCAAGATGGCGATCGGCGCGGCCGGCGTCGGCCTGTCCTATCTGCTGCTGGCCCTGGTCGCCGGCAGCAGCGGCGGCCAGCCGGTGCACGGCCTGTGGCTGCTGCTCTTCTTCATGCTCTACACGCTGGGCGAGCTCTACATCCTGCCGGTGGGCCTGGGCCTGTTCGCGCGCCTGGCGCCGGTGGGCATGGGCGCGACGGTGATCGCGGCCTGGTTCCTGGCCTCCTTCGGCGGCAATCTGCTGTCGGGCGTGGTCGGCCGTGGCTATGCCTGGCTCGGCGCCGGTGGCTTCTTCCTGGCGCTGGCCGGCATTGCCGGCTGTGCCGCCGCGGCGCTGCTGGCGCTGCGGCCGCTGCTGAAGGGTGGCGGCGCGCCGCGCTGAGCGCTCAGCGGCGGGCCGTGCGGCCCGCCTTGGCAGCCGGCTTGGCGGCGACGCTCCTGCCGGCCTTGCCCGCTTTGCCGGCATTCGGTGCCGGGTCGTTCGCCGGCGGCGTCGCCAGCCTTTGCGAGGCCTCGAGGAAGGGCTGGGCGACCGCCGTCTCGCCCTGGCCATGGCGCGGCGCGCAGGTGCCGACCAGGCGGCAGGGGCCCTCGGCCGCCTTCAGATAGGCGTGGCCCATCTCGCTGTCGAAATAGATCGAGTCGCCGGTCTTCAGGTTCACCGGCGCATAGAGCTCGGAGTGGAAGGTGATCTCGCCCTCCAGCACATAGACGAACTCCTCGCCCGGGTGGCGGATCAGGTCGCCGAACTCGGCCTTGAACTCTTCGATCGTGCGCGCGCAGACCTCGACCACCATCGGCGTGAAGCGCTTGTTCAGCAGCTCCGAGGCCAGGTAGAGCTGCTGGTAGCTGCGCGTCTGCACCGCCTGACCCTCGCCGGCGCGGTGCACGACGCGGCGGCCGCCGCCGCCCGGCGTCGGCCGCGCGCTCGGCGCGTCGCTGAGCAGCTCGGCCATGTCCACGCCCAGGCCCTTGCTGAGCAGCATCAGCTTGTCGTAGGACAGCGAGACATTGCCTTTTTCCAATTTGGACAAGGTCGACACCGCCAGCCCGGTGCGCGCGCTCAGCTCGCTCAGGGTCAGGCCGAGACGCTTGCGCACGCTGCGGATGTGGTCGCCAGGATTCACGGTCGTTGGGGCCATGGTGCTTGGAAGTGACGGGCCATCATAGGCCAGGAGGGCGGAGCCGGTCTCCCTACATGCCCTAGGCGACGGCGTCGCGCTGCGGCGGCGGGCGACAGCCGTTATGGGCTAAGGTTTACACCGATGGGAAATAATTTTCCAAATTGGAAACTATATCGATCGAATTCTAATCGCCATCGTCTGGAGAGACCAATGAGTCGATCGAACCGCTCGCGCCTGCGCAAGGCGCCCTCCCAGCAACGCAAGCTCGTCGCCCTGTTGCTACCCTGCCTGGCCGCGCTGGGCACGCCATCGGCCTGGGCGCAAACGGCGCCGGCCGACAAGCCGGCCGATGCGGCGCCCGCCGATGCCAAGGCCAGGCCATCCGCGCAGGATCCGGAGCGGCTGGACACCATCACCGTCACCGCGACGCGCCGCCGCGAGCCGGTGCGCGAGGTGCCGCTGCGGGTCGAGATTCTCGGCACCGAGAACCTCGAGCGTTCCGGCGCCGCCTCGCTGATCGACTATGTCGGTTCCCTGCCCGGCGTCGATGTCAAGACCGGCGGTGGCCCGGGCCGCGGGGCGGTGACGATGCGCGGCGTCAGCGTCGGCGAGCAGCAGATCGCCACCGTCGGCATGTACGTCGACGAGGTCGCCTTCGGCTCCAGCAGTGCCTTCGTCCATGGCGGCACGACGGCGCTGGACCTCTCGCTCTTGGACCTGAACCATATCGAGGTGCTGCGTGGGCCGCAGGGCACCCTCTACGGCGCCGGCGCGATGGGCGGCCTCTTGAAGTACGTGACCAACGAGCCCGACAGCTCGGCCTTCGGCGGCAAGATCGGCCTGGGCGTGCGCGGCACCAAGAACGGCGGCATCGGCCACACCGAGAACGCGGTGCTGAACGTGCCGCTGTCGCAGGATGTCGCGGCGCTGCGCGTCGCGGCCTTCAACGACCATGAGGGCGGCTACATCACCGCCGTGGGCCCGGCCTCCGGCGAGCACATCAACGATGGCGACACGCGCGGGGCGCGGGTCTCGCTGCTGCTCGAGCCGATGTCCAAGATGAAGGTCCGCCTGGCCGCGACGACGCAGCAGATCGAGCGCAACGGCACCAACACCGTCGAGTACGACATCGACACCGGCCGGCCCATCTATGGCGACCTGACCCGCCATCTGGCCACCGGCGAGCCCTATACGACCAAGACGACGCTGGGCTCGGCCGATTTCGAGTACGACTTCGGCTGGGCGCGCTTCAACGCGATCTTGGCGACCCAGCGCTTCGACAGCGATACCGCCCAGGACGCGACCGCGCTGGTGCCGCCGGGTGCCTTCGACTTCGTCCGGCTCGACAACAAGATCAGCCTGCGCAAGAAGACGCAGGAACTGCGCCTGACCTCGGCGCGCGGCACGGTCGAATGGCTGCTCGGCTTCTACAACGACCAGGAAGAGGGCAATGTCGGCCAGCGCCTGTGGGGGCAGCTGGCCGGCGGCGGCGGCGCGATGGATCTGCAGGCGCTGAATCAGCCGTCCACCTACGACGAACGCGCCTTCTACGGCGACCTGACCTGGAACTGGAGCCCGGCCTGGTCGGTGACGGTCGGCGCGCGCGTGGCCAAGAACGAGCAGCGCTACAGCGTTGTTGGCGCCGGCCCGCTCGACTCCGACTCGTCCAGCGAGGACACCGCCAAGACCTATCTGGGCACCTTGCGCTACAACGTCGACAAGGACAGCGCCGTCTACTTCCGCGCCGCGAGCGGCTACCGCCCGGGCGGCCCGAACCCGCCGGCGCTGGACGGCAATCTGCAGGTCATCCCCGGCACGCCGACCTCGTTCTCGCATGACACCTTGTGGAGCTACGAGCTCGGCTACAAGGCCGATCTGCTCGACCGGCGCCTGAACATCGAGGCCGCGCTCTTCGACATCCACTGGAAGGACCTGCAGCAGCCGCAGGCCCTGGGCATCAGCACCATCGTCGTCAATGCCGGCAAGGCGCGCGTCAAGGGCCTGGAACTGGCCGCCCGCTATGCGCTGGACGCGCACTGGAACCTCGACGGCACGCTGGCGCTGATGGATGCCAAGCTGACCGAGGACGCCTCGCTGGGCCCGGCCGGTTCACGCATGCCCAACACCGCCAAGCTCGGCTACACGCTGGGCCTGCGCTATGCGTTCGATCTGGCCAGCCACCCGTCCTGGGCGAGCCTGGGCCTGCGCCACGCCGGCCAGCGCAATGCCGGCTTCGACTCGGCGGACAGCTCGGTGCCCAACTTCAGCATGCCGGCCTACACCCTGGTCGATGCGAGCTGGGGCTTGGACCTGGGCCAGTGGCAGCTCACCGCCTTCGTGCGCAACCTCGGCGACAAGCGCGCCATCATGGCCGCCGATACCGCCCTGCTTGCCTTCGGCCTGCCGCTGAACGTCACCAATGCCCAGCCGCGCACGATAGGCGCGACCCTGCACTACAACTTCTAAGAAAAAGAGCGCAACCCGCATGAAGACCCTGATGTTCAAGAAACTGCGCGTGCTGGCGCTTGCCCTGTGCGCCGGCGCCCTGCAGCCGGTGCTGGCGCAGACGGCGTCGGCCCCGAGCCAGACGCCCAATGGCGCGGCCGGCGTGGCGCTGAGTGCCGTCGATGCCGAGGCCTGGCTGGACGGCCTGCTACCGGCGGCGCTGCGCACCGCGCGCGTGCCCGGCGCCGTCGTCGTCGTCGTCAAGGACGGGCAGGTGCTGGTACAGAAAGGCTATGGCTTCGCCGACTGGGAGAAGAACATCGCCGTCGATGCGCAGCGCACGCTGTTTCGCCCCGGCTCGGTTTCCAAGCTGTTCACCTGGGTGGCGGTGATGCAGCAGGTCGAGGCCGGCAAGCTCGACCTCGACGCCGACCTGAACCAGTACCTGGACTTCAAGATCCCCGCCTACAAGAGCGGCAAGGCGCTGACGCTGCGCCATGTGATGCAGCACACGAGCGGCTTCGAGGAGACCGCGCGCGATCTGCTGACCTATGCGGACAAGGGCCCGAACCTCGGCGGCGTGCTGAAGGCCTATGTCCCGCCCTATGTCTACGAGCCCGGCAGCACGCCCGGCTACTCGAACTACGCGACCGCGCTGGCCGGCTACATCGTCGAGCGCGTCAGCGGCCTGCCCTTCGACGACTACATCGAGCAGAAGGTGCTGCACCCGATCGGCATGAAGCAGGCGACCTTCCGCCAGCCGCTGCCCGAGGCGCTGAAGCCGCAGATGTCGCTCGGCTATCACAGCCAGGACAAGGCCGGCACCGGCTTCGAGATCATCAGCCTGCCGCCGGCCGGCAGCCTCTCGGCCACCGGCGAGGACATGGGCCGCTTCATGCTGGCCATGCTGAACCAGGGCAGGCTCGGCGACGCCCAGCTGCTCAAGCCCGAGACGCTGAAGCAAATGTTCACCCAGGTCTACCGCCCGCTGCCCGAGGTCAGCGGCATCGGCCTGGGCTTCTACCAGAAGGACATCAACGGCCACCGCGCCTTCGGCCATGGCGGCGACACGGTGCTGTTCCACACCGACCTGGCGCTGTTCCCAGAGCAGAACATCGGCGTCTACGTCTCCTTCAATGCCGGCGGCGAGCGCGGCATGGGCAAATGGCTGCGCGACCGCGTGTTCGAGGGCTTTGCCGACCGCTATCTGCCCGACGCACGCGCGGCCGCCAAGCCGCAGGTCGACGAAGCGACGGCCAAGGCCCATGCGCAGCTGATGGCCGGCGCCCACCGCACGACGCGCCGCGAGGATTCCACCTTCCTGTCGCTGCTGGCGCTGTTGAGCCCGCTGAAGGTCGAGGCGCTGAAGGACGGCCGCATCGCCGTCGACCTGGCCGGCGCGCGCAGCGTGTTCCGGGAGATCAGCCCCTTCGTCTGGGACGAGGAGCATGGCAAGCGCCGCATCCAGGCGCAGGTCGAAAACGGCAAGGTCACACGCTGGGCGATGCAGCCCTATGCCTTCGCCTTCGTCTTCGAGCCGGTGCCGGCGCTGGCCAGCCCGGCGGCGCTGCTGCTGCTGTGCGGCGCGGCGCTGGTGACGGCGCTGACCGCGCTGCTGTGGCCGCTGGTGGCCGTGCTGCGCCGCCAGCATGGCGTGGCCGCGCCGGCCAGCAGCGTCGGCTGGGTGCGCTGGGCCTGCGTCGGCGTGCTGGTCGCGCTGGGCCTGTGGACCGCCTGCGTGATGGCGCTGGAGAACCTGGACGACACCACGGTGCTGCTGCCGCTGGCGCAGATCGCCACGCTCGTGGCCTTCGGCGGCGGCCTGCTGGCCTCGGCCTGGCATGCCAAGTCGGTGTTCCAGGCCGGCTCGGCGCATAGCAAGTGGGCACGCCTGCTGGCCCTGCTGTGGCTGCTGTCCTTCGCCGTGCTGCTGGGGTTGGGCCTGGCGCACCACATGATCGGCTTCAATCAATGGTATTGATTTGAACCACGCCCGCAGACGCGCCGCGTCTGCGCCGCGCGAGCACCCGACGGACTGGCCCGGCCAGCTCCCCGGGTGCTGTTTGATTTCTGGAGGGACAGCGATGCGTTTATTTCTCGGCGGCCTGATCCACGAGACCAACAGCTTCTCGCCGCTGCCGACCAGCCGGCAGTCCTTCGAGGAGGGCGTGCTGATCCGCGGCAGCGAGCCGCAGGCGCTGGCGCGCTTGCGCGAGCAGGCGGTGCTCGGCGGCGTGTTCGAGGCCGCCAAGCGCCAGGGCGACACCCTGCTGCCGGGTCTGTTCGCCCAGGCCGAGCCGGCCGGGCCGCTGCCGCGCGCCGACTACGAGCGCCTGCGCGACGAGCTGCTGGCCGATCTGCAGGCTGCCATGCCCGTCGACGCGGTGCTGCTGGTGCTGCACGGTGCCATGCTGGCCGAGGGCTATCCGGACTGCGAGGGCGATCTGCTGCAGCGCGTGCGCGCCCTGGTCGGCGAGCAGGTGCCGGTCGGCGCGCTGCTGGACCTGCACTGCAATCTGAGCCCGGCCATGGTCGACTCCGGCGCCGTGCTGATCGCCTGCAAGGAATATCCGCATACCGACTACGCGCCGCGCGGCGTCGAGCTGCACGGCCTCTTGAGCCGCATGGCGCGCGGCGAGCTGAAGGCGCTGCGCGCGCAATGGCGCCGGGTGCCGATGACCGGCATCTTCGGCACCACCGAATCGCCGATGCGCGAATTCGTCCAGCGCCTGCAGGACAGCGAGCGCTGCGCCGGCCTGCTGACGGTGTCGGCGCTGCACGGCTTTCCCTGGTCCGACACCGAGCACACCGGCGCGGCCCTGCTGGCCTATGCCGAGCAGGACGTCGTCGCGATCGTCCAGGCGCTGGCCGAGGAGTTCTATGCGCTGCGCCAGCGCGCCAGCAGCCCGCGCCTGCCGATGGACGAGGCGATCAACGCGGCGCTGGCCGCGCCGCCGGGCCTGGTGGTGCTGGCCGACAGCGCCGACAACCCCGGCGGCGGCGCCGCCTGCGACAGCAGCTTCATCCTGCGCGCGCTGCTGCAGCGCGGCGTGCGCGATGCGGCCCTGGGCATGATCTGGGATCCGCAGGCGGTGGCGATTGCCACGGCGGCCGGCGTCGGCGCGCGGCTGGCACTGCGCGTCGGCGGCAAGGTCGGGCCGATGTCGGGCGATCCGCTGGATCTGGAGGTCGAGGTGCTGGCCTGCCGCAGCGATGCGACGCAGCGCGGCCTGGTGCCCGGCTCGCGCGATCCGCTGGGTGCCGCCGTCGCCCTGCGCGTCCAGGGTGTCGACCTCGTGCTGAACAGCCTGCGCCAGCAGGTCTTCTCGCCCGACTGCTTCAGCGAGCTGGGCATAGCTCTGCAGGCCAAGCGCCTGGTGGTCGTCAAGTCGACCCAGCATTTCCGCGCCGGCTTCGATCCGCTGGCCGTGGCCAGCTTCTATGCCGACACGCCGGGCAGCCTGCGCGTGGACCTGACCGGGCTGCCCTACCGGCATCTGCGCCGGCCGCTGTGGCCGCTCGATCAGGACGGCCGATAGGGCCTGTCCGCGCCGAGCAGGATCTCGTGGTGGCCGCGGCCCGCCGGCATCATCGGGAAGCAGTTCTCCTCGCCGGCGACGCGCACGTCGAGGAAGAAGGGCCCCGGCGCCGCCAGGCATTCGGCCAGCGCGGCGTCGAGTTCCTCGCGCCGCTCGACCCGCCCCGCCTGCCAGCCGAAGCCGCGCGCGACGGCGACGAAGTCCGGCAGCGCGGCCGTGTAGCTGTGGCTGTAGCGGCCGCCGTGGATCAGCTCCTGCCACTGCCGCACCATGCCCATATAGCCGTTGTTGCACAAGACCAGCTTGACCGGCGTGCGGTGCTGGACGGCCGTCGACAGCTCCTGGATGTTCATCAGCACCGAGGCGTCGCCGCTGACGCAGACCACCGTCTTGTCCGGGTGCGCAATCTGCGCGCCGATGGCGGCCGGCAGGCCGTAGCCCATGGTGCCGGCGCCGCCCGAGGTGAGCCAGCGCAGCGGCGCCTCGAAGCGCAGATGCTGGGCGGCCCACATCTGGTGCTGGCCGACGTCGGTCGACACGATCGCATCGCGGCCGGCCAGCGCCGCCTGCAGCCGTGTCATCAGCGCCTGCGGCACGATGCAGTCGGCGCGGTCCTCGAAGCCCAGGCTGCGCTTGGCGCGCCACTGCTCGATGCGCGCCCACCAGGGCGCCAGCAGGGCCGGGTCGGGCGGCGCGCGGCGGCAGGCCTGCAGCAGCGACGGCACGACCTCGGCGCAGTCGCCGACGATGGGCAGGTCGGCGCGCACGATCTTGTTGATCGAGGCGGCGTCGATGTCGATATGGGCGATGCGCGCCTGCGGGCAGAAATCGGCCAGGCGGCCGGTGACGCGGTCGTCGAAGCGCGCGCCCACGCAGACCACTAGGTCCGCCTCGTGCATCGCCAGGTTCGCCTCCAGCGTGCCGTGCATGCCCAGCATGCCCAGCCATTGCGGATCGGAGGCCGGGTAGGCGCCCAGGCCCATCAGGGTCAGGGTGACCGGCGCGCCGGTGAGCCGCGCCAGCTCGGTGAAGGCCTGGCAGGCCGGCGCGCCGGCATTGATCAGGCCGCCGCCGCCATAGAGCACCGGCCGCCGCGCCGCGCGCAGCGCCGCCGCGACCGCCTCGATCTGGCCCTGCGCCGGCGGCTTGCGCGCCGCCATCGTCGCCAGCTGCGCCTGCCGGGCGGGCGGCCGCCAGGCGGGCGCGGCCGCTGCGGTCGGCATCGGCTGCTGCTGCAGATCCTTGGGGAAGTCCACCAGCACCGGCCCCGGCCGCCCGCCGCGCGCCGCCGCCACGGCGATGCGCAGCTTCTGCTCGATCTGCCGCAGGTCGCGCAGCTGCACATTCCACTTGGTCACCGGCCGCGAGATGCCCAGCGCATCGCATTCCTGGAAGGCGTCGCTGCCGATTGCATGGGTGGCGACCTGGCCGGCGATGCACAGCAGCGGCACCGAGTCGCTGAGCGCGTCCAGCAGGCCGCTGGTCGTGTTGGCCACGCCTGGCCCCGAGGTGACCAGCACCACGCCCAGGCGCCCGGTCGTGCGCGCATAGCCCTGCGCCGCATGCACGGCCGCCTGCTCGTGGCGCACCAGCACATGGCGCAGCCGCGGCTCGCCGTGCAGCGCGTCGTACAGCGGCAGCACCGCGCCGCCGGGGTAGCCGAACACGGTGTCGACGCCCAGCTCGATCAGCGTGTCGAGCAGGACCTGGGCGCCATTGCGCGCCGGGCGGGGGAGGCGGGGCGCGGCCGGCGTGGCGGTGACGGTGGCGACGGCGGTGGCCTTGGGGGCATCAACGAGCAAACTATCCATGCAGACAATGTCGGCGATTGAGCGCAGAAAAGGCTTCCGTATTTGCTGTGGCTGAACGACACTGCAGCAAAGTTTTCTGAATCGAGCCGAGATCGCAAAATGGACCTGGACAAATTCGACATCGCCATCCTCGAAGCGCTGCAGCGCGATGCGCGCATCAGCCTGAACGAGCTGAGCAGTCAGGTCGGGCTGACCAGCTCGCCCTGCTGGACCCGCATCAAGCGCATGGAGGAGGCCGGCGTGATCGAGGGCTACTCGGTGCGCATCAACGCCGCCAAGTCCGGCCGTGGCGACACCGTGATCGTGCAGGCCACCCTGGACAGCCATACCGACGACGCGCTGATCCGCTTCGGCCAGGCGCTGGAGGCCATCCCCGAGGTGCTCGACGCCTATCTGGTCTCGGGCGACTACGACTACCTGATCCGCATCGCCGTCAGCGGCACCGCCGACTACGAGCGCCTCTTGCGCGAGCAGCTCTACAAGATCCCCGGCATCCGGCACACGAAGTCGAGCTTCGTGCTGCGGCAGCTGAAGGCAGGAAAGCTGCCGTTGAGGTGAGGCGGCCGGCGGGCCGGCGCGCCCCTCAGCGCACGACCTTGACCATGGCGCCCGGCCTGGGCTCGGGGCCGCCGCCGTAGACGCCGTTCATCAGCCGCAGCTGGGCCTCGGCCGTCGCCGCCGGCAGCGGCGAGGCCTTCGCCAGCTCGGCGAAGCCGCCGCGCGGATAAGGCACGGCCTGCACGCTCCAGGGCTGGGCCGCCTGGCGGTCGGCCGCGCTCAGCGCGCGGAAGGAGTTCTCGGCCTCGGCCAGCTCGGCCTGCGCGCGCTGGCCGGCCTCGGCGCTCTTGGCCGCATGCTGCAGCCAGTAGGTGCGCTCGCCGGGGCCGCTGACCAGGGTCAGCGTCACCGGGCGCGTCTGGCCCTGCTGGTTGCGCACGGTGCCGGTGAAATGCGTGGCGGCCAGGCCGTGGATCGTGCGGCGCTCGGTGCGGCCGTCGACGGGCTCCAGCACCTTGCGGATCACCTCCTCGTGCGTGCTGCCGGCCTTGGGCGGCACCATGCGCAGCACCAGGGCCGCGTCGGCGGCGCCGTTGACCAGCAGGATTGCGTCCTGCCCGTTCTGGATGGTCCAGCCCGGCGGGGCGGTCAGCGCGATGCCCAGCTGCTCGTGATAGAAGTTGCGCCCGCGCACCAGGCCCTGCTCGGCGCTGTCGCCGAAGCTCATGCCGGCGATCGCCTGCAGATAGCGCTCGCGGCCGTCGTCGGCATAGCCGGTCTGGGCCTTGTAGCGCGCCGCGTACTCGCGGATATCGGCCAGCCGCTTGTCGTTGGCCGGGTGCGAGGCCAGCCAGCCCGAGCCCGAGGGCGCCGCCTTGCCCTCGGCCTTGGCGCGGTCGGCGGCGAATTGCTCCTGGCGCTTGAGCACCTGGATCACGTCGATCATGTTCTGCGGGTCGTAATGGTTGCGCGACAGGTACTCGGCGCCGAGCTGGTCGGCCTGCGATTCCTGGTCGCGGCTGTAGGACGCGATATAGCCGGCCGCCGCCGTCTGCGAGACCTGGCTCGCCAGATTGCCGGCCCCGCTGAGGCCGCCCGCCTCCAGCACCGCGCCCAGCACGCTGGCCGCCAGCACGCCGATGCCGGCCGCCTGCTGGCGCGTCGCGCGCTGCGCGCCATGGCGCGCGGTGACATGGCCGATCTCGTGGCCCATCACGCCGGCCAGCTCGGCCTCGCTCTCCAGATAGGCCATGATGCCGCGCGTCACATAGACATAGCCGCCGGGCAGGGCGAAGGCATTGATCTCCGGGCTGTCGAGCACGGTGAAGGTCCACTTCAGGTTGGCGCGATGCGACTGCGCTGCCAGCTTCTGGCCCAGCCCGTCCACATAGGCCTGCAGCCGCGGGTTCGCGTAGACGCCGTACTCCTTTAGCACCTCGGCATGGCCCTTGGCGCCCTCCTGCACCTCGGCCGCCTCGTCCATCACCGAGCGCTCGGTCTTGCCCGTGACCGGGTTGACGACCTGGGTGCCGCAGGCGGACAGCAGCAGCAGGGGGGCGGCCAGCAGCAGCGGATAAAGGGGGCGCAAGGTCTTGCTCATCGCGATCCTCCATCGAGGCGGCCCGGGGTGGGCGCTGGGGTGGAGCATAGAGCGCATTGGGGGCAATCGGCGGGCCATATGGGCCGGGCCGATCGTCCCCCAACGCAGGGCTGTCGCGAAGAGTCGTCTAGCGCGAAGCCATCGCTTCCGACGCGCGCGACTCGTGTTGGCGGAGGAGGGTCAACAGCGGGTCGCCGCTGCGGTCCTCTTCGTTTCCGTTCGCAGCGTGGGGGAGGCCTTCCGGCATTGCCGTGCTTGCGGATGTCGCTGGCGCGCGTGCCTGTGAACCGTTTGAAGCGGCTGTCGAGCGCTTCGATTGGAGATTGGGGCTGCGTTCTGCAGGAGCTTTCTGACCTCTTGCCGTCGTGCGTTCAGCCGCCATCGACGACTGCGACTGCCGATCCGCTCGGTCCGAACTTTGCGAAGCGATCCAAATGACGCCAAATACCAATGAGGCCAGCACCAAGCGTCTGAAGCGTACGGGTCGGCGGCCTCCAAATCGATTGCGCAGAACCCTGGGAAGCGGCGAAGCCTGAGGGGCCGGTACCGGCAGCGCGGCCGGGGGCTGCGGTTGAGCACGGAATGTCGGGTACGGCCTTGGCGCCATCGAGGCCCTAGCTTGTGGGGCGGGCAGGGCCGCCGCCGCTTGATCTACCGCTGCGCAGATGCGGCGAATGACCGCTTGGGCGCGGCCGAGGTCGACCTCGAAGAACTCCTGACCCCGCTTGCCGCGGCGATGGACGGCGAGCTCGGTGAAGACATGCTGTTCGGCGAGACCACAATCGAGAGTGCGGGCCTCGAATACGCAGCGGAAGGTGCCCGGCGTTCCGGTGTTCGCATCGATATTCAGGTCGCGGGCGCGGGCACCGCCAGAGCGCTTGCTGCATCCGATCTTGATCCAGCCCTCCCGGAGTCCGTCGTTCTCCAGGATGTATACGACCCCTGCTACGCCGATGTTTTGGGCATAACCACCATTGGCGCTTTCCGCCAATTACCCCTCTTCATGGACTTTCTCTTCCTGCCAACCGCTTCGCTGCGGTCTTCGCGCGAGCTTAAAGGGAAGCTCGCGAGTCACCTCGGGCGCACATCACGGAACCCTTCGTCGAGCGCCGCCTCGACCGTGAAAAGCCAGATGCTTCGGTAGCAGTTAACGGAAGCAGCCGCCAAGACGGACGGCTTGCTTGGGCGTTACGACTCGCCAGGGTACCTACAATTGCGCAATGGCAGCCGCTACCAAACGGTGGCGACCTGCGGCCTGGGCAGTTCGACAATGATCAATCAGATCAAACGTCGATATTCGCCGCCCTCAGCGCATTGGTCTCAATGAAATCCCTGCGTGGTTCAACTTCGTCGCCCATGAGCATCGTGAACACCCGATCCGCCTCGATCGCGTCCTCGATCTGCACGCGCAGCAGGCGGCGCACCTTCGGGTCCATCGTCGTTTCCCACAGCTGCTCGGGGTTCATCTCGCCCAGGCCCTTGTAGCGCTGGCGGCCGACGCTGTTTTCGGCCTGCTGCATCAGCCAGCCCATCGCGGCGCGGAAGTCGCTGACGGCGCTTTCCTTGGCCTTCTCGCCCTCGCCCTTCTTCACCAGGGCCCCCTCGCCCAGCAGGCCCTTGAAGGTGCGGCCGGCTTCGGCCAGCACCTCGTAGTCGGCGCCGTGGACGAAGTCGGCGTTGATGATGCTCGAGCGCACATTGCCGTGGTGGCGGCGGCTGATGCGCAGGAAGAGCTTGTCGGTGCGGGTGTCGTATTCGCTGGTGACCTCGGCCTCGTGCAGCGCGGCCTGCATCGCGGTGGCGGCTTCCTCGGCGCTTTCCTTGGTGTCGAGGTTGATGGCCAGGCCGCCGGCCAGCACGCGCAGCGCCTCGAAGTCCATCCAGTTGGACAGGCGCTCGATCACGTTCTCGGCCAGCACGTATTTGCGCGCCAGTTCCTCGAAGACCTCGCCCTTCAAGACCGCGTCGCCGATGCCGGTGAACAGCTGCGCGTCCTGCAGCGCGACCCGCAGCAGGAAGGCGTCGAGCTCGCTGCCGTCCTTCAGGTACTGCTCGTGCTTGCCGACCTTGACCTTGTACAGCGGCGGCTGCGCGATATAGATGTGGCCGCGCTCGCAGAGCTCGGGCATCTGGCGGTAGAAGAAGGTCAAGAGCAGCGTGCGGATGTGGGCGCCGTCGACGTCCGCATCGGTCATGATGATGATGCGGTGGTAGCGCAGCTTGTCCGGGTTGAAATCGTCGCCGCCGGCGCCGCGGCCGATGCCGGTGCCCAGGGCGGTGATCAAGGTCAGGATCTCATTGCTGGTCAGCAGCTTCTCATAACGCGCCTTCTCGACGTTCAGGATCTTGCCGCGCAGCGGCAGGATGGCCTGGAACTTCCGGTCGCGGCCCTGCTTGGCCGAGCCGCCGGCGGAGTCGCCCTCGACGATGTAGATCTCGCACAGCGCCGGGTCCTTCTCCTGGCAGTCGGCCAGCTTGCCGGGCAGGCCCAGGCCGTCGAGCACGCCCTTGCGGCGCGTCATCTCGCGCGCCTTGCGAGCGGCTTCGCGGGCGCGGGCGGCGTCGAGGATCTTGCCGCAGATGATCTTGGCGTCGATCGGGTTCTCGAGCAGGTAGTCGGTCAGCAGGCGCGAGACGATGTCTTCCACCGGCGCGCGCACTTCGGAGCTGACCAGCTTGTCCTTGGTCTGCGAGCTGAACTTGGGCTCGGGCACCTTGACCGAGACGACGCAGGCCAGGCCCTCGCGCATATCGTCGCCGGCCACCTCGACCTTGGCCTTCTTGGCCAGGTCGTTATCGACGATGTACTTGTTCAGCACACGGGTCATCGCGGCACGCAGGCCGGTCAGGTGGGTGCCGCCGTCGCGCTGCGGGATGTTGTTGGTGAAGCAGAGGACGTTCTCGTTGAAGCCGTCGTTCCACTGCATCGAGACCTCGACGCCGATGTTCGTGCCCTGCTCCGAGATCTTGTCGCCGACGGCGTGGAAGATGTTCGGGTGCAGGGTGTTCTTGCCCTTGTTGATGAACTCGACGAAGCCCTTGACGCCGCCGGCGTAGGCGAAGTTGTCTTCCTTGTTGTTGCGCTCGTCGACCAGGCGGATCTTGACGCCGTTGTTCAGGAAGGAGAGTTCCCGCAGGCGCTTGGCCAGGATGTCGTAATGGAAGTCGTTGTTTTGCTGGAAGATCTCGGTGTCGGGCAGGAAGTGCACCTCGGTGCCGCGCTTGTCGGTGTCGCCGACGATGTGCATCGGGCTGACCTCGAAGCCGTCGCGGATCTCGATCAGGCGGTCCTGCGGCACGCCCTTCTTGAACTCGATCTGGTGCACCTTGCCGTCGCGACGCACGGTCAGGCGCAGATGCTTGGACAGCGCGTTGACGCAGGACACGCCCACGCCGTGCAGGCCGCCCGAGACCTTGTAGCTGTTCTGGTTGAACTTGCCGCCGGCGTGCAACTCGGTCAGCGCGATCTCGGCGGCCGAGCGCTTGGGCTCGTGCTTGTCGTCCATCTTGACGCCGGTCGGGATGCCGCGGCCGTTGTCGATGACCGAGATCGAGTTGTCGGTGTGGATGGTGACGATGATGTCGTCGCAATGGCCGGCCAGGGCCTCGTCGATCGAGTTGTCGACGACCTCGAACACCAGGTGGTGCAGGCCGGTGCCGTCCGAGGTGTCGCCGATGTACATGCCGGGGCGCTTGCGCACCGCCTCCAGGCCTTCCAGGATCTGGATCGAGCTGGCGCCGTAATCGCCGCCGTCGGCGGGCTGTTGCGGGGTGGTGTTTTCGCTCATCGGGGACTCTTCTCTCTCACTGCGGGGCCGCTTGGGGCGGCCCTTTAAAAGCACTTAAGCGGGCTGGATTCAAAATCCAGGCCCGCTACTGTTCTGTTCTCTGCTGCCGGCCTCAGATCCGCATCGGCATGACCACGTACTTGAATCCGGTTTGTTCCGGGATCGTGATCAAGGCGCTGGCGGCGCTGTCGTTCAGGTCGATGGACACCATGTCCTGGCTCATGTTCTGCAGCGCGTCCATCAGGTAGGTGACGTTGAAGCCGGTCTCGATTACATCGCCGCCGTAGTCGATCTCGATTTCTTCCTTGGCCTCCTCCTGCTCGGCATTGCTGGAGGCGATCGACAGCAGGCCCGGCTCGAAGCTGAGGCGCACGGCCTTGAACTTCTCGCTGGTCAGGATGGCGGCGCGCTGCAGGCTGGCCAGCAGCGGGGCGCGGCCCAGGGTCACATTGAACTTGTGGTTCTTCGGGATCACGCGGTTGTAGTCGGGGAACTTGCCCTCGACCAGCTTGGTGACGAACTCCATGCCGCTGAAGGAGAACTTGGCCTGGTTGCCGGCAAAGCGCATCTCGATCGGCTGATCGTCTTCCTCGTTCTTGCCGCCGTCCTTCAACAGGCGCATCAGCTCCAGCACCGTTTTGCGCGGCAGGATCACCTCCTGCTTCGGAATCTCGGTTTCCAGCTGCGCCTGGGCCAGGGCCAGGCGGTGGCCGTCGGTGGCGACCAGGGTGAGGCTCTTGCCCTCGGCGACGAAGAGGATGCCGTTCAGGTAGTAGCGGATGTCGTGGACCGCCATCGCGAAGTGCACTTGGTTGATCAGCGCCTTCAGCGTCTTCTGCGGCACGCTGAAGGCGGGGCCGAAGTCGGCCGCTTCCTGCACCAGCGGGAAGTCGTCGGCCGGCAAGGTCTGCAAGGTGAAGCGGCTCTTGCCGCCCTGCAGGGTCAGCTTGGATGCGTTGGCGGTCAGCGAGACGGTCTGGTCGGCCGGCATCGAGCGCAGGATGTCGATCAGCTTGCGCGCGCCGACGGTGGTCGAGAAATTGCCCTCGTCGCCGCCCAGCTCGGCGCTGGTGCGCACCTGGATCTCCAGATCGCTGGTCGTCAGCTCCAGCATGCCGCCGCTCTTGCGAATCAGCACATTGGCCAGGATCGGCAGCGTGTGGCGGCGCTCGACGATGCCGGCCACCGCCTGCAGCGCGCTCAGCACCTTGTCCTGGGTGGCTTTCAACACGATCATGTTTGAACCTCTCTCCGCTTTGTTTCGCGTGGCACGGCGCCCGCTCGGGGCAACAGTGCATTTTCACCTACTTATGGGCCGTTTTCCGCCCGGGAAAGCGCGCGAAGCGCGCTTCGCTAGAGCGCGCGGCAACGCGCTTCGCTCACCTCAACCGACGATCAGCCCTTCAACGTCTGCTCCAGCACATGCAGCTGCTGGTTCAGCTCGGTGTTCTTCTGGCGCTCGCCGCCGATCTTGCGCACCGCGTGCAGCACCGTCGTGTGGTCGCGGCCGCCGAACAGCTCGCCGATCTCGGGCAGGCTCTTCTGGGTCATCTCCTTGGCCAGGTACATCGCGATCTGGCGCGGCCGGGCGATCGAGGCCGGGCGCTTCTTGCTGTACATATCGGCGATCTTGATCTTGTAGAAGTCGGCCACCGTCTTCTGGATGTTCTCCACCGAAACCTGGCGGTTCTGGATCGACAACAGGTCCTTCAGCGCCTCGCGCGCCAGCTGGATATTGATTTCCTTGTGGCTGAAGCGGCTGTAGGCCAGCACCTTGCGCAGCGCGCCCTCCAGCTCGCGGACGTTGGCGCGCACATTCTTGGCGATGAAGAAGGCGACGTCCTCGGGCATCGGCGTCTGCTCGGCCTCGGCCTTCTTGATCAGGATCGCGACCCGCATCTCCAGCTCGGGCGGCTCGATCGCCACCGTCAGGCCGGCGTCGAAGCGGCTGGTCAGGCGCTCGTCGATGTCCACCAGGCCCTTGGGATAGGTGTCCGAGGTCATGATGATGTGGGCGCGCTTGGCCAGCAGGGCCTCGAAGGCGTTGAAGAACTCCTCCTGCGTGCGGTCCTTGCCGGCAAAGAACTGCACATCGTCGATCAGCAGCAGGTCCAGCGAGTGGTACTTGGCCTTCAGCTCGTCGAAGGTCTTGCGCTGGTAGTTCTTGACCACGTCCGAGATGAACTGCTCGGCATGCAGATAGAGCACGCGCGCATCCGGCTTGTCCTTCAGCAGCGCATTGCCGACCGCATGGATCAAATGGGTCTTGCCCAGACCGACACCGCCGTAGATGAACAGCGGGTTGTACATCGCGCCCGGCGCGCCGGCCACATGCAGGGCGGCGGTGCGTGCCATCTGGTTGGCGCGGCCCGGCACCAGGGTGTCGAAGGTCAGCGCCGGGTTGATGCGATGCCGGCTGGCGCTGGGCGGCAGCTGGGCGAGCGCCGGCTCGGCGGGCGGCGCGCTGATCGCCGCCGGGGTGGCGGCCGGCGCTGCCGCCACCGGGCGCAGGCCGTTGTGCAGCACCTGGCCGACGGCGATCGGCTGGCTGGCCGGCGCCGCCGCCACGCGGGTCAGCGGTTCGCGCGCGGCCAGCGCCAGGTCCAGCTTGGCCGGCTTGCCGGCCAGCTCGCTCAGGATGGCCTCGATGCGGCCGGCGTACTGGTTGCGGATCCAGTCCAGCTTGAAGCGGTTCGGCACGCGCAGCGAGATCACCAGGCCGTCGCCGGCTCCGCCGTCGGCCACGGTGGCCGGCGGCAGCGGACGGATCCAGGTATTGAATTGTTGTTCGGGCAGCTCGGCAGCCAGGCGTTCACAGCCGCGCTGCCACAGGTCTGCGCCAAGCATGTCTGCGCTCATTGTGGAAAACTTGTTCTAGAGCGGCCGGATTGTACGGATTTTGGGCCGCGAGATCGGGGGTTATCCACAGATTTTTTGCGTCGGTCAATCCCCGGCAAACCCGGGTGGTCGGCCGCGCGGAATTGACCGAGGGCTGAATCTTTGGTGTAATTGCGGGTTTTCCGGACGCAGGAAAGAGTGCATGGCGCCCGCTTGAAGGCCTGATCAGGCCTCGGGCAGGACGGTCCGCAGCTCTTTTCGCACAGGCGCCGGCAGGTGTTGGGTCGGGCTTGTTCACAGCCCGGTCGAGCGGCTTGCAGGCGCGGTGAACGCATCAGCGGCGCCCCGGCGCGGCAGCCATCAGCGGGTGCCGGCTTCGATCGGCCTGCCGACGAGCCCGGTGTTCGGGATGCCCACCGCATCCTTTGACTGATTGCCAACAACAGCTAGAGCCGACGCTAAGCATTAGCCGACGTCCTTCGATCCCCGAGAGGTTTCCATCATGAAGCGCACCTACCAAGCATCCAAGACCCGCCGTGCCCGTACCCATGGCTTTCTGGTCCGCATGAAGACCCGCGGCGGCCGCGCCGTCATCGCCGCGCGCCGCGCCAAGGGCCGCAAGCGCCTGGCGGTCTGAGTCGGATCGACGACATGATCGGCCGCATCGTGCGATCGGCCGACTTTGAACGCGTGCTGGGCAAGCCCAGCCGCGTGCGCAGCCACCATTTCGCGGTGCACCACCTCGCCGCTTGCCCCAGCCAACCGAAAAAGCCTGCCAAGGCTTTATCCACAGCTGTGGGCGAGTTATCAACAGGCGACGCACAAGCGCTCCACACCGCTGTGGATGAGTCGCCGCAGGCCTGCTGGCTGGGCGCCATCGTGCCCAAGCGCCATGCGCGCCGCGCGGTCACCCGCTCGCTGCTGAAACGCCAGATCCGCGCGGCCTTCGACGGCCAACCCGAACTGCCGCCCGGCCTCTGGGTGGTGCGGCTGCGTGCGCCCTTCGACAGCAAGCTCTTTCCCAGCGCCTCGTCCGAGGCGCTGCGCTCGGCCGCGCGCAGCGAGCTGAGCCAGCTGGTTGGCCGGCTGCTGCCGCGCCCGGCCCCCTGACGCCATGGCGGCCGAACCGGGTTCCACCCTCATCCAGTCCGCGCTGATCGGCCTGGTGCGCGGCTACCGCCTGCTGCTGAGCCCCTGGCTGGGCGCCTCCTGCCGCTTCGAGCCGACCTGCTCGGTCTATGCGATCGGCGCGCTGCAGCGCCACGGCGCCGCCGCCGGCGGCTATCTGGCGGCCGCACGCATCCTGCGCTGCAATCCCTTCTGCGCGGGCGGCCACGACGGCGTGCCCGACAATCCGCCGGCCCTGTTCCGCCGCCTGCTGGGCGGCCGGGCGGCGGCGGATTCCGCTCCCTCCTCCTCCTCTACCAATCCCGAAGCCTCCTCATGACTGATATACGCCGCACCGTGCTGTGGGTGGTGTTCACGATGTCGCTCGTCCTGCTGTGGGACGGCTGGCAGAAGCACAACGGCCACCCGTCGATGTTCAGCCCGGCCCCGGCCAAGCCGGTCGCGGCCAGCGGCCCGGCCGGCACGCCCGGCGCCGCGCTGCCGGCGCCAAACGCGCTGCCCGCCGGCAGCACGACGCCCGCCGCGGCGGCCCCGGCCGTGGCCGCCAGCGAGAAGCTGACGATCACGACCGACGTGATGACGGTCACCCTGGACACCCTGGGCGGCGCGGTCAGCCGCGTCGAGCTGCCGAAGTACCTGCACGCGCCCGAGCCGGCGCTGTTCGATCCGCTGCTCGAGAAGCTCGGCATGAAGGAGAAGCGGCAGGCCGCCGAGCAGCCCATCGTGCTGATCGACCCGGCGCGCAGCTACCAGGCGCAGTCGGGTCTGCTGGGCAGCAAGGGCGAGCAGCTGCCGACGCACCTGACGCCGATGATGGCCCAGCCGGGCGAGCGCAAGCTGGCCGACGGCGCCAAGGAACTGGTCGTGCGCCTGGAGTCGGCCGAGGTCGGCGGCGTCAAGCTGGTCAAGACCTATACCTTCAAGCGCGGCGACTACGTGATCGACGTCAAGCACGAGATCGTCAACGCCGGCGCGGCGCCGGTCGTGCCGCAGCTGTACCTGCAGCTGGTGCGCGACGGCCATGTCGAGCACAGCGGCCCGTCGATGGCCCCCAGCGCCTTCACCGGCCCGGCCGTCTACACCGAGAAGAACGCCTTCCACACGATCAAGTTCGAGGACATCGCCAAGGACAAGGTCGACATCCAGAAGAGCGCCAACGACGGCTGGGTCGCGATGGTCCAGCATTACTTCGTCAGCGCCTGGCTGCCCAAGGACAATAGCGGCGCGCGCGAGTTCTTCGCCCGCAAGGTCGCCGGCAGCGTGCCCGAGCAGTACGCGGTGGGCATGGTCTTCACCCTGCCCAGCCTGGCGCCCGGCGCCAGCACGACGCAGAACGACCAGCTCTTCGTCGGCCCGGCCGAGGAGAACAAGCTGGCCGCGCTGGCCCCCGGCCTGCAGCTGGTCAAGGACTACGGCATCTTCAAGGTGCTGGCGCAGCCGCTGTTCTGGCTGCTGAACCAGCTGCACGGCATCCTGGGCAACTGGGGCTGGGCCATCATCGCCCTGGTGGTGCTGCTGAAGATCGCCTTCTACTGGCTCAACGCGAGCGCCTATCGCAGCATGGCCAAGATGAAGGCCATCAACCCGAAGATCCAGGCGATGCGCGAGCGGCTGAAGGACAAGCCGCAGGAGATGCAGCAGGAGATGATGCGCATCTACCGCGAGGAGAAGGTCAACCCGGTCGGCGGTTGCCTGCCGATCTTCCTGCAGATGCCCTTCTTCATCGCGCTGTACTGGGTGCTGCTGTCGAGCGTCGAGATGCGCGGCGCGCCCTGGCTGGGCTGGATCACCGACCTGTCGGTGCGCGATCCCTACTTCATCCTGCCGCTGCTGATGACGGCCTCCAGCCTGTTCCAGGTCTGGCTGAACCCGAAGGCGCCGGACCCGATGCAGCAGCGCATGATGTGGATCATGCCGCTGGCCTTCAGCGTGATGTTCTTCGTCTTCCCGTCCGGCCTGGTGCTGTACTGGCTGACCAACAACATCTTGTCGATCGCCCAGCAGTGGATGATCAACAAGCAGCTGGGCGTGCAGAACTGAGCCCGGCCCGCGCTGCCAAGTAGCGCACAAAGCCCCCGACTGCCCCCCGCAGTTGGGGGCTTTTTTCTTGCAGGGCGCGGGACTCCAATGGGTTCATGCGGGGCAGATATCCGCAGCCGCCGGCACCCTGCGGCGGTGAGCGGAAGGGCATGAGAACGGGGCTCGCGCGAGCGCCCGGTCTAGCCTCCCCCGCGCCATTCATGGTCGTGGCGCAGCAGAAAAAGATGGCGGCCCTTGCTCCAGCGAGCGACGGCCGCCGTCCATAAAATCGCCCGATGCTCTCCCGCCACCAGGATCCCATCGCCGCCATCGCCACCGCCCCCGGGCGCGGGGCCGTCGGCATCGTGCGCGTCTCGTCGAAGCAAGACCTGGCCCCGCTGGTGGCCGCCATCTGCGGCCGCGCGCTGCGGCCGCGCGAGGCGAGCTACCTGCCCTTTCGCGACGCACGCGGCGATGCGATCGACCAGGGCCTGGCCCTGCTGTTCCCGGCGCCGCATTCCTATACCGGCGAGCATGTGCTGGAGCTGCAGGCGCATGGCGGCCCGGTCGTGCTGCAGCTGCTGCTGGCGCGCTGCATGGAGGCCGGTGCCGAGCTGAACATCCGCCTGGCCGAGCCGGGTGAATTCACCCAGCGCGCCTTCCTGAACGGCAAGCTCGACCTGGCCCAGGCCGAGGCGGTCAGCGACCTGATCGACGCCAGCACCGAGGCGGCCGCACGCAGCGCCAGCCGCGCGCTGTCGGGCGCGCTCTCGGACGAGGTCGGGGTGCTGCGCGATGCGCTGATCAAGCTGCGCATGCTGGTCGAGGCGACCTTGGACTTCCCCGAGGAAGAGATCGACTTCCTGCAGCAGGCCGACGCGCTGGGCCAGCTCTCCAGGCTCAGTGCCCGGCTCGACGCGGTGCTGGACCGCACCCGCCAGGGCGCGCTGCTGCGCGAGGGCATCAAGGTGGTGCTGGCCGGCCAGCCGAACGTGGGCAAGAGCTCGCTCTTGAATGCGCTGGCCGGGGCCGAGCTGGCCATCGTCACGCCGATCCCGGGCACCACGCGCGACAAGGTCAGCCAGACCATACAGATCGAGGGCGTGCCGCTGCACATCAGCGACACCGCCGGCCTACGCGAGACCGAGGATGTGGTCGAGAAGATCGGCGTCGCGCGCAGCTGGGATGCGATTGCCGAGGCCGACGTCGTGCTCTTCCTGCACGACCTGACCCGCGTCGGCGCCGCCGACTACGAGGCCGAGGACGCGCAGATCCGCGCGCGACTGGCCGCCGTCGACCCGGCCCGCATCGTCGAGGTCTTCAACAAGGCCGATGCCGCCGGCGCGCCGGCGCAAGGCCTGGCCCTGTCGGCCCGCACCGGCGACGGCCTGGCCGAGCTGCGCCGCCGCCTGCTCGAGCAGGTCGGCTGGCATGCGACGCCGGAGGGCCTGTTCATCGCGCGCGAGCGCCATGTGCAGGCGCTCAAGCGCACGCGCGAACATCTGGCGCTGGCGCATGGCGTGGCGACGCAGCAGCCGCCGGCGCTGGACCTGCTGGCCGAGGAGCTGCGCCTGGCGCACGACGCACTCGGCGAGATCACCGGCGCCTTCAGTGCCGACGAATTGCTGGGCGAGATCTTCAGCCGCTTCTGCATCGGCAAGTAGGACGGCATCTAACGCCACCCAACACTCTCCCGCGATTCGCTGGTAACGCATTGGCCTACAAGGGAATTTCCGTACAAGAACGTCCAAGACGCGCTGCCTTGATCCGGAAGATAATGAGTACACATTCGTGAACACACCCATGTGCTCATGGTGAATTTCTCCAATGTGTACTCACCGGAGGACCGATGCCGCTCACCGACAGTGCGATCAGGGCCTTGAAGCCTAAGGACAAGCGGTACACCAAAACCGACGACAAGGGGTTGGCGCTTGAGGTGTATCCGACTGGAGGGATGCTCTGGCAATTCCGCTACCGGCTCGACGGCAAGCAGGAGCGGGTGACGCTCGGCCGCTACCCGGCGCTGTCGCTGAAGATCGCACGCGCCATGAGAGACGAGGCCGCGACGCAGGTGGCGTTGGGTCAGTCGCCAGCGGCGCAGAAACAGCGCGCCAAGGCCGCCCAGGGCGAGGCCGTCACCGTCTCGACGTTCGGCGAACGGTTCTTCAAGGAGATCGTGGCCAAGGATCGGCGTGACACCACAATCCCGCGCCGGTACTTCGACAAGAGCATCGTGCCGGCCATCGGCTCCAAACTTGTCCAGACCGTCACGACGGAAGACGTTCGAGCCATCATCTGGCGCAAGAAGGACGCAGGCTACGACGCCGCCGCCGGCCAAGTTCGCGGTCTGCTCAAGCGGCTGTTCGACTACGCGATGACCTGCGGCCTGGCGACATCGAACCCGGTGCTGGCGCTACCGATGAGGCACGTTCACAAGCCCAAGGCGCGTGACAGGGTACTGTCCTCTGACGAGATCCGCGCCTTTCTCAGGGCGACGTACGAGTCGAACATCCGTCGCCAGTTCAAGATCGGCGTGCATCTCCTCCTGCTGACCATGGTGCGGAAGTCGGCACTGCTCCAGGCGCGCTGGAGTGAGGTCGATCTGGATGAAGGCTTGTGGCACATCCCGCCGGCGGCCGAGGGGCGCAACACGAAGAGCGACAAGCCGCACCTGGTCTACCTGTCGCGCCAGGTGGTGGAGTTGTTCCGCCAACTGAAGCCGCTTGCCGGTGGCAGCGAACTGGTGATTCCCGGGCGCAGCAGCCTGAACAAGCCGTTCGCGCATAACGCAATCAACTCGGCACTGAAGGTGGCGCTCCAGGGCCAGGAAATCGCGGCGTTCGTGATCCACGATTTCCGGCGCACTGCGTCCACGACCCTTCATGAGACAGGCTGGCCGTCGGACGTTGTCGAGAAGGCGCTGAATCACGTCATCGGCGGTGTGCGCGGCGTTTACAACAAGGCCGAGTACGCCGACCAGCGACGCGAGATGCTGCAGGTCTGGGCCGACCACGTCGACAGCTTGTTGAACGACGGCACCGTGATCATGGGCCGGTTCCGGCAGAGGGCCTGACTCTTTTTCGCGACGCCGGCGAATCGCGGATTGAAAACAGCCGCAGGCGGTTGCAATGAGGGCTCTTCACCAACGTCCAACTGGATACCAGAATGACCTACACGATCCTGCGCTTGCCCACAGTCGTGGCCCGCTCCGGCTGTGCTCGCTCTACCCTCTATCTGCGCATGTCGCAGGGCCTCTGGCCGAAGCAGGTCAACCTCGGCGCGCGCTCGGTTGGCTGGCCGGCGCATGAAGTCGACGCGCTGAATGCGGCGCGCATCGCCGGCAAGTCGGACGGCGAGATCCGCTCCTTGGTCCGTAAGCTCGAAGCTGCGCGCACGTCCGAATAGGCAGCGGAGTGACAGTGCGATGACCGACTATGCCCCGTTCGTCACGATCATGAGGGCCGGGGTAGGCCCCCTCGGCCTGGACCTCAGGCCGAGGGAGGCCGGCACCGAGCCTCTCCACTTCTATCGCCTCTTGCACGACCAGCTGGACCCGCAAGGTGCCGTCCCGGCTTAAGTGCCGAGTCGAATCTTTTTAGCAGGAAGCTGGCATTGGAGAAGGACGGCTCCCCCATCCCTCCAGTTCGTGCCAGAACGGCTTCAGGCGGCCGACCTCGGCCCGGTGCCGACTCCCCCGCCCCTGCTAGGCACTCTAAGGCTGTATGCGAGGGCAGGCCCGATGCAAGCGGTCGTGGCGGACCGAAGGTCATTTTCAGCCCGACTGCGCCGGCCGGGTGCTGAGTCTGGGAACCTCCAATGCTGATCCCTTCACGACTCTTTCATCACATCGGTAATCACGTCCCCGAATATCGCATTCAGAAGCCTGAGCACCAGCGCCTGATTGCGACGATGTTGTGGCACTGGGTATGCCAGCCTCGGCGCCACCTCGAATATGTGGACTGGGTGCCCTTCAGCAAGCAGCACATCCGGGACCTATGGGGCTCTGACACCACGATGCGGCGTGTCTGCGGCTACTTGTACTTCGTCGTGCTGCCGGGCGACAACATCGTCGGCCGGTCTAGCGCGTTCTACCCCACGTCCGCGCTCAAACAGGCATTGCAGGACTGCCTCAACGACCTGAAGCCTGATGATCTTGTTCGGGCCGATGGGCGTGTGCTGCGCTCGCTACCTCGCGCGATCCGTTCGCGTTCGGCCGACGGCAACAACGCGAAGTGGCGCGGCGCGAAGTGTGCGAGTGCCGTGAAAATCGACCGGCCTGCACTCGTGACTCTGGCCGTCAGCACGGGCAACCATATCCATAGACGCGCAGCGCTGCAACTGCTCAAACTCTCCTACAACACCGTGTGCGACGGCTCGGTACCAGTGTCGTACGAGCAGCAGTCGACCGGCAGGATCTTCAGCGGGTTGCAGACGATGCCACGAGAGGTGAGGAACACGGCACTGGCGGGCTGCTGGGACTACGATATCGAGAATTGCCACTACGCCATCGTGAAGCAGATGGCAGCCGCTGCTGGCCGTGATTGCCCGATCATCGACACGTACCTGAAGCGGAAGCAGGCGATTCGCGCGTTGCTGGAAAATGCCACCGGCGCGTCGACCATCGACGTTAAGGCCGGGCTAATCGCGCTGCTCTACGGAGCAAGGCTTACCTCTTCGAAAAAGGCGGCCCTTGGCGACCTGCTCGGTCGGGAGGCGGCCGCCATCTTCATCGCCGACCCGTTTGTCAAAGCGCTGGCCGCCGATATCGTGACCGCGCGCAAGGCGATCCTGGCCGCGCAAGCGCGACGACGAGGCCGGTTTACGAACGCGATGGAACTGGAGATCGATCCAGCGGCGGCCGACGAGGCCCAAGTGCTATGCCATCTGCTACAAGGCGTCGAAGCTACCGCCCTGCGTGCCGTGCTGCGTAAGTACGGCGACCGAGTCGTGCTGGCCATGCACGATGGCTGGGTCAGCGACGCCGAACTTGACGTCGATGAGATCGAGCGTCTGATCAAGGACGCTACCGGCTACGACCTGAAGATCGAGGCCAGGCAGATCGTGCCACCGCCGGTCGATATTGCTGGCGCAGGAATGCAAAACGACGAGACACCGGACAACGAATTTTTATTTGAGAATCAATGGCTTGCCGACGCGGAGTTGGAGAACCGTGCCAGTAGTAGTGTCCAGCGTCCTGCCTCTATGCCTTCAGGCCTCCGCCTTTCTCCTCGACCACAGTGGAACTGTCCTCCTGGTTGGTCTGGGGCGAGGCGGCGCCGGGCTGATCCGTGATAAAAAAAACTGGCGGCGCCGCGCAGCAGCTGGATCGCGCGCAGGTCAATTCTCGAACGAAGCTAGTACTCGACCAGCCTCGGGTCAGGGGCATGGAAGCCGGGCACATTGGGTCGTCCGGCAGGGGCTTCAGTCGCCCTTTTTGATCCCGCTCTGCGCCTTGAATTGCGCGTTCTGGTGCTTGAACCGGGCGAGCCGCTTGGCGCCAATCTCGGGGCTGTCCTCGGTGCTGTCGGACGGGGCCGTCTTGCCCAGGCTCTGGACGAAGTCGATCATCGCCTCGGCTCGCTGCGTTGGCGACATCCCGACGAACAGGTTCTCCACCGCAGCGTGCAGCGGGTCGCTTGGGTCGATCACCCTCGGCGCTTGCTCGGAGGGCTTCTTCGAAGACGATGCCATTGCGTTCCTTCTTTGACAGCTTCTTGCTCGGCCGGCGAAGTCACGACGCCGGTCTGGGTGGCTGTGTCGAGGCTACTTCTTTGGCGGCTCCTTCGCGGCCGGGACGGCCGGGGTTGCCCCAGCCGTAGCGTTCGGAGAAGTCTTGGAAGACCGCTTGAACGCGAGGGGCGAGAACACCTGCGGCCCACCCGAAAACATCGGGTGATCCTGCGGCACCGGACCCCGCTCGATAACCTTCGCCATTCGGCTGCTCCTTCCAGTCGTTCGTGACCAAGTTGCCGCTACTGCCGAAATGCAGAAACTCAGCGGTCTTGTATTTGCCCCTTCCCTCACGGGCAGGGAGTCGCCGGGGAACTAGAAGCGGACGACGCGCATGCCGGTGGGCGACGAGACCAATCCAGTCTCGGTCATCTCTAGGCCGCGCGCAACACCCACATGTCCACCGTCACGCCTGCACAGCAGCGCGAGCAGCGTACACGTCGATCTAGCTCATCGGATTGAGGTGGAGGCTGGTCGTCTCGCGTCGTCCCAGTGCTCACCCTGTCGATCACGGAAACGGCTTGCCTGTCCTGCTGCTCGGCCTTCACCTTGATCGACTCGCCGGCCTTGTGATGCGCCGAAGTGCGTGCGGAGAAGATAGTGAAGCTGTCGGACTCGGCCTGCCGGCTGTAGATCGCCAGTAGGCACAGGTGCTGCAGCGGCTGGCTGGTCGACCGGCGCAGGCTCAGGCCAGGAGCGTGGGCGTCGAGTTGAATCGGAGCGTTCCAGGAAGGGTGGGCTTGCAACCCGGAAGGATGGTCACCCCGCCGGCGGCCCCCCATGCGGCCCCAAGCTCGATATCCCCGGGGCCTTGGGTTCCCATCCGGATTCCGCCTCGCACACCCTCTCTGCGATGTCTGTCGTATCTGCTCGCGGACTTCAACTCTGCCTTCCGCGCAACGAATTTCGCCGTAGCTGGATCGTGCAGGCCGCCTTGTCATTGCCTGACCCCGCAGCCCTTCAACCCGCCGGCGTTCAGGATGATCCCGGTGGTCCGCACTCGGCTAAGAACAGTGCTTGCCGGTAGTCACTCTTGAGCCAAACTGGCGGCGGCCTGATGGACACTGCCCGGCGTCATCTCGTAGACCTTGGGGGCAGAGAGGCCGATGGCCTCTGCGGCGTTGGCGAACTTGCGCGACGGGGCGAGCGCCGCCGCCTGCAGCCCTAGCGGGAGGCGAGCTTTTTGAGCCGCTCCACCAGCGGGTCCGTAGGCATCGCCTTGGAATCCGCCGAGGACTTTGTCGGCGAGGAAGCCTTGCTGTTCTTGCGCAGCAAAGCCTTCAGCTCGGAGTGAGGCGCCAGCTTCGCTGGCCGCCCCAGGTTCTCCTCGTCGTGCTGATCCTGCGCTGTCTCTGGCCGTGGCATGGTCGATCTCCTTCGCCGCGTGTACTTGCCCGGGTCATCCGGGTCGCCGGTGCGCTATGGGCGGCCTACTTCCGACCCGGCTGGCCGAACGTCATCCCGAAGACCTTCTGCTCCGTCTTGTAGTCCTGGCGCTGCTGGCGCTCCAGGCCCTGGATCTGCGCGTCCAACTGCTTCACGAACAGGTCGTCCTGCCCATGCTTCGCCACCTCGCGGTCGCGCAGATCCTTCAGGTGCTCCAGTTGCTTCATTGCCATACCCCTCGCGGAACTCAGCTTGCACAGCGCTGGCATCGCCACGTCGACGGCGGAAGGCCTCTTCCTCGCGGTCAGCCCCGGCCTGAGCTCGGTGACTGACCGCTGCGTCCAGCAGCTTGAAGACTATCGGTTCATCTTCCAGCTGTCATCCCCTGGGGGGGCGGACCAAGCAGTCGACCCCCGGGGGGCTTTGGGACCCGAAGTACCCTGCCTCGCGAGCGACGGGGAAGTGCCCGGCGGGCGATGCCCGTGGAGGCGTGATCAGTGGACCGGCGTTGCCGGATTAGAGGGTCACACCGGGATGCCAGCGCAGATGGCAGCCTTCAAAGTGGATCAGAACCACAGCCGCATATTGTTCGAACTCCTGCAGCCAGGCGTCGATCTGGTGCTCGTCCATGTCCAGCACGCAAAGGCTCGGCTCAGGTGGCCATTCGCCAGACGGGTCGCGACCCTGAGCCGGTAGCCAGCGCAGTGAGGCCGCTTCGATGCTAGCGAGCAGGCGCTGCTGCCGAGCGTGGTTCTGTTCCGGCAGTGTCGACGCGCTGAACGGGTTCCAGGCAGTGATGATGCAGGCCGAGCGCGCACCCACCGAGGCCAACCAGGCGTCGATGCAGGTGCCGCCATCGCCGATCCGGAACACGGCCGGCGCTGCCTCCAGCACCTCGAACAGAGTGGCCTCGTAGGATTGCCGTAGCGCCGCAGCTGGACGAGGGATTTGTTGCTCAACTGTCATGGTGTTCTGCCTGGCACGCGCAGGAGGCGCGACCCGGTGTTGTGAATGCCTGTAATCGTGGTGCCCTGTCTCAGACCCAGGCCTCGCCCAGCGCCTGCGCCTGCTGCAGCACCAGCTCCACCGCAGCCTCTTGCATGTCCGGCGGGTACCTGTACTTGCGCAGGATGCGCTTGACCATCAGCCGCAGGCTGGCTCGCACGCTCTCACGCTCTGACCAGTCCACGCTCAGGTTCTTGCGCAGGTTCTCGGTGAGCTCGTGCGCGATCTTCTTCAGCGTCTCGTCGGTCAGTTCCCTGACCGCCGATTCGTTGTTGGCCAAGGCGTCGTAGAAGCGGACCTCGTCGTCGGTCAGCCCCAGGTCCTCGCCGCGCGAGGCCGCCTCGCGGAACTTCTTGGCCATCTGAACCAGTTCTTCCATGACCTGGGCGGTCTCGATGGAGCGGTTCTGGTAGCGCGTGATCACATTGCCCAACAGCTCAGAGAATTTCTTCTGCTGAACGATGTTGGTGGCGAACTTGGACTTGATCTCACCTTCCAGCAGCCGCTCCAGCAGCTCGACGGCCAGATTGCGCTCGGGCAGGTTCTTCACCTGGGCCAGGAACTCGTCGTCAAGCAGGCCGATGTTCGGCTTGTCCAGGCCGACCGCATCGAAGATGTCGACCACGCTGTCGGACACGACGGCCTGGCTGATGATCTGGCGGATCGCCTGCTCGCGCTGCTCGTCGGTCTTCTTCTGCCGCGAGATGTCGGGCTTGGTCAGGATCACCTTGACGGCCTGCAGGAAGGCCACTTCCTCGCGCACGGCCTTGGCCTCGTCCAGCGTGCAGCACAGCGTGAACGCCTTGCTCATAGCCAGCGCGGCGTCGGCGAAGCGCTTCTTGCCGTCGCGGTTGCCCTCGACCTTCAGGCCCAGCACATGGTTGGCCGCGCCAGCCAAGGTCCTGTGGCCGCCGGTCAGGAAGCCGCTCCAGTCGTAGCCGTGCAGCATGGCACGCAGCACGTCGAGCTTCTCGGCCAGCACCGCGTAGGCCTCATGCGCATCGACGGTCGGCCGGCCCCGGCCCTTGCTGGCCGTGTACTCGCGCATGGCCTCCTTCAGCTCGTTGCCGATGCCGATGTAGTCGACCACCAGGCCGCCTTGCTTGTCCTTGAAGACGCGGTTCACGCGGGCGATGGCCTGCATGAGGTTGTGGCCCTTCATCGGCTTGTCCACGTACATGGTGTGCACGCAGGGGGCGTCGAAGCCGGTGAGCCACATGTCGCGCACGATCACAAGTTTGAGCGGGTCACCGGGGTCTTTGAAGCGCTTCTCCAGCCGCTTCTTGACCTGGCTACTGTAGATGTGCGGGCGCAGCAGGGCCTTGTCGCTGGCCGATCCGGTCATGACGATCTTGACGACGCCCTTCTCGGGGTCTGGGTCATGCCATTCCGGACGAAGCTTGACGATCTCGTCGTAGAGGTGGACGCAGATGTCGCGGCTCATCGCCACAACCATGGCCTTGCCGCGCTGGGCGGCGTCGCGAGACTCGAAGTGGGTCACCAGGTCGGCCGCCACGCTGGCCACGCGAGGCCCGGCCCCGACCACCTTCTCCAGCGCCGCCCAACGGCTCTTGAGCCTTGCTTGGGTGCTTTCCTCCTCGTCTTCGGCCAGTTCGTCCACCTCGTCGTCGATGGTGGTCAGCTCCTCTTCGTTCAGGCGCAGCTTGGCCAGGCGCGACTCGTAGTAGATGGCCACGGTGGCGCCATCTTCCTTGGCCTGCAGCATGTCGTAGACATGGATGTAGTTGCCGAACACGGCCCGGGTGTCGCGGTCGGTGGCCGACACTGGCGTGCCGGTGAAGGCCACGAAGGTGGCATGGGGCAGCGCGTCGCGCAGGTGCTGGGCGTAGCCGACCTGGTACTTGGTCTGGTATTCCGGGGATTCAAAATCGCCCGCCACACGCGCAGGATCCCCTCCATCGGCAAGCAACGCGGCCGACGCCTGCCCGCCGCGAGCCTTGACCTCCTTGAGCTTGGCTTCAAAGCCGTACTGCGTGCGGTGGGCCTCGTCGGCGATGACGACGATGTTGTGGCGGTTGGAGAGCGTCGGGAAGATGTCCTCATCCTCCCCGGGCATGAATTTCTGGATGGTCGCGAAGACGATGCCGCCCGAGGGCCGGTTGGCCAGCATGGCGCGCAGTTCCTGCCGCGTGCCGGCCTGCACGGGCTGCTCGCGCAGCAGGTCCTGAGCCAGGCTGAACACGCCGAACAACTGGCCGTCCAGGTCGTTGCGGTCGGTGATCACGACGATGGTGGGGTTCTCCATGGCCGGCTCTTGCATCACCCGGGCGGCGAAGCAGGTCATTGTGATGCTCTTGCCGCTGCCCTGGGTGTGCCAGACCACGCCGCCCTTGCCGCGCAGCACGGCACTGCTGTCGGGCCTGGAGGCCGCGACCACATGCTCGATGGCCGCCCGCACCGCATGGAACTGGTGGTAGCCGGCGATCTTCTTGATCAGACGACCGTCATCCTCGAAGAGAACGAAGTAGCGCAGGTAGTCCAGCAGCATCGCGGGGGCCAAGGCACCGCGCACCAGGGTTTCCAGTTCATTGAACTGGCCAAGCGGGTCCAGGTCGAAGCCGGTGATCGTGCGCCACTGCTGGAAGCGCTCCTCATCGGCCGAGAGCGAGCCCATGCGCGCCTGGCTGCCGTCCGAGATCACCAGCACCTCGTTGTACTGGAACACGTCGGGGATCTGGGCCTTGTAGGTCTGAATCTGGTCGAAGGCCTTCCAGATGTCGGCCTGCGTGTCGGCCGGGTTCTTCAGCTCGATCAGCACCAGCGGCATGCCGTTGACGAAGAGGACGATGTCCGGCCGGCGCGTGTGGTGCGCGCCCTTGATCGTGAACTGGTTGACCGCCCACCACTCGTTGCTGGCGACGTTGCCCCAGTCGATCAGGCGGACGAAGTCGCCACGGGTCTCGCCGTCCTTCTGGTACTGCACCGGCACGCCGCCGACCAGCAGCTTGTGGAAGGCGCGGTTGGCAGACAGCAGGGCCGGGATGCCGAGGTCCAGCACCCGTGAGATCGCATCCTCGCGGGCGCTGGCCGGGATGTTCGGGTTCAGACGATGGATGGCCAAGGCAAGCCGGTCGCGCAGCAGTACCTGGCGGAAGTCGCTGCGCTGGGGGTTCTCGCCGTCAGGTGCGATGGTCAGACCGTGATGGTGGACCCATCCCAGGTCTGCGAGCCAGCCCAAGGCTTCCTGTTCGAGTTGGTCTTCCGTCATCTGCTCCTCCCTGGACCTGGCTCTTCGGCCGAGGTGCTGGTCAAGACTGCCGCCGAAGTCTATGCGGCCCGCGATGTTTCGGTCACCCTCGTGCGCACAGACCGGACCTGGGCGGCTGCAGGCGGCTCCAGAGCGCCTGCAGACCTGCAAGGCTGGGGTGGTAGCGCTGCGGTCATGCCAGGGCTTCCTTGATGGCCTCTGCCACCTCTGACAATCGTAGCTGACCCGGTATCAGGCGGGGGAGGAGGGCGTCGCGCAGGTTTGTCAGTGTGGTGATGTGCTTTCGGTTGGCCATGACACCGTCTGTGATGGACGAGCAGACTTCGGCAAACCTGCTGCACAACACCGGGGGAGGGACCACCAATTGGATTGATCGAAGGTAGCTAACTGGTCGAGCGATAGAGGGCACGCCGACCTGCGATGTATTAGCCAGTAACTGATGCTGGCCAGCCGAGGTCTTGAAGTAGTGGGCTATCCACTCGGGCGTCATCAGCTCAGTTCTACATCTCAGGAAAAACTGACGTTGGGACAGCACGTACTTGCTGAAGGCAGCGTGCTTGTGAAGCAGGGCGACTTGGCCAATGCTACCGGCGTGCGTGAAGATGACATCACCGGCTTGAACGCAGGATTTCGTCAATCGTTCTGCATGGTCTTTGGTGATGAAGTTGAACGTTGTGTCCTCAACGAGGAACTGCTTCAGATGTTGGCCGCTGATCACCGGAATCCCTGAATCAACGAAGGTCTCGACCTTAATGTTGGAACCGAACGGCCCCATGCCTACTCGGTCTGCAAAGTCTTCGACGCGGCAAACGCGCCACCCCCTCGGCGCCGCCCCCAACTCCGAGCCCTCGAAGCTGTCGGGAAAGAGGGCAGCGGTGGCTTCGTCCATGCCGTCGGGTGCGCGGCCGTCGCGCTTGGCGCGCACGGGGTCGAAGTCCACGAACCACGACTTGAACAGCGCCTGGGCGATGGCTTCTAGGGTGGCGTTGGTTTCGCGAAGGAGGGTGATTCGGTCGTCGAGTTTGGCTAGAGCAAACGCCGCGTTTCGTTGAGTTGCAAGGTCGGGAAAGTAAATTGGTACATCGCTCAGAATCTTGGTGTTGAGAGAGGGCATAGTTGCCCCTACTGCAATGCTTCTGATGTACGCCTTAAAGGCCGGCAACCCGAAAAAGTACGACAGCCACTGTGCATCAAGCTCACTCGCATTCGGTCGAACTCGCAGGCAGCGGCCAGAAAACAGCCAACCATCTTCCGCCGGTTGAACTAGAGCGCGACGGTCAACCGATCCAACGCGACTAAACACTATGTCGCCAGCCTTGAGGGCATATTTATTAAGTCTGGCTTTGTCGTCGTCTGACACCTTCGGCAGGTTGGAGTGAACAATCCGATTTTCGCCAAGGTGTTCAACCGTGATGATGGGCGTTCCTTTTTCTACGTAGTCCTCCTGGTGAAGTTGACTACCGAACGGCCCGGTTTGTATTCCAGATTCGACACATAGGTCGCGCAACTTAGCGCAAGTTAAATTCGCGGGCATCGAGCCATAGACTGTCTCCACAGCTTTAGAACTCATACCCTAGCCCCCCCAGCGTCTGCCGAATCAGCACATCCAGCTCCGCACCCTTGGCCATCTGCTCACCGAGCTGCTCGGTTAGGCGGGTCATCTTGTCGGCAAAGGCCTCGTCGTCGTCCTCGACTTCTTCGGCGCCAACATAGCGACCCGGTGTCAGCACATGGCCATGCTGGGCGATCTCTGCCAGCGGCACGCTGCGGCAGTAGCCCGGTATGTCTGCGTACTCGGCCACAGCCTCGCCGGCCGGCGCTTCACCCCGCCAAGCGGCCACGGTGGCGGCGATGCGGGCGATGTCTTGCTCGGCCAGCTCGCGCTGCACGCGACTGATCATCCGGCCCAGCTTGCGGGCGTCGATGAACAAGACCTGGCCCTGTCGACCGGCGGGCTTGGTCTTGGCCAGGAACCAGAGGCAGGCAGGGATCTGGGTGTTGAAGAAGAGCTGGCCGGGCAGGGCGATCATGACCTCCACCCTGTCGGCATCGACCATGGCCGCTCGGATGACGCCCTCGTTGTTCTGGCTGGAACTCATGGAGCCGTTGGCCAGCACGATGCCGGCACGGCCGGTGTCCTTCAGGTGATGCAGCATGTGCTGCAGCCAGGCGTAGTTGGCATTGCCCTGCGGCGGGTCACCATGGACCCAGCGCGGGTCGCCCTCCAGGCTGCCGTGCCACCAGTCGCTGATGTTGAACGGCGGGTTGGCGAGGATGTAGTCGGCGCGCAGGTCGGGATGCTGGTTGCGGGTGAAGGTGTCTTGAGGCTCGCGGCCGAGATTGAAGTCGATGCCGCGGATGGCCAGGTTCATGGCTGCCAGCCGCCAGGTGGTGGGGTTGCTCTCCTGGCCGTAGATGGACACATCGCCCAGCTTGCCGCCGTGGGCCTCGATGAACTTCTCGCTCTGTACGAACATGCCCCCGGACCCGCAGCAGGGGTCGTAGACCTTGCCGTGGTGCGGGGCCAGGACGGCCACCAGCGTCCGCACGATGGAGGCCGGCGTGTAGAACTGCCCGCCCTTCTTGCCCTCGGCACTGGCGAACTGGCCCAGGAAGTATTCGTAGACCTGGCCCAGCACGTCGCGGGCCTGACCGGGGCCGTCGCCGAAGCCGATTGTGGAGACCAGGTCCACCAGTTCGCCAAGCTTGCCGTCTGGCAGCTGGGCACGGCCGTAGCGCTTGTCCAGGATGCCCTTGAGCTTGGGGTTGTCGGCTTCGATCAGGGTGAGGGCGTCATCGATGCTGCGGCCGATGGTGGGCTGCTTGGCCTGGCCGCGCAGATGCTCCCAGCGCGCGCCCGCGGGCACCCAGAAGACGTTGACGGAGGTGTAGTAGTCGCGGTCGTCGGCCTCGGCGGCCAGGTCGGCATCGCTGGCGCCGTCGTAGTAGTACTCGTCGGCCGGATCGCGAAGACGGGCGATCACTTCGGCCCGGCGGGCGGCGAAGGTGTCGGACACGTACTTCAGGAAGATCAGGCCGAGCACCAGATGCTTGTATTCGGCAGCGTCCATGTTGGCGCGCAGCTTGTCGGCGGCGGCCCAGAGGGTTTTCTTGATGTCGTCGAGCATGGGTCGAAAGGGAATGCGTAGATCAGTTGGCGGCGTCGATGGCGGCTACGGCCGGCGGAGCGTCTTTGGGCGCGGCGAGCGCGACCGTCCAGTGTCCACCGGGTTCCTGGCGGAGGCTCAGCAAGTCATAGGTCTTGAGCATGCTGACCAGGCCGGAGTGGCCAAGCGTCTGCGGCGTGAAGGCGGGGTCCGTCCGGCGCAAGTATGAGCCCAAGGTGCTGACATGCACCCGGCCATCGGCCGTCTCGGCGGCCATGAGCTTGACCGCGTTGACCACGGACCTGGGCCGCTGCTTGGGCTTGGGTGGCGAAGCGGGCTTGGCCACTTGGACGGATGTCTCGCCGGCCGAGGGCGCATCGGCCGGAGTCCACTCGAAGAACTGGTCGCTGGCGTTGCGCAGGGCTTCTGGCGTCTTGGCCTCGCCGACGATGTGGACGGTGGCGCCGCGTTCTCGCAGCTTGCGGCACAGGCCGGCGAAATCGGAGTCGCTGGTGACCAGGCAGAAGGTGTCGGCTCGCCGGTCGAACATGGCCTCGATGGCGTCCATGGCCAGGGCGATGTCCGAGGTGTTCTTGCCCGGCGAATAGGTGTACTGCAGGCAGGGCGTGAAGGCCCGCCTGACCAGCGCATCCTGCCATTTGTTGGCCAAGGTGCTGTGGTTGCCGAAGCCCCGGCGCAGCACCACCCGGCCGAACTGCGCGGCCACCTGCAAGGCGTACTCCAGCACGTCTGGAGATGCGTTCTCGCAGTCCACTAGCACCGCCACCTTGGCGTCTGTATTGAGCTCTGTCGGCCCCATATTGTTCTCCCCTATGCGGCGGGGATGATATGCGACCCCTTCATCAAATGGTCGCCCCGCTAGGGGTGTTCTCAGCACAATGAAAATCGTGCTCCGCTGCCTAAAATTTAGGCATGGCACTGGGCAGAAAAACCGGAGGCAGGGTCGCGGGCACCGTCAACCGCAGGACCGCCGACGTGATTGAGCGGCTGGAACAGCTCGGATGCGACCCCATCGAGGGTATGGCTGCCATCGCGATGGACCTGGACAATCCGCCAGAGCTGCGGGCTCGCATGTATGCCGAGCTGGCCCAGTATGTGGCGCCAAAGCGGCGGGCACTGGACGTGACGTCGGCGGAGGCCCCGGCGGTCAGCATACGTCTTGGGATCCCGATGAAGGCCGAGACGATGCCGCCGGCCGAGACCATCTAAAGTCGATCCGAGTAGATCGCTGCATGGCTGATGGTGCCGTTCAGGCCGTCATGTCGGAGATTGGTGCGGGGCGGTCCGGCCAGCCCGCTCCGCTGGCGAGGTGGCGGTCCGATTCGAGTACACACTTGAGTACACGCCGGCGCGAGTCTGTGGCCATCTCTAGTAGTGGCGCGGCTTTGCGGCGACTTTATAGCTTCTGCATCGGCAAGTGAGCGCCGCGGCGCTTACTTGCAGGTGAAGCTCTTCGCGTTCACTTCCTTGATCTGGCCGGCGCCGCAGGTCTGCGTCGCCTGCTCGCTCATCTTGGCCACGTCGGCCGGCTCGGAGATGCGCACGCTGGACGGCGGGACGATGACGCAGGCGCTGCAGAGGGCGGCCGCGGCGAGGGCGAGCGAGAACGGAAGGAGGCGAGAGTTCATGCGGGGGCTCCGTGTGAGGGGCGATGGCTACAGAAAGCACGCCACTGTAGGGAGACCCGGAACGCCCGGCACGCGCCGGCCGACGGTCCGGCGATCGCCGGTCACAGGCTGCAGCTGCGCACGATGAACGGTCGGGCCCTCAGCGCCCGTAGGGCCAGCGCGCCTTCACCGTCGGCGCCTTGGCGGCCTTGGCCCTGGCCGCCCATTGCTTGTAGGCGGCCGGGCTCAGCGCGCGCTTCATCAGCGCCACCAGCTCGCCGGGCCCGATGCCATGCTCCATCAGCACCCGGTTGTAGGGCGGCAGGTCGTCCCAGGCGGTGGCGACGACGCGCTGGGTCTCTTCGGGGCTGAGGCGGGGCGGAAGTTTGGCCATGGCCCGATTGTCGGTCAGCGGCCGGCCTCGATGGCGGCGCGGTGCATGCTGGTCATGTGATAGGGATCGAGCTGCTCGTCGCCGCAACTGATGCGCTGGCAGGTCTGCAGCGCGCCGCCCTTCCAGCCGCCCCTGGGGTCGATCAGCTCGTTGCGGATCAGCGCCAGCGTCTGCTCGTAGCGGCGCAGCAGATCGTTGCGGCCGGTGGTCTGGGCGCCGACGATCATCGCGTGCAGGCATTCGGCCTGCTGCCAGGCGAACTTCTCGCGCACCACGCGCTCGCCGTCCGGATCGGCGCGGTTGAAGGCGCCGCCGTCGACATCGTCATAGCCCTTCTGCAGCGCGTATTGCAGCAGGCGCTCGGCGACCGGGCCGTACAGCGGCGACACGCCCTGGCGCGCCGCCGTCTGCAGCAGATGGCTCCATTCGAACTGATGGCCCAGATCGACATAGCCGCCGGCCTCGCGCGTCGGCAGCGGCACCCAGCTGGCGTCGTACCACTCGGCGATCATCGCGCCGCCGTCGGGCCGGCCCTGCAGCAGCTTGTAGACGACGAAATCGCCCAGCTGCTTGGCGCCGGCCAGCGCTGCGGCGTCGCCGGTCGCCTCGTGCAGCGCCAGCAGCGCTTCGAACAGATGCATCAGCGGGTTCTGCGTGCGCGCACCGGTCATCGGGCTGAAGTTGCGCGTCGCCTCGTTGACGAAGCCGCCATTCGGTGCGCGCAAGCCGGCGGCGATCTCCTGCCAGCTGCGCAGCGCCGCCTTGCGGTAGCGCTCGTCCTGCGTCACCCGGTACAGATGCGACAGCGCATAGAGCGCGAAGGCCTGGCCATAGGTGCGCTTGATGTCGGCGACCAGCTTGCCGTCGGCGGCGACGACATGGAAGAAGCCGCCGTTGACCGGGTCGTGGAAATGCTCGAGCAGGAAGTCGCCGCCGCGCGTCGCCGCCTCCAGATAGCGGCGGTCGCGGCTCAGCTCGTAGCCTATCGCCATCGCATAGACCAGCCGAGCCTGCAGGGTCAGCTCGACGGCAGCCTGGTTCGGCCGCGGCCGCCAGTCGCGGTCGAACGCGGTCAGGAACATGCCCGAGGGCGTCGGCGCCAGCGCCAGCCATTTGGACAGATGGCCGTCCAGCAGCGCCTGGCGGTGCCATTGCGCGTCGATCGTCTGCGCCGTCTTGGCCTTGGGGTCGCAGCCGGCCAGCGGCAGCGACAGCAGCAGCGCCAGCGCGGCGGCCCCGGCCGAGCGCGCCAGCCGCCGCGCGGCCCTCATAAGCCCTCGAACTCCAGCAGGGTGAACAGCGGCAGGCCCGCCTCGCGCAGGCGCTGCGAGCCGCCGAGTTCGGGCAGGTCGACGATGGCCGCGCCCTCGACGATCTCGGCGCCCAGGCGCTGCAGCAGGCGCGCGCCGGCGCCCATGGTGCCGCCGGTGGCGATCAGGTCGTCGATCAGCACGATGCGCTCTCCCGGCCGCACCGCATCGGTATGGATCTCGACGCTGGCGCTGCCGTACTCGAGCTCGTAGCGCTCCTCGACGGTGGTGAAGGGCAGCTTGCCCTTCTTGCGGATCGGGATGAAGCCGATGTTCAGCTCGTAGGCGAGCACCGAGCCGATGATGAAGCCGCGCGCATCGAGCCCGGCGATCGCATCGGGCTTGCGGTCGAAGTAGCGGTGCACGAACTGGTCGATCAGCACGCGGAACACCCGCGGATTGGACAGCAGCGGCGTGATGTCGCGGAACTGCACGCCCGCATGCGGCCAGTCGGGCACGGTGCGGATGTGGCTGCGGATGTAGTCGGCGGCACTCGGTTCGGGCATGCGGCGATCGTAGTGGAAACCGGCGGCGCGCGGACCGGCGGCCAGCCCGCCTCGTCCCGCCGCCCCGCCGTCCCGCGGCTCCGGCGGGCTAGCGCATCCGACGCCGCGCCGCGATGCCGACGCCCAGCAGGCCCAGCGCCATCAGCGCATAGCTGGCCGGCTCGGGCACCGGGGTCGCGACGCCGAAGGTGCCGACGGTGAAGCCGTTCCAGTACTCGTTGGTCAGGCTGGTCCAGGTGATGGACGAGACGGCGCCGGTGAAGCGGATCACGCCATGCGGCTCGCCGGTGCCGTTCAGCTGGAACTGGCCGTTGCCGAGGTCGACCTTGCTCAGCGTGCCGCAGCCCCAGTAGCCGCAGCCGGTGCTGACGATCTCGAAATCGGAGTCGAAGCGGTAGCCGTTGCCGTTCAGGCTGACGACGGCGAAGAACAGGTTGTCGACCGGCTGCGAGAACTCCAGCGTCTTGGCCGTGTTGCGCGACAGGGCGATCATTTCCGCGGCCGGCGGCGGGTTGTCGATCAACGCGCTGACATAGGGCGTGCTGGGGATGTAGTAGCTGCCGCCGCTGCCGGTCTGCAGAAAGGCGACCTCGCCGCTGTAGCTGATGTCAACCTGGCCCGCGCTCGTCGCGAAGTGGCCGGCGGCGCTGCCGTTGACGCCGGCGGTGCCCGAGGTCCAGTCGGCCCAGTTGACCGGCAGCGCCTGGGCGCTGCCGAGCGCCGTGCCGGCAAGGAGGGCGATCGAGAGTTGTTGCGGAAAAAGACGCATGGTGGACTCCAGACTTGCAGCAAGACAGGGGCGCTGCGCGGCGTGGCCGCGAGCGGGCGAACAAGGCGCGCGTTGGGCGGCAAGCCGCGCACCCGTTGGCGCCGGTTCTGCAAGATCGGCCGGGGCTGAAGCTCGATTCGGGGACTTGTCGCTTGCCGGCCCGGGCGGTGGGCGGCTCAGGGGGCTCAGGCGGCCCGCGGCGCGGCGCAGACCATGCGCGCGCGGCCCTGCTGCTTGGCCTGGTAGAGCGCGGCGTCGGCCTGCTCGATCAGGCTTTGCGCCGGCTGCTGCGCATCGCCGCAGCGGGCGACCACGCCGATGCTCAGCGACACGGTGGGCCGTGTGGGCGCGCCGGCATGCTCGATCGCCGCCAGCCGCATGCTGTCCAGGCAGCGCTGGGCGACGACCTGGGCGCCGGCCAGATCGGTGTCGACCAGCAGGATGGCGAACTCCTCGCCGCCATAGCGGCAGACCGGCTCGCCGCTGCGGCCAACGCAGCTGCGCAAGAGGCTGGCGACGCGGCGCAGGCAGTCGTCGCCGGCGACATGGCCGTAGTGGTCGTTGTACTGCTTGAAATGGTCGATATCGACCAGCAGCAGCGCCAGCGAGCTGCCGGCGCGGGCGCTGCGCTGCCATTCCTGCAGCAGGGTCTGGTCGAACAGGCGGCGATTGCCGACGCCGGTCAGGCCGTCGGTGGTCGACTGCCGTGCCAGCAGTGCATTCGCCTCGCGCAGCCGCACCTCCTGCAGCTTGCGCTCGGTCAGGTCGGTGATGATGGCGACGAAGCGGTCGGTCGTCTCGGTGCGCACCTCGGCGACGCTGAGCTGCAGGGTCAACTCGCGGCCGTCGCGATGGCGGGCGGTCAGCTCGCGCGGGCCGCCGACCAGCGCCGCCGGCAGCAGGCGCTCGCCGCTGGCCGGGCCGTTCAGGCCGGCGCCGAACAGCAGCTCGATATGGCTGCCGCGCAACTCGTCGGCAACGAAGCCGAACAGCTGCTCGCAGGCCGGGTTCAGCTCCAGCACATGGCCGCTGCGGTCCAGCGTCAGCACGCCGTTTTGCGCGACGCGGATCAGCGCCTGCAGATGCGCCTGGCTGGCGGCCAGGCGCTGCTGCTCATGCACCAGGTCGCTGACGTCCAGGCGCACGCCGACGATGCCGCCGGAGGGCGTGCGGCGCTCGAAGATGCGCAGCCAGCGCTCGTCGTGCACGCGCTGCAGCAAGGGTTCGCGCTCGGTCTTGCGCGAGGCCAGGCGCTCCAGCAGCCATTCCTCCTCGCGGCCGACCGCGTCGGGAATGCCGCCGCGTGCCAGCGAGGCCCGCGCCAGCTCCTCGAAGCTGGCGCCGCGCTCGAACAGCGGCCGCATATGCGGATAGATCTCGACCAGGCGCTGGTTGTAGGCGACTAGGCGGTCGTGGCGGTCGAAGATCTCGACGCTGGCCGGCAGCGCGTCGATCGCCTCCTCCAGCGTGCGGCGCGCCTCGGCGGCCTGCTGGCGGGCGCTGCGCAGCGCCCGCAGCGCCAGCACGGCGGCCAGGCTGGTGGCCGCCAGGCTCAGCGCAGCGAGTGCCGGCACCGGCGCCTTCCAGCCGCCGGCAAGCGCGACCAGCAGCGCGCCCTGCGACAACGGCGCCAGCGCGATCAGCGGGGCGGTCCAGCGGGAGGCGGGGGTGGCGGGGCGTTTCATCGGCGACGGCGTGCTGAGGGCAATCTAGCCCAGGGCCGCGGCGCTGACCATAGTCGGGGGCGCGAAATGCCGCCGCCGTGGCGGCGCCGCCGCAAACCCGGCGCTCAGCCGCCGCGCGTGATCGGCATGCGCACTTCGCCGCCCGGCAGCTTCATGTGCTTGGACAGCTCGAGCTTGGCCAGCGAGTTGCGGTGCACCTCGTCCGGGCCATCGGCCAGGCGCAGGGTGCGCTGGTGCGCCCACATCATCGCCAGCGGCGTGTCCTGCGAGACGCCCATGCCGCCGAAGACCTGGATCGCCCAGTCGATCACCTTCAGCGCCATCGTCGGCGCGACGATCTTGATCATCGCGATCTCGGCCTTGGCGACCTTGTTGCCGACCGTGTCCATCATGTAAGCGGCCTTCAGCGTCAAGAGCCGCGCCTGCTCGATGCTGCAGCGCGCCTCGGCGATGCGCTCCTGCGTGACCGTCTGCTGGGCCACCGTCTTGCCGAAGGCGGTGCGGCTGATCGCGCGCTGGCACAAGAGCTCCAGCGCCCGTTCGGCCGCGCCGATCGAGCGCATGCAGTGGTGGATGCGGCCGGGGCCCAGGCGGCCTTGGGCGATCTCGAAGCCGCGGCCCTCGCCGAGCAGGATGTTGGTGACCGGCACGCGCACATTCTTCAGCTCGACCTCCATATGGCCGTGCGGCGCATCGTCGTAGCCGAACACCGAGAGGAAGCGCTTGACGGTGATGCCGGGCGTGTCGGCCGGCACGACGATCATCGACTGCTGCTCGTGGCGGCCGGCGTCCGGATTGGTCTTGCCCATCACGATGTAGACGGCGCAGCGCGGATCGCCGGCGCCGGAGGACCACCACTTGGTGCCGTTGATCACGTAGTCGTCGCCGTCACGCTCGATCCGGCACTCGATATTGGTCGCGTCGGAGGAGGCGACGGCCGGCTCGGTCATCAGAAAGGCCGAGCGGATCTCGCCGCGCAAGAGCGGCTCCAGCCAGCGGTCCTTCAGCGCCTCGCTGGCATAGCGCTCCAGCGTCTCCATATTGCCGGTGTCCGGCGCCGAGCAGTTGAAGACCTCGGGCGCCCAGTGCACGCGGCCCATGATCTCGCACAGCGGCGCGTATTCGAGATTGGACAGGCCCTCGGGCGCGCGCGAGGACTTCGGCAGGAACAGATTCCACAGCCCGGCCTGGCGGGCCAGCGGCTTCAGCTCCTCGATCAGCGTCGTCGGAATCCAGGCGTTGCCCTTCTGGCGGTTGGCCTCGATCTCGGCATGGAAGCGGTGCTCGTTCGGATAGATGTGCTGGTCCATGAAGGCCAGCAGACGGGCCCGCATCTGCTCCACCTTGGGGCTGTAGTCGAAGTTCATGCGGAAATCTCCTGTTGGGTGCTCTCGCGTGAACGCAGTGTGGCGCATCGACGCGGCAGCGGCTGTCGCCCAGGCGCCAGCCGGCCGCGGCCAGGGCGGGGCGATCAGTAGGGATTGCTGCTCAGCACGCCGCCGAGCGCGTCCACGTAATAGGGCGCGACGCCGTCCGAGCGGCTCCAGTTCAGGAGATCGAAGACGGCGCTGCCGGCGCGCATGCGGTCGATGCGGACATTGCGCATGGACAGCGGCTTCTTGGCCTGGATCAGGTCCGGCGCCAGCTGCGGCTGCACGAAGTAGGCGGTGCCGCCGCCGTAGACGCGGGCCTGGCCGTCGTCGACGACCAGGGCCGTGTTCTCGTCCAGACCGACGCCGCGCGCCTGCGTCGGCGCCAGTGCGCCGTCCTGGATATTGCGGGCCACGAAGCTGATCAGCCGGCCCATGCGGTCGCGCGTGACCAGATGCGCGTCGGTGATCGTGTTGGCCAGGCCGCGCAGCCCGCTCAGGAAGCCGCGGTCCAGGGTTTCGCGCCGGTCATAGGGATTGGCCAGTGCCTGGTCCGAGGTGATCGAGCCGTTCTCGGCCGAGAAGTCGATGTCGCCCAGCACGTCGAGGCCGGCGCTGGTGCCGCCGAAGGGCACCTTGCGCGCCAGCAGGGCCTGCAAGGTCGCGTCGAGCCTGCTGCCCTTCCAGTCGCGGATGTAGTCCCACTGGTCGCCGCCGGCGATGAAGAGCAGATCGGCGCGCGCGACGATCGCGTTGACGGTCGGGTCGTCCGCACCGGCGCGCGACTTGATCACCAGGGTCTCGACCGAGTCGACCGGATTGGGTGTGCCGGCCGGGTAGAGCTGGTTCAGCAGATAGTCGTTGTAGCCGTCGGCGCCGCTGGCGCGGATGACGACGATGTCGATCTTGCCGCCAGCGTTGCCGGCGGCCTTGGCGATCATCGCGCGGAAGGCCTCGTCGACATCGAGGCCGCCGCCCATCAGCACCAGCTGGCTGCTCGTCGGTGCGGCCGGCTGCATGTCCGCCGCATTGCCGCTCAGGTAGTAGTCGTAGAGCTTGCTGGTCGCCGTCGGCTTGCCGCTGACCTTGCCCTCGCTGCCGGCCGCCCAGGCCAGCGGCGGGGCGAGCAGCAGCGCGGCAGCGAGCAGCTGGCTGAGCAGCGAACGTCGAGTTGGGGTCATGGCGAGCTCCTGAAGGACGGTGCGCGATTCTCCGCGGGCGCCGCTGGCGGCGTCCATGCTCCAAAGCCCCCGGTCGAGCAGGCAGGCGGCTATTTGCGCGCGACGAGCAGCTTCTGCTCGGCCAGCGCCAGCGCCGCCGGCACGCCGGACAGCACCAGGGTGTCGCCGCCGCCCAGCAGCATCTCCTCGTCGGCCTGCACGACGGCGCCGTTGGCGCGCCGCACCGAGGCGACGGCGACGCCTATCGCATGCAGGGCCAGCGCGCCGAGCGGCTTGCCGGCCAGCGGCGAGGCCATCGGCAGGGTGACGGCGTTCAGCCGCGCATGCGAGCGCTCCTCGCTGCTGTCGTCGTCGGCGCCGTGGAAATAGCCGCGCAGGAGGCCGTAGCGCGCATCGCGTGCGGCCTGCGTCAGACGCAGGACGCGGCGCATCGGCACGCCGACCAGGGCCAGCGCATGGCTGGCCAGCATCAGCGAGCCCTCGATCGCCTCCGGCACCACCTCGGTCGCGCCGGCCGCGCGCAGCTTCTCCAGATCGCTGTCGTCGATCGTGCGCACGATCACCGGCACCTGCGGCGCATGGGCCTGGACCAGGTGCAGGATCTTCAGCGCCGAGGGCGTGTCGTGGTAGGTGACGACCACGGCGCTGGCGCGCGCCAGACCGGCCGCCATCAGGCTCTGCGGCCGCGCCGCGTCGCCGAAGACCACGCTCTGGCCGGCCGCGGCGGCCTGGCGCACCCGGTCCGGGTCCAGGTCCAGCGCCATGTACGGGATTTGCTCGCCTTCCAGCAGGCGGGCCAGGTTCTGGCCGCTGCGGCCGTAGCCGCAGATGATCACATGCGCATCGGCCTTGATCGACTTCTTGGCGATCGTCGTCAGCTGCAGCGACTGCAGCATCCAGTCGCTGGCCGACAGCTTCATCACGATGCGGTTGCTGTAGAGCACCAGCAGCGGCGTCGCCAGCATCGACAGCACCATGCTGGCCAGCACCGGGCTGATCCATTGCGGCGCCAGCAGCTGCTGCTGGGCGCCCAGCGCCAGGATCACGAAGCCGAATTCGCCCGCCTGGGCCAGGTAGAGGCCGGTGCGCAGCGCGACGCCGGTCGGCGCGCGGAACAGCTTGGCCAGACCGGAGATCAGCGCGAACTTGATCAGGATGGGGGCCAGGCTCAGCACGATCACCAGCGGCCAATGCGCCAGCAGCGGCCGCCAGTCCAGCCGCATGCCGATGGTGATGAAGAACAGGCCCAGCAGCACGTCGTGAAAGGGCCGGATGTCGGCCTCCACCTGGTGCTTGTACTCGGTCTCGGCGATCAGCATGCCGGCGATGAAGGCGCCCAGGGCCAAGGACAGGCCGGCATGCTCGGTCAGCCAGGCCAGGCCCAGGGTGACCAGCAAGAGGTTCAGCATGAACAGCTCGTCGCTCCTGCGCCGGGCCACCAGGGTCAGCCACCAGCGCATCAGCTTCTGCCCGCCCACCAGCAGCAGGCCCAGCAGGCCCACCGCCTTCAGCCCGGCCCAGGCCAGCTCCTCGGCCATCTCGCCGGCGCTGCTGTTCAGGGCCGGGATCATCACCAGCAGGGGCACGACGGCCAGATCCTGGAACAGCAGCACGCCGATCACACGCCGGCCATGCTCGCTTTCCAGCTCCAGCCGCTCGGCCATCAGCTTTACGACGATGGCGGTCGAGCTCATTGCCATCGCCGCGCCCAGCACCAGCGCGCCACGCCAGCCAAGCTGCCATTCGGAGCCCAGCACATGGAACAGCCAGGCCAGGCCGAGATGGCCCAGCATGGTGCCGGCGATCGTCAGCAGCACCTGCAGCAGGCCCAGGCCGAAGACCATGGTGCGCATGCTGCGCAGCTTGGGCAGATTGAACTCCAGGCCGATGACGAACATCAGGAAGACGACGCCGAACTCGGCCAGATAGAGCAGGCCGGCCGAGTTGCCGGCCAGGGCCTTGACCTGCGGCCCGATCAGCACGCCGACGACCAGATAGCCCAGCATCGGCGGCAGCTTCAGCAGCCGGCAGCTGACCACGCCCAGCACGGCGGCGATCAGATAGAGCAGGGCCAGATCCAGCGAGGTGATCATGGGGGCATGTTAATGAAGCCCGGACCATCCACGTTCGAGGGCTTGCGCCGACACGGCGCCGGCGCCTAGTCTTGCGGGCTCAGGAGGTGCCCGCCATGTCGTTCCCGCGCTGCCCGTCCCTGTTCGCCTGCCTGCTGCTGGCCCTGGCCGCGCCGGCCCATGCCATCGTCGGCGGCACGCCGACCACCGCCTTCGGCCAGGTCTCCAACGGCGTGCAGATCGCGCCGAACTGGGTGCTGACGGCCCGCCATGTCGGCTACGCGGTGGGCGGCGGCTATGCCAACGGCTACGGCGCCAGCACGGTGGCGGCGCGCTACGACGCGATCGACGCCGGCGTCCCCTTCCCCACGCTGGACCTGGCCCTATTGCGGCTGGCGACGCCCATCGCTGCGCCGGCGCTGAGCCTGAACAGCAGCATCCTGGCCGAGAGCGATGCCTACGCCATTCCCGCGACCATGGTCACGGCTCAGAACCAGGCGCCGCGCGGTTACGCGCCGACCACGGTGCGCGAATTCGCGCCGAAGGCCGACCCGGACGACGAGGGGCCGAAGACGCCGGTCGACGTGATGTGGCTGGTCAGCTATCCCGACGGCTTCGGCGCACCCTATGTGCAGAGCGGCGACAGCGGCGGCGCGCTCTTCATCGGCCATGTGAGCGACGCCCTGACACCGCTGTGGGGCATCACCTCGGCGCAGCTGTACGACGAGGATGAGCAGGGCCAGCGGAGCAATTTCCGCTCGGCCTTCGTGCAGCTGGGGAATTTCCGCAGCTGGATCGACACGACGATGAGTGCCGACCTGGCCGACACCCAGCTGGCCGCCTGGGTGCAGACCAGCGCCGTGCCAGAGGCCTCGCCGGCGACGCTGCTGGTCTTGGGCCTGCTGGCCTTGCTGCGTCTGTGCGGCCGGCGAAACCGGCTAGCGTAAGTACCGGCGCGATCGCAGAGCGCCAAGCCCTAGACTCCCGGCGCGCGGCTGCAAGTGCAGCGAGCAGCATAAGAAGAGCATGCGTTCGAGGCGCTCGACCTCGGCGCGATCGGGGGAGTGAATCGGATGGCAACAAAGCATGCCTGGCGCCGTATGGCGGTCGTCGGCTTTTCCTCTCTTATCGTCGCCTTGGCGGGCTGCGGCGGTGGTGGCGGTGGCGGGGGAGGTGGCGCCAGTTCGACCACGTCGCTGCAAGTCGCGCTTGAGCCGGCCAGCCTGGAAATATCGGGCACGCCGGCCCGCCCTGGGAGTGGCAACTACTTCGACGTCAAGCTGTCGAATGTTCCCGGCGCCGGCTACTACTACCGCATCGGCCACAGCGGCAATGCGATCGAGACCACGAGCTACGTCGGCGACTCGTCGCCGACGATCGCCATGCTCTATATCGGCTTCAAGAGCGCCGCGACGCTGAAGGAAGGCAGCTACGACGACACGATCACGATCGAGATCTGCGCCGATGCCGACTGCAGGCAGCCAGCGCGCGGCAGCCCGCTGACCGCGCGCGTCCGCTACACGATGAAGAGCATCCACCAGCCCGAACCCGAGGTCGCGGCGCTGACGCCGACATTGCGCGAAGCCTTGCCGCATGATGTGGTCGACGCCGAATTCAGCAAGGCCTTGAATGCCATCGTGATGGTGTCGACCTGGCCCGACAACGCGCTCTATGTCTACGACGCGGCGACCCGTGCCGAGCGCAAGATTGCGCTGAGCAAGGCGCCGCGAGGCGTCTCGGTCGGCCCGGACGGCCAGCGGGCCGCCGTCGGCCACGATGCGCGGGTCAGCGTGGTCGACCTGGGCGCCGGCACGGTTGCCAAGTTGCTGGACTTGAGCGCTGACACCAGCGATCTGGTGTTGGACGGCCAGGGGCATGTCCATGTCTTTGCGGCGAGCAGCGGCTCTGCCACCGTGCATTCGATTGATATCGCCAGCAGTAGCGTGACGGTGAACCCGGGCTCCTACTCCAGGAGTCGGGCCTTGTTGCATCCCGGTGGCTCGAGCATCTACCAGATGGACCTCGAGATCAGCCCCTCCGACATCCGCAACTTCGATATCAGCAGCGGCTCGGCCAGGCTGTCCTGGGATTCGCCCTATCACGGCGACTATGAGATGTGCGGCAATTTCTGGTTCGGCGCCGATCCCGGCATCGTCTATACCGCCTGCGGTCGCAGCTTCCGGGCGCCGGCATCGCGGCGCGAGGACTTCAGCTACGCCGGTACGCTGGCGCTGTCGACCAATTCGCCCAACGGCGGCTATCGCATCGAATCGCTGAGCGAATCGGCCGCCAAGAATGAATTGGCGCTGATCGAATATGCATCGTTTAGCTGCCTGGTGAACGACCCCGCGACCGCCCCCTGCTACTCCCATCTGAATCTTTACGACGGCAAGACCGGCAAGCGCAAGGCGATCTACTCGTTGCAGCCGCTGCAGTTTGCCGGCATCACCTATGCGCAGCGCGGCCGTTTCCTCTTTCACTCGAACGGCGGGGAGCTGCTGCTGATCAGCCAGGTGATCGGCAATCCGGACCGCGCCACCGCCTTCCAGATCAGCCGCATGCCGTGAGTTAGTTCCCGCAAGGCGCGGCTTTGGCGGCGCGATTCCGCAGGCTATGCGCAAGCCGCATGGCCGCATGTGCACTTGGCTTGGCAAATGCTGGCGAGACAGCGGTGGTTCGCGATACCGTTCGCGCCACCAAAAAGTCACGGAGCATTACATGCCCAATCTTTCCTTTGTCACGCCCTCGCGCAACAGTCCCTGGGGCACCTATCTGTCCCAGATCGACGCCGTCGAACCGTACCTCGGATCGCTGGCACGCTGGGTCGAGACGCTGCGCCGACCCAAGCGCGCGCTGATCGTCGACATCCCGATCGAACTCGACAACGGCACGATCGCCCATTACGAGGGCTACCGCGTCCAGCACAGCCTGACCCGCGGGCCCGGCAAGGGCGGCGTGCGCTACCACCCCGACGTCACGCTGGAAGAAGTGATGGCGCTGTCGGCCTGGATGACGATCAAGAACGCGGCCGTCAACCTGCCCTATGGCGGCGCCAAGGGCGGCATCCGCCTCGATCCGAAGACCTTGTCGATGAAGGAGCTGGAGAAGGTCACCCGCCGCTACACCAGCGAGATCGGCATCATCATCGGCCCGCAGCAGGACATCCCGGCCCCCGACGTCAACACCAACGGCCAGATCATGGCCTGGATGATGGACACCTACTCGATGAACGTCGGCGCCACGGCGACGGGCGTCGTCACCGGCAAGCCGATCCCGCTGGGCGGCTCGCTGGGTCGCGTGGCCGCCACCGGCCGCGGCGTGTTCGTGATCGGCCGCGAGGCGATGCGCCGCCTGAACGTGGCGATGGAGGGCGCGCGCGTCGCCGTCCAGGGCTTCGGCAATGTCGGCTCGATCGCCGCCAAGCTGTTTGCCGCCAACGGCGCCAAGATCGTCGCCGTGCAGGACCACAGCGGCACGATCCAGAACGAGCAGGGCTTCGACATGCAGAACCTGCTCGACCACGTCGCGCTGGCCGGCGGCGTGGCCGGCTTCAAGGGCGGTGACGCGATCGCCAACGAGAACTTCTGGGACATCAAGACCGATGTGCTGATCCCGGCCGCGCTGGAGGGCCAGATCACGGCCGAGCGCGCCCAGCGCCTGCACACCCGCATCGTGCTGGAGGGCGCCAACGGCCCGACGACGCCGGACGGCGACGCGGTGCTGGCCGATCGCGGCATCACCGTCGTGCCGGACGTGATCGCCAATGCCGGCGGCGTGACCGTGTCCTACTTCGAGTGGGTGCAGGACTTCTCGAGCTTCTTCTGGACCGAGGACGAGATCAATGTCCGCCTGGACAAGATCATCACCGGCGCCTTCAAGGGCATCTGGGAGACGGCCGAGCAGCACAGGATCTCGCTGCGCACGGCGGCCTTCACCGTCGCCTGCACGCGCGTGCTGCAGGCCCGCGAGGAGCGCGGCCTCTATCCTTGAAGAGACACTGACGAAGCAAGTGAAAGGCCCGCTGCCAGCGGGCCTTTTTCATGGGCGGCGGCGCAGCGCCAGCGCGCCGACGGCGCAGCAGCACCAGCAGATCCAGGCCGTCCACATCGTGTGGCTGGCGTAATGGGCGCCGCGCGCCATCTGGGTCCAGCCGAACAGCGTGCCGACCAGCAGGACGCCGAGCAGCCAGGCACGGGCGCTGCGCGGATAGGCGCGGCGCAGCGCGAAGAAGCCGCTCAGGAAGGCGAAGGCCGAGCTGGCGTGGCCGGAAGGGAAGCAGCGGCCCGGGCCGCCGTCGGCGACGCCGATATGCCAGTGCGAGACGTAGTGGGCGACGCCGCCGAACTCGGCCAGGTCCCAGGGGCAGCTGGTCTGGCTTTGATGTTTCAGCAGCGGGATCAGCACGACGCAGAAGACCGTCATCGCCAGCCATCCGAGCCGCTCGGTGCGCGTCTGCCGCGGCCACAGCGGCTTGAAGCAGTTGACGATCAGGACCAGGGCCAGCAGCCAGGCGGCGGCGCGGCCGCCCTCGTGCAGGACCTTGGCCGTCAGCCAATGCTCGCGCCAGGCGAAGCCTTGGGCGTCGCCCCAGTGGCGGACCAGCGCGAGGTCCAGGCCGCTGCCGTCCCAGGCCAGCAGCATGGCCAGGCCCAGCAGCGCGACCAGCAGATCGGACCAGAGGAAATGGCGGGACGGCGCCTGGGTGGCGGGGAGCGCGGGATGGGTAACAGTGGCCGGCAGCCGCATGCCGGCATTGCTGAGAGCTTCTTGCACGCTTGCGATTGAGCCGGCCGGGGCTGAAGACAAGCTGAAGTGAGCGGCCGCCAGCGGCAGGATCGCACGCTTGTTCGTGTTAGCGTAGCGCCGATCGATAGCGGCCCGATCAGGGCGAATGGCGATGCGACTGCTGCTGCTGGAAGACGACGATGTGCTGGGCGAGGGCCTGCGCGATTTTCTGCGCGGCGACGGCCATCATGTCGACTGGTTCACCCGCCTCGCCGATGCCAGCCTGATGCAGAAGAGCGAGCCCTACGACGCCCTGCTGGTCGACTGGCAATTGCCCGATGGCTCGGGCCTGCACTGGGTGCGCGCGCTGCGCCAGCGCAGCGTCGCGACACCGGTGCTGATGCTGACCGCGCGCGACCTGCTCAGCGACCGCATCGACGGCCTGGACAGCGGCGCCGACGACTACCTGGTCAAGCCCTTCGAGCCGGAGGAGCTGGTCGCGCGGCTGCGCGCGGTCGCCCGCCGGCGTGCCGGCGCCGCCAGTTCCAAGCGCCGGCTCGGCGCGGTCGAGCTCGATCTGGCGGCCAAGAGTGCGACGCTGGATGGCCAGCGCGTCGAGCTGACCGCGCGCGAATGGACGCTGCTGGAGGCGCTGACGCAGCGGGCCGGCCGCATCGTCGACAAGCGCGAGCTCGAGTCGCTGATGCTGGGCAGCGAGGCCGAGGTGTCCAGCAATGCGCTGGAGGTCCATGTCTCCAGCCTGCGCCGCAAGCTGGGCCGCGAACTGATCGAGACGGTGCGCGGCCTCGGCTACCGCCTCGTCGAGGGCTAGCGATGGCGGCGCCGTCGATCCGCCGTCGCCTGTCGCGCACGGTGCTGGCGCTGACCCTGCTCGGCGCGCTGCTGTCGACGCTGGCCGGCTGGGCCATCGTGCGGCGCGAGGTCAACGAGCTCTTGGACGACACCTTGCAGGCCTCGGCCGATGTGCTGGCCGAGCTGCTGGGCCCGGCGGAGCAGCAGCCGCTGCGGCCCGGGTCCGCCGTCACCGTGCGCGGGCCGGCGGCCGACAAGCATTTCGCCTGGCAGCTGGTCGGCGCCGACGGCCGGCTGCTGCTGCGCTCCAGCCTGGCGCCGCCGCAGCCCTGGCTGCCCCGCCCGACCGAGGGTTTCAGCGATCCGGACCCGCATTGGCGGGTCTACGGCCGCTGGCGCGGCGCGACCATGCTCTACGTCGCCCAGACCGGCGAGGAGCGCGACGAGGCGCAGCTGGAGGTCGGCATGGCCAGCGCCGGCACCGCCCTGCTGCTGAGCGTGCTGTGCGCGCTGTGGCTGCGCCGGCGCGTGCGCCAGGAGCTGCTGCCGCTGGCCGATCTGTCGCTGGCGATCGCCGCCCATGATCCGCTGGCCGAGGGCGCGACGCTGCCGCGGCCCGAGCGCGAGGAGCTGCTGCCCATCCACGACGCGATCGAGGAGCTGGGCCGGCGCCTGGCGCGCCGGGTCGCCAACGAGCGCGCCTTCAGCGCCCATGCCGCCCATGCCTTGCGCACGCCGCTGGCCGGCATGGATGCGCAGCTGGCCGTGGCCTTGCGCGAGAGCCCGCCGGCGCTGCGGCCGCGCCTGCTGCGCACGCGCGAGGCGACCGGCCGGCTGCGCCGCGTCGTCACCGCGCTGCTGACCCTGTTCCGCAGCGGCGTCGATCTGCGCTGGCAGTCGCTCGACGTGGCGGCCCTGCTGGCGCGCCTGCCGCTGGAGGGCCTGGAGCTGTCGGTGCGCGGCGAGCCGCGGCTGGCCGCCGACCCCGATCTGCTGGCCGCCGCCCTGATCAATCTGCTCGACAACTCGCTGCGCCATGGCAGCCGGCAGGTCGAGATCGAGGTCCGCCATGGCAGCGATGGCGTCGTCTGCATCGCCCTGCGGGACGACGGTCGCGGCGAGACGCCCGAGCGCCTGCAGGCGCTGCAGCAGGCGCTGGCCGCGCAGCACTACGAGGGCCAGATGGGCCTGGGCCTGATGATGGCCGATATGGTCGCCCGCGCGCACGGCGGGCGGCTGGCGTTGCCGGGGGCGGAACGCGGCTTTGCGGTCGAGCTCTGGCTGGGCCCGCCGCCCTGAAACCCTGGGGCCGAAAAGCCCCGCTTGCTACACTGACCGGATGAGCAATCTCCCCCAATTCGACGCGGCGCGCGCGGTGCAGATCGCCCAGCAGGCGCTGCAGATCGAGGCCGCCGCCTTGACCGGCCTGGGGCCGCGTCTGGGCGAGGCGTTTGCGGCCGCGGTGCAGGCGGTGCTGGCCTGCAGCGGCCGCGTCGCCGTGATGGGCATGGGCAAGAGCGGCCATGTGGGCCGCAAGATCGCCGCCACCCTGTCCTCGACCGGCACGCCGGCCCTGTTCGTCCATCCGGCCGAGGCCAGCCATGGCGACCTGGGCATGGTGACCCAGCAGGACGTGGTGCTGGCGCTGTCCAATTCGGGTGAGAGCGACGAGCTGAACGCGGTGCTGCCGGTGCTCAAGCGCCTGGGCGTCGTCATCATCGCGATGACCGGCCGCGCCGAATCGAGCCTGGCCCGCCATGCCAGCATCGTGCTGGACAGCGCGGTGGCCGAGGAGGCCTGCCCGCTGAATCTGGCGCCGACCGCCAGCACGACGGCGCAGATGGCGCTCGGCGATGCGCTGGCCGTCGCGCTGCTGGACGCGCGCGGCTTCCGCGCCGAGGACTTCGCCCGCTCGCACCCGGGCGGCGCGCTGGGCCGCAAGCTGCTGACCCATGTGCACGACCTGATGCGCAGCGGCGAGGCGCTGCCGCGCGTGAGCCCGGCGACGCCCTTCACCGAGATGATGCGCGAGATGTCGGCCAAGGGCCTGGGCGTGGCCATCGTCGTCGACGCCGAAGACCGGGTGCAGGGCATCTTCACCGACGGCGATCTGCGCCGTCTGGTCGAGAAGGGCCAGGACTTGCGCGCGCTCAGCGCGGGCGAGGTCATGCATGCGAATCCGCGCACCATGCGCGCCGATGCGCTGGCCGCCGATGCGGCCTCGTTGATGGAAGCGGCGCGCATCACTCTCGTGCTGGTGGTCGACGCCGGACAGCAGTTGCTCGGCGCGATCTCGATCAACGATCTGATGCGGGCCAAGGTGATCTGATGCGGCGGGCCGCATTGCGCTTCGCGCCCGAGCTGCTGGTCCAGGCGCAGGGCACCGGCCTGGGCGTCAAGGCCGCGATCTTCGATGTCGACGGCGTGCTGACCGACGGCCGCATCTATATCGGCGAGACCGGCGAGAGCTTCAAGGCCTTCTCGACCCTGGACGGCCAGGGGCTCAAGCTGCTCGACCAGGCCGGCATCACGCCCATCGTCATCACCGGGCGCGACTCGCCGGCGGTGCGCCGCCGCATCGCCGACCTCGGGCTCCGGCATGCCGCCTATGGCGCCAAGGACAAGCTGGCCGTGGCCCAGCCGCTGCTCGACGCCCTGGGCCTGCAATGGGCCGATATCGCGGTGATGGGCGACGACTGGCCCGATCTGCCGCTGATGAGCCGCGCCGGCTTCGCCTGCGCGCCCGCCCAGGCCCATGCCGAGGCCAAGGCGCTGGCCCATTACGTGACCCAGGCCGCCGGCGGCCATGGCGCGGCGCGCGAGTGCTGCGATCTGCTGCTGCAGGCCTGTGGCCGCTACGAGCCATTGCTGAACGGCCATTTGGACACGCTGGACGGAGGCCGCGGCTGATGGCCGCCAGCCTGGCGCCGCCGCGCGCGGCCGCCACGCCGCGACGACCGCAGCCCTGGATCTGGCGCCTGCAGTCGCTGCTGACCTCCTACCTGCCGCTCTTGCTGATGGCCTTTCTGGCCACCGGCACCTGGTGGCTGGTCAAGAACACCCCCGGTCAGGACGAGGAGCGCGAGGCAGCGCCGGCGCGCCATGAGCCCGACTACCGGATGCGCGATTTCGAGCTGCGCCGCATCGGCGCCGACGGCCGCCTGCGCGTGCGCATCGAGGGCGCCGAGATGCGCCACTATCCCGACACCGACACGCTGGAGATCGATGGCGTGCGCCTGCGCGCCTTCGCGCCCGACGGCAGCCTGACCCTGGCCACCGCGCGGCGCGCGACCAGCAATGCCGACGCCAGCGATCTGCAGCTGCTCGGCGATGTGCGGGTAACGCGCCATCTGCTCGGCCCCGGCGGCGAGCCGCTCGCCCAGCCGCAGCTGGTGGTCAGCGGCGAATTTCTGCAGGCCCTGGTCAACGAGGAACTGCTGCGCTCGCATCTGCCGGCCGTGCTGAGCTACTCCGGCGGCGAGGTGCATGCGCAGAGCTTCGAGTACGACCATCTGCACGGCAAGCTGCGCTTTGCCGGCCACACGACCGGGCGCTTCGAGATGCCACCGGCCAGGAATAGCAAGGGAAGGGGCCGATGAGCGGCGGGCAAGGATTGGTCTACATCACCGGCGCCTCCAGCGGCATCGGCCAGGCGCTGGCCCTGCACTACCAGCGCGCCGGCTGGCGGCTGGCCCTGGTCGCGCGCCGCGCGGCCGAGCTGCGCGCCTGGGCGGAGGCCCAGGGCATCCCGGCCGAGCGCTGCGCCGTCTATGGCGCCGATGTCTGCGACATCGCGTCGATCACCGCCGCCGGCCGCGCCTGCATCGAAGCACAGGGCCTGCCCGACGTGGTGATCGCCAATGCCGGCATCAGCATCGGCATCGACAGCGCCCTCTATGAAGACCTGGCCGTCATGCAGCGCGTCTACGCGACTAACAATATCGGCCTGGCGGCGACCTTCCAGCCCTTCATCGCGCCGATGAACGCGCGCCGCAGCGGCAGCCTGGTCGGCATCGCCAGCGTCGCGGGCATCCGCGGCCTGCCCGGCCACGCAGCCTACTGCTCCAGCAAGGCGGCGGTCATCAGCTATTGCGAAAGCCTGCGCGGCGAATGCCGGCCGCAAGGCGTCAGGGTGCTGACCATAGTGCCCGGCTATGTGGCGACGCCGCTGACCAGCCGCAACCGCTACGGCATGCCCTTTCTGCTGCAGCCGGAGCAGTTCGCCGAGCGGGCCTTCAAGGCAATCGCGGCCGGCGTCAGCTACCGCGTGATTCCCTGGCAGATGGGTGTGGTCGCCAAGGCGATGCGGCTGCTGCCGAACTGGCTGTTCGACCGTGCGCTGGCCGGTCGGCCGCGCAAGCACCGCGCCAGCGAATAAAACGCCGGAGCCAAAGCAAAAGGCGCCCGAGGGCGCCTTTCTGTCTTGCTGCTGTGTGAGGGCTTAGTAGCCGCCGCCGGAACGACCGCCGCCACCGAAGCCGCCGCCGCCCGAACGGCCACCGCCGCCGTAGCCGCCGCCGCCCGAACGGCCACCGCCGCCGTAGCCGCCGCCACCGCCGCCGTAACCACCGCCGCCGCCGCCGTAGCCGCCGCCACCACCGTAGCCGCCGCCGCCCGAGCGACCGCCGCCACCGTAGCCGCCGCCACCCGAACGACCGCCGCCGCCGAAGCCGCCCGGACGCTCTTCACGCGGACGTGCTTCGTTGACGACGATGGCGCGGCCTTCCAGCGCCTGACCGTTCATGCCGTTGATGGCGGCTTGCGCCTCGGCGTCCGAACCCATCTCGACGAAGCCGAAACCCTTCGAGCGGCCGGTATCACGGTCCATCATGACCTTTGCGGAGGTCACGGTGCCGAATTGCGAGAACGCCTCTTGCAGAGACTCGTCACGCACGCTGTAGGCCAGATTGCCCACATAAAGCTTGTTTCCCATGGGGAAGCCCTTTCAATACCAAAGAACCATGTGGAGCTTCAACCCATCGTGAACCATTCAAGCGAAGGTGCGGCGTCCAGACACAGATAAACGATTATGGGGTGAAGGATTTGGCATTGCGCACTGACCAGCGGCCGAGTGTTGTTTTTCGGCGCCAGGGGATAGACCGGAGCCGCGCCGGCGGCACGGCGATTGCTCCAGGCCCGCCCGCGGCCGCCCACAGGCCCTGACTATGATGGCCGCCCTATGCCGCAAAAACTGACTCACGAGGCGCTGAACCGGGTGCTTTCCAGCCTGGATGCGGCGCGCAACGGGGCGGCGCTGTATGCGCTGCTGAGCGCCTTCTGCGCCGCCGGCCTGCTGCTGGCGATGGCCGAATCGGCGCTGGCCCGGGGCCAGGGCGGCTGGGGCGCGATCTGGGCCGGCCTGGGACTCGCTGTCGCCTTTTTTGGGGTCAACGCCACCGGCCTGATGCTGATGGACCAGGCGCGGGGCCGGCCGGTTCGCGAGGTGGCCGACGCCTTCCACGACGCGCTGCTGAGCGGCCACCGGGTGCTGCTGTGCCTGCTGCTGCTGCTGCTGCCGGCCGCCGCGGTGCTGGGCTTGCTGCTGGCGCTGCTGTGGGCGGTGCGCCTGCCGGGCATCGGCGCGCCGCTGTATGCGCTGCTGGTGCCGCTGGGCGTGATCGTGCTGGGCCTGCTGAGCTTTGCCGCCACCATGCTGGTCGGGCCGCTGGCCGGGCCGGCGGTCTGGGACGGCCACGGCGCCGTCGCCACCGCGCGGCTGCTGCTGCGCCAGCTGCGCCAGCGCCTGCCCGAGGCGGCCATGCTGATGGCGCTGGTGCTGCTGCTGACGGCGGCGGTGACGGCGGCGATCAGCTTCATCGTGCTGGCCGGCGGCCGGGCGATGGCGCTGCTCTCGGTCTGGCTGCTGGGCATCGACGTGCCGGCCCAGCAATTGATGGCCGGCCTGTTCGGCCATGGCCTGCGCAGCCTTGGCGCGTCCGGCGCGCCGGTGGCCGGCAGCCCGCTGGGCGTCGCCGCCCTGGTCGGCGGCGGGGTCGTGTTCGCGCTGGCCCTGGTGCTGCCGACGCTGATCTATCTGCGCGGCTGCTGCGCCGTCTACCTGGCCCTGCGCGACGAGGCCTGATGAGGGCAGCGCCGCCCCGCATCGCCAGCCTGGTGCCCAGCATCACCGAGCTGCTGGTCGCGCTGGGCCTGGCGCCCTTCCTGGTCGCGCGCACGGGTTTCTGCATCCACCCGGCCGAGGCGCTGCGCGAGGTGCCCAAGGTCGGCGGTACCAAGGACGTCAATCTGGACAAGCTGCGCCGGCTCGCGCCCAGCCATGTGATCGTCAACATCGACGAGAACCGGCTCGAGACGGTGCAGGCGCTGCGCGAGTTCGTGCCTAATATCGTCGTCACCCATCCGCAGGGGCCGGCCGACAACCTCGTCCTGCTGGAACAGCTGCGCGAGTCTTTTGGCCACCTGCCCGGCGTGGCGGCGCGCGGCACGGAGCTGGCCGCCGAGCTGCAGGCGGCGTTGGCGCGCTGCCGCAGCAGGCCCTGGCCGGGCGAGCGGGTGCTCTATCTGATCTGGCGCGAGCCCTGGATGACGGTGGCGCGCGACACCTACATCTCGCGCATGCTGGCCGAGGTCGGCTGGCGCAGCTGGCCCGAAGTCGACGGTGGCGAGCGCGGCGCGGCGCGCTATCCGGTGCTCGGCGGCGAGGAATCCTGGCTGGCCGGCATCGAGCGCGTGCTGCTGAGCTCCGAGCCCTACCGCTTCGGCGCCAAGCACCTGCCGCTGGCCGCTGCGCTGTGTCCGAACGCAAGGGTGCAGCTGGTCGACGGCGAGCTGCTCAGCTGGTACGGCCCGCGCGCGGCGGCGGGCCTGGACTATCTGCGCGGGCTTGCCTGAATAGCCGCCGCGGCCGCCCCCGCCCCACAATCGACGCATGGACATCTACAAGCCCCTGGTCGCGCTGCTGGCCATCGTCAACCCGATCGGCGTCGTGCCCTTCTTCATCCACTTCACCGGTAATCTGACGCGCGAGCAGCGCCAGCGCACCATCGTCGTCAGCAGCTTCACCGCCTTCGTCGTCATCTCGAGCAGCGCGCTCCTGGGCCTGAAGGTGATCGAGTTCTTCAATATCTCGCTGGCCTCCTTCCAGGTCGGCGGCGGCGTGCTGCTGCTGATCAGCTCGCTGCAGATGCTCAATGCGCAGCCGCCGGCGGCGCGCAAGGAGGACGTGGCCGAGGGCGCGACCAAGGCCGATGCCGGCGACAGCATCGCCGTCGTGCCGCTGACCATCCCGCTGCTCACCGGGCCGGCGACGATCTCCACCATGGTGATCTATGCGGACAAGACCCGGCACTGGTGGGAGCTGGCCGTGCTGGTCGGCTACGGCATCGTCGTCGCCATCGTCACCTATCTGGTCTTCAGCGCCTCGGGCCGCATCGCCAAGGTGCTGGGCCAGACCGGCATCAACATCATGACCCGACTGATGGGCCTGATCCTGGCGGCGCTGGCGGTCGAGCTGCTGGCCGACGGGCTGATCAAGCTCTTCCCCATCCTCGCCCCGCATGCCGCGCAATGACGATTCTGCTGCTCGAGGATGATCCGGCGATCGCCGAGACCATCGCGTTCGCCTTGCGGCGCGAGGGTTTCGAGCTCGAGCACTACGGCTGGCTGCAGCAGCTGCGCGAACGGCTGGCGCGCGGCCTGCCCGAGCTGCTGATCCTCGACATCGGCCTGCCCGACGGCAACGGCCTGGACCTCTGCCGCGAGCTGCGCGCCGCGCCGGGGCCGGCGAGCCGGCTGCCGCTGATCGTGCTGAGCGCGCGCAGCGAGGAGTTCGACCGCGTGCTGGGCCTGGAGCTCGGCGCCGACGACTACCTGGCCAAGCCCTTCAGCCCGCGCGAGCTGCTGGCGCGCGTGCGTGCGCTGCTGCGGCGCGCGGCGCCGGCGGCGGCAGTGGCGGTCGCCTCGGCGGAGTCCGACTTTGTCGTCGAGGCCGAGGGCTCGCGCATCCGCTTTCGCGGCGAGCTGCTGGACCTGACCCGGCGCGAGCTGGGCCTGCTGAAGCGATTGCTGGCCGCGCCGACGCGCATCCATTCGCGGGAATCGCTGCTCGACGCGGTCTGGGGCTTCGATGCCGACAGCGCCGACCGCACCGTCGACACCCATATCAAGACCCTGCGCGCCAAGCTGCGCGCGATCAGCCCCGGGCTGGACCCGATCCGCACCCATCGCGGACTCGGCTATTCGCTCGAGTAGCCGGCGATGCGCCTGGGCCTGCGGCTTTTCTTCGCCTTCTTCCTGATCGCGGGCCTGTCCTCCTTCCTGCTGCTGCGCGTCGTGCTGACCGAGGTCAAGCCCAGCGTGCGCGAGGTGATGGAGGACATCATGGTCGACACCGCCAATCTGCTGGCCGAGCTGGCGCGTGACGACCTGGCCGCGCTGCCGAGCGGCGCGACGCTGACCGCCAGCCGCTTTGCCGAGCGCGTGCAGGACTATGCGCGTCGGCCGGTCGACGCGCGGATCTGGGGCCTGCGCAAGCAGCGGCTGGATTTCCGCATCTACGTGACCGACGCGCAGGGCCGGGTCTTGCTCGACACCGGCCCCGGCGCCGAGCTTGGCGCCGACTACTCGCGCTGGCGCGACGTCGCGCTGACCCTGCGTGGCGAATACGGCGCGCGCTCCAGCCGCGACGTCGACCATGACGACCGCAGCACCGTGCTCTATGTGGCCGCGCCGGTGCGCGACGGCGAGCGCGTGCTGGGCGTCGTCACCGTCGCCAAGCCGGTGGCGACGATACAGCCCTTCATCGACCGCGCCGAGCGCCGCATCCTGAACGCCGGCCTGGCCCTCCTGGCGCTGTCGCTGGCGGTCGGCGTCGCGGTGACCCTGTGGCTGGTGTTCAGCGTGCGGCGCCTGCGCGCCTATGCCCAGCAGGTGCAGGCCGGCCGGCGCGAGCCGCCGCCCGAGGTGCCCGGTGAGCTGGGCGAGCTGGCGCAGGCGATGGACGCGATGCGCGGGCGGCTGGACGGGCGCGAGCATATCGAGCACACGGTGCGCGCGCTGACGCATGAGCTGAAGAGCCCGCTGGCCGCGCTGCGCGGCGCCGGCGAGCTGCTGCAGGACGAACTGGCCGATGCCGACCGCCGGCGCTTCGCGGCCCAGGTCGTCGAGCAGAGCGAACGGATGGGCGAGCTGGTCGACCGCATGCTGGAGCTGTCCAAGCTGGAGATGCTGGAGGCGCCGGCCCATGCGCAGCCGCTGCGCCTGGACGAGCTGATCGACGCGGTGCTGGCCGCTCTGCAGGACCGGCTGGCCCAGGCGCGCCTGCGGTCCGAGTGGCTGGCGCGCGAGCCGCTGCGCGTCGAGGCCGACGCCGAGCTCTTGCGGCTGGCGATCAGCAATCTGCTTGGCAATGCGATCGACTTCGCGCCGCCGGACACGGCGCTGGCCCTGAGCCTGGCCGCCGCCGAGGGCCAGGTCTTGTTCACGCTGCGCGACCATGGCCCCGGCGTGCCCGCCGCCGCCTGGGCGCAGCTGGGCCAGCGCTTCTTCTCGACCGCGCGACCGGGCAGCACCAGCAAGGGCTCCGGCCTGGGCCTGGCCATCGTGCACCGGGTGGCGGCGCTGCACGGCGGCTCGCTGCGCTTCGAGCCGGCCGCGCCGGGCCTGCGCGTGATTCTGGCGCTGCCGGCCGCGCGCTAACGCTTCACGCCCGGCTCACAAACTTCGCGCTGCGTTCACCGGGCCGGCCCAGACTGGGCCGCACACCACAGGAGGAGCCCGGTATGGGAGCACGCGCCATGTTCTTCAAGCTGCTGATACTGGCGGCCGTCACGCTCTTGCTGGGCGTCGTGCTGGCGCGCATCGGCTGGCTGGTCGACGAACGCCAGCAAAGGCAGCAGGAGGCGGTGAGCAATGTCGAGCAGTCGCAGGCCGGCGCGCAGACCTTGCTGGGTCCGCTGCTGCTGCGCCGCTGCAGCGAGGAATGGGACACGGTCGGCGGCGAGGGCAGGGAACGCCAGCCCGGCACCGAAAAGCGCGACTTCCTGCTGGCCGCCGTGCCCAGCAGCCTGCAGGTCGGCGGCGCCTTGAACCAGGAGGCACGCTACCGCGGCCTGTTCAAGGTCAATGGCTATGCGGGCCAGTTGCAGTTCGATGCGCAGTGGACCTCGCTGGAGGCGTTGCGTCCGCGCACCCAGCATGCCGGTTCGCGCCTGCAGTGCGGTGAGCCGCAGCTGCTGCTGGCGAGCAGCGATCCGCGCGGCCTGCGCACGGCCGAGTTGCGGCGCGGCGAGCAGCGCCTGGAGGTCAGGCCCGGCACCCTGCACCCGCAGTATCCGCGCGGCCTGCATGCGGCGCTGCCCGAGCAGGCGCTGGACGCGCCGCTGCAGCTGCGGCTGACGCTGGAGCTGGCCGGCACCCAACGCTTTGCCCTGGTGCCGGCCGCGGCGGCAACCCGTCTGAACCTGCGCTCCGACTGGCCGCATCCGAGCTTCGGCGGTCGCTTCCTGCCCAGCGCGCGCGAGGTCGGCGAGGCCGGCTTCAGCGCGCAGTGGCGCGTCTCGGAGCTGGCCAGCACGGCCGCGGCCGATGTGCTCGATCAGAAGACCATCGCCGGCGTCGGCGGCAGCGGGCCCAACGAGGTCGACACCCTGGAGCTGGCGCTGATCGATCCGGTCAATCCTTATGTGATGAGCGACCGCGCGATCAAGTACGGGCTGATGTTCATCCTCCTGACCTTCGTCTGCGTGGGCCTGGTCGAGCTGCTGTCGGGCCGGCGCGTGCATCCGCTGCAATACCTGTTCGTCGGGCTGGCGCTGAGCGTGTTCTTCCTGCTCTTGCTGAGCCTGTCGGAGCAGCTGAGCTTCGGCCTGTCCTATCTGCTGGCCGGCGCCGCGGCGGTGCTGCTGCTGGGTCACTACGGCGCGGCAATGCTGGGCGGCTGGCGGCGCGGCGCGGCCTTCGGTGCGGGCATCGCCCTGCTCTATGCGGCGCTGTACCTGCTGCTGAGCCTGGAGCAGGCGGCCCTGCTGATCGGCGCGCTGCTGTTATTCGCGGTGCTGGCGGCTGTCATGACGCTGACGCGGCGCATCGACTGGTATGCGCTGGGCGCAACAGGCAGCGCCCCGTCTCCGTAGCAATGCCCTTGTCCGGCGTCGCCGGCTGGGCGAGCATGGCGGCATGAGTTCCAGGCCCTTCGACATCATCATCATCGGCGCCGGCACGGCCGGCTGCCTGCTGGCCAACCGGCTCAGCGCCGACCCGGACAAGCGCGTGCTGTTGCTGGAGGCGGGCGGCCACGACGACTACCACTGGATCCACATCCCGGTCGGCTATCTCTACTGCATCGGCAATCCGCGCACCGACTGGCTCTACCAGACCGAGCCCGACGCCGGCCTGAACGGGCGCAGCCTGCGCTATCCGCGCGGCAAGGTGCTGGGCGGCTCGTCCAGCATCAACGGCATGATCTACATGCGCGGCCAGTCGCGCGACTACGACGGCTGGGCCGCCGCGCTGGGCGATCCGGCCTGGCGCTGGGACGGCTGCCTGCCCTTCTTCAAGAAGCACGAGGACCATTGGCGGCTCGACGCCGGCCGCCAGCCGGCCGACGAGCGCTTCGCCGCGCTGCACGGCCGGGGCGGCGAATGGCGGGTCGAGAAGCAGCGCCTGCGCTGGGAGGTGCTGGACGCCTTCGCCAAGGCGGCGACCGAGGCCGGCATCCCGGCCAGCGAGGATTTCAACGGCGGCAACAACGAGGGCGTCGGCTATTTCGAGGTCAACCAGCGCGGCGGCTGGCGCTGGAACACGGCCAAGGCCTTTCTGCGCCCGGTCTGCTTCGGCCGGCCGAACTTCGAGCTGTGGACCGGCGCGCAGGTGCGGCGGCTGACGCTCGGGCGGGACGAGGGCGGCGCGCTGCGCTGCAGCGGCGCCGAGGTGCTGACGCCGCATGGCCTGGAGACGGTCGGGCTGGCGCCCGGCGGCGAACTGCTGCTGGCGGCCGGCGCGATCGGCTCGCCGCAGATCCTCCAGCTCTCGGGCCTGGGTCCGGCGGCGCTGCTGCAGCAGCATGGCATCCCCGTGCAGCAGGAGCTGCCCGGCGTCGGCGCCAATCTGCAGGACCATCTGCAGATCCGCGCGGTCTTCAAGCTGCAGGGCGCCAAGACCCTGAACACCCTGGCCAACAGCTGGTGGGGCAAGGCGAAGATCGGGCTCGAATACGCGCTGCGCCGCAGCGGGCCGATGAGCATGGCGCCCTCGCAGCTGGGGGCCTTCGCGAGGAGCGACACGGGCAAGACCTGGCCCGATCTGCAGTACCACGTGCAGCCGCTGTCGCTGGATGCCTTCGGCGAGCCGCTGCACGGCTTCAACGCCTTCACCGCCAGCGTCTGCAATCTGAACCCGACGAGCCGCGGCACGGTGCAGATCCGCTCGGCCGATGCCGGCGATGCGCCGGCGATCGCGCCGAACTATCTGAGCACCGAGGCGGACCGGCGGGTCGCCGCCGCCAGCCTGCGGCTGACGCGGCGCATCGTCGCCCAGCCGGCGCTGGCTCCCTACCGGCCCGAGGAGTTCCGTCCGGGGCCGCAGTTCCAGAGCGACGAGGAGCTGGCGCGCCTGGCCGGCGATATCGCGACGACGATCTTCCACCCGGTCGGCACCTGCCGCATGGGCCGCGCCGACGATGCGATGGCCGTCGTCGACGGCCGGCTGCGGGTGCGCGGCCCGGGCGGTTTCATTGGCGGCCTGCGCGTCGTCGATGCCAGCGTGATGCCGACGATCACCAGCGGCAACACCAACTCGCCGACCTTGATGATTGCCGAGCGGGCGGCCGACTGGATCCTCAACGGCGATTAGGGCTCAGCGCGCACCGAAGCCATGCGCCATCAGCGAGGCGCAGAGCGCGACCAGCGGCAGCATCAGCATCTGCAGGCGCAGGCACAGCGCGACCTGGCGGTATTGGGAGTCGCTGAGCGCCGGCGCGCGGCCGGCCTTCAGCTCGGGCCGCCAGCGCAGGAAGCGCAGGGTCGGCACGATGGACAGCAGGCCCATCGCCAGGAACAGACCCAGCTTGATCTGGAAGAAGAGATTGGCCTGGTAGTAGCCGAGGCCCTTCTCGAAGCCGTAGGCGCGCACGAAGCCGGCCACCAGCAGCAGCATCGCGCTGATGCCGTACCAGCGGTCGGCCGCCGCCAGGCGCCGCGCTTCGGCCAGGGTGGGCGCCGGGGAGAAGGTCAGCCATTCGAACACCAGCGTGGCGACGATGCCGAAGACGGCGGCGAAATGGGCGAAGGCAATCAGCGAGCTGTTCAGCATGACGGGCTCCTTGCAGCAATGGGCGCCAGTGTGCCGCGAGTCCGCCGCGCCGGCCCGGCCGATGCGACGAGCCGTTGCCGGCCGTCGCCAGCGGCCGTATCAGCGCGTGAAGCGCTGTTCCAGGTAGGCCAGCAGCGTGCGTATCGTCTGCGCCTCGCCGCCGATCGGGCGGCCGGCGCGGGCCGTGTCGTTCCAGGCGAACAGGTCGATGTGCAGCCAGTCCTGGTTCTCGGGCACGAAGTACTCGAGGAACAGCGCCGCGTTGATCGCGCCGGCCAGCGCGCTCTTGCCCGTGTTGACGATGTCGCCGATGCTGCTCTCGATGCCGGACTGGTAGGGCGCCCACAGCGGCATATGCCACATCGGGTCATCCAGCTTCAGGCCCAGGTCGACCAGATCGCGGGCGGTGTCGAAATGCTTGCTGAACAGCGCCGGCAGCTGCGCGCCCAGCGCCACGCGCGCGGCGCCCGTCAGCGTCGCCAGATCGATGATCAGCTCGGGCTTGCCCTCCGAGGCATAGGCCAGCGCATCGCTGAGCACGACCCGACCCTCGGCATCGGTGTTGCCGATCTCGATGTGCAGGCCCTTGCGCGTCTTGATCACGTCGCCGGGGCGGTAGGCATTGCCGGCGATCGCGTTCTCGACGGCCGGGATCAGCACTTGCAGCCGCAGCGGCAGCTTGAAGGCCATCACCAGCGCGGCCAGGCCCAGCGCATTGGCGGCGCCGCCCATGTCCTTCTTCATCTGGCGCATGCCGTCGGCCGGCTTGATGTCCAGACCGCCGGTGTCGAAGCAGACGCCCTTGCCGACGATGGTCAGCAGCGGGTCCCGGGCCTTGCCCCAGTTCAGCTCGATCAGCCGCGGCGCGCGCGTGCTGGCGCGGCCGACCGCATGGATGGCCGGGAAGTTCTTCTTCAGCAGCGCGTCGCCGACGATCTCGGTGAAAGTGGCGCCATGCTGCTTGGCCACCATCTTGGCGGCGGCGGCCAGCTCGGCCGGGCCCATGTGCTCGGCTGGCGTGTTGACCAGATCGCGGGTGGCGATGATGGCGGCCGCCTGGGCCAGGCCGCGCTGCGCGTCGGCACCATCGGGCAGGGCCAGGGTTGCCGGCGCGCGGCGGCGCGGCTTGTACAGATCGAACTGGTAGGCGCCCAGCTCCCAGGACAGCGCGGCCTGCTCGGCCGACAGACCCAGGCCGTCCTGCGCCAGCCGGTAGACGCCCTCGGGCAGCGCCTGCGGCAGGGCGGCGAGCGCGAAGGGATGGGCGGCATGGGCGACGCCGGCGAAGACCTGGCCCAGCTTGCCGTCGGCGCCGGGCACCAGGCAGAAGCTGTCAGGCGCGCCCTTGAAGCCATTGGCCGCCAGCCAGTGGCGGGTCGGGGTCGGCAGCCGGGCGCTGAGCGCCTGGAAGGCCGCGCGGTCGACGACGGTGATGGCGATGGCGCCGGCGGGGACGTTGTTCTTCAGTTGTACGGTCATGGTGACTGGCTGCTTCGGCGCCCGGCGGGCGAAGCGGCGATTGTCCCGCCTTTTGCCCGACAGCCTCCTCAGCAGCTGTGCTGCAGCCGCAGCAGCAAGGCCTGGGCGGCCGGGTCGGCCGCGCCGGGCTGGGCGGAGCCGGCCGCCTCGAGCAGGCGCCGGGCCGCGGCCGGCTGCGGGATCACCGGGCCGACGAAGCTCAGGCGTTCGCCCTGGCCGATTAGCAGGGTCGGGAAGGTCTCGACCTCCAGATCGCCGACCAGCTCGGCGTCGTCCTCGATGTCCACCCAGACGAAGCGGATCTCGGCGAACTCGCTGCGCAGCGCGGCGAAGGTCGCCCGGTAGGCCTGGCAGATATGGCACCAGTCGGCGCACAGGCAGGCGACCAGCGTGCGGGGCGGGGCGGCGGTGTCGGCTTCCATCGCCAGGGAGCTTAGCCGCAAGCCGGCCGGCGTCCGGGGCGGGCTTGTCCGCGTTGCGGGCAGGAGACGAAAGCGCGGCCGGGCGCAGATGCAAAGAATTGTTAGCGCGCTGTCAACCACGCCCGAGCGACTCGCGTTGTGCCAGCAAGCGCCGCGGCCCCACACCCGGCGAGGCATTGGAGAAGGTCCACCGTCATGAAAAGTCAACATCGCACCGAACCGCAACCGCGCCGCATCCCGCTGCCCGAGTGGAATGCCGACAAGGGCCGCAAGCACGAGGCCTTCGAGTCCGGCCTGAGCCTCGGTTGCGACCGCCGCAGCCTGGCCCGCGCCATGCGCTTCGACCGCAAGCGCTGAGTTTCCGAGAAAGTTAGCGCCTGCTTCTATGACGACAGCGGCGCCAGCAACAAGGCGAGATCCTCGGCGCCGAACTTGAGAGCATCGGCCTCGTCGGCGCCCAGCACCCCTTCCGCCAGCGCCTCCTTGCGCTGCTGCAACTCCAGCATCCGCTCCTCGATGCTGCCTTCCACCACCAGCTTGTAGACGAAGACCGGCCGGGTCTGGCCGATCCGATGCGCGCGTGCGCTCGCCTGCGCCTCGACGGCAGGATTCCACCAGGGATCGACATGGATCACCGTGTCGGCCGCCGTCAGATTCAGGCCGACACCCCCGGCCTTCAGGCTGATCAGCAGCAAGGGCACCTCCTCGGCCTGGAAGCGCTGCACCAAGTTGGCGCGCTGGGCGACCGGCGTCGCGCCGCTGAGCATCAGAAAGGGCAGGCCCCAGGCCGGCAGCTCGGCGGCGATCAGGTCCAGCATCTCGGTGAACTGCGAGAACAGCAGCACCCGCCGCCCCTCGGCGATCAGTTCCGGCAGCATCTGGGCCAGCAAGTCCAGCTTGGCCCGCTCGGGCGCCTCGGCAAATTCCTCGCTCTTGACCAGGCGCGGATCGCAGCAGACCTGGCGCAGCTTCAGCAAGGCATCGAGCACCGAGATCTGCGCGCCGGCGAAGCCCCGCCGCTGCAGCACCCGCCGCACCTGCTGGTCGGCCGCCACCCGCACGCTCTCGTACAAATCACGCTGCCGGCCCTGCAGCTGCAGCCGGCGGACCACCGTGGTCAGCGGCGGCAGCTCGGCCGCCACCTCGTCCTTGCGCCGGCGCAGGATGAAGGGCCGCACCCGCTGGGCCAGCAGTTGGGCGCGCAGGCTCTCGCCGTTGACCTCGATCGGCTTGCGCCACAGGCGCTGGAAGCTGCGCGCATCGCCCAGAAAGCCGGGCATCAGGAAGTCGAACTGCGCCCACAGCTCGCCCAGATGGTTTTCCAGCGGCGTGCCGGTCAGCGCCAGCCGGTGCCGGGCCGCGATCCGGCGCAGCGCCTTGGCCGCGCGGCTGGCGGCGTTCTTGACCGTCTGCGCCTCGTCGACGATCAGCAGATGCCAGCGCTGCGCGGCCAGCGCATCGATGTCGCGCCAGACCAGCGGATAGCTGGTCAGCACCAGGTCGTAGTCGGCCAGCCGGCCGAAATGCTGCGCCCGCTCCGGCCCCTGCAGCAGCAGCACGCGCAGGGAAGGCGCGATGCGTGCCGCCTCGGCCCGCCAGTTGAACAGCAGCGAGCTGGGCAGCACGGCCAGCGCCGGCCTGCTGCCGTCACCGCCGCCGCCGAGCCGGCCGGCCTGCTTCTCCAGCAGCAGATGGGCCAGCGCCTGCGCCGTCTTGCCCAGGCCCATATCGTCGGCCAGGATGCCGGCCAGCTTCTGCTCGCGCAGGTATTGCAGCCAGGCCAGGCCGGCCAGCTGGTAGGGCCGCAGCGCCAGGCCCAGGCCGGCGGGCGGGGCGACCGGCTGCGGTGTGCCGGCCGCCAGCAGGCGCCGGGCCATGCGGCGCAGATCGCCATCGCCATGGAACTGCCAGCCGCTGCGTTCATCAAGCGCGGCCAGCCGCGTCGCGTCCCAGTCGCTGAGCAGCAGCGGGCCGTCCGGCCGTTTCGGATCGCAGAGCAGGTCCACCATCGCGCCGACGATGGGCTTGAGCAGCTCGGCCGCTGCCTCGATCTGGCGCCCGCCCGGCGCGCGCAGCAGGATCAGCGACAGATCGTCGATCGCGGCGATCTGCTCGGCATCGAGCCAGCGCCCGTCGCGGCGCAGCAGATCGGCGATCATCGGCGCCAGGTCCAGGCGCTCGCCCTCGATCTCCACGCCCAGGCTCAGCAGCCAGGCGCCCTGGCGGGCCGGCAGCGCCAGCGGCGCGATGTCCACATGCCAGCCCTCGGGCACCGCCGGCCGGTGCGCGAAGCCGGGCAGCACGACGATCTGCCAGCCCAGGCGCTCCAGCTCCGGCACGCGCTCGATCCAGAAGGCGCCGAAGAACTCCTCCTGCGCCAGCGTCCACAGATGATCCATGCCCAGTGCCGCGGCCGGGCTGCGCCATTGCAGCAGCGCCGGGTCCAGCGGCAGCAGGTCCAGGCGCCAGAGCTGCTCGCGCGCCTCGGCCTCGGCCGGCAGATCACGCGCCAGCAGGCGCCCGGCGATCGCCTGCGTGGCCGGCGGCCGGCTGTTCAGCAGCGAGCGCGGCGCCGGCAGCGCCCAGGCCAGGCCGCCCTCGGCGCGGTAGGTCCAGTCGACCTGGGCCACGGTCACCGCATCGCCGCGCGGGCCCAGCTTGCGCTGCTTGCGGTCGGGCGCCAGGCCCAGCAGCCCGTCGCCACGGCTCAGCGTGCGCAGGGTCAGCCGCGGGCGGAAGCGGGCCGGCTCGCCGACCGGCGCCGGCGGCGGGGGCGCGGCCGGCTGCGGGGCCGGTGCGATCTCGGCATCGCCCTGCAGCAGGTCCATCAGCCGCGCCGCATCGGCGGCCGCCAGCTTGGGCAGCGCGCGCAACTCCTCGCGTCCGGCCTTGCGGCGCAAGGCCTCCACCCATTGGCGCATCGCCTGCTCGCGCAGTGGCGCGTCGGCCTCGGCCTGCAGCCTCAGCAGCACCGCCGCCGCGTGCTCGCAGAAGCGCTGCGTGCGGCAGCTGCACAGCGCGCTGTAATGCGGCCGGCCGTCGCCGCCCAGAACACCTTGCAGCGCCAGCTCGTAAACCTGCTCGCCGCCGCCCTGCACGCGCGCGCTGGCGCCCTGCGCATCGGCCTGCAGGTCCAGGATCCGCGCCTGCAGCGCCCGGCCCCGCTGCAGCCGTGCCCGCTCGAACAGGCGCGCCAGCTGCGCCTCGTCGGGCGGCCAGAGTCGGGCGGTCGAAGGCGTGGCGGTGGACATCGGCGGCCATTGTCCCCGCTCGCCTGTTATCAGCAATTCTTTGGCATTGGCACTGAAAAAACGACTTCTCTTATTACAGGCGCTTGGCTATCGTGCCGGCCATGCAAAACCTTGCCCGACACAGCCTTCTTCGCATCCTGCTCCCGCTGCTGATCCTGCTGGGGCTCGCCGCGCTGCTGCTGGCCTGGGCCGACCGGCCGCTGGACGTCGAGCGGATCCGCCAGGCGCGGCAGCTGCCCGAGATCCCGGCCGAGCTACCGCCGGCCCACCCGCCGGCGGGTCTGGACTTCAGCGTGATCCGGACGTCGCAGTCGCAGGGCACGCTGGAGGCGCTGATCGTCGGCGGCGGGCGCTGGCTGCAGCTGCGCCGGCCGGTCCATATGGCCGTGCTGGTCCGGCATCCGCAGGGCAATTTCCTCTTCGACCTGGGCCTGGGCCGCCAGGTCGATGCGCAGTTCGCCGTCAACACCGCCTTCCACCGGCAGCTGTTCGGCTATGCCGCCGTCGACCCGGTCAAGGACCAGCTGGCGCGCGCCGGCCTGGCCGCACTGCCGCTGGCCTTTGCCCTGCCCTCGCACATGCACTGGGACCATGTCAGCGGCCTGCCCGACTTCCCGGAGCTGCCGCTGCTGGCCCAGCCGGCCGAGCGCGAGCAGGCGCTGCGGGGCGAGGCTCCCTACTTCCTCGCCAGCCAGTTCGCCGCGCACCGGCCCTGGCGCGAGCTGCGCTTCAGCGGCGGGCCCTATCTCGGCTTTGCGCAAAGCCTGGACCTGTTCGGCGACGGCGCCGCCGTGCTGGTGCCGCTGGGCGGCCACACGGCCGGCCAGGTCGGCCTGTTCCTGAACCTGCCCTCCGGCGCGCGCTATCTGTTCAGCGGCGACGTCACTTGGACCCTGGAAGGCATCCGGCGCCCGGCCGACCGGGGCTGGCTGGCGCGCCACGCCCTGCATCTGGATCACGACGAGGCCGCCAACCAGGCCGCGATCGTCCAGCTGCACCGCCTGCTGCGCGCCCAGCCGCGCTTGCAGATCGTGCCGGCGCACGACGAGACCCTGTTGCCGCGCCTGCCCCTGTTCCCGCGCTTCGCCTCATGAACCCGCAGCTGAACCTGCGCCATCTGCGCTATTTCTGTGCCGCCTTCGAGGCGCGCAGCGCCCTCGGCGCCGCGCGCCTGTGCCATGTGAGCCAGCCGGCGATCTCGGGCGCGATCGCCCAGCTGGAGGCGGAGCTGGGCCAGCGGCTGTTCCTGCGCCAGCAGCGCGGCCTGGCCGCCACGCCGGCGGCGCAGCGGCTCTATCCGCTGGCGCAGAAGCTGCTGGCCGACGCGCGCGCGATCGGCGCCAGCTTCCGCCCCGGCGGCCAGCGGCCGGCGCTGGCGCTGCAGGTGCTGCCCTCGCTGAGCCTGGAGCGGCTGCGGGCGCTGTTCGCCCTGCTGCGGGAGGAGATCGAGCATCTGGCGCTGAACCTGGTCGCGCCCGGCCAGCCGGCCGATGCCTGGCTCAGCAGCCGCGCCTGCGCGCCGCCGGGCCTGGACTTCGTGCCGCTGTGGGAGGAGCGCTATGCGCTGGTGGTGCCGGCCGCCCATCCGCTGGCCGTGCAGCCGCAGCTGGGCCTGCAGGACCTGGATCAGGTCGACTTCATCGAGCGCAGCCATTGCGAGCTGGCCGCCGCCTGGCGGCAGGCGCTGGGCCAACAGTCGGTGCAGCCGCAGGTGCGCGCCTGGGCGCAGAGCGAGGAATGGGCGCTGGGCCTGGTGGCGGCCGGTATCGGGGTGACGATCGCGCCGGTCCACGCAGCCCAGGCGCAGGCCGGCGTCGTCGTGCGCCGCGACGTGCCGGCGCTGCAGGCCCACAAACGCGAGATCGGCTGGGCCTACCAGGCGCCGGCCGCCGGCGTGCTCGCCCAGGCGCTGGCGGCCTGCCGGGCAGGGCCCGGCCTGCTCAGCCCGCTGGCCGCCGCATGAGCGGCAGCAGCAGGGCGCCCAGCGCCAGCACGGCCAGGCCGACCAGCGCGCCGGCCTTCACATAGACCAGGCTGGCGTAGAACAGATAGGCGCTGCAGGCGATGAACAGCAGGGGCAGCAGCGGGTACAGCGGCACCGTGAAGGGCCGCGCCGCCTGCGGCTCGCGCCGGCGCAGCACGATCAGCGCGGCGCCGCTGAGCAGCAGAAAGAACCAGTAGACCGGCGACAGATAGTCGACCATGGTGGCGAAGCCGCCGCGCGTGGCGGCGCCGAAGCCGACCAGGGCCAGGGCGACCGCGCTGGTCGCCAGCGTGGCGGCGGTCGGCGTGCCGCGGCGCTCGTTCCAGCGGCCCAGGCGCAGGGACGGCGCCAGATCGCGCGCCGCCGCATAGCTGGTGCGCGGGCCGGCGATCAGGATGGCGTTCATCACCGACAGCGCGGTCAGGCTGACGATGGCGATCATCAGCAGTTCGCCGGGCCGGCCGAAGGCCAGGCGCATCAGATCCGCCGCCGGCGCGGCGCTGGCGGCCAGGCCCGTAAGCCCGAGGCCGCGCAGATAGGCCCAGGTGGCCAGCAAATAGAGCGCGGTCACCAGGGCGAGGCCGATCAGCAGCGCGCGCACGATGCCGCGGCGGGCATCGCGCATCTCGGCCGACAGGGTCGCCGCATCGCTCCAGCCGCCATAGGCGAGGAAGACGAAGACCATCGCCTGGCCCCAGTCGCTGGCGCCGCTCTCGGCCAGCCGCAGGGGCGTCAGCGGCGGCCGCTGCAGCGCCAGCCCGGCCGCGCCCAGCAGCAGCAGGCCGCCCAGCACGACCCCCATCAGGCCCAGCTGCGTGACCATGCCCACGCGCAGGCCGGCCAGGTTCAGCGCCGTCAGCAGCACGATCAGCGCCGCCGCCAGCCAGGCGCTGGCCTGGGCGCCGAGCCAGGGGCTCAGGTCGACCGCCTGCGCCAGATAGTCGCCGAAGACAAAGGCCAGCAGGGCCATCGAGCCGGTGTGGATGACGGCGAAGCGCGACCAGGCGAACAGGAAGCCGAGCCGCCGGCCATAGGCGCGGCGCAGGAAGAAATAGTCGCCGCCGGCGTCCGGGAAGGCGGCCGCCATCTCGGCAAAGCACAGCGCGCCGATCAGCGACAGCAGCCCGCCCAGCGCCCAGGCCGCGTAAAGCTGGCCGCTGCCGCTCAGCGCCGCGGCGGCCAGCGGCGCGGTCTTGAAGATGCCGGCGCCGATCACCATGCCGACGCAGACGGCCACCGCATGGCGGACGTCGAGCTGGCGCTGCGGTTGGGCGGGGGGCTGGGGCATGACAGGCGCGCATCGTAGCCCGGGCTTGCTGGCAGACTGCAGGCATGGCGAGAAGAATCAAGAACATGGTGTTGATCCTGCTGGCGCTGCTGCTGGCGGGCACCGCCCTGGCGCTGGCCCTGGCCTTCCAGTCGCAGCCGCTGCTGAAGGATTTGCCCGGCGAGCTGTCCCCGGCCCAGTTGCAGCTGGGCCGGGACTTCCTGCGCCGCAACGATCCGCGCCGGCTGGCCGGCAGCGCGCGGCGGCTGGAGATCAGCGAGGCCGAGCTGAACCTGCTGCTGGGCCAGATCGCGCGGCGGCGGCCGCAGACGGCGCTGGACGTGCGGCTGCAGCCGGGCTGGGCGGTGCTGCGCGCCAGCACCGCACTGCCGCTGGGCTGGCTCAATATCGAGGCGCTGCTGGCCGAGACGGCCACCCTGCCGGAGCTGCGCGAGCTGCGCATCGGCCGCCTGCCGGTGCCGGCCTGGCTGGCCAACGGCCTGCTGCGCCGCCTGCTGCTGCAGCAGCTGCAGCAGCACTACAGCGACGAGACGCGGCTGGCCGGCGAGCTGATCGACGGCATGGTCTTCGGCGCCCAGCGCCTGCGCATCAACTACCGCTGGCAGGCCGACAGCATGGAGCGCGTGCTGGCGGGCCTGTGGCCGGCCGCCGAGCAGGCCCGCGTCCGCGCGCATCACGAGCATCTGCGCGCGCTGGTCGCGGCGCTGCCGGCCGGCCAGCCGGTCTCGCTGGCGGCGCTGCTGCCGCAGATCTTCGCGCTGGTGCGCGAGCGCACGGCCCAAGGCCAGGACGCGGCGGCCGAGAACCGCGCGGCGCTGCTGACCCTGGCCCTGTATGCCAGCGGCAAGGGCTGGGCCGAGCTGATGCCGGCCGCGCGCGCCTGGCCGCCGGTGCGGCCGCTGCTGACGGTGACCCTGTTCGGCCGCGACGACTTCCCGCAGCATTTCCTCGTCTCGGCCTGCCTGGCGATCGACGGCGGCGGGCCGCTGGCCGACGCGATCGGCGTCTACAAGGAGGTCGCCGACGCGCGCGACGGCAGCGGCTTCAGCTTCAACGACATCGCCGCCGACCGCGCCGGCACGCGGCTGGGCCGGCTGGCCGTGCGCGAGCCGGCGCGGCTGCAGGCGGCCCTGGTCGAGGGCCTGCAGGAGCACGACTTCATGCCCGAGGTCGCCGACCTGCCGGAGTTCATGCGCGAGCAGGACTTCGTCCGGCGCTACGGTGGCATCGGCGCGCCGGCCTACCGCCAGATGATGAGCGATATCGAGGCGCGGCTCGATGCGATCCCGCTGCTGCATGGCGCGGCAAGCGAATAAGCAAGCCGGCCAGCGGCGATTCGCTGAATAAGCAAAGCAGAAGTTCTTGGTTCACGCGGCACCGCGGCCTGCCTACATTGGCCGTTCACCGCCACAGAACCGAAAGCGAGAACCGTGAACTTCCTGCGCCGCACCCTGACTCTTCTGACCCTGAGCGCCCTCGCCGGTGGCGCCTCCATCGCCCAGGCGCAGACCACCCTGCTGAACGTCTCCTACGACCCGACGCGCGAGCTCTACCAGGACTTCAACGCCGCCTTCATCAAGCAATGGAAGGCCAAGACCGGCGAGACCCTGACGATCCGCCAGTCGCATGGCGGCTCGGGCAAGCAGGCCCGCTCGGTGATCGACGGGCTGGAGGCCGATGTCGTCACCCTGGCCCTGGCCTACGACGTCGACGCGCTCTACGACCACGGCAAGCTGCTGCCGGTCGACTGGCAGAAGCGCCTGCCCAACAATGCCTCGCCCTACACCTCGACCATCGTGTTCCTGGTGCGCAAGGGCAACCCCAAGCAGATCGCCAACTGGCCCGACCTGGCGCGCAGCGGCGTCGACGTGATCACGCCCAACCCCAAGACCTCGGGCGGCGCGCGCTGGAACTACCTGGCCGCCTGGGCCTATGCGCTGAAGCAGCCGGGCGGCAATGCCGATTCGGCCAAGGCCTTCGTCAAGCGCATCTATGCCAACACCAAGGTGCTCGACTCCGGCGCGCGCGGCTCGACCACGACCTTTGTCGAGCGCGGCATCGGCGACGTGCTGATCGCCTGGGAGAACGAGGCCTATCTGGCCGTCAAGGAGCTGGGCAAGGACAAGTTCGAGATCGTCACGCCCAGCCTGTCCATCCTGGCCGAGCCGCCGGTCTCGGTCGTCGACAAGACGGTCGACAAGCGCGGCACCCGCAAGGTCGCCCAGGCCTATCTGGAGTATCTGTACACGCCCGAGGGCCAGGAGATCGCCGCGCGCAACTACTACCGGCCGCGCGACGCCAAGGTGGCGGCCAAGTATTCCAAGCAGTTCGCCAGCGTCAAGCTGTTCACCATCGACGAGCTGTTCGGCGGCTGGCGCACCGCGCAGAAGACCCACTTCGACGACGGTGGCGTGTTCGACCAGATCTACACGCCGGGGCGCTGAACCCCGCTCGCCGCACCGAGCCTCGCCGCAAGCCCTCCCCGCGAGGGCTTTTCGCTTTGCCGCCCTGGGTTTTCCCCGGGCGAGCCTGTCGACAATGTCACGCTTTCTCACAAGCGCAGGGCCCTTGCGCCGACAAACGGCCCGGGCGCGGCGCGCAGAATCGGGTCGTCACGACAAGTAGAGAGCGGACCCCGCATGCGCAAAGAGCGACGCCTCAAGGCCCTGGTCTCCGGCCTTCTGCTGTACACCGCAGCGGTCGGCATGGCCGTGCGCCTGGCCGAGCTGCAATTGCTGCAGCCGCTCTACGCCGGCTTCGGCGGCCCGCGCAGCGAGCTGTCCATCCTCTGCGAGGCGAGCTGGATCGCGCTGCTGATGTTCGTGCTGGCGCTGGGCTGGACCTACTGGACCGTGCGGCCCTCGTCGACCGGCCGCCGCCCGCAGACCGCCTGGTGCCTGGGCGGCATCGCGATCGCCTGGCTGGTCGGCGTCGTCTACGGCGTGCTGCAGGTCGCCAGCGGCCCCGGCGTCACCGACATGCCCGTCCTCGCCTGGCTGCTGTCGCCCGAAATGCCGCCGCTGTGGGGCCTGCTGAACACGCTGGCCCTGATCGCCGGCGTGCTGCTGGCCGGCCGGCGCCGCGCGACGACGCTCGCGGCGTCGGCGCCGACGCCACGGATGGCGCGCGGCTGAGCCGACCGGCGGCCTGTGTTCTCATGGCGGCTGCCATGAGCGCGCCCGCTTCCTCTGTCAGCACCCGAGCCCGCTGCCTGCGCTGCGAGCGGCCGCTGACCGCCTGCATTTGCCGCTTTGCCGCCAGGCCGCCGCTGGCCGGCGCGCTGGAGCTGCTGATCCTGCAGCATCCGCTGGAGCGCCACCAGCCCAAGGGCACGGCACGGCTGCTGCAGCTGGGCCTGGCGAACTGCAGACTGCTGTGCGGCGAGCGCTTCGAGCCACCGCCGGCGGACGGCCGCATCGGCCTGCTGCTCTATCCCGACACGCCCGACATGCCCGAGGCGCCGCCGCTGCCACAGCCGCTGCCGCCGCCGGAGCGGCTGCGCCTGGTCGTGCTCGACGGCAGCTGGCGCAAGAGCCGGGTCCTGCTGCATGCAAACCGCTGGCTGCAGGCGCTGCCGCGCCTGGCCCTGGACGGGCTGCCGGACCGCGCCTCGCCCTATGCGGCGCTGCGCAAGGCGCGCCGCGCCGGCCAGCTGTCGACCCTGGAGGCCGGCGCGCTGGCGCTGCAGCGGCTCGAACCGGGCCTGCCGCTCGATGCGCTGCGGCAGGGTTTCGAGGCCTTTGTCGCCTGGCAGCGGCAGCAAGCGGGATCGCGCCGCCTGCCCTAGCATTGGCGCCATGCCGATCGCCGTCCGTCTGCTGCTGCGCCTGGTCGTCGCCGCGCTCTTCCTGCCACCGACCGTCATCGCTGCAGCGCCGCAGGAGGCGCGCAGCGAGCAGGTCGAGCTGCGGCTGCTGAGCAGCCAGTCCAGCGTGCAGCCGGGCCAGCGCTTTCGCGTCGCGCTGCGCCAGCGCATCGCGACGCACTGGCATACCTACTGGCTGAACCCCGGGGATTCCGGCCAGGCGACCAGCATCGAATGGAGCTTGCCCGAGGGCGCGACGGCCGGCGCGATCGAATGGCCGGCGCCGAGCCGGCAGTCGCTGGGGCCGGTCACCAACTACGGCTACGAGGGCGAGGTGCTGCTGCTGAGCGAACTGGCCGTGCCCGCCGATGCGCAGCCGGGCGCCCGCTTCGCGGCGACGGCCCAGGTCGCCTGGCTGGTCTGCAAGGACATCTGCATCCCGCAGCAGGCCGAGCTGGGCCTGGACCTGCCGGTCGCGAGCAGCGCCGAGGCCTCGGCCGAGGCGGCGGCGATCGCCCGGGCCGAGGCGGCGCTGCCGGTCGCCAGCCCCTGGCCGCTGCGCCTGGCGGCCGGCAGCGGCGGGCCGCTGCTGAGCTGGCCGGCCAGCGGCCCCTTGGCCTCGGCCTGGTTCTTCGCCGAGCAATGGGGCCTGGTCGCGCACAGCGCGCCGCAGCCGCTGCAGCGCGTCGGCGATCGCTGGCAATTGCAGCTGCCCAATGGCGAAACGCCGCTGGCCGTCGGCAAGCCGCTGGCCGGCGTGCTGGTGCTGCAGGAGGGCGCCAACGGCCCGCGCCAGGCCTACCGGGTCGAGGCGGCCTTGAGCGCCGGGCCGCCCGCGCCGGCGCCCGTGGATGGCGAAGCGCCGGGCCTGGCGATGGCGATCGCACTGGCGCTCGCCGGCGGCCTGGTGCTGAACCTGATGCCCTGCGTGCTGCCGGTGCTGTCGATCAAGGCCCTGAGCCTGCTGAAGTACGCGCAGGGCTCGGCCGCGACGACGCGCCGCCATGGCCTGGCCTATACGGCCGGCGTGCTGGCCAGCTTCGCCGCGCTGGCGCTGCTCCTGCTGGGCCTGCGCGCGGCCGGGGCCGAGATCGGCTGGGGCTTCCAGTTCCAGTCGCCGGTCTTCGTGCTGCTGGTCGCCTATCTGCTGTTCGCGGTGGGCCTGAGCCTGTCGGGCCTGCTCGAGATCGGCGCGGCGGCCGCCGGCCTGGGGTCGGGTCTTGCCGACAAGCCCGGCTATGCCGGCAGCTTCTTCGGCGGCGTGCTGGCCAGCGTCGTCGCCACGCCCTGCACCGCGCCCTTCATGGGCGCCGCGCTGGCCTTTGCGCTGAGCCAGCCGGCGGCCTCGCTGCTGGCCGTGTTTCTCGGCCTGGGCCTGGGTCTGGCCCTGCCCTATCTGCTGCTCAGCTGCTGGCCGGCGCTGCAGCGCTGGCTGCCGCGGCCGGGGGCCTGGATGGAGACCCTGAAGCAGGCGCTGGCCTTCCCGATGTATGGCGCGGTGATCTGGCTGGTCTGGGTGCTGGCCCAGCAGAGCGGGCCCAATGGCGTGCTGCTGGCGCTGGCGGGCCTGCTGCTGATCGCGCTGGCCGCCTGGCTGCGGCGCGCGACGGCGGCGCGTCCGGCCGGCAGCGCAGCGGCGGCCGGCCTCGTGGTGGCCGCGCTGGCCGGCGCCGTCTGGCTGCCGGCCACGCACGCCGCGGCGCCGGCGGCGCCGGCCTCGGCCGCCAGCGAGCCCTACACGGCCGCGCGCCTGGCCGCGCTGCGCGCCGAGGGCCGGCCGGTGTTCGTCAACCTGACCGCCGCCTGGTGCATCAGCTGCTTGGTCAACGAGCGCGTCGCGCTGAGCCGGCCCGAGGTGCAGGCGGCCTTCGAACGCGGCGGCATCCGCTATCTGAAGGGCGACTGGACGCGGCGCGATCCGGCGATCTCGGCGCTGCTGGCCGACTACGGCCGCAGCGGCGTACCTTTGTACCTGTTCTTCCCGGCCGGTGCCGGGGAGGCTGCGGTCGTGCTGCCGCAGCTGTTGACGCCGGGCATCGTCATCGACGCGCTGGCCCGGCCTGCCTCTTCGGACAAGAGCTAAGGAGCGACACGATGACGACGATGAAGTTGAGCAAGCGCGCGCTGCTGGCGCTGGCGGCGGCCAGCCTCGGCGGCCTGGCCTTCGCGGCCGCGACGGTGGACCAGCCGGCCCCGGCCTTTACCGCCCAGACGGCCGATGGCCGCAGCATCGACCTGGCCTCGCTGCGCGGCAAGACGGTGGTGCTCGAGTGGACCAATCACGACTGCCCCTATGTGCGCAAGCATTACGAGAGCGGCAATATCCCGGCGCAGCAGAAGGAGGCGGCCGACAAGGGCGTGGTTTGGCTGCAGGTGATCTCCTCGGCGCCGGGCCAGCAGGGCTTTGTCGATGGCGCCACCGCGGTCAAGCTGAACGCCAGCCGCGCAGCGGCGCCCTCGGCAACCTTGCTGGACCCGACGGGCCAGATCGGCAAGGCCTATGGCGCGCAGACGACCCCGCATCTGTACGTGATCGCGCCGGACGGCCAGCTGGTCTACAAGGGCGGCATCGACAGCATCGCGACCTCCAAGAAGGAGGACATCGCCAAGGCCGAGCCCTATGTGCGCCTGGCCCTGGCCGATCTGGCCGCCGGCCGCAAGGTCGCGCAGCCGAACACGCGGCCCTATGGCTGCTCGATCAAGTACGCCAGTTAGGGCCTGGAGTTCGGCCTAGACATCCGAGCCCGGCGGGCGACCGTCGCGCTCGATGTACTGCTGCAGCGCGGCGTAGACATCGCTGCGCAGGATCTTGCGCGCGATGTGGTGGCCCAGCGCGCGATAGCTTTCCCACTGCGCCTCGTTGAAGAACTGGTCGGTGGTCGATTCCTGCGGGAAGCTCGGGTTCTCGCGCCCGTACTGCTGCACGTCGGCCGGCGCGTCGGCGTGCAGGCTGGGCTTGAGCAGCACGATCCAGCTCGGCGGCGCGTTGGCGCGGCGCGCGCGCAGCAGCAGCGCGCAGGGCTTGGGCACGCCGGTCGAGGCCGTGTCGCTGCGGAACTGCTCCGGCGTTCCGAACACGCCGGCCAGCACCGGCCAGGCGCTGAGGTCGCGCACCACGCCGATGTCCACGCCCAGATCGATGCGCGCCAGCCGGATCAGATTGGCCAGGTCCTTGAAGCCGTAGGTCGGATCGGCGCCGTTGTCGCTGGCGAGGATCAGGTCGATGCGGCGCGGCGCGCGCAGCAGCTCGTAGATGCCGGTGTTCTCGAAATGCCCGCCGTCGGACAGGTACTGCCATTGCCGCCGCAGGCCGAAGAAGCGGGCCAGGAATTCATAGGACAGATAGGTCTGGGTGCGGAACACCGCGCCCAGCGCCGCGCCCAGCAGCGGCAGCGGCCGCCAGCGCGTGATCTGGCGCCGGCCCTGGCCCGAGCCCCACCAGACGCCAAGGCGCACATTGGCCATGCCCATCAGCAGGGACATGCCCAGCGAGGTTTCGCGGCCGATGCCGGTCGAGAAGGCCGCGCCCGAGGTGCCTATCCATTGGCCCAGGCTCAGCGGCGAGTTGACCGAGGAGCCGCCCTGCTCGCTGAGGAAGGCGCTCATCTGGCCGTCGATCGCGAAGCCGAAGGGCAGCACCGCCATCGGCTGGCCCTTGCGGTCGCGCTGCACCAGCTGCTCGGCCGGATCCACGGTCTTGTTCAGGGTCACGTTGACGATGTGCAGCGGCGCCAGTGTCTTCAGCTGCTTGGCTTGCTTGGCGGACCAGAAGTTGTCCAGCCAGAGGTTGTCATCGGGCAGCGGCTCGGACACGGTGAGCGCCTTGGGATTGCTGCCGTCGAAGCGCCGGCCGTTGCTGGCGCCCAGATAGGCGCGGGTCAGGCGCGCGCTGTAGAAGCCCTGCAGGCTGGACAGATTGATAAAGGCCGGGAAGGCGCCGGTGATGATGGCGATCAGCAGCGCCGCCAGCAGCAGCACGCCCAGGTAGAGCCGCAGATCGGCGCCGCCCAGATCGCCGAGCACCGGCCGCTCGCCGGCCCAGGTCAGCGCCGTGACGGCCACCGACCACAGCGCCGCGGTCAGCAGAAAGATCGCCATGCCGGCCAGGCCGCCCAGGGTCGTCAGCGGCAGCTTCTGCAGCGCCGCGGGCTTGCTGCCGCTGCCGCCGCCCTTGTTCAGCAGGGCGGCGCCCTTGCGCCCCAGCCAGACCAGGGCCGCGACCAGGGCCGCCGGCGTCAGCAGCGGCGCCGGGCTGCCGCCGGCCAGCAGCAGGTAGAGCGTCTGCCCCACCGTCTCGATGCAGGCGATGACCAGCAGCGCCGCCACCGCCAGCAGGGCGGTCGACAGCTGCCGCGTCAGCTCGACGCTCTGCTCCGAGCCATGCGGGTTCAGCAGCGCGACCACGATGTAGTACAGCACGCCCAGCGAGGCCAGGCCGGCCAGGCCCAGCCACAGCCATTGCCGCGCGTGAAGCTGGCCGAGCAGGCTGCGATCGATCCAGGGCGCGTGCAGCATCAGCACGCCGCGCTGGCCGCCCGGATCGAACAGCGCCAGGCCCAGCAGCACGACGATGGCGGCCAGCATGCCCGCCACCGCGCGGTTCAGCGCGGCGCTGCGCCCATGCTTGCCCTGGAAGCTCAGCCAGAAGGCGACGCCGGCCGGCAGCGCCCACAGCAGCAGCGGCGCCAGCGCCAGCGCGAACAGCGAGCTCCACCAGATCGCGTCGCTCCAGCTCTTGCCGGCGTCCACGCCCTCGAGCGCATGGCTCAGCAGCCCGGTCTCCAGCCAGCCGATTGAGCCGGGCTGCCAGGCGATCAGCCATTGCCGCGCCAGCGCCAGCGCGGTCAGCAGGGCCAGCAGAATGGTGCCGATGACGAAATGCAGGGACAGCCAGCCGCGCAGGCCCAGCGCCGCCGCATAGAAGGCGTCGCCGACGCCGGTCGGCACCAGATAACGGCCGTTCTCGCGCAGCCAGGCCAGCGGCGCGCGCAGCCGCGCCTCGTCCGCATGGGAATCGGCCGAGCGGATGCGGCCCGGCGGCCCGCTGGCGAGCACCGCCACCGCGTCGTCGGCCGCCTTCAGCGCCGTATCGGCCGAGGGCCGCAGGCGCCCGGGCTGGAACAGGCTGCAGAGGAAGCCGCCGACGAAGCCACCGCCGCTGACGGTGGACAGATAGTCGAAGCGCGACAGCAGGGAATGGCGGAAGCGCCCGCCGGGCCGGGGGTCGGCCGCGAGGCCGGTGGCCACCGGCGTCTCGGCGATCGCCTGCAGCACGCCCAGCGCGAAGGTCGCGCTGCGGATGCCGCCGCCCGACAGGGCCAGGCCCTTGCGCGGGCCATCGTCCAGCGCCGGCGGCGGTTCGGAAGGCGGGTCGGCGATCTGCCGGCGCCGCTCGATGATCAGCTGGGCTTCGTCGGGAAGCACGCGCTCGTCGCTCATCGGCTGCTCCTGCCCGGCCCGGCGGTGTCAGGCCTTGCGCCCATTCTGCGGAGAAAGCAAGGGCGGCGGCATCCCCAGCAATGAGGGAGGGCGATCTAGGCTTGCAGCCGGGCCTTGAGGAACTCGATCGTGCGCTGCCAGGCCTGGCGGGCGGCCTCGGCGTCGTAGCGTGGCGTCGTGTCGTTGTTGAAGCCGTGCTGGGTGCCGGCATAGATCTGCGCCTCGTGGGGCACGCCGGCCGCCTTCAGCGCCGCCTCGTACTTCGGCCAGCCGGCATTGATGCGCTCGTCCTTGCCGGCATAGATGATCAGCAGCGGCGCCTTGATCCTGGCCACCTCGGCCTCGGGCGGCTGGCCGCCATAGAAGGGCACGCCGGCGGCCAGATCGGGCAGCTGGGTCGCCAGGTAGTTGACGATGCCGCCGCCCCAGCAGAAGCCGACCGCGCCGACCCGGCCATTGCCCTCGGGCAGCGCCTGCAGCCAACGCACCGCGGCGACCATGTCGGCGCGGGTCTTGGGCGCATCGAGCTTGCCGAACAGCTCGCGCGCCTTGTCCTCGTCGCCCGGATAGCCGCCCAGCGGGAACAGCGCATCCGGCGCGAAGGCAAGGAAGCCGGCCAGCGCCAGGCGGCGCGCGATGTCCTCGATATGCGGATTGAGGCCGCGGTTCTCGTGCACGACCAGCACGACCGGCAGCCTGGCCCTCACCAGTGCCGGCTTGACCAAGTAACCGCGCACCTTGCCGGTTCCTTCGGGCGAATCGAACTCGGCCCAGCGCGCGGCGATCAACGGATCGTCGGGCCTGACCTGCTGGGCGGCGGCGAACTGCGGGCTCAGCGCGGCCAGGAGGCCGGCCGCCGCGGCGGCGCTGCCGGCATGGGCGCCGGCCTGCTCGAGAAAGCCGCGCCGGCTGAGATCGCCGTGCACATAGCGGTCGAACAGCTGCAGCACTTCGGGCGCGAAATCGGCGGCGGTCTGGCGTTTCATCGGCGGACTCCTTGAGCTGGGGTCAAGTATTGCAGCGCGGCGGCGTAGGCGCCAGCGCGGCGCGGCCGCACAATGCCGGCATGCGCTACACCGAGCTGCTCTCGATGACGCGCCGCCATCCCTCGGCGGTGCTGCTGTTCGTGCAACTGGCCGGCCTGCTGCTCTATCCCTTTGCCGAGACGGCGCGCGGCGGCCCGGTGGTGCTGGGCGGCTTTGGCATCGTCGTGCTGATCATGACGACGCGCATGGTGCGCGCGACGCCGGGCCTGACCTGGATCAGCGTCTGCATCGCCTTGCCGGCCATCGTGCTGCTGGCGCTGCAGATGTTCGTCGAGGGCAGCGAATGGCTGCTGCCCTGGTCGGCCGCGCTGGAGGCGGTGTTCTATTTCTATGCCGCGGCCAGCCTGATCGCCTACATGATGGGCGATCTGCATGCGACCACCGACGAGCTGTTCGCCGCCGCCGCGACCTTCACCTTGCTGGCCTGGGGCTTCATGTACCTGATGGTGATCCTGCAGACCCTGCAGCCGGGCTGCTTCGCGGCGGCCGTCAACCCGCAGGCGCCGCGCAGCTGGACCGAGCTGATGTTCCTCAGCTTCGCGCTCTTGTCCAGCACCGGCATCGGCGACGTGATCCCGATCACGCCGCCGGCGCGCGCGCTGGCCAGCATCGAGATGTTCGTCGGCGTGATGTACCTGGCCGCCGTCGTCTCGCGCCTGATCGGCATCACCTTGCTGCGGCGCGATCGCTGAGCCCGACCGCGCCGCAACCGGGCTTCAGGCCTATTTCGCCTGCGGCGTGAACTCGCCCCAGGGCTTCAGCTGCTCGGCCACCGCCTTGTCGCCGACGACGACGATGGACTGCGTGGCCGGGTCGAAGTACTTCCTGCCGATCTCGCGCACCTGCTCGGCGGTGACCTTCTGCACCAGCGGCACATAGCTGCCGAGGAAGTCGCTGGGCAGGCCGATCAGCCAGTTGCCGGCCAGCTGGCGCGCCATCGAGCCCTGCAGCTGGGTGCTGATCAGATAGCCGCCGGCGACATAGCGCTTGTTCATCGCCATCTCCTCCTCGCCGACCAGCTCCTGGCCGAGGCGCTGGTACTCGGCGAAGAACTCCTTCAGCGAGGCGGCCGTCACCTCGTTGCGCACATCGGCGCCGCCGACGATGGCCCCGCCCTCGCGGTAGGAACGCGCGCCGGCCGAGGCGCCGTAGGTGTAGCCCTTCTCCTCGCGCAGGTTCAGGTTGACGCGGCTGCTGAAGCCGCCGCCGATGATGGTGCTGGCCAGGCGCAGCGGCACCAGGTCGGCGGCCGGCGCGGCGATGCCGGCGCGACCGATGCGCAGGGTCGACTGCACGCTGCCGGGTCGCTCGAGCAGCCGACGCGCCGGCGCGGCGCCGCTGGCCGCCACCGCGGCCGGGACGGCGGCCGGCGCCTCGCCCTGCGCCTTCCAGTCGCCGAAGGCGGCCTCGGCCAGCTTGATCGCCTCGGCCGGCGCGATGCGGCCGGTGACGACCAGCAGCGCGCGCCCGGGGCGGAAGCGGCGCGCATGCTCGGCGCGCAGCAGCTCGGGCGTGACGGACTCGATCGCCGCCGCCGTCGGCCGCGTGCTGCCGTAGGGATGGGCGCCGAAGATCGCCGCGTCGAGCGCGCGCTCGGCGCGGAACTGCGGATTCGCCTCGCTGGCCTTCAGGCTCTGCTGCGCATTGGCCTTGGCGAGCGCGACCTCGTTCTTCGGGAAGGCCGGCATGCGCGCGACCTCGGCCAGCAGCTCCATCAGCGCCGCCGCATTCGAGGGCAGGGCATTGGCGGCGACGGTGATGCCGTCCAGGCTGCTCGAGGCGGCGATCTCGCCGCCCAGGCCCTGGGTCGCCTCGGCAATCGCGCGCGAGTCGCGCCTGGCCGTGCCCTCGTTCAAGAGGCCGGCCAGCAGATTGGCGAAGCCCGGTTTGTCGGCCGCATCGGCCGCCAGGCCGGCACCGCGCAGCGCCAGCACATAGTCGACGCGCGGCAGGCCCTGGCGGGGCACGACCCAGATCTCCAGCCCGTTGGCCAGCGTCTTCTTCGTGATCTGCGGCACCGGCAGCGGCTTGTCCTGGCCAAAGGCCGGCAGCTCCTTGGGCAGCCTGGGCTCCGCCGCATGGGCCAGGCCGGCGGCCATCAGCGCGGCGACCAGCAGATGCGGGGTGGACTTGATGAGGCGGATCATTGCTTCTTCTCCTCGGCCTTGGCGGCGGCCACCGGCTTGCGGTCGATCACCGAGCGGTTGGCCCGGGTCAGATAGGTCTTGGCGGCGCGCTGCAGATCGGCGCTCGTGACGCCCTCGATCCAGCCGGGGATCTTGTTGACGACATTGGCGTCGCCCCACAGGGTCTGCAGCTTGGCCAGGGTGTCGGCGCGCGAGAGGAAGCTCTCCAGGCCGTTGTACCAGCCGGCCAGCAGGCCGGTCTTGATGCGCTTCAGCTCGGCCGGCGAGACGCCGTCCTCCACCACCTTGGCGATCTCCTCGTCCATCGCGGCCAGCAGCGCATCGGCATTGCTCGTCGGCTTGTAGAGCGCGAACACCGTGTACAGCGTCGGGCCCGCGTATTCCCAGGGGCTGGTCAGGCCGTAGAGCGAGCTGACGTTCAGCGCGATCTCGCGGCCCTTGACCAGGCCCTGGTAGAAGCGCGAGGCGTCGCCGCCGGCCAGCAGCTCGCCCAGCACGGCCATTGCCGCCTGGTCGGCGCTGCCGCGATCAGGCATCTTCCAGGCGGCGGCGATCGCCGGCACCTGCGCCAAGGCGTCGCTCTGCTCGAGGCGCTTCTCGGCCGTATTGAGCGGCTCGTGGAAGTCGGTGCCCTTGGGTACCGGCCGCGCGGCAATCTTGCCGAAGTACTTCTCGGCCAAGGCGAAGCCCTGCGCCGGGGTCAGGTCACCCGCAATCGACAGCACGGCGTTGTTGGGCCCGTAGTAATCGCGATGGAAGGCGCGCACATCGTCGAGATTGGCGGTCTCTAGATCCTCGAAGCTGCCGTAGCCATCATGGTTGTTCTCCCATTTCTGGAAGGCCAGCTGGCCGATGTCTATCCACATGAAGCCGCCATAGGGGCTGTTCTTCACATTGACGCGGATCTCCTCCTTGACCACGTCCTGCTGGTTCTTCAAGGTCGCGGCATTGAAGTCCAGCGTCTTCATCCGGTCGGCCTCCAGCCAGAGGATGGACTCCAGCGCCGAAACCGGCGCCGTCTCGATGTAGTTGGTGAAGTCGGGCCGGGTCGAGCCGTTCATGCGGCCGCCGCCGCTGGTGATGACCTTGTTGAACACGCCCTTGGTTGCCGTCGGCGTGCCCTGGAACATCAGGTGCTCGAACAGATGGGCGAAGCCGGTGCGGTTCCTGGGCTCCAGCCGCATGCCGACGTGGTAGACGACGCTGACGCCGACGGTGGGCGAGCTGTGGTCCTCGGAGACCAGCACGGTCAGGCCGTTGGCGAGCTTCTTGCTGGCCACCGGCAGCTGCCAGCGGTCGCTGTCCGCGGCCGGCGCCGCCTGGGCCGCCGCCGCCAGGGCCAGCCCGGACAGCAGCAGGGAGAGTTTGCGAATGCGCATGAACGACACCTCGTTGGATGGAGCCGATCGCGGCCCCGGCCGGCGCATTGTGCCGTCGCGTCGCGAGGGCGCCCCATGTCTTTCGGCATGGGTGAAGCCGCAAGGATTCAGCGTTCGGCGATCAGCGCTTCCAGCCGGTCCATGGTCTTGTTCATGCGCCGGATCAGCGCGCGGTAGGGCTCCGGCGTGGCCAGGTCGACGCCGGCCGCCGCCGCCAGCTTGTAGGGCTCGTCGGAACCGCCGGCCTTCAAGAGGCCGAAGAAGCGCTCGCGCAGCGCCGTGTCGCCCTGGGCGATGCCCTCGGCAAAGAAGGCGGCGGCGCTGATGCAGGTGGCGTACTGGTAGACGTAGAAGTCGCGGTAGAAATGCGGGATGTACGCCCATTCGACGCCGTAGAGCGGGTCGATCTTCATCACGCCCTGCGCATCGCCGTGATAGCGCTTCAGCAGGTCCAGATAGATCTTGCTCAGCTGCTCGCCGGTGATCGCCTCGCCCTTTTCCACCGCCTCGTGCGCGGCCAGCTCGAACTCGGCGAACATCGCCTGGCGGAAGAAGGTCGTGCGGGTGTTCTCCAGCTCCTGGCTCAGCGCGAAGATCTTCTCGCTGCGGTTCTTCGAGTTGGCGACCATATAGTCGGCCAGCAGCAGCTCGTTGGCCGTCGAGGGGATCTCGGCCAGGAAGGTCGCGTAGTCGGCCGTCTCGAAGGGCTGCGCGGCATTGGTGTAGACCGTGTGCATCGCATGGCCCCATTCATGCGCCAGGGTCGAGACGCTGTTGTAGTCCTGGTTGAAGCTCATCAGCAGATAGGGATGCACGTCGTAGGCGGCGCCGTTCATATAGGCGCCCGAGCGCTTGCCGCGCTGCGCCACCGAGTGCATCCAGCTTCCCTTGAAGGCCGCGGCCAGCTTGCCGGTGTAGTCGCTGCCCAGCGGCTTCAGCGCCTCCAGCGTGAGCGCCTCGGCCTCGGCCACCGTGTACTGGCGCGAGGGCTTGGCCAGCGGCACATAGACGTCCTGATAGCCGGCCGTCTTCAGGCCCAGCATCCTGCTGCGCAGCGCCAGATAGCGGTGCAGGGTCGGCAGGCCGGCATTGGCCTCCTGCACCAGGGTGCGATAGACGGCGGTGGGAATGTTGTCGCCACCCTGCGCCATCGCCACGCTGCTGGCGTATTTGCGCGCCCGGGCCTGGAACACCGTGCCGCGCAGATTGGCCGCGTAGATCGCGCCCAGGCTGCGCTCATAGGCCTTGAACACCGGCCAGAAGGCCTTGAAGACCTGCAGGCGCACGGCGGGGTCGGCGTCGGAGCGGTGCTTGACGTACTGCTCCTGGTCCAGCACCACCTCCTTGCCGCGGATGCGGATCTTGGGCCAGGGCAGGTCGGCATTGGCCAGCAGGTTGTAGATCGCCTGCGGCTGCTGCAGCGGTTCGGCGGCGCCGGCCAGCAGCGCCTCCTCGCGCGTGCTCAAGGTGTGCTCGGCCAGGCGCAGCATGGTCATCAAGGCATAGCGGTGCTTGGCCAGGCCCGGCTCCTGGGCCAGGAAGGCCTCGACCTTCTCGCGCCCCAGCGCGGCGACCTCGGCATTGACGAAGGAGGTCGCCTCGCCGAACTGGTTCATGGCCGCGTCGGCCAGCTGGTTGGCGGCCTGCTTGGCGGTGATCTGCGTGTTCTCGTCGGCCTGCAGGCTGGCATAGACCGACAGGCGCGCCAGGCGCTTGCGCAGGGCCGAGATCTGGTCGAGCGCGGCACGCAGGCCGGCTGCGCTGCTGCCCAGCGTGCCCTGCAAGGCCTGCAGCCTCGGCAGCTCGGCCAGGATGGCCTTGCGCTCGGCATCCCAGGCCTGCTCGTCGGCGTACAGCGGGCGCAGGTCCCAGACGCCGGCGGCGTTCTGGCTCGGCGCGGCGGCCGCGGATTGCGCCAGGGCGCCGGGGTGGACGGTGGTCAGCGCCAGGACGGCGGCCAGGGTCAGTGCGGTGATCTTCATCGGCTGCATCGCTCGCGGCAGTGTCAGTGCGCCGATTGTGCGGCGCCGCTTCGCCCCGCGCTTGCTGGAAAACGCGTGCCCTCGCTGCGTCGGGGCCTTCAGCGCCGCGGCAGGACCAGCTCGGCGCGCAGGCCGCCCTCGGGCCGGTTGCTGAGGCTCAGTCGGCCGCCCTGGCGCTGCGTCAGATCGCGCGCGATGAACAGGCCCAGGCCGGTGCCGCCGGTGTGCTGGCTGCGCGAGGCCTCGAGGCGGAAGAAGGGCTCGAAGACCTCGTCCAGCTGCGCGGCCGGGATGCCGGGGCCGGTGTCGTCGATGGTGATGCGGATCTCTGCGTCGCTCTGCGCGATCGCGATGTCGGCGCTGCCGCCGTAGCGCAGCGCATTGGCCAGCAGATTGCCGAGCACGCGGCGCAAGGCATCGGGCCGGGCGAGGGTGACGGCCGCCGCGCCGGGCGCTTCGAAGACCACCGGCTGGCCCTGCTCGACCAGATCGTCGGCGAGCGACTGCAGCAGCGCGCCGATATCGGTCTTCTGCGCCGGCTCGGCATGGGCGTCGCCGCGGAAGACCTCCAGCACATTGTCGATCAGCGCATTCATCTCGCGTACATCGGCCACCGACCTGGCGCGCAGCTCGCGGCCCTCGCGCGCATCGGGCTCGCTGTCCATCAGCTCCAGCCGCATGCGCAGCCGGGTCAGCGGCGTGCGCAGATCGTGCGAGATCGCCGCCACCATCAGGCTGCGCGCGCGGAACTGCTGGCGCAGCTGCCGCGCCATCGCGTTGAAGACCTTGGCCGTCTCGCGCACCTCGCGCGTGCCCTGCGCCTCGTCGAGCTCGGGCGGGCTCAGGTCCTGGTTCAGCGCCATGCCCAGCGATTGCGAGGCATCGACCAGCCGGCGCATCGGCCGCGCCAGCCAGCGCGAGCCGTACCAGGCGGCCAGCGCGATGACGAGCAGGCGCACGCCATAGTCGAGCAGCAGGATGTCGAAGGGCAGGCCGCCGGGGCGGCGCAGCAGCGGCGGCTGCTGCGGCCCGTCCTTCGGCAGCGCGTGCGGTGGAGGAGGCGGCAGGCGCGGCGCATCGAGGCCCGGCGTCGGCGGCAGCGAAGGAAAGGTCGGCAGCGGCCCGCCGCGCAGCGCCGGACCCGGAGCGGCCGAGAAATACACCAGCTGCACGGCCCCCCAGGCCAGCAGATGGCTCAGCACCAGCGCGCCCCAGATCAGCAGGAACAGGCGCCGGGCCAGCGTGGCGGTCAGCCAGGAGGCCATCGCTAACCCTGCACCCTGGCGTCGAACAGATAGCCCTCGCCGCGCAGGGTGCGGATCAGGCCCGGCTCGCGCGAGGAGTCGCCGAGCTTCTGGCGCAGACGCGAGACGGCCAGGTCGATGCTGCGGTCGTTGACGACGACGCCCGGCGCGCGGCTCAGCTCGATCAGCTGTTCGCGGCTGAGCACCCGGCCGGGCCGGTCGATGAAGGCGCTGAGCAGCCGGTACTCGGCATTGGACAGCATCACCAGCACATCGTCCGGCGAGCGCAGCTGGCGCAGCACCCGGTCGAAGCGCCAGCCCTCGAACTGCACCAGGCGGCGCCGCGCCGTCTCGGCCGGCCTGCCGCCGGCGGGACCCTGGCCATCCGGCTGACTGCGGCGCAGCACCGCCTTGATGCGCGCCACCAGCTCGCGCGGCTCGAAGGGCTTGCCCAGATAGTCGTCGGCGCCCATCTCCAGGCCCAGCACGCGGCTGATCGGATCGCCCTGCGCGGTCAGCATGATGATGGGCAGGCGCGGCGAATCGCGGCGCAGCCAGCGGCACAGCGAGAGCCCGTCCTCGTCCGGCAGCATCAGGTCCAGCACGACGATGTCGAACTCGTTCGAGCCGATCAGGCGCCGCATCTCGACGCCGTTGGCCGCGGCCCAGACGCGCAGCCCGAAGCGGCGCAGATAGTCGCCGACCGCCTGGCGGATCTCGGCATCGTCGTCGACGACCAGGCAGCGGGCTATGGCCTTGGCGGGCTCGGGCGGGTTCAATCGTTCTCCTGTCAGGCGGCGATGCCGACGGAAAGGCTCGCCCGGTAGCCGTTCGTGAGGTCGCCGCTGATCGTGGCCAGCTGGTTCGTCACCCCGTCGGCAAACACATTGTCGGTGGCGAAGCTGATCCGGGCCAGATTGGTGACGCTGGCCGAATAGCCGCTGGCCTGGCCGTAGACGGCGCTGCAGACCTCGACCGGGAAGCTCAGCTGCGAGGTGCGCAGCTTGGCCGCATAGGAGCCGGCGCTCGCCAGGCTGCGGAAGATCTCGAAATGCATATGCGGCATGCGGCCGTCGTAGCAGCCGGGGAAGATGGTGGTGAAAGTCACCGTGCCGTCGGCCCCGGTCTCCTGCACGCCGCGCAGGTAGTTCTGGTTCGTCACGCCGCTGGAATAGAGCGAGTAGCGGCCCTCGCGGTCGCAATGCCAGAGATAGATCGCATAGCCGGCCAGGCCGGCGCAGCCGCCGTTGAGATTGACGAGGCGCAGGGTCAGCGTCAGCGGCGCGCCGCCGGCCGTCGCGCTGGCGCCGGCGATGCTGGAGCGGATGTCGCTGCGCACGATGCCGGCCAGGGCCAGCGCATTGGCGCCGTTCGAGCCGTCGCCCGGATAGGGGCCGGCCGTCTCCTCGGGGATCAAGCTGCAGCCGGTGCTGCCGCCCGAGCTGCTGGAACTGCCGGAACTGCTGCTGGCGCCGGCCTCGCTGCCGCCGCCGCAGCCGAACAGCCCCATTGCGCCGGCGCCGGCCAGCCAGCCGAGCGCGCGGCGGCGGCGCAGCTGCTGGCCGCGGATCAGGTCGAGATCGCGGGCCAGGCCGAGGTCGTGGTCGTGTTGCATGGCGAGGCTCCTTGCTGCTTGCTGCTGATGATGAGCCGATTGGGCCCGGCCCGCTTGTCGCGCGTATCGCCGCTTTGTGTCCATGCGGAAACAAGGCCATGGCGCATCGGTCAGAATGAAACGCAGACAACGAACTTGAACAGATCGGGAGTTATTCGATGAAGTCTCTTGCCGCCCTCGGCCTGCTGCTGGCGCTGACGTCCGCCTCGGCCCAGACCCTGCGCTGGGCCAGCGCCGGCGATGTGCTGACCCTGGACCCCTACTCGCAGAACGAGACGCTGACCAACCAGATGAACGCCCAGGTTTACGAGTTCCTGGTGGCGCGCGACAAGAACCTGAACCTGGTGCCGCAGCTGGCCACCGAGTGGAAGCAGACCGGGCCGCTGAAGTGGACGTTCAAGCTGCGCCCTGGCGTCAAGTTCCACGACGGCCGCCCCTTCACGGCCGACGACGTGGTGTTCTCGATCAAGCGCGCCCAGCAGCCGAGTTCGCAGATCGCCCTGTATGCGAACGCGCTGGGCGAGCCGAAGAAGATCGATGCGCTGACGGTCGAATTCACGCTGCCGCAGGTGAACCCGATCTTTCTGCAGCACATCAACACCGTCTACATCATGAGCAAGGGCTGGGCGGAGGAGAACAAGGCGACGAAGACGCAGGACTTCGCCGCCAAGGAAGAGAGTTATGCCGCCTTCCACGCCAACGGCACCGGTCCCTTCCAGCTGGTCAACCGCGCCCCGGACAGCAAGACCGTCTACCAGCGCTTCGCCGGCTACTGGGGCAAGGTCGAGGGCAATGTGCAGCGGGTCGAATACACGCCGATCAAGAGCGACGCGACGCGCACCGCGGCCCTGGTCTCGGGCGAGGTCGACTTCGTGCTCGACCCCTCGCCGCGCGATCTGGAGCGCCTGGCCGCGACGCCGAACGTCAAGATCGTCAACGGCCCCGAGAACCGCGTGATCTTCCTGGGCCTGGACCAGGCCCGCGACGAGCTGCTCTACGGCAGCAAGGGCATCAAGAACCCGTTCAAGGACCTGCGCGTGCGCCGCGCGCTCTACCAGGCGATCGACATCGAGACGATCAGGAGCAAGCTGATGAACGGCCAGGCCAGCCCGACCGGCGCCGTCGTCGCCTCTCCGCTGGGCAGCTACAACGACCCGGAGATCGAGGCGCGCCTGCCCTACGACCCGGCCGCGGCCAAGAAGCTGCTGGCCGAGGCGGGCCTGGCCAACGGCTTCGAGTTCACGCTGGACTGCCCGAACAACCGCTACGTCAACGACGAGCGCATCTGCATCACCCTGGCCTCGCAATGGGCCAAGGTCGGCGTCAAGACCCGGGTCAATGCCCAGCCCAAGGCGCTGTTCTTCAGCAAGGTCGAGAACCTCGACACCTCGGCCTATCTGTTCGGCTGGGGCGGCTCGATCACCGATGCCGAAAGCGTGTTTGCGACCCACTTCCACAGCCGCGGTGACAAGGGCCTGGGCGAATACAACCGCGGCAACTTCAAGGACCCGGAGCTGGACGCGCTGGTCGAGGCCTCGGCCCGCGAAGCGGACCCCGAGAAGCGCAAGGTCCTGGTCAAGAAGGCCTTTATGCGCGAGAAGGAGCAGGTCCACTACATCCCGCTGCACCGCCAGTTCGTGCCCTGGGCCGCGCGCAGCCATGTCACGGTCGCGCACCGGCCGGACAACTGGCTGGAGTGGCGCTGGGTGACGGTGGCGGCGGGCAAGTAGACCTTGTGATGGAGCGGGCCCCGGCCGCGAGCCTGCTTCTTCGCCACAAACCGGCCCGCGCCGGGGCGACCGGCCAGCGTGCCGAAATTGGTTGACCGCGCACAGCTGACGACTACTGCCCTATATCCGTTTTGCAGCGATTGGAGCCATCGAAGTTGCTGACCTTGCTAGCTGAAAGCAGTCAGCCAATCTCTTCGCGCGCCACTTTCCAAGGCACGCCGCAAGGCCTGCCACGCGACTCTGCTGCCGGAGCTCGGGCGCCCGCGTTGTAGTCGTAGGGCTTCGCGAGTCGTTGGTGAGCCCCGCCCACGGGGCCACAGCTCCATGGCTCCAGAGCCTGGAAACTATAGAGCTATCAGAAATATTGATTGCGTTAACGATAATCACAATGCATAATTGTCGGAAGACGCTCACCAATTGCGCTCCGACAAGAGGCGCTTGGCAACGGTCTGTACCTCGCGACGCCCGTCGCGCTTTCGGCCTGCCGAGCTGCAGCCGACCGAGCCCATCTGCTTATGCGGAACCTGATGGATTCCGCGCCCCTGACTGCCCCCGATCACACACCTCGCCATCCCCATAGGCCCTTACGTCGTCTTGCCAGCGACACATCCGACCCACTGTGGGCGATTTCGAGCTTCGTTTGCGCTGCAGCGTGCTCGTGGGGAGGGGGACTACAGGCGTGTTTTCCGCTTCGACGCCACCTTTGTGTCGCGCGATGCCGCCAAGCTGTTTGCAGTGACCCAAGGCTGCCTGCAGACGTGTCTACGTGACCCGTTTGACCGCTAACCCCGCGAGCCCATCTGCTCCCATCGCGGCCTCATCCATGGCACGCTCAATTGCGCTTCCTGCGCCAACCGTTTTGAAAGGCTCTCCCATGAGCAAGATTTATGTGGGCAATCTGCCCTACTCCGTGACCGATGCAAGCCTCAAGAGCAACTTCTCGGAGTTCGGAGAGGTTGCGTCAGCTAAGGTCATGTTGGACCGAGACACCGGCCAGTCCAAGGGCTTTGGCTTCGTCGAGATGAAGTCTGCCGAGTTTGCTCAGGCGGCAATCGCTGCGTTGCATGGCATGTCGGTCGATGGCCGCTCCATCGTGGTGAACCTGGCTCGTCCGCGCGAGGACCGAGGATCATCCAGCGCATACAGCCCTGTCGGGTACCGGGTCAACAATCGGTCCGATATCGGCTACGGCAATGGCGGCTTCGGTGGCGGCCGCTACTGAGACTCGCCGCTTCGCTTGTCGGCCGGCTCATTGAGGCCGGTTTTTTTTGCTCGCTCTTGACGCACTGGGCTGTGCAGCATGGAGCCCCATGTGCTGGCCGCACCTCGCATGCACGGCATTTCGGCAAGCAATGAAGAGCACCCGAAAGCGCTAGCGCGCCTGAGGCGAGACACGCCAGCAACCGTCGGAAAGGGACATTAAGATGTCCGCGTACCAAGCTCGATGCAGAGCCGAGCTTGACCCGTCTTGGCTTGCTGCTGCGTCGTGGCTATGTATTCCGATCAGCTGCCATCCTTCAAGTCCCTTGCCTGTGCGGTCGACAGTCCGGCGACGGACAACCGCCGATCCAGCACTCGCGGGATGCGAAGGCATCTCGGTGAGGAAGCTGGCCGTGTCTTCGAAGCGCAGGCCGAAAGACGAGGCGATGGCACCGCGGCGCGCCAGAGGGATGCGCTGCGCGTGCGCGGAATCGCCGAGAGGAAAGCTGACGGTCGACACCGGGTCCCCGAGGCCAACGGCTTCTCCGAGGGAGTCGAGATGTGACTCATCGAACGCCAGCGGCATTGCCGAGGCGGGCAGCTCAGCAGGATCGAGGGCCATGACGGCCACATCGACGTCAGCAGCTCCGCGACATCGTCCGCGGCTTCCAGACGGCTGCATCGGAAAGCTCAATGTGTGGCACTTGTCACCCTTGGGGCCAACTGGCAGTTCGATGTCGATCCGGTCCGGCGGCGGTGTTCCGTGATGCCCGACGAGAGCCTGCCGCGTGCTGACCAAGAACAGTTGGGCGCCACGTCGGAAGAAGAAGCCTGTGTTGCGGCACAGCGGGGTTGTATCGACAAAGGCGCTCACACGTGTTGCGGTGAGGAGCAAAGGGTCCAAACCTGGCGGTGCAGTCACACTGGAGGCCAGCAGTTGGCTGCGGCGCAGCAGTGCGCTATTGCGCGCGACTTCCCTCTCGAAGGCTGCGAGCACCACGTCGGACATCTCCGAATTCAGCATCAGTGTTCGCGCGACCTCGGCATGGGCGTCAAACGAGGCTGTCAGCCGGCTCAGGCCGGCAGCTGAAAGGGTGTCGATGACGGCCGGCAGCAGTGCGTCAAGCGCGACCAGCCCGCCCTTCAGCTCGCAGATGCGTTCTGTTGCTTCTTGCAGATTTCTCATCGGAGGCTCCGTCCAGGCCAAAAAAAAGCGCGGCCTGGCCGCGCTTGGGTGGAGCGTCGAGAGCTGCTCGACGCTCGGTGAGGCACGGAACTCAGCTCACGCTGCGGATGTTCGACGCCTGCGGGCCCTTCTGGCCTTGGGTCACCTCGAACTGAACGCGCTGGTTCTCAGCTAGCGTCTTGAAGCCACCGCCCTGGATTTCCTTGAAGTGCGCGAAGAGATCCTTGCCGCCGTCATCGGGGGCGATGAAGCCAAAGCCCTTGCCTTCGTTGAACCATTTCACCGTACCAGTTTGAGTCGACATGTCGATTTCCTTAGAAAACAGCCAGGCGCGAAATTGCCCTAGCGAAGAGACGCCAAGAAAATCGTCAAGGGGGATTCGACTGGAGCGGCAGCAGAACGCTGGCGCGAGTGGAGAGACCTAAGAGCGGATGGTCTTGTGCATATCAGCGAGTCCATAGTAGCCGCAATCGGCCGGCGCCCGCATGTTTATTTCTGCCACCTCAGCGGAGCACAGCGCGTCCCCATTGCCGGCACAGCGTCGAGGAGGGCGATGTCTGCCAGGCCGAGCAGCAGCGAAGACCCCGGGACGATGCACTGTCAGCCGTGTGCTGCTGATACACGCTTGACTTTAGGCCGACTTCTTTTCGTCCGACTCGCTTCAACCCGCTGGCCGTACTGAAAGCAGACAGTGGCGAACTACCGCTATCAGCCTTGAACTGTCCTCCCCGTATCGACGGGCAGGTCCGCGTCGATTGCTGCCTTTCTGCACTCGCCGTCGCACAGATGTTGTCGGCCACTTGCTTGTCCCTGCCGGACATGAGCAGGTTCAATTCGAATGGACGATCTAGGCGGTGTCATCGCCATTCAAAAGTCCATGCAAGATGACAGCGAAATACTGGTCTGGGTGATCACTCTCGCCACCCAAGTACTCGCGCAGTCGTACCTATGCAGACATCAACATCCGCTGGTCGACTTCCGTTCTGGCTGCCAATCACGTGCAAAGCATGGGTTGGTCGAGCACTTGAGCCGCCGGATCGTCTCACGGGTAAGCAGATATGCCTGCAACTTTGGGGCCTCGAGTCGATCGGTCCGGCCTGCTTTCCTGCCCTGCCGGTCAGCGCGGGATGTATAAGAATAATCCATGATCGGAATGCTCATCGTGTTGGAATAGGGCGCCGGGTATCAAAGGTCTCCCGGCGCGCCCGAGTGCAAATGACGCCCAGCTTTCGCTAGTTGAGCATCAGCCGAAAGCCCATCTGAGCCCAGTTGGAAGCGCCCGCGACGCGTGCCTTCACGGCCCGCCAGTGCAAGGCCGGTTCGTCGACCAGCTGACGGCCGTCGACGGCCTGCTCCAGCAGGCGCCGGGCCTCATCAGGCCGCAACGCCGCAGAGCCTGCCAGCCACGCGCGCAAGGCCTGAAGTTCTCTTGCTGGAAGCGGGGCGGGCTGGAGCAAGACGGGCAACTGCCTGCTACGGGCAATCACCCTCGCGCCGCCCGCCCTACCCCAATGGCCCGCTTCCGTCGCGGACCGTTCGGGGCGCGAGGTCGTGGGCCGGTCCATGTCAGAACTCCGTGTCGGCCGGCACTGGCGACCTGGTCTCCTTCGGCTGCTCGGCCACCGTGGCGTCGGTGGTCAGGATCAGTCCGGCGACCGAGACCGCGTTTTGCAAGGCCGAGCGGGTCACCTTGGTGGGGTCGATGACACCCATGGCCAGCAGATCGCCGTACTCACTGGTGGCAGCGTTGTAGCCGTGGTTGCCTTCACCGCGCATGACGCGATCGACGACGACGGACGGCTCATCGCCGGCATTCGCGCTGATCGCCCGAAGTGGGGCTTCCAGCGCCCTCCGCACGATGCCGATGCCGGCATCCTGGTCGGCGTTCGAGCCGCGCAGCGCATCCAGTGAGCGGCAAGCGCGCAGCAGCGCCACGCCGCCGCCAGGGACGATGCCTTCCTCGACAGCCGCCCGCGTGGCATGCAGCGCATCGTCGACGCGGTCCTTCTTCTCCTTCATCTCGACCTCGGTGGCGGCGCCCACGCGGATAACGGCCACGCCGCCCGACAGCTTGGCTAGGCGCTCCTGCAGCTTCTCGCGGTCGTAGTCGGAACTGGCGTTCTCGATCTCGGCGGCAATGGTCTTGCGGCGGGCTTCGATCTGCTCGGGCGTTCCGGCGCCATCGATGATGGTCGTGGCGTCCTTGTGGATGTCCACGCGGCGCGCGCGGCCCAGGTCCGCCAGCGTTGCCTTCTCGAGCTGCTTGCCGACCTCCTCCGCGATCACCGTGGCACCGGTGAGCACCGCGATATCCTGGAGCATGGCCTTGCGGCGATCACCGAAGCCCGGTGCCTTCACCGCCGCGACCTTGAGGATGCCCCGCATGCTGTTGACCACCAGGGTGGCCAGCGCCTCGCCTTCCACTTCTTCCGCGACGATCAGCAGCGGTCGACCGGCCTTGGCGACCTCCTCGAGCACCGGCAAGAGTTCGCGGATGTTCGAGATCTTCTTGTCGCACAGCAGGATGGCCGGGTCGTCCAGCACGGCGGTCTGCTTATCGGGGTTGTTGATGAAGTAAGGTGACAGATAGCCGCGGTCGAACTGCATGCCCTCGACGACGTCGAGCTCACTCTCCAGCGACTTGCCGTCTTCGACCGTGATGACGCCGTGCTGCCCAACCTTCTCCATCGCCTGGGCAATCAGGTCGCCGATGGCAGGGTCGGAGTTGGCTGACAGCGCACCCACCTGCGCGATCTCCTTGCTCGTCGAGCAGGGCTTGGACAGCTTCTTGAGTTCCGCGACGACCGTTTCGCAGGCCTTGTCGATGCCGCGCTTGAGGTCCATCGGGTTCATACCGGTGGCCACGAGCTTCATGCCTTCGATCACGATGGCCTGCGCCAGCACGGTGGCCGTGGTGGTGCCATCGCCGGCCACGTCGCCAGTCTTGGAGGCGACCTGCTTCAGCATCTGCGCGCCCATGTTCTCGAGCTTGTCGCGCAGTTCGATCTCCTTGGCGACCGATACGCCATCCTTGGTGATCACTGGCGCGCCGAAGCTGCGCTCCAGCACGACGTTGCGCCCCTTGGGGCCGAGGGTGACCTTGACGGCCTCAGCGAGGATATTGACGCCCTTCACGATGCGGGCACGGGCTTCGTCACGGAATTGAACTTCCTTGGCAGCCATGGCTTTACTCCTTGAATCTCCTTGAAGTTGAGGGATGGGATTTGATGAATGAACTGTCTCAGGCGGCCCTGAGGGTCGGCGCCGCAGCGCTGGCCTCAATCACCCCGAGAACGTCTTCTTCGCGCAGGACCAGCAGTTCCTGGTCGTCGAGCTTGACCGTCTGGCCTGCGTACTTGCCGAACAGCACCCGCTCGCCGGGCTGGAGCTGCAGCGGCCGCACGGAGCCGTCCTGCAGCAGGCGGCCGGTGCCGACGGCGATGACCTCGCCCTGCTCGGGTTTCTCGGCGGCGGTGTCGGGGATGACGATGCCGGAGGCGGTCTGACGCAGCGGGTCGATGCGCTTGACAATGATGCGGTCGTAGAGGGGACGGATTTGCATCTTGGGTCTCCTTTCAGATGGCAGATGATTGACAAAGGTTGGCGGAACCGAGGCTGCGGTTGGGGACGTCAGCGCTGCCGATTCCGACCGGTCAGTGATCTAGTGCCGGCGCCGGAGATTTCAAGACCTCCCGCCTACGACGGCCTGATCTACAACCACCGGAGCGATCACGGCAAGACGATTCGATCCATGCGTCCTAGCTGATAGCTGCTGCGCGAGACTCGCGTGCCCACGGCGGCCTTGGGCGCCACCGGGCAAGGAGGCAGGCGGCGGCCATCTGGCATCAGGCTGTCGTCCTGCCCTGCGCCACGCCACAGGCCATCGGCCACCGGCCTGAAGTGCCAGCGCACATAGCCGGTTCGGGCCGCGATGTCCCGCATGGCTTCCCGGTCCGGCGCCTCGACGGCGCGTTGTGTCTCGTCGGCGGGATCGAACGGGTTGTCGCCGAACGCCTGTCGGCATGCAAGGGCCTCCTGCACCGAAGCGCCAACGACGTTGCAGCCGCGATGCTCTTCCCGCACCAGATTCCAGGCCCCCTGTTGCCACGCAGCGTCGAGTATCTGCTCGTCGATCTGCGCCAGATCGGCCCAGGCTTGGTTGAGCTGCAGCACCGAACTGGGCAGCGCCACCCGGGGCCAGGGGTCGGCCGAGTCATGCGGCGGCGCGCGTTGCCGCTCGTCGACCGCAAAGCCATGCCAATGAAGCAGGAGCAGCAAGGGCGAAGATCTGCGCGGGAGCGTGCTGAGCACGACGGCGGCCAGAGGCCTGCGCAAGACCTCCACCTGCTGCCGGATGATGTCGAAGATCATGGTCCACCAGATGGAAACTCGAACAGACGGCGCAATTTTTTGACATCTCCGCGCCAAAAATCAAGGGGGGCGACGCTCGCTATCGACCCCGACTTGCATTAGCGGAAGAACGCCGTGCCCACGGCCGTCCGCTGCAGGCGGAACTGGGCCGTGAGCACAGCAGGCTGCGCATGAGCAGCCTCAGGCGCCGCGCACCTCGATGCGGCGATGCGGTGCCAGCTGCTTGCGCGGCAGTTCGATGCGCAGCACGCCGGCCTCGTACGTGGCCTTCGCGCGATCGACGTCCACAGGCACCGGCAGCTGGATGTCCCGCCGGAAGGTGCCGTACGCGCACTGCAGCAGCGCATAGCTGCTATTCGCGCGCTCGGGGTCGTAGCGCTTGCGGCCCAGCACGCAGAGCATTTCGGGGGCGCTCATTTCTATCTGGAAGTCCTCCTGCGCCATGCCGGGCGCCTCGATGCGCACGACCAGCTTGTCGTGCGCGCCGTAGACGTCGACTGCCAGGAAGGCCCAGCGATTGGGAGGCAGCCCGAGGTCCCCGGCGCCGGTCGTGTCTGGTTTGTCGCCGCTGGCGTTGGACGCCTTGACGTCGTCGGCCCAGAAGCGCGTCAATGCGCCGCTGGCCCGCGCGCCGAGTTCGCGCCAGCCCTCCGTCAGCGAATCCCAGGCCTGGCCGGCGCCATGCTTCAACTGCTCGGCGAAGTTGGTCATGGTTTCGGCCCTCCGTTCAGCCCGCGCTGACGGCGATGCGCCTGGGCTGCGCATGCGCCTGTTTGGGAATGCGCAGCGTCAGCACGCCGTCCTTGAGGCTGGCATCGACCTTGGACGTGTCCAGTTCACGGCTGAGCGTGAAGCTGCGGCGCCAGCGCGGTACGCGCAGTTCGGCGTAGATGGCCTCCAGGCCGTTGGGCGTCTGCGGCTGGACCCGCCCCTCGATGAGGAGGGTGTCGCCCTCCACATGCAGCTCGAGCTGGTCACGTGGCACGCCGGGCATGTCGGCCAGCAGCGTGATGCAGGTCTCGTCCTCGAAGACGTCCACGGCCGGTGCCACCGCGCGCTCGTTGACCGTGCTGTCCAGGGCCGTCTGTTGCTTGTCGCTTTGTGTGATCTCCTTGCTCATGATGTTGGCTCCTCGATGAAGGCGATTACTGGATGGCGATGCGCTTGGGTTGCGCGGCTTCGCGGCGCGCGATGCTGACCTGCAGCACGCCGTCGCGGTAGCTGGCCTTGACGTGGTCGGGATCGACGTCATCCGGCAGCGTGACGCTGCGGTCGAAGCGCCCGGTGGCGCGCTCCCTTGCGTAGAAGCGCCGGCGCTCGCTGTCCGCGTCCGGTTGCACGTGTTCGCCGGCCAGGCGCAGCACGCCGCGATCCAGGGTGACCTCGATCTTGCTGACATCCAGGCCGGGGGCGAAGGCGTAGATCTCCACACTCTGAGGCGTGCGCCCCACGTTGATCTGCGGCACGGTGCCGCTCGCGACCGAGCGGATGCTGCTGGGCAGCCCTGACGTGCCGAAGATGTCGTCGAGTTCGCGTTGCAGGCGATCGAATTGTCCGAACAGGCTGTTCGGATGGGTCAGCAATGAATGAAACATGGCTTGATCTCCGTTCAGTGGTGTTCACCGGCCGGGACATCCAGCCGGTCGCATCGTAATTAGGAGCAGGCCAATGCATTTCAAGAGTGCGTCAGACGGCCGAAGAGCAACAAGGCGGCTCAGGTCGCCCTGCGGTGCGCCAGGTTTCGCGAAGGACTGAAATATCCAGCGGGCAACTCCGGCCGTAGTCCGATTGACCGGCATGGATCAGTAGCGTCAGTTCGATAGAGGCCGGACCGGTCATCCAGACCGACTCGGCCTCCGTCCCCATCGAGCGCTCGGTCTCGGGTGCACAGCGGTCATTCCAGTCGCGGTCACCGAATGGCCCGTGATATCAGCTGCAGTCGCTCAGGGTGCCGGCCTCGTATGACTTGGTTCAGCCTAGTACCGAAGTTCAATGAACTTCGGCTCTGGAGCGGAAGCTGCCGCTCGGGGCCTGACTCGCGAACGACTGAAATCAGCCTGGTGGCGACGTCACGTTGACCGTCGACCACTGCGCAGCGGAAGCGGCCATAGCCTCTGGGCGCTTGGTCCCGCGCCTCAGGACCTATCAACGTCTAAGCGTCTCGAAGCTTGCCCAGGATTCGCTCCAGAATCTGCATTTGGGCGTCAATCGCTGACGTTGGGCGTGTCGTCATGCTCCGCTTGGTCTGGGCCCTGTGCATCAACTCCACGACAAAGGACTCCACCTCCCGATGCCTAGCCAACAGCTTCGCAATTTCGGACTGGTTGCTCTCGATATGCCTGTTCAGTTCCTCGACGAGGCAGCGCAAATCCGAATCCAGATAGGCTGTCCGTCGGTAGGAGATTGACCGCCCGCGAAGTACGGCTGGCACATCGTCGTGCTCGGCCCAAAGCTCAACCGACTCTTCCAAAACGTCGAGGTCGATTAGGTACTCATCGCGGAAGCGATTGAGTTTGGCTTCGGCATCTGCGCTATCACTAGGTGCTTCCACCTCAAGGACGACCACTGGCGCTGCTACCTCTGCGCTGAAGTAATCTGGGACGAATCGAGCTCGCAAGCAGTCACCATCGCGTACGACGTCTCGAAGGATGTACCAAGTCTCCAATTGAACTTGCATGTCGTTGCTTCGGGGCTGGGGAGCCTGCGAATGAGTGGTTCGCGATTCTGACCCGGCATTGCGCACATGTAGAGCGGCGCGGGTTGGTACAAGCCCCCGGGTCCGCTAGCCACCTGCTGGTGCCCGGCCAGCGTCCGCCTTCAGCCTGAACCGCCAGCCCGGCGCGCTTGCCGTCGCCATCCCTAGATCGCGGCCAGACCGGCGGCCAGGTCGCGCCGCAGGTCCTCCACATCCTCGATCCCGACCGAGATGCGCACCAGCGCGTCGGTGATGCCCAGCGCGGCGCGCTTGTCGGGCGGGATCGAGGCATGGGTCATCAGCGCCGGCAGCGAGATCAGGCTTTCGACGCCGCCCAGGCTCTCGGCCAGCGCGAAGATCTCCACCCGTTCGAGGAGGCGGCGCGCGCCGGCCAGGTCGGTATCGAGCTGCACGCTGATCATGCCGCCGCCGCCACGGCTCTGGCGCCGACCCAGCGCATGCTGCGGATGGCTGGCCAGGCCCGGGTAATGGACGCGCCGCACCTTGGGTTCGGTCTGCAGCCATTCGGCCAGCTGCAGCGCGCTTTCGTTGTGGCGCTGCATGCGCAGGGCCAGCGTCTTCAGGCCGCGCAGGGCCAGGAAGCTGTCGAAGGGGCCGGCCACCGCGCCGACCGCGTTGTGCAGGAACTCCAGTTGCTCGCGCAGCGCCGCCTGGCGCGGCTCGCCGCCGACGACCAGCACGCCGCTGATCACGTCGCTGTGGCCGTTCAGGTACTTGGTCGCCGAATGCAGCACGACATCGAAGCCCTGCTCCAGCGGCCGCTGCGACCAGGGGCTGGCAAAGGTGTTGTCGGCCACCGCCAGCGCGCCGCCATGGGCGCGCGCGATCTGCCCAACCGCCGCCAGGTCGGTCAGCTTCAAGAGCGGATTGCTGGGCGTCTCGATCCAGATCAGCCGGGTCTCGGGCCGCAGCGCCGCGCGCACCGCCTCGGCCTCGCTGCTGTCGACATAAGTCACCGACAGGCCAGCGCTGTGCCGGCGCACGCGCTCGAACAGGCGGTAGCTGCCGCCATAGAGATCGTCGCCGGCGACGATGTGCGAGCCGGCCGGCAGGCTGTCCAGCAGGGTGGCCATCGCGGCCAGGCCCGAGGCGAAGGCATAGCCCTGCGCGCCGCCCTCCAGATCGGCGATCGCGCGTTCGTAGGCCTGGCGGGTCGGGTTGTGCGTGCGGCCGTATTCGTAGCCCTTGTGCACCCCGGGGCTTTGCTGGCGATAGGTCGAGGTCGCGTAGATCGGCGGCATCACCGCGCCGGTCAGCGGATCCGGATGCTGGCCGCCGTGGATCGCGCGGGTGTCGAAGGCGAGGGGCTTGCTATGGCTTGTCATGCCAGTCCTTTGCGCAGATGGTTGAGGAGGTCGAAGCGGGTGACCAGGCCGTAGAAGGCGCGCTCGTCGGCGATCACGGCGACCAGGCCGGTCTTCAGCTGGGCGATCAGCTCGGCCAGCGGCGCATCGGGCGCCAGGGTCGTCACCGCGGTGCTCATCGCCTCGGCGACGCGGTCCTTGAAGTGGCGCGAGTCCTCGTGCATCTGCGTCAGCAGGTCCGACTCGTCCAGCAGGCCGACCAGCCGCCCCTTGGACAGCACCGGCAGCTGCGAGACATCGGCCTGGCGCATGCGCGAGAAGGCGGTGGCCAGCGTGTCCTCGGGGCCGACGCTGATGACGGCGCCGTCCTCGACGCGGCGCGAGATCAGGTCGCGCAGATTGCCCAGTGTCTGGCGCTGCAACAGCCCCTGGTCGAACATCCAATGGTCGTTGTAGACCTTGGACAGATAGCGGGTGCCGGTGTCGCAGACGAAGCTGACCACGCGCCGCGGCTCGCTCTGCTCGCGGCAGAAGCGCAGCGCCGCCGCCAGCAGGGTGCCGCTGGACGAGCCGGCCAGGATGCCCTCGGCGCGGAACAGCTCGCGCGCGGCGGCGAAGCTGTCGGCGTCGCTGACGCTATAGGCCTGCCGCACGCGGCTGAGGTCGGCGATCGGCGGCACGAAGTCCTCGCCGATGCCCTCGACGGCCCAGGAACCGGCCTCGCCATAGGAGCCGGTCTCGACGAAGTCCTTCAGGATGGAGCCGGCCGGGTCGGCCAGCACCATCTCCACCGCCGGCTGCACCCGGGCGAAGAAGCGCGACAGGCCGGTGATCGTGCCGCCGGAGCCGACGCCGCAGACGATGGCGTCGAGCCGGTGGCCCATCTGCTGCCAGATCTCGGGCGCCGTGGTGGCCTCGTGGGCCAGCGGGTTGGCCGGGTTGTTGAACTGGTCGGCATACCAGGCGCCGGGCAGCTCGGCGGCCAGCCGCGCCGCATAGTCCTGGTAGTACTCGGGATGGCCCTTGCCGACATCGCTGCGGGTGATGCGCACCTCGGCGCCCAGCGCCTTCAGCTGCAGCACCTTCTCGCTGGCCATCTTGTCGGGCACGACCAGGGCGACGCGGTAGCCCTTGGCGCGCGCGACCAGGGCCAGGCCTAGACCGGTGTTGCCGGCGGTCGCCTCGACCACGGTGCCGCCGGGCTGCAGGCGCCCGTCGCGCTCGGCCGTTTCTATCATCGCCAGGCCGATGCGATCCTTGATCGAGCCGCCCGGGTTCTGCGATTCCAGCTTCAGGAAGAGCTGGCAGCGGCCGGTGTCCAGGCGCTGGATCGGCAGCAGCGGCGTGTTGCCGATCAGGTCGAGCACGGCGGGACGCGGCGGCGACGACGATGGCGCTTTTGGCTTGCTCATGCCTGCTTCCTTCGCAGGAGCGCGACGGGCTCCTCTTCGCCCCATCATCGCCACTTGGTGGCGACGAAACAACCGGCCCGCCGGCCGGGCCCAGGCTCAGTAGGGCTGAGCCAGCGCGCGCGCGATCCGGTGCCGGTGCACGCTAGGCTTGGGGACCTTGACGCTGAACCAGCTGCGCACGTCTTCTTCCAGGCCGATGCCGTGCATGAAGTTGTAGATCGCCTTCTTCAGCGCCTGGCCCATCGCATCGTGGTCGACGCCCGTCGGGTCGACGAAGCCGACGTCGTTCTTGGCAAACGGGCTGTCCGGCAGCGGCAGCAGCGTCACGCCATATTCCTCCGGCGCCTGGCCGACCGGCGAGTGCACGGTGCAGGCGAAGCGGTGGAAGAAGCCGCTCTGGATGCAGCCCTGCTCGAAGAGCTGGCGCACGTATTCGAGCGCGTCCACGGTGTCCTGCACCGTCTGCGTCGGGAAGCCGTACATCAGATAGGCATGGACCAGGATGCCGGCGTCGGTGAAGGCGCGCGTGACGCGCGCGACCTGCTCGACCGAGACGCCCTTTTTCATCAGCTTCAGCAAGCGGTCCGAGGCAACCTCCAGCCCGCCCGAGATCGCGATGCAGCCGCTGTCGGCCAGCTGCTGGCACAGCTCCGGCGTGAACGACTTCTCGAAGCGGATATTGCCCCACCAGGAGATGCCCAGCTGGCGCTGCTGCAGCTCGGCCGCCAAGGCCTTCAGCGCCTTCGGCGGCGCGGCCTCGTCGACGAAGTGGAAGCCGGTCTGGCCGGTCTCGGCGACGATCGCCTCGATGCGGTCCACCAGGGTCGCGGCCGAGGCGCCCTCGTAGCGCGAGATGTAGTCCAGCGAGACATCGCAGAAGCTGCACTTCTTCCAGTAGCAGCCATGCGCCACCGTCAGCTTGTTCCAGCGCCCGTCCGACCAGAGCCGGTTCATCGGGTTCAGCATGTCCAGCAGGGACAGGTACCGGTCCAGCGGCAGGCCGTCCCAGGTCGGCGTGCCGACCTCGGCGAAGGCGATGTCGGGCTCGACGAAGTTGATGTACTTCACCGCCCCGTCCTCGCGGACAAAGCTGCGGACCAGGCGCTGCCTGGAGCGCTTGCCGGCGACATGCTCGAGCAGCGCCAGCAGCGGCCGCTCGCCGGCATCCAGGGTCACGTAATCAAAGTAGTCGAACACGCGCGGCTCCTTCAGCTCGCGCAGCTCGGTGTTGACGAAGCCGCCGCCCAGCACGGTGACGATGGCCGGGTCCTGCGCCTTGATCGCCTGCGCGATGCGGAAGGCCGCGTAGACGGCGCCGGGGAAGGGCACCGAGACCAGCACCACCTGCGGCCGGTGCCGTTCGATAGCCGCCATCGTCAGCGCGCGCAGCTCCTCATCGACCAGATTCGGCGCCGCCGCCAGCGCCTGGGCCAGCGGCTCGAAGGTCGGCTGGCTGGTCGCCAGCTGCTCGGCATAGCGGACGAACTCGAAGCGCGGATCGACCGCCTCGCGCAGCACGTCGGCCAGATCGTTCAGATAGAGCGTCGCCAGATGGCGGGCGCGGTCCTGCAGGCCTAAAGCGCCGAAGGCCCAGGCCAAGGGATCGCCGCCGTCCTCGTCGATATAGACGTCCAGCGAGCCAAAGCGCGGTCCCTCGGGCAGGAACTGGCGGCCATTGATGCGGTGCGCCAGGGTCGGGTCCTTGCCCTGCAGAAAGGCGATCACCGGCGTGATCGTCGTGCGGTAGCGCTCGTACTCGGCCTCGAAAGCCTGCACGCTGGGCGTGCGCTGCGAATCGCCCAGCGCCCGCGCCTTCTCGTGCAGCGCCGCCAGGCCCTCGCGCGAGAACAGCCGCAGCATCAGCGCCAGCGCCAGGTCCTCCTGCCGCGCATCGAAGCCGCGCGAGCGCAGAAAGCCGGTCAGGTAGGCGGTCGAGGGGTAGGGCGTGTTCAGCTGCGTCATCGGCGGGATGAGCGAGAGCACGCGGAGGTCGGCAGGAAGCACGGCGGGCGGCAGGTCGGGGCGGAGGAGGGCCTCATTTTGCCAGCCGGGTCCGCGAGCAGGGCCGCGGCGCAATGGCGACAATGGCGCCATGAGCAAGAGCAGCAACGAGGGCAAGAAGATCGAGGCCTACGGCGGCCCGGCCGGCGGCTGGGGCGCGCTGAAGAGCGTCGCCGTCCATCTGCACCAGCAGGGCATCGCCGCCAAGGGCGCCAAGACCCTGCTGTCGGCCAACCAGCCGGACGGCTTCGACTGCCCCGGCTGCGCCTGGCCCGACCGCAAGCACACCTCGTCCTTCGAGTTCTGCGAAAACGGCGTCAAGGCCGTCGCCGCCGAAGCGACCGCGCGGCGCGCGACGCCGGCCGTGATCGGCGCGCGCACGGTCAGCGAATGGGCGCAGGAGTCGGACCATGCGCTGGAAGGCCTGGGCCGGCTGACCGAGCCCATGGTCTATGAGCAGAGCAGCGACCGCTACCGCGCAATCGCCTGGGACGAGGCCTTTGCCCTGATCGCCGGCGAGCTGCGTGCGCTGGCCGACCCGAACGAGGCGATCTTCTACACCTCGGGCCGCACCAGCAACGAGGCCGCCTTCCTCTACCAGCTCTTCGTGCGCGAGTTCGGCACCAACAACTTCCCCGACTGCTCGAATATGTGCCACGAGCCCAGCGGCGACGCGCTGAAGGCGGCGATCGGCGTCGGCAAGGGCACGGTGACACTGGACGATTTCGAGCTGGCCGACGCGATCTTCATCTTCGGCCAGAACCCCGGCACCAACCATCCGCGCATGCTGGGCGAGCTGCGCGAAGCCAGCAAGCGGGGCGCGAAGATCGTCAGCTTCAACCCGTTGCGCGAGCGCGGGCTGGAGCGCTTTGCCAATCCGCAGAACGCGCTGGAGATGGCGACGCTGGGCTCGACGCCGATCAGCAGCCACTACTACCAGCTGAAGATCGGCGGCGACCTGGCCGCGCTGAAGGGCATCTGCAAGCGCCTGATCGAGCTGGACGAGATCGAGCCCCTGCTGGACCGGGCGTTCATCGCCGCGCACACGAGCGGTATCGACGCGCTGCTCGAAGATCTGCGCGCCGAGTCCTGGGACTTGATCATTGCCGAGTCGGGCCTGACGAAGGCGCAAATCGACGAGGCGGCCGCGATCTATGCCAAAGCCGAGCGCGTGATCTGCTGCTGGGGCATGGGTATCACCCAGCACCGCCATGCGGTGGCGACGATCCAGATGATCGCCAATCTGCTGCTCTTGCGCGGCCATCTGGGCCGGCCCGGCGCCGGCGTCTGCCCGGTGCGCGGCCACAGCAATGTGCAGGGCGACCGCACGATGGGCATCTACGAGAAGCCGGCCGCGGCCTTTCTGGACCGGCTGGGCGAGGTGTTCCAGTTCGAGCCGCCGCGCGAGCCGGGCGTCGACACCATCGGCGCGATCGAAGCGATGCTGGCCGGCCGCGCCAAGGTCTTCATCGCGATGGGCGGCAATTTCGCCGCCGCGACGCCGGACACGGCGGCCACCTGGCGGGCCCTGGCCCGCTGCGAGCTGACCGTCCATGTGGCGACCAAGTTCAACCGCAGCCATCTGGTGCACGGCCGCCGCGCGCTGGTGCTGCCGGTGCTGGGCCGCACCGAGATCGATGTGCAGGCCGCGGGCCCGCAGGGCATCACCGTCGAGGATTCGATGAGCATGGTCCATCTGTCGATGGGCCTGAACGCGCCGGCCTCCGAGCATCTGCTGTCCGAGCCGATGCTGATCGCGCGCCTGGCTGTCGCGACCCTGCCCGAGAGCCGCACGCCCTGGCTGGCGCTGGCCGGCGACTATGCGCTGATCCGCGACAAGATCGCGGCGGTGTTCCCCGACTTCGCCGGCTTCAACGAGAAGATCAGGACGCCCGGCGGCTTCCGCCTGCGCAACACCGCCAGCGAGCGGGTCTGGGCCACCGATTCCGGCAAGGCCGAGTTCCGCGTCCATCCGGTGCCGACCGACACGGCGGTGCATCGCGCGCGCGACGCAACCGGCCGCGACACGCCGGTGTTCGCGCTGGCGACGGTGCGCTCGCACGACCAGTACAACACGACGATCTACGGCCTGGACGACCGCTACCGCGGCGTCTACGGCCATCGCCGGGTGGTCTTCATCAACGCCGAGGACCTGCGCGCGATCGGCCTCAAGGCCGGCGACTGGGTCGACCTGACCAGCCTCTACGCCGACGGCGCCGGCGGCTTCGAGCAGCGCCGGGCCGAGCGCTTCCTGCTGGTCGAGTACGACATCCCGCGCGGCTGCCTGGCCAGCTACTACCCGGAGACCAATCCGCTGGTGCCGCTGCAGAGCTTCGCGATCGGCGCGCGCACGCCGACCTCCAAGTCGATCCCGGTGACGCTCCGTGTCTCGACCGCCACCGCCTGAGAGCCTGCGCCTGCTGGCCGAGCTCGACGAAGGAGGCGGCCGCGGCGTCGCGCTGACCCGCCTGGCCAAGCGGCTGGGCGTCGGCGTCAGCGTGCTGATGCGCGAGTACAGCGGGCTGGGCGAGGCGGTGCTGGGCGGCCTCGAAGGCCCCGGCTGGGTGCGGCTGGAATGCGAGCCGGGCGGCCGCTGGCTGGCCCATCTGACCGAGCGCGGCCGCGCGCTGGCGGGCGCGGACGAGGCCGCCGCGCCGGCGCCGCTGCGCGCGCTGACGGTGCAGCGCCTGGCCGGCGCCGGCGGCCAAGCCGAGGCCGACGAGGTGGCCGTCGAGACGCCGGTGGCCCTGGTCTTCAACGGCATCTCGCAGGCGGTGATGATGGCCACGCCGGCCGATCTGGAGGCCTTCGCGCTGGGCTTCGCGCTGTCCGAGGGCCTGCTGCGGGCGCGCGAGGAATGCTTCGGCATCGAGCTGCGGAACGGGCCGGACGGCTGCGAGGTCCATCTGCAGGTGGCCGCCGCCGCCGAGATGCGGCTGAAGGAGCAGCGCCGCAATCTGGCCGGCCGCACCGGCTGCGGTCTCTGCGGCATCGACAGCCTGCGCAGCCTCGAACTGGACCCGGCGCCGCTGAGCCGGCCGGCGCCGGTGAGGCCGGACGCGGTGCGGCGCGCGATCGAGCAGCTGCCGGCCTGGCAGCCGCTCAATGCGCGCAGCGGTGCCCACCACGCGGCCGCCTGGGCCGGCCTGGACGGCGAGTTGCGGCTGGCGATGGAGGATGTCGGCCGGCATAACGCGCTGGACAAGCTGCTCGGCCGCCTGCTGCTGGAGCGCCGGCCCTGCGAGGACGGCTTCGTCGTGATGAGCAGCCGCGCCAGCTACGAGCTGGTGCTCAAGTGCGTGCGCCTGGGCGTGCCGGCGCTGGCGACGATCTCGGCGCCCACCTCGCTGGCCGTCGACATCGCGCGCCGCGCACGCCTGCAGCTGTACGGCTTCTGCCGCGGCGAGCAGACGGTGCGCTACACCGACTGAGCTCCGCGACGGCGGGCACGCCATCTGCTTGTCCATCCCACGACGCGCGTGCGATTGGGAGCGTGCTTTTTACGGATCTTTACCTTGCGGTTCATCCGGGAAACCCGTGCTTCCTAAAATTTTCGCAACAACAACGTTGCCCCGGGGAGAGCAGTACATGAAGCAGATCATCTGCGTGAAATGGGGCCAGAAGTTCGGCCCCGACTATGTGAATCGCCTCTACGGCATGGTCCGCCGCAATATCAGCGGGCCCTTCCGCCTGGTCTGCCTGACCGACGATGCGCGCGGCCTGCGCCGCGAGGTCGAGGCCTATGCGCTGCCCGAGCTGGGCTGCGCGGCGCCACAGCGCAGCATGGGCAAATGGCGCAAGCTGGTGCTCTGGGGCGCAGAGTTGCCGGCGCTGACCGGCCTCAGCGGCCCGGTGCTGTTCATCGATCTCGACTCGGTCATCGTCGACAACATCGATGGCTATTTTTCATACGGCGACCCTGAGGACGTGATCCTGGCGCGCAACTGGGCCAAGCCGCTGCAGCGCCTGGGCCAGACCTCGGTGTTCCGCTTCCCGGCCGGCCGCCATCCGCAGATCCTGGCGCATTTCCGCGCCAATCCGCAGGGCATCGCCGACCGCTGCCGCTTCGAGCAGCACTACATCACCGAGGCGGTGCCCGGCGGCATCAAGTTCTGGCCCGAGGCCTGGACCCGACATTTCCGCCTGCACTGCCTGCCGCCGTTTCCGCTGCGCTACTTCATGCCAGCCCGCCTGCCGCAAGGCGCCAAGATCGTCACCTTCCCAGGCGGGCCGAATCCCAGCGATGTGCAGCTGGGCCGCTGGTCCGAGGAACAGCCGGCCCATCCGGGGCGGCTCGCCCATCTGCGCGCCGGCTTCGGCCCCGGCCGCCACGAGGCCAAGCTCTGGCGCCACCTGACCCGCTTCGTGATGCCGGTCGGGTGGATCGGAGAGCATTGGATCGAGTGACTGTGGGCCCCCGCTCGCGCGCGGCCTGGGGCCGCGGCGCGAGCCGCCCCCCGAGGGGGCGCAGCTGAACGCGCGGCGTGCCGCGCGCTCAGCTGCCCCTGAAATCGTCCTTGGGGCGGCCCGGCGGACGATTTCAAATGCCTTGCGCTCAGCCCTTTGCCGTCGAGGCCGATGAGCCGGGCCTGGCCGGCATCGCCGGTGTCGCCGGCCGGGCCGCGGCGCGCGGCGTCACGATGCTGTAGTCGGCCGGCACCTTCATCAGTGCCGCATCGGGCTCGCCGCGCTTCAGGTTCTGCAGCCGGTAGTTGACCTCGCCGCTGCGCGGGTCGAAGTCGCGCGTGGCCACCGTCAGCATCAGCTCGGGCGAGGTCCAGACCTCGCGGGTGATGACGATGGGCTTCTCGTTGCCGACCTTGCCGGCTTCGATGGTCCAGCTGGTGCGTTCGCCATTGAGCTTCAGCCCTTCCATCTCCTTGCTGCCCAGCGAGCTCACCGTGCCGGCGCCGCGCGGCGCGAAATGGGCGGCGCGCAGCATGACGGCGGGCGGCGCCTGCACGGCCGGCAGCGGCGGCAAGCCGGGCGTGCCCTCGCCGTTGATGCGCATCACCTGCACCTGCACCTCGCGGCGCTCGCGGCCCTGGGCGTCCTTGCCGGCGTTCTCGGTCTGCGTGATGAGGACCGGCAGTGGGGCGGCCGGCGGCAGCGGCGCGGCGGGCGGCGCCGGCGGATGCGGCGGCAAGCTCGCGCCGGTCCTGAGCTGCTCGCGCACCTTCTGCGCCCATTCGCGCATGTGCTCGCCGTAATCGCGCCAGGCGGCGTTGTCGATCTCGGCATGCGCCATCACCGCGCCGAGCTTGCGCGCGGTCTTGCGCTCGACATCGAGCACCCAGCTTTCCTTGGCGACCGGGTCGCGCAGATAGACCAGATTGCGCCGGCCATTGCGCTCGAGCTCCTGGCGCGTGCGGCCCTCACCGTCGCGGCACAGCCGCGTGCTCTGGCTGCGCACGATGCGATTGCCGTCGGCCAGCGGCTGCACCGTCTCGTGCAGCGCATCGGCGCAGTAGGGCGCGCCCTTGACCAGGCGCTCCTGGCCCAGCTCATGGCGGACGAAGGCCATGTTCTCCTCGGCGGCCAGCGCGGCCGCCTGCGCCTCGGTGGCGGCGACCGTGGCGGCGGCCGCGGCCTGCGCATGAGCCTGGGCATGGACCTGCGCTTCCTGCGCCGCACGGGCGGCCTGGGCCGCCTGGGCATCGGGCGCCGGCGTCTGGGCGAAGGCGGCGGCGCAGCCGGCAGCCAGCAGCAGCGGCGCGAAGCGCGCGGCGGGGGGAAGCAGGGTGGAGGTGTTCATCGCGGGCCTCATCGTTGTCATAAAGAAATGGTTTCAGCGCAGCAGGCGCACGGCCAGCACATCGCCGGACGCATGCATCAGCAGTTCGGCCGGCACGCGCTCGCCGGCCTGGGCCGGGTCGTAGGGCAGGCCCAGCAGCGCCAGCCGTTCGCGCGGCAGCTCGGTGGCGACCACCCAGGCGGTGCCAACCTGGGCACCCTGGCCCTCGGCCTCCTGCAGATAGCTGGCCCAGCGCTCGCCGGAGACCAGGGGCAGGAAGCCGCTGGCGCTGCGGCGCTCGACCGCGTCCTGCGGCGCCGGCGGCTCCAGGCTCAGCAGCAGGCCGGCGCCCAGCAGCAAAAAGGCGCAGCAGGCGGCGCCCGACCAGGCCAGCGGCCGCGCCAGGCTCAGCCGCGGCCACCAGCGGGCCAGCCAGCTCTCGGGCTTCGCATCGCCGCGCAGCGCGCGCCGCATCGCCGCCAGGGTGGCGGCCTCCTGCGCCGGCGGAATCGGCTGGCGGGCCAGCTCGTCGGCGCCGGCCAGCAGCCAGTCGCCCAGCGGCCGCAGCGCCCGGCCGTCCTCGTTGATCTTGCTACTCATCGCTGCTGTACTCCTGCGGCGGCGCCGTTCAGCAAGGCCGCCAGACGCTGGCGGGCCCGGTGCAGCCGGGTCCGCAAGGTGTTGATCTCGACGCCGGCAATGCGGGCCGCCTCCATATAGGCGCGTTCCTGCAGGTCGACCAGCACCAGCGCCTCGCGAAAGGGCCAGGGCAGCGCCTGGATCGCGCGCCAGAGCTCGGCCTGGTCCTGGGCGCGCACCAGCAGCGCCTCCGGCGACTCGGCACCGCCGCCGGCGTCTGCCCTGCCTGCCTCGTCCTCGTCCGGCGCCTCGGCGAGCTGCTGGCGCGCCTCGCGCCAGCGCGCCAACAGGCTGTGGCGCGCCATGCCGGCCAGATAGGCGCCCAAGCTGCCGCGCAGCGGGTCGAAGCCCTCCGGCCGCGCCGCCAGCGCGACAAAGGCGTCCTGCATCGCGTCGCCGGCCCAGGCCGCGTTGCCGCTGAGCGCCAGCGCATAGCGGTAGACCGGCCCGGACTCGCGCCGGTACAGCGGCTCCAGCGCATCGGCATCGCCGCGCCGCAGCCGCGCCAGCAACTCGACCAGCTCGGCCGCACTCTGGGGCCCGGCGCCGCGCTGTTCCGCGGGGACGAAGCCCATCATGGACGGCGCCGCGGGCGGCGGCGAGGGGCGGTCGGGGTCGGCGGCATGGCGGTTCGGGCGGGTTTCCTGTCTCTATTGCAAGGCGGGCAGCAAAAGTTCCCGGCCATTGCAGCAATTTGGGAATGCTTTTTATGGATAAGCAAATTTGAAATGTGTAGTTCCTGGAATAAGCGCTTGTTGGCAAGCTGTCGGTCCCGCCCCGAAAAGCCCGACGACAAGACCCGCGATGAGCAATGCCGCCGCCCTGCCCCTGCCTGCCGCCGCCCGCGCGCCGGCCACGCGCCGCCTGCGCCGTCGCGTGCTGCCCGGCTTCGGCGCCAGCCTGGGCTTCACCCTGTTCTATCTGTCGCTGCTGGTGCTGATCCCGCTGTCGGCCATCTTTCTGAAGTCCTTTTCGGCCGGCTGGGATGCATTCTGGGCCGCCGCGAGCTCGCCGCGGGTGCTGGCCTCCTACCGGCTGAGCTTCGGCGCCTCGCTGCTGGCCGCGGCGATCAACACGGTGTTCGGCCTGATCCTGGCCTGGTCGCTGGTGCGCTATGAATTTCCCGGCAAGAAGATCGTCGATGCGCTGATCGACCTGCCCTTTGCCTTGCCGACCGCCGTCGCCGGCATCGCACTGACGGCGCTGTACGCCGGCAATGGCTGGCTGGGCAAACTGCTGGAGCCGCTGGGTGTGAAGGTCGCCTTCACGCCGCTGGGCGTGCTGGTGGCGCTGATCTTCATCGGCCTGCCCTTCGTCGTGCGCACCGTGCAGCCGGTGCTGCAGGATCTGGAAAGCGAGCTCGAGGAGGCGGCCGCCTCGCTGGGCGCCAGCCGCACGCAGACCCTGCGCCGCGTGGTGCTGCCGATGCTGACCCCGGCCCTGCTGACCGGCTTCGCGCTGGCCTTCGCGCGCGCCGTCGGCGAATACGGCTCGGTGATCTTCATCGCCGGCAACATCCCGCTGGTCTCCGAGATCACGCCGCTGATGATCATCTCCAAGCTGGAGCAGTACGACTATGTCGGCGCGACGGCGATCGCGGCGGTGATGCTGATCTTCTCCTTCGTGCTGCTGCTGGCCATCAACGGCCTGCAGGCCTGGAGCGGGCGGCGCCATGGGGAGGAGCTCTGAGATGCAGCTCGCCGCTTCCTCCACCCGCCGCCACCAGGACCATGCCGCCACCCGCGAGCCGGCCTGGGTGCGTCGCACGCTGCTGGCCATCGGCCTGGCCTTCTTCGTGCTGTTCCTGCTGCTGCCGCTGCTGACCGTCTTCGTCGAGGCCTTGCGCAAGGGCTGGGACGTCTACATCGCCGCCCTGGTCGAGCCCGATGCGGTGTCGGCGCTGCACCTGACCCTGCTGGCCGCCCTGATCGCGGTGCCGCTGAACCTGGTGTTCGGCGTCTGCGCCGCCTGGGCGGTGACCAAGCACGACTTCCGCGGCAAGCAGCTGCTGATCAGCCTGATCGACCTGCCCTTCTCGGTCTCGCCGGTGGTCGCCGGCCTGATCTACATCCTGCTGTTCGGCGCGAATGGCTGGTTCGGCCCCTGGCTGCAGGAACATGAGTGGAAGATCGTCTTTGCCGTGCCGGGCATCGTGCTGGCGACCATGTTCGTCACCGTGCCCTTCGTCGCCCGCGAGCTGATCCCGCTGATGCAGGCCCAGGGCCGCGACGAGGAGGAGGCGGCGACGGTGCTGGGCGCCGGGGGCTGGCAGACCTTCTGGCGCGTGACCCTGCCCAATGTCAAATGGGGCCTGCTCTATGGCGTCGTGCTCGCCAATGCGCGCGCCTTCGGCGAGTTCGGCGCCGTCTCGGTGGTCTCCGGCCATATCCGCGGCCAGACCAACACGCTGCCGCTGCATGTCGAGATCCTCTACAACGAGTACCAGTTCGCCGCCGCCTTCGCGGTGGCCTCGCTGCTGGCGCTGCTGGCGCTGGTGACCCTGGTGCTGAAGCAATTCATCGAATGGCGCGCGCAGATCGCGGCGCAGGAAGCAGTCGCCCCATGAGCATCCAGGTCCGCAATATCCATAAATCCTTCGGCGCCTTCACCGCGCTGGGCGACGTCTCGCTGGACTTCCCCAGCGGCGAGCTGGTCGCGCTGCTGGGCCCCTCGGGCTGCGGCAAGACGACCTTGCTGCGCATCATCGCCGGCCTGGAAACGGCCGACAGCGGCCAGGTGCTGCTGGACGGCGAGGACGCCTCCGACACCGATGTGCGCGAGCGCCAGGTCGGCTTCGTGTTCCAGCATTACGCGCTGTTCCGCCATATGACGGTGTTCGAGAACGTCGCCTTCGGCTTGCGCGTCAAGCCGCGCAAGCAGCGCCCGCCCGAGCACGTGATCCGCAAGAAGGTGATGGAGCTCTTGCAGCTGGTGCAGCTGGACTGGCTGGCCGACCGCTTCCCGCCGCAGCTCTCGGGCGGCCAGCGCCAGCGCATCGCGCTGGCCCGCGCGCTGGCCGTCGAGCCGCGCGTGCTGCTGCTCGACGAACCCTTCGGCGCGCTCGACGCCAAGGTGCGCAAGGAGCTGCGCCGCTGGCTGCGCCGCCTGCACGACGAGCTGCACATCACCAGCCTCTTCGTCACCCATGACCAGGAAGAGGCGCTCGAGGTGGCCGACCGCGTCGTGCTGATGGACCATGGCCAGGTCGAGCAGGTCGGCAGCCCGACCGAGGTCTACGAACACCCGGCCACGCCCTTCGTCTACGGCTTCCTGGGCGCGGTCAACCGCTTCGAGGGCGAGGGCCGGCAGGGCTTCGTGCGGCCGCACGATCTGCGCATCCACACGCTGGCCGACGGCGCCGGCGCCCACGAGGGCGAGGGCTGGGCGGCCGAGGTCGAGCGCGTGCTCAGCTTCGGCGTCGCCAGCCGGGTCGAGCTGCGCGGCCCCGGCGGCCAGCATCTGCAGGCCGAGCTGGGCCGCGAGGAGGCGCGCGCGCTGAATCTGCAGCCCGGCCAGCCGGTGCGCCTGACCGCCTCCCGCCTGAGCAGCTTCGAGCAAGAACGAGCGATATGAACTTCCAGCAACTGCGCATCATCCGCGAGGCGGTCCAGCAGGGCTTCAACCTGACCGAGGTCGCCGCCGCGCTGTTCACCTCGCAGTCGGGTGTGTCCAAGCACATCAAGGACTTGGAGGACGAGCTGGGCGTCGAGCTGTTCCAGCGCCGCGGCAAGCGCCTCCTGGGCCTGACCGAGCCGGGCAAGGAGCTGGCCATCATCGTCGACCGCATGCTGCTCGACGCGCGCAATATCAAGCGCCTGGCCGAGCAGTTCTCCAGCGCCGATGTCGGCCGCCTGACGATCGCGACCACCCACACGCAGGCCCGCTATGCGCTGCCGCAGATCATCGCCCGCTTCAAGGCCGAGTTCCCCAAGGTGCAGTTGGTGCTGCACCAGGGCAGCCCGGCCGAGATCGTCGCGCTGCTGCAATCGGGGGAGGCCGATGTCGGTATCGCCACCGAGGCGCTGGACGTGGTCGACCAGCTGGTGACCTTCCCCTTCTACGACTGGCACCACGCGCTGGTCGTGCCGACCGGCCACCCGCTGGCGCTGCTGGCGGCGCCGACGCTGGAGCAGGTCGCCGACTACCCGCTGATCACCTATCACGAGGGCTATACCGGCCGCGCCGGCATCGACGCCGCCTTTGCGGCCGCCGGCCTGGAGCCCGACATCGTCATGTCGGCGCTCGACGCCGATGTCATCAAAACCTATGTGCAGCTGGGCCTGGGCGTCGGCATCATCGCCGCGATGGCCTTCGATCCGACCCGCGACCCGGGCCTGCGCCTGCTGCCGACGCCGCATCTGTTTCGCTCAAACACGACAAAGATTGCCGTTCGACGTGGGCGCTATCTGCGCGGCTATGTCTACCGTTTTCTACAAGAGTGCATCGCCGACCTGGAGGAAACCACGGTCCGGGAAGCGATCACGGCAGAGTGAGCGCATGCACACGTCACCAAATTGGTGCGTGTCGCAAGTGAAAACCCCAAGTGCGTGCGCCTCGCCCGCGCCCTACATTGCGAAGCACTCGATGCGAGCGCTTGCGCAAGTGGGCGAATCGCGAGGCGGGGCTGAGGAGACAAACCAAACGCAGAGCAAGAGCAACGAATAAAAGTGACACTGTCACAATTCGCGGGCGCCGGAGCCAAGACTCCCGCGCCCGTTTTATTTGGGTCCGGCAAGCGGGCCCGGCTCGAGCCCTCCAAGTCCCTCTCCCCATCCATGCTGGAACTGCTTACCGTTGCGCTGGCCTCGCTGCTGGCCGGATTCGTCGATGCCGTCGTCGGAGGCGGCGGCCTGGTGCTGGTGCCGGCCCTGTTCGGCGTCTTTCCGCAGGCCGCGCCGGCCACCCTGTTCGGCACCAACAAGGGCGCCTCGGTCTGGGGCACCGCCTGGGCCACCGGCCAGTACGCGCGCCGGGTCGAGCTGAACTGGCGCGCGCTGCTGCCGGCCGCCGCGATCGCGCTCCTGGGCAGCTTTGCCGGCGCCTGGACCGTCACCCTGGTCAGCGCCGGCGGCTTGCGCAAGGCGCTTCCGCTGATCCTGCTGGCGGTGCTGCTCTACACGCTGGCGCGCAAGGACCTGGGCCGCTCGCATGCGCCGCGTTTCCACGGTGGCCGCGAGACCCTGGTGGCCGGCCCGATCGGCCTCATGATCGGTTTCTACGACGGCTTCTTCGGCCCTGGCACCGGCAGCTTCTTCGTCTTCCTCTTCGTGCGCCTGCTGGGCTACGACTTCCTGCACGCCTCGGCGACCGCCAAGCTGATGAACACGGCTACCAATGCGGCCGCGCTGGCGCTGTTTGCCTGGAAGGGCCATGTCTGGTGGCATGTGGCGGCGGTGATGGCCGTCACCAATATTGTCGGCAGCCTGATCGGCACCCGCATGGCGCTGGCGCGCGGCGCCGGCTTCGTGCGCGGCATGTTTGTGGTCGTCGTTACAGCGCTGATACTGAAAACCGGCTGGGATGCCTTCCTGCGCTGAACTACCATTGCGCTCCTGATCCAGCCGCCCCCTGACCGCCATGCCCGTCGATCCGCAACTGCGCTCGCTCGATATCGAGATCCCGACCCAGCCCGATGTGCTGGTCAAGCTGTCCCTGCTGATGGCGGCCGAGGACGTCGACCTGCAGGCGATCTCGGCCCTGGTCGAAAGCGATATGGCGCTGGCCGCCGCGGTGCTGAAAGCGGTCAACTCCTCGCTCTACGGCCTGCGCGGCCGCGTGCAGACGGTGCAGCAGGCGCTGACCTATCTGGGCATGCGCGAGGTGGCCGCGATCACGTTCGAGATGGGCCTGCGCGCGGCCTTCCCGCCGGCGCCCGAGCTGGAGCCGGTCTGGCAGCGTGCCTCGCTGCGCGGCCTGATGATGGGCCGCATGGGCCAGATGCTGGGCATTGACCCCTGGGCCGCGCATTCGGCCGGCCTGTTCGAGGAATGCGGCAAGGCGGTGCTGTACCGCCATGCGCCGGCGCATTACCCGGCCATGCTGCGCGCCGCCCGGCAGGACGCCGAGCTGATCCAGCTGGAGCACACCGCCTTCGGCGTCAGCCACGATGCGCTCGGCGCCGCCCTGTGCGAGAGCTGGGGCCTGGCGCCGGCGGCCGTCGCCAGCGTGCGCCACCACGTCGAGGTGCAAGGCCTGCTGCAGATGCCCGAGGCGCTGCAGCGCCGCAGCGTCAGCGCGATCTCGACCCTGGCCTGGGCGCTGCAGCAGGAGCCCGAGCGGCTCGAAGAAGTGGCGGCGGCGATCGCCCCGCAGGCGCAGCTGGACGAGACCCTGGTGCTGCGCGCGGCGCGCCGCGTCGCCGAGCAGCTGGAGCAGGCCGAGCAGCACGGCCGCTGATCAGTTCGGCTTGCTGGAGGCCAGGCTGATCCGGTCGCGGCCGGCATGCTTGGCAATGTAGAGCGCCTCGTCGGCCGCCTGCAGCAGGGCCAGCGGGCTCAGATAGGGATGGGCCGGGCTGTAAGCCGCCAGGCCGATGCTGATCGTCAGCACCCGCTCGGGGCCCAAGGCCGGCTGCGGCAGCGCCAGCACGCGCAGCTCCTCGCGCAGCGGCTCCAGCAGCGCCACCGCCTCCTCGATGCCCGAACCGGGCAGCAGGGCGACGAACTCCTCGCCGCCCAGCCGCGCGACCAGATCGGTATCGCGCTTGACCCGCTCGGCCAGCAGGCCGGCGAAGCGGCTCAGCGCGACGTCGCCGGCCACATTGCCGTGCACCTCGTTGAAGCGCTTGAAATGGTCGAGATCCAGCACCGCCAGCGCCAGCCGGCTGCGCAGGCGCTGGGCGCGCTTGAATTCGCGCCGCAGCGCCTCGTCGAACTCGCGCCGGTTCGGCAGGCCGGTCAAGGTGTCGACCCGGCTCAGGCTGCCGAGCTCGCGGCTCTTCAGCTCCAGCGCCTGCCGCGCCTGCTGCAGCGCCTCCTGCTGGCGCTCGATCTCGGCGCGCAGCTGGGCCGCGCGGTCCTGCTCGTCGCGCAGCTGCAGCCACAGGCGCTGGTGCACGCGGCTGATCGAATCGGAGATCTGCTGCAGCTCGGCCGGCTCGGCCGCCGGCGGCTCGGCCGCGACCAGCTCCGCCAGCGGCGGTGGCCGCGTCGGGTCGAAGGCCTCGGTGCTGGCCGCCAGCCGGCGCAGCGGCCGCAGCAGCAGCCGGTCCAGCGCCAGGCACAGGCACAGGCTCAGCAGCAGCACCAGGGCGATATCGCGCAGCAGCATCGACAGCATGTGGCGATCCAGCACCAGCTGGCGCCACTGGGCGTCGTTGGCGATGTGCAGCGCATCGGTCAGGGCAACCAGCAGCAGGCTCAGCAGCAGCACGGCCGCGGCCATGCGCCGCCGCATCGAGCCCAGGCGCCGCGCGGCGCCGCTGCTGCGGAAGTCGGGACGGGTACTCGAGGTACTCAAAGGACGGCGTGCCGGAGCGTGCGGGCGATAGGCGGTCGATTGTGCCCGCGGGCGGTCGCCGTGCGCTATGCACGGAAATCCGGGTATGTCCCAGGCCGGACGGCCGGCGGCCGGCTTTAAATTAGTAATTGCTTATATTCGCATATTCATGTCCGAGACCTCCTTCCCACCCGCAGAACCGGCCGAGGCCGAGCGCGTCTACGAGATCGCCGCCGAACTGTTCTCGCTGATGTCGACACCGATGCGGCTGAAGATCATCAGCGCGCTGTGCCGTTGCGAGAAGACCGTCGGCGAGCTGCTGCAGGAGATCGCGACCACTCAGCCAAATATGTCCCAGCACCTGAGCCAGCTCTATCGCGCCGGCATCCTGGCGCGCCGCCGCGAGGGCCAGCAGATCTTCTACCGCGTGCAGAACGAGCGCGCGGTGGCGCTGTGCCGGGCCGTCTGCACCCAGATCGCGATCGAGATCGACGATCCGGCCGCCGTCGAGCCGGCCGAGCGCCTGATCCCCTCGCGGGCCTGAAGCCAACACCCCAACGATGACCAACCACGATTCCACGCGCCCGGGACGCCTGCGCCGCGCGCCCGAGAACCTGCTCAGCGCCGAGCAGCTGGCGGCCACGCCGGCGCAGCGCCGCGGCTTTCTGCGCGGCGCCTTCGCCGCGGCCAGCGCGGCGCTGACGGCCGGTGCGGTGCGCGCCCAGCAGGCCGACGATCCGGCCATCGTCAATCTGCCGCCCCATGCGCTGGCCCTGGGCCAGCCGGTCGCGCTGGAGGGCTATGGCCATCCGTCCAAGTTCGAGGCCAATCTGCAGCGCCGCCAGAGCCCGGGCCTGACGCCGACGCGCCAGGCTTCGGTCTCCTTCGCGCCGCTGCAGGGCCTGTTCGGCATCGTCACGCCCAGCGGCCTGCATTTCGAGCGCCATCACCAGGGCTGGTGGGACATCGACCCCAGCCAGCACCGGCTGATGGTCAATGGCTCGGACGAGCAGATGCTCAAGCGCCCGATGGTGTTCACGATGGACGAGCTGATGCGCCTGCCCAGCGTGTCGCGCTTCCACTTCATCGAATGCGGCGCCAACACCGGCATGGAGTGGGGCAATGTGGCCGTGCCGACCGTGCAGTACACGCACGGCATGCTCAGCTGCAGCGAGTTCACCGGCGTGCGCCTGATCGACGTGCTGAATATGTGCGGCTTCGACGCCAAGCGCGCCCGCTTCGTGCTGGCCGAGGGCGGCGACGGTTCGGCGATGACGCGCACGATCCCGATCGAGCTGGTCACCAGCGGCCAGGTGCTGCTGGCCTATGGCCAGAACGGCGAGATGCTGCGACCCGAGAACGGCTATCCCTTGCGTCTGGTCGTGCCGGGCGTGCAGGGTGTCAGCTGGGTCAAGTGGCTGCGCCGCATCGAGGTCGGCGACCAGCCCTATGCCACCAAGGACGAGGACATCCACTACGTCGATCTGATGCCCGATGGGCAGCACCGCCAGTACACCTCGATCCAGGAAGTGAAGAGCGTCGTCACCACGCCCAGCGGCGGCCAGATCCTGCTCGACAAGGGTTTCTACAACATCAGCGGCCTGGCCTGGTCGGGCCGCGGCAAGATCGCCAAGGTCGACGTCTCGGTCGACGGCGGCCAGAACTGGAAGCCGGCCCGCCTGGAGACGCCGGTGCTGGACCGCTGCCTGAGCCGTTTCAATCTGCCCTGGACCTGGGACGGCAAGCCGGCCCTGGTGATGAGCCGCGCCACCGACGAGACCGGTCATGTGCAGCCGACCTATCGCCAGCTGCGCGAGGTGCGCGGCCGCCGCTCGATCTATCACAACAACAGCATCCAGACCTGGTTGGTGCAGGAGTCGGGGGAGGTGAAGAATGTTCAGCTCTCCTAAGCTGCTGCTCGCCCTGCTCGTCTTCTGCGGTGCCGCCCAGGCCCAGACGGACAAATTCCCCGGCATCGGCCGCACGGCCACCCAGAACGAGCTGAAGGCCTGGGACATCGATGTGCGCCCCGACTTCAAGGGCCTGCCGGCCGGCCGCGGCACCGTCGCCCAGGGCCAGGACCTGTGGGAAGCCAAGTGCGCCGGCTGCCACGGCGTGTTCGGGGAATCGAACGAGGTGTTCTCGGCCCTGGTCGGCGGCACCAGCAAGGACGACATCAGGACCGGCCATGTGGCGCGGCTGAAGGATCCGAGCTTCCCCGGCCGCACGACGCTGATGAAGGTCTCGCATGTGTCGACCTTGTGGGACTACATCAACCGCGCGATGCCCTGGACGGCGCCGAAGAGCCTGAAGCCGGACGAGGTCTATGCGGTCACCGCCTATCTGCTCTCGCTGGCCGATGTGCTGCCGGCCGATGGCGAGCTGTCTGACAAGAACATCGCCGAGGTTCAGCAGCGCCTGCCCAATCGCAAGGGCAAGACCAGCGATCACGCGATGTGGCCGGGCAAGGAGTTCAGCAAGAGGGCCAAACCCGACGCCCAGGGCAGCGCCTGCATGAGCAACTGCCGAATTGACAAGGAAAGCGAACCGAAGGTCGCCTCGCTGCTGCCCGACTTCGCCCGCAATGCGCACGGCAATCTGTCCCAGCAGCAGCGCCTGGTCGGCCCCCAGCGCGGCGTCGACACGCAGCCCAAGGCCGCCAATGCGACGGCCGCCGCCGCGCCGGCCAAGCCGGTGTCGGCCCTGCTGGCCCAGCATGCCTGCCTGGCCTGCCACCAGATCGAGACGAAGGTCGTCGGCCCCGCGTTCCGCGAGGTGGCGGCCAAGTACAAGGAGCGCAGCGATGCGCGCGACTATTTCCTCGCGCGCCTGAAGAGCGGCAGCACCGGTGTCTGGGGCAGCATCCCGATGCCTGCGCAGGAATTACCGGAATCCGATGCGGCCATGATTGCGGCCTGGCTGGCGGACGGCGCCAAACCCTGACAATTAGGACTTCTGCTGGAGATGATGACGATGATGATGACGACGACCAATCGCCGAGACCTGATGAAACACAGCGCCGTGGTCGCTGGCCTCTTGGCCGGCGTGCTGCCGATGGGCGCGCGCGCCGAGGGCCTCAACCGCGCCGCCTTCGATGCCAAGACCATCGACGAGCTGACCAAGGCCATGGGCATCGCCAAGCCGGTCGAGAGCCCGCTGGTCACGCTGACCGGCCCCGACATCGCCGAGAACGGCGCCGTCGTGCCGCTGGCCGCCGCCAGCACCGCGCCGGGCGTCAAGCGCCTGCTCTTGCTGGTCGAGAAGAACCCGGCCGTGCTGACCGCTTCCTTCGACGTCACCGATGCCGTCGAGCCGGCGATGTCCACCCGCGTCAAGATGGGCCAGACCTCGAACGTCTACGCCGTCGCAATCACGGCCGACAACAAGGTGCTGTTCGCGCAAAAAGAGGTCAAAGTAACCTTGGGCGGCTGCGGCGGTTGATGTGAGCCCCTCGCCCGCGGGTACGCGGGCGGTCCCCCTAGGGGACGCCGATCGCTGCCGGATTGACCGGCAGCGACATCGGCTCAAGTCTTTCTTGGGGCGGCCCGGCGAAAGACTTGAGTTCAATACCGAATACGAGAGATTAGGAGCGACAAAATGGCAGATCCGATGCGAATCCGCGCCCAGGCGCAAGGTGGCAACGCAGTCGTGCGCGTGCTGATGAGCCACGAGATGGAAACCGGCCAGCGCAAGGACGCGGCCGGCAAGACGATTCCGGCCTGGCACATCACCGATGTGACGGCGCAGCTGAACGGCAAGACGGTGATGACGGCCCAGTGGGGCCCGGCCGTGTCCAAGAACCCCTTCCTGCAGTTCACCGTCAAGGGCGCCAAGGCCGGCGACAAGATCACGGTACAGTGGGTCGACAACAAGGGCGACAAGCGCAGCGACGAAGCCGTCGTGTCCTGAGCGAGCCCCGCGCCCGAGACGACGAAACAAGAGGAGACAACGATGCGCCTAACCGTTCTTGCCTTGGCCAGCGGCACGATGATGATCGCCGCCGCTGCGCAGGCCCAGACCTCGTCCGCCGACGCGATCGCGCAATACCGCGCGATGCTGGCCGACGGCAATCCGGCCGAGCTGTTCGAGGCCAAGGGCGAAGACCTGTGGAAGACCAAGCGCGGTCCCAAGAACGCGTCGCTGGAGCAATGCGATCTGGGCAAGGGTCCCGGCGTCGTCAAGGGCGCTTTCGTCGAGCTGCCGCGCTACTTCAAGGACACCGGCCGCGTGCAGGATCTCGAGTCGCGCCTGCTGAGCTGCATGGAGACGCTGCAGGGCCTGGACGCGAAGAAGATCGCCGCCACGCCCTTCGGCCGCGAGGAGCAGGCCAATATCGAGGGCCTGGTCGCCTGGATCTCGTCCGAGTCGCGCGGCCTGAAGTTCAATCTGCCGCAGTCGCATCCGGAAGAGCAGAAGATGTATGCCGCCGGCAAGAAGCTGTTCTATTTCCGCGGCGGCCCCTACGACTTTGCCTGCGCCTCCTGCCACAGCGAGGAAGGCAAGCGCATCCGCCTGCAGGACCTGCCGGCCCTGAACAAGAACCCCGGCGATGGCGTCGGCTTCGCGGCCTGGCCTGCCTACCGCGTCTCCAGCGGTGAGCTGTGGGGCCTGCAGCGACGGCTCAACGACTGCTTCCGTCAGCAGCGCTTCCCCTATCCGGGCTATGCCTCGGACGTGACGGTGGCCCTGGCCACCTACATGGGTGTGAACAGCAAGGGCGCCGCGTCGATCGCGCCCTCGATCAAGCGCTGAAGAGGGGCGAGCGATGATGAAGAAGAACCATGTGCTGATCGGCGGCATTGCCGCCACCGTCCTGATCGCCGGCTGCGCCGGCATGGCCAGCAGCGGCCCCAGCGAGGCCGAGGCGGAAGCCGCGGCGCTGGCGATGGTGAAGAGCTCCTTCCGCGAGCAGGGCATCGCCAAGCTGGACCGCATCGAGCAGGACGCCGCGCAGAAGGCCTGCTCCAGCGAGACGCCGCCGCCGGCCGAGGTCGCGCAGAAGATCGAGGCGGCCCAGCTGGCCACGGTCAAGTGGCCCAGCGACGGCAAGTACCTCGGTGACTGGAAGGAAGGCGAGAAGCTGGCGCAGAACGGCCGCGGCATGACCTGGACCGACGCCGCCGGCGCCCCCAGCGGCGGCAACTGCTACAACTGCCACCAGATCAGCAAGGCCGAGATCAGCTTCGGCACCATCGGTCCCAGCCTCTACCAGTACGGCAAGATCCGCGGCGTCGCCAATCCGGCCGCGCCGGAGAGCGAGGCCATCGTCAAGTACACCTGGGGCAAGCTGTGGAACGCCAAGGCCTACAACGCCTGCTCCGGCATGCCGCGCTTCGGCCATGCGGGCGTGCTCAACGAAGGGCAGATTCGCGACCTGATGGCGCTGCTGCTCGACCCGAAGTCGCCCGTTAACCAGTAATCCCGCATTCAGCGGCGCCGCCGGCCGGCGAAGCCGGAACCCTGCGCCTTGCCGGGTTCTGGCGCTGCCGCATTCCCGATGGAGCAGTCTCATCATGAACCTCAGCAAACGCGAATTCGTCCAGCTGCTCGGCGCCGCCTCGGTGGCCGGCTTCAATGCCCGCGCCGCGCATGCGGCCGCAGCGGACCCCTATGAGCTCGCCCCACCGTTCAAGGGTGCCGGCGCCGTCTCGCTCTTGCACATGACCGACTGCCATGCGCAGCTGCTGCCCATCCATTTCCGCGAGCCCAGCGTCAATCTGGGCTTCGACGATCAGAAGGGCCGTCTGCCGCATCTGGTCGGCGAACATCTGCTGAAGGCGGCCGGCCTGCGGCCCGGCACGGCCGAGGCGCACGCCTTCACCTATCTGGATTTCGAGCGCGCCGCGCGCCGCTATGGCAAGGTCGGCGGCTTCGCCCATCTGGCCACCCTGGTCAAGCGCCTGAAGGCCAGCCGCCCCGGCGCGCTGCTGCTGGACGGCGGCGACACCTGGCAGGGCTCGGCCACCGCGCTGTGGACCAACGCGCAGGACATGGTCGAGGCCTGCAAGCTGCTGGGCGTCGACGTGATGACCGGCCACTGGGAGTTCACCTATGGCCAGGAGCGGGTCAAGCAGATCGTCGACAACGACTTCAAGGGCAGGATCGAATTCGTCGCCCACAACGTCAAGACCAATGACTTCGGCGACGAGGTGTTCGCGCCCTACACCTTGAAGGAAATCAACGGCGTGCCGGTGGCCATCATCGGCCAGGCCTTCCCCTACACGCCGATCGCCAACCCGCGCTATCTGGTCGCCGACTGGAGCTTCGGCATCCGCGAGCAGGAGCTGCAGCAGGTGATCGACGCGGTCCGGGCCAAGGGCGCGCAAGTGGTCGTGCTCTTGAGCCACAACGGCATGGATGTGGACCTGAAGCTGGCCAGCAAGGTGTCGGGTCTTGACGCCATCCTCGGCGGCCACACGCATGACGGCGTGCCGGTGCCGGTCACGGTGAGGAACCGCGGCGGCCAGACCCTGGTGACCAATGCCGGCAGCAACGGCAAGTTCCTGGGCGTGCTCGATGTGCAGGTGAAGAACGGCCGCGCCGCCGAGATCCGGTACAAGCTGCTGCCGGTGTTCGCCAATCTGCTGCCCGCCGATGCGGCGATGGCCGAGCTGATCAGCAAGGTGCGCGCCCCCTATCTCGCCAAGCTGAACGAGCCGCTGGCCGTCACCGAGGGCCTGCTCTATCGCCGCGGCAATTTCAATGGCAGCTGGGACCAGCTGCTCTGCGACGCCTTGATGGACGTGCAGGGCGCCGAGATCGCCTTCTCGCCGGGCTTCCGCTGGGGCACCAGCCTCTTGCCGGGCCAGACGATCACACGCGAGTTGCTGATGGACCAGACGGCGATCACCTACCCGCACACCACCGTCAGCGAGATGAGCGGCGAGACGATCAAGACCGTGCTCGAGGACGTGGCCGACAACCTCTTCAATCCCGACCCCTATTACCAGCAGGGCGGCGACATGGTGCGCGTCGGCGGCCTGAGCTACACCTGCACGCCGGGGGCCAAGATGGGCGCTCGCATCAGCGATATGCGCCTGGGCGGCAAGCCCATCGAGGCGGGCAAGAGCTACAAGGTCGCCGGCTGGGCGCCGGTCGCCGAGGAAGCGGCCAGGAGCGGCAGCAAGCCGGTGTGGGACCTGGTCGAGGGCTGGCTGAAGAGCCAGCAGGGCGCCAAGCTCAAGCCGCGCCGCATCAACACGCCCAAGCTCGTCGGCGCGCAAGGCAATCCGGGCATGGCCTAGGTCGAACGCTGCTCTGCGCGCGCCGGCCTCGGCGGGGGATCGAGCACTTCGCGGAGAATGGGCCCTTCGCCATGAGGCCAGTTTGCACGGAGGATGAAGCTTGCAGCCCGATCAGCGCAGTTTGGACGTCACGAGCCCGGAGGAAATCGCCAAAGGATTCACCGAGGCTCGCGCCGCGGGACGGTCGCTCGACCGCTATCCCGGAACACCACCGGCCAACCTCGAGACCGCCTACCAGGTGCAGGCGGCCGCGATTGCCGCCTGGCCCGACGCCATCAAGGGCTGGAAGGTCGCACGCGTGGCGCCTGCCTTCTCGGCGCAGTTTCCCGAGGAGCGCCTGATCGGCCCGGCCTTCGCCCGCAATGTCCATCAGCTCCAGAACGATGAGATCGCGCACTGCCCGGTATTCGACGGTGGGTTTGCGGCCGTCGAGGCCGAAGTGGTCATCGTCGTCGCGGCCGACTCGCCGGCGGGCAAGAGCGACTGGACGGCCGATTCCGTCATCCCGCTGGTGCGTTCCATGCATATCGGTGTCGAGGTCGCCAGCAGTCCGCTGGCCACCCTGAACGACCTAGGCCCCGGCGCCGTCATCTCGGACTTTGGCAACAACTGGGGCGTCGTCGTCGGTCCTGCCATCGAGAACTGGCAGCAGCTGGAAGCGATCGAGGTCGAGACCTTCATCGATGGTAAATCGGTCGGTCGCGGCAAGAGCGCGATCAAGGCCGGGCCCCTGGGCGCGCTGGCATTCACATTGAACAAGCGAGCCCAGCAGGGCGAGATCCTGAGGGCCGGCGATGTGATTTCGACCGGCATGATCACCGGCGTGCACGACATTCGCATCGGCCAGCAATCGCGCCATGTCTTTGCCGGTTTCGGCGAGGTGCGTGTGCAGGCCGGACGCGCCGCCGCCATCGCCGCCTAGCCAGGTCTCCAACCTGGTCTTCGAGCGCATGAACACAGCAGATTTTTCGGACGAAGAAGCAACCGCCATTCAGGAGCCACGCCTGTGGCGCGATGAGCGCTGGACGGCCCGGGTCATCAAGAACGAGGACGATGAGGGCTGGGCCGTGGCCATGACCCTGGCCGGCGAGGCCGAACCGGCCCTGGTGGGGCCGTGGACCATGGGGCGTGACAAGAAGAACCCCAAGCCGCTGGATGCCGCGGCCTTTCACACCCTGGTGAAGACGGCCTCCGAGGTGCTGCGTCGGCATGAGCAGCAACTGCATGCACAGCTGCACAAGAGCCTCGCAGTGGACACGGCCGCGGGCCGCATCAGGGTCCTGTTGGACGTCGTGCCCGACGAGGACAATCCCTATGCGCTCCTGAGCGCCCGGGACGAACAGGACGCGCAACTGGCCCAGGTTCGCGTGCCGGCCGGCTTCCGGCTCAACGAGGCCAGCGCAAGCGCATGGATTGAGAACGAGTTCAGGCGTCCGTCCTTGTAGAGCGTCCACCACAGGCGCGATCGGCCCGGGCTTCAGAAGGCGTCGCTGGTGGCGTCGTAGTCGGCGCCGGCCGCTACGTCGAGGCTGCCGACGTAGTTGGCCCCTTCGTATTTATGCACCTTGCCGGCTGCCGGCGTTTCGGCGCTGGTCTGCCCGGGAATCGTATCGACATGCTCGTCGTCACCCTGGCCCAGCACGCCGGTGTTCGTGAAGCTGACGAAGCTGACGTGGTTCGGATGCAGCCGCGTGCCGCCGTGGATGAAATCGCCGGTGCTGAAGGTGTAGATGAAGGGATCCCAGAACTGCGGTGGCCGGGCCGGCGGGGGCTTCTGCTCGAGGCGGAAGGTCACCGCGCTGGCGATGCGCAGGTCATGGAACTGATTGGCGAAGGAGCGGTAGCGCGTGGCATCGGCGGGATTCATCTCGATGCCGCTTTCGCAGGACATCAGCACGATGCGGCAGGCGCGCAAGGCTCGCCGGTAGCGGTCGGGCAATTTGCGCCAGCGCGCATCGTTGTTGAGCAGCCGGATCGCCTTCACGATGGCCCGCACATTGCGCCGGTGCGAGCGATGAAACATGAAGAGGATCTGGATCTTCACGACATCGACGAGGCGATCCTCGTCCAGGCATTGCTCGGCAAACTCGTAGATGCGGCGGTGCGTGCGCGAGGCCGATGCCAGGGCCACCGCGCCGAGCAGGCCGCCGTTGCCGCCCGCCACCATCGCCGCATCCGGGAAACCCTCGCCCCAGATGTCGAGCCGGTAGCCGGGATTGCCCATGAAGGGCGGCAGCACGAGCTTGGTGCCGGGATCCCGGAGGTCCAGCATGTCGGAGGAGCGCTCGATGATGACCAGGGTGTGCATGGCAACCCTCCTTGGGCGGTGGTGCCCGGTTCGCCACGATACGCCGCTCGGGCGGCTGCTGCCATCGACGTCCTGCAAGGGCATGCCCGCCGGCCGGAAGAGGCGGTTCAACAAGCCGGCGCGCGCTTGATGAATCGCAGCGGCCCGTCGACAGTGTCGTCGATCGTCCAGCCGAGGTGGCGGTAGAAACCGTTCGCGCGGATGTTTTCGTCGTCGTCCGTCACCAGCCAGATTTCCTTGCAGCCTTCGGCGAAGAGCCATCCCTCGGCCTCCTGCATCAGCCTGCGGCCCAGACCGCGGCGCTCGTGGCCGGGGCGCACGAACATGGCCACGATGCGCGCCTCGACGGAGCTTGCGAGCACAAAGGCAATCACCTGGCCCTCCTCATCGACCACCCAGGCGCGCGCGCGTTCGTCGAGCATGTCGGGCAGGGTCTGCGGCGTGATGCCCTGGGTGGCCAGCTCCTCCAGCGAAATCTCGTTCTCCCGTACGCTGGTCCGGATTTCGAACATGGCACGCAAATCGGCGGAGACGGCGGGGCGAATTCGCATGGGCTGAGCGCTGGCAGTGGATGTCCGCGCAAGTATCACGTTGGCAGCGACATCTGTGAATGCCAGGCCGGGGCAAAGCACGACGTCGATGCCGATCGCTAGCAGCCCAGCCGCAAGCCACTCTCGAAGCGCCGCCGCTCCCCGCTGCAGGGATCGACAAACCCGATCTCCCTGGCCAGCAGCTGCAGCGGGCGCCGGTAGTCCGGCACCGCCTGCTCCGGCTGCAGCGTCGGATAGATGCGGTCGCCGACGATGGGCAGTCCCAGCGCGCTCAGCTGCGCGCGCAGCTGGTGCTTCTGGCCGGTCGCCGGGCGCAGTTCGTAGCGGGCCAGGCCTTGCGGCAGCCGCTCCAGCAGGGCAATCGCCGTCTCGGCGTTCGGCGGCTCGCCGGACAGCTCCTCCATCTGCATGAAGGCATCGCCCGCTCGCTCGCGCAGATGGCTGCGGTAGACCATCGGCAGGGCCAGATCTTGCCGGTAGGGCGCGATCGCCTCGTAGACCTTGGCGACGGCGCGCTCGCGGAACAGCGACTGGTAGGCATCGCGCGTCTCGGGGCGGATGCTGAACAGGACCAGGCCGGCGGTTTCGCGGTCGATGCGGTGGATCGGCGTCAGCGTCGCCAGACCGGTCGCCTTCTTCAGCCGCGTCAGCAGGGTCTGCTGCACATAGCGGCCCTTGGGCGTGACCGGCAGGAAATGCGGCTTGTCGGCGACCAGCAGCAGCTCGTCCCTGAACAGGATGCGTTCCTCGAAGGGGATCGCGTCCTCGTGCGCCAGCAGCCGGTAGTAATAGAGCCGCGTGTTGGCGCGGTAGGGTGTGTCCGGCGCCAGTGGCCGGCCGGCGGCGTCGAGCACCTCGCCGCGCGCCATGCGGGCCCGCCAGTCCTGGCGCTCGACGCGCGGCAGGCGCTCGGCGAGGAAGTCCAGGGCCAGCGGCCAGGGGCCCGGCGGGCAGGCGACGGCGCTGGCGCCGACGCCGTCCAGCATCGGCAGCTGCGCCAGCTTGGGCGGCCGGCTCATCGCGGCCTTCCTTACTCGATCTGCGCGCCGCCGCGGGCGCGCTCGTCCATGTAGCGGTGCAGGCGTTGGCGGTCCTGCTCGTCCTGCTGATCGCCGCGCCAGCTGCGCAGCAGCGCCTCGCGCTGCGGGTCCTGGGCCAGGCGGCGCACGGCCGCGTCGATCGCCTCGATCGCGCGGCGGCCTTCGGGGTTGCGGCCGCAGGCGGCGGTGGCCACCGGCGTGCTGCGGCCCTCGGCGATCGGCAGCGCGACCAGGTCGGCATCGCCGCCACTGCCGCCGCCCCCGCTGCCGCCGTGCAGGAACTCGGCCAGCACCGCCGGGTATTCGAGCGTGTAGTCCATGCGGCCGGCGCGCAGCATCGGCAGCAGGTTCATCGTGCGCCCGGCGACCACGCGCTTGGGCGCCCGCTCGCCCTGCGCCAGCAAGAGCGCGTCGATGCGCGGCCCGAAGGCGCGGTCCTTGGGCAGCAGGCCGACCATGTCGCGCCGGCGCAGCAGCTCCGACAGCTGCAGCGCCTGGCCGTCGACCTCGAAGCGCGCCAGCCGGTCGCTGCGCACGACGACGTGCAGCTGGCGCGACAGCAGCGGCGGATAGAGATGGGTGAAATAGAGCCAGGACAGGCGCTCGGGCGTGCGCACATGCAGCAGCGAGCACAAGCCCTGACCCTGGCGCACCAGCGCCTCGAAGCGCGGCAGGCCGGCCTCGACGAATTCGTGGCGGTACTGCGGCATCTGGCCGATCAAGAGGCGCAGAAAGCCGTCGACCTCGCCATTGCCCAGATCGCTGACGCGCTGCGGCGGCCGCCCGGTCGGGTAGCTGAAGGCGGGCGGGATGTCCTGCACCATCCAGCGCATGGTCGGCGCGCCGGCATGCTGCTGCTCCTGCCCCAGCGCGGCGGTGCTGCTCAGCAGGGCGGTCAACAGCAGCAGAAAGGGCCGCAGCGTCGTCCTCATGCGCCCGGGTCCAGCCGCTTGGCCCGCGCCAGGCGCCAGGCGCCGTCCGGCTCGTCGGCATAGACCTGCTCGGCCGTCGTCGCGGTCTCCTCGAGCCGGCTGTCGATCGCGATGCGCTTGTCGAAGACGAAGCATTCGCCCTGCCAGTCGCGCTCCGCGTCCGGCATCGCGCGGAAGTAGTTCAGGATGCCGCCCTCGAGCTGGTAGACGCTCAGGCCCTGCTCCTGCATCCAGGCGGCCGTCTTCTCGCAGCGGATGCCGCCGGTGCAGTACATCGCGATGCGCTTGCCCTGGGCCTTCCAGTCCTCGGCATGAGCCTGCACATAGGCGGGGAAGTCGCGGAAGTTGCGTACCTCAGGGTCCACCGCCGCGCGGAAATGGCCCAGCCGGTATTCGAAGCTGTTGCGGTTGTCCAGCACCAGGACATCGGGCTCGTCGAGCAGCTCGCGCCAGCGCGCCGGCGACACATGGCTGTCCGGCCGCGCCGCATCGGGCAGGCCGCTGACGCCCTCGATGCCGAAGGCGACGATCTCGGGCTTCAGATGAACCTTGATCAGGCTGAAGGGCTTGCTTGTGCAGGCGCTGTGCTTGAAGTCCATGCCGGCGAAGGCGCCCTGGAAGACCGGGTCGCTCTGCAGCGCCGCCTCGAAGGCGTGGAGCACTTCAGGCGGGCCGCCGATCGCGCCGCTGATGCCCTCGGCCGCGACCAGGATGTTGCCGCCCAGGCCCTGGTCCTGAACCAGCTCGCGCAGCCGCTCGACGACGCGCTGCGGGTCGGCCAGCGCGACGAAGCGGTAGAAGGAGCTGTGGACCTGGCCGGACATCTGGTCAGCCGTGGCCGGCGGGATCGGGCAGCAGGGCCAGGCCGCCGGCCAGCGTCCAGCTCTGCTCGTGGCCGAGGCCGGCCAGGGTCTGCGCGGCCTGGCGGCTGCGGCCACCGCTGCGGCAGAAGAACAGCAGCGGCCTCCCTGAAGCCAGCCATTGCGGCGCCGCGGTGCCCAGGCAGCTCATCGGCACGGCCTGCATCTCGCGTGCGGCCAGCAGGGCCGGCAGCGGCAGCGCATGTTCGTAGGGCTCGCGCACGTCGACGATGACAAGATCCGGCTGGCGGCGCAGGAAATCCTCCAGCTGCGCGCCGATGACGGTGCGGCAGTCGACGGCATCGGCGCCACTGAGATCCAGCGCGTTCGGGTCGTCGCACCAGGGGCCATCGCCGGGGCTGTGCTGGCGCAGCGCCTCGCCGCAGGCGCGGATGCGGGCGCAGGCCTCGTCGACCAGCGCGGCCTCGGTGGCGGGGCCTATGGACAGGCGCACCGCGCCGGCCGCCTGCCATTCGGGCAGGCCCATGGCCTCCAGCACGAAGCTGGGCGCGGCCTTGGCGGCGCTGCAGGCCGAGCCGCCGGAGACACGCACGCCGCCGGCATCGAACAGATCCTGCAGCAGGCGCGAGGACAGGCCCGGCACGGCGAAGTTCAAGGTCGTGGGCAGCGTGCCCGCCAGCGGCGCATTGAGCACCAGGCCCGGCAGCGCCTCGGTCAGCGCGGCCAGCAGCCGCGCGCGCATCTGCGCCAGCTCGGCATGGCTGCGGAAGGTGCGGCCATCGTCCAGCGCCGCCAGCACCGCGCCCAGGGCCGCGATGCCCGACATGTTCTCGGTGCCGGCGCGTAGCGCGCCTTCCTGGCCGCCGCCGGCCATCAGCGGCGTCACCGGCGCGCCCTCGCGCACATAGAGCAGGCCGATGCCCTTGGGCGCATAGAGCTTGTGGCCCGAGAAGGGCGCGTAGTCGATGCGGGTCCGGGCCAGGCGCAGCGGCAGCTTGCCCAGGGCCTGCACGCCGTCGACCAGCCAGAAGGCCGGGCTGCCCGCGAGCGCCGCCTCGATGCCGGCCAGATCGCTGATGACGCCGGTCTCGTTGTTCGCCGCCATCGTGCAGACCAGGCCGGCGCGGGCGGCGTGGCGGCGCAGGAAGTCCAGGTCGTGCCGGCCGACGCCGTCGACCGGGATCGGCTTGATCTCGAAACCGAGGCCCAGCAGCTGGTTCCAATGCCTGAGCGCCTCGGGCACCGCCTTGTGCTCGGTCGCGCCGTAGAGCAGGCAGTCGACGCCGGGGCGGCCGCGCAAGGCGTTCAGCGCCGACAGCACGGCGGTCTGAATGCCCTCGGTCGCGCCGCTGGTGAACAGCAGCTGGCCGGCGCCGGTGTCCAGCAGGGCCTTGGCGCGCGCGCGTACCGCATCCATCAGCGCCCGGGCTTTCAGGCCGGTGCTGTGCACGCTGCTGGGGTTGCCGAAATCGTCGGCCATCGCCTGCAAGGCCGCCTGCGCGGCCTGCGCCAGCACCGGTGTGGTGGCATTGGCGTCGAGATAGATTTCCATGCGAATCGGGGTCGGCGCCTGGCCGGCGCGGGTATGCCAATGGTAACGGGGGCGCCGCCGGCACCGGCTGGGGACGGCCCTCTACAATCGCCCGGCTCCAAAAAACTCACAGGATTCCCCGTGTCCGACCGCCTGGCCGTGCTGCCGCAATACCTGATGCCCAAGCTGGCCCTGACCCGGCTGGCCGGCAAGCTGGCCTCGGCGCGCCTGGGCTGGATCACGACGGCGGTGATCCGCCGCTTCGTCGCGCGCTACCGCGTCGACATGGCCGAGGCGGCCGATCCCGACATCGCCAGCTACCCGAGCTTCAATGAATTCTTCACGCGCGCGCTGAAGCCGGGCGCCCGCCCGATCGCCGAGGCGCCGCTGATCTGCCCGGTCGACGGCGCGATCAGCCAGTACGGCGCCATAGCCCGCGATCAGATCTTCCAGGCCAAGGGCCACAGCTATTCGACGACGGCCCTGCTCGGCGGCGATGCGCAGCTGGCCGCGCAGTTCGAGGACGGGCATTTCGCCACGCTCTACCTCAGCCCGCGCGACTACCACCGCATCCACATGCCCTGCGCCGGGCGCCTGACGCGCATGATCCATGTGCCCGGCGATCTGTTCTCGGTCAACCCGACGACGGCGCGCGGCGTGCCGGGCCTGTTCGCCCGCAACGAGCGGGTCGTCTGCGTGTTCGAGGGCGAGCGCGGTCCCTGGGTGCTGGTGCTGGTCGGCGCCACCATCGTCGGCTCGATGGCCACCGTCTGGCATGGCCAGGTCAACCCGCCGCGCCCCGGCCATGTCCGCGACTGGCGCTATGCCGAGCAGCACATCACGCTGAAGCAGGGCGAGGAAATGGGCCGCTTCCTGCTCGGCTCCACCGTGGTGATGCTGTTTCCCAAGGGCCCGCTGAGCTTCAACGGTGCCTGGCAGCCCGGCGGCGCGATCCGCCTGGGCGAGCCGATGGCCGCCTACTGAGCGGCGAAGGCGAGCGTCAGCAGCTCGCCGGCCTGTTCCGGCGTCATCGGCCGGCCCAGGTGGTAGCCCTGCAGCTGGGTGCAGCCCAGCGCCTCGGCGGCCTCGGCCTGCTGCTCGGTCTCCACGCCTTCGGCCACGATCTCCAGGTTCAGCGACTGGCCCAGCGCGCAGGTCGCCATCACGACGGCGCTGGCCTGCACCTCGGGCAGCGGCTCGATCATGCTGCGGTCCAGCTTGACCGTGCTGATCGGCAGCTGGCGCAGCATGGTCAGCGAGGACTGGCCGGTGCCGAAATCGTCCAGCGCACAGGCCACGCCCTCGCTGCGCAGCCGGTTCAGCTGCGGCAGCACGCGGCCCAGATGGCCGATGGCGGCGGTCTCGGTGATCTCGATCTCCAGCGCGCCGCTGGGCAGGCCCAGCGCGGCCAGCCGGGCCAGCAGGCGACCGGCGAAGCCGGCGTCCTCGAACTGCAGCGGCGACACATTGATCGCCACCGAGGGCGCGCGGCCGAAGCGGCGCTGCCAGTCGAGCAGCTGCGTGCAGGCCAGCTCGACGATCAGCTCGCCCAGCGCCTTGATCTGGCCGGTGCGTTCGGCGGCCGGCACGAATTCGCCCGGGCTGACGCGGCCACGGCCGGGCCGCTCCCAGCGCACCAGCGCCTCGAAGCCGCTCAGCGTGCGCGTGCCGGCGCGGAACTTGGGCTGGTACTCGAGCAGGAACTCGCGCGCCGCGATCGCGCGGCCCAGTGCCTGCTCGGTGTCCAGGCGCGCGCGCGAGGCGCCGTTCATGCCCTGGTCGAAGAACAGCCAGGCTGCACCGGCGCGGCTCTTGGCGCGGTGCATGGCGGCCTCGGCGGCGCGCAGCAGCGCCGCGCCGTCGCGCGCGTCCTGCGGAAACAGCGCGACCCCGGCCGACATATGTACCAGCAGCTCGGTGCCCTCGACGGCGAAGGGCGTCTCCAGCATGCCCATCAGCTGCTCGACGACCTCCTGTGCCGCCGCACGCTCGGCCGTGCCCTCGATCAGCACCAGGAACTGGTCCTCGCCGAGCCGGGTCAGCGTCGCCTGCGGCGGCAGGCGCCGGGTCAGGCGCCGCGCGATCGCGCGCAGCAGGCCGTCGCCGACCTCGTAGCCAAGGCTTTCGTTGACCAGCTGGAAGCGGTCCAGATCGGCCGAGATCAGCGCGAAGGGCGGCGCGCCCAGATAGCTGAGCTCGCGCAGGCGCTCGACGGCAAAATTGCGGTTCGGCAGATCGGTCAGCTCGTCGTGCAGGGCCTGGCGGCGCAGCGCGTCGGTGGCGCGCTGGCGCGAGGTGTCGTCGATCATCACCAGCAGCTCGGCCGGCGCGCCGTCCCATTCCAGATGGCTGGACAGGCCGCGGATATGGATCACCCGGCCGTCGCGTGACAGCCGCGTGCTGTCCCATTCGATGCGGGCGCCGCGGTCGGCCAGCACCGCCGCATGGCGCTCGCGCGCCGCCGCCTGCAACTCCAGCGGCACCAGCTCGGCCAGCAGATCGGTCGGCTCGGGCGCCGGCACCGCGACCTCCTCGAAGCCGAACATCGTCAGCGCCGCCGGGTTGGCATAGACGGCGCGGTGGTTCTGCAGCACCACCAGGCCCTGCAGCGAATGCTCGGCCAGGCGGGTGAAGCGCTCGCCCTGGCGGCGCGTCTCGCGGTGCGCGCGGCCCACCGACAGCAGGATCAGGCCCAGGCTCAGCGCCGTCTGCACCAGCAGGCCAGCCGTGTAGGTGATGGCCGAGCGGCCCTGCGGATCGAGCAGGGGGCCGCTCAGGTGCACCAGGGCCAGCGCGGCGAAGCCGGCGGCGATCCAGCGCTCGAAGCGATGGCCGCCGCGCCACAGCAGCAGCGCGCTGCAGGCGCTGCCCACCGCCAGCAGCGCGGCGCCGAACCAGAGCGCCGCATGGAAGTCGCGCAGGCCCAGCACGGCCAGGGCCAGCACCGCCACCGCCAGCGCCGGCAGCGCCAGGCGCAGCCGCAGCGCATGGCCGCGGTAGGCCAGCGCACCGGCCAGCTGCAGCAGCTGCGAACCCATCAGCGCCGTCGCGCCCAGCAGCATCTGCAGATTGCGCAGCGGCCCGGCCGGCAGCGCATCCTGCAGCACCGGACCGAGGATCAGGCCCCCGCCCAGCAGCACCCAGCTCCAGCCCCATTGCCGCACATGCAGATAGCGCCGATCCAGGCGCCACAGCAGCAACAGGGCGCCGCCGAGCATCGCATTGAGGCCCGCGCTGATCAGCATCAAGGAGGTCATCGGCGCCTTTGCTACGGCTCTCGCTGTTTTGGGGTGTGCGAATGCTAGCGGTTCGGGCGCGGCTTGGGCGCCGGTCCCCTCCCCCGGCTGGCCGATCCCGTGCCGTCTTGCTCGACAATAGCCCTTCACTGTCTGCATTCCGCACACCATGACCCAGCGCGTCCTGACCGGCATCACCACCACCGGTACCCTGCATCTCGGCAATTACGTCGGCGCGATCCGGCCCGCGATCGCCGCCAGCCGCGAGGCCGGCGTCGAGAGCTTCTTCTTCATGGCCGACTACCACGCGCTGATCAAGTGCGACGAGCCGGACCGCATCGCCCGTTCGCGCCTGGAGATCGCCGCCACCTGGCTGGCCGCCGGCCTCGATCCGGCGCGCGTGGTGTTCTACCGGCAGAGCGACATCCCCGAGATCCCCGAGCTGACCTGGCTGCTGACCTGCGTCACCTCCAAGGGCCAGATGAACCGGGCGCATGCCTACAAGGCCGCCGTCGATGCCAATCTGGCCGAGGGCGAGGACGCCGACGCCGGCGTGACCATGGGCCTGTACAGCTACCCGATCCTGATGGCGGCCGACATCCTGATGTTCAACGCGCACCGCGTGCCGGTCGGCAAGGACCAGGTCCAGCACATCGAGATGGCGCGCGACGTCGCCCAGCGCTTCAACCATCTGTTCGGCCGGGGCCGCGAGTTCTTCGTGCTGCCCGAGGCGCAGACCGATGCCGAGATGGAGCTGCTGCCGGGCCTGGACGGCCGCAAGATGAGCAAGAGCTACGACAACGTCGTGCCGCTGTTCGAGGGCGGCGCCAAGGCCTTGCGCGAGGCGATCGCCCGCATCGTCACCGACTCCCGGCTGCCCGGCGAGCCCAAGGAGCCCGAGGGCCAGGCGCTGGTGACCATCTTCGACGCCTTTGCCACGCCCGAGCAGCGCGCGGCCTTCCGCGCCGAGCTGCGCGCCGGCCTGGCCTGGGGCGAGGCCAAGCAGCGCCTGTTCGATCAGATCGAATCGCAGATCGGCCCGATGCGCGCGCGCTATGCCGAGCTGATGGCGCATCCGGAGAAGATCGAGGCCATCCTGCAGGAAGGTGCCGCCAAGGCGCGCGCGCTGGCCGCGCCGCTGCTGGCGGAGCTGCGCGCGGCGGTCGGTCTGTCGCGTTTCAGCGCGGTCCCGCAGGCCGCGGCCAAGGTGGTGAAGGCCGACAAGCCGGCGCTGCCCGTGTTCAAGCAGTACCGCGAGGCCGATGGCCGCTTCTACTTCAAGCTCAATGCCGCCGATGGCTCGCTGCTGCTGCAGAGCGAGGGCTTCGAGGCCGGCCGCGAGGCCGGCCAGTGGGTCGCCCGCCTCAAGCGCGAGGGCGCGGCGGCGCTGGACCAGGCCCCGGTGCAGCGCGCCGAGGGCCTCGCACCCGAGGCGCTGCAGGCGGCGCTGGCCGCGCTGCAGGAGGCCGAGCAGGGCTGACCAGAGGGCGGGCGGCCCTGGCCGCGTGATAGAAAGGCGGCACATAAAAAAGGAGACCGCCGATGCCCGCCATCGCCACCGATTCGCTGGCGCTGCAGCGCCTGTACCACTGGGAGCGCCAGGCCCCCGATCGCCCGACGCTGACCCAGCCGCTGGGCGGCGGCCAGCTGCTGGAGCTGACTTGGGCCCAGGTCGCTGACGGCGTGCGCCGCATGGCCGCCCATCTGCAGGCGCAGGGCTGGGAGCCGGGCTCCAAGATCGCCATCCTGTCGAAGAACTGCGCCTGGTGGCTGATGAGCGACCTGGCGATCTGGATGGCCGGCCATGTCTCGGTGCCGCTTTATCCGACTCTGGCGCCGGAGACCATCCGCCAGATCCTCGAGCACAGCGAGGCCAAGGCGCTGTTTGTCGGCAAGCTCGACGGCTGGGAGACGATGAAGGCCGGTGTGCCGATGGGCCTGCCCTGCATCAGCTATCCGCTGTCGCCGGACGAGGCCAAGCAGCGCTACGAGGGCTGGGACGCGATCTGCGCGCGCACGCCGCCGCTGCAGGGCGAACCGGTGCGCGGCGCCGAGGAGCTGTGCACGCTGATCTACACCTCGGGCACGACCGGCCTGCCCAAGGGCGTGATGCACAGCTTCGGCGCCTTTGCGTGGGCGATCTCCACCGGCATCGAGCGCTTCCAGCTGAGTGGCTCGGACCGCATGCTGTCCTATCTGCCGCTGGCCCATGTGGTCGAGCGCATGCTGGTCGAGCATGGCTGGCTGCACACCGGCATGCGCATCTACTTCGCCGAGTCGCTGGACAGCTTTGCCGCCGATCTGCAGCGCGCGCGGCCGACCGTGTTCTTCTCGGTGCCGCGGCTGTGGGTCAAGTTCCAGCAAGGCATCCTGCAGAAGCTGCCGCAGAAGAAGCTGGACCTGCTGCTCTCGCTGCCGCTGATCGGCGGCCTGATCCGGCGCAAGGTGCAGAAGGCGCTGGGCCTGGACCAGTGCCGCATTGCCGCCGGCGGCGCCGCGCCGATGCCGCTGGCCCTGCTCGAGTGGTACGCGAAGCTGGGCCTGCCGATCAACGAGGGCTATGGCATGACCGAGAACCTGGCCGTCTCGCACATCACCATCCCGGGCCAGAACCAGCGCGGCACGGTCGGCAAGCCCTACGCCGGCGTGCAGACGCGCATCGATCCGGCCAGCGGCGAGCTGCAGATGCGCAGCCCGGCGGTGATGCTGGGCTACTACAAGGAGCCCGAGCAGAGCCGCGAGGCCTTCACGGCCGATGGCTGGCTGCGCACCGGCGACAAGGCCGCCGAGGACGCCAATGGCTGCCTGCGCATCACCGGCCGGGTCAAGGACCTGTTCAAGACCAGCAAGGGCAAGTACGTCGCGCCGGCGCCGATCGAGGACCGCCTGTGCATGCACCCGGCCGTCGAGGCCTGCGTGGTCACCGGCGCGAACCTGAGCCAGCCGCTGGGCGTGGTGATGCTGTCGGCCGATGCGGCCGAGCGCAGCGGCGGCAGCGCGGCCGCGCGCGCCGAACTCGACGCGCAGCTGAGCGCGCACCTGGACGAGATCAATGCGCGGCTCGACCCGCACGAGCAGCTCGAATGCCTGGTCGCGATCAAGACGCCCTGGACCGTCGACAACGGCTTCATCACGCCGACCTTCAAGGTCAAGCGCAACCGGATCGAGGAGGTCTATGCCGCGCATTACGACGAGTGGGTGGCCGGCAGGAAAAAAGTCGTCTGGGGTGATTGAGCGATGGGCCGGCGCCTTGGCCTGCTGAAGCGCTGGGCGCTGGCGCTGCGGTCCGAGGTGATCGCCGTCTTCTTTGCCGCGCGCGATCCGGCGGCGCCCTTGCTGCCACGGCTGCTGGCGCTGTTCATCGCGGCCTATGCGCTGAGCCCGATCGATCTGATCCCCGACTTCATCCCGGTGCTGGGCCTGCTGGACGAGCTGATCCTCTTGCCGCTGGGCCTGTGGCTGGTGCTGCGCTGGATGCCGGCTGCGGTGATGCAGCGCGCCCGCGCGCGTGCCGCGGCCCTGCTTGAAAAGCCGCGCAGCTGGCTGGCCGCGGCGGCGATCGTGCTGCTGTGGCTGCTGCTGCTGGCGGCCCTGCTGGCCTGGCTGGGGCTCTGGCCATGGCGCTGATGCGCGAACTGGCAAGCGCGCGCCTGCGGCTGGAACCGCAGCTTGCCGAGCATGCGCCGGCGATGTTCGTCGTGCTCAGCGATCCGGCGCTCTACGCCTACGAGAACGCGCCGCCGGACTCGGTCGAGGCGCTGCGCCAGCGCTATCTGCGGCTGGAGAGCCGGCGCTCGCCCGACGGCCGCCAGCTGTGGCTGAACTGGGTGCTGCGCGAGCAGGCATCGGCGGCGCTGATCGGCTATGTGCAGGCCAGCGTCGCCGCCGACAGCACGGCGATCGCCTACGAACTCGGCAGCACGCACTGGGGCCGCGGCCTCGCCTTCGAGGCCTGCAGCGCGATGATCGAGGAGTTGGCCCGGCAGTACCGCGCGCAGCGCCTGCATGCCATGCTCAAGCGCGCCAACTGGCGCTCGCTGCGCCTGCTCGGGCGACTGGGCTTTGTCGAGGCGACGCGGGCGCAGCGGCTGGCGCGCAACGGCCTCGCCGCCGACGAGCTGCTGATGCTGCGCGAGCTGCCAGCCGCGGACACGCCCGCGGCGGATCGGTTAGGCTGAGGGCTCGACGGAGTTGTTCCCCATGCTTGGCATCCACGACCTGAGCCTGTTCATTATTTCCGGCCTGCTCCTGAACATCGCGCCGGGCCCCGATTCGCTGCTGATCATGACGCGCAGCGCGACGCAGGGCTGGCGCGCCGGCTCGGCCGCCGCGCTGGGCATAGGCGCCGGCACCTGCGTCCATGTGCTGGCGGCGGCGCTGGGCCTGTCGGCGCTGCTGGCCGCCTCGAGCTGGGCCTTCAGCGTCGTCAAATGGCTGGGCGCCGCCTATCTGGTCTGGATCGGCCTGGCGATGCTGATCAGCCGGCGCAGCGAGGCGGCGAACGAGGGGGCGGGCGATGCGCCGCCGGCCCCGCCGCCGCTGCCCTATCGCAAGATCTTCAGCCAGGGCTTCTGGACCAATGTGCTGAATCCCAAGGTGGCGCTGTTCTTCCTCGCCTTCGTGCCGCAGTTCATCGCGCCGGAGGCGCCGCACAAGGCGCTGGCCTTCATCGTTCTGGGCGCGATCTTCAATTTCAACGGCATGCTGTGGTGCCATCTGCTGGCCGTCTCGACGGCGCTGGCCAGTCGCCGCTTGCGGCCCGGCGCGCTGCTGGCGCGCTGGCTGAACCGCGGCATCGGCGCGCTGTTCCTGTCCTTCGGCCTGCGCCTGGCGCTGAGCGAGCGCCCATGACCGACGAGGAAATCGCCCGCCATCTGCAGGCCGCGATCGCGTCCGGCGAGCTGGCCACGGCCGAGAGCTGGGGCCGGCCGCTGGCCGAGGACGCGGGCTGGGAGGCGACGCCCGAGGGCCTGCGAATGCCGTTCAAGATCCTCAAGAACGCCGGCTATGCGCCGCCGGAGCTGGGCCTGTTCCATGAGCGCGCCTGCCTGCGCGCGGCGCTGGCCGCGGCCGGCGACGAGGGCGAGACGCAGCAGCGGCTGCAGCGTGAGCTGGCCGAGCTCGAACAGCGGATCGCGCTGCGGCTGGAATCGCTGCGCCGCCACGCGAGCCTGTGAGGCGGCGGCGATGAAGAAGGGACGCTTGCCGATCAAGCCGCTGCTGCTGGGTGCACTGGCGCTGCTGCTTCTGCTGCTGGGCCTCTACCTGAGCCCCTATCTGGCCCTGCGCGAGATGCGCAGCGCGGCCGCCGCCCAGGACGCGCAGAAGCTGGCCGGCTATGTCGATGTCGAGGCGGTGCGCGAGAGCCTGAAGCGGGGCCTGCGCGGACGGCTGCTGGGCACGCGCACCGAGGCCGTCGAGGCCGAGCCGCCGACGCCGGCGCGCGCAATGGGCGCGGCCGTTGCCGCGGCGCTGCTGGGGCCCATGGTCGACGCGGCGATCACGCCGGCCAGCCTGGCCCGCGTGCTGCAGGGCCAGCGGCCGGCGGCGGCCGCCGTTGCGCTGCCCGCCTCCGAGCCGGCGCCGACGGACGAGGAATTGCTGACCGAGATGGGCTACGAAAGCCCGAACCGCTTTGTGGTCAGCGTCCGCAAGCGCGGCGCCGACGAGGAGCCGGTCGACCTGGTGCTGCGGCGCGACGGCGTCGTCAGCTGGAAGCTGGCAGAGTTGCGCCTGCCCTGAAACCGATACCCGCCCATCCCGAGGAGGACCCGATATGAGCCAGACCATCCCCAGCCGCCGCGCCGCGCTCGGCGCCGCCCTTGCTGCCGGCAGCGCCGCCGCGCTGGCGCAGACCCAAGCCGCCGCCCAGGGCGGCGACAAGGTCGTCTATCACATCGACAACACGGCCGGCCAGGCCACCAAGGGCCTGCGCAATATCCGCAACCATCTGGACGTGGCGCCGGACACCAAGATCCTGGTCGTCACCCATGCCGAGGGCGTCGACTTCCTGATGGAAGGCGCCAAGGACAAGGCCAATCCGAACATCGACTACGCCTCCCTGGTCTCGGCCCTGGTCGCGCGCGGCGTGGTCTTCGAGGTCTGCGAGATCACGCTGAAGAACCGCAATCTGGACAAGAAGCAGTTCGTGCTCGACGCCGCCTTCACCCCGTCCGGCGTGGTGCGCATCGCGCGCCTGCAGACGCGCGAGGGCTATGCCTATCTGAAACCTTGAGCCGCTCCGAGCACCGCACAACGCGGCAGATGGTCGCCGCAGTAGTTTTGCAGCAAGCTGCTCAGGCCAGCAGGCTCTCCGGCGCCAGATAGCGCCGGCGATAGCTCTCGAAATCGAGCGTGTCGGCCGCCTCGATGCGGGCCTGCTCGGCCAGCGATTCGCGCGCCTGCGCCTCGGCGCGGGCCAGCTGCTCGGCGCTCAGCGGCCGGGCCAGCATCTCGCGGCGGATGTCCTCGGAGCGCTGGCGTATGAAGCCGACATGGGAGTGATCGAAATCGCCGGCCATCGCCGCCAGCACCCGTGCCGAGGGCGTGCCCTCGGGCTCCTGCAGCGCGATCTTGGCGGCGCTGAGCGCCTGGCGGTAGGCCGCGCCGCCATGGGCCGCGTCCAGCGCGGCGGCCATCGGCTCGCATTCGTCCAGTAGCTCGGCGCCCCAGTCGACCAGGCTGCACTCGGCAGCGCCGCGTTCCAGCATCAGGCCGGGCTCGCGGCCGCGTGCGGCGACGCGGTGCTGGTTGCGCGCCAGCGCGGCGATCTCGGCCGGCGTGTCCGGCGGGCTGTCGCTGAGCAGGCAGTGCAGCAGGAAGACGTCGAGGAAGCGCATCGTCCCGCCGGTGATGCCAATGTCGACGAAGGGGTCGAGATCCATGCAGCGGACTTCCACGTACTCGACCCCGCGCTCGCGCAGCGCGTGCAGCGGGCGCTCGCCCGAGCGGATCACGCGCTTGGGGCGGATGGTGCCGTAGAACTCGTTCTCGATCTGTAGCAGGCTGGTCGAGAGCTGGTTGTAGTCGCCGCCCGGATTGCGCACGCCGACCGCCTCGTAGGCCGGGTAGGGCCGGGTCAGCGCCTCCTGCAGCGAGGCGGCATAGCTCTCCAGGCTGTTGTAGCTGACGGCCAGCGAGGCCTGGGCATCGCTCTGGTAGCCCAGCCGCCCCATGCGCAGCGAGGTGCCGTGCGGCATGTAGAAGCTGTGGTTGCCTAGCGCCTGCAGCTCGTGCTGGCGGCCGGCGACAAAGCTCGAACACAGGGCCGGCGAGGCGCCGAACAGGTACAGCAGCAGGAAGGAATGGCGGCGGAAGTTGCGGATCAGGGCGAAGTACTGCTCGCTCGTCACGCCCGGCATCGACCAGTTGTAGTGGATGCCCGAGATGGTCTGCATGCGCCGGCCGTAGCGCTGGCCCAGGCCCATGCGGTAGACGCTCTTGCTGCGGCCGACATTGGAATTGCCGTAGCGGCCCAGCGGGATCGTCTCGTCGGTCGGCAGGCCGCAGGGCATGGAGCCGACCCACAGGCGCTCGTCATGGCCATGGCCGCCCTCGTCGGCCAGCACCTTGTAGACGTACTGATGCACCTCGCGCAACTCGGCCAGGCAGTCCTCGATGCCGGCATGCACGCCGGTGATCAGCTCCAGCTGCGACTCGCTGTAGTCGGTGGTGATGTGCGGATGCGTCAGGGCCGAACCCAGGGCCTGCGGATGCGGCGTCAGCGCCAGACTGCCATTGGGCAGGGCGCGCAGGCTTTCCTTCTCGATGCCCCGGCGCATGCCCAGCAAACGGGCTTCGCCGAGGGCGCCCAGGCGCCGTTGGAGTTCGCTCATGCGGTGGTCCCTTTTTTAATTAGGCGCGCACGGTAACAGAGCAAGGCTACACCTGTCCTGTCCGGGGCTGATCGCCCTCGACCCTGCTCCCCGAATTGTCGGATCCGCACGGGGCGGCGGCCGGCGTGCTAGCGCTTGTTGCTCGAAGGTTAAGTTGGCCGGCGCGCGTTGACGCGCGCAAAAGCGCGGGGCGACAATCGCGCCACCTCAACAGACGGCCCTGCCATGAACCCAGCCCCTAGTCGCTGGCCTTCGCCGTCCAGTTTCTAAGCCCTCGACGACGCGAGGTGCGGAACCGGGCGGTGGGGGCAGCACCCATCCCCGGACCGCAGGCCGGCGCGAATCCCAGCGCCGCTGCTGCCCGGATCTTTCAGATGAATCGGCGCGCTGCCCTCTTGCGGCGCGCGCGCTTCCGCCCTGCTTGCCGGGGCGGCGGGAGACTCCCGTGCAAGAACTGATCCAACGCAAGCTCTTTCTGGCCGGCCGCGCGCTCGCCTTTGCGCGCCGCCAGCTGCCCCAGCCGCGCGAACTGGCCCGGCGCCTGGGCCCCGGCCTGATCACCGGCGCCGCCGACGACGATCCCAGCGGCATCGCCACCTATTCGCAGGCCGGCTCGCAGTTCCGCTTCGGCCTGGTCTGGACCCTGCTGCTGACGACGCCCTTGATGATTGGCATCCAGATGCTGTCGGCACGCATCGGCTGGGTCACCGGCGAGGGCCTGGCCGCCAATATCGCGCGCGTCTGCCCACGCTGGCTGAGCTTGGCGCTGGTGGGCCTGCTGGTGGTCGCCAACACCATCAATATCGCCGCCGACATCGGCGCGATGGCCGAGGCGGCGCGACTGCTGGCCGGTGGCTCGGCGCATCTCTACATCGTCGGCTTCGGCGCGCTGTGCGTCTTGGGCCAGGTCTGCTTCTCCTACGAGCGCTCGGTGCGCATCCTCAAGTGGCTGACCCTGGCGCTGTTCGCCTATTTCGCCGTCGTCCTGGTCGTCCAGGTGCCCTGGCGGCAGGCAACGCTGGAGTCGCTGCAGCCCTGGCGCTTCTTCCCCGAGGGCGCGACGCGCGGCGACTACGCCGGCATGGTCGTCGCGATGCTGGGCACGACGATCAGCCCCTATCTGTTCTTCTGGCAGGCGGCGCAGGAGGTCGAGGACGAGCGCCGGCGCCCGCAGCCGGCGGCGCGGCGCAGCGAGCCGGCCCATGCGCGCGAACACCTGCGGCGCATCAAGCAGGACACCTATGCCGGCATGCTGTTCTCCAACGCAATCGCGCTGTGCATCGTGCTGGCGACGGCCGTCACCCTCAATCTGCAGGGCGTCGCCGGCATCCAGACCGCCGCCCAGGCGGCCGAGGCGCTGCGGCCGGTGGCCGGCGAATTCGCCTTCGGCCTGTTCGCGCTGGGCATCATCGGCACCGGCCTGCTGGCCGTGCCGGTGCTGGCCGGCTCGGCCGCCTATGCGGTCAGCGAGGTCTTCGGCTGGCGCGCCGGGCTCTCGCACGGCTTTCACGAGGCGCGCGGCTTCTACGCCATCATCATCGCGGCCACCGGCATCGGCACCTTGATGAGCATCGTCGAGCTCGACCCGATCAAGGCGCTGCTCTGGAGCGCCATCGTCAACGGCGTGATCTCGGTGCCCATCATGGTGGTGATGATGTGGATCGGCCAGTCGCGCCGGCTGATGGGCGCCTGGACCATCACCGCCCGGCATCGCGTATTCGGCTGGGCCGCCACCGCCGTGATGGCGATCGCGGTGGCGGTGATGCTGGTGGCCTAGGCTGCTAGTTTTGGTGAACCGAGCGCAGATGGCCCGGCTCGCGGGCCGCCAGCGCCTGCGCTTCGCGCGCCGCCTCGGCCAGGCCGGCCAGGATGCCGCATTGCTCGCTGGCGCGCGGCGCCTCGCCGCAGCGCCGGCGCAGCGCCTTCAGCTGCCGCTCGAGCGCGCGCAGCTCCCGGATGCGGCGCGAGACATGGCCGATATGCTCGTCCAGCAGCGCGTTGACATCGCCGCAGTCGGCGCCCGGATCGTCCCGGAAGCGCAACAGCGCGCGCGCCTCGTCCAGCGACATGTCGAGGCCGCGGCAGTAGCGGATGAACTGCAGGCGCTCCAGATGCGCGGCCTCGTAGATGCGGAAATTGCCCTGCGTGCGCGCCGGCGGTGGCAGCAGGCCCTCGCGCTCGTAGTAGCGGATGGTCTCGACCGGCGTGGCGGCCGCGCGGGCAAGTTCACCGATCTTCATGGGCGGCTCCTCAGGGCTTCTCCTGCTCCATCAACAGATAGGTGTTGTAGGCATTCATGCGGTTGGCGACCTTGAACAGGGGCAGAGCCTCGTAGCGCGACCAGTCGGTCGCCGCATAGGCCTCGTCGAATGGCGTCATCTCGCGGGCGGCGCGGCCCATGGTCGCGCGCAGATAGGCGAGGTAGTCGCGCGTCAGCAGCAGATCCTGCAGCGCGTCGGTCGAAGCCGGGCCGTGGCCGGGCACGACGATGGCGGCCGGGCGGGTCAGGAGCCGGTCCAGCGAGGCGATCCAGCGCCGGCTGTCGGCCTGGCCGACGAAGGGCACGCGGCCGCGGAAGACCAGGTCGCCGGCAAAGATCAGCTTGTCCGACGCCAGCCAGATCGCCAGGTCCTCGGGCGTGTGCGCCGGGCCGACCGGCATCAGCTGCAGATCGAGCCCGGCCGCGCGCAGCGGCGTGTCGCCGTCTATCCAGCGGTCGGCCGGCACCAGCCGCGTCTGCGTTTCGACCAGGCCCTGCTCCTTGCTGGCCTGCAGGCGCTGGGCCGCCGTGTCGCTCTGCAGGTATTCGCGCGCCGCCTGGTGGGCGACGATGGTCGCGCCGGCCGCCTTCAGCACCTGCAGGCCGTAGACATGGTCGGCGTGGTAATGGGTGAGGATCACATGGGTCAGCGGCTTGTCGCTCATCGTCTTGATCAGCGCCAGCAGCTCGCGCGCCAGCGCCGGCGAGCCCAGCGCGTCGACCAGCACGACGCCCTCGGGCCCGATGATCAGGCCGGCATTGGAGATGTAGTTGCGGTTCTCGCGGCTGCCCAGCGCCGACTGGCCTTCCAGCAGCCAGACATGTTCGGACAGGCGCTGCGGCTTCAGCAGCGCCGGCTGCGCGGCCAGCGGCGCGCCGGCCAGCAGCGAGGCGACAAGCAGCAGCGCTTGCAGGCGACGGGCGAGCGATTCGATCAGGTGCGACATGCGCCGAGCTTAGCGTGTATGGCGCCACAGCGACCCGGCATGGGGCTTGCCAAGCGAACAGACTGCTGCGACTCTCACGGCCATGTCGGACCTCGAAGACTTCTGGCGGCTTGCTCCGCAGCCGGCGCTGCGCGTCTGGGCCGGCGCGCCGCTGCGCTGCGAGGCCAATGCGGCCGCGCGCGACTGGGCGCTGCACCAGGGCCTGGACGAGGCCGGCCTGGGCGGGCGCTGGCAGGCGCTGGCGGCCGATTGCCTGGCGCCCGGCGAGCCGCCGAACCGCCAGTTGGGGCCGGACGGGCCCTGGATCGAGGGCCGGCTGCTGCGGGTGACCGACGGCGCGCTGCTGTGGTGGCAGATCGACTCCTCGCTGGCGGCGACCCTGCGCGCGGCCGGCGTGACCGCCTGGCGCATCGATGCCAGCAACCAGATGCTCAGCATCGACCCCGATGCGGCGCCGGCCATCAGCGTCGAGCCGGGCTCGCGCAGCGTGCCGCTGGAGGAGGTGCGCGAGCGCATCCATCTGGAGGATCGCCAGCCTTCGTTCGAGGCGATGCGGCGCGCGCTGAAGAGCAACCAGATCGTCGACGTGGTCGCCCGCTATCTGCAGCGGGACAACAGCTGGCTGCCGCTGCTGACGCGGCGCGTCGCCGTGCGCGATGCCGAGGGCCGGCTGCAGGGCCTGGCCGGCATCTCGCTGGACATCAGCCAGCTGGTGCGCGAGCGCGAGGACCTGCTGCGCCTGCACGAGCGCATGGGCTCGGTCGCCGAGGCGCTGGGCCTGGGCCTGTGGAACCGCGACGAGCCCAGCGGCCGCATCGAGTGGAACGCGCAGATGTTCCGCATCCACCAGCGCGATCCGGCCGAGGGCGCGCCGGCGCTGGACGAATGGCTGAACCGCCATGTGCATCCGCTGGACCGGCTGCGCGTCGGCGAGGAGCTGGCCGAGGCCGACCGCCTGGTGACGCCAGTGCACCAGACCGAGTTCCGCGTGCTGCTGCCGGACGGCGGCACGCGCTGGACCTACAGCTGGGCGCGGCGTGAGCTGCGCGATGGCCGGGCGGTCGCCTTCGGCCTGCACCTGGACGTGACCGAGCGGCATGGCAAGGAGTTCGAGCTGCAGCAGGAGCGCGAGCGCGCGCTCTACTCGCTCAGCGCGGCCGGCGTCGGCGTCTGGCGCCGCATCGATGCGCAGCAGACCTTCTGGAGCGAGGCGATGTACCGGCTGCGCGGCCTCGATCCGGCCGATCCGCGCTCGCCGCACGAGCTGGGCTCGCTGTGCATCCATCCGGACGACCGCGCCGAGCTGGAGCGCGTGACCGAGCAGCACCAGCGCGACGGCCTGCCCTATGAATGCGAGTTCCGCGTCGTCTGGCCCGACGGCAGCCTGCGCTGGCTGGTCACGCGTGGCAAGGCGGTGCACGATGCCAACGGCCAGCTGCAGTACATGGCCGGCGTCAATGTCGACGTGACCGAGCGCCACCACGCCGAGGCGCTGGCGCTGGAGGGCAAGCGCCTCGAGCAGCTCAAGCGCACGCAGAGCGAATTCCTGGCCCGCGTCAGCCACGAGCTGCGCACGCCGATGAATGCCGTGCTCGGCTTCGCCCAGCTGATGGCGGTCGACGGCCGCGATCCGCTGAGCCCGCGCCAGGCCGAGCGGGTCGCCCGCATCGAGGCGGCCGGCCGCCACCTGCTGGCGCTGATCGACGATGTGCTGGACCTGGCGCGCATCGACGTCGACGAGCAGCCGCTGGCGGCCGATCCGGTCGAGCTCGACGATCTGGCGCGCGAGACCATGGACTGGGTGGCGGCGATGGCGGCCGAGGCCGGTATCGGGCTGCGCCTGCAGCGGCCGCATCTGCATGGCCGCGTGCGCGCCGACCGCCGGCGCATGGGCCAGATCGCGATCAATCTGCTGACCAATGCGATCAAGTACAACCGCGCCGGCGGCTGGGTCGAGGTCGGCACCGCCCGGCGCGGCGCCGACGAGAGCGAGCAGTGGGCGCTGGTCGTGCGCGACAGCGGCCGCGGCCTGCATCCGGAGCAGAAGAAGCGCATCTTCGAACCCTTCAACCGGCTCGGCGCCGAGCTGGAGGGCATCGCCGGCACCGGCATCGGCCTGGCCATCGTGCGCCAGCTGACCGAGCGCATGGGTGGCCAGATCGAGCTGGACAGCGAGCCCGGCGTCGGCAGCGAGTTCCGCATCTGGCTGCCGGCCGACACCGAGGCAACGCGGCCCGCCCCGCTGGACGAGCTGGATGCGCTGCCGACGCAGCAGCGCTGGGCCGACGGTCGGCGCGGCGCGGCCGGCTCGCGGCTGCGCCTGCTCTGCGTCGAGGACAACCCGGTCAATCAGCTGCTGGTGATGGAGCTGCTGGCGCTGCGGCCCGAGGTCGAGCTGCGCTGCGCCGGCACCGGCCAGGACGGCATCGAGCAGGCGCTGGAGTTCCTGCCCGACGTCGTGCTGCTGGACATGCAGCTGCCCGATCTGCACGGCAGCGCGGTGCTGGATGCGCTGCGCCACCGGCCGGTGCTGGCGCACTGCCGCTTCATCGCGCTGTCGGCCAATGCGCTGCCCAGCGATATCGAGGCCGCGCGCGCCAGCGGTTTCGACGATTACTGGACCAAGCCGATCAATGTCGCGCATTTCCTCGCCGGCATCGATGCGCTGCTGGAAAAGGTGCGCTGATCCGCTTGCTCAGTCCATCATGCCCTGGTGGTGGCTCAGATAGACCTGACCCTTGAACCAGCGCTGCCAGCCGCTGGCGCGCAGGCGGTCCAGCACCGGGCCCTTGACCTCGGACAGGTCCAGCCGCACCGACTGGCGCGCCAGGCTCTGGTGCAGCTCCTGCAGCGCGGCCAGGCCGCTGAAGTCGATGTTGTTGACCGGGGACATCAAGAGCACGACGCGGCGGGTGCCGGCATGCTGCTGCAGAAAGCCCTGCACCACCTCGGTCAGATTGCGCGCATTGGTGAACAGCAGGCTTTCGTCGATGCGCAGGCCCAGCACGCCGGGCAGGCATTCGACCGCATGCCGGTCGACATTGCGGTAATGCTCGGTGCCGGGCACGCGGCCGATCAGCGCCACATGCGGGCGTGCGGTGCGCTGCAGGAGCAGGGCGATGGAGCCGAGTACGCCCAGCGCCAGGCCGGCGGCAACGCTGACCAAGAGCACCAGCGCGGTGACGGCCAGCATCAGCAGGCCCTCGGCCGGCGCGTAGCGCCAGGCATCGCGGTAGGGTTCGAAGCGCAGGCCCGACAGCACGGCGACCATGATGGTCGCGGCCAGCACCGCCTTCGGCAGCCAGGCCAGCGGTGCGGCCAGCAGCAGCATGGCCAGCGCCATGAAGACGGCGATGAAGGCGCCGCTGGCGCGGGTGCGGCTGCCGGCATCGTGCAGCAGCACGCTGCGCGAGAAACTGCCGGCCACCGGCATGCCGCCGCTGGCCGCGGCGAGCAGGTTGGCGCCGGCCAGGCCGGCCAGCTCGCGCCGCGCATCGACCTTCTCGCCGCGCCGGCGCGCCAGCGATTCGGCGACGACCAGGCTGGACACATAGGCCATCAGCGCGACCAGCAGCGCATGCGGCAGCAGGGCCAGCCAGAGCGCGCCGTCCAGCCGCGGCAGGCCCAGTTCCAGCCGCAGGCGCGGCAGTGCGCCGACCAGGGCGACGCCGCGCGAGAGCGCATCGCTGTGCCAGGCCAGCGCGATCGTGCCGAGCAGCAGCAGCAGCGGCGCCAGCCGCCCCGGCGTGCCGGCCAGCCAGCGGCGCGCGGCCAGCAGCGCGGCGCAGGCGCCCAGACCGTAGAGCGCCGACAGACCGTGCCAGTCGAAGCCGCCCTGCCGGGCGTCCTGCCACAGTGCCGGCAGATCGAAGCCATGGGCGCGGCTGCCCAGCAGCACCGGCAGCTGGCTGAAGGCAATGGCCAGGGTCGCGCCGGTCTCGAAGCCATGCAGCACCGGCACCGACAGCAGCGAGGCCAGCGCGTCCAGGCGCAGCCAGGCGGCGATCGCCAGGATCAGGCCGGTCTCGGCGGCCAGCACCAGCGCGCCCTCGCTGGGCGCGACGCCCGCTGGCAGCTCGCCCAGGCCCTGCGCGATCATCAGCGCCAGCACGGCGACCGGCCCGACGCCCAGCACCGGGCTGGAACCGAGCGCCGCATAGGCCAGCAGCGGCAGCAGGCTGGCGTAGAGGCCGATCTGCGCCGGCAGGCCGGCGAGCATCGCGTAGGCCAGGCTTTGCGGGATCAGCAGCACGCTGACGATGAAGGCGGCCAGCAGGTCCTCGCGCAGCGGCCCCCGGGCGAAGTAGGCGCGGACGCCGTCGAGATCAACAGGCATGGGCGAGCAGGCGGGTCGGCAGCATGGCGGGCGCCGGGCAGTATAGGCGGCGCCCGTTGCCGGGCAGGGCCTTCAGTCGACCTTGGCGCCCGAGGTCTTGACGACCTTGGCCCATTTGGCCGTTTCGCTCTGGATCAGCGCGGCGAATTCGGCGCTCGTGATGCCGCTGGCGACGGCGCCCTGCGAGGCCAGGCGCTCCTTGATCGCCGGCGTGTGCAAGGCCTTGGCCGCCTCGCGCTGCAGCCGCGCCACCTGCTCGGCCGGCATGCTGGCCGGCGCCAGCAGGCCGAACCAGGAACTGGCCTCGTAGCCCTTCAGGAGCGGGCCGCCGGCCTCGGCGATGGTCGGCAGATCGGGCAGGGCCTCGCTGCGCGCGGCGCTGGTGACGGCAATGGCCTTCAGCTTGCCGCTCCTGATATGCGGCAGCGAGGACGGCAGGTTGTCGAACATCAGGTCGACATTGCCCGCCATCAGGTCCAAGAGGGCCGGGCCGGAGCCGCGGTAGGGGAAGTGCAGCATGAACGTGCCGGTCATGCTCTTGAACAGTTCGCCGGCCAGATGGATGGAGGTGCCATTGCCGCTGGAGGCCATGTTCAGCTTGCCCGGATTGGCCTTGGCGACGCGGATCAGGTCCTGCACCGTGTTGATGCCGTATTTCTGCGCCTGCGCCGGGTTGAGCACCAGCACATTGGGCACCGCGGCGACCAGGGTGATCGGCGTGAAGTCCTTGACCGGGTCATAGGGCAGCTTCTGCTGGTACAGCGCCTGGTTGATCGCATGGGTGCCGACGGTGCCCATCAGGATGGTGTGGCCATCGTTCGAGCGCGCGACCTCGGCCGCGCCGAGATTGCCGCCGGCGCCGGGCCTGTTCTCGACCACGAAGGGCTGGCCAAAGGCCTTCTGCAGCTCCGGCGCCATCGCGCGCGCCAGCAGATCGGTGGTGCCGGCCGGCGCGAAGGGCACGATGATGCGCACCGGTTTGGCGGGCCAGGCGGCCTGCGCCAGCGCCGCCGGCAGCGGCAGCGCGCCGAGGCCGGCCAGGGCCGACAGGCTCAACAGCCGGCGGCGGGTCAGGTCTTGAGTCATCGCGGTCTCCTGCTTGTTGTGCAGGCAGTATGCCGTCTTCCGGCGCCGGCGTGCCTCGGGAAGCGCTCAGGCGATGTCGGCGGTCGAGGGCTTGGCCGACGCGGCGGCGGCGGTGGTCAGCGGCGGCGGGCCCAGCACCTGGCGCAGGCTGACCCGCTCGGACGAGCAGGCGGCCTCGAAATCGGCCTCAATCTGCAGCAGCGCATCGGTGTCGCGCGCATCGACGGTGGCGATGCCCATCGCGCGGTTGCGGCCCTGCGCCTTGGCCGTGTAGAGCGCCATATCGGCCCAGTTGACCGCCTGTTCCCAGTGCACGCTCAGATGCATGGGCGGCAGCGGGAAATGGGCGAAGCCGATCGACACGGTGACGCGCAAGGGGCCGTCCTCGGTCTCGACCGGCAGGCTGCCGACGTTCAGCAGGATGCGCTCGGCCAGCAGCACCAGCTGGTGCTGGCTGACGTCCGGCGCGAAGACCAGGAACTCCTCGCCGCCCCAGCGCACCACCAGGTCCTCGCTGCGCACCGCATGCGAGAGGCGCCGCGCGACCTCGCAGATGACGACGTCGCCGACTGCATGGCCGTGCTCGTCGTTGACATGCTTGAAGTGATCGATGTCGATCATCAACAGCGCGCCGCTGAACTGCGCCTGCGGCTGCTGCTCCATCACGGCCAGGAAGTGGCGCCGATTGGCCAGCTCGGTCAGCGGGTCGCGCTCGCTCTGCAGGCGCAGCTGCGCCTGCTTGGCCTTCAGCCGCTTGTTGGCGGCGCGCACCTTGCGCACCATCACGGCCGCCAAGAGCAGCGACATGCCCAGCAGCAGCGCGACGGCAATGCCGACCTGCTGCGCGAGGCGGCGGTTGCCCAGCTGCTGGTCCTTGATCGTCTTGTCGCGCGTCAGCAGATCGAGGTCGCGCTGCTTGCGGCTGCTGTCGTACTTCTGCTCGAGTTCGCGCAGCGAGGCCTCGCGGTTGCGCGCATTGGCCTCGGCGGTCAGCTCGCGCTCCAGATGGAAGAGCGCGATCGCCTCGCGCGGCTGGCCGGCCTCGGCCCAGGCCTCGCCGAGCTCGCGCAGCTGGCGGATGCGCGAGGTGGTGTCGGCCTGGCCGCGGCGCAGCTCCTCGACGCGAGCGATCTCGCGCCGCGCCGCGTCGAACTGCTTCAGCCGCACCAGCGCCACCGACATATTGTGGCGAAGCAGGCGCTCGAAGCTCTGGTCCTTCAGGCGCAGGAAGACCGGCAGCGCCTCGCGCGCCAGCGCCAGCGCGCGCGCCGGTTCGCCCTGGTGCATGTAGTAGTCGGCCAGATTGTTCTGCGCGCGCGCGACCAGGCGATCGGCGCCGGCCTGGCGGGCCAGCTCCAGGCCTTCCATCTGCGCCCTGAACTGGCCGGGTTTGTCGCCGCTGCGGCCGGCCACGACGGCCTCGAAGGTCTTGGCCTGGGCCATCAGCAGCGCATCGCCCTCGGCCAGCTGGCGGGCACGGGCCAGCCATTGGCGGGCCTCGGGCAGCAGGTCCTGCGCCTGCAGGATCTGGGCGATCGCGCCCATGCTCTGCAGGCTGGCGTTCAGATCCTGGCCGACCTGCGCCAGCGCCAGCGCGCGCGTCGCCTGCGCCAGCGCCTGCGGCAGTGCGCCACGCAGCAGCTGGTCCTGCTGCAGCATGTGCAGGGCCAGCCAGGCGCTGCGGAAATCGCAGCCGCGCTTCAGGCTGGCCGCCTCGTCGCCGGGCGTGCATTGCTCGTTCAGGCGATCGAGCGCCAGCTGGGCCAGCGCGGCGACCTCCGAGCTCTGGCCCTGGCGCTCGGCAATGCCGGCGCGCACCAGCGCCGCCTGGGCGGCCATGTCCGGCCGCGCGGCCAGGCTCTCGGCCAGCTTGAGCGCGGCGGCATCGTCGCCGCCCAGCATGCGGATGCGCGCCTCGGCGAAGTCGAGCCGCGGCTGCTGCGCCTGCGGTGCATCGCGCAAGCGGTTCAGCTCGGCCAGCGCCGCTTCGGGCCGTTGCTGGCCCAGCTGCACCAGGCGGGCGAGCTGCTTTTCCAGCGCCTCGTCCAGTGCCGCGCGGGCGGCCAGCGGCAGCAGCGCCAGGGTCAGGCTCAGGCCGAGTCCGGCAAGCCGGCGGCGGCTGAAACGGCGGGCGCTCATGCGCACAACTCCTCGGTGGCCGGCGCCGGCGTGGGCGGCGGCGCCGCGCCCTGCAGGGCGACGAGCTTGACCTGGCCCTCGTGCCAGGCCGCTTCCATGCGGTTGGAGAGCTGGGCCAGCTGCGCCTCGTCGGCGGCTGCGATCTGCTCGATGCCATAGGCCTTGTTGCGGCCATGCGCCTTGGCCATATACATGACGGTGTCGACCAGATCGATCGCGCGCTCCCAGTTCAGCGTCAGCCCATGCGGCTCGATCGGGAAGCTGGCGAAGCCGATCGAGGCGGTGATCGCGATCGACTGCGTGCCGTGGCGCACCGGCGGCTGCGCGATCAGGTCCAGCAGGCGCTGGGCCAGCGTGCGGGCAAAGGCCGGGTCGCGCGCCTTGACGACGATCAGGAATTCCTCGCCGCCCCAGCGCACGACCAGATCGTCCTCGCGCAGCGCGCTGCGCAGGCGCTGCGCGACCTCGATCAGCACGCTGTCGCCGGCCGCATGGCCCTGCACGTCGTTGATGCGCTTGAAATGGTCGATGTCGATCAGGAAGACGGTGCCGGACAGGCGGCCCTCGGCGGCGAGCTCCTTGATCGCGGCCTGGAAATGGCGGCGGTTGGCGAGGCCGGTCAGCGGGTCGCGCTCGCTCTGCACCTTCAGGCGCTCGTTGGTGCTGGCCAGATCGGCATTGGTGCGGCGGATGCGGCGGTAGGCCATGCCCATCAGGGTGGCGAACAGCACGACGCAGCCGCCCAGCGCGGCCCACAGCTGCAGCTCCAGATCGCGGGCGCGGATCTGCTCGGCCTTCAGGCTGTTGTCGCGGTTCAGCAGCTCGATCTCCTTGGCGCGCTGCTCGGCGTCGTAGCGTTCCTGCGCGTCGAGCACCGCCTTGCGGGTGTCCTCGCGCAGCACCTGCTCGGCCAGGCGGCGGTATTCGTGGTGGGCCTCGATGGCGCCGATCAGGTCGCCGGCGCGCTCCAGATGCCGGCCCAGCTCCTGCCAGCTCTCGGCCACATAGGAGGTCGCGCCCTGCTGCTCGTCCAGCGTGATCGCGGCGCGCGCCTCGGCGCGGCCCTCGGCGACCTTGCCCAGCGCGATCTGCGCCATGCCGGTGTTCAGCCGGGCGACGATCTCGGCGTTCAGATTGCGCGTCGCGCGCGCCAGCGGCAGCGCCTCCTGCGCGATCTGCAGCGCGCGCGCATAGTCGCCGCGGTTCAGGTAGTAGTCGGACAGATTGGCCTGGCCCTGGGCACGCACCGAGTCGGCGCCGGCCTCGACCGCGTATTTCAGCGCCTCCAACTGCGCGCTCAGCTGGATATTGGAACCGGCGTCGCTTTGGTAAACCAGGGCCCGCGTCTGCTGCAGGATCATCAGCAGCGCCGGGTCGGGCTCGTGCTGGGCCTCCTGCAGCGCGTCGGCGATCGCCTGGCGTGCCCGCGCCCCCTGGTCGGTGCGGCGGTATTCATTAGCCAGCTCGCTCAGGGCCAGCGCGCGGCGCCAGGGCTGGCCGATGCCGTCGGCCAGGCGCAGCGCCTGCAGCGCATGGGCGATGGCCGCGTCCATCTCGCCGACGTCGGCCAGCACCGACGCCATGACCAGCAGGCAGCGCTGCCGCGCCAGAGCGCTGCCCTGCTCGAAGTCCTTCTCGCCGACGAGGGCGAGGCTCTTGCGCGCCTCGCGGAAGTCGCCGCGCGCCTTGTAGTACTGGCCCAGCACATGGGCCTGGGCCAGGCGCGCGTCGAGCTTGGTCGCGGCGACCGGCCAGTCGGCGAGCTGCTGGCTGATCTGCTCGACCAGCGTGCGGTCCTGCGCATAGGCGGCCAGCAGGCCGCGCAGGCCCAGAACCTCGATGCGCTCGAGGCTGCCCGGGGCGGTGCGCTCCTGCAGCGCGTGCAGCACCGGATCATGGCTGGCCGGGCGGGCGCGACCCTTGCGTTCGATCTGCTCGAGCTGCTGCCACAGCGCCGCATCGCGCGGCGCAGCGGCCTGGGCGGCCGGCTTGTCGGTGGACGAACCGGGGTCGCAGGCGCTCAGCAGCGCCAGCGACGGCAGCAATGCGAGCAGGCCGCAGCGCAGCGCATGCCGACCGCTCATTCGGGGCATGTGCATCCACCTCGTCGCTGCAAAGGCCTTGCTCATCGCTCGGACTATCGTCACCACAAGTCAACGCTTGAGGCTGGCATGGGCCGGTTCATGCATTGCGCGCGCGGGCCGCGACATAGTTCTCGTCTAGCGACCCCGCTCCGCATATCCCTCCGCTCCCACCTGATCCTCGTCCCGCCGTCTATCCGTCATGTATTTTTTTGTAACGGTGGAGTGTAGCGAGCACGGCGGCGCCAGAGACCGGGGATTCGCCTTAGAAATGTCGCTATTCGGCGCGGCCGACGTCCATTGCCAGGCGGGCGGCGTGGGAACGTGCGGAAGTTGGCAAGAAAAAAAAGCGGCCCGCCGGGGCCGCTTTCGTGCCGGGGACCGAGGCCTCAGGCCGTCGTGGCGGCCGCGCTGCCCTGGTAGCCGCGCGGCACGGCGCCAAGCAGGCGGCGCGTGTATTCCTGCTGGGGCGCGGCCAGCAGGCTGGGCGTGTCGTTCTGCTCGACCACGTCGCCGTTCTGCATCACCAGCACCTCGTCGGAGATGAACTTCACCACCGCCAGATCGTGGCTGATGAAGATGTAGCTCAGGCCGAACTCGTCCTGCAGGTCCTTCAAGAGGTTCAGCACCTGGGCCTGGACCGACACGTCAAGCGCCGACACCGCCTCGTCCAGCACCAGCACCTCGGGGTTCAGGGTCAGGCAGCGCGCGATCGCGATGCGCTGGCGCTGGCCGCCGGAGAACTCGTGCGGGTACTTGTTCAGCGCCGAGTCGTCGAGGCCGACCTTCTTCAGCAGCTCGCTGGCGCGGGCCTGGCGCTCGGCCGTCGAGGCGCCGATGCCGTGGATCTCCATCGGCTCCAGCAAGGTCTGGCCGATGGTGAAGCGCGGGTTCAGCGAGGCATAGGGGTTCTGGAACACGACCTGGATGCGGCGGCGCATCTTCTGCCACTCGTTGCCGCTCATCTTGAGCAGGTCCTTGCCCTCGAACAGCACCTGGCCGCCGCTGGGCTCGTGCAGGCGCAAGAGCGTCAGGCCCATGGTCGTCTTGCCCGAGCCGGACTCCCCGACGATGCCCAGCGTGTGGCCCTTCTTCAGCTGGAAGTCGACGTTCTTGACCGCCTTGAACTCCTTCTTGCCGAACAGGCCGGTCTTGAAGAAGAAGCTCTTCTGCAGGCCGCGCGCCTCCAGGATCACCGGCGCGTTCGGGTCCTTGGGCTTGGCCTGACCCTCGTGGCTGCTGCGGCCGGCGATGTGATCGTCGATCACCATCAGCCGCGCCGGGTTCTCGGTCAGAGACGGCCGGCAGGCCAGCAGCGCCTTGGTGTAGCTGTCCTGCGGGTGGTGGAAGATCTCGGCCACCGGGGCCTTCTCACGGATCTGGCCATGGCGCATCACGACGACATGGTCGGAGATCTCGCCGACCACGCCGAGGTCGTGCGAGATGAACAGCATGCTCATCTTGTGCGACTCCTTCAGCCTGGCCATCAGCTCCATCACCTGGCGCTGGATGGTGACGTCCAGGGCGGTGGTCGGCTCGTCGGCGATCAGCAGCTTGGGCGAGCAGGCCAGGGCCACGGCGATCATCACGCGCTGCTGCTGGCCGCCCGACATCTCGTGCGGATAGGCCTTCAGCCGGCGCTTGGGCTCGGGAATGCCGACCTCGTTGAGCAGCTCCTCGGCGCGCACCAGCGCCTGCTTGCGGCTCATGCCCATGTGCTTGATCAGCGGCTCCATGATCTGGTCGGCCACGGTGAACACCGGGTTCAGCGAGGTCATCGGATCCTGGAACACGCAGGCGATCTCGCGACCGCGCACCGTCTGCAGCTCGCTCAGCGAGGTGCGCAGCAGGTCGCGGCCCTGGAACAGGATCTTGCCCTCGCGCTCGGCATTGCTCGGCAAGAGGTTCAGGATCGACATCGCGGTGACGCTCTTGCCCGAGCCCGACTCGCCGACCAGGGCGACCGTCGAGTTCTCGGGGATGTCGAAGCTGACGCCCTTGACGGCCAGCTGGCGCTGCATCTGGCCGTCGACCTTGCCCATGCGGAAGGCAACCTTCAGGTCTTGAATGGATAGCAACATAGTGACTTACTCCAGCCCGCGCAGCTTCGGATCGAGCGCATCGCGCAGCGCATCGGTGAACAGCGCGAAGGCGGTCACGAATACCGCCATGAAGGCGGTCACGGCGGCCAGCTGCCACCAGTAGCCGAGGATCAGTTCGCTCTGGCTCTCGGCCAGCATCGTGCCCCAGGACACCTGGTCGACGCCGACGCCCAGGCCCAGATAGCTCAGGATCACCTCGCTCTTGATGAAGCCCACCACATGCAGCGACAGCTGCACCAGCGCGACGTGCGAGACGTTGGGCAGGATGTGCTTGAACATGCGGCTCATCTTGGAGGCGCCGATCGCCTCGGCCGAGCGCACGTACTCGCGCACCGAATGCTTCATGAACTCGGCGCGGATCAGCCGGTAGATGCCGGGCCAGCCGGCCAGGCCCAGGATCATCACGACCGAGAGCACGCCGCGGCCAAAGATCACCGCAAAGGCGAAGATCAGGAGGATCGACGGGATGGCGGTGAAGACGTTGTAGAGCCACTCGAGGAAGTCGCCGGCCTTGCCGCCGAAGAAGCCCGAGATCGCGCCCAGCACCGTGCCGATGATGGTCGCCACCACGGCGGCCAGCACGCCGACCATGATGGAGACCTCGGCGCCCTTGATCGCCTTGGACAGCACGTCGCGGCCCAGGCGGTCGCCGCCGAAGGGCAGGGTCTCCGCCTTGACCACTTCCTCGGTCTTGAACTGCTTGGCGCGCTCGTCCCATTCCTTGTAGCGCGGCGCCAGCGGGTCGATGTCGCTGAGATCGACGTTGGGGCCCTTGGGGGCGACGATGGCGCCGGTGGCCTCGGCCGGGGCCGGGCCCAGCAGCGTCGGCGGCGCGTTCGGCACGCCGACTTCCTTCTGCCAGTTCTTGGCGATCAGACCGGAGCCGGAGGCCAGCACCAGCAGCAGGAACAGGCCGACGATGGTCATGCAGACCATGCCGACCTTGTCGGCCTTCATGCGGCGCCAGGACGCGACCCAGACGCCTTCGGAGCGCTGCGGCTTGGTCGCGGCAGGGGTTTGGGAAAGCACTGCACTCATTTCAGCACCACGCGCGGGTCGACCAGCTTGTACAGCAGATCGGTGAGGAGGTTGACCACCATGGTCAGGAAGGCGATGTAGATCGCAAAAGCCTGGATCACCGGATAGTCGCTGCGGTTCACGGCCAGCAGGATCTCGCGGCCCAGGCCCGGGATCGAGAAGAAGACCTCGAGCAGGAACGAACCGACGAAGACGCCCGGCAGCGCGACGGCGACATTGGTCAGGATGGGGATCATCGCGTTGCGCAGCACATGCTTGAGCAGGATGGTGCGTTCGGTCATGCCCTTGGCGCGCGCGGTGCGCACATAGTCGTGGCCGATCTCGTCGAGGAAGAAGGTGCGGTACAGCCGCGTCTGCGGCGACAGCGCGACGGCCACGGCCACCAGCACCGGCAGCGGCGCATAGGTGGTCAGATTGGTCCAGACGCTGTCGGTCCAGCCCTGCACCGGAAACCAGCCGAGGCGGAAGGCGAACACATACTGCGCGACGATCACATAGACCAGCAGCGAGATCGAGACGGCCACCGTCGTGATGATCATCACCGTGCGGTCGGTCAGGCTGCCGCGCACATAGGCGACGGCCAGCGCGAACGGAATGGCCAGCAGCACTTCCAGCAGCAGGATCGGCAGCATCACCGTCAGCGTCGCCGGCAGGCGGCTGGCGAACAGGTTGGCGACCGACTCATTGGTCGCCCAGCTCTTGCCCCAGTCGAAGGTGACGATCTGCCGGATGAAGATCCACAGCTGCTCCCAGACCGGCTTGTTCAGACCCAGCTGTTCGCGGATGGCGTTGATCTGCTCGGGGCTGGCATTCAGGCCGCCGAGGATTTCGGCGGGGTCGCCGCCGAAGTACTTGAAGAGAAAGAACACCAGCAGCACGACGCCCAGCAGCGTGGGAATCATTTGCCACAGGCGCCTTATCAGGTATGCCGCCATCGCTGTCGGTCTCCATGCAAGGTCTAAAACGAAACCCCGGGCACTTGTGGCGACCGGGGTTCCCAGTGGAAAGCAGGCGCGAGTCTAATGGACGCGGGCTTGGTAACAACCCGCATTTGCCCTGGGTTCGCGGGGGCGGGCGGCCGAAAGGCCGCTGGCGATCGGGCTTGCGGCCGCTTTTGCGCCAAAATGCGCGACCAGCGCCCGCTTGCCGGCCCGACCCCGGGTTGGCGTCCATGGCCGCGCGGCCGGTGACGCCTTAGACTGCGCGGCTGTCCGCGCTGCGGGACCCCGGACCGCGGGCCCGCTGGATGTTCCGGCGCTGCGCCCACGAGGCGCGGCCGCTCTTGTTTGCTGAGGATTCTGATCGTGATGCGACGTGGTTTCGCGCACGCCGCCCTGCTCGCGACCCTGCTCGCGGTGGCCGTGCCGGCGCTGTCTGCCCCCCCTTCCGACGCCGATGCCGCCGCCGCGGCCAAGGTGTTGCGCTATTCCTTCCGCGTCGCCGAGACCGGCTTCGATCCGGCGCAGATCTCCGACCGCTATTCCAAGGCCGTCTCGGCCGGCATTTTCGAGGCGCCGCTGGAGTTCGCCTATCTGGCCCGGCCCTTCCAGATGCGGCCCTCGACGGCGGCGGCCATGCCCGAGGTGTCGGACGATTTCAAGAGCATCACCTTCCGCATCAAGCCCGGCATCTTCTTCGCCGACGATCCGGCCTTCAAGGGCAAGAAACGCGAGCTGGTCGCGGCGGACTACATCTATTCGATCAAGCGCCACTACGACCCGAAGCTGAACAGCCGCAATCTCTACCTGCTCGAGAACGTCAAGATCCTGGGCCTGTCGGAGCTGCGCAAGGAGCTGATGGCGGCGAAGAAGCCCTTCGACTACGACCGCCCGGTCGAGGGCCTGCAGCTGCTGGACCGCTACAGCTTCCGCGTCAAGCTGGGCATCGGCGACCCGCGCTTCATCAACCAGTTCGCCGACTCGGCCTTCCTCGGCGCGCTGGCGCGCGAGGTGGTCGAACACTATGGCGACAAGATCATGGAACACCCGGTCGGCACCGGGCCCTACCGGCTGGCCGAATGGCGGCGCAGCTCGAAGATCGTGCTCGAGAAGAACCCGAACTTCCGCGAGGAGTTCTACGACGAGCAACCGCCGGCCGATGCCGACCCGGTGCTGAAGGCCCAGGCCGCGACGCTGAAGGGCCGCCGCCTGCCCCTGGTCGACCGGGTCGAGATCGCCATCATCGAGGAGAACCAGCCGCGCTGGCTGTCCTTCCTGAACGGCGAGGCCGATGTGCTGGAGGAGGTGCCGGCCGAGTACGTCAGCATCGCCACGCCCAACGGCAAGCTGGCGCCCAACCTCGCCAAGAAGGGCCTGCGCGCGGTGCGCTTCCCCTATCCCGAGGTCGCGCTGAGCTATTTCAATATGGACGACCCGATCGTCGGCGGCTACACGGCGGACAAGGTGGCGCTGCGCCGCGCGATCAGCCTGGCCGTCGACGTCGACAAGGAGATCCGCCTGCCCCGGCGCGGCCAGGCAATGGCCGCGCAGGGCCCCTTCGGCCCCGGCACCTTCGGCTACCGCACCGACTACAAGTCCGAGATGAGCGAGTACAACCTGCCCAAGGCCAAGGCCCTGCTCGATATGTATGGCTATGTGGACAAGGACGGCGACGGCTGGCGCGATCTGCCGTCGGGCGAGCCGCTGGTGCTGGCCTACGCGACCCAGCCCGACAGCCAGAGCCGCCAGCTGATCGAGCAATGGCAGAAGAACATGGACGCGCTGCATGTGCGCATCGAGTTCAAGACCGCCAAATGGCCGGAGAACCTGAAGAGCGCCAATGCCGGCAAGCTGCAGATGTGGGGCGTCAGCTGGGTGGCCACCGCGCCGGACGGCGACACCTTCCTGGCGCTGGGCGACGGCCGCGCCAAGGGCTCGGCCAACAAGGCGCGCTTCGACCTGCCGGCCTACAACGCGCTGTACGAGAAGCAGAAGCTGCTGCCCGACGGCCCCGAGCGCCAGGCGGTGATGGAGGAGGCGGCCAAGCTGATGATCGCCTACATGCCCTACAAGATCTCGGTGCACCGCCTGTTCACCGACCTGGCCCAGCCCTGGGTGATCGGCTTCGACCGCAATGTCTTTCTGCGCGACTTCTGGCAGTACGTGGACATCGATACCGAGCGGCTGAAGCGCCAGCGCAAGGGCTCCTGAGAACGATAGAGATAGAGAAACGGATCGATCGCCGTGATGAAAAAGAATCTGCTGGCCCTGCTGATGAGCGCCCTGCTGGCCGCCGCACCGAGCTGGGCCGTCAACGAGGCGCCGCAGCCCAAGGTGCTGCGCTATGCCTTCCGTGTTGCCGAGACCGGCTTCGATCCGGCCAAGATCAGCGACATCTACTCGCGCGGCGTCACCGCCCATATCTTCGAGGGCCTGTACAGCTATGACCAGCTGGCCCGGCCGGCCAAGCTGATCCCGCTGACGGCCGAGGGCATGCCCGAGCACAGCGCCGACTTCAAGACCTGGACCATCCGCATCAAGCCGGGCATCCTGTTCGCCGACGATCCCGCCTTCGGCGGCAAGAAGCGCGAGCTGGTCGCCGAAGACTACATCTACGCCTTCAAGCGCGTCGCCGATCCCAAGGTCAACTCCTCGCACTGGAGCGAGATCGAGGAGCAGGGCTTCGTCGGCCTGGCCGAATACCGCAATGAGCTGCGCAAGAGCGGCAAGCCCTACGACTACGACAAGCCGATTCCGGGGCTGCGCGCGCTGGACCGCCACACGCTGCAGTTCCAGCTCGAGAAGCCGCGGCCGCGCCTGCCCGGCGTGCTGGCGCAGGGCGATCTCTATGGCGCGATGGCGCGCGAGGTGGTCGAGGCCTATCCGGACAAGGCGATGGAGCACCCGGTCGGCACCGGCCCCTTCGTGCTGAAGGAATGGCGGCGCAGCTCGCGCATCGTGCTGGAGCGCAACCCCAACTACCGCGAGCGCGTCTACGAGGCGCAGCCTGCCGCCGACGATGCCGAGGGCCAGGCCCTGCTGGCCAAGTTCAAGGGCCGCCGCCTGCCGATGATCGACCGCGTCGAGATCTCCATCATCGAGGAGAACCAGCCCCGCTGGCTGAGCTTCCTCGGCGGCGAGTTCGACTTCCTCGACCGCGTGCCCGACGAGTTCATCACCCAGGTGATGCCGCAGGGCAAGCTGGCGCCGAACCTGGCCAAGAAGGGCATGCGGGGCTATCGTGTGCTGAACGCCGACGTGCTCTTCAATGTCTTCAATATGGAAGACCCGGTGATCGGCGGTTACACGCCCGAGCGCGTCGCGCTACGCCGCGCGATCGGCCTGGCCACCGACGTCGAGCGCGAGATCCGCCAGGCACGGCGCGGCCAGGCAATCCCGGCGCAATCGATGTACATGCCCTATGTCGACGCCTACGATCCCGAGTACAAGAGCGAGATGAGCGAGTACGACCCGGCGCGGGCCAAGGCCCTGCTCGATCTGTATGGCTATGTCGACAAGGATGGCGACGGCTGGCGCGAGCAGCCCGATGGCAGCCCGCTGGTGCTGGAGAGCCTGACCACGCCCGATGGTGCGCAGCGCCAGATCGACGAGATCTGGCAGAAGGCGCTGGCCAAGGTCGGCCTCAGGGTGACCTTCAAGCCCGGCAAATGGCCGGAGAACCTGAAGGCGCTGCGCGCCGGCAAGTTCCAGATCTGGAGCCTGGGTGCCTCGGCCGCGATGCCGGACAGCCAGGATTTTCTGACCCAGCTCTACGGTCCGCATATCGGCGGCCAGAACTATGCGCGCTTCCGCCACGAGGCGGCCGACCGCATCTTCGAGCGCACCGGCGTGATGCCCGACGGCCCCGAGCGCGTCGCGCTGTTCCGCGAGACCAAGCGCATCGTCGCTGCCTACATGCCCTACAAGTACAAGGGCCACCGCTATGTGACCGACCTGGTGCAGGCGCAGCTGAGCGGCTACCGCCGCCACCCGTTCAAGCAGGACTGGTGGGAGTACGTGGACATCGAGGCGGCCAAGAAGCCGCACTGAGCACGCCGAACAAGGAGCCCCGCCGATGCGCCGTCTGAAGACCTTTGTTGCCGCCCTGCTGTGCGGCCTGGCCCTGACGGGCGCCGCGGCGGCGCCGTCCTCCCCGGCGGCGCAGCCCAAGGTCTTCCACTACGCCTTCCTGATCGCGGAGACCGGCTTCGATCCGGCCCAGGTCTCCGATCTGTACTCGCGCGTGGTCACCGGCCATATCTTCGACGCGCTCTACAAATACGACCATCTGGCGCGGCCCTACAAGGTCAAGCCCAATGTCGCCGCGGGCATGCCCGAGGTCAGCGAGGATTTCCGCGTCTGGATGGTGAAGATCCAGCCGGGCATCTACTTCGCACCGGACGCGGCCTTCAAGGGCGCCCGGCGCGAGCTGGTCGCCGAGGACTTCGTCTATGCGCTGAAGCGCTTCTTCGATCCGGTCACCAAGAGCCCGGCCTATTCCTATTTCAACGATGCCGGCATCCTGGGCCTGGACGAGCTGCGCCAGCAGGCGCTGAAGAGCAAGAAGCCCTTCGACTACGACCAGCCGGTCGAGGGCCTGCGCGCGCTCGACCGCTACACGATCCAGTTCCGTCTCAAGCAGCCGCGCCCGCGCTTCATCTACAGCTTGGCCGGCGGCGACCAGTACGGCGCCGTCGCGCGCGAGGTGATCGAGCATTACGGCCAGGACCATGCCATGGAGCACCCGGTCGGCAGCGGCCCCTTCATGCTGACGAAGTGGCGGCGCAGCTCGCAGATGGTGCTGGAGCGGAACCCCAACTTCCGCGAGCTGTTCTACGACGCCGAGCCGAATGCGGACGATGCCCAGGGCCAGGCCTTGCTGGCCCGCTTCAAGAGCCGGCGCCTGCCGATGGTCGACCGGATCGAGATCTCCATCATCGAGGAGAGCCAGCCGCGCTGGCTGTCCTTCCTGAACCGCCAGCTCGACTACATCAGCGTGCCCCTGGAGTTCTCCAGCGTGGCCGCCCCGAAGGGCCGGCTGGCGCCGAACCTGGCCAAGCAGGGCATCCAGATGGAGCGCGTGCTCAATTCGGACCGCACGCTCTACTACTTCAATATGGACGACCCGCTGGTCGGCGGCGATGCGCCGGAGAAGGTGGCGCTGCGCCGCGCGATCGCGCTGGGCACCGACACGCAGCGCGAGGTCGGCAGCGTGCGGCGCGGCCAGGCGGTGATCGCGCAATCGCTGGTCGCGCCGGGCACCTGGGGCTACGACCCGGCCTTCAAGAGCGAGAACGGCGACTACGACCTGGCGCGCGCCCGCGCGCTGCTCGACATGTACGGCTATGTGGACAAGGACGGGGACGGCTGGCGGGAGCAGCCCTCCGGCGCGCCGCTGCTGATCGAATACGCCAGCCAGCCCGATGCCTTGTCGCGCAGCTTCGACGAGCTGTGGAAGCGCAATATGGACAATCTGGGCCTGCGCCTGAACATCAAGGCGGCCAAATGGCCGGAGCAGCTGAAGGCCGCGCGCGCCGGCCAGCTGATGATCTGGCAGCTGGGCTTCACCGACTCGACGCCCGACGTGCAGCCGGACCTGGAGATCCTCTACGGCCCGACCGCCGGCGGCCAGAACCTGGGCCGTTTCCGCCACAAGCGCTTCGACGAGATCTACGAGGAGATGCAGCGCCTGCCGGACGGGCCCGAACGCGAGGCGCTGCTGCGCGAGGCGCAGAAGATCATCACCGCCTATATGCCGCAGAAATACCTGGTGCACCGCATCCTGACCGACCTGACCCAGCCCTGGGTGAGCGGCTACCGCCGTCCGCCCTTCGGCAACCAGTTCTGGCAGTACATCGATGTCGACATGGACCTGAAGAAGGTCAAGACCGGCTCATGAGGTCCGCCCTGCGATGCGGCGCCACGGCCTTGGCCGCGGCCGCGCTGATGCTGGGCGCGGCCGTCGCCCAGACGGCCGAGCCGCCCAAGGTGCAGCCGAAGGTCTTGAGGTATGCCTTCAACGCCGGCGAGACCGGCTTCGACCCGGCGCAGCTTTCCGATCTGTACTCGCGCATCGTCACCGGCCACATCTTCGACGGGCTCTATGACTACGACTACCTGGCGCGGCCCTACCTGCTGCGGCCCAATGTGGCCGAGGGCATGCCCCAGGTGTCGGAGGATTTCCGCGTCTGGACGGTGAAGCTGCGGCCCGGCATCTTCTTTGCCGACGATGCGGCCTTCAAGGGAGCCAAGCGCGAGCTGGTGGCCGAGGATTTCGTCTATGCGCTCAAGCGCTTTGCCGACCCGGTCAACAAGAGCCCCAACTACTCGAACCTGAACGACGCCGGCATCCTGGGCCTGGACGAACTGCGCCAGCAGGCCTTGAAGAGCAAGAAGCCCTTCGACTACGACCGGACGATCGAGGGCCTGCGTGCGCTCGACCGCTACACGCTGCAGTTCCGCCTGCGCGAGCCGCGGCCGCGCTTCCTGTTCACCCTGGCCCAGGGCGATCTGTTCGGCGCCGTCGCGCGCGAGGTGATCGAACATTACGGCCAGGACCATGCGATGGAGCACCCGGTCGGCACCGGGCCCTTCAGGCTGACGAAGTGGCGGCGCAACTCGCTGATCGTGCTGGAGAAGAACCCGGGCTACCGCGAGCAGCACTACGACGGCCAGCCGAGCCCCGACGATGCCTCCGCGCAGGCGCTGCTGGCCCGGTTCAAGGGCCGGCGCCTGCCGATGATCGACCGCGTCGAGCTGTCCATCATCGAGGAGGACCAGCCGCGCTGGCTGTCCTTCCTGAACGGCGAGGCCGATCTGTCCTGGCTGATTCCGGCGCCGTTCGCGCCACAGGCGATACCGAACGGCAAGCTGGCGCCGAACCTGGCCAAGCGCGGCATCCGGCTCGAGCGGGTGCTGAATCCGGACCGGTATATGTACTACTGGAACATGGACGATCCGGTCGTCGGCGGCTACACGCCCGAGAAGGTGGCGCTGCGCCGCGCGATCGCGCTGGGCAACGACGTCAGCCGCCAGATCGCCTCGGTCTGGCGCGGCCAGGCGGTGCCGGCGCAGAGCGTCGTCGCGCCGTCGACCTGGGGCTTCGATCCGGAGTTCAAGAGCGAGAACGGCGACTACGACCCGGCGCGCGCCCGCGCGCTGCTGGATCTCTATGGCTACACCGACAAGGACGGCGATGGCTGGCGCGACATGCCCGACGGGAGCCCGCTCGTGATCCAGTTCCACAGCCAGAGCGATGGCCGCTCGCGCGCCTTCCAGGAGATGTGGCGCCGCGACTTGACGGCGCTGGGCATCCGGCTCGAGATCAAGATCGGGCAATGGCCCGAGCAGCTGAAGGCCGCGCGCGCCGGCCAGCTGCAGCTCTGGCAGCTCGGCTACAGCGCCAGCACGCCGGACGCGCAATCGGGCCTGGAACTGCTCTACGGCCCGACGGCCGGCGGCCAGAATCTCGGCCGCTTCCGTCACGCGCGCTACGACGAGCTCTATGAGCGCATGCAGGCCCTGCCCGACGGTCCCGAACGCATGGCCCTGTTGCGCGAGGCGCAGCGCCTGACGACCGCCTATATGCCGCAGAAGTACCTGGTCCACCGCGTCGTCAGCGATCTGAGCCAGCCCTGGCTGATCGGCTACAAGCGTCCGCTGTTCAGCCTGCAGTTCTGGCAGTACGTCGACATCGATACGAGCATGAAGAAGTGAACCCGAATCGGACCGCCGGCCGGCTGCTGGCACTTGCCCTGGCCTTGATCGCGACGGCGACGGCGGCGGCACCGGCCGCCGAGCCCAAGGTGCTGCGCTATGCCTTCCAGATCGCCGAGACCGGCTTCGATCCGGCGCAGATCTCCGACACCTATTCGCGCACGATCACGCCGCATATCTTCGAGGCGCTCTATGGCTACGACTATCTGGCGCGGCCGGTCAAGGTCAGGCCGCTGACGGCGGCGGCGCTGCCCGAGGTGTCCGCCGACTACCGGAGCTGGACCGTGCGGCTGAAGCCCGGCATCTTCTTCACCGCCGATCCGGCCTTCGGCGGCAAGCCGCGCGAGCTGGTGGCCGAGGACTATGTCTACACGCTCAAGCGCATCGCCGACCCGGCCAACAAGAGCGCGGCCGGCTGGGCCTTTCTGCAGGAGCAGGGCGTGCTGGGCCTGGCCGAACTGCGCCAGGACGCGCTGACGACCAAGAAGCCCTTCGACTACGCCAGGCCGATCGAGGGCCTGCGCGCGCTGGACCGCTACACGCTGCAGATCCGCGTGCGCGAGCCGCGGCCGCGCCTGCTCTACCTGCTGGCGCAGAGCGATCTGTTCGGCGCCGTCGCGCGCGAGGTGATCGAGGCCTATCCGGGCGCGGCGATGGAGCATCCGGTCGGCACCGGCCCCTTCCAGCTGAAGGAATGGCGGCGCAGCTCGCTGATCGTGCTGGAGCGCAACCCCGGCTACCGCGAGCGCTATTTCGATGCCGAGCCGGCGGCCGACGATGCCGAGGGCCAGGCCATCCTGGCGCGCCTGAAGGGCCGCCGCCTGCCGATGATCGACCGGGTGCAGATCTCCATCATCGAGGAGAGCCAGCCGCGCTATCTGTCCTTCGTCAACGGCGAGCAGGACCTGCTGGAGCGCGTGCCGCCGGACTTCGTCAACGTCGCCCTGCCCGGCGGCAAGATCGCGCCCAATCTGGGCCGCCACGGCGTGCGCCTGCACCGCGTGCTGGGCGCCGAGAGCGCCTACACCTTCTTCAACCTGGAAGACCCGATGCTGGGCGGCTACACGCCCGACAAGGTGGCGCTGCGCCGCGCGATCTCGCTGGCGCTGGACATGGAGCGCGAGATCAACGGCGTGCGGCGCGGCCAGGCGGTGGTCGCGCAGTCGCCGCTGGTGCCGCATACCAGTGGCTACGACCCGGCTTACAAGAGCGTCAACGGCGACTTCGACCCGGCGCGCGCCAAGGCCCTGCTGGACCTGTTCGGCTATACCGACAAGGATGGCGACGGCTGGCGCGACATGCCCGACGGCTCGCCGCTGGTGATCGAGGTCGCGACCCAGCCCGACGCGCTGTCCCGCCAGTACGACGAGCTCTGGCAGCGCAATTTCAATGCGGTGCAGATCCGCACCCGCTTCTTCCCGGGCAAATGGCCGGAGCAATTGAAGCAGGCGCGCGCCGGCAAGCTGCAGCTGTGGATGCTGGCCAACAGCGCCAACTCGCCCGACGGCCTGGATCAGCTGCAGCGGCTCTACGGCCCGGCCACCGGCGCGCAGAACTATGCGCGCTTTCGCCTGCCGGCCTTCGACCGGCTCTACGAGCGCCTGCAGCTGCTGCCCGACGGCCCCGAGCGCGAGGCGCTGTTCCTCGAGGCCAAGCGCCTGCAGGCGGCCTATGTGCCCGAGAAGACGCATGTGCACCGCATCATCAACGACCTCAGCCAGCCCTGGCTGATCGGCTACCGGCGGCCGCTGTTTCGCACCGAGTTCTGGCACTTCGTCGACATCGACGAATCGCTGCGCAGGCGCTGAGAAGCCGTCGATGATCCAGCGGCGCGACCTGTTGCTGGCGGCTGCCGCCGCCACCGGCGCGCTGCCGGCCGGGGCCGAGGCGCCGCGCAAGGTGCTGCGCTGCTGCTACAACTCGGCCGAGGTCGGCTTCGACCCGCCGCAGGTCTCGGACCAGACCTCGGTGGCGGTCAACGCCCATATCTTCGAGTCGCCGCTGGCCTATGACGCGCTGGCCGAGCCGGCGCGCCTGGTGCCGCAGACGGCGGCGGCGCTGCCCGAGGTCTCGGCCGATTTCCGCCGCTTCGTCTTCACGCTGAAGCCCGGCATCATGTTTGCCGACGACCCGGCCTTCGGCGGCAGGCCGCGCGAGCTGGTGGCGGCCGACTATGTGTACACGATCAAGCGCTTCTACGACCCGCGGCTGAAGACCGAGCATCTCTACCAGTTCGAGACGGCGCGCATCCTCGGCCTCTCGGAGCTGCGCCAGCGGGCGATCCGGAGCAGGATGCCCTTCGACTACGACGCGCCGGTCGAGGGCCTGCGCGCGCTGGACCGCTATCGCTTCGAGCTGCGGCTGGCCGCGCCCGATCCGCGCTTCGTCCATCTGTTCGCCAATGCCGGCCTGACCGGCGCCGTCGCGCGCGAGGTGGTCGAACGCTATGGTGCCGACCTGATGGCGCATCCGGTCGGCACCGGGCCGTTCCGGCTCAGGCAGTGGCGGCGCAGCTCGCTGATCGTGCTGGAGAAGAACCCGAGGTTCCGCGAGCAATTCTTCGACGCGGTGGCGCCCGAGGGCGACGCGCATGCGCTGGCCATGCAGCGGCACCTGCAGGGCAAGCGACTGCCCGTGCTCGACGAGGTGCGCATCAGCATCATCGAGGAGGAGCAGCCGCGCTGGCTGGCCTTTGCCGGCGGCGAGCTCGACACGCTGGAGATGCCGCCCGGCGTCGCGCCGCTGGTGCTGCCGCGCGGCCGGCTGGCGCCGCATCTGCAGCGCCGCGGCGTGCAGGCGCGCGCCACCGTCGGCGCCAGCACGCGGCTGAGCTACTTCAACTTCGACGATGCGCAGATCGGCGGCTACACGCCCGAGAAGGTGGCGCTGCGCCGCGCGATCCTGATCGCCTACGACAACGCGGCCGAGATCCGCCTGGTGTTCAAGGGTCAGGCCTTGCCGGCGCAGTCGCTGCTGAGTCCCTCCGGCTATGGCTACGACCCGCTGCTGCGCAGCGAGATGAGCGCCGCCGACCCGGCCCGCGCCCGCGCCCTGCTCGACACCTGGGGCTATCTGGACCGCGACGGCGACGGCTGGCGCGAGAACCCCGACGGCAGCCCGCTGCTGCTGCGCCTGGCCGGCGTTGCCGATTCGCGCCAGCGCCAGATCAACGAGCTGTGGAGCAAGCAGATGCAGGCGATCGGCCTGCGCATCGTCTTCGAGACCGGCACCTTCGGCGAGCTGATCAAGCGCGCCCTGGCCGGCAAGCTGCAGATCTGGAGCTACAGCTGGAGCGTGTCGACGCCGGACGGCGATTTTTTCCTCGGCATGGCCTATGGTCCGAACGCCGAGCAGAGCAATGACGCGCGTTTCAGGCTGGCCGCCTACGACCGCCTCTACGAGCGCCAGCGCGTGCTGCCCGACGGCCCCGAGCGGCTGGCGCTGATGCAGCAATGCAACCGGCTGATGCTGGCCTACGCGCCCTATATCGCGCATTGGCACGCGATCCGCGTCGACCTGACTCAGCCCGCCGTGCGCGCCTACCGCCGTCATGCGTTCAACCGCGACTGGTGGCGCTACGCGGATCTGGTCTGAGCGGGCGGCGCTAGATTCCGGCGCCCCAACGGTATTGCCAGGCGACGCCCAGCGTGTCGAAGTCCGTGCCGGTGCGCGTGCTGATGCCGCCGCTGGCATTGAACTTGATCGAATGCCGCCGGTTGATCGGCAGCGCCAGCGTCAGGCCGACGCGGGTGTTGGCCAGCCCGTCGTCCTTGCGCACGCCATTCAGCGTCGTGCGGCCGCCGCTGTAGTAGGTGGCGCCCAGCGCGGCCCAGATGCCGCCGGCGAAGGCATGACTGATATTGGTCTGGATCGAATAGATCGGCGCCTGCTCCAGCCGCTGGCCGCCGAAGTAATCGTCATTGTGGCCAAACAGCGTGACGCCGGCCGTCAGGTCGACGGTCAGCGCGTCGAAGGTCTTGGAGAAGCCGATGTCCGGCTTCAGCGACCAGCGGTTGGTGCCCAGATTGATCAGCTTGCTCGGGTCGTACTGGCCGATCGGGATGCCCACTTGCACGCTGGCGCCGACGACCAGATCGGGCTGGAAGCCGGCGAACTCCTTGGTGGACAGCGCCGGCGCGCCGAGGAAGTTCATCGACAGGCGCAGGCGCGGATCGCCGCTGCCGCTGACCTCGCGCTCGCGCGGCTGGCCGGCGACGAGGGCGCTGCCCGACAGCTGCGAGACCGGCACGATCAGATCGACCTTGCCCGAACGGCCCCACAGGTCCAGCGAACGCGCGTAGGCGATCAGCGCGGTGTCGATCTGCAGATGCGCGTCCTCGACCGGCAGCGAGGGCTCCGTCGACAGGCCGCCGCGCGAATGCGCATAGGCGGCGATCAGGAAGTTCAGGCCGGTCGGCAGATTCGAGTAGGCCCGCGGCTCCAGCTCCTGGGCCGCCGCCGGTCCGGCCAGCAGTGCCAGCAGCGTGGCTGCACAGCGGTGGCGGGCGGGATGGGACGTCAATCGCAGCGGCATCGCGCCGCAGTCTAGCGAGGCCCCGCTGCGCTGTCGATTGCTCAGCGCTGCTGCGCGAACATGCGCAGCGCGAACTGGCCGGCCTCGGTCTCGCGCAGGCGCTGCACCTCGGCCCGCATCGCGGCCGGCACCTCGTCCAGCGTCGGGTAGGCGGCGCGGCAACCATCCGGGAACAGCACCGGCGCGGCCAGTGCGGCGAAGCTGAGGTCGGCGGCGGTGAAGCGGCCGCCGACCAGATAGCGGCGCCCGTCCCGCAGCATCGCGCCGACCTCCTCGAACAGCTCCCGCACGCGCGCCAGCGAGCGCTGCGTGCTCTCCGGCGTGATGCGGAAGGCCGAGCGGATCAGCCGGACCACGGCCGGCAGCAGCAGCGGCAGCAGCCAGGCCTCCAGCCGCGGCACGCCGCGCGACATCACCCGCCGCAGCAGGCGCTGCTGCGGCAGCAGCTGCGCATAGGCCCAGCGCCGCGTGTGCGGGCCCAGCTCGTCGTCGAAGCGCGCCTGCAGCCGCTCGACCTCCCGGCGCAGCGCCTCCTCGCGCGGGTAGAGCAGATCGCCGCCGCAGATCGCGTCGGCATGGCGGACGATGTCGGCCGAGTCGGTCAGCCGCGTCGCGCCATGGCGCAGCAGCGGCACGCTGCGGCCGCCATGCCGCCCGGTGGCGAGCCGGTGCAGCAGGGGCACATGCGGCTCCTCGCGATAAGGCAGGTTCAGCCAGTCCAGTGCCCAGCGGGCCTTCTCGCTGTAATGGCTGTGCGGCATCGTGATCAGCACGGCCGGGGCGGCGCTGGCCTTCTTGCTCATGGCAATCGCGGTCGTGAGGCGCTGCCGGACGGCGACCGGGACCTGGCCGCTGCGGTGGCTGGCCTGTTCCTTCACGGGCGGGTCCGGCGGCGCCTCAGCGCACGCTCTCGAAGGCGGCAGCGGTATCCGGCGCGTGTACGGCTTGCGGTCGGGACGGGGCGGGCATGGCGATCTCCGTTGCGCAAGACGTTGCGGGTACTGCGATGACCGGGCGGCCGGTCGGCTGGGCAAGGCTGGGGCCGCGGGTATGCGCGTACCCGGCGGCTCTTCCAACGGGCACTAGCGAGACTCATGCCAGCCAGCGCGGCGGCGCCAAGCCCTTGTTTTAGCGCGATATTTCAGCCGGGAAGGCGGCGAGGGCGGCGCCGCGGCGACGCGCTGTAAAGATTCTCGTCAGCATTTGAACAAGGCCTCCGCCCGCTCGCGCAGCCGCGCCGGCACGCTGCCGGCCAGCGCGATCGCCGGCGGACCCTGCAGCATGCTGCGGAAGACCGCGCCGACCTCCTCGGCGCCGACCTGCTGCAGCCGCTCCAGCCACGGCCCCGGTTCGCGCAGCCGGCCGAACACGAACAGGTCCTGCGCGGCGGCCTCCAGCCGGCGCGCCGGCTGCTCCTGCGCGCGCAGCGTGCGCACCAGCAACTGCTTGCGCGCGCGTTCCAGCCCGACCGGGTCGATCGCGCCCTCGGCATGCTCGCGCAGCAGCTGTGCGACCGCCTGCAGGAATTCCTCGGCCTGGGCCGGCGCCGTCGCCGCCTCGATGACGAACTGGCCCATCAGCGGATAGATGTCGGCCGTGCAGGCCAGGTAATAGGCGAGGCCGCGGCGCTCGCGGATCTCGTCCAGCAGCGGCGAGCTCATGCCCTCGCCGAGCAGGGCGGCGGCCAGCACATGGGGCGCGCTGGCCAGGCCGTCGGCCTGGTCGGCCAGCGCCGGCGCGGCAAAGCCCAGCACCATCTGGCATTGCGAACAGCCGGCCATGCGGCGCTGCTTCAGGCCGCCGAGCCAGTCCGGCGCCGAAACGAGATTGGGCTCGCCGGCCGGCATCGCGCCGAAGGCGGCCTCGACCGCGCGGCGGAAGGGCTCGAAGTCGGCGATCGGCCCGGCGACGGCGACGACCACATTGCGCGCCGTGTACTGGCGCCGCACATAGTCCAGCAGGTCTTCGCGGCCGAAGCGCCGCAGATTGGCGCGCTTGCCGATCACCGGCTGGCCGGCCGGGTGCGAGAGGCCGTAGCAGGCGCGGTCGAACAGCTGGAAGGCCATGCCGGCCGGGTCGTCCTCGAACTCGGTGAACTCATGCTCGATCACCTGGCGCTCGCGCTCCAGCTCCTCGGCCGGGAAGCTGCCGTTCAGCACGATGTCGGCCAGCATCGCGACGAACTCGGGCAGGTCCTGCGGCAGGCCCTCCAGATGGAAGGCCGTGTGGTCCTTGTCGGTATAGGCATTGACCTCGGCGCCGAGCCGCTCGGCATCGAGATTGATGCGCTGGCAGTCGCGCGTCGCCGTGCCCTTGAAGGCCATGTGCTCGACCACATGGCTGATGCCGTTCAGCCGCGGCGACTCGTGCAGGCTGCCGGTACGCACGAACACGCTCAGCGAGACGGTGCGGCGCCAGGGCATGGCGATGCCGACCGCGCGCAGGCCGTTGTCCAGGGTGGCGAGATAGCTGTCGGCCGGAAGGGTGGAATGGTTTGGAGTCATCACTGGCAATTGTCCTGCGGCGCCGCACTGTCCGGCTCGCCATAGCGCAGGCGCAGCAGATGCCCGCCCTGCACGGCCAGCAGCTGGGCGTAGCTGCTCTCGCAGAAATCGCGCAGCGGGCCTGCGCTGCCGGCCAGCGCCGCGGCGATCTGCGGCACCGTGTTCGCATGGCCGACCACCAGCACGACGCCGCTTTGCGCGCGCACGGCGGCCACCACCTCGCCGACATGGTCGCTGCCGCGCCGGGCCTCGATCGTGCGCGGCACGATGCCGCGCCGCTCGGCCAGCGGCGCCGCCGTCTGGCGCGTGCGCTGGTACTGCGTGGTCAGGATGGCCGTCACGCCGGCATCGGCCAGCGCCTCGGCCAGCTCGCGGGCGCGCGCCTGGCCGGCGGGGCTCAGCGCCGGGTCCTGCTTCGGTTCGGCGGCGCGCTCGGCATGGCGCACCAGCAGCACCAGCTCGGGCTCGGCGCGCGCGGCCGGCGCGCCCAGCAGCAGGCAGGCGGCCAGCAGTGCGGCGCGGCGCTTCATCGGTCTTGTCTTCATCGGCAGTCGGTTGGGGGCGAAAGCCGAAGTATCCGGTGCGGCGGCGCATGGCAAGGGCATGGGCCTTCGCTACCATCGTCCGCATGCCCCACCAGATCGAACGCTACCAACAGTTCCTGCGGCAAAGCCGCGGCCTCGAGTTCGACGACTACGAAGCGCTGTGGCGCTGGTCGGTGACCGAGCTCGACGCCTTCTGGCTGAGCCTGTGGGACTTCTTCGAGCTGCAGTCGGCGACACCCTTCGAGCGCGCGCTCTGCGAGGAACGCATGCCCGGCGCGCGCTGGTTCGAGGGCGCCAGCCTGAACCTGGCGGCCCAGGTGCTGCGCCACGCGGCGGCGGGCGAAGCGGCCGGCCGCCCGGCCCTGATCGCCTGCAACGAGAGCTTGCTGGCCCGCGGCGAGCTGCAGGAGCTGAGCTGGCCCGAGCTGCGCCGCCAGGTCGGCACGCTGGCGCACCGGCTGCGGCACGAGCTGGGCGTGCAGCGCGGCGATCGCGTCGTTGCCTATCTGCCCAATATCCCGCAGACCCTGGTCGCCTTCCTGGCCGTCGCCAGCGTGGGCGCGATCTGGTCGGTCTGCTCGCCGGACATGGGGCCGGTCGCGGTGCTCGACCGCTTCCGGCAAATCGAACCCAAGGTGCTGATCGCCGGCGATGGCTATGTCTATGGCGGCCAGTCCTTCGAGCGCCTGGGCCTGATCGCCGAGCTGCTCGATGCGCTGCCCAGCGTCGAGCATCTGCTGCTGGTGCCGGTGCTGGCGGCCGATGCCCCGGCGCCGCAAGGGCTGCGGCCCGCCGTGCACCGCTTCGACGATCTGCTCGCCGGCGCGCAGCGGCTGGAGCCCGAGCCGCTGCCCTTCGACCATCCGCTCTGGATCGTCTATTCCAGCGGCACGACCGGCCTGCCCAAGCCCATCGTCCACGGCCATGGCGGCATCGTGCTGGAGGCGCTCAAGGGCGGCGTGCTGCACAACGACGTCGGCCCCGCGGACCGCTACCACTGGTACAGCTCGACCGGCTGGATCATGTGGAACTCGCAGATCAATGCGCTGCTGGGCGGCGCCAGCGTCTGCGTCTACGACGGCAGCCCGTCCGGGCCGCGCCCGGAGCTGGGTGGGCCGGACTGGGGCACGCTGTGGCGCTTTGCCGCGCTGGCCAGGGTCTCCTTCTTCGGCGCCGGCGCGGCCTTCTACGCCAGCTGCCTGAAGGCCGGGGTGCGGCCGCAGCAGCTGGGCGATCTGTCGGCGCTGCGCGCGGTCGGCTCGACCGGCTCGCCGCTGTCCGACGAATGCTATGACTGGATCTGGGCGCAATGCCCGAAGGTCGATGGCCGCGACATCTGGATCGCCTGCATCAGCGGCGGCACCGATTTCGCCGGTGCCTTTCTGTGCGGCAACCCGAGCCTGCCGCTGCGGCGCGGCCAGATGCAATGCCGCGCGCTGGGCGCGGCGGTGCAGGCCTTCGACGAGCAGGGCCGCGCCCTGGTCGACGCGGTCGGCGAGTTGGTCTGCACCCGGCCGCTGCCCTCGATGCCGCTGTACTTCTGGAATGATGTGGACCCCCAAGGCGCCGATGGCGCCGCCCTCCCGAGGGGGAGCTCGCCCGGCTTGGGGCGGCCCGGCGCCGGGCTCATCGGTCAGCGCTATCACGACAGCTATTTCGACATGTACCCCGGCATCTGGCGCCATGGCGACTGGCTGCGCATCACGCCCGAGGGCGGCGGCATCATCTACGGCCGCTCCGACGCGACGATCAACCGCCACGGCATCCGCATGGGCACGGCCGAGCTGTACCGCGCGGTCGAGGCCCTGCCCGAGGTGCTGGACAGCCTGGTCGTCGATCTCGAATACCTGGGCCGCGACAGCTATATGCCGCTGTTCGTCCAGCTGCGCGAAGGCCTCGTGCTCGATGCGGCGCTGACGCAGCGGCTGAAGGAGGCGATCCGCACGGCGCTGTCGGCCCGCCATCTGCCCAGCGAGATCCTGCAGGTGGCGGCTATTCCGAGAACGCTGTCCGGCAAGAAGATGGAGCTGCCGGTCAAGAAGCTGCTGCTGGGTGCCGAGCCGGCCAGCGTGCTCAAGCGCGACGCGATGGCCAACGCCGACAGCATCGACTGGTTCGTCGCCTTCGCCGCCGGTCGCCGCGCCGGCGCCTGAGTCCTCGGGCGCACAGCGCACCGCCGGCGCGGCCGCCGGGCCGCCAGCGCTTATCGTCGGCGCTTTTTTCGCGCCCACGCCATGTCCCGCCCTGTCCAACCGCGCCTGCTCGGCGCCCTGGTCGCCGCCCTGGCCCTGCTCGGCCCGCTGCAGGCCGGCGCCTGGGGCTTCGAGGGACACCGCCTGATCGCCGCGCTGGCCGAGGCGCAGCTGAGCCCGGCCGCCCGCGCCGAGGCGCGGCGCCTGCTGGCGCTGGAGCCCGGTGCGACGCTGAGCTCGATCTCGACCTGGGCCGACGTGCATCGCTCGCCCCGCAGCGGGCGCTGGCACTACATCAACTTTCCCGAGGGCGATTGCAGCTACCGGCCGGCGCGCGACTGCGCCGACGGCGCCTGCGTCGTCGAGGCGCTGAACCGGCAGACCGCGCTGCTGGCCTCCGCGGCCGGCGATGCCGAGCGCCTGCTGGCGCTGAAATACGTCGTCCACATGGTCGGCGACGTGCACCAGCCGCTGCATGCCGGCCATGGCAGCGACAAGGGCGGCAACCGCCTGCAGCTGCAGGCCTTCGGCCGCGGCAGCAATCTGCATGCGCTGTGGGACAGCGGCCTGATCATGAACCGCGAGGGCGGTCCGCAGGCCCTGCGGGCCGCGCTGGCGCCGGCGCTGCAGGGCGAGGCCCGGCCGCAGGCACCGGCCGCCGCGGCCTGGGCGCTGGAGTCCTGCCGCATCGTCGAGGCGCCGGACTTCTATCCGGCCGCTCGCCATGTCGGCGCCGAGTACCGCGACGCGCAGCAGCCCAGGCTGGACGCGCGGCTGAAGGCCGCCGCCCAGCGCCTGGCCGCCACCCTCAACGAGGCGCTGAAGCCGCAGTAGAGGCGGCCAGCGGCAGGTAGAAGGGCCGCTGTATGCGCACCGGCTGCACGTCCAGGCGCAGCTTCAGCACCGTGTAGTCCTCGCCGCCGAAGGCGCCGGTCGACCAGCCGAGCGAGCCCTCGCCCTTGTAGAGCCGGAACTCGAAGCCCAGGTCCGGCTGCGCATCGGCCGGGTCGCGCCGGCCGGCGAAGGCGACGCCGCGCAGCTCGCTGGCCGCGCTGTCGATCAGATGCGCCATCGCATTGACGATGGTCGTGTCGCCCAGCATGTCCAGATAGAAGGGCGCGTCGTCGTGATAGGGCCGGTAGTCGGCCGCGGCCGGATCGAGCCGTGGCTCGCGCAGCTTGGCCGCCGAGGGCGTGGTGACGCCGCTCTTCAGATCGTGGCGGTCGCCGCGGTCCAGGTAGCTGAGCAGGGCGCCGCGCAGATTGAAGGCGGCGAGGCCGGCATCGCTGCGCGCCTGGCTCAGATCGACCAGCAGCGCGCCCTTGGCGCCGATCACCTCGAAGGCCTCGCCGCGCAGCACGACGGCGCTGTTCTCCTCGATGCCCAGGCCGAGCCGGTAGCCGGCGGCCTGCATCACCGGCAGCAGGCGCCCGATGCGGCCGCGCTTCAGAAAATGCTGGTCGACCAGCAGGCCGGCGCCGACGAAGCCCAGGCCCGGCGCGATCTCCAGGCCCTCGCGCAGGCGGCCCTTCATCACCTGCAGCGGATCGCGCGCGTCGCGGATCATCGTCGTGCTCATCACCGCCGCGCCGGCGCTGCTGCCGGCGACGACGCCGCCACGGCGGTAGACCGACCAGATCGCCTCCAGCATCGGCGTCGGCCGGCCGGCCGGTCGCAAGGTGTCGACGATCAGCGCCTGCGCGCCGCCGGAGAAATAGACGCCCTGCGCCGCCTCGACCTTGGCCAGCAGCGCCGGGTCGTCCAGCTGCCGCTGCAGGTCGACGCCGGCCAGCCGCGGCGCGACCGGAATCGCCTCGGCCCGCGCGCCATGGCGGTTCAGCGCCGCGACGATCTGGCCGGCGCTGCGCTCCGGGTTGGCGGCGGCCGTCGCGAACACGGCGAAGCGCGCGCCACGGCCGCCGGCCTCGTCGACGATGCGCTGCCAGACCACCTCGTTGTCGTACTTCAGCGCGCCGCCGATGATGATGGCCGTGCCCTGGGCCAGCGCGGCAGCGCGCGGGGCGAGCAAGAGGGCAAGCAGGAGCAGCAGCAGGCGGGCGGGGAGGCGCTTCATGCGCCCGAGGCTAACCCAGGTCGGCCGCCCGTCGGTCGGCGACCGCGCGATGGGCGCGCTGCGTGCGCTTGACGCCGCGCCCGCGGCGCTTGCAAGATGCGCCGCGGCCGGTGGACGGCCGGGGAGCGAGGCCTTGTTCGACACCGTGCTGGCGACCCTGCTCGCCGAGTTCTCCGATCTGCCCGATGCGGCCCAGCTGACCCGCACCCTGCTGCGCCTGGGCCTGGCGGCCCTGCTCGGCGGCGTGCTCGGCTACGAGCGCGAACAGCAGGGCAAGGCGGCCGGCGTGCGTACCCATATGCTGGTCGCGATGGGGGCGGCGCTGTTCGTGCTGGTGCCGCAGCTGGGCGGCATGCCGATCGGCGACATCAGCCGCGTGATCCAGGGCATCGTCACCGGCATCGGCTTCCTCGGCGCCGGTGCCATCATCAAGCGCGACAGCGAGGCCAGCGTGCAGGGCCTGACGACGGCGGCCGGCGTCTGGATGACGGCCGCGATCGGCGTGGCCTGCGGCCTGGGCCGCGAGGCGACGGCGCTGCTCAGCACCTTGCTGGCGCTGGCCGTCCTGGCGCTGCTGCCGCGCCTGTTCGAAGGCGGGCGGCCGAAAAAGTGAAGCCGGCCGAAGCGGTTCAGAATCGGCCCATCGTCCCGACAAGGAGCCCCGCCGATGTCCGCCATGAACGAAAGCCCGAGCGCCGGGCGCGAATTTGTCCACCAGCGCCTGATCGCCGCGCCGCCGGCGCAGGTCTTCGCGGCCCTGCTCGATCCGGCGCGGCTGGCGCGCTGGTGGGGCCCCGACGGTTTCAGCAGCAGCTTCGAGCTGTTCGAGCCGCGCGAGGGCGGCCGCTGGCGCTTCGTCATGCACGGGCCGGACGGCCGCGACTATCCGAACGAGAGCGTGTTCACCGAATGGCGCGCCAACGAGCGCGTCGTCATCGAGCATGTCAGCGGCCACCATTTCTTCCTGACGATCAGCTTCGAGCCCGCCCCCGAGGGCCAGACCCTGGTCGGCTGGCAGCAGCGCTTCGACACGGCCGAGCATGCGGCGCAGATCGCCGCCATCGTCGTGCCGGCCAATGAGCAGAACCTGGACCGGCTGAGCGCCGAGGTGCTGGGCGCGCGCTGAGCCGGCCCCGGTGCGCCGCCTATGCGCCGCTTATGCGCCGCTAACGCGGGGGCTGCTACCGTGCGCCCATGAACTCCTCGTCCCGCCTGCCCGAATCGCTGGCCCGCTGCTGGCCGGCCGCCGCAATCTGGGCACTGGCCTGGGCCCTGCTCGTCTGGCTGGACGGTCGGCCCGAGGCGGCCAATCTGGCCAATCTGGCCATGCTGCTGCTGCTGGCCTCGGCGCTGGGCAGCCCCTGGCTGCCGCTGGCCGGGGCGCTGCTCGTCAATCTGGCCGCGGTGATGGTCTTCAACTGGGCCTTCGTGCCGCCGCGCGGCAGTCTGCTGATCGATCTGCACCAGCATGCCTGGCTGCTGGCGACCATGCTGGGCGTCAGCTGGAGCACGGCCGGGCTGATGGCGCGGCTGCGCCGCCAGGTCGCGCTGGCGCAACGCCAGGCCGCCGATGCCGAGCAGCTGCGCGCCTTCAGCGAGGCCTTGCGCGACGCGGCCGAGCCGCATGCGCAGGCGGCGGCCCTGGCCGCGGCGCTGCAGCGCCTGCTGGCGGCGCCGGTGCAGCTGCTGCTGCTGAAGGACGCGCTGCCGGCCCGCGACGATGCCGAGGCCGTGCTCGTGCTCGGCGCGCCCGATGCCGACCAGTGGACCGGGCTGTGGGCCTGCCTGCGCGGCTCGACGCCCTTCGGCCCCGGCACCGGCCGCTACGAGGAGCAGCGCGCCTGGTACCTGCCGCTGCGCGGGCGCCGGCGCAGCCTGGGCGCGGCCCTGCTCGAGCTGGAGCCGGGCCGGCGCGCCGATCCGGCCCTGCGCGCGCAGGCGCAGCAGTTCTGCGACCAGATGGGCCAGGCGCTGGAGCGCAGCGCCAGCGAGCGGGCGGCGCAGCGCGCCCGCGAGGAGGCCGAGGCGCAGGGCCTGCGCAACACCTTGCTGGCGGCGATCTCGCACGACTACCGCACGCCGCTGGCCACCATCATGGGCGCCGCCTCGGCGCTGCAGGAGCAGGACGCGCGGCTCGACGCGGCGCAGCGCCAGCGCCTGGCCGCGACCGTCGTCGACGAGACCGCCGCGCTGAGCCGGCTGACCGACAACACCTTGCAGATCGCGCGCCTGGACGCGCCCGGCGTGGTGCTGCGCATGGACTGGGAATCGGCCGAGGAGATCGTCGGTGCCGCGCTGCGCCGCCTGCGCCAGCGCCATGCCGAGGCGCCGCTGCGCGCGCGCCTGGAGCCGGGCCTGCCGCTGCTGCGCTGCGACGCGCTGCTGCTGATGCAGCTGCTGGACAATCTGGTCGACAACGCGCTGCGCTATGGCGGCGGCCCGGTCGAGATCGTGGCCGAGCGCGCCGGGCCCGGGCATCTGCTGCTGGCGGTGCGCGACCGCGGGCCCGGTGTGCAGCCGGCCTGGCAGGAGCGCATCTTCGGCGCCTTCCAGCGCGGCGCCGAGGCCAATGCCGAGCGGCCGGACGGGGCGCCGCGCCGCGGCGTCGGCGTCGGCCTGGCCGCCTGCCGCGCGATCGCCCGCGCCCATGGCGGCGAGATCCGCTACCGCGCGCGCCACCGGGGCGGGGCCAGCTTCGAATGCCGGCTGCCGCTGACGCCGCAACCGGCCGCGCTGGTGGAGCCCTCGTGAGCCTGGCCGTGCTGCTGGTCGAGGACGAGCGCGAGCTGCGCGCCACCCTGGCCGAGAGCCTGCGCGTCGAGGGCTACCGGGTGCTGACCGCGGCCAGCCTGGCCGACGGGCTGGCGCTGCTGGCGAACAACCCGGTCGACCTGGTGCTGCTGGACCTGGGCCTGCCCGACGGCGACGGCGAGCAGCTGCTGCGCCAGCTGCGCGAACAGCGGCAGACGCCGCTGCTGGTGATCTCGGCGCGCGAGCAGGACGGGCTGAAGGTGCGCCTGCTCGATCTCGGCGCCGACGACTACCTGGTCAAGCCCTTCGGCGTGGCCGAGCTGCTGGCGCGCATGCGCGTCGCGCTGCGCCATCGCGGCCGCCTGCTGCAGCCGGCGCTGACGCGCTACGAGCAGGACGGCCTGCTCGTCGACCTGGCCGCGCACCGGGTCAGCTTGCACGGCCGGGAGCAGAAGCTGACCCCGACCGAGTTCAAGCTGCTGGCGCGGCTGGTGCGCAGCGCCGGCCAGGTCGTCACGCACCGCACGCTGCTGGCCGATGTCTGGGGGCCGGAGTTCAGCGAGCACACCCACTATCTGCGCCTGTACATGGCGCAGCTGCGCGCCAAGCTCGAGGAGGACAGCGCCGAGCCGCGGCGCCTGCTGACCGAGCCGGGCGTCGGCTACCGGCTGGCCTGAGCGATCCTTATGCGTTCCTGATGCGCGGCCGGAGATGCTGCGGCCGTCTCCACCACGACGGCATCCCATCTTGTCCACCGAACCCACATCCCACCCGCCTCGTCAGGGCCTGGCCGCCCTGACCCTGGGCGCCATCGGCGTCGTCTACGGCGATATCGGCACCAGCCCGCTGTACACGGTCAAGGAGGTCTTCCTGCCGGCCACCGGCATCGCGCTGAACGAGGCGAACCTGATCGGTGCCGTCTCGGCCATCCTGTGGGCGCTGATGCTGATCGTGACGCTCAAGTACATCGTGCTGATCCTGCGCGCCGACAACCGCGGCGAGGGCGGCGGCCTGGCGCTGACGGCGCTGGCCGCCCATGCGGTGCAGTCGAAGCCGGCGCTGCGCGGCGCGCTGCTGCTGCTGGGCGTGTTCGGCGCGACCCTGTTCTACGGCGACAGCGTGATCACGCCGGCGATCTCGGTGATGGGCGCGATCGAGGGCCTGGAGGTGCTGGCGCCGGGCCTGGCCGCCTATGTGCTGCCGATCTCGCTGGCGGTGCTGCTGGCGCTGTTCCTGGTGCAGCGCTTCGGCACCGGCGCGGTCGGCAAGGTCTTCGGCCCGCTGATCGTGCTGTGGTTCCTGGTCCTGGCGCTGACCGGAGCGCTGCAGATCGCGCGGCAGCCGGCCATCCTGGCCGCGCTGAACCCGCTGCACGCCTGGGCTTTCCTCGCCGAGCGCGGCTGGCATCTGTTCGCCGCCGTCGGCGCCATCGTGCTGGCCCTGACCGGCGCCGAGGCGCTGTACGCGGACATGGGCCATTTCGGCCGCCGGCCGATCCGCCTGGCCTGGGGACTGCTGGTGTTCCCGGCGCTGGCGCTGAACTATATGGGCCAGGGCGCGCTGCTGATGCGCGAGCCGACGGCGATAGAGAACCCCTTCTTCCGCCTTTTCCCGGCCGAGCTGCTGCTGCCGGCCGTGGTGCTGGCGACGCTGGCCGCGGTGATCGCCTCGCAGGCGGTGATCTCGGGCGCCTATTCGATGACGCAGCAGGCGATCCAACTCGGCTTCCTGCCGCGCATGGCGCTGCGCTACACCTCGGCGCGCGAGGCCGGCCAGATCTACATCCCGGCGGTCAACTGGGCGCTGCTGGCCGGCGTGGTCGGCGCGGTGCTGCTGTTCGGCAGCAGCTCGGCCCTGGCCGGCGCCTATGGCATCGCGGTCACGCTGACGATGCTGATCACGACGATGCTGACCTATTTCGTCGTGCGCGAGGGCTGGCGCCTGCCGGCCTGGATCGCCGCGCCGGCGACACTGGGCTTTCTGGCGCTGGACGCGCTGCTGGTGGCCGGCTGCGCGATCAAGTTCGTCGACGGCGGCTGGTTCCCGCTGGCCTTCGCGCTGGCTTTGTTCGCGCTGATGAGCACCTGGGCGCGCGGCCGCGAGCTGCTGCTGGCCAGCATCCGCCGCGAGGGCCTGGAGCTGCAACCCTTCGTCGCCGGCCTGGTCGACAGCGGCGCCGCCCGCGCACAGCGCTGGGCCGTCTATCCGGTCGCCAACCCGGACACCGTGCCGCAGGCGCTGCTGCACAACCTGAAGCACAACCAGGTGCTGCACGAGGCGAACGTGATCCTGACCGTCGTCTTCCACGAGCGGCCCTGGCTCGGCGAGGCGGAGCGGGTGGAACTGGAGGCGCTGGCGCCGGGCTTCTGGCGAGTGAGCCTGCACTTCGGCTTCATGGATCCGCCCGACGTGCCGCGCGCGCTGGCGCTGTGCGAGGCGCGGGGCCTGCGTCTGCCCATCTTCGAGACCAGCTACTTCCTCAGCCGCGAGACCGTCGTGCCGACGGACGGCAGCGGCATGGCGCGCTGGCGCGAGCGCCTGTTCGCGGCGATGAGCCGCAATGCCGTCGGCGCGGCCGACTTCTTCCGCCTGCCCGACAACGCGGTGGTGGAGCTGGGAACGCGGGTGCAGATCTAGAGCGGCAGCTCGGTGTAGTAGCGCCCGCCGTGGAAGATCAGCGGCAGCGCGCCCTCGCGGCGGCTGCAGCTCTCGACCTCGCCGACGAAGATCACATGGTCGCCTTCCTCGTACTGGCTGCGGTTCGCGCATTCGAAGACGGCGGCGCAGCCGTCCAGCACCGGCGCGCCGCCGGCGCCCTCGCGCCAGGCCAGACCGGCGAAGCGGTCGATGTCGCGGGTGGCAAAGCGCCGGGCCAGCTCCTGCTGCTCGGCGGCGAGGATGTTGATCGCGTAATGCGAGCCGCGGCTGAACACCGGCATCGAGCCGGCGCGCCGCGCCAGGCTCCACAGCACCAGCGGCGGCGACAGCGAGACCGAGTTGAAGGAATTGGCCGTCAGCCCGACCAGGCCGCCGTCCGGCGCGCGCGCGGTGACGATGGTGACCCCGGTGGCGAACATGCCCAGGGCGGCGCGGAACTGCTGGGCGTCCAGCGGCTGGGCGAGGGCGGAGGGCGTTGGCTGCATGCTGCATTGTCGCGTCTGCGGCCTCAGAATAGCGGGACGCCTTACCGCAAGCTTTTCACCGTCCCGCCATGCCCGCCGATTTCGATCCCGCCGCCTGTCCCGATCTGCCGACGCCGCTCGGCTGCGCCTGCTCGCGCCGCCGCTTCGGCGGCCTGCTGATGGGCGGCGCGCTGGCGCCGGCGGCCGCCTGGGCGCAGCGGGAGGGCGTCAACGTCGGCGAGACCAGCGGCTTCACCAAGCTGATCTCGGCCGAACAGATCGAGTCGGAAGGCGCCGAGCAGTACGCGAAGATGATGAGCCAGGCCCGTCAGCAGCGCGCGCTGGCGCCGGCCAACCATCCGCAGCTGATCCGCCTGCGCGAGATCGCCAAGCGCATCATCCCGCTGGCCGGCGACTGGAATCCGCGCGCCAAGCAATGGCGCTGGGAGGTCAATCTGCTGGGCAGCCCGCAGCTGAATGCCTTCTGCATGCCGGGCGGCAAGATCGCCTTCTACTACGGCATCCTCGAGAAGCTGAAGCTGGACGACGACGAGGTCGCGATGATCATGGGCCACGAGGTCGCCCATGCGCTGCGCGAGCATGCGCGCGAGCGCGTCGGCAAGAGCATGGCCACCAATGGCGTGATCGAGCTCGGCTCGGCCCTGCTGGGCCTGGGCAATCTGGGCCGCTTCGCCGCCGGCGTCGGCGGCCAGCTGCTGTCGATGACCTTCAGCCGCCAGGACGAGAGCGAAGCCGATCTGGTCGGCATGGAGCTGGCCGCGCGCGCCGGCTACAAGCCTTCGGCCGGCGTCACGCTGTGGCAGAAGATGGGTCAGGCCGCCAAGGGCGCGCCGCCGCAATGGCTGTCCACCCATCCGGCCGGGCCGACGCGCATCCGCGATATCGAGGCCAACCTGCCCAAGGTTGCGGGCCTTTACGAGCGCGCCGACAAGCCGGCGCAGCGCTTCGAGGTGGCGCCGCCGCTGAAGAGCTCCGCCGAGGGCTGAGGCGGTATTACCAGCGCGCCGGCAGGCCGCGCAGGCGCTGGTAGCGGCCGTTGGCGATGCGGGCCAGATAACCGCCGAGCTCCAGGTCCTTGATCAGCTTGGACACCATCTCGCGCGAGCAGCCCAGGCGCTGCGCCATCGCCTGGTGCGTCAGCTGCAGTTCCTCGCCGCCGGCGGTGCCGCTCTCCAGCAGGGACTTCAGGCGGCCGTAGACGTCGTTCAGCGCCAGCTGCTTGGTCGACAGCGTCGCGGCGCGGGCGCGGCGGATCACCTTGGTCAGCAGCTCGAAGGCGAACTCCGGATGCTCGGCGATATGTTCGAGCAGGCTGGCGCGGCTGATGATCAGGCAGCGCGAGGCCTGCTCGGTGATCACGCTGGCCGAGCGTGGGCCGCCGTCCAGGCTCATCTCGCCGACATACTCGCCGGCGCCGTAGACGCCGTAGGTGACCTCGCGGCCGCGCGCGTCGCAGCCGAAGGCGCGCAGCGAGCCCGACAGGATCAGGTAGAGGTTGTCGCCCTGCGAGCCTTCCTCGATCAGCAGCATGCCGCGGCGGTAGCTGCGGGCGACGCCGCGAGTGGCCAGCGCGGCCAGCGAGGGCGGCAGGTTCTCTATCGCTTGGGCGTCGGGATTTTCAAGTTCCATGTCGGCGTCGGGCGCGGCAGGACCGCGGCTAACGCCGAATATTAAGGGATAGCGCCGTGGTGCCGGCGCGACTGCGCGATCAGCTGAAATCCATGCGCAGCGCCGACATCAGCGGCGGCAGCATCGCCAGCTGGCGCAGCAGCTCGCCGATGCTGTCGGCACCGGACTTGGCGCGGATGCTCTGGATCTGCGTGCGCACGGTCGAGATCGCCACGCCCTGGCGCTCGGCCACGTCGGTCGGCCGCGCGCCGGAGGACAGCGCCTTCAGCACTTCGGTCTCGGTCGGGGTCAGGCCGTGCCGCAGCGCGAACCACTGCGCTGCCAGCTCGCCGCAGAGCTGGCGCCGCTCCAGCACCAGCAGCACGGCGGCCTGCTCGACATCGCGGTTCAGCGGCACGACGACGACGCTGCAGCGCTCGGCGCCCTCGCCCAGGCGCAGCAGGCAGCGCCGGCCGTCCTGCTCGGCGCCGCGCAGCGCATCGGCCAGCTGGGCGGCATCCTTGGCGTCGGCGGCGCGCAGCTGCGCGCCGGCCAGCTGCAGCGGATGGTGGGCATCGAGGCTGCGCCGGGCGGCCAGATTGCAATGCAGCACCCGGCCGGCGGCGTTCAGCAGCAGCACGCCGTAGTCCAGCTCCTCCAGCACCAGGCTCAGCCAGTGGCTGCTCAGCGAGGCGGCCTGGCGCCGCTCGGGCCGGCCGCTCGGCGCGGGCGGCGCCGTCAGTGACTCAAATCCTGGCACGCCCGCAAGGGGCGACGCGAGACCGGCAGCATGAGCGGAGGACCACATCGTTGAACTCCTTGCGGACGGCAGGTCCGCTGGCGCATCGGCAAAGGACTAGGGCCAGGTTTTGTGCGATTGTTGTAAATTTTCGGATACAAGTTTGCGAAGAATTCACTTTTCACGGGGGCTGCCCCCTAAAACGAAAGGCCCCGTCTAACGGGGCCTTGAAGCGGCAGCAGTGGCTGCCGGGGGGCGTGCGGCGCCTTCAGCGCACGCCGTGCATCTTCTTCAGCATCCACTTGTTCATCGCCATCAGCACCAGGCCGGCGCCGGCCGGGATGATGGTGAAGATCAGGAAGAACACCGCCATCGAGTAGCTTTCCGAGATCTTGTCGATATAGCTGCCGGTGAAGCCGGCCAGCTTGTTGGCGATGCCGGCATTGAGGAACCAGATGCCGAACATCAGGCCCAGCAGGCGCGCCGGCGCCAGCTTGGAGATATAGGACAGGCCCACCGGCGACAGGCACAGCTCGCCCATGGTGTGCAGCAGGTAGGCCAGGCACAGGAAGACCATGCTGACCTGCGCGGTCTTGGCGCCGGCGGGGATGCCCATCGCGCCATAGGCCAGGGCGGCGAAACCCAGGCCCAGGAGCACCAGGCCGACGCCGAACTTGACCGGGCCGCTCGGATTCCAGTGGCGCTCCCACATCTTCGAGAACATCGGCGCCAGCACCACCAGGAAGAAGCTGTTCAGCACACCGAACCAGGTGGCCGGGATCTCCGACTGCTCCATCTGGAACTCGCGGCCCAGCATCCACAGCGACAGCGCCCAGATCAGGGCCAGCGCGCCGACCAGCAGGGCATTGGACAGCACATAGCGGCTGCTGCCGCGCATCAGCTGCACCAGCAGCCAGGACAGGATGGCCACCGGGATCAGGGTCATCAGGCTGTTGACGACCTTGAAGACGAAGCCGCTGGTGCCGACCAGGGTGCGGTCGGTGTAGTCGGCCGCGAAGATCGTCATCGAGCCGCCGGCCTGCTCGAAGGCGAACCAGAAGAAGATGGTGAAGAAGGAGAACACGCCGATCGCGATCAGGCGGTCGCGGATGATGTGGGCGGGCGTGTCGTCCGGCGTCGCCTCGGCCAGGGCCGGCGCGTTCTTGCTGGGCGCGCCGCCGATCTCGCCGAAGATGCCCTGGCTGAAGTAGAACTGCAGCGCACCCAGGATCATGAAGATGCCGGCCAGGCCGAAACCGTAGTTCCAGCTGATCTTCTCGCCGATATAGCCGCACAGCGAGATGCCGAAGAAGGCGCCGGCGTTGACGCCCATATAGAAGAGCGTGTAACCGCCATCGCGCGAGGACTCGTTGTCCTTGCCGTAGAGCTGGCCGACGATGGCCGAGATGTTCGGCTTGAACAGGCCGGTGCCGGCGATCACCAGGCCCAGGCCGATGTAGAAGGAGCTGATCGTGTCCAGGAACAGCGAGACATGGCCGGCGGCGATGATGAAGCCGCCCAGCACAACCGCGCGGCGCGTGCCCAGATAGCGGTCGGCCAGGTAGCCGCCCAGGATGGGCGTGAAGTAGACCAGCATCGTGTACCAGCCGTACAGGGTGGTCGCCTCCTCGCGGGTCCAGCCCCAGCCGCCCTTGACGGTGGTCGAGATCAGGAACAGCACCAGCAGCGCGCGCATGCCGTAGTAGGAGAAGCGCTCCCACATCTCGGTGAAGAACAGCACGAACAGGCTGTCGGGGTGGCCGAGGATGGTGTGCGCGGTGGGCGCCTGGATGTTCTTGTTCAAACGGCTCTCCGTCGGGTAGGGCGGGCTGGCTCAAAGACGAGCCGCCAGCGCGGGTGGCGCTGGCGGCGGGTGTGAGGCATTGTCGCCGCTCGCCGGAGCCGGCTCAGCGCGGGTTCTCACTAGGTCGCGGCGCGGTGGCGCCGGCCGGCTCAGCCCGGCTGCTTGACGATGCGCAGATAGGGCTTCGGCGCCTTCCAGCCGTCCGGGAACAGGGTCTTCGCGTCCTCGTCCGAGACCGAGCCGGCGATGATGACGTCCTGGCCCTGCTGCCAGTTCGCCGGCGTGGCGACCTTGTGCTTGGCGGTCAGCTGCATCGAGTCGAGCACGCGCAGGATCTCGTCGAAGTTGCGGCCGGTCGTCATCGGATAGGTCAGCATCAGCTTGATCTTCTTGTCCGGGCCGATGATGAAGACCGAGCGCACCGTCGCATTGGTGGCGGCCGTGCGGCCCTCGGACGTGCCGGCCTCCTCGGCGGGCAGCATGTTGTAGAGCTTGGCCACGGCCAGATCGGTGTCGCCGATCATCGGGTACTTGACGCTGGCGCCCTGGGTCTCCTCGATGTCGCTGACCCAGCGGCTGTGGTTGTCGACCGGGTCGACCGACAGGCCGATCAGCTTGGTGTTGCGCTTGGTGAACTCGGGCTCGATCTTGGCCATATAGCCCAGCTCGGTCGTGCACACCGGGGTGAAGTCCTTCGGGTGCGAAAACAGCACCGCCCACTGGTCGCCGATCCACTGGTGGAAATCGATGCGGCCCTGGGTCGTCTCGGCCGTGAAATTGGGCGCGGTGTCATTGATGCGTAGCGACATGGGTGGCACTCCTGTTGTTGGTGAAGATCCTTGGTTCGGACCGAAAGGTTAGCTTATGCCGAGACCAAAAACCTTGCCTTCAGCTTGCCGCACGCGCGGCGACGCGGCGGACGAAGTCGGCGCAGGCTGCGGGCTGGGTCAGCGGCAGCATATGGCCGCCGTCGACCAGTTCCAGCGTCGCGCCCGGCAGCTTGTCGATCAGCGGCGTGCCCTGCTCCTCGGGCGCCAGCAGGCGGTCGCCGCGGCCATAGAGGGCGCCGACCGGCAGCGTCATGCCGGCATAGCCCTGTTCGAGCGTGGGCAGGTCCTGCGGCACGCTGACCAGATCGGCCGAGGCGCCGATGAAATGGCTGGGCCGCACGGTCAGGAGGCCGCCGCCGCTCAGCGCGAAGTCGCGCGGCACCGGCTCGGGCGCGAAGGCGAGGCCGAGTACGGCCTCGCTGCGCGCCTTGGCGATCGGCAGCGCGATCGTGTGGGCGACCAGGCGGCGCAGCCAAGCGCTGCCGATGTCCAGGCCGGCGAAGACCGGCGAGACGCGGCTCGGCGTATGCGTCAGCGGTGCGATCAGGGCCAGGGCGCCGACCTTGTCCGGATGCCGCTGCGCCAGTGCCAGCGCGACCGCGCCGCCCAGCGAATGGCCGGCGACGACCGGACGCTGCAGCCCCAACGCGGCGATCAAGGCCGCCATCGCGTCGGCCTGCGTCGGCAGGCCGGCCAAGGCGTCGGCGGCGCGGATCGAGTAGCCGGCGCCGGGCCGGTCGACGGCGATGACATGGAAGTCGGCAGCCAGCCGCTCGCTCATGCCATGGGTGAAATGGCGCAGATTGCCGCTCAGGCCATGGATCAGCAGCAGGGCCGGGCGGGTCTTGTCGCCCTGCTCGACGATGTGCAGCCGCGCGCCGGGCACCTCGACGAAGCGGCCCTGCGGCGGCAGCGCCGCCTCGACGCGGCGCACCGCCTGGCCGGTGAAGGCCCAGAGTGCGCCCAGCAGCAGGGCCAGAACAATCAGCAGCGAGATCAATACCATCATCGGCATCCACCTTCTTCAGTGCGGCACCAGCCGTCCCAGGACGCGCCAGTAGTGAACCGGGAACAGCCGCTCCAGCAGCGCGGCGACGCGCGCATCGGCGCCGACGATCACCCGATCGCGCCCGCCCTCGATGCCGCGGACGATGATCTCGGCCGCCCGGGCCGGCGGCATCCTCAGCAGGCGCTCGACGCGTGCCAGACGTTCGCGGATCTCGCCATCGGGTACGCCGGTGGGCAGCCGCGCGCTGCGCGCGATCGCCGTCGCGACGCCGCCCGGGTGGACGACGGTGACGCCGATCTTAGAGCCCTGCAGCTCGTGGCGCAGCGCATTCGAGAAGCCGCGCACGGCGAATTTGGCGGCCGAGTAGGCGCTCTGGCCCGGCGGCGCGACGATGCCGTAGATGCTGGAGATGTTGACGATGCGGCTGGCTGCGGACGGGCTGTCGCGCAGCAGCGGCAGGAAGGCGCGCGTCATCCGCACCAGGCCGTGGAAATTGATCTCCATCAGCCAGTCGAAATCGGCCTCGGCGATCTGCTCGAACAGGCCGCCCAGGGCGACGCCGGCGTTGTTGATCAGCAGATCGACCTGGCCATGGGTGTCCAGCACGGCAGCCGGCAGCGCGGCGACGGCGGTGCGCTCGGCGACGTCCAGCGCGTGCTGGCTGACCCGCACGCCCAGCAGCGCCGCCTCGGCGGCGGTCTCTGCCAGGCTGGCCGCTTTGATGTCGGCCAGCGCCAGATGGCAGCCGCGCCGGGCCAGGGCCAGCGCCAGCGCGCGGCCGATGCCGCTGCCGGCACCGGTCAGCACTGCGACTTGTCCGTCGGTCTTCATCGGCGCTTCTCCTTGATCGGCTGGGCGTCGGGGCTCAGCTGCAGCACGCCGTCGGCGATCCGGCCCCAGCGGATCGCGCGCAGATCGGCAAAGTAGTTCTGGTGCACCTGCCAGGGCCGGCGATTGCCCTGCTTGGGCAGCGCGGCGAGGGCGCGCTGCACATAGCCGGAGCTGAAGGACAGGAAGGGTTCGCTCGCCACCGACGGGTCGCGTCGCGGCACGGCGATGCGCTGGCCGTGGCGCCGCATATGGCGCAGCAGCCGGCAGACCCAGGCGGCGGTCAGGTCGGCCTTCAGCGTCCAGGAGGCATTGGTGTAGCCGAAGGCCATCACCATATTCGGCACCTCGCTGAGCATCATGCCCTTGTAGGCCATCTGTGCCGACGCATCGAGCGGCCGGCCGTCGATGCGCACCGCGATGTCGCCCAGCACATTGAGCTTCAGGCCGGTGGCCATGACGACGATGTCGGCCGCCAGCTCACGGCCGCCGGCCAGCCGCAGGCCGCCCGGCGTGAAGCGCTCTATGGTGTCGGTGACGATGGACGCGCGGCTCTCGCGCAGCGCCTGGAACAGATCGCCGTCGGGCGCGACGCACAGGCGCTGGTCCCAGGGCTCGTAGCGCGGCGTGAAGGCGGCGGCGGCCTGCTCGGCCGAGCCCAGCGCCGCGGCGGCCAGCTGCTGCAGGCGCTGCTTGAACAGGCCCGGCCGGCGGCGCGCCAGCCGGTAGTAGAAGCTGGTGATCGCGACGTTCTTCCAGCGCGTCAGCGCATAGGCCCAGGCCTCGGGCATGACGCGGCGCAGGCCCTGCGCGATTGCGTCGACCGAGGGCCGGCTGACCACATAGCTGGGCGAGCGCTGCAGCATCGTCACATGGGCGGCCGTGCGCGCCATCGCCGGCACCAGGGTCACGGCCGTGGCACCGCTGCCGATCACGACGACGCGCTGGCCCGCATGGTCCAGCTCGGCCGGCCAGAACTGCGGCAGCGCGATCGTGCCGCGGAACTCGGCCTCGCCCTCGAAGCTGGGGCGGTGGCCGCCGGCATAGCTGTAGTAGCCGCAGCACAGGTAGAGAAAGCGCGCGTTCAGCTGCCGGCGCCGGCCGTCGGCCTCCAGCTCGACCCGCCAGCAGGCGGCCTCGCTGGACCAGTCGGCGCCGACGACGCGGTGACCGTAGCGGATGCGTGCGGCAAGGCCGCCCTCCTCGGCCGTCTCGCGGATGTAGTCGAGGATGGCCGGGCCCTCGGTGATCGCCTGACGGCCGGTCCAGGGCTTGAAGCCATAGCCCAGCGTGTAGATGTCCGAATCGGAGCGCACGCCCGGATAGCGGAACAGGTCCCAGGTGCCGCCCAGCCGCTCGCGCGCCTCGACGATCTCGAAGCGCTGCTCGGGGCAGCGGCGCTGCAGATGGCGGGCCGCGCCGATGCCGGACAGGCCGGCGCCGACGATCAGCACGTCCAGCGCTGCGCCCGGTGGCTCGGTGGTGCGCTCGGGGTCGGGTCTTGCGGCGTCGTCCATGATGGCTTGGCGGGAGGTCGCGCGGATGTTCTGGCAATTGGCCGGGGCTGTAAATGCTCGCGCGCCCGAGGGCTGTCGTGCCCGCTGGATGGGCTGCGGCGGCGGACGGGTAGTTTTCACATTCGCGCGCTGGCCGTTCGCTGGCCGCTCGCCGGCCGTTTGTCGGCGGCTTTTGCGGCGATTGCGGCGCTGCGGCCGAGGTAGAGTGCGCCTGGCCCGTTTTTGCGCGGGGATAAGCCCGTATCTCGCTGTCATCGATGCGCGTCTGCACACTCTCCTCCGTCAAGAACAGGATCATGCTCGGCGCACCGCTGCCCTTCAGCGTGCGCGACGCCGGGCGCATGCTGCTGCTGGCGCGCGGGCAGGTGATCGCCGACGAGGAGCAGCTGGAGGCGCTGTTCAAGCGCGGTGCGCTGGTGGAGGTGGACGAACTGACCGAGGCGATCCAGCAGCCCGGGCGGCAGCGCGAATCGCTGCAGCAGCGGCTGGCGCGGCTGCCGGCCGCCTGGGAGCGCGGCGGCCGCGACGTGCGGCAGGCGCTGGGCCTGCCGCTGCCGCAGCTGCTCGATGCGCTGGACAGCGCGACCGACCTGCTGCTAAGCCTGATCGATGCTTCGCCCGACGTGGCGCTGTCGCAGGTGGTGCGCCAGCCGGACAGCGGCGGCCATTACGGCATCAACCATTCGATCCATGCGGCCACCGCCTGCCAGGCGGCGGCGCGCTATCTGGGCTGGGGCCCGGCCGAGCAGCGCCGCGCCTTCCAGGCCGCGCTGACGATGAATCTGTCGATGCTGGAACTGCAGGCGCGGCTGTCCTCGCAGGTCTCGCCGCTGACGGCCAAGCAGCGCGAGGCCATCCACGAGCACCCGATCCGCAGCGCCGAGATGCTGGGCGAGGCCGGCATCACCGACCAGGACTGGCTGGAGGCGGTGCTCACGCACCACGAGGTCGCCGACGGCTCCGGTTATCCGAACGGCAGCCGCGATGTCGGCGAGCTGGCCGAGATGTTGCGCTTCGCCGATGTCTACACGGCGCGGCTGAGCAGCCGCGCCAGCCGCCCGGCGATGAGCGCGCAGCAGGCCGGCGCCGAGTTGCTGCAGATGAGCGCCGAGAGCCCCCTGGCCGCCGCGCTGATCAAGGCCTTCGGCATCTTCCCGCCGGGCAGCGTCGTGCGCCTGGCCTCGGGCGAGCTCGGCATCGTCGTGCGCAATGGCGAGAAGGCGCACCGCCCGCTGGTCGCCAGCCTGACCAATGCCGCCGGCGAACCGCGGCTGACGCCTTTGCGCCGCGACAGCGCGCGCGACGAGCATGCGGTGGTCGCGCTACTGTCGGCGCAGTCGATGCCGATGCGGCTGACCGACGAGCGCGTCGCGAGCCTGATCGGCGAGGGCTGAGCGGCGCTCAGTCGCCCTTGCCCTCGCCCTTGCCGTCGTAATAGGCACGCACCGCCTGCCAGGCAACGCTCTGCAGATGGCGCGCCGTGGCCGCGTCGAGGCCGGCCGTGTAGGCGAGGCCTTCGGGCGAGCGGCCGAAGATCGCCGCCTAGACGCTGCAGGCGGCCAGATAGGTGCCGGCCAGGCTCGGGTGGCGTTTGTCGGGCGCGTGCAGGATCAGCTCGGGCTTTTGCGCCAGCGAGCGCGCGAAGGCCAGGCCGACCGGGATCACCAGCGCCTTGTTGGCATTGCCGGCCTCGGTATAGGCCTCGGCCAGCGCGGCCGTAGGCCCAGGACATGAAGAAGACCGGCTCGGCGCCGTGGCGGCGCGCGGTCTCGGCGTTCTTGCGCGCGTACTCGTGGAAGACCTTGCCCAGCTGCGGATGGATCGGGCACTGGCTGCAGTCCATCGTGATCAACAGATCCCAGAGCTTGCTTTTGCCCTTGTTGAAGACGATGTTGTTGTCGCGATCGAAGCTGTAAGCGCCGACCGCGTCGGGCCGGAAGTAGGACTCGACGTCGTGCCAGTCGAAGCCCGAGCCGCTGATCGTGATCGAGACGCTGCGCCAGGGCAGGGCCGGTTGCGTGGCCGCGGCCAGCTGGCCCACATGGCCGTGCAGGCTGTTGTTGTAATAGAAGAAGCTGTTGCCGACGTACATCGCGCTCGTCGGCCGCTCGGGGCCCAGGCTGGTGACCTCGGGCTTGCTTGCAGCGCCGGCCGGCCGCAGCAGCATCAGCATCGTGATCAGGCCGAGGCCGATGCCGCGGATCAGGCGCTTGCTCATCGTCATACGGGGCTCCTGGTGACGGCGGCCAGGATAGTGGCGGCGGCCGGCTTTGTATACCGATGCCGCCGACCGCTGGGCGATCTCAGAGCGTGAAGTCGTAGTCGATCGTCAGCGGCGCATGGTCGCTGAACTTCTGGTCCTTGTAGATCGCCTCGCGGCGCGCCAGCGCGGCCAGCGCCGGCGTGGCCAGGTGGTAGTCCAGACGCCAGCCGACGTTCTTCGCATAGGCCTGGCCGCGGTTGCTCCACCACGTATAGCAGGCGTCGGTGGTGTCGGGCTGCAGGCGGCGGTAGACGTCGACCAGGCCGCCCCCCTCCTTGTCCGTGGCAAAGAGCTTGCTCAGCCAGGCGCGCTCCTCGGGCAGGAAGCCGCTGTTCTTCTGGTTGCCCTTCCAGTTCTTCAGATCGGCTTCCTTGTGGGCGATATTGACGTCGGCCACCAGGATGAAGTCGCGCTCGGCCTTCAGCGCCTGCAGATGCGGATAGATCGCGGCCAGGAAGCGGTACTTGGCCTCCTGGCGCTCGGGGCCGCTGGAGCCGCTGGGGAAATAGCAGCTGATCAGGCTGAGCTTGCGGCCGGGCTTGTCGAAGCGCTTCTCGATATAGCGACCCTCGTCGTCGAACTCGGGCACGCCGATGCCGGTGATCAGATCGCTGGGCTCCTCGCGGGTGTAGAGACCCACGCCCGAATAGCCCTTCTTCTGCGCATAGTGGAAGTGACCCTTCAGCCCGCCGGGGCTGCAGAAGATATTGGCCACATGCTCGTCCTGCGCCTTGACCTCCTGCACGCCGACGGCGTCGGCCTGCTGCTGCGGCAGCCAGTCGAAGAAGCCCTTGTTGGCGGCCGAGCGGATGCCGTTCAGATTGGCGGTGATGAAGCGCATGGTGAGAGGAAAGAGTTGGGGGCCGGTTCGGCGAGGCCGCAGTATCGCAGCCGGTCCGAATGGAAAGGACTGCGGGGTTTTGGCAACAGTCGCCGGCTTTTTTCCGGGGCACCGGTACGGCTGTCACCGGATCGGGGCATGGCTCTTGCTAGATTCAGCGATCGCCCCTATCCCGGAGTTCCGCATGAACCCAATGCAAACGAAACAGCTCGCAGCCGCCATCACCGTGGCGCTGGCCGCCTGGCCCGCGCTGGCCCAGAGCCAGGACACGAGCGCCGCCACCAAGCCGGTCGAGAAGAACCAGCTCGAGACGGTGACCATCACCGCCGAGCGCCGCGTCGAGAACATCAAGGACGTGCCCAACGCCGTCTCCAGCCTCAGCGGCGAGAAGCTCGAGGTGCTGAACTCCAGCGGCCAGGACGTGCGCTTCCTCTCCGGCCGCGTGCCCAGCCTGAACATCGAATCGTCCTTCGGCCGCGCCTTCCCGCGTTTCTACATCCGCGGCTACGGCAACACCGACTTCCGCCTGAACGCCTCGCAGCCGGTCTCGCTGGTCTATGACGATGTGGTGCAGGAGAACCCGATCCTGAAGGGCTTCCCGGTCTTCGACCTGAAGGCGGTCGAAGTGATTGCCGGCCCGCAGGGCACCCTGTTCGGCCGCAACACGCCGGCCGGCGTCGTCAAGTTCGACTCGGTGCGCCCCTCGCAGAAGCAGGAGGGCTATTTCAACGCGTCCTACGGCAGCTACGGCACGATCAATGCCGACGGCGCCTTCAACCTGCCGCTGGGCGGCGACTGGTCGGCGCGCATCTCGGCGCAAATCCAGCACCGCGACGACTGGGTCGACAACCAGAACGCCACCAGCCCCACGCGCAAGACCGAGGGCTATGACGACCGCGCGGTCCGCGCGCAAGTGCTGTACGAGCCGAACAAGGACTTCTCGATGCTCCTGAACGCGCACAACCGCGAGCTCGATGGCAGCCCGCGCCTGTTCCGCGCCAGCATCATCAAGCCCGGCACCAACAATCTGATGGACGGCTTCGATCCGGAGAAGGCCTCGTTCGACGGCATCAACGAGCAACGCCTGCACGCCACCGGCGGCAGCGCCCGCCTGAAGTGGAATTTCGGTTCGGCGACGCTGAACTCGATCACCGGCATCGAGACGGTGCAGCCCTACAGCCGCGGCGACGTCGACGCCGGCGACGTCTACTTCGGCGGCGCCAGCTTCGCGCTGCCGCCCTATCCGAAGATGGGCATGGCCTTCTTCCCCTCGCAGACCTCGGACGCGCTGAAGGATCACCGCCAGCTGACGCAGGAGTTCCGCCTCGAGTCCAATGGCAGCGGCCCGCTGCGCTGGCAGGGCGGCGTCTACTTCTTCGACGAGCGCTACACGGTCGAGAGCATCAACTACAGCTCGCCGGCCAATGCCTATGTCGACTCGACGCGCACGCACCAGACCAACCGCGCCTACGCGGCCTTCGGCAACGTCAACTACAAGCTGACGAACGATCTGGAACTGCGCGGCGGCCTGCGATACACCGAGGACAAGAAGACGCTGTCGACCTCGACGGCCGATGGCGTGCTGGACGCTTCGCAAGGCCTGTCCGCCAACACCAAGGACTCGAAGTGGACCTGGGACCTGTCGAGCATTTACGCGCTGAGCAAGGACACCAATGTCTACGCCCGCATCGGTACCGGCTTCCGCGGCTCGGCCATCCTGCCGGCTTCGGCCTTCGGCCCGATGACGATCGCTAAGCCCGAGGAATTGATCTCCTACGAGGCCGGCATCAAGAGCGACTTCTGGAACCGCCGCGCGCGCATCTCGGCCGCCGTCTTCCATTACGACGTCGATGGCCTGCAGCTGACCGAGGTCGGCGGCAGCGGCAACAGCAATGCGGTCAAGAGCGCGAAGAAGGCAACAGGTCAGGGCATCGAGCTGAACCTCGACCTGCTGCCGATCGATGACCTGATCATCACGCTCTCCGGCAGCTACAACGACGCGAAGATCAAGGACAACAGCCTGTCGGTCGCCGGTTGCGGCGGCGGCTGCACGGTGACCGATCCCTCGGCCGGCGCCGGCCAGTTCTTCATCGGCGGCAACCAGCTGCCGCAGGCACCGAAGTACGTCGGCAACCTGACCGCCCGCTATGCGATCCCGACGGCGGCCGGCAACGAGTTCTTCATCTACACCGACTGGGTCTACCGCTCCAAGGTCAACTTCTTCCTCTACGAGTCGGTCGAGTTCACCGGCAAGTCGCTGACCGAAGGCGGCCTGCGCCTGGGCTATATCTGGAACAACGGCAAGTACGAGGCCGCGGTCTTCGGTCGCAACATCACCAACCAGGTCCGCGTCACCGGCGCGATCGACTTCAACAATCTGACCGGTTTCATCAACGATCCGCGCACCTACGGCGTGCAGTTCAAGGCGCTGTTCTAAGCACGGCAACGCCCCGAGAAGCCCGGCTTCCGCCCTGGAGCCGGGCTTTTTCTCGCCCCTACAATGCCGCGCATGAATGCATCGACCCCCGATCCCCTGGCCCAGCAATTTGTCGCCTTCGCGGTCGAGGCCGGCGTGCTGCGCTTCGGCGAGTTCAAGACCAAGGCCGGCCGGCTGTCGCCCTATTTCTTCAATGCCGGCCTGTTCGACGATGGCGCCAAGCTGGTGAAGCTGGCGCAGTTCTATGCGCAGCGCCTGCTGGCCTCGGGCCTGGACTTCGACATGATCTTCGGCCCGGCCTATAAGGGCATCACGCTGGCCGCGGCCGTGGCTATGGAGCTGGCGCGGCTGGGCCATAACAAGCCCTTTGCCTACAACCGCAAGGAAGCCAAGGACCACGGCGAGGGCGGCACCCTGGTCGGCGCGCCGGTGAAGGGCCGCGTGCTGATCATCGACGACGTGATCTCCGCCGGCACCTCGGTGCGCGAATCGATCGCGATGATCCAGGCCGCCGGCGCCACGCCCTGCGGCGTCGCGATCGCGCTGGACCGTCAGGAGAAGGCGGCCGAGAACGGCGTCGACATGGATTGGTCGGCCGTGCAGTATGTAACGAAGCACCTGCATTTGCCGGTGGCCTCGATTGCCGGCCTGTCGGACTTGCTGCAGTATCTGCGCACGGCCAGCGACCCGGCCGTCGTGGCCCATGCGGCCGCGGTCCAAGCCTATCGCGACCGCTACGGAGTCTGATGCGCAAGCCCGCCGGCACCCCCGCCGCCACCCCCTACGTCGCCGTTCTTGCCGCCGTCTGGCTTGCCAGCGTGCCGGCGCCGGTCCGGGCCAACGAGCAGGCGGCCAAGCCGGCGATCTTCACCTGCACGACCGCCGACGGCCGGCGCCTGACCTCGGACCGACCCATCGTCGAATGCTCGAGCCGCGAGCAGCGCATCCTGAACACCGACGGCTCGCTGCGCTCGGTGCTGCCGCCCTTTCTGTCGCCGGAGGAGCGCACCGTGCAGGAGGCGCGCGACCGGCGCCTGGCCGCCGAGCGCGCGGCCCAGCAGGATGCGGTGCGGCGCGATCGCAATTTGATGCAGCGCTTCCCCAACGAGGCTGCGCACCAGCGCGCGCGCAGCGGCGCGCTGGACGACGTCAACAAGTCGATGCGCATCTCCGAGGTCCGCATCCAGGGCCTGGCGCAGGAGCGCAAGCCGATGCTGGACGAGGCCGAGTTCTACAAGGGCAAGCCGTTGCCGGCCAAGCTCAAGCAGCAGCTCGATGCCAACGACGCCGCCGTCGAGGCGCAGCAGCAGCTGATAGAGAACCAGAAGGCCGAGCTGGTGCGCATCAACAACCGCTACGACGCCGAGCTGGCGCGGCTGAAGAAGCTGTGGGGCGGCGCCGCGCCGGGCAGCCTGGGGCCGATGGCCGATCCGGCCTCGGCGCCGCTGAAGTAAGCCCCTCCGTCCAAGGAGTACCTTGGCCGGTGCCCCGAGGGGACGGCGATGCTTGCGGCATTGAGCCGCAAGCACATCGCCACAGCGGGCCGGCTTGGCGGGCTGAGGCCGGACATAAACAGTCCCTGCGGACTGTTTATGCCTGCCGAAGGCCAACGGCCTCAGGCCGTTGGCGGCCCGGCGCTCGGCCCGCAAGAACCAACTGAAGCTGATCAGCCGCCCAGCTTCTTCCTCAGCAACTCGTTGACGGCGCTGGGGTTCGCCTTGCCCTTGGTCGCCTTCATCGCCTGGCCGACCAGCGCATTGAAGGCCTTGTCCTTGCCGGCGCGGTACTCCTCCACCGACTTGGCATTGGCCGCCAGCACTTCGTCGAGGATGCGCTCAAGCTCGCCGCTGTCGCTCATCTGCTTCAGGCCCTTGGCCTCGATCAGCGCGTCGACATCCGAGCCCTCGCCGCTCCACAGCGCCTCGAATACCTGCTTGGCGGCGTTGTTCGAGATCGTGCCGTCCTGGATGCGCTTGATCAGCGCGGCCAGGGTCATGGCCGGCACCGGGCTCGCATCGATCGCGCGCTCCTCCGCATTGAGCCGGCGCGAGATCTCGCCCATCACCCAGTTGGCGACCAGCTTCGGCGCGCCGCAGCCCTCGCGCGCCGCCTCGTAGAAGCGGGCGGTGGCCAGGCTCTGCGTCATCATCGTCGCGTCGTAGGCCGGCAGGCCGTCGACGTCCTGGAAGCGCTGCGCCATCACCGCCGGCAGCTCGGGCATCTCGGCCTTGACGCGTTCCACCCATTCCGGCGCGATCATCAGCGGCGGCAGGTCGGGGTCGGGGAAGTAGCGGTAATCGGCCGAGTCTTCCTTGCTGCGCATCGCGCGGGTCTCGCCGGTGTCGGGGTTGAACAGCACCGTGGCCTGCTGGATCGCCAGACCGTCCTCCAGCTGGTCGATCTGCCAGTTGACCTCGTAGTCGACCGCCTGCAGCAGATAGCGGAAGCTGTTCAGGTTCTTGATCTCGCGCCGCGTGCCATAGGGTTCGCCGGGCTTGCGCACCGAGACATTGACGTCGCAGCGGAAGGAGCCTTCCTGCATATTGCCGTCGCAGATGCCCAGCCACATCACCAGCGCATGCAGGGTCTTCGCATACTCGGCCGCCTCGGCGCCCGAGCGCATGTCCGGCTCGGAGACGATCTCCAGCAGCGGCGTGCCAGCGCGGTTCAGGTCGATGCCGCTCTGGCCGTGGTAGTCCTCGTGCAGGCTTTTTCCCGCGTCCTCTTCGAGGTGGGCGCGGGTCAGGTTGACGCTGTGCTTCTTGTCGCCGACGAAGAACTCGACCTTGCCGCCCTGCACGACCGGGATCTCGAACTGCGAGATCTGGTAGCCCTTGGGCAGGTCGGGATAGAAGTAGTTCTTGCGCGCGAAGATCGACAGCGGCGCGACCTTGGCGCCGACGGCCAGGCCGAAGCGGATCGCGCGCTCGACGGCGCCGCGGTTCAGCACCGGCAGGGTGCCCGGCAGCGCCAGGTCGACGGCCGAGGCCTGGGTGTTCGGCTCGGCGCCGAAGGCGGTCGAGCTGCCGCTGAAGATCTTGGACTGGGTGGACAGCTGGACATGGTTCTCCAGCCCGATCACGATCTCGTAGCCGCGTACTAGCTTGTTCGTCATAACTCAGTATCCGCTCGGAGCCTGTTGGTGCCAGTCGGTTGCCTGCTGCAGCGCATGGGCCGCATGCAGCAGCCGGCCTTCCTGGAAGTAGTTGCCCAGCAGCTGCAGGCCCACCGGCATGCCCCCCTCGCCGAAGCCGACCGGCACGCTCATGCCGGGCAGGCCGGCCAGCGAGCCCGGCAGCGTGAAGATGTCGGCCAGATAGGCCTTGACCGGATCGTCCTTGCCCTCGCCATGCTTCCAGGCCACCGTCGGCGCCACCGGGCCGGCGATCAGATCGCATTGCGTGAAGCATTGCTGGAAGTCGTCGGCGATCATGCGGCGCAGCTTCTGCGCCTGCAGGTAGTAGGCGTCGTAGTAGCCGTGGCTCAGCACATAGCTGCCGATCATGATGCGGCGTTTGACCTCGGCGCCGAAGCCTTCGGCGCGGGTCTTCTTGTACATGTCCAGCAGGTCGTCGTATTGCGCGGCGCGGTGGCCGAACTTGACGCCGTCGAAGCGGCTCAGGTTCGAGCTCGCCTCGGCCGGGGCGATGATGTAGTAGACCGGAATCGCCAGCTCGGTGCGCGGCAGGCTGACCTCGACCAGCGTGGCGCCGAGCTTCTCCATCTGCGACAGGCCCTCGCGCACGGCCTTGTCGACATCGCTGCTGAGGCCGGCCGGGAAGAACTCCTTCGGCAGGCCGATGCGCAGGCCCTTCAAGGGCTGCGCGGCCGTCGCGCCTTCGCGAGCCTGCTGCATCTGCGCATGGAAGTCCTGCGGCGGCCGCTCGACGCTGGTCGCGTCGCGCTCGTCGAAGCCGCTCATTGCCGACAGCAGCAGCGCGCAGTCCTCGGCGCTGCGCGCCATCGGGCCGGCCTGGTCGAGGCTGGAAGCGAAGGCGATCATGCCGTAGCGCGAGCACACGCCATAGGTCGGCTTGATGCCGGTGATGCCGGTGAAGCTGGCCGGCTGGCGGATCGAGCCGCCGGTGTCGGTGCCGGTCGCGGCCGGCACCAGGCGCGCGCTGACGGCCGCGGCCGAGCCGCCCGAGGAGCCGCCCGGCACGCGCGCGGCGTCCCAGGGGTTGGCGACCGGGCCATAGGCCGAGTTCTCGTTGGCCGAGCCCATCGCGAACTCGTCGCAGTTCAGCTTGCCCAGCGAGACGGTGCCGGCGGCGAACAGCCGGGCCAGCACGGTGGCATCGAAGGGGCTGCGGTAGCCGGCCAGGATCTTCGAGCCGGCCGTGGTCGGCATGTCGCGGGTGACGAAGATGTCCTTGTGCGCCAGCGGCACGCCGAGGAGGGCGCCGGTGTCGCCGCCGGCGCGGCGCGCGTCGGCCGCCTTGGCGGCGGCTAGGGCGGCGTCGGCGTCGACGTGCAGGAAGGCGCCGAGCGCCTCGTGCGAGGTAACACGTGCAAGAAGGTGTTGCGTCAATTCGGCGCTGGAAACGCTCTTCGCGGCCAGCGCGCGGCCCAGTTCGGCGACGCCGAGCTGGTGCAGGGGCTTTGGGTCAAGGCCGCTCATTCGATCACCTTCGGCACCAGGAACAGGCCGTCCTCGACGGCCGGGGCGCTGCGCTGATTCAGCTCGCGCTGATTGCTCTCGGTGACCCGGTCCTCCCTCAGGCGCAGGGCGACCTGCTGCACGGTGGACAGGGGCGTGTACAGGGGCTCGACGCCGCGCGTGTCGACCGCGCTCATCTGCTCGACGATGGAGAAGAAGCCGTTCAGCTGCGGCAGCAGGGCCGCGCTTTCGGCCTCCTGCAGTTCCAGCCGCGCCAGGTGGGCGATGCGGCTGACGTCTTGTGGGGTCAGGGCCATGGGCAAACCAAGTCCTAAAAGTGCGTCAAATGGGTCCGGATAGTTGGTCCGCGGCGGCCTGCGGCAGCGCGAATCCAGGGGGTGATCGGGTATTATCTCCGCTTATCTCATGCGCATCGGGGTCGCCGAACCGCAAGGTTTAGCGGCCTCGACGCTTATGTAGGAACAATTTGGCCGCCGCCGGCCCGGCCGGTGCGGCCCCGAAGAACCGCTTTCACCGATCAACGCGCGAGGCGCCGGCGATCTCGAGCCCGAAGGGCCCGGATGCCGGTCCGGACGCCGCAAACAAATATGTTCGCTTCCCTGCGTCGCTACATCTCGACCGATCTCGCCATCGACCTCGGCACCGCCAATACGCTGATCTATGTGCGAGGCAAGGGCATCGTGCTGGACGAGCCCTCGGTCGTCTCGATCCGCCACGAGGGCGGCCCGAACGGCAAGAAGACCATCCAGGCCGTCGGGCGCGAGGCCAAGGCCATGCTGGGCAAGGTGCCGGGCAATATCGAGGCGATCCGCCCGATGAAGGACGGCGTGATCGCCGACTTCACCGTCACCGAGCAGATGCTCAAGCAGTTCATCAAGATGGTGCACGACTCGAAGATGCTGCGGCCCAGCCCGCGCATCATCATCTGCGTGCCCTGCGGTTCGACCCAGGTGGAGCGTCGCGCCATTCGTGAATCCGCCCTGGGGGCGGGAGCTTCCGAGGTCTACCTGATCGAGGAGCCGATGGCCGCCGCGATCGGTGCCGGCCTGCCGGTCTCGGAGGCCTCGGGCTCGATGGTCGTCGACATCGGCGGCGGCACGACCGAGGTCGGCGTGATCTCGCTGGGCGGCATGGTCTACAAGGGCAGCGTGCGCGTCGGCGGCGACAAGTTCGACGAGGCCATCATCAACTACATCCGCCGCAACTACGGCATGCTGATCGGCGAGCCGACGGCCGAGGCGATCAAGAAGAGCATCGGCTCCGCCTTCCCGGGCTCCGAGGTCAAGGAGATGGAGGTCAAGGGCCGCAACCTCAGCGAAGGCGTGCCGCGCTCGTTCACGATCTCGAGCAACGAGATCCTGGAGGCGCTGACCGACCCGCTGAACCAGATCGTTTCCGCCGTCAAGAACGCGCTGGAGCAGACGCCGCCCGAACTGGGCGCCGACATCGCCGAGCGCGGCATGATGCTGACCGGCGGTGGCGCCTTGCTGCGCGACCTCGATCGCCTGCTGGCCGAGGAAACCGGCCTGCCGGTGCTGGTGGCCGAAGACCCGCTGACCTGCGTGGTGCGCGGCTGCGGCATGGCGCTGGAGCGCATGGAGCGCCTGGGCTCGATCTTCACCTCGGAATAAACGCCAGCGACGGGGCCTCAGGGCCCCTTGTTCATTGCCAGCTCCGTCATAGCCTTAGCGCGGTCTGAACCCCTTACGCCATGCCACTGGGCACCCTGGATCGCACCCCACCGCCGTTCTTCCGCCAAGGGCCGTCGGCGCTGACCAAGCTCTTGTTCTGCGCCGCTCTGGCCATCCTCCTGATGGTGGCCGATGCGCGCTTCAAGCTCGCCACGCCGGCGCGCGCCGCGCTGGCCCTGGCCCTGCATCCGGTGCAGCGCCTGCTGCTGACGCCGGTCGACGCCTGGGACAAGCTTGGCGACTATCTGCGCGGCACCGAGCGCGCGATGGCGGCCGAGAACCAGGCGCGGCTGCAGCTGGTGCAGCAGGCCGAGCGGCTGTCGCGGGCGCAGGAACTGCAGGCCGAGAACGAGCGCCTGCGCAAGCTCTTGGGCCTGCGCCCGGCGCTGCAGGTCGAGGCGCTGACGGCCGAGGTGCTGTACGAGACGCCCGACCCCTATTCGCGCAAGGTCGTCATCGACCGCGGCAGCCGCCAGGGCGTGCAGCCAGGTTCTCCGGTCATCAACGACGCCGGCGTGCTGGGCCAGGTCACCAGGGTCTACACCCTGTCCAGCGAGGTCACGCTGCTGAACGACAAGGACGCCGCGATTCCGGTGCTGAACATGCGCACGCAGCAGCGCAATGCCGCCTTCGGCAGCGCCGATGGTTCCAGCATGGAATTGCGCTTCCTGGCCGCCAATGCCGACATCAAGATCGGTGACCTGCTGACGACCTCGGGCCTGGACGGCGTCTATCCGTCCGGCCTGCCGGTGGCCAAGGTCACCAGTGTCGAGCGGCGCGGTGACACCAGCTTCGCCAGCGTCGGCCTGCAGCCGCTGGCCCAGCCCGACAGCGCCCGCCATGTGCTGGTGCTGCAGCCGCTGGCGGCCTTCGAGTCGGCGCGCGCCGAGGCGGCCGCCGCGGCGGCCAGCGAGGCGGCCAGCGCGCTGGCCGTCAAGGCCGCCAAGAAGGCCGAGAAGAAGGCCGAACGCGCCGAGAAGGCCGAGGCGCATGCCGCCCGCGCCGCCGCATCGGGAGCCTCGCGATGATCATGCCGCGCGGATCCGACCAGCTGCTGCTGCCGGTCAACCCCTTCTTCATCGCGCTGACGCTGCTGCTGGCGCTGATGGTCGATATGGTGCCGATCGGCCGCCTTGCGGCGATGCCGGATCTGCTGGCCGTCGTGCTGGTGTTCTGGGGCGTGCACCAGCCGCGCCGCGTTGGCGTCGTCTGGGCCTTCATCTTCGGGCTGCTGGTCGATGTCCACCATGGCTCGCTGCTCGGCCAGCATGCGCTGTCCTACAGCGTCTTGAGCTTCGGCGCGATCATGATGCACCGCCGCCTGCCCTGGTTCAGCCTGCCCGCGCAGGCGATGCAGGTGCTGCCGCTGTTCTTCGTCGCGCATGTGGTGGCGCTCTTGGTGCGGCTGGCCGTCGGCGGCATGTGGCCGGGCTGGTCGCTGCTGCTGGCCCCGCTGTTCGAGGCCTTGCTGTGGCCGCTGGCCACGCTGCTGTTGCTGGCTCCGCAACGCCGCGCGCCCGACCGCGATGCGAACCGTCCGCTTTGAAGTGAACCCCTCGTCCAAGGAATACCTTGGCCGGTCCCCCGAGGGGACGGCGATGCTTGCCGGATCGACCGGCAAGCACATCGCCATGGCGGGCCGGCTTGGGGCGGCCCGGCGCTCGGTCCGCAAATTCCACACGCGCGCGAAGCCATGGTCGTCCTGAAGAACCTCAAGCAGGAGCTGTCGCGCTTCCGCCTGCGCCTGCTCGCGGCGGCGGCCTTCGTGCTGTTCTGCTTCGGCCTGCTGCTGGCGCGGCTGGTCTTCCTGCAGGTGCTGCAGCACGACAGCCTGTCCGATCGCGCCGAGGCGAACCGCGTCACCGTCGTGCCCATCGTGCCGAATCGCGGCCTGATCAAGGACCGCAACGGCATCGTGCTGGCCAGCAACTACTCGGCCTACACGCTGGAGATCACGCCCGCCAAGGTCGCCGACCTCGATGCGACCATCGACCAGCTGGCCCAGGTGATCGAGATCCAGCAGCGCGACCGCCGTCGCTTCAAGCGCCTGATGGAAGAAAGCAAGAACTTCGAGTCGCTGCCGATCCGCACCAAGCTGAGCGACACCGAGGTCGCGCGCTTCACCGCGCAGCGCTTCCGCTTTCCGGGTGTCGACATCAAGGCGCGGCTGTTCCGCAACTATCCCTTCGGCGAGGTCGGCAGCCATCTGATCGGCTATATCGGCCGCATCAACCAGGCCGAGAAGAAGGCGATGGACGACTGGGAGGAAGAGGACCTCGCCAACTACCGCGGCACCGAGTACATCGGCAAGCTGGGCCTGGAGCAGAGCTACGAGCATGAGCTGCACGGCATCACCGGCTTCGAGCAGGTCGAGACCAGCGCGGCCGGCCGCGCGGTGCGGCGCCTCGCGCACCGGCCGCCGACGCCCGGCAATACCTTGCATCTGTCGATCGACATCCGGCTGCAGGCCCTGGTCGAGCAGCTGTTCGGCGAGCGTCGCGGCGCGCTGGTGGCGATCGATCCGCGCAGCGGCGAGGTGCTGGCCTTCGTCTCCAAGCCGACCTTCGACCCCAATCTGTTCGTCGACGGCATCGACGCCGACAGCTGGCGCGATCTGAACGAGAACATCGACAAGCCGCTGCTGAATCGCGCGCTGCGCGGCACCTACCCGCCCGGCTCGACCTTCAAGCCCTTCATGGCGATGGCGGCGCTGAATTCGGGCAAGCGCGACCCGCGCCTGGTGATCCAGGACAACCTGACCTTCAGCTTCGGCGGCCGCGTCTTCGGCAGTCCCGAGGTCGACCGGCCCGGCCCCAAGGACATGCGCCTGGCCATCGTCAGCTCCTCAAACGTCTATTTCTACAGCCTCGCCAACGAGATGGGCGTGGACCTGATCCACGACGAGCTGGAGCCCTTCGGCTTCGGCCGCAAGACCGAGATCGATCTGCAGGGCGAGGTGACCGGCGACCTGCCCTCGACCGAATGGAAGCGCCGCAAGTTCCGCCGCCCCGAGCAGCAGAAATGGTATGCCGGTGAGACCATCTCGCTGGGCATCGGCCAGGGCTACAACAACTTCACCATGCTGCAGATCGCCACCGCCGTGTCCACGCTGTCGACCGGCGGCCTGCGCTTCAAGCCGCGCCTGGTGCGCGAGATCGAGGACGTGGTCAAGCATGAGCAGCGCCGCGTCGCCAGCGATGCGCTGTCGCCGCTGCCGCTGCGGCCGGCCGACGTCGACGTGATCCGCAATGCCATGCATGGCGTGACCCTGGAAGGCACCTCGCGGACGGTGTTCGCCGGTGCCGGCTACACCAGCGGCGGCAAGACCGGCACCGCCCAGGCCATCGGCCTGAAGGCCGGCGAGAAATACAGCAGCATCAAGGCCGACGAGCGCAAGCGCGATCATTCGCTCTATGTCGCCTTCGCGCCGGCCGAGGCGCCGACGATCGCGCTGGCGCTGATCGTCGAGAACGCCGGCTTCGGTTCCACCTCGGCCGCACCGATCGCGCGCCGCGTGTTCGACTACATGCTGATGGGCCAGTACCCGAGCGAGGAAGACATCGCGCTGACCCAGCAGGGCAAGAGCGGGCCGCCGGTCGGCACGCCGCGCCGCGCGATCGAGGTGCCGCTGCCGGGGCAGCCGGCGGCCGCGTCGGCGCCGGCTTCGGGGGCGGCATCGGCCGCCGCCGCGGTGGCCTCGGGAGCATCGCGATGACCGTCATTGACAAACCGAGCCTCTTGCAGCGGATCAAGCCCTGGTTCCAGGGCTTCGACCTGCCGCTGCTGTTCGCGATCCTCTGGCTGATGGGCCTGGGCCTCCTGTGCATGTATTCGGCCGGCTACGACCATGGCACGCGCTTCGTCGACCATGGCCGCAATATGCTCCTGTCGCTGGCCATCATCTTCATCGTCGCCCAGGTGCCGCCGCAGCGCCTGATGGCGCTGGCGATTCCGCTCTACGCGGCCGGCGTGGCGCTGCTGGTCGCGACCGCGCTGTTCGGCATCACCAAGAAGGGCGCGACGCGCTGGCTCAATGTCGGCATCGTGATCCAGCCCTCGGAGCTCTTGAAGATCGCGATGCCGCTGATGCTGGCCTGGTGGTTCCAGAAGCGCGAGGGCGTGCTGCGCCTGCCCGACTTCTTCGCCGCCTTTGCCCTGCTGGCGATCCCGGTGGGCCTGGTCGCCAAGCAGCCGGACCTGGGCACGGCCATCCTGGTCGCCTCGGCCGGGTTGTACGTGATCTTCTTTGCCGGGCTGTCCTGGCGGCTGATCATTCCGGCCTTTGTTGTGGGTGCGATCGCCATCACCGCCCTGGTGATGAGCGAGGAGGCGATCTGCCAGCCGGAGGTCAAATGGCCGGTGCTGCGCGAATACCAGAAGAACCGCGTCTGCACGCTGCTGGACCCGACCAAGGACCCGCTGGGCAAGGGCTTCCACATTATCCAGGGCGAGATCGCGATCGGCTCCGGCGGCGTCACCGGCAAGGGCTTCATGAAGGGCACGCAGACGCATCTGGAGTTCATCCCCGAGCGCACCACCGACTTCATCTTCGCCGCATTCGGCGAGGAGTTCGGCCTGGCCGGCGCGCTGGCCCTGCTGGCCGGCTTCAGCGCGCTGATCCTGCGCGGGCTGATGATCGCCTCGGACGCGCCGGCGCTGTTCTCGCGCCTGCTGGCCGGGGCGGTGACGCTGTCCTTCTTCACCTATGTCTTCGTCAATATGGGCATGGTCAGCGGCATCCTGCCGGTGGTCGGCGTGCCGCTGCCCTTCATCAGCTATGGCGGCACGGCGATGGTGACCCTGGGCATCGGCCTGGGAATGCTGATGTCGATCTCGAAGAGCCGCCGCTTGATTCAGTCTTGAAATGAAACGCCCCGGGCCGGCCGGGGCTGGTCCCGCGCGCCCGCTACTGCGCGGCTGAGTCCTCACTTGTCCGCGGGATGCGCGTGAAAGCGAATGGTGAAGCGTGCGCCGGGCCCTTGGCCGTCCGCTTCGGCCAGGCCGGGGCGGCGCTGGCGGGCATCGTCGAGCGTGATCTCGGCCTCGTGCTGGTGGGCGATCTCGCGCACGATGGCCAGGCCCAGGCCGGAACCGTCGGTATTGGTGCCCAAGGCGCGGTAGAAGGGCTGGAACACCTTGTCGCGCTCGCTCTCCGGAATGCCCGGGCCCGAGTCCTCGACCTGCAAGACGCTGACCTGGCCGAACGGGTCTTCGACGACGCGCACCGTCACCGTGCCGCGCGGCGGCGTGTACAGCAGCGCGTTGTCGACCAGATTGCGGATCAGCTCGCGGATCAGCAGCGGATGGCCCAGCACGCGCAGGGTGCTGTGCTCGGCATCGGGGCCCTCGTAGCCGAGGTCCAGCGACTTGTCGAAGGCGCGCGGTACGAAGTCGCGCACCGTCTCCATCGCGATGCGCGCGATATTGACCTCGCTGCGCCGCGCCGCGTGTTCCTTGTCCTCGGCGCGCGCCATCGCCAAGAGCTGGTTGACCATATGGGCGGCGCGCTGGCTCGAGAGCGCGATCTGCTGCAGCGAGCGCTTCAGCTCGGCCGGCTGGCTGCGCCCCTCGTCGATCTCTCGCTGGGCGAATTCGGCCTGGGTGCGCAAGCCGGCCAGCGGTGTTTTCAGCTGATGCGCGGCGTCGGCAAGGAAATGCTTTTGCGCGCCGATCGACTGGTCGAGCCGGCCCAGCAGATCGTTGATCGCGCGCACCAGCGGGGCGACCTCGTCGGGGATGCGGCGCTCGTCGATCGGCGACAGGTCCGAGCTGTCGCGCGAGCGGATGCGGCGCTGCAACTCGTTCAGCGGCGCGATGCCGCGCGCCAGCGCCAACCAGACCAGCAGCACGGCCAGCGGCAGGATCACGAACTGCGGCAGGATCACGCCCTTGATGATCTCGTTGGTCAGGCGCGCGCGCTTGCCCAGGGTCTCGGCCACCTGCACCAGCATCAGCTTGCTGCTGCCGGCCTGGCCATTGATCTGGTTCTCGGGTGCCACCCACAGATAGGCCACGCGCACCCGCTCGTTGCCGACCTCGTCGTCGCGGTAGCGCAGCTCCCAGGGCACGATGGCGGCGCTGTCCTCGTCGCTGCTGGGCACCGGCAATTGCGCGTCGCCGCTGAGCAGTTCGCCGCGCAGGCCCAGCACCTGGTAGAACACCGTGTCGGTCTCGTCGGCGCGCAAGAGCGCCGCCGCCTCCGGCGCCAGCGCATAGCGGTTCTTCGCGCTGCGCCCGACCGGCGCCTCGGCGGCCACCTGCAGGCCCAGGCTGCGCGCCATCTCGCCGAGCTCGCGGTCGTAGGGGCGGTTGGCGATGCCCTGCGCCACCAGCCAGGTCAGCGCGACGCTGATCGGCCAGATCAGCAGCAGCGGCGCCAGCATCCAGTCGAGGATTTCGCCGAACAGCGAGCGGTTTCCGGCATTTGTGCTCATTGGCGCGCAGGATAACGCCCGGCCCGTCAGCGGCGCCGATGGCAGACCACTCCAGGCTCGCGCTCAGCCGGGGATTTTTTCCAGGCAATAGCCGAGGCCGCGCACGGTGGCGATGCGGATCGGGCCCTGCTCGATCTTCTTGCGCAGCCGGTGGATGTAAACCTCGATCGCGTTGTTGCTGACCTCTTCGCCCCATTCGCACAGGCGCTCGACCAGCTGATCCTTGCTGACCAGGCGGCCGGCGCGCTGCAAGAGCACCTCCAGCAGCGACAGCTCGCGCGCCGACAGCTCGATCATCTGCTCGTTGATATAGGCGACGCGGCCGGTGGCGTCGAAGCTCAAGGGCCCATGCTTGATGATGCTGGAGGCGGTGCCCAGGCCGCGGCGCGTCAATGCGCGCACGCGTGCCTCCAGCTCCTGCAGCGAGAAGGGCTTGGCCATGTAATCGTCGGCGCCTAGGTCCAGGCCCTTGACCCGCTGCTCGACGCTGTCGGCGGCCGTCAGGATCAGCACCGGCACGGCCGAGCCGCGCGCGCGCAGCTTGCGCAGCACCTCGTGGCCATGCAGCTTGGGCAGGCCCAGGTCGAGGATCACCAGATCGAACTCATGCGAGGCCAGCGCGGCATCGGCCTCGGTGCCGGTGCCGACTTGGTCGACCGCATAGCCGGAGGCCCGCAGCGAGCGCAACAGCCCGTCGGCCAGCACTTGGTCGTCTTCAGCAATGAGGATGCGCATGGGCCTATCTCCGAAATCGTCGTTCTTGTGCTGATTCTAAGAAGCAGCGCCGCCCCGCTTTTTCGATGCTGGCTCATCTGGTGAGCTAGCGACCCCCTACGATGAAGTCACACGCAGCAGGAATCCGGCCTCGGCAGGACTTGTCAAATGCACAATCGCCAAATACTGTACAAACATACAGATTGCGCGATAATCCGCCCCAGCCCTTTCAGGAGAACGACATATGGACGCCCCCGTCAAAGCCCTCAATACCGAAAAAGCCAAGGCCCTGCAGGCCGCCCTCGCCCAGATCGAAAAGCAGTTCGGCAAGGGTTCCATCATGCGCCTGGGCGAGGGCGAGGTGATCGAGGACATCCAGGTCGTCTCGACGGGCTCGCTGGGCCTGGACATCGCGCTGGGCGTCGGCGGCCTGCCGCGCGGCCGCGTGGTCGAGATCTACGGCCCGGAATCCTCGGGCAAGACGACGCTGACCTTGCAGGTGATCGCCGAGATGCAGAAGCTGCAGGGCACCTGCGCCTTCATCGATGCCGAGCATGCGCTGGACATCCAGTACGCGCAGAAGCTGGGCGTCAACCTGCAGGAGTTGCTGATCAGCCAGCCCGACACCGGCGAGCAGGCGCTCGAGATCGTCGACGCCCTGGTGCGCTCCGGCTCGGTCGACCTGATCGTCGTCGACTCGGTCGCCGCGCTGACACCGAAGGCCGAGCTGGAAGGCGAGATGGGCGACGCGCTGCCCGGCCTGCAGGCCCGATTGATGAGCCAGGCGCTGCGCAAACTGACCGCGACGATCAAGAAGACCAACTGCATGGTCATCTTCATCAACCAGATCCGCATGAAGATCGGCGTGATGTTCGGCAGCCCCGAGACGACGACCGGCGGCAATGCCTTGAAGTTCTACGCCTCGGTGCGCCTGGACATCCGCCGCATCGGCTCGATCAAGAAGGGCGAGGAGGTAATCGGCTCCGAGACCAAGGTCAAGGTCGTCAAGAACAAGGTTTCGCCGCCGTTCAAGACCGCCGAGTTCGACATCCTTTATGGCGAAGGCATCAGCCGCGAGGGCGAGATCATCGACATGGGCGTCGTCGCCAAGGTGGTCGAGAAGTCCGGCTCCTGGTACGCCTATGCCGGCGAGAAGATCGGTCAGGGCAAGGACAATGCGCGCGAGTTCCTGCGCGAGAACCCCGATATCGCTCAGGAGATCGAGAACAAGATCCGCGAATCGCTGGGCGTGCCGCTGCTGGGCAGCGACGGCGAGGCCGCCGAGTAAGCGGGCGGCGGCCTCGGTCGGCCCAACGCCGGCTGGCCGTGCCGCGCATCCGGCCGGATCGGTGGAGCATCAATGAAGCCGCTGTCGCTGAAGGCGCGTGCGATCGCGTTGCTGTCCCAGCGCGAGCACAGCCGTGCTGAACTGCGGCGCAAGCTGTGGCGCATCGCCCAGGCCGCGCCGGACGCGGGCGACGGCGATCCCGATGCCGCGGCCGAGCAGGCGTCGGCGGAGGTCGATGCGCTGCTGGACTGGCTGCAGACCCAGGGCTATCTCAGCGAGGCGCGCTTCGTCGAGTCGCGCCTGCATGCCCGCACGCAGCGCTACGGCAGCCTGCGCATCCGGCAGGAGTTGGCTCAGCATGGGCTGGCGCTGGACGAACGGCAGCAGGCCGAGCTGGGTGTGACGGAATTCGAGCGGGCGCGGCTGGTCTGGCGGCGCAAGTTCGGTGTCGGCCCATCGGCCTCGGTGGAAGGCCAGGCCATGGACCCGGCGCAACGGGCCAAGCAGATCCGTTTTCTGACGGTGCGTGGTTTCGCGCCGGAGATCGTGCGCCGGGTTTTGCGTGCCGCAGACGGCAGTAACGATTGAGGTGCGCCGCCGGGCCGCTGCTGGCGGCCGTCTGGCCGAGTCCGCCGGTGAGGCCGGCTCAGCCCGCGACCGAGCAGCTGCCCTTCTTGCCCTGGCGCAGATGCGGGTCGAAGGACTTCGCGTGCAGCTTGTTGCCGGCGCTGTCGATGACGATGAATTCGACCGCCAGCGCGGCCAGCGGACGCGGCGCGCCCTTCATCGCGACGCCGCGGGGGAAGCAGGTCGACGCGCCGGTCGCACGCAGCTGGACCTCCAGCAACTGGCTTGTCGCGGCCTTATCCTTCAGCAGGCGCTCGGCTAGCACCGTGTCCGGCGTGGGGATGCGGTAGAGCTCGACCGGGGCCTTCAGGCCGGGGCTGAGTTGCTGCACGCGCAGGTTCAGCAGCTGGATCGCACCGCTCGTGCCATGGTCCAGCGTGCCGAAGCGCAGCGCCGCATGTCCATAGTTGGGTTCGACCAGGCCGGCGTCGTTGAGCAACTCGCCATCCAGGTATTCATAGGACAGGAAACCCTGGCCGTTCAGCGGCAGGAAGTAGCGATCGGCGCTCAGCACGCGGGCGGCATAGCCGTCCACCAGGCTGACCAGCTGCTGGAAGTCGCGGGCGCGCTGGAAGGCGTTGCCAGCCAGCAGCAGGTTCTGCCAGGCCTTGCCGATCGCCTGGGCGTCCGGCGAGAGCTGGCTGGCGGTCGGACTGGCCAGCGGGTTGATGCCCAGCAGGCCGGTCGGGCCGCCGGCCTTCAGATAGTTGCGGATCTTCTGGCGGCTGGACCAGCTCGCGTCGCCGCGCGCATGGTGCAGGATCGCCAGCGCGATCGGGTCGAGAACGATGGCGCCCGGGCCGCCGAAATTCGCGGCCGAGATGGTGGCCGGGGTGCCGGCCGACGTCGCGGCATCGGTGCTTTGTGCATGGCACAGCGTCGTCAGCAGACCTCCGCCCGCGGCCAGCAGCAGCGCGCGGCGGCTGGGCTGGGGCAGGTCCGTGGACACAGCGCGAGCAGCGGCTTGCGGAGGGCGGTTGGCGTCGATTGTCACGATGATGGGCCTCAATATTCTGAGCGCATAACGGCGCTCTCGCTGTGCTCCGCGGGTGGCAACCCTCGGCTTGTGCGAACTTGTAACGGGTGCGAATGATAGCGCCCCCGGCTCGGCAAGCCGCTGCGCGATGGCGGCCAGGAGCCCGGCATGCGCAATAGTTGGCGCGCCGAAATCGCCCCGCCAGGCAGGCCGGGCGGGTGGGGCGAAAGCCTTGACGCGGCGCAGCATGCTACATTGCCGGCTGCGCCAAGCCCCTGCCTGCCGGCTTCAGTCCCCGCGGGCTTCGTTGGCGCGACCGTCGTTTTCCAGCCATGTCCTCGTCCAGCCCCTCCGAACAGCGCCGTTTGCTGCATCGCCGCATCCTCGATGTGCAGGTCTATGCGCGTGATGACGGCTTGTTCGATGTCGAGGCCGAGCTGGTCGACACCAAGGCCCGCGACCTGATGCTGGCCGGCGAACTGCGCAAGGCCGGCGAGCCGGTGCACGACATGCTGCTGCGACTGGTCGTCGACGCGCAGCTGAACATCCGCCAAGCCGGCTCGCAGACCCGCTGGATGCCCTATCCGGGAAGCTGTGACGAGCATGGCGACGCCTACGCGCGCCTGGTCGGCCTAAACCTGATGAAGGGCTTCCGCCTTGGCGTCAAGGAACGCCTCGGCGGCGTCAAGGGTTGCACCCATCTGACCGAGCTTTGCCAGGTCTTGCCGACGGCCGTGATCCAGGCCTTTGCCGGCATCGTCATCGACACCCGCGAAGGCGACGGCTCGGGCCAGCCGCCGTTCCAGCTCGACCGCTGCCATGCCTTGCGCAGTGACGGGCCGGTCGTGCAGACCCATTACCCCCGCTGGTACCGCAAGCCGGAGGCCGACCCGGCCGCCGCTGCGCTGCCCGCCTCTTCCTCATCCTGACCTTTTCCAAAAGAGCGAGACCCTTATGAAGATTCACGAGTACCAGGGCAAGGAAATCCTGCGCCAGTTCGGCGTGCCGGTGCCGCGCGGCATTCCCGCGTTCACCGTGCAAGAAGCGGTCGAGGCCGCGCAGAAGCTGGGCGGCCCGGTCTGGGTCGTGAAGGCGCAGATCCATGCCGGCGGCCGCGGCAAGGGCGGCGGCGTCAAGCTCGGCAAGAGCCTGGACGATGTGAAGTCGCTGTCCGAGCAGATCCTCGGCATGCAGCTGGTCACGCACCAGACCGGCCCCGAAGGCCAGAAGGTCCGCCGCCTGTACATCGAGGAAGGCGCCGACATCAAGAACGAGCTCTACGTCTCGCTGGTCACCGACCGCGGCACGCAGAAGGTCGCCTTCATCGCCTCGAGCGAGGGCGGCATGGACATCGAGGAGGTCGCCCACTCGACCCCCGAGAAGATCATCACCGAGATGATCGACCCGCTGACCGGCCTGACGGCCGAGCAGAGCAAGAAGATCGCCACGGCCATAGGCCTGACCGGCGCTTCGGTGGACCAGGCCGTCGACCTGTTCGCCAAGCTCTACAAGTGCTATATGGACACCGACGCCTCGCTGGTCGAGATCAACCCGCTGAACTGCGACAGCAAGGGCAATCTGATCGCGCTGGACGCAAAGTTCAACTTCGACGCCAACGCGCTGTTCCGCCACCCGGAGATCGTTGCCTACCGTGACCTCGACGAAGAGGATCCGGCCGAGGTCGAGGCCTCGAAGTTCGACCTGGCCTATATCTCGCTGGACGGCAATATCGGCTGCCTGGTGAACGGTGCCGGCCTGGCCATGGCCACGATGGACACGATCAAGCTGTTCGGCGGCGAGCCGGCCAACTTCCTCGACGTCGGCGGCGGCGCCACCGCCGAGAAGGTCACCGAGGCCTTCAAGATCATGCTGAAGAACAAGTCGGTCAAGGGCATCCTGGTCAACATCTTCGGCGGCATCATGAAGTGCGACACCATCGCCGAGGGCGTGATCACCGCCTGCAAGGCGGTCAACCTGTCCGTGCCGCTGGTCGTGCGCATGAAGGGCACCAACGAAGAGCTGGGCAAGAAGATGCTGGCCGACTCGGGTCTGCCGATCATCGCCGCCGACACCATGGCCGAAGCGGCCACGAAGATCGTCGCCGCCGTCAAGTAAGCCCTGCAAGGAAAGAAATCATGTCGATCTACATCAACAAGGACACCAAGGTCATCACCCAGGGCATCACGGGCAAGACCGGTCAATTCCACACCCTGGGCTGCCAGGCCTATGCGAACGGCAAGAACGCCTTCGTCGCGGGCGTGAACCCGAAGAAGGCGGGCGAGAAGTTCTCCGAAATCCCCATCTACGCAACCGTCAAGGAAGCCGCCTCGCAGACCGGCGCCACCGTGTCGGTGATCTATGTGCCGCCGGCCGGTGCCGCCGCCGCGATCTGGGAGGCCGTCGAGGCCGACCTGGACCTGGCGATCTGCATCACCGAAGGCATCCCGGTCCGTGACATGCTGGAAGTGCGCAACAAGATGAAGGCCAAGGAAGCCGCCGGTGGCAAGCGCACCCTGCTGCTGGGCCCCAACTGCCCCGGCCTGATCACGCCCGACGAGATCAAGATCGGCATCATGCCCGGCCACATCCATCGCAAGGGCCGCATCGGCGTGGTCTCGCGCTCTGGCACGCTGACCTATGAGGCGGTGGCCCAGCTGACCGAGATCGGCCTCGGCCAGAGCTCGGCCGTCGGCATCGGCGGCGACCCGATCAACGGCCTCAAGCACATCGACGTGATGAAGGCCTTCAACGACGATCCGGACACCGACGCCGTGATCATGATCGGCGAGATCGGCGGCCCGGACGAGGCCGAGGCGGCCCGCTGGTGCAAGGCCAATATGAAGAAGCCCATCGTCGGCTTCATCGCCGGCGTCACCGCCCCTCCGGGCAAGCGCATGGGCCATGCCGGCGCGCTGATCTCGGGCGGCGCCGACACCGCCGACGCCAAGCTGGCCATCATGGAAGAGTGCGGCTTCACCGTGACCCGCAACCCGTCCGAGATGGGCAAGCTGCTGAAGGCGCTGCTGAAGTAAGCCTTCGAGGCGCTTCCCCCGTCGAACAAGCCGCCTGCGGGCGGCTTGTTTCATTCGATGCGTAATACCCCGCACGGCCGCGGGTGTCGGCAGCGGCGACACTTGGGCCTCCCCATTGCTGCACGCTGCCTGGCCCGTCGCCCGGGCGGTTTCGAGGATTCATCACCATGGATTTCACATCGGCCTCTTTCTGGATCGCCCTGCTGAAGATCATCTGGGTCAATGTGCTGCTGTCCGGCGACAACGCGGTCGTGATCGCGCTGGCCGCCCGCAGCCTGCCGGCTCACCAGCAGGGCAAGGCCGTCTGGGCCGGCAGCGGTGCCGCCATCGTGCTGCGCGTGATCCTGACCCTGTTCGCCGTCACGCTGCTGCAGTTCCCCTATCTGAAGCTGGTCGGCTCGGCCCTGCTGCTGTGGATCGGCGTGCAGCTGCTGGTCGGCGACGATGGCGACGGCGAGGTCAAGGCGAGCGCCTCGCTGTGGTCGGCGGTGCGCACGATCCTGATCGCCGATCTGGTGATGAGCCTGGACAATGTGATTGCCGTCGCGGCCGCCGCCAACACGGCGCCGGAAGCCTCGCGCACGGTGCTGCTGGTCATCGGCCTGGGTCTGTCGATCCCGCTGATCATCTTCGGCAGCACCCTGCTGCTGAAGCTGATGCAGCGCTTCCCGGCCATCATCACCTTCGGCGCCGCGCTACTGGGCTTTGTCTCCGGCGAGATGGCGGTCGAGGATCTGGCCATCCACGACTGGTTCGAGGCCCATATGCACGGCATGAAGCTACCGGTCGCCTTTGCCTGCGCGCTGGGCGTCGTGCTGGTCGGCACCTGGATGGGGCGCCGCCAGCAGCGCCTGGCCAAGGCCGAGGAGTAAGGGTCAGGACCGGGGCGCAGGACGCGCACCGCCGGAGCCCCCGCGGGCTTAAGATCGCAGACCATGGAACAGTTTCTGTCCGCCGACTTCTGGCTGGCCGTCGCCCAGATCATCATGATCGACATCCTGCTGGGTGGCGACAACGCGGTCGTGATTGCGCTGGCCTGCCGCAAGCTGCCGGCGGCGCAGCGCACCAAGGGCATTCTGTGGGGCACGGTCGGCGCCATCCTGCTGCGCGTCGTGCTGATCTTCTTCGCGCTGGCGCTGCTGCAGGTGCCGTATCTGAAGATCGTTGGCGCCGCGCTGCTGCTGTGGATCGGCATCAAGCTGCTGCTGCCCGAACATGAGGACGGCCACACCCATATCGAGGCCAGCGACCGCCTGTGGGCGGCGGTGAAGACCGTCATCGTGGCTGACTTCGTGATGAGCCTGGACAATGTGATCGCGATCGCCGGCGCTGCCGAGGCGGCCGGCGGCGAGAACGAGATGGTGCTGGTCGTGTTCGGCCTGCTGGTCTCCATCCCCATCATCATTGGCGGCAGCCAGCTGGTGATCAAGCTGATGGACCGCTTCCCCGTCGTCATCACCCTGGGCGGCATGCTGCTCGGCTGGATCGCCGGCACCATGGTGGTCGGCGACCCGGTGCTGGCCGAATGGGTGCCGATGGAAACCAGCAGCGACGGCAAGAACCGCCATGTCTCCAGCGTGGCCGGCTATATCGCCGGCGCGATCGGCGCACTGACGGTGCTGGTCACCGGCCGCTGGCTGGCCGCGCGCCAGCAGCGCCTGGCCGCCTGAGACGCCCGCGCTTCCCGATCGATGAAAGACGACGACGCAGCGCCGGGCTTCTGGCGCCGCCTGCTGGGCCGAGCCAAGCGAACCGCAGCGCTCGCCGACGCCGGGCCGGGCGGCCTGGCACGCTACCGGCGGGAGCGCGAGCTCGGCCGCGGCTCGATGGGCGCCGTCTACCTGGCCACCGATCTGCAGACCGGCCGGCCGGTGGCGCTGAAGCTGCTGGCGCTGCAGCGCGAATGCTCGCCCGAGGACCTGGTCGAACTGCGCCAGCGCTTCATGCGCGAGGCGCGCGCCGCCGGCCGGCTCGAGCATCCGGACATCCCGCGCGTGCTCGATGCCGGCGAGATGGGCGACGATGCGTGGATCGCGATGGAATACGCCCGGGGTCAGGACTTGAGCGGCTACACCCGGCCCGGCCGCCTGCTGCCGATCAAGGAGGTGTTGCGGGTGGCGATCCGCGTCGCCCGGGTGCTCGGCTATGCGCACAGCCAGGGCGTCGTCCACCGCGACATCAAGCCGGCCAATGTGATGCTGGACCGCGAGAATGGCGGCCTGAAGGTGATGGACTTCGGCATCGCCCGCGTCGCCGACAGCAGCCGCACGCGCACCGGCGTCGTGCTCGGCACGCCGTCCTTCATGTCGCCGGAGCAGCTGGCGGGTCTTTCGGTCGACGGTCGCAGCGATCTGTATTCGTTGGGCGTGATGCTTTATCAACTGCTGACCGGCCAGTTGCCGCACCAGTCCGAGTCGATGGCCGGCCTGCTGCACCAGATCGCCAACCAGCCGGCGCCCGATGTGCGCAGCCATCGCCCCGAGCTGCCGGAGGCGCTGGCGCAGCTGCTGGCGCTGGCGCTGGAGAAGCGCCCCGAGCTGCGCTATGCCAGCGGCGAGCAGATGGCGCAGGACCTGGAGGCGGTGCTGGCCGCCGGGCTGGCGGCGGGCCGTGCCGAGCAGAGCGCGCAGCGGCAGGAGGTCAAGGCCCAGGCGCAGGCCGTGGCGGCGAGCAGCGAGGCCGGCGATTCCGTGGATCCTTACGCACAAACTGTGCGTCTGGACCCCGCTCGCACAGGGCAAAATCCGCCAGCACCTTCCCCCTCCCGCCAGCCCAGCCAGCGACCCGACGAGCCGACATGACCCTGGAGTTCTTCAGCGCCACCGACGTGGGCCGCGCGCGCGACAACAACGAGGATTCGGTGGCCGTCGAGGAGTCGGTCGGTCTGGTGGTGCTGGCCGACGGCATGGGCGGCTACAACGCCGGCGAGGTGGCCAGCCAGATGCTGACCAGCTTCATCCGCTCCGAGCTCGGCCGCTGGCTGAAGGAGTCCGGCAGCCTAGCCGCCGCCGCCGATGTGCGCCGCGCGATGGACATCTGCGTGGACAACGCCAACCGCGCGATCTTCAATGCCGCCAACACCAATCCGCGCTATGCCGGCATGGGCACGACCCTGGTGCTGGGCGTGTTTCGCAAGGAGGGGCTGCTGCTGGGCCATGTCGGCGACTCGCGCGCCTATCGCCTGCGCGGCGAGCAACTGGTGCAGATCACCCGCGATCACTCGCTGCTGCAGGAGCAGCTCGACGCCGGCCTGCTGACCCCGGAGGAGGCGCTTTTCTCCAGCAACAAGAACCTGGTGACGCGCGCCGTCGGCGTCGAGGACGCGGTCATGCTGGAGCTGCACCTGCACGAAGTGCAAGCAGGTGATACCTTCCTGTTCTGCTCGGACGGTCTGTCCGATATGCTGGACGACGATGCGCTCGCCCAGTTGCTCCTAAACCACCCTTCGCTGTCGGAAGCGGCCCAGGCCCTGATCGACGCAGCCAACGAGATGGGCGGCCGGGATAATATTGCGGTTGTGCTGGCCCGGGCCGAGGGGCGGGTGAAGCCCGAGGGCCGCGCCTGGTGGCCGTTCGGCCGGCGCTGAGCGACCCGCCCTTCCCGGCGCGGCCGGGCAGCAGTGGGGCGGTAAGGCAAAACTGAAGCGGCGATGTCCGGGGCGACGAGGCGGCGACCGGGCACGAAGACAACAGGACTTGAGGTCAAGCATGGGTAAGCTGGTGGTTTCACTGGACGGCGTGGTGATCAAGGAGGTGCAGCTCACCAAGGACAAGACCACGCTCGGTCGCCGGCCCTACAACGACATCGTGATCGACAACCTGGCGGTCAGCGGCGAGCATGCGGTGCTGCAGATGGTCGGCGCCGATGTCTTCATCGAGGACCTGAACTCGACCAACGGCACCTATATCAACGGCAAGGCGATCAAGAAGCAGCTGCTGGCCAATAACGACATCGTCGAGGTCGGCAAGTACAAGATCAAGTTCCTGCTCGAGGACAGCGCCGACTACGAAAAGACCATGATCCTGAAGCCGGGCGCCACACCCTCCGGCTTCGGCCTGCCCTCGGCCTTCGGCGCCCTGCCGGGCACGCCGGCCGCCGCACCTGCCGCGATCAAGGTGCTGACCGGCGTGGCCGCCGGCCGCGAGGTCAGCCTGACCAAGGTCGTCACCACCGTCGGCAAGCCCGGCGTGCAGGTGGCCTCGATCACCAAGCGCCCGAGCGGCTATGTGTTCGCCCATGTCGAGGGCGCGGCCCGCCCGACCGTCAACGGCATCCCGCTGACCGGCGAATCGATCGCGCTGCGCAGCGGCGACCTGATCGAACTGGCCGGCACGCAGATGCAGTTCATCCAGGGCTGAGAGCGGTCGCGCCTCACCTCCGCGGTGCTCGTGAAGCAAGTCACGCGGGGCTGCAGTCGCTGTAATTCATCCGTTGGTGCGTTGACAAAGACGGCATTGCTGCCTTGTTTGGCGCCCCCGGCCGCGTACATTGGGACCTCGATCCTCAAGAATCCCGCTCCTCCATGAAAATACGCGTCCTGGGTTGTTCCGGCGCCATCGCGGCCGGCTACAAGACCACCGCCTTTCTGCTCGACGACGATGTGCTGATCGATGCCGGCACCGGCGTCGGCGACCTGCCGCTGGACGCGCTGGCCCGCATCGACCACATCCTGGTCAGCCATTCGCACCTGGACCATGTGCTGGCGATCCCGCTGCTGGCCGATTCGGTGCTGCGCCTGCGCGAGCAGGCCGGCCGCCCGCCGATCCAGGTCCATGCACTGCCCGAGACGCTGCAGGCGATGCGCCAGCATCTGTTCAACGGGGTGATCTGGCCCGACTTCACCCGCCTGCCGAACGCCGAGAGGCCGGTGCTGAGCCTGCACCCGTTCGAGATCGGCCAGCGCCTGCAGCTCGGCGGCCGCATGATCGAGGTGCTCAGCGCCGAGCACACGGTGCCGGCGGTCGGCTTTGCCGTCGATGCCGGCGCGGCCGGCCACTGGGTCTATACCGGCGACACCGGGCCCAACCCGGCGCTGTGGCGCCGCCTGGCCGAGATCAAAGTCGCCCATCTGGTCATCGAGACCGCCTTCAGCGACGACGAGCGCCAACTCGCCCACGTCAGCCGCCATCTGTGTCCCTCGGTGCTGGGCCATGAGCTGGCCCAACTGGGTGGCAGCGTCGACGTCCACATTACCCATATCAAGCCGGGTGAGGTCGAGGCGGTGATGAGCGCGGTCGGCGCGCTGCAAAGCGGGCACCGCCTGCGCGCGCTGCAGGCCGGCGAGGTGATCGAGTTGTAAGAACGGTCGCCGGTGCTGTCAAAAATTGTCAGCCCCGGCCGATCTGGTCGCCCCGCAACTGACGAAATTTGTCGCCGGGCCGGCCGGCAGGCTTGGATTCGTGATCGATCACACGAATTCAGGGGTGTGGAAAGCTGGCACGACCCCTGCATTCAGGGGGGATGTTCCTCCCCCAACACCTGCACCAGGAGTTTCCCATCATGAGCATGAAGCGCGTCCAACAAGGTTTCACCCTGATCGAACTGATGATCGTCGTGGCGATCATCGGCATTCTGGCCGCCGTCGCGATTCCGGCCTACCAGAACTACATCAAGAAGGCGGCTTACTCTGAGGTCACCTCCGCGATGGGCCCGTACAAGCTGGCGGTTGACATCTGCTACCAGCAGGCGGACGGAGCGACCTCTGCGGCCAAGCTCCAGACCTGCGATGCGGGCTCGGCTGGCATTCCGGCTGCTCCGACTGCCGTTACTACCGGTGCATTCAATACGCTGACTGTTACCGACGGCGTGATCATTGCTACGCCCAACGCGGTCAAGGGCATCGCGGCTAGCGAGACTTGCACGTTCACGCCGGTCGCTGATGGCAACGATCGACTGCAGTGGACCTATTCTGGCGGCTGCTTGACTGCAGGCTATGTGAAGAACTAATTCACGATTGCATCAGACAAAGGCCGCCCATGGCGGCCTTTGTCATTTCCGGACAAAACATGACATCCGCAATACGTTGGTCGCTACAAGGCAAACTTCTGCAGCTTGCACTGTGCCTAGCCGTTTGTGTTCCATGTCTACTGATATTCAATCTTTTGCCGTCGAGCACCCTGTTCAACCAGGTCGTGGCCGCCGCTCTTTGGGGGCTCGTGCTTGTCTTTGTGCCGAGTTGGCCTGTTCAGCAACTCGCGCGGGATAACTGGCCCCCCGTCCTGCTGTGCATATGCATGGGAGCCGGGGCTGTGGTCAGTGCCTGGATCTCACGCGTGCCGCTGGACCATGCTTTGGGCACAGCGGCGATGATGGCTGCCACGCTTGCCGTGCTCCTGGGCGGGGCATCGATTCGCAGCTTCGGCATGACCGAACTGGCGCTGGATGGTTTGACCATTGGTTTGTACCTTGCTGCCTCGCTGAATCTCGTCGTCGCCCTTATTCAAATGTTTGCACCGCAGTGGGCCGATGGCGTATGGCTCGCTCAATCAGCGCTTCATGGGCGCGGAATCGGCAATCTGCGGCAGCCGAATCTGATGGCATTGCTGCTGCTTTGGGCCATGATCTCGGTGCTGTGGTGGGAGGGCTCAGGTCGACTGCGCCCGGTCACAGCGCTTCTGCTGACAGCGCCTTTGGTCCTCGGTGTGGCGGTTACGGCTTCCCGCGCTGGCGTGCTTGGCGTACTGGCATTGAGTGCATGGGCGTGGCTTCGTGGGCGAGGTCGGGCGCCCGGGCTTCAAGCGAACGGGTTGCGATATGCCCCTGTATTGCTTTTGCTCAGCTGGGGAGTGCTGTACCAACTTTCCTCGCTCTCGCACACCGACTTCGCGACCGCAAGCCGTGCAGCCGAAGGGGTTGCCTCGCCAGGTAGGGTCGCCATTCTTCGCGATGCTTGGGCTTTGATTCAGACTCATCCATGGTTCGGAGTTGGTTGGGGTGGGCTCAACTTCGCGTGGGCTCTGACGCCCAATCCGCAGCGTGCTAACTACAACTTCGACCATACCCACAACCTGATCGTTCAATGGGCGGTCGAATTGGGGTTGCCACTTGCCATCTTGCTTACAGGGCTACTCTTGGCAACACTTTGGCGCCTGCTGAGGCCGCTATGGATCGAGTCGGCTGAGCCGTCTGCAGCCCGAGTTTGCTGCGTGGCCGCCGTAGTCCTTATCGTGGGTCACAACCAGCTGGAGTTTCCGTTCTGGTACGCCTATTTCCTTTTGCCGACCGTTTTCTGCATCGGCTTGGCAAATCCGACCGGTTCAGTTCAGCAAGCAGCTGTGCTACCCAAGCGCAGCTCCCCCTTAAGAGCGACGGGCTTGCTCCTGATGCTAGGAGCCGCGCTCATCGTTTTTGACTTCATGCGTGTCGCCGCCATCTTCTCAATCTATTACGAGGATGATCCGATCAAGGAGCGTCTGGAGGCGGGGCGGCGCTCCTGGCTGTTTTCTTGGAGCGCGAACTATGCGGATGCCACGATGAAGCGCCCCAGTGATCAAACGCTGCGCTCTGCACCTTTGGCGGCCCATGGCATGGCTGACCCGAGGCTGCTGATCAAGTGGTCGCAAGCGTTCCATGCCGACGGCCAAGAGAATAAGGCGCGATATCTGGCGGCCAGGGCGAGGGAGTTTCGTCGCAAAGAAGACGCCGAGTTCTTTGCTCCCTGCCAGGGTCCGGCGCCGCTACCTTATCAATGCCAACCGGCGTCGGGTGACCTGAGTTACCAAGACTTCAAACCCTGAAGCTTTGACTATTGGCGATCGTCGGTTGATATCGTCTGCTTCATGTGATGATGCGGGCCCATGCGCGTCCCGAATCCATTCTTGCTCGGTCCGATTGTTCTGGCCGCTGCCTTTCCGCCGCTAGTCGCCTACAACCTGACCCCGTCGGCGACACTGTTCAATCAGCTGGCTTCGCTGGGTGGCTGGAGCGTCGTGCTGCTGTTGCTGATACCGCTAGGTCCGTCGGCGAGCGGTGTTCGTGGGACCTGGGCCTTGCCGATCCTGCTGATCGCACCGTGGGCATCGCTGCTCAGGGAGCAACTGCCGCTGTCGCTGGTCCTGTCGAGCAGCGCGCTGCTGGCAGCGGCGCTGCTGCTGCAACTGGCCGGTAGCGGGCTTCGCAGCGATGCCCGCCGGGCTGCATTCGAGGCGCTTTGCTGGGGACTGCTCGCCGCGGGCCTGCTGAGCCTTCTCGTCAGCCTGATCCAGGTCTTCCTTCCCGAGGTGCCCGACGGCCACTGGATCGCCCGTTCCGGCATCCCCGGCCGCGCCGTTGGCAGTATGCGCCAGCCGAATCATCTGGCCAGCCTCTTGATGTGGGCCTGCGTGGCCACCGTCTATCTGGTCGACGCTGGGCGCTTGGGCGCCAAAGCAGAGCGGATCGTGCTGCCGGCGCTGCTATTCGGCTTCGTCTTTGCCATCGTGCTGAGCGCCTCGCGCACCGGCATGCTGGGCGTGCTGATGCTGGCGGCCTGGGGCGGGCTCGATCGCAAGCTGCAGCGCGGCTCGCGGCTGGCGCTGCTGGCGACGCCGCTGATGCTGGCGCTGGCCTGGTGGGGCGTGTCGGCCTGGGCCAGTGCGGGCCACCATGCCTTCGGCGCCGAATCGCGCCTGGCCGAGGGCGCCGGCTCGCCGTCGCGGCTGGCGATCCTGGCCAATGCCTGGGAGCTGCTGAAGCGCAATCCCTGGCTGGGCGTCGGCTGGGGCGAGTTCAATCTGGCCTGGACGATGACGCCCTTCCCGAACCGGCCGATCGCCTTCTTCGACCATACCCACAATCTGCCGATGCAGCTGGCGGTCGAGCTGGGCCTGCCGCTCAGCCTGACGATGCTGGCCCTGCTGGGCTGGGCCTTGTGGTGGGCCTTGCGCGCCAGCATGCGAGCCAGCGGCAGCGATGCGGTCGTGCGGCGCTGCGCGGTGCTGCTGGTGCTGACCATAGGCCTGCACAGCCTGCTCGAGTACCCGCTCTGGTATGCCTATTTCCTGATGCCGGCGGCCTTTGCCTTCGGCATCGCGCTGGCGCCACTCGAGCCGGCTCCGTCCGGCGGATCGAGCGCGCTGAAGCGCCTGCTCGGCGCCGGCGGCGCGCTGCTGCTCGCCGGCAGCCTGTTCGCCGTCTGGGATTATCTGCAGGTGGTGGCGATCTATGTGCCGCCCGAGGAGGCGACGCCGCTGTCGCAGCGGATCGCCGTCGGCCAGCGCTCGCTGTTCTTCTCGACCCAGGCCGACTATGCGGCTGCCACGACCCTGCCGCCGGGCCCTCAGGCACTGGCCGCGACGCAGCGCACCGCGCACAACCTGATCGATGCGCGGCTGATGGTCGCCTGGGCGCGCTCGCTGCATGCGGTCGGCGACGACGACCGCGCGCGCTATGTGGTGCAGCGCCTGCGCGAGTTCCGCGGCTCCGAATACGCGCAGCTGACGGCCGAATGCGAGGCGCCGCCGGCCGAAGCGAAGGCGGTGCGCTCCTTCCAGTGCGATCCGCCGCAGCGCGACTATGAATGGCGCGAGATGCGCCGCTGAAGCGCGCTCAGGGCGCCGACCAGTCGCCGCTCTTGCCGCCCTGCTTCTCCAGCACGCGCACCCCGTCCATCACCATGCCGCGGTCGACGGCCTTGCACATGTCATAAATCGTCAGCAGGCCGATCTGCACGGCGGTCAGCGCCTCCATCTCGACGCCGGTGCGGCCCAGCGTCTCGACCTGGGCCGTGCAGTGCACGGCACTGCCGGCCTCGTCAAGCGCGAACTCGACGGCGACGCGGGTCAGCGGCAGCGGGTGGCACAGCGGGATCAGATCGGCGGTCCGCTTGGCGGCCTGGATCGCGGCGATGCGCGCGATGCCCAGCACATCGCCCTTCTTGGCGCTGCCCGACACGATCAGGGCCAGGGTCGCGGGCAGCATCCTGATACACCCGCTGGCGCGCGCTATTCTGTGTGTGACATCCTTGTTGGCAACGTCGACCATATGGGCTTGGCCCTGGGCGTCAAAATGCGTCAAACCTGGAGAAGAAGTCATCGCGAAGCTGCCGGCAATAATTGGGAAACCTTGACGCCGTCATCATAGTGAGGCCTCGACGCCACGCCGGAGATTCCTTGTGCTGAAGCCGCCATTCCCACGCCCGAGCCGCGTCGTCCTCGCCGTCGCCGCGGCCCTGCTCTTTGGCGCCGGCGCACCGCTGGGGCAGGCGCAGGTGAACCTGCCGGCTCTGGGCGATTCGGCCTCGGCCGATTTCGACGTGCCCACCGAGCGGCGCCTGGGCGAGCAGATCATGCGGCAGATCCGCGTCGATCCCGACTATGTCGACGACCCGCTGCTGCTCGAATACCTGCAGGGCATCTGGTCGCCGCTGGTGCAGTCGGCACAGCGGCTGGGCAATATCAGCGACGAGACCGCCGACCGCTTCGCCTGGGAGATCTTCCTGGTGCGCGACCGCACGATCAATGCCTTCGCCCTGCCCGGCGGCTTCGTCGGCGTGCACCTGGGCCTGATCGCGATGACGGTCTCGCGCGACGAGCTGGCCTCGGTGCTGGGGCACGAGCTTTCGCACGTGACGCAGCGCCATATCGCGCGGCGCATCGCCGGCGACTCGCGCAACAGCCTGCTGGCGACGGCCGCGATGATCGCCGGCCTGATCGCCGCCTCGCGCGCCGGCAGCACCGATATGGCCAATGCCGCCATCGTCGGTGGCCAGGCGGCCGCGGCCGCCGCCTCGCTGGCCTTCTCGCGCGATATGGAGCGCGAGGCCGACCGCGTCGGCTTCAATGTGATGACGCATGCCGGCTTTGCCGCCAGCGGCATGAGCAGCATGTTCGAGCGCATGGAGCAGGCCTACCACCTGATGGACTCGGGCAACTACCCCTATCTGCGCTCGCACCCGCTGACCAGCGAGCGGATCGGCGATGCGCGGCTGCGCCTGGGCACCGCCGAGTTCCTGCGCCCGCGCGGCCTGGCCGAGCATGCGCTGATGGCGGCGCGCGCGCGCGTGCTGATGGACCCGCGCGCCGAGACCTGGGCGCAGTTGCAGAACCTCGACGCCGGCGCGCGCGATCTGCAGAACCGGGGCCAGGACAAGGGCTTCGAGCAGCTCGGCGCGCGCTACGCCGCCGCGCTGGCCTCGATCAAGATGCGCAACTATCCGCGCGCCGAGAGCGCCTTGCGCAGCGCCGAGCAGATGCTGCAATCGCTGGGCGGCGATGCGCGCGCGCAGCGGGTGCTCAGCTATCTGGGCGCCGAGTTGGCGCAGGCGCGCGAACAGGCGGCGGCCGGCTATGCGGCGCTGCAGCCGCTGGCTGGCGAGCGCTCGCGCGTAATGCTGATGCAGCGCGCGCAGCTGGCGATGGTCGACCCCGATCCGGCCAAGGTGCGCGAGGCGGCCGAGACCCTGCAAACCTATGTCAGCCTGAACAGCCACGACGCGCTGGCCTGGAACCAGCTCGCGCAGCTGTGGGACAAGCTCGGCCAGCCCTTGCGCGCGGTGCGCGCGCAGGGCGAGGCGCGCGCCGCCGCGGGCGACCTGAACGGCGCGATCGACCGCCTGCGCTCGGGCCTGCGTCTGTCGCGCGGCCGCGATGCCGACCAGATCGAGGCCTCGGTCATCGATGCGCGCCTGCGCACCCTGCTCTACGAGCGCCGCCAGCTGCTGGCAGAGATGTATCCGCGCGGTGCGCCTCCCGGTGCCGAGCTGCCCTAGCCGGCCTCAGTCGCTGACCGGGAACATGCGCTCGATGAGCACGTCGATCAGCATGCCGCACAGGCTGTAGATCAGCGAGCCGATCAGCGCCGCGACGAAGCCGGCGACCGCGAAGCCGTCGAGCAGATGGGCGGCGGCCCAGAACATCAGCGCGTTGATGACGAAGAGGAAGAGCCCCAGGCTCAGCACCGTCACCGGCAAGGTCAGCAGCACCAGGATCGGCCGCAGCAAGGTGTTCAGCAAGCCCAGCACCAGAGCGGCGATCAGCGCCGAGGGGAAGCTGGTGACGGTCACGCCCGGGTAGAGGTGCGCCACCAGCAGCAGGGCGGCGGCAAGCAAAAGCCAGCGGGTCAGGGTTTTCATAAGCATGCTCGGTTGGTCGGTTCGGCCCGTCGCCGCGCCGGCCCTTGCTGCCCGGCCGCGCGTCCGATGATTGGTGCGGCAAGCATACAAGCGTGGCGCGCACGCCATCAAATGGGGCTGGAGAATGGGAATTGTTCTCATTCAATGCTACGATCCCGCTCGAACTGCTTTACGAACCGACGTGACCCAAGCCGCCCTCCGCCCCGACGAACTGCTGTCGCCGCCGACCCCGCCCGCTGCCGCGGCGCCGCTGCGGTTGGGCGCGCCGCCGGCCGCGCAGAGCGATGACCTGGGCCCCAACGGGCGCCGCTGGCTGACCGGCGGCGTGCTGCTGGCCCATGTGGTCGGCGGCTGGGCGCTGCTGCAGATCGACTCGGTGCGCCAGGTCATCAGCGGCACACCGCCGACCATCATCGTCGACATGATCGCGCCGGCGGAGCCGCCCAGGCCGGCCCCGCCGCCCCCGCCTGCGCCGCAGCCGCGCAAGATCGCCCCGGCGCCGGCCTCGCTGATCGCCGCCGCGCCGACGCCAACGCCGGCCCCGCCGAGCTTCGTCGCGCCGGCGCCGGAGCCGGCCCCGCCGACGCCGGTACAGGCCGCGCCCGCGCCGCCGGCCCCGCCGGCGCCGGTCGCCGCGCCGGCCGAAGCGCAGCCCAAGAAGGTGCCACCCGGCTCGGTGCGCTATCTGACTCAGCCCAAGCTGAACTTCCCGCTGCTGTCCAAGCGCCTGCACGAGTCGGGCATGGTGGTGCTGCGCATCGTCGTCGATGTGAACGGTCGCCTGAAGGACGCCTCGGTGCTGAAGAGCTCGGGCTTCGAGCGCCTGGACCAGCAGGCACTGCAGGACATCCGCAGCGCCCGCTTCGTGCCGCAGACCGAAGACGGCAAGCCCATCGAAATAGAAACCAAGGCCGCGCTGGCCTACGACCTCGACCGCTGAACAAGATCCATGGACACGACCGCTGTTAACAACCCGATCGGCTTCGGCCACTTCATTGCCCAGGCCGACGTCGTCGGCAAGTTCCTGCTCGGCGTGCTGATCGTCATGTCGATCGCTTCCTGGGGCCTGATCCTGGCCAAGGGCATCGCCCAGTTCCTGCGCAACAAGCGCGCCAACGCCTTCCTGGACTTCTTCTGGAATGCGCGCTCGCTGGATGCGGTGCAGGCCGAGATCAGCACCCATGGCGCGCGCGATCCGTTCTCGCACCTGAGCGCCCATGCAATGCATGCGCAGGCCCACCATGCGCGCCATGGCGCGGCCAAGCTGGCCGAGGCCGGCTCGGCCAACGACTTCATCACGCGCACCATCAAGAAGGTGCTCGACGAGGAGACGACGCGGCTCGAGTCGGGCCTGACCACGCTGGCGACCATAGGCGCGACCGCGCCCTTCGTCGGCCTGTTCGGCACCGTCTGGGGCGTCTACCACGCGCTGCTGGCGATCGGCATGAGCGGTGCCGGCACGCTGGACAAGGTCGCCGGCCCGGTCGGCGAGGCGCTGATCATGACCGGCATCGGCCTGGCTGTCGCCATCCCCGCCGTGATGGGCTACAACGCCTTCACCCGCGGCAACCGCGTGCTGACCGCAAGGCTGGACGCCTTCGCCTACGAGCTGCACAGCTTCCTGACCCTGGGCGAGGCGCCCGGTGCCGGTGTGGCGGCCAATGTGCGTCCGCTCAAGCAGCCGGCCAGCGCGGCCTGATCGCAGGGAGTCGCTGCCATGGCCTTCGCCTCCTTCGACAGCAAGCGCGCCAGCGCGCCGATGGCCGAGATCAATATGGTCCCGCTGATCGACGTGATGCTGGTGCTGCTGGTGATCTTCATCGTCACCGCGCCGCTGCTCACCAATGCGGTCAAGCTGGACCTGCCCAAGGTCAGCTCGCAGATCAACGAGCTGAAGCCGACCAAGGTCGAGTTCGCGATCGACGCGAGCGGCCAACGTTTCTGGGACGGCGTGCCGCTGAGCCGCGCCGAAAGCATCCAGCGCTTCGCTGCCGAGGGCGCGAAGCCGCAGCAAGCCGAAATCCATCTGCGCGCCGACCAGAACGTGGCCTACCGAGTGGTGGCCGAGACGCTGGCCGACGCGAGCAAGGCCGGTCTCACGCGAGTCGGCTTCGTCAGCGAGCCAGAGCGCCCCTGATCCGCCCGCCGGCGGATCCGGTCCAGCTTCAGCCAGCCACCTATCGTCAACAAGGCGCGCCTCCCGCAGGCAGGCGGCGCGCTGCCCTGCACAAGAAATCCGAGGAGTTCCCATGTCCCGCAAACACAAGCAGCGCGCCGCCCGCGCGGCCGCCGCTCCGCTGAGCACCCGTCTGCTGCCGCTGGGCGCGCTGGCCGCCGGCTTCGGCCTGGCCTCGGCCGCGCTGGCCCAGAGCGCGCCGCCGGCCGCCGCGCAGGCGCCCAAGCCGGCCGCCACCGCCGCGAAGACCGCCGCCGCCGACGACGAGGGCGTGCTGCCGGTCGTGCGCGTCAAGGCCGCGGCCGAGCGCCAGGGCAAGGACGACTACCAGGCCACCGAGACCCGCATCGGAAAGGGCCAGCAGGAGCTGCGCGACATTCCGCAGTCGGTCACCATCGTCACCGAGAAGGTGATGGACGACCGCAATCTGGACAACGTCAAGGAGGTGCTGAAGAACACCGCCGGCATCACCTTCCAGGCGGCCGAGGGCGGCGAAGAGGACATCCGCATCAACGGCTTCTCGCTGCAGGGCTCGGGCGACGTCTTCATCGACGGCATGCGCGATCCGGCCTTCTACGACCGCGACACCTTCTTCCTCGATCGCGTGGAGCTGCTGCGCGGCTCGGGCGCGCTGATGTTCGGCCGCGGCTCGACCGGCGGCGCGGTCAACCAGGTGACCAAGCAGGCCCAGCTGCTGAACGCGAACCAGATCGACGTCGGCATCGGCAGCCATGGCGATCTGCGCAGCGTCGGCGACTTCAATGTCCGCACCGGCGAGAGCTCGGCCCTGCGCGTCGGCGCGATGCTGAACCGCGCCGACAGCAACGGCGCCGGTAGCTCGATCGACAAGGGCGGCCTGGCCGGCTCCTACCGCTGGGGCATCGACGAGCAGGACGAGTTCGCGGCGACGATCTACGGCCTGAGCAACAAGAACGGTGTCAACTACGGCATCCCCTGGATCCGCCCGACGGCCAGCTCGCCGGTCGGCGAGTCGACCCTGGTGCCGATCGACCCGAACAACTACTACGGCATGGCCAGCGATATGAACGACGGCTCGGCCAACTTCGGCATGCTGAGCCACACGCACCGCTTCTCGGACAACGCGCAGCTGCAGACCCGCGTGCGCTATGCCGAGTACACCCGCGATATGCGCGCCAGCCTGGTGCGCTTCGCCGCCGCGGCGCAGCAGCCGGACCGTCAGGCCGTCTCGCTGGCGACGCTGAACGAGCGCACGGTGCTGAGCCGCAGCCTGCAGATCAAGAAGCAGGACATGCAGACCCTGACCGCGCAGAGCGACTTCAGCGGCCGCTTCAAGGCCTTCGATGTCGATCACTACCTGCTGGCGGGCGTCGACTTCGCCGATGAGAAGAAGCAGGTCTATGCGGCGCTGTCGGCGGCCCAGGGCGGTGTCGTGCCGCCGAAGCCGAACACCAGCATCGGCACGCCCTGGGACGGCGCCAGCAGCGACGAGAGCCTGCGCAGCTTCCGCACCAACAACGAGTACGTGTCCAAGGGCTGGGGCATCTATGCGCAGGACATGATCCAGGTCGCACCGGCCTGGAAGCTGGTCGCCGGCGCGCGCTACGACAATCTGGATGGCGACTACAAGCAGTACACGATCCCGAACAATGCGCCGGGCCCGGTCACGACCACGCCGTATTCGATGAAGGTGTCGGAGTGGAGCTATCGCGGCGCGGTGCTCTACCAGCCGAGCGCGCGCATGTCCTTCCACCTGATGGGCGCGACCTCGTTCAACACCTCGGGCGATGCCTATTCGCTGTCCGCGGCCAATCAGGACATCCCGCCGGAGGAATCGGTCAACGTCGAGCTGGGCGGCCAGATCGACTCGGCCGACGGCAAGCTGACGACCCGCTTCGGCATCTTCCGCACCACCAAGCTGCACGAGCGCAACACCGATCCGCTGGTCAATCTGGTCACGCTGTCGGGCAAGCGCCATGCGGCCGGCCTGAACGTGGACATGCTGGGCCGCGTCACGCCGGAATGGGAAATCTGGGCCAATTTCGCCTGGGTGCCGGTGGCCAAGATCGACGAGGGCGTGCCGGGTGCCGAAGGCGAGGGCACGCGTCCGTCGCTGACGCCGCGCTACTCGGGCAGCCTCTGGACGACCTATCTGTTCACGCCGCAGCTGCGCCTGGGCCTGGGCCTGAACGGCCGCAGCGGCCAGCAGCCCAACCGCAACCCCGGCTTCTATGCGCCGAAGTTCATCACCACCGACCTGATGGCCGAGTACGCGGTGATCCCGGAGGAACTGCTGTTCCGGCTCAATGTGAACAACGTTAGCAACAAGCTTTATGCTGACTCCCTGTACACCTCCTTCTATGTGCCCGGTACCGGCCGCACGGTGGCGCTGACCGGAACCTACAAGTTCTGATGTCGTGCACGGCCCGGGCTCGACCCGGGCCTTTTTGGCTATGAGTGCTTGCCGATGCTGCTGAAGATCGCGAACGTGCTGAGCCCGCAGGCGCTGCAGGAAGCGCGGGAATTGCTGGCGCGCGCGCGCTGGCAGGACGGCCGCGCGACGGCCGGCGCGCAGGCCGCGACGGTCAAGAACAACGAGCAGTTGCCGGCCGGCAGCGAAGAGGCGCGCGCGCTGCAGGCGCTCGTGTTGCAGGCGCTCGAGAAGCACCCGCTGTTCTTCTCGGCGACCCTGCCCAAGCGCGTGCTGCCGCCGCTGTTCAACCGCTATGCCGGCGCCAGCAACCATTACGGCCGGCATGTCGACCAGGCGGTGCGCTATCTGCCCGGCGGCACGCAGCGCGTGCGCACCGACATCTCCTGCACGCTGTTCCTGTCCGATCCCGGCGAGTACGAGGGCGGTGAGCTGGTCATCGCCGACACCTATGGCGAGCAGCGCATCAAGTTCGAGGCCGGCGACCTGGTCCTCTACCCGGGCACCAGCGTGCACAGCGTCGAGCCGGTGACGCGCGGCGAGCGGCTCGCGAGCTTCTTCTGGATCGAGAGCATGGTGCGCAGCAGCGAGCAGCGCCGCCTGCTCTACGAAATGGACATGAGCCTGATGCAGTTGCGCGCCGCGCATGGCGAGAGCGATGCGGTCGTGCAACTGACCGGCAGCTATCACAACCTCTTGCGCATGTGGGCCGATACATGACCGGGCCGGCGCCGCGCATCGAGGCGCTGCCCGAGGGCCTCGTCAACCTGGCCGATTTCGAAGCGGCCGCGCGCGCGCGGCTCGACGACGGCGCCTGGGCCTATCTGAGCGGCGGCGCCGCCGACGAGATCACGCTGCGCGCCAACCGCGCGGCCTGGGATGCGATCCGCCTGCAGCCTCGCGTGCTGCGCGATCTGGCCGGCGGCCATACGCGCGTCACGCTGCTGGGCCGCGAGATGCCGCATCCGATCCTGCTGGCGCCGATCGCCTACCAGCGCCTCTTCCATGCCGACGGCGAGCTGGCGATCGCGCATGCGGCCGCTGCGCAGGGCGCCGGTCTGCTGCTCAGCGCCCAGGCCAGCGTCGCGATGGAGGACATCGCCGCGCCGATGCGGGCGGAGTCGCAGGCGGGGCCGCTGTGGTTCCAGCTCTACTGGCGCGACGACCGCGGCTTCATGCAGGCGCTGCTGGAGCGCGTCGAGCGCGCCGGCTTCGAGGCGCTGGTGCTGACCGTCGACGCGCCGGTGCATGGCGCGCGAGACCGCGAACGCCGTGCCGGTTTCAAGCTGCCGGACGATGTCCGCGCGGTCAATCTGGGTGGGCGCAAGAAGCCGCTGGCGCTGCAGCCGGGCCAGAGCGCGCTGTTCGACGGCCTCTTGCCGCGTGCCGCCACCTGGGCGGAGATCGACTGGCTGCGCGCGCACAGCCGCCTGCCGCTGCTGCTGAAGGGCCTCACGCATGCCGACGATGCGCGCGAGGCGCTGGCCCGCGGCGTCAGCGGCTTCGTCGTATCCAACCACGGCGGCCGCGCGCTCGACACCCTGCCGGCCACGGCCGAGCTGCTGCCGCCGCTGCGCGCGGCGCTCGGCCCCGAGGTGCCGCTGCTGGTCGATGGCGGCATCCGCCGCGGCACCGATGTGCTGAAGGCGATCGCGCTCGGCGCCGACGCGGTGCTGCTGGGCCGGCCCTATGTGCATGCGCTGGCGGCGGCCGGCGCGCTGGGCGTCGCCCATGCCTTGCGCCTCCTGCGCGACGAGCTCGAGATCGCGATGGCGCTGAGCGGCTGCAGGACCCTGGCCGACGCGGATGCGCGCCTGCTGTGGCCCGGTTGACTGATTGTTCTTTGTTCCACCCGACCCGAAGGAAACCCATGAAGAAGTCCCTGATCACCATCGCTCTCTGCGCCGCCAGCCTCGGCGCCTTTGCCCACGGCAATGTCTCCTGCCCCGTCGTGCCCAAGGAAGAGAAGAAGCCGCAGATGGAACTGCAGCGCAAGCTCGAGTCCGAGGGCTGGAAGGTGCGCCAGGTGAAGAACTTCAACAACTGCTACGAGGTCTATGGCTTCGATGGCAAGGGCCAGAAGGCCGAAGCCTTCTTCCATCCGAAGACCTTCGAGCGCGTCTACCCGGAAGGCGAGCAGGCCCCGGCGAAGTGAGCGCAGGGCGGCCGATGCAGCGGGTCTGGGACCCGCTGGTGCGCGCGCTGCACTGGCTGCTGGCCGCCGCGGTGCTGACGAGCTGGATTAGCGGCCAGTGGCCCGAGGCGGTCGGCGGCCGCTTCGATCGGATCCACCATGGCGCCGGCTATGTCGCGCTGGCGGCGGTGACGATCCGCCTGCTGTGGGGCTTCGTCGGCCGCGGCCATGCCCGCTTCGCGCGCTTCGTGCGCGGGCCGCGCGCGACCTGGACCTATGCGCGGCGGCTGTGCGCCGCGCGCGAGCCGCGCCACCTCGGCCACAACCCGCTGGGCGGCTGGATGGTGCTGGGGCTGCTGACCAGCAGCGCGGCCGCCTCGGTCACCGGCATGCTCTATATCGGCGACTGGCTCTGGGGCTACCAGTGGCTGGCGGACCTGCATGCGGCGCTGGCCTGGCTGATCATGGCGCTGGTGCTTGCGCATTGGATGGGCGTCGCCTTCACCAGCTGGCGCCATCGCGAGAACCTCGTCGGCGCAATGATCAGCGGTGACAAGCGCGCCGCAAGACGCGATGACATCGCGTGATTGCGCGATGTCGGCGCGCGGCAAAAGCGCGATGCCGCCGCGCAAATGATGCGAGGCCGCGACAAACAAGGGTAAACAAGGGCCAAATCGATGTGCGATACGGCCTTCTTCCCCTATGAAAGCCTTCTCAATGCCAGAGGGGAGCAGTACCATTGCCGTCGCAGGGTGCTAGAGAGAATTGAAGGCTTATGCGGCCTTCACCCGTGACCCGGCACATCAACAACTTTTGATGGAGAGAATCGAAATGGCAACTGCGAAGAAGGCCGCGCCCGCGAAGAAAGCGGCTCCGGCCAAGAAGGCGGCTCCGGCCAAAAAGGCCGCGGCACCTGCGAAGAAGGCGGCACCGGCCAAGAAGGCCGCGCCCGCGAAGAAGGCCGCTCCGGCGAAGAAGGCGCCTGCTGCAAAGAAGGCAGCCGCTCCCGCCAAGAAGCGCACCCCGAACGCCGCCTTCATGAAGGCGATGACCCCCAGCGCGGCCCTGGCCGCCATCGTCGGCTCGGCCCCGCTGCCGCGCACCGACGTGACCAAGAAGGTCTGGGAGTACATCAAGAAGAACAAGCTGCAGGACGAGCTGCAAAAGCGCGTCATCAATGCCGACGCCAAGCTGAAGGAAATCTTCGGCAAGGCCAAGGCCGATATGTTCGAGATGACCAAGCTGATCAACAGCCACCTGAAGTGAGATCGCGCAATCGCCGGCTCGCGCTGGCGGTTCCACAAGAGGGCCCGGTTCACCGGGCCTTTTTTCTTGGGCCGACGCTCAGCGCAGCGAGGCTTCGAGCGCCTCGCGCAGGCGCGCGACGTCGATCGGCTTGAGCCAGTAGTCGACGAAGCCGGCAGCGCGCGCGGCGGCGATATCGGCCGGATCGTCGTCGGCCGACAGCGCGATGCAGCGCAGGTCGCGCAGCCGCGCATCGCCGCGCAGCCGGCCCAGCAGGGTCAGGCCGTCCATATCGGGCAGGTGCATGTCGATCATCACCAGCGCCGGCCGCAGTTCTTCGAGCAGCTGCAGCGCCTGCGCGCCGTCCTCCGCGCATTCGAGCCGCCAATCGCCCGGCAGGCGCCGGAACACCTCTTCCATCAGGATGATGTTGATGCGGTCGTCTTCGACATACAGCACATGCGGCGGCGTGGTGGCGGGGGCGGGAGCGGGCATGGTAGCGAGCGGAACGGCGAAGGCGGACGAAGAGGCGTGCGTGCGGCGTGCAGATTAGCAGAGCGGGCGCGCGCATCGAAGCGGCGCAAAACGTGACATAGCGCACTGATCGCGCTGTGGGGCGCTCCCCCGACCACGGGGGGCGCGCAAGCCGGAAAACCCTGATGCCTGCCTACACTGGCAGCACGCGAGACGCTCAAGGCCGGCCGAGTCCGGTCCAGGCGCGAGGGACGCAGACCAACAGCAAGCAACCTGGCATCTCGGTGGCCTCCACGGCCGCCGGGCGGCCGGACTCACACCTACGGGATCACCATGTCACTGATCGCATCGATTGCACTGGCCGCCTCCGGCGCGACATTGCCGGCATGCGCCTGGGACCGCCCGGGCGTGAATCCCTTCATGGGCGATGTCGTCGCCGCCGTGGACCGCTATGTCGACATCCCCGCCGCCGTGCGGGCCAAGCTGAAGGCACGCATGCAAAAGCGCGACTACGACGAGATCGTCAGCATCAAGCGCGACGAGATCAGCGGCCAGGCGCGCTACGGCAGCGAGATCCGCGACATGCACTTCGGCGCCGGCACCGTCTGCACGACCGTCACCCGCAGCAAGTGGACGGCGACGATGGAGGAGCGCGGCCTGGTCTATTGCGAGGACGGCCACTGCATCCTGGTACCGACCGTCTGCCGCAATGTCAGCCGCATCAATCGCCTCGCCGCCAGGCCGGCCGCCGCCGGACCGGCGACGACCCATCATGCCGCGGCCGAGCCGCAGACCGAGCTGGAGATGGAGCCGACCTCGGCCGGTGTGCCGGCCGCGCCGGAGCCCGAGCCGGCCGTCGTGCCGGGCAGCTTCGCCCAGCAGGCCAACCCGGGCGCCGAGAGCAGCCTGCTGGCCGCCGCGCCGCCGGGCGCCGGCAACTTCTTCATCGGCAACACGCCGGCACCCAGCCTGCCGGGCATGTCGGTGCCGACGCTGCCGCCCGGCCCCGAGCTGAGCACCAGCAATCCCGCCGATACGGTCGAGCCGATCCTGCCGCCGATCAATCCGCCGACGACGATGCCGGCGGTGCCCGAGCCGGGGACCTGGACGCTGCTGCTGTCCGGCCTGGCGGCGGTCGGCTACATCGCCAGGCGCCGCCGCGGCGCCTGAGCCTCAGCCCGCCCGCTTGCAGGCGGGAAGTCCTTCGCAAGGCGTCGGACAAGCCGCAGCGCTTGTCCTCGGTCCTTGCTCAGAGCAGGGGCTTCAGATAGCGGCCGGTATGGCTGCCCTCGAAGGCGGCCAGTTCTTCCGGCGTGCCGGCCAGCAGCAGGCGGCCGCCGCCCGCGCCGCCCTCGGGCCCCATATCGATCAGCCAGTCGGCCGTCTTGATCACATCCAGGTTGTGCTCGATGACGACGATGGTGTTGCCGGCGTCGCGCAGCTGGTGCAGCACGCGCAACAAGAGCGCGATGTCGGCGAAATGCAGGCCGGTGGTCGGCTCGTCGAGGATGTAGAGCGTGCGGCCGGTATCGCGCTTGCTCAGCTCCAGCGCCAGCTTGACCCGTTGCGCCTCGCCGCCCGATAGCGTCGTCGCGCTCTGGCCCAGCTTCACGTAACCGAGGCCGACGTCGAGCAGGGTCTGCAGCTTGCGGGCCAGGGTCGGCACGGCGCTGAAGAAGGCCGCCGCGTCCTCGATCGTCATGTCGAGCACCTGGGTGATGTTCTTGCCCTTGTAGAGCACCTCCAGCGTCTCGCGGTTGTAGCGCTTGCCGTGGCAGACGTCGCAGGGCACGTAGACATCGGGCAGGAAGTGCATCTCGACCTTCAGCACGCCATCGCCCTGGCAGGCCTCGCAGCGGCCGCCGGCGACGTTGAAGGAGAAGCGGCCGGGGCCGTAGCCGCGCTCGCGCGCGGTGTTCATCTCGGCGAACAGCTCGCGGATCGGCGTGAACAGGCCGGTGTAGGTGGCCGGGTTCGAGCGCGGCGTGCGGCCGATCGGCGACTGGTCGACATTGATCACCTTGTCGAACGCGTCCAGGCCCTCGATCTCGTCGTGCGGCGCCGGGTCGGCATGGCTGCCGTAGAGCTTCTTGGCGACCGCCGCGTACAAGGTGTCGTTGACCAGCGTCGACTTGCCCGAGCCGGAGACGCCGGTGACGCAGGTCAAGAGGCCGACCGGGATCTCGACCGTCACGCCCTTCAGATTATTGCCGCGCGCATTGACGATCTTCAGCTGGCCTTGGGCTGCCTCATGACGCTTCTTGGGCACGGCGATCTTTTCGGCGCCGCTCAGATAGCGGCCGGTCAGCGATTCGGGATTGGCCGCCACCTGGGCCGGCGTGCCCTGGGCGATGATGCGCCCGCCATGAACGCCGGCGCCGGGGCCCAGGTCCAGCACATGATCGGCGGCGCGGATCGCGTCCTCGTCATGCTCGACCACCAGCACCGAGTTGCCGAGGTCACGCAGGCGCCGCAGCGTCGCGATGAGGCGGTCGTTGTCGCGCTGGTGCAGGCCGATGCTGGGCTCGTCCAGCACATACATCACGCCGGTCAGTCCCGAGCCGATCTGCGAGGCCAGGCGGATGCGCTGCGCCTCGCCGCCCGAGAGCGTGTCGGCGCTGCGGTCCAGGCTCAGGTAGTTCAGCCCGACGTCGTTGAGGAAGCGCAGGCGCGAGCTGATCTCGCGCACGACCTTGTCGCCGATCTCGGCCTTGGCGCCCTTCAGCTTGAGGCCCTCGAAATAGTCCAGGCACTCGCGCAAGGTCGAATGCTCGACCTCGTAGATCGGCCGGCCCTTGAAGCCCTCCGGCGCATCGGCCGGCTGCAGCACGACGTGGCGCGCCTCGCGGCGCAGGCGCGAGCCCTCGCAATGCGGGCAGGGCTTGGGCGCCATATAGCGGGCCAGGTCCTCGCGCACCGCGGCCGAATCGGTTTCCTTGAAGCGGCGCTGCAGGTTCGGCAGGATGCCTTCGAAGGGGTGCGAACGCTTGACCGAGCGCTTCTTGCCGGTCGAGGTCTCGGCCGCGTAGACGAACTGGATCTCCTCGGCGCCCGAGCCATGCAGCAGCGCATGGCGCGCCGCCTCGGGCAGCTCCTCGAACGGCTGCTCGATGTCGAATTTGTAATGCGCCGCCACCGCCTCCAGCATCGAGAAGGTGTAGGCATTGCGGCGATCCCAGCCCTTCACCGCACCGCTGGCCAGGCTCAGCGAGGGAAAGGCAACGACGCGCTCGGGATCGAACACGGTCAGCTGGCCCAGGCCCTCGCAGCTGGGGCAGGCACCTACCGGCGAGTTGAAGGAGAACAGGCGCGGCTCCAGTTCCGGCAGCGAATAGCTGCAGATCGGGCAGGCGAACTTGCTCGAGAAGATGGTCTCCGCGCCGCTGTCCATATTCAGCACCAGCGCGCGCCCTTCGGCCTGGCGCAGCGCCGCCTCGAAGCTCTCGGCCAGACGCTGGCGCAGCTGCTCGTGCGCATCGGCCTTCAGCTTGATGCGGTCGATGACCACGTCGATATCGTGCTTCTCGGCCTTCTTCAGCGCCGGGAAGTCGGGCGCCTCGACGGTCCTGCCGTCGACGCGGAAGCGCACATAGCCCTGCGCCTGCAGCTCCTCGAACAGCTCGACGAACTCGCCCTTGCGGTCGCGCACGACCGGGGCCAGCAGCATCAGCTTCGATTCGTCCGCCATCGCCAGCACCGCATCCACCATCTGACTGACGCTCTGGGCCTCCAGCGGCAGATCGTGATTGGGGCAGAAGGGCGTGCCGGCGCGCGCATAGAGCAGGCGCAGATAGTCGTGGATCTCGGTGACGGTGCCGACCGTCGAGCGCGGGTTGTGGCTGGTGGCCTTCTGCTCGATCGAGATCGCCGGCGACAGGCCCTCGATCACGTCGACATCGGGCTTGTCCATCAGCTGCAGGAACTGCCGCGCATAGGCCGACAGGCTCTCCACATAGCGGCGCTGGCCCTCCGCATAGAGCGTGTCGAAGGCCAGGCTGGACTTGCCCGAGCCCGACAGTCCGGTGATCACGACCAGCTGGTTGCGCGGCAGGTCCACATCGATGTTCTTCAGATTGTGGGTGCGCGCGCCGCGCACGCGGATCATCGGCGCGTCGGCGGGAGGAGTCGTGGCGGAGTCGGACATGAGGCTCTGACGGGCGGGAAACCAGCCATCATAGGCCGGGCGCGGCGCCCGGACCATCCGCTGCTGACGGGGCTGTCAGCAGCGGCGGATGCGGGAAGCTACCCGGGCGGGCCACGGCGGCCAGCCAACAGAATGCGAGTCACGAAAAAAAATGGAGGGAGGGGTGATGAGGAGACTGGATTGGCCGCTCGTGCGTCGCGCGGCCGGCGGGCTGCTGGCGGCCCTTGTTCTTGCTGCACCGGTCGGCAAGCCGCGCGCCCAGACGACCGCGCCGCCACCCCCGATCGAGGACTTCTTCCGCGTGCCGCAGCTGATCAACCCGGTGCTCTCACCAGACGGCCGCTTTGTGGCGGCAGCGATCGGCGGCCCGACCGGCCGCAAGCGGCTGGGCATCATCGATCTGGAGCGGCTCGATGACTCGAAGATCGTCGCCGGCTTCCGCGACGGCGACGTCGAGCGCTACCAATGGGTGAACAACGAGCGCCTGGTGCTGACGGTCAGCGATCGCCAGAACGCCGGCCGCTGGCTGCCGCCGGGGCTGTGGGCGGTCAACCGCGACGGCAGCGACTTCCGCCAGCTGATCAAGGCCGAGCAGGACTGGCTCAGCGAGCGCGGCGGCAGGCTGGTGGACCGCCGCCTGAGCTATGAATGGCAGCTGCACAGCACGCTGCGCGACGGCTCCGACGATGTCGTCGTCGAGGGGGCGAGCTGGGGCAATAGCGGCGAGTTCAGCCATTTCCGCCTGGCGCGGCTCGATACCAAGACCGGCCTGACGCGCAATCTGTCCGAGGGCGCGCCCGAGAACGCCTGGCACTGGGTGCTCGATCGGCAGGGCGCGCCGGCGGCGGTCACGACGCACTCGCGCGGCCGCTATGCGTCCTACCTGAAGACCGGCTCGGGCTGGCAGCTCTGGGAGGAGGGCGATGCCTACAAGGGCAAATTCGCCGAGCCCTACTGGATCGGCCCCAAGGGCGAGCTGCTGGTGCTGGCCCGGCTGGGCAGCGACACCGATGCGCTGTTCCAGCTCGACCGCGCGACCTTGAAGCTGCCCGCGCAGCCGGTGCTGAGCCTGCAGGGCTACGACTTCAAGGGCCAGCCGATCTACGACCGCGGCAGCGAGCGCATCCTCGGCTATCACTATGAGAGCGATGCGCGGGGCACGGCCTGGGTCGACGCCGGCATGCGCGCGCTGCAGGCCGAGATCGACAAGCTGCTGCCGGGCACCGTCAACCGCATCGATTGCGAGCGCTGCAGCAGCGTGCCAACGGTGCTGATCAGCGCCAGCTCGGACCGCATGCCGCCGGTCTACTACCTGTACCAGCGCGAGACCCGGCAGATCCAGGTGCTGGGCAGTTCGCGGCCCTGGATCAAACCGGCGCAGATGGGGCTGCGCGATATGTACCGCTTCAAGGCCCGCGACGGGCTCGAGATCCCGGTGCTGGTGACGCAGCCGCCCGGCAAGGCCGGCGGACCGCGCCCGGCCGTCGTGCTGGTGCACGGCGGGCCCTGGGTGCGCGGCGCGCATTGGGAATGGGAGCAGCATGCGCAGTTCCTGGCCTCGCGCGGCTATGTCGTCATCGAACCCGAGTTCCGCGGCAGCACCGGCTATGGCGGGCGCCATTTCCGCGCCGGCTGGAAGCAATGGGGGCTGGCGATGCAGGACGACGTCGCCGATGCGCTGCAATGGGCGGTCGGCCAGGGCTGGGTCGACCCGCAGCGCGCCTGCATCGCCGGCGCCAGCTATGGCGGCTATGCGACGCTGATGGGCCTGATCAAGCATCCGGAGCTGTACCGCTGCGGCTTCCAGTGGGTCGGCGTCAGCGATATCGAGCTGATGTACACCATCAGCTGGAGCGACTTCTCGGCCGACTGGAAGGGCTACGGCATGCCGCAGCTGGTCGGCGACCGCGTCAAGGATGCCCAGCAGCTGAAAGACACCTCGCCGCTGGCACAGGCGCAGCGGCTCAAGCGTCCGCTGCTGATGGCCTATGGCGGCCAGGACCGGCGCGTGCCGATCAAGCATGGCAGCGACTTCCTGGACGCGCTCAGCACCGCCGGCAACAAGCAGGTCGAATGGATCGTCTATCCGGACGAGGGTCATGGCTGGTACGAGCTGAAGACGAACATCGACTTCTGGAGCCGCGTCGAGAAGTTCCTCGACCGCCATATCGGCCCCTCGGCCAGGACCGCCGCCGGCGGCTGATCGGCCGCGTCTGCAATCCAGCCGGCGCTGCTTGCGCTTCGTCGCAAGCGCCTGGCTGCCGGCGCCTGCGGCTCCGATACTGAGTTCATCGAGACAGCAAAGCGCTGCATCGACCCACCAGCAAGGAGCCCATCATGAGCAAGCAACAAGTTCTGTTCCAGACCCTGGTCGCCGGCGCCCTGCTGGCCGTCGGTGCCGCCCAGGCCGCGCCGCAGGAAGTCGTCAAGCTGCCGCGCGTCCTCATCACCGGCAAGTCGGCCCCGGCCGCCGAACAGCAGGTGGTGCAGCTGCCGCGCGTCGTCGTCACCGGCCTGAGCATCCAGAGCCAGCTGCAACAGCAGATGCTGGCCGCGGCCAAGAGCGAGTCCAAGCCCTATCGCCGCAGCTGAGCAGCGGCATGCGGATGATTCAGCAAACGCAGCGGCATCGAGCCGAGCCCCGGACGCATTGACCGCAGTGTTTCCCGGGCTCGGCTTGCCCGACAATGGCCGCAGCATGCCTTTGTCGGGGAAAGCGTCGAGTGAGCGCAGAGGAACAGCAGCACCGCCAGCGCCGGTCCTGGCTTGACGGCTTCATGGCCTATGCCTTGCCGCCTGGCATCGGCGAGCGGCAGCTGCGCGAGCACATCGTCGAGCTGGACCAGCGGCTCTACCAGCTCTGGAACCTGGGCGAGAACCTGGTCTTCGCCTGGATGCCGGTCGCCCATGGGCTGAGGGTGCTGCTGGCGCCGCCGACCCTGCTGACCGAATTCGCGCAGAGTGCCGGCATCGATGCGGCCGAGGCCGCGCGGCGCCGCGCCTTGCTGGAGGGGCTGCTGGCGACGCAGGAGCAATTGCCGGCGCCGCTGTTCGAGCAGAGGGCGGCCGAGCTGAAACTGCAGCCGCGGCTGCTCACCCTGCCCTTCGAGATCGAGCGCGGCCTGGGCCTGGCCCTGACCGCGGCGCTGATCGCGCGCTACGGCATCCGCCTGGTCGAGGATCGCGCGGTCGTGCTGCTCGATGCGGTCGGCTTCTCGCTCTTGAGCCCGCTGCAGCAGGTCGTGCAGCTGAACAGCCTGTCCTGCTCGGTCAATGCCGCCTACGCCAAGCTGCTCGACCGCGAGATCAACATCAATTTCGCCCGCACGACCACCGGCGACGGCTTCTACGTCTGGAACCGCATGCGCGGCATCGAGGCGAATGTCGAGCTGTACCAGCTGATGCAGTTCATCCTTGCCGACAACGCGCTGGCGCGCGAGCGGGCCAGCCGGCCCGAGTCGGTGCCGCGCCTGCGCGCCTGCTTCCATGTCGGTTCGCATTACGAGTTCTACCAGAGCGAGGGCCTGAATCCGACCTCGTTCAGCTACCTGGTCGGCCAGGTGACGATCGAGCTGGCGCGCATGATCGAGCGCGCCCTGCCGGGCCAGATCCTGGTCGGCAAGTTCAACACCCTGATGCGCGACGAGAGCAGCGGCGCGGTGCAGCCCATCGCCAGCCTCGATTTCGTCGAGCGCACGCGCCGGCCGATGCGCGCGCTGAACGGCCTGGCCCTGGCCGGCGCCGAGATCGACGAGATCGCCTGCTACCTGACCGGCCGGCCCGGCGGCGGCAGCGGCGAGTTCGGCATCAGCGAGTTCGAGATCGCCGACAAGCATGGCCTGCCGCACCGCGTCTACAACGCCAAGATCAATATCCACCGGCGCGCCGGCGAGCCCATCTATCTGGGCCTGCGCGAGGAGGATCTGACCGATTTCGGCGCGCGGCGCATCGTCTAGGGCAAGCACCCTGGCCGCCGTCATCCTGCAGCGCTAGGATGAAGCCCTATCCGCGCAGTCCTTCGTCCCCCAAGAGCATGAGCAGCCCAGCCTCCGACCGTGCACCCGCCACGCAAGGAACGGGGCAGCGGCGCAATCTGACCGTCGTCTTCGCCGATCTGTCCGGCTCGACGATGCTGGCCGAGGCCATGGAGGCCGAGCATTACGCGGCCATGCTGGCCCAGCTGCGCGCGCTCTACCAGAGCCTGATTCCCAAGCATGGCGGCATGGTGGTGCGCATCCAGGGCGACGGCATGCTGGCCATCTTCGGCCACCCGCAGACGCGCGAGGACGACGGCCGGCGCGCCTGCGAGGCGGCGCTGGAGCTGCACGAGGCGGTGCGCGCGCTGCGGCCCGAGGGCGGCGCCTGGCCGCGGCCGGCACAAGCCCTGACCCTGCATTCGGGCATCCATGCCGGCATGGTGCTGATCGACGCCGGCGACGAGGTGCGCGGCCGCTTCGAGCTGCTCGGCAACACGCCCAATGTCGCCGCCCGCCTGTCCGAGGCGGCGCGCGCCGACGAAATCCTCGTCAGCGAGGAGACGCTGGGCCTGCAGGCGCATTTCTTCGACACCAGCGAACGCCGCAGCCTGCTGCTGAAGGGCCGCGCGACGCCGCTGGCGGCCTATGCGCTGCATGGCCGCAGCACGGTGGAGCGCCGCTTCGAGGCCAGCCAGCGGCGCGGCCTGGCGCCCTTCGTCGGCCGCGCGGCCGAGCTGCGCGAGCTGCAGCACGCGCTGGACGAGGCCTGCAGCGGCCGGCCGCGCTGGGTCAGCGTGCGCGCCAACGCCGGCGTCGGCAAGACCCGGCTGACCGAGGAGTTCCTGCGCCGCGTCGCCGACGGGCCAGCTTGCCAGATCCAGCGCGGCTATTGCGAGAACTACCTGAGCGCCGAGCCGCTGCAGCCCTTCCTGCAGATGCTGCGCGCGCTGCAGGCGGCGCAGCCGCAGCTGCCGGGCCTGGCGGCCGTGCAGGCGAGCCGGCCGGACCAGCGGCTGGAGGCGCTGCTGGCGCTGTTCGAGGCGCTGGCGCGCGCGACGCCGCTGCTGCTGGCGATCGACGATCTGCAATGGGCCGACGATGCCAGCCTGACGCTCCTGCACCGGCTGCGCGCGCGGGCGGCCGAGCAGCGGCTGCCGCTGCTGCTGCTGACCGCCACGCGGCCACAGCTGGCCGGCGAGGGCCTGGGCATCCATGGCGACGGCGAGGCGCTGCAGCTGGAGCTGCAGCCCTTCGATGATGCCGAGGCCAGCGCGGCCGTCGTCCAGCTGCTGCCGCGTACCGATCCCTTCGTCACCGCCGAGGTGCAGCGTCATGCCGGTGGCAATGCGCTGTTCATCGAGGAACTCTGCCACGCGCTGGCGCACCAGGCGCAGACGCGCCAGGCGGGGCCCGGCCAGGCGGTCGCCCAGCCCGGCAGCGCCTGGCTGGCCGCGCTGGTCGAATCGCGGATGGCGCGCCTGCCGCTGCCGCAGCAGACGCTGCTGCGCAGCGCGGCGGTGATCGGCAATGTGATCCCGGCCTGGCTGCTGCAGGAGCTGGCCGGCTGCGCCGCCGACGATCCGGAGCTGCTGGCGCTGGCCGAGCAGGACTTCGTCTTCCCCGATGCGCGGCCCGGCCAGCTGCGCTTCAAGCACGGCCTGACCCGCGACATCGTCTATGCCGCCATCGGCCTGCACGAGCGCCAGCAGATGCACCGGCGCATCGCCGCCGCGCTGCGGGCGCGTGCCGTCGCCGCCCTTCCAGGTGCCGACGCGCCGGCCGACGAGCTGCTGGCCTATCACGACGGCGCGGCCGGCGACTGGGCGCGGGCGGCCGACCATGCCGAACGCGCCGGCGACCAGGCGCTGGCTGCCGCGGCGCTGGACCGCGCGAAGACGCAGTACCGCGCGGTGCTGACGGCGCTGGAGCATCTGCCCGACGACGAGGCGCAGTGCCGGCGCTGGATCTCGGTGGCGCAGCGCTTCGGCCTGGCCTGCGTGTTCTATGCCTCGCGCGACGATCTGCGCCTGCTGCAGCAGGCGGCCGAGCTGGCGCATGCCAGCGGCGATGCGGCGCTGATCGCGCGCGCCGAATACTGGATCGGCTATGTGGCCTATGCGCTCGGCGATGCGGGGCCGGGACTCAGCCATGTCGAGCGCGGCCTGGGCGCGGCCAAGCTTTGCGCCGACGCGGCGCTGAGCGCGCAGCTGCGCGGCACGCTGGGCCAGCTGCACGCGGCGGCCGGCAATTACGCGCCGGCGCTGGCGCTGCTCGACGAGGCGATCGCCATCCAGCGCCTGCTCAAGCGGCCTGGCCGCCTGCCGGTGGGCCTGGCCTATTCGCTGGCCTGCCGCGCCACCGTGCTGGGCGACCAGGGCCGCTTTGCCGATGCGCAGGCGCTGTTCGAGGAGGCGCTGCAGGACCTCGGCGGCAGCGGCCATGCGGTCGAGGCCTCGATCCAGGCGCTGCGCGCGGCGGTGCTGCTGTGGCAGGGCCGCTGGGCGGAGGCGCAGGCCAGCGCGGCCGAGGCCTGCCGGGTCGGCGCCCAGGTGCGCAGCCTCTACACCTTCTCCATGGGCCAGTCGACCGGCGCCTACGGCCGCTGGATGCTGAACCGCGCGGCCGATGCGCTGCCGGCGCTACGCGATGCGACCGGCTGGCTGCATACGCGCGGCGGCGGCCTGTTCAGCTCCTTCAGCCATGGCTGGATGGCCGACCTGCTGGCCGCCAGCGCTGCGCCCGAGCAGGCGCGCGGCCATATCGCCGCCGCGCTGCGGCGCGGCCGCCGGCACGACTGGCTGGGCGGCGCGATGGCCTATCGCGCGGCGGCGCGGCTGGCGCAGCCCGCGCAGGCGCAGCGTTATCTCAGCCTGGCCGATGCGGTGGCCGAGCGGCGCGGCGCCGTGCACGAGCGCGCGGTCAATGCGCTGTGCGCGGCCGAGCTGGCGCGCGCCCGCGGCCTGCCGCCGGACGAGCCGCTCGATCGCGCGGAAACCGCCTTCGAGGCGCTGGGCATGGCCTGGCACCTGGCGCGCGCGCGGGCGCTGCGCCAGGCCGCCTGACGAGCATCAGGCCGGCGGCAGCTGCAGCATCAGCACCGTCGGCGCACCGCCGGGCCGCAAGGTGCCGGCCTCCAGCAGCGCCGCGGCAACACCCTGCATCACGCCCATCGCCATCGCATAGCCGGGGCAGGCATGCAGCGGCGCCGGCTGGATCGCGTCGCGGCGGTCGCCGCCGAACATCGCGTAATGCTCGCCCGGGTTCTGCTGCGTCGCCGAGGCGATGCCGACGATGAGCGTATCGCCGACCTCCAGATCGACCTGCGCCAGCCGATGCGCGACGCGGGCGCGCCGCCAGACCATGGCCGGCGTCGGCATTTTCACCAGGGTGCCGACCATGCTCGGCCGCAGCACGGCGGCGGCCTGGGCATAGCGGTCGGGCGCCTCGGGCAGCCAGTCCTGCTGCAAATCCCAGAGCTTGCGGCTGAGCACCCAGGCGCCCAGGCAGGACAGCAGATTGCCATGCGTGGTCGGCGGGAAGCCCAGCATCACGCCGGTCAGCGTGCGGGCTATCAGGTCGGCGTCCTGGCTGCTGTCCGCCAGCGGCTGCAGCGCCTTGACGATGGCCTGGGTCAGCGGCGGCCGCGCGGCGCCGCTGGCCAGCCATTGCCGCACGCTGTGCAGCAAGGCCTGGCCCTTGAGCATGCCGCCCTGCTCGACAAGCGGCGAAGGATGGGGGCCGAACACATAGCGCGAGACGGCGAAGAAGTCGCGCGGGCAGCGGCCGGCCGGCGGCTCGCCGGCCGGGTGGAACTCGGGGCCCCACATCGCCCGCCCGTCGGGCAGGCCGAACCAGGTCGTGCACAGCCGCGCCAGCACCTGCTCGGACAGCAGCTCCAGGTCGATCGGCGTCTCCTGCTGCAGGGTTGCCGGCCGCTGCGCGAGCGCGCCCTGGGTGAGGGCGGTCAGCAAGGCCTTGGCGATGCGGTATGCGGCATCGAAGGCCTCGGGCTCGCCGATCGCCTCCAGCGCCGCGTTGACGCCGGGCGCCTGCTCGCGGTGGCCACCGTCCTCGTCCATGCCCAGAAAGCCGCGGCCGACCGACTTTTCCATCCGCTCGCCATAGCCGGCGACCGAGTAGCGCTGCCCGCGGTCACGGAACACCTCCATCACCCGCGCCGCCTCGCCGACCAACACACCGTAGGCGCTGCGCACAACGCCGCCCGGCTGGCTGCGCACCCAGGCCCAGGCGGCATCGCGCCGGCCGCTGTCCTCCAGCCATTGCTGCCAGCCCGCGGCATCGTCGAGCGCCGGCACCCGCGCCGGCGGCGCGATGGGCGCCGGCAGCGGCAGCTCGACCAGGGCCGGCAACTGCCGCAGCGCGGCGACCGAGGGCACGAAGAAATAGCCGCCCCATTGCAGCTCGACAAAGGGCTCGTCGCCCAGGTCGATATTGACCGTGTAGGGCTTGCCGTCGCGCGTCGTCTCGAAGCGGTAGTGGCGCGGCCGCCCCTTCTCGGCCAGGCCGACGATGGGATCGGTCTGGGCCGAGTAGCCGCCGCTGCTGTTGCCGCCGGCAATCCAGCGCTGGATCGTCTCGAACTGCTCGGAGATATGCGCGTTGTAGGCGAGGAAGATCAGGCCGCGGTCGCTCTCGTCCGGGCTCCTGGGCCAATACGGTTCGCCATAAGGCATGCCGCGGCGCAAGAGGCGGGGCGTGCGGGCGTCGATGCGCGGATTGCTGCGCCGCACATGGGCATGGAAGGGGCAGCGCGAGCCCTGCATATCGTCGCGGTAGTCGAAGTCGTTGACGCTGCCGGGCCGGGCCAGCGGGTCGCCGTCCAGCGTGCGGCCCATCAGCTTGGCCTTCAGCTCCGCCGGGCTGACCGAGACCCGGTCCGCCTCGCGGGCCAGCACCTTGTTGAAGCGGTCGACATACTGGCGCAGCTTGCGCACCACCAGGAAGGTGCCCCGATCGAGCAGCGCATCGGCCAGCTCGGGCACCGCATGGCGATCGCGCGAGGTCGGATAGCCGAGCAGCAGCTCGCCGCGGGGCACTTCATCGGAGTAGGCGTCGCCGCTGCCGCCTGCGCCGATGGCCGGCTGGCTGAGGCCGTCGACGAAACCGAAGCCTTCGTGCGCCTCCTCGCCCTGCTCCGGCTTGAGCTGGGCCGTGCGCCGCATGCGCTGCACCGACAGCACTTGCAGGCCGCTGCCCTCTTGTTCCAGCGCGGCGATCGCCGCATCGACCGCCTCGGCGCCGAGCTCCTCGCCATGGCGCAGCTGGATCAGCAGATGGACGGCGCCGAGATCCACCGTGCGGCCGCTGGGGCGGGGCCAGTTGCGCTCGGGCAGCTTCCAATGCTGCGGGTGGTTGTAGCGCAGATCGCCGAGCAGGCCGGCGCGCGCCTCCATGCCCTCGTAGAAGGCCTGCGGGAAACGCTCGAGCCGGCTCGCCGGCACGCCCAGCGCGCGCAGACCGGCCAGGCTCAGCGCCACATTGCGGTAGAAGCCCGCGATCGGGGCCGGGTCCGAGGCGAGGCTGACCTGCCAGCGGCTGAGCCAGGCAACCGCCTGCGCCCGGTTGACGATGCGCAGCAGCACCATCGCGCCGCCGGCCACGCCGGCATAGGGCGCCAGCATGCCCCCCTGGATGTCGGCGTCGCTGTAGCTGAGGGCGCGCGGCGTCACCGGGTACTGCCGCGGCGGCTGCTCGAACCAGCCCAGCATGCGGTGGTAGGTCTGGCGGATCGGATCCTCGGCCGGGAACAGCTGCTCGGTCTTCAGCTCGAGCAGCTCGGCCAGGATGTCGCGCGCCGCGCGCAGCAGGCAGTCGCCGTCCGGCGCGTCCTTGTAGAAATAGCGCTCAAGCCGGTACAGCGCGGCCAGCGCCGGCAGGCCCAGCAGGGCCTTGGCCTTGGGGCTGGCGGGCGCCGGCACGGGCGGCTCGCTCTCGCCGCTGAGCGGCGCATGGACCCGCGCCGCGTCCAGCTGGCCGAAGCCCGGCCGGTCGCGCTGCTGCTGTTCCAGCAGCGCCAGGTATTCGGCGTCGCTGACCGTGCGGCCCGATTCGATGAACAGGAAGTCCCCGGGGATCTCGTTGGCGCGCACCCATTCGCAGTAGCGCTCGAAGCTGGTCTGGCAGGCCAGCGGGTAGTCCTCGCAATGGCACAGGATCAGGTCCAGCATGCTGCCGAGCTGGTCCCAGATCACCCGCATATAGGGCTCCCAGCCGCCGTCGAAGCAGACATTGAGCAGCAGCTTGTGCTGCTCGGCGCTGCCGGGCTTGGGCTCGATGATGACCCAGCGGAAGGAGTGGACGATGCGGAAGCGGCTGACCACATCGGTATAGGGGCCGCGCGGATTGCTCGCCTCGCGCGCGCCCAGGCGCAGGCCGTTGAGCGTCTTCAGCACCGCGCGCAATCGGCCCACATGACTGATGGTGTCGGGGGCGGTGACGAAGCCGTTCCTGATCGGCGTGATCAAGGTCAGGTCGGTGATGCCCTGCAGCTGGGTATCGAAGCGGTTCGCGGACATGGCGTGAATCCCCCTTTTTTGCTTCTGATGGCGATGCCGCGCGCGATCATAAGAAAAGCCCGCGCGAGGCGGGCTTTTAATTTTTGGGGGCGCTGGGGTCGTCAGCGACGGCGGCGGGCCAGCAGGCCGACCAGGCCCAGCCCGGCCAGCAGCATCGCGTAGCTGGAGGGCTCGGGCACCGGCACCGCCTGCACTGCGGTCAGCTGACCTCGCGTCGCGCCTGCCGGCGCTGCGGCCGTGTGCACATTGACGTAGGCCAGGCCGCCTTGCAGCATGTCCAGGAAGGACATGGCCGGATGGCCGGCATTGGTGGGACTGGACGGTGTGGCGGGGATGAGGGCCGGCGGCGTCACATCGTTGCCCGACACCATCAAGGTCGCGCCGGAAAAGTTCTTGCTGAAGGCCGGGTCGCTGTCGATGGCGATGCGCACCGGGGCGTTCTCGGCCGCCGTCGCTGCGCCGTGGATGTGATAACCGGTGGGAGCGCTGGCGAGGCCGAATACGGCCAGCGTGAAGTCGTAGCTGTCGTCTGCCAGGCTGGCCGTGCCCTTGTCGTCATAGGCCAGCAGGGCCAAACCGGTGGCCGTCGAAGCGGGCGGCGGGCCGACTTCGTTGGCCGGGCTCAGTGTGGCGGTGAACTGATAGACCGTCGCCTGGGCGGCCAGCGGGGCGGCCAGCAGCGTGGCGAGGGCGAGCGCGAGCGGGAGTTGGCGCATGGCGGTTCCTTCCATGATGATGGGCCCCTTGTACGCCACTGCGGGCCGGCGGCAAGACCTAGTTCATGGTGGCGGCGCGGTCCAGTCGACCGTCGCCGGCCGGCCCGGCAGCGCCAGGCTCGCGCTGGCCGGCGGCTGCCGGGCAATCACCCGGCCGGCGCGCACCACCAGCAGGCGCGCCGCGCGCAGGCGGATCGCCTCGACCGGGTCGCGCGCCTGCAGCAGCACGAAGTCGGCGCGATGGCCGAGCTCGATGCCATAGCCGTCCAGCCCCATCACCCGCGCATTGTTGATGGTCACCGCGTCGAAGCAGGCGCGCATGCCGGCCTGCGAGCCCAGCTGCGCCACATGCAGGCCCATCGCGGCGACCTCCAGCATGTCGGCGCTGCCCAGGCTGTACCAGGGGTCCATCACGCAGTCGTGGCCGAAGCCGACATTGACGCCGGCCGCCATCAGCTCGGGCACGCGGGTCAGGCCGCGGCGCTTCGGATAGCTGTCGTGGCGGCCCTGCAGCATGATGTTGATCAGCGGGTTCGCGACCACATGCAGGCCCGCCTCGGCGATCAGCGGGATCAGCTTGGACGCGTAGTAGTTGTCCATCGAATGCATGGACGTCAGGTGCGAGCCGGTCACCCGGCCCTGCAGGCCCAGGCGCTGCGTCTCGGCGGCCAGGGTCTCGACATGGCGCGACAGCGGGTCGTCGCTCTCGTCGCAATGCAGGTCTACGGCCAAGCCGCGCTCGGCCGCCAGCTCGCACAGCAGGCGCACGCTGCTGGCGCCGTCGGCCATGGTGCGCTCGAAATGCGGTATGCCGCCGACCACGTCGACGCCGAGGTCCAGCGCCCGCTTCAGGTTCGCCAGCGCGCCGGGGCTGCGCAGCAGCCCGTCCTGCGGGAAGGCGACCAGCTGCAGGTCCAGATAGGGCCGCACCCGCTCGCGCACATGCAGCAGCGCCTCGACGGCCAGCAGGCGCTCATCGCAGACGTCGACATGGCTGCGGATCGCCAAGAGCCCTCGCGCTACCGCCCAGTCGCAGTAGCGCAGCGCGCGCTCGACCAGCGCGTCCTGCGTCAGCTGCGGCTTCAGCTCCCCCCACAGCGCGATGCCTTCCAGCAGGGTGCCACTGGCGTTGACGCGCGGCAGACCGTAGCTGAGCGTCGCGTCCATATGGAAATGCGCGTCGACGAAGGGCGGGCTCAGCAACCAGCCCTGGCCGTCGACGATCTCGACGCCCGCCGGCGCCGGCAGGGCCGGGCCGATGGCGGCGATGCGGCCATCCTGCACCAGCAGGTCCTGGGCCCTGCGGCCGTCGGGCAGGCGGACGTTGCGGATCAGCATCTCAAGGCCCCGAGCGCTTGCCGCCGGACTGCGGCTCGATCAGCGCCGGCCCGGTCGAGCGCGTCGTCCACAGCTGCACCAGGGTCAGCCCGACGGCCAGCACCGGCGGGCCGATGAAGACCCCGATGAAGCCGAAGGCGACGATGCCGCCGAAGACGCCGAATACGATCAGCAGCAGCGGCAGGCTGGAGGTGCGGCTGATCAGATAGGGTTTGACGAAGTTGTCGATGCTGCTGATGACCAAGAGGCCCCAGATCAGCATGAAGATCGCCCAGCCGACGCTGCCCTGGTAGAACAGCCAGGCGGCCGCGCCGCCCCAGATCAGCGGCGGACCGACCGGCACCATGGACAGGAAGAAGGTCGCCGTGCCGAGCAGCAGCGCGCCGGGCACGCCGGCGATCACGAAGCCGAGGATGGCCACCAGCGCCTGCGCCAGCGCGGTGCCGAAGATGCCCTGCACGACCCCGGTCACCGTGTTGTCGATGGTCGCCAGCAGCTCGTCGGCCAGCCCGCCGGCCAGGCGTGCCAAGATGCCGCGCGCCGACTGCACCAGCGCCTCGCCGTCGCGGTAGAAGAAGAAGCAGATGAAGGTGGCCAGCGCCATCTGCAGCAGGCCCGAGCCGATCGCCTTGCCGGCGACGACCACCACCGCGCGCGCCGGCTCGATCAGGCTTTTCAGCGCCGCCACCAGCTCCTCGCGGCTGCCGGCCAGCCGGTGCCAGTAGCCGTCCAGCGATTCGCCAACCAGCGGGATGGTCTTCAGCCATTCGGGCGGCTGCAGCGGGCCCTGCTCGAGCAGCTCCTTGATCGCCTGCACGGCGGCGCCGACATCGTCGGCCAGGCTGGCCGCCAGCGCCGTCGTCGGGCCGATCACCAGCACCACCAGGCCCAGGGTCATCAGCAGCGCGGCCAGGTTGGAGCGCCCGCGCAGCGCCCGCCGCAGCCGCGCATACAGCGGCCAGCTCGACGAGCAGGCGACGGCCGAGAACAGGATGGCCGGGATGAAGGGATGCAGGATCTGATAGCAGCCGAAGACGACGATGACGACGGCGGCGAGCTGGGCGTACTGCTGCAGGGTCTCGGTTTTCACGATGGCGGGGAAGCGCCCCGGATGGCGCGGCGTGGCGGAGTGGGAATCGGGAATTAGGTCTCGACGCAGCATAGCAACAAGCCGCCCCGCCGCCACCCTGCTCAGCCGCCCTCGGTGCTGAAGGCCTGCGGCGGCCGCTGCGCGGCGCCGCCGGCCACCTGGCGCTCGTACTCGGCGATCAGCTGCGCGCCGAACAGCAGCAGGGTCGCGGCCAGCTCCAGGCTCAGCAGCACCGCGATGGCCGTCGTCAGCGAGCCGTAGACGGTGCCGATCTGGGACAGGGTCGTGAAATACCAGACCAGCAGATGGCGCGACAGCTCCCACAGCAGCGCGGCCGCGACGGCCCCCAGCAGCGCATGGCGCAGCGAGAGCCGGCCGACCGGCATCACCAGATAGACGGAGGTCAGCACGAAGACCTCGCCGGCGAAGCCCAGCAGGTAGAGCAGCAGCCCCGAGACCCGGCCCAGCGACCAGCTGTGCCAGAGGAAGTCCAGGCGCTCGCGCCCCATGGCCTCCAGGCTGCCGGCGACCAGGGTCACCAGCAGCAGGCCCAGGCCCAGGCAGAGGATGTAGGCATAGGGGATCAGCGCCGAGACGAGGAAATGCCGGCGGCGGATCGCGACGCGGTGGTGGAAGATCACCGACATCGCGTTCTCCAGCACGGTGAAGGCCAGCGAGCTGAAAAACAGCATGCTGACCAGGAGCAGCCAGCCGATCACGTCGCGGTGGGCGAGGAAATGGGCCAGCTCGCCGACCATCACAGCGGACTGCCCGGGTACCAGCCACTCGAGGTAATGGCCCAGCGTCTGCAGCAGCTGCGCGCGCTCGACGAAATGCGACAGCGCGATCACCGTCAGGATCAGCAGCGGGACGATGGACAGCAGCGCGTAATAGGCGACCGCGCCGGCCAGCAACAGGCCCTGATTGGCGCGGAAGGCCTTCAGCGCCTGCAGCGCGAAAGCGCCCGGATGCCAGAGCGGGCCGGCGCCGGCCCGCTCAGCTGTCCGGCTCGATGATGCGGTCATGCTCGGGATCGTCGGGAATCAGCGGCGGGATCACGCCATCGTCGGGATCGATCGGCGGCAGGCCGGGTTCGAGCTCCTCGGGTTCGTCCAGCGGTCCGGGGCGGGGAATGGCGTGCATGGATTGGGGCATGGCGCTCTCCGGTTGCCGCACCATGGTCGTCCCGCTGCCGGCGTGGCGGGGTCGGACTGGGTCGCGTGCCGCTGTCGGCCGATGCCCACAGGGCGCCGGCTAAAATCTGCGGGTTAGCCCCAAGCCAAGACCCGCCCATGAACCTCTCCTCCCTGTCCGCCCTGTCGCCGCTGGACGGCCGCTACGCCAACCGCATGGGCAGCCTGCGTCCGCTGCTGTCCGAGTTCGGCCTGATGCACCGCCGCGTGCAGGTCGAGGTCGAGTGGTTCATCGCCCTGTCGGACGCCGGCTTCGCCGAGTTCGCACCGCTGTCCGAGGCCGCGCGCGGCCTGCTGCGCGGCCTGGTGGCGCGCTTCTCCGAGGCCGATGCGCAGGCGATCAAGGACATCGAGAAGACCACCAACCATGACGTCAAGGCGGTCGAGTACTGGCTGAAGTCGCGCTTTGAATCGCAGGCCGAGCTGAAGGCGGCCGGCGAGTTCGTGCACTTTGCCTGCACCAGCGAGGACATCAACAACACCAGCCATGGCCTGATGCTGAAGGCCGCGCGTGCCGAGGTGCTGCTGCCCACGGTCGACCGCATCGTCGCCAAGCTGGCCGAGATGTCGCACCAGCTGGCGGCCACGCCGATGCTGAGCCGCACGCACGGCCAGACGGCCAGCCCGACGACGGTCGGCAAGGAGATCGCCAACGTCGTCGCCCGCTTGCGCCATGCGCGCGAGCGCATCGCCGAGGTCAAGCTGCTGGCCAAGATGAACGGCGCGGTCGGCAACTACAACGCGCACCTCTCCGCCTGGCCCGAGTTCGACTGGGAAGCGTTCTCGCAGCGCGTCATCGAGAACCAACTGGGCCTGAGCTTCAACCCCTACACGATCCAGATCGAGCCGCACGACTACATGGCGGAGTTGTTCGACGCGGTGACCCGCGTCAACACCATCCTGATCGACTGGTCGCGCGATGTCTGGGGCTATGTGTCGCTGGGCTATTTCAAGCAGCGCACCAAGGCCGGTGAGATTGGTTCGTCGACGATGCCGCACAAGGTCAACCCGATCGACTTCGAGAATGCGGAGGGCAATTTCGGCCTCGCCAATGCCTTGCTGACGCATCTGAGCCAGAAGCTGCCGATCAGCCGCTGGCAGCGCGACCTGACCGACTCGACCGTCTTGCGCAATATGGGCGTGGCGCTGGGCTATGCGCTGCTCGGCTACGACTCGCTGCTGAAGGGCCTGGACAAGCTCGAGGTCAACGAGGCCGCGCTGGCCGCCGACCTCGATGCCGCCTGGGAAGTGCTGGCCGAGCCGATCCAGACGGTGATGCGCCGCTACGCGCTGCCCAACCCCTACGAGCGCCTGAAGGAGCTGACCCGCGGCAAGGCGATCACCGCCGATGCGATCCGCGACTTCATCGGCGGCCTGGAGCTGCCCGAGGCGGAGAAGCAGCGCCTCCTGGCGCTGACGCCGGGCGGCTATACCGGCAAGGCGGCCGAGCTGGCCCGCCGCATCTAGGCCGTATCAGTCGGTCGAGGCCTCCCAGGCGTAGAGCATCGACGGCCCGGTCTGGGCGTCCAGTTGCTGCACGCCCTGGGCGACCATGCCGATGGACTCCAGCACCCGCGCCGACGGGGTGTTGTCCGGCGCGATGATGGCCAGGATGCGGCGCAGGCCCAGCTGCTCACGGCCGTAGGCCAGGCAGGCGCCGGCCGCCTCGCGCGCATAGCCCTGGCCGCGGAAGGGGGCGGCCAGCGCATAGCCGACATCGACCTCGGGCAGCGAGTCGCGCTTGAACAGGCCACACATGCCGATCAGCTGGCCATCGCTGAGCCGCTCGACGGCCCAGAAGCCGTGGCCCAGGCGCTGGTAGGGCTCGAACAAGCGCGTTTCCATCCAGGCCAGCGCCTGCTCGCGGTCGCGCACGCCGGGGTCGTTGATATTGCGGTGCCAGTCCGGGTCGTTGACCAGGGCCAGCATGAAGTCGGCATCGGCCGGCGTGAACTGGCGCAGCCGCAGCCGCTCGGTTCGCAGTATTTCCATCGGTTCGGCGGGCAAAAGCTAGACAATACGGCACCTTAACCGATGCCCATGCCCGCCTGCCTATGAACTTCATCCAGCAGCTCCACCAAGCCGAAAGCCTGAACGACTCGCTCTTGTGTGTGGGACTGGATCCCGAGCCGGCCAAGTTCCCGGTCGGCTGGAAGGGCGATGCGGCGCGCATCTACGACTTCTGCGCCGCCATCGTCGATGCGACCAAGGACCTGGTCAACGCCTTCAAGCCGCAGATCGCCTACTTCGCCGCCCATCGCGCCGAGGAGCAGCTGGAGCGGCTGATCGCCCACATCAAGCGCGTGGCGCCGGCCGTGCCGGTGATCCTGGACGCCAAGCGCGGCGACATCGGCTCGACCGCCGAGCAATACGCCAGGGAAGCCTTCGAGCGCTACCAGGCCGATGCCGTCACCCTCTCGCCCTTCATGGGCTTCGACTCGGTGGAGCCCTATCTGCGCTATCCGGACAAGGGGGCGATCCTGCTGTGCCGCACCTCCAATACCGGCGGCAATGACTGGCAGATGCAGCGCCTGGCCGATGTGCCGGGCCAGCCGCGCCTGTTCGAGCATCTGGCCCGCCTGGCCGAGACCGAGTGGAACAAGAACGGCCAATTGGGCCTGGTCGTCGGCGCCACCTTCCCCGCCGAGATCGCCCGCGTGCGCGAGCTGGCACCCAGCCTGCCGCTGCTGATTCCCGGCGTCGGCGCCCAGGGCGGCGATGCCGAGGCGACGGTCCGGGCGGCCGGCCGCAGCGGCCCGGTGATCGTCAACTCCTCGCGCGCGGTGCTCTATGCCAGCGCCGGCGAGGACTTCGCCGCGGCCGCGCGCCGCGTGGCGCAGCAAACGCGCGAACAGCTCAATCGCGCTCGCGCCGGCTGAGAACTAATGCGCACATTGCCCGGCAGCCACCGATCTGCGGGGGATACCGGGGGCTGACTCTAGGCTCCGCGGTCGCCTTTCTCGGAGAGACTCCGCGCTCGGGCGGAGACTGTCTTCGCCCGGAGCGTTGAAGACAGTCGGAGCGATCGGCATTGTGAGCAAGGATTCCGTGGACGATTTGAGCAGCCTGGTGGGCCAGGAGCTGACGCCGGCCGAGCGCCGTGCGCTGCTGGAGCGCAGCGTGCGCTGGCGGGCGATGCGCCTGTTCCTGGCCGCCTGCGTCGCGCTCTTCCCGGTCGTCGCCATGGTGCTGCTGCTCAGCCGCGGCGCGGCCGAGCCGCTCGCCGGCGCGCTGCCGCCGCTGCTGGCGCTGGCGATCGCCGGTTTCAGCGCCGGCTGCCTGTGGAAGCTGCCGCGCCGCTATGGCGCGGAGGCGGTGCTGCTGGTGATGGGCCTGGTGCTGGCCCTGGTGCTGTCGGTGGCGATCTCGCGCCTGCTGGGGCTTTATTCGCTCAGCCTGACGGTGATGGGCCTGGTGGTGGCCCTGGGCACCGGCATGCTGGGCCTGCGCGCCGGCCTGTCGTTGGCGGCGGTCGCGCTGGCCGCGCTGGGCGGCCTGGCCTGGGCAGAGCTGGACGGCTGGGTCGTCAGCGATCTGGCCCTGCGCAGCCTGGCGCTGCGCGGCGGCACCCACGCCATGCTCTTGCTGGCCGGGCTGATGGTCGGCCTGGGCATGCTGCGCATGGTGACGCGCGCGACCCGCGAAGCCAGCGAGCGCAACGGCCGCTTCCGCGACCTGCTGGCGATGGCGGCCGACTGGTACTGGGAGATGGACCGCGACTACCGCTTCACCCATCTGGCCGAGGACAAGCCGGGCAGCTCGGGCCTGGACCTGGGCGCGCGCATCGGCAAGACGCCCTGGGAAATCGAGGGACTGGGCCTGTCGGACGAGGAGATGGACGCGCACCGCGCCGATCTCGAATCGCATCGCGCCTTCCACGGCGTGGTGGCGCGGCGCCGCGGCGGCGACGGCAGCAACCGCTATGTGTCGATCAGCGGTGAGCCGCGCTTCGATGCGGCCGGCAATTTCCGCGGTTACTGGGGCGTCGGCCGCGACGTCACCGGCGAGGTGCAGGCCGAGCAGGCCATCCACGCCACCGAGACGCGCTACCGCGAGCTGTTCCGCCGCTCGCCCAGCCCCCTGGTGCTGCACCGCTGGGGCCGGGTGCTCGATGCGAACCCGGCGGCGATGGCGATGTTCGGCTACACGCAGCGCTCGAGCATGATCGGCCAGGACCTGTTCTCGCATTACGAGCCCGGCGACGACGAACGCGGCCGCCAGCGCTCGGCCAAGATCGAGGCGATGGCGATCGGCGCGATGCTGCCGATGGCCGAGTTCCGCCTGCGCACCCTGTCGCGCCGGCGCCGCCTGGTGACGGCGACCAGCGTGCGCGTCGAGGCCGCCGGCGGCCCGGCGACCCTGAGCTTCTTCATCGACCAGACCGAGGCCTCGCGCGCGCAGGAGGCGCTGCGCCGCTCCGAGGGCCTGCTCTCGCATCTGGTCGCGACCAGCCCCGACGTGATCACGCTGACCGAGATGAACTCGGGCCGCTACGCGATGGTCAACAAGACCTTCGAGCAGCTGACCGGCTACAGCAGCGAGGAGGTGCTGGGCCGCACCGCGGACGAGCTGGGCATCTGGTACGACGCCGCCGACCGCCAGCGCGTCGTCGACGCGGTGCGCGGCCATGGCAAGCTCAGCGATCTGCCGGTCACCTTCGTCAGCAAGCGGGGCGAGCCGATCTCGATGGTGATGTCGGCCGCGCCCTTCGCGATGGACGGCCAGCAATACCTGGTCATCAATGCGCGCGACGTCACCGAGACCGAGCGCTCGCGCCTGGTCCACGAGGCCATCCTCTCGAACGCATCGATCGGCATCACCCTGACGCGCGACCAGCATTTCGTGATGGTCAACCGCCTGGTCGAGGAGATGTTCGGCTGGCCCGCCGGCAGCCTGGTCGGCCAGCATGGCAGCGTGGTCTGGCCCGGCCCGGAGGAGTACGAGGAGATCGGCCGCGACCTCGGCGCGCGCCTGGCCGCCGGCGAGCAGATCGAGACCGAGAAGCCGATGCGCCGCCGCGACGGCAGCACCTTTCTGTGCCGCATCCTGGCCAAGGCGGTCGACCCCAACCACCCGAGCCGCGGCGGCACGATCTGGATCATGGAAGACGTCACCGAGCGCCGCCGCGTCGAGGCGGCGCTGGCCCAGGCCAAGGACGAGGCCCAGGCGGCCAGCCGCGCCAAGAGCGCCTTCCTGGCCAATACCAGTCACGAGATCCGCACGCCGCTGAACGGCCTCTTGGGCCTGGCGCGGCTGGTGCAGCAGCCCGACCTCGACGAGGCGACGCGGCGCGGCTATCTGGACCAGATGCTGGACAGCGCCGAGAGCCTGTCCGGCCTGATCTCCGACATCCTCGACCTGTCCAAGATCGAGGCCGGGCGTCTGACGCTGGAGGCCGCGCCCTTCGCGCTGCGCGACATGCTGTCGACCATGCGCATGGCCTATCTGACCCTGGCGCAGGCGCGCGGTCTGGCCTTCAAGATCGAGGTCGACGAGGCGGTGCCGGCCTGGGTCGTCGGCGACCCGGTGCGCACGCGCCAGATCCTCTCCAACTACCTGACCAATGCGCTGAAGTTCACCGCCAGCGGCTCGGTCGCCGTGCGCGTGCTGGGCCTGGCCGGCGAGCGCGTGCGCATCGAGGTGGCCGACACCGGCCCCGGCATCGACGCCAGCCTGCACGAGCGCCTGTTCCAGCCCTTCACCCAGGCCGATGAGTCGACAACGCGGCGCTTCGGCGGCACCGGACTGGGCCTGTCGATCTGCCGCGAGTTGGCCCATCTGATGGGCGGCGAGGTCGGCCTCGTGAGCCGGCTGGGCGAGGGCTCGACCTTCTGGGCCGAGCTGCCGCTGCCGGCCGCGCCGACGCCGATCAGCAGCCAGCCGCGCGCGCTGCAGGACGGTCGCGACAATCGCGATCTGCAGGGCCTGCGCGTGCTGATGGTCGAGGACCATCCGGTCAATATGATGATCGCCGTCGCGCAGCTGCAGCAATGGGGACTGGAGGTCGCGCAGGCCAGCGATGGCAGCCAGGCGGTCGAGGCGATCCATGCCGCGGCCAGCATGGGCAAGCCCTTCGACGCGGTGCTGATGGACGTGCAGATGCCGGTGATGAGCGGCCACGAGGCCACGCGCCAGGTGCGCCGGCGCTTCGACGGCGAGGAACTGCCCATCGTCGCGCTGACGGCGGCGGCCCTGGTGTCCGAGCGCGACGAGGCGCTGGCCGCCGGCATGAACGACTTCCTGACCAAGCCGATCGACGCGCCGCGGCTGCGCCAGACGCTGGTGCGGCTGATCGGCCACAAGGAGAACGACCAAACGAGGAGTTGAAGCCCCTCGCCCAGCGGGTACGCTGGTCGGCCATCGGCGAGACGCCGATGGCGCTCGTGCCGTCCGATCCCGCGCAGGCGGGATCGGAGCCGCGGCACTCACTCCCCCGAGGGGAAGGCGATGCTCGCGGCGTCGAGCCGCAAGCACATCGTCAAGGCGGGCCGGCTTTGCGGGCTGGAGTCGGACACCGGCAGTCCCTGCGGACTGCCGGTGCCTACGGAAGGCCATCGGCCTCTGGCCGATGGCGGCCCGGCGCTCGGCCCGCGGTTATGCTGCGGGGCCGGATCTTGCGCCCGAACGAACGCCATGAACACCTCGCCCCGCAGCTACAAGTACTACGACCTGATCATGGCCGCCTTCGTGTGCGTGCTGCTGTGTTCGAACCTGATCGGGGCGGCCAAGGCGGCGCAAGTGACGCTGCCGCTGATCGGCACGGTGACCTTCGGTGCCGATCTGCTGTTCTTTCCGATCAGCTACATCTTCAGCGACATCCTGACCGAGGTCTATGGCTATGGCCGCGACCGCCGCGTCGTCTGGGCCGGTTTCGGCGCGCTGATCTTCGCCGCCTTCATGTCCTTCGTCGTCGTCCATCTGCCGCCGGCCAAGAACGGCTTCATGGACGTCTACCAGACCCAGCTCGAGGGCGTGTTCGGCAACACGCCGCGCATCGTCGCCGGCTCCATCATCGCCTTCTGCTGCGGCAGCTTCGCCAACAGCTATGTGATGGCGAAGATGAAGATCCTCAGCGGCGGCCGGCATCTGTGGGCGCGCACCATCGGCTCGACGGTGATCGGCCAGGCGGTCGATACGGGCCTGTTCTTCTTCATCGCCTTCTGGGGCATCTGGCCGCAGGAGCAGCTGCTGGCGGTGACCCTCACCCAGTACCTGTTCAAGACCTGCTGGGAGATCGTCATCACGCCCGTCACCGTGCGCGTGATCGGTTTCCTGAAGCGGGCCGAGGGTGAGGACTACTACGACACCGGCACCAACTTCACGCCCTTCACCCTGAAGGTCTGAGCGGCGCTCAGCGCTTGCGGCCGCCGACCAGCAGCAGGCCGCCGCCGGCGACGATGGCCGCGATGCCGGCCCAGGTCGGCACATTGACGGTCTGCTTTTCCTTGACCGACAGCTCGACCGGGCCTAGCTTGAGGTCGCGGCTGTCCTTGGTGTAGCTGAAGCCGCCGTAGAGCAGGGCCAGCACGCCGGCGATGATCAGACCGATGGCGGTGATGCGGATCGCATCCATGCTTGTTCTCCTTGTTGTCGGGCGGGCCCAGCTTAGGGCCGTCGCGGCGCCGGCCGCGTAGGAAGTCAGGCGCTTGCGGCGTCAGAACAGGGGCAGACGGCGGCGGCGCTCGCCGCTCAGCGCAAACAGCGCATTGGCCAGCGCCGGCGCCACCGGCGGCACGCCCGGCTCGCCGACGCCGCTGGGCGGACGCTCGCTGTCGATCAGATGGGTCTCGATCGCCGGCGTCTGCGCCAGGCTCAGCAGCGGATAGTCGTTGAAATTGCGCTGGCGGACCACGCCGGCGTCGATGTCGATGCGGCCGAACAGCGCGGCCGTCAGCCCGAAGACCACCGCGCCCTCGATCTGCTGGGCGACGATGCCGGGGTGGACGACGATGCCGCAGTCCAGCGCGCAGACGACCCGGTGCACGCGCGGCCGGCCGTTCGCGTCCAGCGACAGCTCGATCACCTGCGCGACGATGCTGCCGAAGCTCTCGTGCAGGGCCAGGCCTTGCGCCCGGCCCTGGGGCAGGGGCTGGCCCCAGCCCGCGCGTTCGGCCGCCAGCTGCAGCACCGCCGCATGGCGGGGCAGCCCGTCCAGCAGGGCCAGCCGGTAGGCCAGCGGGTCGGCGCCGGCCGCATGGGCCAGCTCGTCGACGAAGCTCTCGATGAAGAAGGCGTTGTGCGAATGGCCGACCGAGCGCCACATGCCGACCGGCACCGGATGACGGGTGGCCAGGTGGGCGATGCGCTGCGCGGCGATCGCATAGGGCTGGTCGAACAGGCCCTCGCTGGCCGTCTTGTCCGGCAGATCGACCGGGCCGGCCAGCGCCGGCAGCACCCGCTCCAGCCAGCGCGGCGCGATCGCGTCGCCGGCGCTGCCGATCTGCAGCGCCGTGGGCTTGCCGTCCGCGTCCAGCGCCGCCTGCAGCCAGGCCGCGCCGGCCGGGCGGTAGAAGTCCTGCGCCATGTCCTCCTCGCGCGCCCACAGCAGCTGCACCGGCGCGCCGCGCGTCTCCAGCGCCACGCGCAGCGCCTGGCCGATGAAGTCGATCTCCAGGCGCCGGCCGAAGCCGCCGCCCAGATAAGTGACATGGACGGTGACCGCGTCCGGCGCGACGCCGGCGATGCGCGCCGCCAGCTCGCGCGCAAGACCCGGCACCTGGGTCGGCGCCCAGATCTCGACCCGGCCATCGAGGATCTGCGCCGTGCAGTTGATCGGCTCCATCGCCGCATGGGCCAGATAGGGCGCCTCGTACAGGGCCTCGATCCGCTTCGGCGCGCGGGCCAGGGCCGCGGCCGCGTCGCCCTGCGAGACGAAGGCGAAACCGTCGGCGGCGGCGCGGCGCGCGGCCTCGGCCAGCGCGCTGGCGATCTGCGCGCTGTCCACCGCGCCGGCCGGGCGCGCCTGCCACTCGATGTCCAGCGCCCGCGCGGCGCGCAGCGCATGCCAGCTCGTGCGCGCAACGACGGCGATGGCCGGCTGGCTGCCGGCATAGGGGCCCAGCTGGACGACGCGCAGCACCCCCGGCTGCTGCAGCGCGGTATCGACCGGCACCGCGCCGGGCGCGCCGCCCAGCATGGGCGCATGCCGGACGGTGGCGTAGAGCAGGCCCGGCGGCCGCTGGTCGATGCCGAAGCGCGCCGTGCCCTTGACCTTGGCGGCCAGGTCCGCGCGCGGCAGCGGCTTGCCGATCAGCCGCCACTGGGCGGCGCTCTTCAGCTGCACCTCGCCGGGCGGGGTCAGCGCCGCCTCCTGGGCCAGTTCGCCGAAATGGGCGCGCGGGCCGGACGGGTGGCTGACCATGCCGTCCTTCAGCTGCAGCTCGTCCAGCGGCAGCTTCCAGCGCAGCGAGGCCGCGCCCAGCAGCTGCTGGCGCGCCGTCGCCGCCGCCCAGCGCAGCGGCTCCCAGGCGTCGGCGATGCTGGAACTGCCGCCGGTGGCGTTGATGCCCAGCTCGCGCGCCAGCTTGGCGATGCCCCAGGCGCCGAGCCGCGCCAGCGGCGTTTCGTGGCCCGGCTCGGTCGCGCGCGGGCCCAGCGGCAGCTGGCCGATGAACATGGCGACATTGCCATACAGCGAGTCGTGGCCGGCCGCGATCAGGAGCAGCCGCTCCAGCGAGGCCAGTTCCAGCTCCTCGGCGACCAGCTGGGCCAGCGCGGTGTGCACGCCCTGGCCCATCTCGCTGCGGTTCATCGCCAGCAGCACCGTGCCGTCGGCGGCGATCTTGATCCAGCCGTTCAGGCCGATCTCGCCCGCGCGCGCCGGCAAGGTGCCGGCCTTGCCGAGGCGGGCGCGCGGCGGCGCCACGCCAAAGCCGACCAGCAGGGCGGTGCCGCCCGCCAGGCCGCTGAGCAGCAGCGTGCGGCGCTTCACTTCTTCGCGCGCAGCTGCTCGGCCGCCGCCTTGATCGCGCGGCGCACGCGCGGATAGCTGCCGCAGCGGCACAGATTGGTGATCGCCGCGTCGATGTCGGCGTCGCTGGGCCGGCGGTTCTTCTCCAGCAGCGCGGCCGCCGCCATCAGCATGCCGCTCTGGCAGTAGCCGCATTGCGGCACCTGCTCGGCCAGCCAGGCGGTCTGCAGCGGATGCGGCCGGTCCGGGCTGCCCAGGCCCTCGATCGTGGTGATCGCGCGGCCCTGCACGGCCGCCAGCGGCGTCACGCAGGCGCGCGTGGCCTGGCCGTCGACCTGCACGGTGCAGGCGCCGCAGGCGGCGATGCCGCAGCCGTATTTGGTGCCGGTCAGGTCCAGCCCGTCCCGCAGCGCCCACAGCAGCGGCATCTCGGGGTCGCTGGCCTGCTCGGGCAGGCGGCGCAGCTGCCCATTGATCTTCAGCTCCATCCGGGTCAGCATAGCCCAGGCCTGCTGGCCGGGCCCGCCGACGCGAGACAATCGCTGTCACAGCTTGTCAGCGACGCATCATGAACGCCACATCCGATTCCCGCGCCATCGTCAGCCTGCCCGCCGGCGGGCAGGCCGCCAATCTGCTCTTCCTGCTGTTCCACGGCGTCGGCGCCCAGGCCGCGCAGATGGCACCGCTGGCGGCGGCGCTGCGCGAGCAGTACCCGCAGGCCGCCATCGTCTCGCTGAACGGGCCCGATCCCTTCGACGGCGTGCCGGGCGGGGGTGCCGGCTTCCAGTGGTTCTCGATCCAGGGCGTCGACGAGACGAACCGCGCCGAGCGCGTGGCCGCCGCGCTGCCGGCCTTCATCGCCCGCATCCGCAGCTGGGCCGCGCATTTCGGCCTCGAATGGGGCCGGGTCGCGCTGGCCGGCTTCTCGCAGGGCGCCATCATGGCGCTGGAGGCGGTGCAGGCCGAGCCGCAGCTGGCCGGCCGCGTGATCGCCGTCGGCGGCCGCTATGCCAGCCTCCCGCAGCAGGCGCCGCAGGACGTCTGCGTGCACCTGCTGCACGGCATGACGGACCAGGTGCTGCCCTATCGCGACATCGTCAGCGCCGCCCAGCAGCTGGTGATGCTGGGTGCCGACGTGACGGCCGATGTGCTGCCCGCCATCGGTCATGAGCTGCACCCCGAGCTGGTCGCCAAGGCGATGCTGCAGCTGCGTACATTCGTCCCGGCCAAGCTCTGGGCCGAGGCGATGAAGGCCGCACCGAAGGACTGAATGTGTTTGAATCGTCGGCATGCACCCAACGACGACGATCACGCTGAGCGCGCTGGAAGCCTTCCCGCGCCAGCTGCAGGCGCATTACGCGGCGATTCCGGTGCAGTTCAGGCATTGGGTGCCACCGTCCTGGGACGGCGTGCCCAGCGAGCCGCTGACCGCGATCGAGCAGCTCTGCCATGTCCGCGATATCGAGATCGAGGGCTACCAGCGCCGCCTGCACCGCACGCTCAGCGAGGACCGGCCGCTGCTGGCCTCCATCGACACCGAGCGGCTGGCGCGCGAGCGGCGCTATGGCGAGGCCGATGCGGCGCAGATGCTGGCCGAATTCGGCCGGGCGCGGGCGCAGACGGTGGCGCTGATCAAGAGCCTGGAGCCGCGCCAGCTTGACCGCCCCGCCGTGTTCGAGGGTTATGGCCCGCTGACCTTGCGCAGCCTGGTGCACTATCTGTGCAGCCACGACCAGCAGCATCTCGCCGGCCTGCAGTGGCTGCTTGGCAAGATCGAGGCGCTGCGCGCCGGGGTCTGAGCGCTCAGTCCAGCACGACCTCGGTGCGCACGGTGCCGGCGCGCTCGGCGCTGGCGCTCAGCGCCAGCCGCGTGCCCTTGGGGGCCTTGACCACCCATTCGCCGACGGCGCGGTCGGCCGTCACCTCGCGGCTGGGCAGGAAGGCCTGGGGCGAGTTCTTCGGCGCATGGCCCTCCAGTTGCGGGCCCTCCATCCGTTCCTTGCCGCCGAGCAGGCTTATCTCGGCATTGCCTGGCGGCAGATGGATCTCGAACATCACGCCGCGCACGATCTTGCGCTCCAGTGCGCGCCGCGTCACATAGGCCGGCAGCCAGCCGCTGTTGCCGACCGCCATGCGGATGCGCCAGGTGTCGTCGCCCAGCGCACGCACCTCGGTGCGCACCAGCTCCAGCCTGGGCAGGGACAGCGCGATCTGGTTCATCCAGGCCGGAAAGCGCGCCGCCTCGCGTTCGCGCAGCGCCGGCGGCGGATTGCGCCAGTAGTTCATCTTGTCCCAGCCGCCGATCTCGACCGCGCCGAGCTGCGGATGCTGGAAGGGCCGCCAGTCCACATGGGCCTGGCCGCCGCACTGCTCGTCGCTCCACTTCAAGAGCTTCAGATCGTCCTCGACCGGATGCTCGCGGTACCAGTCGATCCACTTGTAGCCCTCGATGCCGGCCTCCTTGTTCGGCGACCAGATCTCGACCACCCAGAACAGCGCGCCCAGGTGCTCGTAGACCCAATCCTGCGTGCCGGTAATCACTTCCTTGGGGTGGTACTTGAAGTCGTGCCAGATGCTGATCGCCGGATAGCCGGTGTGCTGCACGCCGAGCTCGGAGAAGCGCTTGTAGCTCCACAGGTCCTCGGGAATCATGTCGTCGTCGCTGTGGCCGCCCATCGGCCGCAGGATCACGCCGCTGTGCGTGTGATAGCTGATCGCGGCGCCGATATTCGGGTGGGCGATGATGAAGTCCACCATCGCGCGCACCTCGGGCTCGCTGGTCGGATAGGGCCCGGCGCCGACCTGCTTGTGCTCCTGCCGCCATTCGCTGGGGAAGTTGCGGTTCAGATCCAGGCCTTCGCGGTCCCTGTTGACGCTGACGGTCAGGCCATCGTGGTTCTTGATGAAGCCCTCGGGGATCAGCCGGTAGTACTCGCCGCCGAACTCGCCCGGCTCGCGCGCGATCATCAGGCGCGGATCGTCCGGATGTTTTTTGTAGCCGCCATGCGGATCGGGCAGGCGCATGGTCAGGATGCGGCCGTCGCCGTCGACGTCCTCGATGGTCAGGCCGTCGACCGGTTCCTCGTCGTAGGGGTAGGGTCGGGTGCTCGAGCGGATATGGCGCGGCCGCTCGGCCAGGGCCAGCTCGGCGCCGTCGGGGTTCAGGCGCGGCACCATGTAGACGACGCGGGTGTCGAGCAGGTGCGTGACCTGGGCGTCCGAGCCGTATTTGCTGACCAGCTCGTGCAGGTAGTACAGGCAGGTGGTCGAGGCGGTCAGCTCGGCGGCGTGGATATTGCCGTCCAGCCAGAAGGCCGGCTTGTCGATGTCGGCGCCGGTGGCGGTATTGGTCAGCACCACGACCCAGATGTCGCGACCCTCGTGGCTCTGGCCGATCGCACGCACCGAGACCAGGTTCGGCCGCGCCTCGGCATAGGCGAACAGCAGTGCGCTCAGCGCCTCGTAGCGGTAGAACTGGTCGAACTGCGGGGTCGGCAATGCGCTCATGGACGGGCTCGGCTGAAGCGGATGCCGGCGATTGTGCCGAAGCCGCGGCGCCGATGTCACCCAGGGCAGACCCCTGCGCAGCGAACACTCCGAGCGCTTACTGGCCCTTGAACAAGACCTGGAACTGGCGCGACACCGGCAGCCGCTCCTCGCGCCCGCGCAGGGTCACGACCATGCTGTTCTCGTCCACGCGGATCGCGCTGGCGATGCAGCGGCTGTTGACCAGCACCGAGCGGTGGATCTGCCAGAAGGTCTCGGCATCGAGCTGGCCCAGCAGCTCCTTCAGCGGCGTGCGGATCAGCGCCTCGCCGCCCTGGTGGACGACGCGGGTGTAGCGGTTGTCGCTCTCGAAATAGATCACGTCCTCCGGCGCGATCAGGCGGATCTCGCGGCCCAGGCTGGCCTGGATCGGCCGCGAGGCCGGCCGGGCCGCGGGCAGCAGCTCTTGCAGCAGGCGCTGCAGATCGGCCGCCGGCGCGGCCGTCGCCCGCTGGCGCAGGCGCTGCAGGGTCTGCGCCAGGCGCGCGTCTTCGACCGGCTTGAGCAGATAGTCGAAGGCGCCGGCCTCGAAGGCCGACAGCGCGTGATCGCCATAGGCGCTGACGAAGACGATCTGCGGCGGCCGCGCGAGCGCCGCGAGCCGGCGCGCGACCTCCAGGCCGCTCAGCCCTGGCATGCGGATGTCCAGAAAGCACAGCTCGGGTTCCAGCGCCAGGTAGTCGTCCCAGGCGTCGACGCCGTTCTCGCTGGCGGCGACGATGTTCAGCTCCGGCCACAGCCGGCTCAAAGCGCCGCGCAGCTGCTCGCGCGGGCCTTCCTCGTCGTCGGCGATCAAGGCATTCATTCGGGTCCGATCTCGATGCGGGCCAGGCAGCCCGGTGTTTGCGGCGCCAGCGTCAGCGCCGCGCGGGCGCCGAACTGCTGCTGCAGCCGGGCGCGGGTGTTGACCAGGCCGATGCCGGTCTCCGGGGCAGGCTCCTCGCACAGGCCGGCGCCATCGTCGGCGACCTCCAGCACGACGCGGCCGGCCTTGCGCGCGGCGCGCACATCGATGCGGCCGCCGCGCAGCGCCGGCTCGATGCCGTGGGCGATCGCGTTCTCGACCAGGGTCAGCAGCGTGCCGGGCGGCAGTTCGAAGCTGTCCAGCGCCGGCTCGGCATCGATGGCCCAGGCCAGGCGCGTGCCCAGCCGCGCCTGCATGATGTCCAGATAGCTGCGCACGATCTGCAGCTCCTCGACCAGCGACAGGGTCTCGCGCTCGAACATCGGCAGGGTGGCGCGCAGATAGCGGGTGAAGGCGCGCAGAGTGGTGGCCGCGCGCTCGTCGCGGGTGTCGACCCAGTGCTGCAGCGAGGCCAGGGTGTTGAAGAGGAAGTGCGGCTGGATCTGGGCCGCGGCCAGGCGGCGCGCCAGCTGCAGGCCGCGCTCGCGCTCGTCCAGCTCGCGCAGCCGCGCCTCGATCTGCTGGACGCGGTAGAGGGTCAGGAACCACCAGGAACTGAGCACGGCCACCAGCACCGTCAGCGCCATCACGGCCGGGTGCTTGAGCCCCGCATGGTCGATCTCCGGATTGCCGCGCAGCCACAGCGCCAGCGGCAGCAGCAGCAGGGCGGTGCCCAGGGTGGCCAGGTTCAGATTCAGCCGGGTCGGCCGCCGCCACAGCCAGCGCGCGACCCGCAGGGCCAGCCAGCTGAACGACAGCATGCCCGCCGCCATGCCCGGGAACCAGCTTCGGGGCATGAAGAGGCCGTTCAGCGCGACCAGCAGCAGCACATTGCTGAGTACATAGCCGTCGACGGCTCGTGGCCAGGGCTGGCCGCCGGCGCGTGCCATTTCCTCGGCGCTGAACAGCCGGCGCGGGCCCGGATACAGCCACTGGCTCCAGTCCAGGCCACCGTTGCCGCCAAGCTTGCTCGTGCGCGTCTCTTGCATGGGCGGCAGTCTAGGCCAGGGCCGCCGCGGCGCGCGGCGCCGGCGGGACGAATGGCGGCGGCGGCCGCTTCGGTGGCCGCCGGCTCAGATGGGCAGCGGCGCGCCGCCGACGAAGACCTTCAGCTCGCCCGGGGCGAAGGCGACCCAGGGCTCGTCGCGCGTCAGCGGCTCGGTGGCGACGACGGCGACGCGGTCCTGCGTCGTCGTCTGCGCTGCGAAGTCGACGCTGAGGTCCTCGTCCTTCAGATGGACGGCGCCGAAGGGATGCTTGCGCAGCAGATAGTGCAGATGGGTGGAGCCATGGGCCCACAGCGCTTGGCCATTGGACAGCAGCATATTGAAGGTGCCATGGCGGTTCAGCTGCGGCAGCAGCTCGGCCAGGGTGCGGCTGAGCTCCTCGATGCTGGGCACGGCGGCATGGGCCTTGGCCAGCTCCTGCATCAGCCAGCAGAAGGCGCGCTCGCTGTCGGTCTGGCCGACCGGCCTGAAGGCGGCGTGCAGGCGCGGATGGAAGTCGACCAGATTGCCGTTGTGCGCGAACACCCAGTAGCGGCCCCAGAGTTCGCGCTGGAAGGGATGGGTGTTCTCCAGCGAGACCTGACCCTGTGTCGCCTTGCGGATATGGGCAATCACGTTGCCGCTCTTGATCGGGTAATGCTTGACCAGCTCGGCCAGCGGCGAATGGCGGGCGCTGTGGTGGTCGACGAAATGGCGCAGGCCATGGCCCTCGAAGAAGGCGATGCCGAAGCCGTCCTTGTGCTCCTCGGCGCGCGTGGCCAGGCCGGTGAAGCTGAACATCACATCGGTCGGCGTGTTGGCATTCATGCCGAGGAGCTGGCACATGGTCTGCTGCTATTCGAGGAAAAGACGGCTCAGGCCCTTGAGGCTGACCAGATTGCCCGGATTGCTGGTTTCGTTCAAGACGCCGCCCATGCGCCGCAGCAGGCGCGGGCTGCGCTGCGCACGCCAGATCAGCAGATCGGCCAGCCAGGGGTAGGCATTGACGCGGTTGGCGCGCTGGTAGAGATCGAAGCGCGGCTTCAGCGCGCTCAGGCCGCGCTCGTAGCGCTGGCGCACCGCAGCATCGTTGCCGCCGGCCAGAATGGCCTCGGCCGCCAGCATGCCGGTCTCCATGGCCTTGCCGATGCCCTCGCCGGTGAAGGAGTAGGTGCTGCCGGCCGCCTCGCCGCTGACCAGCAGGCCGGGCCGGCTCCAGCGCGCGCCGCTCAGGCTGCAGCGCAGCGGCGCGCCCTTCAGCTCGCCCAGCAGCTCACCCTCGCGCATCAGCGCGGCGGCCGGCGCGTAGTCGGCGACGAAGGCGTCGAAGATGCTGCGCAGGTTCAGTTCCTTCTTGGCGCCCTTGCCCTGCACGGCGCTGTGGCTGTCGGTCACGCCGACGCCGATATTGAAGCAGCCGTCCGGCGCCGGAAAGATCCAGCCATAGCCGGGCCGCACCGCGCGGCTCCAGACCACGTCCAGCGTCTTGATGCGGCCGACCAGGCCGGGCGCCCGCACATAGCCGCGCAGCGCCACGCCGCTGGGCGTGTGGCGCTCGCACAGGCCGGCGGCGATCAGCGCCTTGGGCACGGCGCCGGTGGCCAGCAGCACCCAGTCGGCGCGGACCTCGTGCCGGCTCTCGCCGATCTTCAGCAGCGCGCCGACGACTTGCTCGCCTTCGAGCAGCGGCGCCTCGAAGCGCGCCGGCGCCAGGAAGCGCGCGCCGGCGTCCTGCGCGCCCTGGCACAGCAGGCGGTCGAGTTCGCGGCGCGGCAGCACGGCGAGATTTCCGGGCACGTCGATCTGCCCGCCGCGCGGGCCGACGCAGCGCACATGGCCGCTGGACTGCGCCCGGGCCATCACCGCGTCGAGCAGGCCCAGCTTGGCCAGCGCCGCATGGGCATCGGGGATCAGGCCGTCGCCGCAGACCTTGTCGCGGCCCTGCGGCTGCTGGTCGACCAGAAGCACGTCGATGCCGGCAAGGGCCAGCGTGCGCGCGGCGGCGCTGCCGGCCGGGCCGGCGCCGACGACGAGCACCTGGCAGCGTTCGGGCGGCGTCGTGGCGGAATCGGAAAGAGGCTGCTGCATGCTCATAAAAAAAGGGCCCCGAAGGGCCCTTTGTCGTCGCAGCCAGATCGGCTGCGGTCTTGCTTAGAAGTCGTACGAACCACGGACGTAGTACGAACGGCCGATCGGGCTGGTGAAGCGCGGATCGTAACCCGCCTGGAACACCTGGGTCTGGTAGCTCAGCGGCGGATCGCGGTCGGTGGCGTTGCGCACGCCCAGGGTCAGCGCCGCGCCCTTGACCGGACGCCAGGTGCCGAACAGATCCAGGGTCGCGTAGTCGCTCACCTTATTGGTCGGATCCGAGTCGATATAGCCCGACTTGTAGTAGGCGGTCGCGCCGGCCGTGAACTGGTCCTTGGCCCAGACGGCGGTCAGCGTGTGCTGCCAGCGGAAGACCGGGCCGGCACCGGAGTAGACGCCGACGTTCTGGTTCCAGGGGCCGTTCTGGAAGTCCTGGTACTCGTACTTGTTGACGTAGGTGCTGTTCAGGCCGAAGGTCCAGGTGCCGTAGGCGCTGCGCAGACGGTAGTTGCCGGTCAGGTCGATACCGTTGGTGTTGATGCCACCGAGGTTCTGCTGACGCACGTCCACATAGCCGCAGTTCGCGCCCGGGCACTGGTTGCCGTTGGTGGACAGCTGACCCTGCGGGTTGCGATGGTAGTACTGGCTGAAGTTGTTGTAGTTGGCCGGGTCGAACAGCGAGTCGTCACCGATCACGCCGATCAGGTTCTCGACCTTCAGCCACCAGAAGTCCATGCCCAGGCTCAGGTCGGCGACCGGCTGGACCAGCAGGCCCAGCGTGGCGGTCTTGCTTTCCTCGGGCTTCAGCTCGGTGTTGCCACCGTTGAGCACCATGAACTGGGCCTTGCAGACGGCCGGGCTGCCGGAACCGGTCGGGCACAGCAGCGGGTCGTTGACGGTGCCGGAGTTGGTGTAGGTCTGGGCGGCGTTCAGCTCATACAGCGAGGGGGCGCGGAAGCCGGTCGAGTAGGAGCCGCGCAGCAGCCATTCCTTGGACGGCTGGAAGCGGAAGCTGAACTTCGGGTTGGTCGTGCTGCCGAAGTCGTTGTAGTCGTCGTAACGGACGGCGGCCGTCACATCCAGCGACTTCATCAGCGGCACGTTCAACTCGCCGTACAGCGCGGAGACCTTGCGGCTGCCGGCGCTGTAGGTGGCCGGGTCGATACCGGTCGAGTCGACGACGATGGTCGCGTAATCCGGGTTGGCCTGCTGGGTGAACTTTTCCTTGCGGAATTCGGTACCGATGGCGAGGCCGGCGCCGCGGCCAGCGCCGAACCAGTCGCCCAGTTCGCGGCTGACGCGGGCGTCGAAGATCGTCGTCGTGCCCTTGGCATACATGATCAGGCCGGTGGCGCCGGCGTTGTTCAGCAGCGTCTGACCGGCGGCGCTCTGCTCGCCGAAGGGATTGATCACGCCGGTCAGCACGCCTTCATAGATCATCGGGCCGTTGCTGTAGCCGGAGATCAGCTCTTCGTCGACCTTGTTCTGGTTCTGGCTCAGGCCCACGGCGTAATCCCAGCCGGCGACCGTACCGTCCAGCGACAGCACCAGGCGCTGCTGCTTGTTGGTGTTGCTGTCGCCGCGCTGGCCGTTGGGCATGTCACGCCAGCGCGCGATCACATAGCCCGGGGCGATCAGGGCGCCGCCTTCGGTCATCGTTTCGCCGACCAGGCCGTCGTCGAAGGTCGGGCTCAGGGCGGGATTGTTCGGGTAGTAAGGGTTGGGCGTGCCGTCCGGGCGCAGGCGGTTCATCGGCAGGAAGCCATAGGGCACCGGCGCGATCAGCGTCTTCACATTGCTGCGGGTGATGAAGTACTCGGCACCCAGCACATGGTCGGCACCCAGCTTCAGCTCACCCTTGACCATGGCGGAGGCGCGCTCCGACTTCGGGATGTAGTCGACGAAGTTGGAGGTCGTCATGTAGCACGAGGTGCCATCGCCGGCCGGGATGATGAAGACGCCGTTCGTGCAGTCCGGCGCGGCCGGGTTGTACCAGACGTTCGGATCCTGGTAGTAGTTGCCCGGCATCGGCGAGCCCGACAGGCCGCCGGCGTAGCGCGTGTTGAAGGGGCGCTGCGAGCCGCTGATGTTGTCCTGCTTCTGGAAGTCGACGAAGCCGAAGACATTGAAGCCCTGCTTGTCCAGATCGCCGAAGCCGAAGCCGCCGTTGACCTGGCCACCCTTGCCGCCGCCGTGCTCGGGCACTTCGTACTGGGCCGACACCGTGCCGCCGACATAGTCCTTGCGGGTGATGAAGTTGATCACGCCGCCGATGGCGTCGGTGCCGTACAGCGAGGAGGCGCCGTCGCGCAGCACTTCGATGCGCTCGATCGCGGCGATCGGAATCATGTTCAGGTCGGGCGCCGAGCCGTCGAAGGCGTTGTTGGCGATACGGCGACCGTTCAGCAGCACCAGCGTCTTGTTGGCGCCGATGCCGCGCAGGTCGGCAAAGGAGGCGCCGCCGGTCGAGGAACCGACCGCCTGGCTGGTGCCGAGGCTTGCCTGGCTGGCGGTCAAGGTGCTCATGATCTGCTCGACCGTCGTCAGGCCTTGCTGCTTCATATCAGTCATCTTGAAGACGGTGACCGGCACGGCCGTCTCCGCATCCAGACGCTTGATCGCGGAACCGGTCACCGTGACCCGTTCCAGCTGGTTTTCTGCCTGCTGCTGGGCCAGCGCCGGCATGGCCGACAGCGAGGCGACAACCGCGAGGCTGAGCGCATTGAGCTTAAACATTGAGAACTCCTAGTTCGCTACAAGAACGGTCCGCCGCATCGGAGCGCGACCATCGCCAATAAGAAAAGCCCGTGGCGGAAGGCCCGGGCTTTTTCGTGACGTCAGTTTGCAGCGATTTAGTAGCGAAGGGTAAGTGCAAGGTTTTTGAAACCTTGATTTGTGCGAATAGCGGATAAAAGCATTGATTTATCAGTATTGACCCCTAGTCTGCAGCGCACAAATTTGCTCAAACGCAACAGATGCCATGACCTGATGCACTGGTATCGGGTAGCCGATCGCGCTTCGGAATCGCGTCGGTTTTGACGCAGGCGATCGGCTGGCCCTGACCCCTTTTGCGGCCATTCGGACCAGCCGAGCAGCGTCCGGAAGCACGCCCTCGATGTGTCCGCGGACACCCTCGTGTGAACGCCATGTGTCCATTTGTGTGGGCTTCAGACAACGCTTGACCCCGCCTGACCACTCATGTGCGGGTCGGTGAAAGCCCTCGGTTTTGGACCGTTTCGGGGTGCATTTAGTCATGTTCACCCCCCAATTGGGGACAACCCCGAGCGAGCAACAAGAGGTCCCTCTTCAGACTCTCGACGCGAAAGTGCGTTCTACGCGCATGTTTCCAAATCCTTTCCCCTCCGCAACTTTTTGTTGTGATCCTCCTCACGAAGGAATTTTCATGTTCAAACGCAACGCAATCAGCGCTGCAGCGTTGGTCACCATCAGCGCTTTCGCTGCAGTTCCTGCTTTCGCGCAAGATGCCCAGGAAAAACTGGAGCGCGTCGAAGTCACCGGCTCGCGTCTGAAGACGGTCGGCAATACCTCCAGCAGCCCTATCAGCTCGGTCGGCAAGGACGACATCGCCATCAGCCAGCCGATCGCGGTGGAAGAACTGATCCGCGGTCTGCCCTCGGCCTACCCCGCGATTGGTCCGGCCATGAACAACGGTTCGAACGGCACGGCCTCGATCGACCTGCGCGGTCTGGGCAGCAACCGGACCCTGGTGCTGATCAATGGCAAACGTTTCGTTCCGGCCACGCTGGGCGGTGTGGTCGACACCAACACGGTGCCGGTCTCGCTGCTCGAGCGCGTGGACCTGCTGACCGGCGGCGCTTCGGTTGTGTACGGTGCCGATGCCGTGTCGGGCGTCGTCAACTTCGTGACGAAGAAGAACTTCTCCGGCATCGAAGCCTCGACGCTGTACAGCATCTCCGAGCAGGGCGATGCCGCCCGCTACAACGCCAATGTGACGATGGGTGCCAACCTGGCCGATGGCCGCGGCAACGTCGCCCTGAACGTTGGCTCGACCCGCACCGACCCGCTGAAGGTCGGCCAGCGCGACTACGCGGCAACCATCATCAGCTCCAGCACCGGTGCGCCGGGCGGCTTCTCCGGCACCGCCGTGCCGGGCCAGTTCTCGGGCATGCCGGCGCCGATCAACGGCTCCAAGGTGATCGACGCGACCACCGGCCTGTTCCGTACCGCGGTCAATCCGGCCGACTTCTACAACACCAATCCGCCGAACTACTTCGAGACGCCGCTGGACCGCACCCAGGTGTCGGCGCTGGGCCATTTCCGCATCAATGACAACGCGGAAGCCTTTGCCGAGGTGTTCCACACCCGCAGCAATGTGACCTTGAACCTGGCGCCGTCGGGTACCTTCGGGGTGGGGCTGGACGTGCCGGTCGGCAACCCGTTCATCCCGCAAACCGTCCGCAGTCAGCTGTGCAGCGCGTACCTTGCCGCGGAACTGGCGAAACCGGCGGGTCAGCAAAGCGCAGCAAAGATCGCTGGACTGCAACCTGGCGCATGTGTGGCCGGTAATCCGACCGAAGTCCGCATGAACATCTCCCGCCGCTTCACCGAAGCCGGCCCGCGCGTCTACACCTACGACAACAACACGACCCAGTACACGGTCGGCCTGCGCGGCGATCTGCCGGTGCTGGATGGCTGGAACTACGAGACCTACTACCAGTCGGGCAAGTCCAACCAGCTGCAGCAGACGCAGAACGGCTTCTCGAACAGCAAGCTGCAACAGGCCGTGCGTGCGACCAACACGACGAGCTGCACGGTCACGACCGGCGGCTGCGTGCCGGTCAATCTGTTCGGCGGTGCCGGCACGATCACGCCGGAAATGCTGGCTTTCCTGAGCATCCCGACCTTCGCCACGACCGAGGTCCGCCAGGACATCATCTCGGCCTCGGCCAGCGGTGAGGTCGCCGTGGCCAAGAGCCCCTGGGCCAAGGCACCGCTGAACCTGTCCGTCGGTTACGAGAACCGCGAAGTCTTCGGTGGCAACAAGTCCGATGCCGTGATCCAGACCCAGGGCGAACTGCTGGGCAGCGGCGCACCGACTCCGGACCGCAACGGTACGCTGAAATTCGACGAGCTCTATACCGAAGCCAAGCTGCCGCTGATCCAGGGCGTGACCGGCATCCAGTCGCTGGAACTGGGCGGTGGCTATCGCTACACCAATTTCCGCACCTCGGGCGGCGCCAAGCAGGACTACGACAGCTGGAAGGGCGGCCTGGAATGGACCCCGTTCAAGGGCCTGCGCTTCCGCGGCGAGCAGCAGCGCGCCACCCGCGCTCCGAACGTGAACGAGCTGTACCAGCCGGTCACGACGGGCCTGGCCACGCTGTCGAACGACCTCTGCGCCGGCGGCGCGATCTCCAACACCGACCCGACCAAGGCCGGCCTGACGAACCTCTGCAAGCTGACCGGCGTGCCGAACAGCCAGGTCGGCGTCGTGGCCCAGCCCTCGTCGAACCAGGTCAACAACACGGCCGGCGGCAACCCGAACCTGGGCCCCGAGAAGGCCGACACGACGACCCTGGGCCTGGTCTGGGAGCCGAGCTTCGTCGACAACCTGTCGCTGACCCTCGACTACTGGAAGATCAAGGTCAATGGCGCCGTCTCCAGCCCGACCGTCGGTCAGGTGATGAGCGGTTGCTATGACCCGACCCTGAACCCTGGCTACGCCTACAACGTCTTCTGCGGCATGATCCAGCGCGATCCGGGCAACGGCGGCCTGAACGGCGTGGGCAGCAAGGGTATCGTGACCCAGTCGTCGAACCTCGGCACCTACAACTTCGACGGTATCGACGTCGGCGCCTACTACCGTCTGCCGCTGAAGAACGTCGGCGCTCCGAACTGGGGTCGCCTGGACTTCAACCTGCAGTACAGCTACCTCGGCAAGGCCGACTACCAGTCGCTGCCGGGCGTGGCCACGCTGCACTGGGCCGGCCACTATGGTGTGGACGTCGGTACGCCGTACATGAAGAACCGCTTCTCGCAGCGCACGACGTGGAACATCAACGACTTCACGTTCGGCTACAACTGGCGCTATGTCGGCGAGTCGACCGTGCAGGATCCGCTGCCGGCGAGCACCGACTATGTGGCTGCGTTCAAGAAGCTGCCCGCGGTCAACTACTTCGACCTGAACGGTGTCTATCGTCTGAGCAAGAACTTCAGCGTCTCGATGACGATCAACAACCTGTTCGACAAGCAGCCGCCGCTGATCGGTACCGGCATCGGTACCGGCGCGACCAACTTCGGCAACACCATGCCGGGCGTGTACGACGTGATCGGCCGCCGCTACACGGTCAACGCCACGGCGACGTTCTAAGCCAGCCAACAGGCCGCCGGTTCATCCGGTGGCTCGAAGCAAAGCGGGCCCTTCGGGGCCCGCTTTTTCTTGGTCCGTCCGGTCATCGGGACGAAAAAAAGCCCGCCGAAGCGGGCTCTTCTGAACCCTGCGCCAGGCAGGGCGCAGCGGCTTAGAAGTTGTAGCTGCCGGCCACGTAGACCGTGCGCAGCAGCGGGCTGGCGTAGCGCGGATCGTAGCCGACCTGGTGACCCGAAGAGTCGCGCAGCGTCAGCGGCGGCTTCTCGTTCAGCAGGTTGTTCACGCCCAGACGCAGCTCCAGCGCCTTGCTGTACTTCCAGACGCCCTGGTAGTCGAAGGTCAGGTACTCGGGCACGTCCAGCGTCACCTTGGTGTTCAGGCCGGTGACGGCGTCACGCACGGTCTGCGTGATGTCGGTGTAGCCCGAGCGGTACTTGGCGACGAACTGGTTGACGAAGGCGCCCGACTCGATCTTCAGCGTGGCCTGGGCGATGTTGCGGAAGGTCACCGCCGCGTTCTCGCCATAGTGGCCCATGCTGTCGGTGAAGTCGTCGCTGGTGCCCGGACGGGTATAGGCCGACTTCAGCATATAGGTGCCGGCGACATTCAGGGTCACGCGGCCCAGACCTTCGATCGGGGTGCGGCCCTCGAACTGCCAGTCGATGCCCTTGTTGATCACCTGACCGATATTGGTGCGCAGCGCCTTGAACGCGTAGTAGTCGTTCGTTTCGGCCGGCAGGCGGTAGGTGGTGAACAGCGAGGCGTACTTCTGCGGATCGGCAAAGGCCTGGTTCTCGGACACGCCGCTGATCGCGTCGGTCATCTTCACTTCCCAGTAGTCGGCACCGATGCTGAAGTGGTTGTTCGGCTCCAGATGCACACCGAAGGTGAACTGCTTCGACTGCTCGGGCTTGATGTTCTCGTTGCCGCCGGCCAGCTGGGTGTACTGCGACTTGCCGGGCTTGCACGGCGGGGCGCCGGTGCCGTCGCCGGGGAAGGGGCAGTCGTACTGCTTGGCCGTCACGCCATTGGTCACCAGCGGCTGGGCGATGTCCAGCATGTCGGGGGCCTTGAAGCCGGTGCCGTAGGAGCTGCGGATCAGCACTTCCTTGGTCGGCTGGTAACGGGCCGAGAGCTTGTAGGTCGTGGCGTCCAGTTTCTGGCCGAAGTCGCGCTTGTTGATCGCGTCCTTGACCGGATCGATCACGTCGTAGCGCAGGCCGGCATTCAGCTCCAGGCTCTTGGCGACCGGGATGATGAACTCGGTGTACAGGCCATAGTTGCTGCGCTCGAGGTCATAGGCCGGGTTGGCGGCGAAGTTGTAGATCACGCCATTGACCGCGTCGGCCGAGGGCGTCTGCAGGTAATGGTAGTTGCGCAGATCGGCGCCCACACCCATGCTGACCATGCCGGCCGGCAGCTTGTAGACGTCGCTGGAGGCGCGCGCGTCGATGCCCTTCAGCGTCGTCGAGCTCTCGCGGATGCTGCCGTGGTAGATCGAGTCGGCGATCAGCTTCTGCGTTGCGGCGCTCTGGTTGCCGGAGGGCACGAAGGGATCGAGCATGCCGCTGGCCACCAGGCTGGTGAACTCGGCCTTGCGCATATAGCCGTCGGTGTAGCTCTCGTCGAGCTTGTTGCGCGACCAGGTCACGGCGCTCTCGACGTCCCAGCCGGCCACGGTGCCGCGCAGGCCGCCGACGAAGTGGGTCGCGTCGGTCACCGTGTTCGAGGTGCGCGGACCGAAGTCGCTGGCGCGGTAGGAGGCGCTGACGCTGCTGACATTGGCCTGCTGGGCCGGCGTCAGATAGGGCATCACGTACTTGTTGTACAGGGCCGAGCCGACCGGGATATTGATCGGCACCGGGTTCGGCGCGATGCGGGCGATCACGTCGTAGCGCGAGAACGAGAAGTCCGAGAAAGCGCTGATGTTCTCGGTCAGCTTTGCCTCGCCGGTCAGGAACAGCGAGTCACGCGTGAACTCGGGGTAGATGTCGATCGTCGTGACGAAGTCGAACGCGCATTGCGCCGTGCCGGCGGTCGCGTTGCTGCCGGCCGGGATGGTGTTGGCCAGGCTGTAGTAGTTGTTCGGCGCGCACTGGCCGTTGGCCTTCAGATAGGGATTGAAGGAGTAGGCGCCCAGGCCCGAGCCGGTCTTGAAGGTGGCCGTGGCATTGGCCGGATCGGCCGAGGGGCTGGTGCGGTCGTAGATGTAGCTCTTGCCGTTCTGGCTGAAGGGCAGGTAGGCGTGCGCGGCGAAATCGCGCTCGCCCGACTTCAGCTGGCCCGAGTTGTCGTGGCGGAAGGTGCCCAGGATGTTGAAGCGATCCTTGTCCAGATCACCGAAGCCATACATCAGGCTGATGTTCTGCGACTCGGCGCCGCCTTCGGTCGGCTTGTTGGCCTGCACCGAGATCGTGCCGCCCTGGTGGTTCTTCTTCAGCACGAAGTTGACCACGCCGGCGATGGCGTCCGAACCGTACAGCGCCGAGGCGCCGTCGGTCAGCACCTCGACGCGCTCGATCGCGCTCATCGGGATGTTGTTCAGGTTGACGATATTGCCGTCGCCCAGCGGCGCGATGCGGCGGCCGTTGACCAGCACCAGGGTGTAACCCGAGCCCAGGTCGTGGATCGAGGCGGTCGCATAGCCGCCGGAGTTGGTGCCGATCGCCGTGTCGGCGATCGTGAAGCCCTGCATGGCCGGCAGGCGCTGGATCACGTCCTGCAGATTGGCGGCGCCGCTGGCGCGGATCTGTTCCGCCGTCACGACCTGCACCGGCAGCGCGCCTTCGGCGGCGATGCGCTTGATGCTGGAGCCGGTCACTTCGACCCGCTCGAGCTGGTTGTTCTGTTGGGCCAGGGCGGCCATGCTGAAGCTAGCGAGCGCGGCCAGCACGGCAGTGCCGATGACGCTGTTCTTCGGTTTCGTCGACATGAATACTTCGGGAATCAAAGGACAAAAAAAAGCCGCCTCCCGACAAGCGTCGGAATGCGACTGGCTACGAAAAAGAAATTTTGCCCTGAACCGGGAAGCGGACCGTGAGACAAAACAACGCTTGCGCCGCCCTTACAACGCAATGCGCACACGCCGACGCGAGTTCCTATAACTGGAGTAATACCCTATCAGTGACAACCCTAGGTTTTTCGGATCGGTGCTGAGCTGATTGCTCAGCCGCCCGCGGCCTTCACCCTCAGCCGCCAGGCATGCAGCAGCGGCTCCGTATAGCCCGAGGGCTGCTCCCGCCCCTTGAAGACCAGGTCCAGCGCCGCCTGCATCGCCGCGCCCTGCGGGTTCGCGGCCAGGCTGCGGTAGCCGGGCTCGCCGGCGTTCTGGCCGTCGACGACGGCGGCCATGCGCGCGAAGGTCTCCCGCACCTGGGCTTCGCTGACGACGCCGTGCTGCAGCCAGTTGGCGATGTGCTGGCTGGAGATGCGCAGGGTCGCGCGGTCTTCCATCAGGCCGACTCCGTTGATGTCGGGCACCTTGGAGCAGCCGACGCCGGCGTCGATCCAGCGCACCACATAGCCGAGGATGCCCTGGACGTTGTTGTCGAGCTCCTGCTGGCGCTCCGCCGCGCTCCAGCGCGCCTCGGCCACGACCGGAATCGTCAGCAGCGCATTCAGCAGCGGTTCGCGCTCGGCCTCGGCGTCCACGGCTTCCAGCTGCTGCTGGATCGCCGCCACGTCCACGCGGTGGTAGTGCAGCGCATGCAGGGTCGCGGCGGTGGGCGAGGGCACCCAGGCGGTGTTGGCGCCGGCCTTGGGATGCGCGATCTTCTGCTCCAGCATGGCCGCCATCAGGTCCGGCATCGCCCACATGCCCTTGCCGATCTGGGCGCGACCTCTCAATCCGCAGGCCAGGCCGGTCAGCACATTGCTGCGCTCATAGGCCTGGATCCAGGCGCTGCTCTTCATATCGCCCTTGCGCAGCATCGGTCCGGCCAGCATGGCCGTGTGCATCTCGTCGCCGGTGCGGTCCAGGAAGCCGGTGTTGATGAAGGCCACGCGCGCGCTGGCCGCCGCGATGCAGGCCTTCAGGTTGACGCTGGTGCGGCGCTCCTCGTCCATGATGCCCAGCTTGACCGTGTTTTCGGGCAGACCCAGCATCTGCTCGACCCGGCCGAACAGCTCGGAGGCAAAGGCCACCTCGGCCGGGCCGTGCATCTTCGGCTTGACGATGTAGACCGAGCCGCTGCGCGAGTTGCCCTTGCGCTGCAGATCGTGAATCGCGATCGTCGTCGTGATGACGGCGTCCATGATGCCTTCCGGAATCTCCTGGCCCACGCCATAGAGGATGGCCGGGTTCGTCATCAGATGGCCGACATTGCGCACGAACATCAGCGAGCGGCCATGCAGCTTCACTTCGCCGCCGGTGGCGCCGGTGTAGATGCGGTCGGGGTTCAGGCGGCGGGTGAAGGTCTTGCCGCCCTTGGCGACCTCCTCGGTCAGCGTGCCCTGCAGGATGCCCAGCCAGTTGCCATAGGCGGCGACCTTGTCCTCGGCGTCGACGACGGCGACCGAATCCTCCAGGTCCAGGATCGTCGACAGCGCCGCCTCCAGCACGATGTCGGCAACGCCGGCGGCGTCGCTCTTGCCGATCGCCGTGCTGCGGTCGATCTGGATGTCCAGGTGCAGGCCATGATGGCGCAGCAGCACCGAGGAGGGCGCGGCGGCCTCACCCTGGTAGCCGATGAACTGTGACGGGTCGGCCAGGCCGCTGCTCGCAGCGCCGAGGGCCACGACCAGCCGGCCGCCCTCGACCGCATAGCCGCTCGCATCCTTGTGCGAGCCCTGCGCCAGCGGCGCCGCCTGGTCGAGCAAGTCGCGCGCGAAGGCGATCACCTTGGCGCCGCGCGCGGGGTTGTAGCCCTTGCTGCCCTTCTCCGCGCCATCAGTCTCGGGAATCGCATCGGTGCCATACAGCGCGTCGTACAGCGAGCCCCAGCGCGCATTCGCGGCATTCAGCGCATAGCGGGCATTCAGGATGGGCACGACCAGCTGCGGGCCGGCCTGCAGGGCGAGCTCGGCATCGACATGGGCCGTCGTCGCCTGCACCGCGCCAGGCGCCGGCACCAGATAGCCGATCCGCTCCAGGAAGCCGCGGTAGGCCGGCATATCGCTGATCGGCCCCGGATGCGCGCGATGCCAGGCGTCGATCTCGCTTTGCAGCCGGTCGCGCTCGGCCAGCAGCGCGATGTTCTTAGGCGCCAGGTCGCGGACGATCGCATCGAAGCCGGCCCAGAAATCGGCGCTGGCGATGCCGGTGCCGGGCAGCACGCGGTCCTCGATGAAGCGATGCAGTTCGGCGGCGACCTGCAGGCCGTGGATGCGGGTGATTGTGCTCATGACGATAGGAGGAAGAGGAAGCGGATGCTCGAAATTTATGCGAGATTCCCCGCCGGATTCATACGGTCCAGGCGAGTGATTCAATGCAAAAAACGCACGAATCGAGGCCCGGCGCCCGCACAATGCAGCGATGGACCGACTCAAGCAGATCGAAACCTTTGCCGCCGTCGCCACCAAGGGCAGCCTGACGGCCGCGGCCGCGGCCGAGGGCGTCGCGCCGGCGGTGATGGGCCGGCGCATCGACGCGCTGGAGGCCCGGCTGGGCGTCAAGCTGCTGGTGCGCACGACGCGGCGCATCAGCCTGACCCATGAGGGCAGCGCCTTTCTGGAGGATTGCCAGCGCCTGCTGGCCGATTTCGCCAATGCCGAGGCGAGCGTCAGCGCCGGCGGGATCAAGGCCAGCGGCCATCTGCGCATCACCGCGCCGGCCGGCTTCGGCCGCCGCCATGTGGCGCCGCTGGTGCCCGAGTTCCTGGCCCGCCATCCGGAGGTCAGCCTGTCGCTGAACCTCAGCGACCGCGTCGTCGACATCGTCAACGAGGGCTTCGACTGCGCGGTGCGCGTCGGCGATCTGCCCGACTCCAGCCTGGTCAGCATGCGGCTGGCCGACAACCGGCGGCTGTGCGTCGCCGCGCCCGCCTATCTGAAGCGCGCCGGCCTGCCCAAGCATCCCGGCGACTTGAACCGCCACGCCTGCCTGATGCTCAGCTCCGACGCCAGCCAGACGCGCGGCTGGGCCTTCGAGGTCGATGGCCAGCTGACCCATGCGCGGCCGGCCGGCCGGCTCGACTGCAGCGATGGCCAGGTGCTGCATGACTGGTGCCTGGCCGGCCTGGGCCTGGCCTGGCGCAGCATCTGGGAGGTGCAGGCCGATCTCGAGGCCGGCCGGCTGCAGTCGGTGCTGGACGAGTTCGCCGCGCCGCCGAACGGCATCTTTGCCGTCTTCGCGCAGCGCAAGCATCTGCCGCTGCGGGTGCGGCTGTGGATCGACTTCCTGAAGCTGCACTACGGCAGCCCGGCCTACTGGAGCGCGCCGCGCGCGGCCGCCTGAAGAAGAAGGCCCTCTCGCGAGGGCCTGGAGGCGCGGTGGAAGCGGCTCAGGACTTCTTGGCCGACAGGCAGTCCTTCATGAAGGCCTTGCGCTCGTCGCCTTTCTTGTCGCCGGCGTCCTTGTTGCAGGTCTTCATCTTCTCCTGCTGGGCCGGCGTGGCCGAGGCCGACAGGCAGTCCTTCATGAAGGCCTTGCGCTCGTCGCCCTTCTTGTCGCCGGCGTCCTTGTTGCAGGCCTTCATCTTTTCCTGCTGGGCGGCCTGGGCGGGGCTGGGCGTCTTCGCCGCGCCGGAGGCCGCATCGGCGGCGAAGGCGCTGCCGGCGAAAAGGGCAGAGGCGGACAGGAAGAGCAGCACTTGTTTCATGGTTCGTATCCTTCGCAAGGGTTGGGATGCAGCAGAACGCCGGGGCATTCCAACATGCCAACGCAGCGGCGGCAAGGCGGTTGACGCGCAGGACCGTCGGCGCGACGGCGGCGGCGCACCTAGGCTTAGGGTTCGATTCGCCGCGGACGACTGATCAGAATGCACGGAGCCCCGCAAGCCGCGAGCGCGCACATCATGGAGGTCCGGCATGCACCCTGTGCTCCAACCCGCCTTGCTCGCCACCTTGCTGGCCCTGGCCGCGCCGGCGCTGGCCGAGCCGCCGCAGCTGGTGCCCGGCAGCGTCAATATGTTCAGGGACTGGCGCGGCGCCAACTCGGTGGGCCTGACCGCCGGCGACCGGCTGCAGTACGGCGCCAATATCGTCGGCGGCTCCAGCGATGTCTCGATCAGCGCCACCGCGGCGACCGGCTTCGTCAGCGCGGCGGCGCCCTGCTCGCCGCTGGCGGTCAGCCCGAACTTCTGCGCCAACGCGACCGGCTACAACGCCAACCGGCTGCAGCCCTGGACCCTGCATTTCAGCCGCGACGGCGAGACGACGAACGTGACGGGCCCGTCGATGGTCGGCGTGCAGCGTGTGCCGTTCCCGACCTCGGTGACGATGTCCGGCACCGGGCTGACGCCGACGATTTCCTGGCAGGTGCCCGGCGGTTTCGTCCCCGACGGGTTCCGGATTCAGATCTTTGACAAGAGCCTCTTTCGCGACAACGGCGTCAACGACATCATCTACGCGGCCTCGCTGCCCTCGACTGCCAGTTCGTTCAGCCTGCCCGGCAATATCGGTCTGTCCGGCAGCGGCAAGTACGCGATCAACTTCCAGCTGATCACGACGCGCAGCCATATCGCCTTCACCGGCAGCAATGCCGAGATCTTCTCGCGCTCGAACTCCTGGTTCGACTTCACGCCGCTGAGCGGCGATGCGCCCAGCGATATCGCCCTGCCGACGATAGACGCGAGCGGGGTCTACAACTTCCAGGTCGGCAATGTCGGCCCCGACCACATCACCTTCATCGATCCCGAGGTGGCGATCGGCTATCACTACGCGATCGGCGCCAGCGGCCCGAACTTCCAGTCGCTGCTGCTGCCCGACGTCGGCGACGGCGTCTACACGCTCAGCTACAGCGACGGCAGCGGCCCCCACCAGACGACGGTGCTGCAGGGCCAGCAGTTCCTCTTCGGGCCCGGCGGCGTGGCCGCCTTCACCGTCGAGGGCATCGAGACCTCCGCCGCGCTGGACCCGGGCAATGCCACCGCCTTCGTCACCGGCCTGACCTTTGCCGGCGCCGGTGACTTCAGCGGCACGATGACACCGATCACGGTCAATGTGCCGGTGCCCGAGCCGCAGGGCTGGGCCTTGCTGCTGGCCGGTCTGGGCGTTCTCGGCGCCGCGCTGCGCCGGCGCTAGAGAATCCGGCGCGGATGCGCCAGCGCCTCGTGCGCCGCGTGCAGGCGCCGCACCAGCACCTGGATGAAGGCGCGGTCGAAGCGGTGCTGGCATTCGGGGCTCAGCAGGCCCAGCGATTCCGGCGTGAACGAGATCGTCGTGCAGACCTGCCTGACCGTGATGTCGGTGCTGTGCCGGCGCAGCGCCGGGTTCGGCGCCAGATAGGCCATCTCGCCGACCGAGGTGCCCTGGCCCAGGGTCGCGACCAGCGTGCCGTCGCGGAAGACCTCGACCTCGCCCTGGGCGATGATGTGGAAGGTGTTGCCCTCCTGGCCCTTCTTGTACAGCGCATGCTGCTCGGGGAAGCGCCGCCAGCGCGCGCGGTGCACGACCTCCCAGAGCTCGACATCGCCGAAGTCGGCGAAGAACTCAAGCTCGCGCAGCATATTGAAGCGCTCCGAATCCTTGACCTCGTAGAGCCGGGCCAGCGGCACCAGCTGCTTGGCCACCAGCTCGGACAGCGCGCGGCCGAAGGCGTCCCAGTCGGCATGGCGCTCCTGCGGATGCTTGGCCAGCGCCTGCATGATCACCGCGTCGAGTTCGGCGCTGACGCCGCCGCGCAGGCCCACCAGCGAGGTCGGCGCCTGGTGGTAGATCTGGTGCATCAGCGCCATCTGATTCGGCGCGTCGAAGGGCGGGCGGCCGGCGACCAGATGGTAGAGCACCGCACCCAGCGAATAGATGTCGGCGCGGCTGTCGACGTCACCGCCCTCGATCTGCTCGGGCGGCATATAGGCCAGCGAGCCGACCCGGTGCACCTGGGTCGCGTCCGAGTTCAGGTTCAGCGAGGAGCCGAAGTCGCTCAGCTTGACGTCGGTGACCTGACCCTGGGCATCGAGCACGGCCAGCAGATTGGCCGGCTTGACGTCGCGGTGGATCAGGCCCTGGCGGAACACATAGCCGAGCGCCATCGCGCACTTGAAGCCGAGCTCGACGATCTGGTCCAGCGGCAGCAGGCGGTCGCTGCGGCAGAAGTGCTTCAGCGTCATGCCCGGCACGTATTCCATCACCAGATAGGGCGCGTCGGGGTCCGGTACCGCGTCGAGGATCTGCACCACGTTCGGATGCGAGAGCCGGCCGGCCAGCGCCGCCTCGGCGGCGAAGAAGCGGAAGCTGTAATCGCCGCGCTGGCGGCTGCGGCTGGCCACCGCCCAGGCCCGCATGCGCTTGATCGCGACCTCGCCGCCACCGAATTCATCGACGGCCAGGAACACGTCGCTGGTCGCGCCTTCGCCGAGCCGGCGCAGCACCTTGTAGCGGCCGATACGACCGGGCAGATCGGCGGGCGTGTCGAGCAGCGTGCTGGAGGAATCCATGGCCATGGCCGGCATCATACGCAGGCCGACCCGTAGAATCCGCGCATGATCCAAGCCAAGCAGGAATTGCTCGCCGCCCTCGGCGAAGCGATCCAAGAACTGAGCCCCGGCAGCGAACTGGCCGCGGCATTCGAATCCCCCAAGCAGGCCGCCCACGGCGATTTCGCCTGCACCGTCGCGATGCAGCTGGCGCGCCCGCTGAAGAAGAACCCGCGCGAGCTGGCGACGGCCCTGATCGAGGCGCTGCAGCGCCGCGCGGCCTTCCAGACCTGGGTCGAGGCCATGGAGATCGCCGGCCCCGGCTTCATCAATATCCGTCTGAAGCCGGCCGCCAAGCAGGCGGTCGTGGCCGAGGTGCTGGCCGGCGGCGACGCCTTCGGCCACCAGCCGGCCAACGAGCGCCATGTGATGGTGGAGTTCGTCTCCGCCAACCCGACCGGCCCGCTGCATGTGGGCCATGCCCGCCAGGCGGCGCTGGGCGACGCGCTGTGCAGCCTGTTCGCGACCCAGGGCAGCGAGGTCACCCGCGAGTTCTACTACAACGACGCCGGCGTGCAGATCGCGACCTTGGCGCAGTCGACGCAATGCCGGCTGCAGGGCCTGAAGCCGGGCATGGACGGCTGGCCCGAAGCCGCCTACAACGGCGACTACATCCAGGACATCGCCGACGCCTTCCTGCGCAAGGAGACCGTCAAGGCCGACGACCGCGAGTTCACCGCCTCGGGCGACATCGGCGATCTGGACGGCATCCGCCAGTTCGCCGTCGCCTATCTGCGCCACGAGCAGGACCTGGATCTGCAGGCCTTCGGCCTCAAGTTCGACAACTACTTCCTCGAGTCCAGCCTGTACACCAGCGGCGCGGTCGAGGATGCGGTCGCCAAGATGATCGCCTCGGGCAAGACCTACGAGGAGGGCGGGGCGCTCTGGCTGCGCTCGACCGACTACGGCGACGACAAGGACCGCGTGATGCGCAAGTCCGACGGCGGCTACACCTATTTCGTGCCCGACGTCGCCTACCACATCAACAAGTTCGGCCGCGGCTACACCAAGTGCATCAACGTCCAGGGCACCGACCACCACGGCACGATTGCGCGTGTGCGCGGCGGCCTGCAGGCGGCCGGCGTCGGCATCCCGGTCGGCTTCCCAGACTATGTGCTGCACAAGATGGTGACCGTGATGAAGGGCGGCGCCGAGGTCAAGATCTCCAAGCGCGCCGGCAGCTACGTGACCCTGCGTGACCTGGTCGACTGGACCAGCCGCGACGCGGTGCGCTTCTTCCTGATCAGCCGCAAGGCCGATACCGAGTTCGTCTTCGACGTCGATCTGGCGCTGAAGGCCAATGACGAGAACCCGGTCTTCTATGTGCAGTACGCGCATGCGCGCATCTGCTCGATCATCCGCAACTGGGGCGGCGACGAGGCAGGCCTGGCCGGCGCCGACCTGAGCCTGCTGACGGCGCCGACCGAGGCGGCGCTGATGCTGAAGCTGGCCGACTACCCGCGCATGCTGTCCGGCGCGGCCGAGGGCCTGGCGCCGCACGACGTGGCCTTCTATCTGCGCGATCTGGCCGGCGCCTTCCACAGCTACTATGCCGCCGAGCGCGTGCTGGACCAGGCGGCCGAGCTGACGCGGGCCCGCGTCGCCCTGCTGGCCGCGACCCGACAGGTGCTGCGCAATGCGCTGGCCGTGCTGGGCGTCAGCGCACCGCAGCAAATGGTCCGCGATGGCGCGGCGACGACGACGGAGAACGCATGAGCCAGGCTCGTTCCAGCAGCAGCAACCAGGGCAATAAGAAACAGCAGCAACGCGGTGGATTCGTGCTCGGCCTGATCGTCGGCCTGCTGGTCGGCCTGGCGGTGGCCCTGGGCGTGGCGCTGTACATCACCAAGGTGCCGGTGCCCTTCATCAACAAGGTGCCGCAGCGCACGGCCGAGCAGGACGCCGAGGAGGCGGCCCGCAACAAGAACTGGGATCCGAACGCGCCGCTGGCCAGCAAGCCCAGCGCCAAGATCGCCAGCGGCGTTGTCGGCGCGGCACCGGCGGCCGCACCGGCGGCCAGTGCCCCGGAGACCCGACCTACGGCTCCGACCGCTCCGGTCGCGGACGCCAGCCGCAAGCCCGATGCGCGCGCCGCCGCGGCCAGCGCCCTGCTCTCCGGTGGCAGCGACCCCTACCAGTACTTCGTCCAGGCCGGCGCCTTCACCCGCGCCGAAGACGCCGAGCAGCAGCGCGCCAAGCTGGCGATGCAGGGCTTCTCGGCCAAGGTGCTGGAGCGCGAGCAGAGCGGCCGCGCGGTGTTCCGCGTGCGCCTGGGCCCGCTGGACAGCCGCGACGAGGCCGAGGGCCTGCAGCGCAAGGTCGAGGCGGCCGGCATCGAGACCAATCTGGTCCGGGTCCAGCGCTGAACCCGGTCATTGCACCTGCCTTATATTCCGGGCCAAGCTTTTCAACCGCTTCCAAACCTCTGCCGCAAGGATTCCCGACATGTTGCTGCGCCGCCGCGATTTCTCCGCCCTGATGGGCGCCTCCGCCCTCTCCGCCAGCGGCCTGGCGCTGGCCCAGGGCGGGCCGGTCGAGGGCAAGCAGTACCAGCGCCTGGGCACGCCGCTGCCGACGCCGCCGGGCAAGATCGAGGTGGTCGAGTTCTTCTGGTACGGCTGCCCGCACTGCTTTGCCTTCGACCCGACCCTGGAGGCCTGGATCAAGACCCTGCCGGCCGACGTGGCCTTCCGTCGCGTCCATGTCGGCTTCAACGCGATGATCAAGCTGCACCAGAAGCTGTTCTACGCGCTGGAGGCAATGGGCAAGGAGGCCGAGGTCCACGACGCCGTCTTCAATGCCTTCCACCGCGAGAGCCGCGACCTGAACAGCGAGGCCGCCATCACCGCCATGGTCGGCAATCTGGGCATCGACAAGGACAAGTTCAAGCAGGCCTTCAACTCCTTCGGCGTCCAGACCAAGGCCTCGCAGGCGATCAAGCTCAGCGAGGCCTTCCGCATCGACGGCGTGCCGGCGCTGGGCATCGGCGGCCGCTTCTGGACCTCGCCCTCGATGGCGGGCGCCGGCCGGCCGGGCCAGTCCGAACTGGCCCTGGGCCAGCAGGCGGTCGCGATCGCCGACCACCTGATCAAGCTGGTGCGCAAGGGCTGAGGCCAGCCCCCTGACCGAATGCCTCGCCGCCATCGCGGCGCGGGCTAGAATGGTCTGCAAGAACTGTGCCGTCATGCCCCCGAGCTTCCACATCCCCGCCCCGACGACGATCGCGCTGAGCCTGCTGCTGGCGGCGACGGCGCTCGTGCCGGCGCGGGCCGAGAAGGCCGACCGGCTGAAGCCGCTGAACATCGTCGCCGAGCGCCAGGGCAGCATCGACCTGGTCAACCAGCGCACCGAGTTCATCGGCGACGTGACCCTCACCAAGGGCACGATGCTGCTGCGCGCCGACAAGGTCGATGTGCGTGAGACCAGCGAGGGCTATTTCCAGGCCTACGCCAACAGCCTGACCGGCCGCCAGGTCAGCTTCCGCCAGGCCAGCGATGCGCCCGGCGAGACGATCGAGGGCGCGGCCGACCAGCTCGAATACGACACCCGCGCCGACACCGTGCGCTTCATCGGCAATGCGGTCGTGCGCCATCTGCGCGGCAGCCTGGTCGCCAACGAGGTCAATGGCGCGGTCATCATCTACGACAACCGCACCGAGGTCTTCACCGTCGAGGGCGGTCCGGCCTCGCCCAACCCCTCGGGCAAGGTGCGGGTGGTGATGATGCCGCGCAATGTCGGCGCCCCGGCCGCATCGGCACCCGCCTCGGCCGCCTCCGCGGTGGGCCTGCAGCCGAGCCCGACCCTGCAGCCGCGCAAAGCTCCATGACGGTGCCGGCCGCCGCCCCCGAAGCCGCTCCGCTCAGCCGCCTCGAGGCCGAGGGGCTGGCCAAGAGCTATGGCGTGCGCAAGGTCGTCAAGAACGTGCACCTGGACGTACACAGCGGCGAGGTGGTCGGCCTCTTGGGGCCGAACGGCGCCGGCAAGACCACCAGCTTCTACATGATCGTCGGCCTGGTGCGCGCCGATGCCGGCGAAATCCGCGTCGACGGCCAGCCGGTGCAGCGCCTGCCCATCCATCAGCGCGCGCGCCTGGGTCTGTCCTATCTGCCGCAGGAGGCCTCGATCTTCCGCAAGCTCAGCGTCGAGGAGAACATCCGCGCGGTGCTGGAGCTGCAGCAGGATGGCGAGGGCCGCGCGCTGCCCAAGAAGCGCATCGACGAGCTGCTGAACAGCCTGCTGCACGATCTGAGCATCGAGAAGCTGCGCGACAGCCCGGCGCCGGCGCTGTCCGGGGGCGAGCGCCGCCGCGTCGAGATCGCGCGCGCGCTGGCCACCCAGCCGCGCTTCATCCTGCTGGACGAGCCCTTTGCCGGCGTCGACCCGATCGCCGTGCTGGAGATCCAGCGCATCATCGGTTTCCTGAAGGCGCGTGGCATCGGCGTGCTGATCACCGACCACAATGTGCGCGAGACGCTGGGCATCTGCGACCGCGCCTATATCATCAGCGAAGGGGCGGTGCTCGCCGAGGGCACGCCGGCCGAGATCGTCGACAACGCGGATGTGCGCAAGGTCTACCTCGGCGAAAACTTCCGGATGTGAGCGGCGGGATGAAGCAATCGCTCCAGGTCCGCCTGAGTCAGCATCTGGCGCTGACGCCGCAATTGCAGCAATCGATACGCCTGCTGCAGCTGTCGACCTTGGAACTGCACCAGGAGGTCGAGCAGATGCTGGCGCAGAACCCGCTGCTCGAAGCGGACGAGGAATTCGCGGTCGCCACGCCCGAGCTGGCCGATATCCGCGGCGCGGCCAGCAATGCCGAGGACGGCGCGGCCGGTGGCGGCGAGGCCGAGGGTGAGGCCAGCGCCGAGATCAAGGCGGAGGACTTCGGCACCACCGAGCGCGAGGACTGGGAGAACGGCACCGAGGGTGACGACTTCGACGGCATCCGCGAGCTGCCCGGCAGCGGTGGCAGCGGCGGCGACGAGGACGGCGAGCGCGGCGAGCAGGACAGCGGCGAGATCAGCCTGCAGGAACATCTGTGCCAGCAGCTGGCCGGCATGACGCTGTCCGAGGCCGACCATATGGCGCTGCGCGTGCTGATCGAGTCGCTCAACGAGGACGGCTATCTGGAGGACACGCTCGAGGAGATCGCCGCCTCGCTGATCGCCGAGGACGACGAGGAAGGCCGCGAGGATCTGCTGGACCATCTGCGCATCGCGCTGCGCTGGCTGCAGAACATGGACCCCAGCGGCGTCGGCGCACGCGACCTGGCCGAATGCCTGCTGCTGCAGCTGCGCGCGCTGCCGCGCAGCCCGGCGCAGGCGATCGCCATCCTGATCGCCAAGCAGCATCTGGAACTGCTGGCCAAGCGCGATCTGCGAAAGCTGATGGCGCTGACCGGCGCCGACGAGGGCCTGCTGCGCGAGGCGCAGGCGCTGATCACCACGCTGGAGCCCAAGCCCGGCCGGCGCTTCGCGCGCGGGCAGGCGCAGGCGGTGGTGCCGGACGTGATCGTGCGCAAGGTCGGCCGCGAGCTGCGCGTGATGCTGAACCCCGAGGTCGCGCCCAAGCTGCGCATCAACGAGCTCTATGCGAACGCGCTGCGCGCGACGCGCGGCGGCATCAGCAACTCGGCGCTGGGCGGCCAGCTGCAGGAGGCGCGCTGGTTCATCAAGAACATCCAGCAGCGCTTCGACACCATCCTGCGCGTCTCGCAGGCCATCGTCGAGCGGCAGAAGGGCTTCTTCACCCACGGCGAGCTGGCGATGAAGCCGCTGGTGCTGCGCGAGATCGCCGACGAGCTGGGCCTGCACGAGTCGACGATTTCGCGCGTGACGACGGCCAAGTACATGGCCACCAGCTTCGGCACCTTCGAGCTGAAGTATTTCTTCGGCTCCGGCCTGAACACCGAGGCCGGCGGCAATGCGTCCAGCACCGCGGTGCGCGCGCTGATCAAGCAGTTCGTCGCCGCCGAGAACGCGGCCAAGCCGCTGTCCGACAGCGCCCTGTCCAGCATGCTGGAGGAGCAGGGCATCCAGGTGGCGCGCCGCACGGTGGCCAAGTACCGCGAGGCGCTGAAGATCGCGCCGGCGAATCTGCGCAAGACGATGTGATGACGAGGAAGGCTCGATGAAGAAGAAGGCAATCTCCGTTCTGGCTGTCTCCGCGCTGGCAGCGGCCCCGGCCCTGGCCCAGGACGGCGGCGCGCTGCAGCGCTGCCGCGCGATCGCCGAGGCGCCCGCGCGCCTGGCCTGCTATGACGCGATTCCGCTGGCGGCGCCGGCTGCCCCGGCCGCCGCCGTCGCGCCTGCCGTCCCGGCCGCCGTGGTGGCGGCGCCGGTGGCTGCGGCCGCGGCCCCCGCGGTACCCGCGCCGGTCGTGGCCGCCGCCGCGCCGGCGGCCAGCAGCCAGTTCGGCCTCGACCGCCGCAATCCGGCGGCCGAGTCGCAGCAGGTCGAAAGCCAGATCGTCGGCACCTTCGAAGGCTGGGACGCGCGCAGCCTGATCAAGCTGGCCAATGGCCAGGTCTGGCAGATCGACGACGGCACGAGCGCCTCGTATGCGCTGCAAAGCCCCAAGGTCAAGATCAGCCGCACGATGCTGGGCGCCTACTACCTCGAGATCGAGGGCGCGAAGCGGATGCCGCGGGTGCGCCGGGTGCAGTAGGCCCCTCGCCCAGGAGTACCTGGTCGGTCCCCCGAGGGGACGCCGATGATCGCGGGGATGCCCCGCGATCACATCGGCCGAGGCCCCCTTGGGGCGGCCCGGCGGACGCCTCGGGTCCGGGGGGCGGCGGGATGGGACAATCGCCCGATGCCCAGCCCCTTCGACAAAGAAACCCTCCATCTGTTCCTGTCCTGCCCCAGCGGCGTCGAGCCCTGGCTGGAGCAGGAGGTGCGCGCCATCCTGCCCAAGGCGCATGTCGAGGCGCTGCGCGGCGGCGTCGCGGTCAAGAGCAATGCCGAGGGCGTGATGCGGCTCAATCTGGAGAGCCGGCTGGCGCAGCGCGTGCTGATCGAGCTGATCGACGGGCCCTACCGCCACGAGGACGATCTCTATGCGCTGACGCGCAAGATCGACTGGACGCAGTGGATCACGCCCGAGCACACGATACGGATCGACATCACGGCCCAGCGCTCGCCGCTGAAGAGCCTCAACTTCACGACCTTGCGCGTCAAGGACGCGATCTGCGACAGCCTGCGCGACGCGACCGGCGCGCGGCCCAGCGTCGACACGCGCCTGCCCGATCTGCCGGTGGTCATGCATGTCGGCCCCGAGTTCGCGACGATCTACATCGACAGCTCGGGCGAGCCGCTGTTCAAGCGCGGCTGGCGCGAGGACAAGGGCGATGCGCCGCTGAAGGAAACCTTGGCCGCCGCAATGCTGGCCGCCGCCGGCTGGAAGGGCACGCCCGAGAGCGGCGGCGCCTTGCACGACCCCTGCTGCGGCTCCGGCACCATCGCCGTCGAGGCGGCGCAGATCGCCTGCGGCATGGCCGCCGGCCAGCAGCGCCGCTTCGCCTTCGAGCGCCAGCTGCCGTTTGCGCCGCTGCGATCGCGCTGGCAGCAGATCAAGGCCGAGGCCAAGGCGCGCGAGCATGCGCCGGCCGTGCCGATCTTCTGCAGCGACGTGTCCTTCCGCATGGTCGACTTCGCGCGCCGCAACGCCACCCGCGCCGGCGTCGCCCAATACATCCAGTTCAACGGCGGCGATGCGCTGGAGCGGCCGGCGCCGTCCCTGCCCGAGGGCATGCCGGGCACCCTGATGCTGAACCCGCCCTATGGCGAGCGCATCGAGGTGCGCGGCAAGGCCGGCAACCCGCAATTCATGAGCCGCGATGCCGGCGGCTCCGAGGCGCGCGATGCCGGCGACGATTTCTTCCCGCGCCTGGCCGCGCATTGGAAGCGTGCCTACACGCAGAACCCGGCCGGCTGGACCGCCTGGCTCTTGTGCCCGGACATGAAGCTGCCGAGCAAGATGCGGCTCAAGGAGGCGCGCAAGATCCCGATGTGGAACGGGCCGATCGAATGCCGGATGTTCAAGTTCGAGCTGGTCGCCGGCTCGGCGCGGCGCGAAAAGACCGCTGCGCCCTCAGCCGACTGAGGACAGTGCCAGCCAGCCGAGCACGGCCAGCGGCGCGGTGTCGGCGCGCAGGATGCGCGGCCCCAGATTCATCGCCATGAAGCCCTGGGCGCGCGCCGCGTCTTCCTCGGCGGCGCTGAGACCGCCCTCCGGGCCGCTGAGCACCAGCGTCTGCGGCGCTGCGGTCTGGGCGCTCAAGGGCTCGGCCGCCATCGGGCTCAGCAGCCAGCGGCGCTGACCCTCGGGCCGCTCGCCCAGGCCGGACAGCCAGGCGGCCAAGCTCTGCACCGCTGCGATCCGCGGCACGACGCTGCGGCCGCTCTGCTCGCAGGCGGCGACGGCCACGCCCTGCCAATGGGCGACCTTCTTCTCGGCCCGCTCGCCGGCCAGGCGCAGCACCGAGCGCTCGGCGACCAGCGGCTGGATTGCCGCTGCGCCCAGCTCGGTGGCCTTCTCGACGATGCCGTCCATGCGGTCATTGGCCGGCATCACGACGGCCAGGGTCACCGCCTGGGCCAGCTCCCGCCGCGCCGGCTGGCGCTGCAGCAGCTGCACGCGCACCTCGCTGCGGCCCATGGCCAGCACCTCGGCCTGCCATTCGTCGCCCGTGCCGTCAAACAGCGTGATGGGAGCGCCGGGCTGCAGGCGCAGCACCTGCACATGGCGGGCGGACGAGGGCGGGAGGCTCAGCTCGCCGGGCTCGGCGAGCGGGGTATCGACATAGAAACGCGCGGGCATGGCCGCAAGTGTGCCATCGGCCAGCGCCGCGCTCAGGCCGTGCTCATGCCCATCGCGCGCCGCACCTGGCTGGCCAGTTCCTCGCCCTGCGATTCGCGCACCATGTCGACGAAGCGCAAGGCATAGGCCTGCAGCTCGGGCAGGCCGCTGCAGCGCTCGACATCGAGCACGACGCGGTAGCCGCGCATCAGACCCAGGTACTGCTTGGCATGGCGGGTCAGGTAGTCGTAGAGCTGCTCGTAGGCCAGCTGCGGCAGCGCGCTGCCGTCCAGCGCCGTCGCGGCGGCTGCCGTGGGTGCCGCGGCCGTGGGGGCGGCAGCGGGCGCCGCCTCGGCCGCGCCCGCCTGCGCCGTCAGCAGGCCCAGTTCCAGCAGCTGTTCGAAGTCGGCCGCCGTGGCGCCCTGTACCAGGGCGACCCATTGCTGCGCCGTCTTGCTGGCGTCCAGCACCAGCAGCAGATTGCGGGCGATGCGCGAGCTCACCAGCGCGCGCGACTTGATCTCGGCCCGGCCGGCCTCGGTCTTCAGATATCGTTGTTCAAGCACGCTCAGGTCTCCAGTGCTTGAAATTTAAGCACCGCCGGCACCCTCACGCGCGTCGCGCCGCTGGTAACTTTCTTAAGTTTTGTCGCGTAGTTCACGCCGCAGGATCTTGCCGACCGGGGTCTTGGGCAGCTCGGTGCGGAACTCGACGATCTTCGGCCGCTTGTAGCCGGTCAGATTGGCCTCGCAATAGGCGCGCACATCGGCCTCGCTGATATTGCCCAGCGCGCCCGGCTTCTTGACGATGACGACCTTGACCGCCTCGCCGGACTTGGAATCGGGCACGCCGACCGCGGCCGCCTCCAGCACGCCGTCCATCAAGGTCAGCACATCCTCGACCTCGTTCGGATAGACGTTGAAGCCGCTGACCAGGATCATGTCCTTCTTGCGGTCGACGATTTTGAAGTAGCCGCGCTCGTCGACGATGCCGACGTCGCCGGTGCGGAAATAGCCGTCGGCCGTCATCACCTTGGCCGTCTCGTCCGGGCGCTGCCAATAGCCGGCCATCACCTGCGGGCCGCGGATCGCGATCTCGCCAGTGGCGCCCGGCGCGACGACCTCGCGGCCCTCGTCGTCGAGCAGGCAGAGCTCGGTGCTGGACAGCGGCATGCCGATCGTCCCGGTGTAGGTCGTGCTGTCGGTCGGGTTGCAGCTGGCCACCGGCGAGGTCTCGGACAGGCCGTAGCCCTCGACGATGGGGCAGCCGGTCTTGTCCAGCCAGAGCTTGGCGGTCGCCTGCTGCACGGCCATGCCGCCGCCCACCGAGATCACCAGATGGCTCCAGTCCACGGTGTCGAAGTCGGCATGGTTGGCCATGGCCAGGAACAGGGTGTTGACGGCCGGCAGGCTGTGGATGCGGTGCTTGGACAGCTCCTTGAACAGGGCCGGCAGATCGCGCGGATTGGGGATCAAGACATTGCAGCCGCCCAGGTGCATGGACAGCATCATGTTCGTCGTGAAGCCGAAGATGTGATACAGCGGCAGCGCGCAGACGCTCATCAAGGGCTCGTCGGCCGGCACCTTCTTGAGCGCCGGCTGGTACCAGGCCTCGGCCTGCAAGGTGTTGGCGACCAGATTGCGGTGCAGCAGCACGGCGCCCTTGGAGATGCCGGTCGTGCCGCCGGTGTACTGCAGCACGGCGATGTCGCTGGGCCCCAGCTTGGGCGCCTTGTAGCTCTGCGCGCGGCCGCGCGCGACCGCATCGGCGTAGCGCACCGCGCCGGGCAGCTCGAAGGGCGGCACCAGCTTCTTCACCTTGCGCACGACGTAGTTGACGATCAGGCCCTTGGGGAAGCCCAGCAACTCGCCCATCGAGGCCAGGATCACATGCTTGGTCGGCACATTGGCCATCGCCTGCTGCAGGGTGGCGGCGAAGTTCTCCAGGATCACGATCGCCTTGGCGCCGGAGTCCTTCAGCTGGTGCTCGAGCTCGCGCGGCGTGTAGAGCGGATTGACGTTGACGACGACGAAGCCGGCGCGCAGCACCGCGGCGACGGCGATCGGGTACTGCATCACATTGGGCATCATGATGGCGACGCGGTCGCCCTTCTCGAGGCCCAGGCCCTGCAGATAGGCGGCCAGCGCCTTCGAGGCCTCGTCGATCTGCGCGAACGTGATCTGCCGGCCCATCATCTTGTAGGCCGCGCGTTGCGGAAACTTTCTGAACGCCGTCTCCATCAGGTCGACCAGGGTCGGATAGAGGTTGGCGTCGATCTCGGCTGGCACCCCCTCCGGGTAATTCTTGAGCCAGGTTTTCTGCATTACTTGTCTCCGTTCAATCCCCGAATTCTGACCGATAGCTGACAAGGCACTCATCAGGGGATTCGATAGCGGTGCGTAGAGAGCGTTCTCGGTGCGATGGGCAACCAAAAAACGGGGCCGCGCAAGCGCGGCCCCGCTTGTCGGCGCCCTGTTTCAGGGCGCGTTGACGGAGAAGCCGAGCCGGCTGGTCGCGGCGGTGCTGGCGCCGATGGTCGTGTTGAGCGTGATGCCCATGCCCTGCAGCGGCAGCACGAAGACGCCCAGGCAGTTCACCGGCGCGCCCTTCAGCGTGCAATCGCCCTGCGCCCGCGTGCGCCAGCCCTCACGCGGGCTGTTGATGCTGAAGCTGTCGACGCGATCGAGCGCGGCACCCTCGGCGGCGGTGAAGATGCGCGCATAGCGCTGGTTCGCGGCATCGACCGAGACGATGCGCTGCGCCTGCAGGGCCGGCGCGCTCAGCGCCAGCTTGCCCGTCATCGAGAAGTCCCAGAAGCTGTTGCTGGCGTCCACGGTCGGCAGCGCCGTCGCCTTCTTCGGCGTGCCGACGTTGAAGGCCTTGCCGTCGCTGGACAGCGAGACCAGCATCTTGCTGCCGCTCTCGGTCTTGAACAGATAGACGCGGTCGGTGACCTCGCCGCCCTCGACGACGTCGAAACCGCCCGCGGCATTGGCCCGTATCGTCGGGAAGGGGCCACTGCCCGGCGTGCAGGCGCCGCTGCCCGGGCATTCGGCAAAGGCGGTGATCTGGCCGCTGGCGTCGACCGTGACTTCGGTGGGCATGCTCAGCTTGCCGCTGCCGTCGTCCAGCGCTTCGGTGCGGATCAGGTTCCAGGTGCCGGCCAGTTCCGACAGCGGCAGCGTCTGCTCGGGCAGACCGAAGGTGATGGGCACACCGCCCTTGTGGAAGCCCATGATCACGCCGGCCGAGGACACCATCAGCTGGACGCTGCCCTCGTCATCGCTGATGCTGAAGCTGCAGGCATGGGCCGGATCCGCGGCGAGCGTGCCGGTCGAGCCGTCGAAGACGCTCACGCCCAGCGTCTGCGCGTTCAGGCTCAGCACATGGGCGCGCCAGGGCGGATCCTGCTCGAAGGGGCTGATCATGCGGAACTTGCCGCTGCGCAGGCTGGCGCAGCTGCTGGCCACCGGCTGCACCAGGCGCTTGACCGCATCGCCGGCGCCGGGATCGGTGGCAACGGCGCTCGTCAGCTCGGCCAGGCTGGTGTGCGCGGCCGTCAGCGCGGCGTTAAGCGCGTCGATCTTCTGGTCCAGCGCATTGCCGACCGCCAGCGGATCGGCGATCGGATTGGCGCCGCCGAGATCGACGACGCCGGCCAGCAGCGTGGCGAGACCGTTGACGGCCTGGGTGACCGTGGCGGTGCTCAGCGTCGTCGTCGCGCCGAAGCCCGTGTAGTAAGCGTCCGGCGCAGCGCCGGCCACGCTGGCCACCAGCAGCTCGGTCAGCGGGCTGATGTTGACCGTGTAGCTGGCCGTCGCGGCGCCGCTGCCGGCCTGCAGCGAGTGGTAGCTGGTCTTGCCGTCCGCGCTGACGGCGCGCACGACGCAGGGCAGGCTGGCGTCGGTGAGGGCGGCGCTGTAGCTGCCGTCGCTGCCGGCGCTGAGGCTCGCCGTGCCGCTGGCGCACTTGATGCCGATGGCGGCGCCGGCCATCGCGGCGCCCTGGGCGGCGGTGCCGGCCAGGGTCAGGGTCGTGCTGGCGGGCGTGGCGGCGGGCGGATCGCCGGCCTCGCCGCTGCCGCCCCCGCAGGCGACCAGGGCCAGGCCGGAGAACAGGCTCAGACAGGCGGACGCGACCGCCGTCGTGGAGGGGATCTTCAACATGGTGAGACTCCAATCCGAGGCGACTCATGGCTGGATAAGCCGAGTCACCGCGGCGCCTCACCCTCGGACCGGCCTGCGCCGGTCAGGCTCGTTCCGCCGACGCCTTGCCGAGTCTGTGGATTCCGCCGAAACGGAGAACCGCAGTTTTGTGGAGTCCCGCCTACTCCACCGCCTTCAGCATGTCCTCGACGACCTTCTTCGCGTCGCCGAACACCATCATGGTCTTGTCCATATAGAAGAGCTCGTTGTCGAGGCCGGCATAGCCCGCCGCCATCGAGCGCTTGTTGACGATGATGGTCTTGGCCTTGTAGGCCTCGAGGATGGGCATGCCGTAGATGGCGCTGCCCTTCACATGCGCGGCCGGGTTCACGACGTCGTTGGCGCCCAGGATGATGGCCACGTCGGCCTGGCCGAACTCGGCATTGATGTCCTCCATCTCGAAGACCTGGTCGTAGGGCACCTCGGCCTCGGCCAGCAGCACGTTCATATGGCCGGGCATGCGGCCGGCCACCGGGTGGATCGCGTACTTGACCGTCACGCCCTTCTCGATCAGCTTGGCCGCCAGCTCCTTGACCGCATGCTGGGCGCGCGCCACCGCCAGGCCGTAGCCGGGCACGATGATCACGCTCTCGGCATTGCCCATCACGAAGGCGGCGTCGTCGGCGCTGCCGCTCTTGACATTGCGTTGCGCACCGCCGCCGGCGGCGGCCGCCGTGGTATCCCCCCCGAAACCGCCGAGGATCACGTTGAAGAACGAGCGGTTCATCGCCTTGCACATGATGTACGAGAGGATGGCGCCCGAACTGCCGACCAGGGAGCCGGCGATGATCAGCATCGAGTTGTTCAGCGAGAAGCCGATGCCGGCCGCGGCCCAGCCCGAGTAGCTGTTCAGCATCGACACGACGACCGGCATGTCGGCGCCGCCGATCGGGATGATCAGCAGCACGCCGAGCAGAAAGCCCAGCGCCAGCACCAGGCCGAAATCCATCCACGAGGCCGAGTGCCAGAAGCCGAAGCAGAAGAACACCGCCGCCAGGCCGAGCGCCAGGTTCAGCTTGTGCTGGCCGGCGAAGGTCACCGGCGCGCCCTGGAACAGGCGGAACTTGTACTTGCCGCTGAGCTTGCCGAAGGCGATCACCGAGCCGCTGAAGGTGATCGCGCCGATGAAGGCGCCCAGGGCCAGCTCGATCCGGTTGCCGCCGGGAATGGTCTCGCGCGAGGCCGAGATGCCGAAGGCCTGCGGCTCCAGCACCGCCGTCGCGGCGATGAAGACCGCCGCCAGGCCGATCATGCTGTGCATGAAGGCGACCAGCTCCGGCATCTTGGTCATCTCGACCTTGTTGGCCATATAGGCACCGATGCCGCCGCCGATCACCAGGCCGGCCAGCACATAGCTGAGGCCGAAGCTGTGGCCACCGGCCAGCTTGACGATCAGCGCCGCCGTCGTGACGGTGGCGATCAGCATGCCGGCCATGCCGAACAGATTGCCGCGGATCGAGGTGGTCGGATGCGACAGGCCCTTCAGGGCCTGGATGAAGAAGACGCTGGCGATCAGGTAGAGCAGCGTGACGAGGTTCATGCTCATTTCTTCACCTCGCTCGTCTTCTTTTCCTTCTTCTTGAACATCTCCAGCATCCGCCTCGTCACGAGAAAGCCGCCGAACACATTGACGGCGGCCAGGGCCACGGCCAAGGTGCCCATGAACTTGCCGGCATCGGTCTCGGTCAGCGCCGCGGCCAGCATCGCGCCGACGATGACGATGGCCGAGATCGCGTTGGTGACGGCCATCAGCGGCGTGTGCAGGGCCGGCGTGACGGTCCAGACGACGTGGTAGCCGACATAGATGGCCAGCACGAAGATGATCAGATTGGTGATGGTTGGGCTTACCAGTTCCATTGCATTCAGCTCCCGCGCTTCACTTCATTGCCCTGCGTCATCAGGCAGGCCGCGACGATGTCGTCGTCCATCGGCACGTTGAACGCGCCTTCCTTGGTGATGACGAGCTTGAGGAAGTCCAGCACATTGCGCGCATAGAGCGCCGAGGCGTCCGCCGCCACCAGGGCCGGCAGATTGGTCTCGCCGACGATGGTCACGCCATGCTTCATCACCGTCTTGCCGGCCTCGGTCAGCGGGCAGTTGCCGCCATTGGGTGCCGCCAGGTCGACGATCACCGAACCCGGCTTCATCGCCCTGACCATGTCCTCGCTCACCAGCACCGGCGCGGCGCGGCCGGGGATCAGCGCGGTCGTGATGACGACATCGGCCTGGGCCACCCGCTTGGCGACCTCGATCTTCTGCCGGTCCAGCCAGCTCTGCGGCATCGGTCGCGCATAGCCGCCCACACCCTCGGCCGCTTCCTTCTCCTCGGCCGTCTCGTAGGGCACGTCGATGAATTTGGCGCCCAGCGACTCGACCTGTTCCTTCACCGAGGGCCGCACGTCGGAGGCCTCGATGACGGCGCCCAGGCGCTTGGCCGTGGCGATCGCCTGCAGGCCGGCCACGCCGACGCCGAGGATGACGACGCGCGCCGCCTTGACGGTGCCGGCGGCGGTCATCAGCATCGGGAAGAAGCGCTGGTAGCGGTCGGCCGCGATCATCACCGCCTTGTAGCCGGCGATATTGGCCTGCGAGGACAGCACGTCCATGCTCTGCGCGCGGGTCGTGCGCGGCGCCGCCTCCAGCGCGAAGCTGGTCAGGCCGGCGCCGGCCAGGGCTTCCAGGCCGGCGCGGTCGAAGGGGTTCAGCATGCCGACCAGGGCCGTGCCGGGCTTGACCAGCGTCAGCTCCTCGGCGCTGGGGCTCTTGACCTTCAAGAGCAGCTCGGCCGCGAAGGCCGAGGCGCGGTCGACGATCTCGGCGCCGGCTGCGGCATAGGCCTCGTCGGTGGCGCTGGCGGCGAGGCCGGCGCCGCTCTCGACGCGCAGCTGATGGCCCTGGGCCTTCAGCTTCTTGACCGTCTCCGGTGTCGCGGCGACACGCGTTTCTCCGGCCGCGCTTTCGCGCGGGACTCCTATCAGCATGAACAGTCCCTCCTGATGGATTGGCGAGCTTGCGAGGAGCTTACACAATAGAAATGACGCCCGACACCCGGGCAAGCGCGAAAGAGACAGTTGATGAATGACGAACGTTGGCGCCCGAATGTCACCGTCGCGGCCGTGATCGAGGAGGGCGGCCGCTACCTGCTGGTCGAGGAGGAAACGGCAGAAGGCCTGATGTTGAACAACCCGGCCGGCCATCTGGACCCGGGTGAATCGCCGTTGGAGGCGGTCGTGCGCGAGGCGCTGGAGGAGACCGCGCGGGCTTTCGTGCCCGAGGCCCTGCTGGGTCTCTATATGGCGCGCTTCGTGAGGCCCGTGCGCGGCGAGGATGTCACCTATCTGCGCCTGGCCTTCTGCGGCCGGGTCGGCGAGGCGATCGCCGGTCGCGCGCTCGACCGCGGCATCCATCGCACGCTGTGGATGGACATCGAGGACCTGCGCGCCAGCCAGGCGCGGCACCGCAGCCCGCTGCTGCTGCGCTGCATCGAGGATCACCGCGCCGGCCGCCGCCTGCCGCTGGACGCGGTGTCCGTCGACCCCTCGCTGTACGCGCCGCTGGTGAAGGGTTGATCAGAGGGGTTTGGCCGGCCGCCGCCGCGGTCCGCAGGATTGCCGGCGAGGCCTGCTCAGGAGTAAGGTGCGCCGGCCTTTCCATTTTCAGCGGGGGTGATGTATGAGCCTCAAGGATTTCGCTTCGAAGGTGGCGACGCAGGCCGCCTCGGCCGGCGAACTGGCCGGCGATCAGCTGAACACCTGGATGAACGACTACAAGAAGGCGACGGCGACCTTGCAGACGCTGGGCTTCGAGGTCGGCCGCTTCACCATCGGCATGGGCGTGCTGCCCGAGATCCACACCACGCTGGCCGGCAAGGTCGCCGCGATCGAGAAGGAGCGGGTCGAGCAGCTGATGCAGCAGCATCAGGATCACTCGTCGACGGTCACCCTGCGGAAGGGGCTGTTGCTGGCCAAGCGGGTGTCCGACCATCTGGACGGCAGGCTCGAGAGCGTCACCCTGCATATCAAGCTGGGCATTCCGCCCGGCGTCAATGTCGAGCTGCACTAGGCGTCTGCCGTAGCCGCGGGCCGATTGCCCCCGCGGCGGCGGCGTGCCGGGGCTTGCGGGACAATTGGGGCATGAGCTCCAAGCAACGCATCGTCGTCGGCCTGTCCGGCGGCGTCGATTCCGCCGTCACCGCCCATCTGCTGAAGAAGCAGGGCCATGAGGTGGTCGGCATCTTCATGAAGAACTGGGAAGACGACGACGACAGCGAGTACTGCTCGTCCAATGTCGACTTCGTGGACGCGGCCGCCGTCGCCGACGTGATCGGCATCGAGATCGAGCATGTCAATTTCGCGGCCGACTACAAGGACCGCGTGTTCGCCGCCTTTCTGCGCGAGTACCAGGCCGGCCGCACGCCGAACCCGGACGTGCTGTGCAATGCCGAGATCAAGTTCAAGGCCTTTCTGGACCATGCGATGCGCCTGGGCGCCGAGAAGATCGCCACCGGCCATTACGCCCGCGTGCGCGAACTGCCCTCGGGCGAGGTGCAGCTGCTCAAGGGCCTGGACGCGAGCAAGGACCAGAGCTACTTCCTGCACCGGCTGAACCAGGCGCAGCTGGCCAAGACCTTGTTCCCGGTCGGAGAGCTGCACAAGACCGAGGTGCGCCGCATTGCCGAGGAGATCGGCCTGCCGAATGCGAAGAAAAAGGATTCGACCGGCATCTGCTTCATCGGCGAGCGACCGTTCCGCGAATTCCTGAACCGCTATCTGGCGCACCAGCCGGGCGCGATCAAGGACGAGCGCGGCCGCAAGCTCGGCGAGCATGTCGGCCTGTCCTTCTACACCCTGGGCCAGCGCCAGGGCCTGGGCATCGGCGGCGTGAAGGACAAGGGCAGCCCGCGCGGCGGCGGCGAGCACCGGCCCTGGTTCGTCGCCCGCAAGGACCTGGACAGCAACACCCTGATCGTCGTGCAGGGCCACGAGCATCCGCTGCTGCAAAGCCATGCGCTGGTCGCCGACGACCTGAGCTGGACCTCCGGCGCGATGCCGGATTTCGGCGGCTATGGCGCCAAGACGCGCTACCGCCAGGCCGACGCCGCCTGCGTGCTGGAACCCGCAGCCGACACGATCGCGCTGCGCTTCCCGCAGCCGCAATGGGCGGTCACGCCGGGGCAGAGCGCGGTGCTCTACAGCGGCGAGGTCTGCCTGGGCGGTGGCGTGATCGCCGAGGCCAGCCCATGACCAGCGGCACGGGGCAAGACCTGGCCCGTGTGGCACGCTTACCGGCTTTGCCTTTACCTACCCCTTGAACAGCAACCGCCTCGACCGCCTGCTGAACCGCGTCGCCCAGCCCGGCGTCGTGCTGCGCGCGGCGGCGCTGGCGATCTGCCTGCTCGAGCTGGCCGCCGCGGTGGCGGCGCTGCTGGGCTTTCGCACCGATGCCTACGACGGCGCGGTGCCCATCCTCTACCGCCAGTTCGGCGGCGCCAGCAACGATCCGCTGCTGTTGCTGACCTGCCTGGCCCTGCTGCTGCTGTTCGGCTGGAGCTACTGGCGGCTGGCGCGCGACGGCCAGGCCGACCAGCCGCCGCCGCATGCGCTGGCGCGCGTGCTGCTGGTCGATCTGCTGGCGATCTGCGTGACGCCGGGCCTGCCCTTTCTGGTCACCGCGCTGGCGGCCGTGCTGCTGCAGGTGCGCACCGCCTTCCTGTTCGCGCTGGCCCAGGTGGCGCTCAATCTGCTGCTCTATGCCTTGCTGCCCGCGGCCAGCGGCAGCGTCAGCGACGTGCCCGCCTGGTTCGACGGCCTGGGCCTCTTGATGGCGATGCTGGCCCTGCACGGCATGGCCTTCGGCCTCGGCCGCATGGCCGCCGCCGAGGCCGAGAAGCGGCGCTGGCTGCAGGCAATGCTGGCCGAGCGCCTGTCGGCCGAGCAGCTGCAGGCCGAGCAGCTGCGCTATCACGAGCGCACCTTGATGGCGCGCGAGCTGCACGATCTGGTCGGCCACCACCTGACCGCGCTGAATCTGCAGCTGCAGCTCGGCTCGGCGCTCTTGCAGCGCAAGGACGAGGAGAGCGCCGCCGGCGCGGCGCAGGCCGTCGAGCGCGCGCGCGACGGCGCCGCGCGGCTGCTGGCCGATGTGCGCGAGGCGGTGTCGCAGCAGCGCGGCTCGCGCCGTATCGATCTGAGCCGGGCGCTCGAGGCGCTGGCCGAGGGCATTGCCAGCACCCGCATCGAGCTCGATATCGCGGCCGATGCGCGCGATCTGAGCCCGCGCGTCGCCCATGCGCTCCTGCGCTGCGTGCAGGAGGCGGTGACCAACAGCGTGCGCCATGCGCGCGCGGCGCGCGTCGCGATCCGCCTGGCCGTCAGCGGCGATGCGCACAGCGGCGAGGTCTGTGTCAGCATCGACGACGATGGCGCCGGCGCGGCCCATTACCGCGCCGGCAACGGCCTGCGCGGCATGGCCGAGCGCATGACCGAGCTGGGTGGCAGCATGCAGGTGCTGAGGCAAACTCCGGGTTTCCGAATCGAACTGCGTTGTCCGAGGACGGCATGAAGAGCAACACGATGATGACCATCAAGCTGCTGCTGGTCGAGGACCAGCAACTGGTGCGCGAAGGCCTCAAGGGCCTGCTGGCGCTGCACGAGGAGATCCGCATCGTCGGCGAGGCCAGCGATGGCGCCGAGGCGCTGGAGCTGCTGGCCGCGCTGCCGCCCGAGGCGATGCCGGATCTCGTGCTGTCCGATATGCGCATGCCGCGCATGGACGGCCTGGGCCTGATCCGCGCTCTGGCCGCGCGGGCGCTGCCGATCCCGGTCGTGCTGCTGACGACCTTCGACGACGCCGCCGCCTTCGACGAGGCGGTGCGCGCCGGTGCTCGCGGCTTCCTGCTGAAGGCGATCAGCCCCGACACCTTGCGGCAGGCCCTGCAGGACGTGGCCGCCGGCGGCACCGCGCTGCGCCCCTCGCTGACCACGCGGATGGAAGAGCGCCACGGCGAGCGCGCCTTCACCGCCGCCGACCAGCCCGATCCGCTGTCGCCCAAGGAGCTGCAGGTGCTGCGCCTGGTGGCCAGCGGGCGCAGCAACACCGAGATCGCCGCGCTGCTGGGCAATAGCGAGGGCGTGATCAAGAACCACTGCTCGGCGATCTTCTCCAAGATGGGCGTGCGCGACCGCACACAGGCGGTGCTCAGGGCGATCGATCTGGGCTGGATCTGAGCGCCCGGCTCATCGCTCGACGGCCGGGCGCCCGAGCTGCATGACCCAGTAGCGGCCGTAGCGATCCTCGGGCGCGGCGCCGATCGCGCAGGCCAGGCCCACGTCGCGGAACTCGGCCAGCATCAGGTTCTCGCAATGCCCGGGGCTGCTCAGCCATTGCTGCAGCACCTCGTTCAGCGTCTCGGCGCCGGCCGCCAGGTTCTCGCCGGCCAGCCGCATCGCATAGCCGCTGGCCTGCATGCGCTCGCGCATGCCGTGCAGTTGCTCGCCCTCGTGGGTCAGCAGACCGCGACGCGCTAGCTCCTGCGCGAAGCGCCGGGACGAGTCGGCCAGCGGGCCGCTCCAGCGCAGCGCGGCTGCGGCCGGCATGGCTTGCGCGCCGCAGGCGCGCGGCTCGGCACGCAGGGCATTGATCGCGCGCAGCGCCTGCTCGGCATCCGGCTGGCAGGGCTGCGGCCCGGCCAGCACCGTCGCGGCGCCGGCGCCGGCCAGCAGCGAGAGCAGGAACTTCCACATCGGCCCGATGCTAGCAAGAGGCGCACAATGAGCGGGAGCCGCCGACGAGGAGCGTCATGATGAATGAGAGCATCGCCGCAAGCCGGCGTGGAAAGAAGCGCTGGCTGACCTGCCTGGGCCTGCTGGCCCTCGGCGGCCTCGCGCTGGCCAGCGACGCCCCGCGCGGCGGGCCGGCCTCCGGCCCGGCGAGCCTCCTGCCGCAGATCAAGGCCCTGGTCGGCGATGCCGCCTGCGACGCGCCCGATCAATGCCGCACGATCGCCATCGGTGCCAAGTCTTGCGGTGGACCGAGCGCCTACCTGGCCTGGTCGGTGAAGCGCACGGACGAAGCGGCGCTGAAGGCCCTGGTGGCCAAGCAGGCCGCCGCCCAGCAGCTGGAAGACGCGCGCAGCGGCGCGGCCTCCGACTGTGCGCTGGTGACCGACCCCGGTGCGCGCTGCCAGGCCGGCCGCTGTGTGCTGCTGCCTCGCCCGGCGGGCGGCGGCGGCGAGTCGGCTCGCTAGCAGGCAAAAAAAAACGGGCCCCGCGGGGCCCGTTTGCCTGCGACCCGCGAGGGGCCGCTGCCGTCTCAAGGACGCGCGATGGTGACCGTGGACGAGGTCCAGGTTTCCCAGTGCGCGGGGTTGGCCGCATCGCCCAGCGCCTTCAGCACCGACATCTTGACGATGTAGCTGCCGTTCGGCAGCACGCCCTGGCTGGTCTTGCCGTCCCAGCCGTTGACGAAGGCGCCGCCGGGGGTCGAGTTGCGGCTCAGGTACTGATCCTCCCCGAAGGTGCCGCGCGAGGCGAGCGTGGTGGCGTCGAAGGCCTCCATCTTCATCGTGCGCGACAGGTGGTCGAGGTGATAGACGACGTACGGAATGTCGGCGCCGACCATGGTGTAGGTCTCGCCGGACGGGCGGTTGCCGTAGTTGTTCGTCGCGGGGAGGAACTTGGCCAGCCAGGGGAAGCCGTTGGTCGTCGGCGTCAGCACCTGGGTCGACTGGTAGTCGCCCTTGAAGCCGGCATACGCCACCTGGATCGGTGCGCCGTCCGTCTGCGGCGTGAAGGTGATGTAGCCGCCATAGAGGCCGCGGTTCACCAGTGCCGTATTGGCCGTGACGGTCACGGTCACCGTGGCCACGCCCTTGGCCGGCACGACGACGGTGGGGCTGCTGAAGCTCACGGTCGCCGGCGCGTTGAAGGTGCCGCTGATGTTGTAGCTGGCGCCCGTCTGCGTATTCGGGCCTGCCGCCAGGCTCGGCACATGGCCGAGCGTGTAGGTCACCGGCACCGCCGCATCGTTGCGCAGCGTCAGCTTCTGCACCGTCGGGCCGGCATCGCTTTCGCCGGTCGAGAACTTGCTCGGCAGCGCAAACTGCTGGGCCTTCACCGCGGCCACGATGTCGACCATGCCGGCGCCCTGGCGGAAGGAGTAGTCGAGCAAGCCCAGAGCCGGGCTGCCCGACCAGGGCTTCGGCTTGGCCGTGTTCTGCAGACGGGTCAGCATATTGATCATCGGCGGCGCGTTGCGGCCGACGACCACCGACTCGCGGCCCAGCGCCGCATTGGGCAGGGCCTGCAGGATCAGCGCGGTCGCACCGGCCACATGCGGGGACGACATAGAGGTGCCGCTCAGCGTCGTCGCGCCGCCCTTTTCCAGCGGATAGGACGAGAAGATGCCGCCGCCCGGCGCGCCGATATCGGGCTTGAAGCTCAGGTCGGCCGCCAGGCCGAAGGAGCTGAAGCCGGAAATCAGACCGCCCGTGCCATAGGGATAGCCGACGGCATTGTTGGTCCAGGTCAGCGTCGTGGGAGCGGCACCGATGGCGTTGTGCAAGGCGGCGCCTTGGTCGGCGGTGATCGCCACGACCGGGATCGTGATCGGCGTGGTGGCGGGCGCGACCGGCGCAACCGTCGGATTGATGGCTCCGGCCTGGTTGTTGTAGATGATGACCGCCGCGGCGCCGGCGTTCTGTGCGTTCAGCGCCTTGTCATAGAAGCCGCAGGAGCCGCGCCGGATCAGCACGGCGGTGCCGGTCAGGCTGCCGGCGGGCAGCGCGACGCAGCCGTCCGGTGCCGTCGTCGGCAGCGTCGGTTGGTTGGCCGCGCCGGTGCGCGACATCGGCATGCTGCCGCTGGTCGGCGGCAGCGGCGCGGCAGTGGCCGGGCCGTAGCCGTAGGGCGTGGCGTTGACGGTGAACGAGGTCTGAGCGTTGTCGAAGGAGGCGACGCCGATCACGCTCTCGCCGACGCCGGGCGCGCCGGCCGCGAACAAGGCGTCCGGCGAGCTGCCGCCGGGGCCGTTGTTGCCGATCGAGGCGACCATCACGACGCCCTTCTTGGCCAGGCGCGAGGAGGCCTGTGCCGTCGGGTACTGCGGCCACTGCCGGCCGGCACCCAGGCTCTGGTTGATCACCTGCATGCCGTCGGCCAGCGCGCGCTCCAGCGCTGCCAGGATGATGTCGGACTCGGTGCTGCCTTCGCAGCCAAAGACGCGATAGGCACCGAAGCTGACACCCGGCGCCACGCCCTTGATGCCGCCGCCATTGCCGCCGACGATGCCGGCCACGTGCGAGCCATGGCCCTGGCAGTCGTCCGGATTGCTGTCGGGACTCGGGATCGGGTTGTAGCTGGCGCTGCTCGAGTCCGCGTTGTAGGCATTGCCGACGAAGTCATAGCCGGCGATCACGCGGGCGCTGGGGAAGGGCGTCGTGCCGTTCACGCCGCTGCCGCCGAAGGCCGGATGGTCGATGTCGATGCCGGTGTCGATGATGCCGACCTTGACGCCCGCGCCGGTCAGGCCCAGCGAGTTCTGCGCGATGTCGGCGCCGGACAGTGCCAGCGCGCGGCTGAGTTCGATCGCCGAGCCGGCGGCCTGCTCGGGCGTCGGTGCCTGGATGGTTTCGATCGGGTGCAGGGCCTTCACGCCCGTCACACCCGCCAGCTTGGCGCGATCGGCGGGGCTGATGGAAACGGCCAGGCCGTTGAACAGCGAGTTGAACGAGCGCCGCTCGGTATAGCTCACATTGGCCGCCGCCGCCGCCGCGCGGAACGCCGCCTGCTCGGCCTGCACATCGGCCGGATTGGCGCCATCGGCGACCGGCTTGCCGGCGAATTCAATGAACCAAAGGCGCGAGCCTTCGATGCTCGAGGCCGGTATCGATTGAGCCATCGCCGCCGTGGCGGTCGACAGTGCGGCAACGGCAAGGACGATGGGTTTGCGACTGAAATTCCAGGTAGGCATGCGACTCTCCGGGTTTCGAAAGTCTGCATGCTCGCGACTTGTGTTCGCGTTTGGATTGGTGCTTACCCGATGGGGTGGCGCACGCGCAAACCGCTTACCAGTGAAATAGTGCATGTCCTGACCCCCGCGAATGAGGGTGTGCCCGCTTGAGCATGATCTGACCCCTCTGCTAGCGAAAGGTGGCCGGGGGTGCGGGTAAATCCGACCGCTGAATCGGGGGATAAGTCGCCCGCAGACCATGACTTCCAGCTTGCCGGCGGCAAGAGGGGATGGCAAATTGCGCCCACATCGTGTCCTCGCCCGGAACTGGCCGGCCAGGAGTCAACGATTCTGGAGATGACATGCAGATGAATCAATTCAAACGCGGCGTACTCGGCACGGCTTTGATTGCGGCTGCGATGGCGGCCGGAACCGCCCAGGCCGACACCGTCACGATCGACATCGGGGGGGCCTTGAGCAATGCCGAATTCGGCGATGCGTCGAACGAGACCCGCTTCGTCGACCTCTTTTCCAATGTCCACATCACGAACGTTTCTTGGAACGTCAATCTGTCGACCTTCGGCTCGAGCTGGCTGTCGGAGATGGGCTTCGACCTGAGCAACGACAGCGGCTCCGGTGCCTCCCTGTTCCCGGGCCTTGGCGACGATTCCGCGGGCTCCGGCAGCTACAGCGGCAGCGCCGATCTGGTCTCGCTGGGCGCCGACTTCTTCCTTGGCGCGGACGGACGCCTGAACCTGCAGTTCTTCGAATACTTCGACGACCTGATCGGCGCCGCCGATGGCATCTGGAATCGCGGCAGCAGCCTGACGGTCACCTATGTGCCCGAGCCGGCGACCTTCGGCCTGGCCGCCATCGCCTTGCTGGGCATGGGCCTGAGCTCGCGCCGCAAGAAGTCCTGATCGACGCGCCAAGGCGCGCATCGAACGACAAGGGCCGCAACGCGGCCCTTTGTCTTGGGCGGTTCCGCCCTTGCGAACCGTCAGCGTGCCGCGTCGGACGGCGGCGCCGCCGGTGCGCGCGGGCAGGGCAACCACTGACCCCGGTGGCTGGCGTGGTAGACGGCCTCCCGGGCGCCATCTCGCACGAGCAGGCGCCAGCCGGGCACCAGCGCCTGCGTGTAGCTCAGGCCCGGCCGCGGGCAACCGAGCGAAGCGTCGGCCCAGTCGACCGCGACGATTTCGACGCTCAGCGCCATCGGATCGCCGGCCTGCCAGGCCCGAGCCGCGTCGGCGCGCACCGCCCGCGCTATGGCCGCCAGCGTGGCGGCCTCATCGCTGCCCGGTGCGACGAAACCGCCGCGGCTGATGGCCGGCAAGGCGTTCTCGACACTGTCGGCCGGCAGGGTCTGGGCGGCCGTCATCGCGGCCCCCATCGTGCAGAGCAGCAGGCCGGCCAGGACATGCTCACGCCCGCCCATAGGGCGGCGGCGGCTGCGATCGCGGGGTCTTGCCCATGGGTGCTGCTCCTCCTGGCCTGTTGGGGGCTCAAGAATAGACGGCGATCAGCAGGCGGTCCAGCTTGGCTGTGCCAGGCCCGCAGATCCCTGGCGATCGCGCCGCCGCCAGTCGCGGTGGGGTGGCAGTTTCGCCGCCCGCGACGACAAAGCGTTGTGCAGCGCCGGCCCGCAGGGTAGGCTTTGCCGCAGCTTTCGCCCATTCGCCCACCATGGCCCAGCCCCAGGAGAACGATCGATGAGCGGGTATACCAAGAGCATCAACCGCGCCAGCGGCCGCGGCGAGGCCGCCGAAGAGCCCGTCGCCCATGGCGAGCGCGACGCCGACGAGGCGGATCTGTCCGACAAGGCCTATGAGAAGGCGCTGAAGAAGCTGCAGATCGAGCTGGTGAAGCTGCAGCTGTGGGTGCAGGCCAGCGGCGCCAAGGTCTGCATCCTGTTCGAGGGCCGCGACGGCGCCGGCAAGGGCGGCACGATCAAGGCGCTGACCGAGCGGGTCAGCCCGCGCGTATTCCGCGTCGTCGCGCTGGCGGCGCCGACCGAGCGCGAGAAGAGCCAGATGTATGTGCAGCGCTATCTGCCGCATCTGCCGGCGGCCGGCGAGGTCGTGATCTTCGACCGCAGCTGGTACAACCGCGCCGGCGTCGAGCGGGTGATGGGCTTCTGCACCGAGCAGGAGGCCGACGACTTTCTGCACGCCGTGCCCCTGGTCGAGAACGCGATCGTGCAGTCCGGCATCATCCTGCTCAAGTACTGGCTCGAGGTCAGCCCCGAGGAGCAGACGCGGCGGCTGAAGTCGCGGCTGGAGGACGGCCGCAAGCTCTGGAAGCTGACCGAGATGGACCTGCGCTCCTACAGCCGCTGGTACGACTACTCGCGGGCGCGCGACGCGATGTTCGCCGCCAGCAGCACCGAGTTCGCGCCCTGGCGGATCGCGCCGTCGAACAGCAAGAAGAAGGTGCGCCTGAACATCATCAGCGACATCCTGAGCCAGATTCCCTACGAGGAGCTGCCGCGCGCCAAGCTGAAGTTCCCGAAGCGGCAGAAGGCCGGCGGCTATGTCGAGCCCGACCACTCGCGCATGCAGATCGCCGCGCGCTACTGAGGCTGGCTCAGCTGCTGGTAGCGCTCGATCGCGTTGCGGGCATTGAAGAGCAGGCGATCGGGCCCCAGCTCGCGGTCGAAGCCGGCATTGCGCACGACCTCGAGCACGCGAGGATTCAGGCCGACCAGCCAGACGCTGCCGCCGGTCTCGCGGGCGCGCCGCTCGCAGTCGATCAGCTCCTGCAGCGCCGAATACTCGATATCGGGCACCCGGCTCAGGTCCAGCGCCAGCACGCGCGGGCGGTGTTCGGCGACCAGCGCGCGGATGCGCTCGACGACGATCTGGGCATTGGCGAAGAAGAGCCGCCCCTCGGGCCGCAGGATCAGGAGGCCCTCGAAGGTCTCGTCGTCCGGGTGCTCGGGTGATATGGGGCGCAGCACGTCGGCACCGCGCTTGCGGCCGATGATGTAGACGGCCGGTTGCGCGACCTGGCTGGACAGGCCCAAGAGCGAGATCACGATCGCCACCACGATGCCCTGCAGGGTGCCGAAGATCAGCACGCCCAGCATCGCCGCCAGCGCCCAGCGGAACTCCATCGTGCGCACCGCCCGGATCGCGCGGAATTCGCCCGGCTCGATCAGGCCCACCGAGTAGACGATCACCACCATGGCCAGGGTCGCGTTCGGCAACAGGCCCAGCAGCGGCGCCAGCACCAGCATGGTCGCCAGCGCCATCGCCGCGGTGACCAGCGAGGCCTTCTGCGAACGGCCGCCGGCCTGGCGCACGACGGCGGTCTGCGAGGCGCCGCCGCCGGCCGGCATCGCGCCGAAGAAGGCGCCGGCCAGATTGGCCGCGCCGGTGGCGACCAGCTCGCGGTTCGCGTCGACCGGCGGGTCCTCGGCATGGGCGAAGGCACGGCCGACGGCGATGGTCTCGGTGAAGCTCATCAAGGCGATGCCTAAAGCGCCCGGCGCCAGCTGGCGGATCAGCGTCGGGTCGGGCCAGCTCAGCGCCGGAAAGCCCTGCGGGATCAGGCCCACCGTCGACACGCCCAGCTGCTGCAGACCGAAATACCAGGAGGCCGCGATGCCGCCGCCGATCGCGACCAGCGGCGCCGGCGAATGCGGCCAGCGCCGCTCCATGCCGGCCAGCACGACGAGCGTCGCGCCGGCCACGGCCAAGGTCAGCGGCTTGGCATCGGGAAGGTGCTGGATCACGCTGAGCAGATCGGGGAAGAAGCCGGCCTTCTCGATCTTGATGCCCAAGAGCTTGGGCAGCTGGTCCAGCACGATCACCAGGCCGATGCCGGACTTGAAGCCGGTCAGCACCGGCGAGGAGATGAAGTTGGCGACGAAACCCAGGCGCAGCAGCCGCGCCAGCATCAGCAGCAGGCCGACCATCGCGGCCAGGGTGGCGGTCGCCGTCAGCAGCGCCGCCGGCTCGCCGCTGGGCACCGCGGCGCCCAACTCGGCGCCGGTCAGGATGGCCAGGGTCGTCGTCGAGCTGACGCTGAGCACCCGCGAGGAGCCCAGCAGCGCATAGACCACCATCGGCACGAAGGCGGTGTACAGGCCCACCGCCACCGGCAGGCCGGCGACGGTGGCATAGGCCATGGCCTTCGGCAGCACGACGGCCGCGGCGGTCAGGCCGGCGACGATGTCCAGGCGCAGCGTCGGGGCGGCGTCGGCGGCAGCCTGGGCAACAGGGAGGGGCGTGGTGCTCATGCGGGATCGGCCTCGGGGCGATGGGAAAGTAAAAAACCCCCGCAAGCCGGTGACTTACGGGGGTTGTTCATGCGGGCGTGCCGGCTGGATCAGAACGGGATGTCGTCGTCCATGTCATCGAAACCGGTCGAGGACTTCGGCGCCGGGGCCGGACGGGGCGCCGGAGCGCGCGGGGCCGGGGCGCGGGCGGCCGGCGCGCGGGCCGGGGCGTCGCCGTAGTCGCCACCACCGCCACCGCCGGCGCTGCGGCCATAGCCGCCACCGCCGCCACCCTCGTCACCGCCGCCGTCGCGGCTGCCCAGCAGCTGCATCTGGTCGGCGATGATTTCGGTCGTGTAGGTGTCGCGGCCTTCCTTGTCCTGCCATTTGCGGGTGCGCAGACGGCCCTCGACATAGAGCGGACGGCCCTTCTTGCAGTACTCGCCGACGATCTCGGCCAGCTTGTCATTGAAGACGACGCGGTGCCATTCGGTTTCTTCCTGGCGCTCGCCGGTCTCGCGGTTCTTCCAGTTGCGGGTGGTGGCGAGGCTGATCGTGCAGAAGGCGACGCCGCTGGGGTTGTAGCGCAGTTCCGGGTCGCGACCCAGATTGCCGATGAGGATGACTTTGTTGACGCTGGCCATGGCGGGCTCCGCTGACGATTCGGGCTTGAAAGGCCCGGATTATGCCGCCGCCCCGCAGCGCCGGCGCGGCGTCGCGCAAAACCGCAGATCGGGCATGCCGGCCGGCGCTTGGTCGCCCCGGCGCCCCGGCGCGGCGGGCGACTCCCTAAGATGCGCCCATGTCCAGCGATCCCCGTCTCTCCACGCCCCTGCCGCGCCTCGCGCCGCCGTCCTCCAACCGGCGCATCTGGTGGGCCTATGGCGGCGGCTGCCTGCTGGCCTGGCTGCTCTATGTGCTGGCCGGCGCCGAGTTCCAGCGCGGGCTGTGGCAGCTGTGGGAGGCGGTCTACCAGGCCAGCCTGAGCCTGTGGGCGCCGATGCTGCTGGGCGCGGCAATCTTCCCCTGGGTGCGCGGCCTGCAGGCGCTGGAGATCGCCCCGGCCGGCCTGGTGGCCCTGCATCTGGGCGCGGCCTTCCTGTTCGGCGCGCTCTGGCAGCTGTGCGAATTCGCGCTCGCCTGGGCGCTGTTCGGACTCGACCATGCGACCGCGGTGCTGGTGCAGACCCTGCTGTGGCGGGCGATCTGGGGCCTGGTCGTCTATGCGGCGATCGCCACCGCCTTCACCGCGCTGCTGCAGACGCAGCGGGCGCGCGCCGCCGCGCTGGCCGCGGCCCAGGCCGAGTCGGCGCTGGCGCGCGCCGAGTTGGCGGCGATCAGCGGCAAGCTGAACCCGCATTTCCTCTTCAACACCCTGAACTCGCTGATCGCGCTGACCCGCAAGGACGCACAGGCGGCCGAGGCGGCGCTCCTGCGCTTCTCCGGCATGCTGCGCTATGTGCTGGACACCAAGCGCAGCGCGGCCGACCGCGTCTCGCTGGCCGAGGAGGTCGAGTTCGTGCGCGACTACCTGGCGCTGGAGGCGCTGCGCCTGGGCCCGCGGCTGCAGATCGACTGGCAGCTCGACCCCGACACCCTGCAGGACGAGGTGCCGCCGCTGACCCTGCAGCCGCTGGTGGAGAACAGCATCCAGCATGGCGTGGCGCCGCGCCTGACCGGCGGCAGCATCCGCATCAGGAGCGGCCGCAATGTGATGAACCAGGGCCTGGAGCTGAGCGTCGAGGACGACGGCCCCGGCTGCGACCCGGCAAGGCTGGACGAGGCCGATGCGCCGCAGGCCGCATCCTCGCCGGCGGCACAGGGCCGGCGCCGCGGCATCGGCCTGTCGGCGCTGAAGCGCCGCTTCGCGATCGACTACGAAGGCCAGGCGCGGCTGCGCGTGCAGACGGCGCCGGGCGCGGGCTTTCGCGTCGACCTATGGATTCCGCAATGAACAATATGAAGACAAGAGTGCTGATCGCCGAGGACGAACCGCTGGCCGCCGAGGCGCTGGCCGACTGGGTGCGGCAGCTGCCGCAGCTGGAGCTGCTGGGGATCTGCGCCGATGGCGTCAGCGCGCTGGAGCAGATCCGCGCGCTCGCGCCCGAGCTGGTGCTGATGGACATCCAGATGCCGGGCCTAACCGGGCTGCAGGTGCTGCGCGCGCTGGCCGAGGACGATCTGCGGCCGGCGGTGATCTTCACCACCGCCTATGACGAGCATGCGCTGACCGCCTTCGAGCTGCATGCGGTCGACTATCTGCTCAAGCCCTTTGCGCGCGAGCGCTTCGTCGAGGCGGTCGAGCATGCACTGCAGCAGGGCGGCGGTGCGACGACCGCGTCGCTGGCCGCCGAGGCGCTGCAGCAGGCGCCCAGCGAGCCGCTGCGCCGCGTGCTGGTGCGCGACCAGGGCAAGATCTTCCCGCTGCAGGTCGAGCAGATCGAGTACCTGCGCTCCGACAACAAGTACACGGCGCTGGCCAGCCGCGGCCGCAGCTTTCTGGTGCGGCTGCCGATCGCCACCTTCGAGCAGCGCCTGGACCCGGCCCTGTTCCTGAAGCTGCAGCGCGGCTGCATCGTCAATCTGGATTTCGTCGAATCGATGACGCCGGACGACAACTCGCAGCTGGTCGTGCAGATGCGCGACGGCACGCGCATCACCGCCAGCCGCGAGGTCTCCAAGAAACTGAGGGAGCAATCGATATGAGGAGCAAGGCAGCCGCAGTGGCGTTTCTGTTCGGCCTGTGCGCTGCGCTGGCCCAGGCCCAGCCCAGCGAGGCCCGGCCCGAGGGCCGGCTTTACGAACCGGGCGCCTTCGACCGGCTGGAGCTGGACGGCTCGGCCAAGGTCAAGCTGGTGCAGGGCGAGCGCGACCAGGTCTTCATCGTCGGCGGTGAGGACGTGCAGCGCAATGTCGAGATCGAGCTGAACAACGGCCGCCTGCGCATCCACCCGTCCGGCGGCTGGAAGTTCTGGAGCAGCAGCCGGCTGCAGGTCGAGGTGCAGATGCGCCGCCTGAGCCAGCTGACGATCTCCGGCGCCAGCGACGTGCTGGCGGTGGGGCCGATCCGGGCCGAGAAGCTGTCGGTCCATATCTCCGGCGCCGGCCAGGTGCGGCTGGACGAGTTGAAGGCCGAGCAGCTGCGCTTCGACATCTCCGGCGCCGGCGACGGCCAGCTCGGCGGCCAGGTCGAGCAGCTGAGCCTGAGCGTCTCGGGCAAGGGCAAGCTCTTGGCCGAGCAGCTGCGCGCCAGCAGCGCCACCGTCTCGATCAGCGGCGTCGGCAATGCCAATCTCTGGGTCACCGATTCGCTGCGCGTCAGCATCTCGGGCATCGGCAACGTCGACTACTGGGGCCAGCCGCAGCAGGTGCGGCGCTCGACCTCGGGGCTAGGCTCGATCACCGCGCGCGGCGAGAAGCGCTGAGCCGGGGTGGCCGCTGGCGTCTCGTCTGTTTCGCGCCAATGTCTGTGCGAGGAACGGCCTGATCCCGAGCAAGCGGCTCCTGGCCGAGGCGCAGATGTCTTCTGCGCCCTGGCCTTGCAACTTAGCGGCGGCCGAGGGCGGTTCGCTGAAGCAAAAGGCTGACCGTCACCGACGGACATTGCTTCAAGAGGATCCCCATGGAATGAGCAGCGTAAGGAATGCAGCCCATGCCGATCGCTTTGCCGTCCTGGTCTCGTCCGGCGTGATCGGCATCAGCGGGGCCCGATGCTGACGCAAAAAGTAGTAGCCCACCGCAAGCGCGGCGCCGATCAGCAGCGGATAAGCGGCATGCACGGCGACGGCAGCAAAACCACCAAGCGTCATGAGCAGGATGGCCGCGGCCATGGTCCCTGCGGCATCAACGATGGCGATTGCGCAGCCTGAGCCGCATTTCTCGCAGCGCGCAGGGACCGCCGATGACGACGACCATTTGCGCGTGAAAGTGATTGAGCGAGTGGTGCAGGAAGGGCAGGCGTACATGTGACGGTTAGCGTTCAAATTCAGCGGACGCCGTTAGGCGTCCGCTGGAATGCAGGGTTAAACATCACTCCATCAAGCGGAACCAGTCTCGGACCGTCAACTGCAATCGCAACTCCTCGTCTTCGGCGAGGGGACTGCAATGCGCGATCGGATTCCGGAGTGCGTTGAGACTGGCCATCACCTTTTCCACCGCCTTCTTGCTGTTGAACAGTCCACCAAAGATGTCCCAGTTGGCAGCGATGATGACTGACAGTTCGCCGAACGTGGTGTAGTCCAACTCATCAAGCGACCGACGGGTTACCCCGGCATCCAACTCTTTCTGGATTCGACTGGCTACGTCGGCTTGAATGTTTGAGGGCACGCGGGTCGATGCCCACCAGTCCTCTCTCTTCTCTGCGGCCTCAATGGTCTGGGCAACAAGCTCTCGGATTGACTTCTCTAGCGAGTAAAAGACCTCGTAGTGCTTTGCCATAGCGGCCGCCTCGGCTCGGACAGCCGCGTCAAATTGCGGGTAATAAACATCTTCGACTGTTTGAGGAACGGTGGGCATATGCCCAAACTCGACCCCGTGCATTCTGGCTATGCGGCTCAGGTCTTCGGAGAGCATTTGGTTAGTCATGCCAAATGCTTTGACTCTCTCCAGCGCTGCCTTACTCATTGCCTGAAAGCAGATGCTCTTTGAGGCTGCGGAAGATCGCGTTGAAAACAGCTTGGTCTGCTGTGGCTGGGAGATTCAGGTTGATTGTGTAGGAGAGATTAAGCCCGACTTGCCCGTTGCGCCCTTGGTGGTTTTGCAGATCCAGTGCTCGTGGCCGAGTGTCAGTCGATTGAGGTTGCTCTGCGGACTCTCCAGAGGGCTCGACCGAGTCAAAGCTTGCAAAGGCCTTAAGGGCCTTAATTGCTGACAAGGTAAGTTGGGCCGCGCGATTGTTTGCTTCTACGCCAGTGACTTGCACAATAAGTGCCAGTAGGTCCTTGTCGGATAAACGGTAGAAGTACTCGTTAGCTTGTAGCAAGTCTTTGTATCCAAGGCGGATAGCATCCGCCACAGCCGCGCCGCCGGTGGCAGGATTTCGGAACCGCCTATACAGGTCCGTTGGTACTCCGTCGGAGCCAACAAAGCCGATGCGCTTCAGGAACGGGGGGAGGTTCCCACCAGTTCCGCCTTTGATCTGAAGTACGGTAGTGACGAAGTCCTTCGTAACCCGTTCTGGCGTTGCTGCCGAGCGAATCCTCTCTAGCGCGGTCTTGATCGAGCCAGGAGTAGAGACATACGGAAGATTTGCCGGCATGCAGTGTGCTCCGAGTGTTTGTGATGTTTAACTTGTTATAGGGAGACAGGTGCGTCCGTTTATCACATCGCCCCGTCCGCTTATTACGGCCGTCATGATCGGACTGGAAGCGGCGACCGATCTGGGTTTACTCGCAAAACTGTGGGTGCAAGCGCCACTATCAAATCAGTCAGAAGCGGCAGGGCGAGTTTGACATTCCTGGCGGACTCCGGCCTCGTGGTTAGCCCGGGCGGCGTCCGCATGCGGCTCGGCGGGGCGTCCAGGGTCATCCCCGGCCGAGAGCGCCCCCACACCTCATGCCGAGGCCGGCCGCCCCCATCGCAAGGCGGCTCCGGCGCTGCAGTTGGCGTGCTCGGCGCGCCTCCCGAACCGATGCTTTTCCGCCCCCGCGGCCGTCTCCGGGACAATAGCGGTCTTCATGAGTGCCTCTGACCAACTTTCCGTCCCCGCCCGCATCCTGCAAGAAGTCTTCGGCTACAGCGCCTTCCGCGGCGCCCAGGCCGACATCGTCGACCATGTGACGGCCGGCGGCGATGCGCTGGTGCTGATGCCTACCGGCGGCGGCAAGAGCCTGTGCTACCAGATCCCGGCCATTGCGCGGCACCGCGGCGGCCGCGGCGTCGCCGTCGTCGTCAGCCCGCTGATCGCGCTGATGCACGACCAGGTCGGCGCGCTGGAGGAGGCCGGCGTCCACGCGGCCTTCCTGAACTCGACGCTGAGCAGCGAGCAGGCGCTGCATGTCGAGCGCGAGATGATGAGCGGGCGGCTGGTGATGCTGTACGCGGCGCCCGAGCGCATCACCAATCCGCGCTTCCTGGCCCAGCTCGATTCGCTGCACGAGCGGGGGCTCCTGAGCCTGTTCGCGATCGACGAGGCGCATTGCGTCAGCCAGTGGGGCCACGACTTCCGCAGCGAATACCTGGCGCTGAGCCTCTTGCACGAGCGCTATGCGGACGTGCCGCGCATTGCCTTGACGGCCACCGCCGACGAGCTGACCCGGGCCGACATCATCGAGCGCCTGCGGCTGGAGGAAGCGCGCATCTTCATCTCCTCCTTCGACCGACCGAACATACGCTATGCGATCGTCGAGAAGGACGGCAAGCCGCGCGAGCAGCTGCTGCGCTTCATCCGCGACGAGCACGAGGACGAGGCCGGCGTCGTCTACTGCCAGAGCCGCAAGAAGGTCGAGGAGACCGCCGAGTGGCTGGAGGGCGAGGGCATCAAGGCCCTGCCCTATCACGCGGGCCTGGACGCGGCCCTGCGGCAGAAGCACCAAGACCGCTTCCTGCGCGAGGACGGCATCGTGATGGTGGCGACGATCGCCTTCGGCATGGGCATCGACAAGCCCGATGTGCGCTTCGTCGCGCACCTGGACCTGCCCAAGAACATCGAGAGCTACTACCAGGAGACCGGCCGCGCCGGCCGCGACGGCGAAGCGGCAGATGCCTGGATGGCCTATGGCCTGGCCGATGTCGTCAACCAACGCCGCATGATCGACGAGAGCCCGGCCGAGGAGGACTTCAAGCAAGGCCAGCGCGGCAAGCTCGATGCGCTCTTGGCCCTGGCCGAGGCGACCGACTGCCGCCGCGTGCGCCTGCTCGGCTATTTCGGCGAAGCGAGCACGGCCTGCGGCAACTGCGACAACTGCCTCAGCCCGCCGGCCACCTGGGACGCGACCGACGCCTCGCGCAAGCTCTTGTCCTGCATCTACCGCTTTCACCAGAACGGCGGCCAGCGCTTCGGCGCCGGCCATCTGATCGACGTGCTGCGCGGCAAGGCCACCGACAAGGTGGCGCAATACGGCCACGAGCGGCTCAGCACCTGGGGCATAGGCGCCGAACTGGCGGAGGCGCAGTGGCGCGCGGTGCTGCGCCAGCTGATCGCGCTGGGCCATGTCGTCACCGAGGGCGAGTACCACACGCTGGCCCTGGCCGACTCGGCCCGCGCGGTGCTGAAGGGCGAGACGCAGCTGCTGCTGCGCGTGCCGACGGTGCCGCCCAAGCGCGGCAAGAGCTCGCGCGTCGCTGCCGGCCGCTCGGGCAGCAAGCCCGCGCCTGTCGATCTCGACCTCGAGGCCCAGCGGCGCTTCGAGGCACTGAAGCACTGGCGCGCCGAAGTGGCCAAGGAGCATGGGCTGCCGGCCTATGTGATCTTCCAGAACGTCACGCTGGCCGAGATGGCGCGCCAGCAGCCCGACTCGCTCGACGCGCTGGCGCAGATCAGCGGCATCGGCGCGAAGAAGCTCGAGGCCTATGGGCGGGAGATTCTCCGCGTGCTGGAGGCGTCGCCCTGAGGGTTCAGCGGCCCGTCAGTGGGGCGGGCCGCCCGTCAGCGGCAGCCCGAACTTGGCCTCGATATCGTGGAACATGGCGGCCGGCGCCGCCGTGCCGGGCTCGATCGCGAGCTTGCCGTCCAGCGTCGCGAACTGGACCAGCGACAGCGCGGCCGAGGCGCCCGCGCCGAGCAGGCCGCCGGTCGCGAAACCGAGGCCGGCCTTGAAGAGCGTGAAGGCCAGCTTCCAGCCCAGCTTGACCTTCGCGGCCTCGACGGCCTCGTTGTACTGATCGGTCAGCTTGACCAGCAGCCCGACGGCGGCTTCCGGCGCCAGCCCCTTCTCGACCATTTGCTCCTGCCATTCGAACAGGGCGGCCCGCTTCGCCCGGAAGCTCTTGTCGCGCGACAGCTCCATCGCCAGGCGCAGATTGTCTTCGGCATCGTCAAGCGCTGGCAGGGCCAGCCGGCGGGTCAGCAGCAGCGCCTGCTGCGAGAGGTTGGCGCCGGCCGGCGCAATGCCGAAGTCCTGCGTCGCCGCCGCCGCCGAGTTGTAGGCCGCGATCACCTCGACATGGTCGACATCGGCGAGCTTTTCCTTGATCGGCTCCAGCGCCAGCATCGCTCGCGTCATTGCAAAGGCGTCGATATGTCGGGCGTCCTCACGCTCTGCATTCAGCAGTTCCAGACGGGTCTTGAACATCGCTCGCCGCTCGGCGTTCCAGGGCCGACAGATCGCCAGCTCTTCCAACTGGTCCAGGCGTTTGCGCTGCAGATCGGGATCCCAGCCTTGAGCGATCCAGTAGGCCCGCTCGTCGCGCTCGTCGTGGCTGCTCATCACCGGCATGACCAGGCGGTCGTAGAGCAGCACATTGGCGACCAGATCGGCGGTGTCGAGGTGATCGCGCACGGACAGGGAGCCCCAGCGTTCGATTGCCATACGTGCCTCCATTGGCCAGGGCTCAATCGTGGTGCCTAGGCCAACTTAGTCACTGCCTATCGCCCGCGCAAGTCCCCGATTGCTGGCACTCAATGGCAGAAGCCCGGCTGTGCCGGGCTTCTGCTGCTTGAAGGCGGTGAGGTTGCTGCGAATGCGGCTGCGCTGCAGTGCTTCAGCAGAGCGCCTGAGCGGCGCAGGCCTGGGCCAGCTGCAGCTCGGTCTCGCTGGTGGTGCGGCGGCCGACGACGACGACGCGGGGCAGTTGCTCGACGCGCTGTGCTCGAGCGATCTGCGTGTCGGCGCCGGCGCGCTTGCCGACGATGAGGACGCGCTCCAGCTTGACGATGGCCTGCTTGGGCGCGGCGACTTCGGCCTGCGCGAACATCAGGGCGATCAGGCCGAAGATGGCGGCGATCAGGAGGGCGGCGATGCGGTTGCTGAGGCTGTTCATGATGAGGTCCTTCCGTGCTGGCGTGTTGCTTTGTCCGTGCATGCAGTTTCGGCGCTGCTCCTGCTCATCGCCAGCCTCAGGTGACGAAGCGCGCGCCCGGCGGGATGGACTGCAGGCGGCGGCGATGAAGTCATGGCAAGCGAGCGTCGGCCAGCAGTCATCGGCGTGCCGCAAAAGAACAAGGCCCGGCAGTGCCGGGCCTTGCGGGGAGCGATCGAACCGTCAGCGCAGCGGCGCGTTCAGCACATCGCTTGCTGCGGCGCGCAGCTCTTGGCGACGGCCAGCTGCGTGTCGGCCGGTGCGCGGCGGCCTTCGACGACGACGCGCGGCAGCTTCACGATTTCCTGCTGCTGGGCGACTTGCGTCGCGGGCGCGGCGCGCTTGCCGACGATCACCACGCGCTCCAGCTTGACGATCTCCTGCTTGGGCGCGGCGGCATTCTCGGCGCTGATGACGAAGCCGGTGCTGCCGACGAGGGCGATCAGGCCGGCGACGAAGAGGGTCTTGCTGCTGGTGTTCATGGTGGGCTCCTGCGGGCTGCGTTGAAGGAGGGAAGGATCGTTCGGTGATTGCAGTTTGCGCGCCCGCCCCCCGCTTCTCCAGCCGCAAGCGACCAAGCGCGGCAATCGGCGCATCAACGGCAGCTGGGGGCGACAAATGGACGCGTGCGGCATGGCACACTGGCCCGCAGGGAGAGTCTTCTTGTCCTTTTTGCCATCGTCGCTGCGCGCCTTCGCCGGGCGCCGCCTGGGACCGCTGGGCCCTGCGTTTCAATTGTTGCTGCTCAGCGATGGGCTGATGCTGCTGTCGCTGATGGTCGGCCATGTGGCCGTGCCCTGGTGGGTCGCGCACGAGGGCGGCGCCGCGCAGCTGGCGATCTATGCGGCCGGCATGGCGGCCGGCTCCTTCATCGCGCTGCCGCTGCTGTCGCCGCTGGGCGACCGCGTCTCCAAACGCCGGCTGATCGCCGGCGGCCTGCTGCTGATGGCGCTCGAGGCGCTGGTGCTGGCGGCGCTGGCCCAGCTGGGCATCTACCGGCTGGCCTGGGTGATGGGGCTGGAGCTGCTGGCGGTGGTCGCGATGGCGGCCATCATGCCGGCCTCCTTCAGCATCGTCGCCGAGCTGCTGCCGGCCGAGCGCCTGACCGAGGGCCTGGGCCTGCAGAAGAGCGCGCAGGCGCTGGGCCGCCTGCTCGGCCCGGCGCTGGGCGGCCTGGTGCTGGCGGCGGCCAGCACCGCGGTCGCGCTGTGGCTGCATGCGGCCTTGCTGCTGCTGGCGGCCGCGCTGGCGGCGCGCATCCAGGCGCCGACGCCGCCCGCGCCCGCGCAGGCCTCGCACTGGCTGGCGGATCTGCGTGCCGGACTGGTGGCCAAATGGAAGATCCCGCTGGAGCGCGGCTGGACCTTCGTCTCCTTTCTGGTGATGATCTTCTTCACCCCCGGCATCGGCATGCTGGTGCCGCTGAAGGTGCAGTCGCTGGGCCTGTCGGCCGCCTGGCTGGGCGCCTGCGAGGCCGGGCTGTCGCTGGGCATGCTGCTGGGCTCGCTGGGCGGCTCGGTCTGGCTGGCGCAGCGCATCGGCCGCTTCAATGCCAGCTTCGCGGCCATCCTGCTCGAGGGGCTGTGCATGATCGCGATCGGCTTCAGCGAGGCGCCGTTGCTGATCGTCGCCGGCTTCGCGATGTTGGGCGCCTGCATCGCCACCGTGCAGATGGTCGGCCAGACGCACCGGATGCTGGCGATGCCGCAGGCCTTTCGCGCGCGCATGACGGCCGTCAACATGATGGTGATGCAGATCGCCGGCGTGCTGGGTCCGGGCCTGGCCGGCGGCCTGCTGCTGCAGGGCAGCGTCGGCGGCGCCTACGGCCTCTTCGGCCTGGGCCTGTTCCTGGTCGGCCTCGGCTATCTGTGGGTGCCCGGCTACCGCGAGTTCCTGAACCTGCCGCATGCGCAGGCCGAGGGGCGCTACGCGCGCGAACATCCGGGTCTGTTCAATCGCTGAGGGATAGGAGCGAGCGGCGCCGCTCGGCGGCGCTGCGCTATTCGGGCCGTGCCGTCTCGCCGGCCTGGCTCAGCGCGAGGCCGTCGACGCGCCGGCCTTCGACCACGACGCGCGGCAGTTGCTGGACCGTCGCGCGCTGGCCGACGACCGTCACCCGTTCGAGCCGCTGCGGCGGGCTGCTCTGCTCGGCCAGAGCAAGGGCCAGCGCGACGGCGGACGCGACGCTGCCGATGGCGATCAGCAGCAGCGAGGACGGACTGGCGTTCATCAACATCATGGCGGCTCCCGGGCTTTGGGCTGGACCGCAGTGTCGGCAGGCCGCGACCGGCAGGCCAGGGGCAGGCGATGAAGCGCCGGATCGGGCGCGCGAAACGCCTTCTACGGCGACGGATGGCCGCCCGGGCGGCTGCAGGGCGCCGTTAGTCTGGCCGGCTTGCGGCAGGCTGACAAGCCTGCGGCCCGGGGGGACTGTAGGCGCCGGGAGACAGGCTGGCGGCGGCGAATCGCTTGGCTAGAATCGTTCGCAGAGGGACGACGTCAAGCACATATGAAACTCATCGGATCGCTCTCCAGCCCCTACGTGCGCAAGGTGCGCGTCGTGATGGCCGAGAAGAAACTCGACTACCAGTTCGTGCTCGAGGACGTCTGGGGCAGCGACGCGATCCTCAAGATGAACCCGCTCGGCAAGGTGCCCTGCCTGGTGATGGAAGGCCAGGACTCGATCACCGGCGCCGTCTTCGATTCGCGCGTCATCGTCGAGTACGTGGACACGCTGTCGCCGGTCGGCAAGCTGATCCCCGAGCGCGGCCGCGAGCGCACCGAGGTGCGCACCTGGGAGGCGCTGGCCGACGGCGTGATGGACGCCGCCATCCTGGCCCGGCTGGAGCAGAACTGGTCCGGCCGCAGCAGCGAGCAGCGCAGCGAGGCCTGGGTGCAGCGCCAGATGGGCAAGGTGCTGGCCGCGGTGAAGGCGATGAACCAGGGCCTGGGCGACAAGAACTGGTGCTCGGGCAACCACTTCAGCCTGGCCGATATCGCGGTCGGCTGCGCGCTGGCCTATCTGGACTTCCGCTTCCCTGACCTCGACTGGCGCAGCGAGCACCCGAAGCTGACGCGGCACTACGAGAAGCTGGCCGCGCGCCCGAGCTTCGCCGATACCGTGCCGTCCTGAGGAGTCTGCGCGGCAGAGCGCGTAGCCCGCGTTGAGTCTGGCAAGGGCGCAGGCAAGGCGCGAGGAGGCAGCGGGTCCCTGCCCTCGCCTCGCCGGCGCCTTAGCTGGCCCCGCAACTCGCCCCGGCGCGGGCCACGTGCCCTGCCGCGCAGACTCCAAGCCGGTGCAGGCGCGGATAGACGCGCCAGAGCCGGCGCTCGACGTCGGCCGGCGTCATGTCCCAGCGCGCGGCGATCTCCACCCCCAGCAGGCCATGCGCCAGCAGGCTCAGCAGATGCTGCTCGGCGCGCGGCAGGCCATGGGCCATCGGGGTCACGTCTTGCGAGGCCTCGGGCGCCAGCGCCTCGTCCAGGCTGCTGCGGCCCAGGCCGTAGGCGTCCAGGATCTGGCGCGCGATCGCCGGCGACATGGTTGCGCGGCCGGCGTCCAGCTTGCGCAGGTCCAGCAGCAGGTTGACGCCGCGGTCGGCGTCGATGCAGTAGCCGTTGGCGCCCAGGCGCAGCGCCTCGAACAGCGCCAGCTCGTCGGCCATCGGCGCCAGCAGCAGCAGCTGCGGCCGCCGCGGCAGGCCGCGCAGCGACTGCGCCAGCTGCAGCGCGCGGCCGTCCAGCAGGCTCAGGTCGCAGGCGATGATGTCGGGCGCGCAGCCCGCCAGCGCCTCGCGCGTCTCGCGCAGCCGCATCGCGCTGCCGCAGACGCTCCAGTCCGCCATGCCGCTGCCGGTCAACAGATCTTGGGCTTTTTGCAGGGAGCTCGCGCAGCGGCGCAGCAGGAAGACGGCGGGCATGGGAATCGGTCAGCGGGTCTGCGCGGATTGTGCTCGGCCGCCCGTGGGCGACAAGCCCGCGAACGGGTGGCCCGCGCCTGAGGGGAGGGCCATGACTTCGTGCCCCAGCGCAGCGCTGGCGCACAATCATCGCGAACAAGTCTGCAGAGGACGCGATGAGCATCATCAACACGGTCGCCCGCCCGCTCGGGCGTTTCATTGCCAAGGCCTGGTGGCTGCTTGACGCCACCCGGCGGGCGATCCTCAACCTGCTGCTGCTGGCCCTGATCGTGGCGCTGCTCATCGCCTTGCTGACGCGGGGCCCGAAGCCGCTGCAGGACAAGACCACCCTGGTGCTGAGCCTGGACGGCCTGCTGGTCGAGCAGTATTCGGGCAGCCTGCGCGAGCAGGCGATGGCCCAGCTGCGTGGCGGCGTCGGCGGCCCGCCGCGGCAGACGCGGCTGCGCGACGCGCTGCAGGCGCTGGACGCGGCGGCGAAGGACGACAAGATCTGGGCGGTGCTGCTGGACCTGGACGACTTCGGCGGTGCCGGCCTGGCCGGCCTGCACGAGGTCGGCGCGGCCCTGCAGCGCTTCAAGGCCGCCGGCAAGCCGGTGCTGGCCTATGGCGACGGCTACAGCCAGCGCGCCTACTACCTGGCCGCCCAGGCCGACGAGGTCTATATGCACCCAATGGGCGCGGTGATGGTGCAGGGCCTGGGTCGCTACCGCAACTACTACAAGGACGCGCTGGACCGGCTGGGCGTCAGCGCCAATGTGCTGCGCGTCGGCACCTACAAGAACGCGGCCGAGCCCTATTTCGCCAATGCGCCGTCCAAGGCCTCGCTGGAGGCGGAGGACTATCTGTACGGCGATCTGTGGGCGCGCTACACCGGCGCGGTCGAGCAGGCGCGCAAGCTGCCGGCCGGCGCCCTGATGCAGGGCATCGAGCAATTGCCGCAGCGCCTGGCCGCGGCCGGCGGCGACTCGGCCAAGCTGGCGCTGCAGAGCCGGCTGATCGACGGCATCAAGACGCGCGACGAGATGCGCGAGCTCTTGATGAGCCGCGGCGCCAAGGACGAGAAGGGCAAGAGCTACCGGCGCGTCGGCCTGGGCGAGTACCTGGCCCATTCCAAGCCCAGGGCCAAAGCGGGCGCCGACGCGGTGGCCGTGGTCGTGGCCGAAGGCGAGATCGTCGACGGCGAGGCCGGCCCGGGCAAGGTCGGCGGCGACTCGACCGCGCGGCTGATCCGCCAGGCGCGCGAGGACGAGCAGATGAAGGCCGTTGTGCTGCGCGTCAACTCGCCCGGCGGCAGCGCCTTCGCCTCCGAGATCGTGCGGCGCGAGCTGGAGCTGACGCGCAAGGCCGGCAAGCCGGTCGTGGTCTCGATGGGCGATGTCGCCGCCTCGGGCGGCTACTGGATCGCCCTGAGCGCCGACCAGGTGATTGCCGACGCGGCGACGGTGACCGGCTCGATCGGCGTGTTCGGCATGCTGCCGACGGCCGACAAGCTGCTGGACAAGCTGTCCATCCGCACCGGCGGCCACACGACCAGCTGGCTGGCCGGCGGCTACGACCCGCGCCGCCCGCTCGATCCGCGCATGGCGGCGACGGTGCAGGCCGGCATCCAGCATGTCTACGACGAGTTCACCGCCAAGGCGGCGCAGGCGCGCGGCAAGCCGGTGGCCGCGATCGATGCGGTGGCCCAGGGCCGGGTCTGGAGCGGGGCCCAGGCGCTGGAGCGCGGCCTGGTCGACCGGCTCGGCAGCCTGGACGATGCGCTGCAGGCGGCGGCGCGCCTGGCCAAGATCGAGGGCGAACCGCGCATCGAGTACATCGAGCGCTCGCCCAGCCGCACCGAGCGCCTGCTGGCCGGCCTGGGCGATGTGCTGGCGCCGAGCCTGGTCGAGGCGCTGGGCGTCGGGCTGGGCCTGCAGCCGCCGGCCGCCCTGGTGGAGGCGGGCCAGGAACTGGCCTGGCTGGGCGCGCTCAGCGATCCGGCGCGCAGCCAGGGGCCGCTGCCCTTCGCGGCGCTGGTGCACTGCCTGTGCAAGGTGCCCTGATGGGCGCCTGGGGGCGCCTGAGGGGCTCTTGAGGGCGGGCCGGCTCCCTGGCGACGCTACAATCCGAGTCATAGCGCCGATTTGTTCCGAATTGCGGGCGCTTTAAAAATGCCGCTAAAGAGGACGCCTGCCACCGGTGTCCGCAGTCTGCAGCGGCACCGGTTTTGTTTTTCTGGATGGAGGCGTGGCGATGGCCAGCTTGGGGCATGTACTGCCGCAGACCCTGCATTTCGCAGACCCGCTGCCCTTGCGCAGCGGCGCGCAGCTGCGCGACTACACGCTGGTCTACGAGACCTATGGCCGGCTGAATGCGGACAAGTCGAACGCGGTGCTGGTCTGCCATGCACTGAATGCCAGCCACCATGTGGCCGGCACTTACGAGGGTCAGGACAAGAGCGAGGGCTGGTGGGACAACCTGATCGGCCCGGGCAAGCCGCTGGACACCGACCGCTTCTTCGTCATCGGCATCAACAACCCGGGCTCCTGCTTCGGCTCCACCGGGCCCATGCACCAGAACGCCGAGACCGGTCGCGTCTACGGCGCCGACTTTCCGGTCGTCACCGTGCAGGACTGGGTCGACGCGCAGGCCCGCGTGCTCGACCATCTGGGCATCGCGCAGCTGGCCGGTGTGCTGGGCGGCTCGCTGGGCGGCATGCAGGCGCTGGACTGGTCGCTGCGCTACCCCGAGCGCATGCGCCACTGCATCGCGATCGCGACGGCGCCCAGCCTGTCGGCGCAGAACATCGCCTTCAACGAGGTCGCGCGCCGCGCCATCATCACCGACCCCGATTTCCACGGCGGCCATTTCTACCAGCATGGCGTCGTGCCCAAGCGCGGTCTGCGGGTCGCGCGCATGATCGGCCACATCACCTATCTCAGCGACGACGTGATGGAGGAGAAGTTCGGCCGCCAGATGCGCGCCGCCGAACTGGGCTACACGACGCAGGACATCGAGTTCCAGATCGAGAGCTATCTGCGCTACCAGGGCGACAAGTTCAGCGAGTATTTCGACGCCAATACCTATCTGCTGATCACCCGCGCGCTCGACTACTTCGACCCGGCCAGCGAGCATGGCGGCGACCTCAGCCGCACCTTCGCCAGCGCCAGGTGCAAATACCTGCTGGCCAGCTTCACGACCGACTGGCGCTTCTCGCCGGCGCGCTCGCGCGAGATCGTCAAGGCCCTGCTCGACAACAAGCGCGATGTTTCCTACGCCGAGATAGCCGCGCCGCACGGGCATGACGCCTTCCTGCTCGACGATCCGCGCTATCACGGCGTGCTGAAGGCCTATTTCGCCCGCATGGCGGGAGAGTTCCAATGAGCGCAAGCGGCGTGATGAAACATATCGCGGCCCTGGTGCCCGAGGGCTCGCGGGTGCTGGACCTCGGTTGCGGCACCGGCGAGCTGCTGGCCTATCTGCAGCAGCACCGCGGCTGCAGCGGCTACGGCGTCGAGCTCGACGATGCGAACCTGCTGGCCTGCGTGCAGCGCGGCGTCAATGCGATCCAGCTGAACCTGGAAGAGGGGCTGTCGATCTTCGAGGACCAGAGCTTCGACGTCGTGCTGCAACTGGAGACCTTGCAGCATCTGCGCAATACCGAGCAGATGCTGAGGGAAACAGCGCGCGTCGGCCGCATCGGCATCGTCAGCTTCCCCAACTTCGCGCACTGGCCGAACCGCCTGCAGGTGCTCTTGGGCCGCATGCCGGTGACCCGCGTGCTGCCTTACGAGTGGTACGACACGCCGAACATCCGCGTCGGCACCTATGCCGACTTCGAGGTGCTGGCGCGCAAGAACAGCCTGCGCATCCTCGACAGCTTCGGCATCCAGGACGGCCAGCCGGTGCGCACGCTGCCGAACTTGCTTTCGAGCATGGCGGTGTTCAAATTCGATCGCGGTTGAGCGGGGCGGCGGTCGAGCCGCCCGCCGCCGCGAAAGCGGGGGAAGGAGCCGAATGCCTGCTGCAGCGATGGAGCCTCGACGCCGGTCCGGTGCGATGCCCGGCCGCCGGGCGCTGCTGGCGCTCTGCTGGCTGCTGCCGGCGCTGAGCGCCGCGGCCGGCTGCTCGCGGCCGCTGCGCGCACCGGTCTCGCCGGCCGGGCAGCTGGTCATCGTCGAGGGCGAGCGGGTCAGCGGCGTCTGGCCCGATCTGATGCGCGAGGTCGGTGCCGAGATCGGCTGCACGATCGAGTTCGCGGTCGTGCCGCGGGCGCGCATCGAGCGGGCGCTGCTGGAGGGCCGGGGCCTGGACCTGATGCTGCCGGCGACGCGCACCGCCGAGCGGGATCGCCACGGCCTCTTCGTCCCGCTGCTGCATCAGCCCTGGATGCTGCTGACCCGCAAGGCCGACGCCGGCCGGGTCCGCAGCCTGGACGAACTGCGCCGCAGCGGCTGGCGCACGGCCATCCTGCGCAGCTATGCCTTCAGCCCCGAATACCGGGCCTTGGTGGCCGAGCTCGACGCCGAGCACCGGGTCGACCATGTCAACGACTCCGACGGCATCGGCCGCATGCTGCGCGCCGGCCGCATCGACTTCGCCCTGCTGCCGCCGACCGGTGCCCACACGGCGATGGACGCCAGCCTGGCCCAGCGCCGCTTCGAGGCGCTGCCGATGGTGGCCGTGGGCGTCTACCTGTCGACCGACAGCCTGTCGGGCGCCGATCTGGCGCTGCTGCGCGAGGGCTTCAGCCGCTTTGCCCGCGACGGTCGGGCGCGGCGTGCGTTCCGGCCCTATTACCCGCCCGAGGTGGTCGAGCTGAACCGGCCCTGAATCTGGCGCTAAGCTGTCGGCCGCCGGCTTGCTTTCGGGCCCGGTGATGGTCAAATTCAAGCACTGCCGCGCCGAGGGTGGCGGCGGCATCCGTGGTTCGGGGAGACATCGATGATCGGCTACACCACGCTGGGTACCAACGACCTGCCGCGCGCCGCGGCCTTCTACGACGAGCTGTTCGCCGTCATCGGCGTGCGGCGGATGATGGACTTCGGCCGCGGCTATGCCTGGGGCAAGGCTATGGACCAGCCGGGCTTCGGCCTGATGAAGCCCTTCGACGGACAGGCGGCGACGGTTGGCAATGGGGTGATGGTCGCCCTGGTCGTCGACAGCAAGGACAAGGTCGACGCGCTGTACGCAAAGGCGCTGGAACTCGGCGGTCGCGACGAGGGTGCACCGGGCCAGCGCGGCGAGGGCTTCTATGCCGCCTACTTCCGCGATCTCGACGGCAACAAGCTGAATGCCTTCTGCACCGGCTGAGTCGCGCGGGCGTCGCCGAGCCGGGTCGACCCCGTCGGTCTGGGCAGGCCTCGCACTGCTGGTTGCCGCCTTGCTGCCGCCGGCCGCGCAGGCCGGCTGCACGCGCACGATACGCGCGCCGATGGCACCGTCGGCGCGGCTGGTGCTGGTCGAGAACGGCCAGCTGGGCGGGGTCTGGCCCGAGCTGCTGCGCCAGGTCGGCGAGGCCAGCGGCTGCCGCTTCGAGCTGCCGGTGATGCCGCGCGCGCGGTTGGAGATGGAATTTCTCAGCGGCCAGCAGCCGGACCTGATGATCTCGGCCACCCGCACCGAGGAGCGCGACCGCCACGGCCTGTTCGTGCCGCTGTACCGCCAGCCCATGGTGCTGCTGACGCGCAGCGCCGATGCCGGCAAGGTCGACAGCCTGGAGGCGCTGCGCAAGAGCGGCTGGCGCATGGCGGTGCCGCGCAGCTTCGCCTTCAGCGCCGACTACCGGGCGCTGGTGGCCGAGCTGGAGGCCGAGCGCCGCGTCGACACCGTCAACGACATCGACGCGGTCGCGCGCATGCTGCGCGCCGGCCGGGTCGACTTCGCCCTGCTGTCGCCGCCGCAGGCCCAGCCGGCCACCGGCGCCGGCATCGTGTTCCGTCGCTTCGACGGCCTGCCGCTGATGGAGGTCGGTTTCTATCTGTCGCGCCAGAATCTCGCGCCGGCCGACCAGGCCCTGCTGCGCGAGGCGCTGACGCGTGCCGCGCGCGAGGGGCAGCTGCGGCGCGCCTTTCTGCGCTACTACCCGGCCGAGGTGGCCGATCTGAACCTCCCCTGAGCGGCCGCGTCAGTCCTCGTAGCGGCCGAGCCGGACCATCGTGTGGCCCGGCTTGCCCGGCTTGAGGTTGGGCATCACCAGCACCGTGTCCTCGTGGTCGGTGTGGAACACCGTCTCGCCGTCCTGGGCGAAGGCGGTGCCGGCGCGTCCGATCACGTCCAGGCCGCGCACCGGGAACAGGAAATGGAAGTCGCCGCTCAGGGCGACGACCGGCCGGTCGACGCGGATCAGGCGCTGCCGCTCGGGCAGCGGCAGGCGCAGCCGCGGTGTGGCCCATGCCGCGTCGACGATGCCGGTCAGCAGCAGGAAGCGCACGACGGCATCGATCGCGACCTCGGCCGCGCTGCGATCCCAATGCTGGCCGCATTCGATCAGCAGCGCGTTCCTGGGCGAGGCCGGGTCGCCGAAACCGCCGCGGTCGCGCATGCGCAGGCCCGAGGGGTGGCCGGTGGCGATCAGCAGATCGCCGGGCATGCCCAGCCGGCGCGCGAATTCGGCGCTCTTGTCCAGCAGGCCGCAGACCATCAGCGGCCGGCAGGCGTCCTGCATCGAATGGATGTCCAAGAGCAGATCGGCGGCGTCGACGAAGGGCCGCAGCGCGCGGGCGCGCCGCAGCTCCAGCGAATCGCCGGGGCCCAGCAGCACCGCATCGTCCCAGACGCGGTTCAGATCCTCGTCCACGCAGCGCGAGGCGCCCGGATCGCGCGGATCGAAGCGCAGGAAGGCCTCGACATTGGCAAAGGCGACGATCAGCCGGCCGGCGCGCGGTTGCAGGCCGCGGCCCAGGCCCTGCTTGAACAGCCAGTCCAGCGCGATCGCGCCGCAGAGCTCGTTGCCATGGGTCAGCGCCTGCAGCATCACCGTCGGGCCAGGGCGGCCCGAGTCAAAGACGTGCACATAGTCGACGCCGACATTGCCCTGGCGATAGGGCGTGATGTCGGGCGGGCTCAGCTCGAGCGGCGCGTTCACAGCCGGCCGATCTCGGCCAGCGGCGCGAAGTCGGCGGCCGTCTTGCTCTTCCAGGCCAGGATCGCCTCGCCCATCTCGGCGGTGTCGAAGATCGCACTCTGCAGCAGCGTCATCTGCTGCAGCGAGGCGGCTACGCCATGGTCGCGCGCATGGTTCAGCGCCAGCTTGCTGCCGGCGATCGCCAGCGGCGACTTGGCGGCGATCTGCCGCGCCACCGCCAGCGCATGGGCCAGCAGGGCGTCGGCATCGGGCAGCACCGCGTTGACCAGACCGCAGGCCAGCGCCCGCTCGGCGCTCAGGCGCTCGCCGGTATAGGCGAGCTCGCGCGCCAGGCCGGCCGGCATGATCTGCTGCAGTCGCTGCAGCACGCCCAGATCGGCGGCCATGCCGATATTGATCTCCTGCACGCTGAAGAAGGCATCGGCCGCGACATAACGGATATCGCAGGCGGCGGCCAGATCCAGCGCGCCGCCGATGCAGCCGCCCTGGATCGCGCAGATGACCGGGAAGCGCGCCTCGTCCAGCGCCGTGAAGCAGTCCATCAGTCGGCGCAGCGAGTCCTGGAAGGACAGCCGCGCGCGCGCCGTGCGGGTGTCCAGCATCGCGCCCTGGCCGGCGAAGGTCTCCAGCGCCATGCCGGCGCAGAAATGCTTGCCGGTGGACGAGATCAGCAGCACGCGCGCCGCGCCGCTGTCGTGCAGGCCGCGCACCGCGTCGCGCAGCGCCGGGAAGAAGGCCGGCGCCATGGTGTTCAGCCGTTCGGGGCGGTTCAAGAGCAGATGGGCGACGCCGTCGTCCCCACAGCTCAGCGAAAAGAAATCCTTGCCGTCCATCGCTCGTCTCCGTCGTCGTGTTGGCGGGTATTTTTACCGATGGGTAAGCCCCGGGGTGGCGCCTCGGCGACGCTGCCTACACTGCGGGCCATGCGCACCCTGAAAACCGACGATGGCCTGCCGCTGCACTGGCGCCAATGGAGCAAGCCCGGGCTAGAACGCGCGCGCGGCACGGTGCTGATCGTCCACGGCCTGGGCGAGCACATCGGCCGTTACGAGGCGCTGGCGGCGCGGCTCAACCGCTGGGGCTGGCATGTGGTCGGCCACGACCAGCGCGGCCATGGCGCCTCCGGCGGGCCGCGCGGCGACATCGCCGACCCCGACTGCCTGCTGCGCGACCTGGCCCTGGTCATCGACGAAGTGCGCGCCGATGCCGGGCTCGGCGGCGGCCCGCTGCTGCTGCTGGGCCACAGCATGGGCGGCCTGCTCGCGGCGCGCTTCGTCGCCGGCGGCCTGGCCGCGCACAGCGGCGGCCCGCTGCCGGCCTGGTTCCGGCCGGTCGATGGCCTGGTGCTTTCCTCGCCGGCGCTCGATCCGGGCATGTCGGGCTGGCAGCGGCTGCAGCTGGCGCTCGGCGTCGCGCTGGCCCCGCATCTGGCCGTCGGCAACGGGTTGAAGCCGGCCTGGATCGCGCGCGATCCGGCCGTCGTTGCCGCCTACCAGCGCGACCCGCTGGTGCACGACCGCATCACCCCCAGCCTGGCCCGACTGATCGTCGACGCGGGCCGGCAGCTGCGCCAGCAGGACGCGCCGCACTGGCTGATGCCGACCCTGCTGCTCTGGGCCGGGCGGGACCGCTGCGTCGCACCCGCCGGCAGCGCCGAATTCGCCGCCGCCGCGCCGTCGGCGCTGGTGCGCGCGCATTGCTTCGACGCGCTGTTCCACGAGATCTTCAACGAGCCGGAGCGCGAGCAGGTGTTCGCGCGCCTGCAGGCATGGCTGGGCGATCGGTTCTAAACTCCGCTTTCCCCCGCCACAAGCTGGAACTGCCATGAATGCTCGCGACCCCTCGCTGCCGCTGCAGCGCGATGAAACCACTGCCCTGGGCGAATTCGCCGCCCGGGTCTGGGACGAGGAAATCGTCCCCGCCCTGACCGACTACATCGCTGTTCCCGCCAAGAGCCCGATGTTCGATGCCGACTGGGCGGCCAACGGCCATATCGAGAAGGTCTTGCGCGACGCCGCCAGCTGGGTCGAGAGCAAGAAGGTTGCCGGCCTCAAGCTGGAGGTCGTGCGCTTGGCCGGCCGCACGCCGGTGATCTTTTTCGAGGTGCCGGCCACCAAGCCCGACTCCCAGGACACCATCGTGCTCTACGGCCATCTGGACAAGCAGCCCGAGTTCAACGGCTGGCGCAATGACCTCGGCCCCTGGACGCCCAAGTACGAGAACGGCCTGCTCTACGGCCGCGGCGGCGCCGACGACGGCTATGCGGTCTACGCCTCGCTGACGGCCATCATGGCGCTGGACAAGCAGGGCATCCCGCGCCCGCGCTGCGTCGGCATCATCGAGACCTGCGAGGAAAGCGGCTCCTTCGACCTGCCGGCCTATATCGAGCTCTTGAAGCCGCGCCTGGGCAATGTGTCCCTGGTCGTCTGCCTCGATTCCGGCGCCGGCAACTACGAGCAGCTGTGGCTGACGACCTCGCTGCGCGGCATGGTGTCGGGCGTGCTCAAGGTCGAGGTGCTCAGCGAGGGCATCCACAGCGGCGACGCCTCGGGCCTGGTGCCGTCCAGCTTCCGCATCCTGCGCCAGGTGCTGGACCGGCTGGAGGATTCCAAGACCGGCCGCCTGCTGCCGGAGAGCTTCCACTGCGAGATTCCCGGCGCGCGCATCGAGCAGGCCAGGGCGACCGCGGCGATCCTGAAGGACGAGGTCTGGAAGCGCATGCCCTGGGCCTGTGGCGCCGATGGCGGCGCGGTGCTGCCGACGACGCAGGATCCGGTCGAGGGCCTCTTGAACCGCACCTGGCGGCCGACGCTGTCGGTGGTCGGCGTCGACGGCTTCCCCGAGCTGAAGAACGCCGGCAATGTGCTGCGGCCCTACACCGCCTTCAAGCTCTCGCTGCGGTTGCCGCCGCTGGTCGACGGCAACGAGGCGGCGCTGAAGCTGAAGGCCTTGCTGGAGGACAACGCGCCCTACAACGCCAAGGTCACCTTCGTGCCGGACGGCCGCGCCGGCGCCTATGGCGCCACCGGCTGGAACACGCCGGAGCTCTCGCCCTGGCTGTCGACGGCGCTCAACGAGGCCAGCCTGGCCCAGTTCGGCCAGCCGGTCGGCTATATCGGCCAGGGCGGCACGATCCCGCTGATGAGCATGCTGCAAAAAGGCTTCCCGGCCGCGCAGATGATGGTCTGCGGCGTCTTGGGCCCGAAGAGCAATGCCCATGGCCCGAACGAGTTCCTGCACGTGCCCTATGGCAAGCGCCTGACCGCGGCCGTCGCCCAGGTGATGGCCGCGCATCCCTGAGCGCCGCGCGCTGAATGGATCAGCTGCGCGCGCTGAAGGTCTTCATCCGCGTCATCGACGAGGGCAGCTTCGCGGCGGCGGCGCGTGCGCTCGATCAGGCGCCGGCCGTCGTGACGCGGCTGGTGGCGGAGCTGGAAGAACATCTGGGCGCGCGGCTGATCCACCGCACGACGCGCCGGCTGGCGCTGACCGAGGTCGGCGAGGCCTATTTGGAGCGGGCCCGGCGCATCGTCGGCGAGTTGGAGGAGGCGGCCGAGCTGGCGACCTCGTCGACCACCGAGCCGCGCGGCCATCTGCGCGTGCTGGCCCCGCCCTCGGTGGCGGTGCACCAGCTGGCCAAGCACCTGCCGCGCTTTCACAAGACCTATCCGCTGGTGACGCTGGAGCTGCACTCGCCGGGGCCGGTCAATGCGGTCGACGAGGGCTATGACATCACCATCATCACCGCCCGCGCGCCGCTGGACGGCGACTTCGTCGCGCGGCGCCTGGCGCGCTCCGAGGTCATCCTCTGCGCGGCGCCCGAATACCTGAGCGCACGCGGCCGGCCCGAGCATCCGCGCGACCTGGCCGCTCACGATGCGCTGCTGCCGCCCATCCTGGGCCTGCAGCGCGGCATCGAGTTCCACCGCGGCAGCTTCGGCGACGACGAGCCCGGCGGCGAGACCTTCACCCTGGTGCCGCGCCGGCCGCTGCTGGCCACCAGCCATATCGACACCAATTACGCCGCTGCCCTGCACGGCCTGGGCGTGGCCGGCCTGCCATCCTTCCTGATCGAGGACGCGCTGCTGGAACATGCGCTGGAGCGCGTGCTGCCCGAGTGGCGGCTCTACAGCTTCACGATCTGGGCCGCGATGCCGACGCGCAAATACCTGCCGGCGCGCACCCGCGTCTTCCTCGACTTCCTGCTCGAGATCTTCGGCGGCGAGGATCGCGACCCCTGGCTGGCCGCGGCCGGCTGCGAGACCTGGCCACACGCGCCGCCTTGCGCGGCCGATTAGCTTCAACGAAAAGCGGTCTGCACCAGCCCGCCCTGCAGGTCCTGCAGCAGCTGGGTCAGCGGCGACAGCTCGATATAGCGGGTGGAGACCTTGATCGCATAGGCGAACAGCCGCGGGCGGGGATCGTCCGCCGGCGCCTGGCCCCGCTGACCCTCGCGGCAGGCGGCGCCGAGCAGGGCCAGGTGGCGCTGCAGGCCGCTCAGCTCCAGCCGGCGCCAGAACTCGCCGAAATCGGCGTCCACCGGCAACTGCGCCTTGCGCGCCTGCTCCCAGTAGCGGATCGCCGCGTCGAGTTCCTGTTCTTCCTCGAAGGCCAGCGCCGGGCCGCGCAGCAGGGCGGCCAGCTCGTAGCCGAGCGGCCCCTGCAGCCGCGGCGCGGCGGCATCGATGGCATCGGCCAGCATCGGCAGCCGCGGCTGCTCGGCATGGTTGCGGGCCAGCACCTGGCAGCAATGGGCCCACCAGCGCTGCTGCGTCTCGGTCCACTGGCGCTGGTGCTCGCCGACCACGCAGGCGTCGACAAAGAGCTGCAACTCGCGCCGCAGTGCGGCTTCGTCGAAGGGCGGCAGGGCCAGCGCGGCACCGTCGAGCTGCCATTGCAGCAAGGACTGGGCGGCGGCACGCAGCAGCCGCTCGGCTTCGGCCGGCGGGGCTTCTTGCAGCGCACGCTGCCAGTCGGGCGAGCGCGAGTCCGGGGTCTGGTCGGACCAGGGCATGGGGTTCATATGCGGGGGGAGCGAGCGCTCGGGGTTTGGCAGGGCCGAGGCGCCGGCGGCCTCATGGAATAATGATTCGATTCTACAAACCGCCGGCCCGCGAGCATGCTGTCGGCCCTTGCCAACCCTCGCAGAAGGTGTCCCGCCGGGACCGATTCCGCCGCCGTGCCGCGTTTCCTGTCCAAGCCCTGCCCCTCTTCGTTCTCCCGCCTCTGGCTGGGCGTGCTGTGCCTGTGCGCGCCGGCCGTCCTGCGCGCGCAGACGGCCGGCCCGCCGGCGCCCGACGCCGAGGAGTTGCGGCTGAAGCCGGTGCGCACCCTGGGCGCGCATGCCAAGCCGGATGCCAAGCCGGCGATGGTGCTCAGCGCCAAGCGCCTGAGCAGCCAGGTCGACCAGCAGGCCAGCGCCGAGGGCGAGGCCGAGCTGCGCTATGGCGAGCTGCTGCTGCGCGCGCAGCGGCTCAGCTATGACCAGACCGAGGACCTGGCGCGCGCCAGCGGCGATGTGCAGATCAGCCATTCGGGCAACCGCTTCCGCGGCCCGGAGCTGCAGCTCTATGTCAGCCGCTTCGAGGGCGAGTTCCTGGATCCGAGCTATTTCTTCTCGCAGACTGGCGGCGGCGGCCGCGCCAAGCGGGTCAGCTTTCTCGATGCCAAGCATGTGCAGGCCGAGCAGGGCAACTACACCAGCTGCCCCATCGTTGCCGACCAGGAGCCGGCCTGGCAGATCATGGCCAGCAAGCTGGACATGGACTTCGAGAACAACCAGGGCGTGGCGACCGACGCGGTGCTGCGCTTCCAGGGCGTGCCCATCCTGGCCGCGCCGACGCTGAGTTTCCCGCTCGGCAGCGGCCGCAAGTCCGGCTGGCTGCCGCCCAAGATCGGCCTGGACAACCGCAGCGGTTTCGAGTTCGGCCTGCCCTACTACTGGAATATCGCGCCGCAGCGCGACGCCACGCTGACGCCCTTCATCATGACCAAGCGCGGCGTCGGCCTGGACAGCGAGTTCCGCTATCTGGAGCCCGAGCACAAGGGCCAGATCAATCTGGACCTGCTGCCGACCGACCGCGTCGCCGACCGCTCGCGCTGGGCGCTGCACCTGATGAACGACGGCCAGCTGCTGCGCGACTGGCAGTACCGGGTGCGCGCCGAGCGCGTCTCCGACGACGATTACTGGAAGGATCTGCCCGACCGCGTGCAGAGCCAGACCGAACGCCTGCTGATCGCCGATCTGCAGCTGAACCGGCGCCGCGAGCTGAGCTGGGGTGAGCTGCAAGCCTATGGCCGCATCCAGCAATGGCAGGCGCTGCAGGGCCTGGACCCGAGCGTGCAGTTCCAGACCCCTTATCAGCGCACGCCGCAGCTGGGCCTGCGGCTGACGACGGCGGCCGACGAGGCGGTGCTGGCCGGCTACAGCCCCTGGGGCCGCAGCGCGCGCCTGGAGGGCGCGGTCGAAGTCGAGTACAACCGCTTCGACCTGTCGCCGGACGCCCTGGTCGAGCAACTGCAGACCGGCCAGCGCGTGCACCTGCTGGGCCATGTCAGCGCACCGATGGGCGGGCCTGGCTGGTGGCTGATCCCGCGCGTCGCCGTCAATGCGGCCGCCTATGCGCTGGACCGCCCGCAGCTGGACGGCCGCACGTCGATGAATCGCACGATCCCGACCTTCAGCATCGACAACGGCTGGATCTTCGAGCGCGACACCCAGCTGCTGGGCCGCGAGCTGCGCCAGACCCTGGAGCCGCGGCTGCTGTTCGTCAACACGCCCTACCGCCGTCAGGACTCGCCCAACTTCGATTCGGCGCCGAAGGACTTCAACTTCGATTCGATTTACACCGACAACCTCTTCAACGGCATCGACCGCGTCTCCGACGCGCGCCAGCTGACGGCCGGTGCGATCAGCCGCTGGATCAATCCGCAGAAGGGCGAGGAGGTGCTGCGCCTGGGCCTGGTGCAGCGATATCTGTTCCGCGACCAGCAGATCACCGCCGACGGCGTGCCGCAGACGCAGCGCTTCTCGGACCTGCTGCTGCTCGGCGCGACCCATCTGACCGAGCGCTGGTGGGCCGACGGCACGCTGCAGTACAACTCCGAGACCGGCCGCTCCGAGCGCACGGTGCTGCGCGCGCGCTATTCGCCGGGGCCCTTCCGCACGGTCTCGGCCGCCTACCGGCTGGCGCGCGGGCAGAGCGAACAGGTCGAGCTGGCCTGGCAATGGCCGCTGTTCGGCCAGGGCCCGCTGCCCGGCCAGCCGCGTGCGGCGGCCAATGCCGGCGGCAGCACTTGCAGCGGCGCCTGGTACAGCGCCGGGCGGGTGCAGTACAGCCTGCGCGACAAGCGCTTCACCGACTCGGTGGTCGGCTTCGAGTACGACGCCGGCTGCTGGGTGCTGCGCACCGGCATCGAACGGCTGTCGACCGGCCGCGCAGAAACCAACACCCGCCTGATGCTGCAGCTGGAGCTGGTGGGCCTGTCCCAGCTGGGCTCCAACGCCTTGAAAGTCTTGAGGGACAATATCCCCGGTTACCGTCAGCTGAGCGCCGATCGCTCGGCAAGCCTTGAAGCCCCCTATGACTGATCTGTCGACTCGTTTCCTCTCGCTGACCGGCGCCGCTGTCCTGGCCGGGCTTCTGACGACAACGCAAGCACTGGCCCAGCAGGCCCCCCAGCCGGCGCAGACACCGCGCCCGGCGCCCATCGTGGCCAGCACGCCCTCGCAGCTGCAGCCGGGCGACTACATCGCGGCCGTCGTCAACCAGGACATCGTCGCCGCCAGCGAGGTGATCCAGCGCACCGAGCGCTTGCGCCAGGAGGCGCGCCAGCGCGGCGGCACGATGCCGGCCAAGGACCTGCTGCACAAGCAGGCGCTCGACTCGATGATCGACGAGCGGGTGCTGGTCACCTATGCACGCGAGAGCGGCGCCAAGGTGGACGAGGCCGAGCTGGACCGCGTCGTCGCCAACGTCGCCGCGCAGAACAAGCTGACCATGCCGCAGCTGATGGAACGCCTGAAGGCCGACGGCATGGACTACAAGCGCTTCCGCGAGAACCTGCGCGACCAGATCATGAGCGAGCGAGTGCGCGAGCGCGAGGTGCAGGGGCGCATTCGCATCACCGACGGCGACATCGACAAATTCCTCGAGCAGCGCAAGGAAGCGCTGGCCGCCGGCGGCCAGCTGAACCTGGCGCAGATCCTGGTCACCGTGCCCGAGAACGCGCCGGAGGCGGTCGTCAACGAGCGCCGCGAGCGTGCCCAGGCGGCGCTCGAGCGCGTCAAGGCCGGCGAGGACTTCGCCAAGGTCAACCGCGAGGTTTCCGAGGACGGCAACAAGCCGACCGGTGGCGAGATCGGCCTGCGTCCGATCGACCGCCTGCCCGATCTCTTCGTCGAGGCGGTCAAGGGCCTGTCCAGCGGCCAGCTGGCGCCGCAGCTGCTGCGCTCGGGCGCGGGCTTCCATGTGCTGAAGGTGGTCGAGCGCTCCGGCTCCTCCTCGCTGACCACGGTCACCCAGACCCATGCCCGCCACGTGCTCTTGCGTCCCTCGGCCCAGCTGCCGATGGAGCTGGCCGCACGCCGCCTGGCCGAGATGAAGCGGGCGATCGAGGCCGGCCGCGTATCCTTCGAGCAGGTCGCGCGCGAGAACTCCGAGGACGGCAGCGCGCCCGAGGGCGGCGATCTCGGCTGGGTCTCGCCGGGCGGCTTCGTGCCCGAGTTCGAGGAGGCGATGAACGCGCTGCCGCTGATGGGCATCTCGCAGCCGGTGCCCTCGCGCTTCGGCGTGCACCTGATCCAGGTGCTGGAGCGCCGCAGCGCGCAGATCGAGATGAAGCAGCTGCGCGAGCAGGCCCGCGCGGCGCTGCGCGAGCAAAAGTACGACGAGGCCTATGGCGAATGGGTCAAGGATCTGCGCTCGCGCGCCTTCATCGAAGTCCGCGAGTGGCTGGACTGAAGAGGATGCCCCTCGTCCAAGGCGTACCTTGGCCGGTCCCCCAAGGGGACGGCGATGCTTGCCGGATCGACCGGCAAGCACATCGCCATGGCGGGCCGGCTTGGGAACGGCCCGGCGCTTGGCCCGCAGACTGGATGGACACCTAAAGTGACCGAACACCGTGCCCGCAAGCGCTTCGGCCAGCATTTCCTGACCGACGCGGCGATCATCGACGCGATCATCGATGCGATCGATCCGCAGCCGGAGGAGGCCGTGGTGGAGATCGGCCCCGGCCTCGGCGCGATGACCTTGCCGCTGCTGCAGCGCATCCAGCCTTTCACGGTGATCGAGCTGGACCGCGACCTGGCCGCCCGGCTGCGCCAGCGCAAGGGGCTGGAGGTGATCGAGTCCGATGTGCTGAAGGTCGACTTCGCCGCCCTGGCCGCCGCCAAGGGCCAGAAGCTGCGCGTGGTCGGCAATCTGCCCTACAACATCTCGACGCCCATCCTGTTCCACCTGCTCGGCTTCGTCGAGCAGGTGGTCGACCAGCACTTCATGCTGCAGAAGGAGGTCGTCGACCGCATGGCTGCCTCGCCCGGCTGCAAGGACTATGGCCGGCTATCAGTGATGTTGCAGTGGCGCTATCGGGTCGAGTCGGTGCTGGACGTGCCGCCCGAGGCCTTCGATCCGCCGCCGCGGGTCGATTCGGCGATCGTGCGCATGCAGCCCTATGCCGAGCCACCGGCGCTCGATCCGGCGCTGCTTGGCGAGTTGGTCGCCGCCGCCTTCTCGCAGCGCCGCAAGCTGCTGCGCCACAGCCTTGGCGTGTGGCTCGCCGCGCGCGGCTTCGATGGCCATTTCGATCTGCAGCGCCGTGCCGAGGAAGTGCCGGTCGAGGAGTTTGTCGCGCTGGCCGCGCGGCTGAGCCGGCCGGCCTGAAATAGCGGCGCGCCAAAAGATAAGGGGCCCGATGGGCCCCTTCGTGCTTGCGTGCGGTGTTTGCGCCTCAGGCGGCGCTGAGCCACATCGAGGTGTCGAAGGCGCTGCTCATCATCGGCATATTCATGCCGAAGTTGGCGTTCGCGGCGGCCTTGGCGTTCTTGGCGGTCGGCTTGGCGGCCGGGGCGGGGGTCTCTTCGGTAGCCCGCTCCCAAGACGAATCTTGTGAGCGGGCTACTGAAAAGAATAGAAGCACCTGAACTGGACTTTGCGATCGGCCCAGTAGTCGGCCACATCGCGGAACACGTCGAGCAACTGCTCGCGCGCCTCGCGGTCGAACTTGCTGTTGTCCGGCAACTGCTCGAGCACGACGACGAAGCCGGGCTGCGCGCCGGACTTGTGGACCAGATCGGTCATGCAGTCGCTCAACGCGTCCAGGTTCTTGCCGAAATGCGCCGGGAACAGGAAGGACTGGGCAATCCCCTCCAGCACGTCCTGCTTCGACTGCGCGTCGGTCAGGTTGGCATACAGGAAATGCTGGCCGGCGTCCTGGGCGGCCTGCATCAAGTCCTCTACGCGGTAGGCCCGTATGGCCTGCACGATATTGGGACGGACGGTCTGCAAAAGCATGGTCGCAATCCTCCTATATAGTCACAGAACTTTTCGACTTCGCCGATCATTGCGTCAGCTGCTTGAAGCTGGCGTAATGGTCGTCGGTGTAATAGCAAACATCGGGTGTGGTCGGGGGCTTGCCACCGCAGACCAGCCGTCGGGCGCCGCGATTGCGAGCGCCGGGCGTGGTCACGGTGTACTCGTGGTAATAGCCTTTGGCTTTGCTGGGCAGAATGCGTTCGCGATTGCCGAATACGACGCCATCCTTGCCATGGGGGAACGGTCCCCCGGCAAGAATCAGGCGATGCGTTTCCTGGGCTTCGCGAGGCAAGGCCGACAGCGCCACCGTCTCCAGCCCGGAGCCTCCTTGCGGAGCCTCCTTGGCCTGACTCTGGGCGCCTGTCAAAAGCGAGGCCGCCAAAATAGCGGCCAAGCCTGACTCACGCCAAGAGGGCCACCGCAGTGGCCGAGAGAGCAAAGACACGGGTTTACCCTGTTCCTGAAAGCAACATGGTACCGAAGAGCCCCGAAAATCTCAAGTCAGCGTCATCCCGATGGGAGCTTGAGATGCTCTAGTTTGTGGGCACACACATCCGTTAAAGATGCTGGAAATCAATGCATCTTAAAGGTCGTTTGATTTGGGTGAGCTCTTACAAACTTTTGTAAACCGAAGGCGCAAAAGGCCGCAACGCGCACCATTCGGGTGCGCGTTGGCCATGAGTTCGTGACTTATTTTTAGCGGGCGGCGTTCGCGTCGGCGACCGTCAGCGCCGTCATATTGACGATGCGGCGCACCGTGGCCGAAGGGGTCAGCACATGGACCGGCTTGGCGGCGCCCAGCAGCACCGGGCCGATCGCGATACCGCCGCCGGCAGCCTGCTTCAGCAGGTTGTAGCTGATGTTGGCGGCGTCGATATTCGGCAGCACCAGCAGGTTCGCCTCGCCCGTCAGCGTGCTGCGCGGCATCAGCTCCTTGCGGTAGGCGGCATCCAGCGCGGCGTCGCCGTGCATCTCGCCATCGACCTCCAGCCAGGGCGCCTGCGTCTGGATCAGGCCCAGCGCCTCGCGCATCTTCAGCGCCGACGGGCAGTTGCTGGAGCCGAAATTGCTGTGCGAGAGCAGGGCGGCCTTGGGCCGGATGCCGAAGCGCATCAGCTCCTCGGCCGCCATCAGCGTGATCTCGGCCAATTGCTCGGCCGTGGGGTCGTAGTTGACGTGGGTGTCGACCAGGAAGACCTGGCGGCCCGGCAGGATCAGGCCGTTCATGCAGGCATAGTTCTTCACGCCCGGGCGCTTGCCGATCACCTGGTCGATGTACTGCAGGTGCATGGCCGTGGTCGACCAGGTGCCGCAGAGCATGCCGTCGACTTCGCCCTTGTGCAGCAGCATCGCGCTGATCAGGGTCAGGCGGCGGCGCATCTCGATCTTGGCCAGCTGCTGGGTGACACCTTTGCGCTCGGTCAGCCGGTGGTAGGTTTGCCAGTAGTCGCGGTAGCGCGCGTCATGCTCGACATTGACCGTGTCGTAGTCGCGGCCTTCCTGCAGGCGCAGGCCGAAGCGCTCGCAGCGCTGGGCGATCACCTCCGGCCGGCCGATCAGGGTCGGGCGCGCCAGGCCCTCGTCGACGACGACCTGCACCGCGCGCAGGATGCGCTCCTCCTCGCCCTCGGCATAGGCGACGCGCTTGTTCTTGGCGCGCTTGGCGACGTTGAAGATCGGCTTCATCGTCGTGCCCGAGGCGTAGACGAAGCTCTGCAGCTTCTCGCGGTAGGCGTCCATGTCGGCGATCGGCCGCGAGGCGACGCCGGAATCGGCGGCGGCCTGGGCGACGGCCGGCGCGATCTTCATCATCAGGCGCGGATCGAAGGGCTTGGGGATCAGGTACTCGGGGCCGAAGCTCAGATTGGCGCCGGCGTAGGCGGCGGCCACCACCTCGCTCTGCTCGGCCTGGGCCAGCTCGGCGATCGCGTGCACCGCCGCGATCTCCATTTCGTCATTGATGGTCGTCGCGCCCGAGTCCAGCGCGCCGCGGAAGATATAGGGGAAGCACAGAACGTTGTTGACCTGGTTCGGGTAGTCGGTGCGGCCGGTCGCCATCACCGCGTCCTCGCGCACCGCCTTGACGTCCTCGGGCAGGATCTCGGGCGTCGGATTGGCCAGCGCGAAGATCAGCGGCTTGTCGGCCATCGTCGCCACCATGTCCTGCTTCAGCACGCCGCCGGCCGACAGGCCCAGGAACACGTCCGCGCCCTGGATGACCTCGCGCAGCGAGCGCAGATCGGTCTTCTGCATGAACTCGGCCTTGTCCGGGTCCATCAGCTCGGTGCGGCCCTCGTAGACCACACCGGCCAGGTCGGTGACCCAGATGTTCTCGCGCGGCAGGCCCAGCTTCATCAAGAGGCCCAGGCAGGCCAGCGCGGCCGCGCCGGCCCCCGAGGTGACCAGCTTGACCGACTTGATGTCCTTGCCCAGCACCTTCAGGCCGTTCAGGAAGGCGGCGCCGACGACGATGGCCGTGCCATGCTGGTCGTCGTGGAAGACCGGGATCTTCATCCGCTCGCGCAGCTTGCGCTCGACGTAGAAGCAGTCCGGCGCCTTGATGTCCTCGAGGTTGATGCCGCCGAAGGTCGGCTCCAGCGCCGCGATCACGTCGACGAGCTTGTCGAGGTCCTTCTCCTGGATCTCAAGGTCGAAGACGTCGATGCCGGCGAACTTCTTGAACAGCACGCCCTTGCCTTCCATCACCGGCTTGCTGGCCAGCGGGCCGATGTCACCGAGGCCCAGCACGGCCGTGCCATTGGTGACGACGGCGACCAGATTGCCGCGTGAGGTGTAGCGGAAGGCATTGGCCGGGTCGGCGACGATCTCCTCGCAGGCGGCGGCGACGCCGGGCGAGTAGGCCAGCGCTAGGTCGCGCTGGTTGACCAGCTGCTTGGTCGCGGCGATCGCGACCTTGCCCGGCGTCGGGAACTCGTGATATTCGAGGGCGGCCCGGCGCAGCTCGGCGCGTTTTTCTTCGGCGTTCGACATGATGGATATTTCTCTTTGCAAGACGCGGCGAGGCCGGCGATTGTAGGAGCGTCCGCCTGCAGTGTCCCCGCGCCGAGGCGCGGGCGCGTACGCGAAACTGCGCATCATCGGGCCGCCGCTGCAAAGGATACTGCCAGCCGACATGGCCAACGTCCACCCGCCCAACCCCTCGCTCTTGCTGCCGCAGCGCCCCTGGGGCTGGCGGCGTGCGCTGCTGTGGGTCGTGCTGGTCGCGCTTCTGCTGGTGGCCCAGGTGCTGCTGGTCGCGCTGACGCTCAGCTACGAGGCGGCGCGCGCGCAGGAGCATGTCGAGCAGGTGGCGGCCGAGGTTGCGGCGCGCGCCAAGCAGATCGCCGGTCGCGATCTGCAGGGCATCCAGGGCCTGCTGTGGGAGGACCCGCAGCGCCCGCGCTGGCGCGACGACGCGGCCGAGCTGCTGCGGCGCACCAAGCCGCTGCTGCGCATCGAGTACCGCGACGCCGACCGCCGCGTCGTCTACGCGGTCGGCTCGCCCTATGTCTCGCCGCTGTTCCAGCGCATCGGCCGCGATCAGATGCAACTGGAGACCGAGCTGGCCTGCGTGGCCGCGCTGCGCCAGGGCGCCCAGCTCTATTCGCGCAGCTACTTCGTGCCAATGGCCGGCGGCGACGGGCTGGAGGTTGCCGATCTGTGCCTGCCGCAGTCGCGCTCGGGCGAGGTCACGGCCTTCGTTGTCGCCACCGTGGGCCTGCGCCAGCTGCTGGAGGAATCGACCTCGCCGGACCTGGCGCGCGGTCATGAGCTGAGCTTCATCGAAGGCGACGGCACGCGGCTGGCGCGCGCCGGCCTGACCCGCGGCGCCGGCTTCTACCAGGCCGAGCGCCTGGTCGATCTGCCCGGCCTGGCCCTGCAACTGCGCGTCGACAGCGCCCAGGGCCAGCCGCGCCTGATCCCGAACCTGGCCACCGCCCTGGTGCTGGGCCTGTCGCTGGCCCTGTTCGCCGTCGTCATCCTGCTGGCGCGCGACTGGCGCCGCCGCGCCTTTGCCGAGCAGAAGCTGGCCGAGGCGCTGGCCTTCCGCCAGGCGATGGAGAACTCGCTGATCACCGGCCTGCGCGCCCGCGACATGGCCGGCAACATCAGCTACGTGAACCCGGCCTTCTGTTCCATGGTCGGCTTCCGCCAGGACCAGCTGCTGGGCCAGAACACGCCGCCCTACTGGCCGCCCGAATTCGTCGACGAATACCGCAAGCGCCATCGCGACCGCAGCGCGCGCTGGCAGAACGACAACAAGCCCGGCGGCAACGATCCGCGCCAGGGCTTCGAGACGGTCTTCATGCGCAAGAACGGCGAGCGCTTCCCGGTGCTGATCTTCGAGGCGCCGCTGCTCGATGCACAGGGGCGCCAGACCGGCTGGATGAGCGCGGTGCTCGACGTGTCCGACCAGCGCCGCATGGAGGAGCTGTCGCGCCAGCAGCAGGAGCGGCTGCAGGCGACCGCGCGCCTGGCCACGGTCGGAGAGATGGCCTCGCTCCTGAGCCATGAGCTGAACCAGCCGCTGTCGGCGATCGCCAGCTATGCGACGGCGGCGCTGAACCTGCTCGCGCGCGAGGCCGACGACCCGCAGACGCCCGACATGGTGCGCCAGGCGACCGCCCGCATCGCCGAGCAGGCAGAGCGCGCCGGCCGCGTGATCAAGAGCGTGCACGACTTCGTGCGCCGGCGCGACCAGGCGCGCGAGGTGATCGGCGTCGACCGGCTGTTCGACGCGGTGCTGCCGCTGGTGCGTCTGCAGGCGCGCAAGAGCGGCACCCGGCTGGAGGTCGAGCTGCCGCAGCCGGCGCCCCGGGTGCGCTGCGACCGCACGATGGTCGAGCAGGTGCTGCTGAACCTGACCCGCAACGGCATCCAGGCGATGGAGGCGGCCGTGCCGCAGGAGCAGCGGGTGCTGACCCTGCGCGTGCAGCAGAACAGCCCGCGCTGGGTCGGCTTCTCGGTGCTGGACCGGGGCCCCGGCATCGCGCCCGAGGTCGGCCGCCAGCTGTTCACACCCTTCTTCACCACGCGCAGCGAGGGCATGGGCCTGGGCCTGTCGCTGTGCCGCACCGTCGTCGAGCAGCATGGCGGCGCGATGGACTTTGTCAACCACGAAGCCGGCGGCTGCGAATTCCGCTTCACGCTGCCGGTGGATACTAGCGATCCATGATGCCGACCACCCCCAGCGCCCTGCACAGCCGCCATCTGCCCATGGTCTATCTGGTCGACGACGAAGAGGTCGTGCGCGATGCGCTGGCCTGGCTGCTGCGCTCGCGCCGCCTGCTGTCGGAGGGCTATGGCAGCGCCGAGGCCTTCGAGGCCATGCTCGATGCGCGGCCCGGCCAGGCGCGCAGCGGCTGGCCCGATGCGCCGAGCTGCCTGCTGCTGGACGTGCGCATGCCCGGCATGAGCGGGCTGGCGCTGTTCGAGCGCCTGATCGAGCGCGGTCTGGTCGATGCCCTGCCGGTGATCTTCCTGACCGGCCATGGCGACGTGCCGACGGCGGTCGCCGCGGTCAAGCGCGGCGCCTTTGACTTCGTGGAGAAGCCCTTCTCCGACAACGCCCTGGTCGACCGCGTCGAGCAGGCGCTGCAGCTGAGCGAGCGTGCCATCGCCTCACGCCGCCAGCATGGCCAGCTGACCCAGCGCATGGCGGAGCTGACCGAGCGCGAGCGCGAGGTGATGAGCCTGGTGGTGCAGGGCCTGCCGAACAAGCTGATCGCCGACCAGCTGCACATCAGCGTGCGCACGGTCGAGGTCCACCGCGCACGGGTGTTCGAGAAGATGAACGTCAAGTCGGCGGTCGAGCTGTCCAACCTGCTGCGCGAAGGCTAGACCGATCCGGGCCGGCGGGGCTGAGAGAATCGCCCGATGGGTGAATTCGATCTGATCCAACGCTTCTTCACGCGCGAGCGGCCGCCCGGGGCCGACGTCGCGCTGGGCATCGGCGACGACTGCGCCTTGCTGAACACGACGCCGGGGGCGCAGCTGCTCATCTCCAGCGACATGCTGGTCGAGGGCCGGCATTTCCTGTCGACCGTCGCGCCCGAGCGCCTGGGCCACAAGGCGCTGGCGGTCAATCTGAGCGACCTGGCGGCCTGCGGGGCGCGGCCCAAGGCCTTCACCCTGGCGCTGAGCCTGCCGCGGGTGGACGAGCATTTCCTGGCCGGCTTTGCGGCGGGCCTGTTCGCGCTGGCCGATGCGCATGGCATCGAGCTGATCGGCGGCGACACGACGATGGGGCCGCTGAACATCTGCATCACCGTCTTCGGCGAGGCACCGGCCGGCACGGCGCTGCTGCGCGGCGGCGCGCGCGCCGGCGACGAGCTCTATGTCTCTGGCACGACGCTGGGCGATGCGCGGCTGGCGCTGGAGGTGTTCCGCGGCCATATCGGCCTGCCGGGCGAGCAGTTCGAGGCGGTGCGGCGCGCGATGGAGCTGCCGCAGCCGCGCGTCGCGCTGGGCCAGGCGCTGCGCGGCCTGGCGAGCAGCGCGATCGACATCTCGGACGGCCTGGTCGGCGATCTCGCCCATATCCTGCGCCGCTCCGGCGTCGGCGCCAGCCTCGAGGTCGATGCGCTGCCGGCCAGCGCGGTGCTGGCCGCGCAGCCGCCCGCGCTGCGCCGCGAGATGGGCCTGGCCGGCGGTGACGACTACGAGCTGCTGTTCAGCGCGCCGGCGGCGGCGCGCGAGGCGGTGCTGGAGGCCGGCCGGCGCAGCGCGACCGCCGTCACCCGCATCGGCCGCATCGAGGCCGAGCCGGGCCTGCGCCTGCTCGATGCCGAGGGCCGGGTCTTGCCCTTGCAGCCGCGCGGCTTCGACCACTTCAAGCCATGATCGACCCAGCGCAATCAAGCCAGCAAGCCCCGCGTCGCGCCAGCGCGCGCTTCATGCTCGCCCATCCGGCGCACTGGATCGCGCTCGGCTTTGGCAGCGGTCTGTCGCCGAAGGCGCCGGGCACGGTCGGCACGCTGTGGGCCTGGATCGCCTTCCTGGTGCTGGACCGCTGGCTGCTCGACTGGCAATGGGCGCTGCTGATCGCTGCAGGCACCCTCGTCGGCTGGTGGGCCTGTACGCTGAGCGCACGGCATCTGCGCATCCCCGACCCGGGCGCCATCGTCTGGGACGAGGTGCTGGCCTTCTGGCTGGTGCTGTGGCTGGCCATGCCCATGGGCTGGCTGGGCCAGGCGATCGCCTTCGGCCTGTTCCGCTTCTTCGACGCGGCCAAGCCGGGCCCGGTGGGCTGGGCCGACCGGCTGTTCAAGGGCGAGCGCGGCAAGCCGGTGGGCTGGGCCCAGGGCTTCGGGATTCTCTTTGACGATTTCGTCGCCGCCGGATGTACGCTTGTCGTGATCGCGCTGTGGCGTTCCATCATCGGAGTCTGAAATGAAACGAGCCTCCCACTCACTTCGTTCATTGCCCCCCGAGGGGGCGCATCAGCCCCTTCGGGCGGCCGTGCGGAGCTGATCATGCTGTTTCCCGAAGAGCACGAACTGATCGACCGCATCGCCGTCGCCCTGATCCAGCGCAAGGAGCGCATGGGCACGGCCGAGTCCTGCACCGGCGGCCTGATCGCCGCCGCCTGCACCGAGCTGCCCGGCTCCAGCCAGTGGTTCGAGCGCGGCGTCGTCGCCTACAGCAACCAGGCCAAGAACGAGCTGCTGGGCGTGCCGGCGCCGCTGCTGGAGCTGCATGGCGCCGTCAGCGGCGAGGTCGCCCAGCACATGGCGCGCGGCCTGATGGCCCATGCGCCGATCGACTGGGCGCTGGCCGTCACCGGCATTGCCGGCCCGGCCGGCGGCAGCGATGCCAAGCCGGTCGGCACGGTCTGGCTGGCGCTGGCGCATGACGGCAAGATCGTGCGCGCCTGGCAGGAGTTCTTTGCCGGCGACCGCCACGATGTGCGCATCGCGACCCTGCGCGCCGGCCTGATGGCGCTGTGCGAGGCGCTCGAAGACAAGGCCAGTTGATGCGGGTGCTGCTGCTGGGCGACTGGCCGGATGGCGAACGCGATCGCTGGCTGGCCCTGCTGCGCGCGGCCGCGCCCGAGCAGGACTGGCTGCTGGTCCCGGACGACGGCGTTGAGGTGGCCGTCGTCGCCAACCCGCCGCCGGGCAGCCTGGTCGGCCTGCCGCGGCTGCGCCTGATTCAGTCGCTGTGGGCCGGCGTCGACCGGCTGCTGCAGGACGCCAGCCTGCCGGCGGGCGTGCCGCTGGCGCGCATGGTCGACCCGGCGATGAACGAGGCCATGGTGCAGACGGCGCTGTGGGCGGTGCTGTCCCTGCAGCGCAGCTTCTTCACGCTGCAGGCGCAGCAGCGCGAGCGGCTCTGGCGCCAGCCGGCCCAGCCGCGCGCGGCCGAATGGTCGGTGCTGGTCCTGGGCCAGGGCGAGCTGGGCGGCCGCGTGGCCGCGGCGCTGGCCGCGCTCGGCTATGCGGCGCGGGCCTGGAGCCGCCGCGACGGCGCCGAGCCGCCGCTGGAGACGGCCGACACGGTGATCAATCTGCTGCCGCTGACTGCGGCCACGCGCGGTTTCTTCGATGCGGCGCGGCTGGCGCGGATGAAGCGCGGCGCCGGCCTGGTCAATCTGGCGCGTGGCGCGCATGTCGTCGAGGCGGACCTGCTGCAGGCGCTGGACGCGGGGCGGCTCGGCCACGCGGTGCTCGATGTGTTCGAGCGCGAGCCGCTGCCGCCCGAGCATCGCTTCTGGAACCACCCGCGCGTGACGGTGCTGCCGCATTGCGCGGCGCAGACCGATCCGCGCAGCGCGGCCACCGTCGTCGCGGCCAATCTGCGCGCGCTGCGCGAGGGCGCGCCGCTGCAGCACCTGGTCGACCGCGGCCGCGGCTATTGAGACGGCGATGACGCCCACGGCGCCCGACTTGTTCCCCGGCGACGTCGAGCTCGCGCAGGCCGAGGCGCAGGGCGAGCGCACGCCGGCGCTGCGGGCCTGGCTGGCCTGGGCGCTGCGCCAGCGCGAACCCGAGCGGGCGCTGGCCCTGGCCGACGAGGCCGAGCCCGCGCTGGCGCCGGCCGAGCAGCCGCGGCTGCGCTTGCTGCGCGCCGAGGTGGCGCTGCTGGGCCTGGACTTCGGGCGCGCGCAGGCGCTGCAGCGCGAGGCGCTGGACGCCTTCAGCGCCGCCGGCGACGAGATCGGCCGCGCCGATGCCTGCTGGCTGGCCGCCAATATCGCGGCCGACCGCGGCGAGTTCGAGGCGCAGCGGCGCTGCCTCGGCGAGGCGATCGCCTGCGCCACCGCGGCCGGCGACGAGGCGCGCCGGCTGTTCCTGCAGGCGGTGCTGGGGCGGGCCGACGCCTTCCGCGACCTGGCGGCGACCCGGCGCGAATGGGCAGCCCGGCTGCCGGCCGACAGCAGCGGCCTGCCGACCTATGTGGCCGCCGCGATCGAGGACCTGCGCGGCCTCTTGTCCGGCATGAGCAGCGAGTTCCTGCCCTCGGTGCGCGCGCTGGTGCTGGCCTACGAGCTGGCGCAGCGCAGCGGGCAGCTGCGCCGCGCGATCGCCTTGACCAGCAATCTGGGCCGCGCCTATGTCGGCATCAGCGATTTCGATTCGGCCATGAGCTGGCTGACCCGCGGCCTGGAGCTGGCGCGGCGCGCGCGCTGGCCGGCCTCGGTCGCGCTGTGCCTGGCGCAGCTGGGCGAGACCCTGCGCCTGCTCGGCCGGCTCGGCGAGGCGCGCGAGGCGCTGGAGGAATGCCTGCGCCTGCTGGTCGCGCAGCCGGCCTCGCGCACGACCCTGCTGGCGCTGAAATACCTGGCCCACGCCGAGCAGGACGACGGCCGCAGCGCCGAGGCCCTGCGCGCCTTCGACGCGCTGATGGCGCGCGCGCTGGAGGCCGGCACCAAGGATCTGCAGACCGATGCGCAGCTGGGCCGCGCCGAGGCCTTGCTGGCGCTGGGCTGGCCGGCGCAGGCGCGCGAGGCCGCGGAGGCGGGGCTGGCCTCGGCCGCCGGCCAGACGGCGCGGGTCGAGCTGCTGTGGGTGCTCGGCGATATCGCCCAGGCCGAGCTGGGCGCGCCGGCCGAGGCGCTGCGCTACTACCGCCAGGCGCTGGACGCCGGCTATGCGGTCGAGGCCTTCGTGCCGCCGCCCAAGCTGCTCGACGCCTGCGCCCGCGCGCATGCGGGCCTGGGCGACTTCGAGCGCGCCTACCAGTTCGGCCTGCGCGCCGCCGAGCTGCGCCAGCAGCATTTCAATGCCGAGTCCGGCCAGCGGGCGCTGGCCCTGCACGCGGCCTCGGAGGCGGCGCGCTACGAGGCGCTGCGCGACACCCACGAGGTGCTGCTGCACCTCAGCGAGGTCGGCCGCGAGCTGACCGCCGAGCTCGAGGCGGAGCGCGTGCTGGCCGTGCTGGAGCGCCATGTCCACGCGCTGCTGAGCGTCGACAGCATGGCCGTCTACGTGCTGGACGACAGCCGCGAGCAGCTGCATTGCAGCTTCGGCATGGAGGACGGCGAGCGCTTTGCCGATCCGGCCATCCCGCTGGCCGATCCGCGCAGCTTCTTCGCGCTGAGCGCGCGCGAAAACCGCGAGCTGGCCTTCTCCGGCCCGCAGGTGCTGGAGCGCGCGGTGCCCGGCACCAGCGACATGCTGTCGGTGCTGTTCGGCCCGCTGCGGGTGGCCGAGCGCGTTACCGGCGTGATGACGGTGCAGGCCAAGCGCATCGATGCCTATGGCGAGCGCGAGCGCCTGGTGTTCCGCAGCCTGTGCGCCTATGCGGCGATCGGACTGGAGAACGCGCGCGCCTACCAGCGCCTGTCGGATCTGCAGCGCCAGCTGATGGCGCAGGAGAAGCTGGCCGCGCTGGGCGCGATGGTGGCCGGCGTCGCGCATGAGCTGAACACGCCGATCGGCAACAGCCTGCTGGTCGCCAACACCCTGCTCAGCAGCACGCGCGAATTCCAGCAGCGCATTGCCGGCCAGGCGCTGCGCCGCTCCGACTGGCAGCGCTTTGCCGAGCAGACCATCGAGGGCCTGCAGGTGATGGAGCGCAGCATGGAGAGCGCCGCCTCGCTGGTACGCAGCTTCAAGCAGGTGGCCGTCGACCGCAGCTCGGAGAACCGCCGCGCCTTCGATCTGGCCGAGGTCTGCGAGCAATGCGGCCAGACCCTGGGCCTGGCGCTGCGCCGCGCCGGCCTGACGCTGCGCATCGAGGTGCCGGCCGGGCTGCGGCTGGACGGCTATCCGGGCGCGCTGGGTCAGGTCTTGCTGATCCTGCTGAACAACGCGATGGCCCATGCCTTCGCGCCGCAGCAGGCCGGCAGCATCACCATCGCCGCGCAGGCGCTGGCCGGCGGCGAACGCATCGCGCTGTCCATCGCCGACGACGGCAAGGGCATGAGCGAGGCGGTGCTGGAGCGCATCTTCGAGCCCTTCTTCACCACCCGCTTCGGCCAGGGCGGCAGCGGCCTGGGCCTGAGCATCTGCCACAACATCGTCGAGACCCTGCTCGGCGGCACGGTGCGGGTGACGAGCGAGATCGGCAAGGGCAGCCGCTTCACGCTGGAGCTGCCGCAGGTGGCACCCGCGGGCGCCTAGCCGAGTTCGGAAAAGGCCGTGTCCGGCAGCGCCTCGCCCAGCGCCGGCGGCTGCCAGCCGGCCAGCCAGGCGACGAACTGCGCATGCGGCATCGGCCTGCTGACGAAGAAGCCCTGGCCCTCGTCGCAGCCGTATTTGGCCAGCAGCTGCCAGGCCTCGGCCGTCTCGATGCCCTCGGCGACCACGCTGAGGTCGAGGTTGTGCGCCAGCTCGATGGTCGAGCGGACGATGCGGCGATCGGCGCGGCTGCTGGCCATCGCCTTGACGAAGCTCATGTCGATCTTCAGCTCGTCGACCGGCAGGTCCTTCAGATAGGCCAGCGAGGAATGGCCGGTGCCGAAGTCGTCGATCGAGAGCTTGAAGCCCATGCTGCTGAGCTGCTGCAAGGTGCTGCGCGCGCGCTGCTGGTCCAGCATGATGGCCGTCTCGGTGATCTCCAGGCACAGCGCGCCGGGCGCGACCTCGAATTCCGCGATCAGGGCGGCGATCTTGCCCGGCAGTTCCTGGTCCATCAGGTCGCGGGTCGACAGATTGATGCTCAGGGGCAGGTTGATGCCGGCATCGGCCGCCGCTCGCCAGGCGCGCGCCGCCTCGGCGATCACCCATTGGGTCAGCTCGCGGATGAAGCCGGTCTGCTCGGCGAAGGGAATGAACTGTGCCGGCGGCACCAGGCCGCCGCTCGGATGCTGCCAGCGCACCAGCGCCTCGGCGCTGATCACCCGGCCGCTCTTCAGCTCGACCTTGGGCTGCAGATACAGGCGCAGCTCCTGGTCGTCGATCGCGCGACGCAGATCGCTGAGCAGGGACAGCGAGGCCGGGCTGGCCGCGTCGAGCTGGGCGTTGTAGGCGAGGCTGCCGCACTGGCGCTGCTTGGCCGCGTGCATGGCCAGCTCGGCGCGCGACAGCAGCTGCATCGCGTCGGCGCCGTCGCGCGGATGCAGGGCGATGCCGATGCCGGCGCTCAGATCGACCGTGTGGCTGCCGATGCGCAGCGGCCGCACGAAGTCCTGCAGGATGGCCGCGGCCATCGCCAGCGCGGCCGACTCGCCGGCGCCGTCCAGCGCCAGCGCGAACTGGTCGCCGCCGACGCGGGCCAGCTGCGTCGCGTGCGCCGGATGGGCGGCGCCCAGCTGCTGCAGCCGGAGGCCGACGCCCTGCAGCAGCGCATCCCCGAAGTCGTGGCCCAGCACGTCGTTGACATGCTTGAAGCGGTCCAGGTTCAGCATCAGCACGGCAAAGGGCCGGCGGCTTGCCAGCTGCTGCTCCAGCGCCGTCCTGAAACGCGCGCGGTTCGGCAGGCCGGTCAGCTCGTCCCAGTAGGCCAGGCGCTCGGCCTTGGCGGTCTGCGTGCGAATGCCCTGGCGCATCAGCTCGAAGGCGCGCGCCAGCTCGCCGACCTCGTCGCGCGCGGTGCTGAGGATGGGCGTGTCGTAGTCGCCGCGGCCCAGGCGCTCGGCCGATTCGCTGAGCGCGCGGATCGGGCCGCTGATGCGCCGCGCCAGCAGCACGCTCAGCAGCGCGAACACCAGCGCGCCGACCACGGTCAGCGCCAGCAGGATCAGCTGCAGCGAGCGATAGGGGGCGATCGCGGCGTCGAAGGAGCGCAGCAGCACGACGCCAAGCCGGTACTGCTGCTCGCGCTCCAGCGGCGCCAGCCGGCCGCGCCATTGCTCGCCGCCGACATCGGCCGGGAACAGGCCGCTGGCCGTAGGGATCTGTGCGCTGAGCAGCGCGGCCTCCTCGCGCTCGATGCTGCTGACCAGCGGGGTCCAGTGCCGGCCGTCGTTGCGCACGACGACCACGCCCTGCAGCTCGGACAGGCTGCGCAGGTCCTTCAGCGCCGCGCCGTCGAGCGCGAAGCCCATCAGGATCCAGCCGGCCGGCGCCGGCGTGTGGACCGGCACGGCGACGACCTGGTAGGCGCGGCCGTCCAGCAGCGCCAGCTGCACATCGTCGTCGCCCTGCCGCGGATCGGCGCCGGCGGCGGTCTTCTGCTTCAGCAGCTCGGCAAAGCGGCCGGCGTCGTCGCGCGTGCTGGCGACCAGCTTCAGCCGGGTGTCGAAATAGGCGACGACGCTGGCGCCAATGCGCTGGCCCTGGTTGGCGAGTGCGTCCTTGATCGTCTCCACCGTCTCGGTGTCTGCCTGGGCCAGCGCCAGGCCGATCGCCCGCTTGAAGCCGTAGTCCTGGGCCAGCAGGGCGGCGGAATCGCTGCGCTTCTCGGCCTCCTGCACCAGCAGGCGGCGGAACACCCGCTCGCCGGTCTTCAGCTCGGCGGCAATGGCGGTGTCGGCATTGCGCTCGATGCTGGAGCGGATGAAGGCGAAGCTGGCCAGCTGCACGGCCAGCAGCAGGGCCAGGAACAGGCCGACGATGCGGCCCTCGAGCCGGCGCAGGTTCAGGAAGGAAGGCAGGCGCATCGCGATCCTCAGTCGCCGACGACGACGCTGCTCTGGCCGCTGCCGCCGGCCGTCACCGTCAGTGCCTGGCTCTGCAGGCTGGGCGCCTTCATGCCGGCGTGCCAGATCTTCAGCTGGTGCTCGCCCGGCGGCAGATCGAAGCGGACGATCCCGGCGGCGTCGCTGCGGGCGAAGACCGGCGTGTCGACGACGACGATGTGGGCGCTCATGCGGTCGTGGATATTGCAACCCAGGGCGGCGACGCCGGGCTTGTCGAAGACGATGGGTTCGGCCGGCGTGCCCGAGTACAGCTTGGTCTCGAAGACCTTTGTCGGCGAGAAGCTGTAGACATGGTGGCGCACCGTGTCGAAATTCGGGAAGTTGACCGCGGTGCCGGTCTGCACGATCAGCAGGCGCGGCGCGAACTGGCGCTCGCGCTGGTCCATCTGGGCCTTGGCGCTGCCCGTCCGGCTGGGCTTGCCGGCGATCTCGACGGCCACCGCCGTATCGGCCAGCGGCTGGCCGGCCGCATTGCGCAGCTGCAGCGTCCAGGGCAGCGCCTGCGCGGGCAGGCTGGCGCCGGCAAGCAGGCTCAGGAGGGCGGGCAGGCCCCGGCGCAGGGTGGCCGGGATGCGGAAGGCGGTCGATCGATGGGGCGGCATGGTGTCTCGGGACGCGGCTCATCGACTGTATCGGCCGGCCCGGCGGCGGCTTGAGCGGCCGGCCGGGTCGGGCGCCGGAAGCAGGGCTTTTTTCTCGGCCCGGCGCGCTTTGTGACGCGGTCCGCCTGCGCTCAGGCCTTCAGCACCAGCCGGCCGGGCTTGCCGGCCGCCGTCTCGACCAGCATCAGCGCCAGCTTGCGCAGACCGGCCCAGGCGTCCATCGGCCAGCCGGGGTGGCGCAGTCCCTTGACCAGGCCGTCGCAGATCTGCGCGGCCTCGACCAGGGGCGCCAGCTCGGCACTGTGCAGGCCCGGTACCAGGCGCTCGAACAAGCGCTCCTTGGCGCCCCAGACGCGCGCCTCGCGCAGGGCCATCGGCAGCGGCTTGCCGGCGTCGACGCCGTCGCGCACCCGCTTCAGCGCGCGGATGTCCTCGGCCAGGCTCCAGTGCACCAGCACGGCGGCCTCGCCCTCGGCCTCCAGGCCATCCAACATGCGCAGCACGCGGGCGACCTGGCCCGAGAGCACCGCCTCGCTGAGCTTGAACACATCGAAGCGGGCCACGTCGAGCACGGCCGCCTCGACCTGATCGAAGCTCAGCGTGCCGGCCGGGTGCAGCAGCGCGAGCTTCTGCAGTTCCTGATGCGCGGCCAGCAGATTGCCCTCCACCCGGTCGGCAAAGAAGGCCAGCGTGCGCTGGCCCATCTCGCCGTCCTCGACCCGCTGGCCCTGGGCCGCCAGGCGCTGCGCGATCCATTGCGGCAGCGCGCGGCGCTCGACCGGGTCGACCCGGATGCTGAGGCCGGCACCATCCAGCGCCATGAACCAGGCGCTGGACTGCTGGGTCTTGTCCAGCTTGGGCAGGGTCACCAGGGTCACCACGTCCTCGGGCAGGCGCTCGCAGTAACGCTGCAGCGCCTCGGAGCCGTCCTTGCCCGGCTTGCCGGACGGGATGCGGATCTCGATGAACTGGCGCTCGGCGAACAGGCTCAGCGCCTGGGCGGCGCCGAGCACCGGGCCCCAGTCGAAATAGGCGCCGGCGACGGTGAAGATCTTGCGCTCGCCATAGCCCTGCTCGCGCGCGGCCTTGCGGATCGCGTCGGCCGCCTCCTGCGCGAGCAGGGGCTCGTCGCCATGGACGGTGTAGAGCGGCTTCAGGCCCTTGGCGAGCTGCGGGGCGAGGGCGTCGGGGCGGATCTGCATGGCGCTTACTCGATCAGCCGGGCAGGCGCACGGCGGCCAGCCGGCGCATCACCTGGTTGATCGCGTCGGACTGCATCGCGCGGTACAGCTGAGCCTCCTCCTGCTCCTTGGCCAGGGCCTGGCTTTCGGTGTAGTTCATCTCGCGCGTCATCGTCAGCTCGGTGCGCGGCAGCAGCAGCTCGCCCGAGGGCGTGCGCAAGAGATAGTCCATGCGCAGGCGCAGCTGCCATTCGCGCACCTGGCCGGCGCTGGTCGACACGACGACGGTCTTGTCGCGCGTGTCGCGCACCGCCTCGATCACGACCTCGGCACGGTTCTGGTCGCTCTCCAGCTTCAGCTTGCTGCGGCCCAGCTGCTGCCTCAGATCGGCGGCCAGCGGCGAGTCGGCCTTGAAGCCGGCCAGCGCGACGGAGTGGAAATGGAACTCCGGCTCGCGGCGCAGCTCGAAGCCGCAGCCGGCCAGGGCCAGCATTACCAGCAGCACGGCACGGCGCGTCGGCAAGCCAGCGCCGGGCCGCCCCAAGCCGGCTTGCGCCCCCTCGGGGGGCAGTGAGCGAAGCGAGCGTGGGGGCGCCATGATTCAGGCGACGACGTTGACCAGGCGGCCGGGCACGACCACGACCTTTTTCGGCGGGCGGCCCTCGCTGAACTTGGCCGTTTCCGGGTGCGCCAGCGCCGCCGCCTCGATGGCGGCCTTGTCGGCGCCGGCCGGCACCTTGACGCTGCCGCGCAGCTTGCCGTTGACCTGCAGCATCAGCTCGATCTCGTCCTGCACCAGGGCGGTCTCGTCGACCTGCGGCCAGGGCGCGTCCAGCAGATCGCCCAGCTCGGCGGCAAAGCCCAGCTCCACCCACAGCGCATGCGCGATATGCGGGCAGGCCGGGTAGAGCACGCGCAAGAGCACCGAGAAGCCTTCGCGGACCGCGGCGTCCTGGCCGGCGGCCTTGAAGCCTTCCAGCGCATTGAGCAGCTTCATCGCGCCGGAGACCACGGTGTTGTACTGCATGCGCTCGTAGTCGTAGCTGACCTGCTTGAGCACCAGATGCACCTCGCGGCGCAGCGCCTTGCCTTCGCCGCTCAGCGAGGAGAAGTCCTGGCCGGCGGCCTTGATGCTCGCGGCGTTCTTCGCGCCGAAGCCCCAGACGCGCTTGAGGAAGCGGTGCGCGCCCTCGACGCCGGCGTCGTTCCACTCCAGCGTCTGCTCCGGCGGCGAGGCGAACATGACGAACAGGCGCGCGGTGTCGGCGCCCTGCTCGTTGATCAGCTGCTGCGGGTCGACGCCGTTGTTCTTGGACTTGGACATCGTGCCCACGCCCTCGTAGTCGACCGCCGAGCCGTCGCTCTTGAGCCTGGCGCCGACGATCTTGCCGCTGGCGTCGTGGAGGTCCTCGACCTCGTGCGGCCAGAAGTACTCGATGCCGCCCTTCTCGCCGCGGCGCGAGTAGATGTGGTTCAAGACCATGCCCTGGGTCAGCAGCCTGGTGAAGGGTTCGTCGACCTTGACCAGGCCCAGATCGCGCATCACCTTGGTCCAGAAGCGCGCGTAGAGCAGGTGCAGGATCGCGTGCTCGATGCCGCCGATGTACTGGTCCATGGGCATCCAGTACTGGGTGCCCTCGGCGACCATGGCCTCGCTGTTTTTCGCGTCGCAATAGCGCATGAAGTACCAAGACGAGTCCACGAAGGTGTCCATCGTGTCGGTCTCGCGCTGGGCCGGCTTGCCGCACTTGGGGCAGCTGCAGTTCAGGAAGTCGGCGCGCTTGTTCAGCGGGTTGCCGCTGCCGTCGGGGATGCAGTCCTCGGGCAGCACGACGGGCAGGTCTTTCTCGGGCACCGGCACCGAGCCGCAATCGTCGCAGTGGATGATGGGGATCGGCGTGCCCCAGTAGCGCTGGCGGCTGATGCCCCAGTCGCGCAGGCGCCAGGTCGTCTTCTTCGCGCCCAGGCCCTGCTCGCCGAGCAGTTCGGCGACCTTGTCGACGGCGGCCTTGTAGGACAGGCCGTTCAGCACGCCGGACTCGATGCAGACGCCGCGCTGCTTGTCGCCATACCACTCGGCCCAGGCGGCGGTGCTGTAGGTCTCGCCCTCGACGGCGACGACCTGCTTGATGGGCAGGCCGTACTTCTTCGCGAACTCGAAATCGCGCTCGTCATGCGCCGGCACGCCCATCACCGCGCCGTCGCCATAGCTCATCAGCACATAGTTGCCGACCCAGACCTCGACCTGGGCACCGGTCAGCGGATGGGTGACGACGAGGCCGGTGGGCTTGCCTTTCTTTTCCTGCGTGGCCAGCTCGGCCTCGGTCGTGCCGCCGCTCTTGCACTCCTCGATGAAGGCGGCCAGCTGGGCGTTGCCGGCGGCGGCATGCGTCGCCAGCGGGTGCTCGGGCGCGACGGCGCAGAAGGTCACGCCCATGATGGTGTCGGCACGGGTCGTGAACACATAGAGCTTGCCGTCCTGGATCAGACTGCCGCTCGCGTCCTTGATCTGGTGCGGGAAGGCGAAGCGCAGGCCCTCGCTCTTGCCGATCCAGTTCTCCTGCATCAGGCGCACGCGCTCGGGCCAGCCGTGCAGATAGCTCTTGTCGCTGGGGTCAGCGACGGCGGCCAGCAGCTCGTCCGCGTACTTGACGATGTTCAGGTAGTAGCCGGGGATCTCGCGCTTCTCGACCAGCGCGCCCGAGCGCCAGCCGCGGCCGTCGACGACCTGCTCGTTGGCCAGCACGGTCTGGTCGACCGGATCCCAGTTGACGACCTGGGTGCGGCGCTCGGCGATGCCGGCCTCCAGCATCTTCAGGAACAGCCACTGGTTCCACTTGTAGTAGTCGGGCTTGCAGGTGGCGATCTCGCGCGACCAGTCGATCGCCAGGCCCATCGCCTGCATCTGGCCCTTCATATAGGCGATGTTCTCGTAGGTCCACTTCGCCGGCGGCACCTTGTTCTTCATCGCCGCGTTCTCGGCCGGCAGGCCGAAAGCATCCCAGCCCATCGGCATCAGGACGTTGTAGCCCTTCATGCGCAGCTGACGCGTCAGCATGTCGTTGATCGTGTAGTTGCGCACATGGCCCATGTGCAGCTTGCCGCTGGGGTAGGGCAGCATCGAGCAGGCGTAGAACTTGGGCTTGCTGTCGTCTTCCGTGACGCGGTAGGCGTCGCGCTCGTTCCAGTGCTGGCGCGCGGCGGCTTCGATCTCGTTGGGGGCGTACTTGTCGTTCATGATGGGCAGGGGCGCTTGAGGCGCCGATTGTAGGAGGCGCGCGTGCGTGCGCCGCAGCCTTAGCGGGCCGCTTCGGCGACGAAGGCGATGCGCGACAGCCCGGCCGCCTGGCACCAGCCGATCAGCTCGGCCACCTGGCCATAGGGCACGGCCTTGTCGGCCCGCAGCTGCACCTCGAGCTGCGGATTGGCCTGGGCCAGCGCGGCGACGCGCTGCTGGAAGGCCTTGGCCTCGAGCTTGTCCTCGCCGAGATACAGCGTGCCGTCCGGCGCGATCGACACCGCGATGAACTGCGGCGCCTCGGAGGGCGTGGCCGCCTCGCTCTGCGGCAGCTCCAGGCGCAGCGAGGACGTCATCAGCGGCGCGGCGATCATGAAGATCACCAGGAGCACCAGCATGACGTCGATCAAGGGCGTCATATTGATCTCGCCCATCGGCCGGGGCTGCTCGGTGCGTTCCAGACGTCCGAAGGCCATGGCGATCAGTCGTGATCGAGCATCTCGCGCAGATCGTGCGCGAAGCCCTCCAGCTCGGCCTCGCAAGTGCCGACCTGCTTGCCGAAGATGTTGTAGGCCAGCACCGCGGGAATCGCCACCGCCAGGCCGGCCGCCGTCATGATCAGCGCCTCGCCGACCGGGCCCGAGATCTTCTCGATCGAGAGGTTGCCACCGGCCGACATGCCGACCAGCGCATGGTAGATGCCCCAGACGGTGCCGAACAGGCCGACGAAGGGAGCGGTGGCACCGATCGAGGCCAAGAGCACCTGGCCGAACTGCAGGCGCTGGATGACGCCGTGCAGCGCGTCGCGCAGGCGGCGCGTCAGGCGCGACTCGCGCTTGCCGGCGGCGTCCAGCGTGCCGGGGCCGGTGGCCGTCGTCGCGGCGTCCAGCAGGGGCAGCAGCACCGCCTCGCGGTCGAAGTTCTGCAGCGCCTGGCGGCCGCCGTCCAGATCGGGCGCGGCCCAGAAGGCGGCGAGCGCGCGGGCCAGGCCGCGGCGCGCGCGGGTCAGCGTCCAGCCCTTCCAGAGGATGACGACCCAGGCGCTGACCGACATCGCCAGCAGCAGCACGGCGACCGCGCGGGCCACCGCATCGCCGAGGTCCCAGAACGCGGCGAAGCCGCTCATCAGGAAACCGAGGCCTTCTTGTCGAAGCCCAGCACGTCGCCCATGTCGTAGAGACCGGCGCCATGGGCCGCGAGGAAGCGGGAGGCGCGCAGCGCGCCCTGGGCGAAGGTGTTGCGGCTGCTCGCCTTGTGGCTGATCTCGATGCGCTCGCCGATGCCGGCGAACAGGACGGTGTGGTCGCCGACGACATCGCCGCCGCGCACGGTGGCGAAGCCGATGGTCGACGGATCGCGCTCGCCGGTGACGCCCTCGCGGCCGTAGACCGCGCATTGCTTCAGATCGCGGCCCAGCGCGGCGGCGACGACCTCGCCCATCTGCAGCGCGGTGCCGCTGGGCGCATCGACCTTGTGGCGGTGATGGGCCTCGATGATCTCGATGTCGTAGCCCTCGTTCAGCGCGCGCGCCGCCTGCTCCAGCAGGCGCAGCACGACGTTGACGCCGACGCTCATATTGGGCGCCAGCATGATGCCGATGTCGGCCGCGGCGGCGCCGATCTGCGCCTTCTGCTGCGCATCGAAACCGGTCGTGCCGATCACCAGCTTGACGCCCAGCTCGCGGCAGACCGCCAGATGGGCCAGCGTGCCTTCGGGGCGGGTGAAGTCGATCAGCACGTCGGCGTCGGCCAGGCCTTCACGCAGATCGGCGGTGATCTTGACGCCGCTGGCCTTGCCCAGGAAGGCCGCCGCGTCGCTGCCCAGGGCCGGACTGCCGGCCAGGTCCAGCGCCCCGGCGAGCCGGCAATCGGGGCTCATGACCACCGCTTCGATCAGCATGCGACCCATCCGGCCCGAGCTACCGGCAATGGCAATCCTCAAAGGGGCAGGCAAGCTCATTACCTGCCCTCCAGCGGCGGGTAGCTGCGCTGTACGCCCATCGCCTCCGGCGTCGGGGCCGGCGGACGCACCGGCACCGGCAGCGCCTTGCGCTCTTCCTCGCTCAGCTCGAGCTTGGGTGCCTTGCCGCTGGGGAAGGTCGTGATGGCGGCGACGAATTCGTTCTCGCTGGGCAGGTCGTCCGGCACCTCGAGCGACTTCAGCTGGTCGCCGTCGAACCAGGCGACGACGCGGCGCTGCTGGTAGGGCGCGCCCTGGCGGCGGATCGCGAAGGAATAGTCCCAGCGATTGTCGTGGAACATATCGGTCAGCAGCGGCGAACCGAGCAGATCGCGCACCTGGGCGCGGCTCATGCCGGGCTTGACCCGGGAGACCAGTTCCTTGGTCAGCACATTGCCCTGTACGACCTCGACCCGGTAGGGCCGCACAAAGCCGAGCACCGTGTCACCGGACTTGGCCAGCTCCGGCTGGGACGAGGTGCCGGAGCAGGCGCTCAGCGCCGCACACAGCGCAAGCAGGCCCGGCAGCGGGCGGGCGGTTCGGAAATTCAGGCGCATGAGAATGGCTTTTGGGGGCAGGGGCTCGGTGCTCGGCGCAGAGCTGGCTATGATGGACTCATTCTAGCGGCAGGCCATTCCGGGCCCGCCGGCCCCTGACGCACGATGAACCGGACCGACGAAATCAAGAACAGCGGCCTCAAGGCCACGCTGCCCCGCATCAAGATTCTGGAGATCTTCCAGAAGACGGCGCAGCGCCATATGACGGCCGAAGACGTCTACAAGGCCCTGCTGACCGAAGGCGCCGACATCGGCCTGGCCACCGTCTACCGCGTGCTGACCCAGTTCGAACAGGCCGGCCTGCTGTCGCGCAACCATTTCGAGTCCGGCAAGGCGGTGTTCGAGCTCAACGAGGGCCATCACCACGACCATCTGGTCTGTCTCAGCTGCGGCAAGGTCGAGGAGTTCTTCGACCCGGCGATCGAGGAGCGCCAGCACGCGATCGCGCGCGAGCGCGGCTTCGAGCTGCAGGAGCATTCGCTGGCGCTGTACGCCAATTGCGTGAAGAAGGATTGTCCGAACCGGGGCTGACGGTTTTCGCGGGCCGTTTTGCGGGGTACCGCGAAACGGTCAGCTCTCGTCGAGCTGACCGTTCTCGATCGCGCGTTGGTGGCGCTCGACGAACTCGCGGTAGGTGTCGATGCCTCGCAGCTGCAGGATGGTGTTGCGCACCGCCGCCTCGACCAGCACGGCCAGGTTGCGGCCGGCATCGACGGCGATGACGACCTTGCGCACCGGCATGCTCAGCACTTCCTCGTACAGCGGCTCGTAGGGCAGGCGCTCGAAGTCGCGCTCCATCGTCTCCTTGCGCACCAGATGGACGATCAGCTTGAGCCGCATCTTGCGGCGCACCGCCGTCTCGCCAAAGATGGCCTTGATGTCCAAGAGGCCGATGCCGCGCACCTCGAGCAGATTCATCAGCAGGTCGGGGCAGCGGCCCTCGATCGCCGTCTGCGAGATGCGGAACAGGTCGACCGCGTCGTCGGCCACCAGGCCATGGCCGCGCGAGATCAGCTCCAGGCCCAGCTCGCTCTTGCCCAGGCCCGATTCGCCGGTCAGCAGCACGCCCAGGCCCAGGATGTCCATGAACACGCCGTGGCGCGTGGTCCGGTTGGCGAACAGATGGCCCAGATAGGCGCGCACGACGTCGATCACATGGCCGGCCGACTCGTTGGTGACGAACAGCGGGATCTCGGCGCGGTCGCACATCGCCACCAGACGGTCCGGCGGCACCTGCTTGTCGGCGACGATGATGACCGGTGGCTCCAGCGTGACGATGCGCGCGATGCGGCGGTCCAGCACCTCGCCCGAGGCCTGGCTCAGGTAGGCGACCTCGCGGCGGCCGACGATCTGGACCCGATAGGGATGGATGTAGTTCAGGTAGCCGACCAGGTCGGCGGCCGATTGCGCGTCGCGGACGGCGGTCTCGTCGAAGCGGCGCTCCGGGTGCGCATGGCCGGCGATCCATTCCCAGCGCAGCGACTCGCGGTGCTCTTCGAAGAGCCTGTCGGCGCTGATCGAGGTCGGTTTCATGGCGTCCCTCGTTCGCCGGGTACGGCGACCGGTCCCCCGAGGGGACGGCGTGCCGGCTTGGGGCGGCCCGGCGCTCGGCCCGCCAAGCTCAGGCGGCTCATCAGGCGACCGACTTCAGCGGTTCCCAGGCGGCGATCAGCCGGTGCACGGCGGCGGCGTCCGGCTCGCTCTTCAGGCGCTCGCGCAGTTCGCGGTCCGACAGCATCTCGGCGATCTCGGACAGGATCTCCAGATGACGCTGGGTCGCGGCCTCGGGCACCAGCAGGAAGATCAGCAGATTGACCGGCTCGTCGTCCGGCGCGTCGAAGCCGATCGCCTGGCCGACCCGCAGCACGGCGGCCAGCGGATTCTTCAGGCCCTTGATGCGGCCATGCGGGATCGCCACGCCGTGGCCGAGGCCGGTGGAGCCCAGGCGCTCGCGGGCAAACAGATTGTCGGTGACCAGCGCGCGCGAAATCGCGTGGTTGTTCTCGAACAGCAGGCCGGCCTGTTCGAAGACCCGCTTCTTGCTGGAGGCGTCCACATTCACCAGCACATTGCTGGCGGGCAGGATGGCGGCGAGACGGTTCATGTGGTCACAGCGCCGATTACGGCTGGTGAGGCCTTGGGCGGGACGCTTTTTCGGTATCTAAGGGGTCGATTATAGAAAGTTGCCGGATGCAGGGTGTTCGCCCGGTACCCGGCCAGTGAACAATTGCGCAATTTTGCGGCGGCGCAGCAACATCGTATCGCGCATTGCCGGATAGCGCTGTCGCTGCCGTTCGGGCAGCAAAAAGGCGACCCTCGGGTCGCCTTGTGCTGGGGCGGCAGGCGGGATGCCTGCAGCGGGATTGGGCTGTCAGGGAGCCGGCATCTCAAGGCGCTTCGCGGAGGTGTGGTGATGATCCTGCACGCGGTCCTTGTGGCGGCAGACCTGGCGGTCTAGCTTGTCCATCAGTTGGTCGATGGCGGCATAGAGGTCTTCGTTCGACTGTTCGACGAAGATGTCGCGACCCTTGACATGCAGGGTCACTTCGGCACGTTGCCTGCGTTCCTTTTCCTTTTGCTTCTCCACGGTGAGCAAGACGTTGATGTCGACGACTTGATCAAAGTGACGGGTCACCCTGTCCAGCTTGGTGAGCACGTACTCACGCAAGGCCGGCGTTACTTCAAGATGGTGGCCGCTGATAGTCAGGTTCATAAAGCCTCCTTTCACAAGGACTGGGGTCGGAACAAGAGAAATATGACGGGACCAAAGAACGAAGGGAAGGGGATTTCTGTAGCGGAGTTTCGAGGCTTGAGTGGGGGAATTCGCAAAACCAGTGTGCTCCTGAAGCCTGCCTGTGACAAGAGAATTAAGCCCGCTTCGGAAGGCCTTATTGGGCAAGGCTTGACGCTGCCCAAGGAGCATGTCGCAATGGCTGGCGCCGGGTAAGGACCGATCTGAGCGCCTACGGGCGATGTGATAATCGCCGCACCTCAGCCTCGGAGACATTCTTGGACAGCGATCACTCTCGGTGACCGTCCACTCCAGCGTTGAAGCGGTCCGCCCTCGCGGTTTCGCTTTGTCCGGAGTGAGACGGGTTCCCTCCCCCCACCCACCCGGACGGCCATGCGCCCGTCCAGAGCCTTCGAACAAGACCTCAAGACGGCGCCGCTGCGCTGGAGATCATCCGCATGCTGAATGTGTTCACCTTGGACAACGGCCGCCTGAAGGGCGGGCTGTTCCAGGAAGAAATCGAAACCGCCGAGGACCTGGCGCTGACACGCCCGATCTGGGTCGACCTGGAGTCGCCCAGCGAGGAGGAAAAGGGCTGGATCCTGGACCGCTTCGGCCTGCGCATCCCGGCCGACATCGTCGACGAGGATCTGGAGGAGTCGGCGCGTTTCTACGAGGAAGACAACGGCGAGTTGCACATCCGCTCGGACTTCCTGATCGACGGCGACGACGAACTCGAGGGGCGGCCGGCGCGCAATGTGCGCGTCGCCTTCATCCTCTTCAACAATGTGCTGTTCTCGATCCACAACGAGGATCTGCCGGTGTTCCGCCTGCTGCGCCTGCGCGCGCGGCGCATCCCGGCGCTGATCGAGGATGCCAAGGACGTGCTGCTGAAGCTCTACGACGCCGACGCCGAGTATTCGGCCGACGTGCTCGAACGCATCTACGACAACCTGGAGAAGGTCAGCGCCCGCGTGCTGAAGAAGGACGTCAGCGACGCCGAGGCGGGTGAGGTGCTGTCAGCCATCGCGCGCGAGGAGGACTTGAACGGCCGCATCCGCCGCAATGTGATGGACACGCGCCGCGCTGTCAGCTTCATGATGCGCAGCCGCATGCTCAATGCCGAGCAGTTCGAGGAGTCGCGCCAGATCTTGCGCGACATCGATTCGCTCGACTCGCACACGGCCTTTCTGTTCGACAAGATCAACTTCCTGATGGACGCCACCGTCGGCTTTATCAACATCAACCAGAACAAGATCATCAAGATCTTCTCCGTCGCCAGCGTCGCCTTGCTGCCGCCCACGCTGATCGCCAGCATCTACGGCATGAACTTCAAGCTGATGCCCGAGCTGGACTGGCAGCTGGGCTACCCGTTCGCGCTGGGCCTGATGGCGGCCTCGGTGGCCGCGCCCTTCATCTACTTCCGCCGCAAGGGCTGGCTGGCCTGACAAAAACAAGGGGCTTCCGCATTGCGCGGAAGCCCCGGTCATAAAAGTAGCCGCAAGACGCCTCGAAGCCAACGAGGGAGGGAGGGAGGAGGAGGAGAAGGGCTTGGAGATTGCAACCCCGGTCAAGGGGAGGTCCTGCGACTGAAATTCTCTAGATACTAATGTCTTATTGGCGTTTTGATCCGATTCCTGCACAGCTTGCTCGGTTTTAGGCGCTCTGTGCCCCCCGAAACCGCCGGACTGCTCTATGTACCTTGAGAGCCCCTGCGCGGACAGAAGTTCCAGGCGTTTGTCCCAGCTAGACGGGACAGGGTTCGGCACTGGAACAACATGGTGCCTGGCGGCCCGATTTCAAGCCCGGCGCCAGCTATTACCGCCGCAGCGGGCCCGCCGACGCGGCACCGCTCCGGGCGCCGACATAGAATCGTCGGCTGCAACCCTAGGACCACCATGCTTTATCCCGAACTGTTCAAGCAGCTTGAAGCCGTGCGCTGGAATATGGATACGGACATCCCTTGGGACAAGTTCGACGCCAGCCTACTGACCGACGACCAGGCCCGCACGATCAAGATGAACGCGATCACCGAGTGGTCGGCGCTGCCGGCCACCGAGATGTTCCTGCGTGACAACCGGGATGACAGCGATTTCTCGGCCTTCATGAGCGTCTGGTTCTTCGAGGAGCAGAAGCACTCGCTGGTGCTGATGGAATACCTGCGCCGCTTCCGCCCCGACATGGTGCCGACCGAGGCCGAACTGCATGAGGTGCGCTTCGAGTTCGACCCGGCCCCGGCCCTGGAAACCTTGATGCTGCATTTCTGCGGCGAGATCCGCCTGAACCACTGGTACCGCCGTGCCGCCGAATGGCATACCGAGCCGGTCATCAAGGCGATCTACGAGACCCTGTCGCGCGACGAGGCCCGCCATGGCGGCGCCTATCTGCGCTATATGAAGCGGGCGATGACGAAGTTCGGCGATGAGGCGCGCGCTGCCTTCGCCAAGGTCGGCGTGCTGATGGCCTCGGCCCGCCGCACCGCCCAGGCGCTGCATCCGACCAATCTGCATGTGAACGCCAAGCTGTTCCCGCGCGACACGATCCAGAGCCGCCTGCCCGACCCCGAGTGGCTCGAGCACTGGCTGGACAAGCAGATCCAGTTCGACGCGATCTGGGAGAACAAGGTCGTCGAGCGCATTCTCCACAATATGAGCCTGCTGATGGAGCGCAGCTTCAGCAGCGTGCAGGAGCTGAACCGCTTCCGCAAGGAACTGACCACCAAGCTGGCCGCCGCGGCAGGCGCCCAGCCGCAAGCGAGCTGAGTCCGACGGCCCGTCAACGAAAGAAGCCCGCGCAAGCGGGCTTTCTTGTTTCTGGAACGGCGGGTTCAGCCGCTGCGCTGGCGTTTGAGGACCAGCAGCGCGAAGCAGCCGGCCGCGACAAGCAGGCCGCCGATCAGATGTGGCGAGGCCAGGTTGGCAACGGCGCCCAGCGCGTCCCGCAGCGCCCAGGCGCCGGCTTGAAAGGCGCCGCCGCTCTCGTCGAGCTGCTGCAGGCTTTGCTTCAGCGCCAGTGGGTCGGCCAGCAGCGCGCGGCCGGCGCCGCGGAACTGCGCTTGCAGCAGGTCGAAGACGATGCGGTTGTCGTAGACCTTGTCCAGGATCGCGCCGCCGATGCCGAAGACGACGGCCACCGCGGGCACGCCCCAGCGCTTCAGCCAGGCCGAGGCCGTCATCACGATCAGCATCAGCGGTGCCAGCCACAAGCTCATCAGGAGCAAGCCGAACAGGCCACGCAGCAGCGCCGGCAGCGCCAGCGACAGCGCGCCCAGCCAGGGCACCTCGGCCAGCGCCGCCAGGCCGCCCTGCTTGGCGATCAGCGCCGGCGCGATCAGGCCGCCGAAGGCGAAGCCAACCAGCGCCGCGGCCAGCGGCACCAGCAGCGCGTGCGTCAGCAAGGTCGCGCCGATGCTCTCGCCATGGCCGGCCGGCAGCGACAGCCAGAACTCGATCGAGCGGTCCTGCTGGTCGCGCCGCGCCAGGCCGGGCAGCTGGAACATCGCGACCATATAGCTGATGACGAAGACCACCATCGTGCTGACCAGCATCAGCACCGCGGCGATCGGCAGCGGCCGGTCCACCGGCATGCCGTGCACCTGGCCGAAGGGCAGCAGCGCCAGGAATAGCAGCGGCGGCAGCAGCAGGGTGATCAACCAGCCGCGCTTGTGCTGCATCCATTCGCGCAGCAGCAGGGTCGGGAAGCGGGATGCGCTCATCGTGATTCTCCTTAGGCCTCTTTGCGGTGCAGGGCCGGGTTGCGCGTCAGCGCCATGAACAGATCGACCAGGCTGGGCCGGATGCGCTCGCCGAGTTCGGCCACATGGGCCGGCGGCGCGCCGTCGAAGATCGCCGCGCCGCGGCCGCCGCTCTGGCGGTAGCGCAAGAGCGGATGGGCGGCGGCGATCGCCTCGGCGGTGGCCGGGTCGTGCGAGAGCGCGACGAAGCGGCGGTCCATGTCCTCCAGGCTGATGTTCAGCACCAGGCGGCCCTCGTCCAGCATCATCACGTCGGACAGCAGCGACTCGACCTCCTCGACCTGGTGGGTCGAGATCAGCACGCTGCGCTCGCCGTCGCACCATTCGTCGATCAGCATCTCGTAGAAGCTCTTGCGCGAGACCACGTCCAGGCCCAGGGTCGGCTCGTCCAGCACCATCAGCCGCGCATCGATCGCGGCGATCAGCGCCAGATGCAGCTGCACGACCATGCCCTTGGACAGGCTCTTGACCTTGTCGTTCAGGCCGACGCTGGTGCGCTTGAGCAGCTCGCGGGCCCGCAGGGCCGAGAAGCGCGGCTGCAGCCCGCTCATCAGCGTGATCAGCTCCGACACGCGGGCCCAGCGCGGCAGCACGGCGACGTCGGGGATGTAGCAGAGCTGCTCCAGTAGCGCGCCGCGCTGGCGGCGCGGATCGAGCCCCAGCACGCTCAGCTCGCCCTCGGCCGGCAGCAGGCCGACCAGCGCCTTCATCAGCGAGGTCTTGCCGGCGCCGTTGTGGCCCAGCAGGCCGACGACCCGGCCCTTGGGGATGACGAAGCTGGCGCGCTCCAGCGCCGTCTTCTTGCCGTAGCGCAGGCTCATCTCGCGCGCCTCGACCAGATTGATGTTGTTCATTGCTGCTCCTCCCAGTTCAGATCATCGGGCCGCAGGCCCAGGCGGCGCAGTTTCGCGCGCAGCGCCGGCCATTCCTTCTGCAGAAAGCGTTCGCGTTCGCTGCGCAAGAGCCGCTGGCGCGCGCCGGCCACCACATACATGCCCATGCCGCGCCGGCTCTCGACCAGGCCGTTGTCGACCAGGGCCTGCAGCGCGCGGCTGACCGTCAGCGGATTGATCAGGTACTGGCTGGCCAGATTGCGGACCGAGGGCATCGCCTCGCCCTCGGGTGGCGCGCCGTCGAGCAGCTGCACCGCCAGGCGGTCGGCCAACTGCTGGTAGATCGGCGCGGAGTCGTTCCAGGTATGCATATCAACGGGGCTCGGCGCGGGACGAGCCGGTGTGTTGCTGATGTAGCACACCATAACAAGCGCGGCCCGGGGCGCCCAGGCCACGGCGACAGTCTGCAGAAATCGGGGGATGAACCGTCATGGCGGACCGGTGGTCTACAACCGCCTGGTCGCGGCGGCGATGGCGGTCGAGGACCGCGGCCTGGCCGCCAGCAGCTACGCCAACCGGCGCGACCACCTGGGCAATGCGGTGGCCGCCGCCGCCAGCCCCGACATCGTCATCGACGCGCCGCTGGCCGGCGCCTATCAGTCCTCGCCCAATCTGGGCCTGAACCATGTCGGCTTCGCGGCGCTGAGCGATCGCAGCGCGCAGGTGGCCGTGCATGCCTCGGGCGTGCTCAACCGCGTCCATGTGCAGGTGCAGAACACCGGCGCCGAGCCCTGCGCCGGCGCCGTCGTGCTGCTGCTGCTGGCCGAGGCCGTCGCCGGCAGCCCGCCGCCGCTGCCGGCCGACTTCGCCGGCGCGCTGCGCGCCGGCCTGCCGATCAGCGGCGGCGGCTGGTCCACCGTGGGCCTGCGCCGCCTGGGCACGCTGGACGCGCGCGAGCCGCTCATTGCCTCCTTCGACCTGCATTCCTCGCTGCTGCCCGCGCCGGCGGCGCTGGCCGGTCATGCGAGCTGGTTCCTGCTGGCCCTGGCCTCGCACGAGCTCGATCCCTTTGCCGATGTCACGCTGCCAGTGCAGGCCCTGGTCGATGCGCAGCGCCAGGCCGCGCTGCGCGCCATCACCATCGTGCCGCTGGCGGGCGACCCGCCGCTGGACCAGCTGCCGCCGCGCGCCCTGCCTACCGCGCTGCCGCTGGCGGTGGCCATGGCCTGCGATCGCCGGCTCGCCGAGCTGCTGCGCGACGCCGACATCCGCGGCGTTTCCGGCGACGCGCTGCAGGACGTGGACCGCGCGCTGCAGGTGCTGCTGCGCGGGGCGCAGCGCCATCTGCGCGGCGGCGCGCCGCTGCTGGCGGCCGGCCCCGGCGCCACGATCAGCCGCATGGCCGCGCTGGGCGCGATGGGCTTCGATCTGCCCGAATGGGCCGACTACCTCGAGCCCGGTCCCGGCTGGCTGCGCGAGGCGCTGCGCCGTGGCAGCGCCGATGCCGATGTCTCCGTGACGGTGGCCGACGCGCTGACCGTCATCGGCCGCACCGCGCAATACGCACTGGCCGATGCCGAGATCGCCGGCCATGCCAATCGCATCCAGGAGACGCGCGCCTTCTGCGCCGGCCTGGCCTGCGGCGTGGCGGCCGACTGGATCATCGGCCCGGTGCTGCGCGGCGCCGCGGCGGCGCGCGGGCCGGCCGATGCACCCTCGGTCGATCGCATGATTGCCGAGACCTGGGTCAGCCGCGTGCTGCTGAACCGCGTGCCCGAGACCGATGCCTTCGTCGAATGGCTGCCCGAGCAGATGCCCGCCGCGCTGCGCCGCGCCTTCGCCAGGGCGATCCGCGAGGTGGCCAGCGACGCGATGCGCGGCCTGCGGGTGGACACCACGCCCGACCATGCGCCAACGCTGTCCGAGGACGAGTTCGAGGAAGGCTACGGCCTGATGGTCAAGGTGCTGCACCAGCAGCACTGGGGCATGGGGCTGTGGTTCCTGGTGCTGATGCCGGTGTTCCTGGCGCCCTCGCTGGGCCTGATGTTCGCGCGCCTGGGCGAGCACAGCGGCCGGCTGCTGAAGATCGCGGACGACAGCAAGGGCCCCGACGATCCCGCCAACGACAGCGACGAGAAGAGCTGGTACCAGGCGGCCAACTTCCTGCTGGCGGCCGGCGCGCCGATGCCCTTTGCCTACGGCCTGGCGCTGTGGGCGATGGTGCCGCGGCGCGATGCCGATTTCGTGCAGTTCACCGTGGCCGGCGGTCTGCGCATCGTGCTGGCGGTGGTGACGGCGGCCACGATGTCGGCCGACACGGGCATCCGCTGGGGCCTGCTGTTCGCGCCCTGGATCGCCACCGACCTCTACTTCCTGGTGCGCAGCATCGTGCACTACGCGAAGGGGCGGCCCGGCTCCGGCTTCATGTACCTGATGCAAACCCTGCCGATGATGGGGCTGGCCATCGGCTGGCTGTTCTGCCTGCTGATCCGCGGCGCCAACCTGCGCAGCGACGGCGCGTTCTGGGGCCTGTGGGCGCTGTTCACCGGCCTGCTGCTGGGCGGCGCGGCTTTCATGGCCTGGCGCCTCTCGGTGGGCGGTGGCCTGATCGCGATGCTGCGCGACCGGCGCGATCCGCTGCTGACGCTGGATGCCTTCGGCGGCGCCGAGCTGCGCCAGCTGCCGCCGGCCCGCGCGCTGGTGTATCCGGATCACCAGCTCTGGCAGCAGTCGGCCGGCATCGCGGGCCAGCGTTTCCCGGCCGGCATGCGCCCGCTGCTGAAGCTCTGGCATGCCGACGCGGGCTGGCAGATCCGCCCGGCGGCCGGCCAGGTGGAATTCCGGCAGAACGCCGGCGCGCCCATGACCGTCACCTTGCCCAAGGTGCAGGACGCCGCCGCGCTGCTGGCGCAGCTGCAGGGCGCGGTGGCCGGCCTGCAGGGCAGCGTCGTGGCGCCGGCCGGCTTCGAGCTGCCCTGGCCGGTGCGCCTGGCCGACCATGGCGACGCCAAGCCGACCTGGGCGCTGCACGATCAGCGCGCGCAGGACTGGCGCGAGCTTCCCGACAGCGAGGCCAAGGCCTATCTGCTGCGCCATGCGCCGCGCAGCCGGACCGCCGCGCTGCTCGGCGCGCCCAGCGGGGCCTGGTCGCCGGCCGCAGGGCCGCTGAAGCCGGTGCCCGGTTTCGATGCCGTCGATCCGCTGGGCAGCGATCTCGACGGCACCGCGCTGGGCCTGGCCGGCAATCTGGCCGCGGCCTTCCAGATGGCGCTGGCGCCGGTGTTCGACGCCACGCTCAGCGCCAACGCCGCCAGCCTGACCGCCGGCCGCGAGGTGCTGCGGCGCTGGAATCTGGACGAGCGGCGCGAGGCCGAATGGCGCCTGCTGGTGGGCCTGGACGCGGCCAGCGAGATCGAGGCCGATCGCCTGGCGCCCGGTGCCGGCGCGGTGTCGGATGGCAGGGCGATCGCGCGCACCGGCCTGCTGCCGGCCTTCGACGCCTGGCGGCGCGTGCTGCGCGACGACCGCATCGACCTGTCCCAGGACATCAGCTCGCCGGCCATGCCGCTCGTGCGCCCGCGCGGCGAGGCGCCGCGCCAGGCCACGCATGCCGAGCTGGCGGCGACGCTGAAGGCGATGTTCAAGCTGCCCTGAACACGCGGGCGCCGAGGAGCCTCGGCCAGCGGCCGGATCCTCGGCGCCGGGCCGCGGCGCTACTTGTTCACATGCACCTGCATGAAACTGCCGTCCGCCGAGGTGTTCAGCACGCGGATCTTGGTGCCGGTCTTGGGCACCTGCACGCCGGACCAGCCGAGATGGCCGATGGCCGGATTCGGTGCCACCCAGTAGTCCTGCGTGTCGTCGAACAGCGGGTTGCCGGGCAGGCCGCCATAGCATTGCTGCTGGCTGTTGGCGTTCAGGCAGACGACGTCGGTGGACTTGAGGCCGAAGCTGGAGTCATAGGACTGGACGCGCGGCCGCCAGACCTTGCCGTTGTCCGGCCGCAGCAGCAGCGCCGGATGCGCGTCGATGGGCAGGTAGAGGCCGCCGCAGCGCCCGGCCAGGCAGTGATCGCCGATATTGTTGTCGCCAAACGAGGTGTCGTAGTACCAGATCAGCAACCCGTCTTGATAGGGGAAATGCTCGACCCAGTCGCCCAGCGCCGGGTTGTTCAGGAAGCCGAAGTTGTAGGGCCCGGTGCGCAGCCCGTCGTCGTAGCCGCGGTAGTTGCGGTATTCGGCGAAATAGGCATTGAAGTAGGACTGCACCGCGCTGGCGCCGGCGCGGCTGAAACCGGCATAGGCCCAGCCCGCTTCGGTCTCGGCGCCGTCCAGCGCCTGGCCGCTGATCATCAGGTTGTCGGCAAGCAGGCCGTCTTCGACGGTCGCGCCATCGGTCCAGTAGCGCAGGCCCAGCGTCACCGTCTGTCCGGCCCAGGCGCTCAGATCGGCCGTCAGGTCGACCCAGTTGCCGCCGCTGTTGCCGGTGATGCCGTTGCCGAAGTTCTGCCCGTTGGGATTGGTTCCGGTCGAGCGGTTGGTCGCCACCGGCGTGCCGTTGACGGTCAGATAGGCATAGTCCCAGTCGGTCTCGATCGCGTACTTGACCTTGGCGCTGAAGCTGGCGCCGGCCGGCAGGGTGACCGTGCGGCTCATCCGGTTGTCCAGATTGTTGCCGGCGCCGGAGTAGTACTGGTAGCTGCCGGCGAAGGGCGTGCCGATCGGCGTGGCCACCTGCTTGTCCGGCAGCAGCACGATCAGCTGCTGCGCCTGCTTGGTATTGGCCGAGGCCGGTCCCAGCTTCAGCGAGGCCGACTGCCCGGCGTTGACCACCTCGTAGTTCGACCAGTCGAGGAAGATCTTCTCGTAGGCGCTCATCGGGATCGGCTTGCTGCCGATGCCATCCTCGGGCCGGCCGCTGCTGCCGTAGGAGCCGGACGAGTAGAGCGTCCAGAAGCCGGTCGAGTTCTCGGCGCCGCCGGTATTGCCGCTGGTGTCGTAGAGATCGGGCAGGCCCAGGTCATGGCCGAACTCGTGCGCGAACACGCCGACGCCGCCGTTCTCCGGCTCGACCGTGTAGTCGCCGATCCAGTAGTCGCTCTCGCCGATGCGGATGCCGCCCAGCTTGGCGCCGTCCGGGCCGGTCTGGCCCTGCTGCGTGTAGAAGGCATACCAGCGATGGCTCCAGATCGCGTCGGTGCCCTGGGCGCCGCCGCCGGTCTCCTCGCCCTCGCCGGCGTGGACGATCTGGAAGTGGTCGATGTAGTGGTCGGGCTGGTTGAAGTTGCCGTCGCCATTGGCGTCGTAGCGGTCCCAGACATCGAACTGCGACAGATAGGCATTGATCTGCGCCTTGGTCTTGCCGGCCGCGATCTGCGCGGCATACCAGGCGTTGGCCGCGTCCCGGATCAGCAGCCAGGTGCGCGCGCAGACGATGCCGCCGCAGTAGTTGGCGCCGTAATTCGCCTCGTTCATGGGCACCTTGACCCAGTCGCTGACCTCGCCGTTGACCGTGTAGCGGTTCGACGATTGCTCGATGTAGAAATTGCGCATCGAGACGGCGCCGGGCGTGCCGTCGAACAGCAGCTTCTCGAAATAGGGGCGGCTGAAGTCCGCGGTCCAGATCGTCGTGTTGTCGACCGCGCGGTTCGGCTGCGGAATCTGGTTGTGCAGCGGCCCCGGCGTGCCGCCGTAGCTCGGATTGATCTGCGGGCCGAACTCGACCAGGATGGTGAAGATCTTGTCCTCGCCCTGACGCGCCAGCTCCACATACTGGCCCTTGGCGACCTGCACGACCTTGTTGGGCCCCTTGGCCGTCGCCTTGCCCTGCAGCAGCTTGTGCAGGCCCTGCTTGCGCAGTTCGGCCTGCTTCTTGCCGAGCGGATGTTCCGGGTTGTCGGAACGGTGACCGGCGCTGTCCTTCTGGGGCGCGGCCGCCGAACCCTGGGCCAGTGCCGCCGGCGCGATCAGCGCCGAGGCCAGGGCCAGCGATAGAACCGTTTGGATCCTCATGCTTGCACTCCTTGCTGCTGCACCGCAGGCGCCGGTGGCATGCGCCCGGCCTCCGTGCCATCGCGCGCGGGCGTGACGGCGGGGCCAGGTCAAGGAGGCTAAGCAGCGGCCCGCGGGCCGGCAAGAGGCCACACCCGCGGATTGCGCACCATCTCCCTAGCTTGTCCGCGGGCCATCCGCTCGATTGGGGACGCCCTGGGTCGTCCTCAGACTGGCTTCAGCCTGGATTGGCGGTGAGTGCAGGCTAGGCGGGGCGCTCAGCCCTGCGCCCGCAGCGCGGCGATGCGCTCCTGGTCGACCTTGCGGTCGGCCGCCACCTTCTGCGCATGCGGGCGCTCGCCGATGAACTTCGCATAGGACTTCCAATCGACGCCGCCGGCGGCCAGCAGGTCCTCGCCAAGCACGAGCTTGCTCGCCTGGGCGACCAGCGGCAGGCTCACCCAGGCGGCGCAATCGGCCATCGTGAAGCTGTCGCCGGCCACATAGGGCGCGAACCGGGCCAGGCGCTTGAAGCCCTCGATATTCGCCGTCAGCAGCTTGCGGGCGCGCTTTTGCGTGCCCTCGCTGACCTGGCCGCCGAAGAAGGCCTGCGGATAGAGCTCGCGCGCGACCAGCTCCAGATGCAGGTCGATGAACTGCACCAGCTCGCGCACCTTGGCCGCCTGGTAGGGGTCGGCCGGGATCAAGGCCGGGTAGTCCGGCGCAGGATGCGTCGCCTCCAGATAGTCGACGATCACCTGGCTCTCGCACAGCGCGCCCTGCGGCGTGCGGATGAAGGGCACCTTGCCCAGCGGCGTGCAGTCGAGCACCGCCTCCTCGTGCGAATGCGTCATCACCGTCTCTTCGGTGAAGGGGATGCCCTTTTCCAGCAGGACGAACTTGACCTTGTTGTAGTAGTTCGAGAGCGAAAAGCCGCAGAGCGTGATCGGGGTCGTCATGACGGTTGTCTCCTGTGATGGAGCCGCAGTCTACTTATTCACCAGCAACACGCCTGCCGCCAGCGCGACAAGGGCGAGGATCAGGCGCGCGGTGACCGGCTCGCCCAGCAGCAGCGCGCCGGCCAGCAGGCCGAACAGCGGCGTCGCGAGCGTGAAGCTGGCCAGCTTGGTCGCCGGATAGTGGCGGATCATCCAGAACCAGAGCAGGTAGCTGGCAAAGCTGACGACGACCGCCTGGAACAGGAACAGGCCGCCGAGCCGCAACGACCAGGCCAGCGGCGCCGCCTCGCCGGCCAGCAGCGCGCCGGCCGTCAGGCCCAGGCCCGAGATGCCCAGCTGGTAGAGCAGGGTCTTCTCGGCGCCGGCCTGCGACAGCCGCGTGCCGCGGATCGCCAAGGTCGTGCCGCCCCATAGCAGCGCCGACAAGAGGCCCAGCCCATCGCCCAGCCATTGCAGCGAGGAGGTGCTGGCCTGGCCGAAGCCCTCGGCAAAGGCCCAGGCGACCGCGCCGAAGGCCAGCAGCAGGCCGCCCATCTGGCGCGGGCGCAGGCGCTCGGAGGCGGCGATGAAGGGCATGCCCAGGGCGACGACAAAGGGGCTCAGATAGATGAAGACCACCATGCGGGAGGCGGTCGTGTACTGCAGGCCGATGAAGATGCAGGCGAACTCCAGGCCGAACAGGCTGCCGGCCAGCAGGCCGCCCCTGAGGCTGCCGTCGCGCTCGAACAACTTGATGCCGCGCCAGCCGGCCCAGAGCGCGACCAGCGCTGCCGCCACCAGCGAGCGCAGTCCCGCCTGCCACAGCGGTCCGATCTCGCTCAACGCCGCCTTGGCCGCCACCTGGTTGAGACCCCACAGCAGGCAGCACAGCAGCAGGGCGCCGACGGCGAAGCCGTCCAGATGGCTCTTGCGTTCGCTCATGCCCGGCCTTCGATCAGTCGGCGCAGCCGCGGGATCAGCAGCAGCATCACGACGCCCACGCCGACCGTGCCCCAGCCGAGGCGGCCGAACAGCACGGAATAGAAGCCGTTGGTCAGCCGCGGGTCATTGCCCGGCGCCTGCGGGATGGAGCCCGAGAAGTCGTTGGCGAACAGCGAGGCCAGCCCGGTCGCCAGCATCCACGCGCCCATCATCACGCCCTGGTACTGGCGCGGCGCCAGGCGGCCGATCATCGCGTAGCCCACCGGCGAGATCAGCAGCTCGCCCACGCTCTGCAGCACATAGCACAGGCCGATCCAGGCGAAGGCCGAGCGGCCCGTCGCCGGATCCGCCAGGCCGATGCCCAGCGGCAGCACGACGAAGCTCAGCCCCATCAGCAGCACGGCCGCGGCGAACTGCCTGGGCACGTCGATGGCCCAGCCGCGCGCGCGCAGCCGGGTGAACAGCCAGGCCAGCAGCGGCCCGCCGATGACGATCACCACCGTGTTGATGTTCTGCACCCACTGCGGCGCGATCTGCACGCGGCCTATCATCGGATCGACATTGCGGTCGTAGAACAGCTGCAGCCCGCTGAAGGCCATCTGGTAGAGCGACCAGAAGGCCAGCGAGCCGAGCGAGAGGATCAGATAGGCGGCCATGCGGCGCCGCTCCTCGAGCACCGGATGGCGCAGCGTCAGCAGCAGCAGGCCCAGGAACACCAGCACGCCAATCGCCTTGACGATCAGGCCGGCCCAGTCCGGCGCCTGCAGCATCAGCCACAGCGCCGGCACCAGGCCGATCAGGATGGCCGCGCCGGCCGCGAAGCGCCGCCGCCAGGCGCGTGGCGTGGCGGCCAGCAGCGGGGTGTCGAGGTCGCGGATCTGGGGCCAGAACAGGGCGGCCAGCAGGACCGCGAGCAGATTGCCGGCAGTGGCGAACGTGAACAGCGTCGCGTAGTCCTGACTCAGCTGGAACTGGCCGGCGACCGTGAAGCCGATGAAGAAGCCGACGTTCATGCCCGCGTAGTTCCATAGAAAGGCCGACTCGCGGCGCTCGTCCTCGGGCGCGAAGCGCTGGGTCAGCATCATGTTGATGCAGGTGACGTTGAGGCCGCTGCCGGTCAGGAACAGCGCCAGGCCCCAGTACATCAGCGCCGCGGTGCCGCCGGCGATCGCGGCGCAGCCCAGCACCTGCAGCAGCATCCCGCCGACGAACAGATTGCGGTTGGACAGGAAGCGCCCACCCAGATAGCCGCCGAACAGGTGCAGGCCGTAGTTGAAGGCGCCGAACACGCCCATCAGCGCCGTGGCCAGGCGGTCGCTGAAGCCCAGGTGCTTGGTGGCATAGAGCACCAGCGTGGACTGCAGCACGGCAAAGCCCAGCGTGGAGAAGACCTGGATGAAGAACAGCGCGCGGGCGCCGGGCACGGGCGCGGCGGCCGGGGCAAGGGGCGTGGAGGACATGGGGCGTGGCAGAAGCCGCAGGATCAGCGGCGGCGATGATAGCGGGCGGCCCCCAGCAGCAGCAGGGCGCACAGCGCCCCGGCCAGCGCGCCGCTCAGGTGGGCAAACGGCAGCAGCGGGATGTCCCAGCCCGGCACCGTGCGCAGCGGCGGACCCAGCGGCTGCTCCAGCAGCAGCTTCAGCGCCAGTCCCAGGCCGATCAGCGCGCCGATCGTCCGTTCGCGGCCGCGCCGGCGCAGCAGCAGCTCGAGCGCCGCGATCGCGACACCCGCATGCAGCACGCCCGAGAGCCCGCCGAAATGCCGCAGCGCGGCGGGCTCGGGCAGGGCCAGCAGGCCCAGCTGGGTGGCCGGCCAGGCGAGCAGCCAGGCGAGGCTGCAGCGCGCGCCCAACCGGGCCTGGCGGCCCAGCAGCGCCAGCATCGCGCAACCGGCCAGATTGGCCGCCAGGTGCTGGCCGCTCCAGTGCACCAGCGCCGCGCTGAGCGCCCGCCAGGGCTGCCGCGGCCACAGCGCAGGCTGCCAGTCGAGCGCCGCTGCCGGCGCGAAGAAGAAGGCGGCCAGGGCCAACCCGGCCAGGGTCAGGCTGATGCCGGTCCAGCTCGACAACGGTGTGCGCATGTCGCCAGCATAGGGGCAGGCATGCTGGCATCCACCACTACGCCGACCGGCCGGGCGATGCGATAGTGGCGCGACATGAGGTTTTTTTTTCGAGCGCTGCTGTGTGCGGTCCTGTGGCTTGCCGTACTCGCGCCGCTGCAGGCCGCGGTGTCCGACCCGGCCGGACGCCTGCCTTTCCAGGTCTACGGCCGCGAGGCGGGTCTGGGCAATCTGCGTGTCAACCTGCTGCTGCAGGACCTCGAGGGCTTCATCTGGGTGGCCACCGACCGCGGCCTGTACCGCTTCGACGGCCGCCAGTTCCAGGCCTTCGGCCTGGCGCAGGGCCTGCCCTCGCTGGAGGTCAATGCGCTGCGCCTGGACGCGGCGGGCCGCATGTGGGTCGGCACGCGGCAGGGCCTCGCGCGCTGGACCGGCCAGCGCTTCGATGCGCAGCCGCCGGGCTTGCCCGCCGATCTGGCGGTGAACGAGATCGCCGCGGGGCCCGACGGCCAGCTGTGGGTCGCCACCCGCTCGGGCCTGTACCGCGGCGACGCGGCCGGCTTCAAGCCGGATCCGCAGTGGCCGGGCCGCGGGCTCAACACCATCGCCGCCTCGCCCGACGGCAAGACGCTATGGGCCGGCACGCGCAAGACGCTCTGGCGCTGGACCGCCGAGCAGGGCTGGCAGGCCTTCGAGGGCCGTCCGTCGCTGGACGGCGAGGAGCTCGACCAGTTGCTGGCCGCCGCCGACGGGCGCGTATGGCTGCGCAGCTCGCGCCACACCTATGTGCTCGATCCGGGCGCCAGCCGGTTCCGCACGATGGCGGAGCTGCCGCCGGCGGACACCTTCCTGTCCCGCCTGCACCAGGGCGCGGACGGGGCCGTATGGATCCCGACCGGGAAAGGCATCTACCGCTACTTCCAGGGTGAGCTGAGCAGCATCGGCCTGGCGCACGGGCTGCCGACCGATTTCACGCGGGCGCTGCTGCTCGACCGCGAGGGCAATCTGTGGTGCGGCAGCCTGGGCCTGCACCGGCTGATGGGGCGTGGCGCTTGGCGGGCGCATACGCCCAAGGAGGGCCTGCCCGCCTATGTCTGGTCGCTGCTGCGCGCCCGCGACGGCCGGCTCTGGGTGGGCACCGAGAAAGGCCTGGCCCGCGGCGCCGAGTCGCCGCCGGCCCAGCACGATGCGCAGAGCTGGGAGATCGTCCCCGGCACCGAGGAACGGCTGGTGCGCGCGATCGTGCAGACCGCCGACGGCGGCCTGGTCTTCGGCGGCGAGCCCTACGGCCTGCAGCGCCTCGACGCCCGCGGCCGCAAGCTCGAAAGCCTCGGCTTGCCGAGCGCCGGGGGGCGCAAGGTGCTGAGCCTGCTGCTGGACGGCGAGCAGCAGCTGTGGGTCGGCACCCACCGCGGTGGCCTGCTGCGCGGCCGGCCCGACGGGAGCAGCTGGGTCTTCGAGCCGGTGCCCCTGCCCGGCGCCCCGCCCGACGAGATCATCTCCCACCTGATGAGCGACCGGCGGGGCCGGCTCTGGGCCGCCGGCAGCGCCGGCCTGCTGCTGTACAGCGGCGGGCGCTGGCAGCGCTTCGGCCCGGCCGACGGCCTGGCCTCGGCACAGGCGCTGTACGTGAGCGCCGGCCGCGGCGACGAGATCTGGCTGGCCTACCGGGACAAGCCCGGCGTCGTCTCGCGGCTGCGCCATGCGGATGGCCGGCTCCAGCTGCTGCAGGCGCTGGCGCCGCCGGCGCTGCCGGCGGTGGACCTGACGCTGATCGGCGAGGACGCCGCCGGCCGGCTGTGGCTGGGCAGCCATGCCGGCCTCGAGCTGGTGGAGCGGCCGCGCGAGGCGCAGCCGGCGCTCTACCACTTCGGCGTCGAGGACGGCCTGGTCGACGAGGAGGCCAATGCGATGGCCTTCCTGGCCGAGCCGGACGGCCGCGTCTGGATCGGCACGCGCGGCGGGCTGGCGCAGTTCGATTCCGGCCGCTACACCGGCGCACCGCCGCCGCCGCGGGTCGCCGTGCTGGCCGCCAGCCTGGGCGGCCAGCCCATTGACGCGGCAGGCGCGCCGCGCGTCGGCGCCGAGCAGAACACCTTCGAGATCCGCTTCGCGGCGCTGAGCTATCTGGACACCGGCGGCATCGGCCTTCAGGCGCGGTTGCTCGGGCTGGAAAGCGACTGGCATGAAGCGCCGACGCGCGAGGCGCGCTATGCCGGCCTGCCGCCCGGCGACTACACGATGGAGCTGCAGGCGCGCTTCCGTACCGGACCCTGGGGGCCGGCCACTCGGCTCGGCTTCACCATCCTGCCGCCCTGGTGGCAGACCTGGTGGTTCCGGGCGCTGGCGGCGGCCGCGGCGCTGCTGGCGCTGTGGCTGTTCGAGCAATACCGGGCACGCCGCCTGCTGCGGCGCACCGCCACGCTGGAGGCGCTGGTGGCGGCGCGCACGCAGGAACTCGAGGCCGCCAACCAGGCCCTGAAGGACCAGAGCCTGACCGACGCGCTCACCCGGCTGCACAACCGCCGCTATTTGCAGGAGGTCATGCCCGAGCATGTCTCGATGGCCCTGCGGGGGCAGATAGACCAGCGCCTGGGCCAGGCCCGGCGCGAGGTGTCCTGCAGCGACCTGGCGCTGATCATGGTGGACATCGACAAGTTCAAGAGCATCAACGACGGCTTCGGCCACGCCGCCGGCGACCTGGTGCTGCAGCAGGTGGCGCAGATCCTGCGCGAGTGCACCCGCGAGGCCGATTCGGTGGTGCGCTGGGGCGGCGAGGAGTTCGTGGTGGTGGCGCGGCAGACCTGCCGGGACGATGCCGCGCGCCTGCCCGAGCGCATCCGCGCGCGCTTCGAGGCGCATCGCTTCGATCTGGGCAACGGCCAGAGCCTGATGCGCAGCTGCTCGCTGGGCTTCGTGCTCTACCCCTTCTTCCCGGCCGCGCCGCGCCGCCTCGGCTGGGAGCAGCTGCTGGACCTGGCCGACCAGTGCCTCTACGTGGCCAAGCGCAGCGGCCGCAATGCCTGGGTCGGCGTGCTGCCGGCGGCGGATGCCGAGCCGGCCGCCGTGGCGGAGCGGCTTGCCGACGAGCTGGAGGACCTGGTCGGCGAGGGGCTGCTGGAGCTGCAGACCTCGCTGCCGCCCGCAACGCCGCTGCGTTTCAGCTGAACACCGCCCGCCACAGCGCCAGCACGGCATCACGCTCGGCCACCAGCTCGGTGTCCGGCACGGCGGTCGGCTGCTCGTCCAGCCGCGCGCGGTGCTGGACGCGGCGCAGCTCGCGGTAGGCATCGGCCGCGGCGAGGCCGATACCGGCCGGCAGCAGGCCGGCCGCCTCGGCGCGCTGCAGCAAGGCGATCGCGCCGGCGTTGTCGAGCAGGGCAGCATGCTCGCGGCCATGGGCGAGGATCAGGTACTGCAGCGCGAACTCGGCGTCCATCATGCCGCCGGGGCTGTGCTTCAGATCGAACTGCCCGGCCTTGACCGGCCGCGCCGCGCGCACCTTCTCGCGCATGGCCTGCACCTCCTGGCGCAGCGCCGCATGGTCGCGCGGGGCGGTCAGCACCTGACGGCGCACGGCCTCGAAGCGCCCGGCCAGGCTGGCATCGCCGGCGCAGAAGCGCGCGCGCGTGATCGCCTGGTGTTCCCAAGTCCAGGCGGTGTTGCCGCCGCGGCCGATCTGGTAGTTCTCGAAGGAGGCGATCGAGGTGACCAGCATGCCGGAGTTGCCGTTGGGCCGCAGCGCCGTGTCGATGTCGAACAGCTCGCCGGCGGCGGTGCGCAGGGTCAGCCAGGTGATCAGCTTGCGCACGAAGGCGCCGTAGACCTCGGCCGCGTTCTCGTCGGCATCGTCGAAGAGGAAGACCACGTCCAGGTCGCCGCCGTAGCCCAGCTCCTTGCCGCCCAGCTTGCCGTACGCGATGACGGCGAATTGCGGCCGCGGCCGGTGCGCCTGCTTCAGCCGCGACCAGGACCAGTGGATCGCGCATTGCAGCACCGCATCGGCCAGCGCCGACAGATCGTCGGCGACCTGCTCGACCGTGGTGCCGCCCTCGACGTCGCGCACCAGGATGCGGAAGACCTCGGCATGGTGGGCGCGCCGCAAGGTGTCCAGCAGCGCCTCCTCGTCGGCCTCGCCGGAGCGGGCCCAGGCCGCGTGGCGCTCCTCCAGGTCGGCGATGAAGGCCGGCCCGTCGAAGCGCTCATGCAGCAGCCGCGTGTCGGCCAGCTCGTCGATGACGCCCGGATGCAGCATCAGATAGCGCATCGGCCAGCGCGCCAGGCCCAAGAGGCGCAAGAGCCGCTGCTGCACCGCCGGCCGCTCGACCAGCAGGGCCAGATAGCTCTCGCGCCGCAGCAGCGGCTCGACCCAGTCGACGAAGCGCAGCGCCGCGTCCAGGGTCGCCTGCTCCTCGCGCACCGCCTTGGCCGCGCGGCCGACCAGCTTGGCCAGGCGCAGGCGCGATTCCTCGCGCAGGTTCTGCACGCGCGGCTGCTGCGCCCAGCGGCGCACCGCCTCGGCCAGCTCCGGCTGCAGCTGGGCCAGGAAGTCCTCGGCATCGATGGGCAGTGCCGGCCCGCCGCAGCCCTTGCAGCCGCCATTGGGCGCCGGCGCCTGGCCGTCGTGCAGCAGCGCGTCGAACTCGGTGGCCACCGTCTCGCGCACTTCCAGGAGCTTGTCCAGCAGCTCGCAGGCATCGGCCCGGCAGGCCAGGCCCAGGCTGCGAGCGATCCAGGCCAGGTCTTCATCGACGCCGGGCAGGCAATGCGTCTGCTGGTCGTCGAGGAACTGGATGCGGTGCTCGACGCGGCGCAGGAAGTCGTAGGCCTCGGCCAGCTTGGCGGCGGTGGCCGGCTTCATCAGGCCGCGCGCGGCCAGGCGGCCCAGCGCCTTGACCGTCGAGCGGGTGCGGATCTCGGGGAACTGGCCGCCGCGCACGACCTGCAGCAACTGCACGGTGAACTCGATCTCGCGGATGCCGCCGCGCGAGAGCTTGACGTCGTTGGCCCGCTCGGGCCGGCCGGCGGCGCGGCGCTGCGCCTCGTCGCGGATCTTGCGGTGCAGCTGGCGCAGGCCCTCGAAGACGCCGTAGTCCAGGTATTTGCGGTAGACAAAGGGCGTCACCAGCGACTTCAGCGCCAGCACGCGGGAACCGCTCACGCTTTCCAGCGGCGCGACGACGCGGCTCTTCAGCCAGGCGAAGCGCTCCCATTCGCGGCCCTGGACGAGGAGGTACTCCTCCAGCATCTGCAGGCTGACCGCCGGCGGGCCCGAGTTGCCGTTCGGCCGCAGGGCCAGGTCGACGCGGAAGACCTGGCCGTCCTCGGTGATGTCGCCGATCAGCGCATACAGGCGCTTGCAGACGCGGGCGAAGTATTCATGTGCAGAAATGGAGCCCCCCGGCGCCTGCAGCGCCGAGCCCCCCGCGGGGGCTGTCGCCCGAGCTTGGGGCGGCCCGGCGCTCGGGCTCTGCGGCAGCAGTCCGTCCGTCTGGCCCTCGTCCTCGTAGACATAGATCAGGTCGATGTCGGAGGAGACGTTCAGCTCGCGTGCGCCGAGCTTGCCCATGCCCAGCACCCAGAACTCGATCACCTCGCCCTCGGCATTGCGCGGCACGCCGTTGATCGCGTCCTGCTCGGCGCGCGCGGCGGCCAGGGCCAGGCACAGCGCGACCTCGGCCAGCGAGCTCATCGCCTCGGTGATCTCGTGCATCGCCGCGCCCTGCTCGATGTCCAGCACCGCCAGACGCTCCAGCACCAGCTGGCGGGCGACGCGCAGCGCGCTGGCCAAGGGCCGGCCACCGGCCTGCAGGGTGGCGACCAGGGCCTCGATGGCGGCGCGGTCCGGCAGTCCGGGCGGCAGCAGCGGCAGCTCGGCCGCATAGCGGCGGCGCACCCGCTGGACGAAGCGGCTGTGCGCGGCTTCGGCGACCCCCGCCGGGGCCGGCGTTACGGGCGGTAAAGTAGGTCTGGCCTCGGTCATACGATCATGCGCTGTGCTAGATTGAGCGCGATTGCGGGCACCGGTCGACTCCCGGCATCCATCAAGAAATACAAACGGCAATCGACTTCACGGCGAGCGCTTTCCCTCTCCATTTTTTCGTGCTTGCAACCGCCTCCGCCGCCGCACCGTTCTGGCTCACCCGCCCCGCCCGCCTGATCTGGCGCGGCGCGCGCTGGCTGCTGGGCCTGCTGGCCATCGTCTGGCTGCTGCTGCTGACGGCCTGGCTGCTGTTGCACTGGGCGATTCTGCCGCACATCGACGAATGGCGTCCGACCCTGGAGCGGGAGGCCTCGCAAAGCCTGGGCGTGCCGGTGCGCCTGGGCCAGATCAGCGTGCGCTCGGGCGGCTGGATTCCGGCGCTGGAGTTGCGCGAGGTGCGCCTGCTCGACCGCCAGGGCCGCGAGGCGCTGCGCCTGCCGCGCGTGGCCGCGGCGCTGTCGGTGCGCTCGCTGCTGGCGCTGGAGCTGCGCTTCGACCAGCTGCTGATCGACGGCCCGCAGCTGGAGATCCGCCGCGATGCGCAGGGCCGGCTTTTCGTCGCCGGCCTGTCGGTCGACACGGCCGAGGAGCGGCCCGAGGCCGGCGGCCGGGCCGAGGAATGGGCCGACTGGTTCTTCTCGCAGCACGAGTTCGTCGTGCTGAACGGCCGCGTGCGCTGGATCGACGAGCGCCGCCAGGCGCCCCCGCTGGAGCTCTCGGACCTGAACCTGGTGCTGCGCAACGGCCTGCGCGCCCATGCGCTGCGGCTCGACGCGACGCCGCCGCCGGCCTGGGGCCAGCGCTTCGGCCTGCGCGGCCGCTTCACGCAGAAGCTGCTGAAGCGGCCCGGCGATCTCGCGCACTGGAGCGGCCAGCTCTATGCCGACCTGCCGCGCGCCGATCTGCGCGAGCTGCGCCGCCATCTGGACCTGCCCTTCGAGCTGAGCGAGGGCGACGGCGCGCTGCGCAGCTGGATCGACATCAAGGAAGGCGGCCTGGTCGGCGCGACGGTCGACATGGGCCTGCGCGCGGTGCGGCTGCGCGTCTCGCCCAAGGCCGATCCGCTGCAGCTGGAGCAGATCGAGGGCCGGCTGCAGCTGCAGCGCGAGCCGCAGAAGCTGAGCCTGCGGGCGAGCCAGCTCGGCTTCGTCGGCGCCGGACCGGAGGGCAAGGGCATCGTCTGGCCCCGCTCGGACTGGGGCGTGCAGCTGCGCATGGCGGCGCCGCCCAAGGGCGCCAAGCCGGCCTCGGGCCTGGACGCCGAGCTTGCTCCGCTGGTCGGCGGCGAGCTGAACGCGCAGCGGCTCGACTTCGCGCTGATGGCGCAGATCGCCGAGCGCCTGCCGGTCGGCGAGGTGCCGCGCGCGCTGCTGGCCCGGCTGGCGCCGCAGGGCGTGCTAAGCGAGCTGAACGCGCGCTGGGACGGCCCGCTGGAGGCGCCCAAGAACTACCGGCTGAAGGCGCGGCTGGACGGCCTGCGCCTGAGCGCCGCGCCGGCCGCGGCGCCGTATGCGATCGGCCGGCCCGGCGTCGTCGGCGCCAGCGTGCTGCTGGAGGCCAGCGAGCGTGGCGGCCAGGCTGTGATCGGCATCGCCGACGGCAGCCTGGAGCTGCCGGGCCTGTTCGAGGAGCCGCTGCTGCCGCTGCAGCGCCTCTCGGCGACGCTGGACTGGAAGATCGAGCCGCACAAGGACCAGCAGCCGCCGCAGCTGGAGTTCAGGCTGGGTGCGCTGAAGCTCGTCACGGCCGATCTGCAGGGCGAGTTCGACGGCGTCTGGCGCAGCGGCGAGGGCACGGCCGCCAGCGGCCGCGGCGCGCGCTTCCCCGGCCAGCTGGAACTGAACGGCCGCATCGAGCGCATCGACGCGACCCGCGTGCAGCGCTATCTGCCGCTGCAGGTCGGCGAGACGGCGCGCCATTACGTGAAGGAGGCGATCCGCGGCGGCACGGCGCGCGACGTCACGTTCAAGCTGCGCGGCGATCTGGCCGACTTCCCCTTCGACGCGGCGCCGGGGCGCGGCCAGTTCCGCATCGCGACCCAGGCGCGCGACATCGAGCTGGCCTATGTGCCGCCGGCGCCGGGCCAGCCGCTGGCCTGGCCGGTGCTGGAGCATATCGACGCCGAGCTGATCTTCGAGCGCGGCAGCATGACGATCCGCGACGGCCGCGCCAGGACCCTGGGCTACGAGCTGACCGGCATCGAGGGCGGCATCAAGGACCTGATCCACAAGCCGGTGCTGCTGATCGACGGCGCCGGCCGCGGCCCGTTGGCCGAGCTGCTGCGCTTCGTGCGCGCCTCGCCGGTCGACGAATGGACCGGCCACGCGATGGGCCAGGCGACCAGCACGGGCCAGGCCAATCTGAAGCTGAACCTGCAGCTGCCGCTGGCCGACATCGCCCAGGCCGGCGTCAAGGGCTCGGTGCAGTTGCTGGGCAACGATCTGCGCATACGGCCGGACGTGCCGCTGCTGGCCAATGCACGCGCCAAGGTCGACTTCGACCGCAAGGGCGTCACCGTCAGCGCCGGCCAGGCCCGCGTGCTTGGCGGCGACGCGACGTTCGAGGGCGGCACGCAGCGCGACGGCAGCCTGCGCTTCACCGGCCAGGGCGTGGCCAGCGCCGAGGGCCTGCGCCGTGCCGGCGAGCTGGGCTTCGTGCCGCGGCTGGCACAGGCGGCCAGCGGCCAGGCGGCCTACCGGCTGCAGCTGGGCTTCAACAACGGCCAGACCGAATTCGCCGTGACCAGCAATCTGCAGGGCATGGCGATGGACCTGCCGGCGCCGCTGCGCAAGGAGGCCGAGGCGGCGCTGCCGCTGCGCGTGCAGACGACGGCGCTGGCGCCGGGTCGCGACGAGCTGCGCGTCGAGCTCGGCACGACCCTGCTGGCGCAGTACCAGCGCGATGTCGCCGGCGACAGCACCCGGGTGCTGCGCGGCGCGCTGGCGGTGCAGGACGCGCTGCCGGCACTGCCGGCCAGCGGCGTGCTGGCCCAGGCCAGGCTCGGCAACGTCAATCTGGATGCCTGGGCCGCGACGGCGCAGCGCCTAGCCGGCGGCGCCGCCGCGCCGACGAGCGGCAGCCCGGCGGGTCCCGCCAATGGTCCCGCTAGCGGCCCCGGTAGCGGCGGCGATCTGCTCGACGGCGGCTATATGCCGGGCCAGATCGGCCTGCGCGCGCAAAGCCTGCAGCTCAATGGCCGGCCCATCACCAAGCTGGTCGCCGGCATCACCCGCGCCGGCGGGGCGGGCTGGCGCTTCTCGGTCGATGCCGAGCAGCTGAGCGGCTTCGTCGAGCTGCGCACCAATCGCGCCGGCCAGCTGGACAACGTCTATGCGCGGCTGGCGCGGCTGTCGCTGCCCAAGCAGGAGGTCGAGTCGGTCAGCCGCCTGCTCGACACCGGCCTCGACCAGGCGCCCAGCTCGGTGCCGGCGCTGGACATCGTCGTCGACGACTTCGAGCTGCGCGGCAAGCGGCTCGGCCATCTTGAGGTGCTGGCCAGGGCCGGCCCGACACGTGACTGGCGGCTCGACAAGCTGCAGCTGCGCCACCCGGACGCGGTGTTGAACGCCAGCGGCCAATGGCTAAACGAGCCCGGCTCGGCGCAGCGGCGCAGCCTGATGGACTGGAAGCTGGAGGTGGCCGATGCCGGCAATCTGCTCGAGAAGCTGGGCCAGGGTCGGGTCTTGCGCGGCGGCAAGGGCCAGCTCTCGGGCCAGATCGGCTGGCTCGGCTCGCCGATGTCGCCCGACTACTCGACGATGTCGGGCGAGCTGAGCGTCGCGCTCGATCGCGGCCAGTTCCTGCATGCCGAGCCCGGCGTCGGCCGGCTGCTGGGCGTGCTGAGCCTGCAGTCGCTGCCGCGGCGCTTCCTGCTCGACTTCCGCGACGTGTTCGCCGAGGGCTTCGCCTTCGACGGCGTCGACGGCGACGTGACGATTGCCCGCGGCGTGGCCAGCAGCAAGAATCTGCGCATGCGCGGCGTGCAGGCCGCCGTGTTGATGGAGGGCAGCACCGATCTGGCCAGCGAGACGCAGAATCTGCGCGTGCTGATCGTGCCCGAGATCAGCGCCGGCGGCGCGGCGCTGGCCTATGCGGCGGTCAACCCGGTGATCGGCCTGGGCACCTTCCTGGCCCAGCTGCTGCTGAGCCGGCCGATGGAAGCGGCGAACACGCGCGAATTCCATATCACCGGCAGCTGGGAAGATCCCAAGGTCGAGCGGGTCGACCACAAGGCGGCGCTGGAGGCGGCCAAGGCCAGCGCCGACGCCGCCAGCGCGGCCAAGGAGTAGAGCTATGCAGATCGCGGCGATCCAGATGGTGTCCGGCCCCGAGGTGGCGCGCAATCTCGAGCGCGCGCGGCACTGGCTGGAGCAGGCCAGGGCGCGCGGCGCCGAGCTGGCCGCGCTGCCCGAGTACTTCTGCCTGATGGGCCATGCCGACACCGACAAGCTGGCGCTGGCGGAGACGCCCGGCGCCGGCCCCATCCAGCAGATGCTGGCCGAGGCGGCGCGCGAGCTGGGCCTGTGGATCATCGGCGGCACCTTGCCGATGAAGGCGGCTGCGGCCGAGGCCGGCGCCGCCGCGCGGGTGCGCAATGCCTGCTGCGTGTTTGCGCCCGACGGCAGCCTGGCCGCGCGCTACGACAAGATCCATCTGTTCCGCTACGACAACGGCCGCGAGCACTACGACGAGGGCCGCGTGCTCGAGGCCGGCGCTGCGCCGACCGCCGTGCAGACCGGTCCGCTGCGCACCGGCTTGAGCGTCTGCTACGACCTGCGCTTTCCGGAGCTCTACCGCGCCGCGGCGCTGGGCGGGCCCTGCGATCTGCTCAGCGTGCCGGCCGCCTTCACCTACACGACCGGCCAGGCGCATTGGGAACTGCTCTTGCGCGCCCGCGCGGTCGAGAACCAGGCCTATGTGATCGCGCCGGCCCAGGGCGGCAGGCACGAGAACGGCCGGCGCACCTGGGGCCACACGATGATCGTCGACCCCTGGGGGCTGGTGCTCGGCTGCCTGGAGGAGGGCGAGGGCCTGGTGACGGCCGAACTCGATCCGGCGCGGCTGGCGCAGGTGCGCGAACAGTTGCCGGCGCTGCAGCATCGGGTGCTCTGAGCGGCGCGGGCGCCTGTCGAACCGAGGAGCGATCATGGCGAAATTCCTGACCATCGGATACGGCGACGAGGCCGGCTACAAGCGCACCGATCCCGCGGTGCTGAAGGCTGCCCATGCCAACGACGCCCGGCTCAAGGCTGCCGGCGCGCTGATGGGCGTCGCCGGCACAGCGGTGCAAGTGCGCAAGCACAACGACGAGCAGCTGCAGACCATCGAAGGACCCTATATGCACAGCGCCCTGCCGATCGCAGGCTTTGCCGTCATCGAAGCCGCGGATCTGCAGGAAGCCATTCGGCTTGTCAGCGGCTCGCCCTGCGCGGTGGCCTACGGCCTTGTCGAGGTGTGGCCCATGGAATCGATGCCCTGAAGCGATGCCCCGAAGTGCTGGCCGCCGTCATGCGCGCGGGCTGGGAATGCTGCTTGCCGGATTGCTTCCTGCGTATCAAGGCCTGCCGCGCTTTCGCGTCGGGCAACAGGAACGCAATCAACAGGAGCAATCATGGAGACCAGCAATGACCGCCGCATGGTGACGGGACTTTTTCCGGACCGCGCCAGTGCCGAATCCGCCTACGGCTCGATGCGCGAGCGTGGTTACGAGCAGAGCGACGTCGACGTCGTCATGTCGGACGAAACGAGGCAGAGGCATTTCGCCGATGCGGGCACGGAAACCGAGTTGGGCAACAAGGCCGCGGAAGGCGCGGGCGTTGGCGGCGCCATCGGCGGCACCGTCGGCGCCATTGCCGCCGCGGTCGCCGCAGTGGGTACGACGCTGGCGCTACCCGGGCTGGGCCTGGTCATCGCCGGCCCCTTGGCCGCCGCCTTGGCGGGCGCGGGGGCCGGTGCAGCAGGCGGCGGTTTGATCGGCGCGCTGGTCGGCTGGAACATGCCGGAGGAGCGGGTTAAGCATTACGAGGAAGGGATTCGCAAGGGCGGCATCCTGATGGGCGTTCGCGCCAAGAACGAAGAGGACGCCGCGCACTTCGAGGATCGTTGGACCGCCAGCAACGGAGAGCATGTCTATCGCTGAGCCCGCGCGGGCGAGTGCGCTGGGTCGCGTCGGCCGGGGCCCGGTCGGCCCTCAGACGACAGCGGGCCGCGGGCGGGGCTCAGATGCCCTTAGCCCTCACGCACTTGCCTTCCTTGTTCGGGCGATAGAGGGTGGAGCGGGTCCGGATGTTGTCCTCGTCCTGGTTCCAATACGCCAGTGAGACGGTCTCGCCCGGCTGAACCAATTTGTCGGCATAGGACTGGAAGCTGCGCGCGGTCGTGAGATTCCAGACGGCCGCGCAGATCGGCGACTTGCCGCGGTTGACCGCGTACCACTCCGAGTAGGAGGCTCTGGCGTGGGGATTGAACCACTCCTGCACGAACACGGTCGCCCCGCCGTACTCGTGCTCCACCGACTGCTTGCGGAGCTCGTTGGGCGCGGACTCGCAAGCCGCGAGCAGGCCTGCGGCGACGATGGGGATGAGCTTTGTTGCTTTCATGGCGGGGGCTTCGAAGAGCGCTGTTGACGAGTCGGTAGCGCCTCTGCCCTCGTTGAATCCGGTCAAGCGCGCCTGCACTGATCGGCAGCTTAGCGGCGATCGGCCGCCGCTTTGCCGACGGAGCCGGGCGAGTTTGTGGCATCCGTCGCAGATGGGTCCGCAGCGTGCATCGTCCTTGCCGGGCCCAGGTGCTCCCTCGTATTGGATGGCTGGGGGCCGCCTTCGTCAGCCGGCCGGTTAGCCGGGTGGAGGTGGCCCGTTTCAGCGCTCTCCAGCCAACGCGCCTGTCTTGGCACGCTCGGCCAACTCAAAGATAACCATGCCCGCCAGCATGGCCAGCACAAAGACAGCGCCCTTGGCATTGCCTGCGCCCATGGACACGATGGCCGGCCCCGGGCAGAAGCCGGCGAGGCCCCAGCCGGCGCCGAAGATCAGGCTGCCCGCGACCAGTCGCCGGTCGATGTCCGGGGATGCAGGCAGGTGCATGGCGCCGCCCATGAGGTTCGTGGCACGACGCCTGGCCAAGGCAAAGGCGCCAAGCCCCACCAGAATGGCGCCGCCCATGACGAAGGCGAGGGAAGGGTCCCAGGCGCCGGCAAGGTCGAGGAAGCCGATCACCTTGGACGGATCGGTCATGCCGGCAAGAATCAGGCCGATACCAAACAGCAGGCCGACGAGGAATTCGGAGACGCGATGCTGCAAGTGTTTCTCCTCAGGCGTTCAGTGCGTGGCGCAGCAGGAAGACGACAACAAAGCCGGCGCCCATAAAGCAGATGGTGGCCACCAGGGAGCGCGGCGACAGGCGGGAGAGGCCGCACACGCCATGGCCGCTGGTGCAGCCCGCGCCATAACGCGTGCCCAAGCCCACCAGCAGGCCGGCCAGTACCACCGTGCCCCAGCCTGCATCGACCGTGGCCGTCAGCGGGCCTGCAAGCGGCATGTAGAGCAGGGGCGCAAGCAGCATGCCCAGCACGAAGCTCAGGCGCCAACTCGCATCGCCGGCGCGCGGGCGCAGCAGTCCGCCCACGATGCCGCTGATGCCCAGAATGCGGCCGTTCACTAGAACGAACAACGCAGCGGCCAGCCCCAGCAGCAGCCCGCCAATCAGCGAGGCCCAGGGCGTGAAGTGATTCCAGTCGATCGTCATAGGGTTCTCGTTCATCGGATCTTGCAGAACTGGGCATACAGCACGCCCATAACCGCCAGGGCCTGAGGGCTGTTGATGCAGTAGTAGATGTTCTTGCCCTCGCGGCGGGTGCTGACCAGGCCTTCTTCCCGCAGCACGCCCAGTTGCTGAGACAGCGTGGGCTGGGCTACGCCCACCAGGGCCTCGAGTTCGCCCACGTTCTTCTCGCCCTGGCTCAGTTGGCACAGCAGAAGCAGGCGGTCGGGGTTGGACAGGATCTTCATGAGCCGACAGGCGGCCTCGGCCGAGAGGCGCATGGCGTCCAGGTCCAGGGGGGGATCTCCGGCGGGGTGACGGTTCGTACGCACAGTGCGCGAGTCCTTTTCAAATTCGATGCGGTCAGTTTATTGACTGACAATATGTTTGTCAATAAACTATATGAATTGAAACAGACGGTCGCCTGGATAGACATGACTGCCACCACCCAAGCTCTTGTCAAAGCCTTCTTTGACCCCGCCACCTGGACCGTGAGCTACGTCGTCTACGACCGGCCGCAAGGGCATTGCGCCATCGTGGACTCGGTTCTCGACTACGACCCCAAGTCTGGCCGTACCCGCTCGACCTCGGCCGACCAGATCGTGACCTTTGTGCAGGAGCAGGCGCTGACCGTGCAATGGATTCTGGAGACCCATGCCCACGCCGACCACCTCTCTGCCGCGCATTACCTGCGCAGGCAGCTGGGCGGCAAGATTGCCATTGGCGCGGCCATCACGGACGTTCAGAACGTGTTCAAGCGCATCTTCAACCTGGAGCCCGAGTTCTACCCGGATGGCAGCCAGTTCGACCACCTGTTCCAGCCGGACGAAGGCTTCGCCATCGGCGCGCTCCCAGCCCAGGCACTACCGGTGCCAGGCCACACCCCGGCCTGCATGGCCTACCGGGTTCAGGATGCCGTCTTCGTGGGGGACACCCTGTTCATGCCCGACGTGGGCACCGCCCGCTGCGACTTCCCCGGCGGTGATGCGCGCCAGCTGTATCGCAGCGTTCGGAAACTGCTGAGCCTGCCCGGCGACACCCGGCTGTACATGTGCCACGACTATCCGCCCGATGCCCGAGAGCCCGCCTGGGTATCGACCGTCGCCGAGCAGCGGGCCAGCAACATTCACATTCGCGAGGGCGTGAGCGAAGAGGCCTTTGTTGCGATGCGCACCAAGCGCGACGCAGGCCTATCCATGCCTAATCTGATCCTGCCCTCGGTGCAGATCAACATCCGCGCCGGCGACATGCCGCCGTCGGAGGCCAACGGAACGGCCTACCTCAAGATTCCGCTCAACGCTCTGTGAGTAACAGTCCTGTCATGAACGCCTTTGCCGAGGTCTGGACATTCCCGCTGGCCAGCATGGCGATCATTGCGCTGTACCTGCTGCAGTTGGCCTGGCGCCCCGAGCGGCGTGCGCGTCATATCCACGCGGATTTGCGCGCCGCATGGTTTGATGAGATCTCTGCGCAGCCGGGCACCGAGGTTCTGGCCGTGCAGACCCTGCGCAATTCGGTCATGACCGCTACGCTGATCGCCTCCAGCGCGGCACTAGCACTGATGGCAGCCATCAGTCAGGCTGCGCCGTCGCTGCATGAAGCCTTCGGAGCAGGAGTACCGGGCCCGCGGGCGACGCCGCGAATCGTGCTGGAATTGACCCTGATGGCCCTGCTCTGCGCCACCGTCTTGCTCAACATGCTGGCCGTCCGCAACTACACCCACGCCGGCTTTGTGCTGGGCATGCCCGTCAACGCGCCGGCGCGCCAGCGCTGGGCGGGCGCGGGGCGTCTGCATCTGCGCAGCGCCGGCCTGCTTTACGGCTGGGGTCTGCGCTGCATGCTGCTTGTTGCCCCCATCCTGGTGTCCCTGGTCCATGCCGGGGCCGGCACGGTCTCTGCGCTGCTGCTCACAGGGGCACTGTGGCGTCTGGAAGGCAGTGGCGCGGTGTCGCAGTAAGCCGGGTCGTTTGCCGACGGCGAGCCGCCTTCCTCCAACAGTGCGAGGACCGGCAGCCACCGTGAGTTCGGCCTCGACGGTCGAAGGGCTGCTACAGGCCGATGTCGCTCAAGTGCACCCAGCCCCCCCAGCGGCTCCCGCCGGCATGAACAGCCGAGGGCCAGGGGCCGCGGGATCAGCGGGTCGGCCTACGCGCAGAGCCGGTTGCGCCCGCCTCGCTTGGCGCGGTAGAGCGCGGCATCGGCGGTCTCGAGCAGCGCTGCCAGCTCGTAGGGGGCGGCGATAGCCAGGCCGATGCTGACGGTGACCTGCCAGTCCGGTCCGCCCAGCTGAGCCCAAGGGTGGGTCGCGACGCGTTCACGCAGGCGTTCGCAGACGTCGGTTGCAGCCGACAGGTCGGTGTCGGGCATCACGATGACGAACTCTTCGCCCCCCTGTCGCACCACCACGTCGCTGGCGCGCATGCTGTCCTGCAGCAGCTGGGCCAGCAGCGTCAGCACGCGGTCGCCGGTGGCGTGGCCACAGCGGTCGTTGATGGACTTGAAGTGATCGATGTCCAGCTGCGCCAGGGCCAGCGGGCGCTGCTCGCGCCCCGCCGCGGGCAAGAGCTCGGCGCAGCGGCGCTCCAAGTGGCGGCGGTTGCCCAGTCCGGTGAGCGGGTCGCGTTCGGCGCTGGCGGCCGCCTCGGCAGCGCGCTGGCGCTGCTGCTGGGCCTCCAGCCGCGCGTCTTCCGCCTGCCACTGCACTTGTTGGGCTTCGGCGCGCGAGACGAAGAGTTCGGACTGGGCGCGCATCTTCCTCGTCAGGTCACGCAGCTCCTCGCGCTCGGCCACCTCCAGATGCTGCAGCGCCGGCTCGAAACGGCCGAGTGCGCGGCAGGCACGGTAGGCCGAGCGTCGGGCACGGATCACCGTCTGCTGCTGCCCATGGGCGCCCATCTCTTCGAGCACACCGAGCGCCAGTGCCAGCGCGTGCTCGGGCTCGGCCTGCGCCAGATGCCAGTCGGCGAGCGAGATGCGCATGCGCCAGGCATAGGCCTGCAGACCCTGCTGCTGCGCCAGCGCCAGAGCCTGGCGCAGCAGCGCGCCGGCGCCGGCGAGCTCGCCCTGGTGCAGCATCACCTCGGCCAGATTGCCCATGATGGGCGCCTCGTAGGCCGGGCTGGGCAACTGCGCCAGCAGCTCTCGCGCACGCTCGGCGGCGGCGCGCGTGTGCAGCAGCAGGGCTTGCAGCTCGGCCTCGTCGGCCTGGCTGTCCAGCAGCAGGTGCAGCATGCCGATGCCGATGACACAGAGGCAGTTGTTGGCCGACAAATTGAGCGGCGTGCTGGCATCGGGGCCATGGTCGCGCAAGCCGTCGGACAGCACACGCTCGGCCTGCCAGGGGTCGCCCATGCGTTCGAAGCAGGCCGCCAGCGCGATGGCGGCATCGAGCGCGGTGCTGGCGTCGCGATCGCGCGCCAGGCGCACCAGTTCGTTCGCGGCGGCCAGCGCGGTCTCGAAGGCATTGGCTTCGCTCGCGGCCATGGCCTGCGTGCGCAAGACCGCACAGCGTTCGGTTTGTTGATCGGCGCCCTGCAGCAGGGGCAGCGCCTCATAGGCTGCCGCCACGGCCTCGGTGTAGCGGCCCAGTCGCGCCAGATGCAGGCAGCGCAGCTCGGCCGCGCGGCCATGTTCCAGCGGTCGCTGCAGCTGTGCGGCCAGCTTCATGGCGGCCAGGCAGGCGGCCAATGCCGCCTCGGGTGCGGCGGTGCTGCCGCGTCCGCCCAGGGCCAAGGCCGCTTCCAGCTGCTGGGCCAGATCCGCCGGCGGCAAAGCAGGCGGCACGTCGGGCAGTGGGGATGCGGATTCGGATGCTGAGTCAGTGCCTTTCACCTGGGGCTTATCGGCAGCTGGCGGCGTTTGCTTGAGGGAATTTCACCCCTGTCCGGGCGGACCGGCGCGCCGTCCGGGTGCCCAAATGAGCGCGACGCGCATCGCCCTGGCGCCGGCCGCCCTCGCGACGTTTTTCAACAGCCTGCTAGCCCGCCCAGGCCGCATGGAATCCGAACGGGATCACTTGCGGCGCCTGCACCAGCGCCAGGCATTCCATGCTGTGCGCATCGACGACGCCGATGCGCGTCGTGTCGTCGGCGTCGGCCAGGGTCGGCACCAGCAGCACGCCGTCGTCCTCCTCCGTGCCGCCGGGCCGCGGCACGAACAGCGGCTCCAGCTGGATCGCGTCGGGCCGCTGCCAGCTGCGCTGCTCGCGGCGCTCCAGATCGAGCCGCAGCGTGCGGTCGAAGAAGCGGCTGGCGCCGGCGGCATCGAGGCCGCTGCCCCAGCAGATGCCGGCGCGCGCGCGGCCGAAGCGCTCGGGGTGGACCTGCGGCAGGTCCAGGCCGCCGCCGAAGTCCTCGACCAGCGCCTCGCCATGGCCCTGGCGCAACCGGTAGCGGCGCAGCCGCGGCATCTGGCCCAGCGGCTCGCCGGCGCGCAGCCGCGTCAGCTGCAGCGCGTCGATGATGCCGGCATCGTCGAAGCAGCACAGCTCGGCGACCAGATCGGCACCGTCCTGATAGGCCTGGACCGGATGGAAGGCCAGCATCGGCGGGATGTCCCAGCTGCGCACGCTGCCGTCGGCCAGCGAGACCGCATGCAGCACCGAGCCATGGGCCGGATCCCAGCGGAAGTTCTCGATATAGGAGCGGCCGGTGAACAGAAAGCCCAGCGGCTGCGCGCGCAGCGCGGTCTCCCAGATCAGCGCATGGCCCGGCGTCATCGCGAACGCATGGGTGTAGCCGGCTTTGGCGACGCGCACGCTGCCGACCAACTCGCGCCTGTGGCCGCCCGGGCGCAGGCGGAACAGCTTGTAGATGCACTTGGGGCCCAGGGTGATGCCGACGTTCCAGTAATTGCCCTCGGCGTCGGTGATGCCGTGGGCGCCCATGATCTGGATGCCCAGCCCGTCGTCGAACTCGAGCCGGCCCTCGCTGGCCAGGCTCAGCGGGTCGAAGGCCAGCAGATGCGGGGACTCGGTGGTCGCGATCCATTGCGCGCCGACCCGGGACATCACGACGGCCGGGTTGTCGGTCGAGCGCGGCTTGCCGAAATGGCGCAGGCGCTGCAGCAGGGTCTCGGGATCGCGGGTGTCGAAGGCGCTGTAGGCCGGCGCGCCGGCGGCGATGCTTTCCAGATAGTCCTGGCTGCGCGCGAAGCGGCTGCGGTAGCGCGGCGCGGCCTCCGGCGCGAACTCGATCCGGTGCAGCATGGCCAGGCCGTCGAACCAATGCCGGTAGCTGCCGCGCGGCAGGTCCCACAGCGCCGGGCCGTTCAGCAGCAGGCCGCCGCGCAGCCAGTCGGGCAGCCGGCCCTGGACCTGCAGCGCCGCGTCGTCGATCTCGCGCGCGCCGCTCAGGAAGCCGCGCCAGCGGCCGCGGGCCGGTGTCGGCGTCGGCGTCGAGCTGCCGAGGGGGCTGGAAGTGCTGGCGGCGGGCAGGATGACGGACATGGCGGCGACTCCTTGCGTGCCGCGGGGGCGGCGACGCGAATCGTCCCACCGCGGCGCGGCGCCGGCAAGCGGCCGGGCGCGGCCCCTGTCCTGTCGATCGGCCTCAGCGCGGCGGCAGCGCCATCAGATCGCGCAGCAGGGTCGCGATATTGGCGCGCACGGCGCCCTCGTTGGCGCGGCGCGCGCGATCGGGCTGCGACAGCATCGAATCGCCGAAATCGGCCGTGTGGGCGGTGCGCACCGAGCGCTGGTAAACCACGCGGCCACCGTTGGCGGCGCTCCTGTCGACCAGCACATAGTGGATGGTCGCCGTGACCTGATAGTCGGCCGCGACAATGGGCTGCACCAGGCTCAGCATCTCCACCTGCAGCTGGTAGCGGCCGCCGCCCAGCGGCGCCAGCATGCCGACGCCGCGCAGCGAGTCGTCCAGCGCCTGCTCCAGCGCCAGGCCGCTGACGCGCGAGCCCCACCAGGCGCTGGTCGCGTCGCCGCCGCGCACCTTGTCGAGCTCGATCGCATTGCGCAGGAAGTCCGGCGTCCAGCCGCGCATCTGCAGCTGGTCGGCGGCGCTGAGGCCCATGGACAGCGATTGCGAGGGCGTGCCGCAGCCGGCCAGGCTGGCCGCGGCCAGCAGCAGGGTGACGCCCCACCAGGGGCGCCGGGACGAGGAGGGCCTTGCCATCGAGCAGAACTCCGGGAATCTTGTCCTGTCACGATAGCGCGCGGCGGCGCGGCGCAAGCGCCGATAAGCGGACGATAGCGAGGGCTGTTTGCCGCGCCGGCTGCTAGCGCCGCCCGAACATCATCTGCCGCGCCAGCGCCCGCTTCAGCGGTGGCAGCGCCTGCAACGCCGCCAGCCCCAGCCCGCGCGCGCCGGGCAGGCCCGGCCAGCGCCAGGCAAAGGTCCGGGCCAGGAAATCGGTGCCGGCAATGGTGCTCCAGCGGTCGGGGCCGCGCTGCCACTCGACCTTGCGCAGCGCCGCATCGATGTCGCCGTAGCGGGCCTCGTGCTGGCGGCGCAGCGCCTCGACCAGCGAGTAGGCGTCGCGCAGGCCCAGGTTAAGCCCCTGGCCGGCGACCGGGTGCAGGGTCTGGGCGGCATTGCCGATGCGCACGATGCGGCCCTCGACCAGGCTGCGCTCGGCGTTCAGGCCCAGCGGGAAGCATTTCAAGGGGCTGATCGCGCGGAGCTTGCCGACCTCGGCCGGCAGCAGGGTCTGGATCACGGCCAGGCGCTGACCATCGTCCAGCGAGGCGATCTCGTCGTCCTCCTGCGGCATGCACCAGACCAGGGCCGCGCGCCGCGCGCCGTCCTTGGGCGGCAGCGGCAGCAGGGCCAGCGGGCCATTGCGGGTGAAGCGCTCGTAGGCGATGCCCGGCGGGCTGTCATCGGCCAGGGTCAGGGTGCCGACCCAGGCGTTCTGGCGGTAGTCGTGCGCGATGGCCTTGCGCGCCTGCTCGGCGAACACGCCGCCCTCGGCGACGACGGCCAGATCGAAGCGCTCGGCCAGGCCGCCGGCATCGAGCTCGACCCCGCCGGCCAGCGGCTTGAGCTGCTGTACCGCGCTGCCGAAGCGGCTTTGCAGCCGCTCGGGCTCGGCGGCGGCGTCCGCCAGCCAGGCGGCCTGCAGCGGCGCGAGCAACTGGCCGTAGTGCAGCACCGCGCCCAGCTGGGGCACGCGCTGCTCGGCGGCGCTGATGCGCACCTCGGGCTCGCCGCTGGCGCCGAACAGCGGATGCGACAAGGTCGGCGGCGCCTGGCTGACATGGACCTCGCGGATCGCCTGCGCCAGCTGCTCGCGCCAGGCGCCCAGGCGCTGCAGCAGCTGCACGCTGCCCAGGCTCAGCGCCAGGGTGCGCGGGTCGCCGGAGACGTCGCGCTCCAGCGGGCGGGCGTCGAAGAGGCTGATCTGCGCCTGCGGCAGCGCACGCGCGGCCAGCAGGGCCAGCGCGAGGCCGGCCGGGCCGGCGCCGACGACGGCCAGGCGCAGCGGGGCGGCGGAGGGAGTGGGCATGCGCATGGGCCGAAACTATAGCTGTGCGTAAACTCGCGCTTTCGCTTGAGGAAGATGCCATGCAATACCGTCGTCTGGGCCGCAGCGGCCTGAAGGTTTCCGAGCTGTCGCTGGGCTCCTGGGTCACCTATCACAACCAGGTCGACACCACGGCGGCGACCGAGATGCTGGCCGCGGCCTTCGACGCCGGCGTCAACTTCTTCGACAACGCCGAGGTCTACGCTTTGGGCGAGAGCGAGGTCGTGATGGGCCAGGCCTTCAAGGCGCTGAAGTGGCCGCGCCTGAACTATGTCGTCTCGACCAAGTTCTTCTGGGGCCTGGAGCGGGACGGCAACACGACCAACCGCAAGGACACGCTGAACCGCAAGTACCTGATGCAGGCGATCGACGGCTCGCTCCAGCGCATGCAGCTGGACTTCATCGACCTGGTCTACTGCCATCGCCCCGATCCGCACACGCCGATCGAGGAGACCGTGCACGCGATGAGCGACATGATCACCCAGGGCAAGGCGCTCTACTGGGGCACCAGCGAATGGTCGGCCGCCGACATCCGCGCCGCCTGGGAGATCGCCGACAAGCACCATCTGCACAAGCCGCTGATGGAGCAGCCGCAGTACCACCTGTTCCACCGCACGCGGGTCGAGCAGGAGTACGCGCGGCTGTACGAGGACATCGGCCTGGGCCTGACGACCTGGAGCCCGCTGGCCTCGGGCCTCTTGACCGGCAAGTACCGCAGCGGCATTCCCGCGGGCAGCCGCGGCGCGCTGGAATCGATGAGCTGGATGCGCGAGCAGCTGCAGGACCCGGCCCGCAACGCCGCGGTGGCCGAGCTGGAGAAGATCGCCGCCGAGCTGGGCGGCAATGTCGCCCAGCTGGCGATCGCCTGGGCCAACCGCAATCCGCGCGTCTCCACCGTCATCCTCGGCGCCAGCAAGCTCGCGCAGCTGCAGGACAACCTCGGCGCGCTGGCGCTGACGCCCAAGCTGACGCCGGAGGTGCTCGAGCGCATCGACGCGCTGACCAAGCCGCTGGCGAAGTAAGCAAACGCAAACGCGGGCAGCGCCGTCCGGGCAGGGCGGCGCTGCGGCCGGGCTACGTCCGGTCATCGCTGCAACAGGCGCTTACCGCGGCTGTCTGCGCTGCGCTCACCATCCTCGGCACCACAACAAGATGAGAAGGTGCCGTCATGAGGAACAAGAACAAGAAGCTCTGGAGTCTGCTGCTCGCGGCGGGCTTGGCGGCGGGCCTGAGCGCCTGCGGCGGCGGGAGCGGTGGCGTCGAAGTCGGCCCCTCGGCGCAGCCGATGGGCACGCTGCGCGCGGCGCTGACCGATGCGCCATCCTGCGGCTACGAGACGGTCCATGTGACCGTGCAGAAGCTGCGCGTGCACGGCAGCGCGACGGCCGGCGAGAACGACAGCGGCTGGTCCGAGCTGGTGCTGAACCCGGCCCGCCGCGTCGATCTGCTGAGCCTGTCCAACGGCGTGCTGGAGGAGCTGGGCCAGATGCCGCTGCCGGCCGGCCGCTACAACCAGCTGCGCCTGGTGCTGGCCGAGAACGGCGGCGCCGGCCTGCCGGCCAATGCGGTCACGCCGACCGGCGGCGCCAGCGTCGCGCTGGACACGCCCAGCGGCCAGCAGAGCGGCATCAAGCTGAACGCGCAGATCGATGTCGAGGCCGGCAAGGTCGCCGATGTCGTGCTGGACTTCGACGCCTGCAAATCGGTCGTCAGGCGCGGCAACTCGGGCCGCTACAACCTGAAGCCGGTGATCACGGTGCTGCCGCGCCTGTCGGACGCCGGCGCGCGCGTGATCGGCTATGTCGACGCCAGCCTCGCGAACAGCGGCACCCGCGTCTCGGTGCAGCAGGGCGGCGTGCCGATCAAGGCGACCTGGCCCGATGCCAACGGCCGCTTCGTGCTCTACCCGCTGCCGGCCGGCAGCTACGAGCTGGTGCTGGCCGCCGGCGGCCGCGCGACGGCGGTGATGACCGGCGTGCCGGTCGTGGCCACGACGCCGACCGAGGTCAACAGCACGGCGCTGCCGATCACGCTGCCGAGTTCGAGCGAGCGCGATGTCACCGGCACGCTCAACCCGGCCACGGCGACGCTGCGTGCGCTGCAGACCCTGGGCACGACGACGGTCGAGGTCGCCTGGGCGCCGGTGCTGGCCGACAGCGGCGCCTATGCCCTGCGCCTGCCGATCGCCGCGCCGCTGAAGCTGGCCTATGTGGCGAATCCGGTCGCGCTGAACTTCCAGCCCGAGGCGACGGCCGCCGGCAAGTACCGGCTGGAGGCGGCGTCCAACGGTGTGCTGAAGACGGCCGACATCGACGTCAACGCGGCCGTGCCGCCGATCGACTTCAGCTTCTGAGTTCGACCGGCGCCGCCGGGCCCAGGCCCAGCGGCGCCGGCACCAGATTCAGGATGCGGGTGAACAGCGCCTGGTAGACGGCATCCGGCGCATGGCCGGTCAGCGGATCGCGGTTGGCCTCGAAGGCCTCGTCCAGCTCGGCCCAGTCGGCCGGTTTCAAGAGGCGCCGCGCCAGCGGCAGCACCTCGCGCTCCTCCAGCGCCATATGGGCCAGGTAGCCGTCGACATAGCGCAGCGCCCTGGCCTCGAAATCGAGCCGGCGCGCTTCGCCGAGCAGCTCATAGGCCAAGAGCGCATGCTGCAGCTCGCGCACCGCGCGCTCGCCGCGGCCATGGTCGGCGTCGAGCCGGTCCAGCAGCTCGCGCGCCTGCGGTGCCAGCGCGCGCAGGCGTGCGAACAGCAGCTCGGTCTCCTTCGGGTGGTGCAGGCGCTCGGGGAACTCGTCCACATAGAACAGCATCGCGCGCAGCGCAGCGAAATCGGGCCGCGGCTGGCGCGCCATCAGCGCCAGCGTCTGCAGCATCGCCGCCAGCGCGCCATGCTCGGCGCGGATGATCTGAAGGGTCTTGGGTTCCATGGCCACGGCTCCGTCCCGGGGATTGAAGGAAGGCCCGGGCCGGCGCAGCTTGCGCCGAGACCGCCCGCGCCGCCTTGCGCTGGGTCAAAGCGGGGCGCCGACGGCGGACAAGTAAAATCCCGGATTCCGTCGCAACTCCGCCCCGCACCAACCATGGCCGACACCGCCGCAGCAGCAACGAACCCCACCCTGATGGCCAACGCCATTCGCGCACTGGCCATGGACGCCGTGCAGCAGGCCAATTCCGGCCATCCGGGTGCGCCGATGGGCATGGCCGATATCGCGGTCGCGCTGTGGGGCCGGCATCTGCGCCACAACCCGAGCAACCCGCTGTGGGCGGATCGCGACCGCTTCGTGCTCAGCAATGGCCACGGCTCGATGCTGATCTATGCGCTGCTGCATCTGTCGGGTTACGACCTGCCTCTGGCCGAGCTGAAGAATTTCCGCCAGCTGCACAGCAAGACGCCGGGCCATCCGGAAGTCGGCATCACCCCGGGCGTCGAGACGACTACCGGCCCGCTGGGCCAGGGCATCACCAATGCGGTGGGCCTGGCGCTGGCCGAGAAGATGCTGGCCAAGGAGTTCAACCGCGAAGAGCACAAGATCGTCGATCACCACACCTATGTGTTCCTGGGCGACGGCTGCCTGATGGAAGGCATCAGCCACGAGGCCTGCGCGCTGGCCGGCGCCTGGAAGCTGAACAAGCTGGTCGCGATCTACGACGACAACGGCATCTCGATCGACGGCCAGGTCGCGCCCTGGTTCATCGACGACACGGCCAAGCGTTTCGAGGCCTATGGCTGGAACGTCGTCGGCCCGGTCGACGGCCATGATGTCGACGCCGTCGACGCCGCCATCGCCCAGGCCAAGAAGAGCAGCGACAAGCCCAGCCTAGTCATCGCCAAGACCCATATCGGCAAGGGCAGTCCGAACCGCGCCAACACCGCCAAGGCCCACGGCGAGCCGCTGGGCGTCGACGAAATCCGCCTGACCCGCGACGCGCTGGGCTGGGTGCACGAGCCCTTCCAGATCCCGGCCGAAGCCTATGCCGACTGGGACGCCAAGGCCAAGGGCGCGAGCCTGGAATCCGATTGGGACGAGCGCTTCGACGCCTACGCCACCGCCCATCCGGAGCTGGCGGCCGAGTTCGCCCGCCGCATCGCTGGCGTGCTGCCGGCCAATTACGCGCAGACCGCCGTCGACGCGATCGCCGCCGCCCACACCAAGGCCGAGACGGTCGCCACCCGCAAGGCCAGCCAGATCGCGCTGGAAGCCTTCACGGCCGCGCTGCCCGAACTGGTCGGCGGCTCGGCCGACCTGACCGGCTCCAACCTGACCAACACCAAGAGCACGCCGGCCTTCCGCCTGGAGGCCGACGGCAGCGCCAATGGCGGCCGCCACATCAACTACGGCGTGCGCGAGTTCGGCATGGCCGCGATCATGAACGGCATCGCGCTGCACGGCGGCTACATCCCCTACGGCGGCACCTTCCTGACCTTCAGCGACTACAGCCGCAACGCGATCCGCATGGCCGCGCTGATGAAGCAGCGCGTCATCCATGTGTTCACGCACGACTCGATCGGCCTGGGCGAGGACGGCCCGACCCACCAGTCGATCGAGCATGTGGCTGCGCTGCGCCTGATCCCGGGCCTGGACGTCTGGCGCCCGGCCGACACGACCGAGACCGCCGTGGCCTGGACGATGGCGATCGGCAATGCGACCCGTCCCAGCGTGCTGGCGCTGAGCCGCCAGAACCTGCCCTACGCGCCAAAGGTCGTCGTCGACGAGATCAGCCGCGGCGCCTATGTGCTGAGCGAGCCGAGCGAGGTGGGCCTGAAGAAGAAGGCCCAGGCCGTCATCATCGCCACCGGCTCCGAGGTGCAATTGGCCCTGCACGCGCAGCAGCAGCTGGCCGTCGCCGGCATCGCCGTGCGCGTCGTCTCGATGCCCTCGACCAATGTCTTCGACCGCCAGGACCTGGCCTACAAGAACGAGGTGCTGCCGGCCGGTCTGCCGCGCGTCGCCGTCGAGATGGGCGTGACGGACTTCTGGTGGAAGTACGGCTGCGCCGCCGTCGTCGGCATCGACAGCTACGGCGAATCGGCCCCGGCCAATGTGTTGTTCAAGCATTTCGGCTTCACGGCCGAGAATGTGGCGGACACGGTGAAGGCGGTGCTGGCGAAGAAGAGCAAGCGCTGAGCGTCTGCGCAGACAGCTGTGCCAAGGGCCGCCGCGAGGCGGCCTTTTTATTTGTCGCAGCCCGCTCGGGTTCTCAGGGAGCTCCGGCTCGGTCCGCGGCGCTTACAGTCGGCCCATCTCGGCAGGGACCGAGTCAATAACAAGCGTGCTGGGAGCGGGCGATGGGGTGGAAGACGGAGCAGGGGCGAGGCGCGGCGCGCCTCTTGCGGCTATGGGCCTTGCTGGCCGGACTTGTCGGGGCGGGCGCGGTCCCTGCCCAGGCGGCGCAGGCAAATTCCCCGCCGTTGTCTCCATATGCGGCTTGCCTGGTCAAACCCTCGGAGCCGCTGAAGTATCCGGAGCGGGCGGACAAGCTGCGCGTCAGTGGGGCGGTCAAGGCCCGGCTGAGCTTCAGCCATCCGGACCGGGCGCCCAAGGTCGAAGTCCTGGCCTGGAGCGGCGACCGGGAGATGGTCGAGGAGGCCGAAATCTATCTGGCGAGCTACCGCATGCCCTGCCTTGCCGAAGGGCAGCAGCTGGCGCTGGAGCAGGAGTTGGTCTTCAACTCCGACGAAGGCGCTCACAAGGAGACCGCGGCCTTCAATCCCTGGGATTGCCTGCGAACCCCGGGACCGTTCTCCTTCCTCGAGACCCAGCAGACCGGCACCCTGATCCGCCAGCGCACGCGCGGCAATGTGCTGCTCGAAATGAGCTTCGAGGCGCCGGATGCGCCGCCCAAGGTCAGGGAGGTCTACAACTCGGGGCCCAGCCAGTTCCGTCTCGAGGTGCTGGACCATGTGTCGCGATACCGCCTGTCCTGCATGAAGCCGGGGCAGGAACCGGTAGCGATTCAGCAGGCTTTCCACTACGCCGGCTCTGCCCGCGGCAACGACTATTCGCTGCGCGACATGGGCATCGTCGCCTTTCTGGGCGCGATCAAGGATGTGGACAAGGTGCCGGTGAGTTTCGATCTGGACGCGATGTCCTGCCCGTTCAAGCTGCGCTGGACGATGTACCAGCCGGCCCAGGCCAACGGCGTGGCCGAAATCGGCGCCCGCGTGCCATCGCGCAAGCCCTTCATCGCCTGGCTGGAAACGCTGACGATGCAATTGAGCAAGGACCAGTACGAGGCTCTGTTCGGGGCCCATATGGTCATCACCTTGCCCTGCGGCAAGATTGAGCTGTGAAGACGACGCCCCTGCATGCGCTCGCGCTGTCGATCGCGCTCCAATGGGCCGGTACCGTTCAAGCCCAGAACAGCAGCGATGACGCCGACCCGCTGAAGGAAACTGCGGACAGACACATGGCCTGTCTGCAAGCGGCGCCGCCCACGACGCTGGAGGCCTCCACGGCGGGAGAGGGGACCGAACAACTGCTGCGGGCGCGCCTGATCTTCAGCGCGGGCCAGGTCGAGCCGAGCGTGGAGTGGTTGTGGAAGGCCAGCGAGCTCGCAGCGGCGCAGCTTGAGCCCCATCTGCGCCGCTACCGTATGCCCTGCCTGCAGGACGGTGAAGCTCCTAAGGCCGTGGTGCAGGAGTTCTGGCTGAAGCCGGCCACGGGGCGGCTCGAAAGCGGGGCGATCTGGCGGACGCGGTGGGGCGCGCCGGATAGCGCTGGTTGCTACCGGCGACCCAACACGCCCCTCGATGGGAGCCGGCTGCCGGACGGCAGCGCCCATGCGCTGGTCTTCTTCCGTTTCCCCGGCGATAGCGAGGAGCCCGAGGTCCGGGTGGCTCACTACACGGGCTCCGAGACCTTTGCCGAGGCAGTGCGCAAACAGGTTCGCCGCTATCGACGCTGCAGCAATGGCGGCACCCCCTCCAACAGCTGGCACGAACAGCTCTTCAAGCTGAATGGCGGGGCGGCGAAGGCCAAGCCGCTGAGTCTGGCCGAGTTTCTGGGCTTTGCAGAGGGCGTCGAAGGCTCGCGCGCGCATTTCGATTTCGGCAGCATGGGTTGCCCCTTCCAGGTCAGCTGGACGCTTTGGCAGCCGGCGAGACGCAATACCGCTTGGTCTGCCGAGGCCGATTCGGCGAACGATGCCCAGCGCCACGTTTTTCTGAGCTGGCTGGGCGGCTTGCAGCTGCGCTTGTCGAGCCGGATCGAGTCGGCCATGTTCGGCGAGGTGTTCAAGATCGGCGTGCCCTGCGGCGTGCTGGATCTTCGCCAGCCGGCCGCCGGCTGAACCCTCGCTGTAATCGTCAGCGGTTATCCTTAGGGTTTCGCCGCTCCGATGAGATCGGCCACCGCGCGCCCGGCCCAGGCCGCCTGGCGTGCCGCAGTTTTTTTACTTCCCTGGAGAGCTCTCTCATGACGATCAAGATCGGTATCAACGGCTTCGGCCGCATCGGCCGCATGGTGTTCCGCGCCGCCATCGCCAACTTCAAGGATGTAGAGGTCGTCGGCATCAACGACCTGCTGGAGCCGGACTATCTGGCCTATATGCTCAAGTACGACAGCGTGCACGGCAAGTTCGACGGCGAGGTCTCGGTCGACGGCAACACCTTGATCGTCAACGGCAAGCGCATCCGCCTGACGGCCGTCAAGGACCCGAGCGAGCTGAAGTGGGGCGAGGTCGGCGCCGACATCGTCGTCGAGGCCACCGGCCTGTTCCTGGACAAGGCCACGGCCGAGAAGCACCTGGCCGCCGGCGCCAAGAAGGTCGTCATGTCGGCCCCGTCCAAGGACGACACGCCGATGTTCGTCTACGGCGTCAACGACAAGAGCTACGCCGGCCAGGCCATCATCTCGAACGCCTCCTGCACGACCAACTGCCTGGCCCCGCTGGCCAAGGTGCTGCACGACAAGTGGGGCATCAAGCGCGGCCTGATGACCACCGTGCACGCCGCCACCGCGACGCAGAAGACCGTCGACGGCCCGAGCAACAAGGACTGGCGCGGCGGCCGCGGCATCCTCGAGAACATCATCCCGTCGAGCACCGGCGCGGCCAAGGCCGTCGGCGTCGTGCTGCCCGAGCTGAAGGGCAAGCTGACCGGCATGAGCTTCCGCGTGCCGACCAGCGACGTCTCGGTCGTCGACCTGACCGTCGAGCTCAGCAGCGAGGCCTCGTACAAGGACATCTGCGCCGAGTTCAAGGCGCAGTCGGAAGGCGCGCTGAAGGGCGTGCTGGGCTATACCGAGGACAAGGTGGTCGCCACCGACTTCCGCGGCGATGCGCGCACCTCCATCTTCGACGCCGATGCCGGCATCGCGCTGGACGGAACCTTCGTCAAGCTGGTGGCCTGGTACGACAACGAGTGGGGCTACTCGAACAAGGTGCTCGAGATGGTCCGCGTGATTGCCAAGTAAACGGTAAACAAATGCAAATGCGGCCCTGCAGGGGCCGCCGGGATCGGGCCTTGCTCACGCAAGGCCCTTTTTCTTTGCGGGGCGCCAAGACGCGCCCTCGCGTATGTCCAATTCTTAACGTTGGGCTGCGCCGCCAGACCCTACACTGCGCGCGAACGCGCTGTGCGAACGCCGCCCCACGGAGCCCCATGAGAATCCTGAACACCGTCCTCGCCACCGTCGCCGCGGGCCTGCTGCTGGCCCTGCCGGGGCGGGCCGCGCCGGCCGAGCAGGCCGAGCAGGCCGCGGCGACCGCCGCCCCGACGGCGCGCGTGATCGTGCGCTTCAAGGCCGACGCCGACAGCGTGCGCGCCCGCGTGGTGCAGCGCCGGATGACGCGCGCCGAGGTGCTGGACATCGCGCAGACCCGTGCCACCGCGCTGGGCCTGCGCCAGGGCCGCCAGCTGCGCGCCGGGCTGAGCCTGGACGAGCGCACCCAGGTGATCACCGCCGCCGGCCTCGACTCGGCCACGCTGGCGCGCCGGCTGGCACAGGACGGCGAGGTCGAGCTGGTCGCCGTCGACCAGCTGCGCAAGCACACGCAGCTGCCCAATGACCCGATGTTCGGCGGCGCCACGCCGGCGCCGATGTCGACCAGCGGCGGCGTTTCCTCGCGCGTGATCGACCAGTGGTATCTGAAGGCGCCCAGCGGCGAGGTCGTTTCCAGCATCAATGCGCCGGCCGCCTGGGACATCACCACCGGCAAGTCCAGCGTCGTCGTCGCCGTGCTCGACACCGGCGTGCGCCTGGACCACCCGGACCTGGCCGGCCAGTTCGTCGGCGGCTACGACATGATTGGCTACACCACCTCGGCCGGCGTCGCCACCGCCAACGACGGCGACCGCGCCGATGCCGACGCGTCCGACCCGGGCGACTGGGTCAGCCAGGCCGACCTCAATGCCGGCAATCTGGGCTCGGGCTGCAACAGCGAGGACATCGGCAACAGCTCCTGGCATGGCACCCGTGTCTCCGGCCTGATCGCCGCCAGCAGCAACAACGGCCTCGGCATCGCCGGCGTCGGCTGGGGCATCAAGCTCCTGCCGGTGCGCGTGCTGGGCAAATGCGGCGGCTATGACTCCGACATCATCGCCGGCATGAAATGGGCGGCCGGCATCGCCGTCAGCGGCCTGCCGTCGAATCCGAATCCGGCCCAGGTGCTCAATATGAGCCTGGGCGGCAGCGGCAGCTGCAGCAGCGGCAGCACCGCGACCCTGTACCGCGACGCGATCAACCAGGTGATCGCCAAGGGCGCCACCGTCGTCGTCGCGGCCGGCAACAGCACCGGCCAGGCGGTCGGCCTGCCCGGCAACTGCCCCGGCGTGATCTCGGTGGCCGGCCTGCGCCATCTGGGCAGCAAGGTCGGCTTCTCCAGCGTCGGCCCCGAGGTCTCGATCGCCGCGCCGGGCGGCAACTGCGTCAATCTCAGCGGCGCCTGCCTGTACCCGATGGTCAGCACGACCAATAGCGGCTCGACCACGCCGGTGGCCGCCGACAACGCCTATACCAATGGCGCCGTCTCGGTGGGCACCAGCTTCTCGACCCCGCTGGTCAGCGGCACGGTCGCGCTGATGCTGTCGGCGCGGCCCTCGCTGACGGCGCCCGAGGTGCTGGCGCTCTTGCGCAAGACGGCGCGCCCCTTCGTCACGAGCGGCTCGACGGCCGATGTGCAGGCCTGCAAGGCGCCGAACGGGGCCGAGCAGCTCGAGTGCTATTGCACGACCAGCACCTGCGGGGCCGGCATGCTGGACGCGGCCGCCGCGGTGGCGGCCGCGCAGGCGGCCAATACCGAGCAGATCACGATCACGGCCAACCCGGCCAGCGGCGCCCAGGCCGGCCAGACCATCACCCTGACGGTGGCCAGCACCCTGGGCGCCGGCCGCAGCGTCGTCGCCACCGCCTGGAGCCTGGTCGATGGCGGTGGCGCCGTCGGCGGCTTCGCCTCGGCCACCGACGGCAGCAGCGTCACCCTGCAGCCGACGGCGGGTGGCGTGATCACGGTCAAGGTGCAGCTGAGCGACGATCTGGGCGTGATCCACAGCGCGACGACGACGGTCAGCGTCGCGGCCGCACCGGTCGTCAACACGCCCTCGACATCCTCGGGCGGCGGGGGCGGCGCCTTCAGCCCGATGTGGCTGGGCTTGCTGGGCCTGGCCTGCTGGGCGCTGCGGCGGAAGCCGGCGGCGCGCTAGCCGGGGCCGCCGAAGCCGCCGTCGCCGAAGAGGCCGCGGTGCCGGACGCCTGCGCGGGGCCGCAGGGCTTGAAGCCGCCGGCCAGGGCCGGGTCCTTGCCGGCCAGATTGTTCAGCTTGGCCTGCAGCGCGCCATCGGCCGCCGCGTAGACCAGCTCGTGCTGGCGCTGGGCGGGCTGCAGCTGCAGCACCCGCAGGCCCTTCAGCGCGCGCTGCGACAGCTGCTCCAGCGCCGCCTCGGCCGCCTTCGGGCTGTCGTGCCGGCTCAGCAGCAGCGTCGGCAGCTCCTCCGGCGGACCCTGCAGATAGTCGTAATTGATGCGCAGCTTCTTGTAGGTCTCTTCCTTGCGGGCCTGGAAGTCCTTGCTGCCGAGGCGGATCGTCGCCACCGCCCAGACGCCGGCCTGCTCGCTGCTGTGCACGCTGGCGCCACCGGCCAGGCCGGCGCGTTCCAGCGCCGCCTGCGCCGCCTGCAGCGCCGCGTCGCTGCCCAGCGGGCCCAGCGCCAGGCAGCTGGGCTTGCGCAGGGCCGCCGCCGCCTGCGGGCTCAGGATCTCTATCTTCTCCGGGTGCAGCTGGCGGGCGAGGCGCTCGGGCTCGCGGTCGCCGCGGGCCTTGATGCCGACGACCCCGTCGAGCCAGCCGCGCGTCCAGCCGAAGAACAGCGCATTGATCAGCAGCAGGGCGATGAACAGGACGCGCATCGGCGGCGGGCTCCTCAGGCTTGCGGGTCGGCCAGGCGCAGGCTGACCTCGCCGCCGCCGATGGTCTGCAGCGCGCCGCCCGGCTGCTCGAGCAGCAGCTCGCCGCGGGCATTGACGCCGCGCGAGATGCCTTCCAGCGCACCGGCGGTCACCGCGCGACCCAGGGTCAGGTCTCGCCGCGCATAGGCCTCGCGCCAGGCGGCGAAACCGCCGCGGCCGAAGTCGAGCAGCGCGCGCGCCAGCGCCGGCGCCAGTCGGGCCAGCGCGCCGGGCGCGTCGATGCCGGGCAGCAATTCGTCCAGCGCGGCAAAGCCGCTGCCGAACTGGGCCGGCGCGAACGGCGCGGCGCTGCTGTTCAGCGGCGCGATATTGAGGCCGACGCCGATGATCGCCATGCGCTGGCCGGCGGCCGGCACGGTCTCGATCAGGATGCCGCCGAGCTTGCGCTCGTCCAGCCAGAGGTCATTGGGCCATTTCAGCTGCAGCCGCGGCGCCTGGCCGGCGGGCAGCGGTTCCAGCGCCTCGGCGATCGCGCAGCCCATGGCCAGCGACAGGCCCGACCAGTCGGCCAGGTCCATCGCCAGGCCCAGCGAGAAGGTCAGCGAGGCGCCGGGGCTGGACAGCCAGGCGCGGCCCATGCGGCCGCGGCCGTGGCTCTGGTGCTCGGCGATCAGCAGGCAGGGCTTGAGATCGTCGGCGCGCCGGCCATAGGGCTGGATCTCGCCATGGACGCTCTCGCTGCGCACGCGCTCGAGCAGGGTGGTGTTGGTCGACTCGGCGTGCGCCAGCACCTCGATGCCGATGCCCGGCAGCAGCGGCGACAGCTGCTGCCAGAGCGTTTGGACATGCCAATTCAGATGGGTGGGTTCGTTCGCGGCCATCGTTGCTGCGTGCGCGGTCGCTTCAGCGTCCTTGTCCTGAGTGGAGCGGCATCAACGCCGTTTGGGCGCCAGCATCGTGCCACGGCAATTCGGGCTCCCGCAATGACAGGCATATTCTTTTTTCAGCTTGGGCGTGTAGCGCTCGTCGATGGTCAGGCCGTAGTCGTAGAACAGCTCCTCGCCCGGGCGCAGATCGCGCAAGGCCTTGACGAAGACGCGGCCATCGACCTCGTCGGCCTCGCAGTTGGGCTCGCAGGCATGGTTGATCCAGCGCGCGCTGTTGCCGCCGTGCAGCGCATCGATGACCTCGCCGGTCTCCAGCTGGAAGTAGAAGGTGTGGTTGGGCTGCTTCGGGTCGTGCGGATGGCGATCGAGCGCCTCGTCCCAGCTGATGCGCTCGCCGGTGTACTCGATGATCACCGTGCCGGCCGGGATGGGCGCCACCGCGTAGACGCCGCGGCCATGCACGCCGGAGTTGCGGACCTGGATGCGGCGCCCGCCGGAGGCGGCGGATGGCTTGGCGGCGACGGTCTTGGGGCGATCGGCTTGCGGCATCTGGTTTGTGGTTACATTGAATTCATGGGTGCGCGCGTGCGTGTACGTGTAGGCGTGCGTGCGCGCGAGGCCGGATTGTAGGCAGGGCTTGGGAACAGGTCCGAACGGGACGGAAAGAAAAGTTTTCTTATCACCATGAGCAAGACCTTGATCATTGCCGAGAAGCCCTCGGTGGCCCAGGACATCGTGCGCGCGCTGACGCCCACGGCGGGCAAGTTCGACAAGCACGACGAATATTTCGAGAACGACAGCTATCTGGTCAGTTCGGCGGTCGGCCATCTGGTCGAGATCAAGGCGCCGGAGGAGTTCGACGTCAAGCGCGGCAAGTGGAGCTTCGCCAATCTGCCGGTGATCCCCCCGCACTTCGATCTGAACCCCATCGACAAGAGCAAGGGTCGGCTCAATGCGCTGGTCAAGCTGATCCGCCGCAAGGACGTGACGGCCCTGATCAATGCCTGCGACGCGGGCCGCGAGGGCGAGCTGATCTTCCGCCTGATCCTGCAGTACGCCCAGCCGGCCAAGGGCAAGCTGGACAAGCCGGTGCAGCGCCTGTGGCTGCAGTCGATGACGCCGCAGGCCATCCGCGACGGCTTCGAGCAGCTGCGCAGCGACAAGCAGATGCTGCCGCTGGCCGATGCGGCGCGCTGCCGCTCGGAGGCCGACTGGCTGGTCGGCATCAACGGCACGCGGGCGATGACGGCCTTCAACTCGCGCGACGGCGGCTTCTTCCTGACCACCGTCGGCCGGGTGCAGACGCCCACGCTTTCGATCGTCGTCGAGCGCGAGGAGAAGATCCGCAAGCATGTGGCGCGCGACTACTGGGAGGTGCGCGGCAGCTTCGACGCCCAGGCCGGGCAGTACGAGGGCAAGTGGTTCGACCCGAAATGGAAGAAGGGCGAGGACGCCGAGGCGCGCGCCGACCGCATCTGGAGCGCCGCCGAGGCCGAGGCGATCCGCCTTGCGGTCCAGGGCCAGCCGGCCAGCGTGAGCGAGGAGAGCAAGCCCACCACCAGCAGCAGCGGCGGGCTCTATGACCTGACCACCCTGCAGCGCGAGGCCAACTCGCGCTTCGGCTTCTCGGCCAAGACGACCTTGCAGCTGGCGCAGGCGCTGTACGAGAAGCACAAGGTGCTGACCTATCCGCGGACCGACTCGCGCTTCCTGCCGGAGGACTACCTGGCCGTCGCCAAGCAGACGGCCGAGATGATCGCCTCGGAGGACGTGCCGGGCCCGCTGCGCGAGCTGAGCGTCCATGCCAAGAAGGCGATCAAGGAAGGCTATATCAAGCCGACCAAGAAGGTCTTCGACAACGCCAAGGTCTCGGACCACTTCGCCATCATCCCGACGCTGCAGGCGCCCAAGAGCCTGACCGAGATCGAGGCCAAGCTCTACGACCTGGTCGTCAAGCGCTTCCTGGCGGTGTTCTTCCCGCCGGCCGAGTTCCAGGTGACGACGCGCATCAGCACCGTCAGCGCCGCCGGCAAGGACTACAGCTTCCAGACCAATGGCAAGGTGCTGGTCAAGCCGGGCTGGCTGGCCGTCTACGGCAAGGAGGCGCAGGAGGACGATGCCAGCCTGGTGGCCGTCGCGCCGGGCGAGATCGTGCGCACCGAGAGCGTCGAGGTGAAGGCGCTGGCGACCAAGCCGCCCGCCCGCTACACCGAAGCGACCCTGCTGTCGGCAATGGAAGGCGCCGGCAAGCTGGTCGACGACGACGAGCTGCGCGAGGCCATGGCCGAAAAGGGCCTGGGTACGCCGGCCACGCGGGCCGCGACGATCGAAGGGCTGTTGACCGAGAAGTACATGATCCGCGACGGCCGCGAGCTGATCCCGACCGCTAAGGCCTTCCAGCTGATGACGCTCCTGCGCGGCCTGGACATCGAGGACCTGACCAAGCCCGAGCTGACCGGCGACTGGGAATTCAAGCTGGCCGAGATGGAGAAGGGCCGCCTGGACCGCGAGGCCTTCATGGCCGAGATCGCCGCGATGACCGAGAAGGTCGTGCGCAAGGCCAAGGAATACGACCGCGACACCATCCCCGGCGATTACGCGACGCTGAAGACGCCCTGCCCGAAATGCGGCGGCATCGTCAGGGAGAACTACCGCCGCTTCAGCTGCGTGGGCAAGAGCGGCGACGGCAGCGATGCCTGCGGCTTCTCGATCGGCAAGATCCCCGGCGGTCGCAGCTTCGAGCTGCACGAGGTCGAGCAATTCCTGCGCGACAAGAAGATCGGCCCGCTGGAAGGCTTCCGCTCCAAGGCCGGCTGGCCCTTCACCGCCGAGCTGGCCCTGGTCTACGACGAAGAGATCCAGAACTGGAAGCTCGAGTTCGACTTCGGCGAGGATGCGAAGAAGGCCGAGGGCGACGGTGAGCCGGTCGACTTCAGCGGCCAGTCTTCGCTGGGCGCCTGCCCCAAGTGCCAGGGCCATGTCTATGAGCATGGCAGCAACTATGTCTGCGAGCATGCGGTCGGCGCCAACGTCACCTGCGACTTCAAGAGCGGCAAGATCATCCTGCAGCAGCCGATCGAGCCCGAGCAGATGAAGAAACTGCTGGCCAGCGGCAAGACCGATCTGCTGGAGAACTTCGTGTCGAACAAGACCCGCCGCAAGTTCAAGGCCTTCCTGGCCTACGACAAGAAGGAGGGCAAGGTGATGTTCGAATTCGAGCCCCGCGCGGCCAAGGCGCCCGCGGCCAAGAAGAGCACGGCGGCCAAGAAGACGACGGCCAAGGGCTGAGGCGATGGCGCTCGCCTCGGTCCTGCGCCGGCTGGCGCTGGCGGCGCTGTGCCTGGTGGGCCCGGGCGCCGCGGCCGCGCCGGCCTACCAGCTCGACGGCACCGAGGTGCTGGAGCTTGCTTCGCGCAGCCTGCCGCGCGATTACCAGCTCTTCGTCAGCCTGCCCGAGGGCTATGCGGCCAGCGGCGAGCGCCGCTATCCGCTGCTGCTGGTGATGGACGCCAACTACGCCTTTCCGCTGGTGCGCAGCATCGCGCGCCGGGTCGGCGACCAGGGGCGCGGGCTGGAGGACTTCATCCTGGTCGGCCTCAGCTATGCGAAGGGCGACACGCCGCAGCTGAGCCGCGGCCGCGACTACACGCCCAGCGCCGGGGGCTCGACCAAGCCGGACGGCGGCAGGCGGCCCGACTACGGCCAGTCGGCCGCGTTCCGCCGCTTCATTGCCGACGAGGTGCTGCCGCTGATCGCCAGGAGCTACCGCGTGGACATGGCGCGCAAGACCTTTGCCGGCCATTCCTATGGCGCGCTGCTGGGCGCCGACATCCTGCTCAGCGAGCGGGCGCTGTTCGAGCGCTATGCGCTGTCCAGCCCCTCGCTGTGGTTCGACCAGGGCCTGATGTTCGAGCGCGAGCGCGCCTATGCGGCGCGCCACCAGGACCTGCCGGCCCAGCTGCTGCTGAGCGTCGGCGAGTTCGAGGCCGCCGGCGCGGCGGCGACGAGGCGGACATGGTGGCCGATATGCGCCGCTTCGAGCGCCTGCTGAAGTCGCGCCGCTACCCGGGCCTGCGCCTGCGCGCCGAGGTGATCGCCGGCGAGGACCATCTGAGCGTCAACCCGGTCGCGCTGACGCGGGCGCTGAAATGGGCCTTCCCGGCCCGGCCGGCGCGCTGAAGCGGCGGCGCCGTCAAGGAATGCCTTTATGCTGGGCGCCGTTCGAGGAGGATTGCCGACGATGGCCTGGATGCCCCTGAAGTCGCTCAGCATCGGAATTCCGGCGCGGCTGATGGCCGGCATCGCGATCGCCGCCGGCCTGCTGGTGCTGGCCCTCGGCTGGTACTGGATCGATCACGAGGAGGCGCAGCTCAGCGAGGCGCTGGCGCAGCGCGAGGCGCGCATGGCCGACCTGGTCGCGCGCGGCTTCGCCGGCCCGATCTGGAATCTGGACAGCGCCGCGATCGACAATCTGCTCGATGCGGTGATGGCCGATCCGGAGATCCACTCGATCGAGCTGCAGACCCAGGGCCTGGCCGCCGGCCCGCTGCGCCGCCAGCGCGCCAAACCGCCGGTGCAGCCGCTGCGGCGCGAGTTCGACATCCTGCACCAGGAGGTCGAGCAGGCGCCGGTGCAGGCGATCGGCCGCGCCACCCTGGTCTTCAGCCGCGAACAGGTGCTGGACAAGGTCGCGCAGACGCGCCGCTTCGTGATGGGCCTGCTGGCCGCGGTGCTGGCGGCCATCGTCATCACCAGCTATCTGATGGTCGACCTGCTGGTGCGACGGCCGGTCGCGCGGCTCGGTGCGCTGGCGCGCCGCGTCGCCTCGGGCGAGCTGGGCACGCGCATGGAGGTCGAGCGCAATGACGAACTGGGCGCGCTGACGCAGCAGTTCAACGCAATGAGCGAGCAGCTGAAGGCCTCGTCCGAGGGGCTGCGGCGCAGCGAGGAGCGCTACCGCAGCCTGTTCGAGAACGCCACCGAGGGCATCTTCCAGACCGATGCGCGCGGCCGCCTGCTGGGGCTGAACAGCGCGCTGGCGCATCTGCTGGGCTTTGCCGATCCGGCTCGCGCGCTGGCGGAGAGCCGGCGGCTGCGCGGGCTGGCGCATATCGGCGCGGCCGACTACGGCCGCATCGTTGCCGCGCTGGGCCGCGGCCAGTTGCAGCAACTGCCGCTGCAGATCGCCACCCACGACGGCCGCCAGCTCTGGATCGAGCTGAGCGCGCATCGGGTGCGCACCGCCGACGGCCCGCGCATCGAGGGCATGATCAGCGACATCAGCCGCCGCCGTCTGGCCGAGCAGGAGCTGGCCCGGCATCGCGAGCATCTGGAGGAGCTGGTGGCCGAGCGCACGCTGGAGCTGAGCCGGGCCAAGAAGCGCGCCGAGAGCGCCAACCAGAGCAAGAGCCGCTTCCTGGCGACCATGAGCCACGAGTTCCGCACCCCGCTGAACGCCATCCTCGGCTTCGCGCAGCTGCTGCAGATGGATCCGAGCCTGGGCCAGGCGCAGCAGGGCAAGATCAATCTGATCCGCGATTCGGGCGAGCATCTGCTGGCGCTGATCTCGGACGTGCTGGACATGGCCAGCATCGAGGCCGGCAAGGTGCGGCTGCAGCCGGCGCCCGTCGATCTGCGCGCGCTGCTGGAGGTCGCGGCCGACGCGGTGCGCCTGCGCGCCGAGCAGAAGCGCCTGCGCTTCGAGGTCGAGCTGGATGCGGCGCTGCCGCCGCGCGTGCTGGTCGACGGCCAGCGCCTGCGCCAGGTCTTGCTGAACCTGCTGTCGAACGCGGTCAAGTTCACCGACGCCGGCGGCCTGGGCCTGACCGTGCGCCTGCTCGAGCAACTGCCGGGCCGGGCGCGGCTGCGCTTCGAGGTGCGCGACAGCGGCATCGGCATGGCGCGCGACCAGCTGGGCCGGCTGTTCCAGCCCTTCGAGCAGGTGGCCGACGAATCGCGCCGCCATGGCGGCACGGGCCTGGGCCTGTCCATCAGCCAGCAGCTGGTGCGGCTGATGGACGGCCAGATCGAGGTCCACAGCGAGCTGGGCGCGGGCAGCACATTCAGCTTCGAGCTCGTGCTGCCGACCCTGGGCTGACGGGCATACTGCCGCCCATGTCCTGGGCCGTCTTCTACAAGCTGCTGGCGATCTTCATCACCGTCGTGCTCGGCTGGTTCGTCGGCCGCATGCGCTGGCTGGGCGACACGATGGCCGACGAGGGCGGCCGCGCCAGCGATCCGGCACGCGTGCTGTCCAACGCCGCCTTCTACCTGTTCGTGCCGGCGCTGCTGTTCCGCACGACGGCGCGGCTGGACCTGGGCGATCTGCCCTGGCTGCTGCTGCTGGCCTTCTTCGGCCCACTGATCCTGCTGGCGCTGGCCGTCTACGGCTGGCAGCGCCGGCGCACGCCGGTGCGCGACGAGGAGAGCGCCGCGCGGCCCAGCGTGCAGGCGATCAACGCGGTGTTCGGCAACACCATGCAGATCGGCGTGCCGCTGGCCGCCGGCGTGTTCGGCGAGGCGGGCCTGGGCCTGCACATCACCATCCTGAGCCTGCACGCGCTGACGGTGCTGACCGTGCTGACCGCCCTGGTCGAGCTGGACCTGGCGCGCAGCCGCCAGCGCTCGCAGGGCCTGGCGGCGACCCTGGGCCTGACCGTGCGCAACACCATCATCCATCCGGTCGTGCTGCCGGTGCTGGCGGGTCTGGCCTGGAACGCGACGGAGCTGGCGCTGCCGGCCGTGCTCGACGAGGTCTTGCAGCTGCTCAGCACCGCCGTCGTGCCGCTGTGCCTGACCCTGATCGGCATGTCCATGGCCTACTACGGCTGGCCCAAGGCCTGGCGCGGCATGCTGGGCCTGGTGGCGTGCAAGCTGCTGGCGCTGCCGGCGCTGGTGCTGCTGATCGCGCATTGGGGCCTGGGTCTGAGCGGCCTGCCGCTGGCGGTGGTCGTGATGATGGCGGCGCTGCCGACCGGCTCCAACGCGCTGATCTTTGCCCAGCGCTACCGCAGCCTGGAGGGCGAGAGCACGGCGACCATCGTGCTGTCCACCCTGCTGTTCGTGCTGAGCGCGCCGCTGTGGCTGGCGCTGCTGAGCGCCCTGGAGGCGCGATGAGCAGCGCGGCGCTGTACCCGGCCGACCGGGTCGACCCGGCGGCCCTGCATGCCGCCTTCGGCCAGGCCTTTGCCGACTATCTGATCGGCCCCTTCGCGCTCAGCCCGGCGCAGTGGCCGCAGTTCCTGGCGCGCCAATGCGTGGACCTGGCGCTGAGCCGCGTGCTGATGCAGGGCGGGCAGCCGCTGGCCTTTGCCTTCGTCGCGCCGCGGCCGGTCGGGCGACCGCGCTGGCGGCTGGCGACCATGGGCGTCGTGCCGGCCGCGCGCGGCAGCGGCGCCGCGCCGCGCCTGCTGGACGACTTCATCGCCCGTGCCGCCGCGGCCGGCCTGGCCGAGGTGGAGCTGGAGGTGTTCGCGCAGAACGAGCGCGCGCTGCGCCTGTACCGCAGTCGCGGCTTCGAGACCCTGCACGAGCTGCAGGGCTACGAGGCCGCGGCGCCGGGCGGTGCCGCCGCCGAGCCGCCGGCCGCGATCGACCGGCTGGACCGCGCCGCGGCCTTTGCCTGGATCGAGCGGGAGGCCCTGCCGCGCCTGGCCGAACTGCCGCTGCAGCAGACGCCGGCGGCGCTGGCCGCCGGCACCGCCGAGCTGCTCGGCTGGCAGCTGGGCAGCGCCCTCTTGCTGTTCAGCCGGCTCGACGCCGACAGCTTGGCGATCGCCAGCCTGATCGACTGGCGGCCGGCGCAAAATGAGGCGCGGCGGCTGCTGCGGGCGCTGCGCGCCGCCCATCCGGCGCAGCGCATCAGGGTGCCGCAGCTGCAGCGCCTGGACACCGGGGGCCAGGCCTTGCGCGACAGCGGCTTCCAGCCGCTGCCGCTGCACCAGCTGCTGATGCGCGCCCCGACCGGAGCAATGCGATGAGCGATGTGAAGAAATCCGCCTGGCCCGATGGCCGCCTGCTCGATCTGTTCGGCATCGAGCTGCCCATCGTGCAGGCACCGATGGCCGGCCCGAATCTGCACGAGATGGCGGTGGCGGTGTCCGAGGCCGGTGGCCTCGGCTCGCTGCCCTGCGCGCTGCTAAGCCCGGCCCAGCAGCGCGAGCAGCTGCGGCTGATCCGCGCGGGCACGCGCAAGCCCATCAATCTGAACTTCTTCTGCCACCGGCCGCCGCCGCCGGATGCGGCACGCGAGGCGGCCTGGCGCGAGCGCCTGAGCGGCTATTACCTCGAACTGGGCGCGGACCCGCAAGCGCCGGTGCCGGCCTCGAACCGTCAGCCCTTCGATGCCGACAGCGCCGCGCTGATCGAGGAATGCCGCCCCGAGGTCGTCAGCTTCCATTTCGGCCTGCCCGAGCCGGTGCTGCTGGATCGCGTCAAGGCCAGCGGCGCCAAGCTGATCGCCTCGGCGACCACGGTGGCCGAGGCACGCTGGCTGGAGGCGCAGGGCATCGACGCGATCATTGCCCAGGGCTTCGAGGCCGGCGGCCACCGCGGCCTCTTTCTGGACGACGATCTGGCCACCCAGGTCGGGACCTTCGCGCTCGTGCCGCTGATCGTCGACGCGGTGCGCCTGCCGGTGATCGCGGCCGGCGGCATCGGCGATCCGCGCGGCATCCATGCGGCCTTCGCGCTGGGCGCCGCGGCCGTGCAGATCGGCACCGCCTATCTGTTCACGCCCGAAGCCAGGCTGCCGGCGCCGCATCGCGCCGCGCTGCGCAGCGAGGCGGCCGAGCGCACTGCCCTGACCAATCTGTTCACCGGCCGGCCGGCGCGCGGCATCGTCAACCGGCTGATGCGCGAAGTCGGGCCGATCTCGCCGCTGGCGCCGGCCTTTCCGCTGGCCGGCGGCGCGCTGCTGCCGCTGCGCGCGGCCAGCGAGCCCAAGGGCGACGCCGGCGCGGGCGACTTCATGTCGCTGTGGTCGGGCCAGGCCGCGCCGCTGGCGCGCCGCGATCTCGATGCCGCCGCACTGACGCGCTGGCTGGCCGAGGAGGCGCTGAAGCGCATCGCCCCCGCCCGCTGAGCCTTCTTCTTTTTCTCTCGACCAAGGACCTGTCCGCCATGCGATTCCAGCTTCTCGCTCTTGCCGCCACGCTCGCCAGCCTCGGCGCCATCGCCCCACCGGCGCTGGCGGCCGAGGCCCCGCAGGCCGGCGCCGTCGTCGCCGACGGGGCCAGCCTGGCCATCCGCTACGAGAAGCTGAAGCTGGCCAATGGCTTCGAGCTGATCCTGGTCGAGGACCACAGGCTGCCGCTGGTGGCCTTCAACCTCTGGGTCCATGCCGGTCCGCGCAACGAGGCGGCCGGCCAGACCGGTTTCGCCCATCTGTTCGAGCACCTGATGTTCGCCGGCAGCAAGCACATCGCGCGCGGCCAGGCCGACAAGATCGTCGACGCGGCCGGCGGCACCGACTCGAACGGCTCGACCAACTTCGACCGCACCAACTATTTCTTCACGCTGCCGGCCAACCAGCTGGAGCTGGGCCTGTGGATCAAGTCCGACATGCTCGGCTACATGATCGACGAGGTCGATTCGGTGGCCCTGGCCAACCAGCAGGACGTGGTGCGCAACGAGCGCCGCCAGACCACCGAGAACCGGCCCTACGGCATCGTCGACGAGGCGCTGTACCAGGCCTTGTTCCCGCCCGGCCACCCCTATCGCGCGGCGGTGATCGGCTCGCATGCCGACATCCAGAGCATCAAGCTGGCCGATGTGAAGGCCTTTGCCCGCACCTACTACCGGCCGAACAACGCGACCCTGGTGCTGGCCGGCGACTTCGATCCGGCCCAGGCGAAGAAGCTGGTCGAGAAGTACTTCGGCCCGCTGAAGGCCGGCGCGCCGGTGCCGCCGGTCGATGTGGCGCCGGTCAAGCTGACGGCCGAGAAGCGCCTGCAGATCACCGACCGCATCGAGCTGTCGCGGCTCTCGCTGGCCTGGCACACGCCGGCCGTGTTCAAGCCGGGCGATGCCGAGCTCGACGTCGCCGCCAGCGTGCTGGGCGGCGGCAAGTCCGGCCGCCTGTACAAGAAGCTGGTCTACGAGCGCCAGCTGGCGCAGAGCGTGCAGGTCTCGCAGCAGTCGGCGGCGCTGGGCTCGGTGTTTGAGATCGACGTGATCGCGCGGCCGGGCAAATCGCTGGACGAGATCGAGGCGCTGGTCGACGCCGAGCTGAAGGCCCTGGCCGAGAAGCCGCCGACGCAGGAAGAGGTCGAGCGCGCGCGCGCCGCCATCCTGACCAGCGCGCTGAGCCAGCTGGAGAAGGTCGGCTCGCTGGCCGATCTGGTCAATCGCTACAACCAGGACGCCGGCGATCCCGGCTATATCGGCCAGGATCTGGCGCGCTACCAGGCGATCACGCCGGCCTCGGTCAGCGCTGCCGTCGCCGCCCAGCTGGGCAAGCAGGCGCGCGTGGTGATCCAGGCGACGCCGGGCCCCAAGGTGCTCGCCGCCGAGGTGCCGACGCCGCCGATGCCGACCAAGGCCGCCAAGGGGGAGCGCGAGGCGCTGAATGCCGACGCCGCCTGGCGCGCCAAGCAGCCGGCCGCCGGCAAGGCGCCGACGCTGAGCCTGCCCGAGGGCCGCCGCTTCGCGCTGGCCAACGGGCTGACGGTGATCCATGTGCCCAAGCCGGGCCTGCCCCTGGTCAGCGCCGCCCTGGTGCTGCGCGCCGGCCAGGCGGCCAATCCGCCCGGCAAGCCGGGCCTGGCCGGCTTCACCGCCGCGATGCTGCAGGAAGGCACCCGCACGCGCAGCGCGCAGCAGATCGCCGACGAGGTCGCCGACATCGGCGCCGCGCTGAGCAGCAGCGCCGGCCGCGAGGACGCGCGCATCGAGCTGGCCAGCCTGAAGACGCATTTCGCCAAGGGCCTGTCCCTGCTGGCCGATGTGGCGCTGAACCCGGTGTTCGCGCCGGCCGAGGTCGAGCGCCAGCGCGCCGCGCGCCTGGCCGCGCTGGCCCAGCAGCGCGAGGAGCCGGAGGCGGTCGCCGGTGTGGTCGCCGCCCGCGCACTTTACGGCGACGCGCATCCGCTTGGCGCGAGCGCGCTGGGCGACGAGGCGGCCCTCCAGGCCGTCGACAGCGCCGCGCTGCGCGCCTTCTGGCAGGCCAACTACCGCCCCGACCAGGCGGCCCTGGTGGTGGCCGGCGACGTCACCGAGGCCGAGCTGCGGCCGCTGGCCGAGCGCCTGTTCGGCGCCTGGCAGCGCCCCGAGGGTGCGGCCGCCGCTGCGCCCGCCGCTCCGGCGATGAAGCCGACGGCCGCGCGCCTGCTGCTGGTCGACAAGCCGGGGTCGCCCCAGACGGCGCTGGCCGTCGTCGCCCCCGGCCCGCTGGCCCGGGACCCGGACGCCGCCTCGATCAAGGTGATGAACGCGGCGCTGGGCGGCCTGTTCACCTCGCGCATCAACCAGCAGCTGCGCGAGGTCAAGGGCTATACCTACGGCGTCTACTCGGCCTATGCGATGGGCCGCGACAGCGGCAGCTTCGCGATCCGCGGCAGCGTGCGCAGCGACGTCACCGGGCCGGCGCTGGCCGATATGTTCGGCCAGATCCAGGGCATGCGGACCCGGCCCATGGACGCCGAGGAGCTGAAGCGGGTGCGCAATGCGCAGCTGCTGTCGCTGCCGGGCCTGTTCGACACCAACCATGTGGTCGTCGGCAGCTATGCCAGCAACTGGACCTGGGGCCTGCCGGCCGACCATCTCGTCAAGCTGCCGCAGCAGCTGGCGGCGGTCAGCGCGGCCAGCGCCTTCAAGGCGGCGCAGCAGCATGTGGATCCGGCCGCGCTGATCGTCGTCGCCGTCGGCGATCAGGCGCAGATCCTGCCGCAGCTGAAGGCCTGGGGTCGCAAGCCGCTGGAGCTGCGCGATGCGGACGGCGCGCCGCTGGCGCCGGCGGCGAACCAGGCGGACAAGGCCGCTGACAGGGCCGCCAAGCGCTGACGCCCTACTTGCGTCGCAGCGGCGTCGGTGCCAGCATCGTCGGCGCTTCGCATCGGCGAAGCGCTGGCCTTTGCCCGAGGAGCCGATCATGAATCGTCGTCCTGCCGTGCTGCGGCGCCGCGGCCTGTTTGCCGCCTGCGCCATCCTGGGCCTCGGCGGCCTGTCCACCGAGCGCGGCGAGGCGCCGCCGGCGCCCTTCGATCCGCTGCTCGACGCGTCCGGCGCCGTCTGCGGCCGGCCGGCCATGCCCCTGCTGCTGGCCCAGGCCTCGACGCCCGCGAAGAAGAAAAGCGAGACCGCCCCCTTCCAGCCGGCGGCCATGCAGGCGGCCAGCAGCGCGGCCCTGCCGCTCTACGACGATCTGGGCACGCTCAGCTGGCGCATCAGCCGGCCCAAGGCCCAGGCCTATTTCGACCAGGGCCTGCGCCTGGCCTTTGCCTTCAACCACGCGGAGGCGCAGCGCGCCTTCCAGGCGGCGCAGCGGCTCGACCCCGATTGCGCGATCTGCTTCTGGGGCGAGGCCCTGGTGCTGGGGCCCAATATCAATGCGCCGATGTTCCCCGAGGCGAACGCGCCGGCCCTGGACGCGCTGGCCAAGGCGCAGTCGCTGCGCGCCAAGGCCAGCTTGCGCGAGCAGGCGCTGATCGATGCGCTGGCGCGGCGCTACTCGGCCGACGAGAAGATCGAGCGCGCCACGCTCGACGCCGCCTATGCCGACGCGATGCAGGCGGTGATGCAGCGCTTCCCGGAGGACGACACGATCGCGACGCTGTTTGCCGAGGCCGCGATGGACACCCAGCCCTGGGATTACTGGGAGGCCGGCGGCGCGAGCCCCAAGGGCCGCACCGCGGCCCTGCTGCAGGCGCTGGAGACGGTGCTCAAGCGCAATCCGCGCCATCCGGGCGCGATCCATCTCTACATCCATGCGGTCGAGGCCTCGACCACGCCCGAGCGCGCGCTGGCGCCGGCGCGCCGCCTGGCCGCGCTGATGCCCGGCGCCGGCCACATCGTCCATATGCCGGCGCATATCTACTACCGCGTCGGCCAGTACCGCGAATCGCTGGAGCAGAACAAGCGCGCGGTCGAGGTGGACGAGGCCTATTTCAAGCGCTCGCCCTCGGACCCGCTGTACCGCTCGGCCTATTACCCGCACAACATCCATTTCGTGATGGTGTCGGCGCTGATGGGCGGCGACGGGGCGACCGCGCTACCGGCGGCCGACAAGCTCGATGCGGCGATCGCGCCCGAGATCGCGCGCCAGATCGCCGCGCTGCAGCCGATCAAGGCGGCGCGCTTCATGGCCCATGCGCGCTTCAGCCCGGCCGCGACGGTGCTGCAGCTGCCCGACCCGGGCGACGAGCTGCTGCTGGTCAAGCTGATGTATCACTATGCGCGCAGCCTGGCGCTGGCCGGCGAACGGCGCGCGGCGGAGGCGCAGGCCGAGATCACCGCGATGCAGAAGCTAGCCGACGGCGCCGACTACAAGCCCTTCGAACCCTTCGGCGTGCCGGCGCGCGAGATCGCCGACACCGCGCGCCTGGTCGCGCAGGGGCGGCTGGCCGAGGCGCAGGGCGATCTGGACGGCGCGGCGCGCGCCTTCGAGGCGGCGATCAAGATCGAGGACGGCCTGGCCTATACCGAGCCGCCCTACTGGTACTACCCGGTGCGCCAGTCGCTCGGCGCGGTGCGCCTGCGCCAGGGCCGGCTCGATGAAGCGGAAGCGGCCTTCCGCGATTCGCTGGCGCGCGTGCGCAACAACGGCTGGGCGCTGGCCGGCCTGGTCGAGGTCTACAAGCGCAAGGGCGATGCCCAGGCCGGCAGGAGCGCGCAGCAGGCCTATGCCAAGGCCTGGTTCGGGCCCAAGACGGGGCCCGATCTGCAGAAGCTTTAGCCTGCCCGATCAACCGCCGCGGCTCAGCGCGAGGCTGAAGCTCAGGCGCTGTTCGCTCTCGCTGTAGCAGGGCAGGGCCGCGACGGCGCGGCGCACATGGATGCGCTGCGATTCGCTGCCGCCCTGCGGCTCGATCTCGCTGATCTGCGCGCCGTTCAGCTTGAACTGCACGCGCATCGGCTGCTGGCGCGGCGTCGTGCGCAGCGCGACCGGCTGCAGCGCCTCCTGCAGCGCCGCGTCGATGCGCGGGCAGGCGCTGCGCAGCGGGCCATCGGCCTTGGAAGAAGGCGGTTCGGCGGCGGCGTTCAGCGCGAACAGGGCGGCGGGCAGGGCAAGAAGCAGGGACTTCATGATGGAGACTCCGAAACTGAGTGGACAAGGTGGACTCAGCTTAGGAACTCGATCAAGTGGGCCCAAGCGCGCTGCGATGCACCGCAGCGGCGGCGGGCCGAAACGCATAAAAGCCGGACCGGCCGGCGGCGCCGCCGGCATCGGTCAAAATGGGCCGATGAGCACAGCATTACCTTCGACACGGGCCGACGATCTGGGCGCCTATATGGACGAGGTCGGCGCCGGCGCGCGCCGCGCGGCGACCGCGATGGCCGCCGCCAGCACGGCCGCCAAGAATGAGGCCCTGCTGGCACTGGCGCGCCGCCTGCGCGCGGCCGGCCCGGCGCTGGCGGCCGCCAATGCGCGCGATCTGCAGGCCGCGACGGGCCTGGACGCGCCGCTGCGCGATCGGCTCAAGCTCGATGCCAAGACCCTGGCCACCGTCGCCGAGGGCTGCGAGCAGATCGCCGCGATGCCCGACCCGGTCGGCGAGATCAGCGGCGTCAAGCGCCGGCCGAGCGGCATCGCCGTCGGCCAGATGCGCGTGCCGCTGGGTGTGTTCGGCATGATTTACGAGAGCCGGCCGAACGTGACGATCGAGGCCGCCTCGCTGGCGATCAAGAGCGGCAATGCCTGCATCCTGCGCGGCGGCTCGGAGGCCATCCATTCGAATCTGGCGCTGGCGCAGCTGGTCGCCGACGCGCTCGAGGAGGCCGGCCTGCCGCGCGCGGCCGTGCAGCTGATCGCCACCACCGACCGGGCGGCGGTGGGCCTCCTGATCTCGCGGCCCGAGTTCGTCGACGTGATCATCCCGCGCGGGGGGAAAAGCCTGATCGAGCGCATCAGCCGTGAGGCGCGGGTGCCGGTGATCAAGCACCTGGACGGCAACTGCCACAACTATGTGGACGCCGAGGTCGACCTGGAGCTGGCCGTCAGGGTCGTCGACAACGCGAAGACCAACAAGTACAGCCCCTGTAATGCGACCGAGTCGCTGCTGGTGCATGCGGTGCAGGCGGCCGCCTTCCTGCCGCGCATCGGCGCGATCTTCGCGGCCAAGGGCGTCGAGATGCGCGGCTGCCCGCGCACGCTGGCGCTGCTGGGGCCGCTGCAGGGCGCACGGCTGGCCGCGGCGACCGAGGCCGACTGGGGCGAGGAATACCTGGCGCCCATCATCAGCATCAAGGTCGTTGACAGCCTCGACGAGGCGATCCGCCACATCAACCGCCATGGCTCGCACCACACCGATGCGATCCTGACGACCAATCACCCGAACGCGATGCGCTTTCTGCGCGAGGTCGATTCGGCCAGCGTGATGGTCAACGCCAGCACGCGCTTTGCCGACGGCTTCGAGTACGGCCTGGGCGCCGAGATCGGCATCTCGACCGACAAGTTCCACGCCCGCGGCCCGGTGGGGCTGGAGGGCCTGACCTCGATGAAATGGGTGGTGCTGGGGCAGGGCGAGCTCAGGAGCTGATCCCGTCCCGCGCCAGGCGGATCAGCGCATGCCGCTGATGCGTGCGTCCTTGGGATAGCTGATCGTGTAGTCGGCGCGGATCTGCTGGCTGGCGCCCGGCGCCAGCTGCAGCTCCCAGGCGGCGACGCCGGGCTGCTTGCGCCACTCGAGCTCGGCGGGCTTGGGCTCGAAGACGGCCTGCACCTTGATGTCCTCGTGGCGGCCCACCGGCGCCGGCTCCAGCAGCTGCACGGTGAAGGGCCGACCGTGCAGGTTCTCGATCTTGTAGACGCGGGCGATCTTCTGCTCGGCGCGGTTGCCGACGAAGCCGGTGTTGGCGGCATTGCGCTGCTCGGGCTCGACGGCGACACGCAGTCGCTCGTCGCGGCCGAAGAAGAGATCGAGCTTGTCCGAGTTGCCCAGCACCAGCCGGCTCTGGCCGATGAAGGCGCCGTCGCGGAACAGCTGCAGCGCCCCCGCCGGCCAGACGCCCTGCGGCCGCGCGCTCTCGGCCACCAGATAGGCCTGGGCCTCGGCGCGCGGGTTCACGCGCGCGAGGAACCGGCTGTCGAGCTGCTGCTGGCCCAGCGACAGCGCGATGCGCTGGCCGTTGGCCGAGACGCCGACCCGGCCGGGCACCTCGAACTCGGTCGCGAACTCGCCCTGGAAGACGCCGACATTGAAGCCCAGATCGGGCGCGGCCCCGCCGCGCTCGGCCGAGCGCATCGCCGGCGCCGGGGCCGGCGGCGGCGCATAGGCGGCCACCGGGCGGGCCTCGTTGCCGGCGGGCGGCAGCAGGTCCAAGGTCCAGGGTTGCGGCGGCGGCATGCCGGTGGCCGCGCGCGGCTGGGCCGTCGACAGGCGCAGCTTCACATCGCTCCAGTCCTCGCCGCTGTTCTGCGCGACCTGGGCATGGCGCTCGAGCCGGACCTTGCCGCTCTCGCTGTCCAGATAGGCGCGGTAGACCGGCTCCCAGCCGGCCTGGCCGACGCGGTAGCTCAGCTTCATCTCGGTGTCGCGGGCGGCGGACAGCCGCACCTGCAGCGTGCGCAGCTGCGGCTCGGCCTGGCGCAGCCGATCGCGCTCGCCGACCAGCGGCGCCAGCTGGCGCTCGATCTCGTCGCGGCGGCGCTGCAGCGGTGCCTGACGCTGCAAGGTCTCCAGGCCCGCGCGGCGCAGGCTCTCGGCCGTGGCGGCAATCGCCGTCGAGCCGGCGTTGTACTGCTTCATATAGCCCAGCGCCACCTCGTGCGCGGCGATCTCGTTCTGCACCGCGTTGCGCTGCTCCTCCAGCTCGCGGATGCGCGCGTCCAGCGGCGTGTTGTCCGCGCATTCGGGCAGGGTGGCGCGGTCGACCGTCTGCACGCTGATCTCGCCGATGGTCACGCCCTCGGCCTGCAGCTGCAGCGAATCGACGTCGAAGCGCGCCGACAGGCAGCTCAGGCGCAAGAGCGGCTGACCGGCCTTGACGGCGACGCTGCGCTCGACCGTCGCGCCGCCGGGATAGACCAGCACCTGCTCGATGCGACTGGGCGTGGCCGGCGCGGCGGCGGGCTTGGCCGGCGGCGTCTGAGCCAGGGCGGTGGTGGAGAGCAGCAGCAGCGGCCAGGTCTTTTTCATCGTCGCTCCGGGTGGATGGGCGAAGGAACATAACATGGCGGCTGCGTCGTCCCTTCCATGCCGAACCCCGTCTCATGAGCATTCCTCCGCAAGCCAACCAATCCCGCAAGGCCCTGGTGCTGTTCTCCGGCGGCCAGGACTCGACCGCCTGCCTGGCCTGGGCGCTGGACCGCTATGCCGAGGTCGAGACCATCGGCTTCGACTACGGCCAGCGGCACCGCATCGAGCTCGATTGCCGCCAGGTCGTGCGGCGCGAGCTGGCGGCGGCTTTCCATTCCTGGGGCGCCAAGCTGGGCGACGATCACCTGCTGGACCTGAGCCTGCTGGGCCAGATCTCGGACACCGCGCTGACCGCGGACCGGGCGATCGAGATGCAGGCCAACGGCCTGCCCAATACCTTCGTGCCGGGCCGCAATCTGCTGTTCCTCTCCTTCGCCGCGACGCTGGCCTACCGGCGTGGCGCCTCGGTGCTGGTCGGCGGCATGTGCGAGACCGACTACTCCGGCTATCCGGATTGCCGCGACAACACCTTGAAGGCGCTGCAGGTCGCGCTGAGCCTGGGCCTGGACCAGCCGATGACGATAGAGACGCCCCTGATGTTCATCACCAAAGCCGAGACCTGGGCGCTGACCGAGCAGCTCGGCGGCGCGGCGCTGAACGACTTGATCGTCGAGCACACGCATACCTGCTATCTGGGCGAGCGCAAGCAGCGCCATGCCTGGGGCTGGGGTTGTGGGACCTGCCCCGCCTGCGAGTTGCGCGCGCGGGGCTACGTCGAATACAAGGGGCAGGCATGAGGCGGGTCGAGCGCCGGGCCGCTCCCAAGCCGACCCGCATCCCCTCGGGGGATAGCCCGGCGTACTCGCCGGGCGAGGGGCTGACATTTCACCCCGCCTGCGAGCTGCGCGCGCGCGGCCATGCGGAGTTCCTGGTCCGATGACGCTGCCGGTGCTGAGCTGGGCGGCGCTGGGCTGGGCGCTGGCCGCGATCCTGCTGTTCTGGGGCATCGGCGCCTACAACCGGTTGATGCGGCTGCGCAATGCGATCGGCGAGGCCTATGTCGCGCTGGACCAGCATATGGGCGAGCGCGCCCAGGTCTGCACGCAGCTGCTCGAGCGCCTGCGGCCGCTGCTGCCCAGCGAGCAGGCGACCTTCGACAGCCTGGACAGCGCGCAGGCCGAGGCGCAGGCCGCGGCTCAGGCGGCGCGCGCGCGGCCGCATGCCGGCGAGCCGGTCGCGCATCTGGCCGTCGCCGGCGCGGTGCAGCAGGCGGCGCTGACCCGGCTGATGTCGCTGCTGGAGCACCAGCATGAGCTGCGCGCCGAGGCCGGCCTCGATGCGCTGGTCGACGAGCTGAAGCTGATCGAGCGCCAGCGCGCGTTCGCGCGCCAGGTCTTCAACCAGGCGGTGACGCAGTACAACGCGGCGGCCCAGCAGTTCCCGACCCGCGTGCTGGCCGGGCTCTACGGTTTCGCCGAGGCGCGCACGCTCTAGGGCGCATAGAGCGCGCCTGCCTATGCTTATGCGGGCAAGGCATTGGCAAGCGCGGCGCCGCATGCCTACACTGCGGCAGCAACTGCGGGAGACGGCGATGCCGATGCTGCGAGCGCCGATGCGGGGCGCTTCCATGATGGTTCCGACGATGATGATGGCGCTGCTGCTGGCCGCGGCCCTGCCGGCGCGCGCGCAGGACGCCAACAAAGTGCTGCAGGCGCGCACGCTGGCGGCCGCCTGCGCCGGCTGTCATGGCACCGACGGCCGGCAGCCGGCCGGCGCCACGGTGCCGGGTCTTGCCGGCGTGCCGGCCTCGACGCTGAGCGAGCAGCTGAAGGCCTTCAAGGCCGGCACGCGGCCGTCGACGGTGATGCAGCAGCTGGCCAAGGGCTTCAGCGATGCGCAGATCGAGCAGCTGGCCGCCTATTTCGCCGCCCAAGCGAGGAACTGAGGGACGGATCATGACCATGCAAAGACGCAATCTGCTGCAAGGCGCAGCCGCCCTGGCCGCCCTGGGCCTGGGCGGCTGCGCCAGCCTCGGCGGCACGCCCAGCAAGGCGCGGGTGCTGGTGGTCGGCGGCGGCTATGGCGGCGCGACGGCGGCCAAGTATGTGCGCCTGCTGTCCGACTACAGGATCGACGTCGTGCTGGTCGAGCCGGAGCCGGCCTTCGTCTCCTGCCCGCTGTCCAACCTGGTGCTGGGCGGCTCGCGCGAGCTGGCCGATCTGACCACGCCGCACGGCACGCTGCAGTCCCGCCATGGCGTCAAGCTGGTGCGCGACTCGGTGTCGGCGATCGACCCGCAGAAGAAGACGGCGACCCTGGCCTCGGGCCCGACGATCGCCTACGACAAGCTGCTGCTAAGCCCCGGCGTCGAGATGATCTGGGACAGCATCCCCGGCCTCAAGCAGGCGAATGCCTCGGGCCAGCTGCTGCAGGCCTGGAAGGCCGGGCCGGAGACCGCGGCGCTGCGCCAGCAGCTGCGCGCGATGCCGGACGGCGGCGTGTTCGCGATCACCATCCCCGAGGCGCCCTACCGCTGCCCGCCCGGGCCCTATGAACGCGCCTGCGTCGTGGCCGACTATCTGAAGCAGGCCAAGCCGAAGTCCAAGCTGCTGATCCTCGACGCCAATCCGGACGTGACCTCGAAGGGGCCGCTGTTCAAGAAGGTCTGGGCCCAGCAGTACGCCGGCATCATCGAGTACCGGCCGCAGCACAAGGCGGTCGAGGTCGATGCGCGCAGCCGCACCGTGCGCTTCGAGGTGCAGGACGAGGTCAAGGCCGACGTGCTGAACGTGCTGCCCTCGATGCGCGCCGGCGCGATCGCGGTGCAGAGCGGCCTGGCCAACAGCAACAAGCGCTGGGTCAACGTCAACTACCTGAACTTCGAGTCGACCGCGGCCAAGGACATCCATGTGATCGGCGACGCGATCCAGGTCGCGCCGGCCATGCCCAAGAGCGGCCATATGGCGAACAGCCAGGCCAAGGTGGCGGCGGCGGCCATCGTGGCCGAGCTGAGCGGCTGGGAGATCAATCCGGCGCCCATGCTGACCAATACCTGCTACAGCTTCGTCGACGCCAAGAACGTGATCCACGTCGCCAGCGTGCACGAGTACGTCGCGGCGGAGAAGACCTTCAAGGCCGTACACGGCTCGGGCGGCCTTTCGGCCGCGCCGAACGAGCTGGAGGGGACTTACGCCTGGAACTGGGCGAGGACGATCTGGGCCGACTCGCTCGGCTAACCGTTGCGCGGCCAGCGCCGATCGCTTCTCAGGCAGGCTCGGGCTCGGCTGATCTGCCAAGGCCGGCGATGGCTTGGATGCGGCAGATCGCGGCGGGCTTGGTCGCTTACAGCTTGGGACCCGCTGCGGACCTTCGGCTCGGCGATATCGCCGTCGGAAAGCTGACGGTCAACGTTCGAGCTAAGCTGCCCGCGGAGGCGGGCGGCAGGGGTCGCGTGGCGCAACATGGACAAGGGTGCCACGCGGCCCCTGACGACTGCCGTAGCGGGTCAGCTTGAGAGATGGGTTAGGCGTCTCCGCCACGTTATGTGACTGCATTGGACAGAGGCGAAAGCAGGCCAGATTCGAGCTCGACAGGGTATTCTGTCGCTTCCGTCAATTGCTTGATGACTTCCGTCGCTAACTCGTTCTTTGTGCGAGTGATCCCGTTTACAGAGATGCGGTCGCCATCGATAGCCAGTTGCTCAACTTGCTCTAAAGAAGCGGAGAACACTGACTGAAGAATGCTGCGAGGGTAGTAGTACTCGATACCATTCTTTGGCCACACAACGATGTGTGCTGCCAAGACGCCCATCCGCGCCAACTCATCTGAAAGGCCCGGTTGGTGGACGCTATCGAGGACTACGAAAACGCGTCCTCGGAACGGGCTTCTTTCAAAGTCCCCAAGTAGTTCTTTCAGTGCATAGACCTTCTTCTTTACATCACCGTTACCCGGAACCACTGTGACCTTGCGGCCCGCCATTCTTATGCCGATTACCCTTTCCAAGTACGCGTAGTCGGTCTTGCCTTCGACAACGACGACCGCCGACGGAAAGAATAATGTCTCCAGAGAGTTTCCAAGGAGATTGAACTGAAGCTTATGAAAGTCTTGAATGGTCAGGGTTCGGGCGATGGAGACTTTGCGCCCTTCCTTCGTAACTACGAAATTGTCAGTAACGTCGTTTCGCGATAGGAAAAGATTTGAGTGTGTTGCGACAAAGACGCGCTCCAGATGTGGGAAGTACTTTGCTCTTTGAACCTGATCTTGGAAGAAGCTGGAAAGCGCGCTTTGAACTTTTGGGCTGAGGCCTAGTTCAGGTTCGTCGATCAATATGGTGCTGAACCTGTCGTCCATGCATAGTCCAAGGACCGTCATCAACAGTCGTGTCCCGGTGGAGCCGACAGATAGATTCTGGCCATCCATGTCGATATAGCGCGGACTCAGATCATTCCCGGGCTCCACTTGCTGCAATGAAAACGTCGCACCAATCAATGAGCCGCACAGTTCAAAGAGTTGATTCCTCCGAACATCCTTTAGGCCCTGGAGTATTCGGCCGAGATCTAAGACGTTCTGTTCATGGTTGTGAGAGTCGTCGTGAAACTGACTTTGAAATGATGACTCGAACTGCTCGAGTTCATTGGCTTGTCGAAGACCCGTGCTTAAGTGGTAAACATGGTAGAAGCGATTCGTTCCAACGAAGTATGCAGACCTGCCCAACGTGGACTTCAGCCAGCGCAGCGTGAGTGACTTCCCGCTGTTGTTTGGGCCGGCGAGAACGGTATAGCGCGCCTGTGCCCTGGACTGACTAAACAACTGCAGGGAAGGAATGAACTCGAGATCTTGCTTCGGCATGGTGAGCAGGGTGATTTGAGACGCCTAACGTGTTGTATACCGCAGGCCGGCGCGGCCTATCACGGCGACCCGCGAAGTAACAGGCGGCCCAGGGCGGAGCCAAGTGCTTGCGGCACCGCCGGGCGGAGGCCGCCATGCTGCCCGCCGTCGTTCGCCCCGTCCTGCCTCGTGCAGCGCTCCGGCCCGCTGCGCCGGTCAATTTGCCGCCTTTGCGGGCCGTTAGGCTGCTCGACCAGTTGCGCGAGCGCATTCGCATGCTGCACTACAGCCGGCGCACCGAATAGGCGTACTTGTACTGGTCCCGCGCCTTCACCCGCTTCCATGGTTCGCGCCATCCGGCAGAGATGGGTGGCCCGGAGGTCGAGGGCTTTCTGAGCTATCTGGCGGCAGACCGGGAGCTCTCTCTGTCCAGTCATCGCCAGGCCTTGTCGGCACTCCTGTTTCTCTATGGCAGGGTGCTGGGCCAGCAGCTTGCCTGGATGGAGGAGATCGGCCGTCCAGTGCCCAAGCGGCGCTTGCCCGTGGTGCTCGGTGTCGAGGAGGTTCTGTCGGTGCTGGCCCGGTTGCAGGGCGAGCATCAGCTGCTGGCCCGGCTGTTGTACGGCACTGGACTGCGCATCACCGAGGCCCTGTGCCTGCGGGTCAAGGACATCGACTTCGCGCAGCGGGCGATCTATGTGCGCCAGGGCAAGGGTGGCAAGGACCGGGTGGTGATGCTGCCGCAATCCTTGGTGTTGCCGCTACGAGAGCAGCTGGGCCGTGCGCGCCAGATCTGGGCGGCTGATGTGGAGTCGGGCTGCGCCGGCGTGGAGTTGCCCTGTGCGCTGGAGCGCAAGTATCCGCGAGCCGGCGCGAGCTGGGGCTGGTTTTGGGCTTTCCCCAAGACCATCATTCCACCGATCCACGCAGCGGCATCGTCCGTCGGCACCACCTCTACGATGAGACCTTCCAGCGGGCGTTTAAGCGCGCGGTCCAGGCCGCCGGCGTCGCCAAGCCGGCCACGTCGCACACGCTGCGCCATTGCTTTGCGACCCATCTGCTTCAGGCGGGCAGCGACATCCGCACCGTGCAGGAATTGCTCGGCCAAGGCGGTGCGCAGCCCGCTGGATGCCCTGCCGAATCAGGACGCCTGAACGCTGCCGTTCGTCTCTATCCGCTATGGGTCGACAGCGGCGAGTTCTTTCACCGCGACCGAACGGCGGAAGACGCCGACCCAGGGAGCGGACCGCCGCGGTGCCCCGCGAGAGGCTTGTCCTTCAGCTGCAGACGATGGCGCCCGAGCTGACCAGCTCGTGGAACAGCGCGGTCAGCGCCGCGCCGCTCATCGCATAGGGATCGAGCTTGCCGGTCTCGCTGTATTTCAGCACCAGGGCCGGGTTCAGCCGCGACAGATTGACCTGGCCCATGGCCCAGCCGGCAAAGTCGCGCTCGGCGATCTCGGCATAGCTGAGCAGGATCACGTCGCGGTGGCGCGGGTCGTCGATGATGGCCTTGTAGCGCGCGTTGACCGGGCCGCGGCCGCCCTCGAGCACCTGGATGAAGATGCCCTCGGTGTAGCAGAGCAGGCCGGTAACGCCCTCGGCGTGGTTGTGCTCGCGCGATTGCTTGAGGATGGCGGCCAACTCGTGCTCGCCCATCGGGCTGGCGGCGCGGCTGGCGTAGAGCAGGCGGACTAGCATCGCGGTCTCCTTGTCGTCATTTCTTGCTGATCAGCGCAAGGAACTCGCGCCGCAGGTCCGGGTCCTTCAGGAAGGCGCCGCGCATCACGCTATTGGTCATCATGGCCTGGCTGTCCTTGACGCCGCGCCAGTGCATGCAGAAGTGGTCGGCCTCCATCACGATGGCCAGACCGTCGGGCTTGACGCGTTCCTGCAGCTCGTTGGCCAGCATGGTCACCGCCTCCTCCTGGATCTGCGGGCGGCTCATGATCCAGTCGCAGATGCGCGCGTACTTGGACAGGCCGATCAGATTCGAATGCTCGTTGGGCAGCAGGCCGATCCAGACCCGGCCCATGATCGGGCACAGATGGTGCGAGCAGGCGCTGCGCACGGTGATCGGGCCGACGATCATCAGCTCGTTGAGCCGCTCGACATTGGGGAACTCGGTCACCGCCGGCATCGGCAGGTAGCGGCCCTTGAAGACCTCGCGCACGAACATCTTGGCGACGCGCTTGGCGGTCTCCTGCGTGTTGTGATCGCTCTCGGTGTCGATCACCAGCGACTTCAGCACCTCCTGCATCTTGGCCTGCACCTCGGCCTGCAACTCGTCCAGCTCGCCGTCCTCGATATAGGCGGCGATATTGTCGTTGGCGTGATGGCGGCATTCGGCACCGACCAGGCGGTAGCGGATGCGTTCGGAAACGGGAATCTTCTCGGGCGGGGCACTGCTGCTCATCAGGCATCTCGGTTGTTGTGCCGCCATTGTGGCTCGGTTGCCCGATGGGCTCCAGGGCCAGCCTCTACACTGGGCGCGTGTCTGCCTCCAACGCTCCCTCCCATGCCGCGCCGCTGAACCGCCTGCTGCTGCAGGTTGCCGATGCCGTCCAGGCGGTGCGCGACGGCCGTTCGCTGACCGATGTGCTGGCCCGCTGCCCGGCCGATCTGCGCGCCGGCACGCAGGCACTGAGCTTTCATGTGCTGCGCCTCTTGGGCAGCGCGCAGGCGGCGCGCGCCGAGCTGGCGCCCAAGAGCCCGCCACCGCGCGTGGACAGCCTGCTGGTCAGCGCGCTGGCCCTGCTGTGGCCGACGGGTGGCGAGCCGCTCTATGCCGATCACACCGTGGTCGACCAGGCGGTCGGCGCGGCGCGCCAGCGGGCGCCGGCCAGCGCCGGCTTCGTCAATGCGGTGCTGCGCCGCTTCCTGCGCGAGCGCGAGACCCTCGTCGCCGCCGCGCGCCGCGATCCGCAGGGCGCCTTCAACCATCCGCCCTGGTGGATCGAGCGGGTGCGGCAGGATTGGCCGGCGCAGTGGCAGCAGGTGCTGCTGGCCAACAACGAACATCCGCCGATGAGCCTGCGCGTCAATGCGCGGCGCGGCACGGCGCAAGCCTATGTCGAGCGCCTGGCGGGCCTGGGCATCGCCGCGCGCGCGATCGGGCCGCTGGCGCCGCAGGCAGTGATGCTGGCGCGGCCGGTGCCGGTGAGCGCCTTGCCCGGCTTTGCGGAGGGCGAGGTCTCGGTGCAGGACGTGGCGGCCCAGCTGGCGGCGCCGCTGCTGCTCGGCGATGGCGCCGTGCCGGCCGGCGCCCGGGTGCTCGACGCCTGCTCGGCGCCGGGCGGCAAGACCGCCCATCTGCTGGAGCTGCAGGATCTGGAGCTGCTGGCGCTGGATGCCGACGCGCAGCGCCTGACGCGGGTACAGGACAATCTGGGCCGGCTCAGGCTGCAGGCGCGGCTGCAGGCCGCCGACGGCCGCGAGACCGCCGCCTGGTGGGACGGCCGGCCCTTCGACGCGATCCTGCTCGACGCGCCCTGCAGCGCCTCCGGCATCGTGCGCCGGCACCCGGATGTGCGCTGGCTGCGCCGGCCGGCCGATATCGGCAATCTGGCCCAGATCCAGGCCCAGCTGCTGGAGGCGCTGTGGCCGACGCTGAAGCCGGGCGGCCGCCTGGTTTACGCGACCTGCTCGATCTTCAAGGCCGAGGGCCTGTCCCAAATCGACGCATTTTTGCAACGCCATCGCGATGCGGAAAGGCTGGACGTGGACGGCGTCACCGGTCATCTGCTGCCCCTCGCCGACAATGGGGCGAGCACGGCCGGGGCGGTGCCGGCGGCGCCGTCCAGCGTCGACGGCTTCTTCTATGCCCTGCTGAGCAAGCAGCCCGAAGAGAGATCTGTAGCCCCTTGAGTTCAGCCGCTCCCACTCTCACCGCCAAGCCGGACCCGTCGCTCGCGCCGCTGCGGCGCTGGGCCGCCGCGCTGCTGCTGGGGCTGCTGCTGGTGCTGTTCGGCCGCGCGGCGCTGGCCGATGGCGTCGAGCTGAGCCATCTGGCGACGCAGCGGGTGGAGGAGGGGCTGGAGCTCAGCTTCGGCACCCGCTTCGAACTGCCGCATGCGGCCGAGGACGCGCTCTTGAAGGGCGTGCCCATCTACTTCGTCGCCGAGGTGACGGTGCTGCGCAACCGCTGGTACTGGCGCGATGCCCGCGTCGCCCGCGCCCAGCGCAGCTGGCGCCTGACCTGGCAGCCGCTGACGCGGCAGTACCGGGTCAGCACCGGCGGCCTGCACCAGAGCTTTACGGCGCTGGGCGAGGCGCTGGCCTTTCTGCGCGGCGTCTCCGGCTGGCGCATCGCCGAGGCCAAGGAACTCGAGGACGAGGGCCGCTACTACATCGAGTTCAGCTACCGGCTCGATACCAGCCAGCTGCCGCGTCCGATGCAGATCGGCCTCGGTTCGCCGCAGGGCTGGGGCCTGAGCCTCGAGCGCAGCCTGAGCCTGAACCCCGACTTCAGCCTGCGCATTCCGGCCAGCCCATGAGCAAGTGGACGCGGTGGGCCTGGGTCATCTCGCTGTTGACCGTGACCGGCGTTTGCGGCGTGCTGGCCTTCCTCCTGTCGATCGGCGCAACCGCCCAGCGCGGCTTCTTCGAGCGGCATTACGTCTGGCTGTTCTGGCTCAATGCGCTGGTTGCCGCGGTGCTGGTGATCGTCATCGCCGTGGCGGCGGTGCGGCTGATCGTGCGCGTGCGGGCTGCCCGCTTCGGCAGCCGGCTGCTGCTGAAGCTGGCCGGCATCTTCGCCCTGGTCGGCGTCGTGCCGGGTCTGCTGATCTATACGGTGTCCTACCAGTTCGTCAATCGCAGCATCGAGAGCTGGTTCGACGTGCGCCTGGCCAGCGCGCTGGAGGCCGGCCTGAACCTCGGCCGCGGCACGCTGGACGGCCTGGTCGCCGATCTGTCGGCCAAGACCCGCGATGCGGCCGAGCGCATGTCCGAAGGCAACAGCCTGCCGCAACTGCTGAGCCTGGAGCGCCTGCGCGACCAGCTTGGCGCGCGCACGGTGGCCCTGGTCGGCGGCAATGGCCAGATCCTGCTGGCCAGCGGCGGCGACACCGGCGCGCTGACGCCGGACCGACCGACGCCGTCGATGCTGCGCCAGGCGCGCAATGCCGCAATCGCCAGCCAGCTGGAGGGTCTGGACGACGAGGCGGCCGCCATGCAGGGTCTGGCGCGCATCCGCGCGCTGGCCCTGCTGCCCAGCAGCGAGATGCGGCTTGGCAGCGGCGAGCGCTATCTGATGGTCGTGCAGCGCATCCCGAGCACCGTGCTGACCAACGCGCTGGCCGTGCAGACGGCCAGCAGCGAATACCAGCAGCGCGCGCTGGAGCGCGACGGCCTGCGCCGCATGTACCTGGGCACGCTGACCCTGGTGCTGATCCTGGCGGTGTTCGCGGCGCTCTTGCTGGCCGTGACCCTGGGCAACCAGCTGGCGCGGCCGCTCTTACTGCTGGCCGATGGCGTGCGCCAGGTCGCCAAGGGCGATCTGTCGGCCAAGCCGGTGATCGAATCGAAGGACGAGCTGGGCGGCCTGACCCGTTCCTTCGCCGACATGACCGGCCAGCTGGCCGAGGCGCGCGAGATGGTCGAGAAGAGCGTCGCCCAGCTGGAGAGCGCGCGCACCAATCTGCAGACCATCCTCGACAACCTGACCGCCGGGGTGATCGTGTTCGATGCCGCCGGCCGCATCGACACCGTCAATCCCGGCGCGACGCGCATCCTGCGCCTGCCGCTGAGCGCCTACCGCGGCCGCCAGCTCGAGGAGGTGCCGCAGCTGCAGGACTTCGCGCAGGCGGTCGCCCAGCGCTTCGACCAGTACAGCCCCGAGCTCGGCGAGCGCGACCATTGGCAGGATTCCTTCGAGCTGCAGCTGAATGCCGAGCAGGACCAACTGACCCTGCTGGTGCGCGGCGCGCAGCTGCCGCACGATGCCCGGCTGATGGTCTTCGACGACATCTCCGAAGTCGTCTCGGCGCAGCGCTCCGCCGCCTGGAGCGAGGTCGCGCGGCGGCTGGCGCACGAGATCAAGAACCCGCTGACGCCGATCCAGCTCTCGGCCGAGCGCCTGCAGCTGAAGCTGGAGCCCAAGCTGGAGGGCCCCGACCAGGCGATGCTGGTGCGCTCGGTCGGCACCATCGTCAACCAGGTGCAGGCGATGAAGCAGCTGGTCAACGAGTTCCGCGACTATGCGCGGCTGCCCTCGGCCAATCTGAAGCCGCTGGACCTGAACGCCCTGGTCGTCGAGGTGCTGACCCTGTATGCCGAGGCGCAGGAGAAGGGCCGGCTGCGTGCCGAGCTTGCCGCCCAGCCGCCGCTGATCAGGGGAGACGCCAGCCAGCTGCGCCAGGTCATCCACAACCTGGTGCAGAACGCGCTGGACGCCGTGCACGAGCGCGCCGACGGCCTGGTGACGGTGCGCACGCAGCAGGGCTTGAGCGAAAGCGGCGAGCCGCGTTCGCTGCGCCTGCAGGTGATCGACAATGGCCCGGGCTTCGCCGAGAAGGTGCTGAAGCGCGCTTTCGAGCCTTATGTCACGACCAAGAGCAAGGGCACCGGCCTGGGCCTGGCGGTGGTCAAGAAAATTGCCGATGAACATGGCGCGCGCATCCGCGTGGCCAACCTTCATTTGGGTGCGGACGAGGCCCAGCCGGTAATAGGTGCGCAAGTTTCGTTATCATTTTCAAAACTCGCGACTGCAGCGACGGAACGGGCTCACAGCTGAAGCCCGCGTAAACAGGTACTCATGGCAACCATTCTTGTAGTCGACGACGAACTGGGCATCCGTGCCCTGTTGTCCGAAATCCTCACCGACGAGGGTCATACGGTCGAACTCGCCGAGAACGCGGCCCAGGCGCGCGCGGTCCGCGACCGCCTTCGACCGGACCTGGTGCTGCTCGACATCTGGATGCCCGACGTCGACGGCATCACCTTGCTGAAGGAGTGGGGCGGCGCCGGCCACCTGACCATGCCGGTCATCATGATGAGCGGCCACGGCACGATAGACACGGCCGTCGAGGCGACCAAGTTCGGCGCCATCGCCTTCCTCGAAAAGCCGATCACCCTGCAGAAGCTGCTGCGCGCGGTCGAGCAGGCGCTGGTCAAGACCGCACCCCGGCCGGCGCCGGTCGTCGGCCTGCCCAGCTATGCGCGCGGCGAGCTGAGCCCGCTGCACCCGGCGCCCAGCCTCGGCGTCGTGCCGCAGGTGACGCTGCCGACGGTGGGCCTGGCCTCCGAGCAGAGCTTCGAACTCGACCGACCGTTGCGCGAGGCGCGCGACGCCTTCGAGAAGAGCTACTTCGAATTCCACCTGGCCAAGGAAAACGGTTCGATGACCCGCGTCGCCGAAAAGACCGGCCTCGAGCGCACGCACCTGTACCGCAAGCTCAAGCAGCTCGGCGTCGACCTGAGCCGCAACAAGCGCGGCAATGGCATCTAGCCGAAAAACTATGCTATAGTCGCGGTCTTCGCTTCACGGCGAAGGATCAAAAGGCCTGGTAGCTCAGTTGGTAGAGCAGCGGATTGAAAATCCGCGTGTCGGTGGTTCGATTCCGCCCCAGGCCACCAGATAGCAGTCCTTGTGAATCAAGGACTTACCAAGACGGCGGCCTCGGGAGGGGTCGCCGTTTTGCGTTTAAGACGCCTGTTTCTGGCAATGGTCTGGCAGTCCAACGGGATTTCAATGCGGGTCAGCGTCGTTCGCTGCGCTGCATTGCGGTCCAGTTCGCTGCGCCGCGCAGCGGCGTCGCGGTCACGGTGACGGCGCCTGCAGCCTCAGAACGTGAAGCAGTTCACGCAGGCGTGAGTGGCTTGCAAAAGGCTAAACACCCGATTCCTACACGTAGCTCCTAGATGATTCGGAGTTACACGATGAGGTTTTTGAGTTTTCCCCAGTCCCAAGGCGTCGCCCTGACGTCGGTGGGTTTCTCCCTCCTGACCGGTACGGAGGCCCGCCATGGCCGCTGAAGCCAAGCCGTATAAGGAAGGGAAGACTTGGTCGATGCGTCGTCGCATCCTCGGCCAGGAGTTGTTTGTCTCGGGCGAGAAGACCTCTGCCGCCGCCAAGAAGGAGATGGACAAGCTTGTGCATCCACTCAAGACCCGTGGCGCACCCAAAGGCCTCGGCCCACAACGCACGACAGTCGCTCAGGCCGCCCAAGACTACGGTATGGCGCGCCTGCGCTTCATGAAAGGAGCCGTCCAGGAGGCCAATCGCATCAACAAGTACCTGCGCGCCCTGGGATTGGACACGCTGAAGGTCACCAAGTGGGCCGACGCTGTAGCCGCCGGAAAGGTCCAGGATGTCGTGCCCGCCACGGACGGAGAGGGCAAGGGCCCCTTGTTCCTGGTCGAACTCGAGCCTGCGCTGCCACAGCGCGACATTCCCAAGGGCCTCGGCAAACATCGCGGGAAGCTGGCCTGCGCCACAGCCAAGAGTGACACGCAGCGCGCGCTTATCGCGCGGATGCCGATGGCCGATGTGCGCAGGCATCACATGCAGGACCTTGTCGATGCGCTGCGGGCGGACGCGCGTAGCGCTTCGACGACCCATCTCGAACGCGCCTTCGTCCGCACCCTGTTCTACTACGCGAACGAGGTGTGGAACTGGAATGAGCCGAGTGAGAACCCTGCGACGGGACTTCGGATGCCCGAGCTCAGAAACGAGCGTGACCGGGTCATGTCGATGGAGGAGCAGCAGCGGTTGGATGAGGCTATCCAGGACTGCCGTAACAAGCTGGTCGGGCCGACGCTTGCGCTGCTGAGGGCGACCGCCATGCGTGCATCCGAGCCGCTGGAACATGCGCGTTGGCGCGACGTGGACTGGCAGCGCAAAGTGCTCACGCTCACGGACGGCAAGACCGGCAAGCGTGATGTGCCCTTGTTGCCCGAGGCGCTGGAAGCGCTGAAGGAGCTTCAGGCGCTTGGCCCATGCGAGCCTGACGACAAGCTCGTGTGTGTGAGCTATGAGGCGCTCAAGGCGGCTTGGCAGCGCGCCTGTACGCGCGCCGGTATTGACGACCTGAGGGTGCACGACCTCCGGCACACCGCGGCAACCCGCTTGGCCCTGGAGTCGGGCAACGTATTCTTGGTGAAAGCTCTCACGGGACACAAGGACGACAAGATGGTGCAGCGCTATGTGAACGTGAAGGCGGACGACGTCGTGAAGTTTGGGGAAGCACAGGCCGCGAAACAGAAACAGGCGGAGCAGACGAGTGCTGCCGCTGCCGTTGACGGCCCATTGCCGGCCAACGTCGTGCAGTTGGATTTTGGGCAGCGTCGAAAAGCGTGAAGTAGCGCCTGGCGAGCGACGCCAGGCATTCCGACACGTCGAAACGTCTCAAATGGCCCGGACGTCGCATCAGTGAAAGCGCGGCCGTCCGGCCCCCGCCTAAGCCGATATCCTGTTCGTCAAAGAGCAGGGAGAACATATCGTGGCAACCAAAAAGACCGTGGCGCCCACACCGCCACAGGGGAATGAGTTCGTCTACTACATCCCCAATCCGCCGGATTCGCCCGCAGACGGCGCGCCTCCGAAGCCGATACCCGTAACCAAGGAGGAAGCGGCTGCAGGCAAGGGCATCTACGTGACGCCTGCGGCTTTCATCAAGACGAAGTTCAGCCCGACGTCGAAGGCAAATTTCGGGTCAGCGGGCAACCTCGACAAGCACTGCGTTCTCCGGAAACTGGACTTGGTTAGGGCTGCTCTTGAAGGCGGGTACGGACGACAGAGCAACTGGAGCTCCGCGCTTGTTCTCAACAAGGCCGAGACGGCAAGCATTGCCAACTATCTGGTTCAGCGCCTTCGGATGGTCGCCGGATGCGTCGAGCTGGACAAGAACAACGCCTACGAACTGCAGTCGTTCTTCGAACGAGTGGAGGCGTCGGAAAAGACGGCTCTCTCATTCGTGCTCGGTGGCATGGGCGCTTTCATTGCTGCTCAGAAGTGGTTGGCTGCTGGGGGCGACCCTATACGGTCGTTCCTGCACGTGGGCATCTTCACGAAGGGAATAGCCGGCGCACCCGCCGCGATTGCGTTCAAGTCGGGTTCGAAGAAGGTCCCCGACTACTTGGTCGAAAGCAAGAGCGGCAAGTGGCACGTATTCGAGAGCAAGGGGGGCCACGTTGACGGTCGATGGGAGCGGCTTTGCGAAGGCCTCGTTCAGTTGGCGTACGTGCCGAAAATCGGATGGGCAGGGCAGACCCCGCAGAACGCCGTGACTTGCGTCTGTGTGCACACAAGCGCGGACCCAGGACGGATGCTGCGCGTGATGGCGGTTGACCCGCCAGGAGATGGGCCGACAGTGACTGAGGAGGGTGTCCAGGACGACAAGCCGCTCATCCTCGTCGAGGGAGTGTGTCGACTGCTCGTGATGCTGGAGGCGCTTGAGCAGTTTCAAGCGCTCTCTGACGGTGGCTCGGAGGAAAGTGCCCTGAACTTGGGCGGTGACTGGCAACGAGCCACGAGTACGGTTTTCGGGGGGCTACGCATTGCCGTGCCAAGCCGGTATGCACAGCACGAGGACGAGGTTCGGCGGCGGCTGGCAGTGTTCTTTGCAGTGCAGGAATTGCGTAACAAGCTCGGTCTCTCCTTGCTGGTGGACAGCTTCACTGGAGCCGTGAGAGCGGAGTTGATGCTCGGAGCTGGTGCGGATGCCGATGTGGCCGACTGGAGCGCAGGATTCACCGACGTGCTGGACAAGTTGGCACCTCATGTCTTCGAACAAGATTTCATGCTGCGATGCTCCAGGGAACTTCAACTCGAGCGACTGGCGGGCGAGTTGATGTCAATTGAGCGTCCTGCTGCAGAGCAGGTGCAAACAGTTTTGAGGAATAACAGCGAGTTCGTCTTCACAAGTGGTGGCCTTTTGCTTTCAGCACCCACGAACCAGTTGCGCGAAGGTCGAGAAGCGGATTGAGTGCTCGGCCTAGACGAGATGGCGTCGGCGCCACCCTGCCAGGTAGCCAGCTTCGACGAGTGCGGGTTGCGAGGAGCGCCTTAAGCCATCTAGCAGCTCTTCTGCGTCCAGCGGCGTAGGAGGCGATGCTCATCCGTGTTCCATTGAGTCGGCCTCCTGTTGAGGGGGCGCTGGCATTTGGCAGTCACCTACGCGTGGCGTTGCCATCTTCGACGCGATAATTTGGTTATGCCCTCACCGCCGACTCTGCTTGTCGTCGACACCAACTGCTTCATCCGACTGCTGTTCTCGCCGCTGAGGCCTGTTCTCGGCTCGACCTTCGCTGGCTACAGGTTGGTGACGCTCGCGGAATTGGCGGACGAAGTGGGTCCGGGTACCGAAGTGGTCGAGCGCCATCCTTGGCTGCTCGAAAAAGCCGTTCAGAAGGAGCTTGCAGGCAACTGCTTGAAGCTGCGCGAACCGAAGAAGTCGGCGATGTTGGGTGAAGCCAAGTGGCTGCGCACAGAAGGCAACTCGTTGCTGCGCAAGTACTGCGTTGACCAGCAGCTGGACAAGGTGCGTGAATTGTCAGTGGCGGATGCAAAGGCGCTTGCTGCTGCACAGGTGGTCAAAGGTCATCTGGCGACGGATGAGTGGCCTCTGGCGTTCGTGGCGGACCGCGCATCGGAAGTGCAGACGGTGCTGACGAGCGTTGCCGTCGTGCACCTGATGGAGATGGACGGCAAGATTACGCGTGAGCAGCGCATCGAGACCGTGACGGACTGGGTCAAGAACGGGGAAAAGCTCCCTCAGCGATGGGTCGAGCAGTACAAGGCGCTCTTTGGGGAAGAGCCACCGGACGGTCAGTCCTGAAGCTCTTCCAACGCGCGCGAAAGCTCCATGGCGTCGCCGAGCTTGAGATTCAGCGCAGCGGAGACGAATGAAGGCGAGCGACCACCTTCGCTGCGCTGCCAACGCGCGAGCGCACGGAACACTGGCGTGCCAAACACCTGCTCTCCCTTGACAACGAGCTCCTTGGCGGTGGGCTTTGCCATCCCGAAGAGTTCGTCGCTGGCGGTGCGAGCCGTCTTGCCGTCGAGCTTCCATTGCGCGAAGAAGCCGGGAGTCTCAAGACCCGTCACTGGTTCCTTCGCTTCGCGCGCAGCCCGGTCAGCTGCCTTGACTACAGCCACAACGGAGACGCCGTAAGTACCGGCGTACCAGTACACGAGCTTCATTGGATTCTTCGAAGCACGGATGTCTGCGAGCGCCTTCTTCGCCAGCTCCTTGGGGAACAACAGCGTCTGGGCAAACAGCTCAGCAAACTTCTCGCCGGCGTCCCCGGTCAGGGTGTGGAGCGTCAGGCAGTGGCCGAACTCATGCGCAAGCCAGTAGCTGAAATCGTCTAGTCGACAGCCGACGTTGAACAGCACCCACGATGACTTGGAGTCTGGCAGGTAGACGCTCATCGCGTTCTCGTGGCCGACCTTGTCGCCGCCCCAGTAGACCGGCACGAGCACCGCGCCGAAGCTCTTCAGCAACTGCAGCAAGTGGCCATGGGTCACTGCCTCGGTCGGTCCGAGATTAAGCTGCGCACGAATGGCCTTGGCGGCTTCCTCGATGAGCCCTTCGTCAACCTTTGGGTCAACGATGTGACGCGGAGCGAACAGCGACCCCATGAAGGGAAGCAGTTGGCGGAGATGGCGACCGACCTCTTCGCCGGCCTCCTGGGCCTCCAGCGACGGGGCCCGGTTCATGCGCGTGCGAAATGCGATGACCGGCGTCGGGGGCTCCGAGGGGTCCGCGACGAACAAGTCCCCAACCGCCACGCTGAGGGCGGTTGCAAGAGATGTGAGCTTGCTGGGGCGCGGGATGGACTCGCCGTTCAGCCAGTTGGAGACGGCTTCCTTGCTGACATCACACGCCTCAGCGAGAGCTGTGCCGGTGAGCCCCAGTCGGGTCATCGCCGACTTGATGAGTTCTACGTTCAGCATGGGATGTTGGAGTTTAACGGACTGGTCAAGTTAGGTCAAGTTTGAGGGCGAAGGGGGAGGTTTACAAGGGGGCAATCGAGAGTGCGACGCTCGGCGTCGCCCTTACGTCAAGCGAGGCTCAGATGGGCCGCCAGGCGTTCTGCGCGGCGAACATCCGGATGACGAAGTCGGAGACACATTTCTCGCTCCAGTAGATGTGTTTGCCCATGCGGACAGCGGGCGGGAAGGCGCCTTCCTTGACCAGGCCTTCGAGGGTGCGGGCGGAGATTTTGAGACGCTCGCAGACATCAGATTTCTTCAGCGTGAGTGTGGCGGACGGGAGAGACATTGCGACTCCAGGGTGGTTGACCTATGTCTTCCGTCTAGGCGATGGTCTTTATTCCTCTTGAGAACTCTAGGAATTGCGTGACTTGCATCACGATTTTTGGGTCGAAGTTCTGTCCGGAGCGCGGTCTACCATTCCGTAAGCTCGCCGGAGAAGCAAGAGGGAGGCTAACGTGAGGGAAACCGAAGACAAGCAACACGAGGTGCAGCGGCTTCTGGGCCGCTGCATGCTTCGCCTGCAGCAGTACGAGGCACTGATGAAGGCGGTCGTGGCCATGCACGACATCGGTGGGACGCTATCTACCATTGCCGCTGCGCCCGCTCGTCGCTCGGCGGAGCTCTCGACGACGAACCTCGGCAAGGTGGCAGAGCGCTTGTTCAAGAGCGTCATCGTCCCAGACGGCTTCAGCGATAGCGACGATGCAGACGCAACGCTTGCATCAGAGACGGAGATTCGGTTCAGGGCGGTGGTTCGACTCCAGATGCCTCAAGCGGACTACGACAAAGCCAAGCAGGGCGTCAAAGACCTGGTCGACCTGCGAAACACCCTGGTCCACCACTTCCTTGAACTCTTCGATGTCTGGACGGCGCCAGGGTGCCTTGCCGCCGTGGACTACCTATCTGATGCGTATATGCGTATCGACGAACACGTGGGACAGCTTCGGACTTGGGCGGACGGCTTGGACCATGCGAAGCAATGTGCCGCACGCGAGTTCAGCGCCCCCGAGTTTCTCGAGCTCCTCGTCAACGGCATCGCGCCGGACGGCCAAGTTCTATGGGCGGCGTCGGGAATCGTCGCATGCCTTAGGGAAGCCGCCAGGGGGCTGCAGGCGGACGGATGGACTCCATTGGAGTCCGCCATCCAGTTCGCAGCGCGAGAACATCCTTTGCAGACGCCGGAACGGTACGGTTGCCGCTCTTGGCCGCATGTGCTCGATGCGTCGAAGCTCTTTGATTTGCGCTACACGCGCGAGCCGGATGCCGCGAAGGTCGCTTGGTATCGGGAACGAGCATAGGGCGGCGCGCAGCGACCTGGCGTGCAGGAAAACGGGACACAGCGAATGCTGTGTCCCGATGAATGACCCCTGGATGGGCCTACGAGTCCTCAGTGGAGCGAAGTGCGGCTAGCGCCTGTGGGGTCCTGGGGCTCCTCGCCCAATGCAGCATTAACCTCTTGCGCAGTCGGAGTACCCGCAAGGATGGCCACGACGTCATCGACGGTGTGGCCTGCGATGAGGCTTGGCTGAAACAGGGTATGGCTCGCCAAGTTGGTGAGCTGGACCGCCGGCGCCAGGCCGTCAGAGCAGCGCTTGGCTTCCTTCATGTGCCTGCGCAGCGCCTGTGGGTCGGCCAAGTCGAAGGGCACACCCAATACGGCGTTCTGCTTCGTGTTCTCGATATAGAAAAGCACGGTGAAGAGACCCTGGTCGAGCGCGTCCGATAAAAAATCCTGCACTTTTGGGTCACTGAGCTGCATGACGCACCGCAGCTGCACGTTGGCACACTGCAGTGTCGCCAGCAGTAACACGTCCCGTCGGTCCAGTGTCGGGAACACTTGGTAGTGCGGGGCCATCGGAAGGCGAGGGTCCAACTTCTCGATGAGCCAATTGGGGACGGATGCCTCGATGGCGAAATTTGCGATGGGCGGAAGTTCCTTGACGGCCCCGAGTTCGGAGCGCAGTTGGTCCGGCGCGATGATGCCGCCGATGCGGGCGTTTCGGAGAAGGTTCGCCGTCTGGATGGCGTGAAAAAGCGCTTTCATAAAGTCCTTTGGAATGGCCTAGGGACTTCGTATAGAGAGCGATTTGGGCCGCCTGAGATTTTGCTTATCTACCTCTTCACGACTGACCTGCGACGACGAGGTGCGGTCATCACTCGATGACCGCGTCCAATCTTTCCTTGACCGCGCTTAGCGCTTGCGTTGTGCGGCTAGCTGAGCCGTTGCCTCGCGGATGCCCATCGACAGAGCTCGCAAGCCGTCTGCCGGTTTCAAATGGGCATAGTTCTTCAAGACGGTTTCGAGCTTGTCGTGCAAGAGCGTGGCCACAGTCAGACAGTCGCCCGGATTGCGGCGGAGATGGTCCGTCGCGATGATGTGTCGAAAACCGTGTCCCCCGAATCCGGCGCAGCCCTCGATGTATGTCGATGTCAGCGTCTTCATGCGGGCGAGGATTCCGTGGGCACTCCACCCCTTTGGTTGCTCCAGCCCTTGCTCTTCCAGGAAAGCCTTGTGCTTTCGGGGACCGACGACAGTCGCTAGGAAAAACCGGTCGGTCACTTCCGCATCGACCATGTGCGGCCGACTCTCGGCAAGGTAGCGGTCAATCCAGGGCACCACCGACGTATCTACCTCAACCTCATACTTCTCTTTTGCGGCCCCTTTTTCGTTCTTGAAGTCCTGTGGTTCAAACCTCAGGCAATAACGACCAGGGCCTGCGCGATAAAGATTGCCCGAGCCATCCGCCCTGAACGTCATGGCAGCGTACTGACTGGCACGGAGCGGATTGGACACGAGCAGTCTGCATAGGGTCACGTCCCTAATCCAAGCGCAGTAGTCGCGTTGATGCGCAGGCGGCGGAGCCGACCGCTCCAGTGTCTCAATGAATTCGAGCAGCTTTTTGAGTGGGAATTCGTCATGCAAGACTGTGGCCAGACGCTCCGTTGGGTCCCTAGACAAGCGAATGCCCATCGTGTCCGCCGTCTTCTCGCGAAATTCACGCAGCTCCCGCCGGGCAAGTTCGCAATGCCGCTGCCAGGCGGCCGTCTCAGAGCAACTCGCGGCGTTCGTTTGTTCGATAAGCAAAGCCATCGACGGCACGCTCGCGCGGAGTTCTGGGCGCAGCCACAGGAAGCCAGTCTGGGCCCTCAGGTAGCTCTCCACCAGTTGGAGCAGGACGTTCACTCCGTTATGGAACTTTCTGCCGGAAAGGCCGATTCGCCACTTTGCGTACGCAATCACTTGTTGATGGTCGGCTAGCCACGCAAGGGTCTGCGCTTCCGGGTGAGGGATTCCAGGCCCTTCGGGACGCGGCAGAGTAAGCCAGCCTAAGTACGACGCGAAAAACTGCCAATGAACACCCGCTGTAGGGCACACCTGACCATCAACAACCATCCATGGCTTGATGAGTGAGCCAACGCGCTCAAGCGGCTTAACACGCCAGGTATTCCGTGCGCGAGCCTCGTCGCGCATCGGGTCGGTCTTCAAGCGAAGAAGGTCCGTCCACTGTGCTGATAGCGCGGAGGAGAATTCCATTGCATACGGTTTCTTGAGTCGCGCAAGCTGGGCTTTGCGAATCTTGGTGAAACTGGTCGTCTTGTCATTCTTTGCCACACCGCGTTCGTACCTGGTGCGGCGCGCCGGCGGCAAGCGGCGCGAAAGAGTTCCAAGGGGCAGCTCAAGCGTCGCTTCAAGCTTTGCCAGTTCGGTGACGGCGGCGCCGCGTGGTTGGCCACGACCGTCCGCCCAGTAGCGCAGGCTGTGGGCGCCAATTCCGCTGTCCCGCGCAATCTGACGCAATGTGAGCGGCGAAGTTTTTATGCAGTGCTGCAATGCGTCAGAAAAGGTTGCCGGTAGGAGGTCGCGCCGGCGCAGTTCCTCGGCGATACGTCGCCATCGCAGCACCTGCTCTTGCCGGTCTCTTTGAGTGCGCTTGGCGAGGCGCTCCGCTATTACGTCGCCGAAGCGCAGGAAGAATTTGTCGAAGTCGACTGAGAACTCTTCTCCAACCGGCTTATCGAACGAGTAACCGTGCACCTGTACCCAAAGCCGCAGGGCAGAAGCCATGTTCTTTGCCTGCTGCTTTCCGTTCGCGTCGAAGAGCGCGACGCCGTGGTCGAGCAGTTGACGGTAGGTCATCGCTGTCGAAGCGGGTTGAGGTGTGTCGCTCTCCGGCGCTGAACCGGGATGGGCAATGGCGGAGCACGCGCCGAATTCGGCGTGGCTTGGTGGGGTGGTAAACATATACAGTCTGTGAAGGTTGCCGATAACGGCGGAGTTATTTCCAGCGGCACGGGAAACTGTCTGCATCCCGTGCCGCCACTGAGTCGGCGTGTGACATCTCCATGCGGACTTGGTTGATGAAATGGAGAAGAAGCGCCGTTACGGTGCTTGCCCCAGTCGTTTGCCGGAGGCATCGCTGGGGGTGAGGATTGATGCACCCGACTCCCGCGATTCCTTGGTATAGGGAATCAGGATTTATTCCGGGTTGGATGTGAGAGCGCCTGCCATGCTTTTCACCGGACGGTTCGTCCGTCGGTGCTGCTTGGCTCATGTGATGAGCTCATGGCGACGGATATTGGTCATCAACCCGCAACGCTGTACATTCTGTACAACGTAAAGACAATGCACGGACGTGACCCTATGAGTCAACGGAAGACTGAGGCCATCAACCTTCGTATGACGCCAGAAATGAAGGAACTGCTCCGCTTGGCCTCCGAGCGTGAGCGCCGAACGCTGTCAAACATGCTCGAAGTTTTGATACTGGACTACTGCAAACAGCACGACCTAAGAGTGGGTGTTGCAGAGCGGAACGAGCCAACGACAAGCGCGAATAAAACGAAGTAGACGCAGGGAGAACAACAAGATGCTTCCAATTGCCCCGGGTGCCCGAGCGGTCATCCGAGATGAAGAATGGCTTGTCCGCCGTGTAGACCCGGCTACCGATGGTGGCTGGTTGCTGACCTGCGACGGCATATCCGACCTGGTCCGTGGTCAAACGGCGCTTTTTTTGACCTCGTTGGAAGACGCCATCGAGGTCCTCGACCCCGCCAAGACTAGGCTGGAGCCGGACGCCAGCCCGACCTATAACGCATCGGTGCTGTTTCTGGAAAGCATGCGCCGGCGCAGCGTGGCCAACGACGAGCGCATCCACTTGGGCCATCGCGGGGTCATGAACCTTGTGCCCTACCAGCTCGACCCCGCCCTGCAGGCGCTGCGCCAGCCGCGCTCTCGCATCCTCATTGCCGATGCCGTGGGCCTGGGCAAAACGCTGGAGGCCGGCATCCTCGCCACCGAGCTGATTCAGCGTGGTCGCGGCAAGCGCATCCTAGTGGTCACCCAGAAAGCCATGCTCACCCAGTTCCAGAAGGAATGGTGGAGCCGCTTCTCCATCCCGCTGGTTCGCCTGGACTCCGTGGGCCTGGCACGGGTGCGCAACCGCATCCCCGCCAACCACAACCCCTTCAACTACTTCGACCGCAGCATCATCTCCATCGACACCCTCAAGAACAACCTGGAGTACAGAAACTATCTTGAGAACGCTTGGTGGGACATCATCGTCATCGACGAGTGCCACAACGTGGCGGCGCGTGCAGGCGAATCCGGCCTGTCACGCCGCGCCCGCCTGGCGCGACTACTGTCCAACCGCTCCGACACCCTGATGCTGCTGTCGGCCACGCCGCACGACGGCTCGGCCCGCAGCTTCGCGTCCTTGATGAGCCTGTTGGACCCGACGGCCATCTCCGACCCGGACCACTACACCCCGGACGACTTCCGTAACAAGGGCCTGGTCATCCGTCGCTTCAAGAAGGACATCAAGGACCAGGTCCAGTCCGACTTCCAGGAGCGCAACACTGTGCGCTTGCGCAAGCCCGCCAGTGCGCACGAAGAGGCGGCCTACCGCGCCCTGCTTGCCATTCCCTTCACCCAAGGCGGCCAACACAAGGCGGGCCGCCAGCAAGAGCTGCAGCGCGTCGGCATGCAGAAGGCCCTGTTCTCCAGTCCGGCTGCTGCCCTGGAATCGACCCAGAAGCGCATCAAGCTGCTGACCGAGAAACCCAACGCGACACCCGAGGAGCAGCAAGAGGTGGACGGCCTGCGCGTCTTCGCCGACGCCTTGCAGGCCATCGTCGGCGACCCCTCTGCCGCCTCATTCAGCAAGTACCAGCGACTGCTAGAGCAGCTCCGTGCATCCGAGTTCGGCTGGACCCGCCAAGACCCGGCCGACCGTCTCGTCGTCTTCTCAGAGCGCATCGAAACCCTGCGCTGGCTGGAGCGCCAGGTATGCGCCGACCTCAAGCTCAAGCCCAACCAGGTCGCCGTCCTCCATGGACAGATGTCCGACACCGACCAGCAGGAGCTGGTCGACCGCTTCGGCCGCTTGGACGACCCCATCCGCGTCCTCCTCTGCTCCGACGTTGCCAGTGAAGGCCTGAACCTCCACTACTTCTGCCACCGGCTGGTCCACTTCGACCTGCCCTGGTCGCTGATGGTCTTCCAGCAGCGCAATGGCCGCGTGGACCGTTACGGCCAAAAGCACCAGCCGCAAATCGTCTACCTGTTCACCGAGACGGTGACCGACCGGATTCGCGGCGACCTGCGCATTCTTGAAATCCTCCAAGCCAAGGACGAACAGGCCTACCTGAACCTCGGCGACCCCTCGGCTTTCCTGAACGTCTATGACCCCGAGAAGGAAGCCGAGAAGGTTTCGGACTTCATGGCCCAAGGCCTAGCCCCCGAGGCCGTGGAAGCCAAGCTGGAACGGGCCGGCGCCGACGACTCCGACAACGAGGGCGATTGGCTGATGCAGCTCTTTGGTGGAGGCGACGCCGCAGCCACTGCGCCGGAGCCGGTCGCCCCTAGCAGCCTCCAGAAAATCAACGAGCCGGCCTCGCTGTTCGACAGCGACTACCACTACGCCAATACCGCGTTGACCCAGCTGAACCAGGGCCAGACCTTGTGCCAGTGGACACCGCACGACGGCGAGAAGGTCATCGCGCTCACGGCGCCACGTGACCTTCAGGACCGCCTCAAGCAGCTTCCGCGAGAGGTCCAGGCCGACAACGACCATTACTCGCTATGTGCCGACCCCAAGCGCATGGCGGCCGCCATTGAGACAGCTCGCCAGGCACGCCAAGAGCAAGACACCTGGCCGCAGCTCCACTACCTCTGGCCGCAGCACCCCATCATGGAATGGCTGGGCGACCGCGTGCTCACCCACTTCGGCCGGCACACCGCGCCTCTGTTGCAAAGCCAGAAGCTGGCCCCAAACGAGCAGGCCTTCATCCTGATGAGCCTGGTGCCCAATCGCAAAGGCCAGCCCCTGCTGGTCGAATGGCAGGTGGCCAGCCGGGTCGGCGAAGCAGCCTTCCAACTTGAGGACTTTGATGCCTTCATCGCCAGGGCGGGCATCCGCGCAGGCGGTCTGCCCAATCGTGGTTACACCGACGGTCTGGCCGCGCTCCAAGGGTTGATGCAACAGGCGCTCCCCGCCGCCGTGCAACGCATGCACCAGCACATGTTGGAGCGCCAGCAAGCCTTCGCGGCGCAACTTAATCAGCGGCTGGAAGGCACGCTGGCGGAACTGGAGCGCCTGCAAGGCCGCCAGGTTGAGCAGCTTCAGCTGGACTTGGAGAAGCAGCTCGAAACCGTCAAGCGCGGTCGCTTCGAGCAGCGCAGCCAGCAAATCAATCGCGTCTTCGACGACTACCGCCAGTGGGTGCGTGACACCCTCACCACCGAGCCGCAGCCCTGGATTCAGGTGCTCGCCGGGGTCTGCCACCCACAAGCTGCCGGAGCCTGACCATGCCTGTCCTGGAAGCCGTTCAAACCTTCGCCGGCATCACAAACGAGAACGAGTTCTACAGCCACCACTACCTGGCTGAAGTCTTCAAGAACGACGTCAAGGAGCGCCTGGACGCTTGGGACGCTGCAGAGGCCAAGCACGCTGGCGACGACGCCCACCGCGCGCCGCCCAAGCGCCTGCAGTCCTGGGCCCAGCGTTGGTTCGCGCTGCGCGGCCAGGTACAGCGTGCGCATGAGCCCAATGAGCGCTGGCACGCCTTCGCACAAATGCAGTCGGGCCTGCTGCAGGCACTCGGTTACCCGTCTGCGCCCAAAGAGCTGGCGACTGAAGAGTTCGTGACCGGCTCCCCGCTCCCGGTCTGGCAGGTTCAGGGCCAGCGCTTAGCCATCATCCCGGCCTACCAGCCGGGCGCTGAAGGTGAAGACCTGCTGGACCACCAACTACTGTCGTTCCACTACTGCAACGGCAGTGTGCCAAGGGACCTGGCCGGTGAAACCTGGGCCGACCTGCTGTCCGATGCCGTCTTCGGCGCTGACCAGCCGCCTCGTTACGTCCTGCTGCTCGGCCTGGACGATTGGCTGCTACTGGACCGTTACAAGTGGCCAAACAACCGCGCCCTGCGCTTCACCTGGGCGGACATCCTCGACCGCAAAGACGCCGACACGCTCAAGGCCTGCGCGGTGCTGCTGCACAAGGACTGCCTGGCCCCCGGCGAGGGCAGCAGCCTGCTGGAGCGGCTGGACGAACGCGCTCATGCCAACGCCTTCAGCGTCAGCGAGAGCCTGAAGTACGCACTGCGCGAGGCCATCGAGCTGCTGGGCAACGAAGCCGCTCGCCGGTTGGACGAACAGGCCAGCGGCAGCAAGAAGAGCATCTACACCGGCCAGTACAAGCTGGATGCGGCGCAGCTCAGCCTGGAAAGCCTGCGCATGGTATATCGGCTGCTGTTCATGTTCTACATCGAGGCACGGCCCGAGCTTGGTTACGTGCCCATCCAAAAGAGCGAGGTCTACCTCCGGGGTTACAGCCTGGAGAGCCTGCGCGACCTGGAGCTGCAACCCCTGCCCACGCCGCAGTCGCGCGAGGGCAAATACTTCGACATCTCCCTGCGCCGCCTGTTCAAGCTTGTGTCCCAGGGCTATGGCGTCAGCGCGCAGCCCGAACTTCACGGCGGCACCCCGGGTGCCAAAGACACTTTCGCGCTTGCCCCGCTAGACAGCCGCCTGTTCGACGACAGCGCCATGCCGCTTCTCAGCAAGGTGCAGTTTCCCAACGAGGTCTGGCAGAAGGTCGTCCGGCTGCTTTCGCTCAGCAAGGGCCAGGGCAAGGGCCGTCGCAGCGGCCGGGTCAGTTACCAGCTGCTGTCCATCAACCAGCTGGGTGCCGTGTACGAGGCCCTGCTCAGCTACCGGGGCTTCTTTGCCGAGGAAGACCTCTACGAGGTCAAGCCCGCTCCGAAGAAGGCCCGCGCGACGGCCGATGACGATGGCGACGAAGACGGCGATGCCGACGACGAAAGCAGCACCAAGTCCCGCGCCAAGGAGAGCGATGCCGACCTGCTAGAGAACGCCTGGTTCGTCCCTCGCAGCCGCATCGACGAGTACAAGGACGATGAGAAGGTCTACGACCTCACCGAGTCCGGCCACCGCAAGCTGCGCATGCATCCCAAGGGCAGCTTCATCTACCGCCTGGCCGGGCGAGACCGGCAGAAGAGCGCCAGCTACTACACCCCGCAGGTGCTTACTCAGTGCCTGGTGAAGTACGCGCTCAAGGAGCTGCTCGCCCCAGAGAACGGCCGCGTCCAGAAGGCCGACGACATCCTCACCCTCACCGTCTGCGAGCCCGCCATGGGCAGCGCGGCCTTCTTGAACGAGGCTGTGAACCAGCTGGCCGACGCCTACCTGGAGCGCAAGCAGCAGGAGGAAGGCAAGCGCATCCCCCACGACGAGTACCCGCAGGAACTGCAGAAGGTCCGCATGGTGCTGGCCGACCGCAACGTCTTCGGTGTGGACTTGAACCCGGTGGCCGTGGAGCTTGCCGAGGTCTCGCTGTGGCTGAACGCCATCTACGGCGAACCCACCGAAGACAAGGACGGCAACCCGCTGCCGCTCAAGCCGGCCCGCGTGCCTTGGTTCGGGTACCAGCTCTTCGCCGGCAACAGCCTCATTGGCGCACGCCGCCAGGTGTTCCACGCCACCAGCGTTATAAAAGGTGCCAAGCCTGCCTGGCATGAGGAGCCGCCGCGCAAGGTCAACTTGGCTGAGCCCCGTAGGCCCGACGAAATCTGGCACTTCCTGTTGCCCGACCCAGGCATGGCCGACTACGGCGACAAGGACGCCAAGAAGCTCTACCCCGATGACTTTGAGCGGCTGAAGAAATGGCGCAAGGCCTTCAACGCGCCGCTGGAGCAGCACGAGGTGGCACGCCTGCAGCAACTGAGCGCCAAGGTCGAAGAGCTGTGGATAGAGCATACGCAGGCGCTGGCGCGTGACCGTGCCAAGACCGAGGACCCGCTCGACATCTGGCCGCATCAAAATTCTCACGACGGCGAACAATCGCCGCTGTCCCGCGCGCAAAAGGAAGACGTCCGGCGCCAAGGTCTGCTGAACGAGGATGGCGACCTCGCCACACCCTTCCGACGGCTGAAGCTGGTGATGGACTATTGGTGCGCGCTGTGGTTCTGGCCCATGACCGAGAGCGACCGACTGCCGAGCCGGGAGGCGTGGTGGATGGAGGTCGGCGCCATCCTGGAAGGCAATGTGGTGGACCTGACGCCGCAAGGCTCGCTGGAGCTTTTGCCCGCAAAGGAAGAGCCTCAGCTGCTGGTGCCAGAGGTGCAGCCGACTTTGGCGGGGTTCGAGGTGCAACTCACGCTGCAACAGCCGGCCGAGCAGCCCAACTTGCACGACCGTTTTGGGCAACTGCGCATCAAGAAGCTGCGCGAGCACTTCCCGCGCGTGGCGGTGGTGGAGGGCATCGCCTCTCGGCGGCGCTTCATGCACTGGGAGCTGTGCTTTGCAGATGTGCTGATTCAGCGCGGCGGCTTCGACCTCATCCTGGGGAACCCACCGTGGCTCAAGGTGGAGTGGAACGAAGCCGGAGTGCTGGGAGAGTTCAACCCGCTTTTCGCCATCCGAGCCTTTAGCGCGAATGAGCTGACGAAGGCGCGCGAGCAGGCCTTTGCTCGACATACTGGTCTGCAGGTCGCGTGGACCGCCGAACTGGAAGAGGCTGAGGGCACGCAGAACAGCCTGAATGCCGTTCAGAACTACCCACTACTTAAGGGCGTGCAGACCAACCTGTATAAGTGCTTTATGCCGCTGGCTTGGGGGCTGAATGGGGCGAAGGGCGTGACCGGGCTGCTACATCCAGAAGGTCCGTACGACGACCCCAAGGGGGGAGGTCTGCGTGAGGCGATGTACAGGCGGTTGCGACGGCATTTCGGGTTCGTCAACGAACTGCAACTCTTCGCCGAAGTCGACCACCACACCAAATACAGCGTCAACATCTACGGTGCGCAGCGCAGCGCCCCAGCCTTTGACCAACTGGCCAACCTGTTTACCCCGACAACGGTTGACACCTGCTACCAGCATGATGGAAATGGCGTTGTTGGTGGCTACAAGAATGAGGCCGGCCAATGGAACACTGCCGGCCATGCCCAACGCATCGTTCGCGCGGATGAAGCCGCGTTGGCGGTGTTTGCCCAGCTTTATGACGAACCAGGTACCTCAGCCCTCCGCGCTCGCCTCCCGGCAATACACGCGCAGACACTCAGCAGTGTGCTCGCCAAGCTAGCCGCCTGGCCGCTACGGCTGGCAGACCTAGGCGATGGCTACTACTCGACCGTGATGTTCGACGAGACGTACTCGCAACGCGACGGCACTTTGGTCCGCCGCCCGCCCGGCGACAACGCGTTTCCAAAGACGCCTGAGGATTGGGTGCTCTCCGGCCCGCACTTCTTTGTTGGCACTCCGCTGAACAAGACACCTATGAACCGATGTGTCGCCAGCAATCACTATGACGTTCTGGACCTCAGTAGCATTCCCGATGACTACTTACCTCGCACCAACTACCGGCCGATGGAAGACTCAGCCGAGTATGCACGTCGGCTACCTGTCGCAAAGCTAAGCGGTGTTTCGGCGGGACCTCACTCTGCGAGGTATCGCTTGGCGAACCGCGAAATGCTCAATCAAACCGCTGAGCGCACTTTTCATGTCGCGCTCATTCCGCCGGGTGTTTCGCACGTACACACCGTGCTGTCACATGCATTCCAGGACAACAAGCAACTGTGCGCTGCGTTGACATTTTTTGCCTCTCTGGTTGCAGACTTCCGTGTCAAGTCCACCGGAGCTGGGCATGCGAACCTTTCATTCGTAGGTCAACTGCCCATCGCAAAGCAGTGGATGCCCAGCGCCTTCGCTCGCGCGCTGTCGCTTAACTGCCTTACGACCCACTTCGCCCCCTTGTGGGAGCAGGTCTACGACGTTGAGTTCGCGGAGCAACGCTGGAGCCAGTCCATTAACCCGCGCCTCCCGCAGGACTTCTGGAGCGGCCTCACTTCCACTTGGGCTCGACATTGCGCCCTACGCAGCGACTACGCCCGTCGCATGGCGCTGGTTGAAACCGACGTTCTGGTGGCACAAGCCATCGGTCTGACACTGGACGAACTGCTGCTCATCTACCGCGTGCAGTTCCCGGTGATGCAGGGCTACGAGCGCGACACCTGGTACGACATCAACGGCCGCATCGTCTTCACCAACAGCAAGGGCCTTGTCGGCGTCGGCCTGCCGCGCAAAGGCGGCAGCAAGACGCCCAAGGCCCGCATCCAGGCCTCCGACGGCAAAACCCGCGACGGCAACTTCGGCTGGGACGACCTGTGGACCTATGCCGACACGCCGGAGGGCGGCCAGCCCAAGGTCCCCGATGGCACCGTCGTCACCCAATGGGTCACCGACGACACCCTGCCCGGCGGCCCTCGCACCGTGGAGCGCCGCTACGTCGCCCCCTTCGTCCGCGCCAACCGCGAGGACGACTACCGCATCGCATGGGCGTTCTTTGAGGCGGAGCGAGAGGGGAGCCTGCAATGATTGGCTGCAACAGCAGGACTGCGCCATGAAGCTCATCTTCATGTCCAAGAACCCGCACAAGCACGCTGAGGCGGCTGCAATCCTGGCGCCGCGCGGCGTCGATGTCATCGCGGACCGCACCGAAATTCAAGAGTTGCAAACCGTCGACACCGACGCGTTGGTTCGGGACAAGGCCACGAGGGCGTTCCAGAAGCTGGGGAGGCCACTCTTCGTCGAACATACGGGCCTGTACCTGGACCTGCTGAACGGCTTTCCGGGCGGGCTGACTCAAATTTTCTGGGACACCCTGCGCAAGGAGAAGTTCTCAGACCTCTTCAACGACAAAGATAGACCCGTACTTGCTAAGACCTACATCGGCTATGTCGATGGCCGCCGGGTCCATGTGTTCCTGGGTGAGATTGAGGGACGTATCGTGGCGCCTCCAAGAATCGACCACGGCTTCCAGTGGGACTGCATCTTCCAGCCCCTGGGATATGAGCAGACGTTCAGCGAGATGGGGGCGTTCAAGAATGAGATATCCATGCGGCGCAGGGCGCTAGAGGCACTCCGAGACCATCTGGACGGAGAGGTCGCATGAGCAACGTTCCGCCGGAGCTTGCGCGCAAGCTCGCCAATGGTCAGGTCATCCTGTTCGTGGGTGCCGGCGTGTCGATGTCGCTAAAGCTCCCGTCCTACTCCGCGTTGATTCGGGAGATTGGAGGCCACCTCGGCTTTGATGGCGCCATCTTTGAAGGCTTCGGGGACTACCTAACTTTGGCGGAGTACTACCACCTTGAAAAAAAGGGGCTGCAGGAGCTGCAGCGGCATCTGCAAGCCAAGTGGAACGTACCCGAGCGCGATGTAGCCGCTTCGCCAGTCCATCGAGCGCTGGTGGAACTTGGCTGCAAGTCCATCTACACAACCAACTTCGACAGCTTCCTTGAGCGAGCTCATCGCGCAATGAGTCGGCCCTACAAACGCATCCTGAGTGTCAAGGACATGGTGGATGTGCACCATGAGGCCGTTCAAATCGTCAAGCTCCACGGGGACCTGACCGTGCCGTCGGGCATGGTGTTCACAGAGTCCAGCTACTTCGAGCGCTTGTCATTCGAATCACCGCTGGACGTCAAGTTGCGAGCGGATGCGTTGGGCAAGTCGCTCCTCTTCATCGGATACAGCCTCGCGGATATCAATATCCGGTACCTGATGTATCGGCTCCAAATGCAGTGGGAGCAGGAGCCCGAGCAAGAGGTTCGTCCCAAGTCTTATGTCTTTCTGACCCGGCCGAATGCCGTCCAGGCTGAAGTGCTGCGCTCGCGCGGAGTCGAAGCCATCGTCGGTGATGGTGCAGACCCGTCAGCATCGCTAGCGAGCTTCTTGAATCAGCTCCGGACCGATGCCGATGGACTGAAGAAGGAGCCTCTGGCGGGCAAATCGAAACGGAAGAAACCAACGTGAAAAGTAAATTGCATAGGACGACAGCCTGATGCTCCCATCCCTGCTCGCACGTGACATCCAGACTGGACTCAAGCAGTTCCTGATTTCGGCTTTTGAGCCCGCCGACTCGTTCATGCATGGGCTGATAACGCGGTTCGTGGAGGACGAGGAGGCCTGGTTGAAGGGCCCCTACGTCCAGGTTGGGCTGCCGTTCAGTGTGGGTAGTGCTGGACGGGGCTTCTTCCCGGGATTTGAGACGACCTTCCCCGGCTTCAGCCACCAAGAGCGCGCATGGGAGCGCATGTCGAGCCAGCGGTTGGGGCTCAGTACGCTGGTGGCTACCGGGACCGGCAGCGGCAAGACCGAGTGCTTCCTATATCCAGTGCTGGACCACTGTGCGCGAGCAAAGGCAGCGAAAGAAGCCGGGGTCAAGGCGCTGGTCATCTATCCGATGAATGCACTGGCTTCGGACCAGGCACGCCGCATTGCAGAGCTTGTCGCGTCCACTCCAGCGTTTGTGGGCTTGCGTGTAGGTCTCTATGTGGGTGGTTGGGCATCGGCGCCTGGCGAGGGCGCGGTCATGACAGCGACCTCGGTCATCACCGACCGGGAGACCTTGCGCAAGCACCCGCCAGACATCTTGTTGACCAACTACAAGATGCTGGACTACCTGATGCTGCGACCCAAGGACCGGCAGCTCTGGGCGCAGAACACACCGACCACTCTCCGTTACGTCGTGGTCGATGAGCTGCACACCTTCGATGGCGCACAAGGCACTGACCTGGCCCTGCTGCTGCGTCGCCTTCGAGCACGCTTGCAGACGCCGGACCAGCACCTCATCTGTGCTGGTACCTCGGCAACGCTTGGGGGGGCCTCCGATACAAAGCCGCTGCGCGATTACGCGCGACAGGTCTTCGGGGTGCCGTTTGACGAGCAAGCGGTGGTGACCGAAAGCCGACAGACGGTCGGCGCCTTCCTGGAGGACGCACCGGTGAACTTCATGTTCGCCTTCCGTGCGGAGCTCGCCGCGGAGCTAGATGCAGCCCGCTATGCAACGCCCGAGCAGGCAGTCCAGGCTTGGTTCAAGCTGTTCTTCCCCGAAGAGGTACAGCCCCTCGACGTCAGCGACGCGGCGTGGCGACAGGCGCTTGGTGCGCTGCTGAAGCAGCATCAGCTTTTCGTGAATCTGCTGAAGCTGGGAAAGGGGGGCGTGGTCGGCTACCAAGAACTGACTGAGGCGTTTGCCCGCCACATGCCTGCCGCCAACTCAACCCAGGTCGGCCAGGTACTCGACGCCTTGTTGGTGTTGTTGGCCTGGGCGCTTCGCGAGAATCGGCAGCCCCTGGTTACCCTGCGCATGCAGCTTTGGGTGCGCGAGTTGCGCCGCATGGTCGGAAAGCTCAGCGTCTCGCCGGACGGCACACGACTGCGCAGTGAGCGCGACCTGCCAGGCGAGCGCGATGGTGTGTACCTGCCGATGATTCAGTGCAACCAGTGCCGCACAACGGGGTGGCTGTCACGCCTCGTTCAAGGCAGCAGCAAGGTATCGACCAAGCTGGATGAGATTTACAACACCTGGTTCTCCCGTCGACCCGAAGCCACTCGGCTTTATGCCGCCGAGAGCATCCAACGCAGTCATGTGGAGGGTGTTACGGAACGGATATGCGTGGCTTGCGGTACTTTGCAGCAGGCACAGGATGCTTGCCTGGCATGCGGGCATCAGGAGCTGCTTAACGTATTCCGGGTCATCGCACAGAAGTCGCAGACCCGAGGCCAGGCACAGTTCACCTTGCATGACAACGCCTGCCCTGCATGCGGCGAGACGGACTCCCTGCTGCTGCTGGGTGCGCGGAACGCCACGCTGGGTTCGCAGGTGGTCGAAAGCAGTTGGGCCAGCGTATTCAACGACGACAAGAAGCTCATTGCCTTTTCTGACTCGGTGCAGGATGCAGCGCACCGTGCAGGCTTCTTTGGGGCGCGCACCTGGCTGAACAACGTGCGTACTGGGTTGGCTCACGTGCTGGACGAGCTCAATCAGCCGGTGATGAGCTGGTCGAACTTTCTTGACGAGGTCGAGAAACGCTTCGCCACTCCAGGTTCGGTGCTTTTCCTCTCCCCAGAGGAGTTGGTCTCGGAATTCATCGCGCCAAACATGACTTGGCAGCACGACTGGTCGGTGGAGTTGCCGAAGCACTTGCAGCTGCCTGCCCACAGCAAGCTGCCGGCCAAGGTCAGGAAGCGCTTCCTCTGGCAGGTCTACACGGAGTTCACGTATCAAAGCCAGCGCGGTCGGACCCTGGAGCGGATTGGCAAGGCCGCACTCTGCGTGCCCTGGCAAATATTGGACGAAGTGGCTGAAGAGTTGCTACCGACCTACCACGAGCAGTTCGGCGCCAAGGGGTTGGAGCAGCGAACGGTTGCCCGCTGGCTTTGGGGCTTCCTGATGCATTTGCGCCGGCGTGGCGCGGTCATGCATGCGGAGCTTGGCAGCTATGCCGGGGATGGGAACGTGTACGCACTCCGCGAGACTGGCGGGCGTCGCGAGTGGCTTCCGTCCATGGGCCAGAGCACGCCCAGACCGGTCTTCCTCACCCTAGGGACTCAGCGCGACTTCGACAAGCTACGGAACCAGAGGCGCGCGACGTGGTTTGACCGCTGGGCCCATGCAGCGCTAGGTGGTGAAACGCTGCTCGGCAAGGGCCTGGCTGCCGACATGTATATCGAAGCGTTGAACGCGATGCTCGGCCGGAGGATGGTCATCAAGACGCCGCATCATCAGGGTGACACTTGGTCGTTGAATCCTGAGTCGCTGGAGCTTCATACCGAGCTTGCGTTCATCGCGACGGAGGGGAGCAAGCGCCGCATGACGGTGCCACGTAGCTACGCGGAGCTGCTGCTGGGAATGCCGTGCCTTGATGCGCCGGAGTTCCAGTACGAGGTGCTGGTCGGCGATGCGGCCGGTTGGTGGGCGCAGCGCTTCAGCCGTGGTGACTTGCGACGAGTGATTGCCGCCGAGCACACAGGTCTGCTGGAACGTCCCATCAGGGAGGCGCTGGAAAGCCGCTTCAAAAGCAAGCAGCCCAGGCCCTGGTTTGAAAACCTGCTGTCGGCGACGCCCACGCTCGAGATGGGCGTGGATATCGGCGACCTATCGTCGGTGCTCTTGTGTTCGGTGCCACCGAATCAGGCAAGCTTTCTGCAGCGTGTAGGCCGAGCCGGTCGTCGGGATGGCAATGCGATGACCACGACGCTGGCAGACGGCAACAGCCCGCACGACCTCTACTTCTTCGCCGAAACGCAGGAAATGATGGCTGGCGAGGTGTCGCCGCCGGGGATATTCCTCCAAGCTGCTGAGGTTCTGCGTCGTCAGCTCTTCGCCTTCTGCATGGACGATTGGGTTGCGAGTCTGACCAGCGCGAATGCCTTGCCCGAGAAAACTTCTCAGGCGCTTGATGCGATGGAACAGGCCAAAGCGGACCGCTTCCCTCGGCTTTTCAGCGACTACGTGGTGCAACACGAGGACCGCCTGTTCCAAGGCTTCTGCAAGATGCTGGCCGGCGACATCGACGACGTGGTGCGAGGCCGGCTGCTGGACTTCATGCAGGGGCAAGGCGAGGCTGACGGCTTGCGCATTCGGCTGATGAAGTCGTTGCAAGAGCTGGTGGATGAACGCCAAAGCTACAAGAAGCGTAAGGACGAGCTCGACAAGGCGAAGACCCGCGTGCTGCAGAAGCCGCAGGATGACGCGACCAAGGAAGAGCTCAGCAACCTGCTGCGCGAACGGGACAAGCTGCTGGAGCTCATCAAGGAAATCAACGGTCGCGACCTGCTGAACACCTTGACTGACGCCGGGTTGATTCCGAACTACGCGTTCCCGGAGTCCGGCGTCGAGTTGAAGTCGGTCCTGTGGCGCAAGCGCGGCAACGACGAGCCGGGGCAAGGTGCCTACGTCACTTTGAGCACGCTCAAGTATGAGCGGCCAGCGCAATCCGCCCTGTCGGAGTTCGCGCCGGAGAACCGCTTCTATGCGAACCAGCGCCGCGTGGAGGTGGACCAGGTCAACATGAGCCTCGCCAGCACGGACGATTGGCGCTTCTGCCCCTCATGTCATCACATGCAGAATCTGACGTTGGAGGCTGATGTGCACATGGCCTGCCCGCGCTGCGGTGATGCGATGTGGTCGGATGCAGCCCAACGTCGAACCCTGCTGCGATTCAAGCAAGCTATCGCCAACAGCAATGATGCCGAGGTTCGCATTGACGATAGCGCGGACGACCGGGAACCCAAGTACTACGTACGGCAGCTGATGGCGAACTTTCTGCCGCAGAACGTGCGTGAGGCCTGGCAAATCAATACTGGTGAGCTGCCATTCGGCTTCGAGTTCATCTCACGCGTCACTTTCCGCGACGTCAACTTCGGCGAGTTGAGCAAACCCGGAGAATCCTTCAAGGTCGCGGACAAGGAGTCCGGCCGTCCAGGCTTCCGACTATGTCGCCATTGCGGCAAGGTGCAGAAGGCACCTAAGCGCAATAGCGAAGGGGCGGAGCAGAACCACAGCTTCGATTGCCCCAAACATGGCAGCGACGACCCGGCCAATATCCTCGAATGCCTATACCTGTACCGGGAGTTCGAATCGGAAGCCTTGCGAATCCTTGTGCCGTACACAAAGAACGGTGTCGACGAGCGCGTCGTGCAGTCCTTCATGGCGGCTGTTCAGTTGGGTCTGAAGAAGCGCTTCGGCGGCAAGGTGGACCATCTACGGATGGTGCTGCAGGACGAGCCCGGTAAGAACGGCGGGCCTCGGCGGCATTACGTGATGCTGTTCGATTCGGTGCCCGGAGGCACGGGGTACCTGCACCAGCTGCTCGCTCATGACGCAAGCACCCTGAGCGATGTGCTGACCATGGCCTTGCAGGCTGTGACGGCGTGTCCGTGTAACCAGGACCCAGACAAGGACGGCTGTTACCGCTGCGTCTACCAATACCGTCTGGGCAGGAACATGGAGCTGGTATCGCGAGACAACGCGCGGGCCGTGCTGACCGAGCTGGTCGGGTCTCTGGGCAAGCTGGAGCGGGTCAAGACCATCTCGGACATTTACATCAACCCCAACTTCGACTCGGTGCTTGAGGCTCGCTTTATCGAAAGCCTGAAGCGGCTAGGTGGGGTCGGCACCGTGCCGTTGACGAAGCTTGTGCAGGACGTTGTGCACGGGAAGTCGGGTTACGTCTTGGAGGTGGGTGGGCAGCGTTACAAGATTGAGCCCCAGCGAGATATTGGACCGGACGATGGCGTCGCCGTCGCCAGCAAGCCTGACTTTGTTATCTGGCCTTGGGCTGCGTCCAGCAATCGCCGACCGATTGCGGTGTTCTGCGATGGATGGGCTTATCACAAGGACTCGTTGGGAGCCGATGCGCTCAAGCGCAGCGCACTCGTTACGAGCGGAAAGTTCTGGGTTTGGTCGGTGACCCACAACGATGTTGCGACGGCGCTCAAAGGTGACTTGAACACAGGCCTGGATTCGCCACTGGTCACGATGTCGCGACACAACGGGAGCATTGCCCCGCCAGGAGTTCCGCGCGCGCAGGAGCAGGCTTTCACCCACCACGCAGTGGCGCGGCTGCTCGCCTGGCTCGCAACACCTGTCGATGGCGACAAGGTAGACAAGGCGGTACGTCAGCTACAGCGCAATGCGCTTTGGCTGGGATTCTTGATGGTCCCTCACACGCCGCAGGAGCGCAGTGCCTGTGAAGACACCTTCGGGCAATGGAAGCACCGACTTCCGGACCATGCACTGGCGAGCGGCAAGGAATTCGCGCCTAGCGTCGCAAAGCCTGGCGGCAGGTGCCTGCACTTTGGTGCGTGGCCGCTTGACGTGGCGAAGGCAGGGGTGGACGTTGCTGACCATTGGTCCGCACCTGGCGTGCTGGTCCTTGATGACGTAGCTGCCGAAAGTGAGGAGGAGCTGCACCTCGCATGGAGACAGTGGTTGCACGTGTTCAACACGAGCCAGACCTTGCCTGGCCTTTGGCTGGTCACTTCGTCGGGCCTCGACGAAGGGACGTTCCACGTGCTCAGTGGAGCACCTCTAGCTCAGCCCGCCACATCAACGCAGCCTGATGGCTTGGGCGTGGCATGGGATGCCGTCCTGAAGCAGACGCTGACGCCACTTCAGGCTGGCCTGCGCGCCTTGGCGAAGTCTGGTGCAGAACTTCCAGAAGTTGGCCTGGAATTGGCTGACCCGAACGGGAAGGTGCTGGCCGACGCTGAACTCTGTTGGGTCGCCCAGAAACTCGCGGTGCTGCGCGACGACCAGGCAGACCTCTTGGATGCCTGGGTATCTCAGGGCTGGACGGTGATGGTGCTGGATGATTCCCTTAGCCAAATTGCCGGGACTGTTTGGGCTGCAGCGGTTGCTCAACACCTCGGGCTGAGCCTGATGAACAAGGATTGAAACGATGAGCCTCAAACCAAAAGTTGCGCTGAGCAACGACTTCCTCATCCAGCTGTCGAAACTCCCTTCCAGCGTTCACACGAAAGTGATGAAGTGGGCGGTGAAGTTCCAGTCAGACCCGAGAAGTTCCGGTATCAACTACGAAAACATCAACGGGGCTCGGGACCCGAACCTGAAGTCGGTCCGAATCGACGGCGATTGGCGCGGCATCGTGTTCAAGCCGTCGTCAGGCGACGTCTATGTGCTGCTTTACGTAGACCACCACGACTCGGCCTATCACTGGGCGGAGAGTCGTAAGCTGGCCATTAACCCCGTTACCGGTGCAATGCAACTGGTAAACCTGGAGCAAGTTACCGAAACGGTTTCGACTGACGTAGTTACCGCGACCGCACCTACGCCAGTAGCAACACCGCTGTTTGCGAGCCTGCAGGACAGGGAGCTGATGAGCCTTGGCGTTCCCGAGGACTTGCTGACCCTCGCGAAGGGCGTGCATTCAGATGCAGAGCTGGATGCCATTCAGTCGCAGCTCCCCGTGGAGGCGTACGAAGGTCTGTTCTTGGTGGCGGCTGGCGACACAGTTAGCCAGGTTCTCAATGCACGCGAGACGCGCGTCGATAAGGTCATCGACCTTCAGGATTTCGCGGCCGCGCTGGCTACACCAGAGTCCCAATCTCGCTTCGTCGTGGTCAGCGACGATGAAACCTTGGCGGCCATTTTGAATGCGCCTCTTGCGCAGTGGCGGGTGTTCCTGCATCCGATGCAGCAGAAGCTCGCCGTCGGCGACCGCAGTGGCCCTGTCCGCGTGCTGGGTGGCGCCGGAACTGGCAAGACGGTCCTTGCCATGCACCGCGCGAAGTGGCTGGCGGAGAACCGCACCAAGGATGGCCAGAAGGTGTTGTTCACGACATTCACGCGCAATTTGGCCGGGGACGTCGAGCAGAACCTCAAGACGCTCTGCGGCGCATCAACTCTCGCCAAACTTGAGGTCCGCAATCTCGATGCCTGGGTAAATGCATTCCTTCGCACCCGCAAGCTCGAACACCGCATCGTCTATGACCGGAAGCAGGAAGGAGCGTTGCAAGCGTGGCAAGCCGCACTTGCAGTTCGTGACACCGGCCTTGACTTGCCGGACGACTTCTACGAGCAGGAGCTCGCGCACGTGGTCCTGGCGCAGGGCATCACAGCCCTGGATGAGTACCGGATGGCCCGACGTATCGGTCGCGGCGTGGTGCTGAGTCGTGCAAAACGAGATGCGGTGTGGCCGGTATTCGAGGAGTACCGAGGGCAGCTGGCATCCCGCAAATTGAAGGACGTCGATGACGCCTATCGGGAGGTTGCCGCGTTGCTCGCCGCTGACGTGGAAGCCACCGGGAAGTACAGCGCGATTGTCATTGACGAGACTCAGGACTTTGGGCCACAGGCATTGAAGCTTCTCCGAGCGATGGTCGTACGAGGTGAGAACGACTTGTTCTTCGTAGGAGATGGTCACCAGCGCATCTACAGCCGACACAAAGCGGCGATGAGCAAGTGCGGCATCGACATTCGGGGACGCTCCAGGAAGCTCTACATCAACTACCGGACGACCGACGAAATCAGGCGGCAGGCCGTGGCGCTGCTGGAGGGTATCGAGGTGGATGACCTTGATGGTGGCCATGATGAAACCATTCGCTATCGCTCGCTGTCACATGGCCCTGCTCCAACGATAGTCAACGTAACAGGCCTAGAAAGTGCCTACGGTGAGGTCGCGAAGTTTCTCTCACAGTGGCGGACGGCCGACAGCAAAGCGGAGGAGACGCTTAGCTTCTGCGTGGTTGCGTCGAGTGAAAAGGTGCGTGATGCGCTCGCTCAACAACTGCAGGCAGCGGGAGTGCCGACGGTTGCAATCACCGCGCAGAGCAAGAATACCGACGAGAGAGGCACTGTGTACATGTCGACGATGCATCGAGCCAAGGGACTTGAATTCGATTGCGTTGCCGTAGTTGCACCAAGTATCTATGTCGCAGCAACGGAAGGGAATGCGAATCACCGGCAGTTGTTGTACGTCGCGCTGACTCGGGCAAAGCGCGGCGCCTTGTTGGTGCTCAATTGACCTAGCAGGCTGTTGAAAATTCAGCGTCCGCTCGCCGAAGCTTCTTTTGACGAGGAGAGCCTGGTCAGCCCGACGCATGGTGGCCTGAGTCGTTGACGCAGGCGCGAGCTGTCAACGCGCTCAGGAGGCGCAATGATGTCGGGATGTCCTTGGTTGAGCTTGATGCGCGCCCCTTGAGGGCTCGCGAGCGCCTTGCGTAGGCGATGCGCAGGGGGCGCGCTCCTGGTAATTCAGGATAAGAAAGAACTCTCGGGGAATTCAAGAGTTCTTTGTCTCCGACGGTAGACAGGACCCCGAGCGAAAGGCAAGGCTCCCCCTAGGCCCGACGCGGACGCCGTGCTTCGAGCCCTGCCACGCATCGAGGTCCTGGGTTGGACGTACAGAGAGCCGACGAGGTCGACCAAACGTGGCATGACGGCCGCCGCGCAGCGCCGTCACTCGACCAGACTGTGTACGCGGTGTCGCGCCGCGCCTGTCCCCCTCTAGTCGTTGCTCCCAGGGTGCACCCATGACGTCCCGCTTGGTGCGCAAGACCGGCCGCGGGGTGTTGAGCCCTCTCCTCCGGTCTCGGGTGTAGGCCCCGCCATTTATATGGATGGGCCACGTGATGGCGCGCAGCGGACTCGCAGCCGGCCAGGAGCCGGCGCGAGTCCGGCGCCAAGGTCATACCAACCACACGCTGGACATGAGCTGCGGCCAGCGCTTGAGCAGCGCCCGAGCATTCAGGCTGGGCTGGCAGTCGACACCGACCTCGGCGTCTTCGAGCGACACCTGCGGGTAATGCCACAGCGCACTCTCCTGCAAACAGCGCTCGAACAGCAGCTTCCACCGGCCGGTCAGCGCTCCGGGGCAGTTGCTGGCCACGTGGGCGAACAATTCGACCGTCATCAACTCGCTCAAGCGGTCGGCCAGACGTTGCTCGTCGAGGCGTGAGCAGCCTTGCACCACCAGACTTTCGAGCCACTCGCCAAGAGGTTGCTGTTGGCGTTGAGCCTGCAAGAGGGCCGCCGTGGCCGTGGCGGCGCTGAGGTGCAGCACGGTGCGAATCGGTGCTTGGATTGGCGTGAAGAGAGGTTGCATGTGGAAGCAAGAGAAGTTGCGGTGATGTGAATCCTTCCCTGACTACCCTGTTGACGCCAGCGAATCCCGTTACGTAATGGGCAGCGGCTAGGGCACTTTGCAGCCGGCCTCGAACCCTCGCTACACGCTGCAGGCGCCGCACGGTGCGACGCCATGCAAGTGAGGACTCATGGGAAGACCAGGCATCAAAAAGGAAGATGTCGTGCGGGCGTACGTTGCGCTGCTGAAGCAGGGGCGCTTACCGGGGCCGCAGAACCTTCGACTGGAACTGGGGAGAGGCAGCTTCACGACGATTGCCAATCACGTGAATCGGCTGGCTCTGCGCCACGTGAACCTTCGACCGCCCAGGCGCCGCACAAGGCGTTTGGTGAGAGCTACACCACAGGAGGCCATCTGATATCTTGATTCATGGACTCCGGCGCGTGCCGGGGTCTGCATGCCCGTAGCCTTGCGTCGACACCAAGCCACGGGTGGCTTGCCCATATAAACCGACGGTGACTACACTGTTCGTGAGACGCTATTGCCAGCGTTGCGGTCAGCGGCGACCACAAGGTTCGTTTCTGGCACTGCTCTGGCGGTGGCGTTGGGAGTCGGGTGCGGATGGTTGCGTTTGACTGCGGTCCAGTGCGCTGTAAGTGCTTGATTTTGTTGATTGTTGCGTGTGGGCTCGGTCCTGCCGCGCACGCGGATTCCGATTGAAAATCCGCGTGTCGGTGGTTCGATTCCGCCCCAGGCCACCAGACGAAAAAAGGCTCCCCTCGGGGAGCCTTTTTGCGTTTGGCGGTGTAGCGGCGGCGGATGAGAAGCGCCAGGTTCGCTCTGCGATAGCCAGTGGCTGCCGCAGGACATTCCGCAGTTCCGGCGAAACCGCTTGCGATTTACGTCGGCCCCCTCGCATACCCCCTCACCATCACCCGGTCGTCGCTGGTCGTCGTGAACGCAATCTGATTCGCCTGCAGCGCGCCGGTGATCTCGGCCATGGCGCCGATGCCGTCGATCTCCACCCACTCGATGATGTTCGTCGTCGCCCGGCTCTCCGCCAGCAGCTGCCAGTCGACCGCGAAGAACTCCGGCGCCGGCTCGTCGCGCACCACGTATTTCACCCGCCCCAGCGGCCCCTTGGCCGGCAGCGTCAGCATCGCGCGGGCCAGATTGGCCCATTGCGCGCCGCTGATCAGGCGCACGATCGCGCCGCTCTTAAGCAGCGCCTTCATCCGCTCGGTGATGTGCTGCACCGGGATGTGCTCGATCCAGGGGCCGTCGCGCTCGTCGCGGTTCCAGCTGCGCCAGCCATGGCCATAGGCGCTCTGCACATAGGGCCCGCGCAGGACCCGCGGCGTGGACTCGCTGGCGCGCTCGGTGCCGAGCAGGTGGACCAGCGAGGCAAAGGGCTGGACGAACTCGCTGGGCATCCTCGCCAACTCGCGATCGACCAGCTGCGCCGCGGCCTCGACCGATTCGGCACGCACCAGAAAGCAGGTGTCGGGGCCGTTCGGCCCGCCGGTCACCGGATCGTCCGACTCATTGCCCCAGCGGACGACCTCGTACAGGTTCAGGGGGATCGCTTCATCTGGCTTCATCGGGGCATGATGCTAACGCCCCGCGCGCGACTCCCGGCTCAGGGCTGCTTGTCCTGCGTCGAAGCCTCGCTGTTGACCAGACCACCCGCCGCGGCGCCGCCCAGCGCGCCGGCGACGGCGCCGACCGCGCCACCGACGACGGTGCCCAGCGGGCCGGCCGTGGCCGTGCCGATCGCGGCGCCGGTGGCCGCGCCGGCGACGACGCCGCCGCCGACCAGCACCGAGCGCGCCTCGCGTTCGGCCTCCTCCTCGTCGAGCGGGAATTGCGCGTGCCGGCGCGGATCCTGGGACGGGATGCCGTAGCCGGGGCGGGCCTGCTGGGCGAGGTCTTCATCGACAGTGTCGTCCGGCAGCGGGGTGTCGATGGGATGGTTCATGGCGGCCTCTCTTTCCGATCCGGTTGGCGGACTCGATTCCTTATAAGCGCCGCGCCATGGCCGGCTCGTGGTCCGCCACGCTGCCGCACTGTAGGACGCGGCCGCAAGTCCATGCCGCGCGGCGGCGTTTGAGGGCGAGCAAACCGCGCCGGCCCGCGAGGGGCTAAGCTGGCGCCCGATGCCGATCAACAAAGCCCTGCCCGGATTCGAGTCGCCCGCGGCCGGTTTCGAGGCGCCGTTCGAAATGCTCGCGGCCTGCCACGAGCGCCTGCGGCGCTCGCTGCGCCTGCTGGCGCGTCTGCAGCAGCATCTGGGCGCGCAACCGCAGGGCGTGGACGAGCAGGCGCGCCAGGCGGCCGCCGATCTGCTGCGCTATTTCACGCTGGCCGCGCCGGCCCACCACGAGGACGAGGAGCGCCATATCGTGCCGGTGCTGCGGCGCTCGGCCGATGCAGCGCTGCGCGCGGCGGCCGAGCAGCTGCTGCGCGAGCATGAGCAGATCCGCGCCGCCTGGGAGCTGCTGGCACCGCAGCTGCGCGAGATCGAGGCGGGGCGGCTGCCGCCGCGCCTGGCCGAGGCCGCCGAGCATTTCGGTCGGCTGCACGACGCGCATCTGCGGCTGGAAGATGAGCTGGCCTTTCCGCAGGCGCGGGTGCTGCACGAGGAGGCGGGTGGCGCCGCGGCGCTGGCGGCGATCGGCGCCGAGATGGCGGGCCGCCGCGGCGCGACGATCAGGAAGACGCCCGGCTGAGCGCGATCGCCGCGGCCAGCCAGGCCGACACGGCGGCCTCGTCCGGTGGCAGCAGGCGGCCGGCGCCGCTGAATTGCTGCCAGGCCTCGGCATTGCGCTGCGCCACCGTGGTCAGCAGCGGGATGCCGTGCTCCATCGCCGCCAGTAGTTCGGCGCTGAAGCCGCCGCGGCGCAGCTCAAGGTCGCCGAAGCGGTTGCTGACGATCAGATCGGGTGCCTGCTCCAGCGCCTCGCGCAAGACCTGGCTCGCCCGCGCGAAGGCCGCCGGGTCGGCGCGGCAGCCGCGCGAGCCGCTGCCCAGTGGCTGCGAGACCAGGTACTCGCTCGCATCGTTCACATCGACCAGCACCATGGTCGCCGCGCAGCCGTTCTCGCGCGGCGGTCGCTTCATCAGGAAGCCGCGCAGCCGCAGGCCCAGGGCCTGCTGGCGGCGCACGATGGCCGTCAGAAAGGCGTCCATATCGAGGCTGCGGTCGTCGACGATGGCAGCGGCCAGCGGCGCCTCGGGATCGAAGTCGTCGTCCTTGTGCATGCCGCAAGCCTAAGGCAAAAGGTGTCCCGCCAAGGCGCCGGCGCGCTCGGCTCAGAAGGTTTCCCAGTCGCCGTCGGCACTGCTGCTGTTGCTGCCGACGGCGGCCGGCGCGGGCGCCGGGCTCGGCTTGCGCGGCGCCGCCGGCTTCGCTGCGGCCGCCTTGGCGACCGGCGGCTTGGTGGCCGGGCGCGGCGCGGTGACGGCCGCGGGCTTCACGGCCACGGCGCGCGGCGCAGCGACAACGGCGGCGCTCTGCTGACCGACATTGAACACGGACACGACCTCGGCCAGTCGCTGCGCCTGCTCGCGCAGCGACTGCGCGGCGGCGGCCGATTCCTCGACCAGGGCGGCGTTCTGCTGCGTCATCTGGTCCAGATTGGTGACGGCCACATTGACCTGGGCGATGCCGTCGCGCTGCTCGGTGGCGGCCGAGGCGATCTCGCCGATCATGTCGGTGACGCGGCGCACGCTGGTGACGATCTCCTCCATCACCGAGCCGGTCTGCCCGACCAGCTGCGCGCCCGATTCGACCCGCTCGACCGAGGCGTTGATCAGCGTCTTGATCTCCTTGGCCGCCTGCGCGCTGCGCTGCGCCAGGGTGCGCACCTCGGCGGCCACGACGGCGAAGCCGCGGCCCTGTTCGCCGGCGCGCGCTGCCTCGACGGCTGCGTTCAGCGCCAGGATATTGGTCTGGAAAGCGATGCCGTCGATGGTGCCGATGATGTCGCCGATCTTGCGCGAGCTCTGCGTGATCTCGTCCATATTGCTGACTACCTGCGAGACGACGGCGCCGCCGCGGCTGGCCGTCTCGGCGGCCGAGGCGGCCAGCTGGTTGGCCTGGCGGGCGACGTCGGCGGAGTTCGACACGGTGCCGGTCAGCTGCTCCATCGAGCTGGCGGTCTGCTGCAGGCTGGAGGCCGTCTGCTCGGTGCGCGCGCTCAGATCATGGTTGCCGGTGGCAATCTCGGCCGAGGCGGTCGAGACCGATTCGACGCCCTGGCGCACCTCGCCGACGACGCCGCGCAGCTGGCGCACCATCTTGTCCAGCGCGCCCAGCAGCTGGCCGAACTCGTCGCCGCGCTCGACCCGCACATCGCTGGACAGATCGCCAGCGGCAATGCGCTCGGCCACGCCGATCGCCTGCTCCAGCGGGCGCTGGATCGAGCGGATCAGCAGCAGAGCGCCGCCGACCAGGCCCAGCACGATCACGGCGACGATCAGGCTGGCGATGCGCAGCGTGCCCTGGCGCTGCTCGGCCATCTGCTCCTGCACCTTCTTCTTGGCGCTGTCCTGCAGATCGGCGAAGTCGCGCAGCGACTTCAGATAGACGACGACGGCGGGGTTGAAGCGCTGCTGCGTCTCCTCGGTCGCGCCGGCGATATTGCCGGCCGCCTTCAGCTCGCGCGTCTTGGCCAGCGATTCGAGCACGGCCTTGCGCTCGACGGCGATCTTGTCCATCAGCGCCTTGTCCTCCGCGCTGAGGGCCATCTTCTCGATCGCCTGCTGGACCTTGCTGATCTCGGCGATCGCGCTGCCGATATCGTTCTTGAACGCGGCCTCGACGGCCGGGTCGTTGCTGATCGCGGCCGCCTGCACGCGCACCACATTGCTCATCGTCAGCGCGGACCAGCGCTCGGCCGCGCTCTGCTTGGCGTCCATCGCCGCGCCGGCCGCATCGGCCTCGCGCTGGATGCGGCCGCTGCGGGCGCTGGAATAGGTGATCAGGCTGCCCATGGCCACGATGACGAGGGCGACGGCCAGCCAGAGGCGGCCGGCCACGCTGAGGCGGCCCAGGGGCGAGGAAGGAGGCGTGGCGGCGGGCTGGCTCATGGCGGCTCTCGACAGGCGGGGTTCACGGGCTGGGACCGCGACCATAGCCCGGATCGAAGCGCCGCGCGCATGCGAAGCCGCCGCCGCGCGGGCGCATTGCACGAAATGCACGAGCGCGGCGCGAGGCTGGCGACGCCGGCCGGCCCGGCCTTACCAGCTGCCGGTATTGGGCATAGCGCTCCAGGGCTCGGCCGGCGCCAGCGCCGGGCCGTTCTGCAGCAGCTCGATCGAGATCTGGTCGGGCGAGCGGACGAAGGCCATGCGGCCGTCGCGCGGCGGGCGCAGGATGGTCACGCCATGGTCCATCAGGCGCTGGCAGGCCGCGTAGATATCGTCGACCGCATAGGCGATATGGCCAAAATTGCGGCCGCCGCCGTAGACCTCGGCGCGGCCCTCGGCATCGGGCCAGTTGTAGGTCAGCTCGACCTGGGGCTGGTACTTGCCAGCCTCGTCGCCGGGCGCGGCCAGATAGACCAGGGTGAAGCGGCCCGCCTCATGCTCGCTGCGGCGCACGACCTCCAGCCCGAGCGCGTCGCGGTAGAACTTCAGCGAGGCGTCCAGATCGTGGACGCGGACCATGGTGTGCAGGTATTTCATAGCGGGTTCCTCGTGGCTTGGCGCTCATTGTCGCGCGGCGGCCGGCGCCAGCAGCCGGCCGAGGCCGCGGCTGCGGCTGGGCTTGCTGGCGGGGGCCGCCGCCGGGTCGAGCGCCTGCGTCCTGAGGGCGGCCGCGGCCGGCGCGCCCAGCGGCCAGGCGCCGCTGAAGCTGCGGCCCATCAGCAGGTCCGACTTGGCGACGATGTCCATGCGGCCGTCGGCATTCATGTCCAGCAGGGCCAGCTGGTTGGCGCCGTAATAGGCATAGCCGCTCTCGAACAGGCGCTCGGCCTGCAGCGTGCCGTCGGCCGCCTGCAGATAGACGCCCAGCCGGCTCGCCGTGTCATGCGCGACCAGCAGATCGGCGCGGCCGTCGCCGTCGACGTCGCCGATGAGGACGGCGCGCGGCGAATAGCTGCTGGCATGGACGAGCGGCGCGGCAAAGCTGCCGTCGGCCTGCTGGCGCAAGAGCAGCACGCGGCCGATCTGGTCGCTGCCCGAGCCGACGAGAACGACATCGGGCCGGCCGTCGCCGTCGACATCGCCGATGGCCAGATCGGGCTGCGAGCCCAGCTCCACCGGCAGCGTGCGGGTGCCGCGCTCGGCGCCGAAGCCGGCGCCCTGGCGCGGCGCCCAGACCAGCTCCAGCGCGCCGCCGGCGCTGGCGCGCAGCCAGACCAGATCGGGCAGGCCGTCGCCATTCATATCGGCGAGCTGCCAGGCGGCGACGAAGTCCGCGCCGGCGCTCAGCTGGGCGACGCTGGTCCAGCTGCCGGCCGCATCGCGGTGCAGGAAGTTGAAGCGGCCCAGCTCGGCCACGGCCAGCGTGCCCCGGCCCCCGCTGCTGCCCAGGTCCGAGCCATAGATCCGCCAGCTGGCCAGATTGGCCGGCACCGCCTCGGCGACGAAGCCGCCGCCGGCCTGCTGGCGCCAGAGCTGCATGCCGGACTGGCCATAGAGCGCGATGTCCCGCAGGCCGTCGCCATCGGCGTCGATCACCGCCAGCGCAGTGATGTCGAACAGATAGCCCTCGCCCAGGCTCAACAGCTTCTGCACGTCGCCATAGCGGCCGTCGGCCTGCTGGCGCCGCACGCCTATCCATTTCTCGTAGGAGCCGATGCGCTGGGCGGCGACCAGCAGATCGCGGCGGCCGTCGCCGTCGATATCGGCCAGGGCGATCGCGTTGACGATCGCCTCGGCGGCCAGCGGCAGCGGCCGCGCCAGCGGGCCGGGATCGGTGCGGAAGTCGACGAAGAAACGGGCCGGGGTATTGCCGGCCGCGTCGCTGACGCCCTCGTAGAGCTCCAGCGTGTAGCGGGCGTTGCGCTGCAGCGGCTGCGGCAGGGCGACGAGCAGCTCGTCGCCCGAGATCGTCGCCGGCAGGTAGTCGGTGCTGCTCGGGCCGTAGAGCCGCACGCGCGGCGGCGCGCTCGAGCTCGCCTTGATCGGCTCGTCGAAGCGCAGCCGCAGGGGCTCGGTGGTCGAGGCCTCGGTCGAGTCCCGGGCCGGTGAGGACGAGATCAGCAGCGGCGGCGTCGTGTCGACGAAGAAGCTCAGCACGCTGGCCGGCAGCGCATTGCCGGCCAGATCGCTGGCCTGGCCGGCGTTGCGCAGTTCGTAGCGCTGGTCGGGCAGGCGGGTCGACTTGGGCCGGATGCTCAGGTGCTTCAGGTCCTGGCTCTGGCTAATCTCGATCGGCACCGTCTGGCCGGCGCCGTCGAGCAGGACCAGGCCGGCCGCACCGCGCAGCGACAGCGGGTCCAGCGCCGCGCTGAAGTCCAGCTCGATCGTGTGCAGCGGATCGAGCGGCGCGCCGGCGGCCGGCGTCGTCGTCCCGAGCGCGGCCGGCGTCGTCGTGCTGCGCCGGCTGCCGACGCGGTAGGCGACCAGCTCCTCGGCCGTCGATTCGAGCGGGGTGCCGTTGCTGGTCGTCGTCGAGCTGATCTTGACCGGGCCAAGCTCCGGCGCGTACCAGCTGTCCTCGGTGTAGACCAGGGTCTGCGCGGCGCCGCCGGCGGCGAGGCGGATCGCGGTGCGCACGGTGGCCCGCACATGCGAGGCGTCGGGGAAGCTGCCCAGTGCCGTCGTCAGCGCCTCCTTGCCGATGAACAGGCTCTCGACGCGCAGATCGATGCCATCGGGGCGGCCGTCGCCATCGACATCGGCCGAGACGCTGCGTTCGAACAGCAGGACCGTCTGGCCCTGGGCGATGCCGAAGCGCAGCAGCTCCAGCGGGCCGACCGCCGCGGTCAGCGGATCGCTGCCCGGGCCGGGCACCGTGCTGATGCCGGTGGCGCTGCGCTGCAGGTATTCGCTGTCTTCGGCCTCCTGCGTGCCGCTCAGCGCCAGCAGCGCCGTGCCGCTGCCGACCGTCACCGCCTCGCCGACGCGCTCATGGCGCAGCGGCGCCGTCGGCGTGAGTGTCGAGCGCCAGCTGCGGCGGTCGCCGCTGGCCAGCGGATAGACATCGGCGGAAAGCGTCAGCGCCGGCGGCGCGATAACCGGATCGCCGCCGCCACCACCACCTCCGCCGCCGCAGGCGCTCAGGACAAAGGCGGCCCATAGCCAGGCCGCCCGGCGCGCCAGCGGCGCGGCCATCGAAAACTTCTGCATCGGTGTGTACTCCCTGTGGCCGTGCGCGCTTCTTGCTGCGGCGAGGCCTGCGCCGGATCATAGGGCGGCAGGTCTTGCCGCGCCTGCGCAAGATCCGACCCCGTGCGCTATGCGCCGCGGCGATGGGGGTGTCCGCGGCTTCTCAGTAGTCCAGCCACTCCATCTCGCGCACCAGCGGCGCGCCCTTGATGCGCGCCAGCGTGTCGGTCAGCACCTCGATATTGTTGTCGAAGGAGCCATGCGTCGCGCTGATCTGGCATTGCTCGCGGGTGTTGCGCACCTTGGGCGTCGTGATGGTGTGCGAGAGCGCGTTCTTCGCCGCCAGCGGGCCCCAGGCCTTCTGCCATTGCTGCACGGCCGGCAGCGCGCTGGCCGCCCATTGCTCGGCGTCCCGCGCATAGGCCGGCAGCAGCGCGCGCTCCATGCCCAGCAGCGGCTGCTTGCGCAGGTCGTCCAGCGCGCGCGAGACCAGGTAGAGCAGGGACTTGCCGTAGATCGGCAGGCTGGGCTTGGGCAGGCCGTCCGCGCGCTCATTGCCGTCGCTGAGCTGGTACAGATGCAGGCGCTCCAGCGGCAGGGCGCCGGCCTGGGCGGCTCCGAGGTAATGCCGGACGGCGAAATCGACCGAGCAGGCGGCCGCATACAGATGGCAGCTCTGCACCGGCAGCGGCTCGGGGCCGACCAGCAGATCGAGCAGATGGCCCAGCAGGATGGAACCGGCCGAATGGCCGATCAGGTGCAGCTCCAGTGCGGCGCCGTCCTGCGCCAGCTGGTCGCGCAGCGCGCGCAGCTGCAGCGCGGCCAGGGTCAGCGCGTGGCCGGGCTCGCCGGCCGCCGCGGCGTTCTCGCGCATCTCGCTCCACAGGCCCCGGCCCAGCACGCGGCTGGCCGCTTCCAGCGCCCGGTCCTTGGCCTCGCCGAGGTTCAGCCAGCCGCCGCTGCGTTCGTCGGACAGGCCCAGCAGGTGGCGCGCCCAGTCCTCGACCATGCTGGTGATCGTCTCGACCGGGCCGGTGCGCCAGGTCAGGAAGATCGGATAGATCTCGTTGGCCTCGAAATAGGGCGCCAGCACCCGGGTTCGCTGCAGCGCCTCCGATTCGGAATTGAGCCCGCCATGCGCGTACAGCGCCAGCTTCAGCGTCTTGCGCTTGCCGGCGCGCTGCCAGGCCAGCGGCCGCTCGAGCAGCAGCTCCTGCGCCAGGCCTTCGCGGTCGCCGCGCTGGCGGGTGAAGTCGGTGACCATCAGCAGGCCCTCGTTGCCGGACAGCAGCGTGTGCTGGTAGGCGCGGGGCGTGCTCCAGGGCTGGTAGGGCGGGTAGTTGAACTCGTGGTCGATCGGCCAGGGATCGTCGGGCGGGTTGTCGGTGACGGCCGAGGTCCGGGCCAGTCCGATCATCGAGCGGCCGAGCGGCACGCGAAAGGCCGAGGCGCGGCCGCTCGCGCCGCCAGCCACCGCGCCGCCCCGCTCGCCGCGCAGCTGCGGCACGCCCAGGGCGACGGCCCAGGCATCGGTCGCGTTGGTGACCCAGTCCTCGTAGGGCAGGGTGGCGAAGCCGCTGGCGCCCCATTCCAGGCCCCAGGAATTCTGGATCACGAAGCCGCGCTCGTTGTAGCCGACCAGCGCAAACGCATGACCGCCGCTGTGCGCCGGGTCCTTCATCGTGCCGATCACCGGCAGCTCGTCGTGCGAGCGGGGCGCCGCCCGCGCCTTGCCGAGCTTCTGCATCACCGCGTCCCAGCCGTCGTGGGCGGTGCCCGAGACGTAGACGGCGCCGATCTCGGCGATCGCGCCCTGCAGATCGACGACCGACAGCTTGTCGACGCGGTAGTAGACGCCCAGCGGCCGGCTGACCGCATCCTCGGCCCAGCCGGGCCCGGGGCGCACGAACAGGGGCTTGCCGTCCGCATCGAGCGGATAGGGCCAGAGCTTGTCGGCGCAGACGCCATGCTTGTGCCAACCCTTCAGCGCGCCGCGGCAGCTCGAGCCTTCGTAGTCCTGGCCGGGCCACTCGTCGTAATGCTTGGCCAGCTCGTAGAACATGCGCGGGCTGACCGAGGCCATCGTGGTCTTGCCGCCGGACAAGACCTGGCGCCGCCACAGCAGGTAGTTGCCGACGCAGGCGAGACCGAATCCGGTGCAGGCGCCCTCGCTGCCCTGGTTCAGCACCAGCCCGGCCTTCACATAGCCGGGCAGGAAGCGCTTCAGCGTCGCATCGTCCGGATAGCGCGGCGACAGGCAGCGCAAGGGCGCGCGGTAGACCAGATCGCGGAAATCAAGCCGGTCGGGGCGCGCGTCGAGCGCGCGCTGCTTGATCGAATCGACCGGCGCGGCCGCCTTGCCGGCCTTCTTCGTTGCGGATGCGGATGGGGCTTTCTTGCTGGCCATGATGCGGTCTCCTTGCGGCTCGTGCATCTTGTGCCGCGGGTTCGGCGGCCGCCGCCCCTAAGTTGTGGGAAGCTATCGGCAGATTCACCGAACAGGAGTGCCAGTCCATGACTCAGAAGATCTGCATCGTCGGCGTCGGCGCGATCGGCGGCTGGCTGGGCGCGCGGCTGGCCCAGGCGCTGGGGCCGGAATTGCGGCTCAGCGCCTACGCGCGCGGCAAGAGCCTGCTGGCGCTGCGCGGCCAGGGCCTGCGCCTGGAGCAGAGCAGCGGCGAGCGCATCACTGTGCCGGTGCACGCCAGCAACGACCCGGCCGAGCTGGGGCCGCAGGACCTGCTCATCGTCGCGGTCAAGGGCCCGGCCCTGCCGGCCGTGGCGCCGGCCGTCCATGCGATGCTGGGCCCCGAGACGCGCGTGCTGGTCGCGATGAACGGCCTGCCCTGGTGGTTCTTCGACGGCTTTGGCGGCGAGGCGGCCGGCCTGCCGCTGCGCGCGGTCGATCCCGAGGGCCATATCGCCGACCTGATTCCCAGCGAGCGGGTGATCGGCTGCGTCGTCCATGCCGCCTGCTCCAGCCTGGAGCCGGGTCTTGTGCGCCACCAGATGGGCCAGGGCCTGATCGTCGGCGCGCCGGCCGGCGGGCGGCCGGCCCATGTCGAGCAGGTTGCCGCGCTGCTGAGCCGTGCCGGCTTCGAGGCGACGGTGTCGGAGCGCATCCAGCGCGACATCTGGTTCAAGCTCTGGGGCAATATGACCATGAACCCGATCTCGGCGCTGACCGGCGCCAGCTGCGACCGCATCCTCGACGACGAGCTGGTGCGCGGCTTCGCCAGCGCGGTGATGCTGGAGGCCGCCGCGATCGGCGCGCGCATCGGCTGCGCGATCGAGCAGACGCCCGAGCAGCGCCATGCGCTGACGCGCAAGCTTGGCGCGATCAAGACCTCGATGCTGCAGGACCTGGAGGCGCAGCGGCCGCTGGAGCTGATGGCCCTGGTCGGCGCGGTGCGCGAGGTCGGCCAGCATCTGCGGATCGCCACGCCGCATACCGACGCGCTGCTGGGGCTGACGCGGCTGCTGGGCCGGCAGCGCGGTCTGCTTTAGGTTTCAGCCGCGCCGCGAGCGCCAGATCCAGACGATCACCCAGACGCTGTTGAAGAAGGCCAGCAGGAAGCCCAGCGCGCCCAGGATGGTGAACAGCGGGATGCCGAAGACCTGCGGTCCCGAGGTGACCGTCATCACGATCGATGAACCGATGACGACCGAGGCGGTCATGATGCCGATCGTGATGCGGTCGATCGCGCCGTCGAGCCGGTGGCCGAAGACGTCCAGCCGCTTCAGATCGAAGTCGATGCGCAGCCGGCCGCGGCGCGCATCCTTCAGCAGCCGGTTCAGCTCGCGCGGCATCGCGCCGAGCAGGCCGATGAAGTGGCCGAGGCTGGCGCTGCCGCGCTGCGCGATCTCGGCCGGCGCATAGCGCGCCGCCTGCGCGCGGTCGACAAAGGGCTTGATCTGGTCGACCAGGCGGAAGTCCGGGTCGTATTTGCGCGCCGAGCCTTCCAAGGTGACCAGGCACTTGAACATCAGGGTCAGGTCGGAGGGCAGCAGGATGCCGTGCTCGCGCACGATGGCCGTCAGCCGGCCGAGCAGGCGGCCGACGCGGATGTCCTTCAGCGGCAGGTCGGCGAAATCGGTGACCAGCTCGTCCACATCGCTGGCCAGCCGCTCCTCGTCGACCGCGTCCTCCTCGGCCCAGTCGAGCAGCACCTCCATGATGGGCTCGTTGTCGCGCCGCGCGATGCCGGCCAGCACGTCGATCACCTGGTGGCGCCGCGCCGGCGAGAGCCGCCCGACCATGCCCAGGTCGATGATGGCCAGCCGGTTGCCGGGCAGGTAGAGCACATTGCCCGGATGCGGATCGGCCTGGAAGAAGCCGTGCTCCAGAATCATCTTCAGCACGGCCGCGGCGCCGCGGTGGGCCAGCTTCTTCGCGTCCAGCCCGGCGCGCGCTATCGCGGCATGGTCCTCGCCGCTGAGCCCGTCTATGTGCTCCTGCACATTCATCCGGCTGCTGGTCCAGGCCATATGGACCTGCGGGATCAGGATGTGCGGGTCGTCGCGGAAGTTGCGGCCGAAGCGCTCGATATTGCGCGCCTCCAGCGCCAGATCGAGCTCGCGCAGGATGGAGCGGCGGAACTCCTCGACCACGCGGCCCGGCTGGTAGCGGCGCGCCTCGGGCATTTCGCTCTCGACCAGACGGGCCAGATGGGCGAGCAGCCGCATATCGGCCTCGATCTTGGCCTCGATGCCGGGGCGGCGGATCTTCAGCACGACCTCGCGGCCGTCCAGCAGCCGCGCGCGATGCACCTGGGCGATCGAGGCGGAGCCCAGCGGTTCGCGCTCCAGATCGACGAAGACCTCGGCCAGCGGCCGGCCCAGCGCCTGTTCGATGACCGGCAGCATCGCCTCGAACGGAAGCGGCGCGACGCTGGTGTGCAGCAGGGTCAGCTCCTCCGTCCACTCGGGCGGCAGCAGGTCCTCGCGCGTCGACAGCATCTGGCCCAGCTTGATGAAGGTGGGCCCCAGCTCCTCCAGCGCCAGGCGCAGGCGCTGCTGCGGCAGCAGCCGGTGGCTGCGCTGGACCTCGCCCCAGCGCAGCAGGGTGCCGGCGCGCTCCAGCACCGAGACGACGCCGATGCGGCGCATCAGGTCGCCCAGGCCGTGCCGCATGAAGACCAGGCTGATCTCGTGCAGGCGCGGCAGGTCGCGCACCACGCTCGGCGGCGGTTCGCGCACGGGCAGGTCCTACTTCGCCTTGCGGGCTTCCGCCTGCTGGCGCAGCGCGTCGGCGAAGCCGGCCAGCAGGCCGCTGGTGACCAGCGTCATGTTCGCGCCGTACTCGCGCGCCTTTTCGAGGCCGGGCACCGCGCGGTTGCGGTAGGACTCGTTCATGCGGTTGGCGAACTCGCTCATGGTCTGCGCGATGCTGACGCTGGCGTCCGCGCCGACTCGCTGCGCATGCAGGGCCAGATCGACCAGCTCGCGCCGGATATTGCCGCTGCTGGCCTCGGCGATGTGATTGGCGGCGGCGACGAAATCGCCCTGCATCTCCTGCAGCGCCGCGAAGGCGTTCTTCAGGTCGTTGTCGGAGAAGTCGCTGCCGCGGGCGGCCAAGGTCGCCAGCGCCTCGTGCGCCGCCTGCGAGGACAGCAGCAGCGCCTGGTCGAGGCCGCGCAGCGTCTCGGTGAAGGCCTCGCGCGCCGCCGCGCTGTCCAGCGGCGGCTTGATCGCGCCGCCGCTCATCGCGCGCACGACCTCCTTGATGCCCTCGGTGTCGAGCTTGCCGCCGGCAAAGAGCTGGGCGCTCAGCTGCCGCACCCGCTCGCGGATCGCCTGCTCGTCCTCGGGCGGGGGATCGGAAGCGGCGGCGTCGTCGCCGGGCGATGTCGTATCGGTCATCTCGCGACTCCCGTGTAGCGATGCCAAACAGGATAGCGCGATTCGGTCCATCCCGGCCGTGGAGCGGACTCAGGCCTCGCCGGTCTGCAGCCGCCACAGCGCCGCATAGGCGCCGCCGCGCGCCAGCAGCTCCTCATGCCGGCCGCTCTCGACGATGCGGCCGCGCTCGAGCAGATGGATGGCGTCCGCCTGGCGCACCGTCGACAGCCGGTGCGCGATCACCAGGGTCGTGCGGCCGCGGCTGACGATGGCCAGCGAGCGCTGGATCGCCGCCTCGGTCTCGTTGTCGACGGCGCTGGTCGCCTCGTCGAGGATCAAGAGCGGCGGGTTCTTCAGGATCGCGCGCGCCAGCGCCAGGCGCTGGCGCTGGCCGCCGGAGAGCTTCTGGCCGCGCTCGCCGACCCGGGTCGCGAAGCCCAGCGGCAGCCGCTCGATGAACTCCAGGCATTCGGCCTGCGCCGCCGCCGCGCGGATCTGCGCATCGCTGGCACCCGGCGTGCCGTAGGCGATGTTCTCGGCGATCGTGCCGTCGGTCAGGAAGCTGTCCTGCGCCACATAGCCGATCGCGCGCCGCAGGTCCTGCAGGTTCAGCTCGGCGATGGCCCGCCCGTCGAACAGGATGCGGCCCTGCTGCGGTTCGTAGAAGCGCAGGAGCAGCTTGACCAGGGTCGACTTGCCCGAGCCGGTGCTGCCGACAAAGGCCACCGTCTGGCCGGCGGCAATGTCCAGCGAGATGTTCTGCAGGGTCGGCTGCTCGGCATAGGCAAAGCCCAGGTTCTCGAAGCGCAGGGCGGCGCGCGCCTGCTGCGGCGCGAAGTGCTGGCCTTCGTCGTAGCGGATGCGGATGGGCGTGCCGAGCAGGCCCAGCGCGCGCGCCGTCGCCGCCATCGAGCGCTGGTACATGTCCGCGACCTCGGCCAGCCGCGTCATCGGCCACAAGAGGCGCTGGGTCAGGAAGACCAGCACCGAGTAGGCGCCGACCTCCAGCCGCCCGTGCAGGGTCAGCCAGCCGCCATAGACCAGGGTCGCGGTGAAGCCGGCCAGGATGGCCATGCGGATCACCGGCGTGATCGCCGAGCTGAGCCGGATCGCGCGCGCATTGGCGCCGCGATAGGCATCGCTGGCCTGGCGGATGTGCTCGGACTCGAAGTCCTCGGTGGTGTAGGCCTTGATCGTCGCCAGGCCCAGCAGATTGTTGTTGAGCCGCGCGCTGACGTCGCCGGCCGCCTCGCGCACGGCCGTGTAGCGCGGCGCCAGCCGCTTTTGGAACCAGAAGGCGCCGAACAGGATCAGCGGGATGGGCAGCAGCGCGATCAGCGCGATGCCCGGCTGCAGGGCGAAGAAGACCGCGCTGACCATCAGCGACGAGCACAGCACCTGGATGATCTGCGTCGCGCCGCCGTTGACGAAGCGCTCGATCTGGTTGATGTCCTCGTTGAGGATGGACATCAGGGCGCCGGTGCGCTGGTTCTCGAAGAAGGTCAGCTCCAGCTTCTGCACATGGGCATAGGTGTCCAGCCGCAGCTGGTGCTGGATGTCCTGCGCGAGCCCGCGCCATTTCAGCTCCAGCAGGTATTCGAACAGCGACTCGCCACCCCAGACGGCGACGTTCAGCGCGCCCAGCAGCAGCAACTGCTGCCAGGTGTCGGTGATGCCGACGTTGACGAGGATCTTCCTGGCCAGAAAGCTCTGCTCGCCGCGCACGACGACATCGACGGCCGCGCCGATCAGGACCTCGGGCAGGATGTCGAAGAACTTGTTGAGGACCGAGTAGAGGACCGCCAGGCGGATCTGCGGGCGGTGCGCTCGCGCATAGGCGAGCAGGCTTTGCAGCGGGTGAGCATTGCTTGTCATGGCAACGGTTTTTAACCGATGCCGCGGCGTGCCGCCGCCGGCGTCGTGGGGGCGACGCCGTCATCTGCCGAAGCCGGGGACCGGCGCTTACTGCAGCAGCCGGCCCAGGCTCCAGAGCAGGGCCGGATAGACCACGCCCCAGGCGGCGCCGACGAGGACCAGGGCCTTCATCGCGGTCAGGACCACGCGGCCGCTGCGGTGCTCGACCAGAACCTTGCCGCCGATGCTGTTGCTGACACTTCTCATCGTGCATTCTCCTTGCAGGACATGCATTGAACGCGCAAACACCGTGCCAGGTGTACAGCAAAGGAGGCAGGAAAAACCCTTTGTTCAGGCCTTACGGTCGACACGCAGCGCCAAGACGACCGAACTCGTGGTTTTGATCACACCTTCGATGTCGCCAATTTCATCCAGCAGCGCATCGAGCCGCATCGTCGACTCGGCGCGCAGCACCGCCATGTAGTCGAATTCGCCGCTCACCGAGGCCAGCTGGCGCAGCTCCGGGAAGCCGCTCAGCTTCTTGATCACCTCGCGTCCGGCGCGTGGCTGCACGGTGATGCCGACGAAGGCCTGCACGCCCCGGTCCGCCGCATCGCTGCCCAGGCGCACCGTGTAGCCGACGATGCTGCCACCGCTCTCCAGCTTGGCGAGCCGCGCCACCACGGTGGTGCGCGCGATGCCCAGTTTGCGTGCGAGATTGGCCGTGCTCTCGCGCGCATTGGCCTGCAGCAGCGCGATCAGCTGACGGTCGATCGCGTCCTTCGCTTCACCACTCATGGTTAACCCTTGTTTTCGACGATATGAATCGCAGAGATGTCAGATCGTCATTCTCCCCATGTTTTTCGTCGGACTCGTGCTTTCTTTCGTCCGACACCGTTTCTAGACTGCCCTCATTCCACGAACCCGGAGACTGTGATGACGATGAAGATTGCCCTGCTGGGCGCCGGCCACATCGGCCAGACGATTGCTCGCCTCTTGCACGCCACCGGTGACTACCGCGTCACCGTGATCGACAAGAACGCCAAGTACCTGGCCGCGCTCGACAACGAGGGCATCGCCACGGCCGAAGTCGACACCGAGAACAAGGCCGCGCTGGCCGCCCAGCTGCGCGGCAAGGATGCCGTCGTCAACGCCTTGCCCTATCACCTGGCGATCACCGCCGCGACCCTGGCGCTCGAATGCGGCTGCCATTACTTCGACCTGACCGAGGACGTCGCCGCCACCAAGGCGATCAAGGACCTGGCCCGGAACGCCAAGACCGCCTTCATGCCCCAATGCGGGCTGGCGCCGGGCTTCATCGGCATCGTCGCCCACCATCTGGCTAAGCAGTTCGACGAGGTGCGCGATGTGCAGATGCGCGTGGGCGCCCTGCCGGCCTTCCCGACCAATGCGCTCAAGTACAACCTGACCTGGTCGGTCGACGGCCTGATCAACGAGTACTGCCATCCCTGCGAGGCCATCCATGGCGGCGAGTTCATCTCGGCCCTGCCGCTGGAGGGGCTGGAGCATTTCAGCCTGGACGGCACCGAGTACGAGGCCTTCAACACCTCGGGCGGTCTGGGCACCCTGTGCGAGACCTGGGCCGGCCAGGTGCGCAACCTCGACTACAAGACGGTGCGCTACCCCGGCCACCGCGACCTGATGAAGTTCCTGCTCGAGGACCTGGCCCTGGCCTCCGACCAGGACCGGCTGAAGGACATCATGCGCAAGAGCATGCCGGCGACCATGCAGGACGTGGTGCTGGTCTTCGTCACCGTCTCGGGCCTCAAGAACGGCGTGCTGATGCAGGAGGTGTTCGCACGCAAGATCTTCGCCGAGCGCGATGCCAAGGCGCCGCTATCGGCGATCCAGATCACCACCGCCGCCGGCATCTGCGCCGCCGTCGACCTGTTCCGCGAGGGCCGGCTGCCGCAAAGCGGCTTCATCCGCCAGGAGGAGGTCGAGCTGCCGGCCTTCCTGGCCAACCGCTTCGGCCAGGCCTATCAGCAGTCGCGCCAGGTCGAGTCGATCGGCTGAGAGGAAAATATGGGCATGACTACCTCTGACCTCCTGAGCACCCTCGGTGTTCCCTCGGCCGCCACCACCGGCGGTACCCTCAAGGTTCGCTCGCCGATCGACGGCGCCGCCATTGGCGCCGTGCACGAGGCCAGCGCCGCCGACATGACGGCCGCCGTCGGCCGCGCCCATGCCGCCTTCCTCGAATGGCGCAATGTGCCGGCGCCCCGGCGCGGCGAGCTGGTGCGTCTGTTCGGCGAGGAGCTGCGCGCCAACAAGGCCGCGCTGGCCCGCCTGGTCTCGCTGGAGGCCGGCAAGGTCACCAGCGAAGGCGAGGGCGAGGTGCAGGAGATGATCGACATCTGCGACTTTGCCGTCGGCCTGTCGCGCCAGCTGCATGGCCTGACCATCGCCAGCGAGCGCCCGGGCCACCGCATGATGGAGCAGTACCTGCCGCTGGGCGTCGTCGGCATCATCTCGGCCTTCAACTTCCCCGTGGCCGTCTGGGCCTGGAACTCGGCCCTGGCCCTGGTCTGCGGCGATTCCTGCATCTGGAAGCCCAGCGAGAAGACCCCGCTGACGGCGCTGGCCACGCAGGCGCTGTTCGAGAAGGCGCTGGCTCGTTACGCGGGCGCGCCGGCCCATCTGTCGCAGGTGCTGATCGGCGGCGCCGCGGTCGGCGAGGCGCTGGTCGACGATGCGCGCGTCGCGCTGGTCTCGGCCACCGGCTCGACGCGCATGGGCCGCGCGGTCGGCCCGCGCGTGGCGGCGCGCTTCGGCCGCTGCCTGCTGGAGCTGGGCGGCAACAACGCGATCATCGTCACGCCCAGCGCCGACCTGGACCTCGCCGTGCGAGGCATCCTGTTCGGCGCCTACGGCACGGCCGGCCAGCGCTGCACGACGACGCGCCGCGTGATCGCGCATGAATCGATCCACGACGAGCTGGTCGCCCGCCTGGACCGCGCCCGCGCGCAGCTGAGGATCGGCTCGCCGGTGGAGGCCGGCAACCTGATCGGCCCGCTGATCGACGAGGCCGCCTTCGACGCGATGCAGCAGGCCCTGGCTGCCGCGCGCGAGCAGGGCGGCGAGGTGACCGGCGGCGAACGCGCGCTGGCCCAGCAGTACCCGAAGGCCTGGTACGCAGTGCCGGCCCTGGTGCGCATGCCGGCGCAGACCGAGATCGTCAAGCACGAGACCTTCGCGCCCATCCTGTACACGCTGAAGTACAAGACCCTGGACGAGGCGATCGCGCTGCAGAACGCGGTGCCGCAAGGCCTGTCCTCGGCGATCTTCACCAACGACATCCGCGAGGCCGAGACCTTTGTTTCCGCCAGCGGCTCCGACTGCGGCATCGCCAATGTGAACATCGGCACCTCGGGCGCCGAGATCGGCGGCGCCTTCGGCGGCGAGAAGGAGACCGGCGGCGGCCGCGAGAGCGGCTCCGACGCCTGGAAGGCCTATATGCGCCGCACGACCAACACGGTCAACTACTCGCGCGAGCTGCCGTTGGCACAGGGCGTCAAATTCGATATTTGACCTACCCCCGAGGCGCTGCGCGCCTCCCCCTCAAGGGGGCGCACCCGGTGGACCGGCAGAGCCGGATCCTCGGGTGCCGCTTGAAGTGCGGCCGGGCTGCGCCTGCCGTCGATGTTCTCCTCCTCTAGACCTGATTCATGACCGAAACCGGATTGAGCCGCCTGCTCGTCGCCACGCTCGGCGAGGCCGCGGCCCAGCAGACCTTTGCCCAGCTCCATGTCGCGCCGGCGCTCTTGCAGCCGGTCGGCGAGACCGTCGCGCGCGCCGAACTGGCGCAGGCCTTGAACATGGCGCTCTTCCGCGACCTGCTGGCCCGCGTGCCCGAGGGCGCCGCCTATGTGGCCGAAGCCGGCAAGATCGTCTTCGACCATGGCGCGCTGCGCACGGTGGCCTGGCCCAGCGGCGCGCTGCCGCCCGGCGAGGCGGCAATCACGCGCGTGTTGCGGCCGCTGGGCTACCGCTTTGCCGAGACCTATCCGCTGAAGAAGCTGCGCATGACCGGCCGCAGCTGGCGCCATGCCGACATGCCCGAGGACATCGCGCAGTTCTTCGTCTCGGAGCTGCACCCGGGGCAGTTCTCGCCGGCCTTCCAGGCGACGGTGAGCCGCGTGATCGGCGCCTCGCGCGACCCGCTGGCGCCCGCCGATCTGGCCCTGCTGGAGCAGCTGGCGCGCGACAAGGTCCTGCCCTGGGAGGCCGCGCTGCGGCTGCTGCCCAGGCTGCTGGCCTGCTTCGAGCGCCAGCATGGCCTGTTCGCGCAGAGCGACTACGAGGCGCTGAAGGCCGAGTCGGCCGAGATGGCCTGGATCGCCACCGAGGGCAATGCCTTCAACCACGCGACCGATCGCGTTGCCGACATCGAGGCGGTGGCTAGCGCGCAGCGCGCGCTGGCGCGCACGATCAAGGACACGATCGAGACCTCGGCCTCGGGCCGCGTCCGCCAGACGGCCTTCCGTGCCGCTTCGGTAGCGAGGCGCTTCCTGCACGAGGGCCAGGTCGTGACCCTGAGCGTGCCGGGCTCCTTCTACGAGTTCATCCAGCGCGGCCGGATCGCCGAGGGCGCGCTGGACCTGGGCTTCGACGCCGGCAATGCGACCGGCATCTTCAAGATGACCGCCGCCGCATGAGCGGCAGCGACTGGCTGGCCGAGGCGCACCGCATCTGCGGCGCCGAGTTTGTCGTCGACGGCCCGGCCATCGAGCCGCGCTATCTGCAGCCGGCCCGCTATGCGCCGGGCCGCGCCGCCGGCCTCGTGCGGCCGGCCACGACGGCCCAGGCCGCCGCGCTGCTGCGGCTGGCGGCCGCGCATGACTTGACCCTCGTCATCCAGGGCGCGCACACGGGCCTGGTGCGCGCCGCCACGCCCAGCGACCAGCGTCGCCATCTGCTGCTGTCCACCGAGCGGCTGCGCGAGGTCTTCGACTTCGATCCGCTGGACCGCACGCTGCGCGTCTCGGCCGGCTACCGGCTCTCGGAGGTCAATGAGCGGATGGCCGGGCATGGCCTGCAGTTCGCCATCGATCTGAGCGCCGATCCGAGCATCGGCGGTATGCTGGCCCACAACACCGGCGGCACGCGCATGCTGCGCCACGGCGATGTGCGCGCCAACACCCTCGGCCTGACGGCGCTGCTGGCCGATGGCACGCTGCTGCAGGCCGGCCGCGGACTGCAGAAGGACAACGCCGGCCTCGCGCTGCAGCACTTGTTCATCGGCAGCAGCGGTGCCCTGGGCCTGATCTGCGAGGCGACGCTGCGGCTGCAGCCGCAGCCGCGCCAGCGCGCGGTCGCGCTGGTCGCGCCGCGCGATCTCGACGCGGTCTTCCCGCTGTACCGCGAGGTGATGGGCGGCGAGCTGGCCGGCCTGGTCAGCGCCTTCGAGGGCATCTCGCGGCCGGCGCTGGCGGCGGCTCTCGCGCATGTCGGCGATCCGGGCCGCCTGTTCGATGGCCGTCTGCCCGAGTACGCGCTGCTGATCGAGCTGGCCAGCGAGCTGCTTGCGGCCCGACTCGATCTGGCCGCCCTGCTGCAGGACTGGCTCGAGCAGCAACTCGGCGGCGAACGCGTGGTCGACGCGGTGCTCGGCGCCGACGAACAGCTCTGGGCGCTGCGCCATGCGATCAGCGAGGGCCTGCGCGAGCAGGGCGCGGTGATCGGCTTCGATATCTCGCTGCCGCGCCGTCACTTCATGCGCTTTCGCGCCGAGGCGGCCGCCTGGCTGGCGCGCGAGTTCCCGGCCGCGCGGGTCGCCGACTTCGGCCATCTGGGCGATGGCGGCCTGCACTTCAATCTGGTCTGGCCGCGGGCCGAGCCGCCGCTGTCGGCGCAAGACCTGGCACGCTTGCGCGAGGGCGTCTACGCGATCAATGCGGCGCTGGGCGGCAGCTTCAGTGCCGAGCATGGCGTCGGCCCGCAGATCCAGGCCGGCTACCGGCAGTGGACCGATGCCCACACGCAGCGCCTGGCCGGCGGCGTCGAGCGCCTGTTCGATCCCGAGGCGCGCCTGGGCCTGACCCGCTTCGGCCCCGAGCGCTGAGAGGGCTCGAAAAGCTGTGCTATAGTGCGGGCTCTTCGCTGCCAGGCGGCGGAGAAAAATCCTGAAAGCCCAGGTGGCGGAATTGGTAGACGCACTAGTTTCAGGTACTAGCGGGTAACTCCGTGGAGGTTCGAGTCCTCTCCTGGGCACCAAAACAAAAAAGGGCTGCACGCAAGTGCAGCCCTTTTGCGTTTTGGCCGCGCGCCATCCCCAACAGCGCGGAAGCCGTGGTGCAAACGCCATTGACGCGGGCCGGCCGGCGTTCGAACAATCGTCCGGGCTCGCGGGTCGCCGCGAGCGCCTTGGCCGCTACAACATCACCATCTGGGAGATCGCGCCATGAGGACATCCCGATTCCACCGCTCCGTCGCGCTGCTCGGTGGGGGGCTCGCGCTGCTGCTCAGCGGCGGTCTGCTGGCCGCGCCGCCCGATCCGTTTGCCGGCAATAACACGCTGTACCCGCCGGACAAGGACTGGCCCCATGGCTTTCGGACCAGCAATTACGACTATCCGCAGCAGGCGCCCGGCGCGCGCTGGCTGCAGCAGCCGCGGCCGCGCGGCGCGCTGACGCTGCAGAGCGCGCCGGCCTATGTCGCCGCGGTCAAGCGCTTCATCGAGAAGGACCTGTCCGGCCTGGTCAACGAGCCGCTGAAGTGGACGCCCCAGCAGGCCGGCTGGTACGACATGCCCTGGGGCGGCCAGGGCAATCCGCTGCCCAATGGCGAGGCGATCGATCCGGGCTCCGGCCGCGAGGCGCTGCTGGGCTCCTACACCGGCCAGATCCTGCAGCCGGAGGCCTATCCGTCCCTGCCGCCCAAGGTTGCCTTCCAGAACCATGCGGTCGTCTACTACAACGACGTCGCGGCGGCACAGCTGGGCAAGATCTGGCGCGATCCCTTCCATCCGGACCTCAAGGCCGCGCAGTTCCCCGAAGGATCGATGGTCGTCAAGGTCGAGGCGGCGACGCTGAACGAGGAGCAATGGCCGGTGCTGAAGGGATCCTCGGTCTCCTATGTGTTCCGGCCGCCGGTGGCGGGCGGCAGCAATCCGCCGACGGCCGTGGTCACGCCGATGCGCTTTCTGCAGATGGCGGTGCGGGTCAAGGACAAGGAGGCGGCGCCGGAGACCGGCTGGGTCTTCATCGCCTTCGCCTACGACGCCGGCTCCAGCGGCAAGACGGTCTGGGAACGGGCGGTGCCGGTCGGCGCGATGTGGGGCAATGATCCGGAGTTCGCGCGGGAGAAGGACGGTGGCCAGGGCAGGCTGCGCCAGACCTGGGTCAGCCCGACGATCCCGCCCTTCATCAAGGACGGCCTGGGCTGGGGCGGGCGCCTGGCCGGGCCGCTGGACCTGGGCATCCGCCACAACGCGGTGACCGTCAGCGGCGTGCGTTATGGCAAGGGCGACGCGGGCCTGCGCGCCTCGTCCTGCGTCAGCTGCCACAGCTCGGCCCAGTACCCCTTCGTTGCCAATCTCTACCCATCGCCGAATATGAGCTTCCCGCCCGAGGGCCAGCAGTTCCTGCTCTTCGACCCGGGCTCGGCGCAGTGGGCGCAGTGGTTCCAGAACCGGCCCGGCAACAAGGCGCTGTCTGGCAAGAACCACCAGGCCATCGTCGGCACCGACTACGACATGATGTTGACCTTCGCGCTGATGCGCGCCAATGGCTCGGCCGACACGGACAGCTTCATCCGCCGGCCGATCGCAGGTCACTGAGGCCGGGCACTGAAGCGGGGCCATGAAGCAGCGGGGCGGGCCCCGCCCGCTCAGCCCAGCGCCTCCTGCCGCCGGCGCTGGCCGCGCGCCAGCCAGGCCTGCGCGCCCTGGGCCCGGGCCAGTGCGGCGGCGCGCTCGAATTCGGCCGCGGCCTCGGCGCGCCGCTCGGGCAGGGCGGCCAGCGCGGCGCCGCGTTCGGCCAGCAGCACGCTCTCGAACTGGTGCTCGCCATTGGCGGCGATGCGCGCCAGCTGTTGCTCGATGCGGGCCAGCGCCTCGCCGGGCCGGCCGAGCCGGCCGAGGATCTCGGCCTCCAGCGTGGCGAACCAGGGCTGCCAGTTCTCGAAGCCGGTCTGCGCCCAGCCGGCCGAGCCGGCCTGCACCTCGGCCAGGCCTTGCTCCCATTGGCCCTGGCCATGGGCCAGCGCCCAGCCGCGCGCGATGCGCGCCATCGCGACGAATTCCGGGAAGCCCAGCTGGGTCGAGAAGGCGATGCAGCGCTCGGCCATCGGCAGCGCCTCCTCGGCATCGCCGCGCATCAGCGCGGTGTTGAAGTTGGCCAGCATTGCAAAGCCCAGGGTGTGCGGCTGGTTCAGCCCATCGGCCAGCAGCAGGGCCTCGGCGGCGATGCGCCGCGCCGCGTCCGAGAAGCCCAGCACCTGGGTGGACAGCGCCAGGTAGAAGCGGCCGAAGACGCCGAAGTCCATCAGATAGACCGGGTACAGCGCGGCGTCGCGCTGCGGCTCGTACAGCGCGGTCGACTCCGACAGATGGGCGCGTGCCCGCGCCGGCTCGCCCAGATGGAAGCGCACCATGCCGGCCATATTGTTGGCCGCCATCGCCGCCTCGGTGTCGCCGGCGCGCGCCGCGGCGGCCGCCAGCAGGCGCTCGACCAGCTCGGTGGCCGTCGCCAGCCGTGCGCGGCCCCAGTTGAACAGGCACCAGCCATAGCTGGTCGGGAACAGCCGCGGCTGGCCGGGCAGTTGCTGGCTGAGGCCGTAGGCGCGCTCCTGCACCGCGCCGAATTCGGCGCTGCCGGGGCCCAGCAGCACCATGGTCGTCGGGCCCAGCATCGACAGCAGGCCCAACTCGGCCGCATCGCGCTCGGGGCTGGGGGGCACCGGCTTCAGCGCCTCGACGCCGGCCCGCAGATGGCCGGCCGCCTCGCGCGGTGCGCCGCGCGACAGCGTCTGCGCGGCGGCGGCCAGCCACCACTCGGCCGCGCGCAGACCCTGGCCGGCGCGGGTCAGATGGCGCGCGGCCAGCTCCGGCTGGCGCTCGACGCGCTCGCGAAAGCCCGTCAGCAGCGCCTCGGCGACGCGGCCATGCAGCTCGGCGCAGCGCTTGGGCGACAGCGAGGCATAGGCGGTGTCCTCGACCAGCGCATGCTTGAACAGCAGCTGCGCGCCGTCCGCGCTGCGGGCCTGGATCAGGCCGCTGTCCAGCAGGGCCTGCAGGCCGGCCTGCAGCGCGTCGGCACCGTCGGCCGTGGCGGCGGCCAGTAGCTCGCGGTCGAACTCGCGCCCGATCACGGCGGCCAGCTGGGCCACCGGCTTGCCGGCCGGCGGCAGCCGGTCCAGCCGCGCGGTCAGCAGATCGACCAGGGTGTCGGGCACCGTGCGGCCGCCGCTGAGCGCGGCGACGCCGGCCTCGCGCGCATCGAGCAGCATGCGCGTCATCTCCTCGATGAACAGCGGCACGCCGTCGGTGCGCGCGACGATCAGGGCCAGCCATTCGGCCGGCATCTCGGCCTGCTGGGCCTGCTGGGTCGCGACCGCCTCGGCATCGGCATCGGCCAGGCGCTGCAGGCTCAGCTGCGCGCAATGCTCGCCCTCGCGCCAGGGCGGGCGGAACTCCGGCCGCGCCGTCATCAGCACCAGCATCGGCGCCTGCTCGCCGGCGGCCAGCAACTGCTCCAGCAGCTCCAGCGAGGTCGGGTCGATCCAGTGCATGTCCTCGACGATCAGCAGCAGCGGGCGGTCGTCGGCAAAGCCGGTGAAATAGCGCGTCAGCGCCTCCTGCTGGGCGCTGCCGACCTTCTGGTGCGTCAGCCCCGAGAAGTAATGCTTGAGCGCCTCCTTGGTCAGCTGCAGCTGCATCGGCGGCGGCAGCGCCAGCGGCGGATAGCGGCCCTCGGCCGGGATGCCCAGCAGGGCGGCGAACAGCGCGCATTCGGCCGGATCCTCGATGCCGGCGATGGTCAGCTGCGCCTCCAGCTTGTCCAGCTGCTCGGCCGGCGCATCGCCGCGCGCGATGCCGGCCGCCGCCGCCAGATGCTGGACGAAGGGCTGCAGCGCGCTGTTGACGTGAAAGGGCGAGCATTGCAGGCGCAGCAGGGTATGGCCCTGGGCCGGCAGCGCATGGTCGAGCGCGGTCACCAGCCGCGACTTGCCCAGCCCGGCCTCGGCCAGCACCAGCGCGCCGCAGCTGCGCCCGGCGGCCGCGCGCTGCCATTGCGCGCGCAGCGCCGCCAGCTCGGCCTCGCGGCCGACCATGGGCAGGCTGGCGTCGCGGCCGCGCCAGGCCGAGCGGCTGGCTAGCGAGCGCGCGCGGCGCAGCAGGCCGATCGCGATCGGCTGCTCGAAGCCCTTCAGCCGGTGCTCGCCGAAATCCTCGAACTCGAACTGCGCGCCGGCGATGCGCCGCGTGCCCGGTGCCACGCCGATGCAGCCGGGCGGCACGGCCGACTGCACGCGCGCCGCCAGATTCGGCGTGGTGCCGGCCAGCGCGACGCCCTGGTTCAGGCTGACCGCGACCATGCCGGTGGCCAGGCCGATGCGCAGCGACAGCTGCTCGCCCGGCGCCACCTCCATGCGCGTGACCTCGGCCACCAGGTCCAGCGCCGTGTGCAGCGCGCGCACCGCATCGTCCTCGTTGGCCGAGGGGTAGCCGAAATAGACGTCGACGCCGTCGCCGACGATGCGCGCGATGAAACCGCCATAGCGCGCCGCGATGCCGCGCACCGCCTCGTGGTAGCGGCCCAGCAACTCGAGCAGGTCGTCGGGGTCGACTCTTGCCGACAGATCGGTGGAACCGACCAGATCGCAGAACAGCACCGTCATCTGGCGGCGCGTGCAGCGCGGGGTGGCGTCCTCGGCCGGCATCGGCGCGCCGCATTGCGCGCAGAAGCGACTGCCCGGAGGCATGGCGGCTTGGCAGGCGGGGCAAAGCATCGGCGACTCCTAGGCTGAAGCGCGGGTGATGGCGACCGGGCGAACCGATTATGGGACAGCCTCGCGGGACGGAACAGCCGGCTGTGGCCGGACCGAGACGGCCCTCCGCAAGCCGGTGGACGGCCGCCGCGGCCCTATCATCGACCGACCTCAACACCGAGCAGCCGACATGAGCGAGCAGACGATACGTTTCGACGATGGCGCCGCCTACGAGCGCATGATGGGTCGCTGGAGCCGCCTGGTCGGCGAGCGCTTCCTGGACTGGATTGCCGTGCCGGACGGGGCGCGCTGGCTCGACGTGGGCTGCGGCAATGGCGCCTTCACCGAGCTGATCGTCGAGCGCTGCCGGCCGGCTCAGGTGCTGGCCTTCGATCCTTCACCGGGCCAGCTCGACTATGCACGGGGCCGTCTGGCGCCCGACGCGCCGGTGCTGTGGGGTGAGGGCGACGCGATGCGGCTGCCGGTGGCCGACGCCAGCGCCGATGCCGCGGTGATGGCCCTGGTGCTGTTCTTCGTGCCGGAGCCGGCGGTCGGCGTGGCCGAGATGTGCCGCGCGGTGCGCGCCGGCGGCGTCGTGGCCGCCTACCACTGGGACATCCTCGAGGGCGGATTTCCGCTCGCCGCGATCGGCGCGGAGATGCTCAAGCAAGGCCTGCCCCCGCGCCAGCCGCCCAGCGTGCAGGCCTCGACCCTGGAGGCCTCGGCGGCGCTGTGGCGCGCGGCCGGGCTCGAGCGGGTGCAGACCTGCCAGTTCAGCGTCCAGCGCCGCTTCGACGATTTCGACGAGTACTGGAACAGCGCGGCCGCCAGCAACACCCTGCGGCCGATGTTCGAATCGATGGACGCGGCCGGGCTGGCGCAATTGCAGGCGCGGGTGCGCGAGCGCCTGCGGGCCGGCGACGGGCCGCTAACCGTCAGCGCGCGCGCCAATGCGGTGCGCGGGGTCAAGGTCCAGGCGGTTCGCTAGCGCTGCATGCCCCAGCGCCGCACGCTCAGCCGCTCGGCCGTGTCGAACACCAGCTGCTCGACAATCAGGCCGATCAGGATCACGGTGGCCAGGCCGGCGAAGACGCGGTCGGTGTAGAGCTCGTTGCGGTTCTGGAAGATGTACCAGCCCAGGCCGCCTCGCCCGGAGGAGGCGCCGAAGAAGAGCTCGGCGGCGACTAGGGTGCGCCAGGCGAAGGCCCAGGCGATGCGCAGGCCGGAGAGGATGGCCGGCAGCGCCGAGGGCACGAGGATCAGCGCGACGAAGCGCAGGCCCGACAGGCCGTAGTTGCGGCCGGTCATGCGCAGGGTCTCGGGCACGGCCTGGAAGCCGGCGAAGGTGGCCAGCGCCAGCGGCCACAGCACCGCGTGGACCAGCACGAAGAGCAGGCTGCTGCGGCCGAGGCCGAACCACAGCAGGGCCAGCGGCAGCAGGGCGATCGCCGGCAGCGGATTGAACATCGCCGTCAGCGTCGCCAGCAGCTCGCGGCCGACCGCGGTCGACACCGCCAGCGCGGTCAGCACGAAGGCGGCCAGCACGCCCAGCGCATAGCCCTGCAGCAGCAGGGACAGCGAGAGGCCGGTGCGCAGCGCGAGCTCGCCGCTGCGCCAGCCCTCGACGAAGGCGAGCGTGGTCTGCGTGAAGGTCGGCAGCAGCAGCTCGTTGCCGGCCAGGCGCGCGGCCAGCTCCCACAAGGCGGCCAGCAGCAGCAGCAGCAGGCCGCGGCGCAGCGCGCTCAGGCCCAGCAGGCGGCGCGCCAGCGGCAGCCGCCGCTCTCGCGTGGCGGCCGGCAGCGGCGGCAGCGCGCGCTCGATCTCGGGGCGCGCCGGGGAGAGCCGGTGCACGGTGGCGATGCTGCCGCCGCTCATGCCATGCTCCCGAACAGCAGGCGGTGGATGCGCTGGGTCTGCGCCTGGAACTCGCGCGATCCGAGGCTGGCCGGGCCGAAGCGCTCGGCATCGAGCTCGGCGCGCACGCGGCCCGGGTGCGGCGACAGCAGCAGCACGCGGTTGCCCAGCAGCAGCGCCTCCTCGATCGAATGGGTGACGGCGATCAGGGTGAAGCGCTCCTGCTCCCACAGCGCCAGCAGCTCGTCCTGCATGCGCCGGCGGGTCAGCGCGTCCAGTGCGGCAAAGGGCTCGTCCATCAGCAGCACGCGCGGCGCCATGGCCAGCGCGCGGGCGATCGCGACGCGCGCCTTCATGCCGCCCGAAAGCGCATGCGGATACAGATGGGCGAAGTCGGCCAGGCCGACCTTGGCCAGCCACAGCAGCGCGCGCTCGCGCGCCTCGGCGCGGCCGCAGCGCCGGCTGGCCAGCAGCGGGAACTCGACATTGGCCAGCACCGTCTTCCAGGGCGGCAGCTGGTCGAATTCCTGGAACACCGCGATGCGGTCGGGCCCGGGGCCGCGCACCGGCACGCCGTCCAGCAGCACGCGGCCCGCGCTGGGCTGCAGAAAGCCGCCGATCGCCTTCAGCAGCGAGGACTTGCCGCAGCCGGAGGCGCCCAGCAGCACGAAGCGGTCGCCCTCCAGCACCTCGAAGTCGACCTCGTGCGTCGCGCGCACCAGGCGCTGCGGCGTCGCGTACTCCAGGCTCAGTGCCTCGACCTTCAGCAGCGGGCGTGCGGCCAGCGGCGCCGACGCGGGCTCGATCAGATGGGGGACGGCGCTCACCGCAGGCCCTCCTCAGTTCGCCGCCGCGTTGTGCGCGTCGTCGAAGAAATAGTCGCGCGCGGAAGACGGCCGCTGCTTGATCGCGCCGACCCGGTGCATGAAGTCGGCCAGCGCGAAGGTGTTCTGCGGCGTCAGCTTGAACTGCACCTCGGGGTTGCGGATGATGCGGATCAGGGTCTCCCGATCGATCTTGGACGCATTGGTGCGGATGAAGATGTCGGCGGCCTCCTCCGGCCGGCTGCTGGCGAAGGCGGCCGCCTCGGCCAGCGCGGCGACGAAGGCGGCATAGGTCTTGGGGTTGTCGCGGCGGAACTTCTCGGTGCCGTAGAGCACGGTCGCCGAGGCCGGGCCACCCAGCACCTCGTAGCTCTTCAGCACGATATGCGCCTTCGGATTGCCGGCCAGGCCCTGCTCCTGGTAGGGCGGGTTGCCGAAGTGGGCGTTGATCTCGCTGCCGCCCTTGATGATGGCGGCGGTCGCCTCCGGATGCGGCAGCGCGACCTGCAGCGCGTCGAGTTTGTTGTAGCTGGCATCGCCCCACAGCTTGGCCGAGGCGAGCTGCAGGATGCGCGACTGCACCGAGACGCCGACGGCCGGCAGCGCGATGCGGTCCTGCGGGCCGAAGTCGGCGATGCTGCGCACGGCCGGATTGATCGAGGTCAGGTAGTAGGGGAAGTTGCCCAGCGAGGCGATGCCGCGCACGTTCTGCTTGCCGGCCGTGCGGTCCCAGATCGTCAAGAGCGGGCCGACGCCGGCGCCGGCCACGTCGATATGACCGGACAGCAGGGCCTCGTTGACGGCGGCGCCGCCGGACAGCTTGACCGTCTCCACCTGGATCTCGAGGCCGGCCGCGCGGCCCTGCTTCTCGATCAGCTTCTGCTCCTGCGCGATGTTCAAGAGCAGGTAGACGATGCCGAACTGCTCGGCAATGCGCAGCCGGCCTTCGGCGCGGGCGGGCAGGGCATTCAGCGTGAGGCTCAGCGCCAGGGCGGCGCCGACAAACTGGATCAATGGGCGGTGCATGAGGACTCGTTCTGGTGAAGGGAAAGTTCAGGGAAAGGGCCGGTCGCCCTCGATCGTCGTGCGGTGCAAGAGGCGGCGCTGATCGTCCGGGCAGCCGCTGGCCAGATGGACGACCGAGCGGTTGTCCCAGAACACCAGGTCGCCGGCCTGCCAGCGATGGCGGTAGACGAAGTCCGGCTGGGTCGAATGGGCGAACAGCTGGGCCAGCAGATCGCGGCTCTCGTCCTCGGGCAGGCCGACGATGCGGGTGGTGAAATGCTCGGAGACAAAGAGCGCGCGGCGGCCGTTCTCCGGATGGCGGCGCACGACCGGCTGTACGACCGGCTGCACCGCGGCGATCTGCTCGGCCGTCAGCGCCGGCCGCCAGGGATTGCGCTTGCGCAGCTCCTCGTACCTGGCCAGATAGCTGTGCTCGGCCTGCAGGCCCTCGATCTTGCGCTGGATGGATGCCGGCAGGCGCTGCCAGGCCAGGTGCTGGTTGGCAAATAAGGTGTCGCCACCCTCTTGCGGCAGCTCGATCGCCAGCAGCATCGAGCCCAGGCTGGGCAGTTCCTTGTAGGAGAGGTCCGAATGCCAGTAGTGGCCGGCATCGCCCAGGCCCAGCGGCCGGCCCTGCGCGTCGCGCACATTCGACACGACCAGCACCTCGGGCTGCTGCGGCAAGAGGAACTGCTTCAGCACATGGATCTGCAGCGGCCCCCAGCGGCGGCTGAAGGCGACCTGCTCGGCCGGGGTCAGGGCTTGCGAGCGGAACACCAGCACATGGTGTTCCAGATGGGCGCGATGCAGGCGCGCGAAATCGGCGGCCGAGACCGGCCGAGCGAGATCGAGGCCCACCACCTCGGCGCCCAGCGGGCCGGCAAAGGGGCGGATCTCGAAGTCGGCGTCGCGTGTATCCGCGGCGGGGAGGGACGGAGAGGGGACGGTGGCGGTGGCAGTCATGGCGCCCACTCTAGGAAGCGCCGCGCGCGCGGCCAAGGAAGCGCTGCGCAGATCGAAACACGCTGGCCGCATAAGCGGCCCGCCGGCGTCGTTCATGCGTCCCGCGTCTATCGATCGACGCAAGCCTTCCTTGGCGGGCGAGCCGCCGCCGCCTAGGCTTCGCTCATAGTTCAACCCAACAGGAGCCTCTGCATGAGCATCGCCGCCGTCAATGTGCGCAACCAGTTCCGCGGCACCGTCCGCGAAATCATCGAGGGCCCGGTCGTGTCCGAGGTCGATGTGCAGACGCCCTCGGGCCTGGTCGTCACCTCGGTGATCACCACCCGCTCGGTCAAGGAGCTGGGCCTGGCGCCGGGCCGCGAGGTCGTCGCCCTGGTCAAGTCCACCGAGGTCTCTCTGGCGACGCTGTGAGCGCGATCGCCGCCGATGTCTGCCCGCGCACGCCGCGGCTGCTGATCGTGCCGGGCCTGCACGACAGCGGGCCGGCGCATTGGCAGAGCTGGCTGGAGCGCGGCGATCGCGCGGCGACCCGCGTCGTGCAGCGCGATTTCGCGCACCCGGACCTGGCGCGCTGGTCGGCCCGCATCGACCGCGTGCTGGAGACGGCCGGCGAGGAGGGCGGCCGCTGGATCGCCGTCGCGCACAGCTTCGGCACGCTGGCCCTGGTCGACCATCTGCGCCGCCGGCCCGATTCGCCGATCCGCGAGGCGCTGCTGGTTGCGCCGGCCGACCCGGACCGCTTCGGCATCGCCGAGGCACTGCCGCATCGGCCGCTGGGTCGGCCCCTGCGCCTGATCGCCAGCCGCAACGATCCCTGGATGAGCGCGGCCAATGCGGCGCGCTGGGCCGCACGCTGGGGCGCCAGCCTCAGCGATCTGGGCGCCGTCGGCCATATCAATACCGAGGCCGGCTTCGGGCCCTTCCCGCTGGCGCGCCAGTGGGTCGAGGCGGCGCGGGCCCGCGCGGCGCGCGAGCGGCGGGTGGCGCTGGCCGAATGGCGCGAGTGGAGCTTCGCGATCTGAGCGGGGTGCTCGCTTCCTTCATATCCTTAGCGAGATTTCTTGGAGGACAGGCGGGCGCCGGCTTCGAATAATGGCCTGCCGACAACAACCCGCCCCGTCCTCGTGAACTTCCAGCAACTGCGTGCCGTGCGCGAAACACCGCGCCATGGCTTCAATCTGACCGAGGTGGCCGAGGCGCTGCACACCTCGCAGCCGGGCATCAGCCGACAGATCCGCGAGCTCGAGGACGAGCTCGGCATCCCGCTGTTCGTGCGCGCCGGCAAGCGCCTGACCGGCCTGACCGAGCCGGGCCAGAAGGTGATCGCCATCGTCGAGCGGCTGATGCACGAGGCCGACAATCTGCGTCGCGCCGGCGACGATTTCGCGCGCGCCGGCCGCGGCGTGCTGCGCATTGCCGTCACCCACAGCCAGGCGCGCTATGCGCTGCCGCCGGTCGTGCGCGACTTCCGCGCCGCGCATCCGGAGGTCAGTCTGCATCTGCAGCAAGGCTCGCCGCAGCAAGTCGCGCAGCGCCTGCTCGACGGCGAGGCCGATGTCGGCATCGCGACCGAGGCGCTGGCGTCCTACGAGGCCCTGGTCGCGCTGCCCTGCTACCGCTGGACCCATGCGGTGATCACGCCGCCCGATCATCCACTGGCGCGCGAGGCTGCCGCCGGCCGGCCCGTGAGCCTGGCGCGGCTGGCGCAGTTCCCGCTGATCACCTACGAGCCCGGCTACACCGGCCGTGCCCATATCGACGCGGCCTTCCGCGGCGCCGGCCTGCAGCCGGAGATCGTGCTGTCGGCGATGGATGCCGATGTGATCAAGACCTATGTCGATCTGGGCCTGGGCGTCGGCATCGTGGCGGCGATCGCCTACGACGAGGAGCGCGACCGCCATCTGCGCGCGCTCGATGCGCGCCATCTGTTCGCCGACAACCTGACGCGGCTGGCGGTGCGCCGCGACGCCTATCTGCGCGACTATGTCTACGCCTTCATCGAGACCTTTGCCGCGCCGCTGACGCGCGAACTGATCGAGGCGCAGCGCGCCGAGCCGGCTGGGCCGGCGGTCGCGGCGCAGCCGGCAGTGCAGTCGCCGCCGGCCCAGTCGCCCCTCCAGGCCGTGCCGGCCTGAGCGGCGCATCCCCCGCGGCCGGCCGCCGTCGCGTGCGATTCTTCACAGGCGGCGCCTGCCGCCCGGGCCCTTGTCGTAGACCGGCAATGGCCTGTCGTGGAAGGACAAAGGCGCTGGACCGCTGAGTTCCTAGCATCGCGGATGGCCCCGGGCCAGTGCTGCGAGCCGGGCTCGCGCGCCGGTCCGGCCGATCGCATCCAGGATTCCGGGGAGATAGGAACTTGTCCTTGACCCTCTCTGCCGGGCGCCATGGCGCCCTTGCCGCGCGGCCCGCTTGGCCCGCGGCCCGCGCATGCTGACGCGGCGCCTGCCCATGCTGCGCGGCCTGGTGGCCGCGGTCTGGCCCTGGCTGTGCATCATCGTCGCCCTGGTCGCGCTGGCCGGCTTCAGCGTCGACACCCTGTCCGCCGCGCGCGCCTTCGTCGGCGGCGAGAGCCTGTGGTCGAAGGCGCAGAAGCAGGCGCTGTCGCATCTGGAGCGCTATGCGCGCAGCGGCCGCCCGGCCGAATACGCCGGCTTCGAGCGCGCGATCGCGCTGCCGCTGGGCGACCGCCGCGCGCGGCTGGCGATGGAGGCCCAGCCGGTCGACCGCGACGAGGTGATGCAGGGCTTTCTGCTCGGCGGCAATCATGCCGACGACGTGCCCGGCATGGCGCGGCTGTTCCTGCGCTTCAACAACTTCGGGCCGGTGGCCGAAGCCGTCGATGCCTGGCGCGCCGCCGACGCGGGCCTGCTCGCGCTGATGCGCATCGGCCGGCAAATGCGTGAGGCGCACCGCAGCGGCGCCGGATCCGAGCGCCTGCCGGCGCTGCTGGACGAGGCCATCGCCGTCGATGCCCAGCTGACGCTGCAGGAGCAGCGCTTCTCGGCCGCGCTGGGCGAGGCCTCGCGCCAGGTGCAGACGGTGTTGCTGGCCACCACCCTGGTGCTGGCGCTGCTGCTGACCGGCCTGGGCCTGTGGCTGACCGGCCGCCTGGTCCGGCGCGAGCAGGGCGCGGCGGCCCAGCTCTCGCACCAGGCCAGCCACGACGCGCTGACCGGGCTGATGAACCGGCGCGAGTTCGAGCGCCGTGCCGCGCTGGTGATCCGCGATGCGCGCGCCGGCGTGCCCGCGCATGCGCTGCTGTATCTGGATCTCGACCAGTTCAAGACCGTCAACGACAGCTGCGGCCATGCGGCCGGCGACGAGCTGCTGTGCCAGGTCGCGCAGCTGCTGAAGGCGCGGCTGCGCGCCGGCGACGCGCTGGCGCGGCTGGGCGGCGACGAGTTCGGCATCCTGCTCGATCGCTGCGGCCCGGACAACGCGCTGCGCATCGCCGAGCAGCTGCGCGCTTCCATCGTCGACTTCCGCTTCATCTACGCCGGCCGCGTGTTCGCGATCGGCGTCAGCGTCGGCCTGGTCCAGCTCGACACCGGCATGCAGCGCCTGTCCGATGCGATGGATGCCGTCGACGCCGCCTGCTACCAGGCCAAGGCGCAGGGGCGCAACCGCGTGCAGGTCCACCGCGCCGGCGATGAGCACGCCGGCGCGCCGCCGACGCCCTGGGCCAGGCGCATCGAGACGGCGCTCGAGCAGGGGCGGCTGTGCCTGCACGCGCAGGCCATCGAGCCTGCCGATCCGACGCTGGCGGACCGCGGCGCGCAGCTGGAGCTGCTGCTGCGCATGCAGGACGTCGACGGCCGCCTGCTGCCGCCGATGGCCTTTCTGCCGGCGGCCGAGCGCCACCAGCTGATGCCGGCCATCGATCGCTGGGTCGTCGCCAGCGCCTTCGAGGCGATCGCGGCCCGGGGCGCGCAGGCGCCGCAGCGCTGCGCGATCAATCTGTCCGCGGCCAGCCTGGCCGACGAGCAGTTCGCCGATTTCGTGCGCGAGCAGCGCCGGCGCAGCGGCATCGCGGCCGAGCGCATCTGCTTCGAGATCGACGAGGCGGCGCTGATGGCGACGCTGCACGCCGAGGGCTTCCGCTTCGGGCTGGACAACTTCGGCTCCGGCATGGCCGCCTTCGCCCCGCTGCGCAGCCTGCCGCTGGACTATCTGAAGATTGACGGCGGCCTGGTCAAGGATCTGCTCGTCGACCCGCTGGCCGAGGCGACCGTGCGCGCGATCCAGCAGATCGCCGCGACGCTGGGCCTGCGCACGATCGCCGCCTTCGTCGACGGCGAGGCGATGCGCCGGCGCCTGCACGAGCTCGGCATCGACCAGGTGCAGGGCTTCGGCATCGCGCGACCGGCGCCCTTTGTTGCGGCCGCGGCGGACGAGGAGGCGCGGGCGCGAGTCTGATCGGCTGTCCACGCAGCACGAGGTTAGCGCCGGCGGCAAGGGCCCGAACGTGATGCTTTTGGCCCGTGCGCCGCGGCCCGACTCAGCGTTTTCCCCGTCCCCATCGGGATCGTGCCGAGTTTCGGTGAGAATAGCGGCCGCCCGAGATGGTCGGGCATTATCGAGATGAGATCTGAATGAACAAGACCGAACTGATTGAGCACCTGGCCGCCAAGCACACGCTGACCAAGGCCGAAGCTGGCCGCATCGTCGAGACCCTGCTGGACGCCGTGGTCACCACCGTCAAGAAGGGTGGCGTCGTCTCCATCCCCGGCTTTGGCTCCTTCAAGCAACACGCCCGCGCCGCCCGCACCGGCGTGAACCCCAGCACCGGCGACAAGATCAAGATCGCCGCGGCCAAGCTGCCGAAGTTCACCCCGGGCGCCGGCTTCAAGGCCGCCGTCGATCCGAAGGCTGCTGCTCGCAAGGCCGCCAAGGCCGCCGACAAGCCCGCCGCCAAGGCCGCTGCGAAGCCGGCCAAGAAGGCCGCCAAGAAGTAAGCCACCGCGCCGAGCAAGCAAGGCCGGGCGCTCTGCGAGCGCCCGGCTTTTTTTGCGTCGGCGCCTCAGCCCAGCAGCGCGAAGTGCTCGACCTTGGGCGGCTCGGCAAAGAAGGGGCCGACGAGCGCGCGCCATTGCGGGAACAGCGGGCCGCCGCGGAAATGCTCGGTATGGTCCTCCAGCGTCTGCCACTCGATCTGCAGCAGATAGCGCTCCGGCGATTCGATGCCGTGCTGGACGCTGGCCGTGATGAAGCCGCGCGCCTGGGCGATCACCTCGGCCAGGCCGCGATGGATCGCGGCCTCGAAAGCGGCCTGCTGGCCGGCGTGGATGCGGATGTCGGCGACTTCGAGAATCATGGCGGGCAGACCTTCTTGCTGTTGCGCTTGGTTCGAATGCTAGCGCTGGCGCCAGTCGGCCAGGCCCTGCAGCCAGCTGCCGGCCTCCTGCTCCAGCCAGTCGCGGGCGCGCGGCTGGGCGCGCAGATGGGCATCGAAGAAGGCCACGCTGGCGTTCTCGATCGCCAGCGCCTGCAGCTGGATGTCGGCGCCGCCGCGCGGGCCGAAGATCGCGCCGCCGCCCATGCCGCCACCCATGCCGCCGCCACCACCACCGCGGCGCTGGCGTCCGCCGCCGCCCATCATCATGCCGCCATCGGCGGCATCGTCATGGTCGAGCCCGGGCGGGCCGGCCAGCTGGGCGTGGCTGGCGCTGGTCAGCATCATCAGATAGTGGCGGCCATCGGCCGGCAACTGCTCGAAGAGCTGCATCCGCTGCTGCGGCGTGCCCTCGAACAGGCCGCTGGGATCGATATCGCGCCGCGAGCCGATCGCCAGCAGCGGGCCGCTCGGGATGGTCGGCGCTGCTTGTTGTTGCACCGAGCCGGGCGCGGCCGGCGGCAGCGGGCTGACGATCAGCCGGGCGCGGATGCGCGGCGTCGCCACGGGCGCGGCGTCGGCCATCCAGGCGGTCAGCGCGCCGAGTTCGTAGCCGGCCAGCGCGATCTGCTCGAAATCGACGCGGGTCCACAGCGAGTCACCGGCCGCCGCGCGCCGGCGCGCCTCGGTCAGCACCGCGTCGAGCACCAAGAGGCGCTGCTGCTGCAGCTCGGGCTGCAGATGGTGGCGGGCCAGGCCCTTGAAGTCGGCGGCGCGGGCCAGGTCCGAGGACCAGGCGCGCGCATCGACGTCCAGCGGCTGCACGCTAAGCACCGCGTAGCCGGCGCGCGCCCAGGCCTGGCGCCAGCGCGCGCCGGCCTGCGCCGATTCACCCAGGCCGGGCATATAGACGATCAGCGGCAGCTGGCGGCCGCTGCCGGCAAAGGCCAGGCTGACCGGCACCAGCTCGCCGCGCACGATCCACTGCTGCAGCGCCAGGCTCAGCGGCCCGGGTTCGTCGCGCTGGTAGGCGCCGGCATGCAGCGCGGCCATGCGCTGCTCGAGCTGCAGCTGTTGAGGACTGACCCCGCCGCGCTGCGGCCCGCGGCGATCGCCGGCACAGGCTTGCAGCAGGGGCAGCGAAGACGCGCTGAGAAGAAGGAGGGCAAGGCGGCGTGAGATCGGCATCGGCCGATTGTGCGATGGCCGCGTTGCCGGCTCGCAAAGAGGAACCCTTGCTCGTCGCCTCAGTCCTCGCAGGCCGCCAGCAGCGCCATGGTCTCGTCGATCACGCGCTGCGGCTGCTCGCGCTGCGGTGCATGGCCGCAGCCGGCCAGCACGCACAGCCGCGTGCCCGGCCGGAGGCGCGCGATCGCCTCGATCTGCGCCAGGGTCGCGTACTCGTCGTCGATGCCTTGCAGGGCCAGCACCGGGCAGGCCAGGGTGCGCAGATCGGCCTCGATATTCCATTGCTGGAAATCGGGGTTCAGCCAGGCATCGTTCCAGCCGAAGAAGGCCGAGTCGGTGTCCGCATGGTGGCGGCGCAGCGCGGCGCGCAGGCTGCCCTGCTCATAGGCCTGGCGCGCGCGGCGCAGGCCCTCGAACGTGATGGGCTCGATGAACAGATGCGGCGCCATCGCGACCAGGCCGCGCACGCGCTCGGGAAAATAGGCGGCCAGCAGCAGGGCCAGGCTGGCGCCGTCGCTGTGGCCGAACAGAAAGAGCCGCTCGCCCCGCAGGCCCAGTGCGTCGAAATAGGCGGGCAGCGCGCGCGCCTGCTCCTGCAGATAGTCGCGCGGCCAGGGCGCGCTGCGCGGCGTGCTGCGGCCGTAGCCGGGGCGGGAGAAGACGAGGCCCGGGCAATCGGCCGCCTCGCACAGCTGCCGCGGGAAATCGCGCCATTGCGCCAGCGAGCCGAGGCCCTCGTGCAGGAAGACGATCAGCGGGCGCCTGCCGCGCGCGGCCGGGTTCAGCCATTGCGTCTCGATCTGGACCTGGCCGCCCAGCCAGGGAGCGGCTTGCAGAAACGGTGCGGATTCATCCATGCGGCGATTGTGCCGGCGGCGATACTTGCAGGCTCGACAGGAGTCTTCATCGTGAGCGAATCGATTCAGCATCCCACCTCTTCCTGGCGCATCGCGGCGCAGCCCGCAGCCGCGGTCGGCGTCGTCGGCGCCGGCATCATGGGCGCCGGCATCGCGCAGGTCGCCGCACAGGCCGGCCATCCGGTGCGCCTGCTGGACGTGCGCGAGGGCGCGGCCGCCGCGGCGATCGCCAACATCGCCAAGGGCCTGGACGGCCTGGTGGCCAAGGGGCGGATGGAGGCCGGCGAGCGCGACGCGGTGCTGGCACGCATCGCGCCGGCGTCCGCGACGGCGGAGCTGGCCGAGGCGGCGCTGGTGGTCGAGGTCATCGTCGAGAAGCTGGAGCCCAAGCAGGCGCTGCTGCGCGAGCTCGACGCGCTGCTGGTCCCGGACGCGATCATCGCGACCAACACCTCGTCGATCAGCGTCACCGCGCTGGCCAATGGCATGGCCAATCCGGCGCGTCTGGTGGGCATGCATTTCTTCAATCCGGTGCCGCTGATGAAGCTGGTCGAGGTGGTCTGGGGTGCCGAGACCGAGGCGGCTGTCGCGCAGACGATCTACGAGCTGGCCAGGCGCTGGGGCAAGACGCCGGTGCATGCGAAGTCCACGCCGGGCTTCATCGTCAACCGCATCGCACGCCCTTATTACGCCGAGGCGCTGGCGCTCCTGCAGGAGCAGGCCGGCTCGCCGGCGCAGCTCGACCGCGCGCTGCGCGGCGCGGGCTTCCGCATGGGCCCTTGCGAGCTGATGGACCTGATCGGCCACGACACCAACTACCTGGTCACGCAATCGGTGTTCGAGGCCAATTACGGCGACAAGCGCTACACGCCCTCGCTGGTGCAGAAGGCCCTGGTCGACGGCGGTCGCCTGGGCCGCAAGGTCGGCAAGGGTTTCTATATCGGCACGCCACCGGCTGCCGAGCCGGTGGCGGCGCCCGGCGCGGTGCTGGCGCCGGTCAGCGTCGTCGGCCGCGGCGCGCTGGTCGAGCGGCTGGCGCAATGGCTGACGCACAAGGGCCTGAGCTTCAGCCGCGCTGAATCTGCCGACTGGGCCGGCCTGGCGATCGGCGAGCTGCAGGTCCATCTGAGCCGCGGCATCAGTGCCGCGCAATTGGCGGCCGAGGGCCATCGCCGCGAGCTGGCCGTGATGGACTGGCCGCTGGCGCCCGACCGCGCCAATGGCCTGGCGCTGGCCTTCGCGCCGCATGCCAGCGAGGCCGCGCGCGCGCAGCTCGCCGAGCTCTGGCGCGCGCTCGGCTGGGAGCCGCTGGTCCTGCGCGATGTGCCGGGACTTGCCGTCGCGCGCACGGTGGCGATGCTGGTCAACGAGGGCAGCGACGCGGTCTGGCAGGGCGTCTGCGACGAGCAGGGCGCCGATCTGGCGATGAAGCTGGGCGTCAACTACCCGGCCGGGCCCTTCGAATGGCTGGAACTGCTCGGCGCCGACGCGCTCGTCGGCCTGCTGGATGGCCTGTTCCAGGCCTATCGCAGCGAGCGCTACCGGGTCAGCCCGCTGCTGCAGCAGCGGCGCTGGCAGGGCTGACGGCGGCCTAGTGGTTGACCCGATCCCCCCCGGTGCAGGGGGGATCGCTGCTCGCGGCTCCTCATACGGTAGGGCCCCAGAGGACCACGAGGAGACACCGCATGTTCGGAAAACGGTCTGGCGCCGAGCGCATGCCGTGCATCGCCCGCCGCAGCTTGCTGGCCGCCGTCTGCAGCCTGCCCTTTGCCGGGGCGGCGCGCGCCGCAGCGGCCGCGGAGATCCGCATCGGCCAGGTGCTGCCGCTCACCGGTCCGCTGGGCCCGGTGGTGCGCCCGATCGCCGAAGGGCAGAAGCTGCTGCTCGATGCGGTCAATGCGCAGGGCGGCATCAACGGTGCCCAGATCAGGCTGCTGACCTTGGACGATGCCGCGCAGCCCGCGGCCACCCTCGAGCACACGCAGAAGCTGCTGGACCAGCACGGCGTGGCCGCGCTGTTCGGCTACGCCTTCGTGCCGGGGCTGATGCGCGCGCTGCCGCTGCTGGACGAACGCCGGGTGCCGCTGATCGGCGTCTACAACGGTGCGGACAATCTGCGCAAGGAGCCGCATCCCTGGCTGTTCACCACCACCGCGAGCCTGCGCGACGAGGTGGACGCGATGCTGCAGAACCTGGCGACGCTCAACTCGCGCCGGGTCGCCGTCGCCTACCAGAACAACGAACTGGGCCGTTTCATGCTGCCCCAGGTGGAGGCGATTGCCGCGCAGCACCAGGTCACGCTGCTGGCCCAGGTGCCGGTGGAGCCGGACGGCTCGAATGCACGCGCGGCGACGGACGCGATCGCCAGGACCGAGCCGCAGGCGGTCCTGCTGCTGGCCGGCGGCGCGGCCGTGGTCGGCTTCATGCGCGCCCTGCCGAGCACGCGCGTGCCGGTCTATGCGCTGTCGCTGGCGGGCACCAGCGCGCTGCTGGAGCAACTGGGAGCGGCCGCCCGCGGCATGGCCTTCACCCAGGTCGTGCCCTATCCGCTGCGCCAGATGACGCCGCTGACCAGCCGCTTCGGGGCGGCCGCGGCCGCCGCCGGCGTGGCACCGAGCTACGACCGCATGTGGGGCTATCTGAACGCCAGCATCTTGATCGAGGTGCTGCGCCGCGCCGGGCCCCAGCCGACGCCCGCCAGCATCCAGGCCGCGCTGGAGAAGCTCACCGAACTGGACCTCGGCGGCTACCGCTTGGGCTACGGGGCGCGCCAGCGCCATGGATCCCGTTTCGTGGAGATCACGATGGTCGACGCCAGCGGCCGGTTCATCCGCTGAGGCGCGCCGCTACTGCGCTCGCGGCAGCCCGAACAGCTCGGCCAGCGCCTCGCGGTACTGGGCCTGGCCCAGCGCATTGGTGTTGTGGTGCGAGCCGCCGTCGACCAGCACGAAGCGCTTGGGCTCCGGCGCGCGTTCGTACAGCGCGCGGCCCAGCGCCGGCGGGATCAGCGCGTCGGCGCTGCCGTGCACGACCAGCAGCGGCGTCTTGACGGCGCCGATGCGCTCGCCGGCCTCGAAGCGCTGCGTGATCAGCGGCCCGACCGGCAGCCAGCCCCATTTGAAATTGCTGACCACGTCGGGGATGGAGCTGAAGCTGCCCTCGACGATCAGGCCGGCGGCGTCCGCCTGCACCTCGGCGGCCAGGTGGACGGCGATCGCGCCACCCAGCGAGTGGCCGAACAGATAGCGCTTGGCGCTGGGGTAGCGCGCGGCCAGCCAGTCCCAGGCGGCGCGCGCATCCTCGTAGGCGCTGTCCTCCGAGGGCAGGGCGGCGCTGCTCTGACCGAAGCCGCGGTAGTCGACGGCCAGCACGGCGAAGCCCAGCTGCTGCATGCGGCGGATGCGCGGCGCGCTGCCGCGCACGTCGTAGCGCGCGCCGTGCAGATAGAGCAGCAGCGGTGCGTCGGCTGTCGGGCCGTCGAGCCAGAGGCCGTGCAGCTTGACGGCCGAGCCGTCGCGGCGCGAGTCGTAGGCGATCCAGACATCGCTCATGCCCTGGGCGGCGGCCGTGCCGCCGGACCAGGTCCGCTGGCCGGGCTGGAAGATCCATTCGCGCTGGCGCTCGTCCAGGTTGACGCAGCCGGCCAGCAGGCCGGCACCGGCCACCAGGACCGCCAGGCTAGTCCTCCAGCGCCAGGCCCACATAGTTCTCGGCCAAGGAGGTCTGGGCCGCCGTCGAACTGAAGAGGTAGTCGAGCTCGGCCCGCTGCAGGCGCTGCTCGAAGCCACCCTGCTCGGGGAAGCTGTGCAGCAGCCGCGTCATCGTCCAGGAGAAGCGCTCGGCGCGCCAGACGCGGCGCAGCGCCTTCTCGGAATACTGATCGAGGCCGGCATCGCTGCGCTCGCGGTAATGCTCGATCAGCGCGCGCGACAGATAGCGCACATCCGAGGCCGCCAGGTTCAGTCCCTTGGCCCCGGTCGGCGGCACGATGTGCGCGGCATCGCCGGCCAGGAAGAGGCGGCCATGGCGCATCGGCTCGGCGACGAAGCTGCGCAGCGGCGCGATGCTTTTTTCGATCGCCGCGGCGGGCTGCAAGGCGGCGGCGGTGGCCGGGTCGAGCCGGCTGCGCAACTCGTCCCAGAAGCGCGCATCGCTCCATTGCTCGACCGAGTCGCTGAGACTGCACTGCACATAGCAGCGGCTGCGCGTCTTGCTGCGCATGCTGCACAGGGCGAAGCCGCGCGGGTGATGGGCATAGACCAGCTCGTGCGCCACCGGCGGGGTATCGGCCAGCACGCCCAGCCAGCCGAAGGGATAGACGCGCTCGAAGGTCTTCAGCAGCTCGGCCGGGATGCTCTGGCGCGAGACGCCGTGGAAGCCGTCGCAGCCGGCGATGAAATCGCAGCGCAGCTCCTCGCGGCGGCCATTACGCAGATAGGAGACGCGGGGCTTGTCGGTCGTGATGTCGTGCAGCGCGACCTGCTCGGCCTCGTACAAGGTCGTCATGCCGGCGGCGGCGCGCGCCTCCATCAGGTCGCGCGTCATCTCGGTCTGGCCATAGACGGTCACCGCGCGGCCGCCGGTCAGTTTCTGCAGATCGATGTGCTGGCGGGCGCCGTCGAAGCTCAGGTAGATGCCGCTGTGGACCAGGCCTTCGCGGTGCAGGCGCTCGGCGACGCCGGCCTCTTCCAGCAGGGCGACCGTCGTCTGCTCCAGGATGCCGGCGCGGATGCGCGACAGCACATAGTCGCTGCTGCGCTGCTCCAGAATAAGGTTGGCGATGCCGGCCTTGTGCAGCAGGGCGCCGAGAAGCAGGCCGGCCGGGCCGGCGCCGATGATCGCTACCTGGGTACCTTGCATGCAAGCTCCTGCGCAGTGCTCGCGCAATGGTAGTTCACCGTGAAGGGCCCGCCGGGCCCGGCGAACGACCTCAGAGCAACATGCGCAGATGCGCCTGGGCCTGCAGCAGCGGCGGCAGGCAATGCTCGACCATCTGGTCCATGCTCATGCGCGAGGCGTGGACGATGATGTTGAGCGCCGCGACGACGTCGCCGCGGTAGTTCTTCAGTGGCACGGCCAGCGTGCGCAGGCCCATCTCGAGCTCCTGATCGATGCAGGCATAGCCCAGCGAGCGCACGCGCGAGATTTCCAGGCGCAGGCGTTCCGCATGGGTGATCGTGTGCGGGGTCAGTGCGCTCAGTTCCTGGCGCGCGATCCAGGCATCGGAATCGGCCTGCGGCATCGCGGCCAGCAGCACGCGGCCCACGCCGGAGCAATAGGCCGGCACGCGCGTGCCCGGCTGCAAGGTCGTCGAGACGACGCGGCCGGCGCTGGTTGCGGCGATGCAGATCACGTCGTTGCCGTCCAGCACGCCGGCCGAACTGGCTTCCTTCAGCGCATAGGCCAGCTTGTGCAGCTCGGGCTCGACGATGCGCGGCAGGCGCGCGGAATGCATATAGCTCTGGCCCAGACGCAGCACCTTGGGCGTCAGCGCGAACATCTTGCGGTCCTGCGAAACGAAGCCCAGATGGGTCAGGGTCAGCAGATAGCGGCGGGCGGCGGCGCGGGTCAGGCCGGTGCGGGCAGCGACCTCGCTGATCGTCAGGCGCGGCCGTTCCTGGTCGAAGGCCTCGATCACGGCCAGGCCTTTTTCAAGGCCGGCGACCAGATCGCGCTTCAGCGGACCGGTCTCGTTGGCGCTGACCGTCGTGGGAGCCAGCGTGGGTGCCGCGACGGCGGCCAGATCATCAAAAGCGCGAGCAGCAGACATAGGGGCTTGTGTGCGTTTGGCGCCCCTTGCTTGCGGGCGCGGAGCCAGAAAACCGTGGGCGTCACCGCCCCGTCCGGGACCAGAGCCGATGTGCAGTCGGCATATGTGCGCAAGGAGCACACATATTGGATCCAGTATCCCACACGGTTACTAGCTTTCAACAAGCCTTCAGAAACTTTACCGACCCGGAAAGGCGACAAAAAATCAATGAGCTATGAGTTTTTCTTATTGCTGCAGCGCGGAATTTCACCCGGGATCGCTAGACGCGTTCGATGATCAGCGCGATGCCCTGCCCGACGCCGATGCACATCGTGCACAGCGCATAGCGGCCGCCGGTGCGCTGCAGCTGATTGACGGCTGTCGTCACGAGGCGCGCGCCGCTGGCGCCCAGCGGGTGGCCCAGCGCGATGGCGCCGCCGTTCGGGTTGACGCGGGCATCGTCGTCGGCCAGGCCCAGCTGGCGCAGCACCGCCAGGCCCTGGGCGGCGAAGGCCTCGTTCAGCTCGATCACATCCATCTGCGCCAGCGACAGGCCGGTCTGCGCCAACACCTTCAGCGTCGCCGGCGCCGGGCCGATGCCCATGATGCGCGGCGCGACGCCGGCCGTGGCCATGCCGACGACGCGGGCGCGCGGGTTCAGGCCATGCCGGGCGGCGGCGGCCTCGCTGGCCAGCAGCAGCGCGCAGGCGCCGTCGTTGACGCCCGAGGCATTGCCGGCCGTCACCGTGCCGTCCGGACGGACGACGCCCTTCAGCCGGGCCAGCGCCTCGAGGCTGGTCTCGCGCGGATGCTCGTCTTTGGCGACGATGACCGGATCGCCCTTTTTCTGCGCGATCGTCACCGGCGTGATCTCGGCGTCGAAGAAGCCGGCCTGCTGCGCCGCGACGGCCTTCAGCTGGCTGGCCAGCGCCATGCGGTCCTGCGCCTCGCGCTCGATGCCGAAGTCGCTGGCGACGTTCTCGGCCGTCTCCGGCATCGAGTCCACGCCATAGCGCTCCTTCATCAGCTTGTTGACGAAGCGCCAGCCGATGGTCGTGTCGTAGACGGCATTGCTGCGCGAGAAGGCGCTCTCGGCCTTGGGCATCACGAAGGGCGCGCGGCTCATGCTCTCGACGCCGCCGGCCAGCATCAGCTGCGCCTCGCCCGCGCGGATCGCGCGCGCGGCCGAGCCGACCGCGTCCATGCCCGAGCCGCACAGGCGGTTGATCGTCGCGCCCGGCACGGCGATCGGCAGTCCGGCCAAGAGCGCGGCCATGCGCGCCACATTGCGGTTGTCCTCGCCGGCCTGGTTGGCGCAGCCGTAGAGCACATCGTCCACTGCCTCCCAGTCGACCCGGGCGTTGCGCTCGATCAGGGCGCGCAGCGGGATCGCGCCGAGGTCGTCGGCGCGCACCGAGGACAGCGCGCCGCCGTAGCGGCCGAAGGGCGTGCGGATCGCATCGCAGATAAAGGCTTGGGCTTGAGTCATTGCTTGTTCACTCCATCGAATCGATCAGGGGCAGGCCGGTCAGGGCCTGCAGTTCTTCATGGGCCAGGCCCGGCACGCGGTCCAGCACCCGCAGGCCCTGCGGCGTCACTTCCAGCACGGCCAGGTCGGTGTAGACGCGGGCGACGCAGCGGGCGGCCGTCAGCGGATAGCTGCATTCGCGCACGATCTTGCTCTCGCCGGCCTTGCTCAGCAGTTCCATCATCACAAAGGTCTTCTTCGCGCCGATCGCCAAGTCCATCGCGCCGCCGACGGCGGGAATCGCGTCCGGCGCGCCGGTATGCCAGTTGGCCAGATCGCCGCGCTCGGAGACCTGGAAGCCGCCCAGCACGCAGATGTCCAGATGACCGCCGCGCATCATCGCGAAGCTGTCGGCATGGTGGAAGAAGGCGCCGCCGGGCAGCAGGGTCACCGGCTGCTTGCCGGCATTGATCAGGTCCGGGTCTTCCTCGCCGGCCGGTGGCGGCGGGCCCATGCCCAGCACGCCGTTCTCGCTGTGCAGGATCACCTCGCGCTCGGCCGGGATCTGCGCCGCGACCAGGGTCGGCAGGCCGATGCCCAGGTTGACGATGGCGCCCTCGGGGATGTCGCGCGCCAGCCGGGCGGCCATCTGCTCGCGCGTCCATTTCGTGTGGCTCATGCCGCGGCCTCCAGATGGACCAGGCGCTGCACATAGAGGCCCGGCGTGACGACGCTCTCCGGATCGATCCCGCCCAGTTCGGCCAGCTCGTAGATCGAGGCGACGGTGATCCTGGCCGCCGCCGCCATGATGGGGCCGAAATTGCGCGCCGTCTTGCGGTAGCTGAGATTGCCCCAGCGGTCGCCGCGCTGCGCCTTGATCAGGGCGTAGTCGGCATGGATCGGATATTCCAGCACCTGCAGGCGCCCGCCGATCTCGCGCATTTCCTTGCCGCGGGCCAGCTCGGTGCCGGCGCCGGTTGGCGTGAAGAAGGCGCCGATGCCGGCCCCGGCGGCGCGGATGCGCTCGGCCAGATTGCCCTGCGGCACCAGCTCCAGCTCGATCTTGCCGGCACGGTAGAGCGCGTCGAAATGATGCGAATCGGCCTGGCGCGGGAAGGAGCAGATGATCTTGCGCACCCGGCCCGCGGCGAGCAGCGCGGCCAGGCCGCTGTCGCCATTGCCGGCATTGTTGTTGACGACGGTCAACTCGCGCGCGCCCTGCTCGAGCAGGGCGGCGATCAGTTCGTCGGGCAGGCCGGCGGTGCCGAAGCCGCCGATCATCACCGTCGCGCCGTCGGGCACATCGGCCAGTGCGGCGCGGGCCGAGGCTTGCAGCTTGTTGATCATCGCTACCGCAGGTGTTAAAAAGTTCGTTATAAGAACTTGGGTTCTTATTGGGAACATCGTAGGCGGCCCACGCACGGGCGGTCAAGCGCATGCGTGACAATGCGCACATTGATGGCGATGAATTCCGGATCAAGTTGGGGGAGACCCGGCGCGGCGCTCAAGTTCGCTCGGCGAGTTGCCGATGCTGGGCCAGAGGGCGCCTGTGTATGGGCGTAGATAGAAGCAATGAAGGACAGAACTGCCGATCCGCTGATCGACGTCAACCAGTTGAAGGTGGGCATGTTCATCCACCTGGACCTGGGCTGGATGTCGCATCCCTTTCCGCTGAGCAGCTTCAAGCTCAGTTCGGAAGACCAGATGCTGGTGCTGCGCCGGCTCGGCCTGACCCAGGTGCGCTGGAATCCAGGCAAGAGCGACCTGCACCCGCTGCCCGCCCCGCAGGCCGTCGCTGAAGCCGCGTCGTCCGTGGCAGACGCCGGCGAGCCCGAGCCCTCGGCCGAGGACCGCGCGCGCGAGGCGCATCGCCGGGCCCTGGCCGCCCAGCGCGAGGCGCTGGCGCTGTGCGAGAGCCAGTACGGCGAGGCGGCCAGCGCCTTCCGAGACGTGATGGAGCTGATCCCGCGCGAGCCGGCCGATGCGCGCGAGCAGTCGATGGCGCTGACCTCGGCCCTGCTGGACAAGATGCTGATCGAGGGCGACCTGAACATCCGCCTGCTCAACGAGGGCGTCGGCGACCGCGGCACCGCCCATGCGCTCAATGTGTCCATCATCTCGCTGCTGCTGGGGCGCGCCTTCGGCCTGGGCCGCGAGGAGATGATGGATCTGGGCGTCGGCGCGCTGCTGCACGATATCGGCAAGACCGCGCTGCCGGCGCGGCTGCGCAACCGCGACGACAGCTTCTCGCTCAGCGAGAACCAGGTCTACCAATCGCATGTGGCCAAGGGCGTCGCGCTGGCCCAGGGCATGGGCCTGGCGCCGGGGCCGCTGCTGGTGATCGCGCAGCACCACGAGAACGCCGATGGCAGCGGTTTCCCGCAGCGCCTCAATATGGACCGGATGAGCACGGCCGCGCGCATCGTCGCGCTGGTCAACCGCTTCGACGGCCTGTGCAATCCGCTGCTGGTCTCCAAGGCGATGACGCCGCACGAGGCCTTGTCGCTGATGTTTGCCCAGGGCCGCAACCGCTTCGACGCGACGATGCTGAATGCCTTCATCCGCATGATGGGCGTCTACCCGCCGGGCTCGACGGTGCAGCTGACCGACGACCGCTATGCGCTGGTCGTCGCGGTCAATTCCTCGCGGCCGCTGAAGCCCAAGGTGATGGTGCACGACCCCAAGGTGCCGCGTGAGGAAGCGCTGGTGCTGAATCTGGAAGAGCAGCCGGATCTGGGCATACGCCGCAGCCTCAAGCCGCAGCAGCTGCCGCGTGCGGCGCTCGACTACCTGAGTCCGCGCACCCGTGTCGCCTATTTCTTCGAACCGGCGCCGAGCACCGGCTTCGGGGAGCTGGCCGCGTGAGGCTGCTGAGCCTCGACACGCTGAGACATCTACCGACGCCGGCGCTCCCGGAGGCTGGGCTGCTGGAAGGGCTGCTGGAGGCGGTCTGGCTGGTCGACGCGCGCAGCCGCTGCGTGCTGGCCGTCAATACGGCGGCGACGCAATTGCTGGGCCTGGACGCCGACGCGCTGATCGGCCAGCCGGTCGAGAACCTGGCCGCCACGCCCGAGGACGCGATGTTCTGGCTGGAGGCCGCCGGCAACCGCGCGGCCAGCATCAGCTCGGACACCTGGATGCGCCATGCCGACGGCCGCATGCTGTGGGTGACGCGGCGCATCGGCTTCGTCGAGCAGGAGGGCGGCACGGGCTACTGGCTGGTCGCGATGCGCGACCAGACGCGCGAGCGCCAGGCCGAGGAGGATCGCGAGACCCTGGTCGGCGAGCTGCGCGCGACGCTGGAATCGACCGCCGACGGCATCCTGGTCACCGATCTCGATGGCCGCATGCGCTCCTTCAACCAGCGCTTCGCGGCGCTGTGGGGCATCGCCGACGAACTGCTGCTGCAACGCGACGATGCGGCGGTGCAGGCCTGGATGCGGCGCAGCGTCATCGACGGCGAGGCCTATGCCCTGCGCCTGGCCGCGATCCGCGAGGCGCCGCTGCTGCCCAGCTGCGACCGGCTGCGCCTGCTCGACGGGCGCGTGCTGGAGCGGGTCTCGCTGCCGCAGTTCAGCCGCGGCCGACCGATCGGCCGCGTGCATTCCTTCCGCGATCTCAGCGAGCAGCTGGCCGCCAGCCAGCGCATCGAGGAGCTGTCCCAGCTGGACCTGCTGACCGGCCTGCCGAACCGCCGCGCGCTGGCGACGCGGATCGACTATGCGCAGGCGATGGCGCGCCGCGAGGGCCTGGTGTTCGCGCTGCTCAATGTCGATCTGGACCGCTTCAAGCAGATCAACGACACCCTGGGCCACAGCTATGGCGACCGGGTGCTGAAGGAGGTCGCGCAGCGGCTGAAGACGGCGCTGCGCGAGGTCGACACGGTGGCGCGCTTGTCCGGCGACGATTTCGCGCTGCTGATCCACCAGGCCGATGCGCGCGGTGCCGAACTGGCGGCGCGGCGGGTGCAGGACGCGATGTCGCGCCCGTTCAGCTTCGACACGCTCAGCTTCACCGTCACCTGCAGCATCGGCATCGCGCTGTTCCCCGGCGACGGCGGCGATGCCGACGCCCTGCTGGCCAGCGCCGAGCGGGCGATGCACTGGGTGAAGGAAAGCGGCCGCGCGGGCTTCCGCTTCCACCAGCCGCGCAAGGACGTCGATCTGCTATCGCGCATGCGGCTCGATCACGCGATGCGCCAGGCGCTGCAGCAGGGCCAGTTCCGGCTGCATTACCAGCCGCAGCTGGCGCTGGACAGCGGCCGGGTGATCGGCGCCGAGGCGCTGATCCGCTGGCGCGATCCGCTGCGCGGCGAGATCTCGCCGGCCGAATTCATCCCCGTGGCCGAGGAGAGCGGCTTCATCGTCGCGATCGGCCAATGGGTGCTGCGCGAGGCGGTCGAGCAGGCCGCGCAATGGCTGCGCCAGGGCCTGCACATGCCGGTGGCCGTCAATGTGTCGGCGCTGCAGTTCCAGCAGCCGGCCTTTGTCGAGGCGGTGGCGGAGGCGCTGCGCGCGGCCGGCCTGCCGGCGGCGCTGCTGGAGCTGGAGCTGACCGAATCGATCCTGGTGCGCGATGCCGACGGCGCGCTGAAGCGGCTGGAGGCGCTGGCCGCCCTGGGTGTGCAGATGTCGATCGACGATTTCGGCACCGGCTATTCCAGCCTCGGCTATCTGAAACGCTTTCCGATCCAGCGCCTGAAGATCGACCGCAGCTTCATCCAGGGCCTGCCGGAGGATGCCAGCGACGCCGGCATCGTCAACGCGGTGATCCAGATGGGCCGCGCCCTGCGCCTGCAGGTGATCGCCGAGGGCGTCGAGACCGAGGCGCAGCGCGAGTTCCTGCGCGGGGCCGGCTGCGACGAGTTCCAGGGCTGGCTGTATGCGCCGGCGCTGGCGCCGCTGGCCTTCGAGCAGCAGGTCCGCCAGCAGGGCGCGGCCGCTCCGGCCGAAGCACCGCCGCGCTGATCGGCCCACAATAGGCGTCGACGAGTGCAAACCGCGGAGACGCTGATGATCTACAAATTCAAATCGAAGGCCGGCGCCGATGTGATCATGCTGGGGCCGCAGGGCGACCAGATCCTGCTGCTGCTCGGTCGCACACCGGGCGAGGCCGGCATCCTACTGCTGGAGCAGCTCGACCCGGCGATTGCCGCCCTGGAGCGCGCGGTGGCCGAGGACGAGGCGCGCTTTGCCGCGCTGCAGGCCGAGGCCAAGGCGGCCGGCGAGCCGGCACCGCGCCGCGAAGGCGTCAGCCTGAGTCAGCGCGCCTGGCCGCTGATCGAGCTGATGCGCCATGCGCAGAAGGCCGGCGAGAGCGTGTTCTGGGGTGCCTGACGCGATGAGCCTGGACGCGAGCACCCGCATCCTGGCCGTGCGCCATGGCGAGACCCAGTGGAACCGCGAGACGCGCATCCAGGGACAGCTGGATATTCCGCTGAACGAGACCGGGCTGGAGCAGGCGCGGCGCGTCGGCGCGGCGCTGCGCGAGGAGGCCATCGATCTGATCTATTCCAGCGATCTGGCGCGGGCGCGCCAGACGGCCGAGGCGGTGGCGCGGGCGACCGGCGTCGAGCTGCGCCTGGACGCCGAACTGCGCGAGCGCAGCTTCGGCCGCTTCGAGGGCCTCAGCTGGGCCGAGATCGCCGAGCGCTGGCCGGCGCTGAGCGAGCGCTGGCGGCGCCGCGATCTGGATTTCGATGCCGAGGGCGGGGAGACCTTGCCGATCTTCTATCAGCGCTGCGTCGGCGCGGTCGAGCGGCTGGCGGCCCGGCATCCGGGCAGAACCCTGCTGATCGTCGCCCATGGCGGGGTGATGGACTGCCTGTACCGCGCCGCCACCCGGCTGCCGCTGCAGGCACCGCGCAGCTGGGAACTGGGCAATGCGGCGATCAACCGATTGCTTTACTCGCCGCAAGGCCTCAGCCTCGTGGGCTGGAACGACCAGTTCCATCTGGACGACCGCAGCCTCGACGAGCTCGCCGAAAAGACCTAGCCCCGCCCGCCCGACCTCACTCTTCATGCAAGCCGCGCAAATCATTGTCCTGGTCACGCCGCTGTTCTTTCTGATGATCGCCGTGGAGTTCTGGGTCGGCTGGCGGCGCGGCCGCAATACCTACCGGCTCAATGACGCGCTGAACAGCATCGGCCTGGGCATGCTGAGCCAGCTGGTCGGCCTGCTGACCAAGCTGCTGACCCTGGGCATCTATGTCTGGGTCTACGAGCGGGCGGCGCTGTTCGAGCTGTCGGCGCAATCGCCCTGGGTCTGGCTCAGCGGCCTGCTGCTCTACGACCTGCTCTATTACTGGTACCACCGGCTCGGCCATACGACGGCGCTCTTGTGGGCCGCCCATGCGGTGCACCACCAGAGCGAGGACTACAACCTGTCGACGGCGCTGCGCCAGACCAGCAGCGGCTGGCTGCTCGGCTGGCTCTTCTACCTGCCGATGGCCGTGCTCGGCTTCCCGCCGCTGGTCTTTGCCGTCGTCGGCCTGGTCGATCTGCTCTACCAGTTCTGGGTCCACACGCAGCAGGTCGGCCGGCTCGGCTGGTTCGATCGCTGGTTCTGCTCGCCGTCCAACCACCGCGTCCACCATGCCGTCAACGATCCCTATCTGGACCGCAACTACGGCGGCATCCTGATCATCTGGGACCGCATCTTCGGCAGCTTCCAGGACGAGCTCGACACCGAGCCCTGCGTCTACGGCACCCGCGACGCGCTGCACAGCTGGAATCCGCTGCGGGCCAACTGGCAGGTCTATGGCGCCCTGCTGCGCAAGGCGCGCTGGGCGCGCGGCTGGCGGGAGTGGCTGCAGATCTGCTGGGAGCCAGCGCATTGGCAGCCGGCCGCCGCGCCGCAGGCGCCGGCCCAGGCGGCCTATGACCCGCATACCCGCCCGCTCTACGACCCGGCCGTGCCGGCGCTTCGCCAAGGGCTGGCGCTGGCGCTGTTCGGGCTCCTGCTGGCGGCGACCACCGGCGTGCTGTGGTTCTCGCATCTGCTGGGCCCCTGGCAGCAGGCCGGCGCGCTGCTGCTGATTGCGGCCGGCCTGGTCGGCGTCGGTCGCCTGTGCTCGCCCGGCGCGGCCCGGCCGCTGCGGTCCCCTGCAGAAGGGACCGTCGCTAGCAGTTAAGTGTTGCAATTTCGCGTCGCTTGCGATGGCGGACGCCTAACGCACTTTTATACTGAATCCACATTGCGTACTAGACCGGGCGGCCGAGCCTGGCACCAACTTCCCTTACAAAGGCAAACGATGAAAAAGATCGCTCTTGTGGCTGCACTTGCAGCAATCGCCGCTCCTGCTTTCGCTCAGAGCTCGGTGACCCTGTACGGCCGTCTGAACACGACCGTTGAAAGCCAGAAGATTGGCACGGCCGATCGCAAGATCGTCGTCGCGAACAACGCTTCGCGTATCGGCTTCATGGGCAAGGAAGAGCTGGGTGGCGGTCTGTCGGCCGGTTTCGATATCGAGCACGGCTTCAACTCCGACGACGGCAAGCAGACCGGCACCGCGTTCTGGAATCGTGAGTCTTCCGTCTACCTGGCCGGCTCCTTCGGCACGGTGCGTCTGGGCAGCTGGACCCCGGCTTCCTACTTCGCCACGGCCGATTACGTGAGCATGCACAACCACGACACCGGCTCGTCGTCCGACGCGCTGTACTCGGGTGCCGGCTTCACGCAGACCAACAAGGTTGCCTACAAGACCCCGACGATCAGCGGCTTCAACGCCGAGTTCGCCCTCCACGCCGGTGAAGGCGCTCCGGGCGAGAAGAAGGGCTATGACCTGGGTGCTTACTACGACCAGGGCCCGATCCACCTCGGCCTGGGCTACAGCAAGCAAGGCGTCGGCGACCAGCTGGCCCTGCGCGGCCTGTTCGAAATGGGCGCCTGGGTCTTCGGCGGCTACATCCAGCAGGAGTCGGTTGACGGCCTGCCCGCTTCGCAGAAGGACACCCGTCTGATCGGCCGTGCTTCGGTGATGTACACGATGGGCGCTTCGGAGTTCCACCTGAACTACGGCGGCAGCAAGGCCGGTGGCTATCTGCAAGGTTCCGGCGCCGAGCAGTACACGCTGGCCTATAACTACAACCTGAGCAAGCGCACGAAGATCTACGGCTACTACACCGCGATCCAGAGCTCTATCAACTCGCGTGACTTCAGCTCTTACGCTGCCGGTATCCGCCACAACTTCTGATCGTTCGCGAGCAGAAGCGAGAAAGCGACCTTCGGGTCGCTTTTTTCATTGCGCCGCTGATCCGATCGACATGAATGGCGAACGGCGGCGCTCTTGCTATTCGTCGAACAGCTGGCCGACCGATTTCGGTGGCGCCACGCCCAGATGGCGGAAGGCCGCCAGCGTCGCGATGCGGCCGCGCGGCGTGCGCTGCAGAAAGCCCTGCTGGATCAGATAGGGCTCGATCACATCCTCGATCGTGCCCGGCTCCTCGCCGATCGCGGCGGCCACATTGTCCAGGCCGACCGGTCCGCCGTCGAAGCGGTGCACGACCGCCTCGAGCAGCTTGCGGTCCATCAGGTCGAAACCCTGCGGGTCGACGTCCAGCATCGCCAGCGCCTTGTCGGCGATGGTCTTGCTGATGCGGCCATTGCCCTTGACCTCGGCATAGTCGCGCACGCGGCGCAGCAGCCGGTTGGCGATGCGCGGCGTGCCGCGCGAACGGCGCGCGATCTCCAGCGCGCCGTCCGGATCGATCGGCGCGTTGAGCAGCGCGGCCGAACGGCTGACGATGCGCTGCAGCTCCTCGGCCGTGTAGAACTCCAGCCGCGCGACGATGCCGAAGCGATCGCGCAGCGGGTTGGTCAGCATGCCGGCGCGGGTGGTCGCGCCGACCAGGGTGAAGGGCTGCAGATCGAGCTTGATCGAGCGCGCGGCTGGGCCCTCGCCGATCATGATGTCGATTTGGTAGTCCTCCAGCGCCGGATAGAGGATTTCCTCGACGACCGGGCTCAGGCGGTGGATCTCGTCGATGAAGAGCACATCGTTGCGCTCGAGATTGGTCAGGATCGCGGCCAGGTCCTTGGGTTTTTCCAGCACCGGGCCCGAGGTCTGGCGCAGATTGACGCCCAGCTCGGCGGCGATGATGTGGCTCAAGGTCGTCTTGCCCAGGCCCGGCGGGCCGAACAGCAGCACATGGTCCAGTGCCTCGCTGCGCTTCTTGGCCGCGCCGATGAAGATCTCCAGCTGCTCGCGGGCCTTGGCCTGGCCGACATACTCGTCGAGCAGCTTGGGCCGCAAGGCGCGCTCGATCGCCTCCTCGTTCGGCGAGGTGGCGACGGCGCTGATCACGCGCTGCGTCGGCGCCGGGGCGAAGTCGTCGGTCTGGATGCTCATGACAGGCCTTTCGCCGGGCCGCCCCAAGAAAGGCCTGCGCCCCCCCGGGGGGCAGCGAACGAAGTGAGTGTGGGGGCAGTCATGACAGGAATTTGAGGGCCTGCTTGATGCCGTCACTGACGCCAATGTCTGCCGGCAGCTTCTTCAGCACCGCGGCCGCGTCCTTGTCGGAATAGCCGAGCGCGATCAGGGCCTGCAGGATGTCGGACTGGCTGTCGTTGGCGACGCTGACCGGCAGGGCCAGGTCGGGGCCCAGCTTGCCCTTGAGCTCCAGCAGCAGGCGTTCGGCCGTCTTCTTGCCGATGCCCGGCACCTTGGTCAGGCGGCCCAGCTCCTGCTTGGAGACGGCCTGGGCCAGCTCGGCGATCGACAGGCCCGACAGCAGGGCCAGCGCCATCTTGGGGCCGACGCCGCTGATCTTGATCAGCTGGCGGAAGGTCGCGCGTTCCTCGGTGCTGCCGAAGCCGAACAGGATTTGCGCATCCTCGCGCACGACGAAATGGGTCAGCAGGCTGGTGCGCTCGCCCAGTCCGGGCAGGTTGTAGAAGGTGCTCATCGGCACGTCGACCTCGTAGCCGACGCCCTGCACATCGATCAGAACCTGCGGGGGCGATTTCTCCGCGATGACGCCCGTGAGCTTGCCTATCATGGCCGCGGATTATCCGCGTTTGGCGCAAATTTGCTGGATGTTCGTCCAGTATTTTCCCGAGCCATGCACCGGGCACGGCAGCGATGCCGCTGCGGCGTGCTCAGTTCCGGCCGAACAAGCCCAGGCGCTGCGCTTCGAGCGCGGCTTCGGCCCGCGACGAGACATTCAGCTTGCGGTAGATCTGCTTCACATAGTCGGCGATCGTGTGGCGCGACAGGCCCAACTGCACGCCGATCTCGGGCAGGGTGAAGCCCTTGGCGACGCGCAGCAGCACCTCGGTCTCGCGGTCGGTCAGCGAGACCTCGTGCAAGAGGGCGGTCGGCGGGCGGCGCTGCGAGGTGAAATAGGCGATCACCTTGCGGGCGATCGAGGGCGACAGCGGCGGTTCGCCCTGGCTCATGCGCTGCAGCTGCTCGACGAGCAGTTCGCGCGACTGTTCCTTCAGCAGATAGCCGAAGGCGCCGGCCTGCAGGGCCGGGAACAGATGCTCGTCGTCGTCGTGGATGGTCACGATCACCGACTGCACCTCGGGCTGGCGCTCGCGCAGCGCGGCGATCACATCGACGCCGGAACCGTCGGGCAGGCCGAGATCCAGCAGCGCCAGGGTGAAGCGCTGGCTGTTGACCTGGGCCAGCGCATCGGCGACGCGCGAGCACTCGGTGATCTGGCTGTTCGGGAAGACCTGCTTGATCAGCACCTTGAGCCAGGCGCGGATCTCGGGAATGTCTTCCAGCAAAAGAATATGGTTCATGGTTGTCTGCGTCTTCCCGAGGGCGTCGAGATGATGTCAAGTTAGCCTGTATCGGCACGCTTGCCAATGGATGTAGCGTGCCGGCGCCGCCGTTCAGAGCGGAATCGTGAGGCGGATCACGGTTCCCCAGCCGGGGCCGGATTCGACCAGGCACTGGCCGTGCATCTGCTTGGCCCGCGCCTTCATGCTGGCCATGCCGTGACCGCGGTCCAGGCGTCCGTCCAGCTCGGTCGAGATGCCCTGCCCATTGTCCTGGATCACGACCAGGAAGTCGCCGCCCTGGACATTGCAGCCGACCGTGCAATGGGTGGCGCCGCTGTGCTTGATGATATTGCTGACCGCCTCGCGGAAGATCCGCGTCGTCTGCACATAGGCGCGCGCCGGCAGCGTGTGGATGATGTCCTCGGCCGGCGATTTCCACTCGGCCAGGATGTTGGCCTGGGCCAGCCGCGAGACCACCTCGGCGCGCCAGTCGCCCAAGGCGTCGAGCAGCTGCACCGGCTTGCCGGTCAGGCCGCGCACCGACAGCCGCATCTCCTCCAGCGCCTCGCGCGCCAGGGTCGAGATGCGGTCCGATTCGCTGGTGTGGACGATGGTCAAGAGCTTGGCGCCGAGGTCGTCGTGCAGATCGGCGGCGATGCGCTTGCGCTCGCGCTCGGTCACCTGCTCCAGCTTGAGCTCGGCCATGGTGCTGAAGTTGCGCTCGACCTCGGCGACGCGCTCGTGCAGGCGCTGCTCGATCTGCTCGTGCCGGCGCTCGGCCGCGCTGCGCGCGCGGGCGAAGCCGACGCAGACATGCAGGCCCAGCGCCAGCATCAGCAGCGGCAGGCTCAGCGCCAGCCAGGGCTGCAGCGCCGGCAGGCGCGCGACCGTCGCCGTCTGCAGCAGGCTCATCTGCTCGGCCAGCAGCAGCAGGGCCGAGACGCCCAGCAGCCAGCTCATCATCACGAAGTCGCTCTGCTGCGTCTCGTCCGGCTGCAGGCTGGCGCGCAGCGCATGGCGGCGCAGCCGCAGCTGCCAGGCCATCGCCGCCAGCAGCTCCAGCATCAGCAGCGCCGGCCACAGCCGCAGCAGCAGCGCCTGCAGCGACTCGCCGGCCAGCGCCACGCTCAGCGGCGCCAGCAGCAGCTGCGCCAGCAGCGCCGCGTCGATCCAGCCGCGCGACCAGCCGAGCTGGCGCAGCAGGAACTGCACGCCGCACAGCAGGATCAGGGCCAGCAGCAGCATCGGCAGCCAGGGCTCGGGCCGGCCCAGGCTGATGCGCAGCAGCACCCAGCCCAGCATCATCGCGCTGAGGAAGAACACATGGCGCTCGCGCACATGCAGGCTGGCCAGCAGGCCGGTGGTGATCGCCATCATCAACAGCATCGCGGCCAGCCAGCCCGGCGCGGCCGCCAGCAGGGCGCCGCCGCCCCCGGCGGCCGCGGCCAGCGGCAGCGCGGCCAGCAGGGCCAGGCTCATCATCGTCTGTAAGGGTCGTTGCATGGGGCAGGATTGTGCAGGAGGGGCCGCCCCGGCCGCCTCGGGACATGCACCACGGGCGACAATGCGGCTCAGCGCCGGAAACGAACAGAAAGAAGCCGCCCGTGATCATCAAGCATGCCCTGCTGCCCCCCGACAACAGCCGCCTCGCGCATCTGTGCGGCAATCTTGACGAGCATCTGCGCCAGATCGAGGCGGCCCTGGGCGTGCGCATCACGCGGCGCAGCGAGCTGTTCCGCATCGAGGGTCCCAAGGCCGCGGCCGAGCGCACGGTCAGGCTGCTGGACGCGCTGTACGAGCGCGCGCGTCGCACGATCGCGCCGGAATCGTTCCAGCTGGCACTGACCGAGGCGGCCGGTGATCTGGGCGTGCCGGCGAAGAGCAAAACAGCCGCTGACAGCGCCGCACCGGGCCAGCCGCTGGTGCTGCGCACGCGGCGCGCCGACCTGGCCGGCCGCACGCCGCGCCAGCACGACTATCTGAAGAACATCCTCGGCCACGACATCACCTTCGGCCTCGGCCCGGCCGGCACCGGCAAGACCTTTCTGGCCGTCGCCTGCGCGGTCGATGCGCTGGAGCGCAGCAGCGTGCAGCGCATCATCCTGACCCGACCGGCCGTCGAGGCCGGCGAGCGCCTGGGCTTTCTGCCCGGCGACCTGACGCAGAAGGTCGACCCCTATCTGCGACCCCTCTACGATGCGCTCTACGACCTGATGGGCTTCGACCGCGTCAGCCGCGCGTTCGAGAAGGGCCTGCTGGAGGTCGCGCCGCTGGCCTTCATGCGCGGCCGCACCTTGAACCATGCCTTCGTCATCCTCGACGAGGCGCAGAACACGACGCCGGAGCAGATGAAGATGTTCCTGACCCGCATCGGCTTCGGCAGCAAATGCGTGGTTACCGGCGACACCAGCCAGATCGACCTGCCCAAGGGCGTCACCAGCGGCCTGATCGACGCCGAGCGGGTGCTGGCCAAGGTCAAGGGCATCGCGATGACGCGCTTCACCAGCGCCGACGTCGTGCGCCATCCGCTGGTGGCGCGCATCGTCGAGGCCTATGAGGCGCGCGACAAGAAGAAGGAAGGAAGCGCCCGATGAGCAGCGGCATGCCCGAGCTGAGCCTGAGCCTGCAGTTCGCCGACCCGCGCCACCGCGTGCTGCTGCCGCGCCACAAGGTGGTCCGCTGGATCCGCGCGGCGCTGGAGCTGCCCGGCGAGATCACCGTGCGCATCGTCGATGCCGAGGAGGGCCGGCAGCTGAACGCCGAATTCCGCGGCAAGGACTATGCGACCAATGTACTGACCTTCGACTACGCCCACGAGCCGGTGGTCGCCGCCGATCTGGTCATCTGCGCGGAGGTCGTCGAACGCGAGGCCAAGGAGATGGGCATCGCCATCGCCGACCACTACGCCCATCTGCTGGTGCACGGCACCCTGCATGCGCAGGGTTACGACCACGAGGAAGACGACGAGGCCGAGTGCATGGAGGCGCGCGAGAGCGAGCTGATGCGGGCGCTGGGATTTGCCGATCCCTACCAGCGGCGCTGACTAGGTTTTTGAAGACAGGTAGCGCTTGCGCCAGAAGAAGGCGCCCAGTGCGAGGCCGATCGCGGCCATCAGGCCGACGGCGATCCAGAAGCCGGTCGCGCGGTGGATCAAGGGCAGCGTCTCGAAGTTCATGCCGAAGATGCCGGTGATCAGGTTCAGCGGCAGGAAGATCGCCGTCAGGACCGTCAGCGTGCGCATGATGCTGTTGGTGCGGTGGCTCAGGGCCGAGAAATGCATCTGCACCGCCGACTCGGCCGAGGCCTCGTGTCGGCGCACATGCGAGAGCACCCGCTCGATGTGCTCGAGCACATCGCGCGAGCGCACGCGCAGCAGCTCGCGCTCGCGCTGCAGATGCGGGTCGGCGCTGTCCGGCCATTCGTCCAGCGCGTCCAGCCACTCCTGCATGGCGCTGCGCTGGTCCTCGCAGCTGTCCTCGAGCCGGTGCAGCGCATCGCGCGAGGCCAGCAGCATCGGCCAGTTCTCGAAATGGCCGTGCGGGTCCAGCAGCAGCTTCTGCAGCGCGCCGAGCTGGCGCGACAAGATGCGCCGCAGGTCCAGATAGTTGTCGACGATGTGGTTAACCATGCGCAGCATCAGCTCGGCCGGGCTGGTCGGCAGCCGGCCCGAGCCACGGAAATCGCGGCCTTCGGTCAGCTTGCCCAGCTTGTCGGCGAAGAAGTCGCGCACCAGGCAGTCGCTCGGATGGACGGTGATCAGCACGCGGTCGAAGACGGCGAAGCCCACCGGGCTAGTGTCCAGCGCCGACAGCACGCGCTCGGCGGCGGCCAGGGTGCCGAGTTCGGCCTCGGCGCTCAGCTCGCCGGCCGGCGCGGCCAGGCGACGGAAGACCAGCAGGTCGTACCAGGAGGTGTAGTCGAAGTGCGAGGGCAGCTGCTTGTTCAGCAGGTCCGAGACATGCAGATCGACCAGCTGGCCGGTGCCCCAGCGATGCAGGCCGGCCTGCACCTCGGCGATCTGCTGCTCGAACTCCTCGCGCGCATAGCCGACCCAGAGAAAGCCGCCGGCCGGCAAGTCCGTCGGCAGCGCGTCCAGCTCCTGGATCTGCTCTCCGGCGATGTGGAAGACGCGCATGGCGCCGCGCATCCTCTTGCTCAGCCCTTCAGCAGCCGCGCCGCGTCCAGCGCGAAATAGCTGAGCACGCCATCGGCGCCGGCGCGCTTGAAGGCCAGCAGCGACTCCATCATCACCGCATCGTGGTCCAGCCAGCCATTGGCGGCGGCGGCCTTGAGCATCGCGTACTCGCCGCTGACCTGGTAGGCGAAGGTGGGCACGCGGAACTGGTCCTTGACCCGGCGCACAATGTCCAGATACGGCATGCCCGGCTTGACCATCACCATGTCCGCGCCCTCGGCCAGGTCGAGACCGACCTCGCGCAGCGCTTCGTCGCTGTTGCCCGGGTCCATCTGGTAGGTCTTCTTGTCGGCCTTGCCCAGATTGGCCTTGGAGCCGACCGCGTCGCGGAAGGGGCCGTAGAAGGCGCTGGCGTACTTGGCGCTGTAGGCCATGATCTGCGTGTGGATGTGGCCATCGCGCTCCAGCGCCGACCGGATCGCGCCGATGCGGCCGTCCATCATGTCGCTGGGCGCGACGATGTCCACGCCGGCGCGGGCCTGGACCAGCGCCTGCTCGGCCAGGATCTCGACCGTGCGGTCGTTGATGATGTAGCCGCTGTCGTCGAGCACGCCATCCTGGCCGTGGCTGGTGAAGGGGTCCAGCGCCACGTCGGTCAGGATGCCAAGACCTGGCACCTTGTCCTTCAAGGCGCGCACGACGCGCGGCACCAGTCCGTCCGGATTCATGGCCTCGCGGCCGTCCGCTGTCTTCAGCGCGGCGTCGATGACCGGGAACAGGGCCAGCACCGGAATGCCCAGGGCCACGCATTCCTCGGCGACCGGGATCAGCCGGTCCAGGCTCAGGCGCGACACGCCCGGCATCGACAGCACCGGCTCGGTCTTGTCCACACCCTCGTGCACGAACACGGGCAGGATCAGATCGCTGGCGCTAAGGGCGTTCTCGCGCACCAGCTCGCGGCTGAAGGCATGGCGGCGCAGGCGGCGCGGACGGCTGGCCGGATAGGGCGGCGGCAGGTGGCTGGACGAGGACAAGGTAATTTCTCCAAAGGGCGGCGACGGAGCCGGCCCCGCATTTGCGGGGGTGGCACGGGCGGCTCGTGCTAACCGAGCGTTTTGTACGACATGCGCCAGTTTCGGCGCGCTAGCGGCCCTGCTAAACTTATCGATGAATGATAGCCGCAAGGTGGTCATTCCCTGCTTTTCCTCCCTGAGCAGGAGCCTTAGCGTGATGACAGCGATAAGGCTTTGCCGCCCCGGCCTGATCGATATCGGCCGGGGCTTTTTTTTCTCTTGGTGATTTCGACTCAAGGCGCCCGCCGGGCCGCCCTAAGGGCGGCTTGAGCCGATGTCGATGCCGGCCCATGCCGGCATCGATCGGCGTCCCCTCGGGGGACCGACCAGGTACTCCTGGGCGAGGGGCCCATAATCTCTCGATGCTCTGGATCAAAGCCCTTCACATCGTCTTCATCGCCAGCTGGTTCGCCGGCCTGTTCTATCTGCCGCGCCTGTTCGTCAATCTGGCCATGGTGCCCGCCGACAGCCATGCCGAGCGCGAGCGCCTCTTGCTGATGGCGCACAAGCTCTACCGCTTCAGCACCCTGCTGATGATCCCGGCCCTGCTCCTGGGTCTGTGGCTGTGGCTGGGCTACGGCGTCGGCCGCGGCCCGGGCAATGGCTGGCTGCATGCGAAGCTGGCCCTGGTCCTGGTCGCCGTCGGCTATCACCATGGCTGCGGGCGGCTGCTGCGCCGCTTCGAGCAACTCGGCAACAAGCGCAGCCACCAATGGTTCCGCGTCTTCAACGAGGCCGCGGTGCTGCTGTTCGCGGCGATCGTGATCCTGGTGGTCGTCAAGCCCTTCTGACTGACGCCCCAGCGATGACTCCGGGCCCGCGACGCCAAAGCTCGGCCACCTGGCTGCTGCTGGCCTATCTGGCCCTGGTCGTCTACGCGAGCCTGTACCCGTTCGCGCCCTGGCGCTGGCCGCCGGGCCTGGAGCTCGACGGCCTGCTGGTGCTGCCCTGGCCCCGTTTCTTCGGGCCCTTCGACGTGCAGGCCAATCTGATCGGCTATCTGCCGCTGGGGCTGCTCGCCTTCGCCGCCGCGCTGCGCAGCGGGCGCGGCCTGCGCTTCGCGCTGCTGCTGGGCCTGCTGCCATGGCCGCTGCTGTCGCTGCTGATGGAGACCCTGCAGTTCTTCCTGCCCGGCCGCGTACCCTCGCGGTCCGACTGGCTGCTGAACAGCGTCGGCGCCTGGCTGGGCCTGCTGCTGGGCCTGCTGCTGAACCGCTTCGGCGGCCTGCAGCGCTGGCACGATCTGCGCGAATACTGGTTCCAGCCGAACAGCGCCGCCGCGCTGGCCCTGCTGGCGCTGTGGCCGCTGGGCCTCTTGTTCCCGACGCCGGTGCCGCTGGGCGTCGGCCAATGGCTGCCGCGCCTGCAGGAAGTGGCGCTTGCCGCGCTGGACGGCACGCCCTGGACCCTGATGTGGGTGGATGCCGAGGCGCCGCCGCAGCGCCCGCTGCCGCCGGGCCTGGAGGCGATTGCGATCGCCCTGGGCCTGCTCGCGCCGGTGCTCCTGGCGCTGTCGGTCGCGCGGCCGGGACTGCGCCGGCTGGCCCTGGTCGCCGGCGCCCTGCTGCTCGGGCTGCTGGGCACGACCTTGTCGACCGCGCTGAACTTCGGCCCGCAGCATGCCTGGGCCTGGGTGACGCCGGCGAGCTGGCCCGGCCTGGCGGTCGGTGCGCTCTTGGCCTCGGTGGCGACTCCGCTGCCGCGCCGCGTCAGCGCGGCGCTGGGCCTGGTCGCGCTGAGCGCGCTGATCGCCCTGGTGACGCAGGCGCCGGCCGATCCCTATATGGCGCAGAGCCTGCAGGCCTGGGAGCAGGGCCGCTTCATCAATCTCTATGGCCTGGCCCGCTGGATCGGCTGGGTCTGGCCCTTTGCGGCCCTGGCCTGGCTACTGGCCCTGATCGGCCGGCGCACCGTCTGACGGGGTTAACCCGCAGCGCTGCCTACAATGCCGGCATGAGCTATTACGAGCGCCACATCTTCTTCTGCCTGAACCAGCGCGAGAACGGCGAGAACGCCTGCGCGCAGCATGACGCCCAGGCCGGCTTCGATCATTGCAAGTCCCGGGTCAAGGCGCTGGGCCTGGCCGGCAAGGGCGGCGTGCGGGTCAACAAGGCCGGCTGCCTGGACCGCTGCGCCGGTGGGCCGGTGGCCGTCGTCTACCCGGACGCGACCTGGTACAGCTATGTGGACGCCAGCGACATCGACGAGATCGTCGAGAAGCACCTGAAGCATGGCGAGGTCGTTGAGCGCCTGGTCCTGCCCGAGCACGTCGGCCGATGAACTCGCAGACCGAAAAGAAGCTGATCGCCGGCCCCGCCGGCGCGATCGAATGCGCGCTCGATCTGCCGGGGGCCGATGTCGTGCCGCGCGGCCTGGCCCTGATCTGCCATCCCAACCCGACCCAGGGCGGCACGATGGACAACAAGGTCGTGCAGACCCTGGCGCGCGCCTTTCTGCAGCTCGGCTACCGGGCGGTGCGCTTCAACTTCCGCGGCATCGGCGGCTCCGGAGGCGGCTGGGACGAAGGCCGCGGCGAGATCGACGATGCGCTGGCCGTGCTGAGTGCCTACCGCAATGTCGACGAACCGCTGCTGCTGGCCGGTTTTTCCTTCGGCGGCTATATCGCCTCGCGCGCGGCCGAGCGCCTGCCCGAGGGGCAGAAGGCCGAGCGTCTGGTGCTGGTCGGCCCGGCGACGAGCCGCTTCGACACCGCCACGGTGCCGGCCGATACCTTGGTGATCCACGGCGAGGTCGACGATGTCGTGCCGCTGTCGGCCGTGCTCGACTGGGCGCGGCCGCAGTCGCTGCCCATCGTCGTCGTGCCCGGCGTCGGCCATTTCTTCCACGGTCAGCTGCCGCTGCTGAAAAACCTGGTTGTGCGCGCTTTTGCGGCATGACGGGCCGCCTGAACCCATTTCTCCGAGAACGACACGCATGAAACGACTGATTGCTCTAGTGCTGGCGGCCTGCGCTGCCTTCAACGCGGCCGCCCAGGCGCCGCAGCCGCCCGAGATCGCCGCGCGCAACTACCTGCTGCTGGACATCACCGCCGAGCGCGTGCTGGCCGAACGCGATGCCGATGCGCCGCAGGATCCGGCCTCGCTGACCAAGCTGATGACCGCCTATGTCGTGTTCGGCGCCCTGCGCGAGAAGCGCATCACGCTGGACCAGACCCTGAGCGTCTCCAAGCGTGCCTGGGACGAGCGCAAGGGCGACCCCTCGCTGATGTTCATCAACACGACGATGACGCCCAAGGTCGACGAGCTGCTGCGCGGCCTGATCATCCAGTCGGGCAATGACGCGGCGGTCGCGCTGGCCGAGGGCGTCGGCGGCACCGTCGAGCAGTTCGTGCAGACGATGAACAAGCAGGCCCAGGCCTGGGGCCTGAAGAACACCAGCTTCACCAACGTCACCGGCATGACGGAGCCGGGCCACAAGAGCAGCGCCCGCGACATGGCGGTGATCGCCGCCCACATCATCAAGGACTTCCCCGAGTACTACCCGTATTACTCGCAGAAGGAATACACCTACAACAAGATCCGCCAGCACAACCGCAACATGCTGCTGACCCGCGACCCGACCGTCGACGGCATGAAGACCGGCTACACCGAGGCCGCCGGCTACTGCCTGGTCGCCAGCGCGCAGCGCGAGTTCCCGAACGGCAAGCGCCGCCTGCTGTCGGTGGTGATGGGCACCGCCTCCAAGGAGGCGCGCGCCAGCGAGAGCCAGAAGCTGCTCAACTGGGGCTACACCGCCTTCGACGCGCTGCGCCTGTTCGATGCCGGCCAGGCGATCAGCACGGTGCCGGTCTGGAAGGGCGCCGAGAAGGAAGCCAAGCTCGGCGCGGCCAATGCGGTCTTCGTCGCCGTGCCGCGCGGCGAGGGCGGCAAGCTGCAGACCAAGGTCGAGCGCACCGATCCGCTGGTCGCGCCGCTGGCCAAGGGCCAGCGCGTCGGCACGCTGAAGGTGACGACCGCCGCCGGCGCGCCGGTGGCCGAGGTGCCGCTGATCGTGCAGCAGGAGGTGCCGCTGGCCGGCATCTTCGGCCGCGCCTGGGACGCGATCCGTTTGTGGATCAAGTGATCTAATCGGGGCTGGCCGAGGAGAACGCCGCTATGCAAGCCCTGCTGCCCGATCTGCCCTGCTATCTGAACGGCACCTATGGACCGCTGGCCGAAGCCAAGGTGTCGCCGATGGACCGCGGCTTCATCTTCGGCGACGGGGCCTATGAGTTGCTGCCGGTCTATGCCGGGCGGATCTTCCGCTTCGACGAGCATATGGATCGCTTCGAGCGCAGCCTTGCCAAGCTGCGCATCATCAGCCCCCTGCTGCGCGCGCAATGGCTGGAGATCGCGCGCCGCCTGGCCGAGGAGGCGCGCAGCAAGAGCGGCGCCGAGGACCAGTGGGTCTACTTGCAGGTGACGCGCGGCGTCGCCGCCCAGCGCAACCATGTGATGCCCGAGGACTGCACGCCCACCGTGTTCGCCTACAGCGCGCCGGCGCGCTGGGTGGCCGAGAGCGAGCGCCACCAGGGCGCGGCCTGCGTGACGGCGCGCGACTTCCGCTGGGAGCGCGGCGACATCAAGAGCATCTCGCTGCTGGGCAATGTGCTGGCGCGGCAGATCTCGGCCGACCAGGATGCGCTGGAGACCATCCTGCTGCGCGACGGTTTCCTGACCGAGGCCTCGGCCTCCAATGTCTGGATCGTCAAGGAGGATGCGCTGCTGGGCCCGCCGAAGAGCGAGCAGGTGCTGGAGGGCATCCGCGTCGAGCTCTTGCACGAGCTCTGCGAGGAATGCGGCATCGGCTACAACCTGCGGCCGATCTCGGAGGCCGAGCTGTTCGCCGCCGACGAGATCATCCTCAGCTCGGCCACCAAGGAAGTGCTGGCCGTCACCACGCTGGACAAGGAGCCGGTCGGCCATGGCGCGCTGCGCGGCAAGCCGGGCCCGGTCTATGCGCGGCTGTACGAGGCCTACCAGCGCGCCAAACATCTGCAATCGATCTGAGCCGACCATGAACATCAACCCGCCGCCGGACATCCCGCCCGAGCAATCGCTGATCGAATACCCGTCGCGCTTCCCGATCAAGGTGATGGGCGCCCATGTCGAGGGCTTTGTCGAGGCGATCGCGATCGTCGCGCGCCAGTTCGATCCCGGCTTCGACGCCGCGACGATCGAACAGCGCCCCAGCAAGGGCGGCAACTACCTGGGTCTGACCATCACCGTCACCGCGACCAGCCGCGAGCAGCTCGACGAGCTCTACCGGACCCTGACCACGCATCCGATGGTCAAGGTCGTCCTCTGAAGGCTTTTCCAAAGGACTAGGTTTCGCTGGCGAGCCGCTCGTCCAGTTCCTGCACCTTGACCGGCGCGGCCTCGTCGCCATTGCGCGCGGCCACGTCGTACCAGTAGCGCGCCAGGCGCAGATCCTTTTCCAGGCCGAGGCCGCTCTCGTACATCGAGGCCAGCAGGTATTGCGCGCCGACATCGCCGCCCTTGGCCGCCTCGCGGTACCAGTGCGCGGCCTGCGCCATGTCGATGGCGGTGCCGCGGCCCAGGTAGTAGGCGGTGGCCAGCGCGACCTGCGCATCGACGCTGCCATGCTCGGCCGCGCGGCCGAACCATTGCTTGGCCCGGGCCAGGTCCTGTTTGCCGAGCAGGCCCTGGTCGTAGAGCTGGCCCAGCGCCAGCTCGGCACCGACGAAGCGCGCGGCCGCGGCCCGCTCCAGCAGGCGCCGCGCCTCGCGCAGATCGGGCCGGGGCAACTCGCCGCGGATATGCATCATCGCCAGGTTGTAGTCGGCCAGCGGCACCTTGCGGACCGACAGCGCGGCAAAGCCCTTGGCGGCGGCGGCCAGATCGCCGGCCTCGTAGGCGGCCAGCGCGGCTTCCATCGGATCGGGCGCGGCCCGGGCCGCTTCTCCGACGAGCAGCAAGGCGATCAGCAACAGGAACAGTCGACGCATGCCCCAACGCTAACATCCCGGCCATGACTGTTGTAAAGACACTGGGCCGGGTCGGCTATGCGGCCACGGTCGAGGCAATGCAGGCCTTCACCGAGGCGCGCGGCGCCGACACGCCGGACGAGATCTGGCTGTGCGAGCACCCGCCCACCTACACCCAGGGCCTGGCCGGCAAGCCCGAGCATCTGCTGAACCCGGCCGGCATCCCGGTCGTGCAGACCAACCGCGGCGGCCAGGTCACCTACCACGGCCCCGGCCAGGTCGTCGCCTATCCGCTGATCGACCTGCGGCGCCAGGGCATCTTCGTCAAGGAATACGTGTTCCGGCTCGAGACGGCGGTGATCCAGACCCTGGACCGCTTTGGCGTCACCGGCCATCGCGTCGCCGGCGCGCCGGGCATCTATGTGCGGCTGGACGCGCCCGGCGCCCATGCGGCGCTGACCGGGCCCGGCGATCCGCGCGACCCCTTCCGCGGCCTGGGCAAGGTCGCGGCCCTGGGCATCAAGATCAGCCGGCACTGCAGCTACCACGGCGTCGCCCTGAACGTGGCGATGGACCTGAAGCCCTTTGCCGGCATCAATCCTTGCGGCTATGCCGGGCTGGAGACGGTGGACCTCGTAAAATTGGGCGTTCACACGGACTGGGCCACGGTGGCCGAGATCTTCGGCGAGCGACTCCGGGCGCAACTCACCTCCTGACCATGGCCACAGACAACGTCACCCACGAAGCAAAGAGCGCGGCCGATTACGACGCCAGCGCCAAACAGAAGGCCCAGGCGAAGACGGCGCGCATCCCGATCAAGATCGTGCCGGCCGAGACCCTGAAGAAGCCCGACTGGATCCGCGTCAAGGCCGGCTCGCCCAGCACCCGCTTCTACGAGATCAAGCAGATCCTGCGCGAGCACAAGCTGCACACGGTCTGCGAGGAAGCCTCCTGCCCGAACATCGGCGAATGCTTCGGCAAGGGCACGGCCACCTTCATGATCATGGGCGACAAGTGCACGCGGCGCTGCCCCTTCTGCGACGTCGGCCATGGCCGGCCCGATCCGCTGGACGTCGACGAGCCGTTGAACCTGGCCAAGACGATCGCGGCGCTGAAGCTGAAATACGTCGTCATCACCAGCGTCGACCGCGACGATCTGCGCGACGGCGGCGCCGGCCATTTCGCCGAATGCATCAGCAAGGTCCGCGAGCTGAGCCCGACGACGCAGATCGAGGTGCTCGTCCCCGACTTCCGCGGCCGCATGGACCGCGCGCTGGACATCCTAAAGGCCGCGCCGCCGGACGTGATGAACCACAACCTCGAGACCGCGCCGCGCCTGTACAAGGAAGCGCGCCCGGGCTCGGACTACCAGTTCAGCCTGAACCTCTTGAAGCGCTTCAAGGATGAAGTGCCCGGCGTGCCGACCAAGAGCGGCATCATGGTGGGCCTGGGCGAGACCGACGAGGAGATCCTGCAGGTGATGCGCGATATGCGCGCCCACAACATCGACATGCTGACGATCGGGCAATACCTGGCCCCGTCGGGTCACCACCTGCCGGTGCGCCGCTATGTGCACCCGGACACCTTCAAGATGTTCGAGGCCGAGGCCTACAAGATGGGCTTCAGCCATGCCGCCGTCGGCGCCATGGTGCGCTCGAGCTACCACGCCGACCAGCAGGCGCATTCGGCCGGCGTCAATCCGGTGTGACGGCCGGCGCCTGAGCCCGCCTCAGGCCTTCACCGCCCGGCGCAGCAGCTGCAGGCTTGCCGGTTCGCTGAGAAAGCGCATCCGCTCGGCCGCGCTGAGTCCTTCCCAGCCGCGCCGTTCGGCCTGCAACTGCCGCAGCCGCTGCTGGCGTGCGGCGGCGCGCCGGCCATGGCCGGTCGCGCGCGGCCCCATCGCCTGACGCACCAGCTCGAACAGCCGGCCGTTGCGCAGCAGCTCGGCAAAGCCCGGCTGTGGTCGCGGCTGGCCGGCATAGCTCCAGGCCTGGCGCAGCACGGTCGGCGGCTGCGCCTCCTCGGGGATCAGCAGCAGGCGCGCCGCGCGCAGTCGGGCGCCGAGTCGGACCCGGCTGCTCAGCACGGTGATGGGCACGGCCAGCAGCAGCGGCACGGCCAGCGGCGCGGCCCAGGCCAGCGCCGACGGGCGCAGCGCCAGCAGCACCGCGCACAGCGCCAGCGCCAGCACGCCGATCCAGCCGAAACCGCGCGCGGCCTGGCGCCAGCCGACATCGCTGGTCTCGCGCGGCGGCGACTTCCAGTCCAGCTTCCAGCCGGTCAGCGCGCCGACGATGAAGGCGGTGTGCGCGGCCATCCGCAGCGGCGCCTGCAGCATCGCCATCAGCGCTTCCAGCAGCGTGCTCAGCAGCAGCGCCGCCGCGCCGCCGAACTGCCGCTGCTCGCCGCGCAGCAGCACCGCCAGCACGCCCATCACGCGCGGCAGCGCCAGCATCGCGACCGTGCCGGCCCACAGGCCCAGCACGCCGGGCGCGAAGCCGCCCGGCGGCACGAAGGCGGCATTGCCGCCCCAGATCCATAGCAGCGCGCCCAGGCTCACATAGAGCAGCCACAGCGGCGCGGACAGATAGGCCATCGCGCCGGTCAGCAGCATGCCGCGGTGCACGCCGTGCAGGCCCGGCTCGCCCAGCAGCCGGGCATTCTGCAGATTGCCCTGGCACCAGCGGCGGTCGCGCTGCAGCTCGGCCAGCAGATGCGGCGGCTGCTGCTCGTAGCTGCCGCCCAGGCCGTCGACCAGCCAGACCTGGTAGCCGGCACGGCGCATCAGCGCCGCCTCGACGAAGTCGTGCGACAGGATCTCCTCGCCATGCAGCGGCGCCAGTGCGCAATGCCGCATGAAGGGCTCGATCCGGATGATGGCGTTGTGGCCCCAGTAATGCGCCTCGCCGAGCTGCCAGTACTGCATGCCGGCGCTGAACAGCCGTCCGGTCACCCGGCCGGCGAACTGCTGGGCGCGCGCATGCAGGCTCGCATGGCCGCAGGCCTGCGGCGCGGCCTGCAGGATGCCGGCGCGCGGATGCGCCTCCATCAGCCGTACCAGGCCCAGCAGGCAGTCGCCGCTCATCACGCTGTCGGCATCGAGCACGACCATATAGCGGTAGTCGCGGCCCCAGCGGCGGCAGAAGTCGGCGACATTGCCGGCCTTCTTCTTCGTGCGGCGCGCGCGCCAGCGGTAGTGGACCTTGCCCTGACCGGCCAGCAGATCGCGCAGCTCGGCCCAGGCGGCCAGCTCGGCCGTGCGCAGCGCCGGATCGCTGCTGTCGGACAGGATGTAGACATCGAACAGGCGCAGGGCGCCGACGGCGGCCAGCGATTCGCAGGTGGCGCGCAGGCCGGCGAAGACGGTGGCGATGTTCTCGTTGCAGATCGGCATCACCAGCGCCGTGCGCGCCGCGCCGCTGAGCGGGCGCAGGCCGGTGTCCCGCGCCGACAGCGCATGTCGGTCGCCGCGCAGCAGCACCCAGAAGCCCATCGCCGCGGTCACCGAGCCGGCGCTGACCCAGGCGAACAGCAGGGCGAACAGGCCCACGTGCAGCCAGCGCAGCGCTGTCGGCAGCGCCGGCTGCGGCTGCGCCTGCAGCAGCAGCGTCGTCGCCAGCGCGGTGGCCAGGAGCACGCACAAGCCCAGCGCGCGCCGGCGCCGCCGAGCGACGCGCGCCCAGGGCTCGTCCGGCGCCGCGTCGGCGGCGTCCGCCGGTTCGGGCCGGCCCCAGGGACGCGGCACCATCGAGCCGCGGTGGATCGGCGGGGCGCTGGCGCCGGGTTTCGTCAGGGTGCCGTGATCAGCGTGGTCCATGTTTCGCTCACTGCCTCGTTTCGGTATTGCAGATGGCCGCGCAATTCGCCGGCCTGGCCGGCTGCGGGGGGCTGGACGCGCAGGCTCAGCCGCCAGCCGCCGGTGGCGGGATTGCGGTAGACGTTGTGGTCGACGATGCGGGCGCCGCCGGCGCTGCCGAGCACCGCCCGCACGGGGCTGTCGTCGGCGAGGCGCTGCAGCGCCGGGCCGTCGAAATCGACGATCAGCTGGCGCTCGCCGGCGGCCAGCTTTTCGTGGCCCTGGCCGACGCGGGTCTGCGCGACCCAGGCCCGCGGCGGGCGCTGCTGCGCGCCGCCCTGCAGGTGGAGCCGGTAGGCGAAATCGAAGGCCTCGCCCGGCGCCGGCGGCCGGGCCGGCACCCAGTAGGCGACGATGTTGTCGTGCGCCTCGTCCGGCGCATGCAACTGCACCAGTTCGACCCGGCCGGCGCCCCAGTCGCCAATCGGCTCGACCCAGGCGCTGGGGCGCAGCTCGTAGCGCGCCTCGCTGTCCTCGTAGCTGGCGTAGCGGCGGTCGCGCTGCATCAGGCCGAAGCCGCGCGGGCCGGCCGGCAGCGGGAAGCTGCTGACCGTCGTGCCGGCCGGATTCTGCAGCGGCCGCCACAGCCATTGGCCGTCGGCGCTGGCCAGCATCAGGCCGTCGGAGTCGTGCACCTCGGGGCGGAAGTCGCGCGGCTGCGGCTGGTTCTCGCCATGCAGGAACATGCTGGTCAGCGGCGCCAGGCCCAGCGTCGTCACGCCGGCGCGCAGGAACAGCCGCGCCCGCACCTCGATCACGGTACTGTCGCCGGGCCGCACGAGGAAGCGGTAGGCGCCGCTGGCGCGCGGCGAGTCGAGCAGCGCATGGATCGTCAGCTGGCGCGCGTCCGTCGCCGGGCGCTCGAGCCAGAACTCGGTGAAGCGCGGGAATTCCTCGGCGCCGCCGCCGACCGTGTCGATCGCCAGCCCGCGCGCCGACAAGCCGTAGCGCTGGCCGGCGCCGAGCGCGCGGAAATAGCTGGCGCCCTGGAACACCAGCAGTTCGTCCATCCGCGTCGGGCTGTTCAGCCGGTGGTGCACGCGCAGGCCGGCGAAGCCCGGTGCGTCGCCGCCGGCGAGCCCGGTCCTGCCGTAGTCGAAATCGCCAGCTCCTTGCTCGATCGGCCGCACGCGGCCGTCCGGCGCGATCTCGTTGACGCGGACCTGCTGCGACTGCAGGCCGCCGCGGTGGAAGAAGCTCAGCTCGAACGGCAGCCGCTCCTTGCGCCAGATCGATCTCGCCGGCTTGTAGCGGATGTCGCGCAGCTGGTCATAGCCCAGCGCGGCCAACTCGGCCCGCAGCGGCGGGCTGTCGTCGCGGTAGGGCGCCAGCGCCTGCAGCCGGGCCCGCTCGGCGAGGTCCTCGAAACCGAAGCCCTGCGCCAGGCCCCAGGCGGACAGCAGGCCCAGCAGCAGCGTCCAGCGGCGCAGCGCGCGTGAAAAATTGCACATGAGTGCTGCTGCGCAAGACCGATGCCAGCAAAAAAATGCTTTTGAATCAACGGTTTAAGATTTTTGTGCCGGGCCGGCCGGCACCGCGGCGTCGCCGCCCGGCGACAGCCGTGCCGCGGCGGCGCCGGCAGGCGCCGCCAAGTGCTTGATTGCCAAGAGAAAACCGCTGTCGCTATTCGGCGACGGGGGCCTCGCCGCGGAACAGATCGGGCGTCAGCCCATGCTTTTGCAGCAGGCGGTAGAACTCGGTGCGGTTGCGCTCGGCCAGCCGGGCGGCGTCGGCGACATTGCCGTCGGTCAGCTTCAAGAGGCCGACCAGGTACTCGTGCTCGAAGCGCCGGCGCGCCTCGGCATAGGGGAGCACCTGCATGCTGGGCAGGCGCAGCGCCCGCTGCACCAGCGACAGCGGGATCAGCGGCGTCGTCGCCAAGGCCGAGACCTGCTCGACGACGTTGTGCAGCTGCCGCACATTGCCGGGCCAGCTGGCCAGGCTCAGCGCCTTCAGCGCGTCCGGCGCGAAGCCGTTCAGCGGCTTGCCGTACTTCAGCGCCAGCCGGCCGAGGAAATGCTGGGCCAAGAGCGGAATGTCCTCGCGCCGCTCGGCCAGGGTCGGCAGCTGCAGCGAGACGACGTTGAGCCGGTAGTACAGGTCCTCGCGGAACTGGCCCTCGGCCAGCGCCACGTCCAGATCGCGGTGCGTGGCCGACAGGATGCGCACATCGACCGGCAGCGCGCTCGTGGCGCCGACCGGCCGCACGCGCCGCTCCTGCAGCACGCGCAGCAGCTTGACCTGCAGCGCCGGCGGCATGTCGCCGATCTCGTCGAGGAAGAGGCTGCCGCCGTCGGCCGCCTGGAACAGGCCGCGGTGGTGGGCCAGCGCGCCGGTGAACGCGCCCTTGACATGGCCGAACAGCTCGGACTCCAGCAGCGGCTCGGGGATGGCGCCGCAATTGACGGCCACGAAGGGCCGGCCGGCGCGCGGACTGGCCTTGTGGATCGCCTGCGCCAGCAGCTCCTTGCCGCTGCCGCTCTCGCCGCGGATCAGCACGCTGGCCTCGGTCGCCGCGACCAGCCGGGCCTCGGCCAGCAATTCGCTCATCACGTTGGAGCGGCTGATGATGGCGGCGCGCCAGCCGGCGGGCTGCTGCGAGGGCGCCGCCGCGTCGCTGGCCGGCAGGCTCAGGGCGCGCGCGATCGTGTCGAGCAGGGCTTTGCCGTCAAAGGGCTTGGTCAGATAGGTGTAGACGCCGCGCGCGGTCGCCTCGACCGCGTCGGGGATCGTGCCATGGGCGGTCAGCAGGATCACCGGCAACGCCGGATGGCGCTCGCGGATCGCGTCGAACAGCGCCAGCCCGTCGCGGCCCGGCAGGCGCACATCGCTGAGCACCAGCTGCGGCCTCTTGACCGCGATCTGCGCCAGTGCCTGCTCGGCATTGGCGGCGGTGGCGACCTGGTAGCCGGCCGCGCCGAGCCGCATCGCCAGCAGCTTCAGCAGGTCGGCGTCGTCGTCGACGAGCAGCAGCTGGGCACTCATATCAGGGCGCCGACGCCGGCCGCTTGCTCAGGCTGCGCTCGATGGCCTTCAGCGCCTCGAGCTTCTCGCCGAGCTGTTCGAGCCGGCGCTGGCTGTCGCGGCCCTGCTGCGCGAGCCGCTCGATCTGCGCCTCCAGCCGGCGTTGCTCGGCCAGCCGGGCGCCGACCAGCAGCGCCCAGGGCTGCCAGGGCTGTGCCTCGGGGGCCGTGCTGCGCAGCACCTGATCGACGAGCGCCTGCGCCCGGCCCAGCTCGCCATTGCTGCGCGCTGGGCCCAGCGCCAGCGCCAGTGCCGCCTGCGTCGCCTGCTGCGGCGATAGCGCGGCATCGTCGCCCGGCGGCGGCAGCTGCTGGGCCAGCTCGGCAGCGTCCATCCGGCGCAGCCGCTCGTGCAGGGCCAGCATCTGCCGCGCCGCCTCGTCCTCGGGCAGCACGACGGGCACCGGCACCTCCACTCGGACCTCGACGATCTCGGGCGGCGGTGGCGGCGGGGCCGGCGGCGGCGCGGCGCAGGCGCCTACGAGCAGCGCGCAACAGAGGCCGGCGAGGCGATGGCGGTCAGGCGACGGAAGCATGCAGCAGCGTGATGCGGAAATGGGCGCCGAGCGAACTGGGCAGCAGGGCTATGCGGCCGCCATGGGCGGCCACGTATTCCTGCACGATCGACAAACCGATGCCGCTGCCGCGCAGCGCGTCCTCGGGCTGACGCTCGCCGCGGTAGAACGGCTCGAAGATCCGCGCCCGGTCGGACGCGGCGATGCCGGGCCCCTGGTCGCAGATGTCGATGTCGATGTGGCCCGGCTGCGTCGACAGCAGGAAACGGATGCCGCCGCGCTGCGGGCTGAAGCGGATCGCGTTGGACAGCAGATTGCCCAGCGCCGTGGCGAGCTTGTCGGGATCGACATCGGCGACCAGGGGACCGCCATCGATCTCGATCAGCAATTGCCGTGCCTGCCACTGCAGCCGCTGCTCGTCGACCTTGCCGCGAATCAGCGCGGCCAATTCGGTCGGCCGGCGCTGCAATTGGCGCGCCTCGAAGGCGGCGGCATTGAAGCGCAGCAGGTCCTCGATCTGCCGCTGCAAGGCGGCGGTGTTCTGGCTCAGGATGCGGGCGATCTCGCGCTGGTCGGCGCTCAGCGCGCCGGCCACGCCGTCCTCCAGCAGCGCGACGCCCTCGCGCAGCGCCGCCAGCGGCGTCTTCAGCTCGTGCGAGACATGGCGCAGAAAGCGCGCCTTGTCGGCATCGAGCTCGCTCAGGCGCAGCCGCAGCCAGTCGAGCCGTCGGCCCAGCGAACGCAGATCGCTGGGGCCGCGGATGTCGACGCTGCGGTCCAGCCGGTTCTCGCCCAGATCGACGATCGCCTGCTCGAGCCGGCGCAGCGGCCGCGTCAGCCAGATGCCGAAGGCCAGCGAGGCCGCCAGCGCCAGCACGATCGCCGCCAGCACCTGCTGGCCGACGCGGGCGCGCCCGCTCTCCAGCCGGGCCTGCAACTCGGCGTTGCGCGCCTCGCTGGCCAGGCGCACCTGCTCGGCCAGGGCGGCGGTCAGCGCTTCCAGATCGCGGAAGTCGGCGGTCAGCTCGGCTTCCAGCAGCCGTGCCGCGCCGCGCGGCGGCGCCTGGTCGAGCCGGGCGCGGATCAGGGCCAGCCGCGCGCGCCAGGCCAGCGCCTGCGCGCCGGGCGGCGGCAGCTGCTGCTCGATCTGCCGCAGCAGCGTCTGCGCCTCGGACGCCGCGTCGACGAAGCGCTGGCGCAGCCCAGGGTCTTCGAGCACCAGGAACTGCCGCGCCGCGCGCTCCATCTCGATGCGGCGCTCGCCGATGTGCTGGACCGCGGCGTTCAGCTCGCCGGCATGCTGGGCGGCGGCGCGGCTTTGCGCGGCCAGGCGCTCCAGCGTCAGCAGGCCGCCCAGCGAGGCGGCGGCCAGCAGCCCGGAGATCAGCAGGAAGGCGGCCAGCAGCAGCTGGCGGAACGAGGGGCGGTAGACCCGGGCCGGCATGCCGCGCGCCCGGCAGCGTTTCAGCCTTCGGCCAGCAACTGCTCGACCAGGCCGTGCAGCGCGGCGAAATCCGGCTCGCCGACATAGCGCTTGACGATCTCGCCGCGCTTGTTGATCAGCACGGTCGTCGGCGTCAGCTGGACCTTGCCGAACTGGCGCGCGATCTCGCCGGTGTTGTCGATCGCGACGCCGAAGGGCAGCTTGCGGCTCTCGGCGAAATTGGCCACAAAGGCCGGCGGGTCGTAGCTCATCGCGACGGCCAGCGTGTCGAAGCCGCGTGACTTGTACTTCTCGTGGGTGGCGACGATCTGCGGCATCTCCTTGACGCAGGTCGTGCAGCTGGTGGCCCAGAAGTTGACCAGCATCACCTTGCCCTTCCACTGGCTGGAATCGCCGTTGGCGCCGTCCAGCAGTACATAGCGGACCGGCGGCGCGCTCTCGCGCTGGCCCAGGCTCTGGTAGGCCAGCAGGCCGGCGCCGGCCAGCACGGCCACGAGCAGGGCGGAAGCAAGGAGGCGGGGCGCGGTCTTCATGCGCCGATTTTAGCGGGGCGATGAAAACCCTCGCTGAGCGGGATCAGAGGCCCTTCGACAGCTCGAACACCAGCATGCCCGGCAGCGCGTCGGCCAGATGCTGGCGCGAGATCCGCGCCAGGCCATCGGGCGTGGCCGTCGACAGCTGGGTCTGCTGCTCGCCGTCCCGCACCTCGATGAAGCTGAACTCGGGCACCTCGCGCAGCACCTCGGCCTGCAACTGATCGAATTCCGCGCCGCGCTGGGCCGCCTCGAAGACGATGCCATGCGGCAGGCCTTCCAGGCAGAACTGGGTCGCGTCGGCCATCGTGTCGACGACGTCGACGATCAGGCCCATATGCTGGACGGCGGCCTGGATCTGCAGGCGCAGCTCGCGTCGCGGCGTGACGATCAGCAGATGGCTGCCGGCCAGCGGCTTGGAATTGGCCGAATGCTGGTGCTCGCTCTCCGGCGCCGCCTTGGCCGGCGGAGGCGGCGGGGTCGAGGCCAGGCCCGGCTCGTCGCCGACCGTGTGCGGAAACTCCAGGGTCAGCACGGTGATGCCTGCCTCGTCCTCGCGCAGCGGCAGCACGCCGATCGTGATCGCCGTCTGCTCGACCAGTCGCCAGGCCAGCGAGTTCAGCGCCTGCGTCTGCTGTGCGTCGGCGGTGCCACGGGCATCGCCGAGCAGGTCCAGCGAGCGATGCGCAAAGCGGCAGACCAGGCGGGCGCGCGCCGGCCAGGGCGTCAGGTCCAGCTTCAGGTCGACCGAGGAATGGGTGCTGGACAGCGCCCAGTCCATCAGGGCGTTGAGCAGCGAGAACAGCAGCGAACCGTCGGTGATCACCTCGACCGGCTTCAGCACCTGGCGCACCTGGATGCCGCGCGCCTGGGTCTCGCGGCTGCGCTGCGCCAGCACGCTGCGCAGCAGCTGGGTCAGGTGCAGGCGCTCGCGCGACAGGCGTAGCCGGCCCGAGGCCAGGCGCGCCAGCTGCTGGCCGATCATGCCGGCCTCGCGCGCCTGGGCCACGCTCTCGCGCAGCGCGCGCAGGCTCTGGCGGTCGATCTGGCCGGTGCTGGTGAGGCTGTGGATGCGTTCCAGCGCCGAGGAGAGCGGCCCGGCGATCTCGGCGCCCAGCTGCTGCACGATCTCGGCCCATTGAATCGGGCTGGGACCGAGCGCCACGTCATTGGCCGCGGCATTGGCGGCGGCCGCGCTGGCGGCTGGGTTGTTGACGGGCGGGGGGCTGGACATGAACGGGGCAGGCAGGCGCGGCGGGCGAAATCGACGGCGGGCGATGGTGGATCGGCGGCGGTGAAGACTTCAATCCCGACGGCTGCGCCATGCTCTTTGCTGGGACCTGGAGCGTCCATCCCCCGATCCGGGGGAACTCGGGCGGCCAGCCGGCGAGCGCCCGATTTTCGCGAAATTTCTCACGCCGCGGCGCTCAGGCGATCACCCGCTGCTGCGCCAGCGCGGCGATCTCGGCCTCGTCCAGGCCGGCCTCGCGCAGCAGTTCCTGCGTGTGCTGGCCCAGCAGCGGCGGCGCGTGCCGGTAGGCGACCGGCGTGGCCGACAGCTTGATCGGGCTGGCCACCAGGCGCAGCGAGTCGGACAGCGGATGGTCCATCGCCACCGTCATGCCCCGGGCCTGGACCTGCGGGTCGGCGAAGGTCTCGGCCAGGTTGTTGATCGCGCCGCAGGGCACCTTGGCCGCCTCCAGCGCGGCCAGCCAGTCCTTGCGGGGTCGGGTCTTGAGTGCGGCGGCGATCTGCGGCACCAGCAGCTCGCGGTTGCGCACGCGCTCGGCATTGCGGGCGAAGCGCGGGTCCTGCGGCCAGTCGGGGCGACCGGCGATCTCGGCGAACTTGGCGAACTGGCCGTCGTTGCCGACGGCCACGATCAGATGACCGTCGCTGGCCTCGAAGACCTGGTAGGGCACGATGTTCTGGTGCGCATTGCCCATGCGGCCCGGGGCACGGCCGGTGCACAGATAGTTGGCGCCCAGATTGGCCAGCATGGCGACCTGGGTGTCGAGCAGGGCCATGTCGATCTCCTGCCCCTCTCCGGTCGCGTCGCGGTGGCGCAGCGCGGCCAGGATGGCCACCGTCGCATACAGGCCGGTGAACAGATCGGCAACGGCGACGCCGACCTTCTGCGGCCCGCCGCCGGGCAGGTCGTCGCGCTCGCCGGTGACGCTCATCAGCCCGCCCAGGCCCTGCACCGCATAGTCGTAGCCGGCGCGCTCCTTGTAGGGCCCGTCCTGGCCGAAGCCTGTGATCGAGCAGACGATCAGGCCGGGGTTGAGCTCGCGCAGGCTTTTCGCGTCGAGCCCGTAGCGGGCCAGGTCGCCGACCTTGAAGTTCTCGACCAGCACGTCGACCCGCGTCGCCAGCCGGCGGATCAGCGCCTGGCCGGCGGCGCTGGCGATGTCGATCGCGATCGAGCGCTTGTTGCGGTTGGCGCCGAGGTAGTAGGCGGCCTCGCTGGTGTCGGCGCCGGTGGCGTCCTTCAGATAGGGCGGGCCCCAGGCGCGCGTGTCGTCGCCGCTGCCGGGGCGCTCGACCTTGATCACGTCGGCGCCCAGGTCGGCCAGCGTCTGCGTGCACCAGGGTCCGGCCAGCACGCGCGACAGGTCCAGCACGCGCACGCCGGCCAGGGACATGGCCGGCAGCGGGGAGGCGGGGGAGGGCTTGCTCTGCATGGTCGCATTGTGCGGCCTCGGATAATGTGGCGATGCGATCCGCCGCCCTGCCGCTTCTTGTCCTTGCCCTGTCCGCCTGTTCGCCGAGCCTGGACTGGCGCGAGGTGCGCCTGGCCGAGGCCGGCGCGCTGGCGCTGTTTCCGTGCAAGCCCGAGCTGAGCAGCCATGCGCCGACCCCGGCCGAGCCGGCGCGCATGGGCCTCGCGCAATGCAAGGCGGCGGGTTTCAGCTTTGCGCTGTCCTGGGCCGAGCTGCCCGATCCGTCCCGGGTGGAGCCGGCGCTGCAGCAGATGCGCGAGGCGCTGGCGAGCAAGCTGCAGGCGCGCGCCGAGGCGCCGCGGCCGCTGCAGGTGCCGGGCATGACGCCGAACCCGCAGGCGCTGACGCAGCGCCTGGCCGGCGGCGAGCAGCATGCGCAGCTGGCGGTGTTCGCCCGCGGCCCTGTCGTCTATCAGGCGCTTATGCTGGGTCCGCGGTACAACGACACGGCCTGGGACAGCTTTGCCGGCTCGCTGCGGCTGGCTCCTTGAGCGCCGCTGATAATCGCCCCCATGCCCGGCCTGCTCCTGATCGCCCACGCCCCCCTGGCCACCGCCCTGAAAGCGGTGGCCGAGCACACCTTTCCGAACTGCGCGTCGCAGCTGAAGGTGCTGGACGTCGGGCCGGAGATGTCGGCCGAGGCGGTCGAGGCGGCCGCGCGCGCGCTGATGCAGGCGGGCGGTCATGCCGAATGGCTGCTGCTGACCGACGTGTTCGGCGCCACCCCGTCGAACGCCGCGCTGCGCCTGCAGAGTGAGGCCGTGCGTCTGGTCAGCGGCGTCAACGTGCCGATGCTGTGGCGCTCGCTGTGCTATGCCAACGAGCCGCTGGCCGCGCTGGCCGAGCGCGCCGCCCAGGGCGGCCATGGCGGCGTCGTCGTCGCCGATCTTCCCGTGAACCCCAATCAGAGTCCCCCGTCTCAATGATCAAGTCCACGCTCACCATCAGCAACAAGCTGGGCCTGCACGCCCGCGCCTCGGCCAAGCTGACCAAGCTGGCCGGCTCGTTCCAGTGCGAGGTCTTCATGAGCCGCAATGGCCGCCGCGTGAATGCCAAGAGCATCATGGGCGTGATGATGCTGGCGGCCGGTCTTGGCGCGCAGGTGGAGCTGGAGACGGAAGGGCCGGACGAGCAGGCCGCGCAGGACGCGATCACCGCCCTGGTCAACGACAAGTTCGGCGAAGGTCAGTAAGCCGCGGCGGCTCAGCCGAGGGCTGGGCCGAGGAGTGCCGGCGATGGCGCGCCGGTAGGCCCATGCCCGGGGCGGGCTTGAGGCGCTGCTACAGTCGGCGCATGAGCTTCCAGGTCTTCGGAATTCCGGTTTCTCGTGGCGTGGCGATAGGCCGGGCCGTGCTCGTCGCTTCCAGCCGGGTCGATGTCGCGCATTACTTCATCGGCGAGGACCAGGTCAGCGCCGAGCTGGCTCGCGCGCTGCGGGCCCGCGATGTGGTTGCGCTGGAGCTGGAGACGCTGAAAAACGAGTTGCCCGACGATGCGCCGCACGAGCTGGCGGCGCTGCTGGACGTGCACCTGATGCTCCTGCATGACGACGCGCTGATCGGCGCCACCAAGCATTGGATCGTCGAGCGGCGCTACAACGCCGAATGGGCGCTGTCGGCCCAGCTGGAGGTGCTGGCGCGCCAGTTCGACGAAATGGAAGACGAGTACCTGCGCGAGCGCAAGGCCGATCTGGAGCAGGTCGTCGAGCGCGTGCTGGGCGCGCTGGCGCGCGAACAGGGCCAGGCGACCAGCGACGCCGCCAGCGTCGCGCAGCGCGATTTCGCCGGCGAGGATCCGCTGCTGTTGGTGGCGGCCGACATTGCGCCAGCCGACATGATGCAGTTCAAGCGCAGCATCTTTCACGGCTTCATCACCGATATCGGCGGCAAGACCTCGCACACCGCCATCGTCGCGCGCAGCATGGACATCCCGGCGGTGGTCGGCACGCGCGAGGCCTCGCGTCTGATCCGCCAGGACGACTGGGTCATCATCGACGGCGATGCCGGCGCGGTAATCGTCGACCCCTCACCGATCGTGCTGGAGGAATACCGCTTCCGCCAGCGCCAGAGCGAGCTCGAGCGCGCGCGGCTGGCGCGGCTGCGCCACACGCCGGCCGTGACGCTGGACGGCCAGGCGATAGAGCTGCACGCGAACATCGAGTTGCCGGCCGATGCAGTGGCGGCGGTCGAGGCCGGCGCCACCGGCGTGGGCCTGTTCCGCAGTGAGTTCCTGTTCATGAACCGCGAGGGCGAACTGCCCAGTGAGGAAGAGCAGTTTGTCGCCTACCGCGCGGCCGTCGAGGCGATGAAGGGCATGCCGGTGACGATACGCACCGTCGATGTCGGCGCCGACAAACCGCTGGACCGGATGAGCGCCACCGAGCTGCGCCACGAGCATGTGCTGAACCCGGCCATGGGGCTGCGCGCGATCCGCTGGAGCCTGGCCGAGCCCAGCATGTTCCGCCAGCAGTTGCGCGCGATCTACCGCGCCAGCGCCTTTGGCAAGGTGCGGCTGTTGATTCCGATGGTGGCGCATCTAAGCGAGGTGCGGCAGATCATCGAGGCGCAGAAACGGGTGCAGCAGCAGTTGAGCGAGGCCGGGCATGCGTTCGGCCGGGTCGAGCTGGGCGTGATGATCGAGATCCCCGCCGCCGCCGTGATGCTGCCGCTGCTCTTGCGCCATGTCGACTTCGTCTCAATCGGCACCAACGATCTGATCCAGTACACGCTGGCGATTGACCGCGCCGACGAGGCGGTCGCCCATCTATACGATCCTTGGCATCCGGCCGTGCTGCAGTTGCTGGCCAGCTCGATCGCGCAGGCGCGCGCGGCCGGCAAGTCGGTCAGCGTCTGCGGCGAGATGGCCGGCGACCCGGCCTTTACCGATCTGCTACTGGCCATGGGCCTGCGCAGCTTCTCTATGCACCCCTCGCAGATCCCCTCGGTCAAGCAGCGGGTGCTGCGCGCCGATGCGGCTCGGCTCGGCGGCCTGATCGATAGCGTGCTCGCCAGCGACGATCCCCAGCGCAGCGCCGAGCTGGCCTTCGGTTCGCAACGGACCGCGGGGCTGGTGCAGTAACTCTTTTCTTCGAATCTGGCGCTCGACTTGTCGAGGCCAGAAAACCTGTGCTACAGTAGCGGGCTTCGCTGCTCGCGGACTTCTTCGGAAGGAAGTTGGGCGGTGAGGGAAGCGGCGATGAGCACGCGGCAAGCACGGTTTGAGAAGTTTTTCGAAAGTGCT